>NZ_CP169723.1:0-4800000 GCF_059130585.1 Paenibacillus sp. JNU01 | reverse complement strand
ATAAGCTCATTTTGAATCTGACGAGATTATAAATCTCATTTGTGCTCCAGTCGATCCAAGCCAAGGCTTGTTTCAAACTTTCGCTTTCATTCTGCAAGCAGAATGTTTACTCACTCGTTGTTCAGTTTTCAAAGATCAAACTTATTTCGTTACCGAATGTTGTTCTCTTCATCAACTCTTATATAATATCATGTCCGAACCAACTTTGCAAGCTCTTTTTTTAAGTTTCTTTCGAAGCTTATTTCATTCGCTTGCCGCACCGTGTATCTCGTGTTTTCTTGGCCGGAATTAGAATATACCATGTACAGTTATCGGATGCAAGTCTTTTTTTTCGAATAAGATTAGTTTCTTCAAATATATTATCCATAGTCCTTTAACAAGCATTTCCTTAGTGTCGGACGTATAATACTTATGAAAAAAAACTCCCGTATGATTATCCAAGCCTATTGTAGAGAAAACTCCTTTTGTATACACGCTACCACAATTGCGCTAATGACATTCAGATCACGAGAAGTTCACTTCACTATTATCCTTCATTGTAAAAGAAAGAATAGTATAGAATCTTCATACTTATAGAAACATGCTAACTGTATGATCTCATTGGATAAATAATCAACAGATCATAGAGCATTATACTCATTCCTTCTATTATAGAAGGAAAACAATTTTGAAATTCATTTTACTCAAGAAAAGAAAACAAAAAAAGCGAAAGCTCCGGGTTTAGATCCCGTGGCTTCCGCTTTTCTTTCATATATGAGACTACATACTTAATACAGTATTCTTCCTCACAACTATTGTATGCTTACTCCCCGCCAATAAATACGTATCGGCAGACTACAATGATTGCCAAGATCCACATGAGCCAGTGAATTTTAACTTTACGCTCTGTAACCAAGTTACTGAACACCGCCAGAATCACATAAGATACGATACCTGCGGAGATCCCGTTTGCAATTCCGCCTGTGAAAGGCATCAATACAATGGTAAGGAACGCTGGGAAAGCTTGCAGGAAATCATCCCACTCGATGCTACGTACTTGACTCATCATAAGCACACCCACGATGATCAATGCCGGAGCTGTCGCAGCGGATGGAACAACCAGCGCAAGCGGAGCGATAAACAGGGCCAAAATGAACAACAAACCTGTCGTTACCGAAGTCAGTCCTGTACGTCCACCCGCCTCAACGCCTGAAGCACTTTCAACGTATGCCGTAATTGTACTTGTACCCAGTGCAGCACCTGCACTGACACCAACTGCATCGACGAGCATCGCTTTACCGATCGTTTTCTCGCCTTTTTTCTTGTCCTTCATAATCCCCATACGTGTTGCCGTACCTACCATCGTACCGAACGTGTCGAACAATTCAACGAAGGTGAAGATGAAGATGATCTCGAACAATCCGAGACTGATAGCACCTTTCAAATCCAGTTGTCCAACTGCCAGATCGCTGAAGTTAGGCAACCAGCTCGCGCCTGAAAGACCACTCAGATTCGTAACACCCATTGGAATACCAATCAGCGTTGTTACTACGATCCCGATCAGCAGAGCGCCTTTGACACGCATAACCATCAGTATAGCAATCAGGAGCAAACCAATCAGAGCCAGCAATGCATCGTGATGTGTTACAAAGTTGCCCAATGACAGGTTAAAACTGCTACCCGGAATCGGCTGACTCAGGTCTGCGTCTGGTGCGACATTAACGGTTACCGCCACGAGATTAGCAAGTTTGAAACCGATGATGGTAATAAAGAGACCGATACCCACCGTAATGGCCATTTTGATCGACTGCGGAACTGCCACAAGCAGCATTTGCCGAATCTTTGTCACGGTCAAAATAATGAACACGATACCGGAAAGGAATACCGCTCCGAGAGCAGCCTGCCAAGTAATCGCCCCGTTCGAACTTAGAACAACAGTCATGAAGTACGCATTCAATCCCATACCTGGTGCAAGCGCGATTGGAATATTCACGAACAATCCCATAATAATAGTCATTAATCCGGCACCGACGGCTGTTGCAAAGAATACTGCATTATCCGACATCCCCGCTCCGGCCTGTCCCAAGAACAACGTATTTACGAAAAGAATGTAAGCCATTGTCATAAAGGTAGTAAGACCCGCAACAATCTCCGTTCTAACATTTGTTCCGTTTTCTTTTAATTTAAAAAAACGATCCATAATTCACTAACTCCCCCTTAGAGATGTTGAAGCCATATTGAAAAACGACAAATGACCCTGATGAATATTCTTCACCCAGGGTTCAGCTGACAAGGAGCGGCACGATGCCATTTACTAAGAACAAAAAAAATTCTAATGTGCGTGATGTCCCGCAATCATGTAGAATTCCTGTGCTCAGCCTTCTCCTCTTCGTAGCCAGATCATTAGGGTGATCTCGTAGAGACTCTCAGGCCAATTCCCGAGATTATACGAATTAGTATGCGCTATTTGTTTGTTTCCCATCACTATTTTAGGAGGGCAGTATGTTTTTGTCAATCATAAAAACGAATGTTAATATCGATATCCTATAATATCGTTCGTATTATTTAACAGATTGAACCAGTTCAGCGGTTTACAACCCAATTGTATGCGCTTTTTTCGGTGAAATCTCTAGGGAATATGTTCATTCTGTCAGACTAGAAAGTTCAGCAGTTTAACATAAAAAAGCTAGCCTGATCAAAGGGCGAGAAGCGCTCTAATCTGGCCAGCTTATGTTTCTGATGCGTTTTGGCAATCAGGTGAATAGTTAATGTTAATTAGGTATATGGAGCAATTGGCGACATGTTCCGGAGCTTTTTTTTACCGGATCAGTCCTATGTTAGTTAAACCTCTGTCTGTGGAGCATCCTGTCCCTCTTGTTGTTCCTGATTCGTGTTCGTTGTTAAGTCCGGATTTCTGGTCTGATCGGAAGAAGCATCCGCTGCCTCTAAGTTCACAAGTGGAAAGTCTCCTGAACCGGAAGCCAGGTCTTGCATACCTGAACCGCACCCTGCCAACATCACCATCAGAAATGCACTTCCAATGCCCATTTTCCATTTGCTCATATAGTCGGTTTTACGCATACATTCAATCTCCTTTCAGTAGCCATATTAGCTCTTAGTATATCCTTATTGTACAGCCTAGACCTGAAAGAATCATGAAACGAACTTTAAAATGGGATGAAATTCTAGAGATTATTAATAAGGAACAGCGCCTGGATTAATGTTTACTCATACGGTACGGTACGCAATAAAAAAGACTCCCTTCTATTTGCTAAACACCGCAGATAAAAGAGAGTCTTTTTTCAATCTATTGTTATGGCGTATATCCTATTCCCACTCGATGAAGCGGGTAGGGCGGGCTTGTAATGCCTGCTGTTATCAAATTTCTAAGGTGTCTCCACTACCTTGGAGACAGTTTTGGCGACAATTGTTTCACCGTTTGATTGCCGACAAATGCAAATTGCTTACTCGTTGCAGTTTCAATTTTGATAATGCCTGCCATTGATTCAGCGACAGCATCATCAATCCCACGTCACAAATGTGCATAGTGTTTTAACGTAATTTCTGGCGAACTGTGTCCGAGACGTTTTGAGACAACCAAAACAGAAGCATTTAATTCATTGATGAGAAGGCTTACATGAGAATGACGTAATCCTTTTGCCTGTATGACCGGAGCACCTGCAAGCTTCGCATAACGAGCAATAATTCGGGCTATCGTTGATTTAATCATGGGTAAGCTATCATAATAGGAGAAGATGAAATCCATATTTCCGTGTTGTGCTTGTCGCTCTTTCCATACACGCAACACTTCAAGCGTATCATCATCTAATGCAAGCACCCGTTTTCCATCAACTGTTTTCGTGTGGTTCTTCCGATTGTAATTCTTGCGACTCTTAGAAACTAGCATATGATGAACACGAAGCTGTTTTTTCTCAAAATCAACATCATTCCACTAGAGAGCTGTTCCTTCGTTCACACGAACACCTGTCATATAGTAGACCCACAACATCACAAAGCACAAATGCTCATAAAAATCTTCGGTGTAAATCTTCGAGATTACTTTCTCAAATTCGTCTTTCGTCCAGTAAGCAAAATCTGTTTTCACTTTAGGAATAGGCTTCACTTGTTGAGCAACATTCTTATCAAGGTAATTGAGCGTAACCGCAAATTCAAGAATTTTCTTCAACATTCCAAAGACCAACGAAGCATAAGACTGTGAATACCCTGCCGCATTTTTATCCATAAGCCACGTTCTGAAAAATTGAATGTCGTGCAAAGTAATCTTCCGTAATGGCTTCTTTCCAAAACGTTCGAGTAGAATTTTCAAAGATGGATTCCGTGACTCAAATGTATCTTCTGTCACTTCAGTCTTATAATGTAAACATTATTCATGAATTGTTCAAAGGTCATTCCATAATCAGAATATCCTTGAGTTTGCAAAAAGTCATTTTTTACACGGATAGCTTCCGCATAGGCTTCTTTTGCTGACTCAAATTTCTTTCCAGATTGCGACTTGCGACCTTTACGCTTGATACGTTTTCCTGTGATTTTGTCCGTACCTAAGCTTACCTCATAATAGTATTGCCCATTTTAATCTTGATAGATATCTTGGTAGCTAGTTTTTGGCAAAGTTAATCCTCCGTTTCGGACAACTCAACATCACCGATAACGGATTTTACTGCCTGTAAGGGACAACAGAAATACGCCGCCCCTCGTAAAACTCATACCCTATAGTGTTTTGCTTGTCTAATGATATTGGAAGCCGTGTAAGGTGAGAAGCCAGCACGCTTTAAGTCTTCTGAGTTCACCATTGTTTTACTCATCGCCATCCCCTAATTCTTTATAAATTTTCTTAATGGATCTTTCTGAACTATAACGCCTTGAGTCTAATAACCTTGAGAAGAAATATGTTCTATCTACGATTAACTCAAGCAACAAATAATCATTTTTTCTTGCGTACATTACAAGTTCTTCAAATTCCTTAAAATCTTGTTCTGCAATCATATCAATAATGCTGTTCAAAAATTCACCCGTATTATGCTCAACAAGGAATTTTCCAAGTTCAAATCCACACCCCTACTCAACATCTTCTGTTTGGTAGGGTGTCTTATCTGGATTTTCTGCGTGTGTGAAATACTCATACATTCCTTTTGGAGACATCACAACCTCAACGTGCTTTGGGGCATTAAGCTTTTCGCTAATCAGGCTTGAAACCTGCGAATAGCTTTTCAAAGAATCAAAGTATAGTGCACCGTGCTTGTGTGCCTTTTTAATTTCCCCAGTCTCTTTATTCACGTCCTTATCGTGCCAAGGGCTCAACACAAAGGGTATGTGCATTTTTTCTAAAATTTCTAAATAGTTCTTCGGGGCACTCTCTTGATAGAAAATGAACGCCCATTTATTGCTTCTCTGCTCTTTTTTCTTTTCCATAGTTCATTTCCCTCGATTATTGATTATTGATTCCACGGGGGTCGTAGTAGCCCCGTGGAATATCGTTTTCTACCATTATAAATATCAGCATCAAAATGTTATTTTCACTTGTATAAAATTGTTCAATTACACTTGAACGAGGATCTAATAAACATGTACTCTTTCGACCTGACTAACGCCTTGCGCTTACGCTCCAGTTGTTGGCGTACATAGAGTTGAATGGTTTGATAAACCCAACCATTCAACTCTATGTACGTGAATTAAAACAGTTAACAATATTCATGCCATCTATAAAGAATAGCGAAGCTTCTTTGCTTCTGCCCACGGCAGGCAAAAGCTCCGCTATTCTTCATCTAATTTTTGTTCCTTCAATCCTCAGCCAGTGTTTGTACCGCTCAAAATTCGAGAATGAGTAGGCTGGAAAGCGACTTGATATTTCTTCACGAAGAATTTCTTTTGATTCAAGGAGTAGTTTTTGTGCCATTACATCATTTGGCAATTTAACGAGATAGGTGATTTTTTTATTCCTAATATCTATGACAGATTTTCGTATTGATTTGTTATGCTGTTGAATCTTGAAAATACCTTCACCTTCATGGTCTGCCTGCCTTATTAAGAATTTTCTCAAACGGAGGCTGACCCATATTGAAGAGAACCAATTTGATAATGAATCATTAACAATCCTTGTTACCAGTTCAGGAACTACCAGTAGTAGCAATGTTGCGACAGATAGCACAATCACCCCATCCAATGCATTGAATATTGCCCCCACTGCTTTAGACATAAATTCTGAGTATTCTGTCAGGAATGAACTTGTCTCATTGTGTAAAAAACTTTCTATCATTTTGAACGGAACTCAAACTATGAGGAGTATCAATGAAATAAATAACAGACATCCTTTAATATGAAACGTCCGAATGAAGAATGATTTACTTGGTTTTTTCATCTACATGATTCCTTTCAAATTATTAAATGTTGGTGTTAATAATGGAATAATTTGAAATGAGTGCTCGGAGTCAATAACCTGTATCAGTCCCGTCCCAATTCCTTGCGGAATCACAATCCCCTCCAAATCAAGGTCTGGAAATAAGAACTGGGTCGTTTTGCTATTGATGTTTCCCACTTGAATCAACACGTTTAATTGCTCCCTACATGAAATCGGGATAGCATTATTGTCAAAACGTTGTGAGACAAGAAGGAGATGGATTTTTGATGCCCTGCCAAGTAGTGAAATTTGAGAAAGAAGGCTAAAGAATGCTTCCTTAATCGGTTTTGCCACACCGTCACTTAATGCCAGAACCTCGTCAATCACCACTGTAAAATGCTCAAAATCTGCTTGAGGATTGTTGTAGAGCACTTGTTGTCGCTGATGAATCAATTCCAAACACTGACTTAGCTCATTGTTTACAGCAGAAACGAAGTCGCTCTTACTCCTGTTATTACTTGGTGCAATAACCTTAACATTATTTTCTCTACCAAAACGGCTTGGGATGTCGAACTTTGGATCCACTATCACTAGACTAGAACTCTTTTTTAGCACAAATAGAATGTAGGTAAGGAGATAGGACTTTCCAGACCCCGAGTTCCCCGCAATAGCCATGCTAGTAACCTTGTTAAGGTTTACTGTGAAGTTTTCCATAATTGGAATTTTTTTATCGGTAGATTGGTAATAAATCGCTCTATATCTGGAATAATCAACCTTTTGGATGTGCCTTTATACCACGGAAAAAATAGTGCCCGTTTCACATGAATGTCTTCTGTTTCAAGCGGGACAAAATAAGCCCCTGCTTGCTTTAATAGGGTATAGTCTGGATATAAAGCAGCATTGCTGATGAGATAAATCTTTTGATAAAGATCATTATCAACGACATAGCTTGCAGGAAGGCGAGGGACGAAGTAAAAACCTTCGTCCGCTACCCTTACATCAAATGAGTTGGTGTAAGAAGTCTCACCATTTATCTGTAATGCCATATTCAGAGCTTGGATCAAATAGCCTTCAAGTTCTGAGTTTTTCATTTAACAACCCGTACCCCTTCTGATCGGAAATACACATTTGATTTGATTTCGATTGCTTCGAGTTTCTCCAATTTAACTTCTGAAAGAAAAGGTGGAAGAGAAGGTTTTTTCTCAAATTTCACAGCGAACGGGTTAACTCCCTCTTGAGTGAAGAAGAGTTTGTAACCTGTTACCTCATCAGTCCGTTTTCCATCAATCCAGTTATATTGTGTTTCTAATTCGGAAGAAACATTGATGATTGGTTTGTTGTCAGAAATATAATGACGTGCCGTTTCTTCGTTGTATGCGTTCTGCGAGTTTTTTGTTTTCATATTGCGCTTCCACCTCTATTTTCTTAATTTATTGGCTACCAGCAACTAGCCAACCTGTGGATCAATATTGTTTGCAACCAATGCTGACCCGAAAGCATCGAAATGTTTGCTGTCATTTCATAATGGCAGTATGACACGTTTCCTGTTCTGTTGTGTGGGGTTGAAGAACTGTGCAAATCAAAAAGCCCCCCACACAAAGGGGAGCTTATATGATATAATCTTACTTTTTATTCAGTCTAAGCTTTTTCAAAAGAATCTATTAAGATACTAAGGCAAATTCCACTCACGAATGGGAGAAGAATCTTGTCCGCATATATTGCTATTTTTTTGGGCAAGTCATAAAATGTTAAGGCTCCCTTACTGTCTTTTTGGACAACCGAATCTTTTATAATTTCTCCGACCTCGCCAACTAATTCAAAATATTTGTTCGAGTTAAATGTAAAATCAACAAAATCATCTTTCAACGACTCGTAAACATCTTCTTTGTCATGTATAAATTCACAATAAAAGTCTCTGATTTCTCTTTCCGTTATTAAAGGATTTCCCATCCAATACTTAGTGTAATCATTGGATTCTTGCATCTCCAATAGCACCGTAGTGAATAATTCTTCAAGATATACATTCACATCATTACCCCAATAGATTTCATTTTCATCATTAAAAAAATCATGACTTTCTAAGAGTTCCTTCACTAGGCTGGAAGTCAGCAGGTATGGGTTGTCTTTTGTTCTTTTGCGTGTTAGTACATATCCCAATAACTTCCTATATATGGTCAAAAATCCAATTATACCACATCCATAGGATTGACCTTTTTTCCATTCATCATATTTTTGACTTATCCGTTCTGAAGCAAGTTTATAAATTAACTCACACGTTTTATCAAAGGATGGTTTTAAAGTTTCCTTTACTCCTGCCATCTTACTCACCATCTAGCTCAATTCCACTAGATAACTCTAATATTTCTTGAGCCGGGGAGGAAACAGATACTTCCTGCACTTGAGTAATTTCCGCAAGTTGAGCCATAGTTTTTTGACCGTCACCCTTAGTGTAGAATTTCAGCCCACTAACTCGAACGTTCTTTGAATCATCTTCAAATTCCATTTCTGCTTGATGATCGGTCATATATAATAGCAAGTCTTGTTTCCATAACTCGCTGACAAACCTGTCACCGCTCATTCCTTTTGGTTCAATAAATATTTGGAAATAAAACTCGCTATCCTCAAGGAACAAAATAAAGTCAGGTTGAAAACCTTGCAAGTGCATGTCTACGGTTTCACCTGCACGATTGATCCGTGAGCCATATTGGTGCAGTTTAACTTTTTCACTTTTGGCTGACTCACGGTGCATATTCTCATCCATTCGGAATAGGTAGACACCCTTGTTGTATTTTTGTTTTAACTCGTCCACATGGGCCTTTATTCGCTCAATCAACTCATATTCTAGCTTGTTGACGATTGCTTTTTCATAAACGTAAAACTCATCGTCCATTTCGTAAGCGTCAACCTTTTGAGTTGCTTGAAGCAAGAGATTTGCGGTGTCATAATCTGGAACACGCTTCTTGTAATCTGTCAGATATTCTCTAATCGGATAGCCGATAAATTTGTTTCTTCCCCGTTGTTTGATATAACCAGATTTGAATTTCACTTCATACTCTTTCAATAGGTCGATAGTCACCTTCAAAATCTCATTTGGGGAAATATCTGACGCTTTGTATTCTTTCGGGACAGTCAAGAAAAGCTTCAGATTTCCTGCATTTAACCACTTTTTCCCATATATGAATTCCTTCATAGAAGTTAGGAGTGGTAGATACTTTTTCAAGTTATCAAACTGATAGAACTCAAGGCGTTGAATGGCTTTCTTAATGTAACGAACATCAAATTTTTCGACTCCGATTGTCTTTGTTTCGATACTTTCAACAGTAGCCTTATAAGAGACTTCCCGACTACCATAGTTCAAGCTTCGAGAAATATCCGACTTATGGTTAATACCATATTTTTCAATTGAGTCGAACCATTCATCTGATACGTCCTCGGCTTCGTTATAATAGATTTTCCCTGTTTTATAGGTGTCTGTTTTCTTGAAGGAAGGTTTAACTTTAATTTCAATAGGCGGATTTTTCTTATCTTGTCCCGTTGGTAAATCCATTTGTTTCAAAGAACCCACTAGCTGTTTCAAATATTGAGGTTCATTCATTGTATGGTAGTGGAGGGTTTCCAAAAATAATTGTTTATTCGAGGAATCATTGTCATATCTCCGCTGGTAGCTTTTCTCACCATCAATCTCAAATGGATAATACCTTGCACCACGTCCAATCAGTTGAGCTTCAACCATTGTAGCATTCTTGTTCGTAGCTGCTTCTTTTTCGATACGAACGATATCATACAGATTAAGTACATCCCATCCCTCTGTCAGTTTTGCCACAGCAAAGACCACTCGATAGAGGTTATTTGGGCTTTCAAGCGTGTTCAAAGCTTCATACTGTCCTTTTTCAAGCATATTCCCACTAGTATCATTAGCATTCAAAATATTTCGCGGGTCAAAGTCTTGTTTAATCTCACGAACAATCTTTGCTAACTCCGCTTCATTTTGTAAGTAGTAGTTATAAGCTAATTCCAGCGCAGAGCTTTCATTACTATCCAATAGTTGCTGACGTTTAATGAATGTCACTAAATCATCTACATTTAGGTTGGCAATGAGTTCATTAAATACTTTTGTTGCTTCAAGTGATATTGCAATTTGGGGCGATTTGAACATAATCACAGGCTTAAACGATCCTGTGACACCCTCAGCGTAGGCACGATATTTTCGAAATTGTGAGAGTAACACCACGTTCAACATTTTATCTTCATCACTTGCGGATGTTTCAATACGCTTAACCTGCTTTGAATAACCAGCAAGCATAAATTTGCTTAATGGATAACGATAAACGACTTTATCACGATACTTGTTGTAAATTGCATCCTTTTCGAAATCCACAGTCGCCGTGAACTCTAACAAGAGATTCTTGTGTTCTTTATCATCCCTAGCCATTAGAATCTTATTAATAGCAAATTCCCATGTGTTCTCGGCTTCTTTCTCTGACTTTGTACTTGCTGAATAGTGGTGAGCTTCATCTGCTAAAACAACCACAGGATGATTCTCATAATCGGATAACCCCATTGTGTTCTCTTTTAACACAAACAAATCATCTGATACCTTTTGCACGGATGAAAGTTTGATATAAATAGTATTATCTTGGCGAACACGAGGAAAACGCTCAACTTGTCGAATATAAATACGTTGTCCGTCAATTTCAATCTTCTCTTGAAAAAGATATTTTTCACTATTCCTAATTACCAGATTATCCTTCGTTTTCATAAGGACGGAATTTGTATTTACTATAAATAAGAAATTCTGATACTTATGTTCTCCGTAAAGGTAGAGAATTAGACCTGCCATCAAATCCGTTTTTCCAGAACCAGTCGCCATGTTAAAGAGAACGTGTTGCGGACTTGGGTTAATCTGAGTTTGCGTATAATGATAGTTGCGCATTGCTTCCTCTTGATAATGACGTAACGTATGGATTAAATTTTGATTGATATACTCTGGAATTACATACCCTTGATGTTGACTCAACATGTCATGTTCCGCTTCTTTCGCCTGCTCAATTAATGGAAATCGACGGATATTTGTAGGAGTTTTCATCGCTCTTGCCAAATTTACTCACCACCTTCATAGAACGCTTTATTGAAGACGTAATCTTCATCGGAAATTAAATCACGGACATGCTTATCGTCAATTTCCGAATAGTTATAATATAGTCCATTCTTATCGAGTAGCTTAACTAACAGCCGTTTATTGTTATTAAATTCTTCCGTCCAATCAATCTTTGACAAATCAGCACGGAAGGAAATATCCGCTAGTTCTTCTGTATCACTTCCTTGTATCATTCGTTCATAAACTGATTTAAGCTCGTCAATAGACTTTGAGTGAATGACATCTTGAAGATAGCCCATGTTTTTAGGGAATAATTCAGCATGTACGAATGAACCCCCACCTTTCCAGTTAACATCTGAGGAAATTCCAGTAGAATCTCCATTCACCACATTTTTAAGACGTTCCACTACCTTATTCCATTGATCATCAATTTGCTCCATACCAATGAATCTTCTATTCATTTTCATTGCTGTAGCTTGAGTCGAACCTGAGCCCATAAAAAAATCAAGAACCAAGTCATGTTCTTTGGAACCATATTCGAATAATAGTTTTAACAATTTTTCTGGTTTTTTCCCACTATTTAACGCAACTCCACCTTCATGCCGTATATTTCCAAAGTCAGCTGCAAAATCTGAAAAATTAACAATTGGTAAAAGTTTCAAAGATTCACCATTTTCAATTTCACGTTTGCGTTCTAACGGCATTCCCGAATACATTTTTCCACGATTTGCATTTGTTTTTAACGGGTTAGTGTAATATCTATATCCTAACCCATCTTCTCCACGCCCATAGATCTTGTATAATGCTCCGTTTCCATCAATTTCTACTCTAGGTTCAATAATCGATTGATATACTTGACCGTAACTCATTTTCGAATATATTGAACCTGAAATCCACGTTTCCTTTAGCGCATTCATATCAGGTTCGCCTTGAACCAATTCCCACTGCCCTTTTTGGAAAATTTCAACTTGGTTACCATTGATAGTTTCGATTTTTCCTTTTGATAATTCATTAATTCTCCAAATAAACTTGTCATCAGTGTAAGCTTCTGTAGGTCGGTTAGGTATAAATATATTAGAGTCTTTTGCGTACATAAGCGTATATTCAATTACAGGTTTAAAAGCTTTTGCCTCACCAGCCAATGACTTATCTGCATATCTTACTTGAAAATTAAATTGTGTTAAAAAATTATTTCTTCCAAAAATTGAATCCATTAATACTTTTATATACGCTTGTTCCTTATCGTCAATTGATAAGTAAATAACCCCATCTTCTGTAAGCAATTCCCTAGCAATTTCAAGTCTATTTTTCATAAACGTTAACCATGCAGAATGATTAAACTTATCATTGTAAGCAAAAGAATCTGAACCAGTGTTATAAGGAGGGTCAATATATATCAATTTCACACTTCCTGTATATTTGGCAGCTAATGTTTGTAATGCCAACAAGTTGTTTCCTTTAACAATCAAGTTATCAGTATCGATGTCAAAATCAGTAATTTTATTATCTCCATTTGAATCGTAACGTTTCGCATTGACCAATATTTTTTTATCAAAAAGACGGTCAACCTCATCCTTTTCAATGACCTCGTTTAAGAAGGCAGCATCATAGCCATCTTCTCTATCTTCCTTTGTCATGGAAGCAGTAAGCACGCCATCTTTGAACGGAAAATCTAACACCACGTCTTGACTATCCTCCAAAAATTTACCTTTTGAAGCTAACCCGACACGATTTTCATATTTGGTGTAACTTGTATCCCAGTAATCATTGTAGAGAATCGCTTCCTCAAGTTGTTCAATTTGAAATAACTTCTGTCCTGCAACTTCCTTGATAAAATGTTTCTTGATAAATTCCACCTCAAATAACTTGCTAAGAAGTGCTTCATCATAATTTCGCAAATCATCCGTGAGTTTTGAGCGGTTTAATTCCTCTCCAACAAAATACTTACCGTCAAAAGAAGTTAATGTCTTTTTCAACTCATCAAAAATCTTTGGTTCAATCTTTGCCATTTATCTTCAATCCCCTTACAAACTTTTTTCTAATTATAACATTGAACTAAATTTCTCATATAGGAAAACCATAAAATAAAAACTCCCACCTTCAATCATTCGGTGAGAGTTTTGGAGACAATCTTGGAGACAATTCAAAAAAATTTTGGTCTCAGAAAGTCTTATGAGTATTACTTAAACAGCGTAAAATTAACGTTCTTGGATGAGTAAGGTGTCACTCAATTATTCCCACTCGATCGTTGCAGGTGGTTTGGATGTTACATCATAAACGATACGGTTGACGTTATCGACTTCGTTAACGATCCGTACGGAGATTTTCTCCAGCACATCCCAAGGGATACGCGCCCAGTCCGCAGTCATACCGTCGATGGATGTTACGGCACGGATACCTACAGTGTAGGAATACGTACGAGCATCACCCATAACGCCTACACTCTTCATGTTCGGCAGAGCTGTGAAGTACTGCCAGATTTCGCGGTCGAGACCGGCTTTGGCAATCTCTTCGCGCAGAATGTAGTCTGAATCACGAACAATTTTGAGTTTCTCTTCAGTAACTTCACCCAGAACACGGATCGCAAGACCCGGACCAGGGAACGGCTGACGGTGAACAATTTCGTCCGGCAGACCACACTCGGTACCGACTTTACGTACTTCATCCTTGAACAGCGTGCTCAGTGGCTCGATCAGTTTGAAGTTCATGTCTTCAGGCAGACCGCCCACGTTGTGGTGGGATTTGATCGTCTGTGCAGTCGCTGTACCACTTTCCACGATGTCCGTGTACAGTGTACCTTGCGCCAGGAATGCAAAATCATCGAACTGCTTGGACTCTTCGTCAAATACGTAAATAAACTCGTTACCGATAATTTTACGTTTTTGTTCTGGATCATCCACGCCAGCTAGCTTGGACATAAAGCGTTCTTGAGCATCAATTTTGACAACTTTCATGTCGAATTTGCCAACAAACGTCTCCATTACACTTTCAGCTTCACCTTTGCGCAGCAAACCGTGGTCGATAAACATACATGTCAGTTGATCGCCAATGGCTTTGTGAAGCAATGCAGCAACAACGGAAGAATCTACGCCGCCGCTAAGCGCACACAGTACTTTACTGTCGCCCACTTTTTCACGAATGTCTTTGATCGTGTCATCAATGAATGTTTCCATCGTCCAGTTGCCTTCGCAACCACAGATTTCGAACAGGAAGTTGCGAATCATGTCGTTACCGCGAACTGAGTGACGTACCTCCGGATGGAACTGAACAGCATACAATTTACGCTCATCGTCGCTCATCGCAGCGATTGGCGCACTTTCCGTGCCTGCATCCAGTTTGAACCCTGGAGGAAGTGTAACCACGTGGTCACCGTGACTCATCCATACGGTATGTTCACCTTCAATGCCTTTTGCAAGTGCAGATCCAGCAGCAAATTCAAGGTCTGCTTTACCATACTCACGCTTCTCGGAACGCTCTACTTTACCTTCAAGTTGTTGAGCCATAAGCTGCATCCCGTAACAGATTCCGAAGATCGGCAAGCCCAGGTCATAGACAGCCGGGTCCACGTGTGGAGCATTCTCAGCGTATACGCTGGACGGCCCACCTGAAAATACGATTCCTTTTGGTGCCAATTCTGCGATCTTCTCCGCCGGTGTATTATACGGCAAAAGCTCACTGTATACGCCAAGATCCCGGATTCTTCTGGCGATTAACTGGTTGTATTGGCCCCCAAAGTCAAGGACAACCACAATCTCATTCTGCTTATTCATAACCGTGCCTCCCTCAATTCAATGAAACTAATTATACGCAACGACAAAACATACCGTCAAGGAAAGGCGAAACTCCTTTTTTCGACATTTCAAAACAAGGGTTACCGAATGTCTCAGAATATGAAATTTCGAATAGAAAGCTTGGCAGCAAGATGCTGGTCAAGTGTATGATCGTGGAAAGACGCCTCGTTCTCAGCATAGGGAGAAAGGCGTCTTATGTATGGCATGCAACAATGGACAACCGAAGCACAATAGAATAGATGCGCCAGTGGTGATCATCTGCTGCTGCAACCTGCCAATCTGTATCGGAAGCGATAGCGAGAGTGCAATCACCGGCAGGTTGTGTGGCCTGCATGTTGTAACATCCTTGGGTTACAACGCCTGCAATCGCCGGGCCAAACGAAGTGCCCGGCGCAGGAAGTCCAGACTGTCTGCGCGCAGCGGACGGTCTGGCCCGTACAGCAGCCGTTCCCAGTCGGCTGCAAACCGCGCGATGTCCGCGCCGTCCGCGCATGCGGCCAATGCCGGTGATGCTGCATATTCACGCAGCGTCATCCCCGGCGGCCGCGGGCCGTACCGGCGCGCGAGCGCGGCCCAGACCGGAGCGGCGGCGCCCAGCAGCCGCTCGCGGTCTGGAAAGCTGCTGCGCGGCCATGCCAGCAGCAGCCTGATCCGCAGCGCGGGGCGTAGCCGTCGCATGCGGATCACAGCAGCGGCGCCCAGCAGGGCCGCTGCGACAAGGGCTGCCGCGAGCCCCGGCTCCGCGGCAATGGCCCGTGCGCGGGCGAGCAGCCATGCGCCCGCGTTAGCCCATCCGCCGCTCATATACGGCGGAGTCTCTACAACAGGCTGCGGCCCGGCGAGCGCTGCCACATCTTCGCCCGCGCCTTGCGCCATGGTGAAGCCCGGCGTAGCCTCGAACGGCATCCACCCTGCCCCTGGAAAATACACCTCTACCCAAGAATGTGCATCTCCTTGGGAAATGATATATTGACCTGGTATATTCGGGTCAGCCATCCCAGACCCGAAGCCTTTAACCCAGCGTGCAGGAATCCCCTCTGAACGCAGCAACACAATCATGGCAGTGGAGAAATGATTACAATACCCCTGCCGTGTGACGAATAGAAAATCGTCCACAAAATCTGATCCACGCGGTGGCATACGGGTATCGAGCGTATACTCGGCATGAGCAGCCAGATAAGTCTTGACGGCTTGTACAGCGTCATACCGAGTCTCACTGCCTTGAATGATTTCCTTGGCGAGCGTCTGCACCCGACCCGGGAGAGATGTGGGCAATTGCAGATATGTCCTCCGTATAGAGGCAGGATCTTTCCCTTTATTCGCATTCCCTAACAGACGTAACTGTTCCGGCGAGGCCACAGGAAACATGACGTCTGCCGTATAATTTTTAACCATATTATCTTCGCCGGCGTTTGCAAGCCACAACGTTGCGGAATCTCGATTAGATAACAACGTAAGCATGTTCTCCTCATTATTGCTGTTCTTATCTTGAAACGATACATTCAGCGGGATTCCCCCGGTAAATAACGGATTCGGCCCTTTCCATTCCCGTTTCATCGTGACCGTTTGGCGGATACGTTTCCAATAGGTTTGATTCTCCCAACCATCAGAACGCAGGACTCCGGAGGGACTGGCCGTTTCAAAGCTTTGCTCTGGGTCACTCCAGGTACTACCGTTATAATATGAACGAGTCTCTCCTCGCCAATACGTCACTTCCGGACTCTTCGCTGTAAAAAAGAGGGCATTCCCTTGCACCAGAGGTGCTCCCATGGGCGCATCTGCCGTGCTATATCCCGTTACCGCCGTTGCAGCAGGGATGCTACTGTGCTGTGTATAACCTGCCCAGCGAGCTATGCGTTCACCCATCTGCTCCAGGGATATGCGTTCCGGTTGAGGTATGGAAGCGAACTGACCAGGTAACGCAGAGAAAAGGACCATACCTGTGGAAGCAACAATGGTTATAACGCTCCAACGGCCATAGGGACTGCCACGATAACTCGGGGTAGTTACTCCTCCGTTGAGGCGTAGTAGCTGAAGCAGAGCCTGAATTAGAAAAGTCCATAACACAGACCGGATTACTGAAGCATATACATCCAACCCCGCAAAGGATTCAAGCAGAAGCAAGTATACCAGCGTTGCACTGCCAAACAGCATAACGCTTCTACGCAGCAATACAAGGGATTGCACAGAAGCCATGAGCATGCTCCAACCGCACATCATGAACAGTCCTCTCGTTTCTGTACTAATCGAGTGGAATCGCCAGTTATCCATAAAGGTGTCCATATCCGCTGAAAGTATTCCCGGGTATGCAACCGCCCAACGGGCAGGATCACTTCCTCCATACATCAGACATAGCGCAGCGAGTGCAATAAATAATCGGATCAGTATTCCGGTGATCCACCCTGTACGAATTAACCCTGCGAGCAGCAATGCTCCAGTTAACCCCGCCATTACGGACAAGAAACGTTCACTGCCCTGCTGACCTGATGACGTAACAGGATATATCCACTCCAGAGACAGTATAAGTAAAATGGCCGAAATAAATATCCTATACAGAACCGGCACTCTAACAGATCCCTCATCCTTTATCTCTGTAAGAGAAGTGTGGTTCACATTCCTAACTACAGAATGGACCGATTCTAATCTCAGACGGGCTGTTGACGCTTTGTCAGCCGTCACAGTGGAATTGGGTTCCTGGTTTTTATTACGCTCCCACATCCGTTACCTCCACCTTTCCCAATGAAGATAACGCAACGTCTGTAACCGCTTGAATCAATACCCCGGTGTGACGAAGCCGCTCTATACTTGAGCTGTCATGCTCAATTCCAGTCATGAATCTATCCTTTGATCCTAGCTGGTTCGTTTCAGCCAATTGCACCTCTACACGATAACCTGAACCCATTGCAGTTATAATCCATTCGGTCAGAACCTGATCGATCTTGCCTGTGAGAACCACAATTCGCGAACCGCGCGCCAGTCCATCCAGCATCTCCGTTCGGAGTGAAACCGACACGGATTGGGCTGTGGATATTCGTGCTCCTGCTAGTCTGTCCAGACCATGACACTCATCATCTGCCTGGAATGACCCATGTCGCCATTGATCTTGTTCATTACGACTCTTATCTCCGCCTTCCATCCACAGATGATAAGGAATGTCGTCCCGCTCAGCCGTATGAATCCAGCGGGCGGCTGCACCCACCACTCGTTCAAAAGCAGGTGCTTCCATAGTCTCTGGCTGTTTTACCTCATAACCCGATGCGCCTTCATACACAAGGATGCCCAGTGAAGCCAGATCTGTGGTATCGGGCAGAAAGGTTTGAAGTTGCCCCGTTTTGGCTGTGCTTTTCCAATGAATACGTCCCAGCGGGTCACCCTGCTGATATTCACGGAACTCGGGGCTACGGTTTCCCTGGCTATTTCTTCTCTCCGACAGAGTCCCTTCGATCATCGCTGCGAATTCTGCTGAATCCCCCTCCCCCCAAGCCGATGCTTGAGGAACAACAATCAAGGGGGTGCCGCCTGCGGTCTCTGTAGAGTGGGTATTCCAGCCAAACAGATCTCCCCAGTACAATCTGCCCATATCCCATCTGTAGACCCCTCTGCGTAAACCGGAACATTCATATTGATAGGAAAATTGCCGCCGAGTTCCCGGGAAAATTAATTTGCGATGAACACCTGCAGGTGAATTTTCACATAGAACGATCCATAACAGTGGAATACGACATTCGAATTCCAGTTCAACTTGAACCCGCACCCGCTCGCCTGCCTCAATCCGATTCGCATGTATTTTCCGACGGATGTGAATACGCCGTGGTCCGAACCAATGGAGAAGCAGACCTCCTATGAACATCAAGCAAGCCATAATGGATAGAAACAACGCCGCTTTGCCACCATGCCACTGATATAAGGAAGCCAAAGCCACCACAAGGACAGCACTCAACATCCGTTGTCCCAGAGCAGTCATTGCCTCCGTCCCCTTCCCTGTGATGCCATTTGTACAGGAACAGGGACGGATGACAAGGCTTCTTCAATAACTTGGACTTGTCCCCAAACCTCCGCTCTGTTCTGGGCCTTCAATTGAATTCGATGTGAGAGAACAGGCACTGCCAACTCTTTCACATCATCGGGAATGACATAACTGCGTCCTTGAAGGTAGGCAAACGACTGCGCCGCAGCCATCCAGGCCAGTGTTCCACGCGGGCTGATGCCCAATCTGACCGCCGGAAGGCTGCGAGAGGCTACAGCAACGGCCACCAGATACTGTTTGACGACCGGGTCAACATGTACCTGTTTGACTTCACGCTGCATGGCTACGACTTCTTCAGCAAGCAGGACAGGGCGAAGTTCATCAAGCTCTTCTCTACCTTGCATCCGACTTAACAATTCCAATTCCTGTTCCGGATCGGGATACCCCAGTCCAATCCTCATGATAAATCGATCCAGCTGCGCTTCAGGCAGCCGGTACGTACCCTCAAACTGTAACGGATTCTGTGTCGCCAGCAGAAAGAAGGGGCGTGGCAAGTCATAGGTTGTTCCATCAACCGTAATACGTCGTTCCTCCATTGCCTCCAGCAGGGCAGACTGAGTCCGGGGTGAAGCCCGGTTTATTTCATCCGCCAAGACAACGTTGGACATGACAGGTCCGGGGCGAAACTTGAATTCAGCTGTATGTGGATGATAGATTGAAGTGCCCGTAACATCTGCCGGCATGACATCGGACGTGAATTGAATTCGGCCCATGGAGCAGTCCAACGCGGAAGCAACGGCACGAACCAGCATGGTTTTCCCGGTACCCGGTACATCTTCCAGAAGTACATGCCCCCCACTGAGCATTGCAGTGAGAACATAACGAATCTCTGTTTTTTTGCCAACAATCACACTTTCAACACGTTTCATGACCCTGTTTAACAATTCAACCGCATGTTCATGTTCCATTCGGATATAAGACATTTCTCCTGATCTCCTTCCGTCCATCGGCATTTCTGAACCATAGTAATCTATGATTCAGTGTTGCCCGGAAGTAGAGAGAATAGTCCTGCAAGCATGACTTTCTTCAGATCATTTTATACTTAAATATGAGATTCATTGCCGAAATGGACCTGGAAGCGCCCGCCTTTACCGTCCACTCTGCCTTATTACTGGTTAAGGAATTCACTTTTAACCCCATCTGCTCCAGTAACTCACGTAACGGAACCCAGATGGTTCCCCCCTGACTCTGTACTGCTCCTGTTTCAATTACCCCTGTTGAGCTCAGTGTTCCGCTCACACTGTCTGCATGAATCGTTCTTTCCTTCCATACTGCTGTGGCTGTCCTTGTCTCTGGGTCCCAGCGCGTGCTGCCCCCGAACTTTTTCATGAATGTACGCAAAGGCACCATGATTCGCTGCCCATCCATTCGGAATTCTCCAGGTTGTAAGGTTGCCGCAGCCAATCCTACCTCTATCTTCAGCTTCTTGCTTGTGAGCCACAACGCAGCATTACCTTCTACATGCTCTGCGATCCATGCCTTTCCCGGAGCCTTGCGGGACTTATACTTAGCATCGGGATGAACTCGGAATTGAACCGGCTGATCCGAACTCTTTATGATGTCAAAACGGTATCCGTGATCACGATAATATTTGATAATACCCGGAAGTGCTTTTACCGTTTCAGCGTGCGCACCTCCATCATGCATCAGGACAATCACCGAACGTGTTCCCGCAGGTACTTTGGTGGAATTTTTAAGGATTTCTTTGGCCGGAACACCTTTTCGTTTGGAATCTCCACTATCGACGTTCCAGTCCATGACGGTGTATCCACCCAATTGCAGCAGATCAAAATAACTCTGGTCAAAATGTCCGTAGGTACCTCCTGGCGCTCGCACCAGATTCGGACGGAAACCAGTTATACGCTCCAGCACGTCTTCTGTCTGCTTGATCTGGTTCCAGAACACTTTAAAATCACTGTACAGCTGTTTGTATTGATGATTAAACGTATGATTGCCCAGAGCATGTCCATCCTCCACCAGCGACCGGATTAACTCGGGATAACGCTCTGCCTGCTCACCCAGCACAAAAAAAGTGGCCAGAACCTGCTCTTTGCGCAAAATATCCAATACTTCTCGGGTATGGTTACCCGGTCCGTCGTCAAAACTCAGATAGACGACCTTGTCTTGCGTATTCTTATCTTCCCTGATCGAATCATCTGAGCCAGAAGCAGAAGATGCATACGCGGTGCCAGCGTATACAGCGAACACACATAGCAATATCGCAATTCGCACGAGAATGACAGACCATTGTCCAGATAAAAACGTATGTATGGATGTTACGTGAATTTCCCTTTTTCCCTTGATTCTTAATTCCGGTCTCTGTACCATTTACGAATCGCCCTCCACCGTCTCTAGTGAATTTGCTGATAGACTTCAGCAGATTTGTTAGAATTATATGGAGGCTTTCTTGAAAAAAGACGCATTTTTGTTTAATATTTTTTCACAATTTGGTATGGTGTGTGATTGATTCTTCGCTTCAGATTAGGTAGCATAATGGACAGGTATAACGTATACACAACACCTTGGAGAGATTCATGCTCCCACCCCGTCTTCAGGAGAGTGAAATCTATTGGAATTGCTTGAGAAGGTCCAACATCTGTTTGGGTCCTACGGATACAGCGTATTGTTTTTTGGCTTGTTGCTTGAATTCATAGCACTTCCCTTTCCTGGTGAAACAACGATGGCTTACGCAGGGTTTCTCTCCTACAAGGGTCATCTCGACTTCGGAATCCTCACCATATTGGCTTTTCTGGGAACAACGATAGGCATGACCATCACTTATTTTATTGGAGCCAGAGCAGGACTGCCCTTTATAACACGATACGGAAAATGGTTTCTGCTGAAGCAGGACAAGCTCGATAAAACGCAAAAGTGGTTCGCCAAGTATGGTAATGCTTTAATCTTCATCGGTTATTTCATTCCGGGAGTACGGCATTTCACCGGATATTTCGCGGGAATAGCTGCTGTTCCTTTTCGCAAGTTCGCTCTCTACGCTTATTCGGGCGCGCTGTTCTGGGTTGTACTGTTTCTGGGCATCGGCAAAATATTCGGCCCCCAGTGGAATGCCGTATTCCATCTGGCTCATCAATATGCAGCATATATCGTGGGAGGAATTGGCTTATTGCTTATTGTTGCCGTGCTTTACCGTTACCGCAAAGCATGGGTATCAAGATCCGCCGTATCCAAGTCAGCCCCTGTTCGTCAAAGACAAAAGTAAATTCGGGCAAACGTCCATCTATAATAAGTAAGCAAGGAGTTGCGAATAATCGCGGCTCTTTTTTTTTCGTTTTTTTTCAATTAAACTCTGTAATCACTTCATCACCTCCTCCAAAATAAACACTTACTCAAACGGAATGATGAACTATCATTCTTTTTTGTGATAATCCGAATTCATCCAGGTCATACTAACTTGCAAATATAGGATGTATAGGGGGTGAAGGTATGAGTGAACCAAACGTGGAGCATCAAGATCAGAGGCAAATCTCACCGAATCTCAGCGAAAATATGGATTACTGTAAGCAAGTCATGGGGAACAGCAATGACTTGATGATGCGCACTCTCCAGTGTCTACATAAATGGCCTGCCGTCATGTTGTACATTGATGGATTAGTGGATGTGCAGATCCTGAATCATTCCATCCTGGAATCCCTGTTAAAGACACATGACCTCCCGGAATTTTCGGCAGATGAAGAGCATCTAAGCTACATTCAAAATGATATTTTAGCCGCGAGCAATGTCATTCTGGTGGATGACATGGAGGATGTGCTCAATGCTCTCCTGTCAGGATCGGCCATTCTGCTGATCGAAGGTTGTGTGCGTGGATTGAAAATAGCTGCCGCCGGTTGGGAAGACCGTGCTGTGGGTGAACCCATCTCACAGACCGTTGTCCGGGGTCCCATGGAAGGATTCAATGAAAATCTGCGTACGAATACAGCCTTGATCCGCAAACGGATTCGGGACCCTCATCTCTGGATCGAAGAAAGAGAGATTGGTCGTATCACCAAAACAAGGGTTGCTGTCTTATATCTGAAACATACCGTTGATGCAGGTGTCGTGGAGGAACTAAGGCGGAGGCTCGATGAGATCGATATTGATGGGATTCTGGAAAGCGGGTATATCGAAGAACTTGTACAGGATGAAACAGGCACGCTATTTCCTACCGTTTACAATAGTGAACGTCCGGATACGGTTTGTGCTGCCTTGCTTGAGGGAAGAGTAGCCATCATCGTAGACGGGACGCCTTTTGTACTACTGGTCCCGGCATTGTTCGTGCATTTCTTCCAGTCACCGGAGGATTACTATCAACGGGCCGATATCAGCACATTGATTCGTATGATTCGATATCTGTCCTTTTTCATCGCTCTGCTGGCCCCATCCTTCTATATTGCTATTACCACTTTTCACCAAGAGATGCTGCCCACCAATCTGCTTATTAGTCTGGCAGCTCAACGTGAAGGCGTGCCTTTTCCCGCATTCATTGAAGCTATACTTATGGAATTGACCTATGAAATTTTGCGGGAAGCAGGCATACGGATTCCGAAAACCGTTGGTCAGGCCGTCTCCATTGTCGGGACGCTGGTTATCGGCCAGGCAGCCGTTGATGCAGGGGTTGTCTCCGCTGCAATGGTTATTATCGTTTCTATTACGGCCATATCCAGTTATGTCATTCCAGAGAATGGACTATCCATCTCTGTTCGAATTCTGCGATTTGTATTGATGATACTTGCGGCAGCATTTGGTTTCTACGGTATTCTCATTGTTCTGCTCATTACGGTTACCCATCTATGCAGCTTGCGTTCTTTTGGCGTACCTTATATGTCTCCCTTTGCACCTTTCATTCAGAAAGATCTGAAGGATACTCTGTTTCGTGTACCTTGGTCCCATATGAAAACACGTCCACTCTCTACAGGTACACCGAACAAAACCAGACAAGCCAGCAAAAAAACGAAGCGTTAATTCGGTAAGGAGAATAATGTATGAACAAGTGCTTCCGATTAATCCTATGCATTACATTCCTGCTCCCTCTCCTTACCGGATGCTGGGACCGCCAGGAATTGAATGAACTTGGCATTATGCTGGGTCTTGGTGTAGATAAGGATGGTGATCTGATTAAAGTGAGCGCTCAGGTCGTTGTACCGAATGAAGTATCCTCCAAATCGGGCGGAGGGAATGGCACTCCTGTCACACAGTATGAAGCCTCCGCATCCACACTGTTTGAAGCAATTCAAAAGCTGACTGAGACAAGTCCGCGCCGCATATTCATGGCCCATATCCGTATACTGGTGTTCGGTGAGGAATATGCCCGCAAAGAAGGCATCTACGATGTCATTGAAGCGTTAATGAGAGAACCTACTGCGAGACCCGATTATTACGTTATCGTTGCTCGAAATACAACAGCTTCCAAGGTACTGGATACACTTACTCCATTGGAGAATTTACCTGCAGAGAAGATATTTAATTCCCTCGACGTCTCCGCCAAAACCTGGTCACCCACAACTACTGTCACTGGCGATCAGTTGATGGAGTATATGCTGGCTCCCGGAATACAGCCCGTAATCACCGGTGTAGAGGTTGTAGGCAATACTACGAGAAGCGGAAGCAAAGATAATATCTCGACAATCACGTCCCCCGCTCGTCTCAATTCGACGGGATTAAGTGTCTTCAAGAAGGACAAACTAATCGGCTGGTTAACTGAAGATGAATCCAAAGGATACAACTATATTCGCAACAACGTGGTATCTACCATAGGTCACTTGCCTTGCCAAAAGGGCGGTAATGTGACTTTCAAAACCCTTCGTACCAAGACGAAACGAAAAGCGAAGGTTATCCATGACCAGCCAGTAATTCATATCAAAATAAAAAATGTGTCTTCCATTGGTGCAGTTGAGTGCGGAATCCGAATTGGTTCAATGAAAACGCTCAAAGAGTTGGAAAAAGACAGTGAGGAGCGGCTGATCGAGCTGATGGAAAAATCAGTTAAATCGGTTCGGCGAAAATTCCATACCGATATTTTTGGATTTGGTCAGGAAGTATATCATGCCGATCCTGGATTTTTCAAAAAGATTGAGAAGGATTGGGATCAATATTTTGAGAACCTGGATGTCACGTATGAAGCCAATGTTCAGATCAAACGGGTAGGTACACTGGATGATTCATTCAAGGAGGATTTGAAGGAGTGAGATCGGATGTTGATTACAATTACTGTCATTGTCATAGCGGGCCTTATAGGCTTGTTTGATCTGCCGGGTCTTATCCGCCGTAAGGAATGGAGGGAAACAGCTGTGTATAGCGGCATGCTCATCATTGCCACAGGGTTTAGTATAATCGCAGCAAACCTGTGGGATTTTCCGAGTCCGCTCTATATCATCATGTGGATCTATGAACCTGTTAATCAATTCTTGGCGCATCTGACGGGAACCTAGAAAAAGGAGAGGACGATTATGCTTGAACACGGGCGCCTTGGAACAAGACAATTGACCACTCTCACTTTTTTGATGGTGGTAGGAGATATGATGCTGATCTACCCCTCAGTCATCACATCCTACGCAAAACAAGACGCCTGGATCTGTGCTTTCATAGGCATTCCTCTGGGAATGGCACTACTGGCCATGATCCTGAAGTTGTGCAGTTTGCACCCAGAAAAAAATCTGGTACAAATGGCACGAAGCATTCTGGGGTTCTGGCCAGGTACTCTCTTTTCCTGCTTCTACCTGTTCTTTTTTATTATTGGTGCTTCCACTCATACGAGAGAAGTTGGCGATTTCATGACCTCTCAAATCTTCCAGTACACTCCCATTCGTATCATCATTCTGATGTTTGTCATCGTGATCGGCTGGGGAGTATTCCACGGATTAGAGGCGATGGGTCGAAGCAGTGAACTACTGATGCCTGTCGTTATTGTGTTTATTGTCGTCCTTGCATTCTGCCTGCTTCCCCAGATTGATGCCAGCAATCTGAAACCAGTAAGTGATACGAATATGGTCTCTATTTCACAGGGCATTCTGGTAAGCATTATATATCCAATTGGTGAAGTCGTCCCCATCATGATGATTCTGCCCTACGTTGCCAAGCAGGCTCATCGAACAAGGGACGTACTTATCGCAGCAGGCCTAGGCAATCTGGTATTGGCAACACTTGTTACCATATCCCTGCTGGTCTTGGGTGCCTTTCTCACACAACACAACATATATGCTTCTTTTGTTTTATCCCAGAAAATTAGTATTGGAAGCTTCTTTGAACGTATTGAAGCTGTTATGGCCTCTTCCTGGCTGATCTCCACTTACTTCAAAGCGATGATATACTTATACGCCTTTATTGTTGGTTGTGCGGAACTGTTCAAGCTTAAGCAGTATCGGATGCTTGTGCTCCCAGCGTCGCTACTCGTTTTTGGATTAGCCAATCTTGTCTCACCAAGCGTAACCTTTATCGTAATCACCGTTGTTCCCTATTGGGTAGATTGGGATACTACGCTGGGGATCATTCTGCCCGGCTGTCTCCTGCTAATCCAGTTGCTCAAGTCGAACAGAAAATCATCGGTTACTCACAGCAACTCCTCACAGGAATGAATACTTTTTACGGGAAGGAGCCTGGTATAGATGAATAATTGAAGTTCATCAACGAATGTCATCCATGCTGAATTTAGTGAAGGAGTGTAAGGTCTATGTTAATTAAGGAGAAAATCACCATTAGGCAATTTACACTGCTCACCTTCCTGGTCATGGTCGGAGACATGATTCTGCTCTATCCCTCCGTGGTTACTGCTTCCGGTAAGCAGGATGCATGGTTCTGTTCTCTTATCGGTCAGCCGATCGGCTTACTCATTATATGGGTTCTTTACAAACTTCATCAGACACATCCTGATCTGTCACTTATTGAAATCTGCCAAAAAATACTTGGCCGATGGGTAGGAGCTGTTTTGTCATCTGCATATCTGTTCTATTTCGCCATAGGTGCTGCCATATGTATCCGTGAAGTTGGCGACTTCATGACTACACAGATCTATCTTCAGACCCCCATCCGGGTCATTCTGATTATACTTATGTGCGCTCTTATCTGGGGAGTTATGCATGGTTTGAATACAATAGGAGGAAGCAGTGAAATGCTGACGCCGATCGTTGTTGCATTTATGATCCTGTTATTCATGGGACTGATCCCCCAAGTAAACAGTTCACATCTACAGCCTTTCTTGAACACCCCCTGGCTCCAACTGATTCAATCTACCATTAGGGGGGCTTTCACTTCCTTTGGTGAACTAATCGTGATTACCATGGTTCTCCCGTATGTTGTGTCAGGACCTCATATCAAACGGGACATGTTACTCGCCACCTTATGTGGAGGCTTAATGTTAACCACTCTGCTGCTCATTTCCCTGATGATCTTTGGTCCCTTTCTGACCCAACATGACATCTACATCTCCTATACCCTGTCTCAAAAAATTAATATTGGCAATTTTTTCGAGCGAATTGAGGCGTTCATGGCGACCGCCTGGTTGATTGCCACCTATTTCAAAAGCCTGCTGTACATGTTTTCTTTTGTCATTGGAATAGCACAACTATTTCGGTTGAAAACATACAAGCCTCTCATCCTGCCATCAGCCATGTTACTATTCGCTTTAGCTGTACTGATATCTCCCAATGTCATTTTCTACACCAATACGATCATGCCCGCCTGGGTGGATTGGGATATCACTGTAAGCTTTATTATTCCGCTATTCCTTCTGCTTGTGCATCGGCTTCGTTCTGGCAAGAGCAAGAACAATTCACCCAGTCATAAACGATTGCCCACCTAAAAAGGCTGTGTTCACGGTAAATCCCGCGAAACACAGCCTTTGGTGATGAAACGGATAAGATGTATTCATTCATACATGTCCCGGTTATTACATTACAACGCCTTCACTGCGTCAAGAGCAGCCTCAATATGTCCTTTGACCCGAACTTTGGACCACTCCTGGATCAATCTCCCCTCTTCATCAATCAGAAAAGTGGAGCGAACCATACCCATATACTCCTTGCCATACATTTTCTTGAGTTGCCATACACCGTATTGCTCGGCTACAGCGTGCTCTTCATCTGACAACAAGGTGAACGGTAGTCCATATTTGGCGATAAACTTGTCATGCTGTTTCATCGGATCAACACTAATCCCGAGAATGACCGTGTTCAGCCCTTCAAATTCAGCATGTCGATCCCGGAAATCACAAGCCTGTTGCGTACAGGACGAGGTCATATCCTTGGGATAAAAATAAAGCAGCACCCGCTGTCCGCGGTAATCGGAAAGCTTCACCGTCTCCCCCGTACTGGACGGCAGCTCAAAATCCGGTGCCACTTCGCCTACAGTTAACGTCATGTCAATTCCTCCCTAGTCTCGCCCACGAATTGCGTTGAGGGCATTTTATGATCCTGCTCCACGATACCGTTTCACGCCATAATTCCACAAAAGCAAACCCACGGAACCAAACACCAACCCCATCACAGGTGTCAGCAGTGCCATGCGATGCATCTCGGACCTCTCCAGAAACAAGGCAGCCGGATAAATGCCAACAAAGGCAAACGGAATGACCCAGGTCAGCAGCACCTGAATAGCACGGTTGTAGATCGTTACCGGGTAACGCCCATATCCCTGGATGTTATACATCAATGGCAGAATACCTGTTGGTGCGTCCGAATAAAAGGACAACGAAGTCAGTGTGGTATAGATTCCGGCATAGATCATGACTGAGCTAAGCGCCAAAATAATCAAGGCAGGAATATGCCACCATTCCAGCACCAGGCCCATCTCTGCTCCGCTGAAGATCATAATGATCAAGCCGATAAACGAGCCCACGAGTGCAGGCGGGTCTACATTTTCAAGCAAGATCTGGAACAGATTATGTGCAGGGCGTGTTAGGATACGATCCATCTCGCCTTTGACGATATACCGCTCACTGAATCCCCACAGATTGATAAAACAACTGAAGATGCCATAGGGCACCATAAAATATCCATAAACAAAGAGCACTTCACTCTCACTCCAGCCGCCCAGGTTATCCGTATGGCGAAAGACCACAAAGATAAAGATCAGGTTGGTTGCCTGGAACAGCAGATCCGATAGGATCTCCACCCAGAAATCAGCACGGTACGTGAGTCGTGTTTTCATGTAGTTCTTCAAATATTCCCAGATCAGACCCATATAGTACATTCTGTTATCCCCCTTGCACGAACAGACGCTTGCGCGCCTTACGCCAGATCAGTACCATCGGAAGCAGCAGCAAGGCAAACCAGAACACCTGAATACCGAGTACATTCCAGATGGCGGTACCTTCCACTCTTCCCGTGAAGACCGAACCGGGCAGATACGTAATGGCCTGAAAAGGCAATACCTTCATCACCGCGGACATCCAGCCTGGATACAGACTGATCGGGATGATGAGACCGGAGAACAAATCAACCACGACGCGTTTCATGCGCATCATGCCTTCATTATTTTCCACAAAGAATGCCGCCAGTCCCGTGATCACATTAATCTGGGAATTAATGAGGAAACTGAAGAACAGCATGACGAGAAAGCCAATCCACGCCGACGGCGCCGTAGGCAGTTCAACCGGGAACAGCAGAATGGCAATGAGCATCCCCGGAATCATGAGGAGCAGGAAGCGGAAAATGCCTTCGCCAAGACCCTGCATCATTTTGACCATAACGTAATTGATTGGCCTGATGAATTGAATCGCAATGGAGCCATCCCGTATGTCTGCGGCAATCTCTCGGTCCAGGTTGTTAAAGTAAAAGGCACGTGCCATCCAGGATACAGCGATGTAGGTTGTCATCTGTGCTGCCGTAAAGCCGCCAAGTTCACCACTGCTGCCATAAATGGCTTGCCAGGTAAAGTAATACACGCCGATATTCAGCGTATATATCAAAATGCCAGAGTAATAATTCACCCGGTATGCCAGCATCGTTAGAAAACGGATGCGCATGAAATCAATAAATGCACTATTCATCTTCGGATACACTCACCGCTTCTTTCCCTGCTCCCACAATCTCGGGACGCTCGGCGGAACCGGATTGGTAAATACTGCGCACAATCTCATCCGTGTTGATCTCGATAATCTGAATATCGGTAATATCGGCTTGTCCAACGACACGTCCGAGTACATCCGAAACGTTCAATTCCAGTGGAATCCATACGGATGCAGACAATTCATTCTCTACCGTCCAACGTACAGGTAACGCCGCAGTCCATTCCTGCATCTGACTCATGTTGTGAGCTGAACCGAACTTGAAACGGATTTCCCGTTCCTTGCCCCATTGGGACTTCAGATGATCCAGACCTCCATCATAGATGATGTTACCCGCATCAAGCATGATCACCCTGGAACATAGGGCCTCAATATCCTGCAAATCATGGGTTGTGAGCAGAATGGTTGTTCCATGCTCCTTGTTCATGTCCTTCAAGAAATCCCGAATTTCCGACTTCACCACAATGTCCAAACCAATGGTTGGTTCATCCAGAAAAACAATACTCGGGTTGTGCAACAATGCTGCCACCAACTCGCAGCGCATACGCTGACCAAGACTGAGCTTCCGCACCGGACGACTGAGCAGGTCCTGAAGCTGCAATCGCTCAACCAGTTCATCCAGCCTTTTCCGGAAATCGACCTCTCCTACACGATATACTTTACGCAATAAATGGAAGGATTCGATAACGCCAATATCCCACCACAATTGACTGCGCTGACCAAAAACAACACCAATATTCTGTACAAACTTCTCCCGTTCCTGATACGGAACATATCCACCAACCGATATTTGCCCTGAAGTAGGCACCAAAATGCCGGTCAACATCTTGATTGTTGTTGATTTACCGGCACCGTTCTCCCCGATATATCCGCATATTTCGCCCTGCGGAATCTGAAATGAAATATCATTTACAGCCAATACCTCCTGGTATTGACGTGCAAACAGGTCCTGGAACGCGCCCTTCAGCCCACCTCGGCTTTTCTGGACGCTAAACGACTTGCGCAAATCTTTGACATCAATCGCCAGCATGATTATACCTCACTTGGATTTTGTTGAAATTGCTTGTAGCCCAAAAAGAAATTATAATGGTATCAGTCAAAATTCAGCAATACCTGAACTCGTTTTTTATTTCATCTCAAATACAAAGGAGAGCTAGCATGACCAGAAAGACGAAGAGAACCATCTGGATTTCTCTTGCCGCCTTCGTGTTAATTGTCGGAGGAGCTGCGGCATACTATTTCGGTTCTATTCTCAATCAGTTGGACGGTTTGGCAAAAGACGGTGACGAATCACCATTCGCCGGTATCGAAAATGTGGAGAAAGTAAATACACCTGACCCACCCAAATGGGAAGGCACAGAGACGGTCAATATTCTCGTTATGGGTGTCGATGCGCGCGGATTGAAAAAAGGTGAAGTTCCCCGCTCCGACAGCATGATGGTCGTATCGCTCGACCCACTTACCAAAAAAATCAATCTGTTCTCCATTCTGCGCGACACATACGTCGATATTGACGGGTATGGTAAAGAGCGGATCAACACTGCCATCACCCATGGCCCGAATGCAGCGATGCAAGCTGCCGGCGACCTGCTCGGCATTCCTGTACAGTATTATGTGTATACGGATTTCCAAGGATTCATCAAATTGGTGGATGCCGTTGGCGGTGTTGATTTTAATGTGGAGAAAGACATGCACTATACAAGTAAAGCAGACAATAACGAATACGATATTGATCTCAAAAAAGGGTATCAGCATCTGGATGGCGAGACAGCTCTCATGTACGTTCGTTTCCGTCATGATGCGATGTCGGATTTCGCTCGTTCCGAGCGTCAGCGTGAATTGCTGAAAGCTGTTACGGCAAAAATGCAGTCCACCACTACCATTGCCAAACTGCCTGCCATTCTGGAACAGGTTAATCCTTACGTAGATACGAATCTGACACTCTCCGATATGTGGAAGCTGGGTGGACTCGGATACCAGAGCAGCATGAACGGCAGTGAGCAGATCCCACCAATGAACCTGTTGAAAGAAGAACGTACAGCAGGTGGTGCGCAAGTATTAACGGTTACAAATGAAGAAAAATTGAAGCAGCATATTCAGGATATTATTCACCCGCCTGCTACAACAGATGATAGTACGACCAGCACCGAAGATAAAACAGCCAGTGGTGACGATCAGAAGTCAGAACAACCGGCTCAGTAATCTAAACATGCAGAGGGCAGCCATTACGCTGCCCTCTCGTTGTGCCCGGCTATACTATTATGAGAAAATCATCATATCTTTCTGTGTCTTGTACCTTTATTATATTTTGAATTACGAAAGGAAGTTGTCTTATGAAACCATCACGTTCCCGATCCGAACTTCTATACGCAGAAGCACTTGAACATATTGTAGGAGGTGTGAACAGCCCTTCACGCTCGTTTAAAGCCGTTGGCGGCGGTGCACCTGTATTTATGAAAAAAGCCCAGGGCGCCCACTTCTGGGATGTTGATGACAACCGTTACATTGATTATCTGGCCGCTTACGGTCCGATTGTTACAGGACATGCCCACCCTCATATTACGCAGGCAATTACAGAAGCTGCAGCCAATGGAGTACTGTACGGTACCCCCACTGAATTAGAGATCAAGCTTGCCAAAATGCTGAAGGAAGCCATTCCTTCCATGGATAAAGTACGCTTTGTTAACTCTGGTACAGAGGCGGTCATGACTACAATTCGGGTAGCTCGTGCCTACACCAAACGCAACAAGATCGTAAAATTCGCCGGATGTTACCATGGTCACTCGGATCTGGTGCTTGTGGCGGCCGGTTCTGGCCCGTCCACGCTGGGTATCCCGGATAGTGCCGGCATTCCTACCAGTATTGCGCAAGAGGTCATCACCGTGCCTTACAATGACCTGGATAGCCTCAAAGCTGCACTGGAGCACTGGGGTGACGATGTTGCCGCGGTCATGGTTGAACCGATCGTTGGCAACTTCGGTATGGTTATGCCGGAACCCGGCTTCCTGGAAGGTCTCTGTGCCATGACACGCGCCAATGGCTCACTGGTTATCTATGACGAGGTGATTACGGCTTTCCGTTTCCATTACGGTTCCACACAGACGTATGCCGGGCTCGATAATCATGCGGAGATTGAACCGGATCTGACGGCTCTTGGTAAAATTATTGGTGGCGGCCTGCCCATCGGTGCTTACGGCGGACGCAAACACGTTATGGAGCAGGTTGCTCCACTCGGCCCGGCTTATCAAGCGGGAACGATGGCTGGTAACCCGGCATCCATCTCAGCTGGTATCGCATGTCTGGAGGTCCTGCAAGGCGCAGGTGTATACGAAGAGATGGAACGTCTTGCTATCGACCTGACAGCAGGTCTGCAAGCTTCTGCTGACCGTCATGGGATTGCACTGACAATCAACCGGATTCGCGGTGCATTCTCCACCCATTTCTGTGATCACCCGGTGACGAACTACGATCATGCTCAAGACACAGACGGAGAACGGTTCGCTTCCTTCTTCCGCCACATGCTGGAACGTGGCATAAACCTGGCTCCGTCCAAGTACGAAGCTTGGTTCCTGACTACGGCTCATACAGACGAGGATGTTCAGGCTACATTGGAAGCCGCAGAAGCTTCCTTCAAGGCGATGGCTCAGGAATAACCCGAATAATTAATTCTTCAGATGTAATACAAAATAGTTGAGAGACAGCAACTACGAAAAATGGCGTCCAACAAGTGTTCAACTTGTGCGGACGCCTTTGTTTTTTTACAAATAGGGGTGATAGGTTTACATAGGGTTAGGGTTAGGATGAGATGTTATGCAACATCTTCAAGCGTAGCTTATTAATAGGGTGCACTGTTATGATCCTGCCATTACTTAACTTATCTCTGACTGATCTGCAGCTTCAAAATTTCCTCTCGGATCACCTGCATCCCTTCCTCGATTCGCTGCTTCGGCACATTGGAGATGTTCAATCGCAACATCTGATCCTGATGTACCTGATAGGTTCCCTCTGGATAATACCGTTCAATCGTATCAACGATGACTCCGCGCTTTTGAAGCCGGGATAGCAGAACACGAAGCGGCATATCACCCGCCAAAGGTAACACCGTATGCTCTCCTCCTGTTCGAGGAGCGTCCATAAACGGAGCAAAGTCTGGATAAGCGTCCAGCTGCTCCTGCACCGTGTGCATCCGAGCAGCATAGCGGTTGCGAATCACTTTCCTGTGATGAGCAAACATGCCGCTATGGACATAGATCTCCAGAGCAGCTTGAGACAGGACGGAAGTGTCGATATCAAGCATTTTTTTGTAAGCACCAAAAGATTGAATGAGTGGTAAAGGCAGAACGGCTACACCAATACGCAAGCCTGGAAACAGAATTTTGGAGTAACTCTTCAGATAGATGACCCGGCCTTCCGTATCATAGGACCATAGCGGGTCCTGTTTCGTATTGTCCTCCAGATCAGACAGATAATCATCCTCCACCAGATACACATCGTACCGCTGAGCAAGCCGGATCAGTCTCTTCTTCTCCGCAACCGTTAACGATGTACCAATCGGATTGTGAAAGCGTGGCATGACATAGAAAAACTTGATCTCTTCCTCTGCGAACTGACGTTCAAGCGATGCCCAGTCAAGCCCATCTTGGGTACGTCTCACACCAGCAATAGGTACATTTAATCCACCCAATAGGGAAGGCATATTGTGATAGGTCGGTAGTTCAAGCATTACTGTTCTTTTTCCATTGGGAAAAGGCATCAACGCAAGTACAGCCAGCGCCTGTTGCACACCTGATGTGATAAAGAACTGCTCTGTTCTTGCAAAAACCTGATAATCCGCAAACTGCTTCTGCAACAGCAGAATTAGCGAAGGCAATCCCTGATCTGTTCCATACATAAACAACTCTGCCTGTTTCTTCTCCATCGCCTGATCCACGCAATGACGAAAGTCCGCATAAGGGAACACCCGCGGATCCGGAGCAGCCGAAGCGAAGTCCAATGCTCCCTGCCAGTCCATATCCTGAGCACCTGTCCCGTTCTGTACGGCATAATAGCCGGATTGAGGGATGGCGTACACCAAATGCCGCTGTTCCAACCATTCATATGCACGAATTGCTGTGCTTACACTGCATTGATACTGTTCAGCTATAACTCGCACGGCTGGCAGTCGGATGCCCTTATCTGCCCACTGGCGACGATCCTGCTGCTGCATCTGTTCCTGAATCCATTGCTTTATAGCTTCGGCAATCACTTCATATTTTCTCACCGCACCCACTCCTCTCCTATAACTGTACCGATACAGTTTAACCTTTTATCTATTGTAGCACGATGCACCCGGCAGTATATTGAATAAGGCAAGCACGTGCCTTGAACCTGACATATTTCAGGATGATAAAGATCATACGCTATGACAAATGTATTGGAGGAGCATTCATGAACACAGCACATACTCGGGGATACGCATATATCGCAGCTGTATTGTACGCGGCTATTATCGGTCTATCTTTTCTATTTGTTAAAATGACGGTCACTGTTGCACATCCCATTGATGTGCTTGCCCACCGATTTGCGCTGTCGCTAATCGTTGTTAGCATTCCTGTCGTTTTGGGTTGGATCAAAATCCGACTGAACCTTCATGATCTGTGGCGAATTATTCCACTTGGGCTGTTATCTCCCGTCCTATTTTTTGCCTTTCAAGCCTTTGGACTCGTCTCGTCCAACTCATCGGAAGCGGGTATTATTCAGGCTATGGCCCCTGTTTTCACTCTCATTCTCGCTTCTGTCTTCTTGAAAGAACGAACATCCACCCTGCAGAAGCTATTCCTGCTGCTGTCTGTCGCTGGAGTTGTTTTTATTTTCATGATGCAAGGTAATGGCATGTCTTTGGGTAACCTGAAGGGCATTGCATTATTGCTGTTATCCACGGTGTGTTTTGCAGGTTATGGCGTACTTGCGAGACCATTAACCCAGAAGTACAAACCGATGGAATTAACATGGGTCACGCTGATGGTTGGCTGTGTTGTATTTAACGCAGTCTCCCTGGTCCGACATGCTTCAAGCGGTTCCATGATGGACTACATCAAACCACTGGGAGATGCCTCCTATCTGGGAGCCCTTGCTTATCTGGCCATTCTTTCCACCATGATCTCCACCCTGCTTGCGAGTTATGCCCTGACGCACCTGGAGGCGTCCCAGATGAGTGTATTCAGCAACCTGTCCACACTCATCTCCATCGTAGGAGGTGCATGGATATTGCACGAACCTGTTGGTAGTCATCACTATATTGGAGCATTGTTGATTATCGCAGGTGTGCTTGGCACCAATATGAGCGGTCGCAAACATAGGCTGGTCAGTGGAATCAAAGCGTGATATAATTCTGGAAATTGTAAACATTTGTTATCCGCGATGATGAAGAGAAGTACATATGTCAGGATGCTACAGAGAGCCGGCGGCTGGTGGGAGTCGGTGCATCGGATATGTGGAAATGGGCTTCGGAGTTCCAAGTTGAACAAAGTCTGTATCCTTTCCTAGGAATACACACTTTCAGTAGGCGAGGCGGCATGTCCAGCCGTTATCCATGGACAGGATATCGATAGGCATGGAAGCTCATAAAAGAGCTCCTGGTACCATCCGTATCCCTCAAGTGGGCCGCAACAGAGCGGCCAATGAAGGTGGCACCGCGAGGCACAAGCTTCGTCCTTTATTCTGTTCCCAACCGGGGAATGAGATAAAAGACGAAGCTTTTTTGATTTTTTTGCAGGCTGAAAGGAGGTGATGGTCGTGGAAGACGGCTGGTGGCGACAGCTCAATGTTGAAGAATCACAAAACCAAAGGAGAATAAACCATGAACAAAAACAAAGATATTATTTTGACAGGAGATCGGACTACCGGACAACTTCATCTCGGCCATTACGTAGGCAGCCTGCGCAGTCGGGTACAATTGCAGGAAGAGTACAAAACCTATATTTTACTGGCAGATGTTCAGGCACTCACCACCCACTATGATCAACCTGGCCTGATTGCAGATAGTGTTCATCAAGTCACGCTTGATTACCTCGCCGTAGGCATTGATCCGAACAAAGCTACCCTGTTCATTCAATCCATGATTCCGGAAATTGCGGAATTGACTGTGATCTTCTCCATGTTTGTTACCGTCAATACACTCCGGCATAATCCGACTATCAAGAGCGAAGCACGTGATCGCGGATATACCGACCTGTACTACGGATTTCTCGGATATCCGGTCAGTCAGGCTGCTGATATTGCATTCTGTAAAGCCACCCTTGTTCCAGCAGGGGAAGATCAGATTCCTCACATTGAGACAGCACGAAAATTGGTTCGCCGGTTCAACGAGTTATACGCTCCCATTCTCCCCGAACCCCGCATTTTGACCGGAGAGCGGCTTGGAGGGCTGGATGGCGTTGGTAAGATGAGCAAAAGCATGGGCAATGCGATCTCATTAAATGCAAGTCCTGAGGATGTAAAAGCTAAATTGATCAAGGCCAAGACAGATCCTGCCCGCATCCATCGTTCCGATCCGGGACATCCGGATATCTGCCCTGTTTTTGCCTATCATCAGCTTTTCCGCAAGGAGAACGCAGTCGAAATACATGCCAGTTGTAGTCAAGGCCGGATTGGATGCAAAGATTGTAAACAGATCGCAGGTGAAGCCATCAATGATCTGCTTGCTCCTTTTCGCGAACGACGTAATTATTATGAACAGCGTGATGATCAAGTGAAAGAGATTCTTATCGAGGGTACCCGTGAGGCCAGAAAAGCGGCCCAGGAAACGATGTTAGAGGTAAGAGATGCCATGGGCATTCGTTATTTCGACTGACGGTATGAAGGGCTTCAAACACGTTAACACTGCTGAGGACAGTCTAATGGGAAAAGGGGACTCTTCAGCATGAAACGAACACAGCCTTCTTTTTTACAAGCCATGATGTTGATCATGTTATCCGTTGGCTTGATCAGCCATGTTCTGATTATTCCTGCCCTTTTGGCTGCGGCCAAAAGGGATTCTTGGATTTCCGTCCTGCTATCGGCCGGACCCTTTCTGATATTCGCGCTAATGCTTGCTTATGTCTCTCGTTTCCTTCAGCATCAAACGCTGCATGATTGGTTAACTTCCCGTCTCGGAAAGCCCCTTGGCATGTTATTTCGAGTTGGTAACAGCCTCTTTTTTCTCAGCGTCATCTACTTCACCCTGCACGATACCACGGCTTGGGCTAAAACGAACTATCTGACCGAAACGCCCGTATTGGTAACCAGTATTGCCCTGATGTCTCTCTGTGCCTACGCTGCTTATAAAGGTATTCGCTCGCTGGCCTTTACCGCGGGGTTAGTCCTGCCACTAGTTGTCTTGTTAGGTTTCTATGTTGCTATCGTAAATACGCAATACAAGGACTACAGCCGTCTGTTGCCTGTTCTTGAACATGGATGGCATCCCATTCTTAATGGCATGGTCTACAGTCTTGCAGGCATGTTTGAACTGCTGTTCATCTGGTACATCCAGCCTCATCTCACCAAACGTATACGTGTATGGCAGTATTTGATGCTCGCACTCATTCTTGTAGGACTAACTGTCGGCCCACTCATTGGGGCGATTGTGGAATTCGATCCTTTTGAGGCTGCCAAAATGAGATATCCCGCCTTTGAAGAATGGCGAATTGCCTCTTTGGGCAAATACATTGCCCAGACCGACTTCTTTTCCATCTACCAATGGCTGGCAGGTGCATTCACCCGAATTAGTCTTGCCATGTATATTGTAGTAGAAATATGGAATATTAAGAGCTCTACCAAAAGGCTTATCAGTTGTATCTCGTTGGGTGTCTTCTTTATCCTGACCATGTTGTATCCTCTGGATGATATGACCTTCGAAAAGCTTCTGGTCGAATACATATTCCCGTTCAATCTCATATATCTGAGCGGACTTGCGATTATAGCAACGACGGTTGCCTTTATCCATTCACGCCATCAGAGGAGGAAACATCATGGAGCATCAAAAGATTGACACCACGTCCCATGAAACACTGCTTGCCTCTTTGAAAGAGCAGTTCAATCCATGCGCAGATGTTGTTATTCAGACCTTTCCTGTCAAAGATGAATCCGATCAGCCGGTCATCTTACTGTATTGCGAAGGGCTTGTCGACGGTAAACAAATCAACCAATTTATTATCCCACGTTTAGAGCGGCACGCCCTAATCATTGAGGAATCACATCCCAAAGAGTTGGGATTAACCTTAAATCCGATTGAGGATATCACCAATTTCAAGAAACTTAATCTGTTGATTTTTAGTGGACAGCTACTGATCATCTTCGATAACGGTGTTCAATCCTGCAGTCTGGATATTGCTGATATACCAGGACGCAGTCCTGAAGAATCAGCCATCGAAACATCCGTTAAAGGCCCGCGCGATGGATTCACCGAAGAACTCACGACCAACGTCGCCCTTATTCGCAAACGTATGAAAACATCTTCGATGTGTTACGAGAAATATGTCAAAGGCGGTCGTACTCAAACTGCCATTGGACTACTGTATGTAAAAGATATTATTAATCCAGACATACTAAAAGAAGCACGACACAATCTGGATCAAATTGAGATTGACGGCATTATAGGTAGCTCCATCATGGAACGAGCTGTCATGGGAGGGGTTCGGAGCATCTTTCCGCTCACGGATAACACTGAACGTCCTGATTTTGTTGTCGATTCCCTGTTAAATGGACGTTTTGCCGTTCTCATTGAAGGTTCTCCAGTAGCGGTCATCGCGCCAACTACACTTTTCAATCAATTGAAATCTCCTGAAGATAGGAGTACACCCTTTTTCATCGTTACCTTCGAACGAATCTTGCGCATCTCCGGGCTGCTGATTGCCTGTTTCTTCCCAGCCTTCTATATTGGGCTGACCAGTTTCAATGTGGAACAGATACCGCTACCGCTCTTGGCTACAATTGCTGGTACTCGAATGGGCCTGCCTATGCCTGTGACACTGGAAGCATTTCTAATGATTTTTATGTTCGAGCTATTCAACGAAGCTGGTCGCAGGTTACCACGTGCATTGGGCCAGACCGTCAGCGTGGTCGGCGGGCTTATCATTGGGGATGCCGCTATTCGCGCAGGGATTACGTCTCCTACCATCATAGTCACGGTAGCCATTTCAGTTATCTCCAGCTATATTCTCGTGAACACCGTGCTGAGCGGAGCTACCGCCCAGGTTCGGATCGGGATGCTTCTCATCTCTTCCATTCTTGGATTATTCGGATTCATGATTGGACTATTCGCCCTGTTGGTTCACCTTGTATCCTTAGAATGTTATGGAGTGTCTTATCTGACGCCCGTCTCTCCCTACATTCCAGGAGATTTCACGCAGGCCGTATCCATGCCACCGTCCATGAATAAAAATAAGCGTCCGGAAGCACTTCACACCCAAGATTCAACTCGTCGGAGAAAACGCCCATGATCCGATGGACGTCCATGACTTGCCTACTTGTGGGGTGCTTGATCCTGCTAACCGGATGCTGGGATTCCAAGGAAGTGCAAAGTATTAACTTCATCACAGCGATAGGAATAGACTATATGGACAACCAATATATTGCGTATGCCCAATTGATAGACTTCTCGAGCATTGCAAAACAGGAAACGCCAACTTCCCGGGAAACAAGGGACATGTGGATAGGACGAGGCAAGGGTACAACTCTGAGCATGGCTATTAACGACTTGTATGAAACATCACAGCAGCAAACGCTCTGGACTCATGTTAAGGCCATTGTTTTATCAAAAAATGCTTTGGACGGAAAGTTGGAGGATATATTTAATACGTTGCTGCATTCAGGTCAACTGAGATATACACCTTGGATTTATGCGACTGAGCAGGACATTCCGGAAGTACTATCCCCTTCTGCGCTGCTGAACCAATCCGCCCAGACCATTGAGATATTCGAACCCATGAGGCTATACAAACAGCATTCCGGCTACGAACCTATTCGGCTACATCAGCTTCTCGATGGATTACGGGAACCAGCTTCCGTCATTCTCTTACCTTCGGTCTCCACAAGGAATGAAACGTGGTTCAATGGCGATAAAAACCCACCTCTGGTTAGAATGGATGGATTTTATGTCATTTCCCAAGGCAAAAGTCAAGGTAGAGTTGCAGGAGCAGATGCAGACGGTACACGATATGTGAAATATAAGCGTGTTCATCAATATCCTTTGTACGTGTATGGGAATGGCGGAAAGACTCCTGATTTAACCCTGATGCTTCGTAATCCCAAGACCAGAATCACGGCCAGGAAACAAGGAGACGGCGTCACATTCGACATGGTTACCTCGGTCAAAAGTTCCATCACCGAAGACCATGGAGCCCCGCGCACGCCACACGCCATGGAACAAGAAGCGGAAAAACAGATCGAATCCGAGATTCGAGATACGTTCGAAAAAAACAAGTCACGCAAGATTGATTCATATGGTCTTGCAGAACATCTCTATCGCCACAATCTACCCTTGTGGCAGCAAGAGGTCTCTCAACGGTCTGATCCCCTTGAGCGTTTCAAGCTTGGTAAAGTGGAAGTGCATGTGGATATCCTTAATGCAAGCACGTATAAATACAGTAAATAAAAGAAGACCTGTGACCTGCATTACATGCAAGTACTGGTCTTCTTTTGGGTTTGAATTTCGTGCCAAGTTGATACGTTATTTTAATGGATAAGCCATGACACTCATCAGAGCCAATTCTGGCTGGGTGGTGTCCAAACGACTGTACTGAATGATGACTGGGATATTGCTTGAAACCGTGATGGCATAAGGTACGCCTGACGGGATAGACTGCTCTCCCGATTGCAGCGATGCGGTACGAATATGTTTTGTTCTTCTCGCTGGCACCTCTGCCACAATATCTTCGAGTGGTTCTCTGTCTTCAAAATAGATTGTGATGTTCAGTTCCGCATCGGCGGCACCTGTGTTTAATACACAGATGCTCTCGTGACTTTCCAGTGTGCCGCTGCTCTCCGGCGGGATGTAGCCATCAGGGATAACCCAGTAGGTATGACCTGTGGCTGTCGGATCGTTCTTATGGGCTGATGCACCTTGTTTGGTCGGCTCCAATGTCATTGAAATATATCCTCCAATCATTAAGTTAAAATCGGGTGGGCTTGCGGGGCTGTCGCTCCGATGGACGGATCGGGCTGTGGGCCGCTGTTGGCTCGGGATTTCTTTGGCTCATTCGCGGGGGCAAACTCTTAAAAATCCGGTGGGCTCGCACGGTAGTCGCTCCGATGGACGGATCAGGCTATGGGCCGCTGTTGGCTCGGGATTTCTATTTATTCCCCCTCAGCAGGGGAAATCCCGCTCCAAAGGCGGACGCTTCGCTCCCTCTACCCGATTCCGTCCCCCTCCGCTGCTACGCTCGCCGAACTGATTTAAAAAAATTATTGCCCTCGCTATTCGCTGGGCAACTTTGTTTCGCTCGTTACTTCGTTTAACTCGCTACCGTTTTTAAACCCTGAATAACTCGCGGAGCTGGCGCTCCGGCGGGCGGATCGGGCTGTGGGCCGCTGTTGGATCGGGATTTCTATTTATTCCTCCTCAGCAGGGGAAATCCCGCTCCAAAGGCGGACGCTTCGCTCCCTCTACCCGATTCCGTCCTCCTCCGCTGCTATGCTCGCCGAACTGATTTAAAAAATTATTGCCTTCGCTCTTCGCTGGGCAACTTTGTTTCGCTCGTTACTTCGTTTAACTCGCTTAATAATTAAGGGCATGAACCTACCGCAGATACATCTGCAACGGTTGTAATTGCAACTCGCGGATGGCTTCTGCCACCTGCTGGGCAAGGCGGCGGGCGCCGCGTTCTTGAAAATGCGTGTTATCCTCCACACCCGAAGGGAAATTCACATACTCTCCTGGCAGCACCCACATAAAGTCGTCCTTGGTGCCCTCAACGCCCGCCTGCTCGAACAGAAGGCGGCTGCGCTCAGCCAGATCGATCAGCGGTACACCTTCCTGTTCCGCCAGCTCACGTACGGCGATGATATAATCGCCATGCGTATCAGTCAATGTGCCATCATCCGCGAAATAACGACGATGCACCGGGGTTATGAGCACCGGACGTGCCTTGGCTTCACGGGCAGCATCGATATACTTTTTCAAATATTCCTTATATGTTGTGAATGGGTCGGTCCCACGTTCAGGGTCCGGCTTCTCATCGTTATGTCCAAATTGAATAAACAGAAAATCCTCGGGTTTGATTCGCTCCAGAATAGCGCTGAGCCTGCCTTCATTCATAAAGCTGCGGGAACTGCGCCCTGACTGGGCATGATTATCCACTGCCACATCATGTTTGAACTGTGCTGGCAATAGCTGGCCCCAACCACAATACGGATACCCACTTTCCGGCTGGTCCGTTACGGTTGAATCCCCGGCAAGAAATATAGTCATGGTCTGATTCGCAAGGGTGATCTCTAACGCATTAATTCTTGGCGCGGGACCGGAGAATGACAGACGAAGTCTGCCGCCACGAACAACGACCGAGAATCGCATCTCTGCAAATTGCCCAGGAAGTGTACGAATGGTTGGCAGTACAAGCCTGCCCTCACCAGCTTTCACACGGGTTACTGTCTCAGCCAATTCATCACCTGCAACAAGTAAAACTTGATAGGTTCCATCGGGAACATCCACAATGAAGGATGCTTTGAGCGGAATACAGAAGCTCGAACGCAATCGGGCAGACATGGTTGTCTGCCCCGGGTTGTTATGATGTTGTTTCGTGGAATTCGACACGTCATCATCTCCGATGCGTTGTTTCTCATACACCAGAGAACCCGCTTCGAATCCGTATCCGTCTCGTTCCTCATATGCGGTTGTTGCAGTTACTTTCAGATAATCCCCTGTCTCATCTGCTCTTCCCGAGTCCGGTCCAAAGTTAAACTTCCAGCTGGTCACGGACACTGCCTGGCCCTCTGCCGCTGCCTCCATGGCAACGGCCTGACGATCCTGAGCTTTATTCAAAAGCGATAACCTCCTTGGTTAACTTTCGTAAACGTTCAATCGGGCAAGATACGAAGATATACAGTTAAGCCTGCTTATCCTTTCAATCCGCTGGTACTCATCCCTTGAACAATTTGTTTCTGGAAGATGAAGAACACAGCTACAACCGGAACCAGACTGACGATGGACATCGCGAACATTGCGCCCCAGTTGGAAGCAGATTCGCTATCCAGGAACATTTTCAGTGCCATCGATACGGTATATTTCTCAGGCGAGTTGAGGTACAATACCGGACCGAGCAGATCCTCCCATCTCCAGTAGAAGGAGAAAATTGCTGCAGTTGCCAGAGAAGACTTGATCAGCGGCATAATAATCTGAATATATAATCTGAATTTGTTACATCCATCGATGGTTGCAGCCTCATCCAGCTCCTTCGGAATTGTTCGAATGAACTGTACCATCAGGAAGATGAAGAACGGCATTCCGAAGAATGTAGGGACAACAATTGGCAGAATCGTATTCAGCCAACCCAGCTTCGTGAAGATAATGTATTGAGGAACCAAGACCACGTCATGTGGCAGCATCAGCGTCAACATCATAATGGAGAACCAGAAGCTACGACCTTTGAAGCTAAGTCTGGCAAAACCAAAAGCGATCAGCGATGACGATATCACAGCACCGATGGTAGATATAACTACAATTACAAGGGAGTTGGTGATGTAATCCATGAACGGTCTTCCTGCTGTTCCTTTCCAACCATCCACATAGTTACTCCAGATCCACTCTGCTGGAAACAGGCTATCTGCGGTAACAAAGATCGTACGACTTTCCTTGAATGAACTGAAGAGCATCCAGAGTACGGGATAGAGCATCAGGAGGGCAAGAGCTGCAACGAACAGGTGATAAACGGGCCATTTTACATTTTTCCATACCATCATCGTTACTTCCCTCCTTCAGATTCATAGAATACCCAATACTTGGATGTCAGGAACACAGCCACCGTGAGTATTCCAATCATAATGAGCATGATCCAAGCCATTGCCGAAGCATACCCCATGTTGTTAAACATAAATGCCTGACGGAACAGATACAGGGAGTACAGCATGGTACCATCCATTGGGCCGCCTTCGCCTTTGGAGATAATGTAAGCAGGTACGAAGGTCATGAATGCCCCAATTGTCTGCATGATCATATTGAACAGGACGATTGGGCTAAGAAGCGGCAAGGTGATGCTGAAAAATTTTCGAACCGGATTCGCACCATCCACACCTGCTGCCTCGTACATCTCAGGGGAAATGTTTTTGAGACCAGCCAGGAAGATCAGCATGGACGAACCGAACTGCCACACAGACAGTGAGATCAGCATAACCAGGGACGCATTCGGGTCACCAAACCAGCTTATAGGCCCAATCCCAATTGCCGTTAGAGCGCTGTTGATAACACCCTCATTACTGAAGAGGTTACGCCACATAATAGATACAGCCACACTACCGCCGATAATGGATGGCAGGTAATACAACGTCCGGTACGTTCCAATCATACGAGAGCCAGTATTGAGGACCATCGCTACGAAGAGGGCAAAGATCAATCTTAACGGAACCCCAATGAATACATACAGAAACGTCACTTTGACCGAGTTCCAATATTTCGGGTCATCAAAAAACATTTTGGTGTAGTTATCGAGCCCAATCCACCGCGGAGAAGTGAACAAGTTATAACTCGTGAACGACATATATAAGGATACAAACATGGGGATGAGTGTGAAGCCCAGGAATCCAATAATAAACGGGCTTATGAACGCATATCCGGTTAAGTTTCGACGTAACGACGAATACTGCCTCAATGGAACGAACCTCCTTCATGGATCAGCTTGCTCTCTCATCCTTACTTCGGTCATCTGGACGGGGAAAGGCCCTCGCATTCGCGAGCAGCCCCATTCCCGACCATCCCTGAAGTGGGACGAGCAAGCTATCATTCAACTGTTATTTATTGTTTGCAAGTACCGATTCGGCATTTTTGCGGAATGTTTCTGCTGCCTGTTCAGGTGTGATTTTGCCAAAGTTCAACTCTTCAACCACATCGGCCAGAGCAGAGATTACTTCCGGTGAACCCACCGGTGGCGGTGAACTCATTGGTGAAGCCTTAGGCTCCATTGCGGCTACGAATTCAAAGACCTGTTTCGTGGCGTCACTCAGCTCAGGTGCGATGGCTTCCTTGATTGCTCCGGAGATTGGTACACCGCGCTCCCCTTTGATCAGTTTGTTGGCTTCCACGTCATTCACCCAGAAATCAATGAATTTAGCCGCTTCTTCCTTCACTTTGGAGTTGGACGTTACACCCCAATACATACTTGGTTGCATATAAAGTCCTTTTTCCATATCAGGTCCTGGCATTGGAGCAATTTCGAGCGGACGGTTCGCTACCTGTTGCAAAGCTACGAACTGGTTGGACCACTGCCATACGCCAATTCCTTTTTCCTTCACGAGATCCGATTCCTCAATAATGCCTTTGGTTTGGTTGGCTACATCCGGTGTAGGTGCTGCGCCCTGCTCAATCATGCGGCGCATAAGTCCGAAGAATTCAACAAACAATTGGTCATCATCATAACCAAGACCTGTGCCTTCCGCATTGTATAGCGACAACCCTTTGGTACGCAGGAAGTAATGGAAGAAGATATCCGGAGCTACCCCTCCATCCAAATACAGACCTTTCTCAGCGGCTTGTTTACCCAGTGCTTCGTACGACTCCCAAGTCATATTGTCAGGGATTGCATCCACGCCTGCTTTTTTAAGCAACGCCGGATCATATTGGAAGCCCAGAACGTTAACACCGGCAGGTACACCGTATTGTTTACCATTAATTACACCTGTGCTAATTACATTCTCAGACACATCGTCCACTTTGATCTGGTTGCCCAGATAAGGAGCTAGATCCTCAAGCTGACCATTCTGTGCATATTGGCTGATGTAGGAAATATCCATCTGAACGATGTCAGGCAATTGATTTGCTGCTGCTTGTGGTGCGAGCTTTTTCCAGTAGTCATCAAATGAAGCATATTCCACGTCAATTTTGACATTCGGATTTTTCGACTTGTACAGGTCAATGACCTTCTGTGTATATTCATGCCGTGCATCCGAACCCCACCAAGCGATCCGCAGAGTAACCGATCCATCCGAAGACCCCTGTTCGCTTCCTCCACCTGAACTACATGCCGCTGTAAAAACGAGCAACGCAGCCATCATCAGGAATATTGCCTTTTTCACCATGCCAATCTCCCCTTTTATGTTGATATGGTTGTGTGAACGCGTTACCCTCTTATTTCTGATAACGCTTTCACAAACTTGTTAATGTCATTTTCGCAAATGTACGACCAGAGTTGAATACACAAAACCGTCTTGTTGGTTCAAAAAACAGAGGAGGACAACAGCCTCCTCTTAGCGCTGTTCATCCTCCCCAGACATGAGTCATACGATTGATATCCCATTGTTATATGCCGATCCTGCGGAATTCCGTAGGTGTCATACCGGTCCATTTTTTGAACACCTGACTGAAATATTGCGAATTACCGCCGAATCCGAACAACTCCGCTAGTTCGAATACTTTAACATCCCCGCCTCTGCGGATATGATCACACGCCCGTTCGATGCGCAGACGATTGACGTAATTGGAGAAATTCTCGCCCGTGACTTTTTTGAAAATCTTGCCCAGATAATCCGGATTCATATATAACATCTGATGAGCGACTCCATTGAGCGAGAGATCTGCCTCTCCATAATGACGATCCACGATATCCATCATCTTCTCCACGGCAGAAGACTGGCGGCTGATATGATTTTTGTAATACCCGGAAGTTAGCCGGGCTGCACTGCTTGCAACAAAAGTTTTTAATCCAGATAACGTATCGATATGAGGTAGTTCCGCCATACGCTGGGTGAATTCTGTTGCCTCCTCGGGCGGACATACATGAACCATCGCAGAATACAGCTGTACTACATAAGAACGAGTCACCTCAATCTCCAACTGCTGACGCGATAATAGATCAAACAGACGATCCACCTCTGCCGCGGTTTCTTCTGTATTGCCCGATTTGATCAACTGACACAGTTGCTCCGCATCCTGTTCTACATGCACGCCGTCGCATTCTCCTGCCAGAACGAGATCATTCTTCGTGATCAGTTTGCCTTCACCAATAAAAAAGCGATGGTTCAGATACTGCAATGCCTCACGAAACAACCGCCGGGACTGGATCATTCGATCTGCTTCACTCAGCGCAGCGGTCACTTCCAGTTTATACAGTCTGGTAAATGCAGCCCGAACCTCTTCAATATTTTCTTCCAATCGGCCCGAATCAGTTGAATCCGCAAGCAGGATCAGAAGTTTGCCTTCAATGGTAGTGCTTAACAGTACATCCGGTAGCAGATCACTGGCAATGTTTTTGATCGCAAATAAGTGACTGTAATCATGCTCATCTACGATTCGGAACAGCAGTAACCGAACTGTGTTCTCTTCAAGCTCCAGATCGAACAACTCCTGATAATATTCCAGATCAACTGGCCCATAGGTTCGGTTGGTCATGAATTCTAGCAGAAATTGCTCCTTCACATGCGGAAGGACACGCTGCAATCGCTGTTTCATCTCACCAGCAACATGCTCCTTCACTTGAGCATCCTGATGTTCCTGCAACAGTTCGGTTAACGCATCATGGATCTGATTCTCATTACATGGTTTGAGCAAATAATGCTTCACACCATATTGCATCGCCCTGCGGGCATACTCGAACTCCTTGTAGCCGGATAACATGATGAAACGTACCCCTGGATATGCTTCCGATGCCTTCTCTATGAGTCCGAGACCATCCAGACCCGGCATGGAGATATCCGTAATAATAATGTCAGGTCTCGACTGCCCGATTTTGTCCAATGCTTCAATCCCATTCCTCGCCGTACCCACCAATTCCGTACCTGCCGCGGCCCAATCGACCACTTGGGAAATCCCCTCCAGAATGACACGTTCATCATCTACGAGCATCACTTTGTACATCGTCATCGTCCTCTCTGATCCAAGGTATGCTGATCGATACTACAGTTCCTGATCCGGGCTTGCTGCTCATCACCATTCCACCTTCATCACCGAAGGTCAGTCTGATTCGTTCCTGGATGTTAGATAACCCAATGCCCTGTCCTCTTGTCTGAATACGTCCTTCGTGTAGTTGTTCCAGAAATTCCGGTGTCATCCCCGGACCGTCGTCTTCGACTTCGATAATCACCTTATCTCCATCTGCTCTCGCCCGAATACGAATTCGGCAGGGATCGATGCTTGGTTCGAGTGCATAATGTATGGCGTTCTCCACGAGTGGCTGTAACGTTAACTTGGGAATCCGGGCCGTTCCCACCTCAGGGGCAATCTCCATATCAAAATTAAGTCTCTCCTCAAAACGAGTGCGCTGAATCGTAACGTAACTGCGGACTATGTCCAGCTCTCTTTCCAGCGTGATCCACTTCTCGGACATATTCACAGAGCTGCGCAGCAGAAATCCAAGCGCCTCAACCATTTCCGAGATCTGTCGTTGCTTCTGCACTTTGGCCAACCAGTTAATTGATTCCAACGTGTTGTATAGAAAATGTGGATTAATCTGCGCCTGAAGCGCTTTCAACTCCGTCTCACGAATCACCAATTGCTTAGCATAGTTCTCATCAATCAATTCACGTATCCGTTGAAGCATCATCTTGAAGGTTCGATGCAACAGTCCGACCTCATTCTGTGGAGATATGGGAACATTGCCAAGGGCAGCCTCCTCCAGTTTATCCAGATCGCCTTTTTCGATATTACGCATTTTTTTGATCAACTGCGCAATGGGATGGGTAATACTGCGAGAAAATCTCGCTCCAATGATCAGCGCCGCCAGAAAAATCATGATGAAGATCACCGTGACCAACTGTTTGACAAATTGAATCTGTTTAAACATTTGATCAAAAGGCGTCGTATATAGGTAAGTCCAGTCAGTGTAGGAAGAGTTGGCCCGGGCGATAAAATAACGACCATGCTCAAACATGGCAATGCCATAAGGTTGGGTTCGCTTCAATTCTGACTCTATCTCCGCTTCACTGACTGCTGATTCTGTTGGATAGATCACTTCTTTTCCATCCGTAATCAACAACTGGGAGTCCTCTGCCGGTTCTTGCATCTGATCCTGGACAATTCGGTCCAGACGGACACGGATAATCAGCGTACCGAGCTTTTCAAGCGTAAACGCCCCACCCGTAAAAGATTTCACCTGTCGGACGGATAAAAGCCTAGCTTGTTGATCCCCGCTGGTATGCCACACATTGGACCCCGAATATCGGTCTCCCAGTGTCACCAGTTCCTTCTGTTTTGTCTCCGAAATTCCTTCCCGGTTCCCTGCAGCCATAACGTTATTATCATTATCGATAAATAGCATGGAATAGACGTATTTCTCAGACCCGGCATAAGCAACTAACCGGTTAGTAATTTTTTTGCGCAGACCATTTTTCTCGTAACCTGTCTCGGCCTTTTCAAGTTGAAGCAGATATTGCTGAAGCGGCTCATCTGACATCACCTTGAAAGAGAGGCTGGACATCTCACGCAGTTGATTCTCAATGCCTACTGAAGACATATTGAGGACTTGCGAGGACTTCTCGTAGATTTGACGATCATAGATGCTGAACACATATCGGAGCACAGACGCATAAAACGTAAAGCTGATTAACATCAAAATGCCAATAAGAAGAATCGTTTTGTGATGAATCGGCAGTGTTGTGAAAGCGTTCTTAATTTTAGTCATCCTAAGCGCTCCTTTGCCTTGCGAAGGGTGCTGTCGTGTTATGGTTTAATCATTTTATTGTAAGTTATTTTCATATTTACACATCCATTGGGCATCTGACAAGATATATTTATCCAACATTTCAGGTCATTAGAGGAGTGATCCATCTGTGTCAGCAACTCAAAAAGAACACAAAACAGCCAGAATACCTTGAACAGATCAAGGCATTCTGGCTGTTGAATCACATCATGCTAAAGCATGAAATATATCTTACGGATTAACAAAAACAGTTTTCAGCTTCGCTACATATTGCACATCAAAGCCAAGACCTTCAGCTACCATGGCAAGGGGTACATAGGTTTTAGACTCTTTGCCTACCTTATTCAGAAATGCAGGTGTATCCACGTTAACCGATGCTCCATTTACCTTCACCGCATTGGCACCAATCTTCACAGCAACCTTCCGGTCTCCATATGTAATGGTTGCGGTTGAAGTCTTGTTATCCCATACCGTAGTGGCACCAACAGCGTTCACGATATCTTGGATTGCCACAAAGTTTTTGCCGTTACGGATAATTGGTTTGTACGGTGTATTCAAGGTTTTACCACTCACGATAATATTCATGGGTTCACCTGTGGCAGGTGCAGTCAGCTTGGTGTAATCTCCCCAGATCGTTTTGGCAAATACTTCGGCAATGGCCGCATATCCGAATTGATTCGGGTGGAAATCACGATCTTTGATCATATGAGTCATCGTGCCTTCACCGCCAACAAACTCTTTGGCCACGTGTGCGACTTTGACATTGGTTCCTTGAGCAGAGAATTTAGCTGCGATTCCATCAATCGTCTGTGTGAAACCTTGGGATGCCTCCATCAGTTTGGCATAGAGTGCCTTGCCCGCTACTTCTGGCATCGGTTGATATTGGTCTGCGATGACAATTGTAGCGGTCGGATTAATTTCATGGATCGTATTAATCGTTGCACTAACATTGTCTGTATATGTTGCAAGTAATTCTTTTAACTTCGCTTGCAGTTCCTGATCACTCAGTTTGTCTGCTGTACCAAGAAGCTCAGATACATCATTTCCCCCAATGGTAATTGCAACCAGATTGGCTTGCGCTACACTCTCACGGATTGCAGCAGTATTGGCTCCGATCTGTCCCGCTCTTGGATCAGGAAGACTTGGTTGAATGGCTTCGGAAGTCAGTGTTTTGCCATCCTTAATTGCAGTAGTGAAGTTTTTCAGACCACTGGTCTTAAGTCCCGCAATCCCGTAGTTGTCCACCTGTGTACGTCCGTGCAGCAAACCTTGCTCCTGCAGACGTTCGACATAACCATAAGGCAATTCTTTCGTGTTGGGCTCATAACCTACCGTTATGGAATCTCCCAATGTGACGATGCGGAACTCCTTCGTTACGGCTACTGCATCTTTCTTCGCAGTCAGCGAAGCTTCGTTTGTACCCACTGGCAATACACTTGTTGTGGTGTCAGCCGCGTGTGCAGGCAATGCAGAAGATGTGAAGAGCAGCATTCCTGCCAACATGCTCGCCGTTAAACCGGCAGCCGTATTTTCCCATATCCGTTTACGCTTCATTCAGGTAACACTCCTTTTCGTGAATCTATCTTCATTCACACTAATATATAGTACATCGCTCATTCCAATGATATAAGTTCGTGTTACTCTATTCTATCATTTTAAAGCAGGCGCTGTCCTCTCTGCTGGAAGTGCGCATGAAATAACAGACTCCCGGATGGGGAGTCTGTTACTGGTGAAGCACAGTTATGACGTTCAGTGATTAGTTAAGATTGCGGCTTATCCGAGTCTTCGGCATTCGAATGACCCTTGTCGCTCTCCGGTTTGTTCCCGGTAGCTCGCTCCAGATATCGATCATAACGATCATCCAATTCGCGTGCCATCTTCCGGTACTTTAACGTTTCCTCGACAATCGGATCACGCTCTGTCTGGATTCGCACTTCATATTTGGGAGGAATCAACTGACGTTCACGCTGATCGGTGTCGCCGGACTCTTCCATGTCCCCTTCCGTCAGCATATCACTGAGCCGTCGTTCCAGTTCTTTGGATTCATCCATTGTTCTCGCTCCTTTAATTAAAGTCATACATGCGTTAAATATTGCTATTGTACGTTCACTTCGTATACAGAATCATCTTCCGATCGCTGTTATCCCCAGATTTCTTTGATTCCCCTTTCCAAGGTAGAAATCCGGTGATAAAGGCGTAGCATATGCTTACGAAGCAGCTTTCTTCCAGAAAGCTTTTAGCTCCGCTTCTTCAGATGCTTTCTGTCCTCTCCGTTAATGTACAATTAAAAATAATTAAAGCATCGATGAGTTAAATAAACTCACTCCAGACCCGTTGCTTTCGCTTCCTTCAACACATCCGTCAGTGCATCATGGATTTTGCCATTGCTGGCAACGACATGACTTACTGACAGTTGATAAGGTGTTCCGATGGTATCCGTTACCTTACCGCCAGATTCTTCGACCAGCAGCGCACCTGCGGCAATATCCCACGGTTTCAAGCCAACTTCGGTATAGGCGCTGAGACGTCCTGCGGCAACATACGCCAGATGAAGGGCAGCAGATCCGCCTGCACGCAAGTTACGAACTTGCGGAGCCAGCGCCTGCACAGCAGCCATATTCAGTGGCAACGCAAAGGTTGTGTCTGCCGGGAATCCAACCGCAATCAGACTCTGAGCCAAATTCTGTTCACCAGATACTTGCATCCGGTTGCCGTGAACGTAAGCTCCTTTACCTTTTTCCGCAACAAACATTTCATCACGGGAAGGGTCGTAGATCACGCCGACAATGACTTCACCATTATGAGCCAATGCGATAGACACCGAGTAAAACGGGAATCCGTGTACGAAGTTCGTCGTTCCATCCACCGGATCAACAATCCACAGGAACTCTTCTTCCTCGGCCTCTTTCAATGCTTTTGCCGAAGCTTCCGGTCCCGGTTCGACGCCTTCTTCACCCAGAATGGCATGGTGGGGAAAATGCGTAAGAATCAGGCGGCGGATCATCTGCTCCGCTCCTTTATCCACTTCGGTCACCAGATCTTGGGGTGAATACTTGGTGCCAAGTTCAGCTACCGTCCCAAGACGGCTTTTGATCCATTCGCCAGCTTTGGAAGCTGCATTAATAGCAACGGCAGTATAGCTTTTGCTTGTCACGACATAAGGTATCTTTTCCTTCTCATTCAAAGCGTTCACTCTACTTTCTATATCAATCTACGAAAAGTTGAAATACTTGTTAAAAGTATACGCCCCGCAGGTCGTAAAGTTTCTCGTTGCCCAAGCCCCTTTTGGCTCTACGGATGAATGATGACGGTAGACTCGTCCACCCATTCCACGCCCTCTTCGTGATAGAATGCCAGCTTCTGCATCAGCTGCACAAGAGCCTCATCCTTGCGTTTGGCCTCAATCATCACGTCAAGCCTTGGGGTGTCTGCTGCGATATGACGCAAGAAGTCGAGCATAGGCTCTACCTCCACGCCATCCGCATGACCTCGCACATCCTTTTCACTCTTCGGACTGGAGACATGAATTTTGGGTGGCAATGGCTGATCAGCCGGTGAATCTGCCTGGGCAAGCGGTGACTCCCAGGTCTTCAGAATATCAGGCCACAGATCCCATGGCTGTTCTCCCTCGTTGTTCACCCACTGGTGATGGATATCCAATACCATGGGTAATCCCAGGCGCTGGCACACGGCCAGTGTCTCGGGTGCGTTGAATGTTTTGTCATCATTTTCGAGTGTGAGCCGCTCCTGAATGTCCCGATCCAGCTTCAAAAAATTTTCTTCAAAACGAAGCGCCGCCGAAGGCTTGTCCCCGTATGCACCACCAATATGTATATTGTTCTTGGCAGTGGCATTCAGTCCCATGGCATCCAGCATCCGAACATGATGACGAAGGTCGCGAATCGAGTTGCGCAGAACTTGCTCACGGGGTGTACTAAGTACGGTAAAATGATCCGGATGAAAGGAGACACGCATATGATTTTCCTTCACAAAATCACCAATGGCCGCAAAGTCCTGCTTCAGAGCCGGGAACGGGTCCCAGTCATTCAGATCCTCGTGTGTTGCCAGTGGAATCAATTTGGAAGAGAAGCGATATACATGAATATGGCTGCCCTTGTTGTGCCTGAGCAAACGTAATGTATTATGCAGGTTCTCGGCTGCAATCCGTTCGAGCTTGCGGATCGCTGCTTCCCTGTCATCGATTTTGTTAAAACTCGACATGGTCATGGTCCGGGAAGGCGAGGCATTCTCTATGAGCACGGACATGGCCACGTAACCAAAGCGTACGAGCATGAATTTCTTCCTCTCTATTAGGGCGGAGAACCTGCAAGGCATGTTCAGCCGTCAGGATGTACCGTCACTGTATATAACCAAGTTTTACCCTAAAAGAGTGACCATAATCGTATTCTGGCAAATCAGTCCATCCAACCCGCATTCCCGGTCAAAATCACTACTCCTGCGCTTGCTCTCCAAAGAACATCTCATCGGCAAGCGCGGTCTGGATACGTGATTCTTCCTCCGTCAGCTTGCGGATCAGTTGCATCTCCACTTCGGTTACTTCTTGTCCCTGGAAGTTGATCTCTGCAATGGAAACCACGATCTTCACGATGGCTACAGCCACGTTATCCGGTGTATATGCAATCACTTTCTGGCCGGTAGGAAATACCCGAAAGCCCTGTTTGACCATTTTGCCGCGTCCGTATTCAAGCAGTTCGAACAGCTCCTGCTCACTCTTGAACTTGCATACGGAATTGAATTCAGTCTGAAATCCCATGCATATCCCTCCTGATCTTGTGGTTGCAGGCTACGCCTGTACGCCGTTCTCGTAATTCAGTGCCTGCTTGCGGTTGTAACGCTCCAGTGCCAGCTCAATCATGCGATCCAGCAATTCGGCATACGATACACCTGTCTCACGCCAAAGAAGTGGATACATGCTGTATGGTGTGAAACCAGGCATGGTGTTCACTTCATTAATAAGCAATGCGCCGTCATTTTTTCGAATGAAGAAGTCCGCACGTGAAATGCCGTTACCTTCAATCGCACGGAACGCCTGGAGAGCTGCCTCACGAATACGATCTGCGGCCTCCGGGTCCAGTGGAGCTGGGATCAGCATCTGTGATTGACCATCAATATACTTGGCTGCATAGTCATAATACTCACCGGAGGATACGATCTCGCCTGGAACGGAAGCCATTGGCTCGTCATTGCCGAGCACGCTAACCTCAACTTCACGTGCTTCAACGAACTCCTCAATAACCACCTTCGTATCATACCGTAGTGCGAACTCGACAGCTGTCTTCAGCTCATCGCGGTTACGCGCTTTGGAGATGCCCACACTGGAGCCCAGATTGGCCGGTTTGATAAAACAAGGATACCCCAGCTGATCTTCGACCTGTACGATCATTTCGTGCTCTGTCTGCTTCCATTGTGTAGCATTAAAATACGTAAAGGCACATTGGTCAATGCCAGCCTGTGCAAACAGCTTTTTCATGACCACTTTGTCCATGCCACCAGCCGAAGCGAGTACACCTGCACCTACATATGGCATATCCGCCATCTCGAACATGCCCTGAATGGTGCCATCCTCGCCAAACGTACCATGCAGCAGAGGGAACATTACGTCCAGCGCTTCTGCTCCGCCATACAAACGGCCAAACAGTGCGTTCAGCGCATCCTGCGTTCCACCCGCCGATTGCTCCAGCTTCAAATCTTCAATCTGCGCGAACGGCGCATGCATGACAGGTCCTTTTTTCCACGTCCCCTGCTTGGAGATATAAAAAGGAACCAGTTCATACTTCTCGTAATCAAATGCGTTCGTTACAGCAAACGCCGTTTGTAGCGACACCTCATGCTCGCCTGATTTTCCGCCGTACACGACGCCTACTTTTAATTTATCCATACTCATGTGTACCCTCCGATTATCTGTGCCTGATGCTGTCATGCTTGCATGCTCAGCACCCTTGTTTTTCTGCTTGTGTTACCCTTGTCTTATTTTACACGGAACTGGATGTCTGCGTCACCGCATCCCGAAAATCTTTCGTGTTCAAAACTCATCTGAAATATGAAAAAGCCGGTATACCGTCCGCTCCGTCCAAGCGTAAGAATCCCGGTAATCCCAAAATCGGTGACGGCTGCTAACGGTGTGTGCGTTGACCAGCGGCATACCACCTGCATCAAACGCGGTCACAACGGTGCTGTGCTGAAATCGTCCATCTCCATCCCAATCGTAGAGAATAACATCACCGAGCATCAGCTGCTCAGGACGCTCCACTTCTGTCGCGGTCAGACCCCAGCTGCTGCCTGACAAATAACGCTCCAGACTGTTGGAAACTGCCCAGCTGTAACTCCACATTTCGGAGCCGTTCACATACCCCTTATACCACCAGCCGGCTTCTCTTCTACCAGTATAGTGGATGGGTGCCCCCCCTGCAAAGAGACATTGAGACACGTAATTAGTGCAATCCACATCAAATTCCTCAAAGGCCGGATTCCCCGCATTCCACCACCGATCCGCATAGGCAACCACCAAATCTCTGCGATAGGCTTGTTGCCGTGAGCTTCTTCCCTGACCCAACACTTCCCGATTCAGCAGCGGTCGATTCATCGCCTGTACAAAATCAGCTTGTTGAAACGGACGCCCTTCCCCCGCAGGGCGACGCTCCGGCACTTCTCGCTCAACCCGTCCAATGATCCATCCACCACTCTGCCGCAGAAAGGTTAACCGCTCCCGCTCAATCCGGTCCTCCCGGTGGGTAATACCGCTCTTCTCATAGAACAGCCTGCTGTACAATTGTACATCCACCACGGCTTCTTCCTGTCCATCCATAAGCGTGCGCACAAGCTTGGCGCTGGTCTCGCTGCGAAGAGGCACGGCGCGCCGCTTACGATACCATTCGTCCAGCCTTGCCATACGCTCTCCCCGTTCCACCACGAATTCAGGATCGGTAACGATCCGTTCGCTGGTCTGTGGACGGTAGTCGATCTCACAGCGATTGTACTGGTTCACGTAAGTATATAAGGCACTCTTCCATTCCCGTTCCAAGCCTATGTCCCCCTTTGGCATGAGTTCTGTCCGGAATATTCATTGCGTATATAAACTCCTACTATTCATATGAGAGGGTCCCCGGTTGTATGTACACGGCTCGGGAAGGAGGTCCAAAATTCGGCAAATACAGGTACACGAGATATCTTATTCCTGCCCGCTTCACGAAAACGCCTTCATTGGTCCAAATGCTTGCTTGATCAGGCAAAAAGACCTTTACGTACGGAGGTGAAAACGGTATACTTAATACTAAAGTCATGATTATGAAATTACGTTTCATCTGATGAAACTAACGAACAAGAACACGGAACGATGAAGGCCTGTTCTTCACCTAAATGAACGTTTTCTTCATCTCACCGACACATCCCAAGGAGGTACATGTATGTCAGCAAAGAATCATTTCTCCGCCGCTCGCAGTCTTGAGGTTGGAGGCAAGTCTTACCGCTACTACAGTCTCGATGCTCTTCAGGAAAACGGCCACGGCGATCTTTCCAGACTCCCTTTCTCCATTAAAGTGTTGCTTGAAGCAGCAATTCGTCAATTCGACGGACGTGCCATTACCGAAGAACATGTAAAACAACTGACCGGCTGGGCAGATGGCCGTGATAATAACAAGGAAATTCCATTCATTCCTGCACGTATCGTACTGCAGGATTTCACCGGTGTACCGGTTGTCGTTGACCTCGCTGCAATGCGTGATACTGTGAAAAAAGCAGGCGGCGATCCGAAACAGATCAACCCGCTCGTACCCGTCGATCTCGTTATCGACCACTCTGTTATGGTTGATGCTTTTGGTACCAACGATGCACTTGATTACAATATCAAAGTTGAGTTCGAGCGTAATGAAGAGCGTTACCGCTTCTTGCGTTGGGCGCAAACGGCATTCAATAACTTCCGTGCAGTTCCACCATCCACAGGGATCGTTCACCAGGTTAACCTGGAGTATCTGGCTTCCGTGGCAGCAACGAAAACTGTTGACGGCGAGACCGTTGTATTCCCGGATTCCCTCGTAGGTACTGACTCCCACACCACCATGATCAACGGACTTGGCGTTGTTGGTTGGGGTGTTGGTGGAATCGAGGCCGAAGCAGGTATGCTGGGCCAACCGCTTTACTTTGTAACACCGGACGTTATCGGTTTCAAACTGACAGGCAGCCTGAGTGAAGGCGCAACAGCAACGGATCTGGCACTGACAGTTACCCAATTGCTTCGTAAAAAAGGCGTTGTTGGTAAATTCGTAGAGTTCTACGGACCTGGTCTTGCCAACATCGGTCTGGCTGACCGTGCAACAGTAGCCAACATGGCACCAGAGTACGGCGCAACGATCGGTTTCTTCCCTGTCGATAGTGAAACGTTGAACTATCTGCGCAGCACTGGCCGTCCTGACGAGCAAGTGGAGTTGGTTGAAGCTTACTACAAAGCTCAAGGCATGTTCCGTACTTCCAGCACGGTTGACCCTGAATTCACAGATGTGATTGAACTGGATCTCGGCTCTGTTGTACCAAGTCTTGCAGGACCAAAACGTCCACAGGATCGCATCGAGCTGACACAAATGAAAGAAAGCTTCAACAGCATCATCCGTACACCTGTAGATAAAGGCGGATACGGGCTGAGCGATGAGAAAATCGAACAAACCGTACCTGTCAAGCACCCGAACGGTTCCACCAGTGAACTGAAAGCAGGCGCTGTTGTGATCGCGGCGATCACAAGTTGTACAAATACTTCGAATCCAAGTGTTATGGTTGGAGCAGGACTGCTGGCGAAAAAAGCAGTTGAACGCGGCCTGACCAAGCCAGGATATGTGAAAAGCAGTCTGACTCCAGGTTCCCTTGTTGTTACCGAGTACCTGGAAAAAGCAGGCCTGATTCCATATCTAGACCAACTCGGATTCAACGTTGCCGGCTACGGCTGTGCGACTTGCATCGGTAACTCCGGCCCACTTCCAGACGAAGTGAGCGAAGCGATTGCTGAGAACGATATGACCGTTGCGGCTGTATTGTCCGGTAACCGTAACTTTGAAGGCCGTGTGCACGCACAGGTTAAAGCCAACTACCTGGCATCTCCACCACTCGTTGTGGCATATGCACTTGCAGGTACTGTGAATATTGACTTTGAAACCGATCCAATCGGTTATGATACGAACAATGAGCCTGTATTCCTGAAAGACCTCTGGCCTAGCTCCGAGGAAATCAAGGATACCATCGCTAGTTCCCTGAACGCTCAGATGTTCCGCAACAAGTACGAGAACGTATTTACAGCCAATGAGCGTTGGAATGCAATCTCTGTACCGGAAGGTGAATTGTACGAGTGGGATCCAAATTCCACGTACATTCAGAATCCTCCGTTCTTCCAAGAACTTGGCGACAAGTTGAACGATATCGCAGATATCCGTTCTGCACGCGTTATGGCATTGCTTGCGGATTCCGTAACAACGGACCATATCTCGCCAGCAGGTAATATTGCGGTATCCAGCCCGGCTGGACTGTACTTGAAAGAGCATGGCGTAGAGCGCAAAGACTTCAACTCCTACGGCTCACGTCGTGGTAACCATGAAGTAATGATGCGTGGTACGTTCGCCAATATTCGTATCCGTAACCAGGTTGCTCCGGGCACCGAGGGCGGTATCACGAAGTACCTGCCAACGGACGAAGAAATGTCCATCTATGATGCTTCCATGAAGTATCAAGATGAAGGACAGAACCTGATCGTTATCGCAGGTAAAGAGTACGGTACAGGAAGCTCCCGTGACTGGGCGGCAAAAGGTACATTCCTGCTCGGCGTCAAAGCCGTTATCGCAGAAAGCTTCGAGCGGATTCACCGTAGTAACCTGGTCGGCATGGGCGTAATGCCATTGCAATTCCAAGAGGGTCACGGCTGGTCCAGCCTTGGTCTGAACGGACGTGAAACGTATGACATTACGGGTCTCAGCAATGATGTGAAGCCAGGACAAGAGTTGAAAGTTACCGTAACTCGTGAAGACGGTACGCAGTTCGACTTCCCTGTTATCGCTCGTCTGGACAGTATGGTTGACGTGGATTACTACCATAACGGCGGTATCCTGCAAACCGTATTGCGTCAAATGATGAAAAAAGCTTAATGATATGAATCATTAAAGTAATGAAATGATATAGAAAAGCTCCCCACCATGTGCAACCTGCACAGGGATGGGGAGCTTTTTTTGCTTTGCTTTTCATATCGGCATACCTTTTAAAATCATCAATTCTCAATTCAACGACCTGCTAATGCCCAATGTGATGTGAGGCTTGATCGAACAGTTGAATCGTGCCCATGATCAAAAACAGACACGACAGAGCAATTAACGAACCTCCGACCCATCTAGACATGATCAATCGCTCCGTAATCTGTTTTTCCGAAGCATCCGTTACCTTGTGTGGATACACGAGAAACATTAGCCCTACACTAATGAACAGTATCGCGATGATAATCAACGTAATCCCTCCTTACACGTGACTCTCCTTAGAGGTTAACTTCGTCGTCTCGCGGGATTCTCCTCCCACCAACACCCTTTTCAGGCCAATGGCCATGGTGAAAATGATATATCCAATCAAGCCGCCGAGCGTATTAAGCATCAGGTCATCCACATCAAATATGCCCATGCCAGTCACTAACTGTGTCATCTCATAGCCCAGACTGAGCAGCAGGGACAGCAGGAATACCTTTATTCCAGAGAATAGTTTGTTGCCCGTCAGAACAGGAATGAAGATACCCAGTGGGATAAAAGCCAGAACATTCCCTACCAGATGGATAGCTGTACCTGGACGATGTGATGACAGGCTGTTCCAGTCTCGTGAAATTTCCTGAAATGGCGTCAGGTTGACGGTTCGCGTATGAATCAGATCCGGTTGTTGCAAGAATGCCATCAGTCGAACCTTCACGATGCCAAAGTCGACAGCACTTCCTTTGAACAGGATCAGCTTCGTCAGCAGATATAAATAGATAATGAACACGGCAGTCCAAAGGATGTAATGTTTGCTTTTCTTCTGGTTGTTGTGTTTCATGTTGTTTGGCCTCCCTTGTGTTGCCCTGTTATTTCTTTACGGTGACAATGACGCCGTCCATGTTGTCACCCGATATTTCAGTTTCGCCGTGCTCAGGTATGTAAACAGTCGTATCTCCAGTGGCTCGATAATAGCGGATATGATACGTCTCATCCTCTACTTCAACAGAGATGTTCTCCTTCTCCTTCAACATATCTAGGTACTCCTCCAGTACCAGATTGTTCTTATGCATGATCGCACTGTGGGGCAACCCCACATACCGAAAGTGCCATGGTTCATATTGAATACCCGTGATGCTTACTTTATCTTTCGGGTAACGCAAGATAAATCCGTATTTCCATGCATTTTTCTCCAGCCAGTCACCCTCCGGTGCTTCATTCATGGCAGCCAGACTTGAACCGACATCCAGGGATAAGCCAAGATTATGCTCACTGTGACCTGCAGGAAGTGCATAGTCTGAACCCATTTCCTGATATAGCTCGTCCTGCTTCTCAAAGTCCCTGTACCCACTGCTCATGAGAAAATATCGAACTCCCTCTTCCCCTGCTGCCTCAACCATCTTCTGAAACTCCTGCGCCACCAGTCGGGATAACATGATTTTCCGATCCATTATTCCATATCCACGAAGCAGATCATCCTCATCCGCCACATATACAATATCGGATCTAACCCCCTCCTCGTGAACGGGGTATTGCTTATTAACCAGTAACAAATTGCCCTTATGTACCTGATCCTGAATATTTCCTGTGACGGATACCGTATAACCTGCGGGATTTTCACGCGTATTCTGAATCTCGATGGGCAGCTCATTCTTCTGCTGAAGCCATCCCGGTGATTGTGTAACAATATATCCAACCAAAACGATACATATTAAAAAGCCCCACTTTTTCATGCTTGTTCCTCCTTTTAACTCATACATCAAGGATAGACAAAACAAGTTAAAGAAAAAGCAGGGCAATTTTAAAGTTTTTCTTAAATTATACGTTGAACCTTATTGGAATACCGGCAAACGAACTTCGAATTGCGTCCGTACCACATCGCTCTGGGCCGAAATCGTACCGTCATGCTGCTCTACAATATTGCGGGCAATAAATAGGCCAAGGCCTGTCCCACCCTCTTGAGGGGTTCGGGCACGATCTCCTGTGTAATACATATCGAAGATATGTGGCAATTCCTCCGGACGAATATGTCCCCCATAGTTAATCACCTGAATAATGATCCGGTCTGCTTCACGATATCCGTTAATATCCACGTACATGCCGTCCTTGCCGTGCCGTGCAGCGTTAATCAGCAGATTCTCGAACACACGAGCCAGCAGCTCACCATCACCGGAGATGGTAAGTTCAGTGTCTATTTTCAACCGGGTAATCAGATGATTCTTTTCAAATACAGGATAGAGCTCTTCGTTCATCTGCTTCAGCAGTTCGCTAAGATCCAGCCGTGTTTTGTTTATAGGCAACATGCCATAATTCATGCGGGTAATTTCGAACAAATCATCAATCAGCTTCTCCAGACGCTGTGATTTGGTGAATGCAATCGATGTAAAGTGTCTTACTTGCTCCTCTGTCAGCTGATCATCCTTCATGAGCAGGTCCAAATATCCAAGCACAGAGGTCAGCGGCGTTCGCAGGTCATGCGCAAGGTTTACGATAAGCTGGTCTTTGCTGTTCTCGGCAAAGTCACCTCGTTCCACCGCTTCCCTTAGCTTCTCACTTGCCAGATTCACATCCTCCGCAATCGTACCTAACTCATCCTTCGAAGAAATCTGTACACGATGCTGAAAGTCTCCATTCGCCAAGTGATTAATGCCTGCGGAAATCTCTTTGAAATACGTGACATAGGGTCTTGTAAACAAGTAGAAAAACAAAATTGCAAGCGGGATGAAGAGCAGCATAAAGACATATAGATCGCCAATACTTCTCATGATATTACGATATTCCGCCAGCGGATCTTCTCTCCTGACCCCTGCATAATACATCTGCAACAGCCTGTACACGATAAATGTTACGGCGCCAGAAGACAGCATGCTCAGACCGACCAGCATAATCATCGTTGTGCGAAAGCTTCTGCGTTTAGTCATTGAACGTGTACCCCACGCCCCAGATGGTTTTGATAAACTTGTTCTTGTCCACATCTTCTCCGAGCTTCTTGCGCAGCGTCCGAATATGTACCATAACGGTATTGCCACTTTCGAAATAAGCCTCTCCCCATACCTTTTCAAAAATACTTTCTGCGCTAAAGACCTGTTTTGGATTGCTCGCAAGCAACACTAAAATATCAAATTCCTTCGGTGTTAACTCCAGCGGTTTACCGTAAAGCGTCACGCTATGCTGCTCCGGTACAATGACAAGTCCGCCCTTTTCCAGAATCGAGCGCTGAATCGCCGCTGTGGACTGGCTGAATTGCAATGAGCGCCGCAATTGAGAATTCACGCGTGCTACAAGCTCCATCGGGTTAAACGGTTTGGTCATATAATCATCGGCACCCATCACCAGCCCCGTAATTTTATCCATGTCCGAGGTTTTGGCACTCAGGAAAATGATCGGAAAATGATGCTGCTCCCGTATTTTACGAGTCACCTCGTACCCGTCCATACCCGGCATCATAATGTCCAGTACGGCCAAATCAATGGCATGTGTCTGAATCGCCTGTAGTGCCGACTGTCCGTCAGATGCCTTGACGGTATGATAGCCTTCTTTTTGTAAATGTAAAGCCACCAGATCCGCGATCTCTACTTCATCGTCCGCAATCAGAATCGTAATTCGCTTCATTGCTTATTTCACTCCTATATGGGATGCTGAGCAATATAACACCTATGAATCTAACAGATAAGTACAAGATAAACAATTGAAAGCAATGTTTCCTCTTCCAAAGGGGAAAATCCGGTGATAGCGTATGCTTCCGAAGCTTCCTTCCAGAAAGCTTTTAGGCGAGCGCTTCGCTTCTCCAGTTTTTTTCTGTCCTCTCTGTTCAAGTGTAAAAGAAATAGCTCATTTATATAAACACAAATAAAAAAAGGAAGAGGTAGCTATGAAACTGGAGCGTTTGTTAGCCATCGTTGTGCTGCTTATCAACCGGGGGCGATTACAGGCAAAAGACCTGGCCGATATGTTTGAAGTTTCCATCCGGACGATCTATCGGGATATCGACACATTGGGACAAGCCGGGATTCCGGTCGTGACCTATCAGGGAGCAAGCGGAGGCATCGGTCTGGCGGAAGGGTATCGTCTGGATCGCAATCTGTTAACCGACAAGGATCTTGTTTCCATCGTCACCGCCCTGCGCAGCATATCCACCTCACATACAAATGCTGCACGTGAACTACTGGTGGAGAAGCTAAGCAGTATCGTTCCGGAAGCCAAAAATGAAGATTTTCAAGCCAGCACGCACCGATTCATCGTGGATCATTCAACATGGACGCACCCTGAAGCGCTACAACAGAAATTAAAAGTTATTGATCAGGGAATCGATCTGCTTCAATGCATTTATTTTGCCTATTGCAGCGCCGAAGGTGCACAGACCTATCGTACAGTTGAACCCCACACGCTTGTACTGAAGAGGCACGCGTGGTATCTGTATGCTTTTTGCCATGAACGAAATGAATTCCGCATGTTCAAGCTGGTTCGTATGAAAGACGTCTCTCTTGCTGCAGAGCACTTTGAACGAAAATCCATCAACCTTCAAGACCGACCGTGGCAGCAGGAATGGAGCCGACCAGACAACCAGATTGGGATTACCCTGAGATTCCATGCCCGTGTCCATCATCTTGCGGAGGAATGGTTCGGTATTGAAAATGTATTGCCTGACGGGAACGGCTATTATATCAGCCAGGTCGCTTTTCCAGAAGATAACTGGCTGTACGGCTTCATCTTGGGCTTTGGGGCGGATGTTGAGGTGCTGGAACCCTTGCATATTCGGGATAATGTGTGCCGTATAGCCGAACAAATTGTTCAAAATTATAAAACCTCCGCTCAAACCTGACAGACAGCTGTCCAGTTCCTTCACGTATACTTCAAATATGTTCAGGTTGAAGTTGCATATATACCCAAGGAGGAATGAAAGATGAACGTTACTGTATGTCAAAGCTGCGGCATGCCACTCACCACCCCTGCCCAATTCGGAACGGAGGCAGATGGAGGCACAACCCGTGAGTACTGTATCTATTGTTACAAGGATGGGAAGTTTGCACAGCCAGGAATCTCGCTTGAAGGCATGACGGAGATGTGCACCGCCATTCTGAAGGACGAGGGCATGGATGAGGAATCCGCTCGTTCGATGCTGCGTAATCAGCTTCCTTTTTTGAAACGTTGGCGCACGAATACAACGGATCAACACAAAGTATCTCCGGCTGAAAACTCTGCCACTTCCGCTATACCGGGTCAGGTTACAACAACTCTAACGTTATCTGCCCAGCCCGTTCGTTATGTCACACTCCCAAGCAAACGCTTGGCCGGCATATCCGCCCGCACAACCAATGCCATTGAGATTAGTGGCAAAGGCCGTATCCAAGGTCTCTGGAACAATTATTTTGCCTCAGAGCACCTCCCTGCACCCGAAGCTGCTCGTTATGGCTGTTACACGAATTATACCGATGGCATAAACGGAGAGTACACCATACTGGTAGGGCATGAGGTCAGTTCGGAGGAATCATTGCCTGAAGGATTGGACGACATTCTGCTCCCGCCTGCAACTTACGCCGTATTCACTTCCAGAAAAGGGCCAATGGCAGAGGTTGCTCACGAAGCCTGGGGAGCCGTATGGGCATGGGAGAAGCAAAGTGATCGTACGTTCACCGGAGATTTTGAATTGTATGATGAACGCAGCCTGAATCCCGAAAATGTACAAGTCGATATATACATCGCCGTTCGAGATAGTAGATAAAACCAACACTATATCAACTCAGACTGGATCCAAATTTTCCTCACATCCTTCTGCATATCATGCAAGCTGCCGAGTTCACCCGGCAGTTTTTTTGATGTTCCTCCCGTGATACAACCGCCTATAGTACCAAGTTAGTTAGCATGGAACCTACCTATTCAACCAGACAATATGCCTCATAAGCGGGTACCATTGACTTCCTTAAAATTGGGACTATTCACATAACAACCGATTCCATCCTCCCACACAAATCCTTTCAAATCAGGTTCTTTACTCCTGAATTTCCCTAAAACCGTTTACATCTCCTGAATACGGGGTAAAATCACTACAATCCAATTGGAATTACGCTTTAAACTCTTCTATTTCGTCTAACAAGTCACATATACCTATATGCGCACCTGGCATGGTAACCAGTCGAAATACATAATTCACAAATATGCTTCAAAGGAGGAACCAAGATGATCCGCATGCCTATTCAGCAAATGATCCCGTACCATCACCAATATCCGCGCAACACGGCGACCACTGCTCCTAAAAAGGAGAATGAGAACACTCAAGGTCTATCCTTTCATGAAATTTTACAGCAAAAAATGGCGAAGAAAAATGCTTCTCCTTCCCTTAGATAAAATGAAAGCTGGACGATTGCCAGTCCGGTTATGAACCGTCTTTCCGCAGCTTGGCGGGAGGACGGTTATTGGCGTTGGATCGCAAACAACTGTACAGTTCTCAGGCATGTTTCTATAATGGTTTAAATATCTACGATTACCATCACATTATACGAACTGTAAAAGGGGATTTAGCACATGATCACCATCGGTTGTTTTCACGCTCACTATTCCAACATCGCCTTAATTGAAGAGACGCTTGCTGCTTATGAAGTTGAATTGGTCCATTACGTCGATCCAGGCCTGGATCGTCTTAAACATGACGCTGACTTTTCCGATGTCGTCATCCACGAGAAAGTAGCTCAGACGCTCCGATGGATCGCCGAGTGTCATGCCGATGCCATTCTGGTCACGTGTACCCTGTTTGCGGCAGTACTGGAGCAGGAAGCCACAGAGGTCCCTGTGCCTGTGATTGGCATAGATGATCCGCTATTGCAGAAGTTGCGGCGAGTACCAGGAGATTACATCATAGCCTTCACCAACCCGGCAACCATTGAAGGAACGATGGCACGGGTGAATCAGGCGTTACAGTACAAGGATGAGAATGGGCAGCCACATGTTGCCAAGGCATCTCAGACGGAAGCTGTGTGTATCCCTGGGACGTTTGAGTTAATTATGCGTGGAGATCAGCAAGGGTATCTCGAAGCAGTACGTGAGGGATTACAGCAGATTGCTGAGCAGTATCCGGGTAAAACGGTAGTGGCAGCTCAACTGTCTATGGCTCCCGCTGCTGCACAGGTTACAGCAGACAGAGGCATTGCGATCCATAGTCCGCTGGCATTGCTTGCGGCATATTTGGAGAAGAATTTGGAAGTGGCTCGACAGTAGCGGCTGATTTGGAGTGACATATTACAATCACTAAAAATATGTGAAAAGCAGTATGTAGGCTCCTTTGCAAAATAAAAATGCTCTCGAACAAGAGCATTTCAAATGGTATAATCACTTTGTACAGCCAATTTGTGGTGGGAAATAGGCTTGCCTCCAGTGGGAGGTGATCCTATGAACTTCTCTTTTAACGACGTAATCGTGTTCGCGATGTTAATTATTGCGCTCCTGACATACATCGATCGTAAAAAGAAGTGACCCGCCACAGGTTGACGGCCTGACGGGTCACTTCATCTGAACTTGCTGCACTCGGAGGAATACCCACCGCAAATGCTGTGCAGGAGTAGCCATTGGCCTGGCTACTCTTATTGGTGTTTACTTACATTCATTTTATTAAACATCTGCTAGACAATCAACCATAATACTGATAAAAAGTATTAGGAAGCTGATCAATAAGAGAAAAATACGACATGATATCATTATTCTCACCTTCAAACGATGTCAGACTGCCAAGGTTAAGCTGTACCAGCGCCTAGGAGCGTGTCCGATACTCCTCAGCCTTTTCCTGCATGCCAGCTATCACAGCCTCATTCTCGGACAATCCTTTATCTGCCGCAAAGGCACGAATGTCCTGCGTAATGCGCATGCTGCAGAACTTCGGTCCGCACATGGAGCAGAAATGTGCCTCCTTAGCCCCTTCTGCCGGCAGCGTCTCATCATGGTAGGAAAGCGCCCGTTCCGGGTCGAGTGACAGGTTAAACTGATCCCGCCAGCGGAACTCGAAGCGTGCCTTGGACAATGCATCATCCCGGCGCTGAGCACGCGGATGGCCTTTCGCCAGATCAGCGGCATGGGCCGCGATCTTGTAGGCAATAACCCCTTCGCGCACATCATCCTTGTTAGGCAAGCCCAGATGTTCTTTTGGCGTGACGTAACAGAGCATGGACGTGCCAAACCAGCCAATCATAGCCGCACCAATGGCGGACGTAATGTGATCGTATCCCGGGGCAATATCGGTCGTCAGTGGCCCCAAAGTGTAGAAAGGTGCCTCTTGGCATATCTCCATCTGTAGATCCACATTCTCCTTGATCTTGTGCATCGGTACATGCCCCGGGCCCTCGATCATCACCTGCACATCATGTTTCCATGCGATCTGCGTCAGTTCCCCGAGCGTAGCCAGTTCCGCCATCTGAGCTTCGTCATTCGCATCGTAGATACTGCCTGGACGAAGTCCATCTCCCAGCGAAAACGCCACATCATACCTTTTCATAATCTCGCAGATTTCTTCGAAATGAGTGTATAAAAAATTCTCCTGATGATGCGCAAGGCACCATGCTGCCATAATGGACCCACCCCGGGATACAATACCTGTCATCCGCTTGGCGGTCATGGGGATATAACGCAGCAGCACACCTGCATGAATCGTAAAGTAGTCCACGCCCTGCTCTGCCTGCTCAATGAGCGTGTCTCGGTACAATTCCCAGGTCAGCGCTTCCGCTTCGCCATTCACCTTCTCCAGTGCCTGATACAGCGGCACCGTACCAATCGGTACAGGTGAATTACGGATGATCCATTCCCGTGTCGTATGAATGTTTTTGCCTGTAGACAGATCCATCACGGTATCCGATCCCCATCGTACCGCCCAAGTCATCTTCTCGACCTCTTCCTCGATGGAGGAAGATACGGCAGAGTTACCTATATTAGCATTGATCTTCACGTGAAAATGACGACCGATCAACATCGGCTCACTCTCTGGGTGATTGATGTTGGATGGCAGAATCGCCCGTCCACTCGCCAGCTCCTGCCGCACAAATTCCGGTTCCACCCCTTCACGGATAGCGGCATACTCCATTTCTGGTGTAATGACGCCCTGCCTTGCGTAGTGCATCTGGGTGACACAGCGCCCAGCCTGAGCACGCAGTGGTTGTCCCCGAAATCCAGGGTATTCCTCTGCCCCGGCTCTCCGCCCTCCGGGCTTTAGTCCGTTATCCTCGGGTTGAACGGCTCTGCCCTCATATGCTTCAATATCACCGCGTTCCATAATCCAATGATTTCGGAGCGCGGGTAATCCCTTCCGAATATCCATCTGGAATTTGGGATCAGTCATGGGGCCGCTCGTATCGTAGACACGTAGCGGTCCGTTATGCTCCACCCCTTGGGGAGTATTCGTGTCATGAAGGGCTATCTCACGCTCCGGTACAGCTATGTCCGGCCGTGAGCCCTGAATGTAGACTTTACGGCTACCCGGAAAGGGCTGAACCCGTCCGGCCGCTCCTGTTTCCTTTTCCACCTGCTGACCGTTATGTTCCTGTTCCATCGCTTGTTGTCCCGTTTGGTTTCCTGTACTCATGTTTGCTCGTCTCCTCCTCCGTGTTCGTTCACTTGGTTTGGTTGGCATCGTCATCAGCTCGCTTACGCACCTGTCCCAAATCATGCAGAGCGCAGAGAAGAAAGAGCGATCCTACACCAGACCAAGGGGGAGACATTATTCATGTACAGTTAACGACAGAACGGAGGTTACCACAGATCATAAATCTATAATGATTGCTCTCTCCAAGCCCACTTTTGCAGGTTATTGAAAAAACAGTCCATGGAATGTGTATTATCTCGCCCGTCCACTGTATATAAAAAAGCCGGCCCCCGAAGGAACCGACTTTAATGTCCATCACCAATAATGCTCCTGGTTGCAGCTCCATAACGGAGTCCTGCAAGAGTCACACATGTGGTGGTTGTGGTCATATCGCCGATTACTTCCCTACGCTGGTATGATCCAGATCAGGTGCAAAGGGTCCGGAATCTCATGCGATTCCGTCTCAGTCCGGACAATTCGGACTCCCCCAGTAACGTTAAAAGTTGCGGCATACATAAGCCGCTGTTCATATTCAATGAAGCTGACCCCGATGGGCCGTCCATTACAGAGTAGCGCAACCGGAACATAAAAACAACCTTTATATTCCAGAACACCAACCCAATTGGAGAAAAACCTTTCATCAATATCAGGATAACATGAGCCCCATCTGCGTAGCAGCTTCCTTTAGCACAGGTGCGTATTCGTGCAAAGTCTCCTGCGAAAGTCGGCTGACAGGCCCTGAGACCGAGAGAGCAGCTGCAATATTGCCTCGGCGATCCATAATCGGTACAGATACCGCTGCAGCTCCCGGCTCACGCTCCTCATAACTCGTCGCATATCCGTTATCCCGGATATCTCCCATTTGCGCCAAATACACCGCAGGGTCAATAAACACCGGCCATTCCGGCCCGTTCATCAGTTCCTCACGATCCTCATCCGTGGCAAACGCCATCAAGACTTTGCTGGATGCGCCAACAGACAGCGGAAGTCTAACACCAACGGGAGCAACTCGGCGAATCGCCTGATCACTTTGCACCGCCTGAATCCGAATCCGTTCACTGCCATCACGCAGGTACAGACTCACGGTCTCCCCCAATCGGTCTCTCAGTCGCTCCATCGCAGGCAGCAGCAGAATAGCGGGATCATCACTGCGGGACATATGAGCCGACAGCTCCCAGATTCGGATGCCTAGTCGATACTTCTCTGTTGCTGCATCGCGGATTACGAATCCTCGATCCTCCAGTGTAGCCATCAAGCGGTGCACTGTACTTTTGTGCAGGCCGATCTGGCTGGCAATCTCGGTGAGTCCCAGATCACTGCGTGTGGTAAAACATAATAATATATCCAGCGCCCGTTCCACAGCCCGGACGGTTAACTTGCGATCTTCCATGGCATAATGCCCTCCTCATGTTTCATCACATGAAACTTGGTTACATAAATTATATGAGAAACGGTCTCATCTGTAAACCAAAAAGAGCCAAAATTGAAATAGACCAACGTGTAAAATTTTCCTTTTTATAAGACTTAATCCCCTGTAATTTACACACTAAGGTAATGTTACCCATATATCTTAAGAACTATATAACAATTGCGTAACAAATGCCCTCAATCAATTGACTTTGACTATATTGGAACATACGATAAAGATATATTACATTAAGATATCGCTCTGAAGCAGGCTCTGAAATAAACGCAATTCTCTTTTCATGTCGTTGTTATCTTCAACTGAACTTCAAAGGAGGGGCATTCATGTATCCAACATCCCAGAGCGAAGCCCCGCTGCAAACAAAAGTGTCCGATCTGCCCTCTTCCCTATCACCGAGGCTGATTCGGTTCAAACATATTATCGTAGCGCTGCTGCTCTCCGTTGTATTTTTTCTATTGTTTTGTTTTATTGCACTGCATGGTTACATCGCATGGGTATTATCCAACCCGACTGTAGCGCCTGTCTTCTCCAATCCGATGCAGGCCAAGAATATGAAGTACGAAGACATCACGTTCCCGGCAGCAGATGGCAGCCGGACAATGCAAGGATGGTATATCCCTGCTGACAATGCCGCAAGCAAAACGATTATTTTCAGTCACGGCTATGGTGCCAATCGTGAAGAAACATGGGTACCCATGTATGACCTGGCACACTATGCCCATCAACTTGGCTTCAATGTGGTCATGTTCGATTATGGCTTCGCCTCACAGGTGAACAAAGCTGTAGCCACAGGTGGCAAGGCTGAGTCACAGCAATTGCTGGGTGCCATCCAGTTCGCCAAGCAGCGCGGTGCGCAGGAACTGGTAGTCTGGGGTTTCTCCATGGGTGCCGGTACGGCGCTTCAAACCGGACTGATTACACAGGAAGTGGATGCGATGATTCTGGACAGTACGTTCCTGCTTGAGCCGGATACGCTGTACCACAACATTCATAACCAGATCGATCTGCCGCGTCAGCCTACACTGGAGATCATGAAACTGTTGTTCCCTGTTCTGAATGGTACCGGATTGCAGCAGATTCCGTATCAGGAAGTGAAAAAGGAAGATTATCCGTTCCCGATTTTCTTCATTCATGGTACGGAAGATGAGAAGGCGCCTTACCCGATTGCAGAACAGCTCGCCGCCAACCAGACCAATCCGTACTCGGATGTATGGATCGTCCAGGATGCACACCATGAGTTGATCTTCCGGGAGCATCCAAAGGAATATCTGCGCCGTGTCTCGACTTTCCTGAGTCATGTAACGAAAACAAGCAGTGACGATGTTCAAAACACGAATAGTGGAGAATAATCAAACTTCAATCATTTCCCGTTGATTCTTGAGCCCCTCAGGGGCTCTTTTTTTTGCACTCATAGGACAACAGCCCGGCGGAATATACTCTTGGGACGCATGAAGCAACGGTCTACATATGCGATGAAATTCAACTGAAGGAGGCCCACCATATATGAACTGGGATGGATATGGTCACCTGCTGCCTCTGCGGACCTTGGAAGAAATCCGTTTCTGGAAAGAGCAGGAGAAAGAACATACACTCGTCATTCGTGCACTGGTGCCCGATCTGGAGCCCCCATACGTCAAGCTATTGGAGGAATGGGAGGCTACCTTTGCGAACACTGAGCGAGTAGCGAATCAGCTGTTAAAACAACTATTGCCCGCAACCCATCCGCCTGCTCCCTACATCGTTCGTTGTATCGATCAACTTGTGTCGGCTGCTCGGCAGCAATCGAGAGAGTTCATCAAACAGCTGTATGTTCTTCTGGAGCAAAGTGCTGCGGTGCAAGCTGTTCCGCTTGCCAAAGTACTTATTTTGCATTTGATCCGCGAATCAGAGTATTTTCTGGGCGTATTGGATACGCTTGGCCAACCTGGCATCTTGCGAGAAACAAATTTGGAGCCGTCACTTTTTCTGGAAAATGCACTGCATACGTCAGGCTCAGCAACCACCCATCGCCAAGCTTCAGAAGCTCCAATTTCTCAAGAGGGGAATGTAAACGCACCTGCTACTTCAGCGCAGATTCAATCCACAACCGTTCAATCACCTTCTACCGAAACAACACAAGCCACGCCCAGCACTACTGCACCTCCCGTAAAAGAAAAGCCGGTTCCCATTGGAGGGCACACACTACCCCCTCTTCCCTATGCGTACAATGCGCTGGAGCCACATATTGATGAACTAACGATGCGTATCCATCACGACAAACACCATCAATCTTATGTGGACGGACTAAATGTAGCAGAGAAGAAGCTGGCAGAATCGCGAAAAAAGAATAATTTTGAACTCATCAAGCATTGGGAACGTGAACTCGCCTTCAACGGGGCAGGCCACTACCTGCATACGATCTTCTGGACAATTATGAATCCTGCTGGCGGCGGTAAACCTTCCGGTATGCTCGCAGAGCAGATCAAGCGGGATTTCGGAAGTTATGAAGCGTTCAAGAATCAATTCACGGAAGCTGCGAACAAAGTGGAAGGCAGTGGCTGGGCGATGCTTGTCTGGAGCCCGAGAGCACATCGTCTGGAGATTTTGCAGGCGGAAAAACACCAGAACCTGTCCCAGTCCGATATCGTTCCACTCCTGCCGCTGGATGTGTGGGAACATGCCTATTATCTGAAACACCAGAATGAACGCAAAAAGTATATCGAGGATTGGTGGAATGTCGTCTACTGGCCGGCTGTTGCTGAGCGTTACGAAACAGCACGCAAGTTGTTGTGGCCGCCTTATTAAGCTTGAGCTTAGTTAGATGGAATGAAAAGAGATATCTCCAGCCGAATGACTGCAAGATATCTCTTTTTGGTGTAGACAAAAAAGCAAGCCTCTTGTAATAGAGACTTGCTTATATTTTGAGAGACTTTCTATTTCAAAATGCTTATGCTCACTTAAGAAGCACAGCCCTCGCACGCTACATAGTTGTCGCCAACCTGTTTGCTAATAGCGATCAGGTCGCCCAGCTTGATATCTGCCTCATCGGTAAACTCCAGATCGGCGATACGAGCAACGATCAGTGCAGCAGCCTCTTCCTTGCTTGTTGCCATTTGGCTGAACTCAGACTTTTCGCCTGTAGATACAACCTCATATAAGTACGTATATCTCAACGTCTCCATCCTAACACTCTCCTTCCGAAATCACATCATATCATCTCTATTACCCAATTCCAAGTCCGATTATCAAGAACTCAGTCATAGCGCAGCTTCATCTGCTCAGCTGTCAGACGCACTTCTTCATAGCCAACGCTAAGCACTTTGCTAGCTTCCGCCTGTGGATAGCGATCACGCAGAGTTCGTACCAATGAGGCGGTATAGGCTGCGGCAGAAGGGACACCTGCCAACTCCTTCAGACTGGCCATCGTGCCCGGCTGAACATCAGGATATCCTTCACTGGCTCCGCCTGATGCATGTTGATAGAATTGACGCACGTCTGCTGCCAGTTGATCTCCCTGCCCCTCCACGATGATAAAAGCAGTAATAATATACGCCTTTGCCTGTCTGCGCTGGGCAATACCACAGAATTTCAGCCCACCTACACTGACATCATAATCCCCCGGGCAAAAAGCACCCTGGACCTCACCTGTTTGCGCATGGTTTGACCATGGCGTTAGCGACTCAGCAATAATTGACGCCATCTCCCGAAAATCATCATGGATATTGATCGCATGTCCGGGATTAGGCAGAATCAATGACACGTTAACTACCCCTGGATTCAGAGGTACGGCCGCTCCACCGGAAGGTCGAACACAGACTGCTGTCCCTTGGCTTCTTATCCGTTCCATCGCTTCTACAGCCCGTGGCAACCTGCGGTCACGCAGACCGGCTACAAAGGCATCTGGATGTCGCCATATGTGTGCAACTGGCAGATGCCCTGCCCCAACCCGTCTGCACATGACTTCTTCCCATGCAAAAGCGTCGAGTATACTACTGCCTTGTCGCTTGAGTGGTGTCTCCCAGATTTGCAGGCGCAATGTAGCATGTTTATCTGCTTGTAGTTTCTTTTCCGACTGTATCGGGTCTCTTGAATGGGAAGATGCACTCATCGTTCCATTACCTCCGGCTTAACGAATTCGTATGTATTCAGTATATATAGAAATGATAACGCCATATATAAATAAGCCGGTTCCCCTGGGAACACGGCTTATTTATATCCTGTCCTGCGGCTTCAGAAGCTCCCGCTTCCAAAACCACAAGGACCTACTCATCCGGCTTGTCCATGAAGTGGACGTACCGAATTTTAATCTTTTACCAAAGACAAGAACTCTGCACGTTGTGCCGGATTCTCACGGAAAGAACCACGTACAGCAGATGTTACCGTCTTGCTTCCCGGTTTCTTCACGCCGCGGGAACACATGCACAAGTGCTCACCTTCCACCACGACCATCACGCCATGAGGCTCGACAGCTTCTGTCAGAATGTCAGCGATCTGTGAAGTAATACGTTCCTGAACTTGCAGGCGACGTGTTACTGCTTCAACCAAACGAGCCATTTTGCTCAAACCAACAATCTTGCCGCTGGGTACATACCCAATGTGCACTTTGCCGAAAAACGGCGCCATATGGTGCTCACACTGGCTGTAGTAGACGATATCCTTGACTATAACCAGCTCTTCATGATTCTCGTCAAACGTGACACCGAGCACATCGCGCGGATCTACTTCATATCCACCAAAAATTTCTTCATACATTCGGGTCACACGTGCAGGCGTTTCAAGCAGCCCTTCACGTGTACTATCTTCTCCGATCAATTTCAGGATCTGCTCTACATGATACTCGATCTTTTCCCGATTGTCGGATACTTTTGAATTCACATAATCTTTAACGCCAGCCACTGCCGAACGCCTCCTTTCGAACCACTACTGTAAGAGGTTGTTCAAAAAGTCCGCTTCAGGTACTGAAAATCCAACTTTTTTGAACACGCACTTTAAGCAGCCATTCCCTGCTATTATTTTCGGCGGCCCGAACTTTTACGCGCAGGATGCTGTTGCGGCTGAGGCATTTTCGCTCCTGGCTGCTGATTCTTCATCATCTGCTGGGCACGCTGCATTTGCTTGCCATTCAGGTTGTAGCCCATTTGCTTCGCCATTTTCTGAAGCATGTCCGGATTGCTTTGCATTTTCTCAAGTTGTTTACGCAAGTAGAACACCCCGATGAAAAATCCCCCGACCAGACCAACAATCAATGTGATAATCGGTATAACAATATCCATCTCTTAGACACCTCTGTATGCATTCTAAAAAGCCTGATAATCCGTGTCAATTCATGATGTTAAGCGCATATGTTGCAAACCTGACACAGACCGGATTTCCTGAAAGTATCATAGCATTTCCGCACGCCTTGAGCAAACGGATTTTCCAGTTGAACCGCACATAAGCTACGTCATGACGGCTTCAATGAAAACGGTTGTATGCTGAGCCAGATCAATTTCAACCACATCCAGAGAATAACGCGTACTTCCGCGCGCCACCCGGATTACAGGTCTGCCGGGCAATCCCCGATGTTGGCGCACAATGACGCCAGTCTCTTTGGTAGACAGTCGTACCGCAGTACCATTGGGATACACGGATACACTCTTGTTGAACTCAATCAGAATGTCCCGATCCAGCTTGGTACCAGACAACGCCATCATCTCTTCACATGCCTCGTGTGGCAACAGACTGTCCTTCAATAACCCATTAATAAGATTATCATAGATATTAGCCACACTGACGATTCTCGCAAACAGATGGATGTCATTCCCTTTAATACCTCTTGGCATACCTGTACCATCAACATGCTCATGATGTTGCAGGGCTGTATGGGCGACCAACAGACTGAACTCCCGCTTGTTCTTAATCACTTCGAATCCCCGCCATGTATGGTGCAGCGAAGAATTTGCAACCGAGCCACTGCCAGGAGGTTCCCCCACTTTGCCAATATCATGCAATAATGCCCCCACAGCAAGGTCCTTCAGTTGATTATAATTGAGTCCCATATTCAGTCCGATGACCGAAGATAACAAACATACATTCATCGCATGAACATACTGTGCATTGTCTTTGGTACGAATATCAGTAAGCTGCACGAGCAGCTCACGTCCGTTCAGTACATCGTTTAGCAACTTCTCTATACTGAGGGCGACCTTTCTAGGACTCCAATCTTTGCCGGAGCGAATGGATTCGAGTGTGACACTCATTTCGTTAATTATTGCCCGTTTCGTGGTTTCATCCAGAATGTCCTCTGTATCCACATCTTTGTACGCTTCATCCTGGATGTATAGCATGGTCACGCCAATACGCTTCAGCGTATTGACCATATATACGGTGAGCTGGACTCCGGCGGACAACAGTACCGTACCGTTACTGGAATATACCGTCTTGCCCAGAAGTTCCCCCGCTTCCACGCTCTCCACGTTTACATACTTCATGAACGTCCCCCGCTCTTACGATTGCTGCTCCAATGCGAGCAATTGCTCCTTGGTTTGCAGACCGCCTACATAACCCACCAGGGTTCCGTCTTTACCGCTGATGCGGTGACAGGGAATAATAATCGGAATCGGATTTTTGCTAATGGCGTCCAGAACTGCACGAACAGCCTTGGGTCTGCCGATCTTTTCCGCAACCTGTTGGTGTGATGAGGCCTCTCCATAAGATATATCGGACAGAACTTGCCATACTTGTAGCTGGAATGGTGTTCCAAGCTGATCAAGCTGCAAGTCGAACGTTTTTCTCTCCCCTGCAAAATACTGCTGTACCTGCTTTGCAGCTTCGCTGAGCATCTCTTCATTCTTCTCATATCGATACTCGCCAATCCAGGTACGGGCCCATTGTTGCAGATGAGCCTCACGTACGTGAAATGCGCCAAAATCAATGTGACACAGTCCTTCATCCGTCGCGCATAACGTAAGTGTACCAATCGGTGTCAGTACCTCATCGTAGTATACGGGCTTGCCATGAAGACCCGTAACTGCAGAAGGTCTCCACGCTGCGGCTTCTGGTTTGGCAGGCTGTGCAGGCTGCTCACTACCCGGTTCATTCCCCGCTTCCATTTTCAAATCCTGTTGTAACGCCTGTAATGCATTGCGCTCTTTCTGTTGCTCTGGCTGCTTCTCACTCACTTGTCCAGCCTCTGGCTGTTTGGGTAAGGTCTCGGACGAACTCAGTCGCTCCTCGGCCTTCTGCAGCATGCTTAGTACGTTCCCATCTTGTTCGTTAGCGGCAGCTTCCCCAATTGCTCTCATGGCGTCTTCTCCTCCAATTCTGCTTAACGCCCAGGCTGCGGTTCCCCGCAACTCGGGGCGCGGATCACGTTTTAATACTTCTGTAAGTTTGGGTACAGCACTTTTGTCTTTGAAATTGCCCAGGGCAATAACGGCATTGCGTTGAATTGGCTTCTTGCCCCGCCAAGCGGCAGAACTCTGACCGAAACGTTCCTTAAATTCCCGATTACCGATATCCAGTAACGGCAGCAGGAGTGGCTTCACAATCTCCGGATCGGGGTGAAACTCGGGATGGTGATCCCAGTTCTTGCCCCGGTTCTTCGGACAGACAATCTGACATGTGTCACAACCGTACAGACGGTTGCCTATTTTCAGCATAAATTCTTCATCCACGAACCCTTTCGTCTGGGTTACAAAAGAAATACAACGCTGTGAATTCAACTGCCCCGGCCCAACCAATGCGCCTGTCGGACAAGCATCAATACATTTCGTACATTCACCACAGTCTTCGGTCACAGGAGTGTCCGGTTGAAAGGGAATATTCGTTACCAGTTCCCCGAGAAAAATCCATGAACCGAATTTGGGTGATATAATGGCACAGTTCTTGGCGCTAAAACCAATCCCCGCACGCTGGGACACCGCACGATCCACCAGTGCTCCTGTGTCTACCATGCTTTCGATCATGGCTTCAGGTACACGTTCACGTATAAAGTTTACCAACTTGTCCATCGCTGTACGCAGCACCTGATGATAGTCCTGACCCCAAGCTGAACGGGCAAAAATGCCGCGATACGCACCAGGCTCCGATTTCGGTGGATTCACCATCTTGGACTGATACGCTACTGCTATCGCAATAAGAGACGCCGGTTCGCCCTCCTTTAAGGAAGGGTGTACCCTTTTTTCAATATCTGGTTCTTCAAAACCTGAAGCATATCCCTTATCCCGCGACTGCTCCAACAGCGACTTCAGGGAAACAAAGGGATCCGCCGAGGCAAATCCGATATCATCAATGCCCAGTCCGGGGCCAGCTGCCTTGATCTCCTGTTTTAACTTCTCCCATACGGAGGCTTCCTGTGCTGCCCCGGTCTGTACGCTCGTCATTTCTCTTCCCTCTCTTCTTCCGACACGTATTCCGTAAATAGTGAACGCCCGCCTCACGGTAAGAGGACAGGCGTTAATTTCTATATATGCCTTGCTTACTTGCATTCAAAACGGATCGAGTCTATATGGTTTAACGCAATATGCAGTCTGAAGTTGTTGTCCTGTCATAATTTTACAATTTCTTCAATTCAGAAAACGGCCAGAAAATAAATTCAGCCTTGCCCACAATCTGGTCAGATGTAATACTGCCAAACACTCGGCTATCCTTACTTTTGCCTTCATGACGATTATCTCCCATCACGAAGAAATGATCCGGCTCCAGTGTGATTGGGCCAAAATCGGGATCTTGCACCTCGATATCGGTGTATGTTTCCGCTTGACGCTCGCCGTTCACATACAGATGGTGATCCCTGACTTCAATGGTATCTCCCGGAAGTCCTACGATCCGTTTTACCAGAAAATCCTTCTTCTCCACACCTTCACTTGGATCACGAAGTACAATTACATCGGATCGGGAAGGTGTATCCAGATGATATACAATTTTGTTGACGAAAAGACGATCTCGCTCAACCAATGTCGGCTGCATGGACTGTCCCTTGACCATCGACAGATTAAACACAAACAGGTTCAGCAGCATCATGATGACAAAAGCAACAACAATCGTTTTGACCCAGTCCCACAGCTCGACCACCCAGGATTTCTCCGGTTGTTCAGGCTTTGGCGGTTGATTACGTTCCTCGGAAGCCATATGTTCCATTGAATGATGATTGGAATTCAAAGGGACACCTCATTTATTAATTAGTTGAATTAAGCTTGCACAATGATGATCATACTCCCCTTCAGTCTACTTCATTTGGAAGAGTGAAACAATTGGTTATGAGCACCAATACCTTGGATATCATGTGTATAGCCTGGTTAGGCGCAGTGGTCTAATTGAATGGGAGACACCGAAGCGTGTTCAGAGAATGAGAAAATCAGAGGAATATTACGTAAAAGTCCTTCATACAAATAGAAAGGCACATCTCTCACGTTCTTACACGTTAAAGAGATATGCCTAATATGAAATGAACATCTTTTTTATTTCTTTTTAAACATGCAAACTAAGCTTTAGACAAAATACTAAGATTCTGGAAAGCGCTCATAATCTGATTGGCACCGTAACCCATAGCTTCATATAGAGGCATGGCTACTTTGTTGTGCTCATCACCCGCCACCCATACCTGGCTGACTTTACGCTGCTGGAACCTTTGTTCCATAGCCTCGACAAGTGTTTTGCCGACTCCACGGCGACGATAGTCTGGATGTACCGCAATACGGTAGATGCAACCCTGGTTTTGATCAATCGTACCGATCAAAGCGCCGACGAGGTCTCCCTCTTCTTCCGCAACCATGATCAGGTCAGAATCCCATGACAATTGACGGGCAAACGGGCCCATCGTGTTCTCATAACACTCTTCCGATAGCGCAACCTGGAGAAGCTCCGTCATCTGGCTTGCATCACTCAACTGAAAGGAACGAACGTGCATGTCTTAAATCTCCCTTTTCGTTAGCTTAGATGAGGTTTTTTACAAAAAGGAGTTCCCTTTTACCAAAAACCCAATGTTCATATAATGACAAAAAACGAGAAAATACCGCTTCTTCGTCAATTAAACCATACTTTACTCCATAAAACACGCATTTTCTTTTGAAAGCGCTTAATTGTAACCGTTTACAATACGATTATTCAAGTTTTTGCTTTTTTGTCTATTAAAATCACATAAATATATTCATAAAGGGTAAAATATGTTTGTTATCTCTGGCCCATGATTAAATCAACGCTTCGGGGGACTTAATAAACAAAAATGTTGCTTAATTAGCCCGAATGCGGTTTAATATTAGTGGCAAGGGTATTATTACATATGTACCTGATTTAAAAAAAACCTAAAATCTCAGGAGGTATTTCATTATGGCTTTTCAATTACCGGCACTTCCTTACGCTAACGACGCATTGGAACCACATATCGATGCACAAACGATGGAAATTCACCACGATCGCCATCACAATACTTATGTAACGAACTTGAACGCAGCTCTGGAAAGCGCTCCTGAACTGCAAGAAAAAAGCTTGGAAGATCTGATTGCTAACCTTGACAGCGTACCTGAAGGCATCCGCACAGCGGTTCGCAACAATGGTGGTGGACATGCTAACCACAGCTTGTTCTGGGAAATCATCGGACCTAACGGCGGCGGCGCTCCTACAGGCGATATCGCTGCAGCAATTGATAGCGAACTGGGTGGCTTTGATAAATTCAAAGAAGATTTCGCTAAAGCAGCTACAACTCGCTTCGGTTCCGGCTGGGCTTGGCTCGTAGTTGGCAAAGATGGCAAGTTGTCCATCACTAGCACACCTAACCAAGACAGCCCTCTCTTCGAAGGTCTGACTCCGGTTCTGGGTCTGGATGTATGGGAGCACGCTTACTACCTGAAATATCAAAACAAACGTCCTGATTACATCGGTGCTTTCTGGAATGTAATCAACTGGGATGAAGTTAACAAGCGTTACGCTTCTGCAAAATAAGACTGTTCGCATGCAACAGTTAACATAAAAGAGAGCCTGATTCGGTCATCGTGACCGTGATCAGGCTCTCTTTTTGTTATCGCAATCGGTATAGTTATAGTTAATGGATATCTTTTCTAACGAACCACAGACACGCTATTGCTCCATATTTCATCGTATCGTGAACCTAACGAATCTCAGCATAACTATTCCCCAAAATAAGGGCGTTGATTCGCACTTTTAGGTTAATTTAGCTAAGATAACGTCACTCAGATTCGTTAGCTCCCCCATTTAATCATTCACTTGATCATACGCACCGGCAAAATAACTGCTGATCAGCTTCAGAAATATATTCGGAAATGCCATCTTGTCCATATCTTCCGGTCCGATCCAGCGGTAGGTCAAGCCATCGCCTTTCCCTGTCAGTGTCGGAGTGTTCAGCGCCAGTTCACTAACATCAGATGGGGACATTAACTTCTCTCCATCGTTAAGCGATGTTGAGATAATGTTCTGCGAATCAGGCGTGCCTGGCTCCGATGAATGCGTTGTGGCTGACTCAGGTGACACAGCAGAAGATGAGGCTGTGCCCTCCTTCGTTGCCGCCTGTGCGTCGTAGGCGGCTCTGGCTTCCGCTGCGATTAGCGGAAGCTCACTGCTCTGGTCCTGCTCGGTGCACTTGTACACCTGCAGGCTCCAGACAATGTGGCTGAACACATGCTCCGTATGGGTAGCCAGCCCTTCCGGGCGGGCAGCGAAGCCTTCCGCCCACAGACTGCCGGCCAGCAAGGCCATGGCCGGCTCATCCGCCAGCGGCGCCGCCTTCTTGCTGGCTGCGGCGGGCGCCGCGAGCACATGCGGTAGCTCCCACATCCGGGCCAGCAGGCCCGTGTCTGGGCGCTGGCGCACAAGCACTTGGCCGCGGTGATCGCCGCGGCCCTCCACAATCGCGACCAGCCGCTGCTCAGGCCGCGGCGGCTTCGCCTTGGTCTTGACCGGCAGCGTAAGCTCTCTTCCGGCAATGCGGCCGGAACATTGCTCCATGACCGGGCAAGTCAGGCAGTGCGGCGCTTTGGGCGTGCACACCAGCGCGCCAAGTTCCATCAGCGCCTGATTGAAATCACGCGCTCGCCCTTCCGGAATGAGCTCTCCTGCGAGCTCTTCCATCAACACCCGAGTGCTGCCCTTCATAATGTCCTCATCGATGAGGAAGTATCGGGACAGGACCCGCATAACATTGCCATCTACCGCAGGCTGCGGCTGGTTGAAGGCAATGCTGAGAATGGCCCCGGCCGTATAGGGGCCAACCCCTTTTAATGCGAAGACAGCCTGCTTGTCCTGAGGCATCTCGCCTCCGTGCAGCTCCATGACTTGTCTCGCAGCCGCCTGAAGATTACGTGCACGGGAGTAATAGCCGAGTCCCTCCCAATTTTTCAGAACATCCTCCTCGGGTGCTTCCGCAAGTGCCTGCACGGTTGGAAAATTCCCGATAAAACGATTGAAATACGGAATGACCGTATCGACCCGTGTCTGCTGAAGCATAATCTCTGATACCCACGTAAAATACGGATTGTTGTGGCGACGCCACGGCAAATCCCGTCGGTTGATCATATACCAGTCCAGCAAATTCACGCTGAAGTGTTGTTTCTGTTCCTGTAAACCCATATTTCCGTCCTCTCCTATTGCCAAGCTAGCTACTTTTCCATCTGTTCTACAATCGCAAAGGCCGCTGCCAATTCCGTCTGATGCGTAATGCTCAAATGTATGTCATATTGTTTGTCGTATGGCAGTTGCAGGCGTTCCCAGGCCTGACTGGACAGCGAGGCCACCGGACGTCCTGTCCCATCAGGCAGCACTTCGATGTCAGTAAAGCCCATAATGCCACCAATACCGCACCCAAATGCCTTGGACACCGCTTCTTTCGCTGCAAATCGACCGGATACAAACTCCGTCATCCGCTTCCCCCGATGGAACGCAATCTCCCGCTCTGCTGGCGTTAATATTCGTTTCAAAAAAGCTTCCGCATGGCGACCGGACAGCAGCTTCCGCATACGTCCAATCTCCAGCACATCATTGCCAATGCCATATATCATCAACGCTTCACCCGCTTAATCTTTTATACTGTAAGAGGTTGTTCAAAAGTCCCACCTTCTCGGTACTGAAAACCGTTCTTTTTGAACATGCATTGTAAAATATCCCCATTCAATCACATGATCCGTAACTCTCCGAACACGTATTCTATTGTAGCAGGAGGGGCGTCCAGAAGCGAGTACCTATCGGCATTACCATATATGCTAAAATATAAATCAGGAATCGTCTGAAATTCTGAGGAGGTCTGAATTATGCCCATCACTTTTGAATTGCCCACTGACGTAGATGCTATCATTCGCGGCGACTTTTTCCCTGCACAACACCCCGCTCAGGGCGTCATCATTCTGTCTCACGGATACAAAGGCTTCAAAGACTGGGGCATGTTCCCTTACGCAGCTTCACAGCTAAGCCAGACGCATCATGTATTGACCTTTAATTTCTCTCACAACGGTATCGGTGAATATCCGGAGCAATTCTCAGAACTGGAAAAGTTCGCAGTCAATACCTACAGCCGGGAGCTTGCCGATCTGGCCCTGGTACTGGAGCATGTAGCTACACAACCTGAATTCACCGGACTTCCTGTGTACCTAGTTGGTCATAGTCGCGGTGCGGGCGTAAGCCTCGTCTATGCACTGGATCATCCCGAACAGGTGGCAGGTGTCATCTCCTGGAATGGCGTAACCAATCTGGATCTCTTCACAGCGGAGCAAAAAGAAGCAATGCGTACGCAGGGCCGCAGCCATGTCGTTAACGGACGTACAGGTCAGCAGATGCCACTGGACGTGTCTATACTGGAAGACCTGGACAAGCACAGCGAACGTTACGCTATTATTGACCGCCTGTCTTCTTCACCTTTGCGAGTCGCACTCATTCAGGGAACGGAAGATCCGCAGCGTCTTCGGGAGGGTTCTGCTGCACTTGTTCAAGCCCGTCCTGATATCCCATGGCACCAGATTAATGAGGGAAACCATACCTTCAATACTGTTCATCCATTTAAAGAAACAACTCCGCAACTGGAACAAGTCATCACCCAGACCCTGCAACAGATCAAAGACTGGAGTAGCTAACTCTTCTTTAATATTGTAGTCACCTGGATTTTTGCAGTTTCTCGTTCCACATAAAAAAAGAGTCACTGTGTGAGCAGTGACTCTTTTGCATTCCCTAAGAGGGAATGTATTTCAATATTGGTGTTAACAGCTTATAACAAGCTTGCTCATCCATCCGTATTAGATACCCGGAATGGCATTGCGTTTGTGATGTGTACGCGTATAGAACGCTTCGAGGCGCTCTTGGGCAGCCGGATCGATCTGTTTTCCTTCGAGATAATCACTGTTCGCTTCATACGAAATTCCCAGCTCATCTTCGTCCGTCTGACCTTCCCATAGCCCTGCAGATGGTGCCTTGTCCAAAATAGCCTGTGGCACTTTCAAATATGCTGCCAGCTGGCGTACCTGACGTTTGTTCAGCGTGCTCAGTGGTGTGATATCGACAGCACCATCGCCCCATTTGGTATAGAAGCCCGTGATGGCTTCGGACGCATGATCCGTACCTACAACGAGCAAGTTTTCTTCAAACGAAAGCGCATATTGCATCACCATACGAGTTCTCGCCTTAACGTTACCTTTGCCTTGGTGAGTCATATGGCGTGGGCTGCCCAAGGATTTGAATCCTTGCTCCACTTCCAGTGCAATCTCGTTCACCGCATCTTCAATATTCGTTTCCACAACATGCTTCAGATCGTATGCTTTCGCTACAGCGTAGCTGTGGTCGATATCGGATTGTTCACCATAAGGTTGGAACACACCCAGCGTTTTGTACTCTTGTTTATTCTCTTCCGTAAGCTCGTCCGTCGCATTTTTGCAAAGCGCCGTTGCCACTGCACTGTCAATACCGCCGCTGATCGCAATCAGCAAACCCTTGGCACCCGCATTTTTAACATACGTCTTCAGAAAATCAACACGCTTGCGTACTTCCTCTTCTTCATTAATGCTTGGTTTAACCTTCAATTCAGCGATGATCTGTTGTTGCAAACTCATCGTTCACACACCCCGTTTCTAAATTAATGAAATTTGATGTCCATCTTGAAAGGTCCGAATGGTTCAATAACCTTATCTATCCAAAATGAAACGCCCCGGCATCGGTGATCCGAAGGGCGGGGCGTTCTATGGAGCGAATTAACGGCAATAACGTTCAAATGCATTTGTCAGATCAGCCGCAATTTCCTCTGCAGAACGGTCTTCCACTTGATGACGCTCGATAAAGTGAACGAGTTCTCCGTCTTTCATCAGAGCGATGGACGGTGAAGATGGAGGATACGGTGCAAAGAATTCACGTGCTTTTGCAGTTGCTTCCTTGTCCTGACCAGCAAATACAGTGTACAGGTGATCCGGTGTAATATCGTGTTGAAGTGCTTGGGACACCCCTGGACGGCATTGACCTGCGGCACATCCGCAGACAGAGTTAATGACAACCAGTGCTGTTCCTTTTGCATCTGGAAGACTTGCTTCCACTTCTTCAGGAGTACGCAACTCCTGGATTCCTAGACGAGTTAACTCATCCCGCATGGGTTGAACCATATCTTTCATGTATTGATCAAATGACATTGACATTCGGTTTCACTCCTTATAAATGGTTGTTCTATGATCTCGATCGAATTAAAGGCGAATAACTCTCCAAAACAACGTTACATTCATATCGAACATTATGGATGTAATGAGGTGCTATTCCTATTATACATCCATAAGCAATGAAAGCAAGATTCAGAAACCGCCTGCGGAAAGGCTTCTTCTATAATATTATGTCTCATTGTCTGGCAAAATATGCTGAATGACTAACGTTCAAATGCCACTTTGAACGTGGTACCCTGACCTTCCTCCGATTCCACAGTAATGGTTCCATTATGTCGTTCCACAATACTCAGGCACATCGACAATCCAAGTCCGGTTCCCTTGGCTTTTGTCGTGTAAAAAGGTTCAAACAGCTTTTCCTTCTTCACCCGGGGTATACCCGGTCCTGTGTCACGTACACACAGTTCCACCTTATCATCCACGATCCGCGTTTCCAGCGTAAGCACACCCTTCTCATTCATGGCTTCCATCCCGTTACGGGCCAGGTTCAATACCACCTGTTTGATTTCCTTTGAATTGAGATGCAACTTCGGCACATTATGGGCGAGCATGAGTTCAATACTCTGACCACGCAGGTTCGCATCCGCCCATAACAATGGACTGAGTTCATGGATGATATCGTGCAGCTGGGATTCCTCTTTCTCGGCAATACGATTCTGAGCCAGAGACAAAAAATCATTAATGATACTGTTGGCCCGATCCAGCTCTTCCAGAACGATCCGGTAATAGTGATCCAGGGAGTCCGGACTCTTTTCCTGCATCAGTTGAAGAAAGCCCCGCACAACTGCCATGGGATTACGCACCTCATGCGTAATGCTTGCAGCCATCTGCCCTACCAGACTGAGACGATCCACATTATCGAGTTCACTTCGCAGCATCTCAAGCTCCGTGATATCCTGAATGATCAGCATGGCTCCTGTTACTTCTCTCGCAGACTCTGTTGAAAAGGCATAGATCGGAACGGTTCGGGATTGCAAGACGTTTGCACCGTAACGAACGGTCAATCCACTAATCTCACCATGAACGACGGCTCTGCGAATGCTTTTATCCATCTTGTCCGCCTGACCTTGTTCAACAAATTGAGTGGCAGGCTGTCCAATGAGATCAGGGGTGGAGGTACAGGGAAGCTGTTCTCTTGCCATTTGCTTCATCATCTCATTGACAAACATCACTGTGCCTTGTTTATCTACGGTGGCAATGGAGAGCGGCACTGCGTTCAGAATCTGATGAAGTTTCTCCGATTCGTCTATGTATCGGTTGTGTACTTCCGAGAGATGCTGCTCCAGTCCGCGATAGTGCTTCATCCGTTCCAGCCATAGCAGACTCAGAATGCCCGCAACAATGGCTCCTGCGGTATATCCAAGAGCTGTAAGTATCAGGTAGGTTGCAGAGTACGTGGATTCATTCTGGAGGGATGCGATCCATAACAGACTCGTTACAACCAGTTCCATTGTAATTAGGATAATGAGGATCGTCATTTTGCGTGAAGGTGTATTATGCTTGAATCGTTTGGCAGACAACCATACAATAGGATAGAGAAGAATGCCCGTATGAAGGAGAAATCCGTACAGATCATAGGGATGCGCAAACAGAAAATAGAAGAGAATATGTAGAATGGACAGCGTTACGCCTATAGCGGTTTTACAATACAAAATAACAAGTATCACAGGTACAATACTTAATGATATGGGTACAGCTACCGGGCTTGCATAGAGTGCAAATAGCTGACACAATAGCATGCTCAGGGCACTTGTCACAGCAAAACTGGTATAAACGGTTCCGGCATGATCCATTTTGGCAATAGCCCGCTTGGAAAGTACCAGACGGAATAAGGGAATCAGAAATACCGCCGTCCCTGCCAGCAGTACTTGTAAAAGCATGTCCTTTAACGCAACCACAATGCCATCTCCTCCTCTGCCTGCACATTCCCTCATGTATTTCTGATTAAAACATAGGCGACAGTATATTACAATATATCCCTTAAGACTGCACAATAGAACTGCCTCAACTCCATTATATTTCAGAAAAAGCCAGGAGTAGACACAGTTTACGTAAAACAGACAAAATCAATGAAAAAAGAGGGTAATAACATATGTATGATGTCATTGTAATTGGTGGCGGATCCGCGGGCCTGATGGCTTGCGTTGCAGCTGCCGAGCATGGAGCATCCGTGCTTCTGCTGGATAAAGGAGATCAACTGGGTCGTAAACTCGGCATCTCTGGCGGAGGTCGATGCAATGTAACCAATGCCAAGGAAACGGATGAACTCATCCGACACATTCCGGGTAATGGACGCTTTTTATATAGTTCATTTCAGAATCTGGACAACCAGGGAATCATGCGTTTCTTCGAGAATCTCGGAATCGCCCTGAAAGAAGAAGACAACGGCAGAATGTTCCCAGTAACCGATAAAGCAAAAACAGTTGTGGATGCGCTGGTAGGCAAAATTGTCTCCCTCGGCGTTGAGATTCGTACCAAAGAACCGGTGAAGGAACTCATTCAGAACGGTCAGCAAGTACAGGGTGTTAAATTGATGTCCGGCAAAACGATCCTTGGACGTTCTGTCATTATCGCTACTGGTGGCAAATCCGTACCTCAAACCGGATCAACCGGAGACGGTTACCCCTGGGCTGAGGCTGCGGGTCACACGATTACGGAGTTGTATCCAACCGAAGTGCCTATTGTATCTGGGGAGAGTTGGATTCAATCCAAAGAACTGCAAGGTTTGTCATTGAGGGATATCGGCTTATCTGTATTGGACGCCAAAGGAAAAACCGTCATCTCCCATCGCGGGGATATGATCTTCACGCATTTTGGAGTGTCTGGACCGGTTGCATTGCGTTGTAGCCAATTTATCCGCAAAGTTCAGATGAAGTCTGGAAACCCGCAGGTCATCATGAGCATTGATCTGTTCCCAGAGCTATCCGCAGGTGCATTGGAAGCACAGGTTCAACAGGTATTGGAACAAGAGTCCCGCAAGGCTGTCAAAAACATACTGAAAACATGGGTTCCAGAGCGCATGATTCCATTAATGATGAAACGGGCAGAGATCAGTGATGACCTTACGTTCCACCATTTCCCCAAAGGCATGTTAAGCAACTTATGTGGGTTAATGAAAGCTTTTACCTTCCGTGCAGACGGAACGAGATCACTCAAAGAAGCCTTCGTCACTGGGGGAGGAATTCACTTAAAGGAAATATACCCAAAAACAATGGAATCCAAGCTGCTGCCTGGACTATTCTTTTGCGGTGAAGTGCTGGATATTCACGGCTACACCGGCGGATATAATATCACTGCTGCTTTCTCCACCGGATATACGGCTGGCATGCATGCGGCTGAATATAAGCACGCTACATTATAGTAGAGGTTGTTCAAAAAAGTCCGCTTTTGATTACAACTCATGCCTACTGGCATCATCAGCGATGAATTGCTTCAGATGTCAAAAACCCCGATATCCACTGTCTGTGGAGTATCGGGGTTTTTGGGCATTATTTCATTTTAGTAAGACGGAACGAACCACTCTTAGCTTGTGATCTTTCCCTTCTATGCCTTGACACTGCCTGAGAATCCATCAGCCGAATCATCGTATGTCGGGTCCTCGCTATAGTTATGTCTGCCCTGCTCCGTCTGGCTTCTCTGGTTTCCGCTCGCATACCCCTCATTCCAGTCCTCATTCACGAGATGAGCCGGAATTGATATGTTCTGAAACTGATCCAGTTCTTCCGTCTGCGAGGCAAATACGGCACTTCCCCCATGAGATTGTACAATCTCTACAGCAGACTGAGGATCTTGGCGATCTGTGGGGATATACAATTCCAGCGGGCCGGACTGATATGGCTTATATCCCAATTCCTCCAAGGTTGCCTTGGCGGCATTCAACGCTGAACCGTCTGAGAAATGCACCTGTAGTTCGCTATTATCCATCATCATTATCTCTTCCTCCTTGCTACAGCTAATCTCTCATCACCCATAGATGAGATTCTTCTTCTATAGCATGGTCAGTTATAGCGCGTGATATGCTCTAACTTAGTAAGGAATTCCTTTAGGCACGTGTAAGCCGAACCCATCCGGCAATAGATAATACACAAAGTCCGAAGGCCACCGCCCCTGCAGCTGTCAGAATACCCACGATCCAGCCGAGCCAGGCCAATCCCAGCGTGAATCCCATCAGAATACCAATCGGAACGAACAACATTCGAACCATCATAGAACCTGCACGATGCAGGGCCTCCGAGTCATACGTTATAAGCTGAACATAGTCCGACGTTGCAAAAACATCCCAGGAACGATAAAACATCACCGTCAACATGATGATTAATAACGCACACACGATGACATTGACCGGAAAAGGGGGTAATGCAACTGCTGCAATGGATAGTCCGCCAAGCTGCAAATACAATTTCATCGTGGCCGAGTTCCGAAAAAACGCCTTGAACGCAATCTCTGCTGTCCGATTCGCGATGGAACGATTGCGTAACAATTTACGTGGTTTGCGGAAGATTATGGACCGTGTTCGTGGAGCTTTCGGCTTGCTCACCGCCCGACTTAACATTAGAGCTGTAAGCTTCAGCCTGCTCCGCAGATCCTCCCGTACATCCCCTTCAAACGTTCCCTTCATTAACAGCCTTATCTGTCCAACGGTAATCAGAAGAAGCATGATAAGCACGATGCCAAAGATAATCTTCCACGTCTGTCCATGCATCCATGATGTCGCATGGATGGTCATATAACCTATGCCAATCACGAGAGGGACCATCCGAATCCAGCGTCGCCAACCCGTATATCGAACCTTCGTGATATGTAGTGTTATGGCTTGAAATGAAGCTACTGCGCCGAACCAGACAGCCATAAGTGCAATCTGGAGATTAGACATCTCATAGACACGGGACCACAGAGGAGCAGTTAGTGCTGTAACCAAGATCATCTTGCCCAGATGTTGCAGACAGGACCGGTAGAGCCCTTGCCTCATTAGGGTGCGCATCCACAACGACCTTGATTTCAAAAACAATACATCCGCTTCCTCCACAAATATCAGCACACCCCCGGTAAGCATGACCAAGTCAATTAGCCCGGTCAGTACGGGAAGTGGTAATCCTGTTGCCCATGCAGGCAGCATTTTGGTCCATAAACTCATGTACCACCCAATCAGATAGAGCAGACCCGGAACAAGCAGGTATACCCACACCGTCCAATCCACGACGAGTCTGAGGTTTTTCATCTGCTCCCTGAAATGCTCTTTGCGTCTTCGCTTGTATAAACGAAGTGGTGTATAACGCCGGGAAGTTTCCATTCTCTCTCACCCCTCTCTATCTAAGTCGTCAGTATATCAAAACAGTCGAACAAAGAGGCTCCCGGTAGTCCTGCCACTTCACGGATCTCATCCAATGTACCCTCGGCAGCAGATCTGCCAGAAGCAATCAGAATAAATCGGTCGCAGATTCGTTCAGCGGTATCCAGCACATGCGTAGACATGAGCACACCCGCACCACGGCGGCGTTCATCATCAAGTAATTTCAGAAAATCCTTGGTTGCACGGGGGTCCAATCCGATGAACGGCTCGTCCACGATATAGATATCCGGCGAAGACAGAAAACCGATCATCAGCATCATTTTCTGCCGCATGCCCTTCGAAAAGCTGGCTGGAAGATCATTCCGAACGTGGTCCATGCCGAAGCGAACCAACAACTCCTCCGCTCTGGACACAAAGACCTCTTCTTCCATTTCATACGCTGCTGCGGCCAGATCAAGATGTTCCCATAGGGTCATATATTCGTAAAAAACCGGTTGCTCCGGGATATAGGCATAGCGACCATCTCCCCCAATCGTCACTTCATAGTGTGCATGTTCCAGCAGACCAAGCAGTGTTTTGATCGTGGTACTTTTGCCCGCACCATTTGGACCGATAATACCTACCAGCTCTCCTCGTGCCACATTCATTCGAATATTGCGAATGGTCGATTGTCCTGGCTCGTATCCTGCCTCTGTAATATGTACGTCCAATATGGACTCCTGTGTAACTGTACCTCCATGCTCTATCTTCATATCGAACACTCCTGTTCTGATTCGGGGCTTATTAGATCAACTCATTTTATTGTATACGAGTTGTGAGCTGTTTGTTTGATCATTTTGAGCGTTTTTATTTCGGCAAAAAAAGAAGCAGGGGTTCCGGAGCCCCTGCTTCTTCATATTACAGTGAAAATCTCATATTACCGATTTGTCTCCACCACAGATGTAGTTTCACTTTCTGCATCCGCATCTACGTTCAGACCCAGATCCAAGCTTCCACGACTTTCATTCGTAAAGTTACTGCTCGTGTTGCGATCACGATCGTTTACGCTGTTAGTGCGTTCAGTTTGAGTCATTGTTGCACTTTCACCTTCCGCTTTGGCGTTCAGACCCAGATCCAGTGCTCCACGACTTTCGTTCGTGAAGTTACTGCTTGCGTTACGCTCGCTGTCTTTCACGCTGTTGTTGCGTTCGGATTGAGCCATTGTTGCACTCTCACCTTCGGCTTTCGCGTTCAGACCCAGATCCAGTGCTCCACGACTTTCGTTCGTGAAGTTACTGCTTGCGTTACGCTCGCTGTCTTTCACGCTGTTGTTGCGTTCGGATTGAGCCGTTGTTGCACTCTCACCTTCGGCTTTCGCGTTCAGACCCAGATCCAGTGCTCCACGACTTTCGTTCGTGAAGTTACTGCTTGCGTTACGCTCGCTGTCTTTCACGCTGTTGTTGCGTTCAGTTTGAGCCATTGTTGCACTCTCACCTTCCGCTTTGGCGTTCAGACCCAAATCCAGCGCACCGCGGCTTTCATTCATGAAGTTACTGCTCGTGTTGCGATCACGGTCGTTCACGCTGTTGTTACGTTCAGATTGAGTCATTGTTGCACTCTCACCTTCCGCTTTGGCGTTCAGACCCAGATCCAAGCTTCCACGACTTTCATTCGCGAAGTTACTGCTCGTGTTGCGATCACGGTCATTCACGCTGTTGTTGCGTTCAGTTTGAGCCATTGTTGCACTCTCACCTTCCGCTTTGGCGTTCAGACCCAGATCCAAGCTTCCACGACTTTCATTCATGAAGTTACTGCTCGTGTTACGCTCACGGTCGTTCACGCTGTTGTTACGTTCAGTTTGAGTCATTGTTGCGCTCTCACCTTCCGCTTTGGCGTTCAGGCCCAGATCCAAGCTTCCACGGCTTTCATTCATGAAGTTACTGCTCGTGTTACGCTCACGGTCGTTCACGCTGTTGTTGCGTTCAGTTTGAGTCATTGTTGCGCTCTCACCTTCCGCTTTGGCGTTCAGACCCAGATCCAGCGCACCACGGCTTTCATTCATGAAATTACTGCTCGTGTTACGCTCACGGTCGTTCACGCTGTTATTGCGTTCAGTTTGAGTCATTGTTGCACTCTCACCTTCCGCATTAAGGTTCAGACCGAGACCCAGCGCTCCACGGCTTTCGCTCGTATAGCTGCTGTTTACGTTCCGACCATCGCCGCCTCGTGAATAATCGCTCATCGTTGTACCTTCTCCCGACACATTGGCATTCAAGCCAAGGCCTAGCTTGCCAGAACTGCTACGCTCAGCAGTGTGGTCGGAAGAATGATCATTGTATCGGTTCGTGCTCTCTGAGGATAAGCCGGCATTGAGTCCAAGATCCAAATTCAATGCTCCGCTTGCACTGGATGAACCTCCATAGCTACCATTGGTACCGTAACCTGTGTCCCGGTGTCCTGACAGAAGAGATCCCAGTTCCAGACGCAAACCTGCATTCAGATCCAGATTACCATTACTGTTATTGCTATAGCTATCTGCGTAAGTTGCCTGCGAAGCTCCCAGCAATCCAGCCACCAACGTACCCGACAATACCGACAATTTTACCCAACGATTCACTTTTTTCATGATTATATACACTCCTTCTCAATTTTGGTTGAATTAACGCCAATGTTGTCTATGAGAAAGAGGTATATTGCGGCGGTCGTCCCGGTGGTGCCTGTGACCATTGACTGAACCCATCCAGGCGTTCCATTCGGAAAGCAAAATCATAATCCGGCGTAACCAGACCTGTTGTTGCTCCCGGAAGTGCAGCTGCTGGAGCGGTTGCTCCACCTCCAGTTACACCTGACGCACCGGAGCTTGTCCCGGCGGAAGCATTCGCTGCTCCGGGAGAAGTTGCCGCAACAGACCAACTTGTTGGTCGTTCTGTGCGAGGCTGCAATGGAGATGCTGCATTATCATCATCTTGTTTCGAATTGGCTTCCAGGTTGCTCCGCACTTGTTCAGTGACAGATGGTTTAACAGTGTTCTGATCCACGAGGAATAACTCGTTATCAGGCAAATCTGCATTGACATCGGAATCCTGTGTCAGATCGGTTCCGTCAACAGGCAGTGCCTGCGGGACAACAGGTTGTTCTGGACGTACTCCTGGTTCCGGGGTGACCTCAATCACGTTGCCCGTAACCTGAACTGCGTCCTGCCCTTCCACGTTGTTCTGTGATGAAACAGGATCTGCGAGTGCACTCGTATTGGAAGTTTTAACATTCGGTGTTTTGACGACCGGCTGTTGTTCCGGAGTGACTACAGGCCGTTCCGGCTTCACACTTGGAATCTCCACCTTCTCCTGATCAGGATTGAGTTCAGCGGATACGTCTACAACAGGAACTTCTGCTTTCACAGAAGGTAGCTGGACATTCCCCTTACTCAGATCCACTTGAGATGAAGAGATATTGACCGAAGTAACCTCGGGTACATCCACCTTCACGGAAGGTAATTCAACCTTACCCTGCCGAAGGTTAGTTTTCACAGCAGACGTCTCTGCCTTGATTACCTCGGGTACCTCTGCGGTAACCTCGGGCAAGGAAGCTGTACCTTCGTTCAGATTCACCTGACTGCTTGATACATCGGCTTTGATCACCGGCGTATCCGCCTGTACAGACGGCAGTTCAACGGTTCCCTCCTTCGCATCAATACCTATCTCTGATGTTCCGGCCGATCCAAGCGGTGTATCTACTTTCAGCTCAGATACACTCAGCTTACCTGTGGATTCATTCGCTTTGATCGACGGAACTTCAACATCCAATAATGGTGTGGACACCGATACCGACGGAGTCAGGTTCAACCCGCCATCCGAATCGCGTGAGAGCAGATTCAGCGACAATCCGCTGGACGGTTTTTCAGAAGATATCTGAGCATCATCCGCATACACATGCGGAGATCCAAACCCCAGCATCAAGGTCCCGGCAAGTATTGCCAGTGGTATGCTTCCAAGACGTACTATGGATTTTGGTAACTTTACATTCAAGTTGCTTCACCCCCTTTCCGCTACTGCGTTGGTTGGTGGGACAAGGCATATGAGTTTTCCCCTAGGAATAATTAGAATACAGGGATTTCTGCCTGTTCCTCATTAAACGTGAAGGCGTTTACTCAAACGCATTTTAATCAAAAACTTTAAATTTGAAGTAAATTCAAACCTTCATTTCAATTGTTCTAACCTGAACAGATCCGGCATGTTTTTAGTCGCCTGCAATCATGGTCTTGGCGGCAATGGAGCCATTCAGATCGGCTTTTTCCCTGTTGCGTCTCATCAAATAAATCAAACCAAGCAGGGTCAGCAAAATACCTGAACAGACAAAAGCTGGCACTACACCGAATGAGGTGACCATGAATCCACCTACCACCGGGCCCATAATATTACTGGCTGTCATAATGCTGCCTACCGTTCCAAATACCCTGCCTGTCATTGGCTCGGGTGTCTGTTCCTGCAACAGGATTTGAAAGGGTACAATCGCAAACCCAATTCCAACACCTGCCAAGGCAAAGAGGGATGCTAGCAGCAGATTGGCACCCAGCCCGGCGTGCGGCCAAATTCCAACAATAACACCGGCTCCGCCGATAACCAGACCCATGAGTATGGTACCCAGACCCATTTTCAAAACATGCCCTGCATGCTTCCACTTGCGCACACTCATCGCTGCAATTAATGTACCTACACCACTGGCCGCCACACACCATCCCAGCAGATCACTTGAAATTCCGGGAAGCTGTCTGAATAACACCACGGTCTGTGAATCGGCAAATTGCAGAAAAAGTATGGCTGAAGCAAGCAAGATCAGAGACGTTCCTACATGAGGGAGAGATGCGAGCATGCGGATGCCCTCCTGTGTATCCTTCCAAAAAGAGTCTTTAGGGCGGTTGCGAACACCCCCAGCTGTCTCTTCCTCTACTTCTGTTACGTTATGAATTGCAGATTGGATCACCCGCGTTCCAGGAATCCACAATAAAATGATGCCGGAAATCAGAAAAGACGCTGAATCGAGAACAAAACACCAGGTGATGCCAAAAGCGGCTACCAACAGCCCTCCAAGCGCTGGACCGATAATTTTGGACATCTGTTCAATGATTGAGCTAATGGATACAGCTTGCGCAAGCTGCTCATGAGGTACAATTTCTTTCAGTTTTCCGTTCTTCGCAGGAGAAAAAATGACATCGAACAGGGATTTGAGGACAAGCAGTAGGTAGACATGCCAGATCTGATCAGCAAAAATCAACGCACCCACGATGATGATCCGTGCACCATCAGCTACAATCATCAGCCATTTTCGGTTTAGACGATCCGCAAGCGTGCCCGCGAATGGCCCTGTCAACAGAACAGGTAGTGCTGCAGATAGTGTGACAAATGTAATCTCCCATGGCGTTGCATTCCAGCGGATACCCACGAGGGTCAGGATTGCGAGCAGATGCAGCCAATCTCCCAGATTGGAAATGGCCTGAGCTACCATCAATGTTACAAAAGATCGGTTATTCTTCAGCGGTCGATGTCCTTCAAACGTTAAATCACTTGTCATGCTTCTTCTCCCCCATTACCTTCCGAATTCATGATATGAACTCATTATAAGAGAGCAGGGCTTGACTCAACCTCCTGCCAGAGGCGGAGAAGAAGCGGCACCTCAAGGATGATTTTTCGGTATGGTGAATGATCAAATTTTAAATGCTAAAAATGCAAATCTTGTGACATATCGCATGTTTTTCGTAGAAATAGAAGTTTACAATTAAACCATGGTGACAACCTGAATCTTCAAACATAACTAACCAACTAACCAACGCATATAAGTTGAAATTATTTTTAATATGAACAGCATAACGATGGGGATAACAGTGATTGGAAGGTTGTTCTATGCTCATCGTGGAAGGTTGTAACTTCATCATTTCAACTTATAAAACTAATCTGAAAAGGCGGGATCAGCATGCTGGAATTACAAGAAATCGGAACCGAACGTTCACTTCATCTGTACCGCACCTTGGCCCAGACATTCAAGAGCGTGAATGAACACGCTGTATCCGGAAGCAAAGTGCATGGCTTCAACCCCACCGCATACGGGGTGCTCGAAGTGTTATATATGAAAGGAGCTCAGCCGATTCAACAGGTTGGTGCACAGCTTCTGCTGCAAAGCGGGAATGTGACCTATGTGATTGATAAGCTGGAGCAAAAAGGATTGTTGCACCGCAAACATTGTCCGCAAGACAGACGGATCATTTTTGTGGAACTAACGGAAGAAGGCCAGCGCACCATGGATGACATCTATCCAGGCTATGCGATGAAGATCGATCGTGCTGTCAGTGGACTGAGTGAGGAAGACAAGGAATTGCTGTCCGAACTTTTGGGAAGGCTTGCACATTCTGCAGACCGTTTATCAGCGAACAGCTAGAGCTTATCTTCAAACCAGCCGAAAGCTGGAGCGTAACTGAATGTTCTGGAGCAGATATGGAGCGGGAGTCCTAACGAACCTGTGACGTCATATTTAGGGGTTTGAAGCGCTCGCAGCATTTTAAGGAATCTGACACACGCTATCCTTGAATAAACAGCCTTATACAAAGTGTTTTTCAGGTGATTTCGGGACATAACGTGTCTCATGTTTCTTACAATTTAAAAAGAGCAGCAGAAGGCCAAATAAGATGTCCTCCGTTCCTTAGAAATTTCGTCTGGAAGATTCACCAGGATGAGCATGTACTTTAAAATGCTTTTGACTCGGACATCCTCCAGCGTATCCCTCTCCTGAGTGAAGGTACACTCTAGTCCAATGCATGTGTGCCAATCAACAAAAAAACCGGATTTGCCTGACATCGGCGAATCCGGTTTTTCGTATACATCCACTTTTTACTTCGAGCCTTGAGGTTGCGGTGGAGCATCTGCATCTTCGGGTACAATTAAACGTTTGCGTAGAGCAAGCGTCGTTACCCAGGAGACCAGTGCAATGACAAACATAATGACAAACAGGGAATGCAAGCTTCCTTCCAGCACACTCCGCAGTAGCGCCCACTTATCATCCGATAGCGCCGCATCCGTATGTGGTGCTAGCAGTTCGTTCAGATCATTCTCCGATATTCCGGCCTCAGCCAGATTCTGCTCACTCGACAACGTGGAGATCCGATAATTCAACCAAGTGCCAAAAGCTGCTGCACCAATCGTCTGTCCCAAGGTACGCATGAACGTATGCAATGCCGTAGAAGAACCACGTTCCTTATATCCTACGGAAGACTGCGAGATAATGGTAAAGATCGTAAACGCAAATCCGAAGCCGAGACCATAAATAAATGTCAAAATAAATAGCACAGCCTGCGGGGATGTCCCTCCCACCAGAAAGAGTCCACCCGATCCGACCGCAATGCCGGTTACTCCAATCAATGCGGTCAACCGTGATCCAATCTTCATCAGCAGACGACCTGCGAGCACACTACCAATGAGCCAACCTACCGACATCGGAGCGAGTAGCAACCCCGATTCAGTCGCATTGCCTCCCCGAACCCCCTGCACCCAGAGCGGCAAATAACTGGTCAGACCGATCATCAGGGTACTGGTTAACAATCCGGCGATATTCGCCACACGAATGTCCCGAATTCGGAAGAGATGTAGTGGAACCATTGGGGCCTGAGCTCTTTTTTCCACCACAAAAAATAAAATAATAAACAGAGCGGCAACCACACTCAGTCCTACAATCAACGGAGAACTCCAGGCATAATACTGCCCACCCGCCGACAGGACAAATAACAATGCGGTAATGCCCACCGTGAAGGTCAGCGCACCGACATAGTCAATTTTGGCTGTCCGTGGAGAGATATCTTCCTTCAGGTAACGAAATACAAACCACATCGCGAGCAGTCCAAACGGCACATTAAAACCAAAGATCCACTGCCAACCAAGATTGTCTACAAAATAACCGCCAAGCAGCGGTCCTACCAAAGACGAAATCCCCCAAACGGAGCTGATCCATCCCTGGATTTTACCCCGTTCTTCAATGGAGTAGATATCCCCAATAATCGTAAATGTAACAGGAACCACCGCCCCCGCACCAATCCCCTGAATAGCACGGAAAATGATCAATTGCTCCATATTCTGCGACAGACAGCACAAGAGTGAACCCAGTAAAAATAAGGCACAACCAATCAGAAATACAGGCTTTCGTCCATACAAGTCACTAATTTTGCCGAAAATGGGCGTACTCACAGCCATCGTCAGCAGGTATGCGGTGAAAATCCAGCTCAGCAGCTGTACACTCCCCAGCTCACTGACAATGGTAGGCCCTGCCGGACCAATTACGGTGCCTTCAATCGCTGACAGAAATGTTGCGAGCAACAGCCCCGTCAAGATGAAACTGCGCTTCAAACCTCCAGTTGCATTCACACGAACCCTTCTCTCTTTGTTCTCTATATAATTGGTGCTTCTCCAACTTTGTTCTGTTTCTTCGTTTACGTGTAAATAAAAAACAAATATATACTGTCTCTTTATTTACCTTTCTTGCGAAGAAACTCATCATACAACATCGAATACATCACCATATCCTTGTATCCGGTGGATGTATGTTGCACCTGACGCAGCAGCCCTTCTCGCGTGAAGCCGCGGTTCGTCAGGAACTCACCGGAAGCCACATTACGCGGATCAACCAGCGCTTCAATTCGATTAAGCCCCATGGTCTCATACCCGAAGGGCAGCAATGCCGAGAAAGCCTCTGTCATATAACCGTGACGCCAATAGTCCCGTCCCAGCTCATAACCGATTTCCCCACGGAATGCGCCTTCAAGCTGCCATGTGTTAAATCCACAGCTGCCAATGAGCTTGCCTGTTTCTTTGAGTTCGATCCCCCAGCGGATCGCGTCCTCTTCCCCTGCCATTTGGTTGAGCAGTCCAATCATGTCCGCCGCTTCGCTTGTCCCAATCATGGGTGCAAGATTCATGTAACGGGTCACCTCGCGATCTGACCAGCATGCGAACATCTGGGCCGCATCCCTGCGACGCATTTTACGCAGACGAAGCCGCGCAGTCTCCATTTCGGGAATTCTTCCTTTGCATTTATACATATAAGACACTCCGATCCGATCCATCTCCGCAGACCATAAGATTCATTAGTCATCTAATCATAACCTGCGCCGAATGGCAACTGTTCAGTCACGGATACACGTCAAAAAACCGGGCCAATATCGCTCCCGGTCTTGTTGTCCGTATGGATCCATTCAAGTTTGAATGAATCACGTCATCGTGCTTGTCCGAATAAATTCTAGGCTTTGGACGTTTTCTTGTCCTTCGCCAGCAATTCGTCGCTAACCCGGCCAAGTACAGTGGTGATTTCCTTGAATTCTTCAATACCAGTCCCGGTTAGGCTCCATTGGTCCCCGTGGGCGGTCAGGAAGTTCTCCTGTGTCAGGTGTTCAAGCTCCTGCTTGATCTCCCGCTCTCCAACGCGATATCCCCGTTCTTCCAATAGGGGCAGCGCCTCGCTAACGTTCAAATCCTGATTTTGGGCGAAATATAGTAGATGAATCCGTACAAATAGATTCTGTACCTCTGCATGCATAAGCCAAGCTCCTTCCCGGGTTGTAGCCCTCCGTGGTTGCTAAGTAATTACCCCACGCGAGAAGCTGAGAAACAGGAGGATTCTTCTGGTATTCTCTTGCCTTTCCGAAATCCTCCGCTTGACTAACCGCATACTCTGCACTATCTTGAAAATAAGTACCATTTTGCTCGGGAGGGTGATTTACATGTTTCAAGCTGTTTCCTATGAAGGAACACGAAGTGAGCAGCACACCGCCGTCCTGGGACAGTTAAGTGCTCTGATCCGCGATGAACCTAGTGCGATTGCCAATCTGGCGAACGCTGCTGCGCTGCTCAATGTATTTATGACCGACACCAACTGGGTCGGCTTCTATCTGTATGATGGAAAAGAACTGGTCCTCGGACCATTCCAAGGACTGCCTGCCTGTATCCGAATTCCACTGGGACGTGGGGTATGCGGCACATCTGCTGCGGAAAAACGTACCCTGGTCGTTGACGATGTTCATGCCTTCCCAGGCCATATTGCCTGTGATGCAGCATCGAACAGTGAGATTGTTGTACCTATTATCATAAACGGTGAACTGTACGGGGTGCTGGATATCGACAGCCCGATCAAAAACCGTTTTGATGACGAAGACCGCATCTTCCTAGAGAAAGCCGTAAGCCTGCTTACTGAGCAGTTGGAAGCAACCGTATCTATTTAGGAAATGATGAACAAGGTGATCGGAGACTTCATCACATACGATGGTGAATGACCTGTAATAACAAAGAGCGCAGTCCTCCTAGAGGTCTGCGCTCTTTGTTATCCAAGTTGTTTCACACCCATGTTCTTGCTCGCCCATGTTACTTTATGCATCTAGGATAGATCGTGTTCCGCTTTAATCATCATCCCGTCCCGCAGGAATTCAGCCAACCTCGGGTGGTAACCATCATACATCTGGCGGAAATTTTTATGCTCTACATACAGATTGGCCAAATCCCGATAGATCTCAGCAGTGGGTGTATAATAACCTTTGATCCATTCAAGATGCCTGTCAATAATCCGTTGCACTTTCGCACTACCGGGTTCCAATCCATCCTCAATGGCCTGTTGCAAGTCAAGATGAACCTGATCAATTTTCGCTTGGGAATCCAGATAATCTTCTTTCGATTTTAACTCCTGGTCAGACTTCTGAACGCCCTCTTTCTGCACTCGTTTCACATCATTATTGACAGGGTTAGAACCCGATTCATTTAATAACTGATGACGCCCCTTATCCACAAAACCGATATACAGCTCATGTTCGTCCATTTCCTGTTCTCCTAGCAAATGCGCAATCGTTTTGTCCAGTGTCTGAATCAAACCATGCAAGCGGAGTGCCTTCTCCAGAATCTCAATGCGATGCTGTTTCATGATGCGTATGACATCCTGAGGATCATCCCTTAGCATAGGGCCAATCTCATTTTCCTCCATACCTACTTCCTTACAGAAAAGGATTTGCTGGAGTCTCATTAATTCCTGCTTTTCATAATAGATAGCTTCATCCGAATCCCCAAAGGCCGGATTCAGAAGACCTGTCTGCGCATACTGGCTCAGTTCGTTCAGACTTACGCCTGACATTCCTGATACATCAACCATGGAATATGCCATTTGAATACACCTCCTGCCTGTCCTGCAACTCCAGAGTTCAGGCTTATTATTTCATACTGCATTTTATTTGAATAATGAGAGAATATAAGACTTTCGGCAGTGCTGTACCGCTTCATTCCGCTCGTGCTATGGTTGGGTACATCATGCTTCGGTAATATGAGCGGCGTTTGGTCAGTTAAGTTGCGGTATGTTAACTATGTTATACCCGTCTCATCAGATGTGAACCCGCAGTCAGTGAAGAATCCGTATGTATTTTTTAAACTTTTTCCATGATCTTCAATTAAAAAATCCTGTGCCACTATTCTGGCACAGGAGCGTGTAGTTATATTTCCTTAACATACGGTATATTGAATAGAATAATGGAAGAAAGTTATCCTTTGTTAAACATGACAAACTTCAATTCTGTCATTTCTTCTACTGCATATTTTACACCTTCACGACCGATACCGCTCTGTTTCACACCGCCGTAAGGCATATGATCCACTCGGAACGTGGGAATATCATTAATCATAACTCCGCCTGCTTCGATCTGATCGACAGCATGGAGGGCGGTATGAATATCGTTTGTAAATACCCCTGCCTGAAGTCCGTAGATAGAATCGTTGACATGTTCAATACCCTCTTCAACGGAATCTACCGGATTGATCACCACGATGGGTGCAAACACTTCCTGGCAGGATACCTTGGCATCACGTGGAACGTTCACCAGCACCGTTGGACGCAGAACGCCTCCTTCAGCTTGACCGCCTGCTGCCACTTTAGCCCCGGCCTGTTTGGCTTCTTCAATCCAGTCGAGTGTACGCTGTACATCCTTGGAGGTAATCAGTGCAGACACCACCGTATCCGGGCTCAGTGGGTCTCCGATCACCACTTGTTTAGCCGCTTCAGCGAAACGCCGGATGAATTCTTCCGAGATATCACGATGTACGTAAATGCGCTGTAGGGAAATACATACCTGTCCCTGATACGTAAAAGCACCCGTCACACAACGCGGAACCACTTTGTCCAGATCTGCGTCCTTATCCACAATCACCGCTGCATTCGACCCAAGCTCCAATGTGACGCGTTTGAGTCCTGCTTTGCTGCGAATGCTCGTACCTACTGCTGGACTGCCTGTAAACGTAATATGGGCAACACGAGGGTGTTCAACAAGCACATCCCCAATAGTTTTGCCGTCACCACTCACCACGTTCAGTGCACCATCCGGCAATCCGGCTTCCTGAAGCAGATTAGCGATGTAATAGGAGGACAGGGGTGTCTGCTCCGCAGGTTTGAGAACAATGGTATTGCCTGCTGCCAGCGCTGGGCCTACCTTATGTGCTACCAGGTTCATTGGAAAATTAAAAGGCGTAATCGCACCGATGACACCTAGAGGTTGCCGCATCGTATAGCCGATACGCCCTTCTCCCCCTTTGGCTGCATCCATCGGAACCGTCTCACCGGTCAGCCGCTTGGCTTCTTCGGCGGCAAAACGATACGTTTCCACCGTACGGTCAACCTCGGCCAGTGCTGCGGTAATCGGCTTCGCCGCTTCAAGCGCAATGATTCGCGCTGCTTCTTCCTTGCGTTCTTCAAGCATGGAGGACAACTTGTACAGAATATCTGCACGCTGATGTGCAGGCATCTGGCGCATTGCCTTCCCGGCCTGAACCGCAGCTGCAACAGCAGCCTCCGCTTCCTCGGCTGAAGCCGACGAGACTTCTGCCAGCGTTTCCCCGGAGTATGGTGCTTGAAGTGTTTTATAATCTACGGATTCGGTCGGTTTGCCACCGATGAACAGATGTTGTTTTTTCATATGCTGCATCCTCCATGACTACAAGAATATGGCGTTATATTACCTTATCTATTTATACACTACTTTGGGCCCCTCAACCCACTCACTTATTTAACCGTCAGGACAGGGCACTCTGCATGTTTTAATACGCCATGGCTGACACTACCCAAAATCATCTCTGCGAGCATGCCTTTCCCGCCTGTACCTATTACGATCATTTCACAATCTCGTTCGCGCGCCACACGACAGATCTCATTGACGGGATCACCCGCAATCAGCAGGGTCTCATATGCAACGTCTCTTCCAGACAACTGTCTGGTCACAGGTTCTATGATATGTTTCCCTTCTTCAGCAATCCGAGCTTCCAAATCAACACCCAATGCAGGCTCATTAATAGAGATAGCTGGATTAACATGCACGATCAACAGACTTGCAGGTTGTTTCATATCCTCAGCCAGAATCAGCGCTTGCTCCAAAGCCTTATGCGCATGATCCGAACCATCAACAGCAACCAATATACGTTTCAGCATTGCAATTCCTCCAGTGAATTAATGAGATGTAATGGCGGAATCGATATCCCGCAGATGACGACGGCGTACCAGCAGTACCACGACACCAATGAGAACCATTAATGCGCCAAAATAAAACGGTGTTTCCGGCAGGAACCACTCGGACAATTTACCTGCAAGCCATGGAGCAAGTGCACCACCAAGGAAACGAACGAAGCTGTATGCAGCAGAAGCAACCGAACGCTCCACAGGTGCAGCTTCCATAACAGCCGTTGTAATCAATGTGTTGTTAATCCCAAGGAAGATCCCTGCCACAATGACCGCCACTATAACGGTAGTTGGTGACCCCATCACCGTACCCATGGCCATAACAACCAGATCGATCGCGAACAATGTAAGCATGACACTCATGGACGGCACCGAACCGAATCGGCGTTGCAGTCTTGGAGCAACAAATACCGACGTAATGGCCAGCATCAGTCCCCAACCAAAGAATACATAACCCAAGCCGTGCTCATCCAGATTCATGACATAAGGTGAATAGGCCATCAAAGTAAAGAAACCAAAGTTATATAGGAAGGCGGTAATCGCCAAAGTTTTCAGTGAAGGATAACTTAATGCTTTGAACGGATCAGACAACGAACTGCGTGTTTTTGGTTTTGCCATTTTGGGCAACATAAATGTAATGCTGATAAACGCAATTGCCATTAGTACAGCCACGCCATAGAACGGGCCACGCCAAGAGATGGAACCCAGCTCACCACCTAGCAGCGGACCAACTGCAATCCCGAGACCGAGTGCTGCTTCATACAAAATAATAGCCTTGGCTGTCCCTGAAGTGGACAGTCCCACAATAGCGGATAACGCTGTTGCGATGAACAAGGCATTACCAAGTCCCCAACCGCCCCGGTATCCGACCAATGCACCTACCGTGTCTGAGGTACCCCCAAGGAAGGAAAAGATAATAATCAACAATATGCCGCTAAGCAGCGTCCATTTCACACCGATCCGACTGGATACGACACCCGTAATCAGCATCGCTACCCCCGTTACAGCGTTATAGCTGGTAAATAGCAGCGACACTTGGCTTTTGGAAGCATGCAGCTGATCAGCAATTGCGGGCAAGATTGGGTCAACCAGACCCAGACCCATAAAGGATATGATACATGCAAAGGCGACCGCCCATACCGCTCTCGGTTGAGACAGCAAGCCCCCACGAGATGACGGCAATTCGTCCGGTAACGATGGCTCTCTTTTCATACGTAATTCCTCCTGTGAATGATTTATGTGGTGAATTTTTTTATTTGAAAATGTTGCGAAAGACAATGAAAACCCGTGTTCATTTTCAGAATTAGAGGTGACAAAACGGCACAAATGACACCGGAACATCCGGTGTTTGTACAGGATTGCCACAGTCACTATGGTGCTCACTCCATGTAGCGATTATGTGTATATACAGTTTTGTATATAACTTTGATTGGCTTCGGGTTACCCGTCTTCATCACTCTGCGGATCGTGTGCCTGTAATTTCTGAATACCGCTCCGAACGCGTTCTCGCAGCTCTTCCAATTCAGTCTGTACGGCATGTATGCTCTGAAGTTTCTGCTCAATCAGTTGCAGCTGACCATCTAGTGTTGTTTCCATCGTGTTGAGCTTCTCAATACGCTCTCTCACTTCGGTCGTCTGCTGGTAGTCAAAACGTTGTTCGTTCAGTGCATCTGCTGTTGCCACATAAGTATGTAGCTCCTGAAGAGAGAATCCAAGTACCTCTTTGGCACGAACCACCTTCTTCAGAAAATTGATATCGTCACGAGTGTACAACCGCGTTCCGCCATCTGTCCGCTGAGGTGAAGGCATGACACCAATCTCTTCATAATACCGAATGGTTCGCTTGGTCAAACCGCATTCCTTGGCTACGTCATCGATTTTATATAAACTCATTTCCCTCACCTCTCTTATATGTCCGTAATGTTATGTATATAATTATATATAATATTGACGTTAACGTCAACGTTAGATTTTATGCAAGAAGTATTAACAAGTTTAACAGCATCTTCGCTTCTCACTATCTTCAACAAAAAAAGACCCGCTTCACAAGCGAGTCTCCCCTCTAGACGATTCATTCATTTTACCTCAGACGTTCTGTTCATTCTGTTGTTGCTGCTGTTGTGCACGCTGCATTTGCTTCAAACGGCCTTCAACTCTGGTAAACAGTCTGAACGTATAGAACCCTGTAGCAACCAGACTCAGCACCAAAGCTCGTACATCTGTAAGCCAGAAACCGATAATGCCAAATATCGTGATAATCACACCAAATTGCATCATCAGATTGGCACTATAACTTTGCGCTTCGTCCCACAACTCGGGATTACTCATTGCACGCGGGGTTCGATACCCATATATCCCGTTAATCATTTTCGGTGGTTTTTTGAACACCATTAACCCCAGAATGAAATAGCACACACCAATGATGATCCCAACTACTGCTCCTGTCAAAACGTTCTCCCCTTCTCTGTTGTCTTCCATCGCTGCTTACACTGGCACTTCGATGACAGAATAACCTTTCAGGTTATTTCGTCTTCTCCGTTCTCGTGTAAATTGTGCAGTCAGTTAGACTTATCTACATAAAAATATAAAAACGGCTCTACGTATATACGAAGAGCCGCCTGGATCGTTTCGTAAACTTAGATATTCTTCACACGAAGTACACGCATGGCGTTCAGGACAGCCAGTACTGTGACACCGACATCCGAGAATACCGCTTCCCACATGGTGGCAATGCCGAACACACCCAGTAGCAGGAAGATCGCCTTAACCCCCAGAGCAAACGCGATATTTTGCCACACAATCATGCGTGTACGCTTTGCAATGCGGATTGCGCTCGCAAGTTTGGACGGTTCATCGGTCATGATGACCACGTCTGCCGCTTCAATGGCAGCATCTGAACCGAGTCCACCCATCGCTACGCCCACGTCGGCTCGTGCCAGCACAGGTGTATCGTTGATACCATCACCGACAAACACCATTTTTTCCTTCGGAGATTTGGCCGCTTCCAATTGCTCCAGTCGTTCGACTTTATCCTGTGGCAACAATTCAGCATAGACCTCATCCACACCCAGCTCACGTCCTACCGCTTCACCCACGGCTTTGGCATCTCCTGTCAGCATAACCGTTTTGCGGATGCCAAGCTTCTTCAGCGTCTGAATAGCAGCTGCTGCATCGTCCTTCACTTCATCAGCAATGATCAGATGACCAACATATGTGCCAGCTTCAGCAACATGCACTATCGTTCCGGCCGTCTCAGGTGTGGTATAGGATATACCGGCCTGCTTCATTAATTTAGCGTTGCCTGCCAGCACTTCCCTACCATCCACGCTCACCTTGATCCCGTGTCCGGCAACTTCATCATAACCTTCCACACCTTGTGTAGGAATCGCTTTGGCCCAAGCTGCGCGAATGGATTCGGCAATCGGATGATTGGAATTAGCTTCGGCAATGGCTGCCAGTTTCATTAGTTCTTCTTCCGTGCGTTCGCCTTCGGGGCGAATGGCTGTTACTTTGAATACACCTTTGGTTAGTGTACCCGTTTTATCAAAAACGACAACTTTCACATCGTTTAATGCTTCAAGATAGTTACTGCCTTTGACAAGAATCCCGTTACGTGAAGCCGCTCCGATACCACCGAAGAATCCAAGTGGAATAGATACCACCAGCGCACAAGGGCATGAGATGACCAGGAAGACCAATGCACGATAGATCCAGTCGGCAAATGTTGCACCACTGAGTATCAACGGCGGAACAAATGCAATCAGGGCTGCAAGGATCACAACAACCGGGGTGTAATAACGGGCGAATTTACTAATAAAATGCTCTGTTTTTGCCTTCCGGCTACTCGCGTTCTGCACCAGATCCAAAATTTTGGATACCGTTGATTCACCAAACGTTTTGGTTACTTCAATGGTCAACATCCCGTTTTTGTTTACAAATCCACTAAGTGCATCACTTCCGGGCTCCAGCTCACGAGGTACTGACTCACCTGTCAGGGCAGAAGTATCCACCATGGAACGCCCAGCTTGAACGATACCATCCAGCGGTACTCGCTCTCCTGCCTTCACGACAATACGATCACCGATCCGTACGTCTTCCGGAGATACCCGCCGTGTCTCGTCACCCGAACCCGTCAGGATATTCGCGTAGTCCGGGCGAATGTCCATCAGGGACTGAATGGACTTACGTGACCGATTAACCGCCATGCCCTGAAACAGCTCTCCGAGCTGATAGAAGAGCATGACCGCTACCCCTTCCGGATACTCTCCAATGGCAAAGGCACCCAAGGTAGCGACGGACATGAGGAAGTATTCATCGAACACCTGACCGCGGATGATGTTTTTGGACGCCTGGAGCACGATATCTCCCCCGGCAATCAGATACGCGAGCGCATATAGGGTGAACTGTGCCCAGCCCTCCAGCGGCGACCAGATCGCAGCTGCGAGCAACACAGAACCGGCAGCAAGACGAGCAAGCAATATTTTGGTCTGACCTGCACCATGTTCATGTGAATGGCCTGCATGAGCATCGTGATCATGGGTATGGCTGTGATCGTGATTATGTCCAGCATGACTTCCGTGATCGTGTGTGTTTCCCTGCGGATCTCCATGATCATGAGTATGCGAGTGATCGCCATGTGTATGTGAATGTCCATGATCATGTCCGGCATGGTCATGACGGTGTTCGTGTGAACCAGCCGCACTCCCTGCATGAGTCTGTACATGTCCGTTTACTTGTTTTCCTTTTTCCGAGATACGAATATGAGGCTCCAGCCGAAGCACTTTGCGCTTCGCTTCTTCAACTACTTGTTCATCCATATCGGAGGTGGTGTGTAGCGATAATGTTTTAGTAACAAAATTGACGGAGCATTCATTAATGCCCTTAATTTTTTTAACGCCGTTCTCGATCTTTAATGCGCAGTTCGCACAGTCCAGTCCATCAAGCAGCAGTTCCCTTTTCACCTGTTCCTGTCCGGTTCCCATGTGAATTCTCCCCTTTGCAGTACAAAAACAATGTTATCATCCAACTACATTCAATATATGAGCATTCATTCATATGTTTAATTACCCCTATTATATGCACGCCCAAACATGAGTGTCAACATCCGTTGTTGATTTTTCATACAGATTATGCTAATAGTAATCATTTCGCTTTAGGCCGTTTTTGGATATAATAGAGCTATAGTTGTTAACATAGGCGGTGATATGAAATGGAACAACCGGTTAAAGCACCAAGCGAATGTGATGCAACCTGCTCGGGTACTGAAGCGGATGTGCAGACGATTCGCACTTCACTCATAGATCGGGATACCTCTTCCGAGATGGCAGATTGGTTCAAGGCATTCAGCGACCCAACACGGCTACGTATTATTGATGCGCTGTTACAGAAGGAATTATGTGTGCATGACCTGACGGTTCTGCTCGACATGGGACAGTCGGCCATTTCACACCAGTTGCGTTCACTCCGCAATATGCGGATCGTCAAGCGGCGCAAGGAAGGCAAGACCGTGTACTACTCTCTGGATGATACTCATATTGAGCAGATTTTCCTGCAAACGCTCCAGCATATTAAACACAGCTAGGCAGCCGCCAAGCTGGTTCATGAAGAAGAACCCCCGCCTCTCGGCTATATGCCGATGGACGGGGGTTCTTCTTGGTAAGGGTACCGTTTTGAACAGAATACAAAGTGACTATTCCTTCCGATTACCGATCAGTTGGAGAGCATGCCACTTCGGTTATAAAAGATTGTTCTTGTTTGGATCGTACAGGCCGGATCTGTCCTTGAACCAGTTAAAGATATGCGATACACATACTTTCAGCACCGCGTATCCTGGAACAGCGAGCAAAATGCCTACGACTCCAAACAGATTACCTGAAGTCAGGATGACAAAGATAATCGTGATAGGATGGATCTTCAACGTTTTACCCATGATCTGTGGTGAGATGAATTTACCTTCGATTAACTGCACGATCGTCCATACGGCAACCATTTTCAACAGCATCACCGGCGAAGTGACGAGTGCCACGATCAACGCAGGTGTAATTGCAATTGCAGGTCCCAAGTACGGAACAACACTTGTAAACGATGCGATTATTGCAAGAATCAGTGCATAATCCAGACCAATGACCATATATCCGATGTAGAGCAGAATACCGATGCAGAAGCTGACGATAATCTGTCCACGGATGAATGAACTGATCTGGTGATTGATGTCTTCCAACACATGCATTGCACCCGTACGACTCTTGATTGGCAGGAAAGACAGAATTTTCGCCGGCAGCTTCTTGCCGTCTTTCAGCAGATAGAACAGGATGAACGGGACAGTTACGATGGACAGCACGGTCTCCGTGAAAGCTCCGAGGAATCCGCCCAACTTGGTCCAGGTCGAGTTCAAAATTTCAGTGGCCTTTTGGGAGATGGTTCCCCACCAATCCTGAGAATTCAAATTCACCGTCTCCTGGAACTGACTGAACAGTTTACTGCCCGTAAGCTCCTCAAACTGCTGTTTTACCGTCTCACTGTACGTTGGGAAATTCTCAATCAGCCCCACAATCTGGTTACGCACAACCGGAATAACCGCCAACACGACGACTGTCAGAATGCCTCCTATTGCAAGATACAGGATCAGAATGGACCAGCCGCGCTTGATTTTCCATCTCTCCATCACATCCACAATCGGATTCAGCAGATAGTAGAGTATGCCTGACAGAATGATAGGTAACACAATGGTTTTGATGAGTACTGCGAGCGGATGAAGAACAAAGGATACTTTGGTCAGAACCATGACGTTTAGTCCCACCAACAGCAGAATCAGCAGAAATAGGACAAACTTGTTGTTAAGAAAAAATCGCTTGAACCGCTCCGGCCAAACGCGGGGTTGCTCAGGTTGCTCCATAGGCGTGTCGTCCTCTCATATGTATCCTTAATCAAAACAAGCTTTAAATCTGATAAATGTCCCTTGCCTGAAAAAAATAAAGTCCCTTGTACAAGCCAACATATGTATAACTCTCTGGATTTATACGTATGGCGCTGATTAACCGTTTCAAATTAAACCGGTAAAGTCATTTTACCCCATAATGAGTCTTCTGCCCCACATGAATTATTTGAAAATTTTCCCTACTCAAAAACGGTCCGCCTCACTGGGAGACGAACCGTCAATTTAGATCTATAGCTTACTGTTAAGCCAGCTTTTATGGTAAAAATTAAAGATTAGGCTTTTCCCGCCAATTGTGCGATTAACTCATAGGAATGCAGACGCGCCTTATGATCATAGATCATCGACGTAATAATCAGCTCATCTGCCTGCGTCTGCCGAATGAAGGATTCCAGCTGTCCACGAACGGTTTCTGGGGAACCATTAACAGCGGCCTTCAGCGTCTGCTCCACACCAGCTTTCTCGCGGTCCGTCCACTTGCCTTCCATCTCAGCCGGAGGCTGTACCAATCCCGTTGTGCCGCGAATAATGTTCAGGAACTGCTGTTGCATCGTTGTACCCAGCCATGCTGCTTCCTCATCTGTATCCGCAACAACAGCGTTGACCCCAACAATCACATGTGGTTCCTTCAAGTGATCAGATGGTTGGAAATTGTTTCGATACGTTTCCAGTGCAATCCGGGTGTAATCGGGCGAGAAGTGACTGGCAAAAGCAAACGGCAATCCCAGCTGACCTGCCAGACGTGCGCTGAAATCACTGGACCCGAGCAGATAGATTGGAATATTCAATCCTTCTCCAGGAACTGCGCGAACAGGCGCATGATAAGACGTCGCCGAAGCATCAAAGTATGCTCTGAGCTCTGCGAGCAGCTCCGGGAAATCTTCCCCGCTATTCAGATCTTTGCGTAGCGCAAGCGATGTCCGGCGATCACTGCCTGGTGCACGACCCAGTCCCAAGTCAATTCTGCCAGGATACAAGGATTCCAGTGTACCGAACTGCTCAGCAATCACAAGCGGTGCATGGTTTGGCAACATGATGCCTCCTGAACCCAGACGAATCGTTTTGGTTCCACCAGCAAGATATCCGATAACGACCGAGGTTGCAGAAGAAGCAATACCTTGCATGTTGTGATGTTCTGCTACCCAGTAACGGTGATATCCCCAACGCTCAGCATGCTGTGCCAGATCCAGACTGTTGCGCAAGGCATCGGCTGGTGTTGCGCCTACAACAACTGGAGCCAAATCAAGGATGGAAAGCTTAACGTCTTGAATATGTTCTTTATGAGATGAAGCTGTATTTTCTGTAGTCATTATCGTTTAATCCCCTCGATGATTATATTTTTGTATATCCAGATATATAGATTAATTAAACCGCAACTGGATGTAGTGATGTGATACTGAACTAGCCGTTTACATCCGGACGGAATCCCTGCCTGCATGTGCATCCTAGCTTCCGTTCCGGCATCCGGCTTATAACTCGTTCTGCACGTACTCGGCAAACTGACGGATCGTCTCTTCATTGCGCCGATAATACGTCCATTGTCCTCTTCGCTCAGAGAGCAGTAACCCTGCCTTGAGCATGGTCAGCAGATAACTGGATATAACCGACTGAGCCAGTCCAGCCTTCAGTTGAATCGTGCCGACACAGATTCCGTTTTTGCCCCCATCCGGATGCTGGGACAGTTCCAACGGTGAAAAGTGTTGCTCCGGGCTTTTGAGCCACAACAGGATTTGTCTACGTGTCTCGTTCGATAATGCTTTGAATATAAGTATAGGTTCCATGGGTACGATTATACCCCCTTTCAGGCATTTTGCAAACACATGAAACAAACAAACCGACTCATGATCGAGTCGGTCTGGTATCATATGGAATCCCTATAGGAAACCAAAATCTATATTAGAATCTGGTCGTTACCGTCTGTTTAACCTGATCCAACATGGCTTGATATGCGGGTGCATCCAGGTATCCAATGCTACCGAAGAGCAGATGATCTACGGCTTCAATGCCTACAAAATCGAAGATACCTACGTCCGAAGTTATTTTCAATCCAGCAGTCATGCCAATCTGATCATAAATTTCACTTGGTGTACCATGTGTGTTGATGATGAGTCCTTTTTTGCCTGTCAGCAATTTCTCGATTCCCGCTTCACCTGCTGCATATGCAAAACCATAGGCGAATACACGGTCAACATATCCTTTCATAATGGCAGGAAGTCCTGTCCACCAGATCGGATAGATGAATGTAATGGCTTCTGCGTCAGTAACATACTGTTGCTCTGTGGCGATATCCTGTGGTGTCTGTCCTGCGCGCATGGAAGCTGTATCGGCTTCAGTCAGTACGGGTTGGAATCCAAGCTTATACAAGTCACGAACAACCACTTCATGGCCTTGAGCTTCGAGAGCTTCTACAGCAGTATTGAGGATTGTGTTATTAAAGCTGTCTGTGTGCGGGTGAGCATATACGATAAGATGTTTCATAGTGTGAATCCCTCCAGGTTTGGTTTGAGTTAGGTTTCGAAAATGGGGTTACATTGATACGTCCCCATATACATAGATATCTATGTATATGGACAAAAATATTTGGGCTCCTCTGCCTCCATCCCAGTCAAATCTGGAAGGGTTGCAGACAGAAGAGTTCATTCATTATAACTTTCGGACAATACTGGACAGCAAGCTCTCCAATTGCTCCGACTGTTCATCGGACAGACCACTATAGATGATGTCATTAATCTGCTCTGATACCTGATGGAAGATCGGTTCGAGCCGCTTCCCCTGCTCAGTGAGGCGAATCATCGTCACCCGGCTATCTTCGGCACTCTTACTGCGTTCAACATAACCGAGCTTCTCCAGCTTGTTGACCAGTACCGTTACCGTTGGTTGCGTGCGTTGAACACGTTCTGCCAACATCTTGATTGACAGCGTCTCTTCACGGTACAAGAACATCAATACATCTCCATGAGAAGGTACAATGCCTGTCACTTCATGCTGTTCCAATTCGTGAACAATCCGTTTGTTGACATGATCTCTGATTCTTGCAATCAGTGCAATTGCGTTGTATTTTGGCATGACCTCATTATACATAGACATCTATGTATGTTCAAGTTCTTTTTTATCTAAAAACAAAAAGCCCGATAGTTTCCATCCTTGTACCTGTGGAAACTATCGGGCTGTTTCGATCCTGTTTTGTTTTTCTGATCCTCTATACTATAATGTTAGATCTTGATCTTAAACCTTGATATTAGATCATCGTTCCTTGACTCATGTTGAATTTTGCTGAATTCAGTTAATCCATTGGGAGATTTTCTCAACCGATTGTCGGGACTTTTCACGCGTGGGCTCCTCTACCCGATAACCGAAGGCTGCCATCACCGAGACGTCCCATGCACCATTCTCCAGCAAACCCTCTTCTTCCATAATTCGATGGACATCGTCACGGCTGAAACCTTCGATCGGACAAGAATCAATCTCGATTTGAGCTGCCGCCGTCATCATGTTGCCAAGTGCAATATACGTCTGTTTGGATGCCCAGTCGAATAATGATCGTGGATTATCCAGAATTCTCTGGTTATTTTGGAACTTTCCATAAGCCTGACTTGTTAGCTCAAATACGTCGTCCGGCATTCCTTTTGTTTCCTTCAACATGTATTCCGCATAGGGAGAATTATAACTGGCATCGGACCGGGCCAAAATAACAACAAAATGGCTTGCTGTTGCCAATTGCTTTTGAGCGCCGGAAGAAACTTCGGACAGACGCTTGCGCAGGTTCGGATTTTGTACAATCAGAAATTTCCACGGTTCAAGTCCAATGGAACTTGGAGATAATCTGCCGGTTTCCAATATAAATTGGAAATCCTCATCCGAAATTTTGCGGGTATCATCAAAGATCTTTGTTGCATGTCGGAAATGATAAGCCTTTAAAATGTCTTCCTTTTTCTTTGACTTTGCTGTAACTTCCATGGAGCTCCACGTCCTTTTTTATATTTTTTATGTTGAATCGTTAGTCTCTAATTTTGGATTTGCTTAAGTATTAGTTTAGAATCTATATCCTAAAATGAAAAGTACGCACATTATTGTTTCTAAGTTTCCAAAAGTAACTATTGTGTCCTAACAAGGAAAATAGCCGTTGCTGGATCATATATCTTCTCCCCAGACGGCATTTTTTCACACATGAAGTTTACAGTTGCTCCATAAATTCATTTTCAGAAATGACGGTATATCCTTCTTGTCTCCGCAATGCTGAGGTGACACCTTCTCCAGCTACCATGTGGTTGGCAAAACTCCCATCATAGATCATCTGTGTACCACAGGACGGACTGAACTCCTTCAATACCACACATGACACATTCAATTTTCGCGCCCAATCGAGCGTCTGATAGGCTCCCTTGATATACAGGTCCGTGACGTCCTTGCCACTTTTCTCGATCACTTTTGCAATGCCTGCCAGTACGTCCTTGCCTGTTCCACCGATAATTTCAGCCGGTTCCCGTGGAGTGGAGAATCCGCCAAGCAGCTCCGGACACACCATCTTCGCCTGCTCCTGCTCCACAAGCTCCTGAATTTTCTCATCCAGGCTCGCTGTTCCATTGTAACGGCAAGCTACCCCCGCCAGACAAGAACTCACCAAATATTTCATCATTATCTCCTTGTGTTCATTCTATTGATGAATTAAATTGTAACATGTAAGATCAAGCTCTATAGTTCCCTTATAACTCGCCTCTGGTGATCATCTTGATGCGTCCATCTTCCCTGTATTCAACCTGAAAAACATCCGTGCTTGATTTCAGTTCAAATGTGACGACCCCCAATTGCTCAGCATTTCTGTGAAGTTTGTAAGCATCAAAATCAATATTGAATATTTTTTTTACTATTGGCCCCACTTTTTCTCTAAGAAGAGACTCATCGATATTAAATAATTTCTCATGATAAGCCTCCATCTCTTCTATGTTACCTACTTCTTGTTCCTCATAATAATTAGCATCCCCTACGGTATAACCCAAACCCTTTTTTCCTTCGGTCACCTGCACAAAATAGTTATTCTCAAAGCTAAAAAAAACCGTATCCTTTCCAAGCTCATCATCTTTGCTCCGACTTGCTCTTACCAGATCAAGATTGGCTTTACCAGACAATGCCTCAATCGCTTTTCTGGCATCCACCAGTGCCGACTCAGATATCTGATCAGGACTAAGCTCGCCTGTAATCGAGATAGCCTGATCCTGTTGCCATACAATCTCTCCATAGCCAGTCTCATTCTCTAACGCTAATGTAGTATACGATACTGGCTCCGACTCCCCTTGCTTCATACTCACATAACGTTGAACGGATACAGGTTTAAGCGTTGGCGTGCTGCCTATACTTTGTAAAAGCGATGGAACTTGACGCAGGTAACGGTGCTCCAACTCGCTCGGCTGCATCTCTCGTCTCATTTCTACTTCACGCAGATTGCCTGTTGTCGCATCTAGCCATATCTGCGCATACTCCTTCTCACTTTCATTTCCAGCCTCTACATATATTCTGCCGGACACAGGCAAGTCTTCCACTTTCGTAATCTTCAGTTGCTTACCCAGATCATCTCGCATCGTAGTCGCAACATTCCTTCTCATTTTATCCGTTAACAGATCTATGCTTAGATGATCAGATAACTGTAACGCTGCTGTCGGATAGACCCGCTCGATCACAGGTTTCACCAGCTGTCCATCATCCCAGATCCATAGGAACAATCCAGCAGCAATAACCAAAGCACTCATGCCTGCAGCAAGGGGCCCTCTTCTAAGGCGACGCTTGTGTGACACGTTGTCTACTAGCGGTCTAAACGGTCTAGGCGACCTATAACTTTGCTCCGAGTCATTTCCCAGACTACCTTCTTCAGACTTCTTCATCAACTCCACCTGTTGAAGCACATTTCGCTTGTGATCCGCTGTAAAAGGAGACGATGCAAACGGTCCCTTTCGGATCTCCTTTTCCCATTGCTCATCCTTGTGTTTCATTCGCTTCGCTCCTCCCATTGTTTCCGTACCTTATCCTTACCTCGGGAAAGTCTGGATTTTACTGTGCCTGAGCTGATTTTCAACATCTCTGCAATCTCACTTGTCGTAAGCTCATACTTCAGATTCAGCAAAAGAATCTCCCTGAACTTCTTCGGCAAAGCCAGAACAATATCCCAGATTTCATGGACATGCTCCTTACGCATCACTTCCATCTCCGCCGAAGGATGTGTAGGCTGCTCTGCAATCATGACTCTTTGACTCGAACCCACACGCTCTGTCTCCATGGGTAAGGTCTCTCCCCACAGACTGCTACGAAAAAATTTGGATTTTCGATATGTAAAAGTCGTGTTTCTAGTAATCGTCAACAGCCATGTTTTTAGTGAGCACTCTCCGCGATAATGAGCAACCCCCGAGTACGCCCGAATAAAAACTTCCTGTGACAATTCATCTGCCTGTTCGGCACTTTTGGTCAGAAAATAAGCGTAATTCCACACGTCGTTTCCGTAGTCATCCATCATGCTGCTAAGTGTGTAATTGTCGATGGTCTGAGCCTGTGCCAGAAATTGATAATCCAACTGTTGTTCACCTCACTTAATATGACTGGATCTATTGTGGTTTGGTTCCCTGTTTTGGACATTATTTCTTATTATTGTAGCAAAATAAAAAACAGCGTGTTCAATATCACTGAACACACCGATTTATTCAAGCAGTTCCGGTCATTTGAAAGACCGATCAACTTTCTGATCGCTGTTACTCTCAAATTTCTCCTTAATCCTTCATACTTTAACCGCAGCAATCATCAGAAACATAGGTCTTCGATTTTCGTCTCGCATACCAGGAACCTGTTCAATCATTTCCGGTGATGGTTTGGACTCAGCCACCTTTTGAATGGCAAACCCGGCCTTAATAAGTTCATTGATATGTGTTGCCAGTGTACGATGATATTTAACCACATCCTGATTCAGAAAGTTCGCCACACGCTTCCCTTCATCGTGGTAATCATCCACGGGCCAGTGCAGGATCTCACCTGTGGGTCCGTAATGCCAATCCTGCGCAGCGCGAGCGGTGAAGATGGGATGTTCAGAGGAAAGGACAAACGTGCCACCTTGAACAAGACAGTCATTGATTTTGGCATACACCGTGTCTAACTGTTCAATATAATGCAAAGCCAGCGAACTGATCACAACGTCGAATTGTCCCGGTGCAAAATCAATATCTTCAATCGCCAGCTGCTCGTACTGGATCTGTGGATCGTCCGTCATCTCACGAGCCCGCTGGAGCATATTCTCAGACAGATCTAAACCAATTACTGAACTCGCTTGTTGCTCGCGTGCATACCGACAATGCCAACCAAAACCACATCCCAAATCCAGAACACGCTTGTCTTTCAAATCCGGCAGAAGTGTCTGCAGTTCATGCCACTCTCCAGCAGCCTCCAGCCCTTGAACAGAACGAGCCATCTTACTGTAGTTATCAAAAAATTCCGATTCATCGTATTTATTTTGTTTCATCAAGAGATTCCTCCCGCCTTATAAAATATCAACCTACTCTACCACATAAACGATATTCAAACGCAAAAGTTGCCAAGAGAATTCAAGCCGTGTTATCATACAGAACGAACGTTCAGTATTATTTAATACAGAATGAACATTCAGTTTACTAACGGAGGTCATTATGAATACGAATTGGACGCATCCATTGGAAGGGCAATCGGTAGGCAAAGCTTTTATTAGCTACCTTGTGCCTTCTGTATTGGGGATGCTGGTGGTTGCTTTTAATTTTATTATCGACGGTATTATGGTTGGACACAAACTGGGTTCTACCGCGATGGCAGGGATCGGCATTGCCTCTCCTGTTTACACGCTTTTTGTTGCCATGTCACTGTGGATTGGTATGGGCGGGGCAACGTTGTACTCTAACGCGATGGGTAGAAAAGATATCACATCAGCCAAACAAATTTTTACCAAATCCATTATGCTCATAATGCTCGTTACGATGGCTATTGGTTATACTGCATTTACGTTTAAAGACAAGCTGGTATACTCCCTCGGTGCTAATGCCGAGACTTTCCCGTTTGCTTCGGACTACATGAATATCATGTTGTTGTTCGGATTTGTCTTTACCATTGAGAATGCACTCTCTGTTTTTGTTCGGAACGACGGCAATCCCAACACATCCATGTACGCTCAGATAACGTTTGCTGTGGCCAATATCGTCATTAATTATGTAACATTGTATGTGCTCGAATGGGGTGTACGCGGTGTGGCTATCGGTACAATTGTATCCGCTTCTCTTGCGCTGCTTGTCCTGTTCACTCACTTTTTCAAAAAAACAAATAATCTCACGTTCACCCGGTTCAAATGGAACAATAAACTGCTGGCTTCCCTACTTCTTATTGGTTTCCCCAGCTTTCTGGCTGAACTTGGCATGTCGGTCTTCTCTGTCTCTCACAATATCTCCATGGGCCGCATTGCGGGTACGGATGGTGTAGCTTCCTTTACCGTGCTGAACTACATTCATGGTGTTGTATTGTTGGCTTTCCTGGGTCTGGCATCCGCTGCCCAACCTCTGATAAGCTATTATCACGGTGCCAGTCAGGTTACACGGGTACAACAAACGATACGTTTAGCCACGAAAACGGCTCTGGCATGCAGTCTACTGTTACTGCTTATTGTTCAAATCGGTGCACCTTATTTCGTGCAAATCTTTGGAAACTTCAGTAGCGGCGTAACGGATAATGCCGTATACGGATTACGTATATTTACATTTGCTTATGTGTTTATGGGTGTTAACTTTGTCATGAGCACCTATTTTCAATCTGTAGGTAATGCCAAAATGGCCATCTGGATTACAGCTGCACGTGAGATGATCATCATGATTGCACTGATTGCAGTCCTCCCTTCCTTCTTTGGTGTAACGGGTGTATGGCTTGCCGTACCGTTATCTGAGATGCTCGTTCTTGCAACTATAGCCGTATACTATAGAAAACGATCCCTTACGGATCGAATAAACGCGTTGCAGGCTGAATAACGTTATCAGATGAGTTAACGGCATCAGATGAAAGATAAATGGAACGCGGATAGCATGTAGGTAGACCCCATAAATAATTAAACAAAAATCTAAACAAGCCCTGCACGATCCATAAAGATCGGTCAGGGCTTTGTTATGTTTTGTCCTATATTAGATATAAGCAATTAGATACGTATATCGAATCGGCCATTGCTATCCGTTGTTGCGTTTGCAATTTCCTTAGGGGTAGCTACGCCCTTTCCATTGGCTGAGGGTTGGGCAGGTGGCGCCTCCTTAGCAACGGTTGTACCTGCTCCTTGAGAGCTTTGCTGTGCAATCTGCGCCTCAATCTGCTTGATCTGCTGTTCAAGCTGTTTGGTCTTTGTCTCCTTTGTCTTCTCATCGTCCTTGCTGGACTGGACTTTCTCCAGTTGAGCCTCAAGCTTCGTCTTTTGTTTCTCTAAACTACTTGAATTTTCCGAACTCGAAAATGCCGATATGTATGATGTTGTGGAGCTGGCTGCAGAAGATATATTCATTATGGTCCTCCTCGTTTTTACATGGCTTCACTATACTCCATCCCACTGAAACGTACGTTAAATTCAACTGAAAGGTTGCTGAACGAAGCTAGAGAGTCCGGAATTCAAATAGATGAAATACATATAGCAGCTTTAATCAATAGTCAGTCTAATCATACAGTGTAGGTCCTGGTGCACTCTGATCTGTAAAGTTAGTTGTTTCCCTGTGTAAATAAAAACAAAAAAGACACACTCGATATCATCAAGTGTGTCCTTCGATTGCTTGGCGGCGTCCTACTCTCCCAGGACCCTGCGGTCCAAGTACCATCGGCGCTAGAGGGCTTAACGGTCGTGTTCGGGATGGGTACGTGTGGAACCCCTCCGCCATCGCCACCAAACGCATAGCTTACAGTTCAGAGATCGTTCTCTGAAAACTAGATTCGAAACGAAACATGCGAATTATCACTTGCATATTTGGATAAGCCCTCGACCGATTAGTACTGGTCAGCTCCATGCATTGCTGCACTTCCACCCCCAGCCTATCTACCTCGTCGTCTTCAAGGGGTCTTACATACTGGGAAATCTCATCTTGAGGGGGGCTTCACGCTTAGATGCTTTCAGCGTTTATCCCGTCCGTACATAGCTACCCAGCGGTGCTCCTGGCGGAACAACTGGTACACCAGCGGTACGTCCATCCCGGTCCTCTCGTACTAAGGACAGCTCCTCTCAAATTTCCTACGCCCACGACAGATAGGGACCGAACTGTCTCACGACGTTCTGAACCCAGCTCGCGTACCGCTTTAATGGGCGAACAGCCCAACCCTTGGGACCTACTTCAGCCCCAGGATGCGATGAGCCGACATCGAGGTGCCAAACCTCCCCGTCGATGTGGACTCTTGGGGGAGATAAGCCTGTTATCCCCAGGGTAGCTTTTATCCGTTGAGCGATGGCCCTTCCATGCGGTACCACCGGATCACTAAGCCCGACTTTCGTCCCTGCTCGACTTGTAGGTCTCGCAGTCAAGCTCCCTTATGCCTTTGCACTCTTCGAATGATTTCCAACCATTCTGAGGGAACCTTTGGGCGCCTCCGTTACTCTTTAGGAGGCGACCGCCCCAGTCAAACTGCCCACCTGACACTGTCCCCGCACCGGATTACGGTACCAGGTTAGAACCTAGATACGATCAGGGTGGTATCCCAACGTTGCCTCCACGCAAGCTGGCGCTCACGTTTCAAAGGCTCCCACCTATCCTGTACAGATCGTACCCAAATTCAATATCAAGCTGCAGTAAAGCTCCATGGGGTCTTTCCGTCTTGTCGCGGGTAACCTGCATCTTCACAGGTATTAAAATTTCACCGGATCTCTCGTTGAGACAGCGCCCAAGTCGTTACGCCATTCGTGCGGGTCAGAATTTACCTGACAAGGAATTTCGCTACCTTAGGACCGTTATAGTTACGGCCGCCGTTTACTGGGGCTTCGGTTCACAGCTTCGGATTGCTCCTAACCACTCCCCTTAACCTTCCAGCACCGGGCAGGCGTCAGCCCGTATACTTCGCCTTACGGCTTCGCACAGACCTGTGTTTTTGCTAAACAGTCGCTTGGGCCTTTTCACTGCGGCCCCCTCGTGCTATTCACACTACCGGGGCACCCCTTCTCCCGAAGTTACGGGGTCATTTTGCCGAGTTCCTTAACGAGAGTTCTTCCGCGCGCCTTAGAATACTCTTCTCGCCTACCTGTGTCGGTTTGCGGTACGGGCACCTTCACCTGGCTAGAGGCTTTTCTTGGCAGTGTGAGATCATGACCTTCGCTACTACAATTTTCGCTCCCCATCACAGCTCAGCCTTACGATGTGCGGATTTGCCTACACATCAGCCTCACTGCTTAGACGGACATCCATCAGTCCGCGTCACTACCCTACTGCGTCCCCCCATTGCTCATAACGGCTTACGGTGGTACAGGAATTTCGACCTGTTGTCCTTCGACTACGCCTTTCGGCCTCGCCTTAGGTCCCGACTTACCCTGAGCGGACGAGCCTTCCTCAGGAACCCTTAGGCTTTCGGCGGATCAGATTCTCACTGATCTTTTCGTTACTCATACCGGCATTCTCACTTGTATAATGTCCAGCGCTCCTTACGGTACACCTTCAACCCTTATACAACGCTCCCCTACCCCTGATGCAAAGCATCAAGCCATAGCTTCGGTGGTGTGTTTAGCCCCGTTACATTTTCGGCGCAGAGTCACTCGACCAGTGAGCTATTACGCACTCTTTCAATGGTGGCTGCTTCTAAGCCAACATCCTGGTTGTCTGTGCAACTCCACATCCTTTCCCACTTAACACACACTTGGGGACCTTAGCTGATGGTCTGGGCTGTTTCCCTTTTGACAATGGATCTTAGCACTCACTGTCTGACTCCCGGAAGTAAGTCTATGGCATTCGGAGTTTGACTGAGCTTGGTAACCCTTGCGGGCCCCGCACCCAATCAGTGCTCTACCTCCACGACTCTGTTTTCCGAGGCTAGCCCTAAAGCTATTTCGGGGAGAACCAGCTATCTCCGAGTTCGATTGGAATTTCTCCGCTACCCCCACCTCATCCCCGCACTTTTCAACGTGCGTGGGTTCGGGCCTCCAGTGCGTGTTACCGCACCTTCACCCTGGACAGGGGTAGATCACCCGGTTTCGGGTCTACGTCCACGTACTACATCGCCCTATTCAGACTCGCTTTCGCTGCGGCTCCGGCTCTTCACCTTAACCTTGCACGGGAACGTAACTCGCCGGTTCATTCTACAAAAGGCACGCCATCACCCCTAAAACGGGCTCTGACTTTTTGTAAGCACACGGTTTCAGGTTCTATTTCACTCCCCTTCCGGGGTGCTTTTCACCTTTCCCTCACGGTACTGCTTCACTATCGGTCGCTAGGAAGTATTTAGCCTTGGCAGATGGTCCTGCCGGATTCATACGGGGTTTCACGTGCCCCGCACTACTCGGGATCCGTCTCGGAGGGAACAGACTTTCAATTACAGGGCTTTTACCTTCTTTGGCGGGCCTTTCCAGACCTCTTCGCTTAACCGGTTCCTTTGTAACTCCATGTGAGACGTCCCACAACCCCAAAGAGCAAGCTCCTTGGTTTGGGCTTCTCCGCGTTCGCTCGCCGCTACTGACGGAATCACTATTGTTTTCTCTTCCTCAGGGTACTTAGATGTTTCAGTTCCCCTGGTATGCCTCTACACAACCTATGTATTCAGTTGTAAGTAACTGGAAATTACCCCAGCTGGGTTTCCCCATTCGGACACCCCCGGATCAAAGCTTGCTTACAGCTCCCCGAGGCAGTTTCGTTGTTCGCCACGTCCTTCATCGGCTCCTAGCGCCTAGGCATCCTCCGTGTGCTCTTAGTAGCTTAACCATATCGCTCGTGTTCGAGCTGTCACTCCGCTTGTTTTGGACTGCGTCCAAAGCCAAAAGTCGTTCCATTTCGATCACTCGCTCATGCAATCTACCGTTTTTATTGAAACTTGTTATACACAAGTTCAGCTAAAAAGGAATGTTCTAATTCGCATTTACTTTCGTTTCGATATCTAGTTTTCAAAGAACAAGCTCCATGCAAAAGCAAGCTGTTTGAGAGTTTGAGCTCTCAAAACTGAGCAACGAGTGAGTTAAAAGCTTTACGAAGTAAAGCTCGCTTCGGAAGCATGCTTCCTGAAGACTTGTATTTGAATGTTTCCACGCGGGAAACGATTCTCCATAGAAAGGAGGTGATCCAGCCGCACCTTCCGATACGGCTACCTTGTTACGACTTCACCCCAATCATCTATCCCACCTTCGGCGGCTGGCTCCTTGCGGTTACCCCACCGACTTCGGGTGTTATAAACTCTCGTGGTGTGACGGGCGGTGTGTACAAGACCCGGGAACGTATTCACCGCGGCATGCTGATCCGCGATTACTAGCAATTCCGACTTCATGCAGGCGAGTTGCAGCCTGCAATCCGAACTGAGACCGGCTTTTTAGGATTCGTTCCACCTCGCGGCTTCACAGCCCGTTGTACCGGCCATTGTAGTACGTGTGTAGCCCAGGTCATAAGGGGCATGATGATTTGACGTCATCCCCACCTTCCTCCGGTTTGTCACCGGCAGTCACCTTAGAGTGCCCACCCAAAGTGCTGGCAACTAAGATCAAGGGTTGCGCTCGTTGCGGGACTTAACCCAACATCTCACGACACGAGCTGACGACAACCATGCACCACCTGTCTCCTCTGTCCCGAAGGAAAGATACATCTCTGCATCGATCAGAGGGATGTCAAGACCTGGTAAGGTTCTTCGCGTTGCTTCGAATTAAACCACATACTCCACTGCTTGTGCGGGTCCCCGTCAATTCCTTTGAGTTTCAGTCTTGCGACCGTACTCCCCAGGCGGAGTGCTTAATGTGTTAACTTCGGCACCAAGGGTATCGAAACCCCTAACACCTAGCACTCATCGTTTACGGCGTGGACTACCAGGGTATCTAATCCTGTTTGCTCCCCACGCTTTCGCGCCTCAGCGTCAGTTACAGCCCAGAGAGTCGCCTTCGCCACTGGTGTTCCTCCACATATCTACGCATTTCACCGCTACACGTGGAATTCCACTCTCCTCTTCTGCACTCAAGTCACCCAGTTTCCAGTGCGATCCGGGGTTGAGCCCCGGGATTAAACACCAGACTTAAATGACCGCCTGCGCGCGCTTTACGCCCAATAATTCCGGACAACGCTTGCCCCCTACGTATTACCGCGGCTGCTGGCACGTAGTTAGCCGGGGCTTTCTTCTCAGGTACCGTCACCTTGAGAGCAGTTACTCTCCCAAGCGTTCTTCCCTGGCAACAGAGCTTTACGATCCGAAAACCTTCATCACTCACGCGGCATTGCTCCGTCAGGCTTTCGCCCATTGCGGAAGATTCCCTACTGCTGCCTCCCGTAGGAGTCTGGGCCGTGTCTCAGTCCCAGTGTGGCCGATCACCCTCTCAGGTCGGCTACGCATCGTCGCCTTGGTGAGCCGTTACCCCACCAACTAGCTAATGCGCCGCAGGCCCATCCCCAAGTGACAGATTGCTCCGTCTTTCCAGTTTCCTTCAGGCGAAGAAAACAATTATTCGGTATTAGCTACCGTTTCCGGTAGTTGTCCCAAACTTGAGGGCAGGTTGCCTACGTGTTACTCACCCGTCCGCCGCTAAGTCTCAAAGAAGCAAGCTTCTTATCAACTCCGCTCGACTTGCATGTATTAGGCATGCCGCCAGCGTTCGTCCTGAGCCAGGATCAAACTCTCCAATAAAGTATTGAAAAGAGCGATAAGCTCATTTTGAATCTGACGAGATTATAAATCTCATTTGTGCTCCAGTCGATCCAAGCCAAGGCTTGTTTCCAACTTTCGCGTTCATTCTGCAAGCAGAATGTTTACTCACTCGTTGTTCAGTTTTCAAAGATCAAACTTGTTTCGTTACCGAATGCCGTTCTCTTCAGCAACTCTTATATAATATCATGTCCGAACCAACTTTGCAAGCTCTTTTTTTTAAGTTTCTTTCGAAGCTTATTTCATTCGCTTGCCGCACCGTGTTTCTCGTGTTTTTTTGGCCGGAAATAGAATATACCATGCAGCATACGCACTTGTAAAGAGTTAATTTCTAAAAATATTAATTTTACAATCTAACCCTATTAAGGACCTTGAATCTACAATGTTATCATATGTTTAATTGTGTTATCATGCACACTTGAGCTTCACTATCTAATCTGTCTTTCTTCTATATATAAGAAGGTAACCCTCTCAACTCTCTTATTCGAGACGAAAGGGTTACCTTCTATAGTGATCTATATTTACTTACGTTCTACTTTATATCCTTTATCTTCAAGCAATTTCACGATACCGTGATCGCCCAGGTAGTGTGCCGCGCCAACAACAATGAAATACTCCTCGCCTTTGCCGTTTTTCAAGTAACCATCGATTTTGTCCGCCATACCAATGTTACGATCAACCAGCATTGCTTTGTTGTACTCCTCGTTCGTGGAGAAGCTGTTAGTCAGTTCTAGTAATTGCTCGTCATTACCCGTTTTCCACATCTCAGCCATCTGATTCACACTGTTATCCAGCACGTCGAAGTTCTCGATTGTCGCTTTCAAAGTTTCTTCTTGTGTTTCTTTGGAAAAGTCGTTAAACATGCCAAGTTGAAATTGATAACTTTCCAACTCAATAACTGGGAGTTTGCGCTCGATTGCTTTCTGGATGAAATACAGATCCACTCCTGCTGACGCTTCGTATCCAGCCGTTGCGGACTTCAAACTTGCGAGTGTGCTCTCTACTACCCATGGCTTAAATGCATCCAAAGCGTTAGGCTCTAAACCATTTTTCTTCAGTACATCGCCCAGCTTCGTATAGGTTTCACTGGAAATGTGATCTTTCAGTGTTGTTCCATCCTGATATGAACCCAGGCTTAGAACCAGCTTTTGCTGCTCTTCGTCAGCCGCTTTGCTAATATCAATCTCTACCCCAAGATAGTCGGCTTCCGCAAATGCTTCCTCAAACTCCGGACGCAATGGATAGAAGCTCTCATCCGCAATATGCATGGACCCTACCAGATAGACCATGTTGCCATTGCTTTCCACTTCCCACATGAAGCCACGTCCACCCGTTTGAGCAGTTTCCGTTGCTCCAGCTTTGGATACCAGCAGCACGGTGCGCGTTGCAGCATCCCAGCGCACTTCATAACCCGCTGCATCTCCAACGATGCGGATTGGAGCATACGTCACACCGTTGATACGTGTAAGTTTGCTTTTCAGTGTAATCGTTTTGCCATCTACCACAGCCGTGATCGTATCATCTGTCGCAGTTGTTAGCTTCACATCCATCGCATCCAGCGTAGTCCGCAATGGAACCAAGGTTGTACCTTTATCTAGGATTGGTGCTCCTGTAGCATATTTCACTGCCTGGTCATTGACCTTGACAGAAGTTTCTTGTGGAGCAGCCATAGCCGATACTGCAGATGTGAGCAAGCCTACCGAGATGGTGAGAGATAAGAGCATGCGTTTCCAATTCTTCATATTATGTATTCTCCTTTAGTGAATATATTTGCCGACCCATTTTAATAGAATGGACATACCTAGATATTACGGATAAAGGCGGGAATTGGTGCCACTCCACAAACAGAGCAGCACTCTTTCCCTTCATTACTCTCAATAGATAAGAAATAACAGAAACGAATCCGTCACATAGTTTCGATGCTAGATATTCGCAAAGTCCAAGCTATTCCATGATAAATAGATACTGATTAGAGCCAGGAAAAAGAATGCTATAGAAACCTTCCGATTCCCCCGTAGCTTCACTCCATATGAGACGAAGAAAATAGCGATAGCTAGTTTAGAGATGCTTTGGTAGTAGCCCTGCTCTGAAAAGGCCGAACTGCTAAACACAATTGAAAGTAGCAGTGTAGAGAGAATTAGTGCTTTAAACCATAGCGGGTCCCTCAAGAACTGTATAAAGAACCCTTTTAACTGCTGCATGATCATCAGCCGCCGCCCTCTCCTGAACTCTACTTAGATCTTATAAGCCTTCATGGCCTTAAATAACTCTTTAAAGGTTGGACGTTTACCGTACATCAGCACACCTGTGCGATAGATTTTGGCTGCAAGCCATCCGAAGATGATAATGGATACAATGAGAATCGCTAATGAAGTTAGAATCTCCCAAGTCGGTGCAACTCCCGCACCGATCCGTACCAGAATCGCGGTCGGCGACGTGAATGGAATGAAGCTTGCGATTTTCAACAACAGAATGTTCGGCGTAGAAATACTGAAGATCGCAATATAGAAGGATACAAGCGACAACATCGTAATCGGCAGAACAGCCTGACCCAGTTCTTCCGTACGGCTTACCATTGAGCCAATGGCAGCGAACAACACGGCATACAGGAAGTAGCCCAGAATGTAGAATATGAGTCCATACACAATAACCGCAATATTCACATCACTCAGACTCATATTGAAGTCACCTAACACTGCACGGTTATGCGGTAGCAGGATATTTCCGGCAACCACTGCTCCGAAGATCCCGATTTGCAGCATGCCCACCATGAAAATACCGATGATTTTACCAAACATCTGACTGAGCGGGGATACACTCGTAATCAGAATCTCCATAATACGCGAACTCTTCTCCGCTGTGATCTCTGAAGCAATCATGTTGCCTGTCATCATGGTCGAGGTGAACAGCAGGATGATCAGCAAGTACACCACAATATAGTTAATCGGGCTCATCGCACCTTCTGACTCAGCACCGGCCCCACTTCCATCCGTACTCAAGCTTTGCTCGGTGAGCTTCACAGGTGTTGTAATCAGTTCCTTCTGCTCCGCTGTGAGTACATCCTTCACAACCACATCCAGCTTCACACTCTGCAATGCAGCTTCAATGGATGCAATGATCTGAGGTGATACATCTTCTGCTGAATATAGAATGGGCTGTGGGAACTCCTGTCCAGCAACCGGTTCAAACTTCAGATAGCCATCGGTAAGCCCTGCTTCCGCATCCGCTGCAAGAGCCGCTTCATCCTTGTCTCCACTGGCAATGAATCGATAGGCCTGATCCCCTTGCGCCGACGAGAAACTCTCCAGTTTCTCGGAAACTTCAGGCTGCCCTGCGCTCAGAAGACCAATATTTACAGGATTGCTACTTGAAGCTCCGCCAATGGAACCTCCATTAAATAAGGTAATGAAATATGGAACATTGAGTCCGATTGAGATTAAAAGTGCAAGTACAATGGTCGTCACCATGAATGATTTCGTTTTAACCTTGTTTTTAAATGTAAAGCCCGTAATCGTTCCCATTTTATTCATTCGACTCACCTACCTCACGAATAAAGATTTGGTTAAGCGTTGGTTCCTTCAGTTCAAAGTGTTCCACTGTCGTCTGAGTCATGGCTGTTCTCAAAATCTCTTGAGCTGCTTCCACCTGACTAATATGTATCAGGTAACCACGCTCATTCCGCTCGACTTTCTTCACACCAGGCAACTGTTCAAGCCCATCCACACTTCCAACTGTACCCAGGAATACCTGCTCACGTGGATAACGGCTCTTAATCTCCTTGATCTCGCCTTGTACCACCGTGTTGGAACGATGCAGAATGGTGATCTGGCGACACAACTCTTCAACGTGTTCCATGCGGTGTGTCGAGAACAGAATAGCTGTACCTTCATCACGCAATTCCTTGACAGTGGATTTGAGTAATTCCACATTCACCGGATCCAGTCCGCTGAACGCTTCATCCAGAATGAGAATCTGCGGTCTATGCACTACAGCTGCAATAAAGCCCATCTTCTGCTGATTACCTTTGGATAACTCCTCAATCTTCTTATCGTAATATTCCGGAACTTCGAACCGATCCAACCAGTATTTGAGACTTTGATCTGCATCCTTACCATTCATGCCACGAAGCCGTGCCAGATAATTAATCTGTTCGCTGACTTTCACCTTCGGGTACAATCCACGCTCTTCCGGAAGATAACCCATAATCTGCTGCAACTCTGTGTTGTAAGGCTTGCCGTTGTACAGGATATTCCCCCCGTCCGGGTGAATCAGTCCAAGCACCATGCGCATCGTTGTTGTTTTGCCTGCACCATTGGCTCCGAGCAGTCCGTAAATCTCCCCTTCTTTTACATTGAGCGTAACTCCATTAACGGCTGTTTTGTCTGCATATTGCTTGACGACTTGCTTCAATTCCAATCGGTTCATCATTTATTGTCTCCCTTCGGTTATTTCCACTGTACGGGTGCATACCCGGCAATCCAGAACGCCAGCACTTCATCCAATTCCAAGTTACGGATTTTCAATACTCGGTTATTCGATAGCTCCAGTCTCTCCTGCGCTTCGCTGACCCGGGTTGTAATGACACGAACCAGCCCTCTTTCTTCCAAAGAAGATTCCACAACACCCGGGATACTCTCTGGCCTTAAGTCTCCTTCATACCAGACTTCTTTCCACTGATCGAGCACCATGTCTTTCTCGGCCATACCCAGTGACTGACCACGGTGCATCAAGACGATGTAATCCGCAAGTCTTTTGACTTCGTCTGCTATATGTGTGGCGATCAGAATCGTGGTGTCCCCCTCAGCCATGAAGGTACGGAACTGCTCAACCATCACTTTCCAGGCAAAGGGGTCCAGTCCTGATGAAGGCTCATCCAAAAGCAATAATCTGGGGCGAGCTGCAATCGCAGCAGCAATCTCGAATTTCCGCCGCTCTCCCTTGGACATTTTGTTCAGCTTCACATCAACGGGTACTTCCATATCGTGAATCAGTTGATTGAACAGCTTCATATCCCATCGCGGGTACCAGTAGGCTCGAAATTCAGCTGCTTCCTGTGCTGTTATCCGATTCTCTTCAAGCCCGGCATTGTCAGCCACAAAACCGATCTGTTGTCTCAGTTCAAGGGGAAGTGGTCCCTCATGTTCCTTCCCAAACCATATAATCTGCCCGGCATCTGGCAGCACCACTTGTTGCAGCATGTTAAGAAGTGTGCTTTTGCCAGAACCGTTATGACCGAGAATAGCAACTACATACCCTTCCGGGATGGTCAGATCAATCGGGCCAATTACTCTGCGTTTTCGCATCTTGGATACACCGTTCAACTGAACTGCTATGGGTTCCATGTATGAATCACTCCCTTACTTCACGTAAATAGCCTTCAGGACTTCCCGGAACAGGCTCTCCATCTCTTCTTCCGTACAACCTACCGATTTTCCAGACTGCACCGCAGCCTGCATTGCTTCCTGTGCGGCCTTCAATCTATAATTTTCTCTATCGCCGGCTTCTACCTGGGCCACAAATGTACCTGTCCCCTGCTTCGTACGAAGCAGGCCTTCATTCTCCAGATCCTGATAGACCCGTCTAACCGTAATCACACTGCAATTCAGCGCTCCGGCGAACTCACGAATGGACGGCAAATGTGTTCCCTCCTCCAATTGACCCGTTATAATTAAAGATCTTAATTGATTTTCAATTTGGTGGTATAAAGGTTCAGCGCTATTTTCATTAATTTGAATGGGTATTTTCACATCTTGCACCTCGCCCTCCGGTACACTCCAGTCTGTTGCCTGACCGTGCCGGTCTCATCCTGTATTCGTACATAAGTCATTTTAATTTAAATCCCGAAGAACCAGCTTCTTCAGCGTCAAGCGGCTAAACAACCATAATCCTGCGATACCAGCCACCAGAGCAATCCACATGATCGGGGAAAGCAACCCCCATGATTTACTCGCATCCATCACCATTCGAAAGCCGTAACTGCCTGACATTCGAATCAATAAGGATATGCCAATCGCAAGGGGGACAAAAAGCGTACTGAGAACCAAGTATTTCTTGCCACTGTTCAGAAACTCTCCGTAAATATATAATCCTGTTACCAAAAGTCCATAACCTGTACAGGTCAGGCTAAAAGCCAGATATTGATCCCATCGGAATCCTTCGGCATGAAGGCTAACCACGTATAACGATCCGTAGAAAAAAATACCATTGTAAGCAAACGCCATTAGAGCTTGCTGTAACCTGGACCACATCACCGCTTGTTCAGGGATCGGGATTCTGCGATAGTAGGCCAACATCTGCGTATAGGAATCCTCCTGTATGTAACGGAAGGAGCGCCTGCAGAACATGAACCCTTGAAATGGCAACATGATTAAAAAGAAGGAATCCACTACAGGATTAATGAAATCTGTCTGTTGTTGTCCCAATAACATCACACCGCTCATGCCGCCAGTGTATATCATGAATATTGCAGACCATAGCCATTGGAGCTTATCCTTACTCGTCTGGTTGCGAGTCAACCACCACGCCTGCTTCCATTCGTTCATATGCATGCCTGCCTTTCAGTTGTCATTCACTCATCTTGCGCACTGTAATCACTGTGTTTACTGTATATATCAATATACACAGTATACAGACCGAATTCTGATCCCGTCAACCCCTAATTTTCCTGAATCAGGAAGATGGGATAGGACACAGTTCAAATTTACGTTAAAATAAATTATAGTCACGGATCAAAGAAAGGAAGATTACAACTATGGATTGGCTGGTCGAGATCGGGTTTGTGCTCCTTTTCCTTATCGTCGTTATCTGGTTGATCCTCCGGGATGAACCTCATCGTCATTCTGCCAAAAAAGGCAGACACCGCAGACATCGTAACAACGGTTATGCCGACTCTGCTTCGGGATATCCGGTCATTACAGGAGATGAATCCTACGATCGACATGTCAGACACATACCGGATCACAAACATCATGATTCAGATTTTTCATCAGGCATACATTCTCATCACAGCAGCGATAGTGGTAGCAGCGATTCTGGAGGAGATAGTGGCGGTGGCGACAGTGGGGGTGGCGGGGATTAAACAAACATCATTCCCGATCACAAAAGAAGGGCTGTACCCGTTATTGTGTAAACACAATTCGGGTACAGCCCTTTGCCGTTCTCTAGCACCTGTTAGAAGAAGAGGCCTTGCGATTAAACGAGGTTATAACCACTAGGCAGACTGCGGTTGGCGCGGATCGCACGAATCTCGGCCAGAGTCAGCCGTTCATTCGTGGAGATCAGGGATTCCACGTCATTGCCACGGATCAGATCATCCAAATCTCTCAAGTTGGTGTTGCCGCGGAAGACACGGAATCCCCCCTGAAAGTTAGGCCGCGTGAACACAACGAGTGTTGCATTGGAACTTGTTGAGAAAAAACGCAGGCTCTCTACCCCATCCAAAATATTGTCCAGGTTACGAAGACCCGTGTTGCCACGATAGATGCGGCTTCTTCCTCTGTAGTTCTCTTCTGAATACACGGTAAGGCGTGGATACGTTTGACTGACATTGACTGTTTTTTTCATTTTGTTTCCCCCTCTCGAACTCATTCTATGAATGAATGAGAGAGGTAGCGTGGACGAATCTTCTGCTAGATTCGTCCATTTTCATATTTTCAGAAGATCATAGTGACGCACGCACGATTAGCCCGAGGTTGTGCCCCCACTTTTACACGCCGAGAATAGCTTCCCACACCGGACGTGTATGACCACCAGGATATAAGAGATATAGAAGAACATACACAACAACACCTGTTAATGCTGACCCGAACCAGATCATGGACGTGAACCTGCCCCAGCGGCGATGTGTTCCGAACTTCTTTTTGAACCCCAACACCAGTGTTGAAATACCGAATATCGCTGCCACGGTAGCCAGGATAATATGAAAAATTAGAAATATCCGATAAAAGATCTCCAGATCCGGGTCTCCACCCCAAGCCGTATTACCTACGAATATTGTGCGAGACATATAGATCACAAAGAAGATTAGAGCTGCAATCGCACCTGCTACCATGGCGGACTGATGAGCCTCGCGTTTGCCCCGAATAATCAGTACCCATCCAATCCCCACCAGTACTGCACTTATCACAATGAAAGAAGTACTGATCGTAGGTAGCCAAAAATACATATCCATCGTGTGTTCCCCCTCTTGTCAGAACATTGACTTAATTATTTGGCAGCCGGATTGAGTGGCCCCCCAGCGCCTCCAGCAGGATACGAATCATCATCATCTTCCTGCTTCTCTTTCCGATACCATTGGAAAAAGACATAGGCCAGCATAGAGGCGAAGATCCCTTCCTGAATAAACTTCATTACAATGCCACCGACCTGCTGATCTTCCTTCGCCGAGGACAGGAAGTTGAAGAAGGCCGGTCCACCGAATGAGCGAAGTAAAGCCGTAGAATCCCCAGACACACAATACCGCATGGCTTCAGCCCATACTGCCGGGTTGCTGTACGTCTGATACAACGGCTCGGACGCAAAGATAATCAATCCACACGCAGGTGTGAGCAGCACCATATTCAGAAAAATAAAACCGATCTTGGATAGACCCGAAGCTTGTCTGCCCTCTGGTAACGGATTCAGCAATGTCCACCACATGAGCATAGAGGTGATAAACAGTGCAATATAATACAACCGGTGAACGGTAAAATTCAGCATAACGTAATCATGTACAATCGGTAAGTGATACAGCGAAAACAGCCCGTTAAAGATCACTGCCGCAACGATCGGATGAGCCAGGAACGATAGCTGGCGTGTTGGTAGCCAGCGTACGATTCTGCGCCATACCCAGATCGGCAAACCTTTCATCATCAGCGGCGGCGCTACCAGATAAGAGAACGCCATGCTTACCATGTGAAAACTAAACATCACGTGACCAAGCAGATTAAATGGTCCAGCTTGAGCCAGATAGAGGACAAACAGCCCTGTAATAAACATGATTTTCTGACCGGCAGTCGCAGGCTCTGCATCTTTTATTTGCTCGCTTAACGGTCCCACGAGCACTAAATACGCCGCAGCAATGATCAGAAATAAAGCCAATATAAGTGGACTCCATAAGTCGTTGAAGCTAAAATATTGCAACCCGAGCATACGGGAAACCTCCCCGTGACCTGATTTGGTTGTTGCCTTTATTTCTTTGTGAAGATTCATTCGCCAAAAAGGGGAAAAGACGGCGGCATTGCGCCGCCGCCATCTCTTTTACCACCAGACCCAATAAAGTGCCATAATGATGCACGTAAAGGCTACGAAGAAACCAAAGGCCATGAACAGGATTGGCATCAAATGCCCTTTATCCTTCATGTGCATCCAGTAACCCAACTGAACGAATACCTGAAGAATAGCCATCACGAGCAAAATAATTATCGTAAAGGTTGTGTTGACCCCTCCGGCAGAAGCAGCCGCAAACGCAATCAGCGTGAGAATAATGGAGAAAACAAACACCACGACGTGTTTCTGTGGCCCTTCCGTCCGGTGACGGTGCTTCACAGGCTGTTGATCTGTCTTATCCTGTGCTGACATGTGTTACCCCACCTTTCCGAGCAGGTACACGACCGTAAAGATGAACACCCAGACCACGTCAATAAAGTGCCAGTACATTGCGGAGACGTATACTTTAGGTGCAGTTACGACCGTCAATCCTTTTTTGAACAGCTGCCCAATAATGATTCCGATCCACACAATACCGAAAGCAACGTGCGCTCCGTGGAACCCGACCAGTGTATAGAATGCTGAACTAAAGGCACTGGTAGTCATGCCAAACTCTTTATGTTTCACATACTCATAGAACTCGTATATCTCCAGCGCGAGGAATCCCATACCCAGTACCACCGTGATGCCAAGCCACAATGCCAGTGCATCTCGCTTGCCCTTATGCATGGCCTGAATTGCAAATACACTCGTCAAACTACTGACCAAGAGAATGAACGTTGCAGCGGCCACGAGTGGCAGGTGAAACAGTTCATTCGCCGTAGGTCCATCATTGGTTTGGCCACGAAGAGCCAGGAAGGTAGCAAAGAGCGTACCGAACAGTACCGTCTCTCCGCCAAGGAACAACCAGAAGGCAATTAGCTTGTTACGTCCCTCCAGCGTTGCTTTCTCCGGTTCATGCGGCAATTTGTCGTTCACCGGTTCGGCATGTGAGGTTGTCATGTCCTAGCCCCCTTCTCATCCTGATCCTCCGGTTCAATATGCCAGCCATGATCATCATAAAGTGAACGCAGTGCCATTGATCCAAATGTAATCAGAAGACCAATAACAACTACAATATAATTGTTAAACAATACATTCATAAACGCATTACCGAATTCATCCTTGCTGAACATCAGACCAAGTCCGGCAATAAAGATCCCCACAGACATTACAAACGGCAACGGCGTTGCTGATGGCATATGAATCGAACCCACGGGTTCTGCTGGTGTCATCTCCGTATGTCCTGCCATCTTTTCCTTCCAGTACGCATCAATTCCACGTACCAGCGGAGTCTGCTTGAAATTGTATTCCGGCGGCGGTGAAGGAATGGACCATTCCAAAGTACGACCGTCTTCCCACGGATCGTTTGGCGCACCAGCCGGTTTTCTCATGGTGATTACGATGTTCGCGAGGAATAAGATAACTCCCACACCCATCAGAAAAGCCCCGACGGAGCTGACCAGATTGAGCAGATCAAAATCCTGATTCGGCAAATATGTAACGATCCGGCGCTGCATTCCCATCAGACCGAGGAAATGCTGTACAAAGAACGTTAATTGGAAACCAATCATAAATGTCCAGAATGTCCATTTTCCAAGTGTTTCACTCAGAATACGTCCGAACATCTTCGGCCACCAGTAATGCAGTCCCGAGAACAAGCCGAGTACAAGTCCCCCTACAATAACGTAGTGAAAGTGGGCTACAACAAAGTACGTATCATGGAACTGGAAATCCGCCGGAGCAGATGCCAGCATGACACCGGTAACACCACCCATAACGAAGGTTGGAACGAATCCAACAGCAAACAGGTTCGCCGCTGTAAAGCGGATCTGTCCACCCCACATCGTAAAGAGCCAGTTAAAGATTTTGATCCCGGTCGGTACGGCAATCAACATTGTCGAGATAGAGAATAGCGCGTTGGCTACATTTCCGAGACCTGTTGTAAACATGTGATGCGCCCATACCATGAAGCCCAGGAAGGCAATCAGGATGGTGGCAAATACCATGGAGCTGTAACCGAACAGCCGTTTACGCGAGAAGGTCGGAATAACCTCCGAGATGATACCAAATGCCGGCAAAATCAAAATGTATACTTCCGGGTGCCCGAAAATCCAGAAGATGTGCTGCCAGAGTACGGGGTTACCGCCCCCTGCTACATCGAAGAAATTCGCTCCAAGTATACGATCAAACGTCAAAAGTACAAGCCCTACCGTGATGGCAGGAAAAGCAAAAAGAATAATGGCAGATGTAATAAATGTCGTCCATGTAAACATCGGCATCCGCATGTAGGACATGCCTGGAGCACGCATTGTAATAATCGTTGCGAGAAAGTTAATGCCCCCGATGAGTGTTCCCAGACCCGCGATCTGAAGACCGATGGTATAGAAATCCACACCATGCGTTCCACTGTACTCACTGCCCGAAAGCGGCGTATATGAGGTCCAGCCCGCATCCGGTGCTCCTCCCATAACCCAGCTCAGGTTCAACAGCAGTCCCCCAAAAAGGAACGTCCAGAAACCAAGTGCGTTAAGAAAAGGAAAGGCAACGTCCCGTGCCCCGATCTGCAAAGGCACGACTGCATTCATAATGGCAAAAATAAGTGGCATGACACCAAGGAAAATCATCGTTGTTCCATGCATGGTAATCAATTCGTTGAAGACCTGTGCCGATACAAAATCATTCATAGGCTTCATCAGTTGAATCCGAATTAAAATGGCTTCAATGCCGCCGATTCCAAAGAAAAATCCACCCGCAACCAAATAGAGAATGGCGATTTTTTTGTGATCGACGGTGGTGATCCAATCCATCAAGCCCCTGTACCTCTTGACGCTATGCGCATGAGCCAAGGTTGTGTACCCCCTTCTTCGTCCTTGCTGTTCTATTCATAGTCCAATTTGTAGTTGGCCAGATATTCGGCAATTCCGTCGATTTCTTCATCCGTCAACCCAAGATCCTTGGGATTCGGCATGGTATTGCCCGGCTTCACGGATTGTGGATCATGGAGCCATTCTTTCATGTTATCCAGTACCGGACTACCTTCTTCCTGTCCCTCACGAGAATTCAGCAAAATGCCTGCGACAGATTCCTTGCCGCCGATTCCCGTCAAGTTAGGTGCTACTGGTCCACCTTGATCGCCAACAGCGTGGCAAGAAAGGCAGTTTGTTTTGAATTTCTCGGCTAATTGAGTATCTTCAGGAAGGACTGCAGGTGCTTTCATCTGATTCACCCATCTGTCAAAGGATTCCTGACTCACTGCTTTTACCTTGAATTCCATGAAGGCATGCGATCTGCCACATAACTCGGCACATTTACCGCGGTAAACGCCTTCATTCGGTGCAGAGAAACTGAACTTGTTAAGTGTTCCATCCGGGTTTGTGTCCATTTTGCCCGCAAGTGACGGCACCCAGAAGGAGTGAAGCACGTCAGCGGTTTTAAGTTCAAATGCGATTTTTGTTCCGGTCGGGATGATGAGATCTTGAGCGGTGGTTACGTCATATTGAGGATAAGTGAATTCCCACCAGTACTGATGCGAGGTGACTTGGACCTTAAGTGCATTTTTGTCATTGGACAGATCTTCGCCTTGGGCAAAAATCGTTTGGACTGTCGGTACTGCCAGCACAATAACCAGCAATAACGGAATGGCTGTCCATATTACTTCCAGCTTGAAATTACCTTCAACCTGTTCAGGCATGTCGGTCTGCCCGGATCTTCTACGAAACCGGATCAGAACATAGGCCGCTATAGCAAATACAATGATGAGCACCACGATCATAATCGTGATGGATAACTTCATCAGATCATATTGGCCTTGCGCCACAGGACCCTGAGGTTTCATTACCGACAAGTCTTCCCGCCCGCATGCGCATAGCAGCAAAGAGAACACCGCCAGCAAGGGGAGAATTCGCTTTGCAACCTGCCACTGTTTCATCATTGATCTACCCCACTTTTTTACGTTTTCGTAGATTACCGTTGTCGTTCAGTAGAAAGGCAACAAAAGGTACGTTTCGGCACGATACGCATAATCCTCTTCATCATACAGAACGCTTACAAAAATAACGCTTCCAGTACTCCCGTGATTTCCTGCTCAGGGCATGTCTGCGCATTCTTCCAATTCATTCTATATGCTTCAATCACTTATTAAATATAAGTTGAGGGTATGATTTTGTCAATCTTTGGACACATGTTCACAAATTGTTCACTTTATGTAAAAAACCGCTCTACAACTTGATTTGCAAACGATTTCAGTTAAAAGTATTACACTCTACATTTGAAAATTTTTGCCAAATTTCGGTGATAAAACTCGATTTATTGGTGATTTTTCTCACATTCAAAACATGCGATATTATGCAAAAGAAAGGTCCAATTTTATGGAAGACCTCTTCCATGTCCATTCAGAAAACATACCTATCGCTCCATACCGCTACATTCAAGCTCAAAACAGCATGGAGCATTCCTCCGAAAGGTTCAATTCATTTCCTCATCTTCACCTTCACCTTAATTCTTCTCATGTACCATTGGTCAGAATCAAGGGGCCATCCCCAGTAATCGCAACTGTATGCTCATACTGCACTCCCCAGCTGCCATCTACCGTCCTTACTGTCCATCCATCTTCATCCCATACAACGGCCCCGGAACTGCCTTTCGTAAATATGGGTTCAATGGTAATGACCATGCCCTCGGTGAGCATCGTGCCCGTTCTGCGTTTGCCATACGGCAACACATTTGGCGGCTCATGAATATATTGACCAATTCCATGACCAATGAGGGGCTTTACAATTCCGTAACGATACAATCTGGCTGTTCGTTCAATGGCACTTCCAATATCTCCGAGCGTATTCCCTGGAACTGCCTGGGCAATCGCCCGCTCAAGGGCCTTCTCCGTGCGTCTCATCAGCTTGCGAATGGATCTGCTTGGTTCACCAATGCCATATGTCCAGGCCGAGTCAGCAAGCCAGCCGTCTTTGTTCACCACCATATCGATGGTCACTACATCCCCACTCGCCAGTTCTTCTTCTCCCGGAAATCCGTGGCAGACTACTTCATTGACAGAGGCACATGTGGCGTACGGATATCCTTTATATCCTTTCTGCTCCGGTGTGGCCCCATGTGCTGCCAGAAACCCTTCCACCCGCTCATTGATCTCCGCTGTCGTGATCCCAGGTATCATCCACTGCTCAATATGTTGGTGACAACTTCGCAAAATTCGTCCAGCTTCCCGCATGTAGCCAATCTCTTCTTTGGTTTTTAAAATAGGGTCCACATGCATTCATCCTTCCCGCTGTAGGTGTACTCCCATATATATGCAGCAGGAACGCAAAAAAAACCGTCTGCCGGAGCTTATCGCCCGGAAGACGGTTCTATTCATTATCGGAACAGTATAATCAGAGTTGTGTGTTGTTTCAGGACACGGAAGAATCCATCTTGACAAGCTCATGCTCAACCACAGAAGTCAATTCTTCCTCGTATCCACCCGTAATCCGGTATTTTCTCACGTACTCCTTCACGAATTTTTTTGGATCTTTAGGACGGAAAATCCGAGTCATTTCCCTCAAACTTTCTTTGACCTCATTGTGACCTTTCGTTGCCATTGTAATTCCCTCCCAAAACGTTGAAAGTGAATGCTCCGTTTAGAGAATGCCGAATAAGTCTTAAATGCCATCCATGAAGTTGTGTGCGCGGCTTAAAGCAAGCTTTAGGTCGGGAACCTCGCTAGAAAGCAAGTACCTGACACTATAAATACCCGATATGATTCGGAATGAATCATAATCTTATTGTATCATATTCGGAAGTATCTTACGACTTGACGATTTCCTCTAATAAATATAACGGTTTTCATGCCCAAAAAGTTTAATTCCGAATCATGTGTTATGAATGCCACCATTCTATACGGAATTAATATATCCAGCATAACACTGAACTATTCGGGGGATATTATCACGGACAACCTATACAGTTAAATTAATGGTATCTAAAAGGAGGCGCCGTTTCATGGAACGCAAAGAACAGGATATGCTGCCCCTTTCACATGAAAAGGTGGAAGTCGACGGAGTATATATCAACGAAGCTGGACGTGAGGAACATCTGCATCGTGGGCAACACTTCCCGGCAGATCCCGTTCTCGGCAAGTCAGAATGGAAGCTGACGGAGTATGCTTTTGATAATCATCATGAAGGACGTACCGATGAAAGATTGGTTCCCAAGGAAAACGATACAGATAAAATGGGCAAGATCACAAACCCTCGCAGACAGATCGAGGGCGGAAGATAATATTGTTTGATTTGTTAGTCGGATAAATTCACAGGTTCAGTTCTGTCCATCTCCTTCATAGCCTAATAAAAAAAGGTTAAAGGAGGCTGGACCGGATGTCCCCCATGAAATCGTCTAGCGGTCTGGATGAAAATATTGCCGGTATGCTCTGTTATCTGTTTACCTTTGTAGGCGGGATTGTTTTTCTCGCGGTAGAGAAGCGGAGTCGGTTCGTGCTATTTCATGCGCTGCAATCCGTAACCGTCTTTGGCATCATTATGGTTGGGCATGTATTATCGACTTTTCTTCCCTTATTTGGACCACTGGTGGCATCCTTGTTATCCCTGCTCGGTGTGGTGGTCTGGCTCATCATGGTGGTCACCAGCTTGCAGGGGAAATGGCTAAAGCTGCCGTGGGTTGGCGATTTTGCAGAGAAACAGATGCGCCATCTGTAACTTTAGGAAGACATGATGCAAAAGAAAAGACGATCCCCCCTTTCAAACAGGGTGTGGATCGTCTTTTAATTATATATCGGCTTCTATATACATTCGTTGTTTAGCATGTAAAGGTGACTTATTCATGTGATTGAACATTCACAACATAAATGATAAATGTCATAAACCATTCATGCTGTAAATCACGAAGTATCAACCTGCTTAAATGTTCATCTTATGAAGGGTGTATTCAGGAACAGTTAACATAACTATCATGCTGGATTATAGGTCTAGGTCGGCTATTAAGCCGACTTGCCCGTCTCTCCAAGAATGGCATCTGCCTGTTGTTCAGCCATCTTGGCAGCTGTTTCCTTGGTGCCCAGACCATTGAACAGCAGGTTCATGAAGATCGCCGTGAAGCTGCCTGCTATGATACCGTTACCGAGCATAATCTGAGCCCAGTCCGGTGCACCAGCAAACAACTCAGGCACAACGGTAACTCCCAACCCCATACCTACAGAACAAGCAATGACAAACAAATTCTCATGACGGTTTAGATCGACCTGACTACCGATAATCCGAATACCGGATGATACCACCATGCCGAACAAGGCTACCATGGCTCCACCAAGAACTGCCCCCGGAACGAGCTGTGCAAGCGCAGCAATCTTCGGCACAAATCCGATGACCACCAGGAGTCCACCAGCCACAACAATGACATCACGTGTCTTCACACGTGTCATCTGTACCAGACCTACATTCTGCGAATACGTTGTATATGGGAACGAGTTGAAAATACCGCCCAACACAATAGCCAGACCTTCAGCACGATAACCACGGGCCAGATCCTTGGAGGACAGGTCCTTTTCCAAAATTTTGCCCAGAGCCATAAATACACCTGTGGACTCGGCCACACTGACAATCGCCACCAGAATCATTGTCAAGATAGGCACAATCTCAAAGGTCGGTGTACCGAAGTAAAACGGCTGAACAACATGGAACCAACCTGCATCGCGAATAGGAGCAAAATTAACCTCGCCCATAAATCCTGCCGCCAGCGTACCAACGAGCAGACCAATCAGTACCGAGATGGAACGGATGAATCCAGTTGTGAAACGTGTCATCAGGATGATAAATAACAGTACACCGAATCCAAGCAACAGATTCGTTCCACTACCAAAGTCCGGTTGGCCCTGACCGCCACCCAGATCGTGGAAAGCAACCGGGATCAGCGTCAGACCAATTATGGTCACAACGGAACCTGTCACGACAGGAGGGAAAAGCCTAATCAGCTTCCCAAAAAGACCAGAGAAGATCAATACAAACAGCCCTGAAGCGATAATAGCTCCGTAAATGGCAGATACCCCACTGTTCATTCCAATGAGAATCATTGGAGACACGGCTTGGAATGCACAACCGAGCATGACAGGCAGTCCTACACCGAAATATTTATTTCCCCATACCTGAAGCAGTGTAGCCACACCACATGCGAGCAAATCAATGGCAATGAGATAGGTTAATTGTTCCTGTGTAAAGCCCAGTGCGTTACTAACGATCAGTGGAACGACAACGGCTCCTGCATACATGGCAAGCACATGTTGAAGTCCGAGTGAGAACGTTTTGATTGGATGCCGATGCCGCTGAAAAATACGTTCGCGTGCCATATTAGTTCGTGCCCTCCTCGTCCGCAAATGTAACCTGTCCATCTGACAAAGCCCCGATGCGAACCAGTGATTCCACACGGTATCCTGCTTCTTTCAGCAAGCGACCTCCCGGTTGGAATGCTTTTTCAATAACAATACCGATGCCAACCACTTCTGCTCCAACCTGCTCCACAATGCGAGCCAGCCCAAATGCTGCTTCACCGTTTGCCAGAAAATCGTCAATGATCAATACGCGATCCCCAGGCTTCATGAATTTCTTGGCAACGGTAATTTCATTCGTTTCCTGCTTCGTGAAGGAGTAGACCTTCTCCACCAGGATGTCTTCCGTCAGTGTGAGCGACTTCTGCTTCCGTGCAAAAATAAGCGGTACGTTCAGCTCCAACGCGGTCATGATGCCTGGCGCAATCCCTGACGATTCAATCGTTAGCACACGTGTGATATTTTCGCCTTCAAAACGACGAATGAATTCCTTGCCCACTTCCTTCATCAGAACCGGGTCCATCTGGTGGTTCAGAAATGAATCCACTTTGAGTACTTGCTCGGACAGGACAATACCTTCCTGTCTTACCTTGTCTTTTAACAATTGCATTGCAATTCTTCCCCCTGAATGCCCTCCGCACAGAAACCCACATGCCTCTTCGATCTCATGGTAAAAAGCAAAAAGCCCGCCTTGTCACACGCTACGGAATAACCGGAGACGGGAAAAGACGGACTTGTACGTATATGGACAAGCCGTATGGATGCTGCAAATGTACTGGAAGGACATTAGAGCCGAAGTTCACTCCTGAGACGTCAAACTCCATACAGTCTATCCAGAAACAGATAAAAGCTACTTGAACCTGCTCTTCAGTGAAACTGTCTGAGAATAATCTCATTCCAACCATACAACATGTTGCAGCATCTTTCCCGTAGTCCGATCATTCCGGTGATCGGGTAGAGACATGCAGGCCTATTCCTGCACATATACGAGTAACGGCATATTTAATTTTTTGGCTCCATGATTCGTTACAATGTATGATCGCGAACCTGAATGTAAAAGGCTATACATAACTGACAATGTTAGAAGTATACCGAATCGGCGGCATGAAATAAAGAAGTATTTTCATGGAAGTTGCGGAAACTTGTCTTAATTTGCAAACAGGGGGTGATAGGAATCCATTTTTTATGTACAATATGAGAACGGAAGCGCGGATCCGAACGGAGAATGGATGGAACCGCGGCCTACATTATGAATTGAAATGATCAAAGGAGATATGCAGACATGAAAGGCGTACTTAAAGAATTCAAGGAGTTTGCCGTCCGCGGCAACGTCATCGATCTGGCGGTCGGTGTGATTATTGGGGCTGCTTTTGGTAAAATCGTCACATCGCTTGTGAATGATATCATCATGCCACCGGTTGGAAAACTGCTGGGTGGAATCGACTTCAGTCAGAAAATCATTAATCTGGATCGGGATATGAAAACAGCAAATGGACAGGACATCACCACACTTGCTCAAGCTAACGAAGCTGGGGCTACCGTAATTGCTTATGGTCAGTTCATCAACGTCATGATTGATTTTCTTATCGTTGCGTTCTGTATCTTCATGCTTGTGAAGGGTATCAACTACCTCAAAAGCAAGGAACACAAAAAGCCCGAGCCGCAAAAAACGACCAAGGCTTGCAAGTATTGCCTATCTGAAATCCCAGCCGCGGCTACCCGCTGCTCACACTGTACTTCAGAGCTGGAACCAGAAGGAAGCGGCGCAACAGCGTAATTACAATTGGGTTAAATCGTACACCGATGTGGCTTCCTGATAAATCCTGATGCGAATGCCGAGAACAACTTCCCGACTTGTTAGGGTATATGTATGAAAAGCTAAGCACAAAGACTTAATACGATATGGCGTAGCTTGAAGGTTCCACCGTAAAGGTGGGGCCTTCTTTTATGCCTTACATACATGTATTACATTTACTGCCCCGTTGAATTTCATTCGCCCCATCTTTATGAACTAGAAACGGCGTGGCAGCAAATGCTCCAGAATCGACTTCAGATCCTTATCTTCCTTGTAAACTTCTTCTCCGGTGTCCAGTTCTGTCACGCGAATATATTCAAAGTTTGCCGAAGCATCCACTGGCTTGAACAACAATTGAGCCTCATCTTCCAAACGTACATTGAATCCCATATCCTTAAACATGCTGCTTAACTGACTATTAGCCGGTTCCTGACCTTGCCCTACAAATATAAGTCCTCGAAGGCTTTTACGCTCCTGAGGTTGCGGATAAATCACCTGAAAGTGTACAATGCATTCCATACGATCGTTCCCCTTTCGTTTAAAACATACTTTGTGAAATTTTGAACTTTAAAAACTGCTATATAAGGAGATACGTTTCATGAGCCCAGAACGTTTCGACATTTATGATGATCAGCAACATTGGATCGGTACAGCGCCACGTAGCGAGGTCCATGCCAAAGGATATTGGCACCGTTCATTCCACTGCTGGATTGTGCGTGACGAAGGCGAACAACGTCAGGTTCTTTTTCAGCGGCGGCGTGATGTTAAGGATACCTTCCCTGGATGTTACGACATTACAGCAGCAGGCCATCTCACCGCAGGTGAACAACTGCAAGACGCCAGTCGTGAGCTGGAGGAAGAATTGGGTGTAGATGTATCTTTCAATGCACTGACCTATCTATTCACGGCTACACAGCAGCTCCAAGGAGAAGTCCGTGGTGTTCCATTCGTAGATCGGGAATTCAGTGCGGTCTATGGATTATGTCTGAACCAGCCGCTTGAAGCCTACGTTCTGCAGCCCAGCGAGGTGGATAGCCTGTATGAGGTGCCGCTGGATGATCTACTCGCTCTGTTCCGCTGTGAAATCGACGTCATTCAAGCTACCGGAGTTCAGACTCAGCCGTCAAGCGATCATGCAGCTTATCAACCGGAGCGTATCGTTCGTGAGATTCGGGCAACGGAATTTGTACCTCATGGCACTGCTTATTATACGGACGTGCTGGAGGCACTGTATCACGTGCCCAAAGATTGATCATGTACAATCCGGTTCAACCCAATCCAGTTCAATCAAATGTTCATAGCTTCATTTTCTCAAAAATAGCATCACTTCATACCTTTACTATTGACCTGACTGGAAACAGATGCTGTGACGAACATCACTGTCATACCTCAAACCAGCATAAACAGGCGTCTGCCTCTCGGGCAGCGCCTGCTTTATGTACGCAAGTATTGTTTCATCAAGATCAGGAAAGGTACCTTTGTGCTAGATGTTCACTCCATCGGGAGTGAATTCATTAATGATCTGCCTAGCTCTTCCCGCCCTCTCCTGAAGGCGAAGACCAGTACCGTGCTGAGAGTTCTTCGTACCGGTGTCCATAGCGGGACTCCAGTTCCTCACCCATATCCTGTTCCAGCTCGTACAATACCAGTTCTTGAGCAAAATGATTCAGCAGCAACCCGGTCATTACCGGATGCTCCGTCACCACTGCCTGCGTAGCGCATGATTCCCCGCGCATGCCCAGCATGCACCAGCGGCGGTCTATAACCAGAGAGAATTTCCGACCGTTACCCGCTCCATACAAAGGCAACCCCGGCCAAGGGACAGGCTGATCCAGCATGCCTTCACCACCATCACACGACCATAACAGCCGTACACCGCGAGCTTCAGCTTGCTGTAAATCATTACGTAACAGCTCTGCCTCTTCACGCCAGACGTCGACAACAATCTCATGCTGAGCCTCAGCCAATTCACGGCTCAGATTCTCAAACACATTTTTGTCACCCTCAATGTTATAGAAGACAGGCTTCTCCGGTTCACTCTTGGGCATGCTGCTCTGGACATAATCCAGAGAGGTACGCATCTGATCGGAGATCATACGTGTCATCTCCTCAGGCTTCAGCACACTATACTTCGCAGGCTCCCCCGGACTGCACCGCAGGAAACCACGTTGTTCCAGCCGTTGCAGGGTCGCATATACATTGGAACGGGACACGCCCAGCCGCTTCGCAACCTCATATCCTGAAGCTGATCCCTGGCGGGCGAGTTCCACCATAATTTTAGATTCCATCTCGGTAAATCCGAGATGACGCAAATGATGCAGCAGTTGGTCCATATTCCCGTCCCCCCATGCTGTCAGCAACCCGCACTGCCTCACATTGATGCGGCAGTGCTTCTACTGCATCAGATCTGTTCGGCTCCGCAACGCGGGCACCATTTCGAACCTTTGGGCAGCTCGGCTGCACAAATCTGACAGTTCACCATTTCGCGTGAAACCTCGGTCTGTACGTCCACCTTGTTCACGATTGGGTTATTTTCCTTCCAGTAGCGGATGCGTTCGTCCAGTTCTTGCTGACGCTCACGTTCCCGTTGCATCTCTTCATCTCTGCGACGTTCCCACTCTGCATCGAACGCTTCCTTTTCTTCCTGCGTAAATTCCGTACTGTTATATTCGGATTCCGTCTCCAGATCGGCTATGGACGGAATGACCGTGTGATACGGCTCGTCTTCCTCCAGTTCCAATTCGGCTGGCGCATCGTAGAAGTCCGGCTCCGGAGTTTGGTTCTGTGCCACAGCTGCCTCTTGTCTCGCAGCTGTGGTTGCTCCTGCAACGCCTGCAGTTCCTGCTGTAGGTGCTGCTGTCTTGAGTTCACCCAACTTGCGTCCACATTTAGGGCAGAAGTTGGCGTCCAGGGAAGCGACATGTCCACATTCGCACAACCGTTCATTCTTCAGCTCTGCAATCTTGTTGCGCAGGCCATCAATCTCGTCCTGCAATTCGTCGCAGAGTCGCGACAGTTCCACCATCTCTTTTTCTGCACGCGTCATATCCTGTGCCCGATAACCTTCATAGAAGATGCGACCCATATCTGTAAAATGGACTTCCTGTTCCTGTTGCAAGCCCACAATCTGGTTGTTCAATTTCCCAATCTCAACGGCGTGCTGGGCACGCTCTGTTGCTTTGTTCGCTCCGTCTTTGATGCGTTGAAGCAGTTTCATGACCATTCCTCCTCTGTCCCGTCAAAACCCATATTATCATTTAAATTTTTAGAGGTTATTCAAAAAGTCCGCTTTTGATTACGAAGGATGCCAGCGGCATCATCAGCATCGAATATGGCATTCAGCCGAATAAGAATATGCTTACGAAGTATGTTTCCTTCGGAAACATTGTAGTTGCTCACGTAGTTTTCCCTACGCTCCGCTACTCCATTTCTAGCTTCATTCCATCTTCTCGGTACTGAAAACCAGACTTTTTGAACACATACTTGTGGTAAATTAGCATATTACATCTTTCATGCAAAATGCTCAGGCATATAACTTATACGATATCATGCCAAAAAGTTGCGTAATCTTGTGCAGGTGCCCGTTTAATACCGATACTGGATGAAATCGGGGGCTTTCGTCAAGACCATACGTTCGGGTATAATGAAGCTTTGGCCCTACTTAACCGCCTGATTAGGCAACTAACTCTATCATACCAATTTACAATGCGATTGTGAAAAGGGCAAATGGTTTACTTTTAGCTGGGATAGTCCTATCCCTGAATGCATACAGAGGTGGATGAAACATGTTAAGTCCGAACTCAACGTTCTACCCCCGTCCGCTCGGGGTTACCCCGGCGGCATCCCTGCCCCAGTCCCCGTCTGCTCCGCTGGAGACCAGTCGGCAACTCGTGGGCAATGATCAACAAGATGCCTTTTACTTTCGTTCTCTGGAAGAGGCTGGCATTAAGCTAAATGCACCACAAATCTCGGCAGTCCGTCACGGCAGAGGACCTATTCTGACGCTTGCCGGAGCCGGTTGTGGCAAAACGACTGTACTCGCTGCAAGAGCCGGCTACCTCATAGAGGTCAGCGGTGTACATGCGGGCAGTATCCTGCTGGTGACGTTCACCAACAAAGCCGCCACCGAGATGAAAGACCGGATCGCCGCATTGCCAGGTATACGTCCGGCAGCTGCGAGAGCCGTGCAGGCTCGCACCTTCCACTCTTTTGCGCTGACATTACTGCGTCATTATGGCGTGCAGGAAGAGATTTTTGGCGAGTCACGGGCCCAACATACGGTGCTCAAGATGCTTTTACGCCAAAATGGCATGAGTGAAGCCTTCCAGCCTGAAAGTTTGCTGGCGATGCTGTCCGCGTGGAAGATGCAAGGATCGGAAACAACTGACCTGCCTGAAAAATCGCAGGAGGAACGCGATGCCAAGCGTGTTCTGCTTGGTTACGAAGCCTGGAAGCAGGAGCGGGGCAAAATGGACTTTGACGATATTTTACTGCGCGCTGCCGCTCTGCTTCGTGACCCGGCTGTCCTGGGGCCGCTTCAGAAACGTTTTCAGTACATTATGGTGGATGAGTTCCAGGATACCAACCATCTGCAATATGAGATTGTGCAAAAACTGGCTTCCGCCCACCGCAACCTGATGGTTGTAGGAGATGATGACCAGACGATCTATACCTTTAATGGCGCACGCCAGGAATCGATTTTGGAATTCGATAAAGTATACCCCGGTGCACGCATTGTGACGCTGGATATCAATTATCGCAGTGATGCACGCATTCTTGGACTCGGAAGCGAATTGGTCGCCCGTAATAAACGCAGACGTGACAAACGGCTGCGTGCCGCCGGAAACCGCGGAGATGCGCCGCGTTTTGCCACACCATCCAATGCGGAGGAAGAAGCGGCGTGGGTCGTGAATCAGCTCTGCCAACAGGTTGAAGAAGGGCAGCACACCTATCGTGATATTGCGATTCTTCACCGGACTGCAAGCAGCAGCCGGGCTGTATTCGAGCAGCTTGTGTTGAAAGATGTGCCTTTTGTACAGCATGGTGCCTCCCCGGTGTTCTACGACCAGTCTCTCATCAGGCCCCTGATGGATCATCTACGTCTGTCTCTTGATCCACGAGCCATGGATGCTCTTCCCAGTGCGCTGGGACCGCTCTACGTTTCAAGGGATGCTGGCCTGGAATGGATACAGCGCTGCGAACAACAACAGGCGAAGAAATATCCACTCATCCATCTGGTGAAATGGGACAAGCTGAAACCATTCCAGCAGGAACAGGTCAAAGAGCGCATCAAGCTGATCAAATCACTGCACAAACTAAAGCCAATCATCGCCATTCAGGAAATGCGCAGGCAGTTCTACGACAAGTATATGGAAAGTGGTGATCCCAGCATCTTCACCCATTATAAGGAAACGATGCTGGAAACTCTGGATGAATTCGAAGCTGCCGTTAAAAAATTCGAAACGGTGGAAGAGTTCATCCAGTTCGCGGATGAGTTATCCCGCAGACACCGGGAGATGGAATCTCTACGCCGCGCACAGGACAGTGACGCAGTACAGTTGATGACCATTCACCGGGCCAAAGGACTGGAGTTCCCTTGTGTGTACTGGATCGGAGCCAGTGAGGGAATTGTGCCTCACAGTACAGCACTGCGACAGGATATCCCCGAAGATCAAAAGGCTGCGCTTGCTGTGCAGCAGACAGACGCCGAGCTGGACATGGCGTTGGAGGAAGAACGCAGGCTTGCCTATGTTGCCATCACAAGGGCCAAGCAGTACTTGTATGTCACTTCACCCGCATCTCATCACGGAAAGCCAGCAGATGTGTCCCGCTTCCTGCTTGAAGCCTTCGGCATGGAAGTTCCGGATAAACGCAAACCTCGTGAGGAGAGTCGGACCAGCAGCCCGACTTCATATGGCAAAGGCAATGGATCATATGCCCGCTCGGGATCGGGTGGCCGTTCCGAAGGTCGGGATGTAGCACAACGCCGTGCCATCAACCACAGCGACCGTCGTGACTTCGAGGTCCACAATGAACGGGATGAGGATCGCCTTGGAGAACGGCGTGGTAGTGGGGAAATTCGCAATCATAAGGCGTTCAGTACCACAGGTATCAGTCCAACAGCTGCGAGTTCCTCCCGTATACAGTCCCACAGTTCAGGTTCAGCCTCGGGTAATGCTGAGCGCACGGAGACCGTTGCGGTCTGGAAATGCAGTTCGTCCACCTGTAAAGCGTGGCTAAGACAGAAACCGGCTGTGCCTTCTGCCAAAACAAACAAGAAGGCATCATCCGGTCCACCCGCCTGTCCCCTGTGTTCAGGATCAATGGAGGCCGGTACCCGCCAGGTTCCCGTAACGGGGAGATTTGGGAAATAAACGATACGGGATACAGTTATAGCTCGTTTCAGGGCGCTTTTTGCTGTTTATTAACAGTAGAAGCGTCTTTTTTCCATTTCAGAATGGGGGTTGGATTATGCAGGACGGCAAACAACATCTGTATGTATCGGTAACTCATAACTTGATTGAACAAACAAAGAACGAATCTACACCCTTTGAGGTGTTGGTGGATGATGAACAGTTGGGCCGATTGAAAGATCTGATGAAGGTGCTGGAGGATGACGATGCCTACACATTGCAACGGGCTCCCGTACCCTACAAATCGGCAGACCACGATGAGGCAACAGAGCAATTTTCGGATGGCATGACTCTGCTGTATACGTTTCTGTATGACCATGGCACGCCGGATACCCGGCAGGCGATTGAGAGCATGAACGTGCTTCCAAGGCTGCAGGATACGGATTATGATGACCCTGGATACGAGAATTCACCACTGAATAAATGACCTGATGCGAAAAAGCATGCGCAACCGCAGATCACGCGGAAGACGCATGCTTTTTAATATTACGAAGAATAACCGTCCCTTACACTGGACTCAATCCAGACGAATCTCTTGGCCTTTCTCAGCAGATTCGTAGATTCCGCACAACATACGTGTGGAAGCCACCCCATCCGCAATTGGACTGATCGGCTCTGTACCGTTCAGGCAACAATCCACAAAGTGGTCGATCTGGTTCTGAAAAGCGCTATGAATATGGAGACCCGTATTGTCCGTCTGGGGTTCAATATTCAGGATGGTATTATTTTTCTCCGTGACGATGATTGTCTCCGGCTCCAATTCAAACCCACCACGCTCACCGTATAATTTCACGGAAGATTCATCTCCGCGTGCATGCAGGGTGAAGCTTACATCCACCGCCAGCGAAGCCCCATTTTCAAACCGAATGAGTGCATTCGCCATATCTTCCACGTCATTCACAGCTGCGCTGTAGTCGGCTGCTTTGTAAAAAGAAAGATGTTCGATATGGGCACGATTGCCCAGCTTCCGATACGTATTACCACTGACGGAAACAGGCTTGGGCTTGCCCATCAAATACCAACACTGATCAATGATATGTACGCCCAGATCAATCAGTGGGCCTCCACCGGAACGGCTTTTGTCAGCGAACCAACCGCCTGGATTACCGTGACGACGCAGAATGGAAGCTTTGGCATAATACAATTCACCAAACTCTCCGGCATCTATGAATCTGCGCATCATCTGCATATTGTTGTCATACCGCCGCACAAATCCAACGATAAACGTACGTCCGCTCTTCTTCACCGCTTCTTCAATCCGCAGTGCATCTTCCACATTGGTTGCGACCGGTTTCTCCAACAGTACGTGCTTGCCTGCCTCCAGTGCAGCAATGGCGAATTCTGCATGTGTATTATTCCAGGTACAGATACTGACGGCATCGACATGCGGGTCCTCCAGCATCTCCCGATAATCGGTGTACACGGATTGAGCATCATACTTCTGTGCCGCGGCTTTAGCCCGCTCTTCGTTCAGATCACAGATGGCATAGATGACAGCATCCTCATTTTTGGCGTAACACCTCATATGAAGATCCGAGATGGATCCTGTACCGATCATCCCAATGTGCAGCATTTGTTTCGTGCTCATCATCGTCCTCCCTTCCTTTTCCACAACTTCCACAACATCACTATCGTCTAGTCTGCCCGCAGCATGCCTTCGTAAATACCCGGGGTTGAATTTTCGATCTTCACAGCACCCAGCGTCCGGGCATAGAAATCTACAGGTCCCGCTGATCCGATAATGGCATAACCATAACCGTCCGCCTTCATCGCATGCATACAGGCCAGTAACAGGGCTGTGCCTACACCTTTGCCCCGTGCATCCTGGCTCACGCCTGTAGGTCCAAAGAAGTTGCGACATGTCGCTTCGTAACAGGCAAATCCGATCATTTTCCCATGCTCAACGGCGATGTAACAGGACACGGGCTGACGTGCAAAAGCGACCTCACATTCATCCACCCAAGCTTGGCTAAAATGTGACCTCACCCAATCCAGTACAAGCTGTTTCTCTGGGGCAATGGCTCTTCGAATCACAATGGAGGATTCCTGCAGCTTTCTCAGTCCACTCTCTTGCTCCGGTAAACGATAGAGCGCTACTAACATATCACTCATCTAATCGGTTCCTCCTCGTACTTGAATGTGAAATAGGACAACGGTTTGGCCACCTACCTGAAATTAACCTGATCCTGCTGCCGATAACCTGCAATACAAGCGATATTTCAAATTCAAACTAACATACCGCTTAGATTCATTGCATGCCAACTGCAACACTGAGACGATCTGTCCCGTCTATTAACTTGAAGCGTGGCTCTAAGGAAGATTTTACCGCGACATTACAAAGATTAGAAGGGATGAATATTGATGAATAACAACATGAAAAAAGTAAGTGCGCTGATGGCCCTATCCATGGCATTGGGTGGTGGAGCCGCTTATGCAGCAACACTGGACAACACACAACCAGTCCATCAAACATCCATTTCAGCAGATAGTAACACAGCTGGTGCAGTAAACGTATCCGTGAATGGTGCATCCATTTCCGATGGTTACTGGAACAAGGATGGCAAAGTAGCCATGATTCCACTGCGTGATCTTACCGAAGCACTGGGTATTGAACTGAAATGGCATAAAGAAAATAAAACCGCGGAGCTGACGCGAGGTGTTCTCTGGACACAGGTAATCACAGGCAAAGATCAATATTCCGTAAATAAAATGCTGCTCACACTGGATACAGCACCCGAAATCACAGGCGGCACGTTGTATGTACCGGCTTCTTTTGCCGAAAAGGTACTGCATGGACAAGTGAACACAACAGGAAATCAGGTGACGATCTCTAGTGAAGAGGACGTGAAGACGATCACTGAGCGTGGTGTGATTACCAGAATCTCGAACCAGGATAAATATAAGTCCATCCAGATTGGCGGTGCAGGGTTGGATGGCATCGTGCTCAATCTGAGCGATGAGACGAAATTCATCTCCGTTGAGGGAAAAGAGATTGCACTGACTGATCTGGCCATCGGCATGAACGTGGAAGCTGAGCATTCCATGATCACTACCCGCAGTCTGCCACCACAAACCCCGACCTATAAAGTCACTGTACTGGATGCGGCTACAGCATCTGAGGCACAACCTAAAGAGGTACTGGGTACAGCGGGTACAATTGAAGATGTAAGAAATGCAGAAGGCCTTATCTCACAGATTGAGATCACAGGTTCACGTTTAACCGAGACGGCTCCTGACCATGTCGTGCTGAATATCGCTAAAGATACGCTGCTCGTGAACCACGAAGGTGAGACGGTGAAAGCTGAAGAACTGACTAAAGGAACTAAAGTGATTGGGTACTACAGCCCTATGCTAACACGCAGTCTGCCTCCAATCGGAACGGCATGGAAAGTGGTTGTTGAAACACCAGCAGCACAACTGGAAGCGAAATAAATCGATTAATAAACGAGACTGGTTGAGTTGAGGCATATGTTCTATGTTGCTAACGGCATGCATATCTTGGCTTGGTGTCAGGAGGGCGTCGCATCATAATGTCCAGCAGCTGCGAAGTCAATAAAAATAACCTTATCCGCTTGTCTTCCGACAGGCATGGGTAAGGTTATTTTTTTGGGTTTTTGGGTTTAGGTTTTTGGGTTTTTGGAGCGTATTTTCAAACTCGCTTCAAAGCGAAGCACACCTGAACTTGTCCGGAGCAGGCACTTGCAACGTACGCTGTATACGACATGCGCCTGAAAAAGACATGCTCTGCATAGGAATGTAAGAGCAAGCAGAATTAGCGCTGACGAATCTGAGACGTCTTATTCAAGGAATTGAAGTACCTGTAAAAACCTAAGGAATCTCAGCCACGCTATGTGTGAATAAACAGTTGTTTACAGCGTTTTTGTCAGGCTAATTCGGAAAATAACGTGCCTGATGTTCCTTACATTTTCAGAAGAAGACCTGGGGGCCAAATAAGACTTGCTGAGTTCCTTAGAAAATCTTCACGATAAGCGAGATCGCCAGATCAACCACCTTGGACTTCATCTTCAACAATCGCTTCCACTTCAATCTCAACCATCAACAAGGGATCAATGAGTGCGCTAACTTCAACCATGGTGGCTACAGGCTGAATCTGTCCAAAATATTCACCGTGGGCCTTGCCAACTTCCTCCCACCTGGAGATATCGGTCACAAACATTCGCGTTCTAACGACATGCGACATGTCAGCCCCCAACTCTTTCAGTGCATTCTCAATCGTCTGCAAAACGAACCTCGTCTGTGCATACGGATCACCTGCTCCAACGACTACACCATCTTGCATCGCAGTTGTACCCGCCACTTCGATTCGGTTCCCTACACGGATGGCACGGCAATATCCCACCAACGGTTCCCATGGGGAACCGGTAAATACCTGCTGTCTACTCATTTTTCTCGTCCCTCGCTTTGCTTTGGTTGTATGTATCTCATCTGATTAAACATGAATTATATCAGTCCGCCATCATCTCAGACAATAGAATAGATTTTAATTCTATCTTAGTGCAGCTTCAGCACGCGGTGCCCTGCCTCATGACAGGTTGGTCAGTCAACATCATTTTTTACACGGAAAAAATCCCCTAAATGACTGCTCATTGTTTAGATCAAGAGCAGTCATTCAGGGGATTTCAGGAAAATTAGCGTTTATGCAATCCAGATTACAACTTGATATTCGCCTCATCAAAGTATTCTTCCAGGGTTAACCCACTTTTCGCCACATCTGGTGCCAAATCGGTACCGATGTACCGGATATGCCAAGGCTCATAGACGTAACCGGTTATATCTTCTTCACCTTGCAAATAACGGATGACGTATCCATATTCTGCAGCGTGTTCAGCGAGCCACTGGCCTTCCTTCGATGTGCCGAATACCTCTTCCAGCACATTGCCCACACTCGGACTGGATACATCAATGGCAAGACCCGTCTGATGCTCGCTTCGGCCTGGAACAGAGCTTACACGATCCGTGTATTCCTGACCTTTGGTTTTGACATTGTTGTTGTAGATGGACACTTGACGTTGATATGAACGATAACCAGACACCGCACGAAGCTCAATGCCATCCGCTTTTGCACCTGCAAACAACTTCTCCAGTGCCTCCGCCGCTTCCTTGCGCATATGCCGCTTCTCGTGAGGTTCGTCGAAGGAGAACGGGACATTGGGTTCCACCAGATCGTCCGGCTCGTACCCTTCAGGCAGACTGCGTTGTTTGTTCACAATGACCGTCATAGATGTGGCATTGGTCACCACAGCTTCTGCGTCAATTGTTGTTTGCAGTGCGCTGATGCTACGTTTCTCCATCAATGGATCTTCCGCTGTCGCGCCGTTACCATCGTCTGAAGAACCCTGCTCTTCGCCAGTCGATGCATTCCCGGACTCGCCATCCGTGCCTTCACCGCTGTTGCCAGCAGATGATGTATCATCCCCGCCAGCGTTGTCACCATCAGATCCCTTATCCTCCGTAAAATGAACGGTTGTGCCGTCAGACTCCTGTTGTGTGTTACCTGTTCCATTCGGATTCTGGCTCTCCTCTGTGCCTGAACCGTTCTGGCACGCCGCAAGCAATGCTCCGCATATCATCAATGAGGACAGCATAACCACCATGCGGCGCTGTCTTCCTGTATGTGATTTCATGTAAAAACTCCTATCGCAATAATATAAATGTTGTCTAGTTGTCTGCGTGCAGTGTTCCCTGCGAAAGTATACCTTAATTGACAGCGAAGCTCCACCGGTAAAGACCTCCTTTAGAAGAGATCTTCATGAACATATACGGGTTGTACAGCCTGTATGATCGTTTTTTGGACTTTTAGAGAAACATTCCCGCGAAAATGAAATGAATTGGATCATGGATCATGCAACATGCTGCAATACAAACAAGCAGAGGTGATCTGAGATCTCCCCCGCTCTGATGGGTGTATCATTTGGTTGCCGGGCTGTCCGTCTTCTTCTGGACAGCCTGCCACATCCGCGCAGCTACACGCTCGCGGATCAAATCCAGCCCTGCGGTGGCCGGCAAGCCTTGCAGCAGCGCCGTTAGCTCCGGCAAGGCCGGCGGCTTGCCCGGCTGCGTAAGGCGCACCTCAACGGCACCAAAGCCTGGCCCCGGCTGGTGCATGGCGCCGTCCGCGGCAGCCTCGGCGATCCACTCGCCGACGGCCGCGCCGCCTTCGCCGCCCCGCACTTGCGGGCGGCCAGCCGTTTCCGCTGCGCGGCCGGTGGCGCCGGGATCATGGGCGAGTTCCTCCGCCCATGCCCCCAGCACGCCGGCGAGCAGCGCTTCGCGCGGCAAGCCGGCGTGCGCCAGCTGCAGCAGCGGCTCGGCCGCGAGGCGCGCGGCTACGGCGCGCTCAGCGGCCGCGGCATGCGCGCAGCTCGGGCGGCCGCAGGTGCACGCCACGGACGCGCTGGCCGTGGCTGCGCCTGGCGAGCCCTCGGGCGCTTGCGCAGCCGGCAGCAGCCCGGCAAGCTCCTCGGGCGCCGGGCCGCCGCGCAGCAGGGCATACAGCGTCAGCGGGCGCTTGCGCAGCTGAACCAGCACAGCCTCGCGCTCGGCTTCGCTCAGTCGCGTCGGCGTTCCCGTGATCGCGAACACGCCGGCAACGGCTGTTCCAGTCTCCCCTGCCTCAGCGGAACCGTGCGCTTCCTGCCCCGCCGCGTCCGCTGCTGTATTTACTTCTGCTGTCCATCCACCGGGGGACATATGCAGCTCGATCTTCCATTTTTCGCTCACAACAATCCCCCTTTCTCAACATCTATATTCCCCTGAATGATCAAGGTCACAGCCACGTCTCACCCTGAAGAGATATCAGGCCACGCAGCTCATCATCCGACATCTCGGTCAGCCAATTCTCACCTGAACCAACAACCTGTTCGGAAAGTGCCTTCTTGCTCTCAATCAGCTCATCAATCCGTTCCTCCAGTGTTCCCTGACAGATCAGCTTATGCACTTGCACGTTGCGATTCTGCCCGATTCGGAATACACGGTCCGTCGCCTGATTTTCAACCGCAGGATTCCACCACCGGTCATAGTGAACGACATGACTCGCCCGTGTCAGATTCAGACCTACACCTCCGGCACGAAGAGACAGGACAAACATGGACGGACCCTCTCCTTTTTGGAAGGTCTCCACCATCTCATCCCTTTGCGCCTTCGACACCCCACCATGCAGGAAATACGGTTCTTCCTCATATCGCTGTTTCAACCTCGACACCAACAGATCTCCCATAGCAACATACTGAGTGAATATCAGGGCCGATTCCCCGTTATCACGGATGGCGTCCAGCAGTTCAAGCAATCGTTCCATCTTACCGGATGCCTCTGCCTTGCCATGATCTTTCCGATTGCTGTCCGCCAGCACCGGATGATCACAGATCTGCTTGAGCTTGGTCAGGGAGGACAGTACAATCCCCTTCCGTGCAATGCCATTTCTGCCGTCCAGACCACCCATCAGATCATCCACCACACGCTGGTACAGCACTGTCTGCTCCGGCGTCAGAGAACAGTAGGATTTCAGTTCAAGCTTCTCTGGCAGATCCTTGCGAATATCCGGATCACTTTTCAGCCTGCGCAGCATGAATGGAGATACCAGTCGATGGAGTTCACGCAAGGAGGCTGCATTTTCTTCGGATGGCCCCAGTCCCGTATACCGCTGGCGGAACGATGAAGCTGTGCCCAGATATCCCGGATTGAGAAACTGGAAAATCGACCAAAGTTCGCTCAATCGGTTCTCTACAGGCGTTCCCGTCATCGCAATACGATGAAGTGTAGACAGGCGCATCACGCTTTGCGCTTGTTTGGTACGGTAGTTCTTAATATATTGTGCCTCATCCAGCACAATGGTGGACCAGTGCAATGAAGCCAGATCCGGGCCATCTCTGCCTGCCAGATGATAGGTCGTCAGTACAATGTCATGCGTCTGTGCTTCAGCCTGAAACTCATTCCCGTGCAACCGTTGTCCCCCATGATGAATATATAGCGACAGATCCGGGGCAAACCGCTTCAGTTCACGCTGCCAGTTTCCAAGCAACGAGGTAGGACACACAATAAGTGCAGGCAAATGATCAGGCTGCTCATTCGCAAGCTGATCCGCCGGGAAAGAATCATCGGATCCATCCAGCATTTCATACTCACGTGCTTCCTCTGCAGCCGCCTGGCGTTCTTCGTGTTTGCGATCCAGCAGACAGGTAATGACCTGAATGGTCTTCCCAAGTCCCATATCATCCGCAAGGCATACGCCAAAGCCCAGATCACGCATCGCGGATAACCATTGGAAACCTCTTTCCTGGTAAGGTCTTAGTTCACCATGCAACTCTGCCGGAACCTGACGAGGTTCAATGCTGCGAAGCACCTGCCCATCGAGCAGAAAAGCAAGCATCCCATCGGATTCGGCGCCAAAGACAGAAAGACCCTTCCACGCGGAATCCTCCCCTTCATCCGCAGCCAGATGCAGCCATTCGGAGAGAGGCATATATTGTTCTTCTTCTTTTTTCATATAACGCAGGACTTGGCGAATCTCTTTTGTATCCACTTCAATCCACTCACCGCGGAACATGACGTAGGGAACTGTGGATTCAGCCAAAGCTGCCAGCTCCTCTGCGGTTACGGGCTTGCCATCCAGCATGGGCTCTGCTTTGAATGCAACCAATTGTTCCATGCCCAGTGCCGATGTGGCTCCAGGCAACCGCTCTGTTCCCCGATTCAACATCTGCAAACGAAGTCCTGCACGGCGTTTTCCGGCACGACTCCACTTTGAAGGCATGAGAACGGTTATGCCAGCCTTCTGCAAACGCGGAACCGCATGCGTTAGAAATTCAAAGAAACCCTGCTGTTCCAGCTTAATTCCCTCCGGACGAGCAGTAAGCAGCGCCGTCTCCAGTTCAGGTGCCAATTCTGCTGCTTGACCGAGCGCCATCAATAACTGCTCTGCCGCCGAGGTATATAACACTTTCCCCCGGTCCAGATCTCGCTCCGGATGGGCCCAGATGGTCCGCGCAGGCAGCCTCAGGCTTGGTTCCTGCTCACTGTCCACCCAAAAGCTGACTCCCCATATGGTTTCATGTTCGCCAAGTGGAGGCTCCAGACGGAGCGCCAGCTTCAATTGGCCTTCAGCAGGCGCCATCTCTTCTGCGCCGACGATCGGCATCGACGTTCCACCAACTTCTTGCAGCGTGTGAATAAATGCTGTCATATCATCCGTTGGCCCTTGCACCGTCACTGGACGGAACATCGAGATCAGACTGTTCCACCAAAGTTCGGCTACTGGCGAAGAGCCGCGTCGATATGGCGTGCGGTAACGGGACAGTTCACTGTCCATGCCCTCCAGTTCACTTGTTACTACAGCATGAATCATGCCACTCATGAATGAAAATAATACCGCAGCTCCTGCTTCTTCACGCGTTTCCGGTTCCAATGAAGCATAAGCTCCAGGAGCAGAAAGCCCAATTGGAGGCATCGCTTCAGCCAGATCACGGAAGCGTTCAATATCATCCTCAGACTGCAAGCGCGGCCGCCATACACCTGTCAATGTCTCTTGCCCGGTCCGTCGCCGTGCTCCGGTCTTTGCTGCGAATTCAGCTGATGGAGCAATGGCTCCCCGCAACAGCAGCTCCTGTGTGAACTGCGCCGCTTTGATCCAGTAACGCATCTCTTCTCCAACCTGAATTCCGGCTGCATTAAACAAACGGTCATCCCATTGCAGCAGCAATCTAAAAGCATCCTTAGGCGAGACGGCCAACCCTTCCAATGTGCGCCCCAACAGTTGACGGCGCTTCGTGTTCTTGGCTTCAGCCGTGTTCCTCAGCGGATTCGGCCAGCGCAGCTCCGCGAGACGCAGAGCGGCAGGCTGAAACAGACGACCCCCGTCGCCAAAATTCAACCGTCTTACCACGTGGCTCCATGCATCCACACGCGGTTCCGATGTTTCACCGGAAAAACAAAAAAATACGTCACCAAGCCATACTCCATACAGCGATTGCATCATTAAAGTCTCCCGTCATCCCTTCGCATTGTTACTCTCCATCATATACGAAAATGACCGGATTTAAAAACCTTTGCCCACAAAAAGTGGTTATTTCAATCGTTATCGGCATAAAAAAATGTCCCTTCTCCCGAAAAGCGGATGAGGAACATTTGGGTCAATCCAAGGATAATACTGAGTATTGAAAGAATTACGGATCATTATCTTACGATGATCTGATCAAGCTGCCCAGCAATACATCCAGGTTCAAAATGCCTGCACGATGATCTGCACAGAACCCGATTTTGTCAAAAACGCCAAGCATGAAACGGCGGTGCTCCTCAGCAGGTTCTTCGAAACGATCGTAACTTACAACAGAATCAACCATATCGACGATCAGAGGTACGAATCCTCCTTTGTAAGGCACCACAATAATACGTGTAGAAGAGGTATCCTCCTGGTCCGGCATGCCTAACAATACACGAAGACTCACTACTGAAACTACCTTACCGTACAGCGAAGCAAAACCTCTGATCTCCGGACTTCCAAACGGGACCGTAGTCACCTGCACCATTCTGATGATCTCATGAACTTCATCAATGCGTAGGGCAAAGATCTGGTCTCCTACCGAAAAATTAATATATTGCATTCCCTCATCCATAGTTATCCCCATACCCTCTCATTCCGTATAATCAGACTACTTTCGTCTCATTAGATGTTACTTTGGTGTATCGGTTATTTTTGATCAAATGTTTAGGCTTCAGATCAATTTTGCCAACTTCAACAGGCGTTGTATTACAGTTTTGATGAGAGGGTGGAAATCCGTCGTTTCAAAATTGAGCGTAAGTAACCTGACATTCGATTTATTATTTTATATTCAAAAAAAACCAAAGAGTCGGCATTAAGCTGATCTTTGGCCTTTTTTATCCCCATATATTATGGATCTGTTTCTATGTTTTCAAATACTTGGAACAAAAACACGATATTCCTGTGGATAACTTGTTTTTTCACTTCAAAACGACTGTTTTATCGAATGAAAACAGGAGTTATACCTGTTTTGTGGATAAGTTGTGCACATATTGCACACATGCTGTGGATATGTTTAGCGTTTCATGTGGATATTCATTATTTTAATGTGGACATGTTGTGTATTTGTTTGTAAATCTGACGTAAAATCTGAATTTCCACTCCAGTTTATCCATTACTGTGGACACGTTGTGGACATGCTCAAATCCCTTCAGTACAGATACGCAGTTATTCAGTTATTCCACCAATTCACCCTGCCGCATGATCAGCTTGTCATCGATGTACACGTCCGGCTTTTGCACAACAGCATCAATATGTACACCCGCCGCAATCGTTCCCCCGAATGTGTTATTGCTGCCAAAGGCGACATGGATCGTGCCATACACCTTCTCATCTTCCAGCACTACACCCGTGATTCGTGCCTTGTTATTGGTCCCAATGCCGAATTCGCCGAGAAAGCGACCATCGCCATCTCCAAGGGTGTCCAGTAATTGAGCCCCGTCTGGTCCTTCAGCTGACACCAATCGCCCTTCCTTGACGGTTAATAACATCGGTTCGCGGAGTGCCCCAATTCCAGCAACGGAACCATCTACAACAATACTACCCTCGCCCTTACCCTCAACGGGAGCAATATAAGCTTCTCCTGAAGGCAAGTTACCCGATTCACCGGGGTTCAAATACATGCCTGTACTTGGTACACCGTTACGATTCTCTATAGAAAAGGAAAGACTATGACCCTGCTTCTCTATTCGCACATGGCGACCTGCGGTTAACAGAGCCGTCACCTTCTCGGTCAACGCCTTCACTTGCGAATACTCAGCTGTAATGGCTCCATTCATGAACATATCCTCTGTCATGCCGGGCATCGTTGCCACTCGGGTCCCTGAAGCAGCGGCTTGTTTGCGTGCCTGGGTATGCGTTAATGAATATCGAGTTACACACACCGCTACATCTGCCCGAATCATGGCCTCTGCAATCGGTGCAGGCGGCTCTTCTCCTGATCTGCTGCGTTCCTCCATAATTAGCAGGACCGACTCCGCGCCAAGTGCTTTTCCTGCCTCATAGATGGATTCGGCCAAATCCCGTTTCATATCGTCTGCGACAACCACCAGATTTTCTCCACTGCGTAATCCCAGACACTCCGTTAGCACCTTTTTACTGATTTCTACACGTTGCTTGCTCATATATTCATCTCTCCTGTCTAGGTTTCAGCTCTTCACAACTCGACTTGACCCCTTTCGACAATCGACCAGAGATTCCTGCATGGCCAAATCTGAACTCACTTCAAGGTATCGGCCCATTCGGCGAGGATTGCAGCTGTCTCCTTATACTGAAATGTCGGAAAGTAATGTCCGTAGGGCACATCTATGCGTTTGACCTGTGAGTTCATATCCTGTGGATAGTGATATTCCCGATCTTCCTTGCCCCATACGACTAAAGTATGGTTGGTGTGATCATCAGCCCACTCTTTCATCCAGGAAAATGAACTGACTCTTCCCCGCTTGCCGGAGTGGATCCACCGCAACAAATCTGCATTTGCCCCCGCAATTCGGGGGGATTGGAGACTGGAGCGTATCCTTTTGGCCATCATATGGTCCATACCCTTTTTGTCTTCCCCACTGATATATACACTGAACATTCGCTCCCAACTCTTCTCCGATCGAAGACGAAGCAAAGACCGCATCACACCTCTTGGCAAACGGGAAATCCATCTTAGCACATTCGGATTCGAATTATTGGCAACTGGCTGAAGCAATCCCAGTCGAATGTCTGTCCGCCCACTACGCAACTGTGCGGCAGCCACGATAGCTGCGCCTATCGAATGACCCACCAGCTTCACAGGACCCTCGAACTCATCAAGCGCCTTGAGTAGTGTACCCACCTGACCTTCAAACGCTTCATCTACCTGATGTACAGGGGATCGTCCGAATCCTGCCAGATCCATTAACCAAACCGGGTTACCTGTCTCTTTCCAAAGCTGTTCTCCCAAAGGCAACATCTCATCGGCAGATTGAAGCAGACCATGCACAATAATCCACGGCTCTCCTTCACCCTCCCAACCGATCATAGCCATATTCCCACTCCGTGACCGGATATAATCTGCCGGAACATCCTCAGGTAACGGGGTATACCGAAGACGGTAGTCCAGATCTGCTGTAACCAACGGAAGCTGTTCCCTGATGTCCGGCCAGGATTGCCCCATACGTGTGAACAGCGCCTCCGTCTCCTCGACCGGGAATGACCTGTTGGTAATAAAAGCAACCGACTCCGCTGGAACACCAGTGAGGCGAGTGCCCCCTGATTTCATTGCCCATTGAATCCAAGGCAGTGGTACAGCTCCTTTGGGTTTGGGTACATCCAATTCATGTGCCAGAAGATGTAGTAGTTCCTTCATATTGGGACTGTCCTCCTTGCGTGCCAATAGTGGATAGGTTCCACCTGCCGGGTCTGCTTCCTTGGATAGAAAAACAAGCGTTCGTGCAACAATATCATTCTCCACCAGGGGTAACCAATAGGATGAACCTCCCGGCACTACGGGCATAAGTCGCTTTTGAATCGCCTGAATGAGCAGCCCAATCCCACCCGTTTGCTCCGTTTCCCCAGTCGGGCGCGGTCCAACCACAGTACTCGGATTCACAACGGATAAGGGATAGTTATGCTCTTCCGCATGTTCACGAATAAGAAGATCGGCATGAAATTTCATCTCTTCATATGCACTTTCCTGATCACCCACATGGTCGACCTGAAGATAACCTCCCTGTTCGTTCCGCTGTCCATAGGGACTCATGAAACCAACCACGTGGATAAAGTGTCTCAGTCCTCGGGTACCGTGAATTTCTTGTGCAAGCTGGGCCACTTCTCTCGCCCCGTTCATGAATATCTGCTCAGCTACCTTTCGTTCTAGGGTAACGTCCATCGTTCCCCCGGCATGAATGATTACATTCGCTTCAACAACACGTTCCCGGTCCACTGCGGCAAGTCCAAGACCCGAGATGGATAAATCACCAGTAATAAAGATGATTCTGGTGAAATCCTTCACTCCATAAGCCTTCAACACCGTTCTGGCACGCTGTTCTGATCGAACCAGCAAGAGCAATTGTGCGTCTCCCTGCGCGAGTTGTTTGACCGTTTCTTTGCCGATAAAACCGGTGCTGCCTGTCATGAAAATAATTGTTGGTTCCATATCAGACGCGCTCAATACCTGATGAATTTTTGTTGAATTTGAAGCTAAGTTATCTTTAGTGGATACTTGGATCTTATGTACGTCCATTCCGTTATCGCTCCTTTTAGTACTATATAGTACTAGTTTTATTCAAAAAAAAGCTTCGTTTACCGAAGCATCTGACAAAACGTACGTGCTGATTGTTCAATAATGCCTACATCACGCGCAGTTCCCGCAAGGATTAGTGAACCTTCCAATGCTGCAATAAACAACAACGCAGCCGGTCCCGGCTCGATTTCTTTGCGAAATTCACCACGATCCAAACCTTGCTGAAACAGCTTCTCAACCATAGGTCTAAGCTCACGAAAGAATCTGGATATGCTCTCCTTCACTTGGGGTGCACTGTCAGGTGTCTGCATATATAACGTGACAAAAGGACAGCTCCCTTCGTAATTCCGGCCCTCAATACCTGCCGACAGCATTGCCATAAATGAATAGATACGCTCCTCCACTCCTCGCTCACGCTGACTGAGCAGCAGATACAGCTCCGACTCATACTGGGCAATCCAGTATTGTACCACGGCCTGAAGCAATTCCTCCTTGTTTTTAAAGTGATAATAGATATTGGACTTGGATACCCCACTTACTCTTACGACCTCATCCATGCTGACATAGCTGTACCCCTGACGCAGAAACAATTGTGCAGCCACTTCAACTGCCTTGGTCCGGTTCACCGGATTGGAACTCTTGGATTTGGCAGGTCGCGAGTTCATTTTTTGATTTGTCATATTTAGAACTATACAGTACTAGTTGATTGAAAACAAGTATTTCTGTTAACAATAGAACTGCTTCCGCACAAACTCATCCATACTTGTCCACATGTAGCGTGTTATACACAGAGGATATCCACATATGGTATTAACTATGTGTTAAATCCATCATGAGATCGTTAACTGCTTTTGGGTTATCCACACCTCCTCCGGTTGAACCACCAAAAAAGGCCAACCAGAACGTATCTGGCTGACCTTTCGTACAATTCATTTCCCAACCTTTAACAACTGTTACCTGCTTCAAATCGAAGGTTTACTGTCTCCGGCAATCATCGGATCGGTGCCTTGAAGTGGCAATCTGTTCTCCAGCCTTATGGCGACAAACAGGATGATCGTCACCGTAACACCGATTGTTCCTAACAGTACGCCTGTGTTCTCCTGCCCCATAAGGGACAGCGGTAGTGCCAGTACCAGCGGGACAACCGATCTTGTAAATTGAGTGGCAAACGTTGATCTTCCCGACCACTTCATGGTCTCTTCGCGGCTGCGCAAGTTATCAAACATGACTGATCTTTGCATAATACGAGTCCGATTAAACACAAACCCAAGCATAAATCCACAGATTAACGACACCGCAAACACCTGTACCGTGCCAATGATGATATCAATAACACCGATCAGTATAAATAGATACATTGGAATTCGGTGTTCCCACTTACGAATCAGCGTTGCAAGAAAGGCCCCAAGCCCCATCGCAGCTCCGATAGCCCCGTAACGGGATGAATCCCAATTGTAGATGTCATGGAACAAAATCGGTACGATAAAATTGATTGCTCCCAATTGCACGGTTAATACAACCACCGCCAATATGGTCATGTTCAGTACTTTTTTTCGCACAGCATCGGAGTAGGTAATCTGCGGAGCCTCCGTTTTTTCTTTCTGTACGTTCTGCTCAGCCTGACCGGATCGGGACAGAATTGGAATGAGCCATGGAGCCATCATCCCCACAGCCAGCGTCACCATCAGTACCGTTGAGATCATTGGCAGTCCGCCTATACTGAGCAAAACTCCAGTTACCGCACTTCCTCCAAATGCACCAATTTGAATTGCCGTCTGCAAGTCATGCGAGGCCTTGTGTGATTTGATTTTTCCATCCAACACCATCTGGGACATGTAGATTTCCAGGCTCTGATTGGTCAAAAACAGAATTACGGAGAATACGCCACCAATCAGATATAAACCATACACATTGGTATTGCCGGCAAATTGAATTAAAAACACAAGCAGAAATACAATACCCAGGATGCGCGCTAAGCTGAAAATTAGCAAGGGTCGTTCTTTAAGTGCAGTTTTAAGAAAAAAGCTATACTTCTGCAATAAAATAGGTACCAAACTCATGATCGTAATAATAATACTCAGATGAGTAATCGACCCACCCTGCTCCAGTACCGACCAGATCAGGGTAATGTTTAGAATGGTATCTCCACATAAGGTAATGGACAGGAAGAGGATGAATAAAATAGTCTGTATCATTGAAGCTGTCTCACCTCAGCAACTTGCAAATCCAGCTTTTGTTCCAGCAATCTTGCGGCTTGTTTTACCGATTCGATGTCCTCAGGACCCTGATATTTGGTACGTACAGACAGCAGACCTGTAATATCGAATCCCTTCGGAGCAGAATGGACCACTCTACCTTTGGCAGCAACCGGATAATACGCCCGGTACCTCACATCGTCTGCTGCCTCACCGCTGGCATTATTCAACACCTTGCCATCACGGTACACAAACTTGATACAGGTTGCGCACTTGGGAGCCGTTCTTTTCGCAAAATGGGCAGCCAACTTCTCCTCCCCCTGAAGACCACAAGCATGGGCGGTCACCAGATCTGTGCCGTACACATCGCGAATATTACGATAGACATGCCCACCACTGATACGGCAGCTGAACTCCACCACTTTATACTCATCGTTGGCGTTCTGCCTGGCTTCAACGTTAAACAGCCCATTTACAAGTTTCAGACCTGTGCATATTTGCTGAGCCATCTCACAAAGTTCTTGTTCCACATTGGATTCTCCCTGAAAAGGTAGCGTATATTCGTCCTCTTCAAAGTAAGGACCTGGCATTCTGAGCTTGTTATGGACTCCCCCCAGATAAAACCGTCCATTCACAACTACGCCATCCAGCGTAATCTCTTCCCCGGGCAGGAACTCTTCAATCAGCGCTATTGCAGGACATTCCTCGTCAAAATATAGCCCCGATTGCGAAATGGCAAGTTGCGAGATACTATCGAAGGCCTCCTTCAATTCGGGATACGAATGAACGAGCGCAACATGGCTGCTGGATGCGGCCAATGTGGGTTTAATAATAACCGGATAGCCTACACTTGCCGCCGCTGAAACAGCCTCATCCAACGTATTTACAGCATAAAATTCAGGACAGGCCACGTCCTCCTGTTTCAAGAACTGACGCTGTCTGGACTTGTCTCTGGCAATTTCGGCCGCTTGGACAGGAATATCCTGTCTTCCCAGCCCTTCATTCAGTCTCGCATTCAGTACAATATCCGTTTCCTGCCAGGTAATGAAAAACGGAACGCCTAATTGTCTAGCCTGCAAGATCATTTCTTCCACATTCTCGTACTTGGGAATATGCTGAACAGACCGAAAGCGCGGATCTTGTTCATATCCAGAAACAGAGGTCCATAAATGGACCTCTTCGAAAATTCTCCCCAGGGCTTCAATATGATCCCCGTGCAGGGAAAAACCTTTTCTCATAAGCAAACCAACGGAGGAACGAGTCATGCCAGAACCTCTTCTTTCGGCTGCTCCACAAACTCCAAAGCGATAATGTACAACGTTCCATTCTCCCCGGCTTTGGAGGAATGCACCGTATTAGCCGGAAGCAGAATGCGGTCACCAGGCGTGCAATGCAGTTCTCCTTCTTCAGTGAAGAAGGTAATATCTCCATTTATAATCAAAAGTGTTTCGTCTGTAGGATGGGTATGGGATTTGTGCTCCCTGAATGGTGTATCTCTTTGTACCTCTACCGAACCGGTTACAGGCAGCAATTGCATTACAGCTTCTTCAAGTGTTACGTCAGACCCTTTGATATATTGAACTGAACTCATAGTATTCCTCCTCATATGATGAAATGGGCATTGCGCTGTAGCGGAAACTTCGTTGGTATCTGGAATAAAATATTGCAGCCACTCTCGATTATTCGGATCCCCATAGATCCCTAGATGAGGGAATGGATCAATTGCATCGTATTGCCGAAGCAAGCTTCGCACCAAATCCTTGGATTTATCTCCTTTTGGTGTTCCCAAGCCAATCGAATCAAAGACCCATCGGGGTTGAAAGGTAATCATGTATGTATTGGCACGTCTGCTCCTTCTGACCTCATGTGCTGGTGTGTTACAAACGACAAAAATGGGTTCCCCATGAAAGCAAAATTCCCACAAGGGATCCTTCTCTTCATTCGGTATGAACTCTGGCCATTCTTTCAAGTCAATGGTGTGCAGCCGGGTCAGGATGGACCAAAATGTATGCTGATATTCATCGATGGATAGATCCTTATCAATATTAAAGAACGTGACCATGGAGGTGTAGTTTCCAAAGCTCCTTGCCTGTTCCACGTATTCTCTCAATGCCTTTCCCAGTTCTTCTATGGAATGGTCATTCACATCATCAAAAAAGGAGAAACGTAGCTCATTACGGTTAAGTCCCATGGAACCAAATATGCAGGGAAACCGTGGATTATCACCAGTCATGTCCTTCTCAAAATGCTCAAATTCCTGCTTTCTCCAATCATGACTACCCAGTCTCTTCACATCAGCGTTATCTAGCAACAACCCAAAGCCCTCCTAGAATGGTTTTATTGGTGAACCAGGACAAACTTGTCATGTAGTTCTAGAAGTTGTTTTCTAACGAATTCGATATCTGGACCTTCCACAATGGCATATCCGGATCGGGACATCGTATCTCGACCACCTGAAATGGACTGACCCGATGTATAGTTAATTCGAATATCAATGAGTCCTTCCATCGATTTGAAATCTTCTGCGGATGAGATACTTTCGATCTTGCCTACAGCAGATGGGAAGTTAACCGCACCTGTGTACTTGCCTGTATTAACCAAGGCTGGAGCTTCATATATTCCAAGTTCTGTTTGAATGGCTGCATCAAACAAGTTCACCTGATGGGAATTCAACACCATAGGCGGAATGATGACAATGCCTCCAATGCGTGCTCCAATCTCTCCAAAGCAGATCTCCCCATTCGGCAGAAGGAATACCTCTGCATGGAACACACTGTTACGTATTCCGAGTGTCCGTATGATCTCTTCATTGAACGACTGCATCCGTTCCACATATTCATAATGTGTGTTAGCGGGATAACAGATCGTGCCGGAAGGGCGATCATTCTGGACAATCTCAAGACAATTAAACAAATATTCAGAGACGGAGGAAAATACAAGCTCACCTTCTGAAACGATCGAATCAATATGGAACTCCCTACCCGTAATGAATTCCTCAATGAGCACTGATTCCCGATTCCAGGATTGGCTGATATACTTCTCAAGCTCCTCTTGATTATTGAGCTTGTACGTCATGATCGTCGCCCAGCCGCTAATCGGTTTGATAATGATGGGAAAACCAATGCCTGCGACAATCTTTCTGATCTGTACTGCATTGGACGCAATACGCGTCTGTGACGTGTGGATTCCCGCCTGCCGCAATGTTTCCTTCATGATCCATTTGTTCCGAACCGTCTCGGCCTGATTCTTTTGAATACCAGGTATGCCAAAACGTGATCTGAGATACCCACCGGTCTCTACCACATTTTCGGTCGGGGCAATGACGCGCTCCACATCATATTCATCCAAAATGCGCTCAAAAACCTCTTCCACCTGATCAATCCGAGTAATATCCTCCACTTCGAACACAGCACTGAACAACCCTTCTGGTAAAGAATAAAATTGTTCATATCCCTTCTCTACTAACAAAATGTTGGTTGTATCCGATATGTTGGACAACGCTTCGAGAAACCCCGTTTTGGTGTTCATTCGCTTGTCACACAGAAATACAATATCTCTCATAAAGAACTTCACCTCCAATTCAAAATTCTTAACTATCTGTTATATTTTTCTATAATATGGATATAACATGGAACTGTCAATCTAAAAATTACAAATATTTAAAATTCGGCTATTTGTTGCCACGCCGTGTACTAACAACAGGTTGTAGACATCATACAAACACCTCCACCATCTGTATTAGTCAATCTGTTACTTCATATTTGCACTTTTTAACTGGGAATTTTCACATCAAAAAAGGTGACTCCAATTCATCCGGAGTCACCTTTTTTATGTTTTTTCTTATTCCCACATTTATTAATCGAGTGGATGGGACCTGTTATTTTTTCAGACTATCCCAGTTCTGTTGTAATGCATCAAGCAATCCGGCTTTATCCGATTTGCCTGCAACGTAAGCCTGAATCGTGCTGCCATACTCTTGTGGAACGCCTTCAGGGAAACGGTTGAAGTTCCAGCTGAGGGTTTTATTTTCCTGGCTATACTTCATGATCTCTGTGGCGAGGTCACCCAGATCTTCCTCGGATGCCGTGATGGAACTGAACGCCGGAATGAACTTGAATTCTTTCGTCATGTATTGTTTCCCGATGTCCGAAGTTACGAGCCACTCCAGGAATTCTTTTGCTTCCGGTTTCACTTGGGAATTCTTATTTACCACCCAGTAGTTCGGTACGCCGACAAACAATTTGTCATTGGGTTCATTGTTAATTGGCATTGGCAGGATACCCAGATTCAGATCGGGATCAATTCCATCGATCTGTACTTGAGTCCAGTTCCCTTGCTGCATCATCGCGGCTTCTCCACTCGCAAACAACGTAACTTGCGTATTGTAGTCGGTTGTCAGCGGGTTTTTATTGCTATATTTCAGCGTTAAGTCGAGCAAGTTAATCCAGTCGTTGAACACCTGATTGCCAGGGATTTTCTCCGTGCTTTCGTTCAATCCCTGGATGAATTTCACCGGATCTGCCTGATTGGCAAATGCCACGTTTACGTTATGATTGCCCAGCACCCACCACTCCTGATATCCGTTCGAGAACGGGGTAATGCCTGCGGCTTGAAGTTTCTGTGCAGCTTGATCCAACTGTTCCAGTGTCGTTGGAATTTCGGTAATACCCGCTTTTTGGAAGAGGTCTTTGTTATAAATGAAACCATAACCTTCCAGCGCGAGCGGCTGTCCATAGAGCTTGCCGTCTTTGGTCATTGGCTCTTTAGCTACTTCGAGCGCATCTTTGGCCCATGATTCTCCAGACAGATCTTCCAGATATTCAAGCCATGTATCCAGTTCACGATATCCACCTACGTTGAAAATGTCCGGTTGTTCGCCTGCGGCAAACTTGGCTTTCAATGCAGCACCGTAATCACTACCACCACCTACGGTTTGAATGTCCAGTTTAACGCCTGGATGTGAGGATTCGTACTCCGCTTTGAGACGATTAAGCGCTTCCGCAATCTCAACTTTGAATTGGAAGATTTTAATAGTTTTGTCCCCGGCAGCAGCTTCGCTACCACCTTGAGCATCCGTGTTGACCGGACTGCCACTCTTGTCCCCATTGCCACATCCCGCGAGCATTACCGAAAAAGCAATCAGCATAAGCAACGTCAACTTCGTCATTCTTTTCATACATACACTCTCCCTATAGTAGTTTCAGTATAACAGTTCCACTAATGCATATTTACACTGGCACTCCGATGACAGAATAACCTTCCCCTGAAGCGTGTTTTCATTCTAACGAACCGAGCGCACGTTATTCGCACCTATTTGCACAGGCTCACATTCTAACGAATCACAGCGACGTTATTTCGTCGATTTGGTCGAATTTTAAGGCTCTGACGCCGTTTTTCACCTGAATAACGTTCCTGAGATTCGTTAAAGTTTGTATTCCTTGATTATCCACCTATTAAGATGCGGTGGATTCGTTAGCGCTTTGAAAAAGGAGCATACCATCACTCTGTACAAAAAGTTCCTGGCTATACACGCTTCTTTCTTGGTCATTTCTCTTTATTGCTCTCTTCCCCAGAAATCATGCCCAAGCTATGCGGGCATGACTTCCCTTTGCACACCTCCATGCGAGGTGGGAGCAAAGGGATCAAGAATGCGTTGCAGGAGCGGAGCGTTCGCCTTTGAACCTCGGTGGCTTCCTTGCCCTAATACATTCTGGCCACCGAGGAGCAACAGCGACCGAAAGCGCAACTTGAGCCCGCCGGCGACCCTGCCCTCGCTCCTTCTCTGTCTTACCAATATGGTCTTTAAATCTTTTCTTTCTTGGTCATCTCTTGAAGGAGCTCTTTTCTTTATTACTCTCTTCCCCAGAAGTCATGCCCAAGCTAAGCGGGCATGACTTCCCTTTGCACACCTCCATGCGAGGTGGGAGCGAAGGGATCAAGAATGCGTTGCAGGAGCGGAGCGTTCGCCTTTGAACCTCGGTGGCTTCCTTGCCCTAATACATTCTGGCCACCGAGGAGCAACAGCGACCGAAAGCGCAACTTGAGCCCGCCGGCGACCCTGCCCTCGCACTCATCCTTTAACTGATCCAGCAGTAATCCCCTGAATGATATACTTCTGCATCAGCAGGAAGAAGATGATAATCGGCATGATGCCCAGCACAAGGGCCGGCAAGGCCAGATCCCATTGCTTCGTATATTGTCCGAAGAGCGCAAAAGTCGCGATCGGGATCGTACGCAGGTTGGAGCTTTGCAGGATCAGGGACGGGAGTAGATAATCATTCCAGATCCAGAGTGTGTTCAGAATGATGACGGTTACATACATCGGTTTCATTAGTGGAAATACGATTCGGAAGAACACCCCGTAGGCAGAACTTCCATCCACCCGAGCCGCTTCCTCAATCTCCAGTGGGACGGATTTCACGAATCCGTGGAACAGGAAGACAGACATCGGTGCCCCGAAACCGAGATAACAGATGATAAGTCCCCCAAGGCTATCGATTAGCCCGAGATTACTGGTTACCGTAACAAGTGGAATCATGATAGACTGGAACGGAATCACCATGGCGGCAATGAACATGCCGAACAAAATCCGGTTGAACCGGGTATCGCTGCGAACCATTCGGTACGCGGCCATGGAACTGATCAGCACTAGCAACAGATTGCTGACTACGGTAACGATGAGCGAGTTCATCAGCGCAGACGGGAAGTTAATTTTCTCCCAGGCGTTCGCATAGTTGCCCCATTGGAATACCTCCGGCCATGCAGCCGAATTAGTGAGCAGGTCACCGAAGGTTTTAACCGAGTTCACAAACAGGAAGTAAAACGGAACCAGGAATAAAAGTCCAATGAGTACCATGATAATCTCGGTTAGAATGGTACTGAAGCGGTAATTTTTCGTCGTCTCCATTAGGCTTCTACCTCCTTGCTCTTCGTCAGACGTACCTGAATCATGGTGATGATGGCAACGATTACGAAGAACACGAGTGCTTTGGCCGTTCCGATGCCATATCTGTTGTTCACAAAGGCTTCATTGTAAATATTGAGTGCAACCGACTCTGTTGATCCGAATGGTCCACCTTTGGTCAGCGACAGATTGAGATCGAACATTTTGAACGACCAGGAGATCGCCAGGAACAGACAGATTGTTACACCTGGCATAATGAGCGGAAGAATGATGCTCCGCAGTACCTGCCAGCGACTTGCGCCATCAATCTCGGCAGCTTCCAGCAGATCAGGGGATACATTCGTCAGAGATGAGATGTAGATAACCATCAGATATCCTGCGGTCTGCCATACAAACACAATCACGATTCCCCAGAAGGCGGTTGGTTCGTCTCCCAGCCAAGGAAGGTTGAAGAAGGACCAGCCTGTTACATCGCCTACTGCTGAAAACCCTTTCACAAATATGAACTGCCAGATAAAGCCGAGCAACAACCCACCGATCACGTTAGGCATGAAAAAGATCGTACGCAGAATGTTTCTCGTCTTGAGCGGTTTGGTCAGGAAATAGGCCAGGAAAAAGCCAATTACATTGGTTAGTACCACACCAACCACGGTGAAGCGCACCGTAAACCAAAACGCCGTTTGGAACTTGGGATCATTCGCAAAAACATGTACGAAGTTATCGAACCCTACCCAATTAATGTTCTCGGATACCCCGTTCCAATCCGTGAAGGAGTACACCATGCCAAGCAGGAAAGGGACCACGATGATGAGAATAAAAAACACGATGGAGGGACCCACGAACACGAGCTGCTGTAACAGCTGTGAAGATTTGCGATGCTTCATATCGTTCTCCCCTTCTATAGATGGATGAAATTGGTCTCTTTCTCTATTAAACTCCAATATCGCTGAGGGAAACACCGACCCTCGTGAACAGTTGGGGGTAAAATATTGTCCTATCTTTAACCTGCAACCAGAAGGGGTGGACCGATGTCCAAATACTACAGTATACGCACCAAATTGATTGCCTTTATGCTCATCGCTACCACGCTTCCGCTGCTTGCGTCGATCAGCATGACATTTATCCAGACCAAAACTGCCCTGCGGGAACAGGCTGTTGAAGAGAACAAACGCCTGATCTACCAAGCGTCCACGAATCTCAATAACTATGTGGATAACGTGGCCAGAGCGTCGCTTGCTGTGTATAACGACCCAAACTTCCTGCGTAACTTGGCGAAGATTCCTGGTGATTATCGTGCAGTGGCTGAAGTGTACACTACTTTGCAGACCATCCGTGCGGCTGTGCCGGATGTTTTTCAGCTGTATTTGCACTCTTTTGCCGCCAATCAATCCACCTTAATTACGAATCCCTTTCCGAAGCGGGAGGAACGCAAACAGGCCTATTCCGGCTCGCTCCATGGAAAAACAGGCGGTGACAGCCCGGACATTTGGGTGGAATCGGCACATATGAGTCACACGTACGGATTCAAGGCTGCCTCCCCTGATGATCCTGCAAGAACAGTCATTACCTTGCATCGGGTAATCAAGGATATTCCGTCCACCGAGCGTCTGGGTGTTCTCGCCATTGATCTGAATATGAATACCATTGCAGCCATCTGCGGCAGACTGTATGATCCGGCTAAGGAACAGATCTATGTTGTAGATGGTCAGAATCAGATCATCTACCAAGGACGTTCCGAGGTCAATTATACCGATGCACTGCGAGAGGAAACAGCTAGTGAGCTGAATATCGCACGAAATAACGCGGGTACAGCCCAGAATGTCGCAGGACATTTTGAACAGGATCGTTCCATGTATGTGTACCAGCAGCTTGGCAGCACTTACGCGGACTGGACCATCGTCAAACAGATTCCGAATGAGACGTTATACGCCAGAGCGACCACACTCACGTGGAATAACGCAATGATTGCCATCGCTGCACTTGTATTGGTCATTGTCGCAACCTTGTTCATCTCCATCCGAATCACCGGTCCGCTCAAGCAGCTCATGCGGTATATGAACCAGATCCAAGCCGGACGTCTGCATGTGGATATCCATCTATCCAGCCGAGATGAATTCGGGGTGCTCGCTCGTCATTTCCGGGATATGATGGATACGGTAAATAATCTTATTTTGCGGGAATATCGGCTTGAAATTGCCAATAAGACGAATCAACTCAAAGCGTTGCAAGCGCAAATTCATCCGCATTTTCTGTATAATACATTGCAATCCATCGGTACACTTGCCCTTCAACAGCAAGGACAACGGGCGTATACACTACTTTCTTCCCTATCCAAAATGCTGCGCTACAGCATGCGGGATCAGACCGGCGTGACCTTACGCGAGGAAGCAGAGCATGCCCGGTTATATCTGGAACTTCAGCAGGAGCGGTTCGGTGACCGCCTTGAGGTGGATTTGGATTTTGCCGAAGATACCCTGTCTGTCGAAATGCCGAGAATGACGTTACAACCTTTAATTGAGAACTATTTTAAACATGGGGCAGATATTCAGCCAGGTAAAGGTCACATCTCTCTATCCAGCCGTCGGATCAATGATCATTGGATTGAAATCGAACTGAATAATAACGGACCCTCCATACCAGAAGATAAATTACTGGAGATTCGGGGATGGCTCCATCCAAATCACATATCAACCGGGTTAGCCACGCAAGAATCCGATGAGTCCGAGTCCATTGGTCTACGAAATGTGATGCGCAGACTTCAATTGAACTCACATCCCGGTCACTCAGCCAGACTTGAGGTCAGCAATCGGGAACCCAATGGTGTGAAGATCAGGGTTATACTATACGCGGGAGAGTGAACAACATGAAGGCACTGCTTGTAGATGATGAAAAACATGTCCGCGATGCCATAAGGTTGCTTGGTCATTGGAAAGACTTTGGTATTGATACAATAATTGAAGCGGCAGACGGGGATGAAGCCATTGCCTCCATCACGGCACATCAACCTCAAATCATTCTCAGTGACATGCGTATGCCAGGCAAGGACGGTATGGCGTTGCTCGAATGGATATCCGTTCATACCCCACACAGCAAGGTGCTGGTTATTAGCGGATATGATGATTTTGAACTCGTGAGGCATGCCATCAGGCACGGTGGTATGGACTACCTGCTAAAACCTGTGGAAGCAGATGAGCTGAATGCATCTCTATTGAAGGCCGTTACAGCTTGGGAAGAGGAGGATGCTGTTCGGTTACAATCCACCAAACAATCCATTGTCGTTAATCGAATGCGCCCCCACTATCAGGATCGTCTGTTAACCGAACTTGCCGTCGGAAGAGGCAATAGCCCCTCTCATCTGCAGCGATTGCAGGATGAGTTGTATCTCCCGGGTATAATCCCTGTCTGTAGCGTCGCTGTCACCAGCCTGTCCCATCTGGATGCAGGTTGTCTGGCAAAGTATCGCAGTCAACCCGACTTGCTTGTGTTCTCGGTGCTCAATATCTGCGCTGAGATGTTATCCACCCCAGACGAAGGCGTCATGTTTCGCCAGTTGGATCAGCCCGATGAGATCGTTCTGCTGCATTGGGGTCCCCCCACTTCATTGCAGCCTATTCTGGACAAGGTCAATCATGGATTGGAGCAGACGATTCAGCGCCAGCTTCATTTCGGCATCTCCACCTGTGACTCATATCCTGGCGGCATCTCAGCAGCCTATATGGAGGCAAGTTCAAGGCTGTGGCGACGCAATGCTGTGCATACCAAACAGCGAATTCATGCTTCCCTGGAATCATCCAATGGGAATAAAATCAGGCGCTTGACCGCCTATGAAGAACCTATGCGGATGGCAGCCATGAGCTTGCGGGCTTCCAGTGTATCTGCTGCGGTTGCCGAATGGCTTGACCCAATTACTGATCTTGAGGTTGTCAGTGCCGAGCAGATCCAGCAATGGATCGATGAGCTGGAATGGATGCTGAGCCGCTGGCTTGATGATACGGCAGGTTCGTCATTCAAAGAGGAAGAAGTGACGGAGGAACAGTCTATTCCCTTTGCCGAGTTACCATTTGACGCTGAAGGGTTGTTATCCTATCCCCTGCTTCGTTCCTTGTTGGAGCAACGACTGCTTGCCGCAGGAAAAGCGCTCACCGCACATCACCACGCCAATCCTGATCCCATGAGTGAGATTGCACGATATATGGACGCCCATTATCAGGAGGACCTGTCCTTGCAGCAGATTGCCGCGCGTTTCTATCTGAGCCGGGAGTATATTTCCCGAAAATTCAAACAGCAATTTGGCCTGAACTGGTCGGAATATCTCGGCAAATTGCGAATCAATAACGCGAAGCTGCTACTGCAAAACCCTTCCCTGCGAGTCGCCAAAATTGCGGAGATGGTTGGATTCCAGGATGAAAAGTATTTCAGCAAAGTGTTCAAAAAAATGGAGGGCATCACGCCAGCGGAATATCGTAAAACATTATTGGAGGCCGGTACTTAACGGGTACCGGTTCAAAATTTATTTGAGTTAAAAAGAGTACTCCCCTATGACCAGTCGGGAGTACTCTTTTGTATTTTACTTTTAACAGAGAATCACTTATTTCATAACGACGGTTTCGCTCTTTCTGCTCACCGATCCCGTAAGATCACCGCGGGGACAAGACGAATGTAGATTAACTCCCCTGCAAGCTCCACCATCGTCTGTGTAACAATAACAGCAGCAGCCATGGTTGCCCATTCCGGCGGGAGTGCCAGGGCCAGTGGCAGAACGACCAGCGAATTCCGTGTAGCTGAACTGAATATCAACGCTCGTCCTGCGCCTGGATTCAATCCAAACCAAGTAGCAATAAGCCGAGATATCCAAGGCATAATGATTAGAAAAGCAACATAGATCGGGATCACATTCACGATGATCGCCATATCATTGTAGACTTTACCGATCTGGGAAGCGACAACCACGATCAGCGCGAGTGCCATCATCGGAACCGGCAGCCACGCCGTCGCATTCATGACCCGCTCACCACTCGCTTTACCTCTGGAGAGAACCTGTGTAACGACAGCGAGCAACAGCGGAATAACGATCAGGAACAGAAAAGCCTCCACGAACGGCCCTATCTGCATGACCTGCGCCACCTCAGCACCCATCAAAACCCATAAGTAAAACGGCAACAGGATCATTTGTATAACAAATAAAAGGGGGGTTGCGGCCAGCATCAGTTTCTCATTGCCCCTGCCGAGCTGTGTGAACACAATGACGTAATCAATACAGGGGGTTAACAGTACCAGATACACTCCGATCAGAACGCCAGGTGATTGCGGAAAGACCAGTGTAAGCAACCATACGACTACAGGTACAACGATAAAATTAGCTGCCAGTAACGCCCCCATGAATCGAAGATTCGACCAGGACTCTTTTAACTGTAAAAAAGGAATCTGTACAAACATGCTATATAACAGAACAGCAAGTATAGGGGACACAGTGTAGTGTAAAACATTCCCCCATGCCGGTAAACTCAGCCCTATCACTGCTCCTAATAATAGTGCAATGACATAGAACCAGGTTTGCTGTCTCTCCATCGTTTCTCGTGTAAGCATTCTCTTCCTCCACTTCTAAATGGGACATCCTGAGCATGGACATATTTCTGCTCCGTTTCGCGTACATTGGGACAGAGTGCCGTTCCAGCATAACGTCAGAGCACAAGGATCCGTATGATCAACTTGTGAATTTTTTGCGGCTGTTATTAGAATGTGCAAGAACTGGGTATATTCATTGTAGACTGACCCGTGGTTCATTCATTCGTCAAACCAAGGAGGAAACACCATGTCACGTAACAATCCGTACAAGTGGTTAAACGCGATTGGTTTTATCGCTGTAATTATCGTGAACTATCTTTCCAACGCTCTGCCGATCGGGGGCAGAACCAACAAGGAAGTATCGGATATGTACCCTGTGCTACTCACACCTTCTGGCTATGCCTTTGCTATATGGGGTTTGATCTACTTGCTGCTTGCAGGCTTTGTGATCTATCAGTTCGTGCCTGCTTCGTGGAAAAGGAACTCCATCACTCGTCTCGGGTATTGGTTCCTGGCAAGCTGTGCCTTTAACGTAGCCTGGATTTTCGCTTTTCAAAACTTGCAGATCGGTCTCGCTTTACTGATTATTGTACTGCTTCTGTTGTCTCTGATCGTGTTGTATGTAAAAACACGTACCATTACTGTTCCGACCACTGCTGAGATCTGGCTTGTGAAGCTGCCATTCAGCATCTATCTGGGATGGGTTAGCGTGGCTACGATTATCAATACTGCTGTGCTGTTATATAAAATCGGCTGGGATGGTTTTGGTCTCAGCGAACCGACCTGGACGATCATTATGCTCATTGTGGGAATGGTGCTGGCTGTACTCGTTAGCTTCCGTTATCGGGATAGTGTATATCCACTGGTATTCACGTGGGCGTACATCGCCATAGCCCTTAAACAAAAGGATGTCACTTCCGTATATTATACGGCAATCATCATTGCGATCGTACTGGCAATTTACGCGATATGGCTGTTCTTCGCCCGTAATCAGGATCGCGATTGAGCGACTGCCATTCTAACGCAAAAACATAAAGCAAAAAGCCGATTCTGGTCATTTTCATTCGACCTGAAATCGGCTTTTTATATATACCGGCGTGAATGAGGACTGTCCTATTTCAGGGCAATAACTTCAATCTCCACCAGTGCGTCTTTTGGCAAACGTGCCACTTCCACTGCACTGCGTGCAGGATATGGCTGTTCAAAGAACGTGCTGTACACTTCATTCACAGGAACAAAGTCATTCATGTCCTTCAGGAACACCGTCGTTTTCACGATTTTATCCATGCTTGTACCTGCTGCTTCAAGAATAGCCTTCACATTGCTCAGGGACAGACGTGTCTGCTCCTGTACATCTGCACCGAATTCTCCCGTTTGGGGATTCAGGCCAAGCTGTCCGGACGTGTAGATGAAATCGCCTGCATCAACGGCTTGACTGTATGGACCAATGGCGCCTGGCGCCTGATCGGTAGAGATTGGTTTTTTCATGGACGAGTTCTCCTTCATGTTCGTTATCCTGCTACCGCAAGGAGTCAGGGTTCGAACTCATTTTTGTTGCCTATTATACCACGATCTACCTCCAGCGAGAAACGCTCCTCACTGGCCACTATGAAGTAAACAATTCATTCAAAGGTTCTTATCCCCGTCCACGCCAAGAACATGAATGACATCATTCGGGTATACATGATTTCCAATCGCTTGCACCAGTGCAATATTCGTCATGGCCTGTGCAATGGTTGCGGCGTGGACTGCCCGGTATTTGTCTGCTCTGCCTTTCATCCAGCGATCCAGCAACTTCATGGCATGAGCGGCCATCTGTTCACCTAACCGCTTCTCATTTCGATCTCCCAGAATTAAGGAAGGACGGAAGATATGCAAAGATTGAAAACCGATAACAGACAATGCATCCTCCATCTCCCCTTTGGTCCGACTGTAAAAGACCCGGGAACCTGCACTCGCGCCCATGGAGGAGATCACCAGCATCTGGGGTACCCCATGTTGCTTCGCAAGCATAGCCGCACGAACAGGGTAATGATAATCCACCTGACGGAAATTTTCCTGACTGCCTGCTTTTTTGATCGTTGTACCCAAACAGCAGTACAGATCATTGATTCCATCGAATAATTCGCCTTGGCTCTCCAGCTGTTCCCAATTCACCACATGCTGTTCCAATTTGGGATGTTGCAGCTCAAGCGGACGTCTAACCAGAACGCGAACCTGACTGTATGCCGAGTGCTCCAGCAGATGATGAACCAGCAATTCGCCTACAAGTCCCGTGGCTCCAATCACCATGGCTTTCCGTTCGAGACGATTCAAATACATCCCTCCACTTCGCCATCTTTTTTGAATTCATACCAGTGTATATAGTTCATTACTATTTTAACAGTACGCGACGTCCAAGGGTAAACGTAAGAATGAGCATGACTACACCAACCCCCACCTGAAATCCATAGGCTGAGATCCAGGCCAGCGCGTCGGACCAGTTCTCCATCTTTTCATACAACCAGCCACCGAGCAGCGGCCCAAGAAATGAAGTCACTCCCGTCAGAGCCGAATACACGGCGACAAACATCGGTCTTTCACTTTTGGGGGTGTCTCCGATCGTAAAGTTAAATGCCAACTGATTGAATCCACCCACCCCGATCCCAAGAAAGATATGAGATAGAAATAGTGCAATCAATACGGGCATAAACGACATTAATCCCCACGACAGACAGGAGAGTGCAATGACCGGTAATGTCCAAAATAGGAGGGTTTTGTTGCTAAACCTGGCATTCAGATTGCCCCAGACATAGAAACCTGCCATCATAACCAGCGTCTGGACCACTGTGATCAGGGATACAGTCTGATAATTAATGTTTAATAGATCAAGCATAACATAGGAATAAAGCGGAACAATCAAGGTCTGGATCAATAACCAGACAGCCAGAAACAGCGTTGCTTTCAGGAATGAACGATCCTGGAACGGCTTGATAAACATCCGCCAGAAAACCTTTTCGGTAGAACGCTCGAATGGTACATCCGGATAAAAGAAATAAATGACTGTATTGGCAATAGCGCAGATCCAAACCGGAATAAACAGGATCAGAAAGCCTATTTCTCCGGGGTAACGGTCCAATACAATACCACCTGCGAATAAGCATACGCTTCCAAGAGCATTCAGAATCGTATTTCGAATTCCGAAGTAACGCCCTCTCACCTTGGCAGGTACGATGTCGCCAATCAGTGAAGTCCAGATCATGCCGCCGATCGTATTCGATATAAAAGCAACCGTATACACACCAATATATACGCTTACCCACCACTCTTTGGGGAAGATAAACGGGATCAGTCCCGTCGCACTCCATAAGATACGATGTGTGCCCACAAATAAAAGCAGCATACGTTTGCGACTGCGAATACGCTGCATCCAGTAAGCTGCTCCGATCTGGGCAATGTTTACGAAGGTCGTAATGGCGAGCACAAAGCCGATATGTCTCGACCCGGCCCCAAGGTACAGCAGAAACCCGGTTAAGAACGGGCCTCCCAGCAATGTCTGTAAAATTATTGCCGGTACACCCTCCCATGTTGCAATTGATAAATTTGTGCGTTGTGTCGAACCCTTGCGCCGTGGTTTGCTTGCTGACGGGGGAGGGTTAACGTTGACCGTCTTCTGTATGGGGATACACTCCTTAGACCGGGTCTCAAAAGCCGGTCGATGCTAGTTGTCATCCCAAATTCTACTCACGGCGCGGAGGTTGTCAACTCATTTTTTCACGGTTCAACGGAAGATAGAGATGGAAGGTGCTTCCCTTGCCTTCAACGCTCTCAAGTTCAATCGAACCTCCCAGTAATCTCGCCAAATCCCGACTGATCGAGAGACCAAGTCCGGTACCGCCAAATTTCCGACTAATCGACCCGTCAGCCTGCTGAAATGCTTCAAATATGGAATGATGCTTGTCCTCAGAAATACCAATGCCGGTGTCCTGAACGGAGAAAACGAGCCACCCATTCTGAATACCTGCATTCTTCATCTGCTTGGTACTTACAGTCAACGTGACCTTCCCTCTGTGAGTGAACTTGATGGCATTCGACATCAGATTCCGCAAAATCTGTTGAACCCGCTGGGGATCAGACCAGAGTGTGTCGGGCAGTCCCGGTTTCTTATCCATCTGCAACTGAATACCCTTTTTCTCGGCAACCAGTTGGAAGTGGCTCATGGCATCTTCGGTAAGTTGTGCCACACTGATATCCTCCAGTACTATATCCAGTCGCCCCGCTTCCACTTTGGACAGATCCAAAATATCGTTAATGAGTGTGAGCAGTTCCTGTCCGGATTGGTCGATCATGGTGGCGAAACGTACAATATCCTCGGGGTCCATCGTGTCCGCGTTCTCGCTGATCATCTGGGCAAAGTTAATAACACTGTTCAATGGTGTACGCAACTCATGTGACATATTGGCGAGAAATTCGGATTTGTACTGTGAGGCGATCATCAATTGTTTCGCTCGATCCTCCAGTACAATCTGGGCTTTCTGTAGCTCTTCCTTTTGCACAGATAATAGCCGGTTCGTACTTTGGATAAGCAAAATCCGGTTCTGTTCATTCTGAAAATCACGTAATATAAACGCAAACATAAGGCTTAATAAAATACCTGCCGGAAGCGTGTAAGGCATAATATGAGAGAAAAAATATGTAGCCGGGATGACGCCAAAGATAGCGATGCCCACACTATTGACCACATTGACGATAATTACAACAAGGATGCCTTTTGTGATCAGTCTGAAGTCGCTGCGTCTCATCCATATATTTAAACCCGCACATATTACACCGAGTAAAGTCATATTAATTACCGCTGCCACCGTAGCATCCGTGATACCAAACGTTAACCTGGATAAACCTATCCCTACACCCACAATAATTACACTATAGGGTTGTCTGTACGTTAGAACGGCAACAATTATAGGAACATAACGAAGGTCAAATACCACTTCATCCGTGAGTTGAAATCCAAAAACCGTACTGATCCAGCCTGCAAAAACAAGGACAAGCACTGAACCGATCTGTTTCATTCGGGAAGAAGCACGTATGACGATATATTTATAGAACACACTGGCAAGATAGGCAATCGTTATAAGCATCCCCATATTCAATACGAACATTTTCAAAAATTGCATTTACTCACTCCTGTTGTCCCGACTTTACTGGCCTTGTTACCATCGTCCGTATGTGTTTCTATCATATCATGTCCATTGAAATTACTGCATTCCTTCTTCGTCAAAAAAGTACACAAAAATACACAAATCAGGATTCAATTTGTGTGCGGAACGTAGTAAAATATATTGTTGTTCAAATTTGAACTACTATATAGATTGAACTAAAGAAATAGATATTTGCTAGGGGCATGTTCATCGGAACATGAATGAAAGGAGAACGCTGTTGTGCAATTGTTAAAAAGTAAATCCTATTGGCTGTCATTAAGTTTGATGTTGTCATTGGCTGTCATGGGGCTATTCTATGATATTCTTAATAGTCCGGAACGCGGGTTCGTAATTCTTAATTCCTCGCTTGACCAGATCATTCCCTATGTACCCGCCATGTCCATTCCATATTTGGGCTGGTACCCATTTGTATTCGGTGTGCTCGCCTACCTGTGTGCCAAGGATCGTCTGACGTATTATCGCGTCTTGTTATCCATGAATATCTGTGTCTGGATCTGTTATCTCATCTACTTCAACTTTCAGACCATGGTACCGCGCCCGGAACTGACGGGTACAGGCCTGGGCGTATCTGTTCTCGGATGGCTCTACAGCCAGGACCGCCCGTTTAATTGTTTTCCAAGTATTCATTCGCTGCACTCTTATCTGGTTATGCGTGCCGTTCTCTCGGTTCCAAGCATTCGCAAACCCATTAAGCTGTTGGTGGCTGCAGGAGCAGCGACCATTATCGTATCCACGCTTATGATCAAACAACATGTGATCTATGACGCCTTGGGTGCCATCATACTCGGCGAATGTGTTCTCACCATCATAACCGGCCTCGCTCTACACCGGAGACGCAGAAAAGAATCGAAGTGGACAGAGGGGATCAACTGATCCCTCACTTCGATGGTTTCTGAAGATGCTGTTGTCGTCTCCATTCATCAATAAACAAACCTGCAAAATAGGGGTCCCATTGGGTCCCTTTTCCTTCTTCCAAAATCGTTAGCGCTTTCTCGTGACTCATCCCATTCCGATAAGGTCGATCCGACGTCATGGCATCAAAAGCATCCGCTACTGCTATGATGCGGCCAAAAAGGGGAATATCTTCACCAGCCATCCCATCCGGGTATCCTTTGCCATCATATCTCTCATGGTGAGAACGTACACCCGGCAGAAAGTCCGCCATGGCATCAATAGGCTCTATCTGTAACAGAATGCTCTCTCCCTGCACGGGATGTGTGCGAATAATCGCGAATTCTTCATCGCTCAGTTTTCCATCCTTCAGCAGTACCTCATCCGGTATGCCGATTTTCCCGATATCATGGAGTAGAGCTGATTTGTACAATAAATCCGCCTGTTCCTCATTCATTCCGCTCAGCTTGCCAATCATCAGTGAATACTCGGCCACCCGCATGGAATGCCCTGCGGTGTACTTATCTCGAGCGTCCAAAGCCGCCGCCAGCATCGAAAAATAACTTTGCAACAACTGTCGATTACGTTCCTGCCTCATCTCAAGCCGATTAATCATCATATTAAAGCCGGAGATCAGTGCAGAAAATTCATCCGCATACAGATCAGGAGCTCTTCTACCGAGGTCTCCCTCCTGAATTCGATTCATCTCCTGTGTCAATTCAGCAACCGGATCACGAACATCCCGAATCAACAGCCAGCTTCCCACCAGTGCAAATCCAGCACCAAGCACAACGATGACAATCCCCCACAGAATGTACTCTCTCGCAAATTCTCTGTCCATATACTGAAGCCGGATTGAGGTAGCGAGGAAAAATAAAAATAACGGGAACAATCCGATGAGTGATGTACTTAGCTGAAATTTACGCTGGATCGATACCAGGATACGTCCTCCCAGTGAAGGCTCCATCCCGTATTGGATTTTGCCTCGATGACGGACCTCAAGTAACAAGGGTCTTATCGCCCTCACCGTCAGGTAATACTCAATGAGCGCATGCATGATGGCAATCAAAAATGCACATGCGGCAGCCACTACTATGTACACGTACGGGAACTCAAGCCACCCCGTGGATATCATCCATATGGTTAACCCCGCTGCCGGAATCGAAAAACCAAGCATGTGAGGACCCATAATTCGATATATGGTCTGTCCCGGGAAACGATGAATTTTCTCGTACATATGGTTCAATTCGTCTCGCTCGTGATGCTCGGAAGTGAAAAATTGTCTTATGGGTCCAAGCTGCACCCACAGCGTAATTAACTCTGCAACCAGCATGAACAAAATTGAAATCAGTACAATGCCGATGAGTCGAACAAATTGAATATCGGGTATTTGTAATGTAGATACCATAACCACTGTACCAACAACAAAAACAGCTGCCAGTGAACCGATCAGATAATTGCGTATCAGGCGAAAGATAAATGAACGGTATGCTTCCAACTGAACCCCTCACTCTCTATGTGCAAACCCGTTCTCCCTTGATATGCGGGAAAATTAGGGTATTTCCTTCTATTTGTTTATCGGTTGCACCGCCAAAAAAAATTAATAAAATTCAATGGATGGGTACCAAGATCTCCACTGTCGAATCGTTTCAAAAAATTTGGCCCTGTCCCGTCTTCTGGTGGTAATCTGTAAAACACGAAAAGGCTGCTCCACAACCGGAGCAGCCTTTGGTGATATATCCTATATTTATCCTTTGATCTTGGCAGCCAGAATCATCGTACCCCTTGGTTCCTCCCCCATGGCATCCGGTTCTAGCGTGATCGCGACCGTGTCATAGTCGTTGGCCGAATCCAGTGTGTAGTATACCGCACCCGTCCCATCACGACTAAGGAACGTCCCCGCATTCTGAGGCGTATCTCCCTTGATCAACCACACCTGAAATGCCTCATTGCCTTCCAGATTCGGCAGGTTCTCAGCCTGCACAACCAAGTGAGTGCCTTTGCTGTCAATTACGATGGTTGCGAGACCCTGAGCTACAATATCCTGCGTTGCAGGATTCAGCTTCACTGCCTCGCCAGTCTGCATGCCCTGTGCAGGTTCCAGCGCTGATGCCAGCTGCTCTTGCAGCTGCGCATTCTGCGCCTGTACCTGCACCAATTGCTCTTGTGTAGCCGACGAGCCCGCCGCTTGCTGCGTCAGCGAGTCGATCTGGCTCTGCAGCTGCGCCGCGTACACGCCAAGCACCAGCGCCGCTGCCGCAAGGCCGGCGCTGGCCACGCGCCAGGCGCGGCTGCTGCGCGCACGCGCGCGCCCTTGAGGCTGCCATGGCTGTGCCTGGGCAGCCTCTTCTCCCCGGGCCGCAGGCACCGCCGTTACCGGCGGCAGGCCTGGCCCGGGCTGCGCCGCACGTTCGTGCTGCGGCGCAAGATCCTCCTGAAGCACCACGGGTGCTTCAGGTTCTGCAGGAGCAGCCGCCGGCTTCGCCTCGGCGCTCTCCTGCACATGTCCGAGCACGTTGCCCAGCACGCGTGCTCGCATGCCTGGCGGCGGTGCTACAGGTTCCGCCGCAAGTGGCAGGAAGCCAGTCACTTCCTGCAATTCCCTCACCTCCTGGCGACAAGTTTCGCAAGTTGCCATATGGGCTTCAAACGCTGCCACTTCCTCTGCTTCCAGTCCGCCCAGCACATACATCGGTGCCAGATCAGACCACTCCTCATGTCGCTCTATCATGGATGTATGCCCTCCCTTCCCGCGTCCGGATGCAATTCAGCATCGGCCAGCAACTTTTGGAGCTGTCGCATGGCAAGCCTGACACGGCTCTTTACTGTACCCAGCGGAATCCCGAATCGGCTGGATACTTCCTGCTGGGTTAGTCCCGCATAATAAATCGATTCTATAACTTGCTGCTGATCACCATTCAGTTGGGACAACGCTTCTTTAATCCGAGTGCCTTCCCATTTACGCTGCACTTCTTCTTCCGTATTCGTATGCTCATCGGCATAGGCCGCCAGTGTCTCGTGTTCAACTGAAGTAGCCGCTGCCCCTTTCGATCTCCGCCTCAGCATGTCCACTGCTATGTTGCGCGTAATCGCAAACATCCATGTGGTCAGCTTCCCCTGTGAGGCATCGTATCGTTCAGCATTATTCCAGACCCGCATAAAAAGTTCCTGAACGGTCTCTTCGGCCGTCATGGGATCGCCAACGATCCGATAGGCAAAAGAATACACCGCTCGCTCATAACGGTCATATAAAAGCTCCAGTGCGGAGGAATCACGTTCCGCAATCTGTCGCATTAACCTGCTGTCCTCCATCGATTCAGTCATGCGAGGGCCCCTTTCTGTTTCTTCCCTCTTATTATAACCTACGCAGAATCTTTTGAAGAGGATTACCTCAATTGAGAAATAGTTTGAAAAAATTCTGTTTATTTTCAAACGAATATTTCAGCTATTGTCTTGAAGGACTACCCGAAAAACATGTTTTTCTGTTCGTACTTTCCTTTTTATTGCAATAAATTACAACCTGTGGTATAGTATAAGAGTTGTATTAAACAACCTCATATGATTTCTGTCTTCTTTAAACCCCGGAATATTTTCTTCATGCTGCGACCGCAGCGAATTAAGCACAATCAACCTATGAAGATTGAAGAACCTGCATCACAATAACCCGGTAGTACAGAGTTTCACAAGATGTTCCCATTCACACTGGCGCGGTCATCGGAGCCGCAAGGACAAAAGAGAGGTAGGGCTTTTGTTGTTTTGGATATCACTTATTCTTGAGAAGATTGAAAACATACACAAAGCACCCGGAATTGGGTTCCGGGTGTTTATCCATGTCTACATACACGTTTCAAGCACCGTCTACACACTGTCAGACCCCGTTCCCTCAGGAGAACAGTCTCTCCTTCCGCCTATTGGGCTCACCAGACGCTAACGAATCCTGCACACCTTATATTGAGGATTTCTACGGTATGTAAAATCTAACAAATCCCAGCAACGTTAATCCATGTCACTTCATGAGTATAAGCTCCAAATGTGCCCAAATTCAGCTCATTAGACGTCTACGATTCGTTAAACTCTTGAAACGTCAGAAATTCATGGAATAGAGCCTGTGGAGTTCGTTAAAGAACGATTCACAAAGTAAAAAAGGGACACCGCAGGATGAGATCCTACGCTGTCCCGCTCTGAAACATGGGTACGTTATGCCCCAACATGGAACACAGTGTTTATTTAGAGTTGATGAGTCAGCCCCTATCGTAATGATCCACGATCAGCGAAAGCCTCTTTGCATTCACAACCAATTAGATGAACATCGTTTTGGAGATAATAACCAGCAGGATGAACAGTACAAGGATCGTGCCCATGGAACCCCAGCTTCCGCCGCCATGCCCATAGGATACGCCGCAACCCTGTTGATAACCGTGCATCATTGGAGCCTGATTGGCATGGTGTCCGTATCCATAGCCATATCCCATTGGCATTGTTCCACAACCATATCCATACCCATGCATTTCATGACCTGTGTATTGGTATCCTTGCATATGCTCATAACCTCCCATATGTCCGTATACATGCCCCTGTCCGTTCGGTGAATTCGGTTTTACTTCGCTCATTGTTCATTCCTCCTTAACATTTGCCTACACCCCTAAGCTATGTATTCAGCCTACCTCTGGACCGGGCTATCGCCCTACTTCCGACAAAATGGGCGTTTAGCCGTTAAGTAACCATCTCTTTTTTAGAAAGAATAATCCGTCCTTGCACACTCGTAATCGCATTCAATTCTTCCGTTCACCATAAGCTATCTCCTCTCCCTGGCTCTCCACCATGCTTGTCCTCTAGAAAAAAACCCCACCGGTTGCCCGGCAGAGCTCGCCATATTATACCCAGAATGATTTAGTAATGATTACGAGAAGAATGAACAGAACCAGGATTGCTCCGGTTGATGTCCAGCCGCCATAGCCTACGCCTTCAACTACATTGCTCATGCAGAACCCTCCTTTACGAATATATTAGGGTCCAAGCCGGTTATTAGATCAGGAATGCTTTAGAAATAATGACCAACAAGATAAAGAGAACCAAGATCGCGCCAGTCGATGTCCATGCGCCGCCGTATCCACCTACTACTCCACTCATGTAAACCCCTCCTTTGATTTGAGGTACAGTTCACTATATGCACCAATCACACATGGGACCGGGCTCAGGTCGAAAATGGGCTGTTCTTTTCACAGATTATTCTCTGAACATACATACAGGATTAGTTCTCAAGGTCTGTCAGTTATGTTCAAACACGTTTAAGTCATAAATAAATCTCACGGGTATATCAACCGTATGTATGTACACCAAACATTTGAATAAAAATGTTACGAATTACGATGAAGATTTCATACGAATTAGCGGTGGATACACCAACGCCACTTTGATTGGAGCTTCATTGGTAGTTGCCGATTAAACTGTTAAATGAGCATACAAAAAGGCCAGCTCTTGAAGAGACTGGTCTTTTGGACATTCGATTAAAGGATGTGGCGTATTTACATAACTAACAACCAACCATATATATTAGGAATTAATTGGGTCTTGCCTGAAGTGACGTCAGTTTATCCTGTACCGATTGTAACTTCTGTATACTTGAGGCATCCGGTTTGTCACGACGGTCGTCAATTTTGACGGATGTGGACACACGCTGGGCACCTGACAGAAACGGTGCTTCATGCAGAGCCGCAATTGCTGTAAAGATCTCATTAAGCGGTCCCTCGATAATGGTGCTCATGGAAGTCAACTGATATGTAATGCCCCGCTGATGTTCCAATACCTTTTGCATGTCCGCCACATAACTGCTTAGACTCGTTGTACCCGTTCCGATTGGAATGACAGTCACTTCTGCTATTGCCATTTTGCTCCGCCTCCTCTGGGCCCCGTGAACAACCGCTGCCGCTTATTTCAGTCGAAATTTGACTCCTTTTATTCTACCAGTTGAATGCGTTACAATTCAAACTGACGTGAACACGTCATTCAAAATGTTCAAAAATTTTTTTTGATAAATCTTCAAATCTTCCAGTCCTTTTCCTTTGCGGATTCCTCGCTTAAATGGTATACTCGGAATTACGTTTTACTGGTTCTGCCCACTTTACAAACACAATATGTTGGGTTACAGTATGTTGACAGCTACAAAATGTAGTAACGCTAGATTTCTCCGCTTCTAATAGTCACCTTCTGCATTCTCGCGAAAAACAGGATGAAATCACCTCCAAAGGCACGTCCCTGTAGGTGTAAATCGCTTTCTCGAAACAGAGTTGACATGGAGGTTAACGGGGCTGTTTGGACTGCATCCGGTATCCTCAAACTACAGGCACATCTGCATATAGACAAAAGCTTACATAAGCACCCTTCTCTGTCGATACTTGAACCTTCAAGACAGCAAGGAAGCCAGAGCATCCATGGGCATTTTCAGCCGCGAGGCGGGAGAATGCTTTTTATATGAGCATGTTCTGCATTGTGCTGCTTTGTGCGCTCAAGTTGAGCGATCTAAGAGATGATTTGTCGCCGCCGTTTCAGTCCGCAAAACGTAACCCTATTTCTTTTTCTCACCGTAAGAAAGACACTCAATTCTTTATATAAAGAATTTCTCCAATTTATCTCTTAAACATGCGAAAGCGAGGAATATTCATGCCACAAGTTGTGACCAAGCCGAACAACCGCCAGCTTGCCTTTGATGATATGCGTATCTCGGTGTATGCCGACCGTATCCTGGAAGGACTGGACATGCTCGACAAGGAACGTCTGGTACGCGGGGTAAACAGCAAACTCCGCCGTGATGAAGTTACCGGAGACGAGATCAGCAACGCTTTTATGATGAGCGCACTGGAACTGGTAACCAAAGAGGAGCCTAACTGGAAATTTGCAGCGGCACGCTCCCTGCTCACTTCCCTGTACAAAAAAGCGGCTACCAACCGCAGATACAAGTCTTACCCGGACGAGCCTTATGGGGCATTCCATCCTCTTCTTGTAGATCTCGTGAAAAAAGGCATCTACCGTGAAGAATTGCTGGAATGTTACACCAAAGAACAGATTGATGAACTTGCGGAGTGCATTGACTATCGCAACGATCTGCTCTTCGATTATATCGGCTTGCTCACACTGGCAGAACGTTACCTTGCTCACGATTTTGACGGAAAAGTAATGGAGTTGCCTCAAGAGCGTTATATGGTTATTGCGATGTACCTGATGCATCAGGAGCCTGCTGAGAAACGTATGGAACTCGTCAAGGAAGCTTACTGGGCGATGAGCAACATGTATATGACAGCAGCTACACCTACGATGTCCAATGCGGGCAAAAAAGTGGCTGGACAGCTCTCTAGCTGCTTCATTGATACTGTGGACGACTCACTTGAAGGTATCTTCGATTCCAATACAGATGTAGCCCGTCTGAGCAAAATGGGTGGCGGCATCGGCGTTTACCTTGGTAAAGTCAGAGCTCGTGGATCGGATATCCGTGGACACAAAAACACAAGTTCCGGTGTAATCCCTTGGATTCGCCAACTGAATAATACAGCGGTCAGCGTAGACCAGCTTGGTACACGTAAAGGTGCCATTGCCGTATATCTGGACGTCTTCCACAAAGACATTCTGGCCTTCCTTGATCTGAAGCTGAACAACGGTGACGAACGGATGCGTGCACATGACGTATTCCACGGCATCTGTCTGCCTGACCTGTTCATGGAGCGAGTAGCCAGCCGCGGTGAGTGGAGTCTGTTCTGCCCGCACGAAACGAAAAAAGTGATGGGCTGGAAAGATGAGAACGGTCGTGCACTCGGACTGGAAGATTTCTATGATGAAACTGTAGGCGCAGGCGCGTTCCGCGAGAAATATGAGGAAGCGGTCAACCACCCGCTGTTGTCCCGTATCACGGTTCAGGCGATTGATATCATGAAACGTGTGATGAAATCCCAACTGGAAACAGGTACGCCGTACATGTTCTACCGGGATACCGTTAACCGTTCGAACCCGAACAGTGCACACGGCATGGTATACTCTTCCAACCTTTGTACCGAAATCATGCAGAACCAATCTGCGACTGTAGTTGAAAAGGAAGAGCTCGTAACCAAGGATGGACAAACCCGCATCGTGATTTCCAAAGTACCTGGCGATTTCGTAGTCTGCAACCTGAACTCGATTCACTTGGCACGTGCTGTACCTCATGATGTATTGGAACGTCTGGTACCGATTCAGGTTCGTATGCTGGACAACGTTATCGATATCAACAACATTGAAGTGCTGCAAGCCCAATACACCAACAGTCAATACCGTGCGGTTGGTCTGGGAACCTTCGGACTTCATCATCTGCTTGCTCTTGAAGGCATTCGTTGGGAATCGGAAGAAGCCGTCACATATAACGATAATCTCTATGAAAAAATTAACTATCTGCTTGTGAAAGCCAGCATGGAACTTTCAAAGGAAAAAGGACATTATCCGAAATTCCAAGGTTCCGATTGGCAAACAGGCAAATACTTCGACCAACGGGAATACACAACTGGTGAGCGCGTGGGCGAATTCGTTACAACAGAACAATGGAAAGAACTGCAAGCAGAGGTTCAGCAAAACGGTGTCCGTAACGCTTGGATGTTCGCCATTGCACCAAATGGTTCAACGTCCATCATTGCAGGTTCAACAGCCAGCATTGATCCACTTTACGAACTGTTGTCCTATGAAGAGAAAACGACATACAAGATTGCCAATCCGGCACCTGATCTGTCCGAAAAAACGATCTGGTACTACAAAACAGCATTCATGGTCGATCAACATGCTTCCATTAATATGGCTGCTGCTCGTCAACGCCACGTCGATCAGGGACAGAGCTTCAACCTGTATGTTCGTCCGGATATCAAAGCAACGGAATTCCTGGAACTGCACTTGCACGCCTGGAGAGCCGGCATGAAATCGACGTATTACGTTCGTAGCCGGGCATTAACCATTGAAGAATGCGATTCTTGCGCAAGCTAAGTTTTATCCTTGATAGAGCAGATTGACTAGATTCACGATGACCACCAGGGCATCCTGTTTTGATTGCAAAATGGCGTTGCCCTGGTTCTTTTTTGCCTAAAACACGATCACAGCATCGCAAGATGTTGATATAGATGCCACATTATATATAAAAGAATTAATGATTACACGATAACGAAGAGGACAGAACAAAGCTGAAGAAGCGGAGCGTTCGCCTTTATCACCGGATTTTCCCTTTAAAAGAGGGAATCAATAAAATCAGGGGATAACAGTGATCGGAAGGTTGTTCTGTCATCGTAGTTATGCAGTGTAAATTCATTCAAGGAGTGAACGGACGATGCAAGTACAGAAAATTTTTAACACCGAAGCCCCTAACCAATCCACCCGTATTATTGAAGGTGAATGCTCCGGTATCCTGAACTGGAACGACATTCGCATGCCACATATGTACAAATTGTACAAAGTACTGCTGCTCAACCACTGGATTGCAGACGAGATTCCCATGTCCAAAGATGCTTCCCAGTTTGCTCAACTGGATGAGGAAGAACAACGTACATTCAAAATCAACATCTCCCTGCTCGCGGTACTTGATTCCATGCAGACGATGTTTGTGGGTGACGTAAAACGTTACTTTACCGATTCTTCACTCGAAGCGATCTCGGCCATTATTGGACAGCAGGAAGTTGTTCATAACCAATCGTATTCCTACGTCCTCTCTTCCATCGTATCTGATCGGGAGCAAAAGGAAATTTTTGAATACTGGAAACATGATCCGGTGCTGCTCGACCGCAACCGTTTCATCGCTGATATCTATCAGAACTTCCGGGACGAGCCGTCTCCACAGACGTTCTTCCAAGCCATGGTGGCCGATCTGGTACTCGAAGGAATCTTCTTCTATAGTACATTTGCCTTCTTCTACAACCTGGCCCGTGACCAGAAAATGATGGCAACCAGCCAGATGATTTCCTATATCCAGCGAGATGAAAATCAACACTGTTACTTCTTTGCTGAAGTGTACAAACAGTTGCTGGTGGACTTCCCTGAACTGAACACACCTGAAAACATGGAATATGTATACACAACCATTAATCGTGCGGTTGAGCTCGAAACCAACTGGGCACATTACACGCTCAGCAACGTACGCGGCATTGACCTGAACGAGCTGGAAGATTACATCAAGTACATCGCCAACAAACGTCTGCGTCTGATGGGTATGGAAAAAGCATATGAAGGTGTGGATGTAAACTGCATGCCTTGGATCAAACCATTCTCCGATGAAGCACTGAATGCAACCAAAACCGACTTCTTCGAAGCCAAATCCCGTAACTACGGTAAAGTTGGTGACGATAACGGATTTGACGATTTGTAAAATCTTCTGATCAAGTATCCCGATATAAATAAGCACACATTAAAGCACTCCCTTTGATAGAATGCCTTCATGGCTATCTGCATGCGGGAGTGTTTTTTTGCCTCTTAACCCTGTAAGATAGTTTGTAAAAGACTCACATCCCTCCCAACGAAATGAGGCCTATTCATGGAAAGAGAACTGCTGGAACAAATCAACTTGTGGCATGAGCAGGACCAATTCAGTCTCATTATTGAACGTATCGAGCGTATCCCCGTCTCAGAACGGGATTATGATCTGATTGGTCAACTCGCCAGAGCCTATAACAATGACGCACGTTACTGCGAAGCCATTCAACAACTAATGTCTGTCGAGGAACAAGGGGTAAACGATCCGCTCTGGCAATATCGCTTAGGGTACGCGTACTGTTATATCGCCGACTATGAACAAGCACTATTGGCGTTTGAGAGAGCTAACGAACTTCAGCCACATGATGAATCAACCCTTGAATTTCTAAGTCAGATTCGACCTTTTACCGAGAAGATGCGACGGGATCGACAACGCCATGAAGAGCAAGTGACAGCATGGGAGCAGCGTGGCACGTTGAACCATCTTCGTGCTGCTTCAGGAACGTACGACCCAGTGACATTCTGGAAGCAGAGTGATTATGCACGGGATAACCATGTGTCGGCCCCCTTTGACGAAGACATGATTGTATCGCTTGAACACGAATTTGGTTACAAGCTCCCTGCCTCCTATATTCAGCTTATGCATACCCAAAATGGTGGAATCCCTACACGAACGGTGTTCCCAACCGAAGAAGCAACCTCCTGGGCTGTGGATCATATTGAGATTTCAAGTATTTTGGGGATCGGCCGGGACAAGATGTATTCCCTTGGAGGAGAGTTTGGGAGTCGGTTCATGATCGAGGATTGGGGATACCCTGACCTGGGGATTGTGATCTGTGATTGTCCATCCGCTGGCCATGATGTCGTTATGTTGGATTATCGCTTCTGTGGTCCTGAGGGCGAACCCTGTGTCGTTCATGTGGATCAGGAACATGATTATGAGATTACATATCTTGCGCCGAATTTTGAAGCTTTCATCCGTGGATTGGTCGATGAGGATTGGTATGACCTGTCTGACGAAGAGAATGAGGACTAAACTTCAGGAGGGTCCGGCCATATGACAACCCGTATCTATTTTGGTTCCAATCAACTTAGCGAAGTGGCTGCCATTTCATTGCAGGACGCGCTGAATGAACTTGAACTGGGAACCCTTGAAGACTATCAACGAACGGATAAAGGGGTTATGGGGCAGACCTTGCTCATTCGAACTTCCCGTGGAGAGTATATTCTGAAAGGCAATCCTCTATATGCAGGACAGTTACAGGAAGAAAAGTTCTTTGTAGAACAACTGGCGAAACATACGTCCATTCCTGTCCCTGACCCCTATTTATTACAGGAAGATACCGAACTTCTAGGCTGGAGTTATGCCATCATGCCGCGCCTGCCCGGAAATCACCTGTATGATCCAGCATTCCAGGCTTCACTGTCACAGCAGGATCAGGAAGAGATCGCCTGTATGCTTGCCCATACTTTGGCTGAGCTGCACCGCTGGAAGGTGCCTGACGCCGGGGAATATGATCCTGTAGCGCAGCAGATTGTTTCCTTTGCAGGCGATTATCTGGACTGGTTGTACGGAACCATTCGCCACTGGTTACATGATGCGGAGCAATACTCGGTGATTACGGATGACGATGTTCAGTGGGTGGACGAGCAATTCAAGAATGCTGAACCGGCATTTCGTTCCAAAGCTGTTCCGAGTTTTGTCATGGGAGACTTCAAGGTCGAGAATATTCTGATTCAGCATGTGGACGACCGTTCAGGTTGGCAGATTAGTGGTCTGTTTGATTTTACAACGGCCTATTTCGGAGACGGCACAGCTGACCTAACCAAAATATCCACCAGGTATGTTCGTGAGGGGCAACCAGAGCTGGCCGCACAATTCCTTCGCTGCTACCGGGACCTGGTCTGTGCAGCAGATGAGGAGAAATGCGAACACTTCCGCACACGTCTCAGCATGCATCTGCTCTATCAACGTATCTTGTGGTGGGGGGAAGCCAAAGCGACAGGACAAGTGACGTGGGCAGCCGACCTGCCTTTTGCAAAGTGGGCGGAGCAGTCCATCGATTCAATTCTTGCATTGCTGGATGAGTAGATTTGGACAGGTCGCTCAAGGATAGCGGCCTTCCAAACTAACGTATGTATCATATATGTCGACCAACATCTGGACGCACGGATAGAACCGCCAAAGATCAAGAATGATCTCTGGCGGTTTTGGTCATCTCACTATATCTCAGTCAATGATGGAATCTTCAACTTAAGCCTGTGCGACGGGTGACTCCTGATGTTTCTGCAAAAACTCCAGCATCCGGCGATACACGAGAATCTCGTTTGCCTTTCTGGAGAAACCATGGCCCTCATCGTCCAGAACGATGTATTCCACATCAAGTCCCTTCGACTGGAGCGCAGCCACGATCTGATCGGACTCGGCCTTCACGACCCTTGGATCATTGGCCCCCTGAATGACCAGCATTGGGTTAACCATCTGATCGAGATACGTAATCGGTGAATCCTTCGTTAAACGTTCGCGGTCACGGACAGGATCACCCAGCCAGTTATCCATCATCGGCTTCCAGTCTTCCGGTACGGATTCCAGGAATGTGAACAGGTTACTTGGCCCAAAAATATCAACCGCAGCCCGGAACAGCTCCGGATGGCGTCCTGCCAATAACAGGGTCATGTATCCCCCATAACTTCCACCTACCACAAACAACCGCTCTGGCGAGGTAATTCCCTGATCAAACAGCCAGTTGATCCCGGCAACACAGTCCAGTCTTGGCCCTTCGCCCCAATCTCGTTCAACCAATTTGACGAACTCCGCACCATATCCGGTACTGCCCCGGAAATTCGGTGCAAAGATATGATAGCCCTGCGCGAGCATCATCTGGAACATCGGCCGAAAAAACTTCGCTTCGGAGGCTTGCGGCCCACCATGAGGCCAAAATACAGTGTATCCATTGGCCTGCTCTGGCTTTGCTTTGAACAAGAGAGCTTCAATCTCCAGTCCGTCATAGGAGTTATAACGAATAACGTCAGGGTACACGAGATCACTTGGGTCAAGTCCCGTTACCCGATTGGCCGTCAGCGACTCCCATGAATCAGCACCTGCCATTTTGCGATAAATATTATGCGGCTGGATTGCTCCACGTCCGAGGATATACACATTGCCAGCCTTCGTCACGTTCACCTGCTCTATCGTATCCAGCGGCATATCTACGCGCCGAGGCTCATCGGCATTTTTGCCTAATACGTACATACGATTCTCCGGCCCTGTAAGTGTCCAGAAATATAAGGTCTCGGAAGCCTGATGCCAGCGGATAAACTCCACATCTTCCCCTTCGATTTTGCACACTAGACGGAATTCACGGGTATCGATGCGATATTCAGCCACATAGGAATATGCCGAGTCATCATTGGTAATGAACAGAAGGCGACTGTCATCTGCAAAAATCAGATCGGATACCTGACTATGACGTTCTGAGGATGGCAAAATTACCATTTCTTCATCGTTACGATACAGATGCGCCGTCTGATACGTATTTGAGTACATTTTAAGAATGACATAACTCTTCTCGTCAGGACTTACGGCAACCAGGCTGCTCGTAACCTCTTCTCCACTGTATAACAGTTCGTCTTCACCTGTCTCCAGATCGATGCGCCGTGAATTCAGATAGTTCGGATTACCCGCGCTGGTGACATAATAGAGACGTTGTCCATCCTCGGACAACTCTGAGAAATAACAGCGATCATTCGGTTCCGCCGGAACCACAGGCAATGGAACCCCACCCTCGGGTGGAAGTGCATACAGATGATAGTTCTCATCTCCATCCCGATCAAACGCGGTAAGAAGATGCCGTCCTTGCGGGTCTGCTTTGATAAATTGACTGCTCTGATTCAAGTACGTTAAAGGATACGGATACCCTCCAGGCAAATCCATTGCCCAAATATTCGGCTGACCGTTCAGATTGCTGTCCATGAACAAACGTTTCTCGTCTGCCGATACGGCAAAATGCGAAATGCGGTACGTCTGAAAATATTGCTCAACATCCGGTTTAGGGAACTGAATCATGACAAACCTCCTTGGAATTGAACCAATGAATTTAACATTGGTAAATTAAGGTACCATTTGTCCATATTATAGGTAATGCCAATGTTTAGACAATAGATATGTGAGTTAAAATCTCGAATTTTCTTTATTTTCACATGAAAATCATGGATAAAAGGTCATATGAGCCTTATCTTCACGGTAATAATCCAACCTTTGCTTCATCGTGCCTGTATGCAATTCGAACAGATGTCCATCCGGATCGGTAAAATATACAGAAGCAGCATCCCGCGGATCTCTTGGCCTTCCAGGTAGAATGTCCGCCCCGGCTGCTCGAAGTTGCTGCACAGATTCGTCGAACTCTTCTTCTTTGACAGTAAAAGCAATATGAGTATAGGTTCGTTCCGTATAATTGCGAATAACATCCTCCTGATTCAGGGCGATCCACAGACCGGCCAACTCGAAATAAGCCAGTTTGCGTCCTTTCACTTGAATTCGGGCACCGAGAGCCTGCTCATAAAAGGTAATGGACCGTTCCAGATTGGATACGGAAAAGCACAAATGATTAATTCCTTGAATATTCATGTGGCTCCTGACACCTCCATCGATTTAAGGATCTATCCTTATTATGGTATATTTTGCGCAAAAAACAACCGCTGTGCCTGCTCCTCTCGCACATCCTTCTGGGCGAATGCATAGGTTATCCGTATCAATGAACGTTCGAGGAGGATGTAAAGCGAATGAATCCTGTCTATCCTTTTTATGGTGAGAAAACGGTTTGCAAGGAGCAAAAGCTGGCATTTCCACCCCAGCATCAGGACCAGCAACCCGGTCTGGAAACCCTGATGGTACCTGAACCGATTAGTGAAGATCCCGCTTATATCGGCAGCTGCAAACTCGAAGGCAAGGTTGCCATTATTACGGGTGGTGATAGCGGAATTGGCCGGGCAGCAGCCATCGCTTTTGCCAAGGAAGGTGCGGATATCGTCATCGCTTATCTATATGAACGGACAGATGCGGAAAGGACGCGTGAACGGATCGAAGAGCTGGGACAGCGCTGCCTATTAATCGAGATCGATCTCCGCCTAAAGAAAAACTGTGAGGCTGTCATTCGCACAACGATGGAGACCTATGGAAAGATCGATATTCTGGTCAACAACCATGGCGTGCAATATGTGCAACCAAGCATTGTCGATATTACGGAAGAGCAGCTATACCATACCTTTCAGACGAACGTGTTCGCTTATTTCTTTCTGATCCAGGCCGCTCTACCCCATCTGTGCAGAGGTGCCTCCATCATTAATACGGCTTCCATTACAGCATACAAAGGTAACGTCCAGTTGATCGATTATTCATCCACCAAAGGAGCTGTTGTGTCGCTCACTCGTGTACTTTCCCAATCCCTTGCAGCACAGGGAATCCGCGTAAATTCTGTTGCACCTGGTCCCATCTGGACACCTCTTATTCCTGCCAGCTTCTCCGCGGAGGATGTGCAGGTATTTGGAACGGAGACACCTATGGGTCGGGCTGGTCAGCCATATGAACTGGCGGCAGCTTACGTCTATCTCGCCTCCCGTGATTCATCCTACGTCACAGGTGAATGCATTCATGTCAATGGCGGCGATATGGTGACGACATAGGCTAGTGTGGAATGTGGGTGATATCGTTAACCGATGTCACTCCACTTGGTAGAAACGTACAGATGATTAGCCAGATCGGGATGGACCGTATTTTTGAACATGTGCTGCTGATGTCAGGTTGGATTTGGCAGGTGTGGCAGGATATCGGTTGTCCGGTTGCGAAGAGGGTTAGGAGTATGATCCGGTGAAGACCGGAACCTGACATCTTGTGACAAGGAGCTGAACAACCTGATGAACTTTGATCCACTCTACCAACCGTACCCCTCGTACCGCGTGCCCGTGTATGCGAAGCAAGGCATGGTCGCTACGTCACAGCCACTGGCTGCACAAGCCGGTCTGGATGTATTGAAAAAAGGCGGCAACGCCATCGATGCCGCCATTGCAACTGCGGCAGCACTCACCGTGCTGGAGCCCACCTCCAATGGCATTGGAGGCGACGCTTTTGCCCTCGTCTGGACCGAGGGCAAACTGCATGGCCTGAATGCCAGCGGCCCTGCGCCTCAGGGCATATCCATTGAGGCGCTTCAAGCGGCAGGCCATACGGAGATGCCGAAGCTTGGGGTTGTGCCGGTGACGGTGCCTGGCGCACCGGCGGGTTGGGCTGAGCTGAGCCGCCGTTTCGGGCGGCTCACGCTGGCGGAAGCGCTGGAACCAGCCATCCGCTACGCGGAGGAAGGTTATCCGCTTGCGCCTGGGCTGGCCCGCCACTGGGCAAGGGCAGCCGAGATCTATGCACGCCAGGGTGATGCGAAGGCAGGGCGGGCGTGGTTTGAGACATTTGCTCCAGGCGGGCGTGTTCCCGCAGCTGGAGAGATGTGGCGCTCGCCGGATCATGCGGCGACTTTGCGCCAGATTGGCGAGAGCGAAGCGCGAGACTTTTACGAAGGAGAACTGGCCGAACGCATTCATTCCTTTATGGCGGAGCACGGGGGTTATCTGACTCGTGAGGATCTGAAAGCTTTTCAGCCGGAGTGGGTTGATCCGATCTCCGTCTCCTATCGTGGATATGATGTATGGGAGATTCCGCCGAATGGACAAGGCTTGATCGCTCTGGCGGCACTTAATCTGCTGAAAGGTTACGAATTCGACGAGAAAGAATCTGTTCTGGCATATCATCAGCAGCTCGAAGCCATGAAACTGGCATTTGCCGATGGGGAGAAATACATTACGGAAGAACGCAAAATGGGCGTATCGGTCGAGGAACTGCTATCTGAGGCATATGCGGAAGAACGGCGCAAACTCATTGGTGATACTGCACGTGCACCCGAGGCAGGTGATCCACGAGCAAGTGGAACGGTCTATCTGGCTACAGCGGACGGTGAAGGCAACATGGTTTCCTTTATCCAGAGTAACTATATGGGCTTCGGGTCTGGACTTGTTGTGCCGGGGACAGGCATTGCCCTGCAAAATCGTGGACACAACTTCTCACTGGACCCGAATCATGCAAACGCTCTGGAGCCTGGCAAACGCACATATCATACAATCATTCCGGGGTTCCTCACCCGTGGCAACGAAGCGGTCGGGCCATTCGGTGTCATGGGTGGTTTCATGCAGCCACAGGGTCATGTACAGGTGGTCATGAATACAATCGATTATCATCTGAACCCACAAGCTGCCCTGGATTCTCCACGCTGGCAGTGGACGAAGGGCAAAACGATTCTCGTGGAACCAGGTTTCCCGCAGCACATTGCACAGGCACTCGTCCGCAAGGGACATGATATCCAAGTGGCACTTGATCCATCCCAATTTGGACGCGGTCAGATTATCTGGCGCAACCCGGACAATGGCGTATTATGCGGCGGTACGGAAACGCGAGCGGATGGCTCCATTGCGGCTTGGTAAGCTCATGTCATTTCATTTATAAAGACAAATGTGGATATCACGACCCGCTTCTCATATCCGCTAGTTCATTTCAAAGACACAATAGAGATGATTCATGTGATCTCTGTTGTGTCTTTTTTGTCTTTTTAGAGTTTTTAACATCAGTAAACAACAGGCTGTAGTTATTCAAGCCCCCTTTTAACCAAAGAAATGTAAAACTAATGTATAATTCATGAAATATTTTTATATTTACGTAAATTTTCACTACATACCATAAATCACAATGCCTCTCTGTCCGATATAGATAGAGGGAAATCAGCAAAAAGTGACTATAGAAATGAGGGTACCACACATGAAAACAAACAAGAACAAACGCGCAGGTCTAGTTCTTACATTCCAATAAAGAGGAGCCTCCGTCATGAATTATGACAGGGCTCCCCTTTTCAGTAGCTAATCGTTGTTTCATCTGAGATTTTTTCGTTCTAGCGATAGGAAAATATATGAATTGTACTAAACATTTCCACGAAACCGAGAGGACAGAAAGATAATAAGCGTAACTACAAGTTTTCTGTAAGAAAACTAGCTCGGAAACGTATGCTACGCCTAGAACCTCTGAAAGAAAGCAACTTCAGATGCATATGCTATCCCGGATTTCCCCCTTTATAAAAGGAATCCTAAAATTCTGGGGTTAATGGGGTTAACAGCGATCGGAAAGTTGTTCTGTCCTCGGAATGTCCAGTGTACATGATCTGTTAGTTCAACAACTTATATAGATAACAAGACATCAACGTTTCAGATCCAAAAGTGTAACGAACCGAGCAAGCCTTATTGAGCGATTAATTGGGGATTATAAAATCTAACGAATCTCAGGCACTCTATTTCCTGATTTAGCCCGGTTTTTCGAGTGTTTTCTCTGAAATACACAGAAATAACGTGGATAGGGTTCGTTAGCTTTTGCTCCTCCATGTAAACCGTGGTATAAGGTGTCTCAGGTTCGTTATGACCCTGGGCATTGATCATTTATGTTGGGTGTAGGGTGTTGAGCATTGCGCGTTGAGCATTTGAGAATTGATGCATGAGCATTGGGCATTGAGAAGTGACCATCAAGAGTGAGCATTGAATACTGAGTACTTGGTACTCAACAATGGACAGTGAGCAATATGCACTCGTCTACTTTTAGTATGCTGGAACACTGGCTCGTCGGGTCACTTGTGGTTTGGAAATGACGCGTCATAGACAGTTAGTTATCCAATCGCGATCTTGCCCCGCACCTGCCCCATCCTCAGAGTGCGTCGATGATGTCTCCCGCCAGCAGGGACGATGGATCACCGCGCAGCAGTGCTGCTCGTTCGGCGGCCTGTCCGTGGAGATATACGCCGAACGCGGCAGCTTGCTCCGCGCCGAGCCCTTGGGCAAGCAGACCGGCGATGATGCCGGTCAATACGTCCCCGGCACCGCCAGTCGCCATGCCGGCGTGTCCGGTGGTGTTGATGTACGCCTCGCCAGATGGCGTTGCGATGACCGTTCGTGCTCCCTTGAGCACAAGGGTCACGCCCTGCTCGCGGGCGTACTGGGCAGCGTGTCCAATGCGGTCACGCTGCACCTCTTGGGTCGACATACCCAACAGTCGACCCATCTCGCCAGGGTGCGGCGTCAGGATTGTCGCCGCACTTCGCTTGCCCCAGTCGCGAGGCCCATGTGGGCCCGCGTCTGCCAGCATGTTGAGGGCGTCCGCGTCAATGACCAGCGGACGGTCCGTATGTTGCCACAGACGGCGAAGCCAGTCTGTGTCGCCCTTGAAGCGGCCAAGGCCCGGGCCGGTCGCAAGCACGTCGCGGCTCTCCGCGAGACGCAGCACAGCGGAGGCAGAAGACGCGTTCCATTCGCCGCTGTCGCCATCGGCGGCGGCAGCAAGCATAAGCTCGGGCACGGTGCCGATGACATGCGGCAGCAGTGCCGCGGGCAGCGCCCATGTGGCGAGCCCGCAGCCTGCGCGCAGCGCGGCCTTGGCCGAGAGCAGGCCTGCGCCACTCATCGGCAGACTTCCTGCGGCCAGCAATACGTGGCCGTAGGTGCCCTTATGGCCGTCCGGTGCCCGGAGGCGGCCTGTGTCCACGCGCAGCGCACCGCGCAGCACCTCGTCCGTCAGCAGACGGACCGAGGGGCCATGCTCTGGCGCAAGCCGCGCGGGAATGCCGATGGCGCGCACCACAATGCGCCCCGCGGCAGAAGCGCCCGGGTACTGCACCAGCCCGCGCTTGAGCAGCGCGAGGCATACGGTCACCCGGGCTTGAATGCAGGGCTCGTACACCTCTCCGGTATCGGCGTCCAGCCCGCTTGGCACATCGGCGGACACGATCGGCTTGCCGCTGTCGTTCGCCGCCTTAACCAGCGCCGCGTAAGCTCCCCGCGGCGCTCCCCGCGAGCCGGTGCCCAGCAGCGCATCCACGATGCCTGTGCACCGGCTGAAGTCCACGGCTTCGCGCCCGTGGACAAGAGCAGGGATGCCAAGCTTCGCGGCGGCATCCCGTTGCACTGCGGCTTCGCCCCGCAGTGCCTCAGGGGCATCGGCGTAGACCAATGTCACGCCAAGCCCTGCTTCAACCAAATGGCGCGCGGCCACCAGGCCATCGCCGCCATTATTGCCCTTGCCGATCAGCATGTACCACTGCTGATCTCCCGGGCGCTCCATCACCAGCGCCGGATCGGCGATGATGTCGCCACCATAACCTTGCCGATCGCCGGGCCCTGTGTGTGCCCGCCTCGCATCACCTTTACTGCTATAACCAAGCTGCCCTGAATTCGCAAGCCAGCCTGCTTCCTGCCCTTCCCGGCACAGCTTGATTACTTCCTCGGCTATAGCGCGGCCCGCATTCTCCATCAGACTGGCTGCTGGAATACCAAGCTGATGAATCGTATGCTCGTCCACAGCTCTCATCTGTTCAGCAGTCACGATAAACAACGCTCATCCCTCCCGTGCAAGCTTATCTCATACCTAAAAGCAACAATATCGCACCTGAAACCTGCATCCTGTATGTGTCCGGATATCTTGCCCTTTCCCTCATCCAGTTACCGTGATGCACTCCACGCCTCATCGGAAGCTTTAACGATCCCGTTTACGAAATCTTAAGATTCAGCCCCAGACTATTTGTCTACGCTTAATACCCCACCGTAAACCGCGCCTGAATAAACTGCGGATCGTCCAGTTCGTCTACCAAAGCTGCTGCAAAATCACCAACGGAAATCGAGCTTTCCCCGATATCATCCGTGATCACACGGTTCATCCCTACTCGGAACTGACCTGTCCGACGTCCTGTTGTGATTGTCGCAGCAGGGCTCATGTAGGTCCAATGAATACCCGATGCTTCAATCAGTTCATATGCATCTGCATGTGCTTTCGCAAGCGGTTTGACTTCTTCCGGGAATCCCGGCGTATCCATCAGCATATCACCGGAATCCGTGAGCAAACTTCCCGCTCCACCAACCACTACCAAACGTCCTGCTTTTGCCCGGCGCACACCCTCGATCAACGAACGTGTCACTTCCAGCATCTCTTCTTCTCCACCGAATTTCGGCCCATATGCACTCACAACCGCTTCCTGACCCGCTGCAAAATCAGCCACCTGATCCGGGTTAAGCAGATCTCCCTGTTCTACACGCAAACGCTCATGCTTCATCTCAATTTTGGATGGATCACGCACCACTGCTGTCACTTCATGTCCACGATCCATTAGCTCCCACAGTATCGTCTTGCCAATCGCGCCGGTTGCTCCAAAAATGGCTACTTTCATATCAATTCCCTCTTTTCTATAGATATTATCTCAACAACTTACCGTTATTTTAATACTTAATCCCATTGTTATATACCTTAAACGGCTCACGCCATCTTAAACCGGATGTGACATCTTGTAAACGTTAATGTTATTCATTTAACCTCTGATACTATGCACCAGGCCACGGATAACACTTCACCCACCACTTTTCCGTTCCCTATCATTACCTTAACCATCGCCAAAAAAGCCGCATTTGCGGCTTCAACATCACGTATTTATCTTACGTAGAGACTCTACTGTAGGTTAGAAAATCAACAGCCTTCTGCGCCCAGATTCGCTCCGAATAAGCCTCATGTGCCATATCCTGTACAATATGAAGCTCAATCCTGCCTTCAGCTCCAGACAACCGCTTGTTTTCCATAATGTCCCGATACAATCTTTCCGTCTGCTCTACAGGGCACAATTGATCCTCCTGCCCATGAATAAATTGAATATCCACCTTACTGAGCCCGGATATATAAGCTATTGGACTTCGATCCCGCAGAGCAGATGGATCATGCAACAGCTCACCAATTTCCGTTTGCAAGAATGATCTCAGCTTCGCTCCGCCACCGTTGTATAGTCCTTCCAGATCCGTGAAAGGTGCACAGGCAACCACATTACTCCATAGCGCCGGACTTTTACCTGCTACCAGCAATGCCAGATAAGCCCCATAGCTCACGCCATAGAGAGAGACGTTTGAATAGGAAGATAACATCTGCTCCCGCATGAACTGGATGACATCTGCATCCACGCCGCCCCAGTCGTTCTGAATGAGCATCTTGTAATCCGTGCCAAACCCTGAGCTGCCGGGATAGTTCAACCCGATGACCCTCACTCCTGCCTGATATAATCCTCTGATGACCGGACTAAAACTGTCAAACAGGCAATTATGAGGCCCCCCATGAAGATAGATAACCACCTGTTCAGCACCCTCCGGGTGCATGTCCATATACGGAATCACGTCCTGTCCATAACGAATCCTTCCATAGATTACATCTGCTTCCTCATCAGGATGGCTGTCAATTCTCTCATCTCTCTCAACCGGAAAAGGGGTAATCGTACTGATTTGCTCTGAAAATCGGTATAATCCCGGCGCTGGAGGGCGGACGATAGATTCATATTTTCCGATCAATCCCTGCCTGTCCCTGCTGAGCACAGCCTGTGTCAGGATTCCCGGATAATCATGTAGCTCAAATCTCTTCTCTCTGTCCAATGTATATTGAACATATTGCCATCTGCCAGAGGTTATCCCTTCACAGAGCACGAGCGGTTGATCTGGATCGAGTTGCATTCTGATCAGTTCAGAGAAGGGTTCGTTATCCCTAGAACATACGTGTACCGTACCCTCTCCTTGCCTGATCCACCCGGGCTGAAAACCATGTTCCACAGGAATGGATACTGCTACGAGGTCACCCTGCTTATCCATCACAGGGTAGGCATACTCCGTATAGGGTATTTCGGATGATGGAAGGATGTCTTCGGAATACGAATACACTCTTCCGAATCCACCAACGTTTACGCCAACCTCTCGTGTGGTTGCCGACCAGAATACAAATTGCGGCTGATGCAGATCAGGAGTAACCCATCTCGCTTCATCCTTGTCCGGATCATAAAGACCTATACGAACAGAGCCTGACCGATGTCTAATGGAAAACAGCAGCAGTAATTGGTCCTCTTGCCGAGCAGCTTGCATCACAGGAAATGGAAACTTCACATATCGGCTCTGAACCAGAATTGCATGCTCCTCATTCTCGTATATATGTAGCCATTTCCCCGCCTTGTCCTGTGTAATCACCAGAACCTGATTCTTGCCAATGAACTGCATATGCTGCGTGTGCTGCTCTGATGCTGTCCCGTGTTCAGAAAGGCTCTGCCTGCCATCAATGCGGCCTGTATCATCAATACTGCACCATTCGCATGTATTGTCATCATAGCCCAAAAGCATACTAGTGCGTTCCTTATTCACACTCATCCGTGTCAGGAATGGATCGCCCAACCCGATTTCCTCCTCTCATTCCAGTGCTTTAACTGCCCCCATCCCTCCAACTGTAATTCCAGTTGATTGATATACTGATCTTGCGTGTATGCATCTATAGGTGTAACTGTCCCCAATCTGCCTAACGTTTCCCGAATCAACCTGATCTGTGGCAGACTGGCAACCGGTAGCCCCTTCATCAACAGACGGTACACCCGGGATGCCTGTTCCTCTAACCCTTGAGTAATGAGCGCCCCGGCGATTTCCACCGCACGACCAAGCAGTTTGGAATGAACCGTGTTTGTCTTCATACGTAACACTTGAATCAACAGTTCATATTCCTGCTCCTGCTCACCAAGCTGTTGATGTAATACCATTTTTAATTGCAGCACATGCCCCAGCCAATCTGCGTACGTATCAACACATCGCTTCTCCGCAGCCAGCAACGTCTTACCTGCCTCTGCATAGTGCCCCGCCCGGAGCTGCAACCCCGCAATATTGAGTAGTGTCTGAATCTGAAAAACTCGCTGATCAGGTCCCTCAGGAAGCTGTCGTATACGCTGTCCCGCCTGACGCTCCAACATAATTGCAAGTTCTACATTGCCCTCCTGCATCTCAATTAATGCTTCACCATTATCAAGCGCAGCCCATTTCCCGGTACGATACGTTTCCGTTAGTTCTTCATGGGCAAGGATCTCCCGAGCTTTCGAATAACAGTGTCGTGCTTCGGCATAATGCTTCCCGTTTTTGGTCAACAGCTGCCCCAGCTCAAACCAGAGCACTGCCTGCTGTGTCACTGATAACCGTTGAAATAACGAATTATGTTCAAAGAATTGAAAACAGGACATGTAACGGGCCGGATTATCCGATTTGGACAACAAAATCCAGGCCAGCCTGTTATAGAGCGCCAATGCGGCCTCTTTCTTCTTCCCTTTATCTTTGCTTACCGTCTGTAAATGTTCCTCTAACAAACGTCGGGTCTGATCAGGTGTATCCCTGACAAGGGATACCGGAAGTTTGGCTATGTCCTCAGGATTGCTCGCTATGGTTGGATATCGATGAAAAAAAAGTACGACACTTACTCCCCTTAATTTCTGTCGATACAGGATATAGTGGATGGCTCCCAGATCCGCAGGGTGGAGGTAGGAAGATACTTCAACCAGAACCCATTTCCTATTGCCAGGTGTCCACCCTGATCTTTGGAATCTCAATAACGCATTTTTACATGCTACAAGGTCATCTATGGGTTTAACCGGATTTAATTGATAGATCAGCGGGAGAGTAGCATACGGATCATCAACCGCGATTCGGATAGCTTCATCTTGCCAATGCGTTGTCAATTTGTGAATTTCCTGCTTCACTGCATCCGCTGTTCCCTCAACGACAAACAACCCGAGTTCATGACTCACACGAAACCATTTACTTCTCAGATCGTGATAATCCGTACTTTCCAGGGGGACAGGCATCATGAAAGCTCACTCACTTTCGTGATCCGGCATACATGTATAAGTCCAGGCACATGTTGTAAATTCAGTGCCTTCATCAATTGATAACTGCCCCGGTTGTTTGCATCCAGTGAGGCTTTAATCCGCTGATCCGGATCTGAACTGCACCGATGGAAGCCATAGGCAGCAAGCCAACGGGCCCAACCTTGACGTTTCGCTTCAGGTATCGTGAAGATATGAGCAAGGAGTATACTGCCGAACTCATCGCTTAACAGGCAGCCCCCGATCTTCCTTCCCTCCAGTTCCACAAGGCCGGAACCCTTCAGCAACTTGCCGTACACCCCCTCATCAATATCTCGGATAGCTTGGTGAGCAGCTTCCCAACTTGGACAGGTAGGATCACTGTCCTGGAGCAAGTGTGCCAGAGATTCCGCCTGCCCCTCCGCAGACATCCAAACCGCGTCTTCATTAGGCATAGCCGGCACAGGAACGTCCTTCAGCTTGCCGAAAAACCGGTATCGATGGGCCAGAACATCTGCCCGGTATCCAAGCTTCTCCCACGGAAATGAAGCAGGCGTGGTTGCATAGAGAGAGGACCATGTCATTTTTTCCAAAACGGATGACATTCGAACTTCCCAATAAGAATTGGAATGCGTTTCACTCCATAAATCCAGTGTATACTGCCCTTCTCCCTGATCAATTACCATGAGCGAAGACAGGATATCCTCATTATCAGGTTCAACGGCATAATAGCGATCACCCGTCTTTCGCGATTCATGCTGACATTGCGGCAGAAGTTCAGACATGGATGTTAGCATCATACACTTTTCCCTCCCTGTCATAATCAAAACCTGAATAAACCAGTGGTTCGGATGCAACAGACGGATAAAACCGGCGTAGCAGGAATGTATAGATCCCCATATAACCTGTCATATAATCCGGGGAGAAGGACTCCATGTCCTCCAAAGGCCACATCCATATGTCCTCCCGTTGCTCACTGCGCAATACATGTAAGCTCTGTGTGTATTCCGCTAGTTTGGTTTCATACCTGCCTGGGAACCTGCGATTGGCCAAGAGCAGAAAATCTCCGTTACCTGCAATTCCGTGACACTGCCCAAAAGAAGCAAATACCGTTGACTGTGCCACTGCATCTGCTGCTTGAAGTCCCAGTCTGGTACAGAGGGGATCTTGCAAAATATCAGCCGCTGCCATTAGGAATCGACCAATGCCCGCCGATCCATTACACCAGTGCACCCAGAGTGTATCCGGTTTTTCCGGCGATGCGGGCCACAGACTCACGCCATTCTGCCCTCCATGACTTGTACGATCAAGTGTATGTACAATTCGCTTCACAGCAGAATAGTACGCTTCCTTCCCTGTACGCTCTGCCAAGGCGAGTAGATAATACCCGATGCCTGCAATGCCATGAGAGAATCCAAGGGAATGATGACCTTTTTTGTCCGATTTATCTTTTACTTTCCACAAACTCAATGATTCGTCTGTCTGCTCTTCTTGTTCCAAAATATAGACACCCAGTTCCTCTGCTCTTGTCAGAAGTTCAGGGCGGCCTCCAATACGGTATATTTCAAGCAGCATCAGTCCCAAACCCGCAGCTCCATGACTAATATTGGTCTGCACCGGATCATGTAGGGTGATTTCCAATGCCAAATCCTCTGCACGTTGAAGCAGCGATGGATCATTTATTCGTTCAGCCGTCTCTGCCATTGCCCAGGGTACGGCGCCATATCCAAAGTATAATGCTACAGGTGTCTCATCTGGAACGTAAGGGTGATTCGTCAAAATCCATTCCAACACTTCATACGCATATTGATGGTATTGTCTGTTCTCTGTAATCTGACCAAGCTGATTAAAACCAAAAATCATCCCTGTCCAGCCAAAGTTAAAATTCGCCGGGTGAAACATCTTGCTCATGCTGTTTTCCGGGAACAGTTGATGGGGACTATTGAAATCAAGAGAAGTATACAATGTGTTTACCATACGCTCCGCCTGACGGAGCACTTCTTCTGGCTCCATATTGCATTCATCCTTCTCTATTACATCCCTGCTTCCTCCTGAACGGACCTCTTGCTGCTCCAGTAATGCAACCAACGTTTCACGAATGTCTGATAACTTCACATATCCGCCAGACATGATCTCAATACCCAGACTTCCCAAGCCACGAAGTTGTGTATTACTTTGATGATCCAGATAAGCTTGTGCAGCTTCCAGATGAGATTGCCGATATTTCAGATAGGGGTCGATGGATGAAGCCATGTAATAAAAGACGGCTCCCAGTGCATACAGATCATCCGCATAACTGGAGCGCCTGCTGTGCTCACGCCCACGTGGCACATAACCCGGAGTATGACCAGTCAATGGATCGGCATGGGTCTCATCACTTCTAACATAAGCCAGTTCAAGATCAATCAGGCGTACACTTCCGTCCGTCAGCACAACAATATTGTTGGGCGTCAGATCATTGATCACAATCCCTTTATCGTGACATTGCTGTACCATATCCAGAATATGTATACCCATCCGATGCATATCCGCCCGGTTGTAATCTACAGCTACATGTCTGCGATGGATATATTCACGCAAGCTGATACTTTCAAAATACTCCAGGATCAGGAAGCGGTTATTTTCAGTACTAAACAGATCAAACGGTCGTGGGGTAACCCCCGTATCCTTCATCAGATCAAGCACCCGATATTCATTATCCAGATAGTCATGCGCAGACCGCCCACCACCGTCTACACGCATACGGTAGACTGCTTCTTTCATGACAGCCTGTTCATACGATGTGCCAGAGATAAGAAATACTCCGCCCTTGCCGGATTTCTTGAGTACACGCCTTACACGAATGTTTCGTATACCAAACTCATTGTTATTGGAATCGGCATGACGAGAAGTCACCTGATTTGTCTCCATGTCCTGAATCCGCAGCAATTCCTCGGGTTCATTCACCCAATCCGGCTTATATCTGCCAGGCGTTCTTCGATCCTCCTCCAGCTCACCTTCTGGATTCTGGATAGCATATACTTTTGCACCCGAGTAACGGTCATAGTAGAAACGATCCGTGAATGCACCATAACGGTAAAATACACACTGGCTACCAAGGTATGCCCGATCTGTCGGAATAGCTGGTCCTTCCAGATCACCTGTACATGAATGCATTAATTCAAGTAACTTCAAGAACTGTTCTTCGTCTCGTGCGTAGATGGTGACACATTTCCCAGTCTGAGGGAGAGGTATGGAACCGTTAGATGTTTCAATCAGTTTTAGCCCACTGCTCACTACTTTCCATTGCACTTCATTTTCTGTGAGAACAGGTGCAATACGGCGCAGCAATTCAGCTCCTTCCACAGGAATAACCGATATATGGATTTTCCATCCCTGCGCGGGAAGCCTTAATTCCTTCGGTCTAAAACAAATCCAATGGCCGTCATTCGACCATTGGATGGATTGGGGAAGTTCCCGGATTATATGTTCCAAAGCGTTCTCAAAGGCGTCCTTCTTGGGGGTTACGCTTGCGAATTTCAATGAGAATCACTCCTTTTTGGATAAAGTAAGAGGGGGAGGTACAATTATTTTAGTAATGCGCGAAAACCAAAGACTTATCTTTCAAATGATTCAGTGAATAGAGCGTGTAAAGAAGTTCCTAGCTCTCGACAACGATTGTTTGTGAGCTAGTCCAGCTGCACACTGTACACAAGCTTGTTTCCTCAAACATGTTGTTATCCTCTTCAACCTCTAGTGCCATCAAATCCTGTACAGATAAAATTTCCTTGTTTTCCATGATAAATTACCTCCCATTTGTCTCCCCCTCTTATAAACCAAATTCTACATAAATTTTGAATTTCCTTCTTTTTAATTGAATTATTTTACATAAATTATTCATTGAATCCATTTATTCGCCTGACTATGTCAAATTACTTGTTTCCTCGGACTAAAAAGAGGTGCAGTATGACATCAGATTCCGTACTACATAGAGGTCGTTTGTTGCCTCGTACGCTTGCTCCGTTCTTCACGGAATGGTCGAACAAACAGGCTCGCCATGCCCATACAAATAACAAATGTACCAATCCCCATATACACCCATGAAGGGTTGTACGTTTCAATGAACCATCCTCCCAGTAACAAACCAAGCGGATTACTAACACCACTCATCAAAACACCCATGCTGTTCATGACACGTCCTCTTTTTTCTTCCGGTGTGGATAAAAGAATCGATGTAACCAAAGGTACGTTCACAAGAGCAAGTCCCAGCATCAACAAAAATGAACACGCAATAGCGATATACAGGTTAGGAAACATCGGCATGAGCAGCAAACTTGTACCTGAGATAAGATAACTAATCAAAAACCAGTGAGCGAGCGAGAGTCTTTTGGCATATTTGCCACTGAGCAGAGAGCCTGCAATACTTCCAGCGGCAAAGGCTGACTGAAGAAGACCGTAGCCTTGTGGTCCGGCTTGCAGCACCATATTGGCAAAAATCGGCGTGAAAATGTGCAGTGGTGCACCCGCAAAATTGATAATGGCTCCAAAGATAATGCAGCAGGCCAAAATTTTACGGGAAAACAGGAAGGTAATTCCCTGCATGCTATCTTTGACAAAACCTGAGACTCCTTTTTGTTTCACGACTTTGGTTACAGGGATGCGGATAAAGAAAATGGATATGGCGGATAACAGAAACGTAACTGCATAGATAAACAAGATGGACTGAACGGAGATGAGCGCAATCAATATCCCCCCCATGGCGTATCCAAGCAATTCAATCGTTTTGGAGGAAGAGTTCAGTAATGCATTGGCTGGAGCTAATTGTTTTGTAGGTTCTGGCAAAATTGCGGGGATGACTGTCTGGGTAGCGGGATTAAACAAAAATCCAAGGATGGCAATGAGCAGATTGGCTGCGTAAATATGCCAAGGAAGCATGGAACCTGTCATGAACAAAAGAGCCAAAAGACAGGCTATACCTGCGCGCAGTATATCTGTCCAGATCAAAAGTTGTTTCTTCGGCAGGCGATCGCTGATCGTAGCCAGGGGGATGCCTAGAAATGCATAGATCAGATAAGGCAGCATCGGAATCAGTGCAGCAGCGAGTGCCGACTCCGTTAATTGCAGGATATACCACATCGTCGCCATAGAAAATAAAATCTGTCCTGCCCCGGAAATCAATCTGCCGACAAGAAGCACTACAAAAGAAGGAAGGCGTAAAACCGCTCGATAGCTGTCGCCGCGAATCTCACTTTTCATCTTTTTCACGCACCTCTCCATCGTACGTAACAGATTCATCATCACTATTACGATGCAGACGCGCTACTAAACCGGAATCTCGAATGGTTTGTTGTATCTTGGCTTTTACCCGTTCCAGTTCGGCCGTATACTCGCGTATCTCGTTTAATAAGGTCTGATGTGTTCGTATGCCTTCCCTAATCAGCATCGCAGTTGCGTCAGAACGGTTTTTGGCTAACTCAAGAAATACAAGCTGATCAATAATATCAATCTCTTCCTGACTTAATCGAACGGAAACTACCCCCTTGGTTCCCGAAAGGTTTTTGTTCGCCTGCTCCACAGATCGTTCCACCATCTGGTTAAACTGAGCTTTCTGATCATTGTACATATTCATTTCCTCCATTCTTAATAAGGAATCTGTATATTGTAATTTGTAAATCGTAAATTGGTTATAATTTACATTATACTTGTAAATAAATGGTTGTAAAGCAAAAAACCTTTGGATATCCAAAGGTTCGCTGAATAGGTTATTTAATTAGTTCGCTACTCTCCCTGTCTCCACCACATACCCTCCGATTTCGGACTAGTATACTCAAATCCAAACTGAGCATACAGGCGATCCGCAGGAACATCCGCCAGCAAACTGACCAAACCTCGAGCAGGCACAACGTCACGCAGATAATTCATGATCTCGCTCATGATCAGTTTTCCATAACCCATTCCCTGAAGATCCGGGTGTACAGCAATATCGACGACCTGAAAAAAGCAACCTCCATCTCCAATCACTCGCCCCATACCTACCAGCATATCCTCTTCACGCAGACATACGGCAAACAGGCTATTCGGTAGTCCAATCTCCGCCCCTTCCCTGCTCATCGGACTAAGGCCGGCAATCTGTCGCAGGGAAAGATACTCCCCAGCTGCGGGTGGTGTGTGTTCAATATTCACATGATCCATGAATTGTGCCCCTTTCTGCTTGAATTCATCTACTTCCTGTGTAATAGTGAGAGAAAGCTTACGTGAAGCGTGTTTCATGATACGTGAAGTTGCTGCAAAGGAGGAACAAGTGTGTTTCAACGTTGGATTGAAGATCTAACATCGCGCCCAGGCACTGTGGCTGTGCTGCTTGGCGTCATGGCTGTGCTTCTGGGGATATACATATGGTCTGCCACTGAAGTTCGCCGCAGCCACGAAAGGCGAATGCGAAGGATACGAGATACATTATACATAAGTACAGCCCTCTTGGGACAACTTACCATCCAGGAAAATCGGAATTATGAACCATCGGAACCCGAACATAACGATCTGATCACAGCAATGTTAGCCTGCAAAGCCGCATCTTACCTATCCCCTCAACTACAGGATCAGATTCGTGACTGTATCAAGGAACATGACCCTGCCAAACTCGGCCTTATGCACAGAGCACTGGAACGAGAATGCACCGTATTATCAGATGAACTCAGCCGGGATACACATGCAGATCATTGGGGCACAGCGGTCTGGACCATCCTTCGGCCGGTAGCCGAACCAGCCGCATTAGCGGCTACAGGGTTTCTGGTTACAGATCTGGTATTAGGTCAACGGATGTTGGATGTGCCTGTAGACTCATGGGAGAGCATATTGCCATGGATTCGCGCAGTTTCCCTAATGATCACCATCATATATGGTTACCTGCTCTGGGCCAGCCCACGTCGGGATAAGCCACGTACAGTATTCAAATTACTCTCCTTGGTGATCGCGCTATGCTCCTTACTCCACCTGATTGGAATTGTTGCTGCGCCCTATGCCCTGGGATTACAGTTGATTATATTCACATCGGGTTTCGCGTTGAATGGGACACGCTCTCGCAGTGATCGCCCTTATGCAGGGCATACGGAGATGGAACCAACGAAGCAAACCTCTACGGAGATGGAAGTGAATACACGTCGTAAATCAGTTCCCAATACCGACGAATAACTAACGCATTCAGCCGATTTTCTAAGGAACTCAGGAAGTCTTAGTTGACCTCTGCGTCCTCTTTCAACATTGTAAGGAACATCAGACACGTTATTTCCCAAAATCGATCGACAAAAACGATATAACAAGCCGATCATGTCCGCCTTGGCTTTCAGTAGGTTTGAAGACACGATCTTCATTCTGCAAGTCTGTACGCAAAAAGGGCCGAAACTACATTGTAGTTTCAGCCCTTTTCTATATTACTAATTTTGTCTTGCGAAGAATTGAACGCTAGCACTAATTACTTTGCTTATTTGGCTGCAACATGTGCAATGATACGACCTTTTTCATAGGTGACCGTAACGTTATAACCATCTGCCGTTACACTGTCGAATTCACCTGTAATTCCATTCGCGGTGATTAACGTAATATCTTTGGAGCCTTCAATCTTATAGTTGGACAAGTCCAGATTCAGGCTTCCTCCATCAATATAGAGTTTTCTGCCGACATTCAGCTGACTGTTGCCATCAGCGACAACCAATTCCAGCGTGCCCTTATCCATGGTGAAGTTTCTATTCAAGTTTAATGCTCCATCCACATTCACAACAACTGTTCCATTCTCTACATACAGATCACCTGTACCAAAAGCCGTTGCAGATTCAGCTACCAGTGTTCCTGCTTGCAGTAAGGTTCCGCCTGTGTAGCTGTTTTTTCCTGTTAGTGTAAGTGTTCCTGTTCCCTTTTTCGTGAGCATTCCACTGCCGGTGATATCATTTCTCCACCAGTCTTCTGCATTAAACCGTCCTTTGGAAGCATCCATATCCACAGTTACATTGTTTAAGAATGCACCGTATCCATCCGCAGCCGTGACCAGATCAATTCTACCCCAGCCCTTGGATTCATCCAGTACAGGATATCCAGAGTCAATGGATGTTGTATACAATACTTGTCTGCGCTGCTCATCTGTTAAATACGGTTGACGTGTTTCCAACAGCGCTTCTGCTCCTTGCGGTACAACGGGAGCCAAACCTTTGGTTCCTGTTTGTGGTAGACCATATGTCATCTTCTCTCTATAGAAGGCTTTATTGGCATCATGATCTTCCCATTTGTGTTCATCGTAAGCACTCTTGAACGTGTAATCTTCGGTTACGGTGTGTGCATACTCATACAGACTCATATTTTTTTCCTTGGCTGCAGCTCCAAATACTTCTCCTGCATTCTCATAGCCTTTCGCTAACACATCTTTGTTCTCAGCCTTATTAAGTGCATATGCCGCCATGGCTGTGGATTGTATTCTTCCGCCTATAACATCAAGCGGTGAGTGCATGCCCGTTATGACTCGATTCTCGCCCAACTGAGCTGCTCTCGTTAACAATTCAGCGAATCGTTCTGGCGTAGCGTATGCCAAAGGAAATACGGATAAGTAAGCTGCACTGGTATGTCCGCTCGGGAATCCGCCATCTTTTCCTCTTCCATCCTCAGCAATTCGTTTGACATAAGTTAAGGCAGGAATAAGCTTAACGTTAGTTTCGTATTGCTGGTAATGTTTTTCTCCGGTTGATTTGGTGCCGCCTGAAGCCAGAGGTACTTCTTTTTTCTCACCTTCGCCCATGGTTTCCCATACAGGCAGCCCTTTGCTATCGACAACTTCTTTCACTTCTCCATTGGAATTCATTCTCCACGGTCTTGGGGAAGAGTAGAAATATTTAGAGGGATTAGATGAGGCAGGAATTTTGAATCGAACCAGATCAACCAAATTAACCAGGTCTGAAAGCTCCGTTTTTGCATCCCAATCTCCAATACCTTGGCTTTCATCTTCCACCGTTTCTTCGGTCAACACCTTATTCATATCGTCCACCGTTCGTTCAACGTTTGTCTTTGGCTTGATGATATCTACATACGTGTTAGCCAACGGACCAAAGCCCTCCATCACACTATAGATCTTATCCCTTTGATCATCATAATAGGCTGCCAAAGCCTCCTCATCCGTGCGGTTTTGTGTGACCTTCTCTACATATCTGATATTGGCTTCCCAAGTCGCTTTGTTTCGGATCTCTTCATTTGCATATGTTTTCTGATCAGCGACGGGTACGGTTGGATCATTCTTAAAGCCGTCATAATAGGGGGACGGTCCATCTCCATACTTTGCATTCTTCCCGTCAGCCCCAATTTTGGTTGCCGCTGTTCCGTCTCTCCAATCTGCTTGATTCATGGACCATACTTGATCAAAACCGTCCAAAATATCAATAAACGGATTGGTTTCCGCAATATTTTTCAAGGTGTCGTCTCCAGCATTGGCTCCGTCCTTCACGGCGGACAACCGGGCTTCATCTGCTGGAGGATTAACATTCAGTACGGCTGCCGTTCCTTTTGGCTTAGCTGGTTTGGCAGCCGTAGTCGCATCTGCTTCTACCGCCTTAACGAGTGCTGACACGGCTTCGGCACGAGTAATGGAATCAAGCGGCTTGAAGCTTCCATCTGCATATCCGGCAATAATTTTCGCTGCAGCAGTTCCACCTACAGCCCCCTTACTCCACGCCGCAATAGAAGATGAATCGCTAAATACATTTGCTGCTGTTTCATTCGACTCCAAATTTAGAATACCAGCAATGACTTTAGCTGCTTCCTGACGTGTAATCGGATCTTGCGGCTTCATGGTGCCATCCGCATATCCATCTATATATCCATTCGCATTTGCGATCGAAACTGCTTCGTAATACCACGCACTCTCCGACACATCGTTAAAGGTAACTTCAGCTTGTCCGGAATATCCAAACGCTCCATTTACCAAATTCATAAATTCTGCTCTGGTAATATACGTGTTCGGTTTGAATGAACGATCCAGGTAGCCCCGAATTAATCCTTCATCGCCCCATGCTTGAATATTTGCTTCCGCCCAGTGTCCCTTAATATCGGAGAACTGAATCTTCTGATCGGCTGCAAAACTCTTCTCTGCAAACGTCGGACCTACCATAGACAACATTAGAAGTAGTGCCAGTGACTTTTTAAGTGGTTTTCTCATGGCTTACTAATACACGCTCCCCTAATCGTAAATTCATTTTCACTTCTGCGTCAGCATATGAGGACGAAAGTCTCTATCCAGATGTCTGATCTGCCGTTAATGTAGCATTAGGGAGCATTTCGCATCTATAGAACATATTCCGTTTTATATCAAAATCGTACGTTCCGATGATTTCCACCCCCAAAAAACAGAGGAAATACTAGTTTCGTTAATTAAGATATCTTTTTATGTAAACGCTTTATTAAATTGGTGTAAAATATGAGCAAGACGTTTGTTAAATTTCGGTCAACATGATTTCTTGTCCTCGGCCTGCTATATAATGATGAAGTTGTTCAGATATGAGGAATTGAAGGGGGAAAAAGGGTGCGTAAGCCATTTCAGTCTGTGAGATCCAAGATGGTTCTTTCCTACCTCACTGTCGTTCTTGTCATTGCGCTTCTTTTCGGCTCCATTTTCTATCTCTTCTTCTCCCATCAATACAGCAAAGAGATCCGAATCAATAATCAATTGTCGCTGAAAAGCACGGTTAATACTATTGAGAGCTCAGTAATCCAGAAGGTGAATCAGGTCTACCTGTCCCTGGTACTCGGTAACGCTGCAAATATTAATTTGGATAGCTTAAAAGGAAACCACAGCAAAATTTTGGACATCGAACAGTCCCTCATAAATATGGTGCAAAATTATTCCGATCTCATTGAAGCTATTCATGTGTACGATGCTAAGAACCACTTCGTTGTCTCATCTATATATGGGCTGATGCTCTATGAGGACACGCCTTCAAGTGCGGATCATACGACGGAATGGATTGCTGCGATGAAAGAAACCGAAGAAAGCTCCTTATGGATGCAGACTCGCATGGTTCCTCAGGATGCATATATCGAATCGCGGGGACAGAGCAACATGAGCCCTATCATTTCCTATGTCCACAGTTACCCGTTTCAATCTTCTGGAAAAGACAGCAAGGTCATGATTGCGATTGATATCAAAGAGTCAGCAATCAGTCAGATCATTAAAAATATGCTCCCTGCTGATTATGCGAATACATTAATCATCGATCAGGATGGAACTGTCATCTCTGCCGCAGACAAAACGTTAATAGGCAGTGCTACGGAAGAGAATCTGACTCAGTCACTGCTCTCTCTTCATTCTTCAGATGAGAACTTCGCGCCTGTATTTAACCATGACTCTTCTGTCGTTACGCAAGATCAATTTAAAGGAAATGCATGGCGAATCTATACGACCACGCCTAATGAGAGCTTCTACTATAAGCTGGATAGCTTGAAGGAAATTTCAGTTCTTCTAGGCTTATTGGCTGTAGCGGTTGGGATCGCGATGTCGTCCATTTTCACCAGGGCCAACTATAGTCCACTAAAACAAATCCTGAATAACATCAGGAGCCGGATGGATAGCCCAACCAGCCTCAAGCAGGACGAATACCGGTTCATCGATACAACGTTTAACAGTCTGTCCAATAAAGTTGATAGTCTTGAAGAAACCTTGCAGGCCAATCATAAGATGATTAAGCATAGTATCATGCTGAACATGTTGAATAACCGATTTACACCGGAAGAGCTGACAGAGCAACTGCAATCTGTGCATATTTCAATGGATTACTCCCGCTTCCGCTGCATCGTCATTGACCCCGTCAATGAGAAGTGGAAAGATCTACAGCCACGACAGTTGCAGCATACGTTGTACACGATGATTCAGCAACTTGAGATGGCAGACATGGAAGAAACAAAGCTGCTCGCAGAGGAATTGCAGGATCACAAAATCGGTGTAATCATCTGTACCAATCAATCCGAGGAACCTCTCTCTGATCACATTATTAACTTTATTCACACGGAGGCAAGAAGCAGATTTGGTCTTGAATTTGTACTTTCGTTAGGCGGCTGGGTAGAGCACTTCACGAAGATTCACACAAGCTATCATCAGGCGAATGCCTTGATTCGATACGCCTACTTCTTTCCCGATCAGTCTGCCATTCAGGATCTTGATCTGCTGAACAGGGAAGCCAGCGGTCTGGAGATTCCGGAATCATATCTCATTAATTTCGAGAAAAAATTGCAGACTCGGGATATGCAAGGTTCGGTCCAGGCCATTCAGGAATTGGTAGTGGCAATAAAGGAAGGCTCCTATTCAGCCGAATACAGTCGTATCATCTTATTAAAAACGGTATCTATATACGCTGAATGTATTCAACAGATGCGCCTGCAACCTGCCGAGGCGAGTTCATTGAATTTGTACAAGCAATTTTCATTGTTCTACAATATCAATCGCTATTCGGAATGGATGATCCATCTCGTGACTGAATTTGTGATGCACATGGAGAAACGAAGCGAGGTACGGAGTGTGGATACCATATCGGCGGTCAAAGCCTATATTCACGAGCACTTGTCGGGCGATCTCACGCTGGATCATGTCTCAGAGCAAGTATTCATCAGCCCTAAATATCTCAGTAAACTCTTCAAAGAAGAAACCGGGATTGTCTATTCCGAATATGTTACGAATCAGCGAATGGAACGCGCCCGGGAACTCATGACACAGCGTGAAATTACGGTTGAGCAGGTCGCAAGTACGGTCGGTTACCGCACTCCTGCCTATTTCATTAAGAAGTTCAAAGAAATTCACGGCTGTACGCCAAAAAACTTCATGCGCAGTCTAATGGAGCAGTAATCTATATAGGTTGAATTTAACATTTACACAAAAACGGAGAGGACAGAAAGAACCTGAAGAAGCGAAGCGTTCGCCTTTATTCCCGGATTTCACCCCTTTAGAAGAGGGATCAAAAGAAATCTGGGAATAACAGCGATCGGAAGGTTGTTCTGTCATCGGAGTGTCCGTGTAAATATTATTTGATTGAACCTATATAGAATTTAAAATTAGGAAAGGAGCTGCTATGAACATAAACCTTTTAAGAAAGTTATGTCTATTGATTGCTACATCTATTCTTATAGGATTGATGAGTGGGTGTACCTTTCTAGGGAGAGAAACAGCACAAGTGCAGCAGGAAAATCTAGCAAGCGCTGAGAAGAATACAGTACCACAGTATACGATATCCTGGACCATGCATCAGAATATCCCTGTTCCTGAGGACGCGGAGATGATTGCCTATATTGAGGATCGGTTTGATATCGATCTGGAGGTGTGGAACCTTGAGAACAAGCGGTACGAGGAACTGCTGGACCTGGAGCTGGCTCAGGGAAAAATACCGGATCTGTTCCGAATCAGGCAACCACATGATCTGCTTAAGTATCAAATGCAAGGCGTGTTAGCGGAGATTCCTCCTGAAGCACTTGAACAATATGCGCCAAATATTGTACAGCGAATTCGTGATTATGACTCACGTTATTTGGAGTACGGAAAAATAAATGGCAGCATCTATGGAATTCCGGTCATCAATCAGACCAACATCTATCGGACTCCTGTCGTATACCGGGAGGACTGGCTTAAAAGGCTGGGTCTGGACGTTCCGAAAACATTAGATGAATTCGAAGCGGTCATGTATGCTTTTGCTAAAGATGATCCGGACGGTAATGGCAAACAGGATACGTATGGGCTATCCAGAGAGGGCTTAAATGTCGTGTTTGGCGCCTTTGGACAATCTGTTTTTACCGAGCAGCTTTATTTTAATGAAAAAAACAACCAACTCGTGATCGGCGCTTTGGAGCCTGAGATGAAACAAGCCTTGGAGTATATACAGAAATGGTATCGGGATGGAATTATTGATCCTGAGTTTATCACGGGAGAGAATAAAGGCGGCTATAAACATCTGTCCCATGCTTTTATTAATGGTAAAATCGGGATGACCTCGATGGGAAATTACTATCATTGGAATCAAGAGGGAGATTACAGTGTCCTCAATGAAAATGGCGAGGAAACTCCGGTGAAACCCTCCTTCAATGTCAGTGAACTACTACAGAAGAATGCAGCCGCCAAGATTGTATTCGGTTCTCCGGTTATAGGTCCTGATGGACATAGCGGTTCCAAAGGGAATAATCTGCTGATGAATTTTATTGCTATAGGCGCTGAGGCTGCAAACGAGCCGGGAAAACTGGAGAAAATCTTGGAGATACTCGATTATGTAAGTGCCAACCCCGATCCGGTCGAGCAGATCAAAATGGAGTATGGCCTTCCAGGAAAGCACTGGGATTGGAGCGCTGAAGATTCAAAATCGTTCCATTTGCTTCGCCCATACAACCGAATGGAGAATTATACGAATATGATCGGCTCAAGTATTGGCATGATGGTTCCAGGTGCCCCCTCGGACAAACGTGAACAGTGGGCTGCATCTGCAGGGTTGACAGAGAATGGTATCTATAATCGCCTGGAGGTTGCAACCCCTGCCCTGATTCAATATTCATCGGAGTTGATTCGCATGAGAGACAGAGCGTATATCTCTATCATCACCGGCGATCAGCCTGTGGGGTATTTCGATACTTTTGTGGAAGAATTTAAGGATGCAGGTGGGCAACAGGTACTGCTTGAAGCGAATCATTGGTATAAGGAGCATAAGGGAACAAGTCGCACGCAATAGGTAGGACGTATTGGAAGCGTCACATCAAAAATCCACTACACTACCATCCTTGCTTCCCTGACGCAACGTCACTCTCTATCCCTTCGCACTCGCATTCGATCCGCGCAGTGAACGGGCTGAACTGCTTCGTGCCGTGCTTCCGGATTTGGAGGTGCTGCCTGAGGATGTGTTCTCAAAACGCTTGCGTTCGGTTCGCTCCATCTGCACAATCTGACCTTCGTGCACCACGATGTGTAAAGAACCAAACTCCATGTCATTCAGCTGTCCGGCAATTCGGTCCAACCATACCTCATCCACTTTTAACGGCTTAGCCATAGAGCCGCCTCCTCTTCTCGGGCTACTGCCCGCCATATTCCTTAGTCCGTTGTCATGCAACTGATTTATAAATCATTCTTATCCAACCTATATACTTGGTTTATACATTAGCAGGGCTTCCAGTAGCTGTCAATCTGTATTTTCTTCTTCCCATAATATGAAATTGATCCGCTTTGTATCACTTTTCCGAAACCGCTTTGTGACCAAGCCAGCTCTTGAGCAACAACGTGGCGAGAGCCAGAATCAGGAGCAGTGACGCTACGGCAAACGAAGCTGAGAATTGATATTCGTTATACAAAATCTCCACATGTAGCGGCAGCGTATTGGTCTCTCCGCGGATATGTCCGGACACCACAGATACCGCTCCGAACTCACCCATGGCACGGGCATTACACAGAATAATACCGTACAGCAGCCCCCATTTGATGTTGGGCAAGGTTACACTCCAGAAGATTCGCCACCCGGAAGCACCCAGCGTAACCGCTGCTTCCTCTTCCCGGGTTCCTTGGTCCTCCATTAGTGGAATTAACTCCCTGGCTACAAAGGGGAAGGTAATAAACAGTGTTGCAATGACAATGCCTGGCAGCGCAAAAATGATTTTGATATCATGTTCGGACAGCCATGGCCCAAACCACCCATTCGAACCAAAGACCAATACAAAGATCAAGCCGCCCACCACAGGTGAGATCGAAAAGGGAAGATCAATCAGGGTGATCATGAGTCCCTTGCCTTTGAACTGGAACTTGGTAATGACCCAGGCAGCAGCCACACCAAATATCGTATTCAGCGGCACCGTAATCGCCGCAACCAGTAACGTGAGTTTCAGTGCAGACATGGCATCCGGCTCGGTAAGAGCGGCAATGTATACACCCCAACCCTGTTTCAGGGCCTCCATGAGCACGATCACCAGCGGCAGAATAAGCAGCCACAATAACACCAGACTTGCAAGTCCGATCAATAACCATTTGACCCATGGAGCTTCCGTTGTTGCACGGTTCGTTCCACGGCCAGTCTTAACGGGTGGAACAGGACTCAGTGGAACGGAACCCGCCATATGCTGCACCTCCTTTGGTATGGGTAAGTGACGTCTTTAAATATCCTTATTCCATCATGCTCCATCGTCATGCCTTGCCCGCCTTCCGACTCCAACGTTGCAAAGAATTAATGATCAGCAGCAGGATGAAAGAAACCAGAAGCAGCAGCAAAGCTACCGCTGTAGCGCCTGCATAATCGAACTGCTCCAGCTTGGCCATGATCAGCAAGGGCGCAATCTCTGTTTTCATCGGCATATTACCTGAGATAAATACAACGGAGCCGTATTCACCAATGCCCCGGGCAAATGCCAGAGCGAACCCGGTCAATAGTGGCGGAATCAGATCCGGCAGCAGAATCGTACGGAATATCCGCCATCTTCCTGCGCCCAGTGTGGCAGCCGCTTCTTCCACCTCCGCCTCCAGCTCCTCCAATACCGGTTGCACCGTACGAACCACGAACGGAATGCCGATAAACATCAGCGCCAGCGTAATCCCAGCCTGGGAGTATGCGAGCTTAATACCCAAAGGCTCTACAAATTGTCCAATCCAGCCATTGCCGGCATAGATCGCCGTGAGGGCTACCCCCGCTACCGCCGTTGGCAAGGCAAAAGGCAGATCAATAACCGCATCGAATAGCCTTTTGCCCGGGAATTCATACCGAACAAGCACCCATGCCAGGAGCAGCCCCAGCACGAGATCGATCAGGGCCGCTGTACCTGCGGTTAGGAAGCTGACCTGGAAGGAAGCCAGCACCCTGGGATTGGTCGCAACCTCAATCATGGTTGCCCATGTCAGCCCTGTTGAGTTAAACAACAGCGCCGCCAATGGAATAAGTACAACCAGGCTCAGGTAGAGCACACTGTAACCCATCGTTAATCCGAATCCCGGCAATGTGCGTCTCCTCGCCAACATCACCTTGCTCATGTACGTTCATCCTCTCTGCCTTCAGCCGGTAAGGCTGGTTGGCCGCTTACAGCGCGATTGATCGGGTCTTCTATGAACAGAGCAATCTTAGCTGCCTGGAACATAGATCTGGTCGAAGATACCACCATCATTGAAATGTTTGGCCTGAGTATCCCGCCATGTACCGAATACATCTTTCAATGTGAACAGTTCAAGCGCCGGGAACTGATCTTTGAATTTTTCCTCCACGCTGTCCAGCGTTGGGCGGTAATAATTTTCAGCGGCAATCGTCTGTCCTTCTTCACTGTACAAATATTTCAGGTAGGCATCCGCCACGTCGCGGCTTCCTTTTTTGTCTGCATTTTTGTCCACAATCGCAACCGGGGGTTCTGCTAAGATACTAACCGAAGGCACGACAATATCGAATTTGTCCGGACCCAGCTCTTTTACCGATAGGAAAGCTTCATTCTCCCAGGCAAGTAGCACATCCCCAATGCCACGTTCAACAAACGTTGTCGTAGATCCGCGAGCACCCGAATCCAGCACAGGCGCATGTTTGAACAATTCACCAACGAATTCCTTCGCTTTCTCTTCATCATTGTTATTGTGCTTAAGGGCATACCCCCATGCCGCCAGATAATTCCAGCGTGCCCCGCCGGACGTTTTGGGATTCGGGGTGATGACTTGGGTATCCCCTTTGATCAGATCATCCCAGTCCTTGATGCCTTTGGGATTGCCTTTACGTACAAGGAATACAATCGTAGAGGTATACGGAGAGCTGTTATGCTCGTATTTGTCCTGCCAGCCTTCGTTAATCAGACCTTTATCTTCAATCGCATCAATATCGTATCCCAATGCCAGTGTCACCACGTCTGCATCCAGTCCGTCGATAACCGAACGACTCTGTTTGCCCGATCCCCCGTGGGATTGCTTGATCGTCACTTCCTGGCCCTTCTCTTTCAACCAATGCGCCGCAAACGCTTTGTTATATTGCTCATAGAGTTCCCGTGTTGGATCGTAGGAAACATTCAGCAGTTCGATAGGCTTAGTCCCTTCCTTGCCACCTTCCGCTCCCCCCGATGTTCCTGCTGCACTGGACCCGCCGCTATCCGACCCACATGCTGCCAGTACCCCTGTTAACACCAGTGCCAGACCAACCAGAATACCCTTGTGAATTCTCTTTTTCATCAAAAACACTCCCCCGATATCAATCTGCATGACTACCTCAGGCCGGCTGAACAGGATCGAACGCCCCGTAAAAAACAAGAAGACGGAGGAACCCCCGCGCACTTCTCCCCATAAAGTCATGCCGGCCCTGGGCCGTGTATGCTTTCATCCGGAAAGGATGCGCTGCGGTGTTCCTCCGTCTATACGGTGAGAACGTTATTCTGTTCAGGTTGCATGTTTTATTATTCCTACCTGTTTAGTAAGTTATATACGTATAATAAAGGCAGTCTATATACCTGTCAAACGTTTTTTCCGATTTTTACCGGATTTCTGCACCATTGGCAAAAAAAAGAGGAACAACGAACCATCGGCCGTTGTTCCCTTCAGCGAATCCCATGCTTCGCTGTTTACGATAAACATGTGCGGAGTTGGTCAGCCACACCTTGTCCATTCCTCATCTGCCCGCATACCGGATATTCGGTACCGGTGGTGGGTTCATGCCTTCGCCCAGATAAAAGCCGGTGTGCGGCGGCTGATTATAGGCTACATTTTGCCAAGCGACGCCAAGACGGTACACCGGATCATGCATCAGCGTGTAGATGCGTTTGTCGGTAACTGCTGTTGTGGTATAGATCCGCAGTGCTGAGCTGTCATTGGTCCGCCACACGACTTCCTCTCTCCAGTCCCCGAAGAGATCGGCCTGCAGATTCGGTGTAGACTTGGTTCCGTTGTTGGAAGAAACGCCGGATGCGGTGAGCAGGTTCATCGTTGTGCTGTTGGTATAATTCCACTTGTCGATTCGGTTGCTGTCCAACAGTTCACGGAGCAGGTCGCCATCCCACCAGATCCCAAAATTCGTGGAGGAAGGCAGGGTTGTCCCGAGTTTCTGCCCTTTGGCTGTGTACAGGCTGCCGTCTGCCCACACTTCGGCACCTTTATATCTTGGATCAATATCTGCTGCCATGCCGCGTCCAATATCCTTCGTTGTTTTGACTCCCCAGATTAATTGGCCTGTACCCGCATCACGGAATTCCACTCCGGCATTGGACGGTGTCTCATGGACCTGAAACACCTCAAGTCCAGGGCGGTCAGGGTCCAAGTCACTCAGATGCATGGCATCGCCATGATGAAGCCCTGTCGTATATAAGCCTTTGCCGTTATCATCCACCGCCATGGCGCCATAGACAATCTCGTCTTTCCCATCTCCATCTACGTCCGCCACACTCAGATTGTGATTGCCCTGTCCGGCATAACCCGAATTGCCCGAGGTATTGGAATCAAATGTCCACTGTTTGGTCAGCTGTCCATTCCGCCAGTTATACGCGACCAGTACTGTGCGGGTGTAGTATCCACGGGCCATGACCAGGCTTGGGCGCTCCCCATCCAGATAAGCAATGGCAGCAAGGAACCGGTCCACCCGGTTGCCATAGTTGTCTCCCCAGTCGGATACATTGCCACGCGCCGGTTCGTAATTCACCGTGGAGAGCGCTTTGCCAGTCTGCCCATTGAAAACCGTCAGGAATTCGGGGCCAGATAATACATAACCGCTGGAATTGCGGTAATCCTTGCTGGCATCCCCGATGACCACGCCAGTGCCATCCCTGGTGCCATCGGCTGTTTTCATCGCAACTTCGGCTTTGCCATCACCGTCGAGATCGTACACCATGAACTGGGTGTAATGAGCGCCGGCACGGATATTTTTGCCCAAACCAATTCGCCAGAGGCGTGTTCCGTTTAATTTGTAGGCATCGATAAACACTTCTCCGGTATAACCGCTCTGAGAGTTATCCTTGGAGTTGGAGGGGTCCCACTTCACGATCAATTCATACTCACCATCACCATCCAGGTCACCTGCACTAGCATCGTTAGCACTGTAAGTGTAGGCTACTCCATCAGGTGTTGTCCCACCAGCGGGTACACTCAGCGGTACAGATAGATAGTTGTTGCCCCATACGCTTGCTGCCGCTGAAGTAGCCTGCTCCGTTCCACTGACTACTGCGCGAACTGTGTATTTGGAACTGCTTGTCCCGCTTGCATCCTGAAGGTTCGTGCTGTTCGTTATGGGTGTAGCGTTCACCTTGGTTCCGTCCCGATAGACGTTAAACGATACATTCGAACCTTCCGTACCCAGAAGCCGCCAACTGACAAAAACACCTGTCCCCGTCTTCACAGCCACCACACCGCGATCGAGATATTCCATCTGTCTTGCACCCGCTGCATGTGTTACTGGCGTGTTGCCAAGGCCTAGCGAAGTGACCAGTAACGCGGAACTCAGCAGGGATACTCCGGCTGTACGTAATGTGCGCTTCCACAACGATGATCCTTTTCCCATAAACAATTGCCTCCCCAATTGTAGTGGTAAGCCCGCTGCCCTTGTAGCGCCATTTTCTGTGTAAGCGCTTTAATATATTTATTTTAAATTAAACATATAATTCCATCTATAGGTCTAATTTAGTAATTCAATGGATGGCATATAAAAAAGCCGAAGGATTTCTCCTTCGACTTATATAATTACAACTTATACCACAGGCGCAACACATACCGGACGAGGCAGTTCCAGCTTGAACCCGTTATGTGTCAAACGTCCGTCTTCTTCGCTGATCTGGAAACCTACGAGATTATTGCTATCCTGATTCGCCACGACCAGAATCCCACCCGGCAAAATATTGAAGTTACGCGGTGTCTGCCCAATCGTGGACGTCCACTCTACGGCTTCCAGCTCACCGCTCTCTTGGTCAATATGGTAGAGTACGATGCTGTCATCTCCCCGATTGGATGCATACAGGAAACGTCCACATGGAGATACACGGATGTCCGCAGCGGTACCCTCGCCTTTATGCCCTTCTGGAAGTGTGGATATGTGCTGCACCGTAGTGAATTCCCCTCTGCGCTCATCGTATAGGAATGCCGTAACCGTGTTGTTTAATTCATTGATGACATATGCCCACTTCGAGTTGGGATGGAACACAAGATGCCTTGGCCCTGCGCCTGGTGGCTGATCCATCTCACGATGGGTTACCAGACGTCCTTCTTCCAACCGATACACAATGATCTGATCCAGACCGAGGTCACATACGACAGCATACTGTCCGGACGGATCTGGCTGAATGGAGTGTGCATGCGGCCCTTCCTGGCGATCTTCGTTGATTCCACTTCCCGTGTGCTCCACCCATGCACTCATCTCACCAAGCGTCCCCTGATCGCCTACCGGAAATACATTGACACTGCCGCTGCTATAGTTGGATGAGAACACCCACTGACCATCCTTCGAGACAGACACATAACATGGAGAAGCTCCACGGGTCTGCTTTCGATCCATCAGGTGCAGTTCACTCGTTGCCGCATCTCTGCGATACACCAACACCTCTCCCTCGTCCGTCTCACTCGCCACATACAGACAGTTGCCATCCGGGCATAGCGCCAGATAAGACGGATTATTCACACCATCCATGTGATTGACGATTCGCATCTCTCCTGTATCCGCATTCAACGCACATAGAAATATTCCTGGTTCTTCCGCTGACGCATACGTACCTGTATAGAAAAGTGTTTCCTGAGTTGTGACTGGTTCCATATCTCAATCTCTCCCTTATCCTATATATTCTCTGGTCTTATTCTTCCCACTATGATGTACTTACCCAATTCACGGGCAACTGCTTCACTTCCTGTAACGTGGCTTTCTATATTCAGAATAACTCCGCTCAGCGCTCTCATATCTGTCATTGACTCCCTTACCCCCGCTCACCATAATACAAAGTATGAGACCTAACAACAGACCACCCCTACAGCGTAAATCTGACGGATTTCGTATGCAAAAACTCATGGTGCTTCCAGACTCACTGCTGCAAGAAACCGCAGCTTATCCGGCCACGTCCGGATTATACGTTACCGATATCGGTTACTTTCACGAAGCGGAACATCATTACCGTGACCGTCCCGATGGTTGTGAATCACACATTCTGATGTACTGTGCCCAAGGCACAGGTTGGTATACGATGGAGGGCAGCAAGACATATGATGTCCGCCCGGGAAACCTTGTCGTATTGCCTGCACATATTCCTCATGTGTATGGTGCCAACGTAGCTGAACCATGGAGTATCTTCTGGATTCATCTGCGCGGGGAACACGCTTTAACCTACATAGAACCATTGCTAACCCATCATATTACTACGATGCCACCGACCAAGGCCCAAAAATGGCTCGAGCTGTTCCATGAATGTTACGGCGCGCTAGAGACGGGTTACTCCATGCAGACGATGACATATGCCTCCCAGATTATCGGTTATATGCTTGGTATGCTCGCTTATGGACCGGAGACGACAGGAACAGATGGTGGGATTGTGAGCAGCAAACGTGCGGCAGAACAATCCGTTCAATACATGCTGGAGCACCTGGAGAACGGAATCACCCTCAAGGAACTGGCGGCACATGCCCGGCTGTCTGTCCCTCATTACTCACAGTTGTTCAAGCAAGCGACCGGGCATTCACCCATCGATTATTTCCTGCGGCTCAAGATCCAGCATTCCTGCCGCTATCTGGATTTTACCGATTGGACTGTGAAGCAGATCAGTTCCGAGCTTGGATTCAAGGACCCTTACTACTTCTCCCGTCTGTTCAGCAAAATGATGGGACGTTCACCCACGGATTATCGAAATAAATCCAAAGGATAGATGCCGTATGCTTCACAAGTTCTTCAACTAAAATCTTTTGGAATGGTTATCTACTCCATTGGAAAATTTCAGCAACCTTTTGAACAGTAGGGTCGTCTATAGGGGCAAATAACTTTTATATAAAGGGATCATCCCTGGAAAAGTGAGGCGAACCTATTATGAAAAAAAATATACTAGCTACATTAACTGCGGGAGCTCTGCTCACGCTGTCTCTAAGTGCAGGCCCGATCAACGCTGCGCAGGCCCAATTCACGGATATTCAAGGTATCACAGGAGCAGACAAAATCGAATCTCTCCATCAGGATGGATTCATCAAAGGTGTGAGCGACAGCTTGTTCAAACCTGAACTGGAGTTAAATAACGCCCAGGGCATTCAACTGATTGCGGACGGACTGAATCTGAATCTGGATACGATTCGGTTTATCAAAATGCCGGTACCCAGTGACTACTTCTCTGCTGTAAAAGATGGCGTGTGGTATAGTGATGCATTTATCCGCGCCCAATATAATGGCATTCAGATGTCACAGGATATCGATCCGTCCAAACCACTCACTCGTGAACAATTCACCCTGTTCCTGATGCAAGGCATCGAGGCCAAAGGCGGTCTGCCGATGATTAATATCAAACCTGTGGACATTACCGATGAAAAGGAACTTACCCCTGCGTATCAAGGCGCCATTCAGCGTTCAATCGTTCTCAAAATTAATGAACTGGATGCCGACGGCAACTTCAAACCGAAACAAACGATTACTCGTGCCGAAGCAGCAGTGATGATGTATAACGCAATTGAATACATGGAATCGTTCCATGCACCGCAAATCCCGGAAATACCTGAAAAGTAATCATTTCATGGTGGAAACCACGAATTCACTTGAGTGGTGAATCCGCTCAAGTGGAGTCACCGTGAGTGGACTTTTCCATACAGCCCCCATATGCCAAACAGCCGCACCTTCCCTCAGCAGGAAAGCGCGGCTGTTTGTATTATACGTATATCACTGATGCAATCATCAGATTGTAGCTTTATAACTTAGAAAGTTCTAACCTAGAAAGAACCTTTAACAACAACCTCAGACAACGGTAAACGTCCTGACGGGCGAGCTGGCTGCGCTGCTTTACCTACAGTGATCAGCAACGTTGGCACAAACCGTGCAGGAATGTTGAAGGTTTCAATCAGTTTTTGTGGATTATATCCACCGATTGGACAAGTATCGTAACCCAGGGAGCGTGCAGCAAGCATGATATTTTGGGAAGCAAAGGATGCATTACGGATCGCTTCATCGCGAGCGATTTGCGGGCTTTGGTAAGCACCGTTGATCTGTCCAACCAATGCGTCACGAACCTCAGCAGTCAGTGCGCCTGCTTCAACAGCATGATCGTAGATTACAGTGTTACGGTTCGCTTCCAAATCTCCGAGAACAGCAATGGTAACTGAGCTTTCCACGATCTGACTTTGACCGTAAGCAACTGGCAGCAATTTCGCTTTGTCTGCTTCGGATTCAATGACGAGGAATCTCCAGTGTTGCAGGTTCCATGAAGATGGTGCTTCCGCAGCTGCTGTCAAAATCGCATTGAGATCAGCTTCAGGCAATACAAACCCTTTTTCGTACTTTTTGACAGCATGGCGTTCGCTAATGACGCGAAGTGTTTCATTTTTTTCAATGCCTGACATGTGTTCCACTCCCCAGAATCTATTTTTTGTGTTTTTCTTCTACTTTCGCAAAGGATCTTGAAGTCTACTCTACCGAGTATTGCCTTCCGAAAATAACATCAGCGCAGACGCTCTCTCCTCATCTGTGTTCACGTTATGCCCGGAATCGCTTTAAAACCATCGATGGATCTTTCACCGGAGCATAAGCCCATACCATAACCAGTCGACCATATGAACCTTACCACCATGCCTGACTAAACCAAAGCCATATCTCGAAAGACCTTTGATTATGGAATCTGTCAGGACTTCTCTTTTGCAGACAATCCATCTAGCGTTAACTCGCATGCATCGCCACGACCTATACGTTCTTTCACATCCTGGATGGAAATACGGTCAAAATAAGCGCAGAGCGCCTCTTCGCCTCCGTTATAAATGTTCCCCATCACATCCTGCATATTGGAAGATACGACGCACGATGAACCGGACTCCCCTGAACACCAGCTTGGACCGAGTGAACCGCCAGCTACCAGTCTGTACAATTCGCCAAGCTTGATCTCTTCACTTGCACGGCTTAGCAAGTACCCACCATGAGCACCTTCCTTAGTCGTCAGGTAACCATGCTTACGCAGAACACTAAGTACCTTGCGGACTCTGGCCGGGTGTGTACCCACACTTTGGGACAAATCTTCACTATTGGCCATACACTCATCTCTCATCGACAGAAAAACAAGACAATGCACCGCTATGGTAAATTCGCTGTTCATTACTTACTCCCTTCCCGGCTTACAACACCGATGAACTTCACCCAAGGTAAGTATAACTGTCATTATATGAATAACAGTTATGTTTGTCAACTTTCACCCAGGATGGGGATCACATATGATTTTTCCTGTTATACCAATACTTACAGCTCATCCACACCATTAAGCTAGGATCAAGTTCTCATCTGCGTTTTAATCCAAAAAGAACAAAAAAAGTGAGCCTTTCGCTAGGCGAAGGGCTCCAATAAGATAGACATATGAAAGGGCTTACGTGATTATTATAATCGGTAATCTTCATTTTGAAAACGCTTTTTTTGTAAAGTGGCTCATTATTTAAAAAAATATTTTATGGAACAAAGTAAACTCCGGCTATTGCCAAAACTAATGTCATTAGTTATTATACTAATATCATTAGTTTTAAGGAGGATTCCTCGATGCGCATTACCCGAGAATTTGATGTCGTTCAAATTACGTTTTTTCCAAGACTCTTCCCTGTGAACGTATACCTGGTTGAAGAAGAAGATGGATTAACCCTGATTGATGCCGGAATACCATTCAGTCTTAAGGGCATTTTGGCAACTGCCCAGTCCCTTGGTAAGCCCATTACCAGGATCATTCTGACCCATGCTCATAGCGATCATATTGGTGCATTGGATCTTCTCAAAGAAGCACTACCCCAAGCCGAGGTCTACATCTCCAGACGGGATGTTCGGCTATTGGAGGGAGATACTTCCCTTCTTCCCGGTGAGTCTCAAACCCCGGTACGCGGCGGCGTGCCCAAGCCCAAAGCAGTACGCACCCAGCCAGACCACTTGCTGGATGATGGTGACCAGATTGGTTCGCTGGCGGCCATTGCCTCACCAGGACATACGCCAGGGCATATGTCCTTCATGGATACGCGCAGCCGTGTGCTTATTGCTGGCGACGCGTACCAGCTGCAAGGCGGCCTTGCTGTATCCGGCCGCATGCGCCCGCTCTTCCCGTTCCCCGCGCTGGCGACGTGGAACCGCGAAGCGGCTCTGGCCAGCGCGAAGCGCCTGGCGGAGCTGGAACCGTCCGTACTGGCTGTAGGCCACGGACGGATGCTGCGCCAGCCCGCGGCCGCCATGCGCGCGGCAACCGCTGATGCTCAGCAGCGGTTCGGTCTTGCCGGGGGGCAATTATGAGCCCCCGGCAAGGGCTGGATCGCGGCGCTCTGCTCAGCGCCGCCGCCCAGCTTGCTGACAGCGACGGCTTTCAGGCGCTGACACTGGCCGCACTCGCCCAGCGTCTGGATGTGCGCTCGCCATCGCTCTACAACCACATCAGCGGACTTCCCGGGCTTCGCCAGGAAATGGCGCTGATGTCCGTACAACAGCTCAGCCGAGCATTAACCACGGCTACGGCTGACCGCACAGGCGACGATGCCATCCAGGCCATCGCTGCGGCATACATTGGCTTCGTTCGCGAGCACCCTGGGCTCTACGAAGCCTCATTTCATGCTCCGGACCGCGAGGAGCCACAGCTCGCCGCGGCCAGCACAGCCACACTGGAGCTGCTGCTGCACAGCTTGCAGCCCTACCCGCTAACCGAAGCAGAAGCCTTGCACGCTGTTCGTGGTTTGCGGAGCCTCTGCCATGGATTTGCCTCCATTGAGGCACAAGGCGGCTTCGGCATGAATTTTGATCCAGACGAAAGTCTGCGTCTGACCGTATCTGCCTTCCTACATGGACTCCGGCATCTTCATCAGGACTAACAAGGCAAGCATATCATCATGAAAAAGGACTGCAGATCCGCTGCAGTCCTTTTTGCATTGCTGTGTACTACGGGTACCCCCATGAATTCGACAATCATAATGTTATAGTTACGCCAATTACGCTAAGTACTTTCAACACAGGAACACCCACTTTGAACTCGACTTTCATCGCATTGCGTTATTTACCATTTCTGTTGATACCAAAGAAAAAGAGCGTTTTGGTTGCGAGATACCTTGATTGGTTCCTCTGACTAGCCCTGTAACTGAAATCTAACGAACCGAGCACACTCTATAACGACGATTAGAGTAATTAACAAAAACTAACGAACTCCACACGTCTTATTTCGCAGGAAACGGGCAGTTGAACAGTAAAAAATGAGCATATCCAGTCATTTAACGTGTCTGTAATTCGTTACATCTGCCAATGTACCCCATTGGGCCGAAGTAAGATGTGCTGAGTTCGTTAGGTCGTGCTACGTACGGGTACTTCTGATCATAATGCACACAGTAGTACCACTGTTTTAATACCATTCCTGCTATAGCTCACGCCGCTCGCAGTGGGATGATTCTTTTTACCAAGCCCGCAACAAGTTTCATTACTGAGTCATGGCAATGAGCGGCTGAAATAAATGTAAGTTTCCCAGTCCCATTTCACTTCGCAAACTGACCCTTGCTTAATCCGCCTTGGCACTCAACTACACTTTTACGCCTTACATCTACGCACCTTCTCTAATATGTACATCTCCCGTTCCTCAGTCGGGTAGAACGGCCTTTCGCCGTCTGTTCCCCATCCGAACGTTTTTCTTTACAACCATCCTATGGCCATTGCTGCCGTCCATCCTGCACTTCCTCTAAAATATGCTTCATCACGGGCACATACACCTTCCAGTAGAACATGTCAGGAATATCTTTCTGATCTGGCGTAAGCTTGGACCGGACGACCTCCCATCCCCGTATTCGGCGCCAGAAGGAATAATGCTTCATCTCTCCGAATGACCCTGCCATGTAATACGATCGATTATAGTCGTCGTAGCGCACAAGTGCAGCAAATTCCGCAGGTATTCCTGCACTCGCCAGCTTCTGCTCGCCTGTCTCCGTCAGATCAGTCTTATACCAAGCCAATATGGAATCCTGTTGTTGCGGCAAAATGATATCAAACCAGCCACTGTATTGAATGTCCTGGCTTATGCCACTCCAATCTCTGCCTTCCTGTGTAAATGCAACCTGTACATCTCCTGTCTTTACGTCCGTGCCTTTCTCCAGCACGATGACCTGCCCATCTGCACCAACTAGCAGAATACCGGCTCCGGAATAAGGCCATTTTTTCTTCTCTCGCTGCTCATAACTCGCCTGAACCCACTGAGGGACTTCTTCCATGCTTTGCAGATTAGATACCGATTTCCCTTGCCATCCACTGCTGTTCACCCCCAAGATGGGATACAGCTGCTCTCTCGTCATCTTCGAAGCCGTATTCGCCATTGCACTGTATTCGGCAACAATCGTTACCCCTTTATACGCAGCCTCGCGAATCTTCTGCGTATCATATATCGTTAGTCCTTCATAGATTCCGTCTTGTTTTCGTCCCTTCTTCTGTGCAGACAGACTACTCCGGTTCGCCGTCAGATAGATCAGATCCGTATCAGTGACCTCATCTGGCAGCAGTTGCTTCATCCGGGGAAGCCCGTTCTGAATATCATAGCCGTAATAATCCTCTTCGTATGAGTAGTATTCCCCTGTGTGCTGTACAATCTTCTGCTGATTCAGAAGCCAGACTAATCCCTTATGCCCCTGATAGGACGAGTCTGGTCTGCTTTTGTCAATAATCATGATGTTCAGCGGGACAGGGGCCTGAGATTGCCACATAATCCAGGGGACAACCAGCACCACCGATACCACTGTAAAACAAGCCAGCGTCCACATCGTGGCTGGCCTGTAACTTTTTTTCATGAAGCATCTTCCTCCTTGCTTTGTTCCAAGGTATGGCCCAAGTTACCGTTAGATTACCCCAATCCATTCCTGATCTCCTTCTCCTCTGCCTTCCTCAATCCCATAGCATGCAAGATGCCAATCATACGAAATATATTGTTCAGCGGTCTGAACCAGAACGTCTCCGAACAAGCGTATACTAGCAGACGCGTCACCTCTCTGGACGTGTACGCTTTGCGTGAACACCATATTTCGAACATGACCATACCTGCGGAAAACAGTGAACCGTAGAGCATCAGCAGTAGAGCAATAATGATGCACAGGTTGATATCTACCAACTGAAGTCCTATGCCTGAGATGAACAGCAATAACGCTCCCAGTTCCATCACAGGTCCCAGCAATTCGATCAGAATAAAATACGGGATGGATACCATCCCCATCCAGCCGAAGGCTGGATTAAAAATCATGCTCCGCTGGGCCCATAGACTGCTCGCAAGCTGCATATACCAGCGGGTTCGCTGTCTGCGCAGCTGACGCCATGTACCCGGTACTTCTACCCTGCAGATCGGATCGGGAATGTATATAATACGACCCCGTTCCCGAATTCGCTTCATATGTTTTTGCAACCGCATCACAAGTTCCATGTGACCGGCCTGATCACCGCGCCTATAACCACCGACTTCCATCACCCGGTTCTTTTTGAATACACCGAATACTTGAGCCGTAAATAAAAGCACATTAATATTGTAACGAACGAGTCCCACACCGCCAATTAAAAAAGCACGCACGTATTCAATGCTTTGCATCACATACAACGTACTGCCCGTCGGTGTTGTGCTATTATCCGTCAATTCCGCATGAGCCGTATTTCTAGGAACCATAAGATCTACTCGTCCACTACAAGCAACGACCTCTTCTCCTGGTAGAGCATCCATAACGGGTTTCATAATCTTCACCAGTGCATCCCGTTCCAGAAATGTCCGGGGTCCAACAGAGGCGATATAAGGATATTGCGAGATATTCAGACCTGCATTCAAGGAGTCCATTCGTCCTCCATACGCCTTGTCGATCACAATCAAACGATGATGCAGCCTGGATTGGTAGACACCTTTAATCTGAGCCGTCTCCTGACCGAGTCCCGAGTAATGAACTTTACTCCGAATGGGCATCAGATCATAGGTTTCCATTAACCGCGGCATTATTCCATCCTCTGATCCGTCATTAATGATAATAACTTCATAGCGTGCATATTGAATCTCCAATAGACCGTTAATTCGCTGCACGATCGTATCCTCGCTATTCCGCGTCGGAACAAGCAGAGATACCGCCGGAGCCAATTCTTCGTCCAACATCTCATGATATTGCAGCGGGTCCAGATCCCTTCTCAGGATCATTGTGCGAGCGGCAGCAACTACCAGAACACCGCACATCACAATCGCTAGCACCAGATAGACAAATATCCCCTCGTAACATGCCAAAACAAAACTCCGCAGCATCTCAATCCATCTTTCGTCCATACTGCATCCTTTCCAGCGTTTCTTCCGCTATCTGCCTTGCATACCTATCCGGATGGTTTACAGCTGTATCCCGGAGTTCTTCAAGTCCCTGGTCGTAACGGGCGAGGGAATTCGCCGCCTCCTGTCTGATCTGAAAAGAAGGATCACCCATCATCACCTTCAGGCGAGGAATAAAAGCATCCGCATGAATATCGCCCATAAGCCGGGTCACTGTTAGTCTTTCAGAACGTTGTCTTTCCTCGCCAGCTTCGTTCCATACCAGCAATAGACCCTTCAGCATATCTTCACGGCATCTGCCCACTTGAGCCAATGCCTGATAAGCAAGGGTACGCAGCAGTGCATCCTCTTCAAGAATGAGCTTCTCCAGCAAAATAAAAGCACTCTCCGTCTGGTCATCCCGAATACGAATGGCATGGACGATATTGGACTGGACCTGATAAGGTACATTCTTGAAATGATCCTTCAGACGAGTCCAGGACGAATCGGTAAGCAGCAGCAGAATCTGCAGAACCTGCGAATTGGACCATACACATTGCTCACGCATCAATTCCTTCACAATTCGGAAATAACCGGTTCTGGCATATATGCGCAAAATGATGAAGCGTTCAAGCGGTGTGCAGGAGGTAACACGGAGCATATCCTCTAACCTCGGCAGAAGCTCCACCATATGAAACTGTTCAATATATAACAACGTGTTGACCCGTTCACTCCACTTTCCCGTCTTCAGAACGGACCGGTATGAACTTCCGAAGACGTGCCAGGATAATAGACGAATTCGCAGAATCTCCTGCTCTACCGGACCTTGAGCGAGCCTTTCCAATAACAACTGCTGCAAAACGATCTGTTGATCTCCAGTCATATTCAATACATCTACACCGATTTCTCCGTTGTTCAGATATTGCTGTAGATATGAACCTTCTGCAAGTAATTCCTGCCTCAGTGTTGTCTTAACTTTTTCCCTGCGTTTGCTGTTATACTTCAACCATAAAATATAACTATAGATAACCAGCAAAAGAATCAGTACACTTGCACATATGAGGCTAACCACATGTACCAGCCAATCTGTATTACCTGCAAGCCATCCCGTATGATGTGAACCGATGAGCTTAGTATACATCCATTGTTGTCCAATCATTGTATGATTTCCCCTTAATCGAATAAACGGCCTTACAACGGGCACAATAATACAAAATTTTCAAATAAACCCTGTGAATACATATCGGGTATATGATACACTAAGCTTTCTATCGGCTATATGCGTTTGTGATATAATAGGAACTGAAAATTCCGGCAATTCGTACTGGGTTCCGGATCTACGGATAATATATCATTCCAGAAAGAGGGAGTTCTACGTGGCTCAAATCAGTCCGTACTACCTGCAAATTGGAGCAACCGTGGGCATGCTCGTCATGGCACTGCTTGCCATCTTCATCCGCATGAAAGCCAGTCACAGACCGGTGACCATTCGCAAAATCCTTATTCCCCCGCTCGGCATGAGCACAGGATTTCTTATGTTTGTTGTACCGGAGACACATATTCCTTTACTCTGGGCATTCATTGCATTTCTGGTGGGCTGGTTCCTTTTCTCCTATCCCCTCATTCGCAGTACACGGTTTGAACGAGTAGGTGAAGAGATTTTCGCCACGCGCTCCCGCAGCTTTGCTTTCATTCTGCTTGGATTGCTGGCCGTACGCTTAATTCTGCATGAAGTCATTCAGCGATATGTAAGCATTCCGCAAACAGGCGGACTATTCTTCCTATTGGCCTTCGGCATGATTGTACGCTGGCGTGTATATATGTACAAACACTACAAAGAAGTGCTGGTTGCCGAACACTAGTCATCATAAGCAGCCCACACACAGATCTACAGAAAAAAGACACGTTCTGATACACCATCGGTGTGCAGAACGTGTCTTTTCGTTTTCATCTACTTATTAAATTGTAAAACCATGCGATATCTATTCTGGATCTGCAACCTTAACCAGCTGCTTGCCCAGATTATCTCCAGAGAATAGGCCCATGAATGCTTCCGGCGTCTGTTCAAACCCGTCCACAATGTTTTCTTCATACTGGAGATGACCTTCCTTGATCCATTTCGCCAACTTGGCGCGGCCTTCCTTGAAGGATTTGGTGTAGTCACCCAACAGGAACCCTTTCATTAATGCTGTATTGGTTAAGAGCAACGTCTGTGGACGCATCCCGATATCCGGTTTCTCCAGATTATAAGACGAGATCTGACCGCATAACGGAATACGTGCATTCCGATTAATGTGGCGCAAGACTGCATCCGAGATGTCGCCGCCCACATTGTCGAAGTAGACGTCCACGCCATCCGGGCAAGCCCGTTCAATGGCCGCTGACATATCCGGCTCTTTCTTGTAGTTCAATACCACGTCGAAGCCCAGTTTTTCTTTCAAATAGACGCATTTCTCATCAGAGCCTGCAATACCGACTACGCGTGCTCCTACGATTTTACCAATCTGACCTGCGATCATGCCTACCGCTCCGGCTGCTCCCGATACAACAACCGTTTCGCCGTCCTTCGGCTTGCCGATGTCTTCCATGCCAAAATAAGCTGTCAGACCCGTCAGGCCCAGTGCGCCCAGGTATGCCGTGATTGGTGCCTCTTCGGTATCAATCAGCGACAGATCCGTTGTATTCACTGCGGCGTATTGTTGCCAGCCCCACATGCCGGATACGAGATCTCCTTTGCGCAGATTAGGTTCCGAAGATTCCACAACCTGCCCAATGGCTCCACCCTTAATCACTTCATTCAACGCGTACGGTGCAGCATAGGATTTTGTATCTTTCATGCGGCCCCGCATGTACGGATCGACCGACAAATATAATGTACGTACCAGGACTTGCCCAGCTTCCGGTTCAGGAAGAGGTGCATCAATAAATTTGAAATTTTCTCTGGATGGGGCACCTTCGGGACGAGACGCAAGTACGATCTGTTTATTTACAGACACCAAAATTACCTCCTTGTTGCCAAGTGGACGCAAGGTTAACCCTTGTCAGCTGAGATCCCTCACCACTGGCTCTGTGTTATCACTTCTTATTAGTTTAAACCGAAACAGGCGGATCACAAACGTGGGCCGCCTTGAAATATGCAAATATCGTCACATTGTAGCTGCTTTTAGCTATTATTGTGCTGTCAAAATCACAGGACCGTCTGCTGTGATTGCAATCGTATGTTCATACTGGGCAGACAGACTTCCATCCATAGTACGTGCAGTCCATCCATCCGAATCCAGCTTGCTGCGATACGTACCAATGTTCAACATCGGTTCAATCGTAATAACCATACCTTCCTTCAGGCGCGGACCCCGATGTGGCGGACCATAGTGAGGGACTTGTGGTTCCTCATGCATCTTCTCACCAATGCCGTGTCCAATAAACTCGCGTACAACCGACAGACCTTCACCCTCTGCATAGACTTGAATGGCATGGGAGATATCGCCGATCCGGTTACCCACCACGGCCAATTCAATACCTTTGTACAGTGACTTTTTGGTTACATCCAGCAGATGTTGCGCTTCTGGGGTTACTTCACCTACAGCATATGACCAAGCCGAATCGGCGAGCCAGCCATTCAGATTAACCACCATGTCGATTGTAACGATATCGCCGTCTTTCAGTGCATATTTTCCCGGAAACCCGTGACAGATCACATCATTAACCGACGCACATGTCGCATATTGGTATCCGTTATATCCCTTTTGTTCCGGCGTAGCGCCATTTTTCTTCATAAAAGCCTCTGCAAACTGGTCGATCTCCTGTGTCGTAATGCCCGGACGAATCATCTTTGCAATTTCTCTATGGCACGCGGCGAGAATTTCTCCGGCTTTTTTCATATATTCAATCTGCTCTTTGGTCTTCAACGTAATCATAACAACTACTCCTGTCCGTTAAAATCTTATCCTGTCCTCTATTGTAACGCTAAACGCGCAAAATAAAAAATGTCGTGCAACAGCAACATCCTATTATACGCCAAGCTCCTGTCCAATGAATACAATTATCCATGAAAAACTCGAAACCCCTTCGGATCTGGCCACGTATATGGTTAAAACAGTTGAAGTCGAAAGGGTGAAAGCTCATGTTCAAAAAAATCATCGGTAAACTTATCGATTCCAAATCTTCATCTCACCGCAAACGTTACAGTTCTTCGGACAGACGCTCATATAAACGTCACAGCAGTTCCTCCGGCAAGCGTTCCTACAAGCGCTATTCTTCTTCGGATGTGAAATATAGGGACAGCCGCAGTGGCTCCGGGTATTACAAAAGCAGAAAATACAGCTCCAGCTAAGCGGCCTTTACTCCTGCTACTAAAAAGTAATCATCAGCCTGCTCAGTGGACAGGTCCATATATCAATGATGTAACAAAAATAAAGGGGTGTTCGCTAGCCATACACACGGCTAACAGAACACCCCTTTATTGTTTCTTTATATGTATGTATCAATTTTGCTGATTTTGATGTCTTAATGCCTCAATGAAGCAAATTCGCTTATCCACCGAGAACGAGTAATACACTTTAAATAGAGCTTTGTTTCTTCCTGAGTGAAACGAACACTGCCGATTTGAGCGAGAGCCTGTCTTGCTGAAGGTGTCCACTGGATCAACATCTATAAATTCCCTTTTTCAATTGCGTCAATTATATCATCTGTGGAGTAGACCCTACCCGAAGAGATATCCTTCTTGGCATGTAAAATTAAAGTTTTGAGTTCGTGATCACTTTCTATTTCTTCCTGAACGACGTTTTCCAGCGGCTTGATTAAATAATGCTTCCCTTCGATATCCACTATGGTGTCTTTTTTGCTATGAAACCACGTTTTAAATAATTCGGCATGATCGCCTTCCAGTTTTTTAAGCATATGATGAATCGCCTCCTTCAACGTATAATTGTTATTCATTATATCATTCAACCCACTGTTTTGATACGTTATGCATGTATCAGTAAAAAGGAAAAAGACCCCTACAGATATCATACGAAGAGGTCACGAATAACCAATATAGGTCCGCCTATAGAACTTATTCATCTTACCTTCATCAACACACGTTCCATCTCTGCCCGTAACTCCATTGCTCCGCCTTCATAACCCGGGCGAAGTCCCAGGAGCCGCTCCAGCATCTGGTGCAATTCCGGCGTAAGCTTAAGTTCCTCCTGCCAGCTGGCAGGTTCACGACCCTTCTCTGGCTCGTAAGCCGAATACAGCATAAAGAGAAGAAAGTGGCCGATATCCTGCAAGTCATGATCCGGTGTAGCGAGTTCATCTTCAGGCTCAGGGACTTCACGCATACGTCGCTTTAGCTCAGGCAACAACGGCTCCCCCAAGCGTCTCGCCAGGCCAAAGTCAATTAGATGCACCTTCCCTTCACGTAAAATAACATTGGGAATCCGCACATCTCCATGAATATATCCCTGCTCATGCACATGAGCCACTGGCGCCAGTAGTTGACCAGCTAATTCCAGACATTCCCGCTCCGTATATCGAAGACCTTGCTCAAATATGCAATCTTCCAGCGTCTGGCCACGAATATACTCGGTAACGATATAACTTCGTCTCCCGAATGTGAACACATCCAATAGATCGGGAATCGCCGGATGATGCAGAAGTTTCATCACGTCCGCCTCCCGCTCCAGCAGATGTGCAGCGAGTCTTCCCTTGCTGGGCTTGGACTCCTTCAACGCCACTTCCCTGCCGTTCTGCTCATCTGTACACAGGTATGTCAGCCCATAGCTCCCCATACCCAGCAATTCCTGTATTGTATATCGCTCAGCAAGGGCCGTCCCTTTCCGACGAGGACGGTCTGTCCACAGTCCGAGCAATCTTTGCCAAATTCGTCGCAGCTCCACAGATCCTCCCACACCAGCTATCCGAACTCATCCCGGTCTGTTTCTATACCGAGCGATCCATGGCCAGTCTTCATGTTGTATGGAGCTTATTATATCAGGCCGATCATGCAAAATCACGATGAGCCATAGTCCGTTGCTTAAGCTTCCTTATGCTTCTTGGGCAGGAATCCAAACAACATACGCAGGGATACTCCTTTGGGTTTGCGTTTTCTTCCCTGGAAACTGCGCAGATTGGTCACGAGTTCGCGATCTCGCTCTTCCTCCAGCTTTTCGTTCATCCATAGGCGTTGTTTCTCCATCTGTTCCTGAAGAGCCATATGTGTATCAGCCAGATGCTGAAGGGTCAACTCCAATTCATCAACCCGCTGTTGCAGCAGCTGTACCCGATCGTCCTGCTGCTGTTCTACAGCACCGTATGTTACCTCACTTACCAGTTGTCCCAGACCCTCATAGGATCTCAGATTGCCGATGGATTCCGGGCCCTCAGGAGATATTGATGGCATGACTGTCGCTGCACATTCGGACTCTGAAAGACCTTCAATCCCCACCACAGGTACATCTATTTCCGCTACAGCTACAGGTGCCTCTGGGGCCAATACAGTCACCACAGCATCAGCCAAGGGCAGATTATGCTCTCTGAGTTCGGTCATCAGGCGTTCAATGCACTCGATGTCGTCGGACTTGAATAGTCTGGATTTGTTGGCGGAACGTTCGAACCGGTATCCCTGCTCTTCCAGTGCCGCCGCATATTTACGAAGAGTACTGGCACCTATGCCCAGGCTCTTGGCCGTTTCCGTCGTTGCTCCTGCTTCTTCAATCATCATTAATTCCCTCCCGGAATGAAGTCTTTTGGGAATCCATTTCATAATACCTTTAGTGAGTTATGAATGGACTCTTGGATAAAACATTACGGCTTCAGCGTTCCTTTTTGGAACCGTCATCGGATCGGGGCAACCTGTCTCATGGATCAAGTATGTTAATCTTTTGCTTGTCCGTATGTATTCGTCGGCTTCTCGGCAGATCCCTTTGACGGTTTTGTTCTGTTTCTGCGGATTCCTAAGAAGTTTTGTCAGGTATATATTCCGCACAAATAACCCCGAATCCGACAAGGAGCATGAATGCTGTCATGTCGAATGACACAGGTGCAAATGCCGTCAAATCATATGATTATGAATTATTCATGTCAATTTTGTTAACTCACTTACTCCAATACGCTCCCGCGATAGCGGATATCATTGCTGTACTGCTTTTTCGTGTGTTATCTTATGTAACGTAGAAGTGCATTCCGGCATAAAATAAAGGACTATACTTAACATAGAACGCGTTAGTAACGGAAAATATCAATCTAATTGGGGGCTGAACGGAAGTGTTAGGCAAATCAGGTAAAGTAGCGGTGATCGGGGCGGGCCTTGTCGGTTCAAGTTGTGCGTATTCCATGATCAATCAATCCATATGCAGAGAAATTATGATGGTTGACCGGACGTATGACCGTGCCGTAGCACAGGCACTGGATTTCTCCCATTGTATGGACTTTACACATAACCGAACCAAAGTATATGCGGGCACGTACGCGGATTGTGGCAATATGGATGTGATTATCTTAACCGCAGGGGCGAATCCGAAGCCAGGACAGACACGGCTGGATATTTTGGAGGAAGCAGAGTCCATCGCCAAAGATATCGTGGTTCCCATCATGAACAGTGGATTTAACGGGATTTTTGTCGTCGCTGCTAATCCGGTTGACATAGTAACTTATATGGTATGGAAGTTATCAGGTCTTCCCCGTGAGCATGTTATCGGCACAGGGACGTCCATTGACTCTTCACGACTCAAAACGCTGCTGTCTGAAGTCTTCTCCATCGATCCACGCAGTGTGCATGGTTATGCGCTCGGGGAGCATGGAGAATCCCAGTTCGTGGCCTGGTCACATGTGACCATTGGTGGCAAACCGATTATGCACATTTTGGATCAGCACAAGGAGCGCTTCAAAAATCTGGATCTGGACGATATTGCCCGCAAAACAAAGGATGCCGGTTGGGAGATCTTTACCCGTAAAGGCTCTACTCAATTCGGAATCGGCAATGCCCTCGCGCACATTACCCGTTCAATCCTCAATGATGAACACAAGATCATCGCCGTATCCGCTATTCTGGATGGTGAGTACAATCAACATAATGTCTGCGTCGGTGTTCCTGCAATCATCGGAGGAGATGGCATTCAAGAGGTGATTGAATTGAATCTGGATGCGGCGGAACGCCAAAAATTCAATAATTCCTGTGAGATACTATCCGGCAATATCAATCGTCTCACATTAGCATAACTCATTCGTGTACCGCTCTACTTCGATATGCTTCGGCTCATCTTCAGTAGCCTGTCAACGCAAACACGCCAATCACACTCCATCTGAGGAGTATGATTGGCGTGTTTGCGTTTGTTATTTTCACAGCTACATCGTTATCGTTAACAGATCGTTATTCAGTTCGGTGCAAGCTGGGGTTCGTCCCTTGGCCCCCATTGCTGTAACACCCGTTTCAACTCACTTAGCATGACCGGTTTGCTAATAAAATCACGCATACCAATCTCCAGACAAGCTTCCTTATCCTCACGTTTGGCATTGCCTGTAACTGCAATGATTGGAGGTATACGATCCCTTGGAATCAGGCGGTGTAACAGGTCTGTCGCCTTAAGTCCATCCATCACCGGCATATGAATATCCATCAGAACAATATCATAAGCATTCTGAGAGATGGCATCAATTGCTTCTACGCCGTTGGTACACACATCTGCCTGGTACCCCAGCTTCTCCAGATATTCTCGCAAAATCTTGCGGTTCACTGGATGATCCTCTGCCACCAGAATACGCATGGCGACCTTGTCACTCTGACGTGTACGATCATGATGGAACTGACTTGCTGTCTGTTCGGCTGAAGCATCTACACTTGCCGCAGGAACAGCAAATCGGAAGGTTGAGCCTTCTCCTTCTGTACTCTCGACACTGATACTACCTCCCATGATCTCCACGAGTCGCTTGGAGATGACCAGTCCCAGCCCCGTACCACCATATTTACGGTTAATCACCGGATGCAGTTGAGAGAAGGACTGGAACAACTGATCTAGCTTGTCAGCCGGGATGCCAATTCCCGTATCTTGCACAGCGAAATCAAGCACGCTATCTTCAGGCTTTCTGCCTTTGATAATATCCACGGTAACATCAATGCTTCCCTGGTCCGTGAACTTAAGCGCATTGCCAACCAAGTTCACCAGAATCTGCCGGATACGTATGGCGTCACCAACCATGAATTCAGGGATGCTTGGATTGAGACGATATCTGATTTCCAGATGTTTCTCATCTGCGCGGGGTTTAAACAGTTCGGCAACCTGTTCCAGCATCTTACGTAATGCAAACGGCTCATAAGCCAAGGCCATTTTCCCGGATTCCAGCTTACTAAAGTCCAAAATATCATTAAGGATGTTCAGCAGTGCATCACCACTATCCTGAATAATCTCGGCATATTCACGCTGTTCTTCCGACAGATCGGTACCAATCAATAATTCGGTCATCCCCACGATCCCGTTCATCGGTGTGCGGATCTCATGGCTAACCATTGACAGAAATTCTGACTTGGCCTGAGCTGCCAGCTCGGCTGTCTCTTTGGCCCGCACAATTTCACGTTCCCCGGTCACATCATTGAACACAACCACCGCGCCCTGAATCTGTCCCTGTTCAATAATCGGCGTCACCTGGTACTGCACCAGAAAGCTGCTGCCATCTTTACGCCAGAATACATCTTCCTTGACAGAACGGCTCTGACCATCCAACACGGTCATGTGGATCGGGCACTCTTCTATTGGGAAGTGACTACCGTCCGCACGGGTGTGATGGATAATCGGATGTGGGTTCTTGCCAATGAACTCTTGCGCCTCATAACCGAACATGGAGGCTGCTGCAGGGTTCATAAACATGGTAATTCCATCCGCATCCAAACCATATATTCCTTCTGTCACCGTGTTGAGGATCAGCTCATGTTGCTTGCTTAGCTCCTGAATCCGTTCCGTGTATTCCTTACGCTCGGTAATATCGGACACGATTCCATAGACGCCTACCATTTCTTTATCCACAATAATGGGCACATTCGTAACGGATACTTCGATCTTCCGACCTCTGGAATTGACAATTCGGGTCTCATAATACTGTGGTTCGCCTTGCTTCACCATTTCAAAATAGTGTTCGCCGTACTGCACTTCACATTTATCCAGATTGGATAGAAAAGATTTGCCAATCAGCTTACTACGCGGAATATCCAGCATTTGCACAAGTTTGCTGTTCACAGCACTATACTTGCCTTCCAGATTCAATGAATACACAGCTGCCGGATTATGTTCGAACAGCGATCTGTATCGCTGACGACTTTCCCGAAGACGTCTGTCCGCATCCTTGTGCTGGGTAATATCCCTGCTGATGCTTACAATCTGGACACTCTTGCCACGCTCTTCGGCCACAGGCTTCGCCAAGGTCTCCATCCAGATATAGTGTCCCTTCTTGTGCAACACACGCATCTTGCAGCCATTGCTGATCTTGGAAAGATCCATAGGGTCCGGGTAATCTCCCGGGTAACAATAATCCTTGAAGGACTTTCCTGTGACTTCCTCCGGCTTATAACCCAGCAAGGTATGCACAGAAGGTGAGACATATAACAACTCACCATCTGCAGCACAAGTCGTAATCAGATCTTGTGCATGGTCAGCCAGCACCTGATATTTCTCCTGTGCCTCCTTAAGCTCACGTTGCACTCTCAGGATATCGGTAACATCTTTGGCAATACCATAGATTCCTACAACTTCATTTCCATCCGTTATAGGCACATACGTGATCTCTGCTTGTTTCAGGGAACCATCTTTATGATAAAAGGTAATGGAATTACTGACTGAACGTCCAGCCAGTACCTCTTTAATATATTCATTGCGTAAATTTGCACTGTCCGGAGGACAGAGCTGATTCTGATTCATACGAATCAAGCCATCCAGTGTATACCCCGACATCCGCTCTACCGAGGGATTAGCATCAATATAATTTCCATGGATGTCCATCACATAAATGGCATCCGGGTGGTTAAAAAACAGTGATTGGTAAGAACTTCCCTCAGAAATAATGCGCTTCAGGGTTTCCGTTTTATTAATATCCAAGGCTTACCCCTCTTTTCTCAGCCAATATCTTCATCTAACAACAGGGATATATTATCCCTTGCCGAAATGGGCCTACCCTCGAATAACCATGTAAGCCTGCCTAGAAACAGCTTTTTTTATTTTACCAGATTCTCGTCTCATTTTGCTTACAATCTATGATTTAATTCACATGTTGTGTGATGTAATACTTGGAATTTTAATTTTTCTTAGAAGGCGTTTCCAAACGCATGTAAGTTATACAAGGTAGAAAGCGACGACATAAAATTAACGATACATTTTGTATCAAACAGGCTATAATCGTTAAAAAACGTTTTTGACGAAGGTGAGGATGAATGAATCATGCTGCCCAACAGAGTTAAAATTGCCTATGGCAAATTAAGAGGCTTGACCATTTTTGGTAAAATTCAGCCCTCAATGGGCCTACTGCCACGGATCAGGGGAAAAGTATATCTCAATAAACATGGTGATTTGCAGGTGGGAAAGCGGCTTAACATCATAGGTAAACCTTGGGGAACCCAACTAACTGTGGTCAAAGGGGCGCGATTAACGATTGGCGATGACGTCATGATTAATGCCGGTGTGGGGATCGCCGCCAACGTAGAGGTGACCATCGGTAATAACGTCATGATCGGGCCTCGAACAAGCATATTTGACAGTGCTTATCACCGAATTGATTCACTGGATGATGGGAGCCAGACTGCCAAGCGAATTGTCATTCAGGATAATGCCTGGATTGGTACAGGCGCGCTCATTCTGCCCGGCGTGACAATTGGCAGGAATGCCGTCGTGGCAGCTGGAAGCACGGTGACCAAAGATGTACCCGATAATACACTTGTAGCCGGAGCGCCGGCCAAAATCATTCGGGAACTGACCATTCATGACGGTTGGGTCAGACATTAGAAAAAATCCCCTCAAGCTCACATACAATAGAACATTGCATGTTTTGCTTAAAAGAGGATCTTGGTCATAGGATAACTAGGGATATATTCAATTATTCAGATTTCTTTCTTCGCAAAATACAGCATGCCAATTCCTATGAAAATGACAGCACTGCCCCCAACGACTGACAGCAGCGTCAGCAGCGGCACGTTATAGGCTCCGAAACCTCCGCCGTCTACGGGTGTCATCAGAATCATCGGTTGCGCCCAAGGATAATACGGTCCATATGCCGCTGAGTTGACGATAAGGATATTGGGCACAGTCAGTGCAAAATTCAATGCGAGCGGTGCAGCAAAGCTGCTCCACACGAGAGAAACGAACATCTGCAAGGCGGCAAGAGGTACACAAGCCAATAACCCAAGCAGCATTTTGCCTACCAGGAATCCCCAAGGTATTGGCATCGTAATGCCATGAATCGTGCCTGCCAGCAGAATGGATAGCAGCAACAACACTTGTGTACCCGCCAGAAGCATAAGTACAATCGTCAGTTTGCCTGCGTATACACCTGAACGTGTGAGCGGCAGAACCAGCATCTGCTTCCACCCTCCTCCTGCATGTTCGAAACGACATACAAAGGACGTAAACACGCCAGTCAGCATCGGCAACAGGAGTAATCCGTGCAAGAAGACCATGGTGCCCATCAAAACCTGCCAACTCCCTGATGGAGTGGACAACAGTCCGATGAGCAGTGCAATAAGTGGACTTAACAGAATCAGGAGCCATATGGGTGACTTGCCCATCTTCAAGCGCTCAGCCGATAGAATGCGAAAATACGTTGTCGCAAAGCTCATATCAGGCCACATCCTTCCGGCTAAAATGCACCATACCCAACAACAGGATCAAGAGACCCAGACCTGCCCCCATGCCTGCATACAGATATGGATTAGGTCCATTCCAAGCCATCTGTGCCCAAGCAAGTGGAAAATACGGTGAGATACTGAGCGCGAACATGCCTGTTATCGCGAGAACAATTCCCAGAGTGACGGGAAGCGCCTGATTTTTATTGACCATTGTGAGCCATAACTCCAACGACAACACGGGAAGCGCACCAGCTAATGGCAACAGCCCCAGCTTGATGGCATGCGTCCAAGGGATCTCACTGGCATGGAATCCGAGGATCAGACCCAGACCTATAATTCCTGCGGTTAGTAGCAGGCAGGAGATTACCAGCAGCAGACAAGCCAGCAAGAACTTGGCCAGATACACGGCCGGTCTTGAAATTGGCATCGCTAGCAACTGTTTCCACGATCCTTGTTCATGCTCGACACTCGCGATCATGGAGCTGAGAATGGTTGCTCCCAGCATCAGGGACAACGGTACAAAGACAACTACATTGCCGAGCAATCCGCCCCACAGGTTATCCGCATACTGTTCTTTCAGATAGTCCAACCGTAAGCCAAAATTAAGCGCCTGCATCGCTGTCAATCCAAACGGGGCCAGAAAAACGAGAAACCAAATTCCCTTGCCCCGAATCTTGAGCCAGTCCGAGGATAATGCACGTCCGGTCATATGGAAGCCCCCTCGCCAATGACCCGCATAAACAGATCTTCCAGCGACTGACGCTGTTCCTCAACACGATACACATCATGATCCTGTTCAATTAATCGGCGCACAAGCAGTGCAACCGAAGGGTTATCCATATAAGGGAACGTTAACGCAGAACCTTGTCGCTGACCAAATTGCCCCTGCTCTCTCGCCAGTTTCATGGCCTCTTCCGGCTCGGAAACCGTTAAGCGGATAGAACTACCCGTCTGACTATGCAGACTCGCAATGGTATCCTGGAGCACCATCTTGCCTTCACGGATAATGCCGACACGACTTGCCATCTGTTCGACTTCACTCAACAAGTGGCTGGAAACGAGAACGGTAATGCCATGTTCCAGAGGCATGCGTTTGATCAGTTCACGAATCTCCTGAATACCGGCCGGATCAAGCCCATTCGTTGGTTCGTCCAGAATCAGCAGCTCCGGTTCACCCAGCAAAGCGCTGGCAATACCCAGACGCTGCTTCATGCCAAGGGAATACCCTTTCACTGAACGTTTGGCATCCTTGGTCAGATCTACAATGGACAGCACTTCAGCAATTCTTGATTTCGGGACATTGAGGATGCGGCGCAAAGTTTCCAGATTCTCTACCGCATTCAGATGTCCGTAATAAGAAGGGTATTCCACTAGGGAACCCACACGGCGCAGAATGTCCATGCGCTCCTTGCGGATATCCTTGTCAAAGACACGGATCACGCCTTTGGTTGGTTTAATCAAGCCGAGAAGCATGCGAATCGTTGTTGTTTTGCCGGCACCGTTGGGACCGAGGAAGCCGTAGATATCTCCCTTTTTAATATGCAGATCAAGTTCACGGACCGCTGCACGGTCCCGGTATGTTTTCCATAGATTCGCTGTTTGAATAATATTTTCACTCACTGTGTGATCACCTCGGAACTATCGTAACCTTTCAAGGTTAAAGCCAAGGTGGTCTCCAGTTTAAGTTTAGTTTAAAAAAGAGATCTTAGCGGTTGGTTGTTTCCTTACTTCCCTTACCACTGTAGATGTATGTCCGGACACCTGTATCGGAACTGTCCACCCGCTTGCGCAGACCCATTTCACGAATCAACAGGTCTACAATGGATAAACCCAGACCTGTGCCTTTGGTGTCGGAATCCTGCTGCATTCCCGGACCGAGATCCTGAATAACGATAGCCGTCTCCCCCTGAATCTCCCGGGTTGAGATGCCAATATATTTCCCGCTGGCGGCATGGCGGATCACATTTTGGAACAGATTATCCAGAATACGGCGCATGCCTTGTTCATCCATATGCCAGATCAACGGTTCATCCGGCAGATCAATATCAATTTCGAATCGCTCTTTCTCCCAGACCGGATACCAGGCCGCTGCCGTTTCTCTGACAATCCGCAGCATATCTTTCTCTTCCAGCTTCAGCGTATATTTACCGCTCGTGAGCAAATTATAGGATAACATGTTGTCAATGAGCCCGCCGAGATCCTCCATCTTCGCTTCCATGCGATGTAATGAACGGTCACCTTGCTCGCTTAGCGCTTCCTTATGCAAAGCATGCATATGTCCACGAATCACCGTTAGCGGGGTGCGTAGATCGTGGGAAAGCCCCGCAATCAGACGTTTGCGCAATTGTTCTTCCTCACGCTCACGCTGGCGGCTGTCGGACAGTTGATGCACCATCTGGTTAAATGATTCCTCCAGTTGACCGATCTCATCTGACCGGCGGATATCAACCGGAAGCGGAATGCCCTCCTTGCCCGGGGTCATCATCGCCGTCTGTAAGCGAATAAGTCGTTTGCGAATGCGCGCGAAGAAGAGAATCGACATGATGATGAAAATCATGAAGATGATCGTCATCACAATGCCAAGATACAGGAGCTCCATCGGCCAGTTACTCTGTGTCGTTTGCAGAAGTGATCGCGGCACTTCTATGATCATGAAGCCCTGTCCCTTGTCCTTTTCACCTCCACCGATGTATGTAACTACGGTTAGCGGATCTCGATAGGAAGCTTCTTTCATGAATTGCACCGTGTTGCTCACATTCCATATGGCCGGAATTCGAGTCTCTGCCGTTTTCCCGGAATCCAGTGACCATCTCAATGTCGTGTCTGTCCCGCCATCCGGCGATGTGGAATTCAGAAGCGTTACATCTTCACCACCGAGAATAAAGAGGGTCTCACCGCTCGCATTCACACGATACATGGAAGACTTGGGGTACGATGCATGTAATTGCTCCAAACGGGCCTTAATCTCCTCATCTGAAGCACCATTCAGGTTCACCGCTTCACGCGACCATAGGTTACTGATCCGGGTAACATCACCGTACGGTGCCGCTTGATTCGTATTTGTGTTGTTCACTACGACAACATATATGATGGATATGATCGGCAGAACGACGGGCACGAATAATACGGCCGCCAGAATCAGGATGATATATCTGGACATCAAGGACCGCCCAAAGCGTAGCTTGCCCTGCCTGGTTTGCTTATGCTTAGGAACCATGCGCGGTTCTCCTTTCCATTCTCCATTCATCGTCTTCCGTGCTCTGAACCGTCGGATCATGGCTTCTTCACACGATATCCCACACCGCGGACCGTCTGAATAACGGCTGGATTGGCCGGGTCAAGCTCCAGCTTCTCGCGAAGATGTCGAATATGTACCATTAAAGTCTTGTCCCCATCCAGATAAGGCTCGTTCCAGACGGCTTCATAGATCTGCTCTTTGGTTCGAATCATGCCCATATGTCGTAGCAGGTAAGCGAAGATGTGGAACTGTTTCCCCGATAAAACAATCTCATCCCCCGTCTCCTCATTGACGATGCGGTTGTCCTTCTCATAGATGGAGAGATGATCCAGCTTCAGAGCTGTATCCGATGAGACCGCAGTTCCCGCCTTACGCAGTTGGACCTCAATCCGGGCAGCCAGTTCATCGGGGTGAAATGGTTTCGTTACATAGTCATCGGCAAAATCGAGACCGTGCAACTTGTCGTCAATGGACGTTCTGGCCGAGAGCATGACAATGGGCACGGCTGGATGTTCTTTTTTCAGTCGCTGGCCCACCGTAAATCCATCCAGCCCGGGCAGCATGACATCCAGAATAATGAGTGAGCAACCCACAGCAGCCTCCGCTGCACCTTCACCACTGCCGAGCCATACCACCTCATAACCGCGCTCCTCCAGATCGGCTCTGACCCAAGTTGCAATTTCCGTATCATCTTCAATGTATAACAGTTTGGTTTTCATTCGAATATTCGTTTCCTTTCCGCCCCCATTGGGTTAATGATATATCTGAGCATCATCATAAAAAAGCTATCTATAACAGATGGATTCAAATCTTGTTATCTTGTTGAAGCCAAGTTGAATTCCTTTACGTTACCACACATTCTAATTATAGCTTATCCATTAACGTGGGGAATGTTATATCAATTAAATCGACCAAGTACATATTATACCTACACCTGACGGGAGGAATTTCATTATGCTGTTGGAAGCCATCTATCATCAACCGAAACGCAATTGGGCCTATGCCTATGACCAAGACACAATTCATCTGCGCCTGCGCGCCAAAAAGAATGATCTGACTGAGGTACATGCCCTGACTGGAGACAAATATGCATGGGATGCAACCAAAGCGCTGGTTCCTTTAACAAAGTTCACCTCTGACTCGATGTTCGATTACTTCGAGGGCGAGGTGAAACCTCCCTACCACCGACTAAAATACTCTTTTCTTCTCAAAAGTGGAGATGAACAGATCTGGATGACCGAGACGGACTTCCAGGAAGAAGAACCGGACGATCCGGGTCGTATGTTCCAGTTCCCTTATATTCATACAGGAGCTGTATTCACACCCCCTGCATGGGTTAAGGATGCCGTGTTCTATCAGATTTTCCCTGAACGATTCGCGAACGGCAACCCGGATATTAGTCCGGAAAAGGTGGAACCGTGGGGTGGCGAGCCGACACCCTTCAATTTCTTCGGCGGTGACCTTCAGGGTGTGATCGACCATCTGGATTACATCAGTGATCTGGGCATTAATGCGATCTACTTCACACCCATCTTTGAAGCTACCACCAATCACAAATACGATACCGAGGACTACCTGCGGGTAGACCGGCATTTTGGTGACGCAGATACCGTGAAGCGACTGGTCGAGCTGTGCCACGCACGTGGAATTCGCGTCTTGCTGGATGCTGTGTTCAACCATTCCGGGAAGACGTTTGCCCCGTTTGTGGATGTGCAGAAGAACGGAGAACAATCCAAATACAAGGACTGGTTCCATGTACATGAATTCCCGCTGGACGTGAAAGACGGCATTCCTACGTATGAGACTTTCGGATTCGAAGCGCACATGCCTAAGTTGAATACGGAGAATCCCGAGGTTAAGGCCTATCTGCTGGAGGTTGCCGAGTACTGGATTAAGGAAGTGGGTGCAGACGGATGGCGACTGGATGTTGCCGACGAAGTGGATGATGCCTTCTGGCGTGATTTCCGCCGTGTGGTCAAAGCCGCTAATCCAGATGCCTACATTCTGGGCGAAGTATGGAACGAGTCTTCTTCCTGGCTGCAAGGCGACCAGTTCGATGCGTCCATGAACTATCCGTTTACCGATGCCGTGAATGCTTTCTTTGTAAAAAATACAATGCATGCCGAACAGTTCGCGAACTCCATCGGTCGGCAATTATCCCGTTATCCGCTTCAAGCCAGCGAAGTTGCATTCAACCTGCTGGACAGTCACGATACCCCGCGGCTGCTCACGCTATGTGAAGGCGACCAGCGCAAGATGAAGCTAGCTGCGTTATTCCAGTTCAGTTACATGGGCGCGCCGTGCATCTATTACGGAGACGAGATTGGCATGGACGGTGACCATGATCCGGGCTGCCGTAAATGCATGGAATGGGATGAAGCGAAGCAGGACCGTGAGCTGCTAGACTTTTATCAGAAACTGATCTCCCTGCGTCATGCTCATCCTGCCCTGCGTGCAGAAGGCACCGTTCGTTTCCTGCAGGCTCGCTCGGATGGCAGCCAATTGGTATTCGAACGGCAGAATGAAGAGGAACGCATTCTGGTTCTGTTCAATCGCTCGGAAGAGACGGCTATTGTCGAGCTGGAGGCGGGTGACGAGGAATGGACCGAGCTATTCGGTGGAAACCATCGTACCGCCAAGGATGATGGCGTGTTTGCCATTGAATTGCCCGCGTATGGATATGCCGTACTGAGTACGGCTGTAAGCCAGGACTAGATTCATAATACAAATATATCTGAAGTCACTTATAAGTAGCCTAGCTTCACATCATTTGGCGGCATTAAACAAGCGTCCTGCAGAACCCGAATTCGGGTTCGCGGACGCTTGTTTTTATATCGCCGTTATACATCATCATGTCACTGGTTATTCCTCGGTGACCCCCGTTCAGATTAAACCTGAGGGTCCGTTTCCGCTTGAACAGTATCCGCCCCACTTGTAGTTGTGTCAGCATCCGCTGGCTTCGACTCCGTCTCAGGCTCTGCACGCTTGGCCTTCGGTTTAGCCAGCTTCTGCATCATTTTGCGACCCGTTGGTGTCTGAGCCAACCCGCCTTGGGCTGTCTCCCGGTGGCGGCTCGGCATCGCACTGCCTACTTCCAGCATCACGTCGATGACTTCATCTGACGGAATAGCACTACGCACTCCGGCCAATGCCATGTCGGCCGCAGCCAGCGCCGTAACGGCACCCAGTCCGTTACGTACGATGCATGGAATTTCAACGAGACCTGCGACCGGATCGCAGATCAGGCCCAGTGTATTTTTTAACGCTAGACCAACGGCATGAACGACCTGTTCCGGTGTACCTCCACGCAGTTCAACCATGGCACCCGCAGCCATGCCGATCGCGGAACCCACTTCTGCCTGACAGCCACCTTCTGCACCAGAGATAAATGAATTGTTGGCAATAACATAACCAATCGCTCCCGCGCAGAACAACCCATTCACCAAATGTTCGTCCGTCCAGCCAAATCGCTCCTGTGAGCTGATAAAAACACCAGGGATGATGCCGCAGGAACCGGCTGTAGGTGTTGCCACAATCCGGCCCATAGAGGCATTCACTTCAGATACACACAGGGCATACGCCATGGCAAGTGCGGAAGCATCTCCTGAGCAAGTCTCACCTTTGCGAATGTACTCGGCCATTTTTTTACCGTCTCCACCCGTTAATCCACTACGTGATGTGGTATCTTCCGTTAACCCTTTACGCACTGCTTCCTTCATCACCTGATAATATTCAGACATCTGTTTCACAACATCCGCTTCCGGTGTATTGGTCTCCTGAACCTGCTCCTCGATCATCAATTGAGCAATCGTTTTGGATTCCGCTGTACAGATCGTATTCAGTTCATGTAAATGTTTAAATCGCATCCGAATCAACTCCTCTCTTCAAATCGATGACACGAATGTCCAGTACATGATCCAGCTCTTTTAGACGCTTGAGCATATCAGGATTCGGCACGCCGTCCATCTCCATCGCAGTAAGTGCTTCGCCATCACGGGCTTTCCGATCCACCTGCATATACCCGATGTTAACCCCAGATGAACTGATCGTGGACGTTACCGAGGCAAGCACCCCTGCCTTGTCTGCATGTCGCAGCACGAGTGTCGGAAACTCACCACTAATCTGGACACGAAAATCATTCATCGCATGCACCGACACACTACCACCACCAATAGAAGCACCGATTAAGGAACATGTACGCCCTTCATGCCACAACTCAATTTTGACCGTATTGGGATGAGGAGCAGGCAGACCGCTTGTATAAAACTCAACCTCCATACCCGCTTCCTCTGCGTATTGCTCCGCATCCGGGATACGCGGATCGTCTGTAACATAATCCAGCAGACCGCCGATCAGCGCCAGATCAGTTCCGTGGCCCTGATACGTATCAGCGAATGAACCGTAGAGCGTCAGCCGGGCACGTTCAGGCGTACAACCTAGCCACTGACGCGCAATTCTTCCCAGTCTTGCTGCTCCAGCTGTATGTGAACTTGAAGGCCCCGTCATCGACGGACCAATAATTGAGAAAACATCTTTAAATCGCACCTTATAACCCTCCAATTGTATTCGTCATTTCCATCCAGATCCCATGCCATAATGTTCCTTTATTACTGAATGATGACATCAAAAAAGGACAGAAGAAGGCCACAGGCCCTCTCTCTGTCCTCGATACCTGAGAGTTTCACGATCAGCAGTGTCTCACGACAGGGTGCATGCCCTGCAATTGCAGACAAGTCACCAGACTGACTGATCATATACCCCTTGGGTGGCGCAGTTCGCGCACTCTCCAGAGTTGCGTCCAACGATGGTACATTTACCTGAGAGATTAACCACTGGGCCGGGTGCGCAGCAGCTTGCTCCTTCGGTGCCTGAACACTAGCCATTGCTCGGCTAACTCAGGTCTCTCCCGCTCGTTATCATCCGCTGTATGGAACCATTCTGAGCGTATGTCAGAACAGTAATGGAAATCGTTCATTCTTCTTCATTAAGATTAATCGACCGGAAGATCAGTGTCAACAAACTTAACGATTTCTTTGGATGTATTTCCTTCATTTTCGATTGATTCGATGAAAACCAGAATATTTTGTCAGCTTTCATCACATTAATTCGGTAAAATAAACTTTTTAAACAGATTATTTCATTTCCCTTCAATTCATAAAGCGCTTACTACTATTTATGATATTATCCACGAAACTGTTCGGGTATTCAGGCAACCATAATTTTTGAACTACCTGTTCATAGCCCTTCCGGATCTGCACATCTGAATTATAATTCACAGTTCGTAGAAGATACTCTCGTTCTGTACATAAGGTCTGCAATACTTGCTGCATAACTTCGGCATGCGATCTTTCATCCATTCGTGCCTAGACTCGTTCGCCATCTGAAAAGCATAATAACCAAGTGTAAAGATCAGCATGAACCCTTCCATTAAACGGATATCTCGATCCGTCAGTGGTGCGATCTGTTTTGTGTATCCAGATAAGAATACGTCACGTTCCTCCCGATTGAACATAAGCGCTGCCCCTCCGGCATCAAAAAGATAATAACCATAACCGTGTAGACAAAAATCAATCATGGACATCCCCTGATTCGTGATCAGCAGATTATTGCGAGTAATATCTCCATGAATAACGCCCCAGGTCTTTTCATCGAGAGGGTACGCTCCTAACTGCTCGTTAATGTTCTCAAACGTCTCCCGAAGCAGATCGAAGTCTTCCGTTGTAAAAATTCCCAATCGGACCCCCTCTTCCAGCTGCCCTAGCATGACCAAATTCTCATGGACATTACCATATGCCGGGCGTACCTTAGTTCGATCTGTCTGATTCTCCACACGTCCATATTGATGAAGCATCTGCAGCTGAGCACCAAGATCATATATCTGCTCTGTTGTCAGGCGTTCTCCCTGTTGGATGTCCCTGCCCTCAATCCACTCCAGTACTGTACAGCAGATTTCTTTACCTTCTTCAATTGTCCATAACGTGACCCAATCTCCCGATACATTGCGTACCGGATGTTGGACGCGTAATGCTGTTGTTGCATTTAACTCATGAAGCAGGTCCATCTCTGCCTCCAATGCAGAAGGCGTGTGCTGAATGCCTGACATACTTGCATATGCTGCTTGATGGATACGGAGCAGATACTTCTGCCCGCTTGCTTCATCAACGACATGATACGTCAGATTCTCGTTATGACGAATATAGGAAACGACAGGTTTTTCAATCGCATAATTCTGTATGACCTGTGCTGCCACATGGTCGTAAGACCTCTGATCCGTAGTGATTATCAACATCTCCTTTAAATTTATGTAAACGCTATCTTCGTACTAAATATCGTAGCATAATGTTGATCCTGCATACAGAAAATCCCACTGTAATTATAAAATAAAAAGCACAACCCCCGAACAAACGTCCAGGCATTGTGCTTCTGTCTCTATTTATTTCTTCATCTCTCTGTCTGTTGCTCTATGTGACACTCCACTCCATGATCCAATTATCCGAAACGCCCCATAATGTATTCTTGCGTCAGACGATTGTCCGGGTTCGTGAAAATATGCTCTGTATCCCCGTGCTCAATCATGCTGCCCAGATAGAAGTAAGCTGTATAATCCGAAATACGTGCTGCCTGCTGCATGTTATGGGTAACAATAACAATCCGCAGCTCCTTCTTGAGCTCGGTAATCAATTCTTCAACTTTACCCGTGGATACCGGGTCTAGTGCAGATGCAGGCTCATCGAGCAGCAGAATCTGCGGATCAACAGACAAGGCGCGGGCGATACATAACCGCTGCTGTTGTCCACCTGAGAGAGACAAGGCTGATTCATTCAGTCTGTCTTTCACTTCGTCCCAAAGCGCAGCACGACGCAAGCTTTTTTCCACAATCTCATCCAGTGCCTTCTTACTCTTCGTACCACGGTAGCGGGGGCCAAACGCGATATTGTTGTAGATGGACTTATGAAAAGGATTCGGCTTCTGCCACACCATGCCAATCTTCTGGCGAAGCTTGATTACATCGGTTCCAGGCTCATTCAGATCGTTACCATCCATCCAGATATGTCCCTCTGTGCGGGAACCGGCGATCTCGTCGTTCATTCGGTTAAGCGACCGTAGGAACGTAGATTTACCACACCCAGACGGCCCGATAAGTGCCGTTACACTCGATTCGGGAAACGTCAGGCTGATCTGCTTGACCGCCTGAAAATGTCCATAATATATGCTTAACTGTTCCGTACCAAAAGGTATGGCCATGTTGGTTCCTCCTTATTTCGAAGCTGTCATGCGGCGGAATACAACCCGACCGATCCAGCGCGCACTTAGATTGAACGCCAGCACGAGAATGACAAGCACGGCGGATGCCCCTGCTGCCACCTCTTTGGAATCTGGTCCAATGCCTTCACTGTTCACTTTCCAGATATGGACAGCAAGTGTCTCTGCCGGACGGAACGGATTAAGCGGTGATCTCGGACTCGTCGGATTCCAATCTGTAAAGTCCAATGGCGGACTACTCATACCTGCGGTAAACATCAATGCTGCCGCCTCACCGAAGATCCGGCCCGATGCCAGAATCGTACCCGTAATCAAGCTCGGCAATGCCACAGGCAGCAGAATGGAAGTGATAATCTTCCACTTGGACAGTCCAAGTGCCAGACCTGCTTCCTTCTGTTCCTTCGGAACGGCCCGGAAGGCCTGCTCCGTTGTCCGCACCATCAGTGGCAAGTTAAAGATCGCCAGAGCCAGGGCACCCGAGATCAGGGAGAAACCAAGACCAAATTGATTGACTAGCAACAAGAGACCAAACAAACCGATAACGATGGAAGGGAATGATGACAACACTTCAACGACCAGACGAATGAAGCTGGTGATCTTGCCTGGCTTGGCGTATTCCGCCATGTAAATCCCACCACCCCATCCGAGTGGAATGGTCACAATCAACGTCAGAATCAACAGGAATACGGAGTTAAAGAGCTGTGGACCAATCCCCCCGCCACCTTTAAGCAACTGGGGTGCGCTCGTCAGGAAGTTCCAGCTAATATGTCCAATGCCTCTATACATGATGAAGCCAAGCAGACCGAGCAATATAATAACAATGAACAGGGCCAATACAACGATAACGGATGTTGCAATTTTATCTACCGTCTTTGCCTTCATTTTCATACCCGGTTCCTCCTTTCAAGCAGGCGAACCAGAATGACGAAGACAAATGTCATCACCAGCAGGACAAGCGCCATACTCCACAGTGCATTGTTATGAACAGAACCCATCGTGGTGTTACCCATGCTGAGTGTAATTACACTTGTTAATGTTGAAGCCGATTCGAGCAAGGATGTTGGAACATGCGGTGCATTACCGATAACCATCTGCACAGCAAGAGCCTCACCAAAAGCACGGGCCATACCCAATACGACACCTGTCAACAAAGCTGGCAATGTCGTTGGAATGATGACACGGTAGATGGTTTGCCAGCGAGTGGCACCCAGTGCGTACGAGGATTCACGCAATCCTTTTGGCAATGCGGACAAAGCGTCTGCCATAATACTTGTTACCGTAGGAAGAATCATTACCGCGAGAACAAGACATCCGGCTGCAATCCCGACGCCTGTTCCACCAAAGATACTGCGCAGCAAAGGTACGATGACACTCAGACCAATAAATCCATACACAACGGACGGAATTCCGGACAAGAGCTCAATCGCAGGTTGCAATATCTTTTTCCCTTTACCTGGTACAATCTCTGTCATGAAGAGTGCTGCACACAGACCAAGTGGACTAGCGATCAATGCTGCAAGCAAGGTTGTAATGAAAGAACCTGTAATGAACGGCAATGCCCCGTAGAACGCAGGTTCTCCAGTTGGATTCCACGTCTTTCCACCAAGGAATTCGCTTATGCTTATTCCATTTTGGAAAAATGTGGACAGTCCCTTGGACGCTACAAAATAAACAATGGAAAACATGACAACGATCAGGAAAACGACACAAATCGACGTATAGATCCGTCCCGTCCACTCTTCCCAATAATGTTTTTCTTTTAAGGGCCGGCGCGGTTTCAACTTGTTATTCATTACCGTTCCCCCTTCGGTCTGTTCCATAACAACCATCCTTCTATAGTAGAATTAATGCAAAATATGGGATTATTTCAGAGCAAACCGCGTAAAGAGGCGGGACCTAAGTCCGCCTCTTTCGCTGTATGCGCAAGTTCAAAGATTATTGAACCACATTACCTGCTGCATCGCGTTTTACTTTCATGCCTGACATTGGAATGTATCCAAGTTCTGTCACGTCGTTTTGTTGAATTTCGTCACTCAGGATATAGTCCAGGAACGCTTTTGTTGCCGCATCCGGCTCACCTTTGGTGTACATGTGCTCGTAAGCCCACACTGGATAAGTTCCTGCTTCCACGTTCTCAACTGTTGCTTCTACACCTTCGTATTTCAACACTTGCAAGCTGTCATCCAAGTAAGACAGGGCAAGGTAACCAATAGCACCTGGTGTTTCAGCTACCAATTTTTTTACGTTACCAGAAGAATCTTCTTGAATCGAACCTTGGATATCATCCATTTTTGCACCCAATGCATACTTCTCGAACGTTGCACGCGTACCGGAACTACTTGGACGATTTACAATAACAATTGCTTTATCCGCGCCACCAACGTCTTTCCAGTTCGTCACTTTACCGGAGAAAATGTCGACCAGTTGCTGCTTCGTCAAATCTTCTACACCTGCATCTTTGTTGCTAACTGGAGCCATAGCTACTACGGCTACTTGATGGTCAACCAGTTCTTTTACTTTGGCTTCGTCCTCCAGCTTCTCTTCTGCGAATACATCAGAGTTACCGATTGTAGCTTGTCCGTCAGATACTTGTGTCAAACCAGTACCACTACCGCCACCTTGAACTTGAACCGTTACGTTCTTATATTCATCAACTGCCATAAATTTCTGTCCAGCTTGTTCTACCAGAGGTAACAATGCTGTCGATCCGACTGCCAGAATGTTACCGCTAAGCTCAGCAGTAGCTTCCCCTGAACCATTGCTTGCAGCACCCTCTGTACCCGCGTCATTTTTCGATCCGCATGCAGCGAGCACCAGTACGAACGTTAAGGTCATCAAAATAAACGGCAACTTTTTAAACATGTTTTGTTTTCCTCCCCCAATGTAGTGATGGCGTTTTGTGAATTTGTTTGTTCACCATCAACTCTTTAATCATTGTAGTTTCGGTATGTCATCTTAAAATCAGTGTTTTGTAAACGCAATGTTAAAAATATCGGCTGCATATTGAAATTTATCTGAGACAAATTGCGCTGAAGTGAGCGCTACGGTAACGGACGTTGTTTCAATCCGTATTGTGTCCAGATTCACAAGAAAGAAATTTACTTATAGATATATAAAGTAGCTGATACCATGAGTGGCCGTTCCGGTTACGGATCGTTCTTCTGATCGCTGTTGTCTCCAAATTTCTCTGATCAACAATTTGATTGTTGAAATTTGGAGACAAAGGCGAACGCTTCGCTTCTTCAGAATCGATTCCGTCCCCTCCACTACGCTCGTGGTTTTATCTGCACATTAAGATTCAAGGAACATATCATTCTTTTCTTACAGGCAAAAACGCAATACAATCGTTCCGTTCCCTGCGCTGTGTCAGCGCTCGTTGTATCTCAGGCATATCAATGATCTGCCTGGCTAGTATGCAAAAAAGAGGATGTCCCATACGTCATGAATATGACGGGGGGACATCCTCATTTCGTGTTATTGTAATGAACCTGACACACGCTATTCGCTCCCATTTGCCCAGATCTAAAAACTAACGAATCTCAGACACGTTATTTCGTCGATTTAGTTGATTTTTTAGGATTTGAAGTCCTTTTATGACGAAATAGCGTTACTGAAGTTCGTAAAATCTCGCAACCGTTGATGATCCGCCTTTTAAGGTGCGGTAGGTTCATTAGCGCTTGGAGCGAAGCAGAATTCCTTTTGAGACAGCCCTTTATGTAATTGGTTAGGTGCATAATAGAAATAGAGAATTTTCATTCCTTCTATAGAAGAAACAGAAGAGGAACAAAAAAAACTGCCTCGCTGCCAGTGCGTAGCACCAGCTGGAGAGCAGCCTTTTACAATACATTGAATGATTATTAGATGTTCCTATTGTAAAAACTAATTTTACTAACCCAGAATCCATAACCACAATGCCAGACCTGCTAGGGTAATGAACAAGGTTGGAATGGTCAGGATGATGCCTGCTTTGAAATAATACCCCCATGTGATCTTCACACCTTTACGGGATAACACATGCAGCCATAGCAATGTGGCAAGTGAACCAATCGGCGTCATTTTGGGACCTAGATCGGAACCAATGACATTGGCATAGATGAATGCCTCTTGGATGATCCCTTCGGTGTGCGCACCCTGGATGGCTAGCAGGTTAATCAATACGGTAGGCAAGTTGTTCATCAGCGATGACAATACGGCCGCTATAATGCCCATTCCGAGCGAAGCGGCCAGCAGGCCATGCTCTGCTATGACATCTAGCCAGCGGCTCAGATGAGCCGTTAATCCTGCATTACGCAGTCCATATACGACGATGTACATACCCACGGAGAACACCACAATCGACCACGGTGCTTCCTTGATGACCCGTTTCAGATCAACTGCCTCGCTCTTGCGTGCCAGTAAAGCGAACAGCAGTGCAACCGAGCCCACAATCACCGACACGGGAATCGGCAGGAACTCACTGGATGCGTAAGCCACCAATAGCAGCCCTAGCATGAACCAGGCAATGCGAAACATCCGTGGATCACGTATTGCCTCTTTCGGGTCGCGAGCCGCAGAGATGTCATAGCGAAGGGGGATGCTTTTGCGATAGAACAAAAATAACATTCCCGTACTCGCTACGATCGAGATCAGATTCGGCACGGCCATGCGTACCGCATACTCCACAAAGGTAATACCGAAGAAATCGGCAGACACAATGTTAACCAAATTGCTGACGACCAGCGGCAACGATGTGGTATCTGCGATAAATCCACTCGCCATTACAAAAGCCAGTACCATCCGCTCATCAAACTTTAATGCACGCACCATCGCCAGCACAATTGGTGTCAGGATGAGCGCTGCACCATCATTTGCGAACAGGGCCGACACTGCGGCACCGAGTAAAATGGAGTAGAAGAACAATCTGCGACCGTTCCCTCCAGCGAGTCTAGCCATGTGAAGAGCGGCCCATTCGAAGAAACCCGTCTCGTCGAGAATGAGAGAAATCATAATAATACCGACAAAGGCCAACGTTGCATTCCATACAATGGACGCTACATCCGAGGCATCGTTCAAGCTTACGACTCCACACAATAGGGCGAGCAATGCACCACCCGAGGCAGTCCAACCGATGCCCAACCCACGAGGTTGCCAGATCACCAAGGTGATCGTTACTACAAAAATTAATATTGCTACGTATATCATAGTGCCTCCTGCTGTACCCTGTCTCGATATATTCTATCGTTCATTTAATCATTATATTGTAAGATTACACCGCATGATGCGCGGAAGAACCAGACGATATATTTATACAGGGCCGCAGAAGTAATGTCTATCTTTATTTTCTTCTATTCAAAAAGTATGGTAAGTAATGGTGGTCTACTTCCTAGGATTTGTCGCTACCCTTATCCTTCGGCGTATCCTCTACCATCTTGAACATGCCAAGCAATCCCTGCAGTTGTTCCGCCATACTGTTCAGATGTGCCGATGAGGATGCAATCTCTTCTACCGATGCCAGTTGTTCTTGCGAAGATGCAGATACGGATTCTGTATTCGCAGCCGATTCCTGGGTCACATTCGAGATATCGCTCATCGCCTTGGCAACGTGGGATGCCCCACTCTCCAGTTGTTTCGTTGTTTCAGACAAGTCATCCAAGGTATGAACCGCCTCTTCCACCGCCTCCCGAATCTGGGCAAAGGATTGTCCAGACGTATTCACGGCCTGAATCCCTTCTCCCACACGCGTCTGAGCCGCATTCATGGCGATTAGAGCGGCATCCATGTCCTGACGGATATTATGAACGACCTCACCGATCTGCGCTGCCGAACTTCCGGATTCTTCTGCCAATTTGCGAACTTCTCCGGCTACAACAGCAAACCCACGCCCCGAATCACCCGCTCTGGCCGCTTCAATGGAAGCATTCAATGCGAGCAAGTTCGTTTGTTTGGAGATGGATGCAATGACATCCACCATGCTACCAATCTCAACGGAACGGGCATTCAGAGATTGAACCACAGTCCCTAGCTGCTCTACGGTTTCCTGAATGCTGTTCATCTGCTCTACAGCTTGTCCTGCTGCCTCATTACCAGAAGAAGCCGCTCCGGACGTATTCCGCATATTCGCCGTAATGGATTGCACACGCTCCGACATCATCCGAACATCTTCTGCCATTCGGCTCATCTGTCCCGATCCATCTTTCACACTGTTTACCTGCTGCTCAGCACCTTCGGCCAGTTCCTGAATGGCCTGTGTTGAATGTTCAATCGCTTTGGTGGTTTGTTCAGCACTGGCAGACAATTCTTGAGAAGAAGCAGATACTTGCTCTGTCGTTTCCTGTACACCAAGAATCATCATTCGCAGGTTATCGACCATACGTTCAAAATATTTTGCCAGTTCCCCGACTTCATCTTTACGTCCAGTTTCCATTTTCACGGTCAAGTCACCTTTACTTACCGCTCTGGCCGATTCCTGAAGTCGTTTGATTGGACGCAGCATGGAGCGTGTAAACCAGATAATGAAGATGAGCGTAAGGAACGTGGCCGCCAGGATCACTATAAATGTAATCATGCGAATGTCCTTGCTCGCATTGGTTATTTCACTTTTAGACATCGTTCCGGCAATTTTCCAGCCCGTTGCTTCATTGGTAGCAAAGATCATCGTTTTCGGTTGCTCATTGAATACATAATCGAATTGACCTTCTTTACCCTCATACATTTCATCCAGCAAACCACTAGCTTCCTGTGTACCTGCATCTGCTACAGGCGATACGACATAATTTTTGTTTGCATCCAAAATAATGACGTAGCCCTCTTTACCCACCTTAATGGATGCTTGCTCTTGCAGGTCTGTTAGATCCAGAGACAAACCGACAACACCGGATTGGTCCTTTAATGTTTTGGAGATAAATACAACGGCAACGCCATCGGTATTAACAGACACAGCGGATACAACGGCTGTACCCGGCTTTTCCATCGCTAGTTTGTACCACTCCCGCTCCCTAGGATCATATGCATCTCCCCGCGTACTGCTTGCTGTTGCTTTACCCCGAACCATGACTCCTTCCGTTGTTCCCACAAAAATGTTCATGGCATCGGGATGCAAGCCCAGATATTGCTCCAGCTTCAACTGAAGCTCTGGACTATCGTTCTCCCCTTTGACCAAGCTCGGATCAAGGGCATCCGCAAAATAGTTAATGTCATGGATCTTGTAGTTCACTTGGCTTTCTACAATGGTATTGGCCGTACTCACACTTTGCTTGGCACTATCCACTAATTGTCCTTGTACGCCATCTTCAGCCATCGTTAGTGTGATCAAGCCGATCGCCAAGCTTGGCAGGAGCAGAACGGCCAGGAAGGAGACCAATAGTTTGTTCCTTATATTCCAGACGAAACCTTTCTTTTTCTTCTTCTTTTTATTTTGATTATGTTTTGGTTTAGCAGGTTTCGCTGCTTTCATTGGTGTATTATCCTGAGTTTCACTCATGTCTTTATCCCCCTCTAAATGTAAAAATGCCCTCTTTCTTTGTATGTATGAATCAATCTAAAAGGCTTATCTTATATATCGGCTAAATGAGGGGATTTATTTGAGAGAAAAATGTGCAGGCACGCCAAACAAGCCACCTCTGATCAGAAGTGACTTGTACAAGGTACGGATTACTAATTATTCCATGTATTAGATGAAGTATTAGAGTACGGATCGCCTGGAGGTTGTGCCGAGGGTTTACCAAAATAGTAGCCCTGTGCAAGTTCAATACCTATGGAGCGACAGAATTCAAACTCTTCCATCCGTTCGATCCCCTCGGCAAGGACTTGACCTCCAAATCGACTCGACATCTCAACAATATGAAGAATTTGCTGTTGTTTGGTCGAATCCTGATCACAACGATCAATAAGACTTCGATCTATTTTGACAAAATCCGGTTCTAACCGATTCATCAACTCTATTGTTGAATATCCAGCACCCACATCATCCAGTGCAACCGACATTCCACGGGAACGATACACCTCAAATATCTGCTGCAAGATGGGCATATGTTGGATCTGCTCTGTTTCCACGACTTCAAACACAAAATCTTTAGGGTCCAGCGAAAGACGTTCAATCGCTTCAAACGTATGTGTCAGACAATATTCGGGATTATATATGGAGGAAGGCAGGAAATTTACGAAGCGTTTCACACCATGCGGCAAAAAAACAGCACTGGTCTCAATGGCAGTAATTCGCGCCATTCGATCCAGAAAAGAATGTAGTCCAGTCTCGCGTGCGACTTCAAATAATTCATAGGAACTGAAGGATTTGCCATTCTCAGCAGGACGAAGCAAAAACTCGTATCCGATAATCTGCTCCGATGCATCAACGATGGGCTGCATATGACTGCTGAATTCATGCTCCAGAATAATGGAAACAAGCTCCGCATGCCTGAAACGTGACTCCTGCATGCTTAGACTAATCCAGCTTTCTTCATTCGCCTGTTCGTATAAAGGCATAATCTGAACGGTTAGGGAATCACGTAATGTCGAATCCATTTCGCCGATCTTTTCTATTAAGCTCTGAACCGCCTCAAGATTCGAAAAATGCATCCACATCATATCATCCGACGTCTCGATAAGTCTTCCCGGCGTTTGCAGCGCTTCCAGCAAAGCGGGGGAAATGGGACGCAGGTACAAGGTACCTTGGCCCTCTATAGGATAGATTGGACTGCAGCCACTGCAATTCATGTAGGACCCCCTTGCCAATTTATGATTCCATGTCCATTAATGATTACTGGTATATACCCAAAGTTTGTAAATATTATATCATGGGTCTTAAAATTAATCTCTACTGTTTTGATGACTTCGTATATGACGGTTGTTGAAACAAATATATTCAAAAATTGCAGAAAAAAGACCGACAGTCTGATGACTGTCGGTCTCCTCCTCTCCGCTTATTAAACGTTATGAAGCGGGAATCACGATTTTCTGTCCAACTTTCAGGTTATGCACATTTGAGATTTTGTTAGCTGTTGCCAGCTTGCGCCAGTCCACACCATATTTCAAACCGATGCGGTACAGGTTATCCCCTTTTTTCACCACGTATACAACCTTGTTGCTAGTTGCCGGTTTCTCAGGTTGTGGCTTAGGCGTTGGTGTTGGAGTTGGTTTAGGCGTCGGTGCTGGCTCCGTACCTGTTTCAGGTGTTGTCGGTGCTTCACCTGTCAGTTTCAAGCCATACTCTGCAAAACCTTCTTTGTTCGTACCGATGAACGACATCGCCGGATTCGCTTCAACCAGACCTTTCGCATCCGGGGAAGAAGCAAACACAACTTCAAGATCGTTCAACGCCGCTGCAGTTACACCCGCAGATGGTTTGATTGGTGCCAGGGACCAGTTACCGTCCGCTGCCGGATTAATCGTTTTATTTTCACGGATGTAGTCGATGATCACTTGACGGTTCTCATCCGGTGCAGCCAGAACGATCCGTTTGCCGTCCGGGTTAGCCAGTTTGGATGAAGAAGCACGGTAGTTATTTGTCGCTACAATGAATTTTTGCGCTGGGTCAACCGGTTTGCCGTTAAAGCTCAGGTCCTTAATCCGGCTTGCAGATGCATTAACGATCGCAGCTTTGCCATCGTATTTGGCTGGTTGGGTCACATCAATCTGATACGTTACCCCATCGATAACATCGAAGTTGTACGTTGGGAAGTCATTATTGATCAGTTGCTGTTGTCCACCTTTAGCCGGGTCGATCTGGTTGAACTGGCCTGCAGACCATTCCAGCCATTCTTTCAGTTCTGCGCCGTTAACCATTACAGCATGTACCGTATTTGGATACACGTACAGGTCAGCAACGTTTTTGATCGCAATGGTGCCTTTAGGAATATTCGTGTAATACGAAGCGCCTGAACGTCCACCCGCTTTGAATGGTGCACCTGCCGACAATACAGGGATTTTCTCATATTCCGTACCTTGCATATGTTTTTCGACATACCATTTCTGTGCATTCGTTACGATCTGAATGGATGGATCATCCTGAACCAGAGCGAAGAAGCTGTTGATCGGTGCTGTCGTTTCGCCTACTGGACCACGAACATACTCCAATGTACCTTCATGCTCTTCATGAACCGCATCAATGATGTCTTTATCCGCATCTACCAGTGGCTTTTTGTTCTCAGTGTCATAGATCGGACGTGCTTCCGTTTTGGAATCCACCACTTTCCATTTGCCATCTACCAGCTCCAGGTCCAGATCGATAATACCCAGATGATCACCCCAGAAACCTGGCTCAACAGCAGGAACGCCATTGATTGTGCCTTTCTCAAGGTCTACCCCTTTTTTGCCGGCAAAATCAGCACTTGGGAATACTTTGTGAGCATGTCCAAACAGAATGGCATTAATGCCTTCTACCTGACTCAGGTACAGTACGGAGTTCTCCATCAGGTCCGTTTGAGGGATATCCTCAAATCCGGAGTGAGGAATGGCTACAATAATATCCGCACCTTCGGCTTTCATTTTTGGAATGAATTTTTTAGCGGTAGCAATAATATCCTTGGCGATGACCTTGCCTTCAAGGTTAGCGCTGTCCCACTGCATGACTTGTGGCGGTACAAATCCGATCACACCCACTTTGATCGTATGTTCCTTGCCAGTCTCGTCCGTTACTTTTTTATCCAAAATCTCATACGGTGTGAAGTAATTTTTGTCATTCGTCTCATCATCATCACCATCGTCTACATAGACATTGGCATTAATGTAAGGGAAGTTCGCTCCCTCCAGCGTCATGTCCAGGAAGTCCAGACCATAGTTGAACTCATGGTTACCGATGTTACCTGCATCATAATCGAGCAGATTCATCGCTTTATATACAGGGTGAGTTTCACCCTTTTTCAGTGGATCAATCTTCGCCACATAGTCTCCCAGCGGGTTACCCTGAATCAGATCACCATTGTCGAACAGCAAGCTGTTCTTGGCTTCATCACGCGCTTTCTTGATGAGTGTAGCTGTTTTGGCAAGTCCATACTGATCTGTCTCTTTGTCGGAATAATAGTCGTAGTTAATCAGATTGTCATGAATGTCTGTTGTCTCCATGATCCGCAGTTTAACTTTGGCAGCATCCGCAGCCGATACAGGTACCGGAAACACCGCAAGCACGTTTAATGCAACCAAAGCGGCAGTCAGGCTTGATAATACTTTTTTACTCGTTTTCAAAATAACCCCTCCCGGTTATGTACATTGAATCATGCATTATTGGGCAAACGAAGAGCGCAGAAAAAAGATAGATTTCATGGGTTGTGCGTACTGACGCTCTGATGACATGCATCCGAATTTCAGGTAAGTTTATCTCACATGAACATCTATTTATGTCTGTGCTTGTCGTTTACATTCCAAATCATAACGCAATGTTCAGCCATTGAAAAGCATTATTTTTTACATTACCCGCACATATCTAGGCCGGTTTACATTATCATGCGTGATTTCGACATTTTTTTCAACATTTTAGTAGGTATTTAGTGCTCACTAGCTTTAAAATACGTATATTACATGTTTCTTACATGTATATCCATTCATCATTATTCACTCATATCAAAAACCGTGAAACCTTAAAGGCTTTCACGGTTGGAGTGAATTCTGCGCGCATTCCGCATAAGGACGCTAATTTGCAGAGGTTATTTTCATCGTTGGATTATTGTTCCCACACATGATGTTCATGATCTTTCCCTGTATATTCAATACGAGTCGGAGTGATGTCCAGAATGACATAGTTCGGATCATTAGGTCCATCGAACCACGCCTTCAGTTCGTCATTCCATACTTGCTCACGCAAACCTTCGTTCTTGGTCACTTCACAGGTTCCTTCAATCTCAACGACTTCCTTGGAACCACCAGCCTCATAACCAAGCAGCAGGCTAACATTCGGATTATTCTCCAGTTCCTCTACTTTGTGTGTACGGCGGTTCGTTGCCAGATGAATGTTCAGTCCATCGTTGAAAAGCGCCATATAGCGGGATTTCGGTTTACTATTCTCTACAGTCGAGAAGCTGCAAAAAGGGTTGTTTTCCAATGCTTTTACAATGTTTTGTTCCAATTCAGTCTGGTTCATGGGAAGTGCTCCTTTCGGTTTGGGGGAATATTGGGAGGACTATGTAGGCGGCCGTTCCGGGTACGGATCGTTCTTTGGATCGCTGTTATCTCACGATGATCCTGATCTCTTCCTCATATACATTGGATTAAAACCGATTCACACTGGTACTACGATGACAGAACAACCTTCCAATCGCTGTTACCCCCAGATTTTCTGATTTCCTTCTCTCAAAGGGAAAAATCCGGTGATAAAGGCGAGCGCTTCGCTTTTTCAGGTTTCTTCTGTCCTCTCCGTTATCGTGTGAATGCTTAATTCCAAAGGATATATGAATAAAAATTCAAGATACATGCGAACGCTTCGCTTCCTCAGAATCGATTCCGTCCCCTCCACTACGTCTACTGTTCTCCCAATTAAGGGTGAATAATAAAAGTACAAAGAGAATTGTAGTTATTACTCTCTCTTTTGTTTAATGACAGTTCATTAATCGCTTATCACTAGCGCCAGCTTAATGCTGCTCTGTAATAAGCCTGTACTTATAGTGTACCCACCTCACCTATGGTGAATCCCATGAACCTGTTTGCAAACGTGACAAAATTGGAAAAGTCCTTTATGAAAATGTTTACATACAGGGATTAGCGCGTCATTTTCTTCATATCTGATTTAATTCAAATCTCCAAGATAGATTGATGAAGAACCCGATTGAAGCAGTAACTCACCAATGGTTTTTGGATATAAACGAACCTGAGACAGCTCTTCCAGAGCAATCCATTCCACGGCGACTTGATGGTCGTCAGGATTGGAGCCTTCAAAAATAGTTGCCTCCGGATCGATCAGGCTGCACGCAAAATAAAATTCAACCTGGTGGATATCTGCATCCCACTCGGCGAATTCATGATTTTTTCCGATATACTCTCGAATATGCAACAACTCTCCCACGTTCACAACCTGGCCAATCTCCTCCAGACATTCACGTGCGACTGCATCCTTGAGTTCTTCACCTTTCTCCTGTCCTCCACCCGGGAACACATAAGCGGTACCATATTGGTCTTCCAGCCGAATGACCAGCAGTCGTCCATCCTGCACAATAACGGCCTTCGCCGAGTTACGTATGGGTTTCATTCTGTTCTTTCACTCCTTGTCATTCCAGAATTGTGCGCGGATAACTGAATGCCTTCCGATTCCAGCACACGACGAATCTCTTGAGCAAATGCTAGAGCATTCGCTCCGTCACCGTGGATACATACCGTCTCTGCCTTCATGGAAACCCGCGTGCCATCCGTGGATACAACCACGCCGTCTTTCACCATCTGGAGCACTTGAGCAATCGCTTGTCCCGACTCTTCAATGACAGCCCCCGCTTGGCTTCGAGGGGTTAGCTTACCATCCGCCCCATAGGTTCGATCCGCAAACACCTCGCTCACACTGCGCAGACCGATGCGATCCGCAGCGTGAATCAGCTTACTGCCCGCCAGACCATACAAATACAGCTCGGGTTGTACTTGATAGATCGCCTCCACGATGGCTTCAGCAAGCTTCGTATCTTCTGCAGCCATATTGTATAAGGCGCCGTGCGGTTTCACGTGATGCATTCGCCCCCCACTTGCACGGACAAAGGCATCCAGCGCACCGATCTGATACACCACCATGTCATATGCTTCCCGTGGCGTAATGTCCATACGTCTTCTGCCAAACCCTTGCAGATCCGGCAATCCGGGGTGAGCGCCAATTGCCACCTGATGCTCCAATGCCTTCTCCACCGTGATCCGCATCGTAGCCGGGTCCCCTGCATGAAACCCGCAGGCTATATTGGCTGACGTAATTAAGGGCAGAATGGCTTCGTCCGATAACGTGCGATATATACCATAACTTTCGCCCAGATCACAATTGATATCCAAGGTTTTTGAGGTATTCATTGAGCGCCCTCCATTCTTGCCATTCTTCTGCGTATCAGCTTATCCATGAGCTGCATATTGATCTCCTGTTCCATGTACAACTGCCGGGCTTGATCATGCGTAATCTGTGCAAAAGAAATTCGGGTTCCCGGCCTAGCCTGAGCCAGGATTGGCATATCCACCTGAGCTACCTGTGCTATGACAGGATAACCTCCAATCGTCTGATGGTCTGCCATCAAGATGATCGGCTGACCATCGGGTGGCACCTGCACCGTGCCATAGGTAACGGCTTCTGACAGCCGATCCAGCGGCTGATTCAGCTCCAGTCTGGAGCCTTGCAGGCGATAGCCCATCCGATCGGATTGCGGAGAGATTACGTATTTTTCGGCATAGAAATGTCCCAGACTTGCCTCGCTGAACAGCGAGCTGTCCTTGCTCTCCATCACACGAATAACAGCTCTCCCATAATAGTCAGGTCTTTCACGTTCAGATAAGAACCACGCAGGTGCCAATATTCGGCGGCCCCGCTCACTTTCTTCTACCTGCTGCTCCATACGTTTCATCCATACTTGTGCTTCACCAGAAGGTTCACCTGTAGATAACAGGTCTGCCGCACGCAGGGCTCTTCCTTCCACACCGCCAATACCTGTCTTAAGATCTGTACTTCGACTGCCCATCACTTCCGGTGCAGCTATTCCACCCGCTAACGCCAGATAACAACGCAAGCCATGACGACACGGGCCAAATTTCATTACACTTCCAGCCCGCACCAGCACAGGACGCCACAAAGGTACAGGCAGATGATCGACCGTTGCTGTCAGATCCCCCCCACATAATGAGACTAGCTGGCTCTCCTGAAATCGAAGCTCCGGCCCCGTCATCGTCATCTCCAGCAGTGCTGCATTTCGGGGATTGCCCACAAGCATATTGGCGGCTCTGGCTGCAAAGGTGTCCATGACCCCGCCAGGATGAATACCATACCGGCGATAGCCGGTTCTGCCTTCATCCTGAATGGTAGATAACAGCCCAGGACGAATCACTTCAACACTCATCGTTCATCCTCCATCCGCTTCAACGCCAGATAGTCCTGCTTCGTAATCTGTTCAAATCGAACCCGATCACCTGCTGCCAGCAAACTTGGTACCTTCTCATCCGGCCGAAACAACCGGAGGGGCGTTCGTCCAATACATTGCCATCCTCCGGGTGTATCTACCGGATAGATTCCCGTCTGTTTGCCCCCAATCCCTACTGTACCGGCCTCTACCCGAAGCCTTGGCGTTGCCCGTCTGGGCGTAGCAATCCGTTCAGATAACCCACCGAGATACGGAAAACCTGGGGCAAATCCAATCATATGGACCAGATAATCCCCGGATGTATGAATTGCAATAACGTCCTCTGAGGTCAGTCCATGCTCACTGGCAACATAGTCCAGATCAGGCCCCCATTCGCCACCGTAACATACGGGAATCGTGACCGTTCTGGGCTTGTCTTGTACGGATTCCTTCATTTGGTTCAACTGTTGAAGCAGAGCGCGGCACAACTCGGGGTACGGGGAGATGAACGGATTATAAAATAGTGTAACGGATGTGTATGAAGGCACCCATTCGATCATGGCAGGCAGAGTTCTTTTTTCCAGCAAAGCACATACAGACGCCACTCTGCGCTGTACCGCGACAGACAAGTGATCCCCGCAATCGATGATAACGGCTGTCTCACCCAGCGGAAACAAAATCTCCTTTGTCCAAGCATACGGTAATTCGCTCATGCGCGATCTCCCCTCTGTCCACACGTTTAGCGTATCGTTATTTATCTCTCTCCAATGTCAGCAATACTAGTGAACGAACCGCCGGAAACGGCTCGTCTTCTTCTGTACGTATCGCAAGATACAGTGTCTGCAAAAACAGACGCACATTCAGGTCCCTATGACTGGTATCCAGAAATGATCTGTTTACTGCCTTAGTTTCTTGATGAAGGGAATCGATCCACAACGTAATATCTTTTTGCTCCAGCAGATTGCGACGAAGAATGGTCACTACAGCATGCGCTATTCGCTGATCTTCATCATGGATGTAAACGTCACTTGATTCGGTTATTTTCCGACTGATTGTATGCAGAAGTTCCAGCAGTTCCATTCGCTCCAGATATGGTGACTGAGCCAGGTCTTCAACCGCATCCGCCGCATGTGCGGGGGCATGCGCCCAGCCCTTATCATCGACATAGCCGCGAAGATCTTTTTCACATGCCAGATATGTAATCAACCGATGATGAATCCCTGCGATATCCACCTTGTTCAGGAAAGGTTTCTCACGATCCAGATTCAGGATTGGAGGCAGTAACAATATGGAGAACGTCCGTGTAAACACACTGTCCGTTCCCTGCTCTCCGATGCCATGGAAGAGGTGCTGATCATCCAGAGCCAACTGCAACAGATGCCTCAGCTCGTCTTCCGTAAATACACCCTTTCCAATCCAGGTTGCAAACGTAATATAGATCAATTCATCCCGCAGGACAGGGTCAGGACTGCCAATATGTTTCATCATATGCAGCGCCAATTCGTAAGGTTGTTCCACATGGTCTATGGACCGATTAGCTGACTGGATATGCTGCAATTTTTGCTTTAACGTCAGAGCATCCATCTATTGTGCATCCTTGGACGAATTCAAATGCACGCTGCAATTGTACAGTTCGCATTGCCATGTATCATCTTTCTTGGCAATCCGCGTAATGGATGTATTGGACAGCTTCACACTAATATCAAGCTCAGGCACCAGACCTCGTAATGTATTCCGCAGGACGGCTCCGTGACTGACCACGATTACTTTGCCATCAGGATGCTGCTGTACAATCTCTTCAAGCACTGCACTGCCTCGAACAGTCCCTGCATCTGCAAGCTCCCGTCCCAGATCCAGGGTACTCCAGTCCGCTCCCCACTTGGCTAACCGTTCCTCTTCCGTCGTTCCTTCGACCTGTCCTCCGCCCATCTCGCGAAGTCTGGAGTCCAGATGGATCTCCTGAATGCCCAAGCGATCACCAATGATGCGAGCCGTCTCACTTGCACGTTCCAAGTCACTTGCATAGATGGCATCCCATGATTCCTCTGCCAGTCTCGTTGCAAGTAAAACCGCTTGTTCCCTTCCCTCCTGATCCAGCGGATTGTCCGTCTGGCCCTGAGAACGTTTTTCCTTATTCCACGCTGTGCTTCCATGGCGAATCAGTGCAATTTCAGTCATTGTTGTTCCTCACCTTTTTCGATATGAAGTTCATCTTCTGTAAAATGTTTGCGTGCCTTTGGCTTGGCAAATTTGCCGCCATTATATTGAGCAGATCCGTTTCTCGGGATCGAGAGACTGTCCCACGCTGTTTCTTTAAGCATTTTCGCGGCAAATACAATCTGTCCGACATGATATGGATAGTGCGCCAATTGCCGAATAATGGCCTCCATGACGGTATGTCCTTCATTGCGAATATATATGATATGAGACAATTGTTCCGGGGTAAATGAACGAATGGCTTCGAGCAGGCATGTCCAGCCTTCCTCCCATTTGGCGATCAACTCTTCCCGGGAAGCAATATCATTCACGAATTCGGCATCCCGTTCACGCCAAGGTTTCTCTCCATCTGTTGTCAGTACCTCTGTCCAACGGGACAGCATATTGCCCCAGAGATGTTTTACAATCACCGCGATGCTGTTCGCGTCTTCATTCCAGGATTGAAACAACTGCTCGGACTCCAGTTGCGCCATAGCTTTTTCCCCGAGCTGCTTGTAATACAGAAATTGCTTCTCCGCCGTTTCCAGAAAAACCTGATTCATATCCACCCGTTAACCACCCTTCGAAAAAAGTAATATCGCCCTGATCACGTTCATCCCGATACGTCACTTGCCTTTATTCAGGAAATGAGAATGTACCATCAGCATTCGGTTCAAATGGAATGACTTTACGTACTGCATCCAAATTAAGTTCTCCATAAATATGTGGAAATAGTTCATTCAATTCGTATAGATCTTCATACACCAGTTCCGGCTTTAACGCCTTCTCATCAATACTAAGCAATAACAGATCCGTGCGACCTGCATAATATTGCCCGGCTACCCATGGAATCTGTTCCTTGGTGGAACAATGAATGAATCCGTCTGTCTCCAGGCTGTCTGGTGCATACTCACTGCCCTTGGACACTTCCTCCCACAATGAACGGGAAATAATACTGTAGATCATGGTTCCGCCTCCTTCATTTTCTGCGATGTACCCTATGTGTCGTTGGAAATATTATAGATCATCCCGGATACGGGAGTACATTTTTTGATCTGTAAAGATACCTTTGATCTTCAACTGTTTACGCAGCAAACCTTCATACGACATGCCCAGTTTCTCCATGACACGTGCTGAGCCTATGTTGCCTGCATTACATTTCCCTTCCAGCCGGTTGCAGTCCAGTTCCTGAAAACAATAATCCACGATGGGTTGCATCGCTTCTACAGCGAGCCCCTTGCCCCATTGACTGCTGGCTATCGCGTATCCCAATTCAGCACTTTGCATGTCTTCGTTGAGATGAAAAATGCCACCTCTCCCGATTAACGTCCCTGTTTCCTTCAGGACAAAAGCCCAGATATGGACCGTTTTCCGTTCATAATTATCCAGTACCCGCTGAATATATTGCATTGAATCTTCAACCGTCTCATGGCAATTCCACAAGCTTTGCTGACTCACCCTTGGATCAGAGGCAAACGCATAATATTCGTCGAGATCATCCATCGTAAGACGTCTCAGTCTTAAGCGCTGTGTTTCGAATTCGGGTGATTCGGCAAAAAGTTTTTCTACATTCATTCAGCATACCTCCATGATTCACTTGAGTTCAGGTTCCACCCATCTTATTTCTCAGGAAATAACGATCGATCATAACCATGCATAGAATACCGACCATATATCGAATCAGATCGATCACCAGAAAACCATGTCCCAAAATAAGTGCACCCCATACGGTTGAACGTATTTCAATCAGCCAAGGCGTCTGAATCAACTGTGCGAACTCAATCATCCAGCTGAATGCACAGCTCAAACACATCGCCCATACCAAACTGCGACGAGGCCACACCATGCGTACTCCGAAATAAATCATACCCGCCCAACATGCATCCCCGAAATGTTCGTACACCCAACCCGGCAATCGTTCACCATAGTGTCTGGATGCGAGTCCTGCCGCCATGGTCATCATGACTGCGAAGAAATAGATCAGCCTGTCTCTGATAAGTACGATTTTCAATCAATCACACGCCTTCATCAAGCACTTGTAAAATAAATTGCGTTTTGGCCGCGGTATACGATTCCCTATCTTCCTTGTTCTCATCAGCAAGCTTCGTCTTCAGGACGGCGTAAGCTTCCACCAGATCTGGGCGTTTTCTCAGCACATCCCGAAAACGAATTTGACGATCCCAGCGTTCTTCTCCCGGGCGCATCAGATGAAGGTGTACAGCTCTCTTTCCATCCTTAACCCTGACCCAGAATCGTCTGTACTCCCGTCCATCCAGTTCAGGTGGAACGTAGTTCCAGCCCAACGGATTCAACTGATCGGCAATCCGATCCATGTCATCCCATGACTGAACCTCTGCCATCAGATCAATAATGGGTTTGGCGGGTAACCCTGGTATGGATGTACTTCCAATATGTTCGAATTGATGGATATTAAATTGCTCTAAAAGGTGTTGAAGTTGCCGAATTTCTTCCTGAGCCTGCAAGTCCCAATTCGTATTGGGCGGAGCGATCTCTACCGACTCTGTCGCCCAGGCCGGCCAGTTTTCCGGTTGCATTGGATCTGTCATTCAGGTATCTCCTCTTCCACATGACATCTTAAATGGTAACCTTCTCTGTATTTTTCATAGGTGCGTTGCTTCATGCATTCAATCGTAGTACTCCGTTGAGCTGTAAGTATGGAACTTAGGGATAGAAGAAGATATTTCAGGTAAGCCAGATCACTAGAGTTAGGGTCCGAGCTGATAATCGAAGCTTTCATATTCATCCCACCCATTCCCGTTATATTGTTGTTAAAACAGAAGGCATTCCAGATCCCTATTTCTATATATCCAAAAAGGAGCGTATGTCTACGCCCCTAATTGTCTGATACCCTTGATCATATAATGCTGTTAATGTGATGATGTACTGAATTTATGTTTGGATTTATGCAAAGTGCTTCATTATATATATATATTTATTTTACCGTAACAGGGATGGTCACTTTTTTGTTGCCCCACTTGGCCGTTATGGATGTTTTACCTTTGCCTACAGCTACAATCTTGCCATTCGTTACTGTCGCTACGCTCGGCTTTGTGCTACTCCACACCGCACTGTCAGTCACAACAGTGGTTTTACCCGTATCATACTGGGCCATCACACTTAGCGTTGTACTTCCCTGTGGGGATAAAACCAGTTTTTTCTGACCTGTAATTAGCTTTTTGAGCAAAGGTACAACGGTAACCTCTGCCTTTATTGTCTGATTTTGATAAGTTCCTGTCAAGGTGGCTTTTCCTTCTGTCAGCGTTTTGACTGCTCCATTTTTCACGATAGCCACATTTGTATTGGAAGAGGTCCATATCACTTGTTTCGAAAGGTTGATCGTTTTGCCGTTTGCATAGGTGCCAATCACCTTCAATGCTTTTGACTTCTTGATGTTCAGCTGCATGGATGCAGGTGTAACCTCAACTTTGGTAATTACGTCCGTCACAGCAACGGGCACTTTCACAATCGTCGTTCCGTATTTGCCTTGAAGCAATACTCTGCCTGGCGTAACGCCTTTGATTTTACCGTTTTCCAGCACAGCCGTGCTACTTGATACCGACCATACAATCTCAGACGTCACATCCTCTACCTTTCCGTTCGCACGTGTAATGCTTACTTTCGGGAGGGTGTTTTCACTGCCTTTAACAAAATTATAGGAGTTTGGTGAAGCTTTGATGCTTTTAATCTTCTCCTGAACTTGCACAACCAACTGGGCCTTAACCCCGTCTACTTCTGCAAAAATGGTTGCTTCGCCTGCGGCCACAGCCTTGACTTTGCCTTTCACCATCGTTGCAACTGCTGCATTACTGGTGGACCAAGTCACGCCTTCGGTAACATCCTGCTTATTATCAAAACCTTCTACCGTGGCCATCACCTGAAGTGTAGCTGTTTCGGATACACTCATCTTCTGCGGACTGTTATTGGTTATTTCAATCGATGTCACATCACCTGTAGCCGCCAAGGCCAACGAAGGGACAAGTATTGTTAATGTCATAATTAGAGCAAGCGTGCCTCGAAGCGCCAGTTTGATTCTACTCATTTCTATCTCCATCTCCCATAATCCAATATTTTACTTCTATTATATTATATCGGATACGATTAGCATAAAGTTGAATAACGTAAGTGGGAGTCATGGAACAATTCATGATTTTCATTGTATAATATGGGAAGGTCGCGTAATACTGTTTCAATAAACCTAAAAGATGGGGGTGGGATATGTATGATCGAAAAGAATTTGCTTGATATGGTTTCACCTAAAAATAATCGTAAACGTATGAAATCTATCGTCACTTCGACATCCACCATGATTCGTCCTGAAGACGAAATGGTTCTATTGATGAAAACAGCCCGCAATCGTTTCAAAAAGGCCCTTGAATCTGGACAAATTGAAATCATTAACGAGCGTGAATGGAAGCTGCGTTAACATTTAAGAAATAATTTTATTTACTTACATATAACGAAGAAATTTGTGATCAAGAAAGTAAGCTATACCTTAGGTCCGAGCACTAACCAAATCTGTTAAATTTGGCACAAATATTTAGGGGATTGGTTGATTCAATAGCGTTACCGTTTAAAAGGGGATGTCCCTCGTCACATGTAACTTGACGTGTGGAACATCCCCTTTTCTACTGCCTAAAGCGTCACATAACCTCTCTACTTCACTTCATCCTGCTCTGGCAAAATCAAGCTCTCCACGCCTCCCATATAGGGCCGCAGGGCTACCGGAATGCGAATACTTCCATCCTCTTGCTGATGATTCTCAAGCAACGGAATCAGGATACGCGGCGATGCCACCGCCGTATTATTCAGCGTGTGACAATAGGCCAACTTACCCTCGGCATCCAGGCAACGAATATTCGAACGGCGAGCCTGAAAATCATGCAGATTCGACGACGAATGGGTTTCCCCATATGCACCACGGCTCGGCATCCAGGTCTCGATGTCATACTGTTTGTACGTTTTCTGCGACATATCTCCGGTGCACACGGCGACAACACGATACGGCAGTTCAAGTAATTGCAGCAATTCCTCAGCGTGTCCCGTAATCTCTTGCAGCATGCGCTCCGATTCTTCCGCATCAGGGGCACAGAGAATGACCTGCTCGACTTTGGCAAACTGATGCACACGGTACAATCCGCGTACATCACGTCCGCCGGAGCCAACCTCACTACGGAAACACGTCGATACCGCGGCCAGCTTCACCGGCTCCTTCACATCGACAATCTCATCCGCATAATACGAGACAAGCGGCACTTCAGAAGTCCCCACCAGCCACTTGTTCTCCCCTTCGAGTTCGTAGACCTGATCTCGACCCGTTGGGAAGAATCCGGTGTTCACCAGTGCATCCTCCCGGACCATCAGCGGAACCTCCATTGGTGTAAAGCCGTGCTTCAGCAACAGATCCAGCGCCAGTTGTTGTACTGCCCGATGTAATAACAGGCCAGCGCCTTTCAATACATAGCTTCTTGTACCACCAATCTTAACGCCACGGGGAATATCGATCAGATCATGCAACTCCCCAAGTTCCACGTGATCTTTGGTGGTATACTCGAACGTTGGAACCTCTCCCACACGTCGCAATTCCACATTATCCTCATCCGACGTGCCTTTCGGGGTATCCGGGGATACGATATTAGGTACCAGCCATTGCAGCCTGGTTACTTCCTCCTGCACAGGGGCGAGCTTCGCTTCCACCTGTTCCAACTGTTCATTGATCTGTTTCACCTGCGCCCGCAAACCATCGGCCTCTTCCCGATTCCCGGCTTGCATGAGTCTGCCGATGTCTGCGGATAACGTATTGCGTAATCTGCGCCCTTCTTCCGATTCCTGCAAAAGTGCTCTGCGTTCCTCATCCCGCTCCAGCAATGTGCGAATGTTAATCTTGATTTTTTTCCCGTCTGCTGCCGCCTGAACCTCTTCTGCGTGTGCCCGAATCCACTTCATTTCCAACATGGTCACCGTCTCCTTTGGCTGTAAAAATACAAAGAGCGCCCTCATCCCTTGGGACGAGGAGCGCTCTGCTCGCGGTGCCACCCAACTTGCTGAATCAGGATATCCTGCTTCCAGCCTCTTGGTCCGCGATAACGGGCGGTTCCGGTTAACTTGGGGAAATATCGCTCCCCTGGCGAAAACGCCTCCGAGTTGGATGCTCATCAACGGCATGGTCCGATCTGTAATTGTTGTGTCTCAGTATATACGAACGATAGACCAGATTGCAACCTTTTGTATAGATCAGGAATTCATGGCACAACGTAACCTGTCCTGTTATGATAGACTTTGTCTTCATGGTTGCGCTTTATTGTGATCCTCAACTTATGTATATATGTAGAAGGAGTTCTTTATGAAAAAATTACTTTGGATCGGGTGTCTCTCCTATTTCCTCATTGGACTTGCCCACGTTGTGCTTGGTTCCATTCTGCCCGTTGCACTGGAACATTACGGCAAAGATTATAGCCAGGGCGGGACATTGATCTTCGCTCAATTTGCCGGATTCCTGGGCGGTGTATTGTTATCTCCGTGGCTGAACCGACGCTTTGGTAAAAGGGGAGGCCTGTTAATCGCGACAGCATTGCTCTGTATCGCAGAATTATCCTACATGCTGTTGCCGCCATGGGGCTGGATGTACGTCATCGCACCCGCTGCCGGTTTCGGATTCGGAATGGTTGAAGCTGTCATTGGCACCATTATCATCGCTGCAATCAAAGACAATACTGCTGTTGCCATGAGCCGACTGGAAGTGTTATTCGGGATCGGAGCGATGATCATGCCGCTCATGGCCAGCGGTCTGATTGCTGCCGGATACTGGCGTTTATCCTTTCTCGTTGTTGCGATCTGCGCAGCGCTGACCTTTGCTTTCTGGGCGAAAGGATCATTCGGTGAGCTGGACAAGGTTCTGGAGCGACGAAAGCCAGCCGATGCTTCGAGACACACTCACACTGCCGGTGCATCAGGTGAACCGCATTCCGCAGATACCCGTATACCCGGCCCAACCTATCGTGGACGCAACCTGACTCTTCTGGTTCTGTTCGTCCTGTTCTTCTTCCTTTATGTTGGCACCGAGATGAGCCTTGCAAACTTCATGCCAGCGATCCTGATTGAGAAAATGAATATGAAGGAAGCCGGAGCAGCGCTTAGTGTCACCTGCTTCTGGATTGCCATGTCTGTAGGACGACTCTTCGCGGGATATATCGCAGAGAAATTCCAATACCGCGTCTATGTGCTGTACAGTTGTCTCGCATCTGTTCTTTTGTTAATGGTGTTTCCATTTACAGACCAAATCTGGTCTGCGTTTCTCATCATCTTACTACTCGGACTTGCGATGTCGGGCATTTTCTCGATTGCCCTAGTCTTCGCCAGTAAACTGCTGCCTGGAACCGAAGAATCCACACCCAGCATTTTGATTGCCTCAGGTGGGGTTGGCGGTGCCATTTTGCCTTTGACCACGGGATGGAGTCTTGATCATCTGGCGGTTAATCAGTCTGCATGGATGCTTGCCATCTTTGCAGTTGGCCTGCTTGTCATTAGTGTGATCACGTATCAGTGGCAGAACAAACATGTGGTCGATCCAGCAACTTAACAGCTATGGGTGATACAGTCCAGAGCGATAGAATCAGAATTACCTATTAAAGAAATCGAAATGTCTACTGTCATGACTTGATGGTAGACATTTTTGGTAGCGTTACTCTGTTTTTTACGAACCCAGCACACGCTATTCCGCTCCATTTCTGTATGTTCGAAATCTAACGAACCTTAGAGAAGTTATTGTAGATAATTAGCTTCAAATCAAGGTCTTGTTGCATTTTTTTGGCATATTAACGCCGCTAAGATTCGTTAGATTTTTCATTCCCCAAGAACCGACTTAATAAAGTGTTCTCGATTCGTTACGATCTATTCATTTGCACAAGATTGCCCAGGAAATACTTTAAGGCCATCGGAATTACACACTTTTGCTAACAGTAGGCATTATATGCCCGTTGCTCTTGATGAATTTACCGAATACATATCGTACGAGCGGCCCTAGTATGATCAACTGATATGGAAGTGCCAGACTGAAATTACGAGCGATTGTATGCAGGTACGTACCAAGTACGGATACCCCATTTAATTGGTCCGCAAGATACGCTGAAATCATTCCGTACAAGGACATGATCAGAACCATACCAATCACCATGAAAAATGACATGACCAGCACGCCAAGGATCTTGTTGGACTTGTCAAAAGGTAAGGAAAATGCAATTTTTCTCGCTACAGGGCCAACAATGAAGGACTCCACCAGAAAAGCGATGACAAAACACAATATGAATTGAAACAGAATCTCAAGCGGGGACAACTTGCCCAGTATCCCAGTGTGCCACAGATTGAAAGTCATCATCACCAGGACCATTCCTGTACACATCATTAAGCCGAAAATAATTTGTTCCTTCTTGCTCGTTGGCAATTCTCTCATCCTCTCTGTTTACCTTCGTAATTATAGAGATGATGACCCCCACCACATAAGTGAACATTCCGTGAACAAATCTGATTTTCAAGTTTTGATAAACCGGAGAAAAAGTTAAGCTCAAGAGAATACGTTTTTTTCTACAACATAAATTTCCAGAGAAAAGACAATTTGGATAACGCTGTGATTGCTATTCGTTTGAACACAGAGCCTTTCTGATTCGTAGATTCTGCTGGATGTTCACCTTTAACCGCAAGTGTACTATGTGCACGTTTGATATCCATAGCCTCTGTTAGTTGGTCGGCGAATGCAGAACCGGAAATGACCACAGCGGATTCGGTATTGAGGAAGGCAGATCTGGGATCAAGATTATACGAACCAACCATGCTGAGGTAATCATCCATGACAAATGATTTGCCGTGTATGGAATAAGGGCCTTCGTATTCATATATGGCCAGACTGGTATCAAGCAACCGTTCCTTAGAGCTTAAGTATCCCGCGAAAGCCAAAGGGTTAGGGGTCTGCTGGATTGAATTGGTTAGCATGACCCATTCTGCTTTTGGATTCATCGACAGATGTACGGCTTTCTCCATTTTCTTGGTAGGAATGGCATATGGCGTCTGAAGGTACACTTTCGACTTTGCTTGATTGGCGAAATGAACAAATGTCCTCCACATGATGGGGTCTTTATACAGCCTTTTAATTGGATTGTGAATGAAAGCAACGTGGTCGGAATGAAGAGCTCCTCGAACCCATTCCTTTGGCAACACTTTCACAAAAGGATCACTCTGAGCCTGGGCTTTTTGATATAACTCAGCCAGCTGAGCCAGCTCTTTTAACCCTTTTGCATGATGCTGACGTTTTGCATGTTTTTCTGGTTTGGTGAATGGATGGTTCCATAACTGATCTAGATATTGTTTCATTTCAACAACCGTGCTGTTCGTATTATCGTTTGCATTGTAAACAAGGACATCCCGATCAAAAACATAGTCTTTTGGGGGGTGCAATGCCATATATTTATCACCAATATTTTGGCCGCCAATGATTCCATATGTGTTGTCGACAAGAAGGATCTTGTCATGCAGACGATTATGCCATGTCCATGGCATAAATAGGTGGAGTGGTTCATAATATCTTAATTCGACATTGGGATGAGCTGCAATGGCATCTGGAATATCACGCAATTCTCCGCGCATGCTGTGAAAAATCCCGTCTAAAATGATTCGAACTTGAACCCCCCGATCAGCCGCATCGAATAAAGCAGCAAAAAAAAGCTGAGATGTTTTTCCTTTTTGAATGGAGTAATAGGCTAGGTCGATGCTTGTTTTTGCCTCTCGAATGGTCTGGATTCTCACCTGTCCCGATTGAAAGCCGTCCTCCAGGAGCATTACGCGATCTGTTGTACTTCCTTCTGTTAACGATTTTTGCATATCCGTATTTTCGATAGCAGATGGAGACGGAACCAAAAATAAAAGGTAGGCTGTGAAAAAAACGTAGGCACTATAACACAGAATCATTGCGATTATGGTTTTAAGGATCATTCAGTACTCCCCCATTTTTATGTAAAAGTATTTAATGGTATAGCAGTACTATCTCCTTTTGTCTCTAAATTATGTTGTTTAAATGAATCAAGCTGCTCGGCTCAAGGCCAAACGATCAAAAACTAATCACCGAAGCGGCTTAGAAGCAAGTAGACGATGACCCTAAATCCGTTCCCATCCAGTTCCTGACTGGACACGACTGGGCCTCTGGCCTATAATTACACCTAGTAATGCCCGTAACTTCATAGTTTCCCAGGGGAGTCGGAATTGGCCGGCTGAGAGTGTATCCCACCAAGATACTAACCCTTAGACCTGATCTGGATCATGCCAGCGTAGGAATCGGAGTATATCGAAATGGCACAGCCCTATGGCTGAACGCCACCTCTCTAACGCCTGCACGCGTCCCGGATTACGGGGCGCTTTTTTAATGTTCTTTTATATAGCCAGAGAGCTAAAAAAAGTGACGTTATCCGGATCATAGCTGGTATAAATCTGTCGATTTATGCAAGAAGCTTGGATATGAAGCCAAGGAGTACCCGTGCCACTGGCCGGACATACCGAAGGAGAGAATCACAGATGAAATGGCGTAAAACAATGGGACTGTTGCTCTTATGTGTACTACTGGTGACTGTGGCCGCATGTGGCGGTAAAGAAGCTGCCCCGGCTGAACAGAACAGCAGCACGAATACGGAGAGCAGCAATGAAGGTGACACTGCCGCCCTGAAGGATATTAAAGTGGTGCTCGACTGGACACCGAATACGAATCATACCGGCCTGTATGCGGCCGTAGATCAAGGTTTTTACAAGGCCGAAGGCTTGAACGTGGAGATTGTACAACCAGGTGCCGGTGGCGCAGATACGATGGTTGCATCGAATGAAGTGCCTTTTGGCGTAAGTTATCAGGAGAGTGTAACTCAAGCCCGCACACAGGGTGTTCCACTTGTCTCCATTGCAGCAGTTATTCAGCATAATACATCCGGGTTCGCTGCTCCGGCGGATCGGAATATCAAGTCACCGAAAGATTTTGAAGGCAAAACCTATGGCGGCTGGGGTTCCCCAGTGGAAGAAGCCGTGATGCAATCCATTATGGAGGGCGAAGGCGCCGATGTATCCAAAGTGAAAAACATTAACATGGGTGACGCCGACTTTTTCACCGCAGTGAAACGGGATATTGATTTTGCATGGATCTTCTACGCCTGGACGGGGATTGAAGCTGAACTACGCGGAGAACCGATCGACATGTTATATGTGAAGGATTATTCAGATGCACTGGATTACTACACGCCTGTTCTCGTAACGAACGAGCAGACCATTCAGAACGACCCTGAGTTGGTGAAAGCATTCCTGAAAGCCACTTCAGAAGGATATCAATACGCAATTGATCATCCCGAAGACGCAGCGAATATTCTGATCAAGGCCGTCCCGGATCTGGACAAGGAATTAGTACTGGCAAGCCAGAAATGGCTGAGTCCGAAGTACACGGATGACGCCCCGCGCTGGGGAGAACAGAAACAGGAAGTGTGGCAGAACTACACCGACTGGATGTTTAGCAAAAAACTGCTGGATGAACAGGTCGACGTGAGCAAGGCATACACAAACGAGTTTTTACCCCAATAAAATATCTCATATAAAACGAACTTAATATTTACACGAGGACGGAGAGGACAGAAATAACGTGAAAAAGCGAAGCGGTCGCCTTTATCACCGGATTTTCCCTTTAGAGAAAGGAAATCAAAAAAATCTGGGGATAACAGCGATTGGAAGGTTATTCTGTCATCGAAGTGGCAAGTGTAACCGTCATTAGTTCATTTTATATATCACGAAAGGAGCCGTGATCTCTCATGGCAAGCACATTACTTAGCATTCAGGTTATTCCAAAAACGCCAAATGGCGAGAACTCTTATCCTTATGTAGATCGCGCCATTGAAGTTATTCAGCAATCTGGCCTGAAATATCAGGTGAACGCGCTCGACACCACGATGGAAGGGGAACTGGAGGAACTGCTGGAGGTTGTCCGCAAAATGCACGAAGTACTCGTCGAGGCTGGCAGCCCAAGCATCATCTCCCAGATCAAAATCGCCCATAGCCCTACTGGCTTCAGCATGGATACCCTGACGGAGAAGTACCGCTAATGAATGCCTATTTCAAAAGTGTATGGCCGCCCTTCGTGGCGGTTATTCTCTTTATAGCGTTATGGCAGGGAGCTGTATCCCTGTTCCACATCGAGAAATGGATGCTTCCCGCACCGTCCGATATCGCCCGCGAAGCGGCATCCCAAGCGGAGCGACTGGGCATGCATGCCTCCGCAACCATTCAGTTAACCCTGATCGGATTCGCGGCCGGCACAGCGGTTGGATTACTGATTGCAATGGTGCTGCATTTGGTGCCTTTTCTCAAGTCAGCCCTGTATCCTTTACTTATTCTTAGTCAAAATATCCCGACCATCGCGCTCGCACCGCTCCTGTTAATCTGGTTCGGATTCGGGCTGTTGCCCAAGCTAATTACCATCATATTAGTCTGCTTTTTCCCCGTTGCGGTGGCGGCCATGGACGGCTTGACCCGTACAGATGCAGCGATGATGAACTATATGCGCATGGCTGGTGCCAAACGTCGTCATATCTTCTGGAAGCTGGAGCTTCCCCATGCACTACCATCAGTATTCTCCGGTATCAAAATCGCCGCTACCTATAGCGTGATGGGCGCCATCATTGCCGAATGGATTGGTGCAGACAAGGGCATTGGTTATTATATGATGCTGCAAAAATCAGCTTATCGCACAGATCGCTTATTCGTGGCAATCATGATTATTGTCGCGCTCAGCTTACTGCTCTTCCTGCTCATCGCGTTGCTGGAGAAGCTGCTCGTGCGCTGGCGGCCACAGAAGCGATAACAAAGCATGTAAGTCTATATATTAGGAAGTGATCAGCATATGAATCAGCAACAGGACGAACACGTCCAGCCTGAACGGGGAGCACGCACATTGGAACCAAAGCACGGTGAAAAAATTTACTCGACTAATTCCGGGCTACCGACATATACGACTGCTGCTTCGGTTCCACCTGCACTGGACGTCGTGGATGTTCATGCATCATTTCGTGAACGACGGAGCAGGCTACCGGTGTTGAACGGCCTGTCCCTGACTGTGAAGCAAGGTGAGTTTGTCGCTATCGTTGGGCCATCCGGCTGTGGCAAAAGCACCCTATTCCATATCATCGGTGGTCTGCTGAAGCCACAGGAAGGGCAAGTGCTCATGAACGGTCATAATGTTACGGGCCAACGTGGCAAAATCAGTTATATGCCACAACAGCCTGCCCTTTTCCCTTGGCGTACCATTGAAGAAAATGTACTGCTTGCTGGTGAAGTAGCTATGGATACTCCTCCCCGGGCCGAAGCACTTGCAGAGGCTCGAAAATGGTTAAGCAGCGTGGGTCTTGCCGGATTCGAGCAAGCATACCCGCATATGCTGTCGGGCGGTATGCAGCAACGCGCTGCATTCCTGCGCGCCCTGCTTAGTCCGCAGGAGTTGATGCTGCTGGACGAACCCTTCAGCGCACTGGATGCACTGACACGTAGCGACATGCAGCGCTGGCTGCTCGATATCTGGGAACAGAACCGTCGTTCGGTGCTGTTCATCACTCATAATATCGAAGAGGCATTGCTGCTTGCGGATCGGGTCTATGTATTATCCAACCGGCCTGCAACGGTGTTGCATGAGGTACATGTTCCTTTTGATCGCCCTAGACGAGAAGAAATTACGGAAGAATCGGCATTTCTTGAACGTAAACGGCAAATTGCACAGTGGATGAGAGAAGAACAGCAGAAAGCCCGCCTATCTTGATAGCGCGGGTTTTAAAGTTATTATTTTCCTTTAATGGGTGATCCAACACAAGAAATTCTGCGTACCATAGATAAAATATATAGGAACACAAGGAGGAATTCCCTCGTGCATTCTCAAGCTTTTGCACCATTGATTGATGCTCATATTCATTTGGATCAGTATACCCCTGACGAACAACGTGAGATGTTGCTATCATTTTCGTCTCAGCAGGTCGAAGCGGTCATTGCGGTATCCATGAATCTGGCTTCTGCCCAGGCCAATCTGGAGCTTGCTAATCAATATCCACGCACTATATATCCGGCCTTCGGTTTCCATCCGGAACAGGAACTGCCATCCACCGCAGAGATGGACCTGTTCTTCCAATGGATTGAGCAGCATATGGGACAAGCCACAGCTATCGGAGAAGTCGGCCTTCCCTATTACAATCGACTGGAGGCTGAGCAAGCAGGAAAGCGCTTCGATCAGAGCGGGTATATCGAGCTGCTTGAACGTTTCATCCAACTCGCGAAAAAGCACAACAAACCGCTTGTCCTTCATGCTGTATACGAAGATGCGGATATCGTCTGTGATCTGCTGGAGCAAAATCATTTCCGACGTGCTCATTTCCACTGGTTCAAAGGGTCCCGCGAAACGGTAAAACGCATGGCAGACAACGGTTATTTCATCTCTTTCACGCCGGATATTCGTTATGAAGATGAGATTCGTGAACTCGCCCGGCAATATCCAGCAGAACAAGTCATGGCCGAGACCGACGGCCCTTGGCCCTTCGAAGGGCCGTTTCAGGGACGAATGACACACCCTGCAATGACCAGACAAGTCATTCAAGCATGGAGTGAGATCACCGGCATGGGAACCGACCGGGCCGCCCGTCTCTTTTATCAGAATACAAAGCGTTTCTATGGCTTAACTTGATTACAATCTGGTAGAAGCAAGCGCACTCGCTTGCCCTGCCAGCACAACACAAAGAAGCCAGTCGACTTTTCCCCGACTGACTTCTAATTTACATATATATAAGTGGAACAAAATTTTTACCTTCCGTTCAACTTAACGCTTCAGGAATCCTTTGCCTTCCAGGAACGGTCTCACCTGCAACCGTGCCGGCTCAGTCAGGCGCTTCGCCATCAGTTCGGACCATGGGGTCGTTCGTTCTCCATTGGTCCGTTCTTTCATGTACGCAGTTGTAGTCTCATCATACTGCTCAACACCTTTGAGGCTCTGCTCGGCATTATAGCGATTATGATGCAGAACGGCTTCCAATGGCAGGCGTGGCCGAATTCCTGTTTCCTGATCTGCAACACCAATACACATGCCGTACACCGGATATACCCCTTCCGGCAATCCCAACAGCTCAGCGACTTCTTCAATCCGAGTACGAAGCCCGCCGATATATACAATTCCGAAGCCAAGAGATTCGGCTGCAAGAGCGGCATTCTGGGAAGCCAGAGCAGCATCAATCGTGGCTACCATGAAATTCTCGGTCGAATCGGCATACGATTCCTTCTCAGGAAGATGACGTTTCGCAGCATCACTCAGCCGATATAGGTCAGCACACCACACGAGAAACACGGGACATTCATTGACGTAGGCCTGATTGCCTGCCAATTCAGCCAGCTTGGCTTTTTGCTCCGATTCAGTCACGGCAATCACGGTGTAAGCTTGTACACTGCTTGAAGAAGAAGCCATCTGCCCTGCCGATACAATGGCTGCAAGCTGCTCATCACTTACCGGGTCTGGCTTAAATTTTCGTACAGAGCGGTGTTTCATCATCAACTCAATGGTTTCATTCATGGCGATTCACTCCCAATCCTCGAAGTACGAACTCAATGGTCTGCTCCGCGAGCTCGTCTGTATTCATATGTTGATAATCAAAGCCAAATCGTGAATTCTTGGCCCGTTTGTGTGCCAAAGCCACACCCATAACCTGAAGCATTGCATAAGATACGGACTCGATTTGGAACAATCCCTGGTCCTTTCCTTCTTGCAGCAGTTCCCTCACGCGTGTCCAGACGGGGTCCAGAAAACGAAATACGGTAGCTGTGCGATGTGTACGCAGTGTAATTTCAAGCTGCACAATATCGCTCATCTCTCGATCTGTCATCGTGAACTTCACAACTTCACCAATAATTCGTCGGATACCTTCCACAGGCGAGGACATGGACTCTTCCGCCAACGAGTTCATCATATGATCGGGGAAGAAATGTTCAAATAATGCCTCGAACACCTTTTCTTTGCCGCCAAAATGGTATGACACCAGCGACACATTCGCACCCGCCTCATCACAGATTTGACGAACACTCGTCCCGTCATACCCCTGCTGTGCAAAAAGCTTCTTGGCTGCAAGCAGTATCCTCGTTTTGATATCCAACTCCGGTTCCGTCATTCCGTCCCGCTCCCTCTTGTCCGTTCATCTCATTCGCTCTAGCTCAAGGACAGCAGCCAGCGAATCATCTGTCTATTATATTACACCAAGCACCCCGATGAAAATCATCGGGGTGCTTGTCCTATCCTATTGTCCTATCTTATGAAGCCGTTACATGTATCTGTTGTATTAGTTGTGTGCTTGAACCGGGCGTGGTGCACCAGCTGGCATGCGTTGTTTTTTCAACAACGTCACAACCAGTGACAGAGCAACAGCAACCAACAGTACAATGACGATAGATCCTGCAGCAGACTGAACTCCTGGGCCTCCCAATTGCACGCTCAGAATACCCTGAACGGCGTATGTTGCAGGCAGGTACTGCCCAATGCCGCTATAGAAGCTGTTCAGCAATTCACGCGGTACCATAGCACCGGAAGATACCAGTTGCAAGGACAGTGAGATGATGTTGAACAGACTTCCTGCCGGTCCGAAACAGATCAGGAAGAACTGGGAGAAGAACATGAACGTACACAGGAAGAGTGCCTGGAACAACCAGAACGCAACGAATCCTTGTGCAATCTGTCCGCCCAATGCAACGATCAGCGATGATCCCAACAAGGAAACGACCAATGCAGAACCCACGTTAATGACAACTCTCGCGCCAAACAAAGTCAAGCGGGAATAGGTAGATGACAGCATACCCATGGCTGTCTGCAGGTTCATCCCCATAATCATGGCACCTACATAGGAAGCCAGTACCATCATCATCGGCACCATCTGATTATTCATCCCGTTAACTGGGTTGATGGACGTTGTTGTTCCTTCCACTCGGGTAGCCAGGTTCGCAGCAGCTTCAGCAGCCTGATCGGCAGGCGCACCTGAAGCAGTTAACACCGTCTGAACGCCTTGTGCTGTAGCTTGTTTGTTAATCGTGTTTGTCACACTTTGTGATACACCTTGCATCATGCTTTTAATCGTAACCGGGTTCGCTTCATTAATGGTGTATTTAATCTCGGCGGTTGAGCCAGCCGTCTGAAGCAGTTCGTTGAACCCAGCCGGAATATCCAGCACCATGTGTACTTTGTGATGATTCAACTGAGCCAACGCTTCAGCTGCACTCAGATTGGATACGGTATGGAAAGGAAGTGTTCCTGCGAGCGAATCCGCAATTCCTTTGGACATTTCACCATCCTCGTTCACAATTGCAACCGTTAATTCTTTCGTACGGTCATTTACTCCAGAATATGCGGTCATCCAGATCACGCTAAAGATCACTTGGAACATAAGTGCTGTTACGATCCCTACAATCACTGGCGGTTTTTTAAACAATGTACGTAAAGCCTGTAACATAAAAGGTGTCCTCCATTACTCAAAATAGTTCTAATTTGATTTAAACAGTTGTTTGAATCAAACGATCGTTTAAATTTTATGTGTATATGACCATATTGTCAACTCATTTTTGAAATATTCAGAAAATATAAGATTTATTCATGAATGTAATTAATTCATTTTCACAAAATAGCATAATACCAACTTTTCTCCATAGAAAAGGACATCTAGACCAACGATTCAGGCCGTACTTCTCTGGCGATTCAAATTGTCTCTTCTCAACAAAAAGCGCGGCCCGCCTGCAGCGAACCGCGCATGTAATATCCTCACTTTGTTACAATGAGGCATTGAATATCTCTGTAAACATGGGCCGGTCAGCCATTTCTATTCAGCTTCATGCGTTGCAGTCGCAGCGCATTCAGGACAACCGACACGGAACTGAACGCCATCGCCGCCCCTGCCAGCCAGGGGGCCAAGAAGCCAACTGCCGCAATGGGAATACCAATAACGTTGTATCCGAGTGCCCAGAATAAGTTTTGTTTGATATTCCCCATCGTGCGCCGGCTCATCTCAATCGCATCTGCAATGCTGTTCAGATCACCACGCATCAAGGTAATATCCGCCGCTTCCATCGCTACATCCGTTCCTGTTCCAATGGCCATCCCAATGTCAGCAGTAGCGAGTGCCGGAGCATCATTAATGCCGTCACCTACCATCGCAACTTTCAGGCCACTCTCCTGAAGTTTCTTCACTTCCGCAGCTTTACCTTCGGGCAGAACCTCAGCCAGCACTTTACCGATCCCTGCCTGTTCCGCTACAGCGCGAGCAGTCCGCTCATTGTCTCCCGTGATCATGATCACATCAATCCCCATCGCCTGAAGACGACCGATCGCTTCACGAGAGGTATCCTTGATGGTGTCAGCCACTGCCACAATCCCTGCCCACTGACCATCTACCGCTACTAGCATCGCTGTACGCCCCTGCTCTTCCAGTCGGTTCATCTGCTGAACGGTTTCCTCAGAGACATTCACCTGTGCATCCGCAAGCAATCGCCGTGTACCAACCAGAATCTCCTGCCCTTGTACTGAAGCTCGCACACCATATCCCGGTATGTTCTCGAACTTCTCTGTTGAGGTCAGCTCCAGGCCCTTGGCACGGATACCTGCAACAATCGCCTCTGCCAGCGGATGCTCCGAACTCTGTTCAGCCGCTCCCACATGCTCAAGCAGATCAGATTCCGTCCAATTCGGAGCCGTGATAACGTCGGTAAGCACGGGTTTACCTTGAGTCACTGTACCTGTTTTGTCGAGCACCACGGTCTGAATCTGTTGTGCGGACTCCAGATGTTCGCCGCCTTTGAACAGAATGCCGTACTCAGCGGCACGGCCTGATCCAGCCATGACTGAGGTCGGCGTGGCCAGCCCAAGTGCACATGGACAGGCAATAACGAGCACAGCAATCGCTTTTTCAAGGGAACCCGCAAAGTCACCCGGACTTGCAAACAGATACCAGATCAGGAATGTCAGCGCGGCTATGCCAACGACGATCGGAACAAATATGCCTGATATAACATCTGCGATTCGTTGAATCGGTGCTTTGGAACCCTGCGCCTGCTCTACCACTTTGATGATCTGGGACAACGCCGTGTCCGATCCCACTCGTGTCGCACGCAGTCGTAATACGCCATTTTTGTTCAACGTAGCACCTGTAACGGCATCTCCCGGTTTTTTATCCACGGGAAGGCTCTCTCCGCTTAGCATGGATTCATCCACAGAGGATTGCCCCTCCTCAACGATACCATCTACAGGTATGCTGTCACCCGGCTTCACCAGAACGAGCTCCCCTACCGCAACATATGCAGCAGGAACCATAACTTCCTGTCCATCCCGGATGACACGGGCTTCACGTGGAGCCAGTTCAATCAAGCTTTTAATCGCCTGTGAAGATCGGCCTTTCGCCACAGCTTCGAACCATTTTCCCAGTAAAATTAACGTAATTAGAATCGCACTTGTCTCATAATAGAGTTCTACCGAAGGCATGGCGGCTGTACCCGTTCCCATTGCCCCATGATCCACCGACGCAAAAGGCAAGTACCCACTGGATAACGTCAGATACAGACTGTAGAAAAACGCTGCGCTGGTACCCAGTGCGACAAGAACATCCATATTCGCGCTGCGGTTGCGTAGTGCTTTGTACGCTCCTACATAGAACTGCCACCCAATCACGAACTGTACCGGTGTTGCCAGCAGCAGTTGGAACCACGGGTTCATGAACAGCTCAGGTACATAGATTCCCGATGTGAACGAGAAATGCCCCACCATGGCCCACAGCAACGGAATCGATAACAAAGCCGATATCATCCATTTCCACTTTTTGCGTTGCAGCTCACGTTCACGAACCGATGTAGTCTCTTCTTGCGTCAATTGCAGTTCAGCACCGTAGCCCATTTGCTTAATCTTGGCGGTAATATCCGAAGGTTTCAATGAGCCCGCGGCATATTCAATATGCCCGGTCTCCAGCGCCAGATTCACATTCGCCTGAGATACCCCGGGTAGTCGGGAAAGACCTTTTTCAATCCGCGCAGAACAGGCAGCACACGTCATACCGGTGATGTTCAGATCTACTGATTCAGACACCGTACCGTAGCCAAGTGCTTCTACTTTATCCCGCAATGCATTCACGTTGGTTGTCTTCGGATCATATGAAACGGTTGCCTGTTCAATCGCAAGGTTCACATTGGCCTGATGCACACCCTCCATGCGGGACAAGCCTTTCTCCACTCGTGTCGAACATGCGGCACAGGTCATGCCCGTGATGTGAAGTGTTGTCTTCAGTCCAGGCGCGTCTGCCATAGGGGGCAATGTTGTAGGTTCTGATGATGCATCCATTGCTTTATTCGTTGAGTTATCCATCATGTCAGCTCCTTTCATGTCGATTCATATTATTATATGTTGCAATCGATTATACCCCCAAGGGGTATGTATCAGACAGAAAATTAGGCTTAAACCTGACTCGTAGGAAAAAAGACCTCTGACCTCTTTTTACCCAAGAGCATGTTCGGTTTAAGCCTGTAATGCCGTTAGACTACATCGTATCCCTGATCTTCAATCGCAGCTTTGATCTGATCCACGTTCACTTTCTGCTCATCATATTCCACAGCTACCGTTCCCGCTGCCAGATCCACGTGACCACTCGCCCCAGCATTCTTCACAGCCTCTTCAACCGACTTCACACAGTGATTGCAAGACATTCCCGTAACGTTCAACGTAACATTAGACATTGTAAATTCCTCCTTGGGATATATTAAAATGATAAAATTAATTAGGTGAATTGATTCAGCTTACTTCATTAACTTCCGCATCGTAACCAGCAGTTCATCCACAACCTCATGTTCACCAGCTTGAATACGCTCAACAATACAGCTCTTCATATGGCCTTCAAGCAGAAGTTTGCCTACTGAATTAAGAGCAGACTGAGCCGCCGCAATCTGCGTCAGCACATCATCACAGTACGTATCCTTCTCGATCAATCCCTTGATCCCGCGAATCTGACCTTCCACACGGTTCAAACGAGAAACCAGGTTACTCTTCATCTCCTGCGAATGGTGACTCTTGCGCACATGCTTCCCATCACTGCCTTCGGTATGACAGGATACTGCTTCTTGAACTGTAGCCGAAGCTTCCATTGAATCGGACATGGAGGATTGCAAAGGTTCCTCGGGATGGCTCTGATGATCCATCATGAACACCCCTTTTCTTTCGTTCTTTTCTAAGAGTAACATACCCCATGGGGGTATTCAAGTTCATTTTGATATTTTGTTAAAAATAGATGATTGCTTGTTCGAATGATAAAGAGCAGTGCATCTTACAAGGTATATTCCATCCTGCTGCTGCGAACGACCAGACCCATCTGTTCATAGAAAGCCTGTGCGTCCGAGTTAAACGTCGACACGGATAATTCCACGCTGTCTGCCTGAAGCTCTCTTCCTAGCTCGATGAATGCCTGGATCAACTGTTTGCCCGTTCCTTGGCCCCGATGCTTGGTATCCACTACAAGTTCATGGATGTACAGCATCTTGCGATCCACCATCAATGGGTTATCCTGAATTACACTCAACTGCGCACTCCCGTAACCCAGAATCAAGCCTGTTTCTAAAGACTCGGCAACATACAGGTATCGCTTGTCCGTTTCCAGTAGTTCGGTGAACTCCATTTCCTCCATTCTGGTCTCTAACACTCTGTATAGATCCGGCCGCGCCTCAACATGCATCTGGTGCAGTTCATCCATCAACAATGACACGCCAGAGTAGTCCCTGAGTTCTGCCTTTCGAATGTTAACATTCCCCTTCGTGCTCATCCCCATCACTCTTTCGTCTATTGAATTTTACATTATTATACAACCAAAAAGCAGATACCATAAGGGTACCTGCTTCGCTAAATTTATCTTCATTCCATCAAGCCCATAGGATGTTCATGATGATTATTTTTTCGAAGATGTATTTCCTTCATTAAAAGCAACAGGTGATGGCTTCGCTGCCCATTCATCCGCCTGCGGCTCAATGTCCACTCCGCTCAAGATTTTCTTTTTCTCCATCAAGGAATCCCCGTCTTCATCCAACTTGTTGCGAATTTCCGCCTCATCCTGAGGTTGATTGTTCTGTGTCATCGTAGAGTCCTCCCTTTTTCGTATTCATGTTCATGTTGATGTTCCTTTATATAACGTGCCCATTTTCTGCATTATCATTCTCAGCGAGGGATAGACGTCAGAAGCTAACGAATCCTACACACCTTATATGGGCAAATATCGACGGAGTGAAAATGTAGCGAATCTCAGACACGTTATTTAACGGTAATTCATTATATTGGATTGAAAACAGGCATTAATTCCGGCATTAGCGTGCCAACGATTCGTTAGATTTTCATACTTGCGATATCCCCTCGAATAAGACGTGCTGGGTTCGTTAGGTGAAACAGTACACCATTCATAACCTCCACTTCTCACATCAGCTTATACTCACAAATCCCTAAAACAATTATCGTCGATACAATTCCCCAACTTTTTTGGGCGCAAAAAAAGGGCATTCCCCCAGACCATTTTCATGACCCTACGGAATGCCCTCTTTCCTTATGTCCACCTCAGGTGGACGTTTAACCGATTAAATTACTAGCTTTGTATTACGCCTGATCCTGACGAGCAATTGCCGCTAGCGCACGTAGCGCTGCATTAATCTCGCGCTCGACCGCTTGTCCAACCGCATCTGTATGCGGATCATACTCAGCAGCCAGATCGCTGTCCGCGAATCCGTCAATCGCAACAATGGCTCCGGCACGAGCGCCACGCAAGGTGCTGACGATGTAGAGTGCCGCAATTTCCATCTCGGCCGCAAGTGCTCCAGCCTGCTTGTACTTGCGATGTGGAATCTCTTCCACGCCTGCAAAGAATGCATCCAGCGTTACGGTGATACCCACACCAACTTTACCCGCTGCAGTCGCAGATTCGGCATGTGCTGCGTTCCCCTGCTCACGAGCAGCTTCAATCAACGCTTGCGTCACCCCAATGTCTGCTACCGCTGGGAAACCATCCGGCACCAGTTGGCGAGTCAACCCATCTGTACGAACGGCTGCTGTACTCACAATTACACTGCCTGCCGGATAATCAGCTGTATACGATCCCGCTGTACCTACACGAATCAGAGTTGTTACACCCGCGCGAATCAATTCCTCGAAGCACACTGCTGCTCCAGGTGAACCTACACCATGACTGACCACGGCGATCTGTACCCCTTCATACAAACCAACAAACGTGCGATACTCCCGACTGAACGCCAGTTCTCTCGCCTGCTCCAGCTTGCGGGAAATCTTCTCCGCACGTGCCGGATCACCACAGACAATGGCATATGCCGGCATGTCTTCCGAATGAATCTGCAAAATAGGCATCAACATATCAATCAAACTCCTTCTTCGTCCACTCATCTTCCGGAATCGGCAGATCTTCACCCGAGAAGCGCTGCTCCTTGAACGGATCGGCAAAATGGTGGAAACCATTCACTTCCCAGAAGCCGTTACGGTCTTCGGTCATAAACTCCAAACCACGTATCCACTTCGCACTCTTCCAGAAGTAAAGTTGTGGCACGACCATGCGCAACGGAAAACCATGCTTGGGCGTCAGTGGCTCGCCGTTATATTTGAATGCAAGCAGCACATCATCATGCATCAATTCTTCGAGCGGTACATTTGTCTCATAATCATGATCCGCATGGATCATGACGTATTTCGCTTCCGGTTTAACGCCAAGAAGTTTCACAAAATCAGAGAAGCGAATGCCTTCCCATGGCGTATCGAATTTCGACCAGCGTGTGACACAGTGAATATCACTTACCGTCTTCACCTGTGGCATCGCCTGCAATTCGGCCAGGGAGAACACCTTCTCCTCTTCCACTTCGCCGAATACCTTCAAGTCCCAGGTGGACAGGTCATATTCCGGCACTTCCCCTTCATGCAGAATCGGGAATTTCTCCGTCAACATCTGTCCCGGCGGCAAGCGATCTCCATAATCATTGCCCGCTTTGGGTGCCGGGGCTTTTCCTTTTTTCAAACGTTCAGCCTTGTTATGCAAGTGGAATTCCTCCTTCTTTTGCTGCCTCTACATCGGCATTCAGGAATTAACGCGAGCTTCCGCCCGCTTTCAATGCATCTTGTGCATAAGTACGGTCTTTGAAAAAGAACATCGCGACCAGCGTCACAATATACGGCAACATCAATGTGAAATGGGTTGGCAAGGAGAAGCCTTGCAAACGAATACTCAATGCTTCCATGAAGCCAAACAGTACACTGGAGCCCATCACGCCAAGCGGATTCGCTTGCCCCAGCATCGTTGCCACCAGCGCGATGAAGCCACGACCCGCGGTCATGCCTTCGGTGAACATCGTCACCTGACCGAGCGACAACTGCGCGCCAGCCAGAGCACACAACACACCGCACATTAGAACCGCACCATACTGGATGCCGCGTACCTTGATCCCGATGCTCTGTGCTGCAATCGGATTCTCACCGACAGAGCGCAGGCGGAAGCCGGATACACTTTTGAACAGATAGAATTGCAGTCCAATCACGAGCACAATACCGAGGTAAACCAAGGGACTATGTCCCGATAATACATCGCCCAACCACGGAATGTCCTTAATCAGCGGAATATCCCACTTGGGAAGTCCCACCATGTCTTTGTCGTAGTATGCACCTTTTACATCAAAAATCGCACGCAGTGCAAAGGTCGTCACCCCCGCAGCCAGGAAGTTGAGCGAGATCCCGACCACGATGGCGTTGGCCTTGAGATTAATACTTATAAAAGCAAAGAGCGCCGAGAATAACATCACAATAATAATGGAAAAGAGTACAGCCAGCAGCACATTGCCAAACAGATAATTACCGACAATGGCGGAGAATGCACCGATCAAAACCAGTCCTTCGAGACCCACGTTGAACAGACCGACACGGGAACATAAAGCCCCACCGAGCGCTGCAAGCAGGATTGGAGTCATAATCCGCAAGGTTGAGCCAAACATGGCTGCATCAAACAGTTGTTGCATTGGACTTTTTCTCCTTTCTCCGCTTCAGGAATGAATAACCGATCTGAGCTGATACAAATAACGTCAATACGGCCTGGATGACACTGCCGACTTCAAGCGGCACATCCGTATTCCGTTCCATCCCCATGGCACCTGTCTGTAACGCAGCCAGCAAAATAGCTGCTACAGCTGTACCGAGTGGATGCGAGCGGGCAAGCAGCGTGGCCATAATGCCGCTCCAGGCGTAACTTGCAGAAGATAGCGATCCATCAAGGAAACGGTACTGTGTACCGAGCACTTCCCCCGCACCTGCCAGTCCAGCAAGTCCACCACTGATGACCATGGACAGCATCATCATGCGAATGCGGCGAACACCGCCGTAGGTTGCAAAGGACGGGTTGCTGCCGAGCATGCGGATCTCGTAACCCGTCACCGTTTTGTGAGTGAACCAGTAGATCAGAATAGCCGCGACAATGGCAATGATGAAGCCGGCATGCAGTCCCATACCCTGGAACAACTTCGGCAACCAGATACTCTGATCAATCATAGGTGTCTGAGCCATCGCTGCAGATCCAGTCCGATCCTTGAATGGATAGGAGACCATGTATCCGCCAAAATAAATAGCGATATAGTTAAGTAGTAAGGTTGTAATCAATAGATTCATGCCGAAACGAGCATCCAGCCAACCTGCAAACAGAGACCAGATTCCCCCGGCAACAATACCTGCGACAATCGCAGCAATACACACGAACCAGCCCGGGCCTGGCAGGTAGAGCGCCGTGAGCGCGGCACTGAGCCCGCCAAGAATCATCTGGCCTTCGGCTCCCATATTGAAAAATCCGGCACGGAATGCCAAGGCTACGCCAAGTCCCGCCAGGATGATCGGTGTGGAACGAGCCAGTGTATTGGTGAAGAAGTAGAAGTTGCCGAAGGCCCCTTTCCACATCTCCGCATACGTATCCACCACATTACCGCCAACAATCAGAATCGCCACAGCCCCTGCAATCAGACCGATGAATACGGCAAGCAGCGGCTGTACGAGTCCGCGAAGTGTTTCTTTTACCCGATTCATATCCGCTCTTTCCCTCCTGCCATTAACAAACTGATCTGTTCCTCCGTCGCTTCCTCTGCTCTCAGTTCTCCGGCAATTTCGCCTTCATACATCACTATAATGCGATCCGATAATTGCAAAATCTCAGACAACTCCGATGAAATGAGCAGAATACCTGCACCCTCACTGCGTTTACGTAGCAATTCGGCATGAATCGTCTCCATCGCTCCGATATCCACACCACGAGTCGGTTCGGCTGCAATTAGAAACGGTGTATCCTGTGCGAATTCACGAGCGGCAATCAGCTTCTGCAAATTACCTCCAGACAGAAACTGTGCCTTGGTCTCTGCAGAACCCGTCTTGATGCTGAACTGTTTGATCCAGCTTTCTACCATTGTTTTTGCTGCTTTCGCTTTGATGATACCGCGCGACTGCAAGCGATGATGATGTCCCATCAGCCCGTTCTCGCGAACACTCGCATCTTTGGCCGCTCCCCACATATAACGATCTTCCGGGATATGAGCAAGTCCATGCTCCCGAATGCGCCGTACAGGCCAATTGGTTGTATCCTGCCCGGAGAGCACAACGCGACCACTGTCCGCCTTACGCAGTCCCGCAATCACCTGAATTAATTCCGACTGGCCGTTACCCGAGATACCGGCTATGCCAACGACTTCGCCTTTACGAACCTCCATATGGATCTCCTTGAGCGCCGAACGATCCTTGGCGCCAGACAGATTGACCCCTTCCACCTGAAGCACCGCTTCGGCAGGAACCGATGGCTGCTTGTCCATACGCACAAGTTCACGACCAACCATCAGACGGGATAATTCCTCCACATGTGTATCCTTGGCTTCGAGCGTACCCGTTACCTGACCATCCCGAAGTACCGTAATCCGGTCGGCTACATCCATGACTTCTTGCAGCTTGTGCGTGATTAGTACAAAGGTTTTGCCCAGCTTAGCGAGTGATTTCATGTTCGCGAGCAGTTCCTTTACTTCCAGAGGCGTCAGTACTGCCGAAGGTTCATCCAATATAATGATGTCTGCGCCCTGATGCAGCACCTTGAGAATTTCAACACGCTGCTGCATGCCAAGCGGGCACTCGGACACTTTTTTCCACGGGTCAACCGGCATGCCATATTGTTTACCAAGCTCATTCACCTGGGCTGCTGCTTTTTTACGGTCAAATACACCTGCCGCTGCCGGTTCGCGTCCAATCACGATGTTCTCCGCCACCGTAAAGGAAGGGAACAGCATGAAATGCTGGTGCACCATGCCGATGCCACTTGCCATCGCCTGGGACGGCGTAGCGAAGCTCACTTCGCGTCCACGGACTTTGATTGTTCCTGACGTAGGCTGTTCCATACCATACAGCATACGCATCAAGGTTGTTTTACCGGCCCCGTTCTCACCTACAAGGGCATGAATCTCTCCCTCACGCAAATTAAAACGGATGTCACGGTTCGCGGTGAAGCCGCCGTATTTCTTCGTAATGTGCTCCATCTCCAACAGCATATCTCGCGTCGCTCCTCTCAGTTCAACTTAAAAGGTTACACTCGCCACTACGATGACAGAACAACCTTCTGATCGCTGTTATCCCCAGATTTTTCGATTCCCTTTATATAAAGGGGAAAATCCGGAGATAAAGGCGAGGTGTATGCTTCCGAAGTAGCTTTCTTTCAGAAAGCTTTTAGCTTAGCTTCTTCAGGTTATTTCTGTCCTCTTCGTTATCGTGTAAACGATAAGTTGAACATATACTGGTCATTTAATAGCAGCAAAACCGGCTGCCTGATCGGGCAGCCGGCTGATCCATTCCATCACTCATTCATTGAAAAGAACAATTCAAAACTATTGTTGCAATGGATCTTTGACTACGATTTTACCGGATACGATATCATCCTTGATTGCTTTCACTTTGTCGATTACTTCTTGTCCAACAAAAGCATTCAGCGGGGATTCGCTATCACGTGTAACATAAGTCAGGCCCACACCGTCTTCTTTCAAGCCATAGTTCACTGCACCTGCTTTGAAGTTGCCTTCTACAAAATCTTTCACAGTCTCATAAGCAACGGTATCGGTTGATTTCAATTGAGACAATACGATATGTTCGGGGTCTTCAACCGTACGGTCCGTATCCTGACCTGAAGTATAGAAGCCTTTTTCTTTCGCTGCTTCGAACACACCCAGATCACCTACAGCGGATGCGCCAGCGATAAAATCAGCGCCTTTGCCGAATTGCACCAATGCCAATTCTTTTGCTTTGGCCGGGTCATTAAATCCACCTACATAGTTCACGAGGAATTCTGCATCAGGATTTACGGATTCCAATCCCGCTTTGAAACCTTCTGTATATTTCTTAATCAATGGTACGTCCATTGCTGCGATCATGCCGACTTTGTCTGTTTTGGTGGACAATCCAGCGGCTGCACCGAGCAGGTACGCCCCTTCATATTCACGGAAACCAACGCTACGTACGTTAGGCAGATCCACGGTTGTATCTACAATTGCAAAGGACTTGTCCGGATTTTCTGCAGCGACTTTCTTCAATGCATCTTCTGCCTGGAAAGTGGCTGTAATAATCAGATCATAATTCTCGGCAACCGCAGCACGCAGATTTTGTTCAAATGCTGCCGGGTCTGTCGATTCAATTGTCTTGGTGTCTACTTTGAATTCTTCGCCTGCTTTTTTGAAGCCTTCATCCATCTGTACAAAGAAAGGGTTAACCCCTATTTTTTCGGGAAGTACGAGGGCCATCCGAAGAGATTTCTCCGAATCACTGCCTTGGGCGGATTGTTCGTCTTTGGAAGCCGAATTCCCACAAGCTGCCAACAAAATAGCCAACATGATGATCGATAAGACGAACGATAAACCTCTTTTCATTTTGAAAATACCCCTTTTCAATATTCTTTTTTCTTATCCTAGCGGATACTGTCGATCCTTGTCAATAAATCTTTGAGCGTATACACTCAATTAGAATATATTTGATGATTTGCTTTCTACCAAGCTTTGGAAACCGCTTTATAGCAAGCTTTTTTTCCGTTGACATCCAGCGCGTCTCCGTGCTAAAGTCAATCCAATTATTCTATTCTGATAGGATTTGTCAGAATTATAACCGAAAGCTACTTATTTTCCAACCCATTTTAAGGAGGCTATTCATTTGAAAAAAATCACCCAGATCACGTTAGCGGCCCTGCTCGCCGCTCCGGTAACACTCGGCAGTCTAAGCTTGCCCGCTTCTGCTTCTGCAGCATCTGCAACTCCGGCTAAACCAACCACTTCACAAAGTGTCAAAGGACCGTTAGCTCAGGCTCCAGTCGCTTATACGGAAAGCGCAGCGGATTTTGCTCAATTCTTGCAAGCAAAATACAATATTCAATTGCCGCAACAGATAACCAAAGGTGATTTCATTCAAGCCATTGCAGCCGTTACGGAAGCCACTCAAGCAAGTGACAGTGAAGCCAAAGCTCCTATCTTTACCGATCTGGCCTCTGGTGATTCTTCTTATGATGCTGCCGTTTCCTTATTCAATAGTGGGGTTATTACAGGTACAGAAGTACGTGCCAAGGATCAACTGAGCACTTATGCCGCCGTCTTCATCGCGGTGAAAGCAGCCGGATTCAAGGAACTCGCTTATACATATCCTGCCGAGAAAACGGCCAAAGCACTTGCCAAAGTTGGCATTAGCCCGAACCGTGTTCAGGGACAAGCCGCACAGGAACTGGCTGCAGCGATCGATACAGGCCTGATTCCCGAAAATCTGTACCCCGCTCTCCTAAAGGGTGGCGTAGCAAGTAAAGATTTCGCTAATACTTTGCTTGGACGTGTTCTGGTCAGTCAAGGGAAATACAAACATGAGATTGGACGTTCCGGCGATGCGGACATCTATTCCAAACTGTATGCTGCATATCGCACAGCGGATCTGATCGAATCACCTGAGCTGAGAAAGATTGTGGATCAGGCCCTGCGAGACGATCTCGTCACAGGTTATAATCTGAAGGATAGCCGTTTTGATTCCAACTTTATCGATGAACTGACACTTACCTACGGCCACGATAACATTCAACATGCTGTACAGTTGGTTGGTTTGCTACGTAGCGAAGGCATTGACGCCGATGTACAATTCCAGCCGAAGACATCTGCCTTCATTTATTTGAAGGAATGGGGCGAGCCGAAGGAAACACCAGACTATAAAGTGACACAGATCGAGAACGGTAACTATATTGCCTCTGCGAAGGAGTATGATATTCAGTTCGAGTTCAACAATGTGGCAGACAAAGTCCGCTTCAATGATATTGTTCTGAAATATGCCAAGAAGAACAGTGACACTACATCACCATTGATTCTCAGTTCCTGGTGGCAACCACTGTATTACTCACCAACGGCATTGGCCAACTATCCGGTCATTTCCAATAATAAGATCGCGCTTGGCAATTACTATGCTCAGTCCTTCTCTCTGAAGGAAAATGCCAAATCCATTCGGGAAGGTTTCCTGAAACTCGCTCCTGATGCAGACATTACAACATATGACTTCTGGGTGGATCAGCCTTTCTTCAACTATCTGAACGGTGGTTCCGAATAAAATAAATTCCATTTCCAACCGAATTAAAGCTCGTATTTTGCCATTATAAGTAACCGTCTTTACTGAATTCATCAGGGTTTTCGACCCTTTGGTTCGTAAAGACGGTTTTTTGTTCAGCATTTTGCAAATTTCTTCTAAAAAATCATTTTTCTCATGCAGGAATTACCAATATCAGGTCGAATCCTTTATGTACACAAACACGCAATCCTATTGCACATCTCCGCATGAACAGGAGTTACTTATGGTATATGACGGTATTTTACTCGGCTTGATCGTTGGATTTTTTCGAGGCGGGCTGCGGCATGGGCTCCATCAGTTTGCATCACTCAAGTTGCGAAGTGGCTGGATTTTCCCTGTATTGCTTCTAATCCAGTTCTTTATTTTCTATCTGCAGGAACGATTCGAATGGGTGGCATCTATTAATGGTTATCTCTTTGCTGCCGTCTACATTACAGGGCTCGCATTTTTGTGGCTCAATAGGCACCATACCGGTTTTATGCTCATCTGGATTGGTGTGTTTCTCAATTTTGCCGTGATGGCTGTCAACGGTGGACGTATGCCGGTTTCTGTGGAAGCCTCCGCTGTATTGGGACCCTACTATGTAGATATGCTCCGGGAAGGCGGAGCCGTATCGAAGCATTTTATGATGGATGCGTCTACACGTTTGCCTTTTCTCGGTGATATCATCCCACTCTCCAGCCCTTATCCACGAACTCAAGTTATCAGCATCGGTGATGTAGTCATGAACGTTGGCATATTCCTTTTTATCCAGTACATGATGGTGAATCGGGACAAAAAGGCTGTGCAACCTGCTAAAACTCATCAGGCTTGACGAGAACCAGGTAGACTCCAAGGAAGGGAGGTCTTCTCCATGAAAAAATTTGAAGGTGTGAAATATTCCCGCATTGTCATCAACGCAATCATCGTGGCTTCTGTCGTTGTAGCACTAACTTCGGGATACAAGCTGGGCGGCTAGTATCCATACCGCCAAACAAGACAAACAGGCTGCCAGCGGCCTGTTTTTTCTTTCTGGATTTTTGCCAGGCAAATTGGTATGTTATACGTCTATATAGTATATCCCTATACAAGAACACCCATTATATACACATCAAGAGTAGACTAAACCCAAGCAGGAGATTTTTTATGAACTTTATTCGTAACCTTATCCATAAGGCAGATCGAAGCAGTCTGTATGTTATTTTGCTTAGTTGTACCGGGATCGGTGTTTTTCTGTACATGAACAAGTGGTCTTACCTTCATCTAACCACGGCGGATTGGGTCATGGTCTATACCATGCTGGGTGCGGCGCTAATTCTGGATTATTTCACGTTTCAGATTCCACCCAAAGGCAATCAGCAATCCATGGATTCATCGGTATACCTTGCCTGTATATTCATGTTTGGAGGAGCTTTCAGTTTATCTGTACTGCTTCCTGTCTCCATCATTCTGTTAATCAAAGAGCGCAAGCTCACCTGGTGGAAACACATTGTCAATTTCAGCATCTACAGTCTCATGATTACGGGAGCAGCTGCCGTGTTTGAGTGGACTGGCGGGCAATCGGGAACGCTGGACGGCTATAATCTGCTTCCTTATTTTGCAGCGCTTGCGGCCTATTTCATCATCAACACGATTACACTTGGCTTATTCTTTCATTTCTCAACGAAAGATGCATTACAGCAGATGAAGCGGGCATTTGTTACCGAATCCTTGCTGGTTTATTTATGTACGCTGATTCTGGCGCTTGTCCTGACGATTCTGGTTGTACACAATGGCGTGCTCGGTCTGTTGTTGTACTTAAGTCTCAGTATTCTGCTCTCCCATGCATTCAAGCAATTGTTTGTCATGTATCAGACCATTGAGGAGAAAGCTAACACGGATCAACGCACAGGTCTTTTCAACCATAGTTATTTTGAAAGTATGTTGGAAAATGAACTGACCGCCGCTCGTATGCAGGGAACACCGCTCTGTCTGGGACTGATTGATATCGATGATTTCAAAAAGTATAACGATCGGTTTGGCCACCTCCAAGGCGACAGTCTGCTGGCCCTGCTGGGGGATTTTCTAATGCGAAAGACCGAAGGTACACCTGTTACCGCCTTTCGTTATGGAGGGGAAGAGTTCACACTTCTCATGCCAGGAATGGAATTGGACGAATCCTACAAGTTTATGAATAAGCTGCGCAAACAACTAAATGACACGCCGTTTGAAGGCGTTGAAGTGTTTCCGCACGGTTGTCTCTCCTTCTCGGGTGGCGTCGCACCCTATCAGGTGGATATGTATAATAAATCCCAACTCGTGGATCAGGCGGATAAAGCACTGTATTACGCGAAGAAACAGGGCAAAAACAACGTGCACCGCCACGGAAGCAATGATGGCATGGAACACGAGATTGATCTGGTACAGGACGTTCGTGACATCGAGCAACAGCTCAATCTGTTCAGATACAAGGACATGGATACGTTTAAACATTCCAAACGGGTCTACAAATATGCACTGGATATCAGTGAACTGCTTGCACTGGACAATGCGGAGAAACGCCGTTTCGTGCTGGGAGCACTGATTCATGACATCGGCAAACTGGAGATTCCCTGGTCTATTCTGAACAAGAAAGACAAGCTCACCGCAGAAGAATGGGAAACGATCAAGGGACATGTCACCTGGGGTAAAAAAATGGTGATCACGAACGATCGCTTCGCCGATCTGATTCCGTATATTGAACTTCACCACGAGCGCTATGATGGCAAGGGCTATCCTTACGGCCTGAAGGGTAACGAGATTCCCCGGCTGTGCCGGATGTTGACCGTCATTGACTCCTTTGATGCCATGACGACAGAGCGACCGTATCAGGAGACCAAGAACGTGGAGGAAGCCATTCGGGAGCTGCGCGCATGTTCGGGTTCGCAGTTTGATCCGGAGCTTGCCGAGTTATTCATTCGATATATTGAGAAAAGAACCGCTCAACAACAGTTACTTTAAGATAATGAAGCTTTCTATGTATGCTCTTAAAAAGTCAAAGCGCTATCCCCGGTCTGATCGGAGATAGCGCCATTTTCATTTTCATGGAATGAATCGTACACCAGACAGCTTCATTCTCGTGCAGATTCTACATTAAGATTTGGTATTCAGTTCATGTGAGGTCTGATGCAGCTCTTTGATCATCTGCTGCAAAAACATGTTGTCTTGGCGACTGATACCGTGCTGATTGTCTTGAACAAGCATCTGGTGAATGTTCTTTTTGAGCAATTCACTGCGACGTTCCAATACTTCTTGACTCATGTTGTTGCTTCACTCCTTAACATGTTTTGTAATGAATTCACGTTCTATATAAGTATAGAGGACCTTCTCCGATAGGGAAAACGGACTCAGCCTTCCTCAGCTGTTCACACCAACCCTCAACTAGCGTGACAACATTTCACCCCTTGTCATTCTTAGATATCCTTCTAAATACTCCCTGATCCTCCCCAGCTTTCTCCAAAGACACAGACTAGGGTCTTGGACAAGCTTGCGTTATAATGATCCCATCCCTGTATAAATAAATTACCTTATTAAGCTAATCCTAGGTCAAAGGAGTTCTGCATTCATGTCCTATAAACAAATCAAATGGATGATTCTGCTGATCCCCACATTCACGGTTGGCATCTGGGAATATATTCGCCATCAGTTTCTGATGCCGTACCTTTCGATGGACGCCGGGAACTGGTTAACCCCCGTCATTGTTTATCTCGTCAGCGTGACACTGCTCAGCCGATTGTTCCACATGCTCGAAGGTGCTAGGGCTGCTCTGGAGCAGGAACGCGCAGCGAAAGCAGCTCTGGAAGCTCGTGACCAATTGGCCCGAGAACTTCATGATGGCATATCTCAGTCTCTTTTCCTGCTGTCCGTGAAGACCGATAAAGCGGGCCGTAGTCTGGCAGGGAGCGGACATGAGCATGAGATCCAGGAGATTCAAAAAACCGTGCATGAAGTCAATACATATGTAAGGCAAGCGATTGCTCAGTTGCGCTATGTTCCCTCCTCTACCGCGGCACCCGAGATTATTTCACTGCATGCACAGGTCGAAGTGCTCGTGATGGAAACCGTACCCGGCGCACAGATTCACTGGGATCTGAACGGTATAACCTTCTCTGCCAAGGAACAAGTGGAACTGCTCGCCTGTATCCGGGAGGGTTTACTGAATGTACGCAAACATGCACAGGCTACCCGCGTTCAGGTTCATGCGGAGGGTAACCCAATTGCCTGGTTCATTTATATTCAGGATAATGGGAATGGACTAAGCGGAGATCCTCTTCATCTGAAGGATCGGTACGGACTACGAATTACGAAGGAACGTGCTGCCGAGATGGGTTGGTCTTTTACCCTCGATTCAAGACCGGGGCATACACGAATGACGATAGGAAAGGAGCATGCTTAGTATGGAACATGTACGTGTATTGGTTGTTGACGATCATGCGCATGCGCGTGAAGCGATCTGTAGCATTTTATCCGAGGACAGCCTGTTTGAAGTGATTGGTACAGCTTCGAATGGACAGGAAGCGTTGGAGCTTACCGGACAATGGATGCCTGACCTGATCCTGATGGACGTGCAGATGCCGGAGATGGATGGGCTGGAAGCCACCCGTCAGATCAAGCTGCGATTCCCTTATGTTATTGTTGTTATGGTCACGGTATCGGATGATGTGACTTTCCTGTTCGAAGCACTGAAGCAAGGTGCTCAAGGTTATTTGCTCAAAAATCTGACGCCTTCTACCTGGCTTGAATACCTGCGCGCCATCGTCAGCGACGATGCACCGCTCAGTAAGGAACTGGCCTACCGGATTTTGCAGGAGTTTCCCGCACCACGCAGTGAAGATGTGCAAGATAATCCACTTACGGCGCGGGAACTTGAGATTCTGCAATGGGTATCCGCGGGATACACCAATCGGGAGATCGCTGATCAGCTCGGTATTTCAGACCAGACGGTGAAGAATCACCTAAAAAACATTTTGCAGAAGCTCCAGCTGGAAAACCGGGTACAACTCACCCGCTATGCGCTAGAGAGTGGGCTTGCGGGACGTAAGCTTCGCAAATAGCGCAGCTTCGTGGTGATATGTGAATGGTAGCACGAACGTATCGCATACCCATATGAGATTTGTAACAGGAGACGAGATGGCGCTCTGCACCATACACATTCATGCTTTTGTCACAATTATGAAGACCAAATCGTTTTTTTATAGCCCAATGTAGTCATACGCAGTCATTTTGGACAAAGTTATAATGGGATAGATTGTGTATAAAGGGCCAGGAATGACTACAAATCTATAACCTGAGGGTGATGATTTTTTGATTTTGACAAGCTTTACCCTGAAATGGGGCAAACGGCACTGGGCATTGATCACCAGCCTGTTGCTTGTGTGCTGCCTTGTTATGCCACAGTGGGCATCTGCCCATGCTTATATTGTTAAGGCTTCGCCAGGAGAGAACGAGATACTCGTAACGGCTCCGGAGCGGCTGACGCTGGAGTTCAACGAATCCTTGCAGACGGCTTTTTATGATATCAAAATTACCGGGCCTGACGGTACTCAGGCAGGCGATGGAAATGTACAGATCGATGCGGACCGCCCTCATATTCTTGAGACTGGCCTGCAGGCCGGACTCGAGAACGGGACTTATGCCGTCAACTGGAAAGCGGTATCTGCCGATGGGCACCCGATTCAAGGCGCCTATGTTTTCCATATCGGAGAACCTTCTGGTTCTCCTGCTGGACTCAGTGATCTTACATCTGGTTCTGGTTCAACAGGTGGACCGCTGAAATGGATCGTATCCCTGACAGACTGGATTCAGTATCTCGGATTGTCTGTCATCCTGGGGACACTTGCATTCTTGCTACTGCGAATCGCACCAACATCCATGACAAGAGAACCTATGGACGTTCCGGGTAGCTACAGATTGTTATGGATCAGCTATGCTGCCGCTTCCTTTGCCGCTCTGGTCAGCTTGCCACTGAATACGTTATATGAATCTGGTGTGGCTCTGAGCGAACTAAGCTGGGCACTGATCGGGAGTGCGCTCAAACTGACATCTTTTGGTCAGATCTGGATGTTACAGATGCTCATTGTCATGCTATTGGCCGTCACGATTCTCTCCGGATATGATCGCGATCGATCCATCCGTGCTCGCATCTGGTCTTCTTACGGCTCACTCGTGCTCGTGCTTGGATGGCTGTTCACTCATGCCATGACGGGACATCCGGCTGCGGCGGATCAACGCGCTCTCGCCATTGCCATGGACTTCGTGCACCTGATCGGTGCCGCTTTCTGGATTGGTGCATTGACTGCCATGGCGATATGTCTGCCTCCACTCGCCGACAAGCTGCCTTCGAAGGTGCGAGGAGAAGTCTACTGGACTGCCATACGTAGATTCACCGCTTGGGGGATCGGCGCCGTAGCCGCTCTGGTGGCTACAGGAATATATAGCAGTCTGATTATTCTACCAGCGCCGGTACTGACCTCCTTGTTCACTACAGCCTATGGTCTTGTGCTGATCGGCAAGATCGTCCTGTTGATTGTGATGGTTATCTTGGCATGGCGTCATGCGCGACTCGCTAGAGCAGCAACAGGGAGCAGATTATCCGGCAGCCTGAAAGCCGAGCTTGTTACTGGTGCTGTAATTCTCGCTCTAGCCGCCGTATTGACACATCTGTCACCGGGGCAACCAGCAGCAGTTGGACCGTATCAGGAGACAAAGACTACAGATGATGGCTCGGCGATCACACTTCAGGTGAGTCCCAATGTGACGGGAGAGAACCAATTCGAAGTTGATGTGAAACGTGCAGATGGCAGTATCGTTAATGATCTGGAACAGATCACACTGTCACTTACACATCTGGACATGGATATGGGGATCTATGAGATCACCATTCCGAAAAACGACACCGGTGTATACAAGGCTGAAGATTACATCTCCATGCCTGGACGTTGGAATATCAAGGTACATCTGCTGACCAAAACGCTGGATGCACTGGATGCCGAATTCGAGATCGACACTGCCAAACCATAGTTACACAACGTTGATATTGAAAAGTGACCCAATCTAAAATTAGTGTTTCTACGAACTGCAAATGTAGTGAAGGGAACGAAATTGATTCTGGAGAAGCGGAGCACTCGCCTTTACTCCTGGATCTCAACTTATTACTATATAAATTAAACTATTATTTACACTGAAACGTAGAGGACAGAAAAAACCTGAAAAAGCGAAGCGTTCGCCTTTATCACCAGATTTTCCCCTATGAGAAAAGGGAATCAAAAAATCTGGGGATAACAGCGATTGGAGGGTTATTCTGTCATCGAAGTGCATGTGTAAACCATCTTTATTTTGATTTATATAGTGGAATCAATAAATTCCGGGAATAACGGTGATCGAAAGAACCATTCGTAACCGAAACGGCCTTTGCAGAACGTAGACACTCATTTAAGAAAATGGGCCGCATCATATATGATAAGAACTGAGAGGGGTTATTTATTTTGAAGAAAACATCATGGATTTCCAAACTAACATCCACTATCGCAACAGGTACCGCAGCATTTATGCTATTCGCCGGATTCGCTAGCGCTCACGTTACTGTTAGCCCATCCGTTGCACAGACAAGCGCATGGCAGACATACACGATTAAGATTCCATCCGAGAAAGATCTGCCTACAACCAAAATCACCATGAAAGTACCCGAAGGTGTGGCATTCAAGCAATATCAGCCACTGGCAGGCTGGAAAATCACCACCGAGAAGAACGACTCCAATGAAGTCACATCGATCACATGGGAAGTTGATGGCGATAACGAGGGCATCATCGCAGGACAATTCCAACAATTCAACTTTGTTGCACAGAACCCGAAGACCGAAGCTGAAGTTGCTTGGGATGCCTTCCAATACTACAGCGATGGCAGCATCGTAGAATGGACAGGCCAACCAAGTGACAACAACCCGCACAGTATCACAACGATTAGTGAAGATCCGGCTGCTGCTGGTAATGCTGCGGCAGGTGGAGATCATCATAGCGCCGGTACTACCAATGAAGGACATGATAGTGCAGGTACAGAAACAGGCACTGGTGATAATGCAGCTACCGATGATAGCAAAGCAAACGATGACACTACGCTGGGCGATGCACTTAACGACACCGTTACAGGTGAGCCGAATAACACGGATACAGACCCGGGTACATTGAAGCTTCAACAGGCCACATTGATTGTATCCATTCTGGCCCTGATCCTCTCCTTCCTGGGAATTGCATTGGCGACACGTCGCAAAAAACGTTAAGAACGATATGCAGCACGCGATAACTTGAGATAACTAAGAAGCCTATGGCATACGGGATCAACCCCGATGTACCATAGGCTTCTTTTTGTCTATCCATGCTGAGTGCCATCCGCAATATGGCATCAGCCAACCACTCTTTTAGCGTTCCTGATCCGTCTGGATCATAATTTCAATATATTGCAGCAAGCTTTTCTTCTGCATTTCGATGGATTGAATACGTTTGGACAGGCCCGCAAAAAACTCTTCAATCTGCTGCCTTGTATAATCAGCAGACTGCCCTTTCCAATCGTTCAGGCGACTGTATAGCGCCCTCGCTTCCTGTTCATCGGCTTGCAGACGGGCAAGCAGCTGTGTCAGTTCTTTTTCCGCAATTCGAAGATCATTCAATTCCACCAGCAATTGTCCACCCACTTGCGTTCCCCTCCCCCATGTACGTGATAGCGACATTAACCAACCTGGTTCCTAATTAAAATGAACCGGACTCTCGTCCGCCTGCCGGAAGGCATCTGCTTTCTCATCAATAAAGTTCAGGAACTGGCTGGTATGTTTCATATGCCATGTGCTAAGTTCTTGAATCGACGCGTCCAGTTGGGTAACAATGGGCTCCAGCCTGCGACTTCGGCTTGTATGCAGGTATTGAGCCATGCGGCTTCGTACCTGATTCAGCTCAGCATTGCATTGCTGTGCATTTTGCTTCCACCGGGAGGCGACACTTTTCAGTTCTTCTGGCGTTACCTGAATCAAGCCGGATGCACCTGCCCCAAGAGCCATACCGCCGCCAGACCTGAAACCTAACGGACCGAGGTTCTTGCTGAACGGCCCCATGTGATCCATAAGGCGTGGTGAATAGCGGACTCTCTCTCCAGTAATCGGATCATACAGATCATTGGATATGTATCCATTTTTGAAATTATATTGATCCAGACTGTGATAGTTCTCTCCGCCAAATGAGTTCTTGGCTTTATCAATAATGCCCACTCCATCGTTTGCATCCTCATAATTGGAATTAATGTAGTACGTCGATCCCACATGTCGGTCATATCCGCCCAGCGTTCCGCTGGCTACCAGATCACTGGGATTGGCATAGTTCACAACCTGCCCGTCGAACTCACCCGCTTCAGCCCGGCGACGCATTTCTGGCGTCAAATTGCCCATTACCGATGGTGCACTAAACGTTACGGCTGGAATTCCGGTATAAGCAGAAGCATATTGTGCATTTCCCCCACCCAAGGAATGTCCGGTCATCGAGAAATTCAGATCCTTATGCTTGTTCTGCATGTGACTTGCGTAGTCTTCTGATTGATACATCTGATTGGCCCAGCCTGTCGGGGAAACGGTTTTTTCAATATCTTTTACGCGATCACCGGTCCAGTTCTCCACGTCTCTTACCCTGTCACCAGCCCAATTCTCCACTTTGGATATGCCCGTAAAATCCTTGACGCCTTGGACCCCTTTGTCGAGCCAATCCGGTGTAAGATTATCAACAAAATTCCCGGCCTCCTGCTGACCCTTGCGAATCAACTCTCCGCCCCCAATACGACCATCCATGACGAAGTCTGGTACCGAACGATCCAGAGACGCACTTCCTTCTGTACCACGATAAGCAATGACGGCTTCCTTGGTCTCGGGATTATAAAATGTTACGGCATCAAAACCGGAAAGTTTGTTACTTTCCGTCCCTTCAAGGACCTCCCATCCGGGAAGTTCCGTTAATTTGTCTCCAGCCTTTTGATCCTGATAGGCCAGATCAGACATCGTTTTATACGTTTCATCATCAATGTTGGACCCGTTACTCAATAACTACACCTCCCTTTATTTAGCGTATGGATCATGTCCCTTGGCCATCATCACTTCTTCAATCTCAGGGCTAATGACCAGGTTCTTGGTTACCTTCTTTTTGTAGTCATACGAAATGCCAAAACTCTGATCTTCGTGATCTTTCACATGGCCTTTCAGCCCAATCTGGGACACTGCCATCTCCGGCAACAACTCTTTGCTTGTAATCACAACATCCAGCTCGAACTTCTGCTTGAAGTGCTGAATTACGGTTGCTTCAGCTTCCTTGTATAACGCTTCCTTCTCACTTGCATTCATGTTCTGACAACCTCCCAGAAATATAGTCAACACCATCATTAGTGTGAATAAACCCTTCAACCATCCTGCACGTTTAATACGGATTCCTCCTCTGGGTAGAATCAGGGTGTTCACCATATGTGAAGCACACCCTATTCATCTGTTACCTGCATCATAGTACAAAATCAACATGAGCCATATCGGCTAACAGAATCGTTTTCATGTAACTTTCTTCCTATATGATTCATTCAGGGTACTTTGGTGTACATTACCCCGTTTCCTAATTCTTGCAACAGATACATGAGATTTTTCCCACGCACGACAAAAAGAGCCTGCTCTTTGTAAGAGCGGCCCTCCTTTTTGCCGTACTTAACGTTCCTACTCAAGCACCATCCGCAGAGCGGTCAGCGCAATCCCGATAATAAATCCGGTAACGGCTCCGTTGATCCGAATCCACTGCAGATCCTGCCCCACCTTATCTTCAATCATTGAGATCAAGGAGGCGTTATCCATTTTGTCTACATTTTCACGCACGAGGTTACCGATTTTGGAATGATTTTTCTCCAGCAGTGTTGTGACGCCATCTACGATCTTGGCATTCATGCTTGTCATCAACTCGTGATCTGACCGCAGATCAACCAATACCCGTTCAATGGCAGGCAGAGCATATGTATCTACATACTGTCCATCTTCCATCGCGGCGAGTGCCTTGTCTCTCAATTCAATGAGTTTGTTCAGCACCGTTTCCTCTGCGTTCCAGCCCTCAAGCATATTGTTCTTCCAGCCGTTGATTCCATCTTGCATAGCCTCGCTCATGGCCAATCGCACCGCCTGGGTACGTACCATATCAAGCACTTTGTACCTTAGAGCGCTGCCTTCACGTTTCATATCCTCTACCCGATCGAAGAGATATCCTTGCAAAATGCCACCCAAACGCTCCTCGTTCATATAACCAAGGAACGCATTCATCGCAAACTGCATCAATCCGTTCATTTGAATGCCGCTGATCGCTTTCATCCCGCTTTCACCCAAAAACATCACATTCTCAGGTTTAACCAGCCACTCTTCGGCTTGCTTCAGTCCATAGTCCAGTGCTTTGGCATCGTAACCCCGCTCTGTCATCTGATGAGCAGCCCGTTCCAGAATCGGACCCAGATCAAAAGCGCCCGCCTGTGACTTGATCTCAGACGCTACGAGTGGAGCAATCTGCTCTAACGGCAGACCCGCCAGAATTCGTTTGCAGAGTGTATCAATCATGGTCTTGATCCCGTCATTGTGAAGCTCACGTGTCAACGTATCGAGCACCGTCTCTGCTGCTTTGAAATCTGCAATTTTCTCGGTAATGCTGTCTTTGTTAAGTAAGTTATTCTCTACTGCGGAGACCAGACCTTCGGTCATTTTATCCCGATTTTTTGGCAGCAAAGCCGTATGCGGAATGGGAATGCCGAGCGGGTGACGGAATAGGGCGGTCACTGCGAACCAGTCCGCAAGTCCCCCTACAAGTCCCGCTTCAAATGATCCTACCAGCAACTTGCCCACGGGAACGCCCTGGAACGGCAAGGATGCTGCAAATCCCGCTCCCATCACCACGAGAGACCAGGCTGCTGCTTTTTTGGTTTGTTTAGGTTTAGCCATTGTATTCTTGCTCCTTTATCATTAAATCGCACGGCCCGGCCTGTACCCGATTCCGCACTTCGTCTGTTCTTATGTAAACTCTCCAATAGCAAAAGTCTTGACTTCCATATATCGTATACTTCATCTTATCACCCACAAGCGTCAAAACCAAACCTGTGCTTGGCCAAAAAAGGACATTTATGGTGTTTACCTCGTAAAACGGTTCGCTCCCTTTTCCTATACCAGGAATAATTTAGTATAATTCATCATAACGGCCCTCCTATATGGATTGGCTGCTGAACAGCAGGGTAATTACATAGTGGAACAATGAATCAATCAGAGGAGGAATTTCGGACCATGAAACATGTGCAGGACACAACCACGCTCTATAACGGAGTCAAAATGCCATGGCTGGGTTTTGGAGTATTCAAAGTTAAAGACGGGGACGAAGTCGTTCATGCTGTCAAAACGGCCATTCAAGCCGGGTATCGCAGCATCGATACAGCCAAAGCGTATAACAACGAAACAGGTGTCGCTCAGGGTATTCGTGAATCTGGAGTAGCCCGTGAAGATCTGTTCATTACTACGAAAGTGTGGAATAGCGATCAGGGATATGAATCCACACTGGCCGCCTTCGAATCAAGTATGGAACGACTCGAACTGGAGTACCTGGATCTCTATCTCATCCACTGGCCGGTCAAAGGCAAGTACAAAGATACATGGCGAGCGCTGGAGAAACTCCACAAGGAAGGACGCATCCGCGCAATCGGTGTGAGCAATTTCCAGATTCATCATCTGGAAGACCTCATGATTGATGCCACGGTCAAACCAGCGGTTAATCAGGTCGAGCTTCATCCACTACTGATTCAAACGGAGCTTCGGGAGTATTGCAACAAACATCAGATTCAGATCGAAGCCTGGTCTCCGCTCGGACAAGGTCATCTGATGGATCATCCGTTGCTTCAGGACATCGCTGCCAAATACAGCAAATCCCCTGCACAAGTCATTCTGCGCTGGGATCTGCAGAACGGCATCGTGACCATACCCAAATCCGTCACGCCTGAGCGTATTCGCGCGAACGCCGATCTCTACGATTTTGAGTTAACTTCAGAAGAAGTAGAGCAGATTAACGGACTGAACGAGAACAAACGCTTTGGTTCTGATCCCGACAACTTTAATTTTTAATATAAACATCTTAATTCGATAACACCCGCCCTCGACCTTAGAGGAGCGGGTGTTTTGTCATGTGATGTTATAGACAATCTATTCGTAGTTAAGAATAGAGGCGAGGCCCGCTATCCTACTCAGTGCCGTTTTTCTGCCCCAAAAAAAGTTTTCTGACCATTTAAAACTATTTGATCTCCTCATCAGTCTAACGAGTGTCAAGCGAACTCAAGCACTTATATGGAATCCAGGCCTGGAACGAGCAGTGACTTGAATATTTAGGTTTATCATGGGGGGATCAGGAGTGATTAGACTGAACCATAGAAAGACAAAGGAAGAACAGTTCAGCGAAAAAATAACAGCAATTCAGAATAAATTATATCGATTGGCGTACTGCTATGTTAAAAATGAACAAGAAGCGCTGGATATCGTATCCGAAGCGGTCTATAAAGGGTTCATCGCTTATGGAAAAATGGAAACCATGACTTATTTCGATTCCTGGATGTCACGAATCGTGATTAACACAGCGATAGATCATATTCGACGGAATCAACGAGTGACCTATATGGAGGATCATGTACAGGAATTTGTGGCTCCAGAACGAGGGGCATCCGTGGAAGAGAAAATGGATCTGTACGATGCACTGGATCGACTCGTGCCTGAAGATAGGGCCTATATTATATTAAAATTTTTTGGTAATATGCGTTTTCGAGAAATCGCAGAAGTGCTCTCCCTGTCGGAGAATACCGTGAAGTCAAAATTCTATCGGATTATCAACAAATTAAAAATGGATTTAATCGAAGGAGAGGTTGGAGATCTATGACTAGCAAAGAACGTTATGAAAACATTGAAATTCCAGCTCAACTTTCAGATGTTATTCGTCGTGCCCAGCAAAAGGCCGCCGCTCGCAAAAGCTCATCCCGTATCATTCGCTACGCTTCAAGTCTAGCAGCATGTGCCGCTTTACTGCTCATTATCAACATTCCTACTGTCGCCAACGCCATGGTCAAAATACCTGTGGTCGGAACGATTGTTCAGGTGCTTCAATTCGGCGATGGCGGCAAGATTACGGATGGGATAACCGTGGGTTCAGAAGCAACTGAAAATACCCTTAAAATTAATTTCAGCACCGACGAACAGGATCAGGCCAATGATGCGCCTTCTTATAATGTCGAACACAAAGAAGCACCGAATCGTGTCCTCTTCACATTTAGCGGTGCACGTTACATGGATGTAGAGAAAGTCAAAGCCGACTTTATGACCCAACCTTTGGTGAAAGATGTATATGGCTCCATGATTTTAGACGACTCCTCCGTCGGATTCGTCGTTGTTTTAAAAGAAGGGGTACAGTACGCCGTCACGGAATTCAAGAACCCCGGCTACCTGGAAGTGAAATTGACTTCCGACGGCAATCCAGTCACCCCTCGGAAGGTATACTCGCTTCGCACAGAATCAATGCCTTTTGGAGAATCGATGGGAATAATTAAAGAATCCTATCCGGGTGAGGACATCTCTTTCCTCAAAACGTCCACTGGGCAGTTTACAGCAGTTATTGGAGAATATTCTACCGCTGAAGAAGCTGAACAGAAGCTCAAAGAACTCGCCGGACAACCAGATTATCATGAGGAGTTTTATGTGGACAGCTGGATGAGTAACGAAAATCCAATGGATTAGTCATTTCCCCAAAAAATCCCGATTCGGATGCGCTGAGCATCTCGAATCGGGATTTTATCGGTCATAGGCAACCCTATTCGCTTTTGGATACCAGCTTGAAATCATCAAAGTGGAAACCTGGCGCGACTACGCAAGTGACCAGTACAGGCTCATCACCCAACGGGCGTGCTGTCTGCCATACGCCCGCTGGAACAAGCACCTGTGGTGATTGACCTGCAGCAATATCCATACCCAGAACAAGAACTTCCTCGTTCTCCGGGTTCTCTCCGTTGCCGCCCAGCTTCAGTTCAACCGGACTGCCACTATGCCACAGCCAAAGTTCATCGGACAGAACGGTATGCCACTCGGAGATTTCATGTGCGTGCAGCAGGAAATACGTGGAACTTGCCGAGAATCTTGGGCCGGAATAAGTATCCGGCAGAACCGACTGTGGAATCTGATAAGAAGCCTTCCATTCTTCCTTATACCAACCGCCTTCAACGTGAGGCTGCATATTGAGCGCAGCAACCAATGGCGATAATTCATGTGTCGTCATAACCTGTTTCCTTCCTTCTACATCATATTGGAGACACTCCTTAACCAGAGTTTCGCCTCTCTCCCCCTACTCTAAAACATCATTCAAGTTTTGTCACCTTGACAGCTCATATGGGCCATGCCAGATTCGTTCTCGCGGTATTTTACATATGATTAAAGAAATGTTTCATTTCCAATGATAGCGTTTACAAAAAGATGGATTTTCCGTTATGATATGGATATCGTTGTTAATCCGTGAAGCAGAGGGGAGCTGTACCATGAGTCTCATAGAAGATCGGATTGGACCCAAATATCGAATCGGTGAACATTCATTTACCATTGAACATATGCGCAGACATGATGGGAACGGTATGCCTCAGCCTCACGCTCATCCATTCTACGAACTGTATTACCTGCTTGAAGGTGAACGCGTTTATTCCATGAATGGTCAGATTCTGTCTGCCCGCAAGGGTGATTTTATTCTGATTAACCCAAACGATGTACATAGCACCTCCAAAGGAAGTATTCCTGGCTTCGAACGGATTTTAATCGGTTTTTCGCCTGCTTTTGCAACGGGGATGGAGCTTGGCATATGTGGTCTGCTGCCTTTTAATTGTTCAAGACTTCTTCGCCTGCCTGAAGCGGAACAGCCCGAGATGGAGCGTATATTGTGGCAGATGCTGCAAGAATGCAAAGAGCGACGCCCTCACTATGAGATTGCGGTCAGAAGTCTGCTTGCCCAACTTTTGATCCGTATTCATCGGGTGGAGGAGGATATTCGGCAGTCATGCCCCGGTCCTTTGCATCCGATGCAGGACAAAATCAGTGAAATCGTTACATATGTGAACAGCAACTACACCCAACCACTTACGCTGGAGGGTGCAGCCAATCGTTTTTATATCAGTCCATCCTATCTGAGCCGAATGTTCAGCCGTTTTACCGGGTTTCGGTTTAGCGAATATCTGCGTGTTGTTCGTGTCCGAGAGGCACAACGAAGATTGCTGTCGACACAAGAGCGTGTCCAGATGATTGCAGAGAAGGTAGGGTTTGAGCATACGGCTCATTTTAACAAAACATTCAAACAAGTCACCGGTACAACACCGCTACGCTATCGCAAGGAACACCGGTAGATCTTCAGATCACATCATATAAAACCGAGTGGGTAGCCTTGCTCCAGAGATCACGTAATACTTATACCCGAAAGGCATCACGATCATTGGACCCATGGCTACGCCACTGCGGCTGAATTGGAGCCACTTGTATAGACCCTTTTACATACATTTTTTACCTGCGGATGATCACACCACTTCGTACTTCAGGACCCACAGAGATCTGGCGACCGTCTGTGTCCGCATCACTTTCTCGGCACACAATGCCTGCGGATTCATGTCCTGTCACCATCAGAAGTCGGCCATCCGCCCCCTTGCCCTGAATGCGCTCTAACTCCGCCCCTTTGCACTGGTGCAAATGAATTAACGGACCTTCGGTAATCCGGGCGTTCAGTTCTGTAATCCGCAGATGCTTCGCTTGGGCACATTGAATACCTGTCCGGGCTTCTACATGGTATCGTTCAATGACTACGCCATCCAAAGGCAATTCCGGCAACCCACTTATGAGCAACGCAGTGTCCGCACCGGCACAGACCACATCCGATATTCGAATATCCCGGAACACCGGCGTCTCCTCGCTAATCTCCTGAGACAAGTCACTGCCCCGGGCAGACCCTTCCTGATTCGCATAGAAAAAGGAAAACGAGATGGCTTCCATAATAATATCTTTCATATATATACGCTCGATCTGAATATCCTCAACTACCCCACCGCGTCCCCGTGCGCTTTTGAAGCGAAGTCCAATATCCGTGCCGATAAACGTACAATCCGACACTCTCACATGCCGCACACCACCAGACATTTCACTACCAATGACGAAACCGCCATGACCATGATACACCGTACAATCCCGAATGGTGATGTACTCCGATGGAAGACCCAGTTCACGGCCTTCGGCATCCTTGCCTGATTTCAGACAGATCGCATCATCACCCACATCGAATACACTCTTCTCCACCACCACATGACGGCAGGATTCAATGTCCAGCCCATCCCCATTCTGTGAAAACCACGGATTACGCACACTCACGTTACGAATGGTGACATGCTCAGATGCCCAGGGGTGCAGATTCCATGCAGGCGAGTTCTGGAACGTTGGACCGTCCAGCAGTACCCTTGTACATCTGCGCAAGCTGACCATATTAGGACGCAAAAAGTCTCTGGCTTGTTCATAGGCCGCAACATCACGTACCTGCTCCTTATGCAAACGATTTGCAATGATACCACCTTCAAGTGCAGATGCGGAAGGCCACCAGATTTCTTCCTCCCCACCCGATTGCTCTACAACACCACCCGAAGCGACCAATTGGTTCCATTGTGAAGTCGTCATTTTGGAGCGTTTTACCGGACGCCACGCTTCACCGCCACCATCCCATATCCCCTCACCGGTAATCGCAATATCCTCCAGTTGATCACCATCGATCGGGGATTGACAGCGTACCACCTGCCAGCCTTCGAAGCTTGATGCGATCAATGGATATTGATCGAAATCTCGGCTAAACGTAACCAGCGCCCCTGCTTCCACATGTAGTTCGATCCGGCTGCGCATTACAATCGGACCTGTGAGCCATACCCCGGCAGGGATAATGATTCTGCCTCCTCCCGCTTCAGCACATGACGCGATTGCAAGGCGGAACATCTCCGTATTATCTGTTACCCCATCTCCAACAGCTCCATAGTCTGTAATTCGAAAATCCTGAGCCGGAATGACAGGCAAATTGGCTTCATAAGCTTGGACATCAGACTGGGCACCTGTACCCGTCGACATTGGGGAGTGATATGTATTCATTATGCAGAATCATCCTCTCTACCTGTAATGGAAATGGAAGCGTTATGAGATCAACTTTTCGTTTCTACTTTCTTTAGTTTACTTTCAGACAGATACTTTCTCGCTCCATCATATCAATGGCCTGATGCACTAGGTTGAGCTTTTTTGCCATGTACAGTTAGAACTTGATGGAATTTGTTTTTATGATCAGAGTCATAAATGAAACATCATTTCTAGTATACTCTATACATCTATTCCAATGGTTGGTAAACAACTAGGAGAATAGATTCAATTTTCTGTCAGGATTCGTCACAAGAGATTTGATAACATAACAGGTATATAACACAATTACTGCCCATAGCCCTAGAAAGTCTATTACTTATGTCATGTTTTATCACAAACCAATTGCCATTAGCAGGATGAGTATGTATGATTAAATAACTAGTTTCAATTAATTCCTTATTATTCCTTTTACAAACATTCGTTGCAGAAAGGATGGGGTCTACTCTTGATTGAATTTAGGGGTGTCCAAAAGCATTTCGGTCATTTTCATGTCCTCAAGGATATCCATCTTCACATCGAAGAAGGAGAGGTTGTCGTCATCATCGGACCTTCCGGCTCCGGCAAAAGCACGTTACTCCGCTGTATTAACCGCCTGGAGACCATTACCGAAGGCGAACTTGTTGTCAGTGGGGTCCCTCTACATCAGAAAAAGGTGGATATTAACCTCTTCCGCCGTGACATTGGTATGGTATTTCAACACTTCAATCTTTATCCTCACAAAAAAGTCATTGATAACATTACCCTTGCACCCATGAAGGTGCGCAAACAACCCAAAGAACAAGCTGCCTCAACGGCAATGAAGTATCTTACCCGGGTGGGCATTGCCGACAAAGCAGACAGTTATCCCTCCCAGTTGTCCGGTGGACAGCAACAACGGGTAGCCATCGCCAGAGGACTCGCCATGGAGCCCAAAATCATGCTTTTTGACGAACCGACCTCTGCACTCGATCCCGAAATGATCGGGGAAGTCCTCGATGTGATGCGTTCCCTTGCCCATAATGGCATGACCATGGTCGTTGTTACCCATGAGATGGGATTCGCCCGCGAAGTTGCGGACCGGGTCATCTTCATGGACGAAGGCCGAATTGTAGAAGAGGCCACCGCCGCTGAATTTTTTGACAACCCCAGAGAAGAACGAGCACAGCAATTCCTGAGCCGTCTGATTCATCATTGAGAATAATCCAATATTCCATTTTGAGAGGGGTCTTATTCATGAAAAAATTGTTGAAGTGGCCGTCATTTATACTTGTCCTTATTCTCTCGCTGGTATTGTCCGGTTGTAGTACAGGTGAGGAGAATAGCAGTAGCGGCGGTAGTAGCGGTTCTGGCGGAGATGCCGTAGCTAAAGGAACCATTGAGCAGATTAAAGAGCGCGGCAAACTTATTGCCGGCGTGAAATATGATACGAAGCTATTCGGACTGAAAGATCCCGCAAGCGGCAACGTTGAGGGATTCGATATTGATATCGCCAAGGCACTCGCCAAACAGATCCTTGGAGATGAGACAAAGGTCGAACTGAAAGAGGTCACTTCCAAGACACGTATTCCCATGTTGCAGAATGGAGACATTGACATCATCATCGCCACGATGACGATTACGGATGAGCGTAAGGAACAGGTGGATTTCAGTGATGTTTATTTCGAGGCAGGCCAATCCCTGCTGGTGAAAAATGATAGTCCAATTACTGGCTTGGAAAGCCTCAGCGGGGTGAAAGTACTCGCCGTGAAAGGCTCCACATCGGCTCAGAATATTCGCGAGAAAGCCCCTGATGCTGAAGTGCTCGAATTCGATAACTATCAGGATGCATTCACTGCTCTCAAAGCAGGTAAAGGCGAAGCGCTGACCACAGATAATATCATCCTTATCGGCATGCAACAGACAGATAACAGCTTCCAATTGGTTGGTGGCAATTTCACAAGTGAACCTTATGGTATGGCCATTCGCAAAGGCGACACCGCCTTCGTGGAAGAAGTCAACAAGCTGCTCAAAAGCATGAAAGACAGCGGGGAATATGACACATTACATGAGAAATGGCTGGGCTCCAAGCCCGAGTAACCCCGATTAATGATGAGCACGCGGCGAATTCGTCTGCTGGATGCGATGCATAAGCAGACGTAATCGCCGTTTCTACATCTGGAGAACGGAGGCTTTGCCTATATGGGCACATTAGATTTCAGCGTACTGATGCGACACTCGGATCGTTTTCTGGAAGGATTCCTGAATACCATTCAAGTGAGTATTATAGCTCTCGTTGGCAGCTTTATCCTGGGCGCGATTCTGGCGATCTTTCGGATATCCCCTGTGAAACCGCTGAACTGGATTGGCACGGCTTTTGTGGAGTTTATCCGAAACATTCCCCTGCTGTTGGTTGTGTTCTTCTTCTATCTCGGACTGCCGGCACTAGGCATTTCGCTCGACGGATTTGTCTCTGGTACTCTGGGTCTGACCATCTATACCGCCGCTTTCATTGCCGAAGCGATCCGAGCGGGCATTCAGACGGTGCCGCGTGGACAACTGGAAGCCGCAAGATCCTCCGGCTTGTCCTATGTACAGGCCATGAATCTGATCATTCTGCCTCAAGCGATCAAGATTGTTTTGCCGTCCATCGGCAACCAATTTATTAATCTGGTCAAGAACTCATCCATTCTGGCCGTCGTCGCCGGTATGGATCTCATGTATTTTGCCGACCTGGTTAACTCGGATACGTTCCAACCGCTAAGTGTATACACCGTTGTTGCGCTGTTCTATCTGGTGCTGACACTACCACTCAGCTTTCTGGTGCATTATATGGAGCGCAGGTTCGGACAGAGCGATGCAGAGGCGCGCAGTACCAAGGGCAAACCGAAGAAGAACAAACCAGCCGGTCAGGTTACCATGTAACACATTGACATATACATGCGCAGATTTTTAGGGAGATATATTGTCTATTTCAGACCTTTCGATAATTTTGGTCCGTTATTTTGGCTAGTCCATGCCCCATCTATTGATCTTCAATATTCTATTCCTGCATACAGAAGGAGGCTAATAAAATATGGACTTTAGCGGGGCCTATGCATGGCCCAACCTTCGTTTCCTGCTTCAAGGATTCTTGATTACCCTACAGGTCGCAGGGCTATCCATTGTATTCAGCTTCATACTTGGCACCGTGCTGGGTACCGTCCGGTTTACTCGCATCCCCATTCTGTCACAGATCGTAGCGGTCATCGTGGATACGATTCGGAATCTGCCACTACTGCTCATCATTTTCTTCATCCACATCGTACTTCCGCAGCTCGGGATCAAAATGTCCGTCTTTTGGTCCACGGTCGTTGGACTGAGTCTATTTGAAGGCGCGATGATCGCCGAGATCGTACGTAGCGGTCTGAAGTCTGTTGAGCGCGGTCAGGTGGAAGCTGCCCGTTCTTCCGGCCTGAGCTACATGCAGACCCTCGGTGGCATCATCATGCCACAGGCGCTACGCCGCATGTCTCCGCCGATGGTCAGCCAGTTCATCTCACTCCTGAAGGATACTTCACTGGCAATCATCATCTCTTTGCCGGAACTGATGCACAACGTGCAGATCCTCGGCGGCCAAAGTTTCGATTATATTATCCCCGCCCTCCTGCTCGCTGCGGTATTGTATTTTGTCATCAACTATACGCTGTCCATTGTCGCAAGGCGACTTGAGGCACGCATGAATTAAATGACTGAATAAATGAAATGAGCTTCCCACCGATGTTCTAACGAACCGGGGGAAGCTTATTTAGCCATTTTGGGGACAGTTTCTAACCTAACGAATCGTAGACGCTCTATTCTTCCGATTCCCCCGCCTTTACGCCGTATTTCAGGTTTTTGAGTAAAATAACTTCACTGAGATTCGTTACATTTTTCATCTCAGCTTATAGCCCCATATTAGACGTCTCAGGTTCGTTAAAACTTACACCACCGTGAATTAAATAAATAAACATCCACGTTACGCCCACTATTAATGATTCATGCCGCTCCCAAGAATAATACTGCGTCCAATCCGCCCACAATCAGCTTATCCGCTAGATCGCCGCTCCGTTGTGACGTAATTCCGCCTGTAGCAGCTCAATTGGCAGTCCCACCGGATCAAGCTTCATCTTCACGGTTAGTGCAGCTGCTGTCCCGGCGGCCTCCCCGGTAGCCATACAGCTTGGCGTCAACCTTGTCGTTGCATGCGCCTCATGTGTGGTGGAGATGCAGCGTCCTGCCGCCAGCAGATTGCGGATATTGCGAGAGACCAGACAACGATACGGAATATCGTACGCCCCGTCCCCTTTGATAAAGGCAGCTACAACACCTTGACCCGAAGGGTCATGAATATCGATAGGATAACCGCTTCTGGCAATCACATCCTCGAACTTCCGTCCTGCGACCACATCCGCTTGGGTCAACGCATAATGACCGATAATCCGTCTGGATTCACGAATACCAATCTGAGGTGCTACCGCTGAGATGGAAGCCCGTTCGAATCCAGGCACATCACGCTGCAAAAACTCAGCAATCATCAGCACCTGCTTCCGCCCTTCCTGTTCAGCAGAGGTCAGATCCTCGGCATCCGTCGCATCGAGTCCCTGCACCCGGGTACAATTTATCAGCACTTCATCGTCAGCCGGTCCGGTAAAAAACAACACCTGATCGCGATTAATCGGTACCCCCGCTTTTTTCCACTGGGAATAGAAGCCGCTCACCCCGGTTAACGGAATGCTATCCAGCTCCGAGAAGGGGGTCTTGGCATAGAAATCTTCCGGGTGCTCCTGCATGTATTGCTTCACGCGTCCAAGATCCACACCACGCATGCGGAATTTCATGGTCATCGGCTGAGACTGGTTATCGCCATCTCTCCCCTTCGCCACCGAAGCCCCTGCAAGATAAGCCAGATCCGCATCACCGCTTGCATCCACGAATACGTTCGCTCGGAACTCCTTTCGTCCAGACTTGTTGGTCACTCGCACCGCTTCCACCCGATCATCCCCAACAACCACTTCATCCACGAAGCTGTGCAATAACAGCCGGACACTAGCCTCCTGCAACATCTCTGCCGCAACCACCTGAAAGATCGCAGGATGGTACGGCGTAACGGTATGCACAAATCCAACCGTATCGCGCAAATGCCCGGGGGAGCCGCCACACGCCTGCAAACGATCCACAATCTCCTGCGCAATACCTTGAATGACCTGCTCCCCACGTTCCGTATGGAAAGTCATCCAGGGATAGACCATAGCGGCAGTGGACATCCCACCAACGAATCCATATCGCTCCACCAGCACTGTGCGGACACCCTGCCTTCCAGCCGCAATGGCTGCCGCTATACCCGCTGGACCTCCGCCCACAATAACGACATCTGCTTCTTCCTTTTCCATGCTCATCCGTTCACTCAAATGTTGTCCCTCCTTCCGTTCTATTGCACGTATTTCTCGCCTTTGCACGTATTTCATGACTTACTCTTTCAGTCCCGTCATGGCAACCCCCTCAATGAAGCGCCGTTGTGCCAGGAAAAAAACAATTAAAAGTGGCAAGGTCGCCATGACTGTGGCGCTCATCAGATATTGCCAGGCTGTGCCGACCTCATCTGTAAACAAAGATAATCCAAGCGGCAGCGTCATTAGATCACGCGAGTTAATGAAAATCAACGGATCGAAGAACTCATTCCAGATCGTCACAAACGTGAAGATCGTCAGCGTAGCCATACCTGGCTTGGCAATAGGCAGCATAATTCGCGCATATATTCGGAATCGGTTGCAGCCGTCGATCATCGCCGCTTCCTCCAGTTCCGTTGGCACCGTAATGAAGAACTGCCTCATCACAAAGATGCCAAACACACCGCCCGCGCCAAAGATTGGCAGTAGTATCAGCGGAAGATGGGTATCAATCCACCCCAGCTGCCGCATGAACAGGAACATCGGAATCGCCGTCACCTCATGAGGAATCATCATGGCACTCAGCAGGATGAGAAATACCACATTACGTCCTTTAAACGGAATTTTGGCGAATGCATAACCGGCGAGAGAAGCAAAAAAAACGGTTCCCAGCACAACCAACGCAGAAATATAGATACTGTTCCAATAGAAACGGTGAAACGGAATCAATCGGAACACATCGATGTAGTTCTGAAATCGGAAGGATTCCGGTATCCACTGTGGCGGATAGGTGAATATGCTCTGAGGCTCCTTGATTGATGTCGATATCATCCAGATAAATGGCACAATCATGATTAGTGAAATCAGTGTCAGCAACAAATACGTCCCAAGGGTACTTCCTATCTTCCTCCCCGAAGAATTAGGCATCGCCTTCATTGAAAACCCACCTCTTTCGGAGCTGCCATTGCAGCAGTGTCAGGATCAGTACGATGAAGAACAGTACATATGCGAGAGCAGAAGCATAGCCGAACTGAAATAGTTTGAATGCTTTTTCCCAGATATAATAAACCAATACCTTTGTGCTGTTACTCGGCCCGCCCTGTGTCATCACATAGATCTGTCCGAATACTTTGAGTGAACCAATCACGGTCATGACCACAGTCAGAAACACCGTTGGTGTGATCATAGGCAGTGTAACGTGAAAGAAAGTTCCCCTTCTGCCCGCACCGTCCAATGTTGCTGCTTCGTACAGTGAACGCGGTACCTGCTGAATAGCTGCAATGAACAGCACCATATTCAGACCTACATTTTTCAGCACACTGGTCACAATCACTGCCGGCATTGCCAAATCTTCATTGTATAGCCACGCCGGACCCTTGATGCCCGTCATCAATAGAAGCTGATTAATCAATCCTGATTCTGTTGCATACATCAGCTTCCATACGATGGCCCATACGATCAGCGAAGTCATGACTGGAACAAAGATTGCTGTTCGAAAAATTCCGATCCCCCGCAGATTCCTGGATAGCAGCAACGCGAGCAGCAGGGCGAGCACAATATTAAGCGGTACCAGTCCGACTGTGAAATAAACCGTATTGGCGAGCACTTTCCAGAACATGGTGTCTGTCATAATATTCCGGTAATTCTCCAGTCCAACAAAATGATGATCCCCCAGCAGCGGCCAATCAGTCAGGCTCATGTATAACGCGAGACCCATGGGAAACAACAGCAGCAGCGTAAACCCAAGCACCATCGGCGATACAAACAGCCACCCCGCGATCTGCGCTTCTCTGGCGAGCGGTCCTCTTCTTTTGCGCTTGTGTGGATGGGTCACAATCAGGCCCTCCTTTTGTTATCAAACTTATCCCCTGAAGCTGAACTCTGTGGCGATTCTATATAAGGTGAACTATATATTTACACAAGAACGTAGAGGACAGAAAAAACCTTAAGAAGCGAAGTGGTCGCCTAAAAGCTTTCTGGAAGAAAGCTGCATCGGAAGCATATGCTTATCCCCGGATTTCTCCCTCTATATAAGGGATTCCAAAAAAATCTGGGGATAACAGCGATCGGAAGGTTGTTCTGGCATCGGAGTACAAGTGTAAATATCCTTTAGTTCAACTTATATAGTCTGGACGGTTCAGGCTGTCCACCATATTGCGGAACCCGTTCACAGCCCTTCGCAGCTCTTCCTCCGTGTTGCCTGTCACAACCGCTCCAAGCATAATCGCTTTGACCCCGGTATCGCGTAGCACCCGAACATCCTCCGGTACCAGCTTTCGCTGGGAAGGAACCAATACCGGAACCTGGGCTTGCAAGACCAGACGGCGATACTTGAGCACATCCGCGAAGCTGAGCGGTGTACCATATTCTTTTCCAGGTACAATGGATGCCTCCAGAGCAGTGAAGCCGAAGTGAGCTGCCGATGTTACGAGGGAAGCATCATATTCCTCATTGATCGCAAACGTTGGGTCCAGCCCCAAGTCACTCAGCATGAAGGAGGGCAAGTGATGTGCATAGATGGAATAGAAGTCAAAACCCAGTCCAGCAAGGCGCTCCACATCCTCCCGTCGTGCTCCATCTATACTGCCGGAAGGTACGACCCCAAGCGGACCACCAAATTCACTGCGGATCGCCCCAAACACCTCGGCATACCTATCCAATGGGCCAAAATGATTCCCGCTGGCGCGATGACCGACATTATAATGCACCTTGAGTGCATCAGCCCCCTCTTCCATGGCTGCCCGAGCCAAAGCAAGTTCATTTTCAGGCAGACTGACAACCAAGGACAGCGGTTTCCGCTCAAGTAATTCTTTGAATTTGCCCATTATTCTCACCTCCATTTTCAATCGACTTACTTAGGGTTGCAGCATACTTTGGATCTCTTCCTGCATTTGTTTCAGGTTATCCTCAGCTGTCGCTGTCTTGGCAAACAGCCGGTCGAATCCCTGCAATACCGCATTGTCGATATCCTGCCATCGGATATGGCCGGGAATTAAGCGTGCTTTTGGCATTTCATCAATGACGGCCTGCACAATATGCTCTTTGCTCGGGTTATTCGGCTGAAGAATGAATGCGTCCGAGTTCAGAACAGAAGTACGAGGAGGCACAAAATAAGTGGCTGTCGCCTGAATCCCCTGCTCACTGGAAAAATATTTCAACAGCTTCTTCGTTTCCTCGGGATGTTTGCTGTCGTTGAACATGGCATATCCTGCCTGCCCCAGCATCGGTACACTGCCTTGTGAACCGGAAGGCATAGGCGCGATGCTCCATTCAAAATCCGTAATCTCCCTTGCTTTGGAAACATAGCTGTAATTATCGAAGAACATGCCCACATTACCCGCATCGAAGCTAACTTGCTCCCCCGCCTTCGGATGTGATTCATCGGTGAACATCATGCGCTCCAGTAATTCAAAGGTCTGTACGCCATAGGCATCGTTCCAGGTGAACGTTGTCATGCCTTCGTCGAATGGACCGCTTCCATTGGACCAGGAATAGGAGGAGAGAACCGCCCAGGTCTTCCAGTCGCGAAAAAAGTTGGCGCCATAGATTCGGTTGGTCGCCTCCTTGCTTGTAATCGCCTTGGCTGACTCTTCGAACTGTTCCCATGTCCATTGTCCTTGGGTGGCAAGTGTGTTTGGATCCGTCAGACCGGCCTTGTCGAACAACGTTTTATTATAAAACATGACCACCGGAGGTGTTGAGAAAGGTAGCCCCAGCAGCTGGTCGCCGTCACGGAATAGATCAAGCGTACTTGGAATGTAATCATCCAGCTTAAACTGTGCATCATCCTTGAACTCCGATACATCGGCCAGAATGTGGTTGGATTTGAATTGTGGTACCATTCGCTCCGATACCCAGGCGAGATCGGGAAGTGAGCCTCCGGCGGCAAGCACTGAGATTTTTTGCTGGTATTCTGCGAAAGGTACGGATTCCATCGTGACTTTGATGCCTGGATTTTCCTGGGTGAAGCCATCGATCAGCTTGTTGTATACATCCATATGTGCCTGATTGCCCCACATCATGAACTTCAGCTCCACCTCTCCATTCTCCCCGCCTGCACTGCCAGGTTCACTGCCAGAATTGGAGCTTGTGCACGCAATTGAAGCCACCATCATGAGTACAAGCATCAGTATCAGTCCTGCTTTTTTCATGGAAATCCCCCTTATGGACGTTGTGGTATACAGGTGCAACCAAAGTATAACGAAAGCTTCGTTCCCTCATAAATCACGTCAACTACAGAAATGGTATGGTATTTCAAGAAATACTGAATCGGTCTCGGTATTCTCCCGCAGTCCATCCCACCTGCTGCTTGAACACCAGCATGAAATGTTTGGGACTTTGATGCCCGGATAACCGTGCCACATCATAGATTTTGAGACCCGTGTTGATCAGCAACCACTTGGCCCGCTCCATACGTGCCTCCGTGATGTATTCGGAATAATTAATACCTATTTCGTTCTTGAATAACTGGCTCAAATAAGTGGGGTTTAAGTGAACGAGATCTGCGATCGTCTGAAGCCGTAAATCTCCATCGGGATGTTGCTTGATGTGCTCCTTCACATCTCGGATAATCTTCCGTGTATCTCCACTAGCATGTTCTGCTTTCCCAGATGGCTCCGGGATCGAAAGGGTTGAAATACCATATCTGCGGTCCAGCAACATTTGAATCTTCTGTATGCATAATGCCAGTTCATAGCGATCGATTGGCTTCAACAGATAGTTCAACACCCCGAACTCCATCGCTCTGCGGGCATACTCAAACTCGCCATAGCCGCTAATGATGAGCATGAGCAATTCAGGGTACATGTCTCTGGCTTTGCTTGCCAAAGTTAATCCATCCATTTCACGCATGCGGATATCCGTGATTAACACATCCGGCACTTCACATCTCAGAAAATCCAGCGCCTCCGTGCCGCTTGATGCTTCGCCCGTTACCTGAAACTGAGAAGACGCTTGTACGACCAGCTCCCTCAGTCCCTGACGGATAACCGTCTCATCCTCTACAAGCAATACTTTATACATGCGCTTCAATCCCCTTTCGGTAGAAGTTGAATGGATATGGTGACCACCAGGCCCTGCCCGGGACTTCCATCAATGCTTAGGCTGCCGCCTTCTCCATAGATGAGGCGAAGCCTCTGGGCGATATTGTTAAGCCCCAGACTGTCCCCGGCATGGCAACGTAATGCCTGACTGGAAGGCTGTTTTGTTATGGATTCGTTTAACTCGTCAATCTTAGCCTGAGTCATTCCCTTACCGTTGTCTCGTACGCTAATCAGCAGCTCATGGTCGAACCTCAAGGCAGATATCCAGATTACTCCTCCATTTTCCTGCCCTTCAATGCCATGGTAGACTGCATTTTCCACCAACGGTTGCAGGATCAGCTTCGGAATCCCACATTCCGTTATCTGTTCTTCGATGTCATAGTTAACCTCCAGCTTACCGTTGTAACGTACCTGCTGAATGCGTACATAGGACTGTACAAAAGTCAGTTCTTCCCCAAGCGGCACCATCCGGTCCACCTTATCAATCGTATAGCGCAGCAGCTTGCCAAGCGCCGTCACCATGTCCGACACCTCAGCATGCTTCTGGCGAATGGCCATCATGTTAATGGACTCCAGTGTGTTGTATATAAAGTGAGGATTCATCTGACTCTGCAACGCCGACAACTCTGCCTCCCGCTCTTGAATGCCAAGCAGGAACACCTCATTGAACAGTCGATGAATCTCTTCCATCATGCGGTTAAAGCCCCGACTCATCTGTCCGAATTCATCACTGCTAAAGTGCGCTACCCGCTGGCTAAAATCTCCCTGCTCCACCCGAATCATGTGGTGCTTCAGTCGAATCAGTGGCCGGGTGATACGATAGGATAACAGAACCGCCAGAATCGATATAGCCGCCATACACAATACAGCGAACCCTATTGTAAAGGTGAGCATCTCACCCGACTCCTTTTGAATTACGGCAATAGGTGTAAGACTGATCACCGAGAGCCCAGAATAGCTGGAATGGTGTTGTACATAGAGATAGGACTGCCCATCCAGAACAACTTTTTGGTTTCCTGCATAGCTTAGAAGCTGTCCATTCGTTAGCAGCTGGTCGTACGCAGACATTCCTCCTGTTGAGGCCCGCTCGAACAGCAGACGCTGTTTGCTGTCGACAATCATCAGGCTTGCCTCTTGCTCAACATTCAAATTGGATAACAGTTGACTGAAGGCTTCCAGACGGATGTCAATCAGAATGTACCCCAATCGCTGGAGCGTACCCGGATCTCGAAGCACTCTGCCCACCGATATATATGACTCTTTCTGTCCGTCCGTGTAGTAGCCGGGGTCATGCGGAGGAATCAGGCGCCACGTCCCTTCCGAGTCTTCAAGCTCTGCAAACCAGTCATCCTGTCTGCTGTCCCATACCGGCTTGACCGCCAGTGAATCGAGATTGGAGAACAAGATGCCGCTGTTGCTGATCAGATGAATTCCCCGAATCTCGGGTCGATCATAAGCTTGACCAGAGGTATAGAGCTTCATTTTCAGATAATCCTCAGACCTCGCCCATGTACCAGACCCCATTGAACCGTTGTATTTGCCCAGAATGCCAAGCACCATCTGATCGTATAGCGGCAAGAGCGACAACCGCTCAAAGTCTTTCAGCAGCCGATTCAGATTGGCGTTAATCTGGCGAACCAGTTCAATGGTGAACTGCTCGGTCTTGCGATCCATCGTCTGTGAGAAATGCTTGTAGTTCATCACTCCCTGCAAGCTTAGCGGCAGCAACGTCAGCGCCAGGAACAACAGGAGCAACTTGGTGCGCAGGTTTACGTTTTTTCCGAAAAAAGTGCGTACCTTGTCCATCATTTCCGTTCATCCCTCCCTCTCCCGATCATTGTATGAGCCCCCTTCACAGATCAATCTGGATATAACTGGGGTCATCATATCCAGTTTTAATGATCATTCGCTATCCTGCCAACCCTGGAATTGGTACGGAATTTCAAGTTATGCGCATTGGTATCAGGGTGAACGCAAAAAAGCCGACTGTATCGCTACAGTCGACTACGCTATTTCTATAGAACACATCCGCTGCGTTAATCTAGCAAAACAATTCGGTTGAATTAGACCAAAAAACCGACTGCATTATGCAATCGGTTGTCTGTTGCCGAGATGGCTTTTATATTTGAATCGATTATATTCATTAATAAGCTCGTCCAGCACCATGGACTGTCGGAGGACTTTGTTGTCTTGCATGCCATGATTCTCCGCCAAACGACTCAATTCATGCCTGTTCTGTTCGATTTGGTCTCTGATCTGTTTCGGTTCACTCACAGCATGCACCCCCTCTTTTTTAAATATTTTAGGATACATTGCCAAAAAATTAACATTATATTCCTTTGCAAGGTAAAATGCTTATTTCCATAGAGATACTTTCAACATCAAGCATTTTGCATAGAGATATGAAACCCTCTCATCACTACAAGATGTGGCGCAAAGATGTGGAGAGCATGTCTACATATCGTATTCGGGAATTTTCGAATCCTTAACGTTAAACTGATTCATGGACATATTATGCATTTTACCCTAAGTACTTTTTGCACCTTTCTCCAGAAAGAAGTTAATAACCTTATCCGACAGCAAATTTATTCGTATAGATAATTATCATCACCATTCTGCATGCCAAAATAACGAAGTCTGTAGCCCTCTCGATAACGAGCACGCAACAGATGAATGAAAGAGTCATTCTCGAACTCAATGTAACCTGTTAAATAAAGTAGGATGAGATATTCCTCAAAACGTGGATTGCCAAGAGTCATCTCACTCTCTTGCATTCCATAAAATACTTCGATTTCAAGAATTAGTAGAAGAGAAAACCCTCTTACAGTGGAGTTAATGATCCATGCAAACTCCAATGGCTCATGGATATCCTCATCCTTGTTCAGGCTAATTAATTGCTTGGTTCCCCTCTCATCCTTGAATACATAAGCTGCAATCGCCTGATCAAATCCCGCATGAGGATCGTTGCGCAAGTCGGAAAACTCCTCTAAATCTACCTTCTCAGCGTAAAATTTCTGAGTTAGTCGATCATGAATCTGCTCCAAACTGAATGGATTAGGAATGTCCAATGTTATATATTTGTCGTAAAGCTTCTGAATATCAATCTGCAATGATAAATCCTCTTTTCGTTATGAATGATCTAATAGACAACAAATAAGCGCCCCATCTCCATATCCCGGAAATAAGACGCATGTTAATGAAAGAATTTAATAAATCTTAGCTGTTATAGTCTTCCTTCGCCATGCGTTACAGACATTATTTGTGTAATAACATCACTATCCAAATTAGCTAATTGATTTATATTAATAATCATTATGCTAAGCAAGATTACATAGAAGATCTTCTTTTTTTTCATAAGATTTCTGAACCTCCATCATGATAAGTTTGTACTGATGCTCGATTTCAGCCGTACCCATGTTTTTGTACTTCTCATACAGGGAAATACAGTGAATGATATCTGTTTGATTGTTAAATCGTACAGACTCTCTCAGACAGTGCATAAGTTGCTTCAAACCCTCTGGATATTCATGGCGATTTAAGTGATAGAGAGAACGTTCCAACAAGAATCCTGCATAAATTTCATTTTTCATCTGCTCAGTGTACCCTTTTAAACCGTTAATTTCCGAGTTAATTCGATCGCTGAACCTATCCAAAATATCATCAATATTTTGATCAAACTTATTAGCTGCCTCCAAAATATTAATTATCGCAGGTAAAATTTCCTCTTCATTTTTTTCAATAAATTCCACATATGCAGGTAAAACATTTCGATTACCCATCATTAATTTATATAAATAAGTATTGGCTTCTGCCCAACCAGCGAATTTATCAATAAAAATTTGATCCTCTTCATCCGGTTCAGAGACTTTAGCAAGCTTGGCATAGACTTCTGTATAGAGCAAAGCTTCTTCATAACGTCCCTGCTTCTCACATGCCGATGATTTAAGCAAATTGGAATAAGCTCTATATACGAATAAAGGATAGGCAGTGAGTCTATCGCTTTTATCTATTTTCTTCTTTGTATACGATTGTAAAATTTTTGTTTTCTGATCTAATTCTTCAGCCAGATTAAAAACCTTGTCCCGATATCGAAGCGAAGCATACGTATTCGCCAGGTCTTTAATCGCATCCAGCTGCCTCTCCTCATCCAGCCGATTAATATACGGTTCAAAATGTACGGCTGCACGAAGATTCTCATGCTGGTCCTGACCGAGAGATAACGTGAAGATGCGATACTGGCAGAGGGCCAGGCGCTCGGAATGCTGGTATTTCTCACACTCCGCCACACATTCGTACAACATTCGCGCAGCCTTCGTCTGTCCACGCTCCAGCATGCCTTCCGCCATCTCGAACAACTCCGAGATATACGAGCGATCATCGGTCACTTCCTGGATAACCCTCTGAATACATTCCAGCTTGTCCAATTCGGCACAGCGCTGCAGGAATGGTTCCAGTCTCCTCCAATGGGGTGCCGATTCCACGAAACATTCAGCCCCATAGATCTCGTAGAAGTACCCCTCTTCCAGCTTCATGCCTTGGGTAATCAGATCCAGTTGCGCCATAGCAATGGGCCGAGTCCCCTTAATAATTGCACTAAGCGTTCCGGCGTTAACTCCTGATATATCGGCAAAATACTGCAGGGTGTACCCCTGTTTCCTGATGTAGTCCTCAATATATGAGCGTATCGTAGTTGTAGGTTCCATGTATCCCACCTCCACAATGAAAATCCATAATTTTGAATTTATATGATAAGCACAATTTTAATCCTAAATTTTACAGCGGTCAATAAAAATCGTGGCAATTTCCTTCACATCTGTGCAAGGGGGCCTGAACTGAATTTTTGCTTATAGAAAATATCCATTAGAAGAATCCGTGAGAACATGATACATTTAATGCAACTTAAATATCCTACTATTTCAATAGGATTATACGACACAGATACGATTAATTCAGTTCAAGGAGAAGGTCAGATGAAATTTGCCTTGTTTAGTCTCATGATGAATCTGCCTAATGCCGTAACCGGGGAGGCTCTGACGACTCAGCAGAAATTCCATAATATATCGGAGCAAGCGAAGCTGGCTGAACGACTGGGATTCGATGCCTATGGAATTGGTGAACGACACGGTGCACCTTTTCTATCTTCCTCGCCACCTGTCGTATTAACCGCAATAGCCGCAGCAACCACACGCATTCGGTTACTAACCACCGTTACTGTTCTTAGTATACTTGATCCAGTCCGGGTTGCCGAGGATTATGCCACACTGGATCAATTATCAGGCGGACGGCTGGAGATGATTATTGGGAAAGGCAATGACCCTCGACATTATCCGCTGTTTGGCATAAGCGAAGAGGAACAATGGGACTCACTCGATGAACGGTATCATTTGCTAAAACGGCTGTGGTCTGAAGAGAATGTCACCTGGCAGGGAACGTATCGCCCTCCGCTTGAGGGCGTGACCACGTGGCCTAGGCCGCTTCAGCAGTCCATCCCAATCTGGCATGGTAGCGCGTCGAGCACAGTCTCAACCGAACTCGCTGCCAAATATGGCGAGCCGCTCTTCACGTCAAATTCTTTTCACCCTCAGGCCAAATACAAAGCGTTAATCGATCATTATCGAGAGCGCCTCGATTATTATGGTCATGATCCGCAGCAGGCAGTGATTGGCTCTGGTGCCGGCAGTCTCTACCTTGCCGATACAGGTGAAGAAGCCATTCGTCGCTATAAGCCGTACTATGAAGCGTTCCATGCCACCGCCGCCGCACAGCATAACCAGTCGCCCTTCACCGATCTGGAGGATAACATTGCACGTGGCCCTGCGTTAATCGGCAGTCCGGAACAGGTTATTGAGAAAATTCTGGACTATCATGCCGCTTACGGACATCAGGTGCTGAGTATCAGCGTAGATGGATTGACGCATAGCGAGCAGTTGGAGCAAGTGGAGCGTTTTGCCAAGGAAGTGGCCCCTGTATTACGCCGTGAACTGCCTAGTTCAGTATGGAATGAACCCCCGGTGTTAACCCAGCACGCATCCTTCCTATCCTCTAATGCTACAGACTCATGGCCCACAGCCATCTCACCTATATTCCAGGTATAAGATTCTCCCACGAACAATACACGCGTGCCCTTCCAGGGTGATTCCTACGAATCGCCCTCTTCCCTCTTACTCCCGCTTGTATCGCGACTATCCCTATATCTAATTGGACTGAATGCCCTCAAACAATGAACGGAGCATCACATCAACAAACGCTTCATCCATCGCTTCCCCCGTAACTAACATGCGATAGAACATCGGTCCATAGATCAGATCAATGTACAGTCCAATGTCCGTCCCACTCATCAATTCGCCGCGCTCCACACCCTTCTCCAGAATTCCCCGTGCTTCACGCCGACGTGGCTGGATGTATCTTGTGCGGTATTCTTCGGCAAGCCCTTCATCCGATTGCCCTTCTCCGATAATCTGTGTAATCACTTTTCCTTCCCGACTGGTCAAAAAACGAACCAGATTACTCGCATGTATGCGTATATCTTCCAATACTGAACCTGTATCCGGTACGGGTAATCTTGCCGTTGCGGCAGACATATATCCGTCCATGATGACAGCGCCTTTGCTCGGCCACCATTTGTAGATCGTGGCTTTGCTCACTTGTGCGCGCTCAGCAATCTTCTCAATCGTAACAGCCCCGAATCCGTGCTCCAACAACAACTCATAGGATGCGTTAAGAATGGCATTCTGGGTTTCCATATTACGTGGACGTCCTCTTTTGGCAGTCATCTTGAGCCCTCCTGGATGCAAAAAATATATTTTATCATCAGTAATATTCATAAAAACGATACGTTCATTATACTAAAATGCATTGCGTACACACAATTCACTCTCCGCTCATTTTTATATCCTCATTTAAATTTTCATTAAAATATGTTTAGTCTATTTACAATACTAAACGTTTAGTTTATTATATGTTTTAATTAGTGAACACAACGTTTAGTAATTAACGTTTTAAACAGCACCCGTTGATCTATCTGGAATATCGAATTTTCAATACGAATATGAAATCTGTGGAGGATGATTAAGATGGATATGAGACAACAAGTGAAGAAGGCACCTGTACCTGCCTGGATTATTTTTTTGCTGGCATCCGCTTGTGGACTGATCGTGGCAAACCTGTATTATGCTCAGACCGTTATCGGACCGATTAGCATGACCACGGGCCTTTCTTCTGCCGCTGCCGGATTGATCGTAACGTTGACTCAGATTGGTTATGTTATTGGTTTGTTATTCATCGTGCCGCTCAGTGACATTATCGAGAATCGACGCCTGGTCGTTCTTTTCCTCATCGTACTGGTTGTTGCCCTGATTGCTGCGGCTTTCTCGCCCACGGCTGTTGTATTTCTCACTGCCTCTCTGTTCATTGGCATAGGTTCTGTGGTCGCTCAGATTCTGGTACCCTATGCGACATATCTTACTTCCGAGGAACAACGCGGACGGGTTGTCGGCAACGTCATGAGTGGTCTGCTGCTGGGCATCATGCTGGCCCGTCCTGTCGCAAGCTTTATCACCAGCCTCTTCGGATGGCAGACGGTCTTTGTATTCTCCGCCATTGTCATAACACTTCTCATGTTGCTCCTATCCCGTGCTCTTCCTGCTCGCCAACCTGAACCCACCTTGAAATACGGTCAATTAATCGTGTCGTTGGGCACACTGTTCAGAACGATGCCTCTGTTACGCCGTCGGGCGTTCTATCAAGCCAGTCTGTTTGGTGCTTTCAGCTTATTCTGGACGACGGTTCCTCTCAGGCTCGCGAACGATTTCGGCATGTCACAGCAAGGCATTGCCTGGTTCGCACTGGCTGGTGTCGGAGGTGCTATTGCCGCTCCCATTGCCGGGAGATTGGCAGATCGCGGACTAACGCGTATTCTCACGGGGGCTGCCATGATCATCGCTCCGGCTTCGTTTGGTCTGGCTTATGTATTCCAGAGCCACTCCACGTTTGCACTGATTTTGCTTGTAATCGTGGCGATTACATTGGATATGGCTGTCTCGGGAAATCTGGTGCTGGGCCAACGCATCATTTACTCCTTAGGAAGTGAAGCGAGAGGACGTGTGAATGGCATATTCATGTCGATCTTTTTTGTCGGCGGTGCGATCGGTTCATCTCTTGGAAGCTGGTCTTATGCTAACGGAGGCTGGAGTCTCACAACGCTGATTGGCCTGATCATGCCGCTGCTCGCTTTGGTGTATTACTTTACGGAAAAGAAAGCTGTAGTCGTCAGCAACGAATAGAAATGAATATATCGTTTAATCCGAACGACCAAATAAGGGCAGACTGATCCTAAGGATCAGTGCTGCCCTTATTTGGTAATCAACACTTGGCTCTCTGTGACAGAGCAAGGTATCACTGTGATTAAGATGGATACATCTGCGTATTAGGCTTTACTGTGAAGGGTAACTTGGTACCCGTCTGGGTCGGCAAATGTAAAAGTTCGCCCGAATGGTCCATCTATTGGTGCAGATGTAATCTTAACGCCTGCCGCAGCAAGCTTGTCGTGAATGTCTTGCGTATCCGGGGCATGAAGCCACAGGGCGATACCAAGTCCTGGCTGAGTACCTGAACGGAGTTCGGTTCCTGGCAATAGGTCACGAAGAGCAAATGTAATAGGCTTGGTATCAAAGACCACCGCATGAGGTGGTCCCGCCTGTGAGCGTACCAGTCCGAGATAGTTTTGATAGAATTCGGCAGAGCTCTCAAGATTGCTCACTTGAAGTGAAATGAAATCGGGTCCGATTACTGACATAATGTTATTCTCCTTTAGATATGGGATTGTTTATATCTTGATCATACAAGGACGTTCTTGCCAACAGTATGTCAGTAGCGTTCAGTCTTTTTTTGATTTTTCTTTGAATCGGTTTTTCCCTTTTACACCAACACGGGCAGATGCTTAGCTGCATCATACTCCACCAATGGCTTACCAGCATTCAATTTCTGCACCAGATCAGGGTTGGAGATAAATGGTCTGCCGAACGCAGCCAGATCTATGCTTTCCTTACCAATCGCGTGCTCTGCGGTCTGAACATCCAGATTCCCCACACCAATAATAATTCCATCCCACTGACTTCGAATCCGCTCGTGAAAGGATTTCCCACCGTCCCATGCTTTTGCATAATGATCTGTCGAGGGATGCAATATCGAAATTCCCGTCTCGCGGAACAACTTCAGATATGCATCGATCATTGCAGCTTTGTCTGCCCATGCATAGGATGCATCATCATCCTTTTTCTCGGAGAATCGAACCGATATGCGATCCACACTGATCTCTTTTTTTACAGCCAAAATAATATCTCGAAGGAACCGTAATCTGCCCGCAGTGTCGCCTCCATATTCGTCTGTTCTGTGGTTGGTCTTCTCATTGATAAACTGGTCGATCAGATACCCATGCGCAGCATGCAGCTCGATTCCGTCAAACCCTGCAAGAACCGCATGGCGTGCTGCCGTCTGAAAATGCTGAATCGTATCCGCTATATCCTGTGCGCTCATCGCTTGGGGAATCTGATACGGCTTATGCAGCTTATGCACTCTTCCCTCTGCCGCAAGGCTGGAAGGTGCCAGTGGAGCGGTTCCGATCAGATCAGAATGGGACAATCTGCCGACATGCCACAGCTGAGCAATAATGGTGCCGCCATGTCTGTGAACAGCATCTGTTACCCTTTTCCAAGAAGTCGTCTGTTCATCTGTATATAAGCCGGGGATGCCATAGGTTCCTTTGCCTGCTAGATCCGGGTTAATACCCTCGGTAATGATCAGTCCCACGCCATCCCGCGCACGCTGCTCATAATATGCCACCATCTCATCCGTCACGGTCCCCTTATGGTCATCAGCAAATCCCCGGGTCAGTGGAGCCATCACAATTCGGTTTCTTAACTTCCATTGATGAATTGTCACCGGGCTCAATAGTGTTGAACGTGTATGCATGTTATCCATGTTATATCCCTACTCTCTTCGTCATTAGGGATATTGTACGGCTGCTCTGATATATCGTAAAATGATTGTAATATATAGTTGTATCTCTCAGAGAGATACCTAACATGAATATCTGCGGAAGCAATGTAAGTTAATCCACACTCAGGAGGATACAGCATGGAACTTTCTGATATCGATATTGTTCTCGCGGTGGCACGTTCAGGCAAAATCTCACAGGCCGCCAAAGAACTGAATTACGCGCAATCCAATGTCACGACACGCATCAAAAAACTGGAGCAGGAATATCAAATCCAGTTGTTCAACCGATTTCCCAAAGGTGTTGTACTGACCTCCAAAGGAGAACAGTTCGTCCAGTACGCCACACAGATTCGCAACCTTTTGCACGATCTGAAGCAGGATATGACCGATCCCGGAGAACCTTCTGGCACGCTAAAAATCGGCATTGTGGAAACTGCGGCATCCAGCCGCTTTATGGAGATTCTGAATGAATATCAAGTAACCTACCCGGAGGTATCCATCTCACTCGTTAACGCCACTTCACCCAAAGTACTGCGCAAGAAAATACAGGACTATGAGATTGATGGTGCTTTTATCAGCGGGGCTTGTGTGAAGGAAGGTCTGAAAGTGGAATACGAGATGCAGGACACGGTTCATATCATCTCCAAAAAGACAGACGCACCACCTGAGAGCCTGTGCCAGGTATCGTGGGTCGTTTTCCCCGAAGGCTGTCCGTATCGTGAAATGACCGAAGAATTCCTGCAGGAAGAAGGGTTGTCCGCACGTAATATCATTGAAGTAAGTACGATGGAAAACCTGCTCAGCTGTGTGGAATCTGGCATTGCTTTTACCATTATGCCGTGCAGCGTTATTCACAAGAAACCGGATGATTTTTCCGTATTTGATCTCGCAGATCGTTATACTCATACCACAACAACCTTTGTCCGCGGTGAGGATCGTTATGTCAGCAGTGCGCTGGATCAATTCATGAAGCTGCTCAATCAGAAGTGCATTACGTTTTGATAGATGCAGACTATACCCCAACACCTCACACGGAAAAATGCCCTTATCATGCATAACTTAGCTGGGGACAGGAGACAGGGGACTGGTTGCAAAAGGGGCTGTCCCAGAAGGAATACCGTCTCGCTCCAAGTGCTAACGAACCTACCACACCTTAAAAGGCGCATCACCAACGGTTGCAAGATTTAACGAACCTCACTAACGCTATTTCGTCATAACAGGGCTTCCAAACCTAAAAAAAACAGTGAATCGACGAAATAGCTTCTCTGTGATTCGTTAGTTCTCAGATCTGGGCAAATGGGAGCGAATAGCGTGTGTCAGGTTCATTAAAACAAAATCAAACTAAATGAGGATGTCCCTCGTCATATTCATGACTTATGGGACATCCTCGTCGTTACTTTTCCCCTCTAGATCACATACAATTAACGCTTACTCCACCTTGAATCTTGCAGCCGATTCGGCCAGCTTTTGTGTCAATTGATCGATTGTATCGACCATGTTTGCCAACTGCTGCACTGTCGCGGACTGCTCCATCATGGTTGCTGTTACCTCTTCAACCGAAGCAGATACTTGCTCTCCCGAAGCCGACAAGCTATGTGCTGACTCCAGTACGTCATCCTTATTCTGCAACATCTCCTGCATCTGTCCTGCCATCGTGGCGATCTGTTGATTAATGACCATTACTTTCTCCAGAATCACATCAAACGCCTGACGAGTCTGCAAAACAAGCTCATCCTGTCTGGACGAGATGGTGTGAATTTCGGCAACACTATGGTTGTTCTCGGCGACATCGGCCAGATTCTGCTCGATAATGCTGGAGATTTCCTTGGACTGGCGGGAACTCTGCTCTGCCAGATTGCGGATCTCCTCGGCCACAACCGCAAATCCTCTGCCATGCTCCCCAGCCCGTGATGCTTCAATTGAAGCATTCAATGCAAGCAGATTGGTCTGCTTCGCGATCTGGCTGATCGCTTCCGTGATCTGACTAATACTGCCCGAACTCGTTTGAAGTTTGACCGTAATCTCCGAGATTTTCTCCACTTCCCGCTCGTTGACCTCATTAATACGCATCAATTCATTGACGACTTCATTCCCGTTGTGGAAAACCGATTCGATCTCATCCGCTCTTGCTTTCACATCCTGCGCACTGCTGTTCATGGCAGCCACTTTATCGCCAAAGCTGTTGAACTTGCCTGCAATCTGCTCGGTATCTTCCGATTGGGCCTCCATCGCCTTGGCAATGCCCATGGACGTTGCCGATGTCTCATCAATGGATCTTGCCGTCTGTTTGGATGTCTCCTCCAATTCCTGAGTGCTGGCCTGGAGCACATGAATCGAATTATTCATATCGGTAATCAGGTTCCTGTTCTGCTCGACCATGCCATTAAAGCTCTCCGCCAGATCCTTGAATTCACTGTTATATCTGCCATTGGCCTTAACGGTGAGATTCCCTTGAGCAAGCTGTTTGAACAGCCCGATCAGACGAATGATGGGTCTCGTAATACTACGAGAAATTAGCAATCCCACGCCAATCGCCAGAGCAACTCCGATCAATGTCACGATAATCATCTGGCGCTGCATATCCTCTAATGGGCGTTTGATATCATCATAATCATCAATAATGACTACGGAGAGATCTGCACCAGGGATCTGATTGATACGATAATAGATATTATCTCGATCCATTGAAGTGATTTTCACTTTGTCGGTGGCTCTGTCTTCCATAAGTTCGGTGGCTTCCTTGTCCTCTTCCAACGTTTGTCCCACAATGGAAGGGTCCAGTGAATCATACATAATGATGCCGCTTCGGCTCAATACTTCAACTCTGCCTTGACCATTGATCTGGATGTCCCCCAGTTGCCCCAGGAAAAAGTTGCTGTCCACCGACATGGCGAACACACCCAGAATATTACCCTCTTCATCCATGACAGGCTCCGAGAATGCAATTATCAGCTTCTTGCTATTCTTCGACACGATGGCATCACTGATGAAGGATTTCCCCTGTATGGACTCCTTGAAATATTCACGGTCTCCTCGTGGCTGTCCAATGACATCCGGCATGGTTCCTGCCACAATGGTTCCTTCCTTGTCAAACACGAACAGATCCGGCTTGGTGCCTATTGTGTCAGATATACTCTCGGTGAGAATTGTATTCGCTCTGTTGAAATATGGATTCTCATCTGTGAAAAAAGTCTCATCTGTCATTTCGTTTGTATCACGCAACTTCAAGAGTTCTTTAAACGTACTATGTACGGACATCGCATGACTCATCTGTTGCTGAAGCTGCATCGCTGTCCAAAGCCCTTCCCCAAGGCGGTCAGCCATTACATTAATCTCATCCTTGCTCTTCCTGACCACAACATCAGATGAAATCATATAACTTGTGGTCGTTGCACCGAGCAGTACCAAAACGACCAATACACTGATCATGATCGGCAGCTTGATTTTAAGCGACACATTTTTAAGCCTGTGCGCTACCCCTTGTCTTTTCCCCATTTTCACTTCTCCCCACTTCCCTGAACCATCTGCATCTAAACGATGTATATACATTATCGGAAAAATGCATAGTGGAATTGATCTATTAGGGAGATATTGCCACTGTTTTTCATTTTTTTATATCTGATAACAACATAAAAAATGGCCTGTTAGAACGACACGATCCATCTTAGAAATGGACGTTGCCGTTATCTAACAGACCGTTTACAGATTTAATAAAGATTCAATACCGTTTACTTGCGCAATCTCCGGGAACTCAGCGCGTGGTGGCCATTCTGCAAAAATGTACTGCGTGTATTCTTCATCTGTTCGATCCGTCGCTCAGCCAGACGATCTGCAGCAACATAGGTAGCGATGCCCTCGGTACGTGAGCTTTCGAATATTTTCTCCAGAGTGGCATAGATCTCTCCGATCTTGCTCCACGCCCGATCCGCATTATAACCATTCAGCTCATCTGCAATGTTAATTACGCCACCTGCATTGATAACATAGTCAGGCGCGTATACGATGCCCATGTCATACAACTGATCCCCATGACGGGTCTCCAGAAGCTGATTGTTGGCGCATCCCGCTACAACCTTCGCCTTGAGCGTCTTAAGCGTATCGTCATTAATCGTGCCGCCCAGTGCACATGGTGCATAGATATCGCAATCCACACTCGTGATATCCGCGGGATCAACAGCTGTTGCGCCGAAGCGATCCACCGCCTGTTTCACCGCGTCCTTATGGATATCCGTAACGATCAGATGTGCACCTTCCTCATACAGATATTTGCACAGATGCATCGCCACATTGCCGACACCTTGAACCGCTATCGTCTTACCCTCCAGCAGATCGGTGCCAAATGCTTCTTTGGCTGCTGCCTTGATCCCCCGATATACACCCCAAGCGGTTGCTGGTGATGGATTACCGGATGAACCATAACTTGCCGAGATGCCTGTCACATAATCGGTTTCCTGATAGATCAGGTTCATGTCCTCTTCCGTTGTTCCCACATCTTCGGCCGTGATATAACGTCCGTTCAACCCTTGAATATATCGTCCAAACGCACGAAACATCGCTTCGTTTTTGTCACGCCTTGGATCTCCGATAATAACGGTTTTGCCGCCGCCCAGATTCAGGCCGGATACTGCATTCTTATATGTCATACCACGGGCAAGGCGCAGCGCATCTTCAATGGCTGCTTCCTCCGAAGCGTAAGTCCACATCCGTGTGCCTCCCAACGCAGGGCCGAGTGTTGTGTCGTGTATGGCGATAATTGCTTTTAACCCTGAATTTCGATCCTGGCACAGAACCAGTTCCTCATAATCGTGATGCTCCATTGCTTCAAACCAACTCATGTGCTAACCGTCTCCTCCAACCATTTTTGCGATTCAATCGCATTGTTCTCTATTCATCGACCATCCTCTATTGTACCCATGAATACCCAGTTTGTGCAAAATCACATCGCAATGTTAGAGAAGCACCGATCGATGTTTCTCATATGGCGAGAGCAAAGCTGTCGAATTTCAGATTATAATTTTATCATCTATCAATAGAAAAACCTCTCTCTCTTACAGGAGAAAGGCACACTTCCCTCAACAGCATCATCTTAATCGCCCCAAGTAGGCCACTTGATCGTTCAAATTTAGGATAACGTCTCAACCACATTTATCGGATGCAGATCTCCATCCACCGCGAATGAAGCCTGTCCCGTCTCCTCAGAGACAACCAGTACAACCGCATCCGTCAATTCACTGAGTCCCAGTGCAGCCCGATGTCGAGTGCCTATTTTTCGTTCATGCACTTCCGCTTGCGACAACGGCAGCACATTACCAGCGGATACAATCTGATTGCCACGAATCAATACGGCCCCGTCATGCAATGGTGCACCGGGAATGAACAAGGATTCCAACAGCGCATGTGTCACTCTGGCATCCACGGCCACGCCTGAATGAATGATCGACTCCAACGGAATCTCACGTTCGATCACAATCAACGCCCCATATCTCCGATCAGATAGATGTTGTACGCTCGAAGTTAATTCGGCAAACTTCTCGGTAAAGGGCGACAGATAACAATCCAGATAAAACGAAGAGGCGAGCACCTCAATCTGCTTGATTTCCGCTCGAATCTCTGCAAATTGCCCCAGCAGACAGGCACTGTCATTGTCAAACCGGGATAACGTCAGATTCATTCGTTCTGCTACACGATGGAGATCCGCTTTGAGCTTCTGTCTCATCGAGGAACTGTCACAGTCTGCTTGCCGTTTCATCATACGTCGCCTCCTCCTTTAATTCGATTAATGCCTCGCACACATCCTGAATACCCATACCTTCCCCCCAGGAGCAAGTATATATACAATGACAAGGCGGTAAGAGCTGATCATGGTCGTGAATGCATCTGGCATAACAAGCAAAAAAGAGCCTGTCCGCGAACAAACTTTCACGGTCAGGCCCTATTCGGCATGATGATTTGATGTCTATATCACTTATTGTGCTTTTCCGTATGAACCTGCCTTAAATGTAGTCGGATCATACCATTTGTATCCCGCCGCAGGTGCAGCCCATGGCTCAAGTTGTGGCTCGGTTGATGCAGCCGGAGCTTCCATGGAGAGCAGGCTTGTTGCCGTATCCAATGTCAGACCTGGCACTTGTGCCAGACTGGTATAACTCTCTTTGACCGCCAGCCATTTTACGGTATTCACAAGGAACGTTGCATCGTCCACTTCTTTGAATCCATCATAGGTCTTCTTGGTCGCACCGGTCTCTTCACGCAAATATTTCGGAGTAGCGTCTTCCACAGGTGATGAGTCGCCAATAAATGCAGCTTTGCCCGCACCAACCTTGGCAATGGCGGCATAGGCCCCTTCAGCTCGTCCACCCCCGTTATATACGCCCTGATCGACAGCATTGCCCCACTTGGACACACCACTTGGTACATACACCAAACCTTTGGCCTTGTTAGGGTCGATAATTGCAACGGTGGATCCCGCATGCATGGCTACAGCATTAACACCAGCCGTAATACCGAAGGATTGAGCAGGTGCAACGATATCCGATGCATTTACATCTCCAAGGGCATTGTAGCGGAAACGTACACCAAAATTCGTCGCCAGCCAATCTGAACTCGTCACACTCTGCATCGCTGGTGATTCTGCTTCAGCCGAAGACATGCCTTTGGCCGGATTCAGGAAGGCACCGCGGCGATAGCCGTTGAATACTTCGGAAGAATCCCAGCGGTTTTTGTTACGGTCTGCATTATAGTGGTCGGAGATGAAGAAAACACTTCCTCCGTTCTGCACATACTGCACCAGCGCAGCCTGCTCTGTCGCTTTGAACGGCACGTTGGCTTCGCCAATGACAAAGACGTCGTAATCTTTCAATTTATTATAGGTGATGGCTTGCTCACCGAATGTATACGGAATGCTGCGTTCCAGCTGATTCACGACAAAGCCTGCGTTGCGCAAACCATTGGCAAAATCCGAAAATGCCCCGTCAATAATCCAGTCGGCAGCACCTGCTGTCTGGGCATGGGTATTATCGAACAATACTTTTTTGCCGGTACCATCCGGTAATGTTGTGCCTGGGTTCGGTTCTGGATCAGGGTTCGTTGTTCCGGAGGAAAATGCAATGGACGTTGGGTTTTTGACTCCTGCATAGCTGTTGTAGGCTCCGAGGGTTCCGGTGACGATGATCTTTTTGCCTACAAGATTAGGATTGGTAGCCAGTCCATATTGCGAACGGAAAGAAGCGGGAATCTGCACATCCAATAATCTGGCGTTGGTTCGCTCTGACGCTGAATCGGCAATCAGAACATTAAAATCATTGGCATACGGAGATGTAAACTTTGCGGTAAGTGACCCGGTAGCATGTCCAACAATGATTCCTTCAACCGTCGCTGTTCCTCCACCGCTCTGGGCAGCGATGGCCTGAGATACCGTAAGGGGTGCTGCAGCTTGTACCGGACTTTGCGAACCCGGCCCCAGCAGTGCGGTTGCCATCATGATAAAGACCAGGAATGCCCCGATCCAATGCTGCCATAACGCCTTCTTCATATTCCCTTTCTCCTCCTCCAAATTACCTGATAATGGGTTATCCTCCTTTAATTTAATTGTTCATATGCTGAATTCCTCTATCTTTTTGTAAAATTATTGAAAAAGTTTTGAGATGGTATCCATTTGCCCATACTGATTAGCATTAGAATTCCACTTTCCAAAGGAGTAAAACAATGATGAAGTTGATATTTTTGGTGCTCTTGTTAGTTATCCCGCTAATTATGGCTTATGTTGCTCTTCGTTCCCGAATGGTTACGAGGCTATTTCATATCCTTGCGCTGCTCTGCTTCTACAGTGCCGCAACTGTCATCGCTGGTGATGTGTATGCAACGAATGCTCATATGACCACGTTCACCACCGAAATTCATCAATTCCTGATGAATGGCTGGTTCCTGTATCCGTCTGCATATCTCGGTGTGTACATTCCCTATGTGATGTGGAGGAGCCTATTTTCAGAAAAAAGTTAACTTCGTTGCTGACTTGATATTGCATTTTGCCAGCGTTCATTGCATAATGAGTATATAAACGTGATAATGATTATCATTATTGAACTTGTCTCCATGTAACTTTCTACTGCATATGATTTTACGATTTTATAGATAAAGGGGAACGAACATCGAATGAATACAACTCTGCAAAAGGCTGATCTGCAGCTTGACGATTATTTGGATCTTCTGAACCTGGCAACCAATCTGGGTGATACGAGATGGCAAAAGGAAATTATCCGCAAGCTGGCTTATACTTATCCCGCAGTTCAATGTAAACAACCACAATAGCATTCCATATATCATAGATCTACATTATGGCTCATGACCGATTCATTCGTTGAATCTGTTATGGGCTATTTTTTGTTGTACAATGTACAGTAAGTTATTCAAATATGAAGGAAGTGGACAACGATGCAATTGGAGACCGAACGACTCATCATCAGGGATATTCTGGAGACAGACTGGGAAAGTATACATAGCTACACATCCATGACAGAAGTCACTCAGCATACGGCGTGGGGACCGAATACAGAAGAAGATACGCGAGAGTACGTGCAGTTTGTGTTGGACATGCAGCAGACACAACCACGAGAAGGTTATGAGCTGGCGATATGTTTGAAAAGTGACGGGACTCTTCTTGGCGGAGTAGGTATTCACGTGATGGAGAAAACCAATGCAGAGATTGGTTACGTCCTTAATCCCACTTACCAAGGGAAAGGTTATGCGACCGAAGCAGCCAGCGCTATACTAGGCTTCGGTTTCAACGAACTCGGCATCCACCGGATTTACGCCAAGTGTCGCCCACACAACACGGCTTCGGAGAATGTTATGAAGAAAATCGGTATGCAGCGTGAGGGGCTATTACGGGAGCATTGGTACTACAAAGGTTCCTTTCATGACTCGTTGATCTATTCGGTACTCGCCAGTGAATATGGCACATGAACAATTTCACGGAAACACAAAAAGCTGACTCCCATATATGGGACGCCAGCTTTTCTTTTTTTTCTCCGTAACGACCCCAATCGCCAGTGGAGGTGAAGCTTCATTTGGAACCAAATCACAATTGTTCCTCCGGGATGCAACTGATGATCCTTTCCTTACCTCGGATTCCCCCGGAACGATTTACCTTACAATCGGCACAGCTCAACCGGGCAGCTTGGAAATGTGGGACATCCGCACATGCAGCGCAGGGCTGCCAGATCCCGAATCATCAGTTTGCCATCCATCATATCCAGCGTTCCTTGTTCCTTCCATGCCCCAAGCATCCGCGTTACGCTCTCCCGGGTTGCTCCAATCATCTCGGCAAGGTCGGTATGGTTCAGCTTCATGTCGAGCACTATACCGTCCGGCGTAATCCGGCCATACGAATTGCTGGCACGGATCAGTGTCGAAGCGAGCGCCCCCGCCTTGCCGTAGAGTAGCAGATCACGGAATCTCGACTGGGTAATCCGCTGCGACAATGCCATCCATTGCAAAAATTTCAAGGCAAGGTCGCCATGTTTGCTGAGTATACTTTCCAGATCGCTAAGCGAGATAATGGCCAGTTCCCCTTTTTCCGCCATCTCTGCACTATAGCTATGATTCAATCCACCGATACCGCCAAATTCACCGATGAGATCGCCGCTTTGCTGAATGGATAAAATAATTTCCTTGCCATCCTCCGTCGACTTGGTCATTTTTACTCGTCCCGAACGAATGTAGTACAGATATCCGGCTTCATCGCCTTCGAGAAAGAGACTATACCCCGACTTCACCCGTTTGGGTTGCATTTTTGCTTCAATCAGGTCCCATTGCTCAGATGTAACGAACGAAAGGATTCCGCCTGTTTCTCGTGTCATTTTGCCCGCCTCCGTTTGTTTCTGCGCTGTTCTCTGGGTTGTTCTTTCTACAAATACTGTACCCATAACCTTCGTCCCCCTCGGTGATTCCTTATGTATACATCATATCGCGAAAGTAGCCTCAGGGTTATCGGGGGATTACCTGATCATTGACAAGAAACTCCCTGAATTTGCTGTGAGAAAAGTCACATTTCACCGATATGCCTCATCCTTCGCATTCTTCCAATCCCTTGATGTACCTGGTTCAGGAGCCCTCTACTGCCCAAGTTCAGTAGATTACGGAACGGAAATAGGGGTTTTCCCTGAATTACAATGACCGAGAATGGGTCTACAATAGAACTACCATCGTAATACCCTTACTTTAAGATGATCCTGTTCGAAGGTTAATGATAATAATTACACCGTTATGTACGTTATATTCCGAAAAAAAAGGAAGTGTCCCCTCATGCATAATGAACTGCCATCTGGTATTCAGGAGATGATCGATGGCCTGCGCCTGAGCACATCCAGTGACTTCTGTGGACTTGCCTGTCTGAACGGGACGATGCTACGCTGGAAGGTTACATCTGGGTCCAGTAATGAACGGGTGAAACGCATGGAGATGCGCCCCGGACAAGATCTGGTAGGCACAGCCCTGCGAACTGGACGCACAGCCCGATCTGATGCACAGTCCCCCGGGGAGCATACACCCGGTCGTTGCCCGTTAATGCTTGCTGAGCGACTGGTAAGTGCCATAGCAGTCCCCGTGTTCCAGGAAGGAAGCGTGCCTGGTGCCGTGCTGCTCGTTGGCAGCAGACTGCCTTGCACCTTTTCACCGAACATGGTCCTGCAGACTGAGCAGGTCGCTCTGCGTCTTCAGCCGAAGGTGTTTGGATAACAACATCTGTCTTTAATATAGAAGAAGTCTTGTTATTTCCTTAGGGGAGTATCAAGGCTTTTTTTATTATAGTTATTCACAGCGGAGCAAGCCTTAGTCTGTTCACCTGTCTTCGCTCATCTGTATACATCGACGTCACTTACACAGATTGATATAATCGAGTCCATACATCCATATATTCATAGATAGAATATACAGCTAAGGAGGCCACAGATATGTTTGTACTGACAAATGCCAGTGTTATGCCATGGGAACCCACACAGCACAACAGTACCATTTCCATAAAAACGCCTTCCTTGGTTACCTGCACAGCGACGGTGGACTATAGATATGGTAATGAGCACGGTGTTTTACATAAAGGACAGTTACTTTTTCTACATTCCCAGTGCTCCCTGGAGCTGATACATACCCCGCCTTCTGCCTTCACCCTGTATCATATCGGTTTCCAGGATTATGAATTAACGGAAGAGAGTCCTGACAAGCGTGTTTATCAGCTTTCATCAGCGAACTTGCCCTCACATGGTTCGAAGACCGGAGCAAGTCCACAGGTTCTGCGAATGCTGGCAATCATCCAGGAACTTTCCGAAAACCGGGCAGGAAGTGTCCAGACCGAAGAAGCCAGATCCCATTATCTGCTGAGTGAATTGCTTGAATTATTCAAGCTGGCGATTAAACCTTCTACAGAAATGGTAGACAGTATAATTCGTGAAGCACTTCGCTACATGAATCATCACTATGACAGTCATCTCACCCGTGAAGAACTCGCCAGATTAACCGGGTTTAATGCGAGCTACTTCTCCAGGTTCTTTCAAAAACAGGTTGGACGAAGCTTTCAGGCTCACTTGACCCGAGTTCGTATGGACAAGACGAAGCAATACCTGTTGTCCACGCAGGCCACCTTAAATGAAATTGCGCTGCTTGTGGGATACTCCGACGGTTTATACTTAAGTCGAAAATTTAAGCAGTTTACCGGGATGAGTCCAAGTGAATACCGACTACAGCCCCGCGCAAGACGAATAGCTACCGTACAGTACACAGGAGATCTGTTAGCCTTAGGCGTTCAACCCATTGCCGCTTCATTCCTACCCTGGGCTATGTCACCGTTAATCCAAGACGAGTTGCATGATGTACTGGATTTGGATGAATATGTTGTGGAAGAAATCCTCCGAAATGAACCACCTGATCTGATCATCGCGCCGGATTATCTATACTATTTGCCCCATAAGCTCGAACAACTGGAACAGATTGCTCCAGTTATGGTCCTGCCATGGGACAAGTTAAATCGACTGGAGACCGTTCAACTCATCGGGCGAATCATAGGTCGGGAGCAGGCTGCCGCAGACTGGATAGAGCACTACACCTCACTGGTCAGCAGTGAAGCTGAACGACTTGAGGCTGTGATCGGGCCTGATGAAACGTTTGGATTATATGAACTCTGGGAAGATGGCACAATCTGTATCTGGAATGCAACGGCCAGAGCGGCATACAACGTATATTACGGACTCAATCTTACACCTCCTCCCAGTATCCTGCATGACGTTCTGGTACCTAACAATCATCAGTTTATTCAGGAAGATCAATTGACGGAATATGCAGCAGACCATATGTTTCTCGTGCTTTCCTCACATGAAGGCGGTCTCTATCATGATGCAGAAGTCAAACTCAGGGAACGACCACACTGGAACAAGATTATGAATAACGGAAAGAGCCGGATATATCCTCTCAAGCTGGAACAATTCTGGTGTAATGATGCGCTGGCTCTGGAAAAGCAACTTCAGCTTATGGTAGATATCCTGATTCGGGAGAATGGTGAAAAGAATAGGTAACCATTGTCCATGCTCAAGAGGTCACATTTTGAGATGGACGATACTTGTATCCAAAAGCTACGATACTAAGGAGGTTTTATTGAGAAAGATAATCATTATTGATTGGGGAGAAGCAGAATGACAGGGGTTAAATCAAAATGGTGGACTGGGCTTATGTTCCTGGTACTGGTGATTGGAATTATTGGCTGCTCAGGCCAAGCCGCAGAAACGACAGAAAACAAACCTTCCTCGACTGCAGCTACAGAAGAGCAACCGGCAGACAGCGCCTCAGAAATGCAGGTCATATCCACCGCTAATGGAGACGTTGAAATCCCAGCGAACCCGCAGCGGATTGTGACGCAGGGCTACCTCGCTGATTTTCTCGCACTTGGCGTCAAACCAGTAGGCGCACCTGATTATGAGCTAGAAAGCCCTTATGTGCTTGATCTGGTTGAAGGCGTAGCAGACATTGGTCGTATTGACGGTGGTTCAGTGGAAAAAATTCTTTCACTTGAGCCCGACCTGATCGTCACTGTAGGTGGAGATGAGAAGCTGAATGAGCAATATCGCAAAATTGCACCGACCCTCATCATCCCTTATGGTACATACGACAATGTGCACGAGGAAATCACTGCTTTTGGAGAAATCTTAAACAAACAAAAGGAAGCCGCAGACTGGTTGTCCCAATTCGAAGTAAAAGTGAAGTCAGCCAAGGACTCCATTCAAGGGCTGGTCAGAGAAGGTACAACTTTCTCCAACTTCAGTCTTTTTGGTAAGGATTGGTATGTTAACGGAGATGGTGTCAACCGCGGTGGGCAAGCCATCTACCAACAGCTCGAACTGAAAGCACCAGACATTGTACAAAAGGAACTGATTGATCAGGATAAAGATACTGTAACTGTATCCGAGGAGAAACTGGCGGATTATGCCGGTGATTATATTTTCCTGGATTTATCCAATGGTGGTTCGCTCGATGAAACATCACCCGTCTGGTCATCCCTAGACGCCGTGAAGAACAATCGAGTGTTCAAGCTGGATGGGGAACGGTTCTGGCCATATGATCCTCTTGCCGTGGAGGCACAGGTCGAGGAAATTGCCAATATGATTCAGGAACGTTTCGGCCAAACAGAACATTAAGGTTTCATGTTTCTGTCCCACACGTTGAGTGAGAGAAGCTATTCGGAGATTAAAGCTCTGAATGGCTTCTTTTTTTGTTATGATATAGATAGAACTGAGGAAGCGGACAGGGGGAAATCATGTGATTCAACTATTAGTTGTAGACGACCATGTTGTCGTGCGATCCGGGCTGATTGCTTTACTTGAAGGAAAGAATGATATACATATCGTTGGGGATGCCGCAGATGGTGATGAAGCCATTGCCAAAGCTCAAGAGTTAAAACCGGATGTGGTCTTGATGGATTTTAGCATGCCGCCAGGCAAAGACGGTCTGACCGCTACGGCTGAATTGAAGAAATTGATGCCGGATGTCTCCATTCTAATACTGACCATGCATGACGATGAAGAATATCTATTCCGCGCCATCCATGCGGGAGCATCGGGATATATACTCAAAAGTGCGCCGCATGAAGAATTGCTTGCCGCGATTCGTTCCGTAGCAGAGGGTAGCGCCTATCTGTACCCCAGTGCGACCAAACGGCTGATGAGTGAATACCTAGACAAAGCCAAACAGGAAAACGCCGGCCCATATGACACGTTATCCGAGCGGGAGAAAGAGATTTTGTCCTGGATTGCCAAAGGTTACGCCAACAAGGAAATCGCCGAACATCTGATCATCAGTGTCAAAACGGTCGAATCCCACAAAAGCAATCTGATGGAGAAACTTGGCCTGCGTACACGACCGGAACTGGTGAAGTTCGCCATGAAAAAGGGGTTGCTGAACTTTGAGTAGTGCACGCAAGAACAGACTAAGTGGACTCGCAGACCAGCCCGTACGCCTTCTGCTGAACGAAATCGATAATCACATTACCGATAATGAATTTCGCAGCAGGTTGAAGGGCTCCCTGCATCAACTGAGTGATCTAAAGTTTGCTCTGGATGAGTCCTCCATTGTGGCCTTAACAGACCGCAAGGGGAAGATCCAGTATGTGAATGATAAATTCTGTGAGATCTCGCAGTATGAGCGCGAAGAACTCATCGGTAAGGATCATCGAATCATTAATTCCGGATACCATGGCAAAGCCTTTATGAAAAACCTATGGGACACGATATCCTCAGGCAAGGTATGGAACGGGGAGATTCGCAACCGTGCCAGAGATGGCAGTTACTATTGGGTCAACACCACCATCGTGCCTTTCCTCGATAATGACGGCGAGCCGTATCAATACCTGGCTGTACGTAGCGAGGTCACCAAGCTGAAATCCGTGGAAGGTGAATTGCAGAAGATGATGTCCCAGGTCATGAACATTCAGGAAGAGGAAAGACGCCGGATCTCGCGTGAACTGCATGACGGGATTGGACAGAGTCTCTTCTCTCTGGTGATTCAGATGGACCGATTGCTGGCAGACCAGCCTCACGCCGGAGTTGAAGCACTGCGTAAGCAGGTCACGGGTATTATGGAAGATGTACGCGGGATGGCATGGGAACTGAGACCATCCGTTTTGGATGACCTGGGTGTTGTTCCGGCAATTCGTACGTATATTGAGAATTACACCCGTCACTACGGAATTGAAGTTGATCTGGAATGTAATCTGCGCAAACGGCTGGAGATGAACCGGGAGATCGCCATATACCGGATTATTCAGGAAGCCTTAACCAATGTCGCGAAGTATGCCGATGTTGCCGAGGCACGTGTTACTGTAGAAGACGCTGAGGACATGACGATGGTTATTATTGAGGACCAGGGTGCCGGATTCAGCGAAGCAACCGCTGGCAATGGTGTTGGGTTGTTCAGCATGGAAGAGCGTGCCCGTGGTGCAGGTGGAACGTTGAGAGTTTCTTCCGAGCCTGGTGAAGGCACAACTGTTACCCTTTTCCTGCCCAAGACAGCTCAGCGATAACCGGACCTGATTCGTATCGTGCCTAGCGTTACACTCCAGCTCTATCTGTTAACCGGCTGCTCGCCATTAGATTATGCGAGTGGCCTTTTTATATGGGATTGGTCGAAATGACAAAATGAAGGCTCAAAATCGGTTAAATTCAATAATGATAATAAATAGATTGACTCCAGTTACGATTCGTCATTAAACTATGAATGCCACATACACATTGTATGTTCAGTAAAATTTCATTGTTCATTTCATATAGCAAAAGAAAAGGATGGTCAACATGTCAGAGAAACGCTCCTCCAAAGGGGGAGAAATTCCGCAAATGTACAATCTGGACGAGATGGATCGCAAAATTATTGCCGCACTTCACAAGAATAGCCGGATATCCTACACGGACTTGGGTACACAGATCGGGTTATCGCGTGTAGCTGTTCAGGCACGCATTAATGCGTTATCCGAAAAAGGAATCATCGAACGTTTCACCGTGGTGATCAACCCTGGCAAGGTTGGGCTCCAGGTCTCCGCCTTTTTCAATGTCGATGTGGAACCGCCCTTCCTGGATGAAGTCGCTGAGAAACTGGACGAAGAGCCTGCCGTTACCAGCCTTTATCATATGACAGGGCCTAGCACCCTACATATGCATGGTATTTTTGCAGATATGGAAGAGATGGAGCAGTTCTTGCTGGAGAAGCTCTATAAGATGCCGGGTATCGTCAAAGTGGAATCACAGTTATTGTTGAAACGCTATAAAAGCCGGATGGGCATGAGACTCTAGGAGGAAATCAGCATGGGTTGGAAAGATTACAACGGTCTCGTCATCGGAATGGTACGAACCGGAATTCTCGGATACGGCGGCGGTCCTTCGGTTATTCCGTTGATCCGTTACGAAGCCGTTACACGTTACAAATGGGTCAGTGATGAGGAGTTCGGCGAGATTTTGGCTATCGCCAACGCCCTGCCGGGTCCCATCGCGACCAAGATGGCCGCATATCTCGGCTATAAAACCAAAGGTGTACTGGGCGCGATTGTGTCCGTACTCGCTCATATTTTGCCGACAAGCATTGCCATTATTGCTCTGCTCGGTTCCATGTACGCGCTGCGCGAGTCAAAAGTGGTTGCAGGCATGGTAGCCGCTGTTCGACCGGTTATTTTTGTCATGCTGGGCATGATGGCTTATGAATTTGCCATGAAAGCCTGGAAGGGGCTCGGCAAAGTTTTTGCCGCCCTATTCGGGGTGATTGCCTTTGTATCGTTACAGCTGCTGAACATCCATCCAGGGATTGTGATCGCGGTTTTCCTTGGATATGGTGTCTTCCATCTGGATCTGGTCCAACGCTTCAAATCCAAAGGCAATTCTGATAAGGGGGTGTCCTAAGGATGCTCCAGACATGGTGGGAATTATTTTGGGGATTTTTCGTAGCAAACATCTTGGGATATGGGGGCGGCCCGGCGTCCATTCCGCTAATGCAGGAAGAGATTGTGAACCATTACCATTGGATGACCACAGAGCAATTCGGGGATGTGTTGGCGATTGGTAACGCCCTTCCCGGCCCGATTGCAACCAAAATTGCTGCATTCGTCGGGTATCACGTAGCGGGCTGGTTTGGGGCGTTTATCGCAACGTTTGCCACAATCGTGCCTTCCGCAACCGCATTGATTTTATTACTTCGTCTATTGAACAAACACCGCACGTCACCGAAAGTCAAAGGTATGACTTTACTCGTGCAGCCTGTTATCGCTGTACTCATGATTCTGCTCACATGGGAATTCGGGCAGCTATCCACCGACTCCATCGGCATCTGGCAGACATTAATCATTGCCGGCATCTCGCTCTGGGTCATGACCAAGACCAAGCTGCATCCAGCCATTCTGATCGTGATCGCTTTTGCCTATGGTGCACTGGTGCTGTCCCATACGATGTAGTTATAGAAACATAGTGGGTAACTTTGGCAAATAGCAAGACTATGTTTATTTCCATTTTCATTTTCTAAGGAACCGAGGACATCTTATTTACTCTTATAATCCTCTTTTTAAATTGTAAGGAACATCAGACACGCTATATACCAAAATCACTTGAGAAAAGGGCTATAAAAGACTGCATTTTCCGATATAGCGTGTCTCAGATTCCTTAGATTTCTGCAAATGCTCCAACTCCTTGAATAAGATGTCTCAGATTCGTTAACGCAGATATCCCCTGTTTCATTCGTACGCGATATGACGACACACTGGATCATGTTGGAATCGATAAAATCCTAGTGAAACGTGAAAAAACTCTGTTTTGGCATGTCCATCTTTTGCGGCGTCTTCATCGCTTGCTCGCATATTCAGGACGCAGGGCACATGCCCGCTCGGGACACGATAAGGTATACTTCGGCTTTCAGCCAGTTGAAGACAAGCTCTCTAGTTTATAGACAAAAAACGGTGACCCCAGCGATCAAGCCAGGGTCACCGTTTTTTATATTGCGCGTTTCATACTCCCATTAGGAAAAACAATTACTTCGCTTCAACCACTACGGTTACTTTCGTTTTCACACCTGCAAATGTCACCGTAATCGTTGCTTTACCTTTACCATTCGCCTGAATGACACCATCTTTCACCGATGCTGTTGCAATACGGGAAGATTTCCAGAGAGCCGGTTTGGACACATTAGCTTCACTGCCATCAGCATACGTTGCAGTTGCCGCCACAGTTACCTTTTCACCAGGTTTCATGGTCAACGTTACTTTATCCGTCTGCAAATATTTCAGTGTATCCACATCTACGGCAATTGTGACAGACTTACTGCCGTATTTGGCTGTGATTTTAGCTTTACCTGAACCTGCAGCTTTGACTTTACCTTTAGTCACCTGAGCAACAGTGTACTTATTCGTTTTCCACTCCGCTTTGTCCGTAACATCGCGCTCGCTACCGTCGCTCAAGAAAGCAGTTACTGTCAGATCAGCTGTATCGCCTGATTTCAGGGAAAGAACTGGCTCTGATGCTTCAATACGTGAGATGACATCCACTTCAACCTGGATCGTTACTTTTTTGGAGCCGTATTCTGCTGTGATGTTGGCTTTACCACTGCTGTTACCTGTGATCACGCCTTTTTTCACATCTGCTACACGAGCATTGCTGGATTTCCAGGTTGCTTCGGATGTAACATCCAGCGTGTTGCCGTCCTCATCCGTTCCTGTCAGAAGGATGTTCTGTGTTTCTTTGGCAGACAATACGACGAAGTTCACATCGGCTTCCAGTCCACTAGCCATACCTACTTCAACAGGCATGGTCAGTGTTTTGCCTTCAATCTTCGCTGTGATGGTTGCTTTACCTGTAGCAACACCTGTGATAACCCCTTTGCTATCTACCTCAGCGATTTTGTCGCTGCTGCTGCTCCAGGTTGCATCTTCGGATACATCCTTGGATGTCTCACCGTAAATCGCCAGCACTTTGGCATTGGTCGTTCCACCCACAGCTACTGATGCTTTTTTCTTATCCATTTCATACTTGTCCGGAACGTCAACATTTACTGTAAATTTGGCTGTTTTACCGCCATAAGCTACAGTGATCGTCGCAGTACCGGATTTGTATGCGATCAGATCGCCATTCGATACATATACAACATCGGCATTGCTTGAAGTCCACGTTGCTTTGGACGTTACCACTTCTGTGCTTCCATCAATATACTCTGCATTGGCTACCAATGTCTTGGACTTGTTATCACCCGTAACACTCATGGCGAGTTTGTCATTTACATCTTTGATATCCAGATATCTTGCCGTATCAACATCCACAGCGATTTCTACAGTTTTGCCACTATAGGTTGCCTTGATTGTTGTTGAACCTGCGCTAATGGCAGTAATCTGTCCCTTAAACACTGTTGCAACCTTTTCGTTGCTGGATGTCCAAGTCGCTTGATCCGTTACATTCACGTCGCTGCTGTTTGGATAAGAAGCCGTTACAACGACATTAGCCGTTTTGGTTGTCTCGCTCAAACGGAAGAAAATACTTTGTTTCTCCACACTCAGCTTGCTGGTTAGATCTACATCCACGTCAACGGATACGGATTTCGTACCGTATTTGGCTGTGATCTTCGCAGAACCTGCCGAGTATCCTGTAATTTCGCCTTTAAGCACGTCTGCAACTTTCTCGTTGCTGGATGTCCATTCCGCCAGATCGGTTACATCTTTGGTTGTACCATCCGGATACGTAGCCGTCACTTTTACACTTTCACTTTTGTTCAACAACAGGTTAACCTGCTGTTTATCCACATCTACACGTTTAACCACTTCAACGTTAACATCCACCGTCACGCTTTGGCTGCCAACTTTGGCTGTGATCACAGCTGTACCCGCGCTTTGTCCAGTTACTTTACCATTCACAACGGTAGCAACCTTCTCATCACTGGTAGACCATTCTGCGGTACTTGCTGCTGTATTATTTGTTTCATTATCACTATACGTTGCTGTCAAAATAATTTCTTTCGTGTCTCCCGTACGCAAGTCCAGACTTTGTACGTTCTTCGAGAGGGCTTTGACCTTCTTCGTTACTTTCACTTGAACGGTCTGACTCTGGCCCTGGTACGCTGCGGTAATCGTTGCTGTACCTTCTTTTTTGGCTGTAATTGCGCCATTATATACAGTTGCTATCGAAGTATCACTGGTACTCCAGGATGAACTGATCGTTACGTTTGCCGACGTATTATCAGAATACACACCTGTTACCGTAACGGAACTGGAATCACCAACTTCGAGCGACATCTCATTCTTGGAAACCACAATTTTGGACAGTTCTTTATCTGCCGCAGCGGCCAAGCCTACGTTGGAAATACTCAGCATCAACACCAGCATCATCACCATGTACTTGGTCAATCTTGGCTTTAACATCATTTCCCCCCGATTATCATCATTTTTTTCCTTATGTTTAATGTCGGCAAGTCCTTTCCAGATGTTTAGACTTTCAGGGAATTTTCAGGAAATTCTATGGAAATTAATTCTTCTTCTATTCCGGTTTCAACCGTTCATACCTGCGATTAACGTGCATAACCTATGTATATAGACTGTCTTGAACTTCTTTTAACAGAATTGGAGGAAACCTATGCCTCAACCTTTTGATTACATCGGGTATTGGGAGAAAACATATCGCTCAGGTGAAACTTCCGGGAGAGGTTCATACGGAGTATTGGCTGAATTCAAGGCCGAAGTCGTGAATGGACTGATTCAACGTGAAGGTATTCATCGAGTCATCGAGTTTGGATGCGGGGATGGCAACCAGTTGCAATACATGAATTATGAGGACTACCTGGGCGTTGATGTCGCCGCTTCTTCGATAAAACGCTGTGCTTCCCAGTTTGCCAAAGATCCGTCCAAGAGCTTCATGCTGTATACACCAGGCCTGTGGATTAACCGTGGTTTTCTGCAAGCCGATCTGACGGTCTGTCTGGATGTGTTATATCACATCACGGATGAAACCGATTTTCGTAATACCCTGTATGATATTCTGCACTCTTCAACGGCATGGGTGGTGCTTTACACCCGTTTGAAAGAAAACGGCACCCCCGGGGTCGATACCATCCAGGATCGTAATCTGTTCCATTATCTCTACGACTACCCGGATTTCAAGGTGCATGAGATTATTCCGCAGCGATATCCGGATCAATCTTCTGCCGACTTTGTTATCCTGAGACGCACATCTTCGAAGTGAAAAGTGATTCTATCAGTAGAGCATAGCTAATTCTGCACCCCAACCGGACCCGTATGAATGAGATATTCATACGCCAGATATTCATTTGTTTTCCTTCGATTATGTACACCATCCGCCTGTCCGCTCACCTCGATTGTCTATTCAAAGCTCAAGCTTGGGTATACTCCGTCTCCAATAGAAGGGATAGCGTTCCTGGTACTGGAGACAGCCTTATGCGGACAGGTGATGATGGATTACAACATTCTCAGTTCTCCATTCCTCTTTTTAAAATAACCCCTCACGCCCACGCAGCTTCGCCAGCGCTTCCATATAGAAATAATCGCCGTATATAATCGGCACATTCAGCCCTCGCCCTTCCGGGTAATGCACCGTTCCCTGCATGATCAGCCCTTCTTCCGCTGCCGAGTCACCGGAGCTATAGTGCTCATGCAAGCCGCGGACGATTCGCTCTCCCGCGGCGGCATAGGTTTCCCCGCGTGGCGACAGCTTCGCCAGCTCTATAAGCCCGCTTGCGGCAATCGCCGCAGCGGACGAGTCCCACGCCACCCGATGCTCCGCAGGTGCGCGGAAATCCCACACCGGCACGATCTCTTCGCCAAGCATGGCGAGGAAGAAATCGGCCGCATGCTCCGCTGTCTCCAGATATCGGGCTTCGCCCGTATACCGGAAAGACAGCGCAAACCCGTGCAGCGCCCAGGCGGTGCCCCGCGCCCAGGCGGAACCTGAAGCATGGCCCTGTCCGCCATGCTCACGCAGCTTCTGCCCCGTGTGTGGATCGAACTCCACCACGTGGCAGATGGACCCGTCAGCGCGGATGAATTCGCGCGCCACGGTGTCCGCATGTGCTTCCGCCAGCCAGCGGAAGCGAGGATCGCCGCTCTGCTCGGATGCCCAGTAGAGCAGCGGCAGGTTCATCATGCTGTCAATGATGGCTACGCCGCGCGTATCCATTGCTGACGAGCTGAAGTTCCAGGCGCGGATGAACTCACCGCGCACATGGAACCGGGCAGCGAGCAGGTTGGCGGCGAGCATGCCGCGCCGCCGTCCATCCATGCTGCCCGTCTGGCGGTAGTTGGCTACGCCACTAAGCAGCCAGATGAACCCCAGATCGTGATCCACCGATTCGGGATCACGCAGACAACCTTCCAGTTGCCGCTCACAACTTTCGGCAATGCGATGCAGCGGAGCGACCGCTTCACTTTCCGGTGCATCCCCATAGACCAACCATAACAGGCCAGGCCAGAAACCTGCTGTCCACCATTCCGGATCATTCTGGTCATACGTCCCTTGCGGGGCAATGTGCGGAAATGTATCCTTGATCCGCTTTGCATTCCGAATCGTCTTGGCAGCTCCCTGTTGCCACGCTTCCTCCAGCCATTTTACCGACGTTGATGTGTTCATAAACATATCCCTCCCCGATTCAATACCGGACATCTCTGCTTGATGCTCCAGATCGATCTCAACTTATCTCTAGTGTCTTATGCCGTCACTACAATATCGATCAGCTAAATATCACCAATCATCCACGAATAACACGTTTAACTATGCTTCGAGTGTTTTGCGATGTTTCAGATCTAATGATCCTCGACCTAAACGCCTTCCTGTGTAACCTCACCCAATCGGACCGTAAAGGTCAGACTACGTGCTCCGTTCACTTCAATCCGCGCTTCTTTCAGCAACCCATTACGGGAAGCCACGACCTGATCCTCCAGATGAATAATGGCTTCCTGATCCAGCGCTGTAGATTCGACATATGCCCCCCGATACGTAGTGCGCACACTTTGATCCGTATGGGTAATCACCGCCTGTTCACGACCATCATGGAACATCAACGGAATGAGTGCACCTGCCGCCACAATTTCCCCTTGGAATTCATACGTTATGGTCAGCAAGTCTGCCTGCTGCACATAATGAGTGCGCAAGGTTTCAACACCAGGCAAGGGACCAACCCATGTCACAGCAAAAGAATTCTCTGAGGCGTTTATCCCCTCTTCCGCAGCTCTTTCCGCCAAATGTCCCTCTACTTGATTCGACGTATCCTGGCCCACTTTTTCATACACGATTGACCCACCTCCCTGAGCAGGGTCTAATCCAACATCCCGATCATACGCACCACCCGATGGAATACCCTCTGCAAGGCTATGCCATACCCCATCTGGTGTCTTCCAGGCAGGACAATAGCTGAGCGGACGGACCACCCCTTCGGCAAATTCCGTGAATCCGGCCTGCACATGGCTGGCAGCGGACGGACCAATCAGACCAGGTAACCCTGTCTGCTGAATTCGTACCAAACCAGGGATCGTATACGGATCATTCATCGCTGTGTGTACTACCAGTTGCTGACCAGGTACGGATGCAATCACGGTTTCGAACCACCCATCGGTCTGCAACACTCGGCTGCCCACCTCGGAAGGAAGGTACACCTGGCTCACTTGGTCTCCCGGATCACTGAGACAGGCGTGGGCCAGTGCTGCTGCTGTCCACAGGTTGTAACACGTGTGGTTGGTATAGATCTCATACCCGTGGCGATCTTCTGGTGCGTATTCATTGCGCACGATTTTCAGGCGCCCATCATCCATTTTCCAGCGCTCCACAGCAGCAAAACATTGATTAGCCGCACGTGCAAAAGCACCAGCCATCACCGGATCTCCCGCCTCCAGAGCCTGCGTTGCATGTGTAGAACATACATAAGCGGCGGCCGCTTCATTCCATTGGTGCTGAGAGCTGCGACCACGCGGTGGAATCTCACCTAATGGCGAGAGCGTCAGTAGCGAGCTGAAGGCACCATGGCGCAGCTGCTCACGTAACCTATCGGCAGTGGCTCCCTCATAACCCGCCTCAAGCATCACGCCCAAATGATAACGGGTGGCAATATCATAGGAAAATGGACAGTTCGGACGGTCCAGCGGTCCATCCTGATACAAACCAAGTGCCGTAAATCGGGGCAGATGATAAGCTTCCAGATAACGATCCATCCACGTTGTATCTTCACTTGCCAGCTGTTCATGCCACCGCAGGTATTCGCCAGAGATCATAATGGCGTTCCAGTTAATCATGCGATTGGGATTATTCATGTTGCTCATCGTAAATACATAATCTTGTTCAGGATGGATCGTCTTGAGCGCCTCTGCCCAGATCTTGGCTTGTTCTGGCAGATGTGACTTCAACAACATGTAAGCTCTCATCATGAGTACCGGGAAAAAATCAGGGTGATTGTCAGGTGCGCTACGTTTGACCACGGCATCAATGCTCTGTGACAGGGCCGCCGCGGCAGAATCAAGCAGATCCGTACGTCCCGCATTAACCAGGACTGCCGCAGCCATCGCATAAGCTGGAGTAGAGTAATATCTCTCCACACCCGAGAACGGATCGATGATTGCACCATCGCTGTCCTGATACGGGGTGTAAGCGCGCACAATACTCTCCACAAGTTCCAGTTTGCGATCCTGATTCCAGCCGTCTGCCGGAGCGGGGCCCGCTTGTTCTGCCAACGTCCGGTAACGTTTGAGTTCATCTTTCCATGGATACGTGGACACAGATGTATATTCACTCATGCATGCTCACCTCGTTTTCTCCCTTTTTCGGTTCAATGATGAAGCGTACCTCACATACCGTTTCAAGTGGGGCATCACCTTCGATCCCATGATCGCTGTCGCCCACTGCCCCTATCCATGATAGTGACGTCCGATAGAATGTGACGGGATCATTGTCATGATCAACTGTGTTCATAACCTCCGTAAAAACCTGCCACTGGTTCGCATCATACGTCATATGGACCGTTCCATGCACACCTTGCCAGCGAAGGTTACCGCTCTTCACCACCTCAGGTTGTACTCTGCTCATCCAGCGCTCCACTACGCTCGAACATCCTGCATCTGAATCGTCCACCGAAGAGAATCGTTCTGTCGAAAGCACCATCCTGCTCTTCCATTGAAAACGGTCAATTAGACGCAATTCCGCCCCACTCCCGCTACCTTCAGAAGCCATCTTCCAATGAAATTGACGTGTATAACGAGCCAGTGAAGCAGCTCCAGGGTATGCGGATGTCAGATCCAATGTTGTATTCAGCTCACCGCTATCCGCTGCCAGTCTTGCCTTTAAAACATGGGCTTGCGCTTGCCGGCCCGAGCTTTGCTCCTGGCCTTCAATGAGCGGAACGTTATGCCCGGATGACGAGATGTGGAACAGGTGCTCTCTGCCCGGTGCAAAATACGCTTGGGTATACAACCCTGCTCCTGGATCACACAGGATATTCTCACCACCGCAATGGATAATGAACTGACCGAGATCATTATGGTTGTGAGGTTCATCGTTATGTCCGCCTTTAACGGAAACAGCCACATGACGGGGCGCGCCGCTGGAACGTTGGTTACCTGGAGAATCAAGCACACCCTTCGCGACCATCCAGCCCAGATTTTGAAAAATAAATCCTCGTTCAGCCTGTGCAAAGGCACCGTCATCCCCATATACTGCCGGATCGCTCCACATTACGTTCCGCACTAGATGTGCCCAGCGATGACAGGGATCATCGGTAAGCAGTGGAATATGAAGCGGCAGATCTACCTGCAACCCCACCCTGGACGCGAGCAGCGAGAGTAATCCGGAAGGAATCTCTTCCTGCTCCGCACTGTCCGAATAGTTCACGAATGTGCCGCCCGACAGATGCACTCGCAGCGGGAAGGCTGCGATGGCTGCGATTTTGGAACCCGTCAGCAGATCCAGTTCGCCCTTACTGTACTCACGAAGCATCTCGGCATAATAGGTGAAATAACCAAATCCATATACCCAATATCCAATGCCTTCAGCACAGCCGCCATCCTCGCCATAACCACTCAGGAATGCGTTCATACAGCTGACCGTATGGGAGATTGATTCCCTTATTGTGGACTCATCCTTGAGCAGCAACAATGCGGCCATGCCGCAGCAGCCACCACAGACCGCCGACCAATTGTGATCCGCTGTCTGCCAGTGGAACTTCCGTTGATCCCGGTAAAGCGGAGTGAAGATTCGCTGTTCTGCTTCGAACCTGATTCGCTCTATGACAAGGGGGTCCAGTCGTTCGGCGTGAATCGTCACCATCTCTGCCAGCATATGTACCGTCTCTGCGGCGAACAGATCAATGTTCCCATTCACCTGATCGACCTCTCCCGTCCCGAGATGTGCGGGCAAGCACCACGTATACTCACCACACACGTTCCACAACATTTCCTCCAGCCCTTGCAGTGCATCCGGCCTCGCCGTGTCCAATGCGAGCATCGCCACAGCAGCCAGCCTGCCCCTTCGATCGAAATAAGCCTGCTCATAAGCCTTCCGCTCACCCGTATCACTGAACTGGCGATATAGACGGAACGACAAGGAGGGCAAGGGTTCCAACAAGGCTCGTTCACCATGAGCCTTCAAGTCCGTGTATAACGTAGCCAATTCAGGTCGGAGCGACTGCTCTCGAAGTCTGTCGGCACGTAGGGAGCCTGCTGCTTTGCTCTCATTTCCACGTTGGTTTATATTTTCATTTTCGACTTCGTGAATGGAATCTTCCACTGGATTCACCACTCTTCGTTAATGGATTGTCATACCTATATATTATAATGTAATCGATTTCATTTTACCGGATATGATAGCACTTTTGAAGAATTATCCATTAGAATCCATTCCACCGCGTTATGCCCTTCTCCTTCCAAAACCAAAAAAAAGGAGAACCCTCGTCAGGTTCTCCGTTGCATTCTGCCTGTCAACACAGGCTTTTGATGGCTATCTCATGTTCTTAGCTATCTTATATCATCAAAGAATTCTGAAACCCTTTAATGCTGCTGTCCATATCGCAACTGTCCGTTGTTTGTTACACAATTGCAAGCGGAGAATTCTGTACAACAGACAACCATTGGCGTGCAATCAGCTCATGACCTGCCGCGGTTGGATGGACGCCATCCCATAACCAGTACGCTGCATCCGCATGCTTCAGAGCATCATTAAATGTCTGCTGCAATGGCACCCACACCGCTCCGAATTCTTCAGCAAGACCTTGAGCCAGTTTCTGATATTGACCGATATACGCTTCCCAGGCATCCCATTTCTCCGCCGTCGCTCCGGTATTCAGGATAAACGGTTCCATCAAAACCAGCCCCGTATCCGGCATCACTTCCCGTGTTTCTTCGAGCAAATGGCGATACGCCCGTCCGAAACGATCCGTTACCCCGCTAGGTTCACTATTCATCGTGCGCCAAGCATCATTCACCCCAATCAGGATGCTGATCAGGTCCGGTTTTAGACTAATGGTATCCTCATTCCAGCGTGCGTACAGATCAGATGCCCGATCCCCACTGATGCCTCTGTTATAGAAGGTCTTATGTTTGCCCGCCAGTTCCATACCCAGTTTGCTGGAGATCAGATACGCATATCCGTGTCCGAGAAAATGATTCGGATCATCATTGCGTGATCTTCCCCCATCTGTAATCGAGTCTCCCTGAAACAATATAACGGATGGACTTGTACTCATGATTGAAATCGTTCCTTCCTCTTGTGCAAAATGGAAACACTGAACACCTCAGTCTCCATTTTATCCCTTTCGGCTACAATAGAAAATAGCGTTTTCATCACAAAGTGTCGCCTTCTTAAGAATCCTTCGGTTCCTTCTCCACATGGCCTCCGCCCTGAAAGGCGGTCTCATCCTGTTTATCAGGTACGCCCCTAAGTTTTGCCTCTTCCCACAGCTCGGCCGCATCATCCTGTGGAATGTATCCAATCTTCTGAGCCAGATAGCCAATATCATAATAGTTATCCGTATTCGCCGAGGTTCCATACAGATTCAAATACTTCATATCCGAATCCGCTTCAATACAGCATTCAGCGAGCTGAACCATGTCTCTTGGTGAGATCCAAATATGAGCCGAGCGCTGCGAGTGCGGGTATGTATCACCAGAGAAGTTTCCAATCCGAATGTTGAAGGAGGACAGATTATATTTGTCAACGTAATACCGTCCCAGCAGTTCAATATAACATTTGCTAAGTCCGTAGAAGCTGTCTGGTCGGTACGGATCGTCCACTTCAATATCCTCACCTGTAGGATAGAATCCTGTCGCATGGTTGGAACTTGCAAAGATCACTCGCTGAACACCGTTCAACCGTGCTGCTTCATACACATGGTAGGCCCCGGTTACGTTGATTGGCAGGACTTTGCCCAGAAAATCTTCCTCATCCTTAGCCCATGCAATGTGCAGAACGGTGTGAACCCCTTTCATCAGTTCTTTCAGGTGTTCTCCATCTGTCACATCCATGGCTACAATGCCAGCTTCCTCATCCTCACGCAGATCCGCTGCAACGATATCATACGTCCCCTTGGCTCTCAGCCCCTCCAACAGACTGCGACCAATGACTCCGGCAGCTCCCGTAATTAACAGCTTGCGCTTCAGTTTACTCATGAATCCAGCTCCCTTCGCTCAGATAGACTATCTATCCTTTATAGAACAGTATTAACCGATCAGGCGAAGGAATTACCGGATGTTATAATACAACCAAGCTATTATCCGATCCAGTATCGCAAGATCATCATAGCCACAATACCGACCAGTACGGTTCCAAGCAGACTGCGTGTCCAGATCGCTACTGCAATCGTCGGCAGGGAAGCCCACAGAGCTATATTATGCGTAATCGGCACCAACTGGTTGTCCGACATGAACAGTTCCTGACCAATCAATGCTGCCATGACCGCTACGGGTACATACTCCAGCCAACGCAACAACCACATGGGAATCTGTATCTTGCTGAACAGCATCAGTGGCAGTACACGCGGGATAAATGTTAATAGCGCCGACCCCATAATAATCCAGAATACATCCCATCTTACTTCCATCGTTCCATGAACACTCCCAACGTTGCCGCAATGACCGCAGCCACAATGACACTCATGCTGCCTAGTGAAGCCATGCTGGCGAAGATTACACAGACCACAGCGATGATCGCCACATTGATATGTATTTTTTTGTTTTTACGATGCACCAATTGGAGTACAACCAGTCCAATAAACATCGCAGGCAGGGCATAATCCAGACCCAGTCGTTCCGGATTGGTGATCCAGCGTCCAAAGTACGCTCCCGCCATATTAGCCACGAACCAGTTCAGATATGCGGTAATATTCAGACCGTGCATCCACCGTTCGCTAAGCCTTTCCCTACCAATCGCCCGTGTCATCGCCACGCCGAAAGACTCATCCGTAAGCAATGAACCGATCCACATATTTTTAAGCGGGGTCAGATGCCGAAAATACGGTGATACAGCTGCGCTGAGTAGCAAATGACGAAGATTCACAAAAAATATGGTGAATATGATAGCTACTGCTGACCCATTCGATGCGAGCATGCCCGCCGCAATGAACTGGGCCGATCCTGCATATAGAATCAGGCTGAGCAGCGCCGTTTCCGCCAGACTCAGACCTGCGGTCATTTCAATGACACCCGCTGCAAAACCAATACTCAAATAACCAAGCAAGGTTGGGATACAATCTTTGACCCCCTGCATGAATGTAGCATGATCCTGGACCTCTTTCATGCTCTCCTGTCCAGATATCTGTAGTGTACTTTGATCCAACTGCGGTACAACCCCTCTCCAATTTTTGTCTCCATCAACCGATATATATGGATGTAGATCCATCCAGGTCCATTCTTCATGAAAGCAACTTCTTTGTGTATTCAACATGATCAGTTACATGCCTTGTGGATTTCGCAATTTGCAAAATTTCATTTCACATTAATTTAGAAATATACCACAAGATGTGCACTAAGGGAGAGACAGATTCTTTTTTATAGAACAGATGTAATCCTAAATACCTATAAAACCGAAAAATATTTTCATAAAACTCATAAATAATGTTGAATAAACTCGAATTTTGTCATACGATAGCACCAGAAACATCTGGAAAGGATGGAATGAACTATCTTTTACCAGATTGACTTGTCCACCAGACATAGGGATGGGTTACACAGAGGGGGAATGTGTATGAAGAAGATTAATAAACAAAGGGCCAGAAGAACGCTGCAGATGAGAGAGAAACTGATTCTGTCATTTGCCATTGTTCTACTCATTCCCACAATCAGTCTGGGCATTATCTCGTTCCAAACCGCCGAGGCCAAGGTCGAAGAGAAAATGTATGAGAACGCAATTAGCAATGTTACCGTGCTCAACCAGACCATTGATCAGATCATTGGCGCAACAAGTAAGAATGTTGATTTCTTGGCAAGTCAGCTGGATGCAGGCAATGTTGGACCGAACCAAGGTGACGAGACGGATACCATACGTACCTTGCTTGACGCGTATAAGGAAACCCATGATGACGTGGAACTTGCCTCCATCGGCACGGATCAAGGCGTGTATATTAACTCCCCTGTAACTGCGGTGAACAAAGAAGGATACGACCCGCGCGAACGCCCGTGGTATCAGGCTGCTACGCAGAACAAGGATGTCCCTACCGTAATCACCCCTTACATATCAAGCAATACCGGCAATGTTGTTGCTTCGGTAGCTCAGACCTCGGCAGATGGACACGGTGTCGTCTCTGTAAGTCTTTCGCTTGAGGCCCTCTCCCAGACGGTTAATTCCACAAAGATCGGTGAGAAGGGTTATGTCTATATCATTGATAATGCCAACAAAATCATTGTACATCCTACCGAAAAACCGGGAACCGAAGGAACCATGGAGCCCTATAAAGATATTTTTGCACAGAAGAACGGAAGTCTGACTTATACGCTAAACGGAAACCAGGAACACGCCTTTTTCTCCACTAATGAAACGACAGGCTGGACCGTGGTCGGTGTCATTGATAGTGGTGAAGTAACGGCATCTGTCCGGCCTATCTTGTACACCACACTTATCGTTATTGCGATTGCGATCGCTGTAAGCTCCATCATTATTTTCTGGATTGTGCAATCCATCACCAAACCGCTGAACCGCTTGGTGAAGGCATCTGACGAGATTAGTAATGGTAACCTGACCATCGAGGTTGCTGTATTGGGACAGGATGAATTCGGCAAGCTGAGCACCAGTTTCAATAAGATGAGTGAATCCTTGCGAACCGTTATTCAAGACGTGCGACACACGGCTGACGAGTTAACCGCCTCTTCCACACAGTTGGCAGTCAATTCATCCGAGACAACCAAAGCCACAGAGCAAGTTGCCCTGATCACGGAAGAATCTGCAGCTGGACTTGAGAAACAAACCAGCAGCCTGAAGCATACGGCACAGCAGATGAATGAGCTTGCTGGAGGTGTGGGACAGGTAACGAACAGCACACAGCAAGTATCTGAAGCTGCCATGCAAGCCAGTGAGCTCGCGGATAAAGGAAATGCCACGATGCAGACGGCCGTATCCGAGATGAGTTCCGTTAGTCGCTTTGTACAAGGTATGGCAGATACTGCTGGACGACTTGGACAGCATTCCACATCCATTGGTGAGATGGTATCTGTCATTACAGATATCGCTGCACAAACCAATTTGCTTGCTCTCAATGCTTCTATTGAAGCGGCACGTGCAAGTGAGCATGGACGTGGCTTCTCCGTTGTTGCCAGCGAAGTTCGCAAGCTCGCAGAACAGTCCAGCCTGTCCGGTCAGAAGATTGTAGAGATGGTTGGAGCGATTCAACAGGAGATTTCATTGGCCAATCACAATGTTCAGATCGGGCAACAGGATGTAAGCAATGGCATTCGTGCTGTTCAGTTTGCAGATGAAGCTTTTGCCCAGATTAGTCAGGCTGTCGGGGTCGTCAATCATCAGCTCGAGAACATTGCAGCCGCCTCACAGCAGATGTCTGCAAGTACAGCCGAAGTAGTGCAATCCATTGATCAGATCCACGCGATATCGGAAACCAATGCCGATGGAACAGAGAACATCTCCGCTGCTACGGAGGAGCAAGTGGCTTCCATGCAGGAGATATCTTCCTCTGCTGATTCCCTTGCTCATCTGGCTCACAAGCTGCAGAAGCTGGTGGAACAATTCAAGCTGTAATCGTTGAACTAAAGATGGTTTACACTAACACTACGATGACAGAATAACCTTCCAATCGCTGTTATCCCCAGATTTTTTGATTCCCTTTTCCAAAGGAGAAAATCCGGGGATAAAGGCGACCGCTTCGCTTTTTCAGGTTTTCTCTGTCCTCTCCGTTATCGTGTAAAAGATTAGTTCAACTTATATAATAGGTAGTCTGTAACACCCAAAGCCCCTTTGCCATCATATTGGCAAAGGGGCTTTGGGTTATAATAGGTCAGGCATTTTAGAGAGGAACCTGTCCCACTTAGTCAGCAGATGGCTTTTTATCTCCGTGGTACCCTTGATCTCCATAGGGCTCTAACTGTTCAAACCAACGGTTCAGACATTTGGCGAGTGCATCTTTGGGATCGTAATATGGGTTATCATCTGGCTTCAATGTCTCCAAGACTTCGATCACAAACGCATTTTCTCCATATTCATTCCATTCAGCCTGCAACCTCCGATTCAGATGGCTACCCATCTGTAGCATAAACCGTTGTCCGTTAATGGTTTTCAAGTTAAGCGTGCTGTCGATATAGACTTTGTTGTTACGTTCATTCCGAATTTGGTAGACACCTGCTTCCGTTTTGACTTCCTTCGCCTGTTCCTGCAATTCTTTGCGACGATTCATCTTCTCCTGCTCCCCCTTTTCTTTGCGTTCCTGTTTTCCATCTCCGGCACTCTGTTCATCTGCGCGGCTTCCCAACCAATACTGACTGCCGTCTGACTCACGTTTGAGCAAACCATAGTCGATGAGATACCTCCTTATTTCCACGTAATCCTCATGAACTTCCTTCAGCAGCTCATTGACCTGTTTTTCGGAATATTGGCGCTCTGGATCGAATCGTTTGGCTATCTCGGTGAGCACGATATATTTATGCTTTTGCTGCATATGAAACGTCGTCAGTGGACCGCCAGTACCCTCCGGAAAATATTTATTCAGCACCTTCTGCCGATCCTGTTCTGTAATATTAAATGAGCCAGGATAGATCGTATGCTCATGTCTTGTCACCGGTGACACCCATTCGGCTGGAGCCTGGGTATCCTTGCTTTTGAGAAGTTCCATTAATGCCAGGAATATCTTGGCCTGCCGTTCCTTCTCCTTCAATACAAACCGATGATTCCGGATTGTGGAGGCACTCCCAATACCAAGGGCTTTCTGTACTTCAGCATCCTTCTTGCCTTCATGAAACTGAGCCAGCAAACCACGCTGGACATCAGACAATCCGGTTACGCTTTTATCCAGCTCCAGCAAGTACTCAAATACTGACCCATGCACCTTTTCAATATGCACACGCATATAACGGGCTGCCTCATAGAGCACCCCTTCTTCGGGGTAGATAATCCCCGCTTCCGTCCTGTATCCACAGCAGACGCATACATAGACGGGACCTTCCTCCAGATAACCACGCTTGATCTCTTCCAATGAAGCGGTTTGCAACCAGGTTTCTGATGATTTCATGGTAAAACTCCTTTTATTGTCATGGTCATTTCAACCGAATAATATTTAACTTAATATATTTATGTTTGTTTATTTATAGACATATTATTATTTCGTTTGTAATATGTCAACATTTTTGAAAAGGACACTGTGTTTAAGGACATCACGGTCACCCCTTGTTTAACAAAAAAAAGACCGCAGGGTCGTAACCCCGCAGTCTCATCGCAGAAAGGGCATTTTAGCTCCTTCCTTAAACATGTATCTTCACTTATTGTTCCAGTATCATCACTGTTACAACTTAAACCGTTCAATCATGCTTTGCAGATCTTCAGCCATACGTGACAATGCTGCCGAAGATGCCGCAACCTCTTCCATTGTGGCCAATTGCTCTTGAGCTGCCGCCGATCCATCTTCTGTTCCAGAGGCAATTCTGTCCGACAGAACCATTGTATCACTTACCGCCTTGTTGATATGACTCATGCCGCCATCAATCTGACGGGAAGCCGCGGATACTTCTCCAGCTTGTGCAGCCACCAACTGAACCGCAGTACGAATGTTCTGGAATGCTTCGCCCGCTTCGGTAACCATCTGTGAACTCTTCACCATACCTTCTCCCGTACGGGCAAAGGTCGATTGCACTGCATTGGTTTTCTCCTGCATCTCGTGCATAAGCTCATTAATGCGCTCTGCTGAAGCGCCTGAACTGTGAGCCAATGTTTTCACTTCGTTGGCTACAACAGCGAATCCTCTTCCTTGCTCGCCAGCTCTTGAAGCTTCAATGGACGCATTCAATGCGAGGATGTTCGTCTGCTTGGCAATGGCCGTAATCTCGGCCACAATCACAAGAATCTCTTCATTTTTCGCGCGCAGATCCTCAATGACCACAGACATGGCCTTGCTCTCGTCATTCACCTGCTGAATATGGGTGACCGCTTCTTCCACGGTAACCATACCCGCTTCCGACTTGGTGGAAGCATCAAGAGCGATACGAGCGGTGTCCTCAGCACTGGATGAGATCTCTTTGACTCCAATGGACATTTCGCCAACGAGTTGGCCTGTAGCAGCGAGACTATTGTTCTGCAAAGTTGTTCCTGCAGCTGCATCCTGCATCAGTTCAGCCACCTGCTCTGTAGCTTTGGATGTCTGCTCGGAACTTGCCATGAGCTCTTCAGAAGATGCCGCCAGCTGGCTTGAAGTATCATGCACCTCTCCAAGTACACTACGCAGTGAAGTCGTCATCATATCGAAGCTCTCTCCAAGCTGTCCGAACTCATCCTTGCGCTGCAAGCCTACACGAACGGTTAGGTCGCCTGCACTTACTTGCGATGCTGCCTGTGTTAGTTGTAGTAATGGCCGATGAATGCTGCGGATAATAAAAACAAGCAGAATCAACCCAATAACCATTGCAGATGCCACGATCGTAATCGACCGGATCAGAATAGGCATGACGGCTTCCGTTGCTTCCGAAGGAACCATCTCACCAACAATTTTCCAGCCTGTCACCGGATTGGTGAAATACACAGCTTCCACTTCGTGACCCTCATATGTATACTTCACGGTTCCACTGTCTTTCGTATACATCTCATTAATATAGCTTTCATCTGATTGTGTACCGGATTCTATATTGTAATGGAACAGGAACTTACCCCCGTTATCCAGCATGTACAACTTTCCTTCTTTACCGATGCGAATCTGATCAACGGATTCTTTCAGATGATTGAGACTGACATTGGCCCCGAATACCCCTTTGCCATCAGCCAGCTTGACCGCTGCGGTCACAACCCACTCACCCGTAGAAGCCGATTGGAAGGTATCCGAGATTACAGGGACATCCTGAGACATGCCCATCTTATACCATGAACGTTCACGAGGATCATAATTCTGTTCCTCGGATTGTGGGGATTTCATCCAGCTGCCATCTTCCGCACCTGCGGTGAGTACCCCCAATTCCTTATGACTCTGAGACATCCGATCCATCTGCCTTTGCAGCGCAGGGGATTGATTAATAATATCGTTTGAAGTCATACCCGCCGCCATCTGTGCCGCGTTATCCTTCTCCATTTCCAACATTTGATTTATCTGCAGACTAAGCATTTCCGTTTTGGCCTGAGCGGAACGAATAATTTCCTGCTTAACTTGGTCGGCAGCCTTTTGATAAGACAACCAACCGACGGTAATGCTCGGTACAATCAGGAACAGGAGTAATGCAGCGATCAGACGTTTTTTTACGGTTAAAGTAAACCAGTTTCGAATCCTTTTCTTCATTTAACTATCCCCCATCATAATCTTCACCCATCCTTTTATCGGACAATCGCTGTAAAAATATTATGTATATATACTAAATTGGTACAAATTTAATCTAAATAATCTGATCAGATGATATGAATTATATCCGTTAATCGTTTTGACCCTCCAGGCGAGATCGTTTACAATGCTCATAAGTTGTCTATTCATGAAACGATTGGAAGGGGAGGATTCACATCTTACGTAAGTCACACATGCAACAACCTGTTTCCACAGTATATTCATCCATGTTTCGTATCCTGTTAGCGTTCATCCTGTGCGCAGGCCCGATTCTGGGACAAGCCGGCATCACGGCAGCCGCAGCCCAGACAACGCAAGCAGTTCACATTGAAGTGAATGGTGAGCAGCAATCCTGGAGGAACGCACCACTTATCATCAAAGGCTCAACGTTTGTTCCATTGCGGGATGTCGTCACATCCGTTAAAGGCACCTTGAAATGGGATAATCACACCAAGACAGCTACCATTACCGTTGGCAGAGACAAGCTGGTGCATCAGGCTGGCAGTAATTCCATTAGGGTAAATCAGGTTGATCTTGCTACAGGTGTGAATTCACGTACCATTAACGGTACGTTGATGGTGCCTGTCCGGGCCATGGCCAATGCAATCAAGGCAGACATTAAGGTCCAACGAACAGCCACGGGTCAGATGAGCGTGAATATGGTCACGGATCAAGTCAGCCTGCTGAACAGCGAAGTTGCCAGCGTAGATACGTATCTGCGCGAGATCAACTATCCAGGTATGGCGCTGATTGCCCGCGATGGTGAAGTCCTGTTAAGACAAGGCTACGGCCTTGCCGATGAACAGACGCTGAATCGTCCGGATCAGAAGACCCGAATCGCATCGCTGAGCAAATCCTTCACGGCCGCGTCCATTATGAGTCTCGTGGAGGAAGGTAAGATTAATGTGCAAGATCCAATCTCCAAGTATATCTCCGGCATTCCTAAGGGAGATCAGATCACACTGCATATGCTGTTATCCCAGACTTCAGGTCTGCCATCCGCATTTGGTCGGGGTGAAGGAACTTCCATGGAAGAGACTGTAGAAGAGATTCGCCACAAAACGCTGAAGTTTGAACCAGGCAGTGCATATCTATACAGCAACAGCGGGTATGTTCTGCTTGCATACGTCGTAGAACAGGTATCCGGCATGAGTTACGCCGATTATGTGCAGCAGACGATACTGAAGCCACTTGGCATGAAAAATTCGGGAGAGGCTTCCCGTAAAGTGCATACAATTAGTGGTTTTGTTCAACAAGATAACGCCTGGGTAACTGCTCCTTATTATGTTTCTCAATCCGGATCGGGCACCATCTATTCCACAGTAGATGATATGCTGAAATGGGACCGTGCACTGTATACGGACAAGATTCTAAGCCAGGATACGATTGAACAGATGTATGAGCCATACTCCGATAAAAACTATGGTTACGCCTGGATTCTCAAAGAGAACGGCAACAACCGTACCGTTTTCCACAACGGTAGTGGCGGCGGGTTCGCTACAGCCTTTTCACGTAATCTGTCCGATGATATCACGATTATCCTGCTCGGTAACCACGCAGGTATGGACATGACTTCACTTTTGGATGAAGTTGAAACCAAGACAGCCCAAGCACTGCAATTGCAATAATGTATAATTATTTGTATACACATAACAAAGAGACGGTCCTATAAAGGATCGTCTCTTTGCGCTGTATATGTTTTTATTTTTACGACTCATACTTCCACTTCACTCAAACAATCTATTTCCCATCCTGCAAAAGGCAGAGCAACTCGCATTCTCATCATTGCCAGGCAACCATCCATCCGTTCGTTCAACATTCGTCTACTTTATCGTCACAGGAAGCTTCCCTGCAAAAGGAATGTGTCCCATCAGCGCCTGAGCAACGCTATCCATGGCAAGTGGCCGGCTCTCGTAAGCCGCTACATAGACTTGTGCACCCGGAATCGCGAGCAGATCATAGGGACTTCGCAATGCCACCACTGCCAATGGCTTGCCCAGTTGCTGCAACCAGCCGATCAGTCGACACTGTGGATCACCGGAAGGACTTCCCGCATTGTAGGTACCTACCACAATCTGTCGAACCCCATCCTCTTCCGCTGCTTGAAGCAGACGTGCGGAACGAATGGCAACTTCCTCGGGCGTAACCACCCGATCAACAACATCCAGACCATACTTGGATAAAGCTGAGCCCAAGGTGAACGTCTGACTCAGCTGTTCGTCTGCAATTGTCGTCACGGACGTGGCAACCGTTATGACCAGCGTACGTTCCGGCTTCAAAGGCAGCATATTCAGCTGATCGCGTACCAGTGTAATACTGTTCTCGCTAATTCGGCGGGCAACCTCTTGGTGTAATGAACTGTTGCGCTCAGACCCGCTGGAATGTGAAAGATCTTTTGATGAATCCGGGGAGGTCATATTTGAGAATGTACTAATCACTTCATCATCGCCTGCACCGTGCAATTCATTCTCCAGCAACCCATGTTTCGCCTTGTACATCAGCAAGCGGGTCACTGATTCATCGATACGACTTTCGCTAATCCGTCCGCTCTCCACAGCTGCTAGCAACGCTTCAAATGCCTCTGCCTGAAGTTTGGACGTATGGCTAATTAATACCAGATCCGCTCCGGCCTCTACCGCCATCACAGCTGCATCGACCGTGCCATAGTTCACCGCAATGGCATCCATCTCCATACAATCTGTCACGATCATGCCCTCATAACCCAGTTCCTGGCGAAGCAGACCGCTTAATACGGTATGCGATAGCGTTACGGGCAGACCTTCTGGCTCCAGTGCAGGGAAATAAATATGCGCTGACATCATGGCATCGACACCTTCGGCGATGGCGGTGCGGAATGGAATCAACTCCAGGCGCTCTACCCGATCACGATCATGAGTGATGATCGGCAGGTCCAGATGAGAATCGGTGTCCGTATCCCCATGCCCCGGGAAGTGCTTGGCTGTCGCTGCAATCCCGGCGTCCTGTATTCCCGCAATGGTTCTGGCCCCATATTCTGCAACGGATTGTGGAGATTCACCAAATGATCGTACACCAATGACCGGATTGGCCGCATTATTGTTCACATCCAGTACTGGAGCAAAGTTCATATTAATGCCCATGGATTTCAGCTCCAACCCACTGATATATGCCGCCTGATACGCATCGTCGATGGAACCGGCAGCGGCGATGGCCATTTGTCCAGGCATCAGAGCGATTCCTTCAGTAATTCGAGCTACCATGCCACCTTCCTGATCAATGGATATCCAGAGCGGCACATGTCCGCTGCTTTTGACAATCTGTTGTAGCCCCGACGATAACCGTTCTACCTGCTCTGGCGACTCAACATTTCGTGCAAAATAGATCACCCCACCAATGGGATACTTTCTGAGAAAGGATTCCACATCGCCAGTAGCTTCAGTGCCATGGAAGCCACAAAGCAGCATTTGCCCGACTTTCTCACGCAAGGTCATCTGTTTCAGACGAGACTGGTATAACTTTTTTTGCCCAATCATTTCATGCCTCCCTCCGATAACCAACATCCGTTTATGGATATAACAAAAACGGCTTTCGCCGCTCCTTCCATTCTGCTGCCTGTACCTTCCACGCTTCCATTAAACAAACGAATTCCGTACGGTCATGAATGGTCTCCCTGACGACCTTCCCCCCTGTCAGGAGGTCGATAAAGTACCTCGAACCCGGCTCAGGCGGCTCCAGCCAGCAGAATTGCTCCGGATAGAGTGACACCAGTTCATGCAAAAGCACTAGCCCCGTCTCTACCGCCCGGAATTTCCTGCTGTCCGTTACAAAGATCCTTACGCCACCACACAGTTCACCTGTATGTTTGGAGAATGTTGGCGACATGTACACTGGATGCACATGCACACCTTCCAGCTTGTATTCCCGAAATCGTTCCGCCAAACGCTTCCCCTCAACCCAGGGTGCCCCAATCCACTCGAATGGGCGGGTCGTGCCCCTGCCCTCCGATACATTCGTGCCTTCGAACAGGCACGTACCCGCATATACCCTCACACTGTCCAGCGTGGGCATATTGGGAGAGGGCAGCATCCAGGGAAGCCCACAATCCGCAAACTCCATAGCGCGCTGCCATCCTTCCATGGCAACCACGTCCAATTCACAAGGTACATCCATCTCGCTGTTGACCATCAGGGCGAGTTCACCTACCGTCAATCCGGTACGTATAGGTACACGCCAGGCACCCACGAGTGATTCATACCCAGCGTTCAGCACACCGCCCTCCACGACGTCCCCTCCCAATGGATTGGGACGGTCCAGAATCAGCATTCGTTTGCCTGATCGAGCGCAGGCTTCCATCATATGGAACAAGGTTGAGGCATACGTGTAATAACGGACGCCCACATCCTGAATGTCAAACAGGACCGTATCGACTCCTGCCAGCATTGCAGGCGTAGGTCTCTTGTGATCCCCATACAGACTGAACACCGGAATGTCCAGACGTGGATGATGCATGTCTCCGAATCTGACACCCGCCTGAAGTTCTCCATCCAGTCCGTGCTCACAGGCATAGAGCGCTGTAAGCTCGGCATTAGCCAGTCCCGCGCACACATCTATGGTCGATACAAAATCCGCTGTAATTCCAGTCGGATTCGTAATTAGACCGATTCGAGCACCTGTTAACCATGGATGCGATAACCCTCTCGACAGAAGGTCAACTCCCGTTTTTACAGCCGGCATCTGCCCGGTTCCATTCATCTGGCTCATTACACATTCCCCTGGCTGATCCACCCTGTATGCTGGTGATCATTACCGCCTGTTACGACAGGTTCCTCTTCAGGCTCCAGCACATTGAGAGCCACCTTATGCTGATAGATGGCAAACATACCTCCAAACAGCGCTCCGAAACCAACAACAGTCAGCATCAGCAAAGCAGTCAGGCACATGGCCTGAAAACAGGCACTCATCGTGTACCCCGGGTGACGGAAGAACAGCTTTACACTTTCCCCCATCGCCTGGAGGATGCCCATGTTTTTTTGTAAAACAAGCTGCCAGGTATAGAACTGTGACATCACAGCCATGAGAACAAAGAACGTCTGGAATACGCCTACCGCTGTACCTGTAATCCCACCCTGTCCACCGTAATACCACCAGGTTGACCATAGAATGAAACCAAGCACGGCGAAAAGCACACCGACTGATCCTCCCGGGATTATTCCCTTCACCGTTCCGAGCCAGATATCCTTAAGCCCATTACGGCGTTCCTTGCGTTCCAGCCTGTGATGCATGGCATAACAGACCCCGAACAGGAGGGGCATATATATCAAGGCCAGAAGCAGCACCGCAATCGGTAGCGGAGCAAACATCAGAATGGGAACCAATACGATGGAGCTAACGACACTGTACAGAGCCACTGAAATAATGTCTCGATAGATTTCTGCGCCTGACTTGACCAACACTTCACTCAGCTTACGCATTCATTGTTCTCCCCTTTCTTACCGTTCCTCTTCACCCGGCCCGGTCTTTTACTCCCGTCCAATCGCAAGCTCTGTCTCTGGATCAAAAAAGTGTGCCTTACGCAAGTCCAGCACAAAATTTTTGTCCATTCCTACATAAGCATGTGTTTCCGGGTGTACCTTGGCCGTAACCGTACGGGTACCGGAATGGAAATACACCAAATTCTCGGAGCCCAGATGCTCTACAACCTGAACCCGCGCCTGCAGCATATGGTCTGTCGGGATATTCGGAGCGACATCATCACCAAAAATATGCTCTGGGCGCAGCCCCATAATTACCGGCTTGCCTTGATAACTCTCAAGACGAGCAAGTACATCCGCTGGCAAAGTGAATGAGGCCCCCTCGATGACAACCTGTGTACCGTCAATCCGTGCATCAATAAAGTTCATTGCCGGGGAACCGATAAATCCGGCAACGAACATATTCCGCGGACTCGCATAAAGTTCTTTCGGTGAAGCCACCTGCTGAATATCGCCATGATTCATAACCACGATGCGTTCTCCAAGTGTCATGGCCTCCACCTGATCATGCGTCACATACACAATCGTGGCACCAAGACGTTTATGCAGTTCTCCCAATTCCACTCGCATCTGCACCCGCAACTTGGCATCCAGATTGGACAGTGGTTCGTCGAATAAAAACACCTGTGGATCACGGACAATCGCACGTCCCACTGCCACACGCTGGCGCTGACCACCAGACAGCTCGCGTGGTTTGCGTTCCAGCATCGCTTCCAGTCCCAGAATGGAGGCCGCATTCTGAACCTGTTCATCAATATAAGACTTTGGCTTTTTCAGATTTTTCAGGCCGAAGGATAGATTTTCACGGATGGTCATATGCGGATAGAGTGCATAATCCTGAAACACCATCGCGATATCCCGATCCTTCGGATGCAGATCGTTAACAAGCCGGTCACCAATCACAATATCACCGCTTGTTTGCTTTTCAAGTCCGGCAATCATCCGCAGTGACGTTGTCTTGCCACAGCCCGAAGGACCCACAAACACTACGAATTCCTTATCTTCTATAACAAAGTCCGAACCGGCCACAGCCGTGAACGTTCCTTTATGATCGTCTTTGAATTCTTTGCGCACTTGGCGAAACTCCACGCGTGCCATAGGTAGATCCCCCTTTACGTTGTCGCTTGTCCTGAACTAACAGTTAACCTTTAACTGCACCGATCGTAATGCCCTGCAGGAAGTAACGTTGCAGTGAGAAAAATAGAATGATCATGGGCAGCGCACCTATTGTTGCCCCCGCCATCATCGCGCCGAAATCGGTTGATTCGGCAAACACGAACGAGGCCAGCCCCACTTGAATCGTACGCATCTCATTCGAATTGGTAATCAGGAACGGCCAGAAGAATTCGTTCCACGAAGCGACAAACGTGAAAATCGCCAGCACCGCGATCCCCGGCTTCGCCATCGGCAGGATCACTTTCCAGAAGATGCCGAACTCGCTGCATGCATCAATACGCGCCGCATGAATCAGTGATGTGGGCAGCGTGGACATGAACTGTTTCATTAGGAATATGTTCCCTACGCTGACGGCAGCAGGAAGAATAATAGCTGTATACGTATCCCCCAGATCAAACACATTGACCATCAGAATGTACAAAGGAATTAACGTCACCTGTGCTGGAATCATCATGGTCCCCAGAAGAGTCCAGAACACCGCCTGACTACCCGGAAACTTCAGTTTGGCAAATGCATATCCCGCCAGGGAGGCGAAGAATACATTGGTTACGGTCAGTATGATCGAGATGAGCAGCGAATTGTACAGCCAGCGCCAGGCATCGGTTTTGGCAAAAAAGCGCTCATATGGCGATAACGACAACTGCTCCGGGATCATCTGTGGTTTAAACGACGCCGACATCGCGCTATCCTGCACCGAACCGACGAGCATCCAGTACATCGGAATGACCGTCACCAGCGCCCAGACGACCAGCAGAATGGATGCAACAACGAGCAGTGTCTTTTTCTGTGTTGATTTCATGGATTTCATTCACCCCCGGATGCTTAATGCAACGTGCTCTAATCGTACGTGTTCAAAAAGGTCGGTTTTCAGTTGAACTACCTCTAATACTCAATATCGCTCGAGAAATATTTGAACTGTATGACGGAAATGACAATGATGATAATCGCCAATACGAACGACTGTGCCGAAGCCAATCCAAATTCATAGAATTTGAATGCCGTCTCGTAGATCAGATAAGCGATCGTTGTTGTCGCAAAGTTTGGTCCACCCTGTGTCATCAGATATACCGAGATAAACACCTGGAAAGACGTGATCACACCTGTAACGAGCAGATACAGCGTTGTTGGTTTGAGTAGCGGCCATGTAATCTTGCTGAACTGGGTCCAGCCGCTGGCATGATCAATATCCGCCGCTTCGTACAGCGATTTCGGAATACCGCCCATGGCTGCCAGATACAGAATAATGCCCGCCCCGTGCGATCCGAGCCAGTTCATGAGAATGAGGGAAAAGAGTGCCGTTCCCGACTGGCCCAGCCAGATCACCGGGTCAAGGCCGAACAGGCTGAGGAAGCGGTTCAGCAGTCCCGAATCGGTTGGATCAAAGATCGCCAGCCATACAATGGAGATCGTTACCCCGGAGGCTACCGCAGGCAGATACATCGTAGCTTTGAAAAAAGTCTGCCATTTACTTTTCATCTGATAGATGAAATAGGACAGTACAAATGTAATGAGAATATTGACTGGGACTGTACCTACAGTGAAGATCACCGTATTTTTAATCGACTTCCAGAACGTCTCATCCTTCACCAGTCGCTCGTAGTTATCCAATCCAACCCACGTCGAATTCATAATGTTGTATTTCTGGAAGCTCATCACGAGAGCTGTTAGTACGGGATACAGTGTGAAAATGAGAAACAGCAGGACAGGCGCCAAAATGAACAAATACGCCCACCCGTAATCTCGCCAAAACCGGGCAGCCCGGGAAGTCCGGGGCGCAGACGGTTTTGGCGCAAGGGCGGTCTGCATGGCGAATCCTCCTCTCCTAATCAGTGTGGTTATACATTATGTTTGATTGTCCACGTTATTGTCCGAACATCTGCTGGCCTTTGTTCTTGAAGTCTTCTGCGATCTGCTCAGGTGTTTTCTCACCCGAGAACAGCGCCTGAATGTTAGGCTTCACTACTTGTTCCTTAAATTGTTTTTGCTGTGATGCTTTGTCGATATCCAGTTCCAGTACAACCGGCATCGCAATATCCTCTGCCATGACTTTCGCAGCAGCCAGATTATCGGCTTGACCAAGTTCTTTTCCTTTAAACAGATCCACCTGGGACTGTCTTACGAATGGGAGAGCCAATTCATTGGCGGAGTTCCCTGCTTTGGCGCCACTGAGCGCTTCCATCACCAGGAACGTATTTTTGGCATGCTGCTCGCCTTTGTCCTTCTTCTGTTTGAAGGCTACATACCCTTCGCCGCCCATCGTTGTTGCCGCAGGTTGATCATCGTTATGCGGTACAGGCAACAGGACAAAATCAATCTTTTCCCCCTGTACCTTGCCATCATCGATATCCTTGTTGCGGTTCTGAATCATCACATCATAATAAGGAATCGCTTTGGAGATGATCGCTGTTTCCCCTGCGTAGAACATATCCGTCCGTTTCGCTGGAGCGAGAGCTGCCGTTTCCTTCGGCATATACCCTTGATCCATCAGGTTTTTGATAAAAGAGAGGGTGTCCAGAATGCGACCATCATTCCATTGGAACGTGCCGTCTTTATCAAGAACATCAATCATGCCGTTGTTCCTGGATAACAATTCAATGAAATCGAGCGAAGTACCATCCGTAACCAATGCATACTGCTTAGCCCCGCCATCGAGCGTTTTGGTCAATTTGGCTGCGGCATCGTTGAATTCGGACCAGGTCCAGCCATTTTGCTGAATCGATTTCCAGTCAATGCCCGCTTCCTCCAGGATCCGTTTGTTACCACCCCAAGCCCATTGGAATTGATATAAAGGCAGTCCATATTGTTTCCCCTGAATCTGGCCTAACTCAAGCGTTCCTGGCAGATAATCGTCCTTGATCTCAGGTGTCAGGTAGCTGTCCAGCTCAAGTGCCAATCCTGTATTCACATACGTGCCGTCTACACTATGAAAGTAAAGATCCGGCGGGTTCCCGGCATTCAGAGCGACATCGAATTTTTTGGGCCCTTCCGCCCAGGAGAGCATTTCCGTCTTCACGGTAATGTTCGGGTGTTCCTTATTGAAATCAACGATTAGATCCTTCAGTTCATCTTCATATGTTCCATGTACTGGATACGTCCATACGGTCACCGTATCTTCTGCATTGGGATCATCTGAAGCAGCGCCCCCGCTATTCCCGCAGGCAGTAACCATGACCATCATCAACAACATTGCCCACACTAGACCCTTCTTTTTCATCCCTTCATCTCCTTCGCGTGTCGTCTCCCGATAATTGCATTGCCTAACCGTGCTACCCCTTTTGAAATCATCCATCCTTAAACGGCTTAACAGACTATTGAGCGTGGCAGTAAGGAAAATGCACCTCCCTTATGGATTAGACCTGAACGTACGCAGGATTAATCTCTTAAATGCAATATAACGTCAACTTAGTTGACATTAACAGTATTAATTCCTTCCAAAATTGTAGATTGAGTTCATTATATGAGCTCTGAAATAAAAATTCAACATTATTTTTTAATATAAAATTTAATTTTACTTTTTCATTTTATGCCTCTATACTATGTAAAAAGAAAACTCAAGCAATCGAGGTGAGCCACTTTGCGAGTATATGTTGGCGTAGATGGAGGCGGTACCAATACTGATGCAGCAATCATTTCTGAATCTGGCGAGATTCTCGCCCGGCTCAGCGGAGGCCCCACGAATCCTCACAGCGTACCCCTGGAACAGGCCCTTTCCGAACTGCAACGAGTGCTGGAACAGCTATTCAATCTAAAAAGTGATCTATCGACAAATTGTGAAGGTATATGCCTCGGTATGTCAGGTGTAGATACCGTGCAAGAACGGCAACTTATAGCCGACGCTGTAAATAACTATATGAAGAGTCGTAATCGACAGGGAGCAGAAAGCTGCCCTGTCTGGGTTGTATCCGAAGGAGAGATTGCCCTGATGGCCTCTCTCGGACATACTCACGGTGTATTGTGCATCTCTGGAACAGGGTCCATCGTGTACGGATTCACGCTAGAAGGAGAACGATACCGTGCAGGAGGCTGGGGTCATCTGCTAGGAGATGAAGGGAGCGGCTATCGTATTGGACAACGTGCACTCCAAGTGGTCATGCAGAGCTATGATGGTGTTCTTCCTCCAACCCGTTTAACCCCGCTTCTTCTAAAGAAACTGAACCTTCGGGATATATCGGAGCTAAAGTCGCTGGTCTATCAGACGAATTGGGGCAAAAGCGAGACAGCATCCATCGCCCGCCTTGCTGTAGAGGCAGCTGAATCTGGAGACGAGGCTGCCCAGGCACTGATCATCGATGAGGCCGCACAATTGGCGGATACCGCCAAAGCGCTGATTGCCCGTCATCCCGAATTTGCATCTACTCAGGTTGTCCTGTCCGGGTCGCTGTTTCGATATGCAGCCCTTTTCCGAAATACATTTATCCAGAAGTTATCGGGATATTATGGAGAGTTGGAATTTGTATATCGTGAAGATGCCCCTGCTCCATCGGTAGGTGCAGCACTACTGGCAAGAAGATGCCGTTCCCTGAATGTATCATTCTAAAAGAGAGAAGGAGGCCGTACAGATGAATCACATGCTGAACTCATTAGTAACGGAACAACCCAATCCACTAACGGATCATATAGATGAATTGCCATCGGCAGAAATTATGGAACTGATCAATAAGGAAGATCAACGGATTGCAGAGCTTATTCAGCCCCTGATTCCAGTCATTGCCCAAGCGGCGGATCGGATCTTGGAGGCCTTTCAGTCTGGCGGCAGGCTATTCTATGTAGGTGCAGGCACCAGTGGACGATTGGGGATACTTGATGCTTCGGAATGTCCGCCTACCTACGGAACCCCTCCCTCCATGGTGCAGGGTATTATTGCAGGGGGATTCCGGGCAGTGAAGGACCCTGTTGAAGGTGCTGAAGATAGTGAGGAATTGGGAGCGGCGGACCTTGATGAACATGGATTAGACAAAAACGATGTCGTGGTTGGCATTGCAGCCAGTGGGCGAACGCCGTATGTGCTGGGTGCGATGAGACACGCCAGGGAGATCGGAGCTACGGTGATCAGCCTGAGTAACAACGCAGGTACGCCGATGACCCTTTTGGCTGATGTGAGCATCGAGGCCGTTGTCGGCCCGGAGGTTGTCATGGGATCAACACGTATGAAGGCAGGCAGCGCCCAGAAAATGATACTGAATATGCTCACCACTACTGCCATGATTCGTCTGGGCAAGGTTTACCGTAATTTCATGGTCGATCTGAATCCTTCGAACGAAAAGCTTGTCCATCGGGCCAAACGCATGATCCATCTGGCAACCGGAGCGAATGAGGCAGATATTGAACAGGCCTTTGCCGGTGCAGACGGTCATGTAAAAACGGCAATCGTCATGCTGATGGCTGGTGTGGACGCCGTGGAAGCACAGCGAAGACTGGATCTGGCTGACGGATTTGTCCGCAGCGCCATTGCCGGTCCTTCCTGAACCAAGCAGGGCGCATCGTCCTTGAAGTTGAAAGAGCCTGACATCAGTCTGGGCTCTTTTTGGGCTTTTTTTATACGAAAAGCAGATATTATTGGCATCAAAAAATCCCCTCCTGTATGATAAACAGAAAGGGGATTCATATGATTCTACTTCATTTATGCTCCAGAATAGCCTGCCGGCTCTTCTCCAAATATTCCACCGACTGGTTGTAGTCGCGACTGGCAATCGCCAGATACAAAATGTCGATCACGTTCAACTGGGCAATCCGTGACGATGTTGCTCCACTCCGAATATCACTTTCGGTGGACGTAATCATCAGAGGCACATCCGCCATACTGCTGAGTGTATTGCTGCCCCACTTGGTAATGCTGATTGTCGCTGCACCGCCTTCGTGAGCATGCTTCAGACAGGAGATTACATTCGATGTCTCTCCTGAATACGAGATACATACCACCGCGTCATCTTCGCGGAGCGTCGTTGCAGACGAAATCTGCATATGTGGATCGGCAAACGAAAAGCTTGTGCGATTGATTCGCATGAACTTGTAATGTGCATCCAGCGCAATCAGGTTCGAGGCCCCTACCCCATAGAAAAAAATCCGGTTTGCCCGATGAAGCACGTCCACAGCCTTTTCCACCAGACGTGGGTCCAGAATATGAACCGTATCCTTCACTGACTGAATATTATTTGCGGACACATGCTGAATAATGCTCTCCATGGAGTCCTGGGGACGAATCTCCGTATAATTATATTGCTCATCCGTCTGTAAATCTCCAGCAATCTTAAGCTTCAGTTCCTGGAAACCCGCTACCCCGAGCGATTTGCAGAGACGAATAATAGCTGCCGGGCTGCCCCCGCTACGTTCGGATAACTGTGCCACCGAGGACTGGACAGTTTCTTGTGGGTGATCGAGAATATAAGCTCCGATTTTCCGCTCCGATGGGGTCAGGTCATCCATTAATGCGCGTAAACGTACAAGTCCACCTTTCATGCTCTCCATTCGCTCCTCCTTTCCATACTGCATTCATGTACAAGCATTTTATCTTATAATTTCACTCGCGTCTAATTGAATTCCTTGTCCTTCCATAACTGAACTCCATTCGAAGGTCAGGTCTTACTAAAGTGTCAGGTTGCCTGAGATTACGGCATGTCTCGCGCCGGTTACTGCCGGAAGTGTATTGGTTCTGCCCATAAGTGCCTCATGGCCAAGTAAAGCAAATCCAATGGCTTCCCGTGCATCATCCGGTATGCCGTAATCTGCTGTTCGTTCCAAACGGATCTCCTTTGGAAGTCTGTGACGGATCATCTCCATTAACGTGGCATTGGAAGTGCCACCACCGCAGGCGAGCATGGCCGATATGTGCACTTTGGGCAGGATAAAATCCTTCACTGCACGTACGATGGTCTCTGCGGTCAGACAGGTGGCAGTAGCCAGCGTATCTTCCAGCGTTAAGGAACGTGCTGCGGCCATCTCCATCAGTCTCACTGCATACGCGGCGCCATATACTTCCCGCCCGGTACTTTTCGGCGGGAGTCGTTTGAAATACTCATCCTCCAAACACAGGTCTACCAGACCCTGATCGACCTTCCCCTGTGCGGCAATGCTTCCACTCGGATCATAATGCTGCCGCCCGTCCGTTGCCTGCCGCACAATGGCATCCATCACCATATTGCCCGGTCCCGTATCAAAAGCCGAAATACCTTCGGTAGATGACTCGCATGGAAGCACCGTTACATTTCCAATGCCGCCGATATTCTGCACCAGCCGCCCTTCCGTCGGACTGCGGAACATCAGAGCATCCGCATAAGGCGTAAGCGGAGCACCCTCCCCACCAGCCGCCATATCCCTTGCTCGCAGGTTGCCAATCACTGGCAGTCCTGTCCGTTCTCGAACGACAGCACATTCACCGATCTGCAATGTCGATACCACATCAATACTTGCTCCCGATGGACCTGGAAACGCAGATGCTACAGGAGCATGCCATACCGTCTGTCCATGCATGCTAATCACATCCACCTGCTGCGTTGAGATACCGGCAGACTGCATCAATTCCGTAACACTATACGCATACCACTCCGATACACCAAAATGCGCGGCTGTCAGCTCGTCGACACGAGCAGTCCCCGGTGAACATAACCGGATCAGTACGTCTCTTAATTCATTCGAATACGGCACACAGACGAAATCAACCAGCTCGATCTCCTGTAATGCACCGCTCATATCGGTTTGAATACGCACCAGCGCTGCATCCGTTCCGTCCAGAGATGTCCCTGACATTAGTCCGATGACCAGATGCTCCTGCTTCAAACGATACTTCTCCCACATCGGATAGCTGCCTGTATCCATCCATTTCCAACCTCCTGCAAGACCCGATGATCACGTCATCTGCCAACATTTTACCCAGTATATGATATAAAATTTCACAAGTCAAACTGTATGTGAAATTAAATTACATACGATAAAGGTTAACCACTCTCTATGTATCTTTTCCTACGTTCTCCGATTTGTAGACAGATCGGCACGCCAAAACAGGCTCTCGCCCTCAGCGAAAACCTGTTCATTCGTCAGTAGACACTATATATAATCGAGCACACTAAAGATCAGAACCAGCCCTGCAATGCACATCATCCAGGAGAGAACTGACCCGGACTGTTCCTCCAGTTTTCTTTGCAGCTTTTCCACGATCCCCTGTATCCTGGAACCCAGCCATGTATGCAACACATAGATCACAAGGGGTGGCGTGATCATGATTAGATTATATCCAATAAGAATGAGTATCCATCCCGTTATTGGAAGTCCCTCCGTGATCATCAGACTTACCGCAGTATAATAGGGAAGAGCGGTTCCTGCTTCCAACAAAAATGTAGAGATGCCCATGACAAGTAATCCCTTGAACCCCGTGGAACGGGGAACTTGATATTTCTTTCTTCCACCTGCCTTCGGTTTGACCCAGAAACTCCCTGTAAAGAGTATTCCTCCTACGATCAAAAGGGCCCAGCTCACAACTTTATGTTGAAAAAATGACGTGAAGATTGCTTGTAACAGCTCCAATCCTACCATCAGTAAACAGCCCAGGACCAAGTATAAAAACATGACGGTCACTACATAGATCATGAGCCGTGAGCCAAAACGCCGGTTCTCTTGAATCATTAAATATAACGTTACACCGATCAGCGCAGGACTTAATGTATCCAGTAGTGCAAGTCCCCCAATATAAAAAAGTAATTCAGCCTTCATGAGTAGGTCCACTCTTGTTCTCCATAAAAATATCATAAGCCGCTTCCATATAATTGAGCAGGTCTGGCTCCAACGGATAAAATCCAAGCTCATTGGATGCTTGAGTAGATTTTCTGGCATCCCACAGTTTATCCAAAAAAGCGTCCTCTCCCCCAAATTGTTCCTGCTGCTTCTCCAGCATACGACGAATTACATTCTGGACTTTATCGTCATTAGGGGCATTATTCATCTGACTTTTCAACTGGCCAATCAGTGCAATCCATTCCAGAGAATCGGGATCATTACCTTGCATACGGGGCAGTTTCTCCCATAATTCCAGCTCATCATGGCTAAAGCTGTTTTCTTTATATGATCGTAGCCTGTCCATATTTGGCTTGGAGAGCTGAATCAGCTTCTCAAGCGTGTCTTGCTTATTACCTTGCTCCATTATAAGGCTGTTTAACATTTCTCTCAGAGATGAGGCCATAGAATTCAACCGCTGTTGTTCTTCTATAATATAGGAAAGTTGATTCCTTAGAGACTGTTCCCAATTCCATGACTCATCAGTGAGCATCTCCCGAATTTCTTTTAGCGAGTAGCCCATATTTTTGAAAAATTGAATCTGCTGTAGCTTCTTTAAATCGTCTTCTACATATAATCTGTGCCCCCCTTCCGTTTTGGAGGAAGGACTTAAGAGGTCGATCGAGTCGTAATATCGTAATGTTCTCACTGTCATTCCCGTTCTGTGCGCGAGTTCATGAATATGAATATACAATGCGTTATACACCTCCTACAGCTCACATATCATTTTTCTTTTTCCTGTCTATCATCGTATATTTCAACAGATAGCCTACCCCCAGCCCAATTAACACACCTGGAAATACATGATTCATGATTAGTCCTATACCTGCCCCGATAATAACACAACTATATATGAGAATATCTTCCGTTTTCATGATTATTACCCTCCTTTGCCCTATATAACTGAATTCGTGACCATTATACATAATGACGTTACGTCAACTTCAACCCCTATTTTTTCGGAAAACACCTTGATCCTGACGTTACGTCATCATATAACATGAAGTCATACAAAATTCAAATTCATACCGGAGGTGATCTGATGACAAAAGTTATTTCCTTATGCTTCTGTCTGCTCTTTGTTTTAACATCCTGCAGCTTATCCAGTAGCGCCATTACCGACACACAAAAGGCATCCCTGAATTCCATTGACCTCATCTCAATAGATAATGGGAGTACTCCAATAACCGTGGAGACTGTACCCGATATTACCTCTCTGGAAGTATCAAGTAACGCATATGATCATAAACCCGTTTTTAATATGGTCCGCGGACACAGAGACGTAAGGATCTCTGCAAGTAAACATATGGTTCGGATCTTTAATCTGGCGAACACACCTGTAATCACGGTTAGAGTCCCACTTCATTATGAAGGTGATCTGCGTATTAACAGTTCATCCGGAAAAGTCCAGATCAACCATATCCAATCCAACTTGTGGGTTGACGGGACTAGTGGCTCGATTGACATAAATGCGGACCGTATTCTCTCCAACATTCACCTTGTTTCAACGAGCGGTAATATAACACTGAACGTAATGGAAGAAAATCCGAATGTGAACTGGACCATGGAATCTCGAAGTGGAAGACGTTCTCACTCCCTCGACTTGCAGCAGATTAGTGATAACAAACACACCTCCAAAGGCACTACAGGGCAAGGGAAATATCAAGTCCATATCCGCACCAAATCAGGTAATATATCGATTCAATAAGACATGTCTATCTTGCAATACATTTTAATTGAAAAGACAAAAAGAGGCGCACAAAGGCGCCTCGGATGTACTAAAATCAGATGTGCAACTATTAAAAGAATAACTCATCTCCCGGAGACAACGCATGGATATCAGCTTCCGCAGATGAACCTTCAACAAGCAAACCTTGTCTCAACCGTTCCGTCTCCGCAAGGTCAGTATGCACAAGCACGGTATGCCGTGCCGATATCCGGCCCAACATCTGCTCCACATCCCTCCAACCCTGATGAACTTTGTAACGCAATTTCCTAACTTCACATTTGCCATACTCTTCTGGATTTCTCAATAACTCATCGGCAAAAGTTCCGGCGGCAACATGCCCGGTGAGCAGAATCAGATTTTTCTCATCCGATGCCCATTTCTCATAGTACCAACGTGCAAGCGAGGACTGCATCATGCCGTCCGGCACAAACCATAGGGAAGCATGATGTTGTTCCAGCAACTGCAGACGCTCTTCTTCGGTAGATGTCTTTGCCCAACCTTCTCCGCTCAGAAAATGATCGATGCTGTCCGCAGGCGAAACTTCCCCAATCCGCTCTTCCGTCCTGAGCCAATAGGGAACACGATGTAACTGTGTCATCCCATCCACCAGTTTCTGTTCCACAATCATGGGGATGTCCTGAAAACATTGCTGCGCCCACAGAATAATCTCCTGGCCGCGGCCCACCGCAGGCATGGGTAATAACACCTTTCCCCCCCGAGCAATCGCACTGGTGATCGCGCTCTCCAGTTGTTGCAGTTTATCGGCCTGCGTATCCTGGTCCGTACCATAGGCAGCATCTACGATCGCCAGATCAAGCTTAACCTGGGATGAGTCAGTCATGGATGCCATGGCTTCTATACTTTCTCTCCTGTACATTTGTTCGGTAAGGATGTTGCTGTGTATCACTGCAGATGAGCTTAGTGCTGTCTCTGATCCGGTAGATCCTGTAGCAGCAAGGGTTTGAGCATATACTGCTTGATCAACCAGCGTTTCTCCCATAGCTTGGCCCATTACCAACTCGCTGGCCTGTTCGCTGTTCGCATCCGTTTTTGCATTGGGCGCGTTGGAGTTGGACATATCCTGAAGGCTTTGAACTGGAGCAGGAACAACCCCTACACAGCTATGGCGATTCAGGTCTGCCCGCCGGAATCCGTCGGCCACATCGTCATCCTGTAGAAACATGGACTCTGACGTATAATCACCGGAGTACAGGATCCGCTTGCCCTCCATCTCCAGACCGAACCAGACCGAACCCGCCAGATGCCCGCTACGCCCCCAGACTGCCGCCACCCCAGGTATGATTTCAAACCAATGGCCTCGCTCTGCTTCGTTCTCCAGGAACCTGTATCGAATACGCTGCTCATCAACTTTATCATATGGTATTACATGTCCTGCACGTTCCATGCTGCTGCGCCATGCCCGAAAATACGTACCCAACTGCTCCCTCGTCTCCCTTGTCGTCCACACTTCACCCTTGTAGCCCATCTTATACAGCAGTGGGATGGCGACGGAATGATCTTCATGGGCGTGAGACAAGAGGACCGCGTCCAGTTGTGGTACAATCTCCGGATCAATTAGCGGATACTGGCCCGTGCCTTCTTTTTTGACACCACAATCCAGCAAAAGGTGGAACCGGCTCCCCCTCAGGAGATAGGCGGAACGTCCATGTTCCCCTGCACCGCCCCATACGTTCAGTTTGATCATGATGCATTCCACTTTCTCTTTGAATTCAGCAGTTCAATTCCAAGCAGCATCAGCACCGTCATGCCTACAGTCACAACGGCCATCGCCATTCCGAGTGATACCTGACCTTGTTCAAACTGGGCAAAAATATACGTCGCCGACGTCTGCATGGACGGCGGAAGAATCAACAACGAACCTACCAGCTCTCGGGTAGCAATCGTAAAGGTCATCATCCAGCCGGCCAGCATGCCGGGCAGAATCAATGGGATCAGGATTCGCCGCAGAATATACAGCGGCTTCCCCCCAAACACTTGCCCAGCCTGGAACAATGTTCCGTCAATCTGGGTAAAGCTCGATTTTACATACTGCACGGTGTAAGGCAAGAAGAGAACAACGTACGTGAGAACAACCATGCCATAGGTGTTATACAATGTGACAGGCATCCAGGGTGAGTTCCAGAAGAGAATCAGACCCACTACCATCACGATACCCGGCACCGTATTAGGCAACAGACTGAACAAGTCAATCACACGCTGCATGAATGAAGATGATCTGCCGATCGCGAGCGCAAAACCCGTACCAATAACAACAGCAACGGTTGAAGCCGCGAGGGATAGACCGAGACTGTTCCCGATGGCCTTCATACTCACTGATCCCCAAGATAAGAGCTCTTTGTAATGATCCAAGGTGAGATTATCAAAAGCAATTCCCGATCCCCGCAGCTTCATGGTCGAAGCGGCAATGATGGAGAAATACGGAATACCTACCGACAGGATCAACAGGATCGCAAGATACACCCCGCACAACCATCCGGCTCCGCCGCGTAGAGAATATCGTTTCGAACGTTGCCCTTTGCCACCAACCAGACGATATGTGAACTTCCGACTCATGGCAGACTGCATATACCACATCACCAGACAGACGGACAGCAGCACCGATGCCAGTGAAGTCGCCTTGCCGAAGTCAATCGGCCAACTGGAGATGTACTTATGAATTTCGGAGGTCATGACATAATAGCCAATTTTGCGCCCGAAGGTTGCCGGTGTACCGAATTCCGCAATCGTTTTGACAAAGACCAGCATGATCCCCATGCCGTAGGACGACAACAATAAGGGTAAAATAATGCGTCTGAAACGGTACCCTGCACGTGCACCGTGCACGGCTCCCGCTTCTTCCAGATTGCCGCCGATGCGAATCAATGCATCCCGAAGCAGCAAGTACAGGAAGGGGAACAGGTGCAAGCTCATGATGAGCACCATACCCCAGAAGCTGAAGAACATTTCACTCCAACTCGCAGATGAAGGTATCCATTGCTGGAGGTATCCCCCTTTTTGCATAAACAGAATCCATCCCATGGAACCGATATACGGCGGAGTCATGAATGGAATCATCAGGATGACATCGACCCAGCGATGTTCTCCCATCCGGGTCTTTGCCATCATCCAGGCGAGCGGCAGTGCCAACAATGTAGTTACCGCCACCACGCAGATGCCAAGCCAGACGGAATTCAGCAGTACACCCGACAGATGATGTCCCGTAATCGTGCGAATCGGTGCCATCCAGTCCCATTGTCCGTCCACATAGACACTTTGCCAGAAAATCAGCAAGAGCGGCACGCCAATACTTATGGTCAGCAGAAAGAGGGCCAGAATCACGCCCACTCTCCGAAAAATACGGTTGTTGTCCATTCCAACAGGTTTCACTACGTTCACCTCACATGACTTTCCACAGACAGCAGGTATGATTTAGACGAATAGAATGAAGTATTTCGATCTATACCTTACTTATTGAAAGACGTTCTTTGGATTTATGCAAAAGTACTCTTATTTAAACGTCTCGGAAAAACGTGCTGCTGTCTCTTCGCCATGTTCGCTCATCCAGTTCCAATCCACTTTAAGTTGTGGGATATCCTTCACATTGGCACGGTTAGTCGCTTCAATATCTTCGCGGCCCGGGATTAGATAAGCATCTGTAACAAGCTTCTGTGCTTCGTCAGACAACAAGTAGTCAATGAACGCTTTGGCATTCTCTACATTCGGACTGGATTTTAGAATTGCTGCCGGTCTTGGGCTGATTACCGTGCCTTCTTCCGGATATACGATATCCAGTGGTTCACCTTTTGCCTTGGAGGAATACGCCATGTAGTCCACACCTGCGGCTACGATGCTTTTGGCACCTGTAATAACGGGATCAAGTGCCTCCTGATTGGCTCCTGCCATCGCTACTCCATTGGCTTTGTAAGCACTCAGCAGATCCCATCCTTTTTCACCATTCGCACTCAGGTATCCTGTGATGAAGTCGAGTGCTGAGCCTGATAATGTAGGGTCGGGAATGTTTACGGCATCTTTCCACGCAGGCGTAGCAAGATCTGCCCAACTTGTTGGCGGGGTAGATACCAGTTTGGTGTTATACACAATACCCAGTGCGGAAGCACTGCTGCTAAAATAGTTGCCTTCTGCATCCGACCAGTCCTTGTTCAGCTTGTCCGCATTGGCTGCTTCGGGGTAAGGCATCGTCAAACCATCGGCTTTCAAAGCCTGTGCTGAAGGCAAGGAGGCCAGGATTACAACGTCTGCTACCGGATTGGATTTCTCAGCTTCCATACGAGCCAGAATTTTGCCTGTTGTTCCCTGGAACATTTCAACTTCGATCCCTGTTTTGTCTGTAAATCCACTCACGATGTTATCGGCCAGTTTCTGTGGGCCAGCACTGTACAATACCAACTTGCCGCCAGCCGGTTTCGTTGTTTCCGCCGCCGCTGCTGTGTTTCCTTCACCCGCGGGTTGTGCCGCATTGCCTGTGGTTGTGTTACCCGTACTACATCCGAACAAACTGATACTCATTACCGCAGTTAATAACAGCATTGCACTCTTTTTCCGTGTTTTCATCCCCAACATATTCATCCATCTCCCCTGGTTTCCTGATTAAGTTGTTCAACCTGTAGTGCTTTTGATTGCATTCACACATCAATTCATCCCTAATTAGCTGCTGCGATCACTTCACGGTGATTCACTGTTTCGACATCCTGTCCATCCATGCGGCATATCCACTCGGGAGCAACATAGAGCTGAGCCTTCTCGCCTACGCGTACTCTTTGGTTCATATAGGCTGTCCATACGCCGAGCCCTTCCATCTGCACCCGCACTTCATAGCGTTCACCTACATAGCTGACGCTGAGTACAGTTCCCGGATAACACAGATCGTCATGACCTGTTTTGTTCCAGGTGACATGCTCTGGACGCACCATCGATTGATTAGGCGTGAGCCAGTTGGACTTTCCGATAAACGAAGCGACATACGGATCACTTGGCGCCGAGTAGATCGTTTCCGGGCTTCCTTTTTGCAATATCCGCCCCTTCTGCATCACCACAATCTCATCCGACATCGACATCGCTTCAATCTGATCATGTGTGACGTACAGCGCAGTCAGTCCCATATCCCGTACTAAGGACATCATCTCAATCCGCATCTCTTCCCGAAGTACAGCATCCAGTGCACTTAGTGGCTCATCGAACAGGATCACACCAGGTCTGACGGCTACGGCTCTGGCAAAAGCAACCCGTTGCTGCTGTCCACCAGACAGCTGATGAGGATATCGATCTTCCATGCCTTGCAGGCGAACCATGCCAAGGGCTTCATTCACCTTTTGCCGCAGATCGAATTTCTGTTTTCCGGCCTTCAGGCCAAACGCTACATTTTCATATACGGTCATATGCGGCCATAATGCAAAATCCTGAAACACCATGCCCAGATTACGCTTGTGTGTTGGTATATCAATCCGCTTCGCCGCAGAGTAGATATACTCACCATCTGCACGTATCTCCCCCGCATCCGGCTGTTCCAGCCCGGCCAACATGCGGAGTAGTGTTGTTTTGCCACAGCCTGATGGGCCAAGCAGTGTCGTGAACTTGCCATGTTCAAGCGTTAGATCTGTCGGCAGCAGTGCGGGTGTTTGATTAAATGATTTCTGAATTCCCGTTATCTCTAATTTCATAAGCATCCCTGCCTGTCTTCTGTTACTTGATCTCTTTTGTTACTTCATCTCTTGCACTGTTCTCAGTCTAACGTCCGCTTTCGCGAGTTGTATGTCTTGTATGTAAAATTGGAATTAACTTTTTAGATGAATTCTGTTGATGTTCATAGATTAAATCTATAGTAGGTGAACTAAATTAATTTTCATGTTTTCGCTTCGATTACAGCACCATCTTCCGATCGCTGTTATCCCCAGATTTCTTATATTCCCTTTATGAAGGGAGAAATCCGGGGATAAAGGCGAAGCATATGCTTCCGAAGTAGCTTTCTTCCAGAAAGCTTTTGGCTTCGCTTCTTCAGATTGGTTCTGTACTCTCCGTCTTTATGAAAAACATTAGATCATCTTATATATTGGGGTTAGTAGAAGTGAGAGGAGTGTTGGGACATTGAATCTGATCAAACTGCAAATTGTTGAACTAATCGATAAGCATCATCACATGACAAGCGTGGCAGAGTTACTGGGGATCAAACAACCAACCGTTACATTTCATATGAAGTCATTGGAGGAAGAGATGGGCGTGCGATTATTCGAATCGCGCAGTGGGAAGACCTTTCTAACCGAGGCCGGACAAGCCCTGCTCCACTATTCCGTCAAAATCAATGCCCTGACCCAAGAGGCAAGGCGGGTAGTAAAAGAATATGACAGTCTATATCGGGGCACTCTGCACATTGGGGCAAGCTATGTACCAGCTACATATCTGCTGCCCGCTATACTCAATACCTTTTCTCAAGAATTCCCTGGCATTCGTATCGTCTTATCCGTCAAACCATCACCCGTTATTCGCGAGATGTTAATTCGGCATCAGATTGATCTGGGGGTGATCTCTTCTGAGCCGTTTGTCGGACCCGCGCTGCAAGCTGAGACGTTATGTGAGGATGACTTGGTATTAATCTGCTCTCCACAGCATGGGTTGGCCCAGAAGGAACCATTGACGCCTGAGCATATTGCTCAGATCCCATTTGCCCTACATGGCAACGAATCCAGTACTCGGCGACTAACCAACCAATGGCTCGCGCAACATGACATTCGTTTGAGGAGTACGGTGGAGATGGATTCCCTGGAAGCCATCAAACAGCTTGTGTTAATTGGGGGGCATGTCTCGTTCATGTCACGAATGGCAGTACAGTGGGAGGAGCAGCACGGGCTCATTCAGGTTCTTCCCATTCCGGGAGAGCAGGCACCGCGCCATATATATACCGTACATAACAAGGACCGCCATCCTTCAGTTCAAGTAAATCGCTTCAAAGAAGTGCTGCGAGAGGTGAGCTACGGCTTCCCTGTTTCCATAGCGAATTCCCCTGATCCTCTATAAACTATCGTTTGCCATTCATCAAATCTATGCAGGGTTAACGCAATGTGCGTTCCCCGTTAATCGCGTTCAGATACTCGGACGATAAAGTGGGAGCTGTACGTTAATCCAGATTAGGAGAGTGATTGGTTTTGAAAAAGTGGAAAAAGGTAACTGCCTCATTCATGCTGAGCATCGTAACATTGGGAAGTGGATTGACGTTTCTGGGAGCACCCCAGGCTTCAGCTGCTGCCAATGCTGTTCCTGCTTATGAAGTAAAGTTTCTAGCCAAGCCGGAACTCGTATTGAATACAGATGGGACACCACGCAGTGAAGTCATTCAGACCCTCGGCCTGAGTTCCACGCCAAGAAACATTAACGTAGAGTACTTTGACACCAATGCGCTCGGACTGGATGAGCAAGGATGGAATGTTCGTTTTCGCAAGAAGGATGATAAAAACAACTACGAACTGACCTACAAAAAACGATACCCTGTCATCAATGGTGATATCAACGCAGCGCTGACATTGGCTAACCAAGAAGGATTCGATAAATCGGATGATAATTACGAGGCTGAGATCGATTGGGGATATGGCAAACAAACACTAAGCTTCTCCAACACGAAAAAGGTCGATACCAACGCAACAGGTGTTCAACTTCCTTCAGAGCAAGAAGCCTTGAACATGTTACTGGACAAGCTCCCTGGCAAATTGAAAAACTGGTCTGCCTCCAACTGGGGCAAGCAGCAGCTGACGCAATCCCGTGCATATGGCCCGATCACATTCCAACGTTATGAAGGTACATGGAATGGTCAAGAACTTACACTCGAAGTATGGCCGATCCGTAATGCAGCAGGTACAGGTACTGAAAATATCGTAGAGGTCTCTTTCAAAACCGATGATGCTGTAGCCGTATCGGGGCTGCGTACCCAACTGCTGCAATTGCTGGAGAACAACAACTGGCTGATTCCGGCCGATGGCTTGAAGACACAGACGATTCTTGAAAGATACTAATTATTCGTCATCGTACTAATGAAACATCACAAGCTCCTCTTCCTGCGTTCATCGTAGAAAGCGGAGCTTTTGTCGTTCCTTGAATTAAGTGAATTAAGATACTTATACAGTAAGCTAATTTAGAGTTCACTAATTAAGAGTGTAAATGACTAATACAAAAAGAGCCCCTGCAATAAGCAAGGGCTCTTTCAATATATCTAGGAAGCGGGTGATGGGAATCGAACCCACGCTATTAGCTTGGAAGGCTAAAGTTCTACCATTGAACTACACCCGCATAATAAAAAAAATCGGGATGACACGATTTGAACATGCGACCCCCTGGTCCCAAACCAGGTGCTCTACCAAGCTGAGCTACATCCCGATACTTATGAAAATAATGGCGCGCCCTGAGAGATTCGAACTCCCGGCCTTTTGATTCGTAGTCAAACGCTCTATCCAGCTGAGCTAAGGGCGCAAATATGGAGCGGAAGACGGGAATCGAACCCGCGACCCTCGCCTTGGCAAGGCGATGCTCTACCGCTGAGCCACTTCCGCAAAACATATGGTGCGGTCGAGAGGACTCGAACCTCCACGGGGGGTTAGCCCACACGGACCTGAACCGTGCGCGTCTGCCAATTCCGCCACGACCGCAAAATATAATGGTGAGTCATGAAGGGCTCGAACCTTCGACACCCTGATTAAAAGTCAGGTGCTCTACCAACTGAGCTAATGACTCAAAATAATGAAATGGCTGGGGATATAGGATTTGAACCTATGCATGACGGAGTCAAAGTCCGTTGCCTTACCGCTTGGCTAATCCCCATTAAAAAAATCATGGGGCGATCGAGGGGAATTGAACCCCCGAATGCCGGATCCACAAACCGGTGCGTTAACCACTTCGCCACGATCGCCATAGAGTAAGCCATTCATCCACTAAGAGTATCTTAGTATTAACAACTGCATCTATAATATACATTCAATTACAAATTCAGATGTAAGTACTAAAAATGGTGCCGGCGAGAGGACTTGAACCCCCAACCTACTGATTACAAGTCAGTTGCTCTACCAGTTGAGCTACACCGGCATGGTGTATATTTAATTAAAAATGGCGGAACCGACGGGATTCGAACCCGCGATCTCCTGCGTGACAGGCAGGCATGTTAGGCCAACTACACCACGGTTCCATAATACTTTCTCAAGGAAAGTGAATTGCGGGGGCAGGATTTGAACCTGCGGCCTTCGGGTTATGAGCCCGACGAGCTACCGGGCTGCTCCACCCCGCGTCGTTAAAAAGATAATATGGTGGAGGCTGAGGGGATCGAACCCCCGACCCTCTGCTTGTAAGGCAGATGCTCTCCCAGCTGAGCTAAGCCTCCATAATATGACCCGTAGGGGATACTCTCACTTCGTTCGAGACTGCGAAGCAGCTGCTCACGAGGTATATCCTCCGACGAACCTTTGGGATTCTCATCCCTTGTTAAAGCAATAGGTATTGCTATGACCCGTAGGGGATTCGAACCCCTGTTACCTCCGTGAAAGGGAGGTGTCTTAACCCCTTGACCAACGGGCCTTGCTAAAAAAATTATCTGGCGGAGAGAGAGGGATTCGAACCCTCGAGACGCTTGTGACGCCTACACGATTTCCAATCGTGCTCCTTCGGCCAGCTCGGACACCTCTCCATATGGCTCCCCGAACAGGGCTCGAACCTGTGACAACTCGATTAACAGTCGAGTGCTCTACCAACTGAGCTATCAGGGAATGGTGGAGCCAAGCGGGATCGAACCGCTGACCTCCTGCTTGCAAGGCAGGCGCTCTCCCAGCTGAGCTATGGCCCCATACTCTGGTTTTTTTTGTTGTGGTCTTGCTATGGGCCCTGGTGGACTCGAACCACCGGCCTCACCCTTATCAGAGGTGCGCTCTAACCAACTGAGCTAAGGGCCCTAATATATATCCCTTATTCCTTGACAAGGGGGGCAAAAAAAATACCCCAAAGGGAAATCGCTTGGCGGCGTCCTACTCTCCCAGGACCCTGCGGTCCAAGTACCATCGGCGCTAGAGGGCTTAACGGTCGTGTTCGGGATGGGTACGTGTGGAACCCCTCCGCCATCGCCACCAAACGCATAGCTTACATTTCAGAGATCGTTCTCTGAAAACTAGATTCGAAACGAAACATGCGAATTACAACTTGCATATTTGGATAAGCCCTCGACCGATTAGTACTGGTCAGCTCCATGCATTGCTGCACTTCCACCCCCAGCCTATCTACCTCGTCGTCTTCAAGGGGTCTTACATACTGGGAAATCTCATCTTGAGGGGGGCTTCACGCTTAGATGCTTTCAGCGTTTATCCCGTCCGTACATAGCTACCCAGCGGTGCTCCTGGCGGAACAACTGGTACACCAGCGGTACGTCCATCCCGGTCCTCTCGTACTAAGGACAGCTCCTCTCAAATTTCCTACGCCCACGACAGATAGGGACCGAACTGTCTCACGACGTTCTGAACCCAGCTCGCGTACCGCTTTAATGGGCGAACAGCCCAACCCTTGGGACCTACTTCAGCCCCAGGATGCGATGAGCCGACATCGAGGTGCCAAACCTCCCCGTCGATGTGGACTCTTGGGGGAGATAAGCCTGTTATCCCCAGGGTAGCTTTTATCCGTTGAGCGATGGCCCTTCCATGCGGTACCACCGGATCACTAAGCCCGACTTTCGTCCCTGCTCGACTTGTAGGTCTCGCAGTCAAGCTCCCTTATGCCTTTGCACTCTTCGAATGATTTCCAACCATTCTGAGGGAACCTTTGGGCGCCTCCGTTACTCTTTAGGAGGCGACCGCCCCAGTCAAACTGCCCACCTGACACTGTCCCCGCACCGGATTACGGTACCAGGTTAGAACCTAGATACGATCAGGGTGGTATCCCAACGTTGCCTCCACGCAAGCTGGCGCTCACGCTTCAAAGGCTCCCACCTATCCTGTACAGATCGTACCCAAATTCAATATCAAGCTGCAGTAAAGCTCCATGGGGTCTTTCCGTCTTGTCGCGGGTAACCTGCATCTTCACAGGTATTAAAATTTCACCGGATCTCTCGTTGAGACAGCGCCCAAGTCGTTACGCCATTCGTGCGGGTCAGAATTTACCTGACAAGGAATTTCGCTACCTTAGGACCGTTATAGTTACGGCCGCCGTTTACTGGGGCTTCGGTTCACAGCTTCGGGATTGCTCCCTAACCACTCCCCTTAACCTTCCAGCACCGGGCAGGCGTCAGCCCGTATACTTCGCCTTACGGCTTCGCACAGACCTGTGTTTTTGCTAAACAGTCGCTTGGGCCTTTTCACTGCGGCCCCCTCGTGCTATTCACACTACCGGGGCACCCCTTCTCCCGAAGTTACGGGGTCATTTTGCCGAGTTCCTTAACGAGAGTTCTTCCGCGCGCCTTAGAATACTCTTCTCGCCTACCTGTGTCGGTTTGCGGTACGGGCACCTTCACCTGGCTAGAGGCTTTTCTTGGCAGTGTGAGATCATGACCTTCGCTACTACAATTTTCGCTCCCCATCACAGCTCAGCCTTATGATGTGCGGATTTGCCTACACATCAGCCTCACTGCTTAGACGGACATCCATCAGTCCGCGTCACTACCCTACTGCGTCCCCCCATTGCTCATAACGGCTTACGGTGGTACAGGAATTTCGACCTGTTGTCCTTCGACTACGCCTTTCGGCCTCGCCTTAGGTCCCGACTTACCCTGAGCGGACGAGCCTTCCTCAGGAACCCTTAGGCTTTCGGCGGATCAGATTCTCACTGATCTTTTCGTTACTCATACCGGCATTCTCACTTGTATAATGTCCAGCGCTCCTTACGGTACACCTTCAACCCTTATACAACGCTCCCCTACCCCTGATGCAAGCATCAAGCCATAGCTTCGGTGGTGTGTTTAGCCCCGTTACATTTTCGGCGCAGAGTCACTCGACCAGTGAGCTATTACGCACTCTTTCAATGGTGGCTGCTTCTAAGCCAACATCCTGGTTGTCTGTGCAACTCCACATCCTTTCCCACTTAACACACACTTGGGGACCTTAGCTGATGGTCTGGGCTGTTTCCCTTTTGACAATGGATCTTAGCACTCACTGTCTGACTCCCGGAAGTAAGTCTATGGCATTCGGAGTTTGACTGAGCTTGGTAACCCTTGCGGGCCCCGCACCCAATCAGTGCTCTACCTCCACGACTCTGTTTTCCGAGGCTAGCCCTAAAGCTATTTCGGGGAGAACCAGCTATCTCCGAGTTCGATTGGAATTTCTCCGCTACCCCCACCTCATCCCCGCACTTTTCAACGTGCGTGGGTTCGGGCCTCCAGTGCGTGTTACCGCACCTTCACCCTGGACAGGGGTAGATCACCCGGTTTCGGGTCTACGTCCACGTACTACATCGCCCTATTCAGACTCGCTTTCGCTGCGGCTCCGGCTCTTCACCTTAACCTTGCACGGGAACGTAACTCGCCGGTTCATTCTACAAAAGGCACGCCATCACCCCTAAAACGGGCTCTGACTTTTTGTAAGCACACGGTTTCAGGTTCTATTTCACTCCCCTTCCGGGGTGCTTTTCACCTTTCCCTCACGGTACTGCTTCACTATCGGTCGCTAGGAAGTATTTAGCCTTGGCAGATGGTCCTGCCGGATTCATACGGGGTTTCACGTGCCCCGCACTACTCGGGATCCGTCTCGGAGGGAACAGACTTTCAATTACAGGGCTTTTACCTTCTTTGGCGGGCCTTTCCAGACCTCTTCGCTTAACCGGTTCCTTTGTAACTCCATGTGAGACGTCCCACAACCCCAAAGAGCAAGCTCCTTGGTTTGGGCTTCTCCGCGTTCGCTCGCCGCTACTGACGGAATCACTATTGTTTTCTCTTCCTCAGGGTACTTAGATGTTTCAGTTCCCCTGGTATGCCTCTACACAACCTATGTATTCAGTTGTAAGTAACTGGAAATTACCCCAGCTGGGTTTCCCCATTCGGACACCCCCGGATCAAAGCTTGCTTACAGCTCCCCGAGGCAGTTTCGTTGTTCGCCACGTCCTTCATCGGCTCCTAGCGCCTAGGCATCCTCCGTGTGCTCTTAGTAGCTTAACCATATCGCTCGTGTTCGAGCTGTCACTCCGCTTGTTTTGGACTGCGTCCAAAGCCAAAAGTCGTTCCATTTCGATCACTCGCTCATGCAATCTACCGTTTTTATTGAAACTTGTTATACACAAGTTCAGCTAAAAAGGAATGTTCTAATTCGCATTTACTTTCGTTTCGATATCTAGTTTTCAAAGAACAAGCTCCATGCAAAAGCAAGCTGTTTGAGAGTTTGAGCTCTCAAAACTGAGCAACGAGTGAGTTAAAAGCTTTACGAAGTAAAGCTCGCTTCGGAAGCATGCTTCCTGAAGACTTGTATTTGAATGTTTCCACGCGGGAAACGATTCTCCATAGAAAGGAGGTGATCCAGCCGCACCTTCCGATACGGCTACCTTGTTACGACTTCACCCCAATCATCTATCCCACCTTCGGCGGCTGGCTCCTTGCGGTTACCCCACCGACTTCGGGTGTTATAAACTCTCGTGGTGTGACGGGCGGTGTGTACAAGACCCGGGAACGTATTCACCGCGGCATGCTGATCCGCGATTACTAGCAATTCCGACTTCATGCAGGCGAGTTGCAGCCTGCAATCCGAACTGAGACCGGCTTTTTAGGATTCGTTCCACCTCGCGGCTTCACAGCCCGTTGTACCGGCCATTGTAGTACGTGTGTAGCCCAGGTCATAAGGGGCATGATGATTTGACGTCATCCCCACCTTCCTCCGGTTTGTCACCGGCAGTCACCTTAGAGTGCCCACCCGAAGTGCTGGCAACTAAGATCAAGGGTTGCGCTCGTTGCGGGACTTAACCCAACATCTCACGACACGAGCTGACGACAACCATGCACCACCTGTCTCCTCTGTCCCGAAGGAAAGGTACATCTCTGTACCGGTCAGAGGGATGTCAAGACCTGGTAAGGTTCTTCGCGTTGCTTCGAATTAAACCACATACTCCACTGCTTGTGCGGGTCCCCGTCAATTCCTTTGAGTTTCAGTCTTGCGACCGTACTCCCCAGGCGGAGTGCTTAATGTGTTAACTTCGGCACCAAGGGTATCGAAACCCCTAACACCTAGCACTCATCGTTTACGGCGTGGACTACCAGGGTATCTAATCCTGTTTGCTCCCCACGCTTTCGCGCCTCAGCGTCAGTTACAGCCCAGAGAGTCGCCTTCGCCACTGGTGTTCCTCCACATATCTACGCATTTCACCGCTACACGTGGAATTCCACTCTCCTCTTCTGCACTCAAGTCACCCAGTTTCCAGTGCGATCCGGGGTTGAGCCCCGGGATTAAACACCAGACTTAAATGACCGCCTGCGCGCGCTTTACGCCCAATAATTCCGGACAACGCTTGCCCCCTACGTATTACCGCGGCTGCTGGCACGTAGTTAGCCGGGGCTTTCTTCTCAGGTACCGTCACCTTGAGAGCAGTTACTCTCCCAAGCGTTCTTCCCTGGCAACAGAGCTTTACGATCCGAAAACCTTCATCACTCACGCGGCATTGCTCCGTCAGGCTTTCGCCCATTGCGGAAGATTCCCTACTGCTGCCTCCCGTAGGAGTCTGGGCCGTGTCTCAGTCCCAGTGTGGCCGATCACCCTCTCAGGTCGGCTACGCATCGTCGCCTTGGTGAGCCGTTACCCCACCAACTAGCTAATGCGCCGCAGGCCCATCCCCAAGTGACAGATTGCTCCGTCTTTCCAGTTTCCTTCAGGCGAAGAAAACAACTATTCGGTATTAGCTACCGTTTCCGGTAGTTGTCCCAAACTTGAGGGCAGGTTGCCTACGTGTTACTCACCCGTCCGCCGCTAAGTTTCAAAGAAGCAAGCTTCTTATCAACTCCGCTCGACTTGCATGTATTAGGCATGCCGCCAGCGTTCGTCCTGAGCCAGGATCAAACTCTCCAATAAAATATTGAAAAGAGCGATAAGCTCATTTTGAATCTGACGAGATTAAAATCTCAATTGTGCTCCAGTCGATCCAAGCCAAGGCTTGTCTCAAACTTTCGCGTTCATTCTGCAAGCAGAATGTTTACTCACTCGTTGTTCAGTTTTCAAAGATCAAACTTGTTTCGTTACCGAATGTCGTTCTCTTCAGCAACTCTTATATAATATCATGTCCGAACCAACTTTGCAAGCTCTTTTTTTAAGTTTCTTTCGAAGCTTATTTCATTCGCTTGCCGCACCGTGTATCTCGTGTTTTCTTGGCCAGAATTAGAATATATCATGTACAGTTTTACATTGCAAGCTTTTTTTGAAAATTGATAATCACCTACCCTATCGACACAATGTGTAATCTGAAGCGCTCCCGAACTATAGAAATGATTCTAAGCCTCCTCATTAAGCAGCTTCTTATATAATCACCCATTAAACATAACCAGGGAAGCCACTTCCACTGCGATGCAGTGAACAATTGATTGTGGATAGCCCTGGTTTTCGGAGATCCCAGCTTTCTTTTCCTTCTATATAAATAAGAAACTCATTTCTTAGGCACTGCTTACACACTCCACTTCGCTTCTTAGTACCTATAATATGCGCTTACCCAGCAGAGAAGCGATTAATTCCACACCAAGTCTTGCCGTATGTCTATTGTGGTCAAACAACGGATTCACTTCAACCAGCTCCATTGACGTAACTTGATTGGTGGAAGCAAGTATCTCCAATGCGTAATGTGCCTCTCGGTAATTTAAGCCACCCGGTACTGGGGTGCCTACACCTGGAGCTTCCCGCGGGTCCAGACAATCCATGTCAAAGCTGACATGGATACCATCTGTCCCTTTCCCCACTGTAGCTATCGCTTGTTCAATAACCTGTTGTATTCCCATACGGTCAATATCATGCATCGTAAATGCTTGGATTCCCAATCCTTTAATCTGCTCTTTCTCATACTCATCCAGATCACGTAGACCAATATAGACCAAGTTGGACGGATCAATAAACGCGCCTGCTCCAACAATGTGCGACAGATTGTATGCAGTATGCCCTAAGGAAACAGCCACACTCATCCCATGCATATTACCGGACAAGCTGCGTTCTTCCGTATTCAAGTCTGCATGTGCATCAAACCAGATCACACCCAAATTGGAATAGTGGGCTGTTAATCCGGCCAAAGTGCCAATCGCCACACTATGATCTCCTCCAAGTATAAGGGGAAAGACCCCCTCTTCTACCGCAGTCGATACTTCATGACACACCTTCTCACTAACCTGACGTACCTCATTCAAGTGTTTTACACGATTCCGCTCAGTAGGGGCAGCCGGTTCGGAAGGACAATCTACTCGTACTTCTTTGGAAAGAACTAGCCCAAGACTCGTGATCTCCCTCTTCAGTCCAGCTGTAATCAATTCATCCGGCCCCAACTCCGCGCCGCCTCTTGCTCCCCCGAGTCCAAAAGGAACCTTAATGATGGTTACATTACGCCGCGCAGTTTTCTGATCCGTATTATCCGCAACAATAGAAGTATCTTTTATCCCACCATAGACATCATCATCATTTTTCATGTAGGTCAGCTCCTTCATTATCGATCAGAACCTGCTCAATTCTCTCCAGCGCCCAATTAATCTCGGACTCTTCAATTGTCAGCGGTGGAGCAAAACGAATGGTTGTTTCATGGGTTTCTTTACACAGTAGACCCGCAGACATCAATCGCTCACAATAAGGTCGTGCTGATTCATGCAGTTCAACACCAATAAATAAACCCTTACCCCGGATGTCCCGGATGGCCAAACTGCGAATATCACGAAGCTTTTTCATAAAATAGTTCCCCAGACGTTCCGATCGCTCCGCAAGCTTCTCATCTTCAAGAACATTCAGAGCCGCAATAGCCACGGCGCAGGCGAGTGGGTTCCCTCCAAACGTAGAGCCATGAGAGCCCGGCTCAAACAAATCCAGTATCTTCGCATCAGCAGCGATAGCCGAGATTGGCATGACCCCTCCCCCCAGCGCTTTGCCCATAATCCAGATGTCCGGCTCAACCCCTTCCCAGTCGGAAGCAAAACGGCGACCCGTTCTTCCAAATCCGGTCTGGATCTCATCAGCCACAGTCAACACCTTCTGGTTCTTACACAGAGCAAAGGCTTCAGCCAAATATCCATCAGGCGGGATAACGATTCCAGCTTCGCCCTGAATAGGCTCTACAAGAAAACCAGCCGTATTTGGCGTAATGGCCTTTTTCAGCGCCTCAATATCTCCATAGGGAATAATCCGGAATCCAGGTGTGAACGGTCCAAAATCTTTTTTATACTCCACTGAAGAAGAAAATGACGTAACCGTCAGAGTTCTTCCATGAAAGTTACCAGAGCATACGATAATTTCGGCTTGATTCTCCGGTACACCTTTGCAACGATAAGCCCATCTACGTACCGCCTTTACCGCAGTCTCCACCGCTTCCGCTCCTGTATTCATGGCGAGAATCTTGGATTTCCCCGTGAATTGTGAGAGTTTCTGATAAAATAGAGAAGCTGAGCTGCTGTGGAATGCCCGTGATGTCAGCGTAACCCGATCCGCCTGATCCTTGAGCGCCTGTATGATTACAGGGTGTCTGTGACCATGATTTAATGCAGAGTATGCACTTAACATATCCATATAACGGCGGCCTTCTGGGTCTTCCACCCATACCCCTTCCGCCTGTTCAATCACAATAGGGAGTGGATGATAATTAGGTGCAGCATAACGCTCCGACCAATCTATTAACATTTTGGAATCTGACATACATACCCAACACCTTTCCAAAATATTGTATACAAAATACAATATCAATGTATGCGATACCACCACCATTTACGACTATATCCCACTATTTCCACAGTAGCCTACTCCCAGCCTTTCTTCGAACCGAATCCTCCATCAACAGTTATCGGGAAGCAGACAGTCTACGTTCCAACCAAGAGAGCAAGTTGGCCAGTGTAAATGTGATTATAAAGTAGAGGCCGGCGGCAACAAGCAACGGAGCAAGCGGCTGGAACGTAACACCCTGAATCGTTCTGGCTGTGTATATAATTTCAGCTATGCCGATCATGGAGACAAGCGAAGAATCTTTAATGATAATAATGAATTCATTACCGATAGCTGGAAGCATGTTACGAAAGGCCTGTGGAAGTATAATATAGCGAAGTGTCATACCATGAGTCATGCCAAGGGAGCGCGAAGCCTCTGTCTGCCCTTTATCAATCGCTTGAATCCCGGCCCTGAATACCTCCGCCATATAAGCCGAACTATTCATCGTTAGAGCTACCACCCCCGACATAAATGCCGGCAAGTTCACACCTACAACTGTCAGGCCATAATGGATAATAAGAATCTGTACCAGCATCGGCGTGCCTCGGATGAGTTCAATATACGCCGAAGCCACCAATTTAATTGGCCATATTCGGGATAATCGCATTAAAGCCATGATCACACCAAGCAACGTCCCAAACAGAACACCGAAGAAGGAAAGCTCAAGCGTAACCCACGCGCTTCGTGCATAATCCTGCCAATGATCTAATAGAAAGGAAAAATCTAAATTCACGGCATATCCCTCACTCGTCCGGTTTATTCACCCAGCATCTCATTAGCTTCGACGACGAAACGTTCAATATCTCCATTCGTTTTGAGCTTTTCCAATGTAGTGTTGATCTGATCCAGCAGCTTCTGGTTACCCTTCTTCACTGCGATGGCCGAACCACCCTCATCTTCTGCCTGTTCAATCTCCACACCCGCAACAACAAGCCCCTCCTGGTTCTTCACATACTGTTCAGCTACCGGTTTCTCCAAAATGAGCGCATCTACGCGCCCCGTCTGCAGCTCCAAGATCAGTTCAGGTATTTTGGCCAGAGATGTTAGCTTTGCTCCTTCTATTTCCTGAGCAATCCCTTCCTGAATGGAACTCTTCTGTACACCAACCTGTTTACCCGATAGATCATCCACTGACTTTAATGCCGCATCGTCTCCTTCTCTAACAAGTACAGCCTGCTCTGCGTAATAGTAGATATCCGTAAAATCAACATTTTTCTTTCGTTCTTCGGTAGGGGTTAAGCCCGATATTACAAAATCAACCTTATCTGTACCCAGGGCCATAAGAAGGCCATCAAAGTCCATATCCTCAATCTTCAGCTCAGCCCCGAGATCAGCCGCAATTGCCTTGGCAATCTCGATGTCAAAACCTACGATAGTATCTTTACCATCAATGTTCTTATGAAACTCATAGGGTGCATAGTCCGCACTGGTCCCAAGTACAATTACTTTTTTTTCCGCAGAACTACTTCCAGAAGACGATGTAGCATCTGATCCGTTCCCTGTCGTTTTTTCCTGACCACATGCGGACATGATTACAACCAGTAACAGCAGCATCAATGGCAATAGTACTTTTTTCACAAGTCATACCCCTATTCATTTTGGAATTAGTAGCATAAAGATCAATTTGTATACAATATACATAAGACAATATATGGACTTATATGTAAGTAATACTAACAAACATTCTAAGTTATCACAATCATTATTTAAACATTTATACGCTCTAATTCCATAAAATGTGCTATATATAACACGGCACTTACATCCCCTGAAATATGAAGTTTGCTTGCCCAACTTCCCCCTCGGTGTTAAGATGATTAAAACTTGAAACTCCTGAACGGCGCACCCAGCACGGCCTTACACCCATCTAATTATTAACTTTACATAGAAAGGAGGATTCGGTATGGAGGTACCCAAATACCGGTCCTTGAAAGATCACGTATACGATTACATTGCCCAGAAGATTCAGGACGGAACGCTGCTTCCCAACCAGAAGATCAACGAGGCTGAAATATGCAAAAAGCTGGACATCAGTCGGACACCTACTCGGGAGGCCCTCTTCCAGCTGGCTTCAGACAATCTGCTGCAATACATCCCACGCAGGGGATTTATTGTCACTCCTTTTGATGCAGGCAAAAAACTGGAGTTTTCCCAAGCGATTGGTGTACTGGAGGCACTTGCTGCCACACTTGCAGCAGACCATCTCAGACCCTCTGAACTTTTGGAAATGGAAACTCTCGTTGTCCGAATGGATGAAGATATCAGCCAGCTCGATCTTGCTGCCTACAACAAGAACCAATATCAGTTTCATAACCTGTACATTCAGCGATGTGGTAATGCCACAGTCATCGAGATGTTAAACACATTGAAGAACAGCTTCATCCGGCAGTCGTATGTTAGTGATAATAAACCAAAGCTATCTGAGGTACTGCTCGAAGTTAATGAAGAGCACCGACAAATTTTAAGTGCTTTTCGAGCCAAAGATAAGAACCAACTGGAAGCCCTGCTCAAACACCACTGGCGCATTATCGATAATGATATGCTGTAGTACGTTCTGTCTGTAACAAACCAAAGGCAACCCACAACTATTGTGGAGTTGCCTTTTTCCTATTTTTCCTTTTCGATCTCCAACGGTGCTCTGGCCTGAAAAACGGCATACCCCAACTTTTTGCCGTATTTCGCGAGCAACCGATCATTGGTCTGGCTCATTCGCTGCATTTGTTCATCCTCGAACCAATTCATATCGATCTCACGATGTGGATCATGATCTACACCCCATTTTCCCATAGAACGTGAATGTTCTTTGACCTCTACCTTAGTGAAGCCACACTGTTTTAGGCGTTTTCTCCATGTTGTCGCCGTTACCAAGGTTCGTATACCGTAAAATTGCTTTAGTCTGCGAAACATCAATTCGGTCTTCTGGCCGGATAGAACCATCTCCCGATCTACCAAAAGTCCAACGGGCTTCAACACTCTTCTATACTCATTAAGTGCACTCCGCCATGGGGTAAAGATCGTAACCGACTCCACAAATACCATATCAAAATGGTTTTCTGGGAAAGGCAACGATGTTACATCAGCCTGAATAAATCGAACATCCACTCGCTCTCGTCTTGCTCGCCGAACTGCCTTATCCAACATATTGCGATGAAGATCAATGGCTGTTACTTGATATCCACTTTTAGCCAGGTAACACGCAGTCCTCCCAGTGCCACATCCCATCTCAAGAATATGACTACCCAATGGCAGAGATAAGCTATCAAGCAACTTCAGTGTTGCCAAAAATCCTCCAGGATGGGCACTCCCTTCCCCTAAACGAGCCAGCATGTCATGATAATCCACGCAACATCCCCTCCTCACTTCTCCCAGTGTATGGAACAGACTTAAAAACGGCTCCTCCCTATTCGATTTTCCGGGTACTCGTCCATACCAATTCCTCTTCGCTCTACTATGATATACAAACCGTTGAATTCAAGCGGCAACCGCATCTAATGAGGAGGATTTGCATGTACAGAATTAATCGGGTATGTGAAGAAACGGTTTCTCCGCACGTTGGACGTTCCGTTTGTCTTGTTATGAAAGACGGTAAGCATATGTATGGTACACTCAGCCAATGTCGTGATGGCAAAGTTTATTTGAACGGATGTTTCGAGGGACCACGGCTATGTTCAGTCAAGTCCAAACAGCAGTTGGTAAAAGGTAGCAAGAAAAACGCTGTTGCATCAAAGAATGTTAAATCCTCGGCATACGGTCCATATGGATACGGTCGGGGTTATGGCTATGGAGCAGGGATCGAACTGGCTCTGGTAGCAACACTGTTCCTGCTGCCATTCCTATTCATCTAAACTCAAATCTGATCATGGTAAATTTGTAGCATAACAAAGACCCTTTTTGCTTATAGCGAAAAGGGTCTTTATCTTTTTCATACGATACACGTCAATTACAGTATACTTTCTGTAAATGAAGAGACAAAAAAAGGCATTCGCTAAAACGAATGCCGGGAACTTCATATTTAATACCCTTACCTTCGCAGAGGGTGTCTATTTGATCTTAAAAAAAAACACCTCGTTAGAGGCGGGTAAGCTATGTTAAATCCGATTTCCTTTAGGCATCGTTTTTAGATTACTATTCGAATTCTCAAGCAATGGTAGCATCCTAGTCGTGCTGACCATCTCAGAAGCACATATCGGACAAGTAGGTACGTTATCAAACGCAAAATTGTCCCGCATCCATCCTTTGCACGTATCACTCGTACATTCCCAGATTGCCGCATCAGCTTGTGGAATCTCTTCCAACGGTTTTTTGCGATTATACATGACTTCTACCCCCTTTGTTATGGAAAAACATCTAACCGACGTTATTTCACAGAAGCGTACACTTAGCGGAAGTTTTACGTACCACCGAACTTCTGCCTCGACAACTATTGGGTCGACTTTTATATAACTAATCAAAAAAAAGAAGCTGCCTTTACCATTATAACATGTTAAAGGCAGCTATGCTTTAATTACAGTTTTACAACTTCTTCTGCTTGAGGACCACGGTTTCCTTGTACAATTTTAAATTGCACGCGTTGACCTTCGTCCAGCGTTTTGAAGCCTTCGCCTGTAATAGCGCTGAAGTGTACGAATACATCTTCTCCGCCTTCAACTTCGATGAAACCGAAGCCTTTATCAGCGTTGAACCATTTTACTGTTCCGTTTTGCATGTGAATTACACCTCCAAATAAAGATTAACATGTTCCTTTGTTCTTTGCAGCAAGCAAATAAAAATTCACACATTGAAAAAGGTACCAGTCATAAACCTATAAGTGATCGCCCTTTACAATATATGAATTAGGTTTTCCACTCTCTACAACTTGTTTTTATTATAACTCCATTTCAGCCAAAAAGCAAATCTTTGTATTTTCTTTTCAAACAGCTTTGGAAATACATGTTATTAACTCGCGTGGCAACAGGGTTTATCACGTTTATGTGACTGGTCACTTGTGTACGGTCTTATGAAAGGATATGCAGATCTAATCCATCTTATACATTTTTTATATAATATTCTGACATGCATATCCAACACATTCAATGATTCATATCATTACAGTTTAACACATTAGGTCCATGCCCACATAAATGCATCCCGATCCCAGGCGATCTGCCCACGATGAAGCTTACGGAAGGCCTTCTTCACTTCCTTGGACAAGGATGCATTGCCGTTCTCGTTCACAAAAACAAACTCTTCGCCAAAATGGGTCTTCACATATTCTATGGCAGCTTCCTGATGAAGTGTTCCTGTGAATTTAATCTCCTGTACCATCCATTCTGCTACGCCTTGTGCTGTCTTCTCCACTATATCACCTACTGTTTGAATCTAATGTACGGATAGGCAGACCTCGTATCACGAACATAACTGTCTTCCCGCCAGACTGAAGTATACCATGATCCCACTGCTGACGGGAAACGTTAGGATACTACTTCCAAGCAATACCTTTAATGAACAACCGTATTGTCCTGCTCACTTGTATTGGAAGGAATCGTCGAATGGGTTCGATTGCTCCATACTAACCAGGCACAATATGCAATCAGTACTGCAAGTATAAACAGATCATAGGGAAGTGTTCCTGTGTCCTCCAGGTCATTCCCGAGGAATTGAATCAGATTATGTATGAAATGAAACAAAATAAGCGGTACGATATTTCCGTTCTTCAGCATTAATAATGCCAGTGCAGCTCCCAGAAGCAGCGCATAGACCAATTGCATGATCGTATCCGTCATATTTTGACCAGACAATGCATTCAGCAAATGTGTAATTGAAAACAAGATGCTGGAGGTGACGACTGCGGCCACTGCACTTTTTCGAAGCAATGTTTTGAAAATAAGCCCCCGATAGATCGTTTCTTCAACAAAGGCCACGAGCAAGGTAAAATAGATAAAAAAGACCACCCGTGACAAGCTCAGCTCTCCAAATCCTTTCAGAGAAATTGTACCCAGTACAAGGAGTAGTGGAATATAATACTTTGCGTGCCCAGCTGGGATACTTCTCAAGGATCGAAATCCGGTCTCTCCCCACTTGCGTCTTAACGTCAGATAGATGATCAGCACAATTGCGATAGGTGTAAAGGAAATGAGCACGGGAGAAGTGTAGTCGAGTTGTTTTATCGTGGCAATGGCCCCTGCAGCAAATACGGCTAACAGGAGAAGTAGCTCAATAATCACGACGGTGAGCACAGGTTTTCGCTCAGAAAAGGAATGTTTTGGCTCGGATTGCGGGTTAACCATACATTTGCCTACCTCATTTCATTTGCTTTTTTTCGTCTTTATATGAACATATATGCCAATGTAGTTGTAACATATCACGAGCACAATGAATATTCCTATCATGGATAAAAATATAAAAGTAACAAAAAAGAGACTTATCCTGACTGCATTTCCCCTAAAATCAGGTATGGCTTATACCTTCATCTGTCCATTATAGTATTACAAGAGTTTAAAGCTGCAGGGGTGCGGCGAATCTTCAACGTCATATATCTATGAAGCATCCATTAACCGATAGTTTCACAATGCATAATGAAATCAGGGGGATACTATGAGAGCATTCTTTCAGCGCTGGGGGCATTTACTGGCTATTCTGTGCATACCGCTCCAAGGCTCAATTTACGTTTTTTTAGGTAGCAACACGGGTAGTGATGTATTCTACAATTATGCTTGGATTGACACACAGATTCCTTTTATCAAAGAATTTATTTATCCATACATTAGTTGGATGCCCATTCTGTATCTCGGATTTCTCTATCTGGGTCTGACAAACAAGTCGCTATTCTGGCGCACATTAATTACCTATAATATTGGGGTGATGGCTGCCAATGTCTGTTTTGCGGTGTTCCCCACTCATGTCCCACGCCCGGTGATCGGCGGAACCGATCTAAGCAGCGTGTTAGTACAGTTTATCTATACCAACGATGCGCCTTTCAATTGTTTCCCAAGTGTTCACGTTCTGACCAGCTACTTGCTGTTTATTATGATTAACAGACACTTGAACTTCAAACCTTTAGCACGCATCTCTTGGTCAGTGTGGCTGTGGTTGATTATTGCTTCAACGGTGTTTGTAAAGCAACATTCCTTGCTGGACATCGCCGGAGGCATTTTGTTTGCGGAGGCCGCGTATTGGACTGTACATGTCTTTGCTCTTCGTCTTGGGCAGGCACGAAAAAAGGGCAAGCAATCACTCACAGCATCTAATTCAAGCAGTCATGTTTAACAGCATCTATATATGTAGCAGGTGGGATGATAATTCTGTTATACAGCAAAAGAGGGCCTGAGCCCTCTTTTTTTGTACTCATTTAATTAAACCTACTTATATAGAAGAACTTATTAGGGTTGGGCTACACGTTTCATATTATAGGCGGGCGTTCATGGAGCAGATCGGATGGTGGACTTCCCGTTATACGCTTAAATATGCGGTAAAAATAAGACAGGTCCCGGTAGCCTAGAAATTCGGCAATTTCCTGGATGGAGAGTTGTGACTCCGTGAGCAGGTATATGGCTCGTTTCATCCGTTGATCATGGACATACTGACTGATGGTCTGATTCGTCATGCTTTTGAATAATGCAGCAGCATAATTGGGAGTCTTGTTGATCTCGTCCCCGAGTTCTTCCTTTGTCACTTTCTCCCGATAATGCCGCTCAATATACCGCTTCATCCGTTCAACATGATTATGTCTCTCCGGCGGAATGACTCCCCGATCTAACTCCCTGTTAATATAAATCAACACTTCCATCAATAAGGCTTGGCTCATCATGACATAATAAGACGGACGCTCCTGCCATTGTTGATGAATAGCGCTCATGCGTTGATGGATCAGTTCGTAACATCCAGGTTTATGGCGCAAAGCCTCATACCGTTCGAGCGCAGGTAGAGTTTCTGTATGATTTCGTTGCAATTGAATTACAATCTGTGTGTGCGTTACTGTTGGAATACTCTTGCCGTAATATGGGACACCACCTGGAATGAGGAGTAATTCCCCCTTTTCCATGATCTGTTTATCACCGTTCACCCAATATACACATTTTCCATAAGTAACCAAGCTAAGCCGCCAGGTTTGTTGAGATTGCACAGCTTCTTCGTACCAACCAACACCGTTAATATGTCGTACTTCAAGTGGAGTGAACATAACACACCTCATTATCGGACTATACTCTAATCATTGTACTATAGTTCATACCCTGATTCGACAGAAAACGCTACAATACACATATAAGCTTAAATATGAGGAGGAAATTAGCATGTTAAAAACAAAAATTATTTGTACCATGGGACCTGCTTGTGACTCAATCGAATTGTTGAAAGTAATGATTCAGGAAGGTATGACTGTTGCTCGTCTGAACATGGCTCATGGCGAACTGGAAGATCACGTTACACGGATTAACAATATCCGCAAAGCAGCTTCCGAACTGAACACCTATGTACCGATCATGATGGACATCAAAGGGCCTGAAGTTCGTATTGGCAAACTGAAAGAAGCATCTTGCCATCTGCAAGCAGGTAAAGAGCTGATCCTGACTACCGAAGAAATTCTCGGTGACGCTGAGCGTATCTCGGTAAACTATCCAGAACTGAACCTCGTTGTGAAACCTGGCGATCGTATCCTCATCGATGATGGTCTCGTAGATCTGACTGTACTGTCTGTGGAAGGATCCGATATCCATTGTAAAATCATCAGTGGCGGCATTCTCAAACCACGTAAAGGGGTTAACTTGCCAGGAATCAAAACGACATTGCCAGGTGTAACCGAGCGTGACGTTATGCACATCGGATTTGGGATTGAAAACGATATTGAAATTATCGCAGCATCCTTTGTTCGTAAAGGCGACGACATCCGTGAAATCCGCAGCATTTTGAAAGAACGCGGTGTAGAGCACGTACAGATCATCTCCAAAATCGAAAACCAGGAAGGTATGACGAACCTGGACGATATTATTGAAGCATCTGACGGTATCATGGTTGCTCGTGGAGACCTCGGGGTTGAAGTACCGATCGAAGATGTGCCAATGATGCAAAAAGAAATGATCGACAAATGTAACCGTGCGGGTAAACCAGTTATCGTAGCTACTCACATGCTGGAGTCCATGCAAGTGAACCCACGCCCTACTCGTTCCGAGGTAAGTGACGTAGCTAACGCTGTACTTCAAGGTGCTGACGTTGTGATGTTGTCCGGTGAATCGGCTGCTGGTAAATATCCGGTACAATCCGTGCGCACGATGGCTGCAGTTGCACGCCGTGCTGAAACAATGATCGATTACAAAGAGCAATTCGCACAAAAATCGGCTCAACAAATCGCTGATATTACTGAAGTTATCAGTCAGGGCGCAGTAAGTTCTTCCCTCGTACTGAATGCAAAAGCAATCATCACTTCGACTGAGAGTGGATTTACAGCACGTATGATCTCCAAATATCGTCCAAAAGCGCCAATCATCGCAGTTACACAACATGAAGAAGTACTGGCGAAAATCTGCCTGCTCTCCGGTGTCATTCCGGTTATGGGCGACAAAGTAACCACTACGGATGAAATGTTCGAGTCCGCTACACGTAACGCAATCAAAACAGGTTACATCGAAAAAGGCGACATCATTGTATTGTCCGCTGGTGTTCCAATCGGTCAATCCGGTAATACAAACCTGATCAAAGTTCAACAAGTCTAATTCACTAACTGAAACAGAAGCTATACATCTTAGCTATATATAGATATGCAAAAAATCCACCGAGGGCAGAAATGCATCCCGGTGGATTTTTTTTGTTGATGATGTGTGCCAATAATCGTGATGTTACAACAAACGGCTTCGAAATTATAGATTCCGCGAGTAATCAACCAGATCCTGTGACATGGTGTTGATCTCATCCATTGAAGCATTCACCTGCTGTGTCAGGGCAGCCTGATTTTGCGTTAACGTAGACATATTACCGATATGCTCAAGAATCTGATCAATCAGTGTTTTCATCTTCTGCATGCTGTCTTCGATATTGACTGTGGCCTCAGAACTGTGATCAGCCAGTTTCCGGACTTCCCCCGCAACGACGCCAAATCCCAGTCCCAGCTCTCCCGCACGTGCAGCTTCAATCGCTGCATTCAATCCCAGGAGATTGGTCTGACTGGCAATCTCTCGTATAAACACCGTGATATTCTTCGTATCATCTGCACTGCTTTTCACTTGAATGGCTGCATCGGCAGATAACTCCTGTGCAGTAACCAGATCCTGTGCCTGATCGGTGATTGAGTTGATTCCACGTACCATCTCGCCAATGGACTCGGATAATTGTTTGGTTTTCAGATTCATGGCTTCCACGATCTGTTCCTTATTCTTCTCATGGGTTACATCTCGAATGGTTCCGGCTACACGGAGCGGTACTCCATCCTGATCCCTAATGGTCTCCCCACCTGCGTGATACCATCGGTACTCCCCGTCCTTGCGCTGCAAACGATAATCCAGATCGTATGGTGTACGACCACTGTAATCGTTCATATGTCTGGCGAATTCGTTGATCGTCCGATCATGGTCTTCCGGATGAAGTCTGCTGCTCCAGCTGCTGAACACATTCGGGAAATCCTGCTCGTCTTTAAACCCTAATTCTCTACGGAACTGGGGTGACCACCAAAATTCATTATTCGGATTCACCACATCTCCAGCCACAACGGTCATATCCCACGGTGCCTCCACCAAGGCGCGGTTAACAAGATCATATCGGGTGACGAGTGCTTCCAGCTCATCAGACTTGCTCTTCTCCTCATGAATGTCAAACATAATGCCCAGAAGTTTGACTGGAACCCCAGCCTGATTTCGGATGACTTGTCCAAGGCACCGGAACCAGCGAATTTCTCCACTTTTTGTAATCATACGGCTGATGACATTATAGGCAGTTTTTGCTCTTGTGTCATTTACATGCTCCATAATCTCCTGCACCAGTTGGGTTCTGTCATCCGGATATATCGATTTGGCCCAGCTTGCAAATGCATCAGGGAAATCCTTGGAATTATTGAATCCTAACATTTGGCGGAATTCATTCGAAAATGCCACGACATTATTGTTATCCAGCGGATCACCTGCAACAATGTCAGATTCCCATAATCCTACATTCATTGCCTGATTCAGCATTCTAAGACGCATTTCCACGGCTTCGTTTTGTGCTTTCATCATATGTACTGCTTTTTTGATGTTACTAGCTATTTCATCATTTTCTGGAAATTCAATGCCATCTTCAATCCATGCGTCATAATCGCCCTTTTCTGCATTTGCTACGAGTTTACGACTATACTCCAGTAACTTTTGATGTGCATCTATACGAATTGGTTTGGTAGATTCAGTACGTTTACGAAACATGTTCATTTCTCCTCTTAGGTCATATGATATATATTTCGACATTATCAGACATTAAATGTAGAGCAATAGTCTTAAATTTGTATAAAAAAACAAGAACCATTGCTTAATCAGCACCGGTTCTTATATTAGATTGCTTTTATTTTTTTATAATAATTAATCTCAAATGATGTCTCATACCAGCTACCAGCCAAAATTCAATGTTTTCCCCGTTTCCACCCATGTTTTGATGCTGCTTAGAATCATCCACCAGCTGCTCTGTGCATTCGCAAAGGAAGGATGGTTATCTGTAAATTGATCATTAATCAGTGTCAGCTTCGTACACTCCCCCACAGTCTCCAACTGGAAGACCACCCTGGATTGAAGCTCGGCATGATTGGCATGGTACGACGGTCCAGGATGCTCTTGATAACTAAGTCTGGACAGTGGTTCAAATTCCAAGATATCTCCGTACACATGTACAGTCTCCGCACCATCATTACCCGGCCCTACATAAGCAAATGGCTGACCTGGTTGGAAATTAGTGCGAAGTTCACTACCGAAAAAGCTGTTCCGTGTGCCGTCTGGTGATATTAGAGCATTCCACACATCTTCAAGTCCTGCATTGATATAGAATTCATATTTCAGTTCCATGGACTCACTCCCTTTAAGTATTGGACACGCGATCTACCCACCTCGCACTCCTATCCTACCGTTATACCCCAAAGGCCGTATTGTAAAAACGCGACAACAGGTCATATCGATAAAGATATTTATCACTCATGGAATTTTTATATCATTACTAAAACGGGTTTCGCCCATATATAGTCCTTTTCCAGAAGATCAGATATACTAAACTGGAATGAAATAACAGGCAATCCCGAGATTGTGATGTCCTGTCAGAAGAATGCCTATCTTCGCCAAGTCGTCGATCAAGCCGGGTTGGTTACAGCTGACGGTGCTGGCATTGTGATGGTATCCCGTTTGCGGGGCGGACAATTGACTGAACGGGTAACCGGTTGTGATCTGCTGTTTCGTTTATTGGAGGAAGGTGATCAAAAACGCTGGTCATTCTATATGCTAGGAGCAGAGGAAAGCGTAAGTGAACAGGCCGTGAAAGTCATTGCTCAGCGTTATCCGGGAGTTGTCGTAAAAGGCAGACACCATGGTTTTTTCCAGGCAGATGAGGAACAACAGATTGTGGAAGAGATTCGTACTGCTCAACCAGACTTTCTTATCGTTGCTCTTGGCGCCCCCCATGCAGAAAACTGGATTAACAAGTATCGCCATCAATTGAACGCTCGTGTAGCCATAGGTGTTGGAGGTAGTCTCGATATCCTCGCTGGCAAAACCAAACGTGCCCCTGCGATATGGCAGAAGCTTAACCTGGAATGGCTCTATCGCCTCCTCAGTCAACCTTCAAGATGGCGCAGGCAACTCATTTTACCCCGTTTTGCAGTGCGGGCATTGTTGTTCCGAGAACCTAAATAATGTGAGATGAGCAGGAGGAATGATTCGGATGAAACAGGTAGAACAAGGAGACAGACCAAGTATGGGCCTGCTGAATCTGAATGAAGGTGATCATAAGTATCAACTGACACGCCATGCTCCTTCCGAAGCACTTCGCCCTTTTGTTAAACATTACTGGATCGTATCCTGGGATCTGACGGGACTTGAACCGCATCCCCAACATGTCGTGCCTAACCCCTGTGTCAATCTGGTTGTGGAACGGAACCATACGTTTTTCTTCGGTCCATCCGGACGTAAATTCTCCTATCTTGTGAGTGGGAAAGGTCGTGTATTTGGCGTGAAATTCAAGCCAGGAGGCTTTTATCCCTTCCTCCGGGTTCCTGTCTCATCCTTGTACGGACAGCCGATGAATGTATCCAATATTCTTGACGTCACAGCGGAATCCTTGGAAGACCGGCTTCTTGGGGCGGGGGATGATGCGGATAAAACCAGTTACATTGACCAGCTATTATGTACACACCTTCCTGCTGAAGATGCTCAAGCAAGAATGGTTAACGATATTGTGCAACAGATTGAACAGAACCGGGAGATGCTGAGAGTAAATGATCTCTCTTCCTATTGGAATATGCATACCCGAAAGCTTCAACGCCTGTTCAATCAGTATGTGGGCATCGGACCCAAAACCGTAATTAAGTTGTATCGTCTGCAAAATGCTGCGGAATTGATGGACCGCGGTCTTCACTGTGACCTGATTAAGCTATCCCAGGACCTTGGATATCATGACCAATCCCATTTTATCCGAGATTTCAAATCTATTATTGGCAGTACACCAGAGGAGTACTACCACTCTAGACATCCGAATGGTGAGCGCCGGGGCCTGATCAAATAGGACCTGTCCTGAACATCAGGACAGGCGAATGACCTCTATGGTGTCCCCCGTATGGATTACACCTTCCCGCTCAACCGAGCACACAATCCCACGTTTTTTGCGAGCCGCAGGCACGAATTTTTTACGCAAACCGTCCTGTTTGTAGAATTGTTCAATCATTTTCCCCGGATGTACACAGGGGAGGTTCTCCCCTTCACATATTAACCCTGTCCCGTTCGGAAATAAAAGCCGCGTTCCAGCAGGCAGTTCCGTCAATCGATCAATGCCACGGACCAGTATGTTGGCACCCAGCCACTCTGGACGCACTTCAGGAATATTCATTTTCTCTGCAATAAGAGCACATTCTTCTTCGGACACAATACTGATCTGGCGGCGATTCGCAATGGGTGTACCGCGCTTGTAGATTTTCTGACGTGAGTCCGCTGGACGAAGCAGACCATAATGACGGTCACCCGGAATTCCCGCAAGCTCAATATCGATAAAGGGGACAACTCGGGTCAAAAATGTGGATGGATCATCAGCCAGCAAGACAAATTGAACCGTTCCCATAGTAATCTCCTCCCTTTCCTCAGCAATATCACTTTCTTTATTGTTCATTATTACCCAGTGAATGGATTGCCGACAATCGGCGTATGCTTACCTTTGTACAAATCTTTATTTTTAACATTATAACTCAATTGGAAAATGATACGCATTTTAAATAATACACAATTAAATTGTTATAAATTAATTTTACTCTTTCCGTTCTCGTTGCAAACATTTATACTAGGATGGACAAGTAAATAAATTACATATAGAAAGCAAGGTGTTTCCATTGATTAGCATCATTTTTGTAGCTCTTGTAGCTGTCGAACACTTCTATATCATGGTGATGGAGATGTTCATGTGGACTCGACCACGCACAATGAAAACCTTCAATCTCACGCCGGAATTCGCCAAATCCACCAAATCGCTCGCGGCCAATCAAGGCCTTTACAATGGATTTCTTGCGGCAGGTCTGATCTGGGGACTCGTATATCCGGATGCTGCCGTTGGACAGCATATTCAGATTTTCTTCCTGGCGTGTGTGATTATCGCGGCTCTGTATGGAGGAGCAACGTCTTCACGGTCGATCATCATCAAACAAGGATTGCCTGCGATCATTGCATTGTTGCTGGTCCTGTTCCTGTAATTTCCTGTCGATAGGTGCATTGCTGCGATTCATCTTAACTCCGTTATGGTAAGGTAGTGAATAGATAGCAGTGTACAATGACCAGAATCAATCTGGGATCGGAAGGAGAACATGTCATGGGATTGTTTGATAAGCTTCGGCGACGCAAAAAGGAAAAGGTGCCTGCAAGTGATGCTGTCGAATCCACGAATTACAGTGAGACCATCGTGGGTTTTGTCCTACTGGAGCGTGACGATTGTGATTTTGACCTCTTCATCAGAAATATGAAGAACGAATGGAATATTGAGATTGAGGAACGACCGGAGGAGGGCAATCTTTTTTTCGAAGTGAATGGAATGCAGGTGGTATGCGCTCATATTGCCGTGCCTGTACCAGATCGTGAAGTTGAGGAGAATGCCAGGCTAAACATCCTTTGGCGAGAAGCGGAGCAAGTTACCTCACGGCATCAGTCTCAGATTATTGTTTCGGTTCTGAACGCAACCAATGCAATTGAAGGACATGTTCTGTTCACTCAAACAGCGAGTGCCTTGTTACAGTTGGATCACGCGCTGGCAATATACATGGCCCCCCTTGTCGTGGAAGCCAGTCAGTATGTCGAAACCAGCCGTGGGATCAAACATGATGAGTTGCCCGTCTCGCTCTGGATTTTCATCGGATTATTTCAAAATGCCGAAGGCGCTTCAGCTTATACTTACGGACTACGTAACTTTGGAAAAGAAGAGATGGAGATTATACAATCGTCTGAAGCCTTAAGCGATGTATTTGAGATGATGTTCATGACCACAACGTATGTGGTTGAAAACGACGTCACACTGCATGATGGGGAGACACTCGGTTTCTCGGCAGAACAAAAGCTAAGCATTTCCCTATCCAAAGGTGTAGCAACGGAAGGTAACAGTTTGAAGATTGGCTTCTAACTGACGCAGGATTTTCACTTTATCATGTTACAATTATTGAAGCCATCCGGAGTTCATCCTCTGGATGGCTTTTAGCTATTCAATCTCCTGCCAATGACGATATGAGAACAATCCCTGAATTTAACTTCGCTAGGAAAAAGTAGTCCATAAGAACCACTATATTATGATTTCAGTTTTCATTCTCGTTATAAAAGGGTATAATTAATAGGCTTATAGTCTCATATATTACATATTATTTTATAATCGAGGAGTTGCCTACATGTCTGTTAGACGTTTGGATTCAACTAAACCTATTATTGAAATTATCTGGGAAGGTATTGTTACTCCTGAACATGTCGAACAAGCGAATAAAGAAATTCAGAGAATAGCGGCGCAATTGGGAAATTCGTTTGATGTGCTCGTGGACATGAGAACGATGAAGGCATTTCCTCAGGATACCAAAGAAAAAATTGTGGAGCATCAGAAATTACTGCTAGATTGGGGTATGAAGCGGGCTAGTGTAGCTGTAGGCGGTGCGATCGCCAAAATGCAATTGAATCGAATTTCCAAGGAATCAGCGCATCAGACGGAATTCCAATGGGAAACGTATGACGAGGCTTTGGCATTTTTGTTGAAATAAATTGAGGTATTACAACGTGAGTTCAAAGAAATATGTAATATGTATGTGCTTCACGTAAAAAAAGGGCGTTTCCCATGAGGAAGCGCCTTTATTATGCAGGAATACTTTGCTTACCCTTGTTTTCTTACTTTATAGAACGATCGCTTATCCTTTAAGATTTCGAAGTACTCACTCGTACCATCGTTACCGATGTACCACAGAGGCCTTTCTCCACAAACCCTGACCGCCTATACAAGCGAATCGCTTGGTTATCGGGATCAACACTGAGGGAGATTGCTTCAATTCCCCTCCGTTCCACCTCATCTAATGCGCTCTGAAGCAGTAAGGTACCTACTCCTTTTCCACGTGCATCTTGTGTTACAGCCATCCCCATCTCTGGCGTAGCTGCATTCACATAACCGTATCCCGCATTCTGATCCGTATAGAATCGTAATGTTATTGAACCTAATCTTCGGTTATGTTGGTCAACTGCAATATATCCGAAGTCTCCTTCCCTTCCCCATTCTTCAACGTATTTGGACAGTTCAGGTGTATGAACACTTTCGATTGGGAGAGGTTCATCATTTTCTCGTGTATGCAGGGATGCGTATAACATCTCCCACAGAAAAGGGATATCTTCTTCCTCAATCGGACGGACATGATAGTTGGTCACGGTCTTGTTTGCTCCTCCTTCAGTTTTTCAAATAGGCGTTCCATCTCATTCAGGCTAAACTCATTAGTAATCTCGTATTCTTCCAGATTATCTCTTGTTTTCGCCTCGCTGTAGATTGAGAGGGAATGTTCATTATAGAAGGTCAGTCCGAATCGATCGGTAAAGCGACCTTCTTTGTTAATGGTAACTCGCCACTCGTAGTAATGCGGATTCCTTTCGGAAACGTGCAATTCCCGAACCTTTTTAAGTTCAACATCCTTTAACAACTTCAGCATATCCCTAATCTCGTTGGGATCTGTGATCGTCACTTCATCCTCATCATTATTCGGATCTGCACTTGAAACTTTTCTAATGGTCAGTCGATCCAAGCGATCCAGCATGCTCATATGATCTGTCACCTCAGCTCGAAACGTCGTATGTTTACTGGGGATGTACATCGCATATTGACCAGAGGTATACATACGCGCCGCAATAGCTGCAACAACAATAATTGCAGCGACACCCATAATTATCTTAATTCTTTTAATCATAACTCTCCCTCCACACACCACAAAACATATATAAAATGGTAATTAATGATACTTTCCAGTATATCATCATACTTCTTCTCTTCCATAGTTATTCTTATTTACTGCTGCTATGCAATCGATAATGTTTTGTTATACTATGTTATTCTCTCAATACCACTAGTAGCTAAAATAATAATTTAAAATGTACGTCAATAAGCCGCGTTCACCCATAGGGCGAGCGCGGCTTATCTGTTATTTTGTTACCGTACATGTTCAGAATGTGAGGTCAAACGATATCCGGATCTCCACACAGGGATATGACGCATATCAACTTGGACTGACGCCTTGTTAGGTTACATCGAAACAACCTAATTTTATCAGCGCAATACGCGGCCTGCCGAGTCTCTGATAACCAGCTCAGGCTTCAGCACAATCTTCTGCGGTTCTTTACGCTCATCCTTTAACTCTTCTATCAACAGGTCTACAGCGCGATGCCCCAGTTCTTCAATTGGTTGGGCTACAGTCGTAAGCGGTGGACTGGTTACCGAGGCTAGAATGGTGTTATCAAACCCGATAATCGACACATCCTCTGGCACACGTAGCCCCAGCTCTTTGGCTGCCTGAAGAGCACCGATGGCCTGAATGTCATTACAACAGAACAAACCTGTTGGGTGATCGTCCTCACGGAGCAGCAGTAGCGCCTCTTTTTTGGCCGAACTCAAGTCAGCTGCGGATTCTCGGATCTGAGTCGGTTCCAACGTATAACCTGCCTTAATCAATGCTTCACGGAATCCGCGTACACGTTCCTGACTGCTGCTGACTTTGGACGGTTCCGACAATACCGCTACACGGGTGTGCCCAAGTTCAAGCAGATGCTCCGCTGCGAGTGCCCCGCCGAGTATGTCGTCAATGGTGACCGTATGTACGGACAGGGATGGCATATGACGGGCAATCAGAGCAACAGGTATCGATTGTTGCAGGAGGGGAGATAAAATTTCGGCATTATCGATCCCGGTTCCGATCATCATGCCATCGACCCTTTTTTGCTGGAGCAGGTTCAGGTAACGCTCTACCCGCTCGTCCTTATTATCCGTACTGCAGATGACCACGCTGTAGCCCAATTGACGGCTACGATCCTCCACCGCTCTGGCGAGTTCTGCAAAATACGGATTTGAGATGTCCGGTACGAGCAGCCCCAATGTATACGTCTGCTTGCCTGTAAGTGCAGCTGCGATTGCGCTGGGTTGATAGTGAAGGCGTTCCATGATCTCCATAATCTCCGCGCGCCGTTTCTCGCTGATCTTGCCTTTGCCATTAATGACCTGCGAGACGGTTGCAATGGATACCCCCGCCTCGCGTGCTATATCGTATATGGTTGCTTTCATTGTTTTTTCCCCATTTTTGCTATATATAAATTGCGTTATACATGAGTCAATTTCATGATACCTTTAGCTGCTTCAATCAAGGCTAAGTTACAGAAATCCATTTTTAGTGAGTTATGAAATTGATTCGCATACATCATTGTTCTCTTCTCATTATGCAGGGGGAAGTCTGCATACGCAACCTGAAGTGAGCACAATCTGCGTAGCATGAACTGTTTTACTTTTTCATCAACCACTCATGGTCAGGGTCGTTATGGAATTTCCAAGTTCGGGTTGGGCCAGCCATAACGTTCAGATAGTAGACCTCATACCCCGGAGGGGCACCTACCGGATGATATCCGTCTGGAACAAGCACCACTTCGCCATTCTTCACTGCCAACGTCTCATCTACAGAGCGATCATCCGTGTATATGCGCTGAATGGCAAACCCCTGCTCAGGCTGTACACGGAAATAATACGTCTCTTCCAGCAAAGATTCATCCGGAAGTGCGTCCCGATCATGCTTATGTGGCGGATAACTAGACCAATGCCCATCTGGTGTGAACACCTCAACAACGAGCAGACTGTCCGCTTCCTTTTGTTCCGGCAAAATGTTATGAATCTGGCGTTCCAGATTGCCATACCCTCTCGCCTCTACCCCTACATCTTCAGGTGCAATAAGACGAGCCGGGTACGTGCCTTTACCGGGTGCAACACATATAGCGATTTCCAGTTCGGTACGTGCTGTGATCTGCACTTGATCGGAAGTTGAGACGTAGACTGAATACGGCGGAATTTTCTCGAAAACACTCATTCTTTTTCCGATATTATCCCATGTATGCTCGCGGGTACTTACATTGGCGAAACCACTGAGAAGCACCACACAGAGTTCCTGATCACCGCTCTCACGGGTTAGCGTCTCCCCTTCTGCCAACTTCGCTACCTGAAATCCAACATATTCCCACCCGGCCGACTCCGGTGTTACGTTGATAAGTGTACCGTCTCCCTCCGGGTTGACCACGGGTTTCACAATACGTTCTGACATCTTGCTATCCACTCCTTTCTGTAGTCATCCACAACAATCTGAACCTTATAAAAAAACAAAACTTGGACTTATTCATGCGCTCTATCCAGAAAAAGTGACTTTAATCATCCACTTATGGCGTTGCCGTTTGCGATTCCAGGGACAACCCAGGGACTTCACTCAGCTTCACAGGTCTTCCCCGCTCCATGGACATTTTTGCTGCCAGCGCAATTCGCTCTGCCTGTACTGCATCGTGGCCATCTACGATAACGGGTGTATCGTGGATGATCGCATCGATAAAGAGAGCTGTCTCCTGCACATACGCTTCATTGTAACGTTCCAGGAAAAAGTGTAACGGTTTGTCGCGCATTAGCCCGGCCGCTGTACTGATCTCAGCCGTATTCGGATGGTCATTCGCCGCTGCGGCGCTGCCCATTGAACCAAATACTTCTACACGCTGGTCATACCCGTATACAGCCTGACGGCTGTTATCAATAACACCAATCGCCCCGTTGGCAAACGTCATCGTTACAATTGCCGTATCCACATCGCCATGTTCTGCAAAGACCGGATTGATCAACACATTGCCCTGAGCGTAGACTTCTTCCACTTCACTTCCTGACAGATAACGGGCCATATCAAAATCGTGGATCATCATGTCCATGAAGATCCCGCCAGACACCCGGATATACTCCGCAGGTGGTGGAGACGGGTCGCGAGACGTAATTTTGATAATATGCGGATCACCAATCGTACCATCCTGCACATGAGCACGTACCCGTCTGAAGTTGTGATCGAAACGGCGGTTAAACCCGATTTGCAGCTTCACGCCCGCCTTCTGAACCGCTGCTACAGCCGCTTGGGTCTGTGCCAGATTCATACTGACTGGCTTCTCGCAAAAGATATGTTTGCCTGCCTTGGCGGCCTGTTCGATCAGCGGCACATGTGTATCTGTTGAAGAACAGATCAGCACCGCGTCTACATTAGGCATCGAGATCAACTGACTGCTATCCGTTGTTACAACAGGGATGCCACGTGTGGAGGCCCATGCCTCCAATTCAGGACCTGCAAACAAGTCACTGATTCCCACAATCTCGGCATGCGGGTTACGCAGGAGATTGTCTGCATGAATTTTGCCGATCCGTCCAGCACCGATGATGCCAATTCTCACTTTGTCCTTGCCCATTCCGTTATCCTCCCTATGTGCGTCCATATGGGCTGAGCGTTCCCCTTAGCCCGAGTTATGCTCTGGTTGTTACCAGCGCGCCGTTACCATCTTCTTGCGAGTGTAGAATTCAACACCATCCGTACCATTGGCATGCAGATCACCATAGAAGGACTTTTTCCAACCGGAAAACGGGAAAAATGCCATTGGTGCAGGTACGCCTAGGTTAATACCCAACATGCCCGCATCAATTGTCTCACGGAATTGACGCATACTTGCCCCGCTGCGGGTGAACAGACACGCACCATTAGCAAAATCGGAGCGGTTTGCCAGCTCAACGGCTTCCTCCAGGGTAGATACTCTTGCCACCGAAAGCACTGGAGCAAAGATCTCATCCTGCCAGATTTTCATATTACTCTCCACTTGGTCGAATACCGTTGGCCCTACAAAATAACCCGAACCATCTGTCGCCTGATCCTTACGTCCATCCCGAATTAATGCCGCACCTTCCTGCTCTCCGGATTCAATGTAACCGAGTGTACGCTCTTTATGTGGTCCACGGATAACAGGACCGAGGAACACGCCCTCATCCATACCATTACCAATGGTAATACGATCTGCTGCTTCCACCAGTTTTTGTACCAGTTCATCAGCCACATCACCCACAGCCACAACAACTGAACATGCCATACAGCGTTCCCCTGCTGAGCCAAAGGCTGCACTCGTAATTTCTTTTACCGTTAGATCCAGATCGGCGTCCGGCATAACGATGGAGTGGTTTTTGGCACCCGCGAGTGCCTGTACCCGTTTGCCATGCTTGGATGCAGTGGTATAGACGTATTCAGCTACAGGTTGTGATCCGACAAAGGAGATCGCTTGAACATCCTTATGTTCCAGCAGACCGTTCACGACATCATGTGCACCGTGTACAATGTTGAGCACGCCATCCGGAAGCCCTGCTTCCTTGAACAGCTCTGCCAGGCGGCCTGCAAGGAGCGGTGTACGCTCGGACGGTTTCAGGACAAAGGTGTTACCGCATGCAATAGCCAGCGGGAACATCCAGCACGGCACCATCATCGGGAAGTTGAACGGGGTAATTCCCCCAATAACTCCGATTGGGTAACGATACATGCCTGACTCCAGTCCTGTCGCGATATCAGGCAGTTGTTTACCCATCATCAGATTCGGGGCACCTGCCGCGAACTCGACACACTCAATGCCACGCAGTACCTCACCATACGCTTCGGCGTAGCTTTTGCCGTTCTCCAGCGTTACCAGGCGGGCGAGCTCTTCCCAGTGTTCGACCAGCAACTGCTGGTATCGGAACAGAATACGTGCACGGCGTGGAACCGGTGTGCCGCTCCAGGACTTGAACGCTTCCCGTGCCGTCTGTACAGCCAGATCTACGTCCGCTTGTTCAGACAGTGGCACATGTGCAATGACCTCTTCTGTAGCCGGATTCACAACCGGCTCGGTACGGGTTGCCGCTGGGGTCACCCAGGCACCCCCAATCCAGTTTTTTACCATTGTGGCTGTTGCAGACGCTTCAGAAATCCCTTTTCCCATAGCCCTGTCTCCCTTCGCTTATGTGTGATCCCTTATGTTCAACTGATATTAGTGATGTTGATCTGTATGAGCGTGTTATTCAAAGTATTGCAATCTGCTTCAGAGCGCGGTAATCTCGCCCCGATTGCAACGTTCGATGTAATCATTCACCTGTTCTACCGTTGGCATCGCATCCGAACAGCTATGGCTCGAAATAACGATACTTGCTGCGCCGCTGCCGTACGCCATACTGCGCTCAATCGTCCAGCCCTGCATCAACCCATACAGGAACCCGGCTGCGTAGGAGTCGCCTGCCCCGAACGTTTTGACTACTTTTGCCGGATAGCTGTCCGCACGGTGGGAAAGCCCTTCACGCGTATAAGCAATGGACCCCTCCTTACCGTGTTTAATGACAACGATCTTCGCTGAGAAATCAAACCATTTCTGTGCAGTCACCTGATCACTATGATCCGGATTATGGTCAAATGTCTCCATCATGTCGAACTCTTCGCGTGTGCCCAGGATGATATCGCATTTCTCGGCTGCAAGGTTATAATAGACCGCTGTCTCTTCGTCCGATGTCCAGGTGTATGGGCGATAGTCCAGATCAAACACAATAACGGTTCCATGTTTTTTCGCATACGTTAGTGCCTGTAATACGGCTTCACGGGATGGGCTCTGCGCGAGGGCCGTGCCTGAGATTAGCAGCACTTTAGAGTCAGCAATTAACTGTTCCTGCACCTCTTGTGCCCGTAATAACAGATCCGCTACATTGTCCCGGTACATTAAAATACTGCAATCGGTTGGGCTCTTGATTTCGGTAAAAGCAAGCCCTGTCACCGCTCCGGTATCATCCGTGACCACGTTTGATGTGTCGATGCCGTTCTTCTCCAGATAGCTATGGATGAATCGACCCATCTGGTCATTCGCGATCTTACCGATAAAAGCTGTCTCCATACCCAGTCTAGACATGCCTATCGTAATATTGGCCGGCGATCCGCCAACATACTTCGTGAACGTCATCGTCTCTTCCATCGGGCGATTGATCTCATTGGCGTTCAAGTCGATGCACAAGCGACCAATCGCGGTGAAATCCTTCTTCCTGGATACCGGAAAGGATACGTAAGTCATTGCATGTGAGCCCCTTTCTGTGGTGGGATATTACTTGTTGCATATGGATATCTAGACTAGTTACTCATTCCATTGGTGAGGACTCGTAAACATCTAGAATAGGTCAGGTTTATTTTCCAATTGGAACGTTATACTCTTGCTAACCTTCTTCCTTTTCACTTCATGAGTATGGTCCTCTCCCCATCGCTACTTCTGTATTAGCTGTGTTGGTATAAGGACTCCATATAGCTCAAGGATCGCTTGGCATACTCATACGGGTTATGAATCGCAGGGTCCTGCTCTCCTTCAAGCATCGCCCAACCATCGTACCCTCGTGTGATCAGTTCTTGCAGAATTGGCTCAAAATCAATGCATCCATCCCCTGGTACGGTGAACACGCCTCTGCGAATACAACCGACAAAGTCAGACTGCTCCGCGCGTGCTTCATCCAGCACATGAGGGCGGATATCTTTCAGATGGATATAGGCAATCCGATCATAATGTTTGCGCAGCAGTTCCAGCGGATTGGCTCCGCCATAGTAGGCATGACCTGTATCATAGAGCAGATATACGAGAGACGGGTCCGTCAACTCCATCAGTCGATCAATCTCATCCGGTTGCTCGACCACTGTGCCTCCATGATGATGGTACGTAAGCTTCAACCCGTGTTCATGGGCGATAGCTCCTGCCTCGTTCAACCCTTCAGCAAGAATATGCCATTCCGATTCGCTGAGTCTAAGCACTTCTTTTTCATGCGGAGTTCGTCTTGGATCAAAATGAAGTGACCCACCTACCTCTGCCGTACTGATCACCTTACTGCCCATAGATTGAAGAAATTCCGCATGTCTGCGATAACTGTCCAGCTCCGACTGACGATATGCCGGGTCGGAGAACAGTACGGATTTCCACTGAGAGATCAGCTTGATATTCCTTTTGCTCAATTCCTCACGCAGTATAGCGGGATCAGTTGGATATTTACGTCCCATCTCTGTACCTGTCAGCCCAAGGCGCTGAATGTCATCCAGAATCTGCGCACACGTTGTCGTATCACCATGCTCTTTCACATCTTCACCGACCCAATTGATCGGATGTATCCCAAGCTGGAATGGCAGCTTGCTCATTGCTCCACGTCTCCTTTGTCGTTCAGCATGTATGGTTCACTTGGAATGCAGTGCTCTTAGTTTCAATGTATAGATAAATACGTCCACCGATTTATACCGTGAGGAGTACAAATAATGCTTTATTTTAGAAAAATGCTCTGAAAAAATGCTCTATTAAATCAGATTAAATAAGTCTTGCTTTGGCTCGGTTGGCTTGCATGGTGTGATGAGCATGAACTACCTTTTCTTCGGCAGATACTTCTGGCACTCCTACATTCCACCAAGACTCGTATCCACTTGCGTTGGTTCCAGGCACGACCGGAATCTCAATCAACGTACTCACCGTTTCGTTCTTCGCATCTCGAAGTGCCTGTTCCAGCTGTTCTGCTGTCTCCGCTCTATAGGATTTGGCTCCCATGCTTCGGGCATGTGCAGCAAAGTCTATTGGCATGTAATCCCCGGTTAGTCGTCCACTCTCGGATTCCCGATAACGGAACTCATTGCCGAAACCGTCACTACCATGTTCTCGCTGCAAATTATGAATACACTGGAATCCATTGTTGTTGAATAATAGAACGGTCATCTTCTTCTGTTCCTGCAAGCTGGTCACAAACTCTGAATGCAACATCAGATAACTGCCATCACCGACCATGGCGTATACTTCACGATCTGGCTCGGCAAGTGCTGCTCCGAACGCTCCACTCACCTCGTACCCCATGCAGGAGAATCCATACTCCATGTGATACGTCTTTGGTTCAGCCGCACGCCACAGACGATGCAGGTCTCCTGGCAGACTGCCTGCCGCACACACAATAACGGAAGATGGATCAATGGTCCGATTAACTATGCCAACTGCCGTGGTCTGTGCCAGCCCTGCTTCATGCTGTGCTCCATACAGCCGATCTACTTCTGCATTCCACTCAGTACGGAGATCAGCGATTTCGGATGCGCCATATGCACTACGGTATTGTCTTTCCTGCAATTCCTTCTGTAAAGCATGCAATCCTTCGCGTGCATCTGCCAGAATGGCTTCTCCGCCTAACTTGGCGGCGTCCATACCGTTCAGGTTGATGTTGATGAATGAAGCTTCCGGATGCTGAAAAGCAGAGCGGGACGCCGTCGTAAAATCGGAGAAACGAGTTCCGACGCCGATCACCACATCCGCTTCTCTCGCCAGCCTGTTAGCTGCCAGAGAGCCGGTAACCCCGATGGCCCCCACATTCAGTGGGTGGTCCCAAGAGACTGCGCTCTTGCCCGCCTGCGTCTCGGCGATCGGAATGCCAAATGCCTCGGCGAACTCCACGAGTTGAACGGACGCCTCAGAGTACAACACACCGCCGCCTGCAACGAGAAGCGGCTTTCTGCCACGGGCAATCTGCTCCGTTGCCCGTTCAATCGCTGCTTGTACGGGGGGGCGACGGTCCAGATAATGCACTTTGCGTGCAAAGAATGATTCCGGGTAATCGTACGCTTCTGCCTGTACGTCCTGCGGCAGTGCGAGTGTTACCGCTCCTGTCTCTGCTGGATCAGTTAGTACACGCATGGCCTGTGTAGCAGCAACCATCAACTGTTCGGGACGAACAATACGATCCCAATACTTGCTTACGGCTTTAAATGGATCAGTGGCTGAGATCGTGTAATCACTGCTCACTTCCAACTGCTGAAGTACCGGGTCCGGTTCCCGCGTAGCAAAGTTATCTCCAGGCAGTAATAAAACCGGAATCCGGTTCACCGTTGCGGTAGCTGCCGCTGTAATCATATTTAAAGCACCAGGTCCAATGGATGTTGTACATGCATAGATCTGTCTACGGTTCTTCTGCTTGGCATAGGCTGCTGCCGTATGCACCATACCTTGTTCGTTCTTGCCTTGCATATACCTCAGGCTTCCCCGACTGCGCTCCAGCGCTTCTCCAATGCCTGTTACGTTGCCATGTCCAAAAATACCGATGATTCCCTTCACAAACTTGGTTTCCACCCCGTCAACCGAGATATATTGCTGATCCAGATATCGAAGCAGTGCCTGAGCCATCGTTAATCTAATTGTATTCATGAATTCATCGCCTTCCTTTCCTTTACGGGTTAAGCGCTTAATCTACGTTAAGTTTAAGCGCCTTACCCCTAAAGGTTAAGCGCTTAATTGATATGGTATTACAGGTTAATGATTTACGCAAGCTATTTTTGTAAGCGTTTTTATAAATGTGATACAGAAAAAATATTCAAGTATTCGAAGATGCACTAAACCTTCTTCATTGGAACACCTCAAGAATTACTAAGAACAGGTCTAAAAATGTGGGGAATGTATCAAGAGGTTGGGATACATACTCATATCATCTGAAATCTCTGTATATATTCATGATCCATATGCCTATAAATGCAAAAAAAGAAAGAGATGGTGAATACCATCTCTTTCTTTTCAATATGTAAGCGGGTGATGGGAATCGAACCCACGCTATTAGCTTGGAAGGCTAAAGTTCTACCATTGAACTACACCCGCAAATAAAAAAATCGGGATGACACGATTTGAACATGCGACCCCCTGGTCCCAAACCAGGTGCTCTACCAAGCTGAGCTACATCCCGTTATCTATACCGGCGAGAGGACTCGAACCTCCACGGTTTCCCACTCGATTTTGAGTCGAGCGCGTCTGCCATTCCGCCACGCCGGCAAAATATGAAGTTATAATGGCGCGCCCTGAGAGATTCGAACTCCCGGCCTTTTGATTCGTAGTCAAACGCTCTATCCAGCTGAGCTAAGGGCGCAAATATTGGAGCGGAAGACGGGAATCGAACCCGCGACCCTCGCCTTGGCAAGGCGATGCTCTACCGCTGAGCCACTTCCGCAAATAAAGAATGCGCGTGGAGGGACTTGAACCCCCACGTCAAAGACGCTAGATCCTAAGTCTAGTGCGTCTGCCAATTCCGCCACACGCGCATATAATGGTGAGTCATGAAGGGCTCGAACCTTCGACACCCTGATTAAAAGTCAGGTGCTCTACCAACTGAGCTAATGACTCATAGAAAAACTGGTGGAGGATGATGGATTCGAACCACCGAACCCGTACGGGAGCAGATTTACAGTCTGATGCGTTTGGCCACTTCGCTAATCCTCCAGGATTACATGGTGCCGGCGAGAGGACTTGAACCCCCAACCTACTGATTACAAGTCAGTTGCTCTACCAGTTGAGCTACACCGGCGTATTACATGGTGTGAAAAATGGTGGCTCGGGACGGAATCGAACCGCCGACACGAGGATTTTCAGTCCTCTGCTCTACCGACTGAGCTACCGAGCCTTATAAAATTAAAATGGCGGAACCGACGGGATACTCTCACTTCGTTCGATACTGCCTAGCTTATGCTCTCGAAGTGAATGCTCCGACGAACCCAAAAACGGATTCTCATCCCTGAAGCATATATATAATGGCGGAACCGACGGGATTCGAACCCGCGATCTCCTGCGTGACAGGCAGGCATGTTAGGCCAACTACACCACGGTTCCATAATACTTTCTCGAGGAAAGTGAATTGCGGGGGCAGGATTTGAACCTGCGGCCTTCGGGTTATGAGCCCGACGAGCTACCGGGCTGCTCCACCCCGCGTCGTTAAAAAGATAATATGGTGGAGGCTGAGGGGATCGAACCCCCGACCCTCTGCTTGTAAGGCAGATGCTCTCCCAGCTGAGCTAAGCCTCCATCTATATGACCCGTAGGGGATACTCTCACTTCGTTCGAGACTGCGAAGCAGTTGCTCACGAGGCTTATCCTCCGACGAACCTTTGGGATTCTCATCCCTTGTTAAAGCAATAGGTATTGCTATGACCCGTAGGGGATTCGAACCCCTGTTACCTCCGTGAAAGGGAGGTGTCTTAACCCCTTGACCAACGGGCCTTACTGGCTCCCCGAACAGGACTCGAACCTGTGACAACTCGATTAACAGTCGAGTGCTCTACCAACTGAGCTATCAGGGAATGGTGGAGCCAAGCGGGATCGAACCGCTGACCTCCTGCTTGCAAGGCAGGCGCTCTCCCAGCTGAGCTATGGCCCCATACTCTGTTGTATTTCTTGTTGTGGTCTTGCTATGGGCCCTGGTGGACTCGAACCACCGGCCTCACCCTTATCAGAGGTGCGCTCTAACCAACTGAGCTAAGGGCCCTTATCAATTTTCGAAAAAAAATACCCCAGTGGGGTTTCGCTTGGCGGCGTCCTACTCTCCCAGGACCCTGCGGTCCAAGTACCATCGGCGCTAGAGGGCTTAACGGTCGTGTTCGGGATGGGTACGTGTGGAACCCCTCCGCCATCGCCACCAAACGCGTAGCTTACATTTCAGAGATCGTTCTCTGAAAACTAGATTCGAAACGAAACATGCGAACTACAACTTGCTATTGGATAAGCCCTCGACCGATTAGTACTGGTCAGCTCCATGCATTGCTGCACTTCCACCCCCAGCCTATCTACCTCGTCGTCTTCAAGGGGTCTTACATACTGGGAAATCTCATCTTGAGGGGGGCTTCACGCTTAGATGCTTTCAGCGTTTATCCCGTCCGTACATAGCTACCCAGCGGTGCTCCTGGCGGAACAACTGGTACACCAGCGGTACGTCCATCCCGGTCCTCTCGTACTAAGGACAGCTCCTCTCAAATTTCCTACGCCCACGACAGATAGGGACCGAACTGTCTCACGACGTTCTGAACCCAGCTCGCGTACCGCTTTAATGGGCGAACAGCCCAACCCTTGGGACCTACTTCAGCCCCAGGATGCGATGAGCCGACATCGAGGTGCCAAACCTCCCCGTCGATGTGGACTCTTGGGGGAGATAAGCCTGTTATCCCCAGGGTAGCTTTTATCCGTTGAGCGATGGCCCTTCCATGCGGTACCACCGGATCACTAAGCCCGACTTTCGTCCCTGCTCGACTTGTAGGTCTCGCAGTCAAGCTCCCTTATGCCTTTGCACTCTTCGAATGATTTCCAACCATTCTGAGGGAACCTTTGGGCGCCTCCGTTACTCTTTAGGAGGCGACCGCCCCAGTCAAACTGCCCACCTGACACTGTCCCCGCACCGGATTACGGTACCAGGTTAGAACCTAGATACGATCAGGGTGGTATCCCAACGTTGCCTCCACGCAAGCTGGCGCTCACGCTTCAAAGGCTCCCACCTATCCTGTACAGATCGTACCCAAATTCAATATCAAGCTGCAGTAAAGCTCCATGGGGTCTTTCCGTCTTGTCGCGGGTAACCTGCATCTTCACAGGTATTAAAATTTCACCGGATCTCTCGTTGAGACAGCGCCCAAGTCGTTACGCCATTCGTGCGGGTCAGAATTTACCTGACAAGGAATTTCGCTACCTTAGGACCGTTATAGTTACGGCCGCCGTTTACTGGGGCTTCGGTTCACAGCTTCGGATTACTCCTAACCACTCCCCTTAACCTTCCAGCACCGGGCAGGCGTCAGCCCGTATACTTCGCCTTACGGCTTCGCACAGACCTGTGTTTTTGCTAAACAGTCGCTTGGGCCTTTTCACTGCGGCCCCCTCGTGCTATTCACACTACCGGGGCACCCCTTCTCCCGAAGTTACGGGGTCATTTTGCCGAGTTCCTTAACGAGAGTTCTTCCGCGCGCCTTAGAATACTCTTCTCGCCTACCTGTGTCGGTTTGCGGTACGGGCACCTTCACCTGGCTAGAGGCTTTTCTTGGCAGTGTGAGATCATGACCTTCGCTACTACAATTTTCGCTCCCCATCACAGCTCAGCCTTATGATGTGCGGATTTGCCTACACATCAGCCTCACTGCTTAGACGGACATCCATCAGTCCGCGTCACTACCCTACTGCGTCCCCCCATTGCTCATAACGGCTTACGGTGGTACAGGAATTTCGACCTGTTGTCCTTCGACTACGCCTTTCGGCCTCGCCTTAGGTCCCGACTTACCCTGAGCGGACGAGCCTTCCTCAGGAACCCTTAGGCTTTCGGCGGATCAGATTCTCACTGATCTTTTCGTTACTCATACCGGCATTCTCACTTGTATAATGTCCAGCGCTCCTTACGGTACACCTTCAACCCTTATACAACGCTCCCCTACCCCTGATGCAAGCATCAAGCCATAGCTTCGGTGGTGTGTTTAGCCCCGTTACATTTTCGGCGCAGAGTCACTCGACCAGTGAGCTATTACGCACTCTTTCAATGGTGGCTGCTTCTAAGCCAACATCCTGGTTGTCTGTGCAACTCCACATCCTTTCCCACTTAACACACACTTGGGGACCTTAGCTGATGGTCTGGGCTGTTTCCCTTTTGACAATGGATCTTAGCACTCACTGTCTGACTCCCGGAAGTAAGTCTATGGCATTCGGAGTTTGACTGAGCTTGGTAACCCTTGCGGGCCCCGCACCCAATCAGTGCTCTACCTCCACGACTCTGTTTTCCGAGGCTAGCCCTAAAGCTATTTCGGGGAGAACCAGCTATCTCCGAGTTCGATTGGAATTTCTCCGCTACCCCCACCTCATCCCCGCACTTTTCAACGTGCGTGGGTTCGGGCCTCCAGTGCGTGTTACCGCACCTTCACCCTGGACAGGGGTAGATCACCCGGTTTCGGGTCTACGTCCACGTACTACATCGCCCTATTCAGACTCGCTTTCGCTGCGGCTCCGGCTCTTCACCTTAACCTTGCACGGGAACGTAACTCGCCGGTTCATTCTACAAAAGGCACGCCATCACCCCTAAAACGGGCTCTGACTTTTTGTAAGCACACGGTTTCAGGTTCTATTTCACTCCCCTTCCGGGGTGCTTTTCACCTTTCCCTCACGGTACTGCTTCACTATCGGTCGCTAGGAAGTATTTAGCCTTGGCAGATGGTCCTGCCGGATTCATACGGGGTTTCACGTGCCCCGCACTACTCGGGATCCGTCTCGGAGGGAACAGACTTTCAATTACAGGGCTTTTACCTTCTTTGGCGGGCCTTTCCAGACCTCTTCGCTTAACCGGTTCCTTTGTAACTCCATGTGAGACGTCCCACAACCCCAAAGAGCAAGCTCTTTGGTTTGGGCTTCTCCGCGTTCGCTCGCCGCTACTGACGGAATCACTATTGTTTTCTCTTCCTCAGGGTACTTAGATGTTTCAGTTCCCCTGGTATGCCTCTACACAACCTATGTATTCAGTTGTGAGTAACTGGAAATTACCCCAGCTGGGTTTCCCCATTCGGACACCCCCGGATCAAAGCTTGCTTACAGCTCCCCGAGGCAGTTTCGTTGTTCGCCACGTCCTTCATCGGCTCCTAGCGCCTAGGCATCCTCCGTGTGCTCTTAGTAGCTTAACCAAATTGCTCCGGTTTCGATCGCTCGCTTCCCTTGTTTTGGACTGCGTCCAAAGCCAAAAGTCGCTCCCACTCGATACCATCGCAACAGCAATTAACTACCGTTTTTATTGAAACTTGTTATACACAAGTTCAGCTAAAAAGGAATGTTCTAATTCGCATTTACTTTCGTTTCGATATCTAGTTTTCAAAGAACAAGCTCCATGCAAAAGCAAGCTGTTTGAGAGTTTGAGCTCTCAAAACTGAGCAACGAGTGAGTAGTTTGCAGCTAAGCTGCATATTTGAATGTTTCCGTTACAGGAAACGATTCTCCATAGAAAGGAGGTGATCCAGCCGCACCTTCCGATACGGCTACCTTGTTACGACTTCACCCCAATCATCTATCCCACCTTCGGCGGCTGGCTCCTTGCGGTTACCCCACCGACTTCGGGTGTTATAAACTCTCGTGGTGTGACGGGCGGTGTGTACAAGACCCGGGAACGTATTCACCGCGGCATGCTGATCCGCGATTACTAGCAATTCCGACTTCATGCAGGCGAGTTGCAGCCTGCAATCCGAACTGAGACCGGCTTTTTAGGATTCGTTCCACCTCGCGGCTTCACAGCCCGTTGTACCGGCCATTGTAGTACGTGTGTAGCCCAGGTCATAAGGGGCATGATGATTTGACGTCATCCCCACCTTCCTCCGGTTTGTCACCGGCAGTCACCTTAGAGTGCCCATCCGAAATGCTGGCAACTAAGATCAAGGGTTGCGCTCGTTGCGGGACTTAACCCAACATCTCACGACACGAGCTGACGACAACCATGCACCACCTGTCTCCTCTGTCCCGAAGGAAAGGTACATCTCTGTACCGGTCAGAGGGATGTCAAGACCTGGTAAGGTTCTTCGCGTTGCTTCGAATTAAACCACATACTCCACTGCTTGTGCGGGTCCCCGTCAATTCCTTTGAGTTTCAGTCTTGCGACCGTACTCCCCAGGCGGAGTGCTTAATGTGTTAACTTCGGCACCAAGGGTATCGAAACCCCTAACACCTAGCACTCATCGTTTACGGCGTGGACTACCAGGGTATCTAATCCTGTTTGCTCCCCACGCTTTCGCGCCTCAGCGTCAGTTACAGCCCAGAGAGTCGCCTTCGCCACTGGTGTTCCTCCACATATCTACGCATTTCACCGCTACACGTGGAATTCCACTCTCCTCTTCTGCACTCAAGTCACCCAGTTTCCAGTGCGATCCGGGGTTGAGCCCCGGGATTAAACACCAGACTTAAATGACCGCCTGCGCGCGCTTTACGCCCAATAATTCCGGACAACGCTTGCCCCCTACGTATTACCGCGGCTGCTGGCACGTAGTTAGCCGGGGCTTTCTTCTCAGGTACCGTCACCTTGAGAGCAGTTACTCTCCCAAGCGTTCTTCCCTGGCAACAGAGCTTTACGATCCGAAAACCTTCATCACTCACGCGGCATTGCTCCGTCAGGCTTTCGCCCATTGCGGAAGATTCCCTACTGCTGCCTCCCGTAGGAGTCTGGGCCGTGTCTCAGTCCCAGTGTGGCCGATCACCCTCTCAGGTCGGCTACGCATCGTCGCCTTGGTGAGCCGTTACCCCACCAACTAGCTAATGCGCCGCAGGCCCATCCCCAAGTGACAGATTGCTCCGTCTTTCCAGTTTCCTTCAGGCGAAGAAAACAACTATTCGGTATTAGCTACCGTTTCCGGTAGTTGTCCCAAACTTGAGGGCAGGTTGCCTACGTGTTACTCACCCGTCCGCCGCTAAGCATCAAAGAAGCAAGCTTCTTATCAACTCCGCTCGACTTGCATGTATTAGGCATGCCGCCAGCGTTCGTCCTGAGCCAGGATCAAACTCTCCAATAAAGTATTGAAAAGAGCGATAAGCTCATTTTGAATCTGACGAGATTAAAAATCTCAATTGTGCTCCAGTCGATTCAAGCCAAGGCTTGTTTCAAACTTTCGCGTTCATTCTGCAAGCAGAATGTTTACTCACTCGTTGTTCAGTTTTCAAAGATCAAACTCGTTTCGTTACCGAGCGTTGTTCTCCTCAGCAACTTTTATATCATAACACTTCCGAACCAACTTAGCAAGCCTTTTTTTCAAGTTTCTTTCGAAGCTTATTTGATTTGCCTGCGACACTTTGTTTCTCGTGTTTTTTTGGCCGGAAATAGAATATATCATATACACAACACAATTACTACTTGTAAAATATCCCATTAGCAAACGAATGGTTAAACCTAATTCAATCTTTTATTAATCTCTTTTTCCTATGGCAATATCCTCTTACTATATCCTATATACGCTCACCGGTCGAATCTCTCTCAATATAGGTTATGAACTAATCAACCAGCATCATTACATTCGTTATATAAAATACGAAACACAATATCTCTATTCTATAACACTGCTATCTATTATGTGGATACCGAATCTAATAATTGAACTCCATGGGTTGTATATAAGATAGAATTGTGATCTTCACTTTTTTACTATTAGTCTTTGAACCTGCCCATCACTATCGTGTCGTGATACTTTCCATTAACGTGTCGCCGATCCTTTTTCAAAATACCTTCGATCTCGAAGCCACTCTTTTGGTATAACTCAATTGCCTTTTCGTTGGATGCCACTACGTTTAACGTCATCTTCTCTACCCCTGTCTGGTCTGCCCATTCAATCGACTGCGCTAACAAGTTCTTGCCAATCCCATGTCCCCAGTACGCTTTGGCTACACACATGCCGAACTCAACCTTATGCCAAAAGCGCTTCAACTCTCTGCCTTCACATCGGGAATACCCCACAATTTCGCCCGCTACTACAGCAACAAGGAACAGATTCCGTGACTTATCAGTATCCAAATGGATGATCCGCCTAAACCCGGCTGCGTCGATATACGCTTCGCCCTCTTCCCGATCCATGTTCTCGGTTTCCCCGTCCATTTGTACACGAAGTGAAGACAAGGCCTCAGCATCTGTTTCCTCTGCGGATCGAATTGAGTAAGATAAGCCTTTAATGTAATATTCCTGTTGATCGATAATCATAAGAACCATTCCGCCTCTTCACTTTGTTAAAATACTTACCTTATCGCTTACCCCACCTCAGACGGACTCTTGCCCGTAAGCATTTTGAATACCTGGCTGAAATACGTCGCATTACGGAACCCCGTCATCTCGCTCACCTCATATACCATGTAATGTCCCGACTGCAACAGTTCCAGCGCTCTCTGAATTCGGTACCCGTTCAAATAACTCACGAAATTCTCACCTGTCACCCTTTTGAACAGTTGACTCAGATACTTCGGGTGTACGAATAGTCCCTTGGCTATCGCTTCAAAACTAATCTCTTCAGCGTAATGAAGCTCCACATACTGTTTCACCTGCTCGATGAGTTTATTGCTTTTTTTCTCGCCCATCTCCTTGCGTATCTGTTCCAGCCAGTTGCAGATAATACGGTCCATCCAGCTTACCAGATCATGCAACGCATACTTCGATTGAATTTCACGCAAAAAATCACTCATCGCCAGCGGTGGCGTTAACATGGGATGAAGTCGGTTCCAGCTATGAATCAACGTGTCAAACAGACTGACGGCCACCACCTGTACATCCTGTATCCCAACACAGTTACCCTCTTTCAGCAAAAGGTGAATGTCCTGCCATAGCTCTTCCGCCAGATCAGGTCGAATATCCGCCCAAGCCTCATTCCATTGACGAAGCAATAATGAATAATCAGTCACTCTTGCTTCTGTATCCTCAGATGACTCGTAGTGGTAGATACGACTTCCACCTTGAAATTCTGCTGTTTCCACTGCCTCTCTGCTCTCGAGATAAGAATCTATTGCCTCACATGGGTGACTTTTGGATCTTCCGATTCCAGCACTCACTTCAATTTTCAGATACGTAAAGATCTGATCAATCATCCGCTCTATGAGTGGCAGGCATTCCTCCAATATATCTTTATCACCTAATAGAAGTAACACAAATACCTGGTCCGAATAATCAACAATCTCTACCTGACCATTCATGCGCGCTGCCTGATCCTTCACCGTCTCCTGAATAATATCAGCCGCCCCATAGCGGAGAAGCTGCCAATCTCGTTCTTTCATCCGTGTCAAAAATACGGGGCGATTCAGCTGCAGACTAATCGCACGTGTCTGTGAGGACATATGAATGCCTATATAGTCCATGCGTTCTTTAGGCAGTTCGTCTGCCCGATATCGCGTAGTCAGCAGTTCGTGAAGAAACTGTTTGCGCAAATACGGAAGTACCCGTCCAACCTCCTGCTTATACGTCCGCTCCAGCCGCTCATGCCGCTCTCGCACATCTTGTTCCAGTAGTACCTCTCGCAGCACAGACTCAATCTCCTCAACCTCAGCCGGCTTCAGCAAAAAGTGATTCACCCCCCAGCGCATGGCTGCCCTGGCGTTCTCGAATTCGTCATATCCACTAAGAATGATAATCGGCAGGTAGGGATGATCACGTCGCAACGTCTGGGTGATCTCAAGCCCCGTCATCCCCGGTAGATAGACGTCAGTCATAACGACATCGGGATTCATACGGTGGAACAGTTCCAGCGCATCCAAGCCATTGGAAGCCGTACCTGCAATGCTGAGGCCCAGTGAAGACCAATCGATATGATCGGTTAATGCCTTTACAATATGAGGATCGTCATCAACAAGCATAATGGTCTTCATCATTTTTCACCGTCCAGCCATAGATTTAATTGCTCGTCGGTCTCAATACGCGGCAGCGTAATGGTCACTTCCACGCCACCTGAATCTCTATTGCTCAGTTGAACGCCATACCTCTTTCCACAATACAACTGAATCCGTTGATGCACATTCCGTACACCGATGCCACATGTCTCTTCGAGTTCCCATCCCTCCGGCAAACCTTGTCCATTATCCGTAATACGAATGACGATATCCTCATGCGGGCCAACCTCTTCGTGCATATACACTTGAATTCGAAGTGTACCCTCTTCAGGGTGCCCGTGCATAACAGCGTTTTCGATAAAGGGCTGCAAAATGATCTTCGGAATGTAACAACCGCGAATACGTGGATCGATCTGCTCCTGATAATGAATGGAGAACGGTAACCGCTCTGACTGTATATTAACGTAGCAACGGGCATGCTCCAACTCATCTCGAACCCGAATAAACAATCTTCCTCCACTCAGTCCAATCCGTAACAGCTTGCTAAGCTGCACAATCATGCGGCTGATATCCTTGGCTTCATAATCGAGTGCGCGCCAGTGGATCATGTCGAGGGTGTTGTATAAAAAATGGGGTTTGATCTGGGCCTCAAGCAAGCCCGTTTGGGCTTCACGCTTGGCCCGGCTCTCCTCCTTCACCTGTTCCATCAGCGTTGTGAGTTGTGAAGCCATATGATTAAAGCCATAAGCCAAGTGGGCGTATTCCTCCGTAAACGAAAGGTGCACCCGGGTATCGAAGTCCCCTTTCTCCAGTTGTCTCATTCGCTTGATCAATTGTCGCAGAGGCCGGATGATCTGCCTCACGAACAGGTACGCAAGCACAGCGGAACATAACAGTCCCAGTATGGCGATACCGAGAATCTGCCAGCCCGCATGTCTGACCGGAGATAGCAGTGTGTACACCGGAATAGTCTGTACGAGTCGCCACTGGAGCATGGCTGGTCTGGAGTAGAGCACCAATTGCGCACCTCCGGATTGGCCGGAAACGACTTCATATCCGTCTGCGCCAGGCTGGACATGCTCCTGAATCCATGCACTATCTATAATAGAAGAAGATGCGTTTACGGCATCATCCATTTCTGGAGCTGTACTCACTTCATTACTCCTATTCGATCGTTCCTGTTCGTCCAATGCATCACCTTCAGCATGATCGGATTGTACATTCTCCCCTGCTGGATCAGCTTTCCCCATCTCCATTACGACATTACCCGCCGTATCTACCAACAAGACTTTTCCATCAAGCACCATGGGTACATCAGCGAACCTGCGTACGATGTCCGCTCTACTCAGTCGAATGAGCACATAGGCAACCGTTCCGCCATGACTGTCGAAAATCCGCTGGGCGTATCCGACCAGAGATTGGCCCGATTCGTTCTCACGCAGCGGTACCCAAGCCGCATCAGCCTTTTCCAGCGTTGCAAACCAAGAGTCGTGTGCGAGGGTGTCCACCGGAAATATGCGATCAGCCATCGTCACTGTCACTTCATTAAAGACATCCGTATACAGTTCAATGGAAGTAATGCCGTCACTCACGACCATGGTATGATCCAGGATTCGAGAGACCTCTCTCCGTTGGTGAATCTGTGCAAGCCTGCCCGTATCGGCCGTTTCAAGCAGATGGGACAGTTCCCGATTGCTTGCCAAACCATAGGCGGTTCCTGTTACCCCTGTAATGAAATCAAATCCCCGACGTGTGCTCTCGTTCAGAAGAGCCAGACGTGCTTTGCTAATCTCGGCAAATGTGACCGCGGAGAAAGACTGATATGCCAGCCAGACGACAACCGAGACGAGCAACAGGTTAAACGCAATAAAGCAAGTCACCATCAACGTGGAGAGCTTGCTTTGTTGCAGCTTTTGATTAATGAATGAAGACCATCTGCCTTTCCCCATGGAAAAATCAACTCGTTTCGTCTTGGAATTACCCTTTGAGCCCAGAGGTCGCGATTCCTTCCACGAAGTACTTTTGACACACGATAAATACAATGAAACATGGCACCAACGACAACACCGACATGGCAAACATCGGACCCCAATCGGATTGAGAACTCGAATCAAGGAACAGACGCAGACCTAGCGGCACGGTGTATTTGCTAACGTCACTCAAGTAGATCAACTGACTGAAGAAGTCGTCCCATGTCCACAAGAACGTAAAGATCATCGTGGTAACCAGTGCTGGAAACGCAAGTGGAATGATGATTTTGGTGTAAATTTTCACAGGACCGCAACCATCAATGGTAGCCGCCTCATCCAACTCTTTGGGCAATCCCCGGAAGAACTGTACCATGAGAAAAATGAAAAAGGCGTCGGTCGCGAGCCATTTTGGCACCACAAGCGGCAGATACGTATTCACCCACTCCAGGTGGTTGAAGAGAATATACTGCGGGATCAGCGTTACATGATGGGGCAGCATAATCGTCATGAGCATCAGGCCGAAACAGATGGCTTTGAAGCGAAAATTCAGTCGGGCGAAGGCATATGCCGCCATAGAGCAGGAGATGACATTGCCCAGCACGGCACCAAGCGACAGGATGACAGAGTTGGTCAGGAACCGGGAGAACGGGTTGCCCTGAATTCCAGACCAGCCATTCATGTAATTTTGCCAATTCCATTCCTGTGGCCAGAACCAGGTCTCTGTAAAGATCATATGTCCCGGTTTGAATGAACTGCCCAACATCCAGAGGATCGGGTAGAGCATGACAAAGGCGATGCCTGAGATCAACACATGTTTGCTGACGACCCATGTTTTAGAGTTACGTTGTCCAATCATGATTTCCCACCATCCTCATAGTGCACCCACAGCTTGCTGCTGCGGAATACGAGCAATGTAAATACGCCAATCAGGATGACCAGCACCCAAGCCATCGCGGAAGCATAGCCCATCTGAAAGAAAGAGAATCCTTTTTTGTACAGATACAGAGAGTACATTAAGGTTGAGTTCACTGGTCCTCCGCTACCATTACTGATAACAAAAGCCTGTGTGAACGATTGAAAGGATGTAATCAGCTGCATCACGAGATTGAAAAATATGACAGGTGACAGAATCGGCAACGTGATATAGAAGAATCTCCGCAGAGGACCTGCCCCATCTACCGCTGAGGCTTCATCATATTCAGGTGGAATCTGCTTCAAGCCTGCCAGGAAAATAATCATGGATGATCCAAACTGCCATACCGATAAAAGCACGATGGAGTACAGGGCATACTTCGGATTAGCAACCCAATCGGGCGCCTTAATGCCCACCATGGCAAGCACACTATTGAGCAGCCCGTCACCGCCCAGCATTTTACGCCACAGCATTGCAATCGCAACGCTGCCTCCAAGCAATGTCGGAATGTAATACACGGTCCGGTAAATACCAAGTCCTCGAATCCCTTTATTGAGCAGCATGGCTACCAGCAGGGCAAAGATCAGCTTGACCGGTACCGATACAGCGACATACGTGAAGGTGACTTTGAGCGACTGGGTAAACAGTTTATCCGATGTAAACATCGTGGTGTAGTTATCCAGACCGACCCAAGAAGGGGCGGCCAGGATACTGTAATCGGTGAATGAGATGTATAACGATACCAACATTGGACCCAAGGTGAGAAATAACAATCCCACAAGCCATGGGGCGAGGAACAGAAGCGCGGCTCCATTATGCGCATATCTCCGTTTGACCCGCCGGGCAGCTACACGCTCGATTCGGGCTTGACTGACCTGTGATGTGTTCATCTTCGCAACCTCCCCGCAGTATTAGAAGTCTGAGACAGTTCCAATCGTTATTGAGTTGATCCAAGTGTAGCCTTGGCTCCTTCAATAAACTGGGCAATGACATCTGGAGTATCGCCTTGACCGAAGGCAATCTGCTCGCTTGCGCTCTTGAAACTTGTGTCCACTTCAGCAAATCCTTGCGGGTATGGTGGATCGATCTCACTGGAATGCTTCGATACGGTATCGATAAATTGGAAAATGACTTGCTCCGCTTCCGGCAGCGTTGGCTGCATCTGCTCACGAATGCTTGAGTTAACCGGCACACCACGTTCAGAACCAAGAATAGCGGTTGCTTCTGGATCATTGACCATGAAATCAATGAACATGGCAACTTCCTTCGGATGTTTGGTTTTGCCATAACCAGAGAGGAACTGGCCTGGTTTCAGGTATTCGCCAATTTGCTGCTCGTTGACACCATGCGGGAGTACTTGTATCCCAAGCTTATGATCCTGGTTTTTGTTCACCTGCTGGAATGTCAGCAATTGATTGGACCATGCAAAATCCATGGCAGCTGTACCCAGTGAGATCGGGCGGGTCTCCAGTGCATTGGTTGTGGATGCCGTGATCTCCGCTGTGGTCACTCCACCATTCTCGCGCAGTGCACCCCACATATCGAACCACTGCTGGAGCTCCTCGCTGGTAGCGGTCATTGTGCCACCGTCGAACAAACCTTTTCCGGATTGTCGGATAAATACTTCAAACATGTTGGTTGTGCCGGAAATGTCTGCAGATCCATAGAACCCATCACCTTTGGCTGCGGCAATCTTGGTCGCAATATCCCCAAAATCCTTCCATGTCCAGCTCTCTTGCGGTTCTTCAATCCCTAATTCCTGAAATACGGTGGCGTCATAGATGACACCTGGTGCGTTTACTCCGAGGGTAATTGCATATAATTTATCGTCAATGGATCCGGCTGTAATCATGCTCTGATCATGATCCTCTGTTCGCAGCTCTTTGCTCTCTGCAAATGGGGTCAGATCAAGCAAGGCACCACGCCGGGCAAAGTCAGTCAGAAATGCGTAATCCATCTGGATGATATCCGGTGCATTTGAACCGGCTACCTGTGTCGTTAATTTGTCAAAATAACCATCCCAACCGGAGTATTCAGGTTTAATAGTGATTCCCGGATGTTTCTCTTCAAATAGTTGAATGACTTTGGTCGTCAGATCATGTCTGGTCTGTGATCCCCACCAGGTCATGCGCAGTTCAATCTTGCCTGAAGAGTCTCCTTCACTTTCACTTGCTTCGCCAGAAGAAGCTGGCTTATCCGTGGCTCCTCCCGAACAGGCTGTAGCGAACAATAACAGGGACAGGCAGAACAGGGTTACCCACTTTTTCGTGATCATCATGAATGAATTTCCTCCCCTTTTCACTTCTGTGGAATCGCTTACAAAGCCTATTGTATCTGTCCATTGCTGGACATGACATAAACAAAAGTAAGCTTTCCTGTCAAAAAAGTAAGGAGTTGAAAGAATCACAAACCACCGGGAATAACATTCCCGGCGGTCGTGTTCCCGTCTCAGATATGGTGTGTCAGGAATGTGAGACTGCAGGTGAAGACACCATGTGTTCGGCCAGATGTTTCTTCATTTTGGCCACCTCGGTTCCTGCCAGCATCATAATGCCTATTCCGTGATTGTCATTGGTGACGGTACGCAAGTCCTGATCGTAATACTCTGCCGTAAATGCATATCGTGATCCACTGCACACGCCATGGACATTACCTTGACGATCAATCGCTTTACAGATGAGTCCCTTCCAAGCCCGCTCGGCGGCTGTGACGTAAACTTCAGGGTCTTTGAACCAGCCAAAGCGCACACCTCTCGCAAAACCATAGGCAAACATCGCCGTACAGGAGGCTTCTTCATACGTCTGCGGATCATTCAATACCTGATGCCACAACCCACTTTCCCCTTGAAGTGCCGCATACCCTTCACACAGCTCGTTGAAAAAATTAATCAAAGCCGGGCGTTCGGGATGCTCTGTTGGCAAAGCCTCCAGTACTTCCGTCAAGGAAAACAGTGTCCAGCCATTTCCCCGTCCCCATGGAATCTGCGTGGCCTGTCCGTATTTGAAATCATACACATGGGACATGATCTTGAACTCAGGCATGAACAGATACTTCCGATACAGTGAAAATTGTCTGGCGGCTTCATCCAATGCGGCGGAGTTGCCTGTCACCCGTGCATAACGAACGAGAAACGGCGTGCTCATATATAGATCATCTGCCCACATGGTATTCTCAGCATACTCCCCTACACATGTACGATAAAATGCCCCATCCTCCTGCCGTTCCAGGCGGGAGAGCATAAAATCTGCAATCCGTTCAGCAATCGGAAGAAACGTTGGTTCATGACACTCTGAATACGCTTCCAGCATGGCCGAACCAAAAGAACCGCAGTTATCCAGCATTTTCAGCATGACCAATTGTTGATTGACTGCCGGGAAACCATACTGCTCCCGATCCCATAATGAGTACTCATACATCTGGGTACATGCCTGCACATGCTCCGCCGCATAACGGGTAATATCCGGTCTCTGCAAATAACGCCCAGTCCGTAATAGACCATAGACAGTGACACCTAATGGATAATCCCAGCGACCATAATTGGTCACACTACCCACAGTCCATTTGTTGCTTAACATGGCGTTTTCATAATAAGGTCTAATCCAGGCATCCGGTCGATCCAAACGCCAATATGTTTGTTCTTGCCCCGTTTGGTACACTCGGTCTGTTCGGGTAAGATCCTGCACATCCGGTTCAATCTCCGACTCAAAGGGACCGACATATAACCAGGACTCTCCGGAAGCACCGTGGACACGCTGAGGAAGTTCCAATGAAAGTGGCTTATCCGAAACGGTTGCATTCAAATTAAAATGCCACGGTCCTGCCGCATCATCGCATTCACTTCGGACAAGCAGGTCACTCCGCCCAAAAGAGGCTGCTACCTCCACCTCAAACGGACCTGCCTCCTTCACTTGCGCCACAGGTTTGCCGCTAATCCATATGCTTAAAGAACCGGAGGATTGACCTGACAATCGTACCTGACTCCCGGTTGAATCGGTATTGTTCAGATGCGTCCAAGCATACACATGCCGTCCAGGGAGATGCCCGTATATTCGTTCGAGAGCCGGCTTGGTTATCTCTTCATCAGACCAGCCTGTCTCAGGCAGCCACTTCAAACTGTAATCTGCTTCTTGTCCAAGCAGGTCTGGTTGCTTACTCGCAGCAAGGTTTGGTTGGGAGAACACCCAACCCGCTTGTCCCTGTCTCTCCTGAAACGGCGCAAATACGTTCAGAATACGCACTTTACCTTCATCTGAGCCAAACTGGCAACCGAAGCCGGCAGGGGTATTTTTCATTTCCAGCCAAACGGTGTTCCAACCGGGCTTGATATCGATGCTGAGCTTCACCGTTGCATCAGGACTGATCTCATCCATTACGGTAGAGCGATAAACCAACTGCTCATTAAAATAAAAGCGAACAGGTCCATAACAGCGAACCAACACATCCAGATTCCGATCCTCATCCCCCCAGACCAGCGCAGCTGCGTAAGATATATGATCTTTGGGAGCGTCAGGAAAGCGTTTACCTAAATTCAGATCATAAAGCCCTTTCTCATTTTGCAAAATACCAGACTTCTGGAATACCCGATATACAAAATCAGCCTGCGCATTGGCCCCAATATACCTCTCGGCCAGCACTTTCAGCACCTGATCCTGATCTTCTCCAAATCGGTAATACATGCTCTGCGGTTCACTGAAATAGGTCGTCATTGATCGCACACTTCCCTCTCACATTGAAATAAAATCTTATCCGAAATAAAACGTCCAACCGGGCAGCTATGACCCATATTCTGCTGTGGCAGGATCTGGAGATATAGCGCTTAACCTTCGTAAGGAACGCCCTTGCCCTGAACGTTAATATATTCTATTTTACTCAGGAACCAATTAATAATCCCAGTATAACTGACATGTTCTATGGTGGCTACAGATTTTTGTTTACGCTTACAAATAAATTCGAAGCGCCACTTTATGTCTCGCCAGCTGAACTTATATTTGAACATTCGTTTAAAAAAACAGAAACCGTTACCGATATAGATAGTAGGTCTAAAAATTCCACTTTTTGTATCGGGAAGGAAAGATGCACATTGAATACTCTTGAATCTCTGGTAAATGCTATGCCTTTTGTTAGCCAAATGTTCCGTGATGACATATCCATATCCATTAATGATCATGAGAAAGTTTTGTATTTTTCCGAAGCAAAAAGTCTGGAGATTGGCGTGAAGGTCGGAGATGAGCTGCATGACGATTACAAAGATTTCAAAATGCTCACCAACAAGGATACGCGTACCGTGGCACGCATGCCTGGTGATCTGCAAGGCAGACCTTTCGATGCCATCCTTATTCCCATCAAGGAAAACGATCAGGTCGTGGGCATATTGGGTGTGAACTACGCATTGGATAGTCATATGACACTGGAGACGCTGATCCGTGAAAATGAAACAACCATTCATGCGCTCGTCGGCGGTATTCAGCAGATTGCGGCACATTCGGAAGAACTCTCTGCAACCTCAGAAGAGATTCTGCGCAACTCCAAAAAAGCTTCAGAGAACTCGGTTAGTGTGTCTAAAGTAACAAACGTCATTCGTGAAGTATCGGAACAAACCAATCTGCTTGGACTGAACGCCATGATCGAGGCAGCTCGTGTGGGCGATCAGGGAGCCGGATTCGGTGTGGTTGCCAGTGAAGTACGCAAACTGTCCGATCATACGAAACAAGCAGCGGCTGATATCGAAACCTCTCTCGGTAGTGTACAGGATTCCATGAAACATATGGAGCAGGAGATCGGTCAAATTACAACCGCAACAGTAGATCAAGCCAAGCTCGTTAGCGAGTTTATGGAAAGCATTGAACAGCTTAGCGAGACAAGCGAGAATCTGAAAAAGTTCGTACATCAGATGCTGGCGTTAGAATAGTAGGCCAGTTCCGCAACAAAATGAAGAACAACCATACTACATGTACATAGGAAATGATGTTTGAATGCAACAAAGCCTCCGGCTACACTTCCCTTAACAGGAAGTCAGCGGAGGCTTTGTTTCTTTAATTGAGAGGATATCCCATTTATAGCCACATGGCTGTTAGATCTCTACAGCAACACCAAAATGGTCGGACACGACCGGCCCGTTTTTACCGTTCAAAACCACAGTTGAAGATTTGGCCTGAATGGGACGATTGGAGAAGATATAGTCGATTCGCAAATCGCGTTTGTTGTCTGCCCAGCCGGCAATGGCCTTCACCACGGTTGCTCCTTCATCCTTTTGCAATGCTGTGGTGTACAGGTCGTTCCAGCCTTTGCTCACCATATAGTCATAGCCTTCTCCACGCACTTCCGCGACATTGTTGAAATCACCCATTATATATAACGGCTGATCCATGTAGGGGGCAAGCTTGCTCTCTGTCAACTCCCACTGTCCCTTGAACGGTTCCTGCGCATCATCCCACCAGTTATAGTGTCCGTTCACAAACCAGGTTGCTTCACCTTGGACGACCGTCTGGATTCCCACAATCTTACGGGTCCGGTAATTGTTATAATCCCGCATGTGGGACACGTATTCTCCAAAAGCCTGTGTGATCGGCGTCCGGCTAAGGATCGCCAGTCCTTCATCGTATTTTTGGAACCCGACATGTGCGGGAATCCACGTCCAGTAATATTGCTCTGTCAGCTGCTGAAGCAGGACGTAGGCGTAGTTGTCTTTTTTAATCACAGCATCCGATTCAGTCGCATAATACCTCTTCAGTTCTTCTTCAGAAAGCGCCGCTTCCTGCATGGACTGGTTAACCTCCTGCATGGAGATTACATCAAATTGATGTGTATTTATAAAATCAGCCAGCTGACTGATCTTGTTCAGTTGATCCTCTTCCGCCCAAGCGTGTGTGTTTAACGTCAGTATTTTCATATGCTCTCTCCTGTTGTTTGTAATAGGACCGTTTCCCCGGCCTGCATCGTTCCTGAAAGGAATACATACGATAAGCATACACAATATGAGGCAATCATGCATGCCACTCGCTCACGGCACCTGCGTATTCATTCAAATTCATGTTTGTCCAAAAAGAACTTCATATTCTTATAACCGATGCACGGATCGGCTCATAACTGATATGATGGATACAACAAATTGACAACATCACGTCATCGACGTGGTGATTACTGAACCTATGTTTACCCCAGGAGATGGAATGATGAACATACCGAATAACATGAGGATGGATGATGCGCAGTGGCAACAGTTGATCAGGCAGGTTGCAGAGCATTTTAATAACCTGACGATCATGCGCGGATTCCAATATTATAAACAGAAACGTGTCGGACCATTAACCTATTCAGAACAACAAGGGATTTCGGCCGTTGTACAAGGATCGGAAGAATATGAGGTCACCCTGAGCATGCAATCCCTGTCTACAAGTCATTGTACCTGCCCGGTGAGTTCCGTATGCAAACATATGACGGCAGTCTTGATGAGTTATGCCGAGCAACTGGAGCGACCTGTACATGCGATTGTGAATGCACACTCCAGTACTGCGCTCAAACAAACGACTAAACCCGTCGGGGCCATGTCCGCAGGACGATCCAGCTACGCCGAAGCTGATGAACAACAGGATATGGACATTCAGGACAACCAATACAGTCAGATCAAGGAGCGTGCAACAGAGCTTGCCGATCTCGAAATCTCGGAATGGCATAAGCTATTCCACTCCTGTCTGAGACGGCTGGGTACCGGCACAGCAAGCACATCCTACGTGCAGGAAGCAACGGACGAGTTATATGCCATTAAGCCAAGGCTGACCGCTGCGATGGACCAACTTTTTGAACTACATGTGCAGCTGCACCTCATACGATTCTGCGTACCGCCGGCTCGTAACTCAATTACGCATACCCCCGTGTACATGAGCTACCCTGCCCAGCTCGCGGTTGATGCACTTTTGAAAGACATTGAACGGATCTTTAGCCATCCGCTAGACTTGTCCGGTCTAAAGGGAAACAAGCTTGAGCAACTTTGGAACAGATTGTCTGAAACCTCAGCTTATTTACGTAAACAGATGATGCCTGAGACAGCCAGCATGATGTTCTTCACTCCGATCTATCGACAACTGTGGTTGAACTGGATCGTACCTGAGCTTCAAGGGTCGCGGGACATGTTAGTGTCGGAACAGACCATCTTAAATGATATAGAACGCAATCTAACAGCGACTTCAGCACCTTCCCAGTCAGGTGGGAGTGTCTTGGGCAGCGCTCAGAGTAATGGAAGTAGTAGTGATAGACCAAGCAAAGCCGTATCCCTGCCTTTACCACTCGTACTCGCGCAGAGCTGGATGTATTTCCATGTAGGGCAAGACGATCAGGCATGGCAGCGACTCATCCATGGAAGCTCGGCCTATGGTATCCCGCCAGAACATCTGTTGCATTTTCTCCACGTGCTCACAGATGCAGCTGAATGGAAGCGGCTCGGAGATTGGTTGGTACAACTTGGTCCCCTGCTGGCGAATCGGCGTAACACACCTTTGAATGATTACATGCATCTGTGGGACACGGCCATTCAACATCTGCCGGATACAGAGAACCGCATGTGGGACACACTTGTCAGCATGCTCCCCCACTCTCGCCCAGCCTATGAGGATGCCATGCATTCTCGTGGTCAGTGGCGCAGGTGGATTGATTTTCAGCTAAGTACAGGGACGGAGCCTCTCGAATTCCGCGTAGCGGTGCTGCAACCGATTGAAAAAGATGCACCTGAACTGCTGCTGCCCTTCTATCATCAGGCGGTGGAGCGTTATATCGGACATAAGAACAGGGACGGATACAAGGCCGCGGTGAAGCTGCTGAAACGCCTGTCCAAAATCTATAAAAAGTTGAAGCAAGAAGCGCACTGGGAGCAGTTCATCACCACACTCGCCGTTCGTAACAGTCGGCTGCGTGCCCTGCAGGAAGAGCTTCGGAAAGGTAAACTGATCTCATGAGCTTAATTCATCCATACACTGAAACGATTGAGGTTCACGTCGCTTTAACCGGATATGGCGATGCTTTGTTTTACGGAGCACTCAACACACACCACTTTGTATCGGGACAGTCGCTTAAGCAGCGATTGTTCGCTTGGCATGCGCCTTCCTTCTACGGTACTGAATTGGAAGTTCGGCAGATTGAAGAGATTGAGCTGGTTGTTCTGCCTGCAGAAGAAGTCATTCCCTTCTTTGCCGAGATGCACACGCTGCTTCATATTGAATGGAAGTGGGATGAGCAAGCGGAACATCTGATTCGACTGGCTCCGGCATTCGCAGCATCTGTCGAGAAACGCAAATACGTACCCAGCTTTGAAGCCTATCGCACAGGACAACTTCAGTGGACCTGGGACCCGGACAGCTTGAAAAAGCAGGATCGGGCATCGCTTACCAAAGCGATTCAACAGACGGACGAGAGCTACGCGGAAGGGCTAGGGGCGGCTTACTCTGCCTTCGTTTTCCAACGATGGTACAGTTCCGAGGAAGCTGCGACCGATCTGCGGCGTGAATTCCCGCAGTTGTTCCCAGAGCGCGGTACTCTACCCAAGACAGCCGGAATGGACGCTCAGTCCTGGCTTGTATCCATTGGCTGGAAAGCGGATGCCGCACCATTCAGACCTATGCTGCAATTGCAGGAGCCGGACGAGGATGAGCCAGCTTGGCGGCTGCGACTGGTGTTGCAGAACAAGCTGGATGCCGCCATCTTGGTGCCCGTCATGCTGGATTCACGCGGCAGACTTGAAGGCGAATGGCCAGAGGTATGGACACCGTTCATTCTGGATCGCTCCGCCGGATGGCTAGATCAGCTTCGTGCACATCTGCCACGTCTTGCAAGCTCCATTAGCGGCAGACGGGATGTGCTGAGTGATCCTTTGGGAGATCAGGAAGCCTGGCAGTTCCTTACACAGGATAGCGGCAGGTTGCTGGCAGCGGGTTGGCAAGTCCTGCTCCCGGGTTGGTGGGAAGCAGCCCGCAAGAAGAAGCCTAAGCTGCGCGCCAAGGTGAAGCCAGAGGAAGGCAGTGAGCGGGGACAGTCCTTCTTCGGACTGGACTCAATTATTCATTTTGACTGGCGCATTGCGATTGGTGACACGGATCTCAGCGAAGATGAGTTCGCCGATCTTGTGGCCCGTAATGAACGATTGGTTCGCTTCCGTGGAGAATGGGTTCCTCTCGACCCCGACCTGCTGGAACAGATACGTCGTGCTATGGGCGGTGTAGATCGGGAACAAGGACTCTCATTTCAGGATATTCTGCACCTGCATCTGCTGCACAATGAACAGCGGGAATATCGCAACCAGAAATGGAAGGAAGGACAACAAGCCGAGGAAGAGCAGCAACCACAGGATGATCAGAACATTCGGCTGGAAGTGGAACTGAATGAGCACCTGAATCGGGTCATTGCACAACTAGGAGGCGGACAAGGCGGTGCGCCTTCCCTGCCCATTCCTACAGGGCTTCATGCCGAGCTGCGATCGTATCAGAAGGAAGGTTTTGCATGGCTTGGTTTCCTGCGCAGATTCGGCCTTGGGGCATGTCTTGCCGATGATATGGGTCTCGGGAAAACCATACAGTTCATTACGTATCTATTACACATCAAAGAACATGAACCACGTAAGCCGGGACAGGCTCCGGCACTTCTGATCTGTCCAACTTCTGTATTGGGCAACTGGCAAAAGGAGATTAGCCGCTTCGCACCCTCCATTCATGTCAGCCTGCATTACGGAGCACGCCGATTAAGCGGGGAAGAATTCCGGGAGCAAACGGAACAAGTGGACATTATCATCACGTCCTTTGCTACGGCTACACTCGATCAGGAAATGTTGCAGACATATACGTGGTCATGCATCTGCCTCGATGAAGCGCAGAATATCAAAAACGCCCAGACCAAACAATCCTTGGCCGTCCGCAGCTTCCCGGCAAAACACCGCATTGCCATGACAGGCACACCAATCGAGAATCGGTTGTCCGAGCTGTGGTCAATCTATGATTTTACCAATCCAGGATATCTGGGTAGTGCACGGGCATTCCAGACTCGCTTTATCAGTGCCATCGAGAAAGACAAGGATGAGCAGCGGATGCAAGATCTTCAACAGCTCGTGAAACCGTTCATGCTGCGCCGCAAGAAAAAAGATCCGAATATCCAGCTTGATCTGCCGGACAAAAACGAGATGAAGACATACATTCACCTTACGGGTGAGCAGAGTGCATTATATGACCAGTCCGTGCAAGCCCTGATGGATAAAATGAAAGAGCTGGAAGGTATCAAACGCAAAGGTGCGATTCTGTCGGCACTAACTCAGCTTAAACAATTGTGTGACCACCCTCTGCTGCTGACAAAAGAAGCTTTGCCGGAGGAACTGCCCGAGGACGGCACATTAACATCTTCTTATGATGTGTACAGCCCGCAGGATATGGCGATGCTGATCAGCCGTTCCGCGAAGCTGGAACGACTGATGGAGCTTGTCCGTGAATTGCGGGATGAGGGCGAGCGATGCCTGATCTTCACCCAATACATCGGTATGGGACAGATGCTGCAACAGGTACTGCGTCAGGAGTTGCAGGAACCTGTGCTGTATCTGCACGGGGGCACCTCCAAGACGGCAAGGGACCGCATGATTGAGGAATTCCAATCCCGAACACTGCCTGAGGACAAGCAGCCGTCCGTCTTCATTCTGTCCATCAAGGCCGGCGGCGTGGGATTGAATCTGACCGCAGCCAATCATGTCTTCCACTTTGACCGCTGGTGGAACCCTGCTGTGGAGAATCAAGCCACCGACCGGGCTTATCGGATGGGTCAGACCAAAGATGTACAAGTGCATAAGTTCATCTCTCTCGGTACATTGGAGGAGCGGATCGACGAGATGTTGGAGAGCAAACAACAACTTAGCGATAACATCATCACAAGCTCCGAGAACTGGATTACGGAACTGTCGACGGACGAGCTGAAGGATCTGTTCACTCGGCGTCGTGACTGGTCGGGGTAACCTGGCAGAAGATTTATAGTACAGACCAAACCCGGATTTCAGAGAGATAAAACAAATAAAAAACACAAAAAGAGCGAAGTTTCGGAATTAAAATTCCGGCTCCGCTCTTTTTGTATTGTTGCAGTTAATCATTCGTTCTTAACGCATGTTACCGATGATGGATGATCTTGAATCCTGCATTTTTTTGATAAAGTTTGTCATTACGTCAAATGCTTCATTACGCTTGTTGGACAGGGACTGCAGACGAAGCATGTCCATCTGTTGGGAATTGCTTGCAGCATCAATTTGGCCTTTCAGCTTCTGAATAGCTGCTTCATCCCCGTTTTGTTGAGCTATCGACAATTGTGCATTCAAATCTGCAATATAATTGTTACGGTTCTGTACTTCCTGAATTTGTGTCTGCAATTGGGCATCCAATAATTTGGTGCGTTCTTGTTGAACCAACATCAAAGCAGTTTCGATATCCATACTTTGAATATTAGCCATAGAAATACTAGAGATATTCGAATTAGAGATTGTGCTTGCCGAGGCTGAAGAGACGATGGAGACTGCAGCGACAACAGCAACTGCTGTTGAAGCGAAAAATTTACCTGAACGTTTCATTTGTGTTCCTCCGAGTCCCTATGTAATATGTACCAATTTTTTGTTGGTATCTTCCGCCATTCTAAATCAAAAGAACTAGTTGTTCAATCAAATTAACATCAAATTTGAATTAATTTTGATAACCCTTACACATGCCTACCTCCGCTTACAAATTGAGTAAATTAAAAAGAACATTATAAGTAAACGTGCATTCTTGAGAGCATATTTACTACGACTAGATTGTTCTTTACGCCTACGCTTGAAAGTAACAATGGAGATCGAAGATACGTTCATGATTTTACTTTAGAACATGGTTATGTTATGTTTAATAATATATTTTACACAATTTAATTTTGTGATATTTAATATAAATGATGTTATACACTTTACGGGAGGTTTTTATATGAAAAAGATACTGGTTGTACTAACAAACGTAGATAAATACGCAACGAAGGACGAACCTACCGGCTTGTGGCTGAGCGAAGCAACTCACTTTATTGAAGAGTTTGACCATAATGACAATGTTCAGATCGATCTGGTTAGCCCTAAAGGGGGTAACGTACCTCTTGATCCGAAAAGTCTCGGTGACTCCCTGGATGAGAGCACCAAAGCCTATTTCGAGAACGAAACATTCATGAACCAATTGAAGAACACGTTGAAACCTGGCGAAGTGAATGCAAGTGATTATGATGCGATCTACTTCACAGGGGGTCACGGTACAATGTGGGATTTCCCGGACAATGCGGAACTTCAAGAGCTTTCTCGTGAAATCTATGAAAAAGGTGGCGTTGTGTCCGGTGTGTGCCACGGGGTTACAGCCCTGCTGAACGTGAAGTTGTCCAACGGCTTGCTCTTGATCAAAGACAAAACCGTCTCCGGCTTCACGAATGAAGAGGAAGCATTGGCACAACAAACCGAATATGTTCCTTTCCTGCTGGAAGATGCTTTGAGAGAACGTGCCGCACAGTACGATAAAGCTGCTGCCTTCAGCTCTTATGTCACAACAGATGGCCGCGTGGTCACAGGACAGAATCCGCAATCCAGCAAAGCGGTAGCTGAAAGTGTTAAACAATTGCTGGGTCTGTAAAATAAACCGATCGATCCCTCTCCTCCCCCCAGGAGATCATATAGATGTAAAAGCAAAACAGCATGTGATCCGTCATGACCTGACAGAACACATGCTGTTTTTTAATGATTTGCTTTTGTCGAAGCTTCCGTCGCTGTTCCTCTAGCCAGTCGCTTCACGATATAAGGTACGGTCACCGATGTCAGGATCACGGCAAACGCAATCTGAGCGATGGCTGTGTCCACATAAGGCGCATACGCCGGATTGAATTCTGCCGCCATCGATGGCACGACCATGGACAACCCAGCAACCGAACATGTCGCAGCCGCTGCGTAACCTGGCCGTCTTAATATCGCACGATCGATTCCAGTGAGCGGCAGCATGCAGATCAGCAAAAATAACACCGTGACCAGCAAACCGGATAGACTGGATTGAAATGCAATACGCAGATCAATATTGGACCCAAAGCTTGTACCCAGGAAAGGCAGCAGAATCAGTGTTCCCGGAGCGAACATCTTCTGAATGTTGCTGTCTAGGTTGCCAAGCAATATGCCGATGAAGAAAGGCACCAGCGTAGCAAGAACACTGAGGTAATCGATACCGACCCCACTTGCCGAATTCAATATCATAACGGGAATAACCGGTACGGCAATCAGATTCAGAATGCCAAACGCGGCACGATCCACATCATCTCCATACGTATTCATCAAGGCCAGATATAAACCCGGATTACAACTGGTCAGAACAGCAATGAAAGCTACCGCAGACACGCCTCCAACCCCACTAATGCCAAAAAAGTGTACAAACGCCCAGCCGAACAGACAGCTGATAAGAATACGTGAAATACAAAGTACCCCTGCTCTTTTCAAGGTCACCAGAAGCTGTGACAGATTGAGCTGTGTTCCGGACACGAGCAAAATCATGCCAATCAGCACCATGGTACCTTTCGATGTGAATAGTGCTGTCGTTGGATCTCCGATCTGAAACAACGATGGAAACACCGTGTTGATGACCGCGGCGGCCAGCATGGGAACAATCAGCAAGCCGCCGGGAATTTTTTTGATTCGGCCCAGAATATTCATGACCTGTTACAGTTCTGCTCCGTTGGTACGGATCACATTCTGATACCAGAAGAACGAATCCTTCCGATATCTTTGCAGCGTACCATTGCCGTAATCATCCTGATCCACGTAGATAAATCCGTACCGTTTGCTCATCTCGGAAGTCCCTGAACTGATCATGTCAATGGGTCCCCACATCGTGTAACCCAATACTTCGACCCCATCCGCAATGGCGAGTCCCATCTGTTCAATATGTTTGCTCAGAAAATCAATTCGGTAGGGGTCGTTGATCGTTCCGTCCTCATTCAGCTTGTCGTAGAAGCCTGAGCTGTTCTCCAGAATGAAGACCGGTTTTTGATACCGATCATAGACGAGATTCAACGTATACCGCAGGCCAATGGGATCAATTTGCCAACCCCACTCGTTTGCAGGCAAATGCGGGTTTTTGTAGACACTGTGTACGTTCCCGGCTGTTAATTCAAGTTGTTCGGTATCACTACTGGAAATCATGGAGTTGTAATACGACATCCCCACGAAGTCAGCTGTATGTGCGCGAATATTATCCAGATCGCCGTCCTCAATGTTTAACTGGATCTGCTTATTTTTGAAATACGTTTTACTATAATAAGGATACTCGCCTTTATTGAGCACATCCAGATAGAATTGATTTTTCATCTGATCATCCTGCTGCATCTGAAGTGCATCTTCCGGCTTGCATGTGTACGGGTACGTTGTAAAATAAGCCACCATACTTCCAATCTGGTTATTCGGATCAATCTCATGAGCCATCTTGGTTGCTCTGGACGCTGCTACAAATTGATGGTGCAGCCCTTGGAACAGCATTTCCTCATAATTCGGCGCATCATAATCAATGATTCCCAGCGTCTTGGCCGATGCCTTCACGCTCATGTTGATCTCGTTGAACGTCACCCAATATTTCACTTTGCCCTTGTAGCGCTTGAACAGCACATCACAATAGTTTACATATAGATCAATCAACTTGCGGTTGTACCATCCTCCGAACTTGTCCATCAGTACAATCGGTGTATCAAAGTGGCTGATGGTAATCAGGGGCTCCATGCCCTGTTTTAGACATTCATCAATAACCTGATCATAGAACTCCAGTGCCTTTTCATTCGGAGCAGCATCGTCGCCACCTGGAAATACTCTGGCCCATGAAATGGAATAACGGAATACTTTGAAGCCCATCTCGGCGAATAATGCGATATCCTCACGGAAGTTATGATAAAAATCGATCCCCCGGCGCTTTGGATATTTAACCGTATCCGGGTCGTTCCGGGCCTCTTCAATCATCTCCCAATTCACCCTGATCTGCTTGGTCACCTTGCGGTCGTTCTTCTCATTAAACTTCATCACTTCTGGAATGGTTAGGCTCTTGCCATCGACATTATAAGCACCTTCAGCCTGACAGGCAGAAAGCGCCCCGCCCCACAAAAAATCTTTTGGAAAATTAGAATGAGTCATTTTAGTTTCCTCCTGTTATTACGTGTTGTTTAAATGGTTTATTTAACGTTCTATGGGATTAGCTTGATCAGCGCTTCACTCTCCCGGATCGGGCCGCTGGTCGCTGTAGTCAGCACGTCCCCATACTGTTGCATGTTGGTCACCACAATGGATGTAATGGTGTTATAACCTGCTGTCGTGATACCTTCTGGATCAAACTCCACCAATAAATCGCCAGCCTTTATGGTCTGTCCCTGTTCGATATGAGCGGTAAAATATTTGCCTTTGAGGCTGACGGTGTCTACCCCGATATGAATGAGGATCTCGACACCATTCGCCGCCTTCAATCCGATGGCATGTTTGGTACGATAAAGGGCCTCGACTACTCCGTCAAATGGAGCATATACCTTGCCATCTGTCGGAACAATCGCAATACCTTTACCCATTAACTCTTGGGCAAATGCCTGATCTTCCACTTCAGAGATCGGTTTGATCTCCCCTGTCATCGGACTAACGATAAGCATGTCAGAAGAAGTGAATGTCTGTGATAATACTGACTCTGGAGTTACCTCTGTGGCAGCAACGGTTGGATTGCTATTTACTCCACCAGTGGTTTGCTGCTTCAACTTGGCTCCTTCTGCATCTTCCTTGATGCCTGCCATCAGCGTGAAGACAAAACCGAGTACAACTGCAGCAATACAACCAATAACAACATACATGTAACGATCAGATGAATACGTACCAATTGCCAATAAACCTGGAAGTGAAATAGCATTCGCTGTGGTATGCACCAAGCTGTAGAATCCACCGACTAATCCACCTGCAAGACAACCTGCGAAAAAAGGACGTTTATATTTGAGTGTTACACCATAGATCGCCGGCTCGGTGATTCCGAACAACGCGGTGAATCCACTCGAAGCAGCCGCTGATTTCATCGTTTTGCTCTTCGTCAGTACAAACACACCGAAGGCTGCTCCAGCCTGAGCCAAATTCGCTGCCAGTGCCGTTGGTAACAGTACGGTTGCACCAAGTGTAGCCACTTGTTGAACCTGAATAGGCATGATGGCATAGTGCATACCGAACATGACCATAATCGGTTTGAAAAATCCAAGAATCGCACCAGCAAGGACACCTGCGGTTGAGAACAATGAATTAATGCCATTAGTCAACCAGTCACCGATATATGAACCTACTGGACCAAGCACGATTAGTTCCACTGGAATCATAATGAACAAAACAATCATTGGGGTAAGCAGGACCTGTAGAAACTTGGGAATCACTCGATTGACGATTGGATACACATAACTCATAATCCATACCGCCAAAATGATTGGAATGACGGAAGAGGAATATTTCATCAACAGAATCGGCAAGCCGAGAAAATCAATACGGTTTACACCCGTCTCAGCAATCTGAGCCGCAGCGTTCAAAATGGTTGGATGCATGAGTCCCGCAGCGAGAGCTACCGCCAAATAGGGATTCGTTTTGAAACGGTTTGCTGCACTAACTGCCAGGAAGAATGGCATGAAGTAGAAAATACAGTCCCCGATCATGTTAATGATCGTTAGGAATCCAGAACCTTCCAAGTAACCCATGGCAGTTATAACGGTGGCTAAACATTTGATCATCCCGCAACCAACGAGTGCTGGCAGAACAGGCGTGAAGATACCTGCAATGGTTTCAAGCACGACATTGACGGGGTTACGTCTCTTTTTCGGTCCACTATCTGCAGACTCCATAAGTTCGCCAATATGGTCAGAGGTAAGATTTTTCATTTCACTGTAGACTGCATCTACCCTGGCACCGATGACAACCTGAATCTGCCCCCCGGAATTCTGTGCCTTAAGCACGCCTTCGAGCTGATCCAGCGCCTTGAGGTCTGCTTTGTGATCATCCTTCAGTACAAATCTCAAACGGGTTGCACAGTGTGTCAGACCCGATATATTTTGCTCGCCGCCAACGAGATCAAGTACGTTTTTAGCCAATTCTTTGTTGTTCATGACTCTTCTCCTCTACATCAATAAATTGGATATATAAAAAATGACCAAGCCGGGGAATCGTCATTCCCTACGCTTGGTCATGCCTGATCGAATCAGTAACAGTCCAATATGGATTATTCGGTTAGTTCCTTCACTAGTTCATTCCGTTGGTTCATTTGAGATCAATCGTTGAATATGCAAAATCAAATATAATTTTTCATCATCCGAACAGGTCCAGCCATAATTATTTTTCAGGAAATCCGCAATCTTCTCCACACAAGCGAGTTCCTTCGGAAACTTCTCCTTCACCATCAGGAAAAGCGATTCATTCTCGTCTTTGAGCGATTTACCGCTCATCTGCCTCAGAATGAAATATCGAATATGTGTGGCAAAGCGCATGAAATGGATGGAATCCTCTTGAAAGTCAATTTTGAGCGCATACTTGATCACGGAAAGGATCTCGCCCGTAACTGTGGTTACCTTGGTGGTATCACTCATCTCTCCAGAGCCCACCTGTGCATTGACAAAGTGCAGAGCAATCAGTGTTGTTTCGGCTGTCGGCAGAGCGATATCCGTTTTTTCCTGAATCAGCTTCAGCGCAGCCTCTCCCACCCGGGTCTCGTCCGGATAGAGTGTCCGCACTTCCCATTCCAGTGGGTTTTTGATACGTATGCCTTCTTTGGTTCGGGTTAATGCAAAACTGATATGGTCAGACAGGGTGAGAAGCAGATTCGGGTTAAATGTTTTATTCAGGATCTGACTGCCCAGCTTGATGACTTCCTCCGCGAGATAAATATCCTCAATTGGAATACTGTTCAGCAGATCATACATCCGAATGTTCTTCGGAGCTACGAATATTTTTTCCACCAAGTCCGTCTCCGTCAGCTCATAAGGCGTTTTCAGAAATCCTACACCCTTACCTACAACAAATACCTCTTCGTTATGTTCATTAATAGCAATGGCCACGTTATTGTTTACTTTCTTGATAACCTTCAATGTTCTCACCCCCCAACAAAAATAAAAAAAGACCGAAAGCGATTACAGTTAAGCAATCGAATTCGGTCATGCCTGGTTTCCCCAGTAACAGTCCGTGTTATGAATATAAGTTTATTATAGTGCTGTTTTTGAAAAAGTCAATCATGCAATCTTCAGGATAAATCAACCTTTCTTAGCATTGAAGGGATCGTAGAGAACCGAACGTCATATATAACAACGCTCTTTTTTAAAAATTATAAAAAGAAAATGTGACCATATGCCCCGCCCGCCAGTCTAATTCATATCAAAACCAGCCAAGTGCTGACTTCATTCCTCCCAATACGAAAGGAGCTGTTATCCATGGATTCAACCGATCTCGTTAACCAGGCCATCCAAGGAGATCGTGAAGCCTTTATCCGGCTTATTCGAGACATTGAGAACGCTTTGTACAATACAGCAAAATCCATGCTGCGAAAAGAGGAGGACGTGGCCGATGCCATTCAGGAGACCATTCTGAACGCATATAAATCGGTGCCCACGCTCCGGGAACCCCGGTATTTCAAAACCTGGCTGTTTCGGATCCTCATCAATGAATGCAACACGATCCTGTCCCGCCGCTCTCTATCCACCGCTTATGCGGAGGTACCTTCAGAAAAGCGGGAGCATTCTAGTCCCTACGATGAGGTCGATATGCGAGAAGCAGTAGACCGACTGGAGGAATCGAAACGAATTGTAGTCGTTTTGCATTATTTTGAGGACCTATCCCTGCGTCAAGTCGCCGATGCGCTGAATATTTCCGAAAGTGCAGTGAAAATGAGACTTACTCGGGCAAGGCAGGAGTTATATCAGAAATTCAAAAATTTTCGGGAGGTAAACTTACATGTCAAACCCGTTTAATATCGATCAGGAATTAAAGAACCACGCGAAGGAGCGTCCTCTGATGTCTGAACTTGTGCGTAACCGGATTGATGCCACACTGGACTCTCTGCCGGCTTCCCCAAACACATTAAAAACCGAACAAAATTTGCGCTCCAGTCGCCGGAACAAGCGATGGAACAAGGCGGCAGCTGCGACGATCGCAGCCGGAGTATTGGGCGTGACCGTATTTGCATCCGGCTTTGTGTCACCGGCCATGGCCGCCTCCTTGCGTAACATCCCACTTGTAGGAAGCCTCTTCAGCTCAATCGAAGCCGATATGGGTCTAAGAACAGCGGGCAACGACGGCTTGACTACCCCTGTTAATAGCAAGGTCGCTTACCAGGATGTGAAGCTGGAAGTCCTTGAAACGGTTTATGATGGTACCCGTGCTGCATTCCTGGTTCATTTCACTGCACCGAATCTGAATCAGAGTGAATATGACAATGGCAAGGACATTGTGAAACTGAGCAGTGGTATTGAGAATGTCTTTTTCAAAGTCGACGGGTCCCTCTCGGATAGCGGTATGTTCTATAGTTCGGTAGGAGAAACGCAGCCGAATACACTGCTCTTTGAGCAGGTCATTTCCTCCGATCAGGGAACGGCACAATTGCCGGATCAGTTCGAGGCGAAGGTTCAATTGACGTTGCAGGGCATCGATCATGAGTTCGAGTTAACGGTTCCTTTTGCCAAATCAACAGAAAACGTTTATCAGGTTCTGCCTAACACAGCCATGACCAACGATGTGTATACAGCCGCTGTAAGGGAAGCGGAGGTTACCCCTGTCACCACCCGCTTAACTACCGTGATTGGGTTGAACGATAAGAGTACACTTACGGCAAAAGAGGAAGAACAGCTGCGTCACATCGGATTCGCCGTCTATGATGATCAGGGGCGGCAGCTAACCGCTCTCAGCGGCGAAGGTCTATACGAGGCGAACCAACTGAAATCGGAACGCATATATGCCACAACTGCCAAGGATGTAAAATATCTGATAGTGAAACCTTTCAAGATCAAGGATGATTTTACGGAAGAGGTTAAAGACACTCAATTCATCAAGGGAATGGAAATGAAGATTCAGCTTCAATAGCCTGATCATTTCCTTGTGAAGGAGCCATCGCATGTCCATCCAATATTCAATCTCATCTCCCATCGTACTTGGTCCATTATTCGTTCTGGTCCTGCTCGCCCTGATGCTCCATGCCAGGGTGAGCAAAACCAGATATACGGTCAGACAATATGTGTCGATGCTCGCATTTGCCATATATATGTTGGGCGTTATGCACTTTGTATTTTTCCCTATCGACGTGAACATCGGAATCTATGCCAATCAGACCCCATCGTATGAGAGCATTCAATGGATTCCGCTTCTGACTGCAGATGCACCAAGCTTTCTCCTCAACATTGTGCTGTTTATGCCACTGGGGTTCATGCTTCCTTTCATCAAGCCTTGGATTCACTCGATACGAACAGCAGCATTCGCAGGATTGAGCGTAAGTTTCCTCATCGAAATAACACAGTTGCTGCTCCGAGCAACCTTAGGCAACGGTCGCAGCACCGATCTGAACGATTTGATAGCCAATACAACAGGATGTGTTCTTGGTTATGTCATCCTGAATATGTTCACAAAAAGTTCCATCGGACAGCGCCTGCTAGCCCTATGGGAGACACCACGGGGAGCATCATCCAAAGATATGCAGTAAAATGAATATGAACGAGCATAAAGCCCCTGAAGGCAAAACATGGTCCATACACCAAGATGAAAAAAGCCGTCTGCTATGGTACAATGAAGGAATTGTGTATTCAGAGACAGACATGTGGATAAAGGCCATGAACGAAGGATTTCTGATGCGCTTTTATCCATTCATCATGCTGCCATTTTAGGGAGGCTTATGGAACAACCATGCTCATTATTGGTATCGCCGGAGGAACCGGCTCCGGTAAAACGACGGTAGCTCGCTCCGTCATCGACCGTCTGGGATCAGGTAAAGTCACGTTTATATCCCAAGACAATTATTACAAAGACCAGTCGCAGCTCACACCTGAGCAACGCCGACTCACCAATTACGATCACCCATTTGCATTCGATAATGATCTGTTAATTGAGCATCTCACTTTGTTGAAAAAAGGCCAAGCGGCGTATGCTCCCGTATATGACTTCACCATAGATAATCGTGCTGCCAATGAGACGGTTGAACTGGCACCGAACCATATTGTCATTGTAGAAGGATTGCATGTGCTGATTGACGAACATCTTCGCAGTCTGATGGACATTAAAGTATTTGTTGATACCGACTCCGATGTGCGCATTCTGCGCAGAGTACTGCGGGACATTGAAGAGCGCGGACGCACGATCCAATCCGTGTACAAACAATATCTCGAAACGGTAAAACCGATGCACGATGCGTTTATCGAGCCATCCAAAAAGTATGCCGATATCATTATTCCAGAAGGCGGACATAATGAAGTAGGTATTCAGATGTTATCCATCCTCACCGAGAAATATCTCACTGGGGAAAATTGGAATGGGGCTTAATTTGCAACTTTTTTATTAGCTTGGCGGATTTGGATCTTAATGGTTTAGTAAGATAACCTGAGAAAATGATATTTAGCCAGCACAAAAAAACCAGATTGCAATAGAACTCAATCTGGTTTTTTTATATAATATAATCTTTGAATCTTTAAATTGTTATAGAAAGAAATAATTGAATATATTTATATTTTGAATAGGAGTTCTTCTACTTTTTAAGCAAATGATCTCTTAGACATATTTTTATTCATTGCTTTCTCCTATGGTACATAGATATTAAAAAGAAACCATCTATTAATTTTCATTACATATAGAGGATCTATTTGGAAGGTACTGCTACTATATGACTTTTTAAAAAATAAAAGCAACGCAATCATTTTTAATGTTTGCGTTGCTTTTATTTTTTTGGGCCTTAATTTAAATAGTAAAGTTAAATCGACCAGTATAGTCAACTTTACCTGTTCCAGTAAAAGAGACATAACCGAAACTTAAGCCTACCCCTGTAGTAAATCCAGGAAGTGTTCTATGCGAATAACCTACTGCAATTGCTGTGGTAATCCCTTGGGAAGAAGTAGGATAACGTAATTCCTGACGTCCCCAGCCATCTTGAACGTTATAGCTACCTCCAGCTTTAATATCCACAAGCCAAGCAGTACCACTAACTTCTTCCTTACTCACTTTACTAGAGTAACTACCAGCTTTTTTACCATTCGTATCATAAACCGTATGCTGCCCATTAGGAGAACCCGTAGGAGTAGCGTTTGACTGCCAAGCCATAGCTAGATTGTCAGTATAAAAATTGAATGGGCTACTGCTCCATTTATATGTCGCATACACTTGATAAATGCGTTCTTTTCCATTATTAGATGTCCCACCATACACAGCATAACCAGATACCGTCGGACCGCTGGCAGCAGCAGCTCTTACCTGTTCAGTGAAAGCTTGCTTATTTACTGATTTTCCTTGTTCATCAGTAGTATTAATAGTGAGATCAACATCTTGAGAAGCTACTTTCTTACCATCTTTACTAGAAATGTCTCTTTTCATATCAATTGGTAAATTAAAAATTTCCGTAGAATTAAATCCCATTTTCTCTAAATGATTATTTAATGTACTTTCGTCAGCAGAAAAGGCATCAGATAATGCAGGAATAACTGCCTCATCAACTTCATTGCTGGCTTGAGCACCAACTGATGTTAGAAGACTAAAAAACATAAATAACGACAAGAGACCAGAAATAAGAGTTTTCTTTTTAAGCATATTTTCCTCCTTAAGGAAATTTTGTATTAATTACAAATTAATAGTATCATCATATGGAAAAGAAATCAAATTTAGTTATATTTAAAGTGAATTCCCTAAGTATATTCACTAAAAAGTTATGACAAGTCTAGTTAATGAACATTTTTCATCTAGTTTATATACCGAGATAGTTTTTGATCCATCATAGATATACAGAGGCGTATTAAAGCTCAGACAAGTCAAACCACACCATTATGGTGGTAGTATCAATAAACTAAACAACATATTAATTAGTGAATCGATCCTTGAAAGACGGTAGTTTTTAAATTTTTAAAATATAGCCAGTTTTCTTAATAGATATTTCGATCATTAAATTCATTCTCTAGTCGATACTATTGGCTTTTAATTACTAAAGTAGCCTGTTAAAAAGCTCTCGCATCGCATTCACATCATACGCTCAATCGTCAAATATCTCTTCATCATTAGTCCATGACTTTATAAAGTTCAAAATCATTTCTCTTTAGAATTAAAAAAACGAGTCTAGACGGATCTCCAACGAGGAAATGTTCCCATTGTTTACGCATTCAGGTGGAAACAATGTTTTACTTCCCCTATTCGTTCTATTTGATATCGTATTGAGTACACACACAGTATGAACATACATTTACTCCCATTTATATAATTTGAAGATACATCCTAATATAGTATAAATTAAACAGGAACGGATATAGGCTTTTCGACTGATATTATTTTTCCTGCTAATTTCCTACGATGGCACCTATTACCTAACGAAATTCCCTTGCCTGAATTTATTTGGAGTAAGAAGAATATGGGCTTTTCAAATGTTTGGAAATCGAGTATTCTTGATGTATTGATGGTTTATGAAGGAACTACATATGTTAGAGACCTTAAAGCATAAGGCTATGAATCTGCGGATTCGTGGCCTTTTTTTGTGTTTTTTTGAGGCAATATAGGTCTGGAGAATTAGTAAGAGTGGTGTGGAAAGGAGAAAACATATTGATAAATCATACCAACAGCCTAGTATTACATGTTAGAATATTCATTAATATTACAAATTTAGTATCTAGTAACCTAAATCGTACATACCAAAGACAACAAACGACAATGGAGAGGAGTAAGATTCATGAAAAAAATGATGATTTCCGGCGCAACGGCATTGGCTATATTAACAGGGGGGATCGTAGGTTTTGGAGTCATTGGCAATCCTGTAGAAGCTGCACAAGCTACAACTACATTCAAAGACGTTCCGGCTACACACTGGGCATCGTCAGCGATTAATTCGGCCGTGGAACAAGGTTATCTCAAGGGGTATGCTGACGGGACATTTAAACCAAGTTCACCGGTTACCAAAGCTGAAATGGCAAGTATCCTGGGCCGTTTATCCGACCAGCCCAATGCATCGACTCAGGAACAAAATAATTTCACGGACATACCTGAGTGGGCAAAAAGTGGTGTCTCTACTGCTATTGCAAAAGGTTTTATCAGCCCTTCTCATTACAAGGGAAAATTGGATGCACAAGGTGCTCTTCAACGAGGGGAGATGGCTACTTGGCTGACGCAAGGGCTAACCGTGGTTGATCCTGAGTACAAACAAGCACTCTCTGATGTGACCAACACCGTTGTGCCTGCAAAGGAATATTTCACAGGTAAACTCGCAAGCGCTCAAAAAAATGCAGTCGCTGTTGCACTGGGAACGGGACTGATGAGTGTAGCAAACGATAAAACATTTGGCGTCGATCGTACGACAACACGAGCTGAAGTAGCTGTATTGATCGCACGTTATGCAGCAGTTGCGAAGACAAAACCTGCTGATTTTCAGGGGCTGAATGAGCTGCGAGCAGTGGGTTTGACGGGGACGAATTTGAGTATTATTGCGCCATCTTACAAAAAAACGCCTGAGAAAAAGGTTAATCCTAACATTGACTATAATTCTGTAACAGAGGACTTTTCAAAAATAAGAAATGAAAACCTTGTTACTCTAACAAATTATTCTGATCTCAAAATCCACAATTGGATTGTTGTTAGTCCTTATGCAGTTGGAGCAAAACGTAGCATTTATTATCCCGTATTTGTTGATGAAGGAGTAATTACAACTTTACGAGGGGCCTATCACTCATATGTCGAATTTGAATTAAATATTAAAAGTTCATCTATGAATCAGTTACAAGCTGGAAGTTTATTAAACTCAAGTGCTATTGACCCTCTTCTTTCCCCAAAAACTAAAGCCAGTGTTTCATTTGGAATACCGACAAATATTGAATTTCTCAAAAGCAAAGGAGTTTTCACTGTCAAAGATCCTGTATTCTGGGGCGATGGACTACTACATTTTGATAAATCTCTGATTTCTGCAATTACACTTACAACTAAAGAGGGAGTTACATTCAGTGTGATCGATAATAAATAAGGATGGGATAATTTTGGCATTAAAAAGCAATATAAGTCGATTTCTTATCGTAGCCTTTACAATAAGTGCATTGTTAGCCCCCTTTTCCACCATTGAAGCTGGCGGGGGGCCAGGCACTAAAGAAGAAGTTAAACCATTTCACATGGAACCCTCAGGACCAGCTAAGTCACAGAAGAAAGTTATTCCTCTTGAAGGAGAAGCAAAAACAAATCTTGGTATCTATATCTTTCAACTCGATAATTTAGATTGGAGAGTAGAAGGTCAATGTAACGACATTAACCTACTTAATGATTCTTCAACTAACCTCCCTAAATCATCCAGAGTATGTGTACGATTAGATCTCGATAAAGATGTATACAAACCAACGGAGTACAAGGATAAAAATAATGAGCAGCTCCCTTCATCTACAATAACTGAAAGATCAAAGAAACCGCACTACATGGACAACACTAGCTATTATAGAATTGGAGATCCAATTTTGATTTCTGTAGATAAATTTGATGGCTTGAGCACCGAATTCCAAATGCAAATCGGGGGTGCTATTGCCCCTACTGCATCTAGAAAGTATAACCCTCCGAAATGGTCAGCGGACTACATTTTCAGAACTGATCTTTATTGGAGTGCTTTAGCTGAAATAACCAAAGAGATCAATCTTACCGCTGGCGGGCAACTTAGCTTGAACCAGTCCAAACAATTGAATGCAACCGTCAAAACGAAAAATGGTGATGGAAACTTTGGAGCAGAGACCAATGTAAATACCGGCAGCGGGGGTACAACGACATGGGAATCATCCAATCCTGGTGTCGCTACCGTTAGTAACTCCGGATTAGTTCAAGCCGTCAGCAGAGGAACAACAACCATCACCGTATTGTGGAAGAAGGATGATTTTGAGCTAACTACCACAACCAACATTGGCGTTGAAGAAAATCCGGGCCCTGGAGGTGATGGTGACGGTAACGGGGGCGGTGGTGGAGGTTGCACACCAACGATTGGACCACCTTCAGCTGGAACCATCATGAGCATGAATGATCTCGATCCAAATGCCAACGGAGTGATTAAGTCAGATAACAGAGATAATAAGACATTCAATGTATTAAAAGGAATACCTACTTCCGAGTCACTCTACACAAATGCCTTTGCTGACAATTATCTATTTAAACAAGCCTGGGCGAAAATGAGCGGTAAAGTTACATACAACTGTAATGTCACCATCTCGTACGACAGAGAGTGGACAGTACCTGGACCAGAAGAATGTGATGATGATGGTTGTAGACCAGGGACACCTGTACCTGCGAACGACACGGTACCCAAGCCATACAACTTCCAAATCACAAGAGACTACTCCTACTGGAAAATTAATAACCTGGAAGTATACAAGATCGCTAAAGCAACCATGAACAATTACGCTTTGCCCGGTGAGACCGTTACGATGAATCCATCAGGTTACACACCACCAACACTGGAGTCTAAAAATGATGAATCCGTAGAAAGCCATGTACGACCAGGGCAAACCACTTCTATCTCATATACTCCACCCAAATTAACAGGTGGTTTGAACCAACCTCCCAGTGTGCCTGATGATACATCACGGTTAAAAGGAATGGCTGAATCCAACACGCCTCAAAGTAAAGTGAATAATGATCTAGTGAAATTCAACAACACAACCATTATGAATGATGTGGAAGCAACCAAAGATGGCCCAACGCCATCCAACATTCCTAATCCAACGACGATTGGTCGCGATGTGTTGTACAAACCGGGTAATATGATCAGCAATTCCCTGCTGAATAAAGCAAATACCACAAGCTCTGGTGAGATCTATTATGATCTGCTACCAGGTAACGTGAACGGAGGTGCCAATAAAATATTACCGATTAACGGCATCAACACCGTCACCGTACATACCCCTGTCGTCAACTACGCCTGGGTATCGGATGATCAGCCGCATAATCAGAAAACCGTGCCGGATCCAACCAGCGCTGCACTCATTCTGGAACGTCCGTTCATTGTGCGAATTCCCACATCGGGACAGCACTTGGACGCAGCAAGTTATCCCGGTTATGGGAATCGGGACTATGCCAAATATTTTCGAATTAAGCAGGTGCAATTCCCGTTTGATGTCTACAACGCAGACCGGAGTCAGTTTATCCCTGCCAAGACATGGGTCGATATTCCGGTCAATCAACTGGATACCACATTCTATCTCCCTGTATGGGTAGACGAGGGAAAATACTATATTACATTCCGCAATATTGCAGAGAATGCACCTGCAAACTATACCGAGCAACAGGACGCCAATACCAATCTGGCCCATCATGTTGCAGCAGACACCGTACCGGTAGATGTCATCGGTAGGTTATATGATTTTCATGTCACGGATATCTCTGATTACAACTGGGAAAATGTATTTCGCAAGCGATTGGGTAGTCCCGACCCGACGAACCTTAGCTACTGGGCAGGGATGAATAGCATTGATGGTGCTCCGAGAGGCAACCTGGCTCCATTTGTTCTACCCATTCGGCCAGGAAGCCATCCGGTGCAGGGATTCGCTAACGCAACTGTAAAGACAGGATACCATTTCAAGTTCGATCTGAAGACCAAGGGCAATATGTTTGGCAAACAGGATGGTATTCGAATTACACCCACTTTTGCTTTTGTGAGTAAAGACGGTTCTTCCCGGCAAGAAGTAGATCTGTACTATCATCGAGGCCAGGAACGCCTGATTCGCATTGGATCGGCACAGGATCTGGAGAAACGATTTGTTGTCCTGAACTCACGTCTTCGGAATGTTCCCGGCACAGAGTTAGGCGATACCGCACGTTATCAGTATACTTATGAACTGTCAGCGGAAGAACGCAACCAGCGTACGTTGGCGGAACATATGGTTCAACTGGTCGATCAGACTTCCCATCAAAAAACATGGGTGGGTCGTTATGACTGGATGATCCTGTCTGCTCCAATTCGGACACTCATTGGACCCAAAACGGACATTCCTTCCGGGGTCAATGTAGACCGGGCTAATGCAGCAATCCAGCGCTGGTACGGGGAGTACAGCTTGCCTGCGGATGTATATGCCGTACCAAAAGGTATTGATCTGGAGCCCCTCGCCCGACAGAATCAGCTGGATGAGAAATCGAATATTTTTCTGAAGAATGGTTATATCGTGGTGAACTTCAATATGGAGAGCCTTCGAAATGGAAATACAGAGACACCCCATCTGCAATACATTCATGCACCATTGATGAATCAGTGGCAAATGGAAGGTTTCAACAAAACGCCATCAGACGTCCAAGGCAGAACCTGGCCTCTGAAGGATGGTGATATTGTCTTTTACCATGCTGATCAGTCCAGCCGGAATGATTTCCAATCCCAGGTACCACACTAGTTTGGGATCACCCAATAAAAAACAATCACGTCCCAACTACACACAACGTTCCTGTTATACCACAAAAGGGTTACCCTAAAAGTCATCTGTGGACTTCTGGGGTAACCCTTTTCGCATCATTCTTTTGATATAATCTAATCAGCCCATAACGAAAAGCCGCCATTGGTATTATCCTGAAAGAACCTTCTGAAAAACCTCCACCTTCTCCTGCTCCTGCTCTTGTTCTTGCTCCCGTTCCTCGTCCCGCTCCTGAATCTTACACTTCATTTCTCTCACAGACAACACCGAGGCCATCAGGCTCTGGGTATAGGGATGATTCGCTGAACTGGTCAGCTGTGAACTCTCCACAACCTCAACCACTTCACCCTGGTACATGACGGCAATCCGATCACTAATCTGTTGCACCACTGCAAGATCATGCGATATGAAAATAGATGAGATTCCTGTTTCCTTTCTCAACTCCACCAACAAATCCAGGATCTGCTGCTGAATGGAAACATCCAGTGCCGAGGTGGCTTCATCGAACAGGATGATGTCCGGCTCTACTCCAATCGCACGAGCAATGACTGCTCTTTGCTGCTCTCCCCCGCTCAGTTCATGCGGATATTTATCCGCCGTAGCGGCAGATAATCCTACCCGTTCCAACAGCCTGAGCACTTCCCGATCCGCTTGTTGGCCCTTCATTACTTTATAATTAATGAGTGGCTCCCGAATAAAAGCTCCAATCTTCATTCGCGGATTAAAGATAGCCGAAGGCTCCTGAAAGACCATCTGAATCTGCTTTCGTTGCTGGCGTAACGCCTTCCCATTCAATCGAGTAATATCCTGTTTACGATATTGAATCTGCCCTGAAGTCACTCGCTCCAAATGGGTTACACATCTCGCCAGTGTACTCTTCCCGCTACCACTCTCCCCGACAATTCCCAGACATTCCCCGGGATACAGCTGCAAATGAACAGATTTCAGTGCATCCACTGCCCTGTGTCCCTTTAACTCATAGGTTTTGCACAGATTTCTCAGTTCCAGAATCGGTAACCCCTTATGAGCCATGAACATTTCCCTCCAATTCAGGTACAGCACTCAGCAGCTTGCGAGTGTATTCATGCTGAGGATCGGATATGACGCGGAAAGTATCTCCCATCTCAACCAATATACCGTCCTGCATCACACCAATTCGGTCTGCCATATGCGCTGCAACGGCAATGTTATGTGTTACGATAATCATGCCTGTCCCTTGACGGGAACGAAGTTCGCTCAATCGGTTCATCACTTCATTCTGTGTCGTCACATCCAGCGAACTCGTCGGCTCGTCCGCAAGCAGAAGCTCTGGTTCCATCGTAACCGCCATGGCAATCGCTGTGCGCTGTTTCATGCCTCCACTAAGCTGCGAAGGGTAGGAACGCATAATCCGTTCGGGATCATCCAGTCCCATGTCCGCGAGCATACTCTCAGCCAGAGTATAAGCTGCTTTTTTGGACAAGGTAAAATGAGTTCGAATCGCTTCAATATACTGACTGCCGATACTGCGAATGGGATTAAGATACGATCCACTGTCCTGAAACACCATAGCGATCCGTTTTCCGCGTACTCCGCCCCAATCAGACTGTGAATCACGCAATAGCACTTTTTCTTGAAAAGAGATCACTCCCCCGGTGTATTGACCACCTTCAGGTAACAAGCCAAGCAAAGCCCGAATAAGGGTCGACTTTCCGCTACCACTTTCACCTACAATCCCGATAATCTCTCCCTTATTCATGAAGAAGGACAGGTCCCGTAGAGCCAGAGAATCCCCCTTGTAGGTTACGGACAGATGATTGACACTAAGCAAGGGCTCCATTATTGCCCAACCTTAATATTACGATCCAGTAGATAGAAGTCGATGGGATACATCGTCGCGCCGTGCACGGTACTTTTACTTACAATATTAATCGGGGTATAGGTCAAAAACATATAGGCTGCATCATCCAGAATTATCTGCTGTGCCTCTGCTGCAAGGGCATACCTTTTCTCCACGTCAAACTCGGAATGAAGGCGAGTAATTACCTCATCCAGCTTCAGATTGCTATATCCGCCCACATTCCATTCCGCACCCGTCATGAAGTAGAAATCCAGAATATACTGCGGGTCACCCGTGATGCCTGTATTAATACTGGTCAAAGCGAGGTCGTAATTTCCGCTCTTCTGATGATCGGTTAGATCCTCATAGGAGGTCATCTCCACCTGAACGCCAATCTCTTTAAGCTGGGACTGCATTGCAGCAGCCACAATCGAATCAGACTCGTAAGCGGAGTTCAGAATCAGCTGTAGCGACAGCTTCTTGCCATCTTTTTCACGAATGCCATCGCCATCTGCATCCCTGTAGCCAGCCCCATCCAGCAACTGTTTGGCTTTCTCCGGTTCGTAACCATATCCTTTGATCTTGTCATATCCAAAAGGCAGCGCCGAGGTAAATGGACCTTTGGCCGCCTGACCTCCCACCAGCGTATTGGCATACATCTCCCGGTCTACACCATAAGAAATCGCTCGGCGAACCTCCTGATCACTCAGTAGCGGTTTGGTTGTGTTAAACCATACAAACTGGGTACGCAGGCTAGGAATTTCATCAATGGTGTATTGACTCTTGTCCTGGAATAGCGTCAAATTGCTACGTCCCACGTTACTGGCTACATCAATCTCTCCAGACTGCAGGGCAAGGGCACGTGTGCTATCATCCTTAATATATTTCAACGTCAATGTGTCTACATCTGCCGCACCGCCCCAGTACCCGTCATACTTTTTCACCTGGATCTCCTGATCCGGCGTATAACCTGTCACCATAAATGGCCCCGTGGCGATAGGCTCGCTCTTGAATTTGGATGTATCTGCACTCGTATCCACAATGACAAACAGTGGCTCGGCAATATTACCAAGCAGGGACGCATAAGGCTCTTTCGTTTTAATCGTCAGATCTTGTCCTTCAGCAGTCATTGAGGCTACGGGTACAGTCGCTTGTCCTCTCTCGTTTAACTCAATGGAGCGTTCAATCGATGTTTTCACTGCGTCGGCAGTTACCTTATTTCCGTTATGAAAAGTTACACCTTCCCGAATATGAAAGTGCCAAGTCGTGTCATCCACTCGTTCCCAAGTATCTGCAATTTTAGGGACCAGCTTCATATTCTCGTCAAACTGGATCAGTGTCTCCCCAATCGCTGCACGCGTCAGCGTCCAGCCATTCCATTCTTCTGCCGGGTCCAGACTGCTGCCAAGCCAGAACAGGGCCACATTCAGATGAGTCAGTGCACTTGTCGTACCCTTGTCCGTAGCCGCTGACTTCTCCGTTGCACCAGACGAGGTCGATGGATTATTGGCAGTGCCGCAAGCTGCAAGCAAGAACACAACGAACATGGATACGATGGTGAGCAACATTGATTTTTGAAAATTCCCCTTCATTCCGGTTCCTCCAGTTAAGCTGTATTTTTCTTGGGATCAAGCACATCTCGCAGACTGTCTCCCAGTAAATTAAAAATAATGACGGTGCTGAATATCGCCAGACCCGGATATATTAAAAGCCATGGTGCAGTCTGCAGATATCTTCTGCCTTCATTTAACATGGCCCCCCACTCGGGGTTCGGTGGCTGCGCGCCAAGCCCAAGAAAGGACAACCCCGAGATCGACAGCATCATACCACCCACATCCATCATCGCCATGACGATGATTGGAGACATCATATTAGGCAGGATCGTCCTGCCAATGATCTGTATCTTACGTGCTCCGCTGAAAGCAGCGGCAGCCACATATTCCTTTTGCTGAAGGGAAATCACCAGGCTTCTGGCCATCCTTGCATACTTCGCCCACCAGACAACCGACAGTGCCAGCACTGTATTGAACAATCCCGGCCCAAGCATCCCCACCACAGCGATCGCAAAAATCAGGCCCGGAAATGCCATTAAGGTATCAGACAGGCGCATGAGCACCATATCCGTTACCCCCCGAGCGAAACCGGCGATGACTCCAATCGCTACACCTAGCACAAACACGATGCCAATCATCATAAAGGTGAGCAGCAGCGAGGTACGAGCACCGTACAGAAGACGAGATAATACACATCGACCCAGCTGATCGGTTCCAAGGGGATATTCAATGCTGGATGGGTGCAATACTTTGGCAAAGTTCGTTGCAAGTGGGTCGTGTGGTGCAAGCAGCGGTGCAACCATGGCAAGAATAATCCAGAAGGCGGTCAGAGACAGCAGGAAGGTGAACCAGCGATTCTGCAGTAATACCAGTCTGAAGGCTCTCATCTATATATCCACTTCCAGTCGGATTCGGGGATCACGAAGATGAGTCCATACATCAACCAGCAGATTCAGGGTGACATATATGATCGCCATCCAGATGACATATCCCTGAATCAGCGGATAATCCCTTGTGAAAATCGCATCTACAGCCATCTGTCCAACACCCGGCCACACAAATAAACTTTCCACAATCGCTGCACCACCTAACAAAGCACCTGTTGTCATACCCATAAGGGTAACGATCGGCAGCAGGGCATTGGGAAGAATATGACGCAAAATAATGATCGATTCCTTCACACCTCTGGATCTGGCTCCGATCACATAGTTCTGGCTTGTCTCCTCAAGCAGGATCGCACGAATCTGTCTGCTGTACTGGGCAACAAGTGGAATCGCGAGAGTACATGCAGGCAGAATCAGGCTGTACCATCCGGAGTTGCCCATTACTGGCAGCAGCTTCAGTTGTACACCGAAGACCAACATGAGTAACATACCTAACCAGAAGCTGGGCATCGATAATCCGGCAAAAGAGAACAGACGAATGACGTGATCAAGCCATTGGTTACGGTAGACAGCCGACAGCATCCCCAGTGGAAAGGAAACCAGAATAACCAGAAGCATAGCGCTTCCTGTTAGCCAAAGCGTTGCCGGGAGCCGTGCCATCAGCACGTCCAGTACTGGACGATTGTATTTATATGATGTACCGAAGTCTCCAGTTACCACCTGTCCCAACCATGTCCCGTATCGGTAGAAAAAAGGCTCATTCAATCCAAGCTCAGACCTCACCTGCCTGACCAGCTCATCGGATGGCGTTACCCCTGTAGACATAAGCATAAGTCTGGCTGGATCTCCAGGAGACAGGTAGGTTAGCAGGAACGTCAGGAACGTGATGCCGAACAACACAACTACCAGTTGTAATAATCGTTTAACGATATATCTGCTCAATTGCTCTAACGTCCTTCCCCAAAACTCTATGTATGTGCCATGATGTTCTTCGTTCATAACAAAAAAAGCGTCCCTCTCCGTGTTACTGGATGAGGACGCCTTAAACAAACAGATTTTCAGAAAAAATCATGCTCTCTAAACACCTTCCTATCTCCCGTAGGGTACTACTGTGTTTGTTAAACCTGGCAGGTCTCCTGGCTCCAGAATCATCGTCACTTGCAGCTCCTTCCCGGTCTAAACCAGTGGATTATCGCTACCTGACTCCTCTGTTACAGTGGCGGGACCGCGCCGGTATTACACCGGACTTCCCTATTAAGCTTCCACCCTGACGGGCAAAGCACCAAGTTCCACATATTCAATTACACTTCTGTATCAGTATAGCGGGACAACGTTTAATGATCAAAACTTTTCTTTCAAATTTGAAACACTAGGTGCGTCTAATCGCGAATTCTCGACCCCTTCGGAGATACGCCCGTCACACGCTTAAACATCTTGGAAAACAATAATGGGTCCGTATAACCGACAGAATGGGCCACTTCACTGACCGACAGCCCTGGATTCTGAAGAAGTTGGGCAGCACGATTCATACGGTACTCCAGAAAAAATGACTGTAGCGACATGCCATATCGCTCTTTGAATAATCCCGATAGATACGTGCGATCCAGCCCCACGGCTTGGGCAATATCCAGTATGGAAGTTCGCTGACTGTACCTGTTCTCCATAAATTGCACCGCCTGCCGGATGTATGTTTCTTTGTTTGAAAGGAGCTGCCCGACCTCTTCCTTCACAGGTGAAGAAGAGATTAATTCTGCCATCAAGCGGTACAAGAGACTCTGGTTCAACACATCACCTTCCGGTCGCGTGGAAGCTTGGACCATCTCCGTATACAACTGTTCCATCGTAATCGTATCATGGACATCATATATCGGGCGCTCCGGGCTCAGTTGGGCACGTTGCATGAATGCTTTGGCTTGTACACCTTTGAAGCCGAACCACGAATACGTCCAGGGCTCCTTGGGATCTGCCTCATAATGAATAAGCGTATCCGGGAAAATGATAAAACCCTGTCCCTCGCTAAGCTTGTATTCCTGGTCCCCCATGTACACGATGCCCCGTCCTTCATGGATGTAATGCACAATATAGGAATCACGTACACCCGGTCCCCAATAATGGGCGGGTTCACACGCCTCCCACCCGAAGAACAACAAGACCAGTTCCATCTGTGTCCAGTCCGTGGCTACCACATTCATCTCTATTTTTCTCATTTTATGCCCTCCCTTCTTGTTTCCTTCCGAGGCTCACCATCTATATGCCTAATTAAATTATAACAGCTAAAGAACATAAATATTAGTTGAAAACGGAAACAAAAATGGGATTATGCCATGTTTGAGAGGGGTTGAGCCATAGTTATATGTGCCGAATCGGCCTATAGTTGGGGTACAACATTTTTCAGGGAGGCTGAATTTAAGATGAACAAAATTACGTTTCTCGGTGCGGGAAGCACCGTCTTTGTCAAAAATGTATTGGGTGATGTCATGATGACCGAAGCACTGCAGGACTTTGAATTGGCATTGTTTGATATCGATGCTGAACGTTTGAGCGATTCCGAGCGTTTGCTGACCAGTCTGGCCCGTTCACTTGGAAGTCGTTGCGTCGTGAACGTATATCATGACCGTAAGGAAGCACTGCGCGGAGCCAAATATGTCATCAACGCCATCCAGGTCGGTGGATATGATCCATGTACCATTACGGACTTCGAGATTCCGAAGAAATACGGACTGCGTCAAACGATTGCAGATACACTCGGAATAGGAGGGATTTTCCGTAACTTGCGGACGATTCCGGTTATGCTGGATTTTGCCCGGGATATGCAGGAAGTCTGTCCGGATGCATGGTTCCTGAATTACACCAACCCAATGGCCGTACTTACCAACGTCATGAATGTGCATGGCGGGATCAAAACCGTAGGTTTGTGTCATAGTGTGCAGGTATGTGTACCACATCTGTTTGATGCACTGGGGATCGATCAGACAGGTGTTGTTGCTAAAATTGCAGGGATCAACCACATGGCGTGGTTGCTCGAAGTTACCAAAGACGGGCAGGATCTGTACCCCGAGATTAAACGTCTGGCGAAGGAAAAGCAGAAAGAACAGCATGACGACATGGTTCGTTATGAATTGATGCAGCGATTTGGCTATTATGTAACGGAATCGTCCGAGCATAATGCCGAGTACCACCCTTACTTCATCAAGCGGAATTACCCGGAGCTGATTGAACGCTTCAACATTCCACTGGATGAGTATCCACGCCGCTGTGTGAACCAGATTGAAGGCTGGAAAGAAATGCGTACCAAGCTGTTTGCCAGCGAAAATATTGAACATACCCGCAGCCGTGAATACGCATCGCATATTATTGAAGCCATGGAGACGAATAACCCGTACAAGATTGGCGGCAACGTCATGAACAACGGACTGATTACGAACCTCCCGCGTGAGGCATGTGTCGAAGTACCTTGTCTGGTCGATGGATCAGGAATCAGTCCTACCTACATTGGGGATCTGCCTCCACAACTCGCGGCATTGAACCGGACAAACATCAACACGCAACTGCTGACCATTGAAGCGGCAATCACCGGCAAAAAGGAACATATCTATCATGCGGCCATGCTTGATCCACACACGGCTGCTGAGCTGTCTATCGATGACATCGTAGCGATGTGTGATGAGCTGATTGAAGCTCACGGCGATTGGTTGCCAAAATACACGTCATAATATAAAAGCACCGTTCCTTTGCAGCCAAAGGGGACGGTGTTTTGCTCTTCAATAACGCTCATCCACTGAGGCGTGCATCACATCACTATTATGAAATGTCTCGCCCCCTTAAACCTTATTCGGCAGGAAGCAAAAAGCGATAACCAATGCCAGGCTCCGTCTGAATATACCGGGGCTTGGTTGGATCTTCATTTAATTTCTTGCGCAGATGTCCCACATATACCCGAAGATAATGGCTGTCGGACTCATGATGATGCCCTCCCCATACTTGCTGCAAAAGCTGACGCTGGGTGATGATCTTCCCCGCATTCGAGGCGAGCACCTTCAGCATCTCATATTCCGTTGGTGTTAATTTGACCAAAGTCCCCTCCAGTTCGACTTGCCTTTGGGCCAGATCAATTGTGAGTGATCCGAAGCGCAGTATCGGCTCATCCGTCGTTTTGGCTACATGACGCAGCGCCACCCGAATACGGGCGACCAACTCACCCATCCCGAATGGTTTGGTCACATAATCATCTGCACCACCATCCAACGCGGCAATTTTGTCTCCCTCCTGATCCTTCGCTGTCAGCACGATAATGGGCACTTGTGACCATTCGCGAATGCGGCGAAGTACCTCCATACCAGACATGCCTGGCAAACCCAGATCAAGGATGATCAGATCCGGATGTACAATACTCGCCTGAATAACACCCTCTGCGCCCTCCCCACACTCGTGGAGTTCGAATTGATGTGCCTGAAGAGTGACCTTGAGCAATTTGCGAATCTGCGGCTCATCATCGATCACCAGTATGCGAGCCCCTAGTGGTGCATTCATCTTATTCTTCAACCTCTCCTTGTTCTGAATAGGGAAACCGCGATCCGTGGGCCTCCATGGGGAGTTCTATGCGCATTCTCGTTCCCCCGCCCGGATTCGGCTCTGCCACAATGGTACCTCCGTGGACTTCCACAATGCCTTTGCAGATCGCCAGACCAAGCCCTGTTCCTGTCACATGCCGAGTAGACTCTGAGCGATAGAACTTATCAAATATACGTATTCTTTCCGCTTCCGGTATACCGACACCTTGATCATCTACCCGGATCGTCAATTGAATTGGACTCTTATTACTCGTCACAATGATAACAATCTGGCTCTCATCGGGCGAATATTTGATGGCGTTGCTGACGATATTGACCAGCACCTGCTCCAGCAAGACTTCATCTCCGTAGATGAAGGCCGGATCATCAGGCAGTTCAACTTGAATGTTGCGATGCGGACTGAATTCCCGAACTTGTGTCAGTACAACGCTTATTATGTCTCCCACGTCACACCATTTCCGGTTCAGTTGCAACATGCCGCTCTCCAGCCGAACCATACCCAACAAATTCGTGACAAGACGATTCATGCGCAAGGCCCCATCCCGAATGTTGCCTGTTAATTCTCTCCGATCCTCGGGTGTAAAAAGAGTATCATTCTCCAACAATCCCGTAGCCGAGCCGATAATGGCAGTTAGGGGCGTACGCAATTCATGAGAGACAGAGTCCAGCAGCGCTGTGCGTATACGCTCTGATTCAGCAGTGATCTGCGCCAATCGGGCCTCTTCCGCCAGCTTCACTCGGGCAATGGCACCTGCCGCCAGTCCACCGCACGCCTCCAACAGACGAAGCTGCTCTTGCTGCTCATGAGACTCGCCAGCGTCCATACTCACGGCGAGCACGCCATGTATCTGCTCCTCTGTACGCAGCGGCACATATAGTCCGGGAGATTCCCGTAAAGCGGATGATCCCTTACCTGCGATCTGTCCGTGATGATACACCCATTTGGCAATGGCAATCTCCGACTCTCCACCCCCCCAGCTATCCATTTCCCCTTCTAATGCGGGTGAAGAAGAGCTTGTAACCAGTAGGTCCCCCTGACCATCGGGAAGATACACCGCTGCTGGTTTGCCCAAGGTGAGCGAAACCTGGGTTGCTATATTCACCTGTAGCGTATTCAGATCGGTAATGGCTGTCATCTGACGACTCAATGCGTACAGGGAGTTAGTTGTGGCTTCACGTGCTTTTACCATCTCCAGTTGTTGTCGCAACCGACCTGCAAGACTTGCTGTCAGGATCGCCACCGCAAGATACACGACAAAAGAGATGAGATATCTCAAATCCTCGACCGTAAAGCTCAGATATGGCGGGACAAAAAAGAAGTCAAACATAATGACACTAAAACTCGCGGCATATACAGCGGGACCCATTCCCCAATACACAGCACTCACCAGAACGGGAAACAGGTATACAAGCGCTACGTTAACCAGATCACCACTCATGCCAATGGCATGAAGCAGCAAAGTTAGCAGCGTCACCCCGAGGGTCACCCATACATATGCCGGAACCCGTTTTCCATGGGATGCCTGCATTTCTTTTTTTATTCGTTCAGACAACATCTATTCACATCCCGCTCCGTTCCTCATCGTAATCTGCAACGATTAATACATCCAGATGCCGCGACAACCGTACAAGTCGGTTGACCACCGAACCTGAGCCGCGGTAGCCATTCAGCCACCACACCCGTCTTGCCTGCCCGACTACCAACTGGGTTGCTCTCGCCTCCGATGCCTTTCTTGCCAAAATCTCAGGTACTTCGCGCAACCTTGGACTGTGATGGATATGAAATTGACCGCCAAGCCGAATCGTCAGTTGCTCCAACGCGTCCAGATGGCACTTCACTTCGGCACTCATGGATTCACCGATGTGGATATGATGTACGTGCCAGATGGCTTTTAGACGGAAAGCCATGCGGAATCCACGCCGGATCAGCCGCTCGGCATGATGATCACTGCTTACACATACAAAGACCGCTTCCTGTCTGCGCCAAGGTCCTCGAAGTGCAATTTTAGCTTGTTGTGTTTCAAGCCGTTCATCGACATCGTCCGCCAGTTCGCGCAGGGCAAGTTCTCGCAAAGCAATCAAATTACCGATTTTGAAGAAATTCGCAAGGGCTTGCTCGACCTTGGCAGTTGCATAGATTTTACCCTCCCTCATGCGCTGCCGCAAGGCCTGGGGCGCCACATCAATCAGCTGCACCTCATCCGCCATCTGAATGATCCGATCGGGTACGGTCTCGCGGACACGAACACCTGTAATATGTTCAACGGCATCATTTAGACTTTCGAGATGCTGTACGTTCATTGTGGTAATCACCGAGATGCCTGCATTCAGCAGGAGCAGGACATCTTCATAACGCTTTTGCAGGACACTCCCGGGTATATTCGTATGTGCCAGTTCATCCACAAGCACCACTTCTGGGCAAAGATGCAGAATGGCCTCTGTGTCCATCTCTTCCAGACGAGTTTCCTGATAAACTCGCTGCACGCGAGGGATCACAGATAAATGACCTATCTGCTCCACGGTTTCCGCCCGTCCATGTGTCTCCAACAAGCCAATCCGCACATCGATGCCCTTACGGAGCAAATCATTGCCTTCCCGCAGCATCATGTAGGTTTTGCCTACACCGGGTGCGGCTCCGATATATATTTTGAATGTACCCCGCTGGATCTGGCCAATCTGTTCCTTCATCTCCTGCTCACTTAGTCTGCGGTATGTCAGTGACTCCACTTCGTTTACTTTGGCCGGGACCACACGTTCACCCTCCCGGGCCGCTCGATCAGCAACCAGAAACAGATCCACACCACGTAATCTGCGTAGCAGCGAATTAACAACGGACCCTTGCCACAGTTCCTGCCAGCGCGTACGCCGGGAATGTCCCATCACAATCCGGGTAATCTGATGCTCCATTGCGTAACGTGCCAGTGTAGACGGGATGTTCCGACGGTGTAATACAGACAGCTCCTCCATATGGCCGCCAAACTTCTCCACCAGCTTGATCATATTCCGCCGAAATACGGTTGCCTCTTTGGTTAATGGCTGCTTCATATTCCGAAAAACCACGGCGCACAGATCACCATTCAGTCGTTTGGCAATCTGTTGTCCCCGCCGGATATAGATCGAACCATTCCAATGATATTGCGTGGACACCAGAATCCGTTCCGCGATGCCTGTTGTCACCGTAATTCCCATCTCCTCCCGATGCTCACGCAGGGATTCATTCACCCCTTCTGCAACCAATCTCAGGGCCAATTCGCGCAGAATACCCAGATTGCCTTGACGAAATACAGCTTCTCCCTCACGCCCCTTCAAGTGACCTTCTGCCAGACGGCTCAGTATCGTTTCCGGCGTGACGTCAATCAGCTTGACCTCATCCGCAAGTTCCAGTGTATCCGCGGGTACGGTATGTTCTGCTGCGATACCTGTGAGCTGCCGTGCCAGCTCGGTATAACCCTCCAACTCATACACATTCACCGTTGTCATGACACTGATATTGTGTCGGAGCAAGAATTGAATGTCCTCCAGCCGGGTAGCATGTCGGGCGCCTTCCCGGTTGTGATGTGCCAAACCATCCACCAGCACCACCTCCGGATTACGCCCCAGGAGTGCATCCAAGTTCAGATCCTTCATCTCTGCATCATCACTCTGGCGCAACCAGTGAATGCTTGGAATCCGTTCGAGTGTGCCAAGCTGCTCTACCGTTTCCGGTCTGCGCATCGTCGATACGGCACAGATGACCACATCAACGCCCTGGTCGCGCAACGCATTTCCTTCACGTAACATGTGATACGTTTTGCCCGATCCGCTGACGGGGCCGATGTAGATTTTGAGCGTACCCTGCTGCAGCTTCTTAATCATCTTCAGCATCTCTTCCGGTGACTTGCGCTTGAAGCTGTCTTCCATCCGTCTCTCTTCCCCTTCCCTTTATAATAGGATTAAAAAAAACGGAGAAAGCCCCTCACGATATGTCGTGAGCAGGCTAATATGTTAACTCGTTAGTTCAGTTCGGCTGTCAGCGCCAGATTCAGAGCCGTTACATTCACACGAGGTTCCCCAAATATACCCATCTGACGGCCTTCCGTATACTCATGTACAAGTTGTACAAGCTGCTGTTCACTAAGCCCAGTAGCTTCGCTAATACGCGGGATCTGTGCCTCAGCGGCTTCGGGAGAGAGATCCGGATCAAGTCCAGAGCCTGAAACCGTCACGAGATCAGCAGGAATTTGCTTTAATCCGGGGTTTTCCTGCTGAAGCTTAGCCATCTTTTCCTTCATCTCGCTAATATACTCCTCTGAAGCTACGGCACGATTCGAACCGGCTGAAGCCGTTGGGTCATAACCGGCATTCGATGCCCGGGGCTGGAACAGCCCCGGCGATTGGATTTCCTGCGCCAGCAGTGACGAGCCGATAATTTTCTCATTTTGCGTAATCAGACTGCCATTCGCCTGCGCAGGGAAGAGAAGTTGGGCTACGCCAGTCGTTACAAGCGGGTAGATTAGACCGCAGATCACCATCAGCACGACGGATAGCCGTACGGCGGGTAAGAACATGTTCATACAAATCACTTCCTGAATTCATTAGGATAAAAGAATAATGTTGATAAGCGTTGCGGTGTATCACTCTTTAGTTCAGGGTTTCAAGATCACATCGTTTTCTCAAAGAATCCCCGACAGAACCATATCGATGAGCTTAATGCCGATAAAAGGTACAATCACACCACCTACACCATAGATGAACACATTGCGACCAAGCAGCCGTTCCGCTGACATCGCCCGATACTTGACCCCTCTCATTGCGATAGGAATGAGTAGCGGGATGATAATGGCGTTGAAGATGAGCGCCGACAGGATCGCAGACTGCGGTGAAGCCAGATTCATAATATTCAGTGCCTGAAGCTGCGGCATGGCGAGAATAAACATGGCTGGGATGATGGCAAAATATTTCGCGATATCATTGGATATCGAAAAGGTTGTGAGCGCACCGCGTGTAATCAGCAGCTGCTTGCCAATGGAGACGACCGACAATAGCTTGGTCGGGTCAGAGTCCAAGTCAATCATGTTGGCCGCTTCCTTGGCCGCCATGGTGCCCGAATTCATCGCCAGGCCCACATCGGCCTGCGCCAGAGCAGGAGCATCGTTGGTACCGTCGCCCGTCATGGCGACGAGTTTGCCCTCCTGCTGCTCTTTTTTGATCGCCGCAATCTTATCCTCGGGCTTCGCTTCGGCAATAAAATCATCCACGCCCGCTTCTAGCGCGATGGTCGCTGCGGTGAGCGGATTGTCGCCTGTACACATAATGGTCTTGATGCCCATGGCGCGCATCTCAGCGAACTTCTCTTTCAGCCCTGGCTTCACAGTGTCTTTCAGATAGATCACACCGTAGATATGTTCATCGATAGCTACAGCAAGCGGCGTACCCCCAGCCTTTGCAATTCGATTTGCGATCTCATCCAGATCCCCCGGTATACGGCCTCCTTCGGAAGCAATATATCTTTTGATCGCATCCACCGCACCTTTGCGGATCTTCATTCCGCTACTCAGATTGAGACCGGACATCCGGGTCTCTGCCGTGAATTCCACATTTTCTGCATGTGCATACTCCGTCTCAGGCCAGCTTTGGCCTTGTTTGCCTGCCAGTTCTACAACAGAACGCCCTTCCGGGGTCTCATCTCGCACAGAAGCCTGTAAAGCAGCTTGCGTCATCTCTGACGAAGTAATGCCCTGAACGGGAATAAACTCAGATGCCATGCGGTTTCCGTATGTGATCGTCCCCGTTTTGTCCAGAATCAATGTGTCGATATCCCCGGCTGCTTCCACCGCTTTACCCGACATGGCGAGCACATTGAACTGCGTAACACGGTCCATACCGGCAATACCAATAGCAGACAGTAATCCACCAATGGTGGTGGGGATCAAGCAGACGAGCAATGCGATCAGGGTCGCCAGATCCAGTCGAATACCCAAGTAATTCGCCATCGGAACCATTGTCAGAATGACGATCAGAAAGATCAGGGTTAATACGGCGAGCAGGGTTGTCAGCGCGATTTCATTAGGTGTTTTCTGGCGCTGTGCACCCTCAACCAGAGAGATCATCCGGTCAAGGAATGACTCCCCCGGATCGGTCTGAACACGCATGACGATGTAATCCGATACGACGCGAGTACCTCCGGTAACCGAAGAGAAATCGCCTCCTGCTTCCTTGATAACCGGGGCAGATTCTCCCGTAATAGCCGATTCATCAATAGAGGCCAAGCCCTCCATAATCTCACCGTCCGTCGGGATCAGTTCACCAACTTCCACACGTACCATATCTCCTTTTTTCAATTGGGTCGAAAACACGTGTCGGATGGTTCCATCCTTCTGTACCAGATTGGCCATGGTGTCCGACTTCGTCTTGCGTAACGTATCCGCCTGCGCTTTACCTCTACCTTCAGCTAGTGCCTCCGCGAAGTTGGCGAACAGCAGTGTGAACAGCAAAATGGAAAATACGGCGATATTGTAACCGCGCCCCGCTTCGGATGCGGTGAACAGATCGGGATTGATGCATAACAAGAGCGTAATGAATGTACCTACCTCGACAATGAACATAACCGGGTTTTTGATCATGACCACTGGATTAAGCTTCTTGAACGCATCCCGTGAAGCCTGAAGTATCATATCTTTGCTTAACGACCGTTTCGATCCGGGATCATGTTGAATATGACCGCGATTGTTATCCGGCTCATTGCCCTTCGTTCTAAACATTTCTGTATCCATGTGTTGCATCGTCTGTTCCTTCTTTCGTTCGACTGCATTCATCGTACATTGCCACCTCCATACATTACGTCCTTACACCAATTCCTCTGTAGTCCCCCTGTCACATCCCTCATTGAATCATCGCCAGATGCTCTGCAATCGGTCCAAGAGCAAGCGAAGGGAAGAACGTAAGTGAGCCGACAACAACGATCATCATAACCAGAATGCCAGCAAAGAGAGGTGTGTGTGTCCGCAAGGTACCTGTGGTTACAGGTACAACCCGTTTCACAGCAAGTGAACCCGCGATAGCGAGCATGGCGATCATCGAAACGTACCTTCCCAGCAACATAACGATACCAATCGCGATGTTGTAAAAGTCTGTATTGGCATTCAGTCCGGCAAAGGCCGATCCATTATTGGCTGCACCCGAGGCAAAAGCATAGAGAACTTCGGTCAGGCCATGCATGCCCCCGTTCGAGATGGACGCAATAGCTTCAGGCCGCATAAGTGCGAGTGCCGTTGGCGCAAGAATAATCAAAGGATGAATGAGCAAGGCGATGGATGCGAGTTTCACTTCTTTGCCCTCGATTTTTTTGCCTAGGAACTCCGGTGTACGCCCCACCATTAATCCACAGATAAACACAGCCAGAATCACGTACAACAGTCCGTTGATCAGCCCTACCCCTTTGCCGCCAAACACGTTATTAAGCATCATCTGGGCGAGTGACACCAGACCTCCAAGCGGGGTAAGCGATTCGTGCATATTGTTGACTGAACCTGTAGTAGCCGCTGTCGTTACTGCCGTAAATAAAGCAGACTCGGGTATGCCGAACCTGACCTCTTTCCCTTCCATATTGCCCTGCAGACCTGCTGCATCCAGCGCAGGCACACCGCGATATTCGGAGACAAATACCGTGGTCAACATCACAAGGAAAAGAAAACTCATTGCTGCGAACAAGGCCCAACCCTGCTTCCGGTTATTGACCATCAAGCCGAAGGCGTAGACTAACGCAGTTGGCAACAGCATCATGCAGACGATATGCACCAAATTGCTCAGGGCCGTTGGATTCTCGAAGGGATGCGCAGCATTGGTTCCAAACCAGCCACCACCGTTGGTGCCAATGTGTTTGATCGACTCCAGTGAGGCGACCAGTCCACGTGTAATCGTCTGCTGGGCGCCTTCCAGCGTGGTGGCGTTCACCGCTCCCGCAAGCGTCTGAGGCACACCCTGGAACACGAGGAACAGGGCCACGATGAAGCTCAGCGGTAAAAAAATACGTGTAATCGACCGTACAAGGTCGACGTAAAAGTTCCCCAGTTCATCCCGGCGGCCTACCAGCCCGCGAATGAACGCAATGGCTACCGCGAATCCCGTCGCTGCCGACGTAAACATCGGGAATGTCACGGCCAGCATCTGTGACAGGTACGACAGGGCGTTCTCGCCCGTATAAGACTGCCAGTTCGTATTGGTCATGAACGAAACGGCTGTATTAAATGCCTGCGCCGCTGGCATATTGTCAATCCCATCCGGATTGAGCGGTAAATATTTTTGCAGTCGCAGTACTAGAAACATCAACACCAACATTACGAAGTTGGAGAGGAGAACGGCCGTGAGGTACTTTTTCCACCCCATGGACTCATTCTCCCGTACCCCCATCACGCGATAGAGCAATCGCTCCGGCCGGCCAAAAAACTGATCCATTCCCGTTCGCTGTCCATCGAACACGTTTACTACATATTTTCCCACCGGCTTCACCAGCAGCAGGATGATCAGCAGCGTTACCGCTACTTGCACTACACCGATACCCATATCCGCATTTCCTCCCTATTCGACGTTCCCTTGTTCCGCATTACGTACAGTGTCAGCATCAGAATTTCTCTGGCTTCACCAGCACATAACCGAGATACATCACCAGTGCGAGCACAATTATGCCGATGGCAATCATTCCGTTCCCCCCTCTACCCTCAAGCCTTTTCACAGAATTTCACAAATCCCCAGAACACCGCAAACAGCAGCACAACCAATCCAATCATCGTGGCATCATTCACCATGCGGCCCTCCCTCCCTCTACCGTTCTCTGCACCTGCTACATGTAAAATCGTAATATGAAACGCTGTAAAAAAGGGGTAAAGAATTGCCTTCACAGGTGTAAAAAAAGCGTAAAAAAAGACCCGCACTTCTCAGCTATGGGCTGAAAAGAACGGGTCTTTGAAGGGTATCTATTTATCCAAACGGATGCTGTGCCCACTGCAATAATCTCTTTTTCGTGATTTTGCCATGGGAGGTATGATTGACAACTTGCCCCTGATCGAGCAGAAGTACCTGTGGTGACTCATGGTGAATCTCTGTCTCTTCCGCAATATGGCGGGACAAAGAGCGATTTTCAATCACTTTGACGATGCGGTAATCCATGGGATGTTTGGGATCTGACGCATTGGTGCCTACAAACGCGATAAATTCTCTGTACGCTCTCGCACTTATCGGACACGTTGTGCTGTGCTTCAGGATAAGAACCGGATGATCCTGCGAGCGTTGAAGGGCCTCTTGCCAATCACCCGGTTTGTGCAATTCTCGAACATGTTCGCTGAGCATATCTTCCTGGTCCGAACCCACACGTTTGCTAACCACCGAACCAATGACAATGCCAAGCGCCAAGCCAAAAGCAATCCCAAGTCCAAGTTGCTGTGTAGCCGTACCAATGCTGACTCCCAGGGCAACACCTATAGCAAGCCATACGGCTTGATGATTTACCTTTTTATCCATACAGATCTTCCCTTCACGAAATATGTATATCAAGGCTATACCTTCCCACCTTACATTCTGATCAAATTATAGCATAGGCCTCTGTGAGCAGGCGTAGATAATCTTCGTCTCTGAGGTACAGATTTCAGTGATTGGATTTAAGCAAAATGCTCATTTGTGATACACTGGTTGTAATTTGGAAACGATGAACATGAAGAATGGATTGGAAGGGCGGAAATTCCATATGACATACGCGTTTATGATTGAACCACAGGATTTTATCACGCTGGATAATGAAGATGAACTGATTGAGAAATGTCAGGAGTGGGGCCTGCTTTCCGGTAAAGCAACCAAACTCAAAACGTTCTATTATAAAGGAAACGGATTAAATATGCCGTGCACCATCATTGGATATGTTGATCACATGGCAGCCGTCATTCAACTGGATAATGGACAAAAACATTGCATTCACCCGTCGTATCTAAAGGAAATGCAAGCGTCCAGTTACAGCGCCAGAAGCGTAAGTACTGCGGGGCCAGATCGCAGCACAGAATCGTCAACTTCGGATACAATCGCACCAGTCTCTGCTGATGTTACGCCAACTCCAGAAGATATGCTGGTTAACCCGGATGAAATTCCGGCTAATCTGGATGATTCGGACGACACGGACACCGATGATTTCTCCTCGGGGATGAAGGGTGATCCGGATGGATTAGTAGAAGCGTATGTTGGACCTCAGTCCGGGGCATCCGGTGAAGCCAAACCCAAGACCAAAACAGCGAGCAAGGCCAAGACCGTTAAGATTGATCTGCCAGAAGGCAAAGTGAAGATGAGCGCCGTTGTCAAAGAATTCACCACTGTGCCGAATCACTTCTCTGACAATGACGATGAAGTCATCATCTATGAAGCAGTTACCATCACGGAGCCAGACGTCATTGACGTTGGGGAAGCCTGGTCGAGCCACAGTGCCACCGTTAAGAAACAAGAACTCGAAGTGGGAGACGTTATCACGTTTGAAGCCAAAATCATCAAGAAAAAGCTGACACGTAACCCGGTTCCCTATAAAATCAACAACCCTTCCAAGATTCAGAAGGAAGGGTAATCCCACGCCGTATAGGGAAAAACAAAAAAACCTCCAGAACTGCTCAAAGCAGATCGCGGAGGTTTTGCCGTTTGTAGGCTATATTAGCGAAGAGTACGCCCTTAAGCTTGTCCCGGTTTAGCACTGACTTGAAAATGTACGCCGAATTTGTCGACAACCGTGCCGTAGGCTGGACTCCAGAACGTCTCTTGTATCGCCATTTCCACTACGCCGCCATCTTCCAGTTGGCTGAAAATAGCTTTGGCTTCATCCACAGTATCCGTGTTCACAGTAATACTAACATGATTACCTATAGTGTACGGCATGCCTGGAAATGTGTCAGACAACATTAATACCGAGCTGCCAATCTGCAAAGAAGCATGCATAATACGGTCTTTCGCTTCTGGCGGGATGGGATGATTCGGGTCAGATGGACCGTCACCAAATGTTTGAAGTGCGAGCACTTCCGCTCCAAATGCCTTTTGATAAAAATCTACCGCTTCACGTCCATTACCGTCTGTTATCACATACACATTCAAGCTGATCGACATGCGTTCTTCATCTCCTTGGGCTCATGTAATTATACAATTCACGCCACTTGCGACATGAGTATATATGAACAGGTTGTCCTTTGACAAGCGTATATTTCTGCACTCATCTCTGGCGACTTTTACACGATTAGGGTTACCAACATATTCTTAATCCATCCCTCTCTCCACTAGTTCTTTCGCTTGCGTATATAGTAGAGAACACGGATCAGAACACCCGGAACCAGTGCTGCAAAACTGGCATAGATCAGACACCATTTCAACAAGGTAAATATCGGAGTGAGTTCAGCAACCACAGGCGTACGTTCAGGATAACGATACATGATCAGGGATGCACCTACATTTTCAAACATGTCCATAGCCCAACCTAAGACTGGAATGAGATTCACCCAGCGCCAGCGACTCTTTACCGGAAGCACACGATAGAGTACGGATAACAGAACGACCAATAAGAACAGATAGGCCAACGGCCATATGAGGTCAAATGTGAACCGTGCATGGATATAGGCGCTCCGCCCTGCTTCACCATACTGCTCAGCCATCTGATATAGATCATCCGCCGTGTACAAAAAAGAGGAATCCGGGGACTGCCCGCCACCTGTGGCTTCCTCCGACTTTGCCGCCTGCCAAGGCAGTATAAATGCAATAAAGCAGGCAAATACAACAACCGCAGCTACAACCCAAAACCAGTTTACCCTCTGATAGAACCAGTCTGACACTTTCTTCAGCACGTTCTGTCCCCTTTCCGATAAAAAAAAGACCACTCTCCCGAAGCCTGTCGGTCAAATGGTTGTGTTCAATCCTATGAAGTTATCGTGCTTGAACGATGTTATCTATTTCACTTTTCAATAAGAGGTATCGGTGAACACTTCTCATGATCGGGACCTTCGTAAGTTTGTTCTTGTCCACGTACAGTTTCATCTGGTCTTTGGTCAATCCAAGCAAACTTCCAGCTTCCGATACCGTCAATACTACCTCTGGGTTCGTAGCATTAAACGTCTTCTTTACCTTCTGATTCCAGTCCTCGAATACCTGCATAGATCAGTGACCTCTCCTATCCATAGCCAGTTATTATCAGGCTGAATATATTCAGTATACCACACTTGGGATGCTCGTAACTTAATCCTTGCGCAGAACCATATTCTGATAGGCTTTTTCACTTGCTGTAGTATGAGAAAAAGAGCCACGTCTGGACGCGGCCCTTGATTGCTCTCCATAATGTTCGTTACGCCTCTTCCCAGAAGCGACGCAGGTTGTCCATGGCAATTTTGGATGCAGATTTGCATTCCTCCATGCCCTCGAACTCCACCGTAATGTGGCCATCATAACCGGAGTCTTTGATCAGCTTTACAATTTTGCGGATCGGAATATCCCCTTGCCCAACGATGGCCCCACGCAGGAAGTTGCCGTAAGCTGTCGTGAACCATTCCCCCTCACCCGGATGCTCATCATAAGGACGGAAGTAGAAATCTTTGAAATGAACCAGAGAAGCGTACGGCAGATTTTTCATGACACCAATGATCGGGTTCTCATCCACACACATGAAGTTACCAATATCGAGTGTTGTCTTGAAGTTGGGACGATCCACCGCATGCAGTACACGCTGCACCCGGTCACTCGCCTGCACACTGAAGCCGTGATTCTCAATGGTTGTGGTGATCCCAAACTGCGCTGCATAGTCCGCAATGATCTGGCTTCCCCGTACCATCAGAGGCAGATGCTCCTCGAACCAGGCAATGGTCATCTTCTCCTTCGGCAGGGTAAATGCCGTGACGTCATGACGCATATGTTTTACACCCATCCGGTGTACGACATCCACATGCCTTTTGACCCGGGCCATCTCTTCTTCAAACGCCTCTTCCGTCTCCTGAACGAAATTGGCTGGCATCGAATAGTTGGACAGTTCAATACCTGCAGACGCTGCCCGTTCCCGAATCGCATCCGCCAGATCGTGATTGTCCTCCACGGTGTAACCGTAAGGTACCATCTCCATATGCTCTCCGCCGTTTGCCGCAATCCAGTCAATCACATCCAGCACCGTCATCTCACCGGAATTCAAATCGTTCAACAAACTGTACGTGCTCAGGCCCACTTTCATCTGCTCAGCTCCCTATCGATATTGTTGAATGAATCGAACCGCCTTGCGAATATCCTCCTCCGGCTGATTACCTACCTCGCGCTCAATCGTCAGATAACCGGTGTAACCAATCTCCTGAAGCGCTGCAAAGTATCCGTCAAAATCAACACCACCTTCGCCCAGTGGCACTTCACGAAAGAACGTTCCGGACGAGACCATCTCAGCGATCTTATCGTGATCCATAGGCGCATAACCGACCGCTCCGTATACGTCTCGTGGGTCGACTTCCTTCAACCGCACACCATCCTTCACATGGGTATGTACGATGTAATCCTTAAGCAGACGAACGCCCTGCGCCGGATCATCTCCAGTCACCATCACCATATTTGCCGGGTCAAAATTCACCGATACCCCGTTGGTCGACAGTGTATCCAGGAACCCTTTCAAGTCAGCTGCCGTTTCCGGACCTGTCTCAATGGCAAAATAAGCGCCAACACTTTTGGCGTACTGACCCAGTTCCTCACAAGAAGCATGCAGCGTAGCGTAGACTTCCGATGAAGGGTCATGTGGAACAATGCCGATATGTGTCGTGACGATGTTGGTACCCAGATCGAGGGCCAGATCCACGATCCGCTTCGATTTTTCCACTTTCCACGGATTATCTTCCTTGACCTGAAAACCATGTCCGCCAAGGTCACCAACCAGGGCTGAAATTTCGAGGCCCAATGAATCGATGTAACTCTTCAGCTCCCTGCGCGCCGCAGGTGACAAATTTTCAGGGTCCATCTCTCCCTTGACGGCGTATATCTGCACACCTTCTGCACCTACGTCCTTCGCCTTGTTCAACCCTTCCCGTACACCTACGCCAAAGCTATCCACGATGACACCGATCTTATTCGTTAATTTCATGTCATACCTCCTGAAGATTACGTATTTGGATTCACTGGAACAAGTTTCACTGACTTAATTTCATACGGTTTAAATGTCAGTTCGAATGTACCGTTCGGACAAGCCAACGGATGGATCTCATCCTCCAGCAGATTAATGACAGACGCCTTAATTTCCCTTTTAACCCATTCGACATGTACCGTTTCCCGACCTCCTGAAGATTCGTAGAAACGCAGCACCGTTCCCGAGCCATCTTCTGCGGGCTTGATTGCATCCAGAATGACATGCTCACTATGGAACTGAACCCAAGCGTGTTCAGACGGCAAGTGACCCGAAGACGGACTCACTGCAACAACTTCCACCGGATGATTAAGCTCCATTGCGCGGCGAACGACAGCAGCTTGTCGCCAATCCCCCTGATGTGGCAGGAACGAATATGTGAATTCATGGTTGCCCTGATCAGCATGTTCATCCGGCCATTTGGGTGCACGAAGCAGGGACAGGCGAATCGTCCGATCCTTGATGTCGTATCCATACTTGCAATCATTCAGCAAACTGACACCACTATTGCCTTCTGAGATATCCGCCCAGCGATGCCCGCAGACCTCGAACTGCGCCTGCTCCCAACTGGTGTTGTTATGGGTTGGACGCTCCAATGCTCCAAACGGAATCTCATAGGCTGCTTTCGCTGCCACCAGATCCACCGGAAATGCCACCTTGAGCAGCTTATGACTCTCATTCCAGTTCACTTTCGTATGGAAATCAACACGCCGCTGGTGGTGATGCAAAATAATATCCTGGCTGATCTCCGATTGATTCAGCTTCCACACATAACGCAGCACATCTCGCGTAGCTCCGCGCTGTACAACCTCTCTGGAGACCAACTGCACCGCACCTGCCCGCTGGGATTCAAACCGTGGATCGATATCCCAGGCATCCCAGTACGTCGGCTTATCGTGGAAAAACTGCCACTCATTCGCCCGATCACCGGGCTTCAGCCAGTCGCGTCCTACCGTTTTGTCATACCACTTGGTGATCTCTCCCAAGTCATTGAACTCAAGTGTGTAAAATTCAGTTTCCCATGTGGAAGGGAAGGGTTCTTCTTCCCTTCCTGGAAGGATAACATCCGGTGCCTCGCGCAGCCATATGGTTGTATACCCAAAAGCAGGAATCGATGGAACATGCACAAGCAGCGTATACTTGTCTTCTTTTTGCTCCAGATCACTGGCCAGACGGTTTCCTTGACGATCGAATGCGGCCATCCCGGCGAGGTGTTCATCGCCTGTAATGGTGATATTTTCTCCACGTTCCCAACCGAGGCTGTTGAATATAATGTAGGGAAGACCCTCAACTTCATCGGTTACAATGTTCTCCGCAAGGATATCCAGCGTTTCTCGCAGTGCGGATGTACCGAGTGAAAATACCTTCGTGTACTCCTCGGTGGACGTTACATATACTTCAGGAATCGATGTTCCCGGAATAATATCATGAAACTGGTTAAGCATGATCAGCTTCCAGCCTTCATCCAGATCATTCTTCGTGTGTGCAGCGCAAGCTCCGGCAAATTGCCCCCAGATCTCCGCTTCCCGGTACAATACCTCTGCCTTTCGATTGCTACGTTTGTTCCTCGCATGGGTCGTATAGGTTCCCCGGTGTAACTCCAGGTACAAGTCCCCGTGCCACTTCGGCAACGTTGGATTATTGGACGATATGTCTTCAAAAAAAGCACCTGCCGTGCTGAATTTGCTGATTGGCTGCCCGACCATCAAATGGGATCGCTCTGCAAACTCCACCATCTCATTCGTCACACCGCCGCCACCATCGCCATGTCCGTAGAGCAACATCTGCTCAGGATGCACATCCTTCTGTTTGTACGATTGCCAATGTTCATCCACATCTTTGGGCCGCGTATGCTCATTCACACCATGATTCAGATAGGCCAGCACTGAAGTTCCATCAATGCCTACCCAGTCGAAGAGGTCATAAGGAAACGCGTTGGTGTCATTCCAATTCAGCTTGGTCGTCATAAAATAAGGAATATTCGCAAGCTTTAACATCTGCGGCAAGGAAGCACAGTAGCCAAAGGTATCGGGCAGCCACTCGATGTTGGAGCGTCTGCCAAACTCCGCCTGGTAGAAGTTCTGTCCATACAGAATCTGCCGGACGAGCGACTCCCCACTCGGAATGTTCAGATCCGGCTCCACCCACATGCCCCCGACCAACTCCCAGCGACCTTCAGCAATGCGTGCTTTAACTCGCTCGTACAGCTCCGGGTAATGCTCCTTGACGAAGGCATACAGCTGCGGCTGGCTCTGGGAATACACAAAATCCGGATACGTGTCCATCAAGGTACACATGGTCGAGAACGTGCGACTGGACTTGCGAACCGTCTCTCGTACAGGCCACAGCCAGGCAATATCAATGTGGGATTGTCCAACCAGATGCATGAAGCCACTTCGATACTCCTCCGGGTCTTCCTGCTGCACTGACTGTACCAGTCCATGTTCAAAATTCTGTATCCATGCCGCATCCGTCCAGCGGTCCGGATTATTGTACATCTCATCCATCACCTGGTGAATGGCCTGAACAAGTGCCATCCGCTTGGGCTCCTTCTCGTTATATGCCCGGAGCGACTCGGCGAGTACCGTCACGCTGTACATCAGGCTCTGCAAGGGCTGATTGATATGAACCAGGGCTGTGCGAATGCCCTGAATAGGCGGTTGAATCACGGCTTGTCGATTGAGTGGATCATGTGGCTCCGGGATCGGGTCGTAGAGTTCAATCTCCAACTGCGGCGCATTGCCTACTCGACTTCTCGGAAGAGGTACGAATCCGTGATTCCGATCCAGTCCGTGATAAGGCAAGCCATTCACCTTCAGTAACCCTTCTCCTCCAGTCTCAAAAATCAACCCAATGGCTTGATCCTGCCAACTGTCTGGAATCTCCATACATTTACTCAGAAAATACGTCGTTCCGTGTACGCTGTTCAGCGGATTCAAGCTCTGCATTGCCTTGTCCGCCTGCTCATACTCGTATTCCCCTGGCCGAATGTATCTGGCCTTCTGCATCTCCCACGTTGGAAGCTCGATCGTATCCAGCCACTGCGACCGGTTCATGTCCTCAATGAATCGTTGAATTCGAATCATACCTCCACCCCCACCTTCTGAATGTGCAGACTGCAAGCGGTCCAGTCAGCAGAATTGCGGCCAACCATGAGTCTGAATTCACCTGGTTCCACAACAGACTGGAGACGGGAGTCGATCAGTGCGAGGTGCTCTTTTTGCACAGGGAATGTAACGGTCCGGGTCTCTCCTGGCTCCAGATGGATTTTACGAAAACCCTTCAATGACATTTCAGCCCGGGTGACTGAAGCCGACACATCCGTGATGTACAACTGTACAACCTCACTTCCCGCAACCGCTCCGGTATTTGTGACTTCAACCATCACCTGCGCTTCATCTTCTGGCCCGATCACTTCTGGCATTACTCTTACGTTCTCGTATTTGAATTCGGTATAGCTCAGTCCATAGCCAAACGGATACTGCGGCGCCAGATCCATCTCCAGATACCGCTTGCCACGCGTGCGTTTGGCATGATAATAGACCGGAAGTTGCCCAACATGCTTGGGAATGGAAACCGTAAGACGGCCAGATGGATTCACATCGCCAAACAGAATATCTGCGATCGCGTTACCACCTTCCTGTCCTGGGTACCAAGCCTCCACAATGGCGTGAACATGCTCATCAATCCAAGGTTCAGCTATGGGACGGCCGTTGATATAGACCACGATAACCGGTTTCCCCAGCTTATGTACCTGCTGCACCAGCTCCAATTGAACACCCATGAGATTCAGGGAAGCCCGGTCAATGCCCTCGCCGCACTCCATATCATTCCATGGGTCATCCGTTACCACAGACGCTCCTGTCCGCAAGTCGATCGTGCCTTCACCAAAATCGCGGGCGCTGGAACCACCCATCACCATCACGATGACATCGGCCTGTTCCGCACAGGCGAGCGCTTGTGCAAAGCCCTCTCTGGAATCGCCTTTAATCCGGCAACCTGGTGCGTACAATACCTGACCCGAATCCGCGCCAAGCTTGCGCGTAATGCCATCCAGTACGGTGACGATCTGTTCTCTCGGCTGTGGCGAGGTGTAGTCCCCAAGCTGGTTATAGATATGGTTCGCATTCGGACCAATGACAGCCAGCTTCGTGCCAGTTTTGGAGAGTGGCAATGTCGCCCCTTCATTTTTCAGTAAAATAATCCCCTCTTGCGCAACTTCCCTCGCCAGCCGCACATGATCTTCACATCCGATGACCCGTTCTGCAAAGTCAGGATCTACAAAAGGCTGTTCAAATAACCCGAGTCTGAATTTCATCTCCAGCACCCGCCACACAGCCAAGTCCAGATCTTTCTCTTCGATCAGTCTCTGCTCCAGCGCCTGACCGAGATGTTTGCGATACATGTACCCGGACATCTCCATGTCCACACCTGCCTGAAGGGACTGTGCTACGGCCTGCGCCCCGTTCTCGGCGGTGTTATGTCCATGGACCAGCATCTGAATGGCGCCAAAATCAGTAATGACGAATCCATCAAAACCCCACTGCTCGCGCAGCAGGTCATTCAGCAGATACGTACTGGACGTACACGGTACGCCATCAATCTCGTTATAAGCGGTCATCACGGAGCAGGCCCCGGCTTCCACTGCCTTTTTGAACGGCAACAGATCTATTTCATGCAATTCACGTAATCCCATATGCACTGGTGCGGCATTACGCCCCCCCTCTGAACTGCCATAAGCTGCAAAATGCTTGAGTGTAGCTACAATCGTCTGGTTGGAATCGAGGCGGTCACCCTGTAGTCCCTTCATGGCTTCTACAGCAAATTCACCGATTAAATAGGGATCTTCGGCAAAACATTCCTCCGTCCGTCCCCATCTCGGGTCACGCACGACATCAAGCACCGGGGAATACGTTGCCGCTCCCCCCTGGCTCCGGGTCTCCACAGCGATGGCTTCACACATCTTGCGGTATAATTCCATATTCCACGTGCTGCCCACGGTTAAAGGTACCGGAAATACAGTCGCCCCAATCGCCATATGACCGTGGGAGCACTCTTCCCCGAACAGAATGGGAATGCCCAGTCGGGAATGCTCCAAGGCATACTGCTGGATGACATTCGTGGCAACGGCTCCTTGTCGTGGTGTCAGACCTGTCTCCAGCGTTACTTCAGTCCATGGATCGGCCCGAAGCACACCATACAGAGAACCGACTCCGCCCTGTTCCATGTCCGCTTCGAACTCTTCCGTGACCTGTACTGTGCCATCTGCTGCCTTCACATACGTCTTCCAGCCCATTGGCTGTATGAGTTGTCCAATCTTCTCTGCCGTTGTCATCCGTCCGATCAGATCCTGAACCCGCTCCTGAATGGGAAGCGAAGCATCTTTGTAGTCCATATGCACATTCTCCTTATGCGTTCGGAATTAGTTAGGCTCGTGCACTTACATCACATGGCCTTACGGTAGTCACTTGGCGCTACACCCACCACGTTTTTGAAAGCCCGATTGAAGGAATTATAGTTGGTATATCCCACTTCTTCACTGATTTCCTGAATAGCCTTATCGGTCTCCTGCATGAGCAATTTGGCTTTTTCGATGCGATGACTAATGAGCAGATCCACGAACTTCTCCCCAATCTCATCCTTGAAAAGCTTGCTCAGATACTTCGGATTAATATCGAATCGATCACTAAGGTAGTTCAGCGACAGATCGGGATTATTGTAATGCTCTTCGATGTATTTGCGAATCTCTAGAATATGAGATCTGTGTTTACGCGAACATTGCAGCGTCTTCATCTGTAGGGCCAGTTCCCGGAACCCTTCCCAGCACAGCTCACGCAAATCATCTAACGTCTCCCAGCCCTCAAGCCTTGGGAGAAGCGGGGTGAATATAGCGGCCCACGAATCCTGGTACTCCCGTGGAAGTTCGGCGAACTCCCGATTGTAATGTTGAAATAACAATTGGATCGTATTCATAATCTCCTGGCGGGACAAGACGGACTCACTGATTTGTTCAAACAGTCTTTCAAAATGCTTTTCCCAGACATCGTCCGATAAACGCATTGCCTGTACCAGCAGTGAGATGGTTTTCAGGAACTCATACACATCATTGGTCGAATTCGGCACATCGCTACACGGAATGATGCGATTTATTCCCAGTACAGCCTTGTACTCCAGCGCGTGCACAGCTTCTTTCAATGAAGCTCTCAATCCCCGAATATCGACAGCAACTCGACCCACCCCAATGGTTACGGTGAAGTTGAGATACTGATCGATTCTATCCAGATAACCAGCCAGCAATCGATGCTCCATCTCCTCGGCCTGTTCCATATCCGGCATCCAGAGGATGGCGTACAGACGCTGATCGGAGATCCATTCAGCCCATACTTCCGTTCCTTCATGGCGTGCACTCTCTTGCAGAATACTGGACAACACAAATTTCAGGAGGGATTGGTCCTGATGATGATACTCCGTCGCAAATGCATCATACCGATCCATTTCAATTACCATGACGGCCCAACGATGCTCCAGCTCAGGCAGTTTGAACTTCTTCATCTCTGCTGTCAGCTCCGTGCTCGTAAAGTCTCGTGTGCCTTCCAGCAACTCCTGAAAGAACATCCTTTTCTGCAAAATCAGATTCTCTTCATGCTCCTCCTGATATTGTCTCGTCTGATCAATCATGCGTTCCAGCGTGGCATGGATGAAGCGGAACTCATTCTCTTTGCCATAGTTCAGTCCGGATTGCTTCTGCGAAGAGACGGTCTGAATTAACGTGACAATCTGCTGAATCGGCTTGTAGTTTCTGCGGGTCACATAGATCACCCACACCACGCCAATCAACACAACCACTACAGCAAAGGCAAACCAGATATTATAAAATTGCAGAGCCCATTTGACGATTTTGCCGTTATTGAGTCCCGTCTGCACCTTCCAGCCGCTATAACTCGATGTAAATTCAGAGAAGACTTCTCCCGACGTGGTTTTAGTGGAAGCTGTAATCCCTTCTGGTCTGCTGCTATCCCAAAGATTGCCGCCCGAACGGTTGAAGATGTTCACAAACGTAAATTCCGGATCATACATCTGCATGATGGACTTCCTCAGGGTACTCAGATCCACGTTGGTGACTACAAGTCCTTTGCCGTTCCCTACACTTCGCACAATCGTAATTACCTGCTCCGTTGCTTGTGAAGGGAAAGCCCGGAATGCTCGTGCCCCTGCCCACTTTTGTTCATCCCTCGTCCGGCTATCTGCAATAAAGTCTGCATCCGGGAACTCTTCAATCGGAACAGCCTTCCCGTTACTGAAGACCGTGCCATCTCCATATCGAACGAGATATATCGAATCAATCAGCGGATACTCTATTTTCAATTCATCAACCACCTGGACCGCCTGAATGCCGGCATACACATCATCGCTGCCAGATACCGAGAAATAATTCTTCAAGTTAGGGTTGGTCAAAATCTCACGCAGTACCTTGAAATCAATGGAGCGCAGAGAGTTGTCCAGATATTGTGTGACCTGTGAGGCCAGGAATTCATTGGCCTTAAGCGCTTCTCTACGGTTCTGTTCATTGAAGACCTGGAAAAAAATAAAGAATAGAATGGTCGTCACAATAAAGAAAACAGGCAGATACGATAACAGCAAACGTCTAAACCAATTGTTGTTCATCTCCGAGATCCCCCCACCATTACTGTTCATGCTGAATGACGACAATCATTTGTGCTGATCGCTAATTTCCCATAAATATTCAGTACATTATATCGGATGACGTGGGGTTGTCATAGGAGAAGACTGTCCCGGTCACGGGTGACAGACGGGACAGCCTCTATATGGAATCCTTCAACAATTATTGATTCTTCTCAATGGCGCGCTGGTAGATCTCAAGGTAATTACTCAGCCCAAGACCATCGAAACCTTTGACATATGCATCCCATTCCTTATCAATGCTCTTGCTACCGATAATGAACTGTGCCATATTCGTCTGCACATAATCCTTGATGGCCGTAGTCAATTGTGCAGCTGATTCCGTATCCTCTGGACGGATAAACACGTTCGCAGGATATACTTCTTTTGGTGCATAGGGTTCATACACATTGGTAGCTTGAGCCAGACGTGTACCATAACCCTCTGCTTCCAAAGGGTTCTGCCCTTCGGCAAACAGATTACGGAATGTGTTGGACAAGTCATGCGCTCCGATCTGTGACCAGCTCTCATTCACAACAACGTTTGGATCACGCTCAGGCAGGTTGTAGTAACTGTATTTGGCAGGCTCGCCATTGATGTTTTTCTCATCGGCATCTGCCTTTTTCCAGCCCTTGCCTTCGGTAGGTCCATACTCCGCGTATAGTGCACCTTCTTCACTGAACATGTAGTCCACAATTTTGATAGCGGCAATCTGCTGTGCTTCTGTCGCTTTGTTGGTAATGGCAAACTCAAACTCACCGACGCTCTGCGTGGCGCCTGTTGTCTGCACGCCATCCGGCCCTTTCAATGGAGGGACAATATCCCAGTGCTGGTGACGAGTGATGTCTTTGTCATAGGTATTTACGAGATAGCTGACCAGCGCCGTTGTAATGGAGCCGACCACCTCATCGCCTTCTTTGTTGCCCAGTTGTCCAATCGCCTGATCGTTCTGCGTGAAGGAAGCTGGATCAATCAGGCCATCTGCATACAGCTTGTTCATGTACTCCAGCCCTTTCTTCCATCCTTCCTGATTGGCGGCAAAACTCACCTTGCCATCGTTCACGATCAGGTATTTGTCGTTGTCATTGTATATGAAACTATTCATCAGATAGGCATCAATGTTGCCATTCCATACATACTTGTTCGGTGCACCCGTAAGTGGAATCTCGTCCGCTTTCCCGTTACCGTTGGGATCCTGTGTCTTAAACGCCTTCAGAACGGTGTACAGTTCATCGGTTGTTGTTGGCATTTTCAGACCCAGATTATCGAGCCATTCTGTGTTGATCCAGTATTTCTGTGCATACGTACAGTGGTAACATTCATTGAAGATCGGCAGTGCATAGATGTTGCCATCCGGTGCCGTAATGGCTTCTTTGAAATATGGTTTCTCTTCCATAATCTTGGTCAGGTTCGGACCATACTCCTTAATCAGATCTTGTAGCGGAAGGAACACGCCCTGTTTTCCATAGGTTTGAAGGTCTGAAGTGGTGAACTTGCCGTGAAGAAACACTTCCGGATAATCACCACTGGCCAGCAGCAATTGTCTGCGATCCTGCAAGGCGTCTGTAGGGGCCAGATCCCATTTTAGGGTAACGTCGAACTTGTCTTCGATAAATTGGGTAAATTCATTCTCTTCCATGGACGCTTTGCCTTGCGGAGCAAAGAAGGTCATGGTTACAGGACCGCCGCTCTCCCCGCTACCGTCGCTACTTCCACCCGATTCCTCGGATGAACTACATGCGGACAACAAAGCCATCGAAGCAAAGACCAGAAACAACATCGAAATCCAAGATTTTCTCAATCTGACTCCTCCTTTTTGTTCATAACGGCAAACCATTGGTTGTAGTGCACACGTATCCAATCACTCCCGGAAGCCGGCGTGTTCCTTCCACCTCCTTTCAAGAGGCAACCGGGCTTAACTCACAAGGATTAACCTTTGAGGGAACCAACCATGACTCCTTTAACAAAATGCTTCTGTACAAATGGATACATGATCAGAATGGGGATACTCGCGACAACGATCAGTGCATATTTCAACACCTGCTCAAACCCTTGATCCCGCAACTGTTGGCTGGTATTGGCAAGCATCGCCGGATCAGCCGCGTTCAGGATAAGCAGATTGCGCAGCACGTACTGGAGAGGGAACAATTTCTCAGAACGCAGGTAGATCAGTGCATCAAAGTACGCATTCCAGTGACCTACGGCATACATGAGTGTCATGACTGCCAGAATAGGCTTTGATAAAGGAAGAACCACGCTGATCAAATACCGGATATCCCGGCAACCATCCATCTCTGCGGCCTCTCCAAGCTCTTCCGGAATGGAAGATTGGAAGAACGTCCTTGCTACAATGACTTGGAACACCGCGAGCGCCCCGGGCAACCACATCGCCCAACGTGTATCCAGCAGGTGCAAGTCCTTCATCAGGAGATAGGTGGGAATCAGACCGCCATCAAAGAACATCGTGATCATCATGAAAATGATAATGGCACCTCGTCCATAGAATGACTTGCGTGACAAGGGATACGCCAGCATGACGGTCAGTGCCACGTTAATGAACGTGCCCACCACGGTGTAGATGATTGTGTTGTAGAAACCGAGCATCAGCTGTTGGCTTTTGAATATGGAGATATAAGCCTTGATGTTAAAATCGACCGGGAACAGCCACACCTGACCGGATGTGACGGCCCGTGAAGAGCTGAACGAAGAACTGATGATATACAAGAGCGGATAAAACACCGTTAGCAGTATGGCAAACAGAAAGATATAGTTAAATGTCATAAAAATGCGGTCACCGAGCGGGTCCTTGATCCGGTTCCGATTAATCAGGTTGAACATGAATAAGCTCCTCCTTTACCACAAGCTGTTCTGGGATACTTTGCGCGATATGCCGTTGACGATAACCAGCAGAATCAGGTTGATAATGGAGTTGAATAACCCTACTGCCGAGGAGAAACTGAAATTCGCACCAATCAGACCCACCTTGTACACATACGTGGAGATGACCTCTGAAGCGCTTGTGTTGAGCGGATTCTGCATCAGGTATATTTTCTCGAAGCCCACGCCCATAATGCTGCCCAGACTCAGAATCAGCATGATGACGGTGACTGGAACGAGTGTTGGAAGGTCAATGTGCCAGATTTTCCGAAGTCTTGATGCGCCGTCCATCTTCGCTGCTTCATACAGAGATGGGTCAACACCAGCAAGAGCTGCGATATATATGATGGATGAATATCCCATTCCCTGCCACACACCTGACCAGACGTAGATTGATTTGAAGTATTCCGGAATGCCCATGAAGTTGGTCATTGGGAAGCCGAGCAGTGTGAACAGCTTGTCTACCACGCCCACATGTGGGGAGAGCATCAGAATGATAATGGATACCATGACAACGGTGGAGATAAAATGCGGAGCGTAAGTGACCATCTGCACAGTCTTCTTGAAGTAACCCGTACGAATCTCATTCAGCGCCAGCGCCAGCAGGATTGGAATGGGGAAACCCGCGATTAAGGAATAGAAACTGATGCCTATCGTATTTTTGATCAACAGCCAGAAGTTTGGAGACTGGAAGAAGGCTTCGAAGTGTTTGAAGCCAACCCAGGGGCTTCCCCAGATTCCTTTGACTACACTGAAGTCCTTGAAGGCGATCTGGACACCCACCATAGGGATGTACTTGAAGATCAACAGATACAACACGGGAGGCAGCACGAGCAGGTAGAGCTCCCAGTGCTTCTTGAGGCTTTTGATGAATGGATGCTGCCGCTTGGGCTCCACATGTTTCCTCTGCTGGAGTTCCAACTTAGCGGGTATGCTTTCCGTAACTCGACTCATTTGCGTCACTCCTTCTACACCTCAAGTGTAATAATACATTACATTTACATCCCTTAAATATCCTTTTTCCTGATCTTATTTCCTTGTAAAACATAATTGATGTAAACATTCATATCAGGTAGCGCTTTCTTGATTTGATAGTACATCGCACGGTAAACTTTTATCAATTTGCAATTTTCTCCGACTTCTCTTTATTCCATAAACCCTTGTATAGCAAGCGATTACGAGCTGTTTTGAGTGGAAATTATGTTCCTTATGTATGAATAAAAAAATCCCGGAGGTGGTTAGATCTCCCCCGGAATTGACATAGCGTTCTGTACATGCATGTTCAAAAAGTTAACGATTCAGCACCGAGAAGGGGAACACACGGGAAAAATCTCTATGCGCTTGTGATCAATCTGAACGTATGTGTGATGGGTAATGCACTGGTTGTAACCGATTGTGGAAGTTCCACGAGAAGTCCGTCTTCCGTATGCTGATACGTAAGTACGTCATCGCTATCGATGAGTTCGACCCGCTCTACCTTTTCCAGATAAGGAATGACTAGCTGTGGTTGTACGCTCTCATGTTCGTTTCGGTATAAACGGAAGGCATATACGGTGTTGATCTCTTCCTTCTGCGTGAAGGCCCAATCTTTCGTAAAATATGGCCCGCAGATCCGGGTTCCATAGACCCCTTCTCCATGAGTACCCAGCCATTCACCGAGGCCCTTGATGCCTCGAATTGCCCCTTTGGGCAGACGCCCATCGGGTTGTGGTCCTACATTCAGCGCCAGGTTACCACCCTTGGACACGACTTCGAGTAGAATATGTGCCAGCTGTCTTCCCGTTTTGTACTGATCATCGAATCCGAAGGCAAAGGAGTTGCCCACGGTAATACAGCTCTCCCATGGAATGTTCATCGGATGTTCCGGTATGGTCTGCTCGGGGGTAACGATATTCTCATACGGCCCACCCACGGTGCGATCTGCGGACAGGAGCCACGGTTGTGTGGTCTGACGTGCACGTTCCACGACTTCTCCGAGCCTGATATCCTGCCCATGGCGACCTTCGCGCACCCAGCCGGCATCCAGCCACAGACACTCGATCCGTCCGTAATTCGTCAGCAGCTCCATGATCTGCTCATGTGTGAACTCTACGAATTGCTCCCACAGCCATGGATACTTATGGGGATCATACGAGGGACCGCGCCACATATGGCGCCCACGCTCCATACCGGGTGCCCAGTAATACGGGGTATGCCAGTCCGCTTTGGAGAAATACGCTGAGATGCCCAGCCCTTTAGCCCGAAATGCGTCAAATAATGCTCGACAGATGTCCGCATACTTATGGGTATGAAAAGGGGTATCCTTACCCGTAATCCGATAATCCGTCGTTTTGGTATCCCACATGCAGAAGCCGTCATGGTGCTTGGTGGTGAACAGGAAGTATTTGAACCCGTTATCTGCCGCCATCTGTGCCCATTCCTCGGGTTGGAAACGAATCGGATTGAAGGTTTTGTTGAGATCGAAGTATTCCCGTTTGAAGTCTTCCATGTCATCCGTCCAGTCGATGTCATCACGCGACCAATCGCCATCCTCGTCACTCAGCGCCCAGGACTCGACGAGACCAAGCTGGGAATACGGCCCCCAGTGCATCATCAGCCCCAGCTTCTGGTCCTTGAACCACTCCAACCGTTCATTCAGCAGCGGTTCCTCTGGTCTGATCCACTCTTCCTCTTTGCTAAAATTGTGCACCCCGGCTTCGACAATCTGCTCTTCCTGCTCCAGTACGGTTTCTTTGGTTTCGCTCATCCTGATTCATCTCCTTTGGATTTCATGTCAAACGCTGAACACATAGGTTTACACTCGGCCACTACGCGGTCAGAATAATCTTCCGATCGCTGTTATCCCCAGATTTCTTTGATTATTTTCCTAGAGGGAAAATCCGGGGATAAAGGCGAGCGCTCCGCTTCTTCAGATTTTTTCTGCCCTCTCCGTTATCGTGTAAACGTTTAGTTCAACTAAAAAGGACATATTAAATCCTGTCATTTTTAGTGTGGTAGGATTTTCCGAAGCTTTTGTTTTCGCTTCTTCAGATTGGTTCTGCACTCTTCGTTATGGCGTAAACGGTATGTTTAACTATTATGGGGCGTAGTAACTTTGTTATTTCGATTGCGGTGCCATCTTCAATTCCTATGAATCCCACATTCTCCGCTTGCCTCCAGAGGAATATAAACTGGCACCTTCGCGAATCGCAGGAAACTTTCTAAGGAACTCAGGGCGTCTTATTTAGCCTTTTGATCCTCTTTTTAAATTGTAAGGAACGTCAGACACGTTATTTCCCGAAATTAGCTGATAATAATGCTGTAAACTGCTGTTTATTCTCATATAGCGTGTCTCAGGTTCTTTAGGTTTCTGCTCACGCTCCATATCCTTAAATAAGACGGATCAGATTCGTTAGCACTCGCTCCCCACTCTGCTCCAGCAGCAAGCTAAGAGGACGACTCCGAACCTCGCCCGGAGGGGGGCATCATTGAGAAGGGAGCGAAATGCTCACAACCTTTAATGCCATGGGATTAGTTAAGTATCAACGTGAAGTAGCCACATGGAGCACCCACATCCACGCGATGCAATACCACTATTTACAACGTAATTTCGCGTCCCTGACGGGCTGATTCGTAGATGGCACAGAGCATTTTCATTACTTCGACGCCGTCTTCAACTGGGCTAAGTGTTTCTTTGCGGCCCTGTGTACTATCGATAAAATGGTTGATTTCATTGCGGAACGAGCCCATAAAGTCGAATGATTTGAAATCCACCTGTGGAGTCATGTTTAAAATGGTGTTGAATTTCTCGCCGATAATCGAAATTTCCGGCTCCAGCTCGGCACCGCCTTTGTCACCATATAGCTTGACTGAGGTCTCATCTGCTTTGGCATGGAGCGTGAAGCTGACATCCACGAGCAGGCTCGCACCATTCTCGAAACGAATCAGGGCATTTGCCATATCCTCAACAGTATTCTGCTGCGCGTCATAGTCTGCCGCTTTGTAGAACGACAGATTGTTAATGTTCGAGCGATTCCCCAATCGATTGGACACGTTAGCGGAGACGGATTTCACCTTCGGTCTGCCCATTAGATACCAGCAAATGTCGATCACATGCACCCCGATATCAATCAGCGGGCCGCCGCCGGAGCGGTTGATATCGGAGAACCAGCCACCCGGATTACCCAAACGGCGCAGACTGGAGGCTTTGGCATAATAGATCTCGCCCAGTTCACCCTCGTCGATGAACCTCTTCAGAATCTGTGCATTGTCACTATAGCGGCGAACAAAACCAACTTGCAGCAGTTTTCCGCTGCGATGAACGGCCTTCTCTACCTCAAGGGCATCCTCCACCGTTTGGCAGAGTGGTTTCTCACATAACACGTTTTTGCCTGCGTCCAGCGCAGCAATGCTAATCTCGGCATGGGAGTCGTTCCATGTACAGATGCTAACGGAATGAATCTCGGGCAGTGCGAGCAGTTCCTTATAATCGGTAAACACATGAGGTGCATTATATTGCTTCGCGACTTCTGCGGCACGTTCTGCATTCAGGTCGCAGATGGCGTATATTTCAACGTCCGGGTTACTGGCGTAGGCTTGCAAATGGCAATCGGATATGGATCCGGCACCGATGACGGCGACTTTCAATTTGGACATAGTGTTGATTCCTCCATAAATAAAATAATTAAAGTTCTGCAGAGTAGACGTTTCGGTTGCGAATCGTTCTTCCGATCGCTCTTATCCCCAGATTTCTTCACTCACCTTTTTGCAAAGGGGAAATCCGGGGATAAAGGCGCACGCTTCGCTTCTTCAGAATCGATTTCGCCCCCTTCACTACTTTTTCTGAATGAATTAACTTTCTTTTTGAGCCCTAAATAACAAGTCATATTTCATTTAAAACAAGTACTCAGCCCTATGCCTCTTCCCATAGGCGGCGGACGTTATCCATGGCAATGCGTGAGGCAGTTTTGCAATCCTCCATGCCTTCAAATTCGACCGAGATATATCCGTCATACCCGGATTGTTTTAACACACGCATAACTTCAGGCATGTTGATATCGCCATGGCCCACAATGGCACCGCGCAGGTAATTGCCATGCGAGGTTTGGAACCAGCCTTCACCGGGGTTCCGGTAGGAAGGTCTCCAATAGAAGTCTTTGGCATGCACAATCGACGCGTACGGAATATTATTTTTCACCGCACTCACCGGATCTTCATCCACACAAAGGAAATTCCCGACATCCAGGGTGGTTTTGAAGTTATTCCGCGCCGTTTCGTGGAGCAAACGTTGAATTCGCTCACTCGACTGCACATAGTACCCATGGTTCTCCACACTTGTTGTAATCCCAAAATCCGCTGCATAATCGGCTATCCGCTGACAAGCCTTCACCAGTACAGGCAGGTCGATCTCGAACTGTGCTACGGTTCCTTCCGGTGAGGGACGGAAAGCCACGTCATGCCGCATCAGTTTTACACCCAATGCAGCAGCCACATCCACATGTCGCATCACATTCTGGATCTCTTGCTCCAACGCTTCGGCGTCCTCCTGTACAGCAAAGTTAGCGCCGATGGCATAATTGGAAATATCGATTCCTACCTCTTTTGCGACAGCTTTAATCTCATCAATCAACTCCGGATGTTCGATCAGACTGAATCCCATCGGAACAATCTCCACATGTTCCCCTCCCTGATCGGCGATCCAGCGAATGGCATCCGGTACGGTTAATTCTTTACGATCCAGTGCTTGTTGCAGACTGTAGGTGCTGAGTCCAACTTTCATTTTTCCTCATCCTCTCCTGTAGTTGCTGTCCATACCCAACGTATACCTTTTTCCGGCAGACACGACAATTGCCAATAATCGTATGGCTCACCTATTTTCCTTTTCCTAGTCCAAATCCGGTGTATCCACGAATGTAACGGCCAGATCAGCCGTCTCGTGGAGTTCAAATATAGTAATTTCATTCTCACCTTCGCGAAGGAGTGGGGCAGGTACGTATAATGTTTTTTGCGGTCCTTTATTCCAGTAGCGACCCAGATTGAATCCGTTTACAAAGACAACACCTTTGGTCCAGTTATCCAGACGCAGAAAAGTATCTCTTGCACCCGTTACTTGAAAACTTCCCCGGTAAAAGGCTGGCCCTCCCCCCGCTCTCTCTCCTTTTTCATCACCTGCCGAAAATTTCTCGCTAAATTGCAAACCCGACAGGTCGGCTAATGGCAGACAATGAATTGTCCAATCGAATAAAAATTGAAAGCCATGCCGCACTCCCTCCGTAATCCCCTTTGGATCTCTCAAATACGGGCCATAGTTGATTCGCCCCATATTTTCAACAAGGATCAATAGATCTGCGCCCTCTGGCGGCACTTCAAACGAAATCGATACTGCTGTATTCCCCCGTTCCAGCACGCCCTGAAATTGCCCATCAACAAACACAAGCGCACGGTCACGCACCTCCTGAACCGCCAATTCCTGTCGCTCCCTAGGCCCGGATATTCGGGTTTGATAACAAATAAATCCATAATCCTGACCCAGTTTCTCCATCGATTCCGGATTCGTGCGTTGCACCGGGACTGATATCCGGTTCAACTGTGGCAGTAATGACGCCTGCTGGTTCAACTCCACTCGTCCATATGCGAATGCCCCCTTCGATTCAGGCAACACGAGCTCATCCAGATCTTCATCGTTATACCGAGCAATAAGATCACGTACGGCATGAAATTTTGCTGTTGGCTCCCCAGATTCACTGAGCAGTGAATCGTAATCGTAACTTGTAATGGTGGGTTCATATTGATCTTTCTGCTGACAGTTCGCTCCGTTATAAAATCCAAAGTTCGTTCCCCCGTGGAACATATAAAAATTAACCGAAGCACCTGCCCGAAGCATCTCTTCAAATACATCTGCTACATCTGCGGCTTCCCGGGTATGATGCGACTCACCCCAATGATCGAACCAGCCGTTCCAATACTCCATGCACATCAAAGGTTCTTCTGCCTGATATTCACGCAGCTTGGCGAACGCTCCTTGCGTCCCTGATCCAAAATTAACTGTAGCCAGATACCCTGGCACCGATCCCGCTTGCAACATAGGGTCTGTCGGTCCGTCGGAGGTAAATAACAACACATCCATCCCCCGCTCTACCATGCCATCCCGTAAATATTGCAGATAACTCGCGTCATTGCCGAAACTGCCGTACTCATTTTCAATTTGCATCGCGATGATCGGCCCACCATGCGTGCTAAGAAGGGGTTTCAATTTGGGCAAAAGCACATCATAATAACGATCCACATTTGCCAGAAATGTTGCATCATTACACCGAAGACGGACATCATCAGCTGCAAGCAGCCAGGAAGGCAATCCGCCAAACTCCCACTCCGCACATATATAAGGACTTGGGCGTACAATCACATGCAGACCCACATCTCCCGCAATACGAATAAAACGTTCCAGATCAGCCATGCCTTCAAAACAATACTGCCCCGGCTGCGGCTCATGAACATTCCACGGCACATACGTTTCTACTGTGTTGAAGCCGCAGGCTTTCAACTTGAGTAGCCGATCCTCCCAATATTCGGGGACCACTCTAAAATAATGAATGGCACCCGACAAAATCCGAATGGGCTCGCCATCATACATGAATTGTGAACCTTTATACGTTAGCAGCGGCATTTGGCATCCCTCCCTGCTCGCTCAGATATATGCCTAACCCGGACAACGTAGGATACCATCTGGATTCATGAATGGTTAATCGCATCCTTCTCAATGTGACCTGGGGGAAACAGCAAATTCGTTTATACCCCACCACCGTCCCCGTGTAGAACGCCTCCCAACCCCCATCTGCCCTCTGTGACTCCAGTGTAAAACGCTCAATCCGTTGGCCTGTCTCGATATGTTCCATCAGCACCACCCGGTCAAACGTCGTTTCCTCCTGCAAATCCAGCTCGATCCAAGCCTGCTCCGTTCCTTCATGAGGACACCAATACGTATCCCGTCGTTCCGTCAACACCTCTGATACGACATGTTGTTCATCCATCGTCTCCGATGCTTTTACCAGCGCCTGCAAGGCCAAATTTTCCTGAAAAATGGTACGTAGCGAATCACCCAGTTCCTGTAGTCGCTCTACATCCCGTTCATGAATGAGACCACGCGTATCCGGTGGCAGATTGAGCAAAAAGGTGGCATTGCCTCCCACTGCGCCGTAATAGACGGCGAGCAGTTCTTCCAATGTTTTGACCTGATCATCTTCACTGGCATGATAGAACCATCCCGGGCGAATCGAAGTATTCACCTCAGCAGGGTACCAGATCAATTGCTCACCTTGGGAACGAATGACCCCTCGGCTTCCCAAATCACGGTCCTGTGTATTGATCCTTGTGGCAAACTCGCCATCATCCACCTGCTGCGATTGCTCCTGAATCTTCTCATTATCCTGCATATGCGCAGGCACAACGCTCCATTCCGATTCCCGCGTATGCCCCGCCTCATTGCCGCACCAACGAACATCCGGTCCACATACCGAGATGACAGCATCGGGCTGAAGTTCACGAATAAGCGCATAATAGGCGTCCCAGTCATAGACCTGCCTTTTGCCATTCGGACCCTCACCACACGCGCCATCGAACCATACACAGAAGATATCGCCATAATTCGTAAGCAGCTCACGTAACTGATGGAGGAAAAACTCGTTATACCTCTCGGAATCTCCATAAGTGGCTTCATGCCGATCCCAAGGAGACAGGTACACGCCGAACTTCAATCCACCCTCACGGCAGGCATCGGCGACTTCCCGAACCAAATCCCCCGCACCGTTCCTCCATGGACTGGCCGCGACCGTATGCGCTGTATACTGGCTTGGCCACAAACAAAATCCATCATGATGCTTACACGTCAAAATCAGCCCCTTCATCCCGGCAGCCTTGCACACCTGCACCCATTGCGCTGCGCTTAGTTCAGAAGGATTGAAGATCAACGGTTCTTCCTCCCCAGTGCCCCATTCCCGATCCGTGAATGTATTTACCGTAAAATGAATAAACGCGTAAAACTCCATCTCCTGCCATTTCAACTGGCGTTCGGATGGGCTGACCTCTGCTGCGAACTTGATCCATTCGGCTGCTTGCATATCCTGGTTCATGGTGTTATCCCTCCTTTTATTTCGTGGATTTCTATGTCACTGGACCACCCTTGCTTTTTGGACCGTTACGGATTGCATTACGCATTACTGTCCATAAATGGCAGTGATGCCTGTAATAACTGCTGCTTGGCTTGAGCGATAAGCTTCGAATCTGCGGGATGGTCAAAGCTTCCTTCACGGCGTACACCTGATCCCATATGGATCTCCGTGATGCCCGTCTGACTCACTAACGTTTCAATTCCCTCTAAAGTAACTCCCGACCCTGCCATGACAGCGATGTTCAAGGTTTGCCCCAAATTCTGAAGCTGTTTCAGCTCCAGTATGGCTTCAGGTGCTGTCCGTTTCCCTCCCGATGTAAGCACACGCTCCACATTGCCCAATGTGTTAATGGCCTTGAGCGCCCCAGTCAGACTTGCGCTCACATCAATTGCACGATGAAACGTAACGCCCAAACCCTCAGCTTCAGCCATACATGATTGCAAGCTGAGGAGATCTACTTCACCCTCTCCCGTGAGGGCTCCAATTACGATGCCAGCGGCTCCCAGTTCCTTCGCCACCCGAACATCGCGGGCCATGGCGTGCATGTCATCTGCGCTATAGCGGAACGAGCGGCTATGGGGACGGATCATGACATACACCGGAATGGATACCTGGGACAACACATGCGCCATGACGCCATAACTGGGGGTAAGTCCCCCTTCAGACATCGCAGACACCAGCTCAATCCGATCGGCGCCTCCCTCCTCAGCTGCCTTGGCATCTTCCACATCCACAGCAATGACTTCCAATACAGGCTGTCTGTTCATAAAGTTCACTCCCTTCTTTCATATAAAATGTAGGGATGATACGTATTCGTAGGACATGCGCACATTGGAAATGGTTAGCCCTCTTTCTCATCTGACCGTTCCACCATTCATGAACATTATTGTACGGGTACATGGCATCTCTCCATGACATATAGGACCGACAAAGTGCATCATCAGCGCTCCTGCGGCCCTTCTTCATCGTTATGAGTGACGGTCAGCTTCCAACATGCAATCCGATCCCTTTTCCATGTATAGGTGACATATAGAACCTTCCCCTTGGATACGATTGCCGGATACGAGTATTCCCCCGGTTCATTCTCCAGCACATATTCATCACTCCAGGTCTGACCATTGTCCCTTGAAAAAGTAATCACCAGCGGGGTTCGAGGACTCTCCGTTGTGTATCCACGGATTGGATTGTAGACAAGCGCAAGCAAGCCATACTCCATGCGTATGGCATCAATCCCACTATTGTTATTGGGTAGTTCTGTAGCGTAAGCTTCGCACCATGTGCGTCCACCATCTAGCGAATCACTGCGATAAATAAACCCTTCCGTACTGCGCAGAAGCATGTGAACGCGCTCTCCACCAGAAGACCATAATGCAGGCTGGATCAGCCCCTTGGCAAACCAATGCTCAGACCCAACATAGGTGGACAGATCCATCGGCACATGCGCACTCTTCGTCCATGTTCCCCCGTGATCTGTAGAGATATCGACAAATGACTCCCAGATCTGCTTGCCTGATACCTCAGGGTCCAATCGTTCAATCGATGCAGGAGCCAGTATTGTTCCATCCGCCAATTGAATAGGTTTGTTCCGAACCGGCCCACGGCCACCAATATCTCCGGACACCAGCTCCCGAGAAGCTGTCCACGTGTACCCACCGTCTACTGATTGAATGAAGCGGGTATGCCAGTCCGTAATTTCATGCCCTACTTTATAAAAGAGCATCAGTGAATCATTCTGTGCATATAGCACCGGGTTCCAGTGAGCTATACCTTCCTCATCTGCAACTTTGCATGGAACAGACCACGCTCCGTTATCACTCTGCCTTGCGAGCCAAATCGCTACATCACTCGCCTTCTCATGCTGACCTGCAAACCAAGCAACCAGCAGATCACCATCTGGTAACACAGCAACCGTGGACGCATGACTGCTTTGAAAAGGCTGACCTTCCTGAAAGATAAATTGTTTGTCGGCAATGATCTTCATGAATGGATTCTCCTTTGGGGGACCGGAATAGGTTAGCAAATAGAGAGTGCAACGTATTTTAAGTGCTTCGTTGAATTATTTTGTTATTTTTGTTATTTACAATGTTATTATTGATTAGCAATAGTCTAAAACGTTAGGTTCAGAACGTCAATACAAAAAAAAGACACCCTTAGGGTGTCTTCATGTCTCGGATAAACTTAAGATTATCCGAGCTTTTCTATTTTTTACGCCGAGCCTTCGTCATTCGATTAAACATAATCAGTGCCGCTATAATCATGGCAATCATGGCAATATTACTTGCCACTTCTTGTGATAAGCCAAAAAGAACGCCCAGGTTAGTCACCAGACCTCTTACAATCAGCGCCACCACAACTAACAGGATCGGACTCATAAAATTATAATTTCTCATTCTTCGCAACACCCCTGACCCCATTGTTCAGAACTCCAAAATCCCATAACACTATCATAACAGCAGCTATTCCGTGTTACAACAAAGGACACCGCGAGCAGTGTCCTTTGTCATGTACCCACGTATTCTGCTTTGGATGAAGAACAATCTTATGATTGCTGCTATCACAAGATATTTCTGATTATCTCTACACCTGCTTGAATTCGATCCAATCAATCTGGAGACCTGGTTTGGTGAAGTCCAGTTTCAATTCATACAGTCCTGCTTCAAGGTCTACTTTGACAAGCTTCTGTCTGATCCATTTGCCTTCCGTACCATTCGTTTGAATGGTGGTTACCAACTGGTCATTCAGGAGCAGGTTACATGCACTTTGAGCCAGTTCCGGCTCAGGGGACATGATCTGTACAATAATCCGATAATGGCCAGGCTCGTCCACTTTCATATAAACCGGTTCAGCTACCGCAGGTTTCACCTGTGCATTCTCAACCAGAACCTGGGCCTGTGCAGCCGATAGGGAGGCATTCGCTTGGAACGAAGCTACGTTCTCCACGATCTCGTGTTTTCTATCGGACACCGGTGCATTCATGATGAATCTGCAGATGTTGATTGCCGAGCGTTGCAGTTCTCCGCGAGTCAATGTTCCATTTTCCAAGGATTCAATCGTGTTATCGTCCCAGCCGTTGATCTCTGCGCCGTAGTTCGGTACAACCATGTAGAGATCATTCTGCGCACGAATCATCCAGTTCGTGTATTTGCGATCCGCTTCTCCACCTTCGGTCACATCGTTCATAATGGCCCACCAGTCGGTCATGACGATACCCTCAAAATTCCACTCGCCGCGCAAAATTGTGGTATTCAGGTCGTAGTTCGATGCCGCCCAGTGTCCGTTAATCGGGTTGTAGGAGGTCATAATGGAGTTCGCTCCGCCTTCTTTTACAGCGATTTCGAACCCTTTAAGGTAAATTTCACGCAGAGCACGTTCAGAGACAACAGCATCCACTTTACTACGGTGTTTCTCCTGGTTGTTGCAGGCAAAGTGTTTCAGTGTGGCATTAGAACCACCCTTCATAATGCCTTTTGTACACGCTGCGGCAAATACACCCGAGATCAGTGGATCTTCAGAGAAGTACTCAAAGTTCCGGCCATTAAGCGGGCTCCGGCGGATATTCAGGCCAGGTCCGAGCAGGGTATCTACCTGATTTCTGAGCAGTTCCTGTCCTTCCATCACATACAACTCTTCAACAAGCTCCTTGTTCCATGTCGCCGCAAGTAACGTACCAATGGATACCTGGGTTGCTTTCTCTCCACTGTCCATACGAATACCCGACGGGCCATCTGCCGTACATGCTACCGGAATACCGTAGTTGAACAAGCTGTCGCTGACACCCCCAAATGCAGATGCCGTTCCCGAAGTAACGAGTGGACTGCTCATGCCTTCGCCGCGGACAATCGCTGCCAGATCCTGATCACTCAGTTGAGCAATGAAGGCTTCCAGACTCACTTTACCAGCTTTAACGTCACTCAGCTTGTGGCCCTGGTTCCCCGTCTGCTCCAGCGTTTGCGGGAGATTCTGCTCAATCCGGTTCGCCATGGATATCTTACGTTTCGGTACTTCTGCATAAGTCAGTTCATATGATCCATCTTCCTTGCGCGCACCTGGTTTCATCCGTGTAAAATCTTCCGTTGGGGCCATCGCTTCTTGCAGTTGCTCCACCAATTGAAGGGATTCAATCACATATCCATCCTGACCATCGATGCTAACGTGCTGCACTTGTTTCACACTGGTTCCTACATGCAGTCGATATGTGCCTTCTTCCAGAACGTATGCGGAAGCATGACCTGTAACACCCGCATCATCGTAGGATGCCATGTCATGGATCGGGAAGCTGATCGTCAGAATTTCTGACTCGCCCGGCTGCAACAATCCCGTCTTGCCAAAAGCAACCAAAGCCTTCACCGGTTGTCCCAGTTTGCCTTGCGGGGCTTCATAATAGACTTGTACAACCTCTTTGCCCGCATATGTTGTACCCGAGTTGGTCACATTGACACGAACTTCAATGTAGGTTTCGCCGTCTTTGGACACAGATTTCGCTTCTTCATGCTGAGCCAAAAACGTCGTATAAGACAGGCCGTAACCGAATTCAAACTGAACACGCTCGGGTCGAAACGTTTCGAAATAACGATAACCTACATAAATATCTTCCTGATACAGGTTCTTGAACTCATTGCCGTAGTTGCTAGTCGAAGGATAATCCTCGATGGAATATGCGATCGTATCTGTCAGTTTGCCACTTGGTGTAACGTCTCCCGCCAGCACATCAGCAATCGCGTTGCCACCCTCCATACCGCCATGCCAGGAGTAAATTACACCTTGAATTGGATGTAGATACGTTTCGTTTAACCAGCTCATGTCGATGATATTCGAGACATTCAGCACTACGATTGTGTGTTCAAACTGCGCAGTGACTTGCTTCAGCATCTCTTTTTCATCTTCTGTCAGTTGGTAACTTCCTGGCGCATCCGCATTATCCTGATCTTCTCCTGCTGTACGTCCAATCACGATAATGGCTTTGCTGGATTTGCTTCTGGCCTGTGCAACCAGTTCATCCGTCAAAGGCATTTCTTTCTGATTCCATGGCTCGGCCGCCCATACTTTTCCGCCATCATCAAATGGATTCTCTTCAATCCACTTCTCATAGACAGCTGCCAGTTCTTCGTTCACCGTTATATTCTTTTTGCTGCGCAGACCATCGAGCAGATTGGTTGTGTAGGCTACATGGACACTACCGCCTGAACCCGTGCCGCTGCGATAATAATTCACTTGAATCCGTCCAAAAACTGAAACGTTTTCGTTTTCACCAAGTGGAAGCACTTGCCCTTCATTTTTGAGTAAAACGGCTCCTTCAGCAGCAACCGTACGACTAAACTCTGCAAACCCTTCCAATGGAACTCCGATTTGATGTGTGCTCAATGATTTCCCTCCTGATTGTCATCCCCATATCTACGAACGAATAAGACCATTCCATATGATCTGGTAGATTCACTTGTACATAGTCTCATATTAACAGATTCTATCGCAGAAATTAAACTAGATTTGTGCTTAATTTATATTATTAAGGCTTGCCCACGATGAACGGCATAACAAAAAGCCACGGACACCTGCTGTCCGTGACTTTTCTTCTTTTTGGAACACTATATCAAGTCGTAAGTTTCGCATACACCAGGAAGAATAACATGTCTTCGCCCATGATGACATAACCCGGAACCCGGTAGACCAGATCCACAAGGACAAATGCCACCAGTAACCCTACCATGAACGCCAGATGGCGTGGACCCAGTCGCAGATGTGCGTGTCTGTAACGATGGAACACAAGTGAGGTCGACAAGAAATACAGTAGCGCCGATCCAAACACAAACCCTAGCATGAACACATAGTTTAACTGGTTCTGATATAACAGCTGAATTGAAGCAGCGATCATACTCATAGAGATGTAGATGAACAGATGGCCGTATATGATCGCTTGACCGGCAGTCTGAATCTCTTTGCTAACCTTTTTCTCCACGTTGTCGAAGTACTGCCACCACATCGCAATGACAAAGATGGACGTAAATGCGGCAAACAGGATGGATTTCATATCCCAATGGTCGGCTTGCAGCACAGCGATAATGCTTACCACCGATTCACCCAGCAGGATGAGTGTAAATAACGCAAAACGTTCCAACAAATGATGAGTCTGAACCGGTACTTTCACCAGATTTTTACGTCCGATCAACGGAAGCACAATGTCCACTGCAATTCCTGCATACAAAATTAAGTAGCGCAGCCAGGAATCGAAGAATAGTGAACCTGATGAGATCAATATACCAATGAGGAAACAGGTGCCCAAGTAACGAGCCGCTTGCTGTTGATGCTCACTTTTCGACTTGTGAACCGTCAGATATTGAATGGCCGTAAATGCCCGTGAACCGATATAACCCACGAAGAAGGACAGGTAGTATTGGTCAAAATGGGTAGACAGGCTCGCCGTCATGACCATCACGGACAGGAGTTGAAGGATGAGAAATATTCTATGAATCAGGATGTCTTGACCATAGCGGTTAATAAACAAGGTCTGACCAACCCATGCCCACCAAACAGGGATGAAAATAAGCACAAACTTCATTAAGTATTCAAACGTAATTACTCCGTGTTCGGCATGTAACAAGACATGACCCGCCTTGGAGACCGCAGCTACGAAGAGCAGATCGTAAAACAGCTCCAGCCATGTAACCTTTTTCTCCATCATCCTTCGTTGCTCCTTAGATTTTATAGTAATAGAACTCTTCTTATTTCGCAGTTGTAGCAGGTTCGAGTGTTCTTACCACGATTGGTTGCAGATTGTCCTCGATTTGAGCGCGGTATTTCTCGAACCACTCTGGCAGCATCAATTTTTGTCCGAGCGAATCCGCAGGTTCATCTTTGGCAAAGCCCGGAGGATCGGTAGCAATCTCGAACAGGATACCGCCAGCTTCTCTGAAGTAGATCGCGTTAAAGTACTGACGATCCCGAACTGGCGTCGGTTGATACCCGTAATCACGTACAGCTTCACTCCACTGTGCATGTTCCACGTCATCAGTGGCGCGCCATGCAATATGATGCACCGTTCCAGCTCCACCCATGCCCAGAGGTATACGGGTCACCGGAACATCCACAATATTACCGATGTCTCCACTCGACCGGAAACGGGCATACTCTTCATTTTCACCCACTTTGACAAATCCCAAAATTTTCTCAAGCGCATCCATCGTTCTCTGCGGGTTTACACTGAACAGGACAGCACCGCCAAAGCCTTTGATGGCTTTATCTGTTGGAATTCCTTCGTGTGCCCAAGTGCTGGTCGCACCCTCTTCCCGTTCAACAAGCTCAAGCCGCAGTCCTTCACTATCTTCGAATTGAAGCAGCTCTTCATTGAAGCGAGTTGTCTGAGTTACCTCAATGTTATACTGTTCCAGCCGGTTCTGCCAGAAGCCAATCGACCCAGGAGGAATGACATAGGAAGTGATACCGACCTGTCCTCCGCCAATTTTGCCTCGTGGTGATCCAGCGGATGGGAAGAAGGTAATGATGGTACCTGGGCTTCCATGTTCGTCTCCAAAATACAGGTGGTATACATCAGGTGCATCGAAATTGATTGTTTTTTTCACGAGACGCAGTCCCAGAACTCCGGCATAAAAGTCAACGTTGGCCTGTGGATCCCCTGCGAAAGCTGTAATATGGTGAATACCTGCTGTTTGAATAGTCATGATTAATTCCTCCTTGGTTTGGTAAGCATGTTTGGAATCTGCTAGGTGTTAGAGATCATTTGATAAATGAGATAGTTTAAATCGTTGATTCATTTATAGTAAGTTTGTATTATCTTTAAATTAAGATATATGGTCTGGTGAATGATTTCTATTTGTTATTTTGATTGGCCTGTTCTTGTTTCAATTTATCAGGAGTCACGTCATCGCCGTTCGGATCATAGATGGTTGCATTCAAGAGAATGTCGTTGACCGAACCGCGAAAAGTTTGCAGATATTCCTGGCGAAGATTAACCTGTTCCTCTTTCTCCATCTCCGTCAATCCGCCCTCTTTGGCTTTTCTTGCAAGTTCATTAATTCTGGTCAATGTTGGGATCATCATCTTGATCTCTCCTCATGTAATGGATTAAAGATATTTGTTTGTGTTGGGTTTTATATTCAAATTAAATATCTTAATTTAAAGATATATGATTTGTGATTAGTTGTCAACTGTTTTATCTAAACTACAATAAATGAATTGGCTTGCCGCTCATCACCCTGTTGTAATAACTATGCATCCAAAAAAAAAGGGCTAGCTCCGCAGTAATTTCACTTCCTGCGAACCTAACCCCTACCTGTGTTTATTTTATTAACCCAGCTTTTGACCACAGTTTGGACAGAAATTGGCTCCTTCATTTTTGGCTCCACAGTTCGGACAGAAGTTAGGCTTCTTGTTGCCCTCTGTAGATGGAGAGTTACCTGCATCACCGTTGCTATTGCCCGCTGGCTTCTGGTCCGCGTTCTGATTCTGAGACGAATTGGCATTGTTGTTGTTTTGGTTTTGGTTCTGGTTCATGTTCTTCATCATTTCATTGGCCATGTTCATACCCATCATCATGCCTGCCATATCCGAGGCCGCGCCGCCGCCCTGTACTTTACCGGATGAGATACCGTCTGTCATGCTGACCTGCTGATACTTTTGCAGATTACCAATCATCTCATGGGAAGCGGTCTTCGTAATCATATCCTGAATCTCTTTTGGATAATTGAAGCTCATTACCTGGAATCCGGTAATCCCAATGCCGATGTCCATCATCTGCATATCCAGATCTTCCTGAATCCCTTTGGCAATATCCGATGCATTGGCCTGCAGGTTAAACATATCCTTCCCTTCACGGCTAATCCACTTCATTAGAAGCTGATCCAGCACGGAAGTAATTCGGATTTTGACATCCTCCACCAGATAACTCTGCTTGATGCCTGCAATCTTATCGATCAAGGTCACATAGTCACTCACTTTGAAGTTAAACGTACCATTGGCCCGAATCGGCATTCCACCCGGGAGTTGTGGTGTCGGAATTAATACCGGACTTTGCGTGCCCCAGCGCACGGTAAACTCTTTGGTATTTACAAACAATACCTCCACCCGCATACCGCTGTTGAATCCGAACTTGAACCCTTTTAAGGTAGAAAGAAACGGAATGATCTCGGAATCGATATTAAATGATCCTTCGTCCTCAAAAATCCCTTCCACTTTACCGTTATTCAGGAAAATGGCGTCCTGACCAGAACGGATGATAAGTTTACTCCCCTTCTTGATCTCCCGGTTGCTCCACTTCCAAAATATCATGTCATCTCTAAACTCTTCCCATTCCACCACATTCGAAAACTGATTTCTGAAAAATCCCATACTTGTTCCCATCCCTTCTATTAGAAAGCATTGTGTACCCAACATGCCTGCATTAAGTTATTGCGAATGTCCGTGATGCTAGAAAGATCGGCTGCTACCGCTATGGGAATGACCACCCCGGGTTGTGCCTCCGCCCCCTCCACCGCCACCGTTGTTATTGTTTTTCTCAATCTTGCGTTTGGTGACTGTTGTACGAATGTACCGATCCTGACGATCAATTACACTGGAATTACTGGAATCCTCATACGTTGCACGATTGACTGTGACCCGCCCACCAGAACGATCGGTCATTACACCAACTACAATTCCTCCGATTGCCACGGATACAGCAAGTTGAAACCACGTATTGAAGAGGATATTATCCGGATTGACCCCGGGTTTAAGATCCATATATTCGTAGGAGAGCTCCAAATATTTTTCAAAAGCCAATCTATAATTTCCGTCCGATACATCTGGGGCAATTTTGGCCGTAATTTTATCGGCTCTACCATTGTCGATATACTCTTCCCCTTTGTAAAAACCAGCCAGATACATCTTCCGATTGTACATGTCTATTGTAAGAATAACTGCGTTTCCATGCTTTTTATCGTAACCAAATCCTTGATCGTCATAAAAATCCTCGGTAAGCAGTATTTCACTTTTATGCTCCTCGTTATTGGAGGTATATATAACAAAGTCCGTCTGCCGTTCCGCGCCATACTGATTCGCAAGTGCATTCAGCTCAACCTTATCCTGTTCACTTAGCAGGTTGGCCTCATCGTAGATGAGATTTTTGCTCTCCGCTGCGGATGCCGATGACATGGGAATCAACGGAGCAACAAGCGTTACCATTAGTAAAATGAGTGTAGCCATCACGACAACCAGAGGGGTTCTTTTTCTCATAAGAATCCACCTCCCATCATCCAGGAAACCAGCTTCAGTGACAGCAACGAGACGGCAGATACTCCTGCGAACCATCCGGCCACTTTGGCTTTGCTGATCGGCGGTTTACCGACCACTTTACCTGTCTGTCCATTCATGGCAAAGGTATACTGTGCCCGATTGTAGTCATAGTTGACCATCCACACCGGGAGCAGCACATAGTCCGCATGTTTGAGCGTGGTATCAATCTGTTTATCTGTATAGCTCACGCTGCTATAACCAGATACGGTTGAGGCAATATAAGAATCAATGTAAGATTTCGTCTTATCCTTGGCCCGTGGAAAAAGTTCCTCGTCCGTATAGCTATACTTTTCCGCAATATACCCCGCCAGATACGGGGTCTTGAACGATTTCAGCTGATTATATGGAAAAGGCTCCAGCTTATCCATCAGTTCATCCTTCATTTTCTCCGATGCATCGATGGGCAGATTCACGTAATTCAGCCGAATTCTGCGATATATATCGAAATGCTGTGTTTCCGTGTAATGGTAGTCGCCCTGGGTGTAGGATCTGACCTTGGTGCCACGGCCATGCACTTCGATCTTGTTATGTAACTCATACAACCAGAACGGTACGTACATGCCGGTAATGCTCTGAATTCGATCGGCGGACATAAAGCCAGTTGGCGTTAACAAGCCGTTTTTGCACCACTTTTTGAAAGCCTGTTTGGCTTGATCCTTGTTGATCGAAAAGGGAATCACCATCGCAGGGGCAAGATTGCCCGTCAGCCGATCACTGAGTACAACCGCTGCACCGCAGAAACTGCATGTCGTCGCACTCGTCTCCGGCTCTGTCACAATGTCAGCTCCGCAGCTGTTACAGTGGTATTCCTTGACCTCATCTTCGGTGAATACCTGTCTCTTCAATGGATCGGGGATCTGCTCTATGTTGTCCTGGCGGCCGCAGCTGGGACAGGATAGTGCACCTGACACACTGTCAAAGATCATACCACTGCCGCAGTTGGGACATTTATATTCAATAACCGGCATCTGCTCACCTCAATGTTAACGAAATGGTGTAACGTATTATTTATTCTTCAGCTTCTCCTGAATCGCTGCGAGTTCTTCATCCGCACTTGGCGAAGCATGTTCATTATTACCCGCATCTGCGTTCATGTCCCTCTCGAGCTGGGCGATTAATTCGTCCAGATCATCTTCCTGTGCTCCAGCACGCAGTTCTGCCAACGCTTCTGCTTCGTTCAATGCCTGGTTGGCCTTGTCTTCCATGGCCTTCAATGCGGCATCAGCCTTGCCCGCAGATGCATTCCGTTCATTGGTCTGTTGCTGCGCCCTCGCATCTGCCATGCGACCCTTCAGTTCGGCATGCCGCGCTTCCAGTTGCCCCAGATCGGCAACCAGTTTATCGTTCATATGCTTCATCATCTTGGCTTTGGCGGAAGCACGTTCATAGGCAGCCTGTAATTCGTTCAATTTGTCAGCCAGCTTCACTTTCTTCTCCAGAAAATTACGTGCCTTCTCTTCATCTCCGGACTCCGCCGATTTCTCTGCGTACCGCTGTAACTTCTTGACCTCGGCGCTGCACTCATCCAGTGCTCGCTTCGCCCGGCTCTCATCCGACAACACCGCCGTCGTCTCGGCCTTCACCTGCCCCAGATCACTGCTCAGGTTGCGCATATACTCATTCACACTCTTCTCCGGATCTTCTGCCCGAGACAGCATGTTGTTCACATTCGCTTTCATCACGTCTCTAAACCTCGATAAGATTCCCATTACGTGTTCCTCCTCCGAAAAGTTCATATGTATACTATAATACATGAATACGCCCACATACGTTTCATATTTCACGATGGCAAGTGGAGTCCATACGATCCAAATTCACACGATCATAGCGCAAAATAAGAAAAGACGAGCACCTATAGTGTCGTCTCACCCCCTAACTTCAGAACTAGCCTATAGCTCAACCGGAAGGCTCTCCACCGCGGTGAAAAACACATCCAACAGCTCAACATTGTACACTGTACGAATGTATTCTTCGATCTGGGCTAACTCTTCTTCCCGCTGATACTCCAGACATGGACGGCCTTCACTCCACAGGACTCAGCACGGGAACTTTGCGACAACATCCTTAATGATGTGATCTGGCTCAGCTACTTTATGAATGTCTCCCATATAAAACTCCTCATTTCTCTATACTTAGCGTGTGCAATGATCCATTAATTTTGAAATAGTTAAGGATTCGATTCAGTGCACTTCATCACATTTCACTTGGTGAGTTAAGCCATATCCATATCCATTTTTCGGATGTAGCCGTGTTGATTCCCCCCCATAGGTGCCATTCCTTCGCAAGTTGGCTATAATAGGGGGATCAAAGTTTTCGATAAAGGCAGGAAAATTATGCGTACACGAGTTCACTTTATTGCTCCCTACGAATCGATGATTCCTATTATACAAGAGTGCATTCCCCGTTTTCCCCAGTTAACCATTCAGACAGACGTGGGCGACTTGGCGAAAGGCGTGGAGCTAGCAATCCAAGCTGAGAAAAATGGGGCAGAGATTATCATTAGCCGCGGCGGTACCGCCCAATTGATTAAAAAAGCAGTAACTATTCCCGTCATTGATGTGCAGTTATCGGGTTATGATATGATTCGTTCACTTACCCTGGCAAGCCAGTTTAACGGTCAGACAGCGATCGTTGGTTTCTCCAACATCACCTCTGGTGCACAATCGATTATTGATCTGATGGATCTGCCTCTCAAGGTCTATACCATACATAGCTCGGAAGATGTGGCACGATTGCTCCTGGAGTTGAAAGCTTCCGGGTACCGCCAGATTGTCGGGGATGTGATCACCGTCAACACCGCGAAGACCTATGGTCTGGAGGGATTGTTAATCCAATCCGGTCAGGAATCCATCCTTAGAGCGATGGCAGATGCGCAGTTGGTCTACCGTTATTTGAGCAAAAATCATGCGATATCGATCATACTGAATGACCTGGTTACACGGGAACATCCGAATTTGCTTATTTTAAATGAACGGAATGAAGTCGTATTCGAGAACCTGACCGACTTTGAGAACAATCCGCTGACCGAAAATCACATGTATCTGACCAACACGAGTCTGGAATTCCACCAATCCCAGGTCCAAAATGTGTTCATGGTGGACGATTATCAGCTCACGGTTAACGCCTATGAAACGACCCTGGACAACAAGAACTACAAGGTATACATGCTGGAAAAAGGACAACCCTATGCCTTTGCACAATTCGGCATAACAACGTTCACGGACGCATCGATGGAGCCTATCGTTGCCGAATCCCCTGCCATGCAGGCGGTATTAAAGAACATTCGGGCACTTTACGAGAATCATGAACCGATCTATCTGCTAGGTGAAGCGGATTCAGGTAAATCTTTTCTAGTCAAACATATTCATCAGATGTACTCTGCCGGCGGACTGTTATTACAGATCGATCTCTCACAAGTGCCTTCCGGTCATTTGCACAAGATACCACTCGCCAAGGTTCGAAATGTAGAGATTAACCACATGGAGACACGTATGGAAGATCCGGAGTTGCTCTCCTTTATCCAGAGCTGCCTTCATAACCGGATTGGGGTGTTTATACTCGGGGAGCAGGCATTGAACCCACATTGGTCACTCGATCTGGAGCTTAATACGATCATGATGCCAAATCTTGCGGATAGACCAGAAGATCTGGCTCCACTGATGCAGCATTTTCTTACGGGATATTACCAGAAGTACGGAACTACTGCGGTTAGAATAAAAGAAGATGCACTGCAGCTGATCCAAGAACAGATCACACATATGAATGTCAACCAACTGAAACATCTGATCAAGCAGGCTGCACTCAATGAGCAGGAGTATGTCATCTCCACCGCTACCTTATCCCGCTTGCTGGATCAGCAACCTTCTTCAAGTCCAATGAAGTTGAACGGTACGCTGAAGGAGATCGAAAAAGAAGTGATTCAGATTGTGCTTCAGGAGGAAAACAACAATCAATCGAAGGCTGCGGAGCGTCTGGGGATTAACCGGGCCACATTATGGCGTAAACTTAAAGATTAACTTTAAGTTTGCGTCTTTTTTATCGCCTTGTTGTGTTGCATTTTTAAACACTATAATACTTATTTAAAATTTACAATAATTTATTGTTGCTATATTAAACGATATGGGATAATATAATCCCTGCAAGCGCTTCATAAAAACGATTACTTCATAAGGAGCTAACTACTATGAACATTAAAGCAACTTTAGATCGCATCCCTGGCGGTATGATGGTTGTCCCCCTGCTGCTTGGTGCAACGATCAATACATTCTTCCCGAATGCTCTGCGCATTGGTGGATTCACGGAAGCTCTCTTCGTTAATAGTGCCAGTACGCTGATTGCGCTGTTCCTCTTAATTGCCGGTACACAGATTACGTTCAAAACGGCAGGTTCATCTGTCGGCAAAGGTTTGACCTTGCTTACGTTCAAATGGGTGATTGGTGCAGGCCTTGGTTTTATCGCTATTTTGTTTGCGGATTCAAGCGGTTTATTCCTGGGTCTGGCCCCACTTGCCATTATCGCTGCGATGACCAACTCTAACGGTGGTCTTTACATCGCACTCGCTGGTCAATACGGTAAAGAAGATGACAAGGCAGCTTACCCTTTCCTCGCGCTCAGTGATGGTCCATTCCTGACCATGGTAGCGCTCTCGATCTTTGGTGCAATGGGCTTTGCGAACGGCATGTTCTCCCCGATGGCATTCGTTGCTGTATTGCTTCCACTCATCGTTGGTGTCATTATTGGTAATCTGGACCGTAATCTGGGGGATTGGCTTTACAAAGGCAGTGACAAACTTGTTCCGTTCTTTGCATTCTCCCTGGGTATGGGAATCAACTTCTCCTCCATCATCCAAGGTGGTCTAGGTGGCATTCTGCTTGGTGTTCTAACCGTGCTTCTCACAGGCGGAATCGGATACTTCTTGTTCAAAGCCATTGGCTGGAACCCGATTGTTGGTGCTTCCGAAGGTTCAACAGCCGGCAATGCGGTAGGTACACCTGCTGCCATCGTGGCTGCTAATGCTTCATTTGGCCCGATTGCGGAGATTGCTACGGTGCAAATTGCGGCGAGCGTTGTAACGACAGCTATCCTGTTACCGATCTTCATCGGGTTCCTCTCCAAACGACTGGAGAAATCAGGTGGCGTCGAGAAATACAATCAACGACCAACCACATAAATGATTTTGATCTGATCTGATGAATTTAATTGACAATCTAATACGAACGGACTTTTTATAAAATTGTGCTTATAAGGAGGGATGACTGCATGAAATTAGCCATTATTGCAGATGATTTGACCGGTGCCAATGACAGCGGGGTGCAGCTTGCCCGCCATGGCTTGAAAACCAGTGTTCTTTTTAATATGAATGAAGAACCTCTTACACAATACGATGCTGTCGTCTTTGATACAGATAGTCGTTCCATATCTCCGCAGGAAGCGTATGAACGTGTATATCGGGCTGCTGAGTTGCTAACGAATAATGGATTTGAGACGATTTTCAAAAAGATGGACTCCACCATGCGCGGCAATATCGGCATCGAGATTGATGCTGTGTATGATGTAGTTAAGCCTGATTTTATGATGATTGCTCCAGGATATCCGAAAAATAACCGGACTATTCTGGACGGAATTCATTACCTGAATGGCGTTCCACTGGCAGATACTGAAATTGCCCATGATCCGAAGACACCTGTAACGATTTCCTACCTTCCGGACTTATTGAAACTTCAAACCAAGTACGAAGTTGGCGAGATCACCGTCGCCGATCTGGAAGCCGGCCAGCATCATCTTTGTGCCAAGCTGAAACAGTTGAAGGAAAACAATACTCCTTACGTCCTGGTGGACTCCACCGAGGAAAGCCATCTGGAGCTGGTACTACAGATGACTCGCGAGTTGGATTATACCTTTGCCTGGGCAGGCTCAGCGGGTATTGCCAACTACCTCCCTGCTCACTTTGCACTTGAATCCAAGTCTACCGCGCTAACCATACCCGAGAATCCGGGTCCAATCCTGACGGTGGTGGGCAGTGTAAACAAAAATTCGCGCGAGCAGTTGAGTCGCTTGCTGCGCAAATCCCGCGTGGCTTCTGTCTCCTTCCACTCCTTCAAAGCGGTATCCGCGACCGCAGACCGTGCAGAAGAGATGGAACGTGTCTATAACGAGGTCCGCGACAAAGCGCTGGAAGGACAAGATGTCGTCCTTTACTCCACCGCTGAACAGATTGATATTGAATTGGCTCGTGCCACGGGCGAAGTTCGGGGACTTAATCACACCGAAGTTAGCAATGAAATTGTACTCGCGATGGGTGAGATCTGTGCCAGACTATTGGAAGAGGGACTGTTCAAGGGTGTCTCCATGACTGGTGGCGATACGGCAAAACAAATCTGTCTGAAATGGAATATTAGCGGCTTCGAGCTGCTGGATGAGCTTGAAATCGGCGTGCCGATCTCCAAGTTTATAGGCATTGATGATCTGCATGTGATTACCAAAGCAGGCGGATTCGGCAAACCAGATGTCTTTATCCATGCGATTCAAAAATTAAAAGGAGGTATTCTCGTATGAAACCTACAATCGGAATTACGATGGGCGACGCAGCAGGTATTGGACCGGAGATTATTATGAAAGCACTGGGTCATCAAGAGATGTATGATCAGTGCAATCCACTCGTGATTGGTGATGCGAAGATTCTGGAGCGCGTACTGCCGATCATCGGCTCAAGTCTGAACGTTAACGCGATTCAAGAGCCTTCCGAAGCCAAGTATGAATTCGGTACTGTAGATGTGATTGATTTGAACCTTGTCCCTGCGGACTTGGAATACGGCAAAGTATCTGCCGTGGCTGGGGATGCAGCATTCCAGTTTCTCGCCAAAGCCATTGATCTGGCCAAAAAACACCAGATTCACTCCATCTGCACAGCACCTTTGAACAAGGAAGCCCTGCATCAAGGAGGGCACCTATATCCAGGCCACACCGAAATTCTGGCGGACCTGACGGATACGCAGGACTTCTCGATGATGCTGACGACGCCTAATCTGAGAGTCATTCACCTGACGACACACATGGGTCTGATTGATGCCATCGCGAGTATTAACCCGGAAAGAACCTACACCGTTGTGAAGCTTGCCCATGATACGTTGAAAAAAGCAGGCTTTGAGAATCCGCGCGTAGCCGTATGCGGAATCAATCCTCATGCCGGAGAGAACGGACTGTTCGGCAACGGAGAGGAAGAAGAGAAACTGCAGCCCGGCATTGAGCGTGCGCAGCAGGAAGGCATTAACGTTGTTGGTCCACTCCCGGCGGACACACTCTTCTTCCGCGCTGGCCGCGGCGACTTCGATATCGTTGTAGCTTGCTATCACGACCAAGGCCATGCGCCAATTAAGGTAATGGGCATCGAGGAAGGCGTGAATATCACCGTTGGTCTGAAGGGCGGAATCATTCGTACGTCGGTTGACCACGGTACAGCCTTCGATATCGCTGGCAAGAACATCGCCGATGACAAAAGCATGCTGGCAGCCATTCGCTCCGCCATCGAGCTGGCACCGAAGGATCAGGGATAACACCAAGATTCATCCGGTACATGCGTGAGTCTGATCGTGATCGTAAGATCAATTGCAGATGTATCGGTATATCGTTGGTATTCGATAAATAGGAAGAAAAAGGCAAACCCTTTATTAGTTCATGGGTTTGCCTTTTTGTATGTGTCATCCACGCCAACCTATCTCAAGGGAACAACATACGCTTATTTTTATCACCCACCGTATCCAACCCCAACCATCTAGGCAAAAAACCAACTTAGAATAATAATTCCCAGCCAGATGAAAAAGGAAGCCCCGCAAGCAATAATTTCATAGAAATGAATCTGAAACAGCCTGTACGCACCCTGATCTGTTTGGCGAAGCCCGAAGAAATCACAATGCTGATTGATATAGATCAGTCCGCAAGCAAAGGCTAGACCTGATAATATAACGGCAGAAGTCGGTAGACTCATGACATAGAGCGGATTCCCGCCTGTATCAAAGCTGATCTCCCACCCGAACCATTTTGAAATCAGGAATGTAAGCACAATGAGTAGAAACACAAGAAGTCCTAGACTAAAAGGATGTTGCCTGTAATCAATCAGACGCATAAAGGTTTGCATAAAATGACTTTCAGGCTTTAAATCCTCCTCTTGCTCCTTCAGGTCTCCCCTGTCATCATTCATAATGTAGAAAAACGAGAAGCAAATGATGCCCACGAATATGGTGATCTGTACCATACGTAAAGCCAGACCGAGGTGAAAGACAGCGATAACTGCATGGATGATTAGGAGAAACAAAATCAGTCTGCCGCCTACAGCCTCTCGGTCTTTCCACATTCGATTCACGAATTGCTGTGCTGGCACCCTCTCAGCATGTATTTCTTGAACTTCATCCTTCATTGGAGCCTCTTGCTTCCGTTTATGCTGAATCATGATATAAGCGAATATCATCAAGCATAGTCCGATTGCCAAAAGGGCCCATGCTGATCCAGGATAGAGATCATAAGAGTCAGCTACATCCACGATCCACAACCCATCCAAAATGACGATAAAAATACCTAACATAAGTAGATAAGGTGCTGCTTTATAAACGATTTATCTTCACTCCTTTGTTACAAGTTACAAGCATTATGGGAAGTGATTATTTTTACCCTGACAGGGACAGGGGTGAATCTATGTTCAACAGCTCACATAGGAGCTTATGTTATGTTATGCTAAACTGAATATATATCAGCGAAATCCAAAGCATCACATATATAAGGTATTATGAATACAATACAGATTTTATAGATGAGAAAAAGGAAGAGATTCAATGGGAAGAAAACAATCTTTTACCGAAACAGAGCTACTGGATACGACCAAGAAATTAATTCTGGAGCATGGCTACGACGGTTTTCACCTCAAGCTGCTCTCACAGCATCTCTCCGGAGCCCGAAGCACGATATATCAATATTACGCTAATAAAGAAGAGATTGTTGCTGCTTGTATGAAGCGTGTAATAGCAACCGTGTTGGAGAATTCATTGGCCGTTGATGAGACTGATCCCATGGATGCTCTTGAGCAACTGCTTCTGATCTACGCAGAAGAATCGACGCTCCATCAACTTCTGGGAGATGCCAGCAAAATTAATACGACTAATTCTGCTGCGGCAGCGAGAGATCTTGAATTCATTGAGGAAGCACATAAGACCCTCAAAATTCAATTATCACGCTTATTTGAACGCGCACAGCAGGATCAGGCCCTTCGGCAAGATATCCCTCTACCTGTACTTGTTGGTGTATTCTTCAACTTGATTAATACGCCTAACATGATGAATATCCCTACGCCTGATTGGGGAAAGCTGCTGTTCCAAATGTGGATCGGAGGAGCCAAGAGCTAACTTTGTTCTTGGATTTAATTTGACACAAGTGTCATTTATATCGTTTAATGATGAAGACCGCGTGGCCGCGCATCTAATTTGACACATGTGTCAAAAAAAAGAGAGAAGGAGTTGAACAGATCATGTTTTTAGCGATGAAGGAGCTAATGCATAGTAAAATGAAGTTTTTGATGATTATCATTATCTTCGTACTCATGGCATGGTTGGTATTTATTTTATCCGGTCTGGGAAATGGATTGTCTACACTAGCCGCATCAACATTCAAGACCATGAAGGCTGATTATGTCATCTTTGAAGAAGGGGCTCAGTCTTCCATGAGCAAGTCACTGCTGTCAGATCAACTGGTGGCGAAGGCGGAACAACTTCCTAATGTGGATGCCGCATCCCCTATGGGAAGTACGATGGCAACAGCAATGAAAGAGACGAGTACCAAGAATGAAGATAAAGTCGATATAGCGATTATAGGAATTAACCCAGGAAGCTTCCTGGAACCAGCTATTGTAGAAGGTGACAGCCTGTCTTCCGATAATCCCACCGGGGTAGTTGTGAATTCGACACTAAAAGATGAGGGCTATAATATTGGGGACACATTTCAACTGGATGGCACGACGGAATCATTGACCATTATCGGATTTGTGGAGAATCAGACTTATAACCACGTTGCATCCGTATTTACGCCAATGGCTGAATGGCGGAAGATTGCCTTTGCGGCTCCAGGTTCAGATAAAGGAATTGCCGGACCGGTTAATGCGATCATGTTACAAGGCGAGAATATTGATCCAGAAGCTATAAATAAAGAGTTATCCAGTACGGATACCGTTACCCGGTCGGAAGCTGTGCAAGGCATGCCAGGATACAAAGAAGAGAACGGAACGATTCTGATGATGCTTGCCTTTCTGCTCGCGATCTCTGCATTTGTACTCGGGGTATTCTTCTATGTCATTACGATGCAAAAGACCAACCAGTTTGGCATTATGAAAGCGATCGGTGCCAGCAACCGTTTCTTGGGAAAAGCCATTATCTCGCAAGTGTTTGTCCTTTCCCTGACTAGCATTGTTGTTGGAATCTTGCTGACTTATTGGACAGCAGCAATTATGCCAAAAGGAATGCCATTTAAGCTGGAGACCAGTCTTGTCTTCAATTATTCTATTATCCTGCTGGTTATCGCTATGTTAAGTTCACTGGTATCTGTTCGCAAAATAACGAAGATTGATCCGCTTAAGGCGCTCGGGAGGGTTGAATAATGAGTAAGGGATTGCACATGCGGGAAGTCACCATGTATTATGCCGAAGGAAACAATCGGATCACCGCGCTCGATCATGTATCCATATCCGTGGAACCGGGGGAATTTGTTGCTGTCGTTGGACCTTCTGGTTCTGGTAAAAGTACATTCTTGTCTATTGCTGGGGCCATGCTGAAAGCCTCCGAAGGAGATATTCAACTAAACGGAAATCATATTTCGAAGCTTACGGAGAAAGAGCTATCTAATATACGGCTGCAAGAAGTTGGATTTATTATGCAATCTTCCAATCTAGTTCCCTATCTAAATGTTCTCGATCAACTGTTAGTTGTAAAAAGAATGGCGGGAACGGTCAAAAAAGAGGATAAGGCATTTGCCACCAAACTGCTGGAAGAACTGGGGCTGGGTTTGAAGTTGAAAAGTTTTCCCGAAGAGTTATCCGGTGGTGAGAAACAACGGACAGCCATTGCGCGTTCGTTAATGAATAATCCCAACATCATCTTGGCCGATGAACCAACCGCCAGTTTGGACACCAAACGAGCCCATGAAGTGGTTAGTCTAATCGCGCAAGAAGTGAAATCACGCCAAAAAGCGGCCATTATGGTTACCCATGATGAGCGTATGCTTGAATATTGTGACAAGGTCTATCGGATGTATGATGGCGGTCTGTCCCTAGCCAAATCATAAATATATGGACTGAATCCTATCCGTGTCGTTAACTATTATTTTCATAAAAATCTTCTGTCCAGAAAAATAGCCCGTTAACTAGCAATTTAAGCCTGTCCATCACTCCGCTTGTTATCTCACGCTAGGCGCCATCGTCACTCGTGTCTTTCACCCACAAGCATCATTTCATGTTTGCTCTGCGATGGTCTGCTCCGTCGATAGGCACTTGGTGACATACCGCTCTGTTTGTTGAAGATGCGATTGAACTGGGAAAAGCTGGCGAACCCACACTGTGCAGCAATGTCCGTAATTTTTTCACTCGAATTCAGCAGCAATTGCTGGGCATTTCGAATACGGGTCATCTGTACATACTCCGTGAAGGTAAAACCAGTGACCCTGTTGAATTGGCGGGACAAGTGGTGGGCACTTACATAAAACCGCCTGGATACCTCTTCCAAAGATAAATCCTGCTGATAATGGCTGTGAATATAGGATGCAATGGCATACATGCGCCGGGACATCGATGATCCTGTCTCTTCTCGCACATACCCGTTCTCTGCCGCGTAACGATGAATGGCACATAGAAATTCTACAAATTTATGATGGATCACAACCGGTTGAAGTGTAGATCGCTGCTGGGATATGGCAAAAATGTCATTGATGGGCGCGAGGATTTCTTTGCGCCGTTCTTCCGGGAAGCGGAAAATCGGAACCTCCTCATCAAAAATGGAGAATAGTTCATTGTAACCGTTCTCAAGTCCGGGCATATGGCGAGGCATCGCAAAATTAATCATCAACCGTTTTGGCGGTGTACCTTTCGGATACTGCGTCTTATGCAGCAAAGAAGGTCGCAGCAGCACGATATCCAATGGCTGAATCTCATATAAACTGCCTTCAATAATATGCGCAGCCGTACGATCCAGAAGAATACAGACTTCATAGAAATCATGAAAGTGCTGAAACTCCATATTCAAGTCATGGGAGCGTTCGTCGTAGTCCAAATGATAAAAGAGTTCGTCTCCAGGCTGATTGACATGGATTACATATCCCTGCTCGTATGTCAAAACGGATGTTGTCATGGACATGCCTCCTATCCCGATACTAATGATTTTATTTTAGCATGAAATGCAATAAAAATACGTCTTTTTCAGCATACATTACGTAGTTTGCTCCCTTTCCCCTTTGTTATGATAGAGTTGATATGTTAGCGCTTGCAGTATACTTGCTTCAACGACGACTACAGCCTGTACTTACTACAAACCAAGGTGGGAAACCAACATGAAAATGAATTCCTTGTATACTCGGATCCATACCATAGTTAAACACTTGGAACGTGCACGACTGACCTCAAAGACATATATACCGGAGCTTTATCATAAAGAAAGTGGTTACCACTCCTGGGAACTAGTGCATGAAGACCCTTCCTCCTGGAACGTATTTCGTAAAGGGGATGGCTGGGGCGGTAAAGATGTACACAGCTGTTTCAAAACCCGGATTCGCATCCCGGATCATATGGAAGGAAAAAAAGTCGTATGTACCATCGTCACCGGTGCGGATGATATCTGGAACTATGATAATCCACAATTTCTGGCTTTCCTGAATGGGAAATTGATCTGTGGTCTGGATGTGAACCATACGGAAATTGACCTGACACCTGCTGCGGCAAAAGGCGAAGAATTCGAACTGGCTTTATATGCGTACTGTAGTACTTCGGCAGCCGATGTCTTTCTCAATGTCTATGTAGCTGAGCATCATCAGCCTGTAACCGATCTATATTACGATCTTAAGGCTGCGCTCGATGCGGCGGATCTGCTGCGTGAGGATGATCTGGAGCGGCTGAATTTGGTCGAACATCTGAATAAAGCCGTGAATCTGCTGGATTTGCGTCAGGAGAACAGCGCAGAATTCCATGCGTCGGTACCGGAAGCGCGCCAATATTTGCAAGATCATGTCTATGGTGATGTCCGCCCTGCGGGTGATCACATCCCAACCGTTCACTGTATCGGACACACGCATATCGATGTGGCATGGCTATGGACATTGGATCAGACCCGGGAGAAGGTCATTCGCAGCTTCGCGAGTGTATTGTATCTGATGGACAAGTTTCCAGAATACACGTTCATGTCCTCGCAACCCCAATTATATGCGTACCTGAAAGCAGACTACCCGTCTCTCTATGAAAAAATCAAGGAAAAGGTAGCTGAAGGCCGCTGGGAAGCCGAAGGTTCGATGTGGCTGGAAGCCGATTGTAACCTGATCTCCGGCGAATCCATGATCCGTCAGATTATATACGGCAAACGTTTCTTCAAGGAAGAGTTCGGCGTAGAGAACCGTGTGCTCTGGCTGCCGGATGTATTTGGTTATAGTGCAGCGATGCCGCAGATTATGCGCAAGAGTGGCATTGATTATTTTATGACCACCAAAATTGCCTGGAATGATACGAACCAAATTCCGAACGACACGATGTACTGGAGAGGTATTGACGGCTCTGAAGTTCTAACTCATTTCATCACAGCGACAGACTATGACAAGCATCCCGATTTCAGACAACGCCGCTTCGAAACGACTTATAATGGACGATTCAACGCCTCCCAAGTCAAAGGCACGTGGCAGCGATACCAGAACAAAAACATTAATGCAGATGTTCTGCAATGTTTCGGATTCGGGGATGGCGGCGGCGGACCAACCGAAGAGATGCTGGAGCATGGCAGACGACTTGATGTTGGATTGCCGGGTGTGCCTGCGGTGAAACGTACCTTTGTACGCGAGTTTTTCGAGAAGTTGGAGCAAAATCTGGTGGATGTGCCTTCCGTTCCCCGCTGGTCGGGTGAGCTGTATCTGGAGTATCACCGCGGTACCTACACTTCCATGGCCCGCAACAAACGGTACAACCGTCATAGCGAATTTGCGTTGGCTGATGCCGAGCTGTATGCCATGATTCATCGTCAGGCGAATGCCCAGGCAGCCTATCCAACCGATGCACTGGAGCACGCATGGAAGCTGACGATGCTGAACCAGTTCCATGATATTCTGCCGGGCAGCTCCATTGAGCAGGTATATGTGGATTCCAAAGAGCAATATGAAGAAGTGCTGCGTGTCACGGATGAGCTGAAAGACAACGCACTGAACGGCATTGCAAGCCAAATTACATCTGATGGCGAAGCCATTGTCGTATTCAACACCACTGGATTCGTACGAACAGACGTGGTTGAACTGCCTGCTTTTGCGAGAAAAGTGACCGTCCATGATGGAGATCGCCCTGTACCAAGCCAGCGTACTCCTGAAGGCGGACTTGTGTTCCTTGCAGAGAACGTGCCGGCATCCGGGTATAAATCCTTCCGAATCACAACGGATCTGACAGACGAACTTGTCGCGAGCGTATCAGTTGCACAGTGGGAAGCCAATCAGCGCCACATCCATACACCTTGGTACGAAATTCAACTGAATGAAAGTGCCGAGTTCATATCCGTATGGGACAAGCTGGAGGGGCGTGAGCTGCTTCAGTCTGGCAAGCGTGGTAATGTGCTGCAAGTGTTCGAGGACCGACCTGCGGAATACGAGGCATGGAACATTGACGACTATTATGAACAGCATATGTGGGAGATTAACGACCTGCAGTCACTGGAGTGGGTTGAAAGCGGGCCCGTGCGTTCCGTGTTGCAAGTGAAGCGACAGTTCCTGGACTCTGTCGTTGAACAAACGATTATCTTCTACGCGCATACACGCCGGATTGATTTCCGTACGTTAGTGGGTTGGAAACAGGAGCATTTGCTGCTGAAATCCGCCTTCCCGCTGGACATCTGGAGTGAGAAAGCAGTATACGAAATTCAGTACGGCAACGTTGAGCGTGCTACCCACCGTAATACGAGCTGGGATCAAGCCCGGTTTGAAGTATGCGGACAGAAGTGGGCCGATCTGGCGGAGAACGGTTATGGCGCTGCTCTGCTGAACGACTGCAAATATGGATATGATATTCATAACTCGGTGATGCGACTGTCGCTGATCAAGAGCGCGACGTACCCGAATGAAAATGCCGACAAAGAGCAGCACGTATTCACCTACGCGCTCTATCCGCATCAGGGCGACTTCCGTGAAGGACGTGTCATCCAGGCTGCTTATGATCTCAACCGTCCGCTGGTTGCTCGTGAGATTGCATCGCAAACCGGCACGTTACCTGGGCTGTGGTCACTCGCATCGGTTGATCAGGATAATGTCGTGCTGGAGGTTATCAAAAAAGCCGAGAACAACGATGATATGATCATCCGTCTCTATGAAGCACATGGCCGCCGCAGCCGTGCTTCCCTGCAATTGCCTGAAGGAGCAGGTGCCACGGCGTACGCGTGTGATTTGCTTGAGAATAACGAAGCGGAATGCGCCGTGGAAAATGGTCGGATTTCTTTTGATATTAAACCGTATGAGATTCTAACTTTCCGTATTCCTGCGAGACACTAGCAGAACTTACGCAACGCGGAAAACTGCAACAACCCTTAAAATGCTCCAATAATGAAAGGCTGCCTCCTGTCATATCTGACATGGGAGCAGTCCTTCCTTATTTTCTATGTATTACACGTTATATTCTCATACCACCACTGCATCCTAGTTGAAGTCCATCCAGAAAAATTGAGAGATGGCAAGCCCTACCCCGATAAGATTAGCCACAATAAAAAACCACTTTTTCGCCCTTCTACTTGTTTGTTCCCCCGTCCATAAACTCCAGGCTACAATCCCATTCACCACAACCATAATAATCAGTGCGAACCACCAGTTAGCCACCACTAAACATCGCCCTCCCCTGAACAACCTGCTTATGACCCCATAGCTATGCTGCTTGCCATCCAGAATTCCACAGATGTATGCTCTTATCGTTATTAATATAGCCCGATAAGGCAGGCTATGCCTAGATACAATTCAATTAAAAAACACCCTTTGGAATTTCACTGGTAACCCAGGGGGACCAATAATTATTCCAAAAGGTGCGCAGGTTATAATGGCGTTTAATCACATCGTACTTACAGTCTGGAACACATTTAATTTCATATTGATCCATACTTGGCAGCAAGTGACGCGAAAAGTTTTTCATATTGCTTCGTAAAGTTGGGCAGATATTGCTTGTCCTTCTTTAAAATTCTTCGTACTCACTTGGGTCCTGATCCCACAACCGTCCATCCGGACGATTAAATGCAGAAATGACCTGCATCTCTTCTGTGCTCAACTCAAAATCAAATATATTGATATTTTCCTGCTGATGCTGCAAGGAGCCCGCTTTCGGAATTGGAATGGAGCCCAGCTGAACATGCCAGCGCAGAATGATCTGGGTCGGTGTTTTGCCATGCGTTTCCGCGATCCGAAGAATGTTCTCATCCTTCAGAATATCCTGTACAGCATCATTGCCACGTCCGATCGGACTCCAGGATTCGTTCACGATGCCATGCTTCGTATCCTGTTCCCGCTGACCAGCTTGGTCAAAGAACGGATGTAGCTCAATCTGATTCAGGCTCGGTGCTACCCCCGTCTCCTTAATCAGGCGTTCATTGTGCTCAGGCAGGAAATTGCTGACGCCGATGGATCGGATATATCCACGCTTTTTGGCTTCGATCAGTGCTTGCCATGCCTCGACATACATGTCCTTCTTCGGATTGGGCCAGTGGATCAGATACAGGTCATAATAGTCCAGATCCGCTCTGTACAATGATTCCTGAATCGCCACGAGTGCTTTATCCTGAGCGTGATAACGCCCCGGCAGCTTCGAGGAAATCAGCAGGTCTTCTCTGGCGATGGAGCTTTGCTTAATTGCTCTGCCCACGGTTGCCTCATTCTCATAGTTATACGCCGTATCAATTAATCGATAACCCGCATCCATGGCAGACGCGATCGATTTAACGCCTTCTTCACCTTTCAGACTGTAGGTACCAAATCCAATTGCAGGTACTTTCAAGCCATCGTTCAATGTATATTCCGGAATCTGATGGTTCATGTGTGAACTCTCCTTTGCCAAAAGGTTAGATTTTCGTTCCGAGATTAGATTGTTAGAAAATAAACGTCCTCTCGTTATTCTACCCCTTCACGCCGGCTTGAATCAATGCGAACTCCTCTACATCTAAGCCATCCAATAACACTTCAACTCGGCTGACCTATCACAGACATATACATTTATTTGTCATCTCCTACAATTATATCTGTGATGATGTCTAACTGTTTCTCTACTGCAATAGGGTCACTCGGAAGGAACTGATCAAAGTTAATGGAGTATACGTGACCCGCTTTCCCGGCTGGTGAGGCATCAATCAACTTTTGCACATCCTTGAGCTTGTCCTCAGCTCCCTCATTGACGGCCAGGAACAGACGGTCACCGATAAATTCGGGAATGACCTCGGTGGAAATCTCCCACGTTTCTCCATGAATGACGTCCGACTCTACCTTGGCCGCTGGCTTCAACCCAAGATATTTATAAATAATGTTGCCCCCCATATTGGTATCTCCGTATACAAAAAGAGCATCTGGACGCACGTTTAATATAGAATACGTTTCATCCGCACGAACATAAGGGCTAATTTTCGTTTTGTACGCTGCGATTTTGGCTTTGAATTGCTCATTCCATAACCGTGCTTCCTCTTGTTTCCCGAGAATATCCCCAAACATCTCCACATCTTTAATCGGGTCATTATACTGCTCGACAACAATGGTCGGAGCGATCTGGCTCAGTGCATCATACCCGCCTTCCACAGCTTCTGCGAATGCTGCCGTTGTCACAATCAGATCTGGCTCCAGTGACAGGATTTTCTCGGCATCTGGCGGCACGCCCACATCTGAAATACCGGAAGTATCATCTATAAGTGGGTTATCCAAAATATATGTCGTTGTGCCAACCGGCTTCACCCCCAGCGCCATCAATTCGCCCAAGTGATAGAAGCTGACGACTCGCTGTGGGTTCACAGGAATCTCGGTTGCGCCTTTCAGATGTTTATATATCCGCGTTTCCACAGCTGCGCTGTCCGTAGCTACAGCAGTATTCGTATCTGATGAAGCTGGCTGGGAAGCCGTTGCTCCTGGAGTACTGCTGGTCTGGCAAGCACTTAGAAGCAAGGATGTGCATAATAACATCATCGCCCCAAAGGCTGGTCTTGAAAATCTAAACATGGATGTGTCCCCTTCCCCAATCCGTTGATAATAAGTCTCATTCTCATTATGAGAACCGGAGTTAGGGGTTACAATAGACGATTCTAACCCACGTAATGGATTATACTGAACCTGTTTCCGATATTGTGTACGAAATTGTATTGGCGATAAGCCGGTATGCTTTTTGAACAAGCGACTGAAATAATACATATCCGCATAACCTACGTTGCTTGCTATTTCCTGGATACGGGCTTCGGATCTTAGAAGGTACTGCTTCGATCTGTGAACCCGCACATGAATAAGATATTCAATCGGTCCTAGTCCAATCTGGTTTTTGAACAAACGGGATAAATAGCTGGCGCTGCAATGGTATCTCTTGGCTAGTTCCTCGGCTGTAATCAGCTCGCTATAGTGATCGTGAATATAGTGGATTGCGTCAGTGACGATATTGGGTTTGCTGCTTTCCTTTTTAGCCCATGTCTGAATCTGTTGCCGCATGATCTCGTACACCAACGGAAGAAAAACCGACTGTGCCTGTAGCTTGTCTATGGAGGCGGGTTCTTGCCACAGACGGTTCATGGCTTCACACTTTTCCTGGACAGGGAGTAATGCATACGGTGCAAACCCATACGTCATCTGGAAACCCTTTCGATCTTCCGGCGATGCACACTCGGCTGTATATAAAATCAGATAACAGGCAAAGTCCTGTTCCAACGGTGTAATACTTAGCCCAGCATCTGCCCCCCCGTGTAATATGTATGCTGAATGAGTCTGGTAGACCTCGCCTGATATCCTTATCCTAGCCTCTCCATGAGTAGTGATTAAGAAGAAGCTGTTATGCGCCACATCGTGATCAGGAACCGTTCCATGCTCCGCACGATAATACCGAATATCCAGTAATCTAACGGCCGTTCGGCTCCACTGTTCGATATGAGCTTCCCAATCCATACACGTTCCCCCTACTTCTTCGTTCTTAAAATATGCCTATTATATCACAGACAAAAAGCCATCAACCCCGATGAGTTAATGGCTTATGAATGAATAGTATATTGGAAAAGGATAGAGCTGTTATGAGCCCCTAGTACTCTCGCACCAATTGTTTATCCTCTTTCAGTTGCACAATGTCATGTCCAGTTGGATTCTGGAAGGCCCGCAGTCCAAAAGTTGACGCCACCGCGAAGATATGGTCAAAGATATCCGCCTGAACGTTCTCATATACACCCCAGTTGATATCATTGCTGAATGCATAGATTTCCAGAGGCAGCCCGCGATCTTCCGGTGCTAATTGTCGCACAATCATCGTCATATCTTTATTGATCTTCGGATGGTTCCTCAAATATTGATGGATATATTCCCGGAATACACCGATATTTGTGAGCTGTCTGCCGTTCACGTTGCTTTCAGTATTCACCTGATGCTCCATGTTGTACGCTTGAATTTCTTTAAGTTTGGAAGTGACATAATCCGTCAGGTAATGAATCTTCTCAAATTCAGCCACCATCTCTTCCGTACAAAAACGAATACTGCTGATATCGATATAGATGCTCCGCTTAATTCTTCTGCCACCAGACACCTGCATGCCTCTCCAGTTCCGGAACGAGTCCGATATGAGGGCATAGCTTGGAATCATCGTAATCGTTTTATCAAAATTCATCACTTTCACTGTGTTCAATGTAATGTCGATAACGTCCCCGTCTGCATTATACTTTGGCATCTCGATCCAGTCACCAACACGCACCATATCGTTCGACGATAGCTGTACACCAGCCACGAGACCAAGGATCGAGTCTTTGAATACGAGCATCAATACCGCCGATAATGCACCAAGTCCGCTGAGGATAATGAGCGGATTTTGTCCAATCAGGCTGGAGATGACGATAATGCCCCCGATAATGAACAGAACGATCTTGGCTACCTGAATGTAGCTCTTGATTGGGCGAATCTTCGACACCTCATAGGTACGATAGATATCATCGAATACATTAAGCAATGCATTCATTACCGTGATCATGATGACAATCATGTAGGTCATTGCTGCTTTTTCAATTATGGTCTGATAAGACGGGAAAATATAAGCCGAATAATAGATAATAATAGCCGGCACAAGATGCGACAGCTTCTGAAATAAATTTTTCTGAACCACGATGTGGCCCCACTTGAAACGGTTATTACTTACAATACGATGCACCGTCTTCAGTACCACTCGCTTGGCAATCACATTCGCCAATATCGAGATTAGTGCGATAAAAATAATCATAATGATGTTTGAAAGATAACCAATGGAGGGTCCACTCATGCCGAGTTCTTCTAGTTGATTTTTGATAAAGTCCATTGTTTCCTCCTGACATAATCTAGTTTAGCCTATTATTATAAAGTAGTTTGAGAGGGCAAGCAAAGTTTATACCTATGCTCCGTTCTTCCTATACAAATTATATATAAAAAAGGACCCAGTCATTCAAAGAATGATGGGTCCACTTGATTATGTTATCTTTTCATCCTGCTCACGAGAAATGTCCAGCAGCTCACTCACCGTCACCAATCGATACCCTTCTGTGACCAGTTCCTCCACCAGAACACGTACCGCCTCCACCGTCTGGGAACGGTCTCCGTACCCGTCATGGAATATCAGCACACTGCCGGGTTTCACCGCAGACCGGGTATGCTCCACGATATGCTCAACGCCAGGATTATCCCAATCTTTCGCATCACCGTTGACCGCACCAATCGTGCGATATCCGCGTTCCGCTGCCAGAGACAATATATCATCGTTTACGCCAAAATACGGCGGTCGGAAGCTGCGGGCAGGTTGCCCCGTAACTTCTTGAACAAGATGTTCTGCGCGTTGCAACTCTTCCCCGGCTTCCTCCAGCGTCAGCTTGGTCAGGTCCGGATGCGTGTATGTATGGTTTGCGATCTCATGCCCTTCACGGTGTACCTCCGCCGCAATCTCCGAATGAGCCTCTATCTCTTGGCCAATCATGAAAAACGTCGCCTGCCCACCGGCACGACGGAATATCTCAAGAACTTGAGGTGTATACACCGGATGCGGCCCATCATCAAACGTAAACGCCACAACCTTTTCCCGAACAGACTCTTGCTCTACCATCGCGATATTGACCATAAATAATGACCCCTCTCTGCAACTGACTGGCTACATACCTCTTATTATTCCATGTTCATAGACCGCGGTCTAGTCCAGTCTCCAACTAACCTTTGATCGCACCTGCGATCATGCTCTTCTGCACCTGTTTATTCAACAGCAGATAGATGATCACCGTTGGCACCGTCGTAATCATCAGTCCCGCACCAATGATGCCCCATTGCGTAATGTACGTTCCCACCATCGACATCATGCCCACCGTCAATGTCTGATAAGCCGTGTTATTAATAAACGTGACCGCAAACATCAGCTCATTCCAGCACGACAAAAACGTGAAGATGGCTACCGTTGATATAGCCGGGGTTACCAGAGGCAGAATGATAGAGAAAAACGTCCGGTAGATACCGCAGCCGTCGATCACCGCCGACTCCTCCATCTCTCGCGGGATACCTTTGAAAAAGCTGCCCAGAATGAATACCGCCATCGGAATGCCAAACGCCACATAGGGAATGATCAGTGACCAATAACTGTTGAGCAGGCTCAGATTCTTCAAAATAATAAACAATGGCAGCAGCGCCGCATGAATCGGCACCATCATGCCCAGCAAAATAATCGTCATCGTGAGCCCGCTGAGCTTCCAGTTCATTCTTGTGATTGCGTATCCCGTCATCGAAGACAGGATCAGTACCAAGACAATGGAGGCAGCTGTGACCAGCACGCTATTCATAAAATAGGTCAGCACATGGCCGTCGGACATGGCTTTGGTATAGTTGCTCCACAGAAACGCCTTTGGTAATCCGGCAACATCGCCGCTGAATATTTCACTGTTATCCTTCAGGGAAAACAGCGCCAGCCAGATGAGCGGGTAGATCTGCACAATTGCGACGAGGATCAGAAACGCTTGCAGGAACACTTTCCCGATTGGTCCGGAGATGGACCTTGGCTTGGGCTTTTTTTGCAACATGACTTCTACGGTACTCATGCCTCATGCCTCCTTCTATTCCGTTTTGAACAATGAATTAATGAGGATCGTACATACCAGACACTCCACAATGATAAATACCGAGATTGCACTGCCATATCCGTACCGGAACGTATCAAAAATGGTGGCGTACATCAGCGTGCTCGGCACTTCAGTGGTATAGAACGGCCCGCCGCCCGTCAGCACATAGATCAGGTCAAACACCTTGAATGCGCCAATAACCGAAAATACAAGGCTTACCTTCAGGATCGGCTTCATTAAAGGAATCATAATGGACCAAGCCGTGCGAAGACGTGAAGCACCATCCATTCTTGCTGCTTCAAGCACATCCTGCGAGACGGATTTCGCTCCTGCGTACATCAGCAGCATGTGATACCCTACGTACTGCCATAGGGTTGGGATAAAAGAAGCCGCAAGTGCCGTGTGCTTCTGACCCAGCCAATCTTGCGCCCAATGGGCTAAGCCGATATTTTGCAGCAGCACGTTCAGCAGACCGTAATCGGCATTGTAGATTTTTGACCACAACTGGGCAATAACCACCGTTGAGATCAATACCGGGATGAAATACACGGTCCGGTAGAACCCTTCCCCCTTGACGTTGGACGCCAGAATCAGCGCGAGCACGAGCGAGATCGGCAGTTGAATGAACACCGAAGCTCCCGCGAATAACAGGGAGTTTTTGATCGAATTCAGTACACGCGTATCCTTAAACATCTCCACATAGTTGTCCAGACCGATAAATGTCCCCCTGCCTACGCCATTCCAGTCCAACAGACTGTAATAACTGGAGACAAAGATTGGAATAAGCACAATTCCGCAGAACAGAATCAGTGTGGGCAGTACGAAGACAGCTATGGTGCCTTTATTGGAAAATACAGAGTTCATTGTTGTTCTCCTCTCAAAGGCGTGACCGGGATATACCGGACCACGCCTTGTTTGGGTTTTAACTGTTTAACCTACAGACTTAGCTCTGTTGGTTTGAGCTGTGCCATTTGTTTGCAGAACTCCTCAGGTGTTATATCGCCGGCAAGCAGCTGGGCAATCAGGTTTTTGTGCGCTTCGGCAGACTCCGCTGGCAGAATGTTATCCCACCACGCGATGAATGAGGTCGCCGTTTTCATAATGTCTGCCGCAGACAGATCCAGGGAGGACAGACTGGACGTGTCGAGTGCATCTGTTTTCCAGCTTGGCAGACCGGCTCCGGCCAGGAAACCTTGCGTACCGAGCTCTTCGCTCAGATACATGAGGAATTCTACAGCTTCCTTCGGATATTTGGTATTCTGGTTGATGTAGAAACCATCGACAGCTCCGCCGAAGATTTCGGTATTTGTGCCTTTTCCATCCTCAAACACCGGGAACGGAATCACTTTCACTTTGCCTTTGACTGCGGAGGACGGATCCTCAATTCCTGCATTCACCCAGTTGGCCTGGAACATCATCGCCCCGTTGCCTGCATTGAATGCCCCAAGCATCTCGTCATAGCTCATGCTGAACATGCTGCTGTTGAAAGCTCCTGCTTGCGCAAGCTGCTGCATCTTAGTCGCGGCGGCAACAAAGTCGGGCGAATCCCACTTTGACGGATCTTTAAAGGCTTCCATCACCGCAGCATTGCCTGCTTGGCGCATCGCAATAATGTCGTACCAGTACATGCCCGGCCAGCGGTCTTTTTCCCCAATCACAGCCGGAGTAATTCCTGCCGCTTTCAGCTTCTCGATTGCATCCAGCAGTTCGTTATAGGTGGTGGGAATCTTGGCACCCGCCTGCTCGAACAATTCCGTGTTCACGTAAAGGTTGGCGATATGTGTGTACACGGGCAACGTGTAGATTTTGCCGTCCATATTGATTGCCTCAGCCATACCCGGGCCCATCCGTTCTTTAATATCGTCCGTCAGGTAACTTGAGATTTCCAGCACATTACCGGATTTGATGTACGGCTGCATGAAGCTGCCGCCTCCCATGCCATAGAACAGGTCCGGCGCTTCACCAGCTGCAATCGATGTTTTGACTTTGGTTTTGTACTGTTCTCCTGTCGTGCCCGTACGTTCAACCTGAATGTCTGGATGCTCGCTGTTCCATTTCTCCACAATCTCGGGCAGCAGCTTGGCCGAAGGATCGGTATTGCCGACCGATTGATCCCATAGCGTCAGCTTGATCTTGCCATTACTTTCCCCCTGTGCGCCGCCGGACGAGCCAGATGAACATGCCGCCAGACTACTTACAATGCCCAACGTCAGAATTAGACTTGCTGATTTTTTTAATAGCGCTTTCATATCTACAGACCTCCCTATGTGTTTTCGTTGGTTCTAGCCCATATTTTAGGCAAACTGTGCGTTGTTCTCCATTTAGAAAACAGGCATCGATTTGTAATTTTCGAACATATGTGGAATTACAACCGAAGCGGGTTTACACTCAGACCTTCGCCGCACTCCCCACACTCCCCAACACGCCCGACTACATTCTCATTTTTCAGGTTTTTACATTTCGATATTCATTCATGGATCGGCCGATATGTTTTTTGAACAAGACGCTGAAGTAGTGTGGGTCCGGGATGCCTACCAGCTCCCCAATCTCATATCCTTTCAGATCCGTCTGTTTCAGCAGCAGTTCAGCCTTCTTCATGCGGAGTTGGGTGAGATATTCCACAAATGTCTGCCCGGTTTCTTTTTTCATCAGCCGCCCCAGATGGCCCGAGCTTACGTAAAAAGCAGCCGCCGTGCTGGAAAGCCCCACTTCCGCATTGCCCATGTTCTCTTCAAGATAAGCCTTCACCCGGTCGATCAGGTTGCCTTCCTTGGCCTGTCGCTTGGCTTGTATGACATCCGATATGGTGCGGACATGCTGCTTCAGCATGCTTTTTAGTTCAGGCAGATGATTTGCTGTAAAAATGGCCGCAACGCCCTCTTTGTTCAATGCGTGCTCTACCTCAATCTGCTGCTCTATGGCAGCACGTTGGCACTCTGTAACCACATCCAAGGCTGCCATCCGAAACTGTGAAACGTCCGAGAACGGCACAGACAGTATACGCTCCAGCAATAATACCGCTTCTTCTCCCGCCCCAACACTGACGTTAAATTGCAGTTGTTGGAGCAGCTGAGTATCCGAGTGGTAGGGCCTATTCCCGCTTTCAATGACCAGATCCTCGAAGCAAATGACCTGATTTTTCCCCACAAACGCCTGATAATCGAGTGCACGACAGGCTTCCCGGTATCCCACACAGGCCTTTTCCCATCTTGATTGCCATTGCCCAATCCCTACAGTCACATCCACTTCGCACCCTTCGAGCTTAAGTGTATGTTGAAGTTCTTCCTGAAGCTGCTGTACCTGATTGGCAAATTCCGTATCCGCACCAAGCGAGAGCACAACGATTCGGTTATGCGGGTCCATGACAATAATGGTTTGTGAATCCTGCGCATAAAAAGCCTGTACCTGCTTCATGCCTACCATTCGCAGCAGAATATGTATTTCCTCAGCGGGTTGTGGATGGGCTTCTGTCTGATGTCGGCTTATATGGGTTTGATCGTGTTGAGGCTCTTGTTGAACTTGGCTGAGTTGGTGCGGTTGACGGGCTTGATGAGCTTCATGAACTTGATGAGATGTCTCGGGCAGATGTCGATATACCTCTGGTGCATCTATCTTCGCTTGCGGTACAGCAACCTCAACCTCCATTACTGCGATGCGTAATCCCGGTTCACTAGACGAGATAGGAATGCCGAAGAATCGCGCCTTCTCGTGTAGTTCATCCTCAGGTACCACATGACTTAACCATTGATTCACAAACCTCTCCCTGAGATAAGGCAAGCTCTGCTTCATTTCCTCCCGCAGCTTTATCAGCTCCCACTCACGTCCGATCTCCTGCTCAATCGTCGCTCGCAGCTTCGTCGTAACCTGTAATAACTCCGAAGCACGAATGGGTTTCAAAATAAAATCGAATATGCCCAGCTTCACACTCTGACGAGCATACTCAAATTCATCATGTCCCGTCACAACCACGATTTTCAGGCTCGGGTAACGCTCCATGAGGATACGGCTCAGTTCAATGCCGTCCATCTTTGGCATGTATATGTCCGTGAATACGATGTCTGGACGCAACAGCTCCACCTGATCCAAAGCCTCCGCGGCATCGGAGGCCTCGCCAACGATGACCATGCCTTGCTGCTCCCAATCGATACGCATACGCAGCAGATTTCGGATGAGATATTCGTCGTCCACAATCAATACCTTGAATGGTTTCATAGTTAATTCCACGATTCATCGGCTCCCTTCGGGATCGTTATCATAATGGTGGTTCCTTTTCCAACCTCGCTCTCCAGCTTGAGTCCATCCTCTCTTTCGTAGAAAATACGAAGTCGCTCCATCGTGCCCCATAAGCCAAAGCTTGGATTTTGTTTAGAGTTATAGGTAGGATTAGAAGGATTAGATGAACTAGAGGAGATAGATGAGTTCGTTGAGCTAATTGAGTTCTGTGAGTTAATTGAGTTCGTTGAGTTCGTTGAGTTCGTTGAGTCAAAACGGTTAGAACGATTGATTTCTTTGCGTTGAACCTGCTGTATCTCTTCCTCGGACATGCCGACTCCGTCGTCAGTGATCGTTAGAATTACCCCTTCCTTGGATCGATGTGCTTGAATGCGTATCGTGCCTGGGCCGCCTTTGGGACGAATGCCATGATATAGCGAATTTTCTACCAAAGGTTGAAGCACGAGCTTGGGAATCATCACCCGCTCACAGTCTGAATCGATATCGTACTGCACCTCAAATACACCGGGGTAGCGTACCTGCTGGATCGTCAGATAATTGCGTACAATCTCAACCTCCTCGTGCAGTGTAATCAGTTCACGGCCTTTGCTGACACTCAGTCGATAGTAACTTCCGAGCGCTTCTAACAGCTCACATACCTTATCGTTCATGCCCGACATGGCCAGGGAGGTGATGGAATCCAGTGTGTTATATAAAAAATGCGGCTTGATCTGCGCCTGAAGTGTATTCAGCTCTGCACGGCGGATCGTCTGCTGCTCCTGAATGATTCGTTTCAGCATCTGGTCAATCTGCTCAATCATCTGGTTGTATCCTCCATATAGCTGTTCGAACTCGTAGCTGTTCAGCTCAACCGTCACTTTACGGAAGTTGCCACTGGGCGCTTTCTGCATGGCACGGAGCAGCTTGTGAATCGGCTTGATGACACTGCGCGAGATGATGAATGAACTTACAAAAAAGACAGTTCCATTCACCGCCAGTAGGATCAATGCGAGCAGCACCATGGATTTATTACGGGTATCGGTAGCCCGGTATGGACTCATGCTGATGAATTTCCATTGATCATCACCAGCCGAACGATAGGTCACCGCATATTCCTGACCACCCGATTGCAAGGTGATGAAGCCGGAGGGCTGCTCTTGAAATGTTTGTTTTAACTTGGCCTGATTGGCCTCTAACATCTCGTGCATGCCTTCCTGTCCAGAAGCCGCAGACATGAATGCGTCGGATACCGCAGGCACGCCCTTCTTCCCATCGGTTGCGTTGGTTGCGATCACCCGCTGATGCTCATCCAGAATGGCCACCTGAAATGAATCCGGTGCAGACAGGTTGGCGTAGGCTTGCGCGATGGATGCCCCCTTGATGTTCATGACCAGAAAGCCAAGTGGAGACGTATCATCCAAATCGCGAATGAGGCGAATAAATGAGACTACCTCTTGCCCATTATTCTCCCCCGTCGCCGAGACTCCGCTATCGTTGTTGCCACCATTCAGCCTGAGAAGATATCGTCCGTTGTGCTTCAAAGCCTGTTCGTACCACGGCGCTTCCTTCACATTCGCTTCCATAAACGTGGGCCACTCCTGTGTACCGACAGAGAATCGGTGACCCGAATTATCATAAATATAGACTGAATCAATAATTGGAACCGCTTGCATGAGATTGGTCAAATACGCGCTGACCTTGGACTGTGTCTGTAAATTGGAGTACACATTGCCCTGCCGCAGCAGGTTCTGCAAGTTGGGATCAGAGAAAATCATCTTCGAATAATTGTTCACGTTCCCGATCATCAGATTAACATTGGTCTCAATGGATGTGATTGTCTGCAGTGATGCTTCATTAATCTTTCGCTGTGCGTCATTTTCCGAGATTCGATTCAACACCAACGCACTGAACGCCACCGTTAGCAGAATAATGACAAAGTAGGCAAACGGGATTTTAAAAGCCAACGTCTTGGGCATGCGTTGAATGAACTCTTTGAAACGGGGAGTCCACTTCTTCTTCATTGCACTGGGGTTTGCTCTTGTGTTTGCTCTTGTGTTTGCTTTCGTATTTTCGTTTGCTTCTGCATTGGTCTCGACATCTGATGCTGTTGCTGTTACTTTCGCTTCAATTGTTGCATCACCTTCTGTTGTTGCTCCTGCATCTGTTGTTGCATCCTTTGCTCTGTTTTTCACTCTGACCCTCCTTTGGTTCCGAAGTGTGATGGGTTTAACGGTTTGGATCGGATGACCGGTTGTGTTATCCACCACTCTCTTGGATTGTATACAATTGTATATTATAGGACGGTGTATGGAGGAGGCTCAATTCTTTTTATCGCTTGGGGATGGTATGACTGCGTGAAGTAGAATGAGGATTAGGGGAGCAGATGGTTGTGAATACTTCGGGCATGGGGGGCCCTGACTTGAAACCCAAGGAGCACTGCTTTATAAACCTTTGGAGGTACAGATAATAAGTTGTGGTTTGTGCTGGATGGAGAGTGATGCGGGGGACGCGGAAGATCTGAATATTAAGAGACGCTGATGAATATCTACCTTGAAATGTGCATACTTTTGAGCAGAATTACGATATGTACGAGCATGCACAAATCTTACTATGGGGCGTGTGTTGATCGAGTGGTTAAGTTTGGGGAGTCCAATCATCATTTTCTCGTATAAATTTTAGGAGGCAAAACGCCCTCGGGCAGGACAAGTACAGAGTTCGTTATGGTAAACAACCACAGCGAATCGTGATCAAAGCGAGAATTCGGTAACGCCTTTTTTGGAGGCATATTTCAGCGTGTAGCTTCCTTCTGTGCCATATGGCGTCGTAGCGATTTGGATGCGGGTGTAATCCAGGCGGCTCTCCCTCAGCACTTTTTTAATTAGCGCTATGCTCCGATCTTCATCCGTTACCACACAGAAAATGTTCATTACATATTCCTTCGGATCAGCCACACGGCTACCCATATCACATCCATCCACCCCTCCCAACTCCGCCTGGGTCAGAACAGTTTCCAGATATTCCATTACCTTTTCCTTCAACCAATGATCTCGTTTGCTGCCCTGCGCGCTCTTCAGCGGATATTGCACCACAAGCCAGTATTTTTCAATCATTTAACTTCACCAACCAATCTTTATAGGATAGGCATTACGTTATGTGCGGACACTTGAACAATAAGAAATGCACATGTTAGCCTTACATTCCTCCAGTTCAAAATGAGCTAGATAATGGACCTTACTGCTTTTTGGAATTGTACTGCCCTCCCGTTTGCAGGGTGGGGAACATGGTGATGTTTAATGAGATGTGAGCTTAACGTGTCTGCTGACTTTCTGCCAATCGCCACGATCTGGGCATCAGGATTCAGTTGCATTAGCTGTCTGGCAAATAACACACCATCCTCCAACTCTACCAAAGTCGGCGTACGATTCGTCATCTTGTTTTCAGAAGATTGATAAGGATGAAAGGGATAGATGTTCCAAAATATAAAGTCCGTTGGTTTCCACCTTGAACTGGATAACACTTCGCCCCATATAATGGATGCTGTCGGTTCTGCGAATCCATACATTGCCTGACTCCGATTAGGTTTGGCAATATTGGGCAGGCTTGTTCTGACACCCGGCTTGCCTGCAAAAATCATCTGGTGATCCACCAGCGAGTGATTCCCGGTAACCATTCGCTCAGACGTCAAGGGTACGCCGGAGAACCTAGCCCCTTGATATCCCACCGCTTCCGCAATAAAAATGTACCGAGCCTTGCACATTCTTGGTTCAAAATACCTGACCAAATGTTCCGACCGAATCTTTACCGCTTCTGGGCCGATATCATAGCCCTTCACATAATCTCTCCAAGGATTAATCACATTTACGGGCGAGACATATGCTTGTATCCCTGCAACAAACTCACGGATCTGTTGCTGCGTTTGGCTCATTCTATTTGCCTCCTTTGGGAGATTACAGAGTATATCGGGCCTGCATCAGCTTATTTTACAAAGATTATATCATAAACAGAAAAAACACCAACCAGACCGCTGGTTGATGGTGGATAGAAACTGTAACTGTAGAAAACTATTGCGGTATAACTTCTTCCCACTGACCATTGGTGGTTTCTTTGTAGGTAAGAGGGTTTCCATTATACTTTCCCTCAATAAAGTTAGAACCGGCTTCTTTCCATTCCTTAGTAACAGTTAGAACAACTTTAGAATTTTGTGAATTTATTAAAACGTATTTCCCTCTTGATAAATTAATCTCAAAGGCTACTGGATAAAAATCGTACCAGAATAGTTTGTCTGACTTCTCTCCCAGTATACCCGCATCACCACCTTTAGAGAAATGAGGACTGATGACTCGAAATCTAAACTCCAACCATTTTCTGGGATCTAGAGGAAATTCATAATGACTATCGGGCTCCACTATAATATATGACTTTTCAGGAACTGGGTGTTGAACTTGAATTTTGTGCTCAATTATTTCTTTTGATATTATTCGAAAAACTAAATATACCAATATGAATAGTATCGAAGTAATTACAGGTAATCTAGGCTTGTTCCTCAAAAAAACACTTAATCCAAGACCAATAATTAACGGGAACCATATCCAAGGATCTCCCAATGTAATGGCTCCCATAATATATGATTTATCGCTAAGGGGATAGAATGCTGGTAAATCATGTCCCATATAGTCTAAAAATAAGTGCCCAAACAAGACAGACAAAATAGAGGATCCCCAGATTAATTTGAAACTTGTCTTTTTATAGAACAGTTTTGTCAAATATGCTATTCCAAAAGCTAAAAGGGGTGTAAACAATATAGAATGCGACCAAGGAGCTACACTTCTATCCCCAAAAATATCAGGAATTATTCCACACAGTGCACCCGAACATAGACATATCATAAGATTTTTCCATGTATCCCTTGGCAAAAAGCAGTATGCAATTACCGCCCCTAGAAGAGCATGTGATAGAACATGAAAAAACAAATATAAGTATGGATCCAAAATAACTACTCCTTTACTCTGTTAGCATCAAAAAATATGATATTTAATGTTAAAAATTTGTTTTTCATATAAAAGACCCTGAGAGTCGGACCTCTTCCAAAGGTCTGCGGGGAGTAGTCTCCGTTTGGATGTATCCACTCTACTCTCTTAGATCTAAATTCGCGTACCAAGTCAGCATAGTCTCCACACAAGTGGGATCCACAAGCTATTAAAATCCCCATAACAATGGATGATCCGTATGTATTTTCTATTATCATAATTTGCTCTAGCTAAAGCAGGCTATAGATACCTATATACGTTTCAGAGCCTAAATGTACCTGATATACTTTCCGGGAGTTACTCCCGACCTACATATACCTCAATTTCCTCTATTTATATAATTTAGGTTATTATATCATAAACTAAAAAACCACCAACCAGATTACTGGTTGATGGTTTCTTGACTCTAATGGAGGCGAGGGGAGTCGAACCCCTGTCCGAAGATAACGACACATAAGCTTCTACGGGTGTAGTCACAGTTTTGATGTCACCCGAGTATCGCCCCGTAACCGGCTATACGTTGGGTCAGCCTGATTGTCTTCTTCAGCACACCCCAGGCGGAGATGTGACAGCGTATCCCACTACTTGTTAGCCCCTAATCCTGTCACATGGGCGATGCAGGTTAGAAGCACGCACACAGTTTCTTAGGCTGCGAAAGCGTAGTTTGTTTGTTGTTTGCCGTTTAATAGGCTTTAGCGTTGATGAAGCGGACGCGTCCCCACTACCCGCTACCCATGCTCGAACTATCCCCGTCGAATCCATAAACGCCCCCTCATATAAGAAGGGCTCCAGGATTAATCCGTGAATACGGAGCAAAGGTGCTGCACATCTTTTTCCTCCAAGGTAAAAAGATGCTTCTTTCAAACTCGGCATTCCTGTCTGCTACATGAGTAATCATAACATAGAGCAGCAAGCCGATATAGTATAGATTGTTGGAAAACGTTCCAACAGGCTGAGCAAGTGTACAAAGTTATCCAATACAACAGGCTCAATCGTCTACATATTATACCGCGTCACCATTCGGAAGTAAAGTTTACCCAGATCGGATCACGAACATCGGTACCTAAGTATTTTACCCACAAATCAGGCAAACTACGCAAGAGCGAGTAATTTTGATTCATCACTACGCCATATTCCATGCTCCTACTTACTTCTTCTACACATATCACAAAAATTCAGTTCACAGCACACTTCAACAACCTCATCTAATTACTTTCGCTAGTACAAATAAAAAAGCCTCAACCTTGCCCATTGCAGGACAACCTTGAGACTCCTTAACTCGAACATCAACCTTCCTAACTCCATCACGAAAACCTAACTTATGCACCTAAAGTAAAACTTTCACACCCAGCGCTCCACTTAACGTGCAACCTTCTGCTTCTCGCGCATTGCGCGTTGAATATCACGTTGTGCATCCCGCTTGGCTGCAGTCTCACGCTTATCAAACTGCTTCTTACCTTTACCCAGTCCAAGCAACAGCTTAGCGTAACCGTTGCGGATATAGATCTTCAGTGGCACAATGCTGTACCCATCCTGTTTCGACAGCCCGAGCAACTTGTGAATCTGTACTTTATGCATCAGCAACTTGCGCGTACGTGTCGGATCGAGCGGATTATTTCGGTTCCCTTGTTCAAAAGGACTAATATGCATATTATGAATATGAATCTCACCGTTCCGAATCGTGGCAAATGCATCACCAATATTCGCACGGCCGTTACGAAGAGATTTGATCTCCGTTCCGGTAAGCACCATGCCCGCTTCATACGTATCTTCAATGAAGTAGTCATGGGAAGCCTTTTTATTCTGTGCGAGCACTTTACTCTGTCCATCATTCTTGCCCATGTCCTCACTCCTTCTCCGTAAAATAAGTCGGTACCATGCTCTGTAGCAGCGCACCCATTGTTGCACCAAGGTACCACGTGCCAGACCTTAATTGTAGCAAGTACGGCTGTTAAAATCAAGAAAGAGGCGACCTCTGCCGCCCCTCCTCATTACACCACTTCCAGACAGTGCGAAACAACACACCGCAGAAAGTGACTATCTCTCCAACGCTTAACCTAGAGGAACGAATGGTTATCCATATCTTCAGGTAACGTTAGCTTTATTTTTTCTTTTTCCGCACAAAAGCTGCCGTGCCGTTACCAGCTGCGCCTTTGCTCTTCTTCCGCTTGCGACGTGGTGCTCCGCCTTCCTGAGCACCCCCAGGAGTTGCGTTTTCTCCGATAAATACGCCGCTCGGCGAAGTGTTTTTACGTCCACTTCCGCCTTTGCCACCTTTACCGCCGCCCTTGCCGGACTTAAAGCTTCCTTCACCGCGACCGTTGCCGCTGTTCAGTCCACTTCCTTGTCCACCAGTTGAATTACTATCCGAACCACCCGATGTAGAGCTATAACCGCCTTTACCTGAGCCAAAACCAAAGCTCACCGCGCCTTTACCCCGACCAGTCGATCCGCCAGCATCACCAGCACGACGCTCACCTTTCGGTTTGCCGCCGCCTTTACCTCCGTATCCACCGGATGAGCCTGCTCCCGCACCTGCACTCGCTGCTCCGCCGCGACCGCCACGTCCACCTTTGCTGCTCTCTTCCGGTGATCTGCCACCACGGTTGCCTCCAGCACTGGCTGAGCTGCCTTTGCCGCCACGCGATCCGCTGAATCCACCCGGTCCACCCTTGGCACCGCCGCGTCCGCCTCCGCTACCTGGACGTCCACCTTTGCCGCCACGTCCGCCACCGAAGCCGCCAGGACGTTCAGCGCGAGGTTTCATATCCACCATTTCAAAATCAATCGTATACTCTTCCATGCTGACACGTGCCACACGGATCTTCACTTCATCCCCGATACGGAAGACTTTTGAAGTCCGTTCACCAATCAGAGCCATATGCTGATCGTCAAAATGGTAATAGTCGTCCGTAAGCGCACTCAGACGAATCAGACCTTCAACCGTGTTCTCCAGTTCAATGAACATACCGAAGCTGGTCACACTGCTGATCATGCCTTCGAACTCTTCGCCTACTTTATCGAGCATGTACTCGGCTTTTTTCATTTTCTCCGTATCCCGCTCAGCTTCTACCGCCACACGTTCACGTTCAGAAGACTGCTGGGCAATATCGGCCATACGTGCTGCCAAATACTCCTGACGGTTCTCCGGCAAAGCCCCATTATTTTCAATGACTTCGCGAATCACCCGGTGAATGACGAGATCGGGATAACGACGAATTGGAGACGTAAAGTGACTATAGAATTCTGCCGCGAGGCCAAAGTGACCTGACATTTCAGAATCATACTTCGCCTGTTTCATGGAACGAAGCATCATCGTACTGATCACGGTTTGTTCTTTGGTTTCCTTGATATCCTCAAGCAACGATTGAAGGGCCCGTGGATGAATTGCATTGCCACGCCCTTTGACCTGGTGTCCGAAATTCGCCGCAAAGGCGAGGAAATTTTGCAGTTTTTCCTGATCTGGATCTTCATGCACACGATAGATAAACGGCACCTTCAACCAGTGGAAATGCTCTGCCACTGTTTCGTTCGCTGCCAACATGAATTCCTCAATGATTTGCTCTGCAATCGAACGCTCCCGTTTCACGATATCGATCGGTTTGCATTCTGCATCCACAATAATTTTGGATTCTTCAAAATCAAAGTCAACCGCTCCACGACGCATACGCATCGCTCGCAGCTTCAAGGCAATTTCTTTCATCAGATGAAAATCATCTACCAGATCCTTATAACGCTCGAGCAATTCCGGCTCTTCACCTTCAAGGATTTTACGAACGTTGGAATACGTCATCCGCTCTTTGGTTTTGATTACACTCGTGAAAATGTCATGTTTCACAACTTTCATCTGATCGTTGAATTCCATCTCACAAGACAGGGTCAAGCGATCTACTTGCGGGTTCAAACTACAGATTCCGTTGGATAGGCGCTGAGGCAACATCGGAATAACCCGGTCCACCAGATATACACTGCATCCACGGTTGTAGGCTTCCTGATCCAGCTTGGAATTCTCCTGTACATAGTAGCCGACGTCGGCAATGTGAACTCCCAAACGGTAATTACCATTAGGCAGTTTCTCTACATTTACTGCATCGTCCAGATCCTTGGCATCTTCGCCATCAATCGTGACAATGTTCAGTCCACGCAGATCACGGCGACCTTGTTGAACGATTTCTTCATCGGTAATAGAGTCTGGTGCTTTTTCCGCCTCTTCTACCACTTCATCGGGGAAAGCTTCAGGCAGCTGATGCTTGCGAATAACGGACAAAATATCAATACCCGGCTCATCCTTATGACCGAGAATCTCGATCACTTCACCCTCGGCTGCCGCACGGCCCTCCGGATAGCTGACGATCTTTGCTACAACCTTCTGTCCGTCAACCGCCCCAGCAAAATTGGTACGCGGGATGAAAATATCGCGATTAATCCGTTTGTCATCCGGAATTACGAAGCCGTAAACCTCATGGCTTTGGAACACCCCTACAACTTGTGTCACCGCACGAGTAACAATACGGACGATCTCACCCTCCAGGCGACCGCCAGAAGGGCCTTGGGACGTGACTTTAACCAATACCGTGTCACCATTCATCGCACTCTTCATGTCATTGGCGTGAATGTACACATCCGGGTGCTCTCGATCCTCAGGAATAAGGAAAGCAAATCCTTTGGCATGAGCCTGTAGACGTCCGCGAACCAAATCCATGCGCTCTGGCATGCCATAACGATTGTTGCGGGTCAGCAGAACTTTTCCGGATTCCTCCAGCGTATTCAGCATAATCAAAAAGGCTTTGAAATCAGCTGCGTCTTCGATCTCGAAGTGCTGTTCCAACTCCTGATAAGTCATCGGTTTATAAGCGGTCTCCCGCATGAAGTCGAGCAATTGTTGTTCTGTTATCATTAATATATTCACCTCGGGAAACATAAAAGTGTAATCGGATCTCATCTGTTTATGTATCGGAATTCTTACCATTTTCATGCAATCACTGTCGGGAAGAGTATAGTCGCGCACCCATACTATCTCATACCCTAGTATACACGAATTCAATCCAGCCCATCCGTACCTCGTAAAAAAACCACAGTTGCCGGGCGCTCCTCTAAAATCACGCTTTCACGTATCTCTACAGACATTTTATGCGATACCCATGCTGTACGCATCTGCCAAAGGACTACATCCGAAAATTTTCTGTACACATGACATTCATTATAGGGAGTGCGTTCGCGCGTAACGAATAAGCGAGGGACATATCCATACATGATAGGGGTTGTGTTGCATGTTAAGGAAGGAAAACCGAACAGAAGTGAGAAGAAGACCGAAATCATGGAGTCTATAGATTAGATTATTGTTGGTAAAGTTTGGACGCGTAAAAATTTATTAAAAAACCCCCGTTTCTCCACGAAACGAAGGTTCATCAATTAAGCCATTAGCTTAAGCTATTCATTGCCCAGCAGTTCCAATTTTACTTGGAAAACACCGTAACAATAATAGACAAAATCATAAATCCTGCACCCAGTACCACCGTTGCACGTTGCAGGAAGAGATCCAATCCGCGCGCTTTCGTTTTACCGAAAAGATGTTCCGCACCACCGGAGATGGCACCCGCCAAACCAGCGCTTTTCCCGTGCTGCAGCAATACTACAGTGATTAGACCGATCGAGAAGACAACGAGCAGCAATTTCAAAGCAATATCCATTCTTTCCACCTCCTACCCATGTGGGCATAACATCTCACCATAAAAACAGTTACTTTAATTGTAACATAGCTATTGTTGTGATACAAGTAGTGCAGTTTATACAATACCCTAAATTTGACCATCTACATACTCCATACATTATACGATTAATCCGCATCAATAAAAAAGACAAGCCGGTTACCCGGCTTGCCCGTAAAAGCTGGATATCCAGCTTATTTTTTAAGGTTGTAGAATCCTTTAAGACCATTGTATTGAGCCAGTTCACCCAGTTGATCCTCAATGCGGAGCAATTGGTTGTACTTCGCGATACGGTCTGTACGGGAAGGAGCACCCGTTTTGATTTGACCAGCGTTTGTTGCAACAGCGATATCAGCGATTGTGCTGTCTTCGGACTCACCGGAACGGTGGGAGATTACAGCTGTGTATCCTGCACGTTTAGCCATTTCGATTGCATCGAATGTTTCAGTCAATGTACCGATTTGGTTAACTTTGATCAGGATGGAGTTACCGATACCTTCTTCAATACCTCTGCCAAGACGCTCAGTGTTCGTTACGAACAAGTCGTCACCAACGAGTTGTACTTTGTCTCCCAATTTCTCAGTGAGCAATTTCCAACCATCCCAGTCATCTTCAGACATACCGTCTTCGATTGTGATGATTGGGTATTTCTCAACCCATGAAGCCAAGAGGTCAACATACTCAGCGGAAGTGTAAGATTTACCTTCGCCAGCAAGAGTGTACTTACCATCTTTGTAGAACTCAGTGGAAGCTACGTCCATACCCAGGAATACGTCAACACCTGGTTTGTAACCCGCTTTTTCAATCGCTTCGATGATTGTAGTGATTGCTTCTTCGTTCGAACCAAGGTTCGGTGCGAAACCACCTTCGTCACCTACAGCTGTGTTCAAGCCTTTGGAGCTCAATACGGATTTCAGGTTGTGGAAGATTTCCGCACCTACGCGAAGAGCTTCTTTGAAGCTTGGTGCTCCAACTGGAAGAACCATGAACTCTTGAACGTCAATGTTGTTGTCTGCATGCTCACCACCGTTGATGATGTTCATCATTGGAACTGGCAATGCTTTAGCGTTGAATCCGCCCAGGTAAACGTACAATGGCAGGTCCAGAGCGTCAGCAGCTGCGCGAGCTACTGCCATGGATACAGCCAGGATTGCGTTAGCACCCAGTTTACCTTTGTTTGGCGTACCATCCAAAGTGATCATCAATTTGTCGATACCCAATTGATCCAATGCATCCATACCGATAACTTCTGGAGCGATTGTTTCGTTTACGTTTTTAACAGCTTGCAGAACGCCTTTACCGAGGTAACGGGATTTGTCGCCATCGCGAAGCTCAACTGCTTCGTGGGCACCAGTGGATGCACCGGATGGAACGATTGCGCGTCCGATTGCGCCGGACTCCAGGTATACTTCAACTTCTACTGTAGGGTTACCGCGGGAGTCGAGGACTTCGCGAGCGTACACGTCAGAAATAATAGTCATTTGTGATAATCTCCTTTAAATTTGAATTTATTGAAAATTAGGACTCCTTGTGTTTCCCCTTATCCACTTCGTCAGCAGAATCGTCTTCCGATCGCTGTTATCCCCGGATTCCTTTGAACTTATTCTCATAAGTTGGAATCCTGTGATAAAGGCGAACGCTTCGCTTCTTCAGACCATTTCTGCTGCCTCCGTTCAGAGGTAAACGCCAAACTTCCCAATTTCATATATGTTGGCTGTGTAACTTATTTGCGGGTAGCGATGACAGATGTACCTGTCATTTCTTCCGGTTTAGGCAACTGCATCAGGTCAAGGATCGTTGGCGCAATATCTGCCAGGATTCCGCCTTCACGCAAGGTAACGTTAGCATCTGTAACGATGAATGGAACCGGGTTCGTTGTATGAGCTGTGAACGGACGTCCTTGCTCATCGAACACCATATCCGCGTTACCATGATCCGCAGTGATCAGTACAACGCCGCCTTTGGCAAGTACTGCATCCACAACACGGCCCATGCACTCATCTGTTACTTCTACCGCTTTGATGGTAGGCTCCAGCATGCCGGAGTGTCCAACCATGTCAGGGTTAGCGAAGTTCAGAATGATGGCGTCATGTTTGTCTGCTTCGATCTCGCGAACACATGCGTCAGCCACTTCATACGCGCTCATCTCTGGTTGCAGGTCATACGTTGCAACTTTTGGTGAGTTGATCAGTACACGAGTTTCGCCCGGAAGCTCCACATCACGACCGCCGCTGAAGAAGAAGGTAACGTGCGGGTATTTCTCGGTTTCTGCAATACGCAGTTGTTTTTTATTGTTCTGTACCAGAACTTCACCCAGGGTGTTGTCGAGGTTCTTCGGCGAGTAAGCCACATAACCTTCAACCGTCTCACTGAACAAAGTCAAACATACAAAGTGCAAGCCCACTGGGAACTTCGGACCACGATCGAAACCGCGGAAGTCCTGGTTCGTGAATACTTGCGACAACTGGATTGCACGGTCAGGACGGAAGTTAAGGAAGATAACGGAATCGCCGCTTTCTACCAAACCTACCGGCTCACCATCCGCTTTGACGATAACCGTTGGTTCAACGAATTCATCAAATACGGATTTCTCATACGATTCTTCAACCGCTTTGAGTGGGTCAGTGTATTTCGGTCCATCTCCATAAACGATGGCGCGGTATGATTTCTCCACCCGTTCCCAACGTTTGTCACGGTCCATCGCGTAATAGCGACCTTGTACCGTAGCGATTTGTCCCACACCAACTTCTTCAATCTTGGCGATCAGCTTCTGCATGAAGTCTTTACCACTGTCGGGCATAACATCACGGCCATCCATGAAGGCATGAATATATACATCGTTCATTTCTTCTTTTTTGGCCAGATCCAGCATAGCGAACAGGTGGTCGATGTGACTATGTACGCCGCCATCGGACAACAAACCGTAGAGATGAAGCTTTTTACCGTTTTGTTTCGCTTCGCGCACCGCTTTGACAAGTGTTTCATTGTCGTAGAACTCGCCGTCACGAATGGATTTGGAGATACGGGTCAAATCCTGGTATACGATCCGGCCGGCACCGATGTTCAGGTGACCTACCTCGGAATTTCCCATTTGCCCTTCTGGCAAACCTACAGCTTCACCGCAAGCAGTGAGCGTTGTATGTGGGAATTGGCTCATAAAACGGTCGTAGTTCGGTTTCTTGGCTTGCGCTACCGCGTTGCCTTCCACCGTGTTACGCAGACCAAAGCCGTCCATGATGATCAGTGCTACAGGTTTTGGAGCTGTCATCTTACTTCGCCCCCTCAACAAGCGCGATGAACGAAGCCGGCTGCAAGCTGGCACCGCCAACAAGCGCGCCGTCGATGTCGCTTTGTCCGAGGTATTCTGTTACGTTCTCCGGTTTAACACTGCCGCCGTATTGAATACGAACTGCACTCGCAACCGTCTCGTTGTACAGATCCTTCACCAATGTACGGATGTAAGCAATAACTTCATTCGCATCTTGGGAAGTGGAGGATTTGCCTGTACCAATCGCCCAGATTGGCTCATAAGCGATAACAACCTGTGCCGCTTGCTCTGCAGACAGACCTGCCAAAGCAGCTTCTGTTTGCACTTTGCATACGTCTTTTGTTTGGTTCGCTTCACGCTCTTCAAGCGTTTCACCAAGGCAGAAGATTGGAGTCAATCCGTGACGGAATGCTGCATGTAACTTTTTATTAACAGTCTCATCGGTTTCCGCAAAATATTGACGGCGCTCCGAGTGACCAACGATGACATAATCCACACCCAGGTCTTTCAGCATTACACCGCTGATTTCACCTGTGAATGCACCATTGTCTTCAAAATGAAGATTTTGTGCACCAATTTTGATGTTTGTGCCTTTAACGGCTTCTACCAGGGATGGCAGATTCGTAAACGGTGCGCAGATTACAGTTTCCACGCCTTCAACTTCCGCTTTTCCTTTAACTTCCTGAATGAAGTCATTGGATTCGGAAACCGTTTTGAACATTTTCCAGTTACCTGCGATAATCGGTGTTCTCATGGGTTTCAACTCCTTCATGCTATAGACTACTAAAACTTACTTGTCGTTCAGTGCCACTACGCCTGGAAGTACTTTACCTTCCATGAACTCGAGCGATGCACCGCCACCTGTAGAGATGTGGTTCATCTTGTCAGCCAATTTGAATTTCTCAGCTGCTGCTGCGGAGTCACCGCCACCAATTACAGTGTAAGCTTCTGTCTCAGCGCAAGCTTCTGCTACTGCACGAGTACCGTGGGAGAATGGCTCGATTTCAAATACGCCCATTGGTCCGTTCCATACAACCAATTTGGAGTTTTTGATTACGTCAGCATAGATCTCACGTGTTTTAGGACCGATGTCGATTCCTTCCCAATCTGCTGGGATGCCATCGATATCAACGATTTGTGTGTTTGCTTTTGCGCTGAAATCGTCAGACACTACGATATCTACCGGCAGGTAGAAGTTTTTGCCCAATTTTTTCGCTTTTTCGATGAAACCGAGCGCAACATCAAGTTTGGAGTCATCCAGCAAGGACTGTCCAATTTCATGTCCTTGTGCTTTGAGGAACGTGTAAGTCAGACCGCCACCGATGATCACGTTGTCTGCAATGTTCAGCAGGTTGTCGATTACATCGATTTTGTCTTTAACTTTGGATCCGCCAATGATGGCTGTGAAAGGACGCTCAGGGTTGGAAATGGCTTTACCCAACACTTCAAGTTCTTTTTCCATCAACAAACCGGACACCGCTGGAAGCAAGTGAGCAATTCCTTCAGTCGAAGCGTGTGCTCTGTGAGCCGCGCCAAACGCATCGTTAACGAAAACGTCAGCCAGTTCAGCAAATTGTTTTGCCAGTTCCGGATCATTTTTCTCTTCGCCTGCGTGGAAACGAACGTTTTCAAGCAACAATACGTCGCCATTGTTCAGTTCAGCAATTTGAGCTTTAACAGCGTCACCAACAGAATCGTCAGTTTTAACAACTGTTTTACCCAACAATTCGGACAAACGCTCAGCTGCTGGAGTCAAACGCAAAGACTCAACCACTTCGCCTTTAGGACGACCCATGTGGCTTGCCAAAATGACTTTAGCGCCTTTTTCAATCAAGAAGTTGATTGTAGGAAGCGTTGCACGAATACGTTTGTCATCTGTAATTTTACCATCTTCGAGCGGCACATTGAAATCTACACGGACAAAAGCCCGTTTTCCTGTCAATTCGATATCGCGTACACTTTTTTTGTTCATCTGTATTTCCTCCGCACCCATGTATTTGGTGGACCGATCAAGGGCTGAAATCCCTTGTCAATCCTGGTGTTTTTGAGAAATTTGCAAAATATTGATATATAAAGAGCGGAAACAATATAGCATCTGTTTCCGCTCTATGTTATTGCAGATATTACTTAATCATTTTTGCAAAGTGCTCCAAAGTGCGAACCAATTGTGCAGTGTAGGACATTTCATTGTCATACCAAGCTACAGTTTTAACCAATTGTTGGTCGCCAACAGTCAGAACTTTAGTTTGAGTTGCATCAAACAGGGAACCGAAAGTGATACCTTGGATGTCGGAAGATACGATTTCGTCTTCAGTGTATCCGAAAGTTTGTGGGTCGGAAGCTTCTTTCATTACTGCGTTAACTTCTTCAGCAGTAACTTTTTTACCCAGAACAGTTACGAGCTCAGTCAGGGAACCAGTAGCTACTGGTACACGTTGAGCTGCACCATCCAATTTGCCTTGCAGTTCTGGAATTACCAGACCGATTGCTTTAGCAGCACCCGTTGTGTTAGGGATGATGTTTTCAGCTGCTGCGCGAGCACGACGGAAGTCACCTTTAGGGTGTGGAGCATCCAATGTGTTTTGGTCGCCAGTGTAAGCGTGAATTGTAGTCATCAAACCTTGAACGATTCCGAATTTGTCTTGCAGTGTTTTTGCCATAGGTGCCAGGCAATTCGTTGTGCAAGATGCGCCGGAGATTACAGTTTCAGTACCGTCGAGGATTTCATGGTTTACGTTGTAAACGATGGTTTTCATGTCGCCAGTAGCTGGTGCGGAGATAACAACTTTCTTAGCTCCACCTTTCAAGTGTTTCTCAGCTGCTTCTTTCGTTGTGAAGAAACCAGTACATTCCAGAACGATATCTACGCCCAGGTCGCCCCAAGGAAGTTCTTCCGGGTTACGGTTAGCCAATACTTTAACTTCTTTGCCGTTCACTTTGAAGAAGCCATCGTGTACTTCAACATCGCCATCGAAGCGACCTTGAGTTGTATCATATTTGAGCAAATGAGCCAGCATTTTAGCGTCAGTCAAGTCGTTGATTGCTACTACTTCAATGCCCTCTACATTTTGAATACGGCGGAATGCCAAGCGTCCAATACGTCCAAAACCGTTAATACCTACTTTAATCATGAGTAAGTTCCTCCCAAGTTTTGATTAATTTTTTATGAAACTTATATATTCAAGACAGACGGTGAAGTCCGTCAAGACAACAATAGTTGTGTTGCAGAGTAAAACCTTATTCCATTTCAGCAACGATGACTTCGGCAGCTGCCTCATCAATAATCAGAATATCTTCCTGACCAAATCGCAACACGGAATGTATAGCAGCAGCTTTGCTTTTGCCACCTGCGATTCCAATCACAACATCGGTTCGTTCAATATCCTGTAGTCGCATCCCAAGTGTAAGCATGGTATGTACCACCTTACCCTGATCGTTAAAGTAATAACCGAAAGATTCAGATACCGCTCCCTGCTCCTGAAGTTCATCTATGATCTCCGTCGCAAGTTTACGTCTTGTCGCCATCTCCACGGCATCACCAATTCCATGAATAACAATCCGCGATTTTCGAATCAGCTGCAGAATCTCCTGAACACTGGGGTCCTGGATTAATGATTCATAGGCATGATCACTAAGCAAATCCGGTACATGCAGGAGTTTATATTGCGCTCCTACCCGTTTTGCCATCGTGGATGCAATCGTATTTGCCTGAATTTCAAGGCTTTCTCCAAGTCCGCCGCGTGCCGGTACGAACCAGACACCTTTGAGCGATGTTGGCGGAGTCAGTTGCTCTGCGACTTCGGCCGTTGTTGATCCGCCAGTAACGGCGACAACGTCGTTGTCACTCATGATATTGCCGAGAGCCTTCGCTCCGGCTCTGCCCAGTTCCCTTTTGGCAAATGGAGATACGTCCGAATCACCAGGAACCACAACTACCTTTTGCAGACCGTAGGCTTGCTTGATGCGCTCTTCCAGCTCGGATAATCCGAACAACTCTTTGGCTACGGGCTCTAACTGCTGCAGCAAATCATACCCTGCCTCGCTGATCTTCATTCCTGCACTGTCAATTTCAATAAGTCCCTGAGCCTTTAACAGATCGGTCTCAGCCCTCAGAACCCGCTCGGTCATCTGCATGGAATTAGCTAACGTTCTCCGTCCGATCACATCCGATAACATGATCTGCTGCAGAATCGTATACCTCTTTTTCAAGACATCCATGAGATCAGGCAGAAGCTGCTTTTGTACTTCTAAAATCGTTCGCATGCTTTCCACTCCCGCAAGTTCTCGTTCCAAGCTCTCTTTCGTGGCCCTAAAACGTCCCGGGTTAACTTTTTAAGTCCCACGTCTATTCTACCTAAAACTGACGTGACATGCAAGTGTTTCAACGTGTTATTTCGACACACATTCAGCGATTGTACGCGCCTATTTTCACAATCCTAGACTTCCATGATCAAGGACTAGCTCACGCATACCATATATAGAAGAAACAAATGAATTCCATCTACATATCGCTCAGAATACATTTCATCGGGCATGTCCAAAACCTCTAATAGCATTTACTTAAATGCACTCTTTATCCACTCTTCTTCATCATGATCATTTTTAGGTTAATCCAAACCAATACACATCACGAATTGCTTGCAATTAAATATTTCATGAGCTATAATCATTATTGCTGTCACATAATGTGCGCCCGTGGTCCAATGGATATGACGTAGGCCTCCGAAGCCTGAGATCCAAGTTCGATTCTTGGCGGGCGCGCCACTTTTATTTAACAGCTCATAACCCTTTTAACCAATGAAACCGGAAAGGTTTCTTTTTTTTGCAAGTTAGTTTGACTTTCTTTGACTTTTTGTTTGGAATTGTTTATTATGTGGGTAATACGGTAACAGTTTAAATATAAGCACCAATAACATTTACATTCCGAGGAGGTTTTTCACGTGAGTTTTATTCCAATGGTCGTTGAACAGAGCAACCGGGGTGAGCGCGCCTATGACATCTACTCCAGATTGCTGAAGGATCGTATTATTTTCCTTGGTAGCGATGTTAATGATGTAGTGGCTAATGCCATTATGGCACAGATGTTGTTCCTGGCTGCGGAAGATCCGGAGAAAGACATTCACTTATACATCAACAGCCCAGGCGGATCGATTACAGCCGGTATGGCCATTTACGATACAATGCAATTCATCAAACCGGATGTATCTACCATCTGTGTAGGTATGGCGGCTTCCATGGGTGCATTCTTGCTGAATGCTGGTGCAAAAGGGAAACGTTTTGCGTTGCCTAACAGTGAAATCATGATTCACCAACCGCTTGGTGGTGCTCAAGGTCAAGCTTCGGACATCGAAATCCGTGCTCGCCGCATCCTGAAAATGCGTGATACCTTGAACCGCATCATCTCTGAGCGTTCAGGTCAACCACTGGAGCGGATCGAGAAAGATACAGATCGTGACTACTTCATGAGTGCTGCTGAAGCTGCCGATTACGGTATCATTGATAAAGTTATTGAAAACGTGGGTTCTCAAGGCATCTAATATGCTGCCTGGAGACTAGCGGTAACTTCACAGGGCGGGCTTCACCGATATATAGGTGAGCCCGCCCTGTGCTATTTCCAACTAAACAGGCAAATATCACACCCGTTAGTGGAGTGCGTTGCCTGGATAAACAAGAATCCCCCGTCAAAGCAGGATGACGGGGGATTCTTGTTATTATTTTTCATGAGAAGAATGTGATATAAGTGCTTTTGCTTAAAAGTTACCCTACGCGAACTTACTTGTCTGATGTTACGTTGCTAAACGGCTCTGTGCCCTTAGGCAGAACTTCCTTGTAAGTGAACTTCATTTCAGGGAAACCTTCCGCGTACGCTGTATATTCATACAACTGGAAGAACACAACTACGCCCGTTGGTGTCACATAGAAATCCTGGTCTTTATTTAACCCTTTGTAGCCTTCCAGGTATCCACCGCGGGCTTTCAGTTGCTCGCCCACTTTTTTACCCAACGTCTCGCGCATGGTTTTGTTATTTTGCAGCACATCATCTAACGTAAGCTCCTTGCCTGTGTCCAGTGCAAAGGTGTGTCCCGTACGGGTTGTCATGCCGTGTGCTCCTGCATAGTCCTCATAACGTTGAGTGATCAAACCTAGCACGCCGTTCTCATTGTAGGTCACGACATACGAAGTTTCAAATGCATATGGACGTTTTGCGGTTGCCCCGCCGAATTCAGTGGTTTGTTTTTTGAAAGCAGCAACAGCCGTATCCACTTCATCTTTGAGCACTTTGTTGATGGCCGCTTCAGCTTCTTTGCTGGCAAGTCCACTCACCTGCGGATATTGTACATCCACCTCCGCATTCTTCACAGTCACGTTTACTTTTGTCGATTTTACCTGCACATTATTTTGCTTCACTTTGCTGAGTGTCAACGTTTTGGTTTTGCCATCCCAATTTCCCTGTACACCCAGATAATCTCGCATTGCCGAGAATGGAATATATAATCGACCCTGAATCAATTTTGCTTCCACCTGAGGGTAATACCCGTTAATATAGACGTTTGGTTGTCCATCCATCAGGCTAACGGTCATCGCATTGTTGGCTGCTGTTACCGTATATGACTTCGTTTTAGCATCATATTTCAACGTTCCACCCGCTACATCTTTGACTGCTGTCAGCGAGACCCAAGTCGATCCACCTTGAAGAAGTCCTTTTTGAGTCAGTGTTTTCCCACCCGATTTCAGCGTTACCTCAGCTGGGGTTGTCACTTTCGAGGATACAGAAGCCGCCTGTACCGAACTCTCCTGCCATACCGAACCACTACCTACAATAATTCCTGCTGCAAGCAACGCACTTGTCCATTTTTTCCATGATGTCATATATAAAACTCCTCTCTGAATTCACAATTAGGTATCATTGCGTATGTAATCCTGACCTGATCGCATATCTCATACGCTCACCTCTCTATTATAATTAACCCAATTTCGGAAAGGTTTACAGCTCGAGTTACAATGTTGATGAATATCAGGCGGAAAATATAAGGGGATATGACCTTTTTGTCACGAACAACTATACAAAAAAGATACCAACAAACAACATTTCACGTTGCTTGAGAAAGGTACACTTCTATCAAACTTCATCAAAGTTTGCTTTTCCAACAAAAAAAGACTCTGTCCTCAGGACAAAGTCTTTGTCATCATTTCGTTGTACCCATCAAGTGAAACTTGTAAAGGTTACTTGAGCTTATAGCCCGGTTCAATCTTGTTTATTTCATTTCATACGTGATATTCAGGATTGTGCTTACTTTAACCTGGCCTGTTTCAATCTCAGTGCCACCTGCTGTATCTGCTGCTTTGGACATCAATGACTCACTTGCATAGAACACAGGTACATTCGCATCGCCTTGGCTTACGGAAAGAACAGCACCCAGTTGACGTTTAACCGCTTTTGCAATGGCGCCAGCTTTCACATCTGCATTGGCAACAGCTTTCTCAATCACTTGGGACTCATAAGTTTCCGGATTTTCTACAGTAAAGCGCACGTTCTCAATATTGTTCGCACCCGCACCTGAAGCAGCATCAAGCAGTTCGCCGATCTTGTCCATCTGACGATACGTGACTGTCAGTGTATGATGCGCTGTGTATCCTTTAATTTGTTGTCCGTCTTTTTCGCTATACGTATAGTTGGGTTGTACAGAGAACTGACTGGTTTGAATGTCGTCTGCACTGATCTTCCACGTATTCTTCAGCAAGTTGGATACTTTTTGAACTTTGGCAGCATTCGCTTTTTGAGCAGATGCAGCTGTCTCTGCAGTACTGTTCACACCAATGGACAGATAAGCAATATCAGGCTTCACCTGAATCTCACCTTTACCCACGACATTAATCACATTCTGTTGTACGCCTTGAACCTCTGCAGCATAAGCATAGCTCCCTGGCGCAACCCAAGCGGTTCCTCCTACAAGCAACGTACTTGCCACCAGCACTGCACCAAACGGTTTCATCCATTGTTTACCCATCACGATAGCCTCCTTATGTGTTAACATCTCAAACTTTAATCGATTTGATACCTTAACAGACGGGACAAATTCCATAATGTTGCACTTGACGATAGCAAATACCTCAATAACGCAAAAAAGCCCCTTTCGGGACTTCTTCATTGGATTGATCATATCTTATTGGTTTTCGAGCTCTTCCTTGCTTACCAGACTAACTAAAGCGTTTACAGCCTGTTCGGCATCCGCGCCTTCTGCACTAATCTGGATTTCCGTACCTGTGCTAATCGCAAGGCTCATGATCCCCATAATACTTTTTGCATTAACTTTTTTGTCGTCCTTCTCGACGAACACTTCAGACGAGTACTTATTCGCTTCTTGAACGAACAGTGCCGCAGGTCTGGCATGGAGACCCGTTTTCAAACGGACAACTACCGGGTGCTTTGTCATGGAAACTTACCCCCTATTATGAAATCTGGACATTAAATACACAATTATATTTATACAACATTATACCATTAACCCGTGCAGGACACTAGAAGAAAAAACTAAGGGTCTTTTGTAGGACATTATCTTGCCCTATTTCATCTTTTGCAGAGCGCATCCAATGACCTAAGTGAGTTCTCCCAGATCCTTAACGGCTGACCTTCCCGACCGTTTCAGTTCAGTAGAAACAGCCGACCTTGTTACCTACCCTGCGACGTCTTAACCATAACGTTCTGTGCGCACTTTCTCAGCCAGCTCATCAATTTTACGAAGCCGATGGTTTACTCCAGACTTGCTAACTGTACCTTTAAGGAGTTCGCCCACTTCCTTCAAATTGATATCTGGATGAGCCAGTCGAACCTCAGCCACCTCGCGAAGTTTCTCAGGCAGTGACTCCAGACCAACTTCTTTTTGCAACAAACGGATATTATCGATTTGTCTTACAGCCGCTCCAATGGTTTTATTCAGGTTGGCAGTTTCACAATTGACAATCCGGTTAACGGAGTTACGCATGTCTCGCATAATCCGTACATCTTCAAACTTGAACAAGGCCTGATGAGCACCAATGATGCTGAGCAGCTCAATGATTTTCTCGCCTTCCTTAATGTATAGGATGAATCCTTTTTTCCGTTCTATACACCGGGCATTCAGATGAAATTCATTGGCGAGATCAACGAGTGCCTGACAGTGCTCCTCATACATGGACGCAATCTCCAGATGGTACGAGGAGCCTTCCGGATTATTAACCGATCCACCGGCCAGAAATGCACCGCGAAGATAGGCCCGTTTACAACAGTTCTGCTGAAACAACTCCGTATTAATCCCTGGTGTAAACAGAAAACCTTCCGATACAATATGAAGACTCTTGAGAATCTCCTGTACCATAGTTGGAATACGAACAATATATACATTGTTCTTTTTCAGCCGCATTTTTTTGCGGACCAGTAATTCCGTATGCACTTGAAAATGCTTTTTAAGCAGAGAGTATGCCCGTCTTGCAATGGCGGCATTCTCCGTCGAAATATCCAAGATCACTTTTTTATTCGATAACTGCACTGCACCAAGCATACGGATGAGGGCTGAAAGTTCCGCCTTTTCGCAGCACGGTTCGCTCTCGATCATGGTTAACTCTTTTTTGGTCTGTGCTGCAAACGACATGGGACTTCACCTCTTCCGTAACATCCAATTTTGTACCAGCTGGTAGATGTGATGACTTAACTTGTCGGCATCATGACGCAGATAAGTCTTGAACAGAACAAGGGTATCTGCAACCACCTGATAGCCGGCACTTTCGAGTACATTCATATCCAGTACAACCGGTTTTGCTCCTTTTTCCGCATACTTATTCTGCACTTGCAGCGGAATATCACCATTATTTACGATAACGTAGTCGAAGAGCTGATGACCTATATGCTCGTGTACCGCCTTAAGGTGGTCGCTTACCGTATAGTTATCCGTTTCTCCCGGCTGTGTCATAACATTACAGATAAACATCTTCACCGCATCAGCCTCTACCACAGCTTCTGCAAGCTTAGGTACAAGCAGATTGGGAAGGATGCTTGTATATAGGCTGCCTGGCCCGATCAGAATGGCGTCAGCTTGACGAATAGCCTCTACTGCCTCTGGCAACGGCTCCACGTGATCCGGTTCAAGGAAAACACGTTTGATGCGTCCGCCTGCCTCAGGGATTTTGGACTCACCTGTAATAATTGTGCCATCTTCCATCTCGGCATGCAACACAACGGCCTGCCCGGCTGCTGGCAATACCTCACCTCGAACGGCAAACACGCGGCTAAGCTCCCGCACTGCGGTCACAAAGTCGCCCGAAATATCCGTCATTGCAGCCAAAATCAAATTTCCCAAGCTGTGGCCTGCAAGCCCCGCGCCTGTATTGAAACGGTACTTCAACATATCTGAAAGCAATGGTTCTACATCAGCCAGTGCCGTAAGCACGTTGCGAATGTCGCCCGGAGGCGGCATCTGTAGCTCATTGCGCAGGATGCCTGAACTTCCACCGTCATCTGCTACTGTGACGATGGCCGTGATATCCAGCGGCTTTTCTTTCAAACCGCGTAACATCACGGATAATCCGGTTCCGCCGCCCATTACAACTATTCTCGGACGTTCTCTTCGTGGTCCGGCCTCTTTCATCCCTTCACCCTCTTCAATGACGGTCCCGGTCGGCGTCGCGATGGCTTACGGTGACAGCTTCTGTCTCGCTGCTTCCCAACATCTTGCCCAAATATTCCGATATCGCTACCGAACGATGCTTGCCTCCGGTACAGCCGATTCCAATAATAACCTGGCTTTTGCCTTCCTTCCGGTATTGCGGAATCAGGAAATGCAGCATATCCAGCAGCTTGGTCAGAAACGCCTGTGTCTCTGGCCACTTCATAACATATTCGTACACATCACTATTCTGTCCCGTATTCGGTCGTAAATGATCAATATAATGCGGATTCGGTAAAAAACGTACATCAAATACCAGATCAGCATCAATTGGAATGCCATATTTGAATCCGAACGACGTAATATTTACTGACAGCATTTGGCTTTCCAGATGAGAAAAGCGGGATATGATGCGTTCTTTCAGTTGGGCAGGCTTCATTGTACTTGTATTCAGTACCTGAGTAGCGGAGTTTTTGAGTTCCTCCAACATCTTGCGTTCCAGTCGGATGCCGTCCAGCGGCATGCCCTCAGGAGCCAGAGGATGTCTGCGCCTGCTTTCTTTATAACGCTGAACAAGCACAGAATCTGTAGCATCCAGGAATAAAATTTCGCAATGAATGGTAAAATGATCTTTAATATAGTTCAAAGACTCGGACAGAGCCGTAAAGAATTCACGCCCGCGCAGATCGATAACCAATGCAACCTTACCAATCTTGCCGTTTGACTGTTCAATTAGTTCCGCAAATTTTGGAATCAATACCGGTGGCAGATTATCCACACAGAAGAAACCCAGATCCTCCAGGCTTTGTACTGCAATGGTTTTACCTGCCCCGGACATGCCCGTAATGATAATGAGCGTGGCGCCTGTGCCTGGTGAGCCTTCACCTTCAAGCATAAATGTCCCCTCCTTATCATATTGCTGTCTTCATATATTGTTACGAGGTTACTAGGAACGCAAGAGAAGACCTGCCGCACCCACAATACCTGCATTATTCCCAAGTGTAGCTTCCAGAATCTGAACCCCATCTTGCAACGGTTCCGGTGTCAGCTTAGCAAATACGGTACGTATTTCATCGAACAAGAAATTGCCCGCTTTGGACACACCGCCACCAATGATGAACATCTCCGGGTTAATGACAGCCGCTACAGTCGCCATGGACTTGCCCAAGTAGAATGCTGCACGGTTTACAATACGCTGTGCTACTTCATCGCCTGCCTTAGCAGCATCGAATACTTCCTTGGCTGCAATCTTGTCGACGAGTGCCAGTGACGTATGATCACCACGTTCTACGGCATCCTTCGCCATACGGATAATACCCGTTGCAGACGATACCGTTTCTACACATCCCATTTTACCACAGCCGCACTTGATGGCCTCCAGATCAGGTACTACACTGATATGACCCAGCTCTCCCGCCATACCCGAGAAGCCTTGATAGATGTTACCATTCAAGATCAAGCCTCCGCCGACGCCTGTACCGAGTGTATAACATACACAATTGTCTACGCCTTTACCGGCTCCTGCCCATACTTCACCCAGTGCTGCCACGTTTGCATCGTTATCTATTTTGATTGGCTTGCCCAGACGTTCTTCCAGAATCGAACGAATGGCCACATTCCGAAATCCGATGTTAGGGGCATGAACGATAATTCCCTCGCGTACATTCGTGAAACCGGCCACTCCAGCACCCACACCCTCAAGCTGTTCCCAACTGTATGGTGATTCGGCTACGATATGTCGGACATACTTCTCGATGTTGGCGATGACCGTGTCTACGCCCTTATCCACTTCAGTCGGTCCTTCATACGTATGCATTAGCTGACCTTGTTCATCGCATATACCGACCTTGATTGCTGTTCCGCCGAGATCGACCCCAACGTAGATTTTCTCAGACATGCTGCAAGCCACCTTTATCTATCTAAAATAGTTTAAGTCCTACGTACCAACTATAATTGAAGGATACGCCTGGGTCAAGACGATAAGACCTCGGATACATCTTGCTTTGACAGGGTTGTGAACCACATCACATAGCATTTATGAATACGTATACAATCTCATCACCTTCATTTATGAACGCACGCTTTGTTCCTTCCTCGATAGCAGAGGAAGCCTCAACTCATGATATTGCATCTCCCCTCGTTCCATTCATAAAAGATGATCATCGTCCCCTCAACGCGGTGTCCCATTTCACTCCACTAACCACCAGTCATTCTCACGCAGAGGACCATTGAATGACGTCACAGCCAACACAAAAGCGCCTTCCACAGATACAGATGGAAGGCGCCTTACTTTTATAAAATCAATGTTTTTCAATTGGATTGCACTCAGCCGTTCTTCAGCTATACGTCACAACTTCGACTCCACACGTACCGGCTCTTCTGTCTTCTCCATCTTGTTCACATCCAGAATATCGAGCAGGAAGACAAAGATCGGAATACCAATGATCAGTCCCCAGATTCCCAGGAAGTGTTGCGACAGAATCAGTACGATAAAGGTGTAGAACATTGGCAATTTGGTCTTGTGCGCCATCAATTTTGGATTCAGGAAGTACGTCTCCAAAGCATGAATTACAATAATCATGATGATCACAATAATGCTTAATTTAAGTCCACCCATCTGATACCCAATCAGACAGAGCGGTACCAGCGAGATGATAACCCCCGCAACGGGCACCAGACTGAGCAGGAACACCAGAATGGTCAGCGCGAACAGATATGGGAAACCCAGAATCCATAAGCCCAGAATGGTCAGCACTGTATTGAACACCGCAATCAGAAGCTGTGCCTCAATGACTTTACCAAAAGAAGAGACGAACTTGTCTCCCAGATAAGCTACTTCATTATAGAACCATCCAATTTTACTTGTTTTGAACTTAGACGTGAACTTGGATATCTCCTGCTTCTGCAACAAGAAGAACAGACTCAGAATGATAACGAGCAGAATAAACTCCAACCATTTGCTCAAAGCGAAAATATATTTCAATGCATCATTGGTGTAATTTTTGATATCGAAGGACTGAAGGTAACCCGCAATCTTGGAAGCAAAATTATCTCCATCTGCACTATCCAAAAATTTCATAATCTCGTTCGTTAACTGAACGACCTGATCCACGATCCGTGGTGAATATCTGGAGATACCGAGCACAATTACTGCGATAACAATCATATAGAGCAGAATGACCACAACTTTATAATTGATCGGAAACAACCGATTCAAACCACCTGTAATGAAATGCTGTAATCTGTTCATGACATACGTCACCAGGAACAACAGCAGAATCATGTGCAGCATACTCCCCATACTGAACAAAACCAAACAGAACAAGAGCAGGATCAAAAATCGTCTCACTGTCGCATTCTGTAGCCAATCTTTTATCATTTCCCCCAAAATCTTCACCTCACAGCTAATATGCCCCATATGTATACGAACTCATGCCCACTGTAGTTTCAAAAAAAGAGAAGCCTTCCGGCTTCTCTCATTACATGAGACTTCCCGTTGTCTCTTATTCCTAGCATATGCCCAACCTCACGCATGTCATGCTTATTTATCCAACGTTTCGCTCCAATCATGGATAATGCTTCCTTCAAGGAACTTCTCACAATCCATCGCGGCCATACATCCGGATCCTGCAGCCGTAATGGCTTGACGATATTTCGTATCCTGAACATCACCACAGGCGAATACACCCGGTATATTGGTCTCCGTCGTTCCTGGTTTAACCACAACATAGCCATGTTCGTCCAGTGTGATCGCATTACCCAGAAATCCGGTATTTGGCGTGTGACCAATGGCAACGAATACGCCATCTGCTTCGAGCAACTCTTCCTGCCCCGTCTCGTTGTTGCGCACCTTCAGTCCTTTGACACCCATAGCTTCCGGTACGACTTCGAGTGGAGTACGGTTCAGCGCCCACTTCACCTTCTCATTGCTACGAGCCCGATCCTGCATAATCTTGGATGCACGCAACTCATCCCGACGGTGAACCAATGTGACGTCTGTTGCAAAACGAGTCAGAAAGCTCGCTTCCTCCATGGCGGAGTCACCACCGCCCACAACCACGATTTTTTTGCCCCGGAAGAAGAAACCGTCACATGTCGCGCATGTACTTACACCACGTCCCACATTTTCCTGCTCACCCGGAATACCGAGATAACGAGCGGATGCACCTGTGGAGATAATGATCGATTCAGCTTCCAGTTCACCGATTCCTCCAACTTTGACCTTGAAAGGCGGTTTGCTGAAATCCACTTCTTCCACCCAACCATTTTTGAATTCGGCTCCAAAACGCTCAGCTTGCTTACGCATGTTGTCCATCAGTTCCGGACCCATGATACCTTGCGGGAAACCGGGGAAATTCTCAACTTCCGTTGTCGTCGTCAATTGACCACCCGGCTGAAGACCTTCGATAACCAGTGGTTTCAGATTAGCACGAGCCAGATATATCGCTGCTGTCAGACCCGCAGGTCCCGTTCCGATCACAATCGTTCTGTATTTAGACATATAGATACAGCCTCCTTAATTAAGGTGAGAATGTGTTGTACTAGCGATGAACTTGCCAAGATGATATCCTACAGGCATTTACGAGGCCCATTCGTTAAGTTTACCCGTTTTCCCGGTTGTTGTATCCTTCACCTCATGATGTCTTTCTGAAAACGAGTGAGGGCCAACTTTCTATACAAGTGGTGGATTGCTGTTACACACCGCATGAATCTGTTTCGCATACTTGCTAACCGTTGATGCCGATATCCCATACCGCTCAGCAATGCTTTGATAGGTAACGGGACGACTATGATTCTTCGCTGCCAAATATTCAAGTCCCGCAGCCCAACCCTCAATCTGCTTTGTGCCCGGAACCTCTGGATGTACCCGGGATACATAATCTGTCCAGAGCCGTTCCATCTCTTGCTGCAACTCAGCCTTCGCTTCAGACATCTGTAATGCACGATCAACAACAGCCTGCCAATGAGAGGTCGAGCTAGTGTCCGATGGTTCTGATGTGGATTGAACCTTCCCAATGGACTTCAAGGCAACAGGAGAAAAGGGACGAACCACCTGAGTATTCCCATCCTCATGTTCAGCCGATTTCAATCCGTTCAGTACAGTTTGTGCTGCCTCAAGCAGATCCTGTTCTTCTCCCGGCTCTTCAATGAAGGATTGCAGAGCCTGCTGCACCTCATAATCACCGATCATTCCGAGCGCATGAATAACCTGCAACTTCGTTGCCCGATCACCATGCCGCAATGCCCAGAAGAACGATGAACGAATCAGTGGATCATTCTTCATTTCTTCAGGAATGCCGTTACCATAGTTCTCCCACTGTCTGAACTGTTCATCGAATGGCAGATGATAGTGATAACTTAGCTTCTCTGGCTCTTGCTCGCCTTGTTTTACAGCTTCAAGACCTGACAGATAATACCGGGATACTTCGGAACCCGGATCAAGCTTGGACACATGATGCCATAGACGCTCAGCAGCATCATAACGTTCTGTATTATAAGCCGCCACTGCTGCATAATGAGCAAGTGCCGGATCAGCAGCTGTCTCTTCATCCTTGAGCAAACGCCGGAAGTGAACATAAGCCGTATCGTGTTGGCCCAGAATTCCCATCGTTGTCGCGAGTTTGTAGACTTGTTCGTGCTGGAATGGCACGATGACCCGCAATTTTTTGATCAGAAGCAGCACTTGATCGGCCCGGTTCTCGTTCTGATGGAAAATGGCCAGATTACAGAGTGCATGCAGATTACCTGGTTCCTGTTCAAGCACTTCGGCAATGGTCTCTTTTGCTTTGGAAAACAGACCCATATAATAGTAGGCGAGTGCCAGATTGTTACGGGCAGCCAAGTAATCAGGATAATCAGAAGACATGCCTTCGAGCAATTCAGCAGCCTGTGCAAATTTCCCTTCTTCCAACAGTTCCCGTGCCTGGTCGTGCTCCACTACACCTTTGCGTGATTTGATTCGATTCAGTTTGGTCGGACGATCCAGCTCATAGTACAGAAGCTCCATCATCTCTTCGGCCTCCGTCATGAACTGACCCTGGGTGTCCTCCTCCAGATAGGTAACAAGTGCTTGCTCGGCTTCCTCAAACCGATCCATATTTGCATAATTGTTCGCCATATAGAAATAACATTCCGTCATCGACGGATCTACCACTTCCAGCACGTTAGCCAGAATGGCATTGGAGGCTTCGTAATCCCCCTTCTCCGATAATATACCCGCCATATTACAATGATTTACCGGATTTTCCGGTTCGTATTCAACAGCTTTGCGAAAATATTTTAATGCCTTGTCAACATGATTACGGTCCAGCGAGCGGACAGCTCTTTCAAAAAAGAAAGAAGCATCCAAGTGAATCGGTATAATATTGGCAAGGTGTCCCTCAGCCCGCACTAGCTTGCCCTTCATCTTCCAAGGCACCTCCTCTTTGCATTTCATTCATACTCTCCAGTATACCACATCTTAAGGCCCACTTCTCAATATGTAGTTTCATGTCGTTTATGAAAAAAATGCAAAAGAAAAGTGATATTCCATTTTGCAGGAAACATATCACCTTGGAGCGTTGTTTATTAAAAGGATACCTTTTTTGCCTAGAGACTCCATCACTCACTTGCCACAAGATCTCTTTGCAGTATTGCATTAGTCCAATCCCGTCGGTCACGGGATGTCGTGTGTAATTATAAAAATAAAGGTACATCATTATTTTTTTAGGAGATGTTATATTGATGATCTCGAAAATTAAACCACTTATATTCATCTTAATCTGCTTGTTTGCTTTGAATGGATGTTCGGAAGAGATAAAAAATGATGATAATCATATTACACTTGTTGAAGTAGTAACAGCGCTTGAGTCTCAAAACTTGAATTTAGTGTCCTTTGGTATAACCGGGTATCCTTTGAAATTAAATGATGTTATGCCTGAGGTGTACTCCGTTGAAGTGCCGGTAGAAGAAGAGCCTTATAGCCCTGAATTTTTACATTTCTATATTTTCAATTCAGAGAAGGATCGCATTAACGGGACCAAAGAATTCAATAAGCACATGGAAAATGCCCATTTCACAACATTCCCTTTTCTATATGAGAAAGGAAATGCCCTTATCGTCTACTGGAGCAATACCAAAGATAATCCTCTATTCACCAAATCCATCGACACTGCGCTGGAGCAACTGCAATGATAGTTCAAGTTTACAGTATGAGACGTATCCTGAAATATCAAAATTCATGAAGTTCCATGGATTGAGCACATCATTGGGCATGTAACGAACGGTTCGCCGTAATCATTCGTAAAAAAAGAAGACCAAGCCCGCAGGCTCGGTCTTCTAAAGTTATAACTCCATACTCACGCCATCGAAGGCGAGAGTGAAATATGAATGGTTTTATCAAACGGTGTCATGAAATTGACCAGCACAACCTTGCACTTGTCCGGCAGTTTTGCCTCACGAACCGTTGCCGCCAGATGCCCAAGTTCGCCCCCTGTAATCTCCAGCCAGTCTTCTCCGCAGGTATAGCGTAACGTACCGCCTTTCCACAAATAGTGACCCTCACTCGTTTCCATCGCGTCCTCACAGGTCAACTCACCTTCGCTTCCGAATACAAAGGACAACTGCATCATAATGTCCTCCGGTTCTTGCCCGGATAGATGCATGGTCCATCCATTTTCCGTTGGTTGCACTTCTGCGCCTACACGGAATGTCTGCTCATGAGTAAGCTGACGATTCTGATGAGGTAGCAAATACCATGGACTTATATCTGATGCAGCAGATTCCGGTAACAGATTCGCAGGAACTGGACCATAGTAGCCTTTCTTCTGCTCACCAGTCAAACGGTACCCTGCGGATAATCTGGTCATGTGCTGCATAGGGACATAACCCGGATTAAAGTATGAAGCCAGTTGCACAGCCAGCAGACGCACCTCACCATGACGAAGCGCGAAGAAAGAAGGAACTTCTGTCATCACGGTCACGCTAGTAGCACCATCCCGAATTCGGGCTACCGGAGCACCAAAATCCGTATGCATCCGACTGTGAGAGATCCGTCCGTGATGCCCTGCTGAATCCATCTGTCCCAGATAGTCTCCCCGTACAAAATGTTCATTCAGCATAACTTTGTATTGCTTCGGTAATGCATCACGTTCCTCATCCGGATGCTGAAGCTCAGGCTCAAGCATTAACCGAATGAGTGTATTCACCGAGCACACTCCCGGATCAGTCAATGTATCTCCCGCCCAGGCTGCCATCCCCGCAAAGAGTGGATCACCATCCAGCCGCGCCAGAATGGCATACGGTAGGTAATAGGGTGACAGATCATGAACACTGCCCAGATCCTGTCGCCCTGAATAATCTGTAACAATCTCACCTGTAGGATGCACCAGGTACACCATCATGCGGAGATTAAGTCTCACCGGTTCCAGCAGTTCAGGACGATTGAGCAGGCGTGCGGCATGAATTAACATGATGTCGCTAACTGCGCTGTATATCCCATTGCTTCGTTCGGTCCACTCCCCATCGGGTGTAATATCCATGCCTTCTGCCAGCCACTGCTCTGCGCGCTGCACAGCTTCCTCCAGACCAAAGATTTGATGCAAGAAACCGAGCGCCGCGCATAGCACCCAGCGATGATTCGGAGTATGACAACCACCTGTAAGCATCGTTGGAATCGTGCGTTCCAGAAACAGCCTCATGTTGGTCAGTACAGGTTGCAATGGCTCCCATTCCTGTTGCTGAAGTAACTGATACAACTGTGAATATCCCACAACGACAAATGCAGTGTCTGGAGGGGAGTGGTAATTAGTCCAGCCCGGAGATATTGAACCATCTTCATGCTGGAAGCGGAGTACATATTCCGTAGCTATCAGCAGTCGATCTAACAACGCCTCATCCCGATAATAGATGGAGTACGGATTGGAGATCGCAGCCCCCCAGTAACACATATCCGTCGGCGTTCCAGTTGTGTGGTTGACCCAGGCAACACCTGTATAGGGATCGATGGTGCCTCCATAATAACGGCTTTCAGGGTCAAGCATCTGCCGGGATATGCCTCTTTCTACCGCTCTGTCATTACTCTCCACCAGCTGTTTATACATGTGCAGTCCCTCCATACCAATGCATTCTCCCGATGTGCGGAGTATGTTGCTTCAGCGCCTTCAATTCAGAACGGAAGCATACTCATACCGCCCGTAGGTGAGTTCATTTTTTCTCGTCAGTATATACCATATACCGATTAAAGTCGCTAGAAAATACGTGCTTGTTTTACTTCATATTTACGGGTCTTTGTCACTGAGGAAAAAGTCGTTGAACACACGCTGTGAACACACCCACTGTTTCCCACATTACCGCGCTTATTCTGTCACCCCAAGCTTCTTCATAAGCAAGTCATGACTCTCGTGAATCTCTTCTGCCGTACAGGCAGACTTCAACTCATACACCTTCACTTGTGCACGGCGGATCATCGGCAGATAGGCATCATAGAAATTCATATCCTTACTGTGTACATACGGGCACCAGTGATCAGAGAGACCAAGAGTCTCATGAATATGCACACCTACGATATCATCCATCAGCCCCTGCATTTCTCCCACACTGTCATATAGGCCCATTCGATCCATCATGATGGCATGACCTGTATCGTACCAGATGCCAACCGGGGCCCCTTTGAGGGCCGTAATGATGGTCTTGGCTTCAGCAAGGGTAGGAATCTGTTGTGGTCTGGATCTCGTCTCGATGCCAAAACGGACATCCAGACCTTTGGCTGCCGCCCGATTGCACACTTCATCCAGACTGGCGATAATTTTCTCCACATACCTCGAACTGAGGGCTTCCCGCCGCTCCATCAATTCAGCCCACTTGCTGCGATACTTCGGTGAATCCGGACCTTCCTCGTTATAGATTTTTCCAAGATCTTTGCTGATATCCTCAGGGAAAGGTACCTCTCCGGGGTGTACAACAACAGCTTCTCCCCCATAACGCTGGGCATATTCAGCCGACTCTACCAGCAATTCGATCGCCCGCTTACGTTTCACTTCATCTTCGAAGCCGAGCAGGATGGAATCCGTACCATAATCGGGATCAGGGTCATGTGGAAAGGTATTGTGGACACTAGAAATTCCGATCTCTCCACGCTCAATCATGGGCTCAATCGTCGTGAGCATCTCTTTCGTTACATTATAATTTAGCTCCACCCGGCGAAAGCCGAGATCTGCAATCTCCCGAATCATATTTTCTCCGACATCATGTTTTCGGATATTCCAGCATGTGGAGAACGAATATATTCCCTTATCTATGTGCTGCATCTGTTTTCCTTCTCCTCCCTCTGGCTAAACTTTTACACCAGCCTTAACTCAACCTTTTACCGCGCCAAGCATCGCACCGCTGACAAAATACTTTTGCAGCCACGGATAAACAAGCAGAATGGGTACCGTTGCAAAAACAACTGTAGCTGCCTTGAGACTTTCCGGAGTCAGTGGTGTGCGGTTAGCGCCTTCCATTAATGTAAGCTCACTCACCATGTTGTTTTGAACCATTTGGAAGAGCTTCAGTTGTAACGGATACAACTTGGGATCATTAATATACAACAGGGAATCCTGGAATCCATTCCAGCGACCAACCGCATAGAATAGAGCTAATGTGGCCAGTACAGGCATGGATAATGGGAGTATGATTTTGAATAGCGTGTGTACATGTGAGCTACCGTCAATTTCTGCTGATTCTTCCAGACTTTCTGGAATACCTCTGAAGAATGAGATCAGGATAATCAGGTTAAAAGGACTGACCAGTCCAGGCAGAATCAGTGCCCACACTGAATTAAGCATATTGAGATCACGAATGAGCAAATACTCGGGAATCATCCCGCCACTGAAGAACATCGTAATGATGATGACATACATGAAGAGCTTGCGCCCTTTCAATTTTTTCTTGGTTAACGGATATGCAGCAGCAAGTGTGAATAACATGCACAACACTGTGGTTACCACTGTCAGAATAGTCGTAAAACCCAGTGAATATAGCATGGATTGATCAGAGAATACTTGAATATACGCATCCCAGTTAAATTCTTTAGGAAAAATGGTCACTTCTCCCGAAGTAATAGCCCGGTTAGAACTTAGAGATATCGCAATGGTATGCAAAAATGGAGCTAGACAGAATATAACAAACAAAGTGATAAAGGAGATATTAACGATATCAAAAATCCGATTTGAGGTGCGTTCACTCATATGCGCACAGCTCCTTTACTGATGGTCTATACATACAAGCCGATTGGCGTCTCTTCCGTTTATCTACAACCTACAAAATACCTTCACCCGTTGCTTTCTTTGAAATATAGTTAGATCCTAGCACGAATATGAGTCCTACCACTGCCTGGAACAGTCCAACGACAGTTGCCAGCGTGTATTGTCCTGATTCAAGACCAACTCTGTATACAAAGGTACTGAGTACATCGGAATATTCTCGCACGGCCGTATTACCAATGATATAAGGCCGATCAAAACCGATGCTGACCATATGTCCGAGATTAAGAATGAGCAAGGTCACAATGGTTGGTTTAATACTTGGCAACGTAATATGCCAGATTCTCTTCAGTCTTGAAGCTCCGTCAATCTCTGCAGCCTCAAACAATTCCTTGTTCACGCCAGTTAATGCCGCCAAATATAGAATGGTACCCCATCCTGCACTCTGCCAGACACCTGTGAACAGGTATGTCACAAGCCATGGATTTTTTTCTGTCAAAAATGGTATTGAATTTAAACCCATACTCTCCAATACACCGTTAACCATACCGGATTGATTGCCGAACAATTGGTATACAATTCCCCCAATGATAACCCAGGAGATAAAGTGAGGAATGTATAGAATCGTTTGCGATAGTTTTTTAAACCATTTAAAACGAACTTCATAGAGCATGATGGCCAATAAAATTGGAGCAGGGAACGAAACAAGCAAGTCGAGGAAATTTAACATGAAGGTATTTCGTAATGTGGTGTAGAAGTCCCGCATTCCAAATACTTCACGGAAAGCATCGAAACCGATCCACTCACTCCCGTTAATGCCCTGAAACAAGTTGAAATCCTTAAAAGCGATCTGAACCCCGTACATTGGGCCGTAACGAAAGATCAAGAAGTAGATCAGGGGCAGTGAAATGAGCGCATATAATTGCCAATACCTTTTCAAGTATGTGATGGTCAAATCGGTTTCCTCCTATCAACAAGAAACGGCTGTGCCGCCCATACTGGCGGCACACGTTCCTTCCAAAGTTATGCAGTGAATTACATATTTATTTAGTAATTAGAAGATGAATCTGTTTATTTAATAGCGCTTACTGAAGTGCTGCTTCAAGCTCTTTCTTCAGTTCTGTGCCACCCAGTGACATGAAATCATTCATTTCTTTTTCATATACCGCTTCGAAGTCTGCCGGTTTAGCCATCGCAGTTTTCACAATAAGCACTTTCAACTTATCATTTAGCGCTGTACCATATTTAGATTCTGCTTCGATTGGTTTGCTGAAGATAACCGGGCCGATCGTATCCGTATTAGCAATATCAATGGACTGTCTCATCAGCTCTTGGTTACGTTCTGGGAAGCCTGCAATCCATGCGGCTTCATTGGCTGCCTGATCTCCCACAACTTTACCGTTAGCAATAATGGCCATGTCACCACCGTTGTAGACACGATCTTTGACATCCTGTGGTGCATCATCTTTAACAACTGGAACACCATCAACCATATCGAAATTTTCACCTTCAACACCTGTGTTTATCTCTAGCAAGTTCGTTCCAGAAGCCATCCAGTCCAGGTATTTCACTGCTTCAACCGAACGTTTGCTGCTTTTTGGAATCATGATGTACATACCGTTGCTACCATAGCGTGATTTGATGTGTTTATTGTCCACATTCGGATTGGTGTAAGCGTCAACTGCTACAACTTTGCTATCCGGTACATTTTTGGACAAATTATCAAGCATACCATCTGCATACAGAATCTGACCTACGTCCTCAGACATGTAGCCGATATTACCGTTCTGGAAATCTTTGACCAATTGCGTTTTTTCTTCATCAAGACTGAAGTCTTTGCTGATCAGACCTTCATTGTAAAGCTTGTTAAGGAACTGCATCGCATCTTTGAACCCATCATGCAATGGTAGCTCGTAACGCTGACTGTACGTAAGTCCATCTTGTACGGGTTTAATAAATGAGTAAATCAATGTTTCATACTGGGCTGGGGCAAGTGCCATACCCATTGGGATGTTTTTGCTGCCCAGATTACCCGGATCTTTCTCTTTAAACGCTTTCAGCGTTTCATAAAGCTCATCTGTTGTTGTTGGAGCCTTCATTCCAACCTTGTCGAGCCAATCCTGACGGATATAGGAATTGTAGCGGGAAGTAATGGCACGTTTACCCGGAATAGCGAATTGCTGACCTTCAAGCTGACCAAATTTCAATAGGTCTTCGCCAAGATATTCTTTTAAGTTAGGCGCATGTTCATTAAGAAGTTCACCCACTTCAGTTAGACCACCTTGCTGAGCATAACGGTAGAACACACTGGAGTCGTATACAAACACAATATCTGGAACGTCGCTGGGGCTGGCCATTAACACGTTGAGCTTCGTTGTTTCTTCTGAACGTTGAACAGGTACGAATTGCACATCAATGTTATTCGGATCGCCGAATTTCTCTTGAACAAATTTAGTTAAATAGTTGTTAGTGATCGTATGTGGAGAAGGACTGTTACCACGATCGAAAACCTCCACTTTCAAAGTAACACGCTCACCATTCGTTGTTGCCCCGCCTTCTGCTGATTCTTTGTCTGATGCAGACGAGCACCCCGCAAGTAAGGACACTCCCATTACCATTGTAAGTGCCAGACCCATCCATTTCTTCTTACTCCCCTTGGTTGCTTTTCCAATCATTTTGTCATCCCCTTTTACTTTGCGTGAATGTTTAAGGCTTGCTCCGAGTATTCCACATCTTCGCGGACTCTAGCAATAAACCAGTTTCGGAAGCGCTTACAAACGGATTATGGTTTATATGCTACGCCTATTTTCGCAGACTGATTATTTTCCCAAAGCTATGCTGCTCTAGGCTTTGATGGCTCTCAACACCTTACGACTCAGAACTGCCTGTCCCCATTCGGATAAACCATTTTCACACACTGCCTATATTCGTAAACGGGGGATAATCAGGAATATTAGCTTGTTATCCTGCGAAAACAGTTGCATCAATTTCTCCCAGCAGAGAGCTGTTCAACGAAAACAGGGCGAACCTCTGCAAGCCTGCTCTCCTGGTGGAAAGTGACTGCATGAAATTCACCCTGTGCTATCCTGATCTATAGATCTCAGAATAAGATCATCATTGCGTTACTCTTCGGGTTCTCGATGTTCTCGTTTCAAACGACGATAATCTCCTGGTGTGATACCCGTTACCCGTTTAAATACACGTCCTAATGTAATTCCATTCGCATACCCAACCTTCAGGGCAATATCCTGCAAAGAGTAATCGGTATTGAGCAGAAGCTGCTCCGTCTCCTTCATGCGAAGCTCTGTAACAAAATCAACAAACTTCATGTTGAATTCTGTCTTGAACAAATAACTCGCATGTTTGCCCGTAATCTGGAATCGGTCGCTCAGATGTTTCAAGGAAAGATCAGGATTCGCAAACTGTTCTTCAATATAATTTTTCATTTCGTTGACCATGGCTTTGTAACTCTTGGTTTCCGTTACCGCTACATACGTTCGGAACAAGTCCGTCAGACCATCGAACAAAAGACTTTTCACATCCGTAAGCGTCTCTGCCTCTTCCACAGCGCTTAACCATCTGTTGATGTTTTCTTCAGACAGCTCTTCCTGAAGCCCTTCCGACATCATAGCCACCTCTCGGCTGAGCATCTGTAACATGGCTTGAATCAGAGAACGAATCTCGTCATCCGGCAATTTGTTCTGTTCAAATGCGGTAAAGATCTCCTCCAACTGTTCCCGCCACTGTCCACTCGACATCCGGAACCGCTTAACAAAGTCCGCAATCATCTGCAGATAAGTATAGGTATCCAGCAAAGGATGCTGTGGTTCACCGCAGTCGGCTTGGCCGACATCTCCGTTCATCAAAAGTTTACGTTGCATTACAGCTTCTGCTGCCGCATAAGAACTTCGTATTGCACCGATTCCCTGAGCAATAGGTCCAATGCCAAAGCTTAAGGAAATGCGTAGATTTTGTTCCACCCAAGATTTGCATTCCTCAGCTACAACCCGAATCTGACCAGACATGTCCAAGTTGTTATTACTCTGTTCTTTGAACACAAAAAGGATTGCAATTTGATCTACACTAATCCATTCCGTCCAGCATTGTACTCCGGTATTACGTGACAGCTCTTGCAAAACATTCATCAAGGCAAACTTCAGCGTATTTTGTTCACCTCTCGTATACCTCTCCTGGAACCCCTTCTCATAACGATTAATCTCTCCAACAACAACGATAAAGCGTGACGATTCATGCACGTCATTCAGTGGAGAGAGCTCTGTTAATTGCTCTTCTGCATTTTCGATGTGTTCACCGTGCAATAGGGCATTGAACAACTTACTGCGCTGCATGAGTATATTTTCCCTGCTTTTCTTGTCATAATCCATCATGTGATTAATCAGATTCTCAAGTACACCGTCAATCATCTTCATCTCATCCGTACGAGCCCCCGAGTGTTCAAACGCTCGAATCTGATGAGACTCAATTCGGTTCATGATGATCTGAATGGGTTTATAGTTACGACGAGTAATATACACGATATACACAATTGCACAGATAACCGTCACAATCGCAATGATTACCCATACATAAGACACGACAGATACCCAGCCAAATAAGTTACCGGCCTTGATTCCACTGGATATGGTCCATCCCAGTCTTTCTAATGATAGCCTGTTCAGTTCCTGACCATCTATCGAGCCCTCTTGGTCCGAGTGTGCATTATACACAACCTTACCTTCCCGATCAGTAATCGTCAGGAATGAGAGCTGACCATTAACCATACTATCTACGCTCTGTTCAATACTGCTCATCTTGATATTAATGACCAATGTGCCCTGAGAGCCAAAAGGCAAAGGCATGTCCTTGTTCACGGTTAATACGCGAATCGGGGTACGTTGAGAAGAGTCCGTATCGAATTCCCGGACAGGTTGCCACCCTGAACCGATAGAACCGGTACCCATCTGGTCAATCCATGCCTTATCCGAGAAACCTTCCGCTTCTCTGGAGCCACTTACGGTCAGAACATGTTTATTTCGCTTGTCATATAGATAGATGGATTGAATCCATGAGGACGAATTCGTTAGCTCCCGTAAACTCTGTGCAATTGCATACACTGTGTCCGAGCTGTTCTGGTTTCTGTTACTAAAATAGAGTCTGTATGCCTGCTGACTCTGTACCGTTTCCAAAATGGATAGTTCAATCCCCCTGATTGTACGATCCACCGTGTCTATCATATAACTGGAGGAGATCCGGTCTGCTTTTTTTGTTTCCTCTTTAGAGATGTCATTGATGAAAACAAACGCGATGAAAATGAGTATGGTCACCGTAAGAAAAAAAATTGGGAAATAAGAGAACAGTAACCGGTAGTACCAATTACGAGACAATAGACCCCACTCCTCACTCCACGATGCCAATGTTCTCAGCCGTGGTTCTACTGTTCAGCATCCATCTCACCTTGAGCTGAATACTATAATGATAACGCTATCATAACTGATTTTATGTTATTATAGCACATGCCTCGGAGCAGCAATGCAAGAATTGAATTCCAAGAGCCAAAACAAAAAAACCGTGCTGAGCAGACAACAACTCAGACACGGAACACTTCATCTGGCAGCAAACCGTTATATCCTCGATGCACTAAATGCCAGAATCCTTAAACAATGTGGCCATGGAGCCACCATCCACAATAATGCGTACGGCGCGAGCCAGCATTGGCGCAACAGGTAACACTTTGAAGCATTCGGGGTGGTCATCTGGCAGTGCGATCGAATCCGTAACTACCACCTCTTCAATTGACGGGTGATTCAACTTACTTACTGCTCCATCGGAGAACAATCCGTGAGTTGCACATACATATACGTTTTTGGACCCGCGTTCCTTCAACCCTTCCACCACATTCAGAATGGTTGTTCCGGTGTCGATCAGATCCTCAATAATAATCGGTGTCCGTCCTTCTACATCACCAATGACATGGGTAATCACGGATTCATTATGGCTTGGACGTTTCTTGATCATAATGGCAAACGGGGAATCCAGACGATTGGCCAGCTTCTCTGCCATTGATGCTCGTCCCGCATCAGGGGACACAACGACAGGGTTCTCAATACCTTTGCTCAACAGATAATCACTAATCAGATCCAGCGATGTCATGTGATCAACTGGAATGTTGAAGAATCCCTGAATGGCCGCTGCGTGCAGGTCGATCGTTACCACGCGATTGGCGCCAGCCGTAGTTAATACATCGGCTACCATCTTGGCCGAGATCGGCTCCCGTGGAGCAGATTTGCGCTCTTGACGCGCATAACCATAATATGGAACAATGATGTTCACAGTGCGTGCTGAAGCCCTCTTTGCGGCATCAATCATCACCAACAGCTCGACAAACAGCTCATTGATCGGATGAGACAACGACTGTACCAGAAACACATCACAATTACGGATCGTTTCTTCATAATGAACGTATATTTCTCCGCTCTTGAACCTGGACAGCTTGATCTTGCCCAGTTGTACACCCAGCTTGTCACATACCTGTTCTGCCAGCTTAGGGTTCGATGAACCGGAAAAAATACGTAACGAATGCTGCATAATGCCCTCCCGAGGGTTGAAGCCCCTATATAATCCCTTATCTAAAAGTGAGTGTTCAAAAAGACCGGTTTTCAGTACCGAGAAGATGGGATAAAGCTAGAAATGGAGTAGCGGAGCGTAGGAGAAAACTACGTGAGCAACCACAATGTTTCCAGAGGAAACATACTTCGTAAGCATCCACCTATTTCGGCTGAATTCCATATTCGATGCTAATGATGCCTTTAGGCATCATTCGTAATCAAAAGCGGACTTTTTGAACTACCTTTAAAAGGTTATTTCCTACCCTCATTATACTCCACTGGCTTCTACATTTAAAGGAATGAACGAGCGATGACGGCCTTCAAAAACAGCGACTTCCGTACAGCCCAACTCATGTAAAAGTGCTTCAGCTTCAGGCAAATAATCCCCCAGCTTCAGTGGATCGTGCGCATCAGAACCCATGGTTAATGGAATGCCCAATCGAATGGCCTCCGTCAGCATTCTGCGACTAGGGAACATCTCGGCGCAAGGCTTCGATAACCCGGAAGCATTCAGCTCCATGGCGCAGCCACTTGTTGCAATAGCCTGCAGCGCTGCGTTCTCCAGTGAGATACGTTCTTCTGTTTGCTCCTCTGAAGGAACATAGCCGAACCGTTTAATGACATCCGTATGGCCCATAATGTCGTACAGACCCGTCGCAGCTGCTTTACTCACGGCATCATAGTACTGACGATATACTTCAAGGATGTCTTTGCCCTCCCAGTGATGGGTCTGGCGAAAATCCGTAATGTCCCATTCCCCGAGGAAATGAACGGAGCCAATCACATAGTCCCAAGGATAACGCTCAATGATTGCACGAATCTCTGTTTCCCAGCCTTCAATATAGTCACCTTCCAGACCAACACGTACGTCAATCTGCCCACGGTAACGTTCTTTCAGGGAGAAACACTCCTCTACATAACGCGGCAGTTCATCCATAGGCATCGCCATTTCCGGATAATATTGAGCTGGATCGACATGCAGCAATGGCATGTGATCGGACAATCCAATCTGGGATAGTCCAATCTCCACACCACGCTGTACATACTCTTCCAGTTTGCCAACGGCATGTCCACACCGCTCATGGTGTGTATGGTAGTCTATACGCACGAAACTCGCCTCCTAATCGCGGCGAGGCCGTTCATGACGGCGGCTCAGCTCTGACATAATGTCGTCCAGTGGCAGCTTGCGCTCTTGTAACAGGACGAGCAGGTGATACATCAGGTCACTGACTTCCAGGCGAAGCTCGTCATTATCTTTATTTTTGGCGGCGATAATCGTCTCGGACGCTTCTTCACCGATTTTTTTCAATATTTTATCTACACCTTTATCAAACAAATAGGTTGTATATGCACCCTCAGGGCGTTCACGTTCACGCTCTGCAATAACGGATTCCAGTTCAGCCAATACCTCAAAGCGACTTTCGGAATCCGAATTCGCAGAAGCAGATGCCTCACCGGCTTTATCCGGAGCCTTGTCTGTCGATTTCTCTGGCAAACCAATGATCTCATTATGGAAACATGTTACCGCACCTGTATGGCAGGCAGGACCGTTCGGTTTGACCTCAACCAACAAAGTATCACCATCACAATCATATTTCAGGGAAGTAATGGTCTGCACGTTGCCAGATGTTGCCCCTTTATGCCACAGCTCTTGACGCGAGCGTGACCAGAACCAGGTTTCACCGGATTCAAGCGACAACTTCAGTGATTCGCGATTCATATAAGCCATCATTAAAACTTCTCGAGTATCCACATCCTGCACAATGGCAGGAACCAAACCATCACTCCAACGAATGTGTTCCACAACCTGTTCCAAGGACAACTGTTCCTTGATTTCATCGCTCACTTTAGTCACGGATCTCCACCCCTTGTTCTCTCAAATGTTGTTTTAACGCCGGTACGGCGATTTCTTTGTAATGGAAAATCGTTGCGGCCAGACCTGCATCCGCTTTGCCCGTGGTGAATACATCATAGAAATGAGATTCCTTGCCCGCACCGCCCGATGCGATGACTGGTATACGCACAGATTCGGATACCGCTGCCGTCAGCTTCAGATCGAAACCGTCTTTTGTTCCGTCCGCGTCCATACTGGTTAGCAGAATCTCTCCCGCGCCCAAGCTCTCAGCCTGTTTAACCCATTCCAACGCCTTGATGCCGGAGGGTTTACGTCCACCATGTGTATAGACCTCCCACTCGCCCCAAGCTTCGTTATACTTGGCATCGATCGCTACCACGATACACTGCGAGCCAAAGCGACGTGCACCATCGGCAATCAACTGCGGATTAAGTACCGCGGCTGTATTCACTGCAATTTTGTCCGCTCCTGCCCGGAGAATCCGCTTCATATCCTCCACCTTGGAGATGCCTCCACCTACCGTAAAGGGAATAGCAATCTCGCCAGCCGTCTGCCGCACGACTTCTTCCATCGTTTCGCGACCTTCTACCGAAGCCGAGATATCGAGAAATACCAATTCGTCCGCGCCTTCGCGGTCATATAGCGCCGCCAGCTCTACCGGATCACCCGCATCGCGGAGATTGACGAAGTTGACGCCTTTGACGACCCGGCCGTCCTTCACGTCCAGACAGGGGATGATTCTTTTTGCCAGCATGCTACCTCTTCCTCTCTATCCGAGTATCCCTTACTTATTTACTGCACGTACCGCTTCAGACAGATCGATGCTTCCCGTATACAGTGCTTTACCCACGATCGCTCCACCAACACCATCATCGGCGTGACGGCTCAGACGAAGCAGATCATCCATTACACTCACACCACCGGAAGCAATAACGGTCCGTCCGCTTGCCTTGGCTAGAGACACAATCGCTTCCACATTAGGACCCTGCATCATACCATCACGGGAAATATCCGTAAAGATAAACGTTTCTGCCCCATACGCCGCCAATTCCTTCGCGAGTACCTCTGCCTGTACTTCCGATGTTTCAAGCCATCCACGGGTTGCCACGTAACCATTACGAGCGTCGATGCCAATTGCCACTTTGTCGCCGTAACGTCCCAGTACTTCCTCTGTAAAAGCACGATCCTCAATGGCCGCTGTTCCAATGATCAGCCGGCTAACACCCAGACCCAGCAATCGCTCTACATCCGCTACTGTACGAAGTCCGCCGCCTACCTGAACAGGTACGTTCACAGCCGAGGCAATGCGACCGATCAGCTCATCGTTAACAGGATGACCTGCTTTGGCACCATCCAGATCCACCAGATGCACATATGTACCGCCTTGCTTCTCCCAGGATAGAGCCACTTGAACCGGGTCATCGTTGTACACGGTCTCCTGATTATAATCTCCCTGCACCAGTCTTACACATTTGCCGTCCCGGATATCAATCGCCGGATATAGGATAAAAGATGACATACAAGGCCTCCTGAATATGAATTAGATTTGTACGCTTTCTATAGTTAAGAAGAGATGATTGTTTTACCGTTGTACAGGCGCTCCTGTCAGAGCCAAAAAGTTGCCGAGCAGCTTCATGCCAAGCTCTCCGCTTTTCTCCGGGTGGAATTGCATGCCGAAGTTGGATCCTCTGCCTACAATGGCTGTCACCGGATGTCCGTAATCCGTTACCGCCAGCAGATCGTCCCTGTTGTCCGTAAGCGCATGATAGGAATGCACGAAATAGACGTGACCTGCCTCAAGCCCCGTAAATAGCGGATTTTCCGCGTGCAGGAATTCCAGACGGTTCCATCCCATATGAGGAACCTTCAGTTCTCCGGGTGCAAAACGCACCACTTTACCTGGCAATATATCCAGTCCCTCATGTTCGCCATGCTCCTCACTTGAGCTGAACAACAACTGCATCCCCAGACAGATACCGAGCAGTGGCTTGGACCCTGCAGCGGCTTCTTTCACCACCGTATCCAGTCCACTCTCCCGCAAATGAACCATCGCATCACCAAAAGCACCTACGCCTGGCAGAATGACACCATCTGCGCCAAGAATCTCTTCCCGGTCACCCGTGACCAGCGCTTCGTAGCCAAGACGTTCGACCGCTTTGCCGACGCTGTGCAGGTTACCCATACCGTAATCGACAATTGCAATCGCCATCGTCTACAGCACTCCCTTCGTGGAAGGCACGCCCGTTACACGCGGATCAATCATCGTTGCTTCATCCAGTGCACGTCCCAATGCCTTAAAGATCGCTTCAATCATGTGGTGGGTGTTCTGACCATAGTGCACAATGACATGCAACGTAATCCGAGCTTCCAGCGCCAATTTCCACAGGAATTCATGTACCAGCTCCGTGGAGAAACTGCCTACCTGTTGGGAAGGGTATTCTGCACGGTATTCAAAGTGAGGTCGGTTGCTCACATCAATAATAACCTGAGCGAGTGCCTCGTCCATCGGTACAAAAACACTGGCATAACGCTTAATACCGCGTTTGTCACCCAATGCTTCTCGCAACGTCTGTCCGAGACAGATGCCGATGTCTTCAACCGTGTGATGATCGTCAATGTCAATATCTCCACGGGCCTGTACATTCAGGTCGAATTGTCCGTGCTTCGTGAACAGATCCAGCATATGGTTCAGAAAAGGTACATCCGTTTCAATCGTGGATTGTCCTGTTCCATCTACATTAAAGGCCAATTGAATATTGGTCTCGTTCGTTTTGCGGTCAACCTCTGCTTGGCGCACTGCACCTTTGTTTTCAAGTTCCACACCGTTATTTTGCTTATCCATTGTCCGATTCCGCCTTTCCTTCCTCTTCTAACCGTACAGCGATTGCACGGGCATGCCCTTCAAGACCCTCATGCCGGGCCAACTCTATAATAGCCGCTCCGTTCTGCAGCAGCGCTTCTTTACTATAATAGATCAGACTGGATTTCTTGATAAAATCGTCCACGTCCACTGGCGAACTGAATCGCGCCGTTCCATTGGTCGGAATAATATGATTCGGTCCGGCAAAATAATCCCCTACCGGCTCCGAGCTGTACGGGCCGAGGAAGATCGCACCGGCATTCTCAATCCGGCCAGCGTAAGCCATCGGCTCCTGCACCATGATCTCCAGATGCTCCGGTGCGAGCCGGTTCACCACATCGATTCCCTCATCGATGGAATCGACCACAATAATCGCGCCATACTGCTCTACCGAAGCAGCAGCGATATCACGCCGCGGCAGCACTTCAAGCTGCCGCTGCACTTCGCCCTGCACGGCTTCCGCCAGCGCGGCCGAATTCGTGACGAGAATGGCCGATGCCATCTCGTCATGTTCCGCCTGCGACAACAGGTCGGCGGCGACATACACCGGATTCGCCGTATCATCGGCGAGCACCACAATCTCACTCGGCCCGGCGATGCTATCGATATCGACCGCACCGTACACCTCGCGCTTCGCGAGCGCCACGTAAATATTGCCCGGTCCACAGATCTTGTCGACCGGGGCAATGCTCTCCGTGCCGTAAGCGAGGGCGGCGATGGCTTGAGCGCCGCCAACCCGGTACATCTCGCTCACGCCTGCTTCCGCGGCAGCCACGAGAATGTACGGGTTAATGCCTTCGCCACCGTTGGTAGACGGCGGCGTCACGAGAACAATCTCCGGCACGCCTGCCACCTGTGCCGGAATCACATTCATCAGCACAGACGATGGATACGCTGCTTTGCCGCCAGGTACATAGACCCCGACCCGCTTCAGCGGTCGGATGACCTGGCCCAGCAGGCTGCCGTCCGGCTGCCAATCCATCCACGAGTTTCGTTTCTGTTTCTCGTGAAACGCACGAATGTTGGTGGCGGCTTGCCGAATCGCCGTCACAAAGGATGGCTCCACGGCTGCATAAGCCGCCTGCAGCTCTTCCTGCGGCACGCGCAATTCCGCGGCCGTCAGCTTCGTGCGGTCCAGCTGCTCCGTGTAACGCAGCAGTGCCGCATCACCCTCACGGCGAATGTCGCTGACAATACGCCGTACCGTTTCATTTTGCTCTGGCGTGCCATACTCCACTTCACGCTTCAGATCAAACTCACGTGCAGGTACAATTTTCATACGTACAACCTCCTCATCCCCTGTAATACCTACCTTATATGGCCGATTTGTTTCTCGTTTTCCTCGTTCCTTACTTCTATCGTTTCATTCTTTGGTTATTCCGTTTGTATATTTCCCGTTCCTTGCTGCCTTGCAGTCCTTGCTTATCGGTAATTTATCCCCGAAGGCTTCCCGCCGATATCTCATTCGATGCCGGAATAACCTGCTGAAGTGCATCACACAAAGCCTGGATTCGTGCGTTTTTCATTCGATAACTTACCCGGTTGGCGATAAGACGGCTGGTGATGTCCAGAATACCTGTCATCTCCACCAATCCGTTCTCGCGCAGCGTCTGACCAGTCTCCACCAGATCGACGATCCGGTCTGCCAGACCAATTAAGGGCGCAAGCTCAATGGAACCATTCAGCTTGATCACCTCAACCTGCTGCCCCTGCTCCCGAAAATACTGTGAAGCGATCCTCGGATACTTCGTTGCAACACGTTGCTGAATGCCTGGCTTCCAGTCGGGAAGTCCAATTACAGACATACGGCACTGGGCGATTCCCAGATTCAACAGTTCGTACACATCCCTATTTTCCTCCAGCAGCACGTCTTTACCAACAATTCCGATATCAGCAACACCGTACTCCACGTACGTTGGAACATCTACTGGCTTCGCCATGATGAATTCCATTCCCGCTTCCGGTACTTCAATGACCAATCTGCGTGTATCATCCACGTCTTCTGGAATATCCAGCCCCGCTTCACGGAACAATTTGGAGGCTTTTTTATAGATTCGGCCCTTCGGCATGGCCACCTTCAGAATATCCGACATCTCAGCGTCCTCCTTCTTCAGATCCGTAAGTAATAACCTGCTCAGCCTGAACGGTTGTTGCTCCAGTAGATACAGCACTTGCTCCAGCCCCGTCTTCAGGAAGAAGGAGTGTCACTACATTTTGTCCCAGACTGCGTAATCTTGCCGCTTCTGTCAGTGCCTCGGCCCGACGTTTCGGGCTATATTGGATAAGTATCGGTTTCTTCTCTTCAATGGTAATACCGTGAACGCCATCAATAATCCGGTTGGTTTTCAGTGCAAACCCTGTAGCTGGCAACGAACGCCCGAATTGTTGTAACAGATTGTCATACCGCCCGCCGCTGCATACCGGAGATCCCAGTTCTGCTGCATATCCTTCAAACGTCATGCCCGTATAATAGGAGAAATCCCCGATCATCGTCAGATCAATCAGTACATGTTCGGATACACCGTACGCTTCCAACACTTCGAATACTGCACACAGATGCGCAATCGACTGTGCTGCTTCAGCGCTTGAACTTAGCTCTACCGCATGTGTGCAGACTTCCTTGCCACCGCGCAGACGCAGAATCGCTTCAAGCTGTTCTTTCAACTTGGGTTCCAGGTTCAATGCTTCGATGGACTGGCGATAGCCGACATAATCACGTCCGAGCAGCCCTTCCTTCAATTGCTCCTGCTCCGTTGTCTGGCCTGGAATCACTTCCTCCAGTAATCCGTTCAGGAATCCCATATGACCCATCGCTATTTTAAAAGAAGATACGCCCGCTGCCTGCAAAGAGGCAATCGCAAGCGCAACAACTTCTGCATCCGCCTCAGGTGAGTCATCTCCAACCAGCTCCACCCCTGTCTGGAAGAACTCCGCCTCGCGTCCAGCTTCCTCTTCAATCGAACGAAATACGTTCGCATGATAGGACAGACGCAGTGGCAATTGCTCATCTTTGAGCATGGACGAAACGACACGTGCAATCGGAGCCGTTAGATCCGATCGGAGCACCAGGGTGGTTCCCCGGCTGTTCAATAATTTAAACAATTTGCGATCCGATGTAGAGCTGGCTACACCTACCGTGTCGTAATATTCAATCGTTGGTGTGATGATCTGACGGTAACCCCAGCGTTCCATACATTCTAGTACATTCCGCTCAATCGTACGCAGCTTGGATACTACATGTGGTGTATAGTCGCGAAATCCGGTCGGTTTTTCAAATCCTTTTGGTTTGGACATTGGTATTATTCACCCCGAGTCAGTAATTTAAGAGTGGTGCTCATTCTATTTCAACAGGATTTATGTAGTGCAAATCCCCATTCTATCTTGTAACCCTGAATCAACGTATTGCTGCACAAGCTTTTAACTATTGGTTTAGTTCAACCTTTATCACGTTTAATTTCTCCAACAATACTTTCACATGGTAAAGTGCTAACAAACTAAAGGATATGGGATATGATAACATGAAATCCGCACTACCGTCAACAATACCGAAGCTTGATTGCCCTTGGATCGGCATCTCGTTTTATATTCGCACCGTTACCCTCACCCATCGGTATTTATATACGAAAAAAGCTGCCATAAGCAGCTTTTTACTTCAACCCATCTTCTTTCATTACGTTGTGGATTTAATGTACACTACCCTGAGAAGAATCATCCGTGTTAAAGACAGTCTCTTCCGTAGAAGCTGCCGCACGGGATAAGTCACGTAGTGGATTACCTCCAACAAAAGCTCCTGGTGCAACATCCTTATGTACGACAGCTCCAGCAGCTACAACCGCTCCATCCCCTATGGTTACCCCAGGCAGAATCGTTGTATTGGCACCAATCAGTACATTTTCCCCGATAATCACCTCACCGAGCCTGTACTCCTTAATGAGATACTCATGAGCGAGAATTGTTGTGTTGTAACCGATGACCGAGTTTTCGCCGACCGTTATTTTCTCCGGAAAAAACACGTCCACCATCACCATCAGGCCAAAGGCCGTGTGTTTTCCCACCTTCATCCCCAGCATTCGGCGATAAATCCAGTTCTTCACCGATAGGATCGGACAGTAACGTGACAACTGGATCCAGATAAAATTACGAATGCCCTTCCACGGACTCACTGTCTTGTAGATATGCCAAAGTGCATTCTGGTCCTCTACCGGATAGCGGGTTACTTTTCTCATGAACGACCCGTTTCAATACGGATGAGTTCTAACAAGTCTCTCATGTCGTGCAACATGTGATCGGGGCCATATCCGTTCAGGATTGTTTCTCCTTTAAGAGACCATGCAACCCCCGCCGAGAGTGCACCCGCATTTTGAGCCGATTGGATATCCACCGGACTATCACCAACCATCAACGTTTTAGCAGGATCTGCACCCAGTTCCGTCATTGCTTTCAACACAGGCTCAGCATGTGGCTTCGGATTCGTCACATCAGTCACGGTCACAATCGTCTTCATATATTTCAGTAGGTCAAAACGTTCCAGCACCTTTAATGTAGATGGACGAATTTTGGTTGTGACCACACCCATCACAATGCCAGCCTGATGCAACGCCTCTACTACCTCAATGACATGTGGAAAAGGTCTAACCATCGCTTCATGATGGATATCATTATAGGCACGATAACCTTTCACGTACTCAGAGACTTCCTCTTGTCCAGAAAAGGTACGCATTTGCTGCTCCAGTGTGCCACCCATATGCGGAATGATCTGTTCTCGTGTCCATGGAGCTGAATGCTCCCATCCCCCCATGACATGCTGGAATGAGCTGATAATCAGCTCATTGGTATCAATAATGGTTCCATCCAGATCGAACAATACCGTGTCAATCATGTTGCATTACTCCTTTTTATCATCAACTTGCTTCGGGTCATCTTTGGCTGGAGGTGTTAACTTACTCTCTTTGCCAACAACTGTTCCCGTATGTTCCATATCATCAGAGGTAACTTTGGACGATACAATCGGATCACTGTAACGAACATCGGCTTTACCTGTCACTCTTCTCACCACTATGAATACAACAGCAACAATAATGATACCAATAGCGAGCAGTTGCGAGATTCTTACGTTGCCATAAGCAGGATCAAGATATCCTTGTTCGAAGCCCATCACAGTCATTGGAGACCACAGCCCGTTCACTAATGAAGCGACCCATTGCGGAGCCTGGAAGCCCAGACTGTCCGTACGCAAAGCTTCAATGAAGAAACGACCGATAGAGTACCAGATGAAATAGGACATGAACAGTTCACCTGAACGCAGGAATTTCTGACGACGCAGAATCAGCAGCAAGATTAGACCAGCAAGACTCCATACTGATTCATACAAAAACGCAGGATGATGGAATACGCCTTCTACGTTCATTTGATTCACAATAAAGTCTGGCAGATGAAGCTTGTCTCTCAAAAATGATTCTTCCACAGGACCGCCATAGGCTTCCTGATTCACAAAGTTCCCCCAACGTCCGATCATCTGTCCAACAATCAGTCCAGGCGCACAGATATCGGCCATACGCCAGAAGTTATAGCCTTTACGACGGAAGAAAATAACTGCACAGATGATTGCACCAATAAGGGCACCATAGATGGCGATACCGCCATTCCATATTTTAAAGACATCCCAGAAATTATCCTTGTAATCTTCCCACTTAAATGCGACATAGTAGATGCGGGCACCAATGATGGCAGAAGGCACACCCAGCAGGACCATGTCCATGAACACTTCCTGTGGGATATTGTAGCGTTTGCCCTCCCGGATCACGAGCAGCAGTCCTATAAGTGCCGCGGCACCAAGAATAAGCCCGTACCAGTGAACCTTTAACGCTCCAATAGAGAACGCAATCGGGTTCAACAGTAATAATGTATCCATTCATTCACACTCCTATTTATTCGATCAATCACACGCATGACGAATGGTTGGCATGCCCTGCGCCTCCAGAGAAGCAGTACACGTCAACCATTTATCTTCATGTCCTTGTATAAAATGTTTCTTAATCCATGTCTTCCATATCTTCCGAGATGGTTGCTGTCAGCTTGTTCGTGAATTGCAGTGCAGCATTAAGACCCATCTGTTTCAGACGATAGTTCATTCCGGCTACTTCAATAATAACCGCCAAGTTCCGTCCCGGACGAACAGGAATCGTAACGAGAGGCACATCGGTATCAATGATACGTGTAGTCTCTTCGTCCAGACCCAGACGATCGTATTGTTTATCCTGCTGCCATGCTTCCAGACGTACAACCAGGGTAATCCGCTTGTTATTCCGAACTGCACCGGCTCCGAATAATGTCATGACGTTGATAATACCGACACCTCGAATTTCGAGCAAGTGGCGGATCAATTCAGGTGCAGTACCGTGAAGCTGAAAATCTGACGTTTGGCGGATCTCTACCGCATCATCGGCAATCAGTCGGTGTCCACGTTTAACCAGTTCAAGTGCTGTTTCACTCTTACCAATACCGCTACTACCTGTAATCAACATCCCAACCCCGTATACATCACACAGTACACCATGAATCGTGGCAGTAGGTGCTAATTTGCCTTCCAAAAATCCGGTAATCCGGCTGGACAGAATTGTTGTTGCCATATTACTGCGCAATACAGCCAGATCCCGTTCTTCACTGATATCAATCAGCTCTTGCGGGACTTCAAGTCCGCGCGTTACAACGATACAAGGCGTCTCTTCCGTACAAAGACGTTGCATACGATCACGCCGCTCTTGCTCGGGTAACATTGCAAAGAAAGCTAACTCCGTTCTTCCAAGTAGCTGTACCCGTTCTTGAGGATGGTATTCAAAATAACCGGCCATTTCCAGACCAGGACGGTTCAGATCATCTACCGTAATGACTCTTTTCAATCCGTGAGATCCAGAAACAACCTCCAACTGAAACTGCTGTACCAATTCGGATACTTTCACTTTTTTCGCCATTTGTCTCTTCCTTTCAGCATTCGCTGTACCTCTATGTAATTCAGATCGTGTATCAGTTCTTTCCATTATTAGCGCATTCACAACATGGGGTACAGAATGCATACCCTTCCAACAGTCGGTTCTCTCAGATATATGAAGACAGACCTTCAAATAATCTTAAATGAATTCCGGGATGAATGCAATCGTAGCCTCCGACAACCATTAGTAAGAAAAAACCTTCTGATCAAGTACCCATTGGGGATACTACATGGATGGTTTAGCGGTTGTTTATCAGGTAATTGTTAATCCTTGCCCCGCTGAATATTATAGAATTCATTAATTTTTTAAAAAAAGCCCCTTCCAGCAATAACGGAAGGGGCTCTCATTACAATGTATAATTGCGTTAACTGTCAGATTCCATCGTCACCGATGAATCCCAGTAATATTAGTCTTGAAGAAGTACGTTCACTTCAGTCTCTTTGTCAAAGATATGAACTTTGTTCATGTCGATGGCCATTTTAACTGTGGAACCATCACGAGTGTTAGAACGTCCATCTACACGTGCGATTGTAGTATCGTTACCTACACCGCTCAAGTAGAGGAGCATTTCGTGACCCAGGTTCTCTGTTACATCTACGTGAGTAGAGAATACAGAGTTCGGGGATGCTTCCAGGAATACTGGCTCTTCGTGAATGTCTTCTGGACGAACACCCAGAATGACTTCTTTGCCAATGTATCCTCTAGATTTCAACACTTGTGCTTTACCTTGCGGGATTTCAACGTCCACGCCTGGAGCTACGAAGTGCAGGTTAGCACCTTGCTCAGCCAGTTTACCCGAGATAAAGTTCATTGTCGGGGAACCGATGAAACCAGCTACGAACAGGTTAGCCGGCAGGTTATACAACTCTTCCGGAGAAGCTGCTTGTTGGATGATACCATCCTTCATAACTACGATCCGGTCACCCATCGTCATTGCTTCGATCTGGTCATGCGTTACGTAGATAACTGTTGTTTCCAAACGTTTAGCCAGTTTAGTGATTTCCGCACGCATCTGACCACGGAGTTTAGCATCCAAGTTGGAGAGAGGCTCATCCATCAAGAAGACTTGTGGATCACGGACAATCGCACGTCCTAGAGCGACACGCTGACGTTGACCACCGGACAATGCCTTAGGTTTACGCTCAAGCAAATGCTCGATATCCAGGATTTTAGCTGCTTCACGTACACGTTTGTCGATCTCGTCTTTTTTAACCTTACGCAATTTCAAACCAAACGCCATGTTTTGATATACGCTCATATGCGGATACAAGGCATAGGATTGGAATACCATCGCGATATCGCGGTCTTTAGGTGCAACATCATTAACGACACGGTCACCGATATAGAGTTTACCTTCAGAAATTTCCTCAAGGCCTGCGATCATACGCAGTGTTGTTGATTTACCACAACCGGACGGACCTACCAATACCAGAAATTCTTTATCTTTAATGTCCAGGTTAATGTCAACTACAGTTGCTTTATCAGAACCCGGGTATTTTTTGAAAATATGCTCTAAACGTACTCCAGCCATGATTGTTGCCTCCTCAGAGATCATTTTGTAATCGAATACAATTTGTATTTTTATATTACCCTATCTGTATGAGGTTTGACTATTCGCAAACTGCACAAAAATATCAATGCTTTTTCGTCACTTTGTACATAAGCAGCAAAAACTGCACTAGAACAGCACTTTCGAAGTGCCTCACATCGTATCCAATCTCCTGTTTGATCTTGTCCAGACGATAAACCAACGTATTACGATGAATGAAAAGCCGTTTGGCTGTCTCGCTCACATTACAGTCCAGGCTAAAAAAGGTTTCTAACGTAGCAAGAGTCTCACTATCATTTAAGATTACCGTGTCCTTGCCTGTTTCCTGTATAAATCGTATCCGTTGTTCATCTGGAATACTCGCTACCAACCGTTCGAGATGCAGATCCCATGGGAGATGAATATGCTGCGTAACATGGAATGCTCTCCCCAATTGCACACTTTCTTTAAGAAGCGCTGTAACTGATACTAATTGTTCTGCGGGTATGCACGGCAGGGATGCAGACAGATGGAACACTCCAGCCCACTCACTGGCAACCAGTTCATGTAACCCAAGGCAAAAAGCGTTCAGTGAATCCTTTTGGGCATCCGGTGTATCTTCCTCGGCTTCTTCTGTAACAATTTCTTTATCACCCATGAAAACCCACTCTTGCTCCCCCAAAGGAATCAATACAATCTCCTCGCCAAAATAACTCTCAAGCAGCTTGTTGAGTTCCTTGGATCGTAAACGATGTGCATCCGGCGTGTCTCCTTGCAGCAAGAACAGAATTTTCTCAGTATTCAAATCTGCAGGTACCACAAAGCGATCAGGAACCGTTTCAGATTCCTGCTTGGTTGGTTCTTCGATCTGCTCTCTAAGCCAGAGACCCAATTCAGTCAAATACTGCTCCCTATCATTCTCATATACAACAGGCTGTGTCTCATCGGGTAATTCTGTGTTGGAACGGATCAAAAGCTCAATAAATCTCCGTCTCTCCACAGTGATGGATCTTGCAGCGCATCCCCAACATACCACGGTCTCTTCTTTCTCATTCATCCGAACCTTAAAAAATATGCGCTCTCCCGTATTCAGACTGATCACATCGGATGAGCTTGGAGATGTAGTTTGTTCAGATAGCTCCAGACTTTCACCTTTATCACCATAGGTCTCTGAATTTTCATGAAGACCCACCAGATTCGTAACGGATTGCGTCCATTCCTCTATTGTAATTTCATATTCGTCCAAAGTTGTGCCTATAATGACTTCAATTTGCTGTTTTAGATCAGGTATGAACTTCATATAATGAACGTCACCACTCTGCATGTTTTCTATTAGTTTATCATATCTTGCAAAGCATTAATAAATATCCATAATCCGTTAAAAGTACATAACAAAAAAGAGCGACTAATCAAATTAATGATTAATCACTCTTTTTTTAAAGATGAGTCATGAAGGGCTCGAACCTTCGACACCCTGATTAAAAGTCAGGTGCTCTACCAACTGAGCTAATGACTCATAAAACTGGTGGAGGATGATGGATTCGAACCACCGAACCCGTACGGGAGCAGATTTACAGTCTGATGCGTTTGGCCACTTCGCTAATCCTCCAGGGATTAAAGGTGGCTCGGGACGGAATCGAACCGCCGACACGAGGATTTTCAGTCCTCTGCTCTACCGACTGAGCTACCGAGCCATATTTAATTTTTAGGATTAATGGCGGAACCGACGGGATTCGAACCCGCGATCTCCTGCGTGACAGGCAGGCATGTTAGGCCAACTACACCACGGTTCCAGGCATTAATGGTGCCGGCGAGAGGACTTGAACCCCCAACCTACTGATTACAAGTCAGTTGCTCTACCAGTTGAGCTACACCGGCGTATATGGTGGAGGCTGAGGGGATCGAACCCCCGACCCTCTGCTTGTAAGGCAGATGCTCTCCCAGCTGAGCTAAGCCTCCTGGGTAATATGGTAGCGGCGGAGGGGATCGAACCCCCGACCTTACGGGTATGAACCGTACGCTCTAGCCAGCTGAGCTACACCGCCATATTAGTTGTGTCTTGATTGCTTGTCCATCTTAAGGTAAAGATGGCGGAGAGAGAGGGATTCGAACCCTCGCACCGCTTACGCAGTCTAACCCCTTAGCAGAGGGTCCCCTTATAGCCACTTGGGTATCTCTCCAAATAACAATCTTCAACATCATTCAAGGATTGCTCCCTGAAAACTAGATTCGAAACGAAACATGCGAATTACAACTTGCATATTTGGATAAGCCCTCGACCGATTAGTACTGGTCAGCTCCATGCATTGCTGCACTTCCACCCCCAGCCTATCTACCTCGTCGTCTTCAAGGGGTCTTACATACTGGGAAATCTCATCTTGAGGGGGGCTTCACGCTTAGATGCTTTCAGCGTTTATCCCGTCCGTACATAGCTACCCAGCGGTGCTCCTGGCGGAACAACTGGTACACCAGCGGTACGTCCATCCCGGTCCTCTCGTACTAAGGACAGCTCCTCTCAAATTTCCTACGCCCACGACAGATAGGGACCGAACTGTCTCACGACGTTCTGAACCCAGCTCGCGTACCGCTTTAATGGGCGAACAGCCCAACCCTTGGGACCTACTTCAGCCCCAGGATGCGATGAGCCGACATCGAGGTGCCAAACCTCCCCGTCGATGTGGACTCTTGGGGGAGATAAGCCTGTTATCCCCAGGGTAGCTTTTATCCGTTGAGCGATGGCCCTTCCATGCGGTACCACCGGATCACTAAGCCCGACTTTCGTCCCTGCTCGACTTGTAGGTCTCGCAGTCAAGCTCCCTTATGCCTTTGCACTCTTCGAATGATTTCCAACCATTCTGAGGGAACCTTTGGGCGCCTCCGTTACTCTTTAGGAGGCGACCGCCCCAGTCAAACTGCCCACCTGACACTGTCCCCGCACCGGATTACGGTACCAGGTTAGAACCTAGATACGATCAGGGTGGTATCCCAACGTTGCCTCCACGCAAGCTGGCGCTCACGTTTCAAAGGCTCCCACCTATCCTGTACAGATCGTACCCAAATTCAATATCAAGCTGCAGTAAAGCTCCATGGGGTCTTTCCGTCTTGTCGCGGGTAACCTGCATCTTCACAGGTATTAAAATTTCACCGGATCTCTCGTTGAGACAGCGCCCAAGTCGTTACGCCATTCGTGCGGGTCAGAATTTACCTGACAAGGAATTTCGCTACCTTAGGACCGTTATAGTTACGGCCGCCGTTTACTGGGGCTTCGGTTCACAGCTTCGGATTGCTCCTAACCACTCCCCTTAACCTTCCAGCACCGGGCAGGCGTCAGCCCGTATACTTCGCCTTACGGCTTCGCACAGACCTGTGTTTTTGCTAAACAGTCGCTTGGGCCTTTTCACTGCGGCCCCCTCGTGCTATTCACACTACCGGGGCACCCCTTCTCCCGAAGTTACGGGGTCATTTTGCCGAGTTCCTTAACGAGAGTTCTTCCGCGCGCCTTAGAATACTCTTCTCGCCTACCTGTGTCGGTTTGCGGTACGGGCACCTTCACCTGGCTAGAGGCTTTTCTTGGCAGTGTGAGATCATGACCTTCGCTACTACAATTTTCGCTCCCCATCACAGCTCAGCCTTAATGATGTGCGGATTTGCCTACACATCAGCCTCACTGCTTAGACGGACATCCATCAGTCCGCGTCACTACCCTACTGCGTCCCCCCATTGCTCATAACGGCTTACGGTGGTACAGGAATTTCGACCTGTTGTCCTTCGACTACGCCTTTCGGCCTCGCCTTAGGTCCCGACTTACCCTGAGCGGACGAGCCTTCCTCAGGAACCCTTAGGCTTTCGGCGGATCAGATTCTCACTGATCTTTTCGTTACTCATACCGGCATTCTCACTTGTATAATGTCCAGCGCTCCTTACGGTACACCTTCAACCCTTATACAACGCTCCCCTACCCCTGATGCAAAGCATCAAGCCATAGCTTCGGTGGTGTGTTTAGCCCCGTTACATTTTCGGCGCAGAGTCACTCGACCAGTGAGCTATTACGCACTCTTTCAATGGTGGCTGCTTCTAAGCCAACATCCTGGTTGTCTGTGCAACTCCACATCCTTTCCCACTTAACACACACTTGGGGACCTTAGCTGATGGTCTGGGCTGTTTCCCTTTTGACAATGGATCTTAGCACTCACTGTCTGACTCCCGGAAGTAAGTCTATGGCATTCGGAGTTTGACTGAGCTTGGTAACCCTTGCGGGCCCCGCACCCAATCAGTGCTCTACCTCCACGACTCTGTTTTCCGAGGCTAGCCCTAAAGCTATTTCGGGGAGAACCAGCTATCTCCGAGTTCGATTGGAATTTCTCCGCTACCCCCACCTCATCCCCGCACTTTTCAACGTGCGTGGGTTCGGGCCTCCAGTGCGTGTTACCGCACCTTCACCCTGGACAGGGGTAGATCACCCGGTTTCGGGTCTACGTCCACGTACTATGTCGCCCTATTCAGACTCGCTTTCGCTGCGGCTCCGGCTCTTCACCTTAACCTTGCACGGGAACGTAACTCGCCGGTTCATTCTACAAAAGGCACGCCATCACCCCTAAAACGGGCTCTGACTTTTTGTAAGCACACGGTTTCAGGTTCTATTTCACTCCCCTTCCGGGGTGCTTTTCACCTTTCCCTCACGGTACTGCTTCACTATCGGTCGCTAGGAAGTATTTAGCCTTGGCAGATGGTCCTGCCGGATTCATACGGGGTTTCACGTGCCCCGCACTACTCGGGATCCGTCTCGGAGAGAATCAACTTTCAATTACAGGGCTTTTACCTTCTTTGGCGGGCCTTTCCAGACCTCTTCGTTTAACTGACTCCTTTGTAACTCCATGTGAGACGTCCCACAACCCCAAAGAGCAAGCTCTCTGGTTTGGGCTTCTCCGCGTTCGCTCGCCGCTACTGACGGAATCACTATTGTTTTCTCTTCCTCAGGGTACTTAGATGTTTCAGTTCCCCTGGTATGCCTCTACATAACCTATGTATTCAGTTATGAGTAACTGGAAATTACCCCAGCTGGGTTTCCCCATTCGGACACCCCCGGATCAAAGCTTGCTTACAGCTCCCCGAGGCAGTTTCGTTGTTCGCCACGTCCTTCATCGGCTCCTAGCGCCTAGGCATCCTCCGTGTGCTCTTAGTAGCTTAACCTCGTGCTCCGGTATTGGCTGCTCGCTTCCCTTGTTTTGCTTACGCAAAGCCAAAAGTCGCTCCCACCCAAAACCATCGTACGTGCAATCTACCGTTTTTATTGAAACTTGTTATACACAAGTTCAGCTAAAAAGGAATGTTCTAATTCGCATTCACTTTCGTTTCGATATCTAGTTTTCAAAGAACAAACTTGTAAAACATTTTTGGTGGAGCCAAGCGGGATCGAACCGCTGACCTCCTGCTTGCAAGGCAGGCGCTCTCCCAGCTGAGCTATGGCCCCATATAAAGTTTTAAAGGTATAGATGGTGGGCCCTGGTGGACTCGAACCACCGGCCTCACCCTTATCAGAGGTGCGCTCTAACCAACTGAGCTAAGGGCCCACATTATATATACTTTTTTTGAACCCAGAATGGGTTACGCTTGGCGGCGTTCTACTCTCCCAGGACCCTGCGGTCCAAGTACCATTGACGCTGAAGGGCTTAACGGTCGTGTTCGGGATGGGAACGTGTGGAACCCCTTCGCTATCGCCACCAAACGTTTGAGAGTTTGAGCTCTCAAAACTGAGCAACGAGTGAGTAACTAGCCGACCTGGCTAGATTTTGTATTTGAATGTTTCCGCTACGGGAAACGATTCTCCATAGAAAGGAGGTGATCCAGCCGCACCTTCCGATACGGCTACCTTGTTACGACTTCACCCCAATCATCTATCCCACCTTCGGCGGCTGGCTCCTTGCGGTTACCCCACCGACTTCGGGTGTTATAAACTCTCGTGGTGTGACGGGCGGTGTGTACAAGACCCGGGAACGTATTCACCGCGGCATGCTGATCCGCGATTACTAGCAATTCCGACTTCATGCAGGCGAGTTGCAGCCTGCAATCCGAACTGAGACCGGCTTTTTAGGATTCGTTCCACCTCGCGGCTTCACAGCCCGTTGTACCGGCCATTGTAGTACGTGTGTAGCCCAGGTCATAAGGGGCATGATGATTTGACGTCATCCCCACCTTCCTCCGGTTTGTCACCGGCAGTCACCTTAGAGTGCCCATCCGAAATGCTGGCAACTAAGATCAAGGGTTGCGCTCGTTGCGGGACTTAACCCAACATCTCACGACACGAGCTGACGACAACCATGCACCACCTGTCTAGCATGTCCCGAAGGAAAGGACTATCTCTAGCCCGGTCATGCTGATGTCAAGACCTGGTAAGGTTCTTCGCGTTGCTTCGAATTAAACCACATACTCCACTGCTTGTGCGGGTCCCCGTCAATTCCTTTGAGTTTCAGTCTTGCGACCGTACTCCCCAGGCGGAGTGCTTAATGTGTTAACTTCGGCACCAAGGGTATCGAAACCCCTAACACCTAGCACTCATCGTTTACGGCGTGGACTACCAGGGTATCTAATCCTGTTTGCTCCCCACGCTTTCGCGCCTCAGCGTCAGTTACAGCCCAGAGAGTCGCCTTCGCCACTGGTGTTCCTCCACATATCTACGCATTTCACCGCTACACGTGGAATTCCACTCTCCTCTTCTGCACTCAAGTCACCCAGTTTCCAGTGCGATCCGGGGTTGAGCCCCGGGATTAAACACCAGACTTAAATGACCGCCTGCGCGCGCTTTACGCCCAATAATTCCGGACAACGCTTGCCCCCTACGTATTACCGCGGCTGCTGGCACGTAGTTAGCCGGGGCTTTCTTCTCAGGTACCGTCACCTTGAGAGCAGTTACTCTCCCAAGCGTTCTTCCCTGGCAACAGAGCTTTACGATCCGAAAACCTTCATCACTCACGCGGCATTGCTCCGTCAGGCTTTCGCCCATTGCGGAAGATTCCCTACTGCTGCCTCCCGTAGGAGTCTGGGCCGTGTCTCAGTCCCAGTGTGGCCGATCACCCTCTCAGGTCGGCTACGCATCGTCGCCTTGGTGAGCCGTTACCCCACCAACTAGCTAATGCGCCGCAGGCCCATCCCCAAGTGACAGATTGCTCCGTCTTTCCAGTTTCCTTCAGGCGAAGGAAACAACTATTCGGTATTAGCTACCGTTTCCGGTAGTTGTCCCAAACTTGAGGGCAGGTTGCCTACGTGTTACTCACCCGTCCGCCGCTAAGTATCAAAGAAGCAAGCTTCTTATCAACTCCGCTCGACTTGCATGTATTAGGCATGCCGCCAGCGTTCGTCCTGAGCCAGGATCAAACTCTCCAATAAAGTATTGAAAAGAGCGATAAGCTCATTTTGAATCTGACGAGATTAAAAATCTCATTTGTGCTCTAGTCGATTCAAGCCAAGGCTTGTTTCAAACTTTCGCGTTCATTCTGCAAGCAGAATGTTTACTCACTCGTTGTTCAGTTTTCAAAGATCAAACTTGTTTTTTTGTCACCATTTTCTCTCAGCGGCGACTTTTATAATATATCATACTTCGTTCGTTTTGGTCAAGTGTTTTTTTGAAATTCTTTTTCGAAGCTCGTAATGAACTTCTTCATTTCATCGAAAGCATGTAACCAAGCAAGCAAAGCAACGAGATATAATGTACCATATAAATATCCTGGGAGTCAACTATCCAAACAAAGAAAATTTCAACCCTAATAATAGGCCCACACCCGGCAATCCCAAAACAGTCACTGTCCCTATCGTTGCAGGGTTCAACGGGATGTAGGTTCCTATAATCCAGCCGGAATAATTCACGATGTATATCCCTACTGCAGCAAGCACCAGATGGATTCCAAATGACGTAAATACCGACAACCCTATCCGCTTTCTGAATAAAACCACAATAAGTCCCAGTAAAGATACAACTAGTACGCTCCCCAGTATAATACTCTTCATATGGTACACCTCCATGTTTAATGTAATCTCAGCTCTATATACTCAATCCTCGCTGTGATGCAACATCATCATTAGCTCTGGCTCGCTTTGCTCTTCTCAAATGAATCTGGTACTTTCGCTCAGCTGCCTCCAATACATAGATGGCATAATCAATCTCATCCTGCCCCTGCGCATCTTCAAACTGTCTCATAGCCCGTTCCCACTCCTGCTTAGCCGTCTGTACATCTGCATAGATCTGATCCTCCTCAAGCTCCTTCAACATTCTGTTCTGTTTCTCTATTGAGTTCCGTGTATTTCGCCACAAAAACATAAACTCTCCTCCTCCTGATCAGCACAGCATATTCTCATACTTATCAAGGAAAGGACAAACTTAGAACTTGAGCATTTATTTTCTCCACAAAAAAAGAGAGCCCTAGGGCTCTCTTTGCTCATCGAAACTTATTTAGCTTCCGAAGTTTCCAAGGAAGTTCATTGTTTAATTCAACCTGAAAACACTAACGCATCTCTCTGCGCCCTTCTAACGCCTTGGAAAGGGTCACTTCATCCGCATATTCAAGATCGCCACCTACAGGCAATCCATGCGCAATCCGGGTCACACTGATCTCAAACGGACGTACTAAACGGGAGATGTACATCGCTGTAGCCTCACCCTCAATATTGGGGTTTGTCGCCAAGATGATCTCTTTAATACGTTCATCACTTAATCGAATCAGGAGTTCCTTCAAACGAATATCATCTGGTCCAATTCCCTCCATAGGTGAGATCGCACCCTGTAACACATGATAGTATCCATCGAATTCCTTGGTGCGCTCCATGGCCACCAGATCTTTCGAATCCTGAACTACACAGATTACAGAGACATCCCTGGACTTATCCTGACAGATGCGACACGGGTCGGTATCGGTAATATTACAACACACAGAACAGTAATGAAGATTACGCTTCACACTTACGAGTGCTTTGGCAAAATCAATAACGTCATCTTCCTTCATGTTAAGCACATGAAAAGCTAAACGAGCTGCCGTCTTGGGGCCAACACCCGGCAATCGAGTGAAGGCATCAATCAGCTTGGCTATTGGTTCGGGATAATACAATCGATTGTGTCTCCTTTGACAGGATCAATTTTTAATTAAAATAATCCCGGAATATTCATGCCGCCAGTGAACTTGCCCATATCCTTGTTGGCAATTTCATCAGCTTTGGCCATTGCATCATTAACAGCTGTCATAACGAGATCCTGCAACATTTCAACATCTTCCGGATCTACCGCTTCAGGTTTGATCGTGATAGCAAGCAATTTCTTGTGTCCGTTAACTTCAGCCGTCACTACACCGCCACCGGATGTACCTTGGACTGTTTTGTCCGCCAATTCCTCTTGTGCTTTCAGCATTTGCTCCTGCATTTTCTTCACTTGTTTCATCATTTGGTTCATGTTGTTCATAATTGTTCATCTCCTTTGTTATGGTTATCGCGCTATGCGCATTATTCTTTGATCACTACAAGGTCCTCACCAAAGAGTTGAATGGCTTCATCTATCCAAGGCTGTTTACTGCTTGAACCACCGTCTTCATGCTCGGGTTCAAGCTTAAAGTCCTCCTTTGGCGTTTCAGAAGCTCCCTCCGTTGCTCCGGTCCAATCTTTGAGCATCATCGTCACCAATCGCGCAGGACGCCCAAGCTGCTCGGACAACACCCGCTCAATGACTTCACGGTTAGCCTGCTTCTCCGTTGTTTCACGGTGAATGTTGTTTTTAAAAGCAACCAACACATTGTCCTCAAGCAATGATACCGGCTCACCATCCACGAACCAGGCGTGAACGGTAACCCTCTCTTCCTTCACCCTTTGCAGGATCTGACTCCATTTTTTGCTGATCTCTGCGAACTCAGGGGCTCCCTTGCGCGCAACATACTGATCCAACTGTGCAGGAAGCTTCGCAGGCGAGTTCCCTCTCGATACAGGAGCTCTTGTTGCCGGACGCGACGGAGCGCTCGATGCAACTTCTCCACCAGACAACCCACTCTTTAGTGCACGATCCAACTTCTTCTCCAACTCAGCAAGCTGCTGCTTCAAGCGATTGATCTCTCCCCCATCAGCAGGTGCTGCATGAGCTGAAGCTCCCACCTGAACAGAAACCTCGCCTTGAGCTGGAATACTACACAGTTTAAGCAATGCAACTTCAAATAATGTCTGTGGTTGTACTGCATACTTCATTTCACTCTGGTACCGATTAAGAGTATCAATCATGTGGAACAGTTGTTCCCTGGTAAATGACTCTGCCATATCACGGAAAGATTCCGGATTAAGTACCCGGTCCGTCAGTTTATCTGCATCAGGTACCATCTTAATCATAAGCAAATCGCGGAAATAATACAGCAAATTCTCCATGCACTTGTCTGCGCTCTTTCCTTCATGCATGAAACCTTCAATCATCTGCAGAATATGACCAACATCACCCTTGAGTAGCGAAGCAGCCAGTTTGGCAAATTGTTCTGAAGCAATTCCACCCGTCATGTCCATGACCTGCTGGTACGTTACTCGCCCATCTGTAAATGAAGAGATCTGATCCAGCACACTGAGTGCATCCCTCATTCCACCGTCTGATAAACGGGCAATGTATTGGAGCGCATCCTGGTCCGCTTCCATACCTTCCTGTTCACAGATCAAGGTAAGTCTTGCTGTCTGCTCTTCCAGGGAAACCCGACGAAAATCAAATCGCTGACAGCGCGATATAATTGTTGCCGGAAGGCGGTGTGGTTCTGTTGTTGCCAAAATAAACATCACATGTGGCGGTGGCTCTTCCAATGTTTTGAGCAAAGCATTGAATGCCTCCGTCGTCAGCATGTGCACTTCATCAATAATATAGACTTTCTGCCGGACTTCGGTTGGCGCATATTTAACCTTTTCCCGAAGATCACGGATTTCTTCAACGCCCCGATTGGATGCAGCATCAATCTCCTGCACATCCATCACAGCGCCAGTCGTAATCCTGCGGCAAGCTTCACACTCGTTACAAGGTTCAGGCGCAGGCCCACGTTCGCAGTTCACAGCTTTGGCCAAAATCTTGGCGGCACTTGTCTTCCCCGTTCCTCTGGGCCCGCTAAATAAGTAGGCATGGGAAGTCCGCTGTTCACGAATCGCGTTCTGCAAGGTCTGAATAATATGCTGTTGCCCCACCATATCTTGAAACGACTGGGGACGCCAAGCCCGGTATAACGCGATATGCTCCATGATGCGTTACCTTCCTTCCACTTCGCATTCGAGTCCTTTGTCGTTCCCCCATTATACTATATTCCAGGGTGAATCCAAACTTTATCTGACTCATTCATGCGTGGTTTTTTAAGACATATCAAAAAGACCCCTGCATACATACAACTGCAAAGGTCTCTACATTTAAATGGTAAGCCGTGCACCTGCTATCGATATTTGCGATCCAAGTGGCACCCCTGAACAATAGCTCGGGCTAGGCAACCCTCCGGCACAAGAGTGATCTCACTTATGGCTGCTTCCTTCCGGACCTGACCAGGTTCATGAGTACTCATTGCGGAGGACCCAACCGTCAACACCACGTTTAGGGACCAAACCTCACATCGGCAAAACCTCTAGCAGGAATTCAACCTCGCTATAGCGGATTGCGAGTTACAGGGCACCGCTACCTCCCCATCTAGCACGGTAAGAAATAGTATAACGTAAGGTCATCCAAATTGCAACTAGAGGAAAGGAAAGCAGAAGCAACTATGCTTACATATAACATATAAAAACCCCTGCCAGATCAGCAGGGGTGTGTTGGATGCAATTAGCAGACAACTCCAAGAATTGTCCTATTAGATTCCGTATTTCTTCTTGAAACGATCAACACGGCCGCCAGCATCGATAAACTTCTGTTTACCTGTGAAGAACGGGTGGCACGCGGAGCAAATCTCTACACGAAGTCCGTCTTTAACCGAACCTGTCTCAAAAGTATTCCCGCAAGCGCAAGATACTTGACCAATCGTGTATTTAGGATGAATTGCTTCTTTCATTACCTTTCACCTCTTTCCGCCCTGAGCCTCAAGCGGACCCAGAGTAAATGGCACAACTCTGAGATTATAACACGGCCTTGTGCCTGTTGCAATCCATTATTGTTAAGAGGTAATCAACCGTTTGGGACGTGCCATTCCAGCTGGTGGAACATGGGTATACGATCCGATCACAACATCAGGCAACTCGTCTTCAAAGATCTCAATCATCTGCTTCATGCCCAAGATATCTCCTTGAGCAGGAGGGATTAATTCCAGATAACTCTCCGGATCAATATTGAGGTTACGCATCTGAATCAAGCGTAGATCGGTTCTTCTCGCAAACTCAATCATCGCCTCAATCTCTTCTTCACGATCCGTTACACCCGGGAAGATCAAATAGTTAATCGAGGTGTATACACCCTGCTGCGCCGCATATTTCATCGACTTTTCAACATTGGCTAAGGTATAACCACGTGGTTTATAGTAGGCGTTATAATGGTCATCCAGTGCGCTGATTGTACTTACGCGCATCAGATCCAATCCAGCATCCACAATACCTCTAATATGATCGTTCAGACCGGCATTGGTATTAATGTTGATATACCCCATGTCCGTTACAGAACGCACTTCGCGAATCGCTTCAATAATCAACTTGGCCTGCGTGGAAGGCTCCCCTTCACAACCTTGTCCAAAGCTAATGATGGACTCTGGCGTCTTCAGGTGTTCCAGCATAACCTCCACAATCTCATCCACACGTGGTCGGAAGTTCATACGTGTCTGCGGGGAAACAAAGCCGCTATCATCCGGTTGCTCGGAGATACACCCGAAACAACCTGCATTGCAAGAATAGGATACTGGCACTCCACCTTCCCAACGATTCAGGAACGTGTTCGATGAAGTCAGACATTCATATCCAAGCGCACAGTTGGATAGATGGGTGTAGAGACGGTTCTCGGGGTATTGCTCTGTCAATCGTTTAACGCCAGAACGCACATCGTCACGGTCACAGTTGAGCGGATTCCACTTGTCAGGACTATCCGACTTCGAAGCGGTGACATAAAAACCGCCATCTTTCCAGACTACTGCGGAATAACCAAACAACGGCAACTTATACTCCTTATCCGTCTTCACATATCCAGGGAGACACAAACGAGTAAATCCTTGCGGAAGCAAAGCACCTACAGCCTGTGTGTCCGTTGGCATTGGCAGCATCTCACCAGTGTCCGGATCCATACCAATGGGCCGGGTGCTCGGGAGTCCAACCAACGTCGCACCCTCTGGCAAAGGGATAAGTTCGTCTTCCATAATCTCCACGATCATATCTCCACTGCGGGCAAGCCCGTACAGGGAAGGATGATCAAATACATTACCTTTTTCATCTGCGTATACTAAATACATGATGTTCTCCTCACATCTAATGGGTTAAACCTAACGACGGGTATATTGTAACATTCACAGCAGTGCTGCAAAAAGAAAATGATTAGTCGAACGACACTTACGTCGATGTACCTGACGTAGCTGTCTGTCTAGATGAGCGACGGGTAGTTGTTGTCCCGGAATTGCTTGTCGGGCTATTACCAGCCGAATCAAATGCCGCCAAAAACTCTGCATTTGTCTTGCTGTTACGAAGTTTCTTCAGGAATCCTTCGACAAAGTCATGGGAATCATTCATGTTTTTACGAATCGCCCAGATTGTATCCAACTCTTCCTTGCTAAGCAATACTTCTTCACGACGTGTGCCTGAACGACGAATGTCGATTGCCGGGAATATGCGGCGCTCTGCCAGACGACGGTCCAGATGAAGCTCCATATTACCTGTACCCTTAAATTCTTCATAAATGACGTCATCCATACGCGATCCGGTATCAATCAATGCAGTTGCCAGGATGGTCAAGCTTCCGCCTTCTTCCACATTCCGGGCAGAACCGAAGAAACGTTTCGGACGATGAAATGCAGCCGGATCAATACCACCACTAAGTGTACGACCGGATGGTGGAATAACCAGGTTATATGCACGGGCAAGACGCGTAATGCTATCCAGCAGGATAACAACATCCTTTTTGGCCTCGACGAGACGAAGCGCACGCTCAAGTACCAATTCCGCCACTTTAATATGATTCTCAGGCAGTTCATCAAATGTCGAAGCCACAACTTCCCCTTTTACCGAACGCGACATATCCGTTACTTCCTCTGGACGTTCATCAATCAACAGGACAAACAGTTCAATTTCAGGATTGTTAGTTGAGATGCTGTTGGCAATTTCTTTGAGGAGAAGCGTTTTACCCGCTTTGGGAGGTGCTACGATCAATCCGCGCTGTCCCAATCCTACCGGGGCGAGCACATCCATAATTCGTGTGGACAAATGGTTGGGGGATGTTTCGAGAACCAGTTTTTTCTGCGGATACAGTGGGGTTAGTGCCGGGAAGTGAAGTCGCTCTGCAGCCGCCGATGGATTCTCACCATTTACAGCGTTGACTTGCAACAAACCGAAGTATCTCTCGTTTTCCTTAGGCGTTCTACATTTACCTGATACGAGGTCACCTGTTCTTAGGTCAAACTTGCGAATCTGAGAAGCTGAGATGTAGATGTCTTCCGTACTTGGCAAGTAGTTAATCGGCCGAAGAAATCCGTAACCTTCAGGTAAAATCTCGAGTACGCCTTGCATGAACATCAGACCGCTCTGTTCGGCTTGTGCGCGCAGTATAGCAAAGATTAATTCTTTCTTTTTTAACGTACCATAGTAAGGTATCTGATATTTTTTGGCCAGTTTGTAGAGGTCCGTTAGTTTCATTTCTTCCAAATCGGAAATTTGTAGATCCATATAATAACCACCTATTCAATTAATAAGTCCGTGTGAAATGGATAGTTTCGCTAGATGTTCCGGCTATAGAGCGCAGCATCTGCCACAATCTCTTCTGTCCATTGTACGGAATGTAACCGTTATAATGCAAATACTTGTCTTTGAGTGTAAGTTTCCGGGTGGGATGGCCAACATTCGGCATGATCCGCTATTGAGTGAACGATGCATTGAGGCGATCAATCCGGATAGACCGGCTATGGAGCGCAGTTCAAACAAAACCGGGGGTTGGGGATGAGAAATGATGTTCTTACAGCCATATGAAGTTTAATTCAAAAAAAGACCCTCCGGTAAAGGAAACAGTAACATTTCGTCTTATGCCGGAGAGACTGAGAACTCTATTAAAACAGGTTTACCTAATCACCGAAAAGATATGCAGTTCAGTTAAAATAAACATGTGTAGGACTGAATCATGCATCATGCTTCCTATTAATTAATCCGTTTCCCGCCATACATCTGCACCGAGCAAACGAAGATTAGTCACCAGATGATCATAACCACGGTCAATATATTCAACCCCAGTTACTTCAGTCACACCTTCACTGACGGTGAGACCTGCAATCACCAGCGCTGCACCAGCGCGAAGATCGGATGCTTTTACTTTGGCCGCGTTTAATGCACTGCCTTCAATAATCGCTGACCGTCCTTCTACTCGAATCTTTGCGCCCATCCGTACCAACTCAGGCACATGCTTGAACCGATTGCTGTATACAAAGTCGCTCAGGACACTTACACCGGTTGCCTGTGTTAATACACTGGTCATTGGTGACTGAAGATCCGTCGGAAAACCAGGATAAACCAGCGCCTTCACGTCAACATGATTATAGTTCGGTTTGCCAATAACACGTATACTTTCATCCAATTCCTCAATGCCAACACCCATCTCCAACAGCTTTGCCGTTAAAGCTTCCAGATGTTTGGGAATCACATTGTCAATCAGAACATCTCCACGCGTCGCCGCTGCAGCGATCATATACGTTCCCGCTTGTATACGGTCCGGAATGATGGAATGACGGCAGCCTTTCAGCTCCGAGACCCCTTCAATACGGATCGTTTCGGTACCTGCACCCTTGATGCTGGCACCCATGGAATTCAGAAGTGTTGCTACATCTATAATCTCAGGCTCTTTAGCCGCGTTTTCGATAATTGTAGAGCCTTTGGCACGAGTAGCCGCCAGCATAATATTAATGGTTGCGCCCACACTGCTTACATCAAGATAAATTTTTGCGCCGCGAAGCTCTTTGGCATGCAAATGAATGGAGCCATGTTCGTTCGTTACGGTTGCGCCAAGCGCTTCAAAACCTTTGATATGTTGATCAATTGGACGAGGCTCAAAATTACAGCCCCCTGGTAAACCTATCGTTGCTTCTTTGAAACGTCCCAGTAATGCACCCATCATATAATACGAAGCGCGAAGCTTCTTCACGGGACCATTCGGCATAGGAATGGATTTGATCTCAGAAGGGTCAATTTTCATCTGACTGCCTTCCCAAGTTACACGTGCTCCGAGTTCCTCCAAAATTTCTGCATAAACCGCCACATCACTCAAAAGCGGCAGGTTGTCCAACACGACTTCTGACTCGGCAAGCAATGCTGCAGGAATAAGCGCAATGGCGCTGTTCTTGGCGCCGCTTATAGTTACAGTTCCCTGTAACGGACGTCCGCCACTAATCATCAATTTTTCCATAAAGCTTAATGTCCCCCTACGTGTTTTGCAGCCGATGAACGGCAATACGTGCTGTTGGCTTCCGATGTAGAAATAAGGTGTGAAAATGGAAAGACACCGGCTAGGCGGTGTTCTTCCATTTCACAGTATGGAACTGGCAAAGATAAATTACGCTTTGTTGTTGGAACCAAACTCGCGAATTTTACCTTTAACGGTTTCTTTGATTGCATCACGGCCTGGTACGATGAATGTACGTGGATCGTAAGCATCTGGTTTAGCTGCAAGCACTTCACGAACCACTTTCGAGAAAGCAATTTGGTTCTCTGTGTTTACGTTAATTTTGGATGTACCCAGGGAAATGGCTTTGTCGATGTCGTGTTTAGGAATACCTGTACCACCGTGCAATACGAGTGGAACTTGTACCGCGTCACGAACTTCTTCCATCTCTTTGAAGCCCAGGTTAGGCTCGCCATGGTAAGGACCGTGTACGGAACCAAGAGCCGGTGCCAATGTGTCGATACCTGTTTCTTTAACGATACGGATACACTCGTTCAGGTCAGCGTACATGATTCCGCCGATAACGTCGTCTTCTTGTCCGCCTACAGTACCTACTTCAGCTTCTACAGAAACGCCTTTAGCGTGTGCATATTCAACAACTTTTTTAGTCATTTCGATATTTTCATCGATAGAGTGGTGGGAACCGTCGATCATAACGGATGTAAATCCAGCATCGATCGCTTCTTTACACTTGTCGAAGCTTGAACCGTGGTCCAAGTGGATCGCAACTGGTACGGAGATTTTCATGTCGTGAATGAGTCCTTCTACCATTTTAACTACAGTGTAGAAGCCGCCCATGTGACGTGCTGCGCCTTCGGATACACCCAGGATTACTGGGGATTTTTCTTCTTCAGCTGCACCAAGAATCGCTTGAGTCCACTCAAGGTTATTGATGTTGTATTGACCAACTGCATATTTTCCTTCAAGTGCTTTGTTCAACATGTCTGTCATAGATACTAATGGCATGGTTTCAATCCTCCTAGGGGTTTGGGTTGTGTCTATGGTTTTTAGCCGAAATCACATACGGCCTTATTATACCACATCCCATGTCAAATACTAAACAAGCATTTGCAAAAATGCTGTGCTTTGCAGCACAGTTTTCATAGACACCGCTTTATAACTTTCCCATTTCCAATATTCCCCGGATAAAGCGGTGAAATACCCCATTCTCCCCACCAAGTACCATCTATATTGTCCGCATACAAAAAAATCCTGTATCAACAGGATTCAACTGCATTTATTGACAGTACCATTGCGAAGCTGCATATTCACAGCCACTCGCATCTCGTCGATATCAAACGGTTTCGTGAAGTGCATGAGCGCTCCGAGATCCGTAGCTTCCTTAATCATGTCCAGTTCACCATAAGCGGTCATCATGATCACTTTGATCCCCGGATCAATTTCTTTAATATGCTTCAGGATTTCCAGACCGTCCATCCCGGGAATCTTCATATCGAGCAATACCAGGTCAGGCTTGTCATTATTTACAATCTCCAGAGCAACCTTGCCGTTGGGTGCTTGAAAGGTGTTATACCCTTCACTGCTGAACACTTCCATTAATAGGATTCGGATTCCGTTCTGGTCATCAACAATCAAAACTTTTTTATCTTCCACTCTGTAACCCCCTAGAATTAGGAAAGCATATACGTCTTTGAATCTGGATAACTATCCCATAGTCGTCATGATAGATATTCTACCTCTTCCATTAAAATCCTGCTACTTTCACAAAATGACAAAAAGCATTTCAGCCTGCTTTTTACGCAAAAAAAAAGGGATGTTCACAGCAACCTCTGCGGTTGCCATGAACATCCTCCAATATCTATTACGTCAACGCTAAAACATGATTATTTCTTTGCATTCTCCAATGAAGCTTTCACGAATTCACGGAACAATGGTTGCGGACGGTTCGGACGGGAAGTGAATTCCGGATGGAATTGTACCGCCAGGAACCATGGGTGTCCTGGAAGTTCCACGATCTCAACCAGACGTCCATCCGGGGATGTACCCGAGATAACCAGTCCTGCTTTTTCGATCGCTTCACGGTATTCGTTGTTGAACTCATACCGGTGACGGTGTCTCTCATACACCAGCTCGTCATCATAACAAGCCATCGCCAAAGAACCTTCTTGAAGCTTACAAGGATACAGACCCAGACGCATCGTACCGCCCAGATTTTCGATATCTTTTTGCTCAGGCAACAGATCGATTACAGGGAATTCGGTAGCCGGATTAATCTCGGAGCTGTTCGCACCATTCAAACCAACAATGGAACGTGCATATTCAATAACGGAAACCTGCATACCCAGGCAAATACCGAAGAACGGAATTTGTTTCTCACGAGCATAACGGATTGCCGATACTTTACCTTCAATACCACGATCTCCGAATCCGCCAGGAACAAGGATACCGCCAATACCATGTAACAGGTCGCCTACATTCTCATCCGTAATATCTTCAGAAGGAACCCAGCGAATTTTCACATCCGCATTCGATGCGAATCCAGCATGAGACAACGACTCAACAACACTCAGGTATGCATCATGCAACGCTACATACTTACCAACAATAGCGATCTCAACCGTATGCTCCAACTTGTTGATCCGGTCAACCAACCCTTCCCACTCGCTCATATCCGGTGCAGGAGTAGTCAGTTTCAGGTGATTTACCACAATCTCATCCAAGCCTTCTTCACGCAGGTTCAAAGGCACTTGATACAAGGTGTCTGCATCGCGACATTCAACCACGGCATTCTCATCAATGTCGCAGAAGAGAGCGATCTTGGCTTTCATGTCGTCAGACAATTCATACTCCGTACGGCAGACAATCACATTCGGTTGAATACCGATGCTGCGCAGTTCCTTAACACTATGCTGTGTTGGTTTTGTTTTCACTTCACCCGCTGCTTTGATATAAGGAATAAGTGTTACGTGAATGTACATCACATTGTCGCGACCTACATCACTCTTGATCTGACGAATGGCTTCCAGGAAAGGCAAACTCTCAATGTCGCCCACTGTTCCGCCAATTTCCGTAATAACCACATCTGAACCAGCTTCACGTCCAGCGCGGAATACACGCTCTTTGATCTCGTTCGTAATGTGTGGAATAACTTGTACCGTTCCGCCCAGATATTCCCCGCGTCGCTCTTTGCTGATGACGGAAGAGTATACTTTACCAGTCGTGACGTTGCTGTTTTTGGAGAGATTGATATCAATAAAACGTTCATAGTGGCCAAGGTCCAGATCCGTTTCCGCGCCATCATCCGTTACAAAAACCTCGCCGTGCTGATAAGGGCTCATAGTCCCCGGGTCAATGTTGATATACGGATCAAATTTCTGGATGGTTACTTTAAGCCCTCTGTTTTTCAGCAATCTGCCCAGCGAAGCAGCTGTAATCCCTTTGCCCAGGGAGGACACAACTCCGCCCGTCACGAAAATATACTTTGTCACTGTTATTACCCTCCTAATATAAGTACAGAAATTCAGGCGATATATGGTGTTATCGTAACCTGTTTCCCAGGTAATCATCGTTAAAAAGAGCAATGGCAGAAATTCCCTGCATCTGCGAACTGCTCTTTCTGCGAAGACGGTTTAAATACACGTTGTTTTACAGCAAAAAATGGTGCAAATATTCCGGTAGCCTTCATTTCATTTGGTGTTTTTGATATACAAAAACGGGCCACGAAATGTTGGCCGGGAGCATACGGAAAGGAAATTATTTTGCAAAATTATGCCTCTAAAAATACAAAAAAAAGTACTCCCGCAGGACGGGGCACCTTCTATAAAAAACATAAATATATTGTCGCTCATTCATAAGCCCATGCAATAGTTTACCCGTTACCCCGTCTGCTGTCAAGGCTGACTATTCCGGGGAAACGGGTAAATTATAGACGTCAAAAATGACTACCGATTATCAGAATCGTCGTCAAATTCATCCTCGTTTTCAGACTCTTCTTCGTCTTCTTCGAGGTCTTCATCTTCCAGATCGTCATCTTCGACCAGCACTTCTTCTTCGCTGTCTTCTTCATCAAAGATGTCATCTTCGTCTTCATCTTCTTCGTCTTCATCTTCGTCTTTATCCGTGCTGTCGAAGTCTTCATCGCTGTTATAGCTATCTTCTTCTTCACCGAAGTCTTCATCTTCCAGATCATCATCTTCATCGTTGATGATACGCGGACGCTTCGCACCCGTCATGGAATCTTCTGTTCCAGCTACCGGATACCAGCGCTTCAAGCCCCACAGACTTGTACCGACACAAGCAAAACGGCCATCGATATTAATCTCGGTATATAGCTGGGCGATAAACTCGTTGATTTCTTCATCAGTCATTCCGCGCTGCTTCGCTACCTCATTCATCAAGTCACGATAGTAATACGGCGTATTAGCCGCTTTCAGCACCATAAAGGCAAGGTCCACCAAAGGGATCTCTTTTACCTTTTCTTTATCAATTTTCAAATTGAGCGAGGTACTCACTGCAGACACTTCCTCTCACACAAAATTCACTTTTTAACCCCTACGAACTGGACTGTTACGTATAACATATCCATTAACAAACCTAAGTAAAACCTATTTAGCGTTAAAAAGCAAGTTTTTATGTACGGATGTGACGCAAATACGGAGAGCAGCTCCAATCTGTCCAATATATTCAACGCGATACGACATTAAACATACGTGTCCTTCATTGCAAAAGAGACAACTCCATAATAAAAAAGACGGAGTCCCCTCCGCCTTTTGACTGTATACCCTTGAAGGATTGCTCCTCACCAGGTTCCCCGCAAGAGCCCTCTAGCTCTCCATCCATCATATGTCCCTGCGCCCGTTTTGACACGAAGTGAATGTGTTTTTATAAAAAAAGGGCAAGTTCCCCATGCGGCGAGATGAGCGCATTCATAGAATACCTCAGCATGTTCATCCCGAAGGGGGCTGCCCATTATGGACTATACTGGTTTATTGCATCAATTAATTGACGGAATGAGACGCCCTGAACCAGAACAAGGAGGGCGATATTTGATCCGATTTGCCAAACCGCAGCAGTACGAGGCCTGCCTCGTGGAATTATCCCGAATGCGGAATGAATTTACCGACCTTGGGGCCGTCCGCTCCTCGCGACTAGCTCGTTCCATTATCGCTACAGTACAACGCCCGGAGGATTTATACCGCTATGGGGATGAGATTACGATTGAAGAAGACATCCCCATCTCCCTTCACGCCACCGCACTCCACAGCAAACCGAGCAATGCCCAAGGCATACCCTGGGGAGTGAAGCAGATTCGGGCACCCAAAGTATGGTCTGTATCTACCGGGCACCGGATCAAAATCGGTGTAATTGATACAGGTGCTGATTATCACCATCCTGATCTTCGATATTCCCTGGCACGCGGAATCAATCTGTTAAACCGCAGCCTGCTTCCTCATGATGATAATGGACACGGCACCCACATTGCGGGGACCATCGCCGCAGCCAACAGCACCGCAGGCATGATTGGTGTAGCTCCACGGTCCCTGATCTATCCCGTGAAGGCATTCGACCACAACGGATCGGCTTATGTATCCGACATTGTGCTTGGCATCGATTGGTGTGTGCGTAACAGGGTCGATATCATCAACATGAGCTTTGGCATGAAAACACGCAGCAAGGCACTGCTTGATGTTGTCAATCGTGCGTACCATGCCGGAATTGTCATTGTTGCTTCGTCAGGAAACGATGGCAAACGACGCAGCATTGATTATCCAGCACGTTATCCGCAGACCATATCCGTCGGAGCAACTGACAAAAACAGACGTATTGCTTCCTTCAGCAATCGTGGCGCATATGTGGATGTCTATGCACCTGGTGATAAGATTGTCTCCTCATGGGTGCAAGGCAAGCATCACGAGATGAGCGGCACTTCCATGGCAACCTCGCATGTGAGCGGTGCTATCGCCTTGCTGCTTGCCAAGCATCCGGGATTATCCCCCAGTGAAATCAAGACCCTCGTCAAACGTGCTACGATCCCACTGCGAGCCCGCAAGACTACCACAGCGAAAACCAAAATACGTGGCGGTGAGATTGACGCCCTGAAGCTAATGCAGGAGGGCGAAGAGTGAGTAGGCTATGCTAACCATTAGCAGAACTCGTTTGATTGATGTTTGGCGAATCACAGTAACCCACCCCCGACTTGAATGTGCGAAGGGATCTTGCTTGCGGCTGAATCCTCAAGTGGCACCCGCTGTGATGTCTGGGGAGGCTAGCGTACCTTAGATAGGGAAATTCGTTTTCTTCAGCTCCGGGTACAAAACAAAAAAAAGTCTCCATGTACCACGTTGAAGACACAACGCGGACATGGAGACTTTTTGCTTGAGGCGGAGCGGCGGCAGGCCGCAATCCTGGAATTTACATTTTATCTGGTGCGCTTACGCCTACCAGACGAAGCGCCGTTGCAATAACGGTACGCACAGCACCGATCAGTGCAAGACGTGCCTGAGTTTGCTGCGCATCTTCCGTAATGACACGTTCTGCACGGTAGTAGCTGTGGAACAGGGATGCCAGCTCGTATACATAACGGATGATACGATGAGGCGCATATCCTGTTGCCGCTGCCGAGATTTCTTCAGGCAGTTCTCCCATTTTGCGAAGAAGGTCATACTCGTGCTCTGTTGTCAGCTTGGACAGGTCGATCTGTGCCAGTGGCAGCAGTTCAATACCTTGTTCTTCAGCCTGACGGTATACGCTACATACACGTGCATGCGCATATTGTACATAAAATACCGGATTTTCATTGGATGTCGAAATTGCAAGGTCCATGTCAAAGTCCAGGTGGGAGTCCATGCTCCGCATCGTGAAGAAATAACGGATGGCATCAATACCCACTTCATCCATCAGATCTTCCATCGTTACAGCTTTACCTGTACGTTTGGACATTTTCACTTTCTCGCCGTTCTGGAACAAGCTCACCATCTGTGCAATCAAAACGACCAGTTTCTCAGGGTCATTGCCCAGTGCTTGCATCGCAGCTTTCATCCGGGGGATATAACCATGGTGATCCGCACCCCAGATGTTGATCATCGTGTCGTATCCACGCGCATATTTGTCGCGGTGATAAGCAATGTCTGGTGTCAGGTAAGTATACGTGCCATCGTTCTTGATCAACACACGTTCTTTGTCATCACCGTATTGCATCGTTTTCAGCCAAGTTGCTCCATCTTGCTCATAGATCTCATTGCGGTCACGCAATTCATCAAGCACTCGCAGAACTTCTCCGTTGTCATACAGGGAGGTCTCGCTGAACCAGATGTCAAAGTTAACACGGAAGCGATTCAAGTCACGTTTGATCTTGTCCAGTTCCTTCTCCAGTCCAAAGTCACGGAAATAAGCTGCACGGTCACCCGGGTGCATGGACAGCAATTCATCACCCTTTTCAGCAACGAGTTGCTTGGCAAATCCTTTAATATCTTCACCGTGATAACCATCTTCAGGCATCTCAGCATCCTGACCCAGCTCTTGCAGATAACGAGCTTCAATGGAACGCGCCAGATTAAACACCTGATTACCTGCATCATTAATGTAGTATTCACGGGTTACTTCATATCCAGCGTAGTCAAGGATGTTACATAGAGCATCACCTACAGCTGCTCCACGGGCATGACCCAGATGCAGACTGCCTGTTGGGTTGGCACTGACGAACTCCATCTCGACTTTGCGCCCTTCTCCGATGCTAATTCTTCCGTAGTCTTTGCCCTGCTCCTGCACAAGCGCAAGTACTGGATAAAGGTAACTCTTGTCCAACTTAAAGTTAATGAATCCTGGACCGGCAATCTCAGCCTTCTCGATTCCTGCTTCAGCCAGATTCAGATTGGCAATGATCTCTTCAGCAATCTGGCGCGGATTGCGCTTGGCAATCTTGGTCAGCTGCATGGCAGCATTGGTAGCCAGGTCCCCGTGTGTCTTCTCACGCGGTACTTCCAATGTAATGGCTGGCAATTCTTCCTGTGTAACAATTCCGGCCGCCACAATGGCGTTGCCGATGGCCGTGCTTACCCGTTCGTTAATCGTATCTAGTGGATTACGTGTCATGAAATTGGTTCCTCCTGTATATGCAAACTAATCGCGAAATGTCCGGATTCTTCATCAAAGCGGTAAAAGTCGTAGCTCCACGCTGCGCGTGCGCTCAATCCCTGAATGGAAAGTTCCAGCTTCTGTGTATGCGTGGACAGGGCAAACGACATGTATGGTGATCGGTAGAAACCAGGAAGCTTCCGATTTAATTCAAAAGTCTGCTCCGATTCCACTTCACCATGACGTATAATCTTGATGGATTGTCCACCCAGCTTCAATGTGGTACGAGTTGTGCCTCCCTCGGGTCCAACCTCCGGTTCTTCATAACGAACATAAAGAACAGACCCTTTCAACACGGCTTCACCCTGCATTTCCTGCAGCACATCTTCACCTTCATAACGGCTGTGCAGCCGGATGTGTACCGGTCGCATGTTCGACATGAATGTTAACCTCCATTATATTCGAGGCGACGCAAAATCAGGCACGGCCGGTGAGAACAGCCCTTCCCGTATTGTTGTGTCGCTATACGCGCTCATATTCCCGGATAGCTCGCTATCCTACACTCTACTGTATAACTATATCCAGTTCCCTCGCTCAATTCAAATCCAAATTCAGAGTTTTTTCCTCATCAAGCCAAAAAAGAAGAGCTACACCTGTAAAGTGCAGCTCCCTTTTGCTTCATTATAGTAATATTCATTCATCCGATCAGGCCCATTGTGATTCATAAGGAAAAGGACATGTCGACTCGCTCAGCTTCGCTCGCACCTGTACAAGACAGCCACAGTGCCGACAAGTCGTGCCATATTGCAATCCCGGACAGGCAGAGCAGATGGATAGCCGCCGCTCGTATTCCTCATCCTGTACCGTCGGACGCGAGCGTGAAGCAATCTCAACAAGTCTGGCCATTTTGGCATCGCTAATCTTCACATCATACTGATCATTGCAACCCTTGCAAGGTTCCTGCCTTTTCATCATTATCCCTCTATAGCGATGACCCCAACCGATGCTGGAGGAAGAACAAAACGCAAGGTGTTATTCTCCAGTGTGAGTCCCTCCCACGCCACTGGCTGAACATGATTCGGCTGTTCAAAGGTATTGAATGCGCCAAAATCAGTATGGTGCAGAATCTGCCCGGATACTTTAGCCGCTTGAGCTGCGTCCAGCTGACAGACGACTTCCAACTCATCGATGTGGCTCAGATTACAAGCTGTCACATGAATGACCCCATCCTTGTTGCGGGATGCTGATAAGCTGAGCTGAGGAATGGTGTCTTCTCCGAAGGTATAACCAGGGCTATCATAATTCAAATCCAGCCGCTGCGCATCCATATGAACCTGATACATATCAAATACATGATACGTAGGTGTCAGGAGCATTTTGTCCCCTTCCGTGAGCACAAGCGATTGAAGCACATTGACGATCTGTGCAAGATTCGCCATCTGTACCCGTTTATTATGCTGATTGAAAATGTTAAGGTTCACCGCTGCAAGAACTGCATCCCGCATCGTATTTTGCTGGTAGAGGAAGCCCGGATTGGTTCCCGGCTCAACGTTATACCACGTTCCCCACTCGTCTACAATGATACCCACCCGGCCATCTGGATCATATTTATCCATAATTTCGGAGTGCTTCACAAGCAATTCATCCATAAACAGCGTTTTCTTTAACGTGGTAAACCATTCAGCCTCTCCAAAACCGGTAGCGTTCCCTTTGTCTTCCCACACACCTGTCGGAATTGTATAATAATGAAGACTGATGCCATCCATGAAACGGGCAGCTTCCCGCATCAACACTTCCATCCATTCATAGTTACTATCGTTCGGGCCACAAGCGATTTTATAAATCTCGTTCCCGGAATAATTACGTACATATGTAGCATACCGACGATATTCATCCGCATAATATTCAGGACGCATATTCCCGCCGCATCCCCAGTTCTCATTTCCCACGCCAAAATACTTCAGCTTCCACGGTTCTTCCCGGCCATTCTGTTTCCGCCAGTTCGCCATAGGAGACTCGCCATCAAACGTAATGTATTCCACCCATTCCTGCATTTCCTGCACGGTTCCGCTACCCAGGTTGCCACTGATATATGGCTCGGTGCCGAGCAACTCACATAATCTCAAGAATTCATGCGTACCAAAGTGATTGTTCTCTTCCACACCACCCCAGTGCGTATTGATCATACGAGCACGCTCACTCTTCGGACCCACACCGTCTTTCCAGTGATATTCATCGGCAAAACAACCGCCCGGCCAACGAAGAACTGGAACATTAAGCTTCTGCAAGGCCGTCAATACATCATTTCGAATTCCATCCGTATTCGGAATAGGTGAATCTTCTCCTACCCACAGCCCCTCATAAATACAACGTCCCAAGTGTTCGGAAAAGTGACCATATATATTGCGATTTATTAATCCTTGGTCTGAATCTGCCTTTAGAATAACATCAACCATGATTTCAACCTCCATATAATGTATTGTTATCGCTTACAATAACTTGTTTTAAAGCAGGTTTCAACCGTTTTTATTTCTACACAAACAAGCCCCTTCCCACATCATTAGCCAGGAAGAGGCTTATTCATTATAGATATCCATGCAGAGACATACTAGATTGATCTTCATTCATTTCTAATTTGGATTTGCTCTGTTGTTATTTCAGATTAACAGGCTATTTAATCCTGCTCTGAAGGCAACAACATTTTTTGTGTCCACGTTGTTCCGCCATCTGTAGTCTGATAGATCGCAGGGGAGTTATCACTTGTTACGACGAGCCAACCCGTCTTGGCCGATGGGAAAGAGATACGGGAACTGTACCCCGGATCTTTCAAGTCAACGTTTTTCCACGTGGAACCTGTATTATAAGAACGTCCGATACCCACTTTACCAGCTGCTGGTGAACCTGCAGACAGATAAGCTGTCTGATTACCAATCAACGCCATGTTACCTGGATGACCACCTGGATTGGCAGGTCCGGTTCCTTTACCCGTACTGTTTGTACCTGGCGCAGGACCTCCTCCTGCTGTGGATTGCGCAAATACTTGGGTCCAGTTCTTACCTTGATCGCCGCTCGCATAGAGGGAGTACGATTGTTGGGACATGCCTGCATCACCATACAGAAGGGCCCACACTTGCTGACCATGTGCATAGAGATCCGCTCCACTCCATGTGTCTGAGACAACTCGAAGAGAGGTTGTCCAGTTCTTGCCGCCATCACTCGTTTGCTTCAAATGATATCCCGATCCGGGTACAACCACCACGGCATATCCTTGCTTTTCTGTGATAAAGGCAACTGCACGCGTGTTGGCAGGTGTATTCATTTTGCTCCAGGTTACCCCGCCATCCTTCGTCTGATATGCACCATTATAGGTGTAACCATAACCTACATCTTTATTGCGAAAATCGATTCGCTTGAATTGAATGCCCGGCGTATCGAGCCGCGTCCAGTGCGATCCCCCATCATGGGTACGGATCAGATAGGTTGCAGGTGAATTTTTCACTTGTGCCAACGCATATCCATTCACATTATTCGGAAAATCAAGCTGTGTGAATTGCCACTGCCCGGTATATATGGACTGCCACGTACATCCTGCATTTGAGGTTCCGATCAGGAAGCCTTCACCCCCAGCTCGTCCAGTCGTATCATTAAGAAAATCAATGTCTGTAAATTGCAGGTGCTGCTCTTCCACGCCGCTACCCTTTTTCAGTGTAGTAGCTAGTCCGTGATCTCCCTTTCCACAATCCTGCGAGGATGCAGCGTTTGCGCCTGAAAGCATATGTACCGGTCCCATCCCCCAAGCCAGCGTTAACGATAATGCGAGTGCACCAATCCGTTTCCATGTCACTGTACTCTTAGTTGTCATCGTAACACCTCCTTCTATGGTTTTACCCAAATCGGGTGATGATAACGTAACAATCTGGTTCACTTCGATGACAATTTCGCAAGAAAAAAACCACCTTTACCCATGATTGGATCATGTAGGCAAGGATGGTGCATCAACAAACGTTATGTACTCTAAGTTAAATGGGATACGTCCCCACAGAAAGGATAACAAAACTGATACATAAGAAAAGGCATAAATATTAAGATGGAGTCATGCCAAGGCAGGATATCTGCATATGAAAGCCTATACTAAGACAAGTAATAAATGGTAGAGGCATAGGAACATACGTGCTATAATCTATATTATGGACTCTTGAATAACGGTGGATGTTTTCCAGATCACGGCGCAGCTTCCCGAGAGGGGGTGACGTCGATGGTCAAACTTGTGGCGTTGCTTGATGTGATCCGATGGATTGCTGCGATCCTCAGTATTGTACTGAGTGGACGAAAGCTTTACCGTTGGTTACGCAAAAAGTTTCGTAGCAAGCGAAAACCCACCTCATAAGGTCGGAAGCCTGACGGTGGGTTTCGCTTGAATAGCATTATTTAGTTCATGCGCGCCGTGGCAATCCACAGCCTTTCGGGTCCTAAGAGTCTTTGCCGTTGGCGCGGTGAAGACTCTTTTTTAGTATATGGTCGAACCCGATCACCATATACTTCACGAATGTAATATATCAATTAATATACTACTGAATACTTATGTAGTCAGTATAGCATAGCTCTTTCCAAAAGTTAAATTAAGTTAAGTTAACTTAATTTAACTTCGTTATTTGGTTTGCCAGAATACTTTTGGTCCAACAATCAATTCCGTTCCTTAGGCTAGAATAGTTGAGGACACAGGGATAAACGTGAACAAAAAAACGCCCTCCCTGCGCTAATTTGAAACAGCGCAGACAGAGAGCGTTATCTTTATCAATTATTCTGTGTTATTTCACGAATCCAAGCAGCATTTCGCGAATCAGCTTCGCAGCTACAATCTGTGTCTGTTGTGTGGGATCATAGATTGGTGCTACTTCAACCAGGTCACAACCAACTACATTTACATCAGATCCGGCGATCATATGGATGGCTTCCAGCAGTTCTTTGGACGTAATGCCGCCCGCTTCTGCTGTACCTGTTCCTGGAGCTGCTGACGGATCAAGCACATCGATGTCAATGGTCACATATACTGGACGGTTGCCCATCTTCGGAAGAGCTTCCTTCATCGGAGCTGCCACTTCAAATGGGTAGAAGTTGATGTTCTCGCGACCATACTGGAACTCCTCACGGGAACCAGAACGGATACCGAACTGATAGATGTTTTGGCCACCCATCAACTCAGCTGCTTTACGCACTGGCGTGGAGTGAGACAATGGCTCGCCTTCATAATTTTCACGAAGGTCTGCGTGTGCATCAATATGAATCAGGATAAGATCCGGGTATTTCTTGTACATTTGTTGGATGACTGGCCAAGTAACCAGATGCTCGCCACCGAGACCAACTGGGAACTTGTCATCAGCAAGCAGACTGCCGATGTATTCATGAATTACATCAAGGCTACGTCCCGCGTTACCGAAAGGCAGTAGCAAGTCTCCAGCGTCAAAGTACGTCATGTCTACGATGCTTTTGTCGAGATATGGGCTGTACTCTTCGAGTCCAACCGATGCTTGACGGATATGAGATGGGCCAAAACGGGAACCCGGACGGAAGCTGACAGTATAATCCATGGGCATACCATAGATAACTGCTTTCGAGTTCTCATAATCCTCAGAGCTGCAAATAAATACGTTTCCTGAATAAGCTTGATCCAGTTTCATTAATGATTTCCCCTTTATTTCGTTAAATCTTCCACGAATTTAGGAAGTACAAATGCTGCTTTATGCAGACGCGGAGAGTAATACTTGGTATCCATCTCCGGGATTTGGGTCTCATCCACTTCGAGCGGGTCATGTTTCTTGCTACCCATCGTGAATGTCCACAAACCACTTGGATAGGTTGGAATATTACAGCCGTACACATGTACGATCGGGAAGATTTCTTTGACGTCTTTGTTCACCTTCTGGATCAGATCCGCCTTGAACCACGGGTTGTCCGTTTGGGCAACGAAGATTCCGTCTTCTTTTAACGCTTCATAGATACCTTGGTAGAAACCGCGCTCAAACAATGGAGCAGCCGGACCTACAGGCTCTGTAGAGTCTACGATGATCACATCGTATTCATTTTTATGTTCAATAATATGCATGTAGCCGTCGTTGACAAGCACTTCAACATTAGGCTCGTCCAACTTGCCGGCGATCTCAGGCAAATATTTTTTGGAGTATTCAATGACTTTTCCGTCGATCTCGACGAGAACTGCTTTTTCTACAGCAGCATGCTTGATCACTTCACGAATGACCCCGCCATCGCCGCCACCGACAACCAGAACTTTTTTCGGATTCGGGTGAGTGTTCAGCGCAGGATGTGCCGCCATTTCGTGATATACGAATTCGTCTTTTACGGTCGTCATCACCATGCCATCAAGAAGCAACATGTTACCGAATTCCTCGGTTTCTACCATGGCCAAATCTTGAAAATCGGTTTTCTCTGTGACATAGGTCTGCTTAATCTTCGCGGTGATCCCGAATACCGGGGTCTGTTTCTCCGTAAACCACAATTCCATAATCTCTACCTTCTTTCCGTAAAGTTAATGATCAGCCATACCCGATCAAGTGCGATGCACTATAATCGGTTCGCCCAAGCACGTCCAGCGTTCGGCGCCATATCACGTTATGATTGCTGGCCTGCGGGAAAAGTCCGCGGTTCACTTCATTATATAGATTAAATTGACCAGAGCGTGCAGAGCGTCTGACTAATCAATGAATCAATGACCATTCGTCTGTTCGTCCTTACGCGCTTTAGTATCTTGTGCCGAATCTTACCTTTTCATTACCCTTTTGCATTATACGCGATTGACGTTTATACTGCAAAACGGTTTTTCCGGCGAAAACGCTACATTTTGTCTGCTTATGTACCTGATTGAATATCCCTGCCAATGAAGTCCCATACTGGAAGAAAAGAGAGGAGCCCGTTCCATGACCAAGCCAAGTCAAAAGACCCGCAAACGCGGGTTCCGTGTACGTAAATTCATTAAAAACCTGTTTCTGCTCGCCGTGCTCGCCATGCTTGCTACCGCTGCAGGATTGGTCTACCTATACGCAACCAGCCTGCCCCTCGCAGACTCTGATCGGAATTCCCGATTGCTGGACAGTCAAGGGGAAGTGATCGCTACCTTCTCCGCCGGTGGCAAAGACTCAGTTCCGGTTCAACTGGAGGATATCGCTCCGAATCTCGTCAACGCCACTCTGGCTGTAGAGGATCGCAAGTTCTATAATCACTACGGTTTTGACGTTCAAGGAATGGGACGGGCCGTGCTCGTTAACCTCGAACATATGCAGATGTCGCAAGGCGCGAGTACATTGACCCAGCAACTGGCGCGCAATCTATATCTATCTCATGAGAAAACATGGACTCGCAAAGCAAAAGAAGCCATGTATACGGCGCAATTGGAGATGAAATACAGCAAGGATGAAGTCCTACAGATGTATCTGAATGAAATCTATTATGGGCATGGTGCATACGGAATCGAAGCAGCTTCGCGAATGTATTTTGGCAAATCCGCCAAACAGCTGGATCTCGCAGAGAGCGCCATGCTGGCAGGCATCCCGAAAGGACCGACCTACTATTCACCCTATAACCATATGAAAAACGCCAAAGACCGGCAGAAGATCGTGCTGAATGCCATGGCTGATATCGGCAAGATCACCCAAGCTGAAGCGGATAAAGCTTATGAGCAAATGCTGGTGTTCAAACCGGAAAGTGAGCGTAAAACGGTGGAAAGCGCCCCGTATTTCCGTGACTATATCCGGAATCTGGCCATCAAAGAGCTGGGAATCAGTGAAGCGATGCTGGATCACGGAGGATTGAACATCTACACCACACTGGATCTGCGTGTACAAAAAGCAGCGGAAGACGCCATAGCGAAAGGTATGGATGCCAAAAGTGAGCTGGAGACGGCTCTGGTGTCCATCGACCCTCGCACGGGCTACATTAAAGCCATGGTGGGCGGCAAGAATTACCGCACCAATCAGATTAACCATGTACTGGCGACAACGCGCCAGCCAGGTTCGGCGTTTAAACCTATTATGTATCTGGCTGCCCTGGAGTCCAAGCAACTCACCAGTGCATCCATATTTAATAGTGAACCTACCCTATTTCACTACGACAATGACCGTAAGACCTATAAACCCGGCAACTTCGGAGACAAGTATCTGGGTGAGATTGACCTTAGACAAGCGATCGCCGCTTCAGACAATATCTATGCGGTGAACACCATTATGCAGATCGGTCCTGAGCAGGTTGTGAGTATGGCGAAAAACCTCGGTATTACTAGCAACCTGAGCGCCGTACCTTCTCTCGCACTTGGAACGTCACCTGTCAGCCCGCTGGAGATGGCGTCGGCCTTTTCCGTCATTGCTGCTGGTGGACAACGGACGCCGCCTGTCGCCATTCTGCAAGTGACGGATGCAGCAGGACGTGTACTCTATGAATCGCCTCAAACCAAGGCTGAGACCGTTGTGGAACCTGCGGCAGCTTATGTACTAACTCGATTAATGGAAAGTGTATTCGAAAATGGAGGAACCGGTAACCGGGTATCTGCCACAATTAAACGTCCGGTAGCCGGAAAGACAGGCACAACCAACACGGATGCCTGGCTCGTTGGATTCACACCAGAGCTTTCTACCGCCGTATGGGTTGGATATGACCAAGGCAAAGCCATATCGACTTCGGACGGCCGCCGCGCGGCACCAATCTTTGCCCAATTCACAGAGCAGGCGCTTGCGAGCGTACCACCCAAAATTTTCACTGTTCCTGATCACGTCGTAAGTGTCTATATTGACCCGGAATCCGGCAAGCTGGCAGGCAACGGTTGCGAAGAGAAACGACTGGAAGTTTTTATTGATGGCACTGAACCCACAGAGGTCTGCCACGGTACGACGGATGATTCGGATCCTGGAGAAGATGAGAAGACCCGTGAGGTACAGAATCAACAAGGCATACAGGAAGAGAAACATTCCTGGTGGGGAGATTTCAAACGTTGGTGGGTAGAATGACGCAAATGCACGATGACTTAGTTGCGTCACCCGTAACCTCTCGTTATATTATGCATTTGGAAATTAACTTCGGATGAAAACTCATAATTATTCAGTTCGATGAATACAGATCATACACAAGCAAAAGACCCCAAACCGAACTTTACGGTCAAGGGTCCTTTTGCTTTTTTTGATTTTATACGGTGTTGAATGATTTGCCTTAAGCGAGTGCCTCTTTCAATTCTTCCGGAGAGGCATTCCACCATTCTTCGTTGTGTGAGATCAACAGCTTCTTGAGTGCAGCCCGATCATCCGGCCCCAGCTCATCCAGCATGAAACGGCGCTTCATGGCATAATCCATGCGATTCACATGTTCTGCCAGCAGTTTCCATCCACGTCTCGCTTCTGTATCGATCCACATCTCACATGCTGTTGCTCCACCATACAGCTGCCCCTCTTCCGTCCGATCCACAGCTACCCACACCAGCCATACTTGGCGTCCGTTGGGCACATCTTCACGATTCGTCGAGAACTTGATATTGCGCTCCACTTTACTCTTCGCATGCATCGCACCAATATCAATTTTGGCTTCGCCATTGTCAATAATGACCGGAGATAGGTTATTCAGATCAATGGAGCCTGCACCGAAGCCTTTATGCTTGCTCTTTGCACTAACGATATTCAAGGCAATCTGCTTTTTGCCGTTTTGCTCGTTTTGGTCCATGTTTATAGCCTCCAAGGGTTGATACAAATATTTTAACTAATAATCGGCCCATTGCAAACATATACATGCTGTAGATGCTTGTCAACGGGAGGTATTTATCGATGATTCCACGACGCGCCAAGAGCTGGCTCACCGCATCCCTGGCCCTGTGTGTGCTGGCCGGAGGGATATGGATCACTCTGGGTTATACTCACTCAACTCATTCCGAATTGCCAACACTTGCCCCGGAATCGGGCAAGCCTAAGGCAAAAGCCCCAACCCCAGCACCTCCAGAAAGTGTACAGACCCCTACTGCCGAAGTGTACAGCAACCGTGTTGTGGAATATCACATGGATGTAAAACTGGTCGAAGGGAACGTACTGGAAGGGACTCAGACGATTACTTGGACACATCCAGGTAAAAAAACCGTCAACGAGCTTTACTTTCATATGTATCCCAACGCCTTCTCTTCTGCTGACACCACCTTTATGAAGGAATCCGGCGGAAAGCTTCGGGGTGATGTCATGCCTACCAACGGTTATGGCTCCATGAATATTACCGAAATGAAAACGGAGGACGGGCTCTCTCTGCTGCACCGGATGCAGTATGTGCAACCAGATGACGGAAATATCAAGGACACCACCCTCATTAAAGTACGCTTACCCAAACCCGTCAAAGGCGGAGAAAGCATTACACTCCACACCCGCTTCCAAGTGAATCTGCCAAAGATTTTTGCCCGGATGGGAACTGCTGATGATTTTGTCATGGCAGGTCAATGGTTTCCCAAATTAAGTGCCTATGAACCTGTGGGCAGGCGCGGACGGACAACGGAAGGTTGGAATCTGCACCAATACCATGGCAATTCAGAGTTTTACGCCGACTTCGGTATATATAGTGTGCGTATTCGGGTGCCTGAAACATACAAAGTTGCCGCTACCGGATTTCCGACACAACAAGCCGTGGTGAAGAACGGAGAAAAAGTCTATCAATTCTATGCCGATGATGTGCATGATTTCGCCTGGGCAGCTTCACCGGATTTTGTCTACGCCGAGGAACCCTTCTCTGCACCCAATGTGCCTGGTGTACGAATCAAATTATATTTGGATCCTGCTCATCAGGATCTGAAGGAACGTTATTTCTACGCCGCGAAGGCCGCTCTATCCAATTATAGCAAATGGTTTGGCCCGTATCCTTATGCTACCTTATCCATCGTTGTTCCACCCAAAGCGGGGAACGGTGCTGGAGGTATGGAATACCCTACGCTGGTAACGGCCTTTGGAGCCGATGACACTACTCCAGGTTATGACCTGGAACGTACCGTAGTCCACGAGATCGGACACCAGTACTTCTACGGCATGGTTGCCAGCAACGAATTCGAGGAAGCCTGGCTGGATGAGGGGTTCACCTCTTATGCAGAAGACAAATTGATGGAGCAGGAATACGGATTGATTCCGAATCTGCCGGTACAATCGGGCCTGATTACGTCTCCTTCATCCTTAACACAAGAATCCTGGAAGTTCGATTCACAGAATGAGTATGCAGCCAATGTCTACACACGTGGCAAGCTTGTATTGCTTGGTATTGAACATCAAGTCGGCACAAAAAAGATGGAACGCATTCTCTCTACCTATGTGAAGAAGTACCGCTTCAAACATCCCACTTCGGCAGATTTTCAGAACGTTGTGGAACAAGTGACCCGCACGTCCTGGTCTGATTATTTTGACCAATACGTCTACGGTAATGGAATGGCTGACTTTGCTGTAGAGAAGATTCGTGTTACGCCTGTACAGAAAGACGGTCAAACATGGTACGAGTCATCCGTGACGATCGTCAAAAAAGGCAGTGATTACAACGCCGTTCCTGTTCGCATTGCTTTTGAAGACGGACATACCCTCACCAAGCAATGGGATGGCATAGAAGATCGAATTACCTATAAATTAACGCACACATCCCCCGTAGCCTGGGCCATGACCGATCCCCTGTACACGATCGTGCTGGAGAACCGCCATATGAACAATTTCCTAAAATCCGGACTGGATGAGCAGACGAAGTCCCGCTGGAGCATGAGTGTAACCAAACTAATAGAAGCCATATTCGGAGGTCTGTCATGGTGAGGTGGATACGGTGAAAGCGAAAATACGTGAAGGCTGGTTTCTCGTCCGTCAGCATATGTTCATTGCGGCACTCTTATTTCTTTATCAACTCATTTGGGGATATTTCTTCTATCGAATGGTACAATCGGCAGTCATCCCACTCCTCCTGCGCTATCCAGATTCTGATGCCGGGGAACTGAGTACACTTTTGTTCAAAATGGAAAGCCAACTTAACCTATCTACCCATCCGGAGGTTCATCGTTATCTATGGATTCTGGGGGGCATGCTGCTGGTTCGCATGTTGATCAGCCCCCTTATTCAGGCAGGACTGCTCTACTCACTTCAGCACTTTAATTCTACAGAAGAGCGCATCCCATTCGTCCGTGGAATCAAAAAACTGTGGAAACCGATGCTGCTGCTGCACACCATACGTACATTATTGATACTTCTGCCCGCCTACTGGCTCATACCGAAGCTCTACTCGATCCTCATGGACGGATTTCATTCCCTTCAATTACTTTTGCCTGGTATACCTTATGTTGCTGCCTGGATTGTATATGGATGGGTCATCCACCATGTCATGCTCTACATGCAGTTCGGTGTGTCGGCACCAGAAGGAGAAGGCGGGGCTCACGGCACCCTCAAAGCACTCTGGATTGCACTGCGTCATCTCATCGCCGTTATCGGCATTGCTCTCCTGCTGGGCGGAGTCCACTTACTCGTCTTTGGGGCATTCACTTCAGCCTCATGGTTATTAACGGGACTTACCGGACTTATACTACAGCAGACGTATCCACTTGCCAGATGTCTATTGAGTCTGTGGAAAATATGCAGCCATTTCCGATTGTGGCAGTCCAAAGTATCCAAAGGTGAGAGCATTTAGTTTAAAAATTGTTACCATCACATGTTAAACTCATGGCCTGCTATGTACTTATAAATAGGCAAACCTCAACCTTTCCCCGTCAAAGGTCGAGGTTTTTTTTGCTAATTTTGTTGCTAAACGTTGCCAAAGACGTACTCCTCTGTTACAATAATCGCAGTGAGTTTTTAGTAACAACTTTGTAATCTTTACATTCATATTTGTAACTACTTAAAATTAAATCGTCATTTCTTGATTTCGCAGGTGCATAACTAGCATAGCCAAATTCCTGGCACCTGGGAAGCGGGGGAACCAGTTATGGGTGAATTGATCTTGCTACAGAGGGATCATAGGGGACCTTCAACCGAATCCTTAAGCTAACCTCGCAGGCGTTGGAAGGGGAATATCTCTTGTTCAAGAAGAAATTAACCGCAGCTGTACTTAGCATCACATTCGCATTATCGCTTGGTGCAGGTAGCGCATTCGCAGATTCAAAAATGGATAAAGTAATTGATTCAGCAATGGGAACTACATACAAAAGTGGGGGAACAACGCTTAACGGCTTTGACTGCTCCGGATTTACACGGTATGTATTCGACAAATTGGGTATTGATTTGGCACGCCAATCCAGTTCCCAATTCGACATGGGCGATTCCGTATCCCGCATGGAAATGAGAGCTGGCGATCTGGTATTCTTTAATACTACAGGTAAAGGCGTATCCCATGTAGGAATCTTTGTAGGGGATGGAAAGTTCGCACACTCTTCTTCTTCCAAAGGTGTTACGATCAGTGCATTGAGTGAAAGCTATTGGGCCAATCGTTATGTTGGCGCTAAACGGATTATGAGCACGGACGCGTATGAATCACTGGCCCTTGACTAGGGACAAGCTGAGCAACATGATACTGTAACCATGAACCATACTGTAACGAAGCAAGAAGCATAACAGAACCGCCCGGTACATTCTCCGCAGGAATGTATCCGGCGGTTTTTTTGTGCTTCCATCCTGATTCATATTGCAAGTTACGCTCGGGGCTATCCTGCAACATCAACAGGCTCATTTTGTGCTCGTTCGTCCGTGCCCTTATGATGTTTTTACCCATCCTGTTATAATATAAACGGAATTACCGGAACTTTTGTTTCATATTTTTTTCTGGTAAGAGAGACTTGCTAAATGAATATCTCTTTTGTAGAGTGGACAGAGAGTTCTGTTTCAAGGAAAGGAGCATGCAGGTGTATGAAGGAAGCCCCCGTAACGTTTCACGTTGTACCCATGCGAGAAGAACATGCGGAGCTCATCTGCAGTTGGCAGTATGATCCGCCTTACAATATCTACAGCTGGCTCCCCTGGGAGCAGATGAAAGCGCTGGAAGTGGAATTCGGAGATGCACAGCTGCGGCAGGAGCAATATGCGATTGTCCTGGATCAGAACGATCGTATATGTGGATTTGCTCAATACTTCCCACTTCAAGGGGTAACCCGGATTGGCCTCGGCATGCATCCAGAGCTGTGTGGTCAGGGGCAAGGGACAGCTTTTGTCACGGCCATTGTACAGGAAGCCATTCGCCGAAATCCGATGAATGAGATCGATCTGGAAGTGCTCACTTGGAATGCTCGTGCCATTCAAGTCTATCTAAAGAGTGGATTTGTCACCCAGGATACATACGAACGACAGACCCCAAGCGGCTTGAAGCCCTTTCACTGTATGGTTTATGAAGGGCCTCGTGATTAAAATCCATTGCAAAACAACCAAATTTGCGCCTTGTTATGTGATTAGTTCAAAAATTTCCCACAAAATGCTATGATGTCAGTACAGGTTCCGTTATAATGATATGGATAGTTTCAGGTTAGATGATCTTTCATTCTGGAGGGGACATAAGGGATGCACAAATGGATCATGAGCGGAGTATTTTTTGCAGCATGCGCTTTAGCTATTGTTTTAATGTTTACGCTTCCAGGGAAAGAAGAAGTGGCTGAAGAAGCCAAGCCTACCATGCCGGAAGTCACATTGGATGCCGGACAGGCTGAAGCACTGGTCAAAGCCAATTGTATCTCCTGTCACGGGGATCAGCTTCAGGGTGGCGTAGGACCTGCTCTAGCAAACATCGGCAGCCAGGATGATCTGGAGAAGATCTACACTACGATTGTCAAAGGTAAAGGTGGCGGTATGCCTTCCTTCAAGGGCAAACTGCAGGATGAAGAGATTGCTAATATCGCCATGTGGCTGTCAGAGAAGAAGTAATCTCTGCACACACATAACAAAGAGGCCCTTAATCCCCTTTTGGGAGAATAAGAGCCTCTTTGTTATGCTATTGATTAGGCATCTGCCGCATGCTCGGCCAGAAAGGCCTCCACTTCACGTGCGGACGGCATCCCGGACTGGGCGCCGAGCTTCGTCACGGATAACGCGGCCGCACCCATGGCAAAGCCTACGGCCGCGTCCAACGTCTCACCGCGCGCGAGGGCTACCGCCAACGCGCCGTTGAAGCAATCGCCAGCGCCGGTCGTATCGACGGCGCTTACGGCGTAGCCGGGCGCACGGCATGCGCCGGCACGCCCTGCCTGTACGCGGCCACCAGGCGCCGCCGCGTACACAGCCCCCTCGGGGCCGAGCGTCGTGACGACAGCGGCCCCGAGGGATGCGGCGAGCTCTGCGACCGCCGCATCCAGGTCTTCCGGCCGGAGATGATCCCGGCCGGTCAGCACGGCAAGCTCACTGCGGTTCGGCGTGACAACGTCCACGCACCGCAGGAGCTCCTGGGGCAGACCCGGCACCGCGGGAGCCGGGTTGAGCACTACCAGTGCGCTGCCTTCAGCCGCCAGTTGGGCGGCGCGGGTAACCGCTGGCAGCGGGATCTCCAGCTGTAGCAGCACCGCTGCGGCTGCAGTCAGGCTTTTTACCGTATCCGCTTCTTCCAGCATCTCAGGCACTACTTGCCCGTTCGCACCAGGAATAACGATAATCCGGTTGTCTCCCCGAGAGAGCCAGATGGAAGCTGTCCCTGTAACCGTGTCTTCCAATCTGCGAACCTGCGAGACATCTGCACCACTTTCCGTCAGACTGTGCAGCAGACGTTCGCCAAAACTATCCGATCCCACCGCACCAATCATTGTGGTCTGTCCACCCAGACGCGCAGCAGCGACAGCTTGATTTGCGCCTTTGCCGCCAGCGAGATAGTGGAGTTCCTCACCGCTCACTGTCTCTCCCTCTTCCGGAATCGTATCTGTCTTCACCACGAGATCCATATTGAGACTGCCTACGACAGCAATAAGAGGTTGTTCCTGATTATAGTCTGACATGTATGGGTTCACTCACTTCCGACCGCGCGATAATAACCAACTTCGTTATTCCGACCTCATTTTGTCATAAGCTTCGTTGTACTGCCCTGCTTCCTTAATATCTACAGATGTAATACCGCCCGCATCCCATGACGTGAGACGCAGCGTAACCGTTGTATAGTCAATCGTAATAAAAGGATGATGATTGAACGCTTCCGAGATCGCAGCGACCTCATCCACAAATGCAATCCCTTTCATGTAGTTGGAGAACACAAATTTGCGTACAATCCACCGTCCCTCTTCCAGTTCCCAGCCTTCCAGCCTTCCCAGATGAGCTTCGACTTCCTCTTGCGAAAAAACCATGCGTTATCTTCCTCCCCATAGGATGGTACATTACAGACGTGCGTCCGTATAACCACCAACACCTTCGGCGCTATCGTCAGCAACCTCAAAGGCCAGGCTCATCGCCATGTGATCAGCCCATTTCACGAGTAACATCTTACCACGGACAAGCTTCAAAATCCAATCAACTTATATGGCGTAGAACCACTAACCATAAGGATTTATGGAAAATTCCAGTTCCATTCATACACCTTAAAATGCATGTATATACACTAGATTAAAGGTACAAATGTTAACTCTTCTTCCCCGATCAGAATATGAATGCGGTGCTGTTCCTTATCATGGATGACCACGCCACTTCCAACCGGAATCACAGACTCTTCGCCCAGTGCATAGAACAAATCTTCCGCCAACGCCTCATCCACTTCAAGTTGCTCAGGTGCAGCAAGTCTCTCCCACTCTTCCGCGTCCATTTCAAAGAAAACATACCGATCCGGTATGCGTCCAATTGCCGTTGTCAGATCTGTCAAAATTCCTTCATAATCCCGTCCATGCTTTACGCCCATTGGCTTTTCACTCCTATTCGGCCCCTAAGGAGCGGATTTGATCTTATTATACCTGAAAATAGCCCTTAAAAAAAAAGGCCTTCTGGTCGATAAATACTATATATGACCGTTTGAACTGTTTTAGCAACCGCAAGGAATGCCTAACATTGAACGGATTGCGGCCAAAAATTCGTCCGGAAGCCCGAATACAGCCGCTTGAAAGGATTCAATTTTATCTCATGGATGAGGTGTATGATGAACATTTCAACGATTATTGGACTAGTTTTTGGGCTGGTCTCCCTTGTACTCGGTATGTTCCTGAAGGGTGCGCCCTTAATCAACCTGGTTAACAATCCGGCAGCCTACGTTATTATCTTTGTTGGTACGGCAGGAACCATTTTTATTGCATTTCCTATGTCAGAAGTTAAGAAAATCCCTAAGCTTTTCGCGATTATTTTCAAAAATCAAGTACTTATTGATCGAGTGTCTCTGATCGGCACGTTTATGGATTGGGCTTCCACTACCCGTCGTGAAGGTTTGCTTGCACTGGAATCAAAAGTAGAAGAGATTGACGATCAGTTCCTTCGTGGCGGTATGCGTATGATTATCGACGGCAACGATCAGGAATTTGTAAGTGATGTACTGATGGAAGATATTCATGCTACAGAGGAGCGCCACCGCGGCGGTGCCTTGATCTTCGCCCAGGCGGGGATGTACGCGCCAACGCTCGGGGTTCTCGGGGCCGTTGTAGGCCTCATCGCAGCACTTGCCGATCTCAGTGACATGGAGAAACTCTCCCATGCGATTGCGGCAGCATTTATCGCAACACTCCTTGGTATATTTAGTGGTTACGTGTTATGGCACCCGATGTCTAACAAACTGAAGCGGATGTCCAAGCAAGAAATGGAGATCAAGCTGATGATGGTTGAAGGGTTGTTATCCATACAATCTGGTGTATCCACCATTGCCATCAATCAAAAGTTATCCGTATTCCTGACACCTTCCGAACGCAAACAACTGGAAGAGAAGGAGGGATCATCAGGTGAAAAAGGCTAAAAAGCACGAACCACATGAAGAACATATAGACGAGAGCTGGTTGCTTCCCTATTCTGACTTGATGACCTTGTTGCTTGCCCTGTTTATCACGTTGTTCTCCATGAGTTCACTCGATGCGGCCAAGTTCGAGCAGATGGCTTCCGCACTAAGTAGTGCATTGAATGGAGGCTCTGGTATTCTGGATCATACGTCCATGAATCCGGATACGCCAGGTGTTGACTTGGGTAAGAACAAACAGGAACCTACAGAAATCACTAAAAAAACACCAGCTCAGATTACGGATGCACAAATGGCTCAAAAAGAGCAGGAAGATCTGGAGAAGCTCAAGAAACGGCTTGACCAGTATATCTCGAAGAACGGCCTTTCGGACCAGCTGAACACCAAGCTGAATCAGTCTGAATTGAAAATCACCATCAGTGATAACGCCCTGTTCTCCTCAGGCCGAGCAGATGTGAAGCCTGAATCACGATCCCTGGCCAAAGCCATTTCAAGCATGCTGCAAGAATTTCCTGAATACGAAGTGGTTGTATCCGGTCATACCGATAATATTCCCATTTCGAACAACCAATATAAGGATAACTGGGATCTGAGTGCAGACCGTGCGCTTAACTTCCTGAAAATCCTGTTGCTGAACACACAATTGGACCCTTCCAAATTCACACCAAGTGGTTATGGAGAGTATCACCCGGTTGCCAGTAATGACACCAATGCCGGACGGGCACAGAATCGCCGTGTGGAGGTTTCTATCATTCGGAAGTATCAAAGTAACAATACCAATGTAAAAGCCGTTGGCGGAGGAAATTAAAAGCCACTAGGCCGCCAATGACCAAAAAGACCGTTCTCCATCTAACGATAGGGAGCGGTCTTTTGCTTTTATATTTTCTTCAATAATTATTGCTCTTATTGGGTCGAAGAAAGTCGAATCGACTATTCCAGTGAATAGTCCAGCAGACCGCCCAGCTCCGCTTTTTCAGCAGCGGTGAGCTCTCTCCAAGAACCGGTTGCCATTTCTCCAAGATGGATGTTCATGATCCGAATCCGCTTCAGCTTACGAACCTCGTAGCCAAAGGCACTACACATCCGCCGAATTTGACGGTTCTTTCCTTCGGTCAGGATAATACGGAATACCCGATCCGTCATCCGGGTCACGGTACAAGGCAGTGTCATTTCACCCAAAATCTTAACTCCGGTGCTCATACCTCTAAGGAAACTCGGCGTGACCGTTCGATCAACAGTGACGATATACTCTTTCTCATGGCGTCCTTCTGCTCTAAGAATCCGGTTAACGATATCTCCGTCATTGGTCATCAGAATCAAACCTTCCGAGTCTTTATCCAGACGTCCAATTGGAAAGATACGTTCATCGTGTCCGACAAAATCAACAATGTTCCCCTGAATATGCTGCTCAGTAGTACTTGTGATTCCAATCGGTTTATTCAGCGCAATATATACATGTTTTCTCTTTTCATTGATCGGTTTGCCATTAATTCGTACATCGTCGCCTTCTTCTGCCTGACTGCCCAGCTCAGCCTTAACTCCATTAATGGTTACCAGCCCACGATCCACCAACTTGTCAGCTTCACGCCGCGAGCAATAACCTGTTTCACTAATAAATTTATTAATACGCAAAAGGTAATCTCACCTCATCTATTTCTCTTCATCTGTAATTGGTTCATCCGTTACCTGATCTGCCTCAATAACCTCCGGTTGTTGCTCGGATGCAGGCAGTTCAATAATAACCGTTGTTCCCTTGTTCATGACGCTTTTAATATCCATCATGCCCTTATGTGATTGAATAATTCGCTGACTGACCATCAGACCAAGCCCTGTCCCGGACTCCTTATTCGTAAAGAAAGGCTCCCCAAGCTTGGGCATCATCTCTTCCGGGATACCAATGCCTTCATCCCTGATCTCAATTCTGACGCGTTTTGACTGCTCGTCATGTTTGAGCTTGATGTGGATGTTTCCTCCATTTGGCATGGCCTCCATACCGTTTTTCAGCAAATTGATGAATACCTGCTTCAACTGGTTCTCTTCACAGTGTACCATAGCCGAATCGGATGAGGCACGCAGTACAAATTCTACACCATGCAGGTGCGCCTGACTATCCAGTAAAGAGATGACATCGCCGAGAATAAAACGAATATCCCGATTCTGAAAATGAACCGCCTGCGGTTTGGCCAAAATCAGGAATTCACCAACAATCAGGTTGATGCGATCCAGCTCCGATAACATCAGATCCAGATGACGATGATTCAGCTTGTTGCTCTCTTGCTGTAACTGTAGGAATCCGCGCAGCGTGGTGAGTGGATTACGTATTTCATGCGCGACACCTGCCGCAAGCTGGCCCACGGTTGTTAGCTTCTCAGAGCGTCTGAGCAGCTCTTCCATCCGATTACGGCTCGTAATGTCTCTGGAGACACTAATGAGTGCGGTAATCTCCCCAGCTTCATCTCGTACTGGAGCCGTACTGACACTGACTTCTACACGAGTCCCATCTTTCTTCATCCAGGTGGTTTCATTGGACGTAATAGACATTCCCTCAACGAGTTGGGCATGCTGACGTTTCATTTCTTCCTCTGCCTCTGGCGGGATGATTTTCAGATTACGACCTTCCACCTCGCGACTTCGAAAGCCATATAATTGTTCAAATGCCCGGTTAACCCGCAGCACTTTCCCTTCAAGATCCGTAATATGAATGGCATCGGCTGTCTGATTGATAATGGACTCCAGATGCTCTTTTACCGCGCGATTTTCTTCATACATCTGTTTCAGACGACTCGTATAATGGCCCAGATTACGAATCATGGCATTAATCCGATTGGCCAGTTGGCCGAGTTCATCCTTCCTCCGTACTTTCAGACGGAAGTCAAAGTGTCCATCCGCTACATCATTCACTTTGCCCAGTATGGATTGGATCGGACGCGTAATATAACCTGCGAGCAGATAGCTACCAAAGATCACGATCTCCAGCAACACCAACGATATTGAGGCATGGCTCACCAGTTGCTCAGACACCATGGAGGATATTTGCTTATAGTCCATGACAATACTGATGACATATGAAGACTGATTAGGTGTGAAAATAGGGATAAAACTCTTCAGCACCTTCTGTTCGTGCGTTTCACTGACAAAAGATACATTCTGCCCTGTCCGAATGGCGCGGACAACAGCACGATGATCTTCATCAGTAGATCCATACTGATACGTGCCAAACCGAATAGGTCTGTTATTCAACTTGCTAAAATTCGAATCTCTTCCGTCATCACCCATGTTCGGGCTGCCAAAAGTCAATGGATTGATGCCTGTAATCTCCAGAATGGAGGGATTGACCTCACGGATTTTATTCAAAATCTCATCCGGACTAGAGATTTTCACATAGTCATCAACTTCCGTATTATTATAGAAGGGATTGATTATGTAGTTTCTCTTTCCATCATGGTAGTAACCCCAGATATCAATATCCGAGGGACTGGATGTCGAATACTCGAAACCATCGGACCAGAAATGCTCCAGCTTCTGCCCTTGAGGAATCGTTACCTGTTGTTTTTCAAATAATTGTTTAAACGCCTGATACCAATAGGTCATGGATTTGGTGGACAGCCCGATCTCTCTTGGATCTGATGAACGGCTAACCACAATATCATCATCCGTCTGTTCCATCAATGAAATATGCGAAACGCCGACCTTTTGACTCAAGCGAACAAGTTCTTCATTTGTGATATTATTAATATCCGGGTCCAACTCTTCCGCTGCCATGACAGCAGCAAGCCACAGATTGTTTCCAATCTGCCTTTTTACATAATCTGAACTGTATTGATTCTGTTCGACAGCAATTGCAATCTGCTTTGCAGTGAGTACCATCTTGGTTTCACTGTCCTGCCTCAGATTCTCTTCTGTAGTATAATAACTCAGTGCGATATTCAACACTAAAATAACGAGCACTGAGCAGGACATAATCATGGATAATTTCGTTTTAATAGACAAGTTTTTTTGTTCACCTCTCGGCTTGTACCCTCTGGCGATATATGGCAAAACCTATCTCCATCATAACGCTTGTATGTCTTTTTGAAAAGGATAATTGACCTGTGACCAAAAGTTACCGAATGACGGAAAAGCTCGAAATTCGTTGTTTTTTGCATTTTTGAACTCTACAATGAAATTAATCACTGTATTTGTCCACATACCCACAGGCTTGTGGATAGTTTGTTTATAACTATGTGAGCAACTATACGGTTATCCACATTTCTATACACAACATGTTAACAACCCGAATGCCTGTTCGCTGAATAAATGCTTTTTGGAAGGAGTTATATTGTAATGAATGACCATTCTCTCCAGCCCGACCTTTCACAATTATCCGAGGAAGCTCAACATGAGCATTGGATGCGGGAGGCCATTGCTGAGGCATACAAAGCCGAGGCCCTTGGGGAAGTGCCGATTGGAGCTGTAATTGTACAAAATAACCAAATTGTTGGCCGAGGGTACAATTTGCGAGAAACGACACTGGATTCTACCGCCCATGCAGAGATGGTGGCTATTCGTCAGGCAAGCGAGACCATCGGAGCTTGGCGCTTGTTGGATTGTTCTCTGTACGTCACACTGGAACCTTGTCCCATGTGTGCAGGCGCCATTGTACAATCCAGGGTTCCCCGCGTAATCTTTGGTACGGCTGATCCCAAGGCAGGCTGTGCAGGTACACTGATGAACCTGCTACAGGAGCCTCGATTTAACCATCGAACCGAAGTGATCCCGGATATTCTTCAGCCCGAATGCTCCACGATGCTAACTCAATTTTTCAGAAGTCTGCGTCAAAAGTTAAAATAATTACCGACTACAAACATCCCAATTGGAAAGGAAGTGTGCTGTAATGGCGTTAACCCTCTATGATACAGCCAATGGCATAAGCCTTCGGTTGCTCACACCCCAAGATACACAATCCTATCTGGATCTGATTCAGATCACACGAATCCCATACCAGTCCGTAGAACCCTTGCGAGAAGATGATTTCTATACATTGGATGCTCAGACTCGACGAATCGAGGATCGGGTCAATGCAGCAGAAGAAGGTACAGGTTACCAATTTGGAATCTACACCATTAAAGACAGCCTGTTGATTGGACAAGTAAGTCTTAACAATGTCGTATTAGGCGTTGCCAATTATGCTGATATGGGTTACTTTATCCATCCGGATTATCAGGGCGGCGGACGAATGACAGCAGCGGTTAAACTGGCCGTAGCCTATGGCTTCCGTGCGCTGAAGTTAAATCGGGTCCAGGCTGCGGTATTGCCTACCAACAAAGGTTCGCAGCGCGTATTGGAGAAGAACGGGTTCCAGTTTGAAGGTACGGCTCGCAAATACCTCAAGATCAACGGCAAATATCAGGATCATCAGATCTATGCTGTACTTGCTGAAGACTTGGATGAACTTGCGGATTAACTAATATAGAAGCTCCACCACATAGCTGTCTGCATCCCCAATTCAACATGATGCACATTCAATCTTTAAAACCGTGCTACCCTATTTATGTAGGAGAGAGTGCGGTTTTATTGGTATGTAACCTTAGCCACCATTCAAAAATACAAGATCAATCATTCGGAGGATATCCCCTCTTAACGCTATGTAACATAAAAAACCGCCTGTATCCAAGCGGAAGGAGATGATCCTTCACTTGAATCACAGACGGTTTGAACTCAGCGAGATTAGTATCCGTATGAAGCGTTCATCAGTTCTTCGAACTCTTGCATAGTAATTACGTCATCGCCCGTAGGGATGTTGATTTTGAATGCTGCTTTTTCGTTAATCTTGGTGTACGTATTGGAACCGGTAAATGCCAGTTTCACTTCGTCTTTCGTATCTTCTGGCTTGATCAACACATCAGCGACCATCTTCTGATATACAGGGAAGTCGTTTTTGTCCAATGCGAAATCGATGTTGAATTGGTTAATTGTCAGAACATCTTTCAATTTATCCAAGTCTTTAGCCATTTCAGCCTGATCTGCTTCAGTGATTTTCAAATCTTCTTTAGCTTTGTCGATATCAGCCTGATCCATTTGCAGCATTTCACGATATTCCTCTTTGGACAGAATATCCAACACTTTAGGCATAGCTTTTGTTACCAGTACAGTAACGGCTTCTTTAACATTGTCATTATTCACCGAGAATTGTACAACTTGCTTCGCATCTACACCTTCAGGAAGTTGTGCATCTTTGGTGTCCAGGTTTTTGAAGAATTTAGCTTGATCGTATTCGCTCAGCACTGCGTCCATGACTTCGTTGCTCAGCTTTTGAGTTTTGGCTGCGTCCATAGCATCCGGGTTCCACTCCGTACCCTCTTGCTCAGCCAGTTCTTTCAGATCAAGTTCCAGGAATTTGCCAACAACGTTCTCCGGAATCGGGAAGAAAGGAATATTCGGCACTTTCACATAGAGCTTCTCAGCCGTCATCACCATTGGAATGGTAAAGGTCATACCCATATCGCCTTTAAGTTCAATGCCAAGAGTCATCTCTGTCTGCATTGGCTCACTTTGGTATACACCTGTTACATTCAACTGAGCATCCTTCAACATGCTCATAAACTGAGTCATGCTCGGATCCGTTTGAGATGCATCCCCAGGTTTATAGCTCAATTCATTAATAGTGAAGTTGGAACTCATTTCATACGAAGTTAATTTGGAAGCATTGGCCGCAGCCGTCTTCAATGCCTCTTTTGGTTCCTGCTTGCTGCTACATGCTGTCAAGGCCATGGATACGGTCAACAGCAACGTAAGAAGAAGCGCCCCCATACGTTTAGTCATTTGTTTCTCTCCTCTCGTGATAACCCCAAAAAAAGTAATTCAATATCAATGATATACCATATCACCAGATACTGAAACCTAATTTGGGAAAAATGTGATCTTTCCTCTTTAAAATGGCTACAAAGACCTACGTGAGGTTTGGAAATAACCATGTGCCTGTCTTTGTATATGTATGAATACGCAAAAGCCCCCTGTTAGGTAACAAGGGACTTTTGAGTAAATCTTCTTTTAAGTTAACCTTGGGGATTCAAATGATCCACATGATTTTGATTTTTTACTTTTTTGGAACCGGATAATGGCTCCTGCATGGAAGAACGTTTGGATGAATGATGATGCTGTTCGGCAGCTTGCGCTTCCGGTACAGGAATTGTTTTCGGTTTGCTCATAATGTTACCCCCTCATCAATGTTAGGAATGGGATGGGTCCCTATCTTCCGTTTTATCATGATTTAGTGCATCCTGATGACGGCGATCATTGATATCTTGCTGAATTTGCTGGGCATGGTGACTGTTTACGGCTGGCTGCTCCAGATCATCAACTACATTTTGCAGGTTTTTGTCTACTCCCGCTTTGGCTTTAGTCAAATGTGTTCACTCCTTGAGGTTTCAAACTATTGTCGCGTCTGGGATTGTAACGACTGAGCACATTCGTGAATGTGCCTTGTATAATCGTGGGCCAGTTCCTGAATTGGCTCTGTACGCTCATCTGTCGTTCGTCCATCCCGTTCCACATCAATCAGTTGGACACTGACTTCACGGGAATCCACATACTCACATTTGAAATCAAAAGAATACATCTCATGACCTGCTGTCGCAATGTGTATCCGAATGGCCTGCTGATCGGCCTCATCCGCCATTACTTGAGCCTGATCACCCACATTCAAGACTTGAGGCAAACGCTCTTGCCAAGCCCCTACAAGCTCTGTCTGATCGATGTTTAACTCGCGATTCATCTTACCACCTCCACTCCTATAAAGTGCGGCGATGAAGATGTTTTTATACATATCAGACGTACTCAAAATATAATTTTGTACTGAGCGACGTATACAGGGGTCACCACCCCGTACCATCACTCCGTTAAACAATCGCATAACGCAAAAAAGGACCCGAGCGAGATCGCTCGAATCCTTGTTATAAGTGTAGTATGGCGGAGAGGGTGGGATTCGAACCCACGTGGAGTTGCCCCCTAACGGTTTTCAAGACCGCCCCGTTATGACCGCTTCGGTACCTCTCCAGGGAATTAACTTTTATAAACTTGCCACGAAAAGTATCATACCATATCTCGACAACATAATGCAACCTTTTTTATATTAAAATTTATGATTCATATCAGACAAATGCCCTTTTAATACAAAACACTCCAACCCGTCATTCAAAATGACGGATTGAAGTTGTATTCCTCTTGATAAGGATGGTTAACTTTCGCTTAAGAGCGACGTACAATCACACTTGTGCCGCCCATATAGGGACGCAATGCTTCAGGAATAACAACCGTACCATCTTCCTGTTGATAGTTCTCCAGGATAGCGGCAACCGTCCGTCCAACGGCCAATCCTGACCCGTTCAATGTATGCACAAATTCCGGTTTGGCTTTTGGCTCTCTGCGGAAACGGATATTGGCACGGCGTGCCTGGAAGTCCTCACAGTTGGAGCAGGAGGAAATCTCACGATAGGTGTTGCTCTCAGGTAACCATACTTCAATATCATACGTTTTAGCTGAAGTGAAGCCCATATCTGCGGTACACAGTGTCAGAACGCGATACGGCAATCCCAATAATTGAAGCACACGCTCCGCATTTTGAGTCATTTGCTCCAACTCTTCATACGAAGTCTCCGGTGTAGAGAGCTTGAGCAGCTCTACTTTGTTAAACTGATGCTGACGAATTAATCCGCGTGTATCCCGTCCTGCCGAACCGGCTTCAGAACGGAAACATGAGCTGTATGCCACAAAGTGCTTCGGCAATTGATCTACATTCAGAATCTCTTCGCGATGATAGTTCGTTACCGGAACTTCAGCAGTAGGGATCAGATAATATTCGGTATCTTTCAACTTGAACAGATCTTCTTCAAACTTAGGCAGTTGACCTGTTCCAAACAAGCTATCCCGATTAACGATGTATGGAGGCAGAATCTCTTCATATCCATGTTGATCGCTGTGCAGATCCATCATAAAGTTAATCAATGCACGTTCCAGACGGGCACCCAGCCCTTTATAAAAGGTAAACCGAGATCCTGTTACTTTGGCAGCTGCTTCAAAATCAAGGATATCGAGATCTTGAGCAATTTCCCAGTGGGCTTTTGGCGCAAAAGTAAATGATTTTGGCTCTTCCCAACGACGAATCTCAACATTGTCGTCTTCAGAAGCTCCAACAGGTACACTTTCGTTAGGAATATTCGGAATCGCCATGGTGAGATCATTGATCTTCACTTCCAGTTCCCGAACTTCTTCGTCCATGGCTTTGATTCGATCAGAGACTTCGCGCATCTCCACAATCAGATCATCTGCATTTTCACGATTCTTCTTCAGTCTAGCAACTTCCGCAGAGACCGTATTCCGACGGCTCTTGAGCGTCTCACTCTCTTGAAGCAATTCCCGCCGTTTGGTATCCATCTCGGTAAATCCAGCGATAAGATCCAACGATTTGCCACGTTTAGTCAATGCTTCCTCTACACGTGCATACTCATTCCGCAATATTTTCACATCAAGCACGATATACCCCTCCTAAATAACCCCACGAAGTGAAGCCTTATGTTAAATCGATTCTCAAAAATCTACTGTGTATACCTTACTATATACTTATCGGAATCTGTAACCACAAAAACAACCTATGCTCCCGGTGCGACCCTCCGCTGCGATTCCCGCTATGAAGCAGATACAGGCAACATCAGGCATCCGTTCAGATGCAACTGCCAATCAGCGGCCTTACAAGGCTGCTGGGGAAGTGATCCGATGACCGGGAGATCATAGGTTGTACATCATACACTATTTAGGGTCTACCGCGTGTTTGTAGGACTTGGCCATGTCTACAAAATAAGCATGCAGACGATAGTCATCCGTTAACTCCGGATGATACGAGCAAGCCAGCAAATGTCCCTGACGAGCTGTAACAATCTCATCATTGTAAGTAGAGAGTACCTCTACCTGCTCTCCAACACGCTCAATCAAGGGAGCCCGGATAAACACAGCTCTCACCGTTTCCTCGATGCCTTTGACCGGCAAGTCTGTTTCAAAACTTTCTCTCTGCCGTCCAAATGCATTTCGGGATACAGTCATATCCATTAACTCCAAATGGGCCTCTTCCTGTCCCGTGATGTGCTTAGCCATAACGATTAAGCCTGCACAGGTACCAAATACCGGTTTACCGTCAGCAGCAAACGCTCGAATGGCATCCATAAACCCATATTTACGCATCAGTTTGCCAATCGTTGTACTTTCCCCGCCAGGAAGGATAAGACCATCCAGATCATGCAATTGCTGAACCTGTTTGATAGCAACACCTTCTGCTCCAGCGCGTTCAATACTCCGTATATGCTCTGTGACAGCCCCTTGAAGCGCTAATACGCCGATCTTCATTTGCACATTCCCCTTCTCATACCAGCCGCGATCTTGCATACGCTCGGAAGGTGCAAGTTTGGATATCTCTATGCCCTTCATTGGTGCTCCAAGATACTTGGACACTTCGGCCCGTAATGTATGTGTCGTTCATTACCTTATATAGAGCAGTTAACCCACTCCACCAGGTAAAAAAACCTTGGAATTTTCCGCCTCATTATACGTGAATTCTAACTTGATATTTTACCGGAAAAATTGTAAATATACAATCCATCCGGTCGAATAACTTGTATTTTGGCAATGATATAACCACATATCATCCAATTCACGATCATACTCTTTTACAAGAAGTATCCTATAAACTAGAACAGGTTTTTGATCCCGTCAAAGAGATCGACGAAGAAATCTTTAACAGCTCGGAAGAACAAACGGAACCATCCGCCTTTATCAGCCTCTTCCGCTGTGATCAAGTTCACTGTTTTTTCCTGAGGCTCAATTCCATCTGCTTTGTACGTATACGTTACTGTACCAACCTTCGTACCTGCCTTGATTGGTGCTACCAGCTTGTCAGCCTCAGTTACGTTGGCTTTGAACGTCACATCCAGGTTCTGAGTACCTTTGGGTACAACGAAACTTACCGCATTATCTGTTACGACAGGAACAGTTGTTTCTTTACCTTTTTTCAAAGGTACAGCTTCCCAGCCCGTCACTTTGGTTTTGCCTGCGACAGCCTGCTTCACTTCAAAGTTGTTAAATCCAAAGTCCAATACCTTTTTAGTTTCTCTGAAACGTGCGGATTCCGAATCTGTGCCCATAACAACACTAATTAGACGCATACCGTTACGTTCGGCTGTACCTGTAAAGTTATTACCTGCGTTCGTGGTATGGCCTGTTTTCATTCCATCCAGACCTTCATAGGCATAGCTTTTGAAATTGGTTATATTTTTATTCGCTTCCAGCATCCAGTTATAATTGATAATTGGGGCTTTATCATTGGGACGGAACTTATAGGATTGAATGGTTGTAAAATCTTTGTAGTCTGGGTGATCCATGATGATATATCTGCATAGAATTGCAGCATCCAGTGCGGACATGACTGTTTCCTTGTCTTCAGCTGGGCGGAAATCGGCAGGCATATCTGCTCGATCGAGACCGGATGAGTTGATGAAGAACGTATCCTTCATGCCCATACGCTTCGCTTCATCATTCATCATTTTCACGAAAGCTTCTTCCGAACCTGCAACATGTTCAGCCAAAGCGACCGTAGCATCATTAGCAGACCCAACAGCCATAGCAATATAGAGATCCTTAACTGTGTGTTGGTCCCCTTCAGCAAGGAAAATACGTGATCCGACACTTTGTGCAGCATTCTTTTTAACAGTTACAATATCGTCCCAGCCGAGTTTACCTTGTTTAACTTGTTCAGCGACAATGTACTCTGTCATCATTTTGGTCATGCTGGCAGGTGGCATAGCTTTATCCGCATCGACATTGAGCAAAATCTGACCCGTTGATGCCTCCATGAGAACGGCTGACCTAACCTCAAGCCCCAATGAGTCTACCCCAGGTACCTGTACAGCTTTCTCCGTCTTCGTTGTTGTTGCTGCAGCAGTCAGGACCTGCCCGGAGTCGTTCGCAGCAGCCATGACTGGCATTACTGCAGACATGCAAAGCATGTTAATTAGCATTACCGAGGCTACGCTCTTTTTGAGCATTTGGCGTTTCTTCTTATTCATGTGTTTGGCTTTCAATGATGAATACTCCCTTCGATCCAAAGCATTGTTAATTGCTTCAGTGCAGCTTATGCTGCGATTTTCTTGTTCCCTAACCTGCATGTTTGATGTGTGAGATGTGTGCTATATGCGCTGTATCGAACGAGCAATATTATTGCTCCTAAAGTTCGTTATCGATTGTCACTTAGTCCGCATTTTGCGAATGCTTATGTAAAAGGACGTCCGCGCTTCTGTTTGGCTGGCAGCCTTTTCTTGCACTGCATTTGCTTTTCGAAACCATATTCATAGATTCACGTCAAATAGCCGCCGCAACGCCTTAATCCATCCATGGATCGTCACCGCTTGTTCTATTCTATCACAGGGGTATCTGCAAAAAAAGACAGACCCGGTGAAAATCACCGAGCCTGTCCTGGAAATGATTAACTCTCTTCCGATTACAACGAGTAGTTAGGTGCTTCTTTTGTAATCTGTACATCATGTGGATGACTTTCACGCAGGCCTGCACCTGTAATACGAATAAAACCAGTATCGTTCCGAAGCTGCTCCAGGTTGCTTGTACCGCAGTAACCCATACCGGAACGCAGACCACCAATCAGTTGGTGAATCGTATCAGACAATGGACCTTTGTAAGCGACGCGACCCTCAATTCCTTCTGGAACCAGTTTCTTGTCATCATCTTGGAAATAACGATCTTTACTACCTTGTTTCATCGCAGCCATTGAACCCATACCGCGATAAACTTTGTAGCTACGTCCTTGGAAAATTTCAGTTTCCCCCGGGCTTTCCGCTGTACCGGCAAACAAACTTCCCAACATAACCGCGTGTGCACCTGCAGCCAGTGCCTTCGTAATTTCACCAGAATATTTAATTCCGCCGTCCGCAATAATCGGAACTCCATATTCACGTGCCACTGTTGCACAATCGTACACTGCCGTTACTTGAGGTACACCAATACCAGCAATTACACGTGTTGTACAAATCGACCCTGGACCAATACCCACTTTGACTACCGAAGCCCCTGCTTCAATCAGGTCACGAGTAGCTTCACCAGTAGCCACGTTACCTGCAACGATGGTCAGGGTAGGGAAGCGTTCGCGAAGCTGACGTACTGCTTCAATGATATTAATGTGGTGTCCGTGAGCCGAGTCTACCGTAATCAAGTCGACACCAGCTTGTACCAAAGCATCCGCACGTTCAAAGGTGTCCTTGGAGATACCAATCGCTGCACCAACCAACAGACGACCTTGAGCATCTTTGGCTGCATGAGGGAATTGAATGGCTTTCTCAATATCTTTAATAGTGATAAGACCTTTCAACGTGTTCGTCTCATCAACTAATGGAAGTTTCTCAATCTTATGTTTCTGAAGGATACCTTCAGCTTCTTGCAATGTAGTACCTACAGGAGCGGTAACCAGATTCTCACGAGTCATAACTTCGCTGATTTTGATACCGTAATCATGGATAAAACGCAAATCACGGTTGGTCAAAATACCAACCAGCTTCTGATCTCCTTCAATAATGGGTACGCCGGAGATCCGATATTTCGCCATAACTTCTTCAGCATCAGATACCAGATGATCTGCTGTGAGTGAGAATGGATTCGTAATTACACCACTCTCTGAACGTTTAACCCGATCTACTTCTTCAGCCTGTTGTTCAACAGACATATTTTTATGAATGATACCGATACCGCCTTCACGTGCAATGGCAATAGCCAAAGTCGCTTCAGTTACCGTATCCATTCCTGCACTAATCAAAGGAATATTTAACTTCACAGTGTCGCTTAAACGAATAGATACATCTACTTCTTTAGGCAGTGTCTCGGATTTCCGTGGCACTAGCAATACATCATCAAAGGTGAGGCCTTCCTTACCAAATTTATCTTCCCACACGCAAGTGTTCCTCCTTATGGTTGCTCAGCTTTACGGTCCAAAACCCGAAGATTCCAGGCTGTATTTTACGCCGAAAATACGTTTTCTGAAAAATTTATTATTGCCATCTTAGCAAAGCGATATTTAGACTGTCAAGGAAAAGTACTTGGTTATATTAGGTGTATTGCCTGATGAATACAACTGTTTTTCTCGTGCGGACAAGTTAAAAAAATATAACCTATAAATGTCTGCACAAATCAACCGACGTTTATTTCTATTGAGCCATTTAGGATACAAAGTTTCCGTTTTCAGGCTTTTTTTATACCTCAAGTACTCATTTGTATATAAATAAAAACCACCACCGAATAACATCGGCAGTGGTTCTTTGCTTGGCGGCGTCCTACTCTCCCAGGACCCTGCGGTCCAAGTACCATCGGCGCTAGAGGGCTTAACGGTCGTGTTCGGGATGGGTACGTGTGGAACCCCTCCGCCATCGCCACCAAACGCGGTGCTTACATTTCAGAGTTGTTGTTCTCTGAAAACTAGATTCGAAACGAAACATGCGAACTATCACTTGCTATTGGATAAGCCCTCGACCGATTAGTACTGGTCAGCTCCATGCATTGCTGCACTTCCACCCCCAGCCTATCTACCTCGTCGTCTTCAAGGGGTCTTACATACTGGGAAATCTCATCTTGAGGGGGGCTTCACGCTTAGATGCTTTCAGCGTTTATCCCGTCCGTACATAGCTACCCAGCGGTGCTCCTGGCGGAACAACTGGTACACCAGCGGTACGTCCATCCCGGTCCTCTCGTACTAAGGACAGCTCCTCTCAAATTTCCTACGCCCACGACAGATAGGGACCGAACTGTCTCACGACGTTCTGAACCCAGCTCGCGTACCGCTTTAATGGGCGAACAGCCCAACCCTTGGGACCTACTTCAGCCCCAGGATGCGATGAGCCGACATCGAGGTGCCAAACCTCCCCGTCGATGTGGACTCTTGGGGGAGATAAGCCTGTTATCCCCAGGGTAGCTTTTATCCGTTGAGCGATGGCCCTTCCATGCGGTACCACCGGATCACTAAGCCCGACTTTCGTCCCTGCTCGACTTGTAGGTCTCGCAGTCAAGCTCCCTTATGCCTTTGCACTCTTCGAATGATTTCCAACCATTCTGAGGGAACCTTTGGGCGCCTCCGTTACTCTTTAGGAGGCGACCGCCCCAGTCAAACTGCCCACCTGACACTGTCCCCGCACCGGATTACGGTACCAGGTTAGAACCTAGATACGATCAGGGTGGTATCCCAACGTTGCCTCCACGCAAGCTGGCGCTCACGCTTCAAAGGCTCCCACCTATCCTGTACAGATCGTACCCAAATTCAATATCAAGCTGCAGTAAAGCTCCATGGGGTCTTTCCGTCTTGTCGCGGGTAACCTGCATCTTCACAGGTATTAAAATTTCACCGGATCTCTCGTTGAGACAGCGCCCAAGTCGTTACGCCATTCGTGCGGGTCAGAATTTACCTGACAAGGAATTTCGCTACCTTAGGACCGTTATAGTTACGGCCGCCGTTTACTGGGGCTTCGGTTCACAGCTTCGGATTACTCCTAACCACTCCCCTTAACCTTCCAGCACCGGGCAGGCGTCAGCCCGTATACTTCGCCTTACGGCTTCGCACAGACCTGTGTTTTTGCTAAACAGTCGCTTGGGCCTTTTCACTGCGGCCCCCTCGTGCTATTCACACTACCGGGGCACCCCTTCTCCCGAAGTTACGGGGTCATTTTGCCGAGTTCCTTAACGAGAGTTCTTCCGCGCGCCTTAGAATACTCTTCTCGCCTACCTGTGTCGGTTTGCGGTACGGGCACCTTCACCTGGCTAGAGGCTTTTCTTGGCAGTGTGAGATCATGACCTTCGCTACTACAATTTTCGCTCCCCATCACAGCTCAGCCTTAATGATGTGCGGATTTGCCTACACATCAGCCTCACTGCTTAGACGGACATCCATCAGTCCGCGTCACTACCCTACTGCGTCCCCCCATTGCTCATAACGGCTTACGGTGGTACAGGAATTTCGACCTGTTGTCCTTCGACTACGCCTTTCGGCCTCGCCTTAGGTCCCGACTTACCCTGAGCGGACGAGCCTTCCTCAGGAACCCTTAGGCTTTCGGCGGATCAGATTCTCACTGATCTTTTCGTTACTCATACCGGCATTCTCACTTGTATAATGTCCAGCGCTCCTTACGGTACACCTTCAACCCTTATACAACGCTCCCCTACCCCTGATGCAAAGCATCAAGCCATAGCTTCGGTGGTGTGTTTAGCCCCGTTACATTTTCGGCGCAGAGTCACTCGACCAGTGAGCTATTACGCACTCTTTCAATGGTGGCTGCTTCTAAGCCAACATCCTGGTTGTCTGTGCAACTCCACATCCTTTCCCACTTAACACACACTTGGGGACCTTAGCTGATGGTCTGGGCTGTTTCCCTTTTGACAATGGATCTTAGCACTCACTGTCTGACTCCCGGAAGTAAGTCTATGGCATTCGGAGTTTGACTGAGCTTGGTAACCCTTGCGGGCCCCGCACCCAATCAGTGCTCTACCTCCACGACTCTGTTTTCCGAGGCTAGCCCTAAAGCTATTTCGGGGAGAACCAGCTATCTCCGAGTTCGATTGGAATTTCTCCGCTACCCCCACCTCATCCCCGCACTTTTCAACGTGCGTGGGTTCGGGCCTCCAGTGCGTGTTACCGCACCTTCACCCTGGACAGGGGTAGATCACCCGGTTTCGGGTCTACGTCCACGTACTATGTCGCCCTATTCAGACTCGCTTTCGCTGCGGCTCCGGCTCTTCACCTTAACCTTGCACGGGAACGTAACTCGCCGGTTCATTCTACAAAAGGCACGCCATCACCCCTAAAACGGGCTCTGACTTTTTGTAAGCACACGGTTTCAGGTTCTATTTCACTCCCCTTCCGGGGTGCTTTTCACCTTTCCCTCACGGTACTGCTTCACTATCGGTCGCTAGGAAGTATTTAGCCTTGGCAGATGGTCCTGCCGGATTCATACGGGGTTTCACGTGCCCCGCACTACTCGGGATCCGTCTCGGAGGGAACAGACTTTCAATTACAGGGCTTTTACCTTCTTTGGCGGGCCTTTCCAGACCTCTTCGCTTAACCGGTTCCTTTGTAACTCCATGTGAGACGTCCCACAACCCCAAAGAGCAAGCTCTCTGGTTTGGGCTTCTCCGCGTTCGCTCGCCGCTACTGACGGAATCACTATTGTTTTCTCTTCCTCAGGGTACTTAGATGTTTCAGTTCCCCTGGTATGCCTCTACATAACCTATGTATTCAGTTATGAGTAACTGGAAATTACCCCAGCTGGGTTTCCCCATTCGGACACCCCCGGATCAAAGCTTGCTTACAGCTCCCCGAGGCAGTTTCGTTGTTCGCCACGTCCTTCATCGGCTCCTAGCGCCTAGGCATCCTCCGTGTGCTCTTAGTAGCTTAACCATTGCGCTCGTGTTCGAGCTGTCGCTCCGCTTGGTTTGCTTGCGCAAATCCAAAAGTCGCTCCATTTCGATCACTCGCTCCAGCAATCTACCGTTTTTATTGAAACTTGTTTACACAAGTTCAGCTAAAAAGGAATGTTCTAATTCGCATTTACTTTCGTTTCGATATCTAGTTTTCAAAGAACAAGCTCCATGCAAAAGCAAGCTGTTTGAGAGTTTGAGCTCTCAAAACTGAGCAACGAGTGAGTAGTTTGCAGCTAAGCTGCGTATTTGAATGTTTCCACTCGGGAAACGATTCTCCATAGAAAGGAGGTGATCCAGCCGCACCTTCCGATACGGCTACCTTGTTACGACTTCACCCCAATCATCTATCCCACCTTCGGCGGCTGGCTCCTTGCGGTTACCCCACCGACTTCGGGTGTTATAAACTCTCGTGGTGTGACGGGCGGTGTGTACAAGACCCGGGAACGTATTCACCGCGGCATGCTGATCCGCGATTACTAGCAATTCCGACTTCATGCAGGCGAGTTGCAGCCTGCAATCCGAACTGAGACCGGCTTTTTAGGATTCGTTCCACCTCGCGGCTTCACAGCCCGTTGTACCGGCCATTGTAGTACGTGTGTAGCCCAGGTCATAAGGGGCATGATGATTTGACGTCATCCCCACCTTCCTCCGGTTTGTCACCGGCAGTCACCTTAGAGTGCCCACCCGAAGTGCTGGCAACTAAGATCAAGGGTTGCGCTCGTTGCGGGACTTAACCCAACATCTCACGACACGAGCTGACGACAACCATGCACCACCTGTCTCCTCTGTCCCGAAGGAAAGATACATCTCTGCATCGATCAGAGGGATGTCAAGACCTGGTAAGGTTCTTCGCGTTGCTTCGAATTAAACCACATACTCCACTGCTTGTGCGGGTCCCCGTCAATTCCTTTGAGTTTCAGTCTTGCGACCGTACTCCCCAGGCGGAGTGCTTAATGTGTTAACTTCGGCACCAAGGGTATCGAAACCCCTAACACCTAGCACTCATCGTTTACGGCGTGGACTACCAGGGTATCTAATCCTGTTTGCTCCCCACGCTTTCGCGCCTCAGCGTCAGTTACAGCCCAGAGAGTCGCCTTCGCCACTGGTGTTCCTCCACATATCTACGCATTTCACCGCTACACGTGGAATTCCACTCTCCTCTTCTGCACTCAAGTCACCCAGTTTCCAGTGCGATCCGGGGTTGAGCCCCGGGATTAAACACCAGACTTAAATGACCGCCTGCGCGCGCTTTACGCCCAATAATTCCGGACAACGCTTGCCCCCTACGTATTACCGCGGCTGCTGGCACGTAGTTAGCCGGGGCTTTCTTCTCAGGTACCGTCACCTTGAGAGCAGTTACTCTCCCAAGCGTTCTTCCCTGGCAACAGAGCTTTACGATCCGAAAACCTTCATCACTCACGCGGCATTGCTCCGTCAGGCTTTCGCCCATTGCGGAAGATTCCCTACTGCTGCCTCCCGTAGGAGTCTGGGCCGTGTCTCAGTCCCAGTGTGGCCGATCACCCTCTCAGGTCGGCTACGCATCGTCGCCTTGGTGAGCCGTTACCCCACCAACTAGCTAATGCGCCGCAGGCCCATCCCCAAGTGACAGATTGCTCCGTCTTTCCAGTTTCCTTCAGGCGAAGAAAACAACTATTCGGTATTAGCTACCGTTTCCGGTAGTTGTCCCAAACTTGAGGGCAGGTTGCCTACGTGTTACTCACCCGTCCGCCGCTAAGCATCAAAGAAGCAAGCTTCTTATCAACTCCGCTCGACTTGCATGTATTAGGCATGCCGCCAGCGTTCGTCCTGAGCCAGGATCAAACTCTCCAATAAAGTATTGAAAAGAGCGATAAGCTCATTTTGAATCTGACGAGATTAAAAATCTCAATTGTGCTCCAGTCGATCCAAGCCAAGGCTTGTTTCAACTTTCGCGTTCATTCTGCAAGCAGAATGTTTACTCACTCGTTGTTCAGTTTTCAAAGATCAAACTTGTTCCGTTACCGAATGTCGTTCTCTTCAGCAACTTTTATATCTTATCACATCCGAACCAACTTTGCAAGCTCTTTTTTTAAGTTTCTTTCGAAGCTTATTTGATTTGCTTGCCGAACCGTGTAAACCGTGTTTTCTTGGCCGGAATTAGAATATAACATGTACAGATTTTGATTGCAAGTCTTTTTTTCAAATTTTATAGTTACCGAAATGATACGTCCTAAACGAATATAGAGTGCCCTCCCAATGTAGCAGATTCTTATGCGCGTTCCACTTGATTTTATTGTTTAACATTCCTAGCAGGAACTTTTCTTGGCCATAAACTATAGCTAAAGCTTATTATAAAATCGATTCCGATTATGATTCCCCACATTTTAATCAGATTATAGAAGACGGCTGTACGTTCAGCATCCCCAATCCACCATATCATGGCGAATAGAAATGCACTACCTATTGCCCAAGCCAAAAGATGTCTAAACCATCCATTACGCTCATGACGTGCATGCTCCCTTCCATATAACTTGTTGCTACGAGGATTCTCTCCGCCTTTGAACCAATACAGGAAATATCGATCCGCCCAAGCGATCATCTGATGACCATAGGCGATACTTACTCCGATATACACCGCAGCAATACCATGAATCATGCTCGCTGTAGCTCCACGCTGAAGATCTATCACAGTGGCCACCAGCAACAACAGATCCACTATTGGTGTAGCCATCAACAAACCAATGCCTAACCTTTTCATGCCAAGAAGATACCTGACACTTAGACCCGCAAACACAAACACCCAAAAGGCAATCTCACATCCTATAATGAAATAACCAATCATCTGTTAGCCCCCTTTTTTTATAATACGATTGTATTAAATATAATTTAGCACATTTGTATCATAATAATCAACAATGATATAATGTTCATATGCCTAAAATTGTTGATCATGATAAACAGCGTGTGCTCGTGGCCGAAGCAGCTTGGCGTATTATACGAAGAGATGGTATGGAACAAGCCTCTGTTCGGAATATCGCTGAAGAAGCAGGAATTTCGGTTGGTTCGATGCGTCACTACTTTTCTACACAGTCAGAACTATTACTATATGCCATGAATCTGGTATCCGAGCGGGTATCCAATCGAATCCAACACATGTCCTTCACCGGATCTCCCAAGGATAATATGAAATGTTTATTACTCGAGTTATTACCAAACACAGATGAAAAACTGGCCGAAATGGAGGTGTGGTACGCTTTTACAGCCAGATCCAAAACCGATGCTACGCTCAAAGAACTTGCCGATACAGTGTATGATGCACTCAGACAAGCTGTAGGCTATGTTATCACTCACCTGATCGAACATGATCTCACGAGACCAGATCTTGATATTAAACTTGAGATCGAGAGATTGTATGCACTCGTGGATGGCTTGGGTATCCATACGGTGCTTAGACCCGATCAGATGAATGCCAAACTCATGGATGATATCCTTGGTGTGCATCTTGCCTCCTTATGCCGTTAAACCAAAAAAAACCGCAGCACATTCGTTATGACCAAGCCCTGTTACGATAACGGGAGTTAGTTCTGAATGTCTGGCGGTTTTTCTTTTTATCCGATAATGATCCGGCCCTCCGGATGACGATACAGTTTCTTCTCTTTGCGCGGACGAAGAGCATACGCGATGGTTAATGGCCCAATACGACCTACAAACATGGTAACGGTAATAATGATTTTTCCCCAATTGGTCAACTCATCCGTCACTCCGACAGAAAGACCCACGGTACCAATAGCCGATGCAGCTTCAAACATCAGTGAAAGGAATGGCGCATCCTCTGTCGTAAGCAGAAGCATCACCACGATCATGAATATGATCAGTGAAACCATAATAATGGTCAGCGCCCTCATCAGTAATTCCTTCGGCACACGCTGGCGAAAAAACACAATATCCTTGTCTCCCCGAATCATGGCATACACTGCACCAATCATAATCAGGAATGTAGTTGTCTTGATCCCGCCCCCGGTCGATCCCGGGGAAGCCCCGATAAACATCAGCAGAATGAAGAAAAATTGGGTAGCCTGCCTCATCTCCGTGATATCGATTGTACTTGTTCCCGACGAACGTGTAGAGACCGACTGAAAGAAGGATGCATAGATCTTCTCGCTCCAGGTGAGTGAAGCCAGTGTATGTCCATTGGTAAATTCGAAAACAAACAACACAATTGCTCCTATACCAATCAGCGCTCCCGACACAGACAGCACCAGTTTCGACTGTAGGGATAGACGACGGCGTTTGCGATACTCAAACAGATCATTTAATACCACAAAACCTAGTCCACCAGAGATAACGAGCACGGATGCAATCAGGTTGAATATCCAGTCTCCAGTGTAATATTGAAAGCTGTTGCCTAACAGATCAAATCCCCCATTATTAAACAATGAAACGGAATGAAATATTCCATAGTATATAGCCTGAACCAATGGCATCTCTGTTGCCCAGCGCATCGCCAGTATGACAGCTGCCACCCCTTCAATGGTAAAAGAGAAGATCAACACCTTGCGGATAATGCGTACAATCCCTTCCATACTGTCTGCATTAATGGCTTCTTTGAGCAGTAGCCTGTCCTTGAGTGAGATTCGTCTGCCCAATACAAGTGCAAAAAGGGTAGCTATGGTCATGAAACCGAGTCCACCAAGTTGCATTAATACCATAATGACGAGCTGACCAAACAGATTAAAGGTCGTCCCTACATCCACGACGACAAGTCCTGTCACACATGCGGCAGAGGTTGATGTAAAGAGCGCGTCAATAAACGCCAAATGCTCACCACTTTGGTTAGAGATTGGCAACATGAGAAGCACTGTTCCAATCGCAATGATAAGCAGAAAACCACCGACCAGGATTAACGGGGGAGATAAAAATTTGGCAAAGTGAAGCCTGAACTTCATGAAGGGCACCTCTTTTAACAAAATACGAACAAGTTAGTCTAACTTGAATCCACGACGCAGTTCCACCATATTGTTGTTGTGCTTTGAACAGAACGTTCTGATGAACATTATTTTAAGCGCCTATGTAAACCTAAAGAGGAACTTGCCTCAGCATCATACTGAACGCAGGTTCCTCTTCTATTATGAACGTATGGTACGTTCCTTATTTAATCTTGCGTACGAGGACGCATGTGCGGGAAGAGCAGTACGTCACGAATCGAAGGGGAGTTGGTCAGCAGCATGATCAGACGATCAACCCCGATTCCCAATCCGCCTGTCGGTGGCATACCATATTCAAGCGCACGGATGAAGTCATCATCCATCTCATGAGCTTCGTCGTTCCCATGTTCTTTCTCCAGCATCTGTGCTTCAAAGCGTTGACGTTGATCAATTGGATCATTCAGCTCTGTGAAGGCATTGGCATGCTCGCGTCCAACGATGAACAATTCGAAGCGATCCGTGAAGCGCGGGTCTACATCGTTTTTCTTCGCCAGTGGTGAGATTTCAAGAGGATGTCCCGTGATGAATGTCGGTTGAATCAACGTCTCTTCCACAAATTCTTCAAAGAACGCGTTCAGAATATGACCGAATGTCATATGTTTTTCAACCGGAACCTTATGTTCCTTCGCCAAGTTATGTGCTTCCTCATCCGTCATATGTACGGAGAAGTCTACGCCCACAACTTCCTTAACTGCATCCACCATCGTAACACGACGCCACTGCGGCGTAAGATCTACTTCATGGTCTCCATACTGGATCACTTGCGTACCCAGCACTTCCTGTGCAATATGAGCTACCAGGTTCTCCGTCAATTGCATAATATCCTTGTAGTCGGCATATGCCTCATACAATTCAATCATTGTGAATTCCGGATTGTGACGCGTGGACATACCTTCATTCCGATATACACGGCCGATCTCATACACCTTCTCCAGTCCGCCAACAATCAGACGTTTCAGGTGAAGCTCAATCGCAATCCGCATGTACAATTCCATATCCAGCGCATTGTGATGTGTGATGAACGGACGTGCTGCAGCTCCTCCTGCGATGGTATGCAACGTAGGTGTTTCCACTTCCAGATATCCAAGGGAATCCAGGTAACGACGCATTGATTGAATGATTTTGGAACGTGCGATAAAGGTCTGTTGTACGTCCGGGCTCATAATCAAGTCAACATAACGCTGGCGATAACGAAGCTCCACGTCAGTGAGACCATGGAATTTGTCCGGAAGCGGATAGAGCGATTTGGACAGCACTTCAAGGTCTTTAACTTTGACAGAAGTTTCACCTGTTTTGGTCTTAAAGATTACGCCAGTTACCCCAACGATATCGCCAAGGTCCAGCAGGCTGAATGCCGCATACTTGTCCTCAGGCACGGTATCCTGACGAACATAGATCTGGATTCTGCCGCTCAGGTCCTGAATATGTGCAAAGCTTGCTTTACCCATTCCCCGCTTCGCCATAATCCGTCCGGCAATACTGACTTCGATGTGCTTCTCTTCCAGCTCTTCCTTGGTCAGTTCTTCATACTTTTTCAGAATGGAGCCGGCTTCTTCGTTACGTACGTATTTTTGGCCAAAAGGATCGATTCCCAATTTGCGGAGCTCGTCCAATTTGTCACGGCGAATTTGTAAAAGCTCGCTAAGTTCGGTTTCCTGATTCAAGACTTCATCCGTCATGATCTATATTCATCTCCTTATTTACATTGCAGGCATCGCGTGAGGACACTCTTCCTCAAATGTTGAAAAAGCTTCCCTAAGGAAGCTTTTGTTTACCATGCCCAACTGCTTCGTTACTATAGCTTTTTAATATCTACAATTTTATATTGAATTACGCCAGCAGGCACACTTACATCAACAACTGTACCATTTTTCTTGCCCAAGATCGCTTTACCGACAGGGCTTTCGTTGGAAATCTTGTTCTGAAGCGGGTTTGATTCAGCAGAACCTACAATTGTATATTCTGTGATGTCGCCGAATTCCAAATCTTCCACAGTGACTGTTGCACCTACACTCACGACATCGGTGTCAATCTCATCACTGTTAATAATGCGTGCGTTCCGAAGCATTTTCTCCAAAGTAATAATACGACCTTCAATGAAAGCCTGTTCGTTCTTGGCATCTTCGTATTCAGAGTTCTCACTGATATCTCCATACCCGATGGCTACCTTAATCCGTTCAGCCACTTCGCGGCGCTTCACTGATTTCAATGTTTCCAGTTCTTCTTCCAGCTTCTTAAGTCCCTCTGGTGTAAGGATAACTTCCTTGTCGCTCATCTCAACCGATTCTCCTGTCATGGGAATAATTTGATTGTACGGCAACGGAATCAGTGGTAATTACATAGCTCCGCCCGCATACATCTTCAAAACTATATGAAGTTCTCCAGAGAAATAGAATATTCCTCCTGATGACTAGCCTTTAATTAACGCACATGGCGAATTTATACTGTGAAAGTATAGGGGAACGATCTCGAAAAGTCAATGTTACGTCATCTGTAGCTGTAAACGTTTTACAGACTTAATTACGATGCACTTCCGGCAATTACCGGTTCTGACTCCAAATTACCTTCACTTTTCAGCTGACTCACAAAGTTCTCCAGAATCTGTACCATCTCATCCCGCTTGGTGCCTTCCATAATAACATCCTTGATACGGGCAGATCCTTTCAAGCCTTTCAGATACCAAGCCAGATGTTTACGCATCTCGCGTACGGCAACTGTCTCATTCTTCAATGCAATCAGACGATCCATATGCAGGATGGCAACACGGATCTTCTCTTCGCCATTCGGGTCAGGAAGCAATTCCCCCGTGCTTAAGTATTGAATGGTACGATACAGCATCCATGGGTTTCCCAGCGCGGCACGACCAATCATAACCCCGTCACAGCCCGTTTCATCCAGCATACGGCGTGCGTCCTCTGGTGTATGGACATCACCGTTGCCGATCACCGGAATAGAGACAGCCTCTTTAACATCTTTGATGTGTGACCAGTCAGCAGTGCCTGTATAGAGTTGCTCTCGTGTTCGGCCGTGTACACTTACCGCCTGTCCGCCTGCACGTTCAACCGCGAGCGCATTCTCAACCGCGAAGATATGCTCGTTATCCCAGCCAATACGCATCTTGACCGTTACCGGCTTCTCAACCGCATCTACTACAGCGGATACCATCTCATAGATCTTGTTCGGATCAAGCAACCAACGTGCACCTGCATCACATTTTGTTACCTTAGGCACAGGGCATCCCATATTAATGTCGATGATGTCTGCATTCGTTTCCTTGTCCACAATCTTGGCTGCTTCTATGAGGGAATCACGATCTCCTCCAAAAATCTGAAGGCTCAGCGGTTTCTCACGCTCATCTACAAACAACATCTCCCGTGTACGCTGGTTGCCATGGACAATGGCTTTGCCACTCACCATCTCCGCACATACGAGGCCTGTTCCGAATTCTTTTGCGATTAATCGAAAAGCCGGATTACATACGCCAGCCATCGGCGCAAGTACGACCTGATTTTTCATTTCAATGCCACCAATGTTAAGCACGGTAGTCGTTTCACTCCTTTTACAATTCTATATAAATCAACGATTATGGTTCGATCGATATCTCTATTGTTATAGCATGACAAAACCGAAACGGTCCTAGTTACCCTGCAACTCCTCGATACTGATTGCCAGCACACCAGCAATTCGATCCAGTTCTTGCTGTGATACCTTACGGTTCCCCCGCTCAATGGTTCCCAGAATGGCCAGCGAGATGCCGGTCTCGGCAGCAAGTTCATGTTGTGTTAAACCTTTCAGCTTCCGGAATGCCCGGATTCGATTGGCCAATTGCATGTTTTCCAAAGCTGTATTCCATCCTTTCCATCCAGTACAGACAACGATGCGTGTACAAAGGTATACAAACCTGAAACCTCGTCCTCGGGTACGATATCCGACAGTGGCACCAGTACAAAAGCCCGTTCGCCCATACGGGGATGAGGCAATTGGAGCAATTCGGTATCTCGCGTCTCACCCTGCATCCAGAGCAGATCCAGATCAACGGTGCGCGGTCCCCAGCGAATATCACGAACACGTCCAAGCCGGTTCTCGATATCCAGTAATTCCGTAAGCAACTGCTCCGGTGTCAGCATCACCTGTACGGCGACTGCCATATTCAGAAACGCAGGCTGATCTACATATCCTACAGGTTCCGTCTCATATAGCGAAGAACAACGCAGAACGAATATATGAGGGTGTTCATCGAGCAAAGACAACGCCTCAAGCAACGTCTCTTCCCGGTCACCCAAATTGGCCCCTAAAGCAATATAAGCCTCTGAAGATTCAGAGGTCGAATGTGCAATCATGATCGGTTCTCACTTTCTTGTGCGGCGAAGCTCTACCGTTACGCCCTCAAAATGAATATCGAATGGCGGATGTGGCTTCGTCACCTTGACTGTCAATGCATTGATAATAGTATAAGTGTCTAGTAAAGAAGATGCAATATGTTCGCCCAAAGCTTCAATTAACTGGAATGATTTATTCTCTACAATCTGTTTGACTAGCTCATGGATCTCCGCATAATTGATCGTTTTGGTCAGATCATCATTACGTCCAGCCTCACTCAGGTCCATGTCAATCTCCAGATCAATATAGTAACGTGCCCCTAGCTTCCGCTCCTCGGCAAATACACCGTGATATCCGTAATACTCCATGCGATGCATAACCATTCTATCCATACGATCCGCCTGCCCTCTATATATATTGAAATTCTAATCTATTTGAAGTTATTCCTTAGCTTCGCCTTATAAAAACGCTGCGCTTCCACTGGACGGGTCACTCTGACCCGCCAGAATTATTTCCTCCGTATACCTGGAGAAGCGTATAACATGGCATCACACATATCTGCCGTCCGCCGAATCGACTTCACATCATGAACCCGAACCATCTGGCAGCCTTGGGCGATGCCGAAGGCAACGGTCGCAGCCGTTCCTTCCAGCGCATCATCGGCACCAACATCCAGGGTGTTCTGGATGAATCTTTTGCGTGAGGTGGCTAGCAGAACCGGATAACCCATTTCATTGAGTAAACCGAGCGATGACATGAGCTTCAGATTTTCTGCGAGATCCTTCACAAAACCAATGCCCGGGTCCAGGATAATCTGATCTGCTTTTACACCGGATCCCAGCGCAATCTGTATGCTCTCCTGCAAATCGCTGACGACATCACTCAAATAATCGGTATAGTTTCGTTCCTGTCGATTATGCATCAGAATAACGGGACACTCCAGTGCTGCTGCCGTGCGTGCCATATCTGGATCTGCCTTGGCCCCCCACACATCATTAATGATATGGGCACCGGCTAGAATAGCTTGACGCGCAACATCGGCCTTATACGTGTCTACCGATATTGGAATGTGCGGGGCTTGCTGATGCAATGCTTCGATAACCGGAATGATCCGGCTCAGCTCTTCATCGGCGCCCACTACATTTGAACCTGGCCGTGTGGACTCCCCGCCGATATCAATAAGGTCCGCCCCGTCCTCCATCATCTGCATGGCATGAGCAACCGCCCGCTCCACGTTGGTATACCGACCACCATCCGAGAATGAGTCAGGTGTGACGTTAAGAATGCCCATAATCTGTGTTCTTGCACCCAGCTTCAACTCAGCTGGCCCCCATGCATAGTTCCGTTCATAGATGACAGGTGTAAGTGTCATGAAGTATACCCCGCTTTCTGCCGGTACATACCCAAAAGGACTGTTGTAACCGGGCCTATATGTCCGTTGCTGATTATCGTTACGACTCCGTCCTGATCCCGCAGAGTCGTAACCGGAACCAGTTCGGCAACCGAGCCTGTTAGAAACATTTCATCTGCTTGCAGGAGATCCTGCCAGGCAGCTAACGTTTCTATGCAAGGAATGCCTTGCTCCGTGGCGATCTCAAGCACCACGGCTCTTGTGATGCCAGGCAGAATGCCGGTTGAGAGTGCTGGCGTGTAGAGCACATTTTCCCGTATCCAAAATATATTGCTGACAATACCCTCAGCGACATGCCCGTCACGGGTTAATTGTAGACCTTCTGCACCCTGTGCATCCTGCCCATACGCATTCAGCTCCCGTTTCGCCAGAATGCTGTTCATATAATGCAGTGACTTGAATCGGACTTCACCTTCGGGCGTGTTGCGTGGTGTAAACAACCTTTGAAGCATTTTGCCACTTTCATATAAAGAGGGAGTGGGCTCAGGTAATGCTTTTGCCATTAAAATATGATTTGGTTTTGAATAATCACCAGAAGGTAAACCTAGCGGCGCTTCACCTGCGGATACCGTGTATCGGACGTATGCATCCTGAAGTCCGTTCGCCTGCATCAAACGTTGAATCCAATCTGTCATCTCTGCCGCGGTCGTTGTAAAAGGAATGCCCAGTTCTTCACACCCCGAAGCCATCCGCTCCAGATGCCTTTCCAGCAGAAAAGGGATGCCTCGATAGGTCCGAAACGTCTCGAACAATCCAAGTCCGTACAAAAAGCCGTGATCCGTTACAGGAACCACGGCTGCCGCCATATTGACCAACTCTCCGTTTATCGCGGCATATTGCATATTATACCTTCACCTGTTGGGACAGGAAGTTGCGAAGCATCTGATGCCCATGGTCTGTAATAATGGATTCCGGGTGGAATTGAACCCCTTCAATCGCATATTCTTTGTGACGCAAACCCATAATTTCACCTTCAGCTGTCTCCGCTGTAATCTCCAGGCAGTCCGGCAGACTGCTGCGCTCTACAATGAGGGAGTGATAACGGGTAGCTGTAAACGGGGATGGCAATCCGGCAAATACGGATGTTCCATTATGGTGCATCTCGGATGTTTTGCCGTGCATCATGCGCTCTGCACGAATGACATTGCCCCCAAACGCTTGTCCAATGGACTGATGCCCCAAACATACACCAAAGATCGGAATGCTTCCCTTGAAATGCTCAATGACTGCCAGGCTAATACCTGCTTCATTCGGTGTACAAGGACCCGGAGAGATCAGAATATGATCAGGTGCCAGTGTCTCTATGCCTGCCAAATCAATCTCGTCGTTGCGGCGAACTTCCACCGTCTCGCCCAGTTCACCCAGATATTGAACCAGGTTGTACGTGAAGGAATCGTAATTATCGATAACCAGTATCATATGCCTGCTCCTCCTCATCTTCCGTCAATCAAGTGACGGTTGCTTCGTTTTATTTTTTAATGGCTTCGGCTCGCTCTACTTGTTCCTGTTCCATAGCTCTACTTGCTTCTGCCTCTTCGCTGTAATTCACAGCTCTCATCATCGCTCTTGCCTTGTTGCGACATTCCTTGTATTCCCGATATGGATCGGAATCAATGACAATCCCAGCACCGGCCTGTACATAACCAATACCATCCTTAATGGCAAGTGTACGAATGACGATGTTCAATTCCATATTTCCACTGTAATCCATCCACCCGATGGAACCCGTATAAGGTCCACGACGCACAGGCTCAAGCTCCTCGATAATCTCCATGGTGCGGACTTTGGGCGCTCCGGTAATCGTTCCACCCGGGAATGTCGCAGCAACCACATCAAATACGGATAACCCTTCTGCCAGTCTGCCCTCCACCTGGGAAACGAGATGCATGACATGGGAATACTTCTCGATGGTCATCAATTCAGGCACATGAACCGAACCGTAGGCTGCAATCCGTCCGATATCATTACGTTCCAGATCGACGAGCATAATATGCTCCGCCCGTTCCTTCTCACTGCCCAGCAGTTCATCCGCCATAGCCTTATCCTCTGCCTCATCACGGCCCCTTCTTCGGGTTCCTGCGATGGGACGTGCACTGACTTTCCCGTTCTCCACTTTGACCAGCAACTCGGGAGATCCGCTTACCAGTTGAAAGTCTGGACTACGAAGCATACCCATATACGGTGATGGATTCACGAGGCGCAACCATTCATAAATATGCTCAGCGCTCGAATGAAGCCGTTTTTCCTGTCTCAAGGACAGATTCACCTGGAACACATCGCCCTGTCTGATATATTCCTGTACTGTGCGTACAGCCTGTTCAAATTCCTCCTGTGGGAAGGAGGTTGCCCACCCTTCGGATTCCCTGTTCGCATCTTCAGGCTGCGGTGTACGATTGACCTGCTTGTTGCGGTGTTCCAGTGCCTGCATTTGTTCCTCGGCCTGTGCAACCCCCATTATATGAAGCCATCGTTGCTGCATCGCTATCGCCCGCGCTTCGGCTACTGCATATAGACCACGCACATCGGTTTCGTTCGGATTAGGCTCTACAGCCAGATGAACCATGCAGAAAAGTGCCTGTTGCTGATGGTCATACGCCCATATTTCTTCAAAACGCATCCACCAATAATCCGGCAGAGCCGGGTTATCTTCAGCCAAGGCTGGAAGCTTCTCCAACGATCTCGCTACATCATAGCTGAGATAACCTGCGTATCCACCCCCAAAGTCTGGAGCCCCAGTAACCTTAGGCGCACGATAAGGGGCTGTCCATCTCTTCAATACATCAAGCGGCTTGCCGCTGTCCGTCGAGGTGGTTCCTTCCGGTACATCACGAATAACCGCTTCCTGACCCTTCCCGGAAATAACGGATACGGGGTCTAGTCCCAGAAATGTATATCTTCCGCCTTTGCCATTCTCCAACACCATTGCGTAGGGTGACGCCTGTTCCCAGGCTGCCTCCCAAGATAACGGTAAACCGCCATGATACGGCCCCTCATCCGACTTGGTGATATAGGGCATCATGGTCCAGCCTTGCTCAGCCCACTCCATCCAGTCGGCGTATGTTGTCATCAGGTGTGTCATTGCGGTTTGCCGCCCTCCATCTGTCGCTAGTTCTATTGTCTGATAGTATACTAAAGCGCCGCTCCTTTTAAAAGCATTACACCAAAAATCCTCCATACCCGTCAGCGGGCAAGGAGGATTGGTTTTGTCATTTGTAGGTTTAGCCTTCGAAGTTGTAAAGCGGTGTGCTGAGGTAACGTTCACCGTTACTTGGCACGATTACAACAACGCGTTTGCCTGCACCCAGCTGTTTGGCAACCTGGAGACCTGCACGGATCGCTGCACCGGAAGAAATACCGGACAGGATGCCCTCTTCCTTCGCTACCTGACGAGCCGTCTCGAATGCATCATCATTCTCAATGTGAATGATCTCATCATAAATTTCTTGGTCGAGGATCTCAGGAATAAAGTTGGCACCAATTCCTTGGATCTTATGAGGTCCTGGTTTGCCGCCTGCGAGAATTGGCGAAGCTGCTGGCTCAACTGCAACAATTTTAATACCAGGGAAAGCTTCTTTCAGCACTTCGCCTGTACCTGTAATTGTTCCGCCTGTACCAATTCCGGCAATGAACGCATCCAACGTACCGCCCACAGACTGGATTGCATCAACAATTTCAGGGCCAGTCGTTTCACGGTGAATCTTCACGTTGGCTTTATTTTTAAATTGCTCAGCCATGAAATAGGATGGGTTTTCTTTCAGCAGTTCTTCGGCTTTTTTAACAGCACCGTTCATACCTTCAGCTCCAGGTGTAAGCACAAGCTCAGCACCGTACGCACGAAGCAAGTTGCGACGCTCCAAGCTCATGGTCTCAGGCATTACAATAACGGACTTGTAGCCTTTGGCTGCAGCCACCATCGCGAGTCCAATTCCCGTGTTACCACTTGTTGCTTCGATAATGGTATCACCTGGTTTCAACTTGCCTTCTTTTTCCGCTTCTTCCACAATGCTAATTGCGATACGGTCTTTCACGCTTGAACCTGGATTCTGATACTCCAGCTTCACGAATACTTCAGCACTGCCTTCAGGTACGATACGGTTCAGACGAACAAGCGGAGTACCTCCGATGAGTTCTGTTACGTTATTAACTACTTTAGCCATATGAATGCCCTCCTTAGGGATGAATAAAACTTGAGTCCTGTTAACTATACTGTGCGGCCGATAGCCTCTGGGATGTTATAGAAGAACTGCGGAAATCCTGCTGCTCCCATCCCTTACTGCTAATATTTCAAGACAGGGTGAAGGTTTCCGTAAGTTTCTTTGTTCAAAAGTAAAGCTTTTATATCCGAGTAAACGAGTAGGTATTTATTATTTTCATCTTATCAACGTTAACCCTCATTGTCAATATGAGTACTCAAAAAAATACTCTGCCTTCGGCCCTAAGACCGCAGACAGAGTATTTTTATCAAGATGCTGCAGAGCGAGACCATATTCCCATAAAATTTCAGGAGGCAGGAATCTCGGACAGGATTACGGCTTCATACTTGTTACGCAGCATTTGTTCGACCTGTGGCAAGGGATCCGCCTGACTCAGAGCCAGCTGCATTCGAATCTCCTCACGGACCTCTTCGGCCGATTGCACCTGTTGTTCTTCTTTATCATTGAGTCTGATAATCGCATAGCCCTCTTCCACTTGAACTGGACCACCAATATTACCTATATCCAGTCCGGCAGCGAGTTGAAGAATTTCTTCAGACTGGAATGGATCATTCCGCTCAATCCAGCCCAGCCTGCCACCAGCATCACGAGAGAAGCTGTCTGTCGATTGCCTGCGGGCAGCTTCTTCAAAGTCTTCCCCCTTCTCCAACACATCCAGTAAGGAATCGGCTTCCTCTTCTTCCTTCACTACGATAATGGACAAGTCATATTTCTCGGGGGAAACGTAGTCCTCACGGTGTTCAGTCCAGTAATGCTCAATATCTGCATCCTTGATCTGTATGCCGATCGTTGCGATTTTCTCCAACAGCAGCCTGTAGCCGGCTTCCAATTCAAGCTCCTGTTTCGACAGGCCCAATTGAGACTTCATTTCGTCATAATACGCTTTCTCCGAATCGTACCCATCCATCGCGGCCGCGAGCTCCCTTGCAATCTCTTGGGGTGTGACGATCAGCTTGCGTTCAATTGCTTCGGCATATACCGCTTTACGGTTTAACATCTGGAGTAATAACTCACTGCCGTAACGTCTTTTCAGCGCATCGGTCCACTCTTTATCCGTGATAACTTCTCCGTTGATCGTCGCTACGGTGCTTCCTTCTTCCGTATTGGCATCATGGGATGCATCTGCCTCGTCTTTGCCCTGTCTGAGACCATGCATAGCCATCACCGTACCCATGACCAGCATGCCCAGCGTCAAGACAATGACAGCCGTCCACAACCCTTTTTCCTGTCTTGTCATTCCGCATCCCGTCCCCGCATAGATCAGTTCTTGGCTTGCTCTAGGATGGTCTCAAGTTGTTCTTTATTAAAGTCATAAGCTTCATTACAGAATTGGCAAACTACTTCAGCTTGGCCCTCTTCTTCAATTAATTGTTCCATCTCCGTTTGGCCCAGGCTGATTAGCGTCTTCTCTACCCGCTCACGTGAACACTCACAGCTAAAATGAATATCCAATCCTTCCATTACTTGTACATCTGGCAACAATCGGCGAAGCAACTCTTCCAATTCAAGCCCCTGCTCCATTAAAGTCGTGACTGGCGGCAATGCACTAATAGCATTTTCGATCGCCGTGATCTCTTGATCTGTCAATCCCGGCAACAGCTGCATAATGAATCCGCCTGCGACAATAACGGAATTATCCGTATCAACGAGCACGCCAACGCCTACAGCAGAAGGTGTTTGCTCCGATTGAGCAAAATAGTACGTGAAGTCTTCACCCAGTTCTCCTGAAATAATAGGTACACTGCCACGATATGGCTCTTTTAATCCCAGGTCTTTCGTTATGTTAATGAAACCTTCCGTTCCAACCGCACCGGCAACGTCCAGTTTCCCCACACTGTTGCTTGGCAGATGTACATGTGGATTAGAAACATATCCTCGTACTTCGCCTTTGGCATTGGCATCGGCTACAATCTGTCCAATTGGACCATCGCCGTTGACTTGTACCGTTAACTTCTCTTCACCTTTGAGCATTGCACCCATAATGGCTGCAGTTGTAACCGTACGCCCCATGGCAGCTGTAGCCGTGGGAAACGTATCATGTCTTCTGCGTAGTTCCTCAACCAGTTCCGTAGTCTGGATAGCAAAGGCTCTTACCTTTCCATTCATTGCTGTACCACGAATTAACCGGTCATGCTTGTTGTTGTTTTCCAAGTCATTCAGCCTCCTTTGGCGTATCGCCATAATAGTCGTAACACAGAAAAAACGGCACAACACTTAAGCTGTAATCTCAGCCCGCTGTATGCCGTCTCTATGCTCACCTTTCCCGGTTCCGCTCATATATAATACGCAGCCCTTCAAGCGTAAGCAGCGGATCAACTTCCTCTATACTACGGGTTTCTTCTGCGATAAGTGTAGCGAGACCACCTGTCGCGATAACTCTAGGTTTCGCACCCATCTCTTCGCGAATGCGTTCTACAATACCGTCTACCTGCCCTGCATAGCCAAATATAATACCTGCTTGCATGGCATGAATAGTATTACGGCCAATGACCTTTTTAGGTTTCTCCAGCTCTATACGAGGCAGCTTGGATGCCCGCTCATAGAGGGCTTCCGTGGCGATCTGAATGCCAGGTACAATAGCTCCACCCAGGTAGTGACCTTTCTCGTCAATACAGTCAAAGGTCGTTGCGGTACCGAAATCGACCACGACGAGAGGGCCGCCATATTTCTCAACGGCTGCCACTGCATTCACAATACGATCTGCACCCACTTCACGAGGGTTCTCATATCGCAAGTTCAAGCCGGTTTTAATGCCGGGCCCGACGAGTAAAGCTTTTTTGCCTACATATTTCTCACACATCGCTTCGATGACATTCACCAGTGGCGGAACCACAGATGAGATGATGACACCTTCGATGTCACTTGCCCTGATACCCGACATATGAAATAAATTATAAATCAATACGCCGTATTCATCCACTGTTGACTGACGGGATGTACTCAGACGAAAGTGGTGCAGCAATTCCCGGCCTTGATATACGCCGAGCACCATATTGCTGTTCCCCACGTCTACAACTAGAATCAAAGAGGTTCACCCCTCTTTCTTTTCATTTAAATCCAGGCTGATATCCAGGCTCTCAAAAGAATAGGTTAACCTGCCAACCGAGATTACATCCACACCACTCTCAGCAATACCACGAATGGTCTGGAGGGATACGTTACCGGATGCTTCAACCTTCACATGAGGAGCCTGTTCACGAATAAGCTCAACCGCTTCACGCATCCGCTCTGGATGCATGTTATCCAGCATAATGATATCTGCCCCGGCTTGCAAGGCTTCTCTCACCTGCTCCAGATTTTCAGTCTCCACTTCAATCGTCATCGTATGTGGAATAACGGTTCGCGCACGCTGTACCGCCTCGGTGATTCCGCCTGCACCCTTGATGTGGTTATCCTTAATCATAACGGCATCGTACAGTCCAAATCGATGATTCGCTCCGCCACCCACGCGCACTGCGTATTTCTCAAGTAATCGGTGACCCGGCGTTGTCTTACGTGTATCCACAAGTCTGGTCTCAAGTCCATCCAGCAGATCAACGTAAGCACGCGTACGCGTAGCAATCCCGGACATACGTTGCAGCAAGTTGAGTGCCAGTCGTTCCCCCGTAAGCAGCGAGTGTGTACTTCCCTCTACCTCAGCTAAAATTGTGCCGTGGGTAACCTTGTCTCCGTCTGTTACCTTCGGTGTAAAAACAAGATCAGGATCAACGATCTGAAATACAAGTTCAGCCACAGTCATGCCTGCAATAATACCATTGTCTTTGGCGTGTATAATAGCCTTGGATTGGTTGCCTGCTGGGATCGTCACACTCGTTGTAACGTCACCTGCACCGACATCTTCACGAAGCCAGTTTTTGATTGATTCGATAAGCCCTTCATTATATCCGTTCAGTATCATGACATCAATTCCTCCACAATCGCTTGTTCTCGCTGCTGCAGACTATGCTTCTGCCACACCATATCATCACGTACCGGGAAATCCTCACGATAGTGAGCCCCCCGACTCTCCTCGCGGTGTAATGCGCCACCGGTAACTAACCAGGCACAGGTCAGAAGATTGGCATACTCCAACTCTTCCTTATGAGTAAGTGTCTGATCAAAAAACTGCAATTCCTGTTGCAGCTTCTCCATGGCCTTCCGCAGGTCCTCACCTTTTCGGCGCAAGCCTACCTGACGAACCATCATTTTCTGTAATCGTAAGCGTCTTTCGGATACCGGCTTTTGCTCTTCCATGATCTTGTTGATCTTGCTATTCATGCCCGCAGATGAAGGCGCACCCGCTCTTCCTTGTAATGAACCAAGCGGAGGAAGAGATTGAATACGCTCAACAATTCTCCGACCAAATACAATCGCTTCTGATAAGGAGTTGCTTGCCAGTCGGTTAGCTCCATGCACTCCTGTAGAAGATACCTCGCCACAAGCAAATAATCGGGAGATACTGCTTTCTCCACTTAAATCCGTTTTCACGCCACCCATCATGTAATGGGCAGCAGGTGCAACGGGAATCCAGTCGGTTGTCATGTCCAATCCATAACGCATACAAGTCTCATATATGGTAGGAAACCGGTGCTTGATCATCTCTGGCTGTTCATGCGTAATGTCCAAATACACGAACGTACTGTTGGTGGACTCCATCTCACTAACAATCGCTCGTGCCACGATATCGCGTGGGGCCAGTTCAAGCTGGACATGATAACGATCCATGAAGCGTTCGCCCTTCACATTGCGCAAATATGCTCCTTCACCGCGTACGGCTTCTGACACAAGGAAACGCGGGGCCCCCGGGTAACAAAGAGAGGTGGGGTGGAATTGGATAAATTCCATGTCACGCACGATAGCCCCAGCCCGGTAGGCCATTGCTACACCATCGGCAGTAGCTACATCCGGGTTCGTTGTGTATCGGTATAGTTGCCCTGCCCCGCCAGAGCAAAGAACGGTTGCCTGTGCTTTCACGAACACTTGCGATCCGTCATCCTTTTGAACCAGTGCGCCAATGCATTCCCCTCGCTCTGTAATCAGGTCAACAACAAAATGCTCATCCCATACTTCAATCCCGGGATGCTCATTCACTTCGACAGCAAGTGCACGTACAATCTCATATCCCGTGGCATCCCCGTTGGCATGCAAAATACGGCGGTGGCTATGCGCACCTTCCTGCGTCAATGCCAACTCGCCGTTCTCCAGATCAAACAAAGTACCCAGACGAATCAGTTCCTTCACTCCGTCCGGACCCTCATTCACCAATACCTCTACCGCCTCGGAGCGGCATAAACCCGCTCCTGCAACAAGTGTGTCCTGCAAGTGGTAAGCAGGTGAATCATCCTCAGCAATAACCGCAGCGATTCCTCCCTGCGCATATCTGGTGTTACTTTCAAGTAATGACTTCTTCGTGATCATTAATACACGTTGTTGTTCACTGGCCTTAATAGCAGTAAACAAGCCAGCAATCCCTGAGCCTATAACGAGTACATCCGTCTCTACCATGGGTAGCGCAGACAGATCAAAATCAACTAAATATTGCGGTATCATGTTATTCACCTGTCTTGGAGCAAGAGTAGCGCATCCTATTTTACCAACAACATGCGCTCTAGTGATTCTCTGGCTTTGTCGGCAACAGCCGGTGGCACGTAGATCTGCGGCTTCATCGTTTCCAGGCATTTCACCAGTTTCTTCAAGTTGTTCACCTTCATATTGGGACATACGAGGAACTTGGTAGCAAAGTGGAACTGTTTATCCGGACTGTCCAGACGAAGCTGATATCCTGTGCCATCTTCGGTACCTACGATAAATTCCTTCGCTGATGAATTTTTGCAATACTCCAGAATAGCTGTTGTGCTGCCCACAAAATCACCCATTTCCACAACTTCAGGGCGACACTCTGGATGAACAACAAACTCTGCATTTGGATGCTTAGCTCTCATCTCCACCACATCCTTGACTGTGAGCATATCATGCGTGTTGCAGTAACCTTCCCAGATAATCATTTTTTTGTCTGTATGCTGCTGCACGTAATGTCCCAGGTTTTTATCAGGTACCCAGATAATCTCGTCGGAATCCACCGATTGAATAACCCGAACTGCATTCGCTGAAGTACAACAGATGTCAGTCTCAGCCTTAATCTCAGCCGAGGAATTGATATAAGTAACCACCTTGGCGTTAGGGTGTTGTGCTTTCAATTTGCGTAGTCCATCCACGTTCACCATATCTGCCATCGGGCAGCCCGCACGTTCATCCGGAATAATAACTGTTTTGTTCGGCGCCAGAATTTTAGCGCTTTCACCCATAAAATGAACACCACAGAAAACAATTACATCGGCATCGGTTTGTGCTGCCTTCTGGGCTAACAAAAACGAATCTCCACGGAAGTCAGCAACCTCCTGTACCTCGTCACGTTGATAATAATGGGCAAGAATAATGGCATTCCGTTCCTTCTTCAATTCCATCAGCCGCTCACGCAGCTCGCGGTTCATCTCAGCCTTGCGCTCTAAAGCCAGAGCTTCCACCTGTGATCCTCTCCTTTATCGGGACAGCGTCATACGCTGTTTCGTAGGGCCATCCTAAGTCGTTAATGTCGCTTGAGAAACGAATCACAAGCGGTTTAACAACTAATCTACACAACGTTCACGACTCTGTCAATAAATGAAAAAGGCCCGGTACAGCACCTTAACCACCTGTTTGCTAACTGGTTCGCCATCTAACTCCCGTTTATCTGTATCTATCCCCTTTTAAAATAATGGACAAAAAAAGAGAGCCCAAGGGCTCTCCTGATTTCACCTGCTGGCGTAGCCAGATGTATTATTCATTAAGACGTTGGCTTCGTTCCGCCATCATCCGGGTTATTGTTATTACCTTTTTCCAGATTCGGAGACTCGTTTGGAATATCTCCTGCTGGTGGCTCAGGCGTTTCATCTTTACCTTGAATACGGACACGCACATCACCGATGTTGTCGATGATTGGCTCTCCGCCTTCAGTTGGTGTGCCTTCACCATCATTGTCGTTCTCTGCTTTTGGAGTTAAGGAACCTGTTTCGATCAATTGCTTGATCTGATCCATTTCCAAAGTCTCTACCTCAAGCAAAGTTTGAGCGATCAGATGCATCTCTTTTGAATGTTTAACAAGCAAGTCCTTACATTTCTCATAACATTCATTGATAAAGCGTTGCATTTCCTGATCAATCTCATACGCAATGGAATCCGAGTAATTCTGTTCATGACCGATATCCCGACCAAGGAATACCTGTCCTTGTGAACTTCCGAATTGCATAGGTCCCAATTTCTCACTCATTCCGTATTCCATAACCATGCTGCGAACAATACCTGTCGCTTGCTGGAAGTCACTGTATGCACCAGTACCAATCTCTCCGATGAACAATTCTTCAGCTACACGACCTCCGAGAAGTCCGGTTACTTTATCCAACAGTTCCTGCTTGGTAACCAGCATACGGTCTTCTTTTGGCAACATGATTACATATCCACCCGCACGTCCGCGCGGGATAATGGTCACTTTATGTACCATATCAGCATGTTCCAGGAAGTATCCTACAATGGTATGGCCTGCTTCGTGATAAGCAACGATTCGTTTCTCACGATCACTGATGACACGGCTTTTCTTCTCCGTACCAACGATGACACGGTCAATCGCTTCGTCAACTTCTTTCATGGAAATATCTTTACGATTACGACGTGCTGCTAGCAATGCCGCTTCGTTCAAGAGATTCTCCAAATCTGCACCAGAGAAACCTGTTGTACGTTTCGCGATAATATCCATCTTCACGTCTTTAGTCAGTGGTTTATTACGGGAATGTACTTTCAGGACAGCTTCACGACCTTTTACATCAGGGCGGTCAACCGTAATTTGACGGTCAAAACGTCCTGGACGCAGCAAGGCAGGGTCCAAAATATCTGCACGGTTCGTTGCAGCTACGATGATAATACCTTCGTTAGCTCCGAAACCGTCCATTTCAACGAGCAACTGGTTAAGTGTTTGCTCACGCTCATCGTGACCACCACCAAGACCAGCACCACGCTGACGTCCTACAGCATCAATCTCATCGATAAAGATGATACATGGCGCATTTTTCTTTGCATTTTCAAACAAATCACGTACACGTGATGCACCGACACCGACAAACATTTCCACGAAGTCGGAACCTGAAATACTGAAGAATGGTACACCCGCTTCACCGGCTACCGCACGAGCGAGCAACGTTTTACCTGTACCTGGAGGACCTACGAGCAATACGCCCTTAGGAATCCGTGCACCTACTGCTGCGAATTTACGAGGGTCCTTGAGGAAGTCTACAACCTCAACAAGTTCCTGTTTCTCTTCGTCAGCACCCGCAACATCTTCAAATGTAACCCGCTTCTTCTCTTCGTTATAGAGACGAGCACGGCTTTTACCAAAGTTCATTACTTTACCGCCGCCGCCTTGAGCCTGATTAAACAGGAAGAAGAACAGCAGGAACATAATGATCAAAGGGATAAAGGAAGTCAGCAACGTCAACCAGATGCTGTCACCTTTCATTGGCTCCTGATGATATTGGAAATTGTTAGTTTCACTTGCAGCTACAAGCTCACTAATTGCCTCATCCGTAGGAGGAATATACGTTGAGAAATTTTCTGATTTGGCGCCATCTGGTGCCTTCTTGTATTGACCGGTCACGAGATACGTTTGACCGTTGAATTGAACCGTCAATTCAGAGACATTGTTGGCTTTGATCGCTGCACGCAACTGATCATATCTAGGATTATCGGTGGCTTCGCCGCCATTGCTGACGAACTGGACTATCCCCACCACAACTAAAAAAAGAATCAAATAAAAACCAGAATTCCGGATGAACCGATTCATCCCCTACCTCCTCTCGAGACACTTTAATTATTTTAACATAGCCCGACATGGCTTCTCAACAGAAGCCAAGAACAGCTCAAGGCTTGGGTCGGGCAGGATATTAGCTACTATAGACTTCCGGCTTCAAAATCCCGATATAGGGCAGGTTCCGGTACTTCTCCGCAAAATCCAAACCGTAACCAACGATGAACGCGTCAGGAATGTCAAAGCCTGTGTAATGAGCTTCCAACTCAACTTTACGGCCTGAAGGCTTGTCGAACAGCGTAACCACACGCACCGATTCGGCACCGCGGTTTTCTAACAGTTCAATCAGATAGCTGAGTGTAAGTCCGCTGTCGATAATATCTTCGACAATCAGAACTTCCCGTCCTTCAACGGACACATCCAGATCCTTAATGATTTTGACAACACCTGATGACTTGGTGGAAGCGCCGTAACTGGATACCGCCATAAAATCCATTTCAACAGGTACCGTTATGTTTTTAACCAAATCAGCCATAAATATAAACGCACCCTTGAGCACACAAATGACCAAAGGATTGCGGTTTGCATATTCGGCACTTAGTGTTGCACCTAATTCCTTGACTTTACTCTGAATTTCTTCTTCACTGATCAATACTTCTTGAATGTCGTTCTGCAACTGTGCGAACCTCCTAAGTTATACTATGAAAGCCTTACCTGAACCATAACCACTACCCCTGAATCGCTGAATCGCCTACAGTCATGTACAGGATTGCGGAAGTGCCCTCCCTGACAGGAGCCACACTGGACCGTCGAACACCCGGTAACCAGATGATATGACCTGCTCCATCACATACCACAGGAATACGTGGACGGACAGATGGGGGGATTTTCTCATCGATGAAAATATTTTTCACCTTTTTGCTTCCGTTTAATCCCATTACTTTCATGGTATCTCCAGGTAACCGTGAACGCACAACCAGCGGCATAAGCAGTTGATCCGCATCAAACGCGGCTTGATCCGCCGATTCCGGTACATGATAGTCCTCGGGACTCACCGTCATCAACCGAATATATCGATTAATTGGGGTGAGTGAAAGCTCATAAGTTCCACTCCATTGCGCAAGACGATACTCGTAAGATTGATCCTGTACGTCCGTCCGTATGCCGAAAGAAATCAGATTATACTCCCGAGTGCAGGCGAGTGTCTGTCCTATATCCAGGCTCCAGGTCGTCACATGGGTCTCCATGACCTTGTGTCGAATGGTTTCTATACGGGTAAAGTCGACAAAATCACTGTCCAAAGGCAGATAATTCAATATTAGTTTAATCAACCTTCGTTGTAAAGCGACATGTAACTTCAAGAAGGAAGGCACCTCAAAGGTTTGCCTTCCGCCGTTCACCTGCACTAGACACCTGTATGTGTCATATGCACTCTGCTCCATGAAATCGTCTTCATCACCCACAATTTCGGCAAGCCGATTCAATGACGGCGTGAGTTGTCCATTATACTGCCCCAAAAAAGGAAGCACATCCAAGCGAATGGCATTACGCCGATATTTACGCAGGGTGTTGCTTTCATCATTAAAATACATAAAACCCTGGGTATTACAAGCTTCTACAAGGTCTGTCTTGTTTATACGAAGGCATGGACGAATAAGTTCCACATTTTTTTCTCGCCTTTTAAACTTCATTCCTGAGAGTCCCGACAAGCCGGTTCCACGAAGCAAATGAAGCATGACTGTCTCCGCCTGATCATCCGCATGATGTGCCAAAGCGATGCTTGCGGCATTATACTTGGTAGCTACTTCATGTAGAAAAGCATACCGCTTGTTGCGAGCAGCCTCCTGTGGTCCTTGACCCGTCAGCTCCATATATGAAGGAACATCGGCCTTGGTCCATTCAAATGCAATGCCAAGCTGCTGTGCCAGTTCCATCATTTTGTCGGCTTCATCATCCGATTCGGGACGGAAACCATGATGCACATGCGCACAGATCAATTCAAGCGGGACATGCCGCTTGCTGATCTCGTGCATGATATGCAAAAAAGCCACCGAGTCCGGCCCGCCCGATACTGCGACGACAATCCGATCCCCGGGAACCCATAACTGATGCTCTTCCGCTGCATCCAGCACGTTCTTCACCAGCATGTTCCAGCGTAAAGCCTCCATACCTGTTCCTCATTCCTTGCGTTATGTATATGCACTCTCACAGATCAGAAACGCAGTGCATAGATGAGCACTCCAATAAGTAATATCACAGATACAGCGAATGCGTTCTTAAGCCAGCGCGGTGTTGTACTTTTGGAACGACGGCGTAGAGGCGTGGGACGAGCCATCATTTCCTTCCACGCTTGTGCCGCATGACCTGCATCACGAAACTGACCTCGTAGTGCCTGAATCGTCCAATTGCGAAAAGGACCCAGTCGTTCACTGCGCTCCACCAGCGCTACGAGCTGATTCACACTTCGCAGTTGTGGTAATCCTTCTGCTGCCAGTGCCTTGAGCGCGTCTGCTTCAAGTACATGAATCAACAATAATGCAAATGCAAACACATCATAGGTACCATCGGCTGTACGGCTGCCTGCATTCCAGAAGCCCCGATCATACCATTCGGTGAACTGCTTGACGCTTCGACCAATAGACGTAACTCCGCCGTAGTCGATCAGTTCTACCTGCCCATAATCGGATACCAGCACATTCTGAGGTTTGAGATCACCAAACACCCATCCTGCCTGATGCAATTGTGCCAGCTTCTGCAAGAGCCTAAGTCCCACCAGAAGTGTCCAGTCTGTCCCCTGACGCCGAATGAAGTGATGAAGAGCCTCACCTCTAACGTAACGCATCACATAAAAGGGAATATCCCGGCCACGAACGGCATAATCATCCACATCTTTAAGATAGGAGGGAATGCCGCTCTGCCGAAGGGCTTCATGATTACGCTGTAGTTGAAAAGATTTGAGCACATTGACTTCCGATTGTAGATCTACCGGATCAAATCCCATTTTTAGCGCGTAGTGTTTGCCATTTTCACCCCGTTGGACAAGAAAAACGATGCCATTGGCTCCTTTGCCCAGTAGCTTCCGAATCGTGTAACGACTGCGATTCCATTTCCCTGTAACCACTGTTCCTGGCGGGAAAGAGGCGTCAGACAACGTTGTCACCGAGCATCCCTTCTCTTTCAATGCGATAGTTCCCTTCTATTTCCTGCTGTTCCTCCAGTGTACCATAACGGTAAAAATCAATCACCTTCTGAATTGCAGGACCTGTCGGTGTTGCGCCCTTCATCTGCAACCTTCCATACAGGGACCGAACACGGCCTGGATCCGTTGTCCAGTCAATATCCATTACCGCATCTTCTCCACTGTGTCGTCCCGGGAAATGAAATACGGAAAGCTTGCTCTGACCTACACGCGCCTGCAAACTCAACATTAAATCGCGAATGCCCTCTTCAACCGCTGCCAGTTTGGGCTTCATGCTGGCACTGACGTCTATTAGCAATATCACCTGTAAGGCTGTAGTTTCAGCCATGTCATCCATCACTTCCACGACCCGGGCGCGTTGTGCAGGCTCCAGATCGGTTACCGTTTTGGGCTCCTTCTCCCCCAAAATTTGTGTTAACTCTCTATTAACCGCCTGCTGAATAGTCTGAACCACCGTTTTCCTTGTCATCATCTGCATGGTATGGGCAAGCTGCCGTGTACCTACGATTTGGCTGATACCACCTCCGGCTCTGGCAATATCCTCAATCTCCCGACTGCCCAACTCACCAATGGTTCCATAATCAATCACGCCAACTACATTAACCGTAATGCCCTCTTCCTGTGCTTCGGCCGCTGCCAGCACCGGACTTGGTCCTACATTGGAACAACCGTCGGTGATCAATAAGATTTGCTTCATCCGATATCCCTCCGTTATTCGTTACTCTCCAACTCTATGACTAGCATTGCCAGATTGAAGAGACTTCAAACAGAAGAATATGCAATTAGCTGACGGTCCGTGGTCGCTCCATCCGATTAATGCCGGGCACACGCAGTGTGGCCCATTCAGGACGGAAATGCTCTACTTTTCCAACAACGACGGTCATATCATCCAGAATTTCATGCTGCTGATATCTTATGACACTTTCAAGCAGGCAATCGGCCAAATCTTGTGGATCGTCTGTATCAATCTCTTGAATGAGCCGTTTCATCCATAGCTCTTTGTTCACAGCATACCCCGGTGCATCATAGATGCCATCCGTCATCATAATGAGGATATCACCTGGTTGTAGCTGTACCGTCACCAAATCCACTTCAATATCTTTAATAATACCGATTGGCAAATTGCTGGCTGAAACCTGAATAACCTCCTGTCCACGTTTGATAAAGCTTGGCGTTGATCCGATTTTCATAAACGTTGTCTCTGCCGTATACTCATCAATCAGTGCCATATCCACTGTGGCATACATCTCTTCAGGGGAGCGCAGCATCAGAACGGAATTCACGGATTTGATCGCCAGTTTCTCGTCCATGCCGGACTGTAGCAACTGCTCCAGTATGTTCAGTGCCGCGCTGCTCTCCATGCGAGCCCGTTCCCCATTGCCCATTCCATCACTGAGCGCAACCGCGAATGTACCGTTTCCTAACTCAACTGTGCTAAAGCTGTCGCCTGACATCACATCTCCCCCTTTGGCAGCAGCAGCAACACCCGTGGTTACCTCGAACGTTTTGGCTGAACCAAACGTAACAGTCGCCAGTCCCTGACGAGGGTCGGTCATCGTCTCATGCAAGACGGCGATATGTTCGTCCAGTACATCCGAGATCAGCGGAGCGATCATTTTCCGGCACTCGTCGAATCCCCGTGTATATGCATGTACTATCTCAATTTCCACATTGCCCGCTTCCAGATTGATGATCTCAATCGAGTGAATGGACAGGCCCAGTGACTCCAGTGCATCCCGAATCTGTTCCTCCTGTTGCACCATCTCCTCACTTTCCCGCTGAATTTCTTTGGCCAGGTCCTCCATGACCTGAGATACACCGGACAATTGCTCTGCAACCAGCTGCCGGCTATCAATAATCTGGCGTTTCCACTGCATGTTATGCTGATGCAGCCCGTATTGGGCACGCATGACTTCAAGTACCTCTTCCGGCTTGGAACATACCCTGTTCCATTCGACTGGAATTTGCTTACCTGAAATCTCCGGGTTCCCTTCAATGGTACTCATCACATCGGTCATGTATTTGTAGGTCTGAATAAACTTGGCATCCCAACATTGCGTACGCTTGAAGCAGCTTGCACATGTGCCCTCGGCAACCGCATTCATGAAATGATCCATTCCACCTTCTTTCTGTACTGGCTCTCCCGCACCGGACATCTGATCAAAGCTGCGTGACAATTGACGGAATACCTGCGAGAAGCGAGTGACCCGTTCTGCTGTGATATCCCTAATCCGCTTGGCATACTCATGCTGGGATTTGGTATGGTCCTGCGTACCTGGTACATATTTCGATATCGCCGTCATCAAGCTCTTAGGTGTCAACATAAACAGAACGATAGCCGCACATGTCTCCCATAATGAATTCATCACATCACCTGGCCCACCCAAGTAGATGGATAGAATGGACGAACCCAGCAGCATGCCCAGTGCAACCCCCGCACGTTTACCCTCTCGAAGCATCCCTGCCAGCATCCCGGCAAAAGCAAGCAGGCTCATCTGATACACCGCTGACATGTCAGCCAGACTCAGAATCAAGCCGGTAATGACCCCAACTGAGGCTCCGAGGGGGGCTCCGCCCACCAGCGCAAAGATTAATATGAGATAACGGGAGAGCATATGCTCGACGGATAAGGATTGAATGGTCCACCCCACGGCTCCCGTCATAACGGAAGCGAGCAATATAATCAGGCAGAGGATCTCCTCGTTCTTTAGGCTGAACTTTTTTTTGCGGTAGGTGAAGATCGGTATGGCTTGTATGAAAACAAGGGTAAGCACAAAGCTTAGTACCGAATCCATCGTGAGCATCAGCATAGCGTACCAGCTGAAGGATGGCCCGATCACAACCGCGAATAATTTGACCATAAATGTAGTGGTAAACACCATCGTCGGCGCATAAGATAATTCAGCACGATCATATGACTCCAGACCGCGGAAGAGCAGATAAAAGATGGCGATCTCTGATGCAACAATGAGTGGTACGGGAAACGGTGCAAAGAGACTACCTGCGAGTAGAGCGGCGCCTACCGGAATGATGTAATCCCTGCGCATGAAAGCAATTACGGCGAAGTACGCAATGGCAAAAGGAGATAACTCATTCAGGATCATCGCCTTTCCGAGTAGAAATCCCATAAACGTAAGCAGCAGTACCCATTTGCGGGAAGCCACCATTTGGACAGCCTTGCGGGAGCCAAGCCAATGTTTCAGACGTACAGACAACTCCTCCCGAGCTTCCGTACCACCTTTACCTGCTTTCATTCCCGGAAATTGAATGACATTCCACTTTTCCATCATCCTCAAGGCACCCCATTCGATTAATTTGAATTTTCGTGTTTCGTTCTCGATGGTTCTGATTATAGATAGAATAGAAGACGTAGTTTGTCAGATTAGGTGGGCAGGGTCCAAAAAGTTTACGACAAAAGAAACGAACCTGGCGCGGTGGAGCAAAACCCCCGGCCTTATTGTGGTTTCTGTCCTTCCCTTACTTCATTCCGACAAAGGCAATGTCTGATTTTGAACTGGAGGTGCTTTGGTCTCGCCATCATTTGAGCAGGATAGCTGTGGAATGCCACGGAAACCTGTCGGTAAAAAATGGTAGACGACAAATGTTCTTATGGTTCCATTTTGTCGTGCAGAAAAACTGGGGATATGGAGATTCACTTTACAAAAAAAGCTATTCCGCTCTTATCTGTGAAAGTCATCTGTGAAAGAAATGCAAAAAAACCGTTAGCCCAAGGGCTAACGGTTTTACTTATATGTTTAGATCAGGTTGTGACAGATTACACACGCTTGGCTCCGCGGCCTCCACGTTTGCCTTCTGTGTTCTTCTTAAGCGAAGAGATCCGCTCTTCACTATCTTTCAGGAAGCGTGACATTTTATCCTCAAATGAAGGTTTGCCTGCTGCGGGCTTGAAAGAACGGCCTCCGCGGTCACCACGGTTAAATCCACCGCCGCCGCCACCACGACCTTGGCCACCACTTGGACCTCCGCCGCTGAATCGTTCGCGATCTCCTCCACTGCGTTCCGGTCTAGGAGCTCTCGGGGGTCTGGATTGTGTTTGTTGCTCAACCGGTTTGTCAACAGCTTGCTTAATGGAAAGTCCGATCTTGCCATCCTTGTCAACGTTGATAACCTTCACTGTAACGAGGTCATTCAGCTTCAGGTGGTCGTTGACATCTTTGACGTAATTGTCGGCGATTTCCGAGATGTGAACGAGACCCGTGACACCTCCTGACAGATCCACAAATGCTCCAAAATGCGTGATTCCTGTCACCTTGCCCTCTAACTTGGTGCCCACTTCAATTGCCATAGAATAAAATGATCCTCCCTTAAAAATATACAACCCGATTTTTTGAATGCCAAAATCAATGCTGCGCTAATGTAATTATACCTTATGCCGTAAACCAAGGTCAACTGAACACTACCCCATCAGAGAGCCTATTTTTTCCGGTTTAACGGCTTCAGACACACGGATAACAAACCTAGCTCGGTAATGGACCGAATTCCATCAGTTCCCTGACTCTTCAACCTGGATTGGCGTTTCCTCAGGAAGATAATATCCTTTTTTCCGTGCCAGCTGTCCTATGTATTCAGGGTCATTCAACCGGCTGACTTCGTACTTCAACTGTTCCAGCTTCTTCAATGTATCTGCCTTTGAAGCTTGCTGAGTAGCCAGCTGAGAACTCTTGTCCGAAATTTGTGCATTCTGCACAAGGAATGTATATCCTGCCCATATTACAAATACAATCATAAACGTCATCCAAAGCATGAGGCGCCTTTTTGCACCGGCAGATTTTCCTTGGTTAGTTGGAGCCTTTGATCTGCCCACAGGTGTTTTACCCATTACGGACCTCCTTAAAACCAGCGTTTCCATATCGCTGCAATTCTTGTACCCACACGGATCATGAAGCGTGGCGTTACCCAATATTTCAGGAGCGGCCTAAACATCCAGCGGAACAACTTGCCGAAAGGTACCAAACATTGCAGTACCAGCCTGCCCAGGAATAATAGTATCGCAATTACAAAACCGAATAATACGCGAATTAACTTATAAATTCCTTTAGCCGGCATAACGATCAGGATGTTAAGGATATGTCCACACCAATGAATCAGCGTTCTTGCGAGTTTAATTAACATTACCACAAAACGCTGGGTTGTAACACTTAAAAGCCAAAAATAGAAACAAACCCCTATAATCAGCCCCAAAAAGACATAAAACCGCAACTGTCCGTGGTTTCCGGCGTATAGCATCCGAAAAACGAACAGCGCGGAAGCAACCCAATACAACAGATCGAGCGTGTGAATACTCCATCTCGGAAACCGCAGCTGTCCGGACAGTACCCGGTAACTGTCGTAGGCCATTCCCATCACGACCCCCGAAGTAAGCATCCACATCAATGTGATCCATTGAGTATCCGGACTCATCGGAACATCTTGCCGAACAGGCCTTTACTATTCTTGTTCTGGGAACCGGGGTCCAGATATTGCAGAGAGCTAACTGTGCCTTCAATGGATAAGAGACCTTCCTCCAGGCTCAGGTTTTTGATATGTAAATTGTGCCCTCGGATGGTCAGATGCCCAAGTTCAGTCTGCAGCAAAAATTCCTCACTGTCGAAGCTCTCCACGTTGGAGACACCCGTCAGATCCAGCAGTTTCCGATTCTGCATGCTCAGATGATGCTGTTTGGCCTTACCGTGCTCAACCATGGCATGTACCCCTCCTTCTTACACCTAGCTTATGGATGTGGAGGTCGGAATAGAACCAGCGTTGTTGAACAAATAACCCGTCTTCCAGTAAAAACAAAAACGCCCTTCCCTGTGACAGGAGGACGTTTCGATTCAACTTGCATTGAATGCATATTCATACCAGATGTACTGTTACCAGTTCATCCCGTTATCCTTGGCGATCGGCTCTTCCTTCACCAAGGTGTAGAGGCTGCTCGCCTCATCCTTCTTGGTACTCTCGGCAATTCGTTCCACCTTCACGGTGACCAGTTTCTGACCGAACTGAACCGTCAGCTCATCGCCCACTTTGACATTGGCGCTGGGCTTTGCTTCACGTCCGTTCACCAGAACACGTCCCTGTTCAGAGACGTCCTTGGCCACAGTGCGGCGTTTGATTAGCCGGGAGACCTTCAGGAATTTATCAAGACGCATTATTTTACGGCTTCTTTAAGTTTGTTGCCTGCTTTGAATGCAGGAACAGTGGACTCAGGAATCACGATTTCATTCCCTGTTTGTGGGTTACGTCCGGTACGACCGGAACGTTTGCGGGTCTCAAAAGTGCCAAAGCCGATCAATTGTACTTTGTCTCCGCTGGCAAGTGCATCTGTAATTTCTCCCAAAAAGCCGTTCAATACGGACTCAACGTCTTTTTTAGTCAAACCACTTTTGGTTGAAATGTTGTTAATCAGATCTGTTTTGTTCATTTTTAAAAGCCTCCCAAATTGAAAAAAAAGTATCTGCGAATCCCTGACAATACATTGATTGCCGCTGATTCGCGTTAGGTCACTACACATGTATTCTGGCTTGGCATCTGAAATCCTGCCTTGGTCCGCGACTTTTTTAGCTTTTTTGTCGATGGTCGGCAGGGAACAGTCTAAGACCAGTACCCGAAACTATCCATGACTAAACATCAATCCAGTCATTACAGTTGAACACATGTTCGTATTATCATAACATACTGCATAGCATGATGGAATAAGGCTAATAGGTATTTTCCAGAAAATTGAACCCGTTATAATCCTGCCTTCTTCGCTTCCTGCCAGAATTGCTCCATCTCTTCCACATTGCTATCTGCTGGTGTTCTTCCCTGTTCATGAAGACGCTCCTCAATATATTGGAAACGCCCAATGAATTTGCGGTTCGTCGCAGCAAGTGCCTCTTCCGGGTCCGTATCGATGAATCTTGCAACGTTCGCGGCTGCGAATAATAAATCACCCAGTTCGAGCTTCCGTTCTTCCGCAGACTGGCCTTGTTGCACCGCTTCTTTCAACTCTGCGAGTTCTTCCTCGATCTTGGCAAACACACCGTCAACATCATCCCAGTCAAAGCCAACTTTGGCTGCTTTCTTCTGTAGCTTGTATCCCTTCATCAGTGCAGGCAAGTCACGCGGTATACCATCCAGCACGGAAACCTTCTGCTGGTCCTGACCTTTGCGCTTCTTCTCCTCTGCTTTCATCTGTTCCCAGTTCTGAAGAGCTTCATTCGCATCTTCTGCCTGATGTTCTCCAAAAACATGGGGATGACGGAAGATTAGCTTATCATTCAACCCTTCGATGACATCATAGACATTAAATGCGCCCACTTCTTCTTCCATCTGGGAATGCAATAAAATCTGCAGCAGCAGGTCACCCAGCTCTTCTTTCATATGATCAGGGTCATCCTCATCGATTGTCTCAATGACTTCATAGGTCTCTTCAATCAGGTTTTTGCGAATGGACTGATGCGTCTGCTCCTGATCCCATGGACAGCCACCCGGGCTGCGAAGAATATTCACGATCTCATGCAAACGTGCGAAGGATCGGCGACGCAGGGCATCATCGGTGTTCTTCGGTACATAGATCAGTGACAGATTGCCGTACCCTTCGATCCGGTCCAGTTCGTGTAGCGGAATTTTGTGAATGATCTCCTGGCCCTGTACACCCAGTGCATGACCGACAAATACGGGATAGTCATCCGGGTAAACTTCCATCAGGCACAGCTTCACGTCCGAAGCAGTGAACACATCATAGACTTGTCCGATCAACGTATGTAGCTGTGGTTGTACCAGTTCTGTATTCAAGCTGCTGGCATCCAGGAGTTGAAAGCCTTCAATAGGATCAAATCCAAGCCGTATAAAGGCTTCGTCCAGAAAGCTTTCTCCACCCATTACACGTAGTGAAATGCCCATTTGCGGACAGCGTTCTTTGAGCAGTCGCACACTGGCTTCTGCCACCATGGGATGACCGGGTACGGCATACACAATCTCCGTTCCAGCCTCACCCTTGCGAGCAGCCTCGATCAATTGGTTCGCGATCTCATCATACACCTCGGGGAAGGAGGACTTCGCCTCATAGATCGCATCAAACGAGGTCATCTCCAGCCCCTCTTGCTTCAGATCATTCAATACAGGATGATCCAGGGTACGTACATACAGCGTAGCTGCATGTTTCATTTTTTTGATAATACCTACGGTCAGTTGGTCTGCATCTCCTGATCCAAGACCCACTACGGTTAAAGCTGCACTCATTACGTAAACCTCCATCCGGACTATCCTGCCCAGGCTCACTCATTCAGCGTGCCTGATCAGGACTAATTACACGTATTATACCAGAATCATTCGATATCCTATAATTGCATATTGGCTGTGCTGAATGCAGAAGCACCGTGAGCATGAAGCTAGCGCAGCACACGCAGTCTGCGCAGCAGCTTGGCCAGGCGAGGCCCCAGCTTGGGCACAGCCGCCAGCTCCGCTGCGGTCAGTAGCCCTGTCCGGGCCGCCGCCAGCAAGAACACGGCCGAGCCTGCGGCAATGCCCAGCAGGCTCACGCCCATTGCGGCCAGCCTGCGGTAAGCCGCGATACCCATGCCGCCGAGTACCGCTTCGGCGGCCAAGGCCATGCCTACCGCCGCCAGACTCATGGCGGCGATCACCAGCGCCGGCTTCGCCAGGACGGCGCCAGGGGCAGGGCGCAGGGCGACAAGTCGCGCCAGCAGCGCCACATTCAGGCCAGCCGCCAGCATGTAGGCGACTGCGCCTGCCAGAGCCGCGCCGCTGATGCCCAGCGCCGGCACAAGCATAACGTTCAGCAGCGCCTTGACGCCTGCGGCGGCCAGCATGCTGAACGCGGGTGCGCGCACGGCGCCGAGGCCTTGCAGCAGCGCCGCCGCAATAATGCTGACGGTGCTGCCCGCAGCCGTCAGCGCCATGTACCGCAGTGCTTCGGTGCCTGCGGCATCTCCGTACAGCATGCGGTTAATCGGCTCGGCCAGCACCGCGAGACCCGCGGATGCCGCCAAGCCGATCAACCAAAACCAGCGCAGCGCGAGGCCTGCTTGCTGCCGAACGGCTTCTGGCCCGCCCTTTAACCGGGCTTCCGCCATCGCCGGAATAAACAGCACAGACAGTGACGTAGCCAACATCGTCACCAGTTGAACCAGCGGCAATCCGCGGTTGTAAATGCCGAAGGAAACCATCGATTCGAGTTCATCCAATCCTTCTCCCCGCAGAAGCCGTGGCACGGTGAAGGTGTCCACCAGATTCATCAGTGGTACGGCAAGCGACCCGAGACAGACCGGAATGGCGTACATGAGCAGCATCCTGATCCATTCAGCATTGGATCGAGATTGGTCTGCCAGAGCGGGGTTAATGGAACTCACCGTTTTCATCTGTGGCGTAACCGATCTATTCTCCTGATGCTCATGAGAATCTGATCCAACCTCTCTGCCGTTACTGCTTCTTCCCAAATCCAATGGTCCGGTTCCCTCTTCCCTACGTTTCCGCCGATGACGGACCATGTACCCTAACATCGTTAACAGCCCGACCATTCCGCCAGCAACGGAGCCCATCATGGCTCCAGCGGCAATCGTCTCAAGCGAAGCGTCTCGTCTCATCAACCATACAAGCAGAACAATCATGACGGTGACACGTATCGTCTGCTCCACCACTTGCGATACCGCTGTTGGGACCATCTGCTGTAACCCCTGGAAATATCCACGCAGTCCCGTCATCACCGGAACGAACAACAACGCCCATGAAGCTGCACGAATCGATGGAACCACATGTCGATTGCCAATCATGTCAGCGATTAGCGGCGCACCTGCATACATCAAGAGCGCCATAACAAGTCCTATTCCCCCGAGCAGCACGGAAGATAACCGGATAATCCTCCTGCTCTCGTCCGGTCTCCCCAGTGCATTCTGCTCTGCTACGAATTTGGATACGGCCAGAGGCAGCCCGGCAGCAGCAAGCGTAACAATGAGCATATATAACGGATACACCGTATTGTAAATGCCAAAAACACCGTCTCCCCCCAGATTCTGCAACGGAATCTTTTGAAAAGCACCAATGATTTTGGAGATAATGGCGGCAAGCCCAAGAACAAATGCACCCTGTAGCAGCCTTGAGCCTGTAGACGGCTGTTTCATAAGTCCCTCCTGCATAATCCTTTTAAGCATACCTTGTTATTATACCTGCCTGAGGGCATACAGACTAACTCTGCATCATGACACTTGTCTTAATCAATGCCTTCCCCTTAAAATGCAAAAACTCCCGCATGCCCATGTCAGGGCACCAGGAGTTGATTTGCTATCTATTGTTCCATTTGCTTGCCAAGGAAACCAGCAGCTGTCTCGGACATCTTCACTTCCATCTGAGACATCTTCACCGATTCATCCTTATTGAACAGGATAACCGTTCCGATGGGGTCACCACCTGAAATAATCGGCGCAATAACAAATGATGATAACGTCTCGTCATGATCTTTGCTAAGCTCATAGGAACCGTTGTTTGTTTCCAAAATGGTCTTTCTGTTTTCCATACAGCCCTCTAACAGTTGACCTACCTGCTTGTCCAAATACTCTTTTTTGGAACCACCTGCCACCGTGATGATCGTATCCCGGTCGGAAATCATCGTTACATGACCCGTACTCTCATACAGGGATTCTGCATATTCTTTGGCAAAATCACCAAGTTCGCCAATTGGCGAATATTTTTTAAGGATAACTTCTCCATCACGATCCACGAAAATTTCCAATGGATCACCTTCACGAATACGTAACGTACGGCGAATTTCTTTTGGAATGACCACACGACCAAGGTCATCTATACGGCGGACAATACCAGTAGCTTTCATTTCACATGTTGCCCCACTTTCTCGAGAAGATTTTTCAACTACTGTTCCTTAATGGGTAGAGGAAAGTCCCAGAACGTTTAGTGTGATATCTTGACCATAGTATTCATCTGTTCCCATTTCCTTATACATGCTTCGGAGAATATAGTTGTGTAACTTTCGAAGAAGACGACCATGTACCCATACAGCCTGAATATATACAAGAAGAAGCAAGAAGGAGGTCCTAAGTCCTCCCCTTGCTTCTCTGTATGGTTGTCCATATTTACGTAGTACAAGAAATATTCGGGCAGAATTAACCCTGAACGTGTGCTAACACAGCATTACTTACTGCTTGTACCTTCATCTGTAGTTGCATCTTTGTCTGTTCCAGTCGTACCTTGGTCCGTCTTGGTATCTGTACCTTTGGAGTCATCCGTTTTTGGTTCGGTTGTTTTCTCTCCTTCAGTTCCTGTACCCGTTGTACCCTCAGTTGTACCTTCAGTCGTGCCTTCTTCAGCTTTTTCTGTTTTTGGCAATTTAACTTCTTTTACGATTTTGTCCAATTCATTTTGCATGAACGTATCAATCTCAGCAGCTGCCAATTGGCTCTTCAGACTTTCTTTTTGCTCAGCTGTCAATTTGGTGAAGTCCGCTTCCGTACGAGCTTCCACTTTCATGATGTGGTAACCATACTCCGTTTCAACCGGATCACTGATTTTGTTCAGTGGCAATGTTTTTGCAGCTTCCTTGAATGCCTCTACCCAGCTGCCTACAGGTGTTTCTTCGTACAATCCACCTTTTTCAGCAGAACCTGGATCTTCGGAATATTCTTTTGCAATTTTAGCAAAATCAGCTCCGCCATCCAATTTCGTTTTTACTTCTTTTGCAATTTTCAATGCATCTTCTTTTTTACGCTCTTTTTGCGTTTTTGGATCTGTGAAGTTAATCAACACGTGGCGAACAGAAGCTGTTGTGAACTGATCTTTGTTTTTCTCAAACTCAGCCTTAACTGCATCTTCCGTAACGCCTGTTTCTTTGTCTTTAATAACTGTCATGATGCGAGTCATGTAGTTTTTAATGTTATCGTCTGTCAGGTTCTGAGCTTTCAGCATCTCAGTCCATTGATCTGCCTGTACAGAAGCTTTCATTTTATCGAATTGCTCGGTTGCCGCTTTGGAACCTGCTGTTTTGGCTTCCTCACTTGCTTTGCCACTCAGATATTCATAAGCAACTTCCTGTTTCACCAAATACTCTTTGAAATCGTCCATATCCATCATTTGTGCATACTCCGGATAGAGGAATTTCATGACACGTTGCTCCATGTCGAATTCATTGGCTGTAATGGTACCACCATCATACGTAGCGACTACAGCACTCGTATCCGTCGATTCAGGTGTTTTTGCTTCTTCCTTCTTGCCACATGCAGCAAGCAGTGATAAGGATAGTACTGCGACCATGCTCACAGACAGTACTTTTCCTACTTTTTTATACTTTGGTAACATCTTTTAGTTCCCCCTTTGATTTAAAAGCCGTCTTCATGGACTCCAGAATTTTCTCTACCAGCTCCATCAGTTGCTTATCCCCAAGCCCCTTGCCTTTAGCGTGAATCAGCATATGGGGTCCTTGTTCAAATTGTACACGTCTTTCGAACTGATTTCCAATGTGCGCGATTTTCGAGAGTTCAAAGGCATGTTCACGCCCTTCATAAAACTTCACGGTAATGTCCTCACCACGTTGGGAAATGGACTCAATACCGTAAATTTTGCCGTATACTTTCATCCGCGCAACAGCCAGCAAGTTAATGACGGCTTCCGGAAGATCACCGAACCGGTCAACCAATTCGTCTTCCAACTCCATCGCATCGTCAAAGGATGCAATGACCGCCACTTTTTTGTAGATCTCAATCTTCTGAATACTGTCATAAATATAATCGGACGGCAAGTAGGCATCGATACTGAGATCCAGCGTTGTGTTCCACTGGTCGGAAGGTACCGGCTCTTCGCCAAGCATCGTAACTTTGCGTTTGTTGATCTCCTCTGCAAGCATCTGAGAATACAGATCGAACCCGACGGAAGCGATGAATCCATGTTGCTCTGCGCCTAGCAGATTTCCTGCACCACGGATCGACAAGTCACGCATGGCAATTTTGAATCCTGAACCCAGTTCGGTAAATTCTTTGATGGATTGCAGACGCTTCTCAGCAACTTCTGTAAGCACTTTATCCCGTTGGTACGTAAAATAGGCATACGCAATACGGTTGGAACGCCCCACACGTCCGCGCAGCTGATACAGCTGGGAGAGCCCCATTTTATCCGCATCATGTACGATTAGTGTATTTACGTTCGGAATATCTACCCCGGTCTCGATGATACTTGTGCTCACAAGCACGTCATATTCACCATCTAGGAAGTCCAGAATCGTTTTCTCCAGCTCTGTTTCCGACATCTGACCATGTCCCACACCAACCTTGGCTTCAGGCACAAGTTCAGAAATTTCGGCAGCCATCTCCTGGATTCCCTGAACACGGTTGTAGAGGTAATACACTTGCCCGCCACGAGCAAGCTCACGTTCAATGGCTTCACGAACAAGCGCCTGGCTGTGTTCAACCACATAGGTCTGTACCGGGAAACGATTCTCTGGCGGAGTCTCAATAACGGACAGATCACGCACACCCAGCATGGACATATGAAGCGTACGCGGAATCGGCGTTGCCGTTAGCGTCAGCACGTCCACATTGGTTTTCAGCTTCTTCAGTTTCTCCTTATGGGTTACTCCGAAGCGCTGTTCTTCATCAACAATGAGCAGTCCCAGGTCCTTGAACACCAGATCCTGCGACAGCAATCGATGCGTTCCGATGACAATATCTACTGTGCCTGCTTTGATGCCTTTGGCAGTTTCATTCTGCTCTTTACGGGAGCGGAACCGGCTAAGCACATGAATGTTGAACGGATAACCGGAGAACCGCTCACGGAACGTCTCAAAATGCTGCTGTGCCAGAATCGTTGTCGGAACGAGTACAGCCACCTGTTTGCCTTCAATAGCTGCTTTGAATGCAGCCCGAATAGCCACCTCGGTTTTTCCGTAACCCACATCCCCACACAATAAACGGTCCATTGGACGGTTTTGTTCCATGTCCTTCTTGATTTCTTCGATCGCACGCACCTGATCACGTGTCTCATCGTAAGGGAACATGTCCTCAAACTCCTGCTGTTCTGCAGAATCCTTGTCGAATCCAAATCCTTTGGAGGTCTGACGCTCTGCATACAGCTTGATCAGATCATCAGCAATATCCTGCACGGATGTGCGGACTTTATTTTTAACCCGTGTCCACTCATTGCCGCCCAGCTTGTATATTTTCGGTTCTTTTTCTTCGGAACCCACATATTTCTGAATCAGATCGATCTGCTCAATAGGTACAGACAGTTTGTCTCCACCGGCATAGAGAATATGCATGTAGTCCTTATGAATACCGCCAACCTCGAGGGTGCCGATCCCAAGGTACTTACCAATCCCGTGGTTCTGGTGAACGACATAATCGCCCACTTTTAGCTCGCTATAGGATTTGATTCGTTCCGCGTTGTCTACATTCCGAATCGGTTTGCGTACTTTACGCTGTTTTTGCGAGAACATCTCGCCCTCGGTCACGACAGCCAAATGAATGGACGGCATTTCAAATCCCGTTTGCAAGTTACCGATCATCATCTCTGGCTCTGGAATATCATAGTCCATCAATACCCGGCGCATTCGGTCGAGTCGTTCCTCACCGTTCGCCAGCATGAGCACTTGAACTCCGGCCTTATGCCAGCGCTCCATCTCTGCCTTCAGTACGTTCATCTGTCCATGGAAATCCTGCATGCCACGACTGATGAAGTTCAGAATGTTCTGTGGTTGGGTGTGTGGAACTTGGCGCAAAAAGATCGACATAAACAGCGTCTGGAATGGACGCTCATACAAGAGTTCATCACCGTCTGCGGATAATGGAAGATCCGGAAGTGTTTTTCCGTTTTGCATCAAATGCAGGTTCCACTCCGATTCATCACGGTCCAGCTGTTTTGATGTCTCTGATAGTCTGGCAGGCTCATCAAGGACCAGCAGGGTATCTTCTGGCATATAGTCGTAAATCGTTTTGTTCTCCGGATAGAGCGGAGAAATATATTTATACATTTCGGAGAAATACACGTGCTCCCGCAAAAGCTCGATCTCCCGGTGAATTTCTTCACGAAGGCGCAGCTTCGCCTGCCGGTCCGTCATTTTCTCCAGCTGTTGCTCCAGCAAAAGAGCAGCCGCATCGGCAGCCTTTTCCATCCGTTCACGATCTGCAATTAACTCCTTGCATGGCAAAACCGTAATCTCTTCAATTCGTTCAATCGAACGCTGATCGGCTGGATCAAATGTCCGAATGGAATCGATTTCGTCATCAAATAACTCCACTCGATATGCAATCGATGAAGTAACCGGATAGAAATCGATAATACCTCCGCGTACACTCATCTCACCACGAGATTCCACGCGCTCCACACGCTCATATCCGAGCTTTACCATCTCCAGCAGGAAGGAGTCCAGTTGGAGTGTGTTACCTTGTTTAATTAAAATTCGAGCATTGGCCATCACTTCCGGAAGCGGAACATAACGTCTTACCCCGGAAAAAGGAATAACAACAACGCCCCTGAATCCCTGGGCGCAGCGGACCAACACATCAATACGCTGACCCAATGTTTCCGGGCTGGAAACAGCAGCTTCAGCAGCGACAAGTTCGTTGGCAGGATAGATTAACACCTGATCAGGTGAAAGCGCTTCCTGTAAATCTTCTGCAATTTTTTGAGCTGAAAACATATTGTGCGTTACTACGAGCAATGGTCGGTTCATTTCCTGATGCAGAGCTGCCAGCATAATCTGACGCGCCGAGCCGGATAGACCCGAAACCAATTGTTCCTTCATGCCGGACTTGATTCCGGCTGTAATGGACCCGAAGTCCGGATCTTTGGAAAAAGCCTGTATAAGTGCTTGTAACAAAAGGGGCACCTCTCTTATAACTTACTTGATTATCTCACGCATACGCGTAGTATCACTAATAAAATGGATACAAATTCCTTTTTGTCCTGTTTCATCATAAAGGATTACTCGCAACATTGCCACATCTGTTGATGTGGCGGGACCTAGTGTGGAGATAGCAGTGTATTTCATGCCAACTGAAAAGAAGCCTCAGCAGGCTGCCAAGGCTATAAAAGGTGGAGCGTTATTACGCAACCGCCCTCAACTGTCATTCGATCCTGTACGGGCGATGTCTACTGAAGCGGACTCGCGAGCAGGCTAAGCTCCGGATTGTGCTCCAGGGCTTCCTTACAGTAATCACATGTAATCCGAACGGTAATGTCACCACCGGAATTATACGCTATTATATCCCTCCGCTCGTCGGGGGTCAAGAAATGAAAGCCGAGCTCTGCTTCCGTTATCCGGGCAGAATCGATTCGTCCGATAAAGGTACGGCAATGCCTACATACGTAATTCACTGACATGTTTATGCCTCCTGAACATGGTTTATACGTCCAGTATGTCCAGTATGGCTGAATCGAACCCGTCTTTTTGATCATTTTACCAGGTTGTTTTACAACATTATCCGTTAAACTTCGCCATTGTTTGTTCAAACGTATGAGTCAAGCTATGCTCCAGAGCATCACATGTTTGCTCAATGGTCTGATCCAGGGCTTCCTTTTCTTTCTTCATGAATGTCGACAGTACATAATCGACAATGGCATGTCCTGGTTCAGGACGGGATATTCCCATACGTACCCGGTTAAACTGCTGTGTACCGGTATGCTGAATGATGGACTTGATCCCATTATGCCCGCCAGCACTCCCTTGATAACGCAATCTGACTTTGCCAATCTCAGTATCCATGTCGTCGTATACAACAATCAGATCTTCAAGACTAACTTTATAAAAATCCATATACGCCCGAACTGATTCACCAGATAGGTTCATATAAGTCATTGGTTTAATCAGCACGGTTTTCACACCGCCAATATGGCCTTCTCCAATCAGCGCCTTACATTTACTCTGTGTAATGGAGATACTATGACGATCAGCCAACCGGTCGAGTGCCATAAAACCGATATTATGACGGGTTTTGGCATAGTTCGAGCCTGGATTTCCAAGTCCGACAATCCACTTCATCTTGTTCCCTCCTTCGGATTAGCCTGAGGTGAGGCATAGACTTCGAATGTTATATTTCATATAATATCAGGAAAGTAAAGTTACGATTTACTGTAGTATTCACAGTTAATATTTTATCAACCCAGGAAGGTGAGCGGGTTTTGCGCGAAGACAACGGACAACTGACTCAACATAGCGATTTTATCTATCATCTCGAATATCACGTACCTGTACAGGTATACGACCGCGACACCCATATTGAGATTGGACTCATCACCCGTTTTGATAATCAATTTGTCGAAATTGCCGAAACACTTTTTCATCGGCGGCGTTTCCGATTTATCTCCCGCCCCGGGTATTAACCATATTAAGATGAACGAACCATTTTACACTGGATCATTGCGTGTGCAGAAACATCTTGCGTTGTAAATGAGTAGTTCAACTTATATGGATTGACCAGGGTCTATTTTCACTTTTAATAAAACGGCACGCCGACAGGGGTTACATTTTCCATTGAACCGGAAAACGTAACCCCTCTACTACTTTATGCAGACGTCCTTATTCAATTTCAAACAGCTTGCTGATTGACAATTCCTCATGAACCCGGATAATGGCTTCTCCGAGCAAAGGCGCTACAGACAACACTTTGAGTTTGCTTGTCGGATTAGCATGCGTAATTGGAATGGTATCCGTTACGATGACTTCCTTCAATGGTGCATTCTCCAAACGTTCCATCGCAGGTCCGGACAATACCGGGTGAGTACAGCACGCGTATACTTCTTTTACGCCGCCTTCCATCAGAGCATTCGCTCCCAGTACAATCGTTCCCGCCGTGTCAATAATGTCATCGATCAGAATGGCTGTTTTGCCCTCGATATTACCAATAATGTTCATCACTTCGCTCACATTTGGCTCAGGACGACGTTTATCGATAATGGCCAGGGGTGCATTCAGGAAATCAGCCAGTTTACGTGCACGCACTACGCCACCGTGGTCAGGCGACACAACAACCGGATTTTCGATCTGTTTCGACCGGAAATATTGAGCCAGAATCGGCACGCCGAGCAAATGGTCAACCGGAATGTCGAAGAATCCCTGAATCTGCATTGCATGCAAGTCCATCGCGATGACACGCGTTGCACCCGCTTTTTCAATCAGGTTAGCAACCAGTTTCGCTGTAATTGGGTCACGCGAACGTGCCTTGCGATCCTGTCTTGCATAGCCGTAGTAAGGTATAACAACGTTAATCGTCTTGGCAGATGCCCGTTTGAGTGCATCAATCATCACGAGCATTTCCATCAGGTTATCATTAACCGGCAAGCAAGTGGACTGCACGATGTAAACGTGACAGCCCCGAACACTCTCGGAGAGTTTCACTTGAATCTCGCCATCACTAAAGCTGGTCGTGTGGGATTCCCCCATAGGGATCCCGATATAATCAGCAATTTGATGGGCAAGCTTGGGGTTAGAATTGCAAGTAAATATTTTTAATTTCGAATCAAAATAAGTCATAAAATAAAAACCCTCCGTGCTGGTTCATTGGAATCTATAAGCGTCTGCGACATGTCGGCACCTCCCGGATCTTCGGGAGGCAATCTTGTTATCAAAACCCCTTATTGGGGTTTGGCATTTTGTTTCTTGGCTTTGGCACGTCCGCGAATCTTCTCCGCATAACCAGGTTTATTCTCCTGACGTGGACGAGCAATGGCCAGATCATTCTCGGGAACGGAATGGGTAACGGTAGAGCCAGCAACGACATAAGCGCCTTTTCCTACCGTAATTGGTGCAATCAGATTGACGTTGCTACCTACGAAAGCATCATCTTCAATCGTCGTTACAGCCTTATTATAACCATCATAATTGACAGTTATTGCCCCGCATCCAACATTTACGTTTTTCCCTACTTTGGCATCCCCAATATAGCTGAGATGAGATACTTTGGAACCTTCGTCAATTGTAGCATTTTTCACTTCAACAAAGTCACCAATTTTTACGTTGCGACCCAGTTTAGTTCCTGGACGCAAATTAGCAAATGGACCAACCGTTGCATCAGAACCCACTTCGGCATTGGATAACACCGAATGTTTGATTGTAACTCCGTCCTGAATAACGCTGTCTTCCACATCTGCCTGAGGACCAATATGACATGCTTCGCCGATCGAAGTTGTGCCTTTGAGAATTGTCCCCGGATACAATACTGTATCTGCTCCAATCGTAACATCCGCTCCGATATATGTCGATGACGGATCAATGATTGTAACACCGTTCAACATATGACGTACAGCGAGACGTTCACGCATGAAGGCTTCTGCTTGCGAAAGTGCCAATCGATCGTTAACCCCGATGGATTCCGCGATGTCATCCGACATGTAAGCCTCAACCACATCTCCATCATTACGCAAAATGCCGATTACGTCTGTGAGATAATATTCTCCCTGAGCATTCTGGTTCGTTACTTTATCCAGCGCAGCGAACAATTTTGTATTATCGAAGCAGTATGTGCCTGTGTTAATCTCATTCACAGCATCTTCCTGTTCGTTGCAATCCTTTTGTTCTACGATCCGCTGTACGGAACCATCTTCTCCACGTATTACTCGGCCGTAGCCTTTGGGATTGTCCAACTGAGCCGTAAGTACTGTAGCTGCCGCCCCGCGACTCTCATTGTGATTCATCAGACCTTCCAATGTCTCACGAGTCACGAGCGGTGTATCCCCACAGACCACAATTGTGGATCCTGCTTCGCCGCCAAGCAAGGATTTAACTTGCTGTACTGCATGTCCTGTGCCCAGTTGTTCCGCCTGGAGTGCATACTCCGCCTTGGAACCTAAAAATGACTGCACCGCTTCGGCACCATGGCCGACAACTACCACACTGCGTTCAACGCCTGCGCTGAGTGCTGCATCCAGCACATGTCCAACCATAGGTTTACCGCATACGGGATGCAGTACTTTGTACAATTTTGACTTCATTCGTTTGCCTTGCCCTGCGGCAAGAACGATTGCCATTCGTTTCAAAGTTAACGACCTCCTGTTCTGAAAAACCCATTGAAATGCATTGCTTATCTATATCCAATGAGTACCGTTCAGCCGGCTTCACGCCGGTCTTGTTCATCGCCTGCTGTCTCTGTAATCACACGTAACAACGCGGACACCAACGAAATGTGACCTATATGTATACGCCGTGTACCTGCGAGCTTAACCGAATCCCAATGATTCCTAAGATGCCGCCCTGCCACCAAGCGCACGATGCGCTTTTTATTCTCTGCTAATAAACTCAATACTGAATATATCTTATTCCGATCAAAAAGAAAAGAGAGCCATAAGACATGGCTCTCTTTTCCTTCGAACCCCAATAATGTTCTCAGGCACCTTCTTCAATGACTTCTTCCTCAGTTGCAGCACGATCGTATTCAGTCAGAACTGCTGCCTGAATCTTCTCACGCGTACCGGAAGAGATCGGGTGGGCGATATCACGGAACTCTCCATCAGGAGTGCGCTTGCTCGGCATAGCAACAAACATTCCGTTGTTACCATCAATGACACGAATGTCATGAACGACGAATTCGTTATCGATGGTAATGGATGCGATAGCCTTCATTCTCCCCTCCGAGTTAACACGGCGGAGTCTGACATCCGTAATTTGCATGTGTGTGTTCACCACCTTTTTCCATCAGAACTTGGTGTATAATTCCACACGGCATATACGAACTCCTTCTTTTTATAACCATAAAAATTTCCTAATTTCAGGAATTTTTTTATTTAATACACAATTCGACAACGTTAGTGCCAGGTCGATGGAAAAGACCCTTTAACGACATAACATTCGTCATCTTTCTACAGGTCAAAATAGTTGCCAGGCTTGACGGAAATCTGTCTGCTCTTGGCATCAACCGCTGTCAGCTTCGCGAGAGATACGTAATCGGTTAACAGCCGTTCTTCTGAATCTACAGAACCAGATTCCACCAGTACCCCTACCCCGGCAACTGTAGCATTAAACTCGGCCAAAAGATCGATCATTCCTTGCACCGTACCCCCAGCCTTCATGAAGTCATCTACAATAAGTACTCTGGAATGCTCACGCATCGCCCTACGAGACAGGGACATGGTATGCAGACTTTTATGGGACCCGGATACATAATTGATACTTACGGCCGATCCTTCTGTAGCCTGATGGTCCCTGCGTACGAGCACGACAGGCAGGTTAAGCTGGGCTCCGGTCGCATAAGCCAGTGGAATTCCTTTGGTTTCTACCGTCATAACCACATCAATATTCATATTGCCAAAGGCCGTTGCAAAGATCTTGCCGGCTTCATTCATCAATGCGGGCTGACCAAGCAAGTCGGACATGTACAGGTATTCTCCAGGCAAGATCCGATCAGGTTGCGCGAGCTGGGTCGAGAGCCGTTCCGCAAATGCAAGTGCCAGTTCTCGGGATACCTTCGGAATCCACCTTACTCCCCCGGCTGCTCCAGCCAGTGTATGCAGTTCTCCTGAGCCACCTTCTTCGAACACTTCCTTGATAATCGCCAAATCTTCACTAATTGAAGACTTTGCGGCACCATAACGTTCGGCAAATGTGGTGAGCGGAATAACCGTATGCGGTCTGGACAATAAGTATTGCGTCATTTCAACCAGCCTTGCGCTTCGTTTTAACTTCTTCACAGAGATCCATCCTCACGATCACGGAAACATCTAAATCCGAATAATTATTTAAAAATATACCACCTTTATACGTGTTTGTACATTATAAAAGCGAATTTCATGTCAACATACGTACAGCGTACACTTCTTTACAGAAACCACGCAGGCCATTGTATATCCGGGCAACCTTGGATTCTTTGGAGACCAGTCCAAATACCGTTGGACCACTACCAGACATCAACACACCGTCTGCGCCCAACCGAATCATGGCATCCTTCAGATGCTGAACTTCCGGATACAGCTTCAACGTTACATCTTCAAGCACATTGCCCATCTGGTCACAGACTTCCGTAAAGGATTGGTTGCGAATCGCCTGTTCCATTTTAGCCGCACTCGGATGACGAACAATCTTGTCACTGCGGAACCGTCCGTATACATCGGCTGTAGACACATTGATTGGAGGCTTGGCCAGAATTACCCAACATTGCGGCGGATTAGGAATGGGAGTCAACTTCTCACCACGGCCTGTAGCGAGTGCAGTCCCTCCTGTGATACAGAATGGAACATCCGAACCGAGTTCAGCTCCAAGCTCCTGCAGTTCGTGATCCGGTATATTCAATCTCCACAGACGGTTCAATCCACGCAGAGCTGCTGCTGCATCGCTGCTGCCTCCGGCAAGGCCGGCTGCAACTGGAATCTTTTTATCCAGATGAATATGGACGCCCGTACGTACGTTATAGCGCTCCTTAATCAGTCTGGCTGCCTGGAAAGCCAGATTCTTCTCGTCCAGCGGGATATAACCCGCCTGACTAGAGATGAAAATGGTATCTCGCGGCAGCTCCGACATTTCCAGCCGATCAGCAAGATCGACCATGGTCATGATCATTTCAACTTCATGGAATCCATCGCTTCTTTTATGTAAAACGTCCAGCATCAAATTAATTTTAGCAGGCGCTTTTTCGTAAATTTTCAAGGCGTTCACCCGTCCTCACCTTTTCCCTAAGACAACTTAACATATTATATCAAAATGGGGCTGTCAAGTCATTTCTATTCCGCATCTAAGGGGAAAAAGCGGGGTTGTCCCTGACGGATTTCCCCACTTTTCAATCTGCTTGAACCGGATTAAGATTTGCGGGCAGCCTGCTCAGCAAGTTGAATGGCTCTTTTCACCATGTTTCCTGCATCCTTGGCTTTGATTCCACCCCAACCTTCCTGTTGGACCGTATCATAGAAGCCCAGGTCTTTCGCGAGCTCATTCTTCAGATCCTCGGACATGACACTTCTTCTTCTGCGACTCATGAACCATCCTCCTCCAAAGTATCCATCATAATGTAATGAGTTCGTTCACGTTTTGGACATCTTGCATCAGGCCAATTGAAGTTTCCTTCATTGCTTAAGAAACTGCCCTTCACCTGTCCATATAGTATGCCGCGACCACCCCTCACTCATTCCTGCGTATGTATGGGTTACCTTAGAAGATAAATGGGTGATTTTGTAGACATAAAAAAGCGATCCACCCAAGGGGCGAATCGCCTGTACAACGATACTTACGTCTCCATATAGGAGCTATGCGTCTGGCTGCCCGGGTCAAAAACCATGACTTCCACCGATTCCGTAAGTATATCCGCATAACTATAAGATACTCGCTTGAAGGTTTCTTGCTCTTCATCAAGCTTAACAATAAAAACAGAAGGGTACGTTTCTTCCAATACACCCGTACGCTCAATGGTCTTACGGCGGCCACCATTAGCCCGCAGCATAATCTTCTGACCAATATGTGCATCGAGATTGCGTTTGATATCCAACAGCGTGTTTTTAGCCATTGTCGACGACCACCTCTTTTCTTGTCCATTATACCGGATTTTACAGTCATTGTCAAATCAAAACTAATTATTATATCAGCATCAAAAAGTTGTTGTCAATGAATTTTTTTGCAAACAAAAAAAGCCCCAAATTGGGACTTTAAATGGCCTACATCAGACTGCCGACGGGTTCACTTTTAGCGTAGATAAATCATTCAGCCCCGGCAGGCCTACCCGGTAGCTCCCCCGTGTCTCTACACCACCCACACCTTGGCTACCACTGATCGTATTGTGCAGCACATCATTCATGTTGACCGTTTCCCGTACCGATGTGAAGGAAGCCTTGGCTGCCACGTAGACCGGGTCAAGTGCATGAATGAGGATTCTGCCTGGAGAACTGGCAAAGTTCGCTCCAGCGCGCAGCAGTGCCTCAAAATGGGACTGACAGGCCCCTGCCACAATAGTGAGTGCATCCAGATGGCGTTCATATTGTCTGGCCACCTGAATGGCCGCCACAAAATTTTGCGAGTTCTTATAACTACCAAGACTATATAAGTCATAGGGCTGACGTGTCTTTAACACCCCGTCATGACCCGTAATGACCACGATATCTGGACGTACTTTGGGTAATAAACGGTATAAGGTATCTGCCATTGCCGATTCATGAACGTATTGTCCCTCTGCGGGAACACGAAGTTGCTCATAGAGATCCATACTTTTTTTCAAATAGTTCGGATCACCATCCAGATGAAGCACCTTTCCCGGCATTTCAAAATAAGCCGGCTCCTGTTGAGCAGACCAGTCCTGTACCAGACCTTCACGATTCCGCTCAGCCTGTTCCATACGAATCTGTTGCAGGCGGGAAAGGGTCTGATGTGCTTTAATATGCGCCTGTCTGGTCTTGGCGCTTTGCGGTTCGTAAGGAACCTGTATCAAATCGTCCACTGGGGAATCGGCAAGCAGCCGGAACTCAGTCCCTTTAATGACCGCAGCATCCAACTGAAGGCCTTCCACCCGAAAAGTCACATCGCCGCCGTATGACTTCCGAACGACCAAGTCTCCGATATTCATCAACGTAATCACCTCTACCCCATCGTATGGGCAGAGACCCGGTTTGGTTCATTCGAATTTTATAATGCTGCGCGTACCCCTGCTTCCCACATTACGGTGCTGAGTGTAGCATACTCCTGCAGACTTAACGTCTCTCCGCGTCGGGATGGTTGGATACCTGCCTGCTCCAGCAGAATGTCTGCCTGTTCCCGGTTCTCCTTTGTGAAGAAACGTGCCTTCAGGTTGTTCGAGATTGTTTTTCTCCGTTGGGCAAAAGAAGCCTGTACCACTTCGAAGTAGTGTGCTTCATCGGGAATCTCAACTGGTGGTTGCTCACGAACCTTCAGCTTAATGACAGCTGATTCCACATTAGGTTGGGGAATGAAGACCGTCGGTGGCACAATACACACAAGCTCAGGAATACTGTAGTACTGAACTGCGATGCTCAGACTGCCGTAGTCTTTCGATCCTGGTGCAGCAGCCATGCGTTCAGCCACTTCTTTTTGGATCATGACAACAATGCTGTCCACTGGCAGCTTCTCTTCCAACAGTTTCATCATAATTGGAGTCGTTACATAATAAGGCAGGTTAGCCACAACACTGACTTTGTCCACCGATGCAAAATCGCTTTGGAACAGTTCAGCCAGATCAAGCTTCAGCACATCACCATGATGCACACGTACATTCGGATAAGGCTGCATCACTTCTCCCAGAATGGGAATCAAGCGCTGATCAATCTCTACGGCTGTGACAGGACCCGCTACCCGGGCCAATCGTTCCGTAAGGGCTCCAATACCCGGTCCGATCTCTAAAGCGCCCTTGGACTCGTCCAAATCGGCTGCATTAACAATTTTGTTCAGTATATTTTGATCGATCAAAAAGTTCTGACCTAGACTTTTCTTAAATGAGAATCCGTGTCTTTGAATAATTTCTTTGGTTCGCTTGGGCGTTGCAATTTCTATCGTCTCTTCCATATCCTTCATATTCTCACAATCCTTCACGTTCAATTTGCGCTAATGCTGTAGAGAACTCTTCCCGTGTAATCTGAAATACACCGAGACGTTTGTGGAACTGCTTACCGTTACAATATCCGATACCCAGCAGATTGCCCATCTCCATGCGACGTGCAGCAGCCTGCGGATGCACAATAAGTCCTGCCGCGATCAGGTCCTCCCAATCGATCAGGCTAGGAGCGCCTTCGTATGAAGTATGTACGCGTGCCAGAGCATGACGGATCGCCTCCGGTGAGGCATTCTCCACCCCAATATCCCCTTTGCGTGTGGCATCGGCTTCCGGAATGAAAGCATGTTTGCAACCAGGCACCTTATTCGCAATGATTTTACGAATGCGTTCGCCAGCATGATCCGGATCTGTCAGTACAATGACTCCCCGTCTCTCCTGAGCAAGCGCAATCCGCTTCAGAATGCGTTGGTTAATGGCTGATCCACCTGTTTCTATGGTATCGGCTTCCACGGCCCGACGGATGGCTACCGTATCATCACGGCCTTCCACCACAATGACTTCTTTTATCATGTTCCATTTCTTCCTTTCTAACGCAAAAAGAAGAGGAATATCCTCTTCTCTGCCAAACGGCGGGGGAGACTGAATTCAGACCCCTCCGCCGCATATTCCGCATGAATTATTCATGCAACTATTTTATAGCATTCCCATTTCAAAGTAAAACGATTTTAGTTCGCTTCCGGCTTCACCGGACCGATCACGTAGACCGTCTTGCCTTTCTTGCGTCCAAAATTCAGGGCATGCTTCACACTGTCATAATATACGTCAATTTTGTTGCCTTTAATGGCACCGCCTGTATCTTCCGCACGACGGAATCCCAGACCTTCGATATATACCCACCAGCCAATTGGAATGACTTTGGGATCAACCGCGATGGTGCGCCCTTCCGTTACACGAGTACCGGAAGCTGTTTTGGTTCCAATGCCAGGCTCTTCGGAAGAGTAGGCAGTCATGGATACATTCTTAAGTACTTTGGAGTATTTAAAAGAAGTCCCGGATACGGTAATCACTTTGCTGCCCGAGGCAGATGTTTTCTTCGAGTTCGTTGTTGTAGCCTTCTTCGTTGTTGAAGTTTGAGCTGATACGGTCTGAATCTCTGGTTTTTTCACAACAGGTTTTGCTTTGGTGCCGACAGCAATCACTTTATCTACACGATTATTCGCGACAGATTTGCCGACCATTTTTTTGGAGACCAATTCTCCATCCTGAAATACCTTTTCGATGTGCTGTACAAGTGTGCCTTCTTTGCCGTTCACAACGACACGGTTATCCCCTTTGTACAAGCTAGGGTCAGCCGTTTTAATTACTTTGTAAGCGATTGGTTGTTCTACATCCACTGTACGCTTTGTTACGCGCACTACACGGATCTTCATATCTGCTTTGATCGCAGTTCCAAGCGCTGGATACACCTTATCATTACTTTCAACTTGAATACCTGATTTTTGAATTGCATCTTCTACGGATGAATCCGTTGTATACAGAGTCTTGGTGTCTCCGTCTGCCGTAATGTTAACTGGAACGGCCCGCTCAATAACGATTCGGTCTCCATCTGTAATCGCCCCGTTCATGGACATGGATACCTTGTCGTGAGGGCTGACTGTGATCGACTGCTCCTCCAGCATTTCCTGAAGCATTCCTGTACGAGTCTCTACCACCTGAGCTTTGCCATCAATAACCAGTGAAATTTGTTTCCCGGCCTGACCGTAAACGACTAACAAGATCATGATTGTAAGCGCAATTGAGAAAATCGCGATCAATGCCATTTGACGCATGTTCTCATGCTTCCACCGCAACGCGAAAGACTTACTGGATGATCGTGACTCATGGGTCTCTTCTGGTTGGAATGTGCCCACTTCTCCGTCCTCCTTCATAGCCTCGCCGTCTAAAGTAACGCATGATGTCTTTGACGTGACTATACCAAATTTTCTACAGAACACAGATCGGACCAACTGATCGGTTCTGCACCATGAATCAATCTTCGCAACATGATGTCATCCTCCTGAATACCTACCGTATGATGACAACATTTCTTTTATTCAAAAACAAAAAAGCCAAAGAAAGAGTGTAAGAGGAACTCTTTCGTGGCTTCCGAATGATTTTGAATATCGGAAATTCATGCACGAGGTTGCCTCTCTTTTTCCGCTTGCGAGGTTAGCTGTCGGGTTCGGGCGAAAGAGAGCCGCCCTATCTTGGGTCCCCCGCTCATGGCGGACGCCCTTGAATTCACCCCGAGACCCAAAGAAGAAATCAAATACGGCTTCGCAGTTCCCTTCGCTGCTTTTGGGTCAGCGAACGTTGCGCATCGGCCAAATACACCGATGTTTAAGCCCTATTGGTTCCCCCGCTCTCCGTTAACGGAGACTCAGCGAGACTGATTCATGAAAGTAATGTTGTTTCATCGGAAAGTGTCCCTTTGTTCATCCCCCGAACATCTGTCCAATTTTCCGCACAACAATTCACTGAAAAGATGATATCCTGTTTTGATGCATGTTGTAAAGCGTTGATCAAGTACGTTTTTCTGAATATTTGGTTAAAATATTGTAATATTCTTGATTTATTTGGATCAAAGGGCAAATTAACTCCGCTTACCTGCCTTTTTCACCTCATTTGCTCGTTTTTTTAACGAATTCCAAATCGTTCCATGGCATTTTTGGTGGTTATTGCAGCAATTTCCTCCACCGAAATGCCTTTAATTTCCGCAGCTGCCTCTGCAACCAGACGTACATGCGCTGTCTCATTTCGTTTCCCGCGATAAGGGTGAGGTGTCAAATACGGAGCATCGGTTTCAATGAAAAATCGGTCCATCGGAACCTTCGCCAGCACCTCTTTGGGTTGCTTTGCGTTTTTGAATGTAATCGGTCCTCCGAAGGAGAGATGGAAACCCATATCGAGACAACTTTTTGCTGTTTCCCAGCTGCCCGAGAACGAATGCATCACACCACCAACTTCACTCGCCTTCTCTTCACGCAAAATTCTTATGATATCCTCATGTGCATCCCGATTATGGATGACAATCGGCATGTTCACTTCACGCGCCAAGGCAATTTGTTGTCGTAATACGCGATGCTGTATTTCCTTCGGTGAAGTATCCCAGTGATAATCCAATCCAATCTCACCGATTGCCACCACTTTTTCATGCTTACATAAAGATGCAATCCACTCCAAATCCCCTTCCTGCATTGTGATCGCATCTACGGGATGCCAACCTACAGCTGCATATATAAAGTCATACGTTTCAGCGAGTTTCATTGTCGTTGGAATTGTCTCCCGGTTAAAGCCAATGTTGATCATGCGACCAACTCCTGCATCCACAGCACGCTGAATCATCTCCTCGCGGTCCTCGTCGAATTGTGGTGCATCCAGATGTGTATGTGTGTCGAACAGCATCATGTCTGTATCTCCCTTCATGTCGAAATAACGACTATCTTCTTTTAAAAATTTAATTGGTGAAATTCAAATTTTTCAATGACTCATACATAAAACATTTTGGGCAATCTGTATATTACATCATTACGTTTGTTTCTTCACAACTACAATATATAGAAGATATAAGGATATTCTGATCTACATATTGCTGATTGTGCTAACTTTGCCTACTTTCATTTACAAAATTATGTCGATCTACATATACTCCCCATTAAAGCAGATTACTGTATCATGAAAAATAGCTCTTTTTGAAAGTCTTTTGATATCTAAATTCTTCATTGGATTATACCCACACGATTACAAGAAATAGGGGCGTATATGTGACGGTAATTCATGAATAATCGCATCCACCTTGTTTTGCGGGTAATACAAATGATGTTTCCCCCGGTGAAGCCCGCTGATGGAACGGACAATGTCAGATACTTCTGACAACTCACGTAAATTGTCCTGTCGATCCAGAAGAAGAATCTGCTTATCCGTGGATTCATCCGGACGAAAAACATCATACGGATTATCGGAAGGAAAATCAATTTCAAGATCATATTCGGGATCAAGGCCTGCCTGTACAAAAGCTTCCCGAATCTCTTCTATTATTGTCAAGTCGACCTGTTCAAGCTCTACATACTTATATAACTTGCGATCCATAAAACGTTCGCATAACTCACTCAGAACAGTATCGTCCTCCTTTCGCCACTGTGTAAATGCCGTCTGAATTAATGCTTCATCCAACTGCAAATATTCATCTACGGATAATTCTCCTGCAAATAATTGAGGGAGTGGATCAATCATGAAGCGAAATTGAAAATCATGCTGTATGAGTGTTTTTGCTCGCTTGAATATTTGCCGCAATAGAATTTCAGAACTACGAGTTACCGGATGGAAGTAAATCTGCCAATACATCTGATACCTAGACATGAGGTAATCCTCCACAGCATGCATGCCTGACTCCTTGACTACAATTCGTCCATGATAGGGACGCAGCATTCGAAGGATGCGATCAAGGTCAATCGTGCCGTAATTTACACCTGTAAAATAAGCATCCCTAAGCAAATAGTCCATTCGGTCTGCATCAAGCGGGCTGGTCACCAAGTTCACCACAATCGGCTTTTCGTACGTTTTTTGAATGACAGATGCCACTTTCTCAGGAAAATCAGGAGCATACCGTCTTAAGATCGCCCCTACTTCGGTATCACCTGTAATAATGCGACAAGTCCAATCTTCGTGATTCATGTCAAAAGCTTCCTCGATGGAGTGAGAGAATGGACCATGCCCGAGATCATGAAGCAGAGCTGCACACAGAGCTACAATCTTTTCTTCTTTCGGCCAATCTGAATAATGACTTCTTTCAAATTGAGAAATGATCTTGCGTGTAATTTCATAAACACCTAGTGAATGTGAGAACCGGCTATGCTCTGCTCCGTGAAAAGTAAGGTAAGAAGTACCGAGTTGGCGAATCCGGCGTAAACGCTGAAATTCCGGGGTGTTAATTAACTGCCATATAACCGGATCTTGCACGTGGATATAATTATGTACCGGATCTTTGAATACTTTCTCTTCCGTTAGTCGTTGTTCCATGTCGATTCACTCCTTTAATTTCTTTTATATTAACGCTTTGAGCTCCACGATTCACCTAAGATTCGACACGTTATGACGAACTTTGTCGAATAAGGTAGTTTTGTCGTTTTCCAAATCGACAAACTTGGCATTGTTGTTTAAATGCGAAAAAAGGCTGCCAATCCCTTACCACCAGTAACCTTGTGAAAAACAGCCTTAATTTTAAGCTAATTTTAAGGTTGACTGTTTTGGGAATCGTTGGTATGATGAGTATCATAAAACATAAAATAATGTCGAATAATGACAATGATAGTTAGCTGAGAGGAGCACTGATTATAATGATGAAATCAACAGGTATTGTAAGAAAAGTGGACGAACTGGGACGGGTAGTTATTCCAATCGAATTGCGCCGTACGCTCGGTATTGGTGAAAAAGATGCTCTGGAAATCTATGTTGACGGCGAGCGCATCATGTTGAAAAAATATGAGCCTGCTTGTATCTTCTGTGGTAATGCAGAGAACGTTACTTACTTCAAAGGTAAAATTGTTTGTAACGAATGTATTTCCGAAATCCCTGCACCTGTGACAAAATAAGAAAAACCAGGTATACTGGACTTATCTAAATTGTTATTTCTAACCTTTTTAATATTCCTTAATAGCCTTCCCGGTGTGAACCCCACCGCGGAAGGTATTTTTTTGCCCTGTTATGGGTTCTATTACCCAAAAACTACATGAATGTTGAATATAAGGTCCTTTTCAGGTTATGTTCCCCATAACAGAAGATATTGAGTTAGATTGGCTACTCGATTAACGCATTATATACATCCCGCTTCGTCAGACCACGATCCGTTGCCGTTTTTTTCATCGCATCTTTGCGGTTATATCCTTCACCCTCATAATGGCTGACATGATCCGCAAGTGACATCAGCTGCCACCATGCTTCGCGCTCAGCCTTACGCTCCTCTTCCTTAATACCTTCCACCAGCAAACAGTACTCGCCAAGAGGTGGATGCTCTTCAAGCCAGTCTATGCATTCCTTCACAGTACCCCTTGCGAATTCCTCATGACGCTTGGTTAGTTCACGAGCCAGGACAATGGAGCGATCACCCAGAATTTCTTCGAGGTGGACTAATGTTTTCCGAATACGGTGAGGTGATTCATAAAATAACAAAGTCCCGTTGGATTCGTCAAAAGCCTCCAGCACTTTTCGCATGTCCTTTTTCTCCCGCGGCAAAAAACCGCCGAATGTAAAACGCTCCGTCGGTAATCCGGACACGATCAGAGCAGACAATGCAGCATTGGGTCCAGGGATGGGAATGACCGTTATTCCGGCTTCCAGTGCAAGCTGTACAAGGTCGGATCCCGGGTCTGAAATGGCTGGCAGACCAGCATCACTGACGAGTGCCAAATTTTTTCCTTCTATTATATAGCGTATCAGTTCAGGTCCACTTGCCCCCTTGTTATGCTCATGATAACTAAACAGCATCGAAGGTGTAATTTCAAAATGAGTGAGTAGCTTCCGGGTCTGTCGTGTGTCTTCTGCTGCAATGATGTCACAACTCTGCAATGTCTTGATGGCTCGGAAGGTCATATCCTCCAGATTACCAATGGGTGTTCCAACCAGATACAGCTTGCCTGATCCTTCAAGCTGCTCCGCATAGCTTTTCTGAATATGCAAAGTCATCTATAGTCCTCCTTTCGTAGTACGCTCAGCATGTTGCTGGCCATAGTAAATATCCATAATCTCTTCGCAGTATTTCCCCTCTTCATTGTAGACAATGAGTGGAGGAAGCATCCTTACTTCCGGTTTACCATCTTTCATGCCTTCAATTAATACCATGTTGGCTTCCAGATGAGCACGGGGATGTACCATCCGAATTCGTTTCGGCTCCAGCTTATACTCACGCATGAGCGAGATAATCTCTGCAAGTCGCTGTGGACGATGAACCATCGATACTTTGCCGCCATTACGTACAAGTCGACTGCAAGCCTGGATCACTTCTTCCAAGGTACACCCGATCTCATGACGTGCCATTGCCTGATGTGTGTTCATTTTGAGGTCACTGCCATTCAGGGGCATATAAGGGGGGTTTACCGTTATTGCATCATATACAGCATGTCCCGTTTCTTTCACCAATTCTCGCAAATCACCTTCACGAATCATAATCGATTCGTCCAGTGCATTTAATTGAACGCTGCGACGAGCCATATCCGCCAAACGAGGCTGAATTTCGATTCCCTCCAGACTAGCCTGTGTACGCGTTGTAAGCAAAATGGGAACTACCCCGTTACCTGTACACAAATCAAGTACACGACCGCGTTTAGGTACGGAAGCAAATCGGGCTAACAATACCGCATCCATCGAAAAACTGAACACTTCATCACTTTGAATGATTCTTAAATCATGAGAGAGCAGATCATCAATCCGCTCTGACTCATGCAACACGACTTCATTTGCTTTCATATGGTACGCTCATCCTCCGGTACTCTATATCTCATGCTTGTTAAGTTTAGGTTTGTAACCTTGAAAAAAAACCGTAGGGGATCCCTACGGTCACTTCATTTATTCAAAAAAGACAGGCAGAACAGACAATCGCCTTCCGTCCGCAGATGTCCATAATAGACATTGCAGATATGGAAGCCTTCGTGATACAACCGAGCTAGGTTATCATACCCTTCACCCACAACGTCTTCACCTGTAGCCGGACCTGCTGGTCTTGCTACGGGAGCGAGTGCTGAGGAGATTGGCAGATCTGCCGGAGCCTCACGTTTGAGCAATTTGCGTAATTGCTCATTCTCGATGGTAAGCCGCTGATTATCCTCAAGCAGCTCCTTCACAATCATTTTTAACTCTCCTAAATCACCGTGCAACTGACCCAGTTGGGTTTCCATTTCATGAATGTGCGTAAACAGATTTTTCTTTTCCAAGTTTCCACCCCGAAGCAACCTTTATGGTTTACTTGATAACGACGTCATCCAGCGGAAGTTCTTTGACTTTACTGATGTCGAACAGTTGAACATGGACTGTGCGGCTACCGGCATTAATTCCGACAACTTTTCCTTCACCCAATGAGGTGACGACCAATTTGCCTACAGCTGGCAGTTCTTCTCTCACACTTTCATAGTTATCATGCTCAAATTTCAGACAGCACATGAGTCTTCCGCACAACCCTGAAATTTTCGTCGGATTCAGTGACAGGCTCTGATCTTTAGCCATCTTGATTGATACCGGCTCAAAGTCTCCCAGCCAGGAAGAACAACACAATACACGGCCGCAAGGTCCGATACCGCCAAGCATCTTCGCTTCATCACGTACACCAATCTGTCTCAGCTCGATTCGTGTCCGGAATATGCTTGCCAGATCCTTGACCAGCTCCCGGAAATCGACTCTTCCTTCAGCTGTAAAATAAAATATGATTTTATTGCGATCAAACGTAAATTCCACATCGACCAGCTTCATTTTGAGGCCATGGTCTTTGATTTTATTTAAACAAGTACCGAATGCTTCCTTCGCTGCACGCTTATTTTCATCAACCACACGGGCATCAGTCTCGCCCGCAACGCGGATGACTTTCTTCAGCGGCAACACCACATCGGACTCGCCCACTTCCTTCTTACCAACGACAACCTTACCGTACTCTACCCCCCGCGCTGTCTCCACGATAACGCAGTTTTCTTTCTCAATGGGAAGGTCCAGGGGATCGAAGTAATAAATTTTGCCCGCTTTTTTGAAACGGACACCCACTACACTGTACAAAAAATTAACCCCCTTGTAAGCCAACCCCACTTCGTCTGAAGCCCCGTCTTCTTAGGGAACCGGCCGAAGTTATAACCGTTTGCATATGATTGGAACTAACTTATCCCTCTCCCAGTCTTATGCCAAACCGATCAAAAATTGCTCCAGACAAAGCTGGCCATTGACGTTAAAACGCAATTTTTTTCTGCATGCTGCGGCCAGATCCATATAGGAAACCCACTGTTCTGTGCTGCGGGTATGTGCCAACTGAGATAGCATGTCTAACTGATCTATAAAAACGATATGTTCATGCCTACCGTACTGAACATACAGCATGTCCCTAAACCATAGATGGAACAAACTGAGTAACATGTCCAGGTGTTCAGAGAGTCCGGTTTTAAAAAGCTTCTGCTGTGCAGAGATCAATGATGTACTTCCTCTACCCAGGGACTCCTTCCCTAATTGTAACATTACGTTTCTAATTTCTGCAAACCAATTCTGCTGGAGAATTTCTCTACATGCTTCCAATCCTGACGCTAAATGGACGGCAGAGCGAGCCAGATTGGCAGGGTGCCCTTCCTCAATTAGTGATTGCAGCATCTCTTCCGGATTCAGTGCACTGAACGGCACCAATTGGGAGCGAGAACGAATCGTAGGCAACATGGCCTGTCCATTATCTGTAATCAGGATGCCAACTGCCGGTACCTGCGGTTCCTCCAGAAATTTCAACAGACTGTTTGCTGCCTGCACCGTCATTTTCTCGGCTTGTTCTATAATATATACTTTGGGATGACCTGCCTCTGATCGGTATGAAAAGATACGCTGCAGATCCCGAATTTGATCTATTTTAATATTGTTTCCATCTGGTGCAAGCATGGTTAGATCCGGGTGATTACCATGTTCCACCTTACGACATTCAAGACATTGTCCGCACGCGTCATCTTCCAGCTCTGTACAGAATATTGCCTTGGCAAAGGTAATTGCCGTCTTCCGTTGCCCGCTTCCCGCTGGACCGCTAAATAAATACGCATGGCTTATTGCCTGACGTCTCAAACTGCTTTGTAACATTTGCTTGGCCGCTTGTTGACCCATAATCTGTTGAAAGGACATACTTCCTCCTCAGAAGCTTAAATTAATAAGCATCCCCCGAATTTCGCCTACTTGTTGCAATAGAGAGATTTTTCCTTCTTCTGTATCCAGCAATTCATCTGCCATGGATAACAGAGCGGAGTCAATTTCATCAATCAGCTTATAACGCTTGCCTCTGCCACGACGATCCCAACCCCTTGTCTCTTTCATGGATACACCGCGACGAACGGTCTCTTCCAGGAACCTTTTAACAAGTTGCTTATACGCCTTCAGTTCACGAATCGTCATGGAACGCGCCAGGCGATCACCTTGAAGCTGGATTTCACTAAACCGGCGATTCAGTTCAGCTTGTGAGGCCCGTTCCCCCTGGTGGTTCATCATATCAGAGAAATTTTTGGATTGAACCGGTTTGGAGCCTGAATCAGTAGAACTGATCCCGCTCTGAATCGGTCTGAATCCAGGATTGATTTTCATGGATACGCCCGCTTTCTATCAAAGTTAGCTAATCGCCCATCAGCACAGTGCGCGTTGCGCCTGTGCGTGAGGATGAGGCTTCTATATATGCTGATCACACTCTATATAAATGGTAGATATACATCACCATTAAGGACTTGTTGTTTGTAGTCAACCTCTTTCCGAATGAGCATTCCCCAGCTAGAAAATGTTCATTCGGAAAGAGTGTGCCAATTCTTCTGATCAAAAAAGGCGGTTCCATAAGTGGCACACACGAACTTCTTTTAAATCTGCTTGCATCGATCGTTTCCAACATGCTATTGATCATGAAAGACCCTCATGGGATGATTCATGCAAAAAGTTTAGAAGTGTTCGAAGCGATCTACCGGGAGAACAAATACAGTAGCTCCACCTACTTGAACTTCAACAGGTAGCGGCAGGTAAGAGTCGGTTGTTCCACTCATCGGTGTGACCGGAGTCACGAGCTGTTCACGAACCTTACAGCTGCTGCGAATGACGTTCATTACGGACTCGACTTGACCATCATCGACACCGATCATAAACGTCGTGTTGCCTGCCTTCAAAAATCCACCCGTACTGGCCAACTTCGTTGCCCGAAAGTTTGCTTTGACCAATGCGCTGGATAATCGGTTGCTGTCTTTATCCTGTATAATCGCAACAATCAGTTTCATCCTGCATAACCTCCTTCAGAATAAGCATCTTTATTAAATGCCCTGTCTATATATTAGACAATTACTCGTCAAAATCCTTCAAAATCCCTGTCTCCAGCGACAAAATCATCGCTGCCAAGACATCCTCCTGCTTCATGGAAGCATCAATAACTCTGATTCTTTCCGGGAACTGCTCTTTTAATAGGAAATAACCCTCTCGCACTTTATGGTGAAACTCCAGATTCTCCAGATCCAGACGGTTCACTTCGCGGCCATCATGAGCGTCGATCCGTGCAAGCCCCAATTCAGGCTCGATGTCCAGATATAAGGTCACATCCGGCATAAGATCACCGATCGCAAAGCGATTAATAGCCCATACATTCTCTATCCCGAGTCCCCGGGCATATCCTTGATAGACCAGACTGCTATCGACAAATCGGTCACAGATGACTGCTTTTCCAGCTTTCAGCGCAGGCTCTACCTTCTCCGCCAGATGCTGGCTGCGTGCAGCTGCATACAATAGCGCTTCGGTTCGAGCATCCATTGCCGTATGAAGAGGGTCCAGGATAATTGAACGTATTTTCTCCGCAATCTCAATTCCGCCAGGCTCTCGCGTAACTACGTAAGGTATACCCCGTTCTTCAAAATAAGAACCTATTCTACCAATCATCGTTGTTTTACCGGAACCCTCTCCCCCTTCCAGCGTAATGAATTTACCTCTGCCCTGCATATGCTTCCCTGCTTTCTATGTCGATAATTGCATCTATTGCTGCTGTAATTGAAAATGCTTTGACCCTCTTGCTACAGGATATGATATCCCCCGCCCAGAGGTGTATAGCTACAGCTATATCGTTACGTATTAATAACACCAAGATCATACAAGCTTGTTTCTTTCTATAATACTATAGGTCAGCAGTTACTCCAACATGAACAACAAAGTAAAGCGTCAACCGTAGATGATCCATACCCATAATGGAAGCATCATTGATCCGGCAATGGCACTTACAATCATGGATACTGAACTGAGGGCTACAGCATTCTCTCCATATTCAACAGACCTTGCCATGCCGAGGGCATGAGATGCTGAACCCAATCCAATTCCGTAGGCATGTTTACTGCGGACTTTGGCCCATTTCAGGAGCATCGGCCCCAGTAATATCCCTGAGAATCCTGCGATCATCACAAACAGCGATGTAAATGAGGCATTCCCTCCAACCTGATTAGCAAGTTGAATAGCAACAGGAGTCGTCACGGATTTTGGCAATAAAGCAATGACCATCTCTTGAGGATACCCCAGAAGAATGGCGATTAAAGCACCTGTGGACACACCTGTAATACTGCCTCCAATCGTCCCACCCACAATTGGAATGATATTTTGCTTCAGCACATGCAGATGTCTGGACAAGGGAAACGCGAGAGATACAACTGCTGGGCCCAAGAGTTCCTGTATCCATTTGCCACCTAGCATATACGTTTCCAGCTTGATACCGGAAATCACCAAGATCAGGATCAGGATGGCAGTCGTTGTGAGTACAGGCATAAGTATCGGCCATTTCAGCCTTTTATATAGACGAGTGGCTGGAATATATACAGCGATAGTTAGCGCGATCATTCCAATTCCGAGGATGAATGCTGACAAGTGATCGCCTCCTTTTTACCTGTATGAGACGATCTCCATATCATGAGCCACTCACTTAATTTGGCAGATATCAGACATGTGATTAATGTGCTAACGATCAAACCAAGGACTAATAATAATGTGTTAGCTCTAAAAAAATCAAAATGATTAATGATGCCCACAGTAGGTGGAATGAACAATAATTGCAAATGGGATTGAAGCCACGTTGACGCTTCTTCTCCCCAGCTCATTTTGACCCATCCCAGTTGGATGGCAATGAACAAAACCAGCATACCCACAATACTTCCTGTTAACGGCAGATGTAATAGAGTTTGAATGAGGTTGCCAATCCAGTAAAAACCGTACATTAACAAAACTTGCAGGACTATTCCTGTATATTTTTTTAGCGGAATACCCAAAGTGTTCCCTTCTTTCTTATGTCTATCTGTATAAGCTGAACTAGAGCGTGTCTCCTTACCTGCCGAAAGCCGGAACGTAACTGAACGTGTCTGGAGCAGAACACGGAGTGGGAGCGCTAACGACCCTGGGGCGTCTTATTCAGCGATTTGAAGCGCCCGCACCGCAGCAATCTAAGGAATCTGAAAGACGCTATATTGGAATAACCAGTCGTTTAAGGCGTGTTTATTAGGTGATTTGGGTTAATAACAAGTCTCAGGTTCCTTACAAAATAAAAGGAGAACTCGAAGGCTAAATAAGATGTACTCGGTTCCTTAGAATATCGTCTGGACAATTCGCCAGGATCAGCAATCCTTGACTTTAAAATGTTGGACCCTGACATCCTTCAACGTATTGCATGCCTGAGTTGGAAGATAGCAACTAGATTAATGACCAAGAGACCCTCACATGTGTAGGGTCCGGTATCACTAACCGTATTGGTCATACAGACTACCGTTGGTAAATGTAATTCAGACTTCATATGTGTATTTATCAATCCTTCATGACCTTTAATACCTGTAGTGATGCATCTGATACCCCGTGAAACTTCGCTCCTTCATTACGCAGGAGTTGTATACGCTCCACCATCGTTGGACTTAGACGTTCACCTGGATAGACAAGCGGAATCCCTGGAGGGTATGGAGTAACCATCTCGGCTGATCGACAGCCTGCACTTTCTTCTATCGGGACATAGATCGTATCCGTCTCCACAATTGGTTGCAGTGTGAAGGAGATCGGTTCGGAATAACCAGTGTTTTCTTGTAAATTGTTCCACGTGGAAATATAATGCGCGGAATCTTTCACGAGCTGATGTGATGTCTCTGCATTAGATTGGACCTGCTCATGCCCATTGGCAGAGCTGATATGGTGTAAAGCCTGCAACAGGTGCTGAGCATCTTGCACCGTTGAGCCCAGGCTGAAGAGCAAGACGACGTACCGTTCGTCGCTCATCTCGGGCACACAGCCGCATGCTTCCAGCTGCTGCTGTAGCCCATAACCGCTCAGTACCCCTGCGCCGTCATAGATGACGGCCTTGAATGGGTCCTGAGCGGTATACCCCGCGGCAGATGGCATCGCCGCCGCGGGCAGGCCCTCCCGTGTCTGCTGCGCAGCGGACACGGGCATACCAGCCGGCTTCGCTGTTCCGGCTGGCGGTTCTGGCTGCAGCGGCTGTGCAGGCTGCAGCAACTGGAAGCGCGGCAGCTCCGCGAGGCCGCGCTTAAAGGCGTTCACGGCGGCGAGCCCCGCCGTGAACGTGTTCGCGCCCTGCACGTGCAGGAGCCGGCGCGCCAGATCGAGCGAAGCCATCACCGGGTATGATGGGCTTGAGCTTTGCACCATGGACAGGCGCTGCCTTAACAGGGACCGGTTTAACCGTGGTCCCTGGATGTGCAGCATCGCACCCATGGTGAAGGCCGACAGCATCTTATGTGTCGACTGCACGACACCGTCTGCTCCGCATGACAGTGCAGAAACAGGCAGCTCCGGATGCTGCCCATAATGCGCGCCATGCGCTTCATCTACGAGCAATGGCATGCCAGCAACGTGGCATACCTCGGCAATGGGCGTCAGATCAGCGCCCATGCCGTAGTAATTGGGCAAAGTGACAAGTACGCCCTTTGCCTCAGGATAGGACTGGACAGCAGCCTGAACCGTCTCAACCGACGGCATGACCGCAAGTCCAGACGCTGGATCGACCCACGGCTCCAGAAATACAGCTCTTGCGCCGGCCAGCATTAACCCGTGAATAACGGATTTATGTACATTCCGCTGCACTAGCACAATACTATTCGGCTCATCACACACAGTAAGAAGTAAAGACAGATTACCAGCCGTACTTCCCCCCACAAGGAAGAAACTCTCCTCTGCACCAAAACAATCTGCCGCAAGCTCCTGTGCTTCCTGGATCACACCTTCCGCATGATGCAAATCGTCGGTGCCCGTAATCTCTGTAACATCCATCTCCATCATCTCCAGGAATGAACGATCCGGTACTAATCCTGTCTCCGAATGAGTCGCTTCATCGCTGAGTCGTTCCCCATTCCCTATGGCATCCCCATCGTTCTCCACTAAACTAAGTTGCTCTATCCTTCTATTTACATTTCTTCCCGCTTCGCTCTGAATATCTCCGTTATGCCGGAGTTCCTCATTAACAATATCCTTAACGGGAGATTGTCCTGCTTCTGCTTGTTTCAGCAAATGTCGGTAAGCTTGTCCATTCTTATGCCCAGGCACATGAAAAGAACGCTGCTTCGAATCACGATACGCAAGCAACGCTTCATATAAAGGGGCTCTACTTGATTTGTTTTTATGTTCCATGAAATAACCATCCTGTACATATATAATGTGCGCCCGATGCGCTCCCACATGCTTCTTAATCCAAGGAACGCCATTCTTCCCCATCTCCACACGCGCTGCTGCAAATTTTCGATATCATTATATCAGCATACGCCTTCCTTAAATGGCAGACAAGACTCTCTCTCCTAAAAACAGAAAAAGGCCCAATGGGCCTCTATACACATCAGCATCTTTACAGCGTGATGTTTCGCTTCTACTTCTATTAGCAATATGCATTATGCGTTTTTTTGTACCCAAATTTGCTTCATTTGATGAATAAAATAATTGTACTTGGCATCCTGCGCATCGGTATGAACCATTTCTGCTTCACAAGTGTCACATATGAATTCAGATACAATAAAAATGCCTTCTCTTTTTCTTTGCTCGCAGATAATACATGTGTGTTCGGCATGTTCTTCCATGAACCATCCCACCTTGTTTTACGTTTACTATCAGTATTGCACAGTTTCTATTATTTTATACATTTTCATAGTGCTTTCTTTCTATAAAATATATATATTCGCCCACCCCCTCCGGGGTGTCTGTACCGAAAAATACATTCGTCTTCTGATCAAGATCATTCATCTTCTCATGTCTACACTGTTATCCTGCATCCATCGCGTTTCCCTCAAAATCACGTATCCCTTAGTCTGGCTCAAAACTTATATTCAAATTACTTAAAAAAACTTGGAATCTCAGCCGATATATAATACATGATAACGATATCAAAGCCTGACAGCCCATGCATTCGAGAGTATACTGAGATAAGCTCATTCGAATCTCAATATCTTGTACAATCGTCATGGCGTGATAGACAAGGTTCATATATACATACATAATGCATTCCCTTTTACACGTATAAGAAAACAAATACCTATTCCACACAAACGTGAATTTGAAGGAGGATATATAAACGTATGATCGCCGAACCGGAGAATAAAGCAACATTTTATCAATACCGGCTTCTGAAAAAAAAGGCTATCGCCCGCAGTGTCATCTATAGTTATCTTTGTTTGCCAGTCATCATGCTTTTATTCAATCTACTTGCATTCTCTTGGACTGGCCTCTTCTTTTTTGTACTGGCAGGCCCAATCACCATTTGGATTCATTATGTCATTGCCAGAACAATATTACTTTTGGTACGTAGCTCTTACGCTAAACGGTGGCGCTGGAATCTGCGTATGCCTTGGTTAGGTTATATCCCTGATCAGCATTTCAGCTTCCGTATGTTTGTCCGGGTACACCTTAACATGAGCTGGATTGGACTATGTATCATTACAGTATGTTTGATATGGTCCCCATTGTCCTTCACCCTCTCGCTGATCTTCTGGCATTTGTGGTTGCTGGGTCCTCGCTTATATGTTGTCATGGTACTCTCCCGCGAGCGCAAAGATGGACTCATCAAATTAAATGAACAAGATGTCTCATATTATCTGCAATAATACCCTTCGTTCATCCAATAGTGCAGTATCTCATTCACCTGTAATACATAATGGCCTGAGCCCCTCGGATATTTGTTAAAAAAGAGCTCGTATCGTCCAGCTGGCTCAGCCTCACATGATCAAACAAAGGTTATCCACAGTGGATAACCTTTATGTTTTGTTCCCTTCCTGTCCCTTATCCACAGTCTGGGTATGGCTAAATTAGTTATCCCCATGACAGACTCCATTCTTCTCCACTTTTTCATCTGCTGTTCCATATCCTTTAACTCCAGATATCTCGTATACTTTACTCCTATGAGCGATCCTCTATCTCCCTTCTAGCCTAGCCTTCCATTAACCATTCAATCTACCCCATACCTTTATATAACTACATCTCTCGTCCTCTACCTTTAAAAGCTCAGCACACCCCTATAATAGTTCAAGCGCATATACTCGCCTTTCTGTACCACAATATCTACTCCTAATCCTCTTTACCTTTATGGCTTCTCTTGCATTACACACTAGGTACTCCGATCACGATTGCAGCCTACTTCGTAAAATAACAAAAAGCCCCCTATCATGTACACGGGAGCTTTACTATATAAGGAACATCACAGCGTTAATTTTCATATCCAATCTTACACGTAGCAGCTCAATCGTCTTCAGCCAATGATTTAACTGTCGTTTGAGTAGCATCATTTCTAGGAACCATTAGTGTAAAGGATCCATCATGTACTGCTAAATGCACAGTATGTCCTTCCTTTGCAAATACTCGCAAGGTACTGGATTCATTGGATGTACCCTTGGCTTGCCTCTCTGTCCAACCCCAGCTTTTAATCTCGTCTAGATATACCTCAGGCAAGCTAGTGCTCTCACTAATACCAGACAGCGTATATCGAACATAGTCCATATCCGAATTGTTCTCGGACTGGTCAGATTTATTCGCTACTTTAGGCACCGGAAAACTCTTCTCGTTCACCGCACCTTCATATGAAGTCCATACAGATCCTGAAGCTTCACCGCATCCTGCCAGAACAACGGTCAAACAAAGCAACAGAATTGATTGTAGTCCAAGTCTCCGCCAACTTAACACACACACCCTCCTTTTCACAGCTGCACATTCCAGCTCTGTGGTCAGGTACTTTTAGCATATTTAACATAGTCCTATTATACTGGTTTTGCCGCTGTTATCCGTAACAAAAATGTTACCTTCATTTGACGATCATGTTAGAGCTTCCGCTCATCATCTCTAATCCTTATAAACAAATAAAAACCACCACCGAATAACATCGGCAGTGGTTCTTTGCTTGGCGGCGTCCTACTCTCCCAGGACCCTGCGGTCCAAGTACCATCGGCGCTAGAGGGCTTAACGGTCGTGTTCGGGATGGGTACGTGTGGAACCCCTCCGCCATCGCCACCAAACGCGGTGCTTACATTTCAGAGTTGTTGTTCTCTGAAAACTAGATTCGAAACGAAACATGCGAACTATCACTTGCTATTGGATAAGCCCTCGACCGATTAGTACTGGTCAGCTCCATGCATTGCTGCACTTCCACCCCCAGCCTATCTACCTCGTCGTCTTCAAGGGGTCTTACATACTGGGAAATCTCATCTTGAGGGGGGCTTCACGCTTAGATGCTTTCAGCGTTTATCCCGTCCGTACATAGCTACCCAGCGGTGCTCCTGGCGGAACAACTGGTACACCAGCGGTACGTCCATCCCGGTCCTCTCGTACTAAGGACAGCTCCTCTCAAATTTCCTACGCCCACGACAGATAGGGACCGAACTGTCTCACGACGTTCTGAACCCAGCTCGCGTACCGCTTTAATGGGCGAACAGCCCAACCCTTGGGACCTACTTCAGCCCCAGGATGCGATGAGCCGACATCGAGGTGCCAAACCTCCCCGTCGATGTGGACTCTTGGGGGAGATAAGCCTGTTATCCCCAGGGTAGCTTTTATCCGTTGAGCGATGGCCCTTCCATGCGGTACCACCGGATCACTAAGCCCGACTTTCGTCCCTGCTCGACTTGTAGGTCTCGCAGTCAAGCTCCCTTATGCCTTTGCACTCTTCGAATGATTTCCAACCATTCTGAGGGAACCTTTGGGCGCCTCCGTTACTCTTTAGGAGGCGACCGCCCCAGTCAAACTGCCCACCTGACACTGTCCCCGCACCGGATTACGGTACCAGGTTAGAACCTAGATACGATCAGGGTGGTATCCCAACGTTGCCTCCACGCAAGCTGGCGCTCACGCTTCAAAGGCTCCCACCTATCCTGTACAGATCGTACCCAAATTCAATATCAAGCTGCAGTAAAGCTCCATGGGGTCTTTCCGTCTTGTCGCGGGTAACCTGCATCTTCACAGGTATTAAAATTTCACCGGATCTCTCGTTGAGACAGCGCCCAAGTCGTTACGCCATTCGTGCGGGTCAGAATTTACCTGACAAGGAATTTCGCTACCTTAGGACCGTTATAGTTACGGCCGCCGTTTACTGGGGCTTCGGTTCACAGCTTCGGATTGCTCCTAACCACTCCCCTTAACCTTCCAGCACCGGGCAGGCGTCAGCCCGTATACTTCGCCTTACGGCTTCGCACAGACCTGTGTTTTTGCTAAACAGTCGCTTGGGCCTTTTCACTGCGGCCCCCTCGTGCTATTCACACTACCGGGGCACCCCTTCTCCCGAAGTTACGGGGTCATTTTGCCGAGTTCCTTAACGAGAGTTCTTCCGCGCGCCTTAGAATACTCTTCTCGCCTACCTGTGTCGGTTTGCGGTACGGGCACCTTCACCTGGCTAGAGGCTTTTCTTGGCAGTGTGAGATCATGACCTTCGCTACTACAATTTTCGCTCCCCATCACAGCTCAGCCTTATGATGTGCGGATTTGCCTACACATCAGCCTCACTGCTTAGACGGACATCCATCAGTCCGCGTCACTACCCTACTGCGTCCCCCCATTGCTCATAACGGCTTACGGTGGTACAGGAATTTCGACCTGTTGTCCTTCGACTACGCCTTTCGGCCTCGCCTTAGGTCCCGACTTACCCTGAGCGGACGAGCCTTCCTCAGGAACCCTTAGGCTTTCGGCGGATCAGATTCTCACTGATCTTTTCGTTACTCATACCGGCATTCTCACTTGTATAATGTCCAGCGCTCCTTACGGTACACCTTCAACCCTTATACAACGCTCCCCTACCCCTGATGCAAAGCATCAAGCCATAGCTTCGGTGGTGTGTTTAGCCCCGTTACATTTTCGGCGCAGAGTCACTCGACCAGTGAGCTATTACGCACTCTTTCAATGGTGGCTGCTTCTAAGCCAACATCCTGGTTGTCTGTGCAACTCCACATCCTTTCCCACTTAACACACACTTGGGGACCTTAGCTGATGGTCTGGGCTGTTTCCCTTTTGACAATGGATCTTAGCACTCACTGTCTGACTCCCGGAAGTAAGTCTATGGCATTCGGAGTTTGACTGAGCTTGGTAACCCTTGCGGGCCCCGCACCCAATCAGTGCTCTACCTCCACGACTCTGTTTTCCGAGGCTAGCCCTAAAGCTATTTCGGGGAGAACCAGCTATCTCCGAGTTCGATTGGAATTTCTCCGCTACCCCCACCTCATCCCCGCACTTTTCAACGTGCGTGGGTTCGGGCCTCCAGTGCGTGTTACCGCACCTTCACCCTGGACAGGGGTAGATCACCCGGTTTCGGGTCTACGTCCACGTACTATGTCGCCCTATTCAGACTCGCTTTCGCTGCGGCTCCGGCTCTTCACCTTAACCTTGCACGGGAACGTAACTCGCCGGTTCATTCTACAAAAGGCACGCCATCACCCCTAAAACGGGCTCTGACTTTTTGTAAGCACACGGTTTCAGGTTCTATTTCACTCCCCTTCCGGGGTGCTTTTCACCTTTCCCTCACGGTACTGCTTCACTATCGGTCGCTAGGAAGTATTTAGCCTTGGCAGATGGTCCTGCCGGATTCATACGGGGTTTCACGTGCCCCGCACTACTCGGGATCCGTCTCGGAGGGAACAGACTTTCAATTACAGGGCTTTTACCTTCTTTGGCGGGCCTTTCCAGACCTCTTCGCTTAACCGGTTCCTTTGTAACTCCATGTGAGACGTCCCACAACCCCAAAGAGCAAGCTCCTTGGTTTGGGCTTCTCCGCGTTCGCTCGCCGCTACTGACGGAATCACTATTGTTTTCTCTTCCTCAGGGTACTTAGATGTTTCAGTTCCCCTGGTATGCCTCTACACAACCTATGTATTCAGTTGTGAGTAACTGGAAATTACCCCAGCTGGGTTTCCCCATTCGGACACCCCCGGATCAAAGCTTGCTTACAGCTCCCCGAGGCAGTTTCGTTGTTCGCCACGTCCTTCATCGGCTCCTAGCGCCTAGGCATCCTCCGTGTGCTCTTAGTAGCTTAACCAAATTGCTCCGGTTTCGATCGCTCGCTTCCCTTGTTTTGGACTGCGTCCAAAGCCAAAAGTCGCTCCCACTCGATACCATCGCAACAGCAATTAACTACCGTTTTTATTGAAACTTGTTATACACAAGTTCAGCTAAAAAGGAATGTTCTAATTCGCATTTACTTTCGTTTCGATATCTAGTTTTCAAAGAACAAGCTCCATGCAAAAGCAAGCTGTTTGAGAGTTTGAGCTCTCAAAACTGAGCAACGAGTGAGTAGTTTGCAGCTAAGCTGCATATTTGAATGTTTCCGTTACAGGAAACGATTCTCCATAGAAAGGAGGTGATCCAGCCGCACCTTCCGATACGGCTACCTTGTTACGACTTCACCCCAATCATCTATCCCACCTTCGGCGGCTGGCTCCTTGCGGTTACCCCACCGACTTCGGGTGTTATAAACTCTCGTGGTGTGACGGGCGGTGTGTACAAGACCCGGGAACGTATTCACCGCGGCATGCTGATCCGCGATTACTAGCAATTCCGACTTCATGCAGGCGAGTTGCAGCCTGCAATCCGAACTGAGACCGGCTTTTTAGGATTCGTTCCACCTCGCGGCTTCACAGCCCGTTGTACCGGCCATTGTAGTACGTGTGTAGCCCAGGTCATAAGGGGCATGATGATTTGACGTCATCCCCACCTTCCTCCGGTTTGTCACCGGCAGTCACCTTAGAGTGCCCACCCGAAATGCTGGCAACTAAGATCAAGGGTTGCGCTCGTTGCGGGACTTAACCCAACATCTCACGACACGAGCTGACGACAACCATGCACCACCTGTCTAGCATGTCCCGAAGGAAAGGACTATCTCTAGCCCGGTCATGCTGATGTCAAGACCTGGTAAGGTTCTTCGCGTTGCTTCGAATTAAACCACATACTCCACTGCTTGTGCGGGTCCCCGTCAATTCCTTTGAGTTTCAGTCTTGCGACCGTACTCCCCAGGCGGAGTGCTTAATGTGTTAACTTCGGCACCAAGGGTATCGAAACCCCTAACACCTAGCACTCATCGTTTACGGCGTGGACTACCAGGGTATCTAATCCTGTTTGCTCCCCACGCTTTCGCGCCTCAGCGTCAGTTACAGCCCAGAGAGTCGCCTTCGCCACTGGTGTTCCTCCACATATCTACGCATTTCACCGCTACACGTGGAATTCCACTCTCCTCTTCTGCACTCAAGTCACCCAGTTTCCAGTGCGATCCGGGGTTGAGCCCCGGGATTAAACACCAGACTTAAATGACCGCCTGCGCGCGCTTTACGCCCAATAATTCCGGACAACGCTTGCCCCCTACGTATTACCGCGGCTGCTGGCACGTAGTTAGCCGGGGCTTTCTTCTCAGGTACCGTCACCTTGAGAGCAGTTACTCTCCCAAGCGTTCTTCCCTGGCAACAGAGCTTTACGATCCGAAAACCTTCATCACTCACGCGGCATTGCTCCGTCAGGCTTTCGCCCATTGCGGAAGATTCCCTACTGCTGCCTCCCGTAGGAGTCTGGGCCGTGTCTCAGTCCCAGTGTGGCCGATCACCCTCTCAGGTCGGCTACGCATCGTCGCCTTGGTGAGCCGTTACCCCACCAACTAGCTAATGCGCCGCAGGCCCATCCCCAAGTGACAGATTGCTCCGTCTTTCCAGTTTCCTTCAGGCGAAGGAAACAACTATTCGGTATTAGCTACCGTTTCCGGTAGTTGTCCCAAACTTGGGGGCAGGTTGCCTACGTGTTACTCACCCGTCCGCCGCTAAGCATCAAGAAAGCAAGCTTTCTATCAACTCCGCTCGACTTGCATGTATTAGGCATGCCGCCAGCGTTCGTCCTGAGCCAGGATCAAACTCTCCAATAAAGTATTGAAAAGAGCGATAAGCTCATTTTGAATCTGACGAGATTAAAATCTCAATTGTGCTCCAGTCGATTCAAGCCAAGGCTCGTCTCAAACTTTCGCGTTCATTCTGCAAGCAGAATGTTTACTCACTCGTTGTTCAGTTTTCAAAGATCAAACTTGTTTTGTTACCGAATGTTGTTCTCTTCAGCAACTTTTATATCTTACCACATCCGAACCAACTTTGCAAGCTCTTTTTTTAAGTTTCTTTCGAAGCTTATTTGATTTGCTTGCCGCACCGTGTAAACCGTGTTTTCTTGGCCGGAATTAGAATATACCATGTACAGATTTTGATTGCAAGTCTTTTTTTGATTAAATTATACATCCTCCTAATAATCTTTTCCTGTATATCTACATTTCATATATATCTCAAACGAAAAGGCCTCTCTATAAAAGAAAGACCCTCTCCTCAAGTTGCCCTAATATCTATAGTTAACCGATAACCTCTTGGATGTGAAGCTGCCTTTGCTGCATTAAGTTAATGATCGTTCCTTCTACTGACACCATAGGCCGTGTAGGATGATCTCGATCAGAGAATACGATCTCTCCAATCTGGTTATTGCTGAGTTTTACTCGGATGCCGTTATGGATCTGGGTTGATCGTTGAACAAATACACGTACAATTGCAGGATCCAATTTTCCAAATGCCTCACTCTGGATTTGTTCTAGAACTAGATACGGTGATTGTGCCTTACGGTAAATCTTCTCCAGCGTCATGGCGTGGAAAATATCAGCGATAGCTACGATTTTAGCGTAAATATGAATCTGCGTCCCACTAAGCTGCAACGGATAACCTGATCCGTCAACTTTTTCATGATGCTGCAAAGCAGCAAGTCTGGCGCCCTCATTAATAGCCTTTGCCTGTTTAAGAATCTGGTAACCATATTTGGTGTGCTGCCGGATCTCATTCTGCTCTGTAACGGTTAACGTAGAAGGCTTATGGAGAATTTGCGGATCTACTTTGTTATTACCAATATCATGGAACAAGCCTGCAAACGCAACTTGCATCCAATCCTTGGAGGGAAGATCTATCCACTGGGCCAGTTGGTAGGATGTGATTGCACTCAGTACAGCATGGTGATACACATAGTCATGTTCTTGCATTACTCGTGGACTGAAGGTAAGCACATTATATTGTTTGAGATGTGCAAACACAGCCTCTAACTGTGTACGCAGCTCATATACAGGCAATTCAGCCGCCAGAGAGGACAAGAACGCATTTTTGGTCAGTCCTACCATCTTTTCATACTCATCCTGTAGAGACGTTGTTACAGGGGCTGTACTGACATTCCCTGTCTTCGCTGTCCGTTCACCATTCTTCTCGTTTGCTGTACTTCCTGCGGACGCAGATGCACCCTTGGTTCCTGTATTACTTGATCCCATTCTCTCTTGCTCAATATCCACCTGGTGAATCATAAAGGCTTTGAGCACTTCCATATCCTTGGGTAAAATGACTTTGCCCTTCTGAAGCAAAACGTTGCCACGAAGCGTTTGCACATCACTCCCAAGTTTGAATCCTGGTTTGACTTCTGACAGGGTGATAAGTCCCATGTATATTCCCCTCACTCATCGTTCTTCTATGTTAAAAACAAACAAGACCATAGTCCCGGTTTTTCATGATATTTCCCATTATATTACTCAGAAATGAGGCTGTACATCCTAGATTCGAAAGAATAGAAGAAGAGTTCCCTTTATACAACAAAAGGGCTCCCACTGGGAGCCCTCGCAATCTTTTTCCAATCTCCAAGAGATCGGTTTATATAACATTCTAGGTTTATGCTTCCGAACCGGAATCGTCGTCCTCAACTTCAGCATCTGCATCCGCGTCAGAAAGGGTTCCTTCTTCCAGGCTTACTGCCGGAGCTTGGGTTTCCCCGCCTTCCATGCCTTCAAGTGACTCATCGTCTGGTTCTTCTTCATTTTTGTCAATCCGGCTGACTGTAGCTACTGAATCTTCGTCACGAATATGAATCAGCTTCACACCCTGCGTGTATCGACCCATCGTGGATATGCCTTCCATGCTCATCCGGATCAACGTACCGCTAGACGTAATAATCATCAGATCCTCTTCGGTTTTAACCATCTTGAGGCTGACTACTGCGCCGTTCTTCTCTGTGACATTAATCGTCTTAATCCCTTTACCGCCACGAGTCTGCATTCGATAGTCACTCACAGGTGTACGTTTACCGTATCCTTTGGCTGTAACGATCAGAACATCGAGATCTTTATCGACTACATCCATGCCAATAACGGCATCCTGTTCATCCAACGTGATCCCTTTAACCCCGGTTGCACTACGTCCCATGGAACGTACATTACTTTCGGAGAATCGAATAGACATTCCGTGAGCTGTACCCATAATGATCTCTTGCTGTCCATCGGTCAGCTTAACATCAATTAGAATGTCATCATCACGCAAGGAAATACCGATCAAGCCGCCTTTGCGGATATTGGTGTAATCCTCAAGTGGCGTTTTCTTCACGACCCCTTGACGGGTAGCAAAGAACAAGAATCTGTCACTTTCAAATTCTTGAACCGGAATCACGGCATTAACCGATTCACCCTGCTCAATCTGGATCAGGTTGATAATCGGTGTTCCCCGTGCGGTACGTCCAAGCTCTGGAATCTCGTACGCTTTGAGACGATACACCTTACCTTTGTCGGTGAAGAACATGAGGTAGTTGTGAGAGTTGGTTACGAACAGATGCTCAACAAAGTCGGTATCTTTCGTATCCATACCCACAACCCCACGTCCACCACGTTTCTGGCTGCGGTATGTGGATACTGGCAGACGTTTCACGTAGCCTGTATGGGTAATCGTAATGATAACCTCTTCACGTGGAATCAGGTCCTCATCCAGAATACTCTCTTCACCTACAGTGATCTCTGTACGACGATCATCACTAAAGCGGTCGCGAATCTCTTGCAGCTCTGTGCTGATAATTTCAAGCACCAAATGTTCATTGGCCAGAATTTCGCGATACTCTCTGATTTTGACCATCAGTTCGTTGTATTCATTCTCAATACGTTCGCGTTCCAGACCTGTGAGGCGTTGCAAACGCATATCGAGAATCGCTTGAGCCTGATCATGACTGAGTGAAAAACGCTCAATCAAACCTTCTCTGGCTGCATCTGCATTACTGGAAGAACGAATCAATGTAATAATCTCGTCGATATGATCCAACGCTATGCGCAAGCCTTCTAGAATATGTGCACGAGCTTCAGCCTTCTTCAGTTCAAACTGCGTACGTCTGCGAATAACCTCAATCTGATGCTGCAGGTAGTGATACAACACTTCACGCAGGTTCAGGATTTTAGGTTCTTTATTCACAATGGCAAGCATGTTAATTCCGAAAGTGGATTGCATCGATGTGTGTTTGTATAGGTTGTTCAGAACAACACCCGGATTCACGTCTCTACGAAGCTCAATTACAATCCGCATACCATTACGGTCAGACTCATCACGAAGGTCGGTAATGCCATCAATCTTTTTATCACGTACCAACTCGGCGATTTTCTCAACGAGTCTCGCCTTGTTCACCTGATAAGGCAGCTCTGTAACGATAATTCGCGCTTTGTTGTTATTCTCTTCGATGTTGGTTTTGGCCCGCATCGTTACTGAGCCACGTCCGGTCTGATACGCCTGGCGAATGCCTGAGCGGCCCAAAATGTAGCCGGATGTAGGGAAGTCTGGTCCTTGAATGTAATCCATGAGTTCCATGGATGTAATGTCCGGATTTTGAATCATGGCCTGTACACCATCAATGACCTCACCCAGATTATGAGGAGGAATATTGGTGGCCATACCTACCGCGATCCCGCCAACCCCATTGACAAGCAAGTTAGGAAAACGAGCAGGCAAAACGATTGGTTCATGTTCTTCACCGTCATAGTTAGCCTGGAAATCAATCGTATCCTTGTTGATATCTCTAAGCATTTCCATAGCAATCTTGGACAAGCGAGCTTCCGTATAACGCATCGCTGCTGCCATGTCGCCATCGACCGATCCAAAGTTACCATGTCCATCTACATGCATATAGCGCAGGGAGAAATCCTGTGCCATCCGTACCATCGTCTCGTATACAGCAGAGTCACCGTGTGGGTGATACTTACCGATAACTTCGCCGACGATTCTGGCTGATTTTTTATGTGGTTTATCGGGGGTCATGCCGAGCTCTGACATTGCGTACAGAATACGCCGGTGAACCGGCTTCAATCCATCACGTACGTCAGGTAAGGCACGGCTAACAATGATGCTCATCGCATAATCCATAAACGATTCACGCATCTCCACGCCTATATCCCGATCTGTAATCTGAGAGTTCATTTCTTCCGCCATGCTGGACCTCCTTCTTGTCCTTCAACAAACGTTCCATTCCGTCATGCAAGAAAATTGATTATATGTGAAAAGCCTAACAAGGCTAAAACCGCGCAAGAACGCTACTCTTTATTATATTACTTTCACAAAAGTTACACAATTAAACGTCCGCTGGGCAATAGCCTTTCTTCCGGGAACTTTTGCGTCTCTGGGGATACGCCCTGCCTTCCTCCTCAATTGCACATACAATGCTAGAAATACGGCATATGTACTGTGCCCATCGAGGCTAAAGCCATTCCCGTCCTACGATCAAACTGCAAATTGTGCAGCTCATCGCACAAAACGCCATATTTCTCTATTATACCACTGAAATCGTCTCTTGTCCTTTGATTTCTCCGTGTCTTTCCCTCTTTGGAAATGAACAAAACATGAAAGGACTGATGGATCTTGGGTATCCAACGCGTCTCCAGCAAATGGGCCAAAACAGCTGTGTTACAACGCAGTCGCATGGTGAATGAATATATTCCAGTGACCCGAAAATATAGCCGTCAAACTTTGGAACGAATGACTGAATTATTCGAGTCCAACTATATCAAACCGGACCGTGGTACTTACGGTAATGGGGTCATGCGGGTGAAAACAACCCGTTTATACGAACCAGTTGTTAATTCCGACGATTACGCCACAGAAGCAGATGTTCCTGAAGAAACCAATGATCGGAACCCACCTACGGATGAACTCGAAGCAAGTGCTGTTACCTCCAGAGCTACCCAGCTCATAACAACATATCATCTCCAATACGGTACAGAGGAGAGATCCTTTCATTCCCTGGATGAACTCGAACGAGCACTGAATGATCGCATTCAGGAACGGGGTTATATCATTCAACAGGGAATCTCGCTGATGAAGCATGGAGATTTGCCTTTTGACTTGCGTGTGTTGACTCAAAAAAATCTGCAACATAACTGGGAAACAACAGGTATTCTGGGACGTGTTGCTGCACCGGGCAAAATTATCACGAACATCCATGGTGGTGGACAATTGGCCACGTTTGAAGAACTCGTACAGCCCCATCTTCAACAGGATAGATTCAAAAAACTCCGCAATGAGCTATACCGTCTAGGTATCCATACCGCTGTACAATTGCAGACATCATTTCCAAGGCTCAAAGAGATTGGTATTGATATTGCACTAGACGAAGAAGGACGTCCCTGGATTCTTGAAGTCAACACATTGCCGGGCATTTATGCTTTTGGTTTACTCCCGGACAAGGGGGCATACCGGAAGATCAAACGCTATGCAATTGCGTACGGCCGTTTGCCCGCCAAAAAGAGTAAGACTTCTCGTCCATCCCCCAAAGCACAGGCCTCGTCTGCCAAAAAACGTGTACGTCGCTAACCACGGGTTACGGAAGTCCTCTGCCTCCTATTCCGTGATTCAAATAATATAAAAAGGCGCCCTCACAGGCGCCTCTTCGAATATCGTTAAATGTCGAGGTTTTTCACGTATTTCGCATTTTCCTGGATAAAGTCACGACGCGGTTCAACGTTATCCCCCATCAGGGTATCAAACATTGCATCAGCAAGTATGGCATCATTGATCGATACTTGCATCATAGTCCGGCTCTCCGGATCCATCGTCGTTTCCCACAATTGTCCGGCATTCATCTCGCCAAGACCTTTGTAACGCTGAACGTTAAATTTCGCATTTTCTCCGAACGTGGCAATAATTTCATCGCGCTCTTGCTCGGAACCGGCATAACGAATCACTTTGTTACGCTCAATCTTGAACAATGGCGGTTGTGCAATATATACGTAACCTGCCTCAATGATTTTACGCATGTACCGATACAGGAATGTCAGCAACAGTGTTCGGATATGAGCACCATCGACATCGGCATCCGTCATCAAAATGATTTTGTGATATCGGGCTTTGGCAATATCGAAGTCATCACCAATACCTGTACCCATCGCCGTAATAATAGCCCTGATCTCCGCATTACCCAAGATACGGTCGAGACGAGCTTTTTCCACGTTCAGAATCTTACCACGCAGCGGCAAAATCGCTTGGAAATGACGATCACGTCCTTGCTTCGCTGATCCGCCGGCAGAGTCACCTTCGACGATGTACAATTCGCTGATTGAAGCATCCTTGGACGAACAGTCTGCCAATTTACCCGGAAGTGAGCTTACTTCGAGTGCACCTTTACGACGTGTCAGCTCCCGGGCTTTACGGGCTGCTTCACGCGCACGGGCTGCTTGCAGTCCTTTTTCCAAAATGCGGCGGGATACGGAAGGATTCTCTTCCAGGAACTCCTGCAGTTTCTCGGCAAACAAGGATTCGACAATCCCACGAACTTCGCTGTTACCCAGCTTGGTCTTTGTCTGTCCTTCAAATTGCGGTTCCGGAATCTTGACCGAAATAATAGCGGTCAAGCCTTCACGCACATCGTCCCCAGAAAGGTTACCCGTACTGTCCTTGATTACCCCCGCTTTACGGGCGTAGTCATTGATAATCCGTGTAAGGGCACTCTTGAAACCTGATTCATGGGTTCCGCCCTCATGCGTGTTGATATTGTTCGCGAAGGAATAGATATTCTCGGTGTAGTTGTCATTGTATTGCAGGGCAACTTCCACCTGGATATTATCTCTGGAACCTTCAACGTAAATTGGAGTTTCATGCAGTACTTCTCGCTTCTGGTTGAGGAAGGAGACGTATTCGATAATGCCACCTTCGTACAGGAACGAGTTGGTTGCACCTGTACGCTCATCCGTCAGTGTAAGACCAATTCCCTTGTTCAGGAATGCCAGCTCACGAATACGGGCAAGCAAGATGTCATAATCATAAACTCTCGTTTCCGTGAAAATTTCAGGGTCTGGGTGGAATCTAACCGTTGTTCCCGTTTCTTCCGTTGTTCCAATTACTTTCAGGTCATATTGTGGAGCTCCACGACGGTACTCCTGTTGATAGACATGCCCGTCAACCTTAACTGTGACAACAACTTTTTCAGATAGTGCATTAACTACGGATACACCTACACCGTGCAAACCACCGGATACTTTGTACCCGCCGCCACCAAATTTACCTCCTGCATGGAGGACGGTCATAACGACCTCAAGCGCAGGACGTTTCATTTTGGCATGTTCACCGACAGGAATCCCACGTCCGTTATCGACAACAGTGACACTGTTGTCTTCATGGATAGTAACCTCGATATGGTCACAGTAACCTGCGAGCGCTTCATCGATACTGTTGTCCACTACTTCCCAGACCAGATGATGCAGACCTTTGGAACTGGTGGAACCGATATACATCCCCGGACGTTTCCGTACGGCTTCCAGTCCTTCAAGAACCTGAATTTCATCTGCACCATATGACGGTTGATTCATAGACATGCTTTCACCTACTTCTATAGATTCAATATCGTAAATATGCGTTAACTAATAATGTTTGCTGAAATAGGCAACGTCCTTCATTTCAGCGCCAGTTGTCCACATAAAGACAAGCAGCAAAATACACACCTTTATGCCAATGAACTACTAGAGATCAGGAAAAATGTGAGCCCTCTTCTTCAGCGTGGCTGAGGAAATTGGCGAGTAGTACACAATGTTTTTGGTCACCACAATGGACTTGGCTTCCTCCTCACCGATGTGTTCCACGGTTTTTTCCTGCTCGGCATGCGTGACATATTGCTTGGAGATCTTTGAGGATTTTTCAATTGATATATCAAAAATAGCGACCAATTCGGAAGAACGGATGATCTTCTCACCGCCCAGATGAATGTACATAAGCCCTCACTCCTTAGCGTTCAACCTGTCCGGCATGAACGTGATAAATACTGGCATCTTTGAGCTTGTCAACGTTGAGGCTCTCGATCCCCGTAGCTGTAATAAAGGTTTGCACCTTGCTCTGGAACGTTTCGATCAGCTGCGTCTGGCGAAAAGGGTCCAGCTCTGACAGAACATCATCCAGCAGCAGGACCGGATATTCTCCGATTTCTTCGTGAATCAGTTCGATTTCCGCAAGTTTAAGGGACAACGCCGTTGTGCGCTGCTGCCCCTGCGAGCCATATGTTTGTACTTCCCGATCGTTAATGAAAAAGGACAGGTCATCCCGATGCGGCCCACTAAGGGTTGTGCCTCGGCGAATCTCCTGCTCTTTCATTTGTGATAATTTTATCATAAATTGGTCCATTAAGACAGCTTCATCTTCCTCAGCGGCTTCGCTGAAGGACGGAAGGTAGGCTAGGCGCAAGACTTCCCCGCCTCCGGTGATCCCCTGATGAATCGTTTCTGCCCACTTTTGCAGTTTCTTTATGAATTGTTTCCTTTTTTTGACGATCTTAACACCATGCTCAACCAGTTGTTCGTTCCATACCTCAAGCATGGTCTGGGCTGATGCCCCTTGTCCCCAAAGCTGCTTAAGCAAATTGTTCCGTTGGACGAGCACTTTTTGGTATTGCTGCAGGTGATACAGGTAACCTGGTGCAACCTGTCCGATCTCCATGTCAAGAAACCGGCGGCGGACCCCCGGTGTGCCTTTTACAATCTCCAGATCCTCCGGAGCAAACATCACGACATTGAGCGCTCCGACAAAATCACTTAACTTGCGCTGCTCCAGGCCGTTAATCTTTGCTTTTTTGCCTTGTTGCGACAAAGATAGCTCAAGCTTGACCGATCCGTACTTTTTGTCGACCTCTGCTGCAAGTCTGGCACGTTCCTCACCGAAACGAATCAGCTCCTTGTCTCGGGATGTGCGGTGGCTCTTGGTGAGTGCAAGTACAAAAATCGCCTCTGCAAGATTGGTCTTGCCTTGGGCATTTTGCCCGATCAACAAGTTTACCGGACCAAAAGAGTCCAGTCTCAGATGTTCATAATTGCGGAAATTCTGCAGATCAATGCTGTTCACAAACACGCGGTAACCTCCCTTTTATCCCGTCCGTCAGGAGGCAGCAGGATCGAACTGGTCTTCTTATTCTGCAGCAACTTCGAATGTGCCTTCTCCGTCCACTTCAACGATATCCCCAGGGTATAACTTACGTCCCCGGCGTTCTTCAGGCTCTTTATTCACACGTACAAGTCCTTCTTGAAGCAGAGCTTTGGCCATACCTCCAGTTGGGATGCAATCAGCCAGTTTCAAAAATTGATCAAGCTTAATATATTCCGTTCGAATCGTAACTTGGTTCACTGTGATCTTCCTTTCGTTAGTTGGTCGTCCGGTATGGCAATATCACATAAAGGCTATGACTGTCATCCAGCGGTTTCAAGATGATTGGACTCATGACTCCTGTAAAAGCGATCATCAGCTGCTCACTTTCAACGACTTTCAGCACATCCAGCATGTATTTGGAGTTGAACGAGATTTTTAACGGATCTCCTGTAAACTCGGCAGGTTCGATTTCTTCTCTTACTTTACCTAGCTCGGAAGAGCTTGAAGAAATTTCAACGGATCCTGAATCCATCGTTTGCATACGCACGATGTTTGTTTTCTCTTCACGCGACAGCAAATAAGCCCGGTCGATGGATTCACTTAATTTTTTTGTATCTAAAACAAGTTCTGTTTTGTATGACGTTGGAATAATTCTAGAAGTATCGGGATATGTTCCGTCCAGAATACGGGAGTAGAACAATACACGATCGATTTTGAACAGAACCTGATTGTCTGCAACAACGATATCCACAAGCGTATTTTGATCCGGAACAATTTTGCTGAGCTCGTTCAGCGTTTTACCGGAAATAACCACGTTGTTGAAGCGGATACCTTCTGCATTATCCAGCATTGCTGAACGAGTAGCAAGACGGTGGCGGTCTGTTGCCACAAATTTCAATTCGTTGTCACCCAAACTCCAGAGTACACCTGTCAGGATTGGAGTTGTCTCATGTGTGGAAATGGAGAAGACGGTTTGTTTGATCATATTTTTCAGTAAATCTCCTGGAATGGAGACCGTTTGGTTTTCTTCGATGCTTGGCAGTACTGGGAATTCTTCCGGATCAAGACCTACCAGTTGAATCTCGGTAGCACCTGCGGAGATAAAGGTGTTGAAGTTTTCTTTGACTTCCATGTGCACTTCTTGGGATGGCAGCTTCTTGATGATCTCCACGAAAAACTTGGCTGGCAGAACTACACTGCCCGGTTGATCTACCTGAACTACGCTTTTATCTCCATCTTCAAGCGGGATGAAGGATTGAATGGATATATCGGTGTCGCTTGCTGTCAACGTTACACCTTGATGATTCACGTCGAATTTGATACCGCTCAGAATCGGAATCGTTGTACGGCTCGAGATCGCTTTGGATACTTGCTGTATGGAATCGTTTAAGTAGTTTTTCATTATGCTGATTTTCATGGTTTCACTCCTAGCTGATTTTTTGGGTGTTGGGGTGTTCAAAGGTGTTTTTCAAAGGCCGAAGGCTAAGCTCCGAAATGGCTATTTTGGAGATGATATCTTTAAGATCTTTTTAGTAATAATAGTAATAGGGGCACTGAATATGTGGATAAGTGGGTATAAACCCGTACACCCAAGCCTATCCACATGTGTATACGTTGTGCATAGGCTTGGGACTTGTTCAGGTTGGATTCTTAATTTTTTCGGTTAAGTTGTTGATAACTTTATAGAGATCCTGATCGTTTTTAATCGCTTGGGAGATTTTTTCGTGAGCATGTATGACAGTGGTGTGATCTCGTCCTCCGAATGCTTCCCCGATTTTGGGCAGAGAAAAGTCTGTCAGTTCACGAGAGAGATACATGGCAATCTGTCTTGGGAAAGCAACTGCCTTGGTCCGTTTCCGTGCTTTGAAATCTTCAAGCTTAAGGCTATAGTACTCGCCGACCTTTTGTTGGATGTCATGAATAGTGATCATTTTGGGACGACTGGAAGGAATAATATCCTTCAGTGCTTCAGCTGCCAGATGAGTGGTTACATCTTGATTAGTCAGTGAAGAATAAGCAACGACCCGAATCAGGGCGCCTTCCAGTTCACGGATGTTGGTGTCAATCTGGTTGGCAATGTACATCATCGCTTCATTCGGAATATCCAAGTTTTCCGCACGTGCCTTTTTCCGCAAGATTGCGATCCTTGTCTCCAAATCTGGAGGCTGGATATCCGTAATTAACCCCCATTCAAATCGAGAACGAAGTCGTTCTTCCAGTGTCGGAATTTCCTTTGGTGGTCTGTCGCTGGAGATGATGATCTGCTTCCGTTCCTCATGCAGCGCATTAAACGTATGGAAAAATTCCTCTTGTGTTGATTCTTTTCCCGCCAAGAACTGAATATCATCAATGAGCAAAATGTCGACGCTCCGGTATTTGTTACGGAAGCTCTCCCCGCGGTTGTCACGGATCGAGTTAATGAATTCGTTCGTGAATTTCTCAGACGACAAATAAACGACTTTGCTGCCCGGATCATGCTCCAGAACGTAATGTCCGATCGCATGCATCAAGTGAGTTTTACCCAGACCTACCCCTCCATACAGAAAGAGAGGGTTATAAGCTTTGGCGGGCGCTTCAGCGACCGCCAGCGATGCGGCATGGGCAAAACGGTTGCCCGGCCCGATGACAAATGTATCGAACGTATATTTCGGATTCAGCATGCTGAGTACCGCTTCTTCCTGTACAACTGTAGGCGTTGGTGCCGGCAGTTGCGGGTCCGGTTCAGCAGGCTTGTTCTCTTCAATGACAAATTTCACATCGACTTGTTTGCCAAGCAGTTCGTATACCGTCGATCCAACCAATTTGGTGTAACGGCTCTCCAGCCATTCGACGGCAAACGTAGTTGGTGCGGAAATGACGATGGAGCGGTCATTCAGTTTAGTAGCCTTGGTTGCTTTAAACCAGGTATCAAAACTGGGTTTGCTGAGTTTGTTTTGTATGATTGATAAAATTTGCTGCCATAAATCAGAAGTATGGCTGTCCACAGACTGTCACTCCTTTTACATGTTCCAAGTGTGGCTTAAGCCATGATGCAGTGTCGAAATACGAGATATATTGTTGAATTTATCCCCAAACCCCCGCAGGTCGAAAACAAAAAAAGTATGAACAACGGAAAATTGTTCACAACTTTATCCACAGGCTGTTGATAATATTATGGGTCAGATCACATATTCACATCCAAAAGTAATACAATCATAGCAAAAGAAACCCCGCATTTCAACGTATCGCGTGATTTTATCCACAAATTCAATAACTTGTGTATAATTTTTAGTCACAACACAATATATTGTTTATAAACTGTTTAATTTTCGACAGAAAGACCCAAAAACCAAAAATGTTTTATACACAGGTTATCCGTCAAATGATGCCAAATTGTGTGTAAAAGTATTCTTTGTTTGTGAATAACCTGTCTGTGGATAACCGTGAAGTGAAAATGGAGCATGATCGAGATCGGAAAAAGAGTTACCTCTCAACCTCGTTTTTTCTTGGCAATGGGGCGATGGTGAAAGCTACGAATTCAATGTCAAGGTAGTGACGAAGAGGGCGGTAAACTCATGCAATTCATAGAACAGGAGTAGTGGTGTATTTTCTGAAAAGATGGTAATTCTGTAATCGGCGATGTAGAAGAATTATGGACCAAGAGGACTTCATTTTGAGACATCTGGAATGTGAGTTATCCGGAATGAAGAGGTAGGTGGATGCTCAAATATGGAGATAGAATGCTATGAATGTATCATATGATTCCGAAGGATAGATTATACGTGTATAGCAAAAGAGGTTGTCCGCCAAAACCGATTACTGGTTTTGGCGGACAACCTCTTTTATTGTGAAGAGTCGATGTATGGAGGAATGACTTAGAGACGGGGGAGGGACATCTTACGCTGGAATTCAGCGATATCTGCGTATTCCTCTTCCAGTTTGCGAGAGATCCGAATAAAGATGGGCAGCAGCTCTCGGTAGATGGCAGCATTCTCTTTGACAGGGGTGTGTCGATGCGTTGTACCCACCATGGAAGAAACGGCATGAAGCGAATCGACCCGTCCTGTAGCGTACAAACCAAGTACGACAGCACCCAGACAGGAACTTTCGAAACTCTCGGGAACAACGACTTCCTGATTGAAGATATCAGACATCATCTGGCGCCAGAGCGGAGAGCGTGCAAACCCACCAGTGGCTTGAATGGAGGTAGGCTGCCCAATCTGTTCTTCCATGGCGAGCAGTACTGTGTATAGGTTGAAAATAACCCCTTCCAGGACAGCACGGATCATATGCTCTTTCTGATGATGGAGTGTTAAGCCAAAAAAGGAACCACGGGCATCCGGATTCCACAACGGGGCACGTTCGCCCGAGAGGTACGGATGAAACAGAAGTCCTTCCGATCCTGGCCGGACACGCTCGGCAATTTTGGTCAGCACATCATAGGAATTGATGCCAAGTCGCTTCGCTGTCTCCACTTCAGACGCGGCGAATTCATCCCGCACCCAGCGAAACAGCATGCCACCGTTATTCACAGGCCCACCAATAACCCAAAGATTCTCTGTAAGGGCGTAACAGAACGTTCGACCTTTGGGGTCGGTAACTGGACGGTTCACGACTGTACGAATGGCACCGCTGGTTCCGATGGTTGCTGCGACAACACCAGGTTCAATGGCGTTAACGCCGAGATTGGATAAAACCCCGTCACTTGCGCCAATAACAAAGGGCGTGGAGGGGGAGAGAGCCATTTTTTCAGCCGATTCGTGATTCATTCCTTCTAATATATGTGTTGTGGGCACGAGCTTCGAGAGATGGTCTGGTGTAATGCCTGCAATCTCAAGGGCTTCCGCATCCCAGTCCAGTTGTTCCAGATTGAGCAAGCCTGTGCAGGAAGCGATGGAATGGTCGACGACATATTGTCCGAATAGACGGAAGAATAGATATTCTTTAATAGAAATAAATTTGGCTGTGCGCTCGAAAAGTTCAGGTTCATCGTGGCGCAGCCACATTAATTTGGTCAGCGGTGACATGGGATGGATGGGCGTACCTGTGCGCAGATAGATGCGATGCCCCAATCCATTCTCTTGCAGCTGGGCAGACCATGCTGCACTTCGATTATCCGCCCAGGTGATGCATCGGGTTAAGGGGGTGTTATCCTGTCCCATGGCAATGACACTATGCATAGCTGAGCTGCAGGATACAAACAGGATCTGCTCGGCAGCAACACCGCTCTGATCCATGACTCCACGGACAGAGCGGAGGGCCGCTTGTACAATCTCTTCAGGGTCCTGTTCGGCAACATCGGGTGCAGGGGTATACAAAGGATATTCCTGCGTTGAGGTACTGATGACGGAGCCTTGCTCGGTAAATAACACGGATTTGGTACTGGTTGTACCAATATCGATCCCAATCATATAGTTGTTCATGTATTTAATCCTTCTTTCTCCAGAAAGCGATGAGATTTAAATTTCTTTCTACTATAGAGACCCCATTTATACCACTGTACTCAGGAGCAAAATAAAGATCAGTCCAACCACGGATAATAGTGTTTCCATAACGGTCCACGTTTTCAATGTCTGGGAAACGCTCATATTAAAGAATTCTTTGATCATCCAGAATCCCGCATCATTCACATGGGACAAGATGAGTGACCCTGCACCTGTAGCGAGTACAACCAGCTCAATATTGACACCTGGGGTGAGTGCAAGCACTGGAGCGACAATACCAGCAGCAGTTGTCATGGCTACGGTTGCTGAACCGGTAGCTACACGAATGAGCGCAGCGACAAGCCAGGCAAACAGGATGATGTTGATGTTAGCATGGGTAGCGACATCAGCAATGGCGCTGCCTACACCACTATTGATCAATACCTGTTTGAAGGCACCGCCTCCACCAATAATGAGAATGATGGTCGCCGTAGGTGCCAGACATTCACTGGTGAAGCGAGAGATATCATGTTTGTTGAATCCACGTGCAAAGCCGAGTGAAAAGAGGGCAAATACAACTGAAATGAGCAGAGCAATGATCTCATGACCGATAAATTCACTGAAAACAGTGAAGCCGCTCGTGGCGTTTGGGTCAATGATGCTTGCTATGGAACCAATCAGCATCAAAATAACCGGCAGCAATATGGTAAACAGGGTAATACCAAACCCAGGCATGTTGCTGTTTGTTTTGGTTGCGAATTGTTCAGCCAGTTCAGCTGGCGGTTCGGTGTGTATTCTTTTTCCAATAAATTTACCAAACAAAGGACCTGCAATAATCGCTGTAGGAATACCAACAATTAGAGAGTACAAAATGGTTTTACCCAGATCCGCGCTGTAGGCTTCAATCGCTATCATTGGCGCTGGGTGGGGTGGAACCAGACCGTGTACAGTCGACAGACCGGCCAAAATGGGAATACCGATCTGCAGGAGAGACATATTGGTTTTACGTGCAACGGTGAAAATGATGGGAATCATCAAAATTACGCCGACTTCGAAGAAAACGGGAATACCAACGATAAATCCAACAATCATCATGGCCCAGTGTACACGTTTCACACCGAACCGATCGACCAAGGTAGTTGCAATGCGCTCGGCACCGCCAGATTCGGCCATCATCTTACCAAGCATCGTACCGAGAGCAATAACAATTGCAATGGTTCCAAGTGTGCCGCCAAGTCCCCCGGTAATGGAAGAGATCACATCGGCAGGTTTCATGCCTGTAAGCAAACCGAGCATTAATGCGGACAACAGCAGGGTAATGAAGGGATTCCATTTATACTTGGAAATCAAGACGATCAGAAAAACGATCGCAATTAACGTCCAAACCAATAATGTTGCATTGTGGGATAGTCCAAAAAGAGTGCTCATGATGTTATGTTCTCCTTTATTTCTGATATAGAACGCTTACAAGTGAAATTTACGTCAACAATTGATTCGTGCCGGTACTGGAAAAAAGGTATTGGCAAGAAATCTAGTTTTATCATGCCCAAAGTGAAACAAAATCGCATTTTGTATACTTGTCGACAAGTTAAGCCGCAATCACTCACAGCGGATATGATTGCAAACGCCTTGCTCTTTTTAGGAATCAAAGCTTTCGTGCAGGGTTTTACCGGAATCCTGGAAGTATGTGCGGACTCCAGCCTGGATGAGCATTTTGTCACCGGATTCAAGTGCTTCAACGAGCAAACGGTGTTTCTCAATTACAGCGCTTACTTTCTGCTCGCCTTGAACAAATACTCTGCGCGTCGTGAGCAGCATAACGGTCATCACAACGTATCGAATACTCTTCCATAGATGTGAAATACGGGAATGCTGGGCGGCTTCAATAATCGTTTCGTGGAAAACGAGGTCCTGGTAGGCGAATTCGACAGCGTCCTGATGTCGTCCAGCGAGTTGCATTTTGTCGATTACGTTACGCAACTGGGTGATTAATGACGCTGGAACATCACCTGCGAGTCGCTGCTGCACAAAACTTTCAATCAGGAAACGGACATCATACAATTCTTCGACATCCTTGATTCGTAGTCCAATGACAACGACACCCATCCGTTCAAGCCGAATAAGGCCTTCATTGGACAATGTTCGTAACGCTTCACGAACAGGTGAACGACTGCTGTCAAAATCAGCCGCAATTCGATTTTCCGACAAAATCTCTCCAGGTCGAAGGGTACCACTGATGATCCGTAACCTTAATTCGCAGGCAATGGCTTCACCACGGGAAGCCCCTTGAAGCCAGGAAGAAGGAAATAGCATATGGCTAACGCTCCTATTAATAATAATCAGTTCATTACTGATCATAACATAACTATTTTGCGGACTGGACATTTCAGTTCAATCCATAGTTTGCAGCTACAAGCTAACGGCTAATGTTTTTTTCAAAGGACTACTAAAGGCAGGTAAGTAATCAGCTCCATCCATATACTTGTATACAAGATGTGATTTTTATCCTACACCTTTCTTAAAAGCTTGTAAACCATAATTGAAGCGGATACAACATTATTGGAATTCGACAATATCAATAGCCTATAATCATTATCCACATGTGAATAACTTCAAACAGAATGGAATAAAGGAGATAGTGGGTATTGGAGGGTGTGGATAACTATAAATGCTGAAATATGCTGATCTGATCAAGGTCTGGGGATAACTTTCAGGACTCTCTTCGTGGCTTGGTAATGGGATTCAAGTGAACGGACTGTGGTCATTACTTTGGGAGAGCTGGAGAGGATATATAAAAGAGGGAGAAGCTGTGCGTCTTGCAGTTGACTTTTGCAGGTGGACATGGTTAAATATATAAAGGTGTTTTCTGTGAAGATGAAAGTGATTCATCACATAAGTATTTCCTTGTGAGGAGGTGCAATACATTGAGACCTACATTCAAACCGAACGTTAGCAAACGTAAAAAAGTTCATGGTTTCCGGAAAAGAATGAGCACGAGCAACGGCCGTAAAATTTTGGCCGCACGTCGCCTTAAAGGCCGTAAAAACCTGAGTGCTTAATGCATTGAAGACCACCGAGGTGGTCTTTTTTTTCTTAATGAGCTCAATTTAGACTGGATGCTGGTACAGATCAGGTCTGAAAGGTCTGCGAAAAAGTGCTGAACACACACGATGTATGTGGAGTGAGTTTTCCATTTTACGAAAACTTACCTTTATATAAGGATGAATGTTGGTTCGTTTCCTTTGGCCGATTAGCAATTATCCCGGATGAATGTTTATGCGGTTCAATTAGTCGATCAACAATCAGTCCAAATGAAGTTGTCGCCAAGACGGTTTACCGTCATTCAAGAAAGCCTATACTAAATCAGTAATGAGGCCTCCGTCAATAACAATGATGGAGAACAGCAAGGAGAAGCGCCGTGTATAAAAGACTGCGTCTACGAAACCGGGCGGACTTTAGCCGCGTATACCGGTATGGAAAATCGTTTGCCAATCATCAATTCGTGGTGTATGGCTGCCGCCGTAAAGATACGGAACAATTCCGGGTTGGTGTATCCTGCAGCAAGAAAATCGGAAACGCTGTCGTACGCAACCGGATGAGACGCATGATTAAGGAAATTGTTCGTCATCATGAACATGAGATCGTTACGCAGATGGATCTGATTTTTATCGTCAGAAAAGGTGCGCTGGACATGCCCTATAAGGAAATGGAAAAAAGCCTGCTCCATGCGATGCGCAAGGGCTCACTTTTGAAGTCAAGTAAGCGGTAAGCTTCGGTTTATTTGTCCTCCTAATTATGGTATGATTTACGGTGGAATGGAATGGTTAAGAGAGGGGTTATGAAGTGTCGCGATTGAAGACATCAAAGGGGAAGTGGATTCTCCTCATTGCAGTCATTGCAATGGTCACCGTACTCGCCGGATGTACTCCACAAGGAGCCGGGGTTACTACGGAAGATCTGAAGAACAGTGGCTCATTCTGGCAAAGTAATGTTGTATATTGGTTTTCACTAGCGCTCGATACATTCGCCAACTGGTTTAACGGTGAATATGGACTGGCTGTCCTCGTAATGGTGCTTATTGTTCGGACATTGATTTTACCATTAACAATGAAACAGGTCCGTAGCTCCAAAGCCATGCAGGCAATTCAGCCGCAACTGAAGGAGATTCAAGCGAAGTATAAAGATACACCTGAGAAAGTTCAGCAAGAAACAATGAAGTTGTTTCAAGAGAACAAAGTTAATCCGATGGCCGGTTGTCTGCCGCTTATCATTCAGATGCCGATTTACATCGCACTTTATAACTCAATTTATGGAAACTCCAGTCTGAGAACCCATGATTTCTTGTGGCTCCAGCTCGGAGAACCGGATCACCTGTTTATTTTGCCAGTGCTGGCTGCGATCACAACATTCATTCAAACATGGATGATGATGCGTATGAACCCTGCACAGCAAGTGGGACCGATGCAGTTCATGCTGTGGGTATACCCAATTTTGATCTTCGTGATGTCTTACCAGTTCCCTTCAGCACTTCCGCTGTACTGGTTCTACAGTAACATCTACACGATCGTGCAAAACTATTTCCTTTACCGGAATAATGATAAAATCGTGGCTGAGGTCAACGTGAAGCAGAATAGCTCTTCCAAAAATGGAGCTAAACGCAAAAACGGTGGCAAAGCGACCGTCTCTGGAAAAGGGTCGAAAGGGGCCAAAAAATCGAAATGACCAAAGTCATTACGTCAGGAAAAACCGTTGAAGATGCTGTAAACCAAGGATTGACTGAGCTTGGCGTAAGTCGGGACAAGGTCGAGATACAAGTGTTAGAGCAGCCGTCAAAAGGATTCCTGGGTTTGTTCGGGGTGAGGGCGGCCAAAGTAGAAGTGAAATTGTTGCCTGTACCTGAAGTTGTCCCACAGCCGATCAAGCCAGCTGCATACCAACCTGAAGTAGATGCATTACTTGAGGATATCGCAGCTAAAAATCCCTATGAAGAAGCGGCTGCTTTCTTGAAAGAGGTCGCAGCAGGTATGGGACTGGATGTTGAAGTGCATATCAAAAAACAGCGGGATGGACATATCTTCAATATTGCCGGCGAAGATCTGGGCATGATTATTGGCAGACGTGGACAGACGTTGGATGCGCTTCAGTATCTAACGAACATTGTAGCGAACCGATACTCGGAAAGCTTTGTTCGAATTGTGCTCGACGCGGAGAATTTCCGTCAACGTCGGCGGAAGACGCTGGAGGATCTGGCTGAACGGTTGGCTGGACAAGCCATCCGTACCGGCAAGGAAGTTGTACTGGAGCCAATGCCTCCGCTCGAACGAAAAGTCATTCATGCTAAACTGCAAAACCACCCGCAGATTAAGACATTAAGTAAGGGTGAGGAGCCTAATCGGCGTGTGGTTATTACGACGAAATAACACGAAATTGAAGACGCAATGGCTTCCTGCCCGGTGCAGAAGCCATTGCTTTTTTCGTACAGAAGCAATTTGGTAAGGTGTGTAGAAACAAGCAAAGAGTGAACTTAATACGATAAGTGACATGTCATATGTTATATCATTAATAGATTTGAAAATGGATATGGCGTTCCCCGAGGGACGGCAATTTTAAAATAGAGCAAGGAGAGATAACCATGATCAGTGATACGATCACAGCGATATCAACGGCTGTCGGAGAGGCGGGTATCGCCGTGATCCGGGTCAGCGGCCCGGAAGCAGTGTCGGAGACGGAAAAGATTTTCCGCAGCAAAACCCCTTTAACTCAGGCAGCATCCCATACGGTCCATTATGGTCATATTATAGATCCGGCGAGCGGCGAGAAGATCGAGGAAGTGCTGGTTACAGTCATGCGAGCACCTCGGTCGTTCACAACCGAAGATGTCGTGGAGATTAGTGCGCATGGCGGCGTGGTGTCGGTAAAACGGGTCATGGATCTGCTATTGCAGCTTGATATTCGTCTGGCTGAACCCGGTGAGTTCACGAAGCGTGCTTTCCTGAATGGGCGGATTGACCTGTCTCAGGCTGAAGGTGTCATGGATCTTATTCGTTCCAAATCGGACCGGGCTTTCTCGGTTGCATTGAAACAGGTTGAAGGTAAACTGTCCTCCAAACTGCGTGATCTACGCTATACTTTGGTGGAAACATTGGCTCATATTGAAGTGAATATTGATTATCCAGAGCATGATGTGGAATCGTTAACGTCTGATTTTATTAAAGAAAAGTCCAGTCAGGTTATGACTGAAATTGATAAATTGTTGACTACAGCAGAACAAGGAAAGATCCTGCGGGAAGGGATCACGACGGCGATCGTTGGACGACCTAACGTAGGTAAATCCTCATTGATGAATACACTTGCGCAAGATAATCGAGCTATCGTCACGGACATTCCAGGAACAACTCGTGATGTAATCGAGGAGTTTATTACGATTAATAATATCCCGCTGAAGTTGCTTGATACGGCAGGAATTCGGGAAACGATGGACGTTGTTGAGAAGATCGGGGTAGAACGTTCACGTTCCGCGGTAAGTGAAGCCGATCTAATCTTAATGGTCGTGAATGCTGCGGAGCCACTTCATCCGGATGAGATTGAATTATTGGAACAAATCCGCGGTAGACAATCGATAATCATTATGAATAAAATGGACTTAACGCCACAGGTAGAACGTGACGTGCTGCTTCGTTACATTCCGGAAGAAAGGCTTGTACCGATGTCAGTGAAAGATGATCTGGGTGTGGATCGACTGGAAGATGCCATCTCTACACTATTTTTCAGTGGTAAACTGGAGTCCGCAGACCTGACCTATGTCAGCAATGTGCGTCATATTGCGTTGCTCAAAAAAGCAAAGCAGTCCCTGGTTGATGCCTATGAAGCAGCAGATCAGTTCGTTCCGATTGATATGATTCAGATTGACGTTCGTTTGGCGTGGGAGCATTTGGGCGAGATTGTTGGAGATACAGCACATGATGCATTAATTGATCAGATTTTCTCCCAGTTCTGTCTAGGAAAGTAAAAAAAATATACTGCAGATTGACTTGAATCGTAGTGTATGATGGAAAGGTACAATTTCTGCCTGTTGTCAAAGGATGGAATGATGTTGTAGCCATTACGTGTTGGTTTCATATAGATAGGAATGCAAGTTCCGATGAACGGTTAGAAGTATTTTGTTTTCATTATAAGGGGGTAAACGGGAATGGCTTTTGATGGCGGCAGTTATGATGTAATCGTCGTTGGTGCAGGGCATGCTGGTGTGGAATCCGCACTGGCCGCAGCTCGTATGGGGTCCAAAACACTAATGATTACGATCAATCTGGATATGGTGGCCTTTATGCCTTGTAACCCATCCATTGGGGGACCGGCGAAAGGACATGTCGTTCGTGAGATTGATGCTCTTGGTGGAGAAATGGGACGAAATATTGATAAGACCTTTATTCAGATGCGGATGCTTAACACAGGTAAAGGGCCTGCTGTTCACGCGCTTCGTGCTCAGGCAGATAAATTCTCCTACCAACATAAAATGAAGGAAACAATGGAGAATGAACGTAATCTGACGATGCGTCAAGGTATGGTTGATCGCCTGATCGTTGAAGACGGAAAATGTGTAGGCGTCGTGACCCAGACGGGAACAGAGTATCGGGCCAAAGCAGTCGTTCTGACGACAGGCACATACTTGCGCGGCAAAGTGATCATGGGTGAGCTGATGTATGAGAGTGGACCGAACAATCAACAACCATCTCTTAAATTGTCAGAGCATCTGCGTGAACTGGGCTTTGATCTGGTTCGTTTCAAAACAGGTACACCACCACGTGTGCATAAGGATACGATTGATTTTAGCAAAACCGAAATTCAGCCTGGCGATGATGAGCCGAAGTTCTTTTCCTATGAAACAGAATCTTCCGATAATGAGCAGCTGCCTTGCTGGTTGACGTATACATCTGTGGAAACACATCAGATTATTAATGATAATCTGCATCGCGCACCGATGTTTTCGGGGGTAATTGAAGGGACTGGACCGCGTTATTGTCCATCCATTGAGGATAAAATTGTTCGGTTTAGTGACAAGCCTAAACATCAGATTTTCCTCGAGCCGGAAGGCAAAAATACATCCGAGTATTATGTGCAGGGACTATCTACAAGTCTGCCGGAAGATGTTCAACTTGCGGTTCTGCGCTCCATTCCAGGTATGGAAAAAGTGGAAATGATGCGTAACGGTTATGCGATTGAATATGATGCGATGGTACCTACACAATTGTGGCCATCACTTGAAACCAAACGTCTGCCAGGTCTGTTCACAGCAGGTCAGATTAATGGTACATCCGGTTATGAAGAAGCGGCTGGACAAGGCGTTATGGCTGGCATTAATGCAGCACGCAAAGTACAAGATAAAGAGCCGATTGTGCTTGATCGCTCCCAAGGATATATTGGCGTGCTGATTGATGATCTGGTAACGAAGGGTACGAATGAACCGTATCGTCTGTTGACTTCGCGTGCTGAATATCGTCTGCTGCTTCGTCATGATAATGCAGATATGCGCTTGACGGAAATTGGACATGACATTGGTCTGATCCCAGATGATCGTTATGCGAAATTCCTGGATAAAAAGGCGAAAGTCGAGCAGGAAGTCGCACGTCTGAAAGTGGCTAAAGCTCGCCCGGTTGAAGTGAACGCGAAGTTAGAAGAGTACGGATCTACACCTATTCAGGATGGCAGTACGTTGCTTACCTTGCTACGTCGCCCGGAACTGGGGTATGAACTGATTGAACAACTCTCACCATCTGAGGTAGAACTGACAGCAGATATGAAAGAACAAGTCGAAATACAAATTAAATATGCGGGTTATATTGAGAAACAATTGATCCACGTGGAACGTTTGCAAAAGATGGAGAAAAAGAAAATTCCGGACACCATCGTATATGATGAGATTCATGGTCTTGCTATGGAAGCCAAGCAGAAGCTCGCTATGATTCGTCCAATCTCGATTGGTCAGGCTTCTCGTATTGCTGGAGTTACTCCTGCCGACATCTCCATTCTGCTGGTCTACCTGGAGCATTATAACCGTGTAACCGCAGCAAGGGGACAATAATGGACGATATTCAACAGCAACTGCAGCGGCGCTTAAAGAAACATGGATTAGAGCTGGGAGAACTCCAGTTGGAGCAATTCGAGTTGTATTATCAGGAATTGGTATCCTGGAATGAAAAGATGAATCTGACTGGAATCACGGATCGTGAGCAAGTGTATACCAAGCATTTCTATGATTCAGTATCACTGGCTTTTTATACTGACATGACCAAAGTGAATAAGCTGGCTGACATTGGTTCTGGAGCAGGTTTTCCTGGATTGCCACTGAAAATCTGTTTCCCGCACATTAAGCTTACGATCATTGATTCGTTGAATAAACGGATTGGCTTTCTACAGCATGTGGTAGATATCCTTGGCCTGACAGACGTGGAGTTGGTTCATGGACGTGCTGAAGAGATTGGACGCAAAGAAGGATATCGTGACAGCTACGATCTCGTTACGGCGCGTGCGGTAGCCAAGCTGGCTGTGCTGAATGAATTCTGTCTTCCTTTTGTTCGTAAAAGTGGAATATTCGCTGCAATGAAGGGCGGAGACCCGCGTGAGGAAATGAAAGAGGCGGAATTCAGCTTCAATCAGCTGAAAGGACGGGTTAAGGCTGTTCATCCATTTCAGCTACCGGTTGAAGAATCAGAGCGTCATATCATCCTGATTCAGAAATTTGATAAGACACCATATAAGTATCCACGCAAACCAGGCACTCCAATGAAGACGCCACTGGTATAGTATTGTGATGGCTGTGTAATCAGTCATAACTAAATAGATTGTAAACACGTATTAAGAGGATGTTTCACGTGAAACATCTTCTTTTTTTGTTTTTAAAAGGAAAGGTTTAGTTAACATCACAGACAAGGCATTTTACATATTTCCAAAAGAACCTCTCATGATAAACTTCGTGTAAATTAGCTCATAAACATTTTCGCTAATTGAATATGTGCCAGTGGTCATATTTCCAATATTCACAAAGAAAAAGCAGGAAAATTAGCAGAGTTTAAAGAATAGGTAAGCATAGGATTATGATAGAAAAGATGATAGAATAGAAGTATCCGATCCTGGGTCACAGTGATCATAGATTATATGTATAGATAGATGGATATGCGTCCGATGTTGCATGACAGAAAGCATTATGAAAGGCAAAACTTATTCCAAGAACGATGCAATTGAAGGGTCGCTTATTGAATAAGAAGCACCTGCAAAGACTGTGGGAGCTATTACGAAACTAGGTGGTAATCTGCGGAATGAAAGAACAATTTTCGAAGTTGTTTGGTTTGGCGGAGCGCAATAACGGAGATGAGATCAAACAGATTCCGGTTAATGAAATTGTGAGCAGCCCATATCAACCCCGTACTATTTTTGATGATGATAAAATTGATGAGTTGTTGCAGACGATCAAAACACATGGCGTCATTCAGCCTATTGTCGTTCGCGTGCGAAATGGATCATATGAGATTATTGCCGGGGAACGTCGCTGGCGTGCAGTTCGAAAACTGGGTTTGGATACGATTCCTGCTATTGTGCGTGAATTCAACGATTCTCAGGCCGCATCCATTGCACTGATTGAGAACCTGCAACGTGAAGGATTGACTTCAATTGAAGAAGCCGTCGCTTATCAGAAGCTGATCGACTTGCATCAGCTGACACAGGAAAGTCTTGCGCAACGACTCGGCAAAAGCCAGTCAACCATTGCCAACAAAATCCGGTTGTTACAGCTACCGGATGGCATTAAGGCTGCATTGATGGAACGCAAAATTTCTGAACGTCATGCAAGAGCATTACTTTCTCTCGATACGGAAGAACTGCAGATGAAGTTGCTCGGTGAGATTATTGAGAAAGAATTGAACGTGAAACAGACAGAGGCACGTGTTGCCTTTTATAAGGAATCTTCCAAGATCAAAAAATCCAAACGTATTTCCTTTACCAAGGACGTTAGACTTGCACTGAATACGATTCGCCAATCCATTGATATGGTAACTGGCTCTGGTCTGGATATCAAAACAAAAGAAGCAGACCATGAGGATCATTATGAGATCGTTATCCATATTCCCAAACGTAAATAATTGAAGCTTATGGCGGCAATGGGCCGCTTTTTATGTCTATAAAGCAAGCCAGGTCTGACATTTTAAAGGTCGGTATAGTGATGGAACGGTAGTTGTTGTTTGTGTGGACGATAGCCACCTGCTTTTTGTTAACAATATCTCACAACCTACAAGAAAAGACTCCTATTTTATTTGAGGTGAAGTAATTGTCTAAGATTATGGCCGTAGCAAATCAAAAGGGCGGTGTGGGGAAAACGACGACATCTGTTAACTTGGGTGCAGGACTGGCTTCACTCGGGAAAAGAGTATTGCTTGTCGATATTGACCCTCAGGGGAATACAACCAGCGGAGTTGGAATCAATAAAGCAGATGTGGCTAATTGTATATATGATGTCATCATTAATGAGGTCCCTCCTCAAGAAGCGATTGTGGAGACTCAGATTGAAGGTCTTCATATCATACCTGCAACGATTCAGCTTGCCGGAGCCGAGATTGAATTGGTGTCCACGATATCACGGGAAGTTCGCCTGAAAAAATCACTCGCCATGGTGAAAAAAAACTATGATTACATACTGATCGATTGTCCACCATCCCTTGGCATGTTAACGATCAATTCGTTAACCGCTTCCGATTCGGTGATCATTCCGATCCAGTGTGAGTACTATGCACTTGAAGGATTAAGTCAATTGCTTAATACGGTTCGTTTGGTACAAAAACATCTGAATACATCCCTGCAGATTGAAGGGGTATTGCTAACGATGTTTGATGCACGGACCAATCTGGGGATACAGGTTATTGAAGAAGTGAAAAAGTATTTTCAACAAAAAGTATATCAAACGATTATTCCGCGTAACGTACGGCTTAGTGAAGCGCCATCTCATGGTCAATCCATTATTACGTATGATCCTCGTTCCAGAGGGGCGGAAGTGTATCTAGAGCTCGCAAAGGAAGTGATTTCTTATGAGTAAGCGGCTTGGAAAAGGTCTTGATGCCCTCATTCCTTCGCTTTCAATTAATGACGATGATAAAGTCGTAGAAATCCCGATTAGTCAACTGCGGGCTAACCCCTATCAACCACGTAAAGTATTTGATGAGGGCGCAATCCATGAACTGGCGGAGTCCATTCGTCAGCATGGTGTCATACAACCTATTATAGTTCGTCCTGTATTAAGAGGTTATGAGATTATTGCTGGAGAGCGACGGTTCAGAGCATCACAATATTGTGGTAATGCCACTGTACCGGCCGTAGTCCGCAACTTCAGTGACCAGCAGGTAATGGAGATTGCTTTGATCGAGAACCTGCAACGGGAGAATCTGAATGCGATGGAAGTTGCAGTTGCTTATCAGGGGTTGATGGATCAATTCGCGTTGACTCAGGAAGAGTTATCTGTAAAAGTAGGTAAATCACGTTCTCACATCGCTAACTTCTTGCGTCTGTTATCCTTGCCGGAAGAAGTGAAGGACCATGTTTCACGTGGAACATTATCCATGGGACATGCACGTGCCATCGTGGGTATTAAAGATGAGGTTGTAGTGAAGCAACTTGCCAAACAAACCATTGATCAGCAATGGAGTGTACGTGAGTTGGAGGAAGCTGTTCAACAACTGGATCGTTCCAAAACAGGTGAGGCTAAAGCCAAGTCGAAGTTGAAAAAGAAAGATCCATTTATTGATACGTTGGAAGAATCTCTGCGTGAACGTTTCAAAACAACAGTGAAAATCAAGCACAATAAAGATAAAGGTAAAATTGAGCTCAACTACTACAGTCAACAGGATCTGGAACGGCTATTGGAATTGTTACAATAACAGTCGGTCCAAGATTCATTAACAACATGCGGGGCTTACTCATGTCATGACATATCGCCTCTGTACCATGGAGAAACGATATGTCATTCTTTGTTTACAGGGTCATATACGTAGTACGTGTAGGCGAATTATTAATTTTAGGGACAGAGGTGGTTGTGAGGTGGAAGGAATTATCTATCTGGATCATGCAGCAACATCTTGGCCCAAACCACCTGCTGTCGGTGATTCGATGCTGAATGCCATGGAGATTGCAGGGGCTAATCCGGGCAGAGGAAGCCACCGAATGGCTGTTCAAGCAAGTCGTGTACTGTTCGAGGCGAGAAAATCCGTATCTGATATTTTTGGAATCAAAAATGCGAATGATATTGCCTTCGGATCAAATACGACAGAAGCCTTGAATCTGGCTATTCAAGGTTCGCTCCAGGAAGGCGATCATGTGATTGCCACCATGGCTGAACATAACTCAGTTAGACGTCCACTGGAGTACATGCGCAGACTCCGAAATGTGGAGATTGATTATGTACCTGTTGATGCTTCAGGAGCCATTGATCTGATGCAAATGGAACGTATGTTTCGTTCTAATACTAGATTGGTGGTATGTACACATAGTTCGAATCTGCTTGGCAGTATTCTTCCTATTGGAGAAATTTCGCTTCTGTGTCGTAAACATCGGGCGATTTTATTGGTAGATGCGGCGCAGAGTGCTGGGGTTATGCCTGTGAATGTACAACAACTGGGCATTGATATGTTGGCTTTTCCAGGGCATAAGGGACTGCTTGGTCCTCAGGGTACAGGAGGCTTATACATTGCTCCTGAGCTCGATATAGAGCCTTTGCTTCATGGGGGCACAGGAAGTCAATCAGAAGCTCTGGAGCAGCCCAAAGTGCGTCCTGATCGGTATGAAGCGGGGACACCCAATACAGTCGGGATCGCAGGGTTGAATGCGGGCGTGAAGCACGTACTGGAAATGACACCAACGTTTATCTACCAGCATGAGTGGGAACTGACCCAACATATGATGGACGGTTTGTCATCGGTTAAGGGTATTCGCATGCTTGGTCCAGAGATTGGACAGCCACGTACTGGATTGGTATCTTTTACTATGGATGGGTATGATTCAGCACAACTCGCCTTCCGATTAGATCGGAATTACGGGATTGCGGTTCGCTCCGGTTTTCATTGCACACCGCTTGCACATGAATCTGCTGGTACAACCGCTACCGGAGCAGTAAGGGCAAGTGTGGGATACAATTCAACTCGAGAAGATGTGGATGCGCTCGTTAAGGCAGTGTTGGAATTGACGGGGGCAGACTAGATTATAGTTGAAATGTTGAACTCATTTGGTAGTGTGCTGCTGTGTGATTAAGCTTAGGGATATCGGGTTGATTTATAATAAATGATAATATTACAGACAGACGTTAATCTGATCAAAAATATAGAGGGGTAGTTGCACTTACATGGCTGAATTAAACGAGCTGATTCTGGAACAGCTGTTATGGATTATTGGCGGAATGGCATTACTTACGGTGATCTTGCTGATTGTGAGTATTGCTCAAGGAGCAAAGTTACGAAAGTTTAAACGTAAATATGAAGCCATGATGGCTGGCAGTGGAGTAGAGGACCTGGAGTCATTGCTGATTAATCTGAAAATTCAGATGGACAGCATTGAGGATGAACACAAACTGCAAACGAATCAGCTGCAAGTTGTCATGCAAAAGCTGACCCGCATTCAAGGTAAAGTTGGCGTGAAAAGATACAATGCCTATGGAGAGCATGGCAGTGATCTGAGCTTCTCCATGGCTATGATTAACGACAGTCAGGATGGCATGATCCTTACGGGGATATATAACCGTGACGGTTCTTATGTATATGCAAAACCTCTTAAAGGGGGAGAGTCCGCGTATACTCTGTCCCCAGAGGAAAAGGAAGCTATTACTCTGGCACAGCAAGCAGAGTAGAACGTGTATGCCATTCCCGGATGGCCGAATACAGACTGCTGGATATAATCTCGGACATGCGCATAACGAGACTGAGCCGTGTGTTCTGTAGAACAAAGTATTCCATAAAGCCGCCGACGTTAACGATACCTGTCAGATGGATATCGCCGACCGGCGGTAATTCTTTATTTACTCCCGCACCTGGTTTGAGTGGGCCATTGACGACTTGAATGCATCCTACACTGGATGATTGTCCTAGACAGGCATCAATGCCAATCACATAAGGGTTATGGTGTGTTTTTTGTATATTGTGAAGTGTATCCTGCAGGTTCATCGCATGGACGGGTTCATCCAAGGTACCATAGAGATGGAATAAAGGGCTGTCCCACTTGGAAAGGGCTGATCCGACCAGAGGACCAAGGCAGTCGCCTGTTGAGCGATCAGTGCCGATGCAGACGATCACTACATTTTGCAGAGAATGGGCTTTATAGAGATGGAACATCAACCGATGGGTAATGGCGGAGTGAATGCCTGGATCGGTATGGGGGATTTTTAAACTGGTCATGTCTTGTGATGAAAAGGAACGCGAAGTAGGATTCATAGGATCTATCCTTTCCCTTGGAATAGTAGTAACAGTATATGGAAAGGTAGAGCGTTTTATACTTCACGAGGACAAGCTTTTTCTCCAAGGTTAAACGTATGGCGAAAGGAGCCAGACATGGACGAATGGATTAACGACTGGATGCTGATTGCATTTGATTCAACCCAGCAGGCCCTGCGTGCTGAAATGCTGCTGGAGTTTGCGGAGATAGAGATTGATTTGTTCCCTACGCCAAAAGAAATTACAGCAGGGTGCGCGCTGTGTATCCAGTTTCCAAAAGAGGATCTGGAGCGAGTGCAAAAGATCATTCGTAACGAGTTCGTAGAGATCCGGGGCCTCTATTTCAAAACAGAAGACAGCTATGATAACATACCGATGTAGAGGAGGCATGCTGGATGTTGCCATTTCAATTTGCTCAAGAGGACAATAGTGGCACCACTGGTGCTTTGAGTGAAGCCCTTCGTTGGACGGATAAAGTCTGGAACAGAATTGCAGATCCCGATATGTGGCTTAACATTATGTTCAGCTCCATTCGGATCATCATTATTTTTATCATCACCCGTATTGTCATTAGGGTGGTATATCGCATTATAGATCGTTCTATGGAACGCAAGCAGGAAGGCAAGATTCGCGTAAATCCGCGCAGATTCGTAACTGTAGGGGAACTGTTGAAAAATGCGACCTCCATAACATGTAATTTTATTATGATTCTGCTACTGTTATCTGAGATCAATATCCAAGTTGGACCGCTACTCGCGAGTGCAGGTGTGCTGGGGCTTGCCATTGGTTTCGGTGCACAGGGTCTGGTCAAGGATGTGATTACGGGTTTCTTCATTATATTGGAGGACCAGTTCGCTGTGGGGGATGTTATACAGACGGGAACCTACAAGGGAACGGTTGAGGTGATCGGACTTAGAACAACCAAACTGGTCAGCTGGCAAGGTGAGGTTCACATTATCCCGAACGGGACGATTGCAAGTGTAACGAACTACTCCATGTCGAATTCGCTGGCTGTAGTGGATATTCCGATGAAGGCGGACTTAACTCTCGATGAGTCGGTACATCTGGTAAAGAAATCTTTGGTCGGAATCGAAGAGCGTGACCTAAATATTGTGAAGGTGCCGGATGTGCTCGGTATACAGTCGATGTCCACATCAGAGTATGTGGTGCGAATTGTGGCTGAATGTATGCCTAACTCTCGTGCTTCTGTGGAACGTCAGATTCAGGGCGATGTGAAAAAAACGCTGGAGTATCGTGAGATGAGTCATCAAGCAGCATTGGAACAGGCAGCAGCTTTGGATAAAGATGAGGGGGATGGCACAGGTGGAGCGTAAAAGTTTCCAGCTTGGGGATATCGTGCAGATGAAGAAGCAGCATCCCTGTGGCAGTAATGAAATGGAGATCATTCGTATGGGTATGGATATTCGGATCAAGTGTGTCGGTTGCAAACATAGCGTATTGATTCCAAGAGCAAAATTCGAGAAAAACATGAAGAAAGTACTGCGCTCAGCCGAAGAGTCCACTGAATCATGACCTTGAAAATAATAGGGGCAGGGTGCTCAAAATAACGTTTACATGCAGGCCCCGCATGAGTGTTGCGTTCTGTAAATGATCATGCTATAATCAATATTGCTGCGGAAAGGTACCCAAGAGGCCCAAGGGGGCTGACTCGAAATCAGTTAGGCGTGTCACAGCGTGCGTGGGTTCGAATCCCACCCTTTCCGCCACTTCATTTACAATTTACTCAATACACATTGAGTTTTATAAAAAAGATCGTTAATAAGACTTCCCATTAGGGAAGTCTTTTTTGGTATAACGTTTTATCGAATATGTATTGAACACGTATCCATATCAGATACATCAACAATGATTAAAGTCGAAAAATAAAGAGCCCCGAAGGGCTCTTTATCCGGCGGTGCATTTGTTTGTTAGGAAACAATCGGTCGTAACAATCAGAAACTTGGTGTACTGCACGTAGCAATACGCGTGCTTCAGACGAAGGGCCTTACAACACATAACCACTTGCTTCTTAAATTACGTGATGAATCTCCAACAGCGAATGATCGGCTTCGTTGTCCAACGGAACCACACCTCTCTCGTGCACCGCCTAATTGTATTATGTGCTTTATTCCGTATTGTATACATGGATTGTGAAAAAAGTATTGCGATTAATGGACGCGGGCTTTGGTCAGCTTCTTCCACTTACGATTTTGATTGCTTGTTTCGGGAAATGCTTCACCTTTTTGCAGTGTAACCCGCTTTGGATTCTGAATTTCCGTGACAAAGCTTTTTTCCCCAACTTCCGTGTACTCTCCATCGTTTGGGGCTTTGTCTCCTGGTTCAAACTCGGTTTTTTCACCCATGATAAAACCTCCTCTGCAGATTATGTTACTTTGTTGCTTTTGTAGTGTGCTCCATAGCCGGGCTGATCATGTGCCAATATGTACAGGGAACGTTTGCTTGCACTTTGACTCGGTATTTGTTATATTAATATAGTTCGAGTTTGTGCTCGTTCCTTGCTCTCAACCTGGATTGAGGGCCAGAGTCCATAAGGAGGTGAAAATTATGCGCAAATATGAAGTGATGTACATTATTCGTCCTGACATTGAGCAAGAAGTTGTTCAAGCTACAGTCGATAAATTCCAAGGCATCATCTCCAACGGCGGTGGTGAAGTTACAGCTCACGACGTTATGGGTAAACGCCGTCTTGCGTATGAGATCAAGAAATTCCGTGATGGTTTTTATGTTCTGGTACATTTCACTGCTGAACCAGCAGTTGTAACTGAACTTGAGCGTCTCATGAAGATTTCTGACGAAGTAATTCGTTATCTCATTACCAACGACGTTAAGTCTGCTTAAGACAACTCGTGATTAACGCACCAATACGCTCTGAAGGAGGGGATTACATTGTTGAACCGTGTCATTCTGATCGGACGGTTAACCCGGGATCCTGAGTTGCGTTACACTCCAGCAGGAGTAGCAGTTACGCAATTTACTTTGGCAGTGGACAGACCGTTTACAAGCCAAGGAGGAGAAAGGGAAGCCGATTTCATTCCGGTCGTAACCTGGAGACAGCTTGCCGAGACCTGTGCAAACTATTTGCGCAAAGGACGCCTGGCTGCAGTCGAAGGACGCATTCAAGTACGGAACTACGAGAATAACGAAGGAAAACGTGTATACGTGACCGAAGTTATTGCTGATAATGTTCGTTTCTTGGAGTCAGCTAACCGTGATAATAGCGGTGGCGGCGGTGGGCAACCAATGCGTGAAGAGCCTTCTTATGGAGGCGGCGGACGCGCGAACAATAACAATAATTCGCGTAGCAACAATCAGGATCCTTTTTCTGATGACGGAAAACCGATTGATATATCGGATGATGATTTGCCATTTTAACATGAGCTGATACTCTTCGGAGATATGGGTTACATGATAGGAAAGGACTGAAAAGCATGGGCTTCAAGCAAAGAGAAGGCGGAGACAACGATAAAAGACCGGCACGTCGTGGCGGCCGTAATAAACGTCGTAAAGTGTGCTTCTTCACAGCTAACAAAATTACTCACATCGATTATAAAGATACGGACTTGCTTCGTAAATTTATCAGCGAACGTGGAAAAATTTTGCCACGCCGTGTAACAGGTACTAGCGCTAAATATCAACGCATGCTGACGATTGCAATCAAACGCTCCCGTCAAATCGCATTATTGCCATACACAACTGAGTAGTATATACTCAGCTTGCATACGAAGCAGTCGGCTCATAGCCGGCTGCTTTTTTGTATTTATACAATAAAATAACATGCTCACTCTGGCTAATCTGAGATTCCAAAACTATGGTGATAGAAGCATTTAAGGCTCAAATGAATTATAATAGAGTCTAATCTACTGAAAAGGCTCAGTTCGCAGAAATAGCTATATTTCAGAATAATCACCAGGAGTGGATATGAATACATCAAAGCGTAGAGGCAAACAGAGAAAAAAGAGAAGTCTGAAAACCTGGATTCTAGCAACTCTTTTACTTTCCATTATATATGTATGGTTACAGCAAAAAGGTGATATAGATAGCATGTGGCCCGGGACAACGATTCAAGAGGTTGTACCGATCACAGGCCTTCATCCTGTGGTAGCAGAGAATGAGAAATTATTGGTACGGAAGGCAGCGAGACGAGGAATAGAGATGGTTATTACCCACGGCTACCGAAGTTCTGAGGAGCAAGACGCACTATTCAACCAAGGACGCTCAAGTGCAGGTAATATCGTTACGAATGCGCGTGGTGGTGAGTCATATCATAACTATGGATTAGCTATTGATTTTGCATTGAGGACGCCTGAGGGTGATGTGGTGTGGGATATGGAGCGAGATGATAACGGGAATGGCAAGGCAGACTGGATGGAAGTTGTAGATCTCGCCAAAGAGTTAGGTTTCACTTGGGGTGGAGACTGGGCTAACTTTCCGGACTATCCTCACTTACAGATGGATTTTGGCTTGAGTATCAATGAGTTAAAACGTGGTAAAAGGCCTCCTGAAACTTCCTAAAACAATTGTTTATATACAATGAAATGAATAAATATTAACTAAGCACTGCATTTTGCAGGGCTTTTTTCTTTCTTTTGTAAAATAAATGATAAAAGATGACAATTTGGTCTTTACATAAGCAAATAAATAAAACTATACTATAATAACTAGATTTTTTACTTTGATCGCACATATTATTTCAAATATAAGCATGGTAGCTCCAATTGAATAAATTTCAGCTATAGTTCGAGATATAATCAACACTACTAAATGTAACATTTACCTCACGTTAATTTAAGAAACTCTACCCTAATTAAGAGATACACATACAACTGATGTAACTATTATGTTATGTATATGTTAAATTGACCAATTGCCTATGTGCACCTCACATCTAAAAACATGAAAATAACTCCCCAAATCCTTGCTATATGCCTTTATAATATTACTAATATCCAAATCTGTAGTATAAAAAACATTTATACCAAAAATCTCAAAATAAGCATTGACGTTAGCTAAAATTACACGTATGATTACATTAATTATTTGCTGTATAATTCCACTAGGAATTATCAACATTAATTGACCAATGGTCTAAATATAAGTCTCTTAAACTAGTTTCTCCTAATGATTTGGTATTTTGTATAAGCTATTGTTCGTTATCTTCAAGAACTTGGAAATATACAGTGGATGCATTCCTCTACACACGAATACAATCTACGGAAATTATGGGGTTAGGGTGATTGATTTGAATACAGAGCTATTGGAAGTCAGAAATCTAACGACATCATTCAGAATTGAAGATGACTATTATGCAGCAGTGGATCACGTTAACCTTAAGGTGAAAAAAAATGAAGTGTTGGCGATTGTAGGTGAATCCGGGTCAGGTAAAAGTGCTTTTGCATTCTCTCTTATGGGCTTGCATAACAAAGCAAAAATCGAAGGCCAGATTCTCTATAAAGGACAAGATATTGCCAACATCTCTCCAAACAAGTTGAACAAGCTACGCGGTAAAGAAATGGCTATGATTTTTCAGGATCCATTGTCTGCGTTAAACCCTCTAATGATTATTGGTGAACAGATTGAAGAGATCCTTACACTTCATCAGTCTAAGCTGTCTTCCAGAGAGAAGAGAGAGAAGGTTATTCACTTATTGAATCAGGTAGGGATTCCACGTCCCGAACAAATATACAAGCAGTATCCCCACGAATTATCTGGTGGTATGAGACAGAGAATTGTCATCGCCATTGCGATTGCTAACAAACCAGAACTACTCATAGCCGATGAACCAACGACGGCGCTTGACGTTACCATTCAACTACAGATTCTGGAGCTAATCCGAGATCTGAAGAATGAAATTAACGCAGGCATTATTCTGATTACACATGATTTGGGTGTTGTGGCTGAGATGGCTGATCGCGTTGCCGTTATGTACGCAGGCGAAATTGTTGAAATCGCAGATATCTTCACATTGATGAACGATGCGAAGCATCCATATACCCGCTCATTGTTGAATTCTATTCCCACCCTGTCTGAAGAAAGATCCAAATTACATGTTATCCAAGGCATCGTACCATCACTCAAAAATCTTCCTCGCAAAGGGTGCAGATTCAAAGCCAGAATTCCATGGATTAGTGAATCGGCTCATGAAGAGAACCCGCAGATGCATGAAATTGCACCAGGTCACTTTGTACGGTGTACCTGTTACCAGCACTTTCATTTCCCTGACCAAAGCGGAGGAGGAATAACATAATGGCATTACTCGAAGTAGAAGGGCTCAAGATACACTTTCCGATTCGCGGGGGGTTGCTTAAACGGGAAATCGGCAGTGTAAAGGCTGTTGATGATGTGAGCTTCTCCATTGAACAAGGACAGACTTATGGACTGGTTGGCGAATCAGGTTCAGGCAAGACGACAACAGGTAGAGCCATTATTGGGCTGAACCATGTCACTGACGGAAAAATTCTGTTTAACGGTAAAAATCTGGCTACGGAGCGACGTAAAAACAGGCAGCTTCAGCGGGATGTACAAATGATTTTCCAAGACCCATATTCATCACTGAATCCAAAGAAGCGGGTTATCGATATCATCGCTGAGCCGTTTCGTAACTATGAGCGTCTGACAGCGACCGAGGAGAAAAGACAAGTAAGAGAATTACTTGAAAAAGTTGGTCTGAGTCCGGAGTCCATCTACAAGTATCCGCATGAATTCTCAGGGGGGCAGCGGCAACGGATCGGCATTGCACGGGCTATTGCACTGAAGCCGAAGCTGATTATCGCGGATGAACCTGTCTCTGCACTGGATGTATCAGTACAGGCTCAGGTACTTAACTTTATGCAGGAGATTCAAAAAGAATTAAATCTGACGTATCTGTTCATCAGTCACGATCTGGGCATCATCCGCCATATGTGTGATCAGATCGGAATTATGTATAAAGGTAGATATGTGGAACAAGGTACAACGAATGATATTTTTGAGAATCCGCAACACATCTATACCAAACGTCTGATTGCTGCCATTCCGGATATGGACCCAACCAAACGAGAGGAAATGGTAGCCTTCCGTCAACAGGTCAAGTCCGAGTATGAACATTCATACCGAAATTTCTTTGATGAGGAAGGGCTTGCATACTCGCTCCAATCCATTTCCGATACTCACCGAGTAGCTCTACCTCAGAAAGGTTGAAGGCCATATGTGGAAAACGATAGTACGCAGAATTATCATAATGATCCCTCAGATCTTTTTACTAAGTCTTTTGGTCTTTCTGATGGCCAAGGCCATGCCGGGTGATGCGCTAACCGGATTGCTTGATCCAAGCGTTGATCCCAAAGCGTTGGAAGCCCAGCGAGAGAGACTGGGATTGAATAATCCTTGGTACGTGCAATATTGGGACTGGATCAAAAACGCCATCCAAGGTGATTTTGGACAATCCTTCCGTTTCAAAATGCCCGTTACGGACCTGATCGGTCAACGTGTAGCAAACACGTTCTGGCTCGCACTGGCGACACTTGTACTGACTTACCTGATTGCTATTCCACTGGGTATCATCAGTGGTCGTTACAACGATACCTGGTCTGATCGGTTGATCACTGGTTACACCTACTTGGGCTTCGCCGCTCCATTGTTTATCTTCGCACTGGTGATGGTATGGATCTTCGGATTCCATTTCGGCTGGTTCCCGACGGGAGGAAGCGTTGCGCCAGGACTTACACCAGGCACATTCAGCTACGTAATGAGTAAGTTCTATCATCTATTATTGCCGGCATTATCCATGGCACTGATTACAACGGTATCTACCGTTCAATATTTGCGTAGTGAAATCATTGATATCAAGCATAAGGAATTCGTTATTACTGCGAGAGCCAAAGGGGCTTCAGAATCCAGGATCTATAACAGACATATTTTGAGAAACTCGCTACTACCTATCGCCGCATTCTTCGGATATGAGATTACGGGGCTTATCGGTGGTACTGTATTTATCGAAAGCATATTCAGTTATCCAGGTATGGGACAGTTGTTCCTGAATTCCATCTCATTGCGTGACTTCAGCGTTGTGACTGCACTCGTATTGTTATATGGCGTAGCTTCCATTCTCGGGGCATTGCTGTCTGACATAATTCTGGGAATTGTAGATCCACGTATACGGATCAAGTAAGAACTTGAAGATTTCGGGGTGAAAACAAGATGAGCAAGGCCAACGAGGTAGTTGTAACTTCACAAAAAGTTGATAAAAGCCCCTCCAGTTTGAGTATTTTATGGAGGGAGCTTGTCAGAGATAAGGTGGCACTAATCTCGCTCATTTTCTTGGGCTTGGTCATGTTGCTGGTGTATGGCACGTCTCTCATTCTGAATCAGGATGATATCGTACGCGTGGATCTGTTTGCCTTATATGAACCACCTTCTGCACAATATTGGCTTGGAACAGACTATGGGGGTCGTGATGTATTTGGCCAACTGGTCATTGGTACACGTAACTCGCTGACTATTGGAATTATTGTAACGTTAATGACTGGCTTCATAGGTATCTTAATTGGCCTTTTATCCGGTTACTTCGGTGGAATGATAGACAACCTGTTTATGCGTGTTGTTGACTTCTTCATGATCCTTCCGATGTTGATGATTGTTATCGCGTTTGTTACGGCAGTACCGAAATACAATATCATCTCGTTCTCTCTAATCATGACGGCGTTTCTCTGGATGGGTATCGCCAGATTGATTCGTTCTAAAGCATTACAGGAACGGGAGCTGGACTATGTAAAAGCTTCAAAAACATTGGGCTCTTCTCATCTGAAGATTATGCTCTCACAGGTTCTTCCGAATCTGAGCTCCATTATCATCGTAACGATGACATTGAATCTCGCTGCCAACATTGGCCTCGAATCAGGGCTGTCTTTCCTCGGGTTTGGTTTTCCCGAAAGTACGCCTAGTCTTGGAACACTCGTAAGTTATGCACGTAATCCGCAAACCCTGGAATCCAGATGGTGGATATGGCTACCCGCATCAGTACTGATCCTGGTATTGATGTTGAGTATAAATAATGTCGGTCAAGCCCTAAAGCGTGCGACTGATGCAAGACAAAGAAGAGGTTAAAAAAAGGGAGGAAAGGTTCATGAAAAAGGGATTATTTTCACGGGGACTATTTTTCACGATGATGTTGGTCTTTGTATTGGTGCTCGCAGCGTGCTCTGAAAAAGAAGCAGCTACTCCAGCTCCTGCTACCAACAACACAGAAGAGGGAAAAACGGAGGAAAAACCTGCTAATGAAGAGGGCGTTTACTCCATTGAAGACTTCAACAATGTCAAAACGAATGAAGGTACTGCGATCGAAGGTGGATCAATTACATTCGGACTTGTATCGGATACTGCTTTTGAAGGTACACTGAATTTCAACTTTTATTCCGGTAACCCTGATGCACAGGTTCTTCAATGGTTCGATGAAGGTTTGCTGACTTGGGATAAAGACTATGTGTACACCAATGATGGTGCTGCAACATATGAGACTTCCGAAGATGGTAAAACGTTCACACTGACTATTCGCGACAATGTAAACTGGCATGATGGTAAGCCGGTAACGGCTGAAGATCTGCAGTTTGCTTATGAAGTTATCGGTAACAAAGCGTATGATGGTCCACGTTACGACTCCAACTTCACTAGTGTAGTGGGTATGGATGAGTATCATGCTGGAAAAGCAAAAACAATCTCTGGTATTAAGGTGCTGAGCGACAAACAAATCAGCATTACGTATAAAGAATCTACTCCGTCCCTGCTGACAGGTGGCGTGTGGACGTACCCACTCGCTAAACATATCTTCGGAGATATGGATGTAGCAAAAATGTCTTCTTCCAAAGAAGTACGTGAAAAACCAATTGGTTTTGGTCCATTTAAAGTGGATGTTATCACTCCAGGTGAGTCTGTAACTTTTGTTAAAAACGATGACTACTGGCGTGGAGCTCCAAAACTGGATAGTGTAACTCTGAAAGTTATCAACCCGACAACGGTTGTTCAAGAACTGAAATCTGGCGGGGTAGACCTCGTGGATGCCTTCCCGACAGATCAATATAAAGACAATGCTAACCTGTCCAACGTAGAATTCCTGGGCGCAATCGATCGTGCTTATACGTACATCGGTTTCAAACTGGGAACGTGGGATGAAGAGAATGGAAAAGTTAAAAGCAATGCTGAAGCAAAAATGGGCGACAAAAACTTGCGTAAAGCAATGTGGATGGCTGTAGATAACGATCAAGTTGGTAAACGTTTCTATAATGGCCTGCGTTGGAATGCAACAACCCTGATTCCACCGTCTCACCCAGAATTCCATGATGCCAGCAATCCAGGTGTAACGTATGATCCAGAAGCAGCGAAAGCTTTGCTTGATGAAGCTGGTTACAAACTGGATGGTGAATTCCGTACCAATCCGGATGGAACACCACTCGAAATCAACTTTGTATCTATGACTGGTGGGGACACAGCTGAACCATTGGCACGTTATTATGTTCAATCATGGGCAGCTATTGGTTTGAAAGTAAACCTGGAAATGGTTGAATTCAACAGCTTCTATGACCGTGTAGGTAACACAGGTAAAGATGATCCGAACATTGATGTGTATCAAGCCGCATGGGGTGTTGGTATTGACGTAGATCCATCTGGCCTGTACGGCCGTGATGCACTCTACAACTTCTCCAGATTCTCCAGCGAAGAGAATGACAAATTGCTGGCACAAGGTATCTCTGCTGAAGCATTCGATGTAGACAAGCGTAAAGAGATCTACAATCAATGGCAGCAATACATGGTAGATGAAGTTCCTGTATTCCCTACACTGTATCGCGCAGTTGTAGCACCAGTTAACAAACGTGTAATGAACTACGCGATTGGCGATGGAACAGGTGTTTACCTGAGCGACTTGCAAGTGAATGCAGAAAAAGCAGTTGTAGCTGAGTAATCCTTTCTTCCAGTAGTAACTGTAAGGATTGGGGTCCTTTAAGAAGTCGGTTGCTAGATTATGATGAAGAATTCTCCTGGGAAATTGAACTAAAGTGTCTTTACAAACATGGATTCTGTACACTCTGGCATGGGTGTATGGGGTTCATGTTTTTTTTGTAACCAAAAAATAAAAAAAATTTAACTTTTTTTCAAAAAAGTGCAGACAAAATGCCTCTTCACTTCGTCTATATAGGTAAGAGGTGATCATCTTATGAAAAAATGGTGGAAACGGGCAGGTATGCTGCTGGCTCTACTGCTCATTATATATTTGGGTGTAAAACCGGACATGCTGGTAGGCAAACCGGGAATTAAAGCTGAATCCGCGGTATTAATGGATATGAACTCCGAACAGATCCTAATGGATTTTAACGGCTCCGAAGAGATTGCTCCTGCAGGCGTTAGTAAGTTGATGACAGAACTGCTTGTGATGGAAGCCGTGATTAAAGGAGATATAAGATGGGACGATCTAGTTAATGTGAGTCTGTATGCCAGTTCCGTGGGTGGCAGTCAACTGACCCTGAAGCAGGGAGAGCAATTCACCGTTCAGGAATTATTCGAGATCGTGGCTGTCTATTCAGCCAATGATGCAACTGTCGCTCTGGCAGAACATATCAGTGGTTCAGAGCAGAAGTTTGTGCAGCAGATGAATCAGAAAGCTTCTAAGATCGGGTTGTCTGAAAATACACAATTCACGAATTCAACGGGCCTCAGTGAAAAGCTGCTTGGTCCTAACCGTCCGATGGAAATACAAGGGCAAACCTTAATGACGGCTATAGATGCATGCAAACTTGCGCGATATCTGCTGAATAACCATCCCGAGATTTTAAGAATCTCCAGTAAAATGCAAGTCTCCATGCATCAAAAAGGGATGTACATGAGCAACACGAATTGGATGTTGTCCTCCATTGGTGGGCCTTATGCTTATGATGGGAATGACGGATTGAAAACCGGATATGATGAAGAATCGGGATATCACTTTGTGGGGACAGCTGAACGTGATGGCAAAAGACTGATTTCAGTTGTTTTTGGGACCGATACCCGTGAAGGGCGTTTTGTGGAAACACGGAAGTTGTTCAACTATGGATTTTCGGGCTCAAAATAAAGAGTGGACATGGGCTTGCTCAGAGAGACATCTCGCTGTTAACTTATGGTTAATCATGGTAAAATGACTTACGTATAATTCCATATTATTATGTAATTAACTTTAAAGGGGGAGATTGTTTGAACGCAATTAGTAAAAAGGTATACGCTCTCACGCTTACCATGGCTATGTCCATCGCACTGATTCAACCGGCTGTCCAGGCGGCCGAAGCCGTTAAACCTACAGCCTCTGTCTCGGAGGCAATTGCTTCCAAGGCAACACAAACACTGCAACAACTCGGATACATAGATGGTACGACAGATGGCATGGCCCAATTAACGACTCCAATCACTCGCGCGGAGGCAGCAATCATTTTGCAACGGGTACTTCAACTGGATGCGCCTGCATCACTCAAGGGTTTTGCAGATGTTTTGCCAGAGAATGAAGCTGCGCCTGCCATCTACGCATTAAAACAAGGCGGATTTATTCAAGGGAAGGCCAAAGGATATGCCCCGGATGCTCCACTTACACGCGCCCAGATGGCATCGTTGTTCACACGTGCATTTGAACTGAAGGATAACGGAATCCAAGTCGTGTACAGTGATGCCGATCAGATCCCAGCTGTGCATGCGGATGACGCTGCGCGCGTGAAACAGCATTTTATTATCGAAGGTAGCGCATTTAACGCCAAACAGTCAGTCACCCATGGGGAATTCGCTGATGCACTATATCTGGCGCTTGGACTCGATGTGAAATCGGATGGTCTTACTCCTCTGGAAGACTTCTTCAAACAGCCTGCTCAGGCAGGGTTCCAGATGTCCCCGGACGGTAAGCATCTTGCTTACCTGGAGCCGTGGAACAACCGCATGAATATCGTAGTTACTGCAAATGGCCAGGATAAGCCTGCACGGATTACGAGCGAAACAGAACGTAATATTGCAGGATTTGCTTGGGCAACCAATGAAAAGCTGCTCTATGTACAAGATAAGGCAGGCGATGAGAATTACCATATATATGTCACGGATATCGATGGTAAAAACAGCAAGGATCTGACGCCATATCCTAACACAAGAGCCATCCTGGTAGATCCGCTTGAGAATATTCCGGATGAAATCTTGGTAGGCATGAACAAGCGTGATCCGCGCATTTTCGATGTGTATCGGATTAACATCAAGACAGGGGAGGCTGTACTTGCTGCAGAGAACCCGGGTAATATTACGGGCTGGCTGACGGATCACGAAGGTAAAATTCGTGTTGCCGTGTCCAGTGATGGCAATGTGTCTTCGTTACTGTATCGTGAATCGGAGGACAAAGAATTTGAGCCGCTTCTGACAACGAAGCTTGGAGAGACTTTTGCGCCAGTCATGTTCACGTATGATAACAAAAATATCTATGCGATATCCAACTTGGAGCGAGACAAAACGGCGATTGTCGAGTACAGCCCAAGCAGCAAAAAGGTAACCAAAACCATCTATGAAAATAAAGATGTGGATGTAAGCAACTTCGTACCTTCCAAAGAAAAGGGTACTATTCTTGCTGCTATATATGAGACAGATAAAGTGAACTATGAATTCTTTGATCAAGAGTTCAAAACATTAATGCAGGATATCAAAGCGAAAGTGCCAGGCAAGGAAGTTAGTATCGGTAGCATAAGTAAGGAAGGCCAAGTATTGTTCGTAGCGTATAGTGACAAAGCAATGGGAACGTATTATTTCTATGATTCCAAAACAGGCAAACTCGATAAACTGGCTGATGCTGCACCTTGGATTGATGAGAGTCAAATGGCAGATATGAAGCCTATTACGTATAAGTCACGTGATGGTCTGACCCTTCATGGTTATCTAACATTGCCTCAAGGAGCTGAGACTTCTAACCTGCCTTTGGTGGTTGTTCCACATGGTGGTCCTTGGGCGCGTGATTCATGGGGCTTCAATCCTGAGACTCAATTCCTTGCAAGCCGTGGTTATGCTGTTCTTCAGGTCAATTTCCGTGGTTCCACGGGATACGGCAAAGAATTTCTGGATGCAGGTAATAAAGAGTGGGGCAAAGCGATGCAGAACGACCTCACAGACGGTGTGAATTGGCTGGTTGAAGAGGGGACGGTTGATCCAAAACGAGTAGCCATATATGGAGGCTCTTACGGTGGATATGCCGCTCTGGCAGGACTGGCTTTCACACCGGATGTCTATGCTGCTGGCATCAGCTATGTGGGACCTTCCAACATCTTCACCCTTCTTGACTCACTTCCACCTTATTGGGAGTCTGAGCGTAGTATGTTCTATGAACGTGTAGGAGATCCCGTGAAAGACAAGGAGCTGTTAACAGCGATTTCACCTCTCTTCCACATCGATCAGATGAAGGCTCCATTATTCGTGGTTCAGGGCGCTAATGATCCACGTGTCAAACAAGCCGAGTCAGACCAGATTGTTGAAGCATTACGCAAGCGTGGAGTTGACGTACCCTATATGTTAAAGACCAATGAAGGTCATGGCTTCGCAAATGTGGAGAATCAGCTTGATCTGTACCGTGCGATTGAGAAATTCCTGAATCGTCACCTGATGCAGCCATAATACGTTAAACATGAGGGCTGTCCCGCAGGTTTTATCAAACCTGTGGGCAGCTTTTTTTATCGGAGCAGAGGTAAAATGAACCATGTAACCTTATTATTAAATTGACATATGGATTTCTTTTGTTTTAAAATGACCAGCGAGTCATTAATATTCAATTCGGTTTAATATATATGTACCAGACCCACTGTACGATACTTAAATCAAGATCTGATCGGGAGGTAACATGTGATGCAAAAACAAATGAAATGGCCGCTGGTCCTATTTGCCATAGGGGTATTTATGGCTGCACTGGATAACGGAATCATCACCTCTTCATTGACCACCTTAAATGCATCATTTGGTGTGTCACCAACGTGGGGAGCATGGACGATTACACTCTACACGCTTGGGCTTGCGGTGAGTGTTCCGATTGCAGGCAAACTGTCTGACCGTTATGGTCGCAAGAAACTGTTTTTGATAGAAGTGGCGCTGTTTGGGATCGGGTCCCTGCTGGTTGCGCTAAGCACATCATTTACGTTCTTCCTGATCGCTCGTGTCATTCAAGCTCTGGGCGGTGGGGGGATATTTATCATTGCCAGCTCCTACGTGCTAAGTAAGTTCCCGGCGGAGCGTCAAGGTACAGCCTTGGGTCTGCTAGGGGGTATGAATGGTGTTGCGGCCATTTTGGGGCCGAATATCGGTGCTTTTATACTGGACATTACGGGCAACTGGCATTGGTTATTCCTGATCAACGTACCTATTGCCATCCTGCTATTCATTGCAGGTATCCGATTTATTCATGAAGAGCAGGAGCTTAATCGTGCAGCAGTGGACTGGAGCGGTATTGCTGTCCTGACGCTGGGTGTACTCAGTCTAATGTATAGCTTCAGCAATCTGGATGGTGTGAACATGATTCAAAGCCTGGGGTCACCAATGTTCTTCGGCTTTTTCTTGGCAGGTGTAATCATTCTGGTGCTCTTTTACTTCATGGAAAAAAGACTGGAAGGATCTGAACGTGAACCTGTTGTATCAACACAGCTTCTGGGCATTGCATCCTTTCGTTGGACGCTGTTGATTGCCTTTTTCTCGGGAGCCATTCTGGCCTCGGTGATCTTTATTCCCGGTTTCGTTGAACAGTATCTTGGCGTATCCAATACGGCTTCCGGGTATTGGTTTACTCCACTCGCGCTGGCATCCGGTATTGGGGCGGGCGGAGGTGGCTACCTTGTTGACCGCAAAGGGCCAATCTGGACGTTATCGGTTGCGGGGTTATTATCTGCCATTGGGTTCCTGCTGTTCCCGCTGTGGGTGGAGCATATCTGGCAATTTGTCATCGCGAGTACTCTCGTAGGGATCGGCTTCGGCATGATGCTTGGTGCGCCAGTTAACGTACTTGTCACCGAACAGGCGGGGGAGAATAACAAAGGTATCGCGGTAGCGACCAGCTCGTTATTCCGGCAGATGGCAATGGCTATTGCACCTACCATTTTCGCCGGATTCCTGGCACGTTCTTTCACTAATCTGGGGTCCAACATTCAGGCAGGATTCGCTGATAAAGGAATTCAGGTGCCACCTGAAATGCTGCAACAATATGCGTCAGGCGGGGCATCAGGTAGTGATGTCTCCAGTCTGACCCAGGGCCTGTCCCAGATCCCTGATGAAGGTATCCGTGATGTGTTGCTTCAGGCACTGCATCAAACGACAGGGGAGGGTTACAGTGGACTTTTCTGGTCCGCGGTTATATTCAGTGTGCTTACGCTGGTGGCTGCGCTTATAACGGGACGTCTGCGTCATAAAGAGAAGAATCCTCATGTGGAAAGTGTATCGACGAACGGATAAAACCATGTGTGAAAATGAAGAGAACAGTGTACCTTTTGAAACGAAAAAGGAGTCACTGTTCTTTTCAATTTAACCGGATTGTAACTTTTCCTCCTCCCGCAATGATTACAATAGAACGAGCGTAAGCGGTGTCTTGATTCCAGAGAGAGAAAACTTTGAAGAACACCGAGTCACAAGGTATCTCAGACGTTTAATTGGTATTATATAAGTTCAACGAATCGTTACACTGCATCACTGCGAGTTCAGAGTAACCTTCCGATCGCTGTTATCCCCAGATTTTTTGATTTCCTTTCCAAAGGTTAAAATCCGGTAATAAAGGCGAGCGCTACGCTTCTTGAGGTTTTCTCTGACCTCTCCGTTATTTGTGTAAATATTAGCTGAAACTTATATAGCCAGGCAGTATCATTTTCATAGTGAAGAAGGAATCAATGGATGAAAAGCAGAACTAAAGATAAGAAGAAGAAAAGAAGAAAAGGCCTATATATAACGCTCGTTTCACTTGTTGTTTTGTTAATCGGAGGTTACTTGTTCCGTCAACAGCTGGCTGTGGCGGCATTTGATCTGTTTCTCGCCGGCTCGGTAGAAGATCAACTATCCCGCTCTTATGTACCACAAGAAGGCAACAATACGCCTGATCCAACAGTATACCGTAAGGAACCTTTCTCCGTGTTACTGCTGGGTTCGGATAAACGTGCCTATGAGAAGACGCGCGGACGTTCAGACACCGTTATCTATGCTGTAGTACGCCCCAAGGAATCTCGTGTGCTTCTGGTATCCATTCCACGTGATACGTATGTGCAGATTGTTGGACGGGATGCAAACAAAGACGGCGTAGATGATTATGATAAGCTGGCGCATGCCTATGCTTTTGGTGGGGAGAATATGTCCATCAATACGGTGGAGAAATTCCTTGATGCTGATGTAGGTTACTATGCAACGATCAACTTTGACGGGATCAAAAAAGTAGTTGATGCGCTTGGTGGTGTAAAACTGCCAATTGATGAGGACATTGTGAACAAGAACCCGGATCATGTGCAATTCACGATTGAAGGCGGTAAGCCGATCTATGACGGGCAGGAAGCATTGTATTATGTAAGATACCGTGAGGATAGTGATTTTAATCGTACCAAACGGCAGCAGATTTTCCTGAACGCGATGGCGAATGAGATGCTCAATTTGAATCAAATCGCCAAAATTCCCGAATTGATTCAGATTATGGGAGACAGCTTCCAGACGGATATGCGAGCTTCGTTTATTATTGATCTGGCTAAACAGGTGCTTACTCAGGAGAAACCTCAGATTTCGAGCTTCACCATTCTTGGTGAGGGGATGAAAAAGGATGGTATCTATTATGGCCAGGCTGACGAGAAAGATGTCCAATATGCCAAAGAGCTGATTAACAACTGGATGGATCAATCGACTCCAGCCGGCGAAGTAATGATCCCTGACCGGCAAAAGATTGAATAACCAATTCCATACCGATGATGTGTTGTAGACCACAATCAGCAGTACGTTTATTCGCGGGCTGCTGTTTTTTTTCTTTGCAGTGAGAACTGTGATCCTTTTGGAACATCCTGCGTTCTAATCCGTATAATATAAGTTGAGCGAGATAAGTTGAACGAAGAAATTCATAAGGAGGATACACAAGGGTATGAACATCGCATTCTTTTTGCTACCCAAACAAGAGGTTACGTGTGTGACGTCGGATTCTACGCTGCGGCAAACGTTGGAACGGATGGAATATCATCGTTTTACGGCGGTTCCCATTTTGAATAAAGAGGGCAAATATATTGGTACGGTTACCGAAGGCGACTTACTGTGGTATATGAAGAATGCCGAGGGAAAGATTTCATTTGAAAACGCTTCAAAATTTTTACTCAAAGACGTTCCACTCCGCTTGGATATTAAACCCGTATCCATTGACGCCAACATGGAAGACCTGATTAATCTGGCTAAAGTTCAGAACTTTGTTCCTGTGGTCGACGATATGGATCGATTCATTGGTATTGTCAGACGGAGTCAAATTATAGAGTACTGCGAGGGCATTGTAGCCAAAGAATCAATCAAGGCTAAGTAAAGCTGTACCGAATTTAAATATTATGGTGTCATGAGGGATAATCACAGCCATCCAGTATCATGTTAAACTTAAGAAGTGCTGAACCAAGGGCGCATTCGAAGCTTTTGACAAATATATAGGTCGATAGGATGTACGGAGGACTCCGCATAAGTACCTGACATCAGTTTCGGAGAACTTCTCCGCTTTTTGGGGTAATTTTGCGGGCCCTCTTTTTATGCTATAATGGAGAATAAAGCTTTTTCGGGGGAGAGTGACTTTCGCCAATATGCCTAAAGAACTGGATGTAGCCAAACGTGCTAAAGTGATTGAATGGCTGAAAACCGAAGTGCTTGATCAGGTATCCCGATTATTCAAGGCGTTATGGGAAGGCAGTACAACTCGAATCGGGGACAGTCTTGCCAGTTTGATTATGAGTAGTTACATATTGGGCCGCAGGCTCGGTATTCCTTTCAAGGATCTGGATGCTCTGCTAGTTGAGAAGTTGAGGAAGCATAAACAGGAAGGTCACCAGCTTGAAGACTGGTACCAGGATATTTCCGCACTAGAAGATCATATGCGTAAGAGGTGAATTTGTTGAAATTTAGCTTTAAATCAGCTGTTTGGAGCGCAGTTTATCTGCTCTTGCTACTTTCGCTGTTAACTCCTTTATCGGTACTTGCCATATTTTTTATGATGATACCGGGAGTTATTTTGTATGCTTCATTATCTTTAAAATCTTTTATATGGCATCTCGTGCCTGTAGCTGTTATTTTGGTCGTATTCCACCCCATCTATCTGTTACTATTGCTTATCTTTACCCTGCCAGCGATCGTTATGGGTCACGCGTATAAAACACGCAAATCGGCGCTGTTTGCACTGATGGCGGGAAGTGGCATGATGTTGGCAGAATACTTGTTGTTGCTCTTGGTTGGCAGTGTCATTTTCCAATTCGACCTGTCCAGTTATATTGAAGATGTAGTCAAATTGACCATTGAACCGTTAACGAATTCATCGAATCAGATGATTAACGGGTTTGCATGGACTCCTGAGATGACCGAGGATGTCGCCAAGCAAACGCAGCTTATGATCCCGTTTGCTCTCGTTGTTACATCGATGGTAATGGCCTTTATTACGCACGCCATTGCGCGCCCGATTTTGAATGTGATGGGTGTGGTGGTATCAAAGCTTCCACCAGCGAGAGAGTGGCGTATGCCGCGTGCATTGATCTGGTATTATTTCCTTGCACTGTTGATCGAAGTGATCTCGAGACAAAGCGATGGAACATATTGGACGATGATTGCCATGAACCTGTCGCCATTAATCAATCTGGGCTTCATGATTCAAGCGATCGGCTTCTTCTTCTTTCTCTCACATACAAAGAAATGGAATCCGGTTATACCATATTTCCTGGCGGCTGCGGTCTTCTTCATTGGTCCGCTTCGGATTATCGGAATTATCGATCTGGCGTTCCCGCTTCGTGAGGCAATATCGAAATCAAAACGATAGGGTGATGAGTCTTGCCTAAATTTCTGAAGAAACGCTGGCACGGCTACTATACCGTATGGGCGTTCATACTGCTTCTATTGCTCGTTATGTTCGTTACCATTTATAACTGGACGCTTGGTTTGATTAGTCTGATACTGGCTTCGGCGCTGGGAATCGTCATGATTAAGGCGGAGCTCGCGTTCCGCCGTGAGCTTAACGACTATATTAATGGCCTGTCTATCCGGATCAAACGGATGGAGGGGGAAGCGGTCAGCATGCTTCCATTCGGAATTGTGCTGTACAGCGAAGATCGTACGGTAGAGTGGCATAATCGCTTTGTTGCGGAGATGTTCCAGGAGAAGACAATGGTGGGTAATCCGCTGCTTAATTTGTTTCCCAAACTTCCTCAGCCTAAAGAGAAGAAGGATGGGACGAAGGAACATGCATCCAGGGAATTCCATGACGAATTCCAGTTGGATGATCGGCATTATGGAGTTATTCATAACCCGCAGGAGCGGTATGTATATGTATACGAGATTACGGAGCTAGCCATTCTTCGTGATAAATATGAAAATGAACGCCTTGCTTTGGGTATTCTCGTTCTCGATAATCTGGACGAGGCTGCCCAAGGCATGGACGACCAGCAGCGTACCGCGCTGATTGCTCGTGTGACCAGTGAGATTACATCATGGGCCAAACAGTATGAAGTGTACCTGCGCCGGCTGTCTTCGGATCGTTATCTGTTGATGCTGAATCATAAGTCATTGCAAGAACTGGAGCAGAGCCGATTTGTCATTTTGGATGAAGTTCGGGAGATGACCGCTGACCTCAAAGTGCCCATGACACTCAGTGTCGGACTCGCGTTTGGTTCGGATAGCATCAGCGAGATGGGAGAATTGGCACAGTCCAGTCTGGACATGGCACTTGGACGCGGCGGCGACCAGGCGGCTGTGAAATCGGGGCAACGTCTGTCTTTCTATGGGGGCAAGTCCAACGCCGTGGAGAAACGAACACGGGTGAGAGCACGAGTTATTGCGCATGCGCTGCGTGACCTCATGCAGGAGAGCGATCGAGTGCTCATCATGGGGCACAAAATTCCGGATATGGACGCAATCGGTGCGTCCATCGGGGTATGGAAAGCGGCGAGTCTGTACAATGTGGAAGCACGCATTGTTCTGGATGGAATCAATCCAGCGATTGAACGGATGATGGAGCAAGTGAACAAGGACGAGAAGTTGTCCAAAGCATTTGTATCACCGGAACAAGCAACCCAGATGATGACAGAGCACACGCTGCTGGTCGTGGTGGATACACACAAGGCCTCTATGACCATGGAGCCGAAACTAGTGCAGTCTGCAACCCGAGTTGTTGTTGTGGATCACCATCGTCGGGGTGAGGAGTTCATCAATGATGCTGTGTTGATCTATCTGGAGCCTTACGCTTCTTCGGCTGCGGAACTGGTAACGGAGCTTTTGCAATATATTCATGACAAAGTACAATTTACTCCACTTGAAGCTACGGCTCTGCTTGCCGGAATCACGATGGATACGAAGCATTTTGCATTGCACACCGGGTCTAGAACGTTCGAGGCCGCAGGCTTCCTGCGACGTAGTGGTGCGGACACCATTATGGTCCAACGGTTGATGAAAGAAGATCTGTCAGAATATATTGCTAAGGCAGAAATCATAAAGCATGCTAAAATGGTATACGGGAACATTGCGCTGGCGGTCACGGACCCTGGCAGCAAGATTTCACAGATGATGATCGCCCAGGTGGCGGACACATTGCTAAACATGACTGACGTGGTCGCTTCATTTGTAATTAGTGAGCGTCCGGATGGACTGATTGGCATCAGCGCGAGATCGCTGGGGCGCATGAATGTTCAAGTTGTCATGGAACGACTGGGCGGTGGCGGACATTTGACGAATGCTGCCGTTCAGCTCGAAGGAACGCTTGGAGAGGCAGAAAAACGGCTGACGAACGTACTGGCTGAAATCGAAAAGGAAGAGGGGCTGTTCGAATGAAAGTCATTTTTATAAAAGATATGAAGGGTCAAGGCAAGAAAGGGCAAGTGAAGGAAGTATCTGAGGGCTACGCACAGAACTTCCTACTGCCACGGGGAATTGCTCGTCTGGCAACGGACGGCAACATGAAGACACTCGACAACCAGAAGGCAGCTGAGGAACGACTCAAACAGGAAGAGAAAGCAGAAGCGGAAGCACTCGCGAAGAAGCTGGAAGCAGAAGTGACTGAACTAAAAGCCAAGTCCGGCGAAGGTGGTCGTCTGTTCGGCGCCATTACCAGCAAACAGATCGCAGAAGCTTTGTCTAAAAAGGGTTTGAAAGTAGACAAACGCAAAATTGAGCTGGACGAGCCTATTCGTACACTCGGCGTAACACAAGTAACTGTCAAGGTTCACCCTGAAGTGAAGGCAACCTTGAAGGTACAGGTAACGGAAGAGTAAGATGGGCGGCGAAATGTTATTCGACCGGATTCCCCCGCAGAACCTGGAAGCCGAACAGGCCGTGCTGGGTGCAATCCTGTTGCAGGGTGAAGCCCTGATTACAGCGATGGAACGGGTGCAAACCGAGGATTTCTATGATAAACCCCATCAATTAATCTTTGAAGCGATGATTCAGCTGGGTGAGGGAAATCAACCGATTGACCTCGTGACACTGACTTCGCTTCTGAAGGATAAAGGTGAGCTGGAGGACATTGGCGGCGTTAGTTATCTGGCTAAGCTGGCACATGGTGTACCTACAGCCGCGAACGTAGACTATTACGCTCAGATTATCGAAGAGAAATCGATGCTGCGTCGTCTGATTCGTACGGCAACACAGATCGTAAGCGAAGGATATACAGGCGGCGAAGATGTTGCAGCCATGCTTGGAGAAGCTGAACGTCGTATTCTGGAGATTTCCAATCGTCGCTCCAGTAGTGGTTTTATAGCCATTCAGGACGTATTGATGGAAGTATTCGATAAAGTCGAAACGCTGCATCAGAACCGGGGAACGACAACTGGCATCCCTTCCGGCTTCATCGATTTGGACAAGATGACTGCCGGCTTCCAGCGCAGTGACTTGATCATTGTAGCGGCACGTCCATCCGTAGGTAAGACGGCTTTCGCCTTGAATATCGCTCAGAATGTAGGCATCCGGGCGCAAGAAACGGTAGCCATCTTCAGTCTCGAGATGTCGGCTGCACAGCTCGTACAACGTATGATCTGTGCGGAAGCCAACCTGGACGCGGGAGTTCTTCGTACAGGGGAATTCAAAGGGGATGAAGATTGGCAGAAGCTGACGATGGGTATCGCAGCTCTCAACGAAGCTAATATCTATATCGATGATACACCTGGTATCACGGTAGCCGATATTCGTGCCAAATGCCGTCGTCTGAAGAAGGAGAAGGGTCTGGGTATGATCCTGATTGACTATCTTCAATTGATTAGTGGACGCGGCAAAGCCGGGGAGAACCGTCAACAAGAGGTATCCGAGATCTCACGTACACTGAAGCAGATTGGCCGGGAACTGGAAGTTCCAGTTATTGCCTTGTCTCAGCTGAGCCGGGGTGTAGAGCAGCGTCAGGATAAACGTCCGATGATGAGTGACTTGCGGGAATCGGGTTCGATTGAGCAAGATGCCGACATCGTAGCGTTCCTCTACCGGGATGACTATTATAATCAGGATACCGAAAAGAAAAATATTATCGAGATCATTATCGCCAAACAGCGTAACGGTCCGGTAGGTACAGTAGAACTGGTCTTCCTGAAAAACTTTAATAAATTCGTCAACTACGAGAGGGCGCACAATGACGCCTTCGCGATGTAACGGGCAGGTGCTGACGGCTTCGATCAGGAAGCAAACTCGTCTGTCCCGAAGATCAACTATTAGAACAACTGAACTCAAACATGTGTTATAAATACCAGATATAGATTCACATTGAAATAGATATCCTTGAACCGGTGATAGCAGTCAAGCAAGATTGGACTGAGGTCTCCGGTTTTTTGTGTCGAAATTATGGGTAAATCCCGAACATTACGGTTGTACTATATCTAATTGTTCGCCATTTGATTTGACTTTGAAAAAAGGTACTGGTACACTAATACTGCTGCGTTAAAGCAGCGCAAACCTTCCCTTGAATGTAACGGAAGGACATTTTTACTGTCCGTTAGCACGCTTCTCAGTCGGTTTATTGCGTAACATGCCTGCCGGGATAGAGGACGGACAGACCAATACAAAGGTGCGCAAGGCACCCACGGAGGAATGTTAACTATGTCAACGGTAGTTGTAGTGGGAACGCAATGGGGAGACGAAGGAAAAGGTAAAATCACGGATTATTTGGCGGAGAGCGCTGATGTGGTGGCTCGTTATCAAGGTGGTAACAACGCGGGTCATACAATTCTGATTGATAACAAAAAATATAAACTGACGATGATTCCATCAGGGATTTTCTACACGGATAAAGCGTGTGTTATTGGTAACGGAATGGTTATCAACCCGAAGGCACTCATCGAAGAAATTAATTATATTCATGACAATGATTTTACAACGAAGAACCTGTCCATCAGTGAGCGTGCACATATCATCCTGCCATATCACATGGTACTGGATGCACTGGAAGAAGAGAGCAAAGGCCCGAACAAAATTGGTACGACTGGCAAAGGAATTGGCCCATGTTACATGGACAAATCAGCTCGTATCGGTATTCGAATGGTTGACCTGCTGGATGCTGAAGATTTCGAACTGAAACTGCGTCACCTGGTCAAAGAAAAAAACCGCGTCATTGAGCAAGTCTATGGCGGTCAGCCTGTTGATGTGGAAGAGATTCTGCGAGATTACCTCGAATACGCAGAAATTCTGCGTCCTTATGTACGTGATACATCCGTTGTTCTGAACGAATATATTGATGAGAACAAAAAAGTATTGTTCGAAGGCGCACAAGGCGTGATGTTGGACCTTGACCAAGGAACTTATCCATTTGTTACATCATCCAATCCGTCCGCAGGTGGCGTATGTATCGGGTCTGGCGTAGGCCCAGCTCGTATTCAGCAAGTTATTGGCGTAGCCAAAGCCTACACAACTCGTGTAGGAGATGGCCCATTCCCTACGGAATTGCATGATGCGATCGGCGACCAAATCCGTGAGACGGGACATGAGTATGGTACGGTAACTGGACGTCCACGTCGTGTGGGTTGGTTCGATAGTGTTGTTGTTCGCCATGCGCGTCGTGTTAGTGGTATTACAGGTCTGTCCCTGAACTCTCTGGACGTAATGACGGGTCTGGAAACCGTAAAAATCTGCACAGGATACAAATTCCGCGGCGAGGTTATCACACACTATCCGGCAAGCCTCAAAATGCTGGCTGAATGTGAAGCGGTATACGAAGAGATGCCAGGCTGGAGCGAAGATATCACTGGAGCGAAGAAACTTGAAGACCTGCCAGTGAACACACAGAATTATGTAAAACGTGTTTCCGAACTGACGGGCATTCCAATTGCGATCTTCTCCGTTGGTCGTAACCGTGAGCAAACGAATCAAGTTCTTCCAATCTACGAGTAATCGAAGAAATAGAGAGATTATTTATTGAATTAATCAAATAGATTACTATGCCGACTCCGGCAGTAAAGCCTCCAGTTGTTGCTTTGATAGCGATGACTGGAGGTTTTTTGTATGTTTATCGGATATAATCCCGAGATTTCCGTCAATACTGGTTAACAGTAGAGTCACAGATCCCGACATGCGCATGCTAGAACGGGTGGGATAATCGGAGGGAGAGAACGGAATGAAGTTGCTTGTCTGGTTTGTCAAAATCGTGCTAACCGTGTTGCTGGTCAGTTCACTGACCCTGCTTACGACCGGATTAATTGTACAGTCATATGCGAAGTCGCTACTCGCAAGTTTCAATATTCAGTGGGAAGGTCAACCCATGGGCTTAACCGCCATGTTCCAGGGTGCCTTGGGTGGTAAAACCAGTGAGGGGAATAAATCGGGAAATGGGACGACAGATCAGCCGACCGGAGCGGACGAAGAGCGGGTTCCGGAAGATGCTGTTTCAGTTATGGGAAATGGTACGGAGAGCGGTCAATCTGGCGTAGATACAAGCAGCGAGGCGTCTCAAGGGAATGGCTCAGGCGAGGGCGCAGGTGAAGGTTCAGGTACAGATACGACCGTAGGCTCAAACTCAGGCGCAAGTAACAATGGGACGGATACAGGCACAGGTAGTGAATCAGGAACAGCCCAGGGAAGCGGTTCAGCTTCGGGGAACGGAACCGGAGCGGCTAGCGGTGGTGCTTCCTCAGGAAATGATGCGATTGTTGTATCACCGGATGACATCACAGGAGCGAAGGACAAGCTGCCCGCAGAGGAGAAAGAAAAAATCTTCAGCTTGCTCATGAATAAGCTGCCACAGAAAGAAATGCAGCAGATCTCAGGCGCCATGGAAGGTGGCCTAACCGAACAGGAATTACGTGAGATTGAACAGGTGATCTCGAAGTACCTGACCAGTGAAGAGTACGACAACCTGATGGAAGTCCTGCAAACAGAATAAAATAAGCAGGCGTGCTCTAGTTGGGCATCGCCTGATTCAGATTGTAATGGACTTGTTGATGGCGATTGAATATAATTTAATTAAATAAATACTGGAAATTATATAAAGAGAATTAGATATTCAAGCATGCTAGTTTTAAAGCAAATGGTGCTTACGTTAATTTTATTAGCCTATGTAGGAGGGAAGATTGTATGAAATATAAAGGTAAAGAGCACGACATATAAAAACGGTTTTGCAACATTACAGAAACCTTCAGTCCAATTCGTGGACCTCCTTTCATATTCAAGAGATAAGATGGACTTGTGTTTATGAATACACGAATTGGAGGTTTTATTGAAGATGAACTTTTATCATACTCATTCAGAAATGTCAGTAGAAAAGTTTAAAGAGGCGACGAAAGAGGTATTTGAGCAAGGACTACAAGAGGCAGATCAGCCTTTTAGTGGCTGGGATTTTAGCTATGTAACAGGGAGTAGTCGACTCCAGAGTGGGATGCTGCCTTGGTCCTACGGAACGATGGCGCGCCGATTATTGAATCAGACTGAACGAATGCTCGACATGGGGACTGGTGGGGGAGAAATGCTGTCCAGACTCCTTCCACTTCCTCCATACACGTGTGCTACCGAAGGCTATCTCCCGAATATACCGATTGCAGAGGAATGTTTACAGCCGTTAGGTGTGAAGGTGCTTCCGGTGACTGATGATTCGCAACTTCCTTTCGAAGACGAGGAATTCGATCTAATTCTTAACCGGCATGAGTCGTATGAAGAGCAGGAAGTTAGGCGGATTCTATCGGCAGGGGGACTGTTCCTAACTCAACAGGTAGGTTGGTCAGATTGCAGGGAGATTAATGATCGGCTCGGCATTCCTATGCCAGCGGATTATGCTGGATGGGAGCTGGAGCGTGCTGTTGTTCAGTTGGAGCAGTGTGGATTCCGGATTCTAGAGGCACGTGAAGCAGCTCCCGCGCAGCGTTTCTATGATATAGGCGCACTGGTCTATTATCTGAAGACCATCCCGTGGCAAGTACCTGATTTTAAGGTACAACATTTCCGTGAGCAATTAATGGAGATTCATATGGAGATGGAGCAACATGGATTTTGGGAAGTGCAGCAGAAGCGATTTGTAATTCTTGCAGCGAAAGAGTAAAGACATACAAATTAAATTCGAAATTGCCATGAAATGAAATCCAATTTAAGAGAAACCTACAAACAGGTTGTTTACCTTATCCCTTATCAGAGTTGATCTGGTGAGGGATTTTTATTTGTATTTTTATGAAAAATAAAGCATATCCCACTGGGTCTTAGAACCTAGTCTTAAATTGTGAGTAAAAGTACATAGTACAGCGGATGTTGAGGCATAATGGGTGATGGATCGGTCATAAAAACTTATGGATAATTCAGGAAAACCAAGCGTGGCGTGGCTTTGCGGTGTGATGTGTAGAGTTGAAATAAGTGTAAAACCTGTGTTAAAGTATACGGGTGTGATAAAAGGTTAAAATTTTGACACTTTTATGAGCGCAGCTAAAGTCCTGATTTTGCGGACACCCAATACAAGTATCAACGAGCATGGGACAGACACGATGGGTGATGTCTTGACAGAAATGCGAACTGAGAAGTGCTGAAAAGGAGAGAATCATGAAAGGTTTCAGAGGCATACGCCAACCGGGCAAAGACCGGGTACACGAACAATCCGGGGAACACCGGACGGCCGAAGACAAAAACAACATGAGCATGTCCACCTTCAGTGTGAATAAGAAGCGCGTTCTGGCCTCGCGCAAATGGATCATTACAGCAGCTTGTGGTGTATTCATCGCAGCATCGCTCGGGTTCGCAGGCAAACAATATGTTACTGCAAACACGGTGCCGTATTATAAAGTAATGGTTAAAGGTAGCGAGATTGGTACCATTGCAGATGAAGCACAATTACAACAACTATTTACAGACAAAACCGAGGAATATCAACATAAATATCCGGATGCAGAGATGGTGCTGAACACGGATGGCATTACAACCGAAACGGTAAGAGCGTACAAACCTGAAGTGAACAGTGACGAGACGCTGGACAAACTGGGTGACATGCTAACAGCCTATGCCAAAGGCGTGGAGCTCAAGGTCGACGGTGAAGTCATTGGTATTGTGAAAGATCAGGCTACAGCGGATGCAATCCTGGAACAGGTGCAGAGCAAATACATATCGGCATCTACTGTGCGAAGTTCGCTGAAGACGAAGTCGGTATCGGCTAATTCCTCGAAGAAAAACGAGGGACCAAGTACAACCCTGAAGTCGGTAGGCATCAAGGAAGATGTAGCGACGGATGTGGTGAAGGCTGACCCAAACAAAATATGGGATGTGTCCGAGGCGGTTAAAGCATTAACCGTCGGTAAAGACGCGCCTGTAACTTATGTGGTTCATGAAGGAGATACAATCTCGTCGATCGCTGCCAAGTATGAAATTACACAAAGTGAGATTCGCCAGCATAATCCGGGCATCAAGGAAACGTCGCTTCAAATTGGAGACGAACTGACCCTGACCGTTCCGAAACCGGCGATAACCGTTAAATCGGTGGAGCAGGTTGTTGAGCAGATTGAGATTAAACCGCAAGTGGAAGTACGCAAAAGTGCTGAGTTGAAAGCAGGTACCACAAAAGTCGTGCGTCCAGGACAAAGCGGATTGAAAAGCATGCAGTACCGTATAACCAAAGAAAATGGTGAAGTTGTTCAGGAAGAGTGGCTTGGTCAGGAAGTGATTAAAGCAGCTGTAACTGAAGTGGTCCTTAGCGGAACCAAAGTCGTTGGCGAGGGCACAGGTGAGTTTGCTTGGCCGGTATCCAATGCAACGATGAGCAGCAGCTTCGGACAACGGTGGGGGCGCCAGCACAAAGGTGTCGATCTGGTAGGTAACCGCGATGTGAAAGCGTCTGACGAGGGTGTAATTACTTTTGCTGGACAGAAAAGCGGTTATGGTAATGTCATCATTATTAACCACCGTAACGGATACGAAACACTGTATGGACATCTGAACAGCATTGGCGTTAAGGTTGGACAAGTGGTTGAAAAAGGCGAGAGTATTGGTGTTATGGGCAACACGGGTCGTTCGACCGGAACACATCTGCATTTTGAGATTATTAAGAATGGGACGGTAGAAAATCCGTTAACGTATCTGAACTAATACAGAGCTTAAGGAGAGCAAGGTTGGCAATGATGCCGGCCTTGTTTTTTGCTGCTGTAAAAAATTTTCAAATGAAAGACCTTTCAAGCCTCTGATCGGGATGTGACGGTGCTTCAGGTATGTTAAACTATAGAGTATATACAACAATCAACGAGGCTTTGGTACAAGCTGAACATAGAAGATAGATATAGACGCTAATGCGGATTAAGCAGGATATAGGGGTGAATTCAGCCGATGCAGGGGAAGATTTTGGTGGTGGACGATGAACAGCCCATCGCAGACATTCTGAAGTTTAATTTGGAAAAAGAGGGGTACGAGGTCATCTGTGCATTTGATGGCATTCGTGCGGTTGAACTGGCGTTATCCGAAAAACCGGATCTGATGCTGCTGGATCTGATGCTGCCGGGTAAGGACGGTATGGATGTATGTCGTGAGGTGCGCGCTCATCTGGAGATGCCGATCATTATGCTTACCGCCAAGGATGGCGAGATCGACAAGGTACTCGGGTTGGAATTGGGTGCGGATGATTACGTGACGAAGCCTTTCAGTACGCGTGAGTTGCTTGCACGGGTGAAGGCACAGATGCGCAGACGGCAAAAGCTCGCGATTACGGCAGAAGCGCCGGAAGATGAGGAAAAGCAGGTCATGCGGCTATTTGATCTGGCATTTGATATGGACATGTATACGGCTTACAAAGGCGGGGAGCCGCTCGATCTGACCCACCGTGAGTACGAACTTCTCTATTATATGGCGAAGCACTCCGGCAAGGTTATGACTCGGGAACATCTGCTGCAAGCGGTATGGGGATATGAATATTTCGGCGATGTACGTACTGTGGATGTCACGATCCGTCGTCTGCGTGAGAAGATTGAGGAGAATCCGAGCAAACCGGAAACGATTCTGACACGCCGCGGGCTCGGTTATCTCGTGCGCAGTGCCAAAAGCGTGGGGATATAATGGGCCGATTCGCGCGATTCTCGTTCTTTCGAACGATTCAGGCGAAATTGATTATTATCTATGTACTGCTGATTCTGATTGCAATGCAATTGATCGGCGTTTATTTTGTGAGCGCGATGAAGAACTCGCTAACGAGCAACTTTACGGAAGACTTGCAGGCCCGTGCGGAGATGCTGTCGGTTCTCGTGGGGGAGACGATGGCGGGTGGAGAAGCAGAGGCTGGCGAGGACAAAACGGAAAATCTGCGTGTGCTGGTAAACAACCTGTTCAACATTAACGGTGCCGAGATTCAGGTGCTGGATGCCAGTGGAAAAGTACTGACGACCTCGCTAAGTTCACATTCAGACTATGTGGGGCGCAAAAACACCCAGACCGTCGTCAGCCGTGCGCTGCAAGGCATTCGGGATAATGAGGAATATATCGTGGACGAGGATAATGTTCGCAAAAAAGTCGTCGCCAAGCCTGTGCTGTCCGGCGGCAAAATCATTGGTGCGGTCTACATCGCAGCATCCATGAACGAGCTGTATTCCACGATGGAGGGAATCAACAAAATCTTCATCTCCGGTATCCTGATTGCCTTAGTGTTAACGGCAGTGCTTGGCGTGATCCTGTCCCATACGATTACGCAGCCGATTAAGGAAGTGACTCGGAGGGCGACAGCGGTCGCAGAAGGTAACTTTGATCAGCAGACACCTGTATTCGGCACGGATGAGATTGGTCAGCTCAGTCGGGCTTTTAACTATATGACCAGCAGGCTTCGGGATGCACTCTCGCAGAATGAAGAGGAGAAGGAGAAGTTGACCTCCATTCTGACCAATATGAGTGATGGTGTGGTAGCTACGGATGAGTACGGGAAAGTCATTCTCGTAAACCGTCGTGCCAGCAGCATACTGGGTATGCATCCTGCGGATATTGAAGGAAGACATTTTGCCATATTACTCGGCATTGATCCGGAGGATGCGGAAGCTCTCGCGAGTGGGTTCACAGGTTCTACGCTGCTGCAAATTGCACCCGCAGGACAAGAAGAGCCTGTGGTCATTCGGATGACGTTCACACCGGTTCATCGGCGTGAACGGGGGATCACGGGAACAATTGCCGTACTTCAGGATGTTACCGAACAGGAAGAGCTTGAGGCATCCCGGCGTGAATTCGTGGCGAATGTATCCCATGAACTGCGTACACCACTGACTACGATCAAGAGTTACGCGGAAGCGCTGGATGATGGTGCACTGGAAGACCCGCAGCTTGCCGGTCGTTTTGTTGGTGTTATTCAGAACGAGACGGAGCGAATGATCAGGCTGGTTACGGATCTGCTGCACCTGTCGCGGCTGGATTCCAAAGAGGCTTTGCTGAGGAAACAACCAACCGACATTCTGGAAATGCTGGAGGAAGTGACCGATCGCTTCTCATTCCAGATGCATCAGAAGGATATTCAGCCAGTGCTGTCTGTGGAGAATGATATTCCGGCTGTTCCACTGGATCGAGACCAGATTGATCAGGTGCTGGATAATGTCGTATCCAATGCGCTGAAATATACTTTGGAAGGCGGCACCATTACGATTGCGGCTAGACGCAGTGATGGACACGCCCTTGCCATCTCGGTATCAGATACCGGAATGGGTATTCCACAGCGCGATCTGGATCGCATTTTTGAGCGATTTTATCGGGTGGACAAGGCTCGTTCCCGCAGTATGGGAGGCACAGGATTAGGACTGTCCATTGCCCGGGAAATTGTGAAGGCGCATGATGGCAGCATCTCTCTGGAGTCTGAAGTGGACGTAGGCACGACAGTAACGTTCACACTGCCGATGCGTGAGGAAGGGGGTGAGCACCGTGAAGGAACGGATTAAATCCTTGGTGCTTGCTACCCTTGTTGTAGCCAGTCTGGTTCAGAGTTATTTTCTGATCTACCGTCTGCCCGGAGGCGGGGATTCCATTGTGACTTCAGAGACGAACTATGTGAAGACGGAAAATATGGGTCAGGAACGCAATATTGAAGAATTGATCTTCCCTGATCAGATGATTATTCATCTGGGTGAAGATAAACATACGGTGTTTTACCCTGGCAATACGTTCTATCAGTTGATCTATTCAAGGTTACAGGGGCGGACGTTCGATGATTTTCAGCGCCGCAGCGTGCAATCGGTGAACTGGGATCAGATTCGCAAGGAGAACCCCGGGTTTGAGCTATCGTTCAAAGAAGGGATTCCGGTAGCATTGTTGCAGCGGGTGATGAGGCTCGGGACGGATTCCTTATTCCAGGGGGAGACGATTAACCGAATCTCGATCTATACGGCTAAAAATGAAACGAAGGCCCATGCGCTGTTCTTCAGCGCCAAGGGAGACGTGGTATATGAAGCAACGCAGGCGGACCTGACCGTACAAGACGTGCAGCAGCATGTTGACTTCGGTGCGAACTGGACGCCATATACCTTAATGGATGGCGGTTATTATATCCCGGCGGAACCTCTGGAGACAATTGAGGCGGATGTGCCGACAGGTCAGTTCACGGTTGAGCAGATGCAGCGCAGTCTGTTCTTCGACCCAAGCATGACCCGGAACATCCGGGAAAAAGACGGGTCTGAGATTTACACGGACAGTAAACGTAGTCTGCAGGTAAAACAGGAACAGCGCTGGATCAGTTACACCGATCCGGCGGCACCACCTGCGGGACAGATTGATCCTGCGAAGGATGCGTTGTCTGCGGTTGATTTTGTAAATCAGCATGGGGGCTGGAAAGGCCGGTCGCGCATGATGCTGGGGACCACGGACAGCAAAACACGGCTTGAATTCCAGCAGTATTACGGCAGTTATCCGATTATGGATTCTATGCAGTTCCGCTTCGGCACGATTAGCATGGAGATGCAGCAGGAGACGGTATCCAGTTATGAACGATCACTGGAGTACCTGAACGAAGGTGCAGAGACCAAGAAATCGGTCAAATTGCCTGGCGGAGACAAGCTGAAGGCTCTGATTAAAAAGGTCGCAGGTGAGAATCGCCAGGTTGTGGATGTATATCCAGCGTATCGTCCTTCTACAATTGAGGATGGACTAAGGCTGATTCCGGTATGGGTTATTCGCTTTGGAAACGGTGAAGAGACTACCGTATCTTGATGGGTTGTAGGGTAATGGAGTCATTCGATATAAGAGCGAGGTGTAAGGTCACACGATAACGGAGAGGGCAGAAAAAAGCTGGAGAAGCGAAGCATTCGCCTTTATCGCCGGATTTCTCCCTTAGGAAAAGGGAATCAGGAAATCTGGGGATAACAGCGATCGGAAGGTTGTTCTGACCGCGGAGTGGGCCAGTGTGATACTAGCTGCTTTTATCAAATGGACGGAGGTGGATGTTATGGATTGGGGACGGGCGAAAAATGTGTTGATCTATGCCTTTCTGCTGCTCAATCTGGTGCTGGGTTACCAGATCTGGATGGATGCGCGGGAGACGGCCGGAGCCAATCTGGACTTCACCTCACTGGCAGACAATACACAGCAGGCGATGGAAGAGAAGGGCATTCAGGTGCTGGCTCCGATTCCGAATGAAACGCCGAAGTTGCCGAAGTTGTCCTATGAGTTCATTGAAGAGGACAAGGCTGGTGTTGATATGGAGCTGGAACAGCCGGTAGATAGCAAGTTGATTTTCTCACAGAGTGAGCTGGAAGATGCATTACAGCGTGAGATTCCACAGATCGGGACATATCGGCTGGATCAGCTGATGGCCGAGGATGGGGCTTTTGTGCTTCACCCACTGGTGGATGGCAAATGGCCGCTCTTCAATGTGAGTCTGGAGCTGTTCTACAGCGACCAGAAAATAAAGGGTTATCGTCAGACTCCGGTGCGAATTACAACCGCAGAGGAGAGCGATCAGCAGGTACTTCCGGCGTCGAAGGCGCTGGGAACGCTGATCGAGAACTTTTTGCCAAATGATGCGATTGTCAAAGATATTCAGCTGGGCTATTACGGCCAGTTGTTCAATTCAGATATACAGGTAGCGATGCCGGCATGGCGGTTCGTGCTGGAAAGTGGCGAAGTGTTGTACGTGCAGGGCATCAGTGGGGATGTATTCAGTCCCAAGTCAGATAAACCAGGGGAGTAATGCGTTATGGGGATATATTTTACGGTGTTATCCAGCGGTTCGACAGGTAATGCCACGGTCATACAGCATGGGGGGACCTCTCTCATGATTGATGCGGGTCTTAGTGCGAAGCGATTGGATGCACTGTTTCAGGAAAGGGAGATTTATGGGGCAGAACTGGACGGGATTCTGGTTACACATGAACATTCCGATCACATTAAAGGACTAGGCGCGATGTCTCGGAAATATAATTTACCAATCTATGCGAATCTGAATACGTGGGCGGCGCTGGAGAAGTCGGTTGGGGCGATTCCAGAGGAAAACCGGAGGATTTTTGAGACGGGTGAAAAGCATGATTTTGGGTCACTGCGCGTGGAATCCTTCGGCATCTCACATGATGCGGCTGAGCCAGTAGGGTATACGTTCGATGACGGCAGTGAGAAGCTGTCTGTTGCAACAGATCTCGGGTACATGAGCGACAAGGTTCGCGATGCGATCTCCGATTCCGACGTGCTGGTGCTGGAGGCGAATCATGATGTCGAATTGCTGCGTATGGGGCGTTATCCGTGGAACACCAAGCGCCGGATTTTGAGCGACATTGGGCATTTGTCGAACGAAGCAGCAGGGGCAGCGCTTAGTGAACTGATGAACGGACGCATCAAGCGCACGTATCTGGCACATCTTAGCCGTGATCATAATATGATGGACTTGGCGAAAATGTCGGTGCGTGACGCGATGGAGAGCCGTGGATGCTTTTATCGGGATCATGAGTTCAAACTCTGTGATACGTATTACGACCGGCCTACGCCATGGGATAGGGTGGGTGAGCCATAAAGCTGTCCAGTTCGGCGGCTTTGCGCTCGACTTCCTCGCGGGTTAGGATGCCTTTATCAATAAGCAGTTCGATGATGGTACTCAGTGCAAGGGTATTGCGATAGTGTTCTTCCTTGAGATCGGCCAGCTTGGCCGCCATATGAACTTCGTCCATGGCTGTGAGTGTACGCGTGCGATCCATGTATACTTCCTCCTCTATGAAGCTTCGAATTGTCTTTTACTATTATTGTAGTCAAGCTTGATGGAAAACATTCCTCTTTTTGCCGCTAACATTTCAGTGATAAGGCGTGTATGCTGAACCTGTGACTATACAAGGATGAAAAAGTTCTTCAAAATGGCCAAAACGGCGCTTAGCGAACCGAATTTTGTGGTGATAGATACTATGGACCTTTATTGTTAAGCGCGTTATAGCAGAAATGTGCGGTAATTTTCGTTAATATGCAACTTTTTTGGATTTGACGTGTTTAGTATATGAGGAGCATTGTGATTTTGGCTGTTTTGCGTGTGAAATGGCATGTCATAGAATGCGAGAGCATGATTGATAGAGTCACTGACAGAATGGCGTGTCCGTTCTGTTGTACATAGACGCTGTATCTTGATTTGATGCCGGGATGCGGCGATATGCAAGACCATTTTATAAAATGCAAAAAAGCATGGGAAAGCGAGAGGTTATTTACGGTACGCACGTAACGGAAGACACAGAACGAGGCTGGAGAAGCGTAGCGTTCGCCTTTATGAACAAATTTTACCGAGGAAAATGGAATAAAAAAATTTGTGAGTAACAGCGATCGAAAGCTCGGCTGTGGCTGGAGTGGGGGAACGTAAGGACACCATCATCGTTGATCCATGCGACAACTTAGGCGGCAGTCAGGGTCTTGATGCGTGACAACGAAGGGGAGAGGATCACGATGGGATTGTTTGGAGACGATTTTTATTCAACCAAAGTATCAAGACGCGCCGAACCTGAACAGAAAGGCAAACTTCAGATCATTCGCCCTGGAGGCAGAGCACGTGGACGTGACCGCTGGAGTAATCCGCGCAGATCACGTACGGGAATCAGCTCCACAGTGAAAGTAGCTGTGATTAGTTCGGTGATCAGCTCCATCGTGACCGTCATGCTGTTTAGCTTCATCACACAGCCCTCATCGTTACCGCTGGCGAATGCTACAGGTAATGGTGGTGGAGGCGGTGCACAGACAGCACAGGTAGCTGATCCATACGACCGGATTATCCAGGCAGCGGCGAAGGTACGTCCTTCCGTGGTGAGCATCGTGAACCATAAAACGGGCAGCAGCCTGTCGATGGAAGATTCTGCGTTGGGATCAGGGGTCATTTTCAAGAAGGAAGATGGCAAGGCCTACATTATGACCAACCACCACGTCGTGGAAGGTGCGAGTGACCTGGAGATCGTGACTGTGGACGGGGAGACACATAAAGCGAAGCTGGTCGGTAAGGACCGTGTGAGCGACATTGCTGTATTATCCGCAGAAGATAAAGGGTTGGGTGCAGTAGCGGAAATTGGTGATTCCAGTAAACTTCAGCGCGGTCAAACGGTGCTGGCGATCGGGAATCCGCTCGGTCTGGGCGGTACGCTGACATCTGGTATTGTCAGTTATACGGATCGTATTCTGCCTGTGTCGATTAATCAGGACGGCGTGTACGACTGGGAGCAAAACGTGATCCAGACGGATGCGGCTATTAATGAGGGTAATAGTGGCGGTGCACTCGTCGATCTGAACGGTAAAGTGGTCGGCATCAACACGATGAAAATCTCGGATACGGGTGTGGAAGGTCTCGGCTTCGCGATTCCGATGAACGAAGTGATGAAAACCGTAGATTCTCTGCTGGTGAACGGCAAAGTATCTCGTCCATACCTGGGCGTATACACGGTCGATCTGAGCAACCCATATGCACCACTGGATGATGAGCAGCGCAAGGATCTGAAGCTGCCATCTCACGTGGATAGCGGTGTGGTTGTACTGGAGGCATCGGGTCCGGCATCTGATGCGGGCATGAAGCTGAATGATGTCATTACGGAATTTGACGGGCAAAAAATTACCTCCACGCTAGATCTACGGAAGTATCTGTACGATCAGAAGAAGATTGGGGATACGATTGAAGTGACCTTCTACCGGGATGGAAAAGCGGAGAAAGTCTCGGTGAAGCTGACAGATAAACCGGAGTAAAGGAAGTTCAGCCGTGGTGTATACCGTTACGTGGCTTAAATTAAGGTAAGGCTAGAAGAGTGATCAGATCAACTGACCACTCTTTTTTAGTTATTATGAGTGGACGTGTTCGTTCGACAGTAAATGAGTAGATGAACCATTTATGTGTTCCCATGATCAGTTAGACCCGGAGCCAAAGTAGCAGATACATCAGACTTGGGCTGTGGTAAACTGTTGTCTATATGTTCGAACGGTCGCTGATGCAAATAACATCTCTTTGTCGATCTCGCTTTATTTCAAAATGGAAGGGGTTTTTCTAATGAAACGATTGAGGAAAAAGATGCTTGGGGGAACAAGCTTGATGCTGTCCCTGTTGATGTTGTCTGCCTGTGGATCTGAGGTAGCCACGACAGGATCTCCGGTGGATACAAGCGCTCTGCAAGAGAAGATTGCCGGGCTTGAGAAGAAACTGTTGGAGCAGGGAGCCAAGAGCGTTGAGCAGGAGCAAAAGATTGCAGCACTTGAGACCAAGTTGAATGAGCTGAGTACAAATGTGATTGCGGTAGGTGGGGCTAGTGGTCAAACGCCTACAACATCTGGAAACAACGGATCGGCCGGGAAAGGCGACGGGGTGCTGATTACGTTTGCCCAGTACGAGAAGCTTGAGGTTGGCATGACGGTGGAAGATGTAATTGAGATCCTTGGCGGCGAAGGCGAAGCGCTGAGTGAAGCTGAGAATATGGTGGTGTACAACTACAAAGGCACCGCCGGCAATGGTGCCAATGCAGTTATTGCTTTTCAAAGTGGCAAGTTGTTGACGAAGGCGCAATCGGGATTGAAGTAAACGATTGTGGAGCAGGATTCATTCGCTATGTTGAGTTAGGTTACAGTTACAAGAGCATTCTTTTCGAGGTACCTTGGAGGTATCGAGAAGGATGCTTTTTGTGTTCTTTTACGGTGAATGGAGAGGTTTGGAGGAGGTTGGGCACGATAAATTAGGGCTGGGGGTTTCTTTTCGGTGGCAGGTGTGATAGAACTGAGAAGTGGCTATCCTGTAATAGGATACGCGGTTGTGAATCGGGAACATAGCTGGTTACAGAAAGGATGCTAAACGGATGTACGTTGTATGCAAAGAACACGTGGACATTGCCATCGACATGTTTGTCGATGAGTATGAGGACGCTCCAGATATCGTTGATCTGAAGGAGACGGAATTTGCCGATTGGGACCCGCCTGCGAAGTGCGCCGAGTGCGAACAGCACGCGGAATTCCTCGTCGTTTAGCGTACTGTAGGATTAGACAGCTGGAGGCGCGACTTAAGGTGTCGCTTCGGGCTGACTTTCCATCCGGTATGAACATCACAGCAAGAAGCCAAGGAGAGCGTGATGAGCGCTCTTTTTGTGTTTGTGGGGGAATTGGTGGGGTTGTTGGTTGACAGCTTGGAGTTGAGCGAGGGTTGTAGGAGTTGACGGTGGAGTAGGGAGAGTGGGAGAAAGATTATGGTGGGTAGGCGCCAAGTTCTGAGTTGGGGTGAGCAGGTTATAGCAAACGTGCGAGGTGTGTAGGTAATAGAAGGGAAGTCTGGGCATGGGGATAGTAGAAATTGGGTGATAGCGATGTCGGTAGGGCCGGTGGCGTGGCTGGGTTGGGCGGAGTAACTCTAAAGAACCTGACGGACCTTATTCGTGGCAAATACCGCCTGGTTGAAATCTAACGAATCGTAGACACGTTATATTGATGAAATGGCCTTGAAAGTGGTGGGGAGTGCTCGTTTGGTGCTAAATAGCGTGTTTTGGATTCGTTAGATTTTAAAGGAGCTAAAATGAGGCTAATTAAGGTGTGTGGAGTTCGTTAGAATTTGGAGAAATGTGTAGGATAGGTATAATACCGTTGGAACGAACGATGCTATGATGCATCTTACTTATAGAATATTGCGCAAGCAAGATAATTTAGGAGGAATGGATTTTATGTTTATTCAGATTATTGGCGTAGGCAAATTGAAGGAAAAATATCTGACGCTGGGCATTCAGGAATATGCCAAGCGGCTCGCTCCGTACATCAAGTTCCAGATGATCGAGGTCGCAGACGAAAAGGCGCCCGATACCCTGAGCGAAGCTGAGGTTCGGGCGGTGAAAGAGCGCGAGGGCGAACGCATCCTCGCGCATGTGAAGAGCGAGGCGCATGTTGTCGCGCTCGCATTGGATGGCCAGCTCTGGAGTTCCGAGGAGCTGGCATTGGAGATCGACAAGCTCGGCACGTATGGGACGAGCCATGTCGTGTTTGTCATCGGAGGAAGCCATGGGCTCTCCGATGAGGTGTTGCGCCGCGCGAAGCAGCGCTTGAGCTTCGGGCGCATGACCCTGCCGCATCAGCTTATGCGGCTGGTATTGGTGGAGCAGATTTATCGCGCTGTGAAGATCAATCGGGGGGAACCGTATCACAAGTAAAGCACATTGGGAGGCGATAGCGAGAAATGCTGTCCGCCTCGTGCTAGCAGGGAATCCCCTCGGACTTGCAGAAGGATAGACTTGAGTTATCCATGCTAATATAACTTTAATGCTTAAGCTTTCTGGATGCGCCTGTGGTATCATGAACATGCCTATCATCCTGTTACATCTGAGGGGGAAGAAGTTGCTTGTGAACATGGACAATCACTATAAATATGAGGATGTATCTATATTAGATGATACCAATTCAGCGCTAGATCGTGAAGCAGCTCGGTTGGCAAGTTTGATTTACACGCATACTTCGCAGGATGGGACCTATGCTTCACCGATCCATGGTCTGTATGTGAACCGATATTCGCAAGTAGAAGTGGCGGATGATGTTCACACTATATTCTCGCCGGTAATCTGCATTGCAGCTCAAGGGAAAAAGCGAATTACAGTAGGCAAGGATGCTTATGAGTATGGTGCTTCGCGAATGTATATTGCCCCCGTTGCCTTGCCTGTTGCGATGAAAGTCATGCAGGCCAGCCCCCAAATACCGTTCTTGGGGATAGGTCTATACCTCAATCCGCAAAGGATTGCTACGTTGCTGCCGATGGTATTTCCTGATGGTTTACCGGAGGTTCGCAATCGCAGTGCGTGTTATGTCATCGAAGCAGACTTGGCCATGATGAACGCCGCTACAAGATTGGTGGCTTGCCTGTCCTCTCCCGATGATGCTCAAATGCTGGCTCCATTGGTGAAAGACGAGATTTATATCCGCATCCTCCGTAGCCCAATCGGTGTTTATGTTGCCGAGACTGTTCTGGCGGAATCGGGTATGCAGCAGGTTGCAAAAGCGATTGATTGGCTCCAAAATAACTTTTCTCAGCCGTTGAAAGTAGCGGATTTGGCGGAGTTGGTCCATATGAGCGAATCGTCGTTTCGCGAGTATTTCAGATCGGCTACTGCAATGAGCCCTCTGCAATATCAAAAGGTGCTGCGCCTGCAAGAGGCGAGGCGTCTAATGTTATCCAGTTCCATTGACGCAACTACGGCGAGCCGGCGTGTAGGCTATTTGAGCGATTCCCAATTTAGCCGCGATTACAGCCGATTTTTTGGGTGTCCTCCTACTAGAGATATCACAAGGTGGCGTCAGGACCAGCAAAAGTTGAAGTGAAACGCATATGTAAACGGCTTTTTAAATTTCCGCGGGCATAGAGCCTAGCGGATTTTTCCTTTTTAAGCGGCGCAATCTGTTGAATCAGGCAAAAACTCCGACGGAAAAGGCAAAGATCGCAGCAGTCCATCCCCTATACTAAGAGTAAACATCCTATCGATAGGGAAGGGGATTTCTGAATATGCGTGTATTGGTTACAGGGGCGACAGGCTTCATCGGAGAGGCGGTCGTTCGCGAACTGCTGGATGCCGGCCATCAAGTGGTTGGTCTTGCCCGTTCTGAAAAAGCCAGCAAACGGCTTACGGCACTGGGGGCCCAGGTTCAAGTCGGTTCGATTGAGGATTTAGCAGGCTTGCGCAAAGTGGCTACTGCAGTAGACGGGGTCATTCATTTGGCCTTCTTCCACAAGTTCTCGCATGCGGGCCTTCCAACTCGGCTTAGGGTTTTATTCGGCGGGAATCCTCGTCATTTAGTGATGAGATTTATGAAGACTGCAATTGAGACCGACAGGCGAGCCATCGAGAAACTCGGCACCTCTTTACCCGTCGGTGACCGGGCGCTTGTCGTCGCGATGCCTACGATGACGCTTACTCCCGGCCGTCTCGGAACGGAGGACAGTGCTGGGGATCCTCAATCGCAAGGTGGTTTACGCATCATTTCAGAACATACCACCCTGGACTTGGCGAATCGGGGGATACGTTCCTCGATTGTACGCCTCCCACCGATCGTACACGGTGAAGGCGATAAGACGGGCTTGTTCCCAAATCTGGTGAACATCGCTCGCAAGAAGGGGTTCTCCGCCTATACAGGCTCCGGTAACAACCGTTGGCCATCCGTGCATCTACTGGATGCGGCGCGCCTTTTTAGACTCGCCTTAGAACAAGCTCCGGCAGGGTCCCGGTTTCATGCAGTGAGCGAAGAGGGCATTCCATTTCAAGAGATCGCCACGGCTTTGGGCCTCCATTTGAACTTGCCGGTCCAAGGTATTGGGGTTGAAGAATCAGGTAAACATTTCGGATGGCTTGCACCTTTCACGAAAACGGATAATCCGGCGTCCAGTGCGTTGACGCAGGAGCGTTTAGGATGGAAACCAGTATATCCTACCCTTTTAGATGATATTCGGAAGGGGTATTATTTCTAACTTAGCCGATGCCTTAATCGAGAAGATCGGTATTGACTCTACAGCGACACTATAGGGTTTAAAGGGACAACAGCTTCACGGTGCATCGACGGAGGGGATAATACAAATGGGAAATAAGATGGTTCGGGCACTCGTTCTCATTCTTGCATTTTCTATTGCCGGATACGCGATTGTTCAGTATGGCGTGCTTAAAGCTAGTGATGCAGGACTTGTCTCTTTCAAATTGCAAAAGCCGGATTTTGAACTCAAACCATGGATATATGTACTATACATCCATATTGTTACTGCTATATTTGCCTTGATTATAGGACCCTTTCAACTATTTATGAAGCCAACGAATGATAGGAAACGTTGGCATCGTCTATTGGGGTATGGATATGTTCTTTCGATTACAGTTAGTGGGGTCGTTAGTGTGTATTTATCCCTTTTTGCCACGGGAGGTTGGATTGCTGGGCTTGGGTTCATGTCGCTCGATGTATTGTGGGTTGCGACGACGCTTATTGCAACGAGAAAAATTATGGCGAAAGACATCCAAGCTCATAAAGCATGGATGCTTCGCAGTTATGCGCTTACTTTTGCAGCGGTCACGCTTCGAATCTGGTTAGCGCCGCTGAATCTTCTGCTTGGCGATTTCGAGGCGGCGTTTCGGGTTGTCGCTTGGGTTTGTTGGATTCCTAATCTGCTCGTCATAGAAGCTGTGATTTCCAGAATGAGGTTGCGGCAGCAGCAATGATTTACAACTGCCAGCTACAGAAGGAACGTTAAACACGCTCCTTCTGTACAATGAGAATTAATTGATCAGTTCAGAGGTATTCGCTGAGGAATCTGAATCAATAGAAGAGAAATAAGATCGATGTCGAAATGAAGTACTTAGGTCTATTTTTGGACAAGATTTGTATGAGGGAGAGTTGATAGAATGCCATTGGACAATCAAATGAAGGTTTTGGTTGAGCGAACGGAGAGTATTCTCTATTATGCCGAATCTGACCTATTGAAAGATCAGGGGTCAGGCTGGATCGGCGGAAATGCACCTCAATTTTTTGATGATCAAGATGACCTCATCCATGAAGGTAACCAAAAATATCTGTTTTACTTGAGCCTCGTCCATCCTTTTAAACCGGAGAGCATGATTTCGATTTTTATCCCTGAAGACTATGAGGAGTATTTGAAAAATAATATGTATCCTAATTGCTCGATCAAGGTAATTGAGCACCCCATTTCAACTGAAAGTATCAAAGAGATGTTTACTAACCCAGGCCTTAAAAAACACACCATCTCAGACGGGACACTGAGCAATGACCAGAAATCAATGGACCAGTCTTTTTTGATCAAAGTAGGGGGAAATCCGAGACTTATTCAAAATGAAGACTATTATTTTACGAATTTGATGGAGGATTCATTTTCTTTTTTATTTCAAGTAGATGAAGATGGTTACCCCGAAACGTTGGTTCAACACGACTACAATTATCCTTTTGGTTTTGGATCACTATATGTCTTTGCCGTGATAAAAGCCACCGAGATACGACACCCTGTAGCAGGTTTTTGGCAATTCTCTTGATTTCGCTCTATAGATATTACGATGAACCGTACCATAAGTAAGCACAGACGCATCGTTAAGGAAAGCGTCAAATAGTAATATAATATCCTCGATGCCCTTTTGCCCAAAGTAATCATTCCAGTTGAGGTTTCTAGCCATTTGAGAAAAGATATGGAACGAGTGTGGGCTATAAGACAATCTTACTGGTATCCATTATTCGATATTCTATATTAGAGTAGTCCTATGATAAGCAAAGAAACCACTCCATATAAGGAGTGGCTTTATTTTTATATTTTGATCCAATCATCTAAAATAACTGGACCCTCAATCATAAACTAAATCTCAAACTCAACACTACCATTTCCGCTTAACTCAAAAGGACCTGGTGTGACATCTGCATCGGGTCTCTTTGTTCCGAAAAAGTCGGAGTCAAAATGATATGGACTGCTGTCTGGTTCCTCATACTTCATATCGGCGTGATACGTCTTTCCAAGCAGATCTGTGGTAACTAACATTGCAGTGGTTCCCCGAAGCAATTCGGGCTCATGAATCTGAATATGCACCTTACCTAACGCAGGATCAATCTCAACGTTTATGCCTTTCTGAGCATAGATCTTCGCATCTGATTCATGAGTGCTTGGAACCGCATCGTTAAGAAATACATTTCCACCCATAGCCACCGGAAGAACGGCATTGCCTATAAAGAAATCTTTCGCCGCATCGCCAAGTTCCATAAGCTCCTCTTTGGTGTATTCCCACCATCTCTTATCTTTCACATCAGGATGTTGATCGTAGCCACCAAGTCCCACAGCATGCAGATAACATATGGAATTGTCCGGAACCCCGTCCATAACCGTCTTTCCGTCCTCTCCAACTTCATCCCTTGGTTTAAGGGGAAGATGCTCAAAGAAGGTAATCGGAACAGGTTCTTTATTCCCATCGTTATCACCCAAGAAGATATTGTTGTAGTACCTGTCATCGCCTCCCGTGATATTGGAGTATCCAGCCATGGCCGTCTCGTGAGGGAAGTGATATGGCGTGATACGTGTAATTTCGGAACGAACGACAAATCGGCCTGCAAATAAATTATGGGCAAATGCGCCGCCTTGGGCCATATTTCTGAAATTCATAGGCGAGAGGAATAGATTGTGATCGATCATATATGGACCATGGCACACCTCAACGAAGAGATCTTCTGAAATGTTGTCAAAAAATACATTACGGCTGATGCGAGTCCCCTGTGCCTGCCAGTCCAGCCAAAGCGCACGGTAACAGCTATAGATGATATTCTCATTCATCTGAGTATCCAGTGCAGCATGCAGTTTAATTCCCGCGACTTCGGCACCATGTCTGAGTCGTTTGTGGTGAATATTATAGATACGGTTCTGGTAAATGCGGCTGAAGGCTGCTCCCATATGGCCCACAATACCGGCCTGTTCACAATCATGAATCACATTACCTCGAACGATGTGACTACCGACGCGATCTTTATGCCAGCCGGAGCGTAATGCTCGTAAAATAACCTCCTGCTCCCGTTGAGTACCGCCTTTACTACGCTTCTCTATAGACCTGCTGTGACCTGTGCCGATTTCGGTACCTAGGCTAATCCCAACGCACTTGGATTCACTGATGATATTGTTCTCAATAATCCAACCCTTGCTCCAGTGGGGTCCAATCAAACCTTCCTGGTAGTCTGTAGGTGGTGCCCATTGAGGAGAAGCTTGGCGAAGTGTGAAACCACTTACGGTTATGTAGTTCAGTCCCGGTTGTTCAGGCCAGAAGCAATAAGGACGTACATTAATTTCTACATTTTCCGTACGAGGATCTTTTCCGCCAAAGTTGGCCCAGATTTTGGTTGTCGTAGATCCCACTTCCGCATACCATTTCAACAGTGAATCCTTGGGATATTTTGCTTCGGGCCAAATTTCAGGATTGTGAACGCTTTCAACACTATTGCACTCATACAATGATTTTCCATCCAGATAGACATCCCCGAGATGAACTGGGAAAGGCCCGTCAAACAACCAGTCTCCACTGAGCTCAACCTCAAAGGGATTACGGACGGAAAAGATGGAATTGAGCACTTCTGTGCTCCAAACATGGTCTCCTTCAGATTGCCAACTAGTAATCCGCTCAGCTCCTGTTATCACGACTTCCCCATCTCCCGCGGATCGATATACGATTCGATGCTCCGCTGTTCCTCCATTCGCCGGGTTAACCCATTCCCTGTATACTCCCGCATGAACAATAACGGTATCACCAGCCATGGCATGAGCCGCAGCGCGTGATATGGTACGAAGGGGTTGATCTGCTGTTCCTTTTCCTTGATCATTCCCATGGTTGGATACATGATATTCCATAACAACTCTCCTTCTATTCGAAAATGTTTGTTGTATCCCGTTATTATACTAGAAAATAAATGTAATGGGAGAGATAGGAAATCAGATGCTAGACCAAATTGATTTTAATGTAAGGTAAACCACATCTACTACCCTAGGAGGTTGTGTTTTTTTTTTGCCTTTTGAGACTTTAGCTATTGTTAAAAGCTATAACCAGCCATGTTATTTTCATATAACATACTATCTTTCCAATCATGCTATACTCAGTGAACCAAAAAGTTAGAAGGAGAAATAACTATGATACCATTTCGTAATGATCATGTAGGTAGCTTTCTACGTCCTGCAAGCTTAAGTCAGGCACGTGAACAATATAAATCAGGCAACATCACATATGAAGAATTAAGAGCTGTGGAAGATCAAGAGATTATTCGAATCATTGAAAAGCAGAAGGAAAATGGCGTATTGGCCGTTACGGATGGCGAATTCCGTAGAAGCTGGTGGCATTTTGATTTTCTGGGCGGCTTAGATGGCGTAGAGCTGTATGAGGAGATTGATGGACCTCAATTCCATAACATGCAGACTCGCAAGGGCGGGATTCGAGTTGTAGGTAAGGTGGATTTCTCTAGCCATCCTTTTGTTAAGGATTTTGAATTTTTGAAAAAGCATGCAGGTGACGCTGTCGCGAAACAGACCATTCCAAGTCCCAACATGCTTCTATACCGGTTGGAGAATGGCGCCAATATTTATACGGACTGGGAGCAATTCCTTCAGGATACGATTGCGGCGTATCAAAAAGCCATTCAAGCCTTCTATGATGCGGGATGTCGATACCTGCAATTAGATGATACTGCTTGGGCAGATCTATTCTCAGAAGCTGGTCATGATAAGCTGCGTGCCAAAGGTCTGGAACCGGCGGAAGAGTTGAAAACGATGCAGCGAATGATTAACGAGACTTTGGCTCATAAACCGGCAGATTTAGTTGTGACGATGCATATTTGTCGCGGTAACTATAAATCAAATTATTTCTCAACGGGTGGTTACGAGTACGCTTCTGAAGTTATCTTTGGAGGCTTAAACGTAGATGGATTGTTCCTGGAATTTGATGATGAGCGCTCAGGTGGTTTTGAGCCATTACAATATGTGAATCGAAAAGATTTGAAAATCGTGCTTGGTTTACTCACATCGAAAACAGGCGAGTTAGAGGATAAAGAACAGATTAAAGCCCGAATTGCTGAGGCGGCAACCTATGTACCCCTTGAGCAACTTTGTTTGAGCCCACAATGTGGTTTCTCATCTACAGAAGAAGGCAACATTCTAACGGAAGAACAACAATGGCGTAAACTTCGTTATGTGAAGGAAATTGCAGAAGAAGTTTGGAAATAATCCATCTAAATAACGGAGGGGATCTAAAATGACGACACAAGCAGACCAAGAGAAAATTATAGTTGAAGCGTTCATTAATGGTCAAAATGTAAAATCCCTTTCGCAGTTAGCAAAAGAGAATCCGACAAACCCATCCGAGATTGTAGGCTATTTCCCTGTCACTACGAAAGAACAAGCCGTTGAAGCGATTGAAGCGGCGGCAGGGGCTTTTAAAACATGGAAGCAGACCTCTATTGATGAACGCATTATCATGATGCGTAAGGCGATCGAGAAGATTAGAGCTGCTGAGAATGAAATTGTACATTTGCTGTCCAGAGAGCATGGCAAGCCCCTGTATGATGCGCACGGTGAAATTTATGTTTCGTTAATGTGGATGGAGTTTGCTTGTAATGAAGTTACATCGGCTCTACAGGAAGAGATCAAAGAGCATGAGAATGGTAAAACGATTCTTTCCTATGATCCCATTGGTGTGGTGGCAGCGATTAGTCCGTGGAACTATCCCATTGCTTTATCTACGATTAAGATTGCTCCTGCCTTACTTGCGGGCAACACGATTGTACTTAAACCCAGTCCATTTGCGCCGCTGGCGGCTGCGAAGGTGGCAGAGATTATTGCGAGTGAGTTCCCGGCTGGTGTAATCAATGTCGTTCATGGTGATGCGGATGTGGGCGTTGAACTGACTACGAATCCTCATGTTACGAAGATCGCCTTTACAGGTGGAACGGAAACAGCTAAGCATATTATCAAAGCTGCTTCGGAAACGATTAAGGATATGACACTTGAGCTTGGTGGTAATGATGCGGCGATCTTCTTGGAAAGTTTTGATGTTCATGATGAACGAGCCATGCGCCGGATTGTCATTTCTAATTTCTTAACAACAGGACAGATCTGTATGATCGCCAAACGTGTGTATGTACACCGTTCCATTTATGATGAATTTGTGGAAAAATATATAGAGGCGGCGAATCGTTGGATTCGAATTGGTGATCCATTGGATTCAAATACGACGGTAGGTCCGGTTAATAACCTGAAGCAGAGAGATGTCGTGCTTGGTTTGGTTGAAGATGCGCAAAAGCGCGGAGCTAAGGTCATCCCTCTCGGGAAAATTTTGGATCAGAAGCTGTTTGACCAAGGTTACTTCTTACAACCTACGCTTGTTTTGGATTGCGATGTTCATGATCCGATTGTCGTGGAGGAACAGTTTGGTCCTACGGTTCCGATTCTGCCATTTGACGATGAAGAGCAGGTTATTCAACTGCACAATGAGAGCATATATGGATTGACGAGTTCGGTGTGGGGCACAGAAGATGATGCCATCTCCGTCGCACGTCAACTTGAAGCTGGAACGACCATGATTAATACAGCTGCAGTGCAGGGGCTCGATGTTCGGTTCCCTTTCGGTGGATTCAAGCAATCGGGTATTGGACGTGAATACGGCGCGGAGGGTATCCGCACGTATACGGAAAAGCATGTGATAAATGTTCCCAATACACTGGATCTTCCTTATATACCAGAATAATAGGTATTAATCTTATAGCACACAAACATGCATCGTACAGGAATGAATATGATGTGAAATGAAAACTTAATTTAAGCTCTACACTTGCGCTTTGTTACTGATCTGTAAAATCAGTAGACAGGGCGCTTTTTTTGTTAAGCTATATTATTAAAATTTTCAATGCCTTTGGAACACACTGTATGTATCACCTAAGTATTCACCTCATGTGGTAATATAAGTGAGTAAGTACATATTCTGAATTTTGGGAATGAAAAGATTAACATGAATACGAGACATCAATGAATAGGGAGTGAATTGAAGTGAGTCAGTTTCTTCAGATGGGAGCAAATACAACGTTAAGTTCGGCAAAAGGGAGTATCAAGATTAGCCACGAGATGTCAAATTCCATCGATGTTTCATTAACAGCCTTCCTTTTAACCGATTCGGACAAGGTACAAGGAGATAGCGGGATCATCTTTTACAATCAACCAACAAGTTCGACAGGTGTAGCCACGCTTATACCATCTGAGCAAGTGGGCAATACCAAAGTACATAGAATACATTTCGATATGGATAAAGTCCCTGATGGGATAAGCAAAATAGCAATAACACTGACAGAGGATCATAACACAGGATTTTCGAATGTGAAAAATCTGACAGCCGAAATATGTACGGACAATACGATTATTCAGTTATCACCATCCAGTTTCACGAGCGAAAATGGAATCGTAGTTCTCGAATTATACCTAAGGAATGGGCAAACAAAGGCGAAATCGATCTGGCGTGGATTTAATTCCGGACTTGAAGGCTTATGTAAAAACTATGGTGTTGAGGTTGAAGCAGATGAGCCACAGAAGTCTTCCCCACCTCAAATTACTCCAAATGAAGCATCAAAAGGACCTGATTCGACTGTAGCAACCGCTACCGCAGATCAAAAAAATAATCAACCATCCAAGTCCTCATTAAACCTTCAAAAAGTAACGGGTAAGATTAACCTCGAGAAAGGGCAAAAGTCAGTACTCATTGATAAGACACCAGAGATTACGGCTACGGTATCATGGGAGACCGGGACAGATTATGATATCTACGCTTTGGTCTACAATAAGGATGGAAAGCAGATTGATGTGGCGATGTTTGGTGCGAAGGGTGTACCGCCTCTTCAAAGCTTGGGTAACGGGGCCGTAGAACATATGGGCGATGTGGGGAGAAGCAACCAAGCCATGAAGACAGATGTGGGGAGAAGCAACCAAGCCATGAAGACAGAGGTTATCAAATTAAGATTAAAAGATGATATTCTCGCGGTTGTTCCTGTCGTTTACTCAGCTCAATCCAATGGGACCGGATCATTTTACAGATATAAGGTGTCGATGAGTATAGATAATCATGAGGGGACCTCTGTTACGATCTCGTCCAAGAATGCCAATAATAATGATAAGATTTATACCTGTGTTCCAGGAATACTCTATAACACGCCAGACGGCGTAATAATCAGTCCATTGGAGCTATACAGTAAACCGAATTCAGAATTCAGGCCTAAGCTCAAGATGGGATCTTCCAAAATGGTAGAAGTGATCATGGATAAAGGGCCGATGAATAACTATAAGTAGAATGGTTCGTTCAAGTTAACTGCCCCACAAATCCGTGCATGAAATGTCGGATGTGAACATGTATAGAAGGCCATCCTTTAGAGGATGGCCTTCTGACTTTTCGTTACAATCAACATGGTAAAACATACTACAAGTAGCGAGAATTTTTACAGGGCTATGTAAAGTTCGAAAACGTAAATATAATGCGCCGAATGGATGTATCGCCGATCAATTAAACATGGAAGAGTTTACTGGTTGGCCACGAGATGTTAGGCGAATATTGTAAAGTTTATCCCACGCCATCACTTTCTAACAGGGAGTAAAAATTATCGCGGTCTTCATCATCGAATTACTGTATAGAAAGCATAAGGGGGGCTCGCTCGTTATATCGCTCATTCGCACATTATTTCTTGACGAGAGGGGATTTGGGGAGTACTATAACGTGCCGGTTTTTCAAGAAGGTTGATCTTAAACCGAACAGGCTTGCACAGTGCACAGAAATTAAGGATTTGGAGAGGTGCTTATCCAACATCTAACCCCAAAAAAGTATCTGGCACCCTCACTCTCTCACAGAGCAAAAATCGAGGGCGTTAGATGTTCTTGATCTGCAAATTTTTGCGATAGGAGCGCGGCGTTATGCCGCTCTCTCTTTTGAACATGTTGCAGAACTGAGCATCATTTACGAATCCAGCCTCGGCGGAGACATCCGAGATGGACATCTGTGTGCTGGCAAGCAGATGCTTGGCGTAATCCAGGCGTTTGATCAGCATATATCGAGAAGGGGAGGCTCCGTATTTCTCTTTGAACAAATGCCGGAAGCGATCATAGCTGTAGCCGGACATATCAGCTAACATCTCGATGGAGAGACGTTGTGTGAAATGTTCATTCATATAAGCAAGCACATGCTGGAGTCGATCTCCGGAGAACAGAGGATACATACTGTTACCTCCACGATGAAGCAAGTGCAGTAACATGTGGTGCAGACGGTCGTTCAAGTAGCCCTGAGCTCCTTCACCCCGCCGTGTATATTCCGTGTTCAACTGTAGCATGTAGTTATGGATGCTACGCTCCCGGTCATCCTGATGCATGCCTTGCAGCTCGGCAATTTCAGACAAATCCGTTTGGAATCCAACGAAAAGCACCTCGGCGTCCCCCCGGTGATCCTCATCATGCTGTTGATGTGGCGCAATGAGTGCATAGGTTCCAGCCTGAAAATGGTAGCTATGCTCTCCAATCATGGATGTCCCATTTCCTTTAAAATAATAAATCAACTCATAACATTCATGGTGATGAGGGATGATGTGTGTGAACCGGGCATGTTCGGCTCTGACAACATATAGAACTTGATCCATTATTGTTTCCCCCTAATTTCGACAATTAGCCGAATCGTACAAAAAAGCGACCGAAATCATATAAATATAATGGCTTGATTTTGTTATGATCATACTCATAAACGAATGTTAAACGAAAGTAATTGTTTATACGTTCGGTTATAGCAGTAAAGAAAACGCATTACATTTCAGAATTGGGTTGTGAATTACCTGATTTATAAATCTGGGCTGTAAGCACTACAGATTATCCATGATTTTAACAACAAACAGGGGTGTGAGTAAAGAACATGAAGAAGAATGCGTTGGTAATTTGTATGGTAGCGTTGTTGTTGCTTCTGTCCGCTTGTGGAGGTACGAAGGGTACAACTGGTGAAACGGGTTCAGCAGGAACGGACAACGGTGGCGAGCAGGCCGATCAACTGAAAGTGGTATTGCTGATTCCAGGCACACTGGGAGACAAATCTTTCTTCGACGCTGCTAACCATGGTCTGGAGTTAGTTAAGTCCGAACTGGGCGCTCGTACCAAGGTCATTGAGATGGGTACAGACAAAACGAAGTGGGAGCCAACGTTTAACGATATTTCTGCTGAGGATTGGGACATCGTGATTTCAGGTGGTTCTGAAATTACAGAAATGTTTAATGCGGCTGCGGAGCAGCATTCGGATAAAACGTTCATCAACTACGATACAGACATCGAGGATGCCCCGGCAAATGTTTATAATATGTCCTATTCTACAAATGAAGTATCCTTCCTGGCGGGAGCGGTTGCGGCGCTCACAACCAAGTCGGACATGCCGAATGCCAACAAGGACAACCTGATCGGTTTCCTGGGCGGTATGGACATTCCCGGTATCAATGCTTTCCTCGTCGGTTACATTGAGGGAGCTAAGTACGTAGACCCGAATATTAAGGTCGCTGTATCTTATGCTGGCGATTTCGTCAATCCGGCCAAAGGAAAAGAGCTCTCCCTTATTCAATATAACTCGGGGGTTGATGTGATTTTCAACGTCGCGGGCGGTACAGGGCTGGGCATCTTTGATGCAGCCAAGGAAAAATCCAGGTATGCCATCGGCGTCGACTCTGATCAGGCCGCATTACTGCAAGAGACAGACCCCGCCAAGGCTAACCTTATCATTACCTCTGCGATCAAAAAAATTGATACAGCGATATTGGAAGCAGTGACCCAGGCGAAAGACGGCAAGCTGGAGACAGGAAAACGTCAGGTGATGGGCTTTGTAGAGAACGGTGTTGGCATTGCCGAGAATGATGTTTATACAAGTGTATTCCCTGCTGATCTGCAAGCGAAGGTAGAAGAGATCAAGAAGAAACTCGAAAACAAAGAAATTACCGTATCCAATGCAATGGGCATGGAGACATCAGAGATCGAAGTGATCCGTAATAGCGTGAAGCCATAAGCTTTCCTTTTCTAAAGCATCATCATAGAGAAATAACCGTGTTTATTGTTGTACAGCTGGAGATGTAGTCATGCAAATGGATGCATTTTCGGCTGTACATTTTTTGTGCAAACTGCCCGTAGAGAGGAGCAACCTACATGTCCGGCGCACTGTTGGAAATGCGAAATATATCTAAAGTTTACCCCAATGGGGTAGTCGCTAACAAGAATGTTCAGTTCTCCTTGCAGGAGGGAGAGATTCATGCCATCGCCGGGGAGAACGGAGCGGGCAAGTCTACATTGATGAAGATGATGTTTGGCATGGAGGAGCCGAGTGAAGGCGAGATTCTGTTAAAAGGAAAACAGATCAAGCTGGGCAATCCACAGGATGCCATTGCGCTCGGAATCGGTATGGTGCATCAGCATTTCATGCTCGTTCCTTCCTTCACCGTTGCAGAGAATATGGTGCTTGGCATGGAACCCAGACGTGGTGTTGGCATTCATTATGCGGAAGCTGTCCGCATGACGGAGGAAACGGCTCGCAAGTATAACTTGTCCGTGAATCCTCGGGCCAAAGTTGAGGATTTGAGCGTAGGCATGAAGCAAAAGGTAGAGATTTTGAAGGCGCTGCTGCGCGGTGCAGAAATACTCATTCTGGATGAACCTACAGCGGTGTTAACACCGCAGGAAACAGAGGAATTGTTCCGGGAGTTGAAGCTGCTGAAGGAGAAGGGACATACGATTGTATTCATCTCGCACAAGCTGAAAGAAGTGAAAGCGATTTGCGATAGAATTACCATTTTACGTGGTGGGCGTACCGAAGGCGTGTTTAACATTGCCGATGTCACGGAGCAGGAGATATCACGGCTGATGGTTGGACGAGATGTTGTGCTCAAGTATGACAAAACGCAGAAGAGTTATGGCGAGCCTGTACTGTCTGTGCAAAATTTAGGGGCAGTTGATCCGGAAGGCAAGGCGCTGCTGTCGGATATCAGCTTTCATGTTCGCGCAGGAGAGATCGTCGGTATTGCCGGTGTGGAAGGTAATGGACAAAGTCAGCTCGTTGAAGCACTGACGGGAAGTTTGGCTAACCGTTATGCAGGCGGCAAAGTTGAAATGAAGGGAAGGGACATTCGTTCACTCCGTATCGGCGAGATTCGTGGGCTAGGTGTCTCCTACATTCCGGAAGATCGGATGCGCCAGGGATCGGCCGGTGAGGCAAGTATTGCAGACAACCTGATCTCTACCCGGTATCGTTCGAAATCCCTGAATCAAGGTCCGCTTCTCCGCATGTCATCCATTCAGAAGCTGGCAAGTTCTCTGGTCGAGGAATTCAAGGTTCGTTGCTCCGGCCCGTCTCAACCCATTGGTATGTTGTCCGGGGGCAATATGCAGAAGGTGGTCGTTGCCCGTGAATGCTCAACCGACCCGGATCTGCTCATTGCAGAGCAGCCTACGCGCGGTGTGGACATTGGAGCGGCACAGTTTATTCATCAGAAATTGCTGGAGCTGCGGGATGCAGGTTGTGCCATTGTGCTCGTGTCGGCTGATTTGAATGAAATTCTGGAAATGAGCGATACACTGCTTGTGTTATATGACGGCAAGATTGCCGCACGGCTAGATTCGCCGTCAAGCGTCAGCGAAGAGGAGCTGGGTCTCTACATGCTTGGGATTCGTGAGCAGCAAGAGCAGTATGAGGAGGAGGCTTCCCCATGATCCGATTAAAATATTTTGAAGTATACCGCACGGCAGCAGTGATTCTCATAGCGTTAGCCATTGCATTTATTATTATCTCTCTGGTGAGCAGCCAGCCTGTAGAGACTATTCGTATCTTCCTGTTTGAGCCGCTATCCACCTTAAGCCGCATGGGCAATGTTGTGGAAATGGCAATCCCGCTCATGTTCACAGGGCTGTCGGTGTCACTTCTGTTTAAAACAAACATGTTCAATCTGGGCGCGGAAGGTATCTTTTATATCTCAGGCATTGTTGCAGCTATTCTGGCTATTCATCTAAGCATGAACGGAATAATGCACCCGATTGTGGCGATTGGAGCAGGTTCAATTGTAGGCGCACTGCTCTCGGCTATTCCTGGTTATCTCAAGGCCAAATGGAATGCCAATGAACTTGTGACTTCCCTGATGTTTAATAGCATCTTCTTTGGAATTGGCTTGTATCTGTTGAACTATCATTTGCGGGATGCCAAAGCATTCTCGAATGTATCTTATAAATTTGCGGAGACCGCACAGTTGGACAAAATATTGCCAGGCACACGGCTGCATACCGGGCTGATTATTGTGCTGGCGTTGATTGTTCTTGCTCACTATTTCATGTATCGCACGAAATGGGGATATGAGCTGCGCATGACAGGAGCCAACCGCGAATTTGCCGGATACTCCGGTATGAAGACAGCAAAAGTCATCATTCTGGTGCATTTAATTGCCGGTTTTATCGCTGGTATGGGTGGATCAGTCGAGGTGCTTGGGATGTATAATCGCTTCCAATGGACGGCATTGCCGGGATATGGACTGGATGGTGCACTTGTGGCCATGCTGGCAAAGAACAATCCTCTGTCCGTCATCGGCGCTGCGCTCTTTCTGGCCTATATTCGTATCGGTGCGGATTTGATGGCTCGTTTGTCTGATGTGCCTTCCGAGATGATCTCTATTATTCAAGCGGTCATTATTTTGCTGATTTCTGCGGAGCAGTTCTTGAAATTCTGGAAGAATCGGATGCTGCTGAAGGAGGCCAAGCTGCATGAATAGCCTGCTGAACGTCATTCTCACAACGGACTTTGCCTTCTCTGTACTACGGGTTACAACGCCGATCCTGTTCGCAGCTTTAGGTGCCCTGATCTCTAATCGAGCGGGGATTATCAACATCGGTATGGAAGGCATTATGCTGGTATCTGCGCTGGCTGGAGTTGTGGTCAGTTCCTACACGGCCAGTGCCTGGATCGGATTACTTGGTGCAGTGCTGTCGGGAACGGCAATTGCCGGAATGCTTGCTTTTTTCACCCTTAAATTCAAGACACATATTATTCTCGGCGGCGTTGCGATCAATATGTTTGCATCAGGAGGGACGGTGTTCTTACTATACTTGCTTAGTGGCGACAAAGGTTCATCTACGTCTTTACCAAGCAAGGTGCTGCCTAGTATAGACATCCCACTGTTGCAACAGATTCCGGTGCTTGGCCCAATACTGTCAGGGCACCACATTCTGACGTATGCTTCCATTCTAGCCGTTATTGCTGTCTATTATTTATTAAAACGGACACCACTTGGTCTGCAAATTCGCTCGGTCGGTGAGAATCCGCATGCGGCACAATCGGTCGGCATCAGTGTCGTGAAAATTCAATATATGGCTTTACTGCTGAGTGGATTCTTCGCCAGCTTGGGCGGGGCCTACATGTCGATGGGATATTTGTCTTTGTTCACCAGAGATATGATTGCTGGCCGGGGCTGGATTGCCATCGCGGCGGAGTCCATGGGACGCAGTACAACGGTAGGTACGGCCTTGACTTCACTGCTCTTTGGTGGAGCGGAGGCACTGGCCAATGCACTGCAAGTGCTCAAGATACCGGCCGAGTTAATCGGTACTTTGCCTTATGTGGCTACCGTGATCGGACTAATTGTTTATGCGATTGCTGAGACACGCAAGAAGAGACGCAAGCTCGCACAAAAAACGAACTGAGGAGAAAACGATGACGATACCTATTATTATTGACTGCGACCCTGGACACGACGACGCAATTGCTATTTTGCTGGCGCTGGCTCACCCTAAGCAGCTGGAAATCAAGGGTATTACAACAGTGGGTGGAAACCAGACCCTGGAGAAGATTACGAATAATGCGCTCAAAATTCTCAGTTTTGTCGGATCAGACATCCCCGTAGCAAAAGGTGCTAAAGGACCGTTGCTGGGTGCATTGGTAACCGGAGAGGAGGCTCACGGCGAATCGGGAATGGATGGCCCAGTACTTCCGCCAAGTCGCTTTCGGGCAATCGAGGTAGGCGCTGTAGAATTTATACGAGATCTGTTGCTGTCCTCGGATGAGCCGATAACTCTCGTGCCTATTGGTCCGTTAACCAATATTGCTACCCTGATTCGTGCGTATCCTGAACTGAAATCACGGATTGCTGGCATCTCGATGATGGGTGGAGGCATTGCCTATGGGAATGTGACACGTACAGCAGAGTTTAACATCTACGTTGATCCGGAAGCAGCCCATATTGTATTTGAATCGGGAATTCCTATTACAATGAGTGGACTGGATGTGACGGATAAAGCGGCTATCTTTGACGAGGAAATTGAGGCGCTGAAAACACGTGGCCCCGTTTCGGTGATGGTTGGAGAGTTGCTCGACTTCTACTCCATTTACGGCAAAAAGATGGGTTACCACGGCAATGCGCTGCATGATCCTTGTGCCATTGCTTGGCTGCTGCAGCCTGATCTATTCGAAAGCAAAATGCTGGATGTGACGATTGAAACTCAGGGAACGTATACACGCGGGATGACCGTGGGTGACTTACGCACCAAGACAGATCGCGAGCCTAATGTGAACGTACTGCTGGATGTTAATCGTGATGCCTTCATTCGTCTTATCTATGATGCACTTGCTATATTGGACGCTCGTGTACAGCAATTGCCACAAGGGGATTCTTAATATGGCAGGCTGGACTGATCTGCGAGAGACGGTGCGACTTGAACTTCTTCAACGTCGTGAGGAAGGCTGTGACACTCAGGGATTTATGCAAAAATGGGAGGATGCCGCTGATCAGGAGAGCAAGCTGCTGCAACTCTACCAGGAACTGATGGAACTTCAGGTATCGGCTGAGTTTCCTTTTGCAGAACCCTCGAGTCTGGAGGACATTCGTGCTTTGCGCCCAGAGGGACCTCGCGAGCTTCAAGCCGACTGGAGTGAGGACGTATGGAGAGATAAATTCTATGGAGCTTGGCTTGGGCGGAGCGTTGGATGTGCCCTTGGGAAGCCATTGGAGCATCCGGATTATCTGTATGGTAAGGCTGGACGCCCAGGCTGGGAAAATATTGAGCTTTGGTTCAAAGGTGCGGATGCCTGGCCTATTCGAGGATATACTCCAGAACATTCCCGTGCGGAGCAGGAGTACGGGCTGAGTTTGACAGAGCTGGGCCCTTTGAGTGTTCGGGAGAAAATTAGCTTTATGGAAAGCGATGATGACATTCGCTACACCATTCTGGGCTTGCTGTTACTGGAGAAAAAGGGACTGGACTGGGATTCCTGGGATATCGGGAAACTGTGGCATCAACGTCTCACATACAGCCAGGTATGTACAGCGGAGACACAAGCATATATGAATTTCGCCCAGGAGACCTCGCATCTGAAATCGGATAAACCTGCCGATTGGGCGCAGCGCCAGGAGCGAGTGCGTATGCATCTCAATCCATACCGGGAGTGGATCGGAGCTGCAATCCGCGCTGACGGATTGGCATATGGTGTTGCCGGACGACCTGAACTGGCAGCCGAACTCGGCTGGCGAGATGCCTCCTTTTCTCATGTCAAGAATGGTATTTATGGTGAGATGCTGAATGCGGCGATGATTGCTGCGGCGTTTGTGGAGAATAGCAGCGAGCGTATTGTGGAGATCGGACTCAGTGAAATTCCACAGACAAGCCGTCTGACCACAGATGTGCTTCAAGGTGTGGAGATTGGTCTCTCGGCTCGGAATGAGCGGGAATTGGTCAGTCGGATCTGGGATACGTTTAGTCATTATGATGCGGTACACACGAACAACAATGCTGCACTGGTCGCAGCATCGCTGGTGTTTGCAGGCAATGATTTTGAGAAGGCGGTTGTCACGTCTGTCTATGGTGGGCTCGACACCGATTGTAATGGAGCTACGGTTGGGTCAATCATGGGGGCGCGCCTTGGTGCAGCACAGTTACCTGCGTCCTGGACAGCTCCTTTGAACGATACGCTGTATGCGGATCTGGTTGGGTTTGATCCGGTGTCGATCTCTTCCTGTGCTGAACGCAGCTATCAGGTATTTCTAAAACTGCGCGGGTAAGTGTGCGGTGCGGAGAGATTATGGATAGATCGCATAGATCGAGTGATTGAAGTCAGTATTTTTATAAATGAAAAAAGTAAGCATGGAGGTCGGGTGGCTTTGCCTTGCCCACAATCTGCTTAAAAAAGCCGCAATGACGGAAAAACAAAAAAAGGACAGAGCAGGATAAACCTCTGCTGGTCCTTTTTTTGAACGTATGAGTGTTATTTCTTTTTGCCAATACGCTTTTTAAGGGCTTTTGAGACAGCCCCTTTGTACGTGCTCAGCTATTATACGGTGAACAGCGGCTATCTTCTACCTAGTGTCTCCCAAATGCCATGGAGCCAGGCGTCGAACTCAGCATCTTTGTCGCCCTCGTAAGTATCATAGAGATCCAGACGTGTCTTTTGCAGTTTTTCCTTAAATTCCTCAAATGTGTGACCTTCAGGAAGGCTTTTTTTAATCCGGAGCAAAATTTTGTTAGTCCCTTTAAACAGCTCGCCTTTGTTTTTGGCAGGCATCTGTACATCTTCATCCAACTGTTTCAGCTTAAGATATGCGGCTTCGCGCACCTGGAACACTTGATCATTTTTCAAAACATGCTGAAGCAACTTAATGGTAGGGGCTGTATCCCAGTTTCCCAATTCATTCACCGCATTCAGTCTGTCTCTCCAGCTTGAAGTCCGATTAGCCGCTCGTTTGAGCTCTTCAAAGTTCTCCGGTAATTCGTTCACTGCTCCAATATCATGGTTGTTCGTCAAAATTCAATCTCCTTAATCATCGCCATCTCGGCAGAATGATGAATGTTATTTATGTGATCACTATTATAGCACGAACCTGACTAAACTACTCCTATGAAGCCGATTGGTTAGCCTTTTCCTTAATGGAGTCTACCATAAACACCCAACCAATTAGTCCACATAAGACAAAACCAAACGCATGCAGAGATCCATAGATAGGAATAAAATCGAGTATGGTTAAGGAGTACATATTTTTCAGTAACGGATAGAAGATGGAAATGACAACAACCGTGTAAAAGGCTAGGCAAGAAAGGCCTAAGAAGAAGGCTGCCTTAATATCCAAAGCATTTTTCCTCAAGTAAGCAAGGAGATAAGCGGTGTAAACCACAATATTGCAGGCGAACAAAGCGACACCAATGTATTCAATCGGCTTGGAGAAAATCATACCCGTAGCAATCAAGACTGGTCCGATGATATCAATGGCAACGACCCAGGGATACCAGCTTTTCTTCGTCATGATGCGTCCCAGTGCACCAATAAAAATGGGAACGATTGCAGATGAAAAATGAAAGTGAACCGAGCTTAACGCGTGCGTTGCCGGATTAGCTTGGAAGAGGTCCAATTGATATTGATATAAGGTAAACCAAATGCCCCCGATAAAAAAATAAACGAGCCCCGCGCCAATCGCTACTTCCGCCGCTTTTCCTTTAGAGATCACAATCGTGGTCAAGCCATAGATGCCAAGCAGCAGGGTGAACAGTAGCCACCCAAGGGACAGAATCCCTGGGATTGTGGTACTTTCTAGCCCCCATATCTTACTACTCATTATCGAAGCTAGAGTAAGAAGCGCAGCGGGAAATTGAAGCCATTTCATAGCAGCATAAATCACTCGTTGATATGTATTCTTTGCGTCATGGTTCAAAAGTAAAATCACAAGAGGCACAATGACTAAAGCCGCAAAAAGCAGAAATTTATCAACAAGTTCGAATTGAAAGTGATCCAGAGAAAATATCAGAATGGTTATGATTCCACCGGGAAATGCGGGTGATTTTATGAGTTGCTTCAAGGAACTATTCATGGGATTTCCTTTCTGACTATGTTTATCGTAAGACCTGCCTGCATTCAGTTATGTAGCGTTTCTTTAGTATAAAACGGCAATTCTCCTTCTAGTAGTCTATCACATTTATTTTTCGAAGTATGAACATAAGCTTATCTTATTAAGCCTGATAACACCCGAAGACTTTGGTCACAGGTGTACAACCTTCGTCATGGACATACGAGTATAGCACTGCTATAATGGACATATGAACACATATGACAAAATATTGGCAGCAGCTCTTAAGGTACTCGAGGAGGATGGCGGAGCCCAATTTACGACGCGAGCCGTAACTGCAATCGCTCAGGTTACGGCTCCTACACTCTACCACCATTTCGGCAATGCCGATGGTCTCCTGAGTGCAGCTATAGTGGAAGCGTTCAAACAGTTATTTGATAGCAAGATTGCCGCAGTGGAGTCCCCCATTCCAGAGATGGCTCTTCGTCAAGGATGGGATGACTATGTGCGATTCGCGGCAACCCGTCCTCGGATTTATGCGGCGATGATGGGGAGGTTGCTCGAGGGCGCCCATATTGAGGCGGCAGATCACTCGTACCAAGCACTAGTGCACAATGTTCAGAGAGTCGCCGTTGAAGGCAAACTGGCTGTTTCAGCCCAGGCTGCGGCAGATCTGGTCTGGGCTTCCGCCAATACGGCCTCTTGGCTGTATGTGACGGCCCAGATTCGTAAGGCATCCCCACCCCAACCCGATGTCGTTGATCTCATTCGGGAAAGCGTAATGCAGATCATATTGATCCAAAGGCCGGACGCCGATTCAAAATGAGGGATTCGATGACAGAGCCTGGGGACTTCAGGCAAAGCCCTAATTTAGAAGAAGTAAAAGAAAGATCGCTTATCCAACCTGGACTTCCAGGAGGATGGCGATCTTTTTTATGTTTGGATGATGCGACATTAAACGCACCCCCATTTCAACGCAACGATAAATCTCAACCCCTCCCGCCATAGTACTTTGTGAGCTTCGAGTGCATCACGCCAAGCCCGTCAAAACGATGTTTGGGCAGCAGGACAACACTTCAAAAAAAATATAGCACTGCTATAGACAATTTTATATAGCGCCGCTATAATGTTCGTATAGCACCGCTATACCATGATCCATATCTTATCAAACCTAGGAGGGTTATTATGTCATTCAAAACGCAAGAACTGGTCATGGTCACAGGTACGTCCAGCGGCATCGGTAGGGCTACCGCGGAGCAGCTGGCCGCTGAAGGATTTCACGTTTTGGCGGGGGTTCGTCGTCAGGAAGACGCCGACAAAATCAAACGCAAAAATATCGAGCCGGTGATTGTCGATGTTACCAATATCGACTCACTAAAGGCGCTGGCTGAACGGGTGGAGCAAGATCCGCTTGGTCGCCCTTTGCGGGCAGTGGTCAACAATGCCGGCATCGCCGTTAATGCACCTCTTGAAATGGTTCCGCTTGATGAATTTCGCCGCCAGTTTGAAGTCAGTGTGATCGGACAGGTGGCGGTTATACAGGCACTTACCCCGGCCTTGCTGAACAGCGGCGGTCGCGTGGTCAATATTGGTTCGGTTGGAGGCAAAATCTCCATGCCTGGTTTCGGAATTTATTCGGCTGCAAAGTATGCTATGGAAGCGATCAATGACAGTCTTCGCAGGGAGATGTCCTCTTTTGGTCTCAAGGTGATTATGATCACTCCGGGTGGTGTTAGCACTGGCCTGTCGGAGCAAGGGATTACGACAGCGGACCGGCTGGCCAAGTTGATGACACCAGACCAGCACCGTCGCCATGATCGTCTCTTTGACGCCGTGAAGGCTCAGGCTGAAACGTGGGCAAAGGACGGTATTCGCCCTGAGAAAGTGGCAGCAGTGATTTCACGCGCAATCCACGAAAGAAAGCCCCGCACCCGCTATACGGTCGGTTCCGATTCGGCACTGCTGACTCGATTGGTCCGTATTCTCCCAGACAAACTTCTCGACCGGATGCTCCGCAGCCAGATGAAACTGCAGTAATGGGCATTTTCACATATTCTCTTGGACAAAAAGCTATACGAAGTGTTTATACATTAGGAGGAATTAGCATGAACGATACAAAGAACCGTTACGTTACTGTACTCTGGGAGGCGAGAGCCAAGGCAGGGAGAGAAGCCGAGATGAAGGCATTCATGACTGCTGCTGTCACTCCGTCGCGCAACGACCTGGGCAACATTGACTATGAGGCTCACGAGGTAGAAGGTCAGCCTGGCACATTCATCATCTACGAGCGCTGGATAAACCGGGATGCCCTCGATCGGCACCTAAGCGCCCCCCGGATGCAGGAACTGGTGCCTCAGCTCTTAGAGCTGATGGAGGGATCCATTGAGCAAGGAATTCGACTCCTGCAACCGTTCCGCCCAGCGCAGTAAAATGCAACACCGCACGGAACTTATTAAGTTCTGTCTGGAAAGCGTGACAGATATTTTCGTGAGCGGTTAAAGACTTTAGTGGAGGAGGCAACAATACCTAATGGTACTCCTATTGCGTAAAAATAAGACTCTAAGCGCCTCATCCTTATAATCAGTGTTTGACGAATAGAGCACCAGGAGGTGTTGACTGCATTCCAGAAGAATGCAGTCTTTGTAGCGGTTAAGATTCCGTGTAGCAGTGGAAGCTTCTTTCCTCCCAGACACTGCGAAGTAACGGGGAGAAGGTTAGTAGCATCGGCCGCTACCTCACTTGAACCGATCCATTAATTAAAGGATGTACTTTGATTTCGTAGTCAACATTAATTTTCATATTTTCCCAATACTTCAACCATTGCTCTTCCGTTATTTCTTTAGAAAATGGCTTAAGCGAATGGGTTCCGACTTCTAAGGGATCCACTTTCCACCGTTGCATTCTTTTTATTAAATCTGACGTTTGTTCCTCAAGGTAGACCTTAACTTCATGAATTAACTGTTCCAATTGTTTCTCACTTTGAATATCCAATTCTCCCTGATATTCCTCCATTCTTCCTTGCAATCCCACATGCAAGGACAAGGTTGAATAGTCCTCTGATAATTTCATGCGAACATTGGATCGAACACGTCCTAAACTGATAGATAACTTTGGAATGGCCAAGACTTTTAGGAAATGATCATTATCCAGAAGTTGAAAAATGTTGTCGTCCAAGTCTTGAATGACCATGACTTCTTTATCGTTTTGGAATAAGGCTGTTCCTAGGTAATCGAAATTGTTCTTATCGGAATGAAAAACGGGCAGGATCGGATCCTTAAGAGGGGAGTATAACATCTTCATAAATTGATGAATATCGACGATGCTCATTTCACCTTGGTTATGTTTCTCGTAATGTTTTAACATCCGATAAAGAAAATAATCTTGGTTTTCTTGCTTCGTCAATTGATTTTTTATGTATTCATCAAAATCGCCTCTGACAATCAACAAGTAGACACGCGTTGAAATATCGGGATCAACCAATATCGTATTGATCATCTTTTCAATGCCTCCCTTTTTTGCCAGCTCCTCATTGATTAATAACATTCGTAGCTGCCCCTGCTTCAATTCCTGATAATAAATTAAATTAAATTCCCTGCCTCCCTGCTTTAACAGATCAACTTCCTTGGAGAGAAGACGCTTTTTTTCTTGAATGAGTGGTGGAACTAAAGTGCTGATTTTCAACTTTCCTTCTGTTCCCTCGCCAATCGACCAGAACACCACCGGAGCGATCTCCTCTATTAAGTTGTTCTCGACATAAGGAGAAGAACAGCCCGCCATCCACATAAGACATACACTCGCTAATAAACCATAGTGCTTGTACGGTAGCATAGCTACATACTCTCCTTTCGTTTAACTGCAGTGAAAAGGATCGCAGGAACAAGTAAATAAATGAATGCGCCGAGCCAGATTTGAATGTTCAGTAACATCTTTTGACCCGGAATCGTTTCCCATAACCATTGATCCATTAAGATGATGCTTATCAAAATGATGAACCAACTCGACAAAAATCCGATCCGAGTCGCGCCTTTGTTCATTTTTCTCATAAAGACTCTTCCGGCTCCATATAAACACAACAGAAGAATTGAAATGTCAAACACATAATTAAACATATGGAAGGAGATAAGGATGTGATCGATTCGTTCTAAACCGCTCGTTTGAATGTAACTTCCCATATATCCTATTGGAAAATTGATCTTGCTTAAGAAGTTGGAACCGTAAAACAATACCGAAGCAATGAACAATAATGAAAATTCTATGATCGTCAGCATGTTTCCAATCACCAGATATTTCGATATTTTTTTATTGGAGCTTAACCATGGAACCATAAAGACCAGATATACTGGACCGGAAAAGGCCGACCAAATAAACAGCAAACCCTGCCATGATTGTCCCGACCATTCAGTGGGGATGAGAGGATACAAATCGCGGTAATTTGCAATCGGAGGAAAGAAAAAAGGAATAAACATGATTACGATCCAAGCCCCGCAAAGAAAGGCGATGATGACAAAACGCAATGTTTTTTCCACTCCATGTGAAGCCACAAATAAACTGATCAAAAGAATCATTAGGATCAGCCATTTTTTATTCATCGATGGATATATAAAACTATGGAGCATTTCAACGTATCCCAGTGTGATGATTGAAATTTTGAACAATATGATCAAAAAACCAAGTATCGCGAAAACCTGAACTGCCCGTTTGCCAAAAAGCTGCAAAAATCCTTGATAGCCCTTCGCTGCATAACTGGAATTAAACCATTTGGACATCATCATCAAGTTAAGTTGGGACAGCAGTCCCATCACGATAATTCCCCAAACCATATACGAATGGACCAAATAAACGGGCATGATTAAAATAAAATAATGCATTTGCATGCGATTGACCAAAAAAAGAAAATAAATTCCACCAATAGGGGAAGTTCGATTGTATAAGAATAAACTTCTCACTTCTTCATCTCCTTCCGCGATTTCCGCAGTGGTTTTAGATATTTCGGACGTGTTTTCATCCAAATTAAAGGGCCGCGGATAAAGAGATCGATCCAATCCTTCCCATGAAAAGGAGAAATCGGGGCTAAATAAGGTTGACCTAATGACGTTAATCCATGGAGATGTGCAAGAATCCCAATCAGCCCGATTACGATTCCCGGCAACCCAAGAAACGAAGCAAGGATAAGAAGAACAACTTGCAACAGCACCATGGATTTTGTCATTTGATAATTGGGAACTAAAAAGAAAGCAATAGCAGATATACCCATCAATACAATTAACACCTTACTTGCAAAGCCTGCTTCGACAGCCGCTTGTCCAATGACGATACCACCGATAACCCCTAGCGTTTGACTGGTTTTGGTGGGCATTCGCAAGCTCGCTTCTTTGATGATTTCCAGCGTTACGATCATGAATAATCCTTCCACAAACGGAGTAAAGGGCAATTTGCTTCTCGATTCCAATAATACGAAAAGAATCGGAAGTGGAACCATTTGGTAATGAAATGTCGTTAACGCAACATAAAAAGGAATCATCGTCAAAGAAACAATAAAACTCCCATACCGGATTAAACGTAAAAAACTGGCTATCGGCCAACGAAGAAAGTAGTCTTCTGGTGATTGGAATAGATGAAATAAAGTAATAGGACACACTAGGGCAAACGGTGAATTGGAGACTAATATTGTCAACTTTCCCTCACCTAATGCGTAGGCGCATGCATCCGGCCGATCCGTTTGTAGAAACTGTGGAAAGACCGTATGATTATGATCTTCAATAAAAGCTGCAAGCTGAGAGGAGTCTAAAAATTGATCAAAATCCACACTATTAATTTTATCTCTTGCGAGGGAAACAAATTCTGGATTAGTTAATCCGTCTATGTACATTAACACGACCTTCGTTTTACTTAATGAACCGATAGTGAAGCTTTCCGTTTTTAATGTCGTTATAGGTAAACGCCTGCGCAACATGGTAATGTTTTTATCGATTTGTTCACTGAAGCTGTCTTTCGCTCCATATATAACCGTTTCCGTTTCGGAAGGTTCTACTGCACGACCAAGAGGGTTTTCCAGTTGCACACTTAACCATTGATTGTTGACTGAATCATATAGAAGAATGAATCCTTGCATTATTTTTTGCTCTGCATCTTCGATCGATATAACTTCTGAAAGTTTGGAGTTGGTTAAGCAGGAAGAAAGCGAATTGCCGTCAGATCGATGAAGTGGCTGAATAATCACCTCGTTTAAACGTTCTTGATTGATTAACGTATTTATGTACAAAAGATGGACTGAAGCACTGGGACCCATGCTGTGCTCAACAACTTCGGCATCATCCATATGGTTTAATTTCTCTTTTAATTCATCAAGCCATGTGGACATGTAATGATTTTTCATTTGAGGATCATATTCTTCCGCCATAGTCTGTTTCTCCTTCCTTAAAGTAATCAAAATCATGTCGTGTTATCTTGCTCTGTAATCGGAAAAATTATACAACCGTTAATTTGCATTTCAAACCGCATTACGTTTCAGGTTTGATGGCGTATAAAGCAGTTTACGATCTTCTTAAATTAAAAAAAACGAACATGCTATTGTTGTTGTCCAGCGATATCTAGAGACAGAAAAAAAGAACGGTCTCCAAAGAGCCGTTCTTGGCAAGCAATAAAGAAAGGTACATACCCGTTATGAGTACAAGTTAACATGGAGAGCTGTCCATCAGGGTACAATGCCCCGTGGAACAGCCCCTCTTTTCATGCCATCATCTAAGGCTTCAGGATGAATTTAATGCACTCATCCGCATGGTTATAGAAAGTGTTATACGCATTATGCGCCTGATCGAGCGGCACTTTATGCGTGATGATCTCCGTGGGATCGAACTCGCCTGCCACAATTTTTTGATACAGCATCGGCATGTAATGAATCACGGGCGCCTGTCCCATGGTCAACTTTACGTTTCGTTCCCAAATGTTTCCGAACATAAACTGGTTGTATTTAGAACCGTATACCCCCGTAATCTGAATCGTGCCGAATTTCCGTACCGCATTCATCGCGATGTTGATCGGGCTGAGCGTTCCGCCAACCAGCTTGGCCTTCTGCTCTTCCTCCTCCAAGGGGGTCTTCTTGCCGTCCATTCCAACGCAATCGATGACGACATCCGCACCCCCGCTCGTTATTTCTTTTATATGCAGCCCCATGTCTTCGAAATCTTCAAAGTTGAAGATTTCGACATTATTCATTTTTTTGGCATGGTTCAGTCGGTACGGAAGATTGTCGACCGCAATGACCCGTTTAGCTCCTTTCATCCAGGCGAATTTTTGTGCCATCAAGCCCACAGGGCCACAGCCGAGTACCACCACCGTATCTCCCTTCTTCACGCCGCCATTGTCCACGCTCCAATAGGCTGTCGGCAGTACGTCGGATAGGAAGAGGAGATTCTCATCCTCCAATTCGCATGACTCCGGAATAACGAAGGGCATAAAATTGCCGTACGGCACGTATAGCAATTCGGCTTGTCCGCCCGAATAATTCCCGTAACGTTCGGTAAATCCAAAGTAAGCTCCCGTATCCACTTGGGGATTGGGGTTGGAGTTGTCGCATTGGCTCTCCATTTCATGCTGGCAGTAATGACAGCTCCCACACGAGATATTGAACGGGAGCACAACCCGGTCCCCTTTTTTGACTTTTGTCACCTCGGGGCCCACTTCTTCGACAATGCCCATCGGTTCATGTCCAACCACGTATCCGGGTTGCGCTTGAATCGCCCCCTGGTATATATGAAGATCGGAACCGCATATGGCGGTCGAGGTGACCCTGACGATAATCCCGTCGTTTTTCTGAATCGTTGGATCCGGGACCTGCTTCACTTGCATGTTCTTCATTCCACCGAATGTTACAGCCTTCATAATCGCCCTCCTGTAATAACATGCTTTGAATTCTGCACGAATGGATCTATTATGGAATTGGAGAGTGAGCATTCGTGTTTTTTCTGATATTGCTACTCCATTATTATATGAAATCCCTATTTCGTGGGGTTGTGTCCAGAGATCAATATTTATTAGTTAAGGCAAGCCAGACGCTTCGGGTACGTTACTTTAGCAAAAACCAGAAAAGAAACGGCCATCCCACAAAGGGATGGCCTTAATATTTATCTCTAATTGCAATTATCGAATCACAGATTTATTGAGAAACCTCATTTTTTAATACTCTCTGCAAACAGGTTTTCAAATAAAACCTTCTAATACAATTTTACCGATCGTCCTATTGCTCTCCAAAAATTTGTGGGCTTGACGGAGATTCTCTGCTGAGATGGGTCCAAGAACCTCGGTCAGTGTTGTCTTTAATTTTTGATGGTCCACAGCATCAGCAATACGATTAAGCAATAAATGCTGCTCAATCATGTCATCTGTTTCGTAAATAGCGCGAGTAAACATAAACTCCCATACGAAGGTGACGCTTTTTTGCTTAAGCAATTTGAGGTCCAGTGGAGAGGTTGGATCATCAATTGCGCTTACAACGCCTTGCGGAGAGATAGCTTCGCTAATACCGGCCCAGTGTTTTTCCAACGCATTCAGGCAAAAAATATACGGAACGTTTGTAAATCCAATTGCTTGAAGTTGTGGAAGGAGCGGTTCATGGTGATTAATGGTATAGTCCGCGCCCATCGATTTAACCCAGTTAACCGTTTCCGATCGGGAAGCAGTTCCGACTACAGTAAGCCCCGCTTGTTTTGCAAGCTGAGTGGCAATGGAACCTACACCCCCGGCTGCACCAATGATCAGCAGAGTCTTTCCTTTATTGAGGCCCGGATCTTGGGAAATAGACATTCGGGTGAATAATGCTTCCCAAGCTGTAATGGAGGTTAGGGGAAGAGCGGCGGCTTCCACAAAACTTAAGGAAACAGGTTTGCGCCCGACGATTCGTTCATCGACCAGATGGTATTCACTGTTTCCGCCTTGTCGTGCAATACTGCCAGCATAAAAAACTTCATCTCCGGGACGAAACAATGAACAGTCCGGTCCTGTCTCTTCCACGACCCCTGCTACATCCCAACCTAGAATTTTAGGGTTTTCCTCCACTCTTTCCTTAGGAGCTCGTACCTTTGTATCTACAGGATTGACCGATATGGCCGCAACTTTGACCAAAATGTCACGACCTGTTGCTTTTGGTTTTTCTACAACTATGTCCACCAGGCTTTGGGGATCGTCAATTGGAAGGTAACGAGTTAATCCTACCGCCTTCATTGTAGTCATGATGAACCACATCCTTTCCTTATTAGTATGCCCTTTATTAGTACTATATTGAAATGATCACTAGCCTTAAGGTCTTAAGCATAAATGAATTTTAGTTGAATACAGAGGTGAAGGCCAATTAAACGAATTGATTTGAAAAGTAACGCCAGGGAGATCATATAAAGGAAGGAACGATGAGTGGAGGCTTAATTGTTTGATTCCGGAATATCTATTTCTTTTATGATTTCTGCTATCCGATTTTTTCCCCATTCATACATCATTTCAACGATAGGAAGTAGAGTCATTCCCAATTCAGTCATGGAATATTCCACTTTGGGTGGAACTTCTGGATAAACCTCGCGATGAACTATTCCATCTTCCATCAGTTCTCTTAATTGATTCGTTAAAATTTTATGAGATATTTTTGGAAAAAGCCTTTGCAGATCACTAAACCGATAGGGTCCTTCTACACCTAAATGCCATAAAATAACAATTTTCCATTTACCACTTAGAATGGATAAGGTAAGTTCTTTTTCACAATTATAATCACCATTTATGATCTTTTCTTTAACTTCATCTCTAAAAGTATCTGGCATAGGCTCGTACCCCCTTATTCCTATCAATTGTAACCTGTAGGTAACCTTCTTACACAAAAGTGCATTCTTCACAGTGAAGAAAACAAGCAGTAGAATGAAATAGTCGTCTTACCGGCAAATCTTTTTCACTACCTAGGAGGAACTACAAATGAGTAAAAAAGCACTCTTTATTATACCACCAGAACGTTTCAATGAGGACGAATTATTTCAACCAAAAGCCGAATTGGAAAGCAACGGAATTGATGTGACCATTGCAAGTACAAAAACAGGTGAAATCATAGGGGATTATGAAGGTAAAGCAACTGCTGAGGTCATTTTCTCAGACGTTATTGCTTCTGATTATGATGTTGTATCCGTTATTGGTGGATCCGGCACGAACGATCATCTATGGGGGAATCAAGAATTACAAGATTACTTGAAACAAGCGTACACGGATAAAGTTCTTGTAACAGGAATCTGTGCAGGTGCGGTTACTGTAGCTAAAACCGGTTTACTTACCGGAAGAGAGGCTACTTGTTATCCAGTAGATGTACAAAAAGATCAATTAAAAGCGAATAAAGTAACATATGTTGAAAAACATGTTGTTGCTCATGATGATATTATCACTGGTGATGGTCCAGATGGTGCTAAAGAATTTGGAGAATCTTTGGTAAAAGCATTAAGCTAATTCTACATTTCCTCCTTGAAATTTTATATAATCGCGGGGCTGTCTCAAAAGCCCTTAAAAATATACATCGGTGAAAAGAATGAACACCGATACGTTCAAACGGGACAAAGCAGAGATTCATCCTGCTTTGTCCCGTTTGCGTTTTCGTCATGTTGTACAATTTTAAATTTTAAGAAAGCAGAGCTATGGCGTTTTATATTTTCAATTCACTAATTAATTCCTCTTCATGCTATGTAAGAATAAATTCTCGCAATCATACATCCTCTATTCTTCCAATTCTACTATTACCACTTCAATTTTTGTAATTCCATCAGGTAAAAACAACTGTCATCACGTTCTTGTTCAGTTTTTGTTTAGAGTAAATGATTATACTAAAAATCGCAATAAATCTGGAGACGGGAAGAAGGTAATAAACGTTGCAATAGATCGTTTTTGAACAGTGTGGGTTGTAGACGAAGAAGCACAAGGACTTTGCTGTATTAGGATGCAGTATATTTTACATTTCATTTTTGTACGGAGGAAATAAGGATGAACAACGGTATTAAAAAATGTATTTCAATTCTGCTTACGGTGTGTCTAATGTTTGGGGTTAGTGGTTTGGCCCCTTTGGACGGCTCAGTGGCCAATGCGGCAATCGCGCCAACTATGGCGGAGACGAATTACGGTCAATACCAGGTCAAGTTAACTGCTGACCCGGTGACGGATACGCCGCCTAGCGGTTTTGGTTCAGCTGCATCAGACGGGCGTATCTGGACGGACAAGAGCGTCACAGCAGAGGGTGATGGCAGTTTCAATGTGAAATTGTCAGCGCTAGCACAAGAATATATGACGGCAAATTCGACCAATCCAGGTGTCGGAGGGAGCGGCAGTGCTGACGGTCCTGCGGCAGATGTAACCTTCATATTGGACATGAGTTCGTCTATGGGCAATATGAATGGCAGAGAAATAGCGGAAACAGCAGGTGGACCCGGTGTATACTATCGTGTCGAGGCGATGGCCAAGGCTGCCAATGATGCAATCCGCACAGTCATGGATGCCAATCCCAATAACCGCGTTGCCGTTTATTGGTTTGGAGGATCGGCTAACGCCAACCACCTCGGCACGTTTATGGAACTAGGACATTACAATTTTAGTTCAGGACATGGAGCGGAAGATTATTTGAAATATGCAACGAACCAAACCATCACGGTGAACAGTAATCTGACCAAGGATGGCGGTGCTGTTGGAACACAATCGGCAGTTTCGTTGGGGGCAGGAACACCAACACAGGATGGCATCATGTATGGCGTTTCGAAGACGATGAGAAATGTGGGAACCAAGGGTGCGGGACCTAAGCGCCAGCCGTATTTGTTCCTTCTATCGGACGGGGCGGCGATTCATGCCAAGAAGGCATGGTATTCTTCGCCAAAAGGCAAATCATTTGAAACGGATTATAACAATGCATTAACCGAAGCTACAACGATCACAAACTATAATCAGAGTGGCACTGATGGTACCAAATATGTGCCAGCTGCTGCCGGTACCAGTCTGGCCAATACAGGCGATCCGGAGATCGCAGCGCTGACTATACTCACCGGCGCTTATATGAAGGGTCTCCTGGATAGTCAGTACACTGCCTATAATGGAGGAGAATCCACTCAGGCCAAAGTGTATACGGTTGGACTGGGTTCCACTACGGCAATTAATGGACCATATAGTGGTAGCCAGCCAGTCTACGCATGGGCGGGTCTTGACCCGAAAAGAGTTAACGATCATAAAGAAGATAGTGATTATAACTATGGTACGGCAAAGAACACGTATGAAAGGTTGAAAACGTATGCGGCCCAAGGGCCAAATGGTTTTAACTACGCAGATTCCTTTGTCTACAGCAATTATTATACATTTGCTCCGACCTATGACATCGTCAGCTCAGCTTTTGCTGGATTGGCCAATGATGTAGAAGCTACTACAACCATACTTCCACTTCTGAATATACCGGAGACTACCGATCTTGGCTCAGAGACGGCTGATATAGCCAGTGCCATCGTGGTCACAGACGAAATCAGCGAGGACTTTAGCGTGGATCTGTCCACCTTGAGAATCGGGGATGCTGTTGCAGCGGTGGATACAACTACGACCATAACCGGAGGAACAGCCTACCAGTTTGCTGGCTACGGGAGCAGGGCTGTCATCAAGACGGTAGCAGGCGTGAGCAGTCTGACCTGGTATATTGACGCTGAAGATATGCAGAAGCATATTTACCGGTTCAAAAACCGGACCAACCCACAGTCTGGGGAGTATAGTCCACCAACAGAAGGTTCTTTTAAGCTCAGCTATAAAGTAAAACCGACTTTTCAGGTATCACCAAATCAAGTCGGGGAAATATCCCGCTATCTCAACTCGGGTAATGCTATCGATGGGGCCAAGACAGCAGCTTATTTCTTCCCGCCTACGGACAGCCCTTATTATCTTGCTTTAACGAATAAGCAGACGATCTCCAAAACAGATGGAATCGGTGCATCGTACGTAACCGAGGAGTCGCTGAACCAGGGCAAGGCGACGATGAAACTTGGAAACAATGGTAGACTTGATCTGATGATAGGAATCGACAAGAAAGGTCCAGCTACAGTTCAAACGAACGGTTCTATGGACTATACAGTCACCATTTATAACTATACCAATACGGCAAAAACAGGACTCAGCGTCACCAGTGACGGTCAAACTCAAACGGGAATTGATGTTCCCGCGAACGGAAGCAAAGTGCTCACGTTTACTATAACGGCACCAAGCACGCAGCAGACATTAGTCAGCGATAATGCTGTAATAACGGGATTGAACCTGGGTTCCAATACAGTAACTACCAATGTAACGGATGTAACAACAGCAGTAATCACTACACATGTCATCGGAACTGTTGGTGGGACGACTGCAGGGGATAACACCTATAATATCGGTGATTCAGCGACACTTACAGCTAGCCCGGATCAAGGCTATATATTCGTGGGATGGTATGACAACACAGCAGGCACAGGTACTCCAGTAAGTATGGATTCAGCCTATACGTTTACCGTTCAGACGGATGAAGACTATTATGCTAAATTTGATACACTGCCTTTCGCTGAAAATGACACTTATAGTGTCTTGCGGGGAGATACGCTCACCGTTCCGGTGGCAGAGGGTATCTTACTGAACGATACAGATGCGGGTAATCGTCCACTTACGGCGGTGAATATCGGCTCAATCAGTGATCCGAGCAAAGGCGATCTTAATGTGAATTCAGATGGCTCATTTACGTTCGTGGCGGATAGCGAAGCGTCTGGTACTGTGACGTTCACCTACCAAGCTGATAATGGAATTGCCCTTTCGAATGAAGCTACGGTGACAATCACGATTACGCTACCCGTTTCTACACATGAGCCTGTGGCAGAAAATGATAATTATCGCATAAAGAGTGGGGATACACTCACCGTTCCAGTCGAGACAGGTTTGCTCTCGAATGATAAGGATGATGAGGATCATCCGCTCACCGTAATGAATATCAGCTCCATCAGCGATCCAAGTATGGGCACGCTGAATGTGGACCCAGACGGATCGTTCACGTTCAGTGCGGAGGAGAACACATTCGGTAAGGTGACGTTTACGTACCAAGCCTTTGACGGAACTGTTCATTCGAGTGTAGCGACGGTGACGATCACAATTACGATGCCAATCACTACGCATGTCATTGGGAATGATGGCGGCACGACTTCGGGTGATGATACTTATGGATTAGGCGAAACAGCTATAATTACGGCTAATCCGGCTGTAGGCTATTCATTCACAGGTTGGTATGACAATGAAGAAGGTACAGGCAGTCCAGTAAGTACAGCTGCGGCGTATACCTTTACTGTTCATGCAGCTGGAGACTATTATGCAAAATTCAGAGCGGTACCTGTTGCCAAGAATGACAGCTATCAGGTTGTCAGAGGAAATACGTTGACTGTCCCGGTAGAAAACGGAATCTTATCCAACGATACTAGCGCAGGGAATGATACCCTCATTGCAGTGAATATCAGTTCAATTAGCGACGCAAGCAAAGGTACGCTGACTGCCAGTTCCGACGGCTCCTTCACGTTCGAGGCAAAAGAAGAAGCTTCCGGCAGTGTAACGTTCACCTATCAAGCCTCTGACGGAACAGGTCAGTCCAATATAGCCACGGTGACAATCACAATGACCAACCCGAGCATTGCCGGAACGGTCATGGATAAAGAAACCGGGAATCCGATCTTAGGCGCAACAGTAATTCTACGTGACCTTGCAGGTAAAGAGAAGGGACGGGTCACATCGGATTCAGATGGCAAGTACACCTTTGAAGATGTTGTGATCAATAAATATATGTTAGAAGTGATTAGCGACAAGTATAGCCACGCTCATAGAGAAGTTTCCGTATCTACGGTCAACGGCAATGGGAACGGGGTTGTTATTCAGGACTTCGAGCTTGTGGAGTTCGAAATAACGTTGACAGCCAACCCATCGTCGATACTTGGTAACGGCACATCTACATCCATCTTTAAGTCGGTAGTGACTGATAAAGAAGGTCGTCCTCAGGCAGGGATTGAAGTCGTATTTGATGTGCCAGATACAACTTATGGTCATTTTGTTGGAAACTCCAACACAGTAAGTGTCTTAACGGATACCGATGGCATCGCAACTACAACCTTCACCGCGGCAGTTCTTGGTGGTACGGGGTCTGCGTCCATACCGCTGACAGCAACGGTTGACGATAAACCTAGAGGTCTCCATGTGAGTGACACCATCTATATTACCATTACCCCTGGTGTTATTACGGGCGTCGTCACAGACCAGGTAGGTCACCCTGTAAAAGGGGCTTTAATCAAAGTAAGCAAAGATTTTGACGGTGACGGCATTGCTGATTTTCATGCTGTTGCAGTTACAGCGGATGATGGAGTATACACCCTGGCTGTACCGCAGGGTAATGTGACGTACGATGTATCCATTACGAAGCAAGTAGATATTGGCGGACAGAAAAAATCCGTCACGTTTAATCAGAGTGTTCCAGTAAATGCCAGTGTGGATGGCCGATCCTTTGAGGGGAATAAAACAGTCTCTGGTGTTGTCTTGGTGGAAACATCACAGGGTGGATCCCTGGCACTCAACGGAACGGTGGGCGGCGGTTATACGGTTATAATCAATGACGGCAATGGGGCTCATACAGGCCAAGTTGACTCTGATGGAATATTCAATATCGACAGTGTGCTTAAGGGCAGCTACACTGCTAATGTCATCTATAACATTCCGCTTCCGGGCGGTGGAACACAACCTATTGTTGTCGGCCATGCTGATATTGAAATCAGTTCAGACGGACAAATCAGTATTAGTGAGGTACTCATTGACCCATACGGTACAATTACCGATTCCGTAACCGGTCGTCCAATATCCGGTGCAATCGTTACGCTTCATTACAGCAACGGAACGGTGGTCAACTTGCCACCTGTGGTCAATTTCCCACCAGCGGATAACGCGAACCCACAGACGAGCGATGCGACTGGGCAGTATGCGTTCATGGTATTTCCGCATACAGATTACTACTTAACCGCCACCAAAGCAGGATATAAGGACTTTGATAGCAGAGTTGTCGATACGAACCAGCCGCTAATTCATGTAGGTACGGAGATTGTGCTGTACGACTTTAGCATGACGCCACTGCCGACATCCAACGGAGGGGGTTCTCCAGTTGTAACGACTGATTCCGTCAGGCCGCCAGTCACAACGACCGAGCCTCCGACAACCATAACGACCAAGCCAATCGACTTTGCCACAGCCATTCTTGTGGACAAAATGAAGGGCAGAGAAGACGATATTCTAACCTTTACGGTGATTTACGCCAATAAAACGTTAACTGAGGCTGATGGATTGTATGTTAAATCTACGATCCCGGCGGGAATGAGTGTAGTTGATGCCAACGGCGGCGTTGTTACCGGCCAAGAAATAAAATGGAATGTTGGTAAGCTGGCGGGAGACACGCGTGGCCAACTGACGTTTAAATTAAAGGTTAACGAAATGACAGAAGGCGAGATCTATGCTTCTGTTACCGCAGAGGTCGGCTCAGATCATAAGCTTACGCTTATAAATACACAAGACGATACGTCCTTGATTAAAGTGATGTTGTACTCTAATCGTTATGAGCACAAACATGACCGTTATATTATGGGGTACCCAGACGGTAAGGTGAAACCGGAAAAGCTCATCACTCGTGCAGAGATTGCAGCTATTTTTGCCCGGACGCTTCATTTGCAAGATGAGGTTCGACACGTCGAGCTGTACAGTGATGTTGCTACAGATTACTGGGGTGCCGATTATATCGAAGCTGTTGCAAATAAAGGAATATTTAAAGGCTATGCGGATCATACATTCAGACCGGATCAGCCCATTACAAGAGCAGAGCTGGCAACAGCCATTGCGCGTTATCTTGGTGTTGCCAAAGAGCTGAAGATGGACCATATCTTGAGAATCAGTTCGTTTACAGATATTGAGGGGAACTGGGCGGAGCAGTCCATCGATGAAGTTTTTCGTTTCGGTATCGTATCAGGGTATAAAGATGCTTCCTTCCAACCTGGAAGTCAGATTACCCGAGAGGAAGCCGTTAAGATGATTAACGGAATGCTGTATAGAGGTCCTCTGACTGGAGCGGAACCTTCATATCCAGACAACCGTTTGGACAAATGGTCATTTGGACATGTTGAGGAAGCAACGAGAACCCATACGTTTAAGATCAATGAAGATGGCTCCGAAACGATGCTGAAGTACATCCCCGAAGATCTGTGGTAATCTTGCATCGTGAACATACTTGAACTTAATAGAATGTGCACGCTATCTTGAGCTAATCTGAGGAATCGAATAGATTCCTCAGATTTTTTTACTATCCGGTGAGGTGCATACAAGTTGGTGAGTGGATCGGAAAACGTTAGATACCAGAAAAGAGCCGCAAAGTATGCGGCTCATTGTACTATAGTTATTCCGTGCCCATCCATTTACCTTTTAGCGACCGCCCGTATTCGAAGCCCAGACAGGAATCCAACTATTTGGATAATAGTCATTGGTCAGAGTTGTGTTATAGAGAACTAGATTACCATCACTTTGCATGACTAGTGTGTCACCTGTTGTGTTAGATGGTAAGCTGCCCCCATGATGACCTGGAATCCATGAGGTGGTGTTGGGAGACCAAGCAGCTACCTGTACAGAAGTATCAATCACCAAAACTTTATCCCATCCCCAACCAGTGTAATATTCGTATTTACCTGTAGCCGGGTTGAAACCATAACGATAACCATATTGGTACACATCTTGATATTTCATGCCATATTTATACATGACAGGTTTTCCGTATTGTGGTTCAAACTTGAACGAAAGAGCCCCACTGTTACTGGTACCGCTACTCCAAAGAGAAGAACCATTCTGATAGATGACAAAATTCCCGTCATTCTGCCAAATGGCTGAAAATCTGCCATCCTGCGAAGTGAGATAGTCTCCCTTAGCCATACTTTGGCCGATCGTGAGCTTATCTCCAAGATAGCCGGCAGAAGCGGTCGCTGGTACGGCAAATGCAAGAATCAACAAGCAAGCCAAAAAAACTCGAAAAGATTTGGGGAAAAATAAATGATTCATTGGACACACTCCTATATTCCTTAGAATGGTTGAGACTTCATACGTAATACCATAAACTCTTACAGATCATGCATATGGCGACGCAGTGTTCGGTTAGGAGTGGTGAAAGAGCAATCAACACATCCCCCAATGATAATTAAAGGGAAATCAGATATACAGCGCTCTCCGGTTCACCTCCTTTAATAGACAAAATTAGTGGCTTGAATGCACTATATGTAAATGGATGTGTTGCCTGGAGTGGAGGGGTTGAGAGCTCAATGGAAACTTGTTATTCAGCTGACTATGTAGGTGATTGCTTCAAATATATTACTTTTTATTCCATTATAGCAACTAAAAAGATAAAATACATTATTTTCTATGAAAATCTATCTATTCAATAGAGGAAGACATCTGCTTGGGAAATGATATATTTTTATTTGTGGGTATAGGAATTCGAACGTATGTGTCGAATTGATTAGATTAAATTTGAAGTATTTAAGAGGGAATTGATTTTATTGAGTAGTCCAGAGAGCGTTAAGAGGAGGAGCATATGTATTTAAGGAAGAAGATTGGAATTATTGTTCTGGTGGTATCCCTAATGGCAGGATTGTTGTGTCTCAAAGCAAAAGATAAGGTGTATGCTGCGGCTCCAACATCAACAATTTCGATGGAATATGCGCTGCTGGGAATTGGCAGCACCGCAAAGGTATTCTTTACGTTCTCAGAACCGGTACAAGGGTTGGACAATGGAGACTTAACGGTTCCGGAAAGCGGCACACTGACTGCACCGGTCTCTTCGGATGGAGGTTATACGTGGACGGCAACTCTCACACCTAAACCAGATATTACAGATGCGACCAACGTCATAACCCTGAACAACGAAGGTGTGATGAATCTAGACGGTATTGTAGGTGTGGGCACGTCCACTTCGAGTAATTATACTATTGATACATTAAGACCGACAGCAACCATTGTTGTAGCCGATACGGCTCTAACCGCTGGGAAGACATCACTGATCACCATCGCATTTTCCGAAACAGTGACCGGCTTTAACGTTGCCGACCTATTAGTAGAGAATGGTACGGTGAGAGGCCTTAGTTCCTCCGATGGAGGTATAACATGGACCGCGACATTAACGCCAGATATTGGTATCACCGATGCGACCAACATTATCACGCTTGATAATACCGGTATTCGTGATATTGCGGGCAATACGGGTACGGGGACAACGCCTTCGAATAATTATGAGATCTATACCGCCCGGCCAACGGCAACGATTGTCGTAGCCGAGACAACGTTGAATATTGGCAAGATGTCTGATGTGACCTTCACCTTCTCTGAAGCAGTGACCGGTTTTACGCTAGCCGACCTTGTGGTGACGAATGGAACTATTACCAATCTGGCTACGAATGACAAGATTACGTATACAGCAAAATTTACTCCTACCGCCGGCATCACTGCGGGAACGAACAAGATTACACTCCATAATACGGGTGTAGTGAATCAGGGCGGCATATCAGGTACAGGTACAACGGATTCCAATACCTTCGCCATTGATACGGTCAGACCGACAGCAACCATTAACGTCGCCGATATGATTCTGACTGCCGACAAGACATCAGAGGTCACCTTTACATTTTCGGAAGCAATTACAGGATTTACTAATGAGGACCTGACCGTTGCAAATGGTACGCTGAGTACTGTGCATACATCTGATGAGGGGATTACATGGACTGCGACATTGATACCAACTGTAGGAATTGATGATGGAACCAATGTCATCACGCTTGATAATTCGGGCATTAGCGATATGGCAGGCAACGCAGGCACAGGAACGACTACTTCGAATAATTACGCAGTCTATACCTCCCGACCAACGGCAACGATTGTTGTAGCTGATGGAACGCTGACTCTTGGCAAAACATCCTTGGTAACAATCACATTCTCTGAGGCAGTGTCAGGTTTTGATAACACAGATCTGACGATTGCAAGCGGTACACTGACTACTGTCCGTTCAACCGATGGGGGAGTGACGTGGACAGCAACGTTAACCCCGCATGCGAATGTGAACAAATCGGTCAATGTCATCACCCTTCAAAATACGGGAGTGTCCAATGGTGCAGGTAACGCAGGACAGGGAATAACGGAGTCGAATCCGTACTCTGTTTTTACTGTACAGCCAGTACAAACAACAAGTCCGAGCAGTCCTTCTTTACCAATCGCCCCGATAGACAATATAGTCAAATCAACAACAGGTAAAATAACCGTTCCGATTGGTAAGTCAGGGTTGGTTAGCCTGGGCAAAGAGATTGAAATCTCAATTCCAGCAGGGGCATCATCTCGTGAGCTGACTTTATCCATTGATAAAGTTTCCAATACGGAACCTTTGCTAACACATAAAGAAATTCTGGCCAGCCCGGTATTTGAACTTATGAAGAATTTTACGGAGAACTTCCTCATACCGATAAAACTGACGTCTACATTTGATTCAACAGGTCTTGAGCGTCATCATTCGGCAGCTGTTTTTTATTTTGATGAAGTGAACAAGACATGGGAGAAAGTAGATGGAGGTATTATTCAAGGGAATCAAATCACAGTCGAGGTCAATCACTTCACGAAGTATGCTGTCCTTGTTGTTGATCAAACTAGTGGAAAGCCCATCTTGAATACTCCAGTTGAACCGGCGACGGGATTGGACTTTAGCGACATCTCGGGACATTGGGCTGAAGCAAGAATTCAACAAGCGTTAAGCAGCGGTATAATCACCGGATATCCCGATGGAACGTTTAGTCCGGGGAAGAACGTTACACGTGCTGAGTTCTCAGTCATGCTGATGAACGCGTTGAATTCACAAAAAGCTGGGGCAGAACTGGTATTCTCAGATACAACGGAAATCGGATCTTGGGCCAAATGGGCAGTCTCGCAAGCAGTGCAGGAGGGCATTCTTAGCGGTTATCCCGACGACACGTTCCGGCCGAATGCCAATATCACACGTGTCGAGATGGCCATGATGGTTGCGAATGCGCTTAAGGTACCCACTACAGGCAATGCTGCAACATTTTTTTCAGATGATAAATCTATTCCTGTGTGGGCAAAAACCTCTGTGGCCGCGCTGAAGGAACTTGGCCTTGTCGAAGGAATGGGAAACAATAATTTCATACCTAAATCACCAACCACTAGAGCAGAGGCCGTTGTTCTATTAATGAACATGTTAGAGCATAAAGAATTATAGTTAACCGAGCAATATCTCGATCTCTATTTTTTATGAGCCGTTATATGAAGGTAATAAGGGCACCCTGCGGGGTGCCTTTATGTTTAGCCAGTAGTAAACACACCTCTTCTCTATCATTCTCCCAAATATTTTTACAACCATTTGATATTTTCTATGACTTTTCTGAATTGAACTATGGTAAAATATCTCAGGATCGATAATTGGAGAGGGGTTATGTAATTCATGTCTTGGAAAAACGTTCTGGGCAAAAGCACAATTCGTATCGCTACTACTGCACTATTACTCACACAACTACTGGGGGCAGCAGGTTCAGTCTCTGCCGCAGGCAATGATGTAGAAGTACACTTGATTGGAATCAATGATTTTCACGGTCAGTTAGATACCACATCGATCGTTGGTGATAAAAAGGCAGGATCGGCTCCAATTCTAGCAACCTACCTGAAAGAAGCTCAAGCCAAATATGAAAACTCCCTACTCTTCCATAATGGAGATTCTGTTGGTGCATCGGCTCCGGTCTCATCTATGGATCGCGACGAGCCTACCATGGAATGGATGAATATGATGGGATTTGATGTAGGGTCTCTGGGGAATCATGAATTTGACCAAGGTGTTGCTGCTTTGAAGGCACAGATCTTTGGTGGCCTGGATCCAAAAGAAGGTAAGGTAACACATGCTGGTGCAAAATTTGATTACGTTAATGCAAACGTCATTGAAACCGCTACCGGAAAAACACTGATCAAGCCTTATGTAATCAAAGAAGTAGGCGGAGTCAAAATTGGATTCATCGGACTAGTGACCAAATCAACACCTGGCAAAGTATCCCCATCGGGTACAGCTGGTGTGCGTTTCTTAAGTCCGGAAGAAGAAGTTGAAGCCGTTAATAAATATGCAAAAGAATTGCAAGATCAAGGTGTAGAAACGATCATCGTGTTGGCACATGATCCAGCAACCACCAAAGAAGGCGTAACGACTGGAGAAGCAGCTGATCTGGCAAAAGCTTTACCAGCAGATTCCCCTGTTGACGTGATCGTTGCAGGTGACAATCATGCTTTGGCTAACGGTGAAGTGAACGGAAAGCTGATCGTTCAAGCGTATTCTTATGGTACGGCTTTTGAAGATATCAAGCTGATGATTGATCCTGCGACGGGGGATGTAACTGAAAAATCAGCTACGGTTACTACGACTCTCCAAGAGGGTGTAAAAGAAGACCCTGAAACATTGGCAATTATCAAGAAATCATTGGACAAGCACCCTGAACTGACGAAGCCAGTGGGCACAACAGATGGTTCTGTTTTGCGTACAGATGCCTACAATAATGAAGCGCCTCTAGGCAACCTGATTGCAGATGCAATGCGTGATGCTGACTTTGGGGATAAAGCAAGCGCTGCTGACTTCGCATTTATGAATCCAGGTGGTATTCGTGCCGATCTGCCAAAAGGCGATGTAACCTTTGCTGATCTTGCGAAAATTCAACCATTCGGTAATACATTAGTGAAACTGGAGCTGACTGGCGAACAGGTTAAAACCTTGTTGCAACAGCAATGGGGTACCAATGCTGACGGCACACCAAACACCAAGACACTACAAATCTCGGGTTTGAAATACGCTGCAGATTTCAACAAGCCTGTTGCAGAGCGCATTACGGGTCTTAGTCTGGAAGACGGCACAGCCATTGATCCTGCAAAAACATATACGGCTGTCGTTAACAACTTCATGGCTGCAGGCGGAGACAACTATAAAGTGCTGATGGATGCCAAATCATCCTTGGCAGGTCCGATCGATCTGGATGTATTCTACGATTACATTGTCAAAACATTTAAAGGCGGTAACATTGAAGCCAAAAATGAAGGACGTATCACTAACGTTGCTGCATCTACTGAGCCAACAGAAACACCTGCGACTACAGAAGTCATTTCTCGTGCTGAATTTGTAAGTGCGCTGGTGGATATGTTGAAATTAAATGAAGTAACTACAGCACCTGCATTCAAGGATGTAGCGGCTGATGCGACCTATGCAGATGCGATTGCTGAAGCTACGCATGCTGGATTCATCCAGGGCTACGGTGGAAACTTCTATCCTGATCGGGATATCACACGCGAGGAAGCTGCTACAATTCTTGCTAAATTGGTAAAAGGTCAAGCGACCGATAAAGAGACTGCCACGATTATTGCTAGTTTCGAAGATGGTAAGTCCGTGTCTACCTATGCAATGAAACCTATGGTAAAACTGATTAATAAAGGTATTCTTGGTGGAACAGATCAAAAATCACTTCAACCAAAACAAGGCCTTACTACTAATGATGCTAAAGCATTAATTGAAAAAACAGTTGCAGCTAAAGCTTCATAATGTAGAACTTATTTAAACCTTATAATCAAAGGGGTTCTTCCTGGTAAAGGAAGAGCCCCTTTTCCTTTTTCCCTATGGCGTCGGGATGAGGTAGACGATACTCTATCATATACTTCAGGTTGATCGACAAAAAAGTGTTTCTATGATAGGGTTGAGGCATCCCAAAGGCATTCTACTCCTCCGAGTAGAGTGCCTTCATGTATATCATGGGAGCTTACATTAAATGTATTTTAAAATCAAATGGATGGTATTTGGAGGTGGTGATGCTATGTTTCTCTCTTTAGCCCCAACAGGGGATGGTTGGATGTGTATGAAAAATGTAAAAATATCATTTAATAAAGAGGAGCGAACATAGCATGACTACTACTTTTCAAGCGGAAAAACGCATTCCATTAAATTCTTCCCGACTTAGGGATCTACGTAAATCCGGGCGTTTGCCAGGCATTGTTTTTGGCAGAAATACGGAGAATGAGATGGTTCATATTCCAACAATAGATTTTCAAAAATGGTTGAAGCAAGGGGCAACTGGTTTTATTGAGTTGCAGTTTGAAGGTAAAGACTCAGTGACCGTATTATTGGAAGACCTCCAACGTGACTCGGTTACACGAGATTTGATTCATGTGGATTTTCAACAGGTGCAGACCCATGAGATCATGCGCACTAAAATTCCTGTCAAGTTCAACGGCACACCGATTGGCACAAAACAGGGCGGAGTTGTGCAAGTTCAATTAGCTTCTATTGAAGTGGAGGCATTGCCGAGACACTTGCCAACGTCGATTGAATTTGACATTAGCACGATGGAGCTTGGAGAAACACTACATGTCAGTGATGCAACGTTTGCACCAGATGTGACGGTGATCTCTGAGGGAAATGAGTCTCTTCTCTCTGTAGTTAAACCTTAAAAATCCCAAATTCGCAGAGCCGAACAACTCGAAATTAGCCGTACGGATAATAATCTGTACGGCTAATTTGTGCATCACTATAATGGAAATAAGATACATATATAGGACGGTGAGCGAAAAGAAATGGACAAATTAAAGAATGGTGGATTCTATAAACTGAAGTTTTTCATCACTCCTGAAGAGTTGAAAGGTCTATTACAGATTTTCGAGCAGAGACAGGTGCAATTCCGTCATACCAACGCTGCCCGGACAGAGCATGATTATAGTCAGGTGTATGAGGCGTATCAGACGTTCTATCAGTATTATGTGGCAGGAGAACAGAGAAATGATGTTCGTCCCTTCTTTATATATTCCATTTCTGTTGCGTCCGATCAGGAAAGTTCAGGATTTTTTGTGAGAAATGAAGGTGTTTCTTTCCCATATCACGCACAATGGGCAGAGGATGAACTGCCGTACATCATGCTTTCATTTCCGAAAGGCGTTCAGGTTAATTTGGAAGACGAAAAAGGAAAATACTATATATATGAGGATATCCGGGATCATATGCCGCTGACCTATGCGTTTTTCGATGAGATTAGAGACTCTATCCAAAGAATAACAAAGCCGCTTCGCTTCTCGGCACAGGACACAGATGCGATGAAGGTGCAGAAGCCCTCTGTACGTATAAGCCATGATGCGATGCATGATTTGAGCCAATCGTGGATATTCAGTAAATATGGACTTGTGATCCAGGGCAAATAGTCAAGCGAAAATTCCCCTCTTAACCATCGGACAAACACACTTTTTCAACCTTGTCCACTTCTATCCCTGACCAAATCTCAATCTATTGCATTTACTAAACTATCAAATTAAAGGAGGTTTTGAGAATGGGAAATAGAAGAGTACGGAGTTATCCCCTGGTTCGAATATACAATTCCACATCATTTAATGCTTCAGGAAAAGTAGAGTATGCATCTCTCTTTTGCAGCGATGACAACTATGTTGTACAGCGTGATGAGACTTGGCAGGCTTCTTCACGTGGGGTGTGCTTGGTGACAAGAATTACGGCAACGGTTAGAACACCGAGTGGCAACATCGAAGCTGAACCATATACGTCCTCGGGCACGTCTTACAGCCAGTTTGCCATCATACAGGTAGGACCAAACCGTTTCCAGGTTACACGTGTAGTAAGTACACCGAGACGAGGTTGCCGGAAATAAGAATTCAGGATATGAACGTAATCTGAGCAGTAGCTCCCATTCAACCCAAAGCAACGACTCGCCCAGTCTACTAAGGGCGAGTCGTTTCCTTATCATGAAGTGGCAAATCAATGCTTCTGATACCATAATATGCGGCGATACATGGAGGAATCTTTCAAGCGCCGAAAAGGGCGCAAGTCGGGTTGATAATTCCCTTCAATAATCCAAATCCGAGCTTTCTGATCGATTCCAATGTCAAAGCCGACTTGTCTAAGATCAGGGTTGTGTTCTGCCAATTGTTTGGCAGCGAGGAGTGCAGTTCGTTCTGCCTGGACCAGCAAAGTCCGGCCTCCGACACCTGCAAGTTGCAGTGCCTTGAGCGCAGGCAAGGTACGGCTGGTCACATTCGTGACTAGATATCCTCGCGATGCGACCTTGGCATAAGCGCCAGTTACTTTCCACTTCGAGGGCGCTTCCCTTTTGCGTTGAACCATGATCCGAAGATCAAACGGTTTGTTGCGAATTCGGGCCAATTGCAGGCGTTGCTGGACAATGTAGGTGCGATCTTTATAGGATTTGTCGAGCCATTCGAGCAGCTGATCTGTATTCAACAGGGTAATGGTATGATTCTCATTCTGAATTCGATAGGTATTAGAACGCTGACGTTTAATGAACACGATATCCCTTCCATAGCTTCCATTGCAAGGTTTCAGAACCAAGCTTGGGTAGTGTTGCAGCATATGTGTTAACGATTCCTTCTCAAGAAGCTGTGTCTCGGGTAACCGCTCGGCAAGTAAGGGCACACTGTGGAGTGTGCGATACTGCAGCCATTTGTCTCGTTGAAATAACATCGAAATCACTGCCTTTTTAAGGGTCTATACTTATTCTAATGTATATAAATCATCCATATAAGCTGTCATTCGTCTAAATTGGAGCGGAAAGTCAGTGCATACTTTACAACTTTCATGAAGATTCAACGTAAAAATAACCCGTTCCGGGGATCAGATCGTTCTTACACGTACTTGAGATCCTAGGTTTTGGAATCCTGCCCGGGATAAAGGCAGTATCCATTCATTTCATCCCAGATCATGGTATATTTCTAGTATTAAATAATGTAGGGAGATTCTATATGCATAATCAATTCATCAAAAGGTTTATCGTTTTATGTATGGTTTTTGTGCTATTACCAACAACGAGTGCGCTGGCTTCGTCGTCGCTTATTAAGGACCCAGTCCTGGCCAAAGTTATTCGAGCAGATTTGAAGCTATCGGCTAAGAAGGAAATAAAGGCCGGCGATTTGAAGAAATTAAAATCCATATATGCTATGGAAACGAAAAGCAAGATTTCTAACCTGCAAGGTCTTGAACATGCCGTTAATATGAAAGAGCTATTCTTGCCTGGCCAAAATATAAAAAATATCAAACCTCTCAACAAGTTAAAGAAATTAACGTTCTTAGCGGTTGAGGGCAATCAGATTACAGATATCTCGCCACTATCAGGTCTGACCAATCTGCAAAATCTGGTTATGGATGATAATAAAATCAAAAGCCTGGCTCCATTAAAAAATATGCCTAAACTGAGAAGTCTACTTGCCAGCGGTAATCAGGTGACCGATCTGAGTCCTCTTCAGAAATTAAAGCTGGAATGGGTCATTATGAATGATAATAAAATTCAGGATCTGACACCTTTAAAAAATCATCCGACCTTGGAGTATCTATATGTAGAAGATAACCTCATTAAGGATATTGCAGTGCTCGATACCATCCCGCATCTGACAGAGGTGTATCTGGCGAACAATCCGTTAAATGATCGGGCTGAGCAGGTAGTAGAGAAACTGGAGAAGAAAGGCGTCGTTGTAAGTTTGGTAAGCGATGATACGGATCGAGCCAAGTAAGTGGTGTCTGTTTCGGCTAAAGCAGATTAAATTATTTATATCGGAAAAGGTTAATCCCTCATTATATGGAACAAGAACAAAGAAGGCCGCAGATCATTCTGACGGCCTTCTTTCGGTATGTTGGACAGGAACGCTCGGTAATAACTTTCTCGCTTTTCCGTTTGCCCACCAATATTACTCCACTTCGATCTCCTTCACCGTCTCCCCCTCAACCAGCACCGGCTGATAGTAGGTGTTCGTTCGCAGATCCTTTTTGCCTTGCAGATTCTTGATTACCCAGTCGGCAGCATCACGGCCCATCTGCTCTTGCGGATGAGTTAGTGTGGTGAGCCGGATGTTGGCGTTCTTGGCGATATACGAATTGTCCTGTCCAATGATGGATAACTCATCCGGGATCGAGATACCTAGTTGCCTACAGGCGTGCACAACTTCAAGTCCTACTTCATCGTTGTAACAGACGATTGCGGTCAGCGAATCCCTGTTTTCGTCCAGATACGCTGCCACATTAGAGGATAACTCCGGTTTCGATGCGGTATCAAAGGAAAGCACTTGATCAGGATGGAACCGTAACTTGGCTTCACCAAGTGCCTTGATATACCCCTTCATCCTATACTTACCTTGCAAATCATCCATTTTCGCAATAATGCCGATCTGGGTATGGCCTTTGGCGATCAATTCACGTGTGGCGAGATAACTGGATTGCACGTCATCTAGACAGAAGAAAGGGACCTCCAGCTCTTCATAAAAGGCATTAATCATCGTAAACGGTACATCCTGCTCCTTGAATGACAGGTAGTATGCAATATTGGGATTATACAGATTACTTTTGGTCGGTTCGACGATCAGGCCATCCACACCGTAGGAGAGCATCATTTCGAGTGCTTTTTTCTCTTGTGACACATCATTATTGGTGCTGGCGAGCAGTAGCGAGTAGTTGTCCTCATTCAGACGACTCTCAATACCGCGGATAATGGAAGGAAAGATGTAATCCGAGATGTATGTTGTGATTACGCCAATGGTTTTCTTTGACGTATTACCGCCTGATCGTGATCGATACTGATTGCTAACGTAGGTTCCTGAACCCTTTTCGCTTCGTAAAAATCCTTCATTCGATAACTCCAAAATGGCTTTCCGCACCGTCTGACGACTTACATTGTAGCTTTCCTGTAATGCCAACTCGGTTGGAATCTGTTCGCCTATGCTATATGCCCCCGAGAGGATATGACTCTTTATATCATCAATGATGACCTGGTATTTTGGCTTCACGTAGTCCACTTCTTTCATCGTTACTCATCTATATCAACGTTGTTGTTCAAATAGTTGTACGTACATATTTTAGCATGATTCACTTTGAATGCATATAAAACAGCATATTTTTCGAAATAAACCATACATATCCGGCCTTTTTGCAAAGAGGTGTACCTTACAGCATAGCCACTTTATAGCTGTATAAGACCTTTGAATGGTCAGTTAGAGTACAATATGTGTCCTTTGTAAGTATAACTATTATATATTATTGACAAATGTACGTACAAAAAATATACTAAGGCTGTCAGAAAAGGAAAGCGCATTCTTTGAAAACACAGATTTTTGAACAACCTCTTATACAAAATTCATGAGTAGTTACTGCATAAGTAGAAGCTTCACCTTATATATGCATCCTTAGGGATGTGAAATCACAACCGGAGAGGGGATACACGTGATTATGAGTCAATTGGACTTGAAAGAAGCCATTACTAATGGCGCTACTTCGCTCGGAATTGAATTTGGATCCACGCGGATTAAGGCGGTGTTGATTGACGAGCGTTTTGAGACCATCGCGTCAGGCAGTTATGAATGGGAGAACCTTCTGAAAGACGGATATTGGACGTACAACCAGGAAGATATCATCACAGGTCTGCAGACGGCTTATCGTGAGATGAAGCAAGATGTGGAACAGAAATATGGAATTACGCTGCGAACGGTCGGTTCGATCGGGTTCTCGGCCATGATGCACGGATATGTGGCATTGGATAGCGCGGGCGAACTGCTGGTACCTTTCCGCACCTGGCGTAACGCAACGACGGGAGCAGCTGCTAGGGAGCTGACGGAACTTCTGCAATTCAATATTCCTGAACGCTGGAGCATTGCCCACTTGTACCAAGCCATCTTAAACGAAGAGGTACACGTACCTCAGATCGATCATCTGACTACTTTGGCTGGGTACATCCATTGGTTGCTGACAGGCAATAAGGCGATTGGCATCGGCGATGCTTCAGGCATTTTCCCAATTGACGAGGCTACACATAATTACCACCCATCCATGATCCAACAGTTCGATGAACGGATCGCAGGCAAAGGTTATCCGTGGAAGGTCGAGGACCTGCTTCCGAAGGTATATCTCGCTGGTGAGAATGCAGGTGCATTGACAGAAGCGGGAGCCAAGTTGCTTGACCCTTCGCAAGATCTGCAAGCAGGCATTCTGCTCTGCCCGCCAGAGGGCGATGCCGGAACGGGTATGGTGGCAACGAATAGCGTGAAGAAACGCACGGGGAACATCTCGGTCGGCACCTCGGTATTTGCCATGATCGTACTGGAGAAGGAACTATCCAAAGTGTATCCGGAGATCGATATGGTCACCACGCCGGATGGCAGTCCAGTAGGGATGGTACATGCCAACAACTGTTCCAGTGATATCAACGCCTGGGTGGGACTGTTCCGTGAGTTTTCTCAAGCGATGGGATACGAAGTGGATAACGGCAAGTTGTTCAGCGTGTTGTTTAACAAAGCCTTGGAGGCAGACCCAGATGGTGGTGGCTTGCTCAGCTACGGTTACTACTCCGGTGAGAACATTACGGGACTTGAGAAAGGCCGTCCATTATTCGTCCGCTCGCCGGAAAGCAACTTCAATCTGGCGAACTTCATGCGGACACATCTGTTCAGTGCATTCGGTGCACTCAAGCTAGGTATGGACATTTTGACAGAGGAAGAGAATGTAGCCATTGATAGTATTTTGGCTCACGGTGGTCTGTTCAAGACCCCTGTCGTCGGACAACGGATTGTAGCTGCTGCGATGAACGTACCGGTCTCGGTAATGTCTACCGCTGGTGAAGGCGGCGCATGGGGCATGGCACTTCTGGCTTCGTACATGATTAACAAGGATCAAGAGGAGAGCCTGGATGTGTTCCTGGAGCAGAAGGTCTTCAACGATGTTGAGGGAGTCGAAGTGGCGCCAGATGCATCGGATGTGAAAGGGTTTGAAGCATTTATCGAACGCTACCGGAATGGGCTCGCGATTGAGCAATCAGCTGTAGATCATCTGGTAGAGGTTGTTCAAAAAGACCGCTTTTGATTACGAAGGATGCCTAGTGGCATCATCAACGTCGAATATGGAATTCAGCCGAAATGTCCGTTGCTCACGTAGCTCAATCTACGCTCCGCTACTCCATTTCTAGCTTCATCCCATCTTCTCGGTACTGAAAACCGACTTTTTGAACACGAACTATTAGAGAACGGGAGGGAATAACATGTTAGAACAACTGAAAGAAGAGGTATTCCAGGCGAATCTGGAACTGCCCAAGCATGGACTTGTAAAATTCACTTGGGGTAACGTTAGCGCAATCGATCGGGAAAGCGGTCTGTTCGTCATTAAACCAAGTGGCGTTAGCTACGATGTGATGAAAGCAAGCGACATGGTTGTGGTTGATCTGGACGGTAACGTGGTGGAGGGTGAGATGAGACCTTCCTCGGACACTGCAACACATGCCGTACTATATAAGCATTACTCGGAGATTGGTGGCATTGTGCATACACACTCCACGTGGGCGACCATCTGGGCGCAAGCTGGACTTGATGTTCCTGTAATGGGAACCACACATGCGGACACGTTCTATGGAGCGGTGCCTTGTGCACGTTTCCTGAACCAGGACGAGGTGGATCGCGGATACGAAGCGGAGACAGGACGTGTCATTATTGAAACGTTCGAACAACGTGGAATTGATGTGATGGCGGTTCCGGCAGTGTTGCTCCATGGTCACGCACCATTTACGTGGGGGAAAGATGCCAAGTCAGCGGTGGTGAACAGCGTTGTACTGGAGGAAGTGTGCAAAATGAATCTGTACGCGCGGCAGTTGAATAACTTCGCGAAGGAACTGCCGCAAGGCATCCTGGATAAACACTATCTGCGCAAACACGGCAAAGACGCGTATTACGGACAGAAGTAGTCGGTTATAAGTGACTGGAAGCATGCTCTGGCTTCCAAGAGGTTTAGTTGTGCGAATGACTTGTTCAACTATACTTTTTACACAATAACGGAGAAGACAGAAGAAAGCTGGAGAAGCGGAGCGTTCACCTTTATCCCCGGATTTTCCCTTTAGAAAAGGGAATCAAAAAATCTGGGGATAACAGTGATCGGAAGATTATTCTGGCTTCGCAGTGTTCTAGTGTAAACCCATATTGTTCAACTATAAAATAATGAAATGAGGATGATGATATGTCAGCAGCAAAAGAATTCTGGTTTGTCGTCGGTTCACAGCACTTGTACGGAGAAGAAGCGCTGGGCGAAGTAAAAGCTAACGCACAGAAAATTACGGATGCCCTTAATGCCAGCGGCGTACTGCCGTACCCGCTTGTATTGCAGGATCTGGCGGTAACCGCAGATAAAATCACGAGCATCATGAAAGAAGTCAACTATCGCGACGAAGTAGCAGGTGTCATCACATGGATGCATACCTTCTCCCCGGCGAAAATGTGGATTCGTGGTACAAAATTGCTGCAAAAACCTTTGCTGCACTTGGCGACTCAATTCAACGAAAGCATTCCGTGGGCAACCATCGATATGGATTTCATGAACTTGAACCAAGCGGCACATGGTGACCGCGAATATGGCTTTATTAATGCTCGTTTGAAAAAACAAAACAAAATCGTTGTTGGCTACTGGGAGCGCCCGGAAGTGCAACAACAGGTTGCAGACTGGATGGACGTAGCGGTTGCCTTTAACGAAGGTTTCAACCTCAAAGTCGCTCGCTTCGGAGATAACATGCGCAACGTTGGCGTGACCGAAGGCGATAAAGTGGAAGCACAGATCCAATTCGGATGGACGGTTGATTACTTCGGCATTGGCGACCTCGTGCAATACGTGAACGCCGTAACGGAGCAGGAAATCGATGATCTGATTGCTCAGTATAAAGACCTCTATGAATTCGATTATGGTACGAACAGCAAGGAAGCTTGGGAAGCCAGTGTACGTGTGCAAGCAAGCTATGAGATTGCGATCAAACGTTTCCTGGACGAAGGTGGTTACAGTGCCTTCACGACGAACTTCGAAGATCTGCATGGCATGAAACAACTTCCGGGTCTGGCTGTGCAACGCCTGATGGCGCAAGGGTATGGATTTGCCGGTGAGGGTGACTGGAAAACAGCTGCACTGGATCGTTTGCTGAAAATCATGGCCCATAACGAGAACACGGGCTTCATGGAAGATTACACCTACGAGATGGCTGCTGGACAGGAAGCAATCCTGCAATCCCACATGCTTGAAGTAGATCCGACACTGGCTAGCACGAAACCAAGAATTATCGTGTCCCCACTGGGCATTGGCGATCGCGAAGATCCGGCGCGTCTTGTATTCGACGGCAAAGCAGGCGAAGGGGTCGTGGTATCCATGGCAGACTTCGGTACCCACTACAAACTGCTGATCAATGAAGTATCTGCATTCGAGCCTACCGTCCCAGCACCTAACCTGCCGGTAGCGCGTGTATTGTGGAGCGTGAAGCCGAACTTCCAGGATGGCGTTAGAGCATGGATCGAAAATGGTGGAGGTCACCATACGGTTGTATCCTTGAACCTGACGACAGATCAGATCGTGACATATGCGAAGCTGGTGAATCTGGAGTACGTTATTATTAAGTAAAAGTGGATTGGCAGCTACTGCCCTGAACGTATACAATTTTTTCTCTGTGGCCGGGGGTTAACCCTCGGCCCTTTGTTTGTTATGCTGAGAAGCATGATAATGAGCTGAGCATGGGTTTAATTTTCCATCGAAAAGGGATAAAAAATGAAGGAGGTAAGGAAAGGATATGTACACAAAAGAAAGCTTGATGCAGCAACTGGAGCAGCTTGGTTTGGATCGCCAAGGTACGTTGCTTATGCACTCTTCAATGAAGAGTTTGGGCGAGGTTGAAGGTGGAGCAGATACGGTGTTGGATGCCGTTAGCGATTACATGGAAGACGGATTGTTGGTGCTTCCCACTCATACGTGGTCTACCATTAATGCGGATAACCCAATGTTCCACGTGGAAAATTCTGTATGTTGCGTAGGCATTCTGCCTGAGCTTTTCCGTAAACGTCCGGGCGTGGTTCGTTCGTGGCATCCTACGCACTCGGTAGCGGCACTCGGAAGAGATGCAGAGGTGTTTACGAAGGATGATCATCTCTTCGATACACCGTGTGCGAGAGGTTCAGCATGGGGGAAACTGCTGGATCGGAAAGCGACAATCTTGTTAGTGGGCGTTGACTTGAAGCGGAATACATTTATCCATGGGGTCGAAGAGTGGGTGGACATCCCTGGCAGAATGACGGACGAGCATGAGATGCTTTATACGGTTTTACCGGATGGAAGCCAGATTTCAGTACCGTCCCGCAGACATAGTGGGTTGCCATGGTCGGAGCATTTCTGGAAAGTAGACGATGTGCTGGTTCGCGAAGGCGCGATGCGTAAAGGACAACTTGGGGATGCCGTTGTTAGAGTGTGCGATGCGGTTAAGACGTCAGAGGTAATTACGGAGTTGCTGAAGGAAAATCCAGACTTATTCTCAGACAATGAACCCTTTTATTCCCCTAAATATGAAGCTGATCTGGTCGGAATGAGTCATGAAGCATATCTCAGAAACGAGGCACGTTATAAGCAACAATTGGAGCTGTTGATCGCTGAGAAGCAGATCGTTGAAGGCGAACGTTGACTGATCATGAACAAGCCATAGCCAAGATACGGGAAGAGTAGATGTTCCTGATCAGAAGGTGAAGTACTACTGCCGGAGAGATGAACTCCGCTAAAGATATGGGTCATTTGAATCAAACCAATTGCTGGCCGGCCGCTCGTTTGGATATGGGCGGTTTTTTTTGTGGAACAGTCAGATTCCTTCACAAAAACGCAAAATAGATCAGGATTTCGATCAGAGGTTGGTCAGACTTCCAGTGTATGGGCTACTCACCCTTATGGCGGTGTGATAAGATATGGTTAAATTAACCAATGTTTGACGTAGCGGTATTGTATAGGTGTTTATTGAAGTTTTATATAGGTATCACATAGAATTATGAGCAATCACGTTGTCATTGTAGCATCTAAGAAGGAGAAGATTCGTGAACCCATTAGTATGGTATGATCTCTTTTTATTCGTCCTATTGTTCGGTGTAGGTGTATATGTGTTTGCTACGGTTAGAATTACGAACTTACATAAGGTATACTTTTTGTTTCACGGGTTGATGATGCTCTGGCCTTTCTGTCAATTTGCCAGTACGCTCACGGATGATTCCGGCTTACAGTTGTTCTATGTTACGTTGTCTTTCGTTGCAGTCTCTCTGCTTGGGAGCGGGTGGCTTCTACTGACGATCTTTATTACCGGTTACGCGGAACGTTTGAGTGCAAAAGGAACCTTTATGCTATTTGTCCCTGCGGTAATCGGGGCTATAGGTGTGGTCGCCAACCCATGGAACGAATTCGTCATTCCACTGGAGGGCGGGTACATCGAGCGTGCTTACGGCCCTTGGTTCTGGGTTGTGATGGTTATTCTGGTGAGCTATTTCTTGACGTCTCTCGTCGTTCTGTTCCGGGCGGTGTATTCATCGCAGACGTCTGCCATGATCAAAAAACAGGTGCGGATCACCCTATGGGGCATCTTGGTCTTGGCTGTGTTTGCAACGATTGATGCGATTCTGAATGTCGTTCTAGCCCGCTGGTTGCCCATTATTCCTGGCATGACTTCGCTGGGGATCTTTCTGTCGGACCTGTTCTTCGTCTATGTGATCAAAAGATACAATGTGTTCGATCTGGTCTCCATCGCGCATGAGGACGTGATCAATACGATTCCATATGGCATCCTGGTACTGGATGAGAATGAAGTCATAGTTGAAGCGAACAAAGCCTCACGATCCTTTATGGATCTGCATGTGGGGGATTCTTTTGATATGGAGGTATTTCTGGAGTCTGTTCAAGTTGTGGGCAGCTGTCGGGAGTTCGTGAATCATTATAAGAAAAAAGAAAATACCCTCTCTCATATTGAAGTGATCGTGGAGCGGGGTAACAACATTCGGCACTATATTCTGCAATCGTCTCCGATTGTGGATTCGGCGCTTGTGCCGATCGGTCATATTCTTACGTTCCAGGATGTCTCGCAGGAGCGTTTCTATGTGAAAGAGATGAATCGTCAGAACGAGACGCTTCAGGAGCGTAATCAGGCGCTGGACTTGATCCGTCAGGAGTTATCCGAGGCCAATCGCAAACTGGAGGAACTCGCGCTGACGGACAGTTTAACCAACTGTTACAACCGTCGTTATCTGACGCAACACCTGAATCATGAGGTCATTACCAATATTCAATACAAAACACCATTTTCACTCCTGCTGCTCGATATCGACTACTTCAAAGCGATCAATGATCGCTATGGACATGTCATCGGTGATGAAGTGCTCGTCCACACGGCAGAGGCGGTCAAACAATCCATTCGCAGCACCGATATTCTGACGCGTTATGGCGGAGAAGAGTTCATGATCTACCTTCCGCACACGGAGCATGACTTGGCGAACCAAATCGCGGAGCGCGTGAGATTAGCTGTGGAGTCCAACCACATTACGGTGGATCACGAGATTATGCAGGTATCCATTACGATTAGTATTGGAATTCTGTCTTTTGAGGACTTTGAAGTGGAGCATGTACCGGACAATCCGGAGGGGTATTTGACGCAGCTATTTGCTGCGGTGGATAAGGCGTTGTATCAGGCGAAGCAGAATGGGCGGAACAGAGTGGAGTTTGCGGAGTTTGAGCGGGAAGTTATTTGAAAAGAGAGATAAGAGAAGAGTGGAGACGTACTCCACTCTTTTTGGTGTTAGCGTATGATTTTGATGTAGAGATATTTATTCGGAATTTTTATGTGATTTGTCGATAGCATATAAAACTTCTTTGCTAATTTTGGTCAATGATATGATTGTATCTGTACTTTTGCCGCTTATTAAAGTTATATGTTCATCCAAGGCTCTTTTGTACTCAGAGTCTTCTTTGAATTTAAAGATTTCTTCAGCAGTGACCTGCAATCCATTCATTATTTTCTCAAGAGTCTCCAAAGAAATGTTACGATCTCCCCGTTCAACTCCACCAATATAGCTGTAATGAAGACCTGCTGCTTCAGCTAGTTGTTCCTGAGTCCAGCCTTTTGCCTTCCTTAACTCACGTATTCGATTTCCTACGTCCTCTGGTAAACTCATTTGATCACCTCCACTTAAGGTTAGAAGAGGTTATAGAATCCTTACAGACTAATATGTACAAACTGTTCTCTTGAATAAAAGTACTTATAAGTACAGTTTATATTGATCTTCTTTTGATTTATCTATACAATTATAAGAAAATCGATAATTAAGGAGGATTATCTTTGCGGAAATCTATCCTAAAATCACTCAAACCGGACATCATTGTTGAGATGTTGGACATGGCTGTGGCTTTTGAAAATTGGAACAAGGTGATGGAGAGGGCGGACATGTTATATCAATGTGTGCAGTCCATCCATGAAGAGCGGCAGGAGTATCAATTAAAGGGAATGCCTGTACCACATATACACATTGAGCGGCCCTTGGTCTACTATTATGGGTTCAGTCACCTAATGCGGGGTATGGCTCACCAGAAGATGGGACAGGTAGATCAGGCGAGGGCATGTATCGATCAATATGCAGAACTGGGATCAACGGAGGATCTGGATGAGGTAGGCATGCAGGTGGTGCAGGAGTTCAGGCATAAGGCACAGGTGAATCGGTATGCTCTTGAGATTGAAGCCGGGCAGGTGGAACTGTTGGAGGAGTTTGTGAACTTTTTGCTTGAGCATCCGGAGGAATGGTTGGTGGGTCTGAAAGTCATTACGGAAGCAACAGTGCGGCATAGGTGGCAGATTGATCGGCTTTTACATGTGTTCGAGGATCAGATACAGGGCAATGGCAGAGAAATGGATTCTTCAAACAACGACGATATGTATCATTACTGTTATCAGCGGGCTTTGTACGAACAATGGATGGGAAGACCGCAGGAGGCCGTGGAGTTTATTTTGCAGGCCATTCGGTTAGCGGATAAGCTTGGGTTGGATCGGTATTTTATAAGGTGCACGGCATTGTTGGAATCATTGCGGGAAGAAGCGACAGCGGAGCAGATTGGGCGGTATCGGGTGATTTTGGAGGAAATGAAGTAGGAGAGGTACTTACTGAAAGTGGTAGGATATTCCTTAAAATGGGTATATGCATATAGGACCATAGCACCGATGAGGAGCACAGATTGTGTTTTTACCATGGTGAAATCAGGATGTTAGCCGGATAGTTTACATATTACACTTCTGCTAACATAGGATAATCCTATTTCGAATGAGCGGAGAAACGTTATGAGTACAATCAAAGTTACCCCTGAACAACTACATCACGTATCGAATCAGGTGGATCAAGCCAGACAACAGTTGGAGAGTATACGAAGTGATCTGACGAGACAGATCATGTTCGTTCAGGCGATGTGGATGGGTGCGACGCAGGAGCGATTTTACTATGAGTTCGAGCAGTCACGACCTATACTGGATAAAGCGTTGGAGAGTATGGTCAATACATCGAAGGAATTGAAGGATATCGCCACGCGATTCCAAGATGCAGATGCTCAGAAGGGAAGTCTGGGTGGTGCGTTTGGAGCAGTCGGTGCCGCAGCTATGATGACCAAATCAACAGGTGATTCCGGTTCGGGTGACAAGGGCTATCGGATGGCGTATAACGCGATGCTTGGTAAAATGATGCCTGTGAACGAGAAAGGTGTTACGGATCAGGCTGCCCTTCAGGCTTATGAGAGGGATCAGGGACATCTGGACTTTAATCGCATGCAAGCAGTGAACGTTGAACCGCCTGGGGAAGATATTTTTGCGTTACAGATCAAGGCGTTTGAGATGGGGATTCATCCTACTACAGGAGAGCCTGTATCGGATAAGTATGCTCAGATGATGGTGGCCTCCCTGAAGTTTAGTCAGATATTCATGGCGATTCAGATGGTTCGTGGGAGTATGCCAGGTGGTAAAGGTCCGTTTCGATTGCCTGCTTCTAATCCTGCTGTGGTGAAGATTAAGCAGCATATTGAGGCTGCTAAGGCTAAGAATGGGAGTATAGAAAAAAATGTACTAGAGGGAACTTCAAAAGCCACAGTGCAGAGATCTCAGTTAAGCCAAAATCTGATTGACCATGTTATTAATAGGCATTCTGTTAATAGTACGAAGCAACAACTTCCATATCTCCAAAAGAAAATGTCCGATGAACAAATCAATGAAATGCTAAGTAGAAAGTCTTTCTTTAATAAAGAGTGGTCTGATAGTAAAATAACTGATGCGTCTACCGAGGCCGTTAATCAGTTGAAACAACAGGGAATAAAGGATGGATTGCATACTGTTACTGTATTTGATGAACAGATTAAAGTTTTCATTAGAAATGATAATGTTGATTCTGTTTATGGTACACATATATATAAAATTAGAGATTTAATAGATTAGGGGGGTTCAAATATGTTCACTATTTCATTTAAAGCAATTGATAACTTTGATGAAATCAAACAAATGTCTGCAAAGCAGTTTGATCTAACGAAACAAGATATCGAGGGAATTATTGAATTGGACTTTAACGGAAGTAAGTACGGTATGTTCTTTGACGATTGCCCATTTGGTAATGAAAGACTTATTAGATGGTTTGTGGACTTACTGACTATAGTCCAGAAGATTAGAATACATCAATATGTTGCTTATCGAATTCCTGATAGTGCTAATTTGTGGCTGGAGTTTAAACGGCAGGGAGTGGAACTACAAGTTAGTTTAGTAGAAGATATTGATCGGGAAGTTATTCTGGACTTATTTATTACTGAACCAAATGAGGAATTTAGATACTCAAATTGGAATGGTGTTAATGTAAGTTCGGCATCCTTTACAGAAGAAATTATGAAAAGTGCACATCAGTTTCTGGATTTTGTTACTGAATTGAATCCTGACATACTGCAGAGTACGAGTATTCAAATACTTCAGGAAAAGTTAAACGATGTAAAGCGATTGACTTCATAGAGAACGACTTTACTGAAAAATGTTAAAATCGATCATGCTCCATTCCACGCGACTAACAGAAGATAAATAGTTTTGAAGCACTGTCTACATAGTTTACGGATAAAGGAGCTGTGAAAGGTAATGTACGAATATCATGGCTGGGCAACTATTAGAGAGTGTGCGTCGCTTGAAGAAGATGAGTATAAATATGGTTTAGTTATTCAACATCTGCGGGAATATGTAAAGGAGCTAAATTGGCCTACAGGTGTTTTGGACTTGAGAGCAGTTAATGGTGACTTTCAACTATGGATAGCGGGCCTAGATAATCACAAACCTTTATCAAAGTATGATCCCGCCGAAGTAATGAAAAAGATAGGTGAGATAGCTCAAGGTTCTTATGGAGTCCTTTATGTAAGAGATAGTGATGATGCGGAATCCTCCAATCAGTTTAAGGTCTACACACTAATTCGAGGTAAAGTAACAGAGAATGATGATCCGTTTCTTTCCCCATTCATACCAACACTAGAGGATGATTATGAAGGATAATCTGTACAAATAGTTCATACCACATTGAAGTATAGGCAACCAAAATTTATAGTTGATAGCCCTCATATGTAACAAAAAACATGAAGAATCCGCTCTCATCCGAGAGTCGGATTTTTTCTCGTTTCACCACCAATATAACTCTTGTCAAAACGTAATCATTACGATATGATAATACTCATTGTTCAAATGATAATGATTACGATTAAGAGAGAGGGGCATTACCTTGAATAAAAAGACGCCACTGTTAGCGCTGGTCTCCTTGGCCTTGAGCGCTGGACTGTTGAGCGCCTGCGGATCATCTGAATCCAGTCCCGCTGCGCAACCATCCACGGATAATAAAAATGTTCACTTCCTATATAACTTCTCCACCAGTTCACTAGATCCACATGTGGATTCCAGCTATGTGCCGCTGCGTGCGGGCATTACAGAGACTTTGGTGCGTCTCGATGAGGAGAATCTGACGGTGGCTCCATGGCTCGCTGAGAGCTGGGAGAGCGAAGACGGACAGCACTGGACGATCGACTTGCGAGATGATGTGACCTTCCAGAACGGCAAGCCAATGACGGGTGAATCCGTTAAGGCATCCCTTGAACGTGCACTGGAAGAGAATGTAGCCATCCAGAACGCGCTGAAGATCGATACAATTGAAGCCGAGGGCGATAAGCTGGAGATCACCACAACGCAGCCGTTCCCGGAGTTCGCTTCGGAACTGGTGAACCCCAACACGGCGATCATCGACGTAAGTGAGCCGGACGTTGTGAACAAGCCGATTGGTACGGGCCCGTTCAAGCTGACTTCTTTTACCCCAGGCAGCAAGTTGGAACTGAATCGCTATGATGAATATTGGGACGGAGCATCCCCGCTTGATTCCATCACGTTCTCATTCAATGAAGATGCCAACGCTCGCACACTAGCGCTCAAATCTGGGCAGGTAGATATCGTATACCGTCCAGAGGTCGAGAGTCTCGAATCGCTCAAAGCGATAGACGGCATGACGGTTGAGTCTACATCGACGTTCCGCGTGCATCAGCTAACGATGAACATGCAGCGGGAGAGCATGAAGGACCTCAATGTCCGTCGTGCGCTAGACGCGCTGATTGACCGCCAGGGTATCGTCGACACGATCCTGCTCGGCTACGGCGAAGGAGCCATCGGACCGTTCCTGCCATCGTTGCCGTTCGCGCCAACCTATACGGATACCACAACGGAATCCGGAGCTGATGTCGCTGTAAAATTTCTTGGCGAAGCGGGATATACACTGCAAAACGGCGTGATGACAAAGGACGGTAAACCGTTGCAGCTAACCTTGCTGACGTATTCGTCTCGTGCCGATCTGCCGCTGATCGCCCAAGTGTTCCAGTCGGATGCGAAGAAAATTGGTATCGATGTACAGATTCGCCAGATCGACACGCCGGAAGATTACATGGCGTCCAACCGCGACTGGGATATTGCAACGTACAGTAATTTGACCGCTCCTCGTGGGGATGCTGGTTATTATCTGAATGCTACGTACCATCCCAAGGGTGCTCTTAACTTCAGCGGATCGGAAGACCCGGAACTGACCAAGATTATCGACGAACTGAATCTCACGGTTGCACCGGAGAAGCGCGCAGAGCTTGCCGAGAAGGCAGCCAACTACGTGCATGATAACGTGCTGAATTCCTTCGTGCTGCATCCGGGTACGATCGTTGCCTATAACGGCAAGAAGATTAAGAACTGGGTTACCACTCGCAGTGAGTATTACATGATTACCAATAAGCTGGATGTGATGTAATGTTTCGCATTTTGCTTCGCAAGTTCCTTGAGGTATTAATCTTTCTGTTGTTCATTATGTTTGTGAGTTTCCTGTTCATTCGTCTGGCTCCCGGTGATCCCGTACTGACGATCCTGAATGTGGACGAACTGTCCGTTAGTCAGGAGCAGGTCGAAGCTGTACGCGAGGAAATGGGCTTCAACGATTCGCTTCCTGTCCAGTTTGGCAACTGGTTGCTCGATTTCGTTCGGCTCGACTTCGGCGTATCGTATTCGACTGGCCAGCCCGTCATGCAGACCCTTATGCGTGCACTGCCAGCCACGGCTGAACTGACGATTGGCGCGCTGTTGGTCATGCTCGTCATTGCGATCCCGCTCGGCTCGCTATCAGCGCTTCATCGTGGAAGTTGGATTGACCGCGGCAGCCGCATGCTCTCCATTGTGGGTGCGGCGGTGCCAAGCTTCTGGCTGGGTCTGATCCTGATCGACATGTTCGGCGTACGCTTTGGCAATCTGCCGACCATGGGCCGGGATGGATTCACCTCACTTATTCTGCCATCTCTGACGCTGGGACTTGCCATCTCCAGCGTTTATGTGCGTCTTTTGCGTTCCAGCTTGTTGGATTCTCTTAGCCAGGAGTTCGTTCGATCCGCCCGGGCAAGAGGGTTATCCGAAGGCCGGATCTTCATGCTACACGCGTTTCGGCATAGTCTTCCGCCTGTCATTACGGTATTTGGCGTAAGTCTCGGCAGCCTGATTGGCGGAGTTGTCGTGATTGAAGTGTTGTTCGCTTATCCGGGTATCGGCAAGCTTGTCGTTGATGCCATCCGCCAGCGTGATTATCCTCTGATTCAGGGTTACATCCTGATCATGGCTATCGTGGTATTCCTCGTGAATACGGCGGTTGATCTATCTTATCGTTATTTGAATCCTGAAATGAAACTCAAGGAAAAGGAGGCCCACTGATGAAAACCATACCCCTGCCCATTCCAACTACAAAATCTAAAAAACATAGCTGGCAGGCGATCATCGGTCTGTTATTTGCACTGCTGGTCATCGGGGCCTCCTTATATGCCTTTTTATACTTAAAACATGACCATACGTTAACCGATCTGCGTGGACGATTGCAGGGTTCAAGTGCTCTCCATCCGTTCGGCACCGACCATCTGGGACGTGATGTTATGACACGTCTGTTGCTTGGCGGCGGTCAAACGTTGGGTTATAGCCTGCTGGCACTCGGTGCTGCACTACTGATCGGTATTCCGTTTGGCTTGATCGCGGGTTACAAACGTGGCTGGGTCGATAAGCTGTTCATGCGGATTGCGGATGCTTTTCTTGCTTTTCCCGATACCATTGTTGCTATTGTGCTTAGTGGTCTGCTAGGGGCCGGAATCGGCAATCTGGTGTTGGCGATTGTGATCGTGAAGTGGGTTAGTTATGCACGTCTCGTTCGGAGTACGGTTTTATCGGAGTCCCAAAAGGATTACATTCGCATCGCCCGCACCAATGGACTTTCGGACGGTCGTATCATGAGAAAACATCTGCTTCCACATATCGCAGGGCATGTGCTCGTGCTGGCCAGTCTTGATCTGGGCAAAATCATCCTGCTCATCTCATCACTGTCCTACATCGGCCTTGGTGCACAACCGCCAACACCTGAATGGGGAGCGATGCTGAATGACTCACGGCCTTACTTCCAGTCTCGGCCGGAGCTGATGATCTACCCGGGTCTTGCCATTGTCTCGGTAGTCCTGCTCGCCAACATGCTGGGCGACTATCTGCGAGACCGCTTTGATGTGAAGAAGGAGGTGCAGCCATGATTCTCTCCATTGAGGAACTGAGCATCTCTAGCCGGGATCGGACTATTGTAGATCGAGTCTCTCTGGCTGTTCGCGAAGGTGAATTCATGGCACTCGTTGGACAGAGCGGTAGTGGCAAAAGCTTGCTCTCGCAAGCCATTGGTCGTCTGCTGCCGCCCAACCTGCATGCGTCGGGGCGAGTCATGTTCGAGGGCAGCAACCTGCTCGAACGGAAGCCTAAGGAGATGCGAGCCCTGCGGGGAAGCCGCATCTCATATATTTTTCAAGACTATCAGGGAGCGTTTACGCCATTTCGCAGTATTGGTGGGCACTTTGATGAATACCAGAAGGTACATGGGGAGAAGTCTTCTGCCATCCGCAAGAAGCGGGCGGAGGAAGCATTGGAATCGGTTGGCCTTGGTGCTGAATTGCTGCGCCGCTATCCGTTCCAGTTGAGCGGTGGACAGCTTCAGCGGGCTTCTATTGCCACATCGCTGATGCTCTCCCCTCGTCTGCTGATCGCTGACGAAGCGACAACGGCACTGGACAGTGTATCCGGGCACCGCGTATTGGAACTGCTGGCACGCAAACAAGCGGAGACGGGCTGTGCGATTCTGTTTATCACGCACGACTGGCGCCATGTACGTCGCTATGCCAGCCGCTTGGCTGTTATGAAGGAAGGGCAGATCGTCGAATCGGGCGGCAAGCATCGCATTCTTGACCATCCTCAGCATGAATATACACGCCAGTTAATCGAAGCAGCTCCCGTTCTGAGCCGCTCACTGAAGTCGGGATTGAAGGAGGCGGGAACAGAATGAAGACGACTTCAAATGAAGAACGCCAAGGGTTTGTGCAGTCTAACGAATCCAATGTGCGAGTTCATGACCGTGCTAAAGGCGCAAACCATACAGAGATAGACAATGCAGTTACAGACCATGTGGTCATAGATACTATAGATACAGATCAGGCAGTCATAAATGCTACAGATTCAGATCATGCGGATACAGATACCGTTATAGATAACGCCGTTGCAAAGACTACTTCCTCTCCCAGCATCCTAAATCATCCCGTGCTTCAGGTGGAACATCTCAGCCGAACGTATGCAGGTGCAGACCGACCAGCTGTGCATGATATTTCCTTCACCCTGAACCGTGGCGAGTGTCTTGGCCTAGTTGGTGAGAGCGGCTGTGGCAAGAGTACGCTCGCCCGCTGTCTGCTTCGGATCGAAGAAGCAGATACAGGCTCGATTACACTGGGCGGACAGGATATCGCGCGGCTGAGCGGCCGACGGTTGCGACCTCATCGGCGAAAGATTCAGATTGTATTTCAGAACCCAATGGCTGCACTGAATCCAAAGCTCAAGATATCCGACTCGCTAATCGATCCTTACGAACAGCTTGGACGGGATGCAGAACTGTCCCACTTTACCTACACATCGAAGGGGGCTTACGTGCAAAAGCTGCTTGAAGCGGTCGAGCTTCCTCGCGATGTAGCTGGACGTTATCCGCACGAGCTAAGTGGTGGACAGCGTCAGCGGGTCACGATCGCACGTGCCATTGGCATTGAGCCGGACGTTGTCGTTCTGGATGAACCGACGGCCAGCCTGGACGTGATCTCTCAAGGTGCCGTTTTGCAGTTGCTCACCGACCTGCGGACATCGCTTGGTCTGTCATACGTGTTCATCTCGCATGATTTGGCCGCGGTACATCGGATGAGCCAACATATCATCGTCATGCGGGAAGGCCAGATCGTTGACCGCTTTGGCGCAGATGCGTTGTTCGCTGAAGAACGCCATCCGTATACAAAGGAACTGATTTCGATTTTCTGAGTACTCCCGGAAACGCCGGGGGTGGTAAGGGGTAATCTTTAATATAAAGCCGCCATGCGAAGCGATTCGTAAGCGGCTTTTGGTGCATCCCTTTTCACGAGTTAAGTAAGGCTATACAACATTTGATATGCCAAGTCCCACTAAAACCGGGCTCCTTCCTTTGTTTTGAACAAATATATCTTTCAGGCCTATAACCGGGCTAACGTTCCGATGTAAACTAGCGTATACTGATGGAATAGCAAATATCTTGAAATTGCATATTTAAATTGCTCTATATTATTGATACACTAGATCAAGGTTATAATCATTCAGAGAAGGTGCGACCCCGTTCAAGAATGGGCTTGCTGCAAATGCCAAATCGATAACGCTTACATCCTTTTGGCAAATATAGGATATAAGGACGGTAGACATGAGCCAGGGACAAACGAGTACAGATGTTATCTTGATTGGTGCCGGAATTATGAGTGCAACTTTGGGAACTTTGCTAAAAGAATTGGCACCAGACTGGAATATTAAGGTTTTCGAAAAGCTAGCCACTGCAGGAGAGGAAAGCTCCAACGAATGGAATAATGCCGGAACCGGGCATGCTGCATTGTGCGAACTTAACTATACCGTTGAACGACCAGACGGAACCGTAGATATTAGCAAAGCGATTAAAGTGAATGAACAATTTCAGATCTCAAAGCAATTTTGGTCCTATCTCGTCAATAGCCGTCTGATTCGTAATCCGCGGGACTTCATTATGCCGATTCCTCATTTGAGTTATGTACACGGAGAGAGCAACGTCCAGTTTCTAAAAAGACGTTATGACTCCTTATCGAATCACCCGCTGTTCGCAGGCATGGAATTCTCGGATGACAAGAAAGAGCTGGCGAAATGGATGCCGCTGATGATGAAAGATCGTACAAGTAATGAACCTGTTGCGGCGACCAAAATTGACTCCGGTACGGACGTTAACTTTGGTGCTTTAACGCGTATGTTAATCGGACACCTGAAGGAACAAAACGTGGCGATCCACTACCAACATAGCGTGAAGAATATGAAACGTACCAACGATGGACAATGGGAATTAACTGTGAAAAATCTGAAGAGCGGTGCAGTCGAACGCCATAAGGCAAAATTCGTTTTTATTGGCGCAGGCGGCGGAAGTCTGCATCTGCTCCAGAAGACGGGCATTCCGGAAGGTAAGCATATCGGCGGATTCCCGGTCAGTGGTATCTTTATGGTGTGCAAAAATCCAAAAGTCGTGGAACAGCATCACGCCAAGGTATATGGCAAGGCTTCGGTAGGGGCTCCGCCGATGTCCGTTCCGCATCTGGATACCCGATTTATCGACAATAAGAAGTCGCTGTTATTCGGACCGTTTGCCGGGTTCTCGCCGAAGTTCCTGAAGACGGGTTCCAATGCCGATTTAATCACGTCGGTTAAGATGCACAATCTGCTTACGATGCTCGCAGCAGGTGTCAAAGAAATCTCTTTGACCAAATATCTCATTCAACAACTGATGTTATCGAAAGAACAACGCATGGCAGAATTGCGTGACTTTGTTCCGGGTGCGAAGAGTGAGGATTGGGATATGGTTCTGGCAGGGCAGCGTGTGCAGGTCATCAAGGATACCGTTCAAGGTGGCAAGGGTACGCTCCAATTCGGTACAGAAGTAGTTACATCTGCAGATGGAACAATCGCGGCTTTGCTGGGTGCATCACCGGGTGCATCCACTGCGGTTCAGGTCATGCTTGAGATTCTTCAGCGTTGCTTCCCGCAGCATATGGAGGCATGGGAGCCGAAGATAAAGGAAATGATTCCATCCTATGGCATCTCCCTTGTGGAGAATCTGGATCTTCTCAAAGAGGTTCATTCTTCAACTGCCAAGGCACTGGGATTATCGGATGAAAAACAAGCCCTGCATGTATAACATCTAGCTTATCGAGTTAGATAATAATCAAGCGAAAGAAGAGCTAAACCGGGATGAAGCCCGTGCTTAGCTCTTTTTTCGTTTTATTTGATATGACTGAATTTGGAGTTGAACCAGAACATGAATATGTCCTTCACTATCGCGTTCACCTTAGACATTACATGAAGCATACGGATACGGACTGTGCAGAATGCCTGTTGTAGCGTTACAGAACTATCTTATCATTCAGACTCCTGTGCTGCGGTCCAAAGGGATGACAAAGGATACTTTCGTACCTTGGCCTGGTGAGCTGACGATGCTTAAGCCCTGTCCGTACATCTGAGTCAACCGGCGATGTGTATTGGTTAATCCGATCCCTCCAGTTCCCCCAGATCCTCTCTTAGGCCACGCAAGTGCCCGTTCAATCTGCTCGGGCTGCATCCCCACACCATCATCCTCAATCTCAATGAGGGTGGACGCTGTTTGGTTGATAATCCGGATATGCACGGTCCCACCCTCAACTTTGCTTAGAACGCCATGTCGTACTGCATTTTCAATGAGCGGTTGAATGGTGAGTGGCGGCAGCGAAAGATCAAGATCATCTGGAATATCCCAGATGACATTCAGCCGATCCATGAAACGTTCTTTCTCAATGTAGAGATAGGCACGGGAGAGATCCAACTCGTGCGTGACCTCAACCATTTTCTCCGAATTGACAAAATGAAAGCTGGTCTGAAGATATTCGATAAACGTATCACCCAGTTTCTGCATTCGCTCCGTGTCTATCTCACTAAGCACCATGATGGAATTGAGCGTATTAAAAAGAAAATGGGGCTGAATCTGTGCCTGTAAGTAGGCAGCTTCCATACGCAGTCGCTCATCGATAGATTGTTTCAGCACGATTAGTGATCCGATGCGATGCCTTAACTCAACGGCATCCACGGGTTTGGTAACATAGTCCGTTGCACCAGCCATGAATCCGGCGTAAACATCCGCTGGTTCGTTACGAGCCGTCAACAACAGGATGGGTAGCTCTGATACCGAATAACGTTTGCGTACGTTCTCTGTCAGTTCATAACCGGACATATGAGGCATCATGACATCGGCAATCAGTAAGTCCCACGGCTCCTGATCCAGCAATTGAAGTGCTTCAAGCGCCGAGGCCGCAGGTTGAATATGATAGGGTTCATTCGCCAGCATGGAGATTAGCACTCGCAGGTTTACAGGATCATCATCAACGGCAAGAATGCGGGCGACAGTCTTGTCATGAGAATGGGACAAGTTCTGCTGCTGCGGCTCTGCAATCGCGATTTCGTCAAAGCTGTGAGCCTCCCATCGCTGTTCAGTCTGATCCGTTTGCGATGTGGTATCTTCCCGTGGAAGCGAGATTTGGAAGCTCGAACCTTGTCCAGGTACAGATTGCACGGTGAGCTGGCCCCCATGGAGTTCGATGAGCTGTCTGCTGATATTAAGACCGAGGCCGATTCCTCCACTTAAGCGAGCCTCCGGGGTTCCCTGTTCATAGGCCTCGAATATTCGCTGTTGTATCTCCTCACTTATGCCCACACCTGTATCCAGGACTTGAATTACAATGCTATCTCCATGTTCCCGGACAGATACGGTAATCGTACCTTGATCGGTGAATTTGAGTGCATTATGCAACAAATTGTAGAGCACCTGAACAAGTCTTCTCTCATCGGCCTGAATAAGTGGCAGTGTATCTGGAATGTCCACCTCCATATGGACAGGCTTGCCCTCTGCCATGAATCGGAACATGCCGATTACGCCTGGAATGACAGATGCAAGAGACAAAGGTTTCTTCTGAAGCGTAATCCGCTTCTCCTTCAGGCGAATCACGTCAAGGAGATCATCAACCAGTTGGGACATGCGTCGGCCAATGGTAACCAACAGCTTCATGTCTTCTGCTTGCTGTCCGCCTGATTTACGCCGTTCACGGACCGCGATGCTTTCCGCAATATTGATGATGCCATGCAGCGGTGTACGCAGTTCATGAGCTGTATTCACAAGGAACTGATCTTTCTGTCGATCCTCCTCTTTGAGCTGTTCGTACAACTTCTCGATTTCGCTTGAATTACGGAAGTACTTTCGGAACCAATAGGCAGAGAAGCCGAATATGGCTGCAATCACATCAATGGGGTAATACACGTTGGTAATTTCATTACGCGAATTCACGATTCCCCACAATACGCTGGATAAGCTGCTGGTTGCCGCGAAGAGCAGAAAGCTTGCGTCACTTCGCTTCTCCGCTGCCATGCGGAAGAACAGGTACACAGACCAGCCAATGGCAAACAGGTACAGGAAATCAGATAGTCCAATTTTAAGGACATGGTAGATCAAGGTCACCGGTGCAATTAGCAAAAATACACAGTACACACCAAGCACGCTGGCGTAGATACGAAATAGTTTACGGCCTTGTAGACTATGGGAGAAACTTCGAGCCATCTGTAAAAGAAAGAATGCGAACAATGGATAGGAGAACGCTTTGGCCTTAACGATCCATGTGAAGTTGAGTGGAATCCAACTCAGTAACAGATTGTCATGGTCAGAGGTGACCGTTAGGGCAGCAACCAGTGTTAGCATCGAGAACGTCAGCAGAGCTCGTTCCTTGCGGATAAACAGAAACATAATAAAAGCGTATAAGCTATGCAAGATCAGTATGGCGAATGTAATCTTTTGCAGATCGATAGATAATCCCCGTTCACTTCCAATGGCTTCTGGAGAGCCAAAATAGAGAGAGCGCGTGATCCCTCCGCTATATGGGTCATCAAAGTTAGCTGTCTGCACCAGGAGATTGATTTCGGAAGAACCGTCAAGCGCATAGGAAGTCGCAAATGCAGTCCTTTCTGGTCGGTAGGCTTCGGCATGGGTGGCGGGTTGACCAAATTCGGCAACAACGGTCCCGTTCATCTCGATAATGGATGAAGTCTGGATTTTCTGAGCCCAGAGAGAGACTTCCTTCACGGATGGATCTACAAGTATGCGAAGACGGTATGTTCCATATCCAAATGATGATGAGGATTGGGGTAACACATTCCGCCAGTCACCGGGAACTTGTATGGGTGCGGATGAGTAGTCTGCTACTTTAATATCACGATTAGAGATTAACGCATGGGGGTAAAATTCCCATTCTCCATCGAGGGATATGGGTGAAGCGTTGGCGATGTCCCAGCCTCGGAGGTCCAATACGCCTTTGGTGGGTTCAGGATGTTCGGGTATAGCGAAAGACTCGGACCATATCCAGCGAAAGCCAAGCAAAATAGTGAGAAATAGAATCGACAGCAATACATATCGGGGTATCTTTTTATAGGTTATAAGTTTCATGGCAGACTTTAGTTTTCGACAGTTTACTTCAAAATCCTGCATGCCCTTTGGTATTGAAGAACATTTTTTTGAATACAGAACATAGATTCTATATTCAAATGATAGCGGTACCACATCAGGATTTATGGTAAAATTATAGATTAAAGGATGATCAGTGAGCCAGAGGAGTTGTGCATATGAGAGTGATTTTGGTAGATGATGAATATCTCGCTCTGAGCAGGTTGAACAAACTGTTGAAAGAGAGAGAGGATTGCGAAGTGATCGGCTCTTTTCTGACGGCACAAGAAGCTATCGATCAGATCGGAATTCATCTGCCGGAAATCGTCTTCATGGACGTACAGATGCCGGGGATGAACGGGATTGAGGCGACCGAACGGATTCATGAGGTTTCTCCTGGAACAGAGGTTATTTTTACAACAGCTTATAACGAACATGCATTGACGGCCTACGGGCTTGAAGTGCTGGACTATATCATGAAGCCTGTAACGCGTGACCGTTTGGAAAAAACGATGAAGATGTATCAACGCCGAATGGTGCCTGCAACTCTGAATACAGCAGAAGGGCCATCCATGGTCATCCGCTGTCTGGGAATGCTTCAGGTCCAACTGCACCCGAACGAGCCGCCCAAACTTATGAAGTTCAGAACAACCAAGATCAGAGAGTTATTTGCCTATTTACTCCACCATCGAAACAAACCGATTAAACGGGATACGCTACTTGAGCTATTGTGGCCCGAGTTGGATGAGCGGAGAGGCATATCCAATCTGCATAGTGGCATCCATCGCTTACGCAGCATGATGAACGAATTCATGGGAGAAGACAAAATTTTTATTCGCTATCAGCAGTTTGGTTATCTTCTGGAGACGGGAGAATTCAGAATTGACGCGGAAGAATGGGAGAATCGGCTGCACCTATTGCCTTTATTATCTTCTTCCACAGTAGTCGAACATCGGCAGACCTCAGATCAGTATGAAGGCAAATATTATGGCGAGGACGATTACGTATGGGCCGAGCTGGAGCGTCAGCGGCTGCATGCACTTTGGCGTAACCACGCCATGCAGCTTGCACAATACTATATTGAGCTTGGACAGCACACGGAAGCACTCACGTTATATCATCGGGTACAGCAATTCGAGCCATCATTGGAACAAGTTGGACTGGCGTTAATGAAGACTTATGATCAATTAGGTAATAAAGATCCCGTGATCGCACAATACAATCAGTTGGTTACTGCATTAGAACAAGAGGCGGGCCTCCGTCCTGGGTTGGAAGTGGAGTTGTGGTACCAGCAATGGAAACAATCAAATATGTAATTGAATATCAACAGCCTTGCAGCTTCATGTGCAGGGCTGTTTTTTGGTTGTGTTTGTTAGAGAAAGGTTTGGTAAGAGTTTGGTAAGAGGCTTTGTGTAAAATAAGTGCGATGTGGTGAGATTCCACAACGGAGCACAGATCATTTAGGAGCGATGAACATTTTCGAATAAGGGAGGCATGTTCATTAAGCAAAAAAAGGGGACATTTCAGCAGGACGAGTTCGATTTTTAAGTGCAATTGATTCGAATTATAAAATGATAGTGAACAAAAGGAGGAAGTACAGCGTTGAGAATAATTAAAGTAATGCTAATGTCGATATTGTCACTTGTAATTGTGACCACATCTGCGTTCACACCAATGCCTATTGCCATGGCGGCGGACAGTATATTCTATGTATCATCAATCGGCAATGACGAAAACGAGGGAACAGAGGAAGCCCCCTTTTTAACAATGAATAGAGCTCTAACTGAAATTACAGGTTCAGGGGAGATTGTTTTATTAAGCAATCTTTCACTGAATGACGTGTGGACTGTTGCTGCTTCAGGAAAAACAGTTACGATCACATCTGAGGAAGGTAACAGATACTCTATTCTTCGAGGTGAGGAATTTAAGAACAGAGATCTGATTCGGGTCCCGAATGGAAACATTACATTTGAGAATGTGGATATAGACGGTAATCATGTTGCCACCAACCAAGCGATCTATGGGATGCAAGTAACGGGCGGTAAGGTGATGCTTAAAAATGTTGAGGTCCGGAATCACTATGTCACAACTGGAGGCTCAAGTACGGCAAGCGTTATTGCAGCACTTGGAGGAACGGTAGTCATTCAGGATGGCACACGGATCCACCACAACCGGATCACGGGAAAGCTGGCAAATAACCCTCCTTCTCTCCTTGGTGCAGGTAGTGGGGGAGTTGTAGAGATTCAAGACGGAATCATTACTGAAAATGAAATTTCTGCAGATGGTAATGGTGTCATAGTTGGGATTGGGTTATCTGGCAAGCCCAGGTTTATTATGACAGGTGGGCAGATTACGGGTAATATTCTGTCCGGTAATGGAATAGATGCTGATGGACAAACGATTGGGAATGTTGCTGTGTATATGCGGGGAAGTGCCGCCGATGCCCGTTTCGATTTCGGAGGAACAGCCTATGTATATGATAACTTGAATACCAAGGGTGAACAGCGTAACGTTTACTTGAAAAACACGTCGGCCACCGGCAGTGCATATCTGACATTGGTTAACCCTTTGCAGACCGGTGCGAAGGTTGGTGTATACGCTAATATTATGCCTGATGATGTAACGAATCCAGTCGTTGATATTGCGATTGGTGGGGGAGGTTACCTTGCACAAACAGCGGATCAATCCTATTTCGTATCTGATATCAATACGACGGCAGCAGTTGCATATGATAATCAAGCGAATAAGGTTATTCTGACGTACCGATTGCCAGTCAATCTGGCACTGGATACTCCTTTGGATCTTTCTACGGTGAGTGCCAAACCTACCTTGAAAGGTTCCGTTACATCTGGGGCCGTGGTAACCATTACAATGGTAAACAAATCCGACCCAGCTAAGAACGTTGTTGGTGAAGCTACTGTGAACCCGGACGGAACATGGGAATTCACACCTTCTTCTGTATTGTCGCCTGGAGAATATACATTGAAGGTTACAGCAACGAATAATGGAATCTCTGCTGAACCTGTACGCAGGGATATTACTGTAGTAGACAAGTCAGTTCTACAAGGCAAATATGACGAAATTACAGGTGAGAACCTGGAAGAATCAAAATATACATCAGACAGTTGGACTGCACTTCATGATGCGCTGATCACAGCAGAACAGGTGCTAAGTGAACCGAATGTAACACAAGAGCAAATCAACAACGCGCTTCAGGAAATAACAAATGCACGGACAGGGCTTACCCTGGTGAATGGTGGAAGTACAGCGGGTCCAGGTGGAGTGGGTTCTCCTTCACTATGGCTTCGATCTGATCTGGGCATGGAAGTTACCAGCGGCCAGAAGGTGAGTACTTGGGAAGATCAAGGCAGTAAAGCAAATAACGCAACACAAGATGAGGTCGATAACCAACCGACTTATTGGGATGACAAGAATCATAATATTAATTTTAATCCGGTATTGGAATATGACGGAACGAAAACTTTTATGAATCTGGATGTAAGTAAGCTTCCCCAAGGGAAGACTGCCAGATCAATTATTACGGTTAGCAAAACCAGTAAAACTGGAGGCATCAAGTATATCATTTCCTGGGGAGCCCAAACGAGTGGTTATACTGGTATAGGGATGCTCCAAAATGGTACAAGAGGCGGCTTGACCACATTTAACAGTACCATGAGTCAGACATTATACACTCCTGAGGGGTTCCTAGGAACGACGTTCCCGAACGAGCAATTTGTTACTTGGACAGGTGGAAATACTGAATCTAACATAGCTAGATTGTACAGTAAAATGAAGCAGGTACAGGAACTAGGTGGTTACGGACAGGATGTTCCTAAGTTATGGGATACGGGTAACTCTGGCGGAGCAGTAATCGGTAAGCTTGTTCCAGCAACTGCGAGTGTTGAACATTGGCAGGGAACGATTGAAGAAATTATCGTATACGATCATGCGCTGACGGACGAGGAACGCCAGAAAGTGAGCACATATCTAGCGATCAAATACGGCTATACGCTGGATCAGACGACAGCCAATTCATATGTCGATTCAAACATAGCTACGATCTGGGATTCAAATGTGAATGCAGCCTATACCCATCGCGTTACAAGCATCGGTCGAGATGACCAGAGCAACTTGCTGCAGAAACAAGCCAAGGCGCAGGAATTGGGGTCCATGTTAACGATGGCATTGGGCAACAGTATCGAGGATACCAATTCTGCGAATCAAAATAGTTTTTCAAACGACTCTTCTTTCTTTACGTTTGGTGATAATGGAGCAAGTACTGAATTCAAAACACCGATGACGAAGGATCAAGTAAAACTGCTTGGAATGGAGCGGATCTACAAAGTACAGAAAGCAAACTGGACTGAATCACAGATTACTCTTCAGTTAGACGATACCGAAGGTATTTCAGCGTTGCCTCAGTATCTTGTGATCAGCGATGATGCTCAATTTGGTAATCCAAACTCGTTACATTTAATTCAGAACGGCCAAGTAACGCTTAATACCTCGAATTTTGGGCCGGATTCGTACTTTACCATTGCAACTGCTGTGACTTCTCTGACAGCACCAGACGTCACACTGACCGATGATGAATTGAAATGGGAGACCGTTGAGCATGCAGATAAATATGAAGTAACGATCGAAATGGAAAATGGTACGAAGCGTACAGAGGAGGTGCCTGGAACGGTACTGAACCTGTCGCAATTGGAACCACCGCTGAAAGCTGGCGCCTACACGGTGACAGTCACAGCGAAGACGAACAATCCAGCATATGCAGACTCAGAAGCATCAAATGGGAAAAGTTATGTTGTTATTATTGACAAGGCGAAGTTGAAAGCCAAAATCGATGAGATTAACGGTAAGATCGAAACAGGCGAACTGGACACAGAGGAGTACACGCCAGAAACATGGCAAACGCTGCAAACGGCGTTAGAAGTTGCTCAATCCGTGTTCGATGACGAGAATGCAACATCGGAACAAGTGGAAGAAGCGTATCAGGATTTGGTAGATGCCCAGGAGGGTCTGACCAAAGTGATTGGTAATGACACATCAACGCTGCAAACGTTGATCCCATCCACAGGAAGCTTGTCTCCTGCCTTTGATCCGGCTAAAGACACGTACACCATCTCTGTGCCGAATAGCGTATATCAATTCCAGTTAACGCCAACGGCACTTGATCCACTTGCGAAGATTGAAATAGCGGTTGGAGATGGAGAATGGAACGAGGTTACAAGTGGTAGTGCCAGTGAGAATTTACCGCTTCAAGTTGGCGGAAATACCATTGTTGTTAAAGTCACAGATTCACTTGGCCATGTTACGGAGTACAAAATCAACGTAAACAGAGCATCCAGTGACAATGGTAACAATGGTGGAGGCAATAATGGCGGTGGTGGTAATACGGGCGGCAACAGTGGAAGTACGCCAGCACCTACACCTGCGCCAGTACCAACGCCAACTCCGGCACCCGTGAAGGATAATCTGGAAACAACCCGGGATGGCAGTCATCAACCATTTGCTACATCCAAACCATCTGACAACAAAGAAACATTGGTTCAAGTTGATCCAGCCAAGCTGAAAGATGCCATGTCACAAGGCACAGGTCAGCAATTCGCCATTCATTCGCCGAATGATGGGGATATGAAGGTGGACGGATTAACCCTTGAAACACTGAAACAATTAGTAGATCAAGGTTCCAAACTAAACATTAGTAATCCGCTGGCAATCTATCCGGTACCTGGCGGTAAAATGGACTTGAATGGTGTATCTGGACAGCTTGGTAATGCAGCATTGAATGATATTGATGTCCATATCGATATCACACGTTCATCGGATACGTTGATTGACAGCGCCGAAACGAGAGCCGCATCCCAAGGATACGAGCTACTTGTCACACCGGTTGATCTGGATCTCACCTTCTCAAAAGATGGACAAACGGTTCGTTCCGGGCAACTGAACGGCTATGCGCCGAAGTATATTGCACTGCCGGAAGGGATCGATCCGAACCGGATTACAACAGGCGTGATCATCAACCCGGACGGTAGCATCTTCCATGTACCAACGGTTGTTACTAAAGTCGATAGCCGTTACTACGCGCTTATTAATGACTTGCGCAGCAGCGGAAGTTACTCGGTCATCTGGAATCCGCAGGATTTTGAAGATGCCAGATCCCATTGGGGCAAAATTGATGTGAACAACATCGCTGCGAGATTAGATCTGAAAGGTAACGGAGATAACACGTTCTCCCCGAACCGTCAGGTTACTCGTTCTGAGTTTGCCGAGATTGTAGTACTTGGACTGGGCTTAATGCGTCAGGATGCACCACAGAATCTATTCCCTGACGTTAACAATTCGGCATGGTTCCGCAATGCGGTAGCCCTTGCGAATGAATTCGGTATCGTTCGCGGTTACGATAATGGAAACTTCTACGGTAATCAGGAAATCACACGTGAGCAGGGATTTGCCATGGTGGCTCGTGCTTATCGTCTGATTGAACCGGATGCGGCAATCAGCCCGAATCAGATGAACTCTGAACTGGAACGTTACAGTGATGCAGCGGATGTATCGAATTGGGCGAAAGAAGATGTAGCCCAGTTGATTGCAGCGGGAATCATCCAAGGGAACGGACCGGAAGTTCTGAGTCCGAAGACCACAATGACCCGTGCTGAGGTCACTGCATTGATTGCAAGAATGTTGAAAGTAACCAACTTGATTGATCAATAAACAATTTAAAATGAAAAGCCTTTGCTGACATTGGGGGTCGGCAAAGGCTTTTTTAGGCATTTTTTTGTAGGGCCAGATCGTTGCTACAAAATCATCTTTCGTGCCTCTTCATTAAAGAACATAGAGACGTCTGGATAAGCGTCAAGATTGACCTGCTGTAGTCTCATGATCTTTTCAAGGAAGATGGAGTCGTTGAACAGTTTACTAACAATTATTTCGCACCAAGCCGGGGTATGCCTGAAAGCATCTACCAGCAATTGAACCTCATCAAATCGGAAAAACAGGATATATGAAGCATAGTTCTGAAGCAGTGTCTTGAAACAGTGGTTAGCGTATGTACTGGAGTGACCTTCAGCTTGAATAAGGAAATCCCGCATGATCTGGAATAATGCCTCCGGTTCCTCTGTATACAACTGTAACATCTGACTCACGTTGTTGATTAACATGATGATTGGTTCCAAACCTTCCTCTGAAGGCATGTTTAACTTGGGAGATCGGCCTTCAATGGTATATAGCAGTTCCAGCGTCAGGCGTTTGCAGGCTTGGATCTCTTCAGCAGTGATTACGATTTGTTCCCTGTATTCATTTCGAAGTAAGGTGTAGTGATCATGGTATGCCGAAAAATAATCCTCCAATGAAATGTCGGTCTTCGTATGTACAAGGTGTTGTTCGCTGAATGAGCAGGCATATAATGTATCTTCATTAACCGGGTGTGCATAGAGGTAAAAAAAGAAGAAAAAGTCACGTAACAGATGCTTTTGTTCCTCGCTGAATTGGGGAATTTCGCTTAGCTGAGACAATTGGAAGAAGCTATAGCTTTTCATAAATTCATTCATGGCACTGTAGGTGTTATACGTGTTGATCGACAGCGTGGTGTTGATGGTAAATAACAGATAATACATAATCATTTCGTCATAAACATCGAGCTGTTCAAATGGTTCTGAGAGAGTCGGCTTCCAGTCTGGCCTTGATCCATAATAGGGATCTTTCGGACGCAGTCTCGACATCCAGTTTGTAAATGTCTCATCTGGGTGGGATACCATAAACAGTTCGGCACTATTATCCTCATACAAACCATACTCCATATAATCTGTGCACGAAGGCTCAGGCTTAACTCCACAATTGAATTTGAGCCGTATATAATCAGAATATAATTTTTGAAGTTCCATCGTCCTAACCTCGTTTCTGCATCATTCTCTAGGGTTCTTCTTTGTTATATTCGACACAATTTTGAGCACTCCCCCTGGATTTGGGAAAGATCATAAACCACATATATCTTTTGGTGGATATAAAAAAGAATTTCAATGGTGTGTCGTAATACTTTCACCCTGTTGGCATATCGTGGAATCTGAGATGATGGGTTCACCAGAGATTCGGGTGACGAACTTCGAATCGCTGGCCTTCAGGCTATTGCGATCCTTCCTTCTACAATCATTGGAGATCATAGGGTCGCAGCTCTCCTGAAGATTTCATTATCAGAGAGGAGGCGTCCAGGCTATCACATTCCTTCCTTCTAACCCTAACCTTTCATGTTATATAGGGATGTGGCTTTCCTGGACTCTTTTATCATGAACAATACGATCTATTTGCGCAGAGCGAACAAACTCATCATTGAACTCAACGAAGGGAAGCAACAGTTGCCGAAGACACACCTGGCGACTGCCCTCAAGAATATTGAAACGCTCGGATACACCTTCTCGGATGAGTTAATGCAGGCGATGCGGCAGCTGTCCAAGGAACAATTTGAAACCGTATATATTCAACTTGTGGCTGATCTGAGAGTCATGGTCGGCGCACATGTGAAGTACACACCGATGTATGCAGGATTCCCGATGCAGGTGATGCAAGCGGATGAAGCGGAGTTATATCTCAATGCGATTATTCATTATCTGACCAATCTGACTGTGGTCTACCCGGATCAACCATCTGTGGAGAGAATGCCTTTGCTGGAGAAGACGGACTTGAAAGTCATTGGTTTGGGAAACAAACAAGCCTTCCAGACACTCATTCGTCAGATCATTGAAGCGAAAGGTTCCATCTCGGAAACAGACAAGAAAGATATCGATACCGTGTTGGAGCATGCAGATCCAAGTGAAGTGGATGCGATTCTGCCCGCCGAGATTCCGTTCAAAGAAAATGTAGGCTTCGTGGTCTCCTCGCTGTTGAAGCATGAAAAGGCGAACATCGACCGAATCGGCATGTATTTCAAAACGGCAAGTGATGTCCTGCGTCTGGCTGTTGCCTGGTCGAATGGTGATGTCAGTCTCGCTGCGGCTTCTCCCTTCCGAAAATTCAAACGCCGTGAGAGACGCCTTTTGCTCGGATTATTGGAGCAATGTGGCTCCATCACGGAGGATATGCTGCGTTATAAGGATCGCTGGATTCGCCTTGGCGAAATTCTGCATCCTTCGGAATATAAGCTTCGGTATCCACGATGCGATGAAGCCTTTGATATTTTGCGTAATAATAAGCCTTATTCGACCTTCAACGGAAGTGTGGAGCTTGCCTTCCAATATCGGAATGTATGGAGTCTAATCGATCTGTTGTCGCAGCGTCCAGGTGAATTTGCGAGAAAACTGGATCACATGCTGCGGATAACTGAAGATGAAGCGTATGTACTGTTGGCCTTTGGTGAAGTGGCTGCACAGGTATCCACACCCGTGTTATTGCAGGTGAGACAGCATTTCGCACAGCGGAATGAAGCCTCGGATTTGCGGGTCTTTTTTCCGAAAGGCAATGTAGCAAAGGCTTTTGGTATCCCGAATGAGCTGCCGGAGCTTGACGAGGCGGTCTGTCAGGAAGTCGTGGAATTGTGCGAGCAGGCCTTGATTACACGGTTCTCTGACTTCCCATCACTCGGAAAAACGTATATAGATGAACGTCTCCAGCATTATCTGGTTCCTTTTTCACAACGATCCGCGAGCAAAGCTCTGCGAACCATTGTGCGTGGAAGCCGCATCCCGATGGGTGAAGGTGACACGATACGTTTCTTCAGCTGGTGGAAAGAGGGCGAAGTGGACGGCACACCTACGGGGCGTGTAGATATTGACTTGTCGGCGGTCATGTATGACGAGAAATGGAATTACGTTGAACATATCTCCTATACCAATCTGCGATCAGTCAAATACAAAGCGGCTCATAGTGGGGATATTGTGACTGCACCTTATGGTGCAAGTGAATTTATTGATCTGCATATCCCCTCCATCGTGAATTATGGCGGACGTTATGTGGTGACAACACTACATTCCTTCACCAGCCATCCGTACTGTAACTTGCCGGAATGTTTTGCAGGCTGGATGATGCGCAAGAAGCCCGGTTCAGGCGAAATCTATGAACCAGCTACCGTCCAGAACAAAATTGATATCACTGCCGACACCCAGATTGCCATTCCTGTTATTCTCGATCTAGTTGAGCGAACAATCATCTGGACGGATCTGGCGCTGACCAGATATCCCGATTACTACAATAACGTCGAGGGGAATCAGAAAGGTATCGTGCTGATGGGTAAGGCGATGACCACATTACGCAAACCCGACCTGTATGACTTGTTCATGCTGCACGCCAAAGCGAGAGGGGAACTGGTGGACACGAAGGATCAGGCCGATACCATCTATGCGGTCGATGAGGGCGTGACGCCGTATGATATTGAGCAGATTATGGCGGAGTATCTTGCCTGACCTGTTTGACTTGAAACCGCGATATGTGTGTATCAACATTAAAAAAGAGTAGCTTATGCTGCTCTTTTTTTCTGGTATGTGTGCACAGAGCCTACAGAAAGGTGCAGGTAATGTCGGATGCAAAGAGAAAGACTTTGTTAAGCTTGAATTAACGTGGGAGGGATGATATGGATACGCTGAGGCGGTTAAATGAAGCCTTGAATTACATGGAAGAACATCTGACGGACGCCCTGAATATGAAGGAGATTTCCCGAATTGCCTGCTGCTCGGAGTATCATTTTAAACGTATGTTCTCTTTTCTAAGTGGTGTAACGCTCTCGGAATATATTCGACGTCGCCGCTTGACGCTAGCGGCCATGGAGCTAAGTCAAAGTGACAGCAAAATTATTGATATTGCGCTGAAATACGGGTATACATCGCCCGATTCTTTCACTAGGGCATTTCAAAGCTTGCATGGCACTACGCCCTCCGAAGCGCGGAACCATGGCCCATCTCTTAAAGCCTTCCCGCGGATGACATTTCAACTGACCATTCAAGGAGGAAACGAAATGAACTACCGTATTGAAGACAAAGAGGCTTTTCGAATCGTGGGTATTCGTAAAAGGGTGCCGATCGTATTCAATGGGGTGAATCCGGAGATCGCTGCGATGTACCAGCAGCTTACACCGGATTTAATTGATACAATTAAGGGGGCATCGAACGTCCAGCCTCTGGGCTTAATTAGTGCTTCTGCCCATTTCAGTGAGGGGCGTATGACGGAACAGGGAGAACTGGATCATTACATTGGCGCAGCTACGACCAAAGAAACGCCTGAAGGTCTGACACAGCTTGAGGTTCCTGCTTCGACGTGGGCCGTATTTACGGTCGTGGGTCCTTTCCCTGACACGCTTCAGGAGGTCTGGGGCCGGATCTACGCAGAGTGGTTTCCTTCATCGGACTATGAGCTGAGTGAGGGTCCTGAAATGTTATGGAATGAGCACAAGGATGTTACTGTTGAGCAATATAAAAGCGAGATTTGGATACCTGTTCGGAAGAGATGATATCTTCTCTAGATGGGTATCCGCGAACGCAGCTTTTGAAGCTGCGTTTTTCGTTTTCAGAATTACTAACGGATCAATTCGTCGTTTTCATTGCGATTATATGTAATATAATGGTATTATTTTATTGAAATTGTAAGATTTCTTTTATTCAGCAATGTGTTTTAAGAAGGGGGCGAGCTTAAATTGAAATGAAGTGGTGACCTATACGCAAGCGGATATAACATTCCATGGATTATGGACATGCCCACATATGCAGACATATCGATATGAGACGGAATTAAGTTGTTATACACCATATTGTAAGCGCTTCACAAATTGATCTGACAGGAGGAGTATTTGCGTGACTCAACGTTTCATTAAAAAGGGAATAGGTATGCTTTTACTCATCGTCATGTTTTCCACGATTCTGGTTTTCCCTGCCTCCACCAGCCATGCAGCCACCATCCAAGTCACAGACAACGGCTCCAGAATTGAAGTGAACACCGGTTCGGGATTAGTCTATGTAGTGAACAAAACGAATGGTGATATCATATCGGCCAAAATGAACGGCACGGAGCTGAACAGCAATAGGGGATCACATATTGGCTCGGGGTTGGGATCTTCAGCAAATGTAACGTGGAATAAGTCACCTTCGGGTTCAACGGTGTTAATTACCGTTTCCACCAACACATTGACTCACTATTATGCTTCGCGTGGTGGCGAGAACATCATATACATGGCAACGCATATCACGGCTCAACCTTCGATTGGAGAGTTACGGTACATTTTCCGCGGTAATGGGAGTGTGTTGACAGGTGTTCCGGCGAATTCTAACAATAGGGGTAACACTGGAGCAATTGAAAGTCAGGATGTGTTCGGGTTTGCCAATGGACAGTCTGCCTCCAAATATTATGGTAATGATCAGGCCAAAGACTTATCCGTTCGTGGAGTGACGGGTAATGGCGTTGGTGTATTTATGGCCTACGGCAATCGGGAAAAAAGCTCTGGCGGCCCATTCTTCCGTGACATCCAGTTCCAAAGTGGAACGGAGACGGAAGTCTATAATTATATGAACTCGGGCCATGCACAAACGGAAAATTGGCGCCTGGGTCTGCACGGACCATACGCTCTGATCTTCACCACAGGGGGGACGCCAAGTGTACCTGATTTCAGTTGGATGTCTGGTCTGAATCTGCAGGGCTGGGTATCCAGTCGGGGGAACGTGGTGCTTAATGGTCTCTCCGGGATGGATACGGGGTACGCGTACACGATTGGGTTCGCCAATAGCAATGCTCAGTATTGGGTGGGTACCTCTTCAAGTGGGGCAGCCGCCAAATATAGCATGATTCCAGGGACATACACCATGACAGCCTATAAGGGAGAACTGGCGGTATATACAGAAACGGTTAATGTCACGGCAGGCCAAACGACGACGCTGAATACCCGTACGATCAACAATGATCCGAGTCAAGCCTCCAGCATCTGGCGAATCGGTAACTGGGATGGTACACCACGGGAGTTCTTGAATGGACAGACCATTCCGATCCGTCACCCGTCCGATAGTCGTAATCCAAGCTGGGGGCCTGTCACCTATGCTACGGGCAGCGCGACCAATCGATTCCCGGCCATCCAATTCCGTGGTCAGAATTCACCAACCACAATAACGTTTAACTTGAATGCATCTCAAGCGGCATCTTCCCATATGCTCAACATCGGGATTACCGCAGCCTACAATAATGGCAGACCTAGCGTAACGGTTAATGGACATGCATTAACCAACCCTGCCGCGTCTTCACAGCCCAATTCTCGTAGCTTCACGATTGGTACCTACCGTGGCAACAACACAACGTTTAGCTGGAATGTCCCAGCATCTTACTTCGTGAATGGTTCCAATACGATCACCATTACACCGATCAGTGGTTCCAGTGATTTGGGGAACTGGTTAAGTGCAGGATGGGTTTACGATTGTGTGGAGTTGCTGAATTGAGTTAAGAATTCAATGTAATGGAGCGGAATATAGGAGGTAGCCTGCCTGGTTTTCTTAACTGGGTCCAGGTTACCTTTTTATTCTTTGCACTGCGAATGAGTAGAAATTGATTCGTGACAGGCTCAAGGATCTGGCTTGGCTGGAGAAGGTGATCTGAATAGTGGTATAATTTTCAATACGTAATCATGAGTGAATGAACGGGGAGGCCAAAGGAATGAGAGACGATCTGTTGGTTCAATTGCAAGAGTGGCATGAAGAAGATGAATTTCAGGAAATTGTAGATGCAATTCAAGCGATTCCTGTGGAAGAAAGGGATTATGAGCTGGTTAACCATCTGGGCCGAGCGCTGAATAACCTGGAACGGTACGATGAAGCGGTTGAACAATTCCTGACGGTTGCTGAAGAGGGCACAGGTGACCCACTCTGGCATTACCGCATTGGACTTGCTTATTACTATCTGGAGCAGTATGCGCATGCACAGCAGGCGTTCGAAAGAGCGGATGAATTGGAGCCTGAGGATGAAGATACGCTGGAGTTTCTGGAATGGATTCGAAGCAAAATGGAGGAGGAGCCCTCAGAGGAACTCTTAGAGGAATCCGTAGATGAATTGGTGGATACCGTCCCATCTGTTACTGAAATCTCATATGAACCTGTTAGTGTTAGCCATCTGGAACCAACAGGTTTTTGGAATGACAGTGCTGAAGCCGTGGATCAATATGTGTTGGCCCCACCTACCGATGGACAGATCGAGTCAATGGAGGAGCAGTTGGTGTTCAAGCTGCCAACATCCTATATAAACATGATGAAATTACATAATGGTGGTGTTCCCCACTATCGGTATTATCCTGTTAGCCAAGCAGAGGCTGCCAAGAAAATTCGCGTTGAGGTCAAGGGAATACTGGGTATTGGACGTGAGAAAGCACATTCGTTAGGTGGTCAATCGGGTAGCCGGTACATCATCGAGCAGGGAGGGTACCCCGAGATTGGTGTTGTGTTATGTGAGTGCCCTTCCGATTCGGAGATCGTGATGCTGGATTATCGTGAATCCGGCAATGCTGGTGAGCCCGAGGTTGTTCATGTGGATAAAAATGAAAACTACAAGATCACTTGGCTTGCGCCCAATTTTGAGACCTTTATTCAAGGTCTGGTGAATGAAGAAAATCACCCTGCAAACCTTCAAGGTGTACTGTAAGGAAGAGCTGGAGTTCCTCTTTATACAAATCGTTGAAATTGAAAAGGCTGCACCCTAGCGAAGGGAGCAGTCTTTTTGCTGTCAGGTTGGTGGTATACACGGCGATGTTGCCGAGCTATCCATATGTCAAAGAATGAAAATAGATGAATGAGATCTGTTATACAAATCCAAAATAAGGATATACGGGTATGCTCGTTGCATAAAGGAAGTGACTCTGATAATATTTAGACATAAAATATTTAGACATCTAAATATAATAAGTCTAAATAGCTTGGTTTCTTCACATAAGGAGCTTAAACATCATCGTAAGCATGAATGACAATACGTTAGGAGTGATCCACATGGGAAAATTAGATCATAAAGTAGCTATTATTACTGGCGGTGCCTCGGGAATCGGAGAGGGCATGGTAGATCTTTTTGCGCAGGAAGGCGCCATCGTCATTGCAGCAGATATTAATGAGGAAGCACTGGAGAGAGTAAGCCAAAAAGAGAATGTGTACGGAATGAAGTTGAATGTATCTTCGGATGAAGATTGGCAGGCACTGGCGAAAGTAGTGAATGAACGATTTGGGAAAATTGACATTCTGGTCAACAATGCAGGCATTTCTTCAGAGAAGCCTTTTGAGGAAATCAATGCACAGGATTGGGAGAAAATGCTCTCCATTAACGGTTACGGCCCATTCGCTGGCATGAAACATGTCACTCCCTATATGGCAGCCCAGAAAAAAGGTTCCATCGTCAATATCTCATCATACACGGCCATGATTGGACAAGGCTTTAACCATTACTCGGCATCCAAAGGCGCGGTACGTGCATTATCCAAAGCCGCTGCGACCACCTTTGGTCGTCAAGGCATTCGGGTGAATGCACTTTTTCCTGGGATCATTGAGACACCAATGACCCAATCCTTGAACACATCGAAAGAACTGCTTGAACGGTTAATTCAGGCAACGCCTTTGCAGCGTCTGGGCCAGGCTATCGATATTGCCAAAGCCGCGTTGTTCCTGGCGTCGGATGATTCTTCGTACATTACAGGATCTGAACTGGTGATCGATGGTGGCTACTCAGCCCAATAGCGTGTAAAATGATGACAGCCCTTAAGTTAAATGAGGGCTGTTGTTTTATTTTTCAAGGAGGATCTAATGGAAGAACAGAACATTTTTGAGCTTATACACAATATGGATAATTTCACCAACAAGTTGATTATACAATGGAACAAAGCATTTAATGAGGACCTTGGTGTCTCTCATGTGCTTGTACTCAGTCATCTCCATCAGAATGGAAAAAGCCGACCTTCGGATATTGCAAAAAAATTAGGATTCACGCCGCCTACACTCAGTTATTTATCGGACAAGATGGTAGCCAAGGAACTAGTCGTTAGAATGGTTGATGAAGCGGACCGTCGCATTATTTATTTGAACATTACGGATAAAGGGACCGAAGTCCTCGGAAGAGCAATCTTGGAGGGCCAGCAGCTGCGTAAGAATTTATTCCAGAAATTAAACGAAGAGGATCGAGCGCAACTAGTCCGTATTTTTGAGAAGATGAATCGGGAAGATTAAGCAATAGACTCGAAGGGAGACCGAAGGTGATATGGAGGAACCGCTCAAAGTATATAACACCGCAGTTGAAGCTTTTCTTGAAGTGATCGGGGGAAAGTGGAAGCCCGTTATTCTATTCCATCTTACCTTTGGCAAGAAACGTAATGGTGAACTGATGAAACTGATCCCTTCGATCACCCAGAAAGTGTTGACTCAGCAACTTGGTGAATTAACGGAGGCGGGGGTCATTGTCCGAATTTCTCATCACCAGGTCCCGCCTAAAGTGGAGTATGAGTTAACAGCGTATGGGTGGACTCTTAAAGAGATTCTTCATCTGATGTGTAGGTGGGGCGATATACACGTGGAGAATGTTTATGGTGATCGAGGAAAAATTCTGTTTAAGCCACCAACGACTACGGAGGGTTGAGTGACTGCTATAAGCCGATTCTGGAATTCAGGAATCGGCTTATTCTGCATTTTATTTACGTTACGGAAGGATCTTGCGATCACGTAGATTTCTGAAAATATCCATAAACATAGCCTCAGTGTCAATGAAATCATGAAATCCGAAGCGGCGAGCCTTGGAACCATCTGCGAAGAAATCGTAATCCCACGAGAAGACAAAGTCACCAAATGCCCAGGAAGAGACATCATCATAAGGGGTGTTCACCAAACCATACTTTTCAATCATGGACTTCCATAGATCTTCTTTATCTGCCATCACAGTTGCAAGTGAGAGGGTGAGTGGAGGTGCGGTTTCCATTTCAAAAAAAGCAGCGATTCGGGGCCAAAGCTCATTCCAGCGAAACAGATCGCCATTGGTGATATTAAATGCCTGATTGGCACATCGCGGATCGGTTGCTGCCCATACGGTTGCATGAGCGAGCAATGTGGCATCCGTCATTTCAAGCAGCGAATGATACGCTCCTGGTTTTCCAGGGAATCGAAGTGGCAAGCCAAGTTCCTTGGAGATAGCCGCATATACGCCAATAACCATGGCAAGATTCATTGGATTACCCAGGGCAAATCCACACACCACAGACGGGCGAAGGGCTGACCAGGTCCAGCTGTTTCCGGGTTGCCGTTCCTCGAGAAACTGCTGCTGATTGACGTTGAATTCGGGGGGCATATGATGTGCATCCGTTTCTTTGGCAGGTGTTTTGAATGGGCCCAGATGCGCACCGTATACTTTATAACCTTGCATTAGGCTAATATGTTGCAGATTTGGAGCGATCGGTTCAATCGTATTCACCACATTGACGAGCATGGCCAAGTTGGGCTGTACCAATTCGGCCCAGGTTGGGCGATCCTGATACGCGGCGTAGAAAATATGCGTAACGGTCGTTAAATGACTTAGTTTGTCTTGTGTGTCTGCTTCATTCAGTAAATCAGCTGATATATAACGTAATCTGGGGGCATCTTCCCCTCCGCGGCGAGATACACCAATGACATTCCACTCGGGAAGTGTCATCAGATAATCAATAAGGTTTCTTCCAATGACGCCTCCAGCACCGATAACAAGGGCAGTGTAGCGGATAACAGATGGTTCGGTTTGCAATGGACATGCTCCTCTCTTCTTCTGTTCATATTGTGGGCCAGAAAAAGAAGGGTGAGAAGTACGCACCTCAAAGTCATATACGTACTTTGAAGTAATATATGAGCCTGGAGCAGGATACGAGCGTTATAACCTGTACGTTCAATGGGTGTTACTTGTAACTTGCCTCTAACGACAAGAAGCTGTAAAAGGAACAATCGCTCCTTTCACAGCTTAGATGTGTCTGTATATTCGTTCACTAGATCTGATGCAATTATGGTTTACGCCGGATATCCGCCACCTGGAGGCGGCCACGCACCGTAGAAGCGACGTAGCAGAACAATCTCCCCTAGATGGTACGAGTTATGGGAGGCGATATTGCGCAGAAGTCCTGCTTTGGTTTCCCCCGGGAAATAAAGTAGTGGCTCATCTAATTGTGCTGTTTCTGCAATGGTTACCGCTTGATCAACCCCATCCAGGAATGCCTGAATATCTGCCTTCCAGGTTGCTTCGTCCTGAGGGCCTTTCTCCTCAGGCCAGCTCTCACTCGCGTTAGCAGGGGGCTGTGGCTTGCGTCCTTCCAAGTGTTCGAGCATGAATTGCTGCCAATAATGCATATGTTTCACCAACTGATAGATCGTATATGGCATGGCTTCGTGCGTTCGAGCAGCAAGTGTGACATCGATATCGGGTAGAGCACGGGCGATGCGGATATGACCGCGTTCCCCCACTAATGATTTAACAAGGGCTTGCCCGAAGCTTTGATTCGCATCTGACATATGAAACCTTCCTTTCTTCCAGACCGGATTGTTAACCTGTCTTCTATTTAATATTATACAATTAAATTGCTAGAAATTGAAATTGGGAAATGAGAACCATAATACTTAAAATGCCTATGATATAATAGTGAAAATAAATCTCAAGACCTCAGGGTCGAGGAGGAAGCTCCTGTGAAAGTGATATTGGTTGACGACGAACGTCTAGCGTTGATAGGCCTTCAAAAATCACTAGAAAAAGAAGTAAGCGACATCGAAATTATTGCTACATATATGAATCCAACAGAGGCTATCGCAGGCATTGTGGAGCACAGACCTGATGTTGTATTTCTGGATATCCATATGCCAGAGATGGATGGGATGGATCTGGGTAGACAGATTCAGGCGGTATCATCCGGCACCGAGATTATATTTGTAACCAGTTACGATCAATATGCGGTACATGCTTTCGAACTTCAGGCCTTGGACTATGTCATGAAGCCTATCCAAAAAGATCGATTGAAGCAGACGGTGAGTCGTGTAAGAGAGAAACTGAGTGTAAAACGCGAGCAACGTTCAAAGGATACAAACGTACCTTTGATTTGCTGTTTTAATCAGATTCAGTTTAAGCTTCCAGGCAAGGATATTCAGGTTGCCAAATGGCGCACAAGCAAGGCGCAGGAGCTGTTTGCATACCTGCTTCACCATCGGAACCAGGTTATTCATCGCAGTGTTCTGCTGGAGCTTCTGTGGCCGGGAATGGAAGAGGAGAAGACGGCACACCAACTCTACACTACGATGTACCATGTCCGCCAAACCCTGAAAACTTGCAATATGGATATGATTAAGATTCAAAGTGGACACCTGGAGGCAGGTTATCGACTTGAATTGGGTGAGGCTCAGTTGGATAGTGAGCAGTGGGAACGGGAAATCAGGCAATGGAAGGCCGTAGACGCAAGTACCGTTCATGCCTATGAGCAAGCGCTTCATCTATATAAGGGTACCTATCTTGGTAATTATGAATACATGTGGGCTGAACCTGAGCGGGAAAGATTACGCTATCTGTGGCTGTATCATATGAGACAACTAAGTCTGTATTACCAGCAGCATGGACTGACGGATAAAGTGATTGAGAGTACACGACGTATCCAGCATATGCTTCCGGATGAAGAAGAAAGTTATTTTATTCTAATGAAGTTATATGATGAAATGCACAACGATCTCGGTGTGGAGGAGCAGTATCGTCTCTTAACTACCAGAATGGAGCAAGATTTGGAGATACCGATTAGTGAAGAGGTCCGCGAATGGTACAGGGACTGGAAGCTGGGACTGATCAAGTCAGGACAGCGTATCCAATGAAGTTACGACAACCAAAGTCCGCAAGTCGTTTCAAATATGTTCTGATCCTGTCGATTATTTTAGTGGCATTGGTTGGCATGCGTTGGGTCTGGTCGCAGTTCTTCCCTGCCTTGGATGAGCATCACGCTGTGAATGGTGTACTTGACTTACGAGGTGTTGATCTGGAGCGCACGCCGATCATGTATCTGAATGGAGAATGGGAACTATATTCGAATGAATTACTTACCAGTAAGGATATTTCAGGTAGGGGAGGAGCTGCGGCAGGCGTAGTTCAAGTTCCGGGCAATTGGGAGAATGCCGAGAATAATCGGGGTCTGGAGAGTGCAATTGGCTATGCCACATACCGATTACGCATTTTGACGGATCCCCTCCAAACACCTGTGGCCTTCTGGTTCAAAAACATTCGAAGTTCATCCGAGATTGAACTCAATGGGGATATCACAGGTGGAATGGGGAGGATATCGGAGGATGCAGATACATATGTACCGAGAAGTAACTCGTATACGGCGACCTATGAACATGATGGAACCACCGAGATCGAATTACTCATTCGTGTAGCCAATTATGATAGCCCGTACATAGGAGGGATCGGTAAACCCGTTCGCTTCGGTTCCCAGGCGGCGGTTGATTACGCACGTTGGTATTCCATTGGTTTTCAACTGGCCATTTTTCTCGTTCTACTCCTTCATGGCATGTATGCCTGTATTCTATTTGTGTTCAATCCCCAGGAGCGGGCCTTACTTGTTGCAGCTATATTAACCTTAGCTGTTGGCATCGTGGTTATGGCTGGTCATGATAACATTCTGATGTTATGGCTTCCTATTAACTATACGTGGGGGATCAAGCTTCGTCTGATTGGTCTGCTGCTGCAAAATGCCTGTATTCTGCTGTTGTTCCAGAGATTGACCGTGGTACATATCTCAACAAAGATCCTTCAATTAGGCATTGTCACGACATTGGCTTATATTGCTGTTATTTTGGCTGTGCCCATTCACGTTGTCTATGCCATGGTTCATTACGCTTTTATCGACTTATTCTTTCTCGTCTCTTCTCTCTGGTTCCTGTACATTGTAGGTGTCATGCTCTTTAGGAAACAGGCTGATCGGGATATGGTCTTTCTACTCCTGACAGCCGGAGGCATCATATCCAATATGTTGTGGAGTACAAGTGAGACATCGAAAGATGTGACAACAGTCTATTATCCCATTGACATCATCTTTGCCATTACCGGCTTCTCCGCCTATTGGTTCAAGAAATACTTCAGAAATGCCAAGGAGAACATCAAGCTGAATAAAGAACTGCAGAAGGGTGACAAAATTAAAGATCAGTTCTTGGCGAATACATCACATGAACTGAGGACTCCGCTGCACGGGATCATTAACATCGCTCACAATGTAGTCACCCGAGAGAAGGACAAGTTGGATGGACGGAGCCTGGAGGATATGGAACTGCTGATTACGATCGGTCGGCGAATGTCCCATCTCCTCGGTGATCTACTGGATGTAGTCCGGCTGAAGGAACATCGTATTGTGTTACGTCAGGCCCCTCTTTCCATACAGTCGGTTGTGCCAGGTATTATCGCCATGCTTCAATTCATGGCAGAACGCAAACCGGTCCACCTTCATATGAAGATTCCGGAATCGTTCCCGCCGGTCATGGCTGATGAAGAAAGGCTCGTTCAGATTTTGTATAATCTGCTGCATAACGCGCTTAAACATACCGAGGAAGGAACGATATCGGTGAGTGCCGAAATTCGTGAAGGACAGGCTCTGATTCATGTGACGGATACCGGCATTGGCATGGATGAGGACACGCGGATGCGTATTTTCCTTCCGTATGAACAAGGGTCATATGGAATAAGCGATGGACAAGGCATCGGGCTTGGACTGAACATTTGTAAAGAGCTCGTTGAATTGCACGGCGGGGCACTAACGGTTCACTCGGAACTCGGAAAGGGTTCGATATTCAGCTTTGACCTGTCGCTCGCGAATGAAACCACCCATCAGACTCAGTCACAGCTTCCTCCGATATGGGAACAGGCCGCGGAGATGATGCAAGATGCACCTAGCGGATTCCTGTTACCCCGCTCAGGTATGGGGGACGAAGAAGTCATGGCGACAGCAGAAATGGCTCCGTTGTTAAAAGAGGGGAAAGCCACCATTCTGGCTGTAGATGATGATCCGGTGAATCTGGATGTGCTGGTCAGCATTCTTTCAAATGAACCCTACACGATAACTACAGCCCGGTCGGGCCAGGAAGCGATGGAACTGCTGGGCACACGCCAGTGGGATCTGCTCATAACGGATGTGATGATGCCCCATATGTCCGGATATGAATTAACCCAGAAGGTGCGGGAACAATTCTCCATGTCAGAGCTTCCGGTGTTGTTGTTAACTGCAAGAAGCCAGCCACCGGATATATATACCGGTTTTGCATCGGGAGCCAATGATTATGTCACGAAGCCTGTAGATGCGCTGGAGCTAAAATATCGGATACGTGCATTGACCATGTTAAATCAGTCCATCCAGGAGCGCTTACGCATGGAGGCTGCTTATTTGCAGGCTCAGATCCAGCCGCATTTCCTGTTCAATACGCTGAATTCACTTATGGTCCTAAGTGATATTGATACAGAGCATATGCGGAAGCTTGGTGAAGCTTTTTCATCCTATTTACGAATTAGCTTCAACTATCTCAATACAGGGGAACTGGTGAAATTATCATACGAGCTGGAACTCGTGGAAGCCTATCTTTTTATTGAGAAAACGCGATTTGAAGATCGATTGTCGGTGGTACTAAACGTAGAGCCGGATCTTCCTCTACTTCTCCCGCCGCTGTCGATTCAGCCCTTGATTGAAAATGCCGTAAGACACGGGTTATTAAGCCGAAATGTGGGTGGGACAGTATGCCTATCCATTACTCGCCATGAGGGTTATACCCGTATTGAGGTGAAGGATAATGGCAAAGGCATGGAACCGGAGAAGGTTGCAGAGCTGCTACATGCTACGCCAGGTGGAAAAGGCGGAATAGGCATTGTGAATACGAACCGCAGATTGTTGCAACGGTATGGTCAGGGATTATCGATCGTGAGTGAGCCGGGTGAGGGGACGATGGTATCCTTTGATATTCCGGACGAAGTATAAGGAAAAGGCCGTAGAAGTGAAAACTTCCGGCCTTTTTGTGTTGCGCTCTTATTCATTCCCTAATTTTAATTATTTCTAATGCATCATTCATATGTTAGTATATTTAACATTAGAAGCGCGGAATCCGGCATTGGGCGCTAAACGTTGTTATAGTGGGTGAAGAGATCGATGCGCAATTGGGTCAAAAACGAGAATGTGCAGATGACGGCCATTGCCTTTGCCACAGCGGTAGGGGCGCAATTCAAGATAAATCCGTTCCGGGAAGATTACTTCCGAATCGGCCTGGGGGTTAGCATCCTTTTATTTCTGCTGATGATTATGCCACATTTGTCTTATGTGAAGACAGGAATCCTGACAGGTATGGCAAGTTTTCTGTTTCAGTCGGCAGATCTCATCAATCATGTACAGACCGTATCCATTCTGGAAAGCATGCGGGACAATCTGGGGGCAGGCGTGTATTATGTAGTCTTTGCTTATGGTCTTAGCAAGCTCAGGCATCGATTCCATGAAATGCAGCCTCTTCTGCTCGGCGGCCTGATTACCTGTATCGACTTTTCCTCTAACCTTGTTGAGCTGCTGCTTCGCGGCATGTTAAGTGGGACCAATATCTTTTATATGAAGGAATGGTTGTATCTGCTTGTGGTGGGCGGTCTGCGAAGTTATTTTATAATTGGGCTGTACAACAGCTTTGCGGTGAGACAGATGCGGCTTTTGCATGCAGAGCAGGAGAAACGGATGGAGCAGATGCTGAGTGTAAACTCAGGTCTGTATGGCGAGGTATTTTACTTGAAAAAAGCAATGAATACGATCGAAGGCATTACGGCAGACAGCTATGATCTATATCGAGATCTTCGAGAGCATGAGATGAACCAATACAGTCAGCGTACGCTGGGCATTGCTCAGCAGATTCATGAAGTGAAGAAGGACTCACAACGGATTCTCGCGGGTCTGCTGAAATTGTATGATAACGAAAAAGCGGTCAACATGAGCTTGTCCGAAGTGCTGAACTTTGCCAGCAAAGCAAACCGAAAATATAGTGAGATGCTGCATAAGCAGGTGGAGATCGACATCGAGCAACAGTATGATTGTGAGTCTCCGTATTACATTCCTCTTCTAACGGTCATGAACAACCTGATTGCCAATGCGGTAGAGGCGATTGAGTACGATGGGAAGGTCCGAATTCATGTGTATGAGCAGGGAGATGACGTGCATTTGGTCGTGATGGATACTGGAAAAGGCGTACCTGAAGCCAAACGGGATGTGATCTTTGAACCGGGCTATACAACGAAGTTCAATGAAGTCGGCATTGCCGCAACAGGCATTGGCTTGTCCCATGTACGTGATATCGTTCAGTCATTGGAGGGATACATTAAGGTAGACTCGGGACTTCCGGAAGGGAAAGGGACTACATTTGCTATAGCTATTCCCAAAATGAATCTAATCAAGGGGGGCGATGTCGATGACACTTTCTATCATGATCGTGGATGATGATGTGGTCAGCCGAAGCATGCTGCATGATATCATTGAATCCTGTGGAATCGGCGAGCTTGCAGGTATGGCAGAGGGCGGCATAGAAGGAGCGCGGATGATCATGGATCTGCGTCCCGATGTGGTGCTGATTGATCTGTTGATGCCGGATCAGGACGGAATTGAGACGGTTGCGAAACTGAAGCACAGCGGGTATACCGGCAAATTCATTATGATCTCTCAGGTGGAGAACAAGGAGATGGTAGGTGCTGCCTACCAGAACGGAATTGAATTCTTCATTCATAAACCGATTAATCGGGTAGAAGTGGAGCATGTGCTCAGCAAAGTGAATGAACAGTGGAAGTATGAACGCTACGTCCTGGAGATCAAGCAGTCAATGGCCCGATTAAATCTGGTGGAGGTGCCAGCCCCTGCCCAAGGTCGTTCGGTGCGAGATGCGGCTAGGAGCATTCTGATGGATCTGGGGATCATCGGAGAAAGTGGCAGCAAGGATATAGTGGCCCTTATGGAATATGTAATTGATCAGAAGCGCGCCGGGGAGTGGCCGCCGCTGAAGGAGTCATACGAAGCAGTGGCCCAGACGTACAAGTCTACGCCCAAAGATGTGGAGAAAGAGAGTAAGGCGATGGAACAACGTATTCGCAGAACGGTAATTGCCGCGTTAACGAACATGGCCTCGATTGGACTCACCGACTATAGCAACCACAAGTTTGAGCATTATGCGCCCCTCTACTTTGACTTTCAGGATGTTCGAGTGAAGATGAGAGCCATGGAAGAAGATCAGGCAGCCGACAAAGGCAAGGTGAATATCAAAAAGTTCCTGCATGTGTTCTATATGGAGACGATTGAAAAGATGAATAACTGAATAACTGAGATATGATATCTCATATCCAAAAGCCGAAATCCCGGAGGTAACACTTCACGGATGTTCGGTTTTTGTATTTTTAACGCTCATTATCGTTATATAACCTTACATAAAATGCTGAAATAAGATCTTTTATTAGCACTTTTTCGCGTTTAACTATCAAAAAAACACTCTATGTTAATTTAATTTTCATAAGTTGTAATTATTTTATGTAGGATCATGTAAGTTCGCGTAGGGAGCAAATTACAATACGTACATAAATACAAATGGTCGATTCGGTCGATCCCAATCTAATTCGGAAAAGGGGTTTTTCTATGAAAAAGGTAGCATCCATTGTAATGGCGTCCGTTCTTACTCTAACACTTAGTGCCTGCGGTGCAGCGAAATCGGGTGAAGAGAATAGTGCCCAGTCGGCAAGTGGTTCAGCTGTTGAGAAATACACATTTGGTACCGATGCAACGTATCCCCCTTTTGAGTTCCAGAAGGACGGCAAATATGTAGGAATCGATATTGACCTCATGAACGCGATTGCGGAAGAAGAGGGCTTTGAGGTAGAGATCAAACCGATGGACTTCAAAGGCATTATTCCAGCGATTACGGCGAATCAACTGGACGGAGCCATTGCTGGCATTAGCATTACCGACGAACGTAAAAAAGTGGTGGACTTCTCGGACCCGTATTATCAGGCTGGTCTGTCCTTAATCGTACATGAAGATAACGCGGACATCCAAAGTCCTCAAGATTTAAAGGGAAAGATTATTGCAATTAAAAAAGGAACCTCAGGTGCCAATCTTGCAGATGAATATGCAAAAACCTATGGGGCAACCGTGAAATATTTTGATGACAGCCCATCGATGTATCAGGAGGTCGCGAACAAAAACGCAGATGCTACACTGGAGGATTTCCCGGTCATTTCCTATAAGATTGCCATTGACCCGAACGCCAAGCTCAAAATCGTTGGAGATCGATTGAACGGTGACTTCTACGGCATTGCTGTTGCCAAAGGTGACACAGAGTTGCAGAAGAAGATTAATGACGGATTGAAGAAATTGCAGGAAAACGGAAAGTACGACGAGATTGTTGGCAAGTACCTGGGAACAGCGGCTAAATAGAAGGGAATGTGGTACGGATGGGCTCCTCCTTGCAAGTCATCATAGACGCTCTACCTCTTCTGTTAGAGGGTACAGTTGTTACGTTGAAACTGGTCGTGATCTCGCTCATCATTGCGATGGTAATTGGATTGATCTCAGGTCTGATGAGTACTTCCTTGAATCGATTGTTGCGGTTGGTAGCTACACTTTACGTGGATATCATCCGTGGTACACCCCTTCTGGTGCAAGTATATTTCATCTACTTCGGGCTGCCTGTATTCCTGGATATGCGCATTCCGGCGATGACCGCGGGTATTATTGCGATTAGTCTGAATGCCGGAGCGTACATCTCGGAGATTTTCCGAGCGGGGATCAATTCGATTAGCAATGGGCAGCATGAAGCAGCGCGATCCCTGGGTTTAACTCGTTTTCAGACGATGCGACTGGTCGTGTTGCCTCAAGCAACCCGGCGCATGATTCCTACCTTTGTGAACCAGTTCATTATTACGATTAAGGATACATCGCTGTTGTCGGCGATCGGTATCGCAGAATTAACGCAGAGCGGGGAGATTATTATTTCCTCCAACTTCCGGGCATTCGAAATTTGGGGTGTGGTAGGCATATTCTATCTGATCATTATTGTGTTATTGTCCCGGGCTTCCCGGTTCATTGAGAGGAGGTATGCAATCCGATGATCACCGTAGAGAATCTGAAAAAGCAGTTTGGTGCCAATGAGGTATTGAAGGATATCTCGACAACGATTCAGGAGAAAGAAGTCGTATGTGTCATCGGGCCTTCCGGGTCTGGTAAAAGTACGTTCTTACGCTGTCTCAATCTGCTGGAGGGTGTGACGTCTGGCAAAGTGACAATCGGCGGTGTCGAGGTCACTTCACCCAAGACGGATATCGATCAGTTGCGAACCAATGTGGGCATGGTGTTTCAACAGTTCAACCTCTTCCCACATCTGACCGTACTGGAGAATATCATGCTCGCGCCGAAGCATATCAAGAAACTGAATAAGGCCGAGAATGAGAAAAAATCAATGGAACTGCTCAGCAAGGTCGGACTATCTCAGAAGAGGGATGCTTACCCCGAGCAGTTGTCTGGTGGACAACAACAGCGTGTAGCCATCGCGCGTGCACTCGCCATGAACCCAAGTGTGATGTTGTTCGATGAACCTACGTCTGCACTGGACCCGGAGATGGTTGGAGAAGTACTGCAAGTGATGAAAGACCTCGCTCACGAGGGGATTACGATGATTGTTGTTACGCATGAGATGGGCTTCGCCCGCGAGGTGGCGGACCGAGTGATCTTTATGGATGGCGGATATATTGTAGAAGAAGGCACGCCTGTAGAGCTTTTTCAGAATACCCAACATGAGCGGACCAAGGCGTTTCTGGGTAAGGTTTTATAGTCTATCAAAGTCAAAGTGATAACCCCTTATGGCAGACCATGTACTATAGACATCAGGAATTGATGGACTAAGGTCGGGAAGCTGAAGGGGTTATTATTTTAATCCAGAATTACTTCTTTATCTGGTTGTTCAAGAAATTCAAACATGATTTTAATTTGTTCCAGCGTATTTCGTTCCAATGATAATTCAGGTAAAGCGTCGATAGCAAAAAAATCAACTGCGCTGGTTTCTACCCCTGTTTCCGCATGCCCTCCTATAATGTCACATCGGATAAACATTTTATATACGTGATATGGCTCAGGTGGGTGTCCGTGGAATTTTTTGTCCAATACGGCTAACAACCGCATCGGTACAACATCAAAACCGGCTTCTTCCTTAATTTCTTTCACAGCTACTTCTGATGGTGATAAGCCGATGTCACTCCATCCCCCGGGTAATGCCCAGGCCCCATCTATTTTCTCTTGAACCAAAAGTACTTTGCCTTCCCTGAAAACAACACCGCGTATATCGACTTTAGGGGTTGCGTAACCTGAATCACTAGCAAATGTAAGTGAGATTTTCTCTTTGCTAACAGAGGTATAGTTGCTTAAGATATCAATACTAATACGTTTCAATTCCTCATAACGCTCAATATCATAAACATCCTTGGCATAGGTTAAACCTGTTTGTGAGATAGCTTGAATCTGTTTGGCCCATTCCAGCCACTTTGTGTCCATGGACTCCTCTTTTCTTCGCATGTCACGAGAGTTAGTTTGGTTAGGAAATACCCCCATTGTATCATAGAAATTACAGTCTATAATTCTTGCTTATTATAGAACTGCGAGATTGTGCAGAAATACGTGAACGATCATGTTAAGCTTGCTATTGTGGGAGATTTCGAAGGGTATAACAGCAAGAACCTGCTTATAATCTGGGTCAAACGTAGGAGGTTTGCATAGTGATATCTAATGAGAATGTGAAGGTAACTGCTCTGCCTGAGATCGGAAATCTCAAGGTGCATGGCAGAACAAACAGAGAGTTGTCGCCGCTGACTTTATTTTGGACGGGAAGTGCGGTTGAACTTAATGTACAGGGCTCCGAACTATGGGTTGAGGTAGAGTCCGAATACGACATGTATGAATCATGGATCAGCATTGTAATCAACGGTGTTCCGGTGAGCAGACAGATGTTAACGGCGGGAAGGTACTGGGTCTGTGTATTCCGGGGCATGAACGCGAATGTGGTGAAGAATGTTCGGATCGTTAAAGATGTTCAAGCGATGAGTGGTGATCCGGGGTGTTCCTTGCAGATTCATGCGGTGAAATCCGATGGAGCGTTCCTGCCTGTGCAGGAAAAACCATACAAGATCGAATTTATCGGTGACAGCATTACATCTGGCGAAGGTGCGATTGGGGCTAAAGCGGAGGAAGATTGGATTCCGATGTGGTTTAGTGCCATACATAACTATACGTATATGACAGCAGAGGCATTGAATGCAGAATATCGGGTCATCTCGCAAAGTGGCTGGGGTGTGCTGACAAGTTGGGATAACAATCCGAAGGGGAACATCCCCGATGTTTACGATCAGGTCTGTGGCCTGCTTACTGGTGAACGTAACGAAGTGTTGGGCGCAGGAGATCCTCATGATTTTGGTTCGTGGCAGCCGGATGTGGTGGTTGTGAACCTGGGTAGCAATGATGGAGGTGCGTTTCAGTCACCTGAGTGGGAAGACCCTGGCACCGGCAAGGTGTACAAGCAGCGGCTAAACGAAGACGGTACGTATCATGAAGAAGATCTGGCTGCTTTTGAGAAAGCGGTAGAAAAGTTCTTGTTCAAGCTTCGGAAAAACAATCCGGCGGCACATCTCGTATGGGCTTATGGCATGCTTGGTTTCCCGATGATGCCTGCCATCTACCGTGCGGTTAATGCGTATACGAAAAAGACAGGAGATCGCAAGGTTACGATTATCCAGCTTCCCGATACAACCGAAGAGACGGTAGGCGCGCGCACCCATCCAGGCGAGTTATCTCATCGTAGGACGGCAGAGGTATTAGCAGAATATGTGCGAGGCATGTTAGGATAGCTTGAAACATGGGAATGAAAAGACCACTCTTTCATGAATTGTACCCCAAGGGTTAGATGTGTCTCGCTTCATGGGGTTCCTTCATCATAAGAATGGTCTTTTTCTTTTCTTCTTATCTAGACATTTGAGGGCGTGTCCACTGCATCGCTGTTCTGTACCTCATAACGAATCGAGATGATCTGTCCGAGCGTCTGAGTTCGGATCATTTTGAATTGACTTGGCACAGTGCCTGTCGGGAATAAAGGGATGCCATCACCAAGAACTTTGGGAATAATGGCGACCTCAATCTCATCCAGTAATTTTTGGGCTAACACAGCTTCAACCAGTATTCCGCCACCCACAATCCATACGTCTCCGTCAGAATCCTGCTTTAATCGGGGAATGAGCGTATCTACCGTCTCGGTTGTAAACTGTACATGCGGAGCGGGAGGTTGTTCCGAGCGGGAAAGCACATACGTTGGGCGATCCGCATAGAGAAAATCTTCAGAAAGTGTAAGCACCTCTTCATACGTATAACGTCCCATAACAACGCTACCGATCGTTTGATAAAACGCCGCATACCCGTTGTCTCCACCATCACCCTCCACATCAAATAACCAATCTACCGAACCGTCCGGTCTTGCGATATATCCATCCAAACTCATAGCAATGTACAAAATGGTTTTGTTGTTGTTCATAGTAATCGCTCCCTTCTACAATGTATGTTACACTTTAACTATGACAAAAGTTGACGTAGTTAGGAAGTTGAATATATGAATAATCGGAAACTGGCCATCATGAGACTGATGGATTCCAGACAGAAGTTTACAGCCCGGGAACTGGCAGAACGATTTGACGTATCTGTACGTACGATCCAGCGAGATCTGGATGCATTGCAGGCACTGGGTTTTCCTTTGTACACCGAAGTTGGTGTTAACGGGGGATATCGGGTGTTGCCCAATCGGATCTTGCCACCTCTTCAACTGACACAGCAGGAGGCATTAGGACTATTTATGATGCTGGAGTATCTACAGCAAGTCCCGGATTTTCCGTACGGTTCCATGCGTGAACATCTGGCTGAACAGTATTTCTCCACTTTGCCTCAGGATGTACAGGACCTCATTATGCGGATGAGAGAGCATATCACTTTTGTCCAGCATCCCGGTGAGCATGCCGAACCTTTAACAACCGAGATATTGGGTGCAGCGGTGGAAAAGAGAGAAATCCAGTTTATGTATCATGCCCGCAATGGTCATAAAAAAGTCCGGGTCTTTCCCTATGGCATCTACTATGGGCAGGGGTATTGGTACATGCCAGCACGAAATAAGGATCGCGTGTTGTTGTATCGGGTGGATCGCATGCAGCAGTTGGTCGTAATGGAATCGGTTGATGAATCTGTTCCAAGCCTGAAGGCGTGGCTAGATGCCAAAGAAGACAGAGCAAGCGTAGAAGCGGTGCTGCAATTCACGGAATTTGGAGCAAGGATGGCCGCTTCAGATGTGTTGTTCAAGTCGGTTGAAGGCAACGAGTGGCGTGGAATGGTTCCGCCCGAGGAGTTTTCTTTTACAGCACGAAAGTTACTCTCCTATGGCCCGGAAGTGAAAGTGATCTCGCCCCCTGAATTGAAACAACAGGTTAGAGAGTTACTCGAACGGAGCATAAGTCAGTATGGCAGGGGATAAAAAGCTATATACGCTCGATATTTGGGTAGTAAGAAAAAGATAAGAGAGGTGTGTAGAGATATGAGCACAGTGTGGACTAAAGACATCATCCCGACTGTATCCAATAAAGTGGTGATTGTGACAGGTTCGAACGGTGGGTTGGGGTATGAAACGGCATTAGCGTTAGCTGAAAAAGGTGCGAAAGTTATCCTTGCTGTTCGTAATGTGGAAAAAGGTGAAAAGGCAGCTAACCAGATAAAGTCGTCTGTACGTGTAGCTGGAGAGGTCATCGTTATGCACCTTGACCTTAGTGATTTAGCCAGTATCCGTAAGTTCGCAGCCGCGTTTCTTGAGCAATACGATTCCTTGTCCATTCTCGTTAATAATGCAGGCATTATGAATCCTCCATTCCAGTTGACGAAGGATGGCTTTGAGTTGCAGTTTGGTAGCAATCATCTAGGGCATTTCGCGCTTACGGGCCTGCTATTGCCCCGATTGATTTCTACTCCAAAATCGAGAGTGGTTACTCTAAGCAGTTTGGCAGCGGGTAATGGCGCAATTGATTTTAATAATTTGGATGGCTCCAAAGGATATGCTCCCATGAAGTTCTACAGTCAAAGCAAGCTGGCCAATCTGATGTTTGCAAGAGAACTGCAGAATAAGTTTAATTCCGCCCATATGGATTCTATGAGTATCGCCGTTCATCCAGGAATTTCGAATACCAATCTGTTCTCCTTCGGTTCGGGGAAACCGGCGAATATATTCATGCGGAGTCTTCTGAAAATCATTAGTCAACCTGCACACATGGGGGCATTACCTACTTTGTACGCTGCAACAAATCCAACGATTACGGGAGGAGAGTATATTGCTCCTGGCGGTATTGGTGGTACTAAGGGCTATCCCAAGACCGCCAAGGTTATCGAAAAATTATATAATGCCGACATTTCAAACAAGCTATGGAGCGTTTCAGAAGAATTAACAGGGGTTTATTACCGATTTGACGTGTAGATTTTGCCATTAAGATAATTATTCCTTATTATGGTATAGATAGTTGAAGTTCTTCAGCACGAATATGAATGGGGGGCTACCATGATTCGATTCATAAGAAGTTTCACGACCCGCTCTATGCAGAGTCCATGTGATGAACAACGGCGGTTGTTTGCATAGAGCCTGGAATTCATTTCCGCCATACCATTGTAGTGCATATTCAATGTGTTCATCGTAAGACTCTGCTGCCTTAAAGATTTTAACTTTTAAGGAGTGGAGCAACATGAAATATATTAATGCGGATACCATCTTCCCGGAAGAATTACTTAGAGAAATACAGCGTCATATCCCTGGTGGCTTAATCTATATTCCGCGGCCCAAGGGTGCCCACAAGAAGTGGGGCGAGAACTCGGGCGGCAGAAGGATTATTAAGGAACGGAATGTTGAAATCCGCCAGCTTTTTGCTGCGGGATCGACCATTGATCAGCTTGCAGTGCAATTCTGTTTATCCGTGGATAGCATCAAAAAAATTGTATATTGCAAAAAGGGATGAAACTATAGAAGCTACGTTCGAGCCATCGAATGTGGCTTTTTTCCTGTAAAGAAGAATAAAGAATGGTTATGAAGGATTCTTTATATATTCGGGGCTGGTGATATTGCGTACAATTCATATGACGGTGCAAGGATGCGAGAGGGAGTTCTTGAAATACGTTTTCAAATTATCTGACAGGGTTGGTGAATATGAATATAGAAGTGAAATTAACGAATAAAGACGAGGCGTATGTGATTAAAAATATGTACCCGCTATATCTTCATGATCTATCCGGTCATTACGGTCTAGGTGGAGAGCATACCCCGAATGAACACGGCATTTTCGAACCGAGTCCTGATTATAAAACGTTACAGGATCAGTATGATGTACAGAACATCTGGTGGGAGCAACCGGAATGTCTGTATCCGTTTCTGATGATTGTGGATGGCGTTCCAGCAGGGTTCGCATTCATAGCCACGCCGCCATATTGCTCACAAGGAATAGACTTCTTCGTACATGATTTCTTTCTGATGCAGCCGTTTCGAGGGGTAGGCGTGGCTGAACACGCAGCTTCGACAATCTTCGGAAGGTTTAGAGGAAGATGGGAGTTGTTCACCAATCCATCGGAGAACAATAAGATCGGCCAGTCTTTCTGGCGGAAAACAGTGGCTAATTATACCGAAGGTCACTATCGGGAAATGTACGGACATACGTTTGATGGCTATAAATTAATTTTCCAATTCTCCAATCATCTCTGAACTAAATTTACTGGTCTAATAAAAGAAAAGAGAGAGAACGTCCTCCTTGCGGGAACGTCTCTCCCTCTCTGTACTTCCTCCTATAGTTTACCGCTGAAATAGTGATACTCTGAATTCACCTCAAAACCTACACTACGGTACAGATTCAAAGCGCGTTCGTTCTCGGTAACAACGGATAGGCGAATATCTGTATAGTGTTGTTTCCTTAGGAGATTCACCAGAATATGAAGCGCAGTGCGTCCTATTTTTCGACCCTGATAAGCGGGTAAAATACAGAAGTTATGAATAAATGCAGTTGTTGCATTAATGGAGTTGACCCGTACCAGTCCAACAGGCTGTTGATCCTGCCATGCAATATAGGTAACTCGGGTGGGTTCATTCGTTTGCATAAAGTAATTGCGTGTCCAGTCCTCCGAATCTCCAAAAGCCTGGGATGTGCAAGTGACCATAAACTCCATATCCTTGGCTTCTGCCACGGACAACGTTAGTTCAGGCGATTCCACAACCCCAACGACTTGATTCACAAGTTGCATCGAATACTCCGCACGATCATAAATGGCTCCAAGGGACTGGGCAGTAAGAACACCCGAGGATAAGCCCTGAGGAACGCGATAACTGAGTTGATTAATCCCCTGTGGTTTCATGTCCAGGATGGCTTGTTTCAGTAGGCTGGTGAACACACCTTGGCGACGATAATGCGGATGTACGATGGCATTAATATTCCCGGTTACGCCGTCAGAATTATACCAACTGAGGAGTCCTGCCAAATCACCGTCACGATAACAGAGGAGCGCGTGGTCTCCGTCTTTTTTGCTAATATGATCAAGGTCTGCCTTGAGATGCACGGAATCGAGCTGTTTACATTGTTGTTCGAGCAAAATAATAGCATCAATCTGTTCCTTGGAGTCATAGACCATGGGTACGACTTGATAAATTGACATAGCTTTCACACCTTCATTGTTGAAGGAAACACGCAGTTATTGGACCCGCAGGCGCTATCCTTCGAGAGTTGGTCCATTTGTAATTTTAATCATCATCATCATTATCGCCTCCAAATCACTTCTCGATGACTATAACATAATCTATTACGAAAGGGGCATGTGTTTGTTTGGATGTGTCCAATAACTGGACATTATATCCTATTAAAGGGATAATTGAGAGTAATACAGACGAGAAAGGGAGGGGGTTAACCATGCGTAAGTTCGTTTATGTGATGGGTACATTATTTCTTTCCGCCGCCATGTTAATGGGGTGTACACCATCTGAACCAGCAGAAACCACTGAACCTGTCACTCCACCAACAACGGAACAACCGAGTGATATGAGTGATCAGAAGGCGATGGCGGAGGAGCAGCAACAAGCGCTCGAAATGTCGCTGGAGTATAAGACAACAGAACTCACCGTGGATGGCAAGGACTATGAGGATACGTTAGAGATGGAAGGGTTATTGGCCAAAGGAGAGACTATGAAGCCATTCCTAACCTCCAGAAATTATGAGGCTTACATGGCTAATCGATATATTGTCTTACCTCTTCAGGTTGCACACATCGAACAAGCGAACTTGCATCCTGAAAATATTGAAACCAAGATCAAAGACAGCAAGAGCGACTGGATTCTGGTGGAGTACACGCTCGATCTGAAATTCACAGACGAGAACGGAAAGGAGATCAATTCTATTCCGCTATCGGGCGATATCACCTTTTTGCAGGATAAGGGAGAATGGCGCATACAGGATGATACGTACAATAGGGATGCATTCGCAGACATCATTAATAGTTCTCTATAGTTCATGAAGTATGCACTACAAAGTGCATACTTTTTTTGTGGTGTCGTGCCAGCTAAGCGAGGGTTGTCAAAGGGGCGTGATCTTGAGGTTTGCTCTAAGCTATTCCTAGAAATTTGCAGAGTACATTCTTCCGCATTGATGATATTATTTGGGTAATCAGCTTACTTATTGCGCTTTTGTAGAATGGGGTTGGGTTCATCATGAGGGGGATTCTTCGAGTCGGTTATAGTAAAATCTGGTTTTATATCGTTGCTGCCATTGTTGTTGGCTTGGTTGCCGGCTATGTCGTTCTCTCTACACCGGATTCATCTAACTTCCAAAGTGAAGAAGGTGTTCTGGATCTAACACAGGTTCAGCTCCGTACGAATCCCCAAAAGTTAACAGGGGAGTGGGCTTTCTACTGGCAAGAGCTGTTGTCGCCTGAGGATATACGGGTTCGTTCACCAAGGGAGGGACACCAGACCCACTGGATCAATATCCCTAGCTCTTGGTCAGGCTACCGGTTAGAGGGAGAGAAGCTGGGTGGGACAGGCTATGCAACCTATCGACTGATTATTCAACTAAGCGAGCAGGATCAAAAAGAGCGTCTTGCTCTGCGGCTACCCAGCATTTTTCACGCTTATAAATTATGGGTGAATGGCGAGCTCCTGGCACAAGTTGGTAGGGTTGGTCAGGACAAGAACAGTATGATCCCGCATCTGGCAACGAAGCTGTTATTTGTTCAGCCTGAAAACGATACGTTAGAGTTGGTGATGCAAGTATCTAACTTCCAACATAATCGGGGTGGTATTACCAAGTACATCGAGCTGGGCGGCAGTGATGTACTAACGACCAACACCAATTTGAATCTTGCCGCCGACATGTTCATCACGTCAAGTCTGCTGGTGATTGGCTTGTATAATCTGCTGTTGTTCATTCTGCGACGCAAGGACAGAGCACCATTATATTTTGGCCTATTCGCTGTACTGCTCGGTGTCCGATCCTTACTCAACGGTGAGCTTGTCCTTACACAATGGCTGCCACAATTCCCTTGGGAATTGCAGTTCAAGATCGAGTATCTGACACTTTGTGTCAGTGGATTTATCATCACGATGTATTTTGATTGCATTTTTCCGAATTATGTATCACGCTGGTTTCATTTTGTCACCCGGATCGCAACGGGGGCATTTTGTATCTTTGTTGTGGTAACCCCTGCGCTGATCTATACTCCGTTTTTGCTGGTAATTGGTGTAATGGTAGTTCTACATATGGTGTATCTGATGGTCGGGCTGGTTCGAATGGCTGTGCGACGTATGGAGGGAGCGTTGATCTTCCTGTTGGTGTCGGTGGTTTCTTTGATCACTGTTGTCAACGATTTCTTATATTACAACGGATGGTCGCTGATCGGAAATACATCACCGCTTGGTTTATTGATATTTACGATCGCACAGATGATTCTGCTTTCTTCGAGATTTACGAGGACGGCATCCAATGAGGAGAGAATCTCACGTGAGTTGCAGTATGCTAACGACAAGCTGATCGAAATGAATATGAATCTGGAACGGACCGTGCAGGAGCGAACTCAGGCCTTATCTACAGCCCATGAGAATCTCCGCACTTCGTATGACCGGTTGCTTCACTCTGAGCAAGGAAGGAAGAAGCTTCTTGCCTATATTACGCATGATCTGCGTATGCCGTTGTCCAGCATGCTTGGGTATGTAGAAGCCATACAGGACAGAGTCAAGCCGGAACGTAATGAACAATATTTGAAGTATATCCGAGATAACACGATAAGGATTAACCGCATGATCGAGGAGTTGTCCTTTTTGTCGCATTTGGAGACCGGACAAGTCTCGTACCGAATGGAGCCGGTTCAGATTATTCCCTTCTTGCATGATTTATTTGAACAATATGAGCTTGTTGTACGTGATGCAGGATTGGATTTCATTTTGGATATTGAAAAAGCAGAGGATCCACGATCTAACTTGCCAGTTGTCGAGATGGATGCCAAAAGAGTAGAGCAGGCTTTATTTAATCTCTTGTCGAATGCCATGAAGTTCACCTCTAGGGGAGGGCTGATACGTATTGCGTTAGCTGTGGTCGAGGTGAATCATACTCGTCATGCGAACATTAGCATACAGGATTCTGGAATGGGTATTCCTCCGGATCAGCTTGAGCAGATTTTTGAACGTAATTACAGATACGATCGTCCGGGCTTGGGGAATGGAATAGACGGCAGTGGGCTAGGGCTAGCGATCTGTAGGGAAATTGTACTTGCGCATGGAGGAACGGTTCGAGCGGAGAGTGACGGTAAGATGGGGGCGACATTCTATGTGATGCTTCCTTGTATCGGGAGCGAAGGAAAGGGATGATGGAATGCAAAATCACAGAATTATGATCGTCGATGATGATCCCCATATATGCGAGATTGTTCAGGTGTATTGCGACAGAGAAGGGTTTAACTCCACATACAGTCATAGCGGGACAGAAGCGATGGAGCTGCTTACAACGTTCAAGCCCGATTTGATTGTATTGGATGTATTGCTGGCTAATGAAAACGGTATTGATTGGTGTAGAAATGCGCGTAACTTGACCAGCGCGCCGATCATGTTTCTGAGCAGCCAGGAAGAAGATGAAGTGAAAATTAGCGCATTATCCTATGGTGGCGACGATTATGTGACCAAGCCGTTTAGTCCGGGAGTTCTCATGGCCAAGATCAAGGCTCATCTTCGCAGAGTATCAACGGGTAGAAGGGAACAACTGCTGGAGTTACCGGGTTTGACACTGGATTTCTACACGCAGTCCGTCAACATGGGGAGTAAACCTATCTTTTTATCCAAAAAAGAGTTCAGTCTGTTGTCCTATATGGCGCAAAACGTGGATCGTGTCGTCAGTGTCGACACATTGTTTCAACTCATCTGGGGGATGGAAAGTCTGGAAGATACGAGGACAGTTGCTGTACATATCAGTAATTTACGTAAAAAAATTGAGACTGACCCCGCTGATCCCGAACGAATCATCACGATTCGAGGGAGTGGATATATGCTGGTTGCTACCAGTGTGTCACAAGCATGAATACAGCGGTAAGGATGGTAGCCTACCATAAATAGGGCGAGATATTCGTAAAATATTAGGGGTAATTTGCCCGAACCGGGTTTGGGATAGTTTTTTCTAAATGGGAAAATCGCGTTGGGGCAGTACTTGACGCTATTTTCCCATTTTTTATTCATTCCTCTAGCTTCGTAGTTGACTCAAGGTATCAAATCCCTCAACAGAAGTTCCGCGCTTTTCCATCTTCGTCAAAATGATGTGCCATCTCTCCGAAGAATTTAACGATCCAATACGAACGGATTTAAAGTTTTCTTTAGGTTTCTCAAGTAGGTTAATCCATCATGATAAAATCACTATGGTCGATATAACGACATATTTCATCAAATGGCAACTGATTAATGCTACGAGGGCGGTACATTCAAGCCGGATCAAACGATAACACGTGAAGAAATGGTTGTCTTGCTGTCTCGCATTAGTACTTGAAGAAGGAAGTGGCTCCAATGGCACGAGTTATATGTATCACATCAGGGAAAGGTGGAGTTGGCAAGACAACGGTGACGGCTAATCTGGGGACTGCCCTTGCCTTATCGGGGAACAGGGTTTGCCTGATCGACGCTGATTTTGGATTGAGAAATCTGGATATTCCGCTTGGTTTGAGCAATAGGGTAAACTATCATATTTCCGATTTTCTGACCGGTCGATGTGCTTTACATCAAGTGATTGTCAAAGACAAGCGAATTAGCACCTTGTTCTTCATCTCCTGTAGTAACGACGTGATGCATCACGATGATCCGCAAGTTTTTCGCGAGGTCGTGCAGCAAATAGCCCAAGATTATGATTATGTGCTGATTGATTCGGCGGCAGGCATTGAAAATGGATTCTGGAATACAGCTTTAGCTGCAGATGAGGCTATTGTCGTCACTACCCCTCATCGAACGTCGCTTCAGGACGCTGATCGCGTAATCGGATTGTTAGAAAATATATTTCAGGCTCCTCCGCAGCTCATCATTAATATGGCCGACAGGCAGGAAGCTCGTTCGGCAACGGTAAAGATGGAGGATATCATCGATATTCTCAATATCGGTGTGATAGGCGTGATTCATAGCGATGTAGAAGTTATACGTTCCGTACATAAAGGCATCCCGATTGCACTTGATCCCGAGTTTGAAAGTGGGCAGCGCTTCCGGCACATCGCCCACAATGTGGCGAAGAATCAGCAGAAGAATTTTATTTCATTAAATTCCAAGAAGCATAGAAGTATTTTTTTGCTTTCTCAAAGACTGCTCTGGGGGAAGAGCAGTTGATATATTTGATTCTGGTATATGGATCGTTTAGATACGGATCATCTGGATGGTCTACAGACTAGCTAAAAGAATTTATGAAAATTAGTGGTGTGGGAGTTACCTTCCCTAGCCGCTATTTTTGATGTCTATAATGTTCTCGTTTGCGATTAGTTGCTTACTTAAAGTTTTCTTTATAATTCACAAGTGTCCCTATCTCGCATGATAAAATACGGAAGAAAAAACGACATGTTTTGCCTGTGTCGGTCATAATTCGACTGCGACTGATAAGAAAGATCGGTGAACGACTTCATTCTGTGAAGTTGGTAGCATCGTAGCCAGAAGCAGTCAGATCTCTCCAGTCGGATGTTTAGCTGACTTTGATGTTCCGAACGTGCTGAACGCAGCTAGGACAATGCCATGTCTGTATGTAAAGTTTATTTCCCCGCTTGATCTCCACGTGCCGGGCGAACTGACTCGGAGGAAACCAATGATCCCCATCTGGGTCAATGGTTTCCGCTATTAGTCTGGCTTTATTGATTAGCTTGGTTAGCAACAGATTTTGGACGGTATTTTTTTAGTTTGATCTATACATAGAAGGGATGAATGAACGTGAAAAAAGTAAGACAGGGATGGAAGGTGAGCCGTCAGGTCCTGATGTGGATGCTGGTGATCAGCTTAATCGTGTCTGCCGTGCCCATATTACAAGCGCAATCGGCAGCAGCGGCTGAACTGCCGATGCAACAGACCAAAGTTACCACATCCAGCGGGTTCCAGGATGTGAGTCCGACGGATTGGTTCTACGATGCAGTCGTTCATGTGCAGGAGAAGGGCATACTTAGCGGGACCGCTGCAAGTACCTTCTCACCTAAAGGGACAATGACGCGTGCCATGTATGTGACGGCACTCGGACGGATGGCTGGGATAGATACAGGGACGTATTCTACTTCAAGCTTTGCTGATATACAGGTGGGCAGTTGGTATGCGCCGTATGTCGAATGGGCAGTTAAGCAAGGGATTACTGACGGTACGGGTGGAGATAAATACTCGCCGAATGCCACCGTATCCCGTGAGCAGATGGCAACGATGACGTTGCGGTATTTTGAAAGCGAACAGATTCCATATCAGACCGAGAATCTGGTCACGACAGAGCCGGGTGATCTCGCGAATGTATCGCCTTGGGCGGCTGACGCGGTCGTCAAGCTGTGGCAAGCCGGTGTGTTCACCGGAGACGCCAAGGGCAACTTCCATCCGCGTGCGCAAGCAACTCGCTCGGAAGCTGCGGTTCTTTTCATGCGCAACAATGCAGTTGTAGAGGCGTGGAAACAGCAGAATTCAACGCCAGTGACGCCAACACCTGAACCAACGCCGACGGTGACACCAACACCGACATCACCAGTGACATCAACGCCAACGCCGTCACCGGGCGGTAATAACGGTGGCGGAACGCCTGGAGATAACGGAGGTAACCCAGGTACGGGTTCCACTGCGTATACGCTCACGTTTGAGAGCAACGGAGGCACGGCGATTGCTGCGCAGAAGGTGCGAAAAGGCCAGGTGCTAAATAACCTGCCGGCTCCAACAAAAGAGGGATATATATTCCAAGGGTGGTTTACAGATAGTGATTTCTCGCTCATCTTTGCAGAGGGTAGTACGCTAACTGAGGATATGAAGTTGTATGCGAAGTATACAGATAGCATAGATAATGCCGTACAGAGCACACCAAGCTATTCGGTATTGGATGTGGCACCGGACTTCACGATTGCAGTAAACGATGCATCAGGCAACCTGACAGTATCCGAGGTTCAAGCGAATATGACCTTCTCAGACACGGCGAATCCCGACTTTGCTGGAATTACCGTCACTGGCGGGAACGGGGCTTTCACGGTAGCGTCCGCAGCTGAAGACGGAAGATTCGTTGAAGGCAATACGTATCAACTGAAGTTGAATAGCGATAACCTGTCCTTCCAAGGTCAGGATGCGACGACGAGTATTTACGTTTTTAGTGTTGCTAAGCAAGAGGTTCTGGACATTCCGCTGAACCCTAACATGATCTACCTTCCATTTACGGATGTCACGGATATGATATTGAATGGCGAAGCTGTGGGTTCACCTGAGATTTCGGTAGTTGCCACGACGGTGGGCGGTAGCGAAAATGCGCTTGCCGAGGCGAATGCGAGCAGTGGAACGTTCGTGTATTCCGGCAGCACCGTGATTCAAGTCGGCAATACTGTCGCCATATATCAAGGGGTTCGTCCCGATCGACGCACGTTAGAAACCACCGGCGCTGACGACGGCGATGTGGCCTATGTCCAGATTACAGCGGTAGACGGAAGCACTTATACCTACGATCATGCGGATATCAAACAAGTATTGCTCAAGCCGGATGTTCTGCCGGTGAGTGTGGAAGCGGACACAGATGGAGATCGGAACAACAATTCCATCACAGTTGAGCATACCCAGATGAACTACAGCGACAGCCTGTATGAGCCTTTCGGCTTGGATGAGTTAACCACGGTGGATGTGGGTGACTTTATCGGCTTTTATGAAGGCAACTTTGCTGAAGATGGTTCTCGAATTGTCGGTTATGGACGTATCACTTCGATTACGCCTGAAGCTGAGATGGACGTCATCGAATATACTGATGCCACGATTGGGGATATTGAGAATGTCTTCAACATCTATCAGCAGCAAGCGATTGACGGCGATGATCTGTTATCGGTAGAGCAGATCGCGGAGCTTGAAGAGCAAATTGAGCAGCAAGCGAGAGACAGCGGATTCGTCAATGAAGCCGCGGATTATCTGTCTGATATCGCCATGGAGACGAAGGAAATTCAGGAGATCAAGGCTCAGTCCTCCCTAGCGGCCGGTAAAGGGAGCCGGGTAAGTGTGGAGAACCTGACCGTTGTTGCTTCACTCGGCACGAGGCTGAAAAATATTGACGGCAGAACCTCAGGCGTAAGCGCTACATTACAAGTGGGCGCCGATATTGTTGTCAATATCAATGAAGACAGCGAACTTGTCATCCATATGACGGGTACTTTCGTCCAGGAGATGAGCCTGGATCTCGGTATTAATGGGGATATGCAAGGGCATTGGCTGAAAAAGTGGGGAATTCCTTACTGGTACAGCATTGATGATTATGTAATTACGGCGAATCTGGATGCTTATAGCTATACCGGAATGAATATCACGGCAGAGATAGCTCTCGTTGAACGCGATAAGTTAAATGATGCACTGAATGACTGGGTGGGCGAGAAGAACGCTGGCAGGTTGGGAAAGGTCCAGGACATTGCGACACAGATTAAAGCGGTAATGGCGGGTGTGCAGGATACTGCCGTAGATGCGGAATCGTTGAAGGAAAAGTATCAAGAGATGTTGGAGCAAGACACGGAATGGGTTCCGTTAATCAAGAAGGAGCTCTTTGAAAAGAGCGTACGCGTGGCTTTAGGTATTGTGGAAGTCAAATTTGAAGCGGAGTTTGTGGTCAGCGCCCAGGTGAACCTGACGGTGGGGGCAGATTTCTACTATAAGATGGCCAAGCGTTACTCGGTTAGCTTGCGCGTATTGAGTTTCAGTGGTTCGAGCAATACGGTCAGCTTGCCGGGAGACGGAGATTACCAATTTACCTTCTATGTGATGGGGACGATCGGTTTACGAGCTGGTATTCATATGGAGGTCAAAGCGGGGATTGGAAGCGTCAAGTTGAATAGTATCGGGCTTGCTGTAGAACCTGGTGTGTATGTGAATCTGTGGGGCTACTTCTATTATCAATTGAAAAATATTAGCGGGGTGGAGAGTACGAAGTCTCTAGGCGCCCTCTTCGTTGAGATTGGCATCTATTTGGAGGTTGAACTCGGTGCTCAATTAGGAGATGGCGCACTCTCTGGCGGCGTGGAGCTGGTCGATGAAGAGTGGCCACTGTATACAATTGGAGAAGAACAGAACGTCTACGACTTCGCCTATCCTCAGGATAAGTCGCTCAAGGTGAACATGGCGGGTTCTGCGTCATCCATCGCTGTACCGGAGTTGTGGGTCACGATGAATACCTTTGATTTGAAGACAGGCGATACGGATGAAAAAGCGTATGATCGCTCGAATTTCGATATTCAGGTGGACAATCCAAACTTCAAGTATGACGCAGCAAACGGGATGATTGAAGTGGTGGACAAGAACATTCAGGTGAGTGATGGCAATCTGGTTATCACCTGGAAGGGATCGCCGGGGTCGTTCACGTCCGATCCGCTCAAGCGTACGATTCAGTTAAGCTGGCTTGCCAGAGTAGGTGACTACATCCTTCAGCTGGATCCTCAGAACGGCGGAGTGACCCAGGTTGTGGCGGCTCCGTATAACGCGCCTATTAACGTAGTCACCCCAGTATATCCAGGATACACATTTGACGGCTGGTATACGGCCGCTTCCGGCGGCACGAAGATCACGATTCCGAGCCGAATGGCTGCGGAGGATCGGAAACTGTATGCGCACTGGATTGCGAACAAGAATACGCCGTATACCGTTGAGCATTATGTGCTAGACCCGAACAGCAGAACATTGGCTCCGCCTGTGGATACGGAGAATTTGACCGGAACAACGGACACGGAGATTCGCATCAGCTCCGACAGGTTTAAGGAGCAAGGATATTCGACAGGTATGGTAAGCGGCGTATTGATCAAGGGTGACGGCACAACGGTCGTCAGAGTGAATTACTCTCCGGCGAATCGTAAAATGACTTTCGTTGGAGGTTATGCCGGCGCGCCCCAAATCTCGGTAACAGAAGCCGTTGGCAAGAACATCGCTACTCGTATACCTGTGCCGACAAGGCAGGGATATACGTTTGCCGGTTGGTCGCCAGAAGTTCCAAGTGCGATGCCGATTGAGGATACTACGTATACAGCGAAGTGGACGGGGAGAGAGGGTACGCCTTATCAGGTCGTATACTTGCTGCAAAATATCGGAAGTGACACCTATACGGTTGCAGATACGGAATCGTATCGTGGAGTTACGGGTACCGAGGCGAATATGACGGACGTCAAGCCGAGATCCTATGATGGCTTCGTGCGGGACGACAGTATTTCGGTACTGACGGATCTAATCACGAGCAACGGCAAAACGACGCTAAAGGTATATTATAAGCGTGATGTATACCAAATGACGGTGGATTATAACGGTTCTGGAGCAGCAAATAAAACGGATAATGTTCCTTTCGGAGCAACGATGCTGTTGCGTCTGGGCACTCCGACATGGCAGGGATATAGCTTTACGGGTTGGTCGCCAACGCCGCCGACCACGATGCCTGCCGAAGATGTCCATTTTACCGCTCAGTGGGCAATGAACGACTACACCGTAAATTTCGACAGTAATGGTGGGTCCGAAGAAGTGCCGGCTCAGACTGTAGGGTTTGGCGCTACGATTAGTACGCCGACTGAACCGACGAAAGATGGTTATGTATTCGGCGGTTGGTACAGTGATAACACGTTGACGAATGCTTACGACTTCGCTGCAGCAGTGACGGCGGATCTCACACTGTATGCGAAGTGGCTGATCCCTTACACGATAAGCTTTGAGAGCAATGAAGGGTCGGAAGTCGCAGCCCAGACAGTGAACGAAGGCGCCAAGGTGGTGGTCCCTACTGCTCCGACGCTGGAAGGCTATGTATTTAGCGGCTGGTACAGCGATAGCGAGCTAACGAACGCCTATGATTTTACGACTATGGTGGTAACGGGAGACCTCACGTTGTACGCGAAGTGGACGGTTTATGTACCGAATACTTATACTGTAACTTTCGAGAGTAATGGCGGATCGGTAGTCACAGAACAGACGGTGAACGAAGGTGCCGTGGCTACTGCTCCGGGTGCTCCGACACTGGAAGGCTATGTATTTAGCGGCTGGTACAGCGACAGCGAAATGACGAGGTCTTATGGTTTCACGGAAGGTGTAACGGCGAATGTAATGCTGTACGCGAAGTGGACGAAGAATAGCTACACAGTGAGCTTCAACAGTAACAGTGGAACGTCAGTGAGTAATCAGTCTGTAAGTGAGGGTGAAACGGCAACGATTCCTGAAGCGCCGACACGTCCAGGGCATGTATTTGAAGGCTGGTATAGCGATGCTGGTCTGAATGAATCTTACAGCTTCACGACACCTGTGATGAACAACCTCACCTTGTACGCGAAATGGACGGCTATTTACACGGTCACCTTCAACAGTAACGGCGGATCACTGGTGGCTGACCAGAATATGCAAACCGGCGGTAATGCTACGGAGCCTGCCGTACCGACAAGGGATGGTTACACGTTCAACGGTTGGTACAGCGACGCTGGACTGAATGAAGCCTACAGTTTCACGACATCGGTGACGGGTAACCTCGCGCTGTACGCGAAGTGGACATTCAACAGCCGCACGGTGGACTTTGACAGTAACGGTGGGGCAGCAGTAAGTAGTCAGACGGTGGTTACTGGCGACAAAGCTGTGGCACCTGCTGCGCTGAAGTGGGCAGGGTATCGATTTGAAGGATGGTACAGCGATCCCGATCTGGAGATCGTCTACGACTTCGGGACGCCGGTGACGTCAAACATCACCTTGTACGCGAAGTGGACCATGACATCATGGCTGCAAGTAGGTGACTTGTTGGAATTGAATAGTAAGTCCAATGTCATCTTCGACAGTCAAGGGACTCCTTACGTGGCTTATATAAAGGACAATTACGAAGTATTTGTAATGCAATATAAGGGAGGCACGTGGCAGCCCTTGGGTAATCAAAGCGATCTTGAAAAAGCGGGAGGATTGGGGAGCTCAGCTATATCGCTTGGAATAGACAGTAAGGACAAGCTTTATGTTGCTTATAAGAATGGCTCAGGTCAAGTAAGTTTTAAGAATTATAATGATGAACATAAGTGGTGGAGACCAGTATCTACTATCTCTGATTTTAGTTGGAATGATGGAAAGGCGAGCAGAAAAGTGGATAAAGTTAATGATAGCTTCTTCATTACCTTTGATAAGGATGATAATCCTTTTCTGATGTTTAGAGGTGTTTTGGTCGGTAATGCTGCGGAACCGTCAATGCTCATGTCATGGAGATATTATAGCGATAGGGGACGGATACAAGAAGCGAGAATACAGGCATTCGCAGGTCTAAGAGCCTTCCTCGCACCATTACCAAACAACGGCATGTATTTATTTGCTCCATTCAGGTCATCTAGTACCCCTGTGGCAACAGGATATAGTCTGGCAGATGGGTCATGGAAACAATTAGACCCTAAATTATATCCATACCAAATAACTCCGAATATGGATGCTGCATCCGCGCTGGATCCATCTGGCGTACCTTATATGATCTATCTGAGCAGTTCCAATGGTGTTGAAATGTGGAAATATCCGCACTCCACTCCATCAGAAGATACAGCATGGGAAAAGGTGAGCACTCCCGGATTCTCGGTGGGTTCATCTCAAGAAGTAAGCATGGATATGGCCTTTGACAGCGAAGGAACACCTTACGTTGCTTATCGAGATGCAGCAAACGGCAACAGGGTGACTGTGTTGAAATATGAGAATATGGACTGGAGACCCGTAGGATCTGCCGGGTTCTCCACTGGTGATGCTCTTCAGCTAGACATCACCATAGACAGCACCGATAACATCTATGTGAGTTATAAGGAACAAGGTAAAATGAACATGATGAAGTTTGATCCTAATTTCAAATAACCTTGATAGATCAGACTGGCAGAAGAGCCTACTCCCATCGGAGTAGGCTTTTTTGCATATATTCTATAATTTATTGTAATTCATGCAGCGTTTGTGTCTCCGGCACGTTATGCCTCCCATTGCTTCGCGCAACCCACCAAACCTGGCTAAGCCTAAATTTTCATCTCCAATTCATTTTCTTAGAAATTAGTCCGCCCAAACGTGGCATCACCCTTCACTGTTGCGCTGCTAGTTGCATTGACAGCATCCAACTGCAGTACATAATCATAATGCCGGATGTAATATCCTGGCTGACTGTATGATTGAAGGGAAACTTTGGTGCTGTCAGCCCAACCAGGGCTGCTTAAAAACGTGGCATCTCCCTTGTAGGCAGTGGTGTCGGCGTAGGCTTCAAGTACAATTTTGTTGCTGGCGTTGCGCTTCAGAAAGTAGCCGGGGAAGTTGATGGATTCTAGTGAAATTCCCGTGGAACTCGCTAGACCCGGTACGACACGGAACTGGGAGTCCAGCGCAGGAGAGACATTAGCGTCAATCCGTGCGATGTAGTTGGCATGACGGATGTATCGATCCGGAACGTTGTGTGAACTGAAGCGGCTGTACCCTGTGGCTTCCGGTGTGGCTGGACCCAACATTTTGACCTCGTGCAGGGTTGGGGTGTACCAGTTCCCTGGATTATTCCACAAGACGGCGTTCACCATATTAATTCGGACATAACGTGCGGTGAAATGCACAGCGTCCGTGGTGAAACCATAGGTCAGATTGTTGGTGCGATCCAATGTGGAGTAATTGATACCATCGTTGCTAATTTCGATTTTATATTTGTAGTACCCCTCGGAACCTTTATACATAAACCAGGACGTATCGATCTCCGTGATCGTCTTCGGTGCGCCGAAGTCCACCTGCCACCATGCAGGCCAGCTATTGGAGGAAGCTACCCAAGACGTCTGGTAGTTCCCGTCATTGACGTTGGATGCGGATGAGCCGGAGGCTGTGGAGATGGCGGTAGCTGTTTTGCCTTGTGCATGGTTGACGAGAACAGGTGGGGTTAAGATGCCTGTCGCTGCATCGATATTCCACGTTGTATACCACTCTAGTGATGCTGTTCCATTCGAATCATTCAAGGTTAGCGGTAGCCAGATATGTTTGTGCTCTCCAATACTCATGGGGTTCCAGCGGTCTGCCATGTAGATGTAGGATGTGGTGCTGCTGCCTGTAATCGTGGCAATATCATGAATCTGCGAACCGAAGGCAGATGGATTGCCATATGGTGTAAGTGCAGTCCACGGGCCCGCCATGGAAGTTGCTGTAGCATATGCCCCCTGATTCGGATACCAGCCAGCGGCTTGGGAGGTGAAGAGGTAGTAACGGTTTCCTTTTTTCACAACGGCAGGCGCTTCGCGGTAGGCATTCTCGAACAGCCAGCCTTCGAAGGATTGTATTCCGGTGTAACTTGCATTCATTTTGAAAATAGCCATCGAATCATTGGCACCGCCATTTTTGCGTGAAGCAGTAACCAGATAACCTGTGCCATCTGTATCAACAAAGACGTTCATGTCACGGGATTCATAATTGAGTGGGCGGAAGCTGCCCTCATAGGTGAATTTGCCATTTGGGGTATTGCTCGTTGCCACCGCTACACGCCCGAGGTTGTAGTCTGTGCCATTCTCATAGTGTGCCCAGAGCACATACTGGTTGGTTGATGCATTATAGATGACTTTGGGGCGTTCAATCTTGCTGGAGGCCAGCTCGGTTGCGGAATCTTTCGTCAGGATGGCGTTGCTGAAAGTCCAGTTCTTCAGATCGGTGGAGGTGTAGACGTTCACGCTGTCGAATCTGCCGCCCACCGCATGTTCACCGTACAGATAATACATCGAACCTACCTGTAGAATGTTGCCGCTGTTCGCATGGATGGGATTGCCTGCGGTGTCGAGCCAATCGGTACCGTTGGTTATCGTGACACTTGCTGCGCTTGTTCGTTCAGGATGAAGTCCAAACAGGGTGAACGTGAGTGCAAAAATCAGTAACCAGACCGCTTTCCTGTTACCCATAGCATGCACCTCCCAGAAGATAAAAACAGAATATAACGCTTTCATATATATTCTAGTTCGGCTACACTCTTTGACAAGTGAACAATCCATGCATTGCTGAACTAAGAGGTTTTTTTACCTGTTCTAGCGGTGAGAGCGGTGAAGAGAGCGGATCGTTAAAGTAGAAAAGAGATGCCAGAGGAGTTGAAGACCGTGCGTAATACGATGTGCTATGAGGTTCAATCACTAGATGAGTATCTATTCCTTATGGAGGAGCTACAGCTTACGGAGGGGCAGTATTATTTTCGTGGAGAGAATCGCAGGTATCCCTCGTTAAGTTCATCCTTGTTACGTCCCCGGTTCGCCCGATTGTTGCGGGATAATCCTGCTTATTACGAAGAGACCGTGAACGGCTATATTCACGATCGGGCGAGTGATGCAGGAGCTTGGGAACGTGAATACACGCTGGCATGGTGCCATCATGAAGGGTTGCCTACCAACTTGCTGGAGTTAACGCGTTCTCCGTTACGTGCCCTGTATTATGCGTGTATTTCCCGATCGGATCAACATAGGCAGGAAGAAGAGGGGGTTGTGTACGGGTTTGCTCAAGAAGATACGAAGGACATCACGGGAATGGTCTCCGCTCCAACAGATGCCCGCCTGAACAGGGATAGTCTGTTGATTGGCATGGATCATAATGCAGAGCTCCATCTGGAGCAGCTTCCCTATCTTACCTGTCAGGTACCTTACAAATATGAGGGATCTGATGAAGAAGGTGGTTTATATTTCTATCAGCTGTTTCAGCTGCTGCCTACACCGGGTGATGAGCTGCCCCATGAATTAATCCAGCAGCTTTACACGCCGGCGTTCACGATTAAAGTGGCCCATCAGGATCAGATTTTGCGTGCGTTGCAACGTTCAGGTAACCTATGATGAATATGATCCTATATGGTTGGGAGTGAATACGTTATGGACACATTAATTGCGGATGAAGACCTTCAGGTGATCGTACATGTGAATGATAATGGAGAGAGAACGACGATAACAGGAGGCATTACCACTCGGGATTTTGAAGTCATCTCTACGTATGCAAAGGGATGGCTGACATTCGCGTATCTCCGTGATCGTCAAGGAATATGGTGGTTCAATGCCCGCAAAAACAAGGCGAGTTTATTCAGCCGGGATACGGAAGCTTTTCGTGTGATTGATGAAGATTACTGCTGCGATTCCGAATACGTCTATCTGGAAGATCAGGCTGTGCCTGACTCCGATCCAAACAGCTTTCGTCTGTTGCCGAACACGCCCTACTTTGCTCAGGACCAACGTTATCTCTATGTGAAGAGCAGCACGCATTTTCATCTATTTGAGGATATTGATACGAATGCTGTGATTGCTCATCACAACTATTGTACCGACAAGGATCATCTGTTCCATCTGTCCAGTTCTCTTCGCTATGCGAATGGTGAAAAGGATGAGGTAAGAGAATGGTTGCGTGAACATCATCCCGACGTACCTGGCTGGTGGCAACCTGATTATGACCACAGTGCTGACGGAGCTGTGCAGATCACAGGCAATTGGTTTGAGACTGCGTCGTCCATTTTTTATAAAACAGAATGGGGCGGTACGGCTCATCGGGAGGCGAAGGAAGTGTATAATCTCGTTCGGGATGTGCATAGGTCTACCTTTGAACCGTTGGATGAGCAGTTTGCACGGGACCGGGAACGTGTATACTTTCAGTGGCGCACTGTAAAAGGAGCAGATCCAGATACTTTCCAGCCACTAGGCGGACCCTTCGGTCGTGATGACAATCATGTGTATTACAACGGATACCCTGTCGACGAGGCAGATGCCCGACAGTTTGAAGTGTTTGCCGGGACGGAGCATCTTGGACTTTCCAAGGATCAGCAACATGTGTATCGCGCCGAGGTTGTGCGGACAAGCCAGCCTTTCGGTCATCCAGATGATATGCTTCAGATAATCAAGGGGGCAGATGCATCAACATTTGAGTTAATAACCCCTTCCGGAAGCTGGGCGGTGGATGCCAATCGGGTGTATCTATGGGGTAAACCCAATAAACATATCGATCGTGCGAGCTTTACACATCTATTCGATGCCTATCCCCAGAGCTGGGCTATGGATCAGAAAAGCCTATACAATGCCAATGGAAACCGCGCGGTAAAGGGTGTGAACGGCAGTACATTTGTGATGCTGAATCCATATTGGGGCAAAGATGATCGTGTGGTGTTCAGCTTTGTGACGGGGAGTGTATATAAGTCGGGAGATGCAGCGACGTTTCAGGTTACAGATGTGATCGGTGGTGCAGAAGATGCACTATTTCGTTATGTGGTAGAAGGCGGTGCAGTACGGAAAAAGAAGAGGTGAATTGAGCGGTTAGAGAGTTCTAGAACAGCAGAGTCATATATCGAAAAGAGAAAAAAAGGGATGGCAGACTTAGAAAAGAGTCCACTATCCCTGTTTGAATTCCTATTTATTTGGCAACATTCACCAACCTACTTATGACCTTTACGAACCTTGAGCTGCATCTTTTTGATCGTTGTATTCTGCATAAGCTCCAGTACGAGTGGTCCTTTGCCATTCAGAATCTCCACATCTGTTACATTGTCTTGAATGGTAATGATACCGATATCGTCTGCAGCAACTCCTTCAAGCTTGGCGATGGTACCTACAAAGTCTACTGCACGAAGTTTCTTTTTCTTGCCTCCGTTGAAGTTCAGCTTCATGATCTGTTGGTTTAACTGTTCGCGCTTGTCCTTTTTACGTTCAGGCACGATCTTCAATCGCTTCTCAAAATCTTCTCTGCGGCGATCCACAGCTTCCTCGGAAGGAGCTTTCACAACAGGGATTTCGAAGCCGATATAGGATTCAATCTCGGCCAGACGTCGGCCATCTTTCGGTGTAATCAACGTAATGGCTTTACCTGTTTTGCCTGCGCGTCCCGTACGGCCTGTGCGGTGAACATATCCCTCTTTTTCCAAAGGAATATCGTAGTTGATGACATGAGTAATATTGGTGATATCAATACCGCGTGCAGCTACATCCGTTGCGATCAGATAACGGAATTGTCCGCGTCTGAAGGCATTCATGACTTCGATCCGCTCATCCTGCTCCATGCCACCATGGATACGATCTGCTGGATAATCCAAGTCAGCCATGACCCGGAACAGTTTATCTACATTCTCCTGCGTACGGCAGAACACGATGCAGCTATCCGGATTTTCCACAATGAACAAGTCCTGAAGCAGCGCGGTTTTGTTCACCTCTGGCACGTGAATCACAGCATGTTCGATGGTGGCTGTTGTCAGTCCACTTGCTTTGATCTCGATTTCCACTGGCTTGTTCATGTATTTTCGTGACAGCTTGGCTACATCTTCAGGGAACGTAGCGGAGAACAACATCGTCACTCGCTCCTGCGGCAGTTTCTGAATAATCGCTTGTACCGTCTCAATGAAGCCCATATTTAACATCTCATCGGCCTCGTCAATGACGAGATAGGCGATCCGATCGAGTGGCAGCGTGCCGCGTTCGATATGATCCAGTACCCGACCTGGCGTACCTACAGCGACATGTGTTCTTTGTTTTAACTCGGCTTTTTGGATATGAAAAGGGGACTGTCCGTATAGTGCGGTTGCTTTAATACGCTTAAAGCGGCCGATATTTGTAATATCTTCGTTAACCTGCAAAGCCAGTTCCCGGGTTGGTGTAAGAATCAAAGCCTGTGGCTTATTTTCATTCCAATCTACCAGCTCGCAGAGCGGAATGCCGTAGGCAGCTGTTTTACCGCTACCCGTCTGTGATTTCACCACAAGATCCTGATTCTCCAGTGCTACCGGAATAACTTTAGTTTGCACCTCGGTTGGTGTCTCATAGCCCAGACTGTCCAGTGCTTTTACGATCTCTTCACCAAGTCCATAATCTTTAAATTGTTGCTCGCTCATCGTTTACCTCTTTTGCGTTAGTTTTTGTACAATTATTGCACCGTACATTTATCGTATACCTTTTCATTATACTCTATATGCAGGCAGGCTAACGGAGTAAATGCATCAAGTGATTAAATTGTTTTCATCCATTCCGATATGAGGAGTAAAGGGGTTGCTGTTCGTAGGTGTATCATAACGTTCCACGTGAAACGAAATGTATCGGTGGATTTTGCTGTTTGTTAATGAATTACCATTTTTACAGCCTGGGTTTGGGGAGGGTAAGATTGAGCGATTATTCCACCAATCCATACGTCTGCACTTCGACCAACGAGTGTCTCATCCAAAGAGACGGTGACAGTCTCTCCTTCGATGATGAGTTCAGCATCCGTGTTGAGCGAGATGAAAATCGGTCCTGATTCAACACCTCCATCTTCTTTATTCTCGATGAGTACCTGACCTCTTTCTTCCTCAAAATCCGTAATCATTCCTCGCACATGTGGCTTATCTTCCCCCTGTTCCTCGGATTTCTCTGCGCATCCGAGCGTTAGCAGAAGTAAGATAACTGGCAATAAGGACAACCTTCGTACAATGGACATCGAGTTGTTCACCTCTCATCCTTTCTGATTAGATCTATAAACTATGGACGTTACCTGAGACGCACAAGTTCCTGTATATCAATAAAAAGAACCAAAAATATTCCATTCGGTCTGGAACTGGGATATGGAATATGTTAGCATATGGGTAACTTATTGAACGGAGGGATACGTGTGCTAAATTTTTCCCGATTGAGATAGTTTGGCGAGATGTTTGTTTCGCTTGCTGTTTTCTGCCTGTGTGGAGCTCATCGGGATTGGTTTGCCATTGTACACGTATGCCGCTAGTCATGAAAGAATCACTCTGTGAAGGGGTTCTTTGATGTACTACTATTTTTTTGTGAGCATTCGGGTATGCCAATATCCAAAATGAACTGCACAGGCGAACATGTCTGTGTTTTTTAGTTTATCCAGGAAAAGGGGAGTGCCTGATATGACAAAATCGAAATCAAATGAACATTTGGCAATTCAAAATGAACTAATATCTTTAGCCGAACAGAACGGGCTAATTATGGATAAGGAGTCCTTGGAGATTAACGAGTCGGGTATGGATTTTCGTGTAGCATTCGCCACGGATGAAGAAGACCGCAGATGGGTTCTGCGCCAGCCGCGACGTGAAGACGTATGGGAGCGAGCCGAGAATGAGCGCAGGGTGCTGGATGTAGTCCGAGGCAGTATACCCGCACAAGTACCCGATTGGCGGATCTGTACGCCAGAGTTGATCGCTTATCCTTTACTAGATGGTGATCCGATTGCAGTTGTCGATCCTGCAGGGGGAGGTTATGTCTGGCAATTCCCCCAGGAAAGTTTATCTGATACGTTTCTCGATTCCTTGGCTGTGAACCTCGTCGCGCTGCATAACATCGATCCACACGAGGCGAAGAAAGGTGGAGTACGGATCAAAACACCTATGGAAGCTCGCAAGGAATTTGCAGCCAATATAGAAGAGGTTAAGCAGAATTTTACGGTGCCAACCGAACTGGTTGAACGTTGGACGATATGGCTGTCTGTAAGTAGCTATTGGCCGCAGCACTCAGCGTTCATCCATGGTGATCTGCATCCGCCGCATATTATTGTCGATAAGGAACAACGCGTAACTGGACTTATTGACTGGACGGAAGCGGAGATTGCTGACCCGGGTAAGGATTTCGTCATTTACTATGCACTCTTTCAGGAGGAAGGACTGCGTGACCTGTTGAGACGTTATGAGAAGGCAGGAGGAAGAACATGGCCCCGGATGCTGGAGCATATTCGAGAGCAATGGGCAGCCTATCCTGCGATTGTTGCCAAGTTTGCACTAATTACAGGCAAGGAGTCGGACATGGAGATGGCGAGAGGCATGCTCGCAAACTGGGATGTGAAGAGGGGCTGAGCTTGAAGGTATATATCAACCATATCAGGTAAGGGGTGGATGTATGGCACGATTCCGAATGATATGTTGGCTAACAAGTATTGCATTGCTGGTTAGTCTAATGGGATGTACAACTCTGTTTGTCAATTCAAGTGATCGTGCGGAGAACGTGCTCTCCCAAGAGCGAATGAAGGAACTACGTGAGGAATATCCACTATCTACGAACACCCCCGCGACGATATCCATGAGAGAAGTAAGCTTTAGAGAGGTCATGACATATGGGGATAGCGTTGTTGTGGCAGAGGTAATGAAAATTTTGCCAAGCTTTAGTGTGGAGCTGAGTACTGAACCGGGCACACCTGAAAGAATGATGGCTGATAAGGATAAAGCTAATGGAATGACACCATACCAACCTAAATTCATTTCCTATGAAGTGAAGGTACATGAAGTAGTAACAGGAGCTGATGTACCGAAGGATACTTTTTTATTTTACAACGCTGACTTCGCAGGTGTGGAGCCTGAACTTAAACCAGGTATGGAGATTATCGCTGTAGTCAAAAAGGGGACGACCGGGAAACAGGTGGATGGATATTCGTTCACCCGCTACGGCACGTATTATATTGTCGATGGTGACTACGTACTTGCCGCCTACGAGGGGGAGTCGGAGGAATTACGTGATTTTACGGAAAAAACAAATGGCATACAGCTGGACTCTTTCATGGATAAAATTAAGAACTTGCCATCAGGCTAAATGTCTTCATTCCCACAGAGCAGTAGAGGAGAGGCAATACGCATAAACATTGGTTGACATAGCAAAGGGCGATCCTGACCATGATTTCCATGGGAGAATCGCCCTTTTTTCGTTAAGCGTGGTGCGTAACGATTGCTATTTCAAAATGCTCACATATTTCCCGTATACGAATGCTACACGTCCATCGATTTTCACTTTGACCCAGCCATATTTGTCTGTACTAATTACCTCAAGCAGGGTGCCTTGCGGTACGGCAGCAATAACTTTGGCTTTGGATGAAGCGCCAGCGCGTACGTTCAGGTAAGCCGCTGTAACCTTGGCTTGTTTACCTTTGGTGATGCTACCCGGTTTACCCGTGTTTGGTGTTGAAGGTTTACCAGGTTTCGACGTGCCTGGAGTCGGTGTTGGTTTAGGTACGGTTGGTGTTGTCGGTTTCTCAGGTGTAGGTGTTGTCGTACCACTATCGCCACCTGTTGCCGTTTTGCGAGCTTTGTTCAGCTGTTGATAGAATGCTCCCTTGGTTTTCACACCTGCGAATTGCGCTGCACTCACACCTGCTTTGGCGGATAGTGCATCAATCTCTTCTTGCGTCACCGCATCCAAAATGTTAATGGAGGCAATGTTGGTGTACTTGCCATCTTCCGTTGTTGGCACAGACATGATGCCATCGTTAATTAACTCCACCACATCTGCACGTTCTGGTGCAGTCAGGTCTACGCCGGTGATTTTCCAATTGTGCTGAATCTTCGGTTCGTAGACACCTTTCATGACATCTTTCAAATAAGCAATGGACAGGTTGCGAATCGTACCTTGGATCTCACCAAATGCAGAAGCATCCTTGGAGGACCAGAGCTGCTTGAACTTACGTCCTTCCATGGCGCCGCCTTTGGCAATCAGGGCTTCCATTCGGTAGGCATTCATGCCCAGCTTCAACGTATCGTCTTCTTTGACGGCTACACCGTTGCTGTACTTGAGATTCGTAATCCGACTGCCGTATGGCTTGGTCAGGTCAATCTCATACGTTACGCCGCCGAAGAAATCATCGGTGCTGTATTTGGAAGCACGCCGTTTCGGATCAAAGCTTACAGTCACGTCACCCGGACGTGTAGAGTTGAAGTACCCTGCAGACCACTCCATATAATCCATCAGATCCCGTCCGGTTACTTCATACACAGTTACTTCACCAAAGGTATATTGGTAGTTGAACGCAATATCCTTTTTCTTGATCGGGCCTACATCCAGCTTGGCCTTGTCGTTATCAATCTGGTGCGCGACCACATCGGCATCACTGTAATGCAACATCACTTCGGTGAAAAAGTCAGACAAAGGTGTTTCCTGAATCTGCACAGCAGGGATACCCTTAATCTCATCGGCAGGCACCAGGTTCGTGCCTTTCAGTTCAGCCACTTCAATGTTGGCATCGGCACGAGCGAACTCGTGGAACGGGTGCAAGGTCTCTTCCAGCGCAGGATCGGAGACTTCGTATGTTCCGTCGGCTGCTTTTACAGCGAGTGCTCGAGCCTCTTTGCTTTTCAGCACAACTTTGTCGCCGTCTTTGGCAAATGTCAGGTCAATTCGCGAAATATGTGAGCCATATTTATTCGGTTCGGAGATCAATACACCGTTAACCGTTTGGGATTCAATCAGAGTATGCATGTGTCCGGCAAAAATAGCAGCCAGCTCCGGGTTGGCGTTGGCGATATCCGTCACTCCGGTTCCCGGATTTCCGTTCTCGTTATCCAATCCCATATGCATAAGTCCAACCATGACATCGACTTTGCCTTTCAGTTCGGCAATGGCCTTCTTGGTCTCTTCTACAGGATCTTTGACGATGATACCGTCCAGGTGATCCGTACCTTTCTCGAACTCGGTAATCATCGGTGTGTTCATTCCGATGACACCCACTTTGATGCCGTCTTTCTCAATAATCGTATAGGCAGGCATGTAGCGGTCGCCGTTTTCTTTGAAAATGTTACCTACGAGAGGCTGTCCATTGAATTGGGAAGAGATCTTCTCCAGTACGTCCAGTCCAAAGTTAAACTCATGGTTACCCATAACCCATGCGTCATATTTCATTTCATTCATCGCAACCATCATGGGAGATTGAGGTTGATCATTGAATAACTCAGCAGAGTTATCCTGAATCATGTCCCCTGCATCCAGCAGAATCGTATTGGGATTCTCGGCACGCACTTTTTTCACAATGGTATAGAGCTGCGTCATGCTGCCGGTTGGGTTTGGACCGTCCAGAGCATAGTCCCACGGCATAAATCGGCCATGAATATCCGATGTACCCAGCAACGTGATCTTGGTTTCCTTGTCTGCCTCAGCAGCCTGAGCTGGAGTAGAAGCAAAAGGGGCGAACAAAATGGAGGCACATAAAAGGAACGATAAAGGCCATCCGGCGAAACGTTTTGTTGAAATTTTGCGCATGTTGTAATCTCCCTTGTTATCTAGTGTATGTAAAGATATGTGTCATTTTATACTAGATAAACATGTGGTAAATGTAAACTCCAATGTAAGCGTTATGTTGGATTTAAGAGAGAAATCTATAAATATAGCTAACTATTAATTTGCGATTTTTGAAAATAGTATAATTTGCAGGTGTTAAAGACCAAAATTATCCAGTAAAATGGTTTTTGTAAGCGCTTAATAATTCTAAATAATGATTAAGGAGGAATTTCATTGTTCAAGTCCAAGTGGTTCAAGACGGTTGGTTCACTAGCATTGGTAGGCGTTCTCGCTGCTTCGGTTGCAGTTGGTAGTGTGAGCGCTGGTTTGGCAAAAGGTAGCAAATTTTTAGGCAATATTATCGCTAGCCAGGTTCCTTCGAATTTTAGCCCTTATTGGAACCAGGTAACTCCAGAGAACTCCACCAAGTGGGATGCTGTGGAAGGTACACGCAACGTGATGAACTGGGGTCAGGCAGATATGGCCTACAACTATGCGGTCAACAACAATTTTCCGTTCAAATTCCATACGCTCGTATGGGGAAATCAGCAGCCAAACTGGATTAACAGTCTCTCTGCCGCAGATCAGAAGGCTGAAGTTACACAATGGATTAACGCCGCAGGCCAGCGGTATCCGAAGGCAGCATATGTGGATGTCGTCAATGAGCCGCTTCATGCCAAGCCTTCTTATCGCAACGCGATTGGTGGAGATGGGGCCACTGGCTGGGATTGGGTCATCTGGTCATTCCAGCAGGCGAGACAAGCCTTCCCTAACGCCAAATTGTTGATCAATGAATACGGAATTATCGGTGATCCGGCTAAAGCGGACCAATATATCCAGATTATCAACCTTCTGAAAAACAGAGGTCTAGTGGATGGTATTGGTATCCAAGCACATTACTTTAATATGGACAACGTCTCTGTGAGTACGATGAACACAGTACTGAATAAGCTGGCTGCGACAGGTCTGCCGGTCTATGTATCCGAACTGGATATGACGGGCGATGATAATACGCAGTTGCAGCGCTATCAGCAGAAATTCCCTGTACTGTGGAAGCATGCTGCTGTTAAAGGCGTAACACTGTGGGGCTACAACCAGAACCAAACATGGGTAAACGGTTCGCATCTGGTTAATAGCAACGGTACAGAACGTCCAGCGCTGCAATGGTTGAGAAATTATCTGGCGAACAACCCTTAAGCGTGCATTTTGACGAGTCTGAGTTTCCCTTGTGAAATTCGTTATTATATAACACCAAATAGCGCCTGTTCCACATGTTAAGCATGGGAATATGGCGCTATTGGTGTGAGTATGCTTTGTTTCAACTGAGGTTTGTTACTTCGGTTGAATAACCATGCTGTTGAAGGAATCAGCTTCCAACTCCAGACGAAGGGTGTGTCCTTCATATGCCAGATACAAGTCGCGACGATCCTGAAATGGATTGTTGATGACAATGACGAGACTGTTATCCGGGTTGCGGAAAGCCACAGATTTACCGCTCCAGGCCCCAGACAGGCCGACTCTTCGAGCACCAGGGACCACATGATGAGCGAAGTGTTTCATCACATAATACTCCGGGTTTCGAGTAACCTCCTTATTGTCCGGATCTACGGTCATCATGGAGTTCTGCTCCCAGCCCCATGTGCTGCGGCCTTTCGGTTCCAGAACCATGTTCCAGTAGATGTACGCGTTCACGCCGTTGCTGAAGTAATGCTGGTAGAGGTTATATACGTATTTGGCGTAGTTCCATGAGTTGTTGCCATCGCCGCATTCGTTCTCGGTCTGCATATAACGTAGCTCCGGATAACTTGCCGAGGTACGTTGAATGGCATTTTTGCCAGCCCATTGATACCCAACACCTTTGATATAGGAATAGGCCTTTGGATCACTCAGGACAAGTCCGGCGTACTCGTCGAAGTCGTTTGTTTTTTTCTTGATCAATTCTTCCCATGGATCAGGGGCGTTGATCGTGCCCAGCCAGATCTCCGTATCCAGACCGTGTTTGTCAAAAGCCGGCCCCAGATAATCGGCGATAAACTCACGAAGCTGCTCGCCTGTCCACATGCAAGAAGGGAATTTCTGATCTGCAATGACTTCGTTCTGCACATGCACCTGATGAATCGTAATGCCTGCTTCACGGTAAGCCTGTACGAATTTTACGAAATACAGGGCGTAAGCATCCAGAATATCTTTCTCCCAACGAAGTGTGCCGTAGTTATAGGCTTTGGGCGACTTCATCCATGTTGGCGGGCTCCAAGGGGAGGCGAAGAATTGCAGGTTCGGGTTATAACGCAGAGCTTCCTTGATGTAGGGAATGAGATATTTGAAATCACGTTCGATCGAAAAATGTTCCATGGCCACGTCGCCGTCCACCTCGTTGTGGCTGTACCACTGCTCCGCATAATCACTTGCGCCGATGGGCAAGCGGCAGATGTTAAACTTGTGCTCACCCTCCGGATGGAAGAGGGAATGAAATACCTCATGGCGCTGCTCCTCGCTCAAGTGAGACAGAGCCATATAACCAAGCTCGTTGAAACATCCGCCGAATCCTTCCACAAGCTGATGCTGCTCACCCGTGAGTTTTAAGTTAGCGCTTTCATTTGTTGACGCAAAAGATAACTCTTTCCATGGACTATCTTGGGTTGTTGAATAACCAGTGAACGTAAATGTCATATGATTTTCCTCCTCGCGTGGACTCCAGCTGTCATCTATATTACGTTCAGTATAACAACTCTCGCGGCAAAAGAAGATATGCTAAACCGTGTAAAATTTGCCCTAATCCGAGATAGAATGTTACAAGTTCATGCTCGTATAAACAGTTGGTACGGTGCATTTACTTATGATTGATTCTATCCATATACCACTATCCAATGTCGTAGCACTATTGTCATAACACATGAAAAATCCCCGCTGATCGTTCAAGGCGGGGACTTTGCTATGTTTCTCATATTCTCTTATGGCTGAAATTGAACGTGAGATACGACTTAAGGCTGTACACGATCACCGAGCTGTTTATTTTCAAAAATCAGAATCGTTTTACTGCTACCGATGTAACCAACAGAGGCATTGAATTGCTCTGAAATGAAGCGAACCGGAACAAAAGCTTTGCCATTTCTCATCATTAGAGGAGCATCATTGATCGCAAGTGTATCGTCCACGATAACCTGCTTGTTGCCCACGCTCCATCGTATCGTTTTGTCATTCTGTGTGATCACGGCTTCGCGCGTACCGCTGTTCCAGTTCACACTGGCGTTTAATTGCTCCGAGACAAAGCGCAGAGGCACATAGGTCCGCCCTTCATCGATAAAAGGTGCAGCATCCAGTGCATAAGCACGATCTCCTACATAGGCAGTGGTAGACCCTTCCATTAGACGCTGGAAGCCGCCTTGCGGCGTCCGTTTCTGCTCCCGCACATTCATCCGGTTCAGAATCTGCATCGTCTGACTGCCACTTGTGACATCCAGATAATTGTTCTGCACGGTAAGCCCCGCAGGCTCAACCTCTGAGACAGATGTCTGAATACCTGAGGATAATAAGGTGGACGCTGAGATATCCTGAATGGCGTTCGTCGCAGACTGATCACGGGTAAACGTAAAACCTGCAATCGGTGTCAGGTCCCACACCCGGTTGTTGGATAATTTTAATACGTCCAAACTTGATAGTTGCCGAAGAGGTTCCAGATCATAGATCTGATTGGATTCTGCATTCAGTTCCTTCAGACCAGTCAGTCCCTCAAGCCCCTTGAGGTGTTGTACTTGGTTACCAGAGATATCAAGTGTCCGAAGCCGTGTCAGGTGCTCCAGTGGTGTCAGGTCCGTAATGTGATTGCCTGCTACATTCAGATTCCGCAGGGTATTTGGCAATTCAGCCAGTAGTTCCAGTGTCTGAATCTGGTTGTTTGCAACATTGAGTTGTTGGAGCCGTTTCTTACCCATGAGCGGCGTCAGATCACTAATGGAATTGTTTGAAATCTCAAGCCATTTCAGTGCATCCGTATCCGAGAGGGCTGCAAGACTGGCAATCTGGTTACCGCTGGCGTGGAACGTATGTAATCGGTTGAACCCACGTACAACCTCTATGGATGAAATGGAATTGTTGCTGATATACAGCCGTCCCAAGTCTTTCAATTCAGCAAGTGCGTCTATGGATGTAATGTAATTGTTGCGAACATCGATCTCGCGAAGCTGGGTTAGGTGCTCCAGCGGTGTGAGATCCTCAATCTCATTCCCATATAATCGGAGGTGAGTCAGGTTGGTCGCATATTCCAGACCGGACAGGCTCTGAATACCTGCATTGCTCAGGTCCACCACTTCAAGCTGCTCCAGATCAGATGAAGTCAGTGGAACATCGAGAGGTTTATTCAGTATTAGCTTCAATCCGTCTTCAAGTAAGGGATCCTCAATGATTCCCTCACCCGAGTCTGTAGTTGTGTAAGCCATGGCTTGCCCCGATGCCCCGAGACTTAGGATGAATACTAGAAATAATAGAGTCACTCTTCTCATTGCATGTATTTCCTCCGATTTTTAGAATTATAAAATAATCCGAACGATTGAGTTAGATAAGTATCGCATTTCCACCATAACAGAAGGTTGTTATGCCTACGGAGTGTTGCGTGTAGATTGAACAATTTAATGTATGCAGACTCGGCTAAAAACACATCTATAGTTATTAACCCGTCAACAGGAAAAAGGAACACGAAATTTCATAAGGGGTATTCTCTTACTTCTATTCTATATGAAACAAGTCCTGCTCTGCACTCTTCAGAGACATGTTTATCAAAAAAAATAAAGCATCCCTTGCTGGCCCTATTCAACCCACCCTTGAAACGGGTAAAGATGGAGTAAAGATGCCAATTTGGAGGGGAAGATGTGAGTATGCGCCAAGCCATGATCATTAGCAATCCGTCGTCAGGTAAGGAAGAGGCCGATCAGTATGTGTCTCAAGTCAGAGAAATTCTGGAGTCGCAGCAGTATGAGGTAGTTATTAACGAGACGGCCGGGGAAGGTGATGCGGTGGGCTATTGCCTGAACGCCTGCAAGGATGGCTGTGATCTGGTCATTTCCATCGGAGGCGATGGAACACTGCATGAGACGATTAATGGCATGATGGATCAGAACCATCGTCCCCGATTGGGCATCGTACCTTTAGGTACGGTGAATGATTTTGCACGTGCGCTGAATATCTCGCTTGACCCGGAGGAGGCCATTCGGCAGTTACGTTCGGATCAGACCCATATCGTGGATATCGGGAAAATTAATGATCGTCTGTTTGCCAACGTGGTAGCAGCAGGTTCTTTGGCAGAAGCTCTATTCTCTGTATCCTCGGAAGAGAAGTCGAAGCTAGGTTCATTCGCGTATCTCAAGGAAGGCTTGAAAGACTTGGTGAATACACCAGCCAATCAACTGACCATTGAATATGACGGTCAGATCTGGGAGGGAGAATCTCCTCTTTTTCTGGCGGCGCTGACCAATTCGGTTGGAGGATTCCAGAAGTTGTCACCTGATGCTGAGGTGGACGATGGTTTGATCCATTGTTTTGTTGTTCGCAATATTAGTGTGTTCAACAGCCTGACCCTAGGTACTTCCCTGTTTTTTGGCAATCTGAAGGAGCATAAGGATGTGGATTATTTTACAGCCAAAGAAGTTCATGTTCGCTCAGACGAAGCCATTCGCACGAATGTAGACGGTGAGGAAGGTCCTGACTTGCCTATTCATATCACTGTCCTACCAAGGCATATTGAGGTTATCGTGCCGGAAGAAGTATAACTTCTTCTTTTGATAAGTATAGGCAGGAATCAAGAACCTATCATTTCTCCATATGAATGTAGGATAAATCTATTGAAACCGATTGCAGATGTGTGTCACAATCAAAAGAAGATACACGATAATATTCGAATATGGAGGGAAAACATCTTGAGAACCATTAAATTGGGCAGCAGCACACTTGAAGTACCTGTAGTCGCTGTGGGTTGCATGCGGATTAATTCACTAGACGGTAAGGAAGCTGAACATTTTGTTCGTTCTGCAATGGAAGTTGGAGCGAATTTCTTTGACCATGCTGACATATATGGTACAGGAACATGTGAGGAGATCTTCGCCGAAGCAGTACAGATGAATCCCCAAGTTCGTGAAAATATGATTCTTCAATCCAAATGCGGTATTCGCAAAGGAATGTTTGATTTCTCCAAAGAGCATATTCTGAATTCGGTGGATGGTATTCTTCAGCGTCTGAAAACGGAATACCTTGACGTTCTGCTGCTGCACCGTCCGGATGCTTTGGTTGAGCCGGAAGAAGTGGCTGAAGCCTTTGATCAACTGGAGCGCGAAGGTAAAGTGCGTCACTTCGGGGTGTCCAACCAGAATCCGAACCAGATCGAACTGTTGAAAAAATACGTGAAACAGCCACTGGTTGCCAACCAGTTGCAGATGAGTATTACCAACACAACGATGATTGACAGCGGAATCAACGTGAACATGGAGAACGATGCTGCGGTTAACCGTGATGGCGGCATTCTTGATTATTGTCGTCTCCATGATATCACCATTCAGCCGTGGTCCCCGTTCCAGTACGGATTCTTCGAAGGCGTATTCCTGGGTAGCGACAAGTTCCCGGAATTGAATGCTAAGATCGACGAGATTGCTGCGAAGTATGACGTGAGCAATACAACGATTGCAATCGCTTGGTTGCTTCGTCACCCTGCGCAGATGCAGCCTGTGACAGGCACGATGAATATTGAACGTCTGCAAGATTGTGTAAAAGCAGGAGATGTTCATCTCACTCGTCCAGAGTGGTATGAAATTTATCGTTCGGCAGGTAATATACTGCCTTAAATGCAAGTTATAGTGAGCAAACTGACTAATGAGTCAGTTGAGAGCACGAGCCGATAGATGGCTCGTGTTTTTTGTCTATTTTCAGGTTTGATGCCGAGTACGTTTCCGATATAAAATAAGGATAGGGGTCTGTATTTTAATTAAAGGATTAAAATGTAATTAATACAAATTAGTTGAAATTATTATATTGACCGATACTTTTTAATTACATATAATTACTTTTGCATACCGATAATCCTGTATATGTTTTTTATTTTGGAGGGTGGTGTTCGTTTGGAGCCGACAACCACGATACGCGATCATTTAGAAAGTTATTTGAAGCGTGAACAGATGTCCATTAGTCATTTTTCGGAAACGTCAGGGATTAATTCGGGTACGCTGAGCAATATTTTGAATAAAAATCGGCCTATTGCCATGCAGCAGTTGGATCGCATTACTTCCGCCATGAGACTGGAAGAAGGTTACTTCTATGAGTTATACATAGATGAGTGTTTTGTACATGCAACCCCGGACTGGCGAAGGTTGGGACCGTTCCTTCATCGCTGCGCCGAGTTGGACAAGCTGGACTGTATTGAAGAGGTTATTCGTCTGATGATGGATAATCTGTCCTATATTCCTTTGTTATTTGATGTGGCTGAAGAATTCTACCAAGCCGGTAAATTCAAGCCGGCCATCCTTCTATATGAGAACATCGCTGAAAGCGAGAAAATGCAGCATTCCGAGCGGCTTGCACTCTGTCAGTATCGGCTGTTCAGGTTGGGGCTAACCAATGATCAGCAGCGGAATCTGATTATTGCAGCTCGGTTTGAATACTATGTGGATCGATTGGATGAACGTTATCAGTTGGATGCGCTTAACGAACTCATTAATGCGTTTGGAGCATTGCATAGATGGAACAAGGTTCAGGAGTTATCTGAAAAATTGAAAGTAAAAGCGTCCATTCATTATGAGATGAATGGACGACGGAAACAAGAAGAGACGAAAAGACCCATTGTCTTCTATATTCTTTACTCTTATCTAGCTGCAGGAAGTGCCTGTTATCATTTGAAGGACTACACTGGGGCACTTAACTATGTTTCTTTATATTCGGATAACCGCTGGGTGAGGAACCCGGATCAAGATGAAATGGTCGTTATGAATCAGTTTCAGGAATGGGCTGAAGCTAATCGTTATATATATCATTTAATGGGTGGTCAGTTTGAGGTGTTACCTGATTATCTGGCGTATATTTCAACAAAGGAAAATGAGATATTTCCAGCGCTTTGTGATATTGTAACGGCGGCTAATCGTTATGATAAGGATATTGATCATGTACTTAAACAGTATGAATCCTACTTCACTTATCAGGAACAGAGTAACCGGATTGGTAAAGTGAGCAGACAGGTTACGGATGATCGATATTTACGACTTTTAGCAGATTTGGGCGCATACTATTTAAAGAAGGACGAGTTTCATTTAGGAATAGAATTTGTTCTGGATAGTTTGAGATTTTCTATTGAAATTAGCAGTGGGCGAGGTATGCTTAGAGGTGTCGGACTGTTTGAGCAATACCGGGAATTTGCATCTGAGACGGCGAAACAGCAATACAAAATGATAATTAGTGAGGTGCAGAAACTCAATGAAGAGAAAGTTGGCTTTGCTGATAGCTACCTGTAGTATCGTTGTATTCACCGTAGCTCCTGCTACGGAACCTGTCCCAGACATTAACATCCCGAACCCCGAAATTATGAGACCTGCTGATCATGGATTTGGAACTTAATAAAATGTTAAGAGAAACGCTTCTGATTTATTTCAGAAGCGTTCTTTTTGTGTGTATTCAAGTGGAAGAATAAGTATGTCTTATCTCATATGCGCTTTTGATTGGCATAATACACTAAAATATGACAAAAGGGAGGGGTATTATGGATCACCTGGATTTGATGTCACGGATCGAAGATGCCAGACAGTTGTTATATCGCATGCATATGGAGTACGACAGTCTGCTTCACCCTGAAGTGATCCAGCAATCCGTAGTCCTGGACGGTCTAATTAATCAATACAATAGAACCAAGGTAGAAAAGACGATGAATTAAGTTCGCCTATTTACATTTGCGTTTTTGTATACTATAGTTAGTTACATGAGTAACTAACCGACTAACTAACTAATGAATACGTATGAAAGTTGGAGGCACATGAAATCGACTTTGGATGAATCCCAGCCTATTTTTCATCAGATTGCCACGATGATTATGGACGATATTGTGGAGGGCAGATTGAAGGTGGAAGAACAAGTTCCCTCAACCAATGAGCTGTCACGCTTCTACAACATCAATCCCGCTACAGCCCGCAAAGGACTCCAGGAACTCGTGGACAAGGGGATAATATACAAACAGCGAGGTGTTGGGATGTTTGTTGCGAAGGGAGCAAGAGAAGCCTTGCTCATTGAACGAAAGCAGGATTTTTATGAAGAATACATTAAGCCTTTACTTGAAGAAGCCAGACGTATTCACATGAATGAAGACATGATTATTGATCTGATTCGCGGCAAGCAAGATAAGGAGAGTGAGTTATGATTCATATGGAGCAAGTCAACTACAGTTATCAGAAGACACCCGTTCTGAACCAGGTTACGCTGCATGAGAGTGAGCCAATCATTAGTGCAATCTGGGGAAGAAATGGGGCGGGCAAAACAACCCTGATGAGTATACTCGCAGGGCATAACCGCCCGGACAGTGGAACCGTTCAGATCATGGGTCAAGATCCCTATAATAATCTGGCTGCTCAAGAGCATCTATGTTACATCCAGGAGAATCATCCCTTGGGGAAAAACTGGACGGTTAGTGATATGGTTCAAATGGGGCAATATTTTCATCCACAGTGGAATCAGGAATTGGCGGAGCGGTTAATCGATGTGTTCGAATTACCAGCGAAGAAGAAGATCAATAAATTTTCGAAAGGCATGAAGACGGCCACTCAGATTATATTAGGTCTTGCCAGTCATGCAAAGATAACTATTCTGGATGAACCGACCAATGGGCTCGATGCCGAGAAGCGTAAATTTTTCTATAATACGCTACTGGAAAGTTACGAAGATGACCCGCGTCTGATCCTGATATCCAGTCATCATATTGAGGAGATTCAGCCTTTATGTGAGTCCCTTATCGTTTTGCAAGCCGGAGAGGTGATATTAAATCAGCCTATGGAAGAAATGCGCGAAAAAGGAGTTCTTCTAACAGGGAGAATAGAAGATGTTAGTCGGGTGACAGCAGATGTTAAAGTTATCGAATCTTCCCAGATGGGATCGACTGTGAAAGTGATGATTGATGAGCCCTACTCGAAAATGTGGAAGGATATCGCTCATGCACAGGGGATTTCCATTGAGAAAGCGACATTACAGGATTATTTGGTTAACAGGACCCGTAAACAAGAGGGGGTTAAACCATGAATGCAGTAAAAGGCACCAATCGTTTAATTCAGGATGATATGCGTTTGTATTTGATCATATTTACATCCATCGCTCTAATGCTCACTGTTGTATATCTGGCCATTGGTTTCATATTTGATGTCTCGTATACCACGCAGTTGTTTGGCCCCATGTACGGAGGGATATGCACGTTCGCGATCGGGGGAATCATTACTCTGTTCCCGGTTGCGATTGGTATGGGCAGTACACGAATTCAATTTATGAAATCTTTCTATATGAACTCGGTATGGATGGTTGCAGGTACCATGGCCATTTTACATGTGGTGTATTTCCTCATACACCTGCTTCAGGAAAGTGGTATGGTTGACGTTACCCTCTATCAACCAGGCATGTTGTATTCAAACGAATATCATTTCTTAGCCTACCTATGGATCGATCTGATGTGTGGCTTTCTCGTATTGGGATTCTCTGTCTTCCCAACGGTATGTTGGATGCGATTGGGGTTGCGTAACTTCTTCATTATGTTCTTTGGGGTAGGCTTGGTCATTACGCTGATTATTACATTGGGTGATCTTGGTGAGTTTATGTTGTGGATTGCTGGGATTAATCGCATGACATTGTTTACCGTTCTTGGGTTCATAGGTGGTGCGCTACTTCTCTCTACGTACCCGATGATGAAGAATGCGCCGCTTACCATGAAATCCAAAAGAGACTGACAGCATATTGTTATATGAAGCAACCGGGGCTAATGAAAGTATGCGAAAATTCCTCGAATACCAAAGACACGAGTGCGAACACGCCTCGTGTTTTTGGTATCATCTTAGCTTGCTGACTACTGATTATACTATTCATCAATCGCTGTTCAATTCAATTCAAGGAATGTGTATGTGTTAAGCCTGAGCTTGTGGTTTGAATCCTTCGTCTTGGAGATACTCGCCAGCTTCGCTACGTGTTTCAAAGGCCATATCCAGATTATCGCCGGAATACACATACCACATGTCATCTTCATATTTTAAAGTCAGCGTATGTCCATCTTCATCGACCCATGTTCCGCCACCCGTAGAAGTTGGAGCCAATGAAGGAGCAGCTTTTATTTGTTCTGGCTCTTTGAATTCAACTGCATTGGGATTGTGAGACATCGCTTGGATCGTTTCATCTAACAAGGTGCGCAGATCTGCTTCGGAGTAATCGCGAATATTGACGAATCCTTTAGCATCGGTCTCATAGTCAGGCAGTAGACCTGCATAGATATAACCGTTACCGTTAGGGTGAATGTGGAGAGCAACAATTTTTTTATCATACGCACTTTCCTCGTAGTGGAAATTCACACGACCGAGAGAAACGTCTTTGCGTTGCAGTTGGGGATACGATTGTAACACTTCAAGCTTTTGTTCCACGTTAAGCATAATTGCCTCCTAGTTAATGTTGGGTAGGGGTGATTATACCATAGGTGATCGCTTATGACGATTCGGAACTACTCAGCAAAATACTTCGCCCCAGTTCTTTCAGATGTTCCATAGCTTGCAGGTAAGGATAAGGCCCATAGCTTACGCGTGCTACACCCAATGCGGCAAGTTGTTTGGGTGAAGGCTCAGGAGACGTAACCATGATGTTAATTGGCAGCGGTGAACGCTCACACAATTCTTGAATCAACTGGTGATCCTGTAAGCCGGGTACGAACAGACCGCTGGCCCCTGCATCTGCATAACGGTTCGAACGCATGAGTGTTTCCTCCAGCAGGGAATGGTTATGGTGTTCCGGTGCATGTTGCAGAAAAATATCTGTGCGGGCGTTAATGAACAAAGGTATGCCTGCCTGCTCGGCAGCTTCCCGGGCGGCGGACAGTCTCGGGCATTGCTCCTCCACAGTGTACAATCCCAACCCAGCGGGAAGTTGATCTTCAATGTTAATTCCTACAGCACCATGATCGATGACTTGCAGGACATTTTGCTTCACTTCTGACACCAACCTCCCATACCCTCCCTCTATATCAATCGTTACAGGCAGATCCACGCTCGCTGTAATCCGTGCGAGATTGGCAAGTACCAGATGGAATGGCATGGCATGGCCATCTTGCCCACCATGGGCCGCAGCAACGGACCAGCTTCCGGTCGCAATGGCCGTTGCGCCAGCGGATTGAATGGCTTGTGCACTTCCGGCATCCCACACATTGACCAGAACTAGTGGTTTTCCTTTCACATGGTATTGTTGGAACAACGCTGCCTTCTCTTCTAAGATCCTCATATTAGGATGACTCTCCTTTGTTATATCATGTATTCCTTTAGTATTTGATGCGTACTTTATTGCTTCATTTTCGTTATTCGCAGCTACCCTGTTCCTGTTGTTTCTCATGCGTCAAAAGCCAGTTCTTGCGAGTTAATCCCCCGCCGTATCCGCCTAGTTCACCACTGGCATTGATTACACGGTGACATGGGATCACAATGGCAAGCTGATTAGCCCCATTCGCCTGTGCTACGGCTCGGCAAGCAGTCGGTTTACCGAGTGCATTGGCAATTTCCTGATATGACCTCGTTTCACCTGCCGGAATGGCCATTAGCTGTTCCCACACCTGTTTTTGAAATAGTGTTCCTAAACAGAACAACGTTGTGTCGAATGCTGTCCTTTTTCCTTGAAAGTACTCGTTTAGTTCACGCTCAATGGACTGTATGGGAGCCGTAGTACCAGGTACGATAGCTGATTTGGTCCGTTTGCGCAGGCGCTCAACTTCGCGTTCCAGGCCTCTACGATCCACAAATTCCAGTAAATATAGGGCCTCATCATCTGCAATAGCCATCATCGGACCAAGGCGGGTGTCAATCCAGGACGCTTTTAGAACTTGCCCTTCATGAACTTGAGTGGGAGCAGCACCCATGATCCGTGAAAAGGCATCGCGGAAGCCGCTGCTTGACTCGTACCCGGTAGATAATTGACTATCAATCACGGTGCGTCCAGAACGAATATTCTTCAGGGCAAGCCCCATGCGTCGGGCGCGGGCATATTCGACAAAGGTCATGCCGAACCGCTTCTTGAACTGTCGGCGAGCCGTAGATTCATCGATGGAGAGTGCCTTGAAGTCCTGTCCTTTCCAGCGTTTCTCCGGATTTCTCTCCACAGCTTCGACTAATAGGCGAACCACATCGGAGACTTGGTTGGGATGAGAGAGCGGGCGGCAGCGCTGGCAAGGGCGATAAGAGGCCAGAAGTGCCTGCTGAGCCGTCTCATAGAATTCGCAGTTTTCGAATTTTGGTTTTCGTGCAGGGCATGTGGGACGACAGAACACACCTGTGGTTCGGACCCCTACATAGAATAAACCCTCGTATTCCGAATCCTTGGCCACAAGCGCCTCGTAATATTGTTCCTTCAGATCAGCAGAAATCATGGGGGCACGTCCTTACCTCATTAGAATCTTTATCTATAACCTATTATAGAAAAACGTTACAGCATGCATCGCCGAAAATCAGGCATGAATATTGGAAAGATTGCATTGAATATCCCGATGAAATTTGGTTGTTCAGAATTTGTTTAGAGTGAACTGGTAGTATAGACCTATCATCGTGAATCGACTTAGGCAAAGATACCTAGGTGTCGAAAAACAGAATTGTATCTTGTTCATTGTTATAGGAAAAACACATAGGTAAACATGAAATTAAAGATTAACGGAATGAAATTTTGGAGGTCGACTAGAATGAAATATTCTACGTACAAAAGCATATATGAATCCGTTTATACCAAAACGTCTGATTCTCGCACCTTGCATTTTAAAGAGCAATTCTTGCAGCGTGTGAAGACACCAACCCGGCTATTGAAGATCGCCACCATAACTCTAATTATAATCATAGGGTGCAGTGCTGTATTCACCGTGTTTGCCGGAGATGAGCAAGTGTTATCGGGGGACCGGATCGTTGTATCTCCGGGAGATACGCTGTGGGGCATCTCTGTGGCACATAAACCTCAGCAGATGGACACGCGTGTGTATGTAGAAGCCATTAAGAAAGTGAACAAACTTGAGCATAACGCCATCCGGATTGGAGAAGTGTTAGTTTTGCCGGGGTTTGATCGATAGAATCATCTGTGCATGATTTCATGAACAAAGCTCTTTTTTATTCATTGAAATGCTGTCACATACTGAATTTATGAATCATTTACATATAATGGAGCTTCATGAGGGACGATATGGTGTAGTGATTAATAAGTGGTGTGCTATATAAGTTGAACTAAAGAGTATTTACACTGACACTAACGATGACAGAATAACCTTCCAATCGCTGTTATCTCCAGATTTTTTCGATTCCCTTTTCCAAAGGGGAAAATCCGGGGATAGCGTATGCTTTCGAAGCAGCTTTCTTTCAGAAAGCTTTTAGGCGAAGTGTATGCTTTCGAAGTAGCTTTCTTGCAGAAAGCTTGTAGCTTCGCTTTTTCAGATTGTTTCTGTCCTCTCCGTTATCGTGTAAATGATTAATTCAACTGATATAGATGTATGTGCTGTAGATGAATGAAGGGAGAATGAGATGATGACCATGAATATAAAGAAATCTGTACTTTGCATGTCTGTGCTCTGTATTTCGCTAGTCGTTAGTGCCTGTGGTGCCAAAAATAATAACGAATCCGTTCAGGAACACGCCTATCCGCAATCGAAGCAACCCATAGAGGAAGCTGGAGAGAGCTCTGTGCCAAATGCGGATGCGAAGAATAACAGTGATCAAGGAAGTGCGAGTGGTGATGAGGGCAAGCCTGCGGCTCAATCGGAATCCACTGAACCGTCTGAGCAGATTGATATCGTCATTGACCAATCGGAGAAACCGATCGAGGGCAACAGCTTTGATTTTGGCATTAAACAAGTTCCGAAGGGCTATACACTAACGGAGATGCGATGGACGTCTAACACGGTGACCATTGTGAATTCGCTACAGGAAGCCATCGAACATGGTGGAAATGGCGAAGAGGGGTTTTACTTTAGCGGAAATGGACAATTCTCCGGATTTATCTACTCGGATGAGATGAAGGGCGAGCGTGGCAAAGCCACATTTGTCTTCACCAATGATGAGGGGAACGAAATCATGGCCGAGAAGGAAATTACGTTGAAATAGCACATACATCATGCAGGCTCAGTCTGGAGCTTGTTGAACAGGAAAAGCAGCCCATTCGGCTGCTTTTTTTGACATGTATGTCACCGATCTGTCTGTTGCTATATCTGTAAAGAATGAACTAAAGATTTACACAAGAACGTAGAGGACAGAAATAACCAGAAGAAGCGGAGCTAAAAGCTTTCTAAAGGAAAGCTGCTTCGGAAGCATAAACTTCGCCTTTATCCCATGATTTTCACCTTTATAAAAAGAATTAAAAAATCGGGGGATAACAGCGATCTGAAGGTTGTTCTGTCATCGGAGTGGCAAGTGTAAAAATTACTTTTTAGTTCATTTTATATAGTTGCTACATAAAGTCAAAGAAATAACGGACCACGTGGAACATTACCGGAGAGGTGTAGGTCAGGCTGTCGACCCGGCTCAGGTAGCTTTTTTTGAGCGAATCAAACTTGTTGTCATCCCCGATTAACAGATCGCGCTTCAGTACAGACACGGTCAGACTGCCGAAGAATCCGGCCAAACTGATCAGCACCCCGATGAACAGCGAGAATTTCCAATCGAATGGTGTCAGGTAGGGATGGATGAAATAAGACGTAGCTGTCGTTACAATGAACGCACATGCGAACCCCTCCCAGGTGACAAACGGATTGGCGGTAGGTACCACTTTTCGTTTGCCCAGATAGAGAGAGACCAGATAATGCACCACATCGTTAAGCTGTGTTAACACGACCAGGAACAGTACCAGCTTGGCCCCATACTCCGGTGTGGCGAACGGGAAATAGGCCAGGTGGCTCAGCCCAAAGACCATCAGCATCAATCCCCATTGTGTGGAGCTGACACTGCGCAGGAATCCGACCGTACCTTTGTTGATCAGGCGCGGCAAGGGAAGCACCAGGAACACATATAGTGGAATAAACACGATAAACATGCCATACCATCCAATGTAGATCCAATAGAACTGGACTGGAATCGCCAGATACGCCCATAGGAACAGCCTGCGGTCGGCTTTGCGTGTACTGCGAATCATGGAGAAGTATTCTTTGAGTGAGAAGAATGCCAATACCATGAGGGAGATCAGGGACACGATGGGGTTGAAAAGGGTAGCGAGGCAGAAGATCACGAACATGCCCCACCAGGTTTTGATTTTTTGGCCGATGCCTGAATAGTCTTTGCTTGGTTGAAGCTTCGCAATCACTTTGTAGACGATATGTATCACAAGTAAAGCTGTGAAGATTAACGTTAGAGTAAAGATTGAGCTGCTCACGTACCGATCACCTGCTTATTCAAAGTAAGATTCCATTATAGGGCACCTATGTTATTATGAAGGAATAGTGCCAACTTGATAAGGGGAAATTTTGCTATGACAGATGAACGCTCCATCTATATTTTGCTTACGAATACAGGAACGTTGTTTACCAAGGTTATTCAGAGCTATACCCGAGCGCCATATAATCACGCATCAATCGCATTTGACAAGGAATTATCCGAACTGTACAGCTTCGGTCGCAAGCATCCGAGTAATCCGCTGAACGGCGGGTTTGTGAAGGAAGATATTCAGACAGGTACATACAGCAAGTATCCCAATACCACATGTGTCATATATGAGCTTCAGGTCACGGATCGTGAAGTGGAAAAGATGAAACGTGTGCTGCACATCTTCATCCGCAGTCGCCAGAAATATATGTACAATCTGCTCGGTGTGATTGGCATTACGCTCAAGGAGCCGGTGGAGTTCAGCAACTCCTACTTCTGTTCCCAATTTGTAGCCGAGATTCTACAGCGTTCAGGCATCAAGTTATGGAACAAGTTGCCGGCGCTCGTGACACCGGATGATTTTCGCCAGAGTGAACGATTGCAAATGGTCTATGAAGGGAAATTGAGTGAGTATACGTTGGGGAATACAGAGCAGGAATAGGGTAGGTGCGTGTGCTGATGCTTGCCAAGGAATTCAACCATAAACCAGCCTGCTGCCACGAGATGACGAGGCAACAGGCTGTTTGTGTATTTCATATAGATAATGGTGAGAGCCGATTTCTAAGGAACACAGGACGTCTTATTTGGCCTCTCGGCCCTCTTTTGAAAATGTAAGGAACACGAGACACGTTATTTCCCGCAATCACTTGATAAATACGCTGCAAACGGTTATTTATTCAGGTATAGCGTGTCTCAGGTTCATTAGATTTCTGTGGGCGCTTCAAACCGCTCAATAAGACGCCTCAGATTCTTTAGCGATCCGGTTCAGCTCAGCTTTTGCCCCAACCCCGTGGGTTAGAGGAAGGATTCGATTCGCGGCCGTCCAAGTGCAGTATATCATTTGAAGGGACGAAATTCATTATGCATATGCACAATGAATTTCGTCCTTTCATCAATATTTATTCTCGCCTCCAGCAACTATAATGAAAGCGTGTTCAACAAGTGCATGGGGGGCAATTACTAATGGAACCTTTAACAATTAGCTGGATTGGCGCGCTGGCAGGACTGGCTATAGCCATCATTTTAATTTTGAGGAAGCTGAATCCGGTCTATTCTTTATTTCTGGGTGCAATTGTAGGCGCTTTAATTGGCGGAGCGAACCTGGATGAGACCGTAAATATACTGGTAAATGGCACGCAAAGTGTTATGGGAACGGTACTCCGTGTATTAGCCGCCGGGGTGCTTGCAGGGGTCATGATGGAATCGGGAGCGGCGGAGACGATAGCTCAGGCGATCGTACGTAAATTTGGCGGAAGCAAAGCGATTCTCGCCTTGGCACTGGCTACGATGATCATTACCGCGGTTGGGGTATTTATACCCGTAGCCGTGCTGATCGTGGCACCAATTGCATTGTCTGTAGGTAATAAAATGGGCATATCCAAATTGGCCCTACTGCTGGCTTTATCGGGTGGAGGTAAGGCGGGCAACATTATCTCTCCGAACCCCAATACCATTGCAGCAGCACGAGGATTCGATCTTGATCTGAGCAACGTTATGCTGGCAGGCGTAATTCCCGCCATCTGCGGCTTGATTGTAACTGTAATTGTAGCTTCAATGCTCAAGAACAAGGGGGTTATGGTTTCTGACCAGGAAGCCGAACAGGGCGATATAGATACATCGAAGTATCCTCCACTGAGCAAAGCCATTGTTGCTCCGTTGGTAGCGATCATTTTGTTGATGATCAATCCCATCGGCTCTATTACGGGCATTGATGTATTGTCTACTTTCAAAGTGGATGCGATGTACATCCTGCCGATTGCAGGCATCATCGGTATGCTGGCGATGGGGCAAGGCAGAAACATCGTGAAATATACAACCTCAGGATTAAACAAGATGACAGCAACTGTGCTCATTCTAGTAGGTGCAGGCGGAATCGCAGGACTTATCTCTGCTTCAGATCTGTCGGGTCAGGTCGTTGGTCTGATCGAAGCATCCGGAATATCCGGCACCTTCCTCGCACCAATCGCGGGCATTCTGATGGCGGCAGCAACGGCTTCGACATCGACGGGGGTTATCTTGGCAACAGGTTCCTTCGGTGATGCCATCCTGAACATGGGCACAGCACCACTCGCGGCCGCTGTTATGGTGCACACCGGGGCTACCGTTATCGATTCCCTACCACAGGGCAATTACTTCCACGTGTCGGCTGACAGCATGAAGATGACAATTCGTCAGCGGATGGGCGTTATTCCATATGAAGCAATTGTAGGTGGCACGATGGCGATCGTTGCAACGATATTGTACGGATTTATCCTTTAATTCTTGAATTTAACGGATGGAGTGAGAGAGATGAGAGATACGGTAGAAAATAGAGGCATGACGTTTGTTCTGGCACCAGATTCGTTTAAAGAAAGCATGACTGCGAAAGAAGTATGTATCGCGATGGAAAAAGGATTGCGTAAAATATATCCGACCGCAGGATATATTCATGTCCCCATGGCGGATGGTGGGGAAGGCACGGTCCAGTCCCTTGTGGATGCTTCTGGCGGTTCCCTTCACCAGCAAAAGGTGAGTGGACCCTTAGGTCAGACCGTGACTGCCCAGTATGGCATTCTGGGTGACGGAACAACGGCGGCCATAGAGATGGCATCGGCCAGTGGCATACATCTGGTTACCAAGGAAGCCCGAGACCCGCTACGGACGACAACGTATGGAACAGGAGAGTTAATTCGGGCATGTCTGGATCTGGGTATTCGTAGAATGATTATCGGCATTGGTGGCAGTGCGACGAATGATGGTGGTGCTGGTATGGCTGAAGCGCTTGGTGCCAAGTTTCTGGATGCACAGGGTCAACCGCTTGCGCGGGGTGGTGGGGCTTTGAATCAACTTGCTCAGATTGATGTATCCGGTCTGGATGAGCGTTTGAAGGAAGTGGAATTCATTGTCGCCTGTGATGTGACCAATCCGCTCTGCGGGGAGCATGGGGCATCAAGGGTGTTTGGGCCACAAAAGGGGGCTACCCCAGAGATGGTTGAGCAGCTGGATGCGAACCTGTCCCATTATGCAGATGTAGTGAAACAGCAACTGTACAAAGATATCCGTGATATACCAGGTGCCGGAGCGGCTGGCGGATTGGGTGCGGGACTTTTGATTTTTACACAGGCAGTGCTACGTAAAGGGATTGAAATTGTCATTGAATATACGGAGTTGCGTGAAAAATTGGTTGCTGCGGATGTGGTATTTACGGGCGAGGGCGGTATTGACTTCCAAACGAAATTTGGTAAAACGCCCTATGGTGTTGCTCGGGCAGCCAAGGAAGCGGGTAAACCTGTGATTGCCCTTGCAGGCTATGTAGGTGAAGGGATCGACACCCTGTACGCGGAAGGCATTGATGCCATATTTGGTATTGTGCCTGGGGCAGCAGATCTGGAGCAACTATTGCGAGAAGGCCCGGAAAATGTAGAGCGTACAACCGAGAACATTGCCAGGGTGCTGAAACTGGGTCTACTCTCTTAGAACAGTGACGATCGGGATTGTACGGGGAGTTACGCAATCGTATGGAATGCGATGTAAAAAAGACGGGATACGGATATGCCTGAAATCAGGCGGTCTGTGTCTCGTCTTTTGCTGTTCTGTAAGCTGTTAGGACGTTATTGGTAGAACGCGAGTAGTCCGTGGGTCAGTTCAATGAGTTCCAGCAGATTACGGGGGTCTTTGCCCGTCAGGGTCTGTATGCGTTTGAGCCGATATTGAAGCGTATTGCGGTGAATATTGAGATGGTCCGCTGTTGTGCTCATACTGCCGTTATAGTGGATAAAACTGCGGAGCGTGTCCAGCAGATCGGCTGTATCCTCAAGTTTGCTGATAATATTGGCATGAGGGGTTAGTTCAGCTGCGCTGAATCGTACCAGAAAGGGCACATCCTCATACCGAATGATCGGTGTGTCTGGTTGAAGTGCCAACAGGATGTTCATCACAGACCGGGCCTGTTCATAACCGGTGGCGATGTTCGCTTCTTTTTGACTAACGGCGATGAATGCTTCGGGTGAAATCTGACTCAAAGTCTGGATTGTAGGATCAACATCTGCTTCATTCTGGATCATAATGATCTGTGTGTCGCCATTACCTTCAACAGAGAATGAAGGAACTTGGAGCAATATTCGGTTGATCTCAGTGTCCGCAGCCATGGATTTACTGGGGAAACGGATATATAGAAGAACGGTCGGTAATTGCAAATCAATGCGGTATTGCAGGGCTTCCTTTTTGACCTTCTGTGAGTAGGAACCGGATTGGTTCAGCAGTCGTTCGATAAAGGCTTTTTTACGTGAAGCTTCATGGGCCATGCTTTCCAACTGATTACGCTGTTCGATCAGGAGAGATACGGTGGTACGCACGATGTTGCAGAAAGGCCGAACTTCATCCGGATGACCGGATATGCCAATGACTCCGACATGCTGCTGATTGAATAGAATCGGTTCATTGGTCCCCATTTTCTCAAGTATGCCATCTTCCCAGACCTCAACCATGCTTCCTGTCGTCAACGCGCGGACAGCGCCCTGATGAACGGTGCCCACACGTTCCTTCTGACCACTTCCAATAATAATGCCGTGCTCATTCATGATGTTGATGTTGTATGGAATGTCCTGCATCATTTTATCTACGATATCCTGTGCCTGTCTCTCCGATAGCTGCAACAACGAAGTTCCACCCCTTCCATCTTATCGTGCAAAATGTACCTCTTCTCTGATGAGAATTCCGCCCGATATCCATATTGTGCATCTGAACGAAATTATAGAGGAATGGTAAGGCTTACACAAGCGAAGTGGCTACAATGAAGAGATTACTCATACCGTTACATAGTTAAAAACCAAAACATCATGACCGACAGCACATTGTATGTGGATGGCGGGTACACTTTGATTTAAGAGTCTGAGTTATATAGGTCCAAAAGAATATGATTTTAAAAATAAAATGATGAAATATGGCGAAAAAAGTTGAGTTCTACCCTGGTTTTGCACTACAGGGTGGATCTTTTTCCTTTTATTATCATTTTTTGTTTAGATTCTGTTTATTGCAGTGCACTACAATAGGCCTTACGTATCAGAGGGATTGAGTTTATATGAAAAAACATGAGACAGGGAGGATCAAGTACATGAATTACAGAAAGCTGATAAGCTGCCTTTTAATTGCGGTTTTGTTATTACAGGTGGTTAGTGTGGGTGGGGTTGCAAGTGCCGACCCGGTCACACCGTTGGACCAACTTAATATGGAGAGAGAGATGTATATTGAGTCGGATGAGAGTACGACGGTGACGCATGTTCAAAATTTACTTGAACAACAAGATTTAATCACACTACCTGAAGATTATGAAGCATTGGACGATAATCAAAAATATGAAATTGCCAGAGGCATGGTCTTGCTGCTTCCACTGGAGTTCTCATACGAGAACAACAATCAGGCCAATTACGTATTTGATTTGGTGTATCATCTTATCTCATTTCCTAAGCAGACTGAGTCGAGCACGTTGCAGTACAGCATCAATCTCGTTTATAGCCTGCTGGCAGAATGGTCCACTTATTTCCCGAATGTTGGAAAACCTGACTGGACACAGGCTGGCAATGATTATATGAGTTTAATGGGTGCAGACTTATCAATGTTTACGAGTAATCTTATGTTCTTTAATATTATTTTCATGAATTCTAGCGATCCTACGCATTTTAATAGTCAGTTGGAATTTATGGTTACTAAGATATCCGAATATAAAGAACTGAATGGAGCACTTGACCTTTCCAGCATGGAAGCATCATTGGATAATCTTTATGGTATGTATGACTTCATTCAAATGCATGTCATTTTTAATCCAAACCCTAACATTCAACCTTTTGTTTTTGATATGGGAAAGATGTCGACCATCCAGAACGATACAACCCAAAAATCCGAACTGGCTCAATGGATGATTGATCATAAACCGCAAAACGGTTATGAAACAGTATCCCAGGTTCAAACTGCGTTTGATGCGTTCTTCAATAAGGATACAACGCTGACCAAGTATAACGAACTGAAGAAAGAAGCGGATCGGGGTAACAGCAACGATTTTATCCAAGACATTATTGTATTACTACGCGATGAACAATTCATTACCGAGCCTGACTTCAAGATGCTTTCTGTCAAAGATCAGGAGGATATCGCAATATACTTACTGGATATAGATCCGCCAACAAATGCTGGATATGAGAAAAAAGAAGATGTTCAATTTTTGGTGCAAGTAGCCTTGAAGGCACTTGAAGTCATTCGCGAGATTGATGGACCAAACGCAATAACTGCACTTGATGAGTTCTATAACAAGCAAGCAGAGCGAGTAAATCATTTCAACGAGCCCGACCCAGCAGGGGAATACTATCGACTTATTAATACTTACCTCACATCCTCCGAAATGGACAAATGGATGACTAAGTATCGATATGCAATTAGGCTGAAAGGGAAAGAGTCCATCTCCCAAGTTGTCAAATTCACCGACACTGCTGTGGAAAGAACACCTTATCTAAACCAGGCCTTAACGGAAGCAGAAGTGTTGGGTTCCCTGGAGCACTTCAGATCTATTCAGAAAGATGTTGAGAAATATAACTCCGATTACCCAGAAAGTCCGTTGGATGTTTTCCCTCTGGACTTTGCCGAAATGGATAACTTAACAAACGAGTACAAGCAACAACTGGCAGATCATATGCTTAGTGAGAGACCACTTGGTGGATATGCAAGTTTCGAAGCAATTCAGACTGCCTTTAATAAATTTTTCCCTGATGACAACGGAACTGATCCACTGACTGCCTTAAATATTGCAAAAAGCAACTTTGATAGAGATGCTATGCGTGTTGCGATGGAAAACCCGGATCTGGGTATTACTCTGCCGGATGGCTACGGCGCTTTAACCCCGCAGGTTAGAAATTTCATTGCAGGATTCCTGATTCAATATGTAAGTAAAGAGTTCAAAAATAAAGAACAGGTTCAATACATGATTGAACTGGGTGTCCTCGCACAATCGGTTTGGGAGCAAAAGGAATTTGTTACTCTTAAAAACAAGCTGGATGCACTTGCGCAGAAGTTGGCCAATTTGCCGGCATCCTTTAATGATCAACAAAGCGAAGAATATCGTAGTATTGGTCAAGAATACTTGAAACGTACGAACGAAGTAGACAAAAGTGTGTTTGCTTACAGATATTTGTATTCAATAGCCTACGAGAGGTTAGAAGGGAATTACCAAGGGGTTATCGTGGAACCTATGGTTGTGTTAGGGCTTTTGACTACGCCATACCAGTCTATCGACAAGGCTACCAAGGTTGATCGAATGGATCAATGGCTTGATTCAGCTATGAATGATTACATTACAGGTGAAGCATTCTTCAACAAATACAAGTTTGATCGTACAGGTGCCCTTGATTTATCCAAAAGAGCAGAGCTGAGTCCTGAAGACCAAAAGGAATTGGCAGAATGGTTACTCACTGAACAAGAAAGCTACGAGACTGTTGAGAATCTACAGTATGTATTTGATCGTTTCTTTACAGCTCCTAATGTGAAAGGGAATGACATCAATAACACCCTAACGGGCTTGGACGACACGATGGAGATTTCCTTTGACAACAAGTTGCACTGGTTGGATCTGGCTAATATTCAGAAACTTGATCTTAGCGGTAATAAAACGGTATGGGTTCGTTACAAAGCAATCAGCGATGAACTGCCAGGCCGCGCCGTGAAGTTTGTCTTTACACAGAACGGAGATAGCAACACTGATAATGGCTCAACACCTAACCCAGGTGGAAGTAGTGGGGGCGGTTCTACGTCTGTACCTGTAACATCTACACCTGCACCAACAACGAAACAGGAACAGATCGTGGTTGACGTCAATGGGACGAACGGTACCAACTTGACCAAAACACCGATTACCCGTACAACGGAAACCAACGGCACCATTAAAGATTTGGTGAAAATGACCGAAGCGATTGCGAAGGAATCCGTGGAAAAAGCGAAGCAATTGAACATGAACACCGCACGCATTGTCATTCCAGACACCAAAGATGCCGTGTCCGAGACACGGATTGAACTGCCTAAGGCAGCCGTGAAAGAACTGAATGATGGTTCGCTGAAACTTGAAATTTCTACAGAGAACGTAGTGATCTCCGTTCCGACGAGTTCCATCGCCGGATTCGATCAGGACCTGTACTTCCGTGTGGTTCCGCTGAAGAAAGAATCGGAGCGCAAAGAAGTTGAAGAGCGTGCGAAGAAAGAGCAGCTGATTCAACAGGTCGCTCCGAATGCGAATGTACGCGTACTGGCTCGTCCAGTTGAAATTGAAACCAATATGCAGAGCCGCGAAGTAACACTTACGTTGCCACTGCGTGATAGTCTGCCGACTGATCCGGCTGCTCGTCAGCAAGCATTGGACAACCTGGCGATCTACATTGAACACAGTGACGGCACCAAAGAACTGATGCAAGGGAAACTGGTGCAACTCGCGGATAACAGCGAAGGCATTGAGTTTACCGTGACAAAATTCAGTACATTTACCCTCGTTGTGGTGGATGGGCTAAAAGCTTCACAAAGTACACATCAACCGTATATCCAAGGTTTTGGTGCAGATTTCCGTCCGGATGCATTCGTAACCCGTGCACAGATGGCAGCCATGCTGGCTCGCAATCTTCCAACTAAAGAAGCAGCAACAGGTTCCACTACTAGTGTAAGCTACACGGATGTATCTGCTACGCACTGGGCAACAAGTGAGATTCAAAAGGCTCAATCTGTTGGCATCATGAACGGCATGAGCCACACTCAATTCGCACCGGAAGGTTCGATTACCCGTGCACAGATGGCGACCATTGCGTATCGTTGGATGCAGCAACAGCAAGTAAACACAGCAACGACGACAGGTACAGTAGTCTCCTTCACAGATGTACCCGCAGACCTGTGGGCAGCAGATGCGATTGCATACGTGCAATCGGCTGGCCTGATGGTTGGCTACAACGATGGTACATTCAAACCAGAAAGTAAGCTGACGCGTGCAGAAGCCGTGAAAGTGCTGAATGTATTGTTCAACCGTACACCACTCACTGGTGTAGTTACATCAACGTTCAGCGATGTACCAGCAACACACTGGGCATATGCAGATATTGAAACTGCCGCTCAAAAGTAATTTCTGTTACACAAGCATAGAGCCCAGAATGAAGGGGAAGAGCAGGTTATCGATAAGATAACCTGCTCTTTTTTTGGTATCTATGAGGTTAAGAGAGAGAGCAAACCTTCAGCAGCCCCTCCCATACTTATTGAGTGATGTTAATTATTGAACATGGGTTCTGTTCGGAGCAAATAGTTACCCCTAACTTCAGCAGCCCAATATGCAAAGACCTCTCTCCATTGAACACTGTTAAAGAATTCCTCAACGGATTGATTCTCGGAGTCCCAATCAACAAATATGTTGAGTGGTGTGATGCCCCCAGCCCAGATTCCATTACTGACGTCCGTTCCCGTCTCTCTAACTAATAAGATGGGAATTCCGAATTGAAAAGCCATGGCAGGTTCGATTTGAGAAAAAGTAGAACCTTCCCAGAATGGCGTGCTCGTTGGTGGACCACCCACATTGGATTGAAGAATTTGAACAAAAAATCGTTGGAAGTTGATTGCGAGCAAGCCATAGCTTGAAAAAACCAAGCGTCGGATATTTGTCAGTATATTTTCCGGATATTGTTCACTTACGGGCAATGTGCGTGGGAAGAGTAATGCATCTTCAATTTCTGCAATAAGACGGTTCAGAAATTGTCCTTGCAGGTCATTTACCGTGTTGGTTGTACTCAAAAAAATCGGAATACGAAAAGCGCGATCTACGCATTCATTAATAGCCGAGGATGTGTCCTTTTCATTATGGGTGGGGTTGGGATTCGAGGAGGAAGTCCTTGCGTTACCGCGGACAGGTGGGAGTTCAGATATAATGCTTACGGGAGAAAGTTTTTTCATGGGAATTTGCTGGGTCTTAACCTTATTTTTTGGATTACTCAATGTTCACATCTCCAATACATAAGAATCTGGTTTTTATTTAGTCCCAGTCTATGCATTAGCCCATTTTGTGTTACCGATTGCCCCAATATAGTTGGTGATGTAATCGTTAGTCCGTTGTTTTAACATTGCTTGTATCAAAAAAACGGCATAGGGCTAGTGCCCATACCGTTTTGGAATGACTTCTTATTCCTATCTTGTCTTTAATCGTCTCTCATTTAATGCGATTACTGCATACTAGTCGTTTTTCCGAGGAGAACTCTAGTAAAACTTACCGTCCCGCAGCTGATCCACGAATCCTTGTAACCAGACGTAATATTGCTCTGCGTGTTGGAGTTTGTGCAGATCACGCAGGGCATCATCTCGATCTTCAGAAGAGGTATGCTCCGAAAGAATCATTGCCGACAGGTCCGGAATGACCTCACGAATGCCTTCTAACATCACATCCACTTCCCGTTGGAGCTTGGATCCGAAGAAATTCTGAAATGTACGATAAAAGTCGGTCTCAGCCACATACTGATCCTGACGTTCTTTCTTCTCCTCCAGTTTATAGATCATCTGTGACTCCGTAAGTGACCTAACCGCATAGCTCATGTTGCTCTTACTCATATTCATCGAGGTCTTCATCTCTTCAAGTGTCATCGGTCGATCTTCGAAATACATAATGCCGTATAATTTGCCAAACGTATGATTCACCCCATACAGATCCATCGTATTGGCGATGGCCTCAATGACTCTCTCCCTCAGCGCATGCCGATCAGGTAACGAAGGATGATTCGGTTTCCCGTCAGTTTCTTTTCCCACAATGTCACCTCTGGTTTATGATAACGTTCCCACTAGCTGCCTCATATTTTACATGACTTGCTCCAATTTTAACATAAGCCGGAATTAGAATTTTCAATACGAGTGTACAATCAATTTTGTACAGAAGAAATATAAAGCTGATTATACTCAAAAATTCCCAATCATTAAAGAAAAATTGGACAGTAAGGAGTGGGGGATTTGCGTTTAAAACTATGGAGGGAGTCTGAGGCGGTTCTATTCACGCTACCAGCTCTAATCCCGTTGCTGATCTTCTGGCTGGGACCTCTGGGATATATCGTGTATCTCAGTTTCACCGATTGGGACTTCATGAGCCCGGACAAGTTGTTTATTGGGTTGGACAATTACAGTTATCTGCTGACGAACTCTGAATTCTATCGATCCCTGAAAGTCACCCTGTTATTCGGACTGGGAAGTGTAATCCCAACCATTGTGGGCGGATTGGCGCTTGCGATGCTCATGAATAGCAAGATCAAATCATCAGGCATCTTCCGAACATTACTCTTCTCACCATGGGTTACCCCGACAGTTGCGGTGTCCATTGCGTGGTCCTGGATCTTCGAGCCCGAAGTGGGACTGGCCAATCTCATGCTGGGCTGGGCCGGTGTATCTCCGATCGGCTGGTTGCGTGACGCGGACTGGGCACTGGTTGCCGTCCTGATCGTTACGCTCTGGAAATCGATTGGGTGGGCGATGGTATTTTATCTGGTTGCACTACGCAATCTACCCTCTGATCTGCTCGAAGCAGCTTCAATCGATGGGGCCAACGGTTGGGATAAGTTCAGAAGTATCACGTTACCGCTGATCTCACCAACAACATTTTTTCTCTCCATTATTCTTACCATCCAGTCCCTGCAAGCCTATGACCAGATTAATGTCATGACGCAGGGTGGACCGGCAGGATCAACGAGAACGTTGCTGTACATGTATTACCAGTCAGCATTCGAATCTTTTAATGTGGGTGAAGCTTCGTCCATCGCCGTTGTGATTATTCTGATCTGCGTGTTGCTGTCGGGTGTATCCTTCCTGCTTGGCAGACGTCTGGTGCACTACTAATGACAATGACATTGCCTAACAAAAAGTCTAAACGGATGAAGCGCAAGGAGTTGCAGAACGTGTCACAACCGAATTTTAAAATAAGTAAAATGATCCGCTATCTGCTGTTGGTCGTTATCGCGCTGGGTACAGCCTTTCCCTTCTATTGGATGGTCATTAGCGGATTCAAAACCAATGATGAGATCTGGCAGTTCCCGCCGACCTTCTGGCCGGAAACGTTCCTATGGGGCAATTATGTGGACGCCTGGAATGCGGCACCCTTTGCCCGTTACATCCTGAACAGTACCGGGGTAGCCTTAGCCATATGTCTATTTCAGATCGTCAACTCTAGTATGATGGCGTACGCCCTGACACATATGAAATTCCGTCTCAAAGGTGTACTGACATCCCTGATTCTGGTGGGTTATATGATACCAAGTACAGCCGTGTATCTGCCTAGTTACCTGGTGCTTAGCGAACTTAATCTGCTAGATTCCTACACGGGCTTGATTGTATCCAACTGTGTCAGCGTGTTCTCGATCTTCCTGATCCGGCAGGCGTTCATGCAGGTATCTCACGAATTGGTGGAAGCTGGACAGCTCGACGGTGCATCCCACTTCCGGATTCTCTGGACAATTATCACGCCGCTTGTTCGCTCAAGCTTCGCCGTGATGGTACTGATTACGTTTATTGAACAGTACAACAACTATTTCTGGCCTATGCTCATCACCAAAGACCCTGACTTGCAGCTGGTATCGGCGGGTTTGCGCAGTTTCTTTGTAGAAGGCGGGGCATACGGACTTGCTTGGCCACAGATTATGGCTGCGAGTGCCTTCACGATTGCACCCCTACTTATTCTCTTCCTGTTCACCCAGAAGACCATCATGCAGAGCGTGAATATCACGGCAGGTGTGAACAAGAACTGATATTAACTACCTTACTATATAAATTGAAATAAACATTTACACAAAACGGAGAGGACAGAAATAATCTGAAGAAGCGAAGCGCTCGCCTAAAAGCTTTCTGCAAGAAAGCTACATCGGAAGCATACGCTTATCCCCGGATTTTACCTTTATAAAAAGGAATCAAAAAAATCTGGGGATAACAGCGATCGGAGGGTTGTTCTGTCATTGGAGTGGCTAGTGTAAATATTCTTTAGTTCAATTTATGCAAACTACCATTTCACCTAAAACGGGAGGAACGACAATGAACTGGAGTCAAGCAAGCATGACATGGAAAAAGAGATTGAGGTTGAACTGGAAGGGTGGCATGTCGCTGGTACTCGCGACCAGCTTTGCTCTACTGACCGCTTGTGGAACACAAGCACCCGCAGAATCGGGCACGACGGCTGCTGCCAGTGGAACCGAAGTTCAGGCCAAGGATCCGGTTGAGATCGAGTTCTGGTATGGTCTGGGTGGTAATCTGGGCGATAACATGAAAAAGACGATTGATGCGTTCAACGCCTCACAGAACGAAGTCGTTGTGAAGGGAATTGTACAGGCAGATTACACGGAGACGGAACAGAAGCTGCAAGCAGCGATTGCTTCCAAGAATGTTCCCGCCGCGGTACTTAGCTCCAATATAGACTGGGCACGTAAAGGATATTATGCACCCATGGATGAGATGATTGCTGCTGATCCGAATTTTAGGAAAGACGACTTCATTCAGACATTCCTGAACCAGGGACAGGTGGATGGTAAGCAATACTTTTTACCAATGTACGGTACAACCCAGATCATGTATTACCGCATGGATACGTTGAAGGAGAATGGGATCGACCCAGCAAGTTTGACGACATGGGAGAAGCTGGCTGAAGCAGCTGCGAAGATGAGTAAGCAAGAGAATGGCAAGACCACCTTCTACGGCTGGGAACCGATGTGGGGTAGCGACAATATGATTGATGCCGTGCTGGGTAAGGGCGGACAGATTATTAGCGACGATGGCAAAACCGTCATGATTGACTCCCCGGAATGGATCGAGACATGGGACCTGTTCCGTAAATGGATCAACGAAGACAAGATTATGGGCATTCATTATGGTGGTCAGGGCTGGGAGTATTGGTACAAAACGATTGATGATGTGATGAAAAATAAAGCAGCAGGTTACACCGGATCCAGTGGGGACCAAGGTGACTTGGACTTCAGCGTAGTCGCTGCAATGCAACAACCAGGCTGGGAAGGTATGGGTGAAGGAAAACCGGTAGCAAGTGCCATATCAGCAGGTATTCCGTCAGCGGCAAGTCCAGAGCAACAACAGGCAGCCTACAAATGGCTTACGTATTTCTCCGAAACTTCGAACACAGCTTCATGGTCCATGAACACGGGATATATTGCAGTGCGTCAATCGGCACAACAAGATCCAGAATTCATGAAGTTCAGTGAGGAGAATCCACAGATCACTGTACCATTGCAACAGGCAGCTCACGCCTCGGCTCCATTCCAGGATCCAACAGGTGGCAAAATCAATGATGCATTAAAAGATGCAGCTGATCAGGTGCAGATCAATAATATGCCAGCCGAACAAGCGCTGAAGGAAGCGAAAGAAAAAGCCCAGAAAGAGCTGGATCGTGTAACGAAATAATGATATCGATGAATGGTTTCCACGTGCTTCGGTCGTGAAGCTGCTCGACTAACAAGCAAAACGTATTGCTATAAGTAACTCATGCGAAAAGGGCGGTACATGCTGTACCGTCCTTTCCGTTCATACAAGATCGCAGACAAGGAGTTTAACCGATGCAAGATGAAACGTATGTGGAAGGATTAACAATTCCGATTGAAGCCGTGTTGTTCGACAAGGACGGAACATTACTTGATTTTACGCGCATGTGGGGGTTCTGGACCGATTGTGTGTTGGATCGCTTCAGAGATCAGTTAGCTACCCGGGGACTGCGTATCAATACAGAGGAACTTCCACGGATATGGGGTACATTCCACGATGACCAAGGCCGAATGAATGGCTATGACGTGCGCGGGCCGCTTGCGATGGGAACCATGGATGAGGTGTACGCTGTGTTAACATGGCACGGATATCGTGCGGGTCTCAGCTGGGCGGAAGCCAAGATGATGGTTCGGGAGTGTTTGGCGCAAGCAGAGGAAGAGATGGAGAAGCATCGCCCGGCACGTCCATTACCAGGAGTTCGAGAATTCCTTGAACAGTGCCGTAGCGAAGGCGTGGTTATGGGTGTCGTGACGGCGGATGATACACCTAGTGCAGTCAAGCACTTGCAGTGGATGGGGCTGGAATCCTTTTTTGACGTAGTGATTGGTACGGATCTGGTGGAGCGGGGAAAACCTTTCCCCGATATGCTTCTGCTTGCATGTGAACGGTTGGGAATACCTGTACAGCATACTGTGGTTATTGGAGATACGGACGGAGATATGGAGATGGCACGAAGTGCTGGTGCAGGATACAGGATTGGGATTGGAGAAAAGGGGAGAATCCGCTTGGCGGACAGAACGATTCAATCATTCCATGAATTGCTGAATGGCGGGCTGAATCGATGACGAACAGTCACGCCTACTTGGGCTGGGTACTGTTGGCGCTGGCCATTGGTCTGGAGCTGAGCGCTACCATTTTGCTAAAAGTATCGGATGGGTTCTCACGGTTCTGGCCTTCGGTGTTGATGTTTGTCTGTTATGGCGCAAGTTTTACGTTTCTTAATTATGCAGTGAAGTATATGCCGCTGGCTGTGGCCTATGCGATCTGGTCTGGCGTGGGCATTACGCTTATTGGCGTTGTGGGGCATTATTTTTTTGGTGAACGTCTGCGGCTCAATTCGATAGTATGGATCGGTTTTATTCTGATTGGCATTATTGGACTGAAATGGAGTGATTCTTGATGAAAAATGAACATACACCGGAGCAACCTATGGCCAGCTTCCAGGTCATTACGGACACACATGTGCGAGATGAGGCAGACCATATTCATAACCGGCATCTGGACCAAGCATTCACCGACATAGCTACATTCAGTCAGGGGAGCAGCGGAATTATGCATGTGGGTGATGTGACGGATCGGGGGCTGCCGAGCGAATATCGTGAGTTGCAGCGTATATGGAAGCAACATGCGGAGAGCTTGCCGGACATCCGGTACACGGTAGGGAATCATGATATTGGAGCTGTGATATGGCAAGATCCGCCGATCGTTTTGCTTGAGATGAAAGAGGACGAAGTAGCCGAGCTGTTGGAGCAAGAAGCAGATATGGAACGGATCACAACACAAACTGCTGCTGAATCAGCTGCACTGATTGAGCAACTATCCGGCGGGACTTATACGTTGTCTGCTGCACCTTCGGGGCAGGAGGGTCAGGATGGGCGACCGATCTCTTCAGGAGGTGATCTCATTACGGTTGCAGGGTTATGGCAGCGTCGATGGAGTGATTTTGAAGGGACAACCGGCATGAAGGGCTCTTACCACGATCACTGGATTGATGGGTATCATTATATATTCCTGGGCACTGAGCAACCTCACCCGAAGGATTGCGATATGTCAGTTGAACAGTTGGAGTGGCTGGATGCAAAATTGTCTGAACATGCAATACCAGATCATCCCATCTTCCTGTTTTTGCATCAGCCGCTGATGGATACGGTAGCAGGATCAATGAAAGAGCAAGGCTGGTATGGTGTGAATCAGGATGCGGAACTTAAAGCGGTTCTGGCTAAATACCCGCAAGCAATTCTCTTCTCAGGACATACCCATTGGCAGTTGGAGGCGCAGCATACGATGTACGATGGTGCGGGCCGTATGCCAACCATGTTTAACGCTTCGTCTGTAGGTTATCTCTGGACGGATGAGGATGAGCATCTGGAGGGCAGTGAAGGACTTCATGTGGAGATTTATAAGGATCGAGTTGTTGTGAAAGGACGGGATTTTGTCGCTGGCGAATGGATCGAGGGTGCTGAGTTTACGGTTCTTTATCCACGAGAAGGGTAGTTAATTGGGTTGGGGGATCAAAGGGGAGGGTCACTCCCCTAAAGTTCCACGTGAAACGTAGTAGGAATGTATAGAGTTGGGTAAAGTTGTAAATGGGTGGGTGTACAAACTATACTCAAATAAGTACACATAACGTATTCAGCAATAGTCCAACCTATTCACGGAGAGGAAGTAGAAGCGGCATGAGAGAACTTCAGGTTCAAACGAAATATGGTACAGTTCAAGGCGAGCTTTTGCACGGAGCAAGTGTATGGAAGGGCATCCCTTATGCGAAACCCCCGGTAGGTGAGTTACGGTTCAAGGCTCCGGTACAACCCGAGTCATGGGATGGAATCAGACAGGCTACGCAATTTGGGCCTGAGAATATACAACCTCGGAATCATCAACCTGAAGGCCTGACAGAACTACCGAATGAGTCAGAAGATAGTTTATATCTGAATATATGGGCTCCTGGGGAAAAGGCAGAACTACCATTGCCGGTAATGGTCTGGATTCACGGCGGTTCCTTCGTATCCGGTTCGGGCAGTCAACCCATGTATGATGGTACACAGTTAGCGGTACGGGGCGACGTCATCGTTGTCACGATCAATTACCGACTGGGACCTTTGGGTTTCCTCCATATGGCTCCATTCGGTGATTCATATGTATCCAATGCAGGTCTGCTGGATCAGGTGGCGGCATTACAGTGGGTGAAGGATAATATCTCTGCTTTTGGTGGTAACCCGGATCAAGTAACGGTGTTCGGCGAATCGGCAGGCAGCATGAGTATTGCGGCACTGATGGCGATGCCATCGGCCAAAGGACTATTCCAACGTGCCATTATGGAGAGTGGTGCTTCCCAGTTCATGCCGGCAGAGCAAGCCTCAGCGTTGAGGGAAGGCATGCTGAAGATTCTTGGCGTGGACCCGGATCATCTGCAGAAGCTAAGTACAATCCCTGTAGAGCAGATTATTGCAGCCGGTGAAAAGGTCAAACAGCAGAGTGGGGCAGGTCTGGCCTTATTGTTCCAACCTGTTTTGGACGGGGAGACTCTTCCGCAAGTGCCACTACAGGCGGTGAGCGAAGGCTCGGCACAGGACATTCCTGTGCTGATTGGTACGACATTGCACGAGGGTGCACTGTTCATCCAGCCGCATGTGCCGTATTCAAAAGAGATCGATATGGTGCAGGGCGTAGACTTTATGACGCCAGATCTGGAGAACCGGGCAGCCATCGCGGACAGTTATCCCAAAACAGCTGATGGACAAGCTCAGGTCATGACCGATATGTTCTTCTGGCGTTCAGCGCTACAGTATGCTGGTGCACAGCAGAAGTATGCCCCGGTGTGGATGTATCGATTTGATTGGGTCATGCCGGAACATCCCTTGTTAAAAAGAGCGATTCACAGCATAGAAATGTTCTTTGTGTTTAATACACTGCATGTCCTCAAATTCATGAATGCGGAGCCGGATGAAGCTGCGGCGGCACTTGCCCTCAAGGTACAGGATGCCTGGATTTCCTTTTCCAAGAACGGCAAACCTGAAGTTGCTGGTGTAAGCTGGCCTGAATACGAGCAGGATCGTGCGACACTAATCTTTAACCATGAGATTGAAGTTGTGCATGATCCGGATGCAGCCAAGCGAGAGCTGTTGGGTTTATAATTCAGACCAAAGAGGACGTTCATTCTCAGAATGAACGTCCTCTTTTATTAATTAATTCGGCTGAAGAAGCAGAACGTGAGAAGAGATTCAAGGAAAATCATGCATGGTTATATTCCAAACATTATTTACGAGAGGCTTGCGTGTGGGACACCTCATCGAAGTAGAAGGAACGTTTCCCACGGGAGAAGAGCACGATCAAGACATGAACAAAGAGCACCGCGTAGACCAACATATAGACACCGACTGTTCCGAGGGAAAGCCATATTTGATAAGGCCGGAGCATGACATCCTCATTACTGGTGAAGGCATAATCGTTGACCCAGCGGATGATTGTAATCACGAACCAAGGCGTGTAAAGTGCGAGCAGTCTTTTAAATAATGATTCCATGGTCGGTGAACCACTCTGGCGATTCACATAACGGAAGCGCAGAATAGCTGAGCCTGGTGTTATTCCGTTTCGTACCCATGGAATGAAGAACAGCACAATGACCATTGCAATGGATGTGTTCAATGCTCCTTGAATTACATCGGACGGGGTGAAGATGGACAACACATTGCTAATCAGCACGACTACCGCACCATCGATAAGCAATGCAAGCAGTTGTGGTACGGGATACACGCGATTTTGCTCCACAATTTGTTCGCTCTTCGCCTGAATGCTTGCACGGGATGGGAATAAAGCAAGCAGGATGGGCGCTGTGAAGAATCCAATGACCGTTCCTGAAGTATTCAATAACAGATCATCTACATCGAAGAGACGGTAAGGGCAATTATAATACCCGTAGAATCCGGTGATCTGGGTGATCTCGAAAAATAAGGAAAGCCCGAAGCCACCAAGCAGGGCATACGTCCAGAACGATCTCTTTTGAAAAAAATAACGGATATATACACCCAGCGGCATAAGGAGCAGGACGTTAAATAGAACTTGCAAAAAGGCTCTGCCCTGAATCATACCCATATAGCTGGATGGCTGAGACCATACAATGGGTGTTTCTTTCATGATGTCTTTGACAAAAGTGAATGGAACCAAATTGTAGTAGATCGTGTCAGCGGCTTGCTGCGCACAGGTATCTCGCGTAGTGGGGAACGGGAGAATAACGAGGCAATAGGCGGCCAGAATATAAAAGATAAAGGAAAAGCTGATGCCAAACCGCGACCAGCTGAAGAAGCCGTCTTTGCGATAACCATAGATCAGCCACGGCACCAGCAAGAACATGGCCGCAACAACAAAGATAAAAAAAGCCGTTTGCACCGGAAAAACATAGGGAGACATGAGTAGGCACTCCTTTGGTATGTGGTATCAAATATAGTAACTCTCATAGAGAAATAGATAGGATTTAAGTATGTGTAGCGAATATCTGATAGTTACATCATAAGTTGTTACCCTTAAAGTGAGGGATGTATGAACCTTAAATTTGGTTTAAATTCATTCATGCAGTGATCAACCATATGGAACATACCGCCGAAATCCCGTATACTTGCTGGATAGCCAATCGTAGAATGGAGAGTAATACATATGTCTAATTTGCCTAACTGCCCGAAATGTAATTCGGAGTACACGTACGAGGATGGTAACCTGCTGGTATGCCCGGAATGTGCACATGAATGGTCTTTGGAAGCAGACAATGAGAACGCAGAGGATGCGAAAGTCATCCGTGATGCCAACGGAAATGTGCTGAATGATGGTGATACTGTTACGGTTATTAAAGATCTGAAGGTTAAAGGTAGCTCGCTTGTAGTCAAGCAGGGCACGAAGGTGAAGAATATCCGCCTCATTGATGGGGACCATGATATTGATTGCAAGATCGACAGCTTCGGTGCGATGAAGTTGAAGTCCGAGTTTGTGAAAAAGATATAAGATTGAGAAACGTTCAGTTCTGCATACATTGGGAATTGAACGTTTTTTGGTTGACAGGAAATATTTAGCAGATATATACTGGTTGGAATTTAATTTTTGAATATGGTTGAGTGCTCTACATATAAAAAGGCAGGTGTCAGAGCGATGAAGAGAGATCACATTATTGAATATTATTCGAGGTTTGATGAGTGGGGCAGACTGGAGAGGGAACCAATTGAATTCATAATTAACATGCATTACATCAGGGAACATCTCCCCGCTACGGGTTGTATTCTGGATAATGGCGCTGGACCGGGAAAATATGCCATGGAACTGGCGAGACATGGGTACCAGGTCACTTTATCGGATCTGACACCGTCCTCCGTGGATACTGCACGGCAAAAGGCTCAGGAGTTCGGTTTGACACAGCAATTCGATGGATTCCATGTTCTTGATGCCACTTCGCTCTCCGGTATGGCTGACGAGACGTATGATGCTTCCCTTATGCTGGGGCCGTTATATCATCTGCAGACAGAGGAGGAGCGAACGGCCGCTGTACGGGAGTTGTATCGGGTAACCAAGCGAGGAGGCGTGGTATTTGTAGCGATGCAAAGCCGTATGCGCATGAGTAACAATTCGCTGCAATCCCCGCAGCATTGGAAACCGAATGAAAACATGGCAGCAATTCGTTCTTTTGTGGAAAAGGGTATATTCGATCATCAGGATCAAGGACGATTTACGGGGGCATATTATTTTAATATTCAGGACGTTATGCCCTTCATGGAGCAACAAGGATTTGAAACCGTTGATTTCATTGGTTCATCCAGCCTTAGAGCCATGCTTACGGACGAGCAGCAACAACACTGGAAAGAACGTGGCGAGTATGATGAACTTATTCAATATATGATTGAAGCCGCCAAAGACCCTTCCATTTTGGGTATCTCGTCTCACCTGTTGTACATTGGAAGGAAGAAATAATGGATTTACCAGAAATGATCTAAAAAAGTATCTAATTTAGAATGTCATCCCGTGGAATGCTGTTTGCACATGATATAATATTTGTATCTAATGTTCTGGAGGTGTCACTATGCAATGGAAGGAAGTTCAGGAGCGATTCCCTAATGAATGGGTCGTTTTTGAGGCAACCAAGGCGTACTCTAGTGAAGGCCAGCGTTACATTGAAGAGATGGCAGTGATTGATTCATTTGATGATTCTACAGAGGCATTAAAACGTTATGGTGAATTACATCAGGAAGATCCTAGACGGGAATACTGCTTTTTTCACACTTCACGTCCAAAGGTTATTGCAAGAGAACGATATATTGGCATAAGAGGCCTCCGATGAAAATTTCAGAGATTTACGGTCTACCCTTTATAAACATAGAACTTGAGTTTAGAGGAGAAGTACTTCATTTAGAAAGGGTCCTTTTGGATACCGGGTCAGCAAGTACGTTGTTAAATGCAGATACAGTTCGAGAAGTAGGGATGGTTCCTGAAGAGGATGATCTCGTTGATATTATTAGAGGCGTAGGAGGAACTTAGTATAGACAAGCCATAATTATAGAAAATAAGCATAAAAGTACCCCCCGGAAACAAGGGGTACTTGTGTTTTTTATCAAAATAGTTCAATATTAAGATACATAACAAAAGGTGATCTACTTACAATAGGTTAGATGAACGACGGATCGCTTCATACCAAGGAGGAACAGACAATGGAAATCGGAATTAGTACATTTGTGGAGACGAATCCGGATGTAAAAACAGGAGAGCTAATCAGTCATGCGCAGCGTATTCGCGATGTCGTTGAGGAGATTGTTTTGGCAGATGAGGTGGGTCTGGATGTATACGGCGTGGGAGAACATCATCGTGTTGACTATGCGGCTTCATCACCAGCTGTCATTCTGGCGGCGGCAGCTTCACAGACCAAGAATATTCGCCTGACGAGTGCCGTAACGGTGCTGTCATCGCATGATCCGGTACGGGTATATCAGGATTTTGCGACACTGGATGGCATTTCGAACGGTCGTGCAGAGATTATGGCAGGGCGGGGATCATTTATCGAATCGTTCCCACTGTTCGGCTATGATTTGAATGATTATGATGAACTATTCGACGAGAAACTGGATTTGCTGCTCAAGCTGCGTGATTCGGAAAAAGTAACCTGGGAAGGCAAACACCGTCCTTCCTTTAACAATCTGGGCATCTACCCGCGCCCGGTACAGGAAAAACTTCCGGTATGGATCGGCAGTGGTGGTAATCAGGAATCGGTTGTTCGTGCAGGACTGCTTGGTTTGCCACTGGTGCTTGCCATTATTGGTGGCCGTCCGGTGCAATTCGCACCACTGGTGGAGCTGTACAAAAAAGCAGCTGCTCACGCGGGACATGATGCTTCCAAGCTGACAGTCGCTTCTCACTCTCACGGCTTCATTGCCGATACAACAGACGAAGCGGTGGAGAAATTCTTCCCGCCAGCTCAAGCGGTCATGAACATGTTGGGCCGTGAACGTGGCTGGGGACATTACAGCCGTGCGACATTTGATGCGGCGCGCAGCCTTGAAGGTGCATTGTATGTAGGTGATGTGGATACGGTAGCTCAGAAGATTATCTATCTACGTAAAGAAGTCGGAATTACCCGCTTCATGTTGCACACCCCTCTCGGCACCATGCCGCATAACGAGGTGATGAGAGCGATCGAATTGCTCGGTAAAGAAGTCGCTCCAATTGTGCGCAAGGAAATTGCACGTTGGGAAGCGGAGAACCAGTAAACACGTTCATCGACTGAAAGTTGATACAGTTATAGACTGAGTGAACCAAATAAAGGAGCACGTCCTAGGCGGATTAAGCCATTGGACCTGCTCCTTTTTCATTTGTTTGCCGAAACTCTCTATAAAGTACAGATCACATGCTTATTCACTCGCAGATGTGCTGACAAGGGAGTGGATTACCATGGACACCGTATGATCATAGAGGGTTTTGGCAGCTTCCTCGCTCTCAATATGGCCTCCCAGGTACAGATGAATAACACCGTGTAAGGGAGCCCAGATCATTCGTACCGCAAGCATGGGATCTTGCACCTGAAGCATTCCCTGTTCAATGGCGACCTCAACCAAGGCAGATACTTGCTTCAGTGCAGTCGCTGTTCCCTGCAAAGTCTCTCCATCCGGTTTGAATTCGGAAAAAGACCCTCCAAACATCAGCTGATAGAAGCTGGATTGTGAAATGCCGAAGTCCCAGTAGACGTTGGCCAGATCCCGGAAATATTGTTCGAACGATTCATGCCGAGGCATAGCTTCAAACCGCTGGGCCATGAGAGAGCAACCCTCTAAATATAAATGCTTGGCTAACCCTTCTTTTTTGCCAAAAAGGTTATATATGATTTTGGTGGAGCACTCCATGCGTTCAGCTACACGGCGTACCGTGACGGCTTCCGGTCCATGCTCTTGCAGTAAAGCAGCAGCAGCATGCACAATATTTTGCCGCAAATTATCCGAGTGCTGGAGTCTGGCTTCCTGAAAAGTTGTTACCGTATGTGCAGATTCCGTGGAACCCGAATTAAGATCCTTCATTGATTTTCATCCTCATAACCGTATTGTTGTTGTTTTTGTATAGAAAAACTTCAGCTTAAATGCGGTGTGTTTTCTATGAAAGTACGTCGATATATTTTTTTCTTATGGTCATTCTACTGTTTTACGTCGGATAACGTCAATTTAATCCGAATCCAGTAAGGAGGCACACCGCTCGCACACCGCTCAAGATCCAAGTTTAACAAATGTATTTGACAGTTTCATGAATTTCGATTACGATGATTCTAATGGGAAACGTTGTTTCCATATGAAAACAAATGTTTCAATCATGTGTAGAGGGTGGATGAGAGATGTTAAAGGATCAACAACAATGGACACTTATTACAGGCGCATCATCAGGTATTGGGGAAGTTTTTGCACTTGAAATGGCTTCCAAGGGTAGAAATATTGTGCTCGTGGCCAGAACAGAGACCAAACTGATTCAATTGGCAGAACGAATAGAGCGTACATATCAAGTAAAGGCTGAGGTGATCGTATCGGATTTGTCGCAAGTCCATGCACCTCAGAATGTATATGAGGAATGCCAGAATCGGGGCATACACATCGATATATTGATTAACAATGCTGGATTCGCTACCCATGGATGTTTTGAACAGGTGGATGGTTCAAGGCAACAGGACGAGATTATGTTAAACGTGTTGGCCGTGACCAATATGACACATCTTTTCTTACCAGGCATGTTGCAGAAGCAAAAGGGTGCTGTCATTAATGTCTCGTCGACGGCTGCCTTTCAACCTGATCCGTATATGGCTGTGTATGGAGCGACAAAGGCATTTGTACTTTCTTTTACCGAGGCATTATACGAAGAAAACAGGAAGCGTGGCGTTCAGTTCTTAGCGCTATGTCCGGGCTCAACCGAGACTTCGTTCTTTGATATCGTGGGTGCGGAAGAAGCTTCTGTGGGCAAACGTGATACACCTGAGCATGTCGTAGCCGTGGCCATGAGGGCACTGGAATCAGGCAAACCCTACGCTGTGCCGGGGTCCGGTAATTATTGGACAGCGCAGTTCACTCGTCTCGTGCCACGCAAGTTGATGTTGCGAATTGTGGGAGGTATGCTTCGTCCGCGTTCCAAGGGTGGTAAACCAGAAAAAGCGAAAGCCTGAGAATGATAAGTGGTGAGTAGTTCGAAAGTGGTAAAGTAAAAAGAAAAACGCTGTCAGCGAGGTATTCACTGGCAACGTTTTTCATGAATTGGAGTTCGTTCATCTTAATATCGTGGATGATGTGATCGGAAGTTTATGTCAGAATCCCTTTGGCCCGAGCTTCTTTGATCCAGCCTGGAAATTCATTCAGAAGCCGATCATATAGCTCTTCATCACTGATCTTGGAGAAATCGTCCAAGGCAAAAAAGTCGGCGTTATCTATGAAGCGTCCAGGCATGTCATCCAATTTTTCCAATACTCCATAATAGGACCGTCCCAGGCCAACAAACTGCCAGAACAGGTTTTTGTGTGAGCTTTCGGTAATAAGCTGTGTGATTTTGCTTTCTTTGTCCACACCTCCATCGCTGAAAAAGATAATGTAGGTTGGGATATGTGCATTAGGCTCTTCCACCGTATACTTACGAATAACATCTTCCATTACCTTGGGTTCATTGTTTCCGAAGCCCCTACGTCCGAGAACATACGTGCGAACAATGTAATCCTTGTAATCCTTGGCTGTTACACTTGGCGCACGCATAAAATCATCCGCAAAGAACCAGACATCCAACTCGCCATTGTCGTCAAACGCTGCCGCAACGGCGAGTATACGTTCAAAGGCTTCTTGCACAATGCCTTTGCGGTATAGATCGAACATGGAGCCGGATGCATCGAAAACGACGGCTACACGTGCCTGCAAAGGATCAACTTTTTTCTTTTCCAGAGATAAGGTAACTTTACGTTCAAGCAGATCTATTTTCGTCAATTTCAGTGGTTTAGTTTTTTTCTTTTTTGCAGGACTAGGAGGTTTCACCGGCTCGGCCATTGGTACCTGTGACTCTTGGGAAGCGGCAACTTCAGACTTGACTTCGCTCGGACTCTCAATTTCAACACCAAACGACTCGGCAAGAGGCTGCAAACCTCCAAAGAAACCGCGTCCGATGGCGCGAACCTTGAATCCGTCCTGATGCTTATAAATTTCAATGAAAATAAGTGCTGTTTCTGAAGTAGCTTGCGTAATCTCGTATGTAATTTGTTGTGAACCTGCTCTTACAATGGCTTGGCATTTCTGAACATCTGCAAACGTACCTACGGAGTCAATCGTAGCGGTGAAGACGCATTTTTCTACAGGAGCCTGTCGTAATTTACGGGTATCCAGCACAAAGGATGACTTGAGATCCTCGGCATGTTGGAGAACAACGCTGCGGTGGGGATCAACATTCTGGTTATAAAATACAAAATAATCGTCCGAGGGAACTTGTCCCCTGTCGTTGACCATAAAACAGCTTGCATCGAGAGCAGAAGGTGCTGAAGCACTTTGAATCGTTACGTGAATCTGGCCTGACTCATGAATCGTGGTATTTTGGCCGGTGCTCAAATGAATGATGGGATCTGTCATATTCCGATTGCCTCTTTTCTTCAAACTCATTAATGGTACTACATAGTAACAAGTTAGATTTTGATACATATGTTTCCATAAGTCAACGAGCAGATGACAGATCCAATCAGTGAGACTATATTACGGTTCCCCCGTTTTTCTACGCCTCATCAGACTCATACTTTTCCCGATGCTCCTTCTTCATCTTCACATAGTCTGGGTCCGTTTTCGCAATCTCCCATTGGGCTTTGAATATGGCTGCGGCTTCTGCCTTCACCTTATCATTCTGATAGGGCAAGATTGAGCCATCCTCCTTCGAATATTTGCGTCCGCCTTTGTGATTCGTATACCGTCTGGCCCGTGTATAGCCCATCTGGAGAAATTTGCGAGCCATATCCATACCCACGAAATCCCCCTTTTTCTTATACTCCAAAAATAGCTCATAGATTTTCTCCGATGACTCTGTCGCAATCTCGGGTGTTTTGAATCGCCAGTGTGGAAGAATCTCGCCCTTGTATGGCTCAACCATGAGAACACCCTGCTCTCCCCGGCCTACGGTGTATAGCTCAGGATGTTTGCGCAGATCCAACTCATCATAATCGAGACTGTAGTCAAATTTTTTCATGTATACGACCTCCTTGATAGGAATTACCCCGATTCTGAACCAACAAGCACGGTTAATGGGGAACATTAGAATCAATTACACAGGAGGGATAACGGTATGGGAATGTCCGGAAGATATCTTGTGGTAACGAAAGAGCTAGTTAAATCCATCAAGTCAGGGGAGATCAGTGTCCATGATTGTGCAGTTGATCTGGATATCGATAAAACCTGGCAGATGATCCAATTCACGCTGAACGGCAATCTGGTAGATGGGAAGCCACCCCTGGGCTATGTAGTGCCTCTCGCAGGTGAGCAATACTTGGGAAACTATTCGGATATGGATCTGTTCTTACTCAGTAATGAGCAGGTGCTGGAGGCTTACATGGCGTTGGAGCAGCTCACACCGGATGAATTAAAGCAGCGGTATAGTCTGGAACAGATGATCACTGAGGGCGTCTATCCAGTCATGGAAGATTGGGATGCGGAAGAGACATTTCAGGAGATTGTCCAGACGGTGGATGATATCCAGGCCTTGTTTCAGGCAACGGCTGCAAGTGGAAACGGAATCGTGTTTTATGTTTTCTAAACGGGCACTGAAATGATGGGAAATGGTTGTCCGTCGCGGAGACAGGTTTGAACTGTGCCTATTCGGGTTATTGATAGACACAAGGCTCATGCCTTGCTGACATGACAATCTGGTAGAAGAGAGGGAATGCGATATGACACAGGATCAGAACGAAGAGAATAAAGCGATTCAAGAGGACGAGCCCGATCAATTCGAGACTCCCGCAACTGTGGAAGATGAAGAAACGGATGAGAAACTCGCAGAAGATCAGGATCAAGAATAACTTCCAGTATTGCATAATGAAGCAGGATCTTTTATCGAAACATACGATATGTTGAAATATAGATAGACCAGAGGTCGGACATGTTCCGGCCTTTTGGTTTATTTTTTGCGTATCCGTTTACAACAATTACCTATACCTTCATAATGGGAATGAACCATATTTTTCTAAGGAGGGGATCTTATTACGAATCGGAAGTTAGTCCAATGGATGGCAGTGCCACTGGTATTATTAATGGTTGTTCTTACAGGATGTCAGGCTGTGGGTGGAGTAGACGTTGGCAAAGCAATGGCCAATGGTGCGAGTATCAAGTCCGGTGAATCCAGACAATCCATGAATATAAACATAGAACCGGCTAAGGAATTTGCGACAGAGAAAGACCTTGAAATGATCGAACGTATTAATTCCATATCTCTGGATATTGATCAAGCCAAAATGAAAGATGCGAAGACAGCATCGATCAAAGGTACACTGAGCATGGAGGGAACGAAGTTACCTTTCCACCTGTCCATGAATGAGTCCCAAGTGGTGATTGATCTGGATGGAGCCCAGAAACCGCTGTACATATCTCTGGATACGTTCCAGGATGCACAAGCTCTTCCAATGGTGGATACGAAGGCTCTGGAGAAACAACTCGAGGAAATTTCGCCGAAACTGTTCTCTTTTGTCCTGAAACATCTGTCCAATCCGAAGAACATCTCCGTAACACCGGTACAGGAATCGGTAAATGGCGAAACACTTAGCCTCTCCAAGCTGCACCTGGAGATCAGTGGTGAAGAGATGCTTGCCATGGTTAAACCGTTCCTGACGAGTGTCTCGAAGGATGAGCAAGGGCTGAAAGACCTGATTGGAGATCTGTACGATGTGTTCTACCCTGTATTTGAAGCTGTGAATGAGGTTGAAGGCGGGGGAGATGAAACGCTGAATTCGATCGTTCCTGAATCGAAAGATGAAGCCGTTGCTTCACTATATGCCATGATCAAAGTAGGACTGGACAGCATGCTGGTCAATTATGATCAGGAGCTGAACAACCTGTTGAATGAGACTCCAGAATTCAAAACGGTATTTGGTACAGAAACCAAACTGAAATTGGACTTCTATCTCGACAGCAAGCTGGATATCCGCAAGCAAAACTTTGAACTGAAGGTAGCGCTACCGGCCTCCGAAGATCTGCCAGTGAACGCTGTAACCGTGAGCGGAAACAGTGAACAGTGGAATATCGGTGGAACGGTTGCAGTGGATGAAGTGGATGTATCGGGCGGCGTTATGGATCTGATGAAGGATGATATTACACCTGGACAGATGCTGCGCAATTTTGATTCCAATTCACTTGCATATCAATTGCTCAAAGATGAAGCTGGGATCACGAATAAAAGTGTAGTACTCTTCCCGGATGATGAATACGCCGGGGCGATCACCGTTAAGAATACAACATTTGTTCCGCTTCGCTACGTATCTGAAGAATTGGATGCTGAAGTGAAATGGACCAAAGGTTCGAACCGAATTGTTGTCATTGACGACATCACGGGTGATGAGATTGTTCTGACTGTAGGTTCCAAGAAGGCAACCGTTGCTGGTAAAGAAGTAACCATGGTGGAATCCGCATATGTAGGCAAGGATGGCAAGACATATGTGCCGCTGCGCTTTATGGCTGAATCCCTTGGAGCTACTGTAGATAAGGAACAAGAAACAGGCTGGATTTACATTGACCGTCCTTAACTGAGACGTTGAATTAGTCCTTAGCATGAGAGGGGATTTCAGAGTATGCCAGATTTCTCGTAATGATCGTGAAAAGAACACCGAAAAAATTCCGTTAGACCATGAACGGGATACGTGTGTCCTTTTGACCCATTACGAGGAGCTTCGGCGTTTCTGAAATGATGAAACGGACCGGGGAGTGCCTCTGTTGGAGGTGCTCCTCTTTGTCGTGTCATCTTAAATAAATCCCCAGAGGTGTTGTATATGAAAAAAAGTCAATTGAAACAGGTACATTCTGAAATTCGCTTGCGACGAGCGCAGCAAGAAGATGCTGTTGTACTTACAGAGATGTGCACTCGTGCTTTTGATCAAGCCATTAAGGTCTGGTCAGAGTGTGAGAAGGATATCGATAGGAATCTATGTCCACCTGATTATTCGTCAGTTCGAATGCACCGTTACGTAATCCGTGAATGGGATTATTATGTTGTAGAATCAGATGGATGTGCTATCGGCGGAGTGAGTGTAAACGTGCTCGGACGAAAACATGCCAGGATCGATAAGATCTATATTGATCCTGTATGCCAGGGACGTGGCGTGGGCTCTCAAGTCATGAGGCTTATTGAGGCTGAATTTCCACAGATTGATATCTGGAAGCTGGAGACCTCCAGTCGGCGGCTGGATAATCATCATTTTTACGAAAAAATGGGATATGTTCGAATCTATGCATCTGAGGATGAGTTTGGATATGAGAAGGACGTATCAGCGGCTTCTTATGATCCAACATGTGATGAGACATTAGCCACGGATTCGGGTGAATCAGTGGTTGAATTTGTTCAGACTAATCTAGATGGGGTTCGTTACAGTACCAGTAATCTGGCCAATAGTCGGATCACTGATTGCAACCTGAGTGGAAGCAAACTTACCAATTTAAATATGACCAATATCTTGCTAGCTGATTTACGCCTAACCGATAGCAAGATTGAGTTCTGTGCTCTGGATGGCGTTCAATTCCAGGACACACATCTTGGATCTGACCGGGTGCCCATGCAGTGGGCGCATTGTGATCTTGGGGGGAGTCGTTTTATTGATTGCGATCTATCTGGGGTTCAGTTGGAACAGTGTCAAGTAGCTGGGATGAAGATCAACGGAGTAGAAGTAGAGGAACTACTTGCAGCCTATGAGGCTATGAAGTCCTTAAAATGAATGACTGGATGGGTATAGAAGCATACTAATCCGGTTGAATTTTTGGTTGTAAGAGATCCCCGTTTGATTAGAGCAAATGATGAAATGGGTAATTATGTGTTGAAGATGTCAAAAACAGCAAAGGGAGGTCTATGGATGATGTCTGAACGATTTGCAGGTAAAGTAGTCCTGATTACAGGTGGTGGTTCGGGTCTTGGCCGATCAGCTGCGGTGGAAGTCGCGCGTGAAGGGGCAAAACTTGCCCTGGTGGATGTGAACATGAAGGCGCTGGAAGAGACCAAGCGTGTGATATCAGAAGAGGTAAAGCATGCCGAGTTCCTGCTTATTGAAGGTGACGTAGCCGACGAAGAAGCAGTGAAGAAGTATGTTAGTGATACGGTAAATGCGTTTGGACGTATCGATGCATTTTTCAACAATGCAGGCATTGAAGGCAAGCAAAACCTGATCGAGAACTACGAGACAGAGATGTTCAATAAAGTCATCGACATCAACCTGAAAGGTGTATTTTACGGGTTAAAGCACGTCTTGCCTGTAATGAAAAAACAGGGTGAAGGCTACATTGTGAACACGTCCTCTGTCGGTGGCATTCGTGCTGTACCAAACCAGATCGCCTACGGGGCGAGTAAACATGCCGTTGCTGGCATGACCAAAGATGCGGCGATTGAATACGCTGAGCACGGAATCAGTATCAATGCGGTAGCACCTGGAGCCATTCTGACAGATATGGTCATCGGTTCGTTCAAACAGATCAATCCGAATGACTGGCAGTCTGCATCCAGAGAGTTCGTGAAGGACAATCCGGCGAAGCGCTTGGGTGAACCGAAAGAAGTGGGACGCCTCGTTGCCTTCCTGCTGTCCGGCGAAGCACCGTTTATTAACGGAGCCATTATACCAATCGATGGTGCACAGTCAGCCAAATATTGATCCCAGATATGTTACGGTACTGATTCGACCTGAAAATTCAACATAGAATAACCAATAGATTACCTGGAGAATCATTCCTTCCACCATGTACCTCGGATACGAAAGAACGCCCTTAACTGGCCAATGTGCTGAATGGGGCGTTCTTTTTCGTGTCATCCAGATAGCGTATATCCGCAGGTTAAGTGTGTTGTAAGGTCTGAGGCTTCTTGCTAAACCCGGTGCTTCCGGCTGTAAAGCCCATCTGACGATAGAATTGATGTGCAGCTTCACGTTCCGGGCGATTGGCACTGTTCAGAGACAGGGAGTCCACGTTATGCCTGGCTGCCCATTGCTCAGCTTCAAGAATGAGCTGACGGCCGATGCCAGAACCTCTGAACTGGTCATGTACAACCAAGGCCAAGATACGGCAGTGTCTTCCGTTCTTTTCATACAGATAAGACGTCTGTAATCCGATCAGTCCAACTATGCGTCCGCGTACCTCAGCTACCAGTGTCGTAAAGTTTGCGTCCGCAGAGATATGGGTATAACGCTCTTCCATCTCGGCGTAAGTGGTGGGGTAACCGAGTTGGTCCATCAGAATGACCATATCTTGCAGATCGGTAGGGGAGCTGTGTCTAATCGTCACATCCAGGCTCATAATGTTGTATCCTCCTTGGGTCTTTCCTTCAATGAAAGTTCAATAATGGTATCCAGTAGTTCTGCAAAAGAAATGCCTGCAGCAGCTGCGCTTTTGGGCAGCAGACTGTTACGAGTAAGTCCCGGCAGCGTGTTCACTTCAAGCACATAAGGCAAGCCTTCTCGAATCATCATATCCACGCGAGCGTAGACGCTGCATTTCAGCACCTGATAACAGGCCAGGGCCGCGGCTTCGACGCGATGGTGAAGGTCCACAGGCAATTGCACAACCTGCTCATCGGCCCCATTGTCATCGTATTTGGAAGCATAGTCGAAAAACGCAGCGTTCGAACGAATGGAGATCACCGGCAGCATCTTACCATCCAGAATGGCACAGGTGATTTCCTCACCCTCGATATACTGTTCAATCATCACCGTATCATCCCAGGCGAGGGCAGCCTCTACAGCGGCGGGCAGGGCGGAAGCTTCCTTCACCACTTGGGTACCAATGCTGGAACCGCCTGAATTCGGTTTGACCACCACGGGGTACGTTAATTGTTGAACAGCAATAGAGGCCAGCTCATCCATATGACTCACTCGCAACCATTCTCCGGTAAGCACACCTGCATGCTGCATGAGCTGTTTGGACATGTCTTTATCCATGCATACACTGCTTGCAAGCACACCACAGCCTGTGTAGGGAATACCCAGGGATTCCAGTGTGCCTTGAACCGTACCGTCTTCGCCGTATTTGCCATGCAGGGCAAGCAGTGCCACATCGATTCCCGCTGACTTGTCGATCAGATCGCGCTTGGAATTCAGTTCAATGGGCACAACCTCGTATTTGTCTCTATTCAGATTGGCAATCATCTCCTGTCCGGTGAGCAGTGAAATATCCCGCTCTGAAGATGTACCGCCCATAATTACGCCAACTTTCATGTGAAATCCTCCTTATCTCATTTGAGCTGCTGTCTCGCCAATGATGCGAATGCCTTTACGTATATGCTCATCGCTCACTCTGGAGAAACCCAGACGCATCGTGTTCACACCTTGACCGGGCTCCAGATAAAAGGTATCCCCTGGTGTGAACGTTACACCTTTCACTTTACAAGCCTCTAGCAGTTCACGGGTTCTGTATTCGGACGGGAACTGCACGAACAGATGCAGACCACCCGCACCGGAAATCCGGCACATTGGCAGATGTTGCTTCAGGCAACGCACAACCAATTCATATTTTCGCTTATACTCCGTGCGGGCTCGCTTCAAATATTTCTCGAAATTGCCGTTGCTCAGATATTGATACAATAACGATTGGTCCAGTGTGGAGGTATGGATGCTGCGTGCCCGTTTCATACTCTCCAGATAATCAATCAGCGCCGCATCAGCAATAACCCAACCCACCCGCAGACCTGGGAACAGGACTTTGGAGAAGCTGCCCAGATAAACCAGTCCATTGCCCTTGCCCATGCTGGCGATCAAGGGAGATACGTGGGAACCGGAATAGCGCAATTCTTCGTTGAATCCATCCTCAATGATGGGAACCTGATACTTGTTCATCAACCGGATGATCTCTACCCGTTTCGCAGGAGACGTCACAATCCCGGTTGGATTATGGTAGGAGGGCACGAGATACGCCAGATCATATGGACTTTCCTCAAGTTCATGTTCCAGCTGCTTCAAGTCCAGGCCATCCGGCTCCATATTGACACCGGTTAGGTGGAACTGGTGCAGCTTCAGGTTTTTGATTGCCGTGTGGTGTGTCGGATTCTCGCAGAGCGCTTTTCCGCTTTTTTTGCGCAACGCTCCAAGCACCAGATCGAAACCTTCCGTGAATCCGTTGGTGATCAGGATGTCCTTGCCACGGAGGTCAACACCTTTGTTCTCCATATATCGTAGTAAATAGTTCATCAGCGGTCTGTATCCTTGCGCATATCCGTAATTCAGCAGTACTTCGCCTTCAAGTGACATGCGATCCAGAAAAGCCCGTTTCACGTTCTGCAGATCAAATAGCTTTTCATCCGGTGCTATGCTGGTAAACGATATCTCGCCGCGCTCTGCTCCGGAGCCATGCTTCATCAGATCGTACTGTTCTGCCTGAATGGCATACTCACTTACCTCTGTCTTCCAGTCCAGTTGCCAGCTCGCTGTGGCCTCAGGAGCCTCAATGGAAGCACTAACGTAATTGCCTTTGCCTTTGACCGCGTAGATCAGACCTTCATCTTCAAGCTCGGCATAAGCGAGCAGAACCGTGCTACGACTAACCTTCATGAGTGTACTAAGTTCACGGGTGGAGGGCAGTTTTTGTTTGGCTTGCAGGCCACCTTTGAGCATCAATCGCTTCATATAATCTTTGACTTGTATATATACAGGGCGGTCCTCCGTCAGTTGCAGATCGGAATACATCCCATCACTCCTCTACTGGTATCTTGTCATATTATAAACCCGACAGAAAGAACCACGATACCTCTGTTTCCCTGAGGAGGTGGTCGGTTATTCGCGTAAACGCGAAAAAGCCCAAGCAATATGCCGGGGCCTGTGGTGAGACTTGATCCATTTTCTATAGTACTGCTGCTATAATTCTACAGTTGCATTGCATGACTAGTCTCTCTAGGATCGATAGCTATCTGACCTTCTACGTGTGTCTATTAACTCAGTACGACTATAATTGCAGGCTTTCTAGGTGATACTTAAAATCTACAGTGAATCAAGAATCTAGGTCTTTCTACGTTTGCTTGCTGCAAGGGTCGATTAGATGATGAATCTACAATCTATAAGCTAAGGTTCTTGCTAACTGTACTCTTGTCGTGATCACGTAACAGAATTCAGCATGAAAAAGAGTTTCAATCATAGGGTACAATAGACGGAGGTAGATATAAAGACATGTGTCTCAGTGCCCAATTTCTTCCTCATACCCCTATAGTAACACTTTGAATCAGGGAAGTTAACCTTTTTTTTGAAATATTTGTCGTAATAGCGAAAATTGCGTGAATTGTACTTCTTATAGATTGAAATGGTGTCCCTTTATAATATGTGATAGGATGTAAACCTATAGATAATGAGGAAGTGAGCCTATTGATTAATATTACTGTGCCAACACCGGATGTAACCATTACGAAGCAGGTTGATCCACAGCTTAGCCACATTTATGGATTTACGGATTTTCACCTGATAACCCGGGAACTAGGCGGGATTTTCATGTTTTACAATGCCGCTGGAGAGCTGTTATTTGTCGGGAAAGCACGAAAATTAAGACCACGTATCAAAAAGCATTTTGAAGATACTGTATCTCCAATCAAGAACCACCGTGAGGAAGTAACAAAGATTGAAGTGTGCGTGATTGAAGATCCGGTAGATCGTGAAATTTACGAGACGTATATCATCAACACGATGCGTGCGAAATACAATGTAGACAAAGTATTGTACAAATAAGACGCATAAAATCTGAATTAACATGCAACACCTAGGACATATGTCCTAAGTGTTGCACCGCGAGGTAAGGATGTAATCGAAGGGTTGCATCCGATCCTTTGTGGTGCCATCCCGCTCTTTCAAGGGAATAGCTTATAGAATTTGAAACGTAGAACGCCCAAACCCAGTATCACAGATATACCAAATACATATGAAGAGGTGATTGTGTTGATCGGTCGTAGCGGTAACCCTACCCTTAAAGACAGCACGTTTGAGAACAGAGGATATGGAGAAGATCGGTATCAGAATTATATGACGATTAACGGCACGGTGAACAAAGCGTTTATTACGCTGGTGATCCTGTTGGCTAGTGCGTTTGCAACCTGGATGATGTTCTTTAACGGACAAGAAGTAATGCCGCTCGCGTATGGCGGATTGATCGTTGGTTTCATTCTGGCACTTGTGATTTCGTTCAAACCAATTACAGCACCATATCTCGTACCCGTCTATGCCGTGGCAGAAGGCCTGTTCCTGGGAGCGCTCTCCGCAACCTATGAATCCCTGTATAACGGAATTACCTTGCAGGCCGCTCTGTTGACGATGGCTGTATTCATCGCGCTGCTGATGGCTTACAAAACGAAATTGATTAAAGCTACAGAGAATTTTAAGCTTGGGGTCGTCGCTGCAACCGGCGGTATCATGATCATGTATCTGCTGAGCTTTGTACTTGGTTTCTTCGGTATTTCGATTCCTTATTTGCATGACAACAGCTTGATCGGCATCGGTATTTCGGTCGTTATTGTTATTGTGGCTGCTCTCAATCTGGTCCTTGATTTTGACTTCATCGAAGGTGGCGCTGAGCGTGGTGCGCCCAAGTATATGGAATGGTACGGTGCATTTGGATTGATGGTAACGCTGGTATGGCTGTACATTGAGATCATCCGTCTGCTTGGCAAATTGCGTAGCCGGGACTAGTCCTGCTTCAATCATGTTCGAGAAGTAAACGGAGTTTGAATTTAAAGTCAAAAAGCTAACGCGTGTTACTCACGTCGTTGGCTTTTTTGGTATATGAAGATAAGACTGTTGGGCGGTCCATAGGACGGGTGGCTGTCCGTGACCATGATTGCTTTTAACATCTCCCCCGTACTGGAGATCTTCCTACCTCTGAAGACTGTACCCAGAGCTGCATATCTCGCAAAAGATCAAAGACAAAGAAATTACCATCATTGGTGCAGGAATCCTCAGTGCAATTGAAGGTTAAGTCTGGTTAGCAAGTATGTAGGACGGTAATCCCTTTTTGAAAATTATGGTTTCCTATGAGATATATTCTCTTTTTGATAAAAAGTAAAAATAAAGGAGAGTCAATGACCGCTCCTTCATCATATGTGCAATTCTAACGAATCTCACACCTCTTAATAAAGGATTTTTAGTGTTTTGGGAAAACTAACGAACCTCAGACACCTTATTGGTGCAGAATTCGGCAATATCAACGTGAAAAAGGACATATTAGAGCATATAGGGTGCGTAGGGTTCCTTAGAATGCCAGACCTGTGTAATTGAAGCCCATAAGGCGTGTCAGGTTCGTTAGGGCATGAACCCAATCTTAACCCCGACCCCCAAAACCCGGCCCTAAACCCCAAGCCTGAAAACCAAATCCAAATTATACTTCACGATCCCCTAATAAGCCGCAACTAGCCGAACACTACATCAACTCCGTATATAGACCCTCCAAGGTTACAATCTTGGGCTGGCTTGGCAACTCTCCCCCAGCCGAACATGCCGCAAGCATATGCCCATCGTCCAGTCGCTGACTGAGAAAGCGATATGCCCCGGCTTGCTCGCAATACCAAACTCCGCCCTCATCCGGCAGGATGGCGAAGGAGTCCAGCGGTATGGACAACCCCATACCCACTGCCTTGATATAACTTTCCTTCAGCGTCCATAGACGGTAGAAGGTATTCAGCCGACGATCGTCAGGCGTGGCGGACAAGAACTGGCTCTCCGTTGGAGAGAAGAAACGTTCTGCAATCTGCATGTCAATGGGGGCTATTTTCTCGACGTCCACACCCAGTTCATCGGTACCGCCGGAGATAAGAGCAATCCAGTCACCAGAATGGGAGACGTTGAATTGTACATCCGAATGCTGGCTGAGGGAAGGTTTGCCGTAGGGATTACGGGTAAAAGAAAGCTCAGCTGGCCTTAGGCCAGTTAACCTGCTCAAAGTCACACGAGTCAATATTTCTCCCAACACGGAGCGATACGCATCAGCCTGACGAACAAAACGTGAAGCCTGGGTGCGACGCTCTGCCGAGACTTGGGACAGAAAATGATTCCAGTATGCCTCAGGCATTACTTCTGGAACTTGGAGTACACGAATCGTTATCATCATTTATCACCTAAGGACGTATTCGGCGTGGATCAGTAGCTTTCCTTTATATGGAACAATCCCTTATGTGATTTCTATTTAAGTGCTCCCTATACGGATGCTTAATCAAGATAATTATCCTGTTTTCCATATCGTGTTAAGGCCTCAGGTTCTGCATCTTCCTCATTATGCTTCTTGCGCTTGTTTCCATTCCGTATGCGCAGCCTGCACTCGTTCCCACATGTCCTGGCATTCCAGTTCGCTGTAATTCACCAAGGGTTCATGGAATATTTCAGTTAATACGTTACGCCATTCGGTATAACTCTGAATTTCCGTTTTCCGAATTCCTTCGATATCATGGGTTCGGAGCATACATCCTCGTAGTTCATGACTGCGGTTCTCATTCCGCTGACGAAGCAAAAATACATTATGCCAAGGGGATTCGGCCGCCCGACTGTAGAATTCATGTTTCGGTATGAACTCCCCCAGATCGTGAACTGCTTCAGGAGCATAGTCGACGCCTTCACTTGGCCCATTCGGTTCGTACTCAAGCCGCCATCCCCCAGCAGCAACAGATGATGGCATCAGTTGGTATGTGAACGGAGCGGAACCATGGGTTCCATAACGAAGTGGCAGAGGTTCAAAGGGCATTCCGCCCAGACCTACATCCACAATCCAGCGTTCAACTGTTGGGTCGGCATCCGGCAGAAGGACAGACAGACCGAGATGGAATGAATTCACACGGGGTTGTTCCCCATGAGGCTGTACTCCGCCACGATGCCAATCAACCGTATAACCCAGCGAGCGGAGAAGAACACTAAATGCACCGTTTAGATGAAAGCAGTAGCCGCTGCGTCCCTGTAATATGAGCTGAATTGACTCTTGAAGACTGATTCCTACAGGACGACCTGCAAAAATATCGACCGTTTGCCACGAAAGATATTGCACATGTGCACGTTGGAGTTCAATTAAGTATTCCAGCGTAGGTTTCTTTATATCATTCATGCCAATCCGTTTCAGATAGGCCTGTATTTCAGATGGATTTAATATAACGTTCATTCAGATCACCTCAGGATATATATTGGGCTGCAAGCAATGGTTATAAACTTCTGCTGCCCTGAGTTCATTGTAAGAGTCAACGGGTGAAAGCAACATCGTCAATTAAGCTAATTGTAACGGTACAATTAGTAGGACAGCTCTGAAAATCATTTCAAGAGGTAATCATGGTTTTGATGGTAGTGAAATACAATATATGGATGAGCTATTTCTTTTTCTGGGGTATGCTAACCCTTTGGAGTGGATATAGGTTAGAATATAGATAGATAGCAGGATTAGGAGATGGAAAAATGGCTAATGAAGAAGTGATTTTGACACAGGAAGGCTTGGAAAAGCTGGAGGACGAACTGAGGGAATTGAAGACAGTGAAGCGTAAGGAACTGGCTGAGCGTCTGAAACTCGCGATCAGTTACGGTGACCTGAAGGAAAATAGTGAGTATCATTCAGCCAAAGATGATCAGGCCTTTATGGAGACCCGGATTCTGATCGTGGAGAAGATGCTGAAAAACGCCAAAGTCATCACATCCGAGAATATGGATGCTACCAAAGTGGGTGTAGGTTCCACTGTATTGCTCAATGATATCGAATTCGCTGAGAAGATTGAATATAAATTGGTTGGTCCTGCTGAGGCCGATGTAGCAGATAATAAAATTTCCTATGAGAGTCCACTGGGCAAAGAACTGATGGGCAAAGAAGTGGGCAGCGTCATTCATGTTAATGCTCCGATGGGTGTTATCAAATATGAGTTGCTTGAAATAAGAGTTTAATTTTAAAAGAGAGGTGTTCCCCAGTCATCAAAGTGGCTGAGGGACACCTCTTTTTCGCTCTAATGGGTTTTGAAAGGTTGGAGATATGGTTATGTTATAACTCCATACGGTTGGCCTGACAGAATTTATCACATACTGTGTTTAGGGAACTTATGAGAATGAAGATGATCGAGCGCTTTTATATGTAAAAAAATAACATTTCGACAAATTTCGAATTTCGAATGACCTGACAAGGCCAGTAGTATATAATTACGGGAAAACTTTAAAGTGATGGAGTAGATACAATGAATTTTAGTAAGCCTAATCGAAATCAAGACAACGCTGGCAAAGGAGAACGTTTCTCCCAAGCTGGATTTATCCTGGCAGCCATTGGTAGTTCGGTTGGTCTGGGCAACATGTGGAAATTCCCGTACATTACGGGTGAGAACGGAGGAGCTGCGTTTTTCCTGCTCTTCATCGTCTGTTTGCTGCTCATCGGTCTGCCAGTGCTCCTGGCTGAACTTGCGATTGGTCGCAGTGGACGAGGTAGTGCTGCTACTGCTTTTATCAAAGCAGGTGGACATAAGGGTTGGCTCGCAGCCGGATTGCTGCAAGTATTAACGCCATTTATCATCCTGTCCTTTTATGTCATTATCGCGGGCTGGACATTGCAATATGCAGTGACTTCCTTCAGTGGAACATTGTTTAATAATCCGGATTATGCTGGACAATTCGGCTCCTTTGTAAGCGGGTATTTGCCGATCGTTTGGCAGCTGGTTGCAGTTCTGATTACAGGCTGGATTGTTGCCAAAGGCGTTTCGAACGGAATCGAGAAGTTCAACAAGGTACTGATTCCGGCAATGTTAGTTTTGCTTATTATCCTAATGATTCGTGCTGTTACGTTGCCAGGTGCAGGGGCCGGGGTTTCCTTCTTCCTGAATCCGGATTTCTCGCAGCTGACAACGGAATCTGCACTGGTGGCGCTTGGACATGCCTTCTTCTCCCTGTCACTCGGGATGGGTATACTGGTGACTTACGGTTCGTATGTGGATAAAAATCAATCTCTCGGTGCAGCGACCGTCGCTGTTGGTGCCGGTGACCTCATCTATGCATTCATTGCTGGTCTGATCATCTTCCCAACGACATTCTCGTTCGGTATTGCACCGGACCAAGGGCCGTCACTCATCTTTGTGGCTCTTCCGGCAGCCTTCTCAGCTATGCCGCTTGGATTCCTGTTTGGCGGATTGTTCTTCATCCTGCTGGCTATAGCGGCTTTGACGTCAGCCGTGTCCTTGCTGGAAGTCCCGGTGAAGTATTTCATGGAACGTCTGTCATGGAGCCGTAGTCGTGCGGTATGGATTATCTCGCTAGGGGTCTTTATCGTGGGGCTTCCTTCGGTACTATCGCTCGGTTTGCTGCCTGAATGGACGATTGGATCGAAGAGTGTGTTCGACTGGATGGACTTTGTCGCATCCAACATCCTGTTGCCTGTAGGTGGACTGCTTGTGACGATCTTTGCCGGATACTTCTGGAAAACGGCTGCTGAAGCTTCCGGTCTGCGTTCCGGATGGTTCCGTGTGTGGCTGTTCATGCTGCGTTACGTGGCTCCGATCCTGGTTCTGCTGGTTCTACTGCACACATCCGGTATCATTCACTTCTAAATGTGAAGGCCCGATAGGGTTAAATATGGTCTGTTGTGCAGATTTACCATGGATAAAACCTCTTGGAAGAAATGCAAAAGCCCTTGTTTTCCCTCGACAATTTTGGGACAATACGGAGTAGAGGTTTTTTGGGTAGGACCGATAAGCCATATGCTTTTTTGCGAAAAGAGGATTATACAATGAACAAATCATCCATATATGGATTAACATTAGAGCAATTACGTTCCTGGCTGCCGGAGCATGGACAGAAAAAATCCCGTGCATCCCGGATTTGGGAATGGTTATACCAAGAGCGTGTGCATGATTTCCCGGCGATGTCCGACGTTCGTCAGGAATGTCTGGACGTTCTTTCCGAGCATTTCACCATGAACTCGCTGAGCGAACATGTGAAACAGGAATCGGCAGATGGTACCGTGAAATTTCTGCTTCGAATGCAGGACGGCAACCTGATTGAGACGGTATTGATGCGGCAAAAATACGGACTGACTGTCTGTGTGACCACACAAGTCGGCTGTAATATTGGCTGTAGCTTCTGTGCGAGCGGTCTGATCAAGAAGAGCCGTGACTTGACTGCTGGAGAGATTGTCGAACAGATTATGCATGTGCAGCGACATCTGGATGCAGCGGGACAAGACGAACGGGTAACCAACGTGGTTGTGATGGGTATTGGTGAACCATTCGACAACTTCCAGCACATGAGTGATTTCATCGAAGTCATCAAGGATCGCAAAGGACTGGCACTTGCCGCCAAACGCATAACGGTGTCCACGAGTGGCCTCCCGGACAAAATCAAGGAATTTGCAGACAGCAGTCTCCAGGTCAATCTGGCGATCTCCCTGCATGCGCCTAATAATGAACTGCGTACGCACATCATGAAGATTAATCGGGCTTTCCCGATTGAGCAATTGATGGATGCAGTGGATTATTATCTGGCTACGACGAACAAACGCATTATGTTTGAATATATCCTCTTGCGTGATGTTAACGATCAACGTGAGCATGCCGCGGAGCTTGCTGAACTGTTGTCCAGTCGCAGAAGTATGGTCAGTGTGAATCTGATCCCATACAACCCGGTGGATGAGCACAGTCAGTATCAACGGAGTACAGAGGAGTCGATTCTGGGCTTCTATGATACGCTCAAAAAGAACAACATTAACTCCACTGTCCGTATGGAACATGGTACGGATATCGATGCTGCTTGCGGACAGTTGCGCAGTAAACAAATGAAGAACAACACTGCCGAATCAGAGCCAGACCGTCTGGCACTGGGCTAAGACACAACGCGTAGCTGGCAAGTAAGTTAGGATACCTAGTTGTTATATTCAGAGTCTGTACTTACCATATACCGTTGTTGGGTTGCGAATGAATGTGTTGCCTGAATACAAAACGCCTCTGTACATCACTGAGAAGTGATAACGGAGGCGTTTTTGGAATACATTATTTCAGTTTTTTGGTCATCAACAGATGGGGAATGCCATCTTCCATAAATACGTCCGATGCAGGTGCATATCCGAGACGTTCATAGAACCCGGAGGCTTGTACCTGGGCGTGCAATTTGGCTTTCTCGAGTCCGTCGGCAATGGCCATCTGCTCCAGCTTGTCGATCAGCACACGGCCCAGGCCATGTTTGCGGTAATCGAGCATGACACAGATCCGTTCCAATTTGGCGACCTGCTCAACAACGCGCAGTCTGGAGGAGGCAGCAGGTACACCGTCTACGTAGAGCAGAATGTGGCGCGCCTCTGCTTCTAATGTATCATAAGCGTCGAATTCATCCGCTGCGGATACGCCTTGTTCTTCGACAAAAATAGCGGTACGGATGGCGAAGCAGGCATCGAGCAATTCCTGATTATTAACTTCAACAATCGTTGTATTCATGAATGTTTCTCCTTTGGACGATAGTAATCATATCCGGGCATGATAAACTGGTATATGGCATAATCATTGCAGCCGTTCCTTGTGAGTATCATGGTTAAAATTTAATCCAATTTAACTGTAGTTATATCACTATTTATGTTGTGAATGCAACAATTTTATAAAAGGGCGTGAGCGCATTGACTGATAAAAAAGAAGTGTTGCGTGAAATTGGCATGATTGCCCGCTGTCTGGATTCGATCAGCAATGTCGAATTTCAGCATCTGAACCTGTCCCGTGGACAATATCTCTACCTGTATCGCATCTGTGAGAATCCGGGAATCATCCCGAATCAGCTCGCTGAACTGATCAAAGTGGATCGCACGACTGCTGCCAGAGCGATTAGCAAACTCGAATCCGATGGATTTATTGTCAAACAGTCGGCAATAGACAATAAGAAGAACAAGTTGTTATATCCGACAGAAGCTGGCCTGAAAGCATGGGAATTCATTCGTAAAGAGGGAGAGCATTCCGACCAGGTGACGCTGGACGGCTTTACGGATGAAGAGATAGATACGGCGGTTAAACTTCTCCGCCGAATGCGCCACAACATCGAGGTAGACTGGAAATTTGTCAAAAAGGGCGGACGGCGGTCCTACATGAATATCTCAGAATGAACAATACCTCTATCCTTGCCCCCTACATCCCAGACCCTAGCCGAACCGATCTCAAGGAGCAGAGTCATTATCTCACAATAGCAAAAGTACAGGAGGGAATCATGAAGAGAATGAACCGGAAAACAGTAACGTGGTTGGTCATAATGGTGGTCAGTATTGCAGCAGCGTTCATTATTTTCATGAAGGAGCGGTTCGTGATGAATGAATTATCCCCTACAGTATCCTTTGTCCAAGAGCATATGACCAATCCCAATGGTTTACTTGCGTCCTATTTGCAAGATGCCACATCCGAAAAAGCGGATATCGTAGCAGGCAGAGAGGTTTTATCTGAATCACTTGGTCTTTGGATGCAATATGCTGTAGCGAAGAACGATCAGGCGTTATTTGAGCAAAGCTATGAGCTGCTGACGACCTATTTCCTCATGCCGCAAAAATATATTGCCTGGAAGCTGGATGCTGAGGGAAAATCTCACGTGACCACCAACGCACTCGGTGATGATTTCCGAATTGTCGGTGCCTTATTAAAGGCAGCAGATCAATGGCAACAGGGAAGAGAAGCCAAACTGGCAACGGCCTCGGATATTTCCCGTACACTGACGCAGTCGGTTCAGAATAAAGGATATTATGTTGATTTTCACGATTTTGGCAATGGTTACTCCGCGGATATGTTAAGCCTGGTTTATGTGGATCTACCGTCTCTCCAATTAATGGAGAAGCATGAAATGCTGGAGCCGGGCACATATGCCAAGTACGAATCCATGTTGAAGAGTATGCCGGATGACGGGATATTTTATCCGAAAACATTCAATGTGGGGACGAAAGAGTATACATATGATGAGACAGTGAATCTGATTGATCAGTTGATCGTAGCGAACCATCTAACTGCGACCAGCCGTAAACCGGACAAGCTCATTGCTTTTTTAAAAAAAGAATTCAATACCCGTCATCAGCTGCCGGGACAATATAAGCGTAGTACTCGCACACCTGCGGTATCTTACCAATCTCCATCCGTATATGGACTCGCGATGTTGCTTGCGGTTCAGTCAGGTGATCCAAAATGGGCGAAACAGCTGTATAAGCATATGATCAGCATGCGTAGTCTGGACGCCAGTTATCCAGGCGGATATGTATTTAGTGGAAACACACATATGTTTGATAACCTGTTTCCTTTGCTTGGGGAAACTGAATTACAGAAGTTACTTAAAAAGTAATAAAAATGTCGTTTAATATATTCAACAATGTGTTAACATAATGTTTGTCTATTCATGTCATATATTGTTTACTCGAAATATCACTAACCAATCTACTGGAGAGAAGAAACCTATGAGGAATAAAGCACCCATCCTTCGTATTGCATGGGGATATGCGAGTTTGATTGGATTAGCCGTAATCCAGCAGCTCATTGTCTATCTTAAGATTTATATGAATCAGAGTTATACTACACTGGATGTGGTGTTTAGCATTGTGTCGCTTGGAGCGCTGATCCTGGGTTTTGTGATACCTGTCGGGGTATCTGTCGTCGCCGGATTTATCTATTTGGTCTCTTATTTTGTGTGGCTTGTTACCTACGCGGATGTAAGTGTACTTACGTTCTCTTGGTGGCTGCTCATTCCAGCCAATGTGGCTGTGGCTGCTTTTATCAAGGCAAGTCTTGTGCGCAATGCGCGTGTCATGGAGCGTCTGCAGGAGCTTCAGGAGCGTAATCCGGAGATTGATCTGGATACCTCCCTGGGCAATAAGGATGCACTTGCGGATACGCTTGTTAAGCAAAGTAATCTAGCCAGACGTTATTCGGAGCAATATGGATTCAGCATGGCGATGTTCAAGATCGAGTTTTTGCCGTTGGTACTGGAATCACTCGGTTCCGTACGTTATGCACAGTTCCTTCTTGAACTATCCACTACCATACAGAAGCAGATTCGGTTTGAGGATTATAAGTTTTTTGTGGATCGAGGACGTTTTGTGATTATCTGTCCAATGACCAATGTGGAGTACTTGCCCATCCTGACACAACGGATCAAAAAAGCCATGATGGATCTGCAAATCATCGATAAAAAGGGAAATGAGTTGCAGACGGTTATTCGATCGGGTGCGCTGGTATTCCAGAAGGAACAATTCAGTAAGTATGAGGATATCGATGCTGTTATTGCGGCACTGGAACGGAACACAGAGACAGATCTCATTGGTGAATACATCTAGATGCTATGGGGGGAGGAGTATTTCTGTGAATTATTTAACATGGTTTGTTCCATTATGTATTGTAGTTAGCAGTTTCTTTGCCATTACGATTCTTATCTTAACCTTTGCGACTCTTCGTTTTCGAGGGAAAATTAACAGGAAATATGATCGGAGGAAATTGAATGGCTGATTTCCTGCTGTTGATGTCCATCCTCAGTATTTGGATATCCGTCACCGAGTCGATTGTCATTATGGCTGGAGCTATTCGTTTCATTAACAAACAAGAAAAAAAGGGAATTCAAATTCCTGAAAATATGGATGATTACCCCACTGTGACTGTCATGGTGCCTGCGCATAATGAAGGGGTAGTTATTGTGTCTACCGTTGAGCATATATTGCGTCTGAACTACCCTGAGCATAAAGTTCAAGTTATTGTTATTGCAGATAATTGTACAGATAGTACAGCAGAGCACCTGAAGGAACTCAAGGCCAAGACGAGTTATGCAGATCGTGACTTTACCATTCTGGAGCGTACCGGTACAGGTGGGAAGTCGGGAGCTTTGAATGATGGTCTTGAACTGGCGTGGGGAGAATGGATATGTATCTATGACGCAGATGCGGCGCCTGAGCGGAATGCATTGATGTTTTTGACACAAAAAGCATTGGAAAACCCGGAGAAGTATGGTGCTGTATTTGGTCGAAACAAAGCTCGTAATCGGGGTCAGAATTTTCTCTCCCGTTGCATTAATCTGGAACTTGTAACGGTCCAACGTGTTCACCATACGGGGCTATGGGAGTTATTCAAACTGGGCACGATTCCTGGTACGAACTATATTATCAAGGCAGCACTGATCCGTGAGATTGGTGGATGGGACCCTGATGCGATCACGGAAGATACGGCCGTGTCGTTTGATATTCTTACTCGGGGTCAGCTTATTGCATTAGCGCCACAAGCAGAGGCTTACCAGCAGGAACCTGAGCAATTATCGGTATATATGAAACAGCGCGAGCGCTGGTCCAAGGGAAATTACCAGGTTGTTATCGACAATGTGAAGCATTTATTTGACCGTACTAGCTGGAGAATTAAACTGCATGTTCTGTACTATGCTGCAAGTTATTTCTGGTTTATGATCGCTATTATTGTATCGGATATTATTTTTGTCTCGAATCTAGTGTATCAGGTTATTGCATTATTTAATCCGAATGTCATTTCTCCCTTCCAGTTCTCAGGGGATGTTTACGTGTATCTCGTAATAGCATGGGCATTAATGTACTACATTTATGTACTACAAATTAATCTCGCACTCTCAGCAGATATTGGGCAAAGCAATACGCAGAATTTTATTGTGGCCTGCCTCTCCTATTTCACATATGCCCAGTTATTTCTGGTCATATCCGTCAAAGCATTTATCTCGCTTATTGGAGATAAGCTATTCCGGAGAGAAACCAAATGGTACAAAACACAGCGTTTTGGCTGAGAAACATCAACTTATAAATGAAGGGCTGTTTTCTGGATTCGTTCAGAAGGCAGTCTTTTTTACTATGGAAAGATTGGTTGGCATTCTGTATACTCATACAGGCTGTAAAGAGGATCATGCTTATCCGAAACGGAGGGTCACGGAATGAAGGACAGAGGATCAGACTTTTACGATGATGAGGCGAATTTCGAGAAGTATATGGAACGTCGCAAGTGGCAGGAGAACGCCAATGATACATTGGAGAAGCCGGTGATGCTGGAGTTGATCGGAGATGTAACCGGCAAGAATATATTGGACCTTGGTTGCGGGGATGCAAGGTTCGCCGCAGAATTGCTGGGCAGGGAGCGTGAAGGTGCGACGTATACGGGGATTGAGGGTTCGATGAATATGATTCAGGCAGCTAATGAATCCGTAAAAGGATTGAATGCCCGGATTGAACAAGCGTTCATGGAGGACTGGACCTACCCGGTCGGGGCGTATGATCTGGTGATATCGAGACTGGCTGTCCACTATATTGAGGATGTGGAGGGCCTGTTCCGCAATATATACGATACGTTGAAAGAGAACGGGACATTTGTATTCTCGGTAGAACATCCTGTGATCACGTCGACACTGCAACCCTCCGGGACACGAACGGATTGGGTGGTTGATCAGTATTTTGTGGAAGGATTCCGTGAGCAGCAGTGGCTGGGCGGTTCTGTGAAAAAGATGCATCGGTCCATTGAATCCTACTATATGGCATTGCAGCGGGCGGGGTTCCGTGTAGAACATTTACGGGAGTCAGCACCACAACGTGCCCATTTCATAAACGAGGAAACCTATCTGCGCAGGCAGCGTATTCCATTGTTTCTGTTCCTGGCTGCCCGGAAATAGATCGCGGTGAAGAAACAGATGGAATAGCTGAGTTATACTCAAAAAGTAGAAAGTTCTACACAGAAAACAGTGGATAACACTAGATATAGCATTGAAAAGCCCAAAATCTATCCACATGTGGATAAGATATTGGGCTTTTACTGTTAAGTTTCTGTACCTATGTTGCGTGTGCTGTGTATAACCACGTAATTATGAATCCGCCGCAGCTCTGACATAGACACGTTCCCCGTGCCGATCAACTTCCACAGGGGCCTCGAAGAAGTTGCTCAGCACTTCGGTGTTCATCAGCTCGCTCGTTGGTCCGCTATTCACGATTTCACCCCTACGAAGCAGGAGACTATGACCGAACACGGGCAATATTTCCTCGGTATGATGGGTGACATAGATGAGTGAAGGGGTGTCTGGACGCTGTGATAATTCACAGATGCTATCCAGCAATCGCTCTCTTGAGAACAGATCCAGTCCATTGCAAGGCTCGTCCAGAATGAGTACGCGCGGATTGGCCATGAGTGCTCGGGCAATAAGGAGTTTCTGTTTCTCACCTTGAGAACAGGTACGATATTCGCGATCCCACAGGTGCTGACAGCCCAGCGTTCGCATCAATTCCTGTGCCTGTTCCAGATCATCATCCGATAGCTTGTCATACAAGCCAATGGTGGCATGTTTGCCGCTGATTACGACATATTGTGTGCGATCCGTGCCGTACAATTTCTCTTGCAGAGATGAACTGACCCAGCCGATGGATTTGCGGAGCTGTCTCAGATCGACATCGCCATATTCATGGCCCAGCACGGATATCTTGCCTTCCGTCGGCCAGAGATACCCGGTGATCATGTTCAGGAGTGTTGTTTTGCCCGAGCCATTCAGGCCAAGCAACGCCCAGTGTTCTCCGTCATTAACCTGCCAGCTTACATCGTTCAGCAGGGTAAGAGGTCCCCTTTTCCAAGTGACATGCTGTACATCAATAATCATGCGTTATTCCCTCCTTCTGTTATCCTCGATTGTCCTAGGTGTATTGTAGTCACAACATCAGTGAGGTTTCAACGGTTATCCCGCTGTTCTTGGTTGGTCCTTGCGCAGAAATATGGCACACACACCAAGCAGTGGCAAAAACGAACATAACTTGATAACAAATGCAACGCTGGTCACATCAATTAAGGAACCCAGCACCACCGAGCCAAGTCCAGCCATTCCGAATGACAAGCCAAAAAATAACCCGGATACCGTTCCAATATGACGAGGAAGCAGCTCCTGTGCATAGACAATGATGACGCTGAAGCCGGACATCAGGATTAGTCCAATCATTCCGCACAATACCATGGACAAGACGGGTCCTGCATAAGGCAGCAACAGGGAGAACGGTGCAGTGCCTGCAATGGAGAACCAGATCATCGGTTTGCGTCCATAGCGATCAGCGAGCGGGCCGCCGAGCAAAGTTCCGACCATGCCTGCGAATTGCAGAATAAACAGACAGATCTGTGCCTGGGAGAGCGGCAAGTCATATGCATCCGCGTAATAGAAGGCATAATATCCGGTCATGCCAGCAATATATACGAATTTGGAGAATAACAGCAGGATAAGAATTCCCATTGTAAAAGCGATGAATCCCCTGCTCACAGGTTGAGCGATTGGTTCTGCGCCGCTTGATTTTAAAGGTTGTTGCTGACGAATGCGAGTCTCGGCAAGTTTGTCTCTGTACCAACGACTGACATAAGACTGAATAAAGATGCCGATCAGGGCAAAGCCCATTAGCCATAGAAAACTACGCTGCCCATGTGGCAGCAGAATGAAAGCAACCAGTAATGGAGCAATGGCCTGTCCCGTATTGCCTCCCACCTGGAAGATCGACTGCGCCATTCCACGTCCACGGCCGGCTGCCATATGAGCCACGCGTGAGGACTCGGGGTGGAGGATGGATGAGCCTATGCCAATCAATGCTGCAGAAACAAGCAGCATCCATAACTCGGAAGACAAGGCTAAGCCGAGCACACCGATCAGGGAGAATAACATGCCTCCGGGAAGCAGAATCGGCATGGGTCTGCGATCTGACATATAACCGACCAGGGGCTGAAGGACGGATGCAGTAATATTCAGGGTGAAGGCAATCCAACCCATCTGGGCGAAACTGAGCTGCATGGTTTGCTGAAACAGCGGAAAAGCAGATGGAACCACGGTCTGCATCGCATCATTCAGCAAATGGGCGAAGCTGACTCCGGCGAGTGCCCAATTGGCGGAAGAGTTGATTTGCATTTTGCTTAAAGTGGCCTGAGCCATGGGAGATCACCTCGAATTATTTTTTTCTATGATAAAAGATACGGTCAGGCATTGTCTTTGTGAAAAGTGCTTGGAAAGTGAGCACGATTTGCTATAATGTCAGCAGGTGAGGAAACGATGGAATTAAACATGACGTTAAATGGGTTGGAATTATGGAAAGCTACCGGAGGGTTCGCGAATGAACCTCATGTGCATGATGACTGGTATCAGCTAACGTTGCCGGTCAGAGGCCAATGTCATCTGGTACAGGAACGGCACGCATACCCTCTGAACGCAGGCAAGGGGATTATTGCTCATCCTCAGACTGAGCATTATTTTGAGATAGGGTCGGATTCGGCTGTCATCGTGATCAAGTTCCGTAAACCGCCATTAGGTAGTGTAGAAGGTGCGGAGTTAAGTGGGGGGCGAGCTGAGTTTCGACCTATCCAGACTTTTGATCCCGCTGAGATCAGTAGTCTGTTCCGAGGCTGGAACTCCATTTTGTTAGATGACATGCCGGATTCGCTCCAAGTACAGGAAACAGAAATGGCGGTCGAGATGTATCTAAGACGCATGTTGATGGGGCAGGAAAATGGAAAAACGATTGCAGATAATGGTCCATCTATGGACCCTCATTTCCGCCGCGTGCTGGATTACATTCACAGTGCCTATACGGGTCCAATGGATATTGATTCAATGGCGATGGTCGCGCATCAGAGCCGATATCATTTCATGCGCTCTTTCAAGACTCTTACGGGAAAGACACCGTATCAATATTTATTAAATTTGCGTGTAGAAGAAGCCTCCAGAAGGCTCCGCCTTACGACGGATTCGGTAACCACCATCAGTTATGAACTGGGATTTTCCAGCGTTAGTCAGTTTTACAGAGCTTTTCAGCGAGTATATGTTATGACACCGATGGAGTATCGGAATCAAGTGTAGATTATAAATACAGTCTCGCGTATGCGAGGCTGTATTTAGTGCGTTGCAGCATGTCACTGATTTTTGTTGTTGCCAAACAATGGAGACTTTGCTAAGATGGGAAAAAGTTTATGTAAGCGTATACATTTAATTTAAAATTACAACGTTGTAATTATGGTTTTAACAATTGATTCAAAAGAAAGAACTACAATGTAAGGAGGACTATTTCGATCAAGAATCTCTTTTTACGCAGAATATTATAGGTTGTTACCAAAAGTGGATGGGATGAATAACAAATACGTCAGTGAAATGGCAGTTCACTTTTATTCAAAAATTCAAACGTTGTAATTATGTGGCGAAGGGGAGTGTTTCACGTTGAAAAAACGCATGTCTACGCTGTTCAGCCTGATCAGACGAGATAAGTATTTACTGCTGATGTTTTCACCTATCTTCCTGTATTACCTCATCTTCATGTACCTTCCGATGCCTGGCGTGTTGTTGGCATTTCGTAATTTCCTGCCGGGTCAGGGCATGCTCAGCGGGGAATGGGTGGGACTGCGCTGGTTCGAACAGTTCGTGAATTCCATTTACTTCTGGCGACTGCTGTGCAACACGTTCTTGCTTGCATTTCTGCCACTCCTGTTTGGCTTCTCGATCCCCATTCTGTTCGCGGTCTGCATTGTGGAGATCAAGAACCGAACATTCAAACGATTTGCCCAGACGGTTACCTACCTTCCTCATTTCATCTCCACTGTCGTTGTAGCCGGCATGATCATTAACTTCCTGTCACCAACAGACGGTATTGTGAATACCCTCATCGCGAGTCTGGGCATGGAAAAAGTGAACTTCATGATGGATGCCAGCTGGTTCCGTACCATCTTCACAAGTTCCGACATCTGGCAGAGCTTTGGCTTCAGCTCCATCATCTACATTGCAGCCATTATGGGGATCGACCCCGAGATGTATGATTCCGGCAAAATCGACGGCGTCAACAAATTCCAGGAGCTATGGCACCTGACCCTTCCCAGTATCAAACCAACCATTGTCATTCTTCTGCTTCTGTCGCTTGGCGGCATTATGAGCGTAGGCTTCGAGAAAGTATATCTGCTCTACAACGGAGCCACCTACGAAACGGCGGATGTCCTGTCCACCTATGTATACCGGATGGGGATTGAAGGCCAGAATTACGGCTTCGCCACAGCAGTCGGCCTGTTTAACTCCATTATCACTTTTGTGCTTGTGTTTGCTGCCAATTCCATGACCCGCCGCCTGACCAAGATGTCACTCTGGTAAGACTATAACCCGGACCAAAGGAGACCTGTATGCAAAAATCAAGAAGTGACCGTTTGTTCTACGGATGTGTCTACCTGCTGACCATATTGGCGGTTGTTGTCACGTTGTATCCCTTTCTGTACGTTATCAGCATTTCATTCAGCTCGGTGGATGCCATCGACAAACAAAAAGTCGTATTGTGGCCCGTTGGCTTTACCCTGTCAGGTTACCAAATGGTACTACAATACAAGGAGTTATGGGTGTCGTTCTACAACACCCTCTGGTACACCGTGGTAGGCACACTGTTGAATATTGTGGCAACATGTCTTGCCGCTTTTCCGTTATCCAGACAGCAGTTTTTCTTGCGTCGCAAGCTGAACTTTTTCATCGCTTTCACCATGTATTTCTCGGGTGGACTCATTCCGGTCTACATGCTGATTACCTCGCTTGGGCTGTACAATACCCGCTGGGTCATGGTGCTGCCTGTGCTGGTGATTACGTTTAACGTCATGATCTGCCGTTCGGCCTTTGAAGGCATCCCGAATGAGATTTTTGAAAGTGCCAGTATAGACGGGGCCAATGAGATGACAATGCTGTATCGTCTGGCGGTTCCCATCATCAAGCCAACACTGGCTGTGCTCACGCTGTACTATGCCGTATTCCACTGGAACAACTTTTTCTCGGCCCTATTATATCTGGGCAAACAGGATATGCAGCCCTTACAGATGTTCCTGCGAAGGGTGCTGATCATGGCATCGCCGGAAGTGATGCAGAAGATGGGCGGCACGATGACATCCGGGGCGCTGGCGGTATCGACCCTGCAAGTACGTTATGTATCCATTGTAGTTAGCATTCTACCTATTGTTACGATCTACCCGTTTATCCAACGGTACTTCGTTAAGGGCATCACCCTCGGAGCCGTGAAAGGATAGCTTTTATTATTAAGTGTCATGTCATTCAAGGGAGTTCAAAATGGTTCATACCTAAGGAGGAATGATGGATGAGATTTAAAGGGGCAGGAAGAAAAAGTGTAATGGCAGCGATACTGGCAATCAGCCTGGCGGGATGTAGTGGTGGAACAGGGGCAGGAACCGAGGAGGGGAGCACCCCGTCCAGTTCGGAACCGGCTTTCAATTATACCGGGGCAGGGCCGGTAACGGATCAACCGGATGCCAAGCTGTCCATTCTCGGCACTAACGCCTGGACGACCAACGTGGATCTCTCCACCGCAGCTATCGTTAAGAAAATTGAGAGTAACGCCGGTGTTACGGTCGATTGGGATCTCATACCACCGCAGAACTATGCGGATGCCGTAAATCCGAGGCTGGCTGCCGGTACCGGCTTGCCCGATATTGTGTACCTGCCGGATCAGGATCAACTGATGAAGTACATCAACAGCGGTCTATTCATTCCGATTAATGATCTGGTGGAGAAATACGGCGTGAATCTGAAAAAAATATATGAAAAGTCGCCTTCGGTCAAAGCCAGTTTAACGACGCCAGATGGTAAAATGTATTATGTCCCGCAGCAGACGCTAACCCGCAACTACATGCCGGTATTTATGGTCAATGTTCGCTGGCTTGATAAGCTTGGATTAAGCGAGCCGACCACGTTGGATGAGTTTACGGCGATGCTGCGCAAGTTCAAGACAGACGACCCGAACGGCAACGGAAAAGCCGATGAGATTCCACTGTCCATGGAAGCGAAATTTGTGTCCATGGCCTTTGGCCCTGCATTTGGACTTGATCTGTCCAATCAGTTTTATGCAGACGATCAGGGCAAGGTGCATTTCAGCTATTATGAGCCGGCATACAAGGAGTACCTGACCTATCTGAATGGACTGTACAAGGAAGGTCTGCTTGGGGTAGATTATGCGAGTACCACGAGTGATCAGGTCACATCGCGGATCTCTCAGGATGTGACCGGCGCAACGTTTAATTTCAGCTGGTACATGTCGATGGTCTACAGCCCGCTGTTCAAGGATTACAATCCGGAAGAGCCAATCATCAAAGGCATTCTGCCACTGAAAGGACCGCATGGCGATCAGTTTTACGTAGGACGTACCCCGGTTAGCGGCATCTTCGGTATCACGCGGGATAGCAAAAATCCAGAGCTGGCTTTCCGCTTCCTGGATTATGCGGTAAGTGAAGAGGCACAGACATATTATACGTGGGGCATCAAGGATGACACGTATACGGAAGAGAATGGCGTGAAGACATTTACGGACAAAGGCAAGGACAATGAATACATTCAGAAGCTCGGCATCGGACCGGTGAATCTGCCGAACATTCAATCGACCGATTCTGCCGATTCCGTTGTGGCCCCTTGGCATGCGAAGATGGATAAGGAACTGGAGCCGTATGTCCGTGAACCGTTCCCGTTTGTCTATGCCCTGCCGGATGAAGCGAGCGTGGAGAGCATGGCGATGCCTGACATTACCACATATGTGGAAGAGATGAACTTCAAGTTTATTAGCGGTGATGCTAGTCTGGATCAGTTTGACAGTTATATTGAGACGTTGAAGAAGATGAATATAGAGCAGGTTATTGCGGGCAGACAGGCACAATATGATCGTTATAAGGCTGCACAGAAATAGGAAATAGGGTTTCAGGCGTATGAGAGGTGTTGATTGATTTTGATAACCATTAAAGACATTGCCAAACTGGCGGGGGTGAGCTATAGCACAGTATCCAAGGCGCTGAATGATGATCCCCGAATCAAACCGGCTACGAAGCAAAAGGTGCTTGCGGTCGCGGAGAAACATCAATATCGAAAAAATATGCTGGCCCGGCAACTCTCCACCGGCAGAAGCAATATCATCGGCTTTGTGCTGGATGAACTGAGCAATCCGTTATTCTCGAACATCTCCGGCCGTCTGCACACCGAGCTGAAGAAGCGGGGGTATCAGATGATCCTGGTTGTAGCGGATGATGGTGTGGATGTCTTCAGCCAGCTGCGTGTGGACGGATGTATTCTGTGGGACTATGCACTGGACAATCGGGAGATGTTCTGGAAAAAGTTCGCGACACTCAACATGCCATGTTTTGTGCTGGGTACAGATGAAGCGCCGAACTCTCCTTACATTAAGATTGATCGCAAAGAAGGATTGTTCAAAGCAGTGGAGCATCTGAAATCGCTGGGGCACAGCCGAATCGGGTTCATCGGCAACTCGCAGAACATTAAACTGGAGGGATACCGGGAAGCGTTGCAGCGTACGGGTCTGGCTTTTAATGAAGACCATGTGCTGCCAGCGTATTCCTCCTGGGAAGACGGGTATTTTGCCATACGTAATCATGCGTTTGGGCCGGAGTCGCCGACAGCTTTTATTGGGCTGAACAACCTGGTCACCCGAGGTGCACTTCGGGCTTTGCTTGAGGCAGGTTACAGCGTTCCGCGCGATATCTCGTTGATCGGGTATGATGATCTGCCGGATATGCAGTATGCCGAAGTGGCCTTGACGACAATTGGCCCGTCTCTGGATGAACTGGCCGTGCAGGCAGCGGAGCTGATTGTATCGTTGATTCGTGATGAACAGGTCGATGTTCCGGTAGTCATTCAGCCCAAGCTGAACCTTCGCAATTCAACGGCAATGTGCCGACAATAAGCAAGAGTGAAGCGGTTATCCGTTAGTCATACATGTATTAGTTAAGTACAACATTCAAGGAGGAATTGCTTATGCAGGTACAGACGCAGTTATCCTGGTCTGAGCGAATTGCAGCAACGATCATCCAGCAATGTGACGGGGACGGTTATCATGCGTTCCCTTCGGGACGATGGGCATACGTGGAAGGCATGACATTGATGGCGATGGCTCGAACTGGGCGATATTATGGCAAGCAAGAGTATGTTGATTTTATGAAAAAACATATGGACTTGTATATCCAGCCAGATGGTTCTATTGGCACGTATACTTTGGAAGAATATAATCTGGATCAGATTAATCAGGGGAAAAACCTGTTTGCATTACTGGAGGGTGCTGAAGATCAGCGTTACGCAGAAGCGGCACATCTCTTGGCCGCACAGCTCGCAGGGCAACCTCGAACGTCGGAGGGCGGCTTCTGGCACAAAAAAATCTATCCATTCCAGATGTGGCTGGACGGCCTGTATATGTCCTCTCCCTTTCTATCCGAGTATGCGAAGACATTTGATCACCCCGAGTTATGGGATGAAGTAGCGCACCAGATTCTGCTGATCGAACGCCAGACCCGTGATCCCCTGACCGGACTGCTCTATCATGGCTGGGATGAATCGAAGGAACAGGTCTGGGCCGATTCATCGACAGGGTGCTCGCCACACTTCTGGAGCCGGGCGATGGGCTGGTATGCTATGGCGATTGTGGACAGCGTGGAGCATTTCCCCGTGAATCATGCAAAACGCGGCACCATCATCGGTATCTTCGAACGGATGTGCCATGCTTTGGTGCGCGTGCAGGAGCAGGAGAGCGGGTTATGGTTTCAGGTGCTGGATCAGGGCTTCCGCAAAGGCAACTATCTGGAAGCATCCGGGTCAAGCATGTTTGTATATGCACTTGCCAAGGGTGTGCGGCTGAAGTATCTGGAGCCGCATTTCAGAGCTGCGGCGGAGAAAGGATGGCAGGGGCTTTACTCCAGATTGGTGGAGGAGACGGCTGATGGCGTTCGGTTAAACGGGATCTGTCATGGCGCAGGACTAAGTCTGGACCGGGATGGCTCGTACAGCTACTATGTGAGCGAAGCGGTTGTAAGCGATTCCTTTATGGGGGTGGCTCCGCTCCTGCTGGCAGCGCTGGAAATGGAGCGATTGCCATGACACAGCAGAAATTGCCGAATACAGCATTGGAACCATCGACTCCCTGTCTGACTGTTGCTTCAGATGGGACGGGGGATTATGTGACGATTCAGGCTGCAGTTGATGCGCTGCCGGAGAATAGCATCGGAAACGTTCCGATTCGAGTAAAAGCTGGCGTCTATTATGAGAAGCTGCATATGGAGAAGCCGGGCATCCATCTGATTGGTGACGGGGCGGAGCAGACGATCATTACGTATGATGATTATGCACTTAAGAAGTTCCCGGACGGGTCGCCATATCATACGTTTCATTCCTATACCGCTTTTATCGGTGCCGATGATTTTACGGCAGAGGGCATTTCCTTCGTAAATGCTGCCGGGCCGGGCAAGGAGGTTGGTCAGGCGCTGGCCGTTTACGTAGATGGAGACCGGGCGGTCTTTCGCCGCTGTCGTCTGATCGGCCACCAGGATACGATCTTCACCGGCCCATTGCCGGAGCAACCCATGGATCGAAGTTACTTTGGCGGGCCACGTGATGGTGCCGAGCGGCGCAAACTGCGGCAGTATTTCGAAGACTGTTACATTGAAGGCGATATCGATTTTATCTTTGGCTCGGCTACGGTGGTATTTAAGGGCTGCGAGATTTTTACGAAGAATCGCCTGACCGAAGCGGAGGCTGCGGATGGACAAGTGAACGGCTGGATTACCGCAGCGTCTACGCCGGAGGATGTACGATACGGCTATGTGTTTCTGGACTGTGATCTGACCAGCAATGCTCCGCCGCAGTCGGTGTATCTGGGCAGGCCGTGGCGTCATCATGCCAAAGTCTGTTTTCTGAACTGCTGGATCGGCGCTCATGTGAAGCAGGAGGGATGGCATAACTGGAACAAGACAGATGCGGAGCAGACCGTTCAGTATGCGGAATATAACAGTGCCGGGCCTGGTGCCGGACGTGCTGCTGATCGTGTGCCCTGGGCCAAAATGCTGACCGAACAGGAAGCGGCGGAGTACGCTATACCTCTGATTCTATCCGGCATGGATGGTTGGCAGCCTTTTGAAGGGGAAGGGGAGCAGCGGTAAGATTCGCCCTATTCTCTACACAATATATAACACAGGCTTTCTTTCAAGTCTCCTGAGGACTTGGCGGAAAGCCTTTTCGGCGTGCCATATTACATTTTTCGCCCCCAATAGAACTATTTTATCCCTTATCTCCCAGGCATTTTACTGATTAAATACAGGGTGAGGATCTGTAAATTCCCTGTAAAATTTGGTGATGTCTGCTGAAAGAGAAAACGAGAGGGAAGGTCCATTTTGATAAGGGAAGGGAGTGAAGCGACACGCAACATCAGATGGCTGAATGAGGCTGGCTCTAATCGATCACAGATCAGATGCAGGTGGACGATGGATATCTTTGTTTGCAAGGTGAACGTATCATTAGTACAGGAGGGATTTTGCTTGAATCAAGCTGTTCGATTCCGCCCGGTTATTACATTTGCTTTGGCATTTCTTCTACTTCTTTTGTGGTTTGCACCGAGAGCCGATGCCGCCGCCCAGTGGCAGGCAGGCACCGCATACAAGAAAGGAGACCTCGTCACTTATCAAAATAAAGATTATGAGTGTATTCAGGCCCACACGGCATTGACCGGATGGGAGCCCTCTGTTGTACCCGCGTTGTGGAAATACGTCGGGGAAGGTTCGGGAGGGGAAACGCCAACGCCAGATACGGCACCGCCTTCTGTTCCTGCGGGTCTGACTTCATCCGCCATAACGAACACCTCCGTTAGCCTTGCCTGGAATGCATCCACGGATAATGTGGGTGTAGTGGCATATGAGGTGTACCGGAACGGCGTTCTTGTGACAAGTACTTCAACTACAACAGCTGTAGTCACGGGACTGACAGCTAGCACGACCTATGCTTTTACGGTAAAAGCCAAAGATGCCGCAGGCAATATATCCGCTGCGAGCACCTCCCTCAGTGTAACGACTTCCAACGGGTCTTCCAATCCTGGGCCAACCGGCAGCAAATGGCTGATCGGCTACTGGCACAACTTCGATAATGGTTCAACGAATATCAGACTTCGTAACGTATCAACAGCCTATGACGTCATTAATGTCTCCTTTGCCGAACCAATTTCACATGGCAGCGGAACGCTTGCTTTTACTCCATACAATGCAACGGTATCCGAATTCAAATCTGATATTGCCTACCTGCAAAGCCAGGGGAAAAAAGTACTGCTTTCCATGGGGGGAGCCAACGGTACCATTGAGCTTACCGACGCGACCAAGAGACAACAATTCGAAGATTCGTTAAAATCAATCATTTCTACGTATGGTTTCAATGGTCTTGATATCGATCTGGAAGGAAGTTCCCTCTCTCTGAATGCAGGGGATACCGATTTCCGTAGTCCAACTACACCGAAAATTATTAACCTCATCCAAGGCGTGAAAGCGGTTAAGTCACACTTCGGCGCCAATTTCATCCTGACGGCTGCGCCGGAGACGGCCTATGTACAGGGTGGATATCTGAGCTACGGCGGCCCTTGGGGAGCTTACTTGCCAGTCATCCATGCCTTGCGTGATGACCTGACCTTGCTTCATGTGCAGCACTATAACACGGGCTCCATGGTGGGGTTGGATGGACGCTCTTACGCGCAAGGAACAGCTGATTTCCATGTGGCCATGGCGGAGATGCTGCTTCAAGGCTTCCATGTAGGCAGCAGCTCAGGCCCGTTCTTTAGTGCCCTGCGACCGGACCAGATTGCGATCGGCGTACCGGCCTCCCAACAGGCTGCCGGGGGCGGGTATACCACGCCAACCGAACTGCAGAAGGCGCTGAATTACCTAATCAAAGGTGTGTCGTACGGCGGTTCCTATACTTTGCGCCAGCCTGCGGGTTATGCGGGGATAAAAGGGATTATGACCTGGTCAATCAATTGGGACGCATATACGAATAACCAGTTTTCGAGCGCACATCGTCCGTTCCTGAATGGGCTGAGTACGCAAACGACAAAGGAGGTTGTGTATTAGATGATACCTTTCAATAAACACACTGCTTTCAAGAAGACTGCAACGTTTTTACTGGGTCTATCCCTGCTCTTATCCATCATTGTTCCTTCTTTTGTGCTCCAACCCGCTACGGCGTCAGCAGCCGATTCTTATAAAATTGTCGGTTACTACCCGTCTTGGGCTGCGTACGGGAGAAACTATAACGTAACGGATATCGACCCAACCAAGGTTACGCATATCAACTATGCTTTTGCCGATATCTGCTGGAACGGTGTTCATGGGAATCCGGACCCTTCGGGCCCTAATCCGGTGACCTGGACATGCCAGAATGAAAAGAGCCAGACAATCAATGTACCGAATGGAACAATCGTACTTGGCGATCCATGGATTGATACCGGCAAGACATTTGCAGGGGATACGTGGGATCAGCCCATTGCAGGCAATATCAATCAGCTGAACAAGCTGAAACAGATCAATCCTAATCTGAAGGCGATCATCTCTGTCGGAGGATGGACATGGTCCAACCGCTTCTCTGATGTGGCTGCGACTGCTGCAACACGGGAGGTATTTGCGAACTCTGCCGTCGACTTCCTGCGAAAATACAATTTTGACGGGGTAGATTTGGACTGGGAGTACCCGGTATCAGGCGGGCTGGATGGTAACAGCAAACGTCCGGAGGATAAGCAAAATTACACGCTGCTTCTGAGCAAAATCCGTGAGAAGCTGGATGCCGCTGGAGCTGTGGACGGCAAGAAGTATCTGCTTACGATTGCAAGCGGAGCGTCGACGACCTATGCTGCAAATACTGAGCTTGCCAACATAGCTTCCATCGTCGATTGGATTAACATTATGACATACGATTTTAACGGGGCCTGGCAAAAAGTCAGCGCGCATAACGCGCCGTTAAACTATGACCCTGCGGCTTCGGCTGCCGGGGTGCCGGATGCCAATACATTTAATGTGGCTACCGGAGCACAAGGGCATCTGAATGCCGGAGTACCAGCCGCCAAACTTGTGCTTGGTGTTCCATTCTATGGCCGCGGCTGGGATGGATGCGCACAGGCGGGCAATGGCCAGTATCAGACCTGCACGGGAGGTTCATCCGTTGGAACATGGGAAGCAGGTTCCTTTGACTTCTATGATCTGGAGACCAACTACATTAACAAAAACGGGTACACGCGTTACTGGAATGATACGGCCAAAGTGCCATATCTCTATAATGCATCCAACAAGCGTTTTATTAGCTATGATGATGCGGAGTCGATTGGATATAAAACCGCTTATATCAAGAGCAAGGGGCTCGGCGGTGCGATGTTCTGGGAGCTTAGCGGTGACCGTAACAAAACACTCCAAAATAAACTGAAAGCTGATCTGCCTACCGGAGGTACAGTACCTCCAGCAGATACGACGGCGCCAAGCGTACCGGGAAATGCCCGCTCGACAGGTGTGACGGTCAACTCGGTGACGCTCGCTTGGAATGCTTCAACGGATAATGTCGGGGTTACCGGGTATAACGTCTACAATGGTGCCAATCTTGCTGCCTCCGTCAACGGAACGACCGCAACAATCAGCGGTCTGTCCGCGGGTACTTCCTATACCTTTACGATTAAAGCAAAAGATGCGGCAGGTAATCTGTCTGCAGCCAGTAATGCTGTAACTGTAAGCACCACGACTCAGCCTGGAGGTGATACGCAAGCGCCAACTGCACCGATGAACCTGGCATCGACAGCGCAAACGGCATCCAGCATAACGCTGAGCTGGGCGGCATCTACGGATAACGTGGGTGTAACGGGTTATGATGTGTACAATGGAACGGCTTTGGCGACATCTGTCACCGGAACGACAGCAACGATCAGTGGGCTCGCTGCGGATACCTCGTATACATTTACGGTAAAAGCAAAGGATGCGGCGGGGAATAGTTCTGTTGCGAGCAATGCGTTGACTGTGAAAACGGCAGCAGGGACGACGAACCCGGGCGTTTCCGCCTGGCAGGCGAATACAGCCTATACTGTAGGACAGCTGGTCACGTATAGCGGCAAGACGTATAAATGTTTGCAGTCCCACACTTCCTTGCCTGGGTGGGAACCTTCCAATGTTCCTGCATTGTGGCAGGTTCAATAGTTAAAATATGCAATACCTCATTTTGAATTGAATTATTGCAGTGTTAGCGAGGTTTGGCTATAGGGAAGAGAATATAACGAAAAACCACCGGCTCCTGATCCGGTGGTTTTTCGTTATGTTATGTCAAACAACGCAGGCTCGCAAAAGGTTATTCATTAAAAATCGAAGTTGTCCGGATCAGGTCCAACGCGTACATCTTCGTTCAGAGCACTGATCTGATCCATCTCTTCATTGGAAAGTTCAAAGTCGAAGATGGAGGAATTCTCAATAATCCGGTGTTCCTTGGTGGACTTCGGAATGGTAATGACTCCATTTTGCAGATCCCAACGCAGGATGACTTGTGCAACGGATTTGCCTTTGGCTGAAGCAATAGCCGTGAGTACTGGATTGTCCAACAGCTGACCTTGCATCAGAGGTGACCATGCTTCGAGCTGGATACCATGCTTTTCGCAGAAAGCCTTGAGTTCTACCTGAGTCAGGCGAGGGTGGTATTCCACCTGATTGATCATCGGTTTCACTTTGACATCCTGCATCAGGTCTTCGAGGTGATGAATCTGGAAGTTACTCACACCGATGGCCTTAATGCGGCCGGCTGCGTACAGCTCCTCCATGGCTTTCCAGGCTGCTTTGTATTTGCCTGCTTTAGGCCAATGAATCAGATACAGATCCAGGTATTCCAATCCCAGTTTGTTCAATGTGGTATCAAAAGCAGCAAGTGTCTCTTCATATCCGAGGTCTGCATTCCATACTTTAGATGTAACAAACAGTTCTTCGCGTTTCAGGTTGTTTTCTTGCAAAGCTTCTGCAATCGCTTGTCCAACACCGGATTCATTACCGTATATTGCAGCAGTATCGATACTGCGGTAGCCATGTTTAATTGCATTTTTCACAGCATCAACCAATTCAGTCCCTTCTTCTACCTTAAATACACCTAATCCGAACCAAGGCATAGAAACACCGTTATGCAGACTTACTGTGGATTGTAAATGTTGTGCGGTTTGAGCTGTTGTCATGAGATTTCCTCCTTAAAGTGTGTAAAAATCAGTGATTTCAAGCTGAGTTATCATTTTTTATCATACAAAATTAAATCATAGTAGATCAAATTGGGTTCAACGTATATAGTATAATAAAATACGATATGAAACCGGTTCCCCTTGAAGACTGGCATGGAAATATATCAGAGTGAGACCCAAAATCGGAATGGAAATTAGAATGAAGCTTTCTCCATGTTGACGGACCCATGTTGATCCTTGCTTTCCAGCATTTTAGCCCATGCGGTCAGGATTACAGCTACAAGAACCATCAAGGCTCCGACCCATGTCGTGTGAATCAGACCAATGGAGTCATTGATCACGCCACCCAAATAGGCACCTATAGCAATCCCGGCATTAAATGCGGCGATGTTAAAGGCTGAGGCTACATCTTTGGCCTGTGGTGCATATCGTTCAGCCAAAGTTACAGCGTACATCTGAAGACCAGGCACATTCATGAAGGCAAGTAGCCCCATCCCCATAATGGTGAGCAGTGCTGCCAGCTTAAACGGAACGGTGAAGTACATGACACCTAGAATGATGGTCTGAATGATGAACATGTAGAAGAGCGCCTTGAGCGGGTTACGATTGGCTGCTCTGCCGCCGATGATGTTGCCGACAGCAATGGCAATTCCGTACAACAACAGAATGAACGCGACTGTTTTCTCGGAATATCCACTGATATCATGCAACAATGGGGACAGATACGTGAAGACAACAAATGTTCCTCCGTACCCAACAGCAGTAATGGCAAAAGCAAGCAGCAAGCGCCCACCTGTAACCAGCTTCAGCTGATCCCGAAATGCCGTTCGTGTTCCTCGCTTCAACGTGGATGGCACGAGTATGAGGTTTCCAATCATCGCAATGATGCCAACCCCAACAATCAGGATAAATGCAGCGCGCCATCCCATATGTTGACCGATAAGTGTACCAAGAGGTACACCGGTTACTGTGGCAATGGTCAGACCGGAGAACATGATGGCAATGGCACTCGCCCTACGGTTGGCAGGTACCAGATCCGCTGCGATGGTGGAGCCGATGGACATGAATACGCCATGTGCCAGCGCGGATATCACTCGTGCTATGAGTAACATGGTAATGCCTGTCGATAGCGCAGCCATCGTGTTACCTGCGATGAATACAATCATGATGGCAAGCAATAGCGTTTTGCGTGATATGGTAGACGTCAGTGAGGTCAGAACAGGAGCCCCAAAAGTAACGCCCAATGCATATAAAGTAACGGTCAGTCCCGCTGTAGTTACGGAAATGCCCAGGTCATCTGCAATGAGGGGCAGGAGCCCAACGCTGATAAATTCTGTGGTACCGATGGCGAACGCACTAATGGCCAGTGCCAGCAGCGCCCATGTGCTGCGTTTTGAATCTTGTAACATTTCTTGCTCAACTCCCCCGAATGTAGATTTACGTACCGGCAAATGCTATTATGAGTTATTCAGTATAGATTGAATAGTACGTACTTTTTAGTACCCTACGTACTTTTTGGTGCCTATACAGCATGCGACGGATGTAATCCAATTCATCAGGGAGGTAACAAGTTATGGTCAGAAAGAAATATAACATCTCGGTTGAAGCTACTCTGGAGGTGATCGGTGGCAAATGGAAATGCGTCATTCTCTGTCATCTGACACATGGGAAAAGACGAACCAGTGATCTCAAGCGTATTATGCCCGCAATTACACAGAAAATGTTAACACAACAACTGAGAGAGCTTGAAAACGACGGGATCGTTAACCGAATCGTATACAATCAGGTCCCTCCCAAAGTAGAATACGAATTAAGTGATTACGGGCGGAGTCTTGAACCGATTCTCAATGCGCTCTGTAATTGGGGAGATCAACATATTGTGAAGGAATACGGAGACAAATCAGCAGTTCTGGAAGACAATGGGCTCAATGATTTTAACTCTGACAATAGGGAGCTGGTGCAGCCGTGAACTATGAGATTCTATATGATGGTGCTTTTGCGATGCTTAAGGTACATTTGCAGCGGGGAGAGCGTTTCAAGGCCGAAAGCGGTGCGATGGTATCCATGACGCCAACGGTTGAACTGAAGGGTTCAGCAGAAGGTGGAATGTTTGCCGGGTTCGGTCGAATGCTGAGCGGAGAGAAGTTCTTCTTTCAGGAACTAACGGCTGCGGGCGGGCCGGCAGAGATTCTGCTCTCACCTTCAAGCATGGGCGATGTAGAAGCTGTCGAATTGGACGGTTCCTATTCACTCTATGTGCAGAAAGACGGATTTCTAGCGGGGACCGAGGGCATACAGGTGAATACCAAAATGCAAAACCTGAAGAAAGGTCTCTTTTCGGGAGAAGGTTTCTTCATTATTGAGATCAGTGGACGTGGAACTGTATTTCTGTCTTCCTACGGAGCAATCCATGCGATTAATCTGGCAGCAGGTGAAGAAATGATCGTGGATAACGCTCATCTGGTGGCATGGCCTCATTATGTAGATTACCGTATAGAGAAGGCTTCACAGGGCTGGTTATCCAGTGTTACAAGTGGAGAAGGATTGGTATGCCGGTTCCGTGGAGAAGGGACCATTCTTATACAGAGCCGTAATCCGCAAGGATTCGGACAATGGGTGAAGCAGTTCATCCCAACGCGCTAATTTTATTCAAAAGAACACACAGGGTTGCAACGGATGTATCTCCATCATCGTTATATGAATAATGGATTTACTTCATTGACTGGTGGGTACATAATCTGTTGCATAAGGTCGCACATCATGGAGGTATGAGATGAAAAGCTCACGGTATAAAAACGCACAAGAAAGCCCGGGATATCTGTTATGGCAGGTTACAGCGATGTGGCAAAAGGAAGTACGCAGGGTGCTGGAGCCACTCGAACTGACACAGCCCCAATTTGTATTGTTGCATGCCTGTCTGTGGCTCAATGAACGTGATGAGGAAGGCAAGGGAGTCACTCAGGTTCAGATTGCACAATTTGCCAAAGTAGATGTTAATGTGACTTCTCAGGTTCTGCGTGCTCTTGAAAAGAGAGGCTTGATTACGCGTGCTCGTCATCAGACGGATACACGTGCCAATATAATTACCACAACGGAAGAAGGGACCCGATTGGCCATTGAAGGAATCCACTTGGTTGAGGAGTCGGACAAGGCTTTTTTCGAAACTTTGGATGATCGTAAGGAAGAGTATATGCAGATCATGCAGGAGTTTCTTCGCCAAAAAACAGAGGGCTAATCCATAATAAGATTTTTTTTAATTTATTAAACTACAGATTGTAGTGGAATTGGGAATTTTCTGAATACTTATGATTATAATGTCTATACAAAAATCAAAATGAACCTCCTGACTTTATCCGTCGGGAGGTTCATTTCATTTACTTTAATCGATTCGGTAGGACGCAAATGGCTCGCGGCGACGGAAAGAGTCACTGATCTGATCCAGATCGGTCAACAGCTCATCGGGCAGTGACATATCCAGACTAGCCAGATTATGCTCCAGCTGTTCGGTGCCTGTAGCGCCAACAATGACTGTGGATACAGCCGGACGTGTCAGTAGCCATGCGAGAGACAGCACACTCGGGGAACACCCGTATGAAGCAGCTTTGGCACTCACTTGTTCACTCAGTTGAAGATTATGCTCCAGCAGAAAACGATTGAAGGTCGGGTCGGTGTCGGCTCTGGAGCCGGAAGGCACGCTGGCCTGTCCGTTATATTTACCCGTCAGAATACCGCCTGCGAGCGGGAAATACGGGATAATGCCTACACCCTGATCCAGACACATCGGTACCAATTCCAGTTCAGGCGTACGGTCTGCCAGGGAGTAGCTGGTTTGGGTAGAGATGTAGCGCACATAACCTTTCTGTTCACTGATCCCGAGAGCTTTCATCAGCTCCCAGGCTGCGTAATTGGAGGCGCCGATGTACCGAACTTTGCCGGAAGTGACCATATCGTCCAGCGTGCGGAGTGTCTCATCCAGCGGTGTATGCGGATCAAAGGTGTGGATCTGATACAGATCCACATAATCGGTTTGCAGACGCTGCAGGCTATGTTCCAGCTCTTGTTGCAGATGGTAGCGGGAGGAACCGCGCCCATGGGGACCGTCATGCCGGGGAAGTCCGGCTTTGGTCGCAAGCACCGCGTTTTCCCGACGACCTGTGAGTGCCTGTCCAATGATGCGTTCTGATTCGGTACCTGCGTAGATATTGGCGGTATCGATAAAGTTGATGCCCTGATCCATCGCTGCATGAATAATGCGGGTAGAAGCTGCTTCATCCGCGCGTTTGCCAAATGCATTGGTGCCGAGCCCCAGTGCCGATACCCGTAAACCACTATTGCCCAAACGTCGATATTCCATCATTCATCGCTCCCTTTATGTTCATTTATGTAATGCAGATTATAACGTAATCTATTGTCAACGTGTTATTAATATAGTTAAATGATTCTAAGAACCCGTTATTAAAGGAGATATGATGGAAAACAGTGCTGCACATTTAACAAGACGGAAGCCGAAGAAACCGAAGAAGAAATGGAAGAAGCCATTAATCATCACCCTAAGTGTGCTGCTTGTGCTCGGAGGACTCGGATTTATTTATCAAAAGCAACTCGTCGTGTTTGCCTTTAATATGTTCGCCTCCGGTACGGTGAAGGAAGCCTTGGATGACTCCTTTAAACCAGCTGGCGATAAGGATGCCCCTGTCGTGGAACATACGGACCCATTCTCGCTGTTGTTGCTCGGTATTGATCAACGCGATAACGAACCAAGCCGTTCGGATACGATCATCTATTCCGTCGTGCGTCCAGAAGACAATAAAGTGCTGCTGCTGTCCATTCCACGTGATTCCTATACCGAGATTGTCGGGCGGGATGTGAAGTCGAAGATTAACTCAGCGTACGCCCACGGTGAAGCCAAGATGGCGATGGATACGGTGGAGAATTTGCTCGGGAACAAAGTGGATTTCTATGCCGCGATTAATTTTAATGGGCTCAAGGATATTGTTGATGCGGTGGGTGGTGTTGAACTGCCGATCAAGAAAAACATCGAGAACAAATCAAAAGCGCATGAGAAACTGTTCGTTGAAGCCAACAAACCGATCTATAGCGGCGAAGAAGCGCTTGGTTATGTGCGTTACCGGGAAGATTCCGATTTCAATCGGACGATGCGTCACCGGATTTTCCTAAGTGCCTTCATGAATCGTGCGCTGGAGGTCAAAAATCTGACCAAGATCCCGGACGTCATCCAGATTGCCGGATCGAATTTTACAACCAACATGACTTCGGACTTCATCGTGAAGTTTGCCGAGTCCTTATATATGAAAGACAATGCACCCACGATCAGCAACTATATGCTGAAGGGTGATGGCGCGATGCGCAGTGGTACATGGTACTATGACCTGTCAGAGGACGATCTGCAATATGTGCGTGGCATGATCGCCAGTTGGCTGGACCCGGATGCGACCGAGATTATTGAACCGGAGACAACCGACGAGAACGGTGCGGCGGATAAAACCTAGTACAGAAGCAGCAGAAGAATTTTTTGCAGGAATAGCGATACCCCGTAGTAATAGTAATAGTAATAGTAATAGTAATAGTAATAGTAGTAGTAGTAGTAGTAGTAGTAGTAGTAGTAGTAGTACAGTAGTGGCGGTTAGAGTAGAAAAAAATAGATTGGTTTTTGTGCCATTAAGATATAGCAAAGTACACGGAAGAGAGTATGCTCTCCCGTGTGCTTTTTTTATGGCATAACGGTGCTACGTTGACGAGCTTTGACTTCAGTCTCCTCAGTCATTACCGTTCTATGGACTTCAAGACGACATGGCGGCTGACTTAGGTAATAGAGCAGTCAGATCGCTAAGATCAAATTCATCTGAGCTGTTGTCTACAGAAATGACTTCGATATTCTCCCACATACATGTGTTAGCTTGCATTCCCTGGACAAAGGTATCCCAGTGATCCAGCTTCCATCGGTCCCGTTCCAGACCACGGCTCTGAAGCCGTTGTTGAAGAACATTCACATCTACCTCCACCCTCAACACCACAGGTATGACAGATTCCCACTCATATTTGGCAGTCAAAAGATTAATGTAATCGCTTTCGCTAAAGTAACCGACAAATGGTGCATCCAAGATGACAGATCTACCTAATTGCAGATTGTCATTCGCCACGTTTAACAATGTCTCATATTCGAGGTCCATAACGGTATCGCGGTAATAGGTGTTACCATCACGTTCATGAGGCGAATAGCCATGTGCTTCCAAAAGCTTCCCCGTAAAAGTGTTACATACAACATCTTTGTCCAGATAACAAAATGGATGCCCAGCAGCCAGTTTTTTGCCTATGGTAGACTTGCCCGATCCGGCGGGGCCGATCAAAAAAATAAGGATAGGTTTCATAGATTAGATGTACCCCCTCTAAAGTAGATCCAGATGATATGGATTTGCAATGAATGCTTACGTTCTTGGTTCGTATATGTGAACTATATTCACATCAGTGAACAATTTCTATTAGAGTATACCGTTTTCTACAGAAATACAATCCTTTTTGATGAAATAGTGGACAAAAAAAGTTTTAAGAAAGCGGTTGATATTTTCTGTACGGCTGATCTATAATGAGGGCATCGTTCGGTGATGTGAATTAAGTTCACATATGCGAACTTCGACGTCGAAGATTTTTAAGGAGACAATATGGACAATATTCGCATGAATAAATCTGCTGAACGAGTCGCGGATCTACTCGTTCTATTTGCCAAAAGTGGTGCTCCATTAACACTGAATGAGATCTGCAAACAAATGAGCATGCCTAAGAGCAGCGGGTTTGAACTGGTACAGACCTTGCTGCATAAAGGGTTTATCGAAATGGATGATGTTCGTCTCAAAACCTACCGGCTGGGCATTGCCGTGTTTGAGACAGGTATGGCGTACTTGTCTAATATGGGTATTCCTCATATGGCAAGACCCTTGCTTCAAGAACTAAATCGCCAAACGGGAAGCACTGCATTTCTCGGGATTGAGGATAAGGGGCGGATTGTATATCTCGACAAGGCCGAGAGCTATTCGGTTATGCGACCAACAGCGAAACTCGGTTCCCGCAGATATATGCATACAACTGGGCTAGGCAAAGCTTTGCTGGCAGCGCTCCCCATCGGCAAGGTGCTGGAGATTGTAGGTAGCGGTGAACTCCCTTCGCGTACATCCTTCTCTAAAGTAACCATTCCTGATATTTTGCAAGATATGCAGGAGATTCGGGAGCGTGGCTACTCGATTGATGACCGGGAGGACCATCTGGAGATGTATTGCATCGGCTCTGCTGTCTATGATCAGTGGAATGAGCCTGTCGCGGCAATCAGCGTTGCCAGCATGTATTCCAATATGACTCCTGAACGTGAGGAGAACATTGTACGACTGGTCAAGGAAGCTGCTTGGAAGCTTTCGGGCCAACTGGGTTATAGCGGTGATCGACTGTATCCCAAGACAGAAGAGTAAATTGAATTGAATTGAATTAAACCCCATTAATAGGCACAACAGGAATCAGGAGGTTATTTGGATGTGGAGAAAGCTGGAAAACATGAAAATCATCGCTGAAACCGGAATCGTATTGATTATCCGTTCGGACAGTGAAGAAGAAGCATTATCCGTTGCAGAAGCGGCGATTGCAGGAGGTATTCGGGCGCTTGAAATTACGATGAGTGTTCCGGGAGCTTTGGATGTAATCAAGGTGTTGTCTCGCAAATATGCATCCCAAGGCATTCTGATTGGGGCGGGCACAATATTGGATGGTGAGACGGCACGTGCAGCGATATTGGCGGGGGCCGAGATGTTGGTTAGTCCTCAGCTCAACCCAGATATGATTAAGGTAGCTAATCGCTATCAGGCGGTTACTGTCAGTGGTGCGTTCACAGCTAAGGAAATTGTGGAGAGTCTTGAAGCGGGAGCAGATATTGTGAAACTGTTCCCGGCGGAATCTGTAGGTCCGCAATATGTCAAAGCGATCTCTGCCCCTCTGCCACAGGCAGCCATTGCTCCTACTGGCGGAGTGACGCCCCAAAACGTACATGAATGGCTGGATGCCGGTTGTGTAGGCGTTGGCGTCGGCAGTTACATCACCAAAGCAGCCAAAGAGACTGGCGATTATGGGTTAGTAACCAAGGCCGCTGAGGAATTTTTGCAGGCAGTAGCCGTGGCACGTTAATTTATCTTAATCAGATTAAGTTAGTTGGCTGTGCAAATGAAGTTCACAGCGATAGAGGGAAGAAATACTAGCTATCGTTGTGAGCCCATGGTGCAGATCGGTTACGTCCTTAAAAATAAGGGATCGGATACTGCCTTATGAAAACGCATACTTGAAAAGCTTCTGTCTGAGATTACAAGGCAGTGCTTCTTATCTACGCCCTTTAATTACCATATTTATCTATAATATTTAATTTTAGTATATTTATATGTGTTGAGGAGAGTGAGTTTACATGGCAACCTTAAAGACATCACCGTCCCCTGCTTCAGTACCTCAAGCCCCAAAAGTGGGATTAAGGTGGGGAATTATCCTGTTACTATTGCTGGGTGCAGTGGTTAACTATTTGGACCGATCCAATCTGAGTATCGCGAATACAACCATTGCAGCCGAATTTGGGCTGTCCTCCACACAGATGGGATTGCTGTTGTCTGCCTTCCTATGGCCTTACGCGTTAGCGAATTTGCCAGCCGGATGGCTGGTTGACAAGTTTGGCCCCAAAAAGATGTTTGGATGGGCTTCAGGACTGTGGTCCATTGCTACCATACTCAGTGCATTTACCAATTCTTATTCACTGTTATACGCCATGCGGATGCTGCTTGGTGTATCCGAGTCGCCGTTCTTCACCTCCGGCTTGAAGGTGACAGAGCGCTGGTTTGCCAAAAGTGAGCGCGGATTACCAACCTCGATTATCAATACCGGCTCACAGATTGCCAACGCGATTGCACCGCCGCTATTGACCGTTCTGATGTTAACAATGACGTGGAGAGGCATGTTCATTTTTGTCGGCGTCATTGGTCTGATCATCATGCTCATCTGGATCAAGGTGTACCGAGATCCGACTTTTGCGGAGAAGCAATTGATCAAAGGCCCGGATGCGGTTGCCGATCAGAGCGAGAACGCGAATGCAAGTGCGGCAGCAGACGCACCCAAAGCAAACTGGGGATCGCTGTTCAAGCACAAAAGCACTTGGTTTATGATTATCGGCAATTTCGGCATCATGTTTACGATCTGGGTATACCTCACTTGGCTGCCGAGTTATCTGGAGAAGGAGCAGGGCTTTACGTTGAAAGAGACAGGCTGGATTGCCTCTATTCCGTTCGTAGCCGGTATTATCGGTGTACTGTTAGGCGGATTTATCTCAGACTTTTTCATTCGAAAAGGAGTCAATGTGGTCACTTCGCGGAAAGTTCCCATCGTAGGTGGGGCTGTTCTGGCAGCTGCTTCGGTAGCACCCATTCCGTTTATTGACAGTACTGTTGTGAGCATTGTGCTTCTGTCTGTAGGTTACTTCGCATCCCAACTGCCATCAGGTGTTATCTGGACTCTGGCAGCAGATATTGCACCGGGTGAACAGGTAGCCTCACTTGGGGCCATCCAGAACTTTGGCGGATTTCTCGGCGCAGCGCTTGCTCCAATTGTAACCGGATACATTCTGGATACGACGGGCAGCTTCAACAATGTATTCTTGCTGGGAGCAGGTCTGCTTCTCATGGGCGCTGTCTCTTACGGTGTATTCCTGAAGAAACCAATTCCGAAAGCAATTCACTAATTTCCTTAAATGAAAAGATAACTTCTATTCTAGAAAACATCAGTAAATCCTTGAGTTTTTGATTGCAAAAACCGGGAATGCTGATGTTTTTATTTTTGTTGCCTAGCTGTAGCGAATGATTAGTAACTGGAAAATAAAAGCTCTTTTTATGGCATACATATAGTAAAATACAGGGAAAAGATTAAACATCAACCAATGGAGGAAGTACATGAAGGATTTTAAGGATCGGCTTGAACAGGTTCAGGAGCAGCAGAAACAGCTGGCGAAGGAGTATCACGCCTTGCTCCAGGAATACCAGTCCGATGACCTGATCGTTAAGAATGAACAGTTACAAGAACAGTATGAAGCCCAGAAGCTCAAGCTGCACCAGCTTGAACTTCGCTCGCGCAAGATGGAAGAAGAGAATGCACGTCTTCGCATGGCGTTATCTGAACAGATGTTGGATGAGAAGCTTAATCTGATCCGGGTATCGCGGGAGAAGATGGAAACGTATTTTCAAGGAAAAACGGCGGTACATAATGATCGAGTTGCCTTCCATGAACATCGAACCAAGTCCAACCTGAACGCGCTGTACAACCAGGCAGCACAGGAGTTACAAGAGGATTCCCAACAAATGAAGGAGAGGATTGCTTACCTGGCGGCAGAGGTGAAGGAGCGCATTGAATCACACAAGCGAGCCGTATGGGAACGAGAAGAGGCTCTACGTGGGCATATGGAACATGGATATGAGCAGATGGCGGAGGAGGGATTGAGCGAAGAGACCATTCAGCGCCGGATCAAGCAGAATCGCATGGAGATGAAGATTGGACTTAGCTGGATCAACAAAGTAGCCATCCTGCTCCTCATTCTGGGGGTTGGAGCAGCGTTCCAATACTCGTACTCGACCTGGTTTAATGACGAGATGAAGAGCGGAGCCTTTTTCCTGCTGGGTGCTCTAATGCTCGCTGGAGGAGAGTGGCTGTTCCGCCGCAAAAAGCAGACGTTTGCAATGGGGCTGCTAGGGGGCGGGATCTCCGTGTTATTCGGGTCCATCTTCTATAGCTACTTTTTACTGCATATTATCGGGTTATATACGGGACTTGCCCTGTCTGTATTGGTATCGGCAATCTCCGTATTGTTGTCCCTAAGGTATCAGTCGAAGACCATCTGTTCACTCGGTCTGGTGGGCGGATATCTCCCGCTATTCTCCTATATGTTCTCGTTCGGGCTTGAGGGTACTGCTGTCTATGTAGCCATGATCTATCTGCTGCTCTTAAACGGCATTATTGTGTTCATATCATTCGGCAAACGATGGCCGGTAGTGCACTATATCAGTTTCCTGTTCAACACACCATCCATGCTTATCCTCTTGTGGCTGTCGCCAAGTGAGAAGATTGGCATGTTGTATTCCATTGTGACGTTTGCATTATATCTGGGCATTACACTGGCATATCCGTTCAAACATCGGATGAAGTTAACCTGGTGGGATTTCGCTCTGCTTGCTATGAATACGACCATTAGTTGCCTGATGTTATACGTGTTATTTGATGTGGCAGATTGGAATGATGCTCAGGGCTTGTTGGCATTAATCTTCTGCGTGGTATATCTGGGTCTCGCACGATTCGTTCAGCGCAATATGGCTCAGGAGAAACAGACCATTCTGCTCTTCTATATCACTTCCCTGACCTTTGCCATTCTGATTATTCCGTTCCAGTTCGGGGCCAAGTGGTTATCGATGGGCTGGTTAATTGAAGGGGTTCTGCTGGTTACGCTTGGACATCTGAAACGGTTCAAGTCGGTGGAGCGAGCCGGATGGGGTATTGTGCTGCTATGTCTAATCACTTTCGTGTACTATGACCTGCTGGCGCTATTCTTCATCGGGGAACGTTCTTACTTCATGTTAAAATACTCCAGCATCACGCTGGGAACCCTGCTGATTACCCTGTATTATGCCTGGGCAGTTCACAGCAGCTCATCTGCCAGGGAGAGATTCAACTACAGCCCGCTGGAGCTGGGCTTTCTGAACGGATTCAAGTATGTAACACTCGCCAATCTGTGGATATACGTGCTGTATGAATCGAATGAATTGTATACCAGAGCTGTGGATGGGACGTTCCTGTTATACATGTTCTACAAGCTGCTCATGTTTGCAGCGCTGACCATTGCATTGGCCTATGGATTGAGCAAAGTGAAGTTGTTGCGTGATCCATACGTACAGATGTATACGACTTTCCTGCATGCCATTGGTTGCTGTATTGCACTGGCTGTCACCTTAACCATGCCAGCGCTTCAGCCGGAAGTTCAGCAGCATACAGCGGCAGAGATTGTGGGTTTGCTGGTGCTAATCATCTTTAACGTAGGGGTGTTCTTTGCAGGAAGGGATCTGCTGATTGCAGGCATCCGCAGGCAGTTCAAGAGCATTGAATGGTACCCGGTTATCGCAGGGGTATATCTGCTAGGGGTCATCACCGTATTCCTGACGATCCAGTTCCAGTGGGGTGATGTGGGGCTGATGTTCAGCCTGATCTATCTGCTGCTCGCGATTCTCTATATTGCCTATGGATTCCGTAGAAAATATGTCATGATTCGGCGTCTGGGTCTTGGCCTAACATTATTCGCTACAGGTAAAATGGTGTTCTACGATGTGGGTATGCTTACCTCGGGCAGCAAAATCTTTGCCTATTTCAGCTTCGGTGTTCTGCTGCTTGGCATCTCTTACCTGTATCAGAAGGTGTCGAGCCGGATTGAGGAAATACAGTCCAGAGAGACAGCGAAGCCTGACGACGAACCCACTATGCCGGAGGATGAACAAGATTGATATATAATTATACTTCCAGCCCATGATGTGTTGGGGAGGTTTGGACTGCGTTATTGCTGGTGAATGTTTTTAATTGAACTAAATGGAAGGCATCTGGGAGTGTTTCATATCCAGAGGCCTTCCACAATTCTTTACTTCGTGTTCTTAATCTCTTTGACGACTTGAAAGCCGTTTGCTTTTCCATGAAGATATCCTTGCTCATAGTAGTCTATCCCGTCAGGGGTTATAGTTACTGCAATTGTCTCCGGATCATTCTTTACGGGCTGTGCAACGATATATCCTCTCTTTTGGAGCGTGTTCGTTCTTCTGGAAAACGTTGGCGTGCTTCGTATCGTGAAGAACTGAAGTTTGAATTCATTCATCTTACAATTAAAACGTACAAATTGAAGCGGTTGGCTCGCTATTTATGTGACGTTATTGAAGTATCACGTTCTGGAGCCTACAATTATTTCTCTGAAAAATCAGTGCAAAAGCGTGTAGCTAAAGCCAAAATAGATGAGATTGTAAAGGGTATTATTTTAAAGGCTTATCATTTTCTTGGACGAAAAAAAGAGCATGTCAAATCAAAATGACACTGGAGAATCAAACATGATGACGACAACTTAAAGCTTAACCGCCTGTATTATGAAGAATTTTGAAATCATCTGTCCCATTCGAAAAACTAATCCAGCTCGTAAAATGGCATAAGCATCGAAAGAGATCGCACATGTCCAAACGTATTATAGCGCTATTTTAAGCCAGGCAAGCGAGGCGGGAAAGGTTTTATTAACAGATATTACATTAAAGTACAAAGGCAATAAACGGGCGTATTTATCGACGATTCAAGACATACAGACAAAGAAATTTTAGCGAATGAAGTTTCTTCTTTTATAAGTATAGAAATTGCACTAAAAACGCTTCGTAAGTTACAGAGCATCGCCATTAAAAAAAGATGCCTTAATTGATTCCGATCAAGGTTTTCACTATACGAGCTCCCAATCTCAATCCGTAGTGAAGAACATGGGAACTAAATTAGAAGAAATAAAACGAAGAATTAGGAGTTATATGACGTAATACATTCACTATCAGAGGGCAGTGGAATTTGAAAAATCTGCCGCCTGTAAAATACAGACAGCAGCTTCAACAAGTTGCTAGTTTTTTTTCGAAATGTCCTTTAAAAAGGGTTCGCTTTACATTAATGATAATGATATCTCCTATAAAATGTTATACTACATTTATAAGAATGGGCTAGAACGATCATTTCAAGTAAGTCTTCGTTCTATATTCACCGTTAAGAGAAAGGACGTGAAGGTAGGTTTGTATAATAAAATAAATTATTGAGTGGTATCTATTAAAAATAGGAGGAAGGATATGTTTAAAAGAATAACTCTAAAAATAAACATAATCATCTTAGTTATGAGTATGTTATTCGTGTCAGTTGAAGTTGCCTATGGTCAGGATATGTCTTCAGATATTGAGGGGCATTGGGCTCAATCTACCATTATTAATTGGCATTCAAAAGGATTAATCAAAGGCTACTCCGACGGTTTGTTCAGGCCTAATAATGTAATTAGTCGTGGAGAATTTATGGCGTTAGTTAATCGTCAATTTCAATTTAAGCAACTAGCGGAAGTAAATTTTACTGATTTGTCTGCCTCAGAATGGACGTATATAGAAGCACAAAAAGCAGTAAAAGCAGGGTACATACAAGGTTATAAAGACCAAACGATTCGTAGTTCTAATCTAATAACACGTCAAGAAGTAGCAGTCATAGTAGCTAGTTTGCTCAAATTACCTAGTAATGAAAAAGCAGTTATATCGTTTAAAGATTCGTCAGAGTTTTTATTCTGGAGTAAGGGAGCCATAGGTGCTGTATTCTCCAAGAATATCATTACGGGCTACCCCAATGGGACATTCAAACCAGCATCACCAATTACAAGAGCTGAGGCTATTGTAATACTGGATAAGGCATTTTCTTCAATTCAGAATCAAAAAATAGAGGTTCAGGATGATAATCATCCAGTCATTTCATTGCCTCCGACATCTTCTACTAGTAATTTTAGTTCAGCCAGTTATCCTGGTGGGTCTGGCTCCTATTCGCCTGGTACAGGATTAAGGACGTCCGCAATAATTACTACTAAAGGAGCCAAAGCAATTCAAGGAAGAGAGCAAGTAATTACTTTGACAATAACGAAAGATGTAATTACACCAGGTTTTCTACGTGCAACTTTTACAGATGGAGTTAATCCAGTAGCTGTATATGTCGAACTGGACGGAAATGAATCAAAAGTTGAGATAGCTTCTAAAGTGGCCAGAGCTTTTGAAAATAAATTATTATCCTGGAACGTGGATACACAGAATGCAAGTATACTTTTCACGGCAGCAAACCCTTCCAATAATAACGATAATGTTAAAGCAACGGTGGAGAGCATAATGACAGGTGTGGTTTCAAGAGGAAGTACAATCACTGTCCCAGGAAGCGTTGAGAACAATACCGGCACAGCACAAGTAGTAACCTTAGTAATAGAAAATGGAGCGACGGCACCGGGTTCACACTATATCTTTTTTACAGATGGCGGAGCCCCTATTTCCAGAAGCATCTATATTACAGGCACAGAAAGTGCGGTCGAAGTAGCATCAAATATAGCGGAAGCATTTGGGACATCCATTGCAGGATGGAGTGTGGCATCTGATGGAGAAAAGGTGCATTTTACATCTCAACAGCCAGGTACGAATAATGAAAATATTCGGGTATATACACTGGAGGCATCAGGGGTTGGTGCGCCCTCAAGTGAACTTACGGCTCCTGGAAACGCTAATACGAATACGTCCCAGATCGTGACATTGAGCTTGCCTAATTCGGAGAGTGACGGTGGACCAATAGGAGTTAAGTTCACAGATGGAGTATCTGCATGGACAGTGCATGTGAATATGTTGGGAAGCCCTGAAAGTGGAAGTGAGCTTGCTGACAAGATAGCAACAGCATTTGGATCAACCATTCCCGATTGGAATGTATCTGCTAATGGCACAAAGGTGATTTTTACAGCTAAACTTCCTACAGAGAACAATAGCAAAGCGCTGGCGAGACTTTCTGGTTTAAACACAGGAATCGGTATGGCGGATAGTAAAATTACTACAGTAGGAGCTGTACGTCCTGAAGGTGTTCAACAAGTGGTCACTTTAGTCATTGATTCAGGGGCAACTGCTATAGGGGAAGTTAAGGTTAAATATACAGACGGTGCCGTGACAATTTTGAAGGATGTCAGTTTAGTAGGGACGGAGTCTGCTGAGGAAGTAGCCTCAAAGATAGCAAATGTATTTGATATGACTTTAACTGATTGGTACGTTTCGAGCATAGATAACATTGTAAAGTTCATAGCTAAAGTGGCTTCAAATAACAATCCTAATTTATCCGTTACAATAGAGGAATCCACTGCTGGGGTAGGCTTGATCTCAAGCTCAATTACTACCCCAGGTTCTGAGTTTTATGCAGGTGTTAAACAAGTTGTAACCCTAAAAATTGATTCTGGTACAATCCCTTCAGGAATCATAAAAATTGTTTTTCAAGATGGTATACATGAAGTTGTGAAACATGTGAATTTATCAGGAACAGTAACACTAGACGAAGTAGCTGATAGAATTAGATCTGCATTCGGGCAAGCTATTATTGGATGGGATGTATCTAATATAGGGCATAATGTTGTTTTTACAGCTAGTATGCCATCAGATCATAAACCTGATGTAAAAGTGGATGTTTATCAGGAATAAAAAAGATTAAGAAATTTTTCTATTTTTCTACAAAACACCTTCAGAGTAGGTACTCTCACAGTACAATCTCCTGAAGGTGTTTTTTGTTGTATATTGTAATTAACTGCTGTATATTCACAACATTATAGTTAAGTCTAATCATTTAATAATAATTATTTCAAGAAATGAAGTGAGTAACGTATCCAGATTTTTCTACGCATTGTCAACAAATGAACTTAATAATTGTTTCAAATTGGTCAGCAAAGCATTAGGAAAAAATACAGCGAGGATATGTTGGTAATCCATGCAATATTACTATAAATGAAGCGAAAAAGAGCAAAGGAAAAGCATTTAATATTTTGAGAGAAGTATTTAATTGGGATGAGGTATGAAACTATACAATAGCCTAACCTGAAATGTGCAGTATCTCATATATGTGCACAAATTGTAAGCTCCGGCGCAATCTGGATTCATTTAGTGTGTACAAAAAATAAGAATGGCCGTACTGATTCAAAGTGGGCATTCTTGTTTTTGTGTTCTTCATTTTTAAGCGGGTTATTTTTGTGGATTTCAGAGTGTTTTAATTCAGTGTTGCTAAAATCCATCTGCGTGCCGGGCAGTTTATGATTGTAGTCAAGCAATCATCTATAACTTTAGGTATTATTTTACAATTCAAAATGAGGCTCCGGGCTGCTGTGACCAGCAATCGGGGGCCTTATTGATCAGTTTTAATATGGATTCGATGCCATAGCCTATTATGACATTCGTGAAACGTTTTGCGCGGAGATCACGTTATAATATAGAGTAGACTCAGGGTTGGATCTTCATCTGTAACCATGAGGTTTCGGCAGCCGAGGTGCCTTTCAGTGATTCTCCGCCATCATCATTCATACGGGAGAGCACGGTTAATGTCATGGACAAGGCGAAGGCGAGCAATACGTATATGAAAATGTTTTTTTTGTTCATAGGAAGGTACCTCTCTTGTTGAATGAGCTATAGTAGATATCCGGCCGTCATGAGAAAAAAAGCACAACGTCTGGTATAGTAGAGTGAGTAGAACCAAACTTCATTCGTTCCTGTATACCACTATATTGAACTATAGCGGTGTAAACAATGGAACAAATCTGATGAATTTATCATTATTGTTGAAGATATGTTTATAGAGATCGAGTGATCGTTGAAGGTGGGAGAATAATATGCGGGAGACGGCAAAAATCGTCATTCGTACGCCAGGGCAGGAAAGTGACGGCTCGTTCGCTTATGTAAGCCAGGGTCGCTCCATTACGGTGGGACGTTATACAGGCGGTAGTGAATTGGACTTGTCTGTTTATAATCAGATGATATCGAAGCGGCATTGCCGCATTCATTATGATGTACAGCAACAGTTATGGATTGAGGATCTGGATAGCAAAAATGGAACCGAACTGAATGGGCAGCGTCTCGTTCCCTATGAGAAATATCCATTTGGCGAAGGAGACAGCCTGACGCTCGTCAACGGTTTGATCCAGCTTCGCGCTGAAGGGGATCTTGGAGAGACAAGGGAATATCGGGTGTCGGATCTGTTGGGTGAGGGTGTACGCTTGCAGGATCACCTGCAAACGGTGCAGATTGGAGAGGTGGAAATTCCATTATCCAAGAAGGAATATCAGCTGTTCAAGCTGTTGTACAGCGAACTTGACCACTTTGTGACAAGGGAACAGATTGTGGCTCAGGTGTGGCCGGAGCGGAGCATGCTGGAGAGTGAAGCGGTAGGGATTGATGAGATTAACTCGCTCATCTATCGGACGAATCGCAAGCTGGGTGTACACTTTACCATCAAGTCTGTTTATAAAAAGGGTGTATATATGAAGTCTCATGTGCCGGATTGAATGAGTCATAACAAAGGGATGAGTTCATGTTCATCATTTACCTGATTCCATGGCTGGTTGCCGTGGTGACATTGATAGGTGTCATATCCATCGTACTGGTCAGTTGGAAAAACGGGATTTCCCCGATGCCCACATCCGGCCGCGTCAGGCAGGTGGTCATTCAAGAGGTGAACCGTATTCCGGGGTACGGGGATGTGATTGAAGCTGGTTCCGGATGGGGCACACTGGGACTGGATGTTGTAAGGCATTGTCCTGGCAAAAGGCTGACCGGGATTGAGAATTCAGTCATTCCCTTATGGTCGTCACAAATGATTGCCTATCTCCGTGTTCGCTTACGTCGAGCCAAGGGAAATAAGCCCTCTCTCAAGGGCAGGCTACGCTTCATGCGCGGGGATATTTACACCAGTTCCTATGAACATGCGGACTGCGTGATCTGTTATCTGTACCCGGGAGCCATGACCCGGCTTCTGGACAAGTTCAGTCGGGAGCTTCCGACGGGCGCCAAGGTGATTAGTGTCTGTTTTGCACTGCCGGGTAAAGAACCACTACGTACGATTACATGCCGGGATGCCTTGCGTACCAAGGTGTATGTCTACTCGTTCTGAGAAAAGGAGTACCTTCGCTGCACCTTGAGCAGAGCGCTGTTATATACTGTGATTCCGGTTCTAGAAGAATAACGAAAAAGGCTCCGAACTCACTTATGAAGTGAATTCGGAGCCTTTTTTTGTTTCGCCTGTGCCTGAGAAGCAAGTTATGTTCTATGGCTCAGGACATCATGATTATTTTGCAGAATCGGTAGTGCCTGTGCTATCGGATGTTGTACCGGATTGGGCTCTGTTTCTGCCGCCTCCGAAGCCGCCTTGTCGACCGCCTCCGCCAGGACCCCCCATACCTGTATTGGCTGTGGTCACACCAGATTCATTCACCCAAGTCACATTACTGGTCGATTGGAATGCAACCACTTGTGTTCCGCCACTGTAAGTACCGTCTGTGTAGAGTCCATCCACCGCTTTACCTGTAGACGTACCACCGGAGTAAATCACGTATGAACCATCTTTTGCAAGATCCGGTGAGCTGACAACCACAGTTTGATAATCTTTTGCCGGAGCAAAGGTCAGGATGTTATTGCCTTCGCTATCTTGTACATGTACAAGTGTTCCAGCTTTTTGCGTTGCAGGGAACGTCATTACAATGGTATTTTGCGTGGACGCATCGGATGTTCCTTGTGCCATACCAGAGCTTCCGGCAGCTACGAGGTATCCACCGCTGATTACAAATGTACCGTCATAATCCAATGCTCCGTTACCGTTATCCGTTGGTCCGTTCACAATAACCGTACCACCAGTCATATTAATGGAACCATTGGAATCCAGTCCGTCACCACCTGCGTTCACGGTAAGTGTACCGCCGTTAATGTGGAACTCGTTATTACTCGCTGCTCCCATTCCGCCCGGTCCACGTCCTTGCTGAGTAGCATCTGTACCTTGGGATGTCTGATCGGTAGTCGATGTTGTGCCTGTCGTTTCGGTTACAGAAATGTTCGATGTCGTTGTTGCATCGGTTGCTGTAGTAGCGCTATCTGTACTTGCCGCTGTATTTGCAGCTGTTTCCGTCTCGCCACCTGCAGCATTGACGCCATCATCGGATGCCGTTACATCCACATCCCCATCGTTCAGGGTGATGATTGCTCCTTCAAGTCCTTCATAGCTCTTCGCAATGGTGATGGTGCCACCGTTAATCGTCAGTTCCTGATCGGCATGAATGCCATCATCACCGGATTCAATGTTGAATGTTCCGTCGTTGACTGTCACGTTATTGTTGCTGTGCAGGGAATCATCCATGGAATCAATGGTATACGTACCGCCATTCACCGTAAGGTCTGTACCTGCTTTCAGTGCTTTGGCACTTGTGGACTCGGTTGCTGTTGTTGCAGTGTCCGCATCGGCATCGCTATCGGTTGTTGCTGTTGTGTTGGCAGAGCTGGATGCTGCTGCACCGTTTGTATTAGTACCTGCATTGCCGCTGTTATTAGGCATCTCCGGCATATCTGCAGGAGGCTCGCCATCCGGTGGTGTGCCCATATCGGTTGGAGGTGTTCCGCCACCCCATCCGCCGCCACCGCCACCAAATGGACCTTCTTCGACTTTGGCTGGAGCATTGGCGCTACCGCCAGCAGTCACAATGTTGTATGTGCCGCCATCCGTAACAAGTGCGGTTTCGGCTTGAATACCGTCGTTACCACTTTGAATATCGAAGGTACCTCCTGCGATGGCAACGAAACCTTTGGTGGTATCCGTGTCATTGGTGGATTTAATACCGTCGCCTTCGGCTTCAATGGTAATCGTACCCGCTTGAATGGCGACCATGTCTTTACCTTTGATGCCGTCATCGGCTGCTTTGACGCTGATGTTACCGCTAATGATCTTCAGATCATCCTTGCTCGTAATCCCTTCATTATAGTTACCTGTGACGGTCAATTGACCTGCACCGTTGAACGTAAGATCCGCTTTGCTGAAGATTGCAGCATCCGGCTCGTCTGTTGTAGCGTCAGCGTACACATACGTTTTACCATCCGATACGGTATTTTTGGTTCCTTTTTCGAGTGTAATCACCGCTTTACCGGCCTTCTGAATATAGATCGCTGCACTGTCATTATCATGGATCGTAGCTCCGTTTAATACGAGATGTACGGTGCCCTTATCGGCAACGTTGACCACGATCTGACCGTCGGTTAGCTCACCGCTAAGTACATAAGTACCTGCTTCCGTAATTGTTACTGAGCCATTGGCTGCTTTGGCGCCCGAACCGGTTACCGTTGCCGTTGTGCCGTTCAACTTAATCGCTGTGGAATCTGCCTCGCTCCAGCTAATGTTGGTATCGTCAGCATCCAGAGAGACCAGATCTGCATATTTCACAGAGGTTTGCTCGCTGACCGATACCGTTTTGGTTGTTCCTGTCGTTGACGTTGCGGCATTGGCGGTTGTGCTTGTGGTTGCTGGTGAACTGCATGCGGCGAGTAGGCTGGTAATCATGGCGATGGACCAAAGTTTGCTGCCTGTTATCACGTTTTTCTTCATATAGATCGTTCCCTTCGAATTAAGAATTAATATTCCGTTGTTGGACTCATGGTTAACGAGATATCCAGGTTGCCGTTCCGTGTGCGGATGGCATCAAGGAATTCCTTTTGGCTAACACTTTCGTGAATAGTTACACTGTAGACCAGCTCATACAGACTGCCGAGCTCGGTCGTTCTGATCTTTTTCAGGTCAAAAGGTACATTAAATGTATGGAACACTTCATTAAGCGCTTCTTCATAGCTCAAATTCTCAGGAATGGTGACTTTCAGCGTTTTCAGCTGACTCTTCTTGCCGCCGAAGTTGAAGCGACTCAGGACAAACATCAGCACACACAGGATAATCGTGAACAGCACTGCGTATCCAAAAGCACCTACACCGCAGGCAAGACCGGAAGCCATCGTGAACAATACATAAGCAATATCCTTTGGATCACCAGGGGCACTGCGGAAACGAATGATCGAGAATGCACCTGCCAAGCTGAATGCTCGAGCAATGTTGCTGCCGATGAGCAGGATGATGATGGCGACAATGACGGGCAGGACCACCATCGTTAGGGTGAAGCTCTGGGAGTATGTGGCTTGGTTGGTCTTCATGTACGTGAGGCTGATGATTAATCCCAGAATGATGGCAAGACCAATGGTGATGACTGCGTTGTTAAACGTCAGGTTGGTATCGGTAAGGGCGGAACTGAATAGTGAATCAAGCATATAGGACACGCTCTCTTTCTATAATCGTTTTATCTTGTTCTTGTTCTATGGATGGGTTGAAATCGGTGCCTGGTACAAGAATGCGCTCCGACTGGTAATTCAGGTTGGTTGTTCTCACCAGATGTCTGAACTCGTTGCCGTATTTGGAGAATCCAGTGCGGTAGAGACCATGCTCACAGAGCAGTTGCGACAGCCACAGCGGAACGGTTTTCTCGGCTTTCACTTCCATCAGCCACCTTCCGTCCTTCACGAGCGGTTCACCGTAATCTCCTTGTTCCAGCTTCAGATCGTATCTGCGGCTGCGAATGTTGGTGTCAAAGGTAATGCGGAGATCCCGGCTGTTCTTGTCAAAGAGTGCTTTGCGTTCATACGCCAGATACACTTTCGGTTCAAGATCGTAGAGGCGAAGGAAGTATTTGATCTCTTCCACAACCTGTTTGTTCATATAGTCTGCCAGCTCCGGTGCCTGTCCTGAACGAACGAATTCGTACGCTTCATCCAGCTTCAAGGCGGTTCTGCGCTTGTTCACCAGGCCAAAGACTTTCTTTTTGATCTCCAGATACACTTTGGCATTCTCTTCAGGTATTCCATATGCCCGCAGTCTCAGCTTCTCCTTGTATTTTGGTTTGGAGAGACTGGCGCGAATTAGGGAATCCTGTGGAGTGTCGAAGTACAGGTTACTGATGGAGTAGTATTCATGTTTCTTGTTGTAGGCATCCAGCTCCATGTATTTCAGCAGGTCGTTGTAGAAATGGGCGTACTGTTCATCCGTCAGAAGGTATTTGCTCTCATATCGGTTGAATACTTCAATTGCCATGTGGGGTTCAGTCCTTTCGTTGGTGGGTTGTATGTTTTGTTCCATCGTGTATTGCTTCCATGTCTGTATCTTAGAGGGCCAACCTTGAATGAATCTTAAATGGTTTTACATTGCGTTAACATTTTTTTACCTTCCTATAATAGTTCGCATCCGCAAAATGAATTAAGATTGATTCAAGGTTTAATTGATAGAATGGGAGATATCATACAGCGTTCATGAAGACGAATAATTCAAGCAGAGGAATGAATAGATGATGAGAATATTAATTGCGGAAGATGAGGTTCATTTGGCAGAGGCAGTATCTCAGATTTTGAAAAAAAACAACTACTCCGTGGACATGGTCCACGACGGCAGATCAGGATTTGATTATGCGCAGAGCGGTATTTATGACCTGTTACTGCTCGACATCATGATGCCAGAGATGGACGGAATCACCGTCCTGAAGAAACTTCGCAGCGAAGGCAATCATACGCCTGTCATTCTGCTTACGGCCAAAGGTGAATTATCGGACAAGGTCACAGGCCTCGATTATGGTGCCGATGATTATATCGCCAAGCCCTTCGCCACAGAGGAATTGCTGGCCCGAATTCGTGCAGCCTTAAGACGGAAGGGCGAAGTGGTTCCGGAGGACGGACTGAAATTCGGCGACATGGAGCTGAACACAACTCAATTGAAGCTGAGCGTTCAGGGGAAGGAGATCAAGCTGAATCTGAAGGAGAATGAACTGCTGGAGCTGTTGATTACGCGCAAACAGGCGATTACCTCCAAAGAGCAGATTATTGAGAAGTTGTGGGGATTCGATTCGGAAGTGGAGTATAACAATGTGGAGGTGTACATCTCGTTTTTACGCAAAAAATTAACGTTCCTGAACTCGGCTGTCCGCATTAACACGATTCGGGGTGTGGGGTATGTGCTTGAGGTGACGTCCTGATGTTCAATAAACTCCGAAATCGATTCCTGATCGTGAATCTGGTGTCCATATCGATTATGATGCTGGTGGCATTTGCGACGATCTATACGATTACATATCAGAATGTGCAACGGGAGACAAATATGGAGTTGTACAAGGTTTCTGATTTCTATCATAGTCCTTATAATTCATCCAAGATGCCGCGCGGGGAAGGTGGGGGGATGGGGACGGGGTCTGGATCAGGCGCTAGTACAGGTGCTTCCGGTTCAGATTCGCTACCTTCCAATGCCATGAGTGGTAACAATGAAGGACCCGGTGGAGACCCCAATGCACCTCCGGCGCGTTCCATTTCATTCATGATCAAAACGGATGACCAGTGGAAGATTACGGATACGCAATCCCGATTTGATATGGAAGATACGTTCTACACCGAGGCGTTGCAAAAGGTTGACCAGAATAAAGTTGGTAATTCGGAACGGCAGACTGGACAATTTGCATTGGATGGAACGGACTGGGCCTATGTAGTTGATCCGAGCGGTGATGGCCATATGATCGTATTCATTGATGTGACGGCACAACAGGGTATTCTGACCAATCTGATCTATACATTTGCTGTTGTTGGATTAATCATGTTGATTGGAATATACTTCCTGAGTCGTTATTTTGCGAATCGCTCCATTGCGCCGGTTAGAGAAGCATTTGAGAAACAAAAACAATTCATCGGCGATGCTTCACATGAGCTGAAAACCCCTCTGGCGATCATCAATACCAATGCTGACGTGCTGCTTGCAAATCAGGAGGATACCATAGCGAACCAGGCGAAGTGGCTTCACTATATCAAGTCGGAAACCGAGCGCATGACCGGACTTACGAATGATCTGCTCTATCTGACACAGATGGACGACTCGCGCTCGACGATGATTCATGCGAAGTTTAATATGAGCGATGCGGTAGAGAGTATTATTTTGCCAATGGAAGCCGTTATTTTTGAGAAAAATATCTCCCTTGATTACAACATTGAGCCGAATCTTACGGTTCATGGGAACATTGAGCAGATCAAACAGGTCATTCTGATCCTGCTCGATAATGCGGTGAAGTATTCCGGGCCCAGAGGGTCCGTAAACGTTACGCTACAGAAACAGAATAATGATGTCATGCTGGCCGTGTCCAATACAGGTGAAGGCATTGCACCCGAACATCTGGATCGGATCTTCGATCGATTCTATCGTACGGATTCGTCAAGAGCACGCAAACATGGTGGGCATGGTTTGGGTCTCGCGATTGCTCGTTCCATTGTGGATCAGCACAAAGGAGAACTATACGCCCGAAGTGTGGTCGGAGAGGGCGCTACATTTTACGTACGGTTGTCGTAGGGATGGAGTGAGGCGCTGGCGTAGAGTTGAACTCTCAACTCACTACGATGCATCAACGTCTTATTTTCACCTAGATGAGAATAGAGTATTTTACCTGCGTTGCGGTTTCCCACACTAACCCTCGCTGCCGCTCTATAATCATTCGTTAGGCATAAGTTCTGCCTGTAATGGGTTAACCTATGCTACAATGGCAACAGTATGTATGAATCAAGGAGATGAACTGAACGTGGCAGAAGCAAACGCAATTAATGAACAAGAAATGATGCAGTATATTGCAGATAAAACGAAGGCAAGCCAGGCGAACATCGCCCTTGTACTGAAGCATGAGCAAGCGTACATCAACAAGGCGCATGAAAATGCCAAAGGTAACGATGTGGATATTGACGGCGATGATCTGGCTGACTACATCCTTAGTCGCAAAGATGTGAAGCTGGATGAGTTGACCGTAGAAAGCATTTTGGATGCTGAGATGGACTACTTGATGGACAAGGGTCACGCGGGGTACGTCGATTAAGTTCAGCGTAGGCAAAGTTTAACGAACCTGACACGCCTTATTCAGGTATTTCTCGCTCGATTGGAAATCTAACGAATCTCAGATACGTTATTCTCTGGATTCTAGGGCTTTTCGGTGCAATTGCAGTATTTGTGCGGAACTTGCGTGTCTGAGATTCGTTAGTTCGGGGAATAAGCACTTTTAGCCGAAATAAGGTGTTCTGTTCTGGGTTCGTTAGCGTGAGTGATCACAAGGGCAACGGCGAGGCGTTAAATGGCTGTTCCAAAAGTAACATTTCACATGCGCAGCCTTAAACATGCTAAGTTTAAGTCTAAGTATCGTACTGTAAAAAAGACCTCAACTCCACGTTACTGTGGTGTTGAGGCCTTTTTTTAGATTGTAGTGACAAGGCATCCCTTGGGGGATACTTGTCGGTATAACTCCTACAGTTTACAGCTTCTTATTGACCCATCATACCGCCATCTACGGTGTAGAGGGAAGCTGTTACATAGGATGCTTCTTCGGACAATAGGAAGTTCATTACCGCAGCGACTTCTTCCGGTTCACCGTAACGGCCCATTGGAATGGCAGATACCGTAGCAGATTGATAATCTTCCACGTTGCCGGAATTAGCTTCGATCTGGCGCATCATGCGGGTATTGATTGTGCCTGGCAATACAGCGTTAACCCGGATATTGTAAGGTGCCAGTTCATTGGCAGCGGTACGTGTGAGGCCAACTACGGCATGTTTGGACATAATATATGGAGATACGGCAGGTGCGCCCATCAGACCCGCAAGGGAAGAGGTATTTAGAATCGCACCGGATTTTTGTTTTTTCATAACAGGAATGACATTTTGCAGACCCAGGAATACGCCACGAATGTTGACGTTATACACGGTGTCGAGTGCTTCAACACTCAGGTCTTCGATCAGTCCTGTTGGGCCTTCAATGCCGGCATTATTGGCAAAATAATCGATTCGTCCAAACGCATCCAGTGCTTTTTGCACATAGTTTTTCACGTCTGCTTCCTGGGATACGTTCGCTTTTACAGCGATGACGTGTTCCTTGTCGAGGTTCAGATCGGTGATCGTCTGCTGGATGGCTTCTTCATTCAGGTCAACCAGTACCAGATTGATTTTGCGCTCTGCGAGACGGCGTGCCAATTCTTTACCAATGCCTCCGGCTGCTCCTGTAATAACGGCTGTATGTGTATACGATGTACTCATGAATGATTCGCTCCTTATTCATTATTGGCAGGTATTTTAAAAAAAGTTTCAACCTGTCGTCTATCTTTCCTGTCTCAATGTTAAGATATACATAGCCATGTGACAATAATCATTGACAGCGCATATGTCAGCTATCGGACAGAGATGTAAGCGGTGTTCATTTAGTTTACAATAATGAACAAAGGAGGCGAAAATGTTGATTATTGAACATCCTCAGGACCGGAGAGCACGAAGAACGCAGGATGCCATCATCGCTGCGGCGGTTTCTTTGATATTGGAGAAGGGAGCGGATGCCCTCACCATCCGGGATATTACGGAGCGGGCGGATTACAACCGTGGAACCTTCTATTTACATTTTCCCGGCAAACCGGAGTTGTTGCAGTTCATTCTGGATGATTTCATGCAGGGGGTAGGACAGGCTTATGCAGCACCATATGCACAGCTCAAAGAAGTGGATATGACTGCATTGCTGCCATCCACGATGCCGGTATTTGAATATATTGAAGCTCATCAGGATATTTTCCGCGCATTAATGACGATGCATTCCGATATGGGTTCCCGGCTGTGCAATATGTTTAGAACGTATTTAACAGAGGATTTTGTACTGGTGACCGAAGATAGCGAACACACGATTAATTACGACATCATGTTAAGTTATCTGGTATCTGCTACGGTGGGCGTGATTATGCACTGGGCGGAGATTGGGTTCAAATATTCTGCGCATTATATGGGAGAGCAGCTTACGGCACTGATCAACATCAAACCGACCCGTCTGCTGATTGAACCAGGGCAGAAGGGTCGGACGATTCACGAGCGTATGCTGTTGGATTAAGGGTCGAATAGAAGTTTTGTTCTATATAAATTGAACTAAAGAATATTTACACTGCACACTTCGATGACAGAACAACCTTCCGATCGCTGTTATCCCCAGATTTTTTTGATTTCTTTTATAAAGATTAAATCCGGGGATAGCGTATGCTTCCGATGTAGCTTTCTTACAGAAAGCTTGTAGGCGAATGCTCCGCTTCTTCAGGTCCTTTCTGTCCTCTCCGTTTTGTGTAAATGTTTAGTTTAATTGATATAGATGAAGGAATCCAATTCGATTATCCGGTCATGGAGGCATTAGCGGCCTGTTGCATCTGAAGCAGCTGTTCGCGAATCAGGACCGACTCTCCGATCATGATCAATGCCGGATTATTCACTTGATGTGACAGGGCTAGGGAATGAAGTTCGGCAAGTGTGCCGGTAATAATGCGTTCCTCCGAAGTGGTTCCCCTTTCGATTAAAGCCGCAGGGGTGTGTCCACTTTTCCCATGGTGAAGCAATTCATGTTGGATCTGGGGGAGTTGGCTAATGCCCATATAGATGACCAGTGTATCCACGCTATGGGCGAGCAGGTCCCAGCGAACGGAAGATACACTTCCGTCACTGCCGGTTCCCGTGACACATGCAAACGATGAAGCAATCCCGCGATGGGTTAACGGAATAAGGGAGGAAGCGGATGTACCTACAGCTGAAGTGATGCCGGGAATGATCTCGAATGCAATCCCTGCTTCTGCCAGCACAAGCGCTTCTTCACCACCACGGCCAAAGATGAACGGATCGCCACCCTTGAGTCGTACGACTTGTTTGCCTTCAGCTGCATGTGCAGCAAGCATCCGTCCAATCATCTCCTGACTCATGGAGTGAAGCCCTGGGGCTTTGCCGCAGTAGATGCGGAGTGCTCCGACGCGAGCCTCAGCGAGCAATTGATCATTCACAAGCCGATCATACATAATGACATCTGCGGACTGAATACGTTTCAGGGCTTTTACCGTAATCAGATCCGGATCTCCAGGGCCAGCGCCAACGATACTAACCAAGCCCCGGCTCATGATCGTGTCCCCAATTTCGGTGCCGCATCGGAACTTGCCAATCCGGAACGACCACCCTGAATGGTTGCCAGTTTGGTTGATAGCTTCACTGGTTTCCCCCAGTGATGGGCAGCATAAAGGCCGAGGCCTGTAAATGCAGCTCCGCCAATGAGGTTACCCACCAACACCGGGATCTGATTCCACAGCCACCAGTCAGCGACACTGACCTGTGCACCGAGCATCATGCCTGCCGGAATAACAAACATATTCACCACAGCGTGCTCAAAACCTTGGGCGAAAAATATCGTAATAGGCAGCCACATCGCTACGATTTTACCTAGGGTTGATGTGGATGTCATCGCCATCACGGCCCCGAGTGTGACCATCCAGTTACATAGAATGGCCTTGATGATCACCAGAACAATGCCTGCTCCGCCCAAATGCTGATATCCTAATGTTTTAGCTTCACTGGTCTGAATCAGCGTTTGAATGAGTGGGTTGCTCATATCCGTACCCATCTTGGTAATGGTCAGTCCGTATAAAAGAGCATAGAATGCACATCCAAGCAGATGACCTGTGATCACCCAAAAATAATTTCGGAGCATATCCATCCATGTAATTCTGCGTTTCATCAGTGCGAGTGGGAGCATCGCAAAGTTTCCTGTCACCAATTCAAGGCCCAGCAGAACAATAATGACGAATCCCGCGGGGAATATCAGTGCACCTGCCAAACCAACTGAAGTTTGAGTTACAGCGGTATATGCCAATGTGGTTGCAAAAGCAAGGATAGCCCCTGCCAGAAAACCGCGGATTAGCATCTGTACCCGATTCATTCTGGCTTTGCTCTCACCAGCTTCGAGCATCGATTGCAGCACTTCTGCAGGTTTAACAAAATCCATAGCGCACGCCTCCTTGATGTCAGAGTATCTTTAGCATTTAACCCGCAATTGTGATATAAATTTCTCCACTGTTGCCGTCTACTTCTGTTTTGTAGGTGTTCAGACAGCCCTCATCCGGCTCATGTACCTTACCGTTACGCAGATCAATCTTCCAATCATGCAAAGGACAATGAACCGCTGTCCCGCATACCATGCCTTCCGACAGCTTGCCGCCCTTGTGAGGGCAGCGATTCTCGACGGCGTGCAGACTCCCGTCGCTCAGTTTGAAGACTGCAATTTCGGTATCCTGTATCAGGAAAGTCCGTGCACCCTTTTCATCAATATCCGCCAAGTGTCCAATCCGGAATTTGTTCATCGCTGTTCCTCCTCTTCTAGTGAGTTACCGGCTCGGCACCGGACAGTGGGGTGAAGTTTTTACGCAATTTCTCGTCTTCAATGATTTCTTTCCAAGGATCAACCGTGTGACCCAGCGTAACTTCCAGACGTTCGACCAGAGCGAGACGTACATCCCGATCCGCCAATGCTTCCTTCACATGTTCCAGACCTACCCGTTCAATCCATGCCGCTGTTCTCTCATTCCATTTTGCGTTCTCTCTATAATATTGCAGGTAAGAGTAGGTCCACTCTTCCACTTCCGCATCGGTCTTCACTGTGCAGAGCAGCTCGGCTGTGCGAACTTTAACTCCGGCGTTACCACCAACATGAATCTCCCATGCACCATCGATGGCGACAACACCCAGATCCTTGATGGTCGCTTCCGCACAGTTCCGCGGACATCCAGATACAGCAAGTTTCACTTTTGCTGGAGCAACCATTTTATCGAGTTTTTTCTCCAGACGAATGCCCATCTCGATGGAGTCCTGTGTACCGAATCGACAGAATGTATTGCCAACACACGTCTTCACGGTACGAAGTGCCTTACCATAACCGAAACCGGAAGGCATATCGAGCTCTTCCCAGATCTTCGGCAGGTTCTCTTTCTGTACTCCGAGCAGATCGAGCCGTTGTCCACCCGTGAACTTCACCATCGGAACATCGTATTTCTCTGCGACAGTTGCAATCTTGATCAATTCAGCCGGGGAAGTAACACCACCATAGATCCGTGGAATAACGGAATAGGTACCGTCCTTCTGAATGTTGGCGTGATAACGTTCATTGGTGAATTTGGATACACGCTCATCCCTGTATTCAGCCGGCCAGATCATACCGAGATAATAATTCAGGGACGGACGACACTTGGAGCAACCTTCCGGTTCATTCCAACCGAGAACGTTCATCACTTCCTTCACGCTTTTGAGTCCCATTTCCTTGATTTGTGCAACAATCTCATCCCGATCATAGGAGGTGCAGCCACAGATGCCTTCTTTGGTCTGTTCGCCTACATTATCACCGGCATAATACGTGAGCAGGTTTTCGATAATCGGTTTGCATCCACCACAAGAAGCGGAAGCTTTGGTGCAGGACTTGATGGCACCGAGCGTATTACAGCCTTTATTCAGAACGGCATCTCCGATGGAAGCTTTGGTAACACCGTTACAACCACAGACGATTTCGTCATCTGGCATACTGGCCATACGTTCTGCGACAGATGGACCAGAGCCTGAAGCGCCGGAAGGTACGCCGAGCAAAATTTCTTTCTCACGGCCGCTAATGTTCTCGCCACTTTTAATGAGGGAAAACAGCGATGCGCCATCTGTGGTATCCCCGAACAGTACGGCCCCAATCAGCTGCCCATCCTTGATTACCATCTTTTTGTACACACCATCAACATCATCCTGAATGCGAATGCTGCGCGTATCTGCAGCGTCTTTGAATTGTCCGGCAGAGAATACGTCGACTCCGGATACTTTCAGTTTGGTGGAAGTTACTGAGCCTGCATATCCTTCAGTGGCGGCACCAGCCAAGCGTTTCGCGAGCACCATACCTTGTTCATATAATGGAGCAACCAGTCCGTAGGCAATACCGCGGTGTTCTGCACATTCGCCGACGGCAGAGATCCCAGGAATGCTGGTATGCATATAATCATCTACGATGACACCACGATTGACATCCAGGCCGGCATTCCGAGCCAGTTCGATCTGAGGACGAATCCCGACAGCCATGACAACCAGGTCAGCTTCAAGTACGGTCTGATCCGTGAAACGAATGGCTTTCACTCGATGCTTGCCTGTGATTTCTTCGGTATGTTTATTCAAAAGGAACTTCATGCCCTGCTCTTCAAGCTCCCGCTGGAGCATCAGCCCTGCTGGCAGATCCAGATTCCGGTCCATCAGATGACCGTTAATGTGGATGACCGTGACGTCCATGCCCAGATTGAGCAGCCCACGCGCTGCTTCAAGTCCTAGCAATCCGCCTCCAATGACGGCAGCTTTGCGATATTTTTGTGAGGCTGCCATCATGGTCTCGCAATCTTTAATATCGCGGAAACCGATCACGCCTTCCTTGTTGGCACCGGGAAGTGGCAGGATGAACGCTTGTGATCCGGTTGCCATAATCAGCTCATCATAGGCTGCGCGTACACCGTTCTGAGATACAACTTCCTTGCGCTCGGTATCGATCTGAACAACCGGGTCTCCCGGGTATACCTGAATGCCGTTATCTTCGTACCAGCTCCACTCGTTGATGACGATATCTTCGATGGATGTTCCGCCAGCCAATACAGAGGAGAGCATGATGCGGTTGTAGTTGGGATGCGGCTCTGCGCCGAAGACTGTAATTTCATAAGCGTGCGGAGCGAGCTTAAGGATATGTTCGATTGTACGAATTCCCGCCATGCCATTACCGACCAATACCAGCTTTTTCGTTGTACTCATTATGATTAGCCCCCTTAGGTCCATTGTGCGAACTGCCTCGAAATCTTGTCTCTAAAATCGAAAAAGCCTGTTATGCCTCGGAGGACTGCGCATATACATACGCATCCCTTGCTCCGAGATTGCAAAACAGGCTTCATTGCCGTTTCAACCAGCTACGCCGTTGTAACTGTGATTGATTCAAATATGGAGTTGTTATGGCTTAACTATAAAAGATCGATCTAACCATGTCAATATAGTTGACACAAAAAAGTATTTGAAATTTAAAGTTAATTATGTTTACATGAGTTTATTGGAACACGAATGATCGAAGAGGTTTTAAGGATATATATTCATGAAAATGAATGTTTTAGTGAAAAATAGTGTGGCAGTAACAACAAAAAGCATAGAAAACGTGTCATGATTAGTGTTTCATTCTTTTGGGCCACTAGGACGATCCTTCATGATTGTTGTATTTATTACTTCGGAATCATTTATAAAATCAGATTGATTTGCGCTTTTGTCAGGTAATATAACATATATAGCGCTTTCATGTGTTAATGTCTTAAATAACACGATTCTAATTATACGTAATCAGGGAGGGATTGCTCCATCATGCGATCTTTATTGGTCATCCGTATACAATCAACGATAGCTGATTCGTCCGATGCAATCCCTCTGACACCGGAGAGGCTGCTGGGAGCGAACGGGTACCATGTACAGGTGGCAGGCAGTGAGGCGGAAGCGGTGAAGCTGGCTCGTGCGGCGGAAGCATCCATCTTGCATCTGTCGCTGGCTGACGTGGAGTACTGGGTGAACTGCCTGGGAAAGGGAAAGTCGGATTCCCCGCTGCTCTGGTGGTGCGCGCCAGACACAGCCTCTTCCTCCGCAGACTCCTGCGAGATCGAAACTTCATTTGATGGAATACTTACCCCTTCCATGACCGGGTCGGAGATCCATTGGACGCTTCACTTTGCAGCCCGGCGCTATATGGAACGCAAGCAGTGGGAACAGGAACGGAAGCAGTTGCAATCCAGGCTGGAAGATCGGAAGTGGATTGATATGGCGAAGGCCATCCTTAGTGATCTGAAGCAGATTTCCGAGGCTGAAGCCTATGACCTGTTACGCAAGAAAGCGATGGATGAACGCAAACGGATGGTCGATGTAGCCACAGCCATTGTGAAGGCGCATCAACTGCTCCAGTCTTAATTGGAAGGAGGATTCTCCATGGATATGTCTCAGATACTCCGAGAGGTTGGACGTGGGAAACGAGGCTCGCGTGATCTGAATTATACAGAGGCACTGACCGTTGCAGAGAAAATCCTGAAACAGGAGGTTTCCCCTGCCCAGACGGCTGCCTTTCTCATGGCTGAACGAATGAAAATGGAAAACGTCGAGGAACTGGAAGCCTTTGTTCATGCATGTCGTAACAGTGCGGAACGTTTCTCCGTTTTTCAGGACGGATTGGACTGTGCTGGTCCCTATGACGGGCGGACGAAGTCGTTCATGGCCACGTTTCCGGTTGCATTTGTACTCGCGGCAGCCGGGTTGCCTGTGACTTTGCACGGGAGTGATCCTTTACCGCCCAAGTGGGGCGTTACGCTGTCGGTACTGTTGAAGGAAGCAGGAATAGATACGGGTAAGATGGATCGGGCAGATGCCCAAGGCGCTGCGCTCCATTCAGGTGTCATGTATGTATCCTCCGAGGAGTGGTGTGAGCCTCTTCGCAAGCTTCGTCCGTTACGGGAAGAGCTGGAATTCCGCACGGTGTTTAACACAGCAGAGAAACTCATTGATTATAACCATTCACCGTATCTGGTGTTTGGTGTGTTTCATAATACCTTTCTGGATCGGATTGCGAAGCTGCTTACCCGGTTTAATTATCGTCGTGCTTATGTGGTGCAGGGAATGGAAGGTTCTGAGGATCTGTATATTGATCGGCCAACCCGCGTATACGCCGTGGAAGATGGTGATATGAAGCTGGAATTGGTTGATCCTGCAGCCTATGAATTGGATATGCCCGTACCGGAACTGGTCTGGACGGCTGCGAAGCAGCTGGAAGTGGCGGAAAGTGTATTAAGCGGTGACGGTCATATTGCTTTTGTGAATCAGGTTCTGTTAAATGGAGGATTCCGCTTGTACGCAGCGGGGCGTGTCAATTCCATCGAAGAGGGCATATACACTTGTCAGGGATTGCTGGAGAGTGGTGCGGCATATCGTATTTATCAACAGTGGTGTGTCTCCATGGGTGGCGAACTGCCGGATAACAGGGCGGTATCCATTTATCCGGCATCGTCCAGGTAACCCTTGGTTCAAGCTTGTGCTTGTTTAGCGTATTTTTATTCCCAAGGATAAGTAACGGTCAGGAAGTCAGCGAATTTCTTGCTCTCTTCCCGCCGCCTTTTCCGCATGGCCGCCCGATCCGGAGCGGTCTCGTATAGTTTCTTCTCTTCTTCCGTCTCTGGGATAATGCGGGGTACGATCAGTTTGCGATTATTTTCGTCCAGGGCCACAAAGGTCAGAAAGGCAGTCGCCGCGATTTTTTTCTCTCCGGTCTTCAGATCCTCACGAATCACTTTCACAAAAATCTCCATGGAACTGCGCCCGGTCCACGACGCGAACGACTCCAGCGTAACGGAATCTGTTGGGTTAATCGGGTACAGGAAGTCTACTGAGTCGGTTGATGCGGTAACGGTATTGACCCGGCATAGCTTGGAAGCGGCAATGGATGCGATATCATCGATGTAGGACATCAGCTTCCCGCCGAACAGGGTGTTGTGATTGTTGACATCGGTTGGGAACACCCGTGCCGTCTTAAAACAACGCGTTTCGCGTACATACTTTTTCTCCACCTGATCCATCTCCGTAGGTTTCGGTATTTCTCTCATGCTTGTTCCTCCTTACAGTATGGCTGCTGTGACATTTCATTTGAGGTGTTGCAGGGTCTTTTTTGATCTGTTATCCCTAGTATAGGTGTCGGTCAGAACCATATTCAAATGAAGTTGGACTACAAAAAAACCGCCAGGCGCGGACCGGCGCGCTGGCGGTTTACTGCTGTATATTAAGCCTTGGGCTTGAAAATGCCGGACGGTTTGCCGATTGGCAAGAACGCATAGCCGAAGTGAGCGTTCAGTACCGAAGCACCTGTACCATACAGGGACACAATTCCGATCGCCATTTCAGCGTATGCTGCAATGGTGTGGAAAATGTGAGGAGCTACGCCGAAAGCGTCAAAGGTCAAGCCAAGGAACAGGAAGTCAATCAGAATGAAGATGATCAGCAATACTTTATTCGCTTCAATCGCACCGATGGTCATGAACAGGGTGAATACAAGGTATCCGGCAAAAGCAAATCCGAGCTGCTTACCATCGGCCTGTTCCGCAAGCGTGGAGCCAAATACGCCCATTTTGATCATCCAATTGGCCGCCATGGCGAACCAGAAGAATGCGTACGCACCAAAAGCGGTTGTGCCAAAGGTATTGTTGCGTTTGGAATCTTGAATGCATGCAAATAACTGGGCAAAGGCGCCCAGGAAGATTGCCCAAGGAATAGCGTAGCTAAGTCCATCTGTGATGCCAAGCTTTTGGGAAGAAGCGACCAGGGTTACGATAGCCAACCCAAATAATCCCATTGCGCTGGGATCGGCGTTAACAATTTTGACTTTAGTCTGTGAATCGGTCTGCATGTTGATGATAAGCCTCCAATAATATCAAATCAGGATTAATGGCCGTCGTTGGCCGTCCTCTAAATTACATCATTTGTATCCGCCGGGTCCGGACACACACATCGCCCTATTGTACCTGAATGACCCCATTATGGAAAGGGATTTTATTACCTTTTGAACCAATAGACTTTTTGTTTTTCTAATATACACATTTACGACACAATCCATTCTGGCCGTGAATGATGAGGTCGGATATAAGAATAAAGCCCTCGTGATTACGCTAAAATTGCGTCATATCAGCCATTTTCGGATAAGCACTTGTATGATAAAATATTCTTTATCAAAAAATGGAGAAGAATACAAAACATCCTTGTCTCCTATGCCATATGTTAATCCCACTATAGATTGACAGGAAAAACTAAAATGGTTCACAGAATAAGGAGGTATCAGGGGTTATGGTTATGAGTTTGGATTTGAAAAATAAAATAGAAAAGGCCAGACATAACCTTTATATGCTGGTAGAGCATAACAAGGGTGGTCTTGGACATCCCGATGTGATTCGGCAGTCTATGGCATTGGACGAATTGATTAATGAGTATAACCGAATTAGCCGAAACCATTCACGGGCCTGAACCCGAAGGGATTTTAATTTTATATACAGAACGAATCACATAGATAAGTGACACTTGATCGTACAGACGGGCATGAATATAGCCGGTATGGACAGCCTCAGTTGAAGAGGCGGTATCCTACCGGCGTCATATTCATGTCCGTTTGTTTTTGTTGCCACAGTCAATATCTATCTGTCTAATGCAGCATTCGTTTGGCTTCCAAATATAGAACCTGTACGAATTTTTTCGTATTGATGCGTGTCTGGGACAGGGAAGGTTCCACGTTGTTTTGCAGCTCCAGCATTTTCTTGCGAATTTCGGTGAAATCAAAAAATTTGGATGCATAGTTCTCAAACTTGGGATGTGTATAATCGGTTAATCCAAGAGACACCACATGGCTCAGTGTCTGGAAGATGGCTCTGCGAACCCGTTGTTCCGATGCCTTAATCTCCTTGTTAATCTCTGCGATTGAAGCGTTCTCTCCCAACTTGCGGATCGCTACGTTATGAAAGATGTCTTTGAGAGACGGGAACATATAGGGGGACAGCTTATGCTCATCGGTCTCTACCTGCTCCAGATATTCCAGCATGTCCAGCAGATCCCTGCTGCCCGCTTCGCCGATCATGCCCATCTCGGACAGCAGGAAGTGTCCTGCTGTTGTAATGGTTTTGTCCGGAACCGGAGCGGTAGTACGCTCATTCAGATGCAAACCGGACAATCCCTGCAACGTCCGCTGAATATCTGCGATGGATTGCTGCATTCGAACCCTTTCGCTGACCAACCGCAGAACAGATAGGATCTCCAATCGGTTAATGGGCTTTGTAATATAATATTCAATGCCTAGCGAATAAGCTTCGCCGATCATATTTTTCGATTCGATCTGGGAGATCATGACGATCTTGCCCTCGAACCTTCCTTCGAGCGCCCGCACGGTCTGAATCCCGTCTCGTTGTGGCATCAGCAGATCAATCAGCAGGACATCCACTTTATGCAGTTCCATCAGTTCCGCGTGAATATGTGCTCCGTCCTCAGCTTCCCCGGCAATATCGCCAAGGCCTTCATCCTCAATAATATCCATCAGCATGGAACGAACGCCAGGATCATCATCCACGATAAAATAACGCATGTCAGTCATTCCCTTTCTCTGCGAATGGTGTGATTGATAAATCTATGGTAAAGGCGGTTAACTCCGCCATGAACTCTCGTTCCAGTGTAATCGTTCCGTTCCCTCTTGTATAGAACCTGACATGTCAGGTTAAATGACAATGATTGGGCGATCAAAGAACATTTTTAAATTTAAATATTGAAATTGCATGTAGGTATTTGTCGATTTTCGTAGATGCCCTTGTAGTATAAGTAACATCCCCAAGTCCGGGGCAAGTATTGTGCAGAATGGTACAAACTTTTCACGTGAACCATCTCTGTAATTGAAATACACCATAAAAGGGGCATACCGATGGAGCAAACAATACAAGATATTGTCGGCATTTTCAATGATTTTCTATGGTCCAAAGTGTTAATTATATTATTGGTAGTATGTGGTATATACTTCACCACCAAGACCCGATTCATGCAATTCCGCATGCTTGGAGATATGGTGAAGGTGCTTCTAGAGCGGAAAAGCAAGGAGCCAGGCAAAATTTCCCCTTTTCAGGCGTTCTGTATCAGTATGGCGGCCCGTGTAGGTACAGGGAATATTACCGGTATAGCATTGGCTATCGCATTGGGGGGACCTGGTGCTATATTCTGGATGTGGATCATTGCAATTATCGGATCAGCCTCCAGTTTTGTGGAGAGTACGCTCGCTCAGATCTATAAAGTGAAGGATAAGGGTGGATTCCGTGGGGGTCCGGCGTATTATATGGAGCGTGGGCTGGGCAAACGCTGGATGGGGATTTTATTCGCCATTCTCATTACGCTTTCATTCGGTTTGGTCTTTAATGCGGTGCAGTCCAACACCATTACCGTAGCATTACAAAACTCATTTGGTACGGATCGGTTAACGGTAGGGATCATTATGGCTGTGATATTTGCTGGGATTATTATGGGCGGTGTCAAACGGATTGCAAAGGCCTCGGAATACATCGTCGTTGTGCTTGCTGTTTTGTACATTGGGGTGGCGGCTTTTGTGGTGCTGGCGAACATTACCCAGCTTCCGGCCATGATTGCATTAATTGTGAAAAGTGCCTTCGGCATCGAACAGGTGGCTGGCGGAACGTTGGGCGCTGCACTGATGAACGGTGTGAAACGCGGATTGTTCTCCAATGAGGCGGGCATGGGTAGTGCCCCGAATGCGGCTGCAACAGCGGATACAACACATCCGGTGAAACAGGGACTCATTCAGGCGTTTGGCGTACTGACAGATACGTTGGTAATATGTACAAGTACCGCCATGATTATTTTGCTATCAGGAGTGTACAAGGGCTCCAGTCTGGGTGGCATTGAGTTAACTCAGGCTGCATTAAGTGTTCATATTGGTTCATGGGCATCGGGATTCCTGGCGGTTATGGTGTTCCTGTTTGCCTTCAGTACACTCATCGGAAATTATTACTACGGGGAAACCAACATTGAGTTTATCAAATCCAACAAAGTTTGGCTGTGGGTATACCGCATTTGCGTCATCGCGATGGTGGTGTTTGGCGCAGTTGCCAAAGTTCAGCTAGTGTGGGATTTGGCTGACCTGTTCATGGGGCTGATGGTGGTGGTGAACCTGATTGCCATCCTGATGCTGTCCAAGGTCACCTTTGAAGCATTGAAGGACTACAAGAAGCAGAAGGCTGAAGGACGTGACCCCGTCTTTACGCGTGACCGGATTCATATTCCGGGTGAAGTGGAGTGCTGGCAGTCGGAAGAAGAAGTTATTGGAGATAAATCAATACATGTAGCCAATTAAGATTTCATCTGAATATCGTTGGTCATATACAAATGGACATAACAAAAAACAGGACTTGGATTATCCATCATGGGCAACCCGAGTCCTGTTTGTTGCATATAAGATGTATCTTCACACGAGTTGAAGTTCATCTGGATATACATATAATTTATTTATTAACCGAATAGCTGATCAGTTGCTCGGACAGAGCTTTCATTCGTGCACCTGTTTCATTAAGCTGCTCAATCACATCCGTGAAGGATGATACAAGCGTTGCTTGTTCCTGTGAAGAGGCAGCAATCTGGGAGACTTCAACTTCCATCTGTTTGATAACCTGTTGTACATCTCTCAGGCTGGTATCGATATCACTTGTAGCCTGTTTGGCATCCACAGAGAGTTTGCGTACTTCCGAAGCCACCACGCCGAAGCCGGCACCAGCTTCACCAACACGAGCAGCTTCAATAGCGGCATTTAGACCAAGCAAATTGGTTTGTTCAGAGATTTCACGAATGAATCCCGCTACCTTGTTGATTTGGGAAGAGTTCTGAACAGCAAGTCTTGTGTTCTGCAAGATCTGTTCACTGGTTGCTTGCAATTCTTCGGCATGGGCGGCGACATGCTGCACCATATCAACGAGGTTTCCATTGATGGTTTGATTTTCTTGTATAATGTCTTCAAGCTGGTTCTGATTGGATTGGTCGTAAGATACACAGAAAACAGCAACAACATTTTGGTTATCATCAAAGATCGGAATATTCAGGGTATCAAGTTCAATACCAAAAACCTCTTTGGGAATCGTGGAAAGACTGGCTTCTCTTCCGTTTTTCAAGACGGCGAAGTTCTGGAATGAGTCCAAGAGCGCCATTCCTTTTTCAAAACCAAGGTCAAACTTGTCGGTGGTTATAACCTCCAATACCTTTTCGTGATCATATACAGTTAAACTGGCTGGTTCTCTAAGGATCTTGCTGATATAAGGCATTACTTTAAGCAGGGCATCTACAACGTTCATGGAAGAGGACCATCCTTTCAATATTTGAATGTAATATATTTAACGATCTATGGAATGCTCTATCTTTCATCGGACAGAAAGTGCGTTTCGTGAACGGCATTTTGCACGAATGAATGAACATTTTATGATTAAATTTTTAAATATTTACCATTTGAAATGATTTACTGGATATAAGTGTTAGTTGTAACTATTTTTATATCAAGATATTTGTACGAGTGTATATCAATTATGGGACATATGTCCCTTTGTGTACGTTATATACGACAACGGAGGGGACGTCGGAATGAAAGAAATCATGGACTTTGGACTTGTGCGACAACTCGCCCGTGAGAATGGGTTGGATCAGGTGCTGGACGAGTCTGCACTCGTTGAGTTGCGACTACTTGAGGCTGCAAAGGGCGAGATGATCTGTTCCAAAGGTGAGCGACCCGAGCGATTGTATTTTCTCGTGCAGGGCAAGCTCAAGATCTATACTACCCTGCCTAACGGAAAGTCTCTGTTGCTTCGTTTCAGTACACCACTTGCGCTCGTGGGAGATTTGGAACTGGTGAATGGCAAGGAGGCTATGAATACGGTAGAGTCTGTGAGTAAAAGCCTGTTGCTGGGTATCAGCTATCGTTCTCTCCAGAATACGTATGCAGAGAACCCTAAATTTCTCCACTTCATGCTGAGTCAAGTTACACACAAATTGTATACCTTTTCTAACCTGTCGAGTCTGAATATGTTATACCCGGTCGAGAGTCGCTTTGCCAGTTATCTGCTGTCCACAATGGGCCAGGACGATTCCTCTTCGGAAGAAATCCAGACCTCCAAGCTCACCGAACTCGCCGATATGCTGGGTACCAGCTATAGACATCTTAATAGAGTCGTTCAAGATCTGTGTAATCGAAATATTATTCGCAAGGTGCAGCGTAAGCTTCTGATCTGTGATCTGGAACAGTTGCGTGCCATCGCGGGGGGCAATATATATGAGTGATGGCATCTAAAATAAAGATCAAGCCAGCATATATGTACGACATGACGCGGTACAACAAAATACAATATGGCATAACAAAGAGCACCCTCCCGAATATACGAAGGGGTACTCTTTGTGCTCTTTGTGCACTGCACGTCAAGTGGATTAGATATCTCCGCGCTGCTCGAACAATTGAGCGATCTCTACAATAACATGGGTTGCCTTCACCATATTGTCTACCGATACATATTCGAATTTGCCATGGTAGTTCTCGCCGCCAGTGAAGATATTTGGTGTTGGCATGCCCATATAGGATAGCTGGGAACCATCTGTTCCTCCCCGGATGGGACGAATAACAGGTTCGATATCCAGTCGGGTCATGGCTTCATGAGCAATGTCGACGATCTGGCGTACGGGTTCAATTTTCTCGCGCATGTTATAGTACTGGTCACTCAACTCAACCGTAATGCTTTTCTCTCCATACTTGGTCTTCAGTTCGTTCGCGATCTGGAGCAGATTTGTTTTGCGCTCTTCAAACTTCTCCCGGTTGAAATCACGGATGATGTAACTCATCTTAGTCAGTTCAACGTCACCCTCCAGAGACAACAGATGGTAGAAACCATCATAACCGTCCGTGAATTCAGGAGCTTCCTCCACAGGCAGGCGTCGATTCAATTCCATCGCAATTTTCAAAGAATTCACCATCTTATCCTTCGCTGTTCCGGGATGTACATTGGTGCCTCGTACGGTAATTTTGGCTGCTGCTGCATTAAAGCTCTCGTATTCGAGCTCGCCAAGTGGTCCGCCATCAACTGTGTACGCATATTTGGCTCCAAAAGCAGCTACATCGAATTTGTGCGGTCCACGGCCAATCTCTTCATCCGGGGTAAAAGCAACCCGAATCTTACCGTGTTTCACTTCCGGGTGCTCAATCAGATAGGCCATCGCGGTCATAATCTCGGCAATGCCTGCCTTATTGTCTGCACCAAGTAACGTTGTACCGTCGGTTGTGATCAGGGTGTGGCCTTTATATTCGTGCAGTTCCGGGAAATCCTTGTTGGACAGCACGACATCCAGTTCCGAGTTCAGCACAATATCAGCACCGTCATAGTTATCGATAACCTGTGGTTTGACATTTTTGCCAGTAAAGTCGGTCGCTGTGTCGAGGTGAGCCAGGAAACCAATGACGGGAACATCCTTGTCGGTATTGGATGGCAGGGTAGCCATGACATAACCGTTCTCATCCATCGTTACATCTTGCAGACCAATGGAGGTGCACTCTTCAACGAGCAGTTTGCCCAAGGCCAGTTGGCCGGGTGTGGAAGGGCATGTCTCACTATTTTCATCGGATTGGGTATCCATCTGAACATAAGTACTCAGTCTTTGAATTAATATATCTTTCATCTATTTTCTCTCCCTAGCTTGAGTAGTGTATAAGTTGAGCTACTTTGTTTTACACTGATCCACTACGAGTCCAGAATAACCTTGTGATCGCTGTTTATCATGTAGCCGTTCGTCGCAACTTATGTAAATTGGGTATATTAATTATTGTGGCTCTCTAAGGTTATCATATCACGTTTTGCAGGCATTTCCAGAATGGGACAGAGCGATATATGAGGATAACTAGGTATCAAAAAGGGTACTAGGTCACAAAAATGTACGTACTTGTATTTCTATAACTGAGGTTCATAATGAATGATGAAGAAAGGATGGGTTCTAGACATGCCATTTATCACGGTTAAGGTACTGGAAGGCAAGTCGGTTGAGCAAAAACGTCAGTTGATTGAACGTATGACTCAGGTGGCTTGTGAGACACTGGATGTTGATCCGAGCAAAGTCTTTATCTTCATTGAGGATTTGGAGAAGGACAATTACGGCAAGAATGGTAAACTTTTTTCGGATTTGGACAATAAGTAAGGCTTCATATATATCTTGATCAAGGAACAGGAGATGCAGCAACAATGACTGAGCAATTATTTTCGCCTTATCAATTCAAAAGCTTGCAATTGAATAACCGTGTCGTTATGGCACCGATGTGCCAATATTCTGTCACTGCGAAGGATGGCATTCCAAACGATTGGCACCAGGTCCACTATGTAAGCCGTGCGGTTGGCGGTACTGGACTCATCGTGATTGAGATGACCGATGTCGATCCGGATGGACGTATTACCGATAATGACTTGGGTATATGGTCAGATGAGCATGTACCTGCCTTCACCAAACTGGTAGAGGGAATCCATGCCTACGGCTCCAAAGTCGCCATTCAGATCGCACATGCGGGACGAAAAGCAGAGGATGCACCGCAGCCGGTTGCCCCATCGGTAGTTACATTCCCGGGAGAAAACTACAAGGAGCCACGTGCGTTAAGTACGGAAGAGGTAGAAGCCATGGTGCAGAAGTTCGCAGATGGTGTTCGCCGCGCAGTACAGGCTGGAGTGGATACCATAGAGCTTCACGGTGCACACGGATACCTGATCCACCAATTCCATTCCCCGCTGATGAATCATCGTGAGGATGTATATGGGCAGGATCTCTCCCGTTTCGGCGTTGAGGTCATTCGGGCAGTGAAAAAAGAAATGCCCGCAGATATGCCGCTGATTATGCGGATTTCGGCTGTAGAATACGCGGATGGTGGATACGACATCGACCATACGATCAACATCGCCCGTGCCTACCAGGATGCAGGCGTGGACATGTTCCATATCAGTTCAGGTGGCGAAGGACCTTCGGGACAGCGAAAACCGGGGAACTATCCGGGGTATCAGGTACCCTTTGCCCGTCGCTTCCGTGAAGAATTGAACGTTCCTGTCATCGCAGTGGGTATGCTGGAGGATGCAGCATTGGCTCAGGCAGTGATTGGAAACGGCGATGCGGACCTGGTTGCCGTAGGAAGAGGCATGTTGCGTGATCCGTATTGGGCGAACCATGCCGCTCTGGAACTGGGTGTCAGCAAGGATCAAGCTGCCATTGCAGAGCAATATTCTCGTGGATACTAATTTGCACTAAATTTATATTTACACTTGCCACCCCCATGACAGAATAACTTTCCGAGCGCTGTTATCCTCAGATTTTTTGATTTACTTTTACAAAGGTGAAAAACTGAGGATAAAGGCGAACGTGTTGCTTCTTCAAGTTATTTCTGTCCTCTTCGTTTTCGTGTAAATGTTAGTGCAAATTTTTTATAGTAAATAAAAAAAGGCCACAGCATGGTTAAACCTTATGCTGTGGCCTAATTTTCTATAGTGAGATTCATGTAGACTAATTTACTGATTACTACGCTCTTCGAGTTGCTTCGTAGACGAATTTTTGATTCGACTGTGTAGGTGGCTGATCCGGGTTAAAGTCAGCGTATACTTTAATATCAGAGAAACCAATAAGTTCAAGAATCAGGCGTAACTCTTCTACGCCGTACCAACGCAGAGTGAGTTGTTGCATCTCTGTAGCGACAAGTTGACCCTGATGCCATTGTTCGTAGCGAATCAGACTTCGTTTATATTGGTGTAGAAGGTTTACTTCAATGGTTGTGACTTCTACTGTGATCGTATCCCCATCGGGTAATGGAACGGTTGAAGTTTCAATTGAAGAGGGCTGTGTTACATCGGGTAGAAACAGATCAAACACAAGTCTGCCGCCAGGTTCCAAATGTTGAAATAGACTACGCAATGCGTTAATCGAAGCCTCTCTGTCTTGAATGAGGAGCAGGGGGAACCTCCAGGGATGATAATGGTTTCGTATCGATAGGGAAGGTCTAGCTTCTCCAGATCGGCAACAAACAGCTCGGGCATAGGTAGTGCACGCTCGGTGCAACGAGAACGACAAGAGTCAATCATATCGGTTGAATAATCAAGTCCATCCACCTTCAAGCCTGCTTCAAGCAAAGGAATGAGCATCCGGCCTGAACCAGACATGGCTTCAAGAATTCGTCCTTTGCAGCCTTGAAGATAGTGGCGATAAAATTCAATATCTCCTCCCAAGGAGTGTCCCACTGGCTTGGTTAGATCATAAACGGTGGTACATAATGGACCGTAATAACTGAATGACATGGTATAGGTATCCCCCACATTTCAATATATAATATCGAGACTGTAGAAGGGATGGAATGGAATTATCCCTTCCGGCAACGGTTGGAATTGGATTTTTCAGAGCAGACTATCATAGGAATCACGCACCTTATATGTAGTATATTCCAATTATGGGGTGAGAGCAGAATAGAGGTCAATACTTTTCTTGGCCGTTATATGAATCCATTTGACATGAATCTTAAAATCTCAAACAATGAATTAATATATCCAAGGAGGCGATACGAGTGGAATCATCATCAAGTGCATTACCGGATATCCGGCAGGAGCTTGTGCTTCATGCACCTGTAGAGAAGGTGTGGGAGATGGTCTCAACCGCGCAAGGACTGGAGGCTTGGTTCATGCCGGGCAATCTGGAACCTGTGGAAGGGCATGAATTTATATTGGAAGCAGGCCCTTTCGGTCAGTCACCATGTCAGGTAACGGAGGTTCTGCCGCTGCACAAGCTGTCTTTTCGCTGGGGTAAGGACTGGACGTTGACGTTCCAACTGAATGAACAGCCAGAAGGTACGGATTTCACACTGATTCACAGCGGTTGGGATGCGGATAAACTAACTGAGTTTGGACAGGCACATGCAATGGTGCGGGAACGTATGGAACAGGGATGGGCCGGAATCGTTCAGAAGCTTGCCCAAGTGGTTAAATAATCAGTGAGATTCGATTCAGATTTATAAAAGATCATCATCTAAGTTAATTCATTCCATCAACCCCAGGACCTCTAGCTCGTTCATTCGGGTGAACAGCGGCCTGGGGTTCGTTGCTGTACCAAACCAAGATTCGGCGGAAAGAGACAGGAGACCTTCAAATTATAAGGAAGTTACCGATTATGATACGGAAACTATTTCAGTGAGCACTAGAAACGTTTAAAATGATGAATAGGAATAAAACGACAAAATTAGACGTCTCTCGCCCTTGTGGATGGAAGGAATATATAGATGAGAAAACACTGGATTATGCTGACCCTAAGTTTCATATGCATTGTCATTTTTCCGCTGGGTTGGATTGCCCAGACGATAATTAGCGAGCGGGGTAACCCCCAGGCTATGGATGGGAAAATTGATCTGACCCAATGGGACTTTGATCGCAAGGGTGCAGCGCCTTTAAAGGGAGTTTGGGATTTCTACCCTGGGCAGTTACTGAGCCCGGCAGATATTGAAGCGAGTGTATCTGGACGCAAGCCATTGCCGGCTTCGTCTGGCACTCAGGTTCCGGCCCGATGGAACAAATCTCTCGGACAAGCACATGGGTATGGAACCTATCATGTGCAAGTACAGCTTACACCCCGAACGACCAAAAACGATTATGGCATACGCACGAAGAATATACGTATGGCCCACCGGGTATTTATTGATGGCAAAGAGATTGGCGGGAATGGACTGCCAGGAAAGACCCCGGCGACAGATGTACAATTAAACCTGCCCTTTACAGGGTTCACCTCCATTGAAGGAAACACGGCTGACATTATCATTCAGGTATCAAACTATAGTTATTCTTCCGGGGGCATTGTAGCGCCCATCTTGTTTGGAGACGAGCATAGTATTCTGAAAAGCCAGCAGCAGGATTGGCTCAAGGATCTGATGACCTTATTCGGTTTTATCTTGCCAGCCGCCTTTTTTCTACTTCTGTTCAGATTACGGCGTACGGAGAAGGAACTTCGTTTCCTCGGATTATTCAGCCTTTCCGGTGCGTTATACGCTCTGACCCATGGGGAGAAGTTACTTGGGACGTTTGTACCGTTTCTGACTAACAATGAGATGCTTCGAATTCAACTCCTTAGTTCAGCCTTTGCCTATTACTTTTTGCTTCGGTATATGGATGCCCGGGTGCCAGGAGCAGTTCATCAGTGGTTTGTACGTCTGGCTGTCGTGCTACTCGTTACGCAGACCATTGTCGGTCTTACGCTCCCTCCAGCTCTATTCTCGATGCTTGAGCTTCCCATGTTGCTGATCTCGCTTGTTGTCATGCTCTACACGCTGCGAGCCATGTTCTATTGGTTAAAAGGACGGCCGAATGATAGCCACTTTGCACTGGTGAGCATGATGAGCATACTCATGGTTGTTGTGTTGCATACAATTGGAGCATTCACTACCCTAGACACAGCGTTCCTAGCGCTGATTGAACTTTTATTATTTGTATTTGCCCAGATGATTGTGACCGCCATCCGCTTCGCCCAATCATTCCGCGACGTGGAAGCCCTGTCGGAGCGGTTGCTCGCCATCGACAGCCTCAAGGACGAGTTCATGGCAAATACGTCTCATGAGCTGCGAACTCCCCTGCATGGCATCATTAATATTGCACAATCGATGCTGGAAGGTGCGGCCGGAGCAGTCACACCCAAGCAAGCCAAAAATCTGTCCATGATTACTTCAACCGGCAAGCGACTTTCACTGTTGGTTAACGACATTTTGGATTTTTCCAAATTAAAAAATAGTGAGATTGAGTTGAAACGGGTAGCTGTCGATCTGGAATCCGTTGCTCGTACTGTAGTTGAAGTCTCGGGGTTCACGTTTGAGGACAAGCCAGTTATATTGATTCAGCAATGGCCCCAGTCGTTGCCGCTTGTTGAGGCAGACGAAGACCGTCTCCGGCAGGTTTTGTATAACCTGCTGGGCAACGCCTATAAATATACTGAGCAGGGTGAGATTCGGTTGTATGCCAGTGTTGAAAGGGATTGGGTGAAGGTATCCGTTGCCGATACGGGGGTAGGCATCGCCCTGGACAAACAAGAAGATATTTTCCGGGCGTATGAGCAGAGTAACGGAACCGTGGAACGGGTGAATAATGGAACCGGACTCGGTCTGAGTATTACACGGAAACTTGTCGAGCTTGGCGGAGGTGAGATCTGGGTTGAATCGGAGCCGGGACAAGGTTCGACCTTTCATTTCACCCTGCCTGTTATGAAATTGCCGCTGCTGCAATCTCATACGAAACCCGCTGCCGCACGATATGTTGCTGCACAAGGGGTGGGGGCGAAGGAGATTGTGACGAGAGAGTCAGATGAGCCGGAAGATCTTGTGGAAGGAGAGCATACCATTCTGATTGTAGACGATGATCCCGTCAATCGACAGGTCTTGCTTAACCTGTTATCGACGGAGCGGTATCGTGTGATTGCAGCGGACAGCGGGTCCACTGCATTGAAACTCCGTGATGAATTTCCGTCCATTGATCTGGTTATTACGGACTGGATGATGCCCAAAATGTCCGGGCTTGAGTTATGTCGCAAGCTGCGCGAGCACAGTTCCTTGTCTGAGTTGCCGATTCTGATGCTGACCGCCCGAGGGTTGCCTGAAGATATCAAACACGGATTTCAGGCGGGAGCCAATGACTTTCTGAGCAAACCGGTGGATGCCGGTGAATTGCGAGCCAGAGTTCGGACGTTAATTGAAATGCGGAGTTCGGTGCAGGAAGCTATCCGGACCGAAATGGCCTTTTTGCAGGCCCAGATCAAGCCTCACTTTCTATATAATGCACTCAATGTCATTATCGCGACCTGTGCAGTGAATCCGGACAAAGCAACCGATCTGCTGATTGAACTCAGTCATTACCTGCGTGGAAGCTTTGACTTCCAGAACAGGGAGCAGCTTGTTCCTTTGACCAAAGAGCTGGAATTGGTGGAATCGTATGTGCATCTGGAACAGGCCAGATTCGAGGAAAGACTGGTGGTTGAATATGAGGTGGAGCCGGATGTGCAGCTCTATCTGCCACCTCTCAGCATCCAGCCACTTGTGGAGAATGCTATTCGACACGGCGTGATGGAGCGGGCAGCCGGCGGGACAGTTCATCTTAGGATTTTCAAAGAGAGTGAGCATGTGGTCGTGCAGGTCCAGGATGATGGTGTGGGTATCCCTCCCGAGCGTATGGCTCAGGTCAAGTCTGGGAAAACCGAAGGTCCTGGAGGTGTCGGGCTGCAAAATATAAACCGCCGCCTGATGTCTCTCTATGGTCAGGGACTGGAGATTCATAGCCATGTGGGTAAAGGCACACAGATCCGGTTCCGCATCCCTGTGCAAAAGGTGGATTATACCAAATAGTGTGCCGAGTTAAGCATTTATGGTTAACAGACTAGGGAGGGGCTGAAAACTCCGAAGGAAGCAGATTTTGCCGAATTTTCGTTCCAAGCTAGGAAGTTTTACGCAGGCGTGCCGGGGCACGTCAAGGGAAAGTGACGCAGCAGGGGGCGAAAAGGCGGTAAAAGATGCACTTCAGCGAGTTTTGAGACACGACCTAATAAGCGGATGCCGATAGAATCGGCATTCTAATTGAATCTTTCATGGCAGGAGGCTGAAAGAACGGTGAGAGCCATTGTGATCGATGATGAGAAGCCAGCGCAGCTCCATCTGGAGCGCTTACTACGGACAGACGGACGGATTACATCCGTGCAATGTTTTTCAACAGCTCGTGATGGTCTTCATTTTCTGGCAAAGGAACGTGTAGATGTTGTGTTCTTGGACATTGGAATGCCGGAAATGAATGGCCTGGAAGCGGCTGAATATATACAGCAATTGGATCAGAGTATTCGGATCATCTTTGTGACGGCTTATGCGGATCATGCGGTTGAGGCATTTGAGCTGCATGCACTGGATTATGTGCTTAAGCCGGTAAGCTCCGCACGATTGGCCAAAACCATTGATCGGATCGCGGGCATAATGTCGTATCATTCCCAGGTTGCGGCTAGTGCCGAGGTACAGGCATCGGAACCTGTCTCTGTGGAGCTGGATACCGAGGTTCCGGGGCTGCTAACGTTTAAACATCTGGACATCTATAAAAGCCTTGAACAGGGTGCGGAGAAACATAAGTGGCGCACAACCAAAGCGCAGGAGCTATTTGCTTTTTTGTTTCATCACAGGGAAGAGTGGGTAAGCAAGGAGATTCTGCTTGATCAGCTATGGGGTGATGTTTCCCAGGAAAAAGGTCTAACTCATCTACATACCTCCGTGTACCAGATTCGAAAGCTTTTTAAGGAATGGAATATGACAGGCAAGCTGGAGTACAATATGAACCGCTATCGTCTGTTATCAGGCAACCTGGTAAGTGATGTGGATCAATTTGAGAAAGCCATGGTCTACAACGCCATCACATCAGACAATATCGATGATCTGAGACATATGATTCCACTCTATCGTGCCGATTATCTGGAAGAGCATGATTATCGTTGGGCACAGGCCAAAGCAAGGGAACTCAGACGCAAGTATACAGGGCTGGTTATGGACATCGCGAGATGGGATATGGAGCATGGTCGTGGCAAGGAAGCAATTGAGCAATTAACGTTATTGCAGGAACGGGAGCCTTATTTGGAAGAAATCTGCCGACTCATGATGGAAGTGTATGCATCTATGGATGATCAGCAAGGCATACTTCGTTTATATCATTCATTCACATTGACATTAAGTGAGGATCTGGGGCATCAGCCGGAGCCGGAGACAAGCCGGTTATATCAGAATTTGACGGACAAATAAACATAAGTTCAGACAGGAGGGTGAGGCATGAAGCTATTCATACACCGCAAAGATCTGCGTACGGATGATCTGGCGGCATTTGATTATTTGCGGGAACACGAAGAAGAGAGTGTGCATGTTCTCATCTATGATCCATTTCTCCTGCGGCAAGGCCGAGAGAAGGAACACAGCGGCGTGAATTTTAGACAGCATGCAGCGGCATTAGGCAGGCAGTATCTTGAAGCCAAACGAAAACTGCATGTTGCTTATGGCAAACCGGCTGAAGTGGTTGATTTTATCCTGAACGAATTCAAAGGCGAGATCGATGAGATTGTCGTCCATCGGGACATGACGCCATATGCAATTGAGCGGGATAGGGCCATACGCAAAGTCAGTGAGGCATACGAGGTTCCCTTTACGCAACTGACGGATCATCTGCTGATGGATCTGAATGGATTCGCGAATTTCACGGGCAAGTCGGAGCCTTATAAGGTATTTGCGGCTTTTCATCGGCGGTGGGTGGAATTCATGAATGAACATCCCAATCCTCCTTCGGCAACAACGGTTGCCGAGTTGAAGGTGAGCGATCGTCCGATTGAATGGCCGGATGCGATGATGGTTCCTTCAGAGTTGCTGGAGGGCAGTGGTTCGAATGACGAGGACCCGCATCTCCTGCTGGATCAATTCTTATCGGATCGAATTGCTGAATATGGGGATCATCGGGATGAATATGAGGCTTACGAGCCGAGTCATCTCAGTTCGTATGTAGCGGTTGGAGCCGTGTCGATCCGCAAAATGTACGATGCCGCGAATCGCACGGCGGAAGCTGGAGAGTGGATCAGACAGCTGTGCTTCCGCGACTTTTACCTGTATCGGGCGGTCTATGAGAGTCACTATTTTACATATGAAAAGGTGTATGATCTCTCGTCACTCCATGATAATCATTTTGAACGGTGGTGCAGGGCAGAGACGGGCATTCCAATTATTGATGCAGCCATGACGGAACTGAATAAAACCGGGCATATGCCAAATCGGTTGCGGATTCTCACGGCGATGTTTCTCACCAAAAACCTGCAATGTCCGTTTACCTTGGGTGAAGCCTATTTCAGGCGCAAGCTGAGTGACTATGACAACATTCAGAACCGGGGTAACTGGCTATGGTGTGCCTCGCTTGGGGAGAATGCGGCTCCGTATTTTCGGGTGAACAACCCGGTAACGCAATCCGAGAAATATGATCCGCAAGGCGATTATATTCGTAAGTGGTTGCCTGAATTGAAAGACTTGCACAGCAAAGACATCCATCAGCCGCGCAAGGATGCCATTGTGGATCTCAAGGCATCGAGACAGGCAGCAATTGAGGTGTACAAACAGATTTTGGCGAGTCGTGGGAAGTAGACTCGGGCAGGGCGAGTTTAGTGTCTAACCAGATTTACCATTCTCATCCGGACGAACCAACAATAATTTGGTTGAAAGCAGGATGTTCGAAAGACCGCGTACTCGCGGTCTTTTTTACATATATAGACATGAAAATAGTGTGAAATGTGATGAAAATTTAGGGATTATTAAGAAATTGGACTACCCTTCTTAAGCAATATGGCTTTTAATAGATAGAGAGCTTTAATGTATTAAGTCATATCTGACATATTGACGAACATATGAAGGAGAAACGTGAACATGAGTGAAACACTGAAAAGAGAGCGAATTCCAGAGCTGAATCTGGTACGTGCCATGGCAATTATCGGCGTACTATGCGTGCATTCCACGTCTTATGCAACGGTGGACATGACGGGCTCAGGCTACTACTGGCTGTACAACTTTATTAATATTTTTATGAAATATGGTACGCCAACCTTTATTTTTATGAGCAGTTTCGTACTGTTCTACAACTATTATTCCCGTCCGCTGGACAAGAAACTCGTAAGTAATTTTTACAAGAAAAGATTCGTGTATATATTGCTTCCGTATTTCCTGTTCTCATTGATGTATTTTGTTATTCTGCACTTCACGCACTATCAGGGTCGACCGTTCGGCGAAACGGCTGTAAGCTTCATAACGAAATTGTTTACGGGGAAAGCATATACGCATCTGTACTTTGTATTCATTAACATGCAATTTTATCTGTTATTCCCATTGGTGTTATGGCTGCTCAAGAAGTATCCTTCTGTGGTGAAATGGTCTGTACCAATTGGTCTATTGATTCAATGGGCATTCATCGTAAGTAACAAATATGGATTCCAGGTACCCAACAAGGGAAGCTGGGCGTTCTCGTATTTTTCCTATTTCATGCTGGGTGCTTTTATCGGGGTGTATTTCCCTAAAATCAAGCAATGGTTCGTCATCAGTCGGGCCAATGCAACCAAAGGGCGCGTAGCTTCATGGATTCTGCTCTGGGCGGTGTGGATCATTGCCGGACTTGGCCATGTGTATATCTATTATCTGCTGCGTCTGAAGATCGCAACGTATAACACACTATGGTATGAATTCTTCTGGAATGTTCATACTTTCGCCTGTGCCCTGGTCCTGATCCAGGTCGCTTATCTGCTCTATCGCAAAGGGCCATCACTGATCGTGAAGCCGCTAAACCGGCTTGGAGCTCTGTCGTTTGGGATCTATCTGATTCATCCCTTCTTCCTGCTGGTGTATCGTGAATTTCCACCGCAAACAGGAGTCTCCTGGTTAGTGCATCTGTGGTATGCCGGAGGATTCGGGGTAGCGCTGATCGCTTCGTGGATTGTCGTTGGATTGACGGCAAGGTTCGTTCCCTATGCGTGGGTCATCTTTGGCAATCTACCGAAACCGAAACCGCGACTGGTACCTCAACAGAACTCGGGCCAACTGGACGTTCGTTAAGATGTATTTCCAACACAGGAATAATAAACCGTTTCTTGGTCGACCTTAGGGGAGAACAAGGAGCGGTTTTTTTTATCTATACGATAATCTGGATTATGGGGAACGAGTGTTTCTTTTTCATGGTTGAGGGGTAATCATATGGCGGAACGTTAATACATTATAGATAACAGGGTTAAGGTGAATAACATGACAACATGCGAAAAATGCGGGAGACCGATGCAGGATATATTGGAATATGTGGAACACATTCTTCACGAATGTAATGAACAGGCACAGGAGTACAACTCGAAAGATTATCAGGCCTATGGCCATGAGGGTGTTCACGAGCAGATGTGATACAATAGAAAGAAACCGGATTCATACGGAACCGAGGTGACAACATGGAGACGGGTCCAGCCCCTTTCCGGCAACGAAAGACGGAACAAGAAGCGCGACTGAGCAAAACGTGTATGTATTGCGGACAACAGCGGGCGATGTCCGAATTCCGGCGCAGAACCGGAAAGCGGGCAGGTCCCGGAGCCAGGCGAGGGGCCTGCCGCAGCTGTCGTCAGCTCGGTGGACAGGCTGAACGTGGTACTCGTTCAATCGGGCATACAGGTGAACAGATAGAGCGTCAACGGGATGGCATGGTCGCCCGAGCTGCGGTTACGGACAGATCATCTGTCTCTGCGAAAAATGAGGCAGGTCAGATCGCTCATGGTATGGAGCGGGGATCTGTTATGGCAACTGAGCCAGATCGAAGTCGTGTGCCTGAGCCCACATTGGATTCGACATCTTCGGATGACGATGAACACGCTGACTTGGTGATTTCCTCCCCCCCTTCTTCAGGAATTCGGAAGAAGCGGAGAAGACGGAGGAAGAGCAAGCCAGACGGAATGCAAGGTAATACGCAGAAAGAGGCTAGTCTGGAGCATGATGGTTTGGCGGGTGAGGCAGCAACCGATCTGGCTAAGCCACAGCCAGGCGATCGCTGGCGTGGGGAAATGCAGTCGCAGGACCCTGCTGCTGCGAATGCAAAGGGCACTGCACAGCGGGCTGGCGCGCGAGCAGCCGCTGCAGTGCAGGCCGCCGAACAGACTGCGGCGGCCCACCAAGCTCTGCTGCCTGCTGAGCCGCAAGGCCCGGCAGCAGAGCCCATGGCTGCGGATCAACCGACCGCAGCCAAACGCAAGCGCAAGCGCCGCCGCAAGCGTGCTGGCGCGCTCGCGCCCGGCGCAGGGCAGGCCCGCAGCATCGCTGCTGAGGCCCATGCGCCGGCACTGAGCGACCGTGGCGATGCAACCACGGTCGCCGCACCGACGGCGGCGGAGGCACAGCCTGCCGCCACCGGGCGCGAGCCTGGGCAAGCGCCGGGGGCTGCTGCGGAGGCAGGGCCTCCTGCGCCCGTGCGCCAGCCTGGCTCGCCAGGGACCAAGCCGCGCCAGGCGCGCAAGGAGCGTGCGCCTAAGGCGAACGGCGAAGACGCTGCCCGCGGTACATCCGGGCAGCGACCCGCGCATGCCAGCCGTAGTCACGGCGCTGGCACGGACGGCCGTCCTCGCCGCCAGACCCCGTCGGCTCCGGCAGCCATCGATCCGGAAGATCCGGCTTCGCTCCGGACCAACCGGCAAGGCATGGTACGGATGCGCGGCAAAACGGACAAGGGACGTCGCTGGCATCAGGAAGTGGACATGGAACTTGCGGTCACCCTGGTCAAGGAAAAAGCTGCTGTGGTGGTCAATCGGTACACGATTCGCCGATTGTTCAGCAACAAGGATTTCAAGCGGTATATTCTGACGCGGGATCACTATACCTGTTACTTCTGTGGATCGTACGGGGATACAATCGACCATCTGCTGCCGCGTGCCAAAGGTGGACATACCACCCCGCTTAACTGTGTCTGCGCTTGCAATCTCTGCAACCAGTCCAAAGCGGCAATGGATGCTGAAGAGTTCATGCGTTCCGGGATTCCTGAATGGAATGCTGCCCATCAGGCAGAGTTGATTGAACTCGCAATGCAGGAAGCACAGCTGGAAGAAGGATGATATACTCCCGAAGATAACATCGGGTTTTAATATGAAGAGCACACCAAGACCACTAGAGGGTCGAGGTGTGCTTTTTGGATTTCATTTTGATTTCGGTGGGACGTCAGTTCACTGTGCGATAATTTCTTCAAATTGACAACGTTGTTCATGGAAGATGTACGTTATACTTGGAGTGAGTTGTGAAAGAAGCTTCATCATTCACTTGAATGATGAAAGGTATAGTGAGCATCAAACCTAAGAATGTAGATTGTATAGATTGGATGGATGCTAATGACCCCGGCAGCATTGGATATTATGTCATATATTACGGAAGAAAATATTCGTTTCTGGCTGGAGAAGTTTCGCTCTTTCGGCCCGTTACCGGGAATATTGCTTACGTTTATGAAATCATTTGTGCCGCCACTTCCAACGTTGTTGATTGTGGGCGTGAACGGTGCGGTATACGGTCTGTGGGCAGGGTTCTTATATTCATGGATTGGCATGATTCTCGGTTGCACCGTGACATTTCTGATCGTACGGGAGATCGGGAAATCTGCCTTTGTGGAACGGTGGGCACGCAAACCTCGTGTGCAACGCAGCATGGTGTGGATTCGGAGGAACGCGTTCGGGTATGTCTTTCTGCTCAGTATCTTCCCGGTGGGTCCGTTCGTCATTATTAATGTGGCGGCAGGGATCGCGCGAATGCGGTTATTATCCTTCCTGCTTGCGGTGGGCTGTGGTAAAGCGATCATGATCTTCTCTGTGACGTATATCGGTTCCAATGTGGAACAATTTCTGGAGCACCCTGCACGCTGGGTGGGCGTATTGTTGTTCATTGCGGTTTCCTTGTGGGCAAGCCGCAAACTGGAGCGACACTTTACCCGGTCATCGTCAGATGGTGAAGAGTTGAATGATCTGAATCAATCAACTGGAAAATCAATCTCCTCATAAACAAAAGGAATATTAGTGTTCAGATATTTAATCTCTGTCAATATTGACGTTAGCTTGAAGGAGGATCAGCATGATTGATGATATCTTTGCTTTCAGTCGAATGTTGAATCGCATGAATGAGAATGAACTTCGTTCAGCTCTGCGTGTGCTTTATATGAAATCAGCACAGGTGGTCAAGCAGCAGGAGGAGCAAGGTGAAAAGGTGGATTTTGCGGATGCGGTACAGTCTCTGTTTCGGAATATGGAACCCCCTTTTGATCTGGAATTGCTGGAACAACAAGCTCTGGCTGAGACCGACAAGCTAAATGAAATCCATATTACGTTTGGAGAATCACCTCTGAGTAGTCTGAAAATGGGAATGAGCACTTTACCTAATCAGGAAAAGCGGAGCTTTTTCTCTATGGATGATGATTATGCTGTGGGCCCGTTAGGTGATCTGACTCATCGTGCAGAACTGCAGCGCAGGCATCTCTGGCTGACCGAACGAATGTGTCTCAGTGACCGCGAGGCTTATGCCATGCATGAACTTGAATCATTAATTGAGCTTAACTCCACAATGCAGTCTCTTGATTCCAAGACGTCAATCATCATCTGGTATTCGAATAATGCACGTGAGAAGACGGGACTACTCTATGCGATGCATTTATTACGCGACAGTAAGAGTCCTATATATCTGATCGAAACGAGCGGCTTATATCAGCAATTATTTAATACACCTGACGTTCAATATGATGTGCTCCACACAGGCGAGATTCTTCCTGAGAAGCTTCTGGCGATGTGGCAGGTCTGCTCTGAGCAAGAGCCGCTGTCCAAGCAAGAACGCCTGCAACTGGAGCAGGATTGGTTGGAACTCTCGGTACAGCCCGGACTATTGCGTATGATGGAGAATGGCGAGATTCGAAGTCTGCCTGAAGATGCGTTGGACGAGTACATTATGCAGAAGGTAAGGGAACTGACACCGAATTGGGAGCCAGGCAAGTATATCCGAGCAGCTCGTATTGTGGGCGAAGTGATTGGGACGAGCAGCCAGCATATAGGTGATGCGTTCGTGGAGTACCGTCTACGACAACTGGTGCTGCAAGGCCAGCTTGAGATGGATGGAAAGCCACTTGCAATGAGGTATTACAGTGTTCGGCTTGCCGAACGCTGAAAGGGCCTAAGGCTGAAACTGACAGATAGAAAACAAGCTACGTGATCGAAAAGGTTGAAATAAGACGAAGACCTGAGCGTTTCCTTCCTCATACAAGAAGATAATCACAAAGTATCTCGAATTCCAGCTTTTTAGAATTCCCACTTAAATAGACTGTTCTCCGGTGAGCAACTCTTACATGTCCGGGGAACAGTCTATTTGTTTTTCGTGAAGTGCTGAACCAGCATCGTCTGAACATTGTCCAATACCTTTCCAATACCATTCATTTTTATGATCTTCATTCGTATTATGGCTTCTTCCCACTCCAAATTTCCATTAGAGGACCATCCTGCCCATAGACCGGATCGGTATCCGGAATCGGAACCTCTCGGATTTCCTGAAGAGCCTTGGCGCGATCGTTTTCATCACCTGTACGTGTGTTGTAACTCATACCGCCTGGGTAGGCACCCGCAATACGAAAGTCGGCGCTGGCCTCCAGTCGTTTATGTCCTGTCCCGGCAGGAAGCACAACAACGTCACCTGTTTGAAGATAAACTTTCTGCCCATGTTCTCCGCCTAGAATCAGTTTCACGAATCCACTCACCACCGCAAGAGCTTCATGAGCATTACTATGATAATGATGATAATTGAACACACCATTCAACCAGCTATTTCCCCATCCATGACGGTTCAGCAACGATTCTGCATGAAGAGCCTCTTCAGCCCATACGTTTTTATACAAAAGCACAGGCAGGGTCGGATGATTGGGAATCACACCGTTATCCTGAAAATATAACGTCTCTATATTCTTTTTCCAATCACTCATCTCATATCACCTCATGTTAAATTACCCGATATCCGCAAGGACGAACAAAAAACAATTGTAAAATGATACAAAATGTATCATTTTAAGGTTATACTCAGTACATAGACTCTCTTCAATGCACTCGTTGTATAAATCGCAAGGGGGAATCGTGTGTGAACATTGTGATTACAGGGGCTTCTGGATTTGTAGGATTCAATCTGTCACAGTATTTGGCGCAAAAGGGACATCGAATTACCCTTCTGGATCGGGATGATTATTGTCAGAGGCTCGTTCACGTCTCTCCTCTGCACGAGATGCCGTTCATCTGTTGTGACCTTGCATCGGACCGGATTCATCTGCCTTCTGGAACAGATTACATTATTCATCTGGCAGCCATGCCTCACGTGGATTATTCGTATCATCAACCCGGGGAAGTCTTCCGCAATAATACGCTCAGCACCCAGGCTATTTTACAGTATGCTACCGAACATCACATCCCTGTCTTGCTGGCATCATCTGTTGAAGTGTATGGCGGAGATTGGGGCAGGGTCTATCATGAATCAGATCCGTATGCGCCGGTCTCTCCTTATTCTGCGTCCAAAGTCGCCTGTGAAATGCTTGCTCATTCCTACGCTCAATGTTACCAGCTTCCAGTCAAACTCTTTCGTTTGACCAACCTCTATGGTCCGTGGCAATTGCCAGACCGTATTATTCCTCGCAACTTCGGTCGGATGCTGGACGGACTTCCTCTGGATATTCAGGGATCGGCAGTGCGTGATTTTTTGTATGTAGATGATGCCCTCCGGGCCATTGAACAGATCATGCTAAAAGGCAAAGACGGACAGGTATATAATATATCAACAGGGCTTGGAACAACCATGCAGGAGATCGGGGATATATTGAAACCGATGGATCGATCCGTAGCTGCTGTAGAGATTCGGGAGCAAGAGCCAACCCAGTCCAGAGGTTCCAGTCTGGTCGTGCATTCAGGTAGATTACGGGCGGAATTGGGCTGGTTACCTCAAACCACATTGGAAAAGGGATTGGAAAAAACCTTCCGCTGGTATCAGGAACATCCTGAATGGGTCAGACAATTCAGCCGTGAATATCATACAACAAGGGAAACGCGCAGTTTCATTATTGATATGGCAAGATACACAGTTCCAGCCGTATAAAATGCACAAAAAAAGCCAGGGAAGGGTGTATTGAGTAACACCTTCCTTGGCTTTTTTGCGCCTCCGTCTCATCTTCCGTTTTCTCCGAAAAGGGACGGTTAGGCTATTTTACTTCGATCTATTGCACGAAATCTTCGTGCTTCTTGACCTCACATCAAAAGGATCTAGTGATCTTTTTTAATGTCGGCAATTTTATCCTGTACAGCACCTTTGGCTTTGTCTTTTTTACCCTCAGCCTGAAGGGATCTGTTATTGGTTGCATTACCGATCTGATCCTTCACTTCGCCTTTGGCCTTGTTTACGCCTGCTTTGATTTTATCGCCAGTTGAATTACTCATATCGAACATCTCCTTCGTTGTCTGGTGTAGTCCTTATTAACCGGGATGCCAGCATTCTAAACGCAGGCAGTTTAATTCAATTTTTGCAATCGCGGTGCAAGAGGTTCATACTTGAAATAGAAAAGATGTCTCAATGATGGAATAAGGCTGAGCCTAACGCTGCATAATAACGAGAGTGACCAATTTCGTTGCACAAGATTCTTGGATTTGGAAAACAATTCCTGTGATTTTTGATGAATACACCCTTTCTTGTGTACATATCGTACATCTGGTCATATGTGATCTTGTCTTCATACCACATATGGTAGGTATACGGATTTTGGACAGAGGAATTGGCGGACTTATCCTGCTTGCACGGGTTGACAAAAAAATCGATTTTGTTACAATGTTCACAATATCTTCACAAGTGTAAAAAATTTCTTTTTCATGTTCATGTGTAAGAGGTGTAATATAAGGGTATAGAGTTCGGTTTCGGCCTGCTTGTCGTTTTGTGCGTCAACACATGTTGTCCGCAATAGATCCAAGATACAATGCATGATGTGGAAGTAGCCGTGAGCTACGCTCATCCTATTGTGTGAAATTTGGTACATTTAGATGTATTCGATGTATTTTGTGGTTCGGCTCTGCTTGACAGGCATCATGAAAGTCGCGGACTTCTATCCCAAAGTAAAGGAGGACTTTCTCTTATGTCACAATCGCCTACTCAACAAGAGGTGCCAGTTACAGAAGGTGCCAACGTTTCCGAGCGCCAGTCCTTGGACGTTCTGGATCAACTGATGAAGCCTGAGGTACAGGAGTCTTTAACCGTTCTGGTGGAGAACCTGCCTAAATTGGCTGAAATGGTTACTGCTATGACGAAAGCTTATGACTTTGCACAAAGTGTAGCAACAGACAAAGTTCTGATCAGCGACACAATGAGCGCAATGGGCGAGTTCGCTAAGCCTGTTGTAGACAAAGCTAAAGGTGTAGCTTCTGCTGCCATCGAAGCCAATGACCGTGCGCAAACAGAGCAAACTTCAGTTGGCTTGTTCGCTATGCTGAAAATGCTCAAAGATCCAAACGTACAACAATCGCTTCGTTTTGCTCAATCTTTCCTGAGCATCCTGAACGAGCGTCAACAACCGAAACGTTAAGACTTAGAAGAACGGAGGATGGATATGTCGAAGCAAATTTTGATCTTGGGTGGAGGATACGGCGGTCTGTTGACTGCATTGACTGCACGTCAATACTTGTCTCCGGAAGAAGCGACAATTACTGTCGTTAACCGTTACCCTACACACCAAATTATCACGGAACTGCACCGTCTTGCAGCAGGAAGCATTGCTGAACAAGCTGTTGCTCTTCCACTTGAAAAATTGCTGCGTGGCAAAAACGTGAACTTGAAAATCGATACGGTGGATACAATTAAGCCGGACGAAAAGAAAGTTCTGATGACTAGCGGCTCCACATACTCTTACGATGCACTTGTCGTTGCTCTGGGCAGCGAAACGGCATTCTTCGGAATTCCGGGATTGCAAGAGTACAGCTTCACGCTCAAATCGGTTAGCGATGCAAACCGTATTCGTGCACACGTTGAAGCTCGTCTTGATGCTTACAAACAGTCCGGCAACAAAGCAGACGCTACGTTTGTTATTGGTGGCGGCGGCTTGACAGGTATTGAGCTTGTTGGCGAATTCGCTGACCTGCTCCCTGCAGTATGTCAAGAAAAAGGGATCGATTTCAAAGAAGTATCCCTGTACACGGTTGAAGCAGGTCCTTCCATCCTGGCAGGTTTCCCGCCAGAGCTGGTTGAGCGTGCGAAATCAAGTCTTGAGAAACGTGGCGTTAACTTCATCGTTGGCGTAGCGATTACCGAGATGAAAGAAAATGAAGTTCTGCTGAAAGACGGCAGCTCCATCCCTACGAATACACTCGTATGGACAGGTGGCGTACAAGGCAACGCTGTTGTTGCTAACAGCGGAATTGAAGTGGATCGTGGCCGTGCGAAAGTTACGGAAGTTCTGCAATCCACTTCTCACAAAGACGTGTTTGTTGCTGGTGACAGCGCAGTGGTCTTCCCAAGCGAAGGCGCTCGCCCTTATCCTCCAACAGCACAATTGGCTTGGCAAATGGGTGAGACTATTGGTCACAACTTGGGCGTTATGTTCAAAGGTGGCTCAATGGAATCCTTCACACCAGTATTCTCCGGTACGCTGGGAAGTCTGGGTCGTAAAGATGCTGTCGGCATGATCGGTGGCAACCAGACTCGTCTGAAAGGTCTGCCTGCAACCATGATGAAAGAAGCAAGTAACATCCGTTACCTGGCTCATATTCACGGTTTGTTCGCACTGGCTTACTAATCTTAAATGCTATTCAAGGGCGCCCTTTTGGGCGTCCTTTTTGGTTGTCAGTGGATGGTCAATGTGAGATCGCGTATAAACCACATATGGGATATGGCATATTAATGGGACAACGGAAAAATTCACATTTCAGAGATGTACTTAACGAATATGAACCTGGAAGCCGGCGCTTAGAAGCGCCGGCTTTCGTTTAAATTATAGATGGGTATCTATATATTTATAACGAACGGATAGTTGCAACAAGTGGTCCGTTCAACCGAGAGGAGAAATGACGTATGAACGTTTTAGTTATAGGAGCAAATGGGCAAATCGGTAAGTTTGTGGTAGAGCAGCTGGCACAGGAAGGCAAACATAAGGTAACGGCCATGATCCGCAAACCGGAGCAGGCGAATGCATTGAAGGAACTCGGTGCCGATGTGGTGATCGGGAATCTGGAGGGCAGTGTGGAGGACTTGGCTGAAGCCATGAAGGATCATAATGCCATAGTGTTTACAGCAGGCTCTGGCGGATCTACGGGTCAGGACAAAACTCTGTTGATAGATCTCGATGGAGCAGTGAAAACGATGGAAGCGGCAGAGCAGCAAGGCATCTCCAGATATATTCTGGTCAGTGCGTATGGTGCGGATCAACGGGAGAAATGGTCAGAGTCCATCAAGCCGTATTACGTGGCGAAACATTATGCGGATCGTGCCTTGTTTGCAAGTGATCTGAATTACACCATTATCCGCCCGGGTAGTCTGAAGAATGAACCAGGCACAGGCAAGATTGCGGTAGGGACTGATCTGGAACCCGGGAGTATTCCGCGTGAAGATGTAGCTCGCGTCATCGTGGCTTCTTTGCAGGAAGAGAAGACATACCGGATGGCCTTTGATCTAATTGCTGGGGAGCATCAGATTGATGATGCCTTGGGCAAACTGTAAAAGGTATTGTAAGATAACGGGAGAATGAAATGATGGGAATGAGGGGGAGCGCTGCATGAACGAAGCCGTGCTGGTCATAGAAGATGAGCCCAAAATAGCACGTCTGCTTGAACTGGAATTACAGTATGAGGGATATCAGGTAGGCAAGGCGGGGAGTGGAACAGAAGGACTGGAGAAGTATGGGGAAGGTCAGTGGGATCTGATTCTGCTTGATGTGATGCTGCCTGGCCTGAGTGGAATTGAAGTGTTGCGCAGAATTCGGGCCAAAGATGCTACAGTTCCGATCATTATGCTCACCGCCAAAGATTCCGTGGAAGATAAGGTATCTGGCCTGGATCTCGGAGCCAATGACTACATCACCAAGCCGTTCCAGATTGAAGAGCTGCTTGCCCGAGTTCGGGCCGCATTGCGTCTTGGTGCAGTGGCATCGGTTGTTTCTTCCGCTTCTTCATCTACACCTGCTGATACAGGCAATGACTGGCCTGGACATAAGCTTGAAGCTGATGCAGGCTGGTTGACGGCTGCCGGGTTGAAACTGAATGAAGGAACGCGAGAGGTATCGCGAGATGGCGTAGCCATTGAACTTACGCCACGTGAGTTCGACCTGCTGGTGTATCTGCTGCAGAATCAACGTCAGGTGCTCAGTCGTGATCAGATTGTGCAGGCCGTGTGGGGATACGATTATTATGGAGACACCAATGTGGTGGATGTGTACATCCGTTATGTGCGCAAAAAGGTGGATAACGGATTCACACCGCCCTTAATACATACGGTACGGGGCGTAGGTTACGTCCTGAAGGAACAGTCATGAGCCTGCGCAGTAAAATCTACGGATATTCGTCTGTATTATTTGCTGTGCTGTTAATCGCGGTGAACCTGTCGGTCTATATCGTGTTTGAACGAATGTCGATTGATAACGAGGTTAATCGGGTGGAAGCGGAAGCAGAGTCTATTGTCAAAGGAGTGCGTCAGTCTGCCGGCTCCATTCCGCCGGACGACTTGCTGCGGGCCTACGCGCCTGTGAACGGCATGCTTCGGATCGTTAATGAAGACGGCACCAGTTCTCCGGTGACGACAACATCAGCTTCCGAGCAGCTGAGCAAGCTGCCCTATAAGTATGAAAGTGAGAAGAAATCGGAGTATACGCAAGTGGAACAGGTTGGTTATGTGTGGGTTTCCGTTCCGGTCATCTGGCCTGATGGTGAGGTGGTGAATGTACAGGTCACCGAGAGCATTGCAGAGACGGAGAATCGTCTGTCTGTACTGCGTACCGTGCTGGTGGCAGTGACGATTATTGCCCTGATTCCGGCCATTATCTCCAGCCGAATTCTCGCGAACCGGATGACCAGACCGATTCAGCAGATGACACGTACGATGAGTGACATTCAGTCCAGCGGACAATTCAAACGTCTTCCTCTGGAGGAAGGATCGAAGGATGAATTGAAAACGATGGGACAGACGTTCAACCGGATGATGGACCTGCTCGAATCCAACTTTGAGCGGCAGGAGCGATTCGTATCGGATGCATCTCATGAACTCAAAACGCCGCTGACCATTATTGAGAGCTATGCCAGTCTGCTTCAGCGGCGAGGAAAAGAGCGACCTGAGGTGTTCGATGAAGCTGTAGAAGCGATCCTGTCCGAATCGGTTCGCATGCGGGAGATGACCGAGCAACTGTTACTGCTTGCGAAGCAGCCGGAGCAGTGGAATGTACAGTTGGAGCGAGTGGATATCACGAGACTTGCGATGGATTCTACACGAGCTTTTCGCGAAGCCTACCACCGGGAAGTCCGTTGTGTCGATCCAGGTCCAATCTGGGCAATCAGCGATGAGAGCAAGCTGAAGCAACTGTTGTTTATTTTGCTGGATAATGCCCGGAAGTATAGTGAAGATTCCATTGAAGTCAGGCTTGAAGCCAAGGGGCAGGAGTGCCAAATTCGAATCGTGGATACCGGGATTGGTATGCGGGAGGACGAGCTGGAGAAGGTATTTGACCGATTCTACCGGGTTGATCCGGCCAGAACACGCAGCCTGGGTGCAAGCGGTTCGGGTCTGGGATTATCGCTAGCCAAAGAACTGGCAGGTGCAGTGGGAGCCCGGATTGAATTGACCAGCACCGAGGGTGAAGGCACCGAGGCTTCAATTATTTTGCCTTTATCGGTTCAGAACGGGCCGCTCTCATGAAATTCTCATTCTTCTCTTATATACTATATAAACTGAACTAAAGATTGTTCACACTGACACTACGATGACAGAACAACCTTCAAATCGCTGTTATCCCAGATTTTTTGGATTCTCTTTTGCTCAAAGGGGAAAATCCGGGGATAAAGGCGAACGCTTCGCTTTTTCAGGTTTTTTCTGTCCTCTCCGCGCTGTGTAAAAGAATAGTTCATTTTATGTAGTAGCCATTGGAAACTAAACTCAGACCGAATATATAGCATTTGAACTTGGGCTATGGGGAGAGCTATAAGGGGGGATACGTGATGACAGAGCATGAGCAGCGGCCACCGGAAATGAAGCGGCATGAACAGGGGAACAGTGGATGGGCGAAATCGCGCAAATCACTCTGGTGGGGTTCAGGGCTTCTCATTGTGCTGATTGTGGCAGCAGTTGCTTGGTGGAAGCCTTGGCAATCGACTGGAGCGGTACTTACGGCAGATGCGGCAGCCCAATCCGTACTGGATCAATATCCGGGCGAGATTGTGAATTCCACGTTGAAGGACGGGACGTATATCATGCAGCTCCGTTCGGAGACCGGATTATATGACGTTCAGGTGGATGCCGTTACGGCTACCGTGAATTCCATCAAACGGCTGGAGTCGAACCCACAAGCGGAAGAGAAGACGTTATGGAGCCGCGAGCAGATCAAGACGGCGTTGTTAAAACAACAAACAGATAACCAATTGGTCTCACTCGAACTTGTGGAGCAACAAGGCAGTCCGGTATACACTGCGATAGTGAAGGCGAAGGATAACAGCCGTGAAGAACTCACGATTGATCCATATACGGGAGAGACGATATCTTCCAAAACAATAGCAGCCCCGACAACTGAACCAACAAAGGATGATCCCAAACCTCAGTTTCTGAGCGAGAAACAAGCCAAGCAGAAGGCACTTGCGGAGGTCCCGGGGGAAGTGGACGACATCGAACTGCGAGGAACCAACAGCGGGAATCCGTATTATTTGGTCGAGATTGATCTGGAGGATGGCCGGGAGGCCATTGTGCAAGTGAACGCGATCTCGGGAGCCATCCGTTCGGTGACATGGGATGAGGACGAGGATTAACCTTTGCAAAAGACCAATTGAATATAGCGTTAATTCGATGGACAGATGATTCCTAATGTGGAGTCATCTTTTTCATTTGCTTTTAAATACATGTTTTTGAATACATACATCATGAACACCGGTTAAATGAGCAATCTCCTCATTTTCTCATCAAATTCTAATCTAACTCTCGCTGATCTCTCATTCCTGCAGGTTATTCTATGAATGTAGACGAGAACGAAACAACATACGAGGAGATGAATGATGATGATGAACAAACATAAACTTTGGATTGGCAGCTTGTCAGCAGCGGTGTTGCTCGGAGGATCGGCAGTAGCGGCTAGCGGGAATGTGAACGGACAATCGGTGCAAACTACACCAACATCAACGACACAATCCGTAACACAGAATCAGAACAGCACAGGCAAAATGCTGAATGCATCCCAAGCAAAAGCGTTGGCGCTAAAAGCAGCCGATGGGAAAGTGGATGACGTGGATCTGGAGCGCAGAAACGGCCAAACGTTCTATGAAGTTGAGATCGACAGAAAAGGCAAAAATGATGTTGTCGTTCGTCTGGATGCTTATACCGGCAAGATCCTGGCGGTCGTGGATGATGAAGACTACGATGATGACGATGACTATCAAGGCTCGGTTACAGGCAATACATCCAACAGCTCTGCCTCCAAGCAGGTCAAATTGACGGCATCCCAAGCTTCAAACATTGCGTTGAAACAAGTTACGGGTGGTAAAGTAACCAAAGTCGAGCTGGATCATGATGATGGACGCTATGTGTATGAGATCGAACTGAGAACCGCTCAAGGTGAAGCAGATGTAGATATCGATGCCAACACGGGTAAAGTGTTATCGTTCGACCAGGATTTTGACGACCAAGACTAAGCAGTAAGGGCGAGTATACGCTGATAAAACAACATATTTAAAACCTGCCTATGAACAGCCTACACAGCTAGAGATTGTTACATCATGAAGGGGCAGATCAGGTATAGCAGAGGACGCTTCGGAGGAAGCGTCTTTTTGCTTTCTTTGGAGAGCGGGGAGTATGGAATTGTACATGTTCCGCCGGATTGTTCACTATTCGAGCAGGGACATGGCAGCTACAATCGGAAACAAGGAGGTGAAGCTGAGCCAATCAACCTTGCCAGGAATTCTAATGTTAAAATGCATCATCGATCGGAGGCAGATGTGACATATCGACTTTATTTTATGTAAGCGCTTCATAAAAAACATGGAGGTGCATTACGATATGGCTATGAACGATGGATGGTTGAAAAAGAATACACACTCACGCCGCTTTCGCTTTACTCAGCGCTTGAGTTATCTGCTTATTTTGGTGCTAGCGTTGCAATCATTAGGCATGCTGCTCGCACCCGGACCAAATGCTTCAGCTGCTCCGCTCAGTGTAACGAACGGGATACAGTTCAAAGACACCAATGGCAACATCGTTCATGCTCATGGGGGCGGGATGATCAAGGCGAATGGGTACTATTATTGGTTTGGGGAGAACCGAAATGCGAATGGAACGTTCAAGGCCGTGTCCGTGTATCGTTCATCGGATCTGAAGAACTGGGAGTACCGTAATGATGTGCTCACCAGCAGCTCAGCGACCGAGCTGAATATCTCCAACATTGAACGCCCGAAGGTTATCTACAATAGTACGACTGGCAAATATGTGCTTTGGATGCACAAGGAGAATGGTCTGGATTATGGCGAGGCCAGAGTAGCTGTAGCTACTTCGAATACGGTTGATGGCAACTACACGTATGTGGGAAGTTATCGTCCACTTGGATATGATTCCAGAGATATGACGGTTTACAACGATAACGGAACCGCTTATCTGATCTCCGCGACCCGAGTGAATGCCGATCTGAATATATATAAACTGACCCCGGATTTCCTGGGTGTGGAATCCCTTGTCACAACACTGTGGCCCGGACAATATCGTGAAGCACCTGCTTTATTCAAAAAAGACGGCGTTTACTTCCTGATCACCTCGGGTGCAACCGGCTGGAATCCAAATCAGGCCAAATATGCAACAGCCTCCAGTATTACAGGCACATGGAGCGGCCTTAGCAACTTCGGAGACAGCACAACGTATGGTTCCCAATCCACCTATGTCGTTCCGGTAGAAGGTTCTCAGACCACATCCTATCTCTACATGGGCGATCGCTGGGCTGGAGCGTGGAGCGGGCCTGTGCAGGATTCCAAGTATGTCTGGCTGCCACTCTCGTTCCCAAGCGCAACCAGTCTGGCGATGAACTGGGCCAGTAGCATCACGATTGATACAGCAACAGGTACCGTGACCGGAGTGAATACACCGGATGTCTGGGACCCGAATGCTTCATATCAGCTGATTAGCCGTAAGAGTAACAAGTTGCTAAATGTCATCGGGGGTTCTTCTGCCAACGGTGCGGATGTGGAGCAGCGAACAGATGGGGGAACAACGAGTCAACAGTGGCAGATTACCGATGCAGGTGGCGGTTATGTCAAAATCATCAACCGTTCCAGCGGCAAGCTGATCGGTGTGGAGAATGGTTCCACGGCCGATGGGGCTGTTATTGAACAGTGGAATGACGGGGGTTGGGCTAGCCAGCAATGGCAGCTCGTCCATGTAGGTGGTGGTTATTATAAACTGAAGAACCGCAGTACAGGCAAGGTTTTGGACATCTCCGGTCAATCGTTGGCAGATGGTGCTGCGGCCATCCAGTGGACGGATAATGGCGGTACGAATCAGCATTTTCAGATTGTTAAAATGCAGTAAGACGGTTAGATATTAGAAATAAGATTCCAATTGTAGATAAAGCTACAGATAAAGCCCTTGTCTCTTCCCTTAAGATGAGACAGGGGCTTTGTGATGTGTTCACGCTTGTTATGTGATGCTCTTACTCCATGGAATATGCAGATGTTGGGTCATATCATGATTTAATTCCGATCAACATCATACCAAACTGTGGTAAACTAGTAGAATTGTAGAAAAAGTAGAGACAGGAGTGGATAACGAAGTGAGTGAACAACATGTGCTATCCATTGAAGGCTTGCGTATGAGATACAACGGGCGTTATGTGTTGAATGGCATCGATCTGGAAGTGAATCGCGGTGAGATGATTGGATATATTGGTCCCAACGGAGCCGGCAAGAGTACGACGGTTAAGATTTTACTCGGACTGGTTGAAGGGTATGTGGGCACGGTGCGAATCTTTGGTAAAGATATTGCGGATGGGGATGTGGAGTATAAACGCAAAATAGGCTATGTTCCGGAGGTCGCGGAATTATACGAACAATTAACTCCTGCGGAGTACCTGACGTTTACGGGAGAGTTATACGGCATGTCCTATGAAGATGCGGATTATAAAGCCAAGCTATTGATGGATTGTTTTGGACTCGAAAAATCATATCATTCCCGTATTGCCTCCTTTTCCAAAGGTATGCGGCAGAAGGTGTTGTTAATCTCTGCACTGCTGCATGACCCGGATCTGTTGTTCCTGGATGAACCTCTCAGCGGACTGGATGCCAATAGTGTGATGGTGGTGAAAGAGATTTTATCGCAGTTGTCAGCCAAAGGTACAACCATCTTTTATTCGTCCCACATCATGGATGTGGTGGAGAAGATCAGCAGTCGGATTGTACTGATCGCTGAAGGACGCGTCGTGGCAGACGGTACGTTTAAGCAGCTCCAACAACAATCCATGGAAGGCACGCTCGAGGAAGTATTTAATCAATTGACGGGTTTCAATGAGCACAAAGCCATTGCTGAGCGATTCGTATCGATTGTGCAGGAGGTGTACTGATATGGAGGAAACCTCCGACTTCCGCACGCTGAAGATTCTGGATCGCTTTCGTCCAATCATCGCCAGAACAGGAGCAGATTATGATGCACTGCGCCTGATTTTGCGGGTGAAATTCCAGATGGATCAACGCAGAGTTCCTACTATTTTGTCCAACAATTCAGGGAAAAAAGAGCGCAAGGAAGGTAATCAGTTTCATCGATCCCTGTGGTTGTATGGATTAATGGGACTGATGATGGTTCCCTTTATTGTGTGGGATACAGGGCATTTCATGCTTCAGATGGGTCTGGTGTTCGGCATCTTAATGTTTATGATCATGACGTCCATGATTTCGGATTTCTCCTCCGTACTGCTGGACATCCGGGACCGTAATATTATCATGACGAAGCCTGTTAATGGGCGAACGGTAGGTATGGCCCGAGCCATTCATGCAGGTGTCTATCTGTTCCTGCTGACGGGTTCGTTAACAGGTGTACCGCTAATTGCCGCATTAATTACGCATGGCATCGGATTCTTTCTGATCTTCCTTGTGGAATTAATTCTGATCAACATGCTGATTCTAGTGACCACGTCCTTGGTTTATCTTCTCATGATGAAGTTTCTGGATGGCGAGAAGCTGAAGGATATGATCAATATGGTGCAGATTCTGCTGTCCGTGGGAATTGCAATTGGTTATCAGCTGGTCATCCGCTCGTTCGACATGTTTGATTTTGGTATGGTATTTACCCCCGCTTGGTGGCAATTGTTGTTGCCTCCGTTATGGTATGCGGCTGCCTATGAATGGTTATTTGCAGGGGGCGGGAATGTATGGATGTATACCTTTACAGCACTCGCAGTCTTGGTTCCTTTGGTGAGTCTGATCGTATATGTGAAGCTAATGCCTTCCTTTGAGTTGTATTTGGAGAAAATGGCACACTCGGGTGAGTCTTCTGGACGCAGACGCGGAACCTGGGATCGGTTAATCTCCAAGGTGGTCAGTCGTTCCAGAGAGGAGCAGGCTTGCTTCCGTCTGTCCGCCAGCATGATGCGTAATGAACGGGAATTTAAGCTGAAGGTGTATCCATCGCTTGGCTTATCCTTTGTTTTGCCTTATATATTTTGGTTTACCCAATTGCAATCCTCCACCTGGGCGGAGTTCAGGCAAAGTTCGTTCGTATATACGTTTTACATCGTGCTGATGCTGGTTGTAACGGTGGTAGTCATGCTGAAATTTTCGGGACAATACAAGGCGTTCTGGACCTTTCGCGCTGCACCGATGGCGAATGATAGTGCATTGTATAAAGGCGCTCTGAAGGCATTCCTGTGCAACATGTTCCTGCCTATATTTCTGGCAAATGCCATTCTGTTCACCTGGACATTTGGATTACGGATACTGCCGGATATTGCGATCATCTTGTTAACGGCGACTGCGCTTGTTCCGCTGGCAGGCAAGTTGTTGCTGCGGAAGCCGCCGTTCTCCCAATCCTTCAGTATGGCGCAACAAAGTGATGGCTGGTATGTATTTGCCGCCCTCCCTGTGCTTGCCATGTTATGGGGAGTCCATGTCTTTTTCCGATCCATGTCGGGGGGCATCTGGATCTATGGAGTACTACTGATCGTGGCGAATGTGTTGCTGTGGACGCTGCTGTTTCGGGAGAAGAAGACAGCGGATAAGAGGCCGGTTGCCGTTTAAGAATAGAGTAGTAGAGAAAGAGAGTAAGAGGGCTAAACAATAAGAGAGGGTATAAGAGCTAACCTGAACACGGATGTCGGGGGTTAGCTCTTTTTGATAGGTGATACTACCCCAAAGAAATCTTCGGCCTCAGCGCTAACGAACCTGAGACAACCTATTCGGGGAAAAAACATGAAATATAAATTCTAACGAACCTCAGGAACGCTATCCTTCGGAAAAGTAGTTATTTAGCTTGAAAAATGACCAAACTAGGCACAATAACGTGTCTGAGATTCGTTAGATATTAGATCCATGCTAAAAGGACCAAATAGCGTGTATCAGGTTCTTTAGAATGAAGTAAAGCAGTGGAGGTTCTCCAGGAGGGGGCGCCCTATCTCTTGCGGCCTGATTGAAGGATGGATTCCGCTAGCCGATCGGCTGCATCGGCTGTAGAGATCGCAGATTGCGCAGCTTCTGCGTATACCTTGCTCAGCGTGCCTGCAATCCCCGCCACCTTTTGGCGGATCAGGTCAGGCCCGGCGCCTTCCAGCTCGTAGGCGGTGGAGATGATTCCGCCTGCGTTGAGCACGTAATCAGGCGCGTACAGGATGCCGCGCGCCTGCATGCGGCCAACAACCAACTGTCGTTCACTCAGCTGGTTGTTGGCCGCCCCGGCAACGATGGAGCAGCGCAGCTCCTCCACCGTTGCCGGGGTCAGTACGCCCCCCAGGGCACAGGGGGCGAAGACTTTGCAGTCAGCGGCATGGATATGGGCCGGATCGGCCGAAATGGCGCCGCTGAACTGCACATGGGCACGTTGTACACGCTCCAGTACAACGTCTGCCACAATGAGCCGTGCCCCGGCTGCATGCAGGTAACGGCACAGGGCATGCCCGACCTTGCCCAGTCCCTGGACGGCAACGGGAATGCCCTGCAAAGATGCAATGCCTTGCTGGCGCAGCGAGGTCACAATGCCGATGTGTACGCCGTAGGCGGTCATCTCGGCAGTGAAGTCATCCTGCGCCCCAAGCGAACCAGTGTTGTCCGTCACATGTGCGGTCTCCATTCGGATCTGGTCCATGTCTGTCGCCGTGGTACCCAGATCAAGGCCGGTCACGTAGCGCCCGTTCAGCCGCTCCAGACAACGACCCAGTGCGCGAAAGCGCTGCGCCCGCCTGGATACGCCTGTATCCGGGCTCCCATCTATAGGATGCGACACTTCCTCAGCAACAACTTCCCGTTCCCCGCCGGCGGCCTTTCGTTGCTCTATCTTCAGATCTCCAGCGACATGCTCAACGCTTTGAGATTCACAACTAACCTCATCCGGTTTTGCATTCCTTGCAAAAGGACCATCCCATATGACCACCTTCCCGCCGCCATAGGGCAGTCCAGAGATTGCATTTTTGTACGTCATGCCTTTGGCAAGCTTCACGGCGTCCCGAACAGCCTCTTCCTCGGATGCATACGTCCAGTAGCGGCATCCACCCAGTGCAGGACCAAGGGCTGTACTATGAATCGCAATGACTGCCCTCAACCCACTAACTGGATCATGGCAAAAAATGAGTTCCTCCATGCCTTCCCGTTCCATCTCCTGCCATAGCTGCATGCCGGTACCTCCTTTTTGTTTTGCCTCATCCATCCTGTGCAATTATGCTCGATTTTATGATGATATAGCATATTCACAGTCACCAGTTTTCGCCCCTGGGACCTTCGCCCGGGTTGATAATCGGTATAAACGGTTCTATAATGGCAGTTCCGGCATGACGAAGAGCAGAAAATGCCTACGAATTGACATTCAACCGTTTAGAATAAGGGTATAACGTCCAATGATGGAGATAGAGCGAACGTACAGGAGTTTGGATAAAACGAAATCGTCGAGTAGATGCAGCAAAGGGCCGATTCACTTGTGAAGGCCAGGAAAGAGGGATTACGATTGTTTAAAATATTGGTATTTATCTTTTTGATCCAGATTGTGTACGTATCGGCTTATACACTCCGGATGATTCTGACGCTCAAAGGACAGAAATATATCGCCGCACTGATCAGCATGGGTGAGATTGTGATCTATGTGCTCGGCCTGAATCTGGTGCTTAAATATCTGACCCAACCTTCTGCCTTAATCGTGTATGCGGTGGGATACGGACTTGGTGTGTTGCTCGGAGCCTGGATTGAAGAAAAGATTGCACTCGGTTACGTTACCGTTAAAGTCATCTGTAACCAGATGGGGGGCAACGTCGCGAATGCACTTCGAGATAAAGGGTACGGCGTTACTGCATGGGTGGGTAGCGGACGTGACGGGGATCGACTCGTCATGGAGATTCTGGCGAAACGCAAAAACCAGAAACTGCTCTATCAGACGATTCTCGATCTGGACCCCAAAGCATTTGTCATTACCGTAGAGCCCAAACAGTTCCATGGCGGCTTCTGGACACGTTCCATCAAAAAGTAAAATCGAGCAGGTCTGCAGCAGATGCAGTCCTGCTTTTTTGTTTTCAATCTATCCGACATCATCTTACTGTCTCAAAGTATCCCGGAAATCTTACTCCTCAAGTTAACTCTGTACGATTCAAGGTTGCTTACAGTACAGATCCTTGCCACATCGGCAGTTCCTCCTACATGTGAGACAGGGATTATTGTTGTAATCGCTCTCAACACTTACATTGAGGGCATGTCCTTCGTAACATGGCTTGGCAGCGATGGACGAATGTAATCATCATATTTCGGGAGGAATGAATTCTATGAAAACTACAATTCGAAGCTGGTGCAGCGCAGCCTTGGCTCTAACCTTGGGGCTAACATTATTGTCCGGACCGGCAAGTGTGCAGGCAGCGGGCAACGCGGACTACAATCTTACAGGTTTCTCCCAAGGCAACGCGGGCGGCGGCATCGTCAGCGAATCCAACACAGCTACGTATAAGAAAGTGTATAATGCGACTGATCTGGCACTGGCTCTGAAAAAGAACTCCGGTGTCAAAGTCGTTGAGATCATGAACGATCTGAATCTGGGATGGAATGAGATTCCGAGTGCAGCGCAGACTTCGCCGTTTGCCAAGCATAATGATGCGTTGACGCATCCTGTATTGAAACAGACAGGTGTAAGTAAAATTACAGTGGACGGTTTCAATGGACTCACCATTTTCTCCGCCAATGGTTCCAAAATCAAACACGCTGCGATTAGCGTGAAGCGAAGCTCCAACGTGATCATCCGCAACCTGGAATTCGATGAGTTATGGGAATGGGATGAATCGACCAAAGGCGATTACGACAAGAACGATTGGGATTATATCACCCTGGAAGAGAACAGCAACGTATGGATTGATCACTGTACATTCAATAAAGCTTATGACGGACTCATCGATTCGAAAAAAGGAACCAGCGGCGTGACCATCTCCTGGTCCCTCTTCAAAGGGGATGACGGCAGCTCGAACAGCTGGGTTACCCAGCAGATTAACGAGTTGGAAGCGAATAAGGCTTCCTATCCGATGTACAACTACCTGCGCAGCAGTGCTGTAGGTCTCAGCAAAGCCGATATTATTGCCATCTCTGGACCGCAAAAGAAAGGACATCTGGTCGGTTCCACCAGCCTGGAGTCGGCTAATGCCAATCTGTCCATGACGCTGCACCATAATCTCTACAAAGACATTCAGGACCGGATGCCACGCCTGCGTGGAGGCAACGCACATGCGTATAACATCGTGATGGATGCAACAGGGGCACGTGCCGCTAAAGCCAAAATTACAACGGCAATGGCAACAGCGATTGCGTCCAAAGGTTATAAGTTCGATATTATTGGCAATGGCGCTATCTCTACGGAAAGCGGAGCTGTATTGGTGGAGAAATCAGTCATCAAGGACATGCTGTATCCTGTTCGTAACAATCAGACCGATCCGGCAGATCCGACCTATACCGGCAAAATCAGAGTGACCGATACGATGTATTCTTTGGATGGAAGCTCCTTCCGGGGCAGCAGTGATACATCTGGCAGTCCACTGGCACCAGTCCCGGCCGTGGTAAAATCATTCTCCTGGAATGGCTTCTCGACACTTCCTTACAGCTATACGACGGATGATCCATCTACGCTGAATGCACGCCTCACAGCATCCAATGGGGCGGGTTCGGGTAAACTGACTTGGTCCAAGGACAATTGGTTGAAGACGAGTTATTAGGCGATGATGTGATGTAAGTCTGAGAACAAAGCGAGGGGTATCGGGGTATCCTGTTGCTGGTTCATTCTTCAAACAAGAAAAGAGTACTCCTGCAGCTGCGAGATAGCCGGGAGTACTCTTTATTGTATAAATTAGCTCTATAAACAGTTATTAATACAAGTTCGTCTTGTAATTATACTTACTGGTAAATATAATAAATGAATGGAAATGATAACTAGTTAATTATAAACAAAAATGAGCAAGTGAATATGAGTTTGGATATAAGGATGGTGAAACAGCTTGGATGTATGGCTATACTCCGCACTGACTCTTGTTTATTTAATACTTGTTATTCGGATGGCCGTCGTTTTAACCCAGAGAAAGCAATGGCTCACATATTCCAGTTTTCAGCTATTCGTAGCGTTTAGCCTGGCATATGATAATGGAATTATTGCTGTAGGCAACCTGTTAGGAGAAGGGGAATTGTTAACCGTTCTTAGTAGCCTTCGATTTTGGCTACATGCCTTCGCTACGCCAACCCTTATTCTTGTTGGCTACCATATCTTGCGCAGCTCGGGTGCGAAGTTTGCAGATAGTAGTATAACGAAAGTGATCGCCTGGCTGCTTACACTGGGTCTGGTTATCTACCAGATTGCAGGCTTTACTTTATCCGAGGTTAAAAATCTCACTGCTATAGAAGAGTATGGAGTACTGCGATATATGGCAGAAGGTCATGGAGGTCCGCCGATGATGGTTATCATCGTGGGCATTGTACTCTTGTTTGTTAGCTTGATTGTGCTTTTCAAACATAAATGGGTATGGCTGTTTATTGGGACTGCTTTATTGTTTGCAGGGCAGCTAATCTCCCTGCCCGTGAAGAGTGGGGCTTTAACCAATGTGTATGAGCTGATTCTCATTCTCTCGATTTGGAGAACGACTACATTTTTGATGGATTCAACCGATCGTCGTCGTTATTAAGCCCCGGAGCATCAGAAAAGACTGGCCAATAAGATAGAGGCCAGTCATCTGTGTTCGTTTTTTAAATTCTATTATTCAGCTATCGATGGTATCTGATGAGGCAGACGCAGCACTCACCGAGTCGCGATAGATGATATTACCTTTCACATGAACACGGCCGAAACTGCGGTTCGGGTTGTCGACCTTTTTGAGCATCGACTGGACTGCCGTGCGCGCCATCTGTTCCACATCCACTTCGACAGTTGTCAGCTTGGGATCGGAGAGCATGGCATAGATATCATTATCAAAACCAACAACAGAGCATTGGCCAGGCACCTGAATATCCATCGAATTCAGTTTTTGAACCAGCAGATGGGCGACCTGATCACAGTTGCATACAAAGGCCGTTGGCAGCTGCTCGGGCAGATCGATCTCAATAAACGTACCGCGTTCATCCCGATCATTCAGAATTAGATTTGGATTCATCGGCAACCGATGTTCCAGCAAGGATTTGTAATACCCGAGGAATCGGTCCTGGATGCTGCTCGTGGAATACAGGTTCCCTACATAAGCAATGTTACGGTGGCCCTGCTGAACCAAATAGTTCGTCAGCTCATAGGCAGCGTAGAAGTTATCGGTAACGACGGAATCAATGTCCGAATGTTCATCATAGAAGTCGAGAAACATTTTGGGAACTTCCATTGATCGCACCAGTTCAATATACTCTTTGCTGATCTGCCCGAGCACGATAAAGCCATCGACCTTGTTGTCGCTGTACAGCTTGGGCAGCGTTAATTCTTCTTCATCCTCCACATTCAGAATGTGCAGAATGCCGTAGTAGCCCTGTTCCTCCAGATGTTTGGTGATGCGCTGGAACACGCGTACATAGAACGACTGCGTAGGTCCGGTAAAACGCTCCGGGATAATTACGCCAATATTATGGGTTAAGCCTTCCTTCATCGAACGGGCAGCGGCATTATACCGATAGCCCATTTCAACAGCAAGCACTTTAATTTTTTCTTTTAATTCGCCACTCACGCCATCTTTATCATTCAACGCTTTCGAGACGGTCACACTGCTGACCCCGAGCCTGTCGGCGATATCCCGCATGGTGATATTGTTCTTCAGTATGGTCGCCTCCTTCAAGCCGGTATAGGCACAATGTGCTGTCACTATGATGAGTGCTTTCCTCCAACATAATAACAATCCATATCAGTATACATCGTTACCCACTTGGAATAAAGCCATTCTGGCTGTTGCTTCGCTATTTTTCAGCACATTGCAGGTTTCCCTGAGAGGACGCTCTACCGATGTTACGTTAATTGTTTCTGTAAAAGCTTCTCATTCTGTTCAATCAGCTGACCCCGCTGGCTGGCACAGTCCAGGGAACGATATGGATCGGCCGGTGTGTTGAACGTATAATCAACCAGTTTCTCCAGAGTGGTAGTTGCCACATGACAGCGGGTATCACTGGATGCGTAATAGATAAAGACTTCTTGCTTCTCATTGACTACGGCACCGTTGCAGAAAATAACATTGGACACATCGCCTACACGTTCGTTGTCATAAGGGGCAATGAAGTGGCCGCCCGGCTTGGCAATCATACGCGTCGGATCATTCAGATCCGTTGCGAAAGTGTATAACACATAGCGCAGTCCTGCTGCGGTGTTCCGAACCCCGTGAGCAATGTGAATCCAGCCACGATCCGTCTTGAGCGGAGCAGGGCCTTGGCCGTTTTTGACTTCGTAAACCGTATGATACTGCCGTTCATCAATAACCGTCTCTTCATGAATGACCGGGTTCAAGATATCCTCACATAGACCAAAGGCGATACCGCCGCCGCTGCCAGTCGAGATGAATCCGTCCTGTGGACGGGTGTAGAAGGCATACTTTCCATCCACGAATTCCGGGTGCAGTACGACATTGCGCTGTTGAGGGGAATTCGTTGTGATGTTGGGCAACCGTTCCCAGCTTGTGAGATCTCGTGTCCGAACCAGTCCTGCCTGTGCCACTGCGCTGGATGTATCAAATGCAGGAGCCTCCGGATCTTTGCGTTCCGAACAATAGATGCCGTAGATCCAGCCATCTTCATGTTGAACGAGGCGCATATCATACTGATTCGTTTCATCGGCATCGATATCATCCCAGACCAGTGGTTTACCCGTGAAACGGAACCCGTCAATTCCATTGTCACTCTCCGCAAGCGCAAAGATCGATTTACGATCCAATCCTTCCGTACGAATGACCATGATGTATTTGCCATTGAAATAGATGGCTCCCGGATTCAGCGTTGCGTTAATGCCCAGGCGTTCCATAAAATGCGGGTTCGTCGTCTCATCCAGATCGAATCTCCAATGCAGCGGTACATGATGGCGAGTGATGACCGGATATTGATACCGATCATATACGCCATTGTAGAAGGAAGAGTTGATCTCATTGGGGCGGGCAAGCAACTGCTCCTGTTCCTCCAGTAACTCCTTGTATTTCGGGTGTATCATTCTGATCCCATCCTCTCGATTAGTTCAATACAGAATCTGCTGTTGTGATACGGGCATTTCCACGGTCCGGCAATTTCGCTCTGATCCGGTGTTCCGTTCCCGTCAACTGACCAGTACCATTCTCCGCCAGCGCGCTGATCAATAATATTTTCCTTCGTGTAGGTCCACAGGTGATCCACTCTCTCCAGAAACAGTGGATCACCTGTGCGCTGATACGCGTTATAGAAGCCGACCATGGCCTCCGCCTGAACCCACCAGATTCGCTTCTCATCGACATGTTCACCTTCTTGTTCATTGAGTAGGGAACCATCGGCATTCACGGCCACATTGGAGATGTTATAGGCAATATCCGTTACCATCGCCGCATACTCGGGATGTTGTTCCATCCCCAGAACTTTCAGTGCTTCGTCAATCAGCCAGCTGGCTTCAATGTCATGTCCGAACGAGTGCAGATCAATGATGGACTCCCACTGTTTGTTGAAAAATACCCCGAGAAACGTGGTGTCTTGGTCATACACCCGTTCATATAGAATGCCGAGCAGGCGTTCCAGCGCCGCCTTCACTTGCTGATCTGGCCACACGCGATAGAGTGTGGTGTAGGCCTCTAACACATGGATATGCGTATTCATGGTGTAATCCGCAATCACCCCGTTTTCGCTCAGCATTTCATTGGGCTGTTCCTTCCATGTACGATCAAATTGTTCCTTGTACGCAGGCAGTTCGGCATCCAGACCTTTGTCCTCAATGAGAGCAAAAAGCGTTTTCGCAAGTTCCAATGCAGAAGCATCCCCGGTTGCACGATAGTACTCACTGAGGGAATACACACCGAAGGATTGCGTATACACATGTTTGCTCGTGTCCAGCGCTTCCCCTCGATAATCTACCATCCAGTACATACCGCCATGTTCGGTATCCATCACATGATCGGCGAGAAAACGGTAGGCGTGTTCCGCGTGCTCGCGCCATCTTTCGTTTCCGGTAACCCGATACGCCGCTGCGAAAGACCAGAGTTGACGTGCCGTGGCGATCCCGCCTTTGGGGGCCTGTTGATTCATCTGAAGATCATTGCCCACCCAACCGTAGAACCCACCGTGGGTTGTATCTTTTAGGTTGGACCAGAAGGGTAAAATCTGCTTTTCCCAATGCTCCTTGATCTCAGATTGGAGTTGGGATGTTTTTGTATTCATAAGTGAGCGCTCCTTCAAAATAGTGCATCAATCCAATTTATTAAGTTAACGGTAACTTTATAAAACAATATTAGTGCTCTGAAAAACAGATGTCAACGAATTGCCTCGCAATTTTTCTTGTTAGGTTCTAAATAAATGAATTGACAGGTAAGCGTTACCATAATAGAATTCATTTTGTAACCTTAACGATAACTTAATTAAATTAAGAGAGGGGTCGAAACAATTGAGAAAAAACAAAGGTTGGATGATGTTGCTGACGATGCTGCTCATCACTTCACTACTTGCTGCATGTTCATCCGGAGGTGGATCTTCGCAGACAGGGGAGGAGATCAGTACAGATCCGGCAGATATTAAAGGTGAAATTACCGTCCTTACACAACGGACAGATATTGTGGATACCGTGTTCAAAGACTACGCGGCCGAGTTCAATAAGGAATACCCGGATGTCAAAGTAAACTTCCAAGCGCTGGCTGACTATGAAGGACAAGTGAAGATCCGTATGAGCACCAAGGATTATGGTGACGTATTGATGATCCCAACCAGCGTTCCGATCGCGGATATTCCGGACTTCTTCGAGCCGCTCGGCACTTATGATGAATTGAAAGACAAATACACGGCCATTGAAGAACGTATGGTAGACGGTCAAGTGTATGGTGTACCAACCGTTATTACGTTCTCAGGAATCATCTATAACAAACAGGTATTCAAGGATGCCGGTATCAATGAAGTGCCTAAGACGCCTGAGCAATTCCAGGCAGCGCTTCAATTGGTGAAAGATAACACCGATGCAATTCCTTTGTATACCAACTATGCATCCGGCTGGGCGCTTACTCAATGGGAAGCGGATCTGCCAACCGTTGCGGGTAGCGTAGATTATGTGAACGTGGACCAACCGAACACAGATGATAACTTTGTGCCTGGTCAGCCGCACTATGAACTGTACAAAGTGCTCTATGATGCAGCCAAAAATGGTCTGATTGAGAAAGATCCAACGACAACCGACTGGGAAAGTTCCAAAGCGGATCTGGCCAAAGGCAAAATTGCCACAATGGCACTTGGCTCTTGGGCCATCACACAGATTCAAGGGATGACAGATACGCCGGACGACATTGGATTTCTTCCTTTCCCAACCAATGCAAGTGATGTTGTGGTACCACTCTCCGCAGACTATAACATCGGGATGAACGTGAACAGCGAGAACAAACCTGCTGCTAAAGCCTGGATTGACTGGTTCTTGGCGAAGTCAAACTATGCAGTTGAACAGGGCGGCGGTATGGATGCAGACAAAAACGCGGAATTGCCACCGATTTTGGATCAATATAAAGATGTGAAATTCTCCACGCTCACCCCTGCCAAAGAAGGTCAGGAAGGTCTCGTTGACAAGATTGATAACGAAGGCGAAATCGGCCTCTGGCAGCCTGACTTTAAGAAACGCATTATCGAAGCAGGTATTGGTAACCGCAAGGAATCCTATGACGACATCATGAAGGACCTGAATGACAAGTGGGTAAAAGCACGAGCAGAACTCACAAAATAATGGGATTAACGTAAGTGGTCAGGTGGTGAACAGACTACGGGAGCATGGGTGAAAATCCATGTTGTATGGGGGCAAATGGTGTCTGAAGTTATGGTGCCGGATGCCTTCCCCGGCAGTTGTTCAGCCCAATTCTCCTGAACGGGAGTCTTTCGATATATAGGCGGGTCAACCGCTTGGAGGTGTGGAGAGCATGAAGTACTTAAAGGTTTCGAATTGGGGTTACTCAGCGCAACGCATATTTATCATCTGTGCCTTCTCAATTATTCCGCTGGCGTTGCTGTTCACGTTTGCATACTTACCGGTCATCAACATGTTCAAATACAGTTTCACCGATTGGAATGGATACAGCAAAAGATTCGATTATGTTGGGTTTGAGAACTATACACGCATCTTCAGTGATCCGGAATACTTCAAAGTATTTATTGTCAGTTTGTACTACTTCGCAGCTACGTTTGTGCAGATGGGCTTGGCGCTTTACTTTGCCACAATTCTGAGTTTCAAAGTCCGAGGCAAAAACTTCTTCAAAGGCATATTGTTCTTCCCTTATTTGCTGAATGGGGTAGCTATCGGTTTTATCTTCCTCTTTTTCTTCAAACCGGACGGCACACTCGATATGCTCATGCATGCTGTAGGGCTTGGACAATACACGCAGCTTTGGCTCGGTAATCCGAATATCATCAATGTGTCCCTTGCAGGCGCATCGGTATGGAGATACATGGGCTTCAACTTTATTATCTTTCTGGGTGCAATCTCCTCCATCCCGAAGGATGTATATGAAGCTTCGGATATTGACGGCGCCAATCGCTGGCAGCAATTCCGCCATATCATTCTGCCGAGTATTACGCGCATCCTGCAGCTTAACCTGATCTTGGCCATTAGCGGCGCAATTAGTGCGTTCGATATTCCATATATCATGACCGATGGTTCCAACGGCAGTATGACATTTGTCATCCAAACGGTTCACTTGGCGTTTAAATATGGCAAGCTAGGACTGGCATCTGCCATGGCAGTCGTGCTGCTCTTAATCGTTATTCTCGTTACGCTCGTGCAGCGCGTCACCATGAAAGGGGAGGAATGAACGTGACACAATTCAAATACACCCTTGCGAGCGTAGTTAAATATGCTTCCTTGATTATTGCGGCGTTTATTGCACTGTTACCTATCGTGGTGATCCTGTTTGCATCCCTCAAAACCAATGCGGAATACGCCACCAGCAGCCCGCTTGCCCCACCGGCCAACTGGCTGAACTTTGCGAACTATGCGAAGGCATTTGTGGACGGCAACATGCTGGTCGGTTTCAAAAATACAATTATTATCCTGGTCATTTCCATTATCGGTGCAACCTTAACGGGTTCCATGATTGCGTATGTGTTGGATCGGTTCAAATTCAAAGGCAAAAAGATCATGGTCGCCGCATTCCTGCTCGCTACCCTGATCCCCAGTGTGACAACGCAGGTTGCCACATTCCAGATCATCAACGCGCTCGACCTGTTCAACACACGCTGGGCAGCCATCGTGATGTACTTGGGTACAGATATCATCGCGGTGTATATCTTCCTGCAATTTCTGGGCTCCATCTCCAGTGCATTGGATGAATCCGCCATGCTGGACGGTGCTTCGTACTTCACGATCTACTGGAAAATCATCTTGCCATTGCTGAAACCGGCCATTGTAACGGTCATTATCGTGAAGGGCGTGAACATCTATAACGACTTCTACACACCGTTTCTGTACATGCCGAAGACCGATCTACAGGTCATATCCACTGCCTTGTTCAAATTCAAGGGACCGTTCGGATCGCAGTGGGAGGTCATCAGTGCCGGCATCATGATCGCCATTATACCAACGATGATCATCTTCCTGCTGTTACAGAAGTACATCTATAACGGCTTCGCACAAGGCTCTGTTAAATGAATGAAACGACGAAAGGTTTTATGAAATGCAATGAGAATGCACAGGAACGAAGAGGACAGAAAAAAGCAGGAAAAACGGAGTGTTCGCTAAAAGATTTCTGAAAGAAAGCTCACTTCGTAAGCATACGCTATAACCGGATTTTCCCCTTTCATAAGGGATCAAAAAATCTGGGGATAATGGCGATCGGAAGGTTGTTCTGTCATCAAAGTGGCCTTGTGTAAATTTAAAATGTTCATTTCATAAAAGCCTAACCGAAGGGAGAAATGAAAATGTCAGTTGCTGAAACGAAAAACGTACACATTGTGGGGGATGCCTTACCGAATATGCCGTGGGAGGCGAAACCGGAGGGGACAGAAGGCCCAGTATGGAGACATTCCGCGAATCCGGTAGTTCCGCGTAACCCGGTGAAGGGCGTTGCCCGTATTTTCAACAGCGCCGTTGTTCCGTATGAAGGGAAATTCATCGGGGTATTCCGTGCTGAAACGGTTAATGGACGTCCGCACCTCCACATGGGAGCGAGTGAGGACGGTCTGGAGTGGACGATTGAAGAGGAACGCATTGCCTTTGTCGATGAAAATGGCGATCCGTTTATGCCGAACTATGCTTACGACCCACGTCTGGTCAAAGTGGAGGATACATATTACATCATCTGGTGTACGGACTTCTACGGCGCTGCATTAGGACTGGCGAAGACGGATGACTTCAAAACGTTTGTCCGTCTTGAAAATCCGATGCTGCCGTTCAACCGGAATGGTGTGTTGTTCCCGCGCAAAATCAACGATAACTATGTGATGTTGTCCAGACCAAGTGACAGTGGACATACGCCATTCGGGGATATCTTCCTGAGCGAAAGCCCGGATCTCGTGTACTGGGGCAAACATCGTCATGTCATGAGCAAAGGCGGTCAAGGCTGGTGGCAATCGGTAAAAATTGGCGGCGGGCCTGCTCCGATCGAAACGTCCGAAGGCTGGCTGATGTTCTACCATGGCGTAACTGGAACGTGCAACGGTTTCGTCTATAGCATGGGGGCGGTTATCCTGGATCTGGATGAGCCGTCCAAAGTGAAATATCGTTCCTCCAACTTTGTGCTGACCCCGGAAAAATGGTATGAAGAGCAAGGCTTCGTGGATAACGTCATCTTCCCGTGTGCAACACTGCATGATGCCGATACCGGGCGTATCGCCATCTATTACGGTGCTGCCGACACCTATGTCGGTGTGGCTTATACGACCATCGAAGAAATCGTGAACTATGTGATCGAGACGGACGAAGTCATTGCAGGAGATCACGAGGAAGGCAAGTTGTAATTGAAGTGAAAGTGCAGAACCAATCTGAAGAAGCGAAGTGGTCGCATTTATCCCCGGATTTCTCCCTTGTATAAAAGGGATTTACAGAAATCTGGGGATAACGGCGATCGGAAGATGGTACTGCAATCGTAGTGGAAGTGAATATATTCGACTGTTTTTTAAATGAAGTGAATGGGACACAGGGGAGTATTGCACATGGAATACATCAAAGGATTTACATTTGGCTGGATGAGTGGCAGGGGAGACTTCCGCAAGCCGGAAGCGAAGGAGTCCTTGCGCCTGATGGCTGAACGTACAGGCAGTTCGCATGTTATTTTTGCACTGGCGGCACATCAGGATCATCCGCAGGCGGTAGAGGTCAAATATCGGGGTGACCATCTGGTGGATGATGATGAACTGGTCGATATGATGCGTTATGCCCGGGCACTCGGGCTGCGTGTCATTCTGAAACCAACCGTCAACTGCACCGATGGCACATGGCGTGCACATATTAACTTTTTTGATATCGATGTGCCTTGTGAACCGAAGTGGAAGGATTGGTTCCGCAGCTACACGGCATTTCAGAAGCATTATGCAGCCATTGCAGAGCAGGAAAAGTGTGAGATGTTTATCGTGGGCTGTGAGATGGTGCAATCCGAGCGTCGGGATCAGGAGTGGCGCGAGGTGATCGCTGGCGTGCGTGAAGTGTACACTGGACTGGTGTCATACAACACGGACAAATATCAGGAAGCCCATGTGAAGTGGTGGGATGCTGTGGATGTAATCTCATCCAGCGGTTATTACCCCATCGGAGATTGGGAGGCACAGCTGAATCGAATCGAGCAGGCGATTGCTCCGTATGGCAAACCCTTTTTCTTTGCGGAAGCCGGTTGTCCTAGCCGCAACGGATCAGCTCATGTACCGAACGATTGGGGACTGGAAGGCGAAGTGAGCGCGGAGGAACAGGAACGTTTCTATGAAGCCATGTTCCGGCATGTTGGTCAGCGTGACTGGGTGCGCGGATTCGGCCTATGGGACTGGAGCGCACAGTTGTACGCAGAGAAGGATGCGCTGATGGATGACGGATATGGAGTATTTGGTAAGCCAGCGGAGAAGGTTATTCGTCGGTTCTATGAGGGCATCATTGTAGAAGTTTAAACGAGAAGCAAGAAGGCGTATGTGAAGATGAACCTTTAGTGATATCCTCATATGCGTCTCTTTTGGTATCAATTTAAAATACGAGATGAACATGACTCACGAAGAGACGTGTTGTGTGCATGCAGACAGGAGTGAATCCCATGGGCGACATGCCATTGGAACAGTTGAAAAAATACAGCGGAAGCAGTCCGAAACCGGAAGATTTCGATGCTTATTGGAGCCTGGCCCTCGCGGAGCTTGATGCGCAATCGCTTGAATATGAATTGATTCCAGCGGCTTTCACATCGCCGCTTGCAGAATGCTTCCATCTTTATTTCACGGGTGTGGGAGGCGCACGTATACATGGTAAGCTGGTTCGGCCTATAGCAGCATCTATTGATGACAAGGGCCAAGCAATGGCCATGTTTCATGGATATTCCGGTGATAGCGGCGACTGGTTCGACAAGATTACATATGCAGCTCATGGCATCACCGTGCTGGCTTTGGATTGCCGAGGACAAGGTGGGCTCTCCGAGGATAACCTGCATGTACAAGGAACAACCATTCGAGGACATATCATTCGGGGCATCGATGACCCTGACCCCAATAAGTTATATTTCCGTAACGTCTTCCTCGATACGGTGCAGACCGTGCGCATTCTGATGTCAATGCCACATGTTGATGCGGAGCGGGTGGGTGTCTACGGCTGTTCACAGGGTGGGGCGTTAGCCACGGCGTGTGCTTCACTTGAACCACGCGTGAAGCTGGCGGTGCCGGTATATCCTTTTTTATCAGATTACAGACAAGCCTGGGAACTGGGTGCCTCAACCTCTGCCTATGAGGAACTGTTGTATTACTTCCGGTTATTTGATCCAAATCATGAGCGGGAGGATGCTAATTTTCAACAAGCTGGGATACATCGATATCTCCAATCTGGCTGAACGAATTCAGGCCAAGGTTTTGTTTGTTACCGGACTTGCAGACACCATCTGCCCGCCATCCACCCAGTTTGCAACATACAACCGGATTCGTTCGGAAAAAGAGTTGGTGGTCTATCACGAGTACGGGCACGAGTACATTCCGGGTTTGTCTGATCGAACGTTACAGGCGTTTTTGGAGCTTTAGATGTAGATCATCATTCAGGAGTTCTCCATCTATACTATGCGGTGGATTCGGGCACGTTATCTTCGATGATATTCGTGCTGTGAGCAAGGAATAACTCGTAAAGGCAAGCTTATTCCTATATATGAGGGCATATTCAGGTCAAGTGGCTCTTCCTCCCACAGGAAGGGCTTTTTTGGCATATTTAATAGGGATACATATAATGTCGAATTTTGTTGACAAAAGAAGGACTCCTGCCTATTCTTAATGGATGAATATGATAATCATTATCATAAAATAGAGAAAAGGGGTTCAACATCCATGTCTGTACAACATCGCAAATCTTCGGCTCTCACGCTGGCAACGATGCTGTTGTTGCTATTGGTTATCGTGGGCTGCAGCAATACAGGAAGTGGAGATGAATCCTCATCTGCTGCTTCGGATCAAACATCTACGAAGTCGATTACGATGTCATGGCCACGTGATATCGGTACAATGAATCCGCATACGTACAATCCTTCGCAATTATTTGCCCAATCCATGCTCTATGAGCCATTGATCAGTTACCAGAAGGACGGAAAACTGGAACCTGCGCTGGCAGAATCATGGACCATCTCCGATGACGGCAAAGTATATACATTCAAGCTTCGCCAAGGTGTGAAATTCTCAGATGGTACGCCATTTAATGCTGAGATTGTGAAAAAGAACTTTGATGCTGTAATGAAAAATAAAGATACACATAGCTGGCTGGGCATTGTAGGCGTGCTCGACAAGACGGAGGTTGTGGACGACCAGACTTTCCGACTGACACTTACAGAGCCGTATTATCCTGTTCTTCAGGATTTGTCGGTGGTTCGTCCTTTACGTTTCCTGGGTGAAGCTGGATTCCCGGATAACGGAGATACTTCCCAAGGCATTAAAGAGCCAGTTGGAACGGGCCCGTGGATGCTGGCTGATTACAAGCAGGACGAATATGCTGTGTTCAAACGCAACCCGAATTATTGGGGAACAGCACCGAAGGTAGATCAGATTACGGTCAAAATCATTCCTGACGGTGAAACCCGTGTCCTTGCATTTGAAAAAGGCGATCTCGACCTGATCTACGGGGAAGGTGTGATCAGTCTGGATGCATTCCAACAGCTTCGTGACAACGATGAATATGTGACGCAATTGTCTGATCCGGTGGGCACACGCAGTCTGCTGCTGAACTCTTCCAATCCCAAGCTGTCCGATGTCAGAGTGCGGATGGCGCTCCAGCAAGGGTTTAACAAACAGGCGATGGTTGAGGGGGTCACTTCCGGTTTGGAAGAACCAGCCGACACCGTATTGTCCAAAAACTATCCGTACACCAATGTAGACCTGGAACCGATCACGTATGACGTGGAGAAATCCAAAGCATTACTGGATGAAGCGGGCTGGAAGCTGCCGGCTGGTGGTACGGTTCGTGAGAAAGACGGACAGCAGCTTGATTTCGAAATGATTTTTGACAAAACGGACCCGATTCAGAAAGCGATGGCGGAGACCATTCAGGCTGAGTGGAGCGAGCTGGGGGTTAAAGTAAACCTCACTGGACTGGAACTGACGGTTCAGATCAAACGTCTGAAAGCCAATGACTTCGACCTGTATTTCTGGTATAACTATGGCGCGCCGTATGATCCCCATTCTTTCATTAACGTTGTAGCGAGCCCTGGATTCGGGATTTCCGAGACCCTGAGTGCGTTGCCGATGAAAAAGGAACTGGACGATCAGGTGCATGCAGCCCTTTCATCTACAGACGAGACGAAACGCCAGGAGTTATATGGCTCCATCCTGAAAACTCTTCAGGAGCAATCGGCGATCGTACCGATCTCTTACATTAAGAAAACGGCTGTATATCAGAAGAAAATCTCCAACTTTATTTTCCCGGCGAACCGTGATGAGAATCCGTTTGTCGGCATTGAACTGGGCAATCAATAAATAGTAAATACTTTAATTAGGGAAGTGGATGGTCCTTGGTAAGGCCATGTAGCTTGATGAAAGGGAGGAACGTTTGGTGATCGGCTATATTGGTAGACGAATGATCGCGATCATTCCTATCGTTTTTATCGCTACACTTGTTACCTTTGCACTTATTCATATCTCACCAGTTGATCCGGCCGAGGCTTATCTGACAGCAGCTCATATCTATCCAACACCGGAGCTGCTTGCGCAAAAGCGACATGAATTCGGTCTGGATCAGCCCTTGTTAACCCAATATGCGCATACGATTCAGAAGATTGCCAAGCTCGACTTCGGCACTTCGTACCTCACCAATAAACCCGTATGGGATGAAGTGAAATTAAGGCTTCCGGCTACGGCTGAACTGGCCTTTTGGAGTATATTGTTATCGGCCTTGGTGAGTATTCCTTTGGGAGTCCTAGCAGCGATATATAAGAATAGCTGGATTGATATGGTCAGCCGGGCCATTTCCTATATTGGAGCATCTATTCCGCAATTCTGGCTCGGTTACCTGCTGATTTTCTTTTTCTCGGTGAAGCTGGACTGGCTGCCTGTGGAGGGGCGTGGATCGTGGGAGAATCTGGTTCTGCCTACGATTACACTCTCCTTGATTCTTATTGCGGTCTACACCCGATTGTTGCGTTCCAGTGTACTGGAGCAATTGCAGGAAACGTATGTACAGTACGCGAGAACACGTGGAATTCGCGAACGAGTCATTATGCTCAAGCATGTCCTGAAGATCGCTATATCCCCCCTCATTACGGGGATGGGGATGAGTATGGGCAAGCTGCTCACAGGCACGATTATTGTAGAGCAGGTGTTCTCCTGGCCTGGGTTCGGAAGATATTTTGTTGATGCGATATTTAACCGGGATATTCCCGTGATTCAATGTTATGTCTTCCTCGCGGCATGCCTGTTCATCGTATGCAATCTGCTCGTTGATCTGGTGCAGCTCTATATGGACCCACGGATTTCGGCGAAAGGACGGGCAGAACATTGATAAACAAATGGCGTGCGGTATTTAAAGGACAGAGAGCCATCCAGATCTGCTCGGTGATCATATTGCTTTTCTTCGGGATTGCTATACTTGCTCCATGGATTGCCCCTCATGACCCGGTGAAGGTGAACCTGTTGCAGAAGCTGTCGAGTCCATCGCTTGAGCATTGGCTCGGAACGGATCATCTGGGACGCGACAATCTCACCAGACTGATATATGGAGCGCGGGTGTCGCTCGGCTTTGCTACCCTGATCTTTCTGTCTTCATTGCTCATTGGCGTCATTGTGGGTTCGATCTCCGGTTATCTTGGTGGCTGGGTGGACAGTCTGCTAATGCGCTTGTGTGAAGGCATTATGGCATTTCCGAATCTGGTGCTAGTACTCGGTATTGTGGGGATTTCTGGTCCAGGTCTGATGCAGGTGCTCCTAGCACTCATGATGGTACAGTGGGTGCATTATGCACGCATCTGCCGGAATATGGTCGTGAGTCTGAAGGAACGGAACTTCATCGCAGCGGCACGGATTAGCGGCTCTTCTTCGTGGACGACTATTCGCAAACATATCATCCCCAATGTGCAGCGTCCTATTGTTGTCATGGGCACGTTAGAGATGGGTTGGGCGATTATGGATATATCCGCACTATCCTTCCTGGGGCTTGGCATTCAACCACCCAATGCAGAGTGGGGCGCCATGATTCATGAAGGAACGGGTTATATTCGCAGTCATCCGGAGTTAATGATCTACCCGGGTGCATTGATTCTGCTGGTCGTCATTACGTTCAACATCTTGGGTGAAGCATTATCCGAGCGTTATGGCATTGCAAAACGGTAGTTGATTCGGAACCAAACTCACACGGAGGTGAACGTAACGGTGGATGATGCAACGAAAGTACTCGAAGTTCGAGGTCTGCAAGTGAATCTTAGAACAGCGGAGGGTTCCGTCCCGTTACTTGCGCCCATTGATTTCGAATTAAAAAAAGGTCGTGTCTTCGGTCTGGTCGGCGAGAGTGGCAGCGGCAAGACGGTTACATGTAACGCATTGCTCCACCTGCTTAATCCGCGCAGGATGGAGGTATCGGGCAGCATCCGTCTGAATGGACGGGAGCTGGGCTCGTTGTCTGGCGAGGAGATGCGGCGCATCCGTGGCAAGGACATCGGATTTATTATGCAGAATCCGATGAATGCTTTTACACCCGTATATACGATTGGATCTCAATTCATTGAAACTTTGCGTACGCATACGGGAATGTCCAAAGCCGTGGCCCGAGAGCGGGCCATTGCTGCCTTGGCAGATATGAACCTGCCCGAGCCGGCCAAGCTGATGAAGCGATATCCCTTCCAACTGAGTGGCGGCATGTTGCAGCGGGTGATGATCGCCATATCGATGTGCCTGCGCCCCGCCCTGGTTATTGCTGACGAACCAACGACGGCACTGGATGTTGTGAATCAGTTGAAGGTGCTTCAGGAATTGGATCGACTACGTACCGAATATGGCACATCCATCTTACTCATCTCCCACGATCTGGGCGTGATCTCGCAAATGGCAGATGAAGTCGCGGTCATGCAGAAGGGACGAATTGTAGAGCAGGCCGATGTGTATCAACTGTTCGATCAGCCGCAGCATGAGTATACCCGGATGTTGTTAAATGCTAGACCTAGTATGTCTTTGGGACGATAGTGATTACAGGTGAGTTGAATCGTTCAGTGAGTGTATGTGTGGAGCGAGCGGGTATGAACTGTATTTTGAGTGGGTAGTGTAGGGGTGGAATGGACATGGTGATGTGTAATTTCGTCTTCTTCGGAGATTGCTTCTGCCAAGTACAAGAGAGGAGGATGACCTGATGCTTCAGGTACGTGAAGTGAGCCATAGCTATGGCAAACGCAATTGGCTGGATCGTTCGGGAGCGCGTCCTCCTGTGCTGGCAGACATCTCGCTTACGATTGAGAAAGGTGTATGTCTGGGACTGTTGGGTACGAGCGGGGCAGGTAAAAGCACCTTGGGCAAAATCATTCTTGGTCTGGAGAAACCCAGCCAGGGTCAGGTCTTATTTCAAGGTCAGGATATCTATCGATCCAGCAAACCCGTGCTTAAGGGATTACGACGTGATCTGCAAGTCGTGTTCCAGGACTGTTATTCGGCTGTGAATCCGCTCATGACTGCCGCGCAGATCATCGGTGAGCCGCTGGATAATTACGAGCGTTTGTCGGCAAAAGAACAACTTCGTGTGGTTGGACAACTGCTTGAGCAGGTCGGACTTACACCAGAGGATGGGAGCAAGCTTCCGCACCAGTTCAGCGGTGGCCAATTACAGCGGGTCAACATCGCACGAGCCATCGCGCTCAAGCCAAAGTTAATCGTACTGGACGAATCGATCAGCAGCCTGGATATGGTGCACCAGACACAAATCCTATCTTTGCTGGCAGAGCTCAGAGCATCTTATGGGTTGTCGTATCTCTTTATCACGCATGATATCCGGGCCGCCATGACCATCTGTGACCGCATTGCCGTGATGGATCAGGGTAGGATTGTCTATAGCGGTGATGCCGGGAATTCGGTCATGCAGTCGGATCATCCGGCTGTGCAGCAGTTGGTATCGTCCATTTTGCCTGAGCATCCGTCTGGTCGTATTTCGTTTGGGTAGTGGTTGTTTGAGTGCAAACCTGCGAAAGCACATACAGATGGGGAGTATAACGCTTCTACGATTCGTTAAACCGCAGACTTGTCGGAAATGGAGCTATTAACGTGTGTAAGATTCGTTAGACCATAATGAAAATGAATGCTAAAAGGGTTGTCCCCTACGCCTTGAACAAGACGTAGGGGACAACCCTTTTTTATACCTGGGAATAGGCACATTTCCTGCTTTCTGATACAAGTTAAACTACAATTACACTTCCGCCACTCGGAGTACAGGACTACCTTTAAATTACACGTATCCCCAGATTTTTGATTTAACTTACAAGATGAACATCTGGAAAGAAACCTATACTTCCGATGAGGATTCCTTGCAAAAATCTTTTACCCCATCTTCCGCCCAAGTAGCTCAATCTTATCTAGCCAATTCTTTCTCTGTTCATCTGACTTCTTACCAACTTGATCTACAGTTGTTATCCGCACAGGTTTGATGCCTGTCAGCGCAAAGGTGGAGATTTTCATCATTTTGTGTGCGGGCTCACCTTGGAACCATTTGAAGTACCAGCTCGGGCCATCCATCGTGGTGATCATGCGAGCGGTGCGGCCTTTGAGCAGTTGATCCGGGAAAGGTTTTCCTTTTTGATACTTGAAGGCATAACCTGGCATAAAGATCCGGTCGACGAAACCTTTCAGCAGGGCAGGCGGTCCTCCCCACCAAATCGGGAATACCCATACGAGATGCTCGGCCCATTTAATCGCCTCTTGTGCTTCTAACAAGTCCGGTTCGAGTGGAAGTTTATTACGATATCCTCCCTCCAGATTCATATTGAACGCCAGTTCGTTCAGGGTGATCATGCGAACCTCGGCACCAGCCTGCACCGCACCTTTACGGTAAGCTTCGGCAATTGCGCCATTGTAACTTGGGGAAACGGGATTGCCTTGGATGATTAATATTTTCTTCATGATGACGACACGTCCTGACTATTTTAGTTAATGAACACTAACCTCATGTGCAAAAAGAAAAGGTCACGTATGACCCGGTAATCCATCGGTATATCCTGATGGTATGTTGAAGACAGACTCTGTTTTTATATCGTGCAGCTCTGAACCTTTTTTGGTGTTCGGCGAGGTCAGAATGGTTGCCCCTCTCCAATTCTACTCCTGAGTTACTTGCCCCAACATCAATGAGAGTCGGTGAACGGTTTCCCCGGTGTAGGGTACCAACAACTCTGGCAATTCACCTTGCATACTCGAGACCGCCATACGTGTAATCGCACCGATCACCAGAACGGCTGTGAGCCGTGAATCCTGCTGAGGCAGTTCGCCCCGCATCATTCCCTGATCGATCAGATCCATTAACGCATCCAATGGCTGACGGTAGTCCTCACTGCTGCCGGCTTCAATGAATATTTCATGATTCTGTGAAATCAACAGCAGTCCATAGGGATCTTCATCGTGTAGGTGAAGAACCTCGGTAATCAGTTGCTTGAAGCGTTCCAACACGGGACCTTCCTGTCGAACATACCCGTCAATCAGTGAAGTATAGTCCGCGCAGTATTGGGTGAAGGCTTCCAGGGCAACGGCATCTTTGTTTTTAAAATGTTTGTAGATCGCCGCATCGGTTACTCCGGCGGCGTCACCGATCTCTTTGACGGATATGCCGTCAACGCCTTTGGTTGCAAACAAGCGCATCGCCGCTTGTAAAATATCTTTCTTTTTACTATCCACATGAGGTTTGTTCTTCATAATCGTATAGTAAGTGATTACTAACCAAAATGCAACAAGCAATTTTGAAACTCTAAATGGAGACACGGAATAAGCGCTTACGAACAAAGCTTGCAGGCTTGAGAGAGGCAACGTATGATGAATAGAAATCAATATCGGAGCAGCAGGAAGAACGAAACGGATGGTGGATTGCGTGAAAGATGAGATGGATGCATACAGCTGGGTGACACCTGAAGGAATACTGAATGATCACTATATAACAAGCCGCGAACAGTTGTATAAAGGAATGAACGGACGATATGTGGAGCGATTTACTGTTCCTACCGGTGGAAGTTATATTTTTAAACCGCTGACGAATCCTGCACAGCACGGACGAGAACGATGGATGTACGAGCGTGTGATGTCTGGTCTACCCCCGATCTATCCGCAGCTTGTTGCAACCTCGGACCCTACCACTGCGCCGGCACAGAGCTGGATGATCTATGAGGATCTGGGGCAGCTGGTACATGATTCGCAAGAAGTGACAATGCTGAACACAGCGGTGCATATGGCAATGTGGCATGCGTTGCCTGTTACGGAATGGAGCGAGTTGCCTCGCGTGGGCCAGAAACCGTCTATTCGCACCATGTTGGATGAGTTGCAGATGCACATACAATCTGTGGATGACCTGTTGTCTATGCTGGATATGCGGTTGTCTTCATCGGATTGGGACATGATTGCCGCGTTGATTCTCACAGCAGAGGAAGAACTTCCTACCGTTCTGTGTCACGGAGACCTGCATCCCGGGAACCTGGCGGAAGTTGACGGTAGGCTGGTCGTCTTGGACTGGGAGCATGCCCATCTGAATACGCCGCTGTGGGACATGTACCATCTAGTTGATCTCTCGCATCCGTTGTTTCCCAGAACGGTTACGCCTGCTTTGCGAGATCGGGTCATAGACATTTATTTGGACAAACTAGAGAGCTTGGGCGTACAAATTGAACGTGATTCTTTGGCAGCATGGTACAACGCCTATGCTATTGTATTCTCACTTTGGATGCTGCGTTTGATTGATGGTGACCTGAGAAGTGAAGAATGTGTATGGCCGAAGGAACAGCTGAATAACCAGTGGCTTGAGACGACAGCGACGCTGGAACAGTGCATGAAGCAGATGCGTGAGGAATAGAAATGAGGGGTGAGAAGCTTGCGTAAAGTCGGACTTGTTATGCGTAAAATTCAATTCACAGAAGCACAGGGGCCGCGCGTATTTGCGGATCGACTGAAGCAGATTGGTCTGGAGCTGGGCGTGGAGATTGTGTTCATCTCGCCGGAGCGTCATGTCAGCGGATACGACTGGTTGCCGGGGTATGAGCATGAGAAAGGTGACCTGGTGAACTACGATATCGTGCTGGACCAGATTTATAGCCAAAATATAGAGCATGTCATCTACACGGTATCCGGGTTTACGTTTTTGAAGATGTTCTTACCCAAGAGTGTATTGTTCCCGCACAGTTTCCCTGATCCCGCGCTAACGGGATATGAGATGATGAAGCCATTTTATACGATGGTGGACAAAGCAATTGTGCAGACCGAGTTTTTGAAAACAGAACTGGGCCGCAATTTCGGCGTACATGACGTGAACGTCATCCCGATTGGCTTTAGCGAAGAGCTGGCGAATCGGCACTATGACCCGAGCCAGGTCGTGCATAATCGGGTGCTCTGGATCGGTCGGGATGAAGCAAACCGTCGTCCGGATCTGGTGCTGGAATATGCGCGGCAGAACCCGGATAAGGAAGTGTACATGGTGTTCGGCGGTGTTCGCTATAAGGAAACCATGAAGAAGTACGACATTCCTGCCAACGTGAAGCTGAAGTTCGCACTCACACAGGATGAGATATTTACGTTGATGAATTCCGCTAAGGTCTATTGGAACTGTTCCGCCTTTGATACGTTTGCAATGCCGCTGACCGAAGCAATGGCGATGGGCAAAATGGTTGTGAAGCCGGAGCACGCTTGCTACGGTCACATTCGATCCACGCATGCCTTTGCAGGCAACGAGGACAACTGGTTTGAACTCGTGAACATGGCTGCCGCAGCACCGCGCAGTGTGTCGGAAGACAATCGGGAGTATGCTTTTGGTGCTTTTTCGCGCACGAAGATGAAAGAAGGATACCGGAATTTTTTCTCCGATTGGTTGAAATAATTCATATTTATCCTGCTATAAACTTGCTTGAGGTCACGTTAAATCAACTTGAGCAACAAGAGCAGGACGCGCAACGATAACATATTTGGTCTATGAATTGAAAACATGGCTAAGAGGCTTCTAATCGGGTAAACAATCCGGTCAGGAGCCTTTTTGTTACACCTGAATCAACGGGGTCCTGATAGCGATCAACAGAGGGGTATATTAATTTGACCTGAATGAAATGGACATATTTTAGTATTTAACAATAAAAAAACGAGTGTTATGCTGTGAGCGTAAGGAAGGAGTGATCCCCATTGAAAGCGCTATCTGCGAGGGAATATCAGATTTTGCATTTTCTATTGGAGCGTAGGGATTTCGTTCCGGTCAAAGAAATAGCCGGTCAGATGAACTGGTCGGAAAAAACGATTTACAGGGAACTAAACGCCTTGGAACACAATTTGCACATTCGCGGGATTCGCCTCGAACGGAAGCCAGGAAGAGGTATTGCGCTGGCTTTAACTCAGGAACAGACGATGGAGCTAAGGAGAACGCAATGGTATTCGGGGAAAAGGGTAGTCTCAACCCTTTCCGTAGAGGCAAGAAGAATCAAAATATTGACAAATTTATTATATGATTCTCCTGAGGAAACCTCGATTAACAAACTGTCAGAAGAATTCTTTATCGGCAAGGCATCAATTGTGAATGATCTCAAGGCTATTGAAGAACGAATTGAACCCTTTGAGCTCCGACTGGAGAAAAGCCAACTCGGCACCCGTTTGATCGGTTCAGAGATTAACATTCGCAAAGCCATGGCCTCTCTCATTCATGAACTTGTGAGTGAAGAACGGGCGGAAGAACAAGAGCATGAATTCCGGATTGATGGCAATACACGAGTTGAATTGATAGAACATTTTGGTTGCGATTCAGTTGAGGGGATTCAACGTATTTTGGAAGAAACCGAGCAGCAATTAGGATATACCATAGGTGATCCCTATTACATCAACCTGCTGACTCACCTGCTGATTTGTATCCGCAGACTGAAGAGTGGCAAGGTCATTCGATTGGTTGATGGCATTCCTGATCATCCCGTAACTGACCCTCATGTGTATTCCATCGCAAAAGCCATGGCCGAGCGAATCAGTGAGCTATGGGAATTGGAATTACCAAGTGAAGAGGTCTATTTCATCTATCAATATCTGATCTCATCAGGCATGAGTGTTCCGTCCCTTAATCTTGAGTTGTCAGGTCTGATGGACAAGGTTTGTCCAGAGTCTAAAGTGATGGTCAAGGAATTAATTCAGACTGTATCGGGGATGATCCGGCGTGATCTCACAACAGACGAACAATTGTATAAGGGTCTGATCATTCATTTCAAACCGATGCTGAATCGTCTTAAATACAACATTTCCATTAATAATCCTCTGCTGGAGGATATACGTGAGGCGTATGCCGAGATTTTCTCTCTGGTCCGTTTGGGGATGCTGCCCCTGACCCAAGCCTGCGGGTTGAATTCGTTTAGTGATGATGAAATAAGTTACCTGGTCCTTTATTTTCAGGCATCCATTGAGAAAAGCAGTAAAAAGAAAAGAGTTATTCTGGTCTGTTCCACTGGAATAGGGACATCGCATTTGTTGAAAAGCCGGATTAATCGTTCATTTCCCGAATGGGAAGTTGTTGATGTCATTTCGACAAGCTGGTTCAAGCGGATGGAGGATTGGACGGATATTGATCTGATTATTTCAACCGTGAAACTGGAACATCATGACTTGCCAGTTGTGTATGTCTCGGCGCTTTTAAATGATACGGATGTCAGCCTGATCAAGGCGAAGTTTAACGAGGAGAGGTTGAATCAACATCAAAACAGGGTGTTTTCGTTTCCGCTGCTCAGGGCGTACTTCCACCCATCTTATGTTCAGATTGAAACGAATACGAAGGAACAATATGCAGAAGGTACAACATCCAGTCTGAAGCTGTGTGCGTCCATACTCCAACACGTAGATGCTAATCCGGAAAATCGGACATTTGCCGAGGCCAAGTTGAATAAGCATTTGTCCGTTTTCCTGATTCGCGGTGAGGTGAATGTTAATCCGATCGTCGGTTTTAACGTCATTCAAGGTGAAACGGCCAAATGTAAACTAGAAATTGTAATCGCTTTCTTTAATGACGAGCCACTAACTGAGCTATTGATAGAAATACAGAGTTTGTTGATGTGCAGGCGCATGTATGAACAGATCATGAGAATAACTACACCACAGCAGCTTTTCGAGATATTACAGTCCACGCACGATCAGGAGGAGAAAGATTATGGATATAACCAAGATTATCAACGAACGGTTGATTAAGCTGGATCTAAAAGCACGAACCAAAGCTGAAGCCATCGAGGAATTAGTGGATTTGCTGGCAAAGGAAGGAGCCATTTCCTCCAAAGAAGAGTTTATCAAGGATGTCTATTTAAGAGAGGAAGAGGGACAGACTGGCCTGGAGAACCACGTAGCGATCCCTCATGGCAAATCGGCGGCGGTCCTCAAGACCTCCCTCACCATCGGGCGAACAGAGCACCCACTTGAATGGGAGACCCTGGATGGAAAACCTGTCCATGTCGTTATTCTATTTGCTGTACGGCTTGTAGATCGGAATACAACCCACATGAAGCTGTTGGTCCAGGTTGCCAGTATGCTCGCTGATGAAGAGGTTTTGGAGCGTTTGATGCATGAGCCGGACCCGGTCCAGATTATGGAGCTGTTTGCTAGCAGGGAGAGCGTATCGTAGAACATAGCCATTTATGATTTTAATATAGAACACATTACATCATTTGGAGGGATTCTGATGAAGATTGTAGCCGTAGCCGCATGCACTGCTGGTATTGCCCACACCTATATTGCCAAGGAAAAATTGATTAAAGGTGCAAAAGCGCGTGGTCATGAGATCAAAGTAGAGACCCAAGGCACCATAGGAACAGAAAACGAGCTTTCCAGGGAAGAGATCGGGGCAGCTGATGTTGTCATTGTGGCTGCCGATATCAAAATCGGTGGAGAAGAAAGGTTCAAAGGCAAACGGATCATTCGAGTCAAAACCGAGACGGTCATTAAAGCCCCGATTAAATTCATTGAAAAGGTGGAGCAGTCTCTAGGGGTATCCTCATAACAAGGGAGGCACGGCGATGAGCGCAAAATCCAATCACGCAGGTTCAGTCATCAAAGGTCATCTGTTAACAGGCATTTCCTACATGATTCCTCTGATCGTTGCTTCAGGGTTGTGTATCGCGCTGGGTCAAATTCTGGGCGGAGCCGATGTGGGCAAGGCGGAGGGTACCATTCCGTACATGATTAATCAGATCGGCGGTTGGGGCATGGGGCTAGTGGTCCCTTTAATTTGCGCAGCGATTGCTTATTCAATCTCGGACCGTCCCGGAATTGCTCCAGGATTAATTGTTGGTTTTATATGTAGTCAGATTCAAGCGGGGTTCATTGGTGGCATGCTGGGCGGATTTCTGGTGGGTTATGTCGTACTCGGTATCCGTAAATATGTGAAGCTGCCAAAGTCCATGCAAGGATTAATGCCTGTTCTTGTTATTCCGTTTCTAGCCACACTGATCTCTGGTTTGGGTATCTTTCTGGTCATTGGTCAACCGATTGTCTGGTTACAGGACAGTCTTACCCATGTTCTTGAATCGATGCAGGGAGGATCCAAATTTGTTCTAGGTGCCATTCTGGGCTTGATGGCCACCTTTGACTTCGGGGGGCCTGTGAATAAAACGATGTCACTATTTGCTGATGGGATGTTAGTCCAAGGTATCTATGGACCTGAGGCTGTCAAGTTTGTCGGCTCCATCATTCCACCACTGGGGATTACCCTATCGTATTTCCTGACGAGAAACAAATATACGGCAGCAGAAAAAGAATCGTTAAAGGCCGCATTTCCGATGGGAATATGCATGGTCACGGAGGGTGTCATTCCGATTGCGGCAAGGGATCTGATTCGGGTGGTGACTTCCTGTGTCATCGGCTCAGCGGTAGCTGGTGGATTGATTATGATCTGGGGCGTTGAGGCTCCAGTGCCACACGGTGGACTATTCGTTGTACCCCTCTTCACCCATCCATGGCTGTTTATGTTATCTCTTCTCATAGGAACCGGAATCTGCGGTGCAACCCTATCTTTATTAAAGAAGCCCGTTACGGCGATGGATGAAGAATTTGACGATACCGAAGACGAGAGCGTAACCTTCGATGACATTGTGTTCAAAGTGGAGTAGCACCCTTCATATAGACAACGCTTACAAATTAATTATCCAAAGGAGATGTATCTCATGTTGATTACGATGAAGGAATTGCTTAAAGTAGCCAAGGAACGCCAATTCGCGGTGGGAGCATTTAACGTGGCAGATAGTACATTTTTGAGAGCTGTGATTGAGGAGGCCGAACATTCCAATTCTCCAGCGATCATCGCCATCCACCCCACGGAACTTGAATTTTTGACGGATGAGTTTTTCGCATATGCCCGCCAGCGTGCACATGCCAGTCATGTTCCACTGGTGATCCATCTGGATCATGGTGGGTCCATTGCAGATATCATCCGGGCGATCAAGTGTGGATTCACCTCTGTCATGATTGACGGTTCCCTGCTCCCTTATGAAGACAATGTGGCTATTACAAAACAGGCGGTGGAAATTGCACACGCTGTCGGCGTCTCTGTTGAAGGGGAATTGGGAACGATTGGGCAGACCGGTAACTCTATTGAAGGCGGCGTATCGGTGGTAACTTACACGGACCCGGATCAGGCAGAAGATTTTGTGACACGTACGGGGATCGACACGTTAGCCGTAGCCATCGGTACAGCCCATGGCATCTATCCCAAACATATTAAACCAGAGTTGCAAATGGAAATCCTAAGAGAAATCAATCAATTGGTAGACATCCCTCTCGTTCTGCACGGGGGGTCTGCAAACCCTGATCAGGAGGTCTCCGACTCCGTTCGATTAGGTATTTGTAAAATCAATATATCCAGCGATATGAAACATGCATACTTCAATAAAGCTCGTGAAATTCTAAGCACTACGGAATTATGGGACCCTAATGCCATTTATCCAGACTGCATTACTGAGGCTCAGAACGTCATTCGTTATAAAATGAATCTGTTCAATTCCGTGGGCAAAGCAGACTTGTATAAAGGGTTACGTTACGAGCAACGTCAGGCTGAAAGTGTGAGCCTTTACTAAGCCTGCTGGCGGGGTAAATCACCCGAAAAACGATTCTCATTTCATCTCTCGGAGCCTCCTTGAAGCCCACTATTCACGAATTTCATTTATCGTGAATAGTGGGCTTCATTATGTGATAAAATCTACACGTATCAGAATGCTCAGCGTCAATATGTATTGGGAGAATGTGTGAGGGAGGGGAACATGAGTGAAAGGTCTTATTATATTGACACTCCTTGTTTGGGTCGCATTATTGCTGATTGAATGGTTGATCTACCGTTTACAAGGGCGGCGAATGACGTGGGTTCAGTATATATTGCCATGTGTGGCCTTGCTCGGTGGTGCCGTTGTAATTATGATCAGCATTCATATTGGCGGCTGGAATGGCATCGGATATGCGTTGCTCGGTGTATCACTCGGTACTGCGGGAATGTTAACACTTATTACGGTGGCGATCAGGGATGTGATGCTTCGGCGACGGGGCGGGAACTAGATTCAGCAGTAAAGCTGCTGTGCAGTTAGGATGAATTGCGCGATGGGATGGTTGCAGGAATGCATTCGTCTGTGATATATTGACATTAATTATGACAAGGGAGGTGAAGACAGGTGAATCACGAGATGCTTAACAACCGTATTAGCCAGCTGCCGATTGCTATGGCTGGCATTGTTCATACTTTTCTGACCAACGGGAGAAGTCTGTCCAATTATGAATATACGGAAGTTAACATGTGCGAGAAGATGCCTGCCTTGACCTCATTCGGACGATAAGCGATATTGCTTGAATTCTGAAGGGCCGCGGAGCTAACCTCCTGCGGCTCTTTTTGTGTTGCGGTCAGGATCTTCCAACTATAGGAGGAACCTTATTATGATGATGATTAGCGCGCAACAACTGACTCAATATCATGGAGCACATCTGGTGCTGGACGGCATTACATTTGAGATTATGGAAGGTGACAAGGTTGCCTTAATCGGCCGCAACGGAAGCGGCAAGACCACACTTATGCGACTGATGGCAAGAATGAACAAGCCGGATGAAGGGCAATTGATGATCAAAAAAGATACACGGATCGGTTACGTGGCGCAAGTTCCGGAAGGGCTGGATGACCACACCGTACTGGATGTGCTGAGCCTTGGATTCAAGGAGCTTATGATATGTCGCACGCAAATGAAGGAAATGGAGCAGCAGATGTCCGATCCGGCATGTGCAGCAGACCCTAATCAATTGGAGCGTCTGCTCAAACGATACGCGGCACTGCAAGAACAGTTTGAGCGTGAGGGTGGATACGAAATGGATGCCCGAATCGATCAGGTTGCGGACGGTCTGGATATTGCCAAGACGCATTATGAATGGCGCTTCGGTTCACTGTCCGGTGGGGAACAGACCCGGGTGGTGCTGGCCTCGCAGCTGATCGTAAAACCCGATCTGTTATTGCTGGATGAGCCGACGAACCATCTTGATCTGGAGCGGGTGGAGTGGCTGGAAGGATTTTTACGAGAATACTCCGGTACCATTGTCCTGATCTCGCATGATCGCTATTTTCTGGATCGGGTGGTGAATCGAACGCTGGAGCTGGAGGATGGTGAGGCGTTAACGGCAGCGGGGGGCTATACGGAATATATGGCCGTGAAAGAACAGCGGCTGTTGCAGCAATTCGAGGAGTTCAAGGAGCAGCAGAAGGTAATCAAAAAAATGAAGGAAACGATCCGCCAGCTGGAGGAGTGGGGCCGAGTTGGTGGCAATGAAAAGTTCTTCCGGCGGGCCGCTTCCATGCGCAAAGCACTGGAGCGGATGGAACAGGTGAAGCGTCCCATATTGGAGCGGCGCAATGCCGATTTCGATGTGCGTCCTACGGATCGAACAGGTAAACGGGTCGTGGTCCTGGAACAAGTGGAGAAGAGTTATGGCGAGCGAGCGATTCTACGCGGGATTTCGGGTCTGCTGGAATATGGTGACAAAATTGCTCTTATTGGTCGGAACGGCTCCGGTAAGACGACCCTGTTCAAGCTGTTGCTTGGTGAAGAGCAACCCAATACGGGCAAGCTGGAGTGGGGGGCTCGTGTGGATGTAGGGTATCTGGCTCAACAGGAGGAACCTGCGAATCCGAAGCTGAATGTACTCGAATACTTCAGACTTGAAGCAGGCGTGGAGGAAGGCGAAGCACGCGGGATTCTGGCACGATACCTATTCTATGGCGCGGATGTATTCCGCTCAGTGGGGCAGTTATCCGGCGGGGAATGGACGCGCCTGCGGCTGGCTCTACTGGTGCAACGCAAACCCAATGTACTGCTGCTCGATGAGCCGACCAACCATCTGGATATCGCATCCAGGGAAGCGCTGGAAGAGTCGTTGGTTGATTTTGAAGGAACTGTACTTGCCATCTCGCATGACCGGTACTTCGTCAATCGCCTGGCGTCCCGTGTCTGGGAACTGGAGGACGGACAGATGACCGCTTATCTGGGAGACTATGAGGCGTATCGCGAGAAGAAGCTTGAATTGCAAGCTCGTGCGGCGGCGACAGGTCAGAGTACAGCCGGGAGAGCCGCCGTACCATCCGGCGGAAAAGGCAATTCAGAGATGAAGTCAGGTATGACCACAGCGTCGAGCAGGACTGTTCGATCAGGGAAGAAGCCAGAAGCTACCTCGGTAGCAACTGCATTGAACGATAGAAGTGGCAATGGCAACCAACCGTCTGCGGAGAAGCTTGAACAGACGTTGGCTCGTCTTGAGGCACAGATTCAGGTGTTGGATCAACAGCTGGAAACCGTGCAGAACAATCCGCTTGAACTGGAACAAATCTGGCATGATCGTGAGCAATTGTCCGCTGAATATAATGATGTATTGGCTCAGTGGGCTGAGTTATAGGTCCGAATGGCATGAGCATAAGGTTGAACAAACGAGGTCGGGGAATCTTCTCCGGCCTTTTTGGAGCGGGGTTAAAACATACCAAACGCGGAATCTGCTAGTTTTCTCAAGCTTTATTGATCCAAGAACGTGGCGACAACCTGTTCTCATTTTTACATGTCATGGTGAATAGTGTAACTTTTTTCCTCCACATGCGTTAAATACGTTTGTATGAATGGAAACGGCTCACCTAAGAGCTTACAGAAAGGGAGGTTATCGGTATCTATTATTCATTGACGTATCGGAGTTGGTCAGATGATCGACAGGCGGAGACGGGGGTGCTGGAACAGACTTCAGTCACACGGGATGAACTGTTCATGCGCAAACTGGTGGATGCCACCTTGGTGAAAAATAAACTCTGGGCGCATCTGTCCAATGAATGCCAGGATGGGCGGGAACATGCGGTATATGTAACTGCGTATGACCAACAGATGCCGGACGAGTACGGTGCAGCCATTGCGGATGCTGCGCTGGCGATGTGCAAAATGTCTTCCATGTACAGCGCAGAGTATATGTTGTGGAATGGAAGTTCATTTCAGGAGTTGGAACTCACAGCTTCATCTACCTATACGATGGAGCTTGCCGAGCAGCTGCTTGACCATTATATGGTTCGGGATGGCAAGACGTATGAATTCCTGTATTCCGTGCTGGATGCGGATCGCAAGAAAGTGTTGTTTTATATGAAAGAGGTGGATCTGTGATGAGTGAGCAAGAGCGGGGGCAAGCATCGAAACCCGGATCAAAAGCGAAGCTGGTTGCTTTCTCCCTGATGCTGGCAGTTCCTGCCGTGTTATCCGGTTGCGGCAGCAACAATGATGAATGTGACCCGGAGTATGATACCGGATGTGAATATGATTCCAGCAGCGGGCACTATTACTATGGCGGGTCGTCGTATCGAAGCAATAAGGACAGCAACAGCTCCTATAGCAAATCCAAGTCCAAATCAAGCGGCTTCGGCAGTTTCTTCCACAGTTCGGGAGGATAACCGGATGAGGCACGTGATCCAACTGCCATTAAGTCACGAAGAGGTATTTCAGGGAGAAACGGCACAACAGGTTCCATATCATCGAATGTATGGAAAGCAATATTGTGTGCCTGCATTAACAGTCTATTCTCCCTCGGAGGTAGAAGAGCTGCGTACTGCAGCAGAGGCGGTAGACGGCATTTACTGTAAAGTGATGCGATTTATCCAACAATATATGCCGGATTCTTTCTTGGAGCATCAGTTAGGTATTCATCCTGGGCTTATTCCGGCGGCACGTATGGAGATGGTGACTGGAGGCATTACCCGCCAGGACTGGATTATTGGAGAAGCGGGGCCAAAGTGTATTGAAAATAATACAGACACCCCTACGGGGATACCGGAAGCTGCTGCTCTGGAAAATATCCTGGTCGGTCTTGCCGAGGATGCTACGCTAGCAGCGCCATCTGCCGAGATGGATGAACGTATTCGAGAATGTTTCAGGATATGGCTGGAGTTCTATGCAGCGCAGGGGTTACAGGGACCCGTGACGTTCACTTCTTTTGGGGAACATGTTGAAGATCGAACGAATACCGAGTACCTGATGAAGCGTTGCCGGGAAGCGGGATACGAAGCCTGTTATGCCCCGCTGGAGGAACTGGAGATTGTTCCGGGAGAGGCGCTTTACCATAAAGGTCGGGAGATTAATCTGCTCTACCGTCTCTATCCACTGGAATATCTAGTTGATGATCGGGATGAGACAACAGGGGTGGACATTGGCGCTGCGCTACTTGATCTGGTACGAGAGGGACGATTGGGCCTGATGAACCCCGTTCAGCATGTGCTGATGCAGAGCAAAGGTTTCATGGCGGCGATCTGGTCGCTCTACGAGCGTAATGAGCAAACCCCGGAATATTGCGGGTTTACCCTCTTTGATGATACAGAGATGGACGTCATTTCCCGATATCTGCTGCCAACCTTTTTTTCGGCTGAACCCTTCGAGCTGAACGCCATGCCATATGTAGCCAAAAGCTATTGGGGGCGCGAAGGCAGAGGAACTCTTTTGCTGGATGGGAATGCAGTACAGCAGAAGTTGGATCATCAGAGGCTTACGGAGCTGGAGGAAAAGTCGGCTTCTCCTCTAACCTTGAGAGCGGCAGATTCACTCCAAGAAGACGAGGATGAAGAAATTGCGGCCTACTACAATAACCAGCCCAAAATCTATCAGAAACTGGTCCCGATGGAGCAGGTCGTGATCGAGACAGAAGATGGCGCGTACAGCGGTTATCTGCTTACAGGGGTATTTGTGATCGGTGGGCGTTTGGCTGGGTTGTTACCCAGGGTCGGGGAGAAAGTAACCGGTGATATGGCCTATTATTGCGCGGCTGCGGTTCGTGAACGGATGAATGATGAGGAGGAGAAGGAATGGAGAACTTAGGATTGAACTTGCTGAATGTTGCGGTGGGTATAGGCATTTTGCTGGTGGTATTGGTATGTGGGTATTTCGCTTTTAGTAAATTGACCCGGTATAACGATAGTGAGGAGATTGCGAAAGGAAACGAAGCGGCAGGCATGTACATGGGCAGCAAATTGCTAGGACTGTGTATTATTGTGGGCATGGTATCTTTCTCGACACATTCGTGGTTGGATATGCTGCTGTGGTCGGCGTTTGGAATTATTGTGCTGTGCCTGGTCTATATTATATTTGACTTCCTCACGCCCAAAATGCGAGTTTGCGACGAAATTGCACGAGGGAATATGGCGGTAGCGCAGCTGCTGCGTTCGATTATCATCGGCGTTTCCATCGTCATCGGTACATTTTTGATGTAAAATAAGACATAGTGTTTTATAGAATGTACTATATAAACGGAAGAAGGGGCGCGGCATCATGAGAAGAGTCATCATCGATACAGATACAGCAGGAGACGATACGATTGCGATCCTGACGGCATTGCATCACTTTCAGGTGGAAGGCATCACCATTACGGGCGGTAACGTACAATTCGACCAAGAGGTTGAAAATGCCCTGTACACGGTACAGGTTGCTGGACATGGCGGCAAGGTGCCTGTGTATAAAGGATGCGAGCGACCGCTAATGGCTTACGGTAAAGCTCAGCACCGTACAGTGGAAGACGTGCATGGCGATGACGGCATGGGCGGCGCGCATTTCCCGAAGGCGGAGCAGCGTCCTGAGAGCGGGCATGCGGTTGATTTTATCATTGAGAAGGTGCATGCACATCCAGGTGAAATTGAACTGCTGGCAATTGCCCCGCTGACCAATATTGCCATGGCGATTCAGAAAGACCCTACGATTATTCCGGAGATTGCTCACCTGTACATCATGGGCGGAACGAATAATGCACTGGGCAATATCACCCCGGCAGCGGAGTATAACTTCTACGTAGACCCGGAAGCTGCGAAAATTGTACTGCATGCGGGCATTCCGATCACAATGGTTGGTTGGGAGATGTGTACGCAATATTCGGTGATGGACGATGACGATCATGTAGAGATTGCGGCTTTGGGGACATCGGGTGCTGATTTCTTCACCGCAATTAACAAAGTGGTTATGCAGTTCAACAAGTCGGTACATAAGCTGAATGGTACTACTCATCCCGATACGTTGCTGATGGCTGTTGCAGCAGATGAATCCGTCATGACCAAGTCGGGTCAGTATTATGTGGATGTCGAAGCGGCAGGAGAGCTGACACGCGGATACAGTGTGGTTGATATTAACGGACGTTTTGGCAAAGAGCCGAATGTACGTGTCTGTGAAGCCATTGATCGGCCGAAGTTCAAATCCATGTTGCTCGATGTGCTCTCAACGATCCAATAAACGCAGGAATTAATCTGCAGGAAAAACAAAAAAAATCCGTACCTTTCCCAGGTACGGATTTTTTATTGCCCATTTTTGGAATAACTACTTCACCTGTCGTAGTAAGTTGTGCTATACTTCAACTACTACGACAGATGAAGTAACGAGGAGGAGTATCTTTTGTGATCAGCAGTGACGTTATACGTGGCTACAATGATACGCTGATCCTCTACATGCTGCTCGAAGGGGAGTCGTACGGCTACGAGATTTCCAAGAACATCAGACAGCTGACAGAGGAAAAGTACGTCATGAAGGAAACGACATTATACTCGGCCTTCACCCGATTGGAGAAGAACGGTTATATTCAATCGTTTTACCTGGATGAGAATAGTATGGGGAAGCGTCGTACCTATTACCGGATTACGCCGTCCGGCCTCGACTATTACAGAGAAAAGTGTGAGGAATGGAAGGTTACGCAGGAGGTTGTTAATCTATTTATCAGGGAGTTGTGACGGAACATGGAGACAATTATGGTGTATCTGGAGAACATGTTTGTTGGTCTGCCGAAGACATCCGAGGTGGAACATCTGAAGCAGGAGCTCCTTTCGGGGATGGAAGATAAGTACCTGGAATTGAAGCGAGAAGGCAAGTCGGAGAATGAAGCCATCGGCATTGTGATCTCGGAATTTGGTAACATCGAGGAATTAACAGCCGAACTCGGTATTCAGCCAGTGAGCCCGGAAGAGACAGTACCTGTGTTAACGGAAGAAGAGATTTACGCATATACCACTGCGAAGAGAAATGCCGGATTTTGGATTGGACTGGGTGTTTTATTGTGCGCGTCAGGTGTGGCATTTCTGATTTTCATGGATGCCTTATTTGAGAACTATGCCATTTCAGCTGCAAACCGTTCGGTGGAAACGGGCGCTGTACTAGGCCTGATCGGCATGTTCGTATTGATTGCCATTGCGGTAAGCATGTTCATATACAGCGGTATGAAGTTGGAACGCTTCAATTATATGGAGAAGGGCTTCCAGCTTCCTTATACACTCAAAATGAGTATTCAGCATAGTCGGGAAAGCTTCGCTCTGACTTATCGTATAGCCATCATTACGGGTGTCTGCCTGTGCATTCTGTCTCCGGTGTTTATTTTCGGAGCCTCTTCTATCAATGATAACTACGCCTCTTATGGTGTATCTGCCTTTATGGTCATGGCTGGGGTAGGAGTATTCCTGTTTGTATATTACGGTAATATTCAGGGGGCTTACACAAACTTGCTGGAGAAGCACCAGTTGACGGTAGAGAAGAAGCAGGAGGTCAAGGTTGTGAGAGCCGTGGAAGCGATTGTATGGCCGCTGGCGACAGCCATCTTCTTGTTCACAGGTTTTGTATATCAACGGTGGGATATCAATTGGGCCATATTTCCGATTACCGGTATTCTCTCCGGCAGCTTTAGCAATGTGTACCATATTATGAAAAGCAAAAATCCGTCCTGAGCATGTTGCTTTGGATAGTAAAGCCCACGTGATCTACTATATAGATCACGTGGGCTTTTTACACGTTTAATCTACCCTTGCTGCAACAAAAACGAGCGAATTCCTGTCGTGACCAGATCATGGTCTTCCTCATCAGGCAGACCCGATACTGTAATGGTGCCGACCTGTCCCTCATTTTCCAGAATCAGCGGGAAAGCGCCACCAGCCAGTACATAGTCCGATGAAGGCAGATTGAAGTTGTGCTCAAGGGTCTGGTTCTCGTTTCTCAAACGCAGGGCGGTATGCCAAGAACTGGATGAAAAATGATTCACCACGTTGTTTTTACGTCGAATCCAGTCCTCGTTGTCGGGATGAGTGCCTTCCATCGCATGCAAAAAGAGACGATGTCCCTTCAGGGTAATGTCGATGGTCACGGCCTGGGAACGACGCTTCGCTTCTTCAACCAGATGCAGGCCAAGGTTAAGCGCCGTTTCAGAAGCAAATGTGCCAAATACCAATTCTATTTCTTCCTGTGCCATTTCCTTTAATTTTTCGATCATGGTGAGGTTCAAATTACAGGCATCCCCTTTACATATATGGTTGATGTCTACATTCGACATGAATGGGGACAGTACCTTCCAAGTGCGACTGGACCATGTTACTGGACGCTATATATGTGGCTGGAGCTGGCTCATTTGGAGACCGTACATCAGCTGTGTTAAAGTGAAGGTAACCTAATATACAAAACTCTTAAAGTTAAAATAAGTTAGCGCTCAGTAGGCAGGAGGAGAAGCACGATGCTGTTTTATTTGGTAGCACTGCTGGTGACTTTGGTGGATCAGGGAACCAAGATTGCAGTGAGGATGTATATGGAAGTTGGCGATGTCATGAGACTGGGTGACTCGGGCATGCAGTTACAGCATTATGAGAACAGTGGAATGGCAGGCAGCATGTTTCAGGGAAATGCACGTCTGTTTGGTGTGATTGCTGTTCTGTTCATAGCGGGCATGCTGTATTACCGGAGTAAAGGTGAGATTCGTGGTTTCTGGATGCAAGCTGGCGCGGGTTTTATGGTTGGCGGGGCTTTAGGAAATGCAATCGATCGATTTATCTATGCGCGGGTAACGGATTTCCTCGTGTTTCCGTCAGGACGCGGCATTTTGAATCTGGCTGATGTCGCAATTAACATCGGTGTGGTTATGATCATCATCGGCATGTTGATTCGTGCATATCAGAGTTATCGAGCCAAGCGTTTACGCAATGCTTTGCCAAAAGCTGAGCGTTCGTGACACACGGATAAAAGCTGTATAGTGGGTGAATATAGCTTAATAAATAAGGGACATTGGATATCATCCAGTGTCCCTTTTCTTATGCCCAATTCGGGTCGTGGGAAGAAATGCCTTGATTCATTTTTATCGAAACCGTTTTAGGAATAATAAAGGCTTGTATAGCCAACGCTCATAGTATGAGTGTGTGGAAGGATTAACCAATTGGTTATTTCACCACCTGAATGGGTAAATCTTTACGTATATAAAGCTGAGGGAGGTACAACATGAGAACAACGCTTACCAAGGCTCTCGGGACAATGTTGCTATGCGGAATGATGGCTGTACTTCTATCTTCCTGTACCAGTGGGGATAGTGCAAATGGCAAAGTGCAGATTGAATTTTTCCAGAACAAGCCTGAAGCCAAAACAACCTTTGACGAATTGATCAAGTCGTTCAACGCGGAGCATGACGATATTCAGGTGACACAGGTGAATCCGCCAGATGCGGAGACCGTATTGAAGACACGTGTTGTCAAAAATGATATCCCGGACATTATGGCCATGGGGGCAACCGACACCTATTCCATTCTGGCCCAGAGTGATATTTTCACCGATCTGACGGACAGCTCATTACTCCAGACGATTGATCCAAACTACATACAAATGCTTAAGGATCTCACAGGTATGGACGAAGTGACGGGTATTCCTTATGCGACGAATGCAAACGGCATCATGTACAACAAGACGCTGTTTAAGGAAATGGGATTGGACGTACCCAAAACGTGGGATGAACTTATCGCGACTGCCCAAAAGATTAAGGATGCGGGCGAAATTCCATTTTACTTCACATACAAGGATGACTGGCAGACAAGCCTGCCGTTCAATGCACTTGCCTCCAACCTGGTCGGCATTGATTTCTATCAGGAGCGTCGGGATAACAAAGTGACGTTTAAGGAGTCATACCGCGAGGTTGCTGAGAAGCAGCTGGAGCTTATGAAGTACGGCCACGGCGATAACTTTGGTAAGGCCTATTCAGATGGTAACCGTGCCTTCGCAAATGGTGAAGCTTTCATGTACATCCAGGGAACCTGGGCCATCTCGGAGATCCGCAAAGCGAACCCGAATGTAGACATCGGTTTCTTCCCATTCCCAACGGGCAACGATGCAAGCAAGATTAAGCTGGTGAACGGGATCGACTCCCTGTTTACCATTGCGGCAGACACGCCTAATCGCGAACAGGCAGAGACGTTTATTGCGTTTCTGTTAAAGCCTGAAAATATCGGAAGATATATTGACGAACAGACGCTGTTCTCTGCGGTCGAAGATGTGAAGCAGGATGATCCTGCCGTGCAGGAACTGATGCCTTATATCGAGCAGGGCAAGGTTATTGACTTCCCCGATCACTATATTCCGGCTGCGGTGCAGCTGAATTCCATCGTACAGTCCTTTTTGCAGAACCAAAACATCGATAACTATCTAGATACACTCGACAAAGAATGGGACAAGGTTGCCAATCGGCGCTAAGCCTTGTCTGAAGGAGGATGGAGTATGAACAAGCGTATCGCACCTTATTACTGGATGACGGTTCCGGCGGTAGTATTGTTCTTTGTATTTATGACACTGCCGGCCCTCCAGGGTATCTATTATTCATTTACGAATTATAACGGATTTGGGAAAGAGTATGATTTTGTTGGCTTCAAAAACTATTTCAATTTGTTCCAGGACGACAATGTAGGTAACGCCTACTGGTTTACGTTCAAATTCGCGATCGTGGTGACGATCCTGACCAATATCCTGAGCCTGCTCATTGCACTCGGGCTGAATGCCAAAATCAAGTTCCGTAACTTTTTCCGTGGCATCTACTTCCTGCCCAATATTCTGAGTGTACTGATCGTAGGTTACATATTTAACTACCTGTTCTCCAACGTATTCCCGATTTGGGGACAAAATCTGAGCATCAATGCGCTCTCCACGAACATACTTGGTAGCGAGAGTCTGGCTTGGATCGGTATCGTCATTGTTGCCGTATGGCAATCCGTGGCCCTGAATACGATCCTGTATTTGGCTGGTCTGCAAACGATACCAACAACACTGTACGAGGCATCCAACCTCGACGGTGCAGGCAAATGGCGTGAATTCTGGAGCATTACATTCCCGCTCATTGCCCCATTCTTCACCATTAATATGGTGCTGGCGATGAAAAACTCGCTGATGGTCTTCGACCAAATCGTAGCCTTGACCAACGGTGGTCCCGGACGGGCGACGCAGTCCATCTCCCATCTGATCTACACCGGAGGATTTGAAGGCGGCGAATATGCATATCAATCTGCGAACTCGGTTATTTACTTCATCGTTATTGCGGTGATTTCAATTCTGCAAATCCGGTTCCTGCAAAGAAGGGAGATGGATCTGTAATGAGAAGCCGTACAAGAATCAATTGGCTCGTTATGCTGCTCGTTGTACTGGGTACCCTGTTTATCCTGTTTCCATTGTATATGACCGTTACGATTGCTTTGAAAAATCCGGAGCAGATGGCCCAATCGGTCTTTGCCCTTCCGACAACGCTTCACTGGGAGAATTTCGCAAGAGCCATCGACATGACGAACTTCTTCCAATCGTTCCGTAACAGTGCAATCGTTACCGCCTCCACCGTGCTTTTGACGTTGCTCAGTAACTCCATGGTGGCCTATGCCATCGCGCGGAATATGGAGAAACGCAAGTTTTTCAAAGGACTCTATTATTACTTCGTCAGTGCGATGTTCATTCCGTTCCCGATCATCATGCTGCCGATTGTTAAGCTGACGGCATCGCTGGAGATGACAAATCTGGTAGGTCTGATCCTGCTGCACACGGTCTATGGTCTGGCATTCAACGTATTTGTGTACGTTGGATATATCCGGTCCATTCCGGTAGCGCTGGAGGAAGCGGCTTTTGTGGATGGTGCAACAACTTGGGGCACGTTCTGGAAAATTATTTTCCCGCTCATGGCACCCATCAGTGCCACGGTTGGTATTCTGACCTGCCTGTCCACGTACAATGACTTCCTGCTGCCACTCATTATTATCAGTGATCCGGGACAGTACACGTTGCCGCTTGTACAGTATGTATTCCAAGGACAGTTTAATACCGAGTTTAACCTTGCGTTTGCATCCTACCTGCTCGCGTTGCTGCCAATGATTATCATCTACCTGTTTGCACAGAAGTGGATTATCAACGGGGTTACACAGGGGTCTGTAAAATAACCGAAGATGTGCTAAAGAAAAGAATAGGTGTGAATGGGATATGAACCAAGAGAGGTGGACTCTAAGAGTCCCCTCTCTTTTTTTGATCCTTGTCATTTGACGTTTGGGAACTGTCAGAAGGATTGATTAACCTGTAAATCTATGCTATTTTTTAGTCGTTAGTTTAATCAATAAACAAAGACGGAGAGAAGAGGGAATTCAGGTTTATTTTTTTTTGCAAGCGCTTTAATGAGAAGAACTGAATACGTAGATAAATCCGGCATCGTTAGTACCCAGTCTTCAAGAGCACGGGCGTAAAGTGGTGGGTTCTTTTACGTGCAGAAAAGAGAGGAGAATGGGGAAGTTGCATAGGAAAAAAGGACATTTTAACTCCCTCCGCAATCAGATCTTCATTGGTTTCGTTCTGGTGATGCTTGTTGTTCTATTGCTCGCAGGCATATCGGCTTATGATCGGGTAGCTGCTCTGCTGACAAGCAATGCGGAGAAACATATTCATCAAACCGCCGTCCAAGCCAGTGGCAGATTGGATGCACTCATTGCACAAGTGAACTCGCTGACCGCCCAGGTGGCGGATGATTCTTATGTGCAGCGTCTGCTCAGCGATGAGAAGCAAGGCAACCCGGCCACCTTCAATCAGCGTCAAGCTCTCTTGCAGATTGCAGGCAGTTATCAGTCTTTCATCAATGGTGCACAAAGTATGGAGATATACACAACCGGTTACCATCGCATCTTCCCTATGGATGACCGATCCCTCGATCTTAGAGTAGAACGCAGCTGGATAACCAAGGCGGATGAAGGAAAAGGCAGACTGGTATGGGCAGGTGATGATCCTGAAGACCCGGGAGTGCTGCTGGCTATTCGACGCATTAATCTGCTGGATCATTCTTTCGAACATGGAGGCTATATTGTGGTGCGGATGCAACGCAGTTTTTTTCAACTCAATGATTCCAATGGGGCAGATGGTTCGCAGGACTCGATCATGCTCTTGGATGGGGCAGGCGAAGTGGTGACTTCGAATCTGGAGATTAATCTCGATCCAAAAGCCATATTGGACAGCGAATCCGTCGTGCAAAACGGGGAGGAATCCTATATCGTCGTTCGACAAAAGTCTGAATTAACGGGATGGACACTTGCTGTGCTAACTCCGCTGCGGGAGACAACGGAAGGGGTATCCATCCTGAGGACGGCGCTTCTCGTTTCGGGAATCATTGGTGTCGCTCTGTTCCTGATCATGTCCTTCTTTCTGTCCACGATGATTACACGTCCGCTCATACGCCTGATGCGGGCCATGCGCAGTGCACAACCGGGAGCCATGAGGCCTAATCTAATGGTCAGCGCTACGATGGAGATCAACGAACTCAACAACGTATATAACCAGATGGTCTACAGGCAGAACGAATTGACCCGTGTGGTTCATGAGAAGGAAGTCATGCAGTCCCGGGCTGAGCTGAAGGCGTTGCAGTCTCAGATTAATCCCCATTTTCTATTCAACACGCTGGAGGCATTTTATTGGTCCCTTGAGGAAAAGGGAGACGAGGAGATGGCACGTATGGTTGTGGCGATGTCCCGATTATTCCGCTACACGATCTCCAGTTCGCAGCAGGATGAATGGGTTACGATTGCCGACGAGCTGGAACACGCAGAGCGGTATCTTCGAATTATGCAGATGCGGTTGGGAGATCGAATGCAATGGGAGATTGAGCTCAGCGATGCGGTGCGTAAGGTCCCCATTCCCAAACTGCTTATACAGCCCTTGGTGGAAAATGCGATTCTCCATGGCATTGAAAGTAAACTGGGACCGGGAAAGATAAGCATCCATGTGGATGCTTCGACCGAGAGAAACCTGGTTCGTATTGAGGTTAGGGATGATGGCCCAGGAATGGATGAATCACGTCTTCAATCTGTCATTCATGCTTTAGATGGTGGCCCCGCTGTATCCAAGAAAGGGACAGGTGTAGGGCTAATCAACGTACATCAGCGACTGAAGCTTTACTTTGGCGGCCAACTTGGTGAACGTTGCAAGCTCTCCATAACTAGTCAGGTTGGGGAAGGGACCGTCATTTGCTTTGAGATTCCCAAAGGGGCGGAGGGTGAATATGATTCATGACAAAACGATTCTTATCGTCGATGATGAACCGCGTACAAGAGAGGGTATTCGCAAGACACTGGAAGGATGGTCGGCAGGACGAAATCACATCCTGACCGCGGAGAGTGGCACCCAGGCCGTGGAGTGTCTCAGGAAACAGCCAGCAGATCTATTAATCACGGACATTCGCATGCCAGAATTCTCCGGCTTATCCCTCATTGAAGCCATTCAGCATTTTGCAAACAAACCTGTCGTCCTGATTATGTCGGGACATGCCGATTTTCAATACGCTCAGCAGGCCATTAAGCTGGGTGTCGTGGAGTACATGTTAAAACCGATTGATAAGGAACAGCTGCTGCAGACCGTCGAAAAGGCCTTGAAGTTTAGCGAACAACAGCGACGTATTCAAACGATGCAGGAACTGGTGGACCCCAAGCTGCTGGATGTTAAGGAGCGTGGGGAACAGAGACTCAATAGCCAGATCAGTGAAGCATTGGCCTATGTGGATACGCATCTGGGGGAACATGTGACCATGCGTGAAATTGCTGATTTACTCCATCTCAACTCCAGTTACTTCAGCGTATTGTTTAAGGAACAGATCGGCATCAATTTTAGTGAATATCTCACCCGGAAACGCATTCAGCGGGCAAAGGAGCTACTTGTGCAGACGACCCTGCCGATCTCGGAAATTGCCGAACAGGTGGGGTATCAGACGGATAAGTATTTTATCACGGTATTTAAAAGTCTGGAGGGGCTTAGTCCAAGCAAATATCGGCATTCCCTATCTGAATAAAATAACAAATAACCTCAAAAAAGTGGAGTTTTTCCAAATTACTCTGGTCTTATGGGGGCGATAGACCCATGCTACAATTTGGTTAAAGCGGTTACATTAACCGAAAAAAACCAAGGGGGTTGGGATAATGAGCAAAAAGACGATGGCCATGCTTCTGTCATGGACGCTGGTTCTCGCCGTAATTTTATCCGGATGTAACAGTTCAGGTTCGGATCAAGAGGGTGAAGCGGGCAGTAACGGCACAGACGGGAAAGTAACCCTCAAATTCATGCACCTCTGGCCGGCAGGCAGTTCTGCACAGCAAAATAAATTGGTCAACGATATCATCAAGCAGTATCAGACGGATCATCCGAATGTGACCATCAAGCAGGAAGTGCTGGAGAATGAACAATACAAGAATAAATTAAAAATTCTGTCTGCATCCAATGAACTTCCCGATGTGGGTGTAACTTGGGCTGCCGGGTTTCTGGAGCCTTATGTAAAGGGCAATCTGTTTGCGCCGTTGGATGATGTGCTTAGCGGCTCGCTTAGCGACAAGTTCATAGCCGGAACAACAGAAGCCTATGCGATTGACGGCAAAACATATGCCCTGCCTATCGAGTTAAATATCTCCCCCATTTATTATAACAAAGCCATTTTTGCGAAATATAACTTGCAGCCGCCAGCAACGTACGATGAATTCCTGAGTGTGCTGAAGACACTGACCGAGAACGGTGAGGTTCCGATCGCATTGGGCAATAAAGACCGCTGGACCGGCTCACTCTGGTATATGTATCTGGCGAATCGGTTAGGTGGAGATGCACTGGAAAAGGCGATCAATGGCTCCGGCAAGTTTGACGATCCTGCTCTCACTCAAGCTGCTGCCGAGGTACAAAAGCTGGTGGATATGAATGCCTTCAACAAAGGCTTCAACGGGTTGTCCAACGATGAGGGCAAATCCGAATTCATGAACGAAAAGGCTGCCATGTATCTGATGGGCACCTGGGAGCTGCCGAACTTCACGACCAACCCGGATATTCCACAGGAGTTCAAGGACAAGATCGGATTTTTCAAATTCCCAACGATGGAAGATGGCAAGAGCGATATTAACAGCTGGGTAGGTGGCCCAGGCGTAGGATTGTTCGTGGCCCAGAACTCCAAAGTGAAGGAAGAAGCACAGAAGTTCGTGCAATACTTTGTGGAAAAATGGGGTGAGAGTTCGGTGACTGAAGCAGGTGTTATCCCGGCAACCAAAGTGGATACGGCGACAGTACAGCTGCCACAGCTCTACATCGACCTGCTGAACGAATTGAATCAGGCCAGCAGTCTCACACTCTTTGCAGACGTGCAGATGAAACCGGCAGCCGCTCAGGCACATCTGGACATGATTCAGGCGTTGTTTGGCAAAGCGGTGACACCTGAGGACTTTGTGAAGAATCATCAGGCTGCGATTGATAAAGGCAATTGACGTACACGTGCTTGAACGCTTGAAGGGAGGATAATGTGATGGACAAAGTCATGTCCAACCGTCTCGTTGCTGCGTTGTACGTGCTACCTGCACTGCTTCTGCTGCTGATCTTGGTTTACATCCCGATTGTGCTCACCGGGTATTATGGGTTGATGCAATGGGACGGGATCGGTGCAATGACCTTTATCGGATTGGATAATTACGCCAGACTGCTTCAGGACGGAACATTCTGGCAGAGTGCGAATCATACTTTTTTGCTTGCTTTGTTCTCCGCGCTGAGTCTGATCGGTTATCTGATGATTGCTTTGGTGCTGTCAGGCAAGATTAAGGGTGCCAACCTGTTCCGCAAAATATATTTGATCCCGATGCTGCTGTCTTCGGTCGCGATCGCCCAGTTATGGCTGAAGATCTATCATCCCAGCAACGGTGTGCTGAACACCTTTCTGGAAGCGATCGGCTTCAGCAATCCGCCAGCCTGGCTGGCGGAGCCATCCCTGGTGCTGTATGCACTGTTCGTACCGATTCTGTGGCAGTATGCAGGCTTCTATATTTTGATCTATTATGCGGCCCTCAAAAACATTCCGGAATCTCTGGTGGAAGCAGCCCGGATTGATGGGGCAAGTCCTTGGCAGATCGCTTTTCGAATCAAGCTGCCGCTTATTACTGAAGTCATCAAGGTGACCGTAGTACTGGCTGTGGTAGGCTCACTCAAGTATTTCGATCTTATCTACGTGATGACTGATGGCGGACCGAATGGCTCCAGCGAAGTGATGGCCTCCTATATGTATCGTCAGGCGTTCCGTAGCTTCGACTTTGGTTACGGCAGTGCTGTAGGTTTCTTCCTGCTCTTGATCTGTCTGTTTGTTACCTGGCTGCTTCGCAAAGCGACGGCATCCAAAGATACGATCCAGTATTCCTGACGCATGTCAAATGAAAGGAGGTCCATCCCGGTGAAGACGGAAACGGCCGTTAGATTGCCAACTTACCCGGGGACAGACCGAGGTTCGGCATGGTTGAGAAGATTCGGCTATGTTCTACTATATTTCCTCTTGTCCCTGGTCGCTTTGCTGCAAATTTTGCCCTTGGTCTGGCTAATGTTATTCTCGCTTAAAAATAATCAGGAAGTATTCGACATGGCGCCTTTTTCCCTTCCTGCTACCCCACGTTGGGAAAACTATGTCAAGGTATGGACAGAGGGAAATATCAGCTTATACTTCTTCAACAGTGTATGGATTACGGTAGTCTCAGTGGTGTTCACCGTGCTGTTTGCCAGTCTGGTTACCTTTGCCATTACACGTATGCGCTGGAAGGGTCGTTCGCTGGTATTGGGGTTATTCATGGTGGGTCTCATGATCCCTGTGCACTCCACGTTGATTCCGCTGTTCAGCTTGTTCCTGAAGCTGCATCTCACAGATCATCCAATGTCAGTTATCTTGTCTTACATTGCCTTTAATATGCCAATCACCATTATGATTCTGCTCGGATTCTACTACGCACTTCCTCGGGAAGTGGAAGAGGCCGCAGTGATGGATGGTTGCTCCGTGCATCGGATTTTCTTTCGGATTATCTTGCCGATGACAGCTTCGGTTATCTCCACAACGGCAATCATCAACATGATCTATAACTGGAATGAGTTCATCTTTGTTAATACGTTCATCAGTACGGATTCATACAAGACCTTGACCGTGGGGGTACAGAACTTTATCGGTCAATATACAACGGATTGGGGAGCCATTGGTGCCACGCTGATGATTAGCATTATGCCGATCCTGATTGCTTTTCTCATCCTGAGTAATCGAATTGTAGAGGGAATTGCTGCGGGTTCAGTTAAAGGTTAAAAGGCTGAACGTCGAAGGTCCTTTCATCACTTGCTTAAAAGCGAGTGGGGAGGGGGCTTTTTTGTCTTCTAAAACCTTGGATCATCGTACGGAAAAAGGACTAGATGAAAACGCTGAAAATACCTATTTATGGAATTACAAAAAACTTTCAACTATTTTCGCAAAACTACTGCATTTTCAAACTACCTGTGCTAACATACCCTAAGAATTAAAGCCCACATGGGAAAGGTGAGAAAATGACAGCAATATCCTCAACCAAAGAGTCCCTTCGTTCTGATGCCAAGGATCTGAATCTGATTCGACTAACATGGCCTATTTTCCTGGAACTCTTCTTATTTATGTTGATGGGGAGCGTGGATACGCTCATGCTCAGCTCGGTATCCGATAATGCGGTCTCCGGCGTTGGAGCAGCCAATCAGATTATATCTATCGCTATCCTTGTACTGGAAGTCATTGGACATGGTGCTGCAATTGTAGTGGCACAATATATCGGATCAAAAAAGCTAAGTGAAGCAGCACAGGTTACAGGTAATGCCATTACACTGAACCTTATTGTGGGTCTGGTCCTGAGCGGAATCTTCCTTCTGTTCGGAGGACATTTGTTATCACTCTTGAATATTCAAGGCGAAATTTATGATTTTGCCCGTTCGTATATAAATATCGTCGGTGGCGGGATCTTCCTCCAGGCACTCATTAATGCGCTGGCTGCGACGATCCGTACACATGGTTACACCAAAGAAACGATGTACGTCGCTGTATTCATGAACGTGATTCACGTTGTTGGTAACTATGCATTGATCTTTGGTCACTTCGGCCTGCCGAAGCTTGGGGTGGAAGGGGCAGCCATCTCCACAGTAGGAAGTCGGTTTATCTGCCTGCTGATCTTCTTCTGGTTGTTGTATCGTGTGAGTGAGGTGCGGGTGGATTTCGAATACTACATTAAATTGTCCAAACATTTTATTGGCAAAATTCTGCGGATCGGCATTCCGTCTGCGATGGAATCGATGGTATATCACTCCTGCCAGCTCGTGTTCACACTGTATGTGACCTATCTGGGCGCAGAAGCCATGGCAACCAAGCAGTATGCGGGCAATATCTCCAGCTATATCTACCTGTTCAGCATGGCGATTGGTATGGGGACATCAATCATTGTAGGCCGGCTTGTCGGTGCGCGCCGCAAAGACGATGCGTACAAACGTGTTTTTGACAGTGTAAAATGGGCGCTTCTGGCCACGGTTATCATTGATGTAATTATCATTTTTTTCCGTGTGCCGCTGATGAGCATATTTACGGATAATCCGGAAATTATCAAGCTGGGTGCTCAAGTGATTCTGCTCAGTCTTTTACTCGAAACCGGACGTACCTGCAACATTGTTATCATTGGTTCCCTGCGTGCGGCAGGGGATGCGAAGTTCCCGGTATATATGGGTCTGATCTCCATGGTCTGCATGAGTCTGCCACTGGGGTACCTGCTCATATTCCAGCTTCATCTGGGGCTTGCTGGTGTATGGCTTGCCATTGCGGCGGATGAGTGGACCCGTGCAGTCATTATGTTCTTCCGCTGGAAGAGCAGAGCTTGGGAGAAACATGAACTGGTGGAGCATGATGACGAAGAGGTTGGCGCACAGCCGGTACCGGCTGTCTGACGAAGAATATGATGTGCGGATAAATAAAAGGAGAGTCAATGACGGAAAAGATTCAATCCGTGGTTGGCTCTTTTTTGCGTTCTCGGCAGAGGACTACCGAAGTGAAGTTAGCAAAAATGGTCAAAACGATACATACATCATTCACGTATAGTAAGGATATGGAAGGGGGATTTACCACAGTTGAGCCGTTACCGTGCAATGATTCAGCAAAGTTTGTTCTATATTGAAACCCATCTGCATGAAGAGATCGGGCTGGAAGAAGTGGCATCCGAGGCGTTGTTGTCGCCGTATCACTACCACCGGATTTTCCGTAATGAGGTGAGTATGACTGTGGTGGACTATATTCGTAATCGCCGGATGAGTCTGGCGTCCACAGCCCTGCGATCCACGGATGCAGGCATTCTGGACATTTCCCTGGCATGTGGATTTGAAAGTCAGGAAGCCTTCACTCGCGCATTTCGCAAATGTTATGGCATGCCACCAGGACGTTTCCGCAAATTGTTCGATCTGAAATTATTCGAAGGAAGAACCAGAGGAGGAGAAGTACAGATGAGTCAGACGTCAACGATTACAGGCTGGATGTTAACCGGAAGTCATCCGCAAAATTATGAGATGGGCATTGATCCTGCCGAAGTGCATCAGGGGAAAGCTTCAGGTTATTTGAAGGCAGTTACACCGATGGAGCCTAATGAATTCGCAACGATGATGCAGCAGTTCAGAGCGGACAAGTATGTAGGCAAGCGGATGAAATTATCGGGATTCGTGAGGACCGAGCGTGTGGAGGCGTTCTGCGGATTATGGATGCGTGTGGATAATAACGTTCATGATGTGCTCCAATTTGATAACATGCATGATCGGCCAATTACGGGTACGCAGCCATGGAACCAGTACAGTATTGTGCTTGATGTGCCGGAGGGCAGCGCGGTCATTTCGTTCGGGGTGATTTTGAACGGTAAAGGAAAAGTGTGGGTCGACAGTTTCCGCTTCGAAGAGGTTGATCTGAACACGCCGCTGACACATATGGAGACAGAGTATGAGATGTCGGACGAGCCGCTCAATCTGTCATTTGAGGAGTAAATGCTGAGGTGATCAAGAAGTTGTTGCCTAAAATCAGTAACATGAATTGGGAATCTATAGATCCAGGGCTGATCCAATCGCGGGTTGGCTCTTTTTGTTGCCTTTGGGGTATAAAGAAAGTAAAGCCAAGACTAAGCTGAGAGGATATGCACCTGTCATACAAATTGCAACTCATCCATAGCCAATTAACATAGACCTTGCTAACATAGACCCATAAACTAACCCATGACATAGATAAAGAGGATGGATTCCATGAATAAAAAAGTGCTCGTGGTAGATGACGAATCAAGCATCGTCAGTGCCATTGCTTACGCGCTGCGGCGCGAAGGATATGAAGTTGAGACTGCGAGTGACGGCGAAGAGGCCTTGGTTAAGGTCGCATCGTTTCACCCGCAAGTCATGATTCTGGACGTCATGATGCCCAGGCTCGATGGATACGGCGTATGCCGCAGGCTGGAGGACCGGGAGGATATAGGCATTATTTTGCTGACCGTCAAAAATGATATCGTGGATAAGATCGTTGGCCTGGAAATGGGCGCCGATGATTACATGACCAAACCATTCGAGATCCGAGAATTGCTGGCAAGGGTGAAAGCGCTCATGCGTCGTGTCGAGAAAAGCAGTCCACCACCTGACGATTCGAAGAATCAGGCCATCGTGAATGGCACACTGCGTATTCATGTTGCTCACCGCACGGTGACTGTGAATGAGGAGAAGCTGGATCTGACACCGAAAGAGTTTGATCTGCTGACCATTCTCATGTCCAATCCTGAGCGGGTGTACACACGAGACGATCTGCTGGATCGGGTATGGGGCATGGAATATGCGGGTGGGACACGGACCGTGGACATTCATATCCAGCGTTTGCGCAAAAAAATCGGAGATACGGATCAGCAAAAATTGCAGACCGTATACGGGATTGGCTACAAAGCATCTGCACCTGAACCAGGCGGGGCCATATGAGAGTCAGCATCAAGCTGAAGTTCAGTGTTTTTCTGGCAGCCTTGCTAATCCTGACCGTGGTTGTGCTTAGTTCACTGGTACTGCGCGGTATTGAACGCAATCAGCAGTCACAGATTGAAGGTATTCTATCGCAGCAGACACGGCTGGTGAACCTGAATGTACGACAGTCCTACTACACCGAGTCGGTTCATCTCGATCAGGACGTTTTTTTACAGCGAAATGGCCGTAGGCTGGCACAGGAGCTGGCCAACTCTACCGGATTGCCAATTGCACTCTATAACATGACAGGCCAGCAGGTGGGAGCATCCTTCGCCTCCGGCGAGAGTGAACTCGTACAGGAAACGTTGGACTATGCGCTGCAAAATAAAATAGCTTATCATGAGCAGGGCGAGACCCTGCTCTATGCCGCACCACTGGATGGCCCGGATGGACAGATGGGCGCTGTATGGATACAATATCCTGTCCAGAGTTACCATGAGTTCTATACTCGCATCCTTCAACTGTTCATATGGGCAGGAATTACCGTGGTTGCGCTGAGCTTCATATTAGGTTATCTGTTCTACAATCGGTTTGCCGTTGCGATTACCCGGCTGAAGAGGTCCGCAGATTCCATTCGGGAAGGGAACTACATTACGGAGTCTCCTGTAAGGCGTAAGGATGAATTGGGAGAGCTGGGGCAAGGCATCTATTATATGAGTACATCCATTCAGCAAAATATCACAGCCATGCATGCGGAGCAGCAGAAGCTGCAACTGGCGATAGAGAAGCTTCAGGCGCTGGAACAGCAGCAGAAACAATATATCGGTAACATCAGCCATGAGTTTAAGACACCGCTAACGTCGATCAAAGCTTATGTGGAGCTGCTCGACATGTATAAGGATGATCCGCAACTGCTTGATGATGCGACGAGTAACATTGGCAAAGAAACGGAGCGGCTGTACGAGATGGTGGAGAAAGTACTGCATTTATCTGCTCTGGAGAAGTATGACTTCGAGAACCAGGCCGAAGATGTAGAGGTCAGTGCTCTGCTGGAGGATGCCTGTGGCCGGATGCGTGGGAAAGCGGAGAAGTTTGCGCTGAACATGGAACTGGATCTTGAACCGGCGGTGATCCGCAGTGACCGGGAGAGTCTTATGCATATTTTCATCAACATGCTAGATAATGCCATCAAATATAACGTTCCGGATGGTGTGATCCGGGTGAAGAGCGAATTACAGATGCAGGAGCGTCAAGCGGTCATTCGCATCTATAACTCGGGTACGCCGATTCCGGCAGAGGCGCGGGAGAAGATTTTTGAACCCTTTTACACGGTGAACAAAGACAGGGCCAGAAAAACCGGCGGAACCGGGCTCGGATTATCTCTCGTGAAGCAATTTGTTGAAAAGCAAGGCGGTACAATCACCTTACTTCCAAGCAGTACGAGCGATTCTCAGAATGGGGAAGGCGTGACATTCCAACTCGTATTTCCTTTGGCTGATGCAAGTTTACAAGTTCGAAACAAGTCTGAATAACTTTGGAAGTATGCCGTGTGTATGCTTGGTCTAATAGCAAGAGGAACCAGGGGGGACCATGATGAATTGGAAAAAAGCAGCTTTGGGTACGTTCGGGGCCATTGCCCTGTTAACGACAGCAGCATGCGGGGGAACAACAGAGCCGGGGAGCAATGCACAAGGCGGAAAAACAGGCACCGATATTACGGTGAAAGATAATACCAACACGTCTGTGTACCAGAGCTTCAAGTTGGAGAAAATTGATAAATTGCCCAATATGCGCGGAATTGCATGGCTAAGTGACGACTGGATTGTATCCGACAAGGAGAATAAGTCCTTGAAACCCGTTACTGTTGAAGGTGAGGAAAGATACCCGCATAACTTATATATGTATGATCTAACCAAAGGTACAGACACGCCGCTCAAGGAAAGTGAAGTTAGCCTGGGTGCACCGCTGGTGTCACCGGATGCTCAGTACCTGTTCTATCGGGAGCCGGAGGAAAGTACGGGTAAAGGTTACATTCTGAATCTGCATAACGGGGAGACAACCCCTGCCGGTAAGGAGGATGGCTTCGTCCAAGAGGGTGCATGGCTGGATAATGAACATGTCGTTTTTCCCAATATGAAGGGTGATCTGATCTCGGCAAGTGTGGATGGAACAACGAAGGTGCTGGTGGAGACAGGCAATTTCAATGTACGGAGTATCAAAGTGTCAGGCAATATGCTCTATTATATTACGGGCGAAGACGGCCAGTTGAATGCATACGACGTGAAGACGGGTGACGTGAAACAGGTGCTGAAAAGTGTGGAATGGGTCATTCCTTCCAATGATGGAACAAGGCTTGCGATTGTGAAAAGAACGGCGGATACCAAACGGGCGCTGGTGCTCACCGATCTGGAAGGTAACGAGAAGGCCACACTCGCCAGAGGCACGCAGATCTTCGGCACCAGCTGGTCGGGTGATGATTCCAAGATTGCGTATACGATCAATTCCGAGAATGATAATGAGAAAGGGCTGTTCGTCTCCAACACGGAGTCGGCAGAACAGTTCCAGATCTCGGCGGATATGGACAACGCCTCTGACCCGCTTGCCTGGAGTCCGGAAGGCAATAAGATCCTGTTATCGCAGGCGGTATTGGAGAATGAGTCGTATCACTTTGTGACCTCGGTCATTACGATCTCGGAATAAAACAGTTCAGAAAGCCTGTTCCCGGGAAGGAACAGGCTTTTAGATATGCACTAATTCTTTGTTTTCAACAGTAATTTGACCGCTTCTGCACGCGTAGTTTTATCACTTGGAGCAAAGGTATTCAGCCCTTTACCGTTTAACATCCCGGCTTTTTGCATGCCAGCGACAGCTGCTTTGGCCCAAAGTGGAATCTGTGCATCATCTGCAAAGGTTGAGCTGGTGCCAGTTATCGCTTTTAATTGAAACGCACCGGCTACCATGACAGCCATCTCGGCACGGGTTACAGCGTCATTGGGGCGGAAAGCCCCCTCAGTGTCCCCCTGAATAAATCCTGCTTTCACTGCACGAGCTACAGCAGACTGTGCCCAAGCTCCTATTTTTGCATGATCGGTAAAAGATATTGCGGTTTCTGTGTATTCTGTTTGCAGTGCATTCATTAGCATCACCGTAAATTCAGCACGCGTAACGGATGCATTAGGCTTGAATGACCCATCGGAGAATCCACTTACGATACCTTCACGGACGGCTTCCTGAATGAAATCTTCCGCCCAGTGCCCGTTGACATCGCTAAATCCAATCTCTGCTGGCGCCTTGGGTTGTTCAACCGCAAAAACAGCAAATTTGGTGAAATGGTCTACGTCTACGTTGACTTGATTGTCATGAATTGAAGCTTCTCCCGCAGAGATCCACAACTTGTTTTGTTCATCAAAGTAGAATAGTCCAGCCTGGTGATTGGTTGGCAAGCTTGATGTATCAAAAGTCAGATTCAAGGTTACGTATTTATTGAAGTTCTGTTGAACATTCTTAAGTAACTCATATACCGGGCTGATTAATTTAGTCTGATTAGTTAGCAATTCCGAAGAATCTGTAATCTGGTCAATCGTGATCTTCATTTCTTGATTAGTTGCTCCAGCCGGGATGGTTACAGTGATGCCATCACCCAAACTCACTTGCCCAGCCTGCCCCGCAGCAAGTGTTAAACGTCCATTCGTGGTCGAATGGGTTATGGTATTAGGCGGCGAAGGGGTAATGCTCGACCCGTTGTTATTCTGGTTACCAGAGCCTCCGCCGCTGTTACCATCATTACCACCTGCTGGTGGCGTGGAATTAACACTCCATTTGGCATATAAGATCAGATCGGCTGTAATCTCTGTTTGAGCAAAGTTGAATGGAGTCTTCAACTCGGGGTCTGCGTACCAGCCTGCAAACATATAGCCGGAACGGGTTGGCGAAGCAGGTGCTGAAAGTTTCTTTTCGTATTCAACAGCTGCATCGGATACTGCTGATCCTCCGAGTGTATTGAACGTTACCTTATATGTGTTTGGTGCCCATTTTGCATACAATGTGGTCTCCTGGACAATCGATCTAGTATTCAGGTCAAATGGCGTACTCCATTCAGGCTCAGTATACCAGCCAGCGAAAGTGTGTCCTGCTTGGATTGGAATGTCAGGAGCTGTCACCAACTCACCATATGGGACCGTCTGATCAGGAACGACTGACCCACCATTAGTTTCGAAGTGAACGGTATAGGAGTTGACCGTCCATTTCGCATACAGCGTGATATTAGCGGTAACGGTGGTATTGCCGAAATCAAAAGCCTGACTCAGACCTGAATCGGTATACCATCCAGCAAAGGTGTATCCTGCTTTAGTTGGAACTGCTGGAACAATAACCTTGTCACCGTAGGATACTGTTTGTTCGTTTACTTCAGAACCGCCGTTACTGTTAAAGTTGATCGTTCGAGGCGTATAAAAGCTGAAATGCAGGGTTGTGGTATTGCCCGCACTATCGGTAACAATCAGTGCATATTCTCCTTCAGATTGAACCGTTTCTCCGTTGTTGAAGGGTGAACCGTTCAGAGTGGCTGTTCCTTCATTAAAAGTAATTGTTGGGCTTTCGTTGTATTTTCCATTATCAGTGACACCCAATACAACAGGAGCTGCTGTATCAATGGAAAAATACAACGTTGTACTGCCAATATTGTTGGTTACCACCAATGTATAAACCCCGTCAGCCGTAACTGTAGTACCATTTGCGAATGCATTACCATTCAAAAATGCGGTACCACTATTAAATGCAGGTGTTACCGTTTGATTATATATTCCACCGTCAGATATGCCGTTGACTATAGGAGGAGTGGTTTGCTCAATTGTTATGGTCACTGACACTGGAATACTTGTACCATATGGATTGCCGGCACTATAGGTAAAGCTGTCACTTCCAACATAATTGGCGTTCGGAGTATAAGTAAATGCCCCGTTAGCATTCATTACCAATGTTCCGTTCATCGGCCCGCTTTTCAGAATAGCGGTAGAACCGTCGCTATCATTGGAAAGTACGCCTGGTGCAGACTCAGCCAAAGTGGAGTTTTGGTTCGTGGTATAGGTGTCTTCGATTGCTTCCGGAAGCCGTCCACCGTCCAAGTTGGGGAACGTTCCTGCGTTAGCAATATAATAAACCAAGTTGGATTGGCTGCTGTTTAAATTAGGTACTTTAAAATTCACCTGACCATCGCCCCCAAACCTGGTGCTCAACAGACTAAACAGGGGCTGGTTATCGTTAGTGCCAAGAGTGGAACCATTCGCCAATATCCAGTTTTTTGTCGAAAGACTGACTAACATGGGAATGATCTCACCAATGTACTCGCTACCTGTACCATTCTCGGCATGGTTAGCTTGGTTTGTAAATATAGCGTAATGTACACCATTAATCTCTGGGAAGTTAGGCAACTTGAATTCATTCGGTGTGTCTGATCCGTAGGTTGTACCAATCATTTCATATAGATCCGAATATACGGAGGTATTAACGTTCTGCCCTTCAGCAGTTAGCCAACCCGTGGGAGAGAAGGAATATGGAAATAGGCGAACCTCGCCTAACACAGCATTTCGGGTGTATAAAACATCGGGGTCTCGGGAAGGGAATATACCATTCATAGCTATGTAATAGCCCAACCCTTCTGGTGCAGCATTAGTAAGGTTAGGTAAGGCAAATGTTGTTTTTCCGTCGCCGCCATAATTATTGCCAAGCAACGAGTAGAGGGCTGTATTTTGGGTTAAAGAGAGCGTCTGTCCTCTGGCGGGCATCCATCCTGTAGGGACCGCACTGTAAGGGAATGATCTGATCTCACCAAGATAGGGATCTGCAGCCGCGGCATGGACTCGCTGTATAATGTTAGGATTATTCCATAGACCGCTTAGTCCAATCAGGAATACTAACCATAGGAAGCTTACTTTTTTTAATAGTGTTATACGCATGACTCATTCCCCATTTTCCATTTAAATATGTTACGTTATGGTTATTCCTGTCCACTGTACTTTCCTAATTCATAGTGGTAAGCCATATAATGATGAGCATAGTTTAATGGATATGAGAGCAAAAATGAATACGATTATAGTTCAAATTCGAAATATATTTTTTGGATTTTCCAGAGACAAATCATTTATGGTTGAAATGTTCCATATCTTTCATCCCTTTCTATACATTTATATTGACTAAGCTATTCCGCTTCCGATAAACTAGAATGCAGGAATATAAGTCGAATGTCAGACAGCAGTTCGAGACGAAGTTTCGGGCGGCTGTTTCTTTTCTTTTTACAAGTAAGGGTGCAACGTAGTCGTCTTGCCGGATGATCCGGCTCATAACAACATGGAATAGGAACAGGTGATATACATGTGTAACAGCGCGTATCGCGTGCTTTTATATTATAAGTTCGTGAAGATTGAAGACCCCGAGACGTTTACACAAGAGCATTTGCAATACTGCAAGGACCTCGGTGTGAAAGGACGTATCCTGATCGCATCCGAAGGCATTAACGGCACGGTATCCGGTACGCCGGAACAGACGGAACAGTATATGAAAGACATGCATGCGAACCCGCTGTTCAGCGATATGGTGTTCAAGATTGATGATGTGGAAGAACATGCATTCAAAAAAATCTTTGTTCGTCACAAAGCAGAGTTGGTTACGTTCCGCGTAGACGAAGATCTGGATCCAAATGTGATTAGTGGCAAACGCCTCTCACCGAAAGAGTTCCATGAGCATCTGCAACGGGATGATGTCATCGTTATCGATGGTCGCAATGATTATGAATACGAAATCGGCCATTTCCGCGGCGCCATCCGTCCAGATGTTGAGTCGTTCCGTGAGTTCCCGGAGTGGATTCGCGAGAACCTGGGTGACATGAAAGATAAAACGATTATTACCTACTGCACGGGTGGTATTCGCTGCGAGAAGCTGACCGGATTCATGATTAATGAAGGATTCCAGGACGTGGCTCAATTAGACGGCGGTATTGTCACGTATGGTAAAGATCCAGAAGTTCAAGGCCATCTATTCGATGGTAAATGTTACGTGTTTGACGAGCGGATCTCTGTACCGATTAACCGGACAGAAGAGGATATTGTCATTGCCAGCTGTTATCACTGTGGAACCACACATGACCGATATATTAATTGTCCAACCTGCAACCTGCAGCACGTAAGCTGCGAGGATTGCGAAGAGACGCATAACCGCTTTTGTTCGGATGCCTGCCGGGAGGCAGCACCGGTACACGCATAAGCAGGAGAGCAGGTGCTGATCGTGAAGCGCGAAGAGGAACGAACTACGCGTGAACGGATTTTGTTCATGCTGAAGCAGCAAGGTACATTGACCGCGAGGGAAATGACAGCTGATCTGGGTCTGACCGGCATGGCCATCCGTCGTCATCTGACAGCACTGGAGCAGGACGGCTGGATCGAGGTTCGGGAGGCCCGGGCTACGGCTGGACGTCCATCCTCGGTGTACCAATTGACGGTACGCGGGGACAGCTTTTTTCCAAAATCATATTCGTCCCTTACGCTGGAACTGCTTGAAGAATTGTCTGAATCAGCCGGGAGCGGTGTGGTGGATGCATTGTTCGAGAGTCGCCGGGACAAGCTGCTCCGCAGCGGATTGCCACAGATGGAGGGCCAGGATTTGGCCGGACGAGTGGAGGAACTCGCGCGAATTCAGAATGCCAACGGATATATGGCGGATGCGTCCAGAGAAGAAGATGGAACCTACGTCATTACGGAAATGAACTGCCCGATTGTGCAAGTTGCGAGTGTATACAAGCAGGCTTGTCGCTGTGAACTGGAATTGTTCCGCTCGCTGCTTCAAGCGGAGGTGGAGCGTACCGAGTGTTACGCCGATGGCGGCAAAAGGTGCAAGTATGAGATTCGCGAAGCGTCAGGGAATTAACGGTTTATACACAAGAGATTGTTTCGATTCGTCGAAATAGTCTCTTTTTTTGGATAATAATGACGTAAAAACGTTATTTTTGCAGTGAGATACGTGATATAATCTGAGATAACACCAGATTCTTATACATAACTCTATGTTAGATGGGAGGCGTTAATGATGCATGAACCCGAACCGGCTTTGAAAAAGGCCATGAATCTATTGAAGGAACTGAGCGAGGATGAAGAGTTCCGCGAACAGTATGAAGCACGTCAAAAGTTTTTACGGGATCAGATATCCATGATTGAGGGCGCACGAGAAGAGGGTCTCAAGAAAGGCATGGAGGAAGGAATTCAAAAAGGAATCGAAGAAGGTGAAGCTGAAGCAAGCGGAAAATTGCATTGAATATGCTCACCTTGGGTCTTGATCAAGAGACCATTGTCAAAGCGACGGGACTAACCTCTGCTGAGCTAAAAGCAATTCAAGAAGAAAAATAAGCTATCTATATGAGGCTGCTCGCATAACATGTGGGTTGCCTTTTTTGATCTTATGTAATATTTCCTATCACAATCAACCGATGAGAGTAAATTGGAAGCGGTTCAACCATTGACGTATATCGGGACGCCCCTTAATATTAGGGGAACAATAAAACACTAACACGATTTATGGACTTCAGTCGCATGACAAAAGTCTATATTTGTCTGCTTTTGTCGATCAAAGCAACAATGCGTTGAAGCGTTTGTTTTGTCCCACCCTATCGTGTCAATGGAATCTCGATAAGGGTAACCACATTTTATAAGATGGAGAGGGGTTCTCACACATGAAAAAGAAATTTTGGATGTCACTGATGATGGTTGCTTCAATGATCGTTGCGGCAGGTTGCGGAAATAACAGCGGTACAGGCTCGGAATCCGAAGGATCGGGGAGTACAACAGGTGGAGGCAGCGAGGAAAAATCATACCAGATTGCCATCTCCCAGATTGTTGAACATCCATCCCTGGATGCTACACGCGAAGGTTTCATCGCAGCCCTGAAGGATGCGGGTATTGAAGAGAACAAGAACCTCAAAATCGATTACAATAACGCGCAAGGTGATTCGACGAACAACCTGTCCATTGCACAGAAAATCTCGGGTGACTCCAAAAATGATCTCGTACTCGGAATCGCAACACCATCGGCGCTGGCTCTGGCTCAGCAAGTGAAGGACAAGCCATTGCTGTTCGCGGCGGTAACAGACCCACTGGGTGCCAAACTGGTAACTGATATGGACAAGCCGGGCGGCAATGTTACAGGTGCATCCGACACGAACCCGGAGGCTATCGTACAATTGGCTGACTTTATCGCCAAAAATCTGCCGGATGTAAAAACGGTAGGCTTGGTCATTAACGAAGGTGAACCGAATGCAGTGGTTATGGCAGATAACGCAGAAAAAGCGCTCGCAACCCATAATATCAAGCTGGTGAAAGCACCGGTCACGAATACATCTGAAGTTAAACAGGCAACGGATTCTCTGGTTGGCAAAGTAGATGCCTTCTACATTACGCTTGATAACTCTGTCGTAAGTGCGGTGGATACGATCATCCAAACGGCGAACAGTAACAAAATTCCGTTCTTCTCCAGTGATCGGGATACGGTTGAAAAAGGAGCTTTCGCAACGGTAGGCTTCAAATATTATGACCATGGATATCAGGTGGGTGAGATGGCTGCGGACATTCTGAAGAATGGTACGAATCCTGGTGATATGAAAGTCACCGTTCCAGACAAACTGGATCTGATCCTGAACCTGAAAGCAGCGGAAGCCCAAGGCATCACGGTTACGGATGAGATGAAGGCGGAAGTAAAAGACCAAGAAAACAACATTATTCAATAGAATCAATTCATAATACCTTTAGCTACTTCAATCAAGGGTAGATATAGATCAAAACGATTCAATTTGTCTATATCTAGTTACAGAAACAATAATTTAATGAGTTATGAGATTGATTCAATAATCTGATCGGATCATCATCCGGCAGTATGGATGCGAGGCGAACGTGCAACGGGTTCGCCTCATTCTTTTCGATAGACAGGGAGGAAGTAACGTGAGTATAAGCTGGAATTCAATTGAAGGAGCAATCGAGCTGGGACTTTTATATGCACTGATGGCTCTTGGTGTGTATATTACGTTCCGCATACTCGATTTTCCTGACCTTACCGTAGACGGAAGTTTTACAACAGGAGGCGCAATCGCGGCGGTGATGATCTCCAATGACTTCTCTCCTTGGCTTGCCTGTCTTGCGGCAATGGCTGGCGGCATGGTGGCCGGGGCTTGTACAGGTCTGCTTCATACCAAAGGCAAGATTAACGGGTTGTTATCCGGGATCTTGATGATGATCGCGCTCTACTCCATTAATATGCGTATTCTTGGCGCACCGAATAAATCCATTATGGGTATGGATAATCCATTCTCAGGTGAGCATGTCATGGTGCTTATTATTATCGTGGTACTCGTGTTCAAAATCATGCTCGATCTGTTCATGAAAACAGATGTTGGCCTGGCGCTCCGTGCCACAGGGGATAACAAACGCATGATTCGCAGCTTTGGTGCAAATACGGATGTAACGACGATTGTAGGTGTCAGCTTATCCAATGGATTGGTAGCTCTGTCTGGGGCATTTATTGCCCAGCAATCCGGTTTTGCGGACATCACAATGGGTATTGGTATGATCGTCATTGGACTGGCTTCCGTCATCATTGGTGAAGCCATCCTTGGTGCAAGAACGGTGTTTTGGGCTACACTTGCAGCAATCGTTGGTTCAGTTATTTACCGGATTGTGGTTGCACTTGCCCTACAGGTCGAATGGTTTGATACATCTGATCTGAAGTTGATTACCGCGGTGATCGTCATCATTGCCCTTGTATTCCCAACGATGCAGCGTTCCATGAAGCAGCGGAGTCTGGCTCGCAAACGAACAGAAGAGTTGATGCGATCCGGGGGTCAACAGGCGAAGGGAGGTATGTGAGCATGCTGGAGATTACGCAAGTAACCAAGCTGTTCAATCCAGGCACAACGGACGAGAAGACTGCGCTCGTTGGTGTGAATCTGACGATGAATCCGGGAGATTTTGTGACGGTCATTGGCAGTAACGGAGCAGGTAAATCGACGTTGATGAACATCATTTCGGGTGTGATGAAGCCGGATATGGGTGATGTGCTAATCAATGATCGTTCCATCAAAAACCTGCCGGAGCATAAACGCAGCAGCTGGATTGGCCGGGTGTTTCAGGACCCGATGGCAGGAACAGCACCACATATGTCCATTGAAGAAAATATGGCGATGGCATACAAGCGTGGCAAAGGACGTGGATTGGGCTTCGGCGTTACCCGTGCCAGACGTGAGATTTTTAACACGCAACTGGAGAAGCTGGGAATCGGACTGGAGAAGCGGCCTAACGCGAAGGTAGGTCTCTTGTCAGGCGGGGAGCGGCAGGCACTCAGCCTGTTGATGGCTACGTTTACCCAGCCGCAGATTCTTCTACTTGATGAGCATACAGCAGCCCTTGACCCCTCGCGTGCCGAACTGATCACGGAACTGACGGAGACACTTGTGCGTGAGATGAGACTTACCACACTGATGGTGACGCACAATATGGAACAGGCCATCCGTCTGGGCAATCGTTTAATCATGATGGATAAAGGCCGCATAATTCTGGATGTCAGCGAAGAGCGCAAGCGTACGTTGACCGTGCCAGAGTTGCTTGGTGAATTCGAGCGGATTAGCGGCAAAAAAATGGCGGATGACCGGGTCGTACTCGGTTAAAACAAGGAAATAACTTGTCCCCAAATAACTATTTCGTACTATAACAAGCTCTTTATTACAGAAACCTTTTGCGTTCTCGCAAAGGGTTTTTGTGGTATGTTGAAAATACGATGAGAAGAATACATAGGAGGAACCAGGCATGTCTTTACAATTGGATGAAGGGACACACACCGTAACCCGGCGTATGGATTCCATTCGCCTGCTGGCGAAGGAATTTGCACTTTTTCATTTTTTATATGAGAACAAGGATAAAGTCTTCACGCGCAGTCAACTGTTGGACCGGGTATGGCCGCTGGAGTATCCGGTTGAACGCACGGTGGATGATCATATCTACCGCCTGCGCAAGAAATTAAAACGTTGGGATGAGATTAGTCTGGATACGGTACGGGGATACGGATATCGGCTTACGGTGCAAGAAAACAAGTCCGTTCTGCCCGCCAGTCCTTCTGCTCAGGACCCGGAAATGCAGGAAGTCATTCACGGATTACTTCGTAAATATCACTTGTTTGGGCAGGGAAATGCCATACAGACTCTGGTTCAACAGCAGGAAGCGCTAGGCATTCAGATTGAGCCGTACTATCAGTTGTATATCCATTTTATACAGGGCGATCTGGAGTGGCTAATTACAACAAAGGAAATTTCTTTTGAAGAGCGTTTATACTGGTTACTTATTTTTGTTCATTCGCTAATTGAACCATCAGAAAGCTTACCCTTATATGAGCAAGCATTGAATTCATCGGCATTATCTGCGGAATTGCTTCGAGAACTCCGCATTTTGAACATCATTGAACTCTATGCAGAGGTAGGTCAATACGAGCGTGCTCGGATGCAACTGGAGGAGACGTATCGTCTGATAGAGACAGACGAGCTCAAGAATTTCAGACTGCCGGTAACCCTTGCAGCGTTATACGTGGAACTGTGGGGTGGTAGCGGTGAAGCTGTTGAGGATCAAATGGCAGTGCTGCGAGCAGGATTGAAGGATGCCCCCTATCTGCGGGAGATCGGACGTTTTCAGGTGATGGAAGGTTTATGGTTACTTCGGCAAGGGCGAGTGCGTGAAGCGGAACTTAGGATGGATGACGGACTGGACGTGTTGAAAATGTCGCTGAATGTGCCGCTATATCTGAATGCTGCATATCAGATCCTCCTGTTCATGGAACAACATCGAATTGAAGGCAGACTGCGCAGGAAATATCGTCAAGTGTACGCAGAGATTGGTAAAAATTATGGTGTTCCCACCTATAAACAACGAATTGTAGATGAAATACGGAAATTTTTATCCCCTATCTCCCCATCCTCTGATCTTCCTCTGATATAACTCTCTTATGATTACAGTCAAGTAACACACAGACCACACACGGCTGTAATCAAGGGAGGAAGTACACGTATGACCGTCATTTCAAATGAACCCACATCCAATGAATCCACCGAACCCTCCAGAAGTTTATGGACCAATCTCCGGTTTGTCCGCATGTTTATTGCCTATTCGCTGGCTACGTTTGGAGACTGGTTTGATGCACTCGCCATCCAGGTGATGGTGGCCTACCGATGGGGTGCCGATCCGCTCATTATCGCCCTTATTCCTGTATGTATGGCCGTACCGGGCATACTGCTGGGCTCCGTTGCAGGTGCACTGGCTGATCGGCTGCACAAAGTGAAAATCATGCTCCTGTGTGATGTAATCACGGTGGGATTAACCATTGCAATTTTATTTGCACCAAGTCCGCTGTGGTTGCTTCCACTGCTTGCCCTGCGGGCCATGATGGGAGTGTTCCATGTTCCCGCCCAGCAGGCGCTAACCCGCCAGGTGGTGGCAGAGGAGCATCTGTTTCAGGCATCGTCCCTAAATGGTTTTGTGAACCAGTGCTCGAAAGTGGCGGGACCGCTACTGGGTGCAGTCATTTTGGCCTTCTTTTCACCACAGATCTGTATATTAATCAATGCTTGTACCCGCCTGCTGTCGGGCGCAGTGTTATGGCCCTTGCGACGGTTGATGGAGAAGCCGGAGCCTGTTGAACCAGACGGAAGTACGGCTGATACAAGGGATATCCCCGAATCGTTGTTTACCCAGTGGCAGCAAGGCTGGCGTTTTATACAGAGCAGTCGCCCCGTACTGAGCACGATGCTGTTCGGCTGTTTTGGACTCATGGCTATCCTGATGATCGATTATCAATTTACGACTCTGTTTCGGGAGATCAAGCCGGGGAATGAATCGCTGTTAGGTTGGTTGGGTTCATCGGGAGGTGCCGGAGCCATAGTCATCATTTTGCTGTTAAATCGTTTGCCGAGAATTGGGTATGGGTGGGGGCTAGGTGGAGGATATCTGTTCATCGGGGCTGGAATTGCTGCATTAGGGTGGATTGGCCCACAAACACCTGAAATTAGGGTCTTAATGTGGGGGTTATGCATTGGGGTAGGCAATGGGCTCTTTATGGTAACACTGAATTATTTGTTGCAAAAGGAAACCCCTCCTGCCTATGTAGGACGTGTCTTCGGCATTCAAAATTCACTATTCAGTGTTGTACTTGTTGTAGCCCCACTTGCAGGTGGAGCGCTCATTCGAGTCGCAGGGCCGAGCCCCACCTTCCAATATATCGGTCTCGCTACGCTGGTGATTGGCCTTGCCGGAATACTCCTACAGCGCATCCTATGGGAGGCGAAGCCGCCGCTCCTATCGGAAGCGAAAGAGACCATTCCGCAGGAATCGGTCTGACTGCTTTCTCGGGTCAACATGTTAAACATTCATTGTATCTACAATAAAACGAACAACCGCTCCCGTATTCTTCCGAAGGCGGTTGTTTGCACGTTGTACTTGTTGTGCATCGTTGAACCAATCAGACTTCCCACCAAGTGAAATAAGCAGTAGAGGCCAACAGTCCACCAACCGAAAGTGATCCGCTGACAGAGAGGTTCATGGCTTGACCTGGAGGAACCACATAACGGCCAAATTCATTGGATTGGAAAGGCCCCGCTTGAAGGGGCATCGCCATCAATGTGGTGGCTCCTGAAGGCGCAGAAGAAGAGAATCGTACGATGGCTGCACTGGTATTGCTGCTGGAAAGATTGCTGTTGACCGCCGTGAGTGTACTGGGAGAGCTTAGCGTTCCGTTCGCGGTCAGACTCATGGAACCGCTGAAGGATGACAACAGATTCAGTGCCACTGTGATTCCACCAGAGAGCCGTGACACATACAGGGTTCTCCCGCTCCCAGCTGGATTGGCTAATTGAACGGTGGCAATCACCGTTCCTCCCAGTAACCCCAGTGTTGTGGAGTTGGTGGAACCTGCATTGTATAGATTGCCGGTACTGCCAGCACTATTCTCCGGAGGAGCAACAATGCCGGGAGAGATATACGTGTTCGTATTGGACGTATAGACAGGCAGATTTAATGGATTAAATACATTATTGTTCGGCACAGTGTGCACCTCCTTTTATAAGCATCATGTTTAGAATTCCCACCAGAAGAGATTAATGGCTGCAGTCTGACTGCCAGTTCCTAAACTAATGGATAGTGATTGTCCCGGTGGAACAAGAATGGAACCGTTTAAATCCAAGAAATACATTCCCGCAGTGAGAGGTATGCTGAGCAAACTTGTGAAAGTCCCCCCAAGCGTGCCGGTATTTTGCCTTGTAGTAACGATGCTGGAATTGGCGTTGCCAAGCAATGTATTGACGGGTGTAGGTGTACTTCCTGCCGTCACCGTGCCCCCGGAATATACGGCCAGTGTGGCTGCAGCCGTTGTACCTCCCGAAAGGCTGGCAATTCGTACTGTTCTGCCACTTCCACTTGCATTCAGGATTTGAAGAAGGAGGTTTTGGCTGGAAGGGATCGATGTATTATTGGTCGTCAGGGCAAAAAAACTGCCTGCCGCAGCCGCACCGGCATCTGCTGAAGCCTCAATACCCGGGGCTGCATAAGTGTTGGTCAGTTGAGTGAACAGGGGCCCATTAGACTGGTTGAATACATTAGAGTTTGTCATCTTGTCCCCCCCTCTGAATAGATGAAACTGGTCTCGCGATACGATTTGTTTCGCATGTCCTCATTACTTGCATTGTATGTATCAACAAGAGAAAGCGTTTGGGAACGGACTGCTAATTCCAAAATAACGGCAGATGCCGTGCCCGTATATCCAATCCGGGCATACGATGCGTAAGCACATTTTTTAAGGGGAAATCGAGATGAGTCGAACAGCGAAGCGAAGCAAGAAGAGAACGAAGCAACCAACCAAATATGCAAGCCGTCGCCGCTCACGTCATTCCTGCCGCGCTAAATTGCTGAAACCCCCTTGTTCCCGGATTACTCGTCCCCGGTTCAAGCAGGGTACTTCCTCACGTACGAAACTCCCTGGTGCTATTCATTGTTTTACAGAGCATACGTATGTCGGAGCCGAAACCAGCAGCAGCATGAATTCCCTCCCGGCACAAGACACCTCATCACTCAGCATGTACACCTATGGCGTTGTGAATCGCGGAAAACATCCGGCTCTGGTACAGATCCAGATCAGCCCCAATGCCTTGGACTATGCTGTGGACAGCCAGGAGGTGGTCGAGGGAGGACAGACCAAAGCGCTGGTACCTTTGCGATTTTTGCATTATACCCGGCTTGCAATTCGATCCGTTGAACCGGATCAACCGACCCGGCTTGATGTTTACTTTCAGGCGCAGCGTATGCCGTAAGGGAGTAGGATTACACAGATTTGACCAGGGAGGAGGACGAGGCACATGCCTAACTTTACGACGTTTAATACGAATCCGGATAATCTGAGGACATTGATTTTCGGCCAGGATAGTACAGGCACAGCCCAGCCTGTCAGAACCGATACAAGCGGGAATGTGGTTGGCATTATTTTGGACGGGACCATTAGTAACATCTCAGGTCTGACTACCGTTACAATTAACGCAGGAACCATCACCAACATTCTGAACGGAACCATTACGAGTGTACTTGGAGCGACGATCACGGCAGGTACGATCAACAGTGTGCTGGGAGCCACCGTAACCGCAGGTACATTAACGAATTTGCTCAATGGTACAATCACAAGTGTATTGGGAGCGACGATCACGGCCGGAACGATTACGAGTGTGCTTGGAGCGACTGTAACTGCGGGAACATTGACGAACCTGCTAAATGGTACAATCACAAGTGTACTGGGAGCAACGATTACGGCAGGAACGATTACGAGTGTGCTCGGAGCGACTGTAACTGCAGGGACACTCACCAACTTGCTTGATGGTACACTTACCAGTGTGCTCGGAGCCACGGTGACAGCGGGAACGCTGACAAACTTGCTGAATGGTACAATCACAAGTGTACTGGGAGCGACGATTACGGCCGGGACAATCACGAGTGTGCTCGGAGCGACTCTAACCGCCGGAACATTGACGAACCTGCTAAATGGTACAATCACAAGTGTACTAGGAGCAACGATTACGGCCGGAACCATTACCAGCGTGCTTGGGGCAACCGTAACAGCAGGGACACTCACCAACTTGCTGAATGGTACAATCACAAGTGTACTGGGAGCAACGATCACGGCTGGAACAATCACGAGCGTGCTTGGAGCGACGATTACGGCGGGGACCATTACAGGTATACTGGGAGCAACGATCACCGCAGGAACACTAACGAACTTATTGAACGGAACGATCACGAGTGTACTCGGAGCAACGGTAACAGCGGGAACATTAACGAACTTGTTGAATGGTACGATTACGAGTGTGCTTGGAGCAACGATCACGGCAGGAACGCTTACGAACTTATTGAATGGAACCATTACAAGTGTCCTTGGTGCAACCGTAACAGCAGGTACGTTGACGAACTTGCTAAATGGTACGATTACGAGCGTGCTCGGTGCTACGATTACGGCAGGGACGCTCAGCAGTGTGACGTCCATTTCACAAAAGAGTTTTCAGGAGTCACAGATCATAAGCACACCTACAGCAAACACCTTCACCGCGCTTCCAGCGGTTACGACCAGTGTATTTGGCACGTATTCTTTCTTTGTATATAACCGGGGGCCGGGTGTAAACCGGGTGGATGCTCTGGTTGAGATCAGTGCCAACGGAACGAACTGGTACACGGATGTGACCACTGTGACTGGCATTTTGTCCGGATCAGTAGATGTACTCGTACCACAGCGTTTTCTCAAATACACACGTCTTTCCTACCGCTCCAGCCTCATTGGTGCACCAAGCACGATTGATGTGTTCTTCAATGGACAAGGCACATAACCCATTTATATTTCATATAGGTACATGGAGTTCCTTTGGTGGACTTCATGTACTTTTTTTGTATTGGAGGTGGTCGCATTTGAAGAACCGTTTGCTTGGAATCCATATGATTGTTCAAAATGAAGAACATCACCTGCCCCGCTGTCTCGACAGTTTGAAGCCTTTCGGCATGGAATGTTTTATCACGGATACGGGTTCCTCTGATCGCACACCCGAAATCGGCAAAACGTACGGAGCAACGGTGTTGCACGCCGACTGGCAAGATGACTTTGCCCAAGCACGAAATATCAGTCTGCCTCTGGCAGGTACAGAATGGGTTCTGTGTCTGGATGCCGATGAGTACGTCAGCCAGGGATTGGAAGAACTGCTGAAATATTTGCCCAAAGTCCATAGAAGCATTTCAAGATTACGAATTACCATAGAGAATCGATACGGTGATGGGGCGGAAGAGCGGGTAATCTGCCAACCAGTGAGACTATTCCGTGCTCATCAGGGGTATCAATATGTCGGACGCGTCCATGAGCAGTTGGTACGCAGTAGCTCATGCAGATTTGGCCAGGATGGGGCCGCTGATATGAATGACAGCAAGATCGCTACACAGGATGAAGAACATTTATTGATGGAGTCGGAACCACTTGCGCCGTTATGTCTGATTCATGATGGATATCTGGCCTCCAAAATTGCGAAGGAACATAAACCAAGACGTAATTTAAAGCTGATTGAACGGGAACTCGCAGATGAGCCTGCACAGCCTTTTCACCTGTACAATCTGGGAGTAACGTATTGCCAGCTTGGTCAGATCAAACAGGCAATTGAAGCGTTCCGTGAATCATTACGTCTCACAGAGCTACTTGCGCCATATCGCCCTACACTGGTTAAAGATTATGCTAAGACCCTTGTAGGAACGGAACGTTATGATGAGGCACATGCAATTCTGGCTGTGGAAAGACAGCGTTATCCAGCCTATGCCGATCTGCACCTGTTGTATGGGGAGACGTTGGAGCACCAAGGTTTGGAGGAACGTGCATACCAATCCTACGTCCGAGCAACCGAATGTCGGGAGGGACTGCAAGGTAATGAACAGAGTAATGGAGGCGGCGCATTAGACTCGCCATATGTAACGGAAGCAGGTTCCGACAGCTACAGAGCTTATTCCGCAATGGCAAGACTTGCACAGAAACGAGGATTTCTAAAGGAGTCTGCACATCTGTATGAATTGGCATTGGACAGCATGTTTGCGTATGCCCCGGCGTGGGCTGGGTTGGCAAATGTATTGCAGCAATCCGGAGAAACAGATGAGAGCATAACAGAAACATTACTCGCCAGATGCATGGGAATTGAGGAGCCGAGTCAAGGCAAATCGATTGGTGGTGAGATGCCTCATTCATATGCAGTGATGCATGAGGATCATCTGGTGCAAGTGATTTATGTTCTGGCAGGCTGCGGAGCATATGAGCAGGCATTGAAAATGCTGGATACAGATGCGCGTACTGCTCGTATCCATATAGCGGAACGTATACATTGGATGTTGTGTGCGAATAAGATATCCGAAGCACTGCAATTGGCGGAAGAGCACTGGGGCACGGAATGTGTGAGTGAATTCAACATGCCGGCTGAGCACAGAATGGATTGGGCACTGGCTTGTTGGGCTAATGGATTACGATTAAGCGATACATTCCTCGCAACCTCGCCTCCACAGGAAAAAAACATTTGGAAGGTCATGGATCGAGTATTAACTCAGCTGTCCAAAGAGCCGCGAAGCGTTGTACCAGTGCCACAAGAACAGAAGCTTATGCAATGGGGTTCGCAGGCAGAGATAATCGCAGAGAAGGTTGTAGAGCAGGCGTTATATACGGGACAGCTTACGCTTGCCGAGCAACTGCATAAGCTGCGGGCAATGATGGTGAGGGAGCATTGGGGAACTGCTGTAACTTTACGGAGGGAGTTTGCAAGTCTGTTATATCGTCAGGGGTATACCATAGCAGCCGCGAACATCCTGATTCAGTGTATGACCGAGAATGAACTCGATGCCGAAGGATTATTCTGGCTGGGTGAAACGCTGTATGCCAAAGGATACGATGAACAGGCGTTGTCTCTGTTCGAACAGGCACTGGAGCGGGAACCTGCTCACCGACAAGCCCGGGCTGGAGCAGCTGTATGTTACATGCGTTTGGCCTTGAAGGCGATTCGGCAGGAGTTGGTTCGTTCCCCGTCTGCCGAGATGCTCATTGCACAGCATACTGCGTTGGAACAAAGATTACGTACGGCCGAGGGCATTCCCTGGCGTACGATTTTCCATGCAAAGGAAAGGAGGAATCAGCTTGCGAGCGGAACGAATTTCCTTATGCATGATCGTGAAGGATGAGGAAGAGTTACTGCCTCATTGTCTTGCCAGTGTCCAGGGAGCGGTGGATGAAGTGATCGTAGTGGACACCGGTTCGTCGGATCGTAGCGCAGAGATTGCGCGTCAGTATGGCGCGATGGTGGTGCCATTTGAGTGGTGCGATGACTTTGCCGCAGCACGGAATGCTGGCCTGGAGCAGGCTTCCGGCGACTGGATTCTTTTCCTTGATGCGGACGAGGCGCTCGATAGTGCTGCGCGGGAGCAGATCAGAAGCTGGACGGCGGTCAGCGGATGTGACGGATTGTTTTTAAACATTCATAACTATACAGGTACAGGTCAGCAGGGGGCTACTGTGAATCCGGTGCTGCGTCTCTTCCGCAATGCTCCGGGTCATCGGTTTGAAGGTCGAATTCATGAGCAGATTGCGGCGGCGATCTGTCGGGTTAACCCTGAAGCTGCATTTCATGTAACGGACATGATCATCCATCATTATGGGTATCAGACGGCAATTGTGGAGCGCAAAGATAAGGTGAACCGCAATGTTCGCCTGCTGGAACAGGCAGTGGAAGAAGAACCGGATCAGCCGTTCCATCACTATAATCTGGGGGTCGAGTATCTGCGTGTAGGGGAAGCGGAGCGGGCATTGGAGACGTTTGGTGTGGCTCGGATGGGGATTGATCCTGCGGTGACCAGTTACGCGCATCTGCTGTTCAAATATGAAGTTCGTTGTCTCCAGCATCTGAATCGCTGGCAGGAAGCCTTGGATCGCATTGATGCTGCGCTTGAACTCTTCCCAGAGTACACGGATCTCATGCACCATCGCGGGGTATGTGCAGACGCATTGGGGGATAGAGATCGGGCAGAGTATGCGCTACGTGAAGCTATTCGCATGGGTCCGCCTCCCCCCATATACCATACGGAAGAAGGCATCGGAACCTATCAGACGTGGTATACGTTAGGGCGATTACTGGAAGGAAGGGCCGATCTGGAGGGTGCAGTGGATGCTTACGTGGAAGCGGTGCGCGCCAAATCCAGTCTGCTGCCGCCACTCTATCGGATATTCCGTATTATGCGAGTTTCTGGTCAGGAACATCAGATTCCAGAGCTGGTGAGGGAGCGTTTTGCACTCAGTTCAGAAGAGGCTATACACAAAGTATTGGGCATTTTGGAGCAATCCCGTTGTTATGATGCGGCCCTGCAATTATTACCTGGTGTGTCTTCACAATCCAACGGAGAAATGAGGGAGCGTTTATCCGTAGCGGAGGCGATGCTCCAAATCCAGCAAGGCAGATGGAACAAGGCGCGTCTGAAACTGGAACCTGTGAGGCGCAAAAAAGGGTTGCTTGCCGCCTCATCTGCCCGATGGCTCGAACGTTTGGAGTGGATCGAGGGGAAGGAAGTTAGCGGAGATGATCCATTAACGTTATGGTTGAAGCGTAGTTCGCATATGGGTGAAGCAGTAACTAACAATGAAGAAATTGCTGTACAGACAGGGCGAACCTTGGGTCTGAGAGCGACAACGAAGAAGGACGTGGACTCCAGCATGGACGGAACAGTTGCAGGAGCAGAGTATGATGGCTGGCAGGCCCTTGGACTGATGATGGAAGGGTGTGTACAGTCAGGACGATGGAAAGAGCTGCATAGCCTGATTCAGATGTGCCAACAGCAATTGTCCGGAGAAGGGGTATCGTCAGAAGAGAGCGCTCGTGTAGGAGAGAAGGAGAAAGAGGAAAGGAAGAGGAGCGAGAAGGAGATGGGTAGAGGAAAAGGGGAAGAAAAGGGGCCATTCCCTGGATCTTTGGATACGCTGATGGGAACCAGTTGGCTGGTGAAAGGATTGGTCAGCGCTGCGGATCATCATCTGGAGGTATTCGCACAGCCTGCAGATGGACAGCGGCATCGTTGTTGGCCTGTCGTTCAGCATATTCGGCTGGAGTTACCGGGAGCGGACGGGTTTGAGAGCTGAAGGGATCAGGTAGGTGAGGGGTGGTGGAGAATGTGGGGTCGGAGATTAGCTTGTGCATGATCGTGAAGGATGAAGCGAGGTCACTCCAGCGGTGCTTGAATGCAGTCAGGGATGTTGTGGATGAGATCATCGTTGTGGACACAGGCTCGGTAGATGATACACCTGAAATTGCACGTCTCCATGGTGCCGTTGTCATCCACTCGGAATGGAAGGGTGACTTCAGTAAAGCCCGTAATCTGTCGCTGGCCGCAGCTACGAAACCGTGGATTCTGGTGCTTGATGCAGATGAGGTATGGGTACAGACCAAGCAGATGAAGGCAGAACTCGTGCAGTTGTTAGCAGCAAGCAGAGACGACGTATGGGGATATTGGATACAGGTCACGAGTCTGCTGGGTGTGTCCGGTGAAGAGCGCGTGACGGATGCGGTATGTCGATTGTTCCGTAATGATTCCCGAATTGCTTTTCAGGGCAAAATTCACGAAGAGATTGCTTTTTCGATCATGGCACTCGCTCCGCAAGGCGTACTTCATTCTGGACTTGAGGTCATGCATTACGGATATCTGGAGCAGGTGATCAATGCCAAAAATAAAGGTGCACGCAACATGCAGTTGATCCGTTCCGCGTTGAATCAGGAGGGAAATCAACCGGAGCTGTTATATGCTCTGGCTGCCGAATGGTTTCAGCAAGCGAAGTATGATGAAGCACTCCGGTTGTTACAGCCCTTATTGGCGCAGCTTATGCCGGATTGTGGATATCACTCGGATCTGGTGCTGAAAACGGCTTACGCCTGGCGAGAGATTGGCAGCCCGGAACGGGCGTTTGCTGTGGTGGAAGCGTGGACGCCGGTGTATGAGGATTTTCCGGATTTGTTGGAACTTGGTGCTGTACTTGAACTGGATCAAGGGAGAGAGGACTTGGCCCTGGACTGGTTAAAACAGGCTAAAATGGCTGCTTCCACAGCCAACAGGTATACATCTGTCTCTGGTGCTGGAACCTACCGCAGCCTGACGCTGGAAGGCATGGCACATGAGCGGGCTGGCCGCTGGGCAGAGGCAGAAACCGCATACACGGCGGCGCTGGACGTGCAACCCGGCAGCTTGCCTGCATGGCAGCGGCTGTTGTTGCTGGCCGCTGCCACTGGGCGGCCACACGCAATCGCAGGCGTAGCCGCCCGGGTAAGCTTGCCGCCTGCGGCATGGCAAGCACTGATCGCGGCCGCGCTGGCTGCGCATCGGCCGGAGTGGCTGCTGCGCCATGCGGCGGCGCTTGCGGGCCCGCTGCGGGCACAGCCGCTGGCCGCCGTGCTTGCGCTCGCCCAGCTGGGCGAGGACGCTGCCGCTCGGGCGGCTTTGCAGCCCTGGGCGGTGCATGCGCAGCACGGGCCAGAGGCGGCCCTGGCGCTGTGGGCGCTAGGCCACAAGCAGCCCGGCAGGCGCAACGCCCGAGCGGCGGCTCGCCAGCGGGCTGCGCTGCCCGCAGCGGCCCACGCCGCCGAGGCGCTGCTGCAGCGCGGGGCCAGGGCTCGCAGCTGCGGCATGGCGTCTAGCCCGCCCGGCGATGCAACGCCCGGCGGCTCTGCCGCGCCTGCGGCTGGCGTGCTCGCAGCGGCGCAAGCGCTCGCCGGCGTGGGCGCCTGGGCCGCATGGCTGCGCCTGCTGCAAGCCCTGCCGCCCCGCGGCGCGCTGGCGTTGCTCGCAGCGCTTCCGCCTGCGGCACGCTGCGGGTTGCTGCGCGCACCCGCGGGCGTCCGCGAAGGGCTGCTTGCGCTATGCGGCACGCCTGACGGCGCGCAGCAGCCCCGCGCGGACGCGGTGCCCACCCCGGAGCGCGTCGCTCACGCACTCCTTGCGGGCACGCTCGCGCTGCTCGCCGGGCGGCAGAACCTGGCACGTGAATGGGCCGAATCGGCCCAACTCACTGCGCGGCAATCTGCCGCCACAGGTCGCCCGGCGACGACCATTCCGCCGGGCCTGCACATCCTGCTGCGCCTGACAGCACCCGGCGCAGCCTCTGCCGATGCGTATACCAACCAGTGCAACATGTTACTGGTACACCTATAATTTCACTTATCACTTATCACTTATCACTTATCACTTATCACTTATCACTTATCTCTCATCTCTCATCTCTCATCTCTTATCTTTATCTTTATCTTTATCTCTTATCTCTAAGCATCTAACTTCTAATTTTAATTTCTAATCCATAGTCCCTAAATCCCAGTCCCATTCCCCAATGTGTAACCACGATCTGTTTCTCAATCCATCTCCAATTGAAAGTGCAAAAGCAACGGAGCTACCGGTCTTGGGAGCATTCCCCGAACCGTGCATGGTTCCGTTGCCAATAGATCGGTGCCTTAACCTTTGCATATCACCGCTCGAAAACAGCGAATCGGCGCGCCGTACATGTCAGACCAGATCGCATCGTCCGGCTCTTCCACATTCAGCTTATCCTTAATGTTTAGTCCGGTAACGGCCATGATTGTTTCCAGCAGATCAGGGCGCATTTCGGGTACATCGAAGGTAGCGATCAGCTGTCCGTTTGGCTTCAGCACGCGGGCGAACTCACGAAACGCTCGCAGCATTGTGCCCGTATCCAGATGCTCCAGGACAGAGATACAGAACACCCGATCAAATTTACCCGACTCGTACGGAAGCTGGGCCAGATTGGCCTTTGCACGGTGCAATCGGACGAGCGTGGATTCCGGCAGATCCTGAGCGGCCAGCTCGCCAAAATCAGAAGCGATATCCAGTCGTATCGCCTCTTCAGACAAAATGCGTTCATCCCAATCACAGGCGTGAACCTCGCGGCAGTGTTCGGCAAGCCAGAATTTGAACGGATGGGAGATGCCGCAGGCTGCATCAAGGACCACATCGTCTGGACGTGCAAACCGCCGGGCCCATTCATATTCGTAGGGACGGCTCCACCATGCCGGATGCAGGGGGAAGACCAATGTGTCCGTTTTAGGGTCACTTTGCCTAATGTATCTTGATTCCATGAATTCCGTTGCCTTGGGCGTATCCATCATCCCCGAATTCCCTCCTTTAATCCTGTCTCTGCCAAAAAAGATTCCAACACCGTGCTCCACCGGCTCCGCCACTTGGCGAGATCATAGGACAGTGCAGTCTCGCGCGCATAGATTCCCAGTCGTTCCCGCTCGGCCCGATCCTGTACTAGACGTACCAGGGCGGCGGTTAATTCCTGCTCGCCAGGAGGTACCAAAAGCCCGTTAAAACCATCCTGAATCAGATCATTCAATCCGCCGACATTGGAGGCAATCACCGGAAGTCCACAGCTCATCGCTTCCAGACAGGCATAGGAGGTACCTTCCGAGAACACGGTTGGAATTACGGCAATATCTGCCTGATGGTAGGCCTCCCGAATGTCCCGGAAATCATACGTACGCTGGGTAATCCGCTCCGCATGTGGATGAGTACGATGCCAATAACGAAAGGCTCTCCCGACCGTACTGCCTTCAACCAGTTCCCCGGCAAATTCAATCTCCAGATCCGGAAAAGCCCCCAGCAGCTTATCTGCTGCCAGCATCATGGGAATAATGCCCCGTTCCATGCTGATGCGACGCGGATATATAATGCGAATTGGGCGGGGAGAGGTCAAGCGGACATCCATAGTTTTCTGTTCAACCTGTTCCTGAATCGGAACATTAACCTGATATTCAGCATCTGCTGATATTACAATATCCGTAGCCCAATCCGTTGAATTCAGGTGGTGACGAGCAACCGTAGACGATCCGCCGACTACCTCGGCTTTTTCCAGCTTTGATAACTCCAAATGGTGACCTACCGCTCCCTTCTCATCTCGTTCTTGATCGCTATCTGTATCCCCACCTCCATCTCCGTTAGCCTTCCCACTGTATGCTCCATCACCACTCGGTCCAACCTTGCTTTCCACAGCTTTCATCCCGGATATAACTGCACCGGCATTCTCCTCATGACTCGCCAGATCGGTCTTCCATGCGGCAAGCCATTCGTCTTCCTGTTCCTGCTCGAAGGTCCGTGTTGGCGGGGCAGGTGTGAAATAGGACGTATCCACTGCATTGGGAATCAGGACAACCTGCCTTGGATCGGTATAGGTGCACGCAGCCCGGCAAAAGGTCTGGAAATGGGAATCCACGGATACAATGCGCACGAGTCCATCCAGAGCGAGTTGAATATGTTCCGCCACTTGTTGTTTGGTCTCCAGTGGCAGTCCGGGACGATCCCAGTTAATGCCGTGACAGATGCCAAGACTGCCCGGTTTGTAGGTGATGGGCTGCCACAGACAGCTTGCATAGATCACTGGGCCGCGTGCCGCGGCTGCCATTCGATCAAAGGCTTCCGGTACATTATCCATGTCGTACGAATAACCGAATACGTCAATCTGCTCCGTCCGAGTCTGGAATGCTTCAAAATAGGACAGTTGATGAACCTCGGGAATATGTCCGAGTCCGCGGATGACACTGCACAGATCCAGGATATACCGCTCCAGCCCACCACCGAATACCCGACCAAATTCCCGGTTATACCCGTCGGTGAAGCTATGTGTCAGAATACTCACCACGCCCATCTCACGGTCCCTCCTTCCAGGGAATCAGCCGAGGTTCCGGATCGAGAATCGACTCGTAATGTGCAAGATTGCCCCACTCACCGCTGGGATCAATGCGCTTGTAACGCAAATATTTACGGACCCGGTCCTCCAGACTGCCTGCCCAGCCGAGATGTTGAACCTTCAGTTCCGTGCTGACTCCGGGCAATACGGTGCAGGACAAGGGAAGACGGGGAACATGATGATTCTGTTGTGGATAAAAATAAGGATATCCAGGCATATAACGTACAAGTGAAGCGGTATGCCGCTTGTGCAGACACCAGAGATCATCTTCCCGATAATGGGTTCGGCCACCCCACATATCATAGAAACGGAAGGCAAACCAGTCTGCATATTCCTGATTAATCAGCGTGCGTATGGCTTTCTTGGCCTCTGTGCTGTAGAGCTCATCCGCATCAACCGATAGCAACCAGTCGGGACGTGTTCCCGCCGCCGCTTGCCATAAGGTGTTGCGAAGTCGCCATTCCTCGGCGAACAGCGGTTTCTCCAATACCTCCAGGCGGACCACCTTCGGATAAGCTTTGCATAGCTCCGGGGTTCCGTCTGTGCTGGCATCGTCTACAATCACGATCTCATCCACGAACTCACTCAGATCATGCAATACTTCTTCAAGGTATCGGCCGCGTTCATTGCGAACCTGGAGCATGGCGGTCAGCTTGTTGCCTTTGCTTTTGCGAACTCGACGGATGGAGAAGGGTTCTTTGAATGCACTCGTTTCCTCTTGTGATACAGCAGCATCCTGTTCACCCTGAACTTGTTCACCGCCCCAGTGATGCACCTGGCTTCGGATGTTCTGCGCTGGCTGTGCATGATTCGGCGGCTGATCGCCTTCTCCCGATGCGTCTGTATGTGTCAGATCCACTGTTACCGTTGGCGTGTAAGTGGTTTCGGTTCGGATATCCCTGTGCACCATCGGCCCATTCAACTGTTGCCTGCGTTTCTTCGGGTCCAGCATCATGGCACCTCCCCAAGCAATTGCTGTACGGCATGATCCAACAACTCCAGCTCGACAATCCGGGCGAGCGCATCTTCATCCTCCAGTGCCGTTTCGAGAAAATGTCTGACTGCCCCGTGTCTGTCGCCTCGCAGGGCTAGCACACTTCCAGATAATTGCTGATAATCCCGGCGACTGGCATCATCCTGAATATCGACTGCATGAACCAGCGCCAGTGCCTCTTCCACGCGACCTGTCTCCTGATAAATGCGGAATTTCCAATGTCTCGCGGTTTCTCCGCCAAGTTCGTCCAGGGTGCGCAGCGCGGTTCCATAATCATCGTTCATACGTAGTAATTCCGCTCGTACAAGTTGATCTTCTCCTGCCTCCAACCAGCGACATAACTGTTCATAATGATGTCGTTCCTGTTCGTCGGATGCACTAATCCCGTACACCAGCAGGGCGTCCTCCAATTGTCCGGCCCGGGCATGGATGGCAGACAGGAAGCGATAGTGGGAGATCACACAATCACTTCGACCATTCAGGACCGCTTGGGTGAATGCCTCTTGTAATGATTGGATGGCCCGAGAATCTTCAAGCAAGTACTCATAGGCTGCGAGCAAAAAGGATATGGTCTCATGCGCCCCTGCTTTGGCTCGAAGCTGGCGATAGAAATCAGCACGTACACTGCATTGAAGCAGGGTAACGCTATCCGGAGTGCCTGACAGGATCTGCCGCAGCGCATGCAGGAAGAACAGTTCGTAGTCCCGGAGAGGGACTTCGAGATTATCCTTTTGCACCGTACCTGCTTGTGAAGGATCTTCGCCTCCCAGCCAGATGGCGCGTACGCCTTGGAATAATAGCTTCATATATCGTGTTTCGGAGGATGTACCTACCAGATCAGCGATACCCACCAGTTTGGAAATACTGCTTTCCCACAGGGGAGAAGAGGCTTCGTCTCCGACAGGCTCAGGGAGCAGGACAATACATAGCTCTGGTTCCAGCGAAGCTGCAGCCATGAGCCAGTAGGGATGAGTGACCACTGCCACGGTACGTGGCTCCATCAATAGCTGCTCGGCTTCAGGTAAGGAGATTACAGTGATCACCGCAGGTACATCCTCTGGTTGCGTCAGACTGCTGACATAGTAGACCTCGCCCTCAATCGATAGCAGTGCAGCAATATCGGGATAGGGAAAGGATGACCAGCCTCCTTTGCGAGGGAAGAGAACATAACGGACAGGGGGCTGTTCTGCGACAGCTGCACGGGCCTTATCCGAACTGGCTTCGGAGTCTTCACTTGGTAACGGCGCAGGTTTTTCCATGAATCGTTCACCTCACCTTGACTGTAATAAGGAGCGTCCTTCACTATGCATGTGCTTCATGCTTCCACTTCATATGTAAAGCCCTCACGGCACTTCGCATGATATGCCTGAGACTAACATATGGGCATTCCGTCCCAAACATGAGTATCTTCCATGAATAGATGAAGTAGGCAAGCCATTATAGAGCTTCCCTAAGCACCAATCCTCTAATTTCGGCTTCACTACACCTTCTCGATACTGTAAAAAAGGTATTTGAATTCGCACTACAAAAGGCTGATTTTTATCTTTTGTGTGACCAGGATCACTTTTTTTTGCTCTAAACACGGAGATTGTGATAATTCTCACATGTATAAAATAGGGAATCTGGCACAATACGTTCATCAACGTATTTGGCGGACAGACAGCGAAGGTGCAGCTTCAATGCCAAATACGCATACTGCGAAGTGAACAGAAAGAAGGGGTAACGGTATGGATCCGATTATGTTATCGCGTATCCAATATGCACTTACAACGATTTTCCATTTCTTCTTTGTCCCGCTATCCATCGGTCTTGTGCTGTTGGTTGCAATCATGGAGACGTTGTACGTTGTTAAGGGGAAGGAAATCTACAAAACGATGGCCAAGTTCTGGGGCAAGCTGTTCCTGATTAACTTTGCCGTCGGGGTTGTCACAGGTATTCTGCAAGAATTCCAGTTCGGCATGAACTGGTCCGAGTACTCCCGGTTCGTGGGGGACGTGTTTGGTGCGCCACTGGCTGTTGAAGCGTTACTCGCGTTTTTCATGGAGTCTACATTTATTGGGCTGTGGATATTCGGATGGGATCGTTTGTCCAAAAAAGTGCATCTGGCCTGCATCTGGCTGGTGTTTGTCGGCACATTCCTGTCCGCGCTGTGGATTCTGGCAGCCAATTCATTTATGCAGCATCCCGTCGGGTTTGAGATCAACAACGGCCGAGCCGAGATGAATGATTTCCTGGCACTGATCACGAATGGTCAGCTTCTCGTTGAGTTCCCACATACGATTTTTGGGGCATTGATGACAGGTGCCTTCGTTGTCACCGGGATCAGTGCTTACAAATTGATGAAGAAGCAGGATGTGGAGATCTTCCGCAAATCGTTTAATATTGCGATCATCATTGGACTCGTTTCTTCATTGGGTGTAGCTTTCTCCGGGCATTTCCAGGCGCAATATCTGGTGGAGACACAGCCGATGAAGATGGCAGCCAGTGAAGGCACATGGACGACGACAGAAGATCCGGCACCATGGACGGTAGTTGCTTTTATCGATCCAGACAAACAGGAGAATACCGGTGAGATCAAAATCCCTGGATTGCTCAGTTACCTGTCCTACAGCAAGTTCTCCGGCAGTGTCACAGGCATGAAGGAGCTTCAAGCCGAGTATGAGCAGACGTATGGACCGGGGAATTACATCCCGCCGGTACGAACAACGTTCTGGAGTTTCCGCATTATGATCGCAGCAGGTGGCTTAATGATTTTGTTATCCCTATATGGTACGTTTCTGGCCATGCGCAAGAAGCTGGAGATTGCAGGAAAGTGGTTCATGCGTCTGATGGTAATTGCTATTTCTCTGCCATTTATCGCTAATACATCTGGTTGGATCATGACCGAGGTTGGCAGGCAACCGTGGACGGTGTTTGGCTATATGACGACCGAAGCCGGTGTCTCACCGAACGTATCCGCAGGAATGATCCTGTTCTCTACCATTGCTTTTACCGCTGCGTATACGGTTCTCGGTATCGTGATGGTATACCTGTTCGTACGTGAGATCAAGGCAGGACCGTTTGCGGTCGAGAAGCCGGAAGATCACGATGAATCGGCCGATCCGTTCGGCGTGGATGGAGGTTATTCCGTTGTCACTAAGTGAGTTGTGGTTTTTGCTGATTGCCGTATTGTTTGTCGGTTTCTTCTTTTTGGAAGGTTTTGATTTTGGAGTGGGGATGTCTACAGGCATTATTGCCAAAACGGACCGTGAACGCCGGACCCTGATCAACTCGATTGGTCCCTTCTGGGATGGTAACGAAGTATGGCTGATTACAGCAGGGGGTGCCATGTTTGCTGCCTTCCCGCACTGGTATGCCACGATGTTCAGTGGCTTCTACCTGCCGCTTGTGGTCGTATTACTCGCCTTGATTGGTCGCGGGGTTGCCTTCGAATTCCGCAGTAAAATGAAACAGCAGCGTTGGCGCAAAACATGGGATATCATCATTGTGGTATCCAGCGCGCTCCTGCCTTTCCTGTTCGGCGTAGTCTTTGCCACGTTCATGAAGGGTCTGCCCATTGATGGGGAGATGCAGTTGCGCGCAGGATTCTTGGATATCGTTAATCCGTACACTGTAATTGGTGGTTTGAGCGTAACCCTGCTGTGTCTGGTTCATGGATTGCTGTTTGCCTCCCTACGAACAGTCGGGGAACTCCGAGAGCGTGCCTTGAATACAGCGCAAAAATTGATGCTGCCGCTGGCTGTACTGCTTGCCGTGTATGCGATATTGACGTATTTTATGACCGATGTGTTCGCCGTTCGCGGCTGGGCACTGTGGATCATGGTTGTACTTGGTGCAGTTTCACTTGCGCTTGCGGCATATTTCGTTCGTCAGAAGCGTGAAGGCTGGGCTTTTGGTATGACAGGTGCTGTGATTGCGATTGCCTTTGCTTCGGTATTTATCGGACTGTTCCCAAGAGTGATGGTGAGTTCCTTTGGAGCGGCATATGACCTGACCGTATACAATGCGGCATCTGGTGCGTATTCCTTGAAAGTCATGACCATTGTAGCTTGTACACTGCTGCCATTTGTTCTTGGGTATCAGATCTGGAGTTATTATATCTTCCGCAAACGCCTGAACGAGCAGCACCACCTGGAGTACTGATATGGGACGGGGGCTGCTGAAGCTGCCGGGCATCCGGCCAGTACTCGCGCTGGCATCAGCGCTGGTACTGCTACAGGCGATGACGATCATTATGCAAGCCAAATGGTTGGCACAAGCCATCACGGCATTGTTTGAAGGTTCATCCGTAACGGAGCAGTACCCGGTACTGCTGCTGTTCCTGGCTGCTTTTGCCGCCCGATACGCTCTATCCTTCTGGTTACAACTCGTGACATCACGATATGCGGAGAGGACAGGGACTGATCTGCGCAGACAGATGGTGGAGCAGTGGTTCAGACTTGGGCCGCGTTATGCCAAGACCGAGGGCACAGGCCATCTGGTTACACTGGCACGTGAGGGCACCGCTCAATACAAGACGTATCTCGAACTGTTCATTCCTCGTATGCTGGGCATAGGATTCACACCTATCGTCATTTTGCTGTATGTGTTCAAGCTGGATATGATGTCCGGGGTTATTCTGATGCTGACACTCCCGATCCTAATCGTGTTCATGATTCTGATTGGCCTCGCAGCTCAGCGTAAGATAGACGGACAATTCAGATCCTACAAAGCGCTCGCTAACCATTTTGTCGATACCTTACGTGGGCTGGAGACGCTAAAAACATTGGGACAGAGCAAAACACATGAAGGCTCCATTCGGCGGGTCAGTCAGCGGTATCGGAAAGCGACGATGTCTACCCTGCGTATGGCCTTTCTTTCTTCATTTGCACTCGACTTCTTCACCATGCTGTCCGTTGCTTCCGTGGCGGTTAGTCTGGGATTACGTCTGACGGAAGGACATATGTTGCTCGGCCCTGCGCTGACGGTACTGATTCTCGCACCCGAATATTTCCTGCCTGTACGTATGCTCGGCGCTGATTATCACGCCACATTGGACGGTAAGGAAGCCGGAGCGGCCATTAATCAGGTGATCGAACGGGGTAGAGCCGCTGAACAGAAACAGAAGGAAGTCTATGCTAATGTTGTTCCGCATGCGGTTACGGCAGAGGACGAAGCAGGATCTACACCATCATTAACTTCGGGTAAAAGGAAAGTCGGCATCTCGACCATACGTGTCGTGTTGAGTGACAACATGGCTGCGGTGCACCCTGATCTTGATCCCGATGCTATTCCTGAGTTGGATTCTTCCTTTTCCTCCAGATCCTCTTGGAATGAGAATAGTAGACTCGCACTTACGGATGTACAGGTACGGCATGAGGATGAAGGTCCATATTCGCTAAAGGATGTCACATTTCAGATCACAGGTCTCGGCAAAATCGGTATTATTGGCGCCAGCGGAGCAGGCAAGTCCACATTAATTGATGTATTGGCTGGTTTCCAGTTACCTAATTCGGGTCAAGTACTGGCTAACGGACAGCCGGTTACATCGGATATGCTCGAATCCTGGCGAAGACAGACGGCAGCGATCCCGCAGCATCCGTATATCTTTAGTGGAAGCCTGGCCGATAACGTTCGTTTCTACATGCCGGAGGCTTCGGATGCGGAGGTGGCCAAAGCAGTTAGCGCTGCCGGATTAACCAAGTTACTGTCCTCATTATCCGGTGGGCTGCATGAGCCTATTGGGGCTGGCGGCAGACAGCTCAGTGGTGGGCAGGAGCAACGGGTGGCAATGGCAAGAGCCCTGCTGAGCAAACGAAACATTCTGCTGCTCGATGAACCGACAGCACATCTGGATGTGGAAACAGAGTATGAACTGAAACAGACGATGCTGCCGCTGTTCGAAGGCAAACTTGTATTTTTGGCTACCCATCGTCTGCACTGGATGCCGCATATGGATCGGATTATTGTTATGGATGGCGGCACGGTGGCAGAGACAGGAACACATCAGGAACTGCTAGCAAGGCAAGGTGTATATTATCAGATGATTCAGGCCCAGATGGAGGCGATATAACATGAAGTCCGGATATGAACATATGGAGACCGTCCGTAACGGCAAAGAAAAAAATAGCTGGATTGCTCCGTATGTGGCACAGTACCGCTGGAGATTCATCGCAGTCATTGCGTTAGGCACTTGTGCTGCACTGTGTGCGGTACTGCTGCTGTTTACCTCCGGATTTCTGATCTCCAAGTCTGCGCTGCGTCCTGAAAATATTCTGATGGTATATGTCCCCATCGTAGGTGTACGTGCATTTGGAATATTCCGCGCGGTGTTTCGATATATCGAGCGCTTGGCAGGACATGATGCCGTACTGCGGGTATTGGCCGATCAACGGGTGAAATTATATCGCATTCTGGAGCCACAGGCCCTGTTCTTGCGTTCTCGCATGCAGACCGGAGATGTACTTGGAGCACTCGCCGATGATGTGGAGCGGTTGCAGGATATTTATCTACGTACCGTCTTTCCCGCTGTAACTGCGCTTGTAATGTACGGCGGGGCTGTGATTGCTTTTGGCAATGTGGATCTGGGATTTGCGGTGTGGATGGGCTTGTATATGTTATTCCTTGTTGCCGCGCTACCTGCGATTTCCCTGAAAGTGACGTGGAAATGGCGTGTGCGGCTGAAAAAGGAAAACAGCAGGTTGTATACCCGTCTGACTGACGGTGTGCTTGGACTGGGAGATTGGCTTGCAAGTGGACGAGCAACCGAATTTGTTCAGCAGCAGGAAGAGGCGGAAGAACAGCTCGACATGGTTCGCCGCAAGTTGCGGCGCTGGATACGCTGGCGTGATCTGATGGCCCAGTGTGTCATTGGCTTGATGGTCGTATCAGTTACAGTATGGGCCGGAAATGCCGCTTCTGTCGGACAATTACCTGTCGTGATGATTGCTGCTTTTGTGTTGGTGTTATTTCCGCTCACGGAAACACTTCTGCCTGTAGGGGATGCTGTGGAGCATCTTCCACAGTACCAGGAATCACTGGACCGCTTAAAACAGTTGGAAGGGAATCCGGATCTTCCGGGGCAGACGGGAGTGGGTGATGTTGGCGGAAAAGGCGAGTCGATCTCTGCAGTAAAAAACAGCAACCCGGCGGCTAGACAACCATCAGAATCCTTACCCGCTACAGATGATACTCAACACAGACGAATTCGTCTGCGCATTCCGCCCAAACTAAGAGCAGACATCGAGATCAATCGCGTTAGTTATCGCTATGCACCGGATGATCCTTACGCTGTGCAGGATATCTCCCTTCATTTGCCGCAAGGCAAACGATTAGCTATCCTTGGGCGAAGCGGTGGCGGCAAGTCGACCTTGTTGAAGCTCATTCAGGGTGCCTTGCTTCCGTCTGCGGGGAACATTCTGATCAATAATGCACCTGTGCAGACGCTGGATGAGAGTGTGCCTGATGTCATCGCAGTGCTGAATCAGAGCCCACACCTGTTCGATACCACGGTAGCCAATAATTTACGGATTGGTCGTCCACATGCAACGGATGAGGAGATTCGTCAGGTGGCTGCCCAAGTCGGTTTATCCGGTCTGATTGAATCCTTGCCGCAGGGATATGATACACCGATGCTGGAGACGGGTCTGCGTTTCTCAGGTGGGGAAAGACAACGAATTGCACTTGCCCGGGTACTGCTCCGGGAGACACCTGTTGTGATATTCGATGAACCAACCGTGGGGCTTGATCCCGTGACGGAACGTGAACTGATGCGCACCATTCTGGACAGCTTGCAAGGCAAAACGATGATCTGGGTCACCCATCACCTGATTGGTGCGGAACAGATGGACGAACTTATTTTTATGGAAAATGGACAGATTGCCATGCAGGGTTCTCACGAACAACTGCTGGCTGGGGAAGAGCGATACCGCCGTCTCATAGAACTTGATCGGCCGGGATGGACAGGGCGGCAGCAACATGAACAACCGTTGCCGCCGGCGGCTTCGAGATAAGTGTGAGCCAGTGAGCGCGAATCAGATAAACATAACAAAGAGACGAGCCAAGAAATCTTGGACTCGTCTCTTTTTCAATGATATGACCGCGTTGTTGCGGAGACTTACATCTCTACCAACATCAATATGATGGAGGAAAGGCACAGACAAGTGCTGACGAGATAGAGCACAGCAACCACCTGTTTGTGATTCAATCCGGCACGCAGCAGTCGATAATGGGCTTGACTCGCATCGGCCTGGTAGATTGCTTTACCTTGAATGAAGCGTTTGATCACGACAAAGATGTTATCGAAGATTGGTACACCGAGCGCCAAAATTGGAATGAAGATGGACAACATGGTCGCTTGTTTGAATGCACCATCCAGAGCGATAACTGCCAGAATGAAGCCGAGGAACGTAGCACCTGCATCACCCATAAACACTTTGGCAGGAGCTTTGTTGTACTTCAGATAACCTATTGTCACACCAACCAGAGTGATCGACATGAGTGCGGAGTCACTTTGTCCTTTGGCCAGGGCCACGATGAACAAGGTAATCGCCGAAATGGCCGATAATCCACCAGCCAGTCCGTCCATGCCGTCCGAGAAGTTGATGACGGTTGTCACCCCAAAGATCCAGAGGATCGTGAGAATAAATTGCAGCCAGATCGGGAGCATAACATATTCCGCGTTGAAGGGATTCACGAATCCGGTGAACGCAATGCCAGAAGCGAATACGAGCACTGCCGCAGAGACTTGTACGAGCATCTTGGGCAGGGCAGGAAAATCTTTGCCTTTTGTTTTGTACCAGTCATCGACGGTACCAATCGTTAGCAGAAGCATACCACCAGCGACCAGAGCCGCCGTTTCCCATGTGATTTCTTTGGTCAGAGCAATGTATGTCAGGAAAAATCCAGTAAATATCGCGTAACTCGCCGTGAGCGGGATCGGTTGCCTGTGCAGCTTACGCTCCACATCCTCCCGAGGCTTGTCCACAAAATCGAGCCGGTGAGCTAGTCGACCAAGCGGCGGAATAAGCAGAACCACGACAGCAAAAGACACTATAAAAGCCAGTATGTATACCATAAACTCGCTTGTTTCACTCCCATCTACCAATTTCTCCTTATTATACGAGTTAAACAGGAAATCTGTCGATGTCATTATTGTAACCAGACGTACGAAAAAAGGTGAGCCAAAGTTCAGATTTTATCGCATTTGAGGAAGATAGGAGCCGAAATATTGTTTTACGGTTTCTGCATGATATCCATCATCACCTTGCCAGGTTGCTGCAAAGATGAAATCACCGGAACCACCCTTGCCTTTTCGCGGGTTATCTCCAGGAACCAATATTCCAGCTGCCGCCCAGATTTCCAGCAGGGCATCCCGCTCCTGTTTGCTGGAAGGCAAGATATCTTTCCACTTTTTCTCCAGTGAGCGTGCACTGTCCTTAGGGTCTTCCGTCTGAGCTGCTTCAAGCAGCTTTACCAGGATAGCTTGGTCTTCAGGGGTTACTTCATAGCTTGTATCGTTGTCCTTACGCAGTAATTCCAAATCCATAAGGCAATAGAGAAGCCAGCCATGACGCACGCCGCCCCACTTGATCCGTTCAAAGTTCAAGACGTTTAAATCGACGTTGGAATATTCCTTGTCTGACTGCAAACGCAGGTAATTACAATCCCCGCAGGCACTGGTGTTAGGGTGAAGGGCAGGGCGTTCCGCATAGGTATGCAGAGGCATGTTCGATGTTAAAGCCCAGCTGGATAATGCGCTGCGCAGGTAAACTTTTTTGGTGGACAGACTATGTAGAAAGGCCGATATTACCCGCTCCTTGAACGAGTCATCCTGATGCATGTCGTATAGATGCTGAACAATCTCGTCATGCGTAATCGTGAGTGGGTCGAACATAACGCCTTTGCTTTTGGCATACTCAAATTCATCCCCGGAGAACGGGATAGAAGCTGTTTTCCAGCCGCCACCTCCCCAGAATGTGCTCAGCAGTATCTTTGCCGCTTTTTTGTCCATATAGTTAGCCTCCTTTATGGATATACCATCATGATAAATGTGGTTCTTCAATCGATCCCAGACTTGCTTACTTTAATGTGCATATTCCTCGGTTGTATTCAGAATCATCTCGACGAGACCTGGAAAACGTGAGTTTAGTTCTTCCTTTCGCAGGGAATAAAAGTGCTGTTTACCTTCAATGCGTGGCTGGATCACGCCAGCTTCACGTAAAATTTTGATGTGATGGGACAACGTGGATTTGGAAATATGGTCTACTTCGAAGGCGGAACAGTTTTTCTCGCCAGAACTGGCCAGACAGTGTGCAATTTTCATACGGATTGGATCACCGAGTGCATTGCAGACCGTAGTCAGCTTCAGTTCCGAAGCCATAGGTATCGTTGGAGTTCTCATATCTATGACGTTAGCATATTCGGCTTTTTCTTTCAATGTTTGAAAAATTTCGAACTATCTCTTGCGGGCAGTATAGGAAGTGTGTTACATTTCTTTTCAGTTAGTTCGAAATTATTCGAACTGAAAGATTGGAAATCGGCTTTTTATTCTAGGAGGAATATATATGAGTACTACAAATACCACTACAATGTTGAACAACTACTTCCGTTTATTTGATGCTTCACGTACAGACGAGCGCGCCATGGAAGATCTGTTGTCCCTGTTTACACCGGACGCAGAAATTGTACTTAATGGTACCAGTCGCACAGGGTTCGATGGTTTTATGAAAGCTTTCTACGAGTACAATAAGGACGTAAAACATATGTGGGACGCGTGGGTGCAGCAGCCTGACGGCAGTTACCAAACCAACTGGGCGGTATGCGGACAAGCGGCAGACGGAACGGTATATGCCAAAGCAGGCATTGATATCGCGCGTGTGAATGATGCGGGGCAGATTGTGTATCTGGAGAATGTACAGGCCGATCAGAATGCATTCAGCAAGTATAATCAGTAAATAAAATCTAGCGATTTTAGTTTGATAAATGAAAATCCAGAAATTTGAATTACTAAAAAGATAGCCACACTTAAGGTCCACAGTTTTTCATGCTGTGGGCTTTTTTCTGTAGCGCTTTTAGTTAATTAGAAGGCACTGAGAACGAGAGCTTCATCACTCTGATCGCACAGTTCCTACTGGGAAATGGATGCACCAAAACACTGTAATGAAAATACGTACCTGAAAAACTGTGCATGAAAAAGACCGTCCCGCATGTCGTAAGCATGGCGAGACGGTCCTCATGAATGTGCGTAAACGTACTCGTTAGAGTCAAATGTAATAGTCGAATGTAATTTGAGCCGGATGTAGCGAAGGAGATGGTGATTCGCTGCGTGGTGGCGAGGGTCCGGCAATTCTAACGAACCTGAGACGTGCAGCATGGAAACGATGCTCTTTCAATGTAACGAACCTGAGACGCGCTATTGGAGGATATTTCGCAAAATCAAAATTCTAACGAATCACAGACACGTTAATGATCAACATATTAGGTTCTAGCGCAGTTTTGCGCCCATGTAAGCTGATATAAGGCGTCTCAGATTCGTTAGATTTTTAAAACACGCTAAAAGCTGCAAATAAGACGTCTACGATTCGTTAGCTGCTCCATGTTCAACGTTTTGACTCTCCAACGTGTAACATTGAGCCTTTTAACCCCGCTCTAAGCCTCAAACGCTCCAAATCTCCAATCCCAACCCCCAGACCTAACCCAATAACCAAACCCAATAACCAAACCCAACAACCAAACCCCAACCCTCGAAACTTAAACCGCCCAATTCTCCGGTCATCTTCCCGCATTGCCTATCCCTGCATCGTCTTGTTCTGAAAAGCAGCGATATCCGCATACTCTTCTTCGAATTTGCGGGAGATGCGGATGAAGATCGGCAGCAGTTCCCGGTAGACACGGACACTGTCCGGGTCCGGCTGGTGTCTGTGCGTTGATCCGATCATGCCGGAGACGGCGCTCAGGGAATCAATGCGGCCAAGGGCGTACAAGCCCAGTACGGCTGCGCCGAGACAGGAGCTTTCAATACTTTCGGGGATGATGACATCCTGATCGAAAATATCCGCCATCATCTGGCGCCACAACTCGGAGCGGGCGAAGCCGCCTGTCGCCTGAATCTTTTTCGGACGACCGATCTTTTCTTCAATTGCTAACATAACCGTGTACAGGTTGAACAATACACCTTCGAGCGCAGCGCGAATCATATGTTCTTTCTTATGATGCAGCGTCAGGCCAAAGAACGAACCGCGTGCATTGGGATTCCAGAGCGGAGCTCGCTCACCTGTCATGTACGGATGGAACAAGAGACCTTCTGAACCCGGAGGTACATTTTCGGCAACACGAGTGAGCACCTCATACGGATCGATGCCAAGTCTTTTCGCAGTCTCCACCTCGGAAGCCGCAAACTCGTCCCGAATCCAGCGAAAAATAACACCGCCGTTGTTCACGGGGCCGCCAATCACCCAGGCATCCTCCGTGAGCGCATAACAGAAGAAGCGTCCTTTCGGATCGGTCACCGGTTTATCCACGACGGTACGAATTGCTCCACTGGTACCAATGGTCACGGCCACAACGCCTGGATCGATGGCGTTAACGCCCAGATTGGAGAGCACGCCATCACTGGCCCCGATGACAAACGGTGTGGTGAACGCAATGCCCATCTCCTTGGCGTACTCCGGGTGCAATCCATGTTTCAGCACATGGGTGGTCGGTACCAATCGGGATAGGTGTTCCGGTGTGATGCCCGCCACATGGAGTGCTTCTGCATCCCAATCGAGTTTCTCCAGATTCATGAGTCCGGTCGCGGAGGCCATGGAGTGATCTATGACGTATTCAGAAAATAATTTATAGAACACATATTCTTTCATGGATATGAATTTGTGCGTCTGCTGGAACAGTTCTGGTTGATCCCGGGTGAGCCACATGATCTTGGTGAGTGGGGACATCGGATGAATCGGCGTACCTGTTCTCAGATAGATTTCGTGACCATTCATCTCCGATTTGAGTACTTCGGTCCACTCAGCACTGCGATTATCTGCCCATGTCATGGCCCGCATCAGCGGTGTGCCGTGTTGATCGACTGGCAGAATGCTGTGCATGGCTGAGCTGAACGAGACAAATAGGATCTCGTCTGGCTTAACTCCTGCTTTGGTGGTCGCCTGTTTGACCGATTCGATGACTGCTTTGAAAATATCTTCCGCATCCTGCTCCGCAATCGCAGGTGTGGGGGTGTGCAGCGGATAATCGGCACTGCCTTGAGCCACAATGGTGCCGTTCTGCTCGAACAAGACGGCCTTGGTGGAGGTTGTGCCGATATCTACGCCGATCATATAGGGTGAAGAAGCCATTTTGTCATCCCTCTTTCTTAAATATATAAGTGAAAGAATGCTGTTACACGTTAACACTTCGGGTACAGAAAGCCTTCCGATCGCCTAAATGCGAAGCATATGCTTTCGAAGTAGCTTTCCTCTGGAAAGCTTTTAATTCCATTTCTTCAGGCCCTTTCTGTCCCCTTCGCGCACGTGACGCTAATCATCCAACTTATATGGCATCTGTTATTTCATCTATAGATAAGAATATCAGACTTGAGGGATGGATCAAAATTGGAACAGATTACGTCGATCTCGATTACACCAGCCTTAATCCTTCACCGCACCTGCGGCAATATCCGAGATAAACTGACGGCTGATGAACAGGAACATCACGATGAGCGGAATGACGGCAAGCAATGTACCTGCGATGACCATCGCATAGTCTGTGTTATACAGTCCGTTTAATTGAGACAACGCAATCTGCAACGTGTATTTGCGTTCATCCGTCAGGACGATCAAAGGCCACAGATAATCGTTCCATACGCCGATAAAGGTAAACGCGCCGAGGAAAGCAAAGGCAGGTCGCAGAATCGGCAGCGCCACGTTCCAATAGAGCCGGAAGAAATTACAGCCGTCGATGCGTCCTGCATCGAGCAGATCATTCGGAATCGACTCCGTGGCATATTGGCGAATCCAGAAGATCCCGAAGGCATTGACCATGCCTGGAATAATAAGGGCTTTGAAGGAACCGACCCAGCCGAACGTGGCCATCAGCACGAAGGAGGGCACCAGTGACAGCTGGGAAGGTACCATCATGGTCGCGAGCAGCAAGATGAAAAGCCACTTTTTGCCGGGAAATTCAAACTTCGCAAACGCAAACCCCGCCAGTGAGTCAAAAAACAGTACCAGAATGGTCACGAGGCCCGACACAAACAACGTATTCAGAAAGGCGCCCCAAAAATCAATCTGCTGTAACACTCGCGTAATATTATTCCACAATTCGCCCCCGAACCAGAGCTGCGGTGGAAACTTGTAGATATCGGACGTTGTCCGGGTGGACATTACAATCAGCCAATAGAACGGGAACATGGATATGAGCATGCCCCCGATAAGACCGGTATACAACACCAGCGATTTGAGGTGTTTGGTCGCCATGTGCGCTCCCCCTTATCACATCAGGATGATTTGCCTTGAACAAGCTTCCAGTTCACAATCGAGAACAGGGCGATAATGAGGAACATACCCCAGCCAACAGCAGCGCCGTATCCGAAGTAATTGTTAATGAAGGATTCACGGTAGAGGTACAGTACAATCGTCATGCCTGCTGCACCCGCGCCACCATCATTGCCTACCAATACTTGCGGCTCGGTGAACAGCTGCATCCCGCCGATGGTTGATGTAATGACTGTGAACAGGATGACTGGACGCAACATCGGGATTGTGATCCGGAAAAAGGACTGTATCGCGGATGCCCCGTCAATCTTGGCTGCTTCGTATAACGTCTGGGGAATACTCTGTAGCCCGGCCAGATAGATAACGGCGTTATATCCGGTCCAGCGCCAGACCACCATGGAGGAGATCGCAACTTTGATGCCCCATGGTGCATTTAGCCACTCCACAACCGGTAGCCCGACCGATTGCAGCAGATAATTGAGAAAACCATAATTGTTGGCAAATAAGGCACCGAAGATAATGGCTACCGCCACAATGGACGTGACGTTTGGCAGGAAATAACCGACCCGAAATAATGTACGGAACTTCACAAATGGTGCATGCAGCAGAAAGGCAATAATCAATGCGAAGAAGAGCATCGGAATCGTCGAATAGATCCAGATCATGAAGGTGTTGCCCACGGCTTGCCAGAATTCGGCATCGGTCAGCATGTATTTGAAATTGTTAAACCCGTTGTACGTCATGATCCCGATGCCATCCCATTTATGAAAAGCCAGATAGAGGGAGAACCCGATCGGGAATAGGCCAAATACGGCAAACAGAATATAAAAAGGCGATATCGCAACATAAAGTGCACGATGCTCCCACATTCTGGACCAGAGTGACTTCTGCCGATCCAGATCAGGTCTGGTATTGCCAGGATCGGGCGTAAGACGAGGTTCAGTTACAGCCATATGAATTCCTCCTTTGCGGATAACAAGACCACATAAAACCAGGACCAGTAATCAGGATAACGCTGTATTTTATACTCACCGCTGCAATTCCCGCTCAACGCGGTGTACCGTATCCGTCCAAACCTGCTGTGGATTGGCATTTTGCTTCGCGATATCATTCAGCCTTCGCGTAATAATGTTGTGTACAGAGGGGTATCTTTCACCAAAAAAAGCATCCGGTACTTGCTGTGCCGAGTCGGCAAATACAGGGCCGGTCGCTTGCCCACCGAAGAAGGGTTCCTTCTCTGTCATGGCAGAGTCGTCAAATACACCTGGTGCAGAAGGGAACAGGTTCAATGTCTGATATTGCTCCAACTGATTCTCGGGACTTTGCAGCCAGCGAACCAGTTCAAAGGCTTCCTGAGGATGTTCACTCGACTTCAGGATAGACAGGAATGATCCTCCGTTGTTGCCATCCCCTCCCGGAGCCCGAGCTACTCGCCACTTTCCGGATGTATCCGGTGCAGCTTCCTGAAGTACTTGCTTCATCCAGACAGCACCCACGAACGAGGCGACTTCACCGTTATTCATCGCTGCGTTCCAGCCCGGAGTCCAGCCATCTGCATTGGCAAGCAAGCCTTTCTCTTTAAATGCAACGGCCGTATCCCAGCTCTTGCGCACAGTAGGGGAATCCATACCGATAAAGGACCCATCCGGGCGGAAATAACGTTCGGCAGCCTGTGATAAGACTTGATTGTAAACGGTTGCAATATTGTCGGTCAGAAATACCTTGCCTCCGAATTTTTCCTTGATCTTCTCTCCGGCAGCAGCATAAGCTTCCCAGCTGTTGATCTGACGTGTAACGTCTTCAGGATCAGACGGCAATCCGGCCTCCTTAAACAGATCTTCCCGGTAGAAGAGGGCTGTCGGTCCCGTATCCATGGGGAAACCGATCATCTGTCCATTTGGCGTCACGCCTTGCTTCCACTTCCACGGCAGATATTGGTCTTCAATATCTCCTGCACCAAGATCATACAGATTATAGAAACGGTCCTCACTGGGGAATAGCTCCATGATCCAGTCGTTCAGTGCAACAATGTCTGGCTCACCTGAGCGTGCAGCGAGTGTTGTTTTGAGCTTTGCTTTGAAATCACCGCCGATTTTCTGAGCTGTCAGTTCGATATTGGGGAACTTTTCTTTAGCCCTGGCAATCAACTTATCATCAATGGAACGGTTCCAGTACCATAATGTAAGCGTTACCTTTTTGTTGTTCGCTGAATCGTCCTGTCCGGGCCAGATGGAGCATCCGCTTATGAGCAGGACGCAGACCATCAGTATGGCTGTCCAGCATGTTCTTTTCCGGCGGATCATGTGTATTACCCCCTCATCGTTAAGTTCGAGGCATGAAGTGCTTTGTACTACAACATTAGTGTATGAGCAGTTTATTAAGTCATACCCAATATTCCTGAAATGAAACACATATTTGTGTCCATTGCGTAACATAAATTGGGTAGTTACTTTAAAAATAAAAGTTACTTGACACAATATAATTTTTATTCTAAACTAACTTACATAAAGTAACTAATGATGATGAGAATAATATAGATACCTACTATATAACATCTGAGTGATCCATTTTCGCTCTAGATGCGAATCAATCAACAGACAGTGGCCTAAACAGGAGGAACGACAATGATCAATTCACATATTATTCAACTGCTTGCCCCCAAAATTCAGACTTTTCCGAGTGGAAAAGAGTTTATATACCTGGTGGGACCGATCAAGCTTCCGGTTAACCTGGATGGGGAGACCAAGACATTTCAGTGGTATAGCTGGATGAAATCGGACAAAGCGATGGAGAGCGGCGAGTTAATTGAATCTCTCGCTGCTGCTGAACTGGCAGAGCGCCAACAATCCAGTGTTCTGGTGTATGGTGATTTTGCCGAAGCGCAAGAAGCATTAATTCGGATGCACAGCATCTGTCATACAGGCGATATCTTTGGCAGCAAACGCTGTGATTGCGGTTTTCAGTTGGAGCAATCCATGAAGATGATCGCCGCTCACGGAGCAGGTGCCCTGTTCTATCTTGCGAACCATGAAGGCCGTGGTATCGGTCTGTTCAGCAAAGCGATGGCGTACATTTTGCAAGAGGAGGGTCTGGATACGGTAGATGCGAACTTGCAGCTTGGATTCACGGACGACGCTCGTAATTATGACGATGCGATTGCTGTGTTACGTGCGCTTCGTTCCGCACCCGTTACATTGATCACCAACAATCCACGGAAGCTGGCTGCCTTGCAGGAAGCGGGATTGAATGTGGGCGGACGTGTCCCACTGTGGGGCGATCGCTCTGCGTTCAACGAGAAATATCTGCAGACCAAAGTGAACCGTTCCGGTCACTTGGCAGAAAATGATGGCTGGGCTGGGGCAGATACGCTGCTTCCGCATGCACAGGCTTAATGATAATTCATTAAAGGGCACGATTAACTGGGAGCCGTTGTTGTACTCTCCATTAAGGAGAAATACAGCAACGGCTTTTTGGTGCGATCTTGATAGCCGGCAAGCAACCAGATTTCCTGATTTACGGAATGGCTTGCCGTTCTCACTGGACGGATTATACAATATAGGCATCTGATGAATGCGGGAGGAACGAAGGTGCCATTTGAGGGACAACGTATATTGCCAGCTGCGAAGAGCATGAAGCAGTTTGAAGCGATGATTGAAGGCCCTTATACCTATGGGGTGATGCTGGAAACCCATATTGCTCAGCTTCAGAGTGTGATGGACGAGGCGAAGCGGTACGACAAGAAAATACTTTTGCATGCAGATTTGGTACAGGGATTGAAGAATGATGAGTATGCGGCAGAGTATCTGTGTCAGCACATTCGTCCGGCAGGACTGATCTCTACACGTGCAAGTGTCATTCAGAAAGCGAAGCAGAAAGGGATTACAGCTATTCAGCGTATTTTTCTGCTGGACACCCACGCCCTGGAGAAAAGTTATCTGTTACTGGCCAAAACTCAACCGGATTATATTGAAGTATTACCTGGTGTCATTCCGCATATTATTGCGGAAGTGTCTGTGCGTACCGGTATCCCTATTATTGCAGGGGGATTGATTCGATCACCGGAAGAGGTTGAACTTGCGCTTGGTGTCGGGGCTACGGCAGTGACCACATCCAATGCAGATTTGATCCGACACTTTGAGAAATCGCTTACACCCTAAAAAGAACCCACAACAGGAGGTTATCTGTATGGAAAAGTATATATTGGCTCTGGATCAGGGAACGACAAGCTCCCGAGCTATTCTGTTTAACCGTGGAGGAGAGATCGTGCACATTGCACAGCAGGAATTCCCTCAGTATTTCCCCAAGCCGGGCTGGGTGGAGCAGAATGCCAACGAAATCTGGAGTTCCATTCTTGCCGTGATGGCTTCATGTCTGGCAGAGAGCGGCATCAAACCGATCCAGATTGCGGGAATTGGAATTACCAATCAGCGGGAGACTGTGGTGGTATGGGACAAAGTAACAGGCAGACCGATCTATAATGCAGTGGTATGGCAGTCCAGACAGACTGCAGATATCTGTGAAGAATTGAAGATGCAAGGTCTGGGGGACCTTTTCCGCAGCAAAACAGGATTACTGATCGATCCCTATTTCTCGGGAACGAAGGTCAAATGGATCCTGGATCATGTTCCTGGCGCCCGGGAGCGGGCAGAGAAGGGGGAATTACTGTTTGGCACGATTGATAGCTGGCTGATCTGGAAACTAAGCGGGGGGACACATGTCACGGATATATCCAATGCCTCACGTACTCTGATGTACAACATCTATGATCTGCAATGGGATGACGAATTGTTGGAGATCCTCGACATTCCTAAGGCCATGCTGCCAGAAGTGCGAGGTTCATCCGAGGTATATGCACACACGACAGACTATCATTTCTTCGGTCATCGGGTTCCGATTGCTGGAGCGGCAGGAGATCAGCAGGCAGCGATGTTTGGTCAGGGATGTTACACCAAGGGCAGTATGAAAAATACATATGGTACCGGATGTTTCATGCTCATGAATACGGGAGAGAACCCGGTACAATCCGATCACGGACTGATTACAACCATTGCCTGGGGGATGAATGGCAAGGTTGAATATGCGCTTGAAGGCAGTATTTTTGTTGCTGGTTCAGCGGTTCAGTGGCTGCGTGACGGATTAAGGATGCTTCGATCCTCCAAAGACAGTGAGGACTACGCCTCGCGCGTGCCTTCAACGGACGGCGTATATATGGTACCTGCTTTTGTGGGGCTGGGCAGTCCGTATTGGGATAGCGAGGTTAAGGGTGCGGTGTTTGGCCTGACCCGAGGCACGACGAAGGAACACTTCATCCGTGCTACGCTTGAAGCGTTGGCATACCAGACCAAAGATGTACTGGAGGCCATGGAATCCGACTCGGGTATCCCCGTGCATGCTCTGCGTGTGGATGGGGGAGCGGCAGCGAATGATTTTCTCATGCAATTCCAAAGTGATATTCTAGGCATTCCTGTCGAACGCCCAACGGTGAATGAAACGACGGCATTGGGTGCGGCTTATCTGGCAGGATTGGCGGTTGGATATTGGACGAGTGCGGATGAATTGACCGATCATGAAAATACGGAGCGTGTCTTCCAGCCTGTTATGGCGGAGCATCAGCGGACAGAACTGTATGCAGGCTGGAAGCGAGCAGTGAAAGCGGCGATGGCTTTTAAATAAAAAGAAATAAAATATATCTCATTGTGGGTATTTGTACTTTTTAACTAAACATATGTTATAAATGATATTTACTGGTGGAAAATGATGCATGATTTACAGGGTTATTCTTCCTGGAGATGCCGAAACGTAAACCCACTATAAGGAAAAAATCGAGGTTAGTGGATTCATTTGAAATTCCATCCTTTGGTAGAACAGGTTTTTGAATATTTTTTGAATAATGTGTCATTTCAGGACTTCACGCCGTGAAAAATCTGTGATAGGATAAAGGCACAAGTTAAAAAATGATGTCTGGAGATCGGGAGGGACCACGTGCCGCTCAGCAATTGCTGAGCGAATGACGTGGTCCTTTTTTTGTTTTTTTACGGAAACATTAAGGAAATCAATGGGAGGTTCAGGAATGACAGAAACGTTCTCTTCAGCACACCGGACCGAATATTTGCGAGGCATGGCGAATGCACATTTTGACATATTGATTATTGGCGGTGGGATTACAGGCGCAGGGATTGCATTGGATGCAGTTTCACGCGGATTGAAGACAGCACTTGTAGAAATGCAGGATTTTGCAGCGGGTACATCCAGTCGTTCGACCAAACTGGTCCATGGCGGATTGCGATATTTGAAACAATATGAAGTGAAGATGGTTGCTGAGGTAGGACGGGAGCGGGCTATCGTTTATGAAAATGGGCCACATGTGACAACACCGGAACCGATGTTGTTACCGATCTACACGGCAGGTACGTTCGGCCGATTCAGCACATCCATTGGACTGATGGTGTATGATCGGCTCGCCGGGGTGAAGCGCAGTGAACGACGCCAAATGTTGAATGCTGGAGCGGTGTCAGATTGTGAACCTTTATTGCGCAAACAGGGGTTATTGGGTGGTGGACTCTATGTGGAGTACCGGACTGACGATGCCCGCCTCACCATTGAAGTGTTGAAAGAAGCTGTCAAACGCGGGGCACAGGCAGTGAACTATGTCAAGGCGACGGGTTTTCTGAAGGAGGATGGCCAAATTACAGGTATTCAGGCCATCGATCAGATCAATGGGCAGAATTATACGCTGAAAGCAAGCAAGGTGATCAACGCTTCCGGTCCATGGGTGGACGGTCTGCGGGAATTGGATGGCTCGCGCCAGGGGAAAACGCTGCAGATGACCAAAGGCATTCATCTGGTCTTTGATGGTGAACGATTCCCATTGAGGCAGGCAGTCTATTTTGATACACCAGATGGTCGAATGGTGTTTGCTGTCCCACGTGATGGCAAAACCTATGTCGGAACAACCGACACCGTATATCAGGACGATCCTGCACACCCGCAAATCTCCGAATCGGATCGAGATTATGTAATTGATGCAATCAATGGCATGTTTCCAGATGTACACATTGGTATCGAAGACGTGGAATCCGGATGGGCGGGTGTGCGTCCACTTATTCATGAGGAAGGCAAGAATCCCTCCGAAATCTCACGTAAAGATGAAGTCTGGGTCTCTGATTCCAATCTGATTACGATTGCCGGGGGCAAATTGACCGGATACCGTAAAATGGCCGAGATGGTCGTTGATCTGGTCGCACGCCAGATGGAGCAGGAGAGTGGACATAACATAGGCCCATGCGTAACGAAGAAGATGCCCATCTCCGGCGGTGACGTAGGCGGTTCGGCTGGATTTGTATCGTATGCGGAGCGCAAGATCAAGGATGGTGTCGCTTTGGGGCTTACTCGGCCTGCCGCAGAGCGGCTGGTTCGCACGTATGGTTCCAATGTAAAAGCACTGTATGAGCGAATGCCTGATCCCCGCACCAAGGCTGAGCTCCATGGCATGCCACAGGAGCTACTGTTGATGCTGCGTTACGCGATTGATGAAGAGATGGCTGTAACCCCGTCTGACTTTTTGGTACGAAGAACAGGTCATTTATTCTTCCGCATTGATGAAGTACGTCGCTATAAAACAGCGGTTATCTCGTATATGGCCGATTGTTTGAACTGGTCGGAAGAGCAAACGTTCAAGCACACACAGGAACTGAATCAGCTGTTGCTGGAAGCATCCGGCAAAATCTAAGGCAGGATTTCAAGGCCGAGAGTCGAATGGAACATGTAAGCGTGTAACATAGAGAGGGGATTACATCCATGACATTACAGATCGGAATCATTGGAACAGGCTGGTTCAGTAAGGTGCACGCGGATATTCTCGCACGAATGGAAGGTGTTCGTGTCGCGAGTGTCTGTGGAACAACGTTGGAAAAGGCAGAGGCCATGGCCTCCGTATATGATGCTGTTGGTTACGGGGAACTTGAACATATGCTGGATGGTGAGAAGTTGGATGCGGTATATATCTGTGTGCCTCCGATGTCTCACGGATCGATAGAGTCCGAATTAATCCGCCGGGGTATTCCATTCCTGGTGGAGAAACCATTGAGCACCGGAATGGACGTGCCACGTCAGGTGTTGGATCAGGTGCAGAAGAGCGGATTGTTAACCTCTGTCGGATACCATTTCCGTTATCAGGAGGCTGCTCAAGTAATGCAACAAGCGATGAAAGAACAGACTGTTGGCATGGCTCTTGGCCGCTGGATGGGCGGAATGCCAGGGGTTGCCTGGTGGCGGCGTCAGGATGGTTCTGGAGGACAATTCGTAGAGCAGACTACACATATTGTAGACTTGCTTCGGTATTGGGCAGGAGAAGTTACAGAGGTATATGCTGTAGCAGCTCAGCGAAGCATGCATGAGAAACATGAAAATGTCAGCGTTGCTGATGTGGCGAATGTGACGCTCAAGCTGGAAAGTGGAGCGATTGCAAGCATCGCCAATACCTGTCTGTTGCCAGACGGAGAGGGCGGCGCAGGACTCCAATTCTACACGGATGCAGGTGTGTGGGACTGGACACCGGAACGTTTGCTTCTGCCAAGTGCCGCAACACATGCGATGGCAGGACTGGAGATTTCGGCAGGACCTAATCCATACGAGCGTGAGAATGAAGCGTTCATTCATGCCCTGCGTACCGGGGACCGTTCACGAATCCTGTCCGATTATGCGGATGCCTGCCGTACACAGGAGATTACGACGGCGGCGTTGGCATCGGCTGATTCCGGTCTGCCTGTCAAGCTTCAGCCCTCAAAGCATCTCTCTCATTAATCAAGGTTGAACGTAATATAAATACGCCTGAATCAGAAACTGATCGGTAGATCAGCCTGATTCAGGCGTATTTGTGTCGAGCGGACATGAATGGATCGGCATTCAAATTACTCGGATTTCTGCTGTTTCAACCAGTCGGAAGACCAGCTGTAGATCTGATCAATGACAGGTTCAATCGCTCTGCCTTTGGGTGTTAATTCATACTCTACACGAGGAGGAATCTCCGGAAACATGTGCCGGGTTACAATGCCTTCCGTCTCCATTTCCTTCAATCTCTCCGATAAAAGTCGTCCACTGATCGCCATCTCTGCTTCAAGCTCCGTGAACCGTTTGGGTCCGGACAACAGTTGGTACATGATCAACAGTACCCATTTCTTGCCTATAATGTCTATCGCCTGAGTAATCATACAGGGACTTGGTGCTTTTACTTTTCTCAGTTTCAACTTATTCACCTCGCTTCATGATCATTTTCTTCACAGTTGTATATGAAAGGACATGGTTTCTGCCACTTTTGGAATGGTAGAACATTCAAGTAAATGAGGGTTACTACAAAATATACTGTAACATACCTTTTGTATGTATTATACATCATATGGTGAGAAATTACTTGAAGAAATTATATTATTAATATATACTAACTTCATAAAAGTAAGTTGGTGATAAATAATACGTATAATATGAACACGTACTATTTTGAAAATGGAACTGGGCTAAACGCTTGAAAACAGAGTGACCCTTTGGGAACTTTTACATAGATTTTTTTTACAATGTACAGCAAAAATATTCATTACATAGTAGGAACATATAATTTGTCACAGGAGGATCTACATATGAACAAAATTTTGGGTTATATTTTTCTGGTTATTCTTGCGGGTGTGTTCGTCATGACGGGGTTTAATAAAATTACTGGAGCAGACATGATGGTTCAGACATTCGAGAGTTTCTCTTATCCAACATGGACCATGTATCTGCTTGGCGCTGCCGAGTTGCTTAGCGCAGTCGGACTGCTGATTCCACGGACTCGTATCCTGGCTTCAGGCATACTGACATTCATTCTGATTGGAGCCGTGGGAAGCCATCTGATCTATGCACAATATGCTGCGGTTCCATTCCCGGCTGTGTTGTTGGTAGCTAACATTATTGTCCTGATTGTGGGCATGCGCAGATTGGAAGCGGAAGAAGAAGGCCGGATGGATGCGATTCAGGCATAATTGAGAGACAGCAAGAAGATGACCACTGCCAATAAGCGGTGGTCATCTTCTTATGTAAGACTTCGTTTGGCACGTGTGATAATTCGCAGTGTATGTTTGGTATCGGACTGCTGAATCCAAGTGTCACAGACCTGCCGGACCCACTCGGGATTTGTTTTGCCGGCATCGTTCAGCCAGTTGCTTACCGAATCCTGTACATACTTATGAGCATCCGATTTCACCGCGTCAAGCAAGGGAAGGGCCATAGCCGGGTTTTCTTTTAACTCCGGAATATGTTTGGCCCATACGCCACGAGGTCTGATGCATTCTATGGCAAACCGACGGATCAGTGGATCAGGGTCAACGCTCCATGGGATCAAATCGTGCAAAGCGGAGGATAAATCGGCAGAGATGGGCTCCCGTACCGCCATCCAGGCAATTTCCCTTACACCAAAGTGATGATCTGCTGCAAAGGGGCGAATACGCTCCAACTTTTCAGTCAGGTTGAGCCGGGAATCCAACCCAATGATATAAGCCGCCCAGCAGCGAATACTGTCTGAACGATGTTCTGCAATGGAACGCAAGAGATTGGGATGTTCATTCATGGTTAGACAATTCAACAGATTAAGCCATTGCATAGCTATGGCCGGGATGATTTTCATAATTCGCTGTTCATTCATCTGTCTTAACTGTGCAGTAATTGCTCCGGTTTCGGCATCCATTCCCCATTCATGGGTAACCCTCTCAAAAAGAGAAATATGATCTACTGCCAGCCATTCGGTCAGATTGACCGACTCAATATGTCCTGCTTGTAGCCCATTGCGGATATGCTCCGGGATTTCCGCAGCTTTACGGGCGCCTTTGCGAAGAAGAATGTCTTCAGGGATAAACAGATCTGACTTAGCATCCAACGGTATACTCCTCCTTGGTTGTATAGACTCATGCGTTATACAATACAACTTGCCGGAGAACAGGGATGTAAGGCATCTTACAACTGTGCAGTGATTTTTCGAAGGGTAGCGATTTCGTCACGATGAAGGGAGACTGATTTGAATCCGGTACGAATACGGCCTGCTCTTGCTAACTCTTGCATAGCAACGGTGACCGATTCCCGCGTGGCTCCCGCCATCCAAGCAATCTCCTGATGCGTAAGTGCCAGTTGAATCTTGCAGAACTCCTCTTCTTCGATGCATCCCATCTGTTCAGCCAGCCGGAAGAGATTATGTATCACCTTTTCGTGCAGGGTACCGAGTGCAAGCGTCTGTGTCAACTCGCTCATTCGCTTGATCCGCTCACTTAGTATGTTCATCATTCTCATCATAAATTCCGGATGCCCAATCAGAAACTGTTCAAAACGCGGTTTGTTCATCAGGCAAATATCACATTCCTCCATCGTTTCGATATAAACGGCACGTGTTCCGAGTGAGATTCCATTCATCTCTCCAAACACGTTACCTTCCGTCAACATATCAAGCGTGAACTGCTTGCCCTCCGGGTTCAATGTATATAAACGAACCTTTCCCCGTTTTACAAAATAGAAACCTTCCGTAAATGTATCCGGTGTCTGGATCTGACTGTCTTTAGGTAAGGTTGTGATAGAAGTCATCTCATCCATTTCAATCAGGTCGGCCTCGGACAAGGAGGACAGCAGGTCGAATTGTGATAAATACAGAATTTTATCCATAGCATTCCTTCCCATAACATTATGAAAATAAAAAAAGAAGAACCCACGAAAAACAACGGGTTCTCTTGCAGCGGGACTTCCGGCATCGGAAGGTCTTCTGACTATAAATGATCGAATGCCATTTTAATTATAGTAACTTTTTTAATTGAGAGACGCGTCCTTGGCTGATGCCAAGCTTTTCCGCAATTTGCTGTTGAGCCAAACCTGGATTCTGTTCAACAATTTCTTTCATTTGTTGCAGCATGCGTGCCGTTTTCGGCCGCAAATCCGGATATTCTTGGTTGTCAGCTGTGGTCCCTTCTTCCCTAGCGGGAGATGAGACAGGGGCGGATTTGGAAGCAGGACGCTCCACGGGTGCAGGAGCCTGTTTGTTCTGAGGTACGAACCAGTCGGGAGAGTCATCCGGGTGTTTTAATTGAATTGCACAAGTCCGGCAGATGAATTGTTCTTTGAAATACATTTCCGTATCTACATCACCGCAAAAAATACATAATGTTGATTTGTACTTTCTCAAAATCAACTCTTTCCCTTCAATGAAAAACTCAAGCGGATCGCCGATATGGATTTCCATCGTATCCCGCATTTCTTTGGGAAGGACAATTCGTCCAAGACGGTCCAGAGATCTCTTCATTCCGGTTCTTTTCATCGCATCTCCCCCGCAATATTCACAATTAAAACCTGTCCTTATTGTAAGGAAGAAAGGGCTTTAATACAACAATAATATTTCAAAAAAGTGGGATAATTCCATCTATTATGGGAAAATAAGTTTGGAAAGGATCGGTGCAACGGCTAAAGTGAATAATGCGGCGAGCACCATGGAGATGCTGGAGATGGTACCTGTCAGGGAACTCAGTTCAAACGCTTTGGATGTTCCTGTGCCATGGGCACCGGTTCCAAACAGTGTGCCTCGTGCAATTTCCCCATCGATGCGCAGCATCTTGACGATAGAAGGTCCCATAATCACCCCGAGCAGGCCGGTCATAATAACGAAAACAGCTGTCACCGCAGGAATACCGCCGATTGTAGCGGAGACGTTCATGGCAATTGGGGTGGTGATAGAACGTGGGATCAAGCTATGGATCAGTCCTGAATCCAGTTGCAGCCATTTGGCAAGCAGGGCAGAAGACAGCACGGCAACCACCGATCCGGTCATGACACTGAAGACAATCTCGGAGATATGTTTTTTGAGTACATGGAAAAAAGTATAAAGCGGCACAGCAAAAGCCACGGTGGCCGGTTGAAGCAACAGACTCAGCCATTTGCCACCACTGCTATACGTGGTATAATCCGTTCCGGTTGCGAGCAATACGCCAACGACAAGAAGCGGCGTAATGAGCAACGGAGACAGATACACTTTTGGCAGGTTGCGATACATTCGTTTGGCTACCGCATAGATCCCGACGGTTAACAACAGGCAGAGGAATCCAATCATCCAGTGTGACGCTCCTTTCGTTTCGCAATTCGTGTAGCAACGAGTCCTGTGCAGGACATGACCAGGAAAGTGCTAAGTAGTACGATGAATAAAATCTGCAATCCGTCATGCTCCAACATGGGCATATAGTTCATGATGCCAACGGCTGACGGGATGAAAAATAATAGTAGTTCTCCGAGCAGCCATGCAGCTCCAACTTCAATCCAGCGCAGCTTTACGACACGAGTCTGAAGCAGAATGAATAGCACGACCATACCGAGAATCGAACCCGGTACAGGAAGATGGAGAGTACGGGCCAGCAGGTCCATAAGCAGTGAAAAAACCATTAAGAGCGCAACCTGTGCAATACCAAGGCCCCATTTTTTCACTTCAATCCCTCCTTGTATCATCAACGTAATCGTTTAATTTTTTTTGAAAATGTTTCATTTGATATCATAAATTTTACATGGCATTCTTTCATGAGTAAAATGCATATTAAGAATGTTTACTATTCCATTTGTCTATGAGAGGTGGAGATCAACAGATGGATATCCGCCATTTGCAATATTTTCTGGAAGTTGCCCGACAACAAAGCTTCACCAAAGCAGCTGAAGTGCTGTATATCACCCAGCCTACCATCAGCAAGACGGTCAAGAGTCTTGAAGAGGAGTTGGGGATCACGCTACTGGACCGTTATGGCAAAAAGGTGGAATTAACCGATGCAGGCCATGTGTTTTTCCGACAGGCGCTTGAGATTGAAAAATCATTCCGCAATCTGTCATCCGAACTGGACGACTTGATGAATCTGAAGAAAGGTCACCTGCGGATTGGCCTGCCGCCGATGGTGGGGTCCAGCTTTTTCCCCATGATCATTGGTGAATTCCACAAAGCCTACCCGCAGGTGACCATTCAGCTATTTGAGGATGGTGCCAAAAAAGTGGAGGCCGATGTGATTAGCGGTGCACTGGATATTGGCGTTGCCGTTCTGCCAACCGTGGACGAACTGTTGGATCATTTTGTCTTTGTGAAAGAGAAATTGAATCTGCTTGTGCATCCTTCACATCCACTTGCGGGTAAAGATTCGGTTGCGCTGCATGAACTCGAAAACGACGCCTTTGTGTTGTTTCGGGAGGATTTTGCGTTGCATGACCGGATTATTGTGGCCTGCCAGCATGCGGGGTTCCAGCCCAGGGTGGTGTATGAGAGCTCTCAGTGGGATCTGCTCAGCGCAATGGTTGCCGCCAATCTGGGTGTAGCTTTACTGCCGGAAACGATCTGTCGTGAGGTGGACCACATGCGCGTGCGCATTATACCCGTGGTGGAACCGGTGATTCCATGGCAGCTCGGCATGATCTGGCGGAAGGACCGTTATCTGTCTTTTGCCACGAGAGAATGGATCGGATTCACACAGTCGATGCTGGGTGAGTGAGGGAAGCGATTGGAAGGTATTCTGTCGTTGTAGTACCCAGTGTAAATACTCTTTTGTTGAATCAGGATCGTTGTTACAATGGAAGCATAATGATGGTGGAGGTGTACGAACATGAAACTGCGGGTATCCGCTGTACAATACCAATTGCACACAATTAGCTCGTTTGAGCAGTTCGCCGCACAGGCGGAGCATTATATACGGACAGCGAGTGAATACGGAACCGAATTTGTGCTGTTCCCGGAATTTTTCACAACGCAACTAATGTCCATTGGAGACGAACAAGGTAATGCATTGACCATTGAGGATCTGCCGAACTTTACGGAGCAATATGAACAACTGTTCACGTCACTTGCTGCCAAGTACGGTATGCATGTTATCGGGGGAACCCACGTCATTCGCCGTGAGGGAAAGCTGTATAATACAGCTCACCTGTTCTACCCGGATGGTCGCATCGCACGCCAGGACAAGATTCACATAACGCCAACTGAAGTGCAGGAATGGAATATGGCTCCCGGAGATGGACTTGAGGTGTTCGACACCAATAAAGGTCGTATTGCCATGCTGACCTGTTACGATATTGAGTTCCCGGAAATTGTACGCATGGCCAAAGCCAAAGGTGCTGACGTGATTTTCTGTCCTTCCTGTACGGACGATCGTCATGGATTCTACCGTGTGCGTTATACGAGTCATGCCCGCGCGGTGGAGAATCAGGTATATGTGGTGTTAACCGGAACGGTGGGTAACTTGCCGACGGTTGACTTCATGCGTGCCAACTATGGACAAGCCGCAATAATTACGCCGAATGATATCCCATTCCCGCCACGTGGCATTCTGGCGGAGGGTGAGATTAACAACGATATGATTGTGACCGCTGATCTGGATCTGGACTTGTTATATGAAGTGCGGGAACGTGGATCGGTAACGACCTGGCGTGACCGCCGTACTGATCTGTATACCGATTGGGAATAGACAATTCCATTTATTAATGAACAAGACATCGGAACATGTATCAGAATTCATTTGTCAGTGGAAAGGGGCGATCCGGCAACATGTATAGGAAAGAAATGCTGATCACCGACCCGGAGCGGAAGGGTAAAAGGGTAAAAGCAGTCGTCCGCAATTACATTGCAGCCGACTTTGAGGAACTTGTTCGCATTCAGGCGGAGAGTTTCCCTCCTCCTTATCCGGAAGAGCTGCTCTGGAGTCACGAGCAGCTCAACAGTCACGTGCAGCATTACCCGGAAGGGGTCATCTGCATTGAAGTGGATGGAGAATTGGCCGGATCGATGACCTCGCTGCGGATGCAGTGGGACCCTGCACATCCAGCGAGCCATACCTGGTCCGAAGTCACAGATGACGGCTATATTCGTAACCATCAACCGGATGGCAACACGCTGTATATAGTTGATCTCTGCGTTCGTCCGAAGTACCGCAAGTGGGGACTGGCTCAGTTGATGATGCAGGCGATGTACCACCTGGTGATTGCACAGGGTATAGATCGGTTACTGGGTGCAGGCAGAATGCCAGGTTATCATCTGGTTGCAGACCAACTGTCTGCACAGGAATATCTGGATCAGGTGGCCGCGGGAGAGAAGCATGACCCGGTGATATCGTTCCTGCTGCGTTGTGGCCGCATGCCAGTTGGCGTGACCGCAGACTATCTGGATGACGAGGAGTCCTGCAATTATGCTGCCCTGATGGAGTGGCGAAATCCATTTCGATAAGATTTGCTCACCATTACAGATCAAACCCAATTTTGAACGAGTTATGTACACGAATGATTAAAATATACATTCATATCAAGGAGGCATTTATCCATGGAATTCACGCGTATTACATCCATTAACGATCCATTGTTTGCCCAAATGCACAAGCTGATGCAGGAGATCTTCCCAAGGGAAGAAGTGCTGGACTTCCCGCTCTGGGCAGAGCCATTGGAAGATCCAGGTATTCGGGTATTCGTGGCTGTGCACGAGGGACAAGTCGTTGGCGCGACAGAGTACCGTTACTACGAGGATTGGAATGTGGCCATGACGGACTTTACGATTATTGGGCGTGAAGGTCTGGGTATCGGCAGTTTCCTGGCCAATCACCGCAAGCGTGATCTGCAGAAGCTCGCGGCAGCCAACGGGAAGGAATTGTTCGGCATGTTTGCCGAAATCTATAACCCATATCTGAGTCAGGATCACGAATTTGGCGGGATCAAGCCGATGGACCCGTATGTACGCCGCGAAGTATTGTCGCATCTGGGATACCAGCGTCTGGATTTCCCGTACGTTCATCCATCCTGGCAAGGGGATGGGGAAGCGGTTGGCGGCTTGGATCTGTGCTTCATGCCAGGCGATGAGTCACTCAGTGAATTGCCAGCCAGTCTGGTGGCTGATTTCCTGAATCGATATTATGCGGTGCTACCGAACAAACCACAGGAGTGGCTTGCCATGGTAGAGCAATTGACTGCTCGTAAGTCGGTTGCGCTGTTGCCATTGTAATCCGTTGAAAGACCCGAGCCTGGACTAACAGGGTTCGGGTCTTTTTGGTTTATTTTTCAGAACGAAGGAGATCCTCTTTTTATTTGTGTGGGATATGTTACCATTAATATGGAAGATATATGTTTATTTTCATTTTTATTTAAGGAGGGGATTAGATGAGAAAAAGCAGAATTTTGTTCATATCGATGTTCGCTTTGTTTTTAACAACCTGCACTCCAAGTGACGATGCTTCACTACCAGATGTACAGCAGAGGGAACGCAAGGATGCCATAGATATCGAACAAGTTCAGAAGGAAAACGAACTGCTGAAGGAGCAGGTGCGGAACAACCAGAAGGAAAAAGATGAAAAAAAAGCAAAAGAGCGGGAAGAAGTAGAAAGTTTAAGAGAAACGCTGAATATTGCGTTTAAACTGATGGCAGCGATGCAATCTAAAGACTATGCATATCTTGAATCGGTGTCTTCTCCGAACATAGAAATATCGCAGCAGAGCAATATCATTATTTCGAAACGGGATCAGGTAGATTACGAAGTACCTTTTCTGCAAAACGTTAGCCTGAATAATCTGGAGTATCGCGGATTTAATCCGCTGGATTCAGATCGGGTCATTTTACATATGGCTACTGTATGGTCTGATGGAAACGGTGCATTGGATCTCTATTTCATTCGTTCCGAGGAAGGCAACTGGCTCTTTGATGGTCTGCTCACGAATGGATAGGCAACCAGTCTGGCACCGTACAGATAAATAGCGACCATTCCGTCTATGTAAGAGAGGAAGGTCGCCGCATGATGAGTTCGATTGAAAAATAATTATTGTGTAGTCTTTCGATCCGGAAGCTGGCTCAAATAACTGTTGGACAAGTGTGCAAGATCCAATGCTCGATCATACTGTTCCTTGGTTATAAACCGTGAAGAAGAAACCTCATTGTTACTGGATGTAACGATTGCTGGAGGTACCTTGCCCGCCGAAATCTGAGGCGTCTCTTCCGAAGGAACAGCCTTCTGCTCTTGCCCGGTATCCTGTCTGCCCGCATCAGCTAGGGAATAATGCGTTCCGTCCCCGTATCCTTTTGCGGGTATGAAGAGAGAAGCATCGTTTAGAACCGACCCGGAAGGAAGGTAATATCGTTCGGGTAGAAGATTCCCGCCTTCACGCAGCAAATCCTGTCCGAAGTGTAATTGGTCCTCCAATGATACGCCGGTGAGTCCCGCAATCGTTGGCAGAATGTCCACCTGACCTCCGATCTGTTCCAGCTGCACACCCGCGGTTACGCCAGGGGCGGAGATTATGAGCGGAATATTAATCATATCTGCTGATGTGTACTCCCGGCCATACAACTCTTTCATAAGGACTTTGTCATCCCGATCCAGTGAGTAGATGGGAAGCCCCAGGTGATCCCCGTACAAGACGAACACGCTATTTTCCCATAATCCCCGTTCCTTCAGTCCAGCAATCAACTGTCCAATCGCCTGATCGGCATAGTGCTGCGATATCAGATAATCGCCGGGCAACGTATCCTTGTAACGCTCAGGCAGCGTCAGCTTCACCTTATTTTCGGGCAAAGTGTACGGGTGGTGGGCTGACATGGAGATGATATGGGCATAGAAGGGATCACCGGAAGACTGCATGGACTCTAGCTTATCCAGTGTTTTGGAATACAGTACTTCATCCGAGGCCGAGAAGGCGATAGAATCCTGTGTGCCGAAATAATCAATATCATAATACTGGTCGAATCCAAGTGCCTTGTATAACTGATCCCGATTCCAGAATCGGACATCATTTGTATGGAATGTGGCTGTCTGATATCCGTTGGCCGCCATTAGCTTGGGTAGACTCGGCAGCGCTTTATCTGCATATACAGTCGTTGCTGCCCCGTTCGGTGGGGTGTAGAACGAAGTATTCACAACGAATTCGGCATCGGATGTATTTCCCTGTCCCACTTGCTGATAAAAGTTCGGAAAGTACAGGCTCTGTCTAGCCAATTGATTCAGGTTAGGCGTGATCTCCTGTCCATCCACCTCTAATCCAATCAGAAAGTTCTGAAACGATTCCATCTGCAGCATGATCACGTTGCGTCCGCTCGCTGCACCCTGCTCCACAATCGCAGGAAGTGGAGTCGTTTGCTTCAGTTGGTCGATGGCAGCCTGATCAATGTGAGCAACGGGCACAAGTTCATCAGATCGATCCAGGATGGTATACGCCTCGTAACCGAGGATGCCCATCTGTTCTGCTTGTGTAAGTTCACTCATACTGGCCCGATTGGGGTAGATGTTGAGCATGCACAGGATCAAGGAGAGGGTCAGAATGACCGAAGCAACCTGTCTTCTGGCACGTCGTTCAAGCGGAATGCGATTCGGGCGTTCTGTACTCCCGAGCTTGATCCGACGACGAACGAGTATGCCCCCAATGATCAGAACGTCTGCAAAAATAAACAAATAATAGGGGTCAAGCAAAGAGAACATGCAGCTCTTGACCGAAGTCACCTGATTCACCTGTGCCAGCGCGTGATAGTTAACGATTACACCGTAATATTTGTAGTACATGATGGCTGCAAAGAAAATGCCTGAGAGCAGCAAATCCATGGCAAGGTACATCCACATCCGCCGCTTGGCAGCAAACCACTCAATTAGACAGAAGCCGATCCAGATGAGCGGCAATTCGGTCAGCAGAGGTTTCCAGACAGGGATGTCATCGAAGATAACGATCCAGGCCAGTGAGCTTTTGATCATCATGATGATGGTAAAGAATATAAAAGGTCCGCTTAGAAATCGGGTGAGTGAACTGCGTGACAAGGTACCGCCTTCCCTTCCGAAGTTTCATTTAACAAGTATTATCCTATCTCAGCATGGCTGTGTCAAAAATGAAAGCCTTCAACAATGGACGGCAAAAAACCTCTTCCAAGCAGGAAGAGGTGTGAAAAAAAACGTGGGTTACCGCGATAAAAGCCAGATGCGACCCATTCGTTATTCGATCGTGTACGTTGTGACATAAGAAGGTCTGGGGAACATGGTGGGCTTCTGTGCAGTCAGCCCTTCGCTTGTACTGCGGTTTCGGTGAGCGTGGCTATAGGATTGGGATTCCTGCCAGCCTTTGAAATGTTCCTCGGACTGCCACAGTGTAAGTACGACATACGTATCATCCTTGAGAGGACGAAGCACACGAATACCGACAAAACCAGGCTCGTCTTCTACCTTGCGGGCACGGTTCTTGAACCGTTCTTCGAAATCATTACGGCCATCCTCTGTGACAGGGATATTGTTGAGAACAGCGTAACCTCCGCCAGTCCAGGAGCCTGCGGCATCGAAAGCTTCATATGCGGCTACTTTATCATCAGACTCAATATTCATCAGGCGTTCTGCGGATTCAATCGCCAGACGCACATGCTCTTCGCTTCGCAAAGTGAGATGCGGGTACGCAGCAAGTGCATCCGGAATCGGTGAAGGAACCAAATAGATATACATAGAAGCTGCCTCCTTATATAAATACATACAATCCATGTAAGTTAAACTATACGTTTACACGAGAACGCAGAGGACAGAAATAACCTGAAGAAGCGAAGCGTGCACCTGAAAGCTTTCTGTAAGAAAGCTACATCGGAAGCATACGCTATCACTGGATTTTCCCATTAATGGGGATCAAAAAAATCTGGGGATAACAGTGCTCGGAAGGTTGTTCTGTCATCGGAGTGGCAAGTGTAACATCAACTAGTTCAACTTATATAACTCAAGATAGCATATGGGATTGTGCGAGTCCAATCGGTTACATGTATCGGACAGGTGGGCTAATTCCGAGCTGAGTAGTATAGGTTTGCCGCAATAGAAGATAAACAATGAATGACAAACACTGCAGTAATAATGAAAAAGGAGAGCGATATCCCGTCTAGCATAACTACGAGGATCCAAGCCAGAGCAAGACTGATAGTGGTCGCATTCCAGGAGAAGGCTTTTGCTCTCGTGATACAATAGAGGTACCGCTCATCCAGTCCGTTGTGCTTTTTTGCAATCAACCTTGTGAAAAAAATAATGAGTATTGCAAATAACAAACCAGCTAAAATTCCACCGATCCCGATCATCCGATTCAGTGATTCAGAACTCAATATTCTCATCTCCTTCAAAAATAAATAATTCCTCGATCTGACAGCTAAATAATTGGGCAAGCTTGTGAGCAAGAACAAGAGAAGGTTTGTACTTTCCGGATTCCAACGATATGATGGTCTGCCTGGAAACCTTAAGCCGTTGAGACAGTTCTTCCTGTGTGATGTGCATATGTATTCGTTTGTCTCTGATTAGATTTTGCAAGTATATCCTCCCATAAGTAAAGTTTGCTTTACGTAAAGTTAACTTTACTTATGGGAGGGTGAAATGTCAATCTCTCTTTATAATATTTTCACTTCTTAGAGGTGGTGCTGTGTCCAAAAGCATATTTCATGATAAAGTATAATCACTACAAACAGAACGGGTGATCGTATGACAACAACAATTCGGATATCGGTAAGACCTTTGGTGGAGTATGTGTACCGCAGTGGCAGCATACGTCCAGGGTTCCGGACCAATGCCTCGATGCAGGAGGGGACTCGAATCCACCAACGGGTACAGAAGGAGTATACCGAAGAGGATCTGAAAGAGATCGTGCTCGAAACTGAGATCCAACACGGGGATCTGACCTATGTGGTGGAAGGGCGCTGTGATGGCCTGATCCGCTTGGAAGGTCAGTTAACGGTGGATGAGATCAAATCGACTGCGGGCAATCTGGATGATCTGGGAGAAGGATTGCCGGTACACTGGGCGCAGGCCATGATGTATGCCTACATGTACGCTGTTCAGCATGATGAACCACGTATGCAAGTGCAGTTGACGTATGTGCATTCGGTAACCCATGAAGAAAGACGGTTTCGCCGAATGGCAGAACGGCAGGAGCTGGAGCAGTTTGCAGCAGAAGTGATTGCCGGTTATGCGCCATATGCAGAGATGATTGCTGCATATGAAGAAAAGCGGGATATCAGTGTGCGAGAGTTGCCGTTTCCTTTTCGTAAATACCGGGAGGGGCAGCGGAAGTTGGCTGGAGCCGTGTACAAAACGATCCGTGAGGGTCAGGGATTGATGGCCAAAGCACCAACAGGTATTGGCAAAACCATGTCCGTGCTGTTCCCCACGGTCAAAGCCATTGGCGAAGGCGAAGCGAATCGATTGTTCTATCTGACCGCGAGGACGACGACACGGGTGGCGGCAGAAGAAGCTTTTGCCCGGATGCAATCGGAAGGATTGAAGATGCATGTCATAAGTCTGACCGCGAAAGACAAGATATGTTTTAAGGAAGAGGAAGCTTGTGATACGGGGCAGTGTGGCATGTGCGAAGGATATTATGACCGTATTAATGGGGCCGTGCTGGACATGCTGGAACATGAGACGTTAATGACACGCCCGGTTATTGAGCAGTATGCGCGCAAACATCGGGTGTGTCCGTTTGAGTTTTCACTGGATGCGGCATATGCAGCCGATGCGGTGATCTGCGATTATAACTATATTTTTGATCCGCGGATTTCTCTGAAAAGAATGTTGGAAGAGCAGAAACGCAAGACGGTATTACTGGTGGACGAGGCACATAATCTGGTCGATCGTGGGCGAACGATGTTTTCCGCGGAGCTGGAGAAGGCAGTGTTCCTGGATGTGAAAAGGGAGTTCCAGTCGCTGGACAGCAGTGTGCCTGCTGCCAAAGCCATTGTTGACTACACCGGGGCCATTGATAAGTATCTGATTACCCTTCGCCAAAATGGTGGAGATGAGGGGAAAATCATTCAACAGGAGGCACCGGAGGAACTAATTGAACGGCTGGAGCCTTTTGTCATGGTTGCGGAGCAATGTCTTGTTGAAGGTGGCTCGGGGAATGCCGAGACGGATCAGTTGCTGCTCGATGCCTACTTCACGGCACAGAATTTTCTGCGTATTGCCAAGCTGTATGATGAACGTTTTATTACGTATGCAGAGTGTGTACGAAGTGAAGTGCGAGTGAAGTTATTCTGTCTCGATCCTTCGGTGTTGCTTCGTCAGACGGCCAAAGGCTTCCGCTCCCTCATTCATTTCTCGGCAACCTTGTCACCTCTTCGCTATTATCGGGATATGCTGGGTGCAGAGGAAGAAGATTATACGTTGCAGATTCCCTCACCCTTTCAGCGTGAACAGCTAGATGTGAGACTCATGCCCTTATCTGTTCGTTATAAAGACCGGGAACAATCCCGGCGCCCCATTGCGGAGATGCTGCAACAGCTGGTAAGTGAATGGCCGCGCAGTAATCTGATGGTGTTCTTCCCGTCGTATCCTTATATGCGCGAGATCTATGACACCTATGCACAGCTTCCAAGTGAAGCGGATACGGTCATACAGAAGCAGGGCATGAACGAACTGGAACGGGAGCAGTTTCTGGATGGATTCCAGCCGAATCCTGAACGAACACGACTGGTGTTTGCCGTTATGGGTGGTGTATTCTCGGAGGGTGTCGATCTGCCGGGAGACCGCTTGAATGGCGTTGTGGTGGTAGGTGCGGGGCTGCCGCAGATTGGTTTGGAGAACAACGTATTACGTGATTATTATGATCGGACAGGACGCAACGGATTTAATTACGCTTATATTTTCCCGGGAATGAACAAGGTGCTGCAGGCGGGTGGACGGCTGATTCGAACGGAAGAAGACAAGGGCGTGTTGGTGCTGGTCGACGATCGTTTTATCCAAGAACCGTACCGTTCCCTGCTGCCCGAGGAGTGGCGGGACTATAAACGAATCTGATATTGCACCTTCAGAGCAGTTCCAATGGAATCAGGCAAATGCGGAACCAAGGAGTTTAACATTTTTTTTCAAATTTCTTCCCTTACATGATTGAAGGGTAGGGTGAAAGGGTTATAACTTGGTTAGCAACGAACGAACAACGGCGATTACCCTATCCGTTCCGCGGTCCGCTTCGAAAGCAATCAAGGAGGTCGGTTATAATGAAGAGAAATCATACCATGATGCAGTTTTTTGAGTGGCACCTGGCTGCAGACGGAGATCATTGGAAGCGACTGGCTGAAATGGCCCCGGAACTGAAAGCCAAAGGTATTGACTCGGTATGGGTACCACCCGTAACCAAGGCAGTGTCAGCAGAAGATACAGGTTATGGTGTATATGATCTGTACGATCTGGGCGAATTTGATCAAAAGGGTACCGTGCGGACCAAATATGGCACCAAGCAGGAACTGGTGGAGGCCATTGCCGAGTGTCAGAAGAACGGAATTGCCGTCTATGTGGATCTGGTCATGAATCACAAGGCCGGAGCAGATGAGACGGAAGTCTTTAAAGTGATTGAGGTTGATCCCAATGATCGGACGAAGGAAATTTCTGAGCCGTTCGAGATTGAAGGCTGGACCAAATTCACATTTCCAGGTCGCGGCGATCAATACTCCTCCTTTAAGTGGAGCTCCGAACACTTCAACGGTACGGACTATGATGCCAAGGGAGAACGGAGCGGTGTATTCCGCATCGCAGGTGAGAACAAGAACTGGAATCAGAATGTCGATGATGAGTTTGGCAACTACGATTATCTGATGTTCGCCAACATAGATTATAACCATCCGGATGTGCGACGCGAGATGATCGATTGGGGGAAATGGCTGATTGACACCCTCCAGTGCGGTGGGTTCCGGCTGGATGCCATTAAGCATATCAACCACGAATTCATCAAGGAGTTCGCAGCAGAGATGATCCGCAAGCGCGGTCAGGATTTCTACATCGTAGGTGAGTTCTGGAACTCGAATCTGGATGCATGTCGTGAATTCCTTGATACGGTTGACTACCAGATCGACCTGTTCGATGTGTCACTTCACTACAAATTGCATGAGGCTTCGCTTGCAGGCAGAGACTTTGATCTCTCCAAAATTTTTGATGACACCTTGGTCCAGACCCATCCTACCCATGCGGTAACCTTTGTAGATAACCATGACTCCCAACCCCATGAAGCATTGGAATCCTGGATTGGAGACTGGTTTAAGCCGAGTGCCTATGCGTTGACACTATTACGACGTGATGGATATCCGGTTGTATTTTACGGGGATTATTATGGTATTGGTGGTCCTGAACCTATGGATGGCAAAAAAGAAATTCTGGACATTCTGCTGTCTGCGCGCTGCAACAAGGCATATGGGGAGCAGGAAGACTACTTCGATCACGCCAATACGATTGGCTGGGTGCGTCGTGGCTTAGAGGAAATCGAAGGTTCCGGTTGTGCAGTCGTTATCTCCAACGGGGATGACGGTGAGAAAAGAATGTTCATCGGAGAGCATCGTGCTGGTGAAGTCTGGGTGGATCTGACGAACAGTTGTGAGGATCAGATCACCATCGAGGAAGACGGCTGGGCCACCTTCCATGTGTGCGGTGGAGGCGTCTCCGTATGGGCCCTGCCTGAACAGAATGAGGACTGCGCTGACGCTGAGTAACGGCGTATATCAGGCAATATATAAGAAAAGATGCACCGATGGATGATATGAATAATGGTGTATAGATCGATCGATAATCCACCTGAACAGGGGAGCAGGCACTCCTATGTTCAGGTGGTTTTTGCATTTTTCTATGGATGGCCAAAACTCCAACTCAACAGAACGCCTAACAAACTCAGCCCGCCTTATTTACACCAAATTAGCCTTATTGAACTCCTAACGAATCTCAGTAACCTTATTACTGCCAAAAGTGATTTTAATAGCGCCAATTGGAGCAACATCATCAGATTAACGCGTTTGAGATTCGTTAGAATACTGATAACCTCAGATTTTGAATAATTAAGGCTTCTAAGATTCGTTAGCTAAACGTGGGTTAACGCTCTCCATAGGCGTACGAATCAAAGGAACCTGAGTAAACGCTGCCTATGTGTTGGATCTACGTTTACCTACTCCAGTTCAAATGATTCCAGCGTGCCAACCATTCGCAGATCATGATCGCGGTTGAATTGTTCCCGTTTGTCCGCATCCGCGTACTCGTCATGATAATGCATCAACACGGTTTTCTGTCTCACTTCGGCTGGCAGTTGCTCCAGTTCCTTCAATGAGGTATGAGATTTGATCACCAGATCATGCATATGACATTCATGGAAAATCAGCTGCACATCAGCGGCAACTTGCTCCACCCGTTCCTGGTTGAGTGTACTGTCTGCACTGTAATAGAAGTAAGGCTTGGCGATTAACCCATTGCTGACCATACCGGGAACATGCTGCGTCCGAAATGTCTCAAACGTCACACCGCCCAGTTCGAATGTGCCTCCATCTGGCAGGGGAACAACATCGTAGTAATCACTCATGGTACGTTCACCATCCGTTGTGTAGCGCATGCCGGGGGATAGTATGTTCCAGAGCGGATCTACCAATTGTTCATGGATGAACAGACGGGGTTTGCGATCGCCCACGATCTGTGCGTAATAACCCAGCATCTGTACACCATTAATATGATCTTCGTGTAGATGTGAAATGAAAACATTGTGGATATCGGTCATGGGGAACCCATATTCCTTGAGTGCTTTGGCATTTGATTCCGGAAAATCAATGACTAGATGCGTGTCTTCGAATTCAGCCAACATACTATTGTGGTGCTGTTCCACGCTGAACATATCTCCTGTGCCGAGAAAAGTAATTTTCATTCAAATTCATCTCCTTGTGTAATCTTCAGATCAGCATCCTTGCGTTAAATCCAGTATACCTTGTTCCCGAATATATGCCTAAATCAACCTTTTTTGATAACGCTATCATTTTATATTGAACTTTGATGGCAAACAGTGTAGCGTAAAGATGGGAAGTGAACCCATATGAACGTAAACTCACCTAAAGGGAGCGTGCGAGGCGAATGAAATCTTTTCTGGATGAACAATTTTTGCTGCATAATGAAACGGCGGTCAAGTTATATGAGGATTATGCCAAAGACATGCCGATTATTGACTATCATTGCCACCTCAGTCCTCAGGAGATCTACGAGAACAAAACCTTTGGCAATCTTACGGAGGCCTGGTTATACGGTGATCACTATAAGTGGCGGCTTATGCGCGCTAACGGAATTGAAGAGCAATATGTAACTGGCGGCGAAGGCGTGACCGATTACGATCGTTTCCTGGCTTATGCGAAAACAGTGCCTATGATGATTGGTAATCCGCTGTATGCCTGGTCTCACTTGGAATTACAGCGATATTTCGGCGTTTACGAAGTATTGAACGAGACTAGCGCACCAGCTATATGGGATAAAGTAAATGCCAAATTGAACAGCGACGGATTCGGTGCACGTGATCTGATTACCAAATCCAATGTCACTGTTGTATGCACAACCGATGATCCTACCGATTCTCTGGAGTATCATCTAAAGATTCAGGAGATTGAAGGCTTTGATACGGCGGTATTGCCTTCTTTCCGCCCAGATAAAGGACTGGAATTGAACCGGGATACATTCACCGAATGGGTGGGCAAGCTGTCGCAGGCATCTGGCACTGCCATTTCAGATTATGAATCCTTCCTTACTGCGCTGGAGTCCCGGGTGGAATTCTTCCATTCCGTCGGTGGCAGAGTCTCTGACCATGCACTTGATTATGTTCCTTACGGTGTGGCTACGCGAGAAGAAGCGGGTGAGATTTTTGCGAAGGCACTTGCAGGTCAGAAGGTAACTCGTGAGGAAGAGGACAAGTATAAGACGGTCACATTGACGTTCCTCGGCAAACTGTATGCAGAGCGCGGTTGGGTGATGCAGTTCCACATTAATGCAGCCCGTAACAACAATACACGGATGTTTGCCAAGCTTGGGCCGGATACCGGTTATGACGCCGTGAATGATACACCACTGTCATCAGCAATGATTGGATTGCTCGATGCGTTAGAACAGCAGCAGGCGTTACCCAAAACGATTCTGTATTCCTTAAATCCAAGGGATAATGAAGTTCTTGCAGCGATCATCGGCAGTTTCCAGGGCGGTGGTATTCCGGGCAAAATCCAGCTTGGTGCAGCATGGTGGTTCAATGATACGAAGGACGGCATGCTCGCCCAGATGAAGGCACTTGCGAATGTGGGTCTGCTCAGCCGATTTGTCGGTATGCTGACTGATTCACGCAGCTTCCTGTCGTACACACGGCATGAGTATTTCCGCCGCCTGGTCTGCAATCTCATTGGTGAATGGGCTGAACAGGGCGAAGCACCGCAGGATATGGAGCTGCTTGGTCAGATCGTACAGGGCATTGCCTACAACAATGCAAAAGAATATTTCCCGTTTGCCTCAGTGCCTCAAACGGTCTCTGCTTCAAAGTCATGATAGGTGATGCGTGATGCTCAACAAGTTCATCTAATTTTGCAATAAGAGAGGCTACCTTGTTTCTTCATTCCATATGTATAACAATGCTCCCATTAAGTACACCGGGTATTCATCTACCGGAGTATTGGATGGGAGCTTTTTTGAGTTTCCTTCCTGATATTGCGCACAATAACTATAGCCAGCTCCAATGACGGCAAAATGACAAAGCCAATAACGAAGCGGTTATAAGCGTTTAGTATGGGTTACTCTTGGTTATTTTTAGTTGTTTGACTTTCGCTTCCTGCGATAATATACTTAGTACACCTAATTAATTGCATATCTATTTAATTGCGATGCTATTTAATAGGTGTCCTATGATATTGGATATCTATGCATTAATAAAGAAAGAGGGAGGAATCCAATATGACTGGTATAGATCCGGTCGCTCAGAAGCTTTTATACTCCATCATGCAGTTTAATAAAGGCAAGTGGAGGCAAAATAAACCTCATGGGCGCAATCATAATGAAATTATGGTGCTTGCTTGTTTGCTGCATGGTACCCATCCAGGAGAACGTCTGGACTGGCGGGATAATCCGCCAGATTTTGAGAGAGAACTGAATGAGAGTCGCCCAGGACTTAAAGTATCGGAAATCAGTGCGTTACTGCGGGTGAAATCACCAACAATAACCCCGGTTATTCGTGGGCTTGAGGATGAAGGGCTTGTCGAACGGACCATGGACCCGACGGATCGCCGTGCTGTGCGTATCACCATTACAGAGGCAGGGCGGAACATTATTCGGGCGGCACATGAGGAGCGCATGCAAACGTTCAACCAGCTCGTCGAGCATTTGGGTGAGGAAGAAAGCATTCAATTGACGGAGTTGTTGACCAAGGTTTATACCTTTTTTGATACAGTGGTTTTCCAACAGACGGAGACGTCCACACAAGGAGATGATACGCCATGATGAAACTGTTTCGCATGCTGAAGCCTTATCGAATACCGATTATCTTCATTCTGGTATTGGTACTGTTTCAGTCGCTTGCCGAATTGTACCTGCCTACGTTAATGGCGGATATCGTGAATTTTGGCATCATTAAGGGAGATGTCCCTTATATTTGGCAGATTGGTGGATGGATGTTGGTCATTGCGATTGGCGGAACAGCGTGTTCAGTGATCGCCAGTTACCTCTCCTCCCGCACTGCGGGTGGATTTGCCAAACAACTTCGCAGCAGAGTATTCCGCCATGTGGAGAACTTCTCGCTCCAGGAGTTCGATAAGATGGGTACGGCTTCCCTGATTACGCGTACGACGAATGATATCACGCAGGTACAGAACGTACTTACGATGATGCTGCGCATGATGATTATGGCTCCATTGATGTGTATCGGTGGTATCTTCATGGCGGTCTCGCAGGACGCCAAATTATCTACGATCTTCCTGGTCGTGCTGCCTGTACTGGGCGGAGCCATTGCGCTGATTGGTTCCAAGGGTTTACCTTTGTTCAAAACCATTCAGAAAAAGCTGGACCGCCTCAACCTGGTGCTGCGTGAGCAGTTAACAGGGATTCGTGTCGTGCGTTCCTTTAACCGTGGTGAGCATGAGCGCGTGCGCTTTAACGGGGCCAACACGGAACTGAGAGATTCTTCTATTAAAGTTAATGTGCTCATGGCGACCATCATGCCTGTTATGATGCTGGTTATGAACTTTTCGATGATTGCCATTCTTTATTTTGGTGGAATGCGGATTGACAGCGGCAATATGAACATCGGTGCATTGATTGCCTTCATTCAATATGCCATGCAAATCATGTTCTCACTGATTATGGTTTCCATGATCTTTGTCATGATTCCAAGAGCTTCAGCATCGGCAGAACGGATTAACGAAGTACTTGATATGCAGCCGGATCTTAGCAACCCCGAGCAGCCTCGTGGCATGAAATCCATGCAGGGGATGATTGAGTTTGACCATGTAACTTTCCGTTATCCGGGCGCAGAGAATCCAGCGTTGTCCGATATATCCTTCACAGCTCGTTCAGGTGAGACAACAGCCATTATTGGGGGTACGGGTTCCGGGAAATCGACATTGCTCAGTCTTATTCCACGATTCTATGATGTGACTGAAGGCAGCGTTCGGGTCAATGGTACGGATGTGCGGGAACTTCGGCAGGAAGATTTGCGGGCCAAAATTGGCTTTGTGCCACAAAAGGCAGTCCTCTTCACGGGTACAATTACGGAGAATATCCGTCACGGGAAAGACGATGCCACAATGGATGAAGTTGTTCATGCGGCTCGTACGGCTCAGGCAGAGAACTTCATTACCGAGATGAAAGATGGATATGACAGCCTAATTGCACAAGGGGGTAACAACGTGTCTGGTGGACAAAAACAACGTTTGTCCATCGCTCGCGCACTTGTTCGCCGTCCGGAAGTCTATATCTTTGATGACAGTTTCTCTGCCCTCGATTTCAAAACGGATGCTAAACTTCGTGCTGCGCTGAAGTCCGAAACGACAGAAGCGGCTGTGCTGATTGTTGCCCAGCGTGTAAGTACAGTAATGGATGCCGATCGTATTCTGGTTATGGATGAGGGACGAATTGTCGGTTCAGGAACACATAAAGAGCTGCTGGAGCACAATGAAGTATATCGCGAAATTGTATCCTCCCAGCTGACTGAGGAGGAGATCGCATGAGTGATCATACAGAAAAACATAAAGCACCCCGTGCCTCTCGCGGACCGGGACCCGGTCCGGGTATGGGCATGCGACCTCCCGCTGAGAAAGCAAAAGATTTCAAAGGCACACTGCGGCGTTTGATTCGTTATCTCCAGCCCCACAGCTCTCGTCTACTTGGGGTGCTGGTTGCTGCCATTCTGAGTACCGTATTCAGTATCATCAGTCCTAAGATCATGGCCCAAGGTACGGATATTCTTAGTGAAGGCGCCATTGCCATCCTTCAGGGTGTGCAGGGAGCCGGGATTGATTTTCCTGCATTGATGAAAGTATTATACCTGCTTGGCGGGCTCTATCTGTTCAGTGCTGCATTCATGTATATTCAGCAATACCTGATGGCTGGTGTAGCCCAACGTGTTGTCTATGACATGCGTGAGCAGATCAGTGCGAAGGTTGGACGCCTTCCTTTGAAATATTTCGACTCCCGCACGACTGGGGAGACACTGAGCCGTGCCACGAATGACGTGGACAATATCAGTAATACCCTTCAGCAAAGTTTGGCACAGTTCATTACGTCCATCGTCACGATTGTCGGCGTAATTATCATGATGCTGACGATTAGTCCATGGATGACCTTGATCACGATTTTGACACTGCCACTCAGTGTCGTTGTTGTTATGCTGGTCGCTTCCCGTTCGCAAAAACACTTTGCAGGCCAACAGAAGTCCCTCGGGGAACTGAATGGTCATGTCGAAGAGATGTACACGGGACACAAGGTTGTCAAAGCATTTGGACGCGAAGAACAATCGGTACAGCAATTCGAGAAGGTCAATGAAGAGTTGTATGAATCCGGCTGGAAAGCCCAGTTTATCTCGGGTATTATTATGCCGCTCATGAGTTTTGTCGGTAACCTGGGTTATGTACTGATCTGTGTGGTCGGTGGGATCTTCGTTACTCGCGGATCTATCTCGATCGGGGATATTCTGGCCTTTACACAGTACTCCCGTCAATTCACACAACCGATTAACCAGATTGCTAATATCTCTAATATCATTCAATCGACGATTGCATCGGCAGAACGGGTATTTGAGTTGCTGGATGAAGAGGAAGAAGTTCCGGAGTCCAAACAACCCGTGCAACTACAGCAACCTAAAGGTGCGGTTACATTCCAAGGTGTTAATTTTGGATATAAAGAAAATGAACTGCTCATTCATAACATGAACATTGATGTAAAACCGGGACAGACCGTAGCCATTGTTGGACCAACGGGAGCCGGTAAAACGACCCTGATCAACCTGTTAATGCGTTTCTACGAAATTCAGGATGGTCGGATTACGATTGACGGTGCCGACATTAAGGACATGGAGCGTGGCAAGCTGCGCAGTCTGTTCGGCATGGTGCTTCAGGATACCTGGTTGTTCAACGGAACGATTCGGGACAACATCGCCTATGGTCGAGAAGGTTCTACGGAAGAGGATGTCATCAAGGCAGCCGTTGCGGCACATGCGGATCACTTTATTCGTACACTGCCTGATGGATACGACACGGTGCTGAATGAAGAGGCGTCGAACATCTCTCAAGGGCAGAAACAGTTGCTGACCATTGCAAGAGCGATTCTGGCGAACCCGGCTATTCTCATTCTGGATGAAGCGACGAGTAGCGTGGATACACGGACTGAAGTATTCATTCAGAAAGCCATGAATGATCTGATGAAGGATCGCACGAGCTTTGTCATTGCACACCGTTTGTCCACCATTCGCGGCGCCGATCTGATCCTGGTGATGGATCATGGTAACGTGATTGAACAGGGAAATCATGAGGAATTAATGGCGAGTCAAGGTTTCTACGCGGATCTGTACAATAGTCAGTTTGCAGAGCAGCAACCGCAGGCGATCTGATTACAATGTAAATAACAAGAATAGCCGGGAGCCTCCTAGTAGGGGTTCCCGGCTATTTGTCGTATATCCAGACGAATGGATTCTAATGTGGGGCTGATTGGATTCGTTATCCATAGTCCAGGCTAACGAATCGTTGACACCTTATATGGAGGATTATTAAGCACTCCCAATTCTAACGAACTTGAGACATGTTATTTCTCGTATAAGCAGCACAAAACGGTAAAATAAACTGCAGATTGAGGAAATAAAGTGTCTACGATTCGTTAGAACGACGGAAGGGCTGAAAATAACCAAATAGCGTGTGCTCGCTTCGTTAGATTTCATGTCATCTGTTAAGTTGAAAGGTATTCATTCATTGGCACACATCGGTATATATCATGACACATTGGTATACATCATGCCTTGCTCCAGTAGATTTGAGCTGCAATGTCCCTTTTCGTTTCAATATACGGAAGCTGAACCTTACCCTTACGCTACCTAATCCGAGGCCCGAGTACTCACCTGATAAAGAAATATAGAAATCTACCCGCGGGCCAAGCGAGTCCACTTAGCGACTGTCAGACGACTCCTTTGCAGGTTCATCTGCACCATCTGGATCGTTACGGGTAGACGATTTTACGTCCAACTCCTTTTCATCACTTTTAGCTTCCTCCAGTGCAGACGGAGCGGGTTCACCCGGGATCAATTCGCGCTGCTCAATCATGCGTTTGACGACTTCATAACAGTCATCGACATGTTTGTTACCCACATATCGCATAGCTGTGAAGCTGAGTGCAGCAGCCAGTCCCTGTCCAGCAAATGGGACAAATTTGGCAACGGACTTAGTAGCTACGCGTACGCCAACTCTTTTCAAAACCTGGACAACCAGTTCTTTCGTCACCATACGTCCGATGACTTTGCTTCCGATGGACATGACGAATCCATAGATCATGGATTTGGTCTCGGGGTCCATGCCGTCCAACTGTTTTTGGGATAATCCGAATTTATTGTTAATGGCAGGCAACAGCTGCATCAGCATCCCCACATCAGCCAGTACGTCTGTACCGGGCAGCGGAACGAGTGTTGTACCGGCAGATGCGGTAGCTCTTTTGCGAACCATGGTACGGCATTCCTTGCGAACTTGCTCCAATTGTTCCAACGTTGCCGGAATCATAGGGAATCCCTCCATTCGTATATGGTATAGATATAACCGTTTTGAATCGTTTTGAATGGGTTTTCACCAGCAAAATTTGCAGCCTTATGACATTAAGGTGCGGAGAAACCCTTTTTTCCATGCATACATCTGGTTAAAAAAGGAAGTGGTTTGTAAGATCAACGATTTATCTAAATAGTTGATCTTATATAGCTTTTACGAATAAATGAGGATTAGGATGCATATCTGATTGGGGAACCTATTTGGAATGATGAGTGCTTAGCGCAGGGATTGTTTATGGATTCAACCTTCTTGGGTAAAGGTTAACAAGCATTAGAATGGAGGAAGAGAAGGATGGAGTTTAACAAAGCATTGTTAATTCATCATCATCATTCAGGCAAGGCCAATCGTGAGAATACAGTGGGTCTCGTGGTTGGTGTGCTGGCCCCCGCTGTCCATGAACTCGTCATTGTGCGTACCGATGAGCCGGGCGAAGGAGAGAAGTTGTGTCGTGAACGCGGTGAACAATTCGATGTGGTGTTTATTCTGGGTGGGGATGGCACGGTGCATGAATGCGTGAATGGACTGGCTGATCTGCAGCATCCTCCGTTAATTGGCATATTGCCTGGAGGCACCTGTAATGACTTTGCGCGTTCGCTCGGCATTTCACCCGATGCAGAGACTGCTGCACAAGAAATGCTCGCAGGTCGGGTAGTATCTATTGATGTTGGACGAGCCAATGATCGGGTGTTCACGAACTTTTTTGGTATTGGCTTGATCAGTGATGCATCGCAGAATATTAACGAGAATCTGAAAGGCACGCTGGGTAAGCTCAGTTATTTCATCAGCACGTTGCAGACAATTAGTCACACGGAGCCGTTTCGTTATCAATTGGAGGCAGATGGGAAAGAAATGGAAGGCGAAGCGGTAATGATCTACGCAGCCAACGGCCGTTTTCTGGGAACGAATGCCCTGCCTTTTGCACCGGATGCATTGCAGGATGGGGAGCTGGACGTACTCATTATTCATGAGACAGGCATCCCGCTGCTGCGAGAGATCCTGTCACATAAGCCCGAGGGAGATTGGCAACCCCAGAGTGAGAGCATTTCATACTTCAAGGCATCTACGCTAAAAGTGAACACAGATACGCCGATGTCAGCTGACACGGATGGCGAATTGTATATGAAGACACCCGCCGAGCTGTCGGTGCTCACGGGTCATCTGAAGTTTCTAACCGGGGAGGTGTACTAACTCCCTGGTTTTTTGGTTTAATTTTGGACGAACGGAAACTTAATTATTACCTGCCTGATCTTTCATATGACGTTGCCTGAACTCATCCTCCAGCATGCTCATCTGAATGGCATCATGATATTGGTGATTATAGAACAAGACATCCCGCTTCACACCTTCGTGCTGGAATCCGAGTTTCTCATACGTGCGGATAGCTCTCTCGTTGAAGGCGTACACTTCAAGCTCGATTCGATGCAGGTTACAGATACCGAAGCCGTAGTCCAGCATAAGCAGTAACGCCTCGCTGCCGTAGCCTTTTCCTTGATGCTCCGCCTGATCGATGGCCACACGAATATGTGCACTGCGATTCTTGGCATGCATGTCCATCAGGACGACATCTCCGATGATCTGGTCATTTTCCTGTAAAGCAATAAGTAGCATGAGTCTGGAGTCATCCTGTGCTGCGTTTTCAACATAACGTTCAATCTGAGCGCGTGTGAAACTATTCTGTGTTCCTGTCAGCCTGCGCATCTCAGTGTCAAACAGACCGGGGAAGTAAGCATCCACATCTGTAATCTCGAAAGGACGCAGATATATGCGCTTTGTTTCCAGCAGACGGGGGATGCGTGGGGATGGTTTTGGTGGTGACATAAGTTGTTCCTCCTATCATGATCTTTAGTCCTGCTTAACCGCTCCATCCAGAAACAGGGCAACAAGTTCCCGTGCGAGTTCCTTAATGCTGCCGCCATTCATGTTGCGCACATCTTCGCGGTTCGCGAGCATGAGCAGTGACGTAAATGCATGAGCAAGCAACATGGGATTGGCGACCCGCAAATAGCCGTTATCCATCTCCTGCTGGAAGTGGGTCGCAAGCACTTCAAAGATACGAACCTCGGCTTCTCGAATCTGGCTGAGCTGCTCCGTATTCAGATGCTTCTCGGCTTCTCGCATCATGGTCTCGGTTTCAATATGGGAGTGTTGCATCTTCGCTTCTGCAACCTTGATTAGCCGCTCTTGTAGTGTGCCAGGTTCATCCAAGCGGAGTGAAGTCTGCTGCATACTCATTGCCATCATGCGTGTAATGGCAACGGTGAACAGATCGGCTTTGCTGGTGAAGTGATAATAGATCGATGCTTTGGTTACATTACATAATGAAGCAATCTGTTGAAGAGAGACGGGTTCATACCCATATTCCATAAACAGACGTGAAGCTGTCATCAATATGTTGGTTTGTACAGATGCTTGATCGGCACCCGTTTTGGGTCTGCCCGGAGACCGGGGAATGTTTGTTTTTTTGCTCATAATCACTGACCTCTTTACGTATTTAATTGCTAGTTTAGCAAGTTCACAAATTAGGCATTGCAAAATTAACCTTCCGGTATATATAATTAAGTCGATTATACTATGACCCGTGGTTCATTACTACATCATCACATAAATAGGGCTTCATAGAAACAGAATAGGGAGATGAAGAGACAATGCAGGAAGGTTCGGGTTATGGTCGCTGGGTTGCTGGCAAACGAAGCAAATGGATTACACTGTTGGTATGGATCATTATTGCCGTTGTGCTTGGCATGGTATGGCCTGCTGTAGGTGATCGTGAAACTAATAACGCGCAGGATCTGAGTGAGTCCAAACCATCGGTTCAGGCAGCTGCACTTGCCGAGAAGGAATTCCCTGGTGGTGAAGGATTGCCCGCGCTGATCGTATGGCGTCAAGCCGGCGGTTTGACGGATGAGCAGATTGAGAACATTCAGGCATTAACGGAACGACTGGATCAAGATCCGGTAGAACAGCAGCAGTCCGTTGTGCCACTCTATCAATTGCCGCCACAGGCGTTGAAAGGCCAGCTTTCGGAAGACGGAAGCACCCTGGTTATGCCGCTTTTCTTCAATGAAGGTGCCGATGCAGAACAATTAGAGCAAGGCATTGAAGCACTTGAGCAAAAAACACAAGACATCTTCGGGGCAAACCCGTTCGATGTGGCTATAGATGATACTAATACACTAATTGCTCGTGTGACAGGGCCCGTAGGAATATCCATTGATGCGAGCGGACTGTTTTCCTCCGCCGATGTATCCTTGTTGATCGCTACGGTTGTACTGGTATTGGTGTTGCTGCTATTGATCTATCGCTCGCCGGTACTCGCGATTATCCCAATTATTGCGGTTGGATTCGCGTATATGGTGACCAGTCCGATACTCGGATTCATGGCGGATCAAGGCTGGATTACGGTGGACGCACAGTCCATCTCGATCATGACTGTATTGTTATTTGGAGCAGGAACGGATTACTGCCTGTTTATGATCTCCAGATACCGCCAGATTCTCTATCATGAGCCGGACAAAAAGAAAGCCATTTTCCAGGCCATTACCGGATCTTCCGGCGCTATTGCCATGAGTGGATTCACGGTCGTTGCAGCACTGCTGGTGCTATTGCTGGCTGAATATGGGGCATATCATCGTTTTGCCGTACCATTCAGTCTGTCCATCTTTATTATGTTTATAGCAAGTCTGACACTGGTTCCGGCACTTCTCGCGATCTTCGGCCGGGGTTCATTCTACCCGTTCGTACCGCGTACTCATGAGATGGAAGTGGAACGTGCCAAGAAAAAAGGCAAGCCGGCTCCTGCTCAACGCAAAGTGAAGGAAAGCTGGATTGGCCGTACGGTGGTCACTAAACCTTGGGCAGTGCTTGCAATTACCATGGTACTGCTGGGAGGACTGGCAGCATTCTCAACTCAGGTTAAATTCACATATGATCTGTTGTCTTCGTTCCCGGAGGATGTACCTTCCCGCGAAGGTTTCACGGTCATTGGTGAACAGTTCTCCCAAGGCGAGCTGGCTCCGGTAAAAGTGATTGTAGATTCAGGTGGCAAAGAAACCGATCTGAAGCAGCGTCTCGAATCACTGGACTACATTAGCAAAGTAGGCGATGCCCAACAGGGTGCCGAGAACGCCAACATTACCGCCTTTGATGTGGAATTCGATCTGAATCCATACTCCATGGAGGCGATGCAGCATATTCCGGATCTGCGGGCTACTGCGGAACAGGCGCTTCAAGATGCCGGTGTAACCAATGCGGACAGTCAGGTCTGGATTGATGGTCAGACAGCAGAGCAGTATGACATTGAAGTGGCTGGAGAACGGGATGCTAAGATCATTATTCCGGTGGTCATCGGCATGATTACACTATTGCTGCTATTATACTTGCGTTCTGTTGTAGCTACGGCGTATCTGATTGCAACGGTTGTTCTGTCGTATTTCTCTGCACTGGGTCTGGGTTGGATCATCATTCACTATGGCCTTGGCGCAGATGCTATCCAAGGCGCGATTCCGCTGTATTCCTTCGTATTCCTGGTGGCATTGGGTGAAGACTACAACATCTTCATGATCTCCAGCATCTGGCAGAAACGCAAAACGATGCCGCTTCGTCAAGCCATTAAGGAAGGCGTCGGTGAGACGAGCTCCGTTATTACCTCTGCCGGCCTGATCTTGGCAGGAACCTTTGCGGTACTTGCGACGCTGCCGATTCAAGTATTGGTGCAGTTTGGTATTATTACAGCCGTTGGTGTGCTGTTGGATACATTCCTGGTTCGCCCGTTCATGGTGCCGGCAATTACTACATTGCTAGGCAAATGGGCTTTCTGGCCAGGTAAGTATGTACCGATTGCTGAGAAGAATGAGAAGAAACAGAAGCAGAAACAAAACCAGTCCATGTAATGCATGGATGGGGTGAGATGGGCAGCGGGGCTTCGAGCCGGCTGTCCATTTCTTTTTGCATAACAATGGCATGGAATTAGTTGAACGGGTCTGCTCCTGAGATGGAATGGTGGAACTGTAAAATATCCGCAGGATGAGGCGTGATCCTTGTTTTCTTTGCGTAGGGAAGGTTTACGTAGACAAGGGTTATGGGACATAATAGAGGAAGCGTCGGCTTAGGGCAGACGGATGAATCAACATCAATGGGACAACCAGGGGAAGGATGAAAGCAAGCATGACGAACCAACTTAATGTGTATTTTAACCATGACGGCGGCGTGGATGACCTCGTATCGCTGTTCATGCTTCTGCAAATGGACAATGTACATGTAACCGGTGTATCGGTTATTCCGGCAGACGGATATCTGGAGCCAGCAACAGATGCCAGCCGTAAAATTATCGATCGTTTCGGTACATATTCCGTAGAGGTATCCAAATCCAACTCCAGAGGAAAAAATCCATTTCCTGCGGCGTGGAGACTGCATTCCTTCTATGTAGATGCACTTCCTGTACTGAACGAGTCCGGCAAAATGGAAGCACCACTCTCTGCTATTCCGGCACACCAGCATCTGATCGAGAAAGTGCGTAACACCGAAGGCAAAACATTGCTCCTGTTCACAGGACCACTGACAGACCTTGCGCGTGCACTGGACGAAGCACCAGACATTGAAGAGAAAATCGACAAGCTCGTATGGATGGGCGGCACATTCGAGCGTGGTAACGTAGAAGAGCCCGAGCATGACGGCACAGCGGAATGGAACGTATTCTGGGACCCGGAAGCGGCTTACCGTGTATGGCAGAGCGGCATCCAGATCGATCTGGTTGCACTCGAAAGCACCAACAAAGTACCTCTGACTCCAGCCGTTCGTAACCGTTGGGCAGCAGAGCGTCGCTTCGAAGGTGTAGATTTCCTGGGGAACTGTTACGCAGGTTGTCCGCCACTGGTGTACAGTGAGACAAATTCCACATATTATCTGTGGGATGTGCTGACAACGGCTTCCGTTGGACGCGAGGACATCGTGAAGAAGAAAACGGTCAACTGTATTGTCATCCCGGATGGTCCTAGCCAAGGCCGCACAGTGGAGCAAGCAGACGGACGCCCAGTACAACTGGTGTATGATACCGATCCGGAAGCGTTCTTTACGTACATGACGGATTTGGGTAAAAAAGCTGCTCCGCAGCGCTACTAATTCAGGCAGCCTTAGGGCTCGCCATCCTTAAAGTTACAAAAATAAAGCCGCAGGCAGTGTCTGGAAATGGGGTTGACCCCATAATCCCGTCCCTGCCGTGCGGCTTTTTTGTTGTGGGCTGACATCTAACAATCTAAGCTGCCCGCTATATTTTAAATCGACTAATTAGCCCGTTCAGTTCACTGGAAAGTACCCGGAGGGATTCAGCGGATGCACTCATCTCATCCATGGATTGCAGCTGGCTTCCGGTAGCGTGTGACACCTGTTGGATACTGGAAGAGGATTCGCGCGAGATATGCTCCATATCCTCCACGGAAGCGGACACTTCCTCTGCGCTGGCAGACAGCTGCTCGGATGCTGCGGATACTTCGTGCAGACGTTCATTCATCGTCTCAATTCCGGTATGAATGGATGTGAACGAACGACCTGCTTCCTGTACAACAGCGAGACCGGACTGTACGGCAGATGTGCTTGCTGACATATGTTCTGACAACAGGGAAGTCTGACGTGTCATCTCGGCGATCAGTTCGGTGACATGCTGGGACGATTGCTCTGATTCCCCCGCAAGCTTGCGAACCTCTGAGGCAACCACTGCAAACCCGCTGCCATACTCTCCTGCACGAGCCGCTTCAATACTCGCATTAAGGGCGAGCAGATTGGTCTGTGAAGCGATACCCTTCATTAGATGTGCAACAGACTCAATTTTATCAGAGTACTGCTCTAGCTGAGAGGTGGAGGCCACCATCTGCACATTCGCTTGATGAATTTTGTCCATGCTGTCTATTGCCGTATTGATGTTGGCTTGACCTTGCACCGCATTATTGGTCGTTTCCTGTGAGACATCCGCGACCATAGAAGAAGAGTTCGCAATATGCTGCATGCTGCGCGTGATCTCTTCCATGGCAACGGTGACTTCGCCTGCTCGTGCCACCTGTTCGGCAGCTCCACTGGCTGTATGATGGGTATGTTCGGCAATACGCTGACTCGCTTCGGCAGTAGCCTGCGAGTGTTTCGATACACCTTCTGCGGCTTGCAGCAGAGAATCGGAACTTTGACGGATGCCCGTCATAACATCACGGGTACCTGTGACCAGATGTTTGAATTCGGAAGCCAGCTGTCCGACTTCGTCCTTTCGTCCAAGTTCGACGTTGACGGTCAGGTCGCCTTTTCCCACTTCGGTAATCAACTTCTTCAGCTTCACCAACGGGCGGGTCAAGTAGTGTGCGAATCCATACACCAACAAGACACTGAGCAGCACAATAACGAGCGCTGTCCAGATCATGGTCATACGGTTGCGAGACATCAGTTCATAGACTGCAGTGGAATCCAGATCCGCACCGACTAACCCCAACACTTTTCCGTCAGCCCCATGGATGGGCACATACGCTGTAATGGTAGCTCCATAGTCATCCTGGGTGAGTTCGCCTCGAATAGGTTCATTCTGCTCAAAAGCCTGTAACATACCCGCGTAAGGGGTCTCTTCTGCGGAACCGTAAGGGGAGAAGTCGTCCTCTGCCACATCGGCAGCGGCCCCATCCACAACATAGAAATATGTATTAATTCCATTTTCTTCTCGTGTACCCAGTGTATACAGATACTTGAGCCCATTGGCCTCGCGCAGTTGACTGAGCTGCTCACGCAATGTGCCATAATACGCTGTCTTGTTCTGTCCGGTACTGAGTGGTGCATACAGAGAAGTATCAATTAATGTAGCTGCCCGTTCAGCCACAGCCTGTGCCTGCATCCCCATGGATTGTTCGACCAGTTGCGCCGATGAACGGTACATGGTAATGCCAAGAACCGCACCCGCGGCCAGCATCAGACAGGAAAAAAATAAAAAGATCCTCATAAACAAACTGTTCATTGGTAAAAGTGTTCCCCCTTGATCTGTTGGATGAATCGTCTCTTTGTCTCTTTAGATGGTGTTTGTCGCTTCTTTGGTTCGTATGTATTGTATATCAAATATACATTTTTCTACTTGAAATATCGGCATCCGGGCGATAAAGAATTAGCCCCCAAGTCAATTTTGATCCGGGAGCTAATTACGTTTTAATATTATATTGACCATGTACATTATTGGTACAAGCTTCATGGTTACGACTTGATGCCTTCACATGACTAAGTGATTACGCCATTACATTGTTCCGCCGCCCTGGCGAACAGAGGCAGGAATTTTTTCCGGTCCCTGATTAATATATTTATTGATAAAAGTACCTACCTTGGCATCGTCGAATTGGTCGAGTTTCATCGTTTTGGTCCATGCGGTCACCACGACTTCACTGCCTTCGGGAATATCCTTGTTGGGTACAGCCAGAATACCTGCTCCGGCTTCGCGGAATTTAGCGAGGTATTTCAGATGTTCCTTCAAATCCTCGCTTGCGTTCTCACGATAATAGATGATGATATCCCCGTGTTCCAGATTGTGTACCAGGTAATTATAGCCCGGGAAGTCGGTGTAAAATCCAAACTTGATATCATGCGGATTATGCGGCCCGGATGTTGGAATTGTCATCTCATACTGGATAGGGTCCTCCGTATGGTCAGCCCCATAATATTTATCGTCTGTCACGTCGATTGTCGCGTTGGATTCCAGATCGGCTACATTATATGTTTTACCTGCTCCTTGCATGAAGAACAGGCCAAACGTAATAATCGACACAGCCATCATTACATGTGCAGCCAGCCGAAGGGATCGACTTTTTTTCTGAATGTCCGCCCGTTCTTTCTTTTTCATGTGGCCCAGAATTTTGCCCTGTGTACGTGATGCCCAGATATAGGCGGCGATGGAGAACAGTAACACAATTACACCAACGATGAGCCACAGGTAGGATGTACCTGCCTCATGCTCCATTTGCATATGATTCATATTGGTCATGTCCATAGAGAGTTCCTCTGCTTTCTTTGTAAAATGAGTGAATATAACACTACACAATGTAGTGTTCATAACAACGATGAATCCTTTAATTACGTAACGGGGAGTTGCTGGATTGGTTTATTACGTCAATAAGAACATACCTGTTGCACTACACATTATAGTGTATGATACATGCATAGTGCAATGCTGCCTTGGAAAACAAAAAAAGGCGCTCCCCACGTGAGCAGGGAGCGCCTCAATACAATTTTACGGATAAAGGGGATAATGTTTACAGACGACCAAACGGCGACAGCATCAATCCGATCAGTCCCATAATAACCTCACCCAACAATCGATACAGAATAAAGAAGACGACCACATTGGCGATGAGTACGCTGTACATACTGTCGATGGCCGCTTTGGTACGATTCAGTGGATAGTGGAATAGCACCGAGTTCAGAGCGACAAATATGATGATGTACGAGATCACAAGCAAGGCGATCGCGATGGAATACGAGATGATAATAAACAGATTCGCCAGAACAAGGGATACGACAGCAGGAACAAGCAATGTACCGAACTGGGCAACCAATGTTTTGGGACGAAAGGTTATTTTTTCAATTTTCAGAATAGCGTACATCAGTGCAATTGAGGCAATCAGGATAATGACGGTGAACAATAGCGGCCTTACAAATCCACCAATGAACAAGCCGTCCATGCCTATGCGACTAAAGGTAATTAAGAAGTATGTAGAAGATAGGACTGCAATCAGCGCCATCGTTAGCCATCCGTTTAGTGAATGCTGGTCGCCAACGGTTTTCATCGTCTGATAAGGACGAGCTAATACACTGAGGAAATAGGATAGATACTGTTTGCTTACTTCTTTGGCTTGCTGAACTTTCTCATTCTGCACGATATTATTCCACTGATTGGAGTTGTTGTCTCCTGCAGAATCATGATCATTGGTGCCTGTTGATTCTGTTGTCTGTTGTTTCTGAGTAGAGACGGATGTTGTGTTCGGTCGAACGGGTGCCTCGGAAGATGTGTTCTGCGTACTGGACCAGCGAGTATATTCAGGTTCTGAAGCAGCAGCAGATTCCGGGTTCTTTACAAGAGAGGGTGAAGAGTTAGTTTGCGTTAGATTAGATCCGCACCTCTCGCAAAACTGGGCATCTCCATTTTCGTGGTTACATACTGGACATTGCATGGTATAAGCCTCCAATTTCTAGAAAATAAAAGCATGTTAACATTGTGTCTCATTTTAACGGTTGTTGACGAAGTTTGTCTATGTTTCGCAGGAATTAATACCCTTTTAAGGAAAGTTGAAACGAAGACTCGAACACGGTGTATTAAAACGTAGTTTAGAAGTAACAATAGTATAGGACTTACATGCAGGCATATTAATGTAAATTTACTGCGGTTTAAGACGAATTTTTCTTGGAGGCAAATATCTTATCGTTCGCTTCTGTGTGTGATTTACATGTTAAGTATATCTTTTGGGTTGCTCATTTCAGAAGATTTATGTATAATCAATCGTGTTAACACGTCGAATGTACGGTAGTAAGAGATGTGGGTGAGTTCATGGAACTACTGGACAGCAATGAGAGCAAGAAGAAGATGTGCCAGTATTATAACGAAATCTCGAAGGAACTGTTCGGATTTGGCACCACTCTCCTGAGAGTGACCATTGACCAGAACATTGTGACCTTCTACGCGAAGCACCGACGTTCACCGCGCTCTGACGCCCTGGAAGGGGAGGCCCCCGGCTTAAAGCTGGAAGTGGACTTCCGCATGTCTGTCTTATATAAGAAGAAATTCCGGGAGAAGCTCGAGCAACACATGGGTTTGCCAATTGAAGCTATATTGCGGGATTATGATGCGTCCACCCAGTGGGCAATTACGAATGTGATTCTGGAACAGGCCTAGGATGGATCGGCAGGAATAATTCTTGTTGAAGCATATGGAGGTTATGGCCCGGATTCATGATCAGGTTCCGTACAATTTCATATGATGGCGTCTGTCTTCGGATTGATTCTGAAGCAGAAACCGATGATGTACCGGCAGCGGGTGTCGCTTTCCTTTGTTTACGAAGAAAAGTGTTCTTGTTTATACAAGAATGCTTTTCTTTTTGTTTTTTTTACACATCACATATATCAGGGGGAATCAGGATCATGATGAAAAAGTGGATTAGCGGTTTGGCAGCAGTGGCAATGACATCGGTATTACTTGCAGGTTGTGGCAGCAGCACAGAGGATGCAGCAGGTGGATCAGGTAGTGGGGGAACAGCAGCTACCAAATTGGTTATCTCCACTTGGGGCTTCTCCGAAGATTTCTTCAATGAATCGGTATTTGGTCCTTTTGAAAAGGAACATAATGTAGACATCGTACTGGAAGTCGGCAATAACGCTGAACGTCTGAACAAAATTCGTCAGGGTACATCCAATGTCGATGTGATCTACCTGTCTGACTACTATGCACAACAAGGTATTGATGAAGGTTTGTTTGAAAAAATCGACCGCTCCAAAATTCCAAATGTAAATGACATTTATGATATTGCCAAAGCCCCGCTTGGTGAAGATTATGGCCCGGCTTACACGGTTGGACAGCTTGGAATTGCTTATAACCCGGACCTCGTTTCCAAAGAAGTGACTTCATGGAGTGACCTGTGGGACCCGGCGTTTGAGGGTAATCTGACTATCCCGAATATTACGGCAACAGCAGGCCCGATGGTTGTGGATGCAGCCTCTCGTGTAGCTGGTAATGATACGTTTAATGAAGATGCGGCATTTGCTGAACTGAAAAAACTGAGCGGCAATGTGGTGAAATTCTATAGCCAAACGTCCGAGTTCGTGAACATGTTCTCCCAGGAGGAGATTGCAGGCGGACCGATCATGGAAATGTATTTCAAAGACCTGAAAGCAGCCGTACCTAATGCGAAGTTTGTTACACCGAGCGAAGGTGCATATGCCGTGATGAACACGATCAATGTCGTGAAGGGCAGCAAAAATAAAGAACTGGCTGAAGAATTCATTAACTGGCAGCTTAGCCAAGATGTACAAGCAAAATCTGCTAAAGCTAAAGTTGACTCTCCGGTTAATACCAAGGTTGAACTGACTGCTGAAGAAGCAGAAGGCGTAACCTACGGTGCTGACGTTGTTGAGAAACTGAACAAGCTGGATATGGAATTCGTCAATCAACAGGTTAAAGGCTGGACAGATCGTTGGAACCGCGAGATTGCACAATAAAAACAAGTAACCGACTGACTTAAAAGTTTTCTTGGATCAACATGTTCAACTTATCATTTGCAGCAAGCAACCAATCACCGTATAGGAGTTGAGAACGGATGAGTGAATCGCTGAATCGCATCATTATGGATGTGGACACGGGGATTGACGATGCACTGGCAATTTTGCTGGCGGTCAAAAGCCGGAAGCTGGACATTCTCGGTATCACCACAGTCTGTGGGAACGTATCACTCCAGCAGGCAACAGAGAATACGTGCAAAATCCTTGAACTTGCGGGTGCACCTGAAATTCCGGTGATTGCTGGAGCGGCAGGACCCCTTACTCGCAAGTCGCATTATGAACACCGGGTACATGGACAGGACGGATTGGGCGGTGCGCTGCCTGATCCGGCGGTGTCCAAGCAAGCCGAGGAAGGTTTTGCGCCGGACTTTATCGTGGAGCAAGCCAAGTTGTATCCAGGCGAACTGACATTGATCATGACTGCTCCATTAACCAATCTGGCACTCGCGCTGATGAAGTGTCCTGAATTGCCTTCTTTATTGAAGGAAGTTATCTTCATGGGTGGCGTGGTTCGCGGACATGGCAACATTACGCCGACAGCCGAGTACAACACATACGCTGATCCAGAGGCGGCACGCATCGTATTGCACGCAGGCATCGAGAAACTTACACAAGTCGGACTGGATGTGACGCGTCAAACGCTGTTGAATGAAGCAACGATTGAGCGTCTCACCGATCCTGCACTGCGCGCGTACGTGGCTCAGAGCACGGAGATCTACATCAACCGGTATGAACAAATGAACGGTGTTCGCGCTTGCGCGTTGCATGATCCACTGGCCGTGGGCGTAGCCCTTGCCCCCGAACTCGTTGGACGCAAATCGTATTACGTCGATGTCGAAACCGCCAGCCGCTTGTGCGATGGCCAGATGGTATGCGACTTCCAAAACCGTTTGGGCGAGCAGCCCAACACCCTCGTTTGCGAAACCGTAGACGCAGAAAGCTTCCTTGAACTGTTTATCAACGCGTTAAACGCGTAGTTGCTCTGCCCCAATTAGATATTTATACGATTGCGGAGAGTGCAGAACCGATCTGGAGAAGCGAAGCGTTCCCCTTTATCCCCCGATTTTTACCTATGAAAATAAATCATTAAATCGGGGGATAACAGGGATCGAAGGACGGTACTGCAATCGGAGTACTCAAGTATCAATCTCGAATTAAATTTACAAGTCAGGAGTATGGCGATGAAAAAATCAGTAATCTACTGGCTATTGCTGCCGGGATTCGTGTTTTTGGCGGCATTTATGATCATTCCGATTGTCCTGACGATCGGATCGACGTTTTTCCAAGAAAACTCCTTCACGTTTGAAGGATACATGCATTTTTTCAGAGACCCATACTTTTTGAAAATACTGCTTACGACGCTGCAAGTCAGCGTGGTCACCACCATCGTCTGTGTGGTGCTCGGATTCCCGACAGCTTATTATATTTCGCAGAAAGCGCCGCGTCGCAAAGGCATTTTGCTGGCACTGGCGATCTTCCCACTGCTGACCAGCCCGGTCGTGCGTTCGTTTAGCTGGATGATCATCCTTGGACGCAAAGGGCTGATCAACAACACCCTTGTTGGTCTGGGGATCGTGGACAAACCATTGGACATTCTGTACACGCCAGCAGCGATGATGATCGGTCTGACGCATCTATTCCTGCCATTGATGATTATCTCTCTGGTGGGCGTGCTGGAGAACATTGACGGTGACCTGCTCAAGGCAGCGCAAAGTCTCGGCGCATCGCGCATTACGGCATTCCGCCGGGTTGTATTCCCGCTGGCTGTGCCAGGACTTGTGATCGGAGCTGTGCTTGTCTTTGTCGGAAGCCTGACGGCGTATACCACACCTGCCCTCCTTGGAGGCAAGCAGCGCGTGATTGCTACGTTCCTGTATCAGAACGCCATGACTCTCAACGACTGGTATCTGGCCTCGGTTGTTGCCGCGATTATGATTGTGATTACATTTGTCGTGGTCGGTGTCATGAACAAAATGGCCAAAACTTTAAATCCGAAGGGGTAGACATATGCGGGAGAAACATATCGGGCTGGGCCTGTTCAGTCTGCTGGTCTTTATCTTTCTGCTGGGCCCGCTTCTGATCATATCGATCACTTCGTTTGAACCGGGAACGGTACTCAAATTTCCGCCGGAAGGGTTCTCCTTCCGCTGGTATGAGAATATTTTCAACACAGGCGGTTTCCTCCGCACGTTCCAGACGTCCATCATCATTTCCTTGCTGGGGAACCTGTTGGCACTGGTGCTTGGAGTTCCGGCTGCGTATGCACTTAGTCGTTACGATTTCAAAGGCAAGTCCGTGCTGAACGCACTGTTCCTGTCTCCGGTACTGATCCCGGGAATCGTGCTTGGTTTTACATTGATGAAATATCTGATCGTAATCTACCATCTGCCGATGTACCTTGGACTATTGATTGGTCATACGATTATCATGCTTCCATTCATCATTCGGGTTATCGCGTCGAGTCTGTCGAGCTTTGACTTCGCCGTGGAAGAAGCTGCGCTGAGTCTTGGGGCGGGACGGGTGAGAACGTTCTTCACAATCGTGCTTCCCAACATCCGCTCAGGCATTATCGCTGCAGTGTTGATTGCCTTCCTGGAATCGTTCAACAACGTGGACATCTCGGTATTCATGACCGGACCAGGGGTAAGTACATTGCCAATTCAGATGCTGACGTATGTGGAGAATTACTTTGACCCAACGATTGCAGCGATTTCCATGCTATTGATGGTACTAACCGGACTTTTAATGTTCGTGATCGAACGGATCATGGGCGGATTTTCATACTTTACTAAACGTTAATTGGAGGCGCAGAACGCTATGGCATTGCTGACATTAGACCACGTATCCGTGGCATACGATAAGCAGACAATCCTGAAGGATTTTCAGTTGGAGCTGGAAAAAGGTAAACTGCTCTCCCTGCTCGGACCGAGCGGTTGCGGCAAAACAACTACGCTGCGCCTCATCGCCGGATTTCTGGAAGCATCACAGGGTAAGTTTATGTTCGGCGGCAAGGATTATACGAAAGTTCCGGCGAACAAGCGCAACTTCGGATTTGTATTTCAGAGTTATGCATTATTCCCGCATCTGTCTGTCTATGACAACGTGGCCTTTGGCCTGCGGATGCGCAAGGTGAAAGACAAGGATATCTCTTCCCGTGTAATGCGAATCCTTGAGGTGGTTAACCTGAATGGATTTGAGAAACGTTTTCCACAAGAACTGTCGGGTGGACAGCGTCAGCGTGTGGCCATTGCTCGTGCCTTGGTCATTGAGCCTGACCTGCTCTTGTTCGACGAACCGCTCAGTAACCTGGATGCCAATCTGCGCCTGAACATGCGGGTCGAGATTCGCCGGATTCAGCAAGAGCTGGGCATTACAACGTTGTATGTCTCTCATGACCAGGAAGAGTGTTTCTCGATCTCGGATCAGGTAGCCATCATGAACAAAGGTGTGGTCGAGCAGCTCGACCGCCCGGAAACGATTTTCAAATATCCGGCAACGGAGTTTGTCGCACGATTCATTGGATTCCATAACTTTATTGAATTCGCGGATCGCAGCGATGCAGGTGAAGTCATCACATTACATGCGGGTGGACGCACATTTACAGCAACAGCACATCCCGGAACAGCACGTCCCGGTGCACGCAAAGGCGCGATTCGCCCGGATGATCTGATCGTAAGTGGTGATACCTCTGCGGATGTGGTGAACGCTTTGCCGGGCATTATCAAAGTCAGCACGTATCTGGGACGCAGCTATCAGTATGTAGTTGAGACGGAACTGGGTGACTTTACAGCCAATCAGGAGATGGAAACACCGTACCTTAGCGGGCAGCGTGTTAGCCTGATCTTCCCACAGGACAAGCTTGTACTGGTAGAGTAGCGATGAATGTATGGAATAGCTTGAAGAAATAAGAGCAGCAAAGAAGGCAACTCATGCGATGATTCCGGATGATGGCGGTGGTGCGCAGTCATGTGCAGCACAGCAGATTAAAGTGCAGGTTCATTGTCCGGTTCGGATCGCAGTGAAATGCTTGTGAAGAAGGAGATTATGCCCCATGCGTGCAGATCAACTGATTGTGAATGTACATGTGTATAACAGTTATTATAAACGATTTGAAATGAACAACGTCGCTGCTGTGTTGGACGGCAGATTCCTATATGTTGGACCCGGTGGACCGGAGATGATTCAGGCAGACGAAGTCATTGATGCACGAGGAAGATACATGATTCCTGGTTTGATCGATATCCATCTGCATATTGAAAGTACGATGGTGACACCGGAAACCTTTTCCCATGGCTTGATTGGCTGCGGGGTAACGTCCATTGTTGCAGAACCGCATGAAATGGCGAATGTGTTTGGGCTTGAAGGAGTTCAGGAGATGATGGCTGCAAGTCGGGAGACGACGGTGGACATGTTCTATGCGATCCCAAGCTCCGTTCCGGCAACCCCGATGGAGACGACAGGTGGTTCGATTGAAATCGAAGATATGGACGTGCTGCTCGCCACTGGCGAGATTATCTGTCTGGGTGAGATCATGAACTATGTCGATGTCATCCGTGATCCGGAGTGCAAGACGAACCAGATTTTACAGCATATCCGCAAAAACTATCCTGATCTCGTGATCGAAGGTCATACACCGAAACTGCTTGGACTCGATCTGCATCGACTGATCTACGCAGGTATTGATTCCGATCATACCCATCAGAGCATTGAGGGATTACAGGCACGGATTGCAGCAGGTATGTTTATTGAAATCCAGGAGAAATCGATGACGCCTGAAGTCATGGAGTATCTGATTCAACATGATGTGGCACAGCACTTCTGCTTCGTCACAGATGATGTGATGCCGGATTCACTGGTGGAGCGTGGTCATCTGGATCATATCGTACGCAAGGCAATTCAGATGGGGATGCGTCCGGAAGATGCGATCTACGCAGCAACGTCTACCCCTGCTTCCCGTATGAAAATGACCGATCGCGGCAGCATTGCCCCTGGCAAAGTGGCCGATTATGTGTTGGTGTCCAACTTGCATGATCTCTCCATTGATCAGGTGTACAAAAATGGCCGCAAAGCTTATGACGATTACGAACCGTATAAGCAGGAACGGATCATCGGGCAATTCCCACCTCACTTCTATAAGAGTGTGCAGTTAGAGAAACTGGGCGCAGCAGATTTTGCTATTCAGTTGTCCGACCCGAAAGTCAGTGGATCAGGTGTTGATCTCGCTGGTGAAGGTGAGTACCAATGCCGTGTCATGATGGTGAAGGATGGTTCTACTTTTGTGGAAGAACATATTGCACCGGTTCAGTCTTCGAATGGCGAATTGTTATGGGAAGAAAGCGGATATGCGCAGATCGCGACCTTTGAACGTTATGGTGTGAACGGCAATCGAGCACATGGCCTGATCGGTGGAGACACCATCAAACGCGGCGCCATTGCAACGACATATTCACATGACAATCATAACCTGCTGGTTGTAGGACGTAATCGTGAAGATATGATATTGGCAGCTAACAACGTAATTTCGAGCCAAGGTGGCTTCTGCGTGGTGGAAGACGGCAAGGTGCTGTCCCATCTGGAACTTCCCGTAGGTGGCATTCTGACGGAAGAACCACTCGCAGTGGTATCCCATCAAGTGAAGGAACTGCGTGCAGCCATGTTGTCTCTTGGTTACGTGCATTACAACCCGATCATGTCGATCAGCACTCATTCTCTCGCGGTAAGTCCGGCGCTGAAGATCACGGACCATGGCCTGATTGATGTGAATGCAGGTAAGGTTGTATCGTTGATTGTATAAGTGGGATAGACACATCTGGTGGTCTTCTTCCGATGATTGATTAGATTATTCGTTGTTATATCGTTGGTGTGTTCTATAAGAAAAAGAAGTCCCGGTTCATTCAAGTGAACCGGGGCTTCTTTTTGGCAAATTCATATACGTATTATTATGTTCTTGTAATTATAGTTAATACAAACCCTGTTTATATTAATTTCTCTGGATTCTTCACCTTAATGGAGACCACTTCTCCGCAATCCAAACAAACGGTATATACTCTTTCTGAACCAATCGACAATTTCTTATCCAATGGACGAAGATTGATGAAGTCGGATGCCTGTACGAAAGATGTGCTTCCACAATCGGTGCATTTCTCTACTGTAGTACTCATATGTTCATTCCACCTTTTAATCATTTTGGATGTGATCCTTAATAAATTATATTCCAGTAACTGGGATGTAGCAATTATTGATTGTCCACGTTTACCAAATCCATTTTGGACGAGGCATAGGATTACATATATAGTAAGAAGAGAATGTTTGGACTCATAGCAGGAGGATAGAAAACGATTATGAATGAAATAAATCATGCTAAAACCATATTTTTTGACGTGGATGATACCTTATATGATCACTTACAGCCGCTTCGTGGCGCGTTGCAGGACGTTCTCGGCTTGCCGAATGATTTCCTATATGCTGAGGCATATCACCGTTTTCGTTATTACAGTGACTGGCTATCTGCACAAGAAGATCTGTCTGCTGTACCGGAGCCGGATGCGGTGGAGCGAATGCGCCGTCGGAGGTTTGAGCTGACGATGGAGGAGTTTGGACTCTCCCTACAACCAGGTCAGGCTGAAGAACTGCAAGCTCGGTATCTGAGCAGACAGTTTGAGATTGTGCCTTTTGAAGGAGCCTATGAGCTAATTAGAAGGCTTCAGGCAGAGGGCCATACCGTTGGACTAATCACCAATGGAGAAGGAGAGCATCAGCGCCGCAAGCTTGAAGCACTGGATGTGCTCAGTCTCGTGGACGAGCATCTGATCTTCATCTCTGGTACGACTGGTTATGCGAAACCGGATCGCAGATTGTTTGAATATGTGAGTAAGCAGTCCGGGACAGATGCCCGTTCCAGCTATTACATCGGAGACTCGTGGCGTAATGATGTAGTAGGTGCAGTGGATGCAGGCTGGAAGGTTATCTGGTTCAATCATCGGGAGGCGTTGCCGGAATCCGATCATCAGCCTCATTTTGTAGCATCGAGCTATGAAGAGATCAGTCGTATTCTGACTTTTGAGGTTGTCCGAGTTTAAGGAGATATTTGTTGAAAGGAGCAGTCCTGTTACCGTTTTAGGTGCAGGTCTGCTTTTTAGTGTTTAAAGAAAGACTTCATTTCTTACGTTATACCTTCTATAAAGGCATTAATAATGAGATGTCTAACTCTTCGCTTTCAATTACAATGGCCATGAGTCCAGCTTCTGTTTTGGTTTCGTGCCATTCATGTGTATCCCAGAGTACGGCTTCCCCACAATGCACTTTAATGTATTCATTTGCTTCGCCTCTAACCCAACCTTCTCCACTTACGATCAAAAGCAGTTGAGGAACCACAGCTTGGTGATAACCGACTACTCCACCCTGTGGCAAGTGCATACATCCGATATGAGCTGTTTTGTCGGTCTGCGTAATACGTGACATGACGAAATTAGAATCAAATTGGGTAATCTTTTTCCCTGACTCTTCTTTAAATTGAAATATCCTCATGTTTACCTCCGCAATCGTGACTAAGTTAACTTCCTACAAGGGCAACGTTCCTTATGATGGTATCATCCTAATCCAAAATAATATGGAAACCCAATCAGATGAGTCTATCATAGCTCCAATCGTTGAGGAATAGTTTGTTTACAAATCTCATTTCGTTAACGCCTGTGCCGTTGATTCTATGAAGTTGTACTTCATGGAATCTTCATTCACAAGACAGTGCAAAAGCCTTCCCAAACTATAAATGCAGTGTTATAATTAAAACAAGATTTAGATTAAGTCTAAATTAAAACGATGAATCAAAGTAACGCCATAACAATCATTTACATTCTATTTTTATATTCGAGAGGGGATAAATTCCATGAGCACAATCCAAACTAGAAACAACACTTTTGCTAACAATGCCACAGCACTTCAAGATGTCCTGAACCGTCAGATCGCAGGTTGGTCCGTATTGTACACGAAACTGCATAACTTCCACTGGTATGTCCAAGGACCTCATTTCTTCACACTACATGCCAAATTCGAAGAGTTGTACAACTTGGCTACGGCGAATATGGACGAAGTTGCAGAGCGTTTGCTGGCTATTGGTGGACGTCCGGTGGCTACAATGGCTGAACAGCTGCGTCTGTCTCCAATTGAAGAGGTACAAGGCCAATTGTCTGCTGAGCGTATGGTAGAGTCGGTGGTTGCTGATCTGCGTACCATGGTAGAAGTGATTCATCAAGGCATTCACGAAGCGGGAGAAGCAGAAGATAACGCAACGGAAGATATGTTAATTGGATTCACCGCTGCGCTGGATAAAGAGGTCTGGATGTTAAACGCATTTCTGGGCAAATAAGCAAAGTTACCCTTCATCCTGACAACGATATGTAGAGTCCGTGAACAAAGTGCCCGTTCGCTTACAAATCCAGTGCGCTTGCCGTATAATGATGGCATCCAAGATGTACAGAATGGTGGAATGAATGATGCGGTCAGACCTGGAACAATTGCAGGAAGAAGCTGAACGGTTTATATATACATGTTATGAAGAGCTGGGCCATTCGCGTGAAGATGCGCAGGCCCGGCTTGTTGCTGTTATGGAGGAGATCAAAGTAACGGGTACCTATGTGCATACCACAGAAGAATTGGAACAGGGTTGCAAAATGGCCTGGCGGAACAGCAACCGATGCATCGGGCGGCTGTTCTGGGATAAATTGCGGATTGTGGATGCCCGTCATGCCGATACGGCAGGAACGGCAGCGGATGCTGTGTTGAATCATATTCATGTGGCATCCAACGGAGGCAAGGTCATTCCGATGATTACAATTCTTCCTCCGGATGGTCCGAATGGAGCCCCGGTACGTGTCTGGAATCATCAGCTCATTCGTTATGCAGGATATGAGACAGAGCAAGGCATTATTGGCGATCCTGCTTCCGTGGGGCTGACCAAGGTAGCCATGTCACTTGGCTGGCAAGGAACAGGTGGCTCTTATGATGTGTTACCGCTCATCATTCAGGCACAAGGACAAGCGCCAGAGTGGTATGTTATACCCGAAGAAGAGATTGTGGAAGTGATGATTGAGCACCCGGAGCAGAAGGAGATTGCTGAGCTGGGTATGCGTTGGTATGGTGTGCCGATGATCGCCGATATGCGTTTGGAGATTGGCGGTATATCCTACCCGGCAGCGCCGTTTAATGGTTGGTATATGGGTACGGAGATTGGCGCCCGTAATCTGGCGGACACGTTCCGTTATAACAAGCTGCCTGCGGTGGCGGCAGCGTTTGGGTTGAATACATCAAGTGAAACGACATTATGGAAGGACAGGGCTTTGGTGGAACTGAATGTCGCTGTGCTGCATTCATTCAAAAAAGCAGGCGTGAGCATTGTGGATCACCACACGGCAGCAGCGCAATTTGCGATGTTTGAACAGCGGGAAGAGAAGGCTGGACGTGAGCTGACCGGGGATTGGGTGTGGCTGATCCCGCCAGTCTCCCCGGCGACGACGCATATTTTCCACAGTTCGTATCGCAATGAGATTGTGAAGCCGAACTTTTTCCATCAGAAGCAGGTGTATACGCTGAAAGATGGCGTGGCATCTGCCGCAGAACTGCGAAGCAGTGAGCAGCAGAATGCACAGGTAGAGCATCCCCAGCCACTGGCCGGGGATGCACCAATGAAATGCCCGTTTGCACATTAATTGTGCAGACGGGTTATTTTTTGTGATCCTTTTTTCAAAGGCAGGGCTACCCCTCTTTCAATCGGTACCGACTGCGCATCATACCCTGAACGGCAATGGCTACCGCAATCAGTACCAGATTGAACACAAACACGGAGTACAGCGAACCAACCTCCATCAGCAGCGCTGCAACCAGTGGGGATACGATGGAGCCGATCTCAGCCGCAGAGACAATTTTGCCTATGACAGAGCTTCGACTCTCATCGGGGATATGATCACCGACATGGGCAAAGAACGAGTCCATGTAACATGCCCCGCCAACCCCGCCAATCAGCATGCCAACGTAGACCCATAGATGGGATGACGTGCTTAGAAATACAGCAACTTCGATGCCAATCAGGAACATGCCGAGCATACATAGCAACAGACGATCCCCCATCCGGTCAGAGAGATAACCAACAAAGGGTGCAGCGGCAAGCGTAGAAATCCCGGATACAGTGAAGGCGAGACTGGTTGCAAAGGGGTCCCAATGCATGATGTGAGCTGCATACAATGCGAAGTAGGTGAGAAACACCGCATAGGCGCTCATCTCCAGAAAATGTACTGTACCATAGCCGAGAAGCTGCTGACGCTGGGTAAGCTCTGTAGTTGGGCTAATCGTTATTGAGCCGGAAGCTTGATTGGATTGGGAGATACCCGTACCTTGCGTATGCAGTGCATCGGATGTTGTTGAAGGTAAAGGAGGTGCCGTTGTTGTCTTCATTCCCATCGCAGCGACCACAGCCATCAGACAACATAACGTAACAAGCAGGAAAGGAACTGACAGAGGCCAGTGCAGCGCGAGCCAGCCACTAATAACCGGACCGAGCACCATTCCGCCACCCTCACTGCTGCTGATATATCCATTATACAGTCCGCGGTTGTCTGCATTGCCCCCATCTCCGATGATGGAACGCACGACCACGGTAAGCCCGGTGGAAGCCAGCCCTTGCAGCAGTCGGAGCAGGCCGAACAACACTGCAGCAGTAGACACCGCAAAGCCACCCATGCAGACAGCGAGCAGTAACAGCATGAGGATGAGAGCACGTTTACCCCCGAGTTTCTTATAAATTGCCGCAGCAGGAATGCCACCAATCACTTTCCCCACATAGAAAAGCGCAAAAATAACCCCCATCATCCAGCCAGACAGGCCAAATTCCTCAATAAACAAAGGAAACAGGGGCAGGATCATGAACCCGCCCATCTGACTAAGGAAACAAATCGTTATCAGCAAAGGCAGATTACGACGAATATCCAAGAGCCAAGACTCCTTTCACATATAAAATGGAATCCCAAACGTGCTTCATATCCCAAAGGAATGCGTAGATATCGACATATACCCGTAATGTATGCAGGATTTTTGAGAATAAGAAGAAAATGACACGCGGCGTTTACATCAAAACCATTGCGGTTATACCTGAATCATATATAATAGATGGGTTATCTATAAGGATGCATGAACGAAAGTGTACAGAATTAAAGAGGTACCTCAAGTATAAGGGGGCGATGTGAAGCATGTCAGAACAACAACCGATTATCCGCTTCGAAGCGGTGACTCAGCAATACGATCAGGATGAAGCCGTATTGAAGGCAGTCAGCTTTGAGATTGAGCGGGGTAAATTTTATACGCTTCTTGGCCCATCGGGCTGCGGAAAAACAACGATATTGAGGCTGATTGCCGGTTTTGCGGAGCCGACTCAGGGCAGTATTTATTTTAATGGTGCGCTCATTAACCGGGTGCCTGCTCACCAGCGGCAGGTGAACACCGTATTTCAGGATTACGCGTTATTTCCTCATCTGAATGTATTTGAGAACGTAGCTTTTGGTTTGCGAATCAAAAAGATGAAAACGGCTGAAATTCGCAGCAAAGTGTTGGAAGCCCTCAAGTTCGTCAATCTGTCCGGTTATGAAAACCGTGAAATTGGCGAAATGTCTGGCGGACAACGGCAGCGTGTTGCGATCGCACGCGCAATTGTGAACGAGCCTGAAATCCTGTTATTGGACGAGCCTTTGTCTGCACTCGATCTGAAGCTGCGGACCGAGATGCAGTATGAATTGCGGGAGCTGCAACAGCGACTGGGTATTACGTTTATCTTTGTTACGCATGATCAGGAAGAGGCCTTGGCGATGTCGGATGAGATCTTTGTCCTGAATGGCGGCGTGATTCAACAGAGCGGTACACCGAACGATATCTATGATGAGCCGATTAACCGTTTTGTAGCGGACTTTATTGGGGAATCGAACATTGCATCGGGCAGAATGAAGCAGGACTTTGTGGTGGAATTCGCTGGTGCACAGCACGAGTGTGTCGATCAGGGTCTCCAGCCGGACGAGCCGGTAGAGATTGTCATTCGCCCAGAGGATCTGGAGATTACAACCGAAGAACAGGGCAAGCTCAAGGTCAATGTGGACTCCCAGTTATTCCGCGGGGTGCATTACGAAATATCCACATACGACGATGCGGGCAATGAGTGGCTTGTTCATTCAACGAAGAAAGCCGTTGTTGGCGCGCGGATTGGACTCTATTTTGACCCGGAAGCGGTGCACGTCATGCGCTTTAACGAGACTGAAGAAGAGTTCGACAAACGGCTCGAAGCTTATCAAGAGGCCGCTCATGCAGACTAAGGCCAGCACACGCAATGCGTATCTGATTCCATATGTATTATGGATGGTGTTGTTCGTTGTGGCGCCGGTTCTGCTGGTCATCTATTATTCGTTCTTCGATGTGGAGGGTAACTTCACGTTTGGCAACTACGCCCGGTTCTTCACGCCGGTGTACTTGCAGATGACGCTCAGTTCGTTCTGGTATGCATTTCTGATTACGGCGTTCTCGCTGCTGATCTCGTATCCAACGGCGTATATGCTAACCCGGACGAAGCACAAGCAGCTGTGGTTGTTGCTGATCATTCTGCCAAGCTGGATCAATCTTTTGTTAAAAGCGTACGCCTTTATCGGCCTGTTTGGAACGTATGGTCTGACCAACTCTCTGCTTGAAGTAGTGGGAATTGGCACACAGCAGATTTTATTCACCGACTTCAGTTTCATCTTTGTCTCGGTGTACATCTTCATTCCATTCATGATTCTGCCGATCTTCAATGCGCTGGAAGAGATGAATCCATCGTTGATCTACGCGGCGCGTGATCTGGGTGCCTCATCGTGGCTGACATTCCGCCGGGTGATCTTTCCGCTGACGATTAGCGGAGTGAAATCAGGCTGTCAGGCTGTATTTATTCCTGCGCTGTCTCTGTTCATGATTACCCGCCTGATTGCGGGAAACCGTGTAATTACGCTGGGAACAGCGATTGAACAGCATTTTCTCGTCACCCAGGACTGGGGGATGGGGTCAACGATTGCCGTCTTTTTGATTATTGCGATGGCGATTATTATGTTCCTGACCGGATCAGGCAAGAAGGAGGTGCGTAATGGGAAGAAACGGAAAGCTGTCTAACGTCTATCTGGCCGTTGTATTCGCCATTCTGTACGCACCAATTGCGTATCTGATCTTCTATTCCTTCAACAGCGGCGGTCATATGCGCAGCTTCGAAGGATTCACGCTTGAATGGTACAGAGAGGTGTTCGCCGATACACGGCTGCTCATCATTGTGCTGAATACATTTATCATTGCGCTCCTGTCATCAGCAATCTCAACGATCCTTGGTGTAGCAGGTGCACTGGCGATCTACCATGTGCGTCGCAAACGGACGAAGAATACGTTGCTGTCACTCAATAACGTGCTCATCGTTAGTCCGGATGTCATCATTGGTGCTTCATTCCTGATCCTGTTCACCATGATTGGCATCAAACTGGGCTTCACTTCGGTCCTACTGTCTCATATCGCATTCAGTGTGCCGATTGTCGTCATCATGGTACTGCCGAAGCTGCAGGAGATGAGCCCAACACTGATGGATGCGGCGCGCGATCTGGGCGCTGGATCATGGCAGATTCTGACGCGTGTGGTGCTGCCATACGTGAAACCAGGTATTTTTGCCGGATTTTTCATGGCCTTGACGTACTCGCTCGATGATTTTGCAGTCACATTCTTTGTCACGGGTAATGGATACTCCACGCTCTCGGTAGAGATATACTCCAGAGCAAGGCAGGGCGTTTCGTTGTCCATCAATGCGTTATCTACCCTGTTATTCCTGCTCACGGTGCTGCTGGTGGTTGGATATTACTTCATTAACCGCCGTGCAACACGGATACCACCTGGAGGAAAGGGGCTGCGACCATGAAGCAACTGGTACGGACATTTGCGCTTGTTTTTGCGGCCGCCTTTGCTCTTATGATCCTGGCTTCGTATCTGAACAAGAGTCAGGGGTATTCTGGCGGCAACACACTGACCATCTATAACTGGGGCGATTATATCGATCCTGATCTGCTCAAGGAGTTTGAGGACGAGACAGGCATTAAAGTCATCTATCAGACGTTTGACTCCAATGAAGCGATGCTGACTAAGATTGAGCAGGGAGGTACTACGTTTGATGTGGCGATTCCTTCTGAATATGCGATTAGCAAAATGAAAGAAGAAGACCTGCTCGTGCCACTCGATCATAGCAAATTAACCAACCTGGACAACATTGATCCGCGATTCATGGACTTGTCCTTTGATGAAGGCAACAAGTACTCCATCCCGTATTTCTGGGGCACGGTGGGGATTGTATACAATCCTGAATTGGTGGACGGGTTGACGTTTGATAGCTGGAATGACTTGTGGGACCCACGTTTGAAAAATCAAATCCTGCTCCTTGATGGCGCACGCGAAGTCATTGGTATGGGATTGAACAGTCTCGGGTATTCCCTGAACGATACCAACGAAGACCATCTGCAAGAAGCACTGAAGAAGCTGTCTACATTGACGCCGAACGTCAGAGCAATTGTGGGAGACGAGATCAAGATGCTGCTTGCGAACGAGGAAGCGGCAGTTGGACTTGTATGGTCCGGGGATGCGTCGGAGATTATGGATGAGAACGACAAGCTTGATTACATGGTGCCGGAAGAAGGCTCGAACCTCTGGTTTGATAACATGGTTATTCCGAAGACGGCGACGAATATTGAAGGGGCACACCAGTTTATCAACTTCATGTTGGACCCCGACCATGCCGCTCGCAATGCCGAGTATGTCGGGTACTCTACGCCAAACGCTGAGGCGCTGAAGTTACTGCCAGAGGACATCTCCGAAGATGAGCGCTTCTATCCAGACGAGACACTGACAGGCAAGCTGGAGGTCTACGATAATCTGGGTAAAAAAATGCTCTCGCATTATAATGACCTGTTCCTGGAGTTTAAAATGCATAGTAAATAACCGCCAATAGCGTGTACACAGTTCGTTAGATCCTCAAAAAAGACAAAAAGGGTAGCTGCTCGTCATTTCACTTGAATGACGAGCAGCTACCCTTTTTATATTACCTACTTCAGAGCAAAAGCGTAGGTTATGTTTTTTCGTGCACACGTTAACGGAGGGGACAGAAAAAACTGAAGAAGCGAAGCGCTCGCCTTTATCCCCGGATTTTCCCATTGTAAAGGGGAAAATCCGGGGATAGCAGCGATCCGAAGTTGTTCTGTCACCGCAGTGATCAAGTGGAAACGAATAAAGGGTTACATGCGCTTTTTGCGACCCACCATGATCCAAGCCCCACCCATAATCAGTACAATCGCTACAAAAGGCTGGATAAAGCTCAAACTGCTCAGCATCGTGCCAATCGACATCACAGCGAAGAACAGCAGCGAGATAACCGTCAGAATGTTGATGGGGATCAGCAACCATTTGTTCCGGCCACCGAACCAGTAGAGTTCAAACAAACCCACAGCTACAGCCAGAATGAAGCCCGGCCACATCGTACCCCAGTTGTTAAACAGCATGGCGATCTGACAGACAATACCCACAGTGAGCAACAATCCACCGGGAACCAGCAGTCCAACCCCTCTGCCAATCATGGAGAAGTAGAGCCAGTGGAAGAACAGTCCTAGTGGAATCACGAATAACGTGGGCCAGAAGGTCGCAAAGATCGTACCCGGACCGAGTGAACCTCCCTGGTTCAGAATCAGGTACACGCCCAGCAAAATGAGAACAGGCGCAAGGATCGTACGTTTAGCCATAATATCTCCCCTTCTCAATACAAGATCAATTTCCGAACAGTCGTATGTAGATCAATTACTTTCGTTACTCACAGCATACCATGAAGTGGAAATGTCTATCCTCCGTCTTTGGAGTTAAAGTGAACCTAGACCAAAGTCTAGGTACGTAAATTTGGGGAACTATACTCCCTAGGTGAGTGTGTAGTTGAACATGCTAAAAACCCACTCTGTTGAAGAGTGGGTTCTGTTTTTCTTTTTATCAAAAGCGAAGCTCGTTATTTCACCACATCCGAATGTTTCTTGCCCCAGCTGTTCACGCCGTCATCTTCAATAATGGAGATGGCTGCGTCGGCGATGTCGGGGTTCGTCATCAGTTTCTCCTGAATACGGAATTTGATGTCATCCGCATCCGCCAGGCTGAGTCCTTTGGTTAACTCAATCAGACCTTCCACATGATAATAACGGCCTTCCTGAATGATACGCATCATCTGAATATCGGCAACATGCGTATCTGCCAGAATGGTCTGGGATACTTTGTCCTCAATATCCTGCGGAGCCGCAACACCAATTAATCCGATCATATTATCGTAACCGACACGGAAGGCTACAGCGATCATCAAGCATCCAATAATCGTGGTTACAATGCCATCAAGCAATGCAAAATTGGTTAAGGCAATGACCACGACAGAGATTAACGCGAGCGTGGCACCCAGTACAGCGACAACATCTTCGTAGAATACGAGACGGGTTGGTGGCGCAGCACGGCCAACATTTTTGATGGCAGCAGGGACCAGGGCCAATCCGGCGGCTTTGGGTGCCCGTGCTTCTTTTAAGATTTCCTTCATGGCTTTGATCAGAATGGCCCCATCAATCAGAATGTTCAAGACGAGCACACCGATATTAATCCAGAGTCCCCCGGAATGACCGGCAGGATGCTGTAGCAAGTGAATCCCTTCATGAATGGTCTCATAGGCCATAATCGTCACAACAATAACAGCGATCATACAAAAAATGTTAATGACCCGTCCGAATCCGGTTGGGAAGCGGCGTGTAGGTTTTTTCTCGGATAACACACTTCCGACAAAGACAAACCCTTGGTTAATGGCATCAGCGAGTGAATGCATCGCCGAAGCGAACATGGCGCCACTGCCACTGAATAGGAAAGCTCCCCCTTTGCACACAGCAAGTACAGCATTACCTGCCATCGCGACGGCGGAGGAGGTGTTCCCCTTTTTGACGAGAGACATAAAGCTCTCAGACTTTGGTTGTTCAGCCACTTCGTATGTTCCTCCCAGATCAATGTAATGTGTAGAAAAGGTAGTTCTCATCTACATAGGTTGTGCATTTCCACTAAATGTTATTATAACCGCTTTGACATATCCCAGCATTATGCAAAAAAGGTCATATCATCATGGATTTATATAATCCATAGGAAGTGAAGATTACAGCTGAAGTAAATTACACTCCGTCAATACTCAATGGCATCCAAGGCACGTAGATTCCGATTGGACTGTTCCAACAATTCCGTAAATGTCCCAGCCACGTAATATACAAAATCCGGATCATGTATGTACATAATAATCTGCCCGTACGAACCTTCTTCTGTCGGATCAAAGTCGAACATCAGATACAGTGATCCACCTCCGAGCATGCCAAACGTAACCCATTTTTTCTGAAAAAGGTAGGGTTTGATTCGGGGATCGAGCTCACGGATCTCTTCTTCGGTAAAATAATCATCCATGCGGTTCTCCACCAGTGTGGAATGCTCCTTTTGAATCTTTTCCAGGGATAACAGGTAGAATGGCTCGGATTCCTGTCCATTCTCAAGGCTTGGGTACAAGACGTGAAAGCCATAACCGCTCCCATTTTTACGTTTATAAAACGCACGAAAATCAGCAGGCAATCGAATACCTTGTTCAAGCTCAAACGCATCAAGCTGCTCATCCGTCACGCCTTCAAACTGGCGATATGCCTCCAAGAGCTCCCGGTTTTCCTCATCTTGTACCTTCTCCTCCAGCAACATATCCAGTTCATCCATCAATTCATATATACGCTGTTCTGGCATGCATTTCCCCTCCGTATGAGCTATTCAAATAATATGGCGAGTGTTATGCGAGCAAACTCTGCCTGATTTCACCTCATATTATAGTTATAAGCCGCAAAAGCACACAAGAAACCGGAGTCCTTGCTTACATACTACAATGGTCTCATTATTCTAAGGTGGTTGTTGCGTAATTAGCACACCTGGCTCCATCCCAATCAATGATGTACAGCTTTCATGAAAGTCGCTCCTAACAACAAATAAGCATGGTTTACAGGGGCAATCCCCTGTAAACCACGCTTACTTTTATCAACTATATAAATGAAACTAGCTTTTCACATCGTCCTCTTTAATCAAATTTCCAACAGGACAAGCTCAGGTTGCCATACTGATAGGCTTTGAACAGGAGCGATGCCCGCTTATTTTGATGACCTGCACCCATGGCGAGCAGTAGTGGTACAAAATGCTCCGGCGTAGGTACGGCCGCTTGAGCTGAAGGTGCCAATTTATCATAGGAGAAGAGAGACTCCGTATCCCAACTCACCAGCTTGTCATGCAGCCAGTTGTCGAATTCGGATGCCCACGGGTCAACGCCGTTACTTTCCCAGTTCAATCGACGCAGGTTATGAACGGTTCCGCCGCTGCCAATGACAAGAATGTCTTGCTCACGCAAGGAAGCGAGCGCCTGTCCGACCTGATATTGCTGCTCACCTGTCAGATAGCGATTCACAGACAAGGCAATTACGGGAATATCCGCATCCGGGTAGAGCAGGCGCAGAACGACCCAAGCGCCATGATCTAGGCCACGGACATCATCCGTCTGTACTGGAATCCCGGCTTCTTGCAATAACAGCTCTACATCGGCAGTGGTTTCTGCCTTTCCTTGAGCCGGATATTTGATCTGGTACAGCTCGGGCTGGAAACCGCCAAAATCATAGATGGTTTCGTAATTGGCTACCGAGGATACAAGCTGAGTTGTGGATTCCCAGTGAGCAGAGAACAATACGATTGCTTTGGGTTTTGGCAGTTCCTGTCCGAGTTTCTGTAAAAATTCGGTGTACGCATTCTCCTCCAGTGCCAGTGATGGGGCACCGTGAGCAATAAACAGGGATGGCATCATTATGAATTCAGTCCTTTCGGGTCTTCGGTAGTCACATTTGCATCTATCCGGAGCCATTGTTGGAATTGTTGATATAGATCGGGTGTCACTTGATGCCCACCGTTGTAAGGTACATACGTGACGTGATGGGTATGTTGACGGAAGAAATTGGCGTTGTCTTCGCCCAGTTGCAGCGGGAATAGATGATCCTGATCCCCATGCGAGATAAACACAGACAGTTCCGAATCGGGTTGCAGCTTGTACTCGTCTTTCACAAATTGCGGGATGTACCCACTCATGGCTACAATGCCTTTAATGGCATCTCCCATGATCAGTGATAGGGTCATTGCCATAATGGCACCCTGACTGAATCCGGCGATATAACGCCGCTTGGGATCAATCGCATATTTGCCGGACAGATCAACAATCAACTGTTGCAGTCCCAGCACGGAGGCATCATACAATTCACGGATGGGATTGCCGATGCTTTTGATCTGAAAATAAGCATAACCACTACCCTGAACGATTGGCCCACGGATGGCGACGATAATAAAATCAGACTGCATAGGCTCCATCAAACGAAGCATATCTTGCTCATCTGATCCCATGCCATGTAAGGCGAAAATCACAGGATAACGTTGATCTGGATTGTAATGAGACGGTAATCGGACTTCATGTATATAAGGAGAATTCATTGAAAACACCACCTGATGAGGATTGAGTTACATATATTATTCTGATGCTGCATGATTAAGTTCACCAATATGAAATAAATATTCTTATTTATGAACAAAATCTATCATGGTTTGATTGTAGGGTCAATACTTTTTTTGTATGATGAATATATGTTGTTTATAAGAAACCTTGAATAGCTCTAAAAGAAGTGTCGCTGCGTATGGTCATAATTTATTCCCGAGGACGTGATCCGGATGTTGAAGAGTATCGTGCCTATTCTACCTTGAATACCTGGGTTTCCAATTGGATTGGGAACATCGATTCGAACCGAATATGCCCTTGTACATGCAGGTTTCGCTCGATTCCATCGTGATTCATCTGTCCGAACATCATGGAGATTGCACACCTGGTGCTGCCTTGCGCGTGGAGACAGACAATGTGGATGCATTACGGGATAAGCTTATTTTGCAAGAGTACACATATTCCAGACCCGGTATTGAGGAGACACCTTGGAATTCAAGAGAAATGACCGTGACTGATCCGTGTGGCAACCGAATTATATTTGTTGAGTCACACGCCGAATAAATAACCTGAAGAAGATCATTAGAAGGGGAGGGACGCAATATGGATATTGGCTTGGCTATTCGAACAATCCGCAAACAGAAACAGATTACGATCATGCAGATGTGCGAGGGCACGGGGTTGTCCAAAGGTTTTATCAGCAACGTAGAAAATAACAAAACGTCACCTTCCATTGCTACGCTTGAAAGTATTGCGGATTATCTGGAAGTGCCACTTCCCTACTTGCTGTTGACACCGGAGCAACGGATGAACGTGGTACGCAAAAACGAACGCAAGGAAACGACGGCCGGTAGTGGACAGATCAAAGTGCAGCACCTTACCGCCAAAGGCGCCATGCGCATGTCCATTGTAGAATTGCCGCCAGGCGCATCGACAGGGGTTAGCAAACATGCGGGGGAAGAAAGCCATCTGGTGTTGCAGGGCAAGATTCGGGCGGAGCAATGCGAAGATGTGGAAGTTCTTGAAGTGGGTGATTCGTTCACCTGGAATGCGATCGTGCCCCATGAAGTAACCAATATCGGTGAGGAGCCCGCCGTGGTGCTCATTGCGGTGTCCAAGGAATTAGGTTTGGATCATTTGTAGAATGCAAAAAGGACGACTCCCTAGTCATGAACATGCGAACATGCATACATGTACAATGGGAGGCGTCCTTTTTCATATTTCTAACGAACTGAGCGAGCCCTATTAGATGATTTTAAGCAGATATCGAGATGTAACGAATCTCAGACGCTTTATTTCACTCTTGTGTGTGTAATTTGACTGCATTCCACATACTTCTGGCGAAATAACGTCGCTAAGATTCGTTACGTTTCTCATTTCCTGCAAAAGAGCACAATAAGGTGCGAGAGATCCCTTAGAAAGGTCAGAGAGCCTCTGTTTATTGCGGATTCGTTGTCCAGATGCCTGCGGCTTTAACGAAGACACGGTCGGACAGCTTGAGCGTTGCGAGTGCAAGTTCAGCTACATCTTCCGCTTGCATCATGCGGTCTTCGTCGCCAATTTTCAGTCCGGCATTGGATGCAAGCTCCGTATTAACTGTGCTTGGTGTCAATGCGGTTACACGAATGTTGGACTTGCGCACTTCCTGCATCAGAGATTCGGTCATGCCGAGTAGAGCAAACTTGGATGCACAGTATGCCGAACCTGTAGCGAACCCACGCTCACCTGCAGTGGAAGCAATATTGATGATACTGCCGCTACTTTCCTTGATCATGCTTGGAAGCACGGAACGAGTGACGTAATATGTACCCATAACGTTCACATGCAGAATGCGTTCCCACTCTTCGGGGTCCATTTCCAGCAATGTACCGAAGCTTCCGATGCCTGCATTATTAATCAGGATGTCCACCGCTCCGAGTTCCATCTCGATGGCTGCCACAGCGGCTTCCGCCTGTGTGCGGTCTGAGATATCTGCCACAGCACTGGTTACTTTCACACCGTATTCTTGACTAAGAGACTGCTGCAGAGCCTGAAGATCGGAAGCGGTGCGAGCGATAAGGCCGAGGTGCACTCCTTCTTTGGCAAGTGCTTCAGCGATGGCACGACCGATGCCTTTACCGGCACCTGTGATGATAGCTGTTTTATTTTTAAGTTCCATGTGGATAATTCCTCCTTAGAATTGGACTGGCATTTGATTATACTATATTACCCACAGTTCGGAAATTTGCTTCATCACTATTTGGTAATCTCAATGCTGCCAGAAGAGGTACGGGCTTTAATCACTTCCCGGCTCACCATTGGCGATTCAGGTACATCTACATCTCCGGAAGTAGCCTTAGCATCATAGATTCCTTCAAAATCAGGTGCAGCCTGAATGAAAATATCGCCTGATGTTCCAGATGCACTAATCGGTGCGGAATGGGATTGTTCAATATGAATACTACCTGAAGTGAATTGAACATCGGCTGCACCGTTTAATTCGGTGATTTTAATATCTCCTGATTTAATTTTGCTGTCTACATGACCCACAATCTGATCTGCCTTGAAGCTTCCGGATGTCTGTTTTACAGTCATGTCTCCATCAATCATGGAAGCGTTAATGTTGCCCGAAGTTAGAGAAAGTTCAATCTTGGGTGCGCTGATGTTTTCCAGACGTATGGAACCTGAGGTATTATTCAGCTCAAGCTGATTGGCATTTAGACCGGTCAGATCCCAGTCACTTGAAGAGGAGTCCAGCTTAACCTCATTTAATTGGTGTCCTTCAGGCAAGGCAACCGTTATTGTGGAGTCTTGATCATTCCAATACAGGGTGAAAAATTGCAATCGTTCACGTTCTGTCTGAGACAGTTGGAAGGTGCCTTTGGATATAGTGGCTTGTTCGAAGCTTCTGACTACGGCAGGGTCCCATTTGCCATCCACTTCAATATATCCGTTCGAATCCGGGCTTACGACAAATTCAATATCTGCACTGAAATTAGCATTCATGATCATGTTCTGCAATTCATCTGCTTTGAAATCCCATCGTTTGGAATACTGTTCTCGTTTATCCCCGAATTGAACGCCATAGATGGATGTTCCAAGCAAACCTATTCCGATACAGATCACGGCGAGCGCAAGCCATTTTTTGGTGCTCATGCGGCAACATCTCCTTTCATCGTGTTTTTATTCCATTGAATGTATTGTAGTGTGATATTTTTGAAGGCTCTAAAAACGTACTTCGATGCTATGGCAAAACAAATGCCGACACCGAATGCGCCAATCGCAACGAAAATCTCTGCTTTATCGAGTTGGCCAAGGAATACGAAGTCCACAACTGCTGCCACTGGAGCCAATACCAGCAAGGATAGGCTGGCAACCGTAAGCCATACTGACCATAGAGTAAGACCAAGTGGAATACCTAGCATCAGATTCAGGAATAACAGGCCAACGGCGGTGAAGAAGTTGCGAGTAGCTCTGGTATTGTTTCTGGGGGACCGCATTTCGCGATACGTCGGTGCATAGAATGCATCTGTTCCTGGCGTATGAATGTCATAACGATCACCGAGTGCTTCCTTGGCGATTTCTTCCGGCTGCCCCAGTTCCCGAGCGATCTCTTCTTCCAGTCTGCCTTCTCTGAGTCCAAGCTCGAAATGTTGATCATAATCTGCGAGCAATTCGGCTCGTTCCTGCGGTTCCATTGGCCGTAGATGAATCTCCATGGCTTGCATAAATTGTTGTCTATTCATTGTGAGTTCCTTCCTCAATCAGATTTGCGACATTGCGCACAAATTCATTCCACTCCGTCGTCAGTGCCGTCATGTAGTCGCGACCTGTATCGGACAGTCGGTAATACTTGCGCGGCGGACCTTCACTTGATTCTTGCAGGTAGGTGGTGCAGTAACCGTCACTCACAAGCCGGCGAAGCAAAGGATACAGCGCACCTTCAGCAACTTCGATATGTTTGGAGACCGCCTGAGCCAGTTCGTAGCCATACCGATCCTGGCGGTTGATTAATACCAGGACGCACAGCTCTAATACTCCCTTTTTGAACTGGATGTTCACATTCACACAGGTTCCTCCTTAATAGCCTCATTTATCGCTAGTGTTTATTATTCAGTAGTGGTGAATTCATCATAGCATTCAGTACTGTTTAATGCAAGGTAGTGATTTCAAAATAGTTCCGTATCCTGAAATATCGTTGATTTGTTCGTAGGATGTTGATGCTCAAGCCGAAGCTGCTTGTTTAGCTATCATTCAGCATAAGCAAAAACCGGATCGGTTGCTTCCGCCTGAAGGCGGATTCCGATCCGGTCTGAGAGATGAACTTTTGTATCTGTGACTTATCGTTAATCTCTACACGTTAATCCTGTGCGTCCAGAACTTTAAGATCTTCCACAGCAGGGCCCTCAATTACATGACCTGCATAATTGAAGCGGGAACCATGGCATGGGCAATCCCATGAACGCTCGCCTTTGTTCCATTCGACTTCGCACCCCAAGTGAGTGCAGGTGGTATCCACCAGGAACAGCTTGCCACTGGTGTCCTTGTAGGCGCCAGCCCGTTTACCATTATGACGAACGACAGCTCCTTCATCTTCGCCAATATCGCTAACGCTTTTGTGCACAATACCCACTTTGCCAGAGATCAATTCCTTGGCGACATTCATATTTTCCACAATAAAGTGCTTCATGCCAGGGTCAGCTTTGAATCTTGCCGGATCGAATACAGCGGCATGAGGATTGTCACGTCCGGTGATGCGATCTGCGAGAAGATGCCCGGCCATTGTACCCGTCGTCATTCCCCATTTGGCAAAACCGGTCGCCACGTAGACACGTTCATGTCTTCCCGTAATCGGTCCGATGTAAGGCACCTTGTCAATGGAGATCAGATCCTGGGCTGACCAGCGATATGGAATGTTGCGAATGCCAAATGTCTCCGCCGCGAACTGCTCGAGGCGTTCATAATGACCGAAGGTACAGATGCCTTGTCCGGTTTTGTGATTTTCTCCCCCGAAGAGAATGAGTTCTTTTCCATCATGAAGGACAGTACGCAGAGATCGGTATGGGGTATCGTCCGAGATGTACATGCCGCCAGCATAGGGTTTCTCCGGTTCGACTAATACGGCGTAGGATCGTTCTGCGTGTAATCGTGTGAAATAAAATCCTGGATCATAGACAGGAAAATGAGAAGCTACGACGACATGTTCAGCCGTAACAGATGGGCCATCTCCATAAGTTCTGACATGCAGTGAAGCATCTTCCTCTACATCAGTAACCGTCGTATGCTCATAGATCTGTACCCCTTGTTTCACAGCGGAATCGAGCAAGTAGTGCAGATAGGCCAACGGATCAAAGCGTGCCTGACCCGGCATGCGAATACCTGCCCTGGCGGGAACTGGAATAGGGAGCGGGTCTACCCACTCACCAGGGATATTGAGTTTGCCATAGGCGGTCAGCTCGATCTCCAGTTTTTTGATGTTTTCCTCTGATTGAATATAGACGTAGGCATCTTCCTCTGCCCATTGGCAATCAATCTGTTTTTCCTTCACCAGATTGCGCATCCATTTGGCGGCTTCGGCATTGCCTTCGTAATACATCCGGGCCTGTTCTTGCCCGAAGTGATGCATAATCTCATCAAATATGACGCCGTGCTGCGCAGATACCTTGGCAGTGGTATGACCGGTCGTGCCATCCAACACTTTTCCAGCCTCCAGTACGACCACACGCATACCCGTCTGGGCCAACAGATAAGCGGTAGTAATCCCTGCAATACCGGCACCGATAATCGCTACATCGGCGGTGATATCTTCGGTCAGTTTCGGATAGGCATTGAATTTATGCGTAGCACGCCACAGTGATTCGGGGACGGGCGGCAGACCCGTCTTGGGATGCTGATTGTCGCTCATTAGTCTTCCTCCTTATTTATCTTCATTCGGTTGATTCGCATATCGTTCAGTGCACATCGTTGTACTCTTAATCATGATTGCCAGACTATGCCAGGAAAAAACGGTGCGGTTCAGATTTTGCATAGGAGATGTTCACAATTTCCTGCGCAGGACCTCTGTTTTTTTTGTTAAACATGCTATATGATAGGATTACCGAAATCGTTTTAGTTTTTGGAAGGAGATAGAATTATATACCCGGAAACGTTGATTATAAAAGGGTTAATCTATCCATTGAAAGAACGAATTTATCCAAATTTACCCTCGTTTTTTATTCATGTATGTATTCGCTATCATTTTGAATTTAGCGAGTTTTGAGAAACGTCCTAACTACCGATAACCAAAGGAGATTCACTATGACCACCAACCAAACGAAATATCCGTTTCAAGATACAGCACTAGACTTGGATTCCCGCGTGAAAGATCTTGTATCCCGCTTGACTGAAGATGAAAAAATTGAATCCATGCTGCAATATCAGCCAGCAGTAGATCGCTTGGGTGTGCCTGCTTACAAACACGGAACAGAAGCGGCACATGGCTTGGCCTGGCTTGGCGAAGCAACATCCTTCCCACAACCGGTGGGGCTGGCATGCACATGGGATACGGATCTGATGAAGGAGATTGGCTCCGTTCTCGGAGATGAGGCGCGTGTGTTTTATAAACGCAATCCGGCAGTGAACGGTCTTACGCTGTGGGCACCTACTGTGGATATGGAACGTGACCCGCGCTGGGGACGGAATGAAGAGGCGTATGGGGAAGATCCGGAACTGACAGCGGAGCTGACGACAGCATTGGTCAAAGGAATTCAGGGCGACCATCCAAAGTACTACAAAGCGGTAGCTACGTTGAAGCATTTTCTTGCGAATAATAACGAAGTGGATCGTGGAAGTGGTTCATCTAGCATTGATCCGCGCAACATGCGTGAATATTATCTGAAAGCATTTGAGAAGCCGTTCAAAGAAGGTGGCGCACAGTCCATGATGACTGCGTACAACTCCATTAATGGTACGCCAGCATTGTTGCATCCTTTTGTAAACGAGATTGTCAAAGGCGAATGGGGTATGGATGGTTTCATTGTCAGTGATGCAGGCGACGTAATGGGCATCAAGAACGATCATCAGTACTATGATTCCCACACACCGGGTACGGTAGAGTCCGTAAAGGCAGGAATTGATAGCATCACCGATGATGCTGAGCTGTCCAAACAGGCACTGCGTGAAGGGTTGGAACAAGGCACACTCACGATGGATGACATCGACAAGGCGTTGTTTAATACGTTCCGTGTGCGTTTCCGTCTGGGCGAGTTCGATCCGGAAGAAGGTAATCCATACGCGGCTATTGGTGAAGAGTCCATGATGACGGAGAAAGCAAAAGAACTGTCGCTTCGAGCTGCGAGAGAACAAGTGGTATTGCTCAAAAACGACAAAGGCACACTGCCGCTGGACAAAACGAAGGCAGGTAAAGTGGCTGTGATTGGTCAATTGGGCGGAACCGTCTATCGTGACTGGTATGCAGGCACCATGCCGTATAATGTAACCCCGCTTGAAGCAATCCGTGGCAAAGTAGGCAGCGATAACGTGGCGTACAAGGATGGAAATGATCGCATTACGTTAACTTCCGTAGCCAATGGGAAGAAGATTGGACTGGCGGATGGTGAGAAATCACCTGTTATTGCATCGGGAGAAGCGGAGACGTTCATGGTGTCCGACTGGGGCTTCGGAAGTTATACTTTGCAGGCCGAAAGTAACGGCAAATATCTAACGACTGATGAAGAGACCGTAACGGCTTCCGCTGATGAAGTGTATGGCTGGTTCGTGAAGGAAGTATTCCACCTGTTGCCACAACAGGATGGTAGTATAGGTCTGACTACATGGAATGGCAAAACGGTGACTGCACCTAATGGTGGAAACGATGCATTCGCAGTGTCAGAAGAACTGAAGACTTTCGGTGCCACAGAAACATTCAAGCAGGATGTGGTTGTGAACGGAATTGAGGAAGCGGTAGCAGCTGCCAAGGCTGCGGAAACGGCGATTGTCTTTGTTGGTAATAATCCGCTTGTAAACGGGAAAGAAGAGATTGACCGTCCAAGTCTGGATCTCGCCGAATCGCAGCAACGTCTGGTTGAGGCGGTCTATGCCGCGAACCCGAACACGGTTGTCGTCATTGTTGGTAGTTATCCGTTCACGTCCAATTGGGTTCAGGAGAACATCCCGGCGGTATTGTACACTTCACACGCAGGACAGGAGCTGGGTAACGCAGTGGCTGACGTATTGTATGGCGACTATGCGCCAGCAGGCCGTCTGAACATGACATGGGTACAATCCGCAGATCAACTGACCGACATCAAGGATTACGATATCATTCAATCCGGTCGGACGTATCAATATTTTGAAGGCAATGTACTATATCCGTTTGGACATGGTCTGACGTATGCAACGTTTAAATACAGCAATTTGGAACTTAACCCAGCTCAAGTTGATACAGCGGGCAACGTAACGGTAACCGTCGATGTGACCAATACCAGTTCAATCGCCAGTGACGAGGTTGTACAGTTGTACGTTCGTGCAGGCAAATCCCGGGTGAAACGTCCACTCAAAACGTTAAAAGGATTCCGTCGTCTTCCTATCGAAGCGGGAGCTACAGCTAAAGTCAGCTTTACCTTGCCTGTTCAGGAACTGGCTATCTGGGATGTGACTCGTGATCGCTATGTCGTGGAAAGTGGAACTTACTCTATTATGGTGGCCAAGTCATCCTCCGATGTTCAACTGGTTGCAGACCTCGCGGTAGAAGGAGAGACGATCCCAGCTCGTAATCTAGGCGTGGCTACCCGCGCCGAGAATTATGATGCTTACCTGGGTGTTGATCTGGATGAGAGCAAAGAGGGTGGAAGTGCTGTCCGTGTAGTTGGAGAGCAAGGATGGATTGCCTTCAAAGATGCCGATCTGGGTAGTGGGGCAGCAGCAATGGAAGCACGTGTCTCCGCAGAACAAGCTGGCGCTGTGTTGGAAGTGCGACTCGGCTCACCGGATGGTACACTTGCAGGACGTGTGGAACTGGTGCAAGGTGAAGCCCAGCAGTGGTCTACCGTGAAGGCAGAACTCACAGGTGCATCAGGCGCGCAGGATGTATACATTGTGCTGTCGGCAGGTGTACGTATCAGCCACTTCGAGATTCGTTAAAGTAAATAGCTCATGGAAAAGCCTCCGAATGCATTCGGAGGCTTTTGTTCGTCTGTACGCCTTTTTATTTTCCGTCAAACGTAATCATTTTTTGCACAAATTGCTTCAATTGTTTGTTGGTTTCGTTCAGCTGCTCAATTGTGCTCATGAAATTGTTTACGAGTTCAGCCTGCTCTTGAGAGCTTGCTGTGATCTCACCCAGTTCATTCTCCATGCCCTGAATGGATTGTCGAACGGATAGAAGAGAATCTTCAATACGGGCCGTCGCTTCCTTGGTGTCCACAGACAGTTTGCGAATTTCTTTGGCAACAACGCCAAAACCTGCACCTGCTTCACCTACACGAGCCGCTTCAATGGCCGCATTTAAGCCGAGCAGATTGGTCTGTTCGGAGATTTCACGAATGAAACTGGCAACCTGAGTTACATTTCCTGATTTCTGTACGGCTTGTTTGGAGTTGTTCCGGATCTCTTCGGTTGTGGCACTGAGTTCCTCGGAGTGTGCAGCTACATGCTGTACACTGTCAATTAACTGGTTGGTCAGATTTTCGGTAACACCCATGAGTTGTTGCAGCTGGTCCTGGTCATCCATACTGTAGAGCAGATTAAACAGGGCGATGACTTCACCTTGTTCATTTTTAATGGGAATAAAAGCTACATCAAAAGGAACACCAAACAAATCTTTAGGATAGTGATCGAATCGTTTGACTGTACCGCCGTTGAGATCAGCAAAATTTCGATTTACATCTAATAGAGGGTCGCCGGGTTGATAATTCAGTTGCTTTAATGATTCTCCTGCTGAGAAATATAAGAATTTTTCATGATCAATAACGGAGAGGGTTACATCCTGACGAATCGTATCTCGAAAGAAAGGCATACATGTAATTAAAGCTTGAACAATATCCATATAAAAGATGATTCCTCCCTGATTACCTTATGTAAACGGTTAAATTTTAAATGCTAAATTAATAACTACCTATATAATATATCGTCATGCAATAGAGAAGAAAATAGAGAGAATGGATAAATCCTATTTCTTTAAGGCAGATCTCTACGAATGCTTTCATTATGGGGGAAGCGTTCGGGAGCCCATTAGGGATTATATATTATTTTTTTATTTACAAACCGATAGTCGGTTTGTAAAATTCGATTAAAGAGTAGCGGAACGATCAAGGGAGGAAACGTACTTGAAGAATGAAGACAGACGGAAACATACAACGGCTCAGTTATTGTCAGCTACCAAGGAACTATTACGCGAGAAAGCCTGCCATGCAGTTACCTTGAAAGAGATTATGGAGCGCTCAGGATTGTCCAAAGGGGCAATTTTTCATTATGTGAGGACTAAGGACGAAATTTTCATCTGGGTTCTTATGGAGCATCTGGAGGCGGTGCACTCCGCCGTATTGTCTACCATTGATGAAGCTGATATCAAGACATTTGAAGGTCCGATGCAGATGATTGCTTCGAATTTAGTCGGTCTGGAGGAGCAGGGTTCAATAACCAACAAGGTCTTACTCTATTTACTGGGCAAAGAGGACGAGCCTCGAGTGTCCGAAGCACTTCAGCAATTTCACGATAGGTCGGTCAGCTATTCGATGCAGTGGATCGAGTTGGGAATAAAACATGGCGTGATAAATCGCTCGATTAATGCAGAGCAGATGGGGGAACTTTTTGTACTGTTATCCATGGGATTGCGGGTACGCACTTCAATGCATACAAGTGGACGGACACACTTGGACTCTGCCGATATAGCTAATTTCATGTCTACCTTGCTTAAGCAATAAGACTGATACGAATGTTCCAAGTAATATGATGAAGGGGGACAAGAAAATGGCACCACTTATCGCATTATGTACAACTTTTGTTATACTACGGGGAATCGGCTGGCTTGGAGTTCCGATGTTTAATCATTGGCATCCTGCGTTGCAAGGTGCAGTTGTCGTTATGTTTTTGTTGACCGCAACTGCACATTGGGGCAAACGCAGATCCGACTTGGTCAAAATGGTTCCTCGTGCAATAGTGCACAAGGAGAAAATGGTTACGTGGACTGGAGTTCTGGAGATCGCAGGCGCAGTTGGTTTGCTTATTCCTGGTGTTGCATGGATTGCCGCTGCAGGGTTGTTGCTCATGCTGATTGTCATGTTCCCGGCTAATGTTCATGCGGCCCGTGAGAAGTTGACCATAGGCGGTAAGCCTGTGTGGTCAGTTTTTCCCCGCCTGCTGCTTCAATTGTTATTCATTACAGTGGTTGTACTCGCTTCGCCGTGGTTTGGGTAATATCAACAATATATCGGGTTAGAACATACTAATGCAGACCCAGTTGGTAAGGCACAACGGTGTGGCTTGCCATAGTACCAGGCACATCAATCAAGCGTTGATTCCGACTGCCGCGAAAGGGTAGAGAGACGTCACGCTCAGCTTGAATATATCGCCCATCGATAATAACGTCGCATAGTCGGGCAAGCTGCGCTCTCGCAGGGTCAGTAACAAGCTCTTCATATGCGAATCCGGTATAGGCCCATACTGTCATATCAGGACGTGCAGTGCGGAGCTGCTGAATCCAGTTCGCACATTCTGCTGCCGAGAAAAAGGGATCACCACCACACAACGTCACGCCATCGAGCAACGGATGGTTCGTCACTTCATGCAGAATCTGCTGCTGCCGCTCCTCTGTAAAAGGCTCACCCGCCCGAAAGCTCCACGAATCCGGACTGAAGCAGCCCGGACAGGCGTGGCGGCAACCGCTGATGAACAACACCGCACGCAGGCCGGTCCCCTCATTCACCGATTCCGGGATGTATCCATATAGATTCATCGGTGTTTCACCCGATCCCTTACTTCGGCTTGCTTCGCAGCATTAAATCGCACTTTGTAATCTCCGGTCAGATAGCCGGTTACACGGCGTAACCGCTGGAAGTGTACATGGTTGTCATGGGCTTCGCAGCCTGGGCATACATCCCCGATAACACCTTCATAACCGCATGCAGGGCAGCGATCAATCGGATGATTAATGGAAAAATACCCGATATCCTGCGCCAGTGCATATTGCACGATTCGAAGGAAAGCTGCGGTGTTGGCTCGAACGTTCCCGTCCAGCTCCACATACGAGATCGCTCCCGCATTACATAACGTATGGAATGGGGCCTCCAGTTCAATCTTCCGATAAGCTGGAAGAGTATGGTATACGGGGATATGGAATGAATTCGTATAATACTCCCGATCATTAACTCTAGGAATAAGCCCATATCGCGCTCTGTCGATCTTCGTGAATTTGCCGGATAACCCTTCAGCAGGTGTAGCAAACAGGGTGATATTCAAGTTATGTTGCTCGCTCATCTGATCACAGAACTCTCTCATGGTGCGAATAATATTCAGCGCTTCACGATGCACATGAGGGTCCTGTCCATGATGGCGTCCATAGAGAGCTGTCATACATTCTGCCAGACCGATAAAACCCAGGGATAACGTACCATGTTTGAGCAGATCCCCAACGGGTTCATTCGGAGCAAGTTGCTCCCCGCCTTCCCATACACCCTCCCGCATCATGAAATCTGACGCCTTAGCAGGTTGAACAGTCTGGATACGGTACCGATGCAACAGACCATGCGCAGCATTTTGCATCACGGATTCCAGTGCAGTGTAGAATCCCGCCCGATCGGCAACCGCTCTGTTGCCCTGGCAGATGCCAAACCGGATGCCGAGCTTGACCAGGTTGATGGTATTAAAAGACAGATTACCTTTACCACTTTGACGATTACGACCAAACCGGTCAGCCAGAGTACGTGTGCGGCATCCCATGGTTGCAATGATCGTATCCGGATCTTCCGGATGATAGAAAGGCAGATTGAACGAGGCATCCACATTGACAAAGTTAGGATACATCCGCCGGGATGAACAGGTGACCGCAAGGCGGAACAGATCATAGTTTGGCTCGCCATGAGCCTGATTGATCCCTTGTTTACATTGGAAAATATGTTGAGGGAACACGGGAGTTTCCCCGTTGCCCAGGCCGCGAATCGTTGCTTCGAGCAATGAACGTGATACCAACCGTCCTTCCGCAGAAGTACATAATCCATAATTCAGTGATGTGAATGGAATCTGTCCACCAGCCCGACTGCTCATCGTATTCAGGTTATGGATCAGCGATTCGGCAGCTTGTCCCGTCTCCAGTTCAGTCTCTTCATAGGCGAAGTCATATGCGCGTGGGCACTGAATCTTCGCTTCCATACTGTCCAGATGAAGTTGTTCATCTTCAATCAGGGCATTCTCACCAAAAAGTCGTTGTCCTTTGCGATAATGTTTGCGAAATGATCGCTGCACATAGGGAGCCAGATCCCAATCAATCTTATTGGCCGATACGCCACCATACTGACTGTTCTGCTGGGATTGGAAGATGATTGCAACCAGAGCCATTGCAGACATGATCGTCTGAGGTGTGCGAACCGATCCGTTGCCTGTATTGAAACCCGCAGCAAGAAGACGGTCAAACGGGATAAAGATGCAGTTGGTCGTGCCAAGTGCATACTGATCCAGATCGTGTACATACAGATCCCCGTTCTCCACAGCTTGAGCAAGCTCTTCCGGCAACACATGACGCAGAGCATGCCACTTGGCGGTCTCCGAACCGAGCCTGCTCATCTTGCCGCTGAAGGAGTCCCCGTTCAGATTCGCATTTTCCCTCAGCGTATCGGCATCTTCAGCGCCAATAATTCGTCTTCCCAAGTCGGATAATAGATCGGATGCCGGTGGAGTGGCATACTCAAGCAAGTTCATGTAAGGTTCCTCCTAAAATGATGTATTGATCATTTAAATTGCGTTAAATACTATATGTAGATTTGTATTATCCATTTATAAACTATATGTGGTTTTTTGGGTGTGATAATGGTCACACAACTTAATGGACAAAATGGACTTTCCTTTAATTACTGCGGATAAAGGTTCCCAAAGTCTGAGTAGAAGCGTATAATTTCTAGTTATTCTGCATGTAAAATATCCGAAGTTGGACAAGATGAACTTTGAGCCATTTGAAAAGGCAATTTGCAGTATATTTACGCTTGTTACGTCATTAGTTCAAGACCTGCTTTTGTCCTAAAAGGGGCGATTGGCAGGGAGTATGATTCTCTTTTACTTCTACGGTGTTAATCATATAAGTATAGATTGTGACAGATATTCGGATTCTTGATGAACCCTTGTACATGATTAAACATTCTGATGTACAGATTTGAAAGTGCAGCTAAGACAAGAGGGGTGAATCATGGGGACGGCAGAAGGCATTACGAGAGGCTTCTATGAAGACATAAAGGAAGCTGCGGCCCATATCGTGGACGTATTAAGCGGGATATTGAAGGTCAATACCATCTTCGTTGCCACGAATGATGGGGTGACGAATGTCATTTTGGAGGCCTTTAACCGTACGGAAGAGTTGATTGTTAAAGGCAGTGAGCTTTCATTTAACGAATCATATTGCAGTCTGGTGTTAAGAGACAAAGGTAGCGTTCTTACCATTCAGAATACATGTGAACACCCAATGACAAGCTCCATGGACGTTACGAATGGGCTTGGGAGCCGTTTCTTCGTGGGTGTACCTATCATACGAAGATCTGGCGAAACATTTGGAACGATATGTCTAATGGACAATGCTGGTTATGTGATCAGTGAAACGGACATGAAGACGCTGAACGCGATGGCTGTCTTTCTGGGATATGTTGTGGATCTGGAGAGCACGCTGCATGTTCAGGAGCGAAAGTTGAGTGATTCGGAACGATTGCAAGAGCAGCTCCAGGCAGAGAAAGAACGAGCCGAATCGGAGGCCATGACCAAAGCACAGATGCTCAAACTGATGAGTCACGAGATTCGCAATCCGTTGAACGGCATTCTGGGGTTGACGGATCTAATGCGTACTCCGGATATGTCTGAAGAGCAATCAGAATATGTGAATATGATCGAGACGAGTGGCAACATACTACTCTCGCTCCTGAATAATATGATGAGCTTCAATATTAATGAGGCAGGCAAAACGGTTATTCATGATGATCCGTTTGATCTGGTCGGTACCATTGAAAATACCGTCTATCTCTATGCCGGAATGGCATCGGGCAAGAATATTGATCTGGGATTGAATCTTGATTTGAATGTATCGCAAGTATTTGTTGGTGATGAGATCAAGATTGGACAGCTGCTTGCACATGTCATTCAATATGCTCTCGATTCAACGCGTGAAGGCTCAGTTCTGATCACGGCCATGGTGAACGGCGAAGAGACAGAGGATATGGGTACACTTGCGCTCAAGGTGAAGTACACGGGTCAGATGGTATCCGATAAGAAGTTGCGTAATTTGAACGGCCAAGATGAAAATTTGGATATCCAAAAACTGATCGGAAGCAATCTGGGTTTGGCAGTAAGCCAAAATCTTGCCATTCTCATGCATGGGCGTATTCAGGTGAGTAGTGCGGGAGAGAATGAGACGGAATTCCATATTGCCCTTCCCTTACGCAGATACTGGGAGTTACCTCAACTTGCAAGTATTCAGCAGCGGTTAAAAGGGAAAAAGGTGTTGCTCGCCAAGGACCCGGATATATTGCAAGGCGTTTCTTCCCTGATGCGCAGATGGGAGATGGATGTGCATATGACCTCGGGTTCGAGTGTAGCACATGAGTGGATCAAGGAGGGCTTCAAGCCGGATGTAGCCGTTGTGGATATGGGACTTCAAGAGGGCGGCGCAGTTGATTTCGTACATGAAATGAAACAGCGGCTGGAGAATCTGCCCGTCATTGTTCTGGTTCCATATGGTATGCACATTGACCCGCACGAAGCGGAAACCTTTGATGCTGTTCTGACGAAACCGGTCAGACAAGCTGATTTGTTGAATGCATTGAGTATTACGTTGCCCTAAACGGGCAGCCGAATGGAAAGTTATCTCAGTTGGCGCACCTGCTACAGGTGCGCTTCTTTGTTTTTCCCTTTGCATTTATCCAATTTCTGCGCCAAAGCCCTTTTCATCCGAGCTGGTTACGTTACAATAGAATGTGTACTTCATCTTTATAACCAATAGAGGAGGATATGCAATCAATGGATTATCGCAGATTGGGTGGAAGCGGACTGAAAGTAAGCGAGATCAGCCTTGGAAGCTGGCTGACGTACGGAGGGTATGTGGAACGTGAAAATGCGGTGAAATCAATTGAAACTGCATTCGATGAAGGCATTAACTTTTTTGATACAGCCAATGTATACGAACGGGGTGCAGCAGAAGAACTGCTGGGACAGACGCTCAAAGCGTATTCTCGTGACTCCTACGTGCTTGCAACAAAAGTATTTGGCAAAATGGGGGATGGTCCGAATGACCAGGGGCTGTCTCGTAAACATATTAAGGAACAATGTGAGGCCAGCTTGAAGCGCCTAGGCGTTGAATATGTGGATATCTATTACTGCCATCGCTATCATACCGAGACACCAATTGAAGAAACACTCCGCGCACTTGATGATCTGGTACGTCAGGGCAAGGTGCTGTATGTTGGTGTAAGTCAGTGGACTGCGGCTCAGATGGAAGCTGCCTTGGGTACAGCAGATCGCTTGCTCTTGGATCATATCGTGGTGAACCAGCCCGTGTACAATATGTTTGATCGTTATATTGAAAATGAAATTATTCCGCTAGGTGAGCGTAAGGGTATCGGACAAGTCGTATACTCCCCGCTTGCTCAAGGTCTATTGACCGGGAAATATACTTCCGTATCAGATATCCCCGAGAACAGTCGTGCGGCTAAGCTTGGATGGGACGAAGGCAAGATCAACGCGGATCGCATCGGAAAAGTTCGCCAATTGATTGAAGTGGCGGACAAGCTGGACCTGAAGGTTGGGCAACTGGCCTTGGCCTGGATTCTGCGCCAGAACAATGTTTCCAGTGCACTTGTAGGGGCGAGTCGTCCCGAGCAGGTAAAAGAAAATGCGGCTGCTTCTGGCGTGAAGCTGGATGCTACCATTATTGAGGAAATTGAAGGGATACTTTCCTGATTCCAGTCAGATATTCGGCTGGGATGATATGTAGTGAGATATAAAGCAAGGGATGTTCTGTACGCCTGATTGGGCGTGCGGGACATCCCTTTTTCAATTGGAGCCGTCAGCTTTCCAGTGTAAGAGGCAAGGACCTTAAAGGTAAGACACATACACGGTTACGTCCTGTATTTTTGGCTTCGTATAGTGCACGGTCTGCCTGTTCGAAGAAGTCGTCATCGTCTTGCTCCACACAATGATCCGGATACACGGCTACGCCAATGGAGATGGTTAGACGTGTGGTGTGCCCGTCAGGCAGGGCAAAATGATATTTCTCTACTGCCTGCCGGATAGATTCGGCGGTAGCCATTGCCTGCCGTTGTCCACAGTCGAGCAAGAGTATAGCGAATTCTTCACCACCGTTTCTAGACACGATATCCGCAGAACGTGCGTGTTCAACAAGAAGTTGTCCGAGTTGCTTCAGAACGGCATCGCCAGCGGAATGACCAAAGGTATCGTTTACCTTTTTGAATCGGTCAATATCCATGGCAAGCAAGGACAGCTTTTGTTGGTAATCCCGCGCATGTTGAAGTTCCGATAGAAGTGACTTTTCGAACTGTCGTCGATTGCTAAGGTTGGTAAGATGATCGGTAGATGCTCTTCTCTCCAATAGAAATAACATTTCATTGGATTTATTGATGAATTCTGCGATGAAATAGATGAATATTCCACCGATGAAGGAAATGGTCATTTGTAACGGATATACTTTCATTAATGAATTCATGCTGTCTGTATTCAACATAAGGATGATAAAGATTAACGTTATGCCGAGCAGATTCATCGTAATAATTTTGGTCAGTCTGGACCAGGAAGCATAAGCGAAGTATACACCGGACAACCCGATTAGAGTCATGACAAATCCTGCATCTATGGCAGAGGATGACAAGCCAAACATCAGAATACGAAGGATCGAGAGCACAAGTCCCGTAACGACCGAAGCCAGTCCTCCCAGATATACCGCTGCGGTAACGATCGCCAGATGCCGTAGATCTACAATCGTACTCTCGTTCAGAGGGAAGGAATAGTTCATGAGTACTGTGCCATATATGCCGAATAATAAGCCGCCGATCAACTGAACACGTAACGAGGGAAAAGGCAATCGGATACTATAGAACTTTGCAATGATCCCGGATACATACATAAACGTAATCATGACACAAATATTAATGAAAAAAGTGCTAAACAACCGACATTCCCCCTTTTTACGCACATCCCTACATTTTATCTGAAAAGCGGTGTCGTAGCGAACCATATTATCCCAAATATATGAGGGGATTGCTGGGAAAGGTGTTTTATTTGCATTGCCAGGATGTTGGCGTGCATATTGACTTCGATATACAATAAGATTTATACTTAATCTAAATCAAAATGTAATCTTAGTTTTTTGGGAAAACCATCCTAAGTAGAAGATCAGTGTCTGATTTCATATAAAATGCATCAATATAAAGGAGAAATGGTTGTGAGAACTTTAAATCTGACGATACAACGGCAAGCGGTATATGATGTGGTGCGCCATTCGGAGGATCACCCGACAGCTGCTGATGTTATGAATCGACTAGTGGAACAAGGTTATAATCTGGCCTATGGTACGGTGTATAATTCTCTACGTTATCTGACGGACAAAGAATTGATACGAGAGCTTAAACTCGGAGAGACAGCAAGCCGTTACGATGCCCGGATGGACGATCATCAGCACATCATGTGTGAAGTGTGCGGCAAAGTGGACGAGGTGATGACAGAGGTTCCTCCACAATGGATGAAACAGGTAGCTGAAGAAACCGGATATGCAATCGATCATGCTCATGTGGTCTTTGGAGGTGTCTGCGGGGAATGCAGAAACAAACGGATCAAGTAAAAATAAAAGTTCCTGGCCGCCGCTTACCACTTAGGGTTAAACCTGCCTTGTCCGATGCAGCACCTCTTGTGGACAATTGTCCTGTTACACGACGGGTTATTCTGATAAGCCCGATGCCAGGGCAAGTTCATGAACTGGTAAAGGCCTTAACGGATAGCTGTTTCGATGTACTGGTCTTTCATCGATGGGAACCGGATCTGCATGAGCGTCTTGTCTTCGATCTGTTGATCTATGATCTATCTGTTGCCGGAACGATCGATGCATTTGCCGGCATTAGCAGTCGATTGAATCGTGAGGCTGAGCATACAACCCCTTGTCTCTATCTGGTCGGTGAGAAGATGATCGGCAGCGCGAGTGGACCGATGCTTCAGGAGGAATTGCTGGTGTGGCCTGCACGCCCGCAGGAAGCCCTTTACCGGGTGCAGCGTATGATTGGCAACAGTCCAGCTCTACCCAAACGTGGATTTTTGCCTGAGGAAGGACAGCGTGTCGGCTTCAAAGATCTGTGGCTTGATCGTGAACGGATGAGTGTGCAGCGTGATAATAACCGGATCCATCTAACCAAGACCGAATATGATCTGTTACTCAAGCTGATTGATGCCAAAGGTGCAGTCATTTCCCGTGAGGAGATGCTCAGCGATATCTGGGAAACAGACTTTACAGGTGGAAGTAATGTGGTTGATGTTCATATCAAAAGCTTGCGCAAAAAATTGGGCGATAACGCGTCTTCGCCGCAATATATCGTAACGGTAAGAGGAGTGGGCTACCGCCTGGCGGATTAGTCCGCTTTTTTTTATTGCCATGATTATCGTTTAGATCATGCTTTTTTAAAACATGTTCATGGTTCATTCATGAAGTGTTGAGGAACCTCATCTTAATCTCATGTGAACCTCATGCAAGAGCAGCGTAGGACATGTTAGAATCAATTTAACAGTTAGATCAAGTCTAAATGTATATTTATATCGAAGCCGAATATGATTTTAGTAGTAGATATATAGCAGCCGTGAGATCCATTAGAGGAGGACGACAGGATGACAGAACGTATGACAACGAATCAGGGAGCACCTGTAGGTGATAACCAGAATTCCCGCACAGCAGGAAGAAGAGGGCCGACATTGCTTGAAGACTATCATCTCATTGAGAAAATTGCCCACTTTGACCGTGAACGTATTCCTGAAAGAGTCGTACATGCAAGAGGTGCCGGGGCTCATGGTGTATTCACGCTGGAGCAGAGTATGAAGGCTTATACAACAGCGGATTTCCTGCAAGATCCGGGTACGGAGACGGATGTGCTGGTTCGTTTTTCGACCGTTATTCACGGTACAGGATCACCAGAGACTGCACGAGATCCACGTGGATTTGCCGTTAAATTCTACACCCGGGAAGGCAACTATGATATCGTCGGTAACCATCTGCCTGTGTTCTTCATTCGTGATGCGATGAAGTTTCCCGATATGGTTCACTCTCTGAAGCCGGCTCCGGATACGAACATTCAGGACCCCGCCCGATATTGGGACTTTATGACCCTCTCACCTGAATCAACGCATATGATGACCTGGTTGTTCTCAGATCTAGGCACACCGGCCAGTTATCGGGAGATGGATGGTTTCGGCGTACATGCTTTCAAATGGATTAATGCACAGGGGCAGGTCCATTATGTGAAATACAAATGGGAGTCTGCACAAGGGGTTCGGGGATTCTCTCGTCAGGAAGCTGCCGAGGTACAAGGACAGGACTTTAATCATGCTACCCGTGACCTGCATGAACATATCAAGAACGGGCAATACCCGCAGTGGAAGTTACAGGTTCAGCTCTTAAAGCCGGAGCAAATGGATGATTTTGCTTTTGATCCACTCGACCCAACCAAAACATGGCCTGAAGATGTACTGCCATTCCATACGGTAGGGACCATGACACTGAATCGGAATCCGCAAAACTTCTTCGCTGAAGTGGAACAGGCAGCCTTTTCTCCTAGTTCGCTTGTCCCTGGAATTGAACCTTCCGAAGATAAATTGCTGCAAGGGCGCCTATTCTCCTATCCGGATACACAGCGGCACCGGCTTGGAACGAACTATTTGCAAATTCCGGTGAATTGCCCGTACGCACCCGTTCGTAATCATCAGCGTGATGGACTCATGAATGTGAATCAGGACCCATCTCCGGTGAACTATGAACCGAACAGTTCCGGAAACAGCCCGCAGGAAGATCCGGCATACCGGGACAGTCAGGTTCCATTACAAGGGCATGTTACACGCGAGAAAATTGAGAAAACGGATGATTACACGCAAGCAGGAGAGCTTTTCCGTTCATTTACTCCTGTAGAGCAGCAGCACTTGTTGGATAATCTGATCAATGATCTTAAGGGAGTGTCAGTCGATATTCAAATGCGTGCGTTATGCCACTTCTTCCGTGCGGATGGACAGCTAGGCGGACGTCTGGCTCATGGACTTGGTGTGGATATATCTGCACATATGCCGTCACAGAATGGAAAATAAAGCGCAGTAAAATCATATTCTCACAACATCATATGGACTGATATTCGGTGAAGACCGGGAAAACCGCGAAACGTGCGGAATTTCCCGGTCTTTGGCCTTTTTTACTGAAATGGAAAACAAATTTACAAATCATTTACATAAAATAGCTGACATAGAGGTTGACTTCTCATTTGATGGCACTACAATGGGTAGTGTGAGGGGTGTCAGAACATGAGAATACACAATTTTAAAGTGGGTGAGCGTGGGCTCAACCGATTTTTCGGTCCGCTGGAGGCCAAGATCATGGACATTTTATGGGCTCGTCCAGGCAGCAGCATCCGTGAAGTGCAGACCGCACTTGAACAAGACAAAGACGTCAATTTTAATACAGTCATGACAGTGATGAACCGGCTCGTGGACAAGGGACTTCTCGGAAAGTCACAAAAGGGCAGAACATCTTTGTACCAACCGGTACAGAGTAAGGAGGAGTTTATGAACGACCAATCCAAGGAACTGTCGCATGAGTTGGTGGATGAATTCGGAGCATTGGCATTGAATCATATGTTGGATGCACTGGACGAAGCAGATGAAGGTCTGATTGAACGCCTGGAACAGAAGATCAAGCAATGGAAAAAGGATAGCGATTAAGATGTGGAAGACCCGCTCGAAACTTTTGTTTACCGTCGGGTTTGGCATTCCGCTACTCGTGTTCATGCAGATGTTCATGTACGCGATGTACAAAATCTTTGGCTGGGATATCCCGTTTAATCTGCTCTGGCTCTGCAATCATTGGATGAGTCGACTGGGTTGGTTATCCGTTGGACATTTCCTGCTGGCACTGGTCTTGTTGACCTTTGCAGGAACAGGCTGGTTGCTAACGGTACGTATGATGAAAACACGGGCAGCAATCCACAAGCTCCGCTCCATGGAGATTCGGGCGTTATCCCGTGAGTTGGAGTCCACATATCATGACCTAGGGCAGCCAAGTTTCATTGTGGTGGACAAGCGTTCACCCGTCGCATTTACCATTGGTCTATGGAGGCCCTATATTGTACTTTCCACTGGGCTACTGGACATGCTTGATGCGGAAGAGGAAGTAGCGGTTGTCTATCATGAAGTACACCATCTGTGGCACCGTGATCCTCTGAAGACGACGTTACTGTCGGTATTTGCAATCATGATGCCGTATATTCCTGTTTTAAAGCACACTTCAAAGCAATACCATATCGTTAGAGAAATTCTCGCAGACAATGAAGCCATTGAGCGTACAGGAAATGTGGCAGGCATTGGCAGTGCACTGCTCAAGCTGCTCCGTGCTTGTCCTGAACCTTGGGGGGCCAAAGAACTGACCGTTCAATCCTCATTTGCGGATACGTCGGTGAATGTCCGAATTTCACGTCTGCTTAACCCGGAACAGGATGTGACACTGAGATTGCCACGTTATGCTGTTCTGATGTCGGTTACTGTTTTCCTATTGCTGTCTGTCTTGTTTGTCTGGTCCATCGGATAGATTAATTTGGCTAAATGTGAGGTCAAATATTTCGAATATAACGAGGAAGGAAGATGAACATGAATAATAAAAGTGTAGAGATTGGACTGCTTTTCTCCAGGATTATGATCGGGTTGATCTTTGTATTGCACGGTTGGAGTAAATTCGAAGGTGGAATTAGCGGTACGGTAGGATTTTTCGAAAGTATTGGTATTCCCGGATTTCTTGCCTCCGTTGTAGCAATCATTGAGTTGGTAGGTGGTGCAGCGATGATTCTGGGTCTTGGAACACGTGTGTTTGCTGCCCTATTTGTTATCGTTATGGGTGGCGTTCTGCTTACAGCCAAAGTGGGTCAGCCATTCATGAGTGGTACCGAGTTCGATTACCTGTTGTTGGCGGGTTCCCTGACACTGCTCTTCACAGGAAGCCGCTTTCTGGCTGTGGATTATCTTTTCTCCAGACAGGGTAACGCTCGTCAGAATGTGAGTGCTTGACGCGGCTAACGATTGTTAAATAAATAATGAAGTGCAGGATTAGTCCTGTAACGAGGTTCTTTATTGGCCAGGCCGGTTCGGAAATTGTATTTGCGAACCGGGCTGATCGGTAGAGAACTTTTTTAGTTTGGACGACATGCCTGTGGTTTGTTACAATGAGAATAAGTATGCTACTAAGAAAAAATAAGGAGGATGCATTTTATGATTAACGTCATTCCATCCGATGCCCGCTCCAGCTTTGATCGAGGCTGGCTCCGTGGCAGTCACAGCTTTTCTTTCGGAGAATACCAAGACCCGGAAAATATGGCATTTGGACCGATGCGGGTAGCGAACGATGATGTAATTGCACCTGGTCGCGGCTTTGGAGCTCACCCACATAGTGATATGGAGATTGTGTCCATTGTACTCAGAGGCAAGCTACGACATGAAGATAATCTGGGCAATGTCGCCGTTACAGGTTTTGGCGGTATTCAGCGAATGTCAGCAGGCAGTGGCATGATTCATACCGAGCATAATGCATCCGATACCGAAGAAGTACGTCTGCTTCAGCTCTGGTTCATGCCGCATACGAAAGGGTTGCAGCCTTCATATGAGACCACATCTTTTGATCCAGCGGCACTGGCAGGAGCACTCATGCCGATTGTATCCCCGGATGGAGGACCAAGAGTCGCGACTATTCATCAGGATATGACGATCTATCTTGGCCGATTGGCCAAAGACGAGACGTTAACCTTCAACCAGGATTCGGGCCGTCGGATGTACCTTTTCTCCATCGAAGGCAAGCTGGGATTGGATGGAGAGTACCTGTTGAACGAAGGCGATACAGCTCGTGTGGAACAGCGAAATTCAATAGAATTGCAAGGAAACGAAGATACGTTCTATATGATTATTGATTTGCCGTAGATGGCTGATGAAATGAACTCCAAGATGAAGGAGGATATATACGTATGGCGCAACAGGAATGGTTTATGGTCAAACATGCGGTAACCGGGCGAGGACTGGCGAATAGCAAAACAGATTCACTGTCCTATCGATTCCAACAGGAGGGTACAGGCTTCTTATTTACCGTGACGGGTCTGGACGAGCAGATTGTGGAACAGATTATGGAGCTTAGACAGGAACTGAACGTATTTCGTTTCGTGCAGCGCAAGGAGCAACCCCTTTTGAAGCACTGGTACTACGTAGAAGGTGAGCGAGTTGTGTACGACAGGGAGAGCCACACACTAAGCATCTATGCGAAATCGGAGATTCGTTATGTGCCTGAAGATTATTTTGCGGATTAACTTTAAAATAGCTTGATTAGGATCTGGAATAGATAAGAAGGTCTCTGTTAAATACAGAGGCCTTTTTGCTGTCCGGATAGAGAAAATTCTTCGTAATTTTGCAAAAAAGACCACATAATTCACGACTGTCTGGCACAAGCTACCTTGTATAAAAAAACAAGAACGGAGGGGCGGCATATGGCGGACAAAACATCTGGGAAAGACAAGTCCCGACAACCGGGACGAGCTTCAGAAGAGAAAAAACATATCCCTTTGGGACTGCCATCCCCGCCTTTTCTACGGCAGCCGATTAGTGCAGTACATGAAACTCAGATTCAAGCGGTAAAGGAGATCTTCTCCGATTGCTCGGATGTGGTTTTTCGCAATGTCATGATTACACCGGAAGTGAAAGGGCTTCTGGTCTATATTGAAGGCATTGTTAACTCGGCTGATATCCAGGAGCATATGCTGCGTCCAATTATTCGAGGGCTGGTGCAGCAGTGCACAGATGAGCCCGATGTTCCACTGGATGATACAACCGTTGAGCTGACGCAGGTGAAACGGGTCGAAACTTGGGCTGCTGCGGCAGAAGGTGTGCTGGCATCCTCTGCCCTTCTGGTGGTCGGTGGAAGTCGCGAAGCCTGGATGTTCAATGTCAAAGGTGGCGTCAGACGTGGTGTGGAGGAACCGCAGACAGAATCCGTGATTCGGGGACCGCGGGAGGGGTTTACCGAAACACTGCGCGTGAATACGGCTTTGCTGCGGTTTAAGCTGAAAACTCCCTCGCTCAAGATGGTGAGTATGACACTGGGCACCGAGACCAAGACCGATATCGTTCTGACCTATCTGGACAATGTTGCTGATCCGAAGTTGATCCGCGACGTGAAGAAACGTCTGGAAAAAATAAAGATCGATGGCATTCTGGAGACGGGTTATATTGAGGAACTGATCGAAGACCACCCGTATTCTCCTTTCCCGCAGATGCACTATTCCGAGCGCCCGGATACGGTAGCAGGCAACCTGTTGGAAGGGCGTTTTGCCATTCTGGTGGACGGCACCCCCTTCGCATTAATTGCGCCAGTCACGATGTGGCAGATGCTTCAGGCTAGTGAGGATTACTATGAACGATTCTTCATTAGTAATCTGGTACGCTGGATTCGCTTTTTATTCGTGGCCATTGCTCTGTTTCTACCAGCGTTGTATATCTCAATCACGACATTTCATCAGGATATGCTGCCAACCACGCTAATTCTGAGTATTGCTGGTGCACGGGAAGCCATCCCTTTTCCGGCTTTGGTGGAAGCCCTCATCATGGAGCTGTCATTTGAAGCTCTTCGGGAAGCCGGGGTCAGGTTACCCAAAACAGTGGGGCAAGCCGTCAGTATTCTCGGCGCACTTGTGATCGGGCAGGCGGCAGTCCAGGCCGGGATAGTGTCCGCACCGATGGTTATTATCGTATCCATGACAGGTATAGCCTCCTTTACAATTCCGCGGTTTAACTTCGCGATCACCGTACGCCTATTGCGATTTCCGATCATGTTACTGGCGGGTATGCTCGGATTGTATGGCATTGTCATTGGCTTGGTTCTGATCTCGGTGCATCTGACACAGATGACTTCGTTTGGTGTACCTTATCTGTCAGGTCTTAGCCCGTATAGTAAAACAGATACCAAAGATATTCTTATTCGTGTGCCATGGTGGAAAATGATCAATCGTCCTTCTACGGTTCATCGGGATCAGAAACGGATGAAAGAGAAGATCAATGGTTCGCCTGAAGCTGAGGAAGGATGGTGAACACATGTTTCTTATTCGTAAATTCCGCACTGTGTTGATGTTACTGCTATGTACCATTTTCATAGCAGGCTGTTGGGATCGTAAGGAAATTAATGATATTGCCTTTGTGATTGGCATAGCCGTTGATAAGGAGCAGGACAATTACAGATCCAGTCTCCAGATTGCTCTGCCTGGACAATCCGGTTCTACCGGAAGCTCTGGAGGTGGCGGGGGGACAAGCGGGGATAAATCGTGGTTCATGTTGTCCAATACCGCGAAGACACTGAGAGGGACTACACTTGAAGGCCAAAAATCACTCTCACGAAAGATTTATTATGCACACCGCCGTACCATGCTTATTGGAGAGGATCTTGCCCGGGATGGCGTGGCTCCGATGCTTGATTTGTTTACGCGCTACCCGCTCAACCGATTCTCTGCATTACCAGTGGTGACGAAAGGCGCGGCATATAAAGTCATGGATACGGATGCACCCATAGAGAAGTTTCCATCTGAGATGGTGAGAGAGTTGTGCTTTCTAAATATGCGTAATCCACGTTCCCTTAAAACGTTCACTGATGCGATCCTGAGTGAAGGAGTAGACCCATTCCTGCCGGTTGCTTCGAAAGTGGACAATGTTCCGAAGAATTGGAAGGATGCCAAAACAAATATCAAGCTGGATGGACTGGCCATTTTTAAAAAAGACAAGTTGGTAGGCATGATTGACAAAGCTCCCGCAGATGCTTTGATTCTCGCTATGGGAGAAGCCAATGAACCAGAAGTTATGGTCAAGGCTCCACGCGGAGAAGGAGATATATTCATCAAGCTGAACGAGAACAACTCTTCACTGCACCCCAGTGTCAAGAATGGCAAGGTTAGTGTAACCGTTCAATTGTACGCCAAAGGCGTGGTAGTAGATAACGAATCAAATTACGGTGATCTGAGTGAAAAAGAGATTTTGAAATTAAATGACGCGATCCACCAAAAAATAAAAGAGGATATCGTTGAAGGAGTTCGGTTAATACAGGAAAAATACCATGCCGATATTCTCGGGATTGGTCGGTCGATCCATCAACACATGCCTAAAGAGTGGGACAAAATGAAGGATCGATGGAATGATATCTATCCTGATGTTGAGGTAAACGTTATCCCTCATGTCATCATTGAAAATGTGGGGATAGTTAACAAGCCGATTGGTGTCATGGAGGAGGATATTGTACATGATTAAACCACTATTGTTCACCTATCTGGGGATGGTCATTATTGTCATTGTCATGGACTTCAGACACCTGAAGCAGGCCGCAGCTGTTAATCGATGGTTATCCTACGGTCTGATTGGAATAGGAACTGGCCTTTGGCTCTATGTAACCCATTTAAGCAAAACCTTTTTTGTGGCGGTATGGATTAGCCATGTCATCCAGCGCTTTTTACCGTTACCGTAGATGGGGACTGGGGGTGGTGCGAAGTACAGAATGAATGATGGAAAGGAGGTATTATATGAATCAAAGTGTGACTTCTCGACAGATTGTACTACTCGTGCTGTTGCTCAGTATTACAGGCACGTTGATTCAACCCCATGCACAGGCCATTTTTTATGCGGAACAGCATGCTTATCTCTCGTATGTACCAGTTGTTCTCGTGATGATTATATCCATGTGGATGGTAAGCCGAGTCCAGCGGAGGTTTCCGAATCAGGATCTATTTGAGGCCCTTGCTGACCGATTCCCCTTTATGGGAAGGCTCGCAGGTGTAATGTACGTTTTGTTTTTTTTCTTCATATTCGCAAGAGATATCCGATTGATTGGTGATTATGTAAGTATAACTTTATTAGAGACGACACCGATTTCCATCGTTGTATTGTCACTTATGATTATGGCGGTATTTATCGTCCGAGGTGGGCTTGGTTCGTTGATTGGAATGTCGGAACTCTATGTTACCCTGTTCCTGTTGAACTCTCTCATTGTGCCTTTCATGCTTATCCAGCAGATCAATATGGAGAATCTGATGCCTTATTTTCATGTGGATGTTGCAGGAGTAGGTAAGGGGAGTTGGTACATATTTTCTTTTTACGGAGAGATGATCGCACTGCCTTTTGTCGTTAAGGGCAGTGACTTTCGCTTCAAGTCTGTGTTATGGGGCATTATCATCTCGGGATTGCTGATGATACTGATTCTTGTGGAAACCATTACATCGATAGGTGTGCCTATTGCGTCCAGGCTGGTATACCCTTCTTATGAGCTGGCAAGACAGTTGCAAATAAGTGATTTCCTGGATCGGTTTGATCTGGCGCTGGCAGCGGCGACCCTGCCTACCATGATTACCAAAATTGCATTTGATCTGTACTTTGTCTGTTGGGGACTGAAGCGAATGATTCCGAACGTATCGGGAAAGGTCATGACTGGCCCTGTGGCGCTGTTAGGATTCGTATGTGCCTTTTGGTTCTTCAAGAACGCAATTCAGCTGTATCGGTTTACTCGGGAATGGACATGGATTGCCATTGTTTTTGAAGTACTGTTCCCGATTGTGCTGTTTCTTTTCCTTCGTCCTCGCAAAAAGGATAAAAAAGAATCTGCCCACCAGAAATCGGGAGAGCAGTCCAAGAAAGAGAAGCATGAACAGGGACAAGAATCCACTGATTCGGAGAAGAACGGGGAGAAAAGAAGGCAGGATCGTCATGGGGGAGAACTCCAACCTTCCTGATACATTCCATCAAAAATCCTTATAGATGAACGGGCAAAAATAGGGTAAGCACAGTTTCGCTTCACAGAAGTACCCTGTATACTGTAGTCAGACTGATGAACATTCGGCTGGACTAACGGGGGGAACATGAATGGCTCAACATTTGGCAGGTGTGCGTGTAGCATTGACAGGACCACGAAAATCGAAAGAGATGTCCATACTGGTTGAAAAAATGGGGGGAATCCCGCTTGTGCGACCGGCACAGGGGACGGTATTCCTGGATGATCGGAGTATCAGAGATGGGCTGGTATCCTGGATCTCAGACCCGCCAGACTGGGCGGTGTTAACGACGGGTATGGGATTGGATGCATTGTTTGAAATGGCTGAGGATATGGAAATCGCGGGACAATTTTTGGATGTATTATCGGATTCCTCCATTGCAGCGAGGGGATACAAGACGGTGAATGCGCTCAAGAAGCGCAGATTAACGCCCCTGGTACGGGATGATGACGGTAGCACGGACGGGCTCATTCGAGAATTCGCCCCCCATGATCTCGCAGGGAAAAAGGTCATATTACAGCTTCATGGGGAGACAGCTCCCAAACTCGTTGCATGGTTGGAAGAACAAGGTGCAATCGTCAGACAAGTGCTCCCTTACCGCCATGTACCGCCGGAAGATGCAGAGCTTGAACAGCTGTTGAATGAAATTCTAAAGTTCGAGATAGATGCTGTTGCGTTCACAAGTGGACCCCAGGTCAGATTTCTAACGCAATATGCGGCCTCCAAGGACAAGCTTGAGCCGTTGCTTGCCGCTTTCAGACAAGGCGTAATTCCTGCATCCGTAGGTAAAGTTACAGCAAACTCCATGCGTGAAGAAGGCATTGAGGCGCTGGTCATTCCGGAGGAAGAGAAGATGGGTGCACTCATCGTTGAACTTGGACGTTACTTTTCCGCAGGGCGTGCAGACAAGGTTGGCGGTCAGCAATAAAGGTTGAGTCGTTAACAGAAACGAACTCAATGCAAGGGTTGTTGTTGGATGGTTATAACGAATGGGATATGCATAGGTTATTCCGGGTTCTGATCCGATTTTTGGATCAGGACTTTTTTCTGTTTTGTCTGAAAATAGAAGAATGGATAAGTATCATAAGCATGGACATTATTTCCTGCACGGTGTTATTATGAAAACAATATTGAATGAAAACAAGCAAGGTGCTCTTGCGTGCAGCAAGAGGTAACAGGGAATCGGGTGAAAGTCCCGAGCGGTCCCGCCACTGTAATGGTGAAGCCCTTTTTGATCCAAGTCACTCGGAAAGCCGGGGAAGACAGAAAAGGAAGCTGATGATCCAAAGCCAGGAGACCTACCTTGCATGTGTCACCAAACCCTTCGCGGAAAGGAGTGGTGTACGAAGAATCAGGAATTGGGCGAACAATCGGTTCGCCCGGCTGGCCCCTCCAGGCCACATAGTCACAGGACTACCCTTCGGGAGTCTGGGGCTGTGTTCTTGAGTGTACGTACATGCGTATCCCATCCGTTACAAGGATGGGATTTTTTTGTTTTTTTAGATAAATGCACATCCTTGCGATACCTACCCTGTGTCGGGAAATTGCAGGTAGAGGAATAGATTAGTTGGATCATAACGGTTGATGTAAGAGCCTTGTTCGATAGTCTGAGTAAACAGAGCTGACGAGTTGAACATGCAGTACAGCGGGGGAGAAGGTCGGCATAGCCGCCCTTCTTCACTGTTTAGATCAGTACGACAAGTGTGATGAAGGAGGAGAAATCATGCAAGATCAAGGCAAGCTGCTGATTATCGGGTTCGGCCCGGGAGCAATGGAACATATCACCAAGCGGGCACTCGAAGCACTTCAGGAGAGTGAGGTAATTATCGGATACAACACGTATGTGGATCTTATTCGCCCTCTGTTGAACGGGCAAGCGATTGTACGTACAGGCATGACGGAGGAAGTAAGCCGTGCACAAGAAGCGGTTCGACAGGCGGAGATGGGCAAAATTGTTGCCGTAATTTCCAGCGGTGACGCAGGTGTGTATGGTATGGCTGGACTGGTGTACGAGGTGCTGATGGAGCAAGGTTGGAAGCCGGATACGGGTGTTGCCGTCGAGGTTATTCCGGGCGTATCGGCCATTCAGTCCTGTGCATCACTGCTGGGTGCCCCTGTCATGCATGATGCATGTACAATCAGCCTTAGTGATCACCTTACGCCGTGGGAGACCATTATTCGCCGGGTTGAAGCCGCAGCTTCTGCTGATTTTGTCATTGCCCTGTACAATCCGCGCAGTGGACGGCGCACACGCCAGATCGTGGAGACACAGGAAATGATCCTGCGTTATCGTGACCCACAGACCCCCGTAGGTCTGGTGAAAAGTGCATACCGTGAGCGTCAGGACGTTGTCATGACCACACTGGAGGATATGCTGAATCATGATATCGGCATGCTGACGACCGTGATTATCGGCAACTCCTCGACCATGATGTACGAAGGACTCATGGTCACCCCCCGCGGGTATCAGCGGAAATATACGCTGAATACCGCGGAACAGTCGCTCAGACCTCATGAGCGACTACGCACGGAAGCCGAGCCATGGTCGCTCGGCGCAAGGGAAGCCCGCGCTGCCGCCTCCGGCGAGGCAGCGGGCGAGAGCGCGGCCAGCGCTGCATCGGCCGCGCAGCCACAGGCGAAGCCAGCCCTGCGCGGCGCGAGCGCCGGAGCGGGCACGGCTCCGCAAGGGCAGCCGCCCGCTGGCGCGGTGGCAGCTGCCACTACGCCTGCGGCAAGCTCGGCGAGCGGCGCTGGCACCGCCGTGCTTGCCGGCGAGCGACCTGCGCCCGTTGCGGCAGAGGCCGCTCCGGGCCGAGTCGCAGAAGCGCCACGCGCCAGCGCAGCTGCGCTGGCCGCGGAGGCGCTGACACGGCTCGCGGCAGGCGGCGCGCTCGCGGGCGAATCGGCGAGCCGCTGGCTGAATACAGCAGCGCCGAGCCGAGAAGCAAGTGCATCGCAGGCCGCGACCGCAACGGCGGTACGCACCGCGCCCGAGCCTGGGCGTAAGGCGCCGCTGTTCGAAGTCGGCGTGTCGCCCGGCGTGGGCAACAAAAAATTCACCGCAGCCCAGATGGCGCTGCTGGCGCAGTGTGCAAGTGAAGATGGCGAACTGGAGTACACGCCGGAGCACCAGATTATTCTGAGAGTGCCGACATTTGAACCGGACTCGCTGGTTGAAGAGCTGCGTGCAGCGAATTTTATCGTTGTACCGATTGGTGATGTCATCAAGGTGAAGGCCTGTGACTTCTGCAATATGGAGAAGGACGATGCTGTCCCGATGGCTAACCATTTGCAGGCCGTGATTGGCGGACTGGGTGCACCCAAAGAAACGAGTGTGGCGCTGAATGGCTGCGGTATGGCATGTTACGGGGCAGTATTGGAGGATATCGGCATCGTGTATCGCAAAGGTGCATATGACCTGTTCCTCGGCGGCAAGAAATTCGGCCGCAATGCTCACCCTGCCCAGCCCGTAGCGGAGGGAATTCCGGGTGATCAGATCGGTGGCATTGTGGAACGTATTGTGGCGGATTACAAGGAAAAGGGCCATCCGAATGAGCGATTCCACAAGTTCTTCAAACGAGTTGGTGTAATTCAGGGCTTCCGCCATGTCGATGCACCGGTCACTGTGGAAGTAAACCCGATATGTGGTGACTAATTCCATACTTAATTCCTTACTAAATTTTTTATAAATAAGTCTTAAGTAATCATTAATTAAGCCCCTGCCTGCACGACTTCTTTCATGGAGACATGAGGGTGCAGCTTGTCAGGACCTATCTAATATTTTGCAATATTCGCTGGATTTCAGCTGACATAGATGGATTGATTTTTACAAGTAATGCAGTGAATGGATGGAATGACTGGTTTGGCGCAGTTTTAGCCGGATGAACTGGAGTGCTGAATGAATATGAAAAGTCTGATCTGCGGGTCAGACGGGGGAGGAATAACAAAGATGGATGCAATATTGTTGGTGGGACACGGGAGCCGTGATCCCGAGGGGAACCGGGAACTGAAGGAGTTTGCACATGAGGTAGCAGCGAAGGCACCTGAGAATACGTTGGTGGAGACCTGTTTTCTGGAATTAACGAGACCAAGTATTGCTGATGGTGTTACCGCTTGTGTGGACCGAGGTGCAACACGTGTTGTGTTGGTGCCGATCATTCTGTTTGCTGCCGGGCATGCCAAGATTGATATTCCTAACGCCATTGACCGCGCCAAGGCACGTTATCCGCAGGTGCAGTTCGTATACGGTCGTCCAATCGGTGTTCACGAGAAAGTTGTCCAAATCATGCAGACCCGTCTGCAAGAAGCACAACCTGTACTTGTCGCATCCCAAGGCGGTACAGCGGTAGCGGCTCCACCTGCTCCGGTGACGGATGAAGAGACTGCCGTACTGGTGCTTGGACGGGGAAGCAGTGACCCGGATGCCAACAGTGACTTTTTCAAAATGACCCGGATGTTATGGGAGAAACTGCCCTACAAGTGGACGGAAAGCAGCTTCATCGGCGTGACTCAACCCTCTTTCCCGGATGGATTAGAACGCTGTCTCTTGCTGGGCGCGAAGAAAATCATCATCATGCCTTATTTCCTGTTCACAGGTGTACTGATCAAGCGTATTGATGAAATGACCGCAGAATTTGCAGCGGCCCATCCAGACATTCAGGTTGAGGTTGGCGGATATTTTGGCTTCCACCCGAAGCTGGTTGAACTGGTACTGGAGCGGGCCCATGAGGGGTTATACGGACGTGTAACAGCTAACTGTGATAACTGTCAATTCAGACTTGAAGCAGCCAAACACCACCACCATCATCATGATCACGACCATGGGCATGACCACGATCACCACCATGATCACGACCACGACCATCATCACGATCATGGACATGAGCACAGTCACGACCACCATCATGAGCACAATCATGCGCACAACCACGATCATTCGGACCATGATCACTCTCATCTTCATGATGAGCATGACCACCAGCATGTACATGCACACGATGACCATACACATAAACATGACCACAGTCATGATCACGCGAATACTGCCGGCGATCGTCAAACGTCACTCGATTATCATCATGATCACGATGAAGAGTTGCATCATACGCATCACGAGCACGAAGATAATCGGAACAACCAGGGTGACGCAGAAGGAATCGTACAAGAAGCGGCTTCTCCCGATCAGTCACAGGTTGCAGCAACTTCGGAGCAGGTGAATCGTCCATGATCTTCATGTTGTGTGGTACGAGTGATGCCAGGGAACTCGCTCTACAGATCCAGCAGCAAGGTACAGAAGTGCTGACTTCTGTCGTAACCGACAGTGCTGCCCATAGCCTGACAGAGGCCGGATTACCTGTTCGGACAGGCCGTTTGACCGTGGAAGCGATGGTGGAACTTGTGCGTGAAAAAGGTAGCCGTGCCATCGTGGATGCAAGTCATCCATTTGCCGAAGAAGCACATGCCAATGCGATGGAAGCGGCCAAACAGGCGGGCATTCCATACATTCGTTACGAGCGCACGGGTCTCGCGTACGATGATCATGCGTTGCTGCATGTCGTGTCTTCCTACGATGAAGCGGCACTCAAGGCCAAAGAATTGAAGGGCTCGGTCATGCTGACGACAGGTAGCAAAACGTTACAGATTTTCACCAAGCACCTGCTCGGTGATCCGGACATTCGTCTCGTTGCCCGCATGCTTCCACGTCTCGATAATATGGAGAAATGCGGTGAGCTTGGCGTTGAACAGCGCAATATTATTGCGATGCAGGGACCTTTTTCCCGTGAAATGAATGAAGCTTTGTACAAGCACTATGCGACGACGGTAATGGTTACCAAGGAGAGCGGCAAGACCGGAGCGGTGGATGAGAAAATTCAATCTGCACTGGAGCTGGGCATTCATGTCGTGTTGATTTCACGCCCTGAAGCTGAATTTGGAACGGTGTTTGATCATTTTGAAGGTGTACTGGATGAGTTGGAGCGTGTATTGGTGCAGTAGAGCACCCCAATAGTTTTAATTTGAATAATGAATTTTTGAATGACACAACGAGTAGAAGGAGTGGAATGCACATGGATTTCAAAACGGAATTTAAACCGTTGACCGTACAGCCACAGGAGATTGAGGGGAAAAGCTTTGAGATGATCACGGAGGAACTGGGTGAGCATCCTTTCACGGCTGAGCAATATCCAGTGGTACAGCGTGTCATTCACGCCTCGGCTGACTTCGAACTGGGCCGCAGCATGGTGTTCCACCCGGATGCCATTCAAGCAGGGATTGCAGCGCTTCGTGCCGGCCAATCCGTCATCGCTGACGTACAGATGATTCAGGCTGGCGTAAGCAAGGATCGCATTCGCGGTTTTGGCGGAGATGTGCATGTACATATTTCCGATCCCGATGTGATGGAGGAAGCCAAACGCTTGAACACCACTCGGGCCATCATCTCGACACGTAAAGCGAATCAATTATACGAAGGCGGAATCTACGCCATTGGTAACGCCCCAACAGCATTGCTGGAACTGATCCGTCTGGTCAAAGAAGGCGAAGCCAAACCTGGCCTGATCATCGGTATGCCGGTTGGCTTTGTATCCGCAGCAGAATCCAAAGACGAGCTGCGCAAGCTCGACATCCCGTTTATCACCAACATCGGTCGCAAAGGCGGAAGTACCATCGTCGTAGCCGCCCTGAATGCCATCTCTCTGATGGCCGTGAAGGCGTAGTCATTTTAAGTAATTTTAAGTAACGACCACAGGTGAATAGAGGCAATCGCGATCCAAACAAACGAGCGTTACAAACTTCAACGAATTCTAGCGAACGTAATGAGCTTTAATGATCCTTAGCGAGCTTTAACGTACCACGAACCTTAAAGGACTTTAAGGAATTCTCGCAAACTTAATAAGCTCTAACGAACCTCACAGGCCTTATATTGCGGATTATCATCCGTTTCATATTCTAACGAATCTGAGTAACGCTATTCCGGTGAAACACGCCAAAAAGTGGTGAAAACAACGTCTGTTTAATGAAATAACGTCACTACGATTCGTTACAATTTTTGTTTGTGGAATTTGGCCCAAATAACGTCTCCTCGATTCGTTAGAAATGTAGATGTCATAAAAAGTTATCCACTCATACTCGCATGACTGAAAGGGATTGCACGGGTATGTTGTTCACCGTCATAAGGTGATCAATCCTCAAGTATCACCAACTAGCAAAAAGAACAGCACACGCTCAAACACAAACCAAGTAACTACATTCCATGCCAAGTCCTACGGGCATGGGATGATTAGTTACCCAAAAAAACCTCAGGGCATTGTTTAGCCCAAGAGGTGGTATTATGCACTGTGCCAGGTGGATGCAGAAGCAGATAGCAGCGAAGGGGACGGAATCGATTCTGAAGAAGCGGAGCGGTCGCCTTTGTCTCTGGATTTCTCCCTTTACAAAAGGGAATCAAGGAAATCTGGAGACAACAGCGATCATAAGAACGATCCGTACCCGTAGCGGTCACCAAGCGCCAAAATCCACCACGCAAGCACAGAGTGTAATGCCACCTAGCTAATTAAAGGACGGGAGGTTCAAAACCCATGATAGGCGGCAATACACCAGATCCCGACAAACCCATGCGTTCCGGCTTCACCACAGGTGCGTGTGCCACAGCCGTTGCCAAAGGAGCGACGCAGCTCCTGTTAACGGGCCATGTCCCTGCGCAGGCCGTGGTTTCATTGCCCGCGGGCTTTGACCACTCGTTCGAACTGATCGAGCAGGAACTGTCCGATGGCGTAGCGACCTGTGCCACGATCAAAGATGCCGGAGATGACCCGGACGCCACGCATCGGGCGAAGATCATCGCACATGTGTCCTGGCGGGACGAGCCAGGCATGGAGCTGGATGGGGGCATCGGCGTAGGCCGGGTCACGAAGCCTGGACTGCCCGTGCCTGTAGGCGAAGCGGCAATCAATCCCGTTCCGCGCCGCATGATTACCGAAGCCGTCACTCAGGTGCTCGCCGAACACGGCACAGCCAGAGGCGTGCGGGTTGTGATCAGCGTGCCGGACGGCGAAGAGATGGCGAAGAAGACACTGAATTCCCGTCTGGGCATTTTGGGCGGCATCTCGATTCTAGGTACACGCGGCGTGGTCGTTCCGTTCTCCACCTCTGCTTACAGAGCCAGTGTGGTGCAGGCCATCTCAGTTGCTCAGGCATCCGGCTGTGAACATATTGTGCTGACAACGGGTGGCAGCAGTGAGAAATATGCCATGAAGATGATGCCCGAACTGCCGGAGGAAGCTTTTATCCAGATGGGCGACTTTGTTGGCTTTGCGATCAAACACGGTAAACGTTTGGGCATGAAACGCATCACGCTGGTCGGGATGCCAGGCAAATTTGCCAAAGTGGCCCAAGGTGTCATGATGGTGCACTCCAAGAGTGCGCCGGTGGATTTTGGATTTCTTGCGTCCGTGGCCCGCGAGACCGGAGCGGGGGATGAACTGGCGCAAGCGATCGAGGAAGCCAACACGGCGACTCAGGTGGCAGATATGATGACCGAAGCCGGGCACTTGCCCTATTTTGAAAAGTTATGTACATACGCCTGTCGGCACTGTCTGGAACATGCCGGGGGCGGCGTAACGGTGGAAGTGGTATTGGTAACAATGAAAGGAATGGAACTGGGGAGGGCGGAAATTAGTGAACTCGAAGACAGCAACTGGAGCAAAGAATCGTAAAATCCGCATTATCGGTGTGGGTGAAGAAGGCGCGGCAACATTAACAACGGATAGCCTGAATCTCATTCAGGAGGCAGATGTACTCGTTGGCGGAGAGCGCCAGCTGGAGTATTTCCCTGCATTTGCAGGTGAGCGGTTAGCGATTAAGAGCGGTTTAAGCGATCTCGTTGTGAAAATAAAAGCGTTGCAGGCCACACACAACGTCGTTGTGCTTGCCTCGGGTGACCCGCTGTTCTACGGCATCGCCGGGTATTTAGCGCGCCAAATCGGCCCGGATCAACTGGAGATCCGGCCTAATCTCAGTTCGCTGCAGCTGGCATTTGCCCAGCTTGGCGAGAGCTGGCATGATGCCGTGCTCGAAAGCGTGCACGGTCGCCCGCTCAAAGGCCTCGCCCAGCGCATCGATGGCAAAGCCAAAATTGCGCTGCTCACGGATGAGCACAACAGCCCCGCTGCGATCGGGGCGTATCTGCAACAGTTCGGCATGACCGAGTATGATGCCTACGTTGCAGAGAACCTGGGCGGGGCAGATGAACGTGCCCGCCATTACACCCTCGACGAGCTGGCGGCAGCAGAATGCAGCCCGCTGAACGTCGTGATTTTGCTGCGCCGCAAGGATGCACCAGCGCCGCGCAAAGGCTTCGGGTTTGCAGATGAGGAATTCCATCAGCGCAAACCGGAGAAAGGCCTCATCACCAAGCGTGAAGTCCGCGCGTTCAGCTTGTCTGAGCTGAAACTGGGCGAGGACAGCATCGTGTGGGATATCGGCGCAGGTTCAGGCTCGGTGGCGGTGGAGTGCACGCGGCTGGCGCCGCGGGGTCAGGTCTTCGCCATCGAAAAGAACGAAGGTGACCTTGTGAACATCGAGGCCAACCGGATCAAATTCCGGACCGATTTCACCGTCCTTCATGCCAAAGCACCAGCAGGGCTGGACGAACTACCGAATCCGGATGCGGTGTTCATTGGCGGCAGCGGCGGCGAACTCGGCCAGCTGATCGCCCTGTGTGCGTCCCGGCTGCGCCCGGAGGGACGCCTCGTAGTGAATGCAGCGACCATCGAGACGCTGCATGACAGCATGAAGGCGATGCGCGAAGCAGGCATGGACGCCTCCGTGACCTTGTTGCAGACGGCGCGCAGCAAGCCGATCCTGAACATGACCCGTTTTGACGGATTGAATCCGATTTACGTGATCACAGGACAACACACAGTAACCGAAGAAACGGAATCCGCAGACGGAGCAGAGTGATTTTTCAATGAATGAACAAGGGGGAGAGCAGCATTAGCACAACAACTGCAAGCACAACAGGAAATACAGCGTGGGGAAGCACTTCCGCAGAACCAGTGGAACATAAATCGTCGGATCACAAAGCCATCGGTACACTGTATGGCGTCGGTGTCGGGCCGGGAGACCCGGAACTGATCACCGTAAAAGCATACCGGATGATTCGCGAATGTCCGGTGGTTGCATATCCCAAGAAACGTAAAGGCGGTAAATCCTACGCCCACGAGATTGTGGAGCTGTATGTGAACCCGGAAGAAAAAGAGATGCTTGGCCTGATCTTTCCGATGACCAAGGACCCGGTTGTGCTTGAACGCGAGTGGGGCAAGACGGTTGAAGCATGCTGGGGGGCGCTCAAGGAAGGCAAGGATGTTGCTTTTGTAACCGAGGGTGACCCGAACCTCTACAGCACATTTATTCATCTGGCCCGGCTGATGCGAGAGTTGCATCCTGAAGTACCGATTAGTTCGATCCCGGGTATCTCATCCGTGTTGGGTGCAGCGGCAGCGCTGGATATTCATCTGGCAGACGGAGACGAACAGGTGGGCATTATTCCGGCTACGGCAGATAAAGAAGCGATGCGGCAGGCAATTGAGCATCACGATACGATTGTATTTATCAAAGTGGCGAAGGTGCTTGACCCGATGCTTGAATTGCTGGACGAGATGGGACTCGGCGGCAAAGCTTCGGTCGTTACCAAAGTCACTTCTCCATATGAACTCGTCTGGCGCGATGCCCGTGAACTGAAGGGGCAGGAGCTGGAATATCTAAGCCTGATGGTGGTGAGCAAATGAAGACATTGGAAGCGAAAGTCTATATCGTAGGCGCAGGCCCGGGTGATCCGGAACTGATCACGGTGAAAGGTTCCAACATTTTGAGAAGTGCAGATCTGGTGCTGTATACGGATTCCCTCGTGAACGATGAACTGATTGCAACGGCGAAGCCCGAAGCAGAAGTGCTGCAAAGCTCTGGCATGGATCTGGAACGTCAGGTCGAACTGATGTGTGAAGCCACTCGCGCGGGCAGAAGTGTGGCCCGTGTGCATACGGGTGATCCGGCGATGTACGGCGCAATTCTGGAACAAATGGTACTGCTGAAACAACAGGGCGTGGAATATGAGATCATTCCGGGTGTGAGTTCGGTCTTTGCTTCGGCAGCTGCGCTAGGGGCGGAATTGACCGTACCAGAACTGACGCAGACCGTTATTCTGACACGTGCAGAAGGCCGTACCCCTGTGCCTGAACGGGAGAAGCTGCGTGATCTGGCATCCCATCACTGTACGGTGGCGCTCTTCCTGAGTGCAACTTTGGCGAAAAAAGTCGTGGTTGAATTCCTCGCCGCAGGCTGGAGTGAAGATACTCCTGTGGCAGTCGTGCAGCGGGCAACATGGCCTGATCAGAAGATTGTACGGACCACGCTTGCCAATCTGGCAGCGGACCTGCGTGCCGCGGGCATTACAATGCATGCGATGATCTTGGCAGGCTGGGCGCTTGACCCGGATCTCGTGAACCGCGATGCCCACCGTTCCAAGCTGTATGATAAATCCTTCACCCATGGCTACCGTAAGGGAGTGAAGTCCGGTGAGTAATCCGTTTGCAGCTGTTGCCATCACGAAGCATGGTGTGGAGATGGTGCGTAATCTGGCAGGACAGTTCCAGGGTACAGACGTGTATTATATGAGCAAGTTTGCTCGTGGAGATGAAGAACAGTTGGGTTATGAGTTGTTCGAAGGCTCGGTGAAGCTGATTTTGCCTGATTTGTTCAAGCGATATAATGGCATCATTCTGTTTATCTCCCTGGGGGCAGTTGTGCGGATGATCGCTCCAATTCTGGTGGACAAAAAAGTTGATCCTGCCGTCCTGGTCATTGATGACCGCGGCGAAAATGTCATCAGCGTGCTGTCTGGTCACCTTGGCGGTGCAAATGAGTTAACTCGTCAGGTTGCGGAGGTGCTCGGCGCACGTGCTGTTATCACGACAGCTTCAGACGTGCAAGGCACCATTCCGGTGGACATGTTTGGGCGGGAGTTGGGCTGGATCGTAGACAGCTTCGACAAGGCAACCCCTGTCAGTGCGGCTGTTGTGAATGAAGAACCTGTCGCTCTCATTCAGGAGACGGGGGAGCGGAACTGGTGGAGATATAACAAACCCGTGCCGGATCATATCCGTGTCTTCAGCAGTCTGGAGGAAACGGAATCCTTCCCGTTCAATGCTGCCCTGGTCGTTAGTGACCGTCTGCTTTCGGCAGAAGAAGAGCAACGTTTTCTTACCAATGGTGTATTGTATCGTCCGAAAAGCCTCGTGCTCGGCATGGGCTGTAATCGCGGCACATCTGTCGAGGAATTGGAGCAGGAAGTCCTTGCTACCTTGGAAGAGTTATCCCTTTCCGTGAAGAGTGTGCGCAACATTGCCACAATTGATCTGAAAAAAGATGAAGAAGGCCTGTTGGCCCTCTGCGCCAAATATGGCTGGGAACTCGTAACCTACACCCCTGAGGAACTGAATACAGTGAAGCTTGCGAATCCATCCGAGACGGTATTCAAATATACGGGAGCATATGGCGTAAGTGAACCTGCGGCGTTGCTTTCCTCCGGAGCGGATCATTGGCTGTTGGAGAAGAAAAAGAGTGGCAATCTGACGATCTCCGTTGCACGCGTTTTATTTTAGTAGAGATATGCATGAAATGAATCTACTTTACACAATAGCACTGCGATGACAGAATACCATTTCAATCGCTGTTATCTACGGATGTTTTGATTCCTTTTTCAAAGGATAAAATCCGGTGATACAGGTGAGTTGTATGTTACGAAGCAGCTTTCTTTCAGAAAACTTCTAACGTCGCTTCTTCAGGTTATTTCTGTCCTCTCCATTATTGTGTAACATTCATTTCATGAATAAAGAGAGTGCAATAATCTTGACCGCATCGCTATGTGATGCGGTTTTGTTTGGATTATAGAATTTATACGTTCTCAGCGGAGCTGAAGGATTCGATATTCGATATCGCAAGAAAAGGTGGAATTGAAAATGACCATTGCAGATCGTAACGCCAGGCCCCGACTGATCATCGCAGGCACCGGAAGTGGTGCAGGGAAAACGACAGTAACTTTGGGGCTGATGAGAGCACTCGCCCAGCGTGGTTTGAGTGTACAGGGGTTCAAATGCGGCCCAGATTATATTGATCCGACATATCATACCGCCGTTACGGGCAGACCGTCACGTAATCTGGATGCATGGATGACATCGCCAACGTATGTGAGAGATACGTTTGAGAAGGCATCGGCAGGACATGATATCTCCATTATAGAAGGCGTTATGGGCCTCTATGATGGCAAAGATCCGCTCAGCAATACAGGCTCGACGGCAGAGATTGCTATGGTCACGCAGACCCCTGTAATCCTGGTTGTGGACGTACGCAGCATGGCTCGCAGTGCGGCCGCGATTGTACTGGGTTTTCAACAGTTGGAACCTGCATTAAATATTGCCGGCGTGATCGTCAACCGGTGTGGAAGTGCGGGGCATTATACGATTGTGAAAAAAGCCATTGAGCAGATGTGCGGCATTCCGGTGGTTGGCTGGCTGAAGCGGGACGCGGGCATGTCCATCCCGGAGAGACATCTGGGACTGGTGCCTGCCATTGAACGCGGTGAACTGGAGCCATTATTCCAGAGGGCTGCCGATGTGCTGATGGATGGCACTGATCTGGATCTTCTGCTTGAACTGGCGGCAAGTGCTCCACCGCTCAATGCAGAAGACATGAGCCCTTCAACCGCTGTCCACACGGATTCAGATCATGCTGAATCAATCTCAAATTACGATTCACATTCCGATTCAATGACCAACGTTAATAATCGACAAGTATCATATGCACTACAGCCTGTTATTGCCGTTGCGCGTGATGCGGCATTTAATTTCTATTATCCCGACAATCTGGAATTGCTCGAAGCAGCCGGGGTTCGATTGCAATACTTCAGTCCACTCGCTGGTGAAGGTATTCCAACGGATGTGGACGGTATCTATTTGGGTGGTGGATTTCCTGAGGAATTTGCAGCAGAGATTGCTGGTAACCAAGGGTTCCTGGATGGACTCCGACAGGCGGCACAGTCCAACATGCCTTTATTTGCCGAGTGTGGGGGCTACATGGTGCTTGGGGAAACGTTGACCAACCGTGAGGGTGCCACCTTCCACATGGCGGGCATTATCCCCGCACAGGTGCAGATGCAGAAGAAGCGAGCTGCGCTTGGATACCGTGAAGTGAGCAGCGTTCAGGATTCCTTTTTGCTGAAAAAGGGTGAGGTACTTCGGGGTCATGAATTTCATTATTCCACGATGAGCTATCGTGACGAAGAGACGATCCCTTATGCGTATGAGACCAAAGGGTTACGTGGCTTGAAGCAAGAAGGATATGCGGCAGGCAACATCGTGGCGGGGTATACGCACGTTCATCTGGGCTCTTACCCGGCAGCCGCACGAAGATGGGTGGAGCATTGTCAGGCTTATCGGAAGGAGCGATATATTCAGGAGTGAAAGCAACGGTTAGACAGTTCAAAACGATGGCTGAGTTCAATAAGCAAAATGGCTCTAATCTGATTTTTATCTCATGAGTCTTTGGTCGTGAAGTTGGCGATCCCATTTCCGAATTAAAGGTTTTCAGATGAATATGTGGAATGAGTTAAAGACAGAATCATTATGCGAGGGAGGGACATCAGGATGAGAACTGTATGTGTAACCGGAGCTGCTCGGGGATTGGGGCTCGCTTTGACGGCACAGATGCTGAAGAGAGGATATCTCGTGTATGCGGCCGGTCTGGACGTGGAAGATTCCGAGGGAATTCGCATGCTTGCAGAAGGATATCCTGACCATCTGCGCGCCATCGAATTAGATATTGCGGACGACCTGTCGGTGGCTCTGTTCACGGAGACATTGAAGCTGGATACGAATCATTTGGATATGCTGATCAACAATGCGGCTATACTAGGAAGTATTACGGATCATATCCGCGGGCCGATGAATATGGCGGAGATGGCTGAAGTATTTAATGTGAATACCTTAGGTACACTGCGCGTGACTCATTCCCTGTTACCCCTCCTTCTTCAAGGACAGGTCAAACTGATTGTTGATATCTCTTCCGAGGCTGGAAGCATAGAGCAATGCAGTCGGGATGGGTGGTTTGCCTATTGCATGTCCAAAGCTGCTTTGAACATGCAGGCCCGTCTTGTGCACAATGGTCTGAAGGATGAAGGCGGACAAGTGATGCTTGTACATCCTGGTTGGGTACAGAGTTATATGCGGGGTGAACTGGATGCTTCTGCGGATCTCACGCCCGAGCAATCTGCACAGCATATCGCTGTACTTATCGACCGCCATGAACAATTTAAAGGAGATCAGCCCGCATATGTGGACTACAAGGGAGAGAAACTCCCCTGGTAGTTGGTTTTTATACAGTGAGGTGAACAAGAAAGGAGATTGATTGAATGGATCAACGTAAAAAAGCATTGCTACTAGGCGATTATACACATCCGGACTGGCACCCGCTTCAGGGTGTGGATGCGGAGATCAGCCGGATTTTCCATGATACGATGACTGTACAATGCAGTGAGAATCGAAATATGTTGTTGCAAGAAAATATAACCGGATTTGATGTGTGTATCTCCTACATGGACGATTGGAAGGGTAAAGTCTCTCCACAGCAGACAGCAGGTTTGTTGTCCTATGTGAGTAATGGGGGTGGACTGGTCATTATACATAACGGCATTTCGCTCCAAAATCGTTATGAACTCAAACAGATGATCGGTGCCAAGTTCCTGCATCATCCGGCTTATGCACCACTTGAATTCACTGTAACGGGAGAAAGCCATCCCGTGACGGAGGGTATCTCTAATTTCACAATGGAAGAAGAGCCGTATCAGTTCGAGTTTGGTTCTTTTGCCGAAACGAAAATATTGCTGGAATATCAATCCGAAGATGGACCGAAGCCTGCGGTTTGGGCTCATCGATATGGTGTTGGACGTATTGTTTATCTTATGCCAGGTCACCATGTACCGTCTTTTGCACACGAAACGTACCGTAAATTACTTCTGCAAGCAGGCAAATGGGCTGCGCGTTACGTCTGATCGGATGGACATTTTTGCATGCGGAGTAGAAGGAGTATAATATAGAGATCAACGAAGAGGAGGATGACAAAAATGAGCGATTTGTTCAAAAAGGCGATCTCGTTAGGGCTTGGACTTACTGTCGTAAGCAAAGAAAAAATTGAGAAAACCGTGGATGATTTGGTCAAGCGCGGGGAACTCGCGCCCGGTGAATCCAAAGCTTTGGTTGAACGCCTGATGGAACGGGGCGATGAAGAACAAGGCCAGTTCAAGAGAGTGATTCAGGAACAGGTCAAGCGCGTGCTTCAGGAAGCGGGTGTGGCATCCGAAAGCGATGTAACCAGTCTGGAACAGCGTGTTGCCGTTCTTGAGAAAAAACTTGCCGAACTGGGCCACTCACCACAGCTTCAACCTGATGAATCCCCGGCTCCACTTGAAGTTCCTCCTCCTCTCAAAGGAAACGAGATCGAGTAGATGGCCGTGCGAATCAAACATGTCGGCAGATACCGTGAAATTGCCATGGCGCTGGTGCGTCATGGCTTCGGTTATATGGTCGAGGAGCTGGGGTTGTTCCAGTTGCTGGCTCTGCCCAGACGGTGGATGTCGCGTGAAGCACATACCACCAAAACGCTAAGTGAACGCATCAGGCTTGTGCTGCAGGAGCTGGGGCCGGCTTTCGTCAAGCTGGGGCAACTCGCAAGCACAAGGGCAGATCTATTGCCTGAGTCTGTCATTCGTGAGCTGGTGAAGTTGCAGGATCAGGTCCCGCCGTTCTCTTCCGAGACGGCACGGGGTATTTTGGAACAGGAATTGGATACACCGCTGGAGGAGATCTTTTCCCGGTTCGAGGATACCCCTGTAGCTGCGGCCAGCATAGGACAGGTGCATCTGGGCAAACTTCGAAGCGGTGAATCGGTAGCCATCAAGATTCAGCGGCCGGGTATATCGCGTATTGTGCAGCGTGACTTGGATATTTTGCGTGAGCTGACAGCCATGGCCGAGAAGCGCTGGGATTGGGTGAAGCAATATCAGATTCCGCAGATGGTAGAAGAATACGCTCAGGCATTGATGGCCGAGCTGGATTATACGGTTGAAGGCCGAAATACGGAAAAGATTGCACAGCAATACCAACAGGACAACAAGGTGAAAATCCCGACAATTTACTGGGATCAGACGTCTTCACGTGTGCTGACTATGGAGTATATTGAAGGAATCAAGCTCAATGATCGTGATGAATTGGTCAGACGCGGCCATGATCTGAACAATATTGCTGAGCGGTTGGTGGACTCATTATTGAATCAGATCTTTATTCATGGATTCTTCCACGCTGACCCACATCCGGGCAACCTGATGGTATTGAAGGATGGACGTCTTGCCTTTATAGACTTCGGTATGGTTGGAAGCCTTAGCGATGAGATGAAACAGCAGCTTGCTTCCCTTATTATTGGGTTAATGCGCAAAGATACGGACAGCATGATCCGGGCCATTGAGAAGCTCGGCATGATGCCGGATGACATGGATCTGCGTGGGCTTCATGTGGATTTGGACAAGTTGCGTACCAAATATTACGATATTCCCTTTTCCAAGATTAGTGTGGGTCAGGCGTTGAATGATCTGTTCGGCGTAGCCCAGAGGCACCGGGTGGTCATGCCTGCCGATATTCTCCTGCTTGGTAAATCGTTGCTGACGATGGAAGGTGTGATCGAACATCTCGATCCTTCCCTGAGCATTGTGGATATGGCCGAGCCCTTTGGGCGGAAGCTGATCAAGGAACGTTTTAGCGCCGGAAGAATCAAGAATCGGTTGTTCCGCAGTGCGGCTGATATGGCTGAGAGCGTCATTGGTCTGCCAGGGCAGTTAAGACAGTTATCATCCATTATTAGCAAAGGCAAGCTGAGGCTGGAGATAAGTGTCCCTGAACTGGATGCACTCATGCGCAGAATGGACCAGATTAGTAATCGGCTGTCCTTTAGTATCGTGTTACTTGCCTTCTGTATCATTATGGTCGGCTTGATTATCGGTTCGTCGATCAGTCATCAGTCCACGATGCTATGGGATATTCCGGTCATTGAGATTGGTTTCCTGGTGGCGATTCTGATGGTGGCTTTCCTGCTCTATTCGATATTCAAATCAGGAAGATTCTAACATAGTATCGCGAGAATACCCGTAAAGAGACCTTCTTCAAAGGATCTTTGCGGGTTATTTTTCGTGAATAGAGGATGGATGAGTATATCACAGAAATATTAAGATAATAGGAGATAAGGTTTTATTTTTAGGGCTTAACTGTATTAGTACATATTCATCCCAGTGACTATAATAATAGGTCAGTAGAATAACGGACCCGGTTTTTCTGAGAGAGGGAAACCCATGGGCATCTGGAGCAGACCAGGATGTCACACAAAGAAGATAACTGATCGTTGTAACGGAACAGAAGCAAAACACTGGAACGGAAAACAGACATGATGATTCACCCAACTATCCATACGATAGGGGTGGTGAATGAGCATGTAACTTAGATGCATAGGCAATTGTGCGGAGAAGATTCCGCTATTTTGTGCTGTCTCACACACTGTTATTAATTGCTGAGTGTATTGATCAGTGATGAATGCTTCCGTTACGCTTCAGGGTCATCTTCCAATTTGAGTAATGACATGTAGGAGGAACGGTAGAGAACATATGAATACTTTAAAACAACAATGGTTTGGCAACATTCGCGGAGATGTGCTGGCAGGCATTACGGTAGCGCTGGCGCTCATTCCGGAAGCCATTGCTTTCTCCATCATTGCAGGAGTCGATCCCATGGTCGGGCTGTACGCTTCGATTACCATTGCGATTGTGATCTCGATTGCAGGTGGAAGACCCGGTATGATCTCGGCTGCAACGGGTGCAATGGCGGTACTGATGGTTGGACTCGTCAAGGATTATGGTGTGGAATATCTTTTTGCAGCTACGATACTGACGGGTGTTATCCAGTTTCTACTAGGCATATTTAAGGTTGGGCGATTTATTACGTTTGTCCCTCATTCGGTACTGACCGGATTCGTGAACGCACTGGCGATCCTGATCTTTATGGCGCAGTTAACTCACTTCACGGGAGCGAACTGGATTATGTATGCGATGGTGGCGGGCACGCTGGCGATCATTTATATTTTGCCACGTTTTTTCAAAGCTGCTCCATCTCCATTGATTGCAATCATCGTGATGACGATTATTACGGTGGTATTTCATCTGGATGTAAGTAAAGTAGGGGACATGGGAAATCTCACAAGTACCCTGCCGATGTTCCACTTGCCGAATATTGCATGGACTTGGGATACGCTGATGATTCTGCTGCCTTATTCATTTACCATGGCACTGGTTGGGCTGCTGGAATCCCTGCTGACCGCAACCATCGTGGATGAGATGACCGAGACCAAGAGCAGCAAGAACCGTGAGGTGCGTGGTCAGGGTATTGCGAACTTTGTGAACGGTTTGTTCGGCGGCATGGGCGGCTGTGCGATGATTGGGCAGTCGGTCATTAATGTGAAGTCTGGTGGACGTGGAAGATTATCCACGTTTACTGCGGGTGCGTTTCTCGCGATCCTGTTGCTGCTGTTCAGCGGTGTGGTGAAGCAGGTACCGATGGGTGCGCTCGTCGGTGTAATGTTTATGGTGTGTATCGGAACATTCGACTGGAGTTCCATCAAAAATATTGCTCGCGTGCCACGCGCGGAAGCCTTTGTCATGATCGTGACCGTGGCGATTGTGGTCTATACCCACGATCTGTCGATTGGGGTCATGGTCGGCGTTGTGCTAAGTGTGCTGCATTTTGGCTGGAAACAGACCAAAATTCGCGTACAGGCGAGCCAGGAACAAGGGCAGATGGTGTACCGGGTTCACGGACCGTTCTTCTTTGGATCTTCGTCCCGCTTCGTGGATGAATTCGATGCAGAAGCTGATCCGAAGGAGATCACGATTGATTTCGGAGGGTCACATATCTGGGATAATACCGCGGTTGTGGCCATTGGCAAAGTGAAGTTTAAATACGCGAAGCTGGGCAAAACCGTGCACCTGCGTGGGTTGAATGAAGAGAGCACTCGAATTCTTGAACGGAGTGGATTTGCCACAGCTGGCGGGCATGGTTCATAACTTGGTTGGAACGAAGTAAACAGCGAATAGATAACACAAAAAGATGATTTATAATCAGCGGCGCACTTTTTCCGGAAATCGGGGAGAGGGCATCGCTGTTTTTTTTGAGCCTGAGGCATGATAGGTCGGTTATATCCACAGATCAGCAACCTGAAGGCAGACTTAGAGTCTCTTACTACCCGACTCAAACTCACTTGGTCGATACAAGTTAAGCTGATCTTGGGGTTTTGTGCTACAACTTGGGGGTGTAACGCTGTATCCCCTTTTGTTTTGCTTGACTAACGTGTAAACTACAGGGTATGGAGAAGAAGAGCAACGAGTGGATTGCTTTTTAAAAAATTCATTTCATAATCATGATTGAACGAAGGAAAACTAGTCTTAATGGCAGATACTGATACTGAAGTCATTATGAAATGGACTTATCTAAATGAATATACAGAGGTGTAACGATTGGCAAACTTTGAACAACTGGGCATTCGCCCGGAATGGTGCGAGATCCTGAAACATCAGGGCATCGCCGTGCCGACTCCGGTACAGGAGCGTTCGATTCCTGTACTGCTGGGTGGACGCGATATTATCGCCGAGGCACAGACAGGTACAGGGAAAACGCTGGCTTTTTTGCTGCCGATTATTCAGAAAATTAATGTATCTGACCGTTCGCCGCAAGCGTTGATTATCGCGCCTACGCGTGAGCTTGCGCTGCAAATTACGGAAGAAGCGAAGAAGCTCACGGCAAACGACGATAAACTGCACGTGCTTGCCGTATACGGCGGGCAGGATGTGGACAAGCAACTGCGTAAATTGCAGAACGGCACCCAGATCGTTATCGGTACACCGGGTCGTCTCCTGGATCACCTGCGCCGGGGCACGTTGAAGCTGAATAATGTCAAAAAACTGGTCCTGGATGAAGCCGACCAAATGCTACACATGGGCTTCCTGGACGATGTGGAGACGATTCTTAGCGAGCTGCCACACAAACGCCAAACGATGCTGTTCTCCGCAACGATGCCGAAGGGGATTCGCCACCTTGCGAAGACCTATATGAAAGATCCGGAAGATGTAAAAGTATCCTCGCAATCGGTAATCCCGATCAAACAAATTCGCCAGCAGGTGCTGGAATGTACGGATCGCGGCAAGCTTGAAGCACTTCGCGGCATGATTGATACGTATCGCCCATACTTGGCGATTATTTTCTGCCGGACCAAGCGTCGTGCATCCAAGCTGAACCAAGATCTGCGTGAAGCAGGTTATGCAAGTGATGAACTTCATGGAGATCTGTCCCAATCCAAGCGTGAGAACGTCATGAAAGCGTTCCGCGATGCCAAACTGCAAGTGCTGGTTGCTACAGACGTAGCTGCACGTGGACTTGATGTTGAAGGTGTAACGCATGTCTTTAACTACGATATGCCGCATGATGCGGAAAGTTATATCCACCGGATTGGTCGTACGGGCCGTGCAGGCGGTACAGGTCTTGCTGTAACGTTTGCAACAGAGCACGACAGACCTGAACTTGCACGTATTGAACAAGGGATCGACCAGAAGCTGTCCCGTATTCAGTGGACGAGCGAAGGTCCAATTGCATCAACAGGAGCAGCTAGACGTTCCATCAACAGTCAGGGGGATGACGAACGAGGCGGACGCTCTTCCGGAACAGGCAGCGCACGTCGCGGTGCAGGCCGTAACGATCGCAGAGATGGCGGACGTGGGGGTCGTGGTTCCCGCGGTGGCGAAGGTGGACGCAGTGGTGGTCGTAGCGGTGGCCGCAGTGGCGACGAGCGCAGTGCAGGCCGTGGCTCTGCGCGTAGCAGCGACAGCAGTCGAGGCGCAGCAAGCCAAGGTGGCCGCAGCAGTAGCCGCGGTGCGAGCCAAGGCGGACGCAGTGCAGGTCGCAGTGGCGATGAGCGCAGCAGCGGCTGGGCTGGCCGTAGTGCTGACAAGCGCACCTCCGGGCGCAGCAGCGAAGGCTCTCGCCGTCCGGAATCCGCAGGACGCGGACCGGCGAAGGGCGACCGTCGCGATTCTCGTCGCGGACGGTAAAGCCTTGGCGCAAGCGGCGATATAGCCGCACCTGCGCAGGCACTATGCCATGCCGCAGCGTTTGTCATGGCACATATGAGAGGGTTCGGGTACAGATGTACCGAACCCCTCAGATCAAGGGTCGCGGGCGGAACCACGTCGCGGCCCTTTTTCAACAGGACAGATGATTCTTTCCGCTTATTCTTTTTGTCATCTGCGAGTGCCTGTTGGCACGCCTGCTTGATCCATGGAAGATGCCATTTAGATATTGGCCATCTAGTTTTTCTTTTGACCGTGTACTGCGGACAACACTCGGCAAACTTCCATAAAATTCAAAACACCTCATCCTAGACCTAAGGATGGGGTGTTTTTGGCTGAATTCTTATATCATTAGAAGCATAACCTTTGATTCGTGGTGTTGATGGGCATGCAGGGATGGATGAAATTGCAATCGTCTATATACACGGAGTGAGTTTGCACTAAACTACGTTTTTTCAGTTCCAGTATGTCATCCCTACATGTGAATATCTGCGTACTGATCCCGATATTTCTCGTTATACACTCGGCCCACCGACTCCGCCAGTCCTCCGCGTGCTTTGCTCGGATAGCGTTCAATCGTGTGATAAAGTCTCATGAATCGATCTTTGGGCATAAAGCGAGCGTAGCGGGTAATAAGACTAGGGAATAACTCAATATATTTACTCTTGCGCACGGCAGCAGCAGCTACGGCTGTAAGAATCTGAATTCCATTGTGGAGCTGTAAAATGTTCACTTCATAGGTTGCGATATAACGAATCGCGTCTTCCCGGATCAATTCCGGCTTAAGCCGTGCAATCTCACCGATATATTCAGCCAGCAGCCGCTCGAAGCTGCGTAGCAGCAAGGGTTTGAGCTGCAAGTCCATATCACTGCGCAGGACAAAGGATTGTAATAGCGCAACCTGTTGCAGTCGAATCCGGTCATTGTAGACGAGTGAGCCGATCTCGCGAAGCATCTCATAGGCCAGTGCTTCATCCTGCTTGCGGGCTTCGGCGACCAGTGCCCAGTTGCGGTTGATGCCCTGACGGATGAGTTCCTCATCCTGTTGCAACATGCGCTTCAACTCGCGCTGCTGCTCTACCTCGAACGAACGATTCTGCATGAAGATCAGCAATGCCAGAAGCAACAGGGAAACGCTGGCTGCCGCCATGGTCTGATCTATGGTTTCACCAAAATAGGTGGCCGCTGCACCGAACAATAGGGTAATGAACAGGTCGCGTGCAATTCGACGTTTCACACGGGAAGTCGCTTTCGCCTGAACGGAAATCAGGGTACCCCTGCCACAGGCTGTGCACTCATCTTCCCATAGGCAGGTATACTGTCCGCAACGTGTGCAGACTTGCAACTTTTCATAGGCATAGGTCGTTCGATGAAATGGTCTTATGGATACGACTAGTTTAGTACTCATGCTCAATCACGCTCACCATTCAGAATAGTGTAGAGGGTACGATCCGTGTCTTCGCGGGAGACCGGTTTCCGCCGATGAAGCTGGAGTGCAATTACCTTTATAATGACAAAAAGAAACAATATGGCGAGGCATCCGTATGTAACCATAATCCGTTCCCTTCTATGGCTTGGTAAACAAGCGCTGTTATATTGCAGTTTGCTGGCAATAACTATATCATATTTCCATAGTTGGTACTTTTGTGCCAGTTCAAGGCATGAAATCGTCGATTTTTGTCAGTCATTACAAAACTGTAACTCAAGATAGGGGTGCTTTTCAGAATTTATTAGTAGACTGTTAAGATTTCCTTAAGGCTTGACGCCTATAATAAACTATTCCCATTTTAATCTCAAACGTGAAGGAGTACACCCAATGCTGCGGACACGCAAAATACGCTGGCTGAGCGGAACGATGGTTCTGCTGGCCATTCTAACGCTACTGCTACCTCAGGCGTTGCTGCCACACGCTGCAGCGGCTCAGGCACAGACGAGCGGAATCGATGCGGTACTTGTAGCCGATGTAAGTAATTCAATGAATACAAGTGACCGTGACAAGATCAGTAATGAAGCCATGAAAATGTTTATTGATATGCTGCCCGTCCAAGGGGACAAGGTAGGGATTGTCGCTTATACCGATCAGGTGGAGCGGGAAAAGGCAATGCTTACGATTCAGTCCGATGCGGACAAGAGCAGCCTGAAGGACTTTATTGATCAGCTCGGCCGGGGGCCATACACCGATGTCTCAGTTGGTGTCGCCGAAGCCATGAACATACTGAATCATGGTGCAGACCCATCTCACTCGCCAATGATCGTGCTGCTGGCGGATGGCAACAATGACTTTAACAAAACCAAAGGCCGTACACAGGCACAATCCGACGCTGATCTGGCGAAATCCGTGAAGGAAGCACAGGATCAAGGTATCCCGGTGTATACAATAGGACTGAACGCGGATGGCAAGTTGAACAAGGATGCACTCGCAGACCTCGCGAAGCAGACCGGAGGCAAGTCATTCATTACCGATACGCCGGATGATCTGCCACAGATTCTGAGTGAGATCTTCGCCGATCATGCCAAACTCAATGTGGTGAAGCTGCCCTCTGTGACAGGAAACGGCAGTTATCAGGAAGTTACCGTGAACGTGCCAAATGACAGTGTGCTGGAAGCAAACATCTCGATTATGTCCTCGAAGCCGGTGGAAGTGCAATTGATGGACCCTTCCGGACAAGCCGTGGACCTGAACTCGGATGCAGCCAAGCTCTCGACATCGAAGAGTTATTCGCTCGTGAAGCTGTTGAAACCCCAAGAGGGAGACTGGAAACTTCGGGTAAAAGGGGCTCCGAAAGACAGCATCGATATCAATCTGCTGTTCAACTATGATCTTCAGCTCGTTGTGGACCCGATTAAGACCAAGTCCTATACCAAAGGGGACAAGGTTGATCTTGCTGCCAAACTGGAGAATGGCGGTCAGCCACTTCAGGATAATGATCTGTATGCAGATATGAAGGCCACGCTGGTTGTGAAAGATGTCGATACTGGCAAAAGTGAAGAACAACCGCTGGAAAACACAGGATCTGGTTTTGCCGGAACATTTGAAGTTCCGGACAATCATAACTATGAATTGGTCATCCGTGCGGAAGAAGACAGCTTCTACCGTGAAAGTACGCCAATCACGATTAACGCAGGCGGAGCAACCGGAAGCGTTGCTCAACCGACCACGCCAGGCGGTGAACAGGACAAGCCGTTCCCTTGGTTACCTGTCATCCTGGGTGTTGTAGCCCTGATTGTGGTCGGTGTGGGGGTTTGGTTCCTGATGGGTTGGCTGAAACGCAAAAACCGGGGCTTTGTCGGTCAGATGATCGTTGAGATTCGTGATGAGAACACGGGCGACAAGTCATATCCACAATATAAAAAGCTGGTATCCTTCCGGGGCCGATTCCATCTGCATCAATTGTTGCAACTGGACCCTGAGCTGAAGGAAACCGAAAAATATGTATTTACGCCCAGCAATGGCGATCGAATTATCATTCGTAACACCGCAGGCGGTACGTTGGAGAAATCCGGTCGTGCAGTCGATGCAAGCTCAGGCGTTGAACTGAAGAACGGTGACCGACTGAGCATCCCGCTGCAACAGGCGGACAAGACCATTTTAATTGAGTATCTGGTGTAAGTTAATTGTTTGGTTTAAAAGGAATGCAAATTTAAGTTGGATATAATTGTTTACACGAGAACGGAGAGGACAGAGAAAACCTGAAGAAGCGAAGCGTTCGCCTAAAAGCTTTCTGAAAGAAAGCTGCATCGGAAGCATACGCTTATCCTCAGATTTTTCCCCTTAGAAAAGGGAACCAAAAAAATCTGAGGATAACAGCGATCGGAAGGTTACTCTGTCATCGGAGTGGCAAGTGTAATGAGTTTGTGCCCAACTGTTCTAACTAAAGGGAGGACATGGAATGAAACCGATTGTTAGAGAACATATTCAGCAACTGGATGTATCACTTGGCGGAGGGATTGTCAGTGAGAAAATCCGGGTCGATACGATTGATAACCCCATTCTGATTATTGGTCTGGGGGGAACGGGAATTGACGCACTGTTGCGACTGAAATATCAGATCAACCGTCGTTTCAAGCTGCCGCAGGACCCGGTATCCAAGAAAAAAATGGACAAGCCGGACAATGTGGAATTTCTGGCTTTTGAAACAAACGAACAGGATCGCGCCAAAAAGTATAAAGGAATCGGACTTGATCCGATCAATGAATTCGTCTTGCTGTCCAATGCCGAGATTGGCGGGCTTCTTCAGAACCGCAGCGTGCTGGAACCGTACATTACGGACTGGCTGTCTCCCGAACTGAGCATCACGGACGGCATGAACGGCGCCGCAGGTGTGCGTCAGGCTGGACGTTTGCTCTTGTTCACCAAGATTAATCAGGTCGTGCAGGCCATCGACAAAAAGATCAAAACCTTATCTGTAGGCACCAACAAAAAACTGATGGTGTTCCTCCTGACAGGTCTGTCTGGCGGTACAGGCAGCGGCTGTTTCCTCGATATTTCCTATATCGTGCGAGGCATTATCGAACGGGATCACGGCTCTGCGGGGATTGACCGCGTGAATACGCTGGGCTACCTGTTCACGCCAGACGTGAACCTGTCCAACAAAAGCTTGAGCGAACACACACGCGAATACATTCGCAAGAACGGATATGCGGCACTCAAAGAGCTGGATTATTGGATGAACGTGGACAGCCGCGGTGAGCGGTTTACACAGAAGTACGGCAATATTTTAACCGTCAACTCACCACTGCCTCCATTTAACCTGTGTCATCTGATCTCTGCGACGAATACCGAAGGCAAACTGCTGGAGAACGCCTACGATTACTGCATGAACGTCACGGCCGAGAACATTACCAACTTCATGGCAAGTGAGGAGAAGCAGTCGGGTGAGGAGTTCGCGATCCATGACTATATCAGCAACATTCGAACCAACATTGCACAGATGAACAAGGTGTACCCGGCCAACTATGATTACAACATCATTGGTGCCTCTTCGGCTGTACTGCCGATTGAGGAGATGACCACGTATCTGGCGTATCGCATGTTCGACAAAATGAACACCATGTTCTCCAAAGCACCGAACCAGGAGGATACCGAGAAGTTTGCCCGCAAGCTGGGCATTGATCTCGAAAGTGTGGTCAAGTCCTTTGAAGCCCGCGTGCCAGAGCCGCTGCCTGGTTACCAAAACAGCGAGCGCTTATCCTATGGCAACGTGGTGAAATCACAGGTTGTGAATATGGACACCGAACTGGAACAGAACTTTCTGGCACGTGCCCGTGAAGAATATATCAAGGCGAAGAAACAACTGCCGGGTGAGATTGCTGGTCAGTTTACCGAACAGATCCGGCGTATGTTTTTGCATCCTGAACAAGGTCCGTTCTATGTATCTCGTCTCATTTATACGGAAAAAGGGTTCTGTGTACTGAAGATGATTCAGTCGTATATCGAAACCCTGCGTGAGAATGCCTTCCGCATTCCGCGTGATATTGAAGCGGCTCAGGAGCAGTCTGAAGAGAAGCTGGGCGATGCGAAGAGTGCGTTTGTCTCCAAAGAGAAGAAAAAGAATGCTTATATTGAAGCAAAAATTCATGAGTACTGGCTGCACGCCGACGTGGAACGCAACGATCAGATGATCGAGTTCTATGAAGATCTGTATGAGTTGCTGAACCAGGAAAACAGCCGCATTTATAACGTATTTACCGAGACGCTGAACGCCCTTAGCTCGATATTCGCGAAGAACGGCGATCTGCTGACACGCGGCGAGGAACAATCTGATCACAAAGGCAACAAGACATACTACTGGAACGTCGTAAGTGTACCGGATATCGTCAGTGTGGTGGACGGGCTGTTGGATAAGCGTGATACAGATGATCTGATCCGCGACTTCTCCCGTGAATTGCTGGAAAACTCCAGCCAGTGGGTGAAAGAGAACGAGATTGATATCGTCAGCTCCATCTCCGACTTCCTGAGTGAAAAATTCGGTGATCTGATTACCCGTTCCATGGAAGATTTCCTGGTGATCAAATACGGTCAGGATGAGTCGGTTGAGAAATTCGTGGAACGTTTCATTGCCGGCAAGCTGGATGATGAGGCCGTTCCGGTGTTCAATCTGAGCAACAGTACAGGCAGTCTGCATTTCCCTTCATGGGGATTTGTATCCGTACCGGCACAGGCGCCAGGTATTCTGAAAGGGATTCGCAATTATCAGAACAATGCGGTAGGCAAATCTCATTTTACCGTTAAGGAAAGTGAAGTGCGTAACCGGATATTCTGGCTGAACACCCGCAACGGGGTACCACTCTTTGTGTATACACCGCTTAAGGTATATGAGGAAAGTTATGAACGTACCATTTTGGACAAAGAAGGCATCGGTCGTCACTTGGTGCAAACGGAGAAAAACAACTGGACCTATCTGCCGTCTCCGATTCCGGAGAAATCATGGGGAGATGTGTACGAGAACGCCCGCGTGAAACAGTATAATGCCCGTGTGCGTAACGAATTCGAGCAGGCGCTCGGATACAACATCGTGACAGCCAAATCCATTGATGAGAATACAAGCAACCGATATGCGATTGTGACATCAGAAGCATTTGACTTGTCCGCCAAACTGGCAGCCTACGACATGCGTCTGACATCCACCACGCCGAACCTCGGCGAAGTGAAGCGGGCCGTGATGGAGCTGAAACGTCTGCAATCCGAAGGGTTGCCACGTGTAGGAGTTAAGGATATTTTCGGCAGTATTAACGAAGATATGGCCAAAGAAAACCTGGTACGCTCTCCGCAGCTGATCGCACGCGTTCGTGAGGAACTGGCGAAGATGAATGCCATCTCTGCCAAAGTTGCCGAACTCGAAGGCATTCTTGTCCAGTACCAGGACGAAGAGCAGTGGTACGACCGCTTTATCGAAGCACTCTATACAGACACCATCGTCAAAAAAGGTGCGCTCTACGTCTATGACCGTGACCCGGAAGAAGACGCATGGGAACCATTCGCGAACCTGATGAAGAGCCGTAACTTTGCCGAGTATGAAGTGTTTGGCAACTTCCGCGGTCTGGCGGAGAAGGATCGCAGTACATTGCTGCGCAAAGCCTCCCGCCGCGATAATGATCTGACGGCTTCAGAAGATATCACTCCATTGCTGACAAAGCTGGATGATCTGGCTGCGCTGTTCATGGAATCACGTGATCGTCTCGAATATGAGCGGGTAGAACTGGCTAACGGAGAAGACATCTATCAGTTCTACAGAACGATGTCGTCCAAGCTGAACGACATTCGCAGAAGGCTGAAGTAAGGGTGGCGGCCGGGATGGAGTTCAATTCGAACAATACCCTGAAGCGTGATCTGGAGAAGTATGCAGCGCAGTATGCAATGGAGCAGGAGCGTCAAGGCAGCCTGGGTGATGGACGCAGCAGTATCCATTACCCGGCTTTGTTCCTTTTCGTGGGTGATCTGGTTGCACCTGCCGTATCTGCTGTGCAGGAGATCAATCGGCTGAAATGGGATAACGGAGACGGTGTGGTCTACATTCAGATCGGGACAGACGATCAGGAAACGGGTTCGGGTGAAACGAGGAATGGTGGCTCGTCCGATGATGGCCAGGTGACTCGTCACCGTTTGCCTCTGTCCGCTGGGCAGACGGAGCGGCCGTCTAAAACGCGGCGTAAGGATGTACATCGCAGTTTCCACGAATCGGATCAGGCGCTCTATGACCTGAATCGTACGCTTCGGCGGGTCAGTAACCGCATTGCCGAATATGGACGGCTGTACTCGTCATTTGATCGGATTTACGTTACGGTGGTAACCAGAACCGATGATCCATTGAATGTATTGTTGCCAGAGCTCACCAAGCTGACGGAGATCATTTTGTCCCAAGCCTTCAAGTCGGTGCAGACAGATCTGCATGTATTGGTCAGCGAGATGGAACAGGTGGATTCCTTCGGGTATGCCAGCGCAGCAGGTCTTGCTTTTCTGCGTGAACTGGATTATATGCAGTCTTTGGACTACACGTTCAGCGGTAATCTGCTGGTGACGGAGGATGGAATCTCCATTCCGGTTACACATCACGCGTCACCGTTGTATGATCTCGTATATCTGTTGTCCGACAAAAATGAGCGTGGAACCGGCGTTCCCGGTGGCTGGATTGAAAATGCCGAGATCATCTGCCGGATCTGCCTGTTGAAGAACAGGAAGCAGGATGCGAATCACTCGGGTACCGTTTCGAGCACGGGAGCGAACACGTACAACAATACATCCTTCAAAAACAATATTCGCACCACCTCTGATCAGCATGGTTATGCAAGTGCGGGTTTTGCCGAGATCAGGCGGCCAAACAAGCCGATAGCACTGGCGGTTTTATATCACATGTATCGGTACCTGCTCGCACGCATGCGGCAGGAGCCGGATTGGAGCATCAAGGACAAGCTTGCTTTCTTCGGACTGGACGCGGCCTCGGTGGAACGCAAAGTTGAAGGTCTGTTGCCGGGTGAAGATCTGGTTAGTGGCATGAGTGGCATCATGACGCATAACGTCAGTTTCTCCGATCTGAAGCCGCTCTCGCTTCGTGAAGCGGAGAGAGCGCTGTTCGGACAAGGCGCTGAAGCGTACTTCCGTGATAACGTCGTCCGACTTGTTGAAGAGCGTGTGCGCGAGCGCAGTTCTGGCGGCTTTCTTCGCCGTCAGGCCGAACAATGCCGCGCGGAGCATCCAGAGGTTGGGTACTTCCAGTGGGCAGCCTGGAGTGATAATGAGCCTGGCAGTGTACGTGAAGCGCTGCTCGGACTGATTCGGGATAAATCGATGCAGCTTGAATCGGCACGTGCACTGTTAGAGCAACGTCAGCAAGAGCGGGTGGAAGATCAGTCGTTCAAACGAGCGTTGTTCCGTGATAAACAGAATGTACGCAATCTGATTGACTGTATGCTGGAACGAGTGTACGTACCGAAGGTAGAATTGCTGCGACTGGAAAATGAATTACAACTGCTCCGCATCTACGATACGGAGATGGAAGAGCTTCACCAATTCAGTCGCCACGTTACAGCGGCACTTGAAGCGCTGGAACGCACACTGCGAGAGACAGCTGCCCAAAGTATCGCCGCTGCGGATGAATACATCGGTCAGAACGTAATGGAGTACTACGGCAAAGTGACGGAAGAGCTAATCATCGACCTGGAAGCCAAGCGCGGACGGGATGTATGGTTCGAGGATCGTTACATGGGAGATATGAACCGGCTTGCGACAGAAGGCGATGACCGTCTGCTCAAACGTCTGATGGAGGTATGTCACTCGTTGCTGCTTACAGCCGAGCCGTTGCGGTTACCATTTGAAGAAGAGCTGTTGCAGCGGGCCAATGTTACGATTGCTTACGGAGATAAAGACGTATTAACCCGGGATGATCTGTTCCGCAGGTTGTACCACACGCTGGAGGATCAGGCGGTTGTTCGGGTACGGGTATTCGATTATACGCAGGAACATCGGTATGAAGAGAAGTATTTCTTTGGTGACCATCATAGTGCTTTTATGGACTACGCGGCACATGCCGAAGAGACGTCACGCATCTACAAGCTGGGTGTGGTGTACGAAGAACGCAGCAGTGGTGTGGAGAAGCTGAATCTGATGGGAGGTTTCCATCTGGAGGATCTCATGGTGTATCGGAACGGCAAGGTATATTATGACTCGTACACGGAGAATGGCTATGAACTTCACCCCGCAGGTCTGTTGGAAAAGTTGTCACCCATTCGTTAAGGCGTCTGGCTGTGTCATGACACCCTGCTACAATCTTGTATTAACTCAGCCTGCTTAAGGCTGGTATGGAAAGGATGCATGTGGACATGCAGCGAAAAATCAATCTGCTCCTGGTCCTGTTCAGCCTGATTGGCGGAGCAGTGGGCTTTGCGGCAGGAGAAATCATGCTGCGTCAATGGCTTGGGGAGATGCCACGTCTGTTGCTGATGGGCTTATACTTTGGCGTACTGGCGCTGAGCGTTGGATTGTTCTGTTTGATCGCAGAGATGATCTCACCCAAGCTGAATGGTGCTTCATGGAAGCTCCGATATCTGGGACTGTCGTGGAAATTGCTTGTTCCGGCAACACTCGCTCTCTTGTTTGTTGTTGGACTCGCGCTGCAATTGCTGTACCAGATCAATCCGGGCGGTGTGAAGCAAGTGAAGGACATCGTACTGATGATCGATAACTCGGGCAGCATGAGCGAGACAGATCCGGATAACGGACGCTTTGAAGCAGCCAAGACACTGATCAGTCAAATGGAGAGTGACAAACAGGTAGCTGTCATTACGTTTGATGACCAGCCACAGTTGTTACAGCCGTTTATTGCGCTGGATAGTGAAGCGGCCAAGAACGAGGTTTATGGCAAAATTGATGGCATTGTCACGACTTCAGGCGGCACCAATTTTGATGCCGTGCTGCGGGAAGGCATGGAACAGATTCAGGGCAAACAGGACCCGAAACGCGGTACGGTTGTCATCTTGTTATCCGATGGCTTCAGTGAAGCGGATACGGCCGATATTTTGTCCCAGTATACCAATGAACAGATTTCTATTAATACAGTCGGCCTAAGCCTGGTGGACCCATCGGGTACGGATCTGCTGCGTAATATTGCCCAGCAAACGGGTGGCATGTACTATGATGTACCGGATTCCGGCGGTCTGAATCTGGCATTCCAGCAGATCTACGATACGATTGATGAACGGACGCTGGTGACGGAGCGCACTGGTATGATGGAGCATAGCGTTTATCTGGCGATTTTCCGTGTAGCAGCAGTGTTACTGATTGGAGTAGCATTGGGTGTATCCCTTGGACTCGTATTCGATAACCGTCATCTCGCGCTCAGCTTTGGTATTGGTGGTGCGGTGTCGGGTCTACTGGCAGGGCTTCTGCTGGAATGGGGCCTCGACGGTTCGAACGTGGGGGATACCTTCGTACGACTTGGTGCGATGCTCATCTTATCTGGCGTATTGACCCTCTTCTCCTGGATTGTTCCGATCAAGGAGAACACGCCGCGGAAGAGTAGGGGACGCCGTGAAGCTGGCGGAGGAACTTCTTCAGCTGAAGGATTCGGTCAGAGAGCAAGAGATTCACGTAGCAAAGGATTCTAACGTCGGGAGGTCAATGGAAATGCGATTTACGGATGCTGACCTTTCGACACCCTTGATTCGAAAACTGACACTTGCGGTGGACGAAGGGCGTTGTACACTTCGCTGGCTCTGGCCGGAACGGGTTGAAGCTGTGTATGTGGAACGGCTGGAGCTGGATATGATGAGCGATGATCGTACCGGGGAAGAGTCTGCACAGGGCAAGCTGAAGCTGTACACAAGAGAGGAATATAAGGCGAGCAACGGTTACACGGATCGGATCACGGGTTTTGGTGCCATTAAGTACACGGTGTATGTGTGTCAGATGCAGGAAGACGGGCCTGTGCTGATCCGTCAACGAGATGAAGACAATATGGTGATTGCAAGCGCTGGGAAGGCGGACATCCGCTTCTCCATTCGCTACAAGAGCGGTTTTTTTCAGAAGCGAAAAAGTGTATTGATCACCGTCACAGCGGAGGTGCCTGTTCCGAAGGAAGCCCTCTGTTATGTTCGCAAGCAGGGCGGGGTGCCGCTGAATAAGGAAGATGGTACGGTGTATCCTTTTGTGAGTGATTTTGCTCCCGGAAGAAATGAGATGCCGCCCGTTGAAGTCGCCAAGGATGATTATGTGCGATTATTCTTCACGGACGGACCGAAATATGGAGCCGCCTATCGGCTTATATCAGACTAGATCGTTGGACTAGCGATTGGAAGGTTAATCTGTCATCGTAGTGGGAGTGTAAATCATCTTAGTCTGACTGATTAGGGAGGGGAGTGGCTATGGGCTTTTTTAGTCGGTTTTTGAAGAGACAACAGCCGGAGGAACGCCCGCTGTTTTACGATATTGTCTGTCCTTATTGTTTCAGCAAGTTTTCACCGGAAGAGGTAGTGTTCCGCGCCGCCCATCACCGCGATGATGATGAGGACTACGCACTCGGGGAAGATGCAAAGTTGAATCGGTATCGCGAACGATTCGGACTCGATACGGTATTTGATATGGAGGCGGTATTGGCACCGCATGATGTACCGGAGGAACATCGGATTTATTCCGATAATATCGTGATGGGTCTGAACGATCGGTACGGGGTCGTTACACGTCGCCGTTTGTGCCCGCAATGTCATAACGAGCTACCTGTTACGGCAGGTAAAGCACCCAGCAATATCATTTCCATTATCGGTGCATCCCAAGTGGGCAAATCCGTCTACATGACTTCATTAATTCATACATTGCAGCATTATACAGCGGATCATTTTGACGCGGCTTGCATGCCTCTGAATGCGGAGATCAGCCGCCGGTTCCGTGCGGATTATGAAGAACCGTTGTTCGAACGGGGCGATTTGCTGGATTCCACACAGAAGGAAAAGCTGCAGGAGCCGTTTATCTTCCAGTTTGTGTTCAAGGACGAAGATAAAGCGCCGCTAACACTGGTGTTCTTTGACGTTGCGGGTGAAGGTATGGTGGAGCAGGATTATCTCGGACTTCACGGGCAGCACATCAAGAACTCGGCAGGTATCCTGTTCATGGTGGACCCGCTTCAGATTCGTTCGATTCGGGACAAAATCCGTATTAACCTCGGCAACGAGCCGGGCGAGTGGACACCGCGATACGATGAGCCGCGCGACGTGGTGCTCACGATGTTTGGAGATTTTATCGCGTATCAGGACAAAGCCAAGACGAATATTCCAACAGCCGTGGTGCTCACGAAAAGCGACATGCTGCATTCCCTCAAGGATGAAGAGGGGGATTATATCAAATCTAACAGTAACGTCTTTCGCAACATGGTGCACCGCGATTATTTCGACTTAACTGAGTTCGAGAATATCGACGGAGAGATCCGCCGTTTTATCGAGAAGGTGGATCGTCCGTTCAAGGGCACGATGGATGTGTACTTCAAGGATACAGCCTATTTCGCCGTATCTGCGCTGGGCAGCAATCCGGTGGATATGAAATTGCAGGGTGTGGTTAGCCCGATCCGCGTGGATGAACCCTTCCTGTGGCTGTTGTACAAGCTGAAGTACATTGAGGGGAGAGTGGGATGATGCGTTCTTCCGTAACCCCGCCCATTGAACAACAGTTGTATACCCGAGAGCGGCGCGGGGTGTTCCGCACAACAGAGGGGTTTGATACGGTTGCGGCATCGCCGGGACTGGACCCTTCTTTTATCAAAAAAGTGCTTCACCCCTACTGTGTCTATGACGCTCCGGCGGAGCTAACTGGCCGTAGCGAGAAGGACGAGACAAAGTTTCCGGCTTCCATTCACCTGCTTCATCTGGAGAGTGGAGAGACGATCCTTGGACAAAATGTATACCAGTCTGCGGATTTCACGGGGCTGCGCAGTGCCTTTTTTGCTCATAACTACGTCTTATCTCCCGAGCGCTCGGAAGAGCAGATGAAGCAAGGCGGCTGGCTGGATGCCATGTTCGCCACGTCCTATGACATCGAACAAGGTACAGTACTGCCTACGCTTGCTGAATTGCCTACATCACTTGGAAGTGGACAGGGCGCGGCAAGAGATGCAGCTGCTGGACAAGAAGGATGGGCTCAGCCTGGTGCCAGTCTGAGTGCAGATTCATCGCCAAACCAGATGCTGAACGCCTTGAAGATGAACGAAGTGCTGTTCAAGCGACTGCTTTACGCGGTAATGCAGTCTGTAGCGACACGCAGAAAAGTATACATTGCACTGGACCTTCCCGCAGAAGAAGTCACCGCAGGGGCCAAAGGATTGCTGCGTTTGCTGTACACAGCGTTACCATACGCATTCCGGCGGCAGTTGGGATTCATGACGTTTGCCAAGGAGCCGCAGGCCAAGAAGGGCATCCATATCCAATTTGTAGAGCGGGGGACGTTACGTCCGAAAGACCGAAATACGGAGAAGGACTTCACCTTTGATATGGTATCCGGCAGAGTGACGCATGCGGATGCATCTGTGGCGAAGTTACCTTATGCGGAATTCGCCTGGGCCTTATTGCAGGAACCGGGTGCTGCGGATGCGTTCTATACATTTGCAGACGAGATGTTGTCTGGCATGGAACCTGGACGGGAGCTTTCCATCGAAGCCTATGGCGAACTCGCGGTGTTCTATGGTCTTGAACAAGGCAGGGAAGATCTGTACTTGGATAACAAAAGTCATGTTCTGAGTGGTTTGTTGACCTATCTGAAGCCGGAAGGTGGAACACGGCAGCGTTCCCGTCTGAACGAGCTGTTCCTGACCTTGCTCAGCCGGGAACTAGACAGCGTGAAGCGTGAGAACGTACCCGAAGAAGCGGTTGCTGCTCGCATTGGAGAATACTTCCGTGTTGCCGCGCCTGTGGTGCAATCCTGGATAGTGGACTATTTCATATACGGTGTCAATAATGCCCGGGCCCAGAAGCGTATGCGTGCGGTGCAGGAATTGTATGCTGTGTTGGATCGGGATACCCAGCTGAATCGGGCTTTCTTTGATAAAGTGCTGGCCAATGAATCGCTCACCAAGTTATTGTTCGATCCTTATCTGGACAATCAGCTGAAACGTACCGAATCGGCAGGGAATGTCGTGGAAGTGATCCGAAGATGGGTTACAGCTCATCCATCTGCGATTCATTACAGCTACTTGCTGGAGCGGACAACCAGTGAGCTGCGTGAACGGTTATGTTCTGCACCGAGTCCGGTGCAATCCGCGAATGAAGCACTCCAGCGCGTTAGCATACTGGATCAGGTACCAGCTGAAGGTATGTATGATAAAGGTATTACGGCACGGATTGGTCAGTCTGAATCTACAGCCCGCCCTAATCGAAAAGGAGCACCTCTGTCTGTCAGTCAAGATCCGGCATATCAGGAGGAGTTAACCCGCCTGGCAGACAAGCTTGCTTATGTCATTAACCTGTTTATGATTCAGGATCTGGATCTGGAACGGGTTAACCGTGAGCAGCTACTCAGCATCGATATATTGCAACATGGCAATGAGGTTCGGGCTTGGGCAGCACGTCAGGGCGCTGATGTATCTGCTCGAACGAACATGATGCTGGCTGCGAGAGCGTGGCTTAGTGGCAAGGGAAATGAAGATGAGGCATTGGAGGCACTTTCCCTCCCGGAACGCAATGATCTTCAACGTTGGACACGTCGCTGGCTTGCTGTGGAGCTCCAGGCGCATCCGGGGATCGCGGCCTATGAAGCGTTGCCGATGGCTTTTTATCGGGGCGGAAGCGGTAGCAACCGACTGGATTATCCTGGCCTGATTGAGTTCGTCCGCACCAATGCAAGTCGGGTTGAAGGGCTGTATCCATTTTTCGAATGGTCAGGAGATCAACGTATGTTTGTTCGGGGTTCCAATACGCATAAAGGATATGCGGATGCCCTTGTGGCCTATTTCAAGGCCCATGACCGTGAAGCTTTCAAGTCGAAGTCGGCTTTCAAACCGTATTATGCGAGAGCGAACAAGGCAATGAAGCCGGTCTATGACCGTGCCAAGACAGAATTGTCATCCACATTGATGAGGATGCTAACAGGCAAAAGGAAGAATCTGTTTGGATTGCTCCTCTTGATCCTGGTTCTGGGTATTGCTGGCGGTACATATGCATGGATGAAAGATTCTGTAGAGCCGCCAGCGGCATCTCCTCCATCTACCCAGGAGCCTGCCATACCACCTGAACCCGAGGTACAGCTCGCGGAGCAGATTGCTTATATAATTCCTCCCAGTGAACAGGAGGGTACCCAATCACCTGCTCAACTGGTGATCCGTTTCAGAAACGATACGGAAAGCACTGAGTTTGAGCAAGGCAAACTCCAATTGACAATGAAAGATGGCAGTACCCAGGAGCTGGATACCACAGGCAAGTGGGAGAGCTTTAATCGGAATGAAGAGCCGGATAACCAAGAGCCTTCTGATGGTAGTTCAGGAAGTACTTCCGAAGGAAGCACGGATGGGTCGTTAGCGGGAACCGCGGGGAACAACGAGCAGGCGGAGGATGGCGATCAGCAGGCGGACCCATCAACATCGGGTGATAACACTTCAGATCCTGCTAATGATACAACAACGGATACAGGGACGAATGCATCGTCTAATGCTGCGAGTGGAGGCACGGATCAAGGCACCGATGTAGATCAAGTTAATACAGGTTTGACATCGCCTGACACATCCGTATCCAATGAAGAGAATGCGACCAATCCTGCACAGATGTCTATTGGAGATGCAGATCGTCTCTATCCGTATGGATTGCAGATTGATCTTCCAGCAGATCTTGATGCTGAGAGTATTGCCAGTGTGCAGAGTACGCTGGGCGGGATGACCGTCATCCAATTGATGCCGCAGCCGAAGCTGTAAGTTATTTTATTTGGCCCTGTTGCATAGATTCATTGAGTACCTTTTGATCAAATATTGAAATATGCTGACTTCATATCTCATTAAACGTGTATATGGGATGACCTTGAACTTTAGATTTCAAGGTCATCTTTTTTTGATCCACACCCCAGATGTAGCAATCGCACGACAAAAAATTGATACATTCACAATTCGGACACAAAATTAATGATTCAAGTGCCTGGGAGATAAGCAGAAGTGATGAAATGCGCGTGATGAATGAGAAAAGCTCTCACATGTAAACGTAACGTACCACTCCAATTTGCTAAAAAAGGTCCAAATTAAGCTTGGAACAAGCAGAAGATTTGCAATTTCATGTTGACAAATGATAATGATTATCAGTATCTTTAGTGTAGAAGATATTTGCGTCGGAAATACACAGAATTATAATTTCGTTTTCGTTGTCATAGCCGGATTACATAATCGGGATAAATGAGAGAGGGATGATCGCATGTTTCGTCTGGAGACGACCAAGCTGGATATCGCTTATGAGGAAAGACTAATTGTAGAGGATCTGAATATTCAGATTCCCCAAGGAAAAATTACAGCACTTGTTGGAGCCAATGGATCAGGGAAGTCAACCATCCTGAAAACGATGGCACGTATTATGTCACCAAAAGCAGGTAATGTATTACTCGACGGGAAGTCCATCCATAAACAATCCACGCGTGAAGTTGCCAAGCAACTTGCGATTTTGCCACAGAATCCAACCGCTCCTGAAGGACTTACCGTTACTGAACTGGTATCGTATGGTCGATTTCCTTATCAAAAAGGATTTGGCTCCATGCGGGCGGAAGACAAACGCATGATTGAATGGGCGATTGAAGTGACAGGTATGACAGAATTCCACGATCGTCCGATTGATCAACTGTCCGGTGGACAGCGCCAGCGTGCCTGGATTGCCATGGCACTTGCTCAAGAGACGGATATCCTGTTCCTGGACGAGCCAACAACGTTCCTGGATATGGCTCACCAGCTTGAAGTACTGCAACTGCTTGAGCAGCTGAATGCCACAGCTAACCGTACCATTGTTATGGTTGTACATGACTTGAATCATGCTTCCCGTTATGCACATCACATGATTGGTATCAAAAAAGGTAAAGCCATTGCTCAGGGTTCACCTGTGGAAGTCATGAACTCGGATGTGCTTCGTGAAGTGTTCAACATTGAAGCAGATATCGTGATTGATCCGCGTTCCGGTGTACCACTCTGCTTGCCCTACGCACTTGCAGGCGAACGCCAGCAACCGAAACAGCCGGAGCAGATGGTTATGAACAGTGCAATGGTTCATGCTGGAGGACGGACAGAACAGCGCGTTCAAGCGTTAGGAAGTTAACAAATGGGCCATATGTGGTCCTTACATTATAGAATGAAGCCGCTATGCGCTATCGCAGGCGGCTCTTTTGAGTTCATGGGGAATTTGCAACGCATGGGAGCGAAGGGGAACGTGCAGACCCGGAATTTGGTAATCACATCGGATCAGGTTTATAATAATAAGACAGGCTGTATGTTCATTGGTTATATTAACGTGCTCGGAGCAGCCCAAACCAACACTTGTCATGGGAGGAATCAGTCATGTCCGTATATTCATATCAGGCGGTAACCACCGCGAACCAGGAAGTCTCACTGGATCTGTATCAAGGTAAGGTATTGGTCATTGCCAATACAGCTAGCAAGTGCGGACTTACTCCGCAATACGGTGAATTGCAAAAACTCTATGATCGTTATCGCGATCAGGGTCTCGTTGTACTGGGTTTCCCTTGTAACCAGTTTGGAGGGCAGGAGCCAGGTACAAGTGAGGAAGCCGAGTCATTTTGCCAGATTAACTATGGTGTGAATTTCCCGGTGTTTGCCAAGGTAGATGTGAATGGTGAGGATACACATCCCCTGTTCCAATACCTCAAGGAGCAACAACCTGGCGCAGGTGAAACGAGCGACATCCAATGGAACTTTACCAAGTTCCTTGTTAACCGTGAAGGTGAAGTGGTCGGTCGTGTTGAACCGAAAGAATCTCCGGAGACAATGATCGCAGATATTGAGAAATTGCTCGGTTAAACCATGATTGTTTGAGAAGCCTGTCCTTGCATGTGCAAGGACAGGCTTCTTTGATTATTTTATATACGTGGCTTGTTAGAGAGGAGAAACATCTGTTTTAATCATATCGGGTGTGGAGAATGGGCAGGAGCAGCAGAGCAGCATAGGGGATATTTCCTGCAGCTCTCATCAGGGGGACTTCAAGCGAGACAGGAACCAGGCAGAGTACGACAAACATTGAACGACAAGGAGTTGCGGTAGCCATTTGCATAGCATAAACCGACCTAAATTCGGGGACAATGAAATCAATACAATGAAGGGAAGAAAGGCTTAAAATACAGCGAGTGACCTCCTTCGACAATTTTTTTGTTTAACCTATTGCAATGTGAAAAAGATCACATTATAATAAGTGTATAAAGTGAAATAAATCACATACACAGTCTCGAACAGGAAGTGAAATATTTCACAACCATAATAACGTTATATTCAAACTCATTTATATATTTCGAGGAGGAACTTTTAATGAAAATCGCAGTTATCGGATGTACACATGCAGGGACCGCAGCCATCGTAAATACCGCCAAATTGTACCCGGATGCTACCATCACCGTGTATGAGCGCAATGACAACATCTCCTTCCTATCTTGTGGCATTGCGCTCTACGTAGGTGGGGTTGTGAAAGATCCTGACGGCTTGTTTTATTCTTCGCCTAATCAGTTGGCAGAGCTTGGTGTTGAAACCAAGATGCTTCATGAAGTTACAGCAGTTGATGCCAAAGGCCATACCCTTCAGGCTAAAAACCTGCAAACCGGGGAAGAATTTGAAGATACGTTTGACAAACTGATCGTGACCACTGGTTCATGGCCTGTCGTTCCGAAGCTTGAAGGCATTGAGATGGACAACATTTTACTTTGCAAAAACTACAATCATTCCAACACAATTATTGAAAAAGCCAAAGATGCCAAACGTGTTACCGTTGTAGGTGCCGGATATATCGGCGTTGAATTGGTGGAAGCTTTCCAGATGAATGGCAAGGAAGTTACCCTGATCGACAGTGTGGACCGGATTTTGAACAAATACCTGGATCCTGAGTTCACAGATGCAATTGAAGATACGCTGACTGGGCGTGGCATCAAGCTCGCTCTTGGTCAAACGGTACAGAAGTTTACTGGAGAGAATGGCAAAGTGACCAAGGTGATTACGTCCAAAGGAGAGTTCGAAACCGATCTGGTTATTCTCTGCATTGGTTTCCGTCCAAATACCGAGCTGCTCAAAGGCCAAGTGGATATGCTGCCAAACGGCGCAATCATCGTGGATAAATATATGCAAACGAGTCAAAAAGACGTCTTCGCTGCGGGTGACAGCTGTGCTATTCATTACAACCCGACAGGCAAAGCATCTTACATTCCACTGGCAACCAACGCCGTGCGGATGGGTACACTTGTAGCTCGTAACCTGGTTCGTCCTACGACACCGTATATGGGTACACAAGGAACATCGGGTATCAAAATATATGAGCAAAATATTGCTGGTACGGGGATGACGGAAACGTCTGCTGCTGACGAAGGTCTGATTGTGGAGTCGGTAGTACTGGAAGACAGCTATCGTCCGGAGTTCATGCCAACGGCGGAGAAACTGTTGCTCAAAGTGGTATATGAGCAGGCTACTCGTCGGATCGTTGGAGCACAGGTGATGTCCCAGGTTGATCTGACCCAATCGATTAATACGATCTCGGTCTGCATCCAAAACAATATGACCGTAGATGAGCTGGCCTTCATCGACTTCTTCTTCCAGCCACACTACAACAAACCGTGGAACTTCCTGAACACGGCGGGTCTGCAAGCACTGCCACCGGTAGAAGTAAAAGCACCAGCAATGGTGTAAGGAAGCAGAATCCATGCTAAGCAGTGAGCATGACAGACGACATACGAGGATAAGTCAGGGTTGTCCGAAAATGCGACATGTACAATAACTGCCGAGCTTACGAAGCAAGGCAGACGATCATAAAGGAAAAGGAAGACTGGCGAGTATATCGTCAGTCTTTTTTGTGATTTTTTTAAAAAATAGACCTTAATATACTCTTGCTGTCATAACTTCGAAGACGATCTTAAAAGCATATTTTTAAATTACATTGTGATAATTTGCACAAAGTTTCGTGCTAGACCCATATACAATTGAGATATGGCATTCAACGTATCAACAAAGAAGTTCAGGTGTTTTATTCCACGAAGAACAATGAAGGAGAGGATGAATGATATGGCAGCAAAAACACCTCTTGAGGTTGCACAATATACGGCGCAAACAGGCATGAAGAAGGCTCAAAATCCGGTGTCTTCTGTACTGGTGCTTAGTTTTCTGGCAGGTGCTTTTATTGCGCTGGGTTTTCTACTGGATATTCGGGTGATTGCATCTGCGCCGGCAGAGTGGGGAAGCTTGGTTAATCTGATCGGTGCGGCGGTGTTCCCGGTTGGATTGATGCTAGTACTCATAGGTGGTGGAGAGCTGCTGACAGGTAACATGATGGCTGTTCCGCTCGCGACGATTGCTCGAAAGTTATCCGTAGGTAGCATGTTGAAAAATCTAACATTAGTGACGATTGGTAACTTTGTTGGAGCTTTGTTTGTCGCGTACGCGTTTGGACATGTGCTTGGTCTGACTGGAGAGGGTGTATATCTGGCTAAAGTGGTGGATATGGCTGGTCACAAGTTGCATGACGGATTCCTGCAGGCTTTTATCTCCGGCATTGGCTGTAACTGGCTGGTCGCGTTGGCTGTGTGGCTATCTTATGCATCGGATACGATGAGTGGCAAGGTACTGGGCATTTGGTTTCCAACGATGGCGTTTGTGGCCATTGGATTCCAGCACGTTGTGGCTAATATGTTCCTTATCCCTGCGGCAATCTTTGAAGGGCATTATTCGTGGGGCCAATATGTAATGAATTTCATTCCGGTATGGCTTGGGAATCTGACTGGAGGTGCTCTGTTTGTAGCTGCAGCCTATTGGGTGGTGTACCTGCGCCAAGCTGAGCCTAAAGTGAAACCAGAGGTAGCGACGTCAATTGAACCTGTGGAGACGGAGGCTAGAGTGATGTTGAGCAAGCAGGCGTAGCGGAATAACATTACAATGCACGACCCGAAACTTGTGCTTCATATCACTTAGAAGTGAAGAGGATTCTGATCTTGCTCCGTTTCATGGCGAAGATGCTGTGAAGGAGCAGGTCGGAGTCTTTTTTGTGGTGTTTTTGTTCGATTTTAACGCAAAATAAATTCGCCATGAAAAGGTTCGGGGGAACGAAACCTGTTCATGGCGAATTTCGGGAGTGGTCCATGATATGGCATGAGGAGAAAGTGGGGAAACACTAGCCTAATGCCTTGTTTTTAATTTACCCCTGAATTCTGAAGTTGAATCAATTGGCATAACATTTTTTTTAAAATATTTTGAAGCCGCTATAGCGGTGAATATGAAGCAAAAAAATACTGCTCTCTTTACGTGATAACCTCGAAGAAGATATGATATAGGGATAGCTTTTGAAGAGGGGGAGCCATACGATGATCGATCAGGAGAATGGGGTATTTGCAGCGGTATGCCCGCTCGATTGTCCAGACACTTGTGGTCTGTTACTACATAAAGAGAACGGTAAAATTGTGAAGGTGGCAGGCAATCCGGACCATCCGATAACCAAGGGTGCCATTTGTAATAAAGTTAGAAATATGACGGAGCGGGTATATCACCCCGAGCGTCTGCAATATCCGATGAGACGTGTTGGAGCCAAGGGTGAAGGCAAGTTCGAACGAATCAGTTGGGATGAAGCAATCAGGGAGATTACGACCAAGTTCACTGCATTGTCCGAGACCTACGGATCGGAAAGCATCCTGCCCTACAGCTTCTACGGTAACATGGGCATTCTCGGCGTAGACGGCATGGATCGACGGTTCTTCAATGCACTAGGTGCAAGTGTGCTAGAGCAGACGATCTGTAATGCGGCCGGAAATACGGGCTGGAAATATACGATGGGCGCTAACCATGGAACGGTCCCGGAAGATACGGAGCATGCGGATCTTATTCTGGTGTGGGGCGGCAATATCGTCAGTACAAATATGCACCAGGTCGTTTTGGCGGAGAAAGCCCGCAAGAAGGGCGCCCAGATCGTCGTAATCGACGTTCATCGCAATCGTACCGCTCAATGGGGCGACTGGTTTATTCCGCTGTACCCGGGCACGGACAGTGCACTGGCGCTGGGCCTGATGCATGTGTTGTTCGAACGAGGACTGACGGATGAAGCATTTATGCAAAAGTATACAGTGGGACATGAGGCACTGCGTGCTCATGTCCGCAGCTACACACCTGAACGCGTTGCGCGCATTACTGGTGTGCCGGAGGAGACCATTGTGAAGCTGGCCGAAATGTATGGTAACGCACAGGCAGCCCATATTCACATCGGCAATGGCCTCCAGCACCATGATAATGGGGGTATGAATGTGCGTAGCGTAGCTTGTCTGCCTGCCATTACAGGGCAATGGCTGAAGCAAGGCGGCGGTGCCGTGCGTACCAACAGCTACGCGAGCACGAATAGCGACGCGCTGGAACGTCCGGAACTGCGGCAGAATCCGGAGCCGCGAGTGGTGAACATGAACCGGATTGGTGAAGCGCTGCTGGAAGCGGAGCAGCCGATCCGGGCCATGATGGTCTACTGCAGCAACCCACTGGTGGTGGCACCGGATACGGAACGAGTGGAACGAGGTTTTGCAAGGGAAGATCTGTTCACGGTTGTGCATGATCTGTTCATGACGGATACGGCAAAATATGCAGATATCTTGTTGCCGGCCACCTCTTCATTTGAAGCGACGGATCTGTATGCCTCCTATTGGCATCAGTATGTTCATCTGCAAGAGCCGGTGATTGCACCGATTGGAGAGAGCAAGAGCAATGTGGAACTGTTTTCTCTGCTTGGGCAGGCCATGGGGTACGATCCCGCAATCTTCGGAGAAACGCCGGAACAGATGATTGAGGACGCACTTCAGGGCACAGGCAACCCCTACATGAATGGAGTCACGTTGGAGGGACTGAAGGAACATCGATTCATGAAGCTGGATATGACGCCACATGCTGCATTTCTGGATCAGCTGCCCACGCCTTCAGGCAAAATTGAATTGTACTCAGAGACGATGGAACAGCGAGGGTTTCCGCCGCTCCCTACCTATAGCGCTCTGATTGAAGGATATGATGGGGAGAATCCGGCTGGACCTGCCGATACGTATCCGCTGATGTTCCTCTCGCCGCCGAACCATAATTTCCTGAACTCCACCTTTGGCAATTCAGCCAAACACCAGCGTTTGGAAAAGATGCCTCTATTGCAAATGCACCCTGAGGATGCTAACCGCAGAAACGTGGAGGATGGAGATGCAGTGATCGTATGGAATGATCGTGGGCGTATCGAACTTACCGCCAAAGTAAGTGAAGCCATGCTGCCAGGAACCGTCATCAGCCAAGGCTTATGGTGGGATGGTGAAGGCAAGAAGCAACGGGCGAATTCGCTGACGTCCAATCGATTGTCGGACATGGGTAACGGGGCTACATTCTTCTCGGCCACTGTCGAAGTGAAGCGTCAATGAGTGTGCTTGCAGCGTGATTTTTTTGAGGTAAGATGAACAAAGAACAGAATGTAGCAGGATATAAAGAGCAATACATGTAACACTTCCAAAGGCCTTCGCTCTGGCTGGTTATGCCGTCAGGGCAAAGGTTTTTTTGGTATGGGAACACGTTTTGTAGCGTATTAAGGAGAATGAACTAGAGATGATGAGATGGCTGGATACCTATCCAAAAGAAGTGAGAGTTTTTTTGCTGGCAAGTCTGGTTAACGCAACCGGTAGTGCCTTGATGTGGCCGCTGACCACCATGTATGTGTTTGATGAGCTAGGACGAACGATGGCTAACGCGGGTTTTGTAATCCTTATTCAATCCCTAGGTGGCATCTTCGGACAATTGCTTGGAGGGTCACTGTACCATCGGGTGGGCGTGAAGAAGCTGATTATTGGATCACTGGCGCTGAATGCGTTAGGTTTGTTTGCGTTGCCCTGGATTAGCGCGTACTGGGTTATATTTATATGTGCCATGGGCTGGATCGGTCTGTTCAGTTCATTGTCGCTACCAGCGATTCAGGCTTTTATCGGCTTCCGGTTTGCGGAGCGACGCGGTGAATTATTCAATATTATCTATGTAGCGAACAATATCGGAGTGGCGATTGGTACGGCACTGAGTGGTTTTCTCGCTGACTTTTCCTATCACCTCAGCTTTGTACTGAACGGAGTGACTTCAGCCGGATTTGCGCTGTTCTTCTGGTATTATCTGTCGCGGGTTGAACCGGATCAGGGGGAAGTACATCTGACGAAACGCAAAACCGTCCCCGATGGGCCGGGCGTCTGGGCATTGCTGGGCAATACCCGGTTATATCTGTTTATGAGCTTGGGCGTGCTGTTCCTGTTATTCGGCAATTCCATCTGGAACACAGGTGTGTCACCGTACATCATCTCTGAGGGTATGGAAAAAAGAATGTACGGTCTGCTCTGGACCCTGAACGGGGTGCTGATCTTTGTAGGCCAACCTTTCACCAGTTGGGTGAAACGGACCATGGCCCGTACCTCAACGGCCCAGATGACCGCAAGTGCGGTGTTCTATGGCATGGCCTACATTGTCATGATTACCATGTACAGCTATCCGGGCATGGTGCTCGCCATGGTACTTGCCACATTTGGAGAGATGCTGATTTCCCCTGCAACCCCTGCATTTATCTCGGAGCACGCGGGCAGGGCGGCCCCTTTTTACATCGGGATATCGGGTGGAATCGGTGCGGTTGGACGGGTTATCGGCCCATATGCGATGGGGGTCATGTATGACAAGCAAGGACTTATACCTGTCGCGTGGCTGGCAACGGGCACAGCGGCAATTGCGGTAATGGGTTTTGTGCTGCATGCGGTGTTGAACCGTAATCGTGAAGTGAAGGAGTATGGGATGGATACGTAACAGATCCAATCGGGTTGAACAGGATGTGGAAGAACGGGTTGAAGTGGACGGTAAATCCACTTTAATCTGTCTCCTCATCCGTAAACTATGGTTGACAAAAAAATGTTTTTATGCTATAATTTACATATAAAATTATTCCGTATATAATAAGATTCTCCTGGCCAGGGAGAATCTTATTTTTGTTTGTACGGGAGGAATAAGTATGAAGCAAAATGAATCCAGTATCACATCATTGATTTCGACCTTTGGCCGAGCCTATCATTGCCAACATGATACACCTCTTATTTTCAATGATTTTATCGCTAGTGCCCTTATCACTCCTCAAGAGTTTTCAGATATCAGCAATAACATGGTTAAAGGCATTCATTTTTTCAACCCGGATATGGCCCACCAGCTCAAGGACGACCCGGAAAAGGTTCTAAAATGGATAACCCAGATACAATTATCTCCAATAACTCTGGCTCGAGCCGCTTACTGTGAGCATGTACTTTTGCATGAAGTGACGTTGGGATTGAAGCAGGTAGTCATTCTTGGCGCCGGAATGGATACGTTTGCTTGGAGGCATCCGGAATTGGAGGACACGCTGGATATCATTGAAGTGGACTATCCGGCTACACAGCAATTCAAGAAGGAGCGGCTGAAGCAGGCGAGGCTGACTGTTCCGGATAATCTTCACTTTGTACCCATGGATTTTACGCGAGAGCTTTCAAATGACAGCTTGACTCTTGAAGGTTTGGAGAAACGTAAGACGTTGGCCAGTCTCTTGGGGGTTTCGTATTATTTGCCCAAAAATGATCTATTTAACGTGATTCGTCATGTGTTTGCGAACCTGCCATCTGGAAGCTCTATAGTTCTGGATTATGCAGATGAACACCTTTTTGAGGAAAAAGGGAGATTTAATCGGGTTGAAAATATGGTTAAATTGGCTGCAATGGGCGGTGAGCCCATGCAATCCGGCTACGCATATGTGGAGATGGAGGCCATGCTTGAAGAAGCAGGGCTGCTTATTTATGAGCATCTCACTCCGGAGGCGATTCAGGAACAGTTTTTCCAAGATCGAATTGATCATCTAAGTGCATTTGAAACGATACATTTCATTCACGCAGTAAAAAAATAAATCGATCCGGCAAGTATGGTCACCAATATAGCCCGTATTTGCATAGTAGATGCTAACCTTCACCCTATAGCGGGGTGAGGGTTGTTTTGTCTTTAGAGAGACCAGCTTCAATTGCCGGCTAGTGAATGATTTTCACGATGAGATGAGAAAGGACTGTTCAGAAATCAGACTTGTTATCGTTCAATTCCATGTCATTCCATGTGCTCCCCTCTATTTGTGCATAATGCTCATATAATAGAATGGATCTGGTTAAAGGCAGGAGGCTGCATACGATGTACAAGGTTTTGTTGGTCGATGATGAATTTATGATCTCGGACGGGATCGCTAGTGTTGTGAACTGGTCGCGATTAGGAACAGAGCTGATCGGCATTGCTCAAGATGGATTGGAAGCGCTTGCTATAATCGATCGACAGCGCCCGGATATCATCATCTCGGACATTCGCATGCCGGGAATGGATGGGTTACAGCTGGTTGAAGCTGTGGCAGAGAAGTATCAGCATATTTCATTTATCATGCTCACGGGTTTTACGGAGTTTGAATATGCGAAGACCGCCATGCAGTATGGGGTGAAGCATTATTTGCTCAAGCCCTGTAGTGAAGAACACCTCGTCGAGGCTATCAGTGAATTGGTCAGTGAGAAGCGGGAGTTAACTGATCAGGAGCGTTTTGTACAATCGATCCAATATAATCTGGAGCGTGTACTGCCGCATGCCAAGGAATATTTCCTGAAAGAACTGGTGACCAACAGAACCTATGGGGTCAAGGAATGGAAGTATTTCGAGGAATTATTCGATGTACAGTTTCAGGATCAGCGTGTGCGGTTGCTGCTGGTAGAGATTGAGGGGGATCATGAGTACTTGCACTTGTTCGCGGTCAAGAACATTGCCGAGGATATTTTTCACAATCCGATCTTAAGTACCACGGTTGGAGGTCATGTGTTATTGATGATGGAGGACAAGTTGTCTGAAACACAGTTGTTCCGTAATATCGATGAGATTCGCACCACATTTACCCGATATTATCATGATGATCTTACGATTGCCCTGAGCGAACCAGGAGATCTTCCACAGGCGCGGCAATTGTACATGCAGACGCTGGTTTACCTCAATTACCGTTTCTACCTTGGTGAGGGCAGTCTTATTATGGAGCGGGATGTCTACTCCCCCGGGGAGCGTACTCTTCCCGAATTCGAATATGATCCAGAGCGGATGGCTACTGCGATGAAGGCTGGACACTGGCAGGAAGTCGGAACAGAGCTGAACCGGATGTTTCAGATGCTTGCCAGCTTGCGATACGATATTTCTCAAACGAAGTCCTATCTTATTCAAATATTTATGGAAATGATTCGACTCAGCGGCTCTGCCGAGATGAAAAGGTATATGGATCAGCTGCCGGGCATGATTGAATCCAGCACCCTGCACTCTTTTCAACAGTTTCTGCTTGCCGTTGCCAAGGAGATCACGCTGCGCCGCTACGAACAACACCGCTCCAGACAATCACAGATGGTGGGCAGTGTGAAGCAGATAGTGGAGAAGCGTTACAGGGACGAAACTCTGACGCTCCAATCCATCGCCGGAGAAATATTCATGAATCCAGACTACATTGGCAAAATGTTCAAAAAAGAAACCGGTGAGAAATTTACGAACTATGTGTTAGGCTACCGCATTCGCAAAGCGTTGGAGCTTCTGGAGCAGGACGGGACCTGCACGGTATCCTCGCTTGCCGAACAGACGGGCTTTGGTGCCAACTGGCCTTATTTTAGCAAAATGTTCAAGAAATACACGGGATTCTCCCCTTCCGAGTATAAAAAAGTACCCTAGACAGCGCTGTTGTCGCTTCTACATAGCGTCCTGTATATCCGAACCCACATACGACTCACATCTGATTTATGATCACGCCCTGTGTGCCAGTCAACGGCAGCAGGGTCTTTTTTTGTCGGACGGAACTCGGTTTTGAACATGCATTTAACGGAAATGAGCATGGGAAGAAAAGCCGCTCGATTCTATCATTAGAAGTGTCAAGTGAATGAATGAACATCGAGAGTGGAGGTTGAGTGGATGGAGCTGAATCGAAGCCGGGGGATTGAACCTGGGCGTTTGAAGCCAGCAGGCAAATGGAGTTCGGTGAAAAAGGAGCTTGTACGCAACAGATACGTATATCTGATGCTCGTTCCTGTTGTAGCCTATTATCTGATTTTCAGCTATGGACCGATGTACGGGCTGCTGATGGCATTTCAGGAATCCTACAGCCCGATCAAAGGAATCTTGGCAGGCGAATGGGTCGGATTTGACAATTTCACGATGTTTTTCGAAAGTTATTATTTCTGGCGACTGATTAAGAACACGCTGATTTTGAGTTTTTACAGCATTGTGTTTGGTTTTCCAGCTCCGATTATCCTGGCCCTGTTACTGAACGAAGTTCGTAAAAAGTGGTTCAGAAGCACGGTGCAGACGATCAGTTACATGCCGCACTTCATCTCGGTTGTCGTTGTGGTTGGAATGTTGAAAACGTTCTCATCTCTGGATGGCGGACTGTTCAATGTCATTCGTGACTTTTTCGATCTGCAGCCAATCATGTTCTTGGCGGAGAAGGATATGTTCCGTCCGATGTACATTCTGTCCAACATATGGCAGGGGGCAGGATGGGCCTCAATTATCTTTTTGGCAGCACTTAGTGGCATTGATCCACAGTTGTATGAGGCTTCCAAAATTGACGGTGCAGGCCGCTGGAGACAGCTGTTACATATTACACTGCCGGGCATCATGCCAACGATTGTGATCATGTTAATTCTGCGCATGGGGGCGGTCATGAATGCTGATTTTCAGAAAATATTGCTGATGCAAACGGCACCGACCTATGAGACATCCGATGTCATCTCCACCTTTGTTTATCGATCCGGAATTTTGGAGGGGAACTATACGTATTCAACCGCCATCGGGCTATTCAACGGTGTCATTAATTTCGCGCTGCTCATCATCGCAAATGCGATCAGCAGAAAGCTTAACTCAACCAGTCTCTGGTAATTGGAAGGTGAAGCGATGAAACAGTCTATAGGGGAACGAGTTTTTGATGTATTCAATACACTGCTGCTCTTGGTCATCATGATTTTATGCTTTTACCCGATGCTGTACGTGTTCAATTCTTCCATCAGTGATCCGGATCAGATGCTGCGTTCCCGGTCATTGATGCTCATTCCTGAAGGTTTCCAGCTGGGAGCGTACAAGTCGGTATTTCAGGATACTCGCATCTATACGGGATATATGAACACCTTGTTCTATGTTGTGGTGGGTACAGCCATCAATCTGCTCATGACTTCGCTGGCAGCCTACGGGTTATCACGCAGTGATCTGATGGGCAGAAAAACGTTGATGAAATTAATTACGTTCACGATGTTTTTTGGCGGGGGTATGATTCCAACTTTTCTGCTGATTCAGAATCTGGGCATGGTGGATACCCGTTTTGCGCTTATTATTCCGGGTGCCATCAGCACATTCTATTTCCTTATTATGAAAACAAACTTTGAGGGCATTCCGATCAGTCTGATCGAATCGGCGAAGCTTGATGGTGCCAATGACTTTCTGATTTTGTTCCGAATCGTACTGCCTCTGTCAAAGCCAATCCTGGCGGTCATGATGCTGTATTATGCAGTTGACCATTGGAATGATTACGTCGGGCCAATGCTCTATCTACGCAGTCAGGAGTTATATCCGATTCAGATTATTATGCGTGATATTCTGATCAGCAGCAGTACGGAGGCCATGGGTGCTGGCGCCGATACCGGCTTCGCCATTGGGGAGAACATCAAATATGCGACCATTATTATCTCCACACTGCCGATTATGCTGGTATATCCGTTCATCCAACGTTATTTTGTTCAGGGCGCTTTAATCGGTGCTGTGAAACAATAAAAAATGTATCCTATGGAGGCGAATTACGTGAAAAAAAGAATGGGGTCCATCCTGTTGTCATCATTACTTACCATGTCTTTGCTGGCGGGCTGTACGGGGGATAATGAACCAGGTAACGCAGAGCCAGCAGAAGGAACAGAACCTGCGGTTCAGGCGTTGACCGAGATACCGCTGCCGATTACAAGTGAGCCATTTACCATTGACTACTGGCGCGCCAATGACGCCAAACTAACGGCTTCCTTGAACAACTTTGGCGATATGGCCGCTTACAAGGAAAAAGAGAAGTTGACGGGCATCCAAGTGAAGTTCACACATCCTCCGCTTGGACAACAGCGTGACCAATTCAATCTGTTGATCTCCACAAAAGAGCTGCCGGACGTTATATATTATAACTGGGCCGATGCGGTTGGCGGACCGGAAAAAATGATCAAGGACGGCCGGATCATCCGATTGAATGAATTGATCGACAGTTATGCACCGAACTTGAAGCGGATCATTGAATCCGATCCGGATGTGAAGAAGCAGATTGCACTCGACGATGGAACGATCTATATGTTCCCACTGCTGAAGCTGGATGCGTTGAAACTGAATGCCACTTCCGGTTTGATTATGCGCCAGGACTGGCTCGATAAACTGAATCTCAAGGTACCTACCAACATCGATGAGTGGTATACGGTACTCAAGGCATTCAAGGAACAGGACCCTAACGGCAATGGCAAGCCAGATGAACTGCCATTCACCGGAAACTGGGGACCGGGCAACCTGACCAAGCTCCATGATTTTGCGGCGGCTTTTGGTGTCATTGGTGGCTTCCAGTTGAATGGAGACAAGGTGGAGTTCGGACCAATTCAGCCGGGCTACCGTGATTTCCTGGAGACCATGGCCAAGTGGTACAAGGAAGGGCTGATTGATCCCGAGATCATGACCAATGACGGCAAAGCGTTCGACTATAAGGTCACCAGCAATCTGGCAGGCGCATATCAGGGCGGTGTATTCAGTGGTATGGGGAAATACTTTAATCTGATGAGAGATACCGATCCGAACTTTAACCTAACCGGTGTACCGTGGCCCGTATCTGCGGATGGAACTTCGTATGCTACCTTTAATCTGGAGAATAAGGTCCTAAGTTATGGTGAGGCTATTACGGCTTCTGCAGACGAAGATAAATTGAAATATATTGTGCAGTGGATGGACTACAACTATAGCGAAGAGGGTAGTGATCTATTCAACTTTGGTATCGAGAATGACAGTTATGTTCGGGACGGAGACGGTGTGAAATTCACAGATACCATCATTGATAATGCAAACGGTCTGACGTATGATCAGGCATTGGCTTCCTATGCTTTGTCCATTATGGACGGTCCAATCAATCAGGATAGCCGTTACCTGGATGCCTTATTATTTGACGACGGACAGCGTGCAGCGAATGCGGAATGGATGAAAGCAAGCTCGGCCTTAACACTCCCACCAATTCGCTTGTCCACAGAAGAGGTAACCACAAGTACGTCCATCATGAGCCAGGTGAATACGTATTTGAATGAGACGATGACAGCCATCATTAGCGGACAGAAACCAATCACTGAATTTGACAAGATGACCGACACCATCAAGAGCATGGACATTGAGCGGGCGATTGAGGTTCATCAGGCGGCTTATGACCGATATCAGTCCAAATAAACCGTGAGACATCGAGCGCTAAAACTTTGGGAAAACCTTCCTGTATGTGATATACCTAGTAGTATCACGTGGTTCAAAGGAGCGCTTTGGTCATGACAGCCTACCGCAAACTCAGCATCAAAATGAAAATGTTTCTGATGATCATGGTCATGATGGCGTTTATCATCATCCTGGCGTTTGGTTCCTTGTACTATACGTATTCGGTGTATGACAAACAGCTGTTTGATAAGTCGTCTCGTCTTCTGAACCTTTCCTCGTCTACAGTGGATGTTGAACTTCAAAAGTTGGAAGCGTTATCACTGAACATGATCTCTGATACACAGATTCAAAGGGCCTTGAAGTCTTTGCTGGATGATGATAGCGCATATTCAAGCTTTATTGAACGGAAGAAGATCACAGATCGGCTATGGGAGCATATTAGTGGGGCTGCACGATATGTGCAGTCCGTTCATCTGATTGATTCCAGAGGAAGAGTGAATAAATATGGCGAAACACTAACCGTATCCCCTGAAAAATATGATCGGATGATTGAGGCGGCGGAGCAGGCTAATGGTGCAGTACGCTGGCTGTACCCGGATGACGATGACCCGATGCTGGTTATGGTGCGTCAGGTGCGAGCCTACGAACCGATGACCCTGGAACCGGTAGGCATACTGTTTCTGCGTATTAATATTGAGCGACTCGTTGAAGAGTATGCGGGCATGGACAGCCGGGACAGTGACATTATTTTAAAAGCAGGCACTGAGGTGGTCTATCCTTATCGCCAGCTTCCAGATGCGGTTTCCGCAGGACTGAATCCTCTTCCAGGCAGTGGAGGATATGAGGTCAAAAATCTGGATGGGAGGGAGATATTCCTTTCCCAGAAAAAATCCGCCTATACCGGCTGGGTTTATTATAATATGGCCTCTTATGATGAGATTTTTGAACGTATCATATGGTTGAAAAATAGTCTGATTGTCGTATATCTTATCGCCATTCTGGTTGTCCTCGCGCTTGGTATGGTGTTCGCACGCAGTCTGACAAGGCCGATTAGGCAGCTCATCAGTCAGATGAAGGAGGTTCAGTATGGGGATCTGGAGAATATGGATGCCAATCTGTCCATTCCAACACACCAGCACATGGATGAATTGGGGTTATTACAGCGTACGTATCGAATGATGATTACACATATCAATACATTGATCAAAGAAAATTATGCAAGCCAGCTGGTCATTAAAGAAACGGAGTTTAAGGCGCTTCAGGCGCAGATCAATCCACACTTTCTGTATAATGCGCTGGATTCAATCCATTGGCTCGCCAAAAAGAACAGGCAGGAGCAAATCTCCAGTATGGTGCTGTCACTCGGGTATTTACTACGCTCCTCCATCAGCTTCAGGCAAAATATCATCACCCTTGCCGAAGAGCTGGAGATCGTCAGCCATTATATCACCATTCAGACCTACCGTTTCCGGCAGCGGCTGGATTTTCGCTTGGATGTGCCCGCTCCTTATCTGGAATGTGCCATTCCCAAGTTAACCCTACAGCCATTACTGGAGAATGCCATTCAATACGGATTGGAACCACAGGTTGGATCATGTCTGATTCGAGTGTGTGCCGAGATTTCAGGTGGCAAGCTGGCCCTGATCGTGGAGGATCACGGTCCCGGTATGGAACCCGAATATGTGGAACAAGTGCTGCGTGGTGAAGTGAAGACCAGAGGAACAGGTATTGGTTTGCTGAATATCAGGGAGCGGGTACGTCTGGCTTTTGGCGAAGAATATGATGTTCTGCTGGAGAGCAGGCCAGGGCTTGGAACGAGAGTAACGGTGCTGCTGCCACCCCCATCACCAGGTAAGGAGGATAGGCCATGAGAAGATTATTGCGATCCATAGGCATGATCTGTCTTCTGCTGACTCTTCCTGGCTGCGTGAGCCAACTGGATCAAAGGCCAGGCATGATCGTTGACGAAGAGCCGATAACGCTGCGAATCGCTTGGTGGGGTGGGGAGTTTCGCAACAATGCAACAATCGCCGTTATCGATCTGTATGAGAAGTTGAACCCACATGTAAACATTGAATACGAATATAGCAGCTTCAACGAGTACTGGAGAAAACTTGCCCCACATGCAGCAGGCAATGCGTTGCCCGACATTATCCAGATGGACATCTCCTATCTGTCCCAGTACAGCTCGTTGCAACTGTTGGAGGATATAACGCCGTACATGCAGAACGGACTGATTGACACGACAGATATTGAGAAGGAACAGCTGGAGAGTGGTAGCCTGAATGGCAAAACCTATGGTCTCAGTTTGGGGGTTAACGCCATGCTCAGTATCTATGATCCGGAAGTGTTGAAGGCCAATGATATTGAATTGCCGACGGATACGTGGACATGGGCGGATTTTGACCGTATGGGCGAGCAATTGCTGGGGAAAGGCATTTATCTGGGAACTTATTTCACGCCGGAACAGTTTTTTGCGTATTACTTGAGACAGTATGGTTCCAAGCTATACGCCGAGGATGGCAAGAGGTTGGGTTATGAGGATGATGGATTGTTTATTGATTACTTTGGCAGGATGCAGCAGCTCGCGGAGAAGAAACTTATTTTTGCACCGGATATCTGGACATCCGACATTGGCCAACCCGACAACGACCCGTTTTATCTGGGAGAGGCTTTGTTTAGCTGGGGGTATTCCAACCAATTTATCAGCACCACTCAGCGTTATGGCAAACCCTTAACGATATCCCCGATGCCTGGGCCAAACAGCCAGGATGGGTTGTTTTTGAAGCCAGGCATGTTTTTCTCCATCGCGGGCAATTCCAGACATAAGGAGGAGGCGGCCAAGTTCATCAGCTTCTTCGTAAATGATTTGGATGCCAATCTGTTGCTGAAAGGAGAGCGGGGTGTGCCTGTCTCATCCCGTGTTAAAGAGCGGATGAAGCTGGTGGTTGAACCAGAGCTGGCGCAGGTGTTTGATTATATTGATTGGGTTGCCGATCACAGCAGTCAGATGGACCCGCCTGATCCTGTAGGTGCACCCGAGGTCACTGCGGTGCTGCGGGAGTTGTATGATCTGCTGTTGTTTGGCAAAATTACACCTGAGCAGGCGGCGAAAATTTTCCGTGAGCGGGCAAACGCAATTCTGGGTGGAAAGTGATAAGAATGGACTAGATTATATATGTATTTAATAGGCTTGGAGCTGTTGTTGTTCACAAGCTCAACCTTCATTCTACTCGGGTGAGGGTTTTTGTTATGGAATGGTGTATATTTCCTCTAGTATAATAAAAATGGGTAGTGGTCCTATCTGTAGATTAGATAGATTCTATCCATATATTAATGGATGAGGAGTGTCAGGACATGTCCATACATCAGATAGGTCACAAGGTGTCTTTTGCAGATATACAAACGAAGTTGCCTCAGGGAAGTTGGATGTACACTCATAATGAAGCGCACAACGGTGAATTTGAAGCCGAGGAAGTATGGTTACATTCTGGTGATCTTCATATCAGTGAACTGTTGTTGGATGAAGGACCTTTCTTGATCTTGGTTGACGGAAATCTGACAGTGGATCGTTATATTGGAAATACAAGTTCCGAAGCGGCCAGTTCCAATCTGGTTGTACTTGGGAATCTCATAACACCCTATATGATCGTGGGTGGGCAGGAAATATATATTACAGGTAATCTCTATGTGGAGGATATGTTCTGGGGGGATTATAATCATGGAGAATTGACAGTGAGAGGGAATGTAGAAGGTGGATTGCTGGTAAGTACCGAGCAATATAAGATTCAGGTTCAAGGACAGCGTAATGTGAAGCGTCAGCTAGAAGAATGGGAGGATCTCGGACCATGGCGGGGCTCTGACATGTTGACGTTATTGGTTCCTGAATGTGTGATTGATGAAGATACAGAGCCGTTTCCTTGGCGAGAAGAAATGTTAAGGAGGCTGCAGCAAGGACAACCTGTAATCAACCGAAAGTACATTCATGCTGAACAATCAGAGCCAGATGTGCCGGATTGGTTCGAAGATCATCGGGTTACCGCTGAGAACATAGAGCGTCTTACTCATCCATCTTTGTTGCCTGTAAGAGAGGAGGATGAGTTACTGAACAGCTATGAATTTTGGTTGGACGAGCAATTTTGCCGAGTATCGGTCTATGGAGATGAGCATACGGAGGGGTATTTCCGCAGTCTGTATTTTCAGGATGACCACAATTGTGCATTGTTGCTTAAGATGGAGCCATCAGATCAAGGTTCCAACTCTCCTGATAAACATATCGTACAGCAGGGTAAACCTGTCTGGATGATCTCAGGGGCATATCGTTATCTGCACAATGAGAATTCGGAATGGAATGTATTCTCGGAGAACTCACCTGCTGATATTCAGCAGTTAAACGAGCAAGGATGGAATACCTTGTTGCAGTCTGTATCGAATGTTCAGTATGCCCGTTCCTTAATTTCGCACCAACTGATCCATGATTTATTAGCACTGCCTGTCGTGGAGCCATATGACGATTATTATGATGATGATCGGCACGGACTGTGGATTGGAGAGTTATATTTTGCATTTCGACAAGCAGGTCAGATGTCTAATGGTGTTCCCCAGCCAGCCTTGCTACGTATTGGAAGAGAGTATGTGGATGCTCAAGGGGAGACGCAGGTGGAGAAATACTATTATACCCTGCACCAACATGCGGACGGCTCGGAAAGTGTGTTGATCGAATACTCGGCTCAGAATAACGAGGATGAGGAAGAAGAACCGTTGTTGCTTGAAATTCATTATATTGGCGGCTCTCAGTTACTGCATGCCGTTCAATTGCTGGAACGTGGACGCAAAGTGCTCATTCAAGCGAATGAGGATCTACTGAATGGGGAGCCACCGTACGCTGCTGAATCATTTGCGAAGCGATTCTGGAAATCAAAAGGATATCTGAAATGAATAAAACAACCTTCACCTCGTTTGCAGAGGGAAGGTTGTTTTACTCTTTATTTGGTTTTTTCGATGGTTGCTATTGTTAGGGCATGCTACTTAACCAAACTGGGCTTGATGCAGTCGGCTGTACGAGCCTTTACGTGCGAGCAGCTCTTCATGACTTCCTTGTTCAGCAACGCTGCCGTTCTCCACTACCACGATGCGATCCGCGTGTCTAATAGTCGCTAGTCGATGGGCAATCACCAAAGTTGTACGTCCCTGAGCCAGCTCGGACAAGGCCAGTTGAATGGCGGCTTCCGTCTCGGTGTCGAGTGCGGAGGTGGCTTCATCCAGAATGAGGATAGGCGGGTTCTTCAGGATCATTCTTGCGATGGATAGACGTTGCTTCTGTCCGCCGGAGAGTTTTACGCCACGTTCACCAATCATGGTGTCTAGTCCGTCTGGCTGGGATTGTACCAGTTCTTCCAGTTGGGCCCGACGAATGGCTTGCCAGATTTCGTCATCGGAAGCATTCAGCTTGCCGTATGCAATATTTTCACGAATCGTTCCGTCAAACAGGAAAATATCCTGCTGCACAATCCCGATATGGGAGCGCAGTGATTCCAGCGTCATGTCCTTCACGGGAATGCCATCAATGGAGATATGTCCAGCATCCACATCGTAGAAACGTGGGATCAGACTGCATAGCGTCGTTTTGCCTCCTCCTGAGGGTCCAACCAGAGCAACCGTCTGGCCTGCCTGAACATTAAGGTTGACCTCAGACAACGTGGGTTTATGTTCTCCATAAGAAAAGGTGACGTTATAGAAGGCAATATCGCCTTTCACATCCGAAATCGGTTGTACCTGAGGTGTATCTTCTACATCCGGTACAGCTTCAAGCAGCTCCAGATAACGTCTGAAACCGGCGATGCCTTTGGGATACGTCTCAATGACGGAGTTAATCTTCTCGATTGGTCCAAGGAATACATTGGATAACATTACAAAAGCGATGAACTCCCCGTAAGTCATACTTCCTTGGATGACAAACCAGGTTCCACATACCAGTACAAACAGGGATACAAATTTCATCAGAATGAAGCTAAGTGAAGAGTTCCAGGCCATAATGCGGTAGGTGATTAGTTTTGTCAGTCTGAAACGTTCGTTGTTCTCAACGAAACGGCCTACTTCATGCTTTTCATTGGCAAAAGCCTGAACCACACGGATGCCGCTCACATTGTTCTCTACCCGTGCATTATAATCGGCGATATCTGCAAACATGCGTTTGAATGCTTTGGACATTTTGCGACTGAAATACAGTGACAGGTAGATCATCAGCGGCACAATGATAAACGTCATCACAGCGAGCTGCCAGTTGATCCCCAGCATAATACCGAAAGCCCCGGCGAGTGTCATGAAGGCAATGAATAAGTCCTCAGGTCCGTGATGCGCGATCTCACCAATATCCATCAGATCGTTGGTCATACGGGAGACCAGATGCCCGGTCTTATTGTTGTCGAAGAAGCGGAAGGACTGCTTCTGTACACGTGTGAACAGTTCTCTACGCATATCGGATTCGATGTTAATACCGAGCTTATGGCCCCAATAGGTGACGGCATAATGGAAAAAGGAACTGAGCAGGTAGATGCCGAGCAAAAAGGCACATGCCGACAAGATCATGGACCAATTGCCAGCCGGAAGCAGTTGATCGACTACCCGGTTAACGGCAAGTGGAAAGGCCAGCTCGAGCAGCGCGGCGGCGATGGCACAGGAGAAGTCTAATATAAAGAGCCTTTTGTAAGGACGATAATAAGACATGAAACGGCGAAGCATATGTAAGTCCTCCTTGATATGACACAAATGCCCGAGCAGGCTGATCAGCCTGTCCGGACACCTGTATTCATGCTTATGTTATTTACGATTTTGCTCGGCACGTTCTACGATCATATCGGCGAATTCTTCAGCCTGACCTTGAATTGCAATCGGGTCGAAGTACCAATAACGGTCTTCCAGCAATTCGTACACCTGATTGTTTTTCACAGCCGGCAGGGATTGCCAGATGGAGTCACCTTGATAATTTTTATTGTTCTCCCCAACGGTCAAGAAGATATGATCCCCTGCATAATCACCAACAACTTCACGCGAAATCTCTTTCCACTGGGTATCACCCATCAGTTCTTTTTTGGTGATCTCGAGTGGGGCAAGTTGCAAAGCACTGTAGACCGCTTGTCCTCCTCGACCAAAATTGTCTCCATATCCATAATAACTCTTGTCGGATACTTCAAGGATGGAGAAGGTTTCCTCCGGTTTGATGACAGTTTTCACCTTGGCACGAGCGGCTTCAATCCGTTCATCGTACGTTTTCAGCCAAGCTTCGGCTGCTTCGGATTTGTTCATCAGCTCTCCGAATCCCCGAATTTCGTCATGTACATTGGTGAATGTACCATAAGGAATTACTATGGTAGGTGCGATCTTTTGATAGCTCTCAATCTCACTGGCTTGGTCAGAGTAGGTAATGATCAGATCCGGGTTCATGGCAATGACCTTCTCCATCGATACCGCTGCCCGATCACCGATGCTTTCAATGCCCTCTACCTGATCTGCATAGAACGGGTTTTCCAAATAATATTGAACAGCACCAACAGGTTTCACACCCAGTGCAAGCAAATCACTTACGTACATATCGGTCACGATTCGTTTCGGTTCAGCCGGAATTTCAACATCCCCACTTAATGACTTGTAGATTCGCGTAGCATTTGAATTATCCGCACCGGACGACGTCTCTGTGTTCGTCTCGGAAGAGGCGGTTGGCGTTTCGGTTCCTGCTGCCGATGTCTGTTCAGTGGCAGTCGAACCTGTTCCGCTGCTACAAGCAGCCAGAATCATAATGATGGCGAGCATAAGCAGCAAGCCGGAAAATCGTTTTTTTGCAGCAAACATAACCTTGTTCCCCCTATGTATAATCAATAATGATTATTATTCTCATTAATAACATAGAGGAAGACGTGAGTTTTGTACATGGACAACTATGATCACTATCGCATGGACAATTATGATGTTAGGTGATGCATGATATGCTGCAATTGCTTCATAACGGACAAAGGATCAAATCCGTAGAACGTGTCGGCATCGATCTCGTATACACGTCCTTCCCGAACGGCGGAGAGGGTACCCCAGAATTCCTGACTCAGCAGGTTATCCAGCTTTTCTCGCTCGGAGGGTTCCTCAGGGTAGGCAACAAACATGTGATCTGCTGCATACAAGTGAATCTCGGATAACGGAACATGAACGTACCCTGTCAGTAACTGCCCATCCTGCACCATCTGTGAGGGTGGGGTGAAACCAAGGGATTGATACAGCACATGGGAAGCTCTGCCCCAGCCATGACCATAGATATAAGCGCCGTCCTCTCCGATCATAAATATGCAAACGGCGGACCCGCGTGTTCCTTCCATCCATTGATCCAACGTATGATTGGCTTCTTGCTCAAGTTGATGATAACGATCTAATAACCCCCGTGCATTGGATTCAAGCCCGGTAACTCGTCCCAGATGAAGAAGCTGCTCCTGCCAATCGAGTTCCTCAAAGGGCATCAGAATGGTTGGGGCGATTACACGTAGTTCATCTGAACCGGGATGTGGTGCATATCCGATAATGACATCAGGATGAGCATTTACAATCAGCTCTGGATGTTTAACCAGCTCATATTCGGAATGCTGCTCAAATGTTTCATGACCCTCATGACCAGGTTCACCACATTTATCTTCCATCCAGCTTGCTACCGCTCCCATGTGAGGAGTGTGGCCCAGTGCCAGAAGTGAGGCTGTATAGTTGTAAGTCAACGATACAATCTTCTTGGGCATTTTCCGATAGTGAGTTGGTGCTGAGCCAACCATCTGTTTGAATTTTCGGCTTAGATAGAACGTGTCCCTGTAGCCTGTCAATTGTGCAATTTCCTGTAGCGTAGGATTCGCGATCAACAGATGCTCTTGGGCCATCCTGATTCTGAGACGAGTCACATATTCAACAAAAGTAAGACCAGTATGTTTCTTGAACTCCCTCGAGAAATGCTCGGGACTCACATTGGCATCTCGTGCCAATTGTTCGCGGGTCAGCGAATGTGTATACATCTGATGGATATGTCTGAGCACGTTATCGAGCCAGGAGTGATCTTCAGGAGCAGAGTGGGTCACATGATCTTGCAAGATGTCCAGTAACTCATAGAACAACATGTGTGGCCTGAAAGGACTGGAATCCTGGCCTTTCGAACAGGCTTGGACCAGTTCTACTGCCTTGTCAGCGAGATTGCGGCTCACAATGGGGGCTGGTAACCCGAAAGGCCAGGACAGATGATCATTTTCAGTGGAATCAAATGCAATCGCAATGCCCTGTATGGGCGACAGAGAGCCGCGCTTGTTCTCGTGCTGAAGCAGGTTTCCGGCTTGCCGAACGACTGCGGATCCTGCATTTAATGTGAGTTTTCCCTCTGCACTAATTATCCTGGCCTGACCAGCGGTAACAACGTATAGTACATGAAGTGTGTTCCACATTTCATCTATGCGGGAGAATGCCTCGCGGTCGTGAAGCTGCACCAGATGACACAGCTTGAACAGGGCAACCGGTACAGACTGAATCTTCTGCAAGGAAATGGAGCGGGACAGCGATTTTTGATGATACGTGGGCTTGGAAATATTCATTAGATAACTGTCTCCTTACATATGTCAGCAGGGGCATAATTCGATTCATGCCCTTTGTATACTGGCGTAATTCTCGGATCTCGACTATTATGCAGTATATACTATAAATGAAGTGACGTGGATGGACAGATTGGACAATTCAACTTTTTCTGTGAAAAATGGACAAAGTGGTTGAAATCGCTATCAACACCGACTATAATGAAAATGTCGAAACGTTTCAATCTGGCGTTTACTGCCAGTTTCATTGCGTTAGGCATAAACTGTCCAGAGCGCGTCAGATTGAAAGACGTGTCATAACCATCACGAATGGTGTGGACAATGGTACGGACTGGAACGGGACACATTCAACCATGGTGCCGTAAGGATGGAGACAAGGATTTTTTTTGAGAACACCTCGAAACGTTTCGATTGACATCCATAGCTATGATATGTATAAAGATTAATAAACGATAATACAGGATGAAGTGGTTGTTCCAACCATGTATCGTATAAAATGTAGATAACCTTAGAATTTGTTCTAGTTTAGAAGGAGCGAACGTGGAATGGCAACGATTAAGGATGTGGCAAAGCTGGCAGGTGTAGCACTCTCGACTGCTTCCTATGCGCTGAGCGGGGATAGCAAGGTTAGTGCCAAGACCAAGGCTAAGGTGCTTGAGGCAGCACGAGAACTGAATTACCGCAAGAACGGCTTTGCCATGGACCTGAAGCGGAGCCGGACGAACACGATCGCTTTGATCCTGACCGATCTGTCGGGCCCGTATTACTCGGAGTTGATCCGTAGTGTACAGGATGTAGCCCTCACGAATGGGTATGACCTGATTGCGTGCAGCTCCATGGGTGGACGGGATTCAACGGCAGTGAGATTTTTGCGTGAAAAAAGAGTAGACGGAGCCATCATCCTGGCGCATAACATCCATGATGATATTCTGGTGGAATCTGCCGGACAGCGCTTTCCGATCATTGTGATGGATCGTCAACTGTCGAGTGACCATTTGGTCAACGTGCTGGTGGATGGAGAGCAAGGCGGTTATCTTGCCACGCACCATCTGATCCAGTCTGGACATCAGAAGATTGCTTATATCAGTGGCCCATCCAACTCGTATGACAACGCACTCCGTTACCAAGGGTATCTGCGAGCGATGCGGGAAGCGGGACTTGAAGAAAAGTCCAAATGGCGTCTGAATGGCAACTTTGTGCGTGAGGGTGGATACAGTGCTACCAAAATGATGATGATGCAGGGCGATCTTCCCTCAGCGGTATTTTACGGTAACGATGAGATGGCCATTGGCGGCCTGAAAGCATTGGAAGAGCGTGGCATATCAGTGCCGGATGACATTTCCGTGATCGGTTTTGATGATATTCAGTTGTCGGAATATGTTCGTCCACCGCTGACAACGATACGCCAGCCGAAGCATGAAGCCGGGTCGCTCGCCGGACATCTGTTATTCCAGATGCTCAATGGCGAAGCGGTTGACCCTTCATATACGTTAACGATTAATCTGATCGAGCGCAGCTCTGTACGTTCGGTTTAGGCCGAGTCTGACAACCAAGGAAATGCCTGCATGCTGAAGTGAAAGTTCAATGATGGGGTTATCGTCCGGACGGGCTGTAAAAGGCCGGTTTGAAGAGGCCCCTATTCTTTTTCAGATTTATCGAAACGTTTCGATTTTATACTAATTCAAGGAGTGAACCCTATGACAACGATGATTAATGAACCGATCCGGTTGAATGCCGGGGAGTTATCCTTTACCTTTTTGAACAGTGGCGACCTATACCAGGCGACATCTGGTACAACGATGTTGAACCAGTTGCTCAGCAACCAGATTGATGGATCGCTGAACAACCTGTACCTGCGTGTACACGAGGGAGAGAACATCAGCTCGTTCCCGTTGCTCGGTGTACGTTCGAATAGCAAAGTAATTACAAGCAAAGCACAGTCCAACAACCAGTTGATCTGGAAGGGCACAGTCCAGCCGAAAGGCAGTGAACAGGGTATCGGCTATCAGGTCGTATTTACGGCTACACCACAAGGTGTTTGGTTCTGGGATGTGAAGCTCACAGGACAACAACAGAACGTAGATGTGGTATATGGACAGGATGTGGGTCTTGCTGATCCAGGGGCGGTACGCAGCAATGAAGCTTATCTGTCACAATACATTGACCATACGGTGTTCCAAGATGAAGCGAAAGGGTATGTGGTATGTTCCCGTCAAAACCAGCCTCAGGGCGGTGCATTTCCGTATATGCAACAAGGTTCCCTGACGAAAGCAATCGGTTATTCCACAGATGGATTCCAATTCTTTGGTCTGTCGTACAAGGAAACGAATCAACCAGAGAGCTTGAATCGCCCAACGCTGGCGAATGAGACATATCAGTATGAATTTGCCTATACCGCATTGCAATCGGAACTAATGAATCTGAACGGAGAGGCTCAGGTGGTCTTCTATGGACTGGCGAAGCCTAATCATGCCGAAGGAATCTCTGCACTGGAATTCGGGGATGAAGTTACAGCAGCTTGGAATGAAGTACAGGCTCTCACTGTGGAAAATGGCGACGTGTTGGAACAGGTGAAACTGTCCTCCTTCCTGGGTGAACCTCTGGTAACGCTTGATCTGACGCAAGATGAGATTCATGATCTGTTCCCTGATCGTCATCAGGAAGAGCACAACGGTGAGGAATTGTTATCCTTCTTCACAGGCAGCTATGAGCATATCGTACTGAAAGCAAAAGAATTACTTGTGGAGCGTCCGCACGGTCACATTCTGATGAGTGGTGGCAACGTGCAACTTGGGGCACAGGTTATTACAACGACATCGTATATGTACGGTATTTTCAACTCACAGCTCGTTATTGGGAACACCAATTTTAATAAAATGATCAGTAATGCCCGTAATGCCTTGAACGTGCCGAAGACGGCAGGACAACGCATCTATGTGGAAATGGACGGACAATATCGCCTGCTGACAATGCCATCCCTGTTCGAGATTGGCTTCAACTATGCACGCTGGATCTACAAAACCGAATCCGACACGATCATCGTGACCAATTACACAGGTGCACATTCGACGGAAGTAAGCATGAACGTACGCTCCACAAGTGGTACGGCATACCGTTACCTGGTAACGAACCAGATTACGATGAATGTGAATGAATACGAGTATCCGCTGCATATGACGCAGGATGGCGATACGTTGATCTTCAAAGCTGACCCACAAGCGATTAGTGCCGAAACGTATCCGGATCTGCAATACCGTATGTCGGTGGATGGCGCAGCTGTCAATGTAGGTGACGAGACGTTGCTGGCAAGTGGTATCCGCACTGGTTCCGCATCGCTGGTTACACTTAGTCTGGAATCGAGTACTGAATGGACGCTGAAGGTACAAGGGGTACTGGAAGGCCAACCGAACAGCGGAGTGGCAGCAAGCTCAAGTCTGACTTTTGAAGAGGAAGTGCAGGCATATCGCGAGTTCTTCGCAGGTGTGATGAACGGGTTCCGTTTGTCCCGTGGAGAAGGTCAGAGTGCAGAGGATCTGTTCAAAGTGAATGCGCTGGCTTGGTGGTACACTCACAACATGCTGGTTCACTACTCCGTACCTCACGGTTTGGAGCAATACGGCGGTGCGGCTTGGGGTACACGGGATGTGTGCCAAGGTCCGGTGGAGTACTTTATGGCAACGCAAAAATATGAGCAAGTTCGCGATATCATCAAAATGGTCTATACTCACCAATACGAAGATGATGGCAACTGGCCGCAATGGTTCATGTTTGATAAATACTTTGCGATTCAACAGGAAGAAAGTCATGGCGATATCATCGTATGGCCGCTGAAAGTGCTGGCGGATTATCTGACAGCAACTCGCGATTATGCAATCCTGGATGAGAAAGTACCATATACCGTTAAACATAGCTTCGGCTTCACGGAAGAGACGGCAACGGTACTGGATCACGCGAAAAAAGAGATCGAATATATCCGTTCGCACTTCCTGCACGATACGTTCCTGTCTTCCTACGGAGATGGCGACTGGGATGATACGCTCCAACCAGCCAATGCACAGCTGAAGCAATACATGGTGAGCAGTTGGACTGTGGCATTGACGTATCAGTCCGTGAATGTACTCTCGCAAGCGCTGAAATTCAAGGATGCAGACTTTGCACAGGAGCTTGACGTGCTGGCTCAAGGCATTCGTGAGGACTTTAACCGTTACATGCTGGGCACAGATGTGATTCCAGGCTTTGTATACATGGAAGAAGCCGACCAAGCGAAGCTGATGCTTCATCCAACGGACACAGAGACAGGCATTCAATATCGCCTGTTGCCAATGACGCGCAGCATGATCGGTGAATTGCTGAATGCGGAGCAAGCAGAATCACATTACGCATTGATCCGTGAACAGTTCCTGTGCCCGGATGGCGTGCGTCTGATGAATCGTCCAGCTCAATATGCTGGCGGTGTAAGCACACACTTCAAACGTGCAGAGCAAGCATCCAACTTCGGACGTGAGATTGGTTTGCAATATGTACACGCCCATATCCGTTACGTGGAAGCGATGGCGAAGCTCGGCAAGACAGATCAGGTGTGGAATGGTCTTGCGATGATCAACCCGGTTGGCATCGGAGAGGTTGTGCCTAACGCGGAGATTCGTCAAGCGAACTCGTACTTCAGTAGTTCCGACGGCAAGTTCAATACGCGTTACGAGGCACAGGAGCATTTTGACCAGCTTCGTAAAGGGACTGTACAAGTGAAAGGCGGATGGAGAATCTACTCCAGCGGCCCTGGAATCTACATGAACCAGCTGATCTCCAACGCGCTTGGCATTCGTCAAGAGGGCGGCGATCTGGTCATTGACCCGGTATTGCCAGCTGAGCTGAACGGCATGCAATTCGAATTCGAGTATGCAGGTGAGCCAGTGACGTTTATCTATCACTTGAACGAAGGTGCTGTGAGTCGTGTAGCGGTGAATGGCAAGGACATTCGTACCGAGCGTACAGCGAACCGTTACCGTCAGGGCGGGGTTTGCATCTCGCTTGATGAGTTCAGACAGGCACGCAGTGCGACTGAGCGCACAATCGTTGATATTTATATGTAATACTATGTAAGTTGTAAAGGTGATCTATCCCTATACGATCTATCTTAAAATGCATCCTTTAGAATGCTCATTGGATTCTTCTTTATCCAATGAGATACTGGGGGTGCTTTTTATATTTTTTGTATTAGATAACAAAGGTAAACAATTCTTTTTTGTAGAATTATATTTTAGTATTAATCTATTGCAGTTTAGTTCATGGTTGTAAAATTCCATCACAAGGGGGGATCGTTAATGGGGTCTTATTGGGAAGATAGATTTGAAATGGAAGGAAGAATTTGGGGAGATTTACCTAGTGAAATGGCATTTAAGGCAATATCACTTTATAAGCAGTTTAATATAAAAAAAGTACTCGTTTTAGGAGCGGGATATGGGCGGAATACCAAGGAACTATCTAACTTTTTTGATGTAGATGGAATTGAAATTTCGTCAACTGCCATCAAACTTGCACGGGAATTTGATACTAAATCTAACTTTATTCATGCTTCCATATTTGATATTGAATTAGAAGAGAGATATGACGCTATATTCTGTTACAATCTTCTTCATTTATTCAAGCAGAACGAACGAGATTTAATCATAAACAAATGTATTGAACTTCTTAATGACAATGGAGTAAGCTTTTTTTCTGTATTTTCAGACGAGGATAGCAACAATGGAAAAGGAAATCAGATTGAACCCTGTACATATGAATATAAAAAAGGGAAGTATGCTCATTTTTTTACGGAGGATGATTTAATGGAGCACTTCAAACACTTTACCATTTTGGAGACTGGCCATCTCAAAGAGCAACTTTTTTATACACATCAGAGTAGCACGTGGATTAGCTTAAGATATATTAGTACTCTCAAGAAATAATTTAAGATGTGGCTATCACATGAAAAATAATAGCTAAAAGGATGGCATTATAATACAGTGCCATCCTTTTAAAGTAATCAAAAAGAATTATTGTGCTCGATTTTGGTTGTATTTCTTTCGAATTTAATACGATAAAATACAGTACCGATCAAAGTTAAAAAAACCATGGTAACGAAAAGCCCCGATCCACCAAGCTGATTCAATAAAAAACCACCTAGAATTGGTCCTATGAATTTTCCGAAATACAAGAATGATTGAGCACCGTAGTATGTACCTCTTAGATGATCTGGTGCTATTCTGTCTACCATAGCACTGGCAGCAGGGAAATATAGAATTTCTCCTACTGTGAATACAAATATAGATATAAGAAGAAATACCAAATTAGGGGAAAAGCAAAAGCCAATATATCCGATTGATATGAATATATTACCTAAAATAATCGCAAACAGAGAACCTTTACTTTCAATCCATGAAGTTAAAGGTATTTGGAAAATTACTACTAATAGTGCATTAAGGCTCAGCATGATTGCATAAAACTCAATACCATTCACGAAACTTTGATTTAAGTATTGTGGAAGAGTTGAATCTAATTGAGAGTAAGCAATAGTCACAATAATACCACCGATCAACAATCTGCGAAAATACGAATCTCTCATTATAACTTTCGCAGCTGATACAATCGTAACAATTTCTTTCTTCGTCTTATTGATCTCACTTATATTAAATAAGCGTAATAGGAGAGATAATGAAACGGCATACAGAATATAAAACAATCCAGTAAATAAGAACGCTACTGAACTTTCCTCAAGAGCGATGTAAGCTCCCAATAATGGTCCAATTGTTACCCCTACATTTATAGCGAGATACCTCATAGAAAAAATACGAATTCTTTTTTCACTGGGCGCAAGATCAGACATCAACGCTTGAGCCACCGGCTCAAAAAAAGTGCGACATAGTCCATTAAGAATATTTAGGATTAAGAAAATTAAAGTAGCATGCGTGTAGAAAAAACCAATAAAGACAAGTCCCCATATATAAAGAGCCAGTAACATGATCCTTTTACGTCCAAACTGATCAGACAATACACCACCAAAAAAGCCACCAAAAGCACTTGATAATGCTCCTGCACCAACAATGAGACCAATCAAAATTGGGTTTAAATCGGTTTCTTTACTTAGATAAATAGCTAAAAATGGGATACTCATAGCATTAGCTGCTCTAGCAAGTGCTGTACCAATCAAGAGTATATAGATCATAGGGTGGAATCCTCTTAAATCAAGCAAGCTTTTCTTAATAGAATTCATCAAGTCGTTCCACCTTTTTAGTAAACTTTTTATGTTAATGTGTTCGCATTTGTAGGGAACTATAGTGTGGTTGTTTAGGCAGAAGGATTCCTTTTAAAAGGGTGAGTGTAATTTGGATTTATCAACTTTCCCACTGAAATTTAATGGGAATTTATAAAGTCTGATTAGATGATTGGGAACCATATAACCGGGCAGGTATGAGCTTAGAAATTCCTTTACATGAATATTATTAATGGCTTCATCAGACAAGTAATAAGCGCATAGATGATCTTGATTTTGAGAGTCCTTAACTACTTTTACACACGCATCTAATATTTCAGGATATGTTTTTAGATAATACTCAATTTCACCTATTTCAATACGATAACCTCTAATTTTTATCTGATCATCAATTCTACCTAAATAGATTAAATCATTGTTGTTAGTTAGCTTGGCCTGATCGCCTGTTCTATACAAACGTTTACCTAAAGCTTCGCAGAATATAAACTTTTTATTGGTCATTTCGTCGTTATTTAAGTATCCGATTGCTAAGTTAATTCCAGCAATACATAATTCACCAGTCTGCCCAGCTGGTAACTCGTTCAGGTTTGCATCCATGACATAAGCTTCACAGTTTTGTATAGCCTTGCCGATAGGTATGGATTCGATTTCTTCCATATTAGTTCTCTTCCATAAAGTAGCACATATCGTGGTTTCTGTAGGTCCATAAGCATTCACGTACTCAAATTTAGACCATTTTTTTACTAGGTCTGAAGAAATTTGCGAACCAGCCGTAATTACCGTTTTTATATGTTCTATGTTAGAAGGATTAAGGTATGCGAGATAAGCTGGTCCAAGGGTTAATATGGATATTTTGTTGATATTCAGATAATTTTCAAAATGTCTAGGATTCATAATAATATTTTGTGGGACAATGTGCAGACTAGCTCCTGTAAAAAAAGCCATAAATATCTCCCAGATTGAAGCATCAAAAGATATACTCGCAAATTGCAGTACTCTATCATGCTGCTTTATATCTAAATCATTTGTAAATACAGATGTTAAATTACTTAAACCTTCATGTTTTGTTACTACCCCCTTAGGTTTTCCTGTTGAACCAGAAGTATAGATAATATAAGCGGGATCAGATTTTTTGATATCCACTAAAGATAAATCACTATATTGGGGGAGTTTTAATATATCATCAATAACAATCAAACTATTTGTTCTATTCTTATAATTAACCTCTAATTTTCGGGATGTTAAAATATGCACTGCTTCACTGTCTTTAAGCATATATTCGATTCTTGCAATTGGAAGAGAAGGGTCGATCGGTAAAAAGACCCCACCAATTCTGAGAATAGCCAGCATTGCAGTAACAGTTTCTATAGAGCGCTCATGAATAATGGCGATCACTTCATTCTTTTCAAAATGATGTTTTGTTTTTAGCCAATGTGCCAGGTTATTCACAGTTCTATCAAGATCATTATAAGTTAAGAAATTATTTTCATCTTTAATTGCCAATTTACTTGAATTATTTTTTGATATTTCCTGAAACAAAAGATTAACATTGGAAGCAGCTAGGGTATGAATTTCTTTCACATATAGTTTCCTCTCTTTGATGTATTATTTATGAGAACATATAGGACAATCGGGATTCTTTTTAATATCAATTTTTCTTATTGTTGTAGACAATAGATCGAAATAGATCAATTTGTTAGTAAGAGGTTCACCAATTTTCAGTAGATACTTAATTGTTTCTGTGGCTTGAAGAACTCCGACCAAACCTGGAGTCATGCCAATAACACCAAACTCTTGTTTTTTTACGTCAACGGGTAATTCAGGATATAGGCATCGATAACAAGGTCCTTTTCCAGGTTCAATGAGCATGATCTGTCCTTCGAAATGAAAGATACTTCCTTCAATTAATGGTGTCCCAAGCTCTACGCATATATCATTTAACATATATCTAGTTTCTAAATTATCTACAGCGTTAACGACAATATCGAATTCTGAGACAATATGGAGAGCATTTTCTCTTACAAGTCTATCTCTTGAGATATCGATTGAAATATTTGGGTTAAGTTCGCTCAACGTTTGTTTAGCTGATTCCGCCTTGTTTTGATTGATATTTGTGTACCCATGAAGGACTTGTCTATTCAAATTAGTTAGTTCAACATTGTCATTATCATAAACTTTAATGTGACCAATACCTGCGGCTGCCAAGTACAGGAGTAAGGGAGAACCAATACCTCCTGCTCCAATGACTAATACTTTTGATTGTTTAAGAATTTTTTGGCCTTCTTCTCCAATTTCCGGCAAAATTAATTGTCTTCTATAACGCAGTTTCTCTTTTTCTGTTAGTGAGTTAATTGTTGTCATTTAAATCTAGGCCCCTTCGGCGTTTATTATATTTCATAAAATCCAACAAAATTACTTTCATTCTCTCTTAGTAATTTTAAAAGACCTTCTATACTACTAATTGAAGCAGGGTCGAATTGCTCGTAATCAAACTCAATTTGTAGTTGCTCCTCAAGTTTCATTACAAGTGATATTGTGGACATAGAATCAAACCCCAACTGATTTAGAGGAGTACATATATACTGTTCGAAATTATTCTCAACTTCTTTCAGTACATCCTCTGGAATAAGCCCGTGAAGAAGGTTCATCACATTATTTTTCATAATTATCTCCCTCTATCAATGCTCTTAAGACCACTAATAACGATTCTTGTAAATGACTAATATTCAAAATTAATTTATCTAGGGACTTAAGGTACAAATCAAGCGATTTTTGGCCGGGCTTTTGTACAACTACACTTGAAAAAAATTGAAGTTTATTAAGACAATCATTGATATTGTAAACTTGAAATTCAAAAACACTACTTATTTCTGTTGTTATATGAATTTTTGAGTGTATTATATACTTGACTAGTTGTAAAAGAGGATGAATTTTACTTTTTATCTGCTTACTCAAAATTTGTTGGTCAATTTTTGTGATAGATGCAGTTAGAAACCGAGAAGTGTGTTCTTCAATGAATTTTTTTAGATCATGTAGTCCAGATTGCGAGCATGGAATCCTTATTGAGTTTTTTTCTATACCCTCCTCATTAATCTTCAACCCATAAAGATTGAGAAAGATAAACTTTATATTCTCAATTAAATTATTATTTTTCAATCTATTCAGTACTTCAGAATACTCATATGCTGATAGTTCTACTAGGTTGTTATCAATATAAAGCTTTGTTTTGAAAGTTTCTAAATTCATACATTTCCTAGCAGTTTGATTAGCTTCGTTGATATGAGTATAAACAATTTGTTCATCATGAATATCTTCGATGAATACGGTGGTATAGTAAGTGGAATTATCCAGATGTTTCATTTCCATAGTCAATGATACAAAGTTATTCTGAGCGAATAGTTTATAGAGAAGTTCTATTACTTCCGTTACTTCTACTAAATGTACTTGTCTAATATACTTGTTTAGAAACTCCTCTAGCCCATTAACCAAAGGCAAAAACGGCTCGCCTGAAGTATTAAAAGTCCACCCTACAAACCTATCCAAATAAAGAAGTGGGTAGCTCTCTAATTGATATACTTGTGTAAATAGATAGTGATACGTTCGCTCATAACATACATAGCCTAGAGCTTCTTCAACATATTCTTGAGGAAGAACTCTCGAATTTAATATTTTTGAATTGCTCATATTAACCACCAGCAAACTGTAAAATGATATTTAATTCATCATCTTGCTTAAACTGAATTACTTTGTAATCTTCAAATTTAATTAAATTATCGTTTAAAACAAACAATACATTTCTTTTAGTAGTGCCATTTGATTCCCATAACTTTTCCTTTAATGCTGGAAAGCTAGATGCCAAATAATTTTTGAGTTCTGCCAAATCAGTTACTTCTACTTGTATTTCTTGTTGATTTCTAGCTAAAGATGTTAAGAATTGGGGCAAGATTACTGTAATCATTGAATTTGTCCTCCTTCATGTTTAACTAACCTAAAACCAAGATCATAAGCATGAAATGATGCAGGTTCATGATGCCTGAAATTATTTCTGCACATATCTATGAACGAATGAAAACTTCCTCCTCGGCAGACTCTGTTTTCTCCATCATTTATATTTACGGGGTTATGAGAGGCAGTTTTTGAATAATAATTAGAGTTATAAGTGTCCAAACACCATTCCCATACATTACCGTTAATATCATATAAGCCATAATTGTTCTGCTTCTTTTGTCCGATTACGTGCAATTTACCTCCAGAATTATCACTAAACCATGCGTAATCAATTAGAGAATGTTCGTCAATTGGATAGTGATGATTTTTCCCTCCTTTTGCTGCATACTCCCACTCTGCTTCGGTTGGTAGATCAGTATTACACCAAATTGCAAACATAAAACTGTCGTACCAAGTTATACTAGTTGCAGGATAATTTTGTGGGGCGCTTTGATAATCAGGATCAAACTCTTTATACAAACTAGTTGAAACTGGAATTGACATTATTTTATAGGGTGAGAGGTATACCTCATGTAAAGGCTCTTCTCCACAATATAAGTATTTAGCCTCTTTGTGATTCCCCATATTAAATGTGCCCCCAGGTAATTCAATCATCCATCTAGCTATCAACTCTTTATAGCGTTTTTCATTATCCTTATAAAATCTTGTATATAGAATTTCTTCTTTAATGTGTAAAGGTATGTCACTAAGCAATTGGAAAGCTTCATAAAGAACATGATTATTTGTTACTACTGGTTTTCCAAATCGATTAACAGAGAAGATTGTTTTAAGGAATTGGACAAGCTCATCTTCATTATAAGATTTACTCATCTCAGTAAAATGTATAGCTTGCTTCATTTTGATCCTCCAGTTCTGCCAACTCAATTTTAATTTCTTTTACTTGTTTATCAGGGCTTACTTCAAAAACTCTAATTTGGGGATATTCTAATGTCCGTAAAGAGATTAGAAGATGCCAAACACTCGATGAGGGATGTAGATCGACATCTACCCTTGCTAATATAGCGGGGTGTCGTTGATGACTGTGGAATACCCCCACTTTGAACAACTTATTCTGTCGAATATACTTTTCAATCTTAATAGTTTCTTCTGGAGAAGTTAAAAATCCGGCATCATCATGGTCTTTGTAGTAATTTCCATAGGATGAGAAATAGTCTAAGAAAGAACCTCGTACATCTTCTTGCATAATTATGTACTCAGAAGGTCCACCATCTGGCTCTGTTGATAAAAAGTAGCCATATGCTTTTTTAGGAAATTGTTTTTTAACATCTCTTATAAAATTCAATAACAGCTGTTTCTCAAACTTAATTCTCCGATGATTTTCGGTCATTAAAGGAGCGCACCACCTTTGCTTATAAATTTAGGAATAAATATTTACGAATTAACGTAGGTTTTACAAATTCGCTATTATTTCCATTATTATACAGTCGCGTTCAGAAAAACTTCTATGTGATTGTATATATCTTACGATTTTTAAAAATGGTATTATGATTATTTGATGTTAATACATGGATCTTTTACTCGGGTTTTACATTCAAATTCTGCTTAAACCAATGAATATCTATTAAAAGGTAAGTATTACGTGATTACAGGATAACAATGCTTTAGAAACACACTATGTATTCATAGAAAGGTTTCCACGATATTTATTTCAGCATAAAAATCACGGAAGACACCGCGGGAAAACTCAAAAAAACTCCACTATTTTCATCATGGTGGAGTCTTTTTTTATACATAAGAAGGAGACGTACTTTGAAGCGTTTTGTGAGAGAGAACACATTGTCCTAATGTAAATCTATTTATTTCATTTGTACGCTCTTGGTGTTTCGATGTTCACCGCAAAGGCACTGCCAGCAACGTGTGCAACAGCTCATTATGCTGCACATGCTTGGTGACGTACCCCTGTTGCTCCAGCCATCCGCATAGCTCACCCAGCAGAGGGAAGTGACGGTCACGCAAGGCGCGCAACTGTTCTTCGTGTCCGGATAATTCAGCTTCACGGACATACGCCTCGCGGTGAGTGGCATCAACAAACATCAGATCGGTTAGACCGATACGTCCGCGCGAGGTTAGAACTCGCTGCATCTCCTGTAAGGCCAGTAGTTGCTGATCTGGACTCAGATGATGGAAGGCGAAGCTGGATACGACAAAGTCGAAGGAATGATCGGTAAAAGGCAGCGCCAGGAAATTACCTAGCTTCACATGCATGTCAGGATATTTGGTACGGCATCTGCGCAGCATCTCCCGGGACTGGTCGATTGCAGTCATGTCTGCGCCGCAACGTAGTAGTTTTCCTGCGAGATTACCCGTGCCTGTACCGATATCGAGTCCTTTCTCGCCTGGGGCGGGCGAGATCCATTGAGCTGTCTGTTCCAGTCCCTCATCATAGTTGTGATACAGGTAAAAGGAAGACTGCACCGTATCATTTGAATCACTCGATGTGGACTCATCTGTATTATGATATGGATGTGAAATCTCATGCTGATCGTTTATAGGCGAGACGTTGTCTGAACGATGACTGTCCTCTGAAAAGGATTGCCTCGCACTGTCCCTGTGTCCACCCTGCACTCGCTGATCATGGACGGCTGCTTGTGTGTCATAATTCCACCGATCATGCCAGTTCTGCCGTGCTTCACGCAGACGCCGCGCACTGTCCGCAAGATCGTGCAGATGGCTGACATCCAGCGGTCCGTCCTGGCGATTCAGATCAATCATACGCTGGGTTGTATCCATCATACGTTTCAGTTCAATCCATTGGGCATACATGACGGCCTGTTGCAGCTCCAGATATTCTTCTAGCCGCTGCTGATTCCCCTGATCGATCTCTCCGAGCGCGTGTGTAATATCCTGCAGGGACATGCCAATCTCACGTAGCGCAGCAATGGTTTGAAGCCGCCAAATATCATTTTCTGTGTAGGTGCGATACCCGTTAGTGGTCTGTTTGGCGGGTAGAATTAATCCTTTTTCCTCATAAAAACGAATGGCTCTCGCCGATATCCCGAGCCTGCTTGCTGCCTCTTTGATATTCATCATGCGTCCCCTCCTTATCGAACCAGTATAAACCATGACGTTACGGCAAGGTTAAACGTTTATTTCATTTCATTATGCGAAAAGGTTCAAATCCGGTTGGAATTTTAGTCAACGTTGAGGCTATGCTACAATATATAGAACAAAGCCAGTTAGACAGTGTCGCTAACGAATCATGGTTTCCTAACTTCTAACTCATCACTCGCTTAACTTCCGGCGTTGTAACGTACAGCGTTGTCGACTATAGCACGAAAGGTTGAATCATTATGCTTACCAGCCATACATTTACGATTCGTCCATCCGAGATTAAAGATGCAGCACAGCTCATGGAGTTGGACACCCTGGTATGGGACAAATACACCTCTCCTGCACCGATGCAATGGCGCTCCAGACAGCAATACCTGCAGTATTGTCCGCCAGGCAGCCAATTGATTGCGGTGCAGGGAGAGCGGGTATGTGGTTATGTGGGCTTTCAGCCAGCGACAGGTATGCCCGTCAACCGTCACGTTTACGAGATTCATATTGCAGTTCATCCTCATGATCGGCGTTGTGGTATCGCTACTGCTTTGATGGATGCTATCAAGCAGCATGCGGCCCAACAAGGCGTTCGTAAGCTCAGGCTGCGCGTGCTCTCTAGCAATCCGGGAGCGATTACGTTTTATACCCAGTGTGGATTTGTGACGGAAGGCAGGTTGGTGTCCGAGTTTTATATCGGCGGCAAGGATGTGGACGACATTCTTATGGGTTATTTTATCCAAACCAAATAGAAACGTAGCTGAGGAGGAGGAACAACGATGGACATGGGACTTCAAGGTAAAAAAGCACTGGTGCTGGCTTCCAGCCGCGGGCTGGGCAAAGCGGTAGCCGCTCAATTGGCAGCAGAAGGTGCTGACGTCATGCTCGCCAGCCGGAGCGAAGAAAAGCTCGCAGCCGTGAAGCAGGAGCTTCTGGCGCTTGGTGGTGGACGTGTGGAATATCATGCAACCGATGTGACACGTAAGGAAGATATTGAGGCGCTGATTCACAAGACAGCAGAGCTGTTCGGGCAGATTGATATTCTGGTGAACAATTCGGGTGGGCCACCCTCGGGTTCATTTGAGTCACTGACGGATGAAGATTGGGAGCGTGCATTTGATTTAAATGTACTCAGTTATGTAAGGCTGATTCGCGGTGCTCTTCCTTATATGAAAGAAAGCGGAGGACACATTGTGAATATCGCTTCAACTTCCGTGAAGCAACCCATTCCGGGTCTGGTGCTGTCCAACACGTTCCGTACCGGCGTTTTTGGATTGGCGAAGACGTTATCCCAAGAGCTGGCTCCATACGGAATTTTAATCAACACGGTGGCGCCAGGACGTATTGCCACAGACCGCATTCGTGAGCTGGACGCTGCACGGGCAGAGCAGAACGGAGTCAGTGAGGATGAAGTCTCGGAACAGTTCCGCAAGGAGATTCCACTCGGCCGTTATGGTCAACCAGAGGAGTTTGCCAAAGCGGTGGTGTTCCTGTTATCCGGGGCCAATACGTACATCACCGGAACCTCATTGATCGTGGATGGTGGTATGGTCCGAGCCCTCTAAGGAAGAAGTTTGATCGACAGATTTAAAGTGATATGGAAACGGATTGCGATATCAAGACAGAGCCCCTCCTTAATGTCCACTTGTTGTGGAGAAGGAGGGGCTTTATCTTGATTCATGCATTAAACCGGGTGTATAAAGAAGCCTGTGCTTGTCTAACGTTCTGGGCCTAATCCTTTGTTAAGATAAGTCTTTGATGCTGTCATTAGGTGACTTGTCGACTTTGCTGGAATTCGGATTCGGCACTGTCTTGGCCTCGCCGTCTGGTCTTGCTCCATGATCATGGATGTGACCTGCTGGACCTTCTGGCTGTTTACCATTGACGAGGTCAGTAACTCGTTGAGTAATGTCTGCCTCGCGCTCATCGAATTGGCTTTGTGTGATCTTGCCGTCGGTTAACTGTTGTTGCAGTTCTGCTTTCTGGGCAGTAACGAGTGTATCAATAACCGTCTGCACGTCCACGTTCTTGGTGGCGGCAATCTCGGCAATAGTGCTGCCTGCTTCACGGGCTTCCTTCAGTTCTTCCGTTGTAACCCCGAGGATGGAGGTCAGTTCCTTGGTATAACGTTCTGCTCCTGGTCCACCAAATCCACCCCGACCACGCCCACCTGCTCCAACGTCCTTCTTATTACCATTTACCAGGTCAGTCACACGTTGTGTAATTGTAGCTGCACGCTCATCGTATTGGGTTTGTGTGATTTTGCCATCGGTCAACTGCTGCTGGAGTTCTGTTTTCTCCGCTGCGACCAGTTGATCAATGACGGTCTGTACATCTACATTTTGGGTTGCTGCAATCTGGGCAATGGTGCTGCCTGACCTGCGCGCTTCTTTCAGCTCATCGGCAGACACGCCAAGCACGGAGGTAAGTTCGTCCGAATAGCGCTCCAGCCCGGGCCCCAAACCTCTAACCCGGTCTTCTGGTTTTATTTTATGTGAATTTATTGTAGGAGCGTTGTCCGTCTGGCCTGAAGGGTTTGCTGCCGGATCTGCATTAGCTACTGAATGTGCAAACATGCCTCCACCGAGTGCAATCGTCATAGCCATTGCGCTGGTAACCACTACTGTTCTTGATGTTTTGGCTCTCTTCATCTTGGATCATCCTTCTTTCTTCTGTAGGTTGGTATGGGTGTATGGGTGTTCACCCACAACGTTATATTAGAGAGCAAGAATGAAGGGAGGCTGAGAGGAACCTTAATTGTTAGTAAAAAATGGATCAATAACCAAGAATGCCCCTCACCCGTGTTTAAAATGTACACAGGAAAGGGGCATACGGTTGGTCTTAGTTAGATTTTAACTCAATTATGTAAACAAATTAGCGTAAAAGTTCCCATTCATGCTGCAGCATGCCGTATACTGCATGGTTCACGTAACCTTTAGGCAGCTTCTCTGCCTGACGAATGACACCCTCTAGAACGAATCCGAGTCTTTCCGGGATAGCGCGACTGCGTTTGTTGTTCGTTGCCGAGCGAATCTCAACGCGATTCAGATCCAGTGTGACCAGTGCATAATCAACCAGAACGCGACAAGCACTTGTCATCAAGCCCTGACCCTCAAAACCTTTCCCAAGCCAATATCCGATGCTCACCGAGCGGTTGGTCCAGTTAATCTCGTGGAATCCGATGATGCCGGCAAGATCACCTTTTAACCACACACCGGCGGTGAAGCCGCCATTTTCAGCACCTTGTTTTAATGCATTAGTAATGAAGTTTGAGGTGTGTTCCACTTCTGTCACATGATCAACCCACGGTAACCAATGTCTCAGTTGATCCCGTGAACGATCCGTGAGTTCGAACAGCGGTTTGGTATGTTCCATGGCCAGCGGCCGGAGTTCGGTATATTCATCCAATGAATAGGTAAACATGAATGCAACCTTCTTTCTTTATAAATTAGTGAATTAACGGGAAGTCTTGGGTAACTTTTGTTCCAGTGCAAACAGGTCTTCTTCCATCGATGCCATGCGTTGATTGACCGTTGTGCGCGCGTCACGGAGTGCCTGATTATATATGTAGGGAGCGAGCTGTATCATGAACAGGTCGAGGACACCCCAAGCGGCCAGATCACCCAGTTCTTCGCCACGTTCCTCTTCGAAATACGACTGGATGGTACGAATGGCTTCATCCTGCTGTTCTTTGGTCAGTTTAAGCGAATTTGATGTGATGGGAAACCCTCCCTTTAATTTTATTTTACTATCATGCTACATGATTCGAGCGAACCCGTCAAAATGGTTTTGGGCCTATTTATGCACGGCTGTACCTGACTTTGGTGCCTTCTTTATTGAACTCCTCCCCCGTTAAAGGTATATTTAAATGAAACGCGTTGCAATTACTGAAAGTTCCAATCAATTCATGAAAGGTTTGATACCTGTGGACAATCGTACAACCCCACCTAACTTTATCAAAAATATTATTACCGAAGATCTCCGGTCAGGGAAAGTCCAGGAAGTTATTACCCGTTTTCCTCCGGAACCGAACGGTTATCTGCATATCGGCCATGCCAAGGCGATCTGGATTAACTTTACGCTGGGCGGCGAATTTGGCGGCAAAACGAACTTGCGCTTTGATGACACGAACCCGGTCAAGGAAGATGTAGAGTACGTTCAATCGATTCAGGAAGATGTGAAATGGCTCGGATACGAGTGGAACGAGAAACGTTTTGCCTCGGATTATTTTGATGAGATGTACAACCGTGCGGTCTTGTTAATTAAAAAAGGTAAAGCCTATATCGACGACCAAAGCGCCGACGAAATTCGTCAAATGCGCGGAACGCTGACGGAGCCGGGCAAGAACAGCCCGTACCGTGATCGTTCGGTGGAAGAGAATCTCGACCTGTTCACTCGTATGCGTGCAGGCGAATTCCAGAACGGGGAGAAAGTGCTGCGTGCCAAGATCGATATGTCTGCACCGAATATCAACCTGCGCGATCCGGTGATTTACCGGATTTCACATGCACATCATCATAACACGGGCGACAAATGGTGCATCTATCCGATGTACGCTTTCGCTCATCCGCTCGAAGATGCCATTGAAGGTGTAACACACTCCCTCTGCTCCCTTGAGTTTGAGGATCAACGCCCGTTCTATGATTGGGTTATTGCAGAATGTGAGATGGAGAGCCAACCTCGTCAATACGAATTTGGCCGCCTGAACCTGTCCCAGATGGTGACCAGCAAGCGGAAGCTGAAGCTGCTCGTGGACGAAGGCCATGTGGATGGTTGGGATGATCCGCGTATGCCGACCATTTCGGGTCTGCGCCGCCGGGGATATACGCCGGAAGCTATTCGTGATTTTGTATTCGAAACAGGCATTTCCAAGAGCCAAGGGGTCATCGACCTGCAAACGCTGGAGCACTTTGTACGTGAAGACCTGAAACTGAAAGCTCCACGCACGATGGCTGTCCTGCACCCGCTTAAAGTGGTTATTACCAACTACCCGGAAGGGCAAGTGGAATGGCTCGAAGCAGAGAACAATGTGGAGAACCCGGAGATGGGGAATCGCCAAATTCCGTTCTCTCGTGAGATTTATATCGAACAAGACGATTTCATGGAAAATCCGCCGAATAAATACTTCCGTTTGTTCCCTGGCAACGAAGTTCGTCTGAAACATGCATACTTTATCAAATGTAACGATGTAATCAAGGATGCAGAAGGCAATGTGATCGAGATTCATTGTACCTATGATGTGGAGACGAAGAGCGGCAGTGGCTTCACTGGCCGTAAAGTTAAAGGTACGATTCACTGGGTAGAAGCGACTCAAGCGGTACCTGCTGAATTCCGTCTGTATGAGCCTTTGATCCTGGATGAAGCACCAGAAGCTGAGGTTGAAGTGGCTGTAGCTGGGGCTGAAACGGAGGTTGTGGAAGAGCAACCGGAGAAAACGTTCCTGGATCAATTGAACCCGAACTCTCTTGAGGTTGTTCACGGGTATGTGGAACAAGAGATGAAGGAAGCGAACGCTCAGGACAAGTTCCAATTCTTCCGTCACGGTTATTTCAGCGTAGATCCGAAACATTCCGAGCCAGGACGTCCGGTATTTAACCGGGTCGTATCTCTGAAAAGCTCATTCCAACTGCCGAAGGCATAAGCTCGATGAATCAGCTTAAGCTCTGTTCATCGGAGTGCTGGCAAGCAGACAAATGATATGTTAAAGCAAGGGCATCCTTCGTCATGGTCATGGCGAAGGATGCCCTTTTGTTTTTCAACATATAGTTAGGTTAGTTTTAGACCGAGTATATAATATGGCATGAACATGAACATGTGCTGAAGTGGTGGATGTGCGTGTGAGGCAAGAATCTAACGAACCGAGGACATGCTATTTAAGTGTATTTCGGCATTCCAGCAACGTAACGAATCGTAGACACCTTATTTCCTCATTTATCCTGTCTTTTCGAAGTTTTTTGTGACTTTTATGCGAAATAAGGTGGCTGAGATTCCTTAGCTTTAGCATATCGTGAAATTGCTGCAGATAAGGAGTCTAAGGTTCGTTAGGAGCACAAACCTTAGACTCCTTTCTCTTTAATACTACTATCCATAATCTTTTGTTTGAATGTTTGAACGTTAATTTACACGATAACGGAGAGGACAGAAATAACCTGAAGAAGCGGAGCGGTCGCATTTATCCCTGGATTTTAACCTTGAAAAAAGGGAATCAAAAAAATCCGGGGATAACGGCGATCGAAAGATTCTTCTGTCATCGTAGTGCTCTTGTGTAAATCAATCTTTCAATTTTTCTAACAAAAGATTATCTCTCCTCATCCATATTGCCCATCTCCGTCAACACAACCGGCTGATAGCCGTTACGGCGGTTCGACAACCACATGATGCTGAATCCAACAGCACCGATGAGCGAGAAGAATACGCCAATACTATACATGACTTCCGCCCCGAAGTTCTGGAACAGCCAGCCGCCGAACAGACCCGCAATAACCCCTGAGAGACCGCCCCAGGCCATCGTATAGACCGCTTGACCGGAGGAACGATAGGGTCTTGGAATGAACAGCATGGTCAGTTGTGTGCCTACATAGAAGTACCCGCCGAACGTGATGGAATGCATCAGCTGAATGAATACAATCTCCATCGGGTTGCTGGCCAGTGCCATAAGCTGCCAGCGCAGTGCAAACAGCAGACTGATCAGGATGAGAGAGGCCAGAAGCATGCTCATTTTGCGTTTGAGCAAGCGGTCGAGCAGCAGGAATACACCGACTTCGAGAATGGATGAGGTGAAGATGGCCCAGCCGACCATCTGTTTGTCGCCACCCATCTCTACAATATATAAGGACATAAATGTACTGTTCATGGCATTGGGTACCGAGACCAGTACACCAAGACCGATAAATGTCATAAAATACGGATTGAACATGACTTTGCCAAACCGCCGAAAAGTCACCACGGGTGTATCGGAAGCAATAGGCTGTCTGGGCAGGAACACGGATAACACGAAGGCGACAGTAATCATGCACGCAAAGATAATCGATACACTGCCGATACCAAAACGGTCAATGAGCGGGCCAGCTGCAACGGCAGTCAGTGCCCAACCGAGTGAACCCCAGAGCCGGAATGATCCAAACTTCTGGGTTGTGCCATCGATATATCCGAGAATCAGGCTATTGGTTTGAGCGAATAATGGGCTTTGAAAAAAATAAAAAAAGATCATGGCTACATAGATCCATGTATAACTGGGCGCATAGAATACACCCTGGGCGAGCACAAATGTGCCTCCCATCATAATCATCAGAATGATGCGAATATTGCGGGATTTATCGCTCCAGAAACCCCAGAACGGGTTGGCGAACAAGGAGACAAAAGGTCCAATCGCCATCAGACTGCCAATCTCCAGTTTGGTCATGCCAATCTCTTGCAGATATAACTGCAGGAATCCGGCAAAGATGGAGATGGCGCCATATATGAAAAAGTTATATAGTTTCAGAGATCCCAATGAGGGATTACCTTTTGAAGGTATAGGTCTGTCCAATTAAGCCATTCCTTTCAAATGCATATTGTTCAATGTATCATTTGTTGAAAGGGGATTCAATCTATAGAAAATGTTGATCCATTGATATAACAAGCTCATATCGTTACCAGGAGGAAACAAGCCATCATGAACTCAAGGGAATGGACAGGCATCATATTGGCAGGAGGTTTATCCAGCCGCATGGGAACCAACAAGGCCATGCTGCAACTGAACGGTTCTGCTGTACTGCAACATGTCACAAAGGCCATGAGACCCGCAGTATCGCGTATCATCGTGGCTGCCGGACCCCATGTGACAGCCTACAGTGCAATGGACTACGACTGCGTTCAGGATCACTATCCGGGGAAGGGGCCACTCGCCGGTCTTCACGCGGCGCTGGAAGCTTCCGATACAGACTGGAATCTGGTATGCGCTTGCGACATGCCGCTCCTGCAAACGTCTTTTTTCGATGGAATAAAAAAGCTGGTCGAATCGCATAACTCATATTCTGCTATCGTTCCACGCGTGGATGGACATGTCCACCCTCTTGCAGGGGCCTACCACAAGCGAGTGCTCCCTGATCTGGAGCAGCGTCTGAACCAGGATCATCTTCGAGTCATGCGATGGCTTGAAGAGATCGGTTGCCGCTATGTGGAAGTGGAAGAGCTTGAGAGCGCAGGTGTCCATCAAGTAGCGATGCAAATGAGTAATATGAACACGCCGGAAGAGTATGAGCGTATACGCAATCAAGATTCCGGACTTGCTTCAGATCTATAGGATACAGGATCACCTGATTCATCTGCATGATGGTTGCGGTATTGCAGCGGGCTCTGGCCTGTCCAACGTTTGAATTGTCTGCTGAAATGGGACAGATGGGTGTAGCCGAGCTTCCACGCAATTTCCCCGAGCGACAGCTCAGGCTGTTCGATCAGTACCTTGGCCTCCTGCAATTTCAAGCTGGACAGGTAAGCCCTGGGTGATCGCCCGTACACCTTGCGAAAGACCTGTAGACCATATCCCGGGCTGATGCCAAACGAGGATATAATCTGCTCTACTTTGACCGTGGATACACTGCTTTCCTTGGTTCGAAGCTGGGCATGGAATGCCTGCTTGATTGCCTCCGCTATAGCTCCCGCATAATGCATGGCTGTTGGAGCTGGTGCATGTGAAGCAGCAACGGAAGTTGTGGATTCCGGTTCATTGTCAGCGGCCTGGGACAACAGGGCGAACAGTTCAAACATGCGTGCCTGCATGATCATTTTGTCCGTGGATGTGTAGGCTTCGGATACATTAATCATGCTCATCCAACTCTCCAGCACAACGCGCATCTTCCGATTAACGGCCGTACCTGCTGCGTAGATTTGGCTATGCTGTGACATTAGCTTCAGGGTAAAGACCGGATCATCCACATTAAAGTGAGCGCTAAAATAAGTCATGCCTTCCGTCGATACACATTGATTCGTATGTTTGAACCCGGGAGGAATGAGAAGAATGGAACCTTCCTCCACGGTATAGGTATAACCGTGAATCACACTCTCCTGAGTACCTTGGATAATCAACATAATCTCAAAACCCGGATGTGATTCCTCCGGCATCGCCCATCCATGGGGTACTTGTTGGCTGTGCGCACCATAGAATTTGATGTTGGAGTCGATAATAGGCAGCCAGTGGGCCAGCGTATGGTGAGGCATTTCTCGGAGCTGTGATCGGATATCCATAACATTCACCTCGGAAAAGGGTAAAAACAACTCGCCTTATACAATCGGCACCCTTAGTATACTTCATTATAATCAGTTTAACGCGAGCATGGATAATCCGTGGAACATATCAGCGTTTGAAGAGGTTACTGAACAATCCAAGTTCTTCAACCGATAATAGTGTAAACGCTACCATTAAGGCTTGGAATATGTCAACTCTTGCACACGTCAAGATCATTATATTTTCCACTTAAAAAGGAGATTAAATCATGGACAAATTATTATATGGTGTGGCCTACTATGATGAATATATGCCTTATGAAAGATTGGACAAGGACATTCAGATGATGAAGGATGCCGGGATCAACGTGGTCCGCATTGCAGAATCAACCTGGAGTACTCATGAACCGCAGAATGGCGTATTTGACTTCTCTTCGGTAGACCGTGTGCTGGACGCCATGCATGAAGCGGGGATTCAGGTCATCGTAGGAACACCAACGTATGCTGTTCCAACGTGGATGGTTAAGGAACATCCGGACGTGCTGGCTACTACCTCACAGGGACCTGGTAAATATGGTGCAAGACAGATCATGGATATTACACATCCAACCTATCTATTCTATGCCGAGCGGATCATCCGCAAGCTGATCTCTCGGGTAAGCACACATCCAGCGGTCATCGGTTATCAGACGGATAACGAGACGAAACATTACAATACGGCCGGAGATAATGTACAATTGCAATTCGTCAAATATATGCGGAACAAGTTCAGCTCTCTGGATGAGCTTAACAAGGAATTTGGTCTCGATTACTGGAGCAATCGGATCAATAGCTGGGAAGACTTCCCGTCTGTTGTAGGAACGATTAACGGCAGTCTGGGTGCTGAGTTTGCCAAGTTCCAGCGTCAGCTGGTAACCAACTTTTTGGCTTGGCAAGTGGGGATCGTGAATGAATACAAACAGGAAGGACAGTTTGTTACCCAGAACTTTGACTTTGACTGGCGTGGATATTCCTACGGCATTCAAGGGGATGTGGATCATTTTGCCGCATCGAAACCTTTTGACATCACCAGTGTGGATATCTACCATCCTTCCCAGGATGATCTGACAGGCATTGAGATTTCATTCGGCGGGGATGTGGCTCGTTCCACCAAACAATCCAATTATCTGGTACTGGAGACCGAAGCGCAGGCATTCTGGCATTGGGTTCCCTATCCGGGACAACTTCGGTTGCAGGCATTCAGTCATCTGGCATCCGGAGCGAACATGGTCGCCTACTGGCACTGGCATTCGTTGCATAATTCGTTCGAGACGTATTGGAAAGGATTGCTCAGTCATGACTTTGAACCGAATCCGGTGTACAACGAAGCGAAGACCATTGGCAGGGATTTTGCCCGTCTGAGTCCAAAGCTCGTGAATTTGAAGAAAAAGAATCGGGTGGCTGTGCTGTTCAGCAATGAGGCGCTGACATCAATCAAGTGGTTTGGGTTTAACTTCACCAGTGACAAGAATTATAATGATGTGGTTCGCTGGATGTACGATGAATTATATAAAATGAATATTGGCTGTGACCTGATCGACCCGTCTGTTGAGAATTATGCGGCGTATGACGTGCTCGTTGTACCTGCTCTGTATGCTGCATCGGATGCGTTGCTGGAAAAATTGAATCAATTCGTACAGGATGGCGGACATATCGTCTACTCGTTCAAGAGCGGCTTTGCAAATGAGCATATCAAGGTACGCTCTAGCCGCCAGCCTGGCCTAATCAGTGAGGCATGCGGAATCAGCTATAACCTTTTTGTAGAGCCAAAACATGTTTCGCTGCGGGATGATCCATTTGGGGTTGGTGAAGAGCAGAATCAGATCCACACCTGGATGGAATTAATTACACCGACAACGGCTGAAGTACTTGCTTGGTATGATCATCCACATTGGGGTGAATATGCGGCAATTACCCAGAATGCCTATGGAAAAGGCAAAGCAACCTATGTCGGCTGTTACACCAGTTCTGCGGTGATCCGTAAGGTACTGGAGCGTGTCATGAAGGAAGCGGGTGTATGGGGAGCTGAGCCGGAACTGGCTTTTCCAATCATTGTGAAGACAGGTGTGAACGATCAGGGAAGTACGATTCGCTACTATTTCAATTATGCGGATGAGGCAACATCCTTCGTGAATGCCTATGGGGAAGGGACCGAACTTCTGGAAGGAATTCCGATTGCTGCGGGAGAGAAGATCGAACTGGAACCATGGGGCGTACGGATTATCGAACAATAATAGGAAATAATAATTACCAAAATGAATATCAAGACCAAAGCGCCCTCGGCTTCCATGCTGGGGCGTTTGTCTATTTTAGCTCAGGAGTGGATGCGCTGTGTTTACTGAATGTTATCGGAAGCTGACAGATCCTTTCAAACGCAGCATTCGTAATAAATTGATTCTTACCATGACGCTGCTGGCTGTTCTACCCGTCATTGCCATGACCGCTATGGCAGCTGAGAATACCCGCTCTTCCATGGAAGAGGAGATTATGGAGACCAACCGTGCCAATATGAACTGGGCCTCCATCTATCTGGGCGAACAGTTCGCTCGCATGAACAATATTATCTATTCGATTCAGATCAGTGACGAATTGCATCAGTATCTGGCGTTGAATCAGGAAGCGCCAGCAGCCAGCCGATTTGACGAACAGAAGGCCATGTTCAATATGCTGAACAGTGTATATTATTCCGCTGGCAATTATGTGTTTGGCGTTGAACTGTATCTGAAGGAACTGGACACCTTGTTCACCTTCAACTCCATGGATTCTCGCATCAAAACGGTATCGGAAATCCCAGAAGGGTATCATGAGCTTTTTGCACAACATAAAGATTTTACAATTATCAATGATCCGGACGATCCGCAAAAGTTTCACATGACTCGCAGCATGAATCGCTTCGAGGATCAGGCACAGATCGGCGCCATCAGTCTGGAGGTCAAGTGGGCTGAGTTCAATCAGACCCTCGAGCTGCTGGATAGCAGGGGGGCTTATGCAGTATACATCGCCGACAGTGCGGGCAACCCGGTCTATCAGCCGAATCAAAACATCCAGCCGTCCGCTGAAGCATTGGCACAATTGGCAGGCGCCAAAGAAAGATCCGGTTTCATCCGTACAGCCAAGGAATACGTATTCTATCATTCCATTGACCCGTCAGGACTGCGTGTGATCAAGATTGTACCTGCCCATGTGATTAACGAGAGTGCCTTGGAAACGATGAAATACGGACTGGTTGTAGGTGGCCTGGCAACCGTCATTTCTGTGGGAATAGCTGCGCTCGTGGCCTGGAGTACCTCGAAGCCCATTGTCAGACTGGCCAATTCCATGAAGGGTATTCAGTTGATTAAGGACAGAGAAGTGGTACGAAGCGGCCGGGTGGATGAAATTGGTCTGTTGGAGAAAAATCTGCATGGCATGTCAAGCCGTATACGGGAACACATTCGGGACAACTACCTGATGAATCTGGAGAAGCAGACGGCGGAGCTCAAAGCTCTGCAATCCCAGATCCATCCGCATTTCCTGCAAAATACGTTGCAGATGATTGGCGGCATGGTCTACTCGCAAAAACCGGCAGACAGTTATAAAGTCATTCGAGCCTTGAGCGAAATGTTTCGTTATATTGTGCGAGCGCCGGATGGACTTGTCCCTTTACAGTCTGAACTCGATCAGTTGGAACATTATATGCTCATTCAGAAGCAGCGTTTTGGCGGCAAGCTTGAATACACACTGGAGATTACCGGAGAACTTCGAGCGTGTTATATTCCCAAGTTGTCTTTGCAACCCATTGTGGAGAATGCATTTTTGCATGGTCTGGAGAAGAAACCGGGGGAGTGGAAGCTGGGCATTGAGGTCGTCTGTGAACCTAAAGAGGTAACGATTCGAATTCGTGATAACGGTGTGGGTATGGATGCTGAGAAACTAGCGGAGATGCAGTCCAGGCTGGAGCGACTTACCTGGGAGGCTGATCGGGTATGGAGTTCAGGGACGAGTATTGGACTGGTTAATGCAGCCTCACGAATGGTAATGCATTTTGGACCTGAATACGGGATGAGCATGGAAAGTGAATACGGACAGGGGACGAGTGTTACAGTACGAATTCCCTGCAATACAGGAGGCGAAGCCTTGTGAACAAGGAACTGTACAGAGTACTGCTGGTGGATGATGAACCGTGGAACCGGGATATTTTGCGCAACCTGGGGAATTGGAGTGAACTCGGAATGACGGTTGCAGGTGAAGCAGAGGATGGTGAGCAGGCCATACAACTGGTCAAGCAGCATCAGCCTCACATTATCATTACGGACATGCGCATGCCCGGCACAGACGGTGTGGAGCTGCTACAGACGCTGAGCGGACAGTACCCACAGATCAAGGTGATCGTGGTGAGCGGGTATGATGACTTCAATTATGCCAAACATGCGATCCGCCATCGGGCTGCGGATTATCTGCTCAAACCGGTGAATCCGGATGAACTGAATGGTGTACTAGCCAAATGTGCCAAAGAATTGGAAAAGGTTCAATCTGCGCCGGAATCATGGGAAGCGTATCCGCCTTCCTTTGCTGGTGATTTTTCTTTGTTTCAACAGCAGGCTCGTTTGCGGTTTAATGACCTGAACATTCAAAGTCTGCGGGAATGGTTCCAGCAACTGCAGCAGAAGCTGGAACGCAGCGAGATTAACAGACCCCGGCAGCTTGGACGAGTGGCCTATGAACTACAGGCTTTGCTGGATGAACTCTGTGTCTCCAATGGATTGTACGAGCGGGGCGAAGCAACGGTGTTACCCCCTTCAACAGCGCTGGCTTCCATAGAATCCACAATTGCCTGGATATCCGCCCCATATTACCAGGCTCTCGAGCAACTCATTGCGCAGCGCAAATTCAAGAACAAGCTGAACCTGGAGGAAGTGAAGCAATACATGGAGCAGCACTGTATGGAGATGATTACGCTGGAGCAGCTCGCCCAGATCTTTTTTGTCAGCAAGGAATATCTCAGCAAGGTATTCAAGAAAGAGTATGAGGTGAATGTGACCGATTATGTCGTCCAGTTACGCATGACACGAGCGAAGGAATGGGTGATGGATGATCAGATTCCATTCAAACATATTGCCGAGCTGGCGGGGTATGAGGATGTGTCCTACTTCTATCGGGTATTCAAGAAACATTTCGGAGTTTCACCGGGGGAGATGCGCAAGGGACTATCGCGTATGCCAGGCAATTCAAGCAGTGGCACGCAATGAGCCGTTCAAGAAAGCCCTTTGGGCTGGATTAAGGTTTAAAATAATCCAATACACAAGTCTAATTTTGTCCAATGAAGCGCTTTCATTTTCTGATATATAATGAGCCTATGAAAGACAAACCAGTCACACACCGGGAGGTCATAAGAGATGAAAGTATGGAAAAGCGTAGCAAGTGCGGTACTGGTCAGTGTTCTGCTCGCAGGTTGCGGTTCCAATGCAGGAACGGACAATGGGCAGGAAGAATCGGCATCAGGCAGCACGGTGTCCCTCAAAGTATTCGTTGCACAACCTCGGCTGAAAGAACACTACGATAAATATATAGAACAGTTCAAAGCCAAGGAGAAAGCAGAGAAAAACATTGAGGTGAACGTGCAACTGGAGATGCCGCCAGCAGACAATGCACCTCAGATTCTGAAGACACGTCTCGCCTCCAATGATGCACCGGATGTGTTCGCCCTGCATGCAGTCAATGAGATTCCACCGTTCAGCAAAGCGGGTTATCTGGAAGATCTGTCGGATCAACCTTTTGTCGACAAATTACTGGATTCGGTGAAACCTTCCGTAACCAATGCGGAGGGCAAAGTCGTAGCTGTTCCATTGGAAACGTTATCATGGGGCTATCTGTACAACAAGGATATCTTCGAAGAGCAAGGGCTGGAAGTACCAACAACGTTAACAGAAATGAAGGCGGTCGTGGAGAAACTGAAAGCAGCCAACATCACACCGTTTGAACTGTCCTACAAAGAATCCTGGATTCCGCAATTATTCCTGCCGCTCACTGTGGGGGCTTTAACACAGTCGGAGCACAAAGACTTCATCGACAAGATGAATCAGGATCAAGGCTCCTTCTCGGATATGAAAGCGTTGTTCGATGTCTTCGATCTGGTCAATGCGAATGGTACAGAGAAAGCGCTGGAAGTCGGCGGAGATGATGGTTCAGCAGCCTTCGCTTCAGGAAGCGCAGCGATGTGGATTCAGGGACCATGGTTTGCCGAGACGATTCTGAAATCCAACCCGGACCTGAACTTTGGTGTGGCACCGATGCCGATCAATGATAACCCGGATGATACTAAAATCAATCTGAGTACGTCCACTTCACTGGCAGTGTCGTCATCCAGCAAGAATAAAGAAGTGGCACTCGATTTCGTGAACTACATTCTCGATGACAAGGATTCAAGTGCCTTCTATGAAGCACTCAAATTCAATCCGGTTGCCAAGATCCATGACTTCAAGAGCTTCCCATGGGTAGACGATGCCCTGAAATATGTGAACGAAGGCAAAGCCTATCAGGACCCTTCTATCCCTCAAGCAGTTAAAGATGAATCAGGCAAAGCGTTACAAGGCTACTACTCCGGGCAATTAAATCAACAGCAGGTTATCGATGCGCTCGACAAAGCGTGGAAATCCTACAACAAAGTCAACAAGTAAGGAGCTGCGAGGCCCAAGCAGATGAAACGGCTGGCAGAACGTTCTTCGTTCCCCCGTTTACAATCGATTATCCGCTTCGAGTGAAAAGGGGGAGAACCTATGGCTACGAATGTGTTCAAGAAGTATCTGTCATTGCTCGCGTTCACTGCGCCTGCCTTTGTCATCTATGCGATTTTCCTGCTGTACCCTACGTTTAGTGGCATGTTCTATAGTCTGACGGATTGGAACGGACTTAATCGGGATTACAGCTTTATCGGTCTGGGCAACTTCGTGGAATTGTTCAAAGAAGATCCGGACTTTCTGAACGCCCTGTGGTTCACGATGAAATATGTAATATTTATGCTCATTCTGCAAAATGGAATTGCCTTGCTGCTCGCCGTGTTGATCGAATCACGGACGCGCAGCAAAGGGCTATTCCGGACCTTGTTCTTCATGCCTAACATGATCAGTACAATCATTAGTGCCTTCATGTGGACATTCATCTTCTCTCAGGTGCTGCCACAGCTCGCACAGAAACTGGCCATTTCATTCTTGGACCAGCAATGGCTGGGAGATCCGAAGTTTTCATTTTACTCCATTCTGATCGTGTCGCTCTGGAACGGTGTGGGGTATATGATGATCATCTATTTGGCCGCTCTCCAGGGTGTACCGAAAAGTCTCAAGGAAGCGGCTGTTATTGATGGGGCCAACGCATTCCAGGTGCTGCGCAATGTGGTATTGCCGATGATTACTCATGCCGTGACCATCTGTTTCTTCCTGACACTGAACGGAGCCTTCAAGGTGTTCGAAGTGGTCTATGGACTGACGGGTGGTGGACCGGGCCGGGCCACACAGGTTATCACAATGAATATCTATGAAGAAGCATTCTCCAACAATTTCAGGTACGGCTATGCGAGTGCCAAATCGGTTGTGCTGTTCATCATCGTACTCATCTTCACACTCATCCAGATCACCGTCATGAAGAAGAAAGAGGTGGAAGCATGAGGATGCAACGACTGAACAGCTATCTGATTCGCCTGCTGCTGATCTTGGGTTCTCTTGTGGCCATGCTGCCGATCTACATGGCGGTAGTGAACTCTTTTAAAACACAAGGTGAGATGTTCCAATCCTTTATCGCGCTGCCGACGACGCTTCACTGGGAGAATTATTCGGACGCATTTAACAAAATCAATCTGCTGGGCAGTTCGATGAACTCGGCCATTGTATCCTTTCTGGGGATCGGAGGAATCGTCTTCTGTGCCTCACTTGCGGGATACAAACTCTCACGTACCTCTGGCCGCTTGAGTAACCTGATCTTCTTCCTGTTTGTTGCATCCATGCTGGTGCCTTTCCACTCCATCATGATTCCGTTGACTCGGGTAGCCAAAGGCATGGGCGTTCAAGGAAGCACGTACGGATTGGCCCTGATCTATATCGGGCTTGGTGTAAATATGGCCATCTTCCTCTATCACGGGTTTGTGAAGTCTATCCCGCGGGAATTGGAGGAATCGGCTCAGATTGACGGGTGCAATGAGTTTCAGACTTTTTTCCAGATTATCTTCCCGCTCTTGCTTCCAATCACAGTCACCATCGCGATTCTGGACTTTCTGTGGATCTGGAATGACTTCTTGTTGCCACTGCTCATGCTTACCGATGTGAATCGGTATACACTGATTCTGTCCACAAACATGTTATTTGGGGAATATAACAAGGAATGGCCTTTGATTCTGTCATCCTTGGTACTGACTGCGATCCCGGTTATTCTGATCTATGCTTTCTTCCAGAAGTTCATCATGGAGGGCATTGCAGAGGGTGCGGTCAAAGGGTAAGCGAATAGCAGAATGATACGATGGAATCCCGGAGCGCTACTGGTATCGACCCGCTTTTGGTATTCGATCAAACTTACAAAACTAACGCAAAAAGCCTTGATCTGAAGGACATTGTCCTTTCTGATCAGGGCTTTTTTTGGTTGTGAAATCAGGACCGAGCATTTGAAGTCATGAGCCAGAATTCATGAGCCTGTGTATAGCTTCTGCAAGGCATTGTAACCCGTGCTCCATCTCATCAGGGGAAGCATAGGCGTAAGACAACCGAATATGACTCGCATCCAGCCGGTCATATAGGTAGCCCGGATGGATAAGCACATCTTGTTCCAGACAGGTATGGAACAATTGGCGGATAGAGAGAGGGGACACAGTGAATTGCAGCCAGATGTAAAAGCCGCCAGCGGGTATGTTCCATTTCGCCATGCCGTCAAAATGACGTTGCAATAGATCCAGCATGAAGTCTCTGCGTCTGCGTAGCTCAGGGCGAAGGCGTTCCATATGCTCTGCATGATGCCCTTCGGCAAACCACAAGGCAGCGGCTTCCTGCGCGAGTGAACTGGTACCATAGTCGGTCTGCATCTTGATATCTGCGAGCCGGCGTATGACCGGTTCTGGCCCTACCAGCCATCCGAGGCGTAAGCCGGGACTGACTGCCTTCGACAAGGTGCCCATATGCAGCACCCGTCCTTCCTGGTCACGCGCCTTCAGCGATGGCGGAGGTGGGGTGTCCAGCCACAGATCGCTGTAGGCCGAATCCTCCAGAATGGAGATGCCTAATGTTCGAGCGGTGGCCATCAGTTCATCCCGGCGGGGATCACTCATCACAGAGCCCGTGGGGTTGTGAAAGCTCGGTATCGTATAGAGCAGCGAGATGTGGTCTTGAGCTTTGACATGCTGCGAGGCATCTTCCAGGCGTGCAATGTGCAGTCCATCATCGTCCATCGGGATCCCGCTCATTTTCAACCCTGCCGATTGAAAGGCGTGAATGGAATACAGGTACGATGGTTTCTCCAGCAGAACTGCTGATCCGCGAGGGAGCAGTCCGACTGATATCAAGTGCAGTGCCTGAAGAGAGCCGGATACAATCAGTATGGAATCTGGAGAGGCTTGAATGCCAGTTGTCTGCAAATGAATGGATAAAGCCTCACGAAGCTCCAGACTTCCCTGAGGTTCCAGGTAGTTCAGTGTGCGAGAACGTTGGGACAGGTCATACAGGATGTCGTTAAAAGCATCCTGAGGCATCAGTTCCGGGGCAAGCTCCCCTGTACCAAGACGTATGATGCCAGGTCGGAATTCTGCCTGATTAATCTGCTGGATCTCAGGCAGGTTGGGATAGTACCAACCCTCTTCAATGGCTTCATTCCAGTTGGGCATTGCTCCGTGAGCCATGCCGTGCCAACCGGAGCCGGAAATATAAGTTCCCCCACCATGTCTGCCTTCAAGCAGACCCGCGGCGGCCAGATTATCAAGGGCAGTAACCAATGTACTGCGGTTTACCCCCATGGACTCAGCCCATATTCGCTGTGAGGGGAGACGGTATCCTGCGGACCATTCACCTGTTGTGATCTTCTGGCGGATATAGGCTTCAATCTGGCGATATAAGGGCAAGTCGAGAGAAGGATTCGGCTTCCAGCTCATGTGTAGTCGGGAATCAGAACGTTCCATGACAGGCAGAATCACCTCTGTTTAAATTTACACTTGGTACTTCGATGGCGGAACAACCTTCCGATCGCTGTTATCCCCAGATTTTAAAATTGCTCTTATAAAGGTGAAAATCTGGGGATAAAGGCGAGGCGTATGCTTCCGATGCAGCTTTCTTTCAGAAAGCTTTTAGCTTCGCTTCTTCAGGTTATTTCTGCCTTCTCCGTTAACGTGTAAATTTTTATTTTTAACTATAACATTTGGTTGGGTCTGATGCCATCCAAGTGGTTGGTTACGTCAGCCATTATCTGCCCTACGATGGAATCAGAGATAAGGGGGTAGAACGATGGAGGTTGTTATTCACGCAGTGATTCTGGCGTTTGGGCTGATTTTTCCACTGGGTGTGCAGAATGTATTTATTTTTAACCAGGGCATGAGCCAGAGACGTTATATACATGCGCTGCCTGCTGTAATAACCGCAGGGGTCAGTGATACGTTGTTGATCGGGGCAGCCGTTGGAGGAGTGTCGCTTATTCTGCTGCAATGGCCAGTGCTGGCGAATGTGTTATATGCAGCAGGAAGTTTGTTTTTGCTGTATATGGCATGGAGTATCTGGAGGTCGTCCGAATCTGTGCAAGGTTCGCAGACGGTAATGTCAGCGGGACGACAGATTGCGTTCGCTACATCCGTATCTCTACTCAATCCCCATGTGCTGCTGGATACGGTTGCCGTGATTGGCACCAGTTCACTTCAGTATGTGGGCGTGGAGCGTATGTATTTTGCCCTGACAGCCGCAGTTGTATCTTGGATATGGTTTCTGGGACTTGCAGGTGCGGGTAGGGTGATTGGGAGAACGGATCGAACTGGACGCATCAGTCTGGTGTTTAATCGATTGTCCGCTGTGGTCATGGTCGGGCTGGCCGTTATGATGCTGTGGAAACTCATCTATGCATAGAAGGACGTGATGTGGCTTATTTTGTTTAGAATTAGAAAACTCCCCGTGACGTTAATCACATGGGGAGTTTTATGTAGGTGCTGAATTTGGTTATCAATAGATGCCTGCTGACCTGGTTATTGATATGAAACATGTAGTGCTTGATAACGCTTCGGTGTTGCGTCTTTTATATATGGTTAATCATTTAAGTAAGGGTCATCGTTTCGAATTTATTCTGCCTTCAGCAGCATGGATTCAATAAACACTTTCAGGTCACGGCTTACGCTATTCAACTGATCAATGACCTCGCTGAACTCGGTTACCATCACAGCCTGTTGGTTGCTAGACTGTGAGATGGAAGTGATCTCCTGCTCCATCTGCTGGATGGAATGCTGGACATCCTTCAAGGAACGTTCGATATTTACCGTGGCTTCTTTGGTACCTGTAGAAAGTTTGCGCACTTCAGATGCAACGACGCTGAATCCGGCACCGGCTTCGCCAGCCCGGGCTGCTTCGATAGCCGCGTTCAGACCGAGTAGATTGGTCTGTTCTGAGATTTCACGGATGAATGCGGCGACTTTGTTAACCTCGCCTGAGTTCTGCACTGCCATACGCGTATTGTCCAAAATCTGTGTAGATGAGGCTGTCAATTGTTCGGATTGAGCGGCTACCGTTTGTACCATATCCGTCAATCTGCCGCTGATCCCGCCGATTAATTCAGTGAAATACTCCAGTTTCTCCTCATTCTGAAGAGAGAAACCAATGGCAAGTGTGCCCACAATATTTCCTTGCTCATCCCGAAGTGGGGTGGCCGCCGAATTGATTGATGTGCCATAGAATTTTGCATCAATTCGGTTTGCTGAAGTCTCTCCGTGTATAAGTGCCCGGCGGAGTGTAGGGTCATCGAGGGAAACGGGATCTCCGGCCTTGATCCCCAGATCGAGCTCGTTGCTGGGAACATAATACCAGAACTTCTCCGTATCGGTTACTGCAATCATGATATCGTGTTCTTTGAGCATAATTTTAAAATACGGACTCGCTGCAACGAGTGCTTCAACAATGTTCAATAAGGTTCAGCTCCTATAGTGTATGTGTGCATATCATCTAGATGTATTGTATATACATCGTCAGAATTAGCGGAATCTTGAAGACCCAACAAGGGCAATAACATATATTAATTAAAATTTTAATAAATGAAACAGGAGAATGGATTATTTTCAGAAATTTATGAAAACATGACAAAAAAGCAGGCGAGAACAATCAAGTTCTCGTCTGCTTTATTATCCGCCAATCTGGGACATGCGCCGTACAGTCGGCGTATGAGATTGCATTTTTTGTTCCAGGGCGAGGGCCATCTCATGATTCTTCGGTTTCGTACCCAGCGCTTTGAGGAAGAGTGCCGCCATGGCATCCGGATCATCCACGAAACGGCGAACATTATACTCATCCGACCAGTACAGACAGGCTTTGATATGTCCGTCAGCGGTCAACCGAAGTCGGTTGCAATTATCACAGAAGTGATCGCTCACGGGATGAATCAATCCGAATGTGCCTTCGGAGCCCACAATTTTCATATTGCGTGATGGGCCATTGCCCGCAGGGCCTGTTGTATTTTCTACCGTCCAGCCTGCTTCAGCGCATACATCTGTCACGGCTTCCAGCGGCAAATAAGATTTGCGCCATGAATCCGAAGCGTGTCCAATCGGCATATATTCAATAAAACGCACATGAAGAGGTTGATCCATCGTCATGGCAATGAAATCCTTGATCTCATCATCGTTGATACCCTTCATTAGCACGACATTCAGCTTAATCGGAGCAAGGCCAGCGGCTGTTGCAGCTTCAATGCCTTTCAGTACCTTGTTCACATCTCCGCCCCGGGTAATCATGGAGAAGCGATCAGCGCGCAGGGAATCCAGACTGATGTTAATCCGGTTCAATCCAGCGTCCTTCAATGCTTGAGCTTGCTTATCCAGTAGAAGAGCGTTGGTCGTTAGTGCAATATCGTCAATACCTTCAATCGCTGAGATCATGCCGACGAGCTTATGCAGATCCTTGCGCACCAGTGGTTCGCCCCCGGTGAGCCGAACTTTACGCATGCCCATCGGAGCGAGCACCTTCAGTACCTGTGCGATCTCTTCGTAGCTCATAATCTCATCATGTGGAGCAAACTCCATGCCCTCTGCAGGCATGCAATACACACAGCGTAAATTACAGCGGTCCGTAACAGAAATACGAATGTAGTCATGTATTCGGCCAAATGAATCCTGAAGCAATTCCATGCAGACCACCCTTTCATCGGTTCAGATTGGAAATCTTCTATTATAAATGATACGACAATTTCAAAAGGAACAGTTGCATCAAATTTTAGCTATTTCTCCAATCCGCGTCAACGATAACGTCAGATGACAGCATTTTTGGCGGGGTGGTTCAGGTGGAATTGTCCCACGAGTTGTTGCAGAAAGACTGTAATGGCTTCCACATTATGCGAAGAATACTGAACCTGTAACATATCACGAATCAGCTCCATCATCTCGGCTTCTACCTCAGCGGAAGTCGCCCGATTTTGATGGCTGATTGCAGCGATATTTTCCATCAGCATGACCACTTGATCTACGACTTGTGTGCGCTCAGGTTCTTCAGCGGTAGCATTTTTCAGAAGTTGCGAAGCGGCCTGAACCAGTGTCGTTCCTTCAGCAAGTACCTGATCACCCTCTGTGATTAATTGGGAAGCAGCTCCTGCTGCTGTTGAGATTCGGTCCAGAATCTGATGAATATTTTCAGTAGAAGAACGGGATAAATCAGCCAGCTTACGAATTTCCCCTGCCACGACCGAGAAGCCCTGGCCATGTTCGCCCACGCGTGCAGCTTCAATGGTAGCATTCAGAGCCAGCAGATTGGTCTGAGCTGAAATTTCGTCAATGACAGCCAGTGCGCGGTAAATCTCTTTCATCGTATCCATAAAGGACAGGATGGTACGATTGGTATCGGATACCGCTCCCGAGATTTGGGTCATTTTATCGCCGATTCGTTCCACTTCCTGCTGGGCCACGCCGATCTGTTCGGTTGCAGAAGTCTCCAGTTGTTGCAGCGTTATGCGCATGTGATCGGCAGCAATTCTGGCCTGATCCAGATCTTCCAGTTGGGTGCGAATGGCCTGAATCATCGAACCAAGCTTGTGGTTCACACGCTCAGTCGTGCCCTGGGTTGTCTCTGTTGAAGTTCGCATCTGAACCTGGTTGTCCATAACGTCTACGGTGGCAAGTTGTACCTTCAGCATAATGCCCTCCAGAGAGTCAATCATGTTGTTGATCCATTTCGCCAGTTCACCCGATTCGTCTTGGGCAAAAGAAGACGTGTCCAGGCGCTGGGTCAGATCCCCCCTGCCTTCCGCATTAATTCGAATAAAACGGCTGATGCGCCGCAAGTCTTCATGAACCCGCCGATATTGGCTACGATGCAGCTGCAATGCAGTGAAGAATCCGAATAACACGTTAAATGCTGCTATTGCTGCTGCGCTCCATCCACTTCCGGTGAAGGCATAGACAAGGGCGGCTCCTGCAACGCCTGACAAAAGCGTGAAGAGACTATGCTGCTTGAACTGGCGCCAGCCGATGTTTCGTATCCGATACACTTCCTCTAAATCACCTTCACACATCATGCCCCAGCGATCAGGACAGTGTGGCAGCTGGAAGGTGATGCCTTTGCCGATTACAGAAATATGCCGGTAATCCGAGTAGCCGGGAAAGGCTACGAACAGATTGGAACCATTCTGAATGGTGTTTGCTACTCCGGGGTGCAGTTCTCCGGTCGATGGATCGGTGAACATCAGTTCCAGCTCGGTATGCTCTTTAACGGAAACGATGCCCCATTCGGTGGTGACGCCATCTTTAAGGTTTTCCCCATGCGTAAAGGTACGGTCTTCGAAGCGGCTTCGGGATAAGGCAGTGCCGGGTTGCAGATGAGGCCGTAATATCGACTCGGCCATAAAGAGGTAATTGTCACCGGAATCAGGATAGATATGACCGGACTCTCGTTGAATCAGGTCACCCAGTACATCCCCGGGGACACGGCTGCATAACGAACCGACATAGCGACCTTCCTGCAGAATTGGGGAGATAAACAGCAAGGTGACATCATCGTGAAAAGCGGACGAGCGTGGACCAATATCCAGCGTCAGGGGATCAGAGTAAGGACCAAACAAGCATTTTTTTTCCTGCTGACCTGCTCTGGAGTACTTCAATCCTGGTCCTATCAAAGCTTCGTGATCCTCATAGATCTGTCCAATATGTTTCTTATATGTAGAGAATACCACCTGATTCTGTTCGTTCAGCATGAATAGCTCCGTACTATCAACAGCTCGAATATAACTGGCTTGAAACCATGCTTCTAGTTTGCTTCCTTGCGGTGTACCTTGTAATACATCCTGTAATTGAAGCGACTGTATCTGTTGAAGCAAACGGTCCAGGTGGTTCCACTGTTCATCTGCCCAGTCCATCATAATCTGCCGTCTCGTTTCGGCAATTCCCTCAAAAATCTGTTCCACATCTTCCTTCATATGTGCGTTCAACCGATACGATCGCCACAGCGGCAATCCTTTTCTCCATCCCAGCCAATCAAACATCATGACCACCCCGATTTCTGGATTTGAAAGCTTCGTTCTACTGATCTTTGGATAGACCTACATATGTGGTTTTCAAAGTGATATATGACAAAGGAAGCCAGCCTGCGTGGTGATTGATCCGGAATAGTGATACCGCCTTCATCATTCAGGAGTCTTGACACGTGGAGGTGGAGCCCTTGTACGTCTATTCAATCTTTATACAAGAAAATGGACAAGAATACGAGGGCATATGTCATATTTTCCGAATATTTATTCAATAAATACAAATGATTGTGCGTTTGTTGTTAAGTGAAATGTATGTTAGCTAAATACGAGGAAAACTCACATGGATATATCTGAGAATACATCTCATTTTACATTGTGTAACATGAACAGGCCCATACTCAAAACACACTGTATAATGTAATCCCCGCCCAAAGCGATATAGTATTATCTAACAAGCAAACCTGTTACGTTCGTGTATATAAACCTCCCATTCAGCCTTGTGTGCCATGAAAATAACTTCCACAAAGGAGAATGCCCATGTCCTCCGCACCCTCAGCTACAGTCCCTGGAGCCTGCCATATTGATGTAGATCATGTGTCCGTTGTCTTTGGCACAGGTACACAACAAGTCACTGCTTTGTCGGATGTTACATTCCAGATCGAGTCCAATGAGTTTGTCTCTCTGCTGGGCCCTTCCGGCTGTGGCAAGTCGACCTTGCTCCGGTTAGTGGGTGATCTGCTTCAGCCCACCTCAGGCACCGTTCGCATTGCCGGTCAGGAGCCAGAGCGGGCTCGACTACAGCGACAGTTCGGTATTGTCTTCCAGACACCCGCCTTGTTCGATTGGCGCACCGTTCGTCACAATGTGGAATTGCCACTGGAGCTGCTCGGTACCCGCCGGAAGGAGTGCCGCCGCATTAGCAGTGAGCTGCTTGAAATGGTAGGACTAACCCGCTTCGCCGACCATTATCCATGGCAGCTCAGTGGAGGCATGCAGCAACGAGTATCCATTGCGCGTGCCCTTGCGCTTGATCCACCATTGCTGCTCATGGATGAACCCTTCTCGGCACTGGACGAATTCACCAAAGAAAAGCTTCAATTGGAGCTGCTTGAGATCAAGCGCTCAACAGGCAAGACCTTCCTCTTTGTCACACACAGTATCCCCGAAGCGGTATTTCTGTCCGACCGGATCATCGTACTCTCGGCGCATCCGGGGCAAGTACATTCCATTCATTCCGTCGACCTGCCTTCTGAACGCCATAGTGAACTGAGAGAAACGGATGCTTTCTACCACATGATCACAACCATTCGCAATTGCTTCTACGAGGAGCGTGATGAATCTCATGTCCCTGCGGTTCTTTAAACCGGGATATCGATCCTGGGTCGTCATCTGGATTATGGCCGTATTGGTGCTGTGGGAGGGAATCGCCTGGATGCTCCAACTATTCCTGTCACCCCAGCAGGCGGCGTCTCGCCTTCCTTATCTGCATGATGTGCTTGCAGCCTTGTTTCGTTACTCGGGTACGCTGGCAGAGCAGGGGGCGGTCACGTTTGGCAATGCGGCCATTGGTTTTGCAGGGGGAACGCTGCTGGGCCTGGGTCTGGCTCTGCTCATGAGCGGAGCTGTATGGCTGGAGCGCACGTTATCGCCATATATAGTCTCCTCACAGATGGTTCCGGTGATTGGTCTCGCACCAATTGTGTACGGCATCATTCACAACGCGGAATGGGCCCGAATGGTTATGGCGGCGTACGTAACTTTCTTCCCGATCATCATCCATACGTTGAAAGGATTAAAAAGTGCAGCGCCAGAGCATCTGGAACTGATGCGTTCCTGTGGAGCTTCATTGACTGCACGATATATCAAATGTCTGTTGCCCTCAGCACTGCCGGGATTATTTTCAGGTATGAAAATAGCTGCTCCGCTGGCGGTGACCTCCTCTATCGTTGTGGAATTGATGGGTGCCCCTGACGGACTCGGTGTCCTGATGGTTAGTTCGTTATATTACGGCCATGCCCAAGTGGGCATGTTCTGGGCAACCATCATGCTTAGCATTGGCATTGGCCTGATCTCGTATCTGGTCATCAGTCTGGCCGAACGTTGGCTAACCCCCTGGCAGCCTGAATTCAGGGCCAAAGGAGGCGATGCCACATGAGTGAAGGTAGGGTAATGCAGCGGAAACGTGATGAAGGTGTGGCAATTGCTGCTGTAACGGGAACTGCTACGCCCCTCCCTGGTTCACAGATGACATCTGCTCCCGGATCGGAAATCCATGGACAACCGGGACAAGCCGAAAAGGCAAGATTGGGCATCGGCGTTCGCAGGCGATCGATTGCACTGAGCATGCTTCCTTGGGGTGCGGGTGTATTGTTTCTCTCCCTCTGGCAGCTCAGGTTGTTTCATTGGATATTCTCGCTGGAAAGTTACCAACTGCCTGTGCCTTCTGCGATTGCGGCATCGATACAGGAGAATGCCAATATGCTCTTTCGATATGCGATGTACAGCGGAACCGAAATGCTGGGGGGATTCCTGCTCGGTTCCCTGTTGGGCGCTCTGGCAGCGGCGGGTGCATCGTTCTTTCCCACAAGCGGCAGGGCGGCGGTTACGGTTCTGTCGGCACTGAACGCTGTTCCGATCGTGGCTCTTGCCCCGATTATGAACAATTGGTTCGGTGACGGGATCTGGTCGCGTATTGCAGTCATCACCGTCATTACGATGGCGGCTATGGCGGTCAGCCTGTTTAAGGGACTGACCTCCATTCAGCCGCAGTATAGTGATCTGCTGAGTGGCCTCGCCGCAAGCAGGATGCAGTTTTTTTGGAAGCTGAGACTGCCTCATGCCATACCTTCCCTCTTTGCGGGTCTGAAGATCAACATGTCGACCAGTATTATCGGGGCCATTGTGGGTGAGTTTTTCATCGCCTCCCAGGGGCTGGGGTACTTGCTCTCGGATCAGATTCGATTGGCGAACATGCCCTTGGCCTGGTCCTGCATTGTCATCGCCGCCGCGCTCGGTATTGTGTTGTATGAAGCGGTTGTCCTGGCAGAAAAGCGGCTCATTCCGTGGAATCGTGCACGCAAAGATCACTAACATACATCAGGGTATCAACCATAGATCGTAATACGTGATTGAGGTTGTTCAATAAGTCCACGGTACTGAAAACCAGACTTTTTTGAACACGGACTGATGATTGATAAATCGTATATACACAGGGGGTTGTTCTGTCCATGTACAAAACGTTGAAGCCGGGTTTGCTGGTATTGGTCCTGTTGGTTGTTACGATGCTGAGTGCATGTTCTACGCAGTCCGAGCCGGCCGCTGAGCCTGTTGCTGCAAGTTCAGGAGGGGCGGGCGAAGCAGATCAACCCTTAACCAAAGTGAAAATTCAACTGAAATGGGTGCCTCAGGCGCAGTTTGCCGGAATCTATGCAGCGAAGGAAAAAGGTTTTTTTGCAGATGAAGGCATTGATGCCGAGATTATTCCGGGTGGGCCGGATATCGTGATTGAGCAGCAGGTGGTCAATGGCGCCGCCGATGTAGGGATCACCGGAGTGGACAGTCTGCTGGTCAGCCGGGATAACGGTCTGCCACTCGTCTCACTCGCCCAGATCTCACAGAAGAGCAGTTATCGCTTGATCGCCAAGAAGTCGCTAGGTATTACCGATCCCGCTCAGATGAAAGGCAAGAAGGTCAGTACCTGGTTCGGCAGTCAGCAGTTTCAGGTGCTCGCATTCATGGAGAAGAATGGCCTGGACCCGAAGAAAGACATTGAACTGGTGAAGCAGGGCTTCACGATGGATCAGTTTTTTAATGACCAGGTAGATGTGGCGACAGCAACGATCTATAACGAATACCACGTGGTGTTGGAAAGTGGAACAAAAGAATCCGATCTGGATGTGTTTAACATTGAAGATGCCGGTGTTGGCATGCTGGAGGATACGCTGATTGCCAAGAAAGATTGGGTAGACAGCAATCGTGAGCTTGCGGTCAAAGTGACCCGTGCCATTCTGAAAGGCTGGAATTATGCCATCGACAATCAGAATGAGACAGTGGATATTGTGATGAGTAATGTGACGGAGGGCAGTACCACTCGTGAGCATCAGGTCACGATGCTGGAAGAGATTGCAAAGCTGATTCGGCCGGAAGGATTTACGGAGCAGCAAGTCGGCAGTTTTGTAGACGAATCATTTACCCGAACTGCGGATATTGCGCTGAATTATGGCCTGATCAAAAAAGCCGCCAACCTGGATGAAGCGCTGGAGAAAAGCATCTATGAAGAAGCGGTGAAATAAACGTGTGGAGGAGGATGACGAATGAGTTCTGTGAATCAGCAGCCTCAGCCGCTTGGCGGTACGAAGGAAGAATGGCTGGAGAAGGATCGTAAATACGTATGGCATCACATCTCACCTCATAACGATCATCCGATGATTGCGGTAAGTGGGGAGGGCAGCTGGATCACCGATCAGGATGGTACACGTTATCTGGATGCGATGTCTGGACTATGGTGTGTGAATGTAGGGCATGGCCGTGAGGAAATTGCGAGAAGTGCCTACGAACAGATGAAATCCCTCGCTTATGTACCGATGACGCAGAGTCACGAACCGGCGATTTTGCTGGCAGAGAAGCTGAATGACTGGTTGGAGGGGGAGTATCGAATCTTCTTCTCCAACTCGGGTTCAGATGCGAATGAGGTGGCTTTCAAAATAGCCCGTCAGTATCACCATCAGAATGGTGAGCCTACTCGGCACAAATTCATCTCCCGTCACCGTGCCTATCACGGTAACTCCATGGGGGCACTGGGCGCCACCGGGCAAGCCGCCCGCAAGATCAAATATGAACCGCTCGGCGTAGGTTTCTCTCATGTTCCACCACCGTATTGTTACCGCTGCCCGTTTGGGCGAAACAAGGATGGATGCGGACTCGAGTGTGCAACCATCTATGAAGAGGTGATTCGTTGGGAAGGTCCTGAGACGGTTGCCGCAGTGATTATGGAGCCGGTGATCACTGGAGGTGGCATGATTGTTCCTCCGCCGGATTATATGCGCACCGTGCAAGAGATCTGTCAGCGCTATGGCGTGCTACTCATTGTCGATGAGGTCATCTGTGGTTTTGGCCGCTCGGGGCAGAAGTTTGGTCATCAGAACTATGGTATACAGCCAGATATGGTGACGATGGCAAAAGGCATGACCAGTGCGTATTCACCGCTATCCGCAACGGCGGTGCGAGCCGATCTGTATGACACGTTCCGGGAACCCGGAACAGATGCGCATTTTCGTCATGTGAATACATTTGGTGGGAATCCGGTGTCCTGTCGGGTAGCGCTGGCGAATCTGGAAATTCTGGAACGAGAGAATCTGGTCAGCCGGGCGGAGGAACTGGGATACCTGCTTCGTGAGAAGCTGGAACCATTGCTGGAGCTGTCCATTGTGGGGGATATCCGTTCATTCGGATTCGCCTGTGGGGTGGAATTGATTGAAGCAGACGGGTCTCCTGCGGAAGCGGATAAAGTAATGAAGGTGCTCGCCAGTTGTAAGCGTGATGGCATTCTGATCGGCAAGAACGGAGATACCGTGCCAGGGTTTGCGAATATTTTGACGATCTCCCCGCCGTTTGTCACCACGGAGGAAGAACTGGATCTGATCGCTGGAAGTTTGTTCGTTGCGTTGCGAAGTCTGGATGCGAGTTAGTAACTGGATATGGATGAGAACACACATGTACGACAAGTACGACAGAAGTGTTGGCAAGCAAAATTAAGCAAAATAAAGTGTTTCAACACATGATGTGATAACAATGCACAAGGAGGTGAGGGACGATGCAGACCACAACAGGCAAACTCATCAATCAGCTTCGGTTGAATGAGCGAATTGAGCAGTTATCACAGATTGGGCGAATCGCAGAGACGGGCGTCTGTCGACTTGCCCTGACCCCAGAAGATATGGACGGCATCATACAGGCTCGCCTGTGGATGGAAAAGGCCGGTCTGACGACGCGACTTGACCCCTTCGGCAATCTGATTGGTCGTCTGGAAGGTGCGGATGAGGCATTGCCGATCCTCATGATTGGTTCCCATATCGACTCTCAGCCGTATGGCGGTCGATATGATGGAGCGATTGGTGTGCTCGGCGCACTCGAAGCAGTGCAATGCCTGATCGAAAATGGCATTCAGCCCCGTATGCCGATTGAGGTGATTGCTTTTTGCGATGAAGAGGGTTCCCGTTTTAACAAAGGCCTGTTCGGTTCACGTGGTATAACCGGTCAGTTGGAAGAAGGCGAACTGGAGCGGCAGGATAAAAACGGTGTGACTCGCCGGGAGGCGCTGGAAGCCTTCGGCTGTTCTCCTTCGGATTTTGAAGAAGCGATCTATCCGCCAGATTCCATAGGCAGTTATCTGGAGCTGCACATTGAGCAGGGGCCAGTGCTGGAATCGCTGAATGCTCCGATAGGTCTGGTGACCGGCATCTCGGGTCCGCTGTGGCTTACGGTTACGATGAAAGGTATGGCGGGTCATGCCGGCTCTGTTCCGATGGGCATGCGGCATGATGCTCTGGCAGGCAGCGCCAGAGTTATTTCCGCTTTTGACGATATGGTGAGAGAAGACCCGGAAGCTCCAACAGTAGGTACGGTAGGAAGTCTGAGGGTGTTTCCGGATTCGCGTAATATCATCCCGGAGGAAGTCAGCTTCACGGTTGATTTACGAGACATGGAGATGGAACGCAGGAACCGGCTGGAAGCCCGATTGATGAACATTTTGGATGACGTGAGTTCCCGATATGGTCTAACGTATTCGCTGACCGAGGATACGAACAGTGAGCCTAGGTATTGTGCAGAGTCAATCCAATCGGTGATTCGTTCATCTGCGGAAGAGGTCGGGGTTAATTTGCCAGAACTGATGAGTGGTCCGTTCCATGATGCGTTGGCCCTTTCACGTGTGTGTGATTATGGCATGATCTTTGTCCGCAGCAAGGACGGCATCAGTCATCATCCCAACGAATATTCCTCTCCGGAGGATATTGGACTCGGCACGGAAGTGCTGTATCGAACCATTCGAAGGATGTGTGGTGGAGTGAACCAACCAACCATTTTACCTGAGGAGGCGTTGTGACGATATGGGAAAAATCAGCATCGGATTAATCCAGGCATCACATGAGATTGAAGGTTCGGCTCCCGTTGAAGTTCACAAAGAGGCTGCAATCCAGAAGCACATTAGGTTGGTCCGTGAAGCGGCTGCAAGAGGGGCCAAGATCATTGGATTGCAGGAAGTATTTTATGGGCCGTACTTTTGTACAGAGCAAAATCCCAAATGGTATGCATCCGCTGAACCCGTGCCGGAAGGACCTACGACCAAGCTTTTTCAGGAGCTGGCGAAGGAGCTTGCGGTGGTGATTATTTTGCCGGTGTACGAGGTGGAGGGCATTGCATCGTATTACAATACGGCAGCCGTTATTGATGCAGATGGTACGTATCTGGGCAAATACCGCAAACATCATATCCCGCATGTGGAAGCAGGTGAGGGTACGAATGGGTTCTGGGAAAAGTATTACTTTAAACCAGGCAACCTCGGGTTTCCGGTATTTGATACAGCTTACGCCAGAGTTGGCGTGTACATCTGTTATGATCGTCATTTTCCGGAAGGGGCACGATTGCTCGGGCTGGCAGGGGCGGAGATTGTGTTCAATCCATCTGCTACGGTTGCAGGTACATCGGAATATCTGTGGAAACTGGAACAACCCGCTCACGCAGTAGCTAACGGTTATTATGTGGCAGCCATCAACCGGGTCGGCGTGGAAGCGCCGTGGAATATGGGTGAATTTTATGGGCAGTCGTACTTGGTCGATCCACGAGGCAGGATGGTTGCCATCGGCAGCAGGGATCAGGATGAGGTCGTCATTGGCGAGATGGATACGGAGATGATTCGTGAGGTACGTAATGTATGGCAGTTCTACCGTGATCGCAGGCCGGAAACGTACGAACATCTGGTTAGTCTGTAGGAAGCGGCAACACGTGATCGGTAAGTGATTCTGTCAGCGGGGTGGAACGTATAATGCACGCAAGTTTGTTTGAGTTTGAGATAGCGTAGATCATTCTCCAGGAGGTGCACGACATTGATGAACAGCTCAGGAACAACGTTATCCGATTATGGGTGGGAGAGTCGTTTTGCCGAGATGAAACCCGCCATGACAGGTAAGGAAGCGATGGAGGAATCGAACCGCTGTCTGTACTGTTACGATGCACCTTGTATCAAGGCTTGTCCAACCGACATTAATATCCCGTCTTTTATTAGCAAAATATCAACAGGGCACCTGAAAGGATCGGCCCGCACCATCATGGATGCGAATCCGGTTGGAGCCAGTTGCGCACGTGTCTGTCCCACAGAGGAACTGTGTGAAGGCGCATGTGTGCTACATGAATCGTCGAAGCCGATTCGCATTGGTGATTTGCAGCGTTACGCCACCGACTGGGCGCGGGCGAAGAATGAGCCGTTATTCCAGGCGGCACCTGCCAATGGGAGAACCGTCGCTGTTGTGGGAGCGGGGCCAGCTGGACTGTCGGCGGCAAGTGAACTGGGGCGCGCAGGGTATGAGGTGACGATCTATGAAGCCAAACCCAAAGGCGGTGGGCTAAACACGTACGGCATCGTATCCTTCCGTCTGCCCGAATCGGTTGCGTTATGGGAAGTGGAGCAGGTGGAAGCACTGGGTGTGCAGATCCGTTACGGGGTGTGCATTGGTGTAGATATTCCTGCTACGCAGTTGCTGGAGCAGCATGAAGCGGTCATTCTGGCTTGCGGCATGGGATCGGTGCCCATGCTGGGCATTGAAGGAGAGACACTGGAAGGTGTCTATGATGCGATTGAACTGGTGGAGTCTACGAAGCAGGGTGTTCCGCCGGCACTGAATGGTCTGAAGGTCGCCGTGATTGGCGCGGGCAATACGGCGGTAGATGCAGCGACCTGTTCGGTGCGTCTGGGTGCCGAGCGGGTGCAGATGTTATATCGGCGCGGGGAAAGCCAGATGACGGCGTATGCGTTTGAATATACGTTTGCCAAGCAGGAAGGTGTGGAGTTCCGCTGGTTTACAATGCCGCAGCGTATTATCGGAGACGAGAACGGTCGGGTTCAGGCTGTAGAATGTGTGAAAATGGAACTGATTACTCCGCCTGGAGGTGGGCGTGCATTGCCTGTGCCCGTGGAGGGATCGGAGTTCATGATTGAATGTGATACGGTCATTCGGGCGATTGGACAGCATCGTTTATTACCATTAATCGAAGCGTTTGGACTGCGTCATCACTGGGGCGTTGTCGAGATTGAGCCGCATACGTATCGTACCTCGAATCCTCAGATCTATGCGGCAGGAGATGTTATTTTTGGTCAGGGCCAGGGTGAGGCGATGGTTGTCTCGGCTGCCCAGCAGGGTAAGTTGGCCGCCGCCGCAGTCATGAAGGCATTGCCTGGGCAGGTGGAAGAGACGGCGTAAGTGGTGAGGAAGAAAAGGGAAATAAAGAGCACGGAAAGTGTCAATGAAAGGGTGAGAGGAAAGAGTACGGGTGGGAGGACGCTAGGGATGGCTAGAGAGATGAGGTGTAGATCTGAGCAAGATGTCTGGTATGCATCGAACCCTCGCATTCTCGCATCCCTGACGCGCTAACGAACCCTGCACACCTTATAGTGGCAATTATGGAGGCTTGAAAAATCTAACGAATCTCACACGTCTTATGTTGACAAAAAACCGTCGAAATAAAGCCGAAATGAGCTGTTACAGCAATATAAGCTTTCTACGATTCGTTAGATTTTGAAAGTGCCGCAAATGAGTCGAATAAGAGGTGTACGGTTCGTTAGATTACAAGTGCTATCCAGCAACACCGTTACTACGCAGAGATCCTGAGCACGACCAAATATCCAATACAACGGTATACATTGTACTAAACATTTACACGAAACGGAGAGGACAGAAAGGACCTGAAGAAACGAAGTGCTCGCCTTTATTCCCGGATTTTCCCTTTAGAAAAGGAATCAAAAAAATCTGGGAATAACAGCGATCGGTAGGTTGTTCTGTCATCGGATTGTTCAGTGTAACTAATAAGGTCAAACACCAAGGAGGGATCGTTATGGCTGACTTATCCATTAATCTGGCAGGTATTCGATCACCCAATCCATTCTGGTTGGCTTCTGCACCACCGACCAATACGGGGTATCAGGTTCAGCGTGCGTTCGAAGCGGGCTGGGGTGGCGCGGTGTGGAAGACACTGGGTGAGCCCATTATCAATACATCCTCGCGTTTTGCGGCGGTTCATTTCGGCGGACAGCGGGTGGCGGGGTTTAACAATATTGAATTGATATCCGATCGTCCGCTGGAAGTGAATCTGCGGGAGATTGCCGAGACCAAGAAACGCTTCCCAGATCGCGCGGTTGTCGCTTCGCTGATGGTGGAGCCTACGCGGGAGAAGTGGCATGAGATTGTGAAAAAGGTGGAAGCCGTCGGCGTCGACGGTCTGGAACTGAACTTTGGCTGCCCGCATGGCATGGCTGAACGTGGTATGGGAGCCGCCTCTGGTCAGCAACCTGACTTGGTCGAACTACAGACGATGTGGGTGAAGGAAGTGGCGACCACACCGGTGATTGTGAAGCTCACGCCGAATATCACGGATATTACGGCAACCGCCCGGGCAGCTGTCCGCGGCGGCGCAGATGCGATCTCCCTGATCAATACGATTAACTCCCTGGCAGGTGTGGATCTGGATTCGTGGAATACCGTACCACATGTGGGCGGCAAAGGAGCTCATGGTGGATACTGTGGCCCAGCCGTGAAGCCCATTGCACTGAACATGGTTGCCGAGTGCGCACGTAATCCGGAGGTGGGTGTGCCAATCTCGGGTATTGGTGGCATATCCGACTGGCGGGATACGGCAGAGTTTTTGCTCATGGGCGCTACAGGGGTGCAGGTATGTACCGCAGCGATGCATCATGGATTCCGCATAGTGGAGGACATGATTGATGGCCTGAACGATTATTTGGATGAGAAGGGTCTGAGCAGCGTAGCAGAGTTGGTAGGCCAGACGGTTCCGCGATATTCGGATTGGGGCAATCTCGATCTGAACTACAAAGTGGTCGCTCGTATTAACCGCGATGTCTGCATTAATTGCAACAAATGCCATATTGCATGTGAGGACACCTCGCACCAGTGTATTGACATGTTGACCGACCCGTCCGGTTCCTATCTGGAAGTGGTGGAGGAGGATTGTGTAGGCTGTAATCTGTGTTCGATCGTGTGCCCGGTGGATGGGGCGATTGAGATGATTGAACTTGTGCCAGAGCAGGAACCTGTAACCTGGAATGAACGTCAGTCTGCGATTGCCATGCTGCAATCGGTCAGAGATCAATCAACCAAGGAGGCGATATCATGAGTACCCGCAAATTGATTCGTAACGGTGTGTTGGTGACAGCGTCAGATACCTTTGAAGCAGATATTTTGATTGATAAGGGTAAAATCACACAGATTGGCATCGGACTGGTGCCTGACGAACGAACGGAAATGGTGGATGCAGCCGGCTGTTACGTTATTCCGGGCGGTATCGACCCGCATACACATCTGGATATGCCATTCGGTGGAACAGTAACGGCGGATGATTTTGCAACGGGAACAACAGCGGCAGCCTTTGGCGGTACAACGACGATTATTGATTTCTGCCTGACACAAAAAGGCCGTCCATTAATCGAATCCCTCCAGGAATGGCATGCCAAAGCCGAGGGTAAAGCCGCCATCGACTATGGTTTCCATCTGATGATTGGGGAGATGAATGATCAGGTGCTGGAGGAGTTGCCGCAGATCATTGAAGAAGAGGGTGTGTCATCCTTTAAGGTGTTCATGGCGTATAAAAACCAGTTTCAAGCCGATGACGGGATTCTCTTCCAGACGTTGCAAAAGGCAAAAGAGTATGGCGCACTCGTCATGGTGCATGCCGAGAACGGGGATGTTATCGACCTGCTGGTTCGACAAGCACTCGCCGAAGGGCGCACGGAACCAATTCATCATGCACTGACTCGTCCATCCATGCTGGAGGGAGAAGCGACAGGCCGAGCAGCACGACTGGCTGCACTTGCGGATTCACAGTTGTATGTGGTGCATGTGACCTGTGCGGAGGCTGTGGAGCAGATCGCGCGTATGCGTGAAATGGGTTACCGAATCTGGGGGGAGACCTGTCCTCAGTATTTGACGTTGGATCAGTCGATCATGGATCAGCCAGACTTCGAGGGTGCAAAGTATGTCTGGTCACCGCCGCTGCGGGAAGCAGCGCATCAGGAAGTACTATGGAACGCATTGAAAAGCGGTCAGTTGCAGACGATTGGCTCTGATCATTGCTCGTTTAATTTCAAAGGGCAGAAGGACCTGGGCAAGGATGATTTCAGCAAAATTCCGAACGGGGGGCCTGTCATTGAAGATCGACTCAGCATTCTGTATTCGGAAGGTGTAGTCAAAGGGCGGATTACGCTCAATCAATGGGTTGATCTATGTTCGACAAGAGCAAGTAAGTTATTTGGATTGTTTCCGCAGAAAGGGACTCTGGCTGTAGGGACAGATGCGGATATCGTTATTTTTGACCCCTCTGTAAACAGGGTGATCTCGGCAGATACGCATCATATGAATGTTGATTACAGTGCATTTGAAGGCATGCAGGTACAGGGGTGTCCGGTGACGGTGTTGTGCCGTGGGGAGTATGTCATTCGAGATCGGCAGTATGCCGGGACAGCGGGAGCAGGGCAATATGTGAAGCGCAACAAATATGATGCAGGTGTATCCATACCATTGAAACAGCCTGTGGCGGCAGTGAATGGAGGGATAAGCTGATGTCGGATCATGATGTGTTTGAGGCCGAGAGGATCGCCATCGAGCGAATGGTTGCGCAGGGGTATCGGATCTATGCGGTACGGGAACATCTGGAGGGTGCTCACGTGATATGGGGGCACCCGGATCTTCCCGAGGAGAAACAAGAGCAATACGTGGGTACAGCATCTGGACGAAAGTGGTTCAGTCATATCCTGATTCGCCAGCTTCAGGAGCAGCGGGGAGCTGGAATTGCTTAGAACAGATCAACCTAAGGGGCCATGAACATACTCATAAGCATAGATCGCGAGCTCAATCGCAACTCGTTTCTCGGGGAGGATATAATCTTCTCCCAGAAGCGCTTCGATTTTGTCCAAACGGTGATAGAGTGTCTGTCTGACAATATAAAGAGCGGTAGCCGTCTCTTGCTTGGAACAGCATAATACGAAATATTGCTTGAGTGTGCGCAGTAATTGGCCTCCTTTCTCCATATCGTAACGGATAAGAGGACCCAGATATTCTTCAATAAAATCTTCCAGATTACCGCTCTGCTTCATGTTGGCAATGATGCGATAACAATGAAGATTACTGTAAAAGGGCTGCTGCATCTCGCCGATATCCTTCTGAATCCGCAGTGTCTCTTTTGCGGATTCCAGGCTTTCCTTTAGACGGGAGAGATTCGCGCAGCTATGACCGATAGCGAACAGACCTGAGAAGAGACGATGGGTCTGTTCCTGCTCGTGCTGCTGCAATTGTTCAATGCAGCGCCAGAGACTGCTTTTGCGCTGAGATCCAGGTAGTGGGTCGAGAATGATAAGAATGATCTGGTGGTTCAGAACGGTGCTGTAGAGGGTGAAGTTCTCCCGGGCGAACACGGAACGGGCGACGATGTTGCGTTGGATTAATATCTTCTGGAGTCTGAGACTGTCTGTGTATGAGGGGTTACTGTCGAATAGGATGATGTTCGCTTTGCTCGTTGCAAGAAGGGGATTGACCGTGGAGACATATTCATGGATTTCCTTCGTGGAGTGATGTCCGTTAAGCCAGTCAATGACCCACATATCTTCTTTGTAGCGACGTTTCTCTTCCATGTATTTGGTTCGCATCCAGTCTTGGGCAATCGCTGCTGCACAACGTTCCAGTGCCTGGATGACGAATTCATCCGAGGGATTGACAGGTATATTTGAATCGTGCTCCGGCAGTTTTTGGTGCATCAGCACAAGGTCGGCAAAGGTGTAGTCCAACGCCTGAACAGGCAGATAGAATAGATGGCAAGCGTTCCTGGTTAGTGGGGCTTCCTTCGAAATATCTACTTGATTCGATCGTCCTCGCTGCAAAAACCAATCCTGCCGCCGAGTCTCCAGCTGCTCTGGCGAGCAATAGGGAACGCTACTTGCTTCCCCTTCAAGTGGGTATAACGCCACGGCACATCCGGTTGTTCGTGATAGCAATCGAAGTAAGGGTTGTACGCCATCTCCATTCAGAAGAAGTTGGTTAAACGAGGTGGTGAGATTATCGAGTTCGGCGATCATCCGCTGATGACTGCGAATCAGGGTGAAATGCAGGTCTTGTGTAATATCAATATAACGGACTTGTTCGTGGAACCAGATCAACGGGAAATCCGCTGCCACTGCAATTTCCTTCATGGCACCGAGCTGCGACTTGGTGTGATCCCCCAGTTCCATGCAGAGTCCGGCAGCCCCGCGTGCAATTAACTGACGCAGGAAAGACAGACCTTGCTGCTCACCTTCCTGCCAGCCAATGCCTGTCGTCAGCACCAATTCCCCGCCATTGAGCAAGTCCCCTACCTCAGGTACTTCCATAATATGAACCCAACGAACATACCGCTCCAGCGCACGATCACTGGCCAGAACCTCTGCCTTGCGAAACACGGGACGTTTTAACATGTCTCTGACTTGAATATGAAGCGTTGTCTCCCCCACACAACCACCGTCCTTCCCCAATACATGTGATCTATCTGGAGCTGGAATCCGTTAACTTGCATAATTAATCCATATTATAAGTCGATTTACAGGAGATGGGCTGAAATCTCACGTTCATTTGTTTTAAATGACAAATAGGTCTCTTCTTTTTGTAATTTTGATTAAAAAGATATGTTTCTATGTCATTCAATGTGACGCGTTCTCTACTCCAATGAGAGCGAGGTCTATGTTTCTGAAGGTCAATATCTCGTTTGAATTTACATAAAAAAGCCCCTTAGCATTACATCGGAATTCAATCATTCCAATATGCGCTAAGGGGCAAGAGGTTAGAACGTATAGTCTGTATCGAAGTTGTACTCGAACCGTTATATGAGAACAACTCTCTACTTATTAATCTTCAATTCTTTTCTTTTTGAATTTCATCAGGAACTCATACACAATCGGTACGATAACCAGCGTAAGCAGCGTGGAGCTGATCAGACCGCCGATTACGGTAATTCCGAGTCCTTTCGAGATGATCCCTGCACTTTCTTCGAGGCCCGTAACCAATGGCAACAGGGCACCAATCGTTGCGAGAGCGGTCATCAGAATTGGACGCAGACGAGTTGCACCGGCTTCCAGCAAAGCTTCACGGGTAGGCATACCCTCTTTTTCCTTGTGAATAACTCGGTCGATCAACACGATGGCGTTGGTGACCACGATCCCGATGAGCATCAATCCACCCATCATGGCGGAGACATCAAGCGTACCCCCAGCGATGAACAGACCTACCATAATACCAATCACCGTAAATGGCAGGGAGAACAGGATGGCGAATGGTGCCAAACCGCCGCCGAATGTTACAACAAGCACGAAGTATACAATGGCGATAGCTGCCAGCATGGCGAGACCAAGCTGAGTAAAGGTATCATTAATCTGTTCGGTTGTACCGCCGAACTTCACTTCAACGCCGTCAGGAAGATCCAACTTGTCGATCTCAGCCTGTAAGTTATTTGAAGCCTTCGTTACATCCGAAGCCAGGATGTTGGCTGTCACTTGTACAACAACCTTACCGTCAATTTGCATGATGGAGTTCGGGGATGTACCTTCTTCCACTTTGGCAACATCTTTGATCGGTACTTCGATGCCAAGCGGTGAAGTGACGGTTTCATCCTCAATCTCATTAATGCTGCTGAATGTTTTATCGTCGGTTTCTACATATACTTTATACGTTTTGTTATCAATATCAACTTCCGTGAGCACAGGACGTTCGCGTGCCGGGCTCAATGCCATAGCCAGTTGGCCTGCAGTCAAGCCCAGGGAACTTAATTTCTCCTGATCTGCCACGAGCGTATACTGCCCGTAGGTGTCAGCTAGTGTTGTGTCTGCTTTTTCAAAATTATCCGTATCCGCTTCAACCAGTTTCAGAATTTCGTCCGATACAGGTTTGAGTTGCTCTACATTATCGCCATAGATGGATAGGCTCAGACCACTGCCACCCAGACCGCCGGACATGTCGAGCTCACTCCAGGTTCCTACGGTAACTTCTTTTTTCAAACCTTCGACAAGCTGTTCCTTCACTTGAGTAAAGTTCTTCGTATCTTCGTTATATTCAATATAGAATAGCGCTGAGTTTCCGCCACCGCCACCCATACTGCTCAGTGGATTGCTTCCACCGATGGAATATTGCATTTTCTCCAGACCCGGTTGTTTCAGCAACCACTTCTCGGCAACAAGTGCTTCTTTTTCTACATCTTCACGCAAAGCTCCGGTTTGCGGGTTGTACGTAATTGTCACATATTTATCCTGTTGTTCCGGCAAGAAGCTTGCACCGATGAATGGGTACAGGAACAAACTGCCGACCAGCAGGATCACTGCAATACTGACCGTAATGAGTTTGTGTGACAGGGTCCAGTTCAGCAGGCGTTTGTAACCTTCCGCCATTTTGCCTGGTTTTTCTTCGTGATTCTGCTTGTTCTTCAGCCCTTTACGGAACAGGGAATGCGCAAGCATCGGCACGATGGTAATGGCAACGATCAGGGATGCCAGCAAGGCGAATACCATGGTCAATGCAAATGGCAGGAATAGCTCACCAACCATACCACTTACCAATGCCAGTGGCAGGAATACCGCAATCGTTACGATCGTGGAAGAAAGAATGGGAATGAACATCTCGCGCGTTGCTTCGCGGACCAGTTCACGGCCTTTCAGTCTCTCTCCTTTGAGTGTTAATCTGCGGTAGATGTTCTCGATAACAACGATGGAGTCATCGACAACCCGTCCGATGGCAACCGTCATGGCACCCAGTGTCATCATGTTCAAGGTAATATCCATGATATTGAGCGCAGTCAATGCCATGAGCAAGGAGAGCGGGATCGAGATAATGGAGATAATGGTTGAACGAATATTACGCAGGAACAGCAAGATGATCAGGATGGCAAACAAAGCACCGAAAACAGCTTTGCCCAGCATCGTGTTCACCGAGTCCTGGATCGGTTTACCTTGGTCGAGAAGTACAGTCAGGTCTGCGTTTTTGAACTGCTTCTGCAATTCTTCCGCTTTGTCTTTGACTGCATTCACGACATCAACCGTGTTGGCATCGTTGGATTTTACAACAGAAATACCGATGGATTCCTTGCCGTCTGTCCGGGAAATGGATTCCGCTTGACCGATGACTTCGATCTTGGCAATTTCACTTAGTTTTACAGTTGGAATGCCAGGCGCATTGGCAGCACCAGAAGGACTACCTACACTGGCGTTACCGCCAGCAGCTTGGCCTGCGGCAGGGTCTGTTCCTTGTGCAGAGCCAGGAGCTGTACCTTGGGCTGCATCACCAGCCGCGGAGCCTTCACCTGTTGGTGCTCCAGAGCCTTGTGGAGCTGCGTTTGAGCCGTTGCCTGCAGAAGCGCCGGCACCGCCGGGTACGACTGGAATGGCAAGGTTTTTCAGATCATCGATGTCGACGATGTTGCCATCTACGACAACGGCTTTCTGGGATTTATCCAGTTCGAACAGTCCCAGGGGCACACGAATGGATGAACCTTGAACGATGCCGTTTACCGTGTCTTCCGTTAGGCCCAGCTCGGCCATTTTGGCTTGATCGAACTTCAATTGAACTTCTTTTACATATTGACCTGACACCTGAACCTGAGCTACACCTTCAATGTCTTCGAGTGCAGGCTGAATATCCGATTCAACCAGTCGTGTCAATTGTTCCAGGTCACCACCGTCCTTGTCGGACAGGCTTAGAGATACAACTGGGAACGAGTTAATGCTGAACTTGGAAATGGTCGGCTTCTGTACGCTGTCAGGCAGTTGTACTTCATTCAGTGCCTCACGAACGGTTGCCGTTGCATTGGTCAGATCTGTTCCATAATCGAATTCGAGTGTGATGGATGCTGCATTCTCCATGGACGTGGAGGTAACCGTCTTAACGCCATCAACATTCCGCAGCTTTACTTCCAGCGGCTTCGTGACATCTTCAACAATTCCCTCCGGTGCAGCCCCCGGATCAATGGCAGTGACATTCAGAAACGGTACGTTGATGTTCGGAATGGTCTCTTGCTTCATCGTCAATCCGCTGTACAAACCTGCGAATGAGATGATGATTGTCAGAATCCAGATCGCAAACTTGTTGTTCAGTGAAAAATTAATAATACCTTTCATACGATGGTTTCTTCTCCTCTCTGTTTCTCCTGTTTATGTGTGTGACGAGTCAGCAGGGATGAACCGGCTATACATGGCATCCAAAATATGCTGAAGCTCGGAATGCAAGGGTTGAATGGCAGTTACGTTCTCCAGATTGTGCATCATGCCCAGAATAATGGCGCGTCGCGGCGTGAATTCCATCATCTCCTGTCTGAGAATGGAAATGGTTTCAAGTACATCATTCTTCGGTTGCCCTGCGGGCAAATCGGAGGCGGCGACATCCTGCATTTGTTTGATGATATGGATAGGATGTCGCATCACCGTTGAATCTGGATGGGCCTCGGTAATCCAGGCAGGCCATTCCTCCAACGGAATCAAAGGCTCAGGTCGCTGGTTAAGGAATCCATGTGCGGCATAATCCATCATTTGCAGCAAGTTTGTTGCCATTTTGGTAACGGTGAGAGAAGGCATCTCTGTAAACCAGATTTTGACGTAGGAGAGGAACAGTCCGTGTGTCAACAAAATAAGATCAATCGTATATGGTTCAATCTCCGGTCCATACTGCTCTTCCAGCTTATCCTTGAACCAATGTAAGGTACGGATCTCCAGATCTCTTTGCTGTGGAGGGCACTGTTCCTTGCGTTGCTGTTCATCATCCATCATCATGCTTCGCAATTGTACCCGCAAAAATTCCTTGAATTCGGCTACATGAATGAGCAGAGTTTCAATCTGCTTGTGCAGGCGTTCTCGCGGGGAGAGGCTGGTTTCATGCTCAATCTGCGTCATCTCGTCCATCAGCGTGTACATGCAGTACTCCAGCGTACTGGCTTCCAGTTCCTCTTTGGATTTGAACATGATATAAAGGCTGCCTTTGGACATCCCGCATAGTTCAGCAATCTCTTGCATGGATGTTGCAGCACTGCCTTTGGATGAGAATAGCTTGAGTGCTGTAGTAATGATGAGTTTTTTCTTCTCATTCATCTCATGTATAGGGTTCATTAACGATACATTCACCTCATCAGGGAACTTGTGAGTTCTTGAATTGACTTTAAGGTCAAACCAAGTATAAACGATCTGGTTAAAGGAATTCAAATGGGAGTAAATTGGAAAATTAATATGGAGGAAAGAGGATGATCAAAGGGAAAAAGAACAACATGTAACAAGGTGTAACCTGTATGTACGATGGGTGTTGCTATCAAGAACGTTTAAGTTAGGCTCCTCCAGTGAAGGCGTACAAGGCGAGTATAATAATGGCGACTAGCAAGATGAGATAGAAGATAGCCATGCCGATCAGCAGGGCATACCCAGTATAAGAGCCAAAGGGTGCCAATAATTTTTTCAACATTACACCCTCCTTTCTTACGTAGCAGTGTATAAGGAGGTTCCCTATTTCTATCATATCCGAAAAAAGACGACTTCCTGATCGAAGTCGTCTTTTTTATTTTACAGAATTTAATAGATATCCTAATGGAAGCTAAGAAGTACACGATAACGGAGATTGCAGAACCAACTTGAAGAAACGGAATGTTCGCCTTAAAGCTTTCTGTAAGAAAGCTTCTTCGGAAGCATATGCTATCACCGGATTTATCACTCTTCAACGGAAATCAAAGAAATCTGGGGATAACAGCGGTCGGAAAGTGGTATTGCAATCGGAGTTATAAAGTGTAATTCAGTTGTTCCGTTACGTGATCAGTTTCAAACCAACCGCTGCAACCAAAATCATCGCGATAAACAGGATACGCTTCGCTTCTTTCCGTTCACCGAACAGGAACATGCCTGTTAACGTGCTGCCTACCGTTCCGATCCCGGTCCACACCGCATACGCTGTGCCCATGGGAATGGACGTCATGGCGTAAGATAACAGCGAGAAGCTAAACACAAACGATACCAGCATCAGTACGATATAAGGCCAGCCTTTGCGAGTAGAAGCACCATTAATACCGATCACGCCGAAAATTTCACATATCCCTGCACCCACAATTGCCATCCAAGCCATTATACTGCACCTCCTTTGGCTTCTTGCTGATCCGTAACCAGTTTCAGTCCGATTACGCCGCAGAGCAACAATCCAATGAGCAATACTTTGGCCAAGCGGAACGGTTCGCCGAATAAGACCATTTCCGTAAGGACGGTACCTGCCGTACCAATTCCCGTAAAGACGGCATACACCGTACCGACAGGCAGTCTTTTGGAAGCAGCAATAATCAGTCCAAAGCTGATCACGATGGCAATCCCCGTCAAAGTCCACTCCCAGGCATTCGAGGCATGTTTCAGCCCGCTTACCCAGACAATCTCAATAATGCCACCGACAAATACATATAACCAGTTGCGGTTCATGATGTTGAATCTCCTTCCGGCACAACACTTCGTGCCTCTTCGTTCAGATGATGAATGCCATGCCAGAAGACAGGCCAGGATGCTTCCAACCGCCTCTTGTACCGACGGGAACTTCCATAGATGATCTCAACGGTAATCCCGTCGAGAAACGTCATGAATGCAATGGCGGCCTGCTCCGCGGGAATGGGTGAAATATCCCCATGACGTATTGCCCGTTGAAGCAAACGAGTTAGCGCACGTTCCATACCATCGATAAACGGATACACCAGATCCATCACTTCGCTATAAAGGGAAAGTGGTGGGTAGAAACAATTGCGCAGCATCAAGCGAGCAGAGGCGTGTGCATTGTATTCTTGTTCGAACCAGATCAGCAAACCCTTCAGCCTCTGCTCCAATGGCAGATCCTCATGATCACGGAAATATTCGAGTGTGTGCCGTGTTACTTCGTGAAAAGCAAACGCCAGGGTGTGCAAAAACAAGTCATCCTTGCAGCTGAAATGTGCATATATGGACGGTTTTTTAATCCCGACTTCATCAGCTATAGCTCGTAGTGAAGCCCCCTCATAGCCATCTCTGGCAAAATGGAACAGGGCTGCATCCCGAATGGATTGTGCAGTCATTAGATCACCTTCCTAACGGTCGTTAGGTAATTATATTTTCACACTTCACATCACCTGTCAAGATGAAAATATCCGCCTGCACACGAGAGTACAGGCGGATACAGGTATGAATATGGTGCTTGTCTAAAAGGTCGTAAGACCCAAAATCAGCTGTAACTTATAAAGGATACCTTTCAAGAACGTGGTCTTCTCCTGAAACTCATCCAGGTCCAACGTGAACTCGGCATCATCATTATTCCAAATACGCTCAAAATAATTCGCGATATCGCGCGTGAACTTATTGTCTGGAGGTGCAGCAACCCATAGATCATTCTCCAGATTGTAGTCATTCATGTTTCGGGGTGTGAAGTTGGTTGAACCGCCGAGCACGATATGATCTCCGCTTGCCTTGGCAATATAGATCATCTTGGTGTGGTACTGTTCCTTAGTGGTGTTATACCAGCGGATCTGTATTTTACCGTTGGATTTATCATGCAATTCGGCGGCAACAGGGCGATTAGGAATGCCGATTTTTTCCTGACCAAACGCATTCTCATTAGGATCAAGTACAAGCCGGATGTCGGTTCCTCGTTTTTCGGCTTCGAGCAGGGCTTCCAATACTTTCGGAGAGGCCACATAGAACATGCCCATCCATATAGTATCACCTTTGCCAGCCTGATTGATTTCATGGAGAACAGCGTCATTCACTTTGCCCTCAGTTAAATAGCGTATTCGTAAATCTCCCGTGTTTGAATCCTTCGAAGGAGCTGTGTAGGCAGGAACCTGGCCTCCGCCCGAGATATCAAGTACAGCTTGCTCTGATTGCAGAATATCCCCTATGACTGGACCTGTTACTTCAAATGCAATGTTCGAGTGGTAAGCACTCGCATCATGGATATTGCCGGAAGAGACAATCGCCGTCTTTTCACTAACAACAACTTTGCGGTGATTCGCCTTCACATTGAGCAGCTTGAGATAGGAACGCACAGTGACATCCGGACCATCTGTGGCCATCAGGTTCTTGATCCAGCCATCCCCGGATTGGCCAAACCACTGGAAGAAGGTTCGCCAGACCGCAGAGTATACCGGAGTTGAATCACGCAAAGGGTCCACATCCGTAATGACTACATGAATGCCTGCTTGTTTCATTTGTTCCAGCAACGGATTCGGTGCTGAGTTATAGTTGGTATTTACTTCATCTGTAATAAACCAAATGTCCATATCAGGATGCTGATTTTTTTTGGCGACCAGAGCTTCGGTAAATTCAGTACTTACGGGAGGAAAGTTCTGTCCCTTGTGTTGATAATTATTGAACAGGAACATATCGACCAGGACAAACTGCTCTGCTTCCTCCACAATCTGCATCATGCGCTGAAAGATCTGCTGTTCATGCTGCATCTGTCCGTCGGAGGAAGGATAGGTCAGGTCATGCAGGAATTCGACTTGATCCACACGATACTCCGGACTTTCGTAGGAAATGCCCGGTGGCAATGGTTTATAGGTCTGATAGAGCATGACGGCGATGAGCCATAGGACCAATAGGGCGATCCCTGTTCGTATGTATGGAAATTTGCCGCGTGAAGACTTGCGGTCTGATGTATGGCGGCGCAATGAGACCAACGGTGGACTCCCCTTTCTGTACGTGCTGAGTTCTATTACCACACGGATGATAACGTTGACGCAGGATAACCCGGTAGAATAACGAATGTAGGCGTATAGTACATATAGCAAATTGGCAGGATGCAATCGACAGGTGTCTGAGCGTTGTGTATAATGAGTGTATTATTTTTGTAGAATGTTAGGGTTTTCATATGCCTGACAAGGACGGGGAACCAAGGATATAACCTGTGAAATCTGGACAATTAGGAAAGAAAGTGGGTAATAAGGTGTATTCCATCAAACAAGTCGCAGCCATGCTCGATATCAGGGCGGTAACAATCCGGGCTTGGGAGAATCGGTATAATGCGGTCACCCCTGAGCGGACGGAATCGGGTTATCGAATGTATACCGAAGAGAATGTTGAGGATCTGCGCTGGTTGAAAGAACAGGTAGAGCTGCATCAGACTAATATCTCGGAAGCGGTACGGATGTTGAAAGTAAACAAATTAAACCCACCCGAGGCAGCTGCGCCTATTCCGATCATGGCTCCGGTGCCTTCAATGGAAGAAGCATACGAACGGATGGCAGATCAGATCTATGACTCGCTCTACAACTTTCAGGGTGAACGTGCCAATGGTTTGATTGATTTTGGTTTCACCATGTACGGGTACGATTCGATGTTCTATCATGTGCTGGTTCCCATACTGGTTCGGGTTGGAGATGCATGGGAGCAAGGCAGGGCTTCGGTCGCTCAGGAACACTTCATGACTCAGCTGATTTCACAGCGGTTTTATCAGTTTTTCCATCTGTTCCCGATCTATCCGCATCTGCCCAAAGTTCTGGCGTTGTGTCCGGAAGGGGAGCATCATCAGGTTGGGTTGCTGCTGTTCTCTCTCTTTATGCGTAAAAATGGAGCAGAAGTACTGTATCTCGGTGCGAACACGCCGGAAGAAGGCATTTTCCCGATTATCCGGGAGCAAAAGATCAAGTTGGTCTGCCTTTCGATCACAAGTCCGGGGCTGCTTGAACGGTGCGATCAACTTATAGAGCGGATTAAAAATGAATTTCCACATATTCGCTTCGTACTTGGTGGGAAAGGCTATGAGCGTGCAGAACATGCTCGTTACCCGCAATGGATCATGCCAGAGGATTCAGCAGATTGGCAGTCATGGATAGAACGTGAGTATCTCACAGAGCAACCACCTGGTGCGAGGTTTGGACAGGCAAATAATTAAGTATGATCTTAAATGACAATGAATAAGCTAGTGTATACAGGACATCCTTTGACGAAAGTGATCAAGGGGTGTTTTTTGCTTTTTTGATTGGAGTATTCTCGTAATTTGACCGATGGGTCATTTTTTGGTTTACAAGGTCGTATAATATTTGTATTATATTTGTATAATGTTTTTGCTGGTTACCGCTTAAAGTGTTCTTGGGCGGTTTAATAATAGGCTAGGGGCTAGAGAACTATAGGAATTCCCTACATAGAGAGGTGAGTGGCATGATACTGAATCAACAACGCAAACGTGCAGCTGTGATTGGCGCGGGTCCGGGTGGACTCGCAGCAGCGATGCTATTGTCCGGTCAGGGGTACGAAGTAGATGTATATGAGAAACAGCCAGTCATCGGGGGGCGTTCTGCCAGATTGGAACTGGGTGAATATCGATTCGACCGGGGCGCTACATTTTTGATGATGCCTCAGCTGATTGAAGAGATGTTCGACGTGGTGGGTCGCAAGTTATCCGATTATGTGCATATGAAAGAGTTAACCCCACTGTACGCACTGAACTTTGGTGACAAGGTGTTCACACCTTCTCGTAATCGGGAAGATACAGCTGCGCAGATTAAGGAATTGTTCCCGGGCAATGAAGACCATTACCTTCGGTTCATGCAAGAAGAAGAAGTGAAGTTTGGCAAAGTCATGCCTTTGCTCCGCCGGCCTTTTGGCAAACTGACGGACTATTTGCGTAAAGATGCGGTGTCAGCTCTACCCAAGCTTGATGTCCACAATACAGTCTATGGAATCTTGTCCCGCTATTTTACAGACGAGCGTCTACGCTGGGCATTCACATTCCAATCCAAATACCTTGGCATGTCTGCCTGGGATTGTCCGGGTACCTTTACCATACTATCGTTCATCGAGCATCACTACGGATTGTTCCACCCGATTGGCGGTGTGAATCGGATCTTCCAGGCCATGGCTGATGTCGTGGAAGAATACGGAGGACGGATACATACTTCCACCCCGGTGAAACAGGTCATCGTTCGCAAGGGTCGTGCCGAAGGTGTGTTGCTTGAGAACGGTGAACGCATCGAAGCGGACCATGTGGTCGTGAACGCCGACTTTGCACATGCGGTGAACCATTTGTTCGAACCGGGCGTACTTAAGAAATATACCCCGGAGAAAATGAAACGCAAAAAGTACTCCTGCTCTACAGCGATGCTGTATCTGGGTGTGGATGGTGAAGTGGACCTGCCGCATCACTCGATCTATTTTCCAGAGGACTACCGGTTGAACGTTGATGAGATTACGAAGCACAAAATGTTGTCAGCCGATCCATCTCTATATATTCATAACCCTTCCGGACTCGATTCGACACTGGCACCGGAAGGAAAATCTGCTTTATATGTTCTGATGCCTACGCCTAACCTTACCGCAGACATCGATTGGGAAGCAGAACGTGAGAATGTGCAGGAGGCCATGATGAAGCGCATGGAAGGCATTCCTGAGCTGGCAGACATTCGCAGCAGGATTGAAGAATGTATGCTGTTCACGCCACTCGATTGGGAGAATGAACTGGATGTGTACCGCGGAGCAACGTTCAACATGGCGCATAATCTGGGTCAGATGATGTACCTGCGTCCCCATAACCAGTTTGAAGAGTTGAAAAGTGTATGGTTGGTAGGCGGAGGAACACATCCTGGCAGCGGTTTGCCAACGATCTTTGAATCGGCTCGAATCAGTGTGAGGCTGATCCAGGAAGAGGACGCGCGCACGCGCTCCAAGCCATCCTCTTATGTGAAGACGGCAGAAGCCGGAGGGCATTCATGAAGCGGGCCGCCATTGTAGGGGCAGGGATTGGCGGACTTACTTCTGCGTTGTTGTTGAACCGTCAGGGATGGGATGTCACCGTGTATGAACGGGGATCGCGCGTTGGCGGACGCATTGGTTATGAGCAGGAAGGAGAGTACCGGATTGATCAGGGGCCGACCATCGTGCTTCTGCCGGAGATGTTACTTGGCATACTGGAGGAAGCCGGCGTAGATCGTTCGAAGATTGAGCTGCTTCGCTGTGATCCGCTATATAGAGTGCATTATCACAGTGGTCGTGTCATGACCAAGATGACGTCACGTGAGGAGCAGACGGCGGAGATTGAGCGTTTGTTCCCGGGAGAGAGCCGAGGGTTCACACGGTTTATGAAAGACATGGACACGTTGTTTCCGGCAGGCCGGGCAGCGTTTCTGGAACGGGCTTTTCCGCGTAAAAGGGATTTCTTTACACCATCTCTCATGTCACTTATGGGCAGATTACGTGCACACAAAAGTGTCCGGAAAGCGGTGGGTGATTATTTTCAGCATGAGGAATTGCTAGATGCTTACTCGCTACAAAGTCTATACATCGGTGGATCGCCGTTCGGGACGCCAGGCATCTACTCCCTGCTTCCCTATGCAGAGCATGAATATGGAATCTGGATGGTGAAGGGCGGGTATGCAGCATTACCGGCTATTCTGGAACAGGAACTGATCTCACGTGGTGGACGTGTTGTACTGAATGCGGAAGTTACAGGGCTCACGATTAAAAATGGTGTATGTGAAGGTATAGAAACGGCAGCAGGCGCAGAAAATGTGGATGCAGTTATCTACAATGGCGATTTCCCCCATCTTTCGGGTTTGCTTGGTCAATCATCAGAGGTAGCGCGTAAAAGAAAGCCGTATCGTCCCTCTTCCGGATGTGTATTGCTCTATGTGGGCGTGGACAAAACCTGGGAAGATACAACGACGCACCAGTTCTTCCTGCCACCAAGTCTTGAAGGCAGTTTACAGGAAGTGTTCAATCAGCGACGCATTCCGGCAAAGTCCTCATTTTACGTATTTAATCCGGTCGCATTGGATGAGACGGCAGCGCCTTCAGGACAGAGTGTATTGTATTTCCTCATTCCCGTACCCGATGCCGAAGGTGTCGACTGGGAGCAGGAGAGCGAGGCGTTGGCAGAACGTGTACTGGAAGAAGCGGAGCAACGTGGATTCACGGGACTTCGTGCATCAATCAAGTGGAAAAAGGTGCGCACACCCGCTGACGCAGAGCGAGACGGGCTCTATGGGGGCGGAAGCTTCGGTATTGCGCCAGTGTTGTTCCAGTCCGGTGTATACCGACCGCAACCCAAACCATTCCCGAATATCAAAGGATTATATGCCGCAGGGGCATCTGTACATCCTGGAGGCGGAGTGCCGATTGTGATGCAGAGTGCACGTATGGCCGTCAATCAACTCACGAAGGAGATGGGAACATGAATGAAGCGATTTTGAGCAGGTGTGAAGAGTTGATGCAAAAGGGTTCTTCCTCTTTTTATCAGGCCTTTAGAGGGCTGCCAAGTCCGCGTCGGGAAGCGGTATATGTCATTTATGCCTTCTGCCGCATGATCGATGACAGTGTGGATGAACCGGAACAATCGGCCTATACGATTCATGAGATCCATGATTTGTTTGATCGACTGGACGAAGCGGAAGGACACTTTATCTGGCCAGCACTGAGATGGTTGTTTAGCAGTTTCCCTCATCTGGATAAGGGGCCATTCTTCCGCCAGATGGAAGGGCAACTCACCGATCTTAAAGTAACGCATTATGCAACGATGCAGGAACTGGAGCATTATTGTTATCTGGTGGCTGGAACCGTAGGCGAGATGTTGTTGCCTGTATTGCGGGATGATAATGGCGCGGAAGTAGCCGTAAACGGGATTGCTTTGGGTAAAGGAATGCAGATCGTTAACATTATTCGTGATGTAGGTGAAGATCGGGCCAGAGTGCGCCGGTATGTTCCGCTGGAGATCATGGAGAAGCATGGTTACTCGGAGCAGGACTTTGAAGACGGGATCGTGGACGAACGCTTTATTGCCATTATTCATGAGTTAAAAGCAGCAGCATTGAACTGGTTCCGTATTGGCATGGATCGATTGGATACTTATCCGACGGAAAGTGCGTTTTCGATTGAGCTGGCAGCAGCCTTTTACTCCACCATTCTACACGCGGTTGAGCGTAACGACTATGACGTATATACCAAACGGGCATATGTTAGTGATGAATTGAAACTGGAGATGCTGGGTGCGATTGTGAAACGTTACCCGATGCTGGCCTATCAAGCCTCCCGAACGGCGGTATCCTGATGATTCAGTGGCTTTACTGGGCTTGGTATGTCATTGGAGCAACCTTGATGTTGACGATCGGCGTACCGGACGTGTTGTCCTTTTCCAATGGTTTATTCTTAATCTTCTATGCGTTGTATGTGCTGGATCTGATCTACCAGGGGCGCAATCGGACAGGTCTGTCCGACCAGTCAGTCATCTGGTTGAAACCCGGGCTGTGGATCGCTTCCGTGATCATCTGGTTGGGTGGTATGGGCGTGGAGTGGGTAGGGGTGCATACGCATTGGCCCTTTGGTGAGTATGCTTACTCTGACTTTTTCGGGATTCATCTGTTCAGTGTGCCTGTTACGCTGGGTTTCGCCTGGATCGCAGTGGTGGGTAACTCGGCGCTGTTAAGTGGCGGGGGTTCAACCTGGGCTGGCAAGCTGCTTCGAGCCGTGAAGACCGGGTTCTGGGCGGTGGTTCTTGATCTGGTACTCGATCCTGTCGCGCATGCAAGAGGATTCTGGGAGTGGCAGGCTCCAGGTGGATTCTACGGGGTCCCGTGGACCAATTACATAAGCTGGTTTATCATGGGCGCATTCCTGTCCCTGTTCCTTCCGGCCATGCCTGGTGACCGTAGCTCATTGCTGCGTGCAAAATGGTTGTATCAGCTCTTTATTCTTTTATTCGGCTTACTCGCCCTCAAGGAAGGAATTACAGGCAGTTTTATCATCGCTATTGCAGGAGTGCTTCTTGCCGAAGGGAGCTGGCTCTATGATTCGCGCCGTAAAATCAAAACCGTTTAACCATATTTTTGCCTTATACAATCACTATTATCTGCTGCGTCGGCGCTTCCGTTCATTTACGCTATCGGGGTCACTGGACCCGCAGGTGGATACCAGGGACGACTCCCGGATTGATTCCAATCGCCCGGTGATCTACTTCATGAACCACAGCTCCTGGTGGGATGGTCTGCTGCTCTATCATGCGGCCAGGCAGACATCACGGGGAGATCATTATGTGATGATGGAGGAACAGCAACTTCAGCAATATGCCTTTTTTCGTAAACTGGGTGCATATTCAATCAATAAAGAGAGTGCGTCCGGTATTCGGACCTCTCTACAGTACACCAGTGAACTATTGGATTCGGGCAAAAGGGTATGGATTTTCCCCCAAGGAGAAATTCTGCATCAGGAGGCCAGACCGATTCTGTTTCGTCCAGGCATCGGATTGCTGCTTCGCCGCTCTCCGAATGCCATCGCAGTACCGGTAACCTTGTGCCACGGGATGGTCCAGCACGATTTACCGGAGATATCGATGCAGGCGGGCCCTCCTGTGATGGAAGACTGGAAGACGCTCAAGAGTGAAGAGATTGCCTCCAGACTCGGTCTTGTGTTGGAACAGCAGTTAGACGATCACAGATCAGCGCTTGTACGAATGGGACAGGGGAGCTTGCCAGATGCGCTTCCGCTGATTCGTCATGTACGTTCGACCAGTGAAAAATACGACGCTGCGCGAAAGCGGGTGAACCGTTAGAATGAGTGCATCTGAAACCTTCTGGATTGTGCTGACAAGCATAATGGGAATACAACTGTTGTTCGCTCTATGGAACGTCTCCTGTCTGCCCAAAGTACGTTCATTCCGGTCAGACAAGATACAACCACCGGACCTGCTGGTCTCGGTGCTGATTCCGGCCAGAAATGAAAGACTACATATCGAAGGATGTCTGGAAAGTGTGCTCGCGAGTGATACGTCGGGATTCCGAATGGAAGTGCTGGTGCTGGATGATCGCTCCGAAGATGAGACAGCGGCCATGGTTCAGGCGATTGCGGATCGTGATGCGCGTGTGCGTCTGCTGCATGGTGTCGATTTACCCGAGGGCTGGATGGGGAAATCCCATGCGTGTCACAGGTTGGTTCAGGAGGCCGAGGGAGAGTGGTATATGTTCGTGGATGCGGATGTGCGTCTGGAGCCAAGTGCCATTCGGCAGACTCTTGCGGCAGGGTGTGAGCAGAGCGGTGGTCTGGTAACCGGTTTTCCTTATCAGGTAACGAAGACTTGGATGGAAAAGCTTGTTGTACCGATGATGGTCTTCACCATCATCAGTCATCTGCCCATTTTCATGATCCGCAGATCATCCAGTCCGATGTTTGTGGCCGCTACGGGGGCTTTTTTGCTGATTCATCGCTCCAGTTACGAAGCATCCGGTGGTCATGCTGCCATTCAGGCCCATCTGGTAGATGACATGAGTCTAGCCAAAGCGGTCAAGCGTGCAGGTCATCCGGTGATGCTGACAGACGTGCATGACGTAACGAATACCCGCATGTATCAGAATGGTGCAGAAGTATGGAACGGATACAAGAAAAACATGTACGAAGGTATGGGCCGTAAAGACGTACTGCTGCTTGGCACGATGTTGATGTATACGCTGATGTATATTGTGCCTCCGCTAGGATTGATTTTTGGACTCATGACAGGTAGTTCGATGTCCATTCTGTATGGATTGTTAGGAACATTACTGGGGATGGCTGTGAAAAGAGTAGCGGATCGTGCTGGCGGACAACCTTGGTGGCTTGCACTTTTGCAACCAGTTAGCATGGCATGTGTCATTGCCATTGGATTTGCTTCCTGGCAGGCGGGTCGCTCCGGCAAGGGGTATGTATGGAAAGGTAGGCGGTACAATTGAAGGGTCACATGAGAGGTAACGTCATCATTATCGGTGCAGGATTCGGAGGTCTATCGTGTGCGATCCGACTTGCTTCACAAGGTGTGCAGGTGACCATTCTGGAACGGCAGGATCATGTAGGTGGTAAGCTGCAGCAGATTGAGCGAGACGGTTATCATTTTGATCGGGGACCGAGCACGATCACGATGCCATCCACCTTTCGTTCCGTCTTCGATCATGCAGGTGTAACAATGGAAGATTACGTACAGCTATATGAGTTGGAGCCGCGTACGCGTAATGTATTTGCAGATGGCACGGTAGTAGATTTGTCAGGCAATCGCGGGTGGATGAAAGAGCAGATCGCAGCGTACAGTCCGGAGGATGCGGCTCGTTATGATGCGTTTATGGATGAGTCTGCCGCGCTGTATGCGGAAGCCAATCGTCATTTTCTGGGTAAGTTGTTGCTGTCTCCTTCTGACAAATACAATCTTCAGATGCTGCGCAGCCTGCTCCGCGTGAGGCCAACGGTGAAGCTGGATAAGCTGCTGCGTTCGTATTTCCGGCATCCACATACACTCGCTATGTTCGGGCGGTACGCAACCTATGTGGGATCATCGCCGTATCAGTCTCCTTCGATCTTTGCCATGATGGGTCATGTGGAAGCAGAGGTGGGCATCTACGGGGTCAAAGGAGGAACCTATCAACTGATCGAGGGCATGACTCGGCTGGCACAGGAAAAAGGCGTGCAGATCATTACGGGCATAGAGGTCCGGCAGATTGTTGTTCGGAATGGCGCAGTGGCAGGTGTGGATACGAATCAAGGCTTCCGTGAAGCCGATCAGGTTGTTGCCAATGGAGATGTGCTTAGCGTGAATCGACTACTGCTCGCACCGGAACACCGAAAAGAGATGAGTGATGCCCGCATACGGAAGTATGAGCCATCCATCTCGGGATTTGTGACGCTGGCAGGTGTGCAAAAGCAATATGATGCACTGCTGCACCATACCGTCTTTTTCCCGGAACGGTATGAACCGGAGTTCAACCATATTTTCCGTGACCGTAAAATGCCCGAAGATCCCACGATCTACATCTGTTATTCCGGTTATTCCGAAGCGGGCATGGCCCCAGCGGGAGCCAGTAATCTGTTCATTCTGGTTAATGCCCCCTACTTGTCAGATTCATGGAATTGGGAGCAGCAGACGGAACGTTACGGAGCGTTTGTACTGGAACAATTGGCAGCGCGGGGAATTACCGGGTTGAACCAATCCGATGTGTTGATCCGATACACGCCGCGAGATATCGAACGGGATACGTTGGCGCATCAAGGCTCGATCTATGGCATTTCGTCCAACTCGGTGAAGCAGACCTTCATGCGACCAGGTAACCGAAGCAAAGATGTCCAAGGACTCTGGTACGTCGGCGGTACAACACATCCAGGCGGCGGAACCCCGATTGTGACCTTATCCGGGCAGCTTGTTGGTGAGCAGTTGGCATCGGAAATCTTGAGATAAGAAGGCATAAAAGATAGTGGTGCTCCGAGATTTATGTGAGACATTTGGTTTCGGAGCATCCTTTCCATAGCTGGATTGGAACGTTATACTGGATAGAGTTATGCTGCAATGTTTATTTAGATGAATGTTTTTGTCTTTTGCATAGGACATCTATACATAGAAGCAAGGAACGGGCAGGTTATCCTGTCGATCCGCACGATTCTCACATAGGAGGTCTCATCATGAATGAACAAGAGCGAGCCGGCGAACGGCTGCTTCCCGAAGTGGCTACGGGAGAACGGAAGCTGGAACACGTGCGCCTCTGTCTTGAGGAGAATGTGGCAGGAGAAGGGGTAACCAGCGGTATGGAGCGGTATGCGTTTCGTCATCACCCACTGCCGGAGCTGGATTTTGAAGAGGTGCATCTGGAGACTTCGTTTATTGGCAAAAAAGTACGTACACCCTTGCTCATCAGTTCGATGACGGGTGGAAGCAAAACAACGGGCGCCATCAATGAGCGCCTCGCCCGAGTAGCGAACGCCAGAGGCTGGGCGCTCGGCGTAGGTTCGATCCGGGCTGCCGTGGAACAGCCAGAACTGGCAAGTACCTTCGATGTGCGTCGCTGGGCACCGGACATCCCGGTCATTGCCAACCTGGGCGCGGTGCAGCTGAACTATGGCTTCACCACGGCTGACTTCCAGCGTGCTGTAGATATTGCGGGTGCGGACATGCTCGTGCTTCATCTGAACACGTTGCAGGAAGTTTTCCAGCCGGAAGGTAATACGAACTTCAGCGGATTATTTCACCGGATTGAGAACTTGTGTCGTGAGTTAGACGTGCCTGTTGGCGTAAAAGAAGTCGGTTTTGGCATCGATGGCGTGACGGCTCAACGCTTATATGAAGCAGGTGTGGCGTTTATCGATGTAGCTGGTGCTGGTGGTACAAGCTGGGTGCAGGTAGAGAAATACCGTAACAACAACCCGGTACGCCGGGCGGCTGCGGAAGCTTTTGCCGACTGGGGCATTCCGACAGCGGAGTGTATTCAGGAAGTGCGAGCGCTGAATCCGGCGGGTGCTCTGATTGGCAGTGGCGGACTTTACACGGGGGTAGATGCGGCCAAAGCCCTCGCGCTCGGTGCAGACCTGGCAGGTTTTGGGCGATCTCTGCTCGAATCCGCGGTCGCTTCCGATGATGCGCTGAATGAGCGGTTGGAACAGGTTGAATTCGAGCTGCGTACCGTGATGTTTGGCATTGGCGCAGGGCGGATTGAGGATTTGAAACAGACGGAGCGGCTGGTGGAACGTCGTTAGAATAAAACTAGACATGGCGTCTTGCTGAACAGTCTGACTTGTAAGCGGCGTATTCACTGGGTCTGATGGAGCAACGTTCGCTAACGAACCTGTAACACCTTATTTGGCGATTCAGGCGTTAGTTGGGAATCTAACGAATCTCACACACGCTAAGAGGCCAGAAAACAGTGATTTACAGCGGATGATGCCAAAGAAAGAGTAAATAACGAGTCTAGGGTTCGTTAGATTTTCAAAACGTATGAAAAGGGCTGAATAGTGTCTCTCATGTTCGTTAGACTGTGAGGGAAACGTGGAACGGTTTATGGATCGGATTGGGCCCTTCAGCTTTTAACTGCGGTAAGTCAATTAATTAATATTGGTGTATTACTTTGAGCATGTCGACGATAATTAACGACATGCTTTTTTGTCATGCATAACAAGATGAAGATTTAATTCAGAGTAAAATTTTTTATTGTTTGTTAATACATTACACATTATGATTGATGAGTCTTAAGGAATGGTTTTTAATGACTTTTTTAGGTAAAAAGACTCACTTATAATTAAGGGAAGGATGGATTGATTCACGACAAATTCTAAGAGGTGATACATAACATGAAGTTCAAAAGGATATTAATTTTCATGCTAGTTATTAACTTATTGTTAGTTAATATACTAATTTCAGGAGGAGGGACAGACGTAGCTCATGCGAATTATGAGCCTCGTATAGATAGAATAACTAAGGAGTCTTCCAAGTCGAATGATAACTTCATAGACTCGTATAATTCCAAGACTACTAGTATGTCTGCATCAATTGAAACAATAAGTGATACCAATACTACGTCATATTTGCCGAAACCTAACGTAACGGTAACCACAACGGAAAACTCCATAACGGTGTCTTGGGATGAAGTTCCCGGAGCAACTAAATATGCTGTTACTGTCAATCGAGAAGTTGCTATGGATAAAAATATAAGAACGTACACAATAACAAGAGTTTCACCAGATGAAACATACAGGATCGGAGTTCTCGCATATGACGGGGAAAAATATGGAGAACAAGAGTTACTCTTCGTTAGATTGAAGGGACCTGCGCCAATCTACGATGATGCGGGTAGAATTGATTTTACGGGGAAAATTTCAGGTGAATTAGAGATTGTTAATGGTGGCTTCGCTTATGTGAACTGGGGGCTTGTGAATGGCAATGCGATCAGTCTGTTTTACAAGCTAGATGCAGTCATACAGGCAGAGGTGTACGTCAATGATGTGAAAAATACTGATCTGAAGAGCCAATCCAGTTCAAGTGCTCTTATTAATGGTTTGACACAAGGTGAGAAAAATGTAATTAGGTTAGCTTGGACGAATCCGACAGACTCCACTCAACGTTCATTAGAGTTTATAATCACGCCTCCTGTACAGGATGCTTATACTTTAGGAGATTCCAAGGCAGGATTTGGCGCCGTCGTTGATCTTAAGCAATACGGTAAGTGGTATCTTGTGGACAATCAAACCATAATCTCTCAAAATACCGTTTCGAAATATATTGATACACAAGGTGATAGTGCTAGATGGAGAGTAGACATGTCCTCCAAGTTCGCAGATAGTGTGGGCTATGAATTAAACAAAATAAAAGAAGACAAGCAATCTCCTTTCCAATCGCAATGGTGGTATGTCAATACGTTTGATACTGGGGAGTACGTTAATGGTTATTCATCTCCTGTAGGGATCGTTACCAAGGAGGATCTAGAGAAATATAGAGGGATTGTTCTAAGTGATCTTAAACGTCCGAACCAGATGATATCCAGTCTGGCTTTGGCTAACCCTTATACTTATGAAAATGCGAAATCTGGAAATAAGGGGCCTGTATTTACGGAGATAGCTACTGGATCTGATGCATTCCCAAATAATCATATAAACTTTGTTCCAGCAGGCAGCTCGGTACAGAATTTCAAATACAAAGCCTTCTTAAAATATAATGGTGAATTTAAAGGACAGGGAACCCCTGAAGATCCTTACGTTATTCCGACTCTAGCTGATGGGGAACCTGTGATCACGAAACTAGATAGTCCTAGATACTCGCAGTCGAGTGCTGTGGGTAATAATGCGATTCGGTTGCAGTGGCATGCAGTGGAAGGTGCAGAACAATATATTCTCAAGCGTGGTTCTGAAGTTCTATATGAGGGTCCGCTTTTAGAATATGTGCATGAAGGTGTGAATTTTAATTCGATCACTAAGTATACATTAGTAGCTCGCAAAGGCGATGTTTACAGTGAAGAAGCGAAATTTACAATCGGAATTAGAAATTTTATATCATATCCACCAGATTTCCGAGCTGAAGCACTGGATTCCACCAAGGTTAGACTTACGTGGAGTAAGGTAGACTATGCAGTAGAGTATGTGATCACCCGTAATGATCAGCCTTTGGCGGTTACCAAGTCAACTTTATACGAGGATGTAAATGTAACACCTGACACCACATACATCTATAAAGTGTTTGGCAGGGATGGAGACAACGAAGGTTCAGCTGCAGTTAAAAGTGTGAAAATTCCTAACGTGACTGAGAACGAGGCACCGAAAGGCCAAATTAACATAAGAGTCAATCGAGTGTACGATAATAGAGTGGACCTGCAATGGAATCTGGTGGAGGGCGCAACCCAGTATGAGATCTACCAGGATCAAGTTAATAAAGTCTGGTCAGGTCGTTCGAATACGATGATTGCGTACACCCTCCAGCCGGGAAGAACATATACCTACCGGGTTGTAGCGAGTAACAAATACGGGAAGGTTGAATCTAGTACAATCGAAGTGCAGACGGCGGGCATACCTCAATCGATGAATGTCGCTCCAATGAATGCCTCGAACGCAACGATTGCCTTTGAATATCAACCTATTGAAGGAGCGGTTCATTACGTTGAACGTAATCCACAAACGAAGTACGAACCTCTAGGAAACGGTGTTTACCGTAAGACGTATGTTAATACGGCTACTGGAGAAATGCGTGATGAGGGTATCGTGACTGCTGTGAATGGTAAGTTACAATTTAGCGAAACGGGCGTTGAACGGAGTAAATATTATGAGTATAATATCATCGCTGTTCGTGTCAGACCTGATGGATCAGAAGAAGTCATTGGCAGGCAAACGGTTGCTGTAACAACTCCCGCAGATGGAAGTGGTGCGACGGTATATGGATATAATTATCCTAATCCTGGCTATCAAAATGTAAATAATATCCCGGATTCTGGTATAAATACGGGGGTCGGGAATGGCAGCATTACGATTGATACTCAAGTTGTGGGTTCCAAGGGAGAAGTGAAAAATCCAACCAATGTTACTTTTAAAGATATAGAAAAGAGTTATGCGAAGGAAGCTATTATATACTTGGCGCAGAAAGGAATTGTCAAAGGCTATTCCGATGGTTCGTTTGGTGGACATCAAAAAGTGACGAGAGCGGAATTTGCAATCTTCTTACAACGTACCCTTGGATATAATTCTGTAGTTTCTTATATTAACGAATTTAACGATGTTCAATCTAACTCGTGGTACTATTCGGAGATAACTCCCGCATTACAACAAGGTATACTTAAAGGATTCAATGATGGTACGCTTAGACCGAATGTGCATGTTACAAGAGAAGAAGCATCAAGTATGATTGAGAACGTAATGAAGAAACAAGGTTATGTATTATCATCATTCACACTTTACGATGATAATCACATGATCTCCAATTGGGCTAGAAATAGTATCGGTCTTGTATCTCAAGAATCTGTTATGAAAGGATATCCCGATCGGAAGTTTATGCCTAAAAAGCAGCTAACCCGACAGGAGGCTGCAATGATAATCTATAACCTATTGCATAGCAAGAAGTAAATGCCCGTTAAAGTTTTTTTTACAAACTTATAACTGTGGTAAACGATGTTGAAATAAAATAATACCCTAACATGCAATCTTCTCAAGAGGGAGATTGCATGTTTTTTTGATGAATGACTGATATACCCTTTACATACATTCCTCTTTCACAGTGACATTCTCATTGGTTACAGTAACGTATGAATTGCCGGACAAGTATTCCGTATAACCGCAAACCATTTTGTTATAGGTTTTACCGCGGCTGTCTGTAAACTCTAAAGAGACAGTACCCTCTCCGGAAAGTTTCAGCTGTGGGGCGAATTTCACTTTTGCTCCGCTGGGAATATCCTTTTTGAATACGTAGGTGGAGCCACTCTCGTTGGTATTATACGAGTCGCCTTGGGCTAAGTTAGTCTGAATATTGGTGAGGTTATAGTCAGACTGATTGTGGATTGTGATTCTCAAGTGGCGAAAGGGATCGACTGCATTCAGCAAGCTCTTAAAGGCGACGATACCTATGACGAGTACGATGGCGGACAAGATAATGATTTTCTTTTTGGAGAATCGGCGATGTGTGTACAAGATAATGCACTCCTTTCCTATGAGGTATAAACGATGGGAGGAGATCAAAAGTTATAGATAAAATGGATACATATGAAATTGGAGTTCAAATCGTCAGAATTACTTCATGCGCCAAGCGGGAGAACAGGATACAATAAGATACTAGCAGTGTAATAAGGACTGCACAGGGATCCTACATAATGAAGATCACTCAAAATAAGGAGGGAATAAATGGAACTTTCTCCAATGAATCAGGAAGATTATGCGAGTTTTTGCATTCGATCGATTAAGGATTTTGCACAGGAAAAAGTAGAAGCAGGCACTTGGGCGGAGGAAGAGGCGCAGCAACTGGCCGAGGAATCTTATGAACGTTATCTGCCAGAAGGTTTGAATACACCCGGAGCATATCTCTACAATCTAGTGCATCCTGTGGACGGAAATGTGGGGTATATCTGGTTTAATATCACGGATAATCGTCGTGGTAAAGATGCATTTTTACTGGACATTGTGGTTGAAGAAGCACACCGCGGTAAAGGGTATGGAACAGAGACGATGGAGGCGCTTGAACAGACGGCCTTGAGTCTTGGCGTGGATCGCATCGGATTGCATGTGTTTGGACATAATGTGCGAGCGAGTAGCCTTTATCGCAAGATGGGATATGAAGTAACGGATCTAACGATGTACAAGGAAATCAAAGGGTAAACCGATAGCGGATGGGACGCTGGTCGAATTGGCGAAGTTCCTTGATGCCTTGAGGTTTGTCATATATAATGTATAGGATTATCCATACCGAACAAGTAATCAATGAGGAGTTGTCATATACATGGCTTTGAAAGCTGGAATCGTGGGTTTGCCTAACGTTGGTAAATCTACATTGTTTAATGCAATTACACAAGCAGGTGCCGAATCGGCAAACTATCCGTTCTGTACAATTGACCCTAACGTGGGGATCGTTGAAGTACCCGATGAGCGTTTGGACAAACTGACAGAACTCGTTGTACCTAAGAAAACAGTACCAACGGCGTTTGAGTTTGTAGATATCGCGGGTCTGGTTCGCGGTGCGAGCAAAGGCGAAGGTCTGGGTAACAAGTTCCTTGCCCACATTCGTGAAGTAGACGCAATTGTACACGTGGTACGTTGCTTTGTAGATGAGAACATCACACACGTCGATGGTAAAATCGACCCGGTAAGCGACATCCAGACCATCAATCTGGAGCTGATCCTGGCTGATATCGAGAGTGTTGAGAAGAAAATCGACCGCTCCAAGAAAAACATGAAGGGCGGCAACAAGACTGCCTCTCAAGAAGTAGAAGTGTTGGAGAGAGTGAAGGCTGTTCTGTACGATGACAAGCCGGCACGCAGCATGGAACTTACAGATGACGAGCTTCTGATCATCCGTGATCTGCACTTGCTCACTCTAAAGCCTGTTTTGTACGCAGCCAATGTAGCTGAGGATGAAATTGGCGACGTGGCGAACAATGCTTACGTGCAAAAAGTAAGAGAATTCGCAGCTGCTGAAAACGCAGAAGTGGTGCCAATCAGTGCGAAGGTTGAAGAAGAGATCTCCGAGCTGGAAGGCGAAGATAAACAAATGTTCCTGGAAGAACTCGGTATCGAGGATTCCGGTCTGAACCTGTTGATCAAAGCGGCTTACAAATTGCTCGGTCTGTACACATACTTCACAGCAGGTGTACAGGAAGTTCGTGCATGGACAATCCGTAAAGGTACCAAAGCGCCAGGCGCAGCGGGTGTTATCCACACGGACTTCGAACGCGGATTCATCCGTGCCGAGGTTGTTTCTTATGACGATCTGGTGGCAGCAGGTTCCATGAACGGTGCCAAAGAGCGTGGACAACTTCGTCTTGAAGGTAAAGAGTACGTTGTAAATGACGGCGACGTTATGCACTTCCGTTTCAACGTTTAAGTTGTTACACATTTATATGTAGACTTAAAATTATGACCCTACGACCTTCTTCGTGAAGTTCGTGGGGTCTTTAACTTAGAGCTCTGAAGATGAGGATGCAACGGAGAATAGTCTTCCAAGAGAAACGGGTTCTTTGTTTTCATAATCAAAATCAACTGCTGAGATAGAGATGTAAATAGGCATATTATGGTATAATAGAGGAGACAAAGTAACCGGTGGATAATCGATACGGTGATGCTTACCCGAAAGGGGGTGACGCCGTGTCATTTCTTGCAGTAGTGCAGCATTTCCTAGAAATTAGCGACAAGCTAATTAGTATTGCAGTGGGGTTAATAGCCGTATGCAGTGCGTGGAAAGCAGCGCGGAACAAGAAAAACCACCGGGATTAGGTTGGTCGCCTTGCAATCCGGTGGTTTTTCATTCGTTTGATTGAAATTCGCCGTGGTCGCCCACCGGCCTTTGTTGGAGAAGTCACGATGTTAGCGCATCGTGGCTTTTGTTTATTTTACACTTGCTATACTTGTATTATACCACAGTAGGATCATTTCGGAACCACATCGAACAACAATTTCATTTTGTATCTTGCAGCACCAAAAAATAGTTCATCCGCTTGCGGAACAGTTACTATTCAGAACCATAAGAATATGCTATAATTAAGAGTCGTATACCACGTTAAAATTCGCACTGTAACCGATGAGTCGAAGCGAGTTTCATACAGGGTACACGATTTCTTGATATCACTTTAAAAGTAAAGGATTTGATGACGTTGTAGCGATGTTATACGTCGATCATACATGAATATGAATACATGCTGCGGTCAGGGGATTCATTGAGAATCCTGTGCGTTGTGGAATATAGATTATAAATGTAATTAATGTTGAATTGAAATCATTATTGAAAATGTAATGTGCTTGGACAAAATAATGCGTGAGGTGACTATACATGTTGGATAAATTACAGGCGTTAGCAGACCGTTATGACAAATTGAGCGAGCTTTTGTGTGACCCGGATGTGGCAAGTGACAACAAAAAGCTGCGGGAATACTCGAAAGAACAATCCGATCTGCAACCGACTTATGAAGCGTACACGGAATACAAACAGGTAAGTCAGGATCTCGAAGCTGCAAAGGAAATGCAGGGTGAGAAACTGGATGATGAGATGCGTGAAATGGTCAAAATGGAAATTGAAGAACTGAGTACTCGCCAGAAGGAACTGGACGAATTGATTCGTGTACTCATGCTGCCAAAAGATCCGAATGACGACAAGAACGTTATTGTTGAGATTCGCGGGGCAGCTGGTGGAGATGAAGCAGCGTTGTTTGCAGCAGATCTATATCGGATGTACACACGTTATGCAGATGCACAAGGCTGGCGTGTAGAGCTGATGGACGTTAACACGAATGATCTCGGTGGATTCAAAGAGGTTGTTTTCCTGATCAACGGACGTGGTGCTTACAGCAAAATGAAATACGAAAGCGGCGCACACCGTGTGCAGCGTATCCCTACAACTGAATCGGGCGGACGTATTCATACGTCAACTTCAACGGTTGCGGTTATGCCAGAAGCCGAAGATTTTGATATCGAAATTCATGATAAAGACATCCGTGTGGATACGTTCTGTTCCAGTGGTGCCGGTGGACAATCGGTTAATACCACGAAATCCGCAGTACGGGTAACGCACGTTCCAACGGGAATTGTAGCGACATGTCAGGATGGAAAATCACAGAACTCCAACAAGGAAAAAGCGTTGCAGGTTCTGCGTACACGTATCTTCGATATGAAACGTATGGAAGAGGAAGCAAAGATCTCTGTTGAGCGGAAGAGCAAAGTGGGAACGGGTGACCGCAGTGAGCGGATTCGTACGTACAACTTCCCGCAAAGCCGTGTGACGGATCACCGGATCGGCCTGACCATGCACAAGCTGGATCAGGTGATGAACGGAGAGATTGAAGATATTCTGTCTGCACTGACCATTGCTCAGCAGACTGAAATGATGGATAGAGGAGAATAATCTGTGACCCGAGCGCAGTTTGTCATGACGCCGGAACAGAGCTGTCGGGAAGCCTTCGTGGAGGCTTCCTCTTTTTTGGAGAAGTGCGGCGTGTACGAGCCGCAAAACAATGCCCGGCTGCTGCTGGAACATGTACTCGGCGTCTATGGCGCCGCGTACTACATGATGCAGCCGGAGCCTTTTCCCAGCGAGCATCGCAGCCGCTGGGAGGACGCCGTCACGCGCAAGGCTGCGGGTGAGCCGGCGCAATACATTATCGGCAGCCAGGAATTCTATGGGCTGCCGTTCGAGGTCACGCCGGCCGTGCTGATTCCGCGGCCGGAGACCGAGCTGTTGGTCGAGGCTGTGCTGCGCGAAGCCGACCGCGTGTTTCCTGACGGCGCTCCGCTCGCCGTCGATATTGGCACGGGCAGTGGTGCCATCGCGGTGACGATGGCTTCACTGCGCCCGCGCTGGCAGGTCGGCGCCGGGGATCTCTCGGCGGCTGCCCTGCAAGTGGCCGCGCGGAACGCGGCCGCGAACGGGGTACAGATCGACTTCCGTGAAGGCGATCTGCTGGCACCGTTCGCCGGGGCACAGGTGGACATCCTGGTGTCCAACCCGCCATACATCCCGGCGGCAGATATCGCCGGGTTACAGCAAGAGGTGCGCGATCATGAGCCGCGCATGGCACTGGACGGCGGTCCGGACGGGCTTGCACCGTACCGGATCATGCTGGAGCAGCTGGCGCTGCTGCCTGCACCGCCGCAGATCATTGGTTTTGAGCTGGGCCAGGGGCAGGCTCGCGACATCGCGGCTCTACTTGAAACGGCGGGACATTGGCCGGAAATTATCATTGTACCGGACCTTGCCGGAATCGAGCGGCATGTCCTGGGTGTTCGTACTTCGGAACAGGTGACGAAAATGTAAGGTTCCGCGGGTTTTCTTTTTGCCGTGAAATCCTCTACAATGAGATATACCGAAGATTTCTGAATGCTTGGGGGAACATAATTACATGCTGCACAAATTTAAAAAGATAGATTATTCTATCGTGTTTATACTGGTTATTCTGATGGTTATCAGTATTTTGTCGATTTACAGTACAACGTTTGGTCGTCCGAAGCTGGAGGGACTCCCGAAAAGTGCAGTGATTTTTTATATTTTTGGATTCATCGTCTTTTTTGGAATGTCGATGATCAATTATAAATTTATAATCAAAAATTATTTATATATCTATGGCGTGGGTATGCTGCTGCTCATTTTCGTAATGTTTTTTGGTAAAGAGTATTACGGTGCAAAAGGTTGGCTGTCCATCTTCGGGGTCAGTTTGCAACCTGCTGAGTTGTTCAAGTTATGTCTAATTGTGTTTTTATCAGCCTTTTTGGCCCGAAAGAAGAATCGTCCGCTCTATTTCGGACGTGATGTTATTCCGATCTCACTCTGTGTTCTGCCGCCGTTACTACTGGTATTGCTTCAAAATGACTTGGGAAATGCGTTAAGTTATGTTGTCATTCTTGTGGGCCTATTGTGGATCGGCAACATTAAATTTACGCATGCCCTCATTGGTTTTATTATTGCTGTGGCGACTTTTATCGGCGGTACACAAGCATATATTCATTATCATGATGAGATCGTTAAATTTCTGAATGACATTGGACGTTCGCACTGGGCGGATCGTTTTGACCCCTGGCTTGTACCAGAACTGACCTCAAGGGATGTACTCTGGCAGACGTATAATGCGAAGCTTGCGATAGGTTCTGGCGGTATTACGGGCAAAGGATATCTGGAGGGCACAACGATTCAGTCGAATCGGGTGCCGCTGGCCTATGCAGACTCGATCTTTGTACAGATCGGGGAGGAGTTTGGCTTCATCGGTGCCTCGGTATTGCTTCTCCTATACTTTATCCTGATTCACAGGCTGGTGCTGATTGCACTGGAGTGTAAGGATCGCGCCGGACCTTATCTTATTGTAGGTATTATAGCGATGCTGCTCTACCAGATCTTTGTTAATATTGGTCCATTCATTGGTCTGATGCCACTTACAGGGATTACGCTGCCATTTATCAGTTCGGGTGGTACCTCCATTATGCTCAACATGATCAGTATGGGGATTGTGATGAGTATCAAGGTTCACACGGAAGAAAACGAGGATATTCTCGGCTCTGCGGAACAACCGAGTATTACCGATCTGGTGATGAAATTGCTGAAACGCAAGCCATCCCAGCAGGAACAATAACGTTCTCGGAATTGAAAAATCTGGGATAACAGCGATTGGAAGTTTATTCTGTTATCGTAGTGTCAGTGGAAATAATCCTTAGTTTAACTTATATAACTACAGAACCCTGGAACAGATCAGCCCTATTCACTTAGGGATGATCTGTTCCAGGGTTTTTATTTTTTACAGTGGGAGATAGGCCGCTGATTTGTTTGATATTCATCCTGAAGCAATCTGATTTCCATTTTATCATCCAATTATATACAATGGAAATATTGAGTTTAATTGGAAATCATAGAATGCTAGATTCAGGGGGATGGACGGAGTCATGTTGAGAATGTTGAAAAAGATGGATGGTGTGATTCTCTTCATCATGCTGTTGCTCATGATTATTAGTGTATTTGCAATTTACAGCGGAACGCAAACAGATGCTCACCTGGCGAGTCACCATGTCAAAACGATTTATTTCTATGTGGCTGGATTCATTGCGGTGCTTGTCATCGGGCTTGTGAATTACAAGATATACGTGAAATATGCGTTTTATTTGTATGGGTTTGGAATTATACTGCTGATCCTCGCTAATGTCCTGGGCAGTTCGATCAATAATGCCAACGGTTGGCTGAAGCTTGGGGAATTTTCTTTTCAACCGGCAGAGCTGTTCAAGATGATTCTGATTCTGTTCCTTGCTCATTTAATTGTGAAGAGACAACGAGGCACGCTGCAATTTTGGAGAGATATTGTGCCGATTGGCTGCTGGGCGTTTATTCCATTTGCTCTGGTTATGGCTCAGAATGATCTAGGCAATGCATTGGGGTATGTGGTGATTCTGGCTGCGGTATTCTGGATCGGAAATATGAGACTGAAGCACGTATTAATTGTACTGACGATTGTGGGAGTGACCTTCTTTGGTTTTGTTAAAGCCTATACGTTCTACCATGATGAAGTATTCACCTTTCTTGAAAAGATAAAAAGGGAGCATTGGGCGGAGCGAATTGATCCCTGGCTTGTGCCGGAAAAGGCTACCTCCAAAGCGTCCTGGCATACGAAAAATGCAGGATTAGCCATTGGTTCAGGGGGCATCATCGGCAAAGGTTATTTGCAAGGAACATCCGTTCAGAGCGGTCGAGTCCCTTACACGTATTCGGATTCCATTTTTGTCGTGATCGCAGAGGAGTTTGGCTTTGTCGGTGCATCCGTACTGATTCTGTTGTACTTTATTCTGATTCAACGTATGGTGTGGATTGCTCTGAGTTGCAGAGATCGCGCGGGACCCGTCATCATTGTAGGTATTATCGGAATGTTGTTGTATCAGGTGTTTGAGAATGTGGGGGCGTTCCTCGGCCTGATGCCGCTCACAGGGATTACGTTGCCATTCATCAGTTACGGGGGCACCTCCCTGCTCATTAACATGGCTTGTATTGGGGTGGTCATGAGCATTAAGTTATATGGACAGGAAGAGGAGGATGAACTTCTCATGGGGGAGCAGCAACCGCGGTTGTCGGAACGTTTATGGAATATGCTCAAGAAAGAGAAAAGTGCTGTGTAACTGCTGAAATAGTTTAATGAAAAGCACAGTGGTGGAGCGACTAACGTGATTGTTCATGATTCATAAGGATAACGAGGTTGATTTGCCCTGTAACCAGGTGCGGATCAGCCTTTTTAACATGACTGGTGAGCGTATGTATATCATAGAATCGATTTAGTAGATTTATTGTATATGCTAGGTTTACTTCCGTCTCTCCCGGGCATACTGATAGACATGAGAGAGTTGCAGGTCGCGTGATCAGAGAGCTGAGGGGGAGAACGGAATGAACAGACGAATTGTTAAGCAAATTGGACTTATTATTGTATGTCTTATGATGATGATCATGATGTGGGAAGGTCAGAAAACGGATGCAGCTGTGGCGGCCACAGCGATTCCTGAACAATCGATTCGCTTGCGTATTCTAGCAAACTCGGATGCACCGGGAGATCAATTGGTGAAACGCGAGATTCGGGATGCTGTCGTTGCTCAGATGGGTGAGTGGGTAGCCGAACTGGAGAATCCGCAAAGTCTGGATGAAGCACGCCATGTCATTCGTGAGCATTTGTCCGAGATTGAAAATAGAGTAGGAGAAGAGTTGGCCAGTCGCGGTTTGAAGTATGAGTATCAGGTGGAATTGGGTTCGGTTCCGTTCCCAACCAAGCTATATGGAGGCACCGTGTATCCTGCTGGAGATTATGAAGCGGTTCGGATTACATTAGGCGAAGGCAAAGGTCAGAACTGGTGGTGTGTGTTGTTCCCGCCGCTGTGTTTCATTGATGCAGGGACCGGGGATGCACTGGCGAAACCTTCAAACGTATCGGCCGCAGCGGCTGAACCTGGAGATGCAGAGGCGTCTGTGCAGGGAGAGACACCGGAGGCGAGATTCTTTCTGTGGGATATGGCTGTGAAACTATGGAGTTGGGTCACTGGGTTATTCGCATAACAACGGATTTATACTATAGATGTGGGTGGCTTCAATTCAGGGAGCTGCCCTTTTGATATGAATTGGGGTTGAAGCTACAGTGAGACTCATGCGTGGAGCGAAGTATGAAGGGCATCCGAGGCGGGACAGGTATGTTATAATTACTTATATTGAACATGGAGTATGAAGCGAAGTGAACAAGGATGTGTATGGAGTTTAAAGTGTATTTCTCACGTGCACAAGTAACCTATTATGATGTTTAGGAATGTGATGGATATATGAATAGAGAGAATGAGCAAGTGCAATCCACCTCTGAAATGGGAAATGACATGGAGGTTCATGACAAGGGAACTCCAGCAGAGATGGTCACAGTCAATTGGGATGTGCGCGTTTTATTAAGCAATGAGAATGATCATGGATTGGGTAATATTGAATTAGCGGATGTGAAAAAGGGGAGCGCCCATCAAAGGGCGCTCGCCGACTTGCAGGCTGCCGCAGCCTGTTTTCGTCAAGGTCAGACGGTGGCCTTTCCGACCGAAACGGTCTACGGCCTGGGTGCGGATGCGCGTAGCACGGCAGCCGTGGAGGCTGTATTTGTCGCCAAAGGCAGACCTTCCGACAATCCACTGATTGTGCATATCGCGCACCGTGACCAGTTGGACACTCTGGTCACGGAAGTGAACGAGACAGCGGAAGCGCTGATGGCGGCCTTCTGGCCGGGACCGCTGACGCTGGTGCTGCCGGTTAGGCCGGGGGCGGTGTCCCCGCGTGTCACCGCCGGTCTGGATACGGTGGCCGTGCGCATGCCGGACCATCCGGTGGCCTTGCAGTTGATCGCGGCGGCGGCATGCCCTGTGGCTGCGCCAAGCGCCAACCGCTCCGGGCGGCCAAGTCCGACACTCGCGTCTCATGTGCGCGAGGATCTGGATGGCCGCATCGGCGGCATCGTGGACGGCGGCCCCACCGGGGTGGGCGTCGAGTCCACAGTGGTGCAGGTCGGTGACGACGGTACCGTCACCATCCTGCGCCCTGGCGGCATTACGGCGGAACAGTTGTCCGCCGTTGCCGCCCGTGTCGCCACGGACCCCGTGCTACTCGCGGAGGGGTCCACTGGCGTGGGAAGCCCGGCGCCGCGCTCGCCGGGCATGAAGTACACGCACTACGCACCCGCAGGGGCGCTGTGCGTGGTGGAGGGGCCGCCCGCAGCGGTGGCGGCCTGGATCAGCGCCGCCCTCGCAGAGGCGGCGCAGCGCGGAGAGCGCACCGCGGTGCTGGCGTTCGCCGAGCACGCAGAGCAGTACCGCGCCGATGCCGTGTTCTCGCTGGGTGACGCCAGCGAGCTGGAGGAAGCAGCGCGCAGGCTATACGCCGCGCTGCGCAGCTGCGATGAGCAAGGCGCCACATATATTGTGGCTGAAGCCTGCTCACGCGAAGGGCTGGGAGCAGCCGTCATGAATCGGCTGCTCAAGGCCGCGGGTAACCAACTCATCCAAGTTGGCGACCCACAGCCCTCCTAAGCTCTCCTGATCATACAGTCAGGAGAGCTACGCACTCTTTTCCAAAACAAATCAATTAAAACATCGCATCCACCTGCCTACAATCTAGCCTTATGTATCATGGAGATGGAGTACATCCGTCGTCGTTTACCTTTCATCGGTCATGTTTAGGTCCTTGTCCGCATATCGTGTACAAGAACCTTTACGTGACTTGGGGGTATGGGGATGTGGGATGTGTCTGCCCATGTAGGGCAGTTGGTAACCATTTTGATCATGGCAGTTGCACTTGGCCTCGATGCGTTTTCACTTGGGATCGGAATTGGCATGAAGGGCATTCGGCTGAGGGATGTATTGCGAATCAGTACAGTAACGGCGCTCTTTCATATCATCATGCCGCTCATCGGTATGTATATGGGCAAATACGTCAGCTCGCTGCTCGGTGACATTACGACGTATGCAGCAGGTGGATTACTTGTTCTGCTGGGTGGTCATATGATTCTGAATGCATTCCGTGAAGGCGATACCAAGCTGGTGGACCACCGTTCCCTGCTCGGCGTTATACTGTTCTCCCTCAGCGTAAGTGTGGATTCGTTCTCCGTTGGCGTTTCCTTAGGGATGTTTAGCAGTGATCTGATCTTAACCGTACTGGCTTTTGGCTTTTGTGGCGGGGTGATGTCGGTGATGGGTCTGCTATTAGGCCGTCGGGTGAGTCAGAATCTTGGGGATTATGGTGAGGCCATTGGTGGCGCAATCTTGCTTGCGTTTGGACTTTTGTTTATATTTTAGAATAAAACTTGAGATATCCTATCATTCGCATCATATGTAAAATGGGGAGGCTAACACAATGAAACATATTTTATTCGTATGTACAGGCAATACGTGCCGCAGCCCCATGGCAGAGGGGCTTTTGCGAAAGTTGGCATCGGAGCGCGGCATTCAGGTAGAGGTTCGTTCCGCAGGTGTGGCAGCTACGTCGGGTATGCCGATTTCCCGTCATGCGGAAGCGGTTCTGAGAGATCATAACGTTGAAGGTCCACCTCATTCCACACAACTAAGCGCCAACCTGGTAGGTTGGGCGGACCTGGTTCTTACATTAACACGGAGTCATAAGCAGCATGTTATGCAGGTATTTCCAGACTCTGTCCACAAAACCTATACATTGAAAGAGTATGTGGAGGACGACGAGCAGGTATTAAGAGATGTTCAGGAGTTGGACAGCCTGTTTGCAACGCTGGAGATGAAACGTGCCCTTGGGCAAGAGATCCTGGCATCGGAGCGTGAGCGAGCCATTGAGATCAGACAACGCATTCCTAGTTTCGACATCTCCGATCCATTTGGTGGGAGTCGTGATGATTATAATATCGCTGCGGCCGAGATTCGGACGGCATTGGACCGGCTTTTGGATAAGCTGGGATAATTCTGATCCTGCGGGGCAGGTTAGAGAAACAGGACACGTGATGTAAATTAACCGTTGATTTTAAACGCGGGTTGTTTTATGATGAAGGGGAAAACAGGGATCCGGTGTAACTGGCGACGAAGTGGGCATAACCACGATGGAGCACCGGAACAAACGGCCGGTCGCCTGGGCAAAAGAGCAATTCTGCGTTACCCGCAGACTGCTCTTTTTTTCGTCTTTCATCTGATTATTCGCTATAATAGATCCTGAGATGCCGTGCAAGAATACAAGGACAGCCAAGAGACAGCGGGCATGATTTTATCGGGAGGCGATGATAGGATGACTATAGAGTTAGATTCAGAACAACCCGGATTGCAGGAACAGACCGCATCCATTCTGCATGAACTGGCGCTTGCCGGACAGCTTGGGCCTGGACAGATCGTTGTGATCGGTACAAGCACAAGTGAAGTTGCAGGGGCACGGATTGGTACGAGTGGTGCTATTGAAGTGGCGCAACAGCTTCTTGCGGGTATACGCGAAGTGCAGGAGGAATTCGGTTTTGATACCGTATTCCAGTGTTGTGAGCATCTGAACCGTGCGCTGGTCATGGAACGTTCTGTGCTTACTCGTCTTGGATTGACTGAGGTTGGTGCAGTACCCGTGCCCAAGGCCGGAGGTTCAATGGCATCCGCAGCATATCGTTCGCTGACCGATCCATGCCTGGCTGAACATGTGCAGGCCCATGCGGGACTGGACATTGGGGAGACGATGATTGGCATGCATCTCCGGCATGTAGCCGTACCTTTTCGTACAGCGCTCCGCTATGTTGGAGATGCGCGTGTGACCACAGCGTTGACTCGTCCGAAGTTAATTGGCGGCGAACGCGCGGTGTATCGTATGGAAGAACAACCAGATTCAACATTTTGTGACTGATATCTTCAACCAATATAAAGCTAAATTAGACTTTACACAAAAACGGAGAGTGGAACACCAATCTGAAGAAGCAAAGCGTTCGCCTTTATCACCGGATTTTCCCTTTATTATAAGGGAGTTCAGAAAAATCAGGGGATAACAGCGATCGGAAGATGGTGATGCAATCGAAGTGAGGAGTGTAACCACTGTAGTTTCGCTTTATAACTTCACTTATAACTGGGAGGAATTTAATCATGGAACAATTGCGCAAGAATGACCCGGCAGTACTGGAAGCGATGAATCTTGAACTGAAACGTCAACAGAACAACATCGAACTGATTGCATCCGAGAACATCGTGAGTGAAGCAGTAATCGAAGCATTGGGATCTGTACTGACCAACAAGTACGCTGAAGGCTATCCAGGTAAACGTTACTATGGCGGTTGTGAGCATGTGGACGTAGTTGAAGACATTGCGCGTGATCGTGCCAAAGAATTGTTCGGAGCAGAACACGTGAATGTTCAACCTCACTCCGGCGCACAAGCGAACATGGCAGTATATCTTGCAGCGTTGAAACCTGGTGATACTGTACTTGGTATGAACCTTGCCCATGGTGGACACCTCACGCACGGTAGCCCGGTTAACGCTTCCGGTTTGCTGTACAACTTTGTGGCATACGGCGTGCAGGAAGATACATTCCTGATTGATTATGATGAAGTGCGCAAAGCGGCTTTCAAACACCGCCCTCGTCTGATCGTTGCAGGTGCAAGTGCATATCCGCGTACCATTGATTTTGAAAAGCTGGCTTCCATCGCCAATGATGTAGGTGCTTTGTTCATGGTGGATATGGCTCATATCGCAGGATTGGTAGCTGCTGGTTTGCATCCAAACCCGGTTCCACATGCGCATTTCGTAACAACAACAACACACAAAACGTTGCGTGGACCTCGTGGTGGTATGATTCTGTGCCGTAAAGCATGGGCAGCAGCGATTGATAAAGCGGTATTCCCGGGTTCCCAAGGTGGTCCTTTGATGCACGTAATTGCTTCCAAAGCGGTAGCATTCGGAGAAGCTTTGCAACCAGAGTTCAAAACATATGCACAGAACGTTGTGAAAAACGCACAGGTTCTGGCTGAAACACTGATCGCTGAAGGCTTGAACATCGTATCCGGTGGTACAGATAACCACTTGATGCTGATCGACACACGCAGTGTGAACATCACAGGTAAAGAAGCTGAGTATGTACTTGATTCCATCGGTATTACCGTGAACAAAAATGCAATTCCATTCGACCCTACAAGCCCGTTTGTAACGAGTGGTATTCGAATTGGTACACCTGCTGCAACTTCCCGTGGTATGAACGAAGAAGCGATGGTTGCCATTGGTAAGATCATTGCCAAAACGTTGAAAAATCCAAAAGATACGGCGAAGCTGGATGAAGCGCGTGCAGAAGTGACTGCACTGACAGATCAATTCCCGCTCTATACCGACCTTAAATACTAAAAAAACTTTGCTCATGCTGCTTTCTTTTGAGTTTGTTTAAATTGGAATACAAAAGACGAAGCTGGCAGAATGCAACCGGAGAAGCGAAGCGCTCGCCTTTATCCCCTGATTTTCTCCTTTTATAGGAGATCAAAAAAATCAGGGGATAACAGCGATCGAAGGTGCAATCTGTTTGCGGAGCATCACTTGTATTCATATTTTTCCCACTCAATGACATAACAGCAGGAGCAAAACAGGACCGGATGGATCATTTTCCGGTCCTGTTTTTTATAGGATTCGGTATTCTGTAATGATTGGGTGCCCTTTGATGGTGTAATTCGTTGTTGGTGATGATATAATATACAGGATTTATCGAGCCCATGAATGGTGGCTAGGTATATTTGGAAATGCTGAACATGAAGAACTTACCGGAGGGACAAATTAGATGGGAAAATTAGTAATATGTGATCACCCTTTGATTCAACACAAACTGACGTTTATACGCGACATGCGTACGAATACGAAAGATTTTCGTGAATTGGTGGATGAAGTGGCAACGTTGATGGCTTATGAGATTACAAGAGATGTTGAACTGGAAACGATTGATGTACAGACACCTGTAGCTGCAACACAAGGTAAAGTCATCTCTGGACGCATGCTCGGACTGGTGCCGATTCTGCGTGCAGGACTCGGAATGCTGGATGGCGTTGTAAAATTGTTGCCAGCCGCAAAAGTTGGACATGTTGGTCTGTTCCGTGATCCGGAAACACTGCAACCGGTAGAATACTACACCAAACTGCCTACAGACGTGACAGAGCGTCAATTGATCGTAATTGATCCGATGCTTGCAACTGGCGGTTCGGCGATTGCAGCTATTGACGTGCTCAAAAAACGTGGCTGTACCCAAATCAAGATGATGAACCTGGTAGCAGCACCGGAAGGCGTTAAAGCTGTACAGGATGCACATCCTGATGTGGATATCTATGTCGCAGCACTGGACGACCGTCTGGATGATCATGGTTATATCGTTCCAGGACTTGGCGATGCAGGAGACCGTCTATACGGCACTAAATAAGCATATCTCATGCTTGTAATCGGAACTTATAGAAAAGGGGCTTTGCTCGAATGTCCAAGAAAATTAAAGTCATGACGATCTTCGGGGTGCGTCCGGAAGCCATCAAGATGGCTCCGCTTATTTTGGAATTGCAAAAACACCCCGAGTCTATTGAATCTATTGTTTGCGTAACTGCGCAGCATCGTCAGATGTTGGATCAGGTTCTTGAAGTTTTCGACATTCATCCCGATTATGATCTGGATGTGATGAAAGACCGTCAGACATTGAATGAAATTACGATTCGTGTATTAGGCGGTCTGGAGCCGGTATTGGCTGAAGCGAAGCCGGATATTGTGCTGGTTCACGGGGATACATTAACTACCTTTGTAGCAAGCTATGCAGCATTCTTGCAGCAGATCCAGGTAGGACATGTAGAAGCAGGACTTCGGACGTGGAACAAGCTTTCTCCATATCCGGAAGAGATGAACCGTCAGCTGACGGGCGTACTGGCTGATCTACATTTTGCGCCTACGGATTGGTCTTCTTCCAATCTTGCCAAAGAAAATAAATCAGAGTCTAGTACGTACGTCACAGGCAACACGGTAACAGATGTGTTTCAATATACAGTACGGGAGGACTACACACACCCGGTACTTGATTGGGCCCAAGGCAAACGCCTTGTGCTGATGACAGCTCATCGCCGTGAATCTCAAGGCGAGCCTCACCGCAACATTTTCCAGGCCGTCAAACGGATTGCCGACGAATTTGAAGATATTGCCATCGTGTACCCGGTGCATCCAAGTCCTGCTGTGAAGGAGCCGGCTCACGCGATTTTGGGGAATCATCCCCGTATTCAATTAATTGATCCACTAGACGTGGTGGATTTGCATAACTTTTACCCGCATACTCACTTGATTTTGACCGATTCAGGCGGTTTGCAGGAAGAAGCACCTTCGTTTGGTGTGCCTGTGCTCGTATTGCGCGATACGACAGAGCGCCCGGAAGGTATTGAAGCTGGAACGCTGGAACTGGTAGGTACCGAAGAGGAACGTGTATATGAACGGACCAAAGCTTTGCTTACAGACAAAAACCTGTATGCAAGCATGAGCCAGGCTGCTAATCCATACGGTGATGGACATGCTTCGGAAAGAATTGTCAATGCGATTCTGCACCATTTTGGTGTAAATAGTGAGCGTCCGGAATCATTTCACAGAAAATTCAAAAAATAATACAATTTTTCTGACGGATTTATAAAGGGCATAGCATACAGTTAAACTGTACGGTTTACGCGGGTTTATGGGCTTTGAGGGTCTGTATTCCCGTCGTTTTCCCCTTTAAAACGCTAAAATCATTCAATTGACAAAGGCTCTCATCATTCAGTAAAATTAACTGGGATTGCAAGGGTGGCGTGGAAAATGGCCGATTCGAACAAACCAAATTCATCCCGTAACCATGACGATAATGTATGGAAAGCGATGGGGCTCGTGACAGCTTTTGGGATCGAGATTGCCATTCTCGCTGTTGCCGGATATTACGCTGGCTCCTGGTTGGACAAGACCATTGGAGGTAACGGAATATGGATCGCCGTAAGCGTTCTCTTTTTTCTTGCGGCAGGCGGTGTAAGCATCTACTTTATCGCGAAAAAATTCATGGGGGAAAGTGATGAGTGAACTAACCAGATACCGCAGATCGATGACTGTTTTCATCATGTACTTTCTTATGATTTGTTTTCTCGCAGCGGCCTTTATGCCACGTGTGGAGACAATTGCTTTGGGACTAGCCCTGGGTACAGGAATTAGCTGGATCAATGCATTTTACTTGGGCTACAAAGTAAGGAAAATGTCTGATGATGCGGCAGAAGGTAACTTGAAGCGTGTGAACCTGGGATTTTTGACAAGAGCGGCACTCGCTGTGCTCGGTATATTCATATCGATGCGCTTTCCGCAGTACTTCAATACATATGCGGTTGCAGGCGGTCTCGTCATTGCACAATTTTCCTTACTGATTATAGGGATTGTCCATTCCCGCAGAGCAGAATGAAGTTAAGGGCTGCAGCTTTCAAGTCGAGAAAGGGGTGAGAAAAATATGCATGAAGCTCCAATTATTATGCTTGGCGGATTTCGACTGGATCTATCGGTTGTGTTGATGCTGGTAGTTACAGGTGCCCTTGTTTTTATTTTTGCTGTACTGGCCACACGAAGACTATCCGTTGAAAACCCCGGCAAGCTGCAAAATTTTATGGAGTGGGCAGTAGAATTCGTCCGCAATCTGATTTCCAGTACAATGGATATGAAGAAAGGTAAACATTTTATCTCTCTCGCTCTTTCCATGATTATGTTCATTTTTGTAGGAAACATGCTCGGACTTCCGTTCCAAGCGGTAACTGCAGTGGACAGCGCAGAACATGCGCAAGTGTTCGGTAAACCGATTGTTACAGCGGTGGAAGCGTTTGAAGAAGCGCATGCCAAGGATCCTGAAGCACACCCACACGTTGAACTGGCTTGGTGGAAATCACCGACAGCCGACTTGTCTGTAACGATGGGACTCGCTCTCGTAGCGTTCCTTGTATCTCATGGACTGGGATTGTTCCGCAACACCAAAGGATATCTCCAGCATTACCTTAAGCCATTCGCCTTGTTCTTGCCAATCAACTTGATTGAGACGGCATCCAAGCTGTTGACACACGGTATGCGTCTATTCGCGAATATCTTCGCGGGTGAGGTACTGATCGCAACGATCCTGAAACTGACCACATTCAAAGTGTTTGGTGCTATCGCAGCAATTCCGCTATTAATGGTGTGGCAAGGCTTCAGTATCTTTATCGGCGCGATCCAGGCATTTGTGTTTGTTATCTTGATGATGGTGTACATTTCACAGAGCATCGAGACGCACGACGAGCATTAAGTTTCAAGCCCTACGAAGAATTCTTCACCAGGCTGAACAATAAAAAATTCGATTTATCATTTTAAGGAGGATATACAAATGGGAGCAATGGCATTAATCGCAGCAGCAATTGTTGCAGGACTGGGCGCGTTTGGCGCAGGTATTGGTAACGGTATGGTAATCAGCAAAACGGTGGAAGGTATTGCCCGTCAACCGGAAGCAAAATCCACTCTTCAAACAACAATGTTTATCGGTGTAGGTTTGATCGAGGTATTGCCGATCATCGGTGTGGTACTCGCGTTCATGTTCTACGGTATGGCTTAATTAAATTTTAAAGGTTTGGCGGGGAAGGCCATAGCCATCCGCGCCTTCTTTTTAGGTAATGTCCGTTCTAACGGATGACGTTTCAAGGATACCTCCAGGAAGGAGTGAACAGATTGAGTTTCATATGGGAAAATACGCTTCTTGCGATTGTTGCATTTGCAATTTTATACTGGCTGCTTAGCCGTTATGCCTTCGGGCCTTTGTTCTCCATTATGGAAAAACGTCGTGAACTCGTGATGACGCAGATGAATGAGGCTGCACAGACTCGGGAACAGGCCATTGCCTATGTGGAGGAACAAAAACAAGCTCTTGAGCAAGCACGTAAAGATGCTTACGACATCATTGAACAGTCCAAACAAACGGGTGGCAAACAAGCTGAATCGATTTTGGCTGATGCGAAAGCTGAAGCTAATCGTCTGAAAGACGATGCAGTACGCGAAATCGAGAGCGAGAAGAACAAAGCAGTCGCAGCACTTCGCAGCGAACTGGGTACAGCTTCCGTTCAGATTGCATCCAAATTGATCAAAAAAGAAGTTGAGAACGGTCCTGCACAAGAAGAGCTTGTGAACCAATACCTCAATGAGGTAGGAGGCCGACAATGAGCCGCGATACGATTGTTGCCAAGCGTTATGCGAAAGCATTGTTCGAAGTTGCTCTTCAGCAACAGCAGGTGCTTGAGGTTGAACAGGAACTGGTTGCAGTAGTCAGTGCATTGACCGGAGATGCAGATATCGAGAAATTTATCGTATCCCCTAATATCTCTGATGAAGCCAAGCAGAACGTGATTCACTCAAGTCTTGATGGCAAGGTATCCGATTCAGTCCTTCGTACAGTCTTGTTGTTGATTGAACGCGGACGCGTTGAATTGCTGGGAGACTTACTGAATGATTATCGGAAGATTCAAGGTGAGTCGCTGGGCATCGCTGATGCACGTGTCTACTCGACTTATGCGTTGAATGATGAAGAAAAAGAAGCGGTAGCCCGTGAATTCGGTGGCCGTGTGAATAAAAAGATTCGTATCGAGAACATTGTTGATCCGACTCTGCTGGGCGGATTGAAAGTCGCCATTGGCGATACGATCTATGACGGCAGCTTGGCTGGCAAGCTCGAACGTCTTGAGCAGTCTTTTAACAGACGAGTACAGTAGATTGGGGTGAGGACACTTGAGTATCAAACCAGAAGAAATCAGTACATTAATTAAGAGCCAAATCGAACAATACAAGACCGATATCGATGTAGTCGAAGTCGGAACGGTAATCGAGGTTGGTGATGGTATCGCTCGTGTTTACGGACTTGAGAACGTCATGTCCAACGAGTTGGTTGAATTCCCAAGCGGTGTTATGGGACTCGCCATGAACGTGGAAGAAAGCAATGTCGGTGTCGTTATCCTGGGACCTTACTACGATATTCGTGAAGGTGACCAAGTGAAACGTACGGGCCAAATCATGCAAGTGCCTGTAGGCGAAGCATTGATTGGACGCGTTGTGAACCCGCTCGGTATTCCAGTGGATGGCAAAGGGCCAATCGCTACAACGGAATTCCGTCCGGTTGAAGGTAAAGCACCAGGCGTAATGGATCGTAAATCGGTTCATGAGCCGATGCAAACAGGGATCAAAGCCATTGATGCCATGGTTCCAATCGGCCGTGGACAACGTGAGTTGATCATCGGTGACCGTCAGACAGGTAAAACATCCATTGCAATTGATGCGATCCTGAACCAAAAAGGTAGCGGCATGAAGTGTATCTATGTGGCTATTGGTCAGAAACAGTCCACGGTTGCTCAAGTTGTGGAAACCCTTCGTCGTAAAGGCGCAATGGAGTACACGATTGTTGTAACTGCTGCAGCTTCCGATCCATCACCACTCTTGTACATCGCACCGTATTCCGGTTGTTCGATGGGTGAGTACTTCATGTACAAAGGCGAGCACGTTCTGGTCATCTATGATGACTTGACCAAACAAGCCTCTGCATACCGTGAGCTTTCCTTGTTGCTTCGTCGTCCACCGGGCCGTGAGGCTTATCCGGGTGACGTCTTCTACCTGCACTCCCGTTTGCTGGAGCGTGCTGCGAAGCTGAATGATGAACTTGGTGGTGGTTCTTTAACCGCACTGCCGTTCATTGAAACACAAGCTTCCGACGTATCTGCATACATCCCAACGAACGTAATCTCCATCACGGACGGACAAATCTTCCTGGAAGCTGACTTGTTCAATGCTGGACAACGCCCGGCGATCAACGTAGGTATTTCCGTATCCCGTGTCGGTGGTTCTGCTCAGATCAAAGCGATGAAAAAGGTTGCAGGTTCCCTGCGTCTCGACCTCGCTCAATATCGTGAGCTTCAAGCGTTCTCCCAGTTCGGTTCCGATCTGGATAAAGCGACTCAGGCCCGCCTGAATCGTGGTGCGCGTATGATGGAAATCCTGAAGCAAGGTGTTAACCAGCCTCTGCCTGTAGAACAACAGGTTGTCAGCTTGTACACTGCGGTTAAAGGATTCCTGGATGAGATTCCAACAGGTGATGTTACTCGTTTCGAGCGTGAGTTCCTTGCGTTCATGGAGAGCAGCCATCCGGAGATTCTTGCATCCATCCGTGATACTAAAGAATTGACTGCAGACAACGAAAATGCACTGAAAGGTGCAATCGAGAAGTTCAGAAAGAGCTTTGCTGTCTCTGTCTAAATAAATGATTGCAGGTGCGGAGTTGTCTAACCGATTCCGCATGTCTGCATGTAATACGTTGACTCTGTCAAAACAGGGTTGTGCTTACGATGTAGTTTTGACTTTGTCAAAACTTTAAGGTGGTGAAATCATGGCAAAAGGCATGCGCGAAATTAAGCGGCAAATTAAAAGCGTACAAAGCACCAAGCAGATCACCAAAGCAATGGAGATGGTAGCTGCTGCAAAACTGCGTAAAGCGCAGGAAAAAGCGGAAGCAGCCCGTCCTTATTCGGAGAAACTGAAAGAAGTTGTAGCGAGTATTGCATCTAGCACGCAAGGCATACAGCATCCGATGCTGGAGAGCCGTCCGGTCAAAAAAACAGCTTATCTGATCATTACATCGGACCGTGGTCTTGCGGGTGGATACAATGCGAACGTTTTGCGTCAGGTTAATCAGACGCTCAAAGAGCGCCACAACTCCCAGGATGACTACGAATTGTTCGTCATTGGACGTAAGGGACGCGACTACTTCAGACGTCGTGAAATGGCGATGGCATCCACAACAACGGATCTGTCGGATTCGCCTTCATTTGCAGATATCAAATCCATCGCACACGAAGCTGTTCATGGGTTTGAACTGGCTGAATTTGATGAATTGTACATTTGTTATAACCGCTTTGTGAATGCGTTGACCCAGATTCCTACGGTAGAAAAACTTCTTCCAATGGAAACACCTGAGGTAACTGCTGCGGAAGGACCAACGGCAAGCTACGAATACGAGCCGTCTGCTGAAGCTGTACTTGAAGTTTTGCTTCCGCGTTATGCGGAAACGCTGATCTATGGTGCACTTCTGAACGGTAAGGCGAGTGAGCTGGGTGCGAAAATGACGGCAATGGGTAATGCAACCAAAAATGCATCTAAACTCATTAATGACTTGTCATTGACATACAACCGTGCCCGCCAAGCGGCGATTACGCAGGAGATTACGGAAATTGTGGCAGGTGCCAACGCAGCACAAGGCTAACCGTTTTTTTATTAATGAAGGCTTGCAGAGCAAAGATAAACGAACGGTACATTATTTTTGCAAAAGTAGCAGGCTTGTAGGAGGGGAACGTTAAGATGAACAAAGGACGCGTTGTGAGCATCATGGGTCCGGTTGTTGACGTCGAGTTTGATCGCGGCGGTCTGCCGGAAATCCTCAATGCCATTACGATCACTACAGTAAGTGAGAGCGGCGTTAGTGTAAACCTTACACTCGAAGCTTCGAAACATCTGGGTGACAACCGAGTACGTTGTATTGCGATGTCCTCCACGGATGGACTTGTTCGTGGTATGGAAGCTTTAGATACAGGAGCACCAATCTCTGTACCTGTCGGTGAAGCAACACTGGGTCGTGTATTTAACGTACTCGGCGAAGCAATTGATACTGGCGGTGCCGTAGCTGCTGAGCACAAGAACCCGATTCACCGTTCAGCACCTGCATTTGATGAACTGACTACCCAAGCAGAGATGCTGGAGACAGGAATCAAAGTTATCGACTTGCTTGCTCCTTACGCTAAAGGTGGTAAGATCGGTCTCTTCGGCGGTGCCGGTGTAGGTAAGACGGTAACCATTCAGGAATTGATCAACAATATCGCACAAGAACACGGTGGTATCTCCGTATTCGCGGGTGTTGGTGAGCGTACACGTGAAGGTAATGACTTGTATCACGAGATGAGTGATTCCGGCGTTATCAACAAAACAGCAATGGTCTTCGGACAAATGAACGAGCCTCCAGGCGCACGTCTTCGTGTAGCCCTCACAGGTCTGACCATGGCGGAATACTTCCGTGACGAAGAAGGCCGTGACGTGTTGCTCTTTATCGATAATATCTTCCGTTTCACCCAAGCGGGTTCAGAAGTATCTGCCTTGCTTGGACGTATGCCTTCCGCGGTAGGTTACCAACCTACGCTGGCAACAGAAATGGGTCAACTGCAAGAACGTATCACATCAACGAAAAAAGGTTCTGTAACATCCATCCAGGCCATCTACGTGCCTGCGGATGACTACACTGACCCGGCTCCTGCAACGACGTTTGCTCACTTGGATGCAACGACGAACCTGGAGCGTAAAATTTCCGAGATGGGTATCTACCCTGCGGTAGATCCACTGGCTTCCAGCTCCCGGATCTTGTCCCCTGAAGTTGTAGGTGAAGAACACTACAGCGTAGCTCAAGGCGTTAAACGTATCTTGGCGCGTTACAATGAATTGCAAGATATCATTGCGATCTTGGGTATGGACGAGTTGAGTGAGGAAGACAGAGCGCTTGTATACCGTGCTCGTAAAATCCAACGTTTCTTGTCCCAGCCTTTCCACGTTGCTGAAGCATTTAACGGTATTCCGGGTAAATACGTTCCGGTTAAAGAAACGGTGCGCAGCTTTAAAGAGATTCTCGAAGGTAAGTATGATGATCTTCCGGAAGCAGCTTTCCTCTTTGTTGGTACAATTGAAGAGGCAGTGGAGAAAGCCAAAACACTGGTTTAGTCTGAATCCAGGATTGTCCTTATGTGGGCTATCCTTCGGATAGTTTCAGGAGGGATGGAATTGAGCACCTTTTTGTTGGAGATTGTAACACCTGAGCGTCTGGTGTATTCAGAACAAGTGGATAGCATCACGGCTCGTGGTATTGAAGGGGAACTGGGCATTCTGCCTGGTCATATTCCTATGGTTACACCTTTGCAGATTGCACCAATCTATATTCGTAACGGAAAAGAAAATAAACAAGTTGCTATCGGTGGCGGGTTTATCGAAGTACGTAAAGATAAGGTTGTTGTACTCGCAGAGAGTGCTGAATTCCCGGAAAACATTGATGTGGACCGTGCGCGTGCGGCGAAAGAGCGGGCAGAACGTCGGCTTGCAAGCCAAAGCAATCAGGACCACTTTGATCACCGTCGTGCAGAGATTGCGCTGCAAAAAGCGGTTAACCGGATTAACGTTTTTGGCAAATAAACGATTCTTGGAAGCCCGGCGGCTTAGTCTGCCGGGCTTTTTTGAGTTTGTCTGATAGAATTGTTTTATCGAATATATTAAAATGGCTGACCACAAAATCTCATCATATCCCTTCAGTAAACAGAAGTATTTTAAGCAAAATATTCACCGATGATGAGGAATTGCATAGAATATAGGACTAAAGTAGTGGGCGTATTTACCACAAAGAGAACCATTTTTTTCATGAGAAAATTAAAATTATTTCCGAGGAAATGACAGAATCGATATCGAAATAGCGCTCTTTTATGTCGTTTTAGTCACAAAATCCCGGCAATTTAAAATTAAAATATTTGAGAAGTGGAAATCAATGTAATTGACAATGTATGATGAAAGAGCCTATATTCCATAGAGTCAGCAGAAGCAGGAAGCTGCGTAGTAGATTCCATAGTCTTGCACAGCCGGATTGTTGCTGCTCGTTCTTTGGGTATCAGGAGATTCCTGCCTGGCAGGAGTAAATCTGACAGTGCGCTCAGTATGTTGTGCTCAAGACATTCCAGTATACTAACAAGTTATGGGTGCCGGGCATATGATATGCTGATCGCTGCAACAAATGTGGAGGTAAAGAATATATGGATACTGATCTGACGAATCAGGTGAACCAGGCGTTAAGCACCAATGGCTTGGTCTCAATCATCGTCTCCCTTTTATGTATTGCGTTGTCTTGGTGGGCTTTGCAGAATCTCAAACTGGATTTAATCATCAGACAACCACGAGGTGCTCAGGGAAGACTGTTACATTTGTTGCTCGCCATCATTCTGGGGCATGCCGTTGCTGGCTTTGTCATTGACTACTTGTCATGGACTCAAATGTTGCGTAATTTGTTTTAATGTTGAGATGGTTGGTTAATCATCTGTTAGGCCCTTGAAGGAGCTCATTGTCGAATAACATCGATTAATTGTGTTAACAATTAGAGTATGAGTTGTCGGTAAAGAAATTAAGAAAAAAATGTGACGTAAAATTGGATGAATTTGAGATGTTTTATGTAAAAATGCTTGTATCGTACAATTCAACAATGTTATGATGGAAGTTAGGGAATTCACAATTGTTCACTTATTTTGTAGTTATAAACGGGATATCCGGTTCATGCCGGCTAATAACCATCCCACTCTGTCTGTTCTGATGCTCTGCTGGCTTGTAAGACACTAATTTTACATGCTGAATAGCAAGAAGCACGGCACATGGTATCATTGATATGGATTATAAAAACCAATTCTTTTCTGAACAGACATCTGTGGCAATATGCCAGAATATGTCGAAATTCCACACACAGCAACAGTCCTTTCTACACACAGTGGGGCTTACGTATTCCGGAATGAAGAAAAGGGAATAAAAGCGCGGAGGGAACCATGATGAGCAAATTTATCGTCCGCGGTGGCAAAAGGTTGACCGGAAGTGTCAAAGTTAGCGGCGCTAAAAATTCTGTTCTTCCGATCATCGCTGCCTCTCTCTTAGGGGAAGAAGGACAAAGCGTTATTATTGACGCGCCTCCTCTAGACGATGTGATGACGATTAACAAGGTGTTGGAATCGCTGGGAGCGGGAGTTACATACCGGGACGAAGTGATTACCGTAAATGCGGAGAAGCTTACTTCCTGTGAAGCCCCGTACGAATGGGTAAGTAAAATGCGGGCGTCTTTCCTGGTCATGGGGCCTCTGTTGACTCGAATGGGTCATACAAGAATCTCACTTCCTGGTGGATGTGCCATCGGTACACGGCCTATTGATCAGCATTTGAAAGGTTTTGAAGCCATGGGCGCAGAGATCAGCTTGGGCCAAGGTTATATCGAAGCTCGTAGCCAAGGACGGTTACGTGGCGCGAAAATTTATCTGGATGTGGCTTCCGTAGGTGCCACTCAAAATATTATGATGGCTGCAACATTGGCCGAAGGTGTAACTGTTCTGGAGAATGCGGCCAAAGAACCTGAGATCGTGGATCTTGCCAACTTCCTGAATGGAATGGGTGCCATTGTACGTGGTGCTGGTACTGGAGTGATCCGCATTGAAGGTGTGGAAAAACTGTCAGGCGTTACACACACGGTCATTCCGGATCGGGTAGAAGCTGGTACGTACATGGCTGCTGCTGCAATTTCTGGTGGTGACGTGTACATTGAAGGTGCAATCTCTGATCACCTAGGCTCCGTTATCGCGAAGCTTGAAGAGATGGGTGTAACGATCCAACCGGATGAGAATGGCGTGCGTGTAATCGCAGATCGTCCTCTTAAGGCTGTGGATGTGAAAACATTACCATACCCAGGATTCCCGACAGATATGCAATCCCAGATGATGGCACTCTTGCTCGCATCTGAAGGAACAAGTGTTGTGACAGAGACTGTTTTTGAAAACCGATTCATGCATGTGGATGAGTTCCAATTGATGAATGCGGAGATCAAAGTTGAAGGACGTTCGTCCATCATCACAGGTAATGCCAAACTGAAGGGTGCCAAAGTAACGGCTACCGATTTGCGTGCGGGTGCCGCACTCATTATTGCAGGTCTTGTTGCTGAAGGTACAACGGAAGTGGGCGGTGTTCATCACATCGACCGTGGTTATGTACATCTGGCTGAGAAGCTTAACGGACTTGGCGCTGACATCTATCGGATCTCGGTTGATGAGCCTAAGCTGGAAGCAACCAAAGCTCCTAGTGAAAAAGTGGAGAAAGAAGTACCGATGTTTAAGGTGCAACCAACTTTGGCTTAACACTGGGTTGTATAGTGAAAATATGGTCCCTCTATGATGAACGACACGCTTGTGTGGTTATGAATGCGATGGAACGTATATTGTAAAAAAAATGATAAAGCTAAGCCATCTGGCTTGGCTTTTTTTGTGTTTACTTTTAACAAGATGATGAGGAATTTGATACCTGATTCTATTAATAGCTGGTCCTAATTTATATAACATAACATCGTATTCTGTTCCAAGTTTGAACAAAATGAAAGAGCGCCTTTTTTAAGAATTTGGTTTACGGATAAACACCTATTTATGGCGACAGATCAGCATTTGTAAGAGATACACGGCAAAAAAAAGCAGGTGAGTGAATGGAAGGAAAAGGGCCTCGTTTCTCTTAAATCAGGTTCTATCAGATCGAGCTAGGTCATAACCTAAACTATGGATTTGAACAACACGACCGGCACATGACCGGCCATAGACAACGGAGGGTTATAGTCGAATGAAAGAAGCTCGTGTACAGGTAAAGGTACCCCTGATCCCTCGTCCAGGTATGCAAGAGCCGGAGGAGAATATCGTTTCTGGAGTGGAAAGAGACAAGCCTGCCCCATTAAATCTGAGGACTGTTCCATCACAGCCTGCAAGATTATCAAACCCAGGACGGGTGTCGACAGATGAGCTGAACCAGCAGGCAACCGAGCATATTCATATACCTGTAATTGAGCTGGATCAATTCCGCCGTGTGAAGCGTCGCCGAATGCGGACATTCGGGCGAAAACCCCGATGGGGACGCAACGCTACACGATGGCAACCTGCTGCCGCTGTATCTGCCTTATTGGCAATGGCTTTGCTGATTCCGGTCATTCTGGTATGGCCACGGACAACCGAATCACCCAAGCCGATCCCTGCTCCAACAGATGCCAGCAGTACAAAAACTCCAGCTCCTGTGCCAGCAGTTCCTGTTACCTATCCAGAACCCCAGGTACGCGTATACCTGTCTGCAACGGGCACAACAATGAATCTGCCGCTGGAAGACTATGTTACGGGGGTTGTGGCTGCTGAGATGCCGGCGGAATTCAGGCTGGAGGCGTTAAAGGCGCAGGCGATAGCGGCTCGCACGTTTATCGTGCGAAGGCTTGCTGCTAGTGATACAAGCGGTGTTCCATCAGGTGCGGCGGATGTGACGGATACGGTCAGCCATCAGGTGTTTATTCCGCCAGATCAGGTAAAAGCAGATTGGACTCGCCTAGGGAAGGCGAAGGAATGGGAGAAGCTGCAACAGGCTGTGCGCGAAAGTCGAGATACGGTGATGACATATCAGGGCAAGGCGATCACCGCATCCTTTTTTTCCACAAGTAATGGGTATACCGAGAATGCGGAGGATGTGTGGGGTAACGCTGTACCGTATCTGCAAAGTGTGGATAGTCCATGGGACAAAACCCTTGCCCCAGGCTACAAACAGACCGTTACCATGAAACGTAACGAGATTCTGCAGAAGCTGAACCTGGATGCCATTCCGGTTACCACCCAGAAGAGTGGGTCGTGGATGGAGGTATTGTCTACAACCAAAGGACATCGGATTAAGGAAATGCAGATCGCAGGTGAAACCTTCAGTGGTCCAGAGGTGCGCAAGCTACTTGGATTAAGATCTAGCCAGTTCAGTTGGAAGACCACAGGTGATGAGGTCCAGATTACAACGTACGGATACGGGCATGGTGTTGGCATGAGCCAATGGGGAGCAAACGGCATGGCGCAGGAGGGACACACGGCCACCCAGATTCTCAAGCACTACTATACTGGTATCTCATTCGGACAGGCATCCAAGATGCTTGCATCGAAGTAGGAGAACCTAGGCGCTTTAAACTATATTATCCAGTCACATCCTATATCATTTCGCCTTTAGCCGATAAATGCACTTCATAGAAGGATTGGCCTCTACAGCCAATCCAGACCAGTCTACCAACCGCCCTTTCCGGAGGTTTTAAGACTTGGCTATATATGCGGAGAGTGCTAGCGTATGCAGAGCGCAGGGGGCAGAAAAGACCTGTAGAAGCAAAGCGTCCGCCTTTACTACCGGATTTCACCTTTGAAGAAGGTGATAGAAGAAATCTGGTAGTAACCAGCGGTCGAAAGGTTTTCTGGCCCCGAAGCGGTGCACGAACTAACACTCATCTCCAATATATATAGCACTCTTTGAAACCTCCGTGAAAATAATTAGAGTCGCACGTGTATAAAAGAGTTGCACCCGGTAACACTTGTTACTGAGGTGATCAAGATGAATGAACAAAACAAAAAAACAGTCCAAGAAGAAACTCCTAAAACAACTCAAGGAGTACCGGCTAGCCAGCCCTCTTCATGGAAAAGAGCAATGTCCAAACGCTGGGTCTTCCCGGCAGCCTACATCGCAGCAGCAGGCATTATACTAACCTTAGTGTGGGTCTATCAGGGAACAGGCGACAAAGCTATGAACCCGGACTCTGCTAGCGGGGTAGTAGAAACAGGTGCATCGGCGGGTACAGAAGGAACAGCAGCAGGCGGAGAAGAAGAAAGTGTGGAAGTTGTTGCCAAGTCGGAGAATTTTGTATGGCCGGTAGCGGTACCGTCCGAGATTTCGGTAGTAAAACCTTTCTATGATAGCGAAGCTTCAACCGAGGAACATGAAGCGGCAATGGTGCAGTACAATGATACATTCATCCCGAACACGGGTGTGGATCTGGCACGTGGGGATAACAAAACGTTTGAAGTCAAAGCAGCGCTTGCCGGTAAAGTTACCCGGGTTGAGCAAAATCCGCTTACAGGTCAAGTTGTGGAAATCACACACAGTGATAACCTGAAAACGGTATACCAAAGCTTGGCAGACGTCAAAGTGAAACAGGACGACGAAGTGAAACAAGGAGATGCGATTGCATCTGCTGGTGTCAATGAATTGGGTAAAACGCTTGGCAACCACCTTCACTTTGAAGTGTACGAAGATGGACAGCCGGTTAACCCGCAAGGATATCTTCCGGAAAAATAAATGATTTTTACCGCAGCAACATGACGGGCAGAGGGTTCAACCTCTGCTCTTTTTGTGCTTTTCAGAAAATAATGGGACCTTCGAAGCTTGTCACACCTCTAAACCGCGAATATATAGGCATGCTCCTCATATAATGTACCAAACTATCCACACAGTAGGGAGGCGGGAGCGTGCACGATTACATCAAGGAACGGACCATCAAAATTGGTCGCTGCATTGTTGAGACGAGGAATACGGTCCGTACCATAGCCAAAGAATTCGGCGTGTCAAAGAGTACTGTGCATAAGGATCTGACGGAGCGTCTGCCGGAAATCAACCCTGATCTTGCTGACCAGGTGAAACACATTTTGGAGTATCACAAGTCAATCCGCCATTTGCGGGGCGGTGAAGCGACCAAAATTAAATACAAAAAAACGAGTGGCAAGAAACGTGAGGTGTTGGCTTCCGCCAAATCGTAAGCATCTGCACAAAGACGTAGGTCAAAAAGCTCACACATGCATTGAATCCCTCCCCTGAAGTATGATATGTTAAAAGCTGGTACAGGATCGAATTATGACATCTTATCAGCCCGATTTTTACATATATATGTTGCACTTTGTCGAACGAGCGGTGACGTGATAAGGGACTCTTTTTCACAGGATACGCTGACCAAATAATATCACTTTGGGGGCTCTTTTATGTTTAGCAAGGATATCGGTATTGATCTTGGCACGGCAAACGTGCTTATTCACGTGAAAGGAAGTGGGGTTGTCCTCGATGAACCTTCCGTCGTGACCATTGAAAGAGATACGAAGCGTGTCCTTGCTGTTGGGGAAGAAGCGCGTCGTATGGTGGGGCGTACTCCAGGTAACATTGTTGCCATTAGACCGCTGCGTGACGGCGTTATTGCGGACTTCGAGATTACGGAAGCGATGCTCAGACATTTCATTAATCGTGTGGGTGCAAGAAGCTGGTACAGCCACCCTCGAATTTTGATCTGTGCACCAACGAACATTACTTCCGTGGAACAGAAGGCCATCCGCGAGGCGGCAGAACGCAGCGGTGCCAAAGAAGTGTTTCTGGAAGAAGAGCCGAAAGCGGCAGCGATCGGTGCGGGAATGGATATTTTTCAGCCGAGCGGCAATATGGTCGTGGATATCGGCGGCGGTACGACTGACGTTGCAGTCCTGTCTATGGGCGACGTGGTCACCGCCTCTTCTATTAAAGTCGCAGGGGACAAGTTCGACGAAGCTATTATCAAGTTTATTAAAGCCAAGTACAAGCTTATGATCGGTGAACGTACCGCGGAAGATATCAAAATTGCGATTGGTTCCGTGCATCCGGGTGGACGTCAAACCGAGATGGACATTCGCGGACGTGATATGGTATCCGGTCTGCCTGTTACCGTAACGGTATCGGGAAATGAAGTACAGGAAGCTCTCTGGGATTCTGTGCAATCCATCATCGTAGCAGCGAAGTCGGTATTGGAACGTACACCGCCTGAATTGTCAGCGGACATTATCGATCGTGGTGTTGTATTGACAGGTGGAGGTGCATTGCTGAACGGACTGGACGAGCTTTTGTCCAATGAATTGCATGTACCGGTATGGGTTGCGGAAGATCCAATGCACTGTGTCGTGAAGGGGACAGGCATAATGCTTAATAATTTGGATCAGGTGGTTAAGAAAAAGTTCTAATCTGCCGATATAAAAAGCAAAGGTTCGCCATGCTCGGAAAGCAGAACGGACAAGCAGCCAACCTGCGATGCAGTGCAAGCGCTTGAGGAGAGGGGTTAATACATGTTAAGAGGTCTGTACACCGCTACTGCGGGAATGATTACGCAACAACGCCGCCATGACACAGCAACACAGAATATCGTAAATATGAACACCACGGGATATAAACAGGTCAACAGCGTAAGCCGTTCCTTCCCGGAAATGCTCATTACCTTGGTAGGCGGAGATGCAAATCTCCCGACAAAGCGGCTGGGCAAGCTGAACACGGGGGTGTTCGCGGAAGAGAGTTTGTCCATGAATTTGCAGGGGACCATTATGGAGACGGGGCAGAAAAATGATTTTTCCATTTCATCCAATATGACGGTCAATGATCCGCAGACTGGACAACCTGTCCCTTTTGACGCATCAGGCAAATTTGTACGGGCCGATGGCACGGTAACTTATCAGCCTCAGGCGTATTTTACAGTTCAGGATGCAGAAGGTAACACCGGTTATACACGCGATGGTCACTTCGAGATTACAGGAACGGGACAACTGCTGAGCTCAACAGGTTCACAAGTGTTGGATAATAATGGACAACCTATAGTGTTGACAGGTTCTGTAGAGCAATTTAAAGTGGATGAGCAAGGCCGTTTGGTGGATGCAGCAACCGGTGCACCGACAGGGGTTACTCTCGGCATTAGTGTCATTGACCAGCCGAATCAACTGGTTCGTCAAGGTGATGGCAATTTCAGTCTCAGTGATGAAAATGGGGCAACGGCCCGGATGATGGCTGCTGGTGATAATGTGCAGATCCGTCAGGGTTATCTGGAAGGCTCCAATGTTGATGCTTCACAGGCAACAGTCGATATGAACGCCGCATTCCGGGCGTATGAAGCGAATCAGAAGGTCGTACAGTTCTACGACCGCAGTTTGGATAAAGCTGTCAATGAAGTCGGCCGTGTATAACGCCGACGTTTAAATATAACCGCGCAGCGGAGAGGCAAACGCCCTTTGCGCAGCAAAGCAGAGAGGCTCACGCGAAGCGAAGAGCCAAGACGCAGCCGAGCCTATGCGAGGATTGCGTGGCATTACTTGAGCGAAGCGAGGGTCTCGACAGCCCTTTGCGAAGCAAAGCAGGGAGAGACCACGCGTAGCGCGAGAGCCAAGACGCAGCTGAGCTTATGCGAGGAATGCGTGGCATTACTTGAGCGAAGCGACGGTCTCGACAGTCCTTTGCGAAGCAAAGCAGGGAAGAGACCACGCGGAGCTACCACGCCGCATAAAGAGCGTGCCGGGCTATGATTCAGCCATGTGAAACTATGGCGAGGATCATAACCCGGCAGTCGCGGCGAACACACACCACCGTCACTTAGCAAGATCGTACCCCACTTACCTAATCCGCCTGTTTCGGGAGTCCAGAGGGCAGCGCCATCTGGGGCCCTCCCTACTAGGGAGGGTTTGGGAGGGTGGACAGGACACAAGGGGAGGGTAAACCACCGATGAATAATTCGATGATTAGTGCCAAGGTTTCCATGACTGCCATACAGCAACGACTGGATGTCATTGCCGATAATATTGCCAACGTGAATACGGCAGGCTATAAGAGCAAGCAAGCGGCCTTCGAGGATGTGCTGACCCGGGTGCAACAACAACCGGACAAGTACAAACTGGATGGACGCTCCACACCGATGGGATATAACCTCGGTTTTGGTGCTCGTTTGGCGGATGTGACGAAGGATATGTCTCAAGGCCCCTTGAACGAGACCGGTCTTCCGACTGATCTGGCCATTGAAGGAAATGCCATGTTTGCAGTTGAAGCGAACGGGGAGAAAATGTGGACACGTCAGGGTGCATTTCATTTTGTACCGGATACAAGACCAAAAGCTAATCCAAATGCACCAGATATGATGGTGATGGTCAATGGTGAAGGTCACTTTGCTCTGGATCGTCAAGGTAATCGCATTACGGCACCGAATAATAGCAAAGTTGCTTTTGATGAAAATGGCAACCTGTTAATCCGACGCGGTAATGAGGCGAACGCAATCATTGGGGCACAACTCCAAGTGGTAGACATTGAACGCCCTGAAGGTCTGGTACAATATGCGGATAACCTGTTCGGCCTGGATGCGGGATTAACCGAGGATGATGTATTTGGCGCGAATGCAGCTACACGTCAAGCAGCTGCCTTAATCCGTCCAGGATTTCTGGAGCAATCCAATGTGGATATGACACAGGAGATGACTCTGCTTATGCAAGGACAGCGGACATATCAACTGGCGGCCAAGGCGCTAACTTCAAGTGATTCCATGTTGGGTCTTGCCAACAATATGAGAGCGTAAAAGGTGAATGTGATGACAGAAACACAGCAGCAGAACAGTAAGCCAGAGAAAAAGGAAGTCAAGAGGAAGAAGAGTGGATGGCGCATCGCTAGATGGTTCTTGATCCCGGCCCTGCTTGTTCTTGCCCTCGCTGGCGGAATGGTAGCTGGATATGTGGTACTGGGCAAACAGGATATCGGTTCCGTATGGCAATGGAGTACATGGGAACATGTATATAATCTAGTGTTCGCTCCATAATGTAACGAGTTAAGCGAAAACTCCTGCGCAGGCAGGAGTTTTCTTTTTGACGTTGAAAACAGTATAATGATGGATGACGTTTGACGTCAAAAGAGGCCTCCCCTGCGAAAGACATTCGTCATCGCGAAGAGAGACCCCTTATCTTAACCTTCACTACTGCAGTCATGAAGGATATAACTAGTGTTAACCGAAAATATGCTTTCCATACAAAATTTAAATTAAAACATTTTATATGAGCTTCGCCTTTGTCATGTGGGGGTTGACCTTGCAGCACCGAAGTAAGTGGAGGGAACGGAATCGTTCAGAAGAAGCGAAGCGCTCGCCTAAAAGCTTTCTGTAAAGAAAGCTGCTTCGAAAGCATAAGCTGTTTCCTAATGTTATCCATCTGAGATATAGCTCAGAAACATTAGGAAACAACAGCGATCGAAAGAACGATCCGTAACCGTAACGGTCACCTATGCGCACATGAGAACTTTATGATGAAGAATGCTCATATAAACATCCCGAGAGGAGATTACACTGTGCTCGATATTAAACAGATTCAAGAAATCATCCCGCACCGTCCCCCGTTTTTGCTGGTGGACAAGATTCTAGAGATTGAGGATGGCAAACGTGCCGTTGGTCTGAAGAACGTAACCATTAACGAACCATTCTTCATTGGTCATTTTCCAGAGTATCCGGTAATGCCGGGTGTACTGATTACTGAAGCGCTGGCTCAAGTTGGTGCAGTAGCCATTCTGAATATGGAAGGCAATAAAGGCAAAATTGGCTTTTTGGCGGGACTGGACAACTTCCGATTCCGTGGACAAGTCGTGCCCGGAGATACGTTGATCCTGGAAGTGGAGATTACACGTTTGAAGGGTTCTATTGGTAAAGGTAAAGCAACTGCCCGAGTGGACGATAAAGTAGTCGCTGAAGGCGAGATTATGTTTGCACTGTCTGACCCAAGCTGATTACATACGTGAGCATTGACATCATTTCGGAACATAGACGGGCCGAATGATGCACGATGCTGAAGTAACTCAGCACACCTGAATTTATATAGACGGAAGGGGTTTATCAGAAATGGAACAGTTAAGCACAGCAGCATCAGAGACGTTGCAGCAATGGTTGGAGGATGCTTCGATTGATGAAGCAACGAAACAGGAGCTTCGTGACTTGCAGGATCAGCCGAAAGAGCTAGAGGAACGTTTTTACAGAAACCTGGAGTTTGGTACAGGGGGATTGCGCGGGGTCATTGGTGCAGGAAGCAACCGGATGAACCGTTACACCGTAGGTCGGGCGACGCAAGGATTTGCGCGTTATTTGCTTGAGCAGCATGGTGACCAAGAAGGCAAACCTTCTGTGGTCATTGCTCATGATTCCCGTCATTTCTCACCTGAATTCACACTGGATGCTGCGCTTGTACTGGCTGGAAACGGCATTGTAGCCAAGCTGTTCCCATCCCTGCGTTCAACTCCAGAGTTGTCATTTGCAGTGCGTAATCAGAAGGCTACTGGCGGAATCGTTGTAACAGCGAGCCATAACCCACCGGAATACAACGGATACAAAGTCTACAATCATGAGGGCGGTCAATTGGTACCAGCTGAAGCAGAAAAAGTCATTCATTACATCCAGGAAGTGCCTTCCCTTGCTGACGTGAAGAAGCTGACGCAAGAAGAAGCAGAAGCCCAAGGGCTCCTGATCTGGTTGGGTGAAGACCAAGACCAAGCATTCGTGGATACCGTAGCAAGCCGTAGTCTGAGCCGCGAACTGATCCAATCGGGCATTGGTCGTGATTTCAAAATTGTATACACACCGCTGCACGGCACAGGCAACATCCCTGTACGTCGCGTGTTGGAGCAGATCGGTTTCGAGCAAGTGCACATTGTAGCTGAACAGGAACAGCCGGATGCTGAGTTCTCTACCGTGAAATCCCCTAACCCGGAAGAACGCGAAGCGTTTACGCTTGCAATGAAGCTGGGAGAATCCGTGGGCGCTGACATTTTGATCGGAACAGATCCGGATGCAGACCGTATGGGTGCTGTCGTGAAAGACAACGATGGCAAATATTTCGTCTTGTCTGGTAACCAGTCTGGTGCCATTATGGTACATTATCTGCTGAGTCGCCTACAAGAGACAGGAACACTGCCAAGCAATGGCGCAGTTGTCAAAACGATCGTAACTAGTGAGATGGGTGCTGTTATTGCTGAACATTACGGTGCAGAAGTGATGAACACACTGACAGGTTTCAAATATATTGGTGAAAAAATGAACCAGTTCGAAGCAACAGGCAGTCATACCTTCTTGTTCGGATATGAAGAGAGTTATGGCTACCTTTCAGGCAACTATGCCCGCGACAAGGATGCTGTTCTTGCCTCGATGCTGATTGCTGAAGCTGCTGCTTATTATAAAAGCCAAGGCAAGACACTCTATGATGTCTTGCAAGAGCTGTACAACCAATTCGGGTACTTCTTGGAGAAGCTGGAATCCCGTACGCTGAAAGGTAAAGACGGCGTAGCTCAGATTCAGGCCAAAATGACGGACTGGCGTTCCAATCCGCCACAAGAAGTAGCGGGAATTGCTGTACAAGATGTATTGGACTACTCCCTTGGTCTGGACGGTCTTCCGAAGGAAAACGTACTGAAGTTCATTTTGGCAGATGGATCATGGTTCTGCTTGCGCCCTTCAGGAACAGAACCGAAGATCAAAGTATACTTCGCCGTTCGTGGAGAGAGTTTGGAAGATGCAGAAAGCCGGATCGAGCGTCTGGTGACCAACGTAATGTCGCGTGTAGACGCACAATAATACGAATGCAACAATGAGCAAGAACATGAGAAGGCCTCTCCGCACCGTAAGGTTGGTTGGCGGAGGGGTTTTTCTTTGAAATAAAAGTGTAGATAGACTGGCATATATCAGGGCTTGTTGACACAAGCTGTTTGTAACCTATTGTATAAATGTTAAATGAACGAATTACTTGAGCTGAACGTGCATTTGGTTCCAACACTTGAGGAGGTACATGTAGTGCGTCAAAAATGGCTTTATTGGAATAACGCTTCTCGGAAGTGGTTGTGGCTCGTCGTTATTATCGGTCTGGTTGCGTCCATCCCTGTAATCAGTGATCGGGTGCAGACAGAATCTTCTGCCAAAAAGGTGGAGCTTGTTTTCAACTATCGGGGTCTGCTGGATATCTCCGCGTATCAGGCACATCCGCAAGATTTCATGAATGAACAATTGACTCGTCTAAAAGACGCAGGCGTTACAACGATGGCTGTGTTCGAAAGTACATTGGACGAGCTGAGAAAGACACGCCGACTGATGGTATACAACGGTCAGGATCTCGCGAACCTGACCAAAGATGTGATCCCTTCTAACGCGAATTACACGTATGTGTTATTTACATCAGAGGAAAACGCACAGACGTATACCCCTATTATTGAACAAACGTTCGCTGATCGGCAGATTCCGGTGCAACCATGGGAATATGAAGGTCGTAGCGGCTTAATATTGCAGACTCCTCCAGAGAATGCCAACATGCAGCCTTTGCAGCCTGATCCGGTTGCCGTGAAGATGCTGCGTGATAAAGGTTTTTACATTTTGCCGCGGATCTCAGACAGTGTGCCCTACAGCCAGGAATCGATGGAGCGCTTGCTTACCTTTTTCGAAGAGAATGGCGTAAAGCGCATCTTGTTTGATGGTGATGCTGTGAAAGGGTACAATGATAATGCAGAGATGAGAAGTCTTGATCAGTTCGCACAGTTGCTGAACAAGCACAATATTGGTCTTGCAGCCATTGAGAACTTGAAGAAACCGCAGTCTGGATTCCAGACCCTTGCTTATAAAACGGATTACAACGTTACGCGTCTGTACTCGCTTAGTGATGGCGATGCCAATCTGGACGTAGACACGATCGCTGACCGTTTTGTACTGGCAACCAAAGACCGCAACATTCGTATGCTTTATATGAATGCATCGCCAAGTCGGAATACAGCCAAGGCCATGATTACAGATCCAATTGAGAATCTGATCAACAGCCTGGGTGAGCCTGGTCATGCGATAGAACGTATGGCGAAACATGGCTTCGAACTTGGACAAGCTGAAGCATTCACAGTGAAGGATTCGTCGATTCAACGTTATGCCAAGCTGGTTGCTCTCGTTGGTGCGATTGCGATGATTGCACTTATGGTTTCTTATTTTATCCCACTACTGACCTTGATCGCATTTGTGGTTGCTTTGGTGGGCAGTGCAGGATTGTTCCTCTTGAAACCAACGCTGCTGGAGCAAGGAATAGCCTTGCTTGTGGCCATAGCGGCGCCGACCATAGCGATGGTGCTGGCCGTTCGTACCGTGAACTATCAGCAACAGCGTCAACCCGACGCATCTGCGGGTCGTCGTTTGAAACAGACTGTAGTTTTATATGTAAGAACGTCAATTATTTCGTTCCTGGCCGTACCATTTGTCATTGCGTTGCTTAACAGCATTACGTACAGTCTGGTCATTAACCAGTTCCGCGGCGTAAGTCTGTTGCACTTTGCACCTATGGCACTGGTAGCGATCTACATTGTGTTTTATCGTGGTTCTGGATCGTTCTCTATTAAGAAAATTAAAGAAATGCTTCGTATGCCAATTAATGTGTTAATGGTTGTATTGGCACTCGTTGCTGCCGTTGTTGGATACTATTACTTGAGCCGTACAGGCAACTCGGGATCAGTAACACCATTCGAGATGTTCCTGCGTACTACGCTGGAAGATACGTTCGGTGTACGTCCGAGATTCAAAGAATTTATGCTGGGACACCCGCTGTTTATCGTTGGCGTGTTCGCCGCTTTAAAATATCGTAAAGTCATCTTTGTGCTCATTATTGCAGCGATTGGACAATTGTCCATGGTGGATACGTTCGCGCATATCCATACGCCGGCTGTATTGTCACTCATTCGTGGAGTGATGGGATTGGGACTTGGCTTAATCTTCGGTATCATTGCTGTGGGTGTGTGGCAAGTAGCGGAAGGATGTTGGAAAAAATGGTCACCACTTCTCAAAAGTTAGTCATCTCGGGGTATTACGGATTCCGCAATAGCGGAGACGAAGCGGTGCTAAAGTCGATTTTGACAGCGCTGGAAGAGGAAAGCCAAAGGTCGAACATAACGATTGAACCTATTGTTCTTTCGGGTGATCCCGAGTCGACAACCGCCATGTACGGTGTGCGCTCCGTGAACCGTATGAAATTAAAGGAAGTCCGTGAAGCACTCAAGGAGAGCGATGGGCTAATCAGTGGCGGAGGAAGTCTATTGCAGGATGCAACTGGACTGAAATCCATTCCTTATTATCTGGGTGTGATCAAGCTGGCTCAGATGCTGAAAAAACCAACGTTTATCTATGCACAGGGTATTGGCCCTGTGAATCGAAAAATTTTTAACCCGATGATCAAATCAGTCTTTAAGAGCTGCACCTATGTATCTGTTCGGGATGAACAATCTGCAGATTACCTGCGTGGTCTCGGGCTACAGTGGAATCAGATCCATGTTGTACCCGACCCCGTAATGGGTTTGCCACTACCTGAGACTAAAGTTAAGAGTGGCACAGGTGCAGTTTCAACCAATGGAGCTACCCAAGCTAACCAAGTGGAAACTACATCTGGAGCACACACGAAGCTTCCAGTGATCGGGATATCGGTACGGTTCTGGGAGTCGGATCGTAAAGAGCTAACGGCTATTGCCGCGGGATTGAAAAAGTTATGTTCCAAAAGAGCTGTTCACTTGCGTTTTCTGCCGTTTCATTTGCCGATTGATGAACAGGCTTCACGATTCCTTATGGAATTGCTCGGTGATGTGACCAGCAAAGGCAGTGAGGTTAGCATCGCACAGGATCTGACCGACCCTCAGCTTATGCTGGAGGAAGTCAGCAAGTGTGATCTTGTCATCGGTATGCGTCTGCACAGTCTGATCTATGCAGCTTCGCAATATGTGCCACCGGTGGGTATCTCGTATGATCCTAAAATCGATCAATTCTTGCTTCGACTGGATAGTGAACCAGCAGGGGATACGAGCTCTCTCGATGGCGACAAACTCGCCAAGACTGTCGTTGGATTGCTGGATCAACGATCACAGTGGCTGAAGGAACATGAAGATGGCATCACCGAATTGAAGCAGGAAGCCAGAGTGCCTGCACAGCAGATTATTAACTATTTAGGCCGCAAAGGATGAGATAAAGATGAGTCAGACCGGATCCATACCTACCGTTTCGATCTACGGCATTCCTTTTTCCAAACTGACGATGAAAGAAACGGTAAAGGTTCTCCAGGAAGCTGTGCTGTCCAAGCAACCACATCAAGTCATTACAGCCAACCCGATTATGGTTATGGCTGCACTGGAAAATCCCGCAATCATGGAAGTCATGCAATCTGCGGAAATAATTGTTCCTGATGGAACAGGGGTTGTATGGGCGGCAAACTATTGTGGAGATCCAGTAGCTGAGCGAGTGCCGGGATTTGAGCTTTTACATGAATTGCTGCGTGTTGGAGAAAACTATCGATGGGGTGTATATTTGCTGGGTTCCACCCCTGAGGTGATTCAAGAAACGGCAGTTCGGTTACAACAGCAATATCCGGCGATTCGTATTGTGGGTTATCGCGACGGTTATTTTGGTCCGGCTGAGGATGAACAGGTTATCGCTTCTATTCGCGAAGCTTCACCTGATCTGTTGTTTGTAGCACGTGGGGCCGATACACAGGAACCTTGGATTCATAAACACAAAGATGCACTGCAGGTTCCCGTAACCATGGGTGTTGGCGGCAGCTTTGATGTGATTTCGGGTAAAACCAAACGTGCGCCTATGCTGTTCCAAAAGTTAAGACTGGAGTGGTTCTATCGCTTATTGCGTGAACCAAGCCGGGCTGGCCGGATGCTTGCGCTTCCGAAATTCGCTGTTAAGGTGATGCGTGACAAAGAAAACGTGACAAAAGCCCGTTAAAAACAGGTAATTAAGAGATAAATGCTTGTTTATGCTAGAAATTGAGGATAGCTTTTCGGGTGGGATCGGCGTATAATTCATTCCGGATTACATGTGTGCCACTCAAATGAAACTTTAAGTTGCACGTTGCCACTTCGATGTCAGAATAACCTTTTGATCGCTGTTATCCCTGGATTTCTTTTTCTAACCTTTACAAGGTTGAAATCCCGTGATAAAGGCGAATGCTTCGCTTCTACAGGTTATTTCTGCCCTCTCCGTTCTGGTGCAAATGGCATTTTTCATCAAAAGTGACTAACAATAATTTTTTATATATAAAAAGAGATCAGGGGATTTATAATTTCGTACAGGTATTATAATTGGGGGTCGAATGTTCAAATGGTAGCGATCTTTATCATTGGATTTATCGTGTCAATGGGACTGGCTCTTGCCCTGACACCGCTTGTCAAAAAGTTCGCAGTCCGCATTGGCGCAATGGATACGCCGAATGCACGTAAAGTACACACACGGATCATGCCGCGTCTTGGCGGTCTGGGGATATTCCTGGCCTTTATTATTACAGTTGCTGCATTGCTTCCGTTTGTATCGGCATGGTTCACGACTCGGGATATGAGTTTTGTCAGTGCGTTTCTGATTGGTGGAACAATTATCGTATTGATTGGAGCACTTGATGATCGGTTTGAGCTCTCAGCCAAAGTGAAGTTGCTTGGTCAGATCGTTGCTGCTTCTGTCGTTGTATTCGGATTTAATATCCGGGTAGATTTCGTTAACATTCCTTTTCAGGATTCCTATTCTTCACTCGAAGCTTGGGTATCCATTCCGCTGACGATCTTATGGATCGTTGGTGTAACCAATGCGATTAACCTGATTGATGGTCTGGATGGTCTGGCTGCCGGTGTATCCGGTATTGCGATTGGTACCATTGCCGTGATGTCCTTCCTGATGGGTAACATGATGATCGCCTTGATGTGTCTTGTATTGCTGGGTAGTATTATCGGATTCCTGTTCTTCAACTTCCACCCGGCTAAGATCTTCATGGGGGATACGGGATCACTATTCCTTGGTTTCTCTCTGGCGATGCTGTCCATGCTCGGATTCAAACAAATTGCTGTCGTGTCCTTCATTACACCGCTGATCATCATCGGCGTGCCGCTCTCGGATACCTTCTTCGCGATCATCCGTCGTGCGGTACAACGGAAACCGATTTTCTCACCGGATAAAGGTCACCTGCATCATTGCTTGCGTGAACTTGGATTCAGTCACCGTCAGACGGTACTGATCATATACGGAATTGCCGCGTTCTTCGGAGTTCTGGCGATTATTCAATCTTCCGCTGCCATGTTCGAAGCCAACTGGGTAACATTTGTGGTCATCTGCATCATGATGTTTTTCCTCCAGGTAGGAGCAGAAGTCATCGGACTTGTTAGCAAGACGAGAAGACCGGTTATTAACTTCCTGATGCGCATGCGTGTTAAGATGAGCCCAGAGACTCGTTCGAAATCATAAATAGATAAATGTAATGCTTATAGCTATTCTTGAATATTATTCCAGACCCAACCTTATCCCTCGTGGATAAGGTTTTTTGTTTATTTTGAGATTTTTACTAAATAATTGGAACCTTTTGCCGATATATAAAGGTAACTGACTTAAAAAGAGGAGAGATGATACGTAATGCAACAAAAGAAACGGCCGTTGGTCTGGATCATGTTGGTCACCATGGTGTTCTCATTGTTCCCACAAGGTCTATTCGGTGGGGCTGTTGCTTCAGCTGCAGACGGTGATCCGGTAACTCCAGGATCTAATGCTTATACCACATATTTTACGCCAGATCTTAGAACATTGCGGGAGACCGCTGCTCTATCTATAGTTCAAGATGCAACCAAGGCCTTCTTGACACGTTCGAATGCATACACAACCTCAACTTCATCAATTACAATTTCAGGTTCTTATGCGTTTGTATCCAATACGAGCTTGAAGGTTAAGGTTGAACAACTGAATTTGGTTACATCCGGTTCAGATAGCAAATGGGTACCGGACTCCACTAAATCAATTACAACTGCTGTTACTGCTGATCCAAGTGGCAATAACAAATTCACAGCCAATAACCTGAATCTGTTCCCGGGATTCAACCGGGTTACTTTCTCGGGTAACCAGGGATCAGTTGAGCGCTCAGATACATTCTATGTATTGTACGATCAGGCTCCATTTATTGAGAGCTTCCAAGTATTTACGGACAGTTCCGCTACAGGCGGTAACAAGTCCTATAACTTGAATGAAGGTTCCAACACGGTTGTAGATACCCAACGTGTATCTATTCAAGGTAAAGTACAGAACTCTACGCTTGTAAGCGTAAAAGTGAACGGCGGGGACGAGATCAATGCCTCCATGCTGCAAGATGGATCGTTCTTCTTGCCACAGCTAGCATTAAAAGCAGGATTGAATAATTTGAAATTCAAAATTTCAAGCGCATCCAATGCCATTGAAACAGAACGTTCCATTTATTATTTTGATAAAGATCAACCTTTTACGGATTTGAAAGTGCAATTGGGTGGACAGGACAAGTCTATTTTGGGTAGCAATCCAACCTTTACAGGTACCAGTCAAACCAATGCAACATTGACTGGACAGGTATTGCTTCCGTATTCAGCGAGCCCTAATCCATTTAGTCCGACGAATGGTGAAATCACGTTGTCTAATGGCAACTTGACGCAACCAACTAATTTTGTGTTTGAGTCAGATCCTGATGAAGAGGTACTAATCACGGGCTCGGATGGTGTAACCATTGAGTATCGATTGGTAAAATTCGAGGTTACAACACCGTATAACTTGGAACTTGCCGCAGATGGAACAACTCCGAAGAAGGATCAGACGCTTCGTCTCCGTCTCGCTTACGGTAATTTCAGTGCGGGATATAACGCAAGTTATACCTTCTCTCCAGGAGCACAGGATATCACAGAAATTTATTATTTGCCTGACTACAAAGTGGGTGAAGCCATTGATTCCCAAACGAAGCTTGATGGCACTAAGCTGCAAAGCGATGAGTTCTTCATTCTGGTAGAATCCAGTGAACCTATTTCAGGGACGCTTGTAGGTGAATATTTACCAACAGGCACAACCAAGCTAACTGTAGCTAACGTAGCTTCGCCAACGGGATTACCTAATAACCAAAAAATCTATAAAATATCAGGTTTCCTTGGTGGAGATCAACAAGTACGTTTTTATTATGGTAGTCCGACCAATTTGCCTAAGGTCGTGAAAATTTCTTATGTAACTGCAAGTTCGATATATGTGGAAAGTCTTCAGAATGGACAGACATATACATTTAACTCCAAGAGCAACGAACAGAAGCTTACGTTAAAAGGACGTTTTATTGGTTTTAAAACCATTGGCGGTACTAACTTCGTGGCTGAAATATTGGTGAATGGTAAAAAGCATACAACGGCAACAACGTTCCCGAATGCAGATGGAACGTTCAGTGTAGATCTTCCCGTCTTGAAATCAGGACCAATTGTATATGGTGAGAACACGATTCTAATTCGTGCTACAGACGAGGATGCCAACAAACTTCCAATCACGATCTCGACTACGTTGAAGATCAACGTCATTGACCAAAATCAGTCAACAGTGACATCATTCATGCCTACGCTGATTCCTAAGGACTCACGTCAGCAGTTTATTAACAAACCAATTACGCAATATGAAGATGACGAGATGAAGCGCATTTTCTCGGTTACACCTGAATTTGCGTTCAAAGAAGACAAGTATGTTACAAGTGAAGAGAATTATGACCTCGTCATTAATGGCGGTGGTGCAGATATTGTGAACGTCTACTTTGGTTCCGATAAAATTTTCACTAAAGAATTGACAAGTACAACGATTTTCGAAGTAAATCAACCGGCTACAACTGGATTGCCAAGCTATGATATTACAGGTAATAGTGACCTGTTTATCGCACGGATTCAGAATCTGAAGTTTGATGTACCCGGAACACATGTGTACACACTCGAACTGATCAACAGCACAGGTGCAAGAACGACACAACGTTTGGAGATTGTACGCGAACCTTCTTCATACCGTATTTTGTCTCCACAGCCTACGGTAGGTAATAACATCGTTGTGAACAAAAACTTTGTTCGTTTCGATATTGAAGCTGAGGGAGCATCCCAAGTATTGATTGGTAAAGAGCCTGCAGTTAAACGTACGGATATGAATAATCGTTTTGTATTGGATTATGTAGGACTCAAAGCAGACAAGAATAATGCAATTAAGATTCAGATTATCCGCGAGGGTGGCACCATTAACGATACAATCAATGTGTATTATACAGGTGCGATCGCGATTGATTCACAGTACATGGCTCCTAAGGTAGCCAACAAATATACTGTGTTTAACAAAAATTTGGTGCTTTCATTCCCGAAAGGAACAGTGCTGCAATCGACAACAACAAGTGGCATGGTGAAGTTCTATCCAGACAATAAACTGCTGTTTGGTATCGCTGATCCAAAAGATGGGGTTGTAGAACGTAAGAATGACTACGGGAATGTTATCGGAGTTAATGCAGATGACAGAAGCACCAATGGTGCCAGCGTAATCCGTATTCCTACCGAGTTGTCGAGTTTCTTCGCCTCGGTGATTAATACAGCCAACTTCACTCAAGTATCTGATATTTACTGGATCAACGGTGGTCTGGGTGAACTGGGTGATCGTGGTACGAACGGATACAAAGCAGGAACGAACGGAATTACACCGTATTCCATTGATGGAGAGTTTACAAGATATGCTCAAGAGCGTATTCTGACGCCATCCCAGCGCGGAACGTTAACGCTGAGCTATGATCCATCCATTGTTGACGATGTAGGGTCTACAATTACCGTATATCGTTACTCGGATGACTCTAATGTAGGTAAATGGGTTTCCATAGGTGGTGCGGTGGATACGAAGAGTCACACCATTACCGTACCGTTTGATGAATTTGGTTATTACAAAGTCATGAAGCAAAGTCAAAGTTACCCGGATATCACAAACCATCCATGGGCACGGAACTTGCTGAATGCGATGTATTCCAAAGGGATTATGAATCCGCTGAGAACCAATGCATTTGGTGCGGATGATCAGACAACACGTGGCGAATTTGCTACTTTGCTTGTCAAAGGTATGGATATCCAATTGGTAAAACCAAGCAAAACAACCTTCACAGACGTTTCCGAGAACACCAAATCGGATCGTTGGACATATGAAGCGATCGAAACAGCAGCACGCGCAGGTATTGTTCAAGGACTTAGTGATGGCTTCTTTGGACCGGATCAGCCGGTTACACGGGAGCAGGCAGCTGTTATGATTGCGCGTGCGATGAATGCCAAGCTTGCAGCTAATGACAGTAAGCTGACGGCTACGTTGGCCAAATCGTTCCTGGATTCAACTTCTATTGATTTCTATGCACGACCAGCTATTGTGGCGGTTACCAAAGCAAAAATCATGGAAGGAAGCCCTGTAAACATTCCAGGTGCAGCCAAAACGCAATTCCAATTCAATCCAAAAGGTAATATGACTCGTGCAGAAGCAGCCAAGATTGCTGTAGAACTGCTTAAGAAGAGCACGAAGCTATTCCCGAAAACATTGAGTTAATCTAACAGTGTTGAGATAATTTTAGGAAGGACCTGTCCCTTTTACTAAAGGGGTGGGTTCTTTTTATGACTGTAGAACAGCTTATATAGAATTCATTTATAATAGAAGAAATCTGTTTATTACCAATAACTATTTTTGTAATTTGCTAGAGATTAAGATACAATAACGGTAAATACACAATGATCTAGAGGGTGAAGTTAGCTAATGAAACCGATTTATTCGAGAGCCCAGCTGGGCTACATGAAGGCAAAGACACAGTTCGAGAAGCAAGCAGTCATTCTGGAGAAAAAGTTGGAAGATACACGTAAGACTGAAGAGATCTCTCAGGAAGTCATGGAAGGACTTGTACAGTCCACTGGCTTCCATGATGCGTATAACAATCTGGTTCTGGCTGAGAATGAATTGATTGAATGGTCTCATACTACGATGAAGCACGAGAAAACATACCGCGAGAACAGACAACCGATTGATGATATGTATCTGAGATTGAACAGTGATCCAAATATGCGTGCTCAGATTATTGAGTTGGCGATGAAGATCCGCTAAGCTATAGTCACTGATCCAAGAAGAGGGCCCTGAGGGCCCTCTTTTTTTATTTCAATATTGTAGATTTTGTCGCTTCATCGTGGAAAATAACGGGTATAAATAAACGTCTACATCATTCCTTACACAGTGTGATTTCAAAGAAGAGGTTATAAATTCAGCTGTATTAAAGGTTTTGAACCTGCTAGAGACCGCGCTGCATCAATACATAAATAAGTTCAAAACTTTTTTTGAAGAATCCGCAACTTTTTGAAATCTGCTGCGTTTAAGATGTAGAGTCAAAAACATTGGGCAACTTACCAAGATTGACCTCGTGAAGAATCTTGTCTATTTATTAGAAAAAATTGCTTTACGGCACGAGAGACCCATTGTATAATACGTAGGTAGGATTAGGAAACTACTCTATTTACGTGTGATTCTATTATCTTGTTTACAAGTTTCTGTGATATGCTCACAGACATCATTTATATTAACTTGCTCAAAACTCTGGAAAGGGGGTGCAACAATATATGAGGAATACGAGCGACCCTATTAAAGAAAATTCTAATGTTATGAACGCCCAAGGAGGAGACAAAAAGGTTATGAAGAAAATTTTATCCGTAGCATTGTCTACAGCAATGGCATTCTCAATGTTTGCATCTGTAGCATTCGGTGACACAGCAGTTTCACCACAACAACAGTTTGATGCATTGAAAGCAAAAGGTATCTTCTCTGGTTATCCAGATGGCACAGCAGGTCTTGATAAAGACATGACTCGTGCTGAGTTCGCAAAAGTTATCACTAAATTGCTAGGTCTGAAAGAGATCACTGGAACTCTTTCTTACACTGACAAAAACTACACAGCTAAAAACTGGGCTGTACCTTACATCGAAGCTGTAACAGCTGCGGGTATCATGGAAGGTAAAAACGTAGAGAAAAAAATCTTTGACTTCAACGGTAAAGTGACAGTAGCTGAAATGGCTACAATCTTGACTCGTGCACTTGATCTTGAAATCCCAACTGAAACTAACAACAGTGCAGCAGCATGGGCTAAAGGTTATGCTCAAGCAGCGATCAACGCAGGTCTGATCGACGCTAACGCTAACTTCGCTGGCAATGCTTCCCGCGAGTTGTTGGTAGGTGCAGCATTCGCAATCGATCAAGCTCAAAGCTTGAAAGTTACTTCTTATGAAGTAAGCGAAGCTGGTAAAGTTGTTACTTTTAAAATCAGCGACGGTGAATCCGTTAAAGTAACTTTGGATAAAGCTCTCGAAGCTAACAAAGAAACTGAAGTGAAATTCACTTACAAAGATAAAGAGTTCACTGAGAAAGTTACTTATGCAGTAACTACAGCTACTAAGGTTGAATCTGCAACTGCAAATAACCTTAAACAAGTAGTAGTAACATTCGACGGAACAGTAGATCATGATTCTGCTGAAACTGTAAGCAACTACACAATCAGCGGTTTGACGATCGAAAGCGCAACTGCTTCTGCAGACAAAAAATCAGTAACTTTGTTGTTGGCTGATAACAGCAACTTTGTAAATCAAAGACAAACTACTGTTACAGTAAACAATGTTAAAAATGCTGATAGTTCCAAAACAATCTCTGGTACTGCTACGTTTGCAGCACTTGATGTAACAGTTCCAACTGTAGAGTCTGTTCAAGCTCTCGGAACTAAAGCTTTGAAAATCAAATTCAGTGAGCCTGTTAGACAACAAGGTATCATTTCCAGTAACTTCCGTATTGACGACAAAGCTATCGCTGCGACTGTTCAATACACATACCCAGATACTGTAATCTTGTCAACTGAGTTGACAGAAGGTGCACACACTCTTCGTGTAAGCAACGTAACTGATTACTCAGGTCTGTCAATCGTTCCAAACACTACTGAATTTACTGCAACAGTTGATACTACTGCTCCAGTAGTTTCATCCGTAACTTCAAAAGATTTGAAACAAGTTACAATCACTTTTGATGAGCCAGTGAAATCCGTTTCCGGTGCTTATGCTAATGTGACTTCCTTCACTCCTGCAACTACAGTTGTGAGTGATAACAAAGTAACATTGACTTTCACAAATCCATTGAATGCATCTGAAAATAACATTCGTTTGACTAATGTTACAGATTACAGCGGTAACTCTGCTAATCTGGATGTTAAAGTAACTCCTTCTTTGGACACAGTACGTCCAGTAGTTGTAGATACTAAATTTGCTCAAGAAGATGGTAACTACGTTGCTACACTGGTATTCAGCAAAAATCTTGACAGAGCTTCTGCACAAGATAGCAGTAACTATGTCTTGAGAAATGCTGCAGGTAGCATTCCTTCAAGTTCTACAGCTGTTAACAATAGCGGCAACCCAATCCGTCAGCCAGCACTTCAGCCTGATGGTAAAACAGTTACAATCAACTTTGGTCCTAACCTTAATAGCGAAGTATATGCACTGACAATTGCTGGAGTGAAAGATTCCGCAACTATCGGTAATGTATTGCTTCCTTACACTGTTTCACTTTCTGTAGCTCAAGCTTCTACAGCTTCTGTTACAAATGCTTGGAAAACTGTTGAAAACGGACATAACTACATTTATGTTCAATTCAATCGTGCTCTTGCAGCTGATGGAGCAGGTAGTGCAGTAAATGCAACTAAGTACTTGACTACTGGTACAGGTGCTAAGCAAGTTGTTAAATCGGATAACGATATCCAATTGATCACTGCTAACACTGTTCGTTTGGAAGCTACTAACTTGACAGCTAATGAGTACAGCACATTGACTGACATCACAGCAAACTATATTGCTGATGCAACTGGTGCTTATCTGGCTGCTGGTAAAGGTTACAGCACACCAGTAACACTTAGAGCTTCTACTGATGCTGTTAAAGTAACAGGAGACATCAATGTTACTGATAAGAAAACAGTTGTTGTGAAGTTTGACGGTCCTATCTCTAATGTTGTTGCTAATAACTTCGAGGTACAAAATGCAAGTGACGCTACTGTAGCAGTTGCTAATAACTTTACGTTGTCTGCTGACCAAAAAACGTTGACATTGACTTTGGACAGAGAACTTGCTGCTGACTTCACTAACTTGAAATTGGTTCGTGTTGGAACTGGCACTGTAGATGCATTCGGTAACGTTGTAAACGTTCCTACTGGATCCACTCTGACTAACAAAATTGCAGCATCTCTGATTTCTTCTAATCCTGTAGTTGTTACACAAACAAGCGCTACTCAATTCGATGTTACTGTTAAATTCGATAAAAATATCGAAATTTCTACAGACAAAGAATTGATTAAAGATTTGCTTACTGTTGTAATTGGTTCTGAAGAAGCAGAAGTTGATGCAGCTTCAATTACTGCAAATGCTGGCGTTCCAGCAGCTGGTAATGTTCCTGCAATTCCTGCATCATTGACATTTACAGTTGATACTACTAACCCAGTAGCTACTGCAGATGCAATCTTCAGCGTTTCCTACGCGGGTGCTTCTACGGCTGTTAAAGCTGATGATAGCAAAGTTTCCGTTGCTAAATTTAGCGAAGCAGGAAGAATTGTACAACCATAATAGATCTACAACTAGCACCCTTCAGTTTACTGAAGGGTGTTTTTTTATGTTTACAACAACATCGTAACTTTCTCCTCTTCTCAAACGTTTATACTATAAAGCAACAAGCAACTTATGGGAGGTTTGGAAGTGGATCAAAAGAAAATGTTTGTGAGCTTGCTCGCAAGTGCAATGTTGATCAGTTCAACCGCTGGCATCACCATGGCAGCGAGCACAACCAACAAAACGTCTGCCACCAGTTCAAATAGCAGTACATCAATGAAAACAACAACAACTCAGAAGGTTGTACATACACTCGGAAACCTATCAGCTGTTAAAGTGACAGCGCGAAGTTCCGTAAGATTAACTGATGTCAATATCTTGGCTCAAGACGATGGCAATGTGGTTACGTATACATTGTCTTATAAGAACAATGACAGTACCCCAATGATGATGCTTGATTACTGGAGCAAAGTAAAAACCAAGGGTGGAACATCGTTCTCGCCTAAACTGATCGCCAAAGATCAGGAAAAGAAAACTGTTGCGCCCGGATCAACGGTGGAGTTGACCTACGTCATGAAGGTGGGTCGCGAAGTGAAACTGAGTGATCTGAACTTCCTCATCGTGAAGTGGGATTTCAGTCAAGCTAACTATGAACGTACGCTGGGGAAGTTTAACGTGCCCGCATCCTATAGCATAACCACACCTGTGGGCAAACCGAAGACAGTTCGTCTAAGCGATTCTGCTGTGAAGGTGAAAGTATCAGGTATTAAAGTGTTTCCAGGTGAATATAAGAAACAGTATGTGAAAATTGGCGTGAATTTAAACAATATCAGTTATAAATTACTTGAAAATCCAAACATCAAATGGATTTTGCGAACGCCAGGTGGTACGAACTATCCGCTAACCCCGGATAAAGACAGCACAAATGTCAGTATCCAAGCCCAAGCTAATAAGGCTCTCAGTCTGATGGCATCTCTTCCTACATCAGTGAAGCTGCAAAAGTCTGAGTTGTTGCTGGTAGAAGAACAGGGTGAAGAGAAGAGTGTTCTGCCTGTTGCTGCACTGCAATTGCCAGAGGCTAGCAAGACGAATGTAGAGGTTGCTGCCAATCAGCCAAACATCATTTCTGTCGAAGGACAACGACTGTCCACACTGCTTGAATCTGCCAAAGTTCGAATTGATGATGGTGAGTATAGTCTTAACCTTCAAATGAAGCTCAAGAATGAAGGGAAAAAAGCCATTAAGGTGCCGACATATACCTTCGAGGTACGGAATACAGACGGAACAGTCTATCCGATCGAAACCAAAGCTTTGGATGCATTGAAGTTGAACCCTGGCGATATTAAGACGATTAAGCTGAGTGCAACCCTTCAGGGTGATGGGGATACCAAAAAGATAAAACTCTATGTAATGAGTCCGGTGGACAAAAATGAAAGTACAGAGTCAACAACAGCTTCTTCTCCAACCAATGGGTTTGTTTTCTCCTATCCTGTAGGCGTCTACGCAATCCCTGAATCGGTATCTAGTGGAGATGGATTAACAACAGAGACTGTGATTAAGAACAATAAAGGAACGTTTGGTGTTTCATTGGGGTCACTGCAACGGCTACCATGGCTGGATAGTGATATTATTGCCGCAAAAGTGACTATTCGTAATGCAAGTAGCAAAACGGTGCAACTGCCTGAACTTGAGGCAATGTTTACCATAGATTCTGCTCAGATTGAGGGCGACAAGAAACTGATCTATACTCAATCAGGAAAACTCTTAGGGGCTGGTATGACAACTGAAGCATACTTGTTAACCAAGATTCCTTCTGATCTGAGGATGTCTCGTCTTGAGGTTAGTTTGAGTGAGAAAGTGAGCGAGGAAGAAACGAATGAATGGATTACGCTGAACACATCCGGCTTAATACAACCCGTTTCGTATGTTGGAACAGGCAAGACGTATACGTTGGGAATTGGTGATAAAGAGACGGAGATGGGTGTGCGCAGAACGATCCGTTATCCAGGTACTTCATCAGATATCGTATATACAGAGTTCGAAGTTACCAACAAATCACTCCGTCAGAGTGGTCTTGGCAAACTTGTAGGTTATTTCAAAACAGCAGACGGGCAGTATTACCGTGCTACAGCGAAGCAAACAGATAGTAAACCGGGTCCAGGCCAGAAATCGATTGTGACGTTCTGGGCCAAGCTACCGAAGTCCGTGACGTTCTCAGACCTGCGTTTAGTTGTAGGAGAAGGTATTGCCGATAACAAGTTTGTTACAGGTGAAGGCGAAGCTACCGCTTATGTGAATGCTTTGGCATTTGAAGTACCGCCAACTTCGATCAGCGTACAGGGTTCACTTACCAATATTGATCTCTATCCATATGCGTTGACAGCTAACAGCGTTCGTGCTTATCTGGCGGGTAGCTCTTCCGTACAGATTGATATGAATTATAGCCTGAGTCGCAATGAGGAAATTGAGATGGGAGAGAACGAACATAAATTGATCTTAGCTATAACGGATCAAACTGGTAAAACATTTGAGAAAGAAGTAACGCTTGGAACCGATCTCAAAGTCGGTAGCAATCAGACTTTGAACTGGAGTATTGAAGATAGTATTTATGAGAAATTACGTGGCGGTTCTTATCGCTTAACAGTGTATGACCAATTCCAAGGACAACGTATTCGTCTTGCAGAGCAGAGTTATGGATTTGACATTACTAAGCTGCCAAAAGAAGAATTTGAATTACCAACGTTTCCTACGAATGGGCTCTAATTATAAGAATCAGTACCATGAATACTTTATTAACCTCGTTTCCACCCCAATGGAAACGAGGTTTTGCTTGTCGCATCCCTATTTTTTCTCTATAGTTAAAGTTAATAGATTACCAGAGGAGGAAAATGATTCACATGAAACCTTATATGAAAGTATCCCTTGCTGCGCTCGCCATCGGTGTTGGCGTGTGGGTTGGGTCGGTATACAGTAATACAGCCATCGGTGCAGGTACAAGTCAGCCAGGAACAGCAGACGATCCGGTTGTAACGAAGAGTTATGTAGATCAGCAGATTCAAAAAGCATTGGGTGGCGGTGCTAGCACAGGTTCTGGTAACTCATCCGGTAGTAACTCAGGCTCTACGGGAACGGGGAACACGGGTAGCACAGGTGGAGATACTTCGCTTCCTCCACTGGTCTCAGGTGCTTCTGATGCCGTTGAGATCGTAACCGTGAAGCCGGGTCAACAGCTGATCGGCAAGTCTGGCGCGGAGTTCATTGTACGAAGCGGCAAGGCTGTGATCGTCAGTGAAGGTACGAATGGTGTAGCGGATCTGACGGACGGGATTGACCTCACGAATGGACAGGCAGCGCCGACCAATCACCTGCTCTCTTTTCCAAGGGATGGACGGGGGATCACGGTATTGGAAGGAAACAAATATAGCCTAACCGTAATGGTTCGTGGTGGATATACTTTGAAATAGGTTTTGCTAATGTTAAAGGAATTATTCATTATTCATACATTTCATTTGCTCAGATTAACCAGTTCTAACAAACATTAATACGGCTAGCAAGCCTTGTTCCTGCCCACTCTATAACTGTTGACAATCAATTAATGGAGGTGCAGGGACATGGCTAGAAGCAATCGCAAAGTGGTACCCGAAAGTCGTCAAATGCTGGATCAGATGAAGTATGAGATTGCTGCGGAGTTTGGTCTCAATGTGGGTTATGGTGGCAGAGGTCTGGCTGGTGCGGATACAGAATTTGGATCTGAACTGGGCGAAGTGAGTGATCACTCTTACGGGCAATACAAAGGGTGGGGACATCTGACTTCCCGCGAGAATGGATCCGTTGGTGGAGAGATCACCAAAAGGCTAATTCGTCAGGCAGAGCAGCACTTATAGGGCATTTTCCTTACCCCAATTCGTTTGACACGTCTTGACAAATACGTTAAGATGGCATTTGAGGTATGCAACCTTTTCCACTAGGGAAAGGTTGATTTTCGTTTGAGGCAATTACCTGAAAAATCCTTATCTTCGTAACTGCGGACCCAGGGTCCTTATTCCATTTGGAAAGCTTCGAGGGTACAGTGAACGAATCGCTGTCATGTTTTGTTCGGGCAATCGCCATACTACTAGTTATGGGAGGTTGAAACTTCATGTCTGTTAAAGGCCGGCATCTATTTACATCGGAGTCTGTAACTGAAGGACATCCGGATAAAATCTGCGATCAGATCTCAGACGCCGTATTGGACGCGTTTCTTGCAAACGACCCCAATGCTCGTGTAGCTTGCGAAGTTTCCGTAGCCACAGGCTTAGTGCTTGTCATCGGTGAAATCAGTTCAGCTTCTGAATACGTGGACATCCCGTCCATCGTTCGTAATACAATTAAGGATATTGGCTATACACGTGCCAAGTTCGGTTTTGATTATAACACTTGTGCAGTTCTGACTTCTCTGAATGAGCAGTCCGCTGATATTGCCCAAGGCGTTAACGCAGCGCTTGAGAACCGTGACCCGGAACAAGTTGCTCGTGAAACAGAGAATATTGGTGCAGGTGACCAAGGTCTGATGTTCGGTTTTGCAACGAACGAAACACCTGAACTCATGCCTTTGCCAATCGCATTATCCCACCGTATCGCACGCCGTCTGGCGGAAGTGCGTAAGAATGGTACGTTGGAATATCTTCGTCCGGATGGTAAAACGCAAGTAACGATTGAATACGACGGTGACAAGCCGGTACGTGTGGATACCATCGTTGTGTCTACTCAGCACGCTGAAGAGACTACACTGGAACAGATCCAAAAAGATATCAAAGAACATGTCATCTTGCCTGTCGTTCCAGCGGAATTGCTGGATGAGCAGACTAAATATTTTATCAACCCAACAGGACGTTTCGTTATTGGCGGACCTCAGGGAGATGCAGGCCTCACTGGACGTAAAATCATCGTAGATACTTACGGCGGTTATGCACGTCACGGCGGTGGTGCGTTCTCTGGTAAAGATCCGACAAAAGTAGACCGTTCCGCAGCCTATGCGGCTCGTTACGTAGCGAAAAACCTTGTAGCTGCAGGACTTGCAGACAAAGTGGAAATCCAGCTCGCTTATGCGATTGGTGTAGCCAACCCTGTATCGATCAACGTGGATACATACGGTACTGGTAAAGTCAGCGAAGAGAAATTGGTTGAGCTTGTGCGCAACAACTTCGATCTTCGTCCGGCTGGCATCATTCGTATGCTGGATCTGCGTCGCCCAATCTACAAACAAACTGCTGCTTACGGTCACTTCGGTCGTACAGATCTGGATGTACCTTGGGAGCAAGTGGACAAAGCAGACCTTTTGAAAACTCAAGCAGGTCTGTAATTAGCTAATTGCATAGTGATCTTCTTATGAAGCCCTTTATTCCAATATGGAATCAGGGGCTTTTTGCATCTTTTTACAAAATAAAGCACCATACATTTCCATTTTATTAATTGAAAATCTCTCTCTGACCGACATAAATATAGAGGTCTGTATATCAGACAATTAGGAGAATGAGATAAGGGGGAAGGTTGGGTGTTTGTGAGAAAAATGGCCCGTAGGGGATTGGCTAGTCTTATGATTTTGATGTTAGTCACTCAAGGGATACTCGCCGGATGGGGAGGAGTAGAGTTCGCCTATGCCGCCGATGAGTTGACGGGAAAAGGAATTAGCACAACGTCACCTGCTGTGAACGAACAACAGGCGAGTGGATCAGCACCACTGACGATTGATTTTATTAAGCCAGTAAAGAAAATCGACACTTCTACAGAGGAAATTACTGTACGCCGAGTTCAGGATGACTCGATCGTAACAAAAGTTTCCGTAACGAATGCGGCAGTGACTGTCGTGGCAGATGATGCTGCTATTGATGCAACTTTGGGGAAACGTGTGCAAATCCAGCTTCCTGCTGCTCTGCCTGGAGGGTCATTCTATGTTACGATCGGTAGCCAGTCTTTCGTATATGGGGACGGTCAACCGGTTGAGGGTCTGAACAAAGAGTGGACATTCCGGACATCAGGAGTTAGTACAGCTCAATTAACTGGGCAGTCGCCTCTTAACGCAGCTGCGAATGTATCTCCTTCAGCCAATATTCAACTAACTTATGATCGGGCAATGAAAGTCGGTGCTGGCAAGCTCCAGATCTATCGTGGCACTACATTATTGGAAGAGATTGATGCCAATTCAAACCGAATTAGTTTCAATACGGCGAGAACCACGGTGACGATTGATCCAGTGAACAATTGGGCGAATAACAGCACGATTTACATAGCAGTTCCGGAAGGTTTTTTGCGTGATGACCTGAACAATGATACGGGAGCCATTCAGCGAACAACATGGGGATTCAATGTAGTATCCGATCCCACAGCCCTGACCGTATCCAGCCTGTCTCCAACAAACGGAGCAACAGGCGTATCACTCACGAATGAGTTTACGTTGACATTCAACAAAGATCTGGACCGGAATTACGCAAGTTCAGCTACGGTTAAGAATGCAAACGGCGGGATTGTGGCTTCGACGACATTAATTAGTACGTCCAACCCCAGACAGTTGCGCATCATCCCGCAAACGACTCTGACAAGCAACACAACGTATACGGTTGATATTCCTGCGAATGTGTTCCGGGATCAGACGGGAAATCTGTTTACGGGTCTGAATGGGGCCACATCGTGGACCTTTAGAACGTTAACCGTAGACACAACACCACCTGTACTGAAAACAGCCAAAATGTACAGCAATACGATCATTCGATTAACGTATGATGAGTTGCTCTCCAGTCTTGATCCGTTTGCTTCCAGCTTCACAGTGACGGTTAACGGAGAGAACCGGAATGTAAGTTCTTCCTATGTTTCAGGAGACAGTGTATATGTTGTTCTGGATACTGGTGTAGCCGTAGGTCAGGTTGTCCGCATTGCCTACGCACCGGGAACAGGAACACGTAAAATTCAGGATCTGTCTCTTAACGCGGCTCCGGCATTTGGAGCCAGAGATGTAGAGAACAGTCTCGATTCCATTATGTCGAAACCACGCGAAGGCACAGCTTATTACAATACAATCAGTCTGTACTATCCTGAGACCGTCTATATTAACTCCAGTGATGCGGTGAGACAATTCAGTGTTACAGCAGACGGGTCAGCGGTGGGCATCAGCAGCATATCCACCAATAACAGTTCGTTGGTGACGCTTAATCTGAGTCGTTCCATCCAGAATGGTGAAGTGGTACAAGTATCCTATGCGCCAGGAACATGGCCAGTGAAAGACAGTCGTGGTCAAGCTCTAGCTGGATTCAACGGGTTCTATGTACGTAACAGTATTGACACGAAACCACCTGAGTTCAAGAGTGCAGAAGTGAGTGGTACGACGATGTGGATCAGATATAATGAACCGCTGAGCCGGACGAATAAGCCACTCAAGAGCCAATATTCCGTATTGGTAGATGGTAAAGCCGTATTTGTCAATGATTCCGAGATTGAGGATGATCTGATTACATTGACGCTGGCCAACACAGTTGCCAGCACTCAAAACGTAACCTTTTCCTATGTGCCAGGTACCCTGCGTTTAACCGATCTAAACAACAATCCTGCAGGATACGTTAATCTGGCTCCAGTAAAATATACCTTTGGTAACGGGAAAATATTGTCGGCAACTCTTCAAGGGGACAAAGTATATATTAACTTTAGAGATGCACTTCAGGCTCAGACGGCTCTAACTGTTTCACAGTTTAGTGTGCAGCTTGGAGGGACAACAACGAATGTTCTGAATGCCTCCATATCGGGTTCGATCGTGACTCTTAATCTCTCAAACTCGGCAACAGCAGGACAGACAGGTACGGTCAGCTATACTCCGGGAGCCGTTCCGCTGCGAGATGCGTTGAACAACACCATTACTGCGTTCGGACCGCTTCCTCTGCAACAAAATGGTAGTAGTTCGACAGGCAACCAGACGAACAGTCGTCCTTCTTGGCTTACAGAACAAGACTCGTCAAGTTATGGACAAGCTCTGCTTGTGATGAGCACGGATACAGCAGCTACAGTTTCAATGATGTCACGCAACAATCGCTCTACTCGTCAGTTCAATGTAGACGGTGCGAAGCTTTTGCAAGCCTTCCAGTACGCAACAACAACTGGCAAAACAACACAACCTGTTGTATTTGAAGTCCCTGCCAGTGAATCTTCCGCTTATGTAGGATTCCCGCTTAACACATTGGCTCAGGTTGCATTAAGTAACCGTACAGGTTCAATCGGTGTCAAATATGGTGATCGTCTGTGGATGGTCCCACTTTCCAATCTGGATGTATCCGCAATGAGTCAAGCTGTAGGGGGAAACACAACCAACACGGATGCCTCCTACTTCTATGTACAGGTGGAGACGGTTCCTGTCTCCAGTTCAGGGACGATCGACGGAATGCTGGCAGTTGCTGGAGCACAGAAGCTTGGTAATGTTACAGACATCTACCTCTCTGCATTTAGTGGAAATACGAATCAACGGGTAGAGCAGAATATCAAAAGCCAGCTCGCAATGCAGTTGCCTGTAAACACACCTACAGCAACTTCCGGGTTTACGTATATTGATCCGACTACACTGATTCTGGCGAATGTGCCGCATACGTTTGCGAGTACAACAGGAGGAGTGGTCGTTAAAGGACAACTGAACGGTAACCAGACCATCGTGCCTGTCACTCATTCCGTGAGTTATCAGGATACCTCCAGCCATTGGGCAGGTGCAGTCATCAAAGAGTTGTCGTCCAAATGGATCATTGGGGCCACGAATGGCTCCTATTACGGACCTAATCAGAAAATAACACGTGCCGAGTTTGCCGAATTGGTAGCGAAAGGTCTTGGTTTAAAAGGAGATCAGAATGCTGCACGTCGTTTCCGTGATATTCGCGGAGGAGATCTGACCAGTGCCTACATTGGTGCCGCGGCAGAAGCCGGCATTATTACAGGCAACACGGATGGTACATTCAAACCGGAAAGCGAAATCACGCGTGAACAGATGGCTCTCATGATGGTTCGGGCGATGAGCTACGGTGGGAAAACGGTCTCACTTCAATCCTCTGCTACGTCGACATTGTCCAAGTTCAAGGACAGCAATAAAATTCAGTCCAAGGATTCTGTTGCCAAAGCAGTGCAAGAGGGAATTATTCAAGGCATGACAGCGAGAACATTCGAACCCCAGGGGAACGCGACTCGCGCTCAGGCAGCAGTCATGTTAAAACGGGTTTTGGATAAGTTGGAATATCTATAAATTAATAGGGACACTTCAAGGAGGCGAACTTCTTGAGGTGTTCCTTTTTAGTAATCCTAGATTTAAACTATCACCACATGAATTGGTGAAAAAGGTATTAGAAAGCCGAAACCAATTATATTGCAGAGGTACTATAATGATATTGAATTTGTGGTAGAAGACTTTTAAGTTAATAGGACATATATGAATTATAAATGGACTTCTGTTGTGCTGACTCGTGCACAGACGAAGTCTATTTTTTGATTAGTTGAACTACATAGCATAAACGTGTGGAATGGATTAACCAATAAATACCTCAAAGTTAGCTAGTGGCGTAACTTTTTCCACTAAAAGCAGTCTATTAATAGAAGAGTATACTAGAGATCTCGCTATCTACTGCCTACTTGGCAGTGTTCGTGATGTCTAAGATTGATATACAAGATGGGAGAGACGTTTCAGACATGCTGGGGAAACATGGGAAACAGCTGGAAGACGTTAAGGGCAGTAAGGTGAAGAAATGGGCAATAGTGACGCTGGCGGGTGTAATCTGGATTGCACCGGTGATGAGTGCAGGCGGGCAGATGTGGTCAGGCACTTCATGGCAATCGGTGGCCGCAGCGGCATCTACGAATACAAGCAAGTTGAGTGAAGAAATTCTGACTTCGGGTGCGAAGCTCATGAAATACAGATATACGACAACACGTTCCGGTTCCAAGGTCAACGTACTGGCGGATGTGGTCCAGGTGGATCTGCAGAACCCGTATGTGAAGCTGGATGTGATGACAGGCAAGGGCGGTAATCTGAACAGCAAACAGAGCACAGGTGCCATGGCCAAGGAAAATGGTGCAGTGGCTGCTGTAAATGGCGATTACTTCAATGTATCCGGGGAGCTCGCTCCAATTGGTGGACAGGTCTCCGATGGGGTACTGGTCTCCACACCTTCCGAACTGTCGGGCATGTATGCACTCACGGTGACCAAGGACGGTAAACCGATGATCGACGAGTATTCTTTTGATGGAACGGTGAAGGCCCAGGATGGTTCAACCTTTGCTTTGCGTGGGATAAATAAAGAGGATTATACGGTAGAGTCGGGTGCGGTGAAATATAGTCATGCCAACTCGATGTATATTTATACACCGGCATGGACCTCCACCAAACGTCCGAATGACCCTTCCACAACGCCGACAGAGGTTCTCGTGCAGAACGGAGTAATCACCCAAATCTCGGATAAAAAAGCGTTAAACATGACGGTGCCGCAGGATGGGTACATTTTGCGTGCGCATGGAACAGCGGCGACATGGATCATGAGCCATCTATCTGTTGGGCAAACCTTGGATGCGGATTACAAGCTGAAAGCCAAAACAACCGGACAATCGGTTGATCCAAGTAATCTGGAAATGATGATCGGTGGTCATACCATTTTGGTGAACGGTGGTAAGGCAGCTTCCTTCTCCCGGGATATCGCTGCGTCCGGCATTGGTGGTATTCGTGCAAGAACGGCAGTAGGCTACTCTCAGGATGGTCGGTATGTCTACATCGTTGCAGCGGAGAAAAACAGTAACAGCAGCGGGATGTCGCTGACAGAACTGCAATCCTTTATGACCAGCGTGGGCGTCTGGAAAGGCATGAACCTGGACGGTGGCGGCTCCACGACAATGGTTACACGTCCGTTAGGTGAGCAAACCGCCGGTCTAACGTTCAACACAGAGTATGGCACCGAGCAACGTCAGGTTGTAAACACGCTGGGTGTGTTCTCTACGGCTCCAGTAGGTAAACTGAAGGGCTTTGCCGTGAGTGGCAGCCAAACGTTGCTGGTGGGGCAAGAGGGCAAGTACACAGCCAAAGGATATGACACCTACTACAACCCGATCGCAACAGGCGATATCAGCATGTCCTGGAAGTCCAGCAACAACGGCATTGTGAGTGTCAGCAACGGGACGATCAAAGGCGTGAAGCCAGGCACAGCAACGCTGACGGCAACGAGCAATGGAGCCTCATCTTCCATTAAAGTATCGGTACTGGGTGGAAGTGAATTGGCTTCTCTGACAGCAGGATCAGGTCTCGGTTCGCTCAAAGCGGGCACAACGATGTCCATTCCTGTAACGGCAACAACGAAGAGCGGACAAAGTGTGACGGTTCCGGCCGATTCGCTGACATGGGAATTTATCGGGTTCAAAGGTAAAGTTACGGCGGACCAATTAACCGTATCTTCGGTCAACTCTGGTGCACAAGTGGGATATGCGATTGGACGTTATGATGGTTACAGCACAGTCGTTGTACTCTCGGCTTCTGCAAGCGAAACGATCTGGGAGAACTTCGAAAATGTGAGCTATCCGATCAACTTCACGACAAACGCAGCGGGTGTGACCGGATCGGCAACTGTTACAGCAGGAACGGGTGAAAAAGCCGGCTCCAATGTATTGCAACTTGGTTATGACATGACTGCTGGAACAGGCAAAATGTACGCTTATGCACAACTGAACGGCTCTACCGGCAGAGAGGTATCTGCTGCAGCGACATCAATGTCGATGGATGTTATGGGAGATAAGAGCCTGAACTGGTTGCGCGCTGAATTCACGGATGCCAATGGCAAAACGGTATATGCCGATCTTGCTAAAGCGATTGACTGGAGCGGATGGAAGAAGCTGAGCGTGGACCTGAACGGACTGAATATCGCCTATCCGGCAAAGCTGAAGCGAGTTTATGTGGTGAATGTGGAAGAGGGTCAGGATGAGCGCGCGAAGACAGGTACGGTTGCTTTTGACAATATCGCATTCACGATGCCTTCCAAGTCCAGTGAAGTTGGATTGCCTACGGGAACAGCTTCGCTTGTGCTTGGACAGAAATCGATGACGGTGAATGGAACGAAAAAAGCAATTGATGCAGCACCAGTCCTGAAAAATGGTACGACGTATGTGCCAATCAAACATGTTTTGGACGCTTTTGGTGGTCAGGCAAGCTGGGATAGCAAAAATCAGCGGATCACAGTATTACGTGGTAGCAAGCTGATTGATCTAGTTGTAGGGCAGAAAGAATTCATTCTAAATGGTAAAAGACAAAGCGCAACTGTTGCACCATACGTAACGGGTGGTAGGACTTTAGTCCCGCTCAGACTCGTTTCCGAGCAGCTTGGACTCACTGTAAAATGGGAACAGAAAACGAAGACCGTTACCATCTCATCGTGATATGGTATGATATATACCGGAAACGATAGAAATGGAGTCGAACAAACGTGGATTTACAAGCCGATGCCATAGACCGCGTCATTAAAAACGCCATACAAGTCATGGAAAACAGCAAATATCAAATGTTCGAAATTATGGACGCAACTCGAGATGAGCTGAAGACACTCAACGAGGAGTTGAAGTCGGTACTGAAGGAAACGGCGGAAACGATCGAGAAAGTAGATCAATTGGAGTTGAACTACCGCCGTTCCCGGATCCGGCTGACTGAGGTTAGCCGCGACTTTGTCCGTTATTCCGAGCATGATATCAAGCAGGCGTACGAGAAAGCAACACAGCTGCAGCTGGATCTGATGATTTATCGTGAGAAGGAAATGTATCTGAAAGCCCGTCGGGATGATCTGCAGAAGCGTGCCAAAAATGTGGAAGCTTCTGTAGAGCGTGCCGAGACCATCGGTTCGCAGATGGGTGTTGTACTCGAATACCTGTCAGGTGAACTGGGTCAAGTGACCCGGATCATCGAATCTGCCAAGAATCGACAAATGATTGGTTTGAAAATAATTTTGGCCCAGGAAGAAGAGCGGAAACGTATTGCTCGTGAGATTCATGACGGGCCTGCACAGATGCTCGCAAATCTAGTGCTTAGGACGGAAATTGTAGAAAGAATGCTCATTAAGCAGGATTTTAAGATGGTCCAGGCCGAAATAGTAGATTTGAAAGGCCAGGTTCGTTCCAGTCTTGAAGAAATGAGAAAAGTTATTTTCAATCTGCGTCCTATGGCACTGGATGATCTGGGACTGATTCCAACGCTTCGGAAGTATGTGCAGGATTTTGAGGTAAAAACAAAAATCCGGTCGCTTTTTGAAACAAGAGGTAAGGAACACCGTTTATCTTCCGCGATGGAGGCAGCGATCTACCGCCTTGTGCAGGAAGGTCTGTCGAATGCTGCAAAGCATGCTTATCCCACTTATGTTGTAGTGGAAATTACATACCAGGCTCAGCTCGTCAAAATTGTCGTTCAGGACAATGGGCTTGGGTTCAAACCGGAGCTTCTTGCAAAGAAAAGCAAGGATCATACCCACTTCGGTCTGATTGGGATGAGAGAACGGGTTGAACTGTTAGAAGGAAGAATAGAGATTGAGTCCGGAGAAAATCAAGGAACCAAAATAGTGATTCATATCCCGACAAACGTGGATAAGGGAAAGGAGTAGCAGGATGATGGAAAACCGTGATACTGGTAAAGCATCGATTAAAGTTCTTTTGGCTGATGATCATCAGCTGTTCCGTGAGGGACTGAAACGCATTTTAAACATGGAGGACGACATTGAGGTCATCGGTGAATGCGGCGATGGTATTCAAGTGCTCGAATTCTGCAATCAGGATAAACCGGATATCGTATTGATGGATATCAACATGCCGATTGAAAATGGGGTTGAAGCAACGGAGAAATTGCGTGAGCTGTTCCCTGATGTCAAAGTCATTATCTTGTCCATTCATGATGATGAAAGTTATGTGTTTGAGACGCTTCGTAAAGGGGCTAACGGATACTTGCTGAAGGATATGGAGGCCGAGTCTCTGATCAATGCGATTCGTTCCGTGCATGAAGGACATGCGTTCATCCATCCAAAAGTAACAGGCAAACTGATCATGCAGCTGCGTCGTATGACGTATCTTAATGAAACAGGGGCGATGAGTGAAGGAGCTTCGAAGGAAGCGGGCGTTAAATTTGTCGCTGGTGACAATAACCCGCTCACACGTCGTGAGGCTGAAGTGCTTCGCTTAATGGCAGAAGGTAAGAGCAACAAAATGATTGGTGAATTCCTGTTCATCAGTGAAAAAACAGTAAAAAACCATGTCAGCAGTATTCTGCAGAAGATGGAAGTGGACGACCGTACACAAGCTGTTATCAATTCGATCAAATATGGTTGGGTTACGCTCTAATACCTTATGTTTATCGTAGAAGCAGTATTCTTATGGTAAGTCAGTCCATTGGTTGATTCAACCTTGACGAAGTATAGATTGGTGTTCACTCGCGCCCTTTCCAGAATGCTGGATTGGTCTGCGGGTTAATGGACTTTATCACTGCAAATGAGCAAAGCGTAAGGTTGTGCGGAACATGTGTTCAAGCTTAGGCGTGAATGAATGACCTGGCCTGTCTTTCTTCGTCCGGTGTCGATCAGCGTGGAATATGAGTGATAGGAAATGCAAGTGTAACCCTTCAGGAAGTACAGCATATACTTGTTGTATACAGGGATGTTCGCCATGGGTGAGCATGACCTTCCGAGGAGGTGCAGTTGCCATGGTTGCTCATCTGACTATGATTCTGCTCATATACTTCCTGGCGGCAATGGCCGTTCATGCCATGCACCAGCGCCATCTTTCTCGTCCGGAATCTGAAGGATTCGAGCAGATCCTGCTCATTCCTTCCAATCAGGCAGGGCGGATCGAAGGCATTGTAAGAGCACTTTGCCGGGAATTGTTATACCGTGGAAAGAGCTTCAGATTAACCGTTGTTGCTGATCGTACAGAAGCGGAAACGATTACGATTATTGAAAAGTTGATGCAAAGGCAAGGAATGGAGACATCTTATCTGCCTGCTGTCCCTGCTGATATTGAACGGATAGCACAAACCGATCACACTTTTCGACTGATCGATTTGCGTGAGTCTGAGCAATAAATCATCATCTGAACGGGAAATGGGATTAACATTTCGTAGATCTACAGTGAAAAGATTACAGCAGAAGCTGTAGTCTTTTTTTGTAATTGTAGCCAAGTCTGCTTTTAAATTAAAAATGGGTTTTTATGCAATCTATGGTTATTGCCTGGGTTTGAGGAGTTCCTGATCATGGAAATAAGATTTTCGAAGTCAGAACTCTTAATTTAAAAGTATAGACGATAGAGATTGGAAAAAGTTTCGCAATTTTATAGAAAGATTCTGGTTATTAGAAGAATTGTATGATGCGTGACTAACCTTGTGCTGTGAAGATTCAATTGGTATAGTGATAAGTAGATTGATCATAAGAAGATGATTATGGACATGAAGCACATGCGCCGGCGATTAGCCGGGTAGGCATGTGCTTTTTTGCGTTCGGAAAAATAACGAGGGGGGAGGAGAGTAAATGAAGGTTGCCTTATATGTGTGCCGTACAGGTGAAGGGTGGAGCATGATGTTGTCACTCGATATTCGTGTGGATGTGGCCTGGTGGCTAGAGGGAGGAAGTGGGCGACATGTGCTGCGCTGGTTGCTGTTAGATCAGGCATTGCCGTTAAGTCAGGCATCCTGGTTGGTTGAACATTTTGAGATGGAGCGAAGCATGGATCAGTGGGGCCAGCGCGAATGGCAGAGTTATCTTGCGAGGAAGCTGGATGTATTTGAACTGGCCTCGGGGGAAGTTGAGGCGAGAAAAGGTGTAGCGGGCACAGCGGGGAATGTCGCTGCGCGTCGCATTCAGGTAGGCGGGATGCCGCCGTCGTATCCCGCCGGGCAGTGGGCTCAGCTGGAGCGGGACGCGGCCCTGCTGGCTGAGCGGATCAGCGGCCGCCAATTACTGGCGGCCGAGGCGGAGGCGTTGCTGGCGGATACCGCCCAGCCGCCAAGGGAGTGGCGCGCGGCTGCGCAGCTCGCGCGCTTGCACGGGCGGCTGAGTATCACAGCCGCCCTCCAAGGGCCTGCCACGCGCCGTCGGCACGCGTGGCTTGGACGCGCGCGGAGCGCGCCCCGCTGCCACCGTTGTGGCAGCGAAGCCAGGCAGCGCGTGCCCTGCGCTGCCTGCGGCCTGGCGGCGTGCGCCTACTGCGAGGCCTGCCTCGCGCTGGGGCGCAGCCGTGCTTGTGCGCTGCTGCTACGCAGTGCAGCGCAAGGGGCCGTGCCAGTACGCGGCGACGCACCGCGTGGCACGGCTTTGGCCCCCACTGGCGGCGGGCTTGCCCGGTGGGGGCTTAGCGCAGCGCAGAGCGCGGCAGCAGCCGCGGCGCTTGCGTTTTTGGCCCGCCCACCCGCAGGGGATGGGCCGGGGCAGTTCTTGCTGTGGGCCGTGACCGGGGCCGGCAAGACCGAGATGATTTTCCCCTTGCTCCAACATACATTGGATCGCGGTGGACGAGCGCTGGTCGCTACGCCGCGCAGGGATGTGGTACTGGAACTGGCTCCGCGTCTGGCCAAAGCCTTTCCGGACACCTCCCTCGCTACCCTTTACGGCGGCAGTGACGAACGCTGGAAAGATGCTCAGCTCACGCTCGCGACCACACACCAACTGATGCGTTTTTATCAGGGGTTCGATCTCGTCATCATCGATGAACTGGATGCCTTCCCTTACCATAACGATCCCATGCTCGCTCACGCGGCGGCATCTTCCTGTAAACCGGATGGGAATTTTGTATATTTGTCTGCCACGCCACCAGCTCGGCTACAAAGGGAAGCAGCGCAGGGAAAACTCAATCATGCCAAAGTTCCAGTACGTTTCCACCGTCATCCTTTGCCCGTACCAAGATTGATTAAGATGGTTACCGTTGCTGAATGTATTAGGAAACGAAATCTTCCGTCTTCTTTGAAATCTAACATCCAAATTTCATTGCAGCGTGACGCCCAGGTATTTGTGTTTGTGACACGCATTGCCCAGATTGAGGCGTTTGTGAATCTGATGCGCCGTACCTTTCCCGGAATACATATCGAAGGAACTTCATCTCAGGATCCCGATCGCGCCAGCAAAGTTACAGCCTTTCGTGAACGTACAATTCGTCTGCTCGTAACCACCACAATTCTGGAGCGTGGCGTGACCATTCCGCGTAGCGATGTCTTTATATTGGATGCAGACAATGGACTCTTTGATGAAGCTTCACTGGTTCAGATGGCGGGCAGAGCAGGGCGTTCGATGGATGACCCGGCGGGAAGAGTGGTTTTTGCATCATCTCGTCGGACACGTTCACAGGTGAAGGCCGTTGCACAAATTCGGAAAATGAACACCATCGCTCGTCGCAAAGGCTACCTGCATCCGCCATCCCAGACATAATTGTTAATTGTGATCTGCCTAAATATATGAATTAGCATCCATAGTTCAAAGTACACACAGCGTATATTTCCTACATACCATTAGATTCTCCAGACCAGATTGGAGGTTTACACTATTATGTTTAACTGGCTCAGCAACATCACCGATCACGCTCAGCTTCTTACCCAACGCCTCCATCATCTGCTCGCCCCACCTGGAGCGACTTGTCTGACATGTGGCACTCGGGCGATCCTATCCTCGCTCTATCCGGGTATATGCCCACGTTGTGTGCAACAGATTCCATGGATTCGTTCCATCCGCTGCCTGCGTTGTGGTCGGAGCGTTGGGTGCCCGGACTGTGCTCGTCCACATATGCAAAACCGTTCTTTTATCCTCAACCGCAGCGCCGTACAGTACACCCATCTTATGAAGGAATGGATTGGCATGTACAAATTCAGAGGCCATGAACGATACGCGCCGCTCTTAACCGCGCTGTTGATTCAAGCCTTTCAAGCGATGAACGATGAACACATTTCTACTTTGGCAAAAGAACCCCCAGCTCCCGTGGCTCATCTCGCCAAGCCTGCTCAACAAACGAAGCCGCAATGGCGGCCTGCCGCGGTCACCTATGTTCCCGTGAGTAGCGAGCGCCTGGCCGAGCGCGGCTTCAATCAGGCGGAGCGGCTGGCTGCTGGGCTTGCCACCGCCTGCCGCCTACCTATCGTTGATCTGTTGCAGCGCCAGATCAACACCACCAAACAAAGCTTCAAATCACGCGGTGAGCGTATCGAAACGATGAAGAACGTTTTTTCCATCAACCCGGATGGCATGCATTTAATTGAAGAACTATATAGCAAATCTTATCTGCCAACACATATAGGCATGTCACATGTCAAACCCATTCAGATCCTACTGATCGATGATATATATACAACAGGCAGCACCTTGGACGCTTGTGGGCAGGTTATCTTAAATGATGGTTTTACCATGGGAATTCCGGTTGAGATTTACACACTAACACTGGCAAGATCATAGAAAGGAGCTCCGAATAATGAATGACTGCCCAGCATCTTTCAGCCACTTTAGGTGTGGGATCTATACTTTATGATTAATAGTAGACAGGAAAATATGTTCTTTTATTAATCGTTGGTGCATATGTGTGTATCACCTTTCCATGTATACCGTGTGAAATATAATTGTTTGATGAAATTATAAATGAAAACGCAACAAGAAATTTTTTACATGTAAAAAAAGAGGAATTGGTTTTCTCGCGCAGAATAGATAGTTTTGCCGTTCATAGAGGTGACAGCATAGGGAGTGGCACAACATATCTTTTGAAGGGGAGAACAAAAGTGGTCGCAGGAAAAAGAAAAAACGGATTTTACTTATGGACTGTCCGTCTACTAGTATTCATGCTGGTATTCGGACAGTTTGGCATGTACGGGGGGAACCGGGCACATGCAGCGGTAGGAAGCGGGATAGTCTCATCAAGCAATGATTATCAATATGTAATGACCAACAATAACGGCCAATTAGAGGTGAACCAAAAATCAGTTAAACTGAGTTGGGCTAGATCCTACAATATTTCATCAACGGGATATTCTTTCACCAGAATGCAGTCTATCCTGGGTTTCACAAGTGATATTACCAACATAAGCTTTGGATCGTATACATCCAAATATGCCGGACAGATCGATAATGCTTTTCTCATTGATTTAAGCAAAGTTCGTGAGATTGCTACCGAGATGACGTACAGACAACCGTATAACCAAGTCGGACAATGGGAGATCACACATTATAATGTGCTAGGTCAACTGACACCGATTGATGTATATGATTATGATGTCAGACAGTTGAGTTTGGTTGTAAACGCAGATACGGGAGAAGTTGTAGATTTTTACTCTGAACTTAATCCGTACTATACACGTAAAGCTGAACCTGCTTCTTTTACCAAACAGGAGGTAAATCCATTACCGATTAATAATGTACCATCTGTGCCTTCGAATATAACGGGTAACTCCAGTGAAAACACGACTCATATTCGTTGGGATCATGCACAGGAAGCTGTACAATATGAAATTGAGCGTGATGGTACTTTAATGGGTCCTTATTATGGTACCAGCTTCGATGATGCCGTGCTCATTCCTAACCAAAATTACTCTTACAAAATACGTGCCTTAAATTCGATAGGAAAAAGTGAATGGAGTAGTGTCTTTACTATTAAAACACTGCTTAGCGAACCTGTGATCTCCACGAGCTCTGAGCAAGGGAAAAATATAATAGAGTGGGCTGCAATTAATCATGCCGATGGTTATCAACTTCAGATTGATGGTGAAGCCCCGATTGATCTAGGTAATGTAACGAATTACGAACACGTTGGTTTGGAGGCCAACTCCAGTCATACCTATGCATTAAAAGCAGTATCTTCAGATAATGAGAGCAACTGGAGTAGAACGGCTACGCAACTTGTTGTGCCAGACTCAGCCAGTGGTTTGAAAATTACAGAAAATACATTCAATAAAATCTCTTTAAGTTGGACTGCAATTAAAGGTTCTAGTGGATATGATCTGGAGGTTGATGGGGTAATTGTTCCGGTCTCTGGTACAACGTACAGCAAGACGGCTCTTATGCCCAATACCGAGCACACATTTCGATTGAGATCTAAAAATGCAGGCGGCGTAGGTAAGTGGACTGATATGCTAACTGTTTCGACACTTTTAGGTACGCCTGTTCTTAAAGCAATTTCATCGCAAGAAGAGATGATTTTGGTATGGCCTGCAATTGAGGGGGCTACCTCTTATGAGGTGGAAGCAGATGGAGTTAATGTAGGAATTGTTGTAGAACCAGCTTATACACACTCTGATCTATTACCAGGAACACTTCATAAATATCGTGTACGAGCTTTGAATGATACCAATACAAGTGCATGGACTGCAGTTTTGTCTCAAAGTACACTCCCCGGCCCTGTTTCGAATCTCACTATAAACTCAGTCACTAATGCAGCTATTGGTCTGAAATGGACAGCAGTGACAGGGGCGACAGGATATGATTTGGAGATTGACGGTACAAATGTACCTGTTACTGGCGTAGCCTACACAAAGAGTAGCCTTGCAGCAAATACAGAACACACCTTCCGTATTCGTTCGAAAAATGCAGCAGGCGTGGGTGATTGGAGTGATCCTCTCAGTACAACGACACTGTTGAATACACCTGTATTAAAGGCTACTTCAGCAGAAACGAGTATCAATCTGACTTGGGCAGATGTACCAGATGCGACTACATACGAGATTGAAGCCGATGGTACGGTTATGACAACATCCAGCGAACTAACATTTGTACACAGCGATCTATTGCCGGGAACGGCACATAAGTATCGTATTCGTGCTTTGACAGAAAACAATACAAGTGCATGGACAACAATGTTGACGCAAAGCACGATACCGGCTTCGGTTACAGGGTTGAATATTAGCTCTGCGACGAACGTGGCGATTGCCTTGAAATGGACAGCAGTAACTGGAGCGACGGGGTATGACCTGGAAATCGACGGTATCATTGTCCCAGTAACGGGAGTGGCCTATACGAAGAGCGGTCTTGCAGCAAATACAGATCATACCTTCCGTATCCGTTCGAAGAACGCCGCAGGCGTAGGTGCCTGGAGCGATCTGATTAGTGGAACAACACTACTCAATACACCCGTATTAAAAGCAACATCAGAAGAAACGGCAATTAACCTAACTTGGGCAGCTGTTGCAGACGCTACTACTTATGAAATTGAAGCCGATGGTGCAGTAATTGCAACAATTAGTGATCCAGCGTATGAACATGTTGATCTGTTACCAGGTACTGCGCATAAGTATCGAATTCGTGCTCTTACGGATATCAATACGAGTGCATGGACAACGATGTTGACGCAAAGTACAATACCGGCTTCGGTTACAGGGTTGAATATTAGCTCTGCGACGAACGTAGCCATTGCCTTGAAATGGACGGCAGTAACTGGAGCGACGGGATATGATATAGAGATTGACGGAACCGTTGTCCCAGTAACGGGAGTAGCCTATACGAAAAGCGGTCTTGCAGCAAATACAGACCATACTTTCCGTATTCGTTCGAAGAATGCGGCAGGCGTGGGTGCCTGGAGTGATCTGATTGGTGGGAAGACATTACTGAATACACCCGTATTAAAAGCAACATCAGAAGAAACGGCAATTAATTTAACTTGGGCAGCGGTTGTAGACGCTACTACTTATGAAATTGAAGCCGACGGTACATTGATTGCCGCAGTTAGTGATCCGGCATATTCACATATCGAGTTGTTACCAGGAACAGCGCACAAGTATCGTATACGTGCTCTAACGGATAACAATACGAGTGCATGGACTGCTGTACTGTCGCAAAGTACGATACCTGCTTCAGTTGCAGGACTTAATATTAGTTCTGTTACGAATGTGGGCATCACTCTAAAATGGACAGCAGTAACGGGAGCCACGGGATATGATCTGGAGATCGACGGAACGGTTGTCCCGGTAACGGGAGTAGCCTATACGAAGAGTAGTCTTGCTGCGAATACGGAGCACACCTTCCGAATTCGTTCAAAGAACTCCGCAGGAGTAGGTGCTTGGAGCGATCTAATCAGTGGTATGACTCTTTTGAATACACCTGTATTAAAGGCAACATCGGAAGAAACAACAATTAATCTATCATGGTCGGATGTAGAAGATATGACCGCGTATGAAGTTGAGGTCGATGGTACAATTGTTGGCATAGTTAGTGAGCCAGTATATATACACGATGGTTTATTGCCCGGAACAGCACACAAGTATAGAATTCGTGCTTTAAAAGGTGAAAACACAAGTGCATGGACAGCAGTGCTGACGCAAAGTACCATCCCTGCTGCAGTTAACGGTTTCATGTTAAATAACGCTACACCTGTTGCGATCTCAATGAAATGGAGCCCAGTTACAGGTGCTACCGCTTATGATATGGAAATTGACGGTGCTGTAGTTTCTGTGAGTGGATCTGCTTATACGAAAAGTGGTCTTCTAGCGAATACAGATCATACCTTCCGTATTCGTGCGAAGAATGCTGCTGGCATGGGTAGCTGGAGTGAGATCGTAACCGCTTCGACTCAATTAAATGTACCAACAACGCTGAAAGCTGTACCTGAAGAAACCGCAGTTACGCTGACATGGAATGAAGTTGCGGGTGCAACAAAATATGAGATTGAGGCCGATGGCATAGTGGTTGCAACAGTGAGTGATCCCTTGTATATCCACAATGGACTACTTGGTGGGACGGCGCATAAGTACCGTATACGTGCCCTGACCGATACTAATGTGAGTGCCTGGACAGCAATACTGTCCCAAACTACGTTGCCTGCCAGTGTCTCAGGTTTAAGTATTACCTCTGCAACTACAGCGGCTATCGCGCTGAGATGGACTGCTGCAACTGGAGCTACAGGATATGATCTAGAGATTGATGGTACAGTAGTTGCCGTGAGTGGAGTCGCTTATACGAAGAGCGGACTTGCCCCAAATACGGAGCATACCTTCCGAATTCTTGCTAAAAATGCTTCTGGTGCAGGAGCTTGGAGTGAGATGATAACGGGAATGACTCAATTAACTACACCTGTGCTGAAGGGGACTTCCGACAGAACAAACGTTATTCTGACATGGGGTGCGGTTATGGGGGCTTCGTTTTACGAAATTGAAGCCGATGGGCAAATTGTGGCGACGGTCAGTGATGCAACATTTACTCATTCTGACTTGTTACCGTCCAGTTTGCATAAATATCGCATTCGCGCATTCAACGATCAGAACACAAGCATCTGGTCTTCTGTAATAAGTATTAGAACATTGAATTAGGAATATAAAATTGGGGAGCAGGGTTGCGTATATGTGCATCCTGCGCCCCTCTTTTGTTTTGCAAATAGACTATGGATTCATCAGAGAAAATAAGGTAATGTATAGTTATTATCTATTCGGAAATGGAAGTTTGAGAGGGGCGTTTTAGCGATGAATCTAGGTAATTGTCCTCGCTGTGGTAAATTATATGCGTTGAATTTTCGAGATGTATGCTCGAATTGTATTAAGGAAATGGAACAGGAATATCAGATCTGTGTAGAGTATCTGCGCGAAAACAAAGGCACCAATATACAGGAACTATCTGATGCAACAGAAGTTTCGATCAAGACCATTACCAAGTTCATCCGTGAGGGACGGATTTCCATCGAAAATGCCCCGAATATGATGTATCCTTGTGAAGTATGCGGAACATTGATTCGTGAAGGTCATATGTGTGACTCTTGTCGTCATCGCTTGACGAAAGACTTGGCTAGTGCGGCTCGCGATGTAGGTCAGAAGGATAACGGCAATATAGGCGGACGAACCTACAATGCTCTCGACAAACTACGCGATTCATAGGAGCGAGGGCTCAATTACATGTTTTGCTATAACAAATGTTTTGAAACGTACCGATAAACTTATTAAAGATTATCGGTTTTTTTTATTATCCTAATCATTTCGATAACATAAAGATAAAGTAAGAAAAACGTATATCAATGTAAAATTCTAACGTGGAAGGAAGTGCATTTTAAATGAAAATCAATGAACCGAGTAGAATTGGCGCCATCAATTCATATCAAAGGAACGTTGAATCCAATCAGCAGGCTGATGCCAAGAAGAGCCGCCGTAAGGACGAAGTATCCATTTCTCCGGAGGCGATGAAGATGCTTGAGGAACAAAGTCGTACACAGGATGCAGGACGCATACAACGGATACAGGAACTTAAAGAACAAGTGAGTTCGGGAACGTATCAGGTAGATAGTAGTAAGCTTGCTGACAAATTGCTACCGTATTTTAAGTCTTTTGATAAGGAATAGGTGATCACGTAATGGCAGCACTGGACAGATTAATTGCAGTTTTGCAGCAAATGGAACAAAGTCACCGCGATATGCTGGCACTCAGCGAGGTCAAGAGACAGGTCATTGTCAAAAACGATGTGGATGAACTCATTGCCGTTCTGAACAAAGAGTCCCGTTTCATGAAACAACAGGAGCCATTGGAGATTGAACGACAGAGTGCGGTTCACGAATTGCTTCAGGAGCGTGGAATCAAGTCCATGCTGAACCTGAACATTACAGAGATCTCCAAACTGATATTTGATCCGGCTGACAAACAGCGATTGCTCGAAGTCCAGAAGAAGCTGGCGGGAACACTGCAGGAGTTAAAGGAAATCAATCAACTGAATCAAAAACTGATCGAGCAGTCGTTGATGTTTATTGATCTTTCAATGGACATCTTTGCTTCTCGGCCAGAACAGGATGCCACATATCAGCATCCTGCTGATAAGAACGGCAATCCAGGGCGAATCGGTCTGTTTGACACGCGTGCCTGATTAATTAGGGGGAAACCAGGTGACATCTACATTTCATTCAATCGAAACGGCTAAACGCAGTTTGTTCACACAGACGACAGCTCTTAGCACAACAGGCCATAACGTAGCCAATGCCAACACGGAAGGGTACTCACGCCAAAAGGTAAACATGCAGGCATCCATTCCAATGGAGCCATTTGCATTTCTGCATAGCACAACACCAGGACAGCTCGGTACTGGGGTAGAGTTTGACTCTATCACACGTGTACGCGAGAAATTCCTAGATGACCAATATCGTAATGAAAACACCAACTTCGGGAGTTGGTCCATTCAACGAGATACACTTGAGAAACTGGAAGCGATTGTGAACGAGCCATCGGACACTGGATTCCGGACGGTTATGGATAACTTCTACAAATCATGGTCGGATCTGAGCAAGAACCCTGAGGACGTTACGGCACGCCGGATTGTTAAGGAAACCACACTCGCTCTTACAGATGCGATGAATCAGATTAGCCGCCAATTGGATGCACTCAGTCAGGATTTGGATAGTAACATCGCTGTGAAAAGTAATGAGATCCAGGGTTACCTGGGGAATATTGCGAACCTCAATAGTGCCATTGTGAAAATTGAGTCACTTGGCGACAATGCCAACGATTTGCGTGACCAACGCGATCTAATGACGGACAAGCTGTCCAAAATCATGAATGTTACCGTTACGGATTCCCCGCAAGGATATCAGATTCAGATGAATGGACAGGCACTCGTTACAGGCGGAGCAGTACAAGTCGCGGTAGATCCTGCTTTTTTGAATGATGCATATACTGCCGGTACACTCACCAATGGTGAAGTTCATGGCATGATTAAGTCCAGAGATACCTTGGTAAGTGATTACCGAAAACAAATGGACGACTTGGCTAATACCCTTGCTAATGGAGATATCGAGATAACTCTTCCGGCAGGTTCGGTTTTACCAGACAATACTGTACTGGATGGGGTTACATACACGGGTGCAGCACGTACACTTGCAACAGACTTGAAGGTTACAGTCAAGGGTCTGAATGGACTGCATCAGCTGGGGTACAGCATGGATGGTACGAACACGGGAGGTGTCCCATTCTTTACAGCAGCGGGTGGTGGAACAACCATTACAGCCGGCAATATCTCATTGAACGCAGAAATCCTGGCTGATCCGAATAAAATTGCGACTTCACTACGAACATCGGATGCTTCTGGTACAGAGACTGTAATCAAAGGTAACAATACACTTGCCATCTTGCTTGCGAATCTGAAAGATACACCGATGAAATCAGCGGACGGTTTACGTAATGCAACGATCGGTGCACAATTCAGTGCCATTGTGGGACAACTGGGGGTACAATCCCAGGAAGCGGCTCGTCAGACATCCAACTCAGAGTTCCTGGTAGAGCAAGTGGATACTCGTCGCCAATCCGTGAGTGGCGTATCTTTGGATGAAGAGATGTCCAATATGATCAAGTTCCAGCACGCCTATAATGCTTCTGCTCGATTTATGACCACATATGATGAATTACTTGATAAGTTGATCAACTCTACTGGAACAGTAGGCAGATAATAGAAGGGAGTGACATAACAGACCATGAGAATAACGAATAACATGCTTAGTTCACAGTTGCTTTTGAACTTGAACCGGAACGCACAGCAGATGAACAACACCCAGACACAACTGGCAACAGGTCGCAAGATCAACAAACCTTCGGACGATCCGGTAGGGATCACATACTCCCTTCGTTATCGTGCAGAACTTTCATCGAATGATCAGTATCAGAAAAACGTAGACAGTGCTATATCCTGGCTTGAGTTCAATGATACGGTTATGAATCAGGCGGGTAACGCCGTACAGCGCCTGCGCGAGTTGACGGTACAAGCTTCGACAGGAACGAATCCACAGTCCGCGCTGGACAGTATTAATGAAGAGGTCAAACAGTTGAAAGAACAGCTGATTGATATCTCGAACAGTAAGCTTAACGGGAAATATATTTTTAATGGCGAGACATACGATATTAAGCCTTATGATTTCCCGTCTAATCCAGACGGTACTTTAGATACAACGAATGCTACTTCTATTGTGACCGATAAAGGGAAGATTAACTTCATCGTAGGTGAAAGTGTTCAATTACCTATTAACGTGAGTGGTAATGAAGTGTTCGGCACAGAGACGGAAGAAGATAACTTGTTCAACATCGTGAATAACATCATGAAAGCTCTCACAGAAGGAAATCAAAAAGAATTATCCAATCAGTTGAACAATATTGATAGCCGTACCGACAAGATGCTTGCGATTCGTTCTGAGATTGGTGCCAAAACGAACCGGGTCGATCTGATGATGGGGCGTTTGGATGATCTCGGAATTAACCTGACAGATCTGCAATCCAAAGTCGAGGATGCGGATTATGCGGAACTGGCAATGCAATCGAAGATTCAGGAAAACATTTATAACGCTTCCTTGTCTGCAGGTGCCAAAATTATCTCTCCATCTTTGGTGGACTTCTTAAGATAAAAAGGAGGAGTTAACGTTTGAGTACTCTTCCCATTCTTCAGATTAGGACAACGCCGACTCTATTAAGTATTGATGCTGATCCAGGACAGTTCTCCATTCGTCAACCCAAAGCTGAGGTACAGTTGAACACCAGACCTGCCAAGCTAACGGTGGAGAGTCATCCGATGAGACTGAGTGTAGATCAGAGCAAGGCGTTCTCTGCTTACACAGGCGGTAATATGATTGATATGAATGCACGGATCTATTCAGGCATTCAACAGATCTTTTTGCAAAATATGGCTGAACGAGTTCAGCAGGGCAATGAATTGGCTGCAATTCATAAGCCTGGAAATACCATCGCAAATATTATTGGCTCAGACTGGCAGGCGAGGCCGTTTCCGGAAACGCGGACACCCGCTTCTTCCGGGAATGTAGAGACTCGTGTCTATACTCAGGCGCCGGATATCAACTTTACTCCAGCTGTCTCGGAAATGAATGTCATTGTGAATAGACCGGAGATTGAGTATAATCGGGGCAAGCTTGATATCTATGTGAAGCAGTATGCATCGATTCAGTACACGCCACCTGCCATAGATATAGGATTCTAGTTATTATAAAGTAGAGCTATAGACGGTCTTGATCTTAGACATCTATGGCTCTTTTTGCATAAAACTTTCGCCAGGGAGGCGTTTATTATTAATATTCAGACAAGCATGTGGGGATCATTAGAGGTCAAAATGGAAGAGGTATATCAATTTCCTAAGGGTTTACCCGGATTTGAAGAGGAAACTGAGTTCGCATTGGTTCCTTGGGAGGATACACCTTTCAGTTATTTACAGTCTACAAGAGAACCGGGACTGGCATTCCTCTTGGTAAGTCCGTTCACTTTTGTACCGGATTATAGTTTTGAATTGGGAGAGGTAGATAAGGTAGAATTGCAGATTGTGGAGCAAGTGTCTGTATACTCCATGGTTACGATTCATTCACAGGCGAATAAATCAACAATGAATCTGCTTGCACCCGTAGTTCTTAACCCCGAGCGACATTTAGGTAAACAAGTCGTGCTCCATCAGTCTTCTTATGATACACGTCATCTGATCTGGGCAGAAGACGATGCCAAATCAGTGAAAGGTGGAGTGTAAATGCTGGTATTATCACGTAAAAAAGGCGAGTCTATTATCATTCAGGATCAGATTGAGGTGACTGTACTCGCTGTAGAGGGAGATACAGTACGTATTGGAATCTCCGCACCCAAGCATATTGATATATTCAGGCAGGAAATATATGCATCCATTCAAGAGGCCAATCGGGAGTCTGCTACGCCGCTTGCAGCCAATATTGAAGCATTTATGGAACGTCTACGAAATACAGAACTCAAAAAAGATTAAAAATATTCCAATTTGCTATAAACAGTTGCTCACCTTCCGTCGATATATAATTTAGACGCTGCTTCGGCAGGGCGGCCGACCTTAATGTCGCGGCGTTTACCACAAGGATGTGGAACTAATTTATCTTCAGGGAGGAAATATCAAATGATTATCAATCATAATATTACGGCGTTGAACACTCACCGCCAACTGTCCACTAACTCTGCTGCAACTAGCAAAAACATCGAGAAGTTGTCTTCCGGTCTTCGTATCAACCGTGCTGGTGACGATGCTGCAGGCTTGGCAATCTCCGAAAAAATGCGCGGTCAAATCCGCGGTTTGGATATGGCTTCCAAAAATGCTCAAGATGGTATCTCTTTGATCCAAACAGCTGAGGGCGCATTGAGCGAAACTCACTCCATCCTGCAACGTGTACGTGAACTTTCCGTTCAATCCGCTAACGGTACGAACACTGAAGAAGATCGTAAAGCATTGCAAAGCGAAGTTTCACAATTGAAATCCGAAATCGACCGTATCGGTGATACTACGGAGTTCAACACTAAGAAATTGCTGAATGGTGCTTTGAAAACTGCTGGAGGCGCTACTGTAAGTCAAGACAGCACTGTTGGATCACAAATTGCTAAGTTGACTGGCGGAAGTGTTTCTGGTGCGATTACTAATGTTGCAGCTGATACTGACTTCGTGAAAGAAACTATCAAAATTGATGGTACTGATGTTGAAGTTAACTGGCAGGACCTTACAGCTGATGAAAAAGCTGTCCTCAAAAACGCTGATACAGATGCTCAATCCAAAAATGCTGCTGCTAAATTGGTTGTTGATAAAATTAACCAAGCTATTGATGCAGGTGGAGGAAAAGTTGCTCACGTATCAGGTTATAGCGATGGAACTAACTTGGTAATTGAGAGTGGTTCTAAAGGTACAGCCTCTGCAATTACAACTACAGCGGGCGTGTTGTTCGACATGACAGCCGATGCTGCAACTGAAACAGCTGGTACTTCAGTATATAATGGCACTACCATTGCTGCTAACTCTAAGTTTGATGTTAAAGTAAATGGTGTTCTTCTTGAAGTTGAACTTACTGCTGCAGTGACAAACGGAACAACTACAATGGACGCTCTAGCTACAGCATTGCAGACTGCTATTGACACTGCAGTTACTGCAAGAAACACTGCAACTGGTAAGACAGCTGGAGAAGAAGGTTTCTTGAGCCCGATAACTGTAAAAGCAGAAGCTGATGGAAGATTGTCACTTAACAATGAAAATGGTCCTATTACTTTTGCTGACCGTGCAGGTAAAACTACGGTTTCTGATCTTGGTCTTTCCCAAGCTCAAACAGATGCTTCTAGCAATGGTGGCGTTACATTCCAAATCGGTGCAAACAAAGGTCAAAGCATCACTTTCGGTGTAAATGACATGCGTTCTACTGCGCTTGGTATTTCTGGTGTGGATATCTCTACTACAGCTGGTGCTTCCAACGCAATCACTTCTTTGGATAAAGCTATCAGCTCCGTTTCCAGCGAGCGCGCTAAATTGGGTGCGGTTCAAAACCGTCTGGAACACACAATCAACAACTTGAACACATCTTCCGAGAACCTGACTGCAGCTGAGTCCCGTGTACGTGACGTAGACATGGCTAAAGAAATGATGGAACAAACGAAGAACAACATCCTTGCACAAGCTGCACAAGCGATGTTGGCTCAAGCTAACCAACAACCACAAGGCGTTCTGCAATTGCTTCGTTAAGATTTACTTCAATACCGAAAGCTCCGGATTATTCCGGGGCTTTTTTTTGTTTTGCTAGGAATTCCCTAAAATAACGATGACCAATGACCGATATATATAATAAATCAAGCGTTCTTGGAGGATAGAGCACATGAATGTACAGTTTTCCTTCTCGGCATCCGGCGCAGCTAACGGACAGCCCCGACCAGAAGTAGCTCCTGTTCAAAGTGCAAGTGAATCAATATCTTCAGCGTTAGCTATTAAAAATTATAAAGATCTAAGCACGAAAGAAAGCCAAGGTGCCAAAATTTCGGTTGCAGATGAGCAATTGATTAAAACGATTGAACGTGCGGTGCAATCTTTGCAAGGCCCCGAGACTACGCTCGAAATCAGTGTACATGAGAAGACTCATGATATTATGGTGAAAGTGATGAATAAAGATACGGGAGAACTTATTCGTGAGATTCCACCAGAGAAAACGCTGGACTTGGTTGCCAAGATGATGGAGATCGCAGGTATATTGGTAGACGAGAAAATATAATTATAGGAGGGATTGAATGGTTACACGTATTAACGGCTTCTCCGGTATGGACGTCGATAGCATGGTTAAGAGCATGATGACAGCCAAGCGTATTCCGCTGGATAAACTGAATCAGGAAAAGCAAATCCTTGAATGGAAACGTGATAGTTATAGAGAAATTAACAGCAAACTCGTAGATTTTCGCACGAACAAACTCATTGATAAGTATGGTAAAAGTGCAGCATTAAATACACAAAAAGCTGTTGTGAGTGGAAACACCGACGCTCTAAAAGCTGAAGCTTCGGCAAACGCTAACGGAATTGATATGAAAGTCAGTATTACGCAATTAGCAACTAAAAAAACAGTAGAAACCTTTGGACTTAATTCCCCTGTATCTAATACCAAAACGCTGGGTGATCTGGAGTTGATGAAAACACCAGGTTTTGATCCAGCCACTATGACGGATGCCGACCGTGAAGCTTTAGCTGCCAAGGAATTTAATTTTACAATAAATGGTGTAAGTTTTGTGGATAGTAATGGTAAGTCTCTATTTACCGGATCTACTTCCATTGCTACGATGGTTGCCACAATAAATGGTAATACTAAAGCTAATGTGACTGCCAAGTACGATGAAATAAGTGGTAAATTGATTATCAACGCTAAAAATAGCGGTACTGATGGTAAGGCAGATCTGGTAGCAACAGATGATAATAGTTTACTTGAGCTGTTTAATCAAAAATACGATTCAGGCACAGATGGTCCTGAGAAATATAAAACAACAAATGCTGTAGATGCCAAATTCAGTGTTAACGGCCGAGATTATACGGATAAGAGCAATACTGTTACCATTAACGGTGTGCAGTTAACTCTTCAGAAGACTACAGCAGATCCGGCAGATCCTTCTAAGGACATACCTGTTATCATTACGACATCGAGTGATACTGAGACTGCTATGCAAACCATTAAGAGCTTTGTAGAGGACTACAACTCGTTAATAACGTTGTTAAATACGAAGTTAGACGAAAATAAATATCGTGACTTCAAGCCGTTGACCGACGAACAAAAGACGGCAATGAAAGATACGGATATTACCAACTGGACTGACAAAGCTAAGAGTGGTCTACTGAAGAATGATGACATTTTAAGATCAGCTCTTTCTAACATGAGAGGTATTATATCTGGTCAAGTCGTCGCTTTGTCTGAGATGGGGATTACAATGGGATCCTACAACTCAGGGGGCAAAATTGTTCTGGATGAAGTCGTTTTGAAAAAAGCATTGACTGAGAATCCTCAAAAAGCGGTCGATCTGTTCCAAGGCACAGGCAGTGAGGCGAATAATGGTATCTTTGACAAGTTGGCAGACAAGATATCAGGTTCGTTGGATAGTCTCGTTACACGTGTCGGAACCAGTAAATTCTCAGCTGATCTCACAGTGAGTTACAAAGAAGAAAGTGCTATGGGTAGGAAACTCAAAGAGTATAATAGTCGAATTACGAATATGCTTACCATTTTGGAAAACACAGAAACTCGTTATTATAAACAGTTCACTGCGATGGAAACAGCAATGAACAAACTCAGTTCACAGTCGTCCAGTCTATTCTCTACCACAAGCTAAGAGAAATTTTATAATAGAGGGTGACCTAATTGATTAAATCTCCATATGAAAAATATCGTCAATCTTCCGTTCAGACTTCAACGCCAGCTCAACTGGTTATTATGCTGTATGATGGGGCAATCCGATTTGTAAAAGTTGGACTTGAGGGCCTGAATAACCAGGATATTGAAAAGGCAAATTTGAATCTGGGTAAAGCTCAGACGATTATTAGCGAACTTATGTCTACGCTAGACCAGTCATTCGATGTATCCAAAAACTTGTTCGCTCTCTATGAGTATACGAACTATCTGTTAATCGAGGCTAATATTCGTAAAAGTCCAGAAAAAGCAGAAGAAGCCATTGGATATTTGACGGATTTGCGGGAAACTTGGGTGCAGGCTTCTAAACTTGCCTCTTCTCAGACTGAAAGTGCTCATGGATAATCTTATTGAGCAATTGTCTATAATGACTCAGAAAGTCATTGAGCGGATTGAGGAGATCTCATATGAGGAACTGGAGTCCTTCATAGAAGATCGACAACATATTGTTGATGCTATAGTTAAAGAGAGTGAGAATTGTCCTCTGGGTGTGAAACAAAAAGAGGAAGTTCATCGGATTTTGGCCTATGATAAAACTTTACTTAATCGTATGAACGCACTTCGGGTTGAGGCACAAGATTGGCTGCATAAACGTAATCAAGCAAAAATGCAGCGTAACGTATATGAGACTGCTTATGCGCCAGATAGTATGCTTATGGATAGAAGAAAATAACATATAAAGAACAGGGCAGATCTCCTAAGATTTGCTCTGTTTTATTTTAAACGTAGTCTGTTAACTCGTCTTATCTATGACAATGAAGATTGTTTTAATAAATAATTGATTGTTCATATAAATATGAGTTAATAGATTTAAGCAAACAATGCCATCTTTTTAGTGATCTACTACTTTTTAGTACAGGTCAATTTTCTGCTTATTCTAAAATAACCCCTTATACTAATTAACTATAATAGTAAAATTATAAAATGTTTAACTTTCGTATATTTTGTTATTCACTCGTTATCTGAATAGTAAACTCTCATCCGAGTTTCCATCATTAATACATTAAAAATAGACTTACCAACCCTCCGATTACCTGATATATTCAAGATATCCCACCTTTCAACACAATCCCCAATTAATCTACAAAAAATTCCAAGAAAACATTTACTTTACCAATTGACAATGGATAACTTTGGATGGTATTATCTGAATTGTGGGCAGAGGTTAAGGCCGAAAGCTTCACTTCATTTGATGACGAAGGGAATGTTAGTGCATGCAAGGTAAAGTAAAATGGTTCAACGCAGAAAAAGGTTACGGTTTCATTGAGACTGAAGATGGCGGCGACGTATTCGTACATTTCTCCGCAATTCAATCCGAAGGATTCAAAACTTTGGAAGAAGGTCAATCCGTAGAATTCGACATCGTCGAAGGCGCGCGTGGACCGCAAGCAGCTAACGTAATCAAATTATAATCATCCGGACAATCCGACCTACATATATGGTTAGATGGTTACCAAATTGAATTATCGCTAGCATCAGACTCCGGTATGTTCCGGGGTCTTTTTTTGTTTCAATAGATTCGAGATTAAGATCATTCCGGGAACAGTATTTTTGTGAGTTTAATAGGTTGTAGCAGTAGATCCAAGAGATCGAGTGAAGTTCATTATACATATTAGATTGAGGTGGCTCAAAAACGGTTAATTACATCATCAAGCGCCTAATAATTCATACCAACTAAATATTCGATTATGGCTGAATATGATGAAATATCGCGAAATATGGCGTTATGCCTATGTTGGCAGATGTGGCTTCAACAGATGTCATTATTCGGTCACCGGGAGTTTTTACATGGCGCTTACATTCGTGTTATAATGAAGTGGCAAAGGAAAAAGGAGGAGTGCCCTATGAATTTAAGTATTCGAGGTCAACAAATCGAGGTTACTGATGCTTTGAAGGATTATGTCGACAAAAAGTTGAGTAGACTCGAGAAGTATTTCGATGCACCCCTTAACTCTGACGGTGCTGTTACATTGAGCACGACGAGAGGTTTGCATACGGTAGAGGTGACGATCCCTTTGAAAGGCATTGTGCTCCGCGCTGAGGATGAGAGCGACGATATGTACGCATCCATTGACTCCGTGGTGGACAAGCTGGAACGTCAGATCCGCAAACACAAAACTAAAATTAACCGTAAGTTCCGCCAGGAAGGCAGCCTGAAAACACTCTTCGTTGAAGATCCAACAGGTACTGTAGCTACAGCTGAACTGGATGCGGACACGGATGAAGATGATTTGGAAGTTGTACGTACGAAACGCTTTATGCTGAAACCAATGGACGTTGAAGAGGCCATCCTCCAAATGAACATGGTTGGTCACAATTTCTTCGTATTCTCCAACATTGACAGTGAAGAAGTTAGCGTGGTTTATAAACGGAACGATGGTAAGTACGGTTTGATCGAACAAGGTTAATTTTAACGTACAGGATCATCGGAACTGAATAAGAATATCTAAATTTTAATAATGAACTCAGGAACTGTAGTTTCCTGGATTAGAGTTAACAAGAGCTTCCATCCCTTAGGGGATGGGGCTCTTTTGTGCGTAGAGGAGCTGGGAAATGACCTATGGAAATAAAATGGTGAAACTATTCCCTATGCTGCTGCGTCTAATAGATAGTATGAAGAATCAATAATCGGTACAATTTAACCACCAGATTCCGATGGTTACGAAAATATTCGTACACCTAATATCGAGAACTTAATTTTGAGATTATCATCCAAATTTACCCTCAAAATTCGTTGACAGGGCAGTCTGCCTTGTAAAATGAAAGAAGACAATCGAACGCTTCCGCTAACGACTATGATTTTTTGCACTTAAACTCCATTTGATATGTCTCAGAAGTTCAAAGAAGTGTGCCGTGGCGTGTTGCGGCGACCCTTACAAACTGTTACAATTTATGCAAAGAGAATCATTGTCCTGATGAGGAATTGTCAACGAATGATCGCTAATCATAATCAATGACAGGCACAGCACCATGAACATGATTCGCAAGGCGCGGGCTTCGGCTAGTTTCTAATAACCGAATCCGTCTGAACACCGAATCAGCTTCATGAGGAACCCTTGGCAAGCCTGGAGTTGATTCATCATATTACTTATTAGCATATGATTTGAATTTGATTTTTACACGGATGACGAAGAGGGCAGAAATGACCTGTAGAAGCGAAGCGTTCGCCTGAAAGCTTTCTGAAAGAAAGCTACATCGGAAGCATACGCTTATCCCCGGAATTCCCCCTCTGAGAAGAGAGTTTAAAAGAAATCAGGGGATAACAGCGATCAAAAGGACATTCTGGCAACTGAGTTGATGAAGTGTAACCTTCATAAGCTCAAATTATATTGTTTGTCACCCCCGGGCAAGTGGAGCAACATCCATCCGATGGTGTCGCGTGGCGGCAACAGGGGGTCTATTCTGTTTTGCACGAAAGGGGTATACCATGCTAGGACTTGTCAAAAAGATCTTCGGCGACATGAATGAACGTGATGTTAAACGTCTGATGAAGACGGTCGATGTGATCAATAAACTGGAACCACAATTTCAGGCGTTATCTGATGAACAACTGAAAGGTAAAACGGAGGAATACCGTGCTCGTATCGAAAAGGGAGAAACAACAGATGAGCTTCTTCCAGAGGCATTTGCAACTGTACGTGAGGCATCACGCCGTGTACTGGGCAAGCGCCACTACGATGTACAGATGCTAGGCGGTATCGCGCTGCATGAAGGCCGTATTTCCGAGATGAAAACGGGTGAAGGTAAAACGCTGGTAGGAACACTTCCGGTATACCTGAACGCGTTGATGTCCAAAGGTGTTCACGTGGTCACGGTCAATGACTATTTGGCACAGCGGGATAGCCAGGAAATGGGACAAATCTACGAATTCATGGGCATGACGGTAGGGGTTAACCTGAGCGGTATGGACCATGCGTTGAAACAGCATGCATATGCATGTGATATTACGTACGGAACGAACAATGAATTTGGTTTTGACTATCTGCGTGACAACATGGTGCTATACAAAGAACAAATGGTACAACGTCCATTGTTCTTCTGTATCATTGATGAGGTGGACTCCATCTTGGTCGATGAGGCGCGTACGCCACTCATTATCTCTGGACAAGCTCAGAAATCGACAGATCTGTATTATGCAGCTGACCGTTTTGTGAAGCGTTTGGTACCAGAGGAAGACTTTACGGTAGACATCAAGGTGAAATCCGTAGCGTTGACTGAGGCGGGTGTGGCCAAAGCAGAGAAAGCATTTGGGATCGAGAACTTGTATGATCATGCCAACGTTACGCTCAACCATCACATTGTACAGGGTTTGAAAGCGAACGTAATCATGCGTCGTGACGTGGATTATGTAGTCAGTGACGAAGAAGTTATGATCGTTGATGAATTCACAGGTCGTCTGATGTCTGGACGTCGTTACAGTGATGGATTGCACCAGGCGATTGAAGCCAAAGAAGGTATTGAAGTACAAAACGAGAGCATGACGCTTGCTACGATTACTTTCCAGAACTATTTCCGGATGTACCGTAAACTTGCGGGTATGACGGGTACAGCGAAAACCGAGGAAGAAGAGTTTAAAAAAATCTACGGTCTCGAAGTACTACAGATTCCAACCAACCGTCCGAACAAACGGGATGACATGGCAGATGTCGTGTACAAGAGCATCGATGGCAAGTTCAAGGCGGTTGTAGAAGAAATCGTGGAGCGCCACAGCAAGAATCAACCGGTTCTGGTAGGTACAGTATCCATCGAGAACTCTGAACGCTTGTCTGATATGCTTAAGCGCCGTGGTGTAAAACACCAGGTACTGAACGCCAAGTACCACGCGGAAGAAGCAGAGATTATCTCAGGTGCTGGCCAAGCGGGTGCAGTAACGATTGCTACCAACATGGCAGGACGGGGTACAGATATTATCTTGGGTGAAGGTGTAGCTGAAGTAGGCGGCCTTCATATCATCGGTACAGAGCGTCACGAATCACGCCGGATTGATAATCAGCTGCGTGGTCGTGCGGGACGTCAGGGTGACCCGGGTTCAACACAATTCTACCTGTCACTGGGTGATGAATTGATGAGACGTTTCGGTGCAGACAATGTATTGAACATGATGGAGCGCCTTGGTTTTGAAGAAGACCAACCGATCGAGAGCCGGATGATTACCCGTGCAGTAGAATCGGCGCAGAAGCGTGTTGAAGGTAATAACTTTGACGTGCGTAAAGTCGTTCTTCAATACGATGATGTCATGAACCAACAACGTGAAATTATTTATAAACAGCGCCGCGAGGTACTGGAGTCCGAAAATATCAAACAGATCGTTATGGATATGATCAAACCTTCCATTGAACGTATCGTTGAAGCACATTGTAGTGACGATATTCCGGAAAACTGGGAGCTGCAGGAAGTTGCCGATTACATGAACAGCAAATTGCTGGATGATGGTTCGGTAACGAAAGATGATCTATGGGGTAAGGAAGCAGAAGAGATCATCGAGTACCTGTTCACGAAAGTTCAGAACAAGTACAATGCACGTGAAGAGCGAATTGGCGAAGAGATGGTTCGTGAGTTCGAGAAAGTGGTTGTGCTGCGTGCAGTAGACAGCAAGTGGATGGATCATATTGATGCAATGGATCAATTACGTCAAGGTATCCACCTTCGCGCTTACGGCGGTACAGATCCACTGCGTGAGTACCAGTTCGAAGGCTTCGAGATGTTCCATCAGATGATCGCTTCAATTCAAGAAGAAGTAGCGACTTATGTGATGAGAGCACAGATTGAGAGCAATCAGGAGCGTCAAGCGGTTGTTGAGGAAAGTCAGATCTCGACAAGCGGTGAACCTGCTGAGAAACGTCCAGTGAAGGTTTCTGACCAAATCGGACGTAACGATCCATGCCCATGCGGTAGTGGCAAGAAGTTCAAACACTGCCACGGTCAAGAGTAGTACAACGATTTTTATATACACGATGACATGAACGGCTCCTCGCAGCCGGGTATTCCATAGGATGAAGTGAAGGATGCAAAACCGATGAATGGTGCATAGTTATAATAATATGACCATGATCACGGAGGAGAGATATACTGATACAACAGTAGTCTCAACACCAGAGTGGTGCATCTGATACCTGATCTGAAGGAATGCCCTGGATGCGGGGAGCTTATCTTAATGAAAAGAGGAATTGCACATGATCGATCCAAATGTGAAGCATGACCTGCGTGAAATAGGCAAGAAACTAACAAACCTTAGGGGGTCTCTTTGACTTAGATCTGAAGCAAGAGATGATTGGCAACTTCGAAGTGAAGATGTCTGCCCCGGATTTTTGGGACGACAGTGATAAGGCGCAATCTGTAATCGCTGAGCTGAATGCGGTAAAGGGATCTGTAGATCGATACACCAAACTTCAGCAGGATTATGATGATGCAGTGATGATGATAGAGCTGGCGGATGAAGAAGGCGACGAAGATCTCGCTACCGAGATTGGTAACAGTATTACAGCGATCGTGAATAAGGTTGCAGAGTTCGAGCTTCAGCTTCTCCTGAACCAGCCATATGACAAGATGAATGCGATTCTGGAGCTTCACCCGGGTGCGGGTGGTACCGAGTCTCAGGATTGGGGCCAGATGCTTCTTCGCATGTACACACGCTGGTCTGAGAAGCGAGGTTTCAAGGTGGAGGTACTGGATTATCTGCCAGGTGATGAGGCTGGGATCAAGAGTGTTACGTTGTCGATCAAAGGACATAACGCTTATGGTTATCTAAAAGCCGAGAAAGGTGTACACCGACTGGTGCGGATCTCTCCTTTTGACTCATCTGGCCGTAGACATACGTCCTTCGTATCCTGTGATGTGGTACCGGAGATTGATGACACGATTGAAGTTGATATCCGTACAGAGGATCTCAAGATCGATACGTACCGGGCAAGTGGCGCGGGTGGACAGCATATCAATACCACCGACTCTGCCGTACGGATTACTCACCTTCCAACAGGTGTAGTTGTAACGTGTCAGAATGAACGTTCACAGATCAAGAACCGTGAGCGAGCGATGACGATGCTTCGTTCGAAATTGTATGAGCGTAAAATTGAAGAGCAAAAACAACAGCTGGATGAAATCCGAGGAGATCAGTCGGATATTTCATGGGGTAGCCAGATTCGCTCCTATGTGTTCCATCCCTATAGTATGGTAAAGGATCACCGTACAAGTGTAGAGACAGGAAACACAGGAGCAGTAATGGACGGCGACCTCGATGCATTCATCGATGGTTATTTGCGTAGCCAGATTAAAGTAGAAACCGATTAATAGAAGTTCCTGTATGGACCCATACGTCTAGGCGTATGCTGGTGTATACAGGAGCTTTTTTTTGAATCATTTTATAAGATATAGAGAACATGAACGAACAACTGATCAGTCACAACAAAGGAGAGCACGAGAAAATGCAACAACGATCACAATTTCATAATAATCGCAAAAAGAGGTTAACCAGCCTCATCCCCCTAAACGGACCATGGAGAAACGTCGTGGATACGTTATCCATTATTGTAGGTTCGTTTTTAATTGCAGTAGCCTTTAATTTGTTTTTATTACCGAATCAGATCGCTTCAGGCGGGGTGTCTGGTTTATCGATCCTGGGCAAGGAATGGCTTAATTGGGAACCGGCATATACCCAGTGGGCGATTAACATTCCACTTCTGATTGCAGGATTTTTGCTCATTGGTAAGCAGTATGGAATTCGCTCAGTCCTCGGCAGTATCGTCCTGCCGCTATTAGTTTATCTGACGAAGGATTGGGCTATTCCAACAACAAATCCGTTGCTTGGTTCACTGTATGGCGGTATTGGCGTTGGTCTGGGGATCGGCATTGTATACCGCGGTCGAGGATCAACAGGGGGCATGAGCATTCTGGCCAGAATCGTGCAGAAATATAGTGGGCTGAGTTACTCAATCTGTGTGGTGATTATGGATGCTACCGTTATTATTATGGCTGCATTTGTATTGTCATTAGAGCAATCTCTCTATGCACTGATTGGATTGTATGTTACGGGGAAAGTGATCGATGCCGTTGAGATGGGGCTGGGTTTCTCCAAGGTGGCTTATATTATCTCCAACCAGACTGAAGCGATTAGCAAAGTGATTTTGGATGATCTGGATCGCGGTTTGACGAAGCTTGAAGCTAAAGGTGGTTACACCGATGATCAGCGAACCGTCCTGATGGTGGTGGTTGGGCAAAATGAGGTGCCAAGGCTCAAAACGTTGATCCGGTCCGTAGACCCGGGGGCTTTTGTCATTATTAGTAACGCGCACGAAGTGCTCGGCGAAGGTTTTAAACGGGGAGAGCATGTGTGAACGGTGTGAGAATTAGGTGAGTGAGCCGTTGTAGTGCTCATACGTTTGGGAATAAAAATTCAAAAAAAGCAGGTACATCCTTCTCTGCAATGGCAGAGAGGGAGTACCTGCTTTTCTACTATTAAAAGTTCAACTTAACATTTCACATAACGGAGAGGACAGAAATATCCTGAAGAAGTGGGACGTTCGCCTGAAAGCTTTCTGAAAGGAAGCTACTTCGGAAGCATATGCTATCCCCGGATTTTCCCCTTAAGAATAGGGAATCAAAAAAATCTGGGGATAAAGCTATGAGAAGGATATCCTGTCATCGGAGTGCCTACCGCCTACAGAATCGGAGATAACAGACGGGAAATCGCTTCTTTGAAACGAATAATCAGACTGCGTTTCTGGTACTCCTCGAGTGTCATCTCGCGCGATACATGCAGGTCGTGCTCAAAGGTTTGTACAAGTGCTGTCGCAATCGTTTCATCGTACATAAAGGCATTCACCTCAAAGTTCAACCGGAAACTGCGGTAGTCAATATTGGCGGTTCCCACGGATGCAACCAAACTGTCAATGATAAGTGTTTTGGCATGAATGAAGCCATTGTCATATATAAATACCTTGGCGCCAACCTTCAACAACTCGCCAATATAAGATAGCGTAGCCCAATAGACGAAGGCATGGTCTGGTTTATTCGGGATCATAATGCGAACATCGATACCGGACAGACATGCGAGACGAATCGCTTCGAATACGCTGGCATCCGGGATAAAATAAGGCGTTTGGATCAGAATCGAATGTTTGGCACCATTAATCATTTTGAGATAACTGTTCTTGATATGCTCAGTCTCTGCATCCGGTCCACTGGAGACAATCTGCATGGCCGTGTTGCCCGTACCCTCAATATGAGGGAAATGTGCCGGAACATATGGTGTGTCGTGTTGTTTGGACGCTTCATTCCAATCCAGGAGGAAACGGGTCTGCAATGCATGAACGGCATTCCCCTGAATACGCAGATGTGTGTCACGCCAGTAACCAAATTTCGAGTTCAAGCCAAGATACTCATCTCCAACATTAAATCCGCCCGTGTACCCCAGGTTACCATCAATGATGACAATCTTACGGTGATTACGATAGTTCATACGCAAGTTGATCAGACTGAATTTGGACGGGAAAAAGACTTCAACCAATCCGCCTGCTTCGCGCAATTCTTTGAAAAAGCGTTTGGATACCCGCCGCGAGCCGAGCGCATCATACAGCAAACGAACTTTGATGCCTTCCCGCGCTTTGCGGATGAGTGCATCCCGAATTCTTTTGCCCAGACGGTCGCCTCTATAAATGTAGTATTGCACGTGCACGTGATCCTTAGCCGCTTCGATGTCATCCAAGAGCCGCTGGAATTTGTCTGTTCCGTCCGTAATGATCTCAACCGCATTATCCTCGGTCAGCAGGGCACCGTTCTGCTTCAGGTTCATATAGATCATGTCTTGGCTACTCTCGGTTGCCTGGTTGCGGAAAGGGGTGCGGTTATCATGCAACTGTGCGAGCTGAGCTTCGATACGTTCCTCCAGCCCGAGTTTTTTGCGTTCCTTCCATTGGAAAAGCCGGTATCGGGTCAGATTCTGACCGGTTAAAAGATAAAGTACAAACCCAAACACCGGAATAAAGTTCAAGACAAGCAGCCAAGCCCATGAAGCACTAGCATCCTTCCGTTCGAAGAAAACAACGGCTGCCGCAAAAATAATATTCAGGCCCAGGAGTACAATAAGTAAAATGGATTCGATATGCACTATAGTCCCCCACGTCTCATAATGACCATCATGAATCTATTCATATGTCCTTGATTAGCAGGTTAGTTATGAATGAGACCTTGATTGTAATGTTTCCTACTAATACGTATTTTAACAGAAGTATACCTGTTCGTCCCGGATGTTAAAAAAGATATGTTCGGATTGGATGGAAATCCATGTGAAATTGATGATAGAGTGTTGTATTTATATAACCAGAGTCGTATAATAATACACAAATATGCATATAAGCGACGGAATTGCTGTGTTCGAGCTTCATTCATGCAAGGACATAGCACAAGTAGCGCATACATCGAGATTGGGGGAGCGAGAGTGAATAACAAATTAAAAGTAGCAATCGTCGGTTCCACCGGCTACGGCGGGGTGGAGCTGATTCGTTTTTTCCAGAACCATCCGCAGGTTGAAATCACATCGGTGATCTCATCATCGAGCAGTGGTGAATCCATCGCAGATGGGTTTCCGCATTTGACGGACGTGATTCACAGGCCACTTGACGGCGTAGATCCGGCTGAGATTGCGAGTCGTGCGGATCTGGTATTCACAGCGACCCCGTCCGGCGTAAGTGCGAAGCTCGTACCAAGTTTGCTGGCAGCAGGGCTTAAGGTCATTGATCTGTCTGGCGATTTCAGACTCAAGGATGGAACGGTGTATGAAGAGTGGTACAAACATCCGGCGCCTTCATCTGATTTGCTGGAACAAGCGGTGTACGGCATGGCTGAGGTGTACGGTGATAAGGTGAAGGGACAGAATTTCATATCTAACCCAGGCTGTTATCCAACGGCTACACTTCTTGGACTGATTCCTGCAGTAGAGGCAGGCTGGATTGATCCTTCTACTATTATTATAGATGCCAAATCAGGCGTATCCGGAGCAGGACGCGGAACAAGTCTGACGAACCATTATGCAGAGATGAATGAGAATTTCAAAGCCTATAAACTGAACAAACACCAACATATTCCCGAGATCGAGCAAGTGCTTGGCAACATAACGGGAACGCCCGTTACGGTTACCTTCACCACACATCTGGTGCCAATGACACGTGGAATCATGAGTACGATGTATGCAAAACTCATTGGGGAACACAGCGACCGGGAGATCGTGGATTTATATCGCAAATATTATGAGAACAGACCTTTCGTACGTGTACGTGAACCGGGCATCTGGCCTTCTACCAAAGAAGTGTACGGATCCAACTATTGTGATATCGGATTTGCGGTAGATCCTCGCACAGGGCGTTTGACGATTATTTCGGTCATCGACAACCTGGTGAAGGGTGCATCCGGGCAAGCGATTCAAAATATGAACCTGATGATGGGATGGGAGGAGAACCTCGGGCTGAACATGACACCGGTATATCCATAAGGATTGGAATTCAGAAGGCACTGGAATATTCGAAGTTAAAGTAAGAGTGCATTCTTGGAGTGAACTTAGGGAGATCGGATCAGGTTAAGCAGGCGGATCATCGGCATATAGCTGAACGCATACGGGGGATATGATATGGGAACGAATGTGGAGCAACAGAGTTTTACCGTGATTGAGAACGGAACAATTGTAACCCCTGGGGGATTCACTGCTGGTGGACTTCACTGCGGATTGAAAAAAACTTCTCGTAATGACATCGGAGCGATCCGATGTGATGTACCGGCTACAGCTGCTGCTGTGTATACAACGAACGTGTTTCAGGCAGCGCCACTCAAAGTAACGCGCGAAAGCTTGAACAACGGACGACTCCAGGCTGTTATCGTTAACAGCGGTAACGCTAATGCATGCACAGGGCAACAAGGGGAAGAAGATGCATATGCGATGCGCTCGGCTGCTGCGCGTGAGTTGGGTGTGGCAGAAGAGGACGTGGCGGTGGCTTCCACAGGTGTCATTGGGGAATTGCTCAAAATGGATGCCGTGCATTCAGGCATTACCGGCCTTCCGGCGCATATGGGCAAGGAGCCGAATGAGGCGGAACAATTTTCACAAGCGATTCTGACAACGGATTTGGTGAAAAAGGAAGCCTGCGTCTCCGTTCTGGTTAACGGCAAGACGGTTACGATTGCGGGAGCCGCCAAAGGCTCGGGAATGATTCATCCGAATATGGCGACGATGCTCGCTTTTATGACCTCTGACGCGGTCATTGGTGCAGAAGCGTTGCAGCGCCTGCTGCGCCAGGCAACCAATCACACATTTAACATGATTACTGTAGATGGGGATACAAGTACGAACGACATGCTGGTAGCCATGTCCAGTGGATATGCAGGCAATGAAGAGCTGACAACAGAGCACCCGGATTGGGACGCTTTTGCAGCCGGCTTCACCTATGTATGCCAAGTGCTGGCCAAAGCCATTGCTCGCGATGGTGAAGGAGCAACCAAACTGGTTGAGGTAGAAGTTACGGGTGCGGTAAGTGATGAATCTGCGCAAGCGATTGCCAAAACGGTTATCGGGTCCAGTCTGGTGAAATCCGCCATGTTCGGCGCTGACGCCAACTGGGGACGGATTATTGCAGCCGTAGGACGTGCCGGACAACCAGTGAACCCGGATACGGTAAATATTCGTTTGGGAGAGATCTCGGTACTCGAACAGTCCCGTCCAGTCGTTTTCGACGAAGAAGCAGCATTGGCGTATTTGCAGACCGATACGGTACGCATTGTGGTGGATCTGCACCACGGCGAAGGAACGGCAACAGCCTGGGGCTGTGACCTGACTTATGACTACGTCCGAATTAACGCAGCATACCGCACGTAATACGTCTTAGCATTTATTCTATTGAAGCTAACAGCTTCCCTATGAGAAGCTGTTTCGTAAATATATAGAAAATCTTTAAGGATTGAACTTTATTTGGTCTTTGAGATAACTGGCGAAGGCAGTGGAGAAGACGGAATCGATTCTGTAGAAGCGAAGCGTTCGCCTTTGTCTCCGGGTTTCCCCTTTATAAAGGGAATCGAAAAACCTGGAGACAACAGCGATCGAAAGAACAATCCGAATTCGGAATGGACTCATAGCAGCCTTTGTCATCTTTTAAAGGTGTTGAATTTTATTGAATGTGATTTTTACTAAGAAAGGAGCTTGCCCTCATGAATTCAACAATGCCAAACAACAGTACCGCAACGGAAGCGAGCACAGAGAAACAGATGTTTGTCATGAAATGTGGAGGCAGCACACTGGCGGCATTGCCAGAGTCCTTCTTTGCGGATCTGCGTGATTTGCAATCTCAGGGCACGCAGCCGGTAATCGTGCATGGTGGAGGCCCTGCAATTTCGGATAACCTGGCGAAGCTTGGTATCGAAACCGAATTCGTTAATGGTCTGCGCAAAACAACTGAACCTGTGCTGGATGTAGTGGAGATGGTGCTTGCGGGCAGTATCAACAAACAGATCGTGCGCCTGATCCAACGTGTGGGCGGTCGTGCACTAGGTTTATCCGGCGTGGACGGTGGTTTGATCCAGGCTAAACCTGTTACAAATCACGCAGAGATCGGCTGGGTAGGCGATGTCACGGGTGTGAACGCAGAAATTATCCAAGGCATTGTGAACATGGGTTACATGCCGGTTATCGCGCCAGTTGGTGTGGATGCCACCGGACAACGCTACAACATCAATGCAGATACAGCTGCGGGTGCTGTGGCGTCTCATCTTGGAGTAAGCCGGATGATTGTCGTAACCGACGTTCCTGGCATCATGAAGAACGTAGGCGGCGAGAAAAAAGTACTGCCATCCGTCTCTGTACAGGAGATCGAGGATATGATCCAAACCGGAGAAATCTATGGTGGCATGATTCCCAAAGTGCGTGCAGCTATCGCATGTATTCATGGTCAAGTACGTGAGGTCATCATCGTAGACGGAAGCGAACCCCAGATCCTAAGCCGAGTGCTCGGCGGAGAAATTATCGGAACAAAAATTATCCGTATGCAATAATTATGCTCAGTGCGCTAGGGTCTTCATGGTCTTATATTAAAACAAAAAATATGTGCAGGGCTTTTTTATGTGAAGATTGAACATCACACAATAACGTAGAGGACAGAAATAACCTGAAGAAGCGAAGCGTGCGCCTAAAAGCTTTCTGAAAGAAAGCTACTTCGGAAGCATACACTATCCCCGGATTTTCCCCTTTAAGGGGCAATCAAAAAATCCGGGGATAACAGCGATCGGAAGGTTGTTCTGCATCGAAGTGAAAAGTGTAAAGTTAAGGTGTTCTCATAATTAGTGCCGTTGCACCAACCAATAGGAGTGATATGGTGATGGCAAAAGGCAACGAACGGCCAGGTTCTGGCACAGCGGTAGCGGGCGCAGCAGCAACAGGTGCAGCGGTACAGACGGAAAGCTCGCTTTTTCAAACGTATGCGCGTTATCCAATCAGTCTGGTCAAAGGTAAAGGCAGTTGGTTGTGGGATGACCAGGGCAACCGTTATCTCGATTTCATGTGCGGACTTGCTGTAACCAGCCTCGGCCATGCACCGGAGAAAGTCGGCGCCAAGCTGAAAGCTCAGATTGATGAGCTGTGGCATGTGTCCAACCTGTTCCAGATTCCGGGCCAGGAGAAAGCAGCAGCACTGCTGACAGCCAATACATGTGCTGATGCCGTGTTCTTCTGTAACAGTGGTGCCGAAGCGAACGAAGCGGCAATCAAAGTAGCACGTCGTTATCACCAGAAAGTGAAAGGAACAGATCGCTATGAAGTGATCACCTTTGCCCAGTCCTTCCACGGACGGACACTTGCAACATTGACGGCAACTGGACAGGATAAGGTGAAAGAAGGATTTTTGCCATTGCCAGCCGGATTTGTAACTGTACCTTTGCATGATATTCCTGCACTTGAAGCGGCAATTGGACCTAAGACAGCAGCAATTATGCTGGAAATGGTTCAGGCCGAGGGTGGTGTATATCCAGTTGAGCCGGAATTCGTCAAGCATGTACGGAAACTGTGTGACGAGCACGGATTGTTACTCATTGTGGATGAAGTGCAGACTGGAATGGGACGTACTGGTAAATTGTTTGCGCACGAACATTATGGCATCGAGCCAGATGTGTTTACTGTGGCTAAAGGTATCGGCAGTGGTTTCCCTGTAGGCGCGATGTTGGGTAAAGGTTTCCTGCGGGATGCGTTTACACCAGGTAGCCATGCGACGACATTTGGCGGAACACCACTTGCTTCATCCGTTGTGATTGCAACCATCGAAACGATGTTGGAAGATCGTTTGCCAGAGCGTGCAGCGGAGATGGGTGAATACCTGATGAGCTCCCTGCGGAATCGTTTGGCAGGCAATTCCTTTGTGAAGGAAGTACGTGGCATGGGATTGCTCGTTGGTATTGAATGTGCTGAGCCGGTAGGTGATATTGTGCTTGCTGGGCAAAAACGCGGTATTTTGTTTGTCTCTGCAGGACCGAATGTGATTCGTTTGCTTCCGAACCTGTATGTGAGCAAAGAAGAGATCGACGAGGCCGTATCGCTGGTAGGCACATTGATCGAAGAGCACGTAGCGGCGAAAGCCTAATATAAATGAGAACCTTTCTGTCTCGGGGCCATTACCGGCCTCGAAGCAGAATGAGATGATGAATCCCTGTAGCCGCGCGGTGAACTTGCAGAAGGCGGAAATGATTACAAAACGTGAGAAGCACCCAGATAACGTGTCAACGTTGCTCTCTCTTCTGCCCATGCGGGTGCAGGGAACCGGAAATAAGGAGGACATTATAGATGACAGCACAACAGACGGAAAAGATTCAGAAGATTGATCTGAGAGGCCGGGATTTTATCGAGTTCACGGACTACACGGCAGAGGAGATTCGTTATCTGCTTGATCTCGCGATCGAGATTAAAGGCAAGCAAAAAAGCGGTATACCGTTTCAACCGTTGAAAGGTAAAACGATCGGCCTTATTTTTGAAAAATCATCCACACGTACGCGTGTATCCTTTGAAGTAGGCATGTTCCAATTGGGCGGACACGCGCTCTTCCTGAGCAAAAATGATATCCAGCTGGGTCGTGGGGAAACAACACATGATACAGCCAAAGTATTGTCCCGCTACCTGGACGGCATCATGATTCGTACCTTTGGACACCATAATGTAACTGAACTGGCAGAGCATGCGGATGTTCCAGTCATTAACGGTCTGAGCGATGCAGCGCATCCTTGCCAGGTACTGGCAGACTTCCAAACGGTGCTGGAGCACAAAGGCAAGCTCGCAGGTCTGAAAATGGCTTACATCGGAGATGGCAACAACATGGCACACTCCCTGATGCTCGGTGCAGCGAAGATGGGGATGCATGTTGCTGTAGCAACGCCAGAAGGTTATGAGCCGGATAGCGCAGTAGTGGAGCAGGCACGTATTATCGCACAGGAGAGCGGTTCTGAAGTGACTGTAACGTACAGTGCACAAGAAGCCGCCAAAGATGCAGATATCGTGTACACGGATGTGTGGGCAAGCATGGGCTTTGAAGAAGAGCAGAAGATTCGTGAGCAAGCGTTTGCGGCATACCAAGTGGATGAGGAACTGATGAAAGGCGCGAAGCCGGACTACATGTTCTTGCACTGTCTGCCAGCACACCGCGGCGAAGAAGTGAGTGCCGGTGTAATTGACGGACCGAACTCCCTGATCTTTGATCAGGCAGAGAATCGCTTGCATGCACAGAAAGCATTAATGGCTGCGTTAATGAGCGAATAGATGTTGTTTGCCTTTATGGGTTGATTTTAGGCGCAGATTTCGCGATGATAGATAAAAAATAAATGATTAATAAGTTTAAACTGAAACATACACAAAAACGGAGATTACAGAAAGAGCCTGTAGAAGCGAAGCGTTCGCCTTTATAACCTAATTTTCTCTTTTTAAAAAGGATTCAAGAAAATTAGGGGATAACAGCGATCAAAAGGTTTTCTGTAGTCGTAGTGATCAGTGGATGAACAAGGGTTTAACTTATAGCAACTGATCTTGGGGAGGACCATCGAACATGGCTAAGGAAAAAATTGTACTCGCGTATTCAGGCGGGTTGGACACATCTGTAATTTTGAAATGGTTGAAAGAAACATATGATGCTGAGATTATCGCCTTCACAGCGGATATCGGACAAAAGGACGAACTGGATGGCTTGGAGGAAAAAGCACTCGCTACGGGCGCTTCCAAAGTATACATTGACGATCTGCGCGATGAATTCGCGAAAGATTTCATCTATCCAATGTTCCAGGCAGGTGCCCTTTATGAAGGACAATACCTGCTTGGCACAAGTATCGCTCGTCCACTGATCGCTAAACGCATGGTGGATATCGCTCGTGCAGAAGGCGCTACAGCCATCGCTCACGGCGCTACGGGTAAAGGGAATGACCAAGTTCGCTTTGAGTTGAACGCGGCCGCGCTGACACCAGACATTAACGTCATTGCACCTTGGCGTTTGGAAGAATTCCGCAACCAATTCCCGGGACGTGCCGAGATGATCGCGTATGCTGAGAAACATGGCATTCCGGTAACTGCATCTGCGGCTAAACCATACTCCACAGACCGCAACCTGCTTCATATCAGCTATGAGAGCGGTGTGCTGGAAGATCCTTGGTTCGATCCAAGTGCGGACGAGAACAAAGACATGTTCCTGCTGAGCAGTGCGCCTGAAGATGCACCGGATCAAGCGGAATATGTCGAGCTTGAATTCGAAAAAGGCGACTGTGTTGCACTGAACGGTGAGCGTTTGAGCCCATTGCAAGTGATGGAGCAATTGAACGAGCTGGGTGGCAAACATGGTATCGGACGTGTAGATATGGTTGAGAACCGTTTTGTTGGTATGAAGAGCCGTGGCGTATATGAAACACCGGGTGGAACAATCTTGTTCACCGCACATCGCAAAATGGAATCCATCACGATGGACCGTGAAGTGATGAACCTGCGTGATAGCCTAATCACACGTTATAGCACCCTGGTATACAACGGTTTCTGGTTCGCACCGGAGCGTCTTGCATTGCAAGCGCTGGTAACAGAGAGCCAGAAGAACGTAACAGGTACGGTTCGTGTGAAACTGTACAAAGGTAACATCATCGGCGCAGGTGTGAAAAGTCCTGTCAGCCTTTACAACCCGGACATCGCAACGATGGAAGCTGATCCAACGCAAGCTTACGATCAAGGGGATGCAACAGGCTTTATTCGCCTGAATGCACTGCGTTTGAAAGTAAACTCTGGTGTGGAGCAGAACAAAAACTAACTTCAACCTGCTTACTAGAGCTACATTAATATAATTGACAAGGCAGGCCGTTCTTGCACATCTGGCAGGAGCGGCTTTGTCCATGAGCGAAAGGGGAGTACTCACTGTGAGCAAGCTGTGGGGAGGACGTTTTACGAAACAAACCAATCATTTGGTTGAGGAATATACGGCATCAATCAATTTTGACAAAGCTTTGGCTGAGGAAGACATTCAGGGAAGTCTGGCCCATGTAACGATGTTGGGTAAATGCGGTATTCTTCCGGCGGAAGATATGGAAACGATCAAAGAAGGTCTAATTACCGTTCTGCACAAAATCCGTGCAGGCGAAGTGGAATTCTCCGTATCGGACGAAGACATTCACATGAACATTGAGAAAAACCTGATCGAAACGATTGGCCCTGTAGGCGGTAAATTACATACAGGCCGTAGCCGGAACGATCAGGTTGCAACGGATATGCACTTGTATCTGCGTGAGCGCGTGGTTGGTTTTGTAGGCATGCTGCATTCCTTGCAGGAAGCATTGATTGGACAAGCAAAAGATAACCTCGATACCATCGTACCGGGTTATACGCATCTTCAGCGGGCACAGCCAATTTTGTTCGCCCATCATCTGATGGCATATGTATCCATGTTCCAACGTGATGCGGAGCGTCTAATGGACAGCTACAAACGCATTAACATCCTGCCACTGGGTGCAGGTGCGCTCGCGGGCACAACATTCCCGATTGACCGTCATTTTGTAGCGGAACAACTGGGCTTCGATGGCGTGTACGAGAACAGTCTGGACGCAGTAAGCGACCGTGACTTTATCGTTGAGTTCCTGGCGGCAGCTTCGCTGATCATGACTCACTTGTCTCGTCTGAGTGAAGAGCTGGTATTGTGGAGCAGCACAGAGTTTGGATTCGTTGAACTGGACGATGCGTTCTGCACAGGCAGCAGCATTATGCCTCAGAAGAAAAACCCGGACGTTCCTGAACTCGTTCGTGGTAAAACAGGACGTGTGTACGGCAACCTGATTGGTTTGCTGACCGTACTGAAATCTCTTCCACTGGCATACAACAAAGATATGCAGGAAGACAAAGAAGGCATGTTCGATACGGTAGCAACGCTGGAAGGTGCACTTCAACTGTTTGCTCCAATGATCGCAACAATGACTGTGAACAAGGATCGGATGCGTCAAGCGGTCAACCAGGATTTCTCGAACGCTACGGATATTGCCGATTTCCTCGTAGGCGAAGGCTTGCCTTTCCGTCAGGCGCATGAAGTGATTGGTAAAACGGTGCTTTACTGCATCCAGAACAGCAAGTATTTGCTGGATCTGACGATCGATGAATTCAAGCAGTTCTCACCACTGTTCGATGACCGGATCTATGATGTACTTCAACCGGAAGCGGTAGTGAACGCTCGTAACGTTTACGGTGGAACAGCTTCGGGTCAAGTTGCCGAAGCCATCACACGCAGTGAGAAGGTACTGGAGATTACCGAGCAATGGATTACGAACCGCGGTTAATATCACGGTTACTATAGGTATTTGTACAGATAGGACAGGACAATAAAGAAGCAGGCCAGAGAACTTTGTTCTCCATGGCCTGCTTTTTTGTGTTTTACAGCGATATGATGTGGATCATTCCAGCTCCATAGCAATAGAAGGTTGTTGCCATCTGAATGCCAGTCTTCATTGTCTGCAGCGGTTATTAATGCTCTACTAATCGCGCTTGGGCAAAGGCAACCATTTCAATACATCCTGGATCTTGGCATCCCAGTAGCCCCATTCATGTTCACCAGGCCCTTCCTCGTACGTCAATTCGAAGTTGGTTTGTTCGCAGGCTTGACGGAAAGTTTGATTATCCTCATACAGGAAATCTTCCGTTCCGCAACATTGGTAGAGCAAAGGTCGTGGGCTTTCGCCAGATTGATTTTCTTTTAACAGATGGATCAGATCGTTCTCTGTACCTGTCACATCGGGTCCGAAAATCCGCTGTAACTCCGTTTGTTGTAAGGCTGAGGATGCGTTTCTATCCATATGTGCAGACATATCGAGAGCACCAGACAAACTGGCAGCTGCCGCATACTGTTCTGGTTTACGAAGGGCCAGCTTGAACGCGCCATAACCACCCATGGATAATCCAGCAACGAAGTTATCCTCACGCTTTGGTGACAGAGGGAAGAAAGAACGAGCAAGTTTAGGCAGTTCTTCGCTGATAAACGTCCAGTATTTTCCGCCTTCGACCATATCTGTATAGAAACTGCGATGTACTTGCGGCATAACAACGGCGATTCCTAGGTTGGCTACATAACGTTCAATCGATGTGCGGCGCAGCCAGATGGAATCATCATCCGATAGACCGTGTAACAGGTACAGGGTTGGATGAAGTCCTTTGCCAGTCACGTTCTCCATACCGATCTGATTGTGGGTTTGTTGCGGCAGAATGACATGCATACTGGTACTCAGCCCAAGTGTATCGGAGTAAAAATCACATTTAATAAGTGCCATGAGTATAAGAAACCCCTTTCATAAGTTCGTTAACCACGTATTTTTGACTTGAGAGGATGAGCCGGGATTGCTCCCTATTAGCTTTTAAGTGTCCATATTTAACAGGTTATACGCATTGCTGGTGCAATGCAATAACAAAGATGCACATTAAAAAATTATGCAGAAGTATCTCTAAATTGTAAGGTTTCAACAGGCTAAGCCAGATGAGTGGCGTGGAGGGAAGATCAACATTATTACGACGTTATTTACAACGTAACAATGTTATGTTACACTGATTTCACGATAAAGGGGGACCATATATGACGGATGATTTGATCTCCAAAAAAGAACTGCTGGACCTGACAGGAATCTCCTACGGCCAGTTATACCGCTGGAAGCGGAAAAATCTCATTCCGGAAGAATGGTTTATTCGGAAGTCGTCCTACACCGGACAAGAGACCTTTTTTCCCAAACAACAGATTTTACTGCGCATTGACAAGATTCTCAATATGAAAGACGGATTATCGCTGGATGAGCTGGCGGACGTGTTCTCACCTACGTTGGGTGAAGTGGAGATGTCCGCACAACAGTTGTTAGAGCGAAACATTGTTTCGCAAATATCGCTGGATTTGATGAAAGAAGCAGGTCGGGAACAATCGTTATATGCTTTGGAGCAGATCATGATGCTCTACGTCCTTGATAAGCTGTTAATGAGCGGAGATATTACTCGGCAAGAGGGTGTGTTGCTAATCGATGTGATGTCCGAACATTATTATCGTTTTACAGGCAAACCCAGCGAACTGGTGCTTATTCGTAAGATGGGTGTTCCTTCATTCATGCTGGTACCAGCAGGAACGGAGTTTTATTTTGACAATGGTGTGAAGGTGGTTGTTAGGCAGCCGATGGGAACATTTATGGAAGAATTAAAACTCAAATTGGGATAAGGAGAGGGATTGCATGGAAGAACGGAATAAGCGGAATGATCTGAATGTATCGGGTATGAGTCAAACGGCAGGTGGGGAGTTTCACCGTGTATCGATTGATGGCATGGCTAAGGTGAATGGTAATCTGGACTGTACCTCTATGGAAGTGAATGGAACATTGAAGATGCACGGCGCTTTAAGCTCCGAGAGTGCGACGATTAACGGCATGTGTACGTTGAACGGCCCTTTGACCAGTTCGCGTGTCCGGGTGGATGGCATGACGACGATTAACGGAGATCTCCATAGCCCTGAGCTTGAAGTGAACGGGAAATGCACCGTACGGGGACGAGTGGATGCGGAACGAATTGATATTGGCGGTGTGATTGATATTGAAGGTGATGTGCAATGTGAGTCCCTGAACGTACAGGGAAATATCAAGATCAGCGGCTTCCTGAATGCGGGAACAGTGGAGATCAGACTTCACACCTCTTCTTCGGCTAAAGAGATTGGCGGAGAGCGTATTGATATTCGTCGCAAGGAACAACAAAACGGGTTCTGGAAAAGTATTGGCCTGGGCGGAACTCCATCATTTAAGACATCCTTGATTGAGGGCGATGAGATTGTGCTGGAAGATACCGAAGCTGATATTGTTCGGGGGAGTAACATTTTCATCGGTCGCGGCTGTAACATCAGGCTGGTCGAATATTCAGGTGAACTTGAGGTAGATCAGGATGCCAAGGTGGGCAGCAGTCAGCGAATTTAAATTTTGGATATGGAGAGAAAGGGATGAGATCGACATGAATAACAATCCTGGGCGTTCATTGGACAACAAAATGGATATCAGCATCGTTGGTGATGGCAGTTCTGCTGGGGGCGTGTATGGCAAGGTTAAGGTCATAGGGGATGCGTCCTTTAACGACAATCTATCTTGTGATCGTTTCAAATGTACGGGTACATCGGTCATATACGGATCGCTTGAAGCCACAGAGATTAAAATTACGGGAACCCTTACTTTGACAGATCGAGCTGTCAGCAACGATGGTGAGGATGGAATTCAGGCATCTGGCCTGCATGCCAAAGCTGAGCATATCAAAGTGGTTGGTGAGCTTCATTTGTCAGGGGATTGTCAGGCAGAAAATATCAAGCTGAACGGACGGTTGACGATAGCGGGGATGCTCAGCGCTGAACACATGTTCCTCAAAATCATGGGTCCATCCGAGGTCAAGGAAATGGGCGGTTCTATCATCTCGGTGAAGAGTGGCCGGTTGAATGACTTGTTCACGGGGAATAAGTCGATTCTCAAGGCAGAGATCATTGAAGGTGATGACATTGAATTAGAGAATACAGAGGCTGAGATTGTCCGTGGCGATAAAATAAAAATCGGCCCTGGCTGCCGGATTGGCTCAGTGGAATACCGTTCATCTCTGCAAATTCATCCGCAATCGGAAGTTTTGCTGCAAAGCAATCGGTCTTTGGACTGATTAACGCAGACTTCCTTTCGGATATACTAATGCAGTCATATGAATAGAGCGTGAATGGAGAGATTGAGTACAATGGTTGCACGTAAAAACAGTATTGGATTGGTGCTGGCAGGGCTACTGCTCAGCATACTAATGGCTTCGATGGATAATACCATCGTGGCAACAGCAATGGGGGATATTGTCGGGAAGCTGGGTGGGCTCGACAAGTTCGTCTGGGTGACCTCCGCGTACATGGTGGCTGAGATGGCAGGGATGCCGATCTTCGGTAAGTTGTCCGACATGTATGGCCGGAAGAAGTTTTTTGTATTTGGTATTATTGTGTTTATGCTTGGCTCAGCACTGTGCGGAACGGCAACGTCTATTGTTGAATTGACGATGTACAGAGCGATTCAGGGTATTGGTGCGGGTGCCTTGGTGCCGATTGCTTTTACGATCATGTTTGATGTCGTAGCACCAGAATCTCGGGGTAAATTGGGTGGATTGTTTGGAGCGGTTTTCGGCCTGTCCAGCGTCTTTGGACCACTGCTGGGTGCTTACATTACTCAGTATGCGACATGGGAATGGGTATTTTATATCAACCTGCCGCTAGGCTTGATTGCATTTGTGTTTATTGCATGCTTCTACAAGGAGTCTCATCAGCATCAATCCCAACAGATCGACTGGCTGGGTGCTGTAACGCTGATCGGTGCTGTTGTGTGCCTGATCTTCGGTCTGGAACTGGGTGGCAAGACGTTTGCCTGGGGTTCATGGCAGATTCTTGGCTTGTTTGCCGGATTTGTAGCACTAGCACTGCTTTTCCTGTTTGCAGAAACAAAAGCCAAGGAACCGATCATCTCCTTCGGCATGTTCCGCAACCGGGTTTACTGGTCCAGTAACGTTATTGGGATGTTCAGTGGTGCGGCGTTCATTACAGCATCCGTGTACATTCCGATCTTCATACAGGGCGTACTCGGTGGTAAAGCGACCAACTCCGGTCTCGTACTTTTACCGATGATGCTAGGGTCCGTTGTGACGGCATCCCTGGGCGGGGTGCTCATGACCAAAATCAAATATCGCAATATCATGATTCCTACGTTGGCCTTACTTGTCATTGGACTCGGATTGCTGACTACGTTGGATGAGAGTTCTTCCCTCTGGACGATACGTATTTACATGGTGATGGTTGGTCTGGGTGTCGGGGCTTCGTTCTCGGTACTCAGCAATGCAGCCATGAACGCATTTGAACCGCGAAGACGCGGAGCAGCAAGCTCCACGCTTAACTTTTTGCGGTCCCTCGGCATGACGATGGGCATTACGATCTTTGGTATCGTACAGAGCCAGGTATTTACGCGTAAAATGAATGATGCTCTCGCTGGTTCAGCTGCGGAAGCAGGTGGTGCTTCAGCGGGTGGCATGCCTCAGGGAGTGGATCTGACCGATCCGCATGCGCTGCTCTCACCAGAACTCAGACAGGCGATTCCGCCTCAGGTGCTGGATACCATCACACATGCCCTGTCTTCTTCCATCGTGCAGTTATTTGCCTGGGCTGTGATTCCGGCTGCACTCGCGTTGGTCGCTTCCTTCTTCATGGGGAAAGAGAAGATGGTCGTAGGCGAAGAGCAAGGCGAATACACAGGCGGTCACTAAATCGTAATGCAGTAAACCGTAAGTTACGGTAGTAAAGCTAATCTTAGCTTGGTAAAACTCGAATAACTTATCTTGAAAATGTAGAGACACACTTCTCGCTTATCCTCAAAAGGGACGTGAAGTGTGTCTTTTTGTTTTCGTGTGATCAGCTTATGCTTATCCATGAATTACGGCAGGACCTTGTTTGTACCATTCCGTGATCTGTAAGTTGTCGGTTGCTTTGAAAAAAAATTATGGTCGCTTCGTATCGCTGATCCCGTCCTCAACCACAGAAGGTTCTTGTGGATCAGGCAGGCTGCTATGACCGGAGCGGGCGATCAGACGATTCTGGGCTTTGTACGTATCCCGTGTAATCGTTTTGGATTCGACCACCTTACCGTCTATACGCTTGGTTCGTACCGTCTCGACAATATAACCAGGCTGTCCGTCCTGCAGCACCTGCTGAGCACCATCAGGCAGTACCGCACTGGACACATATTTCACTGGAACACTTAATGTTTCAATGGTGCGAGATTCAAGTGCATAGCTGACGTTCTCCGGGAATGTGCCGAAAAATTTCACCATCAATTGGTGGTTCTTCACTTCTGCATGAATTAGTAAGGATTTTCCAGTATTGTTCTTGAAGCGAAAGTTAATGGCTCCGGAGGCAAAGGTGGCATCCAGTCCTTTCGGCAAATATTTGACCGGCAGGGAGTGGTTGCGACGCTCAATAATATCAAGACCCGTCAATAGCGCTGCGTTATACACCGTACTTGATACCTGGCAGATTCCCCCGCCAATCCCGGGGGTCAGTCTTCCATTGACAATGACCGGGGCCTCACGAAACCCATAATCCTTCTCCGCTTTACGGATGACCTTCTCATAATCGAATGTGGCATTCGGTGGCAGAATCATGCCGTTAATCGCTTCCGCCGCTGCGCTGACATTATGTATCCGGCCTTCGCTACTATTGCCCAGACCTGTGGAGAACTGGATGATCTTTCGGTCAATGCCTTCCTGACGTAGCGAATCAAGGGTTACTTCAGGTTTCAGCGTATACAGTGGTACCTGGATCAGCAATGGGGTGGGTTTCTCATCCGGGCTCAGTACACTGAAATCCCTGTGCAGCTTCGTCTGAATGAGACTTGCGAGTGTTTCCCAATCAATCCGGCGGACACCCTTTTCCGGGATATACTGCACTTTGTCATTTGCGGTAATGCGCCGAACAGCGTTCGCGGGTGTGCCGAAGGTTTCTTTTTCCCAAGCAGGGCTTAGATGTTCTTTAAGTGGTTCTAAGTTGTAACTCATATGAAGGGAGAACTCTTTCGGGAAATGATAACGTGCATATGCGCGTTCCCACAGGTTACCTTCCTCCAGTTGCTGTATGGCGGATTCCAGGCTTTTAACGTTGTAGCTCACCCCCACCTGATCTACGGTATACGTCATCGTCTGGGGATCGGGTTCAAGCACTTCAAAGGTGACAGGCCAGTCCTCCAGCTTTTGAATCTGTTCGTTCAATTCATGCAATACGTTCTTACGATTGCCTTCCACTAGCATGCCGCCAACATACACATTCTTGCGCAGCGCAGGCTGGTTCACATACATATACAGCAATCCATATGACGCGGAGCCGATCAAGAGGATGGAGAATAGAACAATGACCGTTAAATGTATTTTTTTCATAACCGTACGCTCCTTTATACTTCTGTTGTTCCCGATTTTGTAACACTTTCTATATATATGATCCAATGCAGGAAAACTTTCGGGTACTCAATAGGTAACAAATTTGTTACAATAAACTTCATATGAATCCATGCTTCACCATCGAAACAGGAACGAAGTGGATTTTTTCCTGATGAAATTCAGGTCTTTTTAAAGGAAATGCCGGGATTGTGTCGAAATGATAATGGCTAACTATGCGAGCAGGAAGTGATGATGTGATAGAAATGCAGGACGTGTGGAAGACCTACGCCAATGGGACCCACGCATTACAAGGGGTGTCGGTGAAGATCGACCGCAATGAATTTGTCTATATCGTCGGTCCGTCCGGCGCAGGCAAATCGACATTTATGAAATTGATGTACAGAGAAGAAGTTCCGACCAAAGGACAAATATCCATTAACGGATTTAATATTGGTAAGTTGAAGCCAAGAAAGATTCCTTATGTGCGCCGCAACATCGGCGTTGTGTTCCAAGACTTCCGTCTGTTGCCGAGAATGACGGCTTTTGAGAATGTGGCATTTGCCATGGAAGTCATTGAGGCGCCTAAGCGGCACATCAAGAAACGGGTCATGGAAGTACTCGACTTGGTGGGACTGCGCAGCAAAGCGAATCGTGAACCTTCTCAGCTCTCAGGCGGGGAACAGCAACGTATTGCCATTGCGCGGGCTATCGTCAATAACCCATCGGTTATTATCGCGGATGAGCCTACAGGTAACCTCGATCCGGAGACGTCGTGGGGCATTATGCAGCTGCTGGATGAGATTAATTTCCGGGGAACAACCATTGTTATGGCAACCCACAACAAAGATATCGTGAATACGATGCGTAAACGGGTTATCGCCATTGAACGTGGACAGATTGTACGGGATCAGATGAGAGGGGAATACGGTTATGAATTTTAGTACTCTCTTGCGCCATCTGCGGGAGGGATTCAAAAACGTATTCCGCAACGGCTGGATGTCTGTGGCCTCCATCATGTCCATCATTGTGTCGCTATTGATTCTTGGTGTGTTTATGCTGTTGGTGCTTAATGTGAACTCCATGGCGAATCAAGTGGATAGCCAGGTGGAGATCAGCACATTTCTCGAACTGAATGTGGACGAGAACCTGCGTAACACATTGGAACAAGAAATCAGCGCGATGCCTGAAGTAAGTGAGATTCGTTTTGTTTCCAAGGAAGAAGGACTCAAGGAATTCCGTGATCGTCTTGGAGAGAGTGCAGATAATGTGCTCAGCGGTTTCGATGTGGACAACAACCCACTGCCGGAGACCATTGAAGTTGAGGTCATTGAACCGGAAACCGTCACTTTTGTGGCGCAAAAAATCGAAGCTTTGAACGAAAAACACCCGGAGAAGCCAATCATGAAAGTGAATTACGGCAAGGAAACGGTGGAAGTGTTGTTCAAATTTACGAAGCTTGTTCGTAACATCGGATTTATTTTTGTTGGGGGACTAGGTCTTATGTCCATGTTCCTGATCTCGAATACGATTCGCGTAACGATTCTGGCCCGTCGCCGGGAGATTGGTATTATGAAGCTGGTTGGTGCAACCAACACCTTTATCCGCTGGCCTTTCTTTATTGAAGGTGCACTCATTGGATTTATTGGCTCTGTGATTACGGTTGCGGTACTGTTCGTCGGATACAGCCAGTTGATGGCCACCATTGGTCAGGATGTCTTCATGCAGATGCTTAACTTGATTCCGCTCAGCGAAATCTGGCTGCTGTTTGGAACCCTGTTGATCGGACTCGGTGTGCTGGTAGGTATTTTGGGAAGTACATTGTCCATTCGAAAATCACTTAACGTTTAAATTTTGTTTTGAAACGATCAAATTGCAGAATATGTCGAAAAGAATGGTAAAGCAGGTTCATTAATGGGCGCTGTTTGACGATATGTAGGAAAGACGGAGTCTTTAAGATGGAAGAAAGCAAAGAACATGCTGTTCGCCACCTGTGCAGGTTGCTTTCTTGTGAAATCATAGGATGGGGGATCATCATTTTGAAAAAAACTGCTTCGCTGCTGGCCTTTACGTTATTGGCCAGTTTGACGCTTCAACCTTCTGACGGATATGCCAAGAGCAGCATCAGCGATATTGACCAACAGATTCAGCAACTGGAGAGCAAGGCAGCTTCTGCCAAGCAGGAGCAAAAAAAAGCGGCTTCCAACAAAAAGGAAGCGCAGCATTACAAAAACAAAACCAACGCTTATCTGAAGGTTGTCATGGAACAGATTAATGTCGTTAGTGATGAACTGGCTAGCGTATCCTTGCAAATCGAGAACACGGAGGAAGATCTCCGTACAACGAAGAAAGATCTGCAAGCGGCAGAAGAACGCATTGTTGCAAGGGAGAAATTGTTGGAGTCACGTGTACGCCTGATGTATACAGACGGTGCTGTATCCTATCTGGATGTATTGTTGTCCTCCACCAGCTTCACTGACTTTCTGACCCGTGCGGATTCACTCAAAACGATCGTGGATCAGGATCAGCATCTGCTGGATGAGCACAAAGCGGACAAGCAACTTGTCGTGGACAAAAAGGCAGAATTGGATGTGCAATATGCGGAAGCCAAGAGCCTGTATGCACAGAAGAAACAGCGTAAGTCCCAATTGAATGAAAAAGAAGCGGAAAAGCAAGTGCTTCTCGCTTCATATGATGCTAAAATCGAAGAGTCAGAAGAGTTGACACAAGAGCAGGAAGACGTATTGATGCAGATTGCCAGCAAACGTTCGGCCCTTCTTCAAGAGAAAAATAAATTGCGTGAACAGCAAGCAGCCGCAGCGGCGAAAGCCAAAGCAGCAGCTGCTGCCCGGGCGAAAGCTGCTGCCAAGGCACCAACCAGAGTCAGCGCGGATAGCAGCAGTGAGGTTACCTATTCATCCGGTAATGGTATCTTCTCAAAACCGGTATCTGGAGGACGTATTTCTTCTGGTTTCGGTCCCCGTACCCATCCAATTACGGGTGTAGTGGGTAAAATGCATGCCGGTGTCGATTTTGCTGTTCCTCAGGGAACTTCAGTTCACGCGGCCTCTGGCGGAATCGTGATCATGGCTGAATGGTATAGCGGTTATGGTTATACCGTTATTGTGGACCATGGCGGTGGTCTTTGGACGTTATATGGTCACTTGCGCGAAGGTGGATTTAAAGTCAGCAAGGGAGACACTGTAAGCAAAGGTGATACCATTGCTGAGTCAGGTAATACAGGAAACTCCACGGGACCTCACTTGCACTTTGAAGTAAGAGATAACGGTACCGCGGTAAATCCGATGAACTATTTGTAATTATTGCTCCATTGACCGAATGGAAAAAACATATTCCGTACAAGCTAGACATATACTAAGCTGGCATGTTCAGGGAATGGGTCCAAGCAACAATGGAATCGGACACGCTTTAAAACGAAAGGCGGTGACAAACGGATGATGAAAAAAAGATCGGCGCTACTGCTTGTCATTTTGGGTCTTCTGGGTGGTAGTTTGCTAACCCTGGTACTAATGACTTACCCGGGAATAGCGAACCAGACCACAGCTGGCGAGGGTTTGCTAGCCAGTGTAACCGGCAGTACGCAGCAGAAGAACGATTTGAAGAAGATTGAAACCGCGATGGATTTGATCTCAAGCAACTATTATAAAGACGTGGATCAGACCAAATTGATTGACGGTGCGATCAACGGCATGATGGAATCCCTTGGTGATCCGTACTCCAACTATATGGGGCAGGAAACGGCTGCTCAGTTTGAAGAGTCGATCGAAGGTTCATTTACCGGTATTGGCGCAGAGGTATCCTCACAGGATGGAAATGTCGTTGTTGTTTCCCCAATCAAAGGATCACCTGCCGAAAAAGCGGGTATTCGTGCGAAAGACATGATTATGTCAGTCAACGGCGAATCCCTGCAAGGGTTGGAACTGAACAAGGCTGTCAACAAAATCAGAGGTCCTAAGGGTAGTGAAGCGAAGGTACAGGTCAAACGTGCCGGATCTACCGAACTGATTGAGTTTGTTATTGTGCGGGATGACATAGATCTGGAGACCGTATATGCTCACATGGAGGATGGCGGAATTGGCGTCATTGCCATTACTCAATTCTCTTTGAATACAGGCGATCGCTTCAAGGAAGAGTTGGCGAAGCTTGAGAAGCAGAACATGAAAGGTCTGGTCATCGACGTACGGAATGACCCAGGCGGTGTATTGCAAGTCGTGATTGATATTGCTGAACAGTTTGTTCCTAAAGGCAAGGTTATTGTGCAAGTTGAAGACAAGAACGGCAAAAGGGAACAAAGCAAATCCAATGGATCAGCCAAAGCTTATCCAGTCACAGTCCTGATGAACAAAGGCAGTGCCAGTGCGTCGGAGATTTTGGCCGGTGCATTACAACAGTCAGCAGGTGCGAAGTTGATTGGTGAAAATTCCTTTGGTAAAGGAACCGTGCAGACGAGTTATGACAAGCAAATGGGTGACGGCAGCTTGCTGAAGATTACCATTGCCAAATGGCTCACGCCGAACGGGGACTGGATTCATGAAAAAGGAATCAAACCGGATATTGCGGTAGACCAGCCGGATTATTTCTCGGTGGCACCGATTAATAAAGAGAAGTTACCACTGAAATATGACAGCAATAGCACGGATGTGAAAAGTGCGCAGACGATGCTGAGAGGACTCGATTTCAAACCGGATCGTGTGGATGGATACTACGACCAGAAGACGGAAGAAGCGGTCAAGGCATTCCAGAAGCAAAAAGGCATTCAGGCCACAGGCCAGATTGACGAGAAAACCGCTGAATCACTGGAAGCGGCTCTGATTGAACGTATTGCCAATCCTCAATATGATGCACAGCTGAAACGCGCGATCGAAAATGTCTCAAAGGATATTTCGTCCGCTGTGTCGAAGCCATAAAGAAGGCTGATTTTCAGCCTTCTTTTTTTCTGAACCGGCTGAAAGAGAGGGGTGAAGAACCACGATGGAATGGGTATGGCCGTGGTTAACTACATTAGGCGAAGCAGTGTTGCAGTTGTTTATTCAGCCGTTTTATTATATTGCGGTGATCCTGATTGCGCTCATCTATCATCGTCAATTACTGCAGGAGCGTAAATTGTTTCATGTTCGTTTGCAAAGCTCAATTACACAGACGATTCGTGCCGTACTGGGAGGCATACTCATTGGTACCATCGTCTCGATTGTATCCCTATTCCTCGGTGCACATCTCACACTGGGAAGCCTGATATGCATATGGGCTGCAACGTTAATTCTATCCTTGTTTCGTATCCGGTATCTGTGTTTTGCCTACGCGGCCGGGTTACTGGGTGTGCTACAATTTGGTTTGAATCTGGCTTCAGGCTGGCAACCTTCAGGTTGGGTAGGGAGTATAACGGAAACGTTACGTACCTTGGATATGCCTGCACTGCTTGTCCTGGCGGCCCTTCTACATATGGGTGAAGCCCTGTTGGTACGCATGCAGGGAGTATCCATGGCATCACCGCTTCTCTTCGAGGGAAAACGCGGGAAACTGGTTGGTGGATATCAACTGCAACAGTTCTGGGCTATTCCCCTACTGATTCTTGTACCAGTCACAGGTAATGGCGCGGAACTGGCTTGGAATCCACTCATGAATGCCGGCCAGAGCTATATGCTGTTTGCGTTGCCCATCATGCTCGGATTTGGTGAAATAACGCAAAGTATGCTTCCTGGACGGAAGGTGCAGATCTCGTCCCAACGGTTGATGTTATATGGGACAACCTTGCTCGTGTTCAGTTTGCTTGCTGCATGGTGGTCTCCACTTATGGTGGTTGCTGCGCTGATTGCATTTATTGGACATGAATTTCTGGTATGGTACAGTGCATTTGAAGAGCAAAACCGCAGCCCGGTATTTGTCCATCCGCAGCATGGGTTGAAGGTATTGGCTGTTATTCCGGAGAGTCCTGCTGCGGATCTGGGGATTGAAGCTGGAGAGACATTGTACAAGGTGAATGGCAAGTTGGTTCATTCACCGGAAGAGTTGCATCGCGCCCTGCGGATGAATCCGGCTTTTTGCAAGCTGGAGGTACGAAATCACCAGGGAGAAAGCAAGTTCATGCAGCGAGCAATCTATGAAGGGGAACATCATCAGCTTGGGGTCATTATGGCACCTGACAATCACGAGGTCTGGGCGATTCGGTTGCGTCCACTGACGCTGTTCCATATCATCAACCTCAAGTTGCTTGCCCGTCTGAAAAAACCACACAGGGACGAAGCTCCCTTGGCATTACCGCCAGCTCCTGTGGCCAGTGATAAAGGGTCCGTGGAGATGTAACTAACATATGTGATGAAGTATGTTGCATACATCAAGCAATGAAAAAGGTATTTCTGAGCGCCGTCGCAGGCAAGGGAAATACCTTTTTGTTATTTTTTTAACATGAAGATAGCGATTTGGGTCCGATCACGCAAGTTCAGCTTGCCCAGAATATCGGTTACGTAGTTCTTGACCGTGCCTTCACTGAGGAACAGTTTGGCGGCAATTTCCTTGTTGGATAGCCCCTCCGATATGGCCTCGGCAACCGCCAGCTCCATACGGGTCAGTCCATAGGCTTCGATTGGGTGATGAGTCTGGGAAGTTGGAGAAGGACGAAGAAGGCCTGTTAGCTTGCGGGCAATATCCGGATGGATTAACATATCGCCGTTATGTACGGTCTTGATGCCTTGAATAATCCGTTCAGGCGGCACATTTTTAAGCAAATAACCGCTTGCTCCATTCTGTAATGCCTGAATGATATACTCATCGTCGTCAAACGTAGTCAGCATGAGCACCTGAATTTCAGGAAAGCGTGCCTTGATCAGCCCAGTACCTTCAACTCCGTCACATTCCGGCATCCGAATATCCATCAACACCACATCCGCAGGTGTGCCTGCTTCAAGCAATTCCAACGCTTCCTGTCCATTTGAGGCCGTACCTGTAACGCGAATGCCAGAGTCGAGTCCAAGCAGCACTTTCAGGCTCTCACGGATGAAGTAGTCATCATCGGCGAGAAGCAGCCGAATAAGTGGGTGCTGGGCTGAATCCTTTTTGTTGTTCATATCATTCCGTTCGGACATGAGCACATTCACTTCCTTTTTTCAGAGTAGATCCATCTGGTTCGTTATTGGAATGCGTGTAATCACGGTATACGGATAAGCTGATTGGATCTCCAAGGTTCCTCCCACCATTTGTGTACGTATACGCATGCTTTCCTGTCCTATGCCACTTGATTTAGACGAATGCGGATTAATTTTGCCATCATTACTTACGCTCATACAGATTTCCTGATCCGCGAATACCAACTCCAATGTGATAGAAGAGGCATTTCCGTGTCGTAGTGCATTCGTTACGGCTTCTTTGACATTTTTGTATAAAACGATTTGTATGCTGGGGTACAGCACATGGGATGCGCCTTGAACTTCAAAATGTGTCTTCACCCCGGTATCTCTGCCCACTTCCTCCAGAAGACGATCCAGTGCATAGGTATTGGAACCATAGGAATCCGGTCGCAGTTTGTGAAGTGTACTTCGCATATCATCCATACTGGTGGCCAATTGATCACGAATCTGTCTCACCATTTCCGTTCCTTTTTCCGGATCTCGGGGGAGAGTCATCAGAGCGGCTTCCGACATCATTTTGGTGCGAATCAGTCGATGTCCGATATCATCATGAAGCTGTCTGGAGATACGTGTGCGTTCCTCTGCCTGAGCTACTCCTTCAAGTTGCTTTGTAAATAACAGGAGCTGTGCACGTGCTTCTTGAAGCTCGTAATGTTTACTGCGGAGCTCGTCATAGACTTGTTCCAGTTGTCCGCGGCTGGTAGCTGTTCTTGATCCCTGCCAGGAGAGAGCCGCTGTGATGAGCAGAAGCAGGTTGCCAAGGACCATCGTTGTTGCCTCTGCGGAGAATAATGTGGTGGTGATTGTATTTAGTGTGGTTAACCCTGGCTGCGTTACCTGTGGCACAGAATAATACCATCCCAAAGCGACATTGCTTGTGGCAAGCTGAATGGCAAACATCAACCATCTCCGGTTTCCCTCGAGTCTGTATATATACACGTAGAGCACGGATAGAGAGAGGAATAGCAGGATGGGTCCATACGAAGCAATCAGCCAACAGCTCCAGAGTATTTCGGCCAAAAGCAACAGCCACTGCTGTGTACTTGAACGGTTGAAATCTTTCCACACGGAGAGTCCGAGCGCGATGATGATATATAGGGTGTAGACAGCTTCGTTTTCCAAGGGCAGCATCAACATGTACAGTACGGCTGGAATGATAATTAATCCGTATTGCAGAAACCGCATCGGCATAGGGTTGTGACATCCTTTATATAAAAAGTGGAGTAGAAAATCTCTCGGTAATGCGCCCTTGATTATACCATAAGCAGCATTTGAAGCAGGAGATGACCTAAGTCACCTTCGATTCATGACTTTTCGTACCTTCGCTAAAGAGTGCGATCCGTTACAATACAAATATGAAATCCAGCGGCAGAGGCCGAAACGGAAGAGGGGCGTAAAAGGGATGGGTATACTTGAAGTACATCATGTTGTGAAACGATACGGCAGCAGGTTGTCCGTGGATCATTTGAACCTTAGTGTTGGCAAAGGCGAAATTTTTGGATTACTCGGTCCCAATGGAGCAGGAAAAAGTACCACCATCAGCATGATAGCCGGGCTCCTGAACATGGATCAGGGGGAGATCAGATTAGATGGTATATCGGTTAAGGAGCAGCCACTTGAGGTAAAGCGCAAGATTGGACTGGTTCCGCAGGATCTGGCTTTGTACGAAACGATGACGGCTGCCGAGAATGTAACCTTTTTCGCCCGCCTGTATGGATTGCGTGGGAAATTGCTGAAGGAAAGAGTGCAGGAGTCCCTTGAATTTGTAGGGTTACAGGATAAAGCTAAGGATGCTCCCTCGACCTTCTCCGGCGGTATGAAACGCAGGTTAAACATCGCATGTGCGATTACACATCGCCCGGATCTCATTATTATGGATGAACCAACAGTAGGCATTGATCCACAATCGCGGAATCATATCCTTGAATCGGTACGCACACTCAACAAGATGGGTTCAACGATTATATATACAAGTCATTACATGGAGGAAGTGGCGGCGATTAGTCACCGGGTTGCGATTATGGATCAAGGGCGAATCATTGCCTGTGGCACGGAAGCAGAGCTGAGAGAACGGGTGGCATCGGAGGAAAAAGTAGTGCTCTCCACTTCCGGTATCGGTCCGGGCGTCGTGGAAGAATTGAAACTTCACCCTCGCGTGCGATCGGTAGACGTTTCAGAGAATACATTGACCATTACGCTGCCTTCGGCACAGCAGGATCTCCAGGATCTGCTCTTCATTTGCAGCAAACATGAAATATCCATTCAATCACTTAAGGTTGAAGAACCGGATTTGGAAACATTGTTCCTCAATCTGACCGGGCGTACGCTTCGAGACTAGGGGGAGCAAGAGATGAATATATGGCATATTTGCATCTTTGAGTTAAGACGTATTCTTAAGATTCGATCTGTGGTATTGAACCTGTTCATCCTGCCGTTGTTACTGATTTTTATATTGGGCACGGCTCTTTCCAGTACGATGGGGACGGCGGATGATGTTATTCCAGATAGTGTACGTGTGGGAATTATCCATTTGAGTACTGAATCTGGTGGAGGATCAGATACGCTTAATCAAGCGCTGGATACATTCGTTGCATCCCCGGGAGTGGCTGAGATGGTCAAGGTGCAGAACTTTAAAACAGAGGAAGAGGCTGTCCATTCGCTGCGTACCGGCAAGCTGGACTTTGCTGTAATGATTCCTTCGGATTTTGAGGAAAACGTGATGACGGGGAAAGAGGCCAGGTTACAATGGATACGAGGAAAGGATAATACGCTCAATATCTTGGGCGAAACTTTGTTCACGCGATTTACGGATGAATGGAACCGACAGATGGCGATGACCAGAGTGCTTGGTCCGGAAGTGATTGCTGTCATGTCCTCTTCTTCGAAGTCTGGTGCGGAGAGTTCCACGTCCATAACTGTCGTCAATCCCGGAAAAACAGGCACAGCCTACAGCGCTTCTCAATACTATGCCGCATCCATGCTGGCCATGTTCATGTTGTACTCCGGTATGACGACAAGTACCAGCCTTTTTGGAGAGCGGGATAACCGAACGTTGATTCGCCTTCAGGCTGCGCCGATTGGTAACGGAGTTATTTTCGCTGGCAAAATTGCAGGCAATAGTCTGCTCGCTTTCTTGCAGGCAACGACGATTATCCTTATGACGTCTTGGTTCTACGGTGTAGATTGGGGAACCCATCCCTGGTATATTGTGCTGACTTGTGTAGGAATCACATTGGCATCCATGACCCTTGGCGTGATCGTGGCATTAATATGCAAAACCACGGCATCGGCCAGCGCAACCATCCAAGGTATCATCATAGCTATGACATTCATTAGTGGCGGGTTTAGACCCATTCCGATTGATTTTGTACAACGGCTTAGCGAATTCACGGTTAACCACTGGGCGCTCCAGAGTTTTCTGAGAATGATGCTGGATGCACCAGTAGGCGAGATTGTATATAGCATTCTGATGCTAGGCGTGGTATGCGCTGTATTACTGTTGATCTCGGGATTAATCTATAGAAAGGCAGGATACCGATATGAATAGTCTACACATCGCCTGGTTGATGATTAGACGTACACTAGGTCGTAAAATGGGCTTCATTACGTTTCTACTTCTGCCTTGCCTGGTGGTTACAGGGGCGGTTGCTCTTTTTGGAAACGAGCAGAGTGCACGTACTGTTATCCCCTATGTCAATGAGGGTGGAGGGGCAGCAGGAGCGTGGATGATTCAAGAACTTGCTGGCAGAGAGGAGTACCTGCTCAAGCCGATGACTAACGAAGCAGAAGTGAAGGAAGCCATCGCTCAGCAAAAAGGAAGTTCTGGCATCATTATTCCAAAGCGATATACGGAAGATCTCTTACAAGGCAAGGCAACTGAAATTCAACTGGTGGAGCTGCGGATAAGCGAAGCTTCCTACACACTGCGAGCAGCTGTTGAAGGTTTGGCGAGTGGATTGCAACAATCTGCTTCAGCTATTACGTTGGCCGCAGGTCCTGTCTCAAGTGAGACTGATAAACTATCGAGTATACAGAAGCGATTTGAACAGCTTTTACAGGAGATAGGAAAGCATCGGGTTGCTGGTGAAGTCACCGCTCTGCAGATCTATCCCAAGCCAGGCCTGAACAATGTGACTGGATTTACAATCATGTTTATGATGGGGCTGCTGACCAGTGCAGTGGCTGTGATCATGGAAGATCGCAGGAAACGTACGATGGCGAGAGTATATACGGCACCCGTTCGTGCATATGAGATTGCGCTTGGCAATTTCCTGGGTAGCTTTGTCATTGGTATGATTCAGATTGTAATCGTTTTGGGAGTCAGCAGGTGGCTGATTCATTATGATGCCGGTATTCCTTTTGGCATTCATTTCCTGATCTTGGCAGCATTCATGTTGGTCTCCATGGGGCTCGCAAGTACCGTGGCAGGATTAATCCGTAATCCCAAAAATGCGAATATGCTGAATTCACTTGTCATTATGCCTACCTGTATGATAGGCGGTTGTTTCTGGCCCATCTCGTTCATGCCTGACTATATGCAAAAGCTCGCCAACTTTGTTCCGCAGAAATGGGCGATTCAGGCGGTGGAGACGATCTCTGCTGGTGGTACACTGTCGGATATTACACTGCCACTATTGATTTTGTTTGGCATGGCTGCCATTTTGCTGACTGTAGGCTCGGCTATTCTGCGTCCTAGCCAGCCAGGAGTAGAGGCATAGGCATAAGGTGTAGATCAAGATCAAGACGAGTTTTGGAGAGCTAATGTCAACCGAAAAAGATATCAAACAAAAAGCACGTTCTGCCTGAACTTGATTCAGCAGAACGTGCTTTTTGTTTGATATAAGAATGAAGATTAAAGAATGTTAATGATGCATTAAACGAGATATAGATGATTAAGGTTGGAGTTGACGCAAGACAGTGATTTCGACCCGACGGTTCTTTTGTCTTCCGGCCGCTGTGGTGTTGTCACCCGTTGGGCGAGTATCCGCATATCCGGCATACTGGAATCCGTCCGGGTTAAGTTTCTCTGTATCCAGAAAAAAGCGTAATACAGACAGTGCGCGTTCCCCGGAAAGCTGCCAGTTATCAGTATAGGCCGAGTTTGCTCCGACAGGAACGTTATCGGTATGACCCTCAATGCTGACAACGGTATTTAGATCCCGGAACAGGCTGGCAAGCTTACTGAGCGTTGGTGCTGCACCGTCCTTCAGAGCGGCCTGTCCCTGATCAAACAGGAAGCGGTCACTAAGTGTAATGGATAGGCCCTGTGGCTTGTCCGCAACAAAAATCTGATTTTCCAGTTTATTATCCTCGATATATTGGGTAATCACATTGAACAGATTTTGCAGTTCCTGCTCCTGTGATCTGAATTGTTCTTCCCGTTCTGTGAGGGGCTTGTCATCATCATCTGGCGTTGCCGTTCCGGAATCGGAAGGGTTTCCTTCACCTTTTGAAGAATCTTCCCCTTGAATTCCGGATGGTGGAGTCTCAGTAATCGTCTGTCCGGGTTTCTCGCCGAGTCCTTCACCAAGTTCAAGGATCGAGTCGGACGCATTGAATGTATTTTGTAACGACTGAGTAACGACGTCATATTTACCGGAATCCAGATTGCTCATGGCGTACATGATGACAAAAAAGATCAGAAGCAAGGTTATGAGATCGGCATAAGTTATCATCCAGCGATCCCGATGATCAACTGTTTCACGTTTTCCGCGCCGTTTACTGCGCCGACTCATCCAATCCCTCCTTTGCTAGGGGGCGTATAGGCTGACGATGCGTAAGGGTGAAAGACTCCAGTCTTTTGCGTACAAGCTGGGGATTCTCACCGTTCTGAATGGCAAGTACACCCTCAAGAAGCATTTCCATGGTCTGCACTTCGTCAGCACCTCTGGATTTGATTTTGGATGCAATGGGCAAAAAGATAAGATTGGCACTGGCGACCCCATACAGGGTTGCGGTAAAGGCAACAGCAATAGCAGGTCCGAGTCCGGTGGGATCGGTCAAACTGCCAAGGACCTGAATAAGTCCCATCACGGTTCCGATGATACCCATGGTTGGGGCATAACCGCCAGCAGATTCGAAAATTTTGGCGTAGCCCTCATGTTTTTGTTCAATAGAGTCAATCTCCATCTCAAGGATCTGGCGAACCACATCCTGATCCGTACCATCGACAACCATCTGAATACCGTCTTGCAAAAATGGATGCGGATGATCCATAACCTTGCGTTCCAATGCAAGCACACCTGAGCGGCGTGCGATCGAAGACATCTCGACCAATTCTTCAACCCACAAGCCTGAATCATTATTGTGACGTCCAAAAGCCATACGCAGGGCAGCTGGAATCGTACGAAGACGATGCGCTGGGAAACTGGCAACCACAGCAGCAATCGTTCCACCGAATACAATTAAAGCAGCCGTTTTTTGCAGAAGACCGGACAACTGGCCGCCTTCCCACAAAAAACCGCTAATGACTGCGGCAATTCCGGCAATAATACCGATAAGTGTCGCAATATCCATAAATTAACCCACTCCTATCTTCATTTCACGTTTGCATCACTAAAACGAACGAGGTATAATTAAAAGGGAACAAATATTCCTATTACTATAAGTTTTCCCATATGAAAATTCGGGGAACTTCGACAATATATAGTGACTATTATTTTAGACGATAGGGTGAGATACGGCAATGAGCGATATTATAATGAGCGACAAAACGTTCGAAATCGAGTCAGAGTTTTCTCCCCAAGGTGATCAACCTGCTGCCATTAAAGAATTGGTGAAGGGTGTTCAGGAGGGGAAGAGGTACCAGACACTGCTGGGTGCAACCGGTACGGGTAAGACGTTTACGATCGCCCAGACGATAGCCCAACTGCAACGTCCTACGCTGATTATTGCACACAACAAGACGTTGGCAGCGCAGCTTGCAAGTGAGTTCAAAGACTTTTTTCCTAATAACATGGTTGAGTATTTTGTCAGTTATTACGATTATTTTCAGCCAGAAGCATATATTCCGTCCTCCGATACGTATATCGAGAAGGATTCAAGTATTAATGAAGAGATCGACAAACTGCGGCATGCAGCGACAAGTTCGTTGTTTGAGCGTAGGGACGTCATCATTGTAGCGAGTGTTTCTTGCATCTATGGTTTGGGTTCACCGCACTCGTATTCAAGCATGTTGCTGTCACTTCGGGTAGGCATGGAGAAACCGCGCAATCAGATTTTGTCCCGTCTGGTAGAGATTCAGTATCAGCGGAACGATATTAACTTTGTACGGGGTACGTTCCGTGTTCGTGGGGATGTTGTTGAGATTTTCCCTGCTTCCAAGGGTGAACATGCAATTCGTGTTGAATTGTTTGGTGATGAGATCGAGAAGATTACGGAGATTGATGTGTTGACCGGAGAACTGATTGGCGAACGTGAACATATTGCCATCTTCCCGGCGTCTCACTTCGTAACGCAAGAAGAGACGATGAAGGTTGCGCTGGTGAACATTGAGCGTGAACTGGAGGAGCGTCTTGAAGTGTTGCGTGAACAGGGGAAACTGTTGGAGGCTCAGCGACTGGAGCAGCGCACACGGTATGATATCGAGATGATGAAGGAAGTCGGATTCTGTTCGGGGATTGAGAACTATTCCGGTCCCCTGACTTTCCGCGAACGCGGCGATACTCCATATACATTGATGGACTATTTCCCGGATGACATGTTGATCGTGGTCGATGAGTCTCACGTGACTCTGCCACAGATCCGTGCGATGTACAATGGTGACCAAGCGCGGAAGACAGTACTGGTTGAACATGGTTTCCGCCTGCCGTCAGCGCTGGATAATCGTCCGCTCAAATTCGAAGAGTTTGAAGGCAAAATGGATCAGATTATCTATGTATCAGCAACACCAGGCCCGTATGAGATTGAGCATACCGATACGATGGTGCAACAGATTATCCGTCCAACCGGATTGCTTGATCCAATTATTGAACTGCGTCCAACAAAGGGACAGATTGATGATTTGATTGGTGAGATTAATGACCGGATTGCCAAAGACGAGCGTGTGTTGATTACAACATTAACGAAGAAGATGTCTGAGGACCTGACGGATTATCTGAAGGAAATTGGAATTAAGGTACGTTACTTGCACTCCGAGATTAAGACGTTGGAACGGATGGCCATTTTACGTGATTTAAGGTTGGGTGTTTTCCATGTCCTGATCGGGATCAACTTGTTACGGGAAGGTCTCGATCTGCCCGAAGTATCCTTGGTAGCCATTTTGGATGCTGATAAGGAAGGATTCTTGCGTTCTGAACGCTCACTGATCCAAACGATTGGGCGGGCGGCACGGAACAGCGACGGTCGCGTTATTCTATACGGTGACAAAGTGACCGATTCGATGGATAAGGCGATAAAGGAGACCGAACGTCGTCGTGCAATCCAGATCGAGTACAACGAGAAGCATGGAATCACACCACAGACGATTCGCAAAAAAGTGCGTGATGTGATTGAGGCAACCAAAGTTGCCGAATCTAAGAAAGACTATCTCACCGGCGCTGCCGAGAAGATGTCGAAGAAAGACCGTCAGGCGCTTATTCAGCGCCTAGAGGTAGAGATGAAAGATGCAGCCAAAAACTTGCAGTTTGAGCGTGCTGCCGAGCTTCGTGATGCGTTGCTGGAACTTCGCGCTGAATAAGATACAGCTCATTCATATGCTCCAGTAAAGATGGATCTGTAACAAGAGAACGGCCAATTGGCCGTTCTCTTGTTGAGTAAGGAAATCGTTGATATGTACCGATAATAAGAGATGTTGAAATCTTGAATTCGGGTCTATACTGATAGAAATGTTGAAATTGGTTAAAAGGTTTATAGGAAAGCAATTGGGAGTCGTGTCCCCCTGATAGCCAAGAGGTACGATGTTATTGACCTTGGAGCCGAGCCGAACGCAATGGCGACCCGTCGCGACCAAGGCGAAGCCGAGAGCGTCCCGTTCTTGACCTCGGAGCCGAGCCAAAGGCAATGGCGACCCGTCGCGAACGTGGCGAAGCCGAGAGCGTCCCCTCGCAGTAGAGCGGTCTGATAAGGTTCCGGCAATAGGCCGGAACCTTATCAGAAACCGCGGGCACACGGCAACCCTTCACATAGCAAGACCCGACCTCTCACCGCTGCACCGCTTGTTTCGGGTGTCCAGAGGGCTGCGCCCTCTGGGGCCCTCCCTTGGAAGGGAGGGTTTGGGAGGGATCGAAAAGCCTTTTAAAAGGTTTGGATAGTAAATTTGAGAGGATGAATACTATTGGCGAGCGATAACATTGTCATTAAAGGCGCACGAGCGCATAACCTGAAAAATATCGACATTACCATCCCGCGTGACCGCTTTGTTGTATTGACCGGCCTGAGTGGCTCAGGCAAGTCCTCGCTGGCTTTTGACACCATATACGCAGAAGGACAGCGACGGTATGTCGAATCATTGTCAGCTTACGCACGGCAGTTTCTGGGACAGATGGAGAAACCGGATGTGGATTCCATCGAAGGATTATCTCCTGCCATTTCAATAGATCAAAAAACAACAAGCCGTAACCCGCGTTCCACGGTGGGAACGGTGACGGAAATCTATGATTACCTGCGTCTGTTATTTGCACGTGTGGGCCATCCACACTGTCCGGACCATGGCGTGGAAATCAGCTCCCAGACCGTAGAACAAATGGTTGACCGTATCATGCAATACCCGGAGCGTACCCGGCTACAAATACTGGCCCCCATTATCTCGGGACGTAAGGGTGAGCACAAAAGTGTATTTGCCGATGTGTCCAAGCAGGGCTTTGTCCGTGTACGGGTGAACGGGGAACTTCGTGACCTGTCAGAAGATATCCAATTGGAGAAAAACAAAAAGCATACAATTGAAGTCGTTGTTGACCGGATCGTTGTAAAAGATGATGTACAGGCGCGTCTGGCCGACTCTATTGAAACAGCACTTAATTTGTCCGGCGGACAACTCCTGGTGGACATTATGGGTGAAGAAGAGTTGCGCTTCAGTTCCAACTTTGCCTGCCCGGTGTGTGGATTCAGTATTGAAGAGCTTGCACCACGGATGTTCTCATTTAACAGTCCCTTCGGCGCTTGCCCGGATTGTGATGGGTTAGGTGTCAAAATGATCGTTGACCCTGATCTGCTCGTACCGGATCGCAGCAAGACGATTGAAGACGGTGCTTTTGATGCCTGGACAGGTGGCACATCTACTTATTATCCGCAGTTTTTGAAGTCGGTATGTGAGCACTTTAACATTCCGCAAAATGTACCTGTCGAAGATCTACCCGCTGAGCAGATGAACAAGTTGCTGCAGGGTACGGGTTCGGAGAAAATCCGTTTCCGATATGAGAACGATTTTGGACAACGCAAGGAAGCACTGGTTACCTTTGAAGGTATCGTGAACAATCTGGAGCGTCGTTACCGTGATACAGCATCGGAAGGTATCCGTGAATTCATTGAGGGTTACATGAGTGCAAAGCCTTGTGGTACGTGTAAAGGTCAGCGTCTGAAACGCGAGAGCCTTGCAGTTACAATCAATGATCACAACATGGCCTATGTGACTAGTTTGTCCATTGGTGAAGCCGGCCGATTCTTCGAAACATTGGATTTGACGGAGAAGGAGCGGACGATTGCCAAGCTTATTTTAAAAGAAATCAACAGCCGTCTCGGCTTCCTGGTGAATGTTGGTCTGGATTACCTTACACTGAGTCGTGCTGCCGGAACCTTGTCTGGTGGAGAAGCCCAGCGGATCAGACTGGCTACACAGATCGGTTCCAGCCTGATGGGTGTACTTTATATTCTGGATGAGCCGAGTATTGGTCTGCATCAACGGGATAATGACCGTCTGATCTCAACGCTTGCGCATATGCGTGATATTGGTAACACGTTGATCGTGGTTGAACATGATGAGGATACGATGATGGCTGCGGACTATATTATTGATATTGGACCGGGTGCAGGTATCCACGGAGGCACCATTATGTCACAAGGTACACCGGAAGAGATCATGAACGATGAAAACTCCTTAACCGGTCAATATCTGAGTGGTCGCAAGTTCATTCCTGTGCGTACAGAGCGCCGTAGTGTAGGAGACCGTTGGTTGGAAGTGCGCGGAGCCAAAGAGAATAACCTCAAGAATCTGAACGTGAAGATTCCGGTAGGTGTATTTACAGCGGTAACAGGTGTGTCTGGCTCAGGTAAATCCACATTGATTAATGAGATTTTGTACAAAACGTTGGCACGTGATCTGAACCGTGCCCGGGTACGTCCGGGTCAGCATAAAGAAATTCGTGGTCTTGAACATATTGATAAAGTTATCGATATTGACCAGTCGCCAATCGGGCGGACACCACGTTCCAACCCGGCTACGTATACAGGCGTCTTTGATGATATCCGGGATCTGTTTGCCCAGACGAACGAAGCCAAGGTACGTGGATACAAGAAAGGCCGATTCAGCTTTAATATCAAAGGTGGACGTTGTGAAGCCTGCCGTGGAGACGGTATTATCAAAATCGAGATGCACTTCTTGCCGGACGTTTATGTGCCTTGTGAAGTCTGCAAAGGCAAACGATACAATCGGGAAACGCTTGAAGTGAAATACAAAAACAGAAATATTTCCGATGTGCTGGAAATGACGGTGGAAGATGCAACCCAATTCTTCGAGAACATTCCGAAGATACATCGTAAAATGCAGACTCTGATGGATGTGGGCCTCGGTTATATCAACCTGGGACAACCTGCAACGACCTTGTCTGGTGGTGAAGCCCAGCGGGTGAAGCTCGCTTCCGAGCTGTATCGCCGCAGTACAGGGAAAACCATCTACATCCTCGATGAACCGACGACCGGTTTGCATGTCGATGATATCGACCGTTTGCTCAACGTATTGCACCGTCTCGTTGATTCAGGTGAATCAGTCTTGGTGATTGAGCATAACCTGGATGTAATCAAAACAGCAGACTATGTTGTTGATCTGGGTCCGGAAGGCGGTAGCGGTGGAGGAACCATTGTTGCAACGGGAACCCCTGAGGACATCATCAAAGTGGAGGCTTCGTATACGGGCAAGTACTTGAAGCCAGTTCTGGAACGGGATACCGAGCGGAGCAAAGCACTGCAATTGGTGGACTAAGATTCTCTAACCAGTAGTTAGAACCATATGAATGACAGTATTGGCCCTTCTTTTCGAAATGGTTGAGACGTTGGATTACGATCTAACGTGCTCTGCTTCCGGGAAGAAGGGCTTTTTTAAGTTTGAATGATGCACAGTTTTGATCGGTCTAAGGTTATTGCGTGAAAGTGTTTACATATGCATTATGACGAGCATTACAGGAATATTCGGCCAATTTGGATTTTTTTCATTTTTATGGATGATAGGGCTTGCATTACAAGCAGGGTACAGATAACATAGAGGAAGATATTAGGGTATGGGTTAGCTGTTCAACTATGGTAAGGAGGTCTGTCTATCCATGCTGTTTGCAGAAGCTGCCACGGCGAGTACATCGAATTTTAATGCATTTGATATTTTTGTCATCTTATTTACGATCCTGATTTTCATCGGAGTCGTTCGGCTTCTTCGGGCACCGAAGAAGAATCTGTTTGCGATCGGATTTGCAGTAGTCAGTCTACTTGTATTTTTGATGACGGATTATGCGATGATAACCGGTTGGTTTGCTCAGTAGAAAGGCCACTGAAGTGAAGGATATATAAGCGATTAGTGCATGTTCAAAAAGATCGGTTTTCAGTGCCGAGAAGATGGAATGAAGCTAGAAATGGAGTAGCGGAGCGTAGGCAAACTACGTGAGCAACGGACATTTCGGCTGAATTTCAACTTCGATGCTGATGATGCCACTAGGCATCCTTCGTAATCAAAAGCGAACTTATTGAACAACCTCTAAAAGAGGTATGAAGGAACACTTTCCACGGGAGACATGGAGGGTGTTTTTTTCGTTTATATCGAGCGATTGATTAAGATTCTATCTTCTCTACTAAAATAGGACTTAAAACAATTGTATATCCAGATTTTGTATGATACATTGAAGGATACCGGAATTGCAGATGAGAGAAAGAGAGAATAGATTCAGCGATGAATCCGATGTCGAGTCGCGCAAGAAGGATGTATAGAGAGGGTCAGGTGAGAATATGAGCGTGTTGGGTAAAAAGGGAATAGCCATACTGATGGCTGCTGTACTCTCGATTAGTGTAGCGGCAACGGCCGGTGCGGCTGAATCCAAAGCGGCAATGCAAGCGAAAGTGGTGGACGGTCAAGTCTATGTGAATACCAAAGATCTGCTCAAGGCAGTTGGTGGAAGTGGACAATATGATGCCAAATCAGGAATGTACACGTACAAGGGAAGTGAAGCCATCCCCAAAGTGATCGAAAAGGTATCTCCTTCGGTTGTAGGCATTATTGGGAAATCTACCGAAGTGCAAGAAGGTGCATCATCAGACAACCGCTATAATATTGCGCATGGTACAGGTGTCATTATCCGATCCAATGGATGGATCGTAACGAATGCCCATGTGGTGGATGGATTAACAAACCCTGTGGTCGTAACGACGGATGGCAATACATACAAAATTACGAAAACATACAGTGATGCACTCAGTGATCTGGCGCTAATCAAAATCAATGCCAAATCACTCCAACCGGCGAGCTTCGCCAAAGCTTCACAAACCTCTGTTGGTGAAACGGTGATCGCCTTGGGTACGCCGATTTCCTTTTCCTTGCGCAACTCGGCAACGGTAGGGGTCATTAGCGGTTTGAATCGTGGTGTTGAGGCGACCTATCGGTTAATTCAGACCGACACGGCCATTAACCCAGGAAATAGCGGAGGACCGCTGGTCAACCTGAAGGGTGAGGTCGTCGGTATCAATTCCATGAAATTTTCTGCGGTCGGCGTAGAGAGTTTGGGATTTTCGATTCCGGTGGATACCGTTCAATACATCATCGATCAGTTTTTTAAATATGGCAAAATAAAACGTGCAAGTCTGGGACTACAGCTGGAAGAAAGCTGGTCTGCGATTGTGGGCCTTCCTACAGATGATCCTTTAACGATCACGGGTGTACTGTCTCCTGAAGCGAAGAAAGCCAAAATCAAAGAGGGCGACTTCATCTATAGTGTGGCAGGTACACGTGTCTCCTCTGTAGTAGATATCAATGAGCTGCTCAAAACGTATCTGCCTGGGCAAAAGGTAAAGCTATTGATGCAATCGGATGGCGATATCGTCACCCGCACGTTGGTACTTGCTGATCGCGCAGACATCGTAGACGAGGAAGATGAAGCGTTCCTTGCAGATGAAGAACAATAAAGCCCGGCGATCAGCCCGGATGGAGAGAGGACGAAAGAACGGAATGAAAAAGTCATGGATACGTGTGCTAAGCACAGGTGTATTAACCGGGATGCTGACCATTGGAGCGGCATTACCTGTATGGGCATCTGATCTGACGACAAGTGAACTACGGGTCAAAGCGGGCAGCACAAGCGCTTATATTAACGGCGATAAGCAGGCCATAGCCAAACCTTACAAGGTCAAGGGTGTTACGATGGTGCCTGTCGGTGTATTCAAAAAAGCATTTGGCAGTGAAATCCGGCTGGAGAAAAATGATATTGTCAAAATCAAGGAAGGTCCGCACACGGTTACCCTAACGATTGGCAGTTCAATTGCCTGGGTAGATGGTGTAAAGCATGAGATGGGTGCCGCTCCGAAGATGGTGAATGGCGTACTTATGGTTCCACTTCGTCCGGTTGCCGCCGGGATTGGAGCAACGCTAGCTCCGAACAGTTCCGGAGAAATGGTGATTCGTCTGTTGCAAACCGATGATTCGGTAGACGATGAGGACGGCCTTCATCCGGATGAAGGCAAAACCAGAATTGGCAACAGCTTTTACGGCTGGTCCATTAACTATCCGGCAGACCTTATGGTTTTCCAGACCGGTGAGCAGGAGCGCATGATGACTTTTGGCGCTGCGGACAACAGTTATTATCTTGAGGTGTACGTCAGCGATCAGGACGTGGCTCTGGATGCGGATGATTTGTTGCAGCAACTTGTCCAGGAGGCCAAACAATCGGGAGATACGGTGCTGGATCGTGAAGCGGTGTCGAAAGGTAAAACGCCTTATGCACGCATCATTGTGAAAGATGTAGATGGCATGTTGTGGGAGATGCGTCAGTATCTGAACGAGGGCCGTCAATATGATGTGTACCTCGCAGATTACGAAGCCCTGAATTATAAGGATCTGGGCAAACGTGCAGCGCTGCTCAATTCATTCCAGCCAACCTATGCGGAATCGGATCGAACGATCAAGGATCTCTCCACTGTAGATAACGGCATGCGCTCCGCATGGAATGATGACTATGGTATTGAATTTAAGATTCCTGCGGGCTGGTCGATCGACAACAATCAGATGATCTATGAAGCCAAAGATGGTGCATATCTGCAATGGCGTGTCACTTCGGCGAAAGCAGGTACAACGGTCAAAGACTGGAGCGGCCAACTGGATAAGTGGATGCGCGAGACATTTACACCAGAGAGTTATGAGCCAATTGGCTCATATACGATGGATATCTCGGGAGAGACTGCCGAGGTGAACGAATTCCGTTATAACTTTGGCGGCGGCTGGCAGACCGAATTCGATGTTCTTTTGCAGAAGAATGGGTATCGATATTATGCAGAGTATACATTCCCGGAAGAGCAAAGTGCAGATCGGGCATGGTTTGAACGGATTATGAAGAGTGTCGAGATTGATTTTGATACGGTTGCCGATAATTTCGGTCAGCTGGATGAAGATCCGTATTTGACGGACAAAACGAAGACACTTACGCGTACATCCAAACGTTATAAATACAGTGTGGATATTCCGCGTTACTGGACACCTTACAGTGATCGTTTTGAGTATTCACCTGTGGTGTACACCTTCACGGGCGGAGAATTCTCCATTGCGGCGAGTGAAGACAAGTCGATCGAGATGACGGTCAGTCAACTGAGAGAAGCTTACGCTGAAGCCACCAAAACGCGGAAAAACTTTCAGCTGCTTCGCAGTGAGGAACTGACGTTTGCGGGTGTGCCTGCATTTTCCTTCACGTATCATGAGCTGGACAAAGGCGTGCCATATGCGGGTCGCCAGATCGTGTTTGAAAAGGACGGAACGACCTATACGATCACAAGTGGTCTGAATGATGCCAACAAGACAGAAGTTCAGGCGGCAGCCTTGGAAAAAGCAGTGAACTCATTTACTTTTATTAAATAATATTGATGCATGCCGGAGGGTCAGTGACCTTCCGGCTTATTTGTTTCCTTTATAAGATAAATTAAATATTTACACTGGGACGAAGAGTGCAGAACCGATCTGAAGAAGCGAAGCTACAAGCTTTCTGAAGGAAAGCTTCATCGGAAGTATAGGCTACGCGTTTATCGAGCGATCGGAAGATGGTACTGCAATCGGAGTGCCTAGTGTAAATCTTAATGGAAATGAAAATGGTAAACGGTTTTTTCAGGAAAACGTAGAAGAGTCGGTGCAGAAGTGGTACACTATACTAGTTCAGGAGTTATGACTGCTGATCTGGTGAATATGAATGACTGTAAGCTTGGAGTTCAGGCAATACAGACATAATAGATAGATATAGTAAATACCGTGACAATGTAGGTGTACCCGATAAGGTGCAGTCTCAAGCTTGGTATGTTCAGGCGTTTAAGGATATAGGGATGAAATCCGGCGGATAGCCGGCTATGGGGAGGATCTACATGAAAACAGCAACAATACGAAGAGAAGACGTTGAACTTCTGGCACCTGCTGGTGACTGGGATTGTATGCGTTCGGCGGTAGCCAATGGCGCAGATGCAATTTTCTTCGGAGTCGAAAAGTTTAATGCACGGGCACGGGCGAACAATTTCCGCATGGACGAGCTGCCGGAGATTATGGCGTTTTTGCACAGTTATGGCGTAAAAGGTTTTTTGACCTTTAATATATTGATTTTTGAAAATGAATTGACGGATGCCAAAGAACTGATTGATGCATGTGTCGATGCTGGTGTAGACGCTGTAATTGTTCAGGATTTGGGTCTGGTGAAGATGATCCGCGAGATCTCGCCGGATTTCCCGATTCACGGTTCAACACAGATGACGATTACGTCACCGGAAGCGGTCGAGTTTACGAAGCCGTTTGATATGGAACGTGTCGTCCTGGGACGGGAGAACAACCTGAAGCAGATCCAGAAGATCGGTGAACAGGCGAAGCTTCCCATGGAAGTATTCGTTCATGGTGCATTGTGTGTATCCTACTCGGGGCAATGTCTGACTTCCGAAATGTGGGGAGGACGTTCGGCGAACCGCGGGGAGTGCGCACAAGCTTGTCGTCTTCCATACGATCTAATGGTGGATGGAGTGCACAAGCCGATGGGTGATGTAGCCTATCTGTTGTCTCCGAAGGATCTGGCAGCGATTGATCTGATGCCGGAACTGATCGAAGCAGGAGTGACTTCTTTCAAAATTGAAGGACGTCTCAAAACGCCGGAATACGTAGCAAACGTGGTAAGCAAATATCGTAAAGCGATTGACCGTTATTTTGATGGAGATAACACACCGCCAAGCAAGGAAGAAGTTCGCGAATTGCAGCAAAGCTTCTCCCGTGGATTCACGCATGGTTTCCTGAGCGGTACGAATAATAAAGAACTGGTGGATGGAACGTTCCCGAAAAGCCGTGGTGTCTACCTTGGTCGTGTGGATCAAGTGTTGCGCGATGGTGTGGTCCTGAAGCTGGATGCACCCGTGAAACGTGGAGACGGGATCGTATTTGACGCTGGAGACCCAACGAAGAAGGAAGAAGGCGGACGGGTATACGATGTACGTCGCAAAGGTGTAAAACTCGAAGGCGAAGCCGAAGAGGGCTGGATCGTTGACGTTGTACCAGGCCGCAGTGACGTGGATCTGCGCCGCGTGAAAGTTGGCGACAAAGTGTGGAAAACGAATGACCCGGCGCTGGACAAACGTCTGCGTCAAAGCTTTGAGACCGAGAAACCGTTCCGTGTATTCCCCGTGAAGGTGAAGGTCATCGGCAGCCCAGGCCAGCCGCTTAGCACTTGGTGGACAGACGTGCAGAAAGGCACAACCGTCCGGATTGATTCCGAGATGGAACTGGACATCGCACAGAAGCGTCCAATGACGCATGAATTGCTCGAAGAGCAGTTCGGACGTCTGGGAGGCACCGTGTTCCAGTTGGAGGGAATGGACGTCAACTTGCACGGTGATGTCATCATCCCGATGCGCGAGTTGAATAACATTCGCCGTCAGGCTGTAGAACAACTTGCGGGTGAACGTCCTAAACCACCTGTCTACGTGAAACGGGTGGTCGATGTGTACGGCGATTCGGTTAAACCGGCATCGCCAGTCGCTCGCGGTCAAGCCGAGTTGACCGCGCTCTGTCGCAGCCTGCCACAAGTGGAGGCAGCGATTGAAGCAGGAATCGGCATGATCTATGCCGACTTCGAGTTTATCAAGCAGTTCCCGGCAGCTGTGGAAGCTGTGCATGCCGCTGGTCGCAAGATCGCGCTGGCAACACCGCGTATTCACATGCCTGGGGAGAACGGTTATCACAACAATATCTTGCGTCTGAAGCCGGATGCGGTATTGGTACGTAATACAGGTGCACTGTACTTCTACCTGCGCCACCGTATGGAAAACCCGGATGCAACGCACCCGGAACTGATCGGCGACTTCTCATTGAACATCGCCAATCACAAAGCCGTTGAATTGTTCCTGGAAGCCGGATGTGACTGGATTACGCCATCCTATGACCTGAACATTCAACAAATGGTTGATTTGCTGGGCCACTCCCGTACAAGTCAGACCGAAGTGGTTATCCATCAGCATCTACCGATGTTCCATACCGAGCACTGTGTGTATTGTACGTTTATGAGTGAAGGAACGGACTATACGAACTGTGGTCGTCCTTGTGAGGAACAACGTGCATCCCTGCAAGACCGAATTGGTATGTCCCACCCGGTACGTGTGGATGAAGGTTGCCGCAATACGGTATACAATGCAGTGGAGCAGTCAGGTGCCGAGTATCTGACCAACTTTATGGATCTGGGTGTATCGCGTTACCGTGTGGAGTTCCTGGAAGAGACACCGGATCAGGTGCGCGAAGTCATTGATCTGTACAACCGTGCACTGCGCGGGGAGATCAGTGGTACACAAGTTTGGAAAACACTCAAAGCAACGAACCAACTGGGTGTTACACGTGGTCAATTGGTGAAATAATTAGATTGTATGGTACAACAACAGTTACAGCATGAAGGAACCCCAATCTCTGCTTTAAGGAGCTCTTGGGGTTTTTTTACATCATGACACAGGAGGCGAAGAAGCGTGGCGCCATTCACAATTATGGATATCAAATTGCTGTGCGGGGTCACGGCATTCAAGCGCGGAGAAGATTATAACCAATCTGGCAGGGTGACCAATCTGGTGGTCAGTAAGGATCAGCTTCATTATGAAGCACAGGTACGTGGATCGGAGCGCTATCAGGTAACGGTGGATATAGATGAAACGGGAGAGGTTGTGGCAGGCTGCAGTTGTCCGGGTGACGGCAGGCATTATGACTATTGTAAACATGTGGCTGCTGTCCTGTTGGCTATTCACGAATGGGGTGAGCAACAGGAGCGTAATGTCACAATTGAATCTGGGAAGCCTGCTCAATCTGCTACAGGTCAAGGCGTCAATACCAGTTCTAGCATAGGTTCCAAGTCCAGGGTTGGGACGCTGGTCGAAGAGAGCAAGTGGGAGCGCCCCCAGTCTTATTCACAACGAGAGCAACTGGATGATCCTTCAGAGCATCCGCCCGTTCACTTTGCCCAAGCAGGTCGTCCAAGTTCAGCTTCGGGGTGGGGCCGCTCGGCAGATAAACCTTCGTACCGTACGGCAGATCAGATTCTGTCCATGTTTGCCAAGGATCGGAGACCACTGCATGGAAAGGATCGTAAGTACACGGCTCCTGTCAGCCGTTCCTCCCTGCGGGAAGAATTGCAGGTCCAGTTTATATGCAAGCTGACACAGGTTCACAAGGGTGGTGGGAAACTTGCTCTTGAATTGAAAGTGGGTAACAAACGTCTGTATGTGGTGCAGAAAGTAAAGCAGTTCCTGAATTGCATTGAAAAGGGCGAGCCGATGGCATTTACCAAGCTGTTCCACTATGATCCATTGATGCATGTGTTCAATCCGCAGGATCAGGCCATTCTCTCGATGCTCATTCGAATGAGACAGAGTGAAGAGGCCTATCGCCAATCTATCTCCGGTTATTTGGGAGCGTCGGACGGACGGGATATACTGATTGCTCCGCTCGTATGGAAGCCATTGCTGGAATTGCTACTACAGGCCGACAGTCGGATGGAGGGTACAGGATTTGCCAATGGGCCACTCACGCTCGGTGAGGGTGTATTACCTTTGTTTTACCGGATTGCCCAAGGAACGAATGAAGGGTATCAGCTTGAAATTTCGGGACTGCGCGAGCTGATTCTTCTCCCTGCTTATGATGCTGCTGTGGTGGAAGGACAGTTGCATATGTTGGAGCCGATGCAGATGCGAAGTCTGGAGGACTTGAGTGCGGCACTCACTTCATATGGGATTAAGGAGAGCATTGATATTTCGACCCAGCAGGTGGATGAATTTGTGCAACATGTCGTGCCTGAACTGCGTACGCTTGGACATCTGTCCATTGATTCGCAGGTGCGTGAACAGATCGCGGAACCGGAACTTAGACCGAAGTTATACATCGACTTCTACCGCGAACGTATTACAGCACGTCTGGAATTCGACTATGAGGTCATGGTTATTAATCCGCTGGCAGAGTACTTGATAGATGAAGAAGAGAAAAAGGTTATTTTGGTGCGTGATCGATATAAAGAACGGAACTTGATTGAGCGGCTTGATCGATCCTTTCTCGAAAGGGAGGGTAGTGTCTGGGCGAGCGAACGCGAAGATGCGATCTATGATGTCATGTATCATCTGTTGCCTGAGCTTGAGAAACAGGTCGATATCTATATGCCAAATGCTGTGAAGGCGATGGTGCAATCCTATCCAACACCGCCGAAAGTACGAGCAGATTTGGGAAGAGGATTGGACTGGCTGGAGATTTCATTTGAGATGGAAGGTGTGGACGAAGAGGAACTTCAGGAACTCATGCGCCGCATTGTGGAAAAGAAACCATATTTCCGTCTCAAGAGCGGTGTCTTTCTCTCGCTTGAAAATGAAGGTGCAGACAGCTTCGCTCACATGGCTGATTCGCTTGGACTTGGAGCAGATGACATCAAGAGCAGCCATATCCGGCTGCCAGCTGTTCGGGCGTTGCAATTGCCAGGCAGGGATGAGGTTTCAGGACATGTGAAGTGGGGAGGTTCTCTGAAACGTTTCCTTGATGATCTCCGAGATCCCGAGCGGATGGATTTTGCATTACCGGGGCCTCTGACCTCCATACTGCGGGACTATCAGAACAGCGGATACCAGTGGCTGCGTACCCTCGCTTATTATCGGTTTGGCGGCATTCTGGCGGATGATATGGGACTTGGCAAAACGTTGCAAAGCATCGCCTATATCACAGCGGTACTTCAAGAGAAGCCCGAGTACAATACGGACAATGCGGACGTTGATAAATACCGGGAGAGTGGCTCATTATGGGGCGGTGAAACGTTGGCGACTGCCGGCATTGATCCCGAAACTGGGCTCCCTTTGGATAAGATGACTTCAGAGAATACGGATGGCTCATGGTCCACGATGCAGCAGGATGGATTGACGGTCCGAACGAAGGTTATTCATCCTCCGGTACTTGTCGTGGCCCCTGCTTCGCTGACCTATAACTGGGCGAATGAGTTTGCGAGGTTTGCCCCGCATCTGAACGTCTTGATCGCAGCCGGGCAGAAAGAAGAACGAGCCAATATGCTTTCAGGCATGGATGAGGTAGATGTGATTGTGACATCGTATCCTTTGTTACGTCGGGATCTGGACACCTACCTTGGCCGAACATTTCATACACTCATTCTGGATGAAGCTCAGGCGATTAAAAATGCTTCTTCCCAGACTGCACAGGCAGTGAAACAAATTCAGGCACCGCGCCGTTTTGCACTCACAGGCACACCTGTGGAGAACTCGCTGGATGAATTGTGGTCCATTTTCGAAGCGGTATTCCCTGGACTGTTTCCAAGCTACAGAAGATTCCGCGACCTTCCACCGGAACGGATCTCGCGGATGGTACGTCCGTTTATTTTGCGCCGTCTGAAGAAGGATGTGTTGGAAGAATTGCCTGATCGAATTGAAACGGTACAGCGGTCAGAGCTTACGGTTGAACAGAAGAAACTGTACGCCGCATACCTTTCCCAGCTTCAGGATGAAGCATCGAAGGACATGGAGGATAATGGATTCCAGAAGAATCGTATCAAAATTCTAGCAGGCATCACCCGTTTGCGTCAGTTGTGCTGCCATCCGGCCCTCTTTGTCGAAGGCTATCAAGGCGATTCTGGGAAAATGGAGCAGTTGCTTGAAACGGTCGAGGATTGTTTGGCCGCAGGCAAACGTATTCTTATTTTCTCCCAATTCGCGAGCATGTTGAACCTGATTCGTCAGACACTCGCGGCACAGGGAAAAAACCTGTTTTACCTCGATGGTCAGACCCCGGCGCAGAGCCGTGTGGAGATGTGCCACAGATTTAATGAGGGTGAAGCTGAACTATTCTTAATCTCCCTGAAAGCTGGAGGGACCGGACTCAACTTAACAGGGGCAGATACCGTTATATTATATGATCTGTGGTGGAATCCCGCGGTGGAAGAACAGGCGATTGGCCGTGCCCATCGTATGGGACAGAAACAGGTGGTGCAAGTCATCCGCTTGGTTACCGAAGGTACAATCGAAGAGAAGATTCTGGAACTCCAGCAACGGAAGAAGGACTTGATTGCCGAAGTGATTGAGCCGGGAGACGGCGGATCAACAACCTTATCCGAACAGGATATTCGCGAATTGTTGATGGTATAATGAAGTCCAAGCATCGTAGCAATAAGAATCATTAAATATATGAAACTATACAAGATGGACTAATGATTTACACGAGAAACGTAGAGGACAGAAAAAACTGGAGAAGCGGAGCTACAAGCTTTCTGCAAGAAAGCTACTTCGAAAGCGTACACTTCGCCTAAAAGCTTTCTGAAAGAAAGCTGCATCGGAAGCATATGTTATTACCAGATTTTAACCTTTGTAAAAGTGAATTAAAAAATCGGGGGATAACAGCGATCGGAAGGTTGTTCTGTTATCGTAGTGTCAGTGTAAATAACTTTTAGTTCAACTTGTTTAGCAAAAGGAGTAGGTTCGTGTGCGTATTCGCAAAGCGATTATTCCAGCCGCAGGGCTGGGTACCCGGTTTCTGCCTGCCACCAAGGCGATGCCTAAGGAAATGCTGCCCATCGTGGACAAGCCAACGATCCAGTACATTATTGAAGAAGCCGTTGCTTCAGGTATTGAAGATATCATTATTGTGACAGGTAAAGGGAAGCGGGCCATCGAAGATCACTTCGACTATTCGTTTGAGCTGGAGCAGAACCTGGCGGACAAACAGAAGTGGGACTTGCTTAACGAAGTACGTAAACCCTCCGAGATGGCAGATATCCATTATATCCGTCAAAAGGAACCGAAGGGACTTGGTCACGCCATCTGGTGCGCCCGCAAGTTTATCGGCAACGAGCCTTTTGCCGTCCTGCTAGGGGACGACATCGTGGAATCGGACCATCCCTGTCTGAGGCAGATGATCGAGGTCTACGATGAATTGCAATCTCCGATTGTTGGTGTACAGCCAGTTGATTGGAATGAGGTATCTCGCTACGGGATTGTGGACGGAGAGTTGTTGACCCCTACCGATGATCGTGTCTTTCGTGCTCGCCGCCTAATTGAGAAACCAAAAACTGAAGATTCTCCATCCAACCTGGCTATTATGGGACGTTACATTCTTACACCGGATATTTTTGAAATACTAGGTCAACAATCTGCTGGCGTTGGGGGCGAAATTCAGCTCACGGATGCCTTATCCCGATTGAATGAACAGCGGCAGATTATCGCGTATCATTTTGATGGACTGCGTCATGATGTTGGTGAGAAGTTGGGTTTTATCGAAACGTCGATTCACTACGCATTGCAGCGCCCGGATCTGCGGAAAGATCTTTTGAAGTATTTGGAACAGGTTGTAAAGGGTCAATAATTGGTTACTGCATGTCCTTGAAGTCCAGCCGAAGAATGATATCGCGGCTGGGCTTTAATTTATTTTATGGAAGGGTAAATATGAGGATTATACAGGCCAATGAACAAACACTTACCTGACACTTTACATATACATAGTCAATATGAAGAAATGATGTCAACAGCAAAACGGAGGGATGTCATGAAGGTACTTCCGCTGTTTATGGATGGCGCTGCCATCTTGGAACCCAAGATTTATGGTGATCACCGTGGATATTTTATGGAGAGTTATAATGAGCAGGTTCTGCATGAACAGGGAATACAGCACGTCTTTATTCAGGACAATCAATCCTTGTCGGCTGAAGCAGGTGTTTTACGTGGGCTTCATTACCAGCTTCAGCCCAAAGCGCAAACTAAATTGGTGAGGGTTATATCTGGGGCTATATATGATGTGATCGTGGATGTCCGCACTTCATCCCCTACCTTTGGTCAATGGAAAAGTGTCATTCTAAGTGAGTATAACCAGCGGCAGCTGCTTGTTCCTCATGGCTTTGCTCATGGATTCTGTACCTTGGTGCCTCATTCCCAGGTAACTTATAAGGTGGACGCCTATTATTCTCCTGAACATGACCGTGGAATTCTGTGGAACGATCCGGCACTCGCCATTGATTGGCCTGTGACGAAACCTATATTATCGGAGAAGGATCAGAAGCATCCTTTACTGAAAGATGCTGAACTGAATTTCGACTAATTAATCAGACTATTCAGATACTTCTGTATCTGGAGGCAGAGGGAGAGTGACAGCATGAAACTACTGGTTACGGGTGGGGCCGGATTTATCGGCAGCAACTTTGTGCTATATATGCTTCGTGAACATCCGAGTTATGAGATTATCAATGTGGATGCATTAACGTATGCGGGGAACTTGGAGAACTTGCATACGGTAGAGTCCAATCCCCGATATACCTTCATCCAAGCAGATATTGCAGATGTACAGCAGATGGAAACTGTTTTTTCCCAAGGCATCGATGTGGTTGTGAATTTCGCTGCCGAGTCTCATGTGGATCGAAGTATTCTGTCCCCGGATATCTTTGTACGTACCAATGTGATGGGTACTCAGGTTCTGCTGGATGCGGCAAAGAAATATCAAGTCACCAAATTTGTTCAGGTATCGACGGATGAGGTATATGGATCACTAGGTCCAACAGGTTTATTTACTGAAAATACACCTTTGATGCCAAACAGTCCTTACTCTGCAAGTAAAGCTGGCGGGGACCTGCTTGTAAGAGCCTATCATGAAACATTTGGACTTCCCGTAAATATTACACGTTGCTCCAATAACTATGGGCCTTTTCAATTCCCGGAGAAACTGATTCCGCTGATTATATCCCGGGCATTGAATGATGAAGCCATTCCGGTATATGGTGACGGGCTCAATATTCGTGACTGGCTTTATGTCGAGGATCACTGTAGCGCGATTGATCTGGTAATTCATAATGGACAATCTGGAGAAGTGTACAACATTGGTGGTAATAATGAACGTACAAATATATACATTGTGGAGAGCGTATTGGAGCAACTGGGTAAGCCAGCGAGTTTGATACAATATGTACAAGATCGGTTGGGACATGACCGACGTTACGGTATAGATCCTACCAAGATACGTACAGAGCTTGGCTGGCAACCCGCCCACAATTTTGAGACAGGGATCAAGGAGACGATCCAATGGTATCTGAAGCATCAAGACTGGTGGACGAGAATTCAATCAGGCACATATCAGGACTATGTTCAGCTTCAGTACGGTAAACGGATGGGTGATTCATCCAAATGAATTATAGAGTTATGGTGACTGGCGCAGCCGGACAGCTGGGTTATGATGTGGTGAAGACCTTCGAAGCAGAGGGTCATCAGGTATTGGCCTGTGACAAGAAGCAGATGGATATTACCGATCAACAGCAGTGCACAGATATAATTACAACGTTCCGACCGCACATCATTATTCATTGCGCTGCTTTTACGGCTGTCGATCAGGCTGAGGCAGATGAGGATACAGCATTCGCAATCAATGCATCAGGTACTAGAAATATTGCAGTTGCCGCCGAGAGTGTGAAAGCAAAGCTGGTATATATCAGTACCGATTATGTATTCGATGGGAGCGGGAGCACACCATACCAGGAGTACGATGTAACGAATCCACAGGGTGTTTATGGCAAGTCGAAGCTTGCCGGGGAACGGCTGGTTCAAAGTTTGTGTACGCAATGGTTTATCATTCGAACATCATGGGTGTTTGGCGTGCATGGCAATAATTTTGTCAAAACCATGCTGGAACTTATGGTGAAGCGTCCACAACTTCAAGTGGTTCATGACCAACAAGGTTCACCTACCTATACGGTGGATCTTGCCCGATTCATCCATCTCCTTTCCGTAAGTGAAAAGTATGGCATCTATCATGCTTCCAATTCAGGAACTTGCACATGGTACGAGTTTGCAAAGGTAATAAGAGAAGAAGCCAGTAAGCAGAGTGTATTCGAGCCTACAGCCGAACTTACACCATGCACAACTGAACAGTTTCCGCGTCCTGCCCCTCGTCCTGCATACTCGGTCATGGATCATTTGGCGATTCGAACGAACGGTCTGCAACCTCTGAGACACTGGCGTGAGGCGCTGATTGCATTTTTGAATGAGTTGAGTGCACAGCAAAAGGACTGAGCATGTTGATGGTCCGCGATTTATCTAAAATATATCCTCTATTTAACAGCCGCCTTCAAGCGGCTATTTTGTTTTACATCTCCTCAATTCGGGTAGTTAGCTAACAAAAAGGTACTGAGGATGTGAATGTGATATGAAACGCATTGCCGCCGTGTTAATACTACTGATCGTTACCGTGGGCACACTCTTTTTCGCCTATGAAAGCGAGAGTGAGGAACAACGGGACGGATTTACCGCTTATAGATTAATTGCCCATGCGATGGGCAGCATTCGGGATCAACCATATACCAACGCCTATGAAGCGATGATTGCCAATTACGAGAAAGGCACACGTGTTTTTGAGATCGACTTTATGCTGACCTCGGATCGCAAAGCCGTAGCCAGACATGAGTGGACCGCTAATATGAGTAAAATGCTAGGACAGGACCAAGAGCTTCCCGAGGAAAAACAAGCCGGGGCGCTGACACATGATGAGTTCATGAATACGCCTATTCTGGGTATGTACCAACCCATGGATGCCGACGGCATTATAGATGTACTGGCTAAATACCCGGATATGTATATCGTAACCGATACCAAAGAACAGAAGGATGAAGATATACAGCAGGTGTTAAGATCCCTCGTGGATGCTGCCAAAGAACATGATCCCTCCGTGCTTGATCGCGTGGTTGTACAGATCTACAACGAACCCATGCTTGAAACGGTGAAAGAAGTCTATGCATTCCCTTCCATTATCTATACGTTATACGCCACACAGGATACAGAAGATCAGGTTGTTGATTTTGTGCAAAAAAATGATATTGATGCCGTGACCATGCCGGAATATAAAGTAAACCAGAATTTTGTCGCCAAGCTTAATAGTGCAGGCTCAGTTACTTACGTGCACACCATCAATGACACTGAACAGGTGGCTAACTATGAGAAGTGGGGCGTGTATGGGGTGTACTCGGACGTGCTGACGGAGCAGGAACTGGATGAGATGAATACACGGTTTGCCTGGAAACCGTAAAATGTCGTAATTACAATCATTACAAAATCCAAATCACAGGCTTTTCCATACCAGAACAGGGAAATGTCTGTGATTTTCTGTTCCCCTTTTTATACGAACATTGACACTCACTGTCTGCTGACTTAGACTTAGTTTACAAGCTTTCTAGGATGCAGAAGAACCTCTGGAGGAATGTTCGTTGATAGACATGATTAAGCAGTGGAGACATGTATTTAAGCTTGACCCGGACAGGGAGATTACGGACGAAGAACTTGATCAGGTCTGCATGTCGGGGACCGATGCAATTATCGTCGGTGGATCTTCAGGAATTACCTATGATAACACGGTAGACCTGATGTCCCGTGTGCGTCGCTATGAGCTGCCCTGTGTGCTTGAAGTATCCGATCTGGAGGCTGTTGTTCCCGGGTTTGACGGATATCTGATCCCGATGGTGCTGAATGCAACGGACAGCAAATGGATGATTGGGCACCACCAGAAGGCTATAGAGCGTTACGGTTATCTGATCCCATGGGATCTGCTGATTGCCGAGGGTTATATTGTGCTTAATGCAAACTCCACGGTAGCGCGGTTGACGGGTGCGGATACGGATCTGACGACAGGAGCTGCGGTGGCATATGCCCAGGCTGCGGAACGTCTGCTCCATCTTCCTATTGTATACATGGAGTACAGCGGAACGTTCGGAGATATGGAGCTTGTTGGTGAGACACACAGACAGTTGGAGCGGGCACATCTCATCTACGGCGGCGGAATTGATGATCCGGAGAAAGCCGCCCAAGCTGCTCAGGTGGCAGATACCATCGTTGTAGGTAACATATTGTATAGTGATCTGAACAAAGCACTTGAGACGGTGTTGGCCGTAAAAGGTACCGATGAAACGGTTTAGTTTACCATTCCCCCATTTTCCCCTTATGATCTGTTAAAATAGAACTTTGCCCTTACTAAGTTTAAGAAGTTATATGAGCGTAATGTCGTTTACACGAGTAGGAAATTCGTATAAAGGAACTATGTTTACACAAAAACGAAGTTTTCTCTTTTTTTTTACTACCCTTAAATATAAGCTAAACTAATTTTTACACGAGAACGAAGAGGACAGAAATAAGCTGGAGAAGCGGAGCGTTCGCCTTTATTACCGGATTTTCCCCTTTGAAAAAGTAGATCGAAAAATCCGGGAATAACAGCGATCGGAAGATTATTCTGTCATCGGAGTGGCGAGTGTAACCTATTAATTTTGCTTTATAGACCAACCAACGAAAGGAGCATGCATGCATGCAACCTGTAAATATACATGATGCCGTTGCACGGCTTAACACCCCTCAACGGCAAGCCGTCGAGGCGACGGATGGCCCGCTGCTGATTATGGCCGGAGCGGGCTCCGGCAAGACCCGGGTGCTGACACACCGGATTGCCTACCTCATTGCAACACGGAAAGCACCCCCGTGGGGCATTTTAGCAATTACCTTTACGAACAAAGCCGCTCGTGAGATGCAGGATCGGGTTTCCCAACTCGTAGGTGGCTCCCAGGGCCGCGACATTTGGGTATCCACGTTCCACTCCATGTGCGTGCGTATTTTGCGCCGAGATATTGAACGTATTGGCTTCACCTCCAACTTCAGTATTCTGGACTCATCGGACCAATTATCTGTTATTCGCAGCTGTATGAAAGACCAGAATATTGATACCAAGAAATTTGAACCCAAAGCAGTTCAATCGATGATGAGTACGGCCAAGAATGAACTGATCAGTCCGGAGCAATATGAGAAGCAGGCAGGAGACTATTTCGAGGGTATTGTAGCCAAAATATATAAGATGTATCAGAAACGGTTAAGAGCCAACAACTCACTCGATTTCGATGATCTTATTATGCAGACGATTCAACTGTTCAAGGAAGTACCGGAAGTCCTCGACTTTTATCAAAAGAAATTCCAGTATATTCACGTGGACGAGTATCAGGATACGAACCGTGCACAGTACATGCTGTGCCGCATGCTTGCTGACAGTCACCACCGCATCTGTGTTGTAGGGGATAGTGACCAGTCGATCTATCGCTGGCGCGGGGCCGATATCAGCAATATCCTGAACTTTGAGAAAGACTATCCAGAAGCAAATACGATTTTGCTGGAACAGAACTATCGTTCTACGTCCAATATCCTGAATGCAGCGAATGAAGTGATCGGCCTGAATACAGGGCGTAAACCGAAGAAACTGTGGACGGACAAAGAGGGCGGTTCGAAGATCAAGGTGTACCGTGCGGATTCTGAACATGATGAGGGGTACTTTGTAACCTCCGAGATTAGTAAAAATGTGAAGAACGGCAAATCCTATCAAAACCATGCCATTTTGTACCGTACCAACGCCCAGTCCCGGGTTATAGAGGAAATTCTGATCAAGTCTGATATTCCGTATCAGATTGTCGGCGGCATCAAGTTCTATGATCGTAAAGAGATCAAGGACATTCTGGCGTATCTGCGCCTGTTATCCAACCCCGACGATGATATCAGTCTTACCCGGATTATTAATGTACCGAAGCGTAGCATTGGGGATACAACGGTAGCGAAGTTGGCGGCTGCGGCAGGAGAGCGTGGAATTTCCATTTTCCGCGTGCTACAGGTTGTGGATGATCTTGGTTTTGCTGGACGTACGCGTAATGCGTTGGTGGAGTTCTATGACATGATTGCTGCGTTGCATCAGATGGTAGAATATCTGTCTGTAACTGAATTAACCGAGAAGATCCTTGAGATGAGTCAATATCGTCTTGAGATGCAAAATGAAAATACACTCGAATCTCGTGCACGGCTCGAGAACATTGATGAGTTCCTGTCGGTAACCATGGAATTTGAGAAAAATAATGAAGACAAAACGCTCGTATCGTTCCTCACCGATCTTGCATTGATTGCGGACATCGACAGCATGAACGATGATGAAGAGGATCAGAGCGATGCGGTTACCCTGATGACCATGCACAGTGCCAAAGGTCTGGAGTTCCCGGTTGTCTTTATCGTGGGTATGGAGGAAGGAGTCTTCCCGCACAGCCGTGCCTTTATGGATAATGAAGAGTTGGAGGAAGAACGCCGACTTGCTTATGTGGGGATTACTCGTGCAGAAGAGCAACTCTTCCTGTCGTGTGCACAGATGCGTACCTTGTTTGGACGTACCACCGCAAATCCACCTTCCCGCTTCCTGGACGAAATTCCGGATGAGCTGAAGGAAGACACTTCCATGGCTCGTGATCGTTACCGCCGTGGCAGTAGCGGAGGCGGCTCATATGGTGGACGGGGACTAGGTTCCAGTGGAGGAAGTAACTTCGGTGGTGGCACCAAGCTCTTTGATCATCAAAGCAAGAGCGGTTCATCTGCTACCTCATCCACGCCAACTTCGCGTGTGACTACAAGTACTTCCCGCCCGACATACTCTACGCCATCATCTGCTTCCAAGCCGGCAGCTTCGAATGGTGAAGCAGGGTTTAAGGCAGGAGACAAAGTGCAGCATGGCAAATGGGGGACAGGCACAATCGTTGCAGTCAAAGGGACAGGGAATGACACCGAACTGCAGATTGCATTCCCGGCTCCGGTTGGTGTGAAACGTTTGCTTGCCGGTTTTGCCCCAATTACCAAAGTAGAATAAGAACGATACTTCCTTTTGCACGATTAGCGAGAGAACAGAAATAACTTTTCTAAGAAAACTGCTTCTTCATCTCATATCAGCCAAGGTTTTTGTCACGTCATTTCTAAGCTTGACTTTACTGATATGATTAGAAATCTGTATAAATTCAATGTAACATCGGCACGGTAACGGAGAGAACATAAATAACTTGTAGAAGCTACGCGTTCGCCTTTATCCCCTGATTTCTACCTTTTAACATGAATTAAAAGAAATCTGGAGATAACAGCGATCGGAAAGTTGTTATGTTATCGGAGTGTCAGTGTGGATAATCATTAATTGAAATTATATAGTGACACCAGTGATTGAAAAGTTATTCTGTTATCGTTGTTCAAGTGCAATAGGAGTGTTCGTTCTACATATATAGATCAAATTAACGGAGGGATGGCCCTGTATGGACCCGATGCACCGGATGGAGCAACTCGTTACCGAGCTGAACCAGCATAATTATCAGTACTACACGATGGATCAGCCACAGATCAGCGATAAGGAGTATGATCTTCTGTACGACGAACTGGTTACGCTGGAACAGGAAAGCGGCATGGTTCTGCCTGATTCTCCAACCCAGCGTGTGGGTGGGGAACTGCTCAAAGGGTTTACCCCACATCGCCATTTATCCCCATTATGGAGTCTGGACAAAGCGCAGAATATTGAGCAGCTGCGCAGCTGGAATACCCGTGTACTGAAACTGATTAATGATTATAACAGTAAAAATACCGATACGCCTTTACCGGAACCAGGTTATGTCATTGAGTTGAAGTTTGACGGATTGACGCTGAACCTGACGTACACCAACGGTGAGTTGGTGCAAGCCTCTACACGAGGGAACGGTACAGTAGGCGAAGGTATTTTGGCTCAAGTAAGAACGATCAGATCGGTTCCGCTCAAAATTCCTTACACAAGTGGCACAATTGAAGTACAGGGTGAAGGTATCATGAACCTGTCTGTCCTGGAGCGATACAACGAGACAGCGGCAGAACCGCTCAAGAATGCGCGGAATGCAGCAGCGGGAGCACTGCGTAACCTGAATCCAAAGGCGACGGCTGAGCGTAGACTGAATGCTTATTTCTATAACGTAGGTTATTCGGATGACATTCAGTTCGCCAATCATCAGCAGATGATGGACTTCTTGCGTGAGAACCGTTTCAAGGTGAATCCATCGATTACTTATTTCCATGAGTTTGATGATGTGATGGAACAATTGGCTGCGATTCAGGAGAACCGGGGTCAGTTAGACTATCTGATCGATGGAGCTGTTATCAAAATTACAGACATGCGTACCCGCGACGTATTGGGTTATACCGATAAATTCCCTCGCTGGGCAGTAGCATATAAATTCGAGGCAGAAGAGACCACGACAGTTCTTAATGCTGTGGTATGGAATGTGGGACGTACTGGCAAAGTGACTCCGCTGGCACGCGTAGAACCGGTTGAACTTGCCGGGGTAACGGTACAGAACTGTACCCTGAACAATGTTGGCGATATTGAGCGCAAAAATCTGAAGTTTGCTCTGGGCACTCGGGTCTTTATTCGCCGATCCAATGATGTCATTCCAGAAATTTTGGGTAAAGTGACTGAGGAAAGTGATGGCGAGGAGATCGTCTTCCCTGAGCAGTGCCCAGCATGTGGATTCCCGCTCGAGCAACGTGGAGCGCACTTGTTCTGTAACAACAGACTGGCATGTAAACCACAGACGGTGGCACGTATTTCCCACTTTGCTTCCCGTGATGCCATGGACATTGAGACATTCAGTGAGAAAACAGCGATTCAGCTGTACGATGAATTGAACGTGCGCGAGCCTGCTGACCTGTATACGTTACAGTTTGATGATCTGGTGAAGCTGGAACGGTTTGGCGAAAAGAAAGCGAACAACCTTCTCGCTGCGCTAGAGCTCAGTAAGGATCGTGATCTGGCTTCGTTCTTATACTCACTGGGTATACCGAACACAGGTAAATCTACCACACGTATGCTTGCGGATCATTACCGAGATCTGCACGCCATTATGAATGCAACTGTAGAAGAATTGGTTGAACTACCTGACGTTGGTGGTATTGTGGCGGAGAGTATCGTAACTTTCTTTGCAGATCCGTTTACACAGGCTGCGATTGAGAAGATGCTCAACTTGGGTGTGAAAGCCCAGGCACCTGAGGTGTCAGAAGTTGTTGTTGTGGAAGATTCCTTCTTCAGTGGTAAAACGGTCGTCCTGACCGGAACGCTGCACCAATTGACGCGGGAAGAGGCGACGCAAAGACTGGAGGCGCTCGGAGCGAAGGTGACTGGCAGTGTATCGAAAAAGACAGATCTGGTGATTGCCGGAGAGAAGGCAGGTAGCAAATTGACCAAAGCTCATGATCTCGGTATTCCAACGATTGAGGATGAGGACGAACTTGTACGCCTTTTGAACCCACAGGGTTAGAGGACAAACGAACAAAAGAGTTTCTATAAGAAAGCCCCCGAAGACACGGAACGTGGTCGGGGGCTTTTGCTGTTATTGAAATGATTAATACAACGAATGAACAATCAATCAATTTTAACTGAACCGATCATGATCCAGTTATATTATTAGGGATGCGCTGAGATGCGCCTGTAAGCCATGCATCCTTGTCATATCCTCGCTCTTCCCAGTAACCAATATGTTCACTGTCGATGAGTTCAATGCGATTCAACCATTTTACTGATTTGTATGCATACATTTGAGGGATGACGAGCCGTACCGGACCGCCAAGATCAGCTGGGATGGGTTTGCCATCATGCATGACAGCCACCATAATATCCTCCATTTGTGCTTGATCCATTGTAATCGCATCTGTATACACACCATCACCGGAATAAAACTTCACACTATGAGCCTCGGGTTTGACCCCGGCTTGCTTCAAAAGCTGTGCAAGTGAAATCCCTTCCCAGGTATTTTTATACACAGACCATCCTGTTACACAGTGGAAATCACTAACCTGTACGGTACGCGCGAGCTTCACGAACTGTTCCCAGTTCCAGACCTGTGCCCGTTCAACCAATCCATCAATACGGAAAGACCAGTTAGCATTGGAGAAGGACGGGATGGGCGTAACCGTATATACGCGGAAATGACCTTCAGCTCCGCCTCCAATGGGAGGTGAAGATGCAGACAACGGTTGTGGCAAAGGAACCATACGGTTAGGATCGTTCTCCAGCATACTGTCGATACTGTTATCAATTTTGAGATTGCGTCCTACCCAGGATATAAAAGTAGGTCCGAGTGTGACAGCAAGACCAACCCCCACGGCAGAACGGATGAAAGCTCGGCGTGTATACACAGGTTGAGGTCGCTGCTCTGGTTTGAGAGAATCTCTCTCGGGATTACGATCAAACTGGGAAGAATATATAGCAGCCGGAGTTTCTTTTTCATCTAATATTGAATCAGCTGGATCAGCTGCATTTTGAGCTCGTGTTGAAGTTGTATTGGTTTTAACCGCACGACGTGCAGGGTCCTTTAACCATTTGGTCCGAGTTATTGAGTGATAGATAATATAAGGTAAGCCCACCCAAGTCAGCAGGTCATGGATCAAGAGTGCAGCATTCGACCATCGGGGTCCAGCCAGCTTGAACTGCCATAATACTATACCTGAGAGTAGCCATCCTACCAGCAGCGCAAGAACAAAGACGGTGTTCACCCTTTGCCAAGGTCTATTACGAAGCTGTTTCCAATGCTTTCCGGCCAAAATCAAGTAATATACGACGGGTGCCAGCATAGCTAGCCCAACGATGATATGAAGCCATTTTAACCATACACGCCCGATTCCAAGGATCTCACGCCAAAAGCCTCCAACTAACATAAGACCTGATATAGCAAGGATTACAACAATCCAGGCATTCCAAGCATGGATGGAAACCAACTTTTTGCCGTAACCTTTGCGTCTATTCTTCAGCCATTGTTTCAAGTGTGATCACCCCATATAGATTTAGTAATGAGTTTATTCAGAAATTGGTTATGTAATAGCCAGTTGTGAATGGAGTGCGATATCTGAGTTGAAAGTTCGTATGAGACAGTTAACGTATGTTTAGGAATTAACCACACCACATGAAGAGTTACATTTAATTGCTTACCTGTCCTATCCCTATATCTATATACCTTATTATAGAGTTTTTGGATCACTTTCTTCAAACCAACAGGAGGGCAAGGGCGTTATACCGATTGGGGCTCTAGCTAATCTTTATTTAGATCCTTATTATTCGTGGTTATAGAAGTATACAATGTATATAGAAATGATCGTTTCATTAGATATAGAGCAGCCTTTCTAAAATCTCCATCTTTGTTTCAGATATTGTGTTAATGTGTCGCATATAGGTTGGAAGCACGGTGCCGTTTAAGAAGATTTTATGATAATAGATGGTTGATAAAAAATGCTTGCTAAATAAATCATGACATGATATATTATTTCTTGTCGCTTCAAACGAATGATTGTCATAATCACTTGAAAGGTGACAAAAACAAAGTGTTGACAGTAAGTTAGTTAACATGATATGATAAGATTCCTGTCCGGTTGACAAACATCAACAAAAACGGACATACAAGTTCCTTGAAAACTGAACAAATGGATAGTAACTTTTGATTCACAATGAATCGTCAGATTCAAAATGAGCTTATCGCTCTTTTCAATACTTTATTGGAGAGTTTGATCCTGGCTCAGGACGAACGCTGGCGGCATGCCTAATACATGCAAGTCGAGCGGAGTTGATAAGAAGCTTGCTTCTTTGATGCTTAGCGGCGGACGGGTGAGTAACACGTAGGCAACCTGCCCTCAAGTTTGGGACAACTACCGGAAACGGTAGCTAATACCGAATAGTTGTTTCCTTCGCCTGAAGGAAACTGGAAAGACGGAGCAATCTGTCACTTGGGGATGGGCCTGCGGCGCATTAGCTAGTTGGTGGGGTAACGGCTCACCAAGGCGACGATGCGTAGCCGACCTGAGAGGGTGATCGGCCACACTGGGACTGAGACACGGCCCAGACTCCTACGGGAGGCAGCAGTAGGGAATCTTCCGCAATGGGCGAAAGCCTGACGGAGCAATGCCGCGTGAGTGATGAAGGTTTTCGGATCGTAAAGCTCTGTTGCCAGGGAAGAACGCTTGGGAGAGTAACTGCTCTCAAGGTGACGGTACCTGAGAAGAAAGCCCCGGCTAACTACGTGCCAGCAGCCGCGGTAATACGTAGGGGGCAAGCGTTGTCCGGAATTATTGGGCGTAAAGCGCGCGCAGGCGGTCATTTAAGTCTGGTGTTTAATCCCGGGGCTCAACCCCGGATCGCACTGGAAACTGGGTGACTTGAGTGCAGAAGAGGAGAGTGGAATTCCACGTGTAGCGGTGAAATGCGTAGATATGTGGAGGAACACCAGTGGCGAAGGCGACTCTCTGGGCTGTAACTGACGCTGAGGCGCGAAAGCGTGGGGAGCAAACAGGATTAGATACCCTGGTAGTCCACGCCGTAAACGATGAGTGCTAGGTGTTAGGGGTTTCGATACCCTTGGTGCCGAAGTTAACACATTAAGCACTCCGCCTGGGGAGTACGGTCGCAAGACTGAAACTCAAAGGAATTGACGGGGACCCGCACAAGCAGTGGAGTATGTGGTTTAATTCGAAGCAACGCGAAGAACCTTACCAGGTCTTGACATCCCTCTGATCGATGCAGAGATGTATCTTTCCTTCGGGACAGAGGAGACAGGTGGTGCATGGTTGTCGTCAGCTCGTGTCGTGAGATGTTGGGTTAAGTCCCGCAACGAGCGCAACCCTTGATCTTAGTTGCCAGCATTTCGGATGGGCACTCTAAGGTGACTGCCGGTGACAAACCGGAGGAAGGTGGGGATGACGTCAAATCATCATGCCCCTTATGACCTGGGCTACACACGTACTACAATGGCCGGTACAACGGGCTGTGAAGCCGCGAGGTGGAACGAATCCTAAAAAGCCGGTCTCAGTTCGGATTGCAGGCTGCAACTCGCCTGCATGAAGTCGGAATTGCTAGTAATCGCGGATCAGCATGCCGCGGTGAATACGTTCCCGGGTCTTGTACACACCGCCCGTCACACCACGAGAGTTTATAACACCCGAAGTCGGTGGGGTAACCGCAAGGAGCCAGCCGCCGAAGGTGGGATAGATGATTGGGGTGAAGTCGTAACAAGGTAGCCGTATCGGAAGGTGCGGCTGGATCACCTCCTTTCTATGGAGAATCGTTTCCCGAGCGGAAACATTCAAATATGCAGGTTCTTAGAACCTGCAACAGCAACACAGTTACTTATCCATTTGTTCAGTTTTGATGGAATTTGAGGGGCCATAGCTCAGCTGGGAGAGCGCCTGCCTTGCAAGCAGGAGGTCAGCGGTTCGATCCCGCTTGGCTCCACCAAACAATTTCATCTATTTGGCTTGTTCTTTGAAAACTAGATATCGAAACGAAAGTAAATGCGAATTAGAACATTCCTTTTTAGCTGAACTTGTGTATAACAAGTTTTAATAAAAACGGTAGTTAATTGCTGTTGCGATGGTATCGAGTGGGAGCGACTTTTGGCTTTGGACGCAGTCCAAAACAAGGGAAGCGAGCGATCGAAACCGGAGCAATTTGGTTAAGCTACTAAGAGCACACGGAGGATGCCTAGGCGCTAGGAGCCGATGAAGGACGTGGCGAACAACGAAACTGCCTCGGGGAGCTGTAAGCAAGCTTTGATCCGGGGGTGTCCGAATGGGGAAACCCAGCTGGGGTAATTTCCAGTTACTCATAACTGAATACATAGGTTATGTAGAGGCATACCAGGGGAACTGAAACATCTAAGTACCCTGAGGAAGAGAAAACAATAGTGATTCCGTCAGTAGCGGCGAGCGAACGCGGAGAAGCCCAAACCAGAGAGCTTGCTCTTTGGGGTTGTGGGACGTCTCACATGGAGTTACAAAGGAGTCAGTTAAACGAAGAGGTCTGGAAAGGCCCGCCAAAGAAGGTAAAAGCCCTGTAATTGAAAGTTGATTCTCTCCGAGACGGATCCCGAGTAGTGCGGGGCACGTGAAACCCCGTATGAATCCGGCAGGACCATCTGCCAAGGCTAAATACTTCCTAGCGACCGATAGTGAAGCAGTACCGTGAGGGAAAGGTGAAAAGCACCCCGGAAGGGGAGTGAAATAGAACCTGAAACCGTGTGCTTACAAAAAGTCAGAGCCCGTTTTAGGGGTGATGGCGTGCCTTTTGTAGAATGAACCGGCGAGTTACGTTCCCGTGCAAGGTTAAGGTGAAGAGCCGGAGCCGCAGCGAAAGCGAGTCTGAATAGGGCGATGTAGTACGTGGACGTAGACCCGAAACCGGGTGATCTACCCCTGTCCAGGGTGAAGGTGCGGTAACACGCACTGGAGGCCCGAACCCACGCACGTTGAAAAGTGCGGGGATGAGGTGGGGGTAGCGGAGAAATTCCAATCGAACTCGGAGATAGCTGGTTCTCCCCGAAATAGCTTTAGGGCTAGCCTCGGAAAACAGAGTCGTGGAGGTAGAGCACTGATTGGGTGCGGGGCCCGCAAGGGTTACCAAGCTCAGTCAAACTCCGAATGCCATAGACTTACTTCCGGGAGTCAGACAGTGAGTGCTAAGATCCATTGTCAAAAGGGAAACAGCCCAGACCATCAGCTAAGGTCCCCAAGTGTGTGTTAAGTGGGAAAGGATGTGGAGTTGCACAGACAACCAGGATGTTGGCTTAGAAGCAGCCACCATTGAAAGAGTGCGTAATAGCTCACTGGTCGAGTGACTCTGCGCCGAAAATGTAACGGGGCTAAACACACCACCGAAGCTATGGCTTGATGCTTGCATCAGGGGTAGGGGAGCGTTGTATAAGGGTTGAAGGTGTACCGTAAGGAGCGCTGGACATTATACAAGTGAGAATGCCGGTATGAGTAACGAAAAGATCAGTGAGAATCTGATCCGCCGAAAGCCTAAGGGTTCCTGAGGAAGGCTCGTCCGCTCAGGGTAAGTCGGGACCTAAGGCGAGGCCGAAAGGCGTAGTCGAAGGACAACAGGTCGAAATTCCTGTACCACCGTAAGCCGTTATGAGCAATGGGGGGACGCAGTAGGGTAGTGACGCGGACTGATGGATGTCCGTCTAAGCAGTAAGGCTGATGTGTAGGCAAATCCGCACATCATTAAGGCTGAGCTGTGATGGGGAGCGAAAATTGTAGTAGCGAAGGTCATGATCTCACACTGCCAAGAAAAGCCTCTAGCCAGGTGAAGGTGCCCGTACCGCAAACCGACACAGGTAGGCGAGAAGAGTATTCTAAGGCGCGCGGAAGAACTCTCGTTAAGGAACTCGGCAAAATGACCCCGTAACTTCGGGAGAAGGGGTGCCCCGGTAGTGTGAATAGCACGAGGGGGCCGCAGTGAAAAGGCCCAAGCGACTGTTTAGCAAAAACACAGGTCTGTGCGAAGCCGTAAGGCGAAGTATACGGGCTGACGCCTGCCCGGTGCTGGAAGGTTAAGGGGAGTGGTTAGGAGCAATCCGAAGCTGTGAACCGAAGCCCCAGTAAACGGCGGCCGTAACTATAACGGTCCTAAGGTAGCGAAATTCCTTGTCAGGTAAATTCTGACCCGCACGAATGGCGTAACGACTTGGGCGCTGTCTCAACGAGAGATCCGGTGAAATTTTAATACCTGTGAAGATGCAGGTTACCCGCGACAAGACGGAAAGACCCCATGGAGCTTTACTGCAGCTTGATATTGAATTTGGGTACGATCTGTACAGGATAGGTGGGAGCCTGAGAGACATGAGCGCCAGCTTGTGTGGAGGCAACGTTGGGATACCACCCTGATCGTATCTAGGTTCTAACCTGGTACCGTAATCCGGTGCGGGGACAGTGTCAGGTGGGCAGTTTGACTGGGGCGGTCGCCTCCTAAAGAGTAACGGAGGCGCCCAAAGGTTCCCTCAGAATGGTTGGAAATCATTCGAAGAGTGCAAAGGCATAAGGGAGCTTGACTGCGAGACCTACAAGTCGAGCAGGGACGAAAGTCGGGCTTAGTGATCCGGTGGTACCGCATGGAAGGGCCATCGCTCAACGGATAAAAGCTACCCTGGGGATAACAGGCTTATCTCCCCCAAGAGTCCACATCGACGGGGAGGTTTGGCACCTCGATGTCGGCTCATCGCATCCTGGGGCTGAAGTAGGTCCCAAGGGTTGGGCTGTTCGCCCATTAAAGCGGTACGCGAGCTGGGTTCAGAACGTCGTGAGACAGTTCGGTCCCTATCTGTCGTGGGCGTAGGAAATTTGAGAGGAGCTGTCCTTAGTACGAGAGGACCGGGATGGACGTACCGCTGGTGTACCAGTTGTTCCGCCAGGAGCACCGCTGGGTAGCTATGTACGGACGGGATAAACGCTGAAAGCATCTAAGCGTGAAGCCCCCCTCAAGATGAGATTTCCCAGTATGTAAGACCCCTTGAAGACGACGAGGTAGATAGGCTGGGGGTGGAAGTGCAGCAATGCATGGAGCTGACCAGTACTAATCGGTCGAGGGCTTATCCAATAGCAAGTTGTAATTCGCATGTTTCGTTTCGAATCTAGTTTTCAGAGAACGATCTCTGAAATGAAAATTGGTACATCACAGAATGTGTGTATGATTTTCAGTTCCATATCTGATTTCAAGAAGCTATGCTTCGACAAATCGCGTTTGGTGGCGATGGCGGAGGGGTTCCACACGTACCCATCCCGAACACGACCGTTAAGCCCTCTAGCGCCGATGGTACTTGGACCGCAGGGTCCTGGGAGAGTAGGACGCCGCCAAGCGAAGAACCACTGCCGATGTTATTCGGTGGTGGTTTTTATTTGTTTATTTTAAGGGATGCGCAAGCATCTCTTATTTGACTTTATAGGAATCCTCTGACACACTCAAAGGGGTACATATATCAGATATCAGGCCATCATGGATTGATAACAACTCTAGTGAATGGGGTGTAGGACGACATGGAAATTCAAAAATTGACGGTAGATGATTTTGAACCGGCGATGGCACTCTCCGAATATGCTTTTCAAGTAGTAATGAGTGAAGAACAAAAAGAAAAACGGCGGAGTCAATTTTCGTCACAGGATATATGGGGTGTATATGAGGACGGGCAGTTAGGAGCCAAACTTCACATTATTCCTTTTCAAACCTATATTCATGGTAGATCGTTCGAGATGGGCGGTATTGCGGGTGTAGCCACCTGGCCAGAGTATAGACGCAAAGGCTGGGTAGCGGGTCTGCTCAAGCATGCGTTGGAAGAAATGAATCGAAACAAACAAAGTATATCGTTCTTGCATCCATTCTCTTTTGGTTTCTATCGAAAGTATGGATGGGAGACGTATGTTGAATTTAAACGGTATAAAGTACCTACAGCTCATTTGCCTCTGAAAAAAGCGACACCTGGAACAATTCGGCGTGGGGATCCGGGCCTCAGTGTATTAAAGGAAGTATACAGTGCTTATGCTGAATGCTATAACGGAACGCTGGTTCGGGACGATGCAAGGTGGGAGAATTCAGTTCTGGTTAATGGAAGCAGCCAAAAGGCTGTATATTACGATGAAGCTAATGCAGCACAAGGTTATCTTTTATATGAGGTTAAGGAAAATAAGTTTGCCATTAAAGAGATTATCTATCTAAATGAAGAGGCTAGGCAAGGACTATGGACCTTTATTGCTAACCATGATTCCATGATCCAGGAAGTTACATTACAGGCACCTGCCAGTGATACGCTTGCTTTCCAGTTGGATAATCCACGGATTCAGCAGGAGATCGTACCTTATTTTATGGCGCGTATTGTTAGTGTGGAGCAGTTTATATCTCAATATCCATTTGCAAGTCAGGACTCACCAGTTCAGATTGTTCTACAGGTAGAGGATTCCCACGCTCCGTGGAATGAAGGAGTATGGCAATTGAACGTAGCAATGAATGGAACAGCATCCATATGGAAAACTTCGGAGCCAGTTACTGATGATCAGACTATTAAGGTAGATATTCAAGCCCTTACTGCGGTGCTGATGGGATATCGAAGACCAACAGAAATGGCACGAATGGGAAGAATTCACGGACCGAACACAGCAATCAAGGCTTTGGAACAAGCGATTCCTGAACGAGAAACCTATTTACTCGATTTCTTCTGATGACTACTTCCACTACTCGATTACTCGATTTAACTGGATTAGCTTATGTAGAAATAAGGCGTAATTGAAAGACAAAAGGACTTCTCCAGCAATTTTGGAGAGGTTTTTTTGTGTCTGGGGAATATTTCGTGTAAAATCGTAAAAAATGAATAGTGACCCCACTTGGCAAACCCACAAAATATGCTATAATGTATATAAAGTCAAAGAAAGTCAAAGTCAACTAAAGGTTTAATACTTAAGTAGCTTTCTTTCTACAATCTGATGCATGATCGCCACTATACGTGATTCATCTCATCGGAGGATCAAGGGAATATTAAAGGACCTTCGTGCTTCCTTCGCTCTCCTGTTGACTCCTGTGGAAGCAAGATTCGCTGTTTCCCTGATTGGTTAAATGGGTAGAGAAGGTGTACTCTGTGGGGGCGTGTGGGTCCTTATTGACTTAACGTTTCAGACAGTGGAGGATGATTGGATGCGTAATATCTCTGATATTATCGAACGATATCTGAAGAGTATTTTGCATGAAAGTCCCGAAGGAATGGTTGAAATTCAGCGTAATGATCTGGCAGATCAATTCTCATGTGTACCTTCCCAGATCAATTATGTCATCAGCACACGTTTTACACTCGAGAAGGGATACCTGGTAGAGAGTAAACGCGGCGGTGGTGGTTATGTTCGCATACAGCGCATTGAATTACCAGCCCAATCAGCTCTGCATAACCATTTGCACCATAGTATTGGTGATGAGATCGGGCAGACAGCTGCCGAAGGTTTGATTTATCAATTGGAAGAAGCACGTTTCTTGAGCAAGCGTGAAGCTGGGTTGATGCGAGCTGCTGTATCTAGAGAGGTTATATTGGTCAAACTTCCTTACCGGGATCAAATTCGTGCCAGAATGTTAAAGGCGATGCTAATATCTTTGCTCGGTAAATGAAAACTATCGGGGTCAAAGGAGGTACATCATTATGCTGTGCCAAGAATGCAATAAACGTCCGGCGACACTGCATTTTACGAAGATCGTAAATGGAGAGAAGACGGAATTCCATATTTGTGAGTCATGTGCCCGTGAAAAAGGGGAAATGATTCCTGGAACAGCAGGTGGATTTTCCATTCACAACTTGTTGTCCGGGTTACTTGATTTTGATCCAGCCGGCAAAAGTGGATCGGCAGGAACACCACCTGCAAAGGCACTTCAGTGTGAAGAGTGCGGTATGACGTACGCACAATTCAGTAAGATAGGCCGATTTGGCTGCAGTTCATGTTATAAATATTTTGACAGCCGTCTGGACCCTTTGTTCAAGCGGGTTCATGGTAGTACGTCCCATGTAGGTAAAGTACCTGCACGAGCTGGTGGTCGCATCAAGGTGAAACGTCAAATTGCTGATCTCAAGCGTGAGCTCCAAGAGAGCATCGCCCAAGAGGAATTTGAAGAGGCGGCTCAGATCCGTGACCAGATTCGAGAACTTGAAAAAGGAATAGCTCAGGAGTAAAGTTTGTCATGAGTAGGAGGGATGCGTAATGCCTAATCTGCGCTTTACAGAGAAGGCGCTCAGCGACTGGATGCGCAGTGATGCGGCTGATTCCGAAATTGTCATAAGCAGCCGTGTCCGGATTGCGCGCAACCTTCAGCATGTTCCGTTTCCGATGCTGGCTTCCAATGAGCAATCGGAAGAGGTACTGAATAAGCTGAGCGAAGTACTTCAATACGACGATGTTCATGCCTTTGGGGATTTTCATACTTTGGATCTAATCGATATTGACGAACTCGACAAACGGGTGCTGGTGGAGAAACATCTCATCAGTCCAAGTCTTGCGAATGAATCCAGACATGGTGCGGTTATTCTCAGTGAGGATGAGTCTGTCAGTATTATGATTAATGAAGAGGATCATCTTCGTATCCAGTGCCTCTATCCGGGGTTCCAGGTGAAAGAAGCCTGGGAGAAAGCTTCCGCAATAGATGATGCTTTTGAAGCGCACGTGGATTATGCTTTTGATGATCGCAGAGGATACTTAACCAGTTGTCCTACGAATGTAGGTACAGGTGTCAGAGCATCTGTCATGATGCACCTGCCTGCCCTGGTGATGACGCAGCAGATTGGCCGTATTTTAACCGCAGTTTCCCAAGTGGGATTGACTGTAAGAGGCATATACGGTGAAGGCAGCGAAGCTATGGGTAACCTGTTCCAGATCTCGAATCAGATTACACTGGGACAGACCGAACAGGAAGTCATCGAGAACCTGCATGGTGTTGTGTTACAGATGATTGGTCATGAACGTACAGCCAGAGAGCGGTTAATTACCGACTCCAGACTTCGAATTACGGATCGTGTCATGCGTTCTTACGGCATATTGTCTCATGCAGCTATTGTTGATTCCAAGGAAGCAGCACAGCGCTTATCGGATGTACGCCTTGGCGTGGATCTCGGCTTGTTGGATGGACTGTCGATCACGGTCATGAATGAGTTGAATGTGATGACACAGCCGGGATTTTTGCAGAAAACATTCGGGGAAGATATGCGCACAGATGAGCGTGACATCTATCGAGCTCAGTTGATTCGTGATACGATCAATGCAGCGAAGCAGTCCTAGCTTACTCTGATATTGTATTGAATTATGGTTTCATGCCGCATTGCGGCTTTTATATAATAAGGCATGTACGATGCCGAATGACTTTATTCGCAGCACGGCTGCAAACAAAAATGATATGAAGAATACGACGGGGATGTTTTGAAACGCCTCGTTTTATCCAAAACCATGGAGGTGCAGGAGATATGATGTTTGGAAGATTTACGGAACGGGCCCAAAAGGTGCTCGCACTCGCGCAGGAAGAAGCTGTCCGTCTCGGTCATAATAACATCGGTACTGAGCATATTTTGCTCGGCCTCATTCGTGAAGGCGAAGGCATCGCAGCCAAAGCACTGATCGGCCTGGGACTCGGATTGGAAAAAATTCAGGATGAAGTAGAAACGCTGATTGGCCGTGGCCAAGAGCAGCCTACCAACATTGCATATACGCCACGTGCGAAAAAAGTAATTGAGTTGTCTATGGATGAAGCTCGTAAATTGGGCCATACCTATGTAGGCACAGAGCATATCCTGCTCGGATTGATTCGTGAAGGCGAGGGTGTTGCAGCACGTGTGCTCAATAACCTGGGTATCAGCCTGAACAAAGCACGTCAACAAGTGTTACAGTTGCTTGGCAGCAGTGAAGCTGTATCCAGCCATAATGGAACACCTGCCAATGTCAGCACACCAACGCTGGACAGTCTGGCACGTGACCTCACGGCATACGCCAGAGAGAATAACCTTGACCCGGTTATTGGACGTAGCAAAGAAATTGAACGTGTCATCCAGGTGCTCAGCCGTCGTACGAAGAACAACCCGGTATTGATCGGTGAGCCAGGTGTAGGTAAAACAGCGATTGCTGAAGGCCTTGCACAAAAAATCATTGCCAATGAGATTCCCGAAACATTGCGCGACAAACGTGTAATGACCCTGGATATGGGTTCAGTAGTTGCTGGAACCAAATATCGTGGTGAGTTCGAAGATCGTCTGAAAAAAATCATGGATGAGATTCGCCAAGCAGGTAACATTGTCCTGTTTATCGACGAATTGCATACCTTGATTGGCGCAGGCGGAGCTGAAGGTGCCATCGATGCTTCTAATATTTTGAAACCGGCTCTGGCCCGTGGAGAATTGCAATGTATCGGTGCGACAACACTGGATGAATATCGTAAATACATCGAGAAGGATGCAGCGCTTGAGCGTCGTTTCCAACCGATTACTGTAGATCAGCCTTCTCCGGAAGAAGCGATTCAGATCTTGCACGGCTTGCGTGACCGTTATGAGGCGCATCACCGCGTGAAAATTACGGACGAAGCGATTGTGCAGGCGGTTAAGCTGTCTGACCGTTACATCACAGACCGTTTCCTGCCAGACAAAGCGATTGACCTGATTGACGAGGCGGGTTCCAAAGTAAGATTGAACTCTTACACGATCCCACCAAACCTGAAACAGCTGGAGAGCCGTCTGGAAGATATCCGCAAGGAAAAAGACGCTGCAGTTCAAAGCCAGGAGTTCGAAAAAGCAGCCGCTCTGCGTGATACGGAACAAAAAATCCGTGAAGAGCTGGATGTAACGAAGAACCAATGGAAAGAAAAACAAGGTCGCACGGATTCCGAAGTAACACCTGAGGATATCGCACAAGTGGTAGCCAACTGGACAGGAATTCCGGTGAACAAGCTGAAAGAAGAAGAGACACAGCGCCTGATGAATCTGGAATCCATTCTGCATGAACGTGTCATCGGCCAGGATGAGGCTGTGAAGTCGGTCAGTCGTGCGGTTCGTCGTGCGCGTGCAGGACTTAAAGATCCAAAACGTCCGATGGGTTCATTTATCTTCCTCGGTCCTACAGGGGTAGGTAAAACAGAACTTGCTCGTGCTCTGGCTGAAGCGATGTTTGGTGATGAAAATGCAGTAATCCGTATTGATATGTCCGAGTATGGTGAGAAGCATTCGACTTCCCGACTCGTCGGTGCGCCTCCAGGATATGTTGGATATGAAGAAGGTGGCCAGCTGACAGAGAAAGTTCGTCGCAAACCATATTCCGTTGTCCTGCTCGATGAAATCGAGAAAGCACATCCGGAAGTATTCAATATCTTGCTGCAAGTGCTTGAGGATGGTCGTCTGACCGATTCCAAAGGTCGCGTTGTTGACTTCCGGAATACGCTGATTATCCTGACATCCAACGTGGGTGCTGAAGCGATCAAACGTAACTCGACACTTGGTTTCACAGCAGTTGTGGATGCAGGTGCGGATTATGATAACATGAAGGGTAAAGTCATGGATGAGCTGAAGAAATCCTTCCGTCCAGAGTTCCTTAACCGGATTGATGAAATTATCGTATTCCACTCTCTGGAACAGAAACACATTGCAGAGATTGTTACGCTCATGAGTGAGGAGCTTCGCAAACGGCTGCGTGAATATGAGGTTGACTTCGAACTTACCGACAATGCCAAGGAATTCCTTGCCAAAGCAGGCTTCGATCCAGCCTACGGTGCGCGTCCGCTTCGTCGGGCAATCCAGAAGCATATCGAGGACAAATTGTCTGAAGAGTTGCTTACAGGCAACGTAACCAAAGGGGATTCACTACTCATTGACGAAGAGAACGGTGCACTGTCAGTAACGAAAAAAGACGTGATTGTTCCTTCTAACGAGGAAATCGAAACCAAATAATATGTAACAAGCTATGGAGAATGAACTCAAGCTTGTATTGATTGTTAATCCTTCTCGGCTTTGGCCGGGGAGGATTTTTTGCATTTTGGACAGAAGACGGACATGATTATGTCAGGAACATGTGTAAAGTTTGCGATAATCCTTTACGAAAAATCTCAAACAATGGTAAACTTTTAGTGACCCTGCACGTCAGGGAGTTTGGGCAAAATTCGTCGAATAATGCAAAATGCTGTTATAAAACTAAATTATAGGAGTGCTGAAGTGGCCAAAGTTAAAACCAAGTTTCAATGTACGGAATGCGGCTATGAAGCCCCCAAGTGGTACGGGAAGTGTCCGGGTTGTCAGTCATGGAATTCAATGGTGGAAGAAACAGAGACGGTCGTCAAAACACAAGGGAGAAATTCTCCTCTGTTTGACAGTAAAGATAAACCGCTTCCTATCATAGATATAGATAGCGGTCAGGAACCGCGTGTACAGACTGGAATCGGCGAGTTGAACCGGGTATTGGGTGGCGGAATCGTTCCAGGTTCACTCGTTCTGGTGGGTGGAGACCCAGGTATCGGTAAATCAACGTTGATGTTGCAGACGTCTCATGCTTTGACGCATTCGGGTCTACGTGTGTTATATGTTTCTGGTGAGGAATCAGTCAAGCAAACCAAATTGCGGGCGGATCGTCTCGGGGCACTCTCTGCCGAGTTGTATGTGCTGTGTGAAACCAATATGGAACGTGTAGAGGAAGCGGTGGATCAGATCCAGCCGCATTTTCTTGTCATCGACTCCATTCAGACGGTGTATCTTCCCGAAGTTACCAGTGCGCCGGGTAGTGTAGCCCAGGTAAGGGAATGTACGTCTAGGTTCATGCGGATTGCCAAAGGCAGAGGCATTGCAACGGTTCTTGTGGGGCATGTTACCAAAGAAGGTGCCATTGCCGGTCCACGTATGTTAGAACATATGGTGGATTGCGTGCTTTATTTTGAAGGAGAACGGCATCATACGTATCGACTGTTGCGTGCGGTGAAGAACCGTTTTGGTTCAACCAATGAGATTGGCATTTTTGAGATGGGCGAGGATGGACTTCGTGAGGTGGGCAACCCGTCAGAACTCTTTTTGTCGGAACGGCCACTGGGTGTAGCGGGTTCTACGGTAGTTGCCAGCATGGAGGGCACACGACCTCTGCTTGTGGAATTGCAGGCGTTGATCTCGACCACCCATTTCCCTTCTCCCCGCCGTATGGCAACAGGAGTAGACTTGCATCGATTAAATCTGATCATTGCCGTGCTGGAGAAACGGATGGGCATGTTTTTACAAACCCAGGATGCATATCTTAACGTGGCTGGTGGAGTAAGGCTGGATGAGCCCGCGGTAGATTTGGCGGTTGCGGTCAGCATTGCCTCCAGTTTGAGAGATGTACCGACCAAGCCGGATGACGTCATCTTTGGCGAGATTGGTCTCACAGGTGAAGTTCGAGCCGTATCACGAGCAGAACAACGAGTGAAGGAAGCCGCGAAGCTGGGCTTCAAGCGTGTTATTTTACCAGAAAAAAGCTTAAAGGGCTGGAAACATCCTCGCGGGATACAACTGATCGGTGTGAATACCGTGGCAGATGCACTAGCGGTTGCTTTAGATTAGGGGGCATAACAAGATGAAAGATTCGAGCCAATTGGATAATATGAATGAATTATTAAGGCTGATCGCACCAGGTACACCTTTCCGCGAAGGTCTGGAAAATGTGCTGCGCGCCAAGACGGGCGCACTGCTTGTTGTAGGATACAGCCCTGAAGTCATGGAAGTGGTGGATGGGGGATTCTCGATTAACTGTGACTTCTCCCCCAACTATCTGTACGAACTCGCTAAGATGGATGGAGCCATTATTCTTAGCGAAGATTTGAAGCGTATTCTTTACGCCAATACCCAGTTAATTCCCGATTCCTCAATCTCTTCATCAGAGACGGGCATTCGTCACCGGACGGCAGAGCGTGTAGCGAAGCAAACGGGTAAATTGGTCGTATCCATATCACAGCGCCGGAATATCATTACCTTGTATCAGGGAACACTTCGTTATTCCCTCAAGGAAATCGGGGTTATTTTGACCAAAGCGAATCAAGCGATTCAAACCCTGGAGAAATACAAAGCGGTATTAACACAGTCCCTTACGAATCTGAGTGCCTCTGAATTTGAGGAATTGGTGACGATTCCTGAAGTGGTCAATGTGATTCAGCGTACCGAGATGGTGATGCGGATCAAAACGGAGATCAAACGATACATTCATGAACTCGGGAATGAGGGACGACTCATCTCCATGCAAATGGAAGAGCTTGTGGGTACAACGGAAGAAGAAGCCTGGTTGTTGTATAAAGACTATGCCCGTGACGACAGTGATGACAAAATCCGTGAAATTATCGTGGGACTGAAAAGATTGTCGGACGATGAATTACTGGATGCACACCATATTGTCCGTCTGCTCGGTTATCCTTCATCAGCGGCCACGTCAGAGGATTCGGTTGCACCTCGCGGATTCCGGGTATTAAATAAGATCCCCCGTCTGCCCAATGTCATTATCCATAACCTGGTGGATCAATTTGAACAACTACCTCATGTTATTATGGCTACAATTGAAGAACTGGACGAAGTGGACGGTATTGGTGAAGTTCGAGCCCGGACCATTAAGGAAGGCCTCAAACGTTTGCAGGAGCAGATGTTTATCGACAGACAGATGTAAGGTTTTGCCTATATAAAGGCTTGAAATGGATGAGGTGAAACAACGATGCTAACCAGATTCATTCCGAATCTCTTTACCCTGGGTAATCTGTTTCTTGGAATGATGGCAATTTTGCTTGCGATTGATGGAAATTACAGTTTGGCTGCCATTATGGTCATTGTAGCGATGCTGCTGGATGGTCTGGATGGCCGAGTGGCACGTGCACTCAATGCCCAGAGCGAATTCGGTAAGGAACTTGATTCCTTGTCTGACATGGTTTCCTTTGGGGCAGCACCAGCCCTGATCATATTTATGGTGTCGTTTCAAGATTCGATGCCGATCCTCGCCTGGATTGCAACAGCGGCTTTTCCGATCTGTGGGGCGATTCGTCTTGCCCGGTTTAATGTTCGTCCGGGGATCCCCGGGTACTTCACAGGTTTGCCGATTCCGGCAGCCGGCGGAGTGCTGGCCACATTGTCCTTGTTTAACAAGGATATCGGTCCCATCAGCATGATGATTGCTACATTGCTGTTATCGTATCTGATGGTCAGTTCGCTTAAATATCCCAATTTCAAAAAGGTCGGGTTGCCACGCAAGGCAATCTGGATTGCCCCATGGGTTGTGTTATTTGCCATAGCCGTAGCCGTGATTTTCCCGGAGCAGCTATCCAAATTGATCTTTATTCCGTTGGTGTTATACGCCTTGTATGGAATGAAGCATAACCTGCGAACAGCGGCCTCGCGTAGTCGGGCGAAAAAGCGCAAGGATGAGAAATCATCCCGTCCTTCCGATCGTTAAGTAACCTTGGTGACAGACACTAGACAAAGAAAGCACGTACTCTCCTGCATTGGAGAATGCGTGCTTTTTGTTTATTCAATCTATTTACGGTAAAAGAAACCCTTGCGAACGACCTACATATCTTCTTACGACAGATTAAACATCCCTAACGTTGAACACTTCTGTGATTCGTGATTTACGACCTCTTCCATGTTAATGTCCAGTAGATTGCAGAGAGCCGACATGTAGAACAGATTCCGCCCTAGTTCAGAGCTGATGACCTCTCGGCAATTCTCACACAATTCACCTTCCACATGCGTTTCCAGCAGGCCCTTGGTTTGAGCGATATCGCTCTCCGGGGCATATTTCTGCTTGGTGGCGTGCAGCTCGATGCAGCCGCATTCGGTAATGGCTTTGGACACGGCACGGTTAACAGACGCTCCGGCTTGTCCCGTTTTGGACAGTACATCAATCAGGCTGCGATGACGCAACAACAGTTCAGAAACTTGATCCTGGAAAGCCTGTAAACTTAGCGTACTCATTTTTGCCACTCACCTCGGGATATGAATTGAATTCATTATATGCCAATAATTTACCTACTTTCAACTGACGATTGCAACATTTCCAAAAAGTTCTTCCGGAAGGGATTAGCAAATTAGGAATTGGATCATACTGGATATCAAGATCAAGATACATTGAAGGAGGTGCAGGGACTAATGTGGAAAAAAGGCATTTTAACTTTTACAGGATTGTGCGGTGCATGGTTCGGCTACACGGCATATCATCTGGCAGGAAAATCAGTCCCATGGATGGCGGAATGGATTCAGTCCGCAGGATTACTGGGAGCTGGTATATCGACGCTGCTGGGAGCTGTAATGTTTATGGCTGTATGTAATATTGGTGGAACATTGATGGCAGACAGACTGCATAGTGGAATCGAATCATTGGCAAAAGTACCTATGAATGAACTGGCGGCAGGTGCCGCAGGTACCGTTGCTGGCTTGCTGGTGGCTTTGTTGTTATACCCTGTTGTGGGATGGATGGGAACGGCAGGAGAAGTGCTACAAGTGGCACTGACGGTGATTGGTGCTTATTCCGGCTACACCCTTGCCATGGCGAAGAAAGACGATCTGGGGGCATTCTGGATGTCTGGGCGATGGGGTCATCCCGAGGTGGATGAGGATAGACGAATGGAAGAACATAAAATTCTGGATACCAGTGTTATTATTGATGGGCGTATCGCGGATATATGCAAAACCGGATTTATTGAAGGCACGATCGTCATTCCGGAATTCGTTCTGGAGGAGCTGCAGCATATTGCCGATTCATCGGATCTGCTCAAGCGGAACAGAGGACGGCGAGGACTGGACATTTTGAACAAAATCCAGAAGGAACTTGATGTAAAAGTCCTGATCTACGAAGGGGATTTCGAGGAAATCTCCGAGGTGGACAGCAAACTGGTCAAACTGGCTAAAGTGCTTCAGGGCAAAGTGGTCACCAATGACTTTAACCTGAACAAAGTGTGCGAACTCCAAGGTGTATCTGTGTTGAACATTAATGATCTTGCCAATGCGGTGAAGCCGGTTGTTCTGCCAGGTGAGGAGATCATGGTGCAGATCATCAAGGATGGCAAGGAGCATGGTCAAGGTGTAGCCTATCTGGATGATGGTACAATGATCGTTGTGGAGGGCGGACGCGAGTATATTGGCATGATGATGGAAGTGCTCGTGACCAGTGTGTTGCAGACTTCAGCGGGACGAATGATTTTTGCCAAGCCGAAACTGTTGGAAAAAGCCCAATAAAGCGGTATGATGGGTAGTGTATCGTTGAATGATATTGTGTATCTTTGAACGATAAACTGACAGACAAGGCAGGGATTGCGGCATGGATAAAGGGTGGGGCGTTGTCATTGTGGCAGCAGGTCGCGGAACCCGGATGGGGACGACCGAGAGCAAACAGTTTCTGTTGCTGCAGGACAAGCCCGTTTTCATACATACGCTTGAGGTATTTGCTGCGCTGGACGAGATCCGCGAGATGGTGCTGGTCACAGGAGCTGCAGATGTTGAACGCTGCCAGGATTGGGTAAAAAAATACCAACTGGATTCACGTGTCCATGTTATCCCCGGAGGGAAAGAGAGACAACATTCTGTCCATAAAGGCCTTGAGGCACTTGGGACGGATTGGGTTCTCGTTCACGACGGGGTACGTCCTTTTGTGAACCATGAGCAGATCAAGGGATGCATGGCGGCTGCCATAGCCGGTGGTGGAGCAGCTGTACTGGCGGTTCCCGTGAAGGATACGATCAAACAAGTGAATGCGGAGGGAGTCGTTACGGCGACACCAGATCGCAGCAGTCTGTGGAGCATTCAAACCCCGCAGGCTTTTCGTCTTTCTTCCCTGCTCTCCGCCTACGAATCAGCCGAGCAGGACGGATTTCTGGGAACAGATGACGCCATGCTGGCTGAACGTCAGGGTATGTCGGTCAAGGTTGTGGAAGGCAATTATACAAATATCAAATTAACAACGCCGGAAGATTTGCAATACGCTGCGTTTTTGCTGGGGGGAGAGAAGAAGCGATGATACGTGTAGGACAGGGATTTGATGTACATCAGCTGGTAGAGGGACGCCCGTGTATTATTGGCGGAGTAACGATTCCTTATGAAAAAGGACTGCTGGGTCACTCGGACGCAGACGTGCTGTTGCACGCGATAAGTGATGCCATTTTGGGTGCGCTGGCACTTGGGGATATCGGCAAGCACTTCCCGGATACCGATCCGGAATTCAAGGATGCCGACAGCCTGAAATTGCTGGAGCATGTATGGCAGCTTGTGAAGGATCGCGGATATCGGTTAGGCAATATCGATTCAACGATTATTGCCCAAAAGCCGAAGATGGCTCCTTACATCCCGAAGATGGCTGAGGTGATTGCCAAGGCACTGGAAGCGGATGTAACACAGGTGAACGTAAAAGCAACTACGACAGAGCAACTGGGATTCCCGGGACGGGGAGAGGGCATTGCCACTCAATCCGTGGTTTGCCTTGTTCGTGTGTGATATCATCAATTAATTCGTGACGGAGGGGATCATATGAGCACGGAAATTCGTGTGCGTTACGCGCCGAGTCCAACGGGACACCTGCATATCGGGAATGCCCGTACGGCGCTGTTTAACTATCTATATGCCAAACATAATAACGGTAAATTCATTATTCGTATTGAAGATACGGACGTGAAACGGAACATCGCCGGTGGTGAAGAAAGCCAGCTGAAATACTTGAAATGGCTCGGAATCGAGTGGGATGAAAGTATTGACGTGGGCGGAGAATACGGACCATACCGTCAAACGGAACGTCTGGACCTCTATCGTAAATATACGCAGGAATTGCTGGATAAAGGTCTGGCTTACCCTTGCTTCTGCACGGAAGAAGAATTGGAGCAAGAGCGCGAGGAGCAGTCAGCACGTGGAGAAACACCGCGTTATTCTGGCAAACACCGTGATCTGACTCCAGAGCAGATTAGTGCGTTTGAAGCGGAAGGTCGCGTAGCGAGTATTCGTTTCCGTGTGCCGGAAGAACGTATATATACGTTTGATGACATGGTTAAAGGTACAATCTCGTTCAACAGCAAGGAATCAGGCGACTTCGTCATTGTGAAAAAAGACGGCATTCCCACGTACAACTATGCTGTTGCTGTGGATGATCACTTGATGAAGATCTCCCACGTCCTGCGTGGGGAAGATCACATCTCCAACACGCCGCGTCAACTGATGATCTATGAAGCGCTTGGCTGGGAGCCACCGCAATTCGGTCATATGACGCTGATCGTGAATGAAAATCACAAGAAGCTGAGTAAACGGGATGAGTCCGTTATTCAGTTTATCGAGCAATATGATCAGCTCGGCTATTTGCCTGAAGCGATGTTTAACTTCATTTCCCTGCTCGGCTGGTCGCCGGAAGGGGAGGAAGAGATCTTCTCGCAAGAGCAACTGATCTCCATTTTTGATACGAAACGTCTGTCCAAGAGCCCTGCGGTATTTGATACCCACAAGCTGGCGCACTTGAACAACCACTATATCAAACATGCTGATCCGGAACGTATCGCCGAGATGGCCATTCCGCATCTACAAAAAGCAGGACGCCTTCCTGGGGATCTGTCCGCTGAGCAAAAAGAGTGGGCGCATACCCTCGTGCATCTCTATCAGGAACAGATGAACGCTGCATCCGATATCGTAGAATTGTCGGAAGTGTTCTTCCGTTCGGAGATTGAGCTGGAAACTGAAGGTGCCGCAGTTCTCGCTGAAGAGCAGGTACCGACTGTGCTGAAGGCATTTGCTGATAAAGTGCAGGCAAGTGAAGAGTTTACGCCAAGTAAAATGGCTGCCTTGATCAAGGAAGTACAGAAAGAAACCGGCTTTAAGGGCAAACAGCTCTTTATGCCAATTCGCGTAGCCTTGACTGGACAGACGCATGGACGTGATCTGAACCAAACGATCGTGCTTCTGGGTCGTGATACGGTGATCGAACGATTGCTCGCGCAAGTAAAATAAGATTATTCGAGGGCATTCCGTTAATCGGAATCTGATCACAGTCCTATGATGTATGGATTACGGAGTCGGCTGTTGTCAGTTTGTGGCCTTTTCGCTATAATAACAACACAACGAATAATTGATATGATTTATCTAATAGAACAGCAAAGATCGGGAGGAGTAGACTGACCCGGACAGATTCAGAGAGGATGGTCCCGCGGCAAAGAGAGATTTCTTTGGATGCGGTGGCTGTGAACCATCCACTGTCCATCAGTCGAAATGCGCCCGTGAGCTGCACAGCCGAATCCAGCCCCGCCTTTGTCGATCATGACATGGGAAAACGTTAGGATAGGTTGTGACGATTGGTTTCCGTTACCAAACCGCTTGAGGGCTCATTCTATTAAGAATGGACCGAGCAGAGTGGGACCGCGATAAACGCCTCTGCAGCTAAATGCTGCAGGGGCGTTTTTTGTTTAGGCGAGTGTGCAGTACACTACCAAAGGAACGCGCCGTCCGGTAAGCCGGAGGACGGGAACCTGAACAAGAGGGGAACGAGCATGTTCAAGAAGATCAGATCAGATATCCAGGCGGTGTTTGAAAACGATCCGGCGGCCCGAGGTTGGTTTGAAGTGGTACTAACCTACTCAGGGCTGCATGCGATATGGGCACACCGGATGGCTCATTTTTTATACAAGCGAAGATGGTTCTCGGTGGCCAGGTTCATTTCGCAGGTTAGCCGTTTTATGACAGGGATTGAGATACATCCTGGAGCTACGATCGGGAATCGGTTGTTTATTGACCATGGAATGGGCGTCGTTATTGGAGAAACATGTGAGATTGGCGATGATGTTGTTATCTATCAGGGGGTTACGCTTGGCGGAACAGGGAAAGAAAAAGGAAAGAGACATCCGACCATTGGTAATAATGTGGTTATCTCATCTGGGGCAAAGGTGCTGGGTTCATTTAGCGTGGGGGATCAAAGCAACATTGGGGCGAACTCTGTTGTGCTTAAGGAGGTCCCTTCCAATAGTACCGTGGTAGGTATACCGGGCAGAATTGTTAAACAGGATGGCCGACGGGTAGACCGCCTCAGTCAACAATTGCCCGATCCGGTCGTTGACTCCTTGCGTGGTATGCAAAAAGAACTCGAACGATTGCAGGAAGAAGTACGTACACTGCAGAATGCCCGTGCAAATGAGACTGTGCATGATACGTGATACAATAAATAAAGGCAGTATAGGATGAAAGGATAAGTGACCATGACGCTTCAGATTTATAATACGATGAGTCGTACAAAAGAAGAATTTGTTCCCCAAGAGCCAGGGAAAGTAAAAATGTATGTCTGCGGACCAACGGTATATGACTATATTCATATTGGAAATGCACGCCCGGTTATCTTTTTCGACACGGTTCGTGGATACCTGGAACAGACAGGACATGATGTAAACTATGTGGTGAACTTCACGGATGTGGACGATAAGCTGATTCGCAAAGCCGAACAACTTGGAACAGACGTTCCTCACGTCGCGGAGAAGTTTATTGCAGCTTACTATGAAGACCTTGAGGGATTGGGTATTCCCAAGGCAAGCAGCAACCCGAGAGTAACGGAAAACATGCCGCTCATTATTGATTTTATCCGTGAGTTGGTTGAAAAAGGTTTCGCATACGAAAATGGCGGTGACGTCTATTACCGTACAGGCAAATTCAGCGAGTATGGTAAGCTATCGAAGCAAAATTTACAGGAGCTGCAATTTGGAATCCGTGTAGGTGTGGACGAGCGCAAAGAGCATCCCGAAGATTTCGTGCTCTGGAAGGCTGCAAAACCAGGTGAGATCTATTGGTCCAGTCCTTGGGGCGATGGTCGACCAGGTTGGCATATTGAGTGCTCCGCCATGGCTAGGGAGTACCTTGGGGATACACTGGACATTCACGGGGGTGGACAGGATCTGCAGTTCCCGCACCATGAGTGCGAATGCGCCCAATCCGAGGTGTTAACAGGTAAACCACTTGCGAACTACTGGATGCATAATGGATTCATCCGGATTGATAACGAGAAGATGTCGAAATCACTTGGTAACGGTGTTCTTGTTAAAGATTTGCGGAATCAATATAAACGCGAAGCGATTCGTTACTTTATGTTGTCTACCCACTATCGTAACCCGTTGAATTTCACGGATGATACGATGGAGCAGGCACAGAATAGTGTGGACCGGATTGCGAATGCTGTAGGTAACCTGAACCATCGTCTGAGCGCGGTAACCGTAGATCAGGATATCACAGCAGAGTTTGCGGCAAGACTCGACCAAATCCGTCAGCAATATCATGAGAAGATGCAGGATGATTTCAATACTCCTGATGCGATCACTGCTATGTTTGAGTGGGCAGGGGAAGCCAATCAACTGTTACAGCAGGAAGTTGTCAATGCGGCAGACATACGTGCGCTCCTTGAATTGTTCAGTGAATTGAATGCTGTGCTTCGCATCTATACAGATGGAGAGCCAGAACTTCTGGATGAGGAAGTAGAACAGTTGATTGAAGAACGTGTAGAAGCGCGCAAGTCCAAAAACTGGGCAAGAGCGGATGAAATTCGTGATGAGTTGTCTGCACGGGGCATTCTGCTTGAGGATACGGCGCAGGGTATGAGATGGCGGCGCAAATGAGCGAAGGACATCCAAATACACCAAAACAACAGGAGCAGGTCACGGAGGGAGGATGGTTCCCGTATCCTCCGTCCAGACCTGCGAAGTTGATTCCACCTATTGCACTGGCCTATATTGGTGACGCGGTATATGAGGTAGCTGTTCGTCAATATCTATTGTCGAAAGCCAACATGCGTCCCAATCATCTGCACCGTAGTGCAACCGGATTGGTATCAGCGAAGGCACAGAGCCGCATTCTTGCAATGATTGAGGCTGAACTGACAGAGGAAGAACGCGATATTGTCCGGCAAGGGCGGAATGCCAAGTCGGGTAGTGTACCCAAAAATGCAGATGTGTTGGAGTATAGACATGCCACGGCTTTTGAATGTCTCATTGGTTATCTCTACAGCAGTGGTCATCATGATCGCATGATTGAACTGATTAGGCTTGGCATTGAACACGCGGAACAACAATCGTCTTCGCCGACAAAAAAATAGAAATTTCAACAAAACAACGCATTACAGAGAGGAACGAACAACGATGGAAGAAGAATGGATCGCGGGTAAACACTCCGTGACGGAGGCGCTGCGTTCAGGCCGGACCATTAATAAAATATGGATTGCCGATACAGCACAGAAACATCTGACTCAACCTATTATCTCGGAAGCCAAAAAACTAGGTATTGTCATTCAACATGTGGACAAGCGTAAGCTGGATCAAACGGTACCAGGCATTCAGCATCAGGGGGTAGTTGCACAAGCTGCACCATACGCTTATGTGGAGGTAGAAGACATTCTTGCCGCAGCGAAAGCGAAGAATGAGCATCCTTTCCTGATTCTGCTGGATGAGATCGAAGATCCTCATAACCTGGGGTCGATTTTGCGGACAGCGGACTGCACGGGTGCACATGGCGTTATTGTACCCAAACGTCGCTCGGCAGCAGTAACAGCAACGGTATCCAAAACGTCAGCAGGCGCTGTGGAGTACGTGCCAGTGGCTCGTGTAAGTAATCTTGGTCAGACCATTGATCGTCTCAAAGAGGAAGGTGTATGGGTTGTAGGGACAGATGTCACGGCTCATGAAGGTGTCTTTGGTAATGGAGTCTTTACTGGCCCTGTTGCACTGGTAATCGGGAATGAAAACAAGGGAATGGGACGACTTATTCGTGAGAAATGCGACGTACTGATCAAATTACCGATGCAAGGTCAGATTAACTCCTTGAATGCTTCCGTGGCAGCGGGTGTTGTCATGTATGAAGTGCTCCGCTCGCGTCAAGCGCAGGAATAGAAGGTATGGCTGATTCCCGTGATGTGCTTCTTGTAGACGGGTACAACATGATTGGCGACTGGCCGGAGTTAACCAAACTGGCAGAAAGTGGGCTAGAAGAGGCGCGCAACAGGCTTCTTTTTCGTCTTGCCGACTATCAGGCTTTCTCCGGCCGGCGAGTCATTGTTGTGTTTGACGCCTACCTCGTGCCTGGACTCGGTAAATCCTTTACACAGAGCAAAGTGCAGATATATTTTACAAAGGAAAAAGAGACGGCAGACGAATGCATTGAGAGACTCGTTCGGGAACTAAGCATGCGAAGACGCCAAATCTATGTGGCTACGAGCGATATGGTAGAGCAACATGTCATTTTCGGACAGGGAGCGCTACGCGTATCTGCAAGGGAACTGCTCATTGAGGTTGAGCAGAACGAAAAAGAATTAAAAAAACGACTGGAAGAAGATCAGGCGAAGACCACGCGTAATACACTCGGGGGCAAGTTGAGTCCGGATGTATTGAAAGAGTTTGAGCGGTGGCGCCGGGAATAACAGTTCGTTTTTACAAAAATTAGAATATTGAAACTCTTGACATTTATGTTATTGATGTTCTTTTTTAGGCAGAGCGTGGTTGACGGTGTGAGGTACCATCATATATACTGATCCTATATTTCATAGAGTAGAGTAACGGGGTACCTTGCGTTGCAGCCGGAGGGATTGTCTGTGAGTGTCGACCTCAAAGATATCATGTTATCTAAGTATGATTACCAAAGTGACGAAGACATTGTCGAAGCTTTCCGTGAAGGCGAAAGCGAAGCGTTAGAGTTTTTGATTAACAAGTATCGTAACTTTGTACGCGCCAAGGCTAGATCTTATTTTCTGATTGGGGCAGACCGGGAAGATATTATTCAAGAAGGAATGATTGGCCTCTATAAATCCATTCGAGATTTTAAAGGGGACAAGCTGGCTTCATTCAAGGCTTTTGCTGAACTGTGTATTACAAGACAGATTATCACGGCGATTAAGACAGCAACACGTCAGAAGCATATTCCGCTTAATTCTTATGTATCTCTGGACAAGCCCATTTATGACGAAGAGTCTGATCGTACGTTACTCGATGTGATTTGTGGAACCCAGGTCAGTGATCCGGAAGAATTAATCATCAATCAGGAAGAGTTTGTGGGCCTGGAAGATAAAATGTCCGAGATTCTAAGTGATCTGGAGCGTAAAGTATTGATGTTGTATCTGGACGGGAGATCTTATCAAGAGATTGCAGTAGATTTGGACAGACATGTGAAGTCCATTGATAATGCACTTCAGCGCGTCAAGCGCAAACTTGAAAAGTACCTGGAAGTTCGAGATAATTGAACACATGTTGTCGTTGATGGAAAAGGCTCGGTGTTTGAGTCTTTTTTTACTGTCTCAAGTTTATAAAATCAAAGAATGTTTATACTAGTAATCGCTCGGTCCGTATAGGAGAAGAGAAAAACAGAGATGCGAAACGAATGTACGTTGTACGGAAGTAATACCCAATGAATGAAAGGCTATTCTTTCATTGACATGGTTATACCCTTGTGATAAAGTGTTTTAGGTAGGCCTAAATTTATGGCTTTTTTTCAGGATCAATTTAGAGACTCTGCTTGAATGTGGAAGTCTTCGGGAGGTGTACATCATGCGGGTAATTATTACTTTGGCTTGTACTAACTGCAAACAAAGAAATTACACTACGACAAAAAACAAGCGTAATCACCCCGACCGCATGGAGATGAAGAAATTTTGCAAGTTTTGTAACGAGCAGACTTCTCATCGCGAAACCAGATAGTTTTTGGAGGTGTCGGCGTGAAACGAAGTTTCAAATCTCTGATTTCCTTTTTCTCAGAAAGCTGGGCTGAACTTAAAAAAGTTCGCTGGCCTAATCGTAAAGAGCTGACCAACTACACATTGATCGTACTTGGTACTGTTGTGGTTATGACGCTGTTTTTTTGGGTCATTGACATTGGCATCTCCTTTGTGATCGAAGCGATTATTTAAGAAGGGTTCCGGTGGCTTGATATGGAAAAAAGATGGTACGTCGTTCATACCTATTCAGGGTATGAGAACAAGGTCAAGGCCAATTTGGAAAAACGCGTCGAGTCTATGGGCATGGAAGACAAGATATTCCGCGTTCTTGTTCCTATGGAAGAAGAAGTGGTAAACAAGGACGGTAAGAAAAAAACCGTTATGCGTAAAGTTTACCCGGGTTATGTCTTGGTGGAAATGGTACAGACGGATGATTCTTGGTATGTTGTTCGCAACACACCAGGTGTTACAGGATTTGTCGGTTCGACAGGTTCTGGGTCCAAACCAACTGCTTTGTTGCCTGAAGAAGTGGAACAAATTCTGAAGCACATGGGCATGGTTGAACCTAAGCCGAAAATTGAGTTCGATATTAAGGAATCCGTGCGTATTAAAGTCGGTCCTTTTGCGAATTTCGTAGGCTCCGTGGAAGAAATTTTGGTAGACAAAAGCAAGTTGAAAGTGCACGTAAACATGTTTGGACGGGAAACACCGCTTGAGTTGGAATATACGCAAGTGGAGAAGATATAGTTTCTTCAAGTTTCTTGTGGGAGGGCTGCAAGGCCCGTTAACCACTATTTTGCAAGGAGGTGTCAATCATGGCAAAAAAGGTAATCAAAATGGTAAAACTGCAGATTCCAGCAGGTAAAGCAAATCCAGCGCCACCAGTAGGTCCAGCTTTGGGTCAAGCAGGTGTCAACATCATGGCATTCTGTAAAGAATTCAACGCTCGTACAGCTGATCAAGCAGGATTGATTATTCCAGTTGAAATTTCTGTATTCGAGGACCGTTCCTTTACTTTCATCACTAAAACTCCACCAGCAGCAGTTCTGTTGAAAGTGGCAGCTAAAGTTGAAAAAGGATCCGGAGAACCGAACAAGAAAAAAGTTGCTACTGTTAAACGTGATGCGGTTCGTCAAATCGCAGAAACAAAAATGCCTGACCTGAATGCAGCAGACGTTGAGTCCGCTATGCGTATGGTCGAAGGTACTGCCCGCAGCATGGGTATCACCATCGAAGACTAATTTTCATAAGAAACATGGCTTCGTAAAACCGGTCGATTCGCGACCGGTTGATGTGGGAGGTATATCCGCTAACACCACAAAGGAGGAATAAAACATGGCTAAACACGGTAAAAAATACCTGGAAGCTGCTAAGCTGATTGACAGCGAAGCAACTTACGAGCCTTCAGAAGCTGTAGAGCTTGTGAAAAAGGCAGCTACTGCAAAATTCGATGAAACAATCGAAGCGGCAGTTCGTTTGGGTGTAGACCCTCGTAAGCAAGACCAGGCTGTACGTGGTGTTGTTGTCTTGCCACACGGCACAGGTAAAACACAACGCGTATTGGTATTTGCAAAAGGTGACAAAGCGAAAGAAGCGGAAGCGGCTGGCGCGGACTATGTTGGTGATGCAGACATGATCAACAAAATCCAACAAGGCTGGTTCGAATTCGACGTCTGCGTAGCGACACCAGATATGATGAGTGAAGTAGGTAAATTGGGCCGACTGCTCGGCGGTAAAGGTCTGATGCCTAACCCTAAAGCCGGAACGGTAACTTTCGATGTAACTAAGGCTGTTCAAGAAATTAAAGCCGGTAAAATCGAATATCGTCTGGATCGTGCAGGTCAAATTCATGCACCGATTGGTAAAGCTTCTTTCTCTTCTGAGCAACTTAATGAGAACTTCAAAGCTCTCATGGAAGCTCTGAATCGTGCTAAACCAGCGGCAGCAAAAGGTGTTTATCTGAAGAATGTTAGTCTTTCTTCCACGATGGGCCCTGGAGCACGCGTGAACGCAGCAGCTTTTAGATAATATCTCTTGACAGGCTTGTCCTGTTTTTGATAAGATATAAAAGTTGTGAGTCCGAGTGACTGACCGTTGACATTTGAATATGCTTGCCGTAGACAGTAGGTGCCATTAGGCTTAATTTCCTGCCGAGGTGTGATTATAGAACTTAGAACGATGCAAATCGATGATGAGTATATATCAAGCCTTCGTGATTCTACGGAGGCTTTTCTTAATGGGATAAATTTGACCAGGAGGTGTACAGATTGGCAAACGCAAAAGTGATTCAAGCAAAACAAGAGTCCGTTGATGCAGTAACAGCAAAATTGCGCGAGAGCGTTACAACTGTTGTTGTTGACTATCGCGGATTGAACGTTGCCCAAGTAACTGAGTTGCGTAAGCAACTTCGTGAAGCAGGGATCGAATTCCAAGTGCTGAAAAACTCGTTGCTTCGCCGTGCAGCTGCAGCAGCAGAACTGACAGAACTCGATAGTGTTCTTACAGGTCCTACTGCAATTGCATTCAGCGCAGACGACGTTGTGGCTCCCGCTAAAATTCTGAACGACTTCGCGAAAAAGAACGATGCACTGGAATTGAAAGGTGCTATCGTAGAAGGTCGCGTAATCGGAGTACAAGAAGTTAAGGCGTTGGCAGAATTGCCATCCCGCGATGGACTCCTTTCCATGCTCCTCAGCGTGCTTCAAGCGCCAGTGCGCAACTTCGCGCTTGCGGTTAAAGCAGTTGCAGAAAAAGAAGAGCAAGGCGCGTAAGCAACTTGATCTGAACGCTGCTTAGGCGGCAAATGAATTAAAAAAATAATATTATATATGGAGGTTCACTCATGAGTAAAGAGCAAATCTTGGAAGCAATCAAAGGCATGACTGTACTGGAATTGAACGATCTTGTTAAAGCAATCGAAGAAGAATTCGGCGTAACTGCTGCAGCTCCAGTAGCTGCTGCAGGTGCAGGCGCTGCTTCTGCTGAAGCTGAGCAATCCGAGTTCGACGTAATCTTGACTAACGCTGGTGCTTCCAAAATCAACGTTATCAAAGCAGTTCGCGAAATCACAGGTCTTGGCCTGAAAGAAGCAAAAGAACTGGTTGACAACGCTCCAAAAGCATTGAAAGAAAAAGTTGCTAAAGAAGAAGCAGAAGCGGTTAAAGCTAAGCTTGAAGAAGCTGGCGCTACAATCGAAGTTAAATAATTTAGCTTTTATAAGCTAGATGAACAAAACAACAAACCCCTTGACTTATATCAAGGGGTTTGTTGCTGTAATTGTAAATGGAAAGTGAGTGAGGACATGTCCAATCATTATTATTCGGACAAACCGCAAGTAGCGCATGATCGCAGAGCAACTGAAGCGATTCTTCGCGGATTCAGTCTGCGATTCGTGACGGACGCCGGTGTGTTTTCCAAAAACGGAATCGATTATGGCAGCAGAGTATTGATTGATGCGATAGAGTTGCCATCAGGGGCTCATGTTCTCGATGTGGGTTGTGGATATGGACCGATGGGTCTTACAGCAGCCAAACTTGTACCGGACGGACATGTCACCATGATCGATATCAACGAGAGAGCCGTTGAACTTTCCATGGAAAATGCAAAAGCGAACGGGATTAACAATGTTACCGTATTGCAAAGTAATCTACTGGCTGAAGTAAAAAAGCAAGATTTTGACGTTATCTTAACCAATCCGCCTATACGGGCTGGGAAAGAGACGGTTCATACTATTTTCGAACAGGCACATCGTCATCTGAAGGTAGGTGGTTCGTTGTGGATTGTCATTCAGAAGAAACAAGGGGCTCCATCAGCAAAAGCGAAGTTGGAATCTTTGTTTGGAAGAGTGGAAGAAGTGACGAAGGATAAAGGCTACCGGATTTTCAAAGCGATGAAATCGGAAGAGGATTCTACTAAAAGCTGAATCCGAGTTTGTAAAGTAAGCAGGGGATCATTTTTTTTGCAATAGGACTATTGACTTGAAATTCAGGTCGTGGTATTATTGTAAAATGTCAGTATTAAGATGCCCTACTTGGCTTTAGCTAACTAAAAATGTCAACCTTTTTTTACGCCGAACGGGCTTATTATGCCTACGTTTGGCGTATAATATGTACATTTTGGGCAAACTGGGGATAAGAATGTTTTGGAAAGACATCCGCCGATCAAAGTTGCTCTTTTTTCGAACGACATTTCGAGTAAGGGCTTTTCTTTATTTGTGGATGCATTGCTTTGCTCTGTATGTGTACCATTATAAGGTTACAAACAGAGGTTCGCAACGAAATTTTTAAAGTGAGTAGACATTGAGGGGTGAGTTTAAGTTGGCAGGACATCTTGTTCAATATGGTCGACGCACTCGGCGCAGTTATGCACGAATTAACGAGATACTCGAAGTTCCTAACCTGATTGAAATCCAACAAAAATCATATGATTGGTTTTTGGAGGAAGGGTTGCGCGAAATGTTCCAGGATATCTCGCCGATCCAGGATTTCACAGGCAACTTGATTTTGGAATTTATCGATTACAGTCTCGGTGAACCGAAGTATACAGTAGATGACGCGAAAGAGCGTGACGTTACTTATGCAGCACCGCTTCGGGTCAAAGTCCGGCTCATTAATAAGGAAACCGGCGAAGTCAAAGAGCAGGAAGTATTCATGGGAGATTTCCCGCTGATGACCAACACGGGCACATTTATTATTAATGGTGCGGAACGGGTTATTGTCAGCCAGTTGGTTCGCTCTCCTAGCGTTTACTTCAGTACCAAAGTAGATAAAAACGCCAAAAAAACGTATACCGCTACAGTTATTCCTAACCGCGGCGCTTGGCTCGAACTGGAGATGGACGCGAAGGATGTTGTTTACGTCCGGATCGACCGTACACGTAAAATACCGGTTACGGTTCTCCTGCGTTCACTTGGTTTTGGCACAGATGCTGAGATTCTGGATCTGCTCGGTAATGACGAATATATCCGCAACACACTGGACAAAGACAACACGGATTCCACGGAGAAAGCACTCATTGAGATCTACGAGCGTCTTCGTCCGGGCGAGCCACCAACATTGGATAATGCGAAAAGCTTGCTCGTAGCACGTTTCTTTGATCCAAAACGTTATGACCTTGCTAATGTAGGTCGTTACAAAATGAATAAAAAACTTCACATCAAAAACCGTTTGTTTAACCAACGCTTGGCTGAATCACTTGTTGACGCTGAAACAGGTGAAATCATTGCTGAAGCAGGCCAAATGGTTGATCGTCGTTTGTTGGATGAAATCATGCCGTATCTGGAGAAAAGCGTTGGATTCCGCACGTATCACGTGGGTAACGGCGTTTTGGATGCCAATGATATCCCTATGCAAACGATTGATGTATTCTCACCAACTGAAGATGGTAAAGTTGTTAAACTGATTGCCAATGCAAACATTGACAAGTCCGTTAAAAACGTGACTCCGGCGGATATTATTTCGTCCATCAGTTATTTCCTTAACCTTCTGCAGGGAATTGGTAGCACGGATGATATCGATCATCTGGGTAACCGTCGTTTGCGTTCAGTGGGTGAACTCCTGCAGAACCAGTTCCGTATCGGTTTGTCCCGTATGGAGCGTGTGGTTCGTGAGAGAATGTCCATTCAGGATGCCAACGTCATTACACCACAGGCATTGATCAATATACGTCCTGTTATTGCATCCATTAAAGAGTTCTTTGGTAGTTCTCAATTGTCACAGTTTATGGATCAAACGAACCCGCTGGGTGAGTTGACACATAAACGTCGTTTGTCCGCACTCGGACCCGGTGGTTTGACGCGTGAGCGCGCAGGTATGGAAGTGCGTGACGTCCATCCATCCCACTATGGCCGTATGTGTCCGATCGAGACTCCAGAGGGACCAAACATCGGTTTGATCAACTCCTTGTCAACGTTCGCCCGTGTGAATGAATATGGCTTCATTGAAGCTCCATATCGTTGGGTTGATCCGAAGACAGGTATTGTGACCGAGCAAATTGATTACCTGACAGCGGATGAAGAGGACAACTATGTCATCGCGCAAGCGAATGCGAAGTTGAACGAAGACGGTACATTTGAAGAAGAAGCGATCATTGTACGTTACAACAAACAGTCGGATAACATCCTTACGATGCCGAGTGAGCGAGTTGACTACATGGACGTATCTCCTAAACAGGTTGTATCCGTCGCTACAGCGCTTATCCCGTTCCTTGAGAACGATGACTCCAACCGTGCACTCATGGGATCTAACATGCAGCGGCAGGCGGTTCCACTCTTGATTCCTAAAGCACCACTTGTAGGAACAGGTATGGAGCACAAAGCTGCAAAAGACTCTGGTGTATGTATTGTCTCCGATTATGACGGAATTATTGAACGTTCTTCTGCGAACGAGATTTGGCTCCGTCGTGTTGAAGAAGTGGACGGTCAGGAAGTTAAAGGCGATATCGTTAAATATAAATTACACAAATTTATGCGTTCGAACCAAGGAACATGCATTAACCAGCGTCCGATTGTCAAAAGAGGTGCTGCTGTCAAAGCTGGCGATATCCTCGCTGACGGTCCTTCAACGGAAATGGGTGAATTGGCTCTGGGACGTAACGTTGTTGTTGCCTTCATGACTTGGGAAGGTTACAACTACGAGGATGCGATCTTGCTCAGTGAAAAACTCGTTAAGGAAGATGTATACACATCCATCCATATCGAGGAGTATGAGTCTGAAGCACGTGATACCAAGCTCGGACCTGAAGAGATCACACGTGACATCCCTAACGTTGGGGAAGAAGCGTTGCGTAACTTGGATGAGCGCGGTATTATCCGCATCGGTGCTGAGATCAGTGCTGGCGACATTCTGGTTGGTAAAGTAACACCTAAAGGTGTAACAGAGCTGACAGCAGAAGAACGTCTCCTGCATGCGATCTTTGGTGAGAAAGCACGTGAAGTACGTGATACTTCCTTGCGTGTACCACATGGTACCGACGGTATCGTAGTAGACGTGAAAGTATTTACCCGTGAAAACGGTGATGAACTGCCTCCAGGTGTTAACCAACTCGTTCGTGTATATATCGCTCAAAAACGGAAAATTTCCGAGGGTGATAAAATGGCCGGACGTCATGGTAACAAAGGGGTCGTGGCCCGCATCTTGCCGGAAGAAGATATGCCTTTCCTGCCAGATGGTACACCGGTTCAGATCGTTCTTAACCCACTGGGCGTACCGTCCCGGATGAATATCGGTCAAGTACTTGAGGTTCACTTGGGTATGGCCGCAATGCAACTGGGTATTCACGTAGCAACTCCTGTATTCGACGGAGCGAAGGAGTATGATGTCTTCGATACGATGGAAGAAGCAGGAATGCAACGTAATGGTAAAACCGTCCTGTATGATGGTCGTACAGGTGAAGAATTTGAACGTGAAGTTACCGTTGGTGTCATGCACATGATCAAATTGGCACACATGGTTGATGATAAAATCCATGCCCGTTCCACGGGTCCTTACTCACTTGTTACGCAACAGCCATTGGGTGGTAAAGCCCAATTTGGTGGACAGCGTTTCGGGGAGATGGAAGTATGGGCGCTTGAGGCGTACGGTGCTGCTTATACACTGCAAGAAATCTTGACTGTTAAATCCGATGATGTTGTTGGTCGGGTTAAAACATATGAATCCATTGTTAAGGGCGAGAATGTTCCTGAACCAGGTGTTCCTGAATCATTCAAAGTATTGATCAAAGAGCTGCAAAGCTTGGGTATGGACGTTAAGATTTTGAGTGAAGATGAGCAAGAGATTGAAATGAGAGAAATGGACGATGAAGATGACGCTGCGAGCGATAAGCTCAGCCTCAACCTTGAGGGTACAGAGGTCGGAGCGGAATAATTCGCTTCGAGCGCATGATGACCGGCGTTTTTCATCAGGCTCGCGTCTTGCTCCGGCTTCGGCCGGAGAGGGCGTAACCTAGATTACAGGAATTGGTTAAGGAGGGTTGCTCCTTGTTGGACGTCAACAATTTCGAATACATGAAGATCGGGCTTGCTTCCCCAGAGAAAATTCGTTCTTGGTCCCGCGGAGAAGTGAAAAAACCGGAAACGATCAACTATCGTACGTTGAAACCGGAAAAAGAAGGGCTGTTCTGCGAAAAGATTTTTGGCCCTACAAAAGACTGGGAATGTCATTGCGGTAAATACAAACGCGTTCGTTATAAAGGCGTTGTCTGTGATCGTTGTGGCGTTGAAGTAACACGTGCGAAAGTACGTCGTGAACGGATGGGCCATATTGAGCTCGCTGCTCCGGTATCGCATATCTGGTACTTCAAAGGTATTCCGAGCCGTATGGGTCTTGCTCTGGATATGTCTCCAAGATCTCTTGAAGAGATTATCTACTTTGCATCATATGTTGTAACGGATCCAGGAGAAACTCCACTGGAGAAAAAACAGCTGTTGTCCGAGAAAGAATACCGCAGCTACCGTGAAAAATACGGTTATGGTTTCCAGGCTGGCATGGGCGCAGAAGCGGTTAAAAAACTGCTTCAAGATCTTGACATAGATAAAGAGCTCGAGTTCCTGAAAGAAGAGCTCCGGACTGCGCAAGGACAACGTCGTAATCGTGCAATCAAACGTCTGGAAGTTATCGAAGCTTTCCGTAACTCTGGCAACAAGCCAGAGTGGATGATCATGGATGTACTTCCTGTTATCCCACCGGAACTTCGTCCAATGGTACAGTTGGACGGTGGACGTTTTGCAACGTCTGACCTTAATGACTTGTATCGCCGTGTAATTAACCGGAATAACCGTCTGAAACGTCTGCTTGATCTGGGCGCGCCAGATATTATCGTGCAAAATGAAAAACGGATGTTGCAGGAAGCTGTTGATGCATTGATCGATAATGGTCGTCGCGGTCGCCCGGTAACGGGTCCTGGTAACCGTCCATTGAAATCCCTCAGCCACATGCTGAAAGGTAAACAAGGACGTTTCCGTCAGAACTTGCTCGGTAAACGGGTTGACTATTCTGGTCGTTCCGTTATCGTTGTCGGACCTTATCTGAAAATGTATCAGTGTGGTCTGCCAAAAGATATGGCACTTGAATTGTTCAAGCCTTTCGTTATGAAAGAGCTTGTAAATAAAGGGCTTGCCCACAACATCAAGAGCGCGAAACGTAAAGTTGAGCGTGTAAGTCCTGAAGTATGGGATGTTCTTGAAGAAGTAATCAAGGAGCATCCGGTTCTGTTGAACCGTGCCCCTACGCTTCACAGACTCGGTATTCAAGCGTTTGAACCGATTCTCGTTGAAGGTAAAGCAATTCGTCTTCACCCACTCGTATGTACGGCATACAATGCCGACTTTGACGGTGACCAAATGGCCGTGCACGTTCCGTTGTCCGCTGAAGCTCAAGCGGAAGCACGTATTCTGATGCTTGCATCAGGAAACATTTTGAACCCGAAAGACGGTAAACCGGTTGTTACTCCTTCCCAGGATATGGTGCTTGGTTCTTATTACCTCACTATGGACAACAAGGAAGAAAAGGGCACAGGTATGATTCTGCGTACAGTGAACGAAGCAGTATCGGCATACCAACGTGGTACTGCTGGTCTGCACGCTCGTGTAGCTATTCCGGTTAAGGCGCTTGGTAAAACAAGCTTCACGGAAGAGCAACAAGAAGGAATGTTGCTGACTACTATCGGTAAAATTATCTTCAATGAAATTTTCCCGGCAAGCTTCCCGTATATCAATGATGCGACTCGTGCGAACCTGTACCAAGGTACTGCAGATCACTCATTTGTATATGAAAAAGGTGCTGACCTCAGAGAGGCTATTATGAATGCTCCTCTGGCTGGCGGTGTCGGCAAAGAATATCTCGGTTCCATCATTGCACGTTGTTTCGAAATTTATCACACAACGGAAACAGCCGTTATTTTGGATAAAATCAAACAACTTGGATTCACATACTCTACCCGTGCCGGTATCACGGTTGCGGTATCTGATGTTATCGTTCCGCCTGAGAAGTTTGAAATTCTTAGACAGTCTGAGGATAAAGCACAAATCGTTACGAATCAGTACCGTCGTGGTCTGATTACGAATGAAGAGCGCTATGACCGTATCATTGATATCTGGTCAAAATCCAAAGATGACATCACTGAGATTCTGATGAAGTCCATGGACCGTTACAACTCGATCATGATGATGGTAGACTCCAAAGCACGGGGTAACAAATCGCAAATCACCCAATTGGGCGGTATGCGTGGTCTGATGGCCAACCCGTCTGGTCGAATCATCGAACTCCCAATCAAATCGAACTTCCGTGAAGGTCTGACAGTACTCGAGTACTTTATCTCCACTCACGGAGCGCGTAAAGGTTTGGCGGATACAGCCCTGCGTACAGCCGATTCAGGTTACCTGACTCGTCGTCTCGTAGACGTAGCCCAAGACGTAATCGTGCGTGATGATGATTGTGGTACAGATAAAGGCTTTACGGTAAGTCGTATCCAGGATGGTAAAGAGGTTATTGAAGATCTCTATGACCGTATTGAAGGCAGATACTGCTTCGAGACAGTTCGTCATCCGGAAACGAAAGAAATCATTGCAGGTCGTAATGAATTGATTGACTCCGACAAAGCAGAGGCAATCATCAAAGCGGGCGTAACCAAATTGCAAATCCGTTCCGTACTCAGCTGCCGTGCAAGTCATGGTGTCTGCAAGAAGTGTTACGGTCGTAACCTTGCGACAGGTAAACATGTGGAGATCGGTGAAGCAGTTGGTATTATTGCAGCACAATCCATTGGTGAGCCAGGAACACAGTTGACAATGCGTACGTTCCACACCGGCGGTGTAGCCGGAGACGATATTACGCAAGGTTTGCCGCGTATCCAGGAGTTGTTTGAAGCTCGTAATCCTAAAGGTCAAGCAACGATCAGTGAAATTGATGGTGTAGTTAAAGAGATTCGCGAAGCGAAAGATCGTCGTGAAATCGAAATTCAAGGTGAAGCGGAGTCCAAAGTATACTCTGTTACCTACGGTTCCCGTGTGCGCGTAAGCGAAGGCATGGAAATTGAAGCTGGTGATGAGTTGACAGACGGTTCCATCGATCCAAAAGAAATGCTGCGCATTAAAGGCGTACGTGGCGTACAAAACTACATTTTGCAGGAAGTACAGCGCGTATACCGTAACCAAGGCGTAGAAATCAATGACAAACACGTTGAAGTTATGATCCGTCAAATGCTGCGTAAAATCCGCATCGTAGATGCAGGGGATACAACGCTGTTGCCAGGGTCGTTCGTAGATACGCATGAGTACGAAAGAGCTAACAAAATTGCGATTCTTAGTGATAAAGAGCCAGCGGTTGCTAAACCAATCCTGCTCGGTATTACGAAAGCATCCCTGGAAACAGACTCGTTCCTCTCAGCGGCTTCGTTCCAAGAAACTACACGTGTACTGACAGATGCAGCGATCAAAGGTAAAGTCGATCAGTTGCTCGGTCTGAAGGAAAATGTAATCATCGGTAAATTGATCCCTGCAGGTACAGGTATGCACCGTTACCGCAGCATCAAGTTTGCTGAGCCAGAAGATGGCCAATCTTCAGTAGAAGAACTCGAGCCAGTTTCGGTTGATTAAATAGATTTCTTCTCATTTAGAGAGGAAGAAAGTTTTGTACGTCAGGAGGCGGACGCTTGTATAGTGCAGGCGGACGAATCCTGATGTACGTAAACTTTTATAAAATCTTTTAGGATTAGCATTGACAATGCTTGCGCTAGATGCTAATATATCAAAGGTGCGTGGGCAGCTGATTGTACATGGTTCTATTCGGAGGAATGCACAATGTCTAATGAAAAAGCCTTGCAAGATGCTCATGTCAAAATAGGTACCAAACAGACCATGCGGATGGTGCAGACAGGTATGGCTTCTGAAGTCTATGTCGCAGAAGATAGTGATCCGCAGCTCACTTCCAAAATCATTGCCTTGTGTGAACAACACAATGTAAAGTACACGAAAGTGGATACAATGAAAAATCTCGGCAAAGCTTGCGGGATTGGAGTGGGAGCAGCTATGGCTGCTGTCGTAAAATGATAGTGTAAGGAACGTTTTTGTCCGAGAACTTTTAGGGATTCTCCAAGGCAAAAACTTTTCATTTGTCTTTTTATGAACCGCCTGGGTCTGTGGACTTAGCGAAAAGAGGTTTATAAAGAAACATGAATATTTGAGGAAGGGGGTGGCAATCACATGCCAACTATCAATCAACTGGTTCGTAAAGGACGTCAAGCAAAAGTTGAGAAGTCAAAATCTCCAGCTTTGCAAAAAGGATTCAACGCTTTGAAACGTGAATCTACTAACATCAGTGCCCCACAAAAACGTGGTGTCTGCACTCGTGTAGGTACAATGACTCCACGTAAACCAAACTCTGCACTTCGTAAGTATGCCCGTGTTCGTTTGACGAACCGTCTCGAGGTAACTGCTTATATCCCGGGAATCGGACATAACCTCCAAGAGCACAGTGTGGTATTGATCCGCGGAGGTAAAGTTAAAGACCTTGCAGGGGTTCGTTATCACATCGTTCGTGGAGCTCTCGATACTGCAGGCGTAAACAACCGTATGCAAGCTCGTTCGAAATACGGTGCAAAACGTCCAAAAGCTAAAAAAGCCTAAACCATTATAAGCAGAGAACCTGAAAGCCTTCTGGCTTAGGTCTGGAAGGTACAGGGTCTGCTGAACAAGAAAGAAAGGGGGATATCCATGCCACGCAAAGGTCCAGTTACGAAAAGAGACGTGTTGCCAGATCCGGTATACAACTCTAAGTTGGTTACTCGTTTGATCAATCGCATCATGCTCGACGGAAAACGCGGTGTTGCTCAAAGCATTCTGTATAATGCGTTCAAGTTGATTCAAGAACGTACGGGTAATGACCCGATGGAAGTATTTGAAGCAGCAATCAAGAATATCATGCCAGTCCTGGAAGTTAAAGCTCGCCGTGTCGGCGGTGCCAACTACCAAGTACCAATCGAGGTAAAACCAGAGAGACGTACTGCTCTGGGACTACGTTGGCTCGTGAACTACTCCCGCAACCGCGGTGAGAAAACAATGGAAGAGCGTTTGGCGGCTGAGATCATCGACGCTTCCAACAACACAGGCGCTTCCGTTAAAAAACGTGAAGATACGCACAAAATGGCTGAAGCGAACAAAGCGTTTGCTCACTACCGTTGGTAGGATTCAGTTCACAATAAAAAACTTCTATTTTGAAGGGAGACCCATTTCATGGCTAGAGAGTTCTCCTTAAAAAATACACGTAATATCGGGATCATGGCTCATATTGATGCGGGTAAAACCACGACAACTGAGCGGATCTTGTTCTACACAGGACGTACGCACAAAATCGGTGAAGTACACGAAGGCGCTGCGACAATGGACTGGATGGAACAGGAACAGGAGCGCGGAATTACGATTACTTCCGCTGCGACTACCGCTGCTTGGAAAGGCCACCGCGTTAATATTATTGATACCCCGGGACACGTTGACTTCACTGTTGAAGTTGAACGTTCCCTTCGTGTATTGGACGGAGCAGTTGGTGTATTCAGTGCGAAAGAAGGCGTTGAGCCTCAGTCTGAAACTGTATGGAGACAGGCTGACAAGTACGGCGTACCTCGTATCGCATATGTAAACAAAATGGATATCATCGGTGCTGACTTCTTGAACGTTGTATCCGACATGCGTGATCGCCTTCAAGCGAACGCTGTTGCGATTCAGCTTCCAATTGGCGCTGAAAATGATTTCATCGGTATTATCGATATTGTTGAACAAAAGGCTCATATGTACAAAGATGACCTTGGTCAAAATATCGAAGAAACAGAAATTCCTGCGGAATTTAAAGAGCAAGTTGAAGAACTCCGTAATGAATTGATTGAGCGTGTTGCAGAACTGGATGAAGAATTGACAATGAAATACCTGGAAGGCGAAGAAATCTCTATTGAAGAGATCAAAGGGGCTCTCCGTAAAGGTGTTGTAGATGTTAAGATCTTCCCTGTTATCTGTGGATCCTCATATCGTAACAAAGGTGTTCAACTGATGTTGGATGCTGTTATCGACTACTTGCCAGCTCCAACAGATGTACCTTCAATCACTGGTCATCTTGAAGATGGAACTGAAGCAGTTCGTAAGTCCTCTGATGAAGAGCCATTCTCCGCATTGGCATTCAAAATCATGACTGACCCTTACGTTGGTAAATTGACATTCTTCCGCGTATATTCCGGTATTCTTCAATCCGGTTCATATGTATTGAATGCAACTAAAAACAAACGTGAGCGTATCGGTCGTATCCTTCAAATGCATGCGAACAGCCGTCAAGAGATCACTGAAGTTTACTCCGGTGATATTGCAGCTGCCGTAGGTTTGAAAGATACCGGTACAGGTGATACACTATGTGATGAGAAAAATCCGGTTATCTTGGAGTCAATGAACTTCCCTGATCCGGTTATCGAAATCGCCGTTGAACCTAAAACCAAAGCTGACCAAGACAAAATGGGTGTTGCTCTCGGTAAGTTGACTGAAGAGGATCCAACTCTTCGTGCTCATACTGATGAAGAAACAGGTCAAACTATCTTGGCAGGTATGGGTGAGCTTCACCTTGATATTATCATCGACCGTATGCGTCGTGAGTTCAAGGTTGAAACTACTGTGGGTAAACCACAAGTAGCTTACCGTGAAACATTCCGTGCTCCAGCGCGCGTTGAAGGTAAATTCGTACGTCAATCCGGTGGTCGTGGTCAATACGGTCACGTATGGGTTGAATTCGAACCTCTCGAGCCGGGTACAGGCAGCCAGTTCGAAAGTAAGGTTGTCGGTGGTTCCGTTCCTAGAGAATACATTCAACCTGCACTGTCAGGGATTGAAGAGCAAATGAAAAACGGCGTTATCGCAGGCTTCCCGCTTGTTGACGTTAAGGCTACAATCGTAGACGGATCTTACCATGATGTCGATTCCAATGAGATGGCATTTAAAATTGCCGGATCAATGGCGCTTAAAGCGGCTAAAGACAAGTGTAAACCAGTTCTGCTTGAGCCTATCATGAAAGTAGAAGTAACAGTTCCAGAAGAGTACATGGGTGACGTAATGGGTATGTTGAACTCCCGTCGTGGCCGCATCGAAGGTATGGATTCCCGTAGTGGAGCTCAAATCATCCGTGCTAAGGTACCTTTGTCTGAAATGTTTGGTTACTCTACAACTCTTCGTTCCGGTACTCAAGGACGCGGCGTGTTCTCCATGGAACTCTCTCATTATGAAGAAGTTCCTAAGAGCATCGCTGAAGAAATCGTTGCCAAAACAAAAGGCACCGAGTAGTTTTCTCACACTGGATGTAAGTGCATAAGAATTCATTTCGGAGCACTTCATTCAGTGAAAACATAAAATTATAATTTTAAGGAGGCCACGTTCAAATGGCAAAGGCTAAATACGAACGTAATAAACCCCACGTTAACATCGGTACTATCGGTCACGTCGATCACGGTAAAACAACTCTGACTGCTGCAATCACAACTGTATTGTCCAAAACTTACGGTGGTGCTGCTGTAGCATTCGACCAAATCGACAAAGCTCCAGAAGAGCGCGAGCGCGGTATCACTATCTCCACAGCACACGTTGAGTACGAAACTGACACTCGTCACTACGCTCACGTAGACTGCCCAGGTCACGCCGACTATGTTAAAAACATGATCACTGGCGCGGCACAAATGGACGGAGCTATCTTGGTAGTATCCGCAGCTGACGGCCCAATGCCACAAACTCGTGAGCACATCTTGCTCTCCCGTCAAGTAGGCGTACCTTACATTGTTGTATTCTTGAACAAATGTGACATGGTTGAAGACGAAGAGTTGTTGGAATTGGTTGAGATGGAAGTTCGCGACCTTCTTAACGAATATGAGTTCCCAGGTGACGATACTCCAATCACTCGTGGATCTGCTCGTGAAGCACTGGCTAACCCAGATGGCGAATGGGCTCAAAAAATCGTTGAGATGTTCAAAGAAATCGACACTTACATCCCACTGCCTGAGCGTCAAACTGACAAGCCTTTCTTGATGCCTGTCGAGGACGTATTCTCTATCACTGGTCGTGGTACTGTTGCTACTGGCCGTGTAGAGCGTGGTACTGTTAAAGTCGGCGAAGAGATCGAAATCGTTGGTATCACTGAAGAAACTAAAAAATCTGTTGTAACTGGCGTTGAGATGTTCCGCAAATTGCTGGATTCCGCTCAAGCAGGTGACAACATCGGAGCACTTCTTCGTGGTGTTGACCGTAACAACATCGAGCGTGGCCAAGTTTTGGCTAAACCGGGTTCTGTTAAGCCTCACACAGAATTCACAGCTCAAATCTACGTTTTGACTAAAGAAGAGGGCGGACGTCACAAACCATTCTTCACTGGTTACCGTCCACAGTTCTACTTCCGTACAACTGACGTAACAGGCATCATCAACTTGCCTGAAGGTACTGAAATGGTAATGCCTGGTGATAACATCACAGTTACTGTTTCCCTGATCTCCCCAATCGCGATTGAAGAAGGAACTAAGTTCTCCATTCGTGAAGGTGGACGTACAGTAGGTGCCGGTTCCGTAGCATCGATCCAAAAATAATTCGGCTTAACGCTGAATAAAGCATATGCAACAGTGTACTGGAACGAGTAACATTGTATTGTAACGAAGCTTCGGAAGAGTTCTTTATCCGACATCGGATAAAGAACTCTTTTATTATGTGTAAAGTTTCGGAACCTGCGTCATATAAAATGAACATCATTTACGAGTTTAGAAGGATTGGCAAGGCAGCCTGGATATTGAAGATAAACACTACAATAAACGAAGTCATTTCATCAGAAAAGATAAGTTTAAATGTTTTTCTTAATTATGCTTGCAATACGCCTATCTTTTCTATATAATAATGAATGTTGTTCTGTGACGTTGCGATGATGTGAGAGGTTACTGGCACACCCGGCCCCTTTGCCATGGGACAGTGGCTAGAAAATTTTCACGGAGTATGTCCGATAAAAAATTGGGCGATAGAAGGAGGGACTAAAATGGCAAAGCAAAAAATTCGTATTCGTTTGAAAGCTTACGACCACAGAATTCTTGATCAATCCGCGGAGAAAATTGTTGAAACAGCAAAACGTTCGGGTGCAGGTGTATCCGGTCCGATTCCGCTTCCTACTGAAAAACAAATCATTACTATTCTTCGTGCGGTGCACAAGTACAAGGATTCTCGGGAACAATTCGAACAACGCACACATAAGCGTTTGATCGACATCGTTAACCCGACTCCACAAACTGTGGATGCCTTGATGCGCTTGGATCTGCCGTCCGGTGTAGATATCGAAATTAAATTGTAATACAAGCTACAACAAAGACCATGTATAGAGGAAAAGAGGTGTCAACATGAAAGCAATCTTAGGAAAAAAACTCGGAATGACTCAAGTATTTACTCCTGAAGGTAACGTTGTTCCAGTAACGGTTATCGAAGCAGGCCCTTGTGTTGTTTTGCAAAAGAAAGACATTGAGAACGATGGCTACGAAGCAATTCAAATCGGTTACTCCGATAAGAAAGAGAAAAATGCTAACAAGCCAGAAGCAGGTCACGCTAAAAAAGCAAACACTGCCCCTAAGCGCTACGTTCGTGAAGTTCGCGGTATCAACATCGCTGAATATGAAGTTGGCCAAGAACTGAAAGCTGACATTTTCGCTGAAGGCGAATTCGTTGACGTAACGGGTGTTTCTAAAGGTAAAGGTTTTGCCGGCGTAATCAAGCGTTGGGGACAAAGCACTGGACCTATGTCTCACGGTTCTCGTTATCACCGTGGCCCGGGTTCGATGGGTTCGATCCAAGCTAACCGCGTTCCTAAAGGCAAACGCCTGCCAGGACACATGGGACATGATACAGTTACAATTCAACGTCTTGAAGTAGTTAAAGTAGACGCTGAGCGTAACGTGTTGCTCGTGAAAGGTTCCATTCCTGGACCGAAAAACAGTCTCATCAAAGTTAAAGAAACGGTGAAAAAATAACCACTGAAGAAAGGAGGAACACAAAATGCCAAAAGTATCAGTTTACAATGTAGATGGTAGCCAAGTAGGCGAAGTAGAATTGAATGATGCGGTTTTCGGAATTGAACCGAACCAACACGTTCTGTACGATGCGGTTCTTATGCAACGCGCTTCCCTTCGTCAAGGTACCCACAAAGTAAAAGGACGTTCTGAAGTACGTGGCGGCGGACGTAAGCCTTGGAAACAAAAAGGTACAGGTCGCGCTCGTCAAGGTTCAATTCGTTCACCACAATGGAAAGGCGGCGGTATCGTATTTGGTCCAACACCACGGAGCTATGCGTATAAACTGCCTAAGAAAGTTCGTCGTTTGGCGATCAAATCAGCCCTTTCATCCAAAGTGCTTGACAATGACATTATCGTTTTGGACGCTCTCGCGTTGAGCACGCCTAAAACTAAAGAATTTGCAGCCATCTTGAGTAACCTCAAAGTGGGACGTAAGGCTTTGATCGTAGCTCCTAGCTATGATGATAATGTAGCTCTTTCCGCACGGAATATTCCAGGCGTGAAATTCGTAGCTGCTGACGGCATTAATGTTCTTGACGTGCTTTCGCACGACAAATTGATCATTACGAAAGAAGCAGTTCAGAAGGTAGAGGAGGTGCTCGCGTAATGAAGGATCCTCGTGATATTGTAAAACGTCCGATTATTACGGAACGTACTGCTGACATGATGAATGACTTGAAATATGTATTTGAAGTCGATATCCGTGCAAACAAAACCGAGATCAAAAAGGCAGTAGAAGCTATTTTCAACGTAAAAGTGAAAAACGTGAACACGCTTCGTGTTCCAGCTAAGCCAAAACGGTACGGACGTTATTCCGGATATACAAGCGAATGGAAAAAAGCGTTTGTAACGCTGACAAAAGACAGCAAAACGCTTGAGTTCTTTGAAACTGTATAATTGAATTTTTGAAGTAAGGAGGGAAACCCAGTGCCAATCAAAAAGTATAAACCAACATCCCCGGCAAGACGGAACATGTCCGTTTCTACATTTGAGGAAATCACCACAAATCAGCCGGAGAAATCGTTGTTGGCCCCGTTGAGCAAACAAGCAGGCCGCAACAACCAAGGTAAAATTACAGTTCGTCACCATGGTGGTGGACACAAACGTAAATACCGCATCATTGACTTCAAACGTACTAAAGATGGAATACCGGGCCGCGTTGCTACGATTGAGTATGACCCGAACCGTACATCTAACATCGCTCTGATTCATTATGCTGATGGTGAAAAGCGTTATATCATCGCTCCTAAAGGTTTGAAAGTTGGAGATCAAGTATTCTCCGGACCTGAATCAGACATTAAAATCGGTAACGCACTGCCACTCGAAAACATTCCAGTAGGTACCGTTATCCACAACATCGAGTTGAAACCAGGTAAAGGCGGACAATTGGTTCGTGCTGCTGGTACAGAAGCTCAATTGCTTGGTAAAGAAGAAAAATACGTATCCGTTCGTCTCTCTTCCGGAGAAGTTCGTCGTATTTTGAAAGTTTGCCGTGCGACAATCGGATCTGTTGGTAACCAAGACCACGAGCTCATCAAAATCGGTAAAGCCGGTCGTAGCCGTTGGTTGGGTAAACGTCCTGAGGTTCGTGGTGTAGTAATGAACCCTAACGATCACCCACACGGTGGTGGTGAAGGTCGTGCTCCAATCGGACGTAAATCGCCAATGTCACCATGGGGTAAACCTACTCTTGGTTACAAAACGCGTAAGAAAAATAAAGCTTCTGATAAATACATCATTCGCCGCCGCACGAAGTAATACACACTGTGCATAACTTCGTGAGGCATCTGCGGATGCATAATAGCTACGTTTGAAGGGAGGATCTCCACATGGGTCGCAGTTTGAAAAAAGGGCCATTCATTGATGGCTACATGCTCAAAAAGGTAGAAGAGATGGAAGCTTCAGGTAAGAAGAACGTTATCAAAACCTGGTCCCGTCGTTCTACAATTTTCCCACAATTCATCGGACACACATTTGGCGTTTACGACGGTCGTAAACACGTGCCAGTGTATGTAACTGAGGACATGGTTGGACACAAACTGGGTGAGTTCGCTCCAACCCGTACGTACAAAGGCCATACTGATGATGATAAGAAAACAAGAAGATAAATGAACATCTTTAATGTTTGAGAGGAGGTTACACAATGGAAGCAAAAGCACATGCTAAGTTTATCCGGATTGCTCCTCGTAAAGTTCAACTCGTTGTTGACTTGATTCGCGGCAAGCAAGTAGGTGAGGCGGTTGCCATTCTCCGTCACACTCCGAAATCCGCTTCTCCAATCGTTGAGAAGTTGCTTAACTCCGCTATTGCGAATGCGGAACATAACTATTCTTTGGATGTTAACAACTTGGTTATCTCGCAAGCTTACGTGAACCAAGGACCGACAATGAAACGTTTCCGCCCTCGTGCAATGGGACGTGCAAGTCGTATTAACAAACGTACTAGCCACATTACTTTGGTGGTATCTGAGAAGTAGAAGGAGGGGAAATGTGTGGGCCAAAAGGTAAATCCAGTCGGACTCCGTGTCGGAATTATCCGTGACTGGGAATCTAAGTGGTATGCAGGCAAAGACTTCGGTGATCTTTTGATGGAAGACGTGAAAATTCGTGAATTCCTGAAAAATAAATTGAAAGACTCCGCTTTATCTCGTGTAGAAATTGAGAGAGCGGCTAACCGCGTAAACGTAACGATTCACACTGCTAAACCAGGTATGGTAATTGGTAAAGGTGGTTCGGAAGTTGAAAATCTTCGTAATCAAATTACGAAAATTGCTGGCGGTAAAAAAGTACACATCAACATTTCTGAAATTAAAAACCAAGACTTGGACGCTATTCTTGTAGCTGAAAGCATTGCACAACAATTGGAACGTCGCGTTTCTTTCCGTCGTGCTCTGAAACAAGCGATTCAAAGAACCATGCGCTCCGGTGCTAAAGGTATCAAAACTCAAGTAGGCGGACGTCTTGGCGGTGCTGAGATCGCACGTTCTGAAGGCTACAGCGAAGGAACTGTTCCACTGCACACACTGCGTGCTGACATTGACTATGGTACAGCAGAGGCTCATACTACTTACGGACGTATTGGCGTAAAAGTATGGATCTATCGTGGAGAGGTTCTTCCTACGGCTAAGAAACAAGCTGCTAAGGAAGGAGGCAACTAATCATGTTGGTACCAAAACGCGTAAAACACCGTAAGCAACAACGTGGACATATGAAAGGCCAAGCTAAAGGCGGAACGACTCTGAACTTTGGCGAATACGGTCTGCAAGCTACGGAACCGGCTTGGATTACGAACCGTCAGATCGAAGCGGCTCGTATTGCAATGACTCGTTACATCAAACGTGGTGGTAAAGTTTGGATCAAAATCTTCCCAGACAAACCAATCACTCAAAAGCCTCTCGAGGTTCGGATGGGTAGCGGTAAAGGTAACGTAGAAAAATGGGTTGCAGTAGTGAAACCAGGTAAGATCATGTTTGAACTTGCTGGTGTACCGGAGGAAATTGCACGCGAAGCAATGCGTCTTGCCGCTCACAAACTGCCAATCAAAACGAAGTTCGTGAAACGTGAAGAATTGGGTGGTGAAGCAAATGAAAGCTAGTGAATTTCGCAACCTAACCTCTGCTGAAATCGAGCAAAAGATTGCCGGATTTAAAGAAGAACTCTTTAACCTCCGCTTTCAATTAGCTACCGGTCAGCTGGATAACCCGACTCGCATCCGTGATGTGCGGAAAGAAATAGCTCGTGCTAAAACCATTATCCGTGAGAGAGAATTGGGAATCGGTTAATTAGGGATAGGATAGACAATCCGTCCGTAATCAGGAAGGAGGCCAACAATGAGCGAAGAACGTAACGCACGTAAAGTGCAAACTGGTAAAGTGGTCAGCGATAAAATGGACAAAACAATTGTTGTTGCTGTAGAAACTTACAAAAAACACAACTTGTACCATAAGCGCATTAAGGTTACTAAAAAATTCAAAGCACATGACGAAGAAAACACTGCGAAAATCGGTGACACGGTGAAAATCATGGAGACTCGTCCGCTTTCGAAAGATAAACGCTGGAGACTTACTGAAATCGTAGAAAAAGCGGTTATCATCTAATGCTCAGCAGCACTGCTGAAAGGAGGAATACTAAATGATTCAACCATTTACACGTTTGACTGTGGCTGACAACTCCGGTGCGAAGGAACTGATGTGTATCCGCGTACTCGGCGGTACGGGACGTCGTACAGCTCAAATCGGTGATCTGATCGTTTGTTCTGTTAAACAAGCAACACCAGGCGGCGTTGTCAAAAAAGGTGATGTAGTTAGAGCGGTTGTCGTTCGTACGAAACGTTCTGTACGTCGTAAAGACGGTTCCTACATCGGTTTTGATGAAAATGCAGCGGTTGTTGTAAAAGACGACAGAAGCCCACGTGGAACACGTATTTTCGGACCAGTTGCTCGCGAACTTCGCGATAAAGACTTCATGAAAATCGTTTCCTTGGCTCCAGAAGTAATCTAAAGCTTTAATCTCGTGATGTTAGAAACAGGAGGTGTACGAAATGCCAAGAGTGAAAAAAGTTCTGGAATCCCATAACAACAAACTTCACGTTAAAAAGGAAGATACGGTTATGGTGATCAGCGGTAAAGACAAAGGTAAAAAAGGCCGTGTCATCGCTGCTTATCCTCGTGAGAACCGCGTCCTTGTGGAAGGTGTTAACATGGTGAAAAAACACCAGAAGCCTAACCAGCAAAACCCGCAAGGCGGCATTATCGAGAAGGAAGCTCCGATTCACGTTTCCAACGTAATGCACATCGATCCGAAGAGCGGAAAAGTAACCCGTGTAGGTTACAAAGTTTTGGATAACGGAAAGAAAGTGCGCGTTGCTAAACGTTCCGGAGAAATTATCGACTAATTGAACCGAATGAGAAAGGAGGGCTATGATTCATGGCATCAAGAATGAAAGAACGTTACCTGCAAGAAATCGCTCCTGCTTTGATGCAGAAGTTTAACTATACAACGGTAATGCAAGTGCCGAAAATCGAGAAAATCGTTATCAACATGGGTGTGGGCGACGCTGTCCAAAACTCCAAAGTGTTGGATTCCGCAGTAAACGATTTGCAACTGATCGCAGGTCAAAAACCTGTAATCACTCGTGCAAAAAAATCAATCGCAGGATTCAAACTGCGTGAGAATATGCCTATCGGTGTGAAAGTAACATTGCGCGGCGAGCGTATGTACTTCTTCCTCGATAAACTGTTCAACGTTACGCTTCCTCGTGTCCGCGACTTCCGCGGTGTATCGAGCAAAGCTTTCGACGGACGTGGTAACTACACACTGGGTCTGAAAGAGCAATTGATCTTCCCAGAGATCGAGTATGATAAAGTTGATAAAGTCCGCGGTATGGATATTGTCATCGTAACAACGGCGAAAACAGACGAAGAGTCCCGCGAATTGCTCACGCAAATGGGAATGCCTTTCGTTAAGTAATGTTGGCATAACGTTTCCGGGTGTCTGGAAAGACTCCCTTTTCTCCGAAATTATTTAGGAGGTGTCAGGCTAAGTGGCAAAAACTTCGATGAAAGTTAAACAACAACGTACACCAAAGTTTAAAGTACGTGCATATACACGCTGTGAGCGTTGCGGACGTCCACATTCGGTCCTGCAAAAGTTCAAAATTTGCAGAATTTGCTTCCGTGAATTAGCTTATAAAGGCCAGATCCCTGGCGTGAAAAAAGCAAGCTGGTAAAAAGTCCTGAACGGGAAGGAGGTTAACTCACAATGACTATGTCTGATCCAATTGCAGATATGCTTACTCGTATTCGTAACGCGAACACTGTTCGTCACGAAACGGTAGAAATGCCTGCTTCGACAATGAAAAAACAAATCGCCGATATCCTGAAGCGTGAAGGTTTCATCCGTGACGCTGAAGTTATCGATGATAACAAACAAGGGATTATCCGTGTTTTCCTGAAATACGGTCAAAATAACGAGCGCGTTATCACTGGTCTGAAAAGAATCAGTAAACCTGGTCTTCGTGTTTACACGAAAAGCAATGAAGTACCTCGTGTACTTGGTGGCCTGGGAATCGCGATCATCTCGACATCCAAAGGTATCATGACGGACAAAGAAGCTCGTCAATCGAAATCCGGCGGAGAAGTCGTTTGCTACGTTTGGTAATATAACGTCACAAGATAGGAGGTGCAACATATGTCTCGTATTGGTCGCAAACCAATCACAGTACCAAGTGGTGTAGACATCACCCTGGACAACACCGTTATTACGGTAAAAGGACCAAAAGGAACTTTGACTCGTGAGCTTCATAAAGACATGAAGGTTACAGTTGAAAATAACGAAATCACAGTTGTGCGTCCTTCCGATAACAAAACTCACCGTTCATTGCACGGCACAACGCGCAGCGTTGTAAACAATATGGTGAGCGGCGTTACTGAAGGATTCGCGAAATCTCTGGAATTGGTTGGGGTCGGATATCGTGCAAGCAAATCCGGAGATAAAATCGTTCTGAACGTTGGTTACTCTCACCCGGTTGAAATTACACCGGAAGCGGGAATTGAATTCGAAGTACCTTCGAATACAAAAATCATCGTTCGCGGAATCGACAAAGAGCGTGTAGGTGCTTACGCTGCTAAAATCCGTTCCGTACGTGAACCTGAGCCATACAAAGGTAAAGGTATTAAATATGAAGGCGAGCGTATCATCCGTAAGGAAGGTAAAGCCGGTAAGAAGAAATAAGATTTCTCTTACCGCCTTTGCGCGGCTTTCGGCTTGCTTGCTTCGTGTGTTTCTAATATACCCCGTGGCTTCTGCTTTGAAGCCAGCGAGGTAACCTGAAAGGAGTGAATCTTTGAGATGATTACGAAACCAGATAAAAATAAGGCTCGTCTGAAAAGACACCTTCGTGTTCGTAAGAAAATCCAAGGAACGGCAGCACGTCCTCGTTTGAACGTATTCCGTTCTGGTAAACATATGTATGCTCAAATCATCGATGATGTTGCTGGTGTAACAATCGCTTCCGCGTCTACCGTAGACAAAGAATTGAGCACTGACATCAAAAATGGTGCATCTGTTGAATCAGCTCGTAAAGTTGGCGAACTCGTTGCTAAACGTGCGAAAGACAAAGGTGTTTCCAACATCGTATTTGACCGTAGCGGATATCTGTACCATGGTCGTATCGCAGCTTTGGCTGAAGCGGCTCGTGAAGCAGGACTTGAGTTTTAAGATATTTTTCAAAAGGAGGTTAACGACTTGCGTGTAGATCCGAATACTTTGGAACTGACTGAAAGAGTTGTAAATATTAATCGCGTAGCTAAAGTAGTAAAAGGCGGACGCCGTTTCAGCTTTAGCGCACTGGTTGTAGTCGGCGACGGCAACGGCTGGGTTGGAGCTGGTATCGGTAAAGCGGGCGAAGTACCTGATGCAATTCGCAAAGGTATTGAAGACGCTAAGAAAAACCTTGTACACGTTCCACTCGTAGGAACATCGATTCCTCACTTGGTAACAGGTAAGTTCGGCGCAGGACGCGTGCTGTTGAAACCAGCATCTGAAGGTACTGGTGTTATCGCTGGTGGTCCTGTACGTGCGGTTCTCGAACTTGCTGGTGTAGGTGACATTTTGACAAAATCTCTGGGTTCTTCGAATTCCATGAACATGGTCAATGCGACTTTGGAAGGTTTGTCCCGTTTGAAGCGTGCTGAAGACGTGGCTAAACTGCGCGGAAAATCCGTCGAAGAGCTTCTGGGTTAAGGAGGGAATTCTCATGGCTAAATTAGAAATTACCCTCGTCCGCAGCTTGATCGGACGTCCGGAGACGCAAAGAACAACTGTGAAAACATTGGGTTTGCGCAAAATCAATAGCAAAGTGGTACAAAACGATAATCCTGCCATCCGTGGTATGATTAACAAAGTAAGCCACTTGGTTGCTGTTAAAGAAGTAGAAGCTTAAAAACGGGTTAATCCCACAAATCTTTAAGGAGGTGCAACGAACGATGAAGTTACATGAGCTTTCACCATCTCCTGGATCCCGCAAAGAACGTAAACGTCTTGGTCGCGGTCCAAGTAGTGGTACAGGTAAAACATCAGGTCGCGGTCACAAAGGACAAAACGCTCGTTCTGGCGGTGGAGTACGTCCAGGCTTCGAAGGTGGACAAAATCCATTGTATCGTCGCTTGCCAAAACGTGGTTTTGTAAACCCAACTCGCAAAGAATATGCAGTTGTGAATACTGAAGACCTGAACAGTTTTGCTGCGGGTACTGAAGTAACTCCAGAATTCTTGATGACGAATGGCGTAGTTAAAAACGCTAAATCCGGAATCAAAATCCTGGGTAACGGTGATGTCACTGTGAAGCTGACTGTTAAAGCTAATAAGTTTTCTCAATCTGCTATTGAGAAAATTGAAGCTGCCGGCGGTACAACTGAGGTGATTTAATGTTCAAGACCCTAAAGAATATCTGGCGGGTTGAAGATCTGCGCAAAAGGGTATTATTTACCCTTTTTGTACTGATCATTTACCGCATCGGATCCTTTGTTCCCGTACCGGGAGTTAATAAAGATGTATTCGAAGCGACAAATTCTGCGGGTAAAGAAGTTTTTGGACTTCTCAATACGTTCTCGGGTGGAGCGCTCTTCCAGTTCTCGATATTTGCGCTCGGGATCGTGCCTTACATCACTGCGTCTATCATAGTACAATTGCTTTCCATGGACGTTATTCCTAAATTAGCGGAGTGGGCAAAGCAAGGTGAACAAGGTAAGAAGAAATCTGCACAGTTGACCCGTTATTTAACCATCGGGCTGGCATTGATTCAAGCGTTTGGTACGTCGATCGGATTCAACCGCTTGTACAATACAGAGATGGTGCCTAACGCTACATTTGCAGATTATATCTTGATCGCGATTGTACTTACGGCCGGTACTTCATTCCTGATGTGGCTGGGTGAGCAAATCACCGAGAAGGGCATAGGAAACGGAATTTCGATCTTGATCTTTGCAGGTATCCTATCTACGGTGCCTAATATTATCAAACAAACGATCGAATCTGACTTTATCCAACCTGACCAACTGTTTATGAATATTCTTAAAGGTGTAATCATCGCAATTGTTATTGTGCTGATCATCATAGGGGTCATTTACATTCAGCAGGCGATTCGGAAAATTCCTGTACAGTACGCTAAACGTGTCGTAGGTAACAAAATGTACGGTGGACAGAATACACATATCCCGCTGAAAATTAATGCAGCAGGTGTTATCCCTGTCATCTTTGCTTCATCGCTGTTGATGTTCCCAACGATCATAGCTAACTTCTGGGCAGATCACGATTGGGCTCGGTGGATCGGACAGAATCTGACTACACACAAACCTCTGGGTATGTTACTGTATGTTGTGATGATCTTCGGTTTCACATTCTTCTATACTTTCGTACAGATGAATCCACAGCAGATGGCTGATAATATGAAAAAGAACGGCGGTTACATCCCAGGCATTCGCCCGGGTAAAGCAACCGAGAAATATCTGACCCGTGTCATGACTCGTTTGACAATGGCCGGAGCCATCTTCTTGGCAGTCATTTCCGTTCTGCCTGTATTCTTAGGGGCACTTTCTGGTTTGCCTCAATCTGCGCAAATTGGAGGAACATCCCTCCTGATCGTTATCGGTGTTGCGCTGGATACGATGAAGCAAATCGAAAGCCAATTGATCAAACGCCACTACAAAGGTTTTATCAATAAATAGGCAATAGGTACCGGTCGAGTGAAGATTTACTTGCCGGCACCTATTGTGCTGTTTGTTGATGTAGGGTAGTCTTGGAGGGAGTGACATAACGTGAACATCCTATTCATGGGCCCTCCTGGGGCAGGAAAAGGAACACAAGCAGACGTCATCGTGAAAGAGTTCGGTATTCCCCATATTTCAACAGGCGATGCATTTCGTCTAGCGATCAAACAGGGAACTCCCATTGGCCTGAAAGCCAAGGAATATATGGATCAAGGATTGCTTGTACCAGATGATGTAACCATTGGCATCGTTGAAGAACGTTTGCAGCAGCCTGACTGCAGAGAAGGTTTCCTCTTGGACGGATTTCCAAGAACCCTGTCACAAGCAGAAGCGCTCGATGGCATTCTGGACCGATTGAACTCAGGTCTCGATCATGTAATCAACCTGAAAGTGGATCGCAACAAATTACTCGCTCGTTTGACGGGTCGTCGGATTTGTAAAAACTGTGGTTCCACTTATCATGTGGTATTCAATCCGCCTAAGCAGGAAGGTATTTGTGATAAATGCGCTGGTGAGTTGTATCAACGCTCTGATGATAATGAAGAGAGTGTAGGTACACGACTGGACGAGTATATCAACAAAACAGCACCACTCCTCACGTTCTATGAGACTAAAGGTCTTCTTCGTCAAGTGAACGGAGAACAGGATATCGATCAAGTTTCTCAAGAAATCGTGTCCTTACTGAGAGGTTAATTGATGATCATTGGTAAGTCCGAAACGGAACTGGGCTTGATGAGGGAAGCAGGGAGAATTGTTGCGGAAACGCATCGTCTCTTGGCAGAGCATATCGCTCCCGGTATTACGACTGGTGAACTTGACCATATGGCTGATCAATATATCCGCAGTCAAGGAGCTGTGCCGTCTTTCAAAGGTTATAACGGTTTCCCTGCCAGTGTGTGCGCTTCAGTAAATGAAGAGTTGGTACATGGATTTCCCGGCAAACGCAAGTTGAACGAGGGCGATATCGTTACGTTTGACATTGGCGCGCAGTACCAGGGGTATCATGGAGATTCCGCCTGGACTTATCCGGTCGGCCGTATTTCCGAAGAAGCCCGTCGTCTTCTGGACGTTACCGAGGCTTCGTTATACGCAGGTCTGGCGCTGGTAAAACCGGACGTTCGCTTGTTTACAATATCTCATGCGATTCAGAAATATATTGAAGATGAAGGGTTCTCAGTTGTTCGTGAATATGTCGGTCACGGCATAGGCGCAGATCTGCACGAAGAACCACAGATTCCGAACTATGGTCTTCCCGATCGGGGACCACGGCTCAAAGCGGGCATGGTGCTGGCCATAGAGCCGATGGTTAACGTAGGAAGACGGTATGTGAAAACGTTGGAAGATAACTGGACTGTCGTCACGGTTGATGGAAAGTTATGTGCCCACTTTGAACACACCGTAGCAGTTACACCAGATGGTATGGAAATTTTCACGAAACTGAATGCGTAGGTGATGAGGCATGAACAGTCAGTCTAATCCGCAGCTCGGTCAACTTGTGAAGATCCGTAAAGGCCGCAATGCGGACCAAGCCGCAGTAATTGTTGCTATAGCGGACAGTAAGTTCGTATATATCGCGGATGGAGACAAACGTAAGTTTGATCAACCCAAGAAGAAGAATCTTCTTCATCTTGAACTCCAGCCCATGATTAGCAGCGAGGTTGTGAACAGTTTAAACGAGAGTGGTCGGGTGACAAATGGAAAGCTCCGCTATGCGGTCCATTCATTTCTGGAATCCACCAACATTCAAGCTGAAGAGAAAGGAGACTGACTAATGGCCAAGGAAGATGTCATTGAAGTGGAAGGTACGGTTCTTGAACCGCTACCGAATGCAACATTCAAGGTTGAGCTTGAGAACGGTCATCAAATTCTCGCTCACGTTTCCGGAAAACTACGGATGCACTTTATTCGTATCTTGACTGGAGACAAAGTAGTTGTTCAGTTGTCGCCTTATGATTTAACAAAAGGTCGCATAACTTACCGTAAATAGTAGTAGACAGTTGCAATGAACTGTGAAGCTTATGAAGCGGGTTTTGCCCGGCAAAACTTGCGAAAGCTTCGAAGCCGGTTTTACAATAGTAGAACAAGGTCAATGCTTACGAAGAGGGTTTTGCTTAGCAAAACTTTGAGGAGGTAATTCACATGAAGGTAAGACCTTCGGTCAAGCCGATTTGCGAAAAATGCAAAGTCATTCGCCGCAAAGGGAATGTTATGGTTATCTGTGAAAATCCGAAACACAAACAAAAACAAGGTTAAAGAAGGGGGTGTAGCGTAAAATGGCACGTATAGCTGGTGTGGATTTGCCACGTGATAAGCGCGTTGAGATCGCCTTGACTTATATTTTCGGAATCGGTAAAACGACTTCCCAGAAAATTCTGAGCACAACAGGCATCAATCCGGACACTCGTGTTCGTGATTTGACGGAAGATGAAGTCAGCAAATTGCGTGAAAGTATCGATAAAGAGGTCAAAGTAGAAGGTGACCTGCGTCGAGAAATCTCTTTGAATATTAAACGTTTGACGGAGATCGGTTGTTACCGTGGAGTTCGTCATCGTCGTGGTCTGCCTGTTCGTGGACAACGTACGAAAACGAATGCTCGTACTCGTAAAGGTCCTCGTCGTACAGTAGCGAACAAGAAGAAATAATAAGGGGGGATAAGAGAAAATGGCTAAACCGAAAAAAGTCGTACGTACTAAACGTCGTGACCGTAAGAATATTGAATCTGGCGTGGCACATATCCGTTCCACTTTCAATAACACTATCGTTACTATTACGGATCCTCACGGAAATGCAATTTCGTGGGCAAGCTCCGGCGGTCTCGGATTCAGAGGTTCCCGTAAATCGACTCCGTTTGCTGCACAAATGGCTGCTGAGACTGCTGCCAAAGCTGCAATGGAACATGGGATGAAAGCCGTTGAGGTTATGGTTAAAGGACCAGGCGCAGGCCGTGAAGCAGCGATCCGCTCTTTGCAAGCTGCTGGTCTTGAAGTTAACCTGATCAAAGACGTAACTCCAGTCCCGCATAACGGATGCCGTCCTCCAAAACGTCGTCGTGTCTAATGAGATTTGCCCCTGCGTGTGGTATATTTCCGGCACAATCTGCTAATAATGGTTGTTTAGGCATACTACTACATGTTTTCGCAAGAGAAGGTAAATGTTTCATAGAGGACCGACGTTTTGAAGGAGGGGTATTGCAGTGATTGAAATCGAAAAGCCGAAAATTGAGACGGTAGACGTCAACGATGATGGCACCTATGGGAAATTCGTAGTAGAACCGCTTGAGCGCGGATACGGTACGACGCTTGGAAACTCGCTTCGCCGAATCTTGCTCTCGTCACTGCCGGGTGCGGCAGTGTCTTCGGTTCAAATCGATGGGGTTCTGCATGAATTTGCTACAGTTCCTGGCGTAATGGAAGATGTTACGGAGGTTATTCTTAACCTGAAAGCTTTGTCGCTTAAGATTCATTCGGATGAGGAGAAAGTGCTCGAGATTGATGCTGAAGGCGAAGGAGCAATTACGGCTGGAGATATCCGTGCTGACTCCGATGTGGAAATCCTTAACCCGGATCTGCACATCGCTACGCTCGGACCAGGTTCGAGACTTCACATGCGTATTTTTGCCAATCGCGGTCGCGGCTACGTCCAGGCAGATCGGAATAAACGCGATGACCAGCCGATCGGCGTCATCCCAGTCGATTCCATCTTCACCCCGATCAGTCGCGTTAACTACGCTGTGGAAAATACGCGTGTCGGTCAAGTGACCAACTATGACAAGCTCACGTTGGAAGTTTGGACTGATGGAAGTATTCGTCCTGAAGAGGCTGTAAGCCTTGGCGCTAAAATTTTGACTGAGCATTTGATGCTCTTCGTGGGTCTTACAGACGAAGCGAAAGATGCAGAGATCATGGTCGAAAAAGAAGAAGACAAAAAAGAAAAAGTACTCGAAATGACGATCGAAGAGCTGGATCTCTCTGTTCGTTCCTACAACTGCCTCAAACGTGCCGGTATTAATACCGTGCAAGAGCTGACTACGAAAACGGAAGAAGACATGATGAAAGTCCGTAACCTCGGACGCAAGTCTTTGGAAGAAGTTCAAGAGAAGCTTGAGGAACTTGGTTTGGGACTCCGTACAGAAGAATAGACAGCCGAGTGCTTGAAGTGAAGGAGGGAAAACAATGGCATACCAAAAGTTGGGCCGTAATTCCAGCGCACGTAAAGCTTTGTTCCGTGACCTGGTAACCGACCTGTTCTTATACGAACGCATTCAGACAACTGAAGCGAAAGCAAAAGAGGTTCGCTCTATTGCTGAAAAACTGATCACTAAAGCGAAAAAGGGAGATCTTCATGCCCGTCGCCAAGTGGCAGCTTATGTTCGCCGCGAAACTATCGATGGTGAGCAAGATGCAATCCAAAAACTGTTTAGCGAATTGTCCGGTCGTTACGCTGAGCGTCCAGGTGGATACACTCGTATCTTGAAACTGGGACCTCGTCGTGGTGACGCAGCGCCAATGGTTTACTTGGAACTGGTAGACCGCGCGTAAAACAGATGAGATGAGGAAAGGGGACAGAATCAACGATTCTGGATTAACCCTTTTTTTCTCTTCATTTCGGAATTCGTGCTGTAATAGAAGCTCCGTAAGGGGCTTCTTTTGCTGTTCGGGATAGGGATATGTATAGTATGGAACAAAGGTGTGGTATTAATGCGGAACTTATGTATGACGTTAACTTATGATGGCACTGCCTATTACGGCTTCCAAGTACAGCCGGGTGGGAATACCATTCAGGATCATCTTGAAGATGCGATTCGTGCTTTAACTGGTGAGAAGGTTAAAATTACAGGTTCAGGCCGAACAGATGCAGGCGTTCACGCTCGCAGACAGATCTTCAATTTTCCTACGGAATCCCAGATCCCGATTGAACGTTGGTGTATTGCGCTCAACTCCAGATTACCCTCCGATATTGTCGTTATTGATGCGATTGAAGTTTCGGCTGATTTTCATTCTCGCTATGCAGCGAAAAAGAAAACATATCGTTACACAGTCAATGCGAATCAGTTTCCGGATGTATTCAACAGAAGACTGCAGTATCATCATCATGCGAAGCTTGATATTACGGCAATGCAGGAGGCCTTACGACATTTCATAGGGACCTATGATTATACCTCTTTTGCTTCACGCAAGTCTCAGAAAGAGAATCATGTCCGTTCGGTATACGAAGCATGGATTGAAGTGGACCGATCAATGTGCAGAGACCATCCGCGTGATCAGGGTGTCATTCACATTTTTGTGAGTGGTAACGGCTTTTTGCAGCATATGGTTCGAATCATTGTAGGAACACTGCTGGAGATCGGAGAGGGCAAACGGAAAGCCTCTGATGTACCGAATATGATTGCTGCATGTAATCGATCTGCTGCAGGACCTACTGCAGTTAGCTGCGGTTTAATGCTCTGGGATCTTGAATATACAAAAGATTAAAATTGGTGAGTGAAAAGCTTAATTAACACTTGCGATTTAATCGCCTATCATGTAATATAAAAGTTGTGTTTTCTTAATGGCTTTCCCACAGCCCCAATTAAGAGGTTCACATCAAATTTACAATCCATCAACACCTAAAGTTATAACTTAACGAACGAAGATAAATGAAAATGATGATTTTGAACATTTTAAGGAGGAACTTTTCATGCGTACTACGTACATGGCGAAGCCTAACGAAGTTGAGCGCCAATGGCACATCATTGATGCTGAAGGCAAAACCCTCGGACGTTTGGCGAGCGAAGCAGCTGCTTTGATTCGCGGCAAACACAAGCCACAATTCACTCCACATGTGGACACTGGCGATTTCGTTGTTATCATCAATGCTGAGAAAATCGTATTGACTGGTAAGAAAATGCAAGGTAAAAAATACTACCGTCACTCGATGCACCCAGGTGGTTTGAAAGTAACTACTGCTGAAGAGATGGTTAAAAACAAACCTGAGCGTATGTTGGAATTGGCTGTTCGCGGTATGCTTCCTAAAACTCGCATGGGCGAGAAAATGAAGTTGAGACTTAAAGCGTACAGAGGCACTGAGCATCCACATGCAGCACAAAAACCAGAAGTTTACGAACTTCGCGGTTAATTAAAAGGAGGACAGTTTCATGGCACAAGTACAATACTATGGGACAGGTCGTCGTAAACATTCGGTAGCACGTGTTCGCCTTGTACCGGGTGAAGGACGCATTGTCATCAATAAACGTGATATTAATGAATACTTCGGTTTGGAAACACTCAAACTGATTGTAAAACAACCACTGAACTTGACAGAAACGCTCAACAACTATGACGTTCTTGTTATTGCTCATGGTGGCGGAATCTCCGGTCAAGCCGGCGCAATCCGTCATGGTATCTCCCGCGCTCTGCTCAAAGCAGATCCGGAATACCGTGCATCCCTGAAAAAAGCAGGATTCCTGACTCGTGACCCACGTATGAAAGAGCGTAAAAAATACGGTCTTAAAGCGGCTCGTCGCGCACCTCAGTTCTCCAAACGTTAATATTAAAAGCCTTTGGCCTCGGCCAAAGGCTTTTTTATATCTTCATGAAGATTTTGCATATAATATATATATCCGCTTATGCCATAACACTCATATGTGTCCGCATGACTGTTCATTGTCGCATCATATGTGTTAAATATCTTCATTAATGTTCCTTAATACAGTTTTTTCATATCTGAGTTAATACTTCTTATTAAACCTCACTACACCTCATAAATCGTTTATGATGATACGCTATGCTCATTCCCATCGTTTCCCACACGTTCTAAAACAGCTCTTTATAAAATCATCTATTAGGGCTCAAGCCTGCTTTATTGAATGTATTCGGTTTGCTCTTCAAAATTTATTCTTCACTTTAAATTTCATCAGTTTTTCTTATGGAAACCATAAAAGTCTCTCACATATCATATGATATATGTTGTCACGCTGAACTCCTTATAACTTCTTCTTCTCTTTATTTCATGTTAATCGATGATTGATAATCTGATGCTTTCCTGGCGATATAAACTGTTCAAACTCAGCACCAGCAAAGCATTTCTAGGCTATGAAATGTATTCTACCCAGCCCAATGACTTGGGCCAAGTTCATTTTTTATCTCATGAACAGAGAAAAGGATAAATTGAACCAAATTATTTACGATAGCGACGATCAAAAAGAGAAAAAAATGATCTATTTTACCATATGGCAGGCATTGACATCTCCAATGAAAGATTTATACTAAACATAATTCATATTAGATTAGTCGGCTTTAACGTGTATTGAAATGCAGAATGGGGGAAAATACGCAGATGAACTTATTGGAGAAAGAAGAATTGGCGCGCACGAAGGCAGAGGAACTGGAGCTTGCGAGTCCAGAGGATATTATTCGGTATGCTATTGAAACATTTCCTAATATCACTTTTGCATGTAGCTTTGGTGCGGAAGATGTTGTACTTGTAGATATGTTGCAGAAGATCAGCCCATCGACAGATATTTTTTATTTGGATACTGATTTCCACTTCAAAGAAACATACGAAACACGGGATAAGATGCAAGAGAACTACAACCTTGAATTTGTACGCGTGTCTCCTAAGATTACTCCGGAAGAACAGGCAGCTCAACACGGTGAAGAATTGTGGAAGTCTGATCCAAATGCGTGCTGTAACATTCGCAAAGTCGAACCGTTAACACGAATTCTTTCTCAGTATGATGCATGGATTACAGGTATTCGTAGAGATCAAGCACCAACTCGTGCAAACTCCAAGAAGGTTGAATATGATACTAAATTTGGCCTGATGAAGTTTAATCCGATTGCACATTGGACCACAGAGGATGTATGGCAATATATTCGTGATAATAACGTTGTGTATAATCCTCTTCATGATCAGAACTACCCGAGTATTGGCTGTGAGCATTGCACACGTCAGGTTATGCCTGGTGAGGACCCTCGTGCTGGACGCTGGTCTGGTAATGATAAAACGGAATGTGGCCTTCATAAATAATAGATACACAAGGAACTGACAAGATGACATCAATTCTGTCACATGGAGGTACGCTGGTTCAGCGTGTCGTGCAAGGAAAAGAACGGGAGCAATTGTTGGAAGACAGTAGTCGGCTTTCAGACACGTAATCCGGTCCAGCGGGAATCATGAGTACATTCAAAAGAGCGCTATGGAGATTGTAGACGCACTAGGCATCCAGCAAAACTTGTCCACATGATAAGGAACACCATATGGCGCTTTCCGGCACCGAAGTACGTGGGTTGCTCCGAGACGGTCAGTGCCCTCCTCCTGAATTTACACGTCCTGAGGTAGCTGAGGTGCTGATTGAAGGAATGGCGGAGCAAGTCCCGTCCTAGCGGTATAATTGTCCATCTTGTCCCATATAGATGATTAGAGTCATTTATAGGGACGAGGTGGTTTTTTATGCGTAAAAATATGGGGAAACACTTTGTAGTCTGGATTAGGTTAAAAACAATCAAAAGAGTCATGCTGAGCCTCTGTCTGCTGGCCATGTTAGTGGCGGTGATGTCTTATGAGCTGCCTTCTGCCAAGACGTCAGGCTACTGGAGTTTACCGATGGCAGGCAAAGTCATTGCTATTGATGCAGGGCACGGAGGTCCAGATGGAGGAGCGGTAAGTAAGCAGGGGGTTATTGAAAAAGATATTAACCTGTCTATTGCCTTGTATGTGAGAGATTATTTGCAGCAGGCAGGGGCCTTGGTGGTTATGACACGAGAGATAGACACAGATTTGGCAGAAGCGGACACCAAGGGGTACTCCAAACGAAAGACGGAAGATCTGAAACAAAGAGTACGGCGGATAGAGGATAAGCAAGCAGATCTCTTTATTAGCATTCACATGAACAGTGTCCCATCCAACCGATGGAGTGGAGCGCAGGTTTTCTATACACCTAACCATCCGGATAACGAAGGTTTGGCTAATCTGCTTCAACAAGAGATGGTTCGTAATCTGGAGAATACAGATCGAATCGCCAAAACGGTAAACACGGTTTACCTGTTACAGGCTCTGAAGATTCCTTCAGCACTGGTAGAAGTGGGCTTCCTTTCTCATCCGGAAGAGGCACGTATGCTTGCTGATGAAGCTTATCAACGCAAGGTAGCTGCATCGATCTATAATGGGATTCTCAGATATTCCTCAGGAGAACGGCCTAAAAGTTAGTCAGAATAATAAAGGTAATGATATAATTGGTTCAGCATACCTAATTACATGCCAATAGATAAAGCTGAGGTGCTGTCTGATGTTATCAAAAGAACAGATACTTGAACTATTACAGCCATTACAAGAACCACAATTGGGAGTAAGTCTGACCGAACTGGAATGGGTTCGAGATATTATGGTGAAAGAAAATCATGTGGCTCTGACCATAGTGACACTGGAAAATCGACCTGAGGATTCAACAGCCTTGAGTGATGCAGCACGTAATTTGTTATCCCAGCACGGACTGAGGGATGTACATATTCGCGTACGTGCAGCTTCTGAGCATGATCGTGAGAGCCTGAATATGGGACAACCTGATAAAGAGCCGGATCGGGACGAAGTGCTCGTAAAAGGTCACGCAGCGGGCCTGGATGGACATGAGTTGTTAAGTCCTGAATCAGGGGTTCGTTTTATTGCAGTGGCCAGTGGTAAAGGTGGCGTTGGTAAATCAACGGTGACCGTTAATCTCGCTGCAGCCTTGGCACGTCAAGGCAAGAAAGTAGGCTTGATTGATGCGGATATCTACGGCTTCAGTGTACCTGACATGATGGGGATTGAAGAATATCCGGTCGTTGAAGATGGCGTTATCCAACCGGTTGAACGTTTCGGAGTCAAAGTGATGTCCATGGGCTTCTTTATTCGGGAGAACAATCCAGTGATCTGGCGAGGACCCATGCTCGGCCGGATGTTGCGTCAATTCTTTACTGATGTCCAGTGGGGCGAGTTGGATTATATGTTACTGGATTTGCCACCAGGTACGGGAGATGTTGCTTTGGATGTGCATCAGTTGTTGCCACAGAGCAAGGAAATTATTGTGACCACGCCACATGCAACAGCAGCTTTTGTCGCTGCACGTGCGGGTGCAATGGCCATTCAGACCGATCATGAGTTGCTTGGTGTGGTTGAGAACATGGCTTATTATGAATGTGGCCGTTGCGGCGAGAAGGATTATGTCTTTGGACGTGGAGGCGGGGGAAGACTTGCGGAAAGTCTGCACACAAGCTTGCTTGCCCAGATTCCACTAGGCACGCCGGATAATCATCCTTCTGAGCCTGATTTCTCACCTTCCGTTTACAAAGCAGATTCTCGTATAGGGGTTATCTACGATGAAGTGGCCCGGTCCATTGAATCCCAGTTTTAAGGGTTGGGTGTTATAAATACAAGTAAAGCCTGCGTCCACTTGGATGCAGGCTTTTCAGTATCTGTGGTGCGCAATTAAACACCTACTGTTTAAGAACCTCCGCTGCCCGAATCTCCACTGCTTCCACCATCTCCGCCATCACTACCACCTTGGCCCTGACCGTCTTGCTGTCCGCCTTGCTCTTCCCCCTGTTTTCCGCCACTTTCCACTTTCGGTTGCAACTCTTCCTGTACAACTTTCTTGAGCAAAGTGAGTACTTCCATGCGGAACAATGGGTTTTGCATCACTTCCTGCATGACAGTCATCGTCTGTTTACGGTAATCTGGAGTCTTTGTCATATCCATGAACATTTTGGATACCTCAGGTGACTTCATGATGTCTTCAACAGACTTTTGATATGTGGGATCTTTAATCAATTGCATATGAAGTTGTTTACTTTGTGCGTTGATCACCTTGGCAAATTCCCCCGCAAACTGCGGATCAGTCATGATCTTTTCGAATTCCTTCTTATATTCGGGAGCTGTGATGGTATCTTTTACTGCAATACGTATTTGTTCCGAAGATTGCACAGGCATTAACATTTTCATACCAATGGATCCCGAAGCACCACCTGAACCGCCACCTTCTTCCGAACTGCTGTTTCCGCTGGATGAGCTCTGACCTGTAAGAGCTTCCTCCACTGCTTTCTTGCCTTCGTCACTTTTCAAAATATCTACAACCATTGTTTTCATCTCTTTATAACTGCCCTGAGGAGGCGAAGAACTCTGATCTGAACCGCAGCCGGCAAGCATGACGGATAGCCCCAGTACGACACAGCATAGCTGCCACAAAGGCCGTTTCATGTGTACAATCCCTCCTTGATTAGATACTGGATGTAGTATGTGATGGGAAAGGGTGAAATATGTTGAGCAATGATGGTTTTTTGCTGAGAAGGTTGGTAAAATAAACACTCGGGGGTGGAAAACATTTGAATTTACGTAAATGGTTTTTCCTGTTTTGGACAGCCTTGCTTATTGGGGCAGCGGGAGCATTAGGTACAGGATTGATTATGATGCTGGTGAACGGGGAGAAAACAAATGGATTAAATGATTTTCTTCTGTATCTTTTGATCCTATTTGGATCAGGGGTTATGATCAGCGTGTATTCACAAATGGGTTTCTTTGCATATCTGATATTGAATTACATGGGTAAAGGTGTATTTCCTAAGCGTAGTTGGCAGATCGTGCAGATTGTACTAACGGTTCTAGCGCTGCTTGACGTAATGTTTTTACGCCTGTTTGTTGGCGGAGACCGGGAGCGCATGTCGGATATTGTGTTGGGTATCATTATTTTGGCGGCTGCAATTGTTACCGCTTACGTTAAAGTAAAGCTGACTCATCTCTCCGCGCTTGTACCTACACTGTTCTTCATGATTGCGGTCACCATAGTGGAGACGATTGGCGTATTGCGTATTGATGTGAATGCGGCAACCATATTTATTGTGGTACCCTTGCTCTTATGTAATGCATACCAAATGCTGATATTGCATAGGCTTGTGGATGTATCAGCGAAGCCCAGCGTAAGTGGAAAGGCAGAACAGTTGAATGAAAGTCGAGCATAAATTTCGTTTAGTATAAAACATACCAAAAAGAGCTAACCTGGTTAGCTCTTTTCAACTTTTAAGCTCGTATAGAGTCTGTAGATCCGGCAATCTGCCAGTTACTGACCACTGGCTTGATCACGAACTTCCTTACCTTCCACACTGGAATGGTTAAGCAATTCTGATACAGTTACGAATTCATAGCCCTGATTTTTTAATTTGTCGATAATGACAGGAAGTGCCTCATGAGTCTGTTTAGAAGAATCGCTTGCATGCAGCAGTACGATGTCCCCTGGATGTGCTTTGCTTACTACGCGATCAACAATGGTTTGTACTCCGGGGTTTTTCCAATCCAAAGAGTCGGTATCCCACTGAACAACCTGATAATTCAGACTATTGGCTACCTGAAGCACTCGCTTGTCAAAGTCCCCGTTGGGCAGACGCAGTAATTTCGGTTCTTTTCCCGTTAAATCGGTTAAAATGCTATGAGCTGTCGAAATTTCTTTGCGAATTTCTTCCTCGGTCAGGCTGCTGTAGTTCTCATGTCTGTGACCATGGCTGCCAATTTCATATCCTGCCTCTTTGATGGCAGTAACAATTTCGGGGTGTGTCTTGCTCCAAGGGGAGGAAAGGAAAAAGGTTGCCTTTTGCACTTTATTCTCCTGAAGAACTTTCAGAATCGGCTCTGTCCGTTTATCTCCCCAGCTAATGTCAAAGGTAAGTGCAATTACCTTCTTCTCGGTTGGAACGCTGTAGACGGCTGATGGTGCTTCCTCCGAGAATACGGAGACATTGCCTCTCTCCAGATAAATAATACCGATCGCAAAGATGGCAGCAACGAGGACAATCAGGTACCGTTTAATCTTTTTGCCGCTAAATACATAGAACGAGTTCATTTCAATAAGCGCCCCTCTCCCATAAGAAATGCTTGTTTACTCTCCAATGTATGCTCGTACTCCCCAGTTATTCGTAACGGCACCTTGTTTGTCCATCATTTTAGATTCTACAGGAGGTTATTATGTTAAAATTGAGTACATTTCTTAGAGATCTTGGTTCCATCCGCAGTGCATTAATCTGGTCTGTGGTATTGTTTGCTGTTGGAATAGGGGCAGGATGGGTGAGCACAGGGCCACTGGAAGAGCTGTTGTTGAATCAAATTGGAGGATTACGTGAAGTTAGTGAGCGGCTGGAGCAGGGGGGGAATGTGCAGTGGAACTTCTTCCTGTTTATCTTTTTTAATAATGCAATCAAAAGTGTGCTCGTCATCTACGCTGGTATATTTTTCGGTATTCTGCCTGTCATCTTCCTGCTAATCAATGGGATGGTCCTTGGATTTGTAGTGCACACCACCATGAATTATGGAGCAACTTTCTATGATATTGTGGTTAAAGGCCTGCTTCCGCATGGCATTATTGAGATTCCCGTCATTATTATTGCTTGCGCATTCGGACTGAAGTTTGGTGGTCTGGTTATTAAAAGTCTTGTACAACTTGGAAGTGACAAACGAAATACGTTGGGTACCCGGTGGAGAGCATTCATGAATAGGACGTTAACGGCATCCTTCTGGGTTGTTATCTTGCTTCTTGTTGCAGCAATTATTGAAAGCACACTTACCTATACTCTGGTGAGGGGTTAAATTTTGTGATGGTTGGCATTCATAAATTTTCAGAAAGTTGACCATAACAATAAAACGGGTTCCAGCAGCACTCACAAAAGCGAATGCACGGGGTGCTGCATGGAACTTGTGAAGGTGTGTGATAAAGAGGCTATGCACAAAAAGGAGAACTCTAATGCTGGGTATGCTGTTTAACGAGAAGGAATGCAAGGAACTAGACTATGTGCTGCGTAAAGAATTAGATGAGATGCTTTTTGATCTGAGTGATAACCGTCTTGACCAAGAGATTAAATACGCCATTGCGAGCCGATATAAGACTGTGTTCCGCATGTATGCGCGATTTGCCCCGCCAAAAGAGTTGTCCAAGTATGCAAGGGGTGGGAAGCTGAAAAAGTCGAAGCCTTAATGCTGCAGCTAGTCATATATTCGATTCACAGTAATTGAAGTGAGGTGCGGCTCTTGATAGCGGGGGCTGTACCTCTGAACCGTGAAAGTGTGAAATTGTTGAGGGGATCATACTTTTTGTCGAAAAAGGGTTGACCTTTCTAAATTCATATGGTAAATTAATTTTCGTTCCTTTTTTAGGAGCGGTTCGCCAAAACAAGCATGAAAATGAAATGATTGAAAATAATCGAAAAATAATGCTTGCAAAGAGAACTTGAACATGATATATTATAAAAGTCGCCGCTGAAACGACGACAACATGAAAAACAGCACTAAATTGAATGTTTGATCTTTGAAAACTGAACAACGAGTGAGTAAACATTCTGCTTGCAGAATGAACGCGAAAGTTTGAGACAAGCCTTGGCTTGGATCGACTGGAGCACAATTGAGATTTTTAATCTCGTCAGATTCAAAATGAGCTTATCGCTCTTTTCAATACTTTATTGGAGAGTTTGATCCTGGCTCAGGACGAACGCTGGCGGCATGCCTAATACATGCAAGTCGAGCGGAGTTGATAAGAAGCTTGCTTCTTTGATGCTTAGCGGCGGATGGGTGAGTAACACGTAGGCAACCTGCCCTCAAGTTTGGGACAACTACCGGAAACGGTAGCTAATACCGAATAGTTGTTTTCTTCGCCTGAAGGAAACTGGAAAGACGGAGCAATCTGTCACTTGGGGATGGGCCTGCGGCGCATTAGCTAGTTGGTGGGGTAACGGCTCACCAAGGCGACGATGCGTAGCCGACCTGAGAGGGTGATCGGCCACACTGGGACTGAGACACGGCCCAGACTCCTACGGGAGGCAGCAGTAGGGAATCTTCCGCAATGGGCGAAAGCCTGACGGAGCAATGCCGCGTGAGTGATGAAGGTTTTCGGATCGTAAAGCTCTGTTGCCAGGGAAGAACGCTTGGGAGAGTAACTGCTCTCAAGGTGACGGTACCTGAGAAGAAAGCCCCGGCTAACTACGTGCCAGCAGCCGCGGTAATACGTAGGGGGCAAGCGTTGTCCGGAATTATTGGGCGTAAAGCGCGCGCAGGCGGTCATTTAAGTCTGGTGTTTAATCCCGGGGCTCAACCCCGGATCGCACTGGAAACTGGGTGACTTGAGTGCAGAAGAGGAGAGTGGAATTCCACGTGTAGCGGTGAAATGCGTAGATATGTGGAGGAACACCAGTGGCGAAGGCGACTCTCTGGGCTGTAACTGACGCTGAGGCGCGAAAGCGTGGGGAGCAAACAGGATTAGATACCCTGGTAGTCCACGCCGTAAACGATGAGTGCTAGGTGTTAGGGGTTTCGATACCCTTGGTGCCGAAGTTAACACATTAAGCACTCCGCCTGGGGAGTACGGTCGCAAGACTGAAACTCAAAGGAATTGACGGGGACCCGCACAAGCAGTGGAGTATGTGGTTTAATTCGAAGCAACGCGAAGAACCTTACCAGGTCTTGACATCCCTCTGACCGGTACAGAGATGTATCTTTCCTTCGGGACAGAGGAGACAGGTGGTGCATGGTTGTCGTCAGCTCGTGTCGTGAGATGTTGGGTTAAGTCCCGCAACGAGCGCAACCCTTGATCTTAGTTGCCAGCACTTCGGGTGGGCACTCTAAGGTGACTGCCGGTGACAAACCGGAGGAAGGTGGGGATGACGTCAAATCATCATGCCCCTTATGACCTGGGCTACACACGTACTACAATGGCCGGTACAACGGGCTGTGAAGCCGCGAGGTGGAACGAATCCTAAAAAGCCGGTCTCAGTTCGGATTGCAGGCTGCAACTCGCCTGCATGAAGTCGGAATTGCTAGTAATCGCGGATCAGCATGCCGCGGTGAATACGTTCCCGGGTCTTGTACACACCGCCCGTCACACCACGAGAGTTTATAACACCCGAAGTCGGTGGGGTAACCGCAAGGAGCCAGCCGCCGAAGGTGGGATAGATGATTGGGGTGAAGTCGTAACAAGGTAGCCGTATCGGAAGGTGCGGCTGGATCACCTCCTTTCTATGGAGAATCGTTTCCCGCGTGGAAACATTCAAATACGCAGCTTAGCTGCAAAACACTCACTCGTTGCTCAGTTTTGAGAGCTCAAACTCTCAAAACGTTTGGTGGCGATAGCGAAGGGGTTCCACACGTTCCCATCCCGAACACGACCGTTAAGCCCTTCAGCGTCAATGGTACTTGGACCGCAGGGTCCTGGGAGAGTAGAACGCCGCCAAGCGTAACCCATTTTGGGTTCGAAAAAAGTATATATAATGTGGGCCCTTAGCTCAGTTGGTTAGAGCGCACCTCTGATAAGGGTGAGGCCGGTGGTTCGAGTCCACCAGGGCCCACCATCTATACCTTTAAAACTTTATATGGGGCCATAGCTCAGCTGGGAGAGCGCCTGCCTTGCAAGCAGGAGGTCAGCGGTTCGATCCCGCTTGGCTCCACCAAAAATGTTTTACAAGTTTGTTCTTTGAAAACTAGATATCGAAACGAAAGTAAATGCGAATTAGAACATTCCTTTTTAGCTGAACTTGTGTAAACAAGTTTCAATAAAAACGGTAGTTAATTGCTGTTGCGATGGTATCGAGTGGGAGCGACTTTTGGCTTTGGACGCAGTCCAAAACAAGGGAAGCGAGCAATCGAAACCGGAGCAATTTGGTTAAGCTACTAAGAGCACACGGAGGATGCCTAGGCGCTAGGAGCCGATGAAGGACGTGGCGAACAACGAAACTGCCTCGGGGAGCTGTAAGCAAGCTTTGATCCGGGGGTGTCCGAATGGGGAAACCCAGCTGGGGTAATTTCCAGTTACTCATAACTGAATACATAGGTTATGTAGAGGCATACCAGGGGAACTGAAACATCTAAGTACCCTGAGGAAGAGAAAACAATAGTGATTCCGTCAGTAGCGGCGAGCGAACGCGGAGAAGCCCAAACCAGAGAGCTTGCTCTTTGGGGTTGTGGGACGTCTCACATGGAGTTACAAAGGAACCGGTTAAGCGAAGAGGTCTGGAAAGGCCCGCCAAAGAAGGTAAAAGCCCTGTAGTTGAAAGTCTGTTCCCTCCGAGACGGATCCCGAGTAGTGCGGGGCACGTGAAACCCCGTATGAATCCGGCAGGACCATCTGCCAAGGCTAAATACTTCCTAGCGACCGATAGTGAAGCAGTACCGTGAGGGAAAGGTGAAAAGCACCCCGGAAGGGGAGTGAAATAGAACCTGAAACCGTGTGCTTACAAAAAGTCAGAGCCCGTTTTAGGGGTGATGGCGTGCCTTTTGTAGAATGAACCGGCGAGTTACGTTCCCGTGCAAGGTTAAGGTGAAGAGCCGGAGCCGCAGCGAAAGCGAGTCTGAATAGGGCGATGTAGTACGTGGACGTAGACCCGAAACCGGGTGATCTACCCCTGTCCAGGGTGAAGGTGCGGTAACACGCACTGGAGGCCCGAACCCACGCACGTTGAAAAGTGCGGGGATGAGGTGGGGGTAGCGGAGAAATTCCAATCGAACTCGGAGATAGCTGGTTCTCCCCGAAATAGCTTTAGGGCTAGCCTCGGAAAACAGAGTCGTGGAGGTAGAGCACTGATTGGGTGCGGGGCCCGCAAGGGTTACCAAGCTCAGTCAAACTCCGAATGCCATAGACTTACTTCCGGGAGTCAGACAGTGAGTGCTAAGATCCATTGTCAAAAGGGAAACAGCCCAGACCATCAGCTAAGGTCCCCAAGTGTGTGTTAAGTGGGAAAGGATGTGGAGTTGCACAGACAACCAGGATGTTGGCTTAGAAGCAGCCACCATTGAAAGAGTGCGTAATAGCTCACTGGTCGAGTGACTCTGCGCCGAAAATGTAACGGGGCTAAACACACCACCGAAGCTATGGCTTGATACTATGTATCAGGGGTAGGGGAGCGTTGTATAAGGGTTGAAGGTGTACCGTAAGGAGCGCTGGACATTATACAAGTGAGAATGCCGGTATGAGTAACGAAAAGATCAGTGAGAATCTGATCCGCCGAAAGCCTAAGGGTTCCTGAGGAAGGCTCGTCCGCTCAGGGTAAGTCGGGACCTAAGGCGAGGCCGAAAGGCGTAGTCGAAGGACAACAGGTCGAAATTCCTGTACCACCGTAAGCCGTTATGAGCAATGGGGGGACGCAGTAGGGTAGTGACGCGGACTGATGGATGTCCGTCTAAGCAGTGAGGCTGATGTGTAGGCAAATCCGCACATCATTAAGGCTGAGCTGTGATGGGGAGCGAAAATTGTAGTAGCGAAGGTCATGATCTCACACTGCCAAGAAAAGCCTCTAGCCAGGTGAAGGTGCCCGTACCGCAAACCGACACAGGTAGGCGAGAAGAGTATTCTAAGGCGCGCGGAAGAACTCTCGTTAAGGAACTCGGCAAAATGACCCCGTAACTTCGGGAGAAGGGGTGCCCCGGTAGTGTGAATAGCACGAGGGGGCCGCAGTGAAAAGGCCCAAGCGACTGTTTAGCAAAAACACAGGTCTGTGCGAAGCCGTAAGGCGAAGTATACGGGCTGACGCCTGCCCGGTGCTGGAAGGTTAAGGGGAGTGGTTAGGAGCAATCCGAAGCTGTGAACCGAAGCCCCAGTAAACGGCGGCCGTAACTATAACGGTCCTAAGGTAGCGAAATTCCTTGTCAGGTAAATTCTGACCCGCACGAATGGCGTAACGACTTGGGCGCTGTCTCAACGAGAGATCCGGTGAAATTTTAATACCTGTGAAGATGCAGGTTACCCGCGACAAGACGGAAAGACCCCATGGAGCTTTACTGCAGCTTGATATTGAATTTGGGTACGATCTGTACAGGATAGGTGGGAGCCTGAGAGACATGAGCGCCAGCTTGTGTGGAGGCAACGTTGGGATACCACCCTGATCGTATCTAGGTTCTAACCTGGTACCGTAATCCGGTGCGGGGACAGTGTCAGGTGGGCAGTTTGACTGGGGCGGTCGCCTCCTAAAGAGTAACGGAGGCGCCCAAAGGTTCCCTCAGAATGGTTGGAAATCATTCGAAGAGTGCAAAGGCATAAGGGAGCTTGACTGCGAGACCTACAAGTCGAGCAGGGACGAAAGTCGGGCTTAGTGATCCGGTGGTACCGCATGGAAGGGCCATCGCTCAACGGATAAAAGCTACCCTGGGGATAACAGGCTTATCTCCCCCAAGAGTCCACATCGACGGGGAGGTTTGGCACCTCGATGTCGGCTCATCGCATCCTGGGGCTGAAGTAGGTCCCAAGGGTTGGGCTGTTCGCCCATTAAAGCGGTACGCGAGCTGGGTTCAGAACGTCGTGAGACAGTTCGGTCCCTATCTGTCGTGGGCGTAGGAAATTTGAGAGGAGCTGTCCTTAGTACGAGAGGACCGGGATGGACGTACCGCTGGTGTACCAGTTGTTCCGCCAGGAGCACCGCTGGGTAGCTATGTACGGACGGGATAAACGCTGAAAGCATCTAAGCGTGAAGCCCCCCTCAAGATGAGATTTCCCAGTATGTAAGACCCCTTGAAGACGACGAGGTAGATAGGCTGGGGGTGGAAGTGCAGCAATGCATGGAGCTGACCAGTACTAATCGGTCGAGGGCTTATCCAATAGCAAGTGATCATTCGCATGTTTCGTTTCGAATCTAGTTTTCAGAGAACGATCTCTGAAATGTAAGCACCGCGTTTGGTGGCGATGGCGGAGGGGTTCCACACGTACCCATCCCGAACACGACCGTTAAGCCCTCTAGCGCCGATGGTACTTGGACCGCAGGGTCCTGGGAGAGTAGGACGCCGCCAAGCGAACTCTTTCATCATACATAGAAAACAGGCTCTGCATGTGGACGTTGTACGATGAATTGCATTTGCCCTGCAAATGCATATTATTCCCTGATAGCTCAGTTGGTAGAGCACTCGACTGTTAATCGAGTTGTCACAGGTTCGAGCCCTGTTCGGGGAGCCATTTGCTCTCATAGCTCAGTAGGTAGAGTGCATCCATGGTAAGGATGAGGTCACCGGTTCGATCCCGGTTGAGAGCTTTGGAAATGGGGCCCGTTGGTCAAGGGGTTAAGACACCTCCCTTTCACGGAGGTAACAGGGGTTCGAATCCCCTACGGGTCATATAGATGGAGGCTTAGCTCAGCTGGGAGAGCATCTGCCTTACAAGCAGAGGGTCGGGGGTTCGATCCCCTCAGCCTCCACCATCTAATTATTGGGGATTAGCCAAGCGGTAAGGCAACGGACTTTGACTCCGTCATGCATAGGTTCAAATCCTATATCCCCAGCCATTTTATGAGTCATTAGCTCAGTTGGTAGAGCACCTGACTTTTAATCAGGGTGTCGAAGGTTCGAGCCCTTCATGACTCACCATTATATGCGCGTGTGGCGGAATTGGCAGACGCACTAGACTTAGGATCTAGCGTCTTTGACGTGGGGGTTCAAGTCCCTCCACGCGCATCCTTTATTTGCGGAAGTGGCTCAGCGGTAGAGCATCGCCTTGCCAAGGCGAGGGTCGCGGGTTCGATTCCCGTCTTCCGCTCCAATATTTGCGCCCTTAGCTCAGCTGGATAGAGCGTTTGACTACGAATCAAAAGGCCGGGAGTTCGAATCTCTCAGGGCGCGCCATTATTTTCATTAATATCGGGATGTAGCTCAGCTTGGTAGAGCACCTGGTTTGGGACCAGGGGGTCGCATGTTCAAATCGTGTCATCCCGATTGTTATTATGCGGGTGTAGTTCAATGGTAGAACTTTAGCCTTCCAAGCTAATAGCGTGGGTTCGATTCCCATCACCCGCTTACATTATTTATAAAAAACTCTCCGCATATGTGGAGGGTTTTTTATTTTTTTATGCGCGAAGAAGCAGTTATATTATGTAGCTTTACAGGTTTATTATAAAGAGCCAAAACGACCTCTGTATGCTAAATAGGGTCGCTTGGCTCTTTTGTTTACTATTTGGGAAGAAGATGCTTTTAGAGCATCAGTTAGGCTGGGATTTGGCTAATTAGCGCTCGTTGTGATCGGTTACTCTTCTACGCATGCCTGCTAAACCGAGGAGTCCCAGCAGACCGAGCCAGCCCCAATCCATACCATTATCCCGATTGGTTGTTGCGGCGTTAGCACGAACACTGTTCGTACGATAGTCACCATTGTTGCGGTAGTTCCCATCCATGTTCATGTTCATGTTGGTATTTGTGCGATTCATGTAGTTGCTGTCCTGATAAGACTGGACACGTGAACCGTTGGTGTCCATTCCTTTGGTCATATGATTATCAGCAGCAGCAGGACCAGCTAAAGAGGCGACGAGAAGCACAGAAGCAATAATCGTTGTAGCTTTTTTCATTGAGTTGAGTCCTCCTTTTTTTTTAGAGCTACAGATTAATCTGCCCAAGAGGACAAGAAAACTATGTAGGAATGATCTGTAAAGTTATCCTTTAATTACAGTATGTTAGGACAAAATACATAAGAAACTTTTCTAAAAAGCAGACTGTACTATGAAGAAAATTATATTTACATCTTTAATTTATTGCGTCACTGTGGTAAAGTATACAAAAGCTTGCTTTGCCGGTCATGTTTCTTTGTATGAACCTGGTTACAAATAATGAAATTATGCGGTTTTACCTTATAAACATGTACGGTTACTCATATCTAGATTAATTGTATATTTATGAGTTTTTAGGTATAGGTATGAGACCTTAGGTTTATCTAAAGTATGTGAAAAAGGTATCATGCGACAGCATATGACCATTAATTGAAGCAGAACAAGAAAATGAATAAAAAAGCGTGTTTTTGTGCTGTAAATCGGGGATAATCCCCATTTTTTCTAGTAGAAAAATGAAGATTTTCGTACCATTTTATTGTATGATGTTATGAAGGTGTCAAATTTGCGTGTACGAATGGAACGATCAGATGGGAGGATAAGCATGACTGAAACTATGGTAACCGCCAGCAAAAGCCAATCCAACAACCTGCTTCGGCGAGACGTGCGGTTCCTGGGCAATATACTCGGAGAAGTTCTTGTCCATCAAGGCGGCACGGAGCTTCTAGATATCGTTGAGAAGATTCGGGAAACGAGCAAATCGTTGCGTGCAGAATTTCTGCCAGAACTCTATGCAGAGTTCAAAACGATGATCCAGGAATTAGACTCGGACAATCGTCATCAGGTTATTCGGGCATTCGCTATTTATTTTCAATTAGTTAATATTGCTGAACAAAACCATCGGATCCGGCGTAAACGGGATTATGAACGTTCTGCAGGGGACGCTGTGCAGCCAGGATCGATTGAGAAAGCAGTACAGGATCTTAAGGAACGTGGATTGTCTCATACAGAGGTGGAAGAGATTCTCGACGATTTGTCGCTTGAACTCGTTATGACAGCTCATCCAACCGAAGCCATGCGCCGGGTTATTCTGGACATCCACAAACGGATATCCGAAGATGTCATGCTACTTGATAATCCTACGCTGACGTTGCGTGAACGTGAACAGTTGCGTGAGAAACTGCTGAATGAGGTTATTACACTCTGGCAGACAGATGAACTTCGCGACCGCAAACCGACTGTACTCGATGAAGTGCGGAACGGGATGTACTACTTTCATGAAACGTTGTTCCACGTACTTCCGGATGTATATCAGGAGCTGGAACGCTGCCTGAACAAATTTTACCCTGACCATGACTGGCATGTGCCGACGTATTTGCGGTTCGGTTCCTGGATCGGTGGAGACCGGGATGGAAATCCTTCGGTAACTTCAGATGTAACATGGCAGACGTTGTTGATGCAGCGCAAGCTCGCTTTGCGTGAATACCAACGGATTATGATTGAACTTATGGGCCATCTCAGCTTCAGCACGAACATCATCCACGTATCGGATGAGCTGGTGCAGTCGATTGAGCAGGACCGTAGTTGTGTAACGTTGAAAAAAGTGGATATGTGGCGGAATGAAAAAGAGCCATACCGCATCAAATTGGCCTATATGATTGCCAAGTTGAACAATGTATTGGATGAGAACAAATTAGGTCAGGCTGACCGTTATCATAGCGCTCAGGATTTGATTGATGATCTGATGATTATTGATCGAAGTCTGCGCCATCATTTTGCCGATTACGTAGCGGATACAACTATTCGCAAAATGATTCGTCAAGTTGAGTTGTTTGGTTTCCATACCGCAGCATTGGATGTGCGTCAGCACAGTCAGGAACATGAAAATGCGATGTCGGAGATTTTGGCGAAAATGAACATTGTAGAAGATTATGCGCGTCTGACTGAGGACGGTAAAATCGATCTGCTTGCTCGTTTGCTTGATGATCCGCGTCCGCTTACTTCTCCTTATCACCAATACACGGAGGGAACCAAAGAGTGTCTGGATGTTTTTCGTACCATTAAGCGTGCCCAGAACGAATTTGGGACCGGCTGTATCACAAGTTACCTGATCAGTATGACACAGGGCGCAAGTGACTTGCTGGAGGTTATGGTATTTGCCAAGGAAGTAGGCTTATTCACCAAAGGAAACAATGGTGAGGTTGTATCTACACTTCAAGCGGTACCGCTGTTTGAAACGATTGATGACCTTCATGCGGCTTCGGACATTATGCAGAAGCTATTTAACCTTCCTGTATACCGTGCAAGCGTAAAAGGACGGAATGAACTACATGAAATCATGCTAGGTTATTCCGACAGTAACAAGGATGGCGGAGTGGTTACAGCCAACTGGGAACTGCGTGTAGCAATGAATGCGATCACGGCTGTAGGTAATGAACACGGCGTTAAGTTGAAGTTCTTCCATGGACGTGGCGGAGCTCTTGGACGTGGCGGCATGCCACTCAATCGCAGTATTCTTGCTCAACCACCACATACCATTGGTGGAGGCATCAAGATTACAGAGCAGGGAGAGGTTATTTCTTCTCGTTACTCCCTTCAGGGAATTGCATACCGTAGTCTGGAGCAGGCAACTTCTGCACTGATTACAGCAGCACTGAATGGTCTTGAGCCGCAAGAATCAGAATCCGAGCGTCATTGGGACAGCATCATCAAAGAGATTTCACAAGTATCTTTGACGAAATATCAGGATTTGATTTTCCGTGATCCGGACTTCTTTACCTTCTTCAAGGAATCCACACCGCTTCCAGAGGTGGGTGAACTGAATATTGGTTCGCGTCCGTCCAAACGGAAAGGTAGCGACAAGTTCGAAGATCTGAGAGCAATCCCTTGGGTATTTGCTTGGACGCAAAGTCGTTATCTGCTTCCAGCATGGTATGCGGCAGGAACAGGGCTACAAAGTTTCTATCAGGATAAAGAGGAAAATCTGGTTGTCCTAAAAGAAATGTATGCAAGCTTCCCATTCTTCCGCACGCTGATTGATACGGTTCAGATGGCTGTAGCGAAGGCAGATCTGGTAATTGCCAAAGAGTACTCAGCCATGACTTCCAACAAGGAAGCACGGGATCGCATATATGGACAAATCGAATCTGAATTCAAGCTTACAAAAGAGCTTATTCTGAAAATTACCGGAGAAGCTGAAATTCTGGATGATGTACCAGTTATTCAAGAATCCATTCGTCTTCGTAACCCTTATGTTGATCCGTTGTCCTACATGCAGGTCCAGCTTCTGAGTGAGCTCAGAGATATGCGTGAACGTGGTGAGGACGATACGGAACTGCTGAGAGAAGTGTTGCTGACCATCAATGGCATCGCTGCAGGGCTGCGTAATACAGGTTGAGGATTCAACTGCTGCATCTGAAAAATTATATGTAACAAAGTACCCATTACGTTGTTAAATAATAGCTCCATTCTCTACTCCACGGAGTGAGAGATGAAACGGGACTCCTGCAGGAGTTCCCGTTTTTACTGTTTTTGGCGGATATTTGTCATACAGTCTTGATTTTTGACCAAAGTTGATTTACGATTTGATTGGTGAATTACAAGTGTGGACGGGTATCAGAAGACGGAAGACCCATCAGCATGTCTGGGGGAATAAGGGTGGACAATTTGGAGAATAGGCTTGTGAGACTGGTGCTTAAAGGCGACCAGAGAGCCTTCGCAGAAATCGTTGAACTATATAAGGACAAGCTGTTTCATTTGGCATATCGGATGCTGAACAATCGTCATGAAGCTGAGGACGTTGTGCAGGAGACGTTTTTGCGTGTGTTTCGCAATATGGAGAAGTATGATCCGAACCAGAAGTTTTCAACCTGGATCTACCGGATCGCGACCAATCTGTGTATTGACCGACTGCGCAGAAAGAAACCTTCATACTCTTTGGATGCTGAACTGAATGATCAGGAAGGATCGGATGGTTATGCGATGCTTCCGAGTGATGATCGTACACCAGAGAGTGAGGCACTGCTGTCAGAGACGCAAACGCTCATTCGTGAAGCCATTGACAGTTTGCCAGCCAAGTATAAGTCCGTTATGATTCTAAGGTATTTACAGGACTTGTCGTTACAGGAAATCAGTGACGTGACAGGTATGCCCGTAACAACGATCAAGACACGCGTTCATCGGGGCCGTGATTTTCTACGTAAAAAATTGGAATACAAGTTATAAATGTTATACGCCTTGAAATATGGGCAAAATTATTTGAAACATATCCGAAACGGATGCGTATGTAATGTATGCAAGTCTTATGCGTGCTTTTTAATGGCTCATGGACTAAGTGATTTAAGAAAGGATTGGCTCTCATATGGATTGCAACTCGGCCGTCTCTTTAATGCATGAATGTTTGGATGAGTCGTTGTCCCCGGCCCAGAAGGTTGAATTAAAAAGTCACCTGGTGATCTGTCCGGATTGTCGCATGCGCTTTAAAGAGTTGGAACAGACGGAAATGCTACTCTTTGCCATGAAACACTATTCACCGTCTGCCTCTGATGAGCTGACCAATCGAATTATGAATGCTCTGCCCCAGCCCAAGAGACAGCAAATATGGCTCAAATGGGTCAAAGGACATCCCGCGCTGACGGCGGCAGCCTTCTTTTTGGTCGTGATGCTCTTTAGCGCCTTGAATTTCTGGAATCAGAATAACGAAATGGTTGTTAAGGGAAATAATCTGGACCAGATCGTGATTCAAGGTAACACGGTTATTGTTCCTGAAGGTAAGTCAATTGCTGGCGATCTTACGATAGAAAATGGAACCGCACAAGTATATGGTGATGTGAACGGCAATCTGACGGTTATCGACGGACAACTGTTTCAGGCTTCAACGGCGCATATTTCGGGTCAGGTGAAAAGTATTGATCAAGCGCTGGACTGGGTCTGGTACAAAATAACCAATATGGTAAATGAAGTGGCTTATCGCTAGAACAGGGTAAAATCTTCAATGGTATATACCAAGCAGGGTACCTCCAGATTGCATGGGGTACTCTTTTTTTATACGTAAACTTTGTAATTCATGGTAAATGTGATGTTTATGTGCAGTTTGAGACTGCCGTAACTTGCAACCTGAACGTTAACGTTATAACCTAGATACTAAAGAGAACATACTACTACATATAGATAAGCATTTTGTATATATCGAATGATGCAAAAATGCGTAGACAAAGGATTATATAAAATCCTAATGGGTTAATATGAGATCAGGGTTTACTCATCAATGGGGATAGCGGGGGCTGGCTTATGAATTATTTTGCTGACTTAACGTGGACAGAGTCCATTAAGGACGTTATCGATATATTGATCGTTACCTATATTATGTACAAACTGATTTTGCTTGTGCGGGGTACACGTGCTGTTCAGCTCCTGAAAGGAATTCTGTTCCTTGTGCTGATCTGGGCATTAAGTACGTGGCTAAACCTGTATACGCTCAAATGGTTAATGAACCAAATGTTTACGTTTGGTGTCGTTGCGGTGTTCATTATCTTTCAGCCGGAACTGCGTCGTGGTCTGGAGCAATTGGGACGCGGTAAGCTATTTGGTCGTTCAGCGGCAGCGAGTGATGAAGAGTTAACGGTGTTAATTGGTGAGATTATTAAGTCTGTTAATTATCTGTCACGGCGTAAAATCGGCGCATTGGTCGTATTTGAACGTGAAACGGGTCTGAACGATTACACAGAATCGGGTATTAAGATGCACTCTCTGGTCAGCTCGGAGCTGATGATTAACATCTTTATTCCAAATACACCGCTCCATGATGGAGCCGTCATTATACAAGGGAAACAGATTTCGGCGGCAGCTTGTTATTTGCCATTATCAGAGAATCCGTTTATCAGTAAAGAATTGGGGACACGCCATCGTGCAGCCATCGGGATCACCGAAGTTGCAGATGCGATCTGTTTGGTTGTCTCCGAGGAGACCGGACAAGTATCACTGGCGATGAACGGGCAGGTCGTTCGTGATATTAAGGAAGAATCACTGATTGCCAAACTGTATGAGGAGTTGCGCCCTACATCCAATCTGAAAAAGAATGGTTGGACAACCTTCTGGAAACGGAAGGGAGGACGTAACAATGGATAAGTGGTTTAACAATAATAACTTCGCCAAAATACTTGCGCTTGCGGTGAGTCTGCTGCTCTGGTTCATGATTCATCTGGATGAAGTACCAACCACCCCTACGATTACAACAGGCACAACCAATAAGGTTGTGGAACGTACGGTGCCTGTTCAACCTTATGGATTAGACAGCAACAGCTATGTGCTTACTTCATTAAGTACGGATGAGGTCCGGTTGGAGATTAAAGGACAGCGTTCGATGCTCACATCGATTTTTACCAATGATGATTACAAGGTACTGGTGGATCTGAGCCAAGTGAAAGATGGGTCGAATACACTGCCGCTTGTACCTGATTTGCCATCCGGGGTGGAAGTAGTCAGTATGGAGCCTTCCATGGTTACCGTGAATGTAGAAAAATTGGGCACCAAATCCTTCAATGTGAATATTGTACCCGAAGGGGAACCATCCGCCGGATACAGCGCTGGAACGCCCGTGATTGAACCTTCGACGCCGGTCAAGGTAACTCTGCCCGAAGGACAACTCGAGGCAGTAGCGAAGGTCCAGGGCAGTCTGAGCGTAAAAGATGCCAAGGAAGATGTCATACAGAAAAAAGTGAAGCTTCAAGCATACGATGCTGAAGGTAAGGTCCTTGAAAACGCGATTATAACGCCTCAAACGGTTGAAGTCCGAGTTCCGGTCAGTCAGCCCTATACATCTATACCCTTAAGAATCAAATATTCGGGACAGCTACCAGAAGGCCTGGTTCTCTCCACAGTAGAGCCTAGCGTGAAAGAAGTCTCGGTTTATGGATCTGAGGATGCGCTTGCGGGTATACAGTCCTACGACCAAGTAACCCTTGATCTTACCCAGTTTGATCAGTCGGGTACATCGACAGTTAACGTGGACTTGACGCCGCCTTCCGGTTTTGAGAAAATCGAGCCTAGTTCGATTCAGCTCAAGGTAACCATATCACCATTTGACGAGGCAGAGGAGACAACGAAAGTCTTTCCGAACGTCCCCATCACACTTACCGGTGCGGGAAATGGACTGGAAGGGACGCTGGTTACGCCTCGAAGCGGCGGTCTGAACCTTACACTCACAGGCTCACCAAGCATGCTTGAGGGTCTGAGTAGTGAGGATATCAAGTTGACAGGTGATCTTGCTGGACTTGCGGTTGGAACGCATGAGATCAAGCTTGAAGCCGACCTGCCCCGTTTTGCCAAACTGGATGAATCGTCCAATGCTCTGAGTGCAACGGTCAAAATTAGCGAAAAGGCTGAAGACACAACGACTACTCCTAGCGAAGAGCCGACTGACGAGGGAACGGTAGCACCTGACCCTTCACCAGCCGAGGTCGAAAATGGGGGAACTGAGCCTGTTCCTGATGAAGAAGAAACGGAATCGAATACGGATACTCAGGATCAGGGCCAACAGGGTAACACAAACAGTCGAGGTAATTTAAATAATAATAACAGCGGTACTGGCAGTAAAAGTGGCACGAATCCGTAAACGTTCTAATTTTAAAATTCTCAAAAAATAATATTAGTGCTCGTATATGATGCGAATAGAAGGAGTTAAATCATGGGGAAATATTTTGGTACAGACGGTGTAAGAGGAGTTGCCAATAAAGAGTTAACGGCAGAGCTTGCTTACAGCATTGGACGTTGTGGTGGTTACGTGCTTGCAGGTGGTGTGGAAAGACCAAAAGTGGTTATTGGCATGGATACTCGTATCTCGGGATTGATGTTGGAATCCGCACTGGTTGCAGGTCTGTTGTCCATTGGCGCTGATGTAATTCGTCTGGGCGTTGTATCCACTCCCGGAGTAGCATATATTGCACGTTTGCTGAAAGCTGACGCAGGTGTGATGATCTCGGCTTCCCACAATCCTGTAGAGGATAACGGTATCAAGTTCTTTGGGGGAGATGGCTTCAAGCTGTCCGATGAGACAGAGAACCGGATTGAAGAGCTGATGGATGCGGAGACAGATCAATTGCCACGACCAGTGGGTGGCGGTCTAGGTACAGTAACGATGGATGAGGAATCCCGTTATCGTTACCTCGACTTCCTGAAAACGACGGTTAATGAGTCGTTCTCTGGTCTTAAAATTGTTTTGGACTGTGCGAACGGAGCAGCTTATGAGCTGGCACCGAAATTATTCAGTGAACTTGGTGCAGAAGTCATTGCCATTGGCGCTGAGCCAAACGGCCTGAATATTAATGAGCAATGTGGCTCAACGCATCCAGAGAACCTGAAACAGGAAGTGCTCAAACATAAAGCGGATCTGGGTCTTGCTTTTGACGGGGATGCAGATCGTCTGATTGCTATTGATGAGACTGGCGCTGAGGTGGATGGAGACTTCATTCTGTGTATCTGTGGTGATGCCATGAATCGTGCAGGCAAGTTGAAGGACAGCACCGTTGTATCAACGGTTATGAGTAACATCGGATTCTACAAAGCAACAGAGAAACTTGCACTGAAAACAGCTAAAACTGCAGTAGGTGACCGTTATGTGATGGAGGAAATGCGTCGCGGCGGTTACAACCTGGGCGGAGAGCAATCTGGCCATGTTATTTTCCTGGATTACAATACAACGGGAGATGGCATGCTGACTGCGATTCAACTCGTGGATACGCTCAAGGCTTCCGGTAAAAAACTGAGTGAGCTCAAAGCGCTAATGACCCAGTACCCACAAGTATTGGTGAATGTGCGTGTTGAAGATAAGAGCAAATATGAAGGAAATTCTACAATTGAGCAAGCTATTGCTACAGTAGAACAACAACTTGGCGATAATGGGCGTGTGCTCGTTCGTGCTTCTGGGACAGAATCTCTGATCCGTGTTATGGCAGAAGGACCAGATAAAGACGAACTTGAACAATTTGTGTCTCAAATCGCGGATGTAGTTCAAAAAGAACTGGTATAGGATTGGTACGTGTTCAAAAAGTCTGGTTTTCAGTACCAAGAAGATGGAATGAAGATAGAAATGAAGTAGCGGAGTGTAGGCAAACTACCTGAGCAACCACAATGTTTCCAAAGGAAACATACTTCGTAAGCCTCCTGCTTATTTCGGCTGAATTTCATATTCGATGCTGATAATGCCATTAGGCATGATTCGTAATCAAAAGCGGACTTTTTGAATTTCCTCTATTCATTAATATTCCTGCGTCCCGGCCTGATGAGACCATAGGTCCGATTATCCGGTCGGGATTGTGGGTAAATATGCTGAAATTGTCACAGGTACTTTGCTCCATTGCAAAATGGACCTGACGTGCATATAATGAGTGGAGTCGTCATTCAGACACAGAAAGTGAGGAACGTAAGGTTACAGTTACACAAGCGCCAGAGCTTGGAGTTGCGCGGGATGATGTTGATCAGGATTTCTTCTAGGTTGAAGAACGGCTGATTAAGATCAACGGCAATCAAGCTGACGAGGTGGAGGTGTTCGGATTGTTCGGCGGGGACCTCCCGGTGAAGCACCAGAGCCGTAAACCGGATTGCGGAAAATGGATAGGTGACTGTCCACACAACGCGCCGGTGCAGGTGCAAGAGTCATACTAAAATTCAAATGAATGTGCGTGAAGAGCGTAAACAGTACGCGGACGGGAAAATGATGTACATTCATGATTGCATTCATAACAGCTTATGATGACAGCGGGGCGACACGAGGTCGCTCTGATCATTGATAATTGAATAAGTACCAAGTATTCATGAAACGCTAGGCAATCACTCATTTTTCCGATATGCCGCCTCTGCCTGTTTCTCTTCGTGACACAGTATTCATATACAAACGGAGGAAATAAACTATGTGCGGTATTGTTGGATATATTGGTAATAAGAACACTCAATCGGTATTGGTCGAAGGATTGAAGAAACTCGAGTATCGTGGTTATGATTCTGCAGGTATTGCGGTATTCACACCAGAAGGTCTGCAAATCACGAAAGCTCTGGGTCGCCTTGCGAACCTTGAAGCCAAGCTGGATGGTGCACCACTGGTAGGTAATGCCGGAATCGGACACACACGTTGGGCTACTCATGGTAAACCATCGGATGAAAACTCTCATCCACACACAGATGGAAGTCAGAAGTTCTCTGTTGTGCATAACGGTATTATTGAGAACTACCTGGATCTGAAGGACGAATTGATGGCTCAAGGTCATACGTTCACTTCCGAGACAGATACTGAGGTTATCTCTCACCTGATCGCACGTGAATACAATGGTGATATCGTTAAAACAGTACAAAAAGTGATCACGTTGTTGCGTGGCGCATTTGCACTGGGTGTGTTGACTGAGCATGAGCCTGAGAAACTCGTAGCTGTGCGTCAAGCAAGTCCATTGATTATCGGTATTGGTGAAGGCGAGAACTTCATTGGTTCCGACATCCCGGCAATTCTGGAACATACACGTAACGTGTACATTCTTAATGATGGTGAAATGGCTGTATTGACACATGATGCTGTCGAATTGATGACGATTGAAGGCAACTTTATTTCTCGGGAAATGATTCGTGTCGATTGGGATGCTGTAACCGCAGAAAAAGGCGGATTCGAGCACTTCATGCTGAAAGAAATTCATGAGCAACCAAAAGCATATCGTGATACTATGCTGGGTCGCATCGATAATGAAGGCAAAAAAGTTCAACTTCCTGAGTTGAAAATGACTGAAGAACAAATTAAAAATATCCGTAACGTTCAAATCATTGCATGTGGTACAGCGTACCATGCAGGTCTGGTTGGACGTACAGTGATTGAGCAATTGGTGCGTATTCCGGTTGAAACAGATGTGGCTTCCGAGTACCGTTACCGTTCCCCAATCGTGCACAAAGATACACTCGTCATCGTAGTGAGCCAATCTGGTGAAACTGCCGATACGCTTGCTGCATTGCGTGAAGCACAATCGAATGGTGCACATGTACTTGCAATCACAAACGTCGTGGGCAGCTCCATTGCACGTGATGCAGATGATGTTATCGCAACATTGGCAGGTCCTGAAATTGCTGTAGCTTCTACCAAAGCGTATACTTCACAGTTGATCGCGTTCAACTTGCTTGGTCTGTACCTTGCACAAGTTCGTGGTACACAATCTGCTGAAGAGATTGCACACACGCTGGCAGCGATGCAAGCATTGCCTGAGCAAGTGGAATCCATGTTGGAGCAAGCCGATGCAATCAAAGGATATGCAGAGCAAATCTCCAAACATGAACATCTCTTCTTCATCGGCCGTGGTCTTGACTATGCAGTAGCTCAAGAAGGATCGTTGAAACTGAAAGAGATCTCTTATATTCACTCCGAGGCTTATGCTGCGGGTGAGTTGAAACACGGTACGCTTGCACTGATCGAAGACGGTATTCCTGTTATTGCCCTGGCAACGCAGGAGAACGTACTTGAGAAAACAGTGAGTAACATCAAAGAAGTGAAAGCACGTGGCGCGGATGTACTGGCAATTACGTACGAAGAGCACGTAGCACCATTGCTGAAATCCGTAGACCAAGCGTTTGCCATTCCTAAGACGTTGCCACTCTTGAGCCCGGCTCTGTCTGTAGTTGCGCTGCAATTGCTGGCATACTATGCTTCCCTGGCACTGGGTCATGATGTGGATAAACCACGTAACCTGGCGAAAAGCGTAACGGTTGAGTAAGGTTGATTCTGAATTTATTTTTTAACAAGTTGTTCAGTTACATTATAGTTGGTAAATTGACATTATAGTTTGACAATTTCCATTATAGTTGGTAAATGGACATTATAGTTGGTAAGTGAAAACGACGATCAAGATTAATAAAAGCTAATAACTTATAGAGTAATATTAAACAGTCCTGATGATTAAATGTCATCAGGACTGTTCTTTAATTTAAGGAGGGTGTTGATTTGTCCACTATTGGAGAACGAATTAGAAGCATCCGTAAGCTACATAAGTTAAATCAGACTGAGTTCGCTAGTATCATTAAAGTATCTCAGGGGACACTGAGTGAGTTGGAACAAGATAAATATAAACCTTCATTAGACATTGTTATGGCACTTCACGATCAATTTAAAACAGATCTCTATTGGTTAGTTTATGGACTTGACCAAGTCAGTGATATATCTGTCAGTAAAGGCCTTGGAGATGGTGAAGTCAGACTTATTTCAGAATATAGGAATTTAAAACCAAGTGACCAGGATGAAATTAGAGACTTTATTAAGCTGAAAATACATCGATATCATTTAAAGTAATGATTATTAAGGCGTTACATTTCAAATAAAATAATATAGTAAGAGGGTAGTGCTGAGAGAAATAATCAGACACTATCCTTTTTTATTGTCAGGCCTCAATAAGTTACTTATTGAAAGGGTAAAATTCACTTCCTCATCAGTACAAACACAATATATTGTGTTATAATGTGTTATAAACACTATAATTAGTGTGTAAAACGAATCTTAGGAGGGGAATTATGAAACTTTCTGATCATTTCAAGCAACTACTTGGGGATATCTCATTAAATCCTACTCGAGTAGACAGAATCGATAGTGCGTATGAAACTTGGAATAGTATTCTAGAGAATGATGATGAGATTAAGGAGAAGTATCTTGATTTTTTTCTTCAAGGTTCTTATGCTACTGAAACTTCAATTAGACCTCAGAAGCAGGGAGAAGAGTTTGATGTTGATGTTGTCCTAAAGCTTGATTTAGCCGATGATATAACTCCTAAAGACGCATTAGATTGGCTTGTTAAACGTATGAAAACAAATGAGAGTTACAAAGATAAAATCAAAGCAAGAGATCGTTGTGTTCGTATAAATTATGCTGGTGATTTTCATATGGACATCGTCTTAGCTAAGACGTCAGATAACGACCATATTGTAATACCTAGTAAAAAAGAGGGCGAGTGGAAGAAGACTAATCCCAAAGGGTTTCAAGAATGGTGTAGAGATGTTCACTATGATCATAATGAACAATTTAGGAAAATTACAAAATTACTCAGATATTGGAGAGATCATAAGGTAGGTAAACAAACAGCTCCAAAATCGATATTATTAACGACTTTGATCGGAAATAGTATGGTTGGGAAGAATTCTGTAGCCGAAAGCTTGTTAGAGACCATAAAGCAAATACTTATTGATCTTGATTCTTATATTCAACTTGATAATACTGTTTTTATTGAAAATCCTTCGTTAACCGAAGAAAATTTGGCAAGGGATTGGGATAAGGAAAAACTTGAAAAATTTAAGAAAAAGCTTTCCACTCTAAAAGATGACGTTCAGGATGCCTATGATGAGAGTAACAAAGCTGAGAGTATTAAAAAGTGGCAAGCTATCTTTGATAAATTCCCGACAGAGCTCAATGAAGCATCTGCAATATCAACTAGAATTAATGCGGGAGCTGTTTTAGTAAACACAAGTGGCCTATTAAACACTGAAGAGGGGATTAACTCACCGAAGCATCGTTTCTTTGGGGTGAACAAAAAATGATAAAGAAACGAAAAAAGAGAATTCCACCTAGACGCGTACACTCATTAAACTTAGCTTTGCAAAACTTCTGGATAAAAAAGTACTTTCCTCAGTTCGAATATCAAGATGACGCCAAACAGTGGAGTGGCAGATTAATATCCACGCATATGCAGGAAACCTATTCAGTCAAAATTGTTTATAAATCTGAATACCCTCAAGTGTTTATTACACATCCGCAAATAATAAAAAATAGCCCGCATACATACGATGATAATTCTTTGTGTCTGTATTATCCACCAGATAAGAGTTATAAAAAGGATAAACTAATTGCAAAGACGATTATTCCTTGGACCTGTGAGTGGCTATATTACTATGAAATCTGGTTAGAGACAGGGGTTTGGTGGGGACCTGAGGCTCCCCATAGCATTCATTCATCCAAAGGGGAAAAGATTTTAAGAAAAATCGGTAGGGGGCTGTGATGTGAACTGGGAGCAAATTAAGAGTAATGGTTGGATACCACGTGACGGGAAAAACTTACGCATATTATCTCTTGATGGGGGTGGCATTAGAGGAATATTCCCTGCAAGATATCTAGCGAAATTTGAGAAAGAGACAGGCATGCCCGTCAATCAATACTTTGACATGATCGTAGGAACATCGACCGGGGGAATATTGGCATTAGGGCTCTCTATTGGGATACCAGCAGATGAGTTAGTCACATTTTATGTATCTAATGCGCAAAACATTTTCAAGAAAAGAATGTTTAGTATGAGAGGTATATTGACTAACCAATATAAGAATACTGGGCTACGTGAAAAACTGGCAGAGGTATTTAAAGATAACAAGATGATTGATGCTCAAACCATGCTATGTATTCCGTCCGTTGAGCATAGTAGGGCCTCGCCCAAAGTATTCAAAACTCCACACTGTCAACACCTGTTTAATGACGCCCAATATCTGATGTCAGATGTTGCTTTAGCAACCTCAGCTGCTCCAACATATTTTCCTGCTGTTTCGATCGACGGCAATGATTGTAAAATTGATGGAGGACTATGGGCTAATAATCCGGCTTTAGTTGGTATAGCTGAAGCTTTTGTTCTTGGTTATGATGTGAATACGATAAGGATGCTATCATTGGGGACAGGGTCTCATATCTATAGCGTGAATAACAAGATAGCCGAGAAGAGTTCACTTATTAGGTATCGTGATCGAATTGTGGATCTTACCATGCAACTGCAAACGACTAGTGCAGCATATACTGCGGGCCATTTATTAAATGAGAATATACATCGTGTTGATTTTCAGTTGAAGCAACCGATGAGGTTATCTGAAACTAGGTTATCTAAGCTAAATGAATTACAACATGAGGCTGATGTTCAATTTATAAGTTCTTATATGAAAGTAAACGCATTGTTCTTACAGAGCGCCAATAAATCAGTTGGGTAATATTTTGGATGCAGTACTCAGTTCGATCAGGTATTGAAATAGATAATTATGAATTGGATATACGCCCTACTAAGAGCAATCACATTGAGATTGTTCTTTTTTATGTGTTTAAAAAGGTGAAAATAGTTAATACATGATTCTAACTTGATAAAAAGGAGTGGTGGGGGTGCATTTCAAAGCTTTGGAGGAATTTGTAGAGAACTTACAGTACAGTAAAATGGTAAAGCTAAAAAAATGTATGGATTTACTTCGAGTATCTGTAGGAGAAGATCAAAACAAACGGGGCTTAAGGCGAATGGAGTGGACTGAACTAGGTATTGTGGGTACATTTATTTCGATGAATGTATATGATAAGTGCAATAAGGAATTAATGGAATGCTTCGACAATCATGGTGTATTAGGTCAGGTTATGAACATTAAATGGAGGGATCTGCTACCACAAGAACAGTTGCTCGTTTCTAGTCTTTGTAAACCGAAAGAACCATATATAAGATTCTCCCCAAAAAGAATCAAGAATGAGTCTGGATTTGATTATGATGTATACAAATCAAAATTGAGGAACCAATCGATCCACTCACAGTTGATTGAATGGAAATCAAATAAATGGATTTATACCCATTTATTCGGCTCGTGGGTGATCATTCGCAAACGAGCTCTACAAGGACTATTGGAACAAGAAAAACGAAAAGAGATCTTACCAGTCGGGAGTATTTCTTTGATTCAGTCCGATCCGGAGATAAGCTCTTTACACGTTCAAAAATATCTCGGAAATGACACTCTTATTAGTCGCGGTCGTGTGGATATGTCTAAAGTAAAAGAGTACGCGGCAAGAGGATTTTTTTCTCTGCCTAAGATTCAACAGCTACAGAAAATATCAGATGTAAGAAGCACATATAGCTTAATGGAACTTACCAAGGATCGAAGGTCAGCTGCTCAAATACATCAGAAACAATTTTTATATTCTAAGTTGAGTCGAGAATCAAAAATGTAATGTCGACTTACAATAGGAATGTCTCATTTGAACAGACTATTTCAAAAAGAAATCTACACAATATGGTGCCATATCCATTAATTCTGCATATCCATTATATGAAAGAACCATTGTAGGAAGCTGATGCACTAATGTATTTATTGTTCGAATACCTTCATCAAAAGAGGAACCTAGGTCGGTATGCTGTTTAAGAATGAATTTAAGACTCTCATTTTGAGATGGAACGTAAAGTATTGGTTCAAGTAAATTTCGCTCCGGTTTAAGTAAAAGAATTTTTTTGATTGGTAACGGTTCTTTTTCAATATTTGAGCACACTTCATGTGCAGGTCTATTATGTTTAGATAACTTACCATCCATGTTAGTCCAATATCCAACAGGCCTAGGGAATGGCTCGACAACTTTACTACGTCTATGGATAACAGCTAATTCATCAGTCATTAGTGAAAATCCATGTTTCTTAGCTATATTTAGGGAGAGTGTACTCTTTCCACTTCCTGATTCACCTATAATTAAATAGGCACTATGATTATTATTGGAAATAGATGCAGCATGAATTCCAATAAATCGATCTTTTAATGGATAAAGGTCAAATGGGGGAAGAGGAGGCTTATAACTAGTCCATTCAGTAAATTCTTTTTGCTGCAAAGTTTGATATTTCACACCAAATAATGGTCCTTTTTCACTAGATGGTCTTGATCGGAATAAATATTTCCCTATCTCTTCAAGATCAATATCTAAAATTATTTCTGGCCCATTATTCTCAAAATCAATATAGCTATGAAGATGCTCCTTAATTTGTTCTAAGCAATTTTTATACTTGCATCTGACTTGGATGTGTACACCAAATATTGTGAAAAAACTTATATAACTATTCACTTAAGGTTTCACCTCTATTTCTTAAATGGCGTACAGATTCTTTTAGTGTTAAATTACTTTTTGAGGTTATCTTTTCGAGTCTATAAAACATTTCTTTTTTTAGGATAACGTAGTAGTTTTCCGGTTGACTTGTTACTAAAACGGATTCACCTTTATCTAAATCACTGTACCACCAGCCTTTAATTAACAATAAATCATTCAACATTATTCACCTCGAACTCCTATTGAAAAAAGATATGAAGCATACGGTACTTCTGGTTGTAGTTTCAATCTCGAAAACATGGTCTGATCACATACAGCAGGAGTTAAAAAGATTCCAAGACCAATATCTGTGGCGGAAAGGCAAATGCGCTGACCTAATCTTCCTAATTCAATTAATTGATCTTCATACATTGACGACTGTATGTCCATTTGATTTACGATTACAATGGTGAAATTTCCTTCGGAAGCGGGCTTTTGTCCAATTGTTAAAGTTTGTAATTCATTCCTTGATATATTTGTAACAATCAAAGTTAGCTTAAATTCGCCTTTTTCCATGTTCATGCGATACAAACCAGGTTGTATTCCGTCCACATTGAATATAAACACGAACACAGTTGCTTTTAGATTCGGCAAATTTGTAAATGCTGACTTAGAGATATATCTAAACGAATCTTCGGAGATTGAGATATCCACAAATTTTCTAGTGGTTTCCCTTGATAATAAAGAACCCACTAAATTATCTAATTGTACTACGTCACTTTGATATGCAAATATACTTTCGTTGTATGAGTGGATAGTATACGAATGGTTTAGTAAAGATAAATACCATCCATAATCACTCCACAGTTGTACGTCTTTCTTTTTATGAACAATTTTATCTGCTGGTACAACAATGCCGTCTTCCTTGAGAATTTCTATAAATTTTTGATCTTCTTTCATTTCATGAATTTCTCTAGGTTCAATGAATTGGGTTAGTAGCTTAATATCTTTAGGAGATATTGGTATACTTTTAACTTTAGGATATGACACGTTGCATATTATAGAGCGGTCATAAAAGCTTAGCCATAAGAATGGATTTAGTACATATCTGCTTTCATGTAGATATTTATCTCTCGAATCATCTATTCTATATTCATTTTTATGTGAGGAAGATTCTTTTTTTGTTACAAATATTAAGCTTAAAGCGGGTTCCTTCAGCCAATTTAAACCGATTTGTTTTCCTATAAAATTAGCGTAGGAAATCGACATTGATTCTGTTTTCATATTTAAAGAATTTACAACCAAGTGAAAAGTTTCTACCATATGCCCTACATCCATTAATACTGGTCTAAATGCTCGGATATCTCGATATCTCCACATTGCCCTTTCAGGTTCAATAGCAAGGACGAGACCAAACAAAACGTTTTCCGGTACTATCGATAGATTAAAATTAACATTTAATCTAATTAAGACATGGTTTTTCACACCATAAGCGTAAACGCCTGGTGAGATACCCGAGAGAGTTTTTTTCAAAATTAGGACACCTTCTACAGGGTGACGCCCTCCACCAGAGGGACTAGTCTTTTTAAGTAACTTTCCTGTGTAAGTGTCTTTTTCCTTTAGCTTTCCAAGTGTTACATATAATATATTAGAAAGACTTTCTAGAGTAATATCGCCTAATAAATCAAAATCCTTAATGTTCGGTTCGGGTAGTTCAATACTTTTTCCTTCATGGTCTTTATAAATAGAAGGAGGTTGTTGATGATTTAGATACTCTGACATCAATTTACGATCATCCTCCATCCAAGTAGGCGTGTTGTAGTCGAGGAATGGATAATCGAAAACGGCACTATGATAATGTTCAGTTATGTTTTGATAATGATACTTTTTGTCTTGTTCACTTTGAATAAGTATCCCCTTATCAATTAGTTTTTGTAGAGTATTATCTGTTTTAGTATATGATTTTAATGTTTTTAAATTTGTTGCACTTGATGCATAAGTCAAAGTTTCAATAATACTCTCGTTGTGTACAAGAAAGGATGTTTTGGTTTTGCAATGAAATAGAGTCCAAGGAGTTCTAGAGATAGTCTTAGGCTCCATGAATTGACTTTGCAATAGAATTACATCAGGTGAGGTTCGATAATTAATGTCCATAATTTTAGCAATCCGCAGTAGGACATCTTGGTGTGTTACTTTGCAATAGTGCTCTACGTTGAGTAGGAAGTTCTTCAATACCATCGGAAGAAGGTAAAACAAATGCAACCGTATCTAGGGGAAGTTCATCCCAATTTCGAGGAAGATCAATACGATATTTTTGTAATATCTCATTAGAAAAGGCATACACTTTTCCATCGTCTAAATCCTGAATTATTACGGAAAGATCATTTTTTTTGTTTACACTACTACCACCATTATCTTCATTTTCGAATGGTCCCATAAAAAATATAACAGTGTTATTATCGTATACATACTGGTCTTTTTCATTAGATTTTATTAAGTATGCACAGTTATTATCATTGTCTTGAATCAGTACACTTCGTGTCATGGTTAATTTACCTCCAAAGTAAAATTTTATTATTAGATTATCCACTATAACGAACTTTATTCAGTGGATTGAAAAAGCGGAGCTCTATATTCCCCCTAGGTCGGTTCCTCTTCGTCTACTTATACCGCTTTTAGATACGCTGCCATGATATATTTAAGAGTCACCTAGGGAGTCGTTAAATTTGGAAGTCACATCTCGTCCGATCAGTAATCTATTTAAACATTACTCGACTTTCGTAGCTCAAATCTCCAAATAAACCCTTGATATAACTGGTAAACCAGAGATCTATTCCTGCAGTTTACAAAAAAAGATGTTTTACTTTCTTCTTGCTTTTCTTCGTTTTCGCTTGAGATATGTCGAAAAAAAACTCATCAGTGCCGAAGCGCCGTTTGGAAGTCCAGATCACGAACCTCATCGGCAAAGAGAAAAAAGAGTCCTCCCAGTGTCCGTTCATTACTGGTTGCACGTCGTTCATATGCCATCGCCAAATAGCGGCCGAATACAACCATCGTGTGGCAAATCAGTTGGTCAAACGAGCGTCCTTGAAATTCGGTTCACAGTTTCAAATAGCTCTTTGTAACTTTAGAAAGGTCTCAATACTCCAACGCATGCCGTAGATTCGTACAATTTCAGCCGCATCCAGCGTGACGTCTGTTACTTAAAATGGTAAGCCATTCACGATTGGCAGTGGTACCCGTGAAAGTGGTTATGGATAAGCTCGGAATACGAAATAAGACACAATTAGAAACGTGGATGAGATGGTATCGAAATGGAGAATTGCACCGCTTAGAGCAACCGGATGGTAAGCAATATAGCTACGGAAGAGGTTCAGAACACACTACAGAACTCGAAAAAATAAAAGCAGAAAACCGATTTTTGAAACAACAACTGGATCTGCTAAAAAAGTACAAGAAACTGGAAAAGAGGTGGAGGCATAAGTGATTATCGCTTGGGTCGAGTCCATTTGAAAAGAAGTAACCATATCTGAGGCCTGTGCATGGCTTGAATTGCTTGAGCGACCTACTAACGCTGGAAGGCAGTCTGGGAGAGCAAGCGTCCAGATCCGATGGTGGAGAAAGTAATTCAGCTTTGTACTCATCACAAGTTCCGATATGGATATTGAAAAATCACTACCTTGCTCCGGATTGAAGGTCCAATAAATCATAAACGAATACAGCTGATTATTCATTACGAGGGCTTTCAGTGCCGAATGAGGATGAAAAAACGAAAGAACACGGGGCAACCTGCAAACCTGCGGAACATTTGCTAAAGCGAAAATTTTATTCAGAAGCTCCTTTCCAAAAACAGGTGAGCGACATTACTTATTTGTCATTCGGTAATAAAATGTTATACCTTTCAAGCATTTTGGATCTGTACAACGGAGAGATTATCGCTTACAGTATAGCGGATAAATATGCTGTTCCACAGCGCTCAAGGTAGCGTGTATACTTCTCAAGTTTACCAGACTGTAGTAAAAGGAAAAGGCATTACCATGAGCATGTCCCGTAAAGGAACGCCCGCTGACAATGCCCCCATTGAGTCGTTTCATTCCACACTAAAGTCAGAAACGCTCTATCTTGAAGATCTCAAGTGTACAAAGACGGCCATCGCCCTTTAGACCGTTCAAGACTACTTCACCTACTATAACTTAATTCGTATTCAAGTGAAGCTAAATAACCAGTCTCAGATAAATTTCCGAAGACTTGCTGCTTAAACTTGCAAGGTGTTTTGACCCCTGTATCACAAAAGGGGTTCAGTCCCTACCAAACAAACGAGGTATTTTATGTAAATAGTATTAGCGATATTGAATTATTCTTACGCGCACAAGGGTTTAGGCTGATAATTCAGCTGCGAAAGTTGAGTTAATAAGTTGATTTTCCAATAACTGCCTTAGCAGAATCAAAAAGATTATCGTAATGCAATAGTTCGATCTTTTGCTCTGTTTTTGTACGACGTTTAATACGATAAGTTTTATCATTAAAATCTGCCCGACGTCCTGCAACAACGACGTAATGTAACCTTGTTCTATCTGGTGCTATAAACTCTAAGGGCAATGGTAGTTCTGGATTTTTATACTTTAAAATAGCTTCTTGGAACGATGAATAATAAGTTTCTAACCAATCAGCCCAGTCTTTCACCTGTCTAATCCCTTTCCTAAATGATTCGCCTAAATCTCCGTCCGCTAGAGTTATCTTCCCATATCTTGCTTCTAACTCAACAAAAATAAATTCATATCCACCTGAATTTTTTCCGATTATCAAGAAATCAACCTGAATAGTAGTACCTAACTTGAATTCGGGAAAAATGAACGCATCGTGATGGCCGAAGTTATAATTTTGCAAAATGGAGGCAATTATAAAGTACGCTTTGTTTTCTCGAATCCAGTTTAAGATGGTTCGTTCAGGTGTTCCAGGACTATCTAAAATCTGGGCGTACTTTTCGCATAAATTATTAAGCTTTAAATCATTTTTCAATTCTTCAATATCTAGATAGTTATTTGGAAAGAGACTCATGAAATGCCTTGCTGCTTTTGGATATTCTCTGAATAGACTTTTGCGTATTTCTATATCCCCTAATTTCCCAACCTTCTCTGCTTCCTTTTTTTCTTCCCACAGTTCCTTTTCTTCGGTGGTGAGAAAGTTGTAGTTTCTTTCATATATGCCCATGTATGTCCCTCTTTTTCAATTTTATTTACTATATTTTAATTTAACATAGTGACTTTAATTATCACATTTAAACGGCAACTAATAATAGTCTTGTCATGGAGAAGTATCTACATCTTAAGAAAGAGTGTTGATCGACCAAAAAACAAACGATTATATTCAAATTTCTACTGGGAAGCGAAAGGAATAAAAGTTATTTCAGAGTTATGTGATTAGAAGTGTCATAAGCGGATCTTTTTCGAACGAATGCATAAGAAGATGATATCCTAGCTCCTCCAACTACTCAATTATTACTCGAGTCATTTGTAGATTTATATGTTCAAGCCTCTTGTAGTCAAATAAGCGGAAAACTTATGATTTAATGACAACCTCCTCTGGCAGTTTTATATTGTATATTTGTCTTTCACCTTTGAGGTGGGTCATCATTTAGAAAACTCTTCTTTTAAAACTTAGGGAACGATTTAACTGTACGTAAAATCCTAGCAAGTTCGAGATAATTATTGGACTTAGAGAAAATGAACATTTCAATATTCTGTCTCCACACCCAGACACCAAGAGGAAGAAGAAGAGCGAATAAAATTAAAGAAACGATTTGATCCATTTCCCCCCAATTCAAGTTCTTGCTTACTGTCTCATTCCAGAAGGGAAAGATGAAAGCTGTAAAAATAGCAAAAGGAACCCATCCATTTTTTTTAATTGTTTCCCCTTCAATGGAATAATAAGCAATGAGATCATCTAGTGCATTATAATCGTAATCATTGTTTTTTAGATAATAGTAAACTTGATCACATCGAATAGAGAAGAGTACCTCTCGATCCAGTTTAAATTTATTTTTACCAATCATAAAAGCTAAATCCTTGTACTTTGATTTGATATGTATACGAGAAGACGAAATTGTAGCTAACATACAACAAAGAGAAATAACCAATAAAGAAACCATAGTTATTCCGTACATAGGGCTTAGATCCGCGTTCCAAAAAGCCATTAACACTCCAGAAACCATGAGTAAAATAATACTACTGGCTAGTGAGAGTAGAAAAATACCTTCAAACCATTTTGCACGCTTATTGAGTAGCTTATTTTGCAATGTAACATCTTCGAAGCAAATCTTGTACAATTCTTTTTTTAATTTTTGATCTTGAACTGAGTGTCTATACATCTCTATCAACTCTCCTTTATATACCATATCGGAGGAAGATAATATAAAAATTACTGTTGGGATGAAAGCGAAATAAAACACTTTAATTGATATAGCGATAACTTTGTATAAATTATCCGAATACGGATATAAAGATAGTAATAAAGGATAGGGGAGGATGCAGGATGGATGTTAGAGTTGTGGACCAGGAACAGTTCGCATTAGTCACAATACAAGGGATTTGTTTCCGAGATCAATACTACTCTTGTAGAGAAGCCTTGAAGGAACGCTGGTACGAGAAAGCGATGATTAGGGGTTGGATGATAACTATTTCTAAATACAATGTACATGAAGACAAACTGATTCTAAGACCTAATCAAAACAAACCAGATATTATTTGTAGTCGTATCCACGATGTAGAAATCAATACAAAGAATATGGAGGCATACTTTACACAAATGCAACAACTCAAGAGGATGCCACGAAGAAAAAGACAGAGAAAGGATCGTAACAAGTTGTAGATGTGAGGAGAATATATCTAACTTGCCTATTAGACAAGTTTTTACAAAAAGAGTTAAAAATTCTATTTATCTGTGATATGATGAGGAAAATATACACCATTAGAGGGACACATAACATCAAAGTTATGTGTCTTTTTTTAAGGAGAGTGTGAGAATTGTCAGTTAATAAGACTCACGTTAATCGATTGAAGGATGGACGAGGGCAAGGTAGAGGTGAACAGTATGTTCCTTTCATCAAAGCGAATGACAATAAAGTAGCTTCAGAGGGATGGCTTACCCGTACTTTAGGGTGGCACTCTAATCGGATACATCACACACTCTCAAATTATGAATATCAGTATTTACTTGTTCAGGATTGGTCTGATCAAGTCGTAGATATTAGGGAGCAATACCCTCTAACACCCATTGAAGCTACTCAGAAAATTGCAGCTAGGCTGAATATCAAACATCCTCAAGATAAAGGAGAGGATGTAGTTATGTCCACTGATTTTATGCTTACTACGATGAGTGTACATGGTGAGCTTCAGGAGCATCCACGTACCATCAAACCTATTAATAAACTGAACAAAAGAACTTTGGAACTATTCGAGATTGAGCGCCAGTACTATAAAGAGTTGAATTTAGAGTGGAAAGTTGTTTTTGATGTTGGGAGGCCTATTTCATTCATACGAAACATTGATTGGTTATACGACGCGAAGCGATTGGAAGGTAGGCCGGGTATAGATCTTGAAGTGGTTAACATGTTAGCAGAACCTCTACTGTATAAACTTCAATCTCTCAGTCGGACAATGTCGATAAGCAAAAAGTGTCTTAACTCTGATAATCAACTGGGTGTAGAGCCTGGGACATCGATGTTTATGATAAAACACATGTTAGCTAATAAGCAATGGATAACTTCAATGATGGAACCGATACGAGAGAGTACTCCTCTTCAAATTGAACGTTCAAAAAGTAAATAGGTGGTGTAAATCGTGATTTATATTAACTCTGTTGTTGCTTTTCAAAAGTATATCTCGGATGACCATGAGGAGATCTCGCTTGAACGGGTTCTCTGGATTTCTCCTGATCAATCATACGTGGTATTAGTAAACATAGATGATAAGCGTAAATTACAATTACCCTATTTTCGAGATTATGGAGAACTGCTTCGTTTACTTGAGATGGAGGAAGCCAATATTTCCTCTTATGAACCGGATCTATTGTTTTTAAATCCTACTGATGAGTATTTAAACAAATATGGAGCTGAGAGAGACCAGAAATTTGACTTAATAAAATCCATTGCTAATAAAGAACCAGAAATTTTCTGGAGCGAATCAAGGGGGAAGTTAATTAGAAGTGAATCAGATCGAACAGGAAAACCACAGAAAACAATATATTTACTACTGAAAAAGTATTGGTTCTATGGGAAATCAATTAATGGTTTATTACATGACTATACCGATGTAGGGGTCACTGGAGACAAGAGGAAAATAAACATAAAAACAGGGCCAAAAACAGAAGACCACAACTTTATTGTGACAGCTAAAGATAAAGAAATATTTAAGTCCGCTATACAAAAATATCATTCGGCATTGAAAATGAATTTAACTGCTACGCACAAACATATGTGTGAAGAGCATTATAATGAAGGATTCTATAGAAAGCATGAGGTTAAGGTTCCTATTATAAATATGACTAATTGTCCATCAATAAAGCAATTCAGATATTGGTATCAAAAAGAGTATAACAAAAAAAGTCGTTTGGCCGCTAAAGTAGGGAACCGAAAAGCAGAGATAAGAGCGAGAGCTTTACTGGGTTCACCTACTGAGGAAATTCATAATCCGGGAGCATTATATGAAACGGATTCTACACCTGCTGATGTGCTTTTACTGTCTTCAGATTATCTTACAGTCATTGGGAGACCACATGTTTATTTTGTCAAAGATGTAATGAGTCGTTTAATTACGGGAATGCATATATCTAAAACGAATTCCTGGGTAGAAAGTATGATGGCGTTAGAAAATGCTTCTACGGATAAGGTGGAGTTCTGTGCTAAATATGGAGTGAGCATTCATGAAGAGGATTGGCCATCTAAACATCTTCCTCAAAAGATGGTTGGGGATCGTGGAGAGATGAAGAGCAAGAATTCGAATAATTTAGTGAATTTAAATGTTCGCTTAGCTAATCCTCCTTCGTACCGAGCAGATCTGAAACCGTATATCGAACAGCAATTCAGAAACTTTTGTGGACGTGTGAAAGAACTGATACCGGGAGCGGTCCATAAGGAACATCGTGAAAGAGGGGAACTTGATCCTTCCAAAAAGAGTGTCTATACCTTCGAGGTATTTACGAAGATCGTTATTTTATTTGTGCTGGAGTATAATCGCAAAGCACTTAGTGACGATTTTCTAGTAACCAGTGAAATGGCTAGAGATAATGTGGATTTAACACCAATTTCCATGTGGAATTGGGGAGCAAAGCGAAGCTTACTCCATGAAGAACCTCGAGAGCTGATTCGATATGTTCTCTTACCTAAAGAAAAGGGAGTTGTAACAAGACGAGGGATTAATGTGAATCAACTAAATTATGCATGTGAGCTTGGGGTTAAGGAAGGTTGGTTCGAAGATGAACAAATAGAGGGTAAACATCAAATTGAAGTTAGCTACGATCCTAGAAACTCCAGTAGTATTTTCATTCGACTCAAAAATGGCTCTATTGTGCAATGCAGTCTAACGGCAAAATTTAAGGAATATGAAGGAATGCATATTGATGATGTGAAATCTATACTAAATTTCAAAAAGAAAAAATTACAAATGGCAAAAAACGAGCGTTACCAAATTGAGTCCGAATTAGATGCTGCTGCTAAATATTTGACCAAGTTAGAAAGAGAAAAAATGAATGAGAGACAAAAGGGACTGCCTAAGTCTAATAAATATAAAAACAAACGGGCTAAAAGAAAACTAGAGTCTCGTATTACTGGTAGTGAGACTTCTTGGACTGCCCGACGTCAAACGGATGAAAAGATTTTCACATGTACTGAATCTAAATCAACGTTACAGGAATCTTATACTTCCAATCCCCCTTTAAGTAAAATGCAACTTTTTCTTTTAAGTAAAAGTAAAGAGAGGCGGTTACCGGATGAACAATGATTCGGATCGTTATGTATATCTTAAAGGAAGACAAATAGAGGCAGAGTATTATCCACAAATTATAGATGCATATCAAAACAATCCTTTCATAGAAGCTATTCCTCCAAGGTTAAAGCAAGAGCAACTTTATCAACTGTTATATTCAGTACCCCGATTTACAGGTGACCTATCTCAACTTGATGATGAAGAACGAGTAGAACTTGTGCAACAAATTAAACCGATGTATTGGCAACCGATGGTATCACATTTTGAAAAATATAGGAACCTGTATACGATGATTAAGATTGGGTATCAATCTAGAAATCCCATTAGTCCCATGTACCAAAGACAACTTTCCATTGGATTAGATAAAATATTATCCGCTGGAATCAATGAATATGGAGAAAATTTAATGGGTAATGTCCAAACAGCTCAACAGATGGCTGATATAGGGTTGAGTGGAATGGGGAAATCCAAATCCTACGAGAGAGTTCTGAGTTTAATACCTCAAGTAATTCACCATACCAGGTACAAATCAGATTATCTAGCCTGCAAGCAGGTACTTTGGCTTCACATCGAATGCCCCAGTAATAAATCTGTGGGTGCACTTTGTCGAAATTTCTATTTTGCTGTAGATAAACTCTTAGGCACTTCTTATTACGAGGATCTGGCAGAGAAGGATGGTCGAGCTGAGGTGCTAGCGAAAAGAATGTCAAAAGTAGCTGGCCAAATTAATTTAGGTGTGCTTGTTATTGACGAAATCCAACGAATTCATAAAGGACATTCTGGTGGAGAGGCAAAAATGATTGATTTTATCACCGAACTTACCAATTCTATCGGGATACCCATCATCATGATTGGGACATTTAAAGCGTTGTACCTGTTTAAAAATTCTTTGGCGAACACTAGAAGGGGTATACCGGATGGTTATGCTGAGAACATTACAGATCGTATGAAAGATGGATTAGAATGGGAATTGTTTGTCGAAGGGCTATGGGATCTGCAGTATACTAAAAAATTCACTCCTCTCACACCTGATTTAAAAGCAGCGTTGTATTATCATACATTGGGAATTCCTGATTTTGCAGTAAAATTATTTATGCATATTCAGTGTCATGTAATCTTGTATGAGGAAACAGAATCGATCACTCTAGAGATGCTTGAGTCCGTAGCAAGTAAGACTTTCCGACTTGTTCAACCTATATTCGAACGTATACGGGAAGGTGAGGAAATTGACCCAGCTGAATATGAAGATTTGAAACCAGACTGGATTGTTTTCAAAAAGTATATCATGGATGCTCAGCATCGAATAACGATTGATGGGCAACTTTCTGAAGAGCATAAGTTAATTTTAATCCAAAATAATCGAAAAGTATTAATTGACCAATTATGTACTTTTGCTATGAAGATGGGGACTACTTCTGAGAAAGCGATAGCTTTTTCAGAACAAATTGAATTAGAGAATAGAAATGTAAAAGTCGATGTAGAACTCCTGTATTCGCTGGTCGCCCAAAAAGTACTCGCAGATAAAGACTCAGCAACTGAAGAGCAGGTTGAGCCGATCTTACCAAATAAGCTTCGTAAAACCAGTTTGAAAACCAAAGAAATCTTAGAGACAGATGATATACGTTCCATTTCGTATGAGGCCAATAAACAAAAGAAAACCAATGAAGAGGCTCTCAAGCTAGCTGGACTTGTTGCTGACTTTACTGAGTTTATTGAATTTGAAACTGAGGGGGACGTTAGATGGGGAAGATAGTTTATTTTCCATCCACCTATATGGATGAAGATTTCCGAAGTATCGTCCACCGGTATAATTTACAATCGGCCAAAACGTTCGAGCTTAGTAAAAAAGAACTTTTAGGTAAATCAGTACCTAATAGAATCATTTATCCTCAAAACCTAGAAAGTATACTAACAGATCTAGGATTATCGGATGATTTTGCAGAGCATATTATTCTTAAACATAGTTTTTACCCATTTATAAGCCCCTTTCTCTCAAGAAAAAAACAGGAGGGTGTTTGGAGAGGAATGGGATCAAATTCAGAGAAAAACGAATTGAAAATACATGCATTATACTCGTTTATTAGTGATGAATGCAGATACTGCCCCGAGTGTATGTTAGAAGATTTTAGTCAGTTTCAAGTCGTTTATCTCCATCGTATGCATCAGTTCGTTTTTTTAAAACAATGTATGGTCCATGGAAGTGAGCTTTTTACGTCTTGTAACGCATGTGGAACAACTCTTGTTGATAAAAAGGCAACATGGATGCTATTTGATCTCGACTGCCCCAAATGTAACCAAAATGTTTTGAATGATAGGAAATCTATTAAAATCAAAGCGGATCATGATTTGTTAGATGATATTAACACTCTAATGAGTCAACGGAAGTTGGATATAGATACTTTGCACCTCAAATTTATGATTAACATTGGGAAACGCAATTACATCCATTTTCGTGGAGACTACATTTATAAAAGAACCTTGCTAAGTGAGTTCATTAAATTTTATGGTGAGTTGTATTTATCCCAATTAGGTATTTTCACAGATGAAATACTGGAGACTAAGAACATAACTAGATTGTTTGATAAAAGATATATGGGCAGTCTTACCATTGTGTACATCCTTCTAATGAGATTTTTATCAGGCTCTGTAGAAAGATTTTTAAATAACAAGGACAGTTATTCAACAAAGCTGCCTTTCGGCTGCGGTCCTTGGCTCTGTCTTAATCCAATTTGTCAGTACTATAATGAACTTGTTATAACAGATATTAAACGTAGAGTTCACGAGTGGGCAACAGGTAGATTTACTTGTTCTCATTGTGGTCTTATCTACACTCGTAAAGCTATACCAAATGGAGAAGAGAATGAAGGGTACAGCATTGAAACTTGGGGATTTTTGTTTATCCAGAAAGCAGAGGAATATTATGATATGGGGATGACGCTTCGAGAAATTGGAGAAAAGCTATCTTCAAATCGAAACACAGTGCAAAAATATCTTAGACCGCATACTGGTCGTCGAAGAAAATCCAGCTACCCTGGGGGGATCCATGAGGAATTGGTTTTAGAAATGGGCTTTTTCGAGGCCGCAGCTACTTCAGTAGATAAGATGACACTGTGTAAGGACACTGTATTAGAAGCAATAAGAATGTTAGGGCGTGAGGCGACAAGACCAGAAATTCGAAAGTACAATATCCACAGGTATGATTGGCTTATGAAGAGAGAGAAAGAATGGATGGAAGAACATCTCCCAGCAAGAAAAATCTTACCTAAGACGATAAACAGGGAGACTTTAGATGACGAAATCTACCAAGAACTGAAGGAAGCTATAGCTAAAGTTTATAGTAAAAATCCAAATGCACGAATATCCGGTTCTGCATTCTTTCGAGAGCTTCCAAAAGAAAAATTCCAACGTTATTTGCATAACAGATCGATTCTTCCTCGTTCTAGGGATCTTTATGAATCTAATATAGAGACAATGGATGATTATGGTTTGCGTATGATTGATAGAGTTATTGAATGGTTTGAACAACAATCAAATTATGACACGCCAAGTCTTAAAATTATACAAAAAAAATTTTCCCTTTACAAAAACTGTTCAAAAAAGGTTCAAGATTGGGTTGTAGCCGAAGTGAAAAACAAATTAAATAAATGTAGAAAGGAATAAAATTAGTGATAAATTTTCCCACTCCTTTACCGGATGAATTATTATACAGCGTTTTTGCTAGGTACCATGTTAATTCTGGAAATGAAAATAATAGAAAAACATTATTAGATCTATTTTCTAATTCAAATGTTTCTGCTACAACTGCTTACTCTGGTTATCTTCATACGTTAAACAATCACATACCAGGGAGGGCAATACCTATTGTGTATTTATTGGAGCATCACACGCTAATTCCATATTATCGTCCCTTTATTCAAGAAGCTCGATTTAATCGAATATTTTACACGTTGGTACACTCCAATTGTCAACCTATTTATATGTGGTTAGGACTACCTCCAAGCGGAGTAGAAAGGCCTCTTTTTCTTAGGTACTGTGGTCAGTGTGTTTCAGCGGATCGTTTAAAGGTTGGTGTTGCTTACTGGCATCGTTCTCATCAACTAACTGGTGTTTCGGTATGTGTTGAACATCAGTGCTATCTTATAGAGTCTTCGATTCACTATGCACAAAAAGGAAAGAAACATGAGTTTATAACATTACAATCTATACTTCCAGAAAATATTCCGCTCGCTCTCGAGGGAAGTAATAAGGAAGTTAATATTGCTCAAAGATCTATTGATCTTCTTACAACGACTTATAAGCCACTGGGGCTTGGAGCAGTCAGAAAATACTACTTATACAAGCTTCAAGAGATGGGATTTCTAACTACTGGAGGAAACATCAGATTTATGGATCTTATTCCCCAGTTGAACTCCTTCTATGGTTCGACTTATCTTAGAAATCTAGGCAGCCCTCTAGATATAGGTAGCCAGTGTACATGGCTGCACAAAATGTTGAGGAAACCTCGGCATGCAACACATCCTTTAAGGCATATTCTAATGCAGTATTTTTTAGATATGAATACTAGGGACCTAGTGGAGAAGAAACAGTACAGTAAGGCTAATGCTTTTGGTAATGGTCCATGGCCCTGCTTAAACAAAGCAGCATCCCACTTTGGGAGCAAAGTAATTGAGTCTGTCCGTGTGACAAGGTGTTCGGATACCTCCAAACCTGTTGGTACGTTCCAGTGTAGCTGTGGTTTTATATACTCACGTAGAGGGCCGGATCAAACTGAAAACGATATTTTCCGAGTTGGAAGAATTAAGCAGCTAGGTGCCGTTTGGATGGAGAAGTTAAATGAATTATCTTTCAATCCTGTTTTGAGCTTACGAGAAAAGGCGAGAAGATTGGGGGTTGATCCCGGAACCGTCAAAAAATACTTGAATTATTCAGAGTCAGCTAAGAATTGTTCAAGTACTAAAAGAAGTATTCGTCACAAACCTAAGCGTCAAAGGGAAAATTATGATGATAAGAGAGTGCCATACCAGCGTGTAGATTGGAAAAAAAGAGATGAAATTTTAGCGCAGAATATTGAAACAACAGCTACTACATTGAAATCAAAATACAATCGTCGGATATCCCGTTCAATAATAGTACAAAAGCTTCATTGTACGACGATGATTCACACTAAACGAGAAAAATTACCTCTTAGCCGAGCGAAGCTTGAGCAGGTAATCGAAACAATGGAACAGTATCATGAGCGTAAGCGTTTGATGGGATAATATGAGTCTACAACAATCTAAATGAGCAGTGTATGTATTGTTTTGGATCTGTTTTTTAATTAAACTCAGATGGTAATAACAATATTGGGAGTGTGAATTACGTGATATTCGAAATAACAAATGATATGATAGAACAAATTAAAAAATGGGATTCATGTAAACCTATTGATGTTTCAGGGGCAAAGTTCTCGTACACTTTTATTCCCACAGCCATTGGTTTTGTGATTCAAGTAGAATGCGATGTTTGTAAGAGAAAATTAAAGTTTTGTGATGATGATTAAAATAATCATTTTGGATATTTTCAAAAGGAGAACTAGCTGATGATAAAGTTTGTAATGATTAATAAGAAAAACAGCAGGAGCTTTGATTTTTATTCCTATACAGAACAAATTATGGAAAAAGTGAAATTAGATTTGGATTCAAATAGTTTAGAGTTCTATTCAAATAAAGAGACAATACGTAAAGCGACTTTTGAATACAAGCAAACGGATTTATTTGTTAACTTTACTGTCCTTGCTACTTATGAAACCATCCAACTTAAAGTAGATGTTATTCTTCCATCTAAAGATTCATCGAATCTTGAATTACATGATTTAAAAATAAAAATTAAAGATGAGATGATTGATGACTGGGAGCAATGTGTTTGGTTAGAGGATACTCAATCTGAACATTTTGCCGAAGAATTATATAAGAAAGTACATAATGTAGAGAATTCTCTGAGAAGACTAATAAACAGTATAATGTTCTTTGAGCTCGGTGGGGACTGGTGGGAGCAGTATATGCCAGCTGACTTGATCAATAAATATAACGAAAGAAATGACCAATATAGACGTCGAACCCCTAGTTTTGACAATATACATACAAACCTAATGTCTATCGATACAGGTGATTTAATTAGTATTTTGAGTTTTAAGACATATAAGATGAAGAAAAATAGCATCTTTCGCGATCCTGATAGTTTGGATCCGTTTGAAGATTCCGTTGAACCGATAAATGTTTTTTCTCGAGACGAAAAAGAAAGGCTTTTTATTTTCCAAAACCTAATGAACAGTATCTTCTTTAACACTAAATCAATTGATAAATTACATCCTAGATTAATAGGGGAATTGAAAGAACAAATGGAAGTAGATAAGAATTTTTGGGAAGATTATTTTCTTCCATGGTTTTCGTGTGATTTCAGAAAATTTAGTGGTCTATGGAGCGAGTTTAAGACAGATCGTAATCATGTAGCTCATAATAAACTTATAGATTTAAGATTAAGGGATAAGTTCAATAAAAGCATGAATGAGCTCGAAAAATTGATTGCAGAAGCCGAGGAGAAGTTTGATGCATACACGGAGACCGAAGCAGCAAGTTATATGGAAGAAATAAGATTTGAGGCAGAAGTGATGGAAAGACAACAAGCTGATGATTGGAGAGATAATATAGAAGAAGCAACTGGTATTCGTATTCTTGATGAGAGTGAGATTATTTTTGAATTCCATGAACATCTAAGTACCATTTTTGATCACCTAAGAGACATGTTTTATTATCGCTCTGATTTGGAGATCTCATATTTTGAGACTACTCTTAAAGAGGAAGCCACTATCTTCATAATTGAGCATAATATAACAAGAGATGATATAAAAGTGAGGGTTTTTCCCGATATTAATTCATCTACAGGGGAACTAAGTACAATATCTTTTCAAGTGATAACGAATGATAAAGAGGAAATGTTTGATATATATTATACGAATGGAGAAGCAGAGTATAATGACGAGCAAACAATTTATATGCCTTTAGTTCAAGATCACTGGGAGGTCACATCTGGATTATCTAAAATGGAAAAGTACATATCATCTTTGGTATCTTCAGATTTTCCAGAAATCACAGAAGATCAAATCGCTAGTGTACCTTGTCGTTATTGTGAATCCTATTCGGTTTATTTCAGCGATGAGGATTCAGACGTAGAAAGTACGTTAAGATATAAGACCGGAGAATGCCTTAATTGTGGAAAAGTAAATACACTAGGGTTTTGCATGAGATGCGATAAAACTCTAAACCAAGAAGAGGACGGACTTTGTGATGGTTGTGAAGCTTACATTGATGCGCAATGAAGTGATTTAATTATAATATAACTTATATGTGACATTGGTAACTGTTAGATCAAAAGAATCAGTAAATAAATAATGTCAAAACAAAATAATGGTCCTGATCACGATAAGTCATCCGGTAAGTAAGACTATTAGAGATATGAGTGGTCAAAAAGCTCATTATAAGGATCTATTTGAGAATGAATATTTCGAAATTACTAAATCATAAATAACTTTTAGAATTCGACACCATGATTATATTTATAAGCGATGTCTTTCATTGATTTCAATTCAATACTTGGATTAGTCCTATAGATACACCCACATTTGCTCCTTTTTGATTCACCATACTAAACAAAAAGAAACCTTGCGGAACAAGGTTTTCTTTTTGTTGTCTTTTGAAGGTAGATAGCATTTTTTTGTCGAAATACAAACTCAGCATAATGATTGAGAATATGGATATGAAAAAGGAGTTACTATGAGCACGACTCAATATAATTGGACCCGTTATTGTTATCCAAGAGGAATAGATCCCAACTCTTTTTTGCATGACGGTTTTCTAGTTGACCCAGATGAGAGCTTTACGGCACAGCAACATCCTGAACTGGTGACGTTATCAGAACTGCAGGACCAGCAATGTCTAATTTTGCTGGGTGAGCCAGGCAGCGGTAAAAGCACCGTTTTCGCTGAAATGAAAGATCAGTTAGAAAATACAAATTCATACGTAATTTTCGTAGATCTAAAAAAGATTACCACCGACCAATTCATAAACAACAGCATCATGAACAACGAAAAGTATGCGGAGTGGAAGCAAGAGCAGAACAGTAAATTATATTTGGTGTTTGACAGCTTTGATGAAGGATTCATGCAACTACAAGTTCTATGCAATTTGTTGGAAGACATTTTGGATCAACTGGACGTTTCCAGACTATACCTCCGAATCGCTTGCAGAACTGGGGCGTTTCCGAGTGGCTTGGAATATAATCTGGAGTGTAAGTTCTCAAAAGGCAACGTCCATTTTTATAGACTTGCGCCGCTCAGGGAGAAAGACGTGAAAGAAGCTAGCATTAATCACGAGCATGCGTCTCAAACATTTGTTTCTCAAGTGAAAAAGCATCGAATTGAAGCGTTAGCTAGCCGACCAGTTACGCTGCACATGCTTCTGAATACCTGGAACGATCAGCCGATAGTCAAGAAGGAGCTATACGATCGAGGTTGTTATAAGCTTTGTGAGGAAGTAAACCCGGATCGAAGAGCAAAGAGGTTTATTGCTGGGCGACTATCCGTGGCGCAAAAACTGGAATACGCAGCGAAGCTGGCAGCGGTTTGTATGTTGACGAACCGACATATCATTCACACTGGCTTGGAAGGAGGAGCGCACCAGATCGGCACCATCCAATTACGGGACGTACAGAGCGAATATGACACGAGAGTGATTACTGAAGCCGATTGGAATGAAGTACTGACTACAGGGCTATTCGTCGATAACGGACCCGAGCAGTTAACGTGGGCCCACAAATCGTATGAAGAGTTTTTAGCCGCCTATTATTTGAATGCTAGTGGAGTGAAGACAAAGCAACTACTACATTTTTTTATGCACCCCGGCGATTTTGAAGGTCAATTCGTTCCTCAACTTCATCAAACAGCCGCCTGGCTCGGTGAATTTAATGAGTCTTTTCTGAATGAACTTGTTGACAAACAGCCGGAACTTCTGTTTCTTTTCGATCGGTTTCAGTTAACAGTTGATACAAAGAAAAAATTCGTTTTGTCGGTGTTCAACAAGTCGGATCCGGATTACTCCAGGCATTATTGGGATATTGATTTCATTAAAGAGCTTAGGATTCCAGAAGTCATAGATATCGTAAACAATTGTCTTAGCGATCCGGCAAGTTCGGATTTGGCTAAAAGATGTGCTCTGAATTTTGTCTATTACAGCGATATGATCGAGACGATAAGTACTATACTTGATTGTTTCCACAACTGGGATGGAGACTTGCTAGACGACGTATTCCCCGTCCTGTATAAATTATGTCCAGATGAGCAGTTGCGGCCGATGAAGTTTTTTCTTGATAACTATACCTATCGGTACGATCATATGTACTTTCCCCTGTTAAAAAGATTGTATCCGAATCATCTGACATTAATGGAATTGTTGGAATACATGCTCGACTTATACGTTCGAGAAGACACTGTTTCTGAGCATATTTGTTCAATTGTCCAATCATTATGCTCGGAACAACTAGTAACGCTTAGTGATACGATACTTGATTCACCGGAATATGTGAATCGGAAAAATTCATCCTCTGTCTATTTGGAAGTGTACAAAGTATTTCTGAGTAAATTTGACGAAAGCGAAGAAGAGTTGAAGAAACGTATTGTGAGGCTAGAGGACAGCTTAAGAGAAAACAATTTCCTGGAGTGCGCGAGTAAGCCTGAAATGGAACAGTTCACTGAAAAACCTGAAAAATGGTCGCCTACCCCGCCAGTTTTTCAGCAAGAGGCAGCACTGGAACTATTAGATCGGATGGAAAGTGGACAAACCAATGCCTGGGACACATTAATAAAACAATTAAATCCTCGTGATTGGAGTAATTTATTCAGCTCTGATCCAAGTGATTTCTCGCAATTCATAGGTTGGAAACAAGCCAACGAGGATTTGAGGGCGCGTATACTGCTGGCAGCAAAGCAGTTCATTATCACTCCTTCTGCAAGTATAGAAAACTCAGATCAGTACGGGTACACAAGGAACATGCTTGATGCAATTCAGCTTGTTTTTATGAATGAAAGGATGTTTTTTGAAACGTTGTCTCCAGAAGCTGTGCATCAATGCTTAGATGCCGTCACCGAGCCACAAATCAGTCAATATATGGATGGTATGGAGATCCTCAAGTGGTTTCATCGTCTCCACCGGGTGGAGACGTTAAACGGTATTTTTCGTTACGTACGCCAGTTATCTTGGGGATGGGGGGCTCGATATACAGTAATCAGTCAACTCGTGAACTGTTGGGACGAGGATACTGCTTCGCGGGTGCTAACGCTAATGCAGGACGAAACGATCGATCTAGAAGCTTTCGGGCTTATCATCAGCATCTTACTTGAGCAGCGTCATCCTACGATAAAGCAAATCGTGGAGTCACTTGTAGACAAAGGACGGAACCCTTCCAACGTAGAAGTAAGAGAACGTGCATCAGAGGCACTGGCAATTATGATGGATTTCTCAGAAGACGCAGGTTGGGCACTACTGAGGCCAATCTTGCAAGAAGATAAGGAATACGGCAAAAGCATCATCGAACGTTATTTAGCAACATTCCGAAACTATTCCTTTCAGGACAGGTGGTCATCCGAAGCAATTGCCGAGCTGTTTGAGTGGCTAAACGTTAACGAAATTGATTACTCTTATAAATTTAATAATTTAAAGGCACTGTTACTTCGTGAGTTGGAGGATCGTAAAACGGAGGAGTCCTATAGACAGATCAAATTTCTTAGTAAGAAGTTGCCGAATTCTGAACATGTGCAATCAGTGTGGTCATTCATACGCAATGACTACTTGAAAAAATCGTGGAATCCTCCGCTGCCTGAAGCAATTATAAAGACGGTTCACGGGAAAAAGAGAATGCCGATAATTAATGGGCAGCAACTTATTGAAGTCGTCAAAGACATTTTGGAGGACTACGAGAGAATGCTTCACTCGGATAATCCGCTCATCTTCACAATGTGGAATAAAATTGACGACAAGCAAGTTCCAAAAACGGAAAATGAATTTTCCGATCTAATCAAAACGCGATTAGCAGAACAGTTGCTCGAATACGGAATCATCGTCAATCGGGAAGTGGAACAAAGTCGATCTGATTACGAAGGGGGGAGAAGGGGAGAGCGGATCGATATTAAAGTAGATTTGTGTACGACCCAAAAAGAAACGATTTCGCTGATGATAGAAGTAAAAGGTTGCTGGAACCGCTCACTGAAGACTGCAATGGAGAAACAATTAGTCAGCCGTTACATGGAGAACCAACATTGTGACTACGGTATGTACTTGATAGGGTGGTTTCTATGTGATGGATGGAAGGATTCTACTGATATCCGACTCAAGTCGACTCCAGATATGCAAATCAACGACGCCAAACAGTTTTTTAATCAGCAGGCTGAGAATTTGTCTTTTAAATTTAACAAGCATGTTAGTTCATATGTCTTTGATGCCACGATAAGAAGTTGAACCGGCGAGACATACATATGAATTCATATTCAAATTCCTACTTTTTAATGGTTAAAATTTTTACAACTGAATTAAAAATTTCAACATATTCAAAAAGGGAGTCCGAGACATTAAGTTGGGCTCCCCTTTTTGAATTTTGAAATACATTGTACGTCTTATTGAGTTATAAAGTGATGATTCATAGAGAGATTAAAGTATCGAAATGAACATTCCCGAAAGCTGTAGAACATTTCTTTCTTCAGGGGGAACAATAGTGAAAATTATTTATTAACTACTTAGTGAATGAGAAGAGGAATAAGTACATTAGCAAGATCAATTCTCAATTTTTCAATATACTTTATAGTTCTATCACATGAGAATTTTTGTGAATAAAGTAGGATTTTCTTGCATGATGTCGAATTTTTACAGTAAAGATGTAAATATATAGTTTGTTGTACATAGAGGTATAGTGAGGTGCCTATGGATAAGATTGTTGAGTTAATTGAATCAGGGTATGAGTGCGAATTCTTGGACTTTAAAGAGAGGCAATACCATAAAGACAAAAGTATGGATTTGCTCATGGATATAATGGCAATGGCCAATTCTCGGCATAATGGAGATAAATTCATTATTATTGGAGTCAAGGATCGACCAGAAGGCAAGGAGATAAAAGGAATTGATCCAAAAGAATTTATAGACTCATCTAATTATTTGCAGTTGGTTTTAAATAATATCGAACCCGAAATACAGTTTGATTATTTCAAATACGAATATAAGGGTCTAGTGTTAGGTATTTTTAAAATTTACGAAACAGACAATAAACCATATATGATGAGAAAGAACTTCAGTGGATTGAAAGAGGGACTTTGCTTAATTCGTAAAGGAAGTATGAATACAATAGCTAAACGAAGTGACTTCGACTATATGTATTTAAACAAAGGACAATTTGAAATAAGTTTTCTTGAACAGACACTACACGCCGTACACGATACAGAAGGTTGTGCTTCTATAGAAGTTGTATTAACAAATACAACAGAATTGCCTATTACGATAATTGGTGGCACCTTATATGTCCGCAATGATCAAGGAATAGAACTCTCAAGGCATCATGTATATGGATTGGATAAATTTATAGGTGCAGACTTCAAATTAGTGTTATCACCAAAAACCGAAAAAGTTGGACACTTAATGGTGGGCTTTGAATCATCAGACCCATTTAGACTAAATATTGATGAACACGGAATATGTGCTGAGGAATACGTATTTGAGCTTCTATTAGTGGATGCACGAGAGAAAAAATATTCTGTAAATATCAAAAATGCGAGAATTTTTGTAAATGGTGACTTTCTTTGGAAGGTGAAACGGCAAAAGGGGATCCCACATAAGTTTCGGACGTATTAGATGAAGAAAAACCATTTAGTCGGGGGAATAATTGATGGAGAACGAACTTGTTAGATACTCAAGAGCTGGTGATGTTTTTCACTATCGATGGGCTGCCCGTCGTTGTCTGCAATTAATCTCACCCCAATCCCGAATCAATCGAATCGTGGTTGAGGGTTCTAAGGAGAATAAACTTGCAGGAGAGTATGTTATTGATGTTGCTGAGTACTCTAGCTCTTTAACGAAAGATGGATTTCAAGATGTAGCATACTATCAGTTAAAACACACTACGGTTCATAAAAATAATCCATTTGATCTTAGTGGACTTAAGGGAACATTTGAAGGATTCGCTCAGAGATTCCTAGATATGAGTGGTTCCACAGCAAAAATTGATGGTGTCATTTTTGCTATTGTCACAAACAGACCGATTAATCACAATCTTAAAGATAGCGTTTTGAAAATCTCTAATGGCGAAAAAGCCAGTCTAAAATATAAAAATACACTAGCTAAATATACTCAATTATCTGATAAAGATCTAATAAAATTTTGCTCTTGTATAAAATTTATTGATGGAGAAGGTGACTACAATACTCAGAAGTATAGACTTCATGTAGAAATTTCTCAGTTGGTTGCCGGAATCATTGATAATCCAGAAATAGAGAGTATTACGAGCTTAGTTCGTGACAAGGCATTACCAGGTAACAATGGTGAGATTATACGTGAAGAAATACTAGAGAAATTTAACATAACTTCTGAACGTGATCTTTTTCCTGCTCCAGCTGGGTTTGAAGAGCTTGAAACTATTGTACATAGAGAGCAACATGAAGAGTTGTTGCAAGCCATTTTAGAATCAACGGCTCCCTTGATCATACACGCTCCTGGAGGAGTAGGGAAAACGACCTTTTCTCGTCAAATAGTTAAATCACTACCTGCTGGATCTTTGGGTATTGTCTACGATTGCTTTGGTGGTGGTCGATATCGTAACCGTAGCGAATTTAGGCATCACCATCGCCAAGCTTTTGTTCAAATTGTTAATGAACTAGCTGTACAAGGTCTCTGTGATCCAATGCTAGTGAGTTCAGGAGCCTCCGAAACAGATATATCCAGGAAGTTCCTCGAAAGAATTGAAAACGCAGCCTTGGAAATCAGGAAATCAAACTGTAATTCAGTTCTTGCGATCCTAATAGACGCAGCCGATAATGCTGAAATGGCTGCGGAAGAGTTTAACGAGCATTGCTTTGTTCATGAACTCCTCCGTGAACGGATGGTTGATGCTGTTAAAATCGTGTCGCTTTGTAGAACTGAGCGTATACACTTACTCCGGCCTTTTAGTAATATCAAAATGCATGAGTTAAAGCCATTTTCAATGGAAGAATCCATCGCTTATTTAAAGTCCCACTATGCTGACGTATCTATAGACGATGGAGAAGAATTTCATAGGCTTACCAGTGGCAATCCACGTGTACAGTCAAATGCTTTAAGCTTGAATTGTAGTACGATTGCCGAAGTATTCTCTAAACTCGGGTATATGGGAACCACTGTTGACGAACAAATAGAGTTACAATTAAAGTTTGCAATCGATTCAATAAGAGATAGTCATGTTAATTATACAAAACAAATTGACTCTATCTGTACTGGTCTTGCCACATTACCTCCATTTATTCCACTGAAAATACTAGCAAGAGCTGCTAATGTGGAGGAATCAGCTATTAGAAGTTTTGTTGCAGATATGGGTCGTCCCTTATGGCTTTCTGACTCTTCAGTTCAGTTTAGAGATGAGCCCACGGAAACTTGGTTTAGAAAAACTTATGCAGCATCGAACGATCAAATAGAGTTTTTTATTGATCAAATCAAACCATTATCTATGGAGTATTCATATGTGGCTTCTGCTATGCCATCTCTGTTACTACAAGCCGGAAAGTATACTGATCTTGTCGAATTAGCTTTATCTGATCAGTATCTCCCCGACAATCCTATTGATAAGCGAAATGTTCGAGTATTCCGTCTTCAATTTGCATTTAAGGCTGCGTTGAAAAAAGAGAGCTACGTTGAGGGAATAAAATTAGCTTTGCGAGCAGGCGAAGAAGTAGCTGGTGATAAACGACAGTTGGAACTACTTGAAAATAATATTGATCTTATTGCGCCTTTACAAGATGAACAACGTGTACAAGAATTTGCTTTTCGTCGTTTGTTTGGTGGTTCCTGGAGAGGTTCAGAGAATGTATATTCCGCAGCATTGCTGTCAACAGTCAAGAATTTCAAAGGAGAAGCCAGAAGCTTTCTTAGAGCTGCTGAGAATTGGTTAAAACTATACTTCCAGAATAGAGACAAGAAAAAAATAAATAGTCCATATTATGAAGAACTAAAAATTGAAGAAATTATGGAGCTTGTTTATGCACATTTAAATATACATGGGGCCGAGCAAGCTTTTAAAGTTCTTACAAGATGGCACCCGGAGAATGTGATCTATCATGTTTCTAGACAACTATTTAGACGTCTTATTGATCTTGGGGAATATACTGTTATAAAGGAGTTAGCAAAACTGGGTTCACGTAATCAGTATTTAATCATTGCTTTCACACATGAGTTTTTAGAGATTGGACATATCCCAGATTCGGATTTACTTAGTACTTGCCTTGTTTTGCTAACCACTAAACGGGCTAGAATTCCAGATATACAAAATACTTATCAAGACACGGCTCTTCAATCTCTTATATCTTTTCTTGAAACTTGCGCAGCAAACAATCTACCAAGAGAAAGTATCGTAAGAGTTCTAAATCATTATTTTCCTCAAAAGATTTCATCGTCTATTACAAGCAATTACAGTAATAAAGACCGAGCCGTTTTTATGCGAGCCCTTGCATTAAAAAATATGTTGCTCTCAAAACTCGAGTTTAATGTTAATGAAGTACTCCCAGTAAATCTTCAAGAGAGTCAAGAATACAAGGATGAACAAGAATTAAAAGAAATAAAAAAGGTTATTAACAAATTATTACCTTGGTATACGCTACGAATAAGCTGTTTGGCAATTCATGATCTTGATTTTGAAAATGAAGTAGCGATAGTGAATAAGAAGTCAGGGTTAGCAACAAATGCTCGATATAGAGAGTATGATAGTCTATCTACGGAAATAGCTAAAGTATGTTGCGATGTTATAATGTTTTATAAATTTCCAGAACCATTGTCAGCCAAATCCTTTTATGAAAATTATATAAAGAGTAGCAAACTGTTTATTCCTGACTATCTAAAATTAGTTCGTTCTGCTTATAGATTAAGCCATTTAACTGAACAAAAGAGAGAATTTGAGCATAATGCTTATGATGTAATACGTTCTGCTTCTGACATCGGATCAGAGGAAAGGGCAAACTGTTACATTGATCTTGCGCGATCACTACTTAATTCAGATAGAGATGATTCAGCGGTTTACTTCAATTTTGCCATCGATGCTGTTTCAAAATTTGGCGATGAAATCGTCGAGAGATGGGAAGCCGTTGTGTCCCTAGCTAATCAAAGAAAAGTAGAGGAATTTGCACCTAGCGAATTAGCTTACAGATTTATACGTTGCGCTGAGCTGATCGGAGAAAATGTGGGTAAAGAAAAATATTGGGACAGGGATGAATATATTAGGACTTGTATACGACTGTCTCCTGTAACTGGTATTGCTGCACTAAGCAGGTGGCGAGATAGGGAAATTGGACGTTTTGAACATCAACTATAAGCATTTTCTGAGGAAGTTGTAGCGAGAGGGTACGTTGCGCCAACGGTGGCATGGTCTCTATCATCCTTCATGAATGAGTACGAAATTGTTGATTTTTCTACACTCTGTCTAGAGAAGGAAACGTCCAGTGATGGCCGGAAATTTATTTTTAATTCAGTTATTAATGAACTTAGAATAAATGGGGTGGAAGGGGAGGTTTGGAATAAAATTATTGATATAGCATCGAAGTATTCTTTAGAGAGTCCTCAGTTAGATGAGATACTCACATGTAATCGAAGTAATACTACAACAGAAATTGATTTTATGAATAAAGAATACAGTCCTTCGTTCGGTAAAGAATCTGATGAAGAAGCAATTAATTGGTACGAATTGCTGCATGATTTAAACTTGGTTTCACCAATGGGCTTAAGACAAGCTATCCAAAGAAACAAAAGATTACCAAGGACTTTGCAAAATAGAGATTCATTATGGAACGAAATCTACAGTCGAATCTCAGATAGTGAAGCAAAGGCATTTTTATATGTCCTTATAAATTTAGATGAAACCGATATTTATGATATAAAGAAGGCACTCTTGTTAGTACCCAAAGAATGGCATCGTAAAATAAGCATTCAAACTGAGTGGTCTAATATTTTACGATTAGTTGGTAAAAGATTCGCACCTTTTCTACTGGGAAGAGGATCAATCAATTATTTTACTAATGAACTACATTTGGGTATTGAAAATATACCCTTTATTCAAAAGGGAATAATTGAAGGCTTAGCAAATCAGGGTGACTTGGCTCATACATCTACATTTTTTGGTTTCGTAGCAGTTGCTACGGAACATGTTTCAACAGAGGAAGCAACTAATTTACTTGATTTCGCTTTATCAAGATTTGAACTTCATATAAATTCTGATTATGGTGATGGAACATGGTCACAAAACCTCATTCCGCCAGTTAATATGAATAGTGCATTTGCAGGTTTTATTTGGTCGGCTTTAGGTTCTCCAAAATCTTCAACTCGTTGGCGTGCGGTTCATTGTGTCCGTAGACTTGCTGAAGCTCATTGTGAGGTAGAGATTGATAACTTAATTGACTGGATGGAAAGTGATGTCGTTAGTGCATTTGGGACTAATAAGTTCCCTTTCTATAACTTACACGCAACATTATATTTATTGATTTCACTTGCTCGAGTATCCATCGATCACCCACATATTCTAACGAAGCGTAGCAATATTTTCTATAAATATGCCTTGAGATCTTCACAGCATATACTTATAAAGAAATATGCTGCTGATGTTGCTAACAATATTGAAAATGCATATGTGGGAACATATTCAAAAGAAGAAGTTGAAGCTCTTCGAAAGGTTGGAAAAAGTCAATTTAAAACGATTAAATTAGAGAATCGTTGGGATACAAGAGATAGCTATTGGCATGCTAACCAGATGATTAATACAAATTTGAGTTTTAGTCATAGTTATGATTTTGATAATTACTGGTTTGAACCATTAGGAAGGGTATTTGGGATTTCCGGTAAGCAGGTGGAAGACCTTGCTAACGATATTGTTATTAACGAATGGAAGATTGAACTTGATGGTAAATATATAAATGACCCCCGAAACTCGTTGTGGGGATCCTCAAGAGAAGGAACTTATCATAGCCATGGGAGTTACCCGCAAATAGACAATTATAAATTTTATATTTCGTACCATGCTATGCTCACAGTGGCTTCGAAGCTATTAGAAAGGATGCCTGTTAATCATAGTTCAGATCGGTTTGAGAATGAGTGGAATACGTGGTTAAACAGACACATCCTAACTCGAAGTGATGGGTATTGGTTGTATGATCGCAGAGATCCTCTTCCTTTGTATCGAAGGGAATGGCTAAATGAATTAAGTAATCCTGAGTGGAGTGAAGAGATATCAAATGATGATTTCCTTGATGGTTTATTGACTGTAAGGAATGAAGAAGTTTGTTTCAATGTTTCCGGATCATGGATCGATGGAGACAGGGATAGAGAGGAGAGTTTCTATATTACAAGTTCTTTAGTTTCATCGGAGGGGGCTCAATCACTTTTAAATGCATTGAGCACATGTTCGAATCCTCAAGATTTTAAGTTACCTGCTTTTGAAGAAGCTGAAATGGAGATTGACATGGGGACTTTGAGACTTAGTGGTTGGGTCTACCAAGAAGAAGGATTTAAGTATCTAGATAAATTTGATCCACATTCTGCCGGAGTAGACTACCCACCATATAAAATAGGAGATTTAGTAACCGAAAGAATGAGTATTTCCTCTGACTATGAGAAGAGAAATTGGACTTTGGCTGATGAGAGTGAAGCGGCCTTAATTTGCGAGATTTGGGCGCCTATCCATGATTATGGTGATGAGGAGGTTGTACGACGTGGTAACCGATTAACAGCATCACTCTTATTTCTAAAAAGTCTTTGTACTGTGTTCCAAAGTGAGTTAATTATTGAGGTTCAGATCGGAAGAAGCTTTAGACGTAAATCGTATATGAGAGAGGGAGAGTCTGATGCGTATAAGCCACCGGTTAGCAAATTATTTGTCTTCTCAGCCGATGGAAGACTCAGAGATACAGAAACGTACTATGAACTTAGGCAGAGCGATAGTTAAAGAACTTAATATAGACCCTGGTATAGATACTGCGGCTCGTTGGATTGCCCATTATATTGCGGAACAAATTGAAATTGCCGAATCCAGTTCAGGTATTCAAAAGCAAGAGGCAGAAAAACGTTGCTTTGAATCGATATTAAAATTATGGAGTCATAGATCATTTTTCCCTAGTGGTTCAAGACCATTAGAAAATTTTGAGCCTATACTTAGGACACTAGAACATCTTGATCCTGAAAATGATCGTCACTTCTTCTTTGAAGATCGAAAGGAAACGACTGACAAAGTCCCTGAAGCAGTTCAGAAGTGGCTGGATCTTGCTGATGGAATAGATGAAGCAGCACGCGTATGGTTAAAATATGTGTTTGAACAATCTGTCTTAGCTGCAACTGATGATTCTACTGTTGAATGGTTGGAGAATTCAATGGTAATTCAGGAAGACGACAATTTCTCCCGAATCCTTAAAGAGTTGGTCTGGGGAGAGAACCAAGATGAGAATGACACGAAGCGAAATATTTTAGATTCTAGGATTAAGAAATTAGAGTCTTTTTCGCAGCTGAATCAGTTGTTATTGGAAGAGTATAAGAAAGAACTTAAAAGTATATGTTAAGAGTAAAAGCATTTAATAGATAAAATCTAGCTTAAAAGCTGATTCATACATGTAAGTATGGCCTTAGACTAAGCAAGAAGAAATTATGTAGCGACATACTTCCAATCAATGTTAGAACACAAACAGAGCATAGACAAAGCACACTGGTAATTTTCCAGTGTGCTTTTTGATCATGTTACAACAAAGTAGTTTTGCTAAAAAAGTATGCAATTTTGCATATTTATATATGTTAATATGCGAAAATGCATAAAGTTATGTTGTAAAAAAATTTCTAAACAATTTATAATAAGCTTAGCTACTTAATTGGTAGTTTAAATACTTATAATTTATACAAGGGGTGGGAAGATTGTTTGACTTAAAAGGTTTTCGAGAGAACACATTGAAGATGACACAGACCGAGTTTGCCACACTGCTCGATGTTAGACAGGATTATATCTCCCGTTTGGAACAATCGACTGAACAGACACCGCTTCAGATCCTGATCAAAATTGCAAATGTCACAGGAACTACGATCGATGAGTTGGTTAATTTTAAACGTTTAGATCCCGAGCCGTTAACAGTTAACAACACTTGGCGCACAGCAGAATTCACGAAGCGAAATATCGTGGACTATTTGGAAATGAGGGGGGCGGACTACCGCAGACGGTGGGGCGATACATACAATATCAAAATGGCAGAACTACTTAAGAAGATAGACCATATTATTTCTAAGCCCCGCATAGCGATTGTTGGTCACTCTGATGTAGGAAAGAGCCGTCTTATTAACTCGCTTCTAGGTACTGAGAAGATGCCGACATCCTGGACCCCGACAACAGCAATAAACGTACATATTAAGCATATTCAGGACAGACCGTCCTATATGGAAGAAGAAGCATGGGTATTCCGTGCAGCCCCCGAGAATAGTGATATCGCACCCTGGGACGAACGCCGTCTACATGATGAAAGGTATTGTCGGGGATGGAAGCTAACGGGAGGAAGCGCGGAAATTCTTAAGAATTATGGTACCCGCCAAGGTGAGGAATATGGCCGTCAAGAAGCCGATGCAGCCGTAATATTCGTGGACTCTGACTTTCTGAAGAACTGTGATATCGTCGACCTGCCGGGATTCGGTACTGGAGACCGTGTAGAGGACGACATACTGGCTTTCGAGGGCAAGAAGAATGCGGATATACTCATCTATATGTCTATTGCGAACGGCTTCATGCGTGAGGGAGATATAGACTACCTTAAGGAATCCCTTATGTCCCTCCAACCTGTGGAGCAGGCTGCAACGAACGACATCAACCCACTTGCTAACTTGTTTGTTATTGCTTCGCAGGCTCATACCGTAGACCGCGGTAATCCCGATTCGTTGTCGGTTGTCCTCGACAAAGGCTGCGAACGGTTATTGCAATCATTACCTGAAAGAGTTCTTGAGAAAAGGGAGGAAACGACAGGACACCATTATGACGAATCGGTTATTCGAAGTAGGTTCTTCACCTATACTACGGACATCCCGATGCTCAGAAAAGCTTTTGAAAATGATTTATGTGCGCTCGTTGAGCATATTCCTAACGTAATCAATGAAAAGGCGAAAGCGTATATCCGCACGGAAATCGAGAAATGTGACCAAGAGGTCGATCTGAAGATACATGAGTTTGAGGAGATTCTTGAGCATCGTGAAGGATATGAGCGGATGCTCTCCGACATTGAGGCCAAAGAACCAGAAAGGGCAAATGACAATCAAAACCGTAGGCAGGAAGTGTTAAAAGTAATTAATACGCTCAATGCCTCTTCAATTCGTACTTTTGCTGACAAGTACGGAGCTCTTATCTCCGCAGATAGTATCGTGTCTATTATTAAATCCAAAGGACTGAAGAAAAAGAAGGAGGATATCCAGATCCTAATCAGTTATCTGGGATCAACCCTGCAAAGTCAGATGCATGAGACGTTGGCCGGAGAGTCGGAAAAGCTGACCAAAGAAATCAATGACTATCTGGAGTACTTTCAGAATGAAGTAAAAAGTGGACGTTTGAAAGCTAGGCTGGATGATGTCAACTTCGATTTTGATGCTACAAAGTCCTTTGCCGCAGGATTGGTCGGCATGACCAATTTCGGTGGGCTAGCTGTGTGGGCTACCTCTTTAGGTAATCTGGGGACTTATATGCTTGTTGCCCAAGGGGTAAGCTTACTCTCTGCGCTAGGAATCTCCGTAGGAGGAACAGCTGTAGGAGCAACCGCCCTTTCGGCGTTTGGTGGGCCTGTTTTAATCGGAATTACGATTGCCGTCTTGACAGCTTTGTCGGTATATTCACTTATTAATGGCGGATGGGAGAAGAGTCTAGCCAAAAAGATTGTAAATGAGTACGATGCCAAGAAAGCATTAATTAAATATAAAGAGGTCATCGAGAAATATTGGGACGATACGGCTGAGGCTTTCAATCAGGCAGCCGACTCCTTAGATGCTGAATGGACAGCCTATATGGCGCGGCTCCGGGAGATTGTGAAAGCTGACGATATCGGTGATATCGAACGTAACATCCAGGCACATAAGGCGTTTAAGCTTTTTTTGAATGAAATCCCGTTGTAGAGGACTTGAGAGGTTCAATCGTAATACAGAAGAATCGAATATGATTAGACTGGATGTGTTTAGTTTGGAGCAAATGACCTTGTTTGAAGAGAAGATGGCTTCCAATGAAATCTGGGATGCACACACTGTCATCAAAAATTTGTATAACCGTAATGTGGGAGATACTGAGCTCTTCCATCGTTATTTTAACTTTGCCTGTATGGTTGCTGCTTGGGACATTGAGCTGGACACTAGAAATTATTTTCTCGATGAGGCCAGTACCGCATTGATTGTATATGCAGAAAATACGACCATAGATGCAAAGCAATTGGCTGTTATTAAGGCTTGCCGTGAGGGGTTAGATATCATTCGCGGGGAGGTTTCTGCTGTACAAAACGCTCTTGTGCAAAAATATGCAAGGGAGACACGAGCAAAAAACAATGCTACGTTAAAGGATTTGGCTGATTTAAAAGGCGAGCTTTCGCGGGCTAGTAACCAAGAGGCCTTTGATACAGCGTTGCTCACATTAACTGAGATTGAGAACCAGCTTGTGAAGGAGGAACTGACTGGAGATCAAAAGTCGCTCTATGACCGTATGACTAAAGAATATTCTTCCCTTATCAGCGACAAGCTGACCAAGTTGGCTATAGCATCTAACACCGAATACAACCGCACTGCGGTCAAAGAATTCAAATTTGCATTCGATTCTTTCCAGAAGAATGAAAGCATGTATACCCGGAGCACAGAACAGTTGTATACATTGGTTTCCAGCCGCCTCTTCGCATTTGATCCGGCTCGTCTGTTTAATGAGACATTGGTCTACTACAATCATATTTATTCATATATCTTCAGCAAACTGGATGAGGACGGCAAGTTTAGGCTAACGCAGATTTCCATCGACAAGGAGAAATTGCTCCGGTAAAGGGGGTTCATATCATGCAGATCCTGGGAAGGAAGGGATTAGACAGACAGACCCTCGCGGGTGGCAGGCAGCTTTCAAGTTTGCCCAACGTAAATACCGGTCTGTTCACTGCTGGCATTCAATCTGTCCAGACGTTTTCAACCATAACAACGACCGGGGAGTATAACCAGCAGTTTCATACTATTTTTAACGAGCTAAACATCAGCCGTCAGAACTATCAGAAACAGGTCAATGAACTGTTGGCAAGTGATTCTCCCTTTAAGGACTCGCTAAGACAAAAAGGTGTGGGTTTTGCGTGGAGTTACGAAAAAGCTGAGCTTCAAATGGGAGGCAAAGGGACAACAGACTGGTCGCAAGAACAAAGGCAGGAGATTTTAATAGAAGGTAAAGTCCGCGGTGCAGAAGGGCACCACATAAACAATGTGGCTAATCATTTGGAAGACCAGGCAAATCCAGATAATATTCGTTTTGCGAAGAGCAAGGGGGAGCACCAAGAAATGCATGGTGGTGATTTCCGAAATCCGACGACGGGTGAACCTATTGACCGTAACAGACGATTAGAGATGATCAATCAAAAGCGAGTGGCCAGAAACGAGTTGTCAGGCATTGGTCTTGCCGCTGCGATTGGTCTGGGAGTCGGATTTACCATAGGGTTTTCCGTCAAACTCGCACAGTCAGGACTTTCAGTTGAGAATGTCAAAGTTGCCGCAGTAGCGGGAGCTAAGACGGGAGTAGAAAGTGCATTCCTCGGTGTAATGAACCACCTTCTCGTAAGAGGCATAGGCGAAGCAGCTAAGAGTGCCCTTCAAGGTTTAGCTAAAAATATAGGATTGATGGTCACAGAAAATCTGTCCCGAATGTGCAAAATGGCTGTGACGGGAGGGATGGCAATTACCTTATTTTCAGTGTACCAGTTCTGCAAGCTAAAGCTAATGGGTTATGGAACCAAAGAGAGCCTAATCAGGGTCGGAAGATCCGCTGCTTATTCCTTGACGATTCTGGTATTATCAATCATTGCCCAAGGCTTATGGGGAGGGTGTGCAGGTACTGTTGTATCTGTAGGAATTGGCTTTTCGGTTATGGTCTTCAAATTTGGACAAGCGCGATACACTAAAGATCTGGTTGAGCGGCTGCGGATATATACGATTCAGAAGTACGAACCCCTTATGTAGAAGCACTATTATCTCTATAGTGATGCATCCTTCTAAGGTGGAGGGTTCGCAAAACATAAGAATATTGGAGGTCTTAATGGAAACAAACCTGCCTGAGGTCGATTTAAACCTTTTTAATAGTGAAAAATTAAGCTCTAATATTAAAGGATTTTTATGTGAAATAAGAAATTGGGAGCTAAAAAAAATAAAAACAAAAATAAAAAAAGATAGAAGTGCATCTATAAAAAACATTTCAAAACACAGAGTAGTTCAAAGATTATTTCCGTGTCCAGTTATTCTTATTGAATTGCAAAATGATTTTTCTGTATTGGAATTCAGGCTCGGCCAAGGAGACTATAGCTTTGAGACGCAGATTTCTAATGAATCTATTCTTCAAAAGCTTCAAGGTGCAGGTGAAACATGGCATGAAACGTTTGATCAACATCAATCAATTGTCTGGATTGTTGTAAGTAAGACAGAACTTTTCAACCTAAGATATGCATATTCGAAACTAGAACAAGCAGTCGAATCTTATGCTATTGATGAGATGAGGATGCTTCAGCAAATTCGTGATGAAGCCTTAAATGACATTGGTTACCACTCTATCCAGTTGAATAGGGCAACAGGAGAACCAGATATACGAATACAAGCTACTTCTCGAATGTATAACGATTACGATGTGCCAAGAGCATTAACGTCTGAAGATCTGGTTCAGGACATGATGAACTATTCTAAATTATCAAATTTATGTCCTTCCAATATTAATGATGTGATGCAGAGAGCAAGACTCTTATACGTTCATGGTTATAGCGAATGGGAATTTCTAACTATGGCTGTACATTATGCGGTATTGTCGCTTGAAGCTTCATTGAGGTTGCTCTATGATACCTGGCTTGGATCAGATCCGGTAGTAGTAGAGGGAAAAATAGACGAAGCCTCTGTTTGCGCTAAATTGGAACCGTCAAGAGATACTATATTGAAATGGTCTAATCAGCAAAATGTTCTTAATGTTAAGGTTAAAGGATGGATACTCCCTCGCTCTAAGTCTAATCTGACTAACCATGCCGTTCATATTGGAGCTTTGACACAGTGGGAGAGGGATAGAATTGATTATTTCTTGTGGTTACGTGATACCTTGTCTCACCCGACAGAAACCTTTACTGAGTGGATTAATTGGAGTAGACATTGTATCGGTGAGGTTTGTCTTTATATCAATCAAATGTGGACCCGATTTCTTGTTGGTATGCCGAATAACTTTTCAATTGTGTAAACAAAGTTAGCTACATGGAAAAAAGTTCTGTAATGGAATTTATTTTATCGGGAGGAACTATGAACATAGACTTTGATATACTAAAAAATGCTCTAACCAGTGGGGATTCTGAGACTGCGGCAGAGATAATCTATGAAATATATCTTCAACATAGTAGTAATGTAATGAAACCAATACTTTTAGCTGATTGTCTACCAGAGCCACTCCAAAGAGATTTTGATAATAAATACGATATACTAAAAACATTTATTTCTGCATGTCATCATGTGGGGCAAATGCTAGATGAGAACAATAATGATAGCACAAGTTTTATGGTTCAGTATATGGACACCATTCAAACCATTTTTGAACTATATAAACACAACAAGAGTAATACAATAGTACTTGAGGATACAGAGCTTCTCAAATTACCTATACCAACAACTATTCATATGTTGTGCGTTTTTTTAGAAAATCAACAAAGACTTTCAGAAATTGAGTATGCAGCAATTATAAAAGAGTCAAATAATATTGATCTTTACTCACGGAATATTGCTCACGTTGATACAGGGAATGGAAAATCCTCAATTGAGTCTACTCTTGAAGCAGGAATCGAAATGACTAACACACTCATTCCTTATTTATTCTATAAAGGAAAAAAGATACTTGGAAAAGATTTGAAATTCGTTGATGATGTATCTCCATATGATATCCCACAAATAGAAAAAATGAGTCTACTCGCGTTACATCGAGGGATGGTGAACCACTTGTGGGAGTTGGTGAAATATAGAGAGTGGGGATACTCTATGCAGCATAGCGTTGAAGATGAAAAGTATATGTATTACGAGCCAATGGACGAAGAATATACAAAACTTGAATTAACTGCGATGATTCGATATAGCTATAAGGATCAACTGAATTTTTTTAAGAGAGAAAGCCGATATAAGAGTTTGATACATAAACTTATCCCTTTGGAAAGTGATCTTGCGAAATCCATTGATCTCAGTAATCCCGGATCTTTGTTTTGCTTAGACGCTAAAAAGGTAATGAGTTTGGTTGAAGTTTATCAGAAGATAAACAGTAGCGTTGTTAAATCTTTTGAGTTTATAGATGAAGACTTTTGGGTTCAAAAAACTATCGGTATAAATAGGAACATAAGTTTCGATAATTATTTTTTGCTTATTTCCTATCTTCAAGCACTTGGATCTGTATATAGTGAGAAAACTCATGAGAATTTTGATGATTTTAATCGTGAAGGTTACAGATATCTTGCCCCTAGAATAGAAAAAGAATTATTTGTTTCGAATTTCACTGAAATGTTTGGTATAAAGCATGAAATCGTAAGTGAGCTAATCAATATGCTGATATTTCAGCCTAAAAAGAATAAAGATGATTATTCAGATTTATTTTCGCAACCTTTAGTTTACATAGGGAAAAGGGAAATTATCTTTGTACCCGCTTTAATTAAACAGTTAAACTTACCTCGAATGATTGAACAGCAATTCGGTATTTGGAAAATAGATGATGCTTATAAAGGTAAAGCACTTGAAAACTATATAAATATAGCACTCTCAATTAATTCGAGTCTTAACGTAAACGTTGGAGGATTAAAGATAGAGGATGCTTTTGATGGTAAGTCTGCTGAATTTGACTTCATTGCGACTTTTGGAGACCACATCCTACTGATCGAGATGAAATGTCTTCGCAGACCTTATTCTCCTAAAGAAATTTTTCAAATTGAGCACGAAGTTAATTATGGTATTGAGCAAGTGAAAAGACGAGTATTGGTCTTGCAAGAGGATTGGAATAAAATTAGACAGGTAGCTACGATTGATTTACCAATTCATCCACCTGACCCAATGAAGATAATTAAGGTCGTATGTTTGAATATTTTCAATTTTACAGCTAGAGAGAAGGATGGTGTTATTATCACAGATGCCTCCTCCCTAACTAAATATTTTGTGAACCCTACTGTGGAACAATTTGAGATTAGTGAAACAAGAAAAAAAATAGGAGAGTATTCCCTTTGGAAAAAGGAATACCCCACTCCTTCAGAATTCAAAGAATTCCTTCTAAAACCTAATACAATCGCAGATATTTACGATAGTTTAGAACCCGATCTGAGATCATTAATGTTAATCGATAATACTAATCATCCAATAGGTTTCCTAGATTTTTCTCTCACAGGTAACCCGATTGATCTTTCGAACAAAAAAGTAAAGCCTGTACGAGAAAGCTCAACTAGTATAGAGAATGCTAATCCTTTAAGAATACAGCCCTATAAAGGAAAAAGAAAAAAGAAGATAAAACAACAAAAACAGTCTAGGAAAAATAATAGAAAAAAATGAATTAACGACTTGTCTAGCGATGATCGTCATTGTTGACATTTCTAACTCTGTATTTTGACTTTATTTAGATGGTTTCCAACTTTCTTTTTAGTTTAATTAATGGTTCCAGACTATTTATTTTTCGTGTTTATCACCAACTAAGGAAAATCCAATAAGATCAATGAAAATGGTTCCACACAAAACGTCATTTCTTCTTTGAAAATAGAAAGGATTCAACAGACGGATTCCCGGAAGAAGTTAAGAAATGGCTGGATATTGCGGTGGAATTGATGAAGCAACGCGCGTGTGGCTAAAAAATATATTTTTGAAAAATCTGCCTTGGCTGCAACTGATTCTACAATTGAATGGTTAGAAAACTCAGTAGCACTTCAGGAAGGAGACAACTTCTCTGTAAACTTTCCAGAATTGTATAGTGATGTTGAGATATTTGGGGAGAAGGAAAAAAGAAAATGAAAGGAAGCAAATGATTATAGAATTCAGGATGAGGAAACTAGAGCCTTTTTCAGAGTTGAACGAATTGCTATTGAGTGAGTATGGGATGAACTTAAGAGTATGAGTAAGGATACAGCAAGTACGTAATATCAGTAAACTTACCTGTTGGTTTAAAAATAAGTAAAATATTTTATATCAGTAACGCATAAGGATGTCCTATAAGTATCATTTAACGAAAAACCGGATTAAAATGTTGTTTCGTTAAATGAGTAATGAGCAAATTTTTTTCTCAATGAATCACCTAATTTAGCGTATTTAATTATTAAAAAAATGTATTATTATGGGTTTACCAACTATAATGTAACTTTTCAATATGGAATAATTTCATTTACCAACTATAATGTCATTGTAATTGAAGTAAAAGTGCTGAAAAAGTGCGATATTACACGATTTTTCATTTACCAACTATAATGTCACTGAACACAAGTAAATAGGTATTTAAAAAGATGATATGACCTGGTCATATCATCTTTTTTTGTTATCCAGTATACTGATTATAGGAATTTTCATCATCAATAGATCTAAGTTGAATGAACATATTGCAAACGAAGAGAGGTTAAAATGATGGAGACATGTGCGGATGTGTTGATCGTGGTTGATCTACAAAATGGCGTTTGTTATGATGGAAATCATTTGTATGATTTGAATAACTTACTGAATAGAGTGAATAGAAGAATTGCTTTGTATAGAGAAATACATAAACCGATTATATTTGTTCAACACTGTGATGAAGTATTAGTGCCAGGAGAAGAACCATGGGCGATACATGCCGATCTTGATGTTCAAGAGCAAGATTTTTTTGTGCAGAAAATGCATGCGAATTCGTTCTACGAAACAAATTTGAAAAGTCTATTGGACCAATTAGCTGTAAGTCGTATCGAGTTCTGTGGCGCCCAAACTGAATACTGTATGGATGCTACAATAAAATATGCTCATGGATTGGGATACGACAACTATATGATACAGAATGGCACTTCCACTTTGGATAATCCATGGATGTCTGGAAAAGAAACGATTTCTTTTTATGAAAACATATGGAACCATAGATTCTTGAAATGGATAGATGGTGGATCGTAGGACAACGGATCGTACAAAACTCGCCACATAAAATCTCTAAATAAGAGCAAATCTCTGTATCACTAACATAAAATTGAAGGCATATAGAAGAGGTCCTAATGACATTAAATATGGTCATAGGACCTCTTTTTTATTTAAATACAAGTACGCGTTTTCTATATTAACAGTGGTCTAGATAAGAAGGAATGTGTAAAGCTATGGGTTACGCCCAACTCGTAATCGTTTCAACCGGAAGACGATAGGAAGGATAGCCATCTTTGGCTGCTTTACCTATGGAAATCAACATCACGGGCTGGAAACGCTCTTTATCCAGACCGAAGGCCTCAGCAATCTGGGCTTTATCATAACCGGCCATAGGATTCGTATCATAGCCATGAGCACGGGCAACGAGCATGAGTTGCATGGATATGAGGCCTGAGTCAATGAGGTTCATATCACGCAGTTCGGCTGGAGTTATGTTCGCATAATAAGGTTGTACCTGCTGCATCTGCATATCCATGATGTCTTGTGGCATATATCCAAGTTCCACCGATTTGCTGAAAATCTCCTCCATGTACTCAACATTGTTAGCGTCGTAAAATACGGCAATGACAGCGGAAGACGTTAGTGCCTGTGTCTGGTTAAAAGAGGCCAGTGGTGCAAGCTTTTCTTTGCCTTCAGCACTGTCGATGACAAGAAAACGCCACGGTTGCATGTTAATCGCCGAGGGGGCACGTGAAGCTTTCGCCAATATTTCGGTCATCTCCTCGCGGCTGATTTTCACTTCAGGGTCGTAAGCTTTAACGGAATGGCGCTCTAAGACGATGGTATCAAAATCATTGGTTTTGTTGAATTGGCCGGTAATTGTATTCATATCGATCTCTCCTCATATCTATATTGGTGAGATTAGGATATCGGTGGTTATATCTGCATCCGTCTCACTATGAGGATTGTAAACTATGAAGTATACTTTATAGCAAGAAGAAGAAACGGGGCGATTTAGATGAAGATTAGTGAAGTAGCGAACAGTGTAAACCTTCCGATTTCCACGATTCGGTACTATGAGAAAATAGGAATTATCACGGATGAACATGTGCTTAGAGATCAAAATAACTATCGGAAATATGCGCAGAGCATTATTCAGCATCTGGATGTGGTGAAACAATGTGTGGCTGTAGGCTTTACGATTCATGAGATCCAATCGATGATCTCTAAAAATGGGTTTTCAAGTAAAGATCAGGCAAGCATCATCCAAGCGAGAATATCAGAAATTGAAGAGGTGCAAAAAAAATTAGAGAATTCCAAACAAACTCTATACGAGCTTCTTAAATCGGATATCACGTGTGAGGATGGATTTGGTAAGTACTGAGCGGGACGTACCTCTTGAGCTTCTCAGTCAGTATATTTTTACATCATATTGAAACAATAGAGTACCGACCCTTTTGTAAATGTAGATTACCGGGCTTGCCAGCTTCCACCTTCACCTCAGTGGCAAATACACCGGGCATCCGCCCGTCTGGGAACCAGGGCATCTTTTTATCAATCACAATAAACATGCCTTCTGCATTACCTGTGGGGGAGAATTTCTTTCCATCTCCCGCAAAGGGATCAAGGTGATAATGCTCATTCAATGTGCTCATCGTCTCAGGAACATCATCCACAGGCAGACCGATTTCACTAATACATATCAGATGCTTCGCTTCGAAAGCTTCATCGACTGCATTATCGAGTGAGTGGTGAGCGATGAATTCCATCAAGTTGCCGCTTGGGTCATAGAAATAGAAGGCTGTTGCATCCCAGTAGGGGAAATAAAATTGATCTTGTCCATCCTTGGAAAGCAACGGAATGTTACGGTTTTGGGCCCACTTTTTTGCATCAGCGAGTGTATTCGTTGGAATCGTAAACGCTATATGATAGTATGGATTCTCTTCCTCCGGTGCCTTCTTGAATGCAAGGACCGAGTCTCCTGCACGGAATGAAACGAATGTTGTATCATCCTCCACAAGCTCCAACTCCAGTAGTCTACCGTAAAACTCTCTCATGGCCTCGATCTGATGTGTCAACAAACTAACTTCTCTTATTTTCAATTCAATACCTCTCCTTCTAAACTCATCATTGATTGAAATACTCGATCGTTTTCTCAATAAATGCCTTAGCCGATTGCGTCAGGTAACGGTCGGACCGATGGATGATCTCAAAGTGTCGGTATGGTGGATCATCTGTAATTCGAATGCATCTTAGCGTGGGTTCATTCATGGCTTGGATCAGAGGATAAGGCAGCAGTGTTCCTCCAACGTTGGCTTTGACCAGACTAATGATGGAGGTTGCCGAACTGGTCTCCATGATGGTATTAAGGCTAAAACCATATTTACGACAATAGTCATCGACTAATTCCCTGCCGGTAAATCCTTCGGGGAACATCACCGTTTGAATATCACGTAACTCCTGAATTTTAATCGTGCTGCGGTCAGCCCAATCATGATTCTCGGAAACGACAAGTACGTATTCTTCACTGCACAAAGGAATGCGTACAAGCCGATCATCAGGGGCAGATGTGATCTCTATACCGATGTCGACTTCATTCTCCAACACTTGATTCACGACATAGATCGAAGAAATAACCTTCAATTGCACCTTGGGGAACCGGGCATGAAAATCAACGAGCAATGGAGTGATACGGTAATCCAAATCGGATGGAAGAACACCGATAACCAATCGTCCCCGCTGATCATTGCGGAATTCTGCTAGCGCATCCTGGGTACTCTGTAAATGCCGAATCATCTGTACACAGTGCTCCAGAAATAGGGTACCTGCCTGGGTCATCACAATTTTTTTGCCGACACGGTCAAACAAAGGAACACCAAGTTCATCCTCCAACCCACGTATTTGTTGACTCAACGTAGGTTGAGATATGCCAAGTTTCTCAGCCGCCCGAGTAAAATGAAGCTCCTCGCACACGGTAATAAAGTTTTCCATCTGACGAATTTCGATGGGGAATCACCTCGTATCATTGGTTTTAGTAATCATTTTAATAGAAATAATAGTATTGTTCAATCATTCTAATGATTCTATACTTAATCTTATACCACTCGAAGATCATGTCATTAATGAATTGGATTTTGGATGAGGGTAAGGATATTACTACCATGAGGTGATTCATAATGAAACTACTTTATATTGTATTGGCACTGATTCTGGCTTCACTAAACTTAAGACCACCGATTACTTCCATATCTCCTCTGATGAGTACCATACAGAATGATCTGGGTTTGAGTGGCATGACGGCCAGTCTGTTAACAACACTACCGGTATTATGTATGGGCATATTCGCTCCGTTCTCCGTAAGATTAAGTCGAAGGTGGGGGAACGAGGGTGCTATTGTACTGGCTTTAATTTTTATTGGAATAGGTACAGGATTACGATTGTTCGTGGGTGCAACTCCGTTGCTGATGTTTACTTCTTTTTTGTCCGGTGTAGGGATTGCATTGGCAGGGCCGCTGTTGTCCAGCTTCATTAAACAGTATTTTCCTAACCGAGTAGCAGCCATGGTCGGCATCTACTCTACTGCGATGGTGATGGGGGCCAGCATTAGTGTAGGATTATCCGTTCCGCTCCAGCATATGCTGGGTGGATCTTGGAGAGGGTCTTTGGCCACATGGACATTACTTGCAGTCATTGCATTGCCGATCTGGTTAAAGTTAGCCTGGTCTGCGCGTAAAGATCGACAATCCGGACAAACTCCGTCTGTCATTCATGCGCCACTACCAATGAAGAACAAGCGTGCATGGGTGCTGACCTTATTCTTCGGACTGATGGCAGCGATCTTCTATTCATTAACCGCTTGGCTTGCACCAGCGATTCAGGGTCTGGGATATAGCCAAGAGACTGCTGGCAACGTCCAAACGTTATTTACGTTAATATCACTGCCCTCAACGTTATTCATTCCCATGCTTGTACACCGATACCAAAGACGTGTGTTCTGGCTTGTTGGATGTGCGTTGCTGGAATTGATAGGGGTCCTGATGCTGAATCTCTCTGTCAGTCCGTGGCTCGCGGCGATCCCTCTTGGGATTGGTGCAGGTGGGTTATTCCCGATTGCACTGATGCTGCCGATTGATGAGACAAGCAATGCTCAGGAAGCCAGCAGCTGGTCTGCCATGACGCAGTCTGGTGGTTATATTCTTGGAGCACTTGGGCCGCTGGCAATTGGTTGGCTTCACGACCTGACAGGCAGCTTGGTGCAAGCATTCTATGGTTTGGCTATCATCATTGTGCTGCAGATCATCGTGCAAATAGCTATTGGCAATAAGAAGAGCACGGAAGTTGTTGGCCAGAAGCGGAGCTAAAAGTCATGTGAAGTAAAATGGGTATAGAAAATATAGTCTTTATACATGATCTAACAAGTCCATATAATACTGTCGCAATGATTCTTTTAACGTGTCGGGTTCCATAATTCGAATGGATTTACCGAATCCTGCGAGGTATCTCACTATGAAATTAAGTTCGTGAGGCTCATACGAACCTGCAAGAAGCATGTGTGCCTGTTCACTGCCCGATTCGTTGACGTGTATGATCTGCATAGAGGGAAAATGTTCTTGCCGGAAAAGTTCAACCCCGGCTTCGTCAATCCGACATTGAAATGGAATAGCATCTGGTGATGGTTCCCATAACAAATGGGTATCCTGTGCATGAAGCTCAATCACGTGAGCCAAAGGTTCAATGTCGGACACTTCGGCTGATATGATCCGGTCACAACGGAACACCCGGTACGCTTCTTTTTGCAGATCATAAGCCTGGCAATACCAGTAGCCTTTCCTCGCATAGAGTGCTATGGGTTGAATGGTGCGAATACTGGTGTTGGACGTGCGGGATGATGGATCTGATTGTTCAGACTCTGCAAGATTCGCAGGGGATGGCCTATGATCAGGGGATATCCGCTGATTAGCGTAAGTAACCTGAATCACTATATTCTGCACAGCAGCCATCAACAGAAACTCCAAATGTGCACTATCTCGGATCTGCTCCGTATGTCGGAAGGAAACCCGGTGTTGGATATTCTCAATATTTTGTCGTTGCTTGTCGGATAACGCACTCATAAATTTCTCATGAATGGTACGGAAAGAGACCTCAAAGGGTAAGCTGGAGAAGCTTCGGAGAGCCTGCATCGCAAAATAAAGGGCATGAAGCTCACCCGTATTGAACGAAATGGGAGGCAGCTGCATCTGTTGCAGCAGTCGATATCCGCCGTAGCGTCCATATTCGACATAGATGGGCGCACCCAACTCTTCCAATGAAGCGATATCTCTAATCGCTGTTCGTTTGGAAATCTGGAACTCCTGCATAAGATCTTGCAGGGTGAACTGTTGTTTTTGATTAATATAGCGCAGCATCTGGTTCATGCGTTCTGATTTTTTCATATGTAACCCTCTTAATGGTGCCATGGTATGGCACCTTTCGTTGTTATAGTGATAAGTGTAATTCAATAGGAACAAGGAGGCAATAACATGAACTTTGAAGTGGTACCATTTTTGTCGATGAACGGGGATGCGGCGGCAGCCATTGCTTTTTATGAGGAGTTTCTGGGCGCTAAAGTCATATTCAAAAAAAGTTATCAAGAGATGAAGGAGATGAACCCGGGCTTCGAGTACCCTGTTGGTCAAGATGAGTATATTACACATTCGGTACTTGAGATTGGGGTTAACAAAGTCATGATTGCGGAAGAAGCAATGGACACGGAGAGAGCATGGCAGCTAGGGAACAACACTTCATTATGTATCCAATCCAAGGATAAACATACGATTGATCAACTGTATCATTCTCTGATGCAACATGAGGGTGTGAAGGTACTGGTACCTTACGAACAAAATGAATTTAGTCCAGGTTATGGCATTGTGCGGGACCCGTTTGGCATTGCGATTCAGCTATGTGTGACGGTACATGATTTTTAGATGAGATGAGAACCCTTGGGGCTCAATTGGTACGTAACTATAACTAACTAAAAAACATTACAAAGAAGAGCCATGAATAACATGCGCTCTTCTTTGGCTTTTCTATAAAAGGTCGTTGGAGTAGCCAGAAGGTCCCGCAAGTCCAAAACGTTACTGCATATCATTTATCAGATCACTATCGTTCATTTATGTGCTGAGCGTTACCGCTTGAGCTAGTCATTTTTTCACACCTGGGGATGTCGACCTTGATGGCGCATGTAGGGGAATGGGTAATGATTATAGCGACACAAAGGAAAGAAGGGATAACATGATTACGAGAGGTATCGACCATATTGGAATAACTGTACCGGACATGGAGCAGGCGACCCTATTTTTACAAGAGGCTTTTGGAGCCCAACTTGCCTATGACCATATAACGCCGGATGATCCGCCACAGGAAGGGCCTGAGACAGAGCGTAAATTAGGACTTCATTCAGGGGCAAAGGTTATTCATATTCGAATGTTATCGCTCGGGGAGAGCGCCAGTATGGAGTTATTTCAGTACGCAAATACAGTACAATCAGAGCCAGTCAGAGCATCGGATTACGGATTACAGCATATGGCGTTGTATGTGGATGATATGCCGGAAGCTGCACGACGCTTCAAGGCAGCAGGAGGAGTGTTGTTAACAGAGCCTGGAGCGCTGTCCGGGCATATTGAAGGCGGGGAAGGGAATGAGTTTGTGTATGGAAGAGCGCCATGGGGGATGCTGATTGAGCTGATCTCCTACCCAGTAGGTATACAGTATCCACATCACAGTGAAGCGAAGCGCTGGACACCACAAAAAAAAGTATAAAGATGAGAATAATTAAGAAACAGGGCGATGCGCGATGAATCGTCCTGTTTTCCTCGTATATAACGGCCAGGCAGTTACTAAAAAACAGAAAAAATGTTAGAAATACAGAAGTGTATGCTGCTTTGCTTTATGTTACGATACGTAAAAGTAGATACAAAGACATATTACGGATGGAATAAGTGGTTGTCAGCGGATATAGTGCAGCAGTTTCTTTTATAAAAAAATAAATGACAACAGGTGATCCAAAATGCTGCAAATTGGGTATCAATAGTAGAGTCATTAGAACCTGATGGATACATATGTTGTTGTGATTGTTGTTTTGCTAGTTAAAGGCTATCTATTATGGAATGAACTGTGGGGGTTATCAAGTGCCTATATTAGCTATGGAAAAGAAAGATGTTGTCACCGATGCACTAGTCATCAAGGCGATGGAGAAAAGTCTGGCTATTATTCGATTCGATCTGAATCGACGGGTAACTTATGTGAATGAAGTTTTTGCCCAGACCATGGGATATACGGTAGATGAAATGTATGGAATGAAGCATCAGCAACTATGCTTCGGCAATTTTGCAAATACCCCGGAATATGACGCTTTTTGGAATAGTATATTAAATGGTGTCAGCTACCAAGATAAGGTTGAACGCAAGGATGCAAAGGGGAATTCCGTATGGCTTGAAGCGACATATATGCCGGTGTACGATGAGATGAATCAGAAGATACTGGGTGTCTCCAAAATCGCCACTAACATCACCAACCGTCAGAATAACATCTCAGTCGTAGTGAATGAGCTGAAAACGATGTCACATGAGCTGAATGGGCAGGCAGATGTAGGCATTGAACGGAGCCAGGAATTAATGTCCAGTATTTCCTATATCTCAGAGGTGTCGGCCACTAACCGTGCGACACTGACTCATCTTCAGGAACAAGCGGGATCGATTCAGGGCGTGGTGCGAACCATACGCGAGATTTCATCACAGACACAGTTGCTTGCATTAAATGCCGCCATTGAGGCTGCACATGCTGGGGAATACGGACGAGGATTCGATATTGTGGCGAAGGAAGTCAAGAAACTATCCGCAATGGTAGAGAGTTCGATCAATGAGATCCGTGATAGTGTGACTGGAATAACCAAGGAAATTGGTAATATTACAGGTGGCACCAAAAAAGTAGAGGAATACGTCGAGCGGAGCCAGCAGCAGATTGAAATTGCTTTGAATGACTTCATGGCAATCGCTGCATCGGCTCACTTGTTAGATGCCAAGGCAGAGCATGTAACCAGAATCGTATAAGAATATAATATTATTTATTGTTAGCGGTTCCTCACAGAGGAACCGTTTTTTGTCTTTGGGTAGATTACTACCCACACAATGAGATTACGGGTTTGTCCTTAACGCATTTTAGGTTAGAGGGTCCGCAAAAAAACGGGAATTATTGTGATCAAACGGGGACACAATACTTGGGAATACCTGCAGCTTCGCATGCAGAGAAATGTTGGGGTGGGAACATGTGGTCAACAATTCTATCCTACGTGCCAGAAGGGCCCATATGGATTCAGGCATTCCTGGTTTTCATTATTCCAATTGGCATTACCATGACTACGCGCTGGATCAATGCCGCCATTAAGCGCGGAAGCTTCTCTCGTTCTAAGAAACCCTCGATATCCTCGAAGGATATCTCTCCAGCAGCCAAAGGACAGGGTCAAGGAACCGAGACAGGCCATTATGCCAATATTAAGTTAACGGAGAAGTATAGTACCAATCTGATTAGCGTGAAAGAAAGCTTCGGACAAAATGCAGATGTGCATATTCGGGAATTTACGATTAGGGGAACGAATACACGGGCTGCAGTCATCTACACCGAAGGTCTGGTAGATCAGGACTTGGTAGATGATCACTTGATTTCCCCGTTAATGTTAGAGGGCGTTCCTCTACTTAAGCAGGAGGGGTTTCTTCATCCAGACAACGCACATTTGTTGTCGGCATACCTGAAGGATCAATTACTTCCTGTCAGCCTGGTTGAGGAGACTTCGTCTCTCCAAGAGCTCTCAATTGGTGTGCTTTTTGGAAAAAATGCACTGTTGGTTGATGGGTTGCCAGGTGCTTTATTAATTGGTGGCCACAAGATCAAAAGTCGAGGTGTGAATGAACCGCTGTCAGAGGGATTGATTCGTGGACCCCGGATTGGTTTTACAGAGCAATTAAGCGATAACACAGGCATTTTACGTCGTTACGGAAGTGATCAGAGTCTCTTTATTCAAAAGTTTGAAGTGGGTTCACGGATCAAAAAAGAATTGGCGATAGCCTATATTCAGGATATTGCCGATCCCAATCTCGTTACTGAAGTCTGTAAGCGAATCGAAGAGATGGATATGGATTCGATGCTGGAATCAGGTTATGTGGAGCAACTCATCGAAGACAGTACCCTGAGTCCTTTTCAACAGGTACTAAATACGGAGAGGCCTGACCGGGTAATGGGTGCTTTGCTGGAAGGTCGGGTAGCTATTTTGCTGGATGGAACGCCATTTGTACTTGTTGTACCTGTGACCTTTAGCATGCTGCTTCAATCTCCCGAAGATTATTATGAACGTTGGATTCCAGGAACCTTTTTACGTATGCTGCGTTTTGTAGCTGCGATGCTGGCATTGCTCGCTCCTGCACTCTATATTTCGTTTATTTCGTTCCACCCTGGTCTTATCCCGACCAAGCTGGTTCTGACGATTATTGAAACGCGGACAGGGGTACCGTTTCCTTCGATCATTGAAGTACTGATCATGGAAATTTCCATTGAAATTCTGAGAGAGGCAGGGATACGGCTGCCTAAACCGATTGCGCCAGCGATGGGTATCGTGGGAGGTCTGATTATTGGACAAGCAGCAGTACAAGCAGGAATCATAAGCCAATTCCTGGTTATTGTCGTTGCGGTTACGGCGATCTCTTCCTTTACCATTCCAGTCTATAGTGCAGGGCTAACTCTGCGAATTCTGAGATTTGCCGCAATGTTTAGTGCCGCAGTTCTTGGTTTGTATGGCGTGGTTATGTTCTTCCTGCTTGTGTGCACGCATCTGGCACGGCTCTCAAGCTTTGGCGTACCTTACGTAGCTCCGGCCGTCCCTTATCACATCAATGAATGGAAGGATTTCGTTATTCGTGCTCCGTTGAACATGATGAGAATGCGTCCCAAAATGACAAATCCGCTCGATGAGGATCGTAAAAAGTAATCAAATTTTCCATCTACAGAAGCTCTGGAGGTGAACTAAAGTGAATGGCTCCCCACAAAAGATAACCACGACACAGGCCGTTATAATTATTGTGAATTACATGCTTGGTGCCGGGATCCTGACGTTACCTCGAACGACCAGTAAGGCTGTCGGAACACCGGATGTCTGGATATCCATTATTCTGTCGGGACTGATTATTGCAGGTGTCGGCATTATTCTGGTTACCTTGTGTCGCAGATTTCCGGGGAAAACGGTATTCCAGTTCACCCGTGAAATTACGGGGAGCTGGATTGCTTACATATTGGGATTTGCCATGATTATGTATTTTATGGTGATTGCCGCATTCGAAATTAGAGTCATGGCTGAAGTAACAGGGATGTATCTGCTTGAACGTACGCCCACATGGGCGATTGTTATGGTCTTCATGTGGATCGGTATATATATGATCTCAGGCGGACTTGGTGTCATAATACGGGTGTTCGAGATTATTCTACCGATTACAATCATTATATTTGTCATTGAAATTCTGCTGAGTAATCAGCTATTTGAGATTGGAAATCTTAGACCAGTGCTCGGCGAAGGTCTTATGCCTGTTTTCAAAGGACTTAAGCCTTCTCTATTATCATATACGGGGTATGAGGTGATGCTAATCATGACTGCTTATATGAAAAATCCGAAGAAAAGCAATAAGGCGATGAGCTGGGGCATACTTATATCCACCATTATATATTTGATTACGGTTGTCATGGTTGTAGGTAGCCTGTCCCTGGATGGAATCAAAACTCGAACCTGGCCAACGCTGGATTTGGTGAGAAGCTTCGAGATACAGGGATTAATATTCGAACGATTTGAATCCTTATTGCTGGTCATCTGGATTATGCAGATTTTTTCGACTACCGCGATCACACATTACTGTGCTTCGGTGGGTATTCGTGATTTGTTCCGTTCCAAAAAAATGAAGGGGATTATGTATGGTCTGCTTCCATTCATTTATGTGACAGCCATGATGCCCAAAACGGTGGATGATACTTTTGCACTTGGAGATATGCTGGGTAATGCATCTGTGTTTTTATTTGGCATTCTTCCTATGGTGTTACTGTTGATAAGTCTGATTCGCAAAAAAGGAGGCAAACATGCATGATGCCATTCCGTATGCTCTTACGTTTAGCTTCTGCCTTTTGTATTCTGTTGACGCTGTCCGGATGCTGGAGCAGTCGGGAAATAGAGGATTTAAGTCTCTATGTTGGTCTTGGAATCGATGTCGGCAAAGAGACGGAATTCGAGAAAGACATCGCTGCTCAAGGAGGCTCATATCCTAAGAAGAACTATGTAACTGCCACGGTGCAGATCGCTCCGGGCTTCTCCAACAGTCAATCGAGCCAGCAATCCGGTTCTCCTTCTTCCGGCAAAACATCCTATGCCAATGAACAGCTCAGTGGAGATTCCATGTTGCAAATCTTCCGTCAGTTTGCGTTAAGGCGGGATCGACCACTTATTGGACATCATCTGAAAGTTATCGTCGTTTCCAAGGATATTGCCAAAAAATATGGTTTGGACCAATTGCTTGATTTTGTACTACGGGATAATGATATTCGACCGAACTGCCTGGTGCTGATCAGTCATCATTCTGCATTAGATGTGTTGACTTCACAGGACCCGTCTCGGATTCCGGCATTTTATCTCACAGGAATTACGAACAATTCGTACTTGTCCAACAAAATATTGGATCCTGTATTATTGTCTAAGTTAGATGCACAGATGCAGTCCGGTTCCAGCTTTCTGCTGCAAAATGTGTTGAATTCCCATGGAGAGGACAAGTTCTCTGGAGGTAGCATTTTTGATGGAAAAACAACGAAATTCATTGGAGAACTTAGTCAAACAGATCTTGAGGGTTTGTCATGGCTCAATTCCAAAAAAAAAGGAGGTGTCTTAAAAACACATAACAAGCAAGGATTCACCGTGGTATATGAAATCAAGAAGAAAAAGGTGAAAATTATTCCCAAGGTGGTCGGCAATGATATTTCATTCCATGTGAAGACTGAATCCGAAGGCTGGCTGATGGAGGATTGGCGCGCTCCCGAGGAAGAGGAAAAAGGTGAATATCTAAGAGAATTGGAAAAGGATTTTGCTGAGCTGGCCGAACAACAGATTCGTCAGGTGTTGTACAAACTTCAGCATACTTATAAAGTCGATGTAGCGGATTTTCGGGACAGCTTGCGTATTAAACATCCAAAGACATGGAAGAAAGTCAAAGGTGATTGGGATAAAATTTTCAGTACCGTGCCGATCACGTATGAGGTAAAGACCACCATTACCAATCCAGGGTCTTCCACAGAATAGCGAGATGTGCCATTTATGATATAAATATTGACACATTCATAATCAATCGCTATATTTATAAAAAATCATTTTCTTATCCAGAGAGGTGGAGGGACTGGCCCTTAGAAACCTCAGCAACAGATCTGAAGGATACTGTGCTAATTCCAGCGGGTGAACAGCCTGATAGATAGGAGCGTTTGTTTTTATTTGTCAGTAACGGCGCACTCTTTAGGAAGAGTGGGTCTTTTTTGTTTTTTCTGGATGAAGAAGTAGGGAGCAGCAGGTATGGAGAACAACAACGACAAAGGGCATTTTCAGCGGAAGATGCAGGCACGGCATGTGGTCATGCTCTCTCTGGGTGGCGTCATTGGAACGGGATTATTCCTGAGCTCGGGTTATACGATTCAGCAGGCGGGACCACTGGGAACTATTCTTTCCTACTTGATTGGAGCGATCGTAGTATATCTGGTGATGCTCTGTCTTGGTGAACTGTCTGTTCATATGCCAGAGACGGGAGCATTTCATAGTTATGCGGCAAGATATATTGGACCAGCAACAGGCTACACGGTGGCTTGGTTGTACTGGTTAACCTGGACTGTTGCGCTTGGCTCTGAATTCACAGCCGCCGGTCTGCTTATGCAGCGTTGGTTCCCATCGGTAAATGTATGGATATGGAGCGCACTTTTTGCACTGATGATCTTTTTGTTCAATGCTTTAACGGTAAAACTTTTTGCGGAATCCGAGTTCTGGTTCTCATCTGTCAAAGTAGTTACCATCGTAATCTTCATTATTATCGGTGGCGCAGCCATGTTTGGGTTCATCCCCATGGGGGATGCTGAACCGGCTCCATTCCTTTCCAATATTACAGCATCCGGGTGGTTCCCTCATGGGGCTACAGCGATATTGATGACTATGCTTGCTGTAAATTTTGCATTCTCAGGCACTGAGTTAATCGGTATTGCCGCCGGGGAGACGGAGAATCCGGAAAAGACGATTCCCAAAGCTATTCATACCACACTGTGGCGTTTGGTTATTTTCTTCATCGGAACGATTGTTATCTTGTCGGCCTTGCTGCCCATGTCGGACGCCAGTGTATTGGAAAGTCCTTTTGTAGCGGTAATGGAGCGGGTGGGTGTACCCTACGCTGCAGACATTATGAACTTTGTTATTCTGACGGCAATTCTCTCTGCTGCCAATTCGGGCCTCTATGCATCTTCACGGATGCTCTGGTCTCTGGCTGACAAAAGAACGATCTCTCCGTGGTTTGCCAAATTGACCAAGCGCGGGGTACCGCTGAATGCACTTCTGATCAGTATGGTGGGTGGTGCACTGGCTTTGCTGTCCAGCATCATTGCGCCAGGTACGGTGTATATTACGCTGGTCTCCATATCAGGTCTGGCTGTCGTTGCCGTATGGATGAGCATCAGCGCTTCCCAGTACATGTTCCGCAGACAGTATATCCGGGAAGGACATGCGATCAAAGATCTGGTCTACCGCACACCACTGTATCCGGTGGTACCGATTGTTTCATTTATATTATGCCTGGCTTCATGTATAGGTATTGCTTTCGACCCGACACAGCGAATTGCGCTGTATTGTGGGATTCCATTTATCGCAGTATGTTACGCAGCTTATTATCTGACAGAACGTGTGAATAAGAAAAGAGGACAAGTACATGACACAAACCCAACCGACTAACCCGATAGAACAGATCCTGAGTGAACATCCGGTCATGATTCTGGATGGAGCGCTGGCGACGGAACTCGAACAGCATGGATGTGATCTGGATGATCCATTATGGTCTGCTCGTGTGTTGCTTGAGAATCCGGATGTTATTGTTCAGGTCCATACGGATTATTTTCGAGCAGGAGCCGACTGTGCGATTACATCCAGTTATCAGGCGACAGTGGATGGCTTCCGCAAGAGAGGCATCGGCGAGCAAGCAGCGTTGGACCTGATTCGCAAGACGGTGGAACTGGCTGCACAGGCGAGAGATGACGTATGGGCAGAAGTGCAAACCTCTGATATCTCGGTGACAGGATTCTTGGCTCGGCCACGACCGTTGGTTGCTGCATCCGTTGGACCCTACGGCGCTTATCTAGCTGATGGATCGGAGTACATCGGTCACTACGGTGTATCAGATGAAACGCTGGCTGCATTCCATCGTCCGCGGATGGCCGCGTTGCTTGAAGCGGGTGCTGATATTCTGGCTTTTGAGACCATACCATCCTTGCAGGAAGCACAGGTGCTGGTTGATTTGCTGAAGGAGTTTCCTCATGCCTATGCCTGGCTATCCTTTTCATTAAAAGATGGGACAAGCATCAGCGAAGGTACGCCGCTTAAGACATGTGCACAGACGTTTGGCTCCGAGCCGCAGATCACTGCGATTGGCCTGAACTGTGCTCCTATGGAAGTGGTGACGGAAGCCGTGAGTATTTTGAGCCGTGCCAGCGATAAACCTGTTATTGTGTATCCGAACTCGGGGGAAGTATACGATGCAGCAACGAAGACGTGGAGTGGACAGGGTACATGTGGCAGTATGAGTGATGCTTCGGAACAGTGGGTTGCTGCGGGCGCACGGATTATTGGCGGCTGCTGCCGAACTACGCCACATCAGATTGGTGAACTTGCGAAGAAGTGGCGGAGCTGAAGTATATTTAGCCGATCCAGATCTGCGTGGAAAAGCCCTTTCTTATCTTATAAAGGATAGGAAAGGGCTTCTTTTGCATGAGCATACCTTCTTGCTACACTTTATTCCACGACAAGAATACGCGGCGATGCCTGACGAATCACCTTGGACGATACCCAGGATCCTAGAGCTGCGGCAACAATACTCAGACAAGCAAAGAGTATAATGCCTCCCCAGTTCAGAATGAGAGGAATCTGTACGATACCGTATCCGGATAGGACTTTTTCAAGTAACAGGGGGAGAAGGTATACGCCTACAATGACTCCAAGCATTGAACCAATCAGAGCTAATGCAACTACTCCGGCAGCAATGGAGAACCGGATTTTTCCAGATGTCATTCCAATCGACTTATATATGCCATATGTCTTGCTCTCTTTGCGAATGCTGATCCGGCAGGTGCTGAAAATAATAATGAATGTAACCAAAATGAACAGCAGACCAATTAGAGCCATGGGGTACACCAGAATGCTTGCAGCTTCTGCATAAACAGAATCCAGCAGCGTTTTTTGCGTGACGATGGAAGCAGAGTCTTTGAAACGCTCATTCAATTGGTTAGCAATGACATCCGCCTGTGAAGGATCGTTGACATTGATAAACGCGACATCTACATCTCTGTAATTCGGATTTACGCTTCGAACCGCTTGAGCTGTGATTCTTCCGGATACCGACAAGTCGGAGATGGCCTGATAGATGCCCGAAATCATAAACGTTCGCTTTTCTCCTTCAATGTAGAGATCCATGAGATCTCCTATATCCTTGTTAAACATCTTGGCAACACTAACTCCGATTGAAATTTCATTTTCGAGTGTCGGATTGTCTCCTCTCAACGTCTCAAAACCAAGATCCTGATAGCTTCCATCCAATACTCTTAGATAAAGACTGGTAGACTGGCTGGCCACATCGGTTGGATCATCTGGAAGGATAACTCCGGTGATGTTCCCTTGCCAGCCCACATTTTTGATGCGAGGGTCTTCTTCCAATACGTTCTGCAGCTCTGCTCTCGGAAACGTAGTTTTGTTTACAACGACTGCGGCAATGTTAGCATTGTCATAACCCCATTTGGCCGCCGTCTGATAGATTCCGGTAATGCTGGTCAGTACAACATACCCGAGAACAAGTACGGAAGCAGCCATCGTGGTTAGCAACAACATCAGAACCGAGCTTTTGCTGTTTTTGATCAGATTGCGTATACCGATGACAAAAGAGACGGGCAATTGTCCAAACAAGGCCTGGTTTGCGAGCGGTGAATTCATTCGTTGCGCCATGCGTACATTGTCGCTCTCCGACATACCGTACCGAATGGCCTGTACAGGCTCAATCATGCGAGCTTTTCTGGCGTATAACACGACGAATGAAATAATCAAGACGAGTAACAGCAGCCCTACAACAATAGCAACTCCAATGCCCTCAATTGGAAGATCACCCTGGCCAGTCCGGAGGGACGATACGGAGATGTTGATGATGAATTTGGAGACGATTACGCTAAGTACCAGCCCGGGAAGAACGGCGATGATGGACAGCAGGGCATATTGAATGACGTAAGTACCAATGGTGCCCCGGGAAGTGAGTCCCAGCGATTTAAGGATACCTATCGTTTTGTAGTTGGCCAGAATCGCATCGGATATGGTGAAGCCAATCGTAATGAGGGCAATAATCATCATGACGGCCCCTAAAAATATCATAATGAACCCGACGATCTGATTGATGATCAGATAAAAGGAGGAGATACTTTCAAATTCCATTTTGGTTTCCATAAATGGACCACCCGTCTCGCTTGTATAACGATCCCAGTAGCTGGAGTTCGTACTGTAATCATCAAAATGGATGCCCATCATGTGAATATCTTTTCCCGCAACCGTACTAAAATCATTTTGGTAATCCGTACTGTTCATCCAAATTCTTGCCGTATTGGTGAACGGTGCTCCATAAGGAACATCCACAACAATAGCTGAAACTGCGAGGTCAAGTGTGATCGATCCGGTTTTGAATTGAATGGTATCACCGACAGCAATGTTATAGGCATTCGCCATGGAAGTTGGGATCCATACGCTTCCTTGTTCAGGAGCCGAATGCTGTGTACCACTTGCAAATACAAGTTCATCTACACTCCATGGCGGAGGCGGGGTATTCATCATGTACAGATACAGGTTAGGGATGTCAGTGCCGCCAAAAGTGATGCCCGACAAGATGCGGTAAGTTAGCAAAGGTGAGACTTGAACACCGTTCTGGGCAGCCCACCAGTCATGTACAGTTTGGGGATCGTCCAGCCCTTTGTCGAACGTCAAGATCTGATGGGAACCGTTGGTTCGACTATGCATCTCGTTGAACTGGTTACCCGTATTGGCCAGGATAATGACTGATGTGGACACGAGTAGGGTAGACAGAAAAATAAGCAGGGTGATGAACAAGTTTTGAATTTTATTTCTGCTCAGATACGACAAACTAAGTTTAAACATGACTGCCATAGGTTACTCCTTCCCCGTAACCAAAGCGAAGATGATCGCTTCACGATCCTGAATTTGATGTTCGTCATAGGTGTCAAACTCAAGGATTCCGCCTATCTTGCCGTCCTGAATATAGATCAGACGATCTGCCCGGCAGGCTGCCTTAATATCATGCGTAACCATAACTACGGACTGTCCTTTTCGATGAATATCCGTAAGGATATCCAGAACGGCGGTGCCGTGTTCCAGGTTCAAACTTCCGGTCGGTTCATCCGCAAAGATGATATCCGGCGAATTGATCAAAGCTCGTGCAATGGCTGCTCGTTGCTGCTGTCCTCCAGACGTCTGGGAGGGGAGGCGGTTACGCTGTCCATCAATATCCATGACATTCATCAGCTCAGTAGCCCTGGATTGGATGTCTTTCTTTTTGTTTCCAGCGATATATCCCGGTAAAGCAATGTTCTCTTTGATGGAAAGGTCCGGGATCAAGTTTATACTTTGATAAATATAACCGATTCGGCGCGTGCGGAAGTCTGACATTTCTCGTTCACCATAAGCGTCGATCCGCTGGTCACGAAAATAAACCTCACCAGCTGTAATCTGATCCAGTCCGCTAAGCAGATATAAGAGGGTTGATTTGCCAGAGCCAGAGTTACCCATGATGACCGTGAATTCCCCTTCATAGATATCGAGATCGACATTACGGATGGCATGATGTTGCTCACTTCCGCTGTTGTACGTCTTGCACAGATTCTGTGCACGGATAATCGCTTTCTTAGGCAAGTCGAATCACTCCCGAGTGCAGTATAGGATTCATTCTAGCGGAGGGATGTTGAGGAAGCCTTATCAAATTATGAATAAAGTATTACTGACTTCCAAGTTGAAGCTGAAATTAAAGGCATTTGGTAAAAAAGCCACGCCAGTGTGGCTCAGCAGATCGGCAGATAGAATCGGAAGGTCGTACCTTCTCCTTCTTTGCTAGTGAAGGAAATACGGCCTCCGTGTGCTTCAATAATGCTTTGGCAGATGGAAAGTCCCAGTCCCGTACCTTCCTGCACACGTTGGTCTGCATGACTCGCTTGTCCTCTGAAATAACGCTGGAAAACAAACGGCATATCCTGCACACGTATGCCCTGACCCGAATCGGCGATGGTCACTTTCAAGTACCCGGATTCCAGTTCCGTGGCTATACGTATCGTGTCTCCGGGAGCTGTATGCTTGAGAGCATTGGCGACAAGATTGGAGATCACCTGTTCAATTCGGATAGGGTCGATTGCGACCAACACATTGGGGATATGGTTGGAATGAGGTCCGTCGTAGATCAGACCTTTCGTAACAACAACATGTTCAATAGGCTTCAACATAGCTTCAAGGACAGGACCAATGTACATTTCACGAGGTTCCACAGAGATCTGCCCTAGTTCCTGAAGTGCATGAACCAGTAGGTCTTCCACAAGTCGGGCCGTTTTATCCGTATGTGTCCGCATCACTCTCATATATTCCATCAGCGTTTCCTGATCGTTACACAGCCCTTCCTCAATAGCTTCTATGTATGCTTTTATCGTGGTAATCGGTGTTTTAATATCATGAGATATATTAGTGATGAGTTCCTTTTGTGCTTGTTCCTGCTGGATGCGCAACTCGTTCATATGTTTGATTTCTGTGCGCATCAAATCCAACATGGCGTAAAGGCCGCCCATTTCGTCTGTCCTGTTGTACTGGATCTGATCATCATAATTCCCTTTGATGATGGATTCCGCATGGAGCTTCAAATGATGAATGGGAGAGAGGAGCAGCTTGTCCAGAATTCTTTTCATCCAAAATAAAAATAAGCCCAGGATCAGTGACAGGAGTAGTAGTACGCTAATCCATATAACCGTAAAAGTCATCGGTTTCTGAACAGTAACCATAGCTTGGGGGATGGAAAAGATAGCATTGCCGATCTGACTTCCCACGGGACCGTCCATCACGGGAAACGCGATATCAAGTGATTCACTATCGTCCACAGTCTGCGCGGCATGATGCAGATCATAATGAAGGGAAGAACGCAGATTAACCTGGGTTCCTTCAGAGGTGGGATCGGAGGACAGAGCTACGGTTCCATCCAGGTTCACATAGGTAAGCAGAATCCCGCTTTCTCTGGCAATGGAACGTATGTCTTCTCGGGTAGTTTGTTTGTCCAGGTGATGATGATTTTGCTCCAGAGCGAACAGAGTTGGATTAATCTTGAGGCGAACCTGATTTATGGACGGATTAGATTGTTCCGAATTTCGGTTTTGGAATAGCATCAACGCCAGTGCCAGAATACTTAAAATTATAATAATCAGAAGGCCAAGTGTTGTTAACAGCCAGCGTCTGGACCAGGTGTTCAATGACATGTGGATGTCTCCAATCTCGATTATTCATAAATGAATTTGTAACCGACACCCCATACTGTCTTTAGAACAGTTGGATGTGAGGGGTCTTCCTCGATTTTTTCCCGCAGTCTGCGAATGTACACGGTTACGGTGTTTTCATCACCATAGGTTGCATATCCCCAGATGGCGTCAAGCAACTGGGCTTTGGAGAATACCTGATTTTTATGGCTTGCCAGATAATGAAGTAACTCGAATTCCTTGGCAGACAGAGACACTTCCAATCCGTTCAATGTAACTTTGTAGGCTTTTTTATCGATCACAAGATTTCCAAGGCGCAGTAGATCCGTTCTGTCCAGGTCTGAGGTCATGCTGTCGTAACGTCTAAAGTGGGCATTAATCCGTGCTAAAAGTTCACTCAGCGAGAAGGGCTTAGTCATATAGTCATCTGCGCCAAATCCAAGACCAAGTACCTTATCCGTATCACTGCCTCGGGCACTTAGAATGAGGATGGGGATATTATTGCGCCGTCGAATCTCGCGGCACACCTCGATCCCGTCCATATCCGGAAGCATAATGTCCAGAATGATGTAATCTGGTTGAATAAGCTCCATAATCTGAAGCCCGTCTTGTCCAGTGGCTGCCACAACAGCTTCATATTGATTTTTGGTCAAGTAATCTCGCAAAATACGTGAGATATCCGGTTCATCCTCGATGATGAGGACTTTGCGCGGGTGGGTTAGCATATGTATCGCTCCAGTATGATAGATGTGAATTTAATGGGTATGTATGAATTTGTAAAACGGCTGTCTCTATGATTGTACAGTCTTGTTCTGTAGGAGTCACATAAATATTGAAGTGAACAACATTCTTATTAATCAAGAGACCACAAGTAGCTGTTTACAAGTTTCGTCTTATCAAAATAACCCATGAACCTGCTTGAAGGGTCATGGGTTTCTGATACTAATACGTCATACACGTTCTAGATCGATAGGCTCGTGTTGTCTGGATTTGAGATACTCCGCCGGAGACACACCGAAGTGCGCCCGGAATACCCGGTGGAAATAGGAGTAGCTCGCAAATCCGCAGGATTCGGCAATATGCTCCAGGGTCATTTCACTGTATTTCATGCGTTCCAGCGCCGCATTCAGACGGATCTCAATCGCGTATTGAATCATGGTCTGATTGTAATGTTCCTTGAATAAACGGACTGCACGGGACAGGCTGAGTCCGGCATAACGTGCTGCTTCCTCAAGCTTGAACGTAACTGTGGCATGCTCCTCAATATAACGTTTTAACTTCAGCGCAGAGGAAACCGCCCGATCGGTCTGAATATTCTCTTTGATTGCCCGGTCAATATATAGACATAATCCGCGCAGTAACGCATCCTTTAGCTCCGCATTTTCCTCAAGAGGTCCGCGACGTTTCTCAAGCAACATATTTCTCCACAGGCTGATGAGCTTATCATCAAGTCCAATCCGGCTCACGGTGGAACGTTGCTGCCTTTTCCACCAGTTCTCGATCCAACTGCCCTCGCAGAACAGATAATAATCTCCGCTGGACAAGCGTCCTTCCTTATGTGGTTCATCCACCACGAGATGATAGTCGTCGCCAGGTTTGAGCAGCAGCAGATCCCCGCTAGTCATCCTGAATTCTTCATCTTGTACATACACTTTGCACGAACCTTCGGTCTGCAGACGGAACAGATAGGTTTGCAGCTCGCCCTTCATATTATGAGTGAACGCTTTATAGTGATATGAGTAGTCACAGATCAGTACAGATGTCTCTAACGTATCCAAAGATAAAATCCCCCAATATGTACATCCTGCATGCATTCAAATGGGTACATTAAAATAGATGCAAAATGATGGAAATAAAATTTGACCAGATAGTTCATGTTCTGACTATATTGTATATGTTCATTCTAGCCTGTTTTGCGTTAGGATGATACCAGATAGAGCAATGAAAGCAAATTTGAGAACAGAGGTGTATCCTACATGAAAAAACTTAATATTGGTTTGCAATTGTTTACACTCCGTGATGAAACTGCAGCAGATTTTCGTGGTACGTTGCGTAAGGTAGCGGCCCTTGGATATGAAGGTGTGGAGTTTGCCGGATATGGTGATATTCCAGCTGAGGAAATGAAAGCGCTACTAGATGAACTTGGGCTGAAAGGCTTCAGCAGTCACGTTTCACTACATGCGATGCGCGAAGACTTGCAGAAACAAATCGATTACCTGAAAACAATTGGTGCACAATATATCATTTGTCCTTACCTGATGCCAGAGGATCGTCCTGAGAATGCAGAAGGCTGGACCAAGCTGTTCGCCGAATTGCAACAATATGGAGCTGAAGCAGCGAAGCAAGGATTGATCTTCGGATACCATAACCATGATTTTGAATTCCATGGGCAGGTTGGCGATGCCAACGCTTTTGACGCCATGTTCGCTCAAACATCACCGGAAGCGGTAAAAGTGGAAATGGACGTATGTTGGGTACAATTTGCGGGACAAAATCCGATCGAGTATATTAATAAATATGCGGGTCGCTTGCCGCTGCTTCATCTGAAGGATTTCAGCAAAGATGAACAGGGCCAGATGAAAACGCTGGAACTGGGACAAGGTTCGGTTGACCTGCCAGCTGTTATTGAAGGCGCTACGAATGCAGGCGTGGAATGGCTGATCGTGGAACAAGACGTATGTCAGAATCCGCCGCTTGAGAGCGTATCCAATAGCTACAACTGGTTGAAAGAAAACTATTTGAATCAATTCTAACAGAACCATCGAACGCTGCTAAAATGCTAATCTATTTGTCAAAGGAGACTTATATACATGAGTAAAATTAAAGTTGCTGTATTCGGCTGTGGAGCCATTGCCCAGCGCAGACATATTCCGGAGTACGCTGCCAATGAGAACGTAGAACTTGTCGCTTTTGCCGATCCGATCGTGGAGCGTGCGGAAGAAATGGCCGAAACTTATGGAGGTAAAGCTTACTCCAGTTACGAAGAATTGCTTGCTAATGAAACGGTGGATGCAGTCAGTGTGTGTACACCTAACTATCTGCATGCGCCAATGGCAATTGCTGCTGCCAATGCAGGCAAGCATGTATTGGTCGAGAAACCCATGGCCGTTTCCACTGAAGAAGGCGAGCAAATGATCGAAGCTGCCAAGAAAAATGGTGTGTATCTGATGGTTGGACACAACCAGCGTCTGATGCCTCCTCACGTCAAAGCAAAAGAAATTCTCGACTCCGGCAAACTTGGTAAAGTCCTGAATTTCCGTACATCTTTTGGCCACCCGGGTCCGGAAGGATGGAGTGTGGACGGTGCTGAAAGCTGGTTCTTCCGTAAAGAAGAAGCTATTATGGGCGCGATGGGTGACCTGGGCGTGCACAAATCAGACTTCATCCGTTACTTGCTGAATGATGAAGTATCTGAAGTGGCTGGTTTCATCAGCACACTGCACAAGGAAGGTACTCAAGTTGACGATAACGCAACTTGTCTGCTGCGTATGAAGAGCGGTGCGATCGGAACGCTGGTAGCAAGCTGGACGCAATACAGAGCTGGAGACAACAGTACCGTGCTGTGGTGTGAGAATGGTGTTATGAAGATCGGAACAATGGAAGGCGATGAAGTGATCGTTGAGCTGACCAATGGTACAGTTGAGACGTACAAAGTTGGTGCCATGGCTACTAACGAGAAACAAGTGCCGAGTGGTGTAATTGACGCATTTGTAGAGTCCATTGTAACGAAAACACCTCCAGCGATTTCCGGGGAAGAGGGCTTACGTTCCCTGCAAGTGATCCTGGCAGCATTCGAATCCGAGAAAACAGGTCAGATCGTTAAACTGTAATCCATACGAATGACAGTGCAATTTCTAACATTCTATATGTCTTAATCCATGATATAAGGGACTTACCTTCGGAGATCTGTTCTGGGGTAAGTCCTTCTTTATTTGAGTTTAGAGATATCACAAAAAAAGACTGACACTTCCGATACCATACGGAAGTGTCAGTCTCAATATGAAGGTCGAACCGTTCCATTGTTCAACCGAAAATCCGTCTTAGATGCCGGCAGGTACATCACTTCCCAGATCCAGCCATGCGATTTCAGCAGGAGTCAGCGTGATGCGGGACCCTTCGTCACAGGAGAGGAGTTCCGCCTGATTCTGAGCACCGATCAGGGCACAGGTTGGGAACGCCTGATTCAATACATAAGCGAGTGCAATCTGAATGGGTGATGTTTTCTTCGAATTAGCCAATTGTTCTGCCCGGCGTAACCGTTCCCAGTTGCCATCACTGTAGAATACACGCACCAGATCTTCGTTATCGCGAACTTCAGGTGTGAATCTTCCCGTGAAGAAACCACGCGCTTGGGAGGACCAGGATAGCAATGGCAGCTTGGTTTGCTCATGCCATGCCAGTGTCTCTGCATCTGCCGACACACAGCCTGCCCAGAAAGGTTCGTTTGCTTTGGCGAGACTGAGGTTCGGACTGCTGAATGTGAAGCCCTTCAAGCCATTTGCCGCAGCGTACGCATTGGCTTCCTCGAGCCGCTGCCAGGTCCAGTTGGAGGCGCCAATTGCGCCGATTTTGCCAGATTCAATATGTTCGTTCAGTGCTTCAAGAATAACACTGACAGGCATATTTGGGTCATCCCGGTGCAACGCATACATCTCTACATGATCTGTCTGAAGACGCTCCAGACTTTCCATCAAGTCACTGCGGATGGCATCAGCGTTCACGCGTGGTCCATTCTGGTCATGATGCGCGCCTTTGGTAAGAATGACGATCTGGTCACGGTTACCGCGTTCCTTCATATAACGGCCAAGGACTTCTTCACTCTGTCCACCACAATAAATATGTGCTGTATCGACAGTGTTACCGCCAATCGACAGAAAAGCATCCATGTTCGTAGCTGCTTTATCGTAAGCACTATGCACGAAATAATCGGTTCCTTTAATCAATCTGGAGACGCGTTTACCTGCACCAGCAATTTCGATATATTCCATAAGTCAGTTCATCCTCTCAATTATAGTGTAATTCGTGTACGTTCTTCCGCTGAACGAAGGCAAGCTTCCAGCACTTTCATATTAGCTACTGCATCGGAAGGGGCGAAGCGCAGATCCTTGCCCTGAAGTACGGCACGAGCCATATCATCTCCTTGCAGTGAGTAGTGGTTTACTTGTGGAACTTCAATCTCCCTGCGTTCACCACCTGCTGTGACATAGAAGTTGGAACTGCGATCCTGACGACCGATAAAGGCCGATGGTACCTCAATGATGCCATCAGAACCTAGAACTTCGAGCGTGTTGCGAAAGGCTGCCCACATGCTGCTGTCAAACGTCACGCCAACATGATTATCGAATTCCAGCAATCCGGAAGCCATCATATCGACCTGATCATGCTGTGGGGAGAACATGCCAATAACGGTAACTGCGCTTGGTTCCTGACCAAGTAGTAGACGTGCTACGCTGATGGAATAACATCCGATATCATACAGTGCACCTCCACCCCACTCCTTCCGAAAGCGGACATTGCCGGATGCATTGGAGTTATTAAATGAAAATGTACTGTGAATACCACGGATCTCACCGATCTCACCGCTGGCGATGATATCCCTGATCTGCTCATAACGTGGATGATGACGGTACATGAATGCTTCCGCGAGATGCACACCTGCATCTGCACAAGCTTGAACCATCTCCTGAGCTTCCTGCTCTGTCAGAGCCAGTGGTTTTTCGCACAAAATATGTTTGCCTGCTTCTGCAGCCCGGATCGTCCATTCCCGATGCAGATGATTCGGCAGTGGGATATATACGGCATCAATGGAATCGTCAGCGAGCAAAGCTTCATAACTGCCATAAGCCTTGTCGATCCCAAGTTGTTCCGCCGTTTGTTTGGCTTTATGTTCGTCTCGACTGGCAATCGCGGTTACTTCATTCAACTCGGATTGCTGCAAGCCAGGAATGACGGATTCCACAGCAATGCTAGCGCTACCAAGAATGCCCCAACGCAATTTTTTAACTGAATTCATGTGTTGTATCCTCCTGTGTATAAATGTATATTGTGATTATAATGAATAGACCAATGAATTAAAATGATAATATATTGAATTTAGTTAACACAATATTGTTGATTAAGGAGAACCGGCTATGATGAGACAAACCGTATTGCTTACCCTGCAGGATATTCCATATTTTTGTTATCCCGAATCCGTTGGACACTATATGGATCATCCCCAGCATTCCGTATTACGGGAGGCAGGTGTGCTGAACAATTTTAATATTCACTATGTTGCTTCGGGCAAGGGATATGTGGAAGTGGACGGGGTAGAGCATGAACTTCGTGCAGGTCAGGCCGTACTTTATTTCCCGCAGCAGCGACAACATTATTATAGTAGTGAAGATGATCCATGGGATGTACGATGGGTTCATTTTTACGGTGAACGTCTGCATGATTATATGATTGAACGGGGGTTACATCGTAATCTGTTATGGACATTGCGTCAGCGTAGCTCTTGGGAAGAGGCTCATCTGGCCTTGCTGACTGAAGCGGAACAGAATACCATGCTGCGTCCGGCTCAGCTATCCACATTGACCTATTCCGTACTCGCCGAGTTCGTGCAGCATGCGGTACCTTTGAAAAACACACGTACCACAAGTAAGGCGGAGAGTCGGGTACTTTCGCTTCTTCCACAGATGCAGCAAGAGGCCTGTCAACCTTTCCTGTTACAGGACTGGGCAGATCTTGCAGGTGTGAGTTCGTATTACTTTTGCAAGATGTTCAAGAGTGCTGTAGAGATGACGCCTATGGAGTTTATCACTCGTTCACGACTACAGATGGCGAAGCAATGGTTACTGGAACGACCCTCGGCCAACATTGGACAGATTGCAGAGGAAGCGGGATATCCCAATGCCAGTTATTTTAACCGCCAGTTTATGGCTCATGAGGGGATGACACCTACGGATTATCGCGGATTGTATCACAATTAACCCGCATCCTTTCGATGTTGTCAGCGCTTGAAGTGTAGTAGTAAGTGTAGTAGTTTGACAGAGAGCACAATCAAGTCTATTATGGATAAATTAAATCCGTGTATAATGAGGTGCCCTCATGAAATATTCAAAAGCAACAAATTATGCTTTGCATACCATGCTTCATCTTGTAAGCACTGCCCCTGAGCAACTGGTTAGTGTTCACCAACTTGCAGAATTGCAGAAGGTATCACCAACCTACCTGTCCAAAATATTGACCAAATTGGTTAAGGCGGGTATGATCGAATCCACATCCGGAGCCAATGGTGGTTATCGGCTTAGTCGTAAAAATCCTGATCCTTCTTTCCTGGAGATCATTCATGCAATTGAAGGTCAGGCATCCCTGTTCGAATGTTCCCAGAATCATAACGCAGGCTGTTTGATCCAGCAGGTAATGGTTCAGGCGGAAGAAGAGATGGAGAGTTTCCTGAACAATAAGAAAATGTCAGAACTCGCTTCCCAGATGAAAAGTTGGAGTGCACAGCAGTAGCTTGGGGCTGGAAATGAGGCTTGAATTGATGGGATTAACTCGTCTACCATAGGTATATCCAGATCTTTCCTCAACCTCACAAGAGGTAAGGGAAGATTTTTTTGTATCGTTGTGCCTAATAGAAGTCGAATGGTACAATAAGGAAGGTATAGGTGCATACATAATTGATCCGATCTTATATCACATTTTACATCTCTGGAGGGACAACACATGAGCCAATCAACGATCACAGGACTGGAACAATTGCTTGCGCTGGAAAACATTCGGAACACCAAGGCGCGTTATTGCCGCTATATTGATACGAAACAATGGGACATCTTGGGTGATGTGTTTGCCCCCGATGCAGTGGCCGATTTCAGCACAGAAGGCAATCCAATCCCGGTATTAACAGGTCGCGACACCATCGTACAAGTATTCCGTGATCTGGTGGATGTTGCCGTAACCGTACATCATGTTCATAGCGCGGAAGTTGAATTCGTATCCGAGAATGAAGCGAAGGTTATCTCCCCAATGGAAGATTGGGTGACGTTCCCGGAGGGCAATGAGAACAAATCCTTCCACGGATTTGGGCACTACCACGAAACTTTTGTCAAAATCGACGGCCAATGGTACATCAAACATACAAGTCTGAAACGTCTCCGTCTGGACCTGTTTGAATAGGATAAGGATGAACAAAAACACTTACAGATGTTTGGTGCTGTAAGTGTTTTTTTGGTTACAGTGAAGACGAGTTGAATAGGAGACAAAATGTGAGTGTTTTATGTGAATTGTAAGGTTATTTTACATAAAATTGAATTAATAGCATTGACGTTCCAAAAGTCATGAGTTAAGATACTTACAACAAAACAATTACATTTTATTACACAAATTGAAACTTAGGGATTTAATTCTTTCATATCGATATGTATATTTCCGCTTGGCTAATTTGTTAATCAGAGGATGATGCCATGAACTGGTACGCATTGTTTGTACATACAGGAAGCGAAGAAGTCATTAGGAAATACCTACATATGTATCTAGGAACCTCCATCCGAGTTTTAATCCCCAAGAGAAAAGTTCCGGAGAAGAAATCAGGTATTTTTGAAGCCTGTACCAAAAAAGTCTTTCCTGGCTATGTATTGATTCAAGTCAACATGACCGCCGAAACATACCACTTAATCTGTTCTATTCCTCATATCATTAAAATGCTGGGAACCAATGCAAGCTGCACGCCAATCCCGGATCATGAAATGACCACATTGCTAAACCTCATCAATCCGGAAGATATTATCGATTATTCAACCGTATATATGGAAAATACGAAAGTTGTGGTGCTGGATGGTCCGTTGATGGGACACGAAGGCATCATTAAGAAGATTGACAAGCATACACGCAGAGCAAAGGTGTGGCTTCATCTAACAGGCAATGATGAACCTAAATTAGTTGATTTGGGTGTTGAGATTTTATATGCAGCACAAGAAAAACGATAAGGTACTCAGATATGTTATGGTCACTTACGACAACCAAAACCGGAGGAGCAGAATGAAGCTTAGGCACATTATGCAACCAAAGGAGTCATATGCATAAACGCTGAAATACACCCACGTGTATCGACAGGGCGAAGCTATGTACGTTGGAGCAGTCATCCCTACATTTTGTTGAATAAGGTATTTATGTGACAGTAAAGCGCAAACAAGTGGCTGAACTGTTTTTTTGTTGTCTTCAGGAAATTTATTGTTTTCAGAGAGGGCTGCTTACCTTGGATTCAGGAAAGGAAGACGTGTTGCATGAGACAAATGACCATTCGGGGTATTGGCATGTATGTGCCGGAATCCGTGTTAACGAATCAGGGGCTGGAGGCCATGGACATTAACGCAAATGCGGACTGGATCTACCATAATCTTGGAATTCGTGAACGAAGAATTGCGCACGAGCATGAGTACACCAGCGATTTGGGCTTGAAAGCTGCGAGACAAGCTATAGAACAGGCTGCGATTGATGTCGAAGATATAGACATGATTATTATGGCGACCTTCACACCGGATCGCTTAATACCTCATCCGTCCGCTATTGTGAAGGAAAAGCTCGGAGCAGACCAAGCCATTTGTCTGGATCTCCGTGCGGGCTGTGCCGGATTCAGCTATGGATTAATGAATGCGTTTTATACGTTTCAGGCTGAAGAAGATATAAGCAATATTTTGGTCATCGGCGCAGATACCTATTCGAAAGTAACGGATTGGCAGGATCGAGCAGCGTGTTCCAGTGTAGGGGATGGAGCAGGGGCATTTGTTTTACAGGAACTAGATGAGCATGACGCCTATCACAGCGTTTTTCTGAACGGAATTATGCATCACGAGAATATGGAAGATATCAGTTACGGAACACTGCCTGTTCATTATGGACAGATTTCTGACGGATCTGTTTCCGTATACACATCCAATGGCCGATATTTATACGAACAATTGGTCAGGGGTATCCCGCGGCTCGTGAACCGTCTTTTGCGCAAAGTAAAATGGAATATAGGAGAAGTGGATCTATTCATCTTCCCACAAACAAACAGTAATCTGATTAGAGAACTGGCCGTTGCCTTGGGTATCCCGCAAGAAAAGGCCTATATGACGATGGAGAAATACGGGTACACCTCTAACGCCTGCTTGCCAATTGCAGTGGCCGAGGCTGTGAATCAAGGCACACTGAAAACGGGTGATCGGGTCGTGTTGGTTGGGGCTGGAGCTGGAACGTATTATTGCGCTACAGCGATCAGATGGGGAGAAATCGTGTAAGTGGAGAGGAGATTATATGGCCAAGATGCGATTATATTGTGTTCCTTATGCAGGAGGGTCAGCATCAATATATAACAAATGGAAAAAAGGGTTATCCGAATCTATCGTGCTGACTCCTGTTGAACTTGCAGGACGAGGATTGAAATTCTCCAAGCCGCTCTATGAAAGTATTCAGCAGAGTGTAGATGATGTATTTGAGTATATAGCTCGCGATTTGCCAGATGAGGAGCCATATGCCCTATTTGGACATAGTCTAGGAAGTCTGATTATTTATGAACTGTATAACAAAATGCATGAAGAGCAGTTTAGGAAACCGATACACATGTTTTTTTCTGGGCGAGAAACACCGGATTATAAAAAAGAACAGGTCTATTACCATTTACCCGAAGGACAGTTCATAGACCGCATTAAGGAAATGGGCGGTACACCGGATGAGTTCTTTGAGAACCAGCAACTGATGGATATGTTTATCCCCGTATTACGTAAGGATCTGGAGATGAATGAGACGTATACTTATGAGGAGAAGCCTTATAAGCTGCAATGTGATATTACGATACTGAACGGAGCAGAGGATGAAGGCTATATTCTGGATTGTGCAGAACGCTGGAGAGGTTATACGGAACAAGGAAGTGCCGCCCGGATATACAAAGGGGGGCATTTTTATTTATTTGAAGGCAGTATGCATCGGGTTACAAGCACGATCAATCAGACATTAACAAGTTATATGGAGTAGAATCCTATACCGAGGTGAGGTGTCAAATGAATCAACGGCAGATTACACCAATTGAACAGCTGGAAGCAACCATACTGGACGTATTTCATGTTGTACTGGGAGCTGATGCGGGAGTCACAACCACAATTAATTTTTTTGACTTAGGGAGCGATTCATTGCTTCTTGCCCAGATCTATAATCAACTTGAAAAATTATATCCGGCTCAGATTACGTTAACCAATATGTTTGCCTATCCCACGATCTCGAGACTTGCCAAATTCATCGCAGACCAGGAAGGCATGGAACTGGAAGCATATCCTGTTCCTTTGGATTACATGCAGCATGCAGGACAGGCTCTTCAAGACCATCGATATGAATTCCGGATCGAGAAGGAGCGCTTCAATAAAATTAGAAACTTGTCCAAAAATGCAGGCTGCACGCCTGTAGAATGGTTGTGGTCTTTGTTTGCATATCTGTTGACGGAGATTGGCAATCAGCCGCAACTTACGGTCTATACCCTGATTTATCGCATGAACCATATCAGTTCCATCTCACTGGATGTGCAAGAGGTGCAGGATTTCAATGAGTTGTTTGAAGTAGCCAAACAAACTTTACATTCAGCAGACGAACAGCCTGGCCATCATATTCAGGATTTGGTAAGAACAGGGATGAAATCGCAACATGACTCCATCCGTCCGCTATTCTACGAGGCCGATTATGTCAGTGGGGGCAGGGGGGCGCTGGAGGAACTGTTTGATGTCATCTGTGAAATTCAAAATGAAAAACGAAATATGGTGGTAACGCTGTATTGTAAACCCCGAATGAATACCGTTCAATGGAATCTTTTTTTCAGAACCTATGATCAAATGCTTGCCAAAGTGATTGAAAGTCTCCGCCCAGCGGCTGAAAGGGGATAAAACAATGAAAAACAAACTGATGGATTTCAGTGAACTGGGTATTCGTGACACAACTCAGGCGGAGTCGTCTAGTCAGCTTCCACCAATGGCAACTCCAGCTACCACCCGTCCGGGTGATATCGCGATCGTTGGGCTCAGTGTTCGTATGCCCTTGGCAGATGATGCGGAGCAGTTCTGGGATAACCTGCTGCATGGTCTGGATTGTACGAGGGATCTGCCGGAGCAGCGACGCCAGGATGCCGATAATTACATCTCACGTAAAATGAACCCTGGTGAAGACAGCAAATACTTGGATGGCTCTTATCTGGAACATATTGATACCTTTGATTATCCTTTTTTTCGATTTACACCGAAAGAAGCCAGTTTGATGAACCCGGCTCAACGTATCTTTATGGAGACGGCATGGGCCGCTTTTGAAGATGGAGGATATACCAGTGAGAAGCTGGCGGGAAGCAATACAGGAGTATACGTTGGACTGGTGTCCGATCTGGAAGGTTATCGGTATAAAGAGATGATTCATGATGTGGAGCCACAGTCTCTGCCGATCTCGGTCACAGGCAATTTATCCTGTATTTTACCCAGCCGTTTATCCTACCTACTTGATCTGAGAGGACCGAGTATGGTGGTGGATACAGCCTGTTCTTCATCTTTGGTTGCAGTTCATCATGCCTGTAATGCCATTCGTTTGGGTGAGTGTGACATGGCGCTGGCAGGAGGCGTAAAACTCAACGTGCTTCCGCTGGACAAGGACTACTATCGAATGGGCATTGAATCATCAAATGGCATGACACGCCCCTTTGATGATAGCTCAGATGGTTCCGGAATAGGCGAAGGTGCGGCGGTCATTATGCTGAAACCACTTCAGGATGCCATCAAGGACAAGGACCAGGTGTATGCGGTCATTAAGGGCAGTGCCATTAACCAGGACGGAAACTCGATGGGGATTACAGCGCCGAACGCCAGAGCCCAGAGTGAGGTCATTGTGAAGGCGTGGAAAGCGGCGGGGGTCGATCCGGAAAGTATCGCTTATATTGAAACCCATGGAACCGGGACGATCTTGGGAGATCCGATTGAAATCGATGGCATTAAGGGAGCCTTTGAGCAATACACCGATAAGAGGCAATTTTGTGCCATCGGTTCGGTGAAGTCCAATATTGGACATTTGTATGAGAGTGCCGGGATTACCGGACTTGTGAAATCCGTATTGTCCTTGAAAAAAGGGATTTTACCTGCGGTGCAGCATTTCGATCGCCCGAATCGCAATATTGATTTTAGTGGCACACCTGTGTATGTAAATACACGTAACCGGATCTGGCCTGCTGCGGGTGAACCTGTGCGAATGGGAGTCAGTGCATTTGGTTTCAGCGGTACCAATTGTCATCTTATTCTGGAGCAGGCGGGTGCAGTGGAAACGAGCAGCGAGACTGAGATGCGGGAATACCTTTTCCCTCTTTCAGCCAAGACGCTTCAAGCCCTGCAACAATATATATCCAAATATACGAAATATCTGAAAACAACCGATCACTCGTTAGCCGATATATGTTACACGGCAGGCACATCCCGGACGCATTATGAACACCGTCTGGTACAGATTGCTTCAAGCAAAGAGGAGTTGCTCGCGCAACTAATTGAACTTGAAGAGGGCGGAGTGGATTCCATTCGAGAGCAGTCAGTCCCGGAGTCCAGTCAGCTGCATTTAACCGCTCATTGTGAAACCTATCTTGGGGGTGGGGAGGTAAGCTGGCCAAGCCTGTATTCAGGTGAGGATGTTCGTCGCATCAGCATCCCGACGTATCCATTTGAAGCTCATCGCTGCTGGATTGAGCTATCTGCTCCTCCTTCCCTAGCCAAGACGGATGCGATCGCTATGGAGAACATACACCATTATGAGTTGGGTTGGGTTCCTGAACCGGAACGTAATTCCGCTCGAAAGTTATCAGAAGGTCATATCGTTATTTTTAGGGACGATAAAAGAGAGGGAAAAAGAGAAGATCTATCTCTTCGTAAGGCACTACAGCAGCAGGGGCATGAGGTTATTGAAGTGTTTAATGGACCTTCGTTCCTTCAAGTATCTTCCGAGGAGTATGTCATTTCAGACCAGCGTGAGAGCATGGAACAATTGTGGGCTCATCTGGATGAATTGACAATTAACCGGATTATCTATATTCAACAGGATCAGTCCTTTCATCCATTTTTCTATCTTCTTCAGGAAATGATAGGTGCCCAATCGCTTGAGCCTGTTGACCTGGTGTTGTTGACGAATCCAATCCACTCGATAACGGGAACCGAAGAACATGTATTTCCTCAGGCTGCCCTGATGTTTGGGCTGGGTCTGGCAGGACGCAAAGAAGATTCACGTCTGCAATGCCGTTCCATCCAAGTGGATGCGGAGACCTCGCTCCAGGATATTGTGGCCGAACTGGATCACGAAAGTGATGATTATGGTGTAGCTTATCGTGCAGGTGCGCGGTACATTCAGCAGTTTGGAGCGCTGGACCCGATTGCGTATCCTAAATGGAACTACAACATTCGCAAAGACGGATTATATCTCATTACTGGCGGACTGGGCGGCATTGGGCTGGAGCTTGGACTACAACTCGCGGAGCGATACCCGGGAATTACACTCGCACTGGTGAACAGAACCTCGCTTCCCGCACGAGAAGAATGGGATAGCATTGTAGCTGCATCATCCAACGACGTGTCAGCTCGGAAAATCGAAGCTGTACAACACATGGAGGCTGCCGGAGCGACAGTTCTTCCTTACCAAGCAGATATTTCAGACGAAGCTTCCATGCGAGTGATTCTGAGTGAACTTCGTCAGCAATATGGTCGTATTGCAGGTGTCATTCATGGAGCGGGGGTTGCTGTAGGTGGAGATCATCCGCTTAAGGACAGAACGATAGAAGAAGCTGAACAAGTATTACGCCCTAAAGTGCAAGGAACCCAGATCGTGGATCAACTCACCAGAGAGGACAATCCAGACTTTTTTGTGATGTTTTCATCCATTGCAACGATATTTAGCGGGCCGGGCCAGGCTGATTATGTAGCTGCCAATGCGTACCAGGATGCTTATGCAACCTATCGCAACCAAGAGATGGACGGAACAATGACGGTCAACTGGTCAACCTGGAAAGAAACAGGCGCAGCTGCCGCAACTGGCTACGGCGTAGACACCCTTTTCAAAGCCATGACCAATAAAGAGGCTCTGACCTGGCTGGATCAGGTGGAAGGACGACAGATCGAACGTGTATTAATAGGACAGATGTCAACAGACCGTGGCATGTTGAAGATGATTCGGAACTATCCGTTTAGACTTTCTCCTGAAGTGGAGAGCTGGATTGATTCACGTCTACAGAGAGCCTCATCACCGAAGGCGCCAGCGCCAGTGACCCCGCAAAGTGTGTCCCGACAGGATACCGTGCTGAATGGTGCGGATAACGGAGAATACACGCCATGGGAGAGACAGGTTGCAGATGTGTGCCAGGCTATTCTGGGCTTTCATGAAATTGATATCCATGACAGTTTCTTCGAACTCGGAGCTGACTCGATTCTGGTGAAACAAATGTATGCACAACTTGACCGTCAGTACCCGGGAGTACTCGTTGTCGCAGATCTGTTCGAACATCCGTCTGTGCACCGATTGGGTGGATATCTGGCTGATAAAACAGGCCATTCACAGGAGAAGAAACAAGCAGAGGAGCCAGTAGGTGCTTCAATTGCGCTGGACGAGGAGGTCCATTCTCTTTTTGATCAGTTGGAAGATGGCAAGATCAGCATGGAGGATATGCTCAAAGGATTAAAACATATCTGATATGTAAGGGGACGATACATTGGAACAGTTGCTTAAATATATTATTGAGAATACGTCTGGTGGCAAAATCGACAAAAAAACGGCGATTGATATGATTACGCTGTTGAAACAGCAGAAAAAGAATACTCGTGAAGATATTGCCATCATCGGCATATCTGCACATATGCCCATGGCTGATCATGTGGAGGAGTTCTGGAACAATATTGAGAACAAAGTGAATTCCATTGTGGAATTTCCTGAAGCAAGACAAGAGGATGTTCTGAAATATGTACGTTTCAAACAGCAGGATGAAGACGGGTTGAGCTTCATTAAAGGCTCTTATCTGGACGAAGTGGACAAGTTTGATTATCGCTACTTTAAGCTGACACCCAAAGAAGCAGCCCTGATGAGTCCTGATCAGAGAATTTTTCTCCAGACGGCATGGGAAGCAGTGGAAGATGCAGGTTATGGAGGCTCGAAGTTATCGGGTAGCAACACGGGATTGTATGTAGGATATTACAGCAGCACCCGAGATAATTATGCCAATATTATTGCCGATGTAGAACCGGAATCCATCTCGATCTCAGTAACGGGCAATGTGACGGCGGTACTGGCGGGGAGAATATCCTATCTGCTGAATTTGAAAGGACCCAGCATGGTGGTGGATACCGCATGTTCATCATCACTTGTTGCCGTCCATATGGCCTGTCAGTCGATCCGAAGTGGAGAGTGTGATGCAGCCATAGCGGGTGGGGTGAAGGTGAATACGCTGCCTGTTTTTAATAAATATGAACAATTTGGCATTGAGTCCTCGGACGGGGAGACGCGGACATTTGATGATGCCTCTGATGGGGCAGGTGTGGGTGAAGGTGTGGCAGCCATTCTTTTGAAACCGTTAAGTCGGGCCATTGAAGATGGAGATCATATCTACGCCGTCATTAAGGGAACTGCTGCCAATCAGGATGGAACCTCCATTGGGTTGACTGCACCGAATCCGCGTGCCCAATCCGAAGCGATCGTGAAGGCATGGAAAGAAGCGGGGATTGACCCTGAGACCATCCGTTATATTGAAGCCCATGGTACAGCGACGGAGCTGGGAGACCCGATTGAGATTAAAGGAATTACCAATGCGTTTGAACAGTTTACCTCTAAAAAACAATTTTGCGCGATTGGTTCTGTGAAATCCAATATCGGTCATTTATATGAATGTGCAGGTGTGACCGGGCTGCTCAAAGCAGTGATGGCCTTGAAACATCAGAAACTGCCGCCGTCTCTTCATTTCGCCAAACCCAACCGCAACATTCGGTTTGAGCAGACACCCGTGTATGTGAATACACAACTCCGACCCTGGGAGGCGGAAGAGGGCGTCCCGCGCAGATGTGGTGTCAGTGCTTTTGGATTCAGCGGAACCAACTGTCATGTCGTGCTTGAGGAAGCTCCAGCCATTACTGCTCAAGACCCGGGAGAGGATCAGGCTTCAGGCAAGCATCTCTTTGTGTGTTCGGCTCAGACGGAAGAGGCGCTTATTCGATTGCTCCAACGGTATGAGCGTTTCTTGAGGGAGAATCGTGAAGTTCCTGTTGCGAATGTCTGTTATACGGCAGCTACAGGTCGTGGGCATTATGAACATCGTCTATCCCTTCTTGTGGAAGACACGGCTCAACTGATTCACCTGTTGGAACAACCGTGGACCCAATTGAAGACACAAGAAGGAGTCTATACCGGTGCTCCTGCGCCTAAACCTACTGGAGCCGAGCGAATGTCCTCGGAAGAACGTGAACGCACCAGACGTCAATCGTCTCAGGCACAGGAACGGATCAAAGAACTTGCTGCCAGTCCTCTTGTATGGGATGAATCAGCACTTCAGGAGCTGGCTTTACTCTATGCCGAAGGTGCAACGATGGATTGGGGACAGCTATATCAAAAGAGACAGGTACGGAAGTTGAGTTTACCTACGTATCCGTTTGAGCCCAGCCGATGCTGGATTGATATTCAAGACCCGACTGCTGTGTCGTTAAAAGACTATTTCCATACGGTGCGCTGGATAGAGGACGAGGGGGATACGACTTTGCATACCTCGGCCCCTTCCTCTTCAGGCACGATCATGCTGATCGGTAATGGTACCGAATTGGAACAGGAACTGTCGGCAGAACTGGAGAGCGAATGCAAGCGGGTCGTCTATGTGAGACCGGGTAACCAGTTCCGGCAAATATCGGAGAATCAATATGAAGTCGGCGGAAATAATCCGGCGGCTTATACTGAGCTACTAGATTTGTTCACAGACGGAGAAATTACCGAAATCATCTATTTATCCTTGATGGGCAATTCATCATATCCTGAAGATTTGGCAGCTATTGAAGCCAGACAACAGGAAGCTTTCTACTCACCGGTCTATCTGATTCAGGCGCTTATGAGCAAAGGCTTTGCTGAAGAGATTCATCTGAACCTGATTGCTGAGTACGCTGGACAAGTCACAGGAAGAGAAGAGAGGATTACCCCTCATAATGCACTCTTAATGGGACTTGGTAAAGTGATTCAGCAAGAGTATGGACATATTCGGAGCAAGTTTATAGATGTGGATCAGTCCATATCTGCGAAGGATATCCTCAAGGAAAGACATATAGACGGTGAAGCTTATGCTGTTTCGTATCGTGAAGGCCAGCGCTATACGGAGACCTTTACAGAGATGGATCTGAATGAACATGAGAGCGTACCTTTCAAGGTGCGTCCAGGCGGTTTATATCTCGTGACAGGTGGTACAAGCGGTATTGGTCTGGAAGCAGCACGCTTTCTGGCTTCTTCGGAGCAAGTGAAGCTGGCGATTGTTGGTCGGACACTTCTTCCGGCGAGGGAAGAATGGGAAGACATATTGGAAACAGGCCAAGATTCCCGTGGTACCAAGATGCAAGGCATCCTTGAACTGGAAGCATTGGGCGCAACCGTTCATTATTACAGTGCCGATCTGGCCGATGTTGCGGGCATGACGGAAGTGATTCAGGATATCACCCAACGCTACGGGAACATACATGGTGTTATTCATGGAGCAGGTATTCCTGGAGACGGATTTATATATCGGAAAAGCGATGAGGAATTCCAGACGATTCTTGGACCCAAGGTGAAGGGAACCTGGACTCTGGAGAAACTGACGCGAGATCAGGACATGGACTTTATGGTATTGTTCTCCTCCGGGATATCTGTCATCGGTGAAATTGGACAAGGTGATTATACGGCTGCCAATTGTTATTTGGATTCCTTCGCGGCATGGAGGACGGGGCAGGGTCGCAGAACACTCTCCATTGATTGGGTATCGTGGAAAGAGACCGGAATGTCCGTGGAATTTGGTATCAATGTGGATGGCATGTTCAAGACCATTCCTACCACGGATGGTATCGCAGCGATGGAAGCAGCCATGAGCAGACGACTCTCACGAGTATTCATCGGTGCGATGAATTATGGAAGCAAACATCTCGCTGCACTTGGGCAGTTCCCATTCCGGTTATCGGATAAGCTCGAAGCTGGAGTGAAGCGGAGTAAGGAAATCGCTGACCAGGGAGCATCGAATCGTTCCAACCGGATCGTACCACAGGAGAAGCATAGTGGGCCCGTAGATCTTTCCGGGAATGAAGGGGGGCTCTATTCGGAAACCGAGCAGCAGGTTGCGCGCATATACAGTGAGATACTGGGTTATCAGGAGATCAATATCTATGATAATTTCTTCGATCTCGGGGGCAATTCCATCATGCTGATCCGTATGCATGAGAGGCTTAACGAGGAGTTTCCCGGTAAAGTGAAGATTGCTCATTTATTTGCACATACGTCTATCCATAAGCTGGCACTTCATGTGAACCAGGGTAACAGCACGGCTGTAAAAACAAAAGTTGCTGCTCCTCTGGAGCAAAAGAAACCAATCGTTGAACAGGATGACGCCATCGCCATTATCGGGATTGCTGCGGAAATGCCAATGGCGGATACGGCAGAGCAGTATTGGGACAACATCTTGAACGGTGTGGACTGTACAACAGATTTTCCAGAGGGACGCAAAAAAGATATGGATGCCTACCATCAATGGATGAATGCCAAGCTGGGTTCGGACAAAGAAGTGCAGTACCTCCAGGGTGCATTTCTGGATGATATTGACCAGTTTGATTATAAATATTTCCGCTTGTCTCCGAAGGAGGCAGGATTAACAGACCCGATTCAGCGGTTGTTCATGAAGACATCATGGCATGCGGTAGAGGATGCAGGTTACGGTGGACGCATCGAAGGAACCAACACAGGTGTCTATATGGGCTTTGCCAGTAGTTTGAATGACTCCTATCTCAAAATGATCTGTGATCTCGATCCCTATCAATATCCGATGTCCATCGTAGGAAATATCACAGCGATGATGCCGACTCGTATTGCCTATCCACTGGATCTCAAGGGGCCTACGATGGTCATCGACACGGCATGTTCCGCATCCCTTGTCGCTACCCATCTGGCCTGCCGGGCCATTCGTAATGGTGATTGTGAGATGGCGATTGTCGCGGGTGCACGGATCAGCCTAAGTCCGTTGGATCACGATTATTTGAAAGTGGGCATTGAATCTTCGGATGGATTAACCAAACCATTTGATCAGGAAGCAGATGGTTCGGGACTTGGTGAAGGCGGAGCCGCCGTTGTATTGAAGTCACTAAGCAAGGCAATTGCAGATAAAGACAATATTTATGCGGTGATCAAAGGAAGTGCCATTAATCAGGACGGAGCTTCGATTGGCATTACGGCTCCGAATCCTGAAGCACAGACGGATGTCATTGTGAAGGCATGGCAGGATGCCGGCATTGATCCTTCAACCATTGGTTACGTGGAGACGCATGGCACTGCGACGAAGCTCGGCGATCCAATTGAGATGGATGGACTTACCACAGCACTGCGCCGATATACAGACAAGCATCAGTTTGTTGCTATAGGCTCGGTCAAGTCCAATATAGGCCATCTGTTTGAAGCAGCTGGTGTGGGCAGTCTGGTTAAAGCGGCTATGGCCTTGAAGCACCGGGTATTACCACCTACGCTTCATTTTGATAAGCCCAACTCATCCATTTCATTCCAGGATTCGCCGTTGTATGTCAATACGAAGTCGAGACCATGGGACGGGAATGGCGAGCCGCTTCGCTGCGGAGTCAGTGCCTTTGGATTTAGCGGAACCAACTGCCATCTGGTACTGGAAGAGCCGCCTGTGATCCAGGAACGGAAGATTACCAGAGATGTGGAGGTGTTCACGCTAAGTGCCAAGAGCCGCAAGTCATTACTTGCGCTGGTTGATAACTATATCCGTTTTATCTCGGAACGTCAGCAGGATCTTTCGCTCAAAAACATATGTTATACCGCGAATACGGGCCGCTGGCATCATGTATATCGGATCGCCTTTGGAGTAACGGACACATCCGATCTGCTCATGAAACTGCGGCTACTCGCTACATCAGGTCTCGAATCCGCAGGTGAGCATCAGCTCTATTATGGCGTGCATAAAGTAGTCACAGAGAAGATCGAAGGGAAAGACCACGAATTGACTGGACAGGAGAAGTCCATCTTGAAACAGGAGGGCAGAGATTGTCTATCCCAATACATGGAGTCTTCAGACCCGGGATTATTACATGAATTATGCAGACTGTACACAACAGGTAGTGACGTGGACTGGAGCCTGATGTATAGGGAAGAGGAAATTCGTAAAATCAGTCTTCCATTGTATCCATACGATAATACACGCTGCTGGGTGGATCTTCCCGAGCAGTCTTCAGTGTACGCAAAAGCGAGCACCAGAACGGTACCGGAAGCCTACGAGCTTGTTTGGCAACAGAAGGAGATAGCGAAAGAGGATTCCGATCAGCCGATCGAAGCGAGCAAAGGTACTACACTGATACTGCTGGATGGGTCCAAATATGCAGCTGAGATAGCGGCACGTATGGAACAGTCGGGGATGCAGGTATATACCGTACTTCAGGCAGATGTTCTGCGATCTGACCCGAACAGTCGAAATGTGGAACAAGTGGAAGTCTATGAACGTGTGCTGCAACAGGTTGGTCTAGAACAACTTTCAAGAATTGTGTATCTGAACGGTGTTGGCTCTGATGAACATCCAGCAAGCGAATCCAGTGACATGGAATCATTAGAGTCGGTGCTAAATGAACGTGTGTATGGCTTCTTCCGGTTTATTCGGGCGTTGTTGTCCAGTTCTCTGAGTCAGCCAATCGAGTTAGTTCTGATATCCCGTGAGGTCAATTGCATTACCGGTTCGGAGCGGATGAAGCCTCATCTGGCTTCTGCCTTTGGAATGGGCAGAGTATTAGGCAAGGAAAACATACAGGTTCATTGTCGTTGTATTGACATCGACGAGAGTCTCTCTGTGGAGCTGTTGCTGCATGAGATCGGTACGACATCTTCCTATTATGAGGTAGCTTATCGTAATGAAACACGATATGTTCAGCAGTTCAGAGCATTGAATGAATCAGCACCTGCTGAAGATGACTTGGTTTTTGACAACGATGGTGTATACATCATTACAGGGGGTACCGGTGGTATTGGCTTGGAAACCGCGCGATATTTGGCTTCCGATGCTCCAGTGAACCTTGCATTAATCAGCCGTACACCGATGCCTGCACGTGAGGAATGGGATGCCATTGTTGCAGAACAATCCAGGCTCAAAGTGATTCATCAAATTACAGTTATTCGTGAACTGGAGAGCCGGGGACATCACGTTAGTTGCCATGCTGCAGATGTGTCGGATCTGGATGCCATGCGTTTACTTCTGGATCAGCTTCGGGCTACGTTCGGGAAAATTAAAGGGATTGTCCATGGCGCAGGGATTGGAAGCTCGGAAATGATCACAAACCGTTCTCAGGCGGGATTTACCGAGGTGTTCTCTCCAAAAGTACACGGTACTTGGGTATTGGATCAACTTACTGAACAGGATGATCTCGATTTTATGGTGCTCTATTCATCGATCGCTTCTGTATTTAGCGCCCCGGGACAGGCGGATTACATTGCCGCCAATGCCTACCTGGATGCATATGCCGACTACAGATCAATGTTTGGCAAGCGCACATTGACTGTGCAATGGTCTACCTGGAAGGAGACAGGGATGTCAGCGGAGCACGGGTTTGCCGTGGATACATTATTCAAAGCCATGCCAACAGAGCAAGCGATGAATCAATTGTCTCTGGTAATGCGGCAATCTTCCGTCCGCCGAGTGCTTATTGGAGAGATTCATTATGAGGGTCAGTTGATATCTGCATTGGACAAAAGTCCGTTTGATCTCTCAACCTCCATTCGCGTGCAATTAGAGCAACGTATGAAGCAGCTGGCAGGCAAGCGTCCTCGGGTATCCTCGTCAGAGGGTCATGATGGAGAAATGGTATTGACAGGTAAATCAGATGCATCCTATACACCGACTGAAAAAGCACTTGCTTCCATCTGTCGAACGATGCTTGGATTTCATGAGATTAATGTAGGGGACAGTTTCTTCGAAATGGGTGCTGATTCCATCGTGCTTATGCAGGTTCAAGCGCGGATTGATCAGCAATTTCCTGGTCTGACCAAAGTTACGGATTTGTTTGCGAACTCCAATATTACCAGTTTGGCTCGTTTTATGGATGAGAAGTCCACTTCGAAGCCACAAGACATGGAGCAGGATTTGAAGCGTGTAATTGACCAGATGGAAAGTGGCGACGTTACGCTGCAGCAGGCGTTGAATAACCTGATTAACCTGTAAAGGAGGAACTGTGGTGGAGAGTGTATACAAGTTTGTCATGGAACATCTTCAAGACGGAAGCTTGGACAAAACAGTAGCCGTGCAGCTGCTCAAAAAGCTCAAAGCAGAAGAGGATGCTAATACAGCATTCGGGTCAACCAACGCTGTCAAAGATATTGCCATTGTGGGCATGGCTTTGAAATTGCCGCAGGCTGATTCTCCCGGAGAATTCTGGGACAACATCGTCAGTGGTACGGACAGCATTCGTTCCTTTCCTGAATCCAGAGTGCCTGACATCCATTCATATCTGCAATATTTGGGCATGTCGCCAGACGAAATTCAATTTAATGAAAATGCCTATCTGGATGAGATTGATAAATTTGATTATGCCTATTTTAAAATGTCACCCAAAGAAGCCAGTCTTACGGACCCCAATCACAGACTGTTTCTGGAAACGGCATGGAAAGCGATCGAAGACGCAGGGTACGGGGGCGGAAAACTGTTGGGCAGTCGTACCGGCGTATATTTGGGCCTATCCAATAATATTCGGGATTTGTACTCACGTTTTATCTATGATGCGGAACCGGAATCCTTTGCGTACTCGCTAGTGGGTAATCTGGCTTCTGTAGCGGCTGGGCGATTATCCTTCTTACTGGATTTAAAAGGGCCGAGCATGGTGGTGGATACGTCTTGTTCATCCTCTCTGGTGGCCATTACACTGGCTTGTCAGGCGATCAAGGACGGGCAATGTGATCAGGCGCTCGTCGGAGGAATCAAGATTAATCTGGTTCCATTAAAGAGTGATCATATCAAAATCGGGATTGAGTCGACAGATTGGAGAACCAAAGCGTTTGATGACGATTCGGATGGATCGGGTATTGGTGAAGGCGCAGGGGTGGTGATGCTCAAACCACTGGATAAAGCGTTGGAAGACCGTGATCAGATCTACGCTGTTATCAAAGGGTATGGCGTAAATCAGGACGGTAAATCCATTAGTATCGCTGCACCGAACCCGGAGGCACAGACCGAAGCAATTCTTCAAGCCTGGGCGGATGCGGGTATCGATCCCGAGACAGTCTCTTATATTGAGACACATGGCAGTGGCACCATGTTGGGTGATCCGCTGGAGGTACAAGGGATTGAGCAGGCATTCCGGCGTCACACGGGTAAAAGTCAATTCTGCGGAATCGGCTCAGTCAAAACCAATATTGGCCACCTGTCGGAGGCGGCGGGTGTCGTGGGATTGATCAAATCGGCTTTGTCACTGCAACACAAACAGATCCCTGCTTCCAAACATTTTCACAGACCGAATCGGGCCATCGATTTTGCGGCTTCCCCGGTCTATGTGAATGCCCGATTGCGGGAATGGGATACCCATGCAACACCACGACGTAGCGGTGTAAGTGCATTTGGAATCAGTGGAACCAATTGCCACATTGTACTGGAAGAAGCGCCGAACACTACGATTAAAGAACCGGATATACGTGGTAATCATCTTCTAACCGTATCGGCCAAAACGAAGGAAGCTCTCCAGAAGCTGATTAAGGAATATGCCAACCTGCTCTCTCAAGTTGAATCTCGGGATGTACCTTCTCTGTGTTATACCGCCAACACAGGGAGAGGGCACTACTCGTACCGTTTACTTGTCACCGGGCAGGATGCGGAAGAGCTCTTTCTTCACTTAAATGAAGCTGGACAAATGATCGGATTAGATGGGGATTTGAGCAAAAGTACAGGATTCAATGGACATCAAAGTCCAGGGATGTATTACGGTTATCACAAGGTTAGCAGCGATCAAAATCGTCCGGAATCATCAGCTGCAGGTGGTGAAGATGGCCACACGGGCCATCGGACGATGAGTTTGAATCCGGAACTGGCGAAGATGGGCAAAGGTCAGCAGGTCGATCAGGACATCCTGAATCAAATTGGAATGCAGTATATACAAGGTGCAGAACTGAACTGGGAGCTTCTATATACAGGGGACGGGCTACGTAAAACAAGTCTGCCAACCTATCCATTTACCCGGACTCGCTGCTGGTTTGAAGTTCCTGAGATGGCTCGTACCGCCGCTACCGCAGATTGCAGCAATGAAGTCTCTGAAGAAACGACGCCAGCCCGATTCTATCGGATGAACTGGAGGAGAGCGGATCTAACTGAGCCTGAACCGATTCAAGGAACAGGTGCAGTTTTGATTTTGAAGGACGAGGGTAATCGGGGAAGTGTATTGATTGAACGTCTTAAGCAGTCGGGGCGCCAAGTGATTGAGGTCGGATATGGAGAATCTTTCAAGCACGAACCGGACGGATCGTTTACGTTGAATGGGTCCGAAAGCAACTTTACGGAGCTGTTTGCAGCGCTGGGGGATACATCCATCAGTGACATTATACATCTCTTTGCAGTGCCGACTTCTGCGGAGATTCGTACACTTCAGGACTTGGAACATAGTCAGCAAAAAGGCGTATATAGCCTGTTTTATCTGATTCGTGCGCTCATTGAACATGGAAGTGACAACGCACTGAATATGATGCTGGTCTCTGAACAGGTCTACGAAGTTACAACGGGTGAGAGCCGACTCTCTCCTGAAGCGGCCTCGTTATATGGTTTGGGTAAAGTACTCGCCTTGGAATATCCGCATATTACCTGTCGAAGCATTGATCTGGACGAGAGCACAGGTGCAGATGAACTGCTTCAGGAAATGGGTTCCCAAGATCAGAGTTATACCTCTGCCTACCGTAATGGGATTCGATACATCGAGGAATTGGGTGAAGTTCAAGCCGATGAGTTGAGGGATTCCCCTGTCCATATCCAAAAGGATGGTGTGTACGTCATTACCGGGGGAACAGGTGGGATTGGTCAGGAAATGGCAAAATTCTTCGCTTCCCAAGCAGAGGTCAAGCTTGTGCTAATTGGGCGTACCCCAGTTCCTGCAAGATCGGAATGGGAAACACTTCTTAACAACCCGGAGCTTGAATCCAAGATGGCAGCTCGTCTCCGTAATTTCCTGGCGATTGAACAGCAGGGTTCAGAAGTATCCTGTTATGCAGCCGACGTATCAGATTATGCAGCAATGCAGGATGTACTGGCCGATGTCAGGGAGAAGTATGGGGCTATCACGGGCGTGATCCACGGTGCAGGGGTGCCGGCGGTTGGATATTTGATACGCAAAACGCAGGAAACGTTTGATGAAGTCCTTTATCCAAAAGTGCAAGGGGCCTGGATACTGGACCAATTGACTCGGCAGGATGAGCTTGATTTCCTGGTCTTTTTCTCTTCCGGTCTGTCTCTGTCAAGTGAAGTTGGGCAAGGGGATTATTCAGCGGCTAATGCCTATCTGGATGCCTTGTCTTACTCACGCAGCAAAAGTGGTCTGAAGACCTTGTCTATCAATTGGTCTTCATGGAAAGAAGCGGGCATGTCTGTGGATTATGGTTTTAATGTAGACGCCATTACGAAAGCCCTTCCGACCGAACAGGCAACGGCCGGATTTTTTGCAGCATTGAACAAAGAGGTGCCGCGTGTGTTGATCGGGGAATTTACATACCATCCACGGTTTGCCAAAGCACTGTTGACCAAGTTTCCATTCCGATTCTCCGAAGAGATGACAAACAGGCTGAAAGAAGCCGAGAAGTTGGAAGAGTCGCGTCAGGTGGCTCCTGCTGCAGCTAAACGAAACAAATCGGTGAATGCACATGTTGAGCTCAAAGGGAAAGACGGCGAGGATTACAACAGCATCGAACGGCAGATTGCAGGCATGTATAACGAAGTACTCGGTTTTGAAGAGCTGGATATCCACGACAGCTTTTTTGATCTGGGCGGAGATTCGATTTTGTTAAATCGATTATTTTCTCTGCTCGAAGATGCTTATCCAGGCAAAATGAAGCTGATCCATCTGTTTTCGTACACCAGTGTACATGCGTTATCCCAATTTGTCATGACCAAGTTGGAAATAAAGCCGGCTGCTGAGCCAGCCCAATCGGTGGATGATTTTGAACAACTGTTTAAAGACATTGAAGCCGGTAGTCTGAGCATTGACGATGCAGTCAAGAGCTTCGAGGATCGTTGAGGAAGGAGAACCCGATGAACCAAACAAGCCAGATGCTGAGAATCATTATTGAGAATGCAGCCGCGGGCAAAATTGATAAACAGGTTGCTGCCCAGCTGCTCAAAGGATTGAAATCGGAGGGGAAGCGGAGCGACTCGGAGGGAATTGCCATTGTAGGCATATCAGCCATGCTTCCGTCTGCGGACAATATTGGGGAGTTTTGGGACAACATCCGTGATCGTTGTGATTCCATTGCCAATTTTCCGGACTCTCGTCGTCAAAATATAGATGCCTATCTCCGATATGCAGGATATGGAGAGGACATCCAATACAGTGATGGTTCCTATCTAAAGGATATCGACCAATTTGATTACAAATTATTTCGGATTCCGCCTCGGGACGCCGCGCTGATGGACCCTTTTCAGAGACTATTCCTGCGAACAGCCTGGAGTGCACTCGAAGATGCGGGATATGGCGGGAAAAGTCTGGCTGGCAGCCGGACAGGCGTATACCTAGGATTCGCCAGTAACATTAAGGACAGCTATCTGAGAATGATCCAGGACATTGATATTCAATTAACTTCCGATGCAGCTGTGGGCAATATTTCTGCCATGATGCCTGCACGAATCTCTTATCTTCTGGATCTAAAAGGGCCTTCGATGGTGGTGGACACCGCCTGTTCATCCTCATTGGTGGCCGTGCATCTCGCCTGCCAGTCCATTCGGAATGGTGACTGTGATATGGCACTTGCCGGTGGATTGCGTGTGAACCTGATGCCACTGGATACAGAGTATTACCGCGGGGGTCTTGAAGCATCGGATGGACGAACAAGAGCCTTTGACCATTCATCGGATGGGGCTGGAATCAGCGAAGGGGTTGCTACGGTATTACTGAAGCCGTTGAGTAAAGCGCTCAAGGACAAAGACCAGATCTATGCGGTCATCAAAGGAAGTGCTATTAATCAGGACGGAGCTTCCATCGGGATCACCGCTCCCAATCCGGAGGCCCAGGCTGATGTGATATCCAGAGCGTGGGATCAGGCGGGAATTCACCCCGAGACCCTGTCCTATATTGAAACACATGGGACGGGCACAAAGCTGGGAGATCCTTTGGAACTTGAAGGCTTGGAGCTTGCTTTTCAGAAGTATACGGATAAAAAGCAGTTTTGTCCGATTGGTACTGTGAAATCGAATATGGGTCATCCCTATGAAGCAGCAGGTCTGGTCAGTCTGATCAAGGCAGCACTGGTAATCAAAAATCGCGAAATCCCGCCGTCTCTTCATTTTGACAGACCCAATGGACAGATCGATTTCAAGACATCACCTGTGTATGTTAACACAAGACTCCGCAAATGGGAGGGGAAAGAGTCCCCGATGCGCTGTGCGGTCAGCAGTTTTGGCTTTAGCGGGACGAACTGTCATCTGGTGCTGGAAGAAGCACCGGTTGCCACGGTTGTTGACGCTTCTTATGCGAAGGCAGGTCTGGTCGTGTTGTCCGCCAAGTCTGAGTCAGCTCTGCGGGAGCTGGTCACAACATATAGCCGATTTGTACAGGACAAACCGCCCACATGCCATCTCCAGGACCTGTGTTATACCGCCAGTGTTGGCCGAGGACACTACAACTTCAGATTGGCTATAGTGGCAGAGAATCTCGCTGATCTGGGCTTGAAGCTGCAAGTGCTATCCTTGGCAGAAACGTGGAATGAACCTGAGTCGTGGTTCAGCTATGGGGAGCACAAGATTGTACCTGCCAGCAAATCACAGCTTGAACCTGGTGACATAACTGAAGCGTCACGAAAGAAGCTTGATCGAGAGGTACAGGAGCTTACACAAGGGGTTAACCTCTCCGAGTGGGATGATGAAGCAGGGGTGACCGAACTTGGTTCGTTATACGTACAAGGGGCCGATGTGGATTGGGTGGAATTGTACAAAGGTACGCATGTGCGACGTGTCAGCTTACCCGTGTACCCTTTTGAATCCCATCGCTGCTGGATTGATCTTCCTGATGAACTGGTTTCGAATCGTATTGACAGAGGCGCGACAGTGTCTTCACAACACACAGAAGAATTTCACTATACGATGCAGTGGAGAGCAGCTGAGCGGAAACGCACAGGCAGCGGGATCTCCGTTATGCCGGAAACAGTATTGTTGATTGAAGGCAAGTATGGTGCAGGTGACTCCGTAGCTCGTGTGTTAGAACGTACCGGGGTGAAGGTAATCCGGGCAGCACTGGGTTCTGCTTATGCAGACTTAATCGATAATCGATATACGCTTGGTGACCAGGAAGCGGATTACGACCGTCTCTTCGCAAGCCTTCAAGGCAAATCGGTGGATCACATTATACATGTTGGCTGTTCTCTGGATACCCCGCAGCCGGGGATTCAAAGTCTGTATGAATTGCAGCGCAGTCAGCGCCGAGGTACGTACAGTGTGTACTATTTGGTGCGTGCCCTGATGAGAAGTGACTTTGCCGAGATTGCTGGTATTACACTGATTGCATTAAATGCACACCATATTACGGGAGAAGAATCCGCTCAGCGGCCGGAACATGCGCCATTCCTGAGTCTAAGCAAGGTACTAAACCGTGAACATCCGTCCATCTCTTTCCGATCCTTTGACGTAGATGCAGATACCACTGCAGAGGATTGGATCGAGGAAGCATTGGGGACAGAAGAGCAGGGGGACTACCTGATAGCTTACCGTAATGGACAACGTTACGTTGAAGAATTTACGCGTGTGCAGGTTGCAGGAGATGCCCCATTAGTTGTACGCCCTCAGGGCGTGTACCTGATTACAGGTGGCGGCGGTGGTATTGGTTTGGAAACAGCGCGTTTCCTGGCTTCCAAGGCTCCCGTGCGTCTGGCTCTGATCAATCGCACCCCGATACCGGATCGTGTACATTGGGACAACCTGATGAATCAGCCCGATCAAGCCAAGCTTCGCCGTTTCATTACAGCCGTTATGGAGCTGGAGGCCGCAGGTTCGGAAGTCTCCTGGTACAGTGCGGATGTGGCTGACCGGGAAGCGATGGATCGGGTGATTCGGGATATGCGTACACGTTATGGTGCTATTCATGGAATCATTCATGGGGCGGGCGTCGGTGGAGATCAACTTCTGGTGGATCGGAGTGAGGAACGGTTCAGTGAAGTGCTGGCATCCAAAATATATGGTACCTGGAATCTGGACGAACTGACCCACAGTGATGATCTGGATTTCTTTGTGATGTATTCATCTGTAGCGACGATGTTCAGTGGTGTAACACAAGCAGACTACGTGGCGGCAAATGCCTACCTGGATGCCTTCGCTGATGAGCGTACCCTAAGAGGAAAACGCACACTCACCGTGAATTGGACCACATGGAAAGAGACGGGCATGTCGGTGGATGCTGGTTTCACCGCAGATACCATTTTCAAAACGGTCCTTACGGCACAGGCCATACAGGGCTTGGAACAAGCCATGAACTCCTCCATTCGCAGGGTGCTGATCGGGCAACTGAACTTCAGTGGCGGTGGCGTGCGTTTGCTGGATAAAATGCAGGTTCGATTGTCCACAGAACTTAGTGGCAGAGTGGCTGAATATCTGCAAAGTGCTGCTTCCAAAACGAGGTCGACCAAGAAGGTTGGCAGTACTTCAAGCGGTGAAGTGAAATTATCAGGCAAGAGTGAGGGTGGATATACCGCTACTGAACGGCATGTTGCCAGCGTATGCAAAGAAGTTCTGGGATTTGACGAGATCGATATCTATGAGAACTTCTTCGAGCTTGGTGCTGATTCCATTCTGCTGCTGAAAATCCACGCAGGACTTTCCAAAAGATACCCTGGCGTCCTTGCCGTAACGGACTTGTTTGAATTTTCGACGATTCACAAGCTGGCGGAATATATTTTCAAGGAACATGGTGAATCGGAAGAAGAGACGGTTGCTGTACTGAGCGACATGGATGCTTCTGCAACCAGCGAAGAACAGACATCACCCGAAACTGAGAAGCAAGCAGAAATGTGTGCTCAAGATGAGCAGCATTCACGACAGACTGCTTCCGGACCATTGTCTGGGGATCTAGCCATTGTGGGGATGGCTCTGAATGTAGCTTCCACAACCGATGTATCCGAATTCTGGGAGCATATTCAAGGCAAGGTGGATCATATCCGTCCTCTCCCAGAACGACGACAACAAGATCTGGACTGGTACTTGCAAAATACAAGGTTGGACCTCCCGGAACTGGATTCCAAAGCGGGAGCTTTTATAGAAGACATTGACTTATTCGATTATTCATTCTTTAAATTATCACCGAAAGAAGCGAGTCTGACAGACCCGAATCAGCGTCTCTTCCTGGAGACCGTGTGGAGGGCCATTGAGGATGCGGGTTACGGCGGCGGGAAACTGGCCGGTTCGGATACCGGTGTCTATTTGGGGTATTCAACAAACACAGTTGATATGTACTCTCGTTTCATATATGAGACGGATTTGGGCGCTCTTCCGGATGCCGTGGTGGGTAACACACCATCGATCATTCCTGCTCGCATATCGTATTTGCTGAACTTGAAAGGGCCGAGCATGTTGGTGGATACGGCCTGTTCTTCGTCCCTTACAGCGGTGCACATTGCTTCGCGTGCCCTGCTAAGCGGAGAGTGCAGCATGGCCGCAGTAGGTGGAATCAAAATCTCAACCATGCCGATCACCAAAAAGAACGAAAACATGCTCCAGGGTCTGGAGTCTGGTGACGGAAAGACAAGAGCATTTGATGATGATTCTGATGGTGCCGGGCTTGGTGAAGGCATCGGAGTAGTCATGCTAAAAAGGCTGGAGGATGCGTTGAGGGATGGGGATCAGGTATACGCCGTACTCAAAGGCACTGCGATGAATCAGGATGGCAGTTCAGCCGGCATTACGGCTCCGAATCCAGCGGCTCAACAGGAAGTTATTACTAAAGCCTGGAGACAGGCAGGTATTCATCCCGAGACGATCACGTACATGGAAACGCATGGCACAGGAACCGCGCTGGGTGATCCAATTGAAATTAAAGGCATCCAAAATGCGTTCCGACAATTCACAGATCGACGTCAATTCTGTGCGGTCGGTTCCATTAAAACCAACCTGGGTCATACCTCTGAGGCAGCCGGTATGATCAGCCTGATCAAGGCGGCACTTGCCGTCAGGCATGGTGTGATTCCACCGAATCTTCATTTTAACCGTCCTAACCGAAATATTGATTTTCATGCTTCGCCTGTATATGTGAATACACGATTACGACCGTGGAAGGTGAAGGACGGACCTCGACGCTGTGGTGTCAGTGCATTTGGCATCAGCGGAACGAATTGTCATGTCATCCTGGAAGAACCACCAGTGATTACACCTGTATCTGCACCAGCACGTCCTCATTTGCTGGTATTGTCTGCTCGATCCGAAGAGGCACTTCAGCGGTTGGTTGCTGAATATGTTCGTCTGCTGGATCGGAACAACCAATATGAACTTCTAGATATGTGCAGTACTGCAAGCACAGGACGGGGACATTACCCGTTCCGGTTGTCACTTATGGTACGGGATACGGAAGGGTTGCTGAATACCTTGAGACAGCTGGAGAACAGATCATTCCAATCCATTGCACTGCCGGGAGTTGAGTTCGGTGAACACCGGACTGTTCCCAAGAGTAAGAAGGATCGGACAGCTGGTGAAATGACCGAATCGGAAAAAATGGGTCTTAGCCAATTAATGCGTTCGGCCATTCAGAGCTTTGTACAGAATGGAGGCGAGTCGGAGTATTTGTTAAAGCAGATTGCCCATCTGTATGTACAGGGAGCAGATGCGGACTGGGAAGAACTGTACGCAGGTGAACATGCTCGCAAAGTCAGCTTGCCTGCGTATCCGCTGGAACGGAAGCGCTGCTGGATCCATATTCCCGAACGTCCACAGCTGCGTGAGGTCTCTATAGAAGAGGCCGAGGCCCCACTGCATTATGCGGCTATGTGGAAAGAAATGAATCGAATATCGACTGGTCAGCATGGAGGCAATACAGAACCGGTTGTGATGTTGATGGATAGAAGTGGTATCGCCTCATCTGTTGCCGAGAAACTGGAAGCGGAGGGCCGGCTCGTAATCAAGGTTTACCGCGGAGATTCCTATACCAATCAAGCCAATGCTGAATTTACCATTCGATCATGTGAAGAAGATTATGAACGGTTCATTCGAGCGGTAGAGCCTTATAAAATCTCGCAGCTTTTTCATTTCTTCGCACTGGATCAACATGGAGATGAAGGTACCGTGGGGGAATTGGAAGAATCGCTTGATCGCGGCGTGTATAGCCTGTTTTATTTGTCCAAAGCGATGTCAAAGGTTCATTTCAAACGACCAGTCGATCTGGTACTGGTGACATCTTGTACACAAAGCGTTACGGGCAGTGAACTGTACATTCGTCCAGAACACGCACCTATGGTGGGGCTTGGCAAGACCATCTGTCATGAGATGAATCAATTCCGCTGTCGAAGCATTGATATCGATGTCGAGACACCGATGGAGCAATGGTTACAGGAAATTCGGGAGCCTGACATCTTATATCTTGCCGCTTACCGTAAGGGGCGTCGATATGTCCAGGAGCTGGGTGAGATTCCGATGTCCGTATTGCCCGAACGACCGATTCACATGCGCGAAGGTGGTGTGTATCTCATCACTGGAGGCACAGGCGGGATTGGACTGGAGACAGCGAGTGCATTATCTTTAGCGCCGGAGAAAATCAAACTTGTGCTGATGAATCGTTCACCGTTTCCAGAACGGGCAACATGGGAAGAGGTGCTGTCCTCAGGTGAGGAAACCAAGTTAACCGCTCAAATCCAGCGGATCAAAGAGATGGAAGCTCGGGGCACAGAAGTACATCTGTACAGTGTAGATATTGCTGACCCCCTTCAGCTCGCATCGGTGCTAAGCAAGATCAGACAACAGCACGGTCCGGTGTCTGGTATTATTCACGGCGCTGGTGTTGCCGGAGAAGGTTTCCTGATGAACAAAGACCGTGAAGCCTTTGAACGTGTCATGCGCCCTAAAGTGTTGGGGACATGGAGCTTGGATCAATTGACACGTGCAGATCAACCGGACTTCTTTGTCATGTTCTCCACAGCTACAACATTTTTTAGTGAACCTGGACAAGGGGACTATACTGCCGCCAATGCTTATATGGATTCGTTTGCGGCTCATCGCAGGCAAGCGGGTCTGTCCACCCTTGCCGTGAATTGGACGGCGTGGAAGGAAACCGGCATGGCCCGGGATTTTCATGCCAATTCAGATGGTGGATTCAAGGCAATCACGACAGCGAGAGGTATCCAGGGGCTGCTAGAAGCCATGGGTAAGGATGTAACCCAGGTTCTGATCGGGGAGCTCAATCGGGAGGGAATCTACCAACATGTCTCTGATGACATGCCGCTCATGCTGTTCTCTTCTGACATTAGCGAGGCTATTGAAACCGGACGCAAGGGTGATGCCAGTTGTTCACAGGAAGAAGCGGGCGATATGAAGTTGTTGGGCAGGACAGACGAAGTTTATTCCGTCATTGAGAGCGCCTTAGGTCGATTATGGAGTAAGGCGCTTGGGGTCAATGAACTCAGTATTTACGATGATTTCTATGAGATGGGTGGAGATTCCATTCTGGGCCTCAAGATCGCCAATGGTCTCACCAAAGAGTTGTCGATCCTTGTGAATACAGCAGAAATCCTGATGTATCCAACGATTGCGGAATCGGCTGCTTATCTGGAAGAGTCCTATGGTCTATCCATAAGCGGAGATTCCGAGGGAGCACTACCTGTGTTGACACGTGTGGAGCCCCAACCTTATTACCCGGTTTCTTCTGCTCAGAAGAGATTCGTCGTTCTAGACCGGCTGGAGGGCCAAAATACTAATGCAAACATACCAAGAGCCTCCATCATGGAGGGAGATTTTGAGCATGGGGCATTTGAACAGATCATTCGCAAGCTGATTCAACGTCATGAATCGTTCCGGACTTCATTTGAATTTCTGGATGGAATTCCTTATCAGAAGGTTTGGGATCAGGTCGATTTCAATGTGGGTTACTCAGAGTCCACTCGGGAACAACTTACCGAGAAGCTCCTTGGTTTCGTGAAACCTTTTGAACTCGATCAGGCGCCGTTATTCCGTTTCGAAGTGGTTAAGCTGGCTGATCGTGTACACGCCGTATTTTTTGACATGCACCACATTATTACGGATGGCATGTCGATGGACATCATTATGCAGGAGATCATTGATCTGTATGAAGGGCGTGAGCTGAAACCACTCACCATCCAGTACAAAGATTATGCGGTGTGGCATAATGCCTTGCTCTCTTCCGGTGCTCTGCTCAAACAGGAAGAGTATTGGCTGAACCTGTACAAGGATTCCATCCCGCACCTCAAATTGCCTACCGATTATCCTCGTCCTTTGGCCAATGAATTCGAAGGAGATCAGGTCGTGTTTATTGGTAATGAAACCTTGACTATGGATCTGGAACGCATGGCTGCCAAGACAGGAACGACCTTGTTTATGTTGCTGCTTGCAGCGTACAACGTGTTGCTGGCCAAATATGCAGATCAGGATGATATCGTTGTGGGCTCTCCCATTGCGGGCAGATCACACGCCGATCTGGAGGATGTTGTGGGTGTTTTTATTAACATCATCACGATCCGTACCAAGCCACAATCGGAAAAAACGTTCCTGGAGCTGCTGACCGAGGTAAGAGAAGCTGCACTGAAGTCTTATGAGAATCAACAATTTCAGTTCGAAGATCTGGTGCGGAAGCTTAACCTGAACAGAGACAGACACCGTAATCCTTTATTTGATGCGATGTTTGCTCTTCAGAATGTAGGTACAGTGGACGTTACAGTGGGCAAATTCAACACGACGCCATATGAGTTTGGAGCAGCGGAGAGCCGTTATGACGTGTACCTCGAGATTATTGAGAAACATGACAAGCTGCGATTTAATCTGGAGTATCGGACCAAACTCTTCAAGCGGGAAACAGCAGAGAAGATGCTTCACGATTATGTAGCGCTGCTGCAACAGTTATTGCTTCATCCGGGGCAGAAGCTGGGCGAAATTGAACTGGAAAGCAGCAAGCATATGCTGGTTTCTTACGATCCAGCCGCAGAAGATCTTGATTTTAATTTCTGATCAGGGAGAGGGAGTGCTACTCCCCCACAAACAGGAGGAACAGGGACAATGAAGAAGATCGGGGTAATTGGAGCAGGGGTGATGGGCCGCGGTGTGGCCCAGAGTTTTGCACAGACAGGTCATGAGGTTATCTTGGTGGACATCAAGGATGAAGTGCTGGAGATTGCCGGAGAAGAGATCTATAACAATATTCGAATGCTGAAGCTATTCAAGAAAGTGGAGGGACTGGAAGACCCGGAGATCATCATGGAGCGCATTCATATGACGACGGAACTGGAGATGCTTCGTGAAGCGGATATCATCGTTGAAAATGTAAACGAACAGTGGGACATCAAAAGGCAAGTGTACGGCCGGATCGATCCGATCTGTCAGGAGGCATGCATATTTCTAGTGAACACTTCGTGTATATCCATTACCAAAATTGCGGCATTAACCAGCCGGCCTGATCGGGTCATCGGTACTCATTTTATGAATCCAGTTCCCTTGAAATCAGCTGTTGAAGTGATCAAGGGGATGCATACCTCGGAACGTACCATTGAAGAAGTAACTGAACTATTGTCATCAATCGGTAAAGAGACGATTCTGGTGAACGACTATCCCGGATTTGTCTCCAACCGGATTTCCCATCTGTTTATGAATGAAGCTGCGTTTGTTCTTCAGGATCAGGTGGCTACAGCACGTGAAGTAGATGATATTTTTGTCAAATGTTACGGGCACACGATGGGGCCTTTGGAGACTGCGGATTTAATCGGCTTGGATACCGTTGTGGATTCGCTTGATGTGCTGTATGAGAGCTACCAGGACCCAAAATTCCGTTGTTGTCCTTTACTGAGAAAGATGGTGCACGCCGGACAGACGGGAAGAAAATCAGGGGAAGGGTTCTATAGTTACTAATCAATGGCATGAATAGTTCATGGCATAAACAAGCTGTTTGCTTATTCAAAACCATTTTAATGAGAGAAAGGGAGTTATACACATGGAAGAAGTTAAAGGTAGAGTTCGCAAGTTTTTGGGTCGTTTTTTCAAAAAGCATGAGCTTCAGGACGATGAGGACATCTTTGCCCTTGGTTTTGTGAATTCGTTGTTTGCGATGCAGCTCGTTATGTTTCTGGAGAAGGAATTCTCCATTCGGGTCGATAATAAAGATCTGGATTTGCAGAACTTCAAGTCCATTAATGCCATCGTTGAGCTGATTGAGAGCAAGACGGTCAGTTCCTAAGAAGTCACCGATTCTCATCCCAATATAGTGTGAAGAATGTGCATTCATCCAGTCCATTATAGGAGGTTAACGTATTGAAAATGGAATTGAGCGAACAGCAGCTCCAATGCAAGCAGGATGCTGCATCATTTACCGATCAATATATCGTTCCGTACGCAGGCTTGCACGATAGGGAAGAACGGCTTCATCCAGAGGTGATCGATTCGCTGAAATCCTCAGGTTATCTGGGTTCCATGATTCCTCGTGAGTATGGGGGTATGGGGCTTGATCCAATATCGGTTGGAGTGCTGAATGAGGAGATCGGAAGAGGATGTTCATCCGTGCGAAGTCTGCTTACGGTTCACGGTATGGTTGCCATAGCCATTCAGAAGTTTGGTTCTGAAGAGATGCGGTCCTATTGGTTGCCACGTCTGGCCTCGGGTGAAATCATTGGAGCCTTTGGTCTGAGCGAACCGGGAGTTGGTAGTGATGCCAAAAGCATCGAGACCGTAGCTGAGTCCAATGGCGAAGGATATCTGCTGAACGGGAAGAAAAAGTGGATCACAATGGGTCAGCTTGCTGACCTATTTCTCGTCTTTGCCCAGGTGAAGGGTAAACCAACCGCGTTCCTTGTGGAACGGAACAACCCGGGATTGAAGATAGAGCCGATTAACGGGATGTTGGGGGTTAGAGGTTCGATGCTGGCGGAACTGCATCTGGAGCAGGTTTACGTTGAATCCGATCGTATGGTGGGGAGCCCAGGTACAGGTATCTCTATGGTGTCCTTGCATTGTTTGGATTATGGTCGCTACACCGTGGCTTGGGGTTGTGTTGGACTGGGACAAGCCTGTCTAGAGGCTTCGCTGAGTTATGCGGGTAGCCGCCGTCAGTTCGGAGCCCTCCTGCAGGAAAATCAGTTAATTCAGAAAATGCTTACTGAGATTATTGTGGATGTGAGAGCGGCACGGCTTTTATGTTATCAATCTGGCTATCTGAAAGAAGTGATGGATCCGGATTCCATTATGGAAACCTGGACGGCTAAGTACTACGCGGCAGACATGGTTAACAAGGTAGCACACCGTGCGGTACAGATTCATGGAGCCAAGGGTTGCAGTGCGGAGTATCCGGTGGAGCGCTTCTACCGGGATGCCCGTGTGAATGAGATTATTGAGGGTACCACACAAATGCATGAGATGGTTATTGCTTCATACGCTGCGAGTACTCATGAATCCGTACAAGAGGAGGCTGTCCTGTCATGAAAAAAATTAAATGTGTGATCTGGGATCTGGACCATACCATCTGGAACGGAATTTTGCTGGAGGATGAAGAGGTCACGCTGAAAGAAAATATTGTGGAGGTCATCCGTACGCTGGATGAACGGGGAATTCTGCAATCGGTTGCCAGCCGTAACGATCATGAACTGGCGATGGCCAAATTGGAGCAATTCGGTCTGCGTGAATATTTCATCTATCCGCAAATCAATTGGAATGCCAAATCCCGATCGGTAAAAACCATTGTGGAGTCCATCAATATTGGAATGGACACGATAGCCTTTGTCGATGATCAGCCTTTCGAACGTGAGGAAGTATTATTCACTCATCCCGACGTACTCTGTATTGATGCGATGGCCTATCTTGACTTGACGGAAATGGAAGAGATGAAGCCACGTTTCATTACTGAGGATTCTGCCTTACGCAGAAAGATGTACATGAATGATATTGCTCGTAATGAGAAGGAGGAGGAATTCGAAGGTACTCAGGATGAATTTCTGGCCTCTCTTGGCATGATCTTCACGATCTCTGAAGTGAAGGAAGGGGATCTGCAACGTGCGGAAGAGCTGACGGTTAGAACACATCAACTGAATGCCACAGGCTATACCTATTCTTATGAGGAGCTCGATCAATTCCGGTACTCTCCACGTCACAAACTGCTTATAGCCGGACTGGAAGACAAGTACGGTACGTACGGAAAAATAGGCCTCGCTCTACTCGAATTAAATGACGAAGTGTGGACACTGAAACTGCTACTGGTGTCCTGCCGCGTCATGTCTAGAGGAGCAGGCACATTGCTGCTGCATCATGTAATGCGTATGGCCAAGGAAGCAAATGTCCGTTTGCAGGCCGAATTTGTATCAACAGATCGCAATCGTACGATGATGATCACTTACAAATTTGCCGGATTCCGTGAGATTGAGCAGAACGGAGATTTTTATTTGTTTGAGAGCGATCTAAGCATGATTCAGGATCAGCCTGCGTATGTGTCCATGGAAGTTATCGCGTAAAACCCAATCTAAGAGGCGAGGTGTATAATCAATGGAAAAAATAGCATTTCTGTTTCCAGGGCAAGGTTCTCAATATGTAGGGATGATGAAAAACTTCTATGATCAGTACGAGATTGCGCGACAAACGTATGAAGAAGCCAACCATATACTGGGCTTTGATTTGGCCAAAATGAGTTTTGAAGGCAGCCTGTTTGATCTGAACAAACCTTCCAATATGCAGCCAGCGCTGTTGACAGCGAGTGTGGTTGCCTATCGTGTCTACATGGAGGAGATCGGGATCAACCCGCAATTCTGCGCAGGCCACAGCCTGGGTGAATACGCAGCGCTAACGTGCTCCGGTGCCATGACATTTGGAGATGCTGTGCGGATCACCAAGCGACGCGGGGAATTGACGGAGCTTATCGCAGATGAAGCAGATGGAGCTATGACCATCATTGATGGTGCGGATGAGGAGATGATCCGCAGAGCTTGTGAGCAAGTGTCAACCGATACGGCATGGTCTGCGATTTCCTGTTACAATGCTTCGAGTCAGTACGCCATTTCCGGTCATCAGGATTCGATTGAACAAGTGGAATCCATCTTGCTGGATCAAGATGCCCAGACAACCCCATTGATGATGAGTGCGCCGTTTCATAGTCGCTTGATGGAGCCTGCCGGCGAACAGCTTGGGGTGGGACTGGCCGGTTATCGTTTCCATCCATTCAAGTGGCCTGTCGTATCCAATGTAACCGCCACTCCGTACACCGAAGCTGGGCGAATTACGGGACTGCTCCAAAGGCAGTTGTCCCAGCCGGTAAAGTGGGCACAGACGATGCAATATCTTAAGAAGCATGGAGTTACGCTAACGATTGAACTCGGACCCAAAAATGTCCTGAGTGGACTGGTAGAATTGGATAAGCTCGGTATGAAATCTTTTGCCTACGGACAGAAGGAGGATCGCAAAGCACTGAAAGAGTTGCTGGATCAGGCCGTAGTATCCAGACCCAGACCAACGGTAGTAACCAAATGTATGGCCGCGGCTGTAGCTACACCTAATCGAAATTGGGATCAGGAGCAATACCAGAAAGGAGTCGTTGAGCCCTATAAACAAATTCAACAGCTTCAAGAGGAGCTTGAAGCGGCGGATCAGGCACCCACTACGGAGCAGATGAAATTGTCCCTGGAATGGCTGGGGACCATTTTCGAAACCAAACAAGTAGAGCAGGAAGAGCGAGATGACTGGTTCCACCAGATCCTGGACGAGACGGGACAGTATTATCTGTGGAGTGACCACAAAGTTCCTACGGCATAACCAAGCACGTGTACAACAACAACCGGCATGCAGGTGAGATCACACTTGTTGTGCCGGTTTACTATGTATTCGGGGTGAGATCATGGATATCCATCTGCTTAATGTTATGATGTCGAGTGATAAATTTAAGGAAGAACGAGCGTATTGGCAGAAACAACTAGATGGCGATATTCATATAGGAACTCTGTTTGATAGAATTCAGCAACCTTCAATCCAGACAAGGGAACCTAACGTACAGGTTCTTTACTTATCCTTTCCAGATGAACTGTCCGCAAGATTGATCCGCATGAGTGGGGGATCAAATTTGGCGTTGTATATATTGCTTTTATCGGGATTTCAACACCTGTTGTATCGTTACTATGGACAGCCGGATATGTTGCTAGGTATGCCCTTGACTCCCGAGCAAGTCGAAGACTTTCGGAGTGCCCACTTGCTCGCAATTCGTGGAAAAGTAGATGAGACAGCATCGTTCAGACAACTGGTATTGCATACCAAGGCTGAAGTCATGTCAGCCCGAACGTACTGGCATTTTCCTTACGATAAGATGGCAGAGAAGCTGGGGCGGCTTCCCGAAGAGTGCGCGTTGAAGACGGTTTTGTATATGAAGGGAATTAATGAGGAGCCTATTCTGGATGAAAGAACCCAGTGTTCACTCGGGTTTGACCGGGTAGATCAACGACTTTACATGACCCTCCGTTATGGTGCAATCCCCCTTGAACCCAGTCAACCTGATCGTTTGTGTTCTCACTACATACGATTGCTGGAACAGACAACAGCCCTACCAGACCAACCTCTATCCATGAGTCAGATCCTTTCTTTGGAAGAGGAGAACGAAATCATGGAACGGTGGAACAGGAGTCCACGTTTATCCTTGCCGAAGACACATTCTGTCTGTGCTCAATTTCTTGAACAAGTGAAGAAAGCACCCGAACAGACTGCGGTTATAGAGGGGGAACGCCAGATTTCGTATCATTCTCTGGAGGAGCAATCCAATCAGCTTGCCCGTCTCCTGATTGCTTCCGGGGTAACTGCGGAAAGTTCAGTACCCGTTATGATGGCAGGTTCCATAGAGTTAATCATTACGATCCTGGCGGTGTTCAAAGCGGGAGGAACCTATATCCCTCTTCATCCTGAATATCCCCTTGAGCGTGTCCGCCATATTTTAATGGCATCGAATGCCCGTATTTTACTTACGGGATTGTTGGAAAGGTATGTACATCAGGCTCTGGAGGAGATGACATTGGCCATGTCTTCGGGCTTAGGCATAGCAATGATGAAGTTGGATGACGCCCCATGGAGAGCAGAAGATGGAAGTGGTTTAAGGATCGTACCCAATATGAATGGACTGGCCTACATTCTGTATACATCCGGATCCACGGGTGAGCCCAAAGGGGTCGGAGTAGAGCAACGAAATCTGAGTGGATACGTGAACGCTTTTCAGGCCGAGTTTCAACTCAATGCAACAGACAGAGTGCTTCAACAAGCGGCAAGTACCTTTGATACTTATATGGAAGAAGTGTTCCCAGCATTAACTGCCGGGGCAACACTAGTTGTGGTTCAACGGGAACAACTGCTGGATATCCACGGACTGGTGCAGTTGCTGGACAGACACAAGGTCACCCTAGTCAGCACTACACCTCATATCCTGAGGGAACTTAACCGGATGCCCAATCTTGCGAGTGTTCGCACCATTATCAGTGGTGGGGATATATTGAAGATGGCGGATATTGGACATCTGCTCACCTATACGAATGTATACAATACGTACGGCCCCACCGAGACGACGGTATGTGCACTCTACGAGAAGCTGTCATCAGAGACTGTTGATCCGATTCCAGTGGGGCGCCCTATTCAAGGTTACTTTGTACACATTGGAGATCGTCATGGACGAATGTTGCCCGTAGGCGTACCCGGAGAAATATGTATTTCAGGCAACGGGGTGTCTCGAGGATATATAGGATTGCAGGAATTGACGGACCAAAAGTTTATCGAGTCACCTTTCGTTGAAGGAGAGCGGATGTTTCGCACAGGGGATATAGGCATGTGGACAGCGGAAGGCCGCGTGTTGTTTCTGGGAAGAATGGACAAGCAGGTTAAGGTCAGGGGCCATCGGATTGAATTGGCAGAAGTAGAGCGACATCTGAACCGTTACGGTCCAATTGGTGAATGTGTTGTACTGACAACCGGAGTAGAAGGTGAGAAGGTGCTCACCGCTTATATCGTGGCCGATACGGAGCTGTATGTCATGGATATTCGCCAATATCTGATATCTTTGTTGCCCGAGTATATGCTGCCTTCAAAATATATTCAAATATCACATATGCCTCGGACGATTCACGGGAAGATCGACACACAAGAGTTATTGAACCAGAAGCAGTCTTTACATTTTGGAATGAATTATGCACCACCTGAAACTGAGCTGCAACATCAATTGGTAAATGTCTGGTGTACATTACTGGAAATGGACCAGATTGGTATTGACGACGACTTCTTTCAGCTTGGCGGGCATTCCCTGCTTGTAATCCGAATGGAGGTTGAACTGGAGAATCTCGGTATTCGGGTCCTGCCTTCCATTTTGTACGACAATCCTACGATAAGGATGCTTGCAACGGTTCTGGAAGAGAATCCAGAGCTTGGAGATTCATATGCAAGTGAAAATCACGGGCAGGTATCTGGCATTGTAAAGGTAAACAAGACGTCATCCTCAATGGATATGGAGCATTCCAGGTTAGCGAGCTCTGATGGATATCATCCATTTAACGATGTCTTTTTTAAATTATGTTTCTATAACTCTTTATTTCCCATTGTATTGCAACAGAAAAAAAGCATATTACCGTTTTTCATCCATCATGTGGACGAGTATCTATGGTCTGAGAAGAAACAGTTTCTTGTGAATGGTTTCGTCTCTTGCCGCAAGGATACAGACATTCTGGACGATCTGGGCGTTGGCTATGAAATGGTGAAAATCAGCGAAGACATTATACAGGATGTCAGTCGAGCGGTTCTGGATGCCAGACCGGTTATTGTATGGGTTGACGTCTATTACACATCCATACGCAATGATACGTATCTCAAAAAGCATATTCCACATACCTGGCTTGTATACGGTGCTGATCCGATTAACCAGACATTTACCGTGATGGAGCATAAGCATCATGACAACTTGTCTTATGAAGAACGAACGGTTAGTTATCAGGATCTGTCGGATAGCTATCATGGCTATATCGAGCATTTTAATATGGAAAACCACACCTTCTATACGTTCTGCAATAAGCATTATCCGGTGATACATCAAAGAGATGCCAGTGCGAAACAGTTGGAGGATTACTGGAAGATCTATGTGGATCATATTGAAGAGCAAAAGGAACGGGTGGAGAAGAGTCTGGCAAGACTGAGGGAGAGTGTGCCGCAGTTTGAGGCCGTTGTTCAGGATCAACATGTGGTGTCTTCCATAGCGGAGGATTGGGTCATTTCGCTTCATAAATTGATCAGTGCCAAAAAGGCCGAGGTGTATCGTTGTGCCAATCTAACCGGCGCGGATTCCAGACTGACACATATTCGTGAGCGTATTGTCATGGGGTGGAGTGACATTCGAGCAGTTCTGGCCAAGTATGTGCTTACTTCTTCATATAAGCCAACATCGTTTCATAAACTCCCTGAGATATACAGAAATATAAGTGTGCTTGAACGGGAGTATTACGATGAGTTGGTTAAATCTCACATGATGGGGAGGATCTGAATGAGTGAAATCATGACATTGGAGACTCAAATAATACAGGTCATCGACAAGGTTATGGAGTATGGAACGGATATTCAGATGCATCAAGCCTGGGGGGAACTTGGTACGAATTCACTCGATTACATTAAAATTGTGGTGGAGATGGAGAAAGCATTCAACATTGAAATAGACGATGACCGATTGGCATATGTGCAAACGGATACGATTGGCGATTTCAGGGATTACCTGGTCAGCCTCATTGAAGGAGATTCGGAACATGAGCCGGACTAAACGAATAGGACAGATCTGGTTCAGGCTTTCTATTCAATTACCCGTGGCTGCACTTGTCATTATTGGTTTAACTGTGACCGCATTAGTGACGTTAGCCATGCAATTCCATACGACCTCCTACCTGCGCAGTGAAACGGCAACTGCAGTGTCTGAATCTCAGCAAGGGGAGGATGTCAAAGTACACATTATAGCTGAATTTACAGAACAGCCTATTAAGGGGTTTCAGAAGGGCGACGCCTTGATCTGGTATACAGAGGAACAAGGTAAACGTTACGCTGCCCAGATCCTTGAGGTTAACCAAGATCCCGCATCAGCGACCACTCGCATTACAGCTGAAGGTGTATGGAATGAGGAGCTGGCGGAGCGGATGAAGTTATCCCATACAACAGAGTTCCCGATTGTTACCGAGGTACAATCCCAGAGCCAGACCGTACTTGAGAGCTGGATATCCTAGAGGAGGATGGCATGGAGAATATTTCACTGAGCAAACGAATCCGTACATTCGCCAAACCCTACCGAATCAGCTTGGTTACCATGTTGTTCTGCGAGCTAATCATGGTGGTGGTGGATCTGATTGGACCGCTTATTTTTGCCATCTTGATCGACGAAGTATTCTATCACCGTAATCTTCATTTCTTCGGCTATGTTATTTTGACTTATATTGCTTTGTATGTAGGTGTAAGGGCTCTAAGTTGGATCATTAAATCCATCTGGATTTATCTGAATGTTAAATTTCTGTTTGATATTCGAAAAAGTTTATTTGATCGCATTCTTCATTTTAAAGCATCTTATTTTCAAAAAGCCCAGACCGGTGATCTGGTCACACGTCTAACAAGAGATACGGATTCTGTCATGCAGTTAATAGAGTTGATTATTTTTCAGATGGCTGCTCCGTTCACGAAATTGCTGGTTTCATTTGTTTTTTTATTTTATCTCAATCCGTATATAGCCTTGGCCATGATGGTGCTGGTTCCGGTTTCGGTCTGGGTATCCCAGTATTTTAATCGTAAGATGACCAAGCAGCAGACCATTTTGCGTGGGAAATATGGTCAATTTGTCAGCTGGATGCTGGAGATGCTGCAAGGCATGAGGGATATTCGTTTGTTGGGTAGTGGCAGACGGGTCACCACACTGTTCACGGGACAGAGCGCAGACGTTATTCGTCTGGATAATCAGACAGAAGTCATGAAATGGATGTCGACCCGCTCTAATGCATTTATTTTTTTGTTGTCGGATCTATGTATCTACGCGATTGCTGGTGTGCTTATTGTTCAAGGCCAGCTTACGGCAGGAGCCTTTGTTGCCATTATGTCGTATCTGACCAAGAATAATCAATCGATGATGATGATATACGAGGCAGTTGTGAATCTGCCCAAGCTGACGGTCCAGTCCCGCAAAGTCTTTGATCTACTGGATGAAGAGACGGAAAGAAGCGGTGGTCAATCGGAAGTTGATATGGAGGATGGGGAAACGTCACTCGAGCAAGTGAGGTTTCGGTATGAGGAGCAGGGTCCCTATGTGCTTGACGGTCTCACCTTGGAAATTGGTGCTCATGAATCTGTTGCGCTTGTAGGAAAGAGCGGGTCTGGCAAAACAACGATTGTGAACATGCTGCTCGGTTTCTATGCCCCGGAGGAGGGACAGATTCGAATTGGCGGAAGGCATATCGATGAATATTCTCTCTCTCGACTGCGCAAGAGAGTAGGCATTGTGCAGCAGGAAGCCATTCTGTTCCATGAAACCATCCGTTACAATCTGATGCTTGGTAGCGCCCATGCGAACGATGATCAATTGCTGGAGGCATGTGATCAGGCCTATATTGGGGACTTTATTCGTTCTCTTCCTCAGGGTCTGGACACCGTCATTGGGGCAGGGGGAATGGAGTTCTCCGGTGGACAAAAGCAACGTCTGTCTATTGCCCGCATTTTTCTGAAGCAACCCAAATTGATTATATTCGACGAAGCCACTTCCGCTTTGGACTATGAAGCTGAACAAGCAGTCCAGCATTCCTGGCAGCAATTAAGCAAGGATCGGGCTTCGATTGTCATCGCCCATCGCTTATCCTCCATCCTGAATGCTGATCGGGTTGCCGTTGTACATCAGGGACGCATTGTGGCTACAGGCACACATGGATATCTGCTGGAGAATAGTGAGCACTACCGTGAGTTATTTGCAGAAGACTTCATCCGGAAGGAGGGACTGATGTCGTGACGAAGACACCCTCGACTTCCCGGTATGCACTCTTTAAACAGATTAAGCCGTTTATCAAAAATGCGAACCGTCAAATCTTCATTCTAGGTACGCTGAAATTGGCCTTGACTGCTATTGCGCTCATGATCCCTTATCTGTACAAGCTGCTCATTGATCATGTCATGGTTGGACGGGAGCTTAACATGTTGCCCTATATCCTTGCCGGATACCTGGGCTTATTTGCGTTGGAGACAACCGCTCTGGGTTTACAAACGCTGTTCAGTAACCGGTTATTAGGTCGGACCAAGCTCGACTTACAGCTGAATATGTGGAAAAGATTAGTGCGAATGAAACCGACTCTATATGAGCGCTATAGTGCAGGAGATCTGAAGAATAGACTGGACGGAGACGTCACACTGGTCAAAGACTTTATCTTTTTGCATCTGATTGATTATACGTTCAAATGGATCAGCGTAGGGGCGTATGTGGTTATTCTGTTATCGCTGAATTGGAAGATGGCTTTGCTGGGTTTTGTTATGCTTCCCATTTCCTTTGTCATCAGTTCCCGATTGGGAAAAAGGGCCAAAGTACTGGTCTCCGAATTCCGTCAGACTACCGGAGAATATGAGACATGGATATCGAACAGCTTCAGACACTGGAAGGAAATCAAGGCACTGAATATGCAACGCAAGGAATCCATCAAGTTTGTTGGATATTGGAAACGTTTTGGCAAAATCAAATTCCGACATCTGGCATATACGTATGCCAATGAGCTGTACTACACCTTTCAGGATGACTTTATTAATAAGATGAATCTTTATTTTATCGGCGGGCTGCTCATTTTTCAGGGAGAATTAACAATCGGGGGACTGCTTGTTTTTCTGACATATTATCAACAGATGATTAACAACATTAATGAAATTAATGCCTCCAATGTTCAACTTCATGATGTGACACCTTCCATTGAACGGATCGTTGAATTGCTGGAACTTCCCGTTGTGTCACAGAGAAAGCTCGGACTACAGCCAGAGTTCCAAGGGCATCTCGAATTCAAGAATGTCTCCTTTCGTTATCAGGAGAATCAAAGTGATGTCTTGCATGAGATTAATCTGAACATCCAGCCTGGTGATTACACAGCGATCGTAGGCAGAAGTGGTTCGGGTAAGAGCACGTTAATCAAACTTATTCTAGGGCAGAATGAGACACAGCAAGGGGCTATTCTCGTTGACGGACAGCCCATTGGTGACTTGGGATCAGAATACCTTTATCAACATATTGGGGTGGTTATGCAGGAGAATGCCTTGTTCAGTATGTCCATCCTGGATAATCTCAGACTCGTACAGCCACGGGCTACAGAAGAAGAGATACGAGAGGTTTGCCGCATGGCTTTGCTGGATGATTTCATTGAAGAATTGCCTGACAAGTATAATACGGTTCTGGGTGAGTCAAGTATTAAGCTGTCCGGAGGCCAGAAGCAACGGTTGGCGCTTGCCAGGGTGCTGTTAACAAGACCCCGACTGCTTATTCTGGATGAAGCCACATCTGCACTGGATAATGACTCGGAACGCAAAATAAATGAGGTGATCCGCAGGATCGCACAGGATATAACGGTGCTTGTGATCGCGCATCGTTATTCAGCTATTCAGGATGCCAAGCAAGTGATTGTGCTCGATCAGGGAGAGATTGTTGCTACGGGCACTCATCTTGAACTGGCTGGGCGGCATGAGGTGTATGACACGTTGTTCAGGGATCAGAGGCAAGGAATCGGGACAACGGCCACCTAAAGTGAAAAGAATGATTTATAGGAGGTTAATGACATGACCATCTATTGTCCACTACCTTTGGAAGAGCACTATAACAACAATGGGTTTAGCTATCTTGCTACAAACCAGATTGGGAATTTCACGACCTTTGGTTCCTCATACCCGGGTGATGAACTCCCTGATCAGGAGAACGTCCAATGGCAGGATATTCCGTTTCATTTTCCTCTACCCAGACAGGCATTTAATAATATAGAACTGGATAGCCAGCGGATTCCAGTACCATTGGATCTATATTCGACATTATATATTCTGGGTGCGGCAGATAATGGTTCATACCATGAATTCATTAGTTTTGAACGAGCTGGAGAGCGAATGGGGAGAGCATCATTGGATCTGACCAACTGGACCGCGACGACTCCACATTATAATGAAGAGATTATGTTTCAGTGTAGTGGGACGTGTACACAAAAGGGGACCTTGCTGACATCCAAACAGCCTATTATTTGGTTTCAGCAGATTACGCTGGAAGAACCCATTTCATTTGATAAGATTCTAATGCCAGACAATCCATGCATGCATATTTTTGCACTAACCCTAGGGAAGGAGTGGAATATATGAATATTCAGCCAAGAGAAGCACATACAGAAGGTGAAGATTGTTTTACCCTATGTGTAAGTAGCATTCTCAACTATAAAGAAATCACGAATTTCCTGGCGGTATGGAAGCAATGCGGAATGATGTACCATGAAGACCCGGAGAGAGGCACCCCGAAACTTGTCCCTACGTATATGACTGTTGAAAATGAGTTTCAACGCATTCATCATATTGATCTGAACATCGTCAGAAAAAATGAACAGACCGAGGTAATAAAGGAAATCATGACGTTACTTCAGCAAAAAGAAGCAGTTATTGTATGGGTTGATGTATTTTACATGCAGTATAATTCACTCTATCAATTACTTCATTCGTCGCATTGCATTGTCTTGTCCGACTATGCAGACGGGCAGTTTGAGTTTATCGATGATTTTTATCATTTGAAAGGCAATATGGATGAACAGACGTTATTTGAAGCGCTTGATCTAGGTCAGACGCCTTTAATTCGTGAGGGCACGCGTTATCGTTATGCTACATTGGATGTTGGAAATGCTGTCCAACAGGTGAAAGAAAGAGAGTTCTATAACATGCTTCATCAAAATCATGAAATCATGGATGGGAAATCGGAGCAGCTGATCAAGCAGGTTGAGTGGTACGAACTGGTTAATCCGCAAGTAGGCCTGCCTGCCATTGAAAGGTATATAGACTCTACACGTCAGCATATGAAAGATTCATCCGCATTGACCGAGGAATACCTGGACAATATGTATGGCGACTTGGCGAGCATAAGTAATAACAGATATTTGTATGGCCATTTCCTAAGAGAAGGAATACCGTTTAATCCTGATATTGATCAACTGGTGGAAACGTACGAATATGCTGCGCAACGATGGAATCTTGCTGCTAATATGACATTGAAGAGTCAGTACCTGGATATGGATAGTCGTCATAAGATGTTAAATCGGGTTCTGGGTAAAATCGGAGAAATTATAGGTGTAGAACAAGAGGCTCATGACATGGTCAAACATTTTGTTGCGAGTTAGGATGTCAGTCAGTATATTTTACGCAAAAAGACCCGTGAAGCGAATATCGCTTTACGGGTCTTTTTTATGACTTGTATCATATTAGGCAGCTGCCTTTATCCGTGACTGCATTCTAAGATACACCTGAGAGAAAATAACGGATGCCAGTGCTACTACGGTCATACCCCAGAAAATATTGGTGTACGCCGAGGAGAGTGGCAAGTTCTGCATAGCTGTTAATGCTACACCAGTAACTGCAACGCTGAAAGCACCGCTGAAGAACTGACTGAGTTGGAACAGTCCCATACCTGCGCCCACCTGATCCATGGTCAGGTTACCAGACAATTCATTGGACACGCTGGTGGTCAGGGATGAGAAACCAACGCTGAGCAGGACATACACAGCCATAATGGCGTAGATGTTATTGTCTGCAAATAAGGCGAACAATCCGGCTGCGGCCAGTAGCAACCATGGTGCAAACTTCAGCAGCAACGTATTGCCGTGTCGGTCAATCATTCGGCCGATCCGGTTGGACAGCAGCATGGACACGACTGCGCCCGGGAAGATGACAAGTCCGGATTGAGCAGGGGTCAGTCCATATAGATGCGCCAAAATTTGCGGCAGCAGGAACAGCGTTGAGAAGTTATTGATATACGATACAATCCCCAGCGAGCTGAGCATCATATATTTTTTGTTTTTGAACAAAGCAGGCTGAACAAATGGATCTGCCGCGCGCCGAATTCGGAGCCAGAACAGAAGCAGTGCCGCTACACCGATAACAAGCGTGAACCACTGACGTGAAGTCAGGAATAACAATACACCGGTAGTACCGATCGCAAGAAGCACGGCACCCAGCAGGTCGAATGAACCTTTTTGCGGGGTTTCCCGAGGAAGCAGTTTAAAAAATACAGGAATCAAGAATAACGTTAGTCCCGTAACGATAAACAGATCATGCCATCCCAGAAATTGAGTAATACTTCCCCCAATGACGGGACCAAGTCCAAGCCCCAGTGAACTGGCGGACATGATGACAGCCATCGATTTACCCCGGCGATCATTGGGAATGTATCGTGTAATCAGTACAATGGCGAGACCCGGAACAGAAGCAGCACCCGCAGCTTGAATCAGACGTGCAATGAGCAAAATGATGAAATGATTACTGAAGAACCCGAGAACGGATGCTGCACCAAGTAACGTAAGCCCGGTTGTGAATAATGTACGAATGGGTATGAAATCCGATAGACGTGAGAACGTAATCGAGGAGATGGCAAATACAATGGAATACCCTGTAACAATCCATGAGGAAGCGACGGAAGTAAGCATGAATTCGGCTGCAATTTTGGGCAGCGCCAGATTAAACATCATTGTATTCATAACAACGAGTACAACGGTGAAGCCAAGCAAGCCTACAATTAATCCTTCCTGTATTCCGGTCCGTTCCCCTGATGATGCGGTTGCGGTGTTGTTCATAAAAACCTCCTAAAGTGATGTGTATTTCGCAACATTTCAGAAACGGTGTGTAACATTTGCAAAATGTAGTATGATGTCAATCCCGTGCCTAACAGCAGGGGTTACATAACGAAATCATTAAAGTTCGATTGGTGTCGAACATTAGAAATATATCATGGATCTGTGTTAGAATACAATGCATAGTCTGAAAAAAGGAGACTACCGTATGAAAATTTTACATCATCCACAGGTGTCAGATATTGAACTTTCCTCCGTACTGTATGCGCTGAGTGACCCGACTCGCCTTGGGATTGTTGCGGAAGCAGCCAGAAGCGGGGAGCAGCCGTGCAGCCATTTTCATGCACCTGTTGTGAAGTCAACGATGTCACACCACATTCGAACTCTGCGGGAAGCCGGGGTTATTCGGGTCAGAGTGCAAGGCACCCAGCATTTTCTCACCCTGCGGTCCGATGATTTGGAAATGCGCTTTCCAGGACTCCTGCAACCATTATTGCAGGCCGCAGCTCAGTCGAGCACAGATCTTTCCTAAATGTTGTCCTTTCTTCAGGTCGAAGAGGGGACATTTTTTATTTTCTAATACGGGATGTTCAAAAAGTAAACGATTCAGCACCGAGAAGGTGAACGCAAGATTCGATGTCGAGTTCGCTTCTTGGGCTACTTCGTGATCAATTGGGGACTTTTTGAACAACCTTTAAAACTGCTGCGACATTCTGTGTCGTACCATGCCATATATAATAACGGTGAACACACAAACCATATTGAAAAGAGGTTCACAACCATTGGCAAAAACCAAAAGAGGACGCGTCTTGTGGAGTCTTCCTTCCAGGGGCCGGGGAACATGCCCGGTATGTAGCAGTACCCGAATAAAATTGTTGTATACGCAAACAAAAACAGACGGTACAAGTCTGAAAGTATGCAAGAAATGCTCCAAAGCAGTGCAATCCAGAGTGGATAAGGCACACGTCTGACATATCAGGCCTGTTCTTCGGAACAGGCCATGTCTTTTGATATAATAAGTGAAATAGGATCGGAAAAGATCGGGGGCGGGAAGATGAGTAACATGCATCGGATTCACTGGTTTGACGAACAGATTCGGGGTGGACGTTTTCCGAATAGCAGCTGGCTTGCCCGTGAATTTGAAATCTCCCGTCGTCAGGCTCAGCGTGATATTGAATATATGGCAAGTTCCCTGCGAGCCCCTTTGGTGTATATGGCAAAATATCGGGGCTATTGTTATGAGGATCAGACTTTTCGATTGCCCCATTTGTATATGACAGAAGAAGAGCAACGTGTGCTGAAATATCTGGCGCATCGATATCGACATTACGATTATGATCAAGCAGACGCGGTGAAACGTGTAGCACATTTGCTGGAGCGTTTTACGTTGGAGGAACAACAGATGGGAAGTAGCGAGCTTCCGGTGTTTTCGGCGCAACCGAAGCAACTGCAATTCTTTGAATTATTGTCCCATGCCATAACTGACTTGCGCAGAGTACATATTCATTACAGGGATCATGATGGAGAACGGCAGTTTTCCTTGTGCCCATTAAAGATGATATCCCAGTTTAACGCCGATTACGTGGTGGGTTATGAAGCAGACCCAGTACAGCAAGTGGCCATTCGATTGGAAGGCATTGTTCATGTTTCGGTATCGGATGAGAGATTTGAGTATAGATCAGACGCCTTGCTAGGTGGATGGGAAGAATCATTGCCTGTGCGAAAACCGTTTGTAGCTGAGATTCGTTTGAAGGAAGTGCAGCAAATGGAGATGTGGCAGGGGTATCGTATTCGCGCAAGCCACGATCGGATTTATTCGGTTGAATTTTATGACACGGACGCTTTCTTGCAGCATTTGTTTATTAGCGAATGGGAAGAGCTTTTGTCTCCTGGGTGGCTTAGACGCAAGCTTCAGCAAAGCGCAGAAGGGTTGATCCACAGGCTTGGAACATAGAGTGAGTCTGTAAACAGGCAACAAACGAGCAGATGCAGAGCAAGCTGCTGTTTCTCGTAAATACATCAGGCAAACCACCATGGAGAGGAGCTTTTTCTTTGGCTGAAGTCGTGTTAAATAACCTCATCATGAAGCGGGAGTCCAAATCATACGTGGATAGTCTGCATGCGATACTAACCCATACGGGCCAGTTTCAAGGTTCCAAATATGTACTTGCCGGATATACAGGCATGGCTTTCAAGCTGGCGGTGCATCGCCGACTACTTCCCATGTCGGTTACAGCGTATGGACAATGGGGGGAAGCACATCGTCCCGGAGTTGATAACCTGGGGATATTCACGATCTGGGATGGGGGACGTACACGTCATTCCACGTTTGGTTATTACCAGCAGGATGCAGTGAATTGGGTGAGACGCAGTATTGATGAAGGCACTGGTGTGATCTACTGGATTCCTGAGTTCGGTGTTATTTCTGGATATGATGACCGTGACCGCATCTTTTATGTGCAAGACGGATGGAGCAAGGAACCGCAGATTTTGTTGTATGACAATTTCGGTTTAAACTTTACCGGATTTTGGTATTGTCAAGTATTTGGTGATCAGGTCCGCATTTCTGAACAACAGATGCTGCTGGAATCCCTGCGACTGGCGATAGAGGATTGGGATATTCCCTATCGTCTGTTACCTGATCAGAATATTGCTTCAGGTAGAAAGGCATATGATGAGTGGGTGCTGGCTTTACGGAGTGGGGATTTTGATGAGTCGGGTGCGGGTTATATTTTGGAATCCTTCTGCCATTCGCGAACCGAAATAAGAATGTATCTGCAGGATGTTCGAGGGATATGGAACGAACTGGATCAGGCTTATACATGTTATGAACAGCTTGGGACGTTAATTGACCAAATGAAAGGATATATGGTTCAGCAGGAGAATAGACGTGTCTTGAGACCAGATATCACAGAAGATCTAGCACAGTTACTAGTGAAGGCGAAAGCATTAGAAGAGCAGGCTATTGATTATTTTCGATTGATATCCAGGAAGTATCCCGACCGTAAAAGGTCTACTATACCACGGTGGGGAGCACATTCAGCACGATAGATGAGAGAGGAAGGGAGTGAAGGATGATGGCGACAAAAGTAGTATTGCAGGACTGGATTCGCTTCCCGCAAGCCCCAACCTCTGCTGATGCACACCTATCATGGAATGGTGTGGGTTCGTATACAGATGCGATGTACCGCATTTTATTGCACACACAGTGGATGGATTTCCCGCGCCACATGATTGCAGGTATGACTGCAAGTGCATTCCGATTAGTGGTGGATAGGCGTCTGACCGCAGAATCAATCTCGGCATACAACTGGATGGCAGAGAACTCTGTGGCGGCTGATTTTCTTGGCGTAACAACGGGACAACATGGTGGATTTTCATTTGAACCGACTTTTCCGCTCTATCAGAAGCAGGCCGTGCTGGACATCAAGGCGTCCATTGACCGGGGCGTAGGTGCGATTCTCTGGCATGATCAATTTGTCATTGCTGCCGGATATGATGATGTGGAGCAGGTGCTATTCATCTGTGAAAGTAAAGGCGATGAAATCATTCGTCTTTCTTATGATTCATTTGGCAGGAACAGTACGCCATACTGGTACTATCAGGTGCTGGAATCTCATGAATCTGTGGATCTATGGGAAGTTTGCAAGGAATCATTAATTCAGGCCGTATACAAATGGGAAACCCATGACTACATGCTGCCCTCCCAGGATTATGCCTGTGGAGCGGCTGCGTATACGGTTATGGCTGCTACTTTGCAGGCTGGAGCATATGATACAGAACAAGCGGCGACTGTACTGCGCTATTATGCCAGATCAAGACTGGACATTGCCTCTTATGTTGCAGGGCTGGCGTACCTATCAGATCGGATGGTTTATGTCATGCATGAGTATGCATTGCTCGCAGAACTGTATTCGCGGATTGTTGATGTAGTTAATGATTCGATCTTATGGAATACGAAGGAACCGAAATGTATGCAAAACGTGATTGAGCTTATCCGAAAGGCAGGAGTGACCGAACAACGTGCCATTGATGCCATTAAACGTGCCTTTCCAGAGACGATACACAATCGTTTTGATGACGTAGGTTTAAGATGAATGAAGCATGATAGCTAACATATTGAAAAGCTCAGCTGAATAAAACCGGAGAGGCGACAGCCGATCCGGTTTATTTGATTTGAACAGATGTGTAACATCAGTTCATGTGAACCCCGCCATAATAAATTTTACAAGAAAAAATAACCAAAATTTTAATTTTGGGGTAATCCAAACCCCCTATTGTTCCGAATATTATATTAGATGGTCTTTTTTGGATGATGATATTCAAGGATAACAGGGGGCGGGAGTATGGTACATAATCCGGAAACCATTCAGGAATGTATCGAACATGCACGGCAAAGGCTCTACCAGATTGCTGATCAATATGCGGAACTGTGGCATCCGGAGGTTATTCGCCAATCCATGGTGCTGGATGAATTAATTAATGAATATAACAACGCTATTCGCGGCAGAAAAATCCCAAAACAACTGAAATAATGAGCTTATGGAGTGCACTTATACAACGAAGAAGAATCCCATGACGGGATTCCGTGTGTTTGCCTTACTCTTTTACCGCCCCGAGCACAATTCCCTTAACGAAGAAACGCTGCAAGAACGGATACACGAGCAGAATCGGCAGAGCGCCAATAAAGATCTGAGCCGCATTCACCGTACGCTGAGACATGTTCTGGAGCTGCGTTGCATCCACGTTCATGTTGGAGAAATCCTGCTGTACGATTATGGTCTGCATTAACGTGGCGAGTGGATATTTGGAAGCATCATTCATATAGATCAGCCCGTCGAACCAGGAATTCCACTGACCTACCATGGTGAATAAAGAGATCGTCGCAATCGCGGGCATGGAGACTGGCAGATAGATTTTGAACAGGGTCGTGATATGATTGGCCCCATCGATGAATGCAGCTTCTTCCAGTTCTTTCGGTACGTTGCGGAAAAAGTTCATCATCAGAATCAGGTTCCAAACAGCGACCGCTCCCGGCAAAATGAGAGCCCACATCGTATTAATCAGTCCAAGCTTCTGAATCAAAATATAGGACGGAATCAATCCCCCGCTGAACAGCATCGTGAAGATGAAAAACCATGCATATAACGAGCGCCCCTTGAAGTTCAGACTTTCCTTGGATAATGGATAAGCCGTCAGGAAGACAAGTGTCATACTGAGCAGTGTGCCCAGAACCGTACGCTGGACTGAGATCCAGAGTGCACTGAGAAAGTTACTGTTACCAAATGTTTTGGTGTACGCGTCCACCGTAAAATCAATCGGCCAAAGTGTTACCAGATTGGCGGATGCTGCCGCCTTACCACTGAAGGAAACGGCCAGAATATGGACCAGCGGCAGGATGCACAGGATCGAGACGGCCGCGATGAATATCAGGTTAAAACCATTGAATATACGGTACCCGGTTGTTTTGTGATACACCTTGATTCCCCCTTAATGCATTATGCTAACCCTTTTAGAAAATACGATAATTGGCGATTTTGTACGCCATTCGGTACGCGGAGATGACCAGGAACATCGCGACAAATGATTTGAATAGTCCAACAGCGGTCGCAAAGCTCATTTTGCCATTCAGAATCCCCATCCGGTAGACAAAGGTATCAATAATATCGCCTTTCTCATACACCAGCGGATTGTACAGGTTAAAGATCTGGTCAAAACCTGCATTCAGGATATTGCCCAGTGATAACGTACCTACCACGATAATCATCGGCACAAGTGCAGGCAGGGTAATATGTAATGTCTGTCTGAGCCGCGTTGCTCCATCTACCTCAGAAGCCTCATACAATGCGGGATTAATGCCTGCAAGTGCTGCCAGAAATACAATTGTGCCGAATCCAAATTCCTTCCATACATCACTGACCACCACCGTTACACGGAACCAGTCGCCATCCCCCAGAAAGAAAATTGGTTCAACACCAGCCGCCGCCAGCACCTGGTTTACCAGTCCACCTTCCGGTGATAACATATCGAGCAGAATGCCGCCCAGGACTACCCAGGACAGGAAATGGGGCAGATACACCAAGGTCTGTGAGAAACGTTTGAACGTGGAGTTCCGAACCTCATTCAGTAAAATGGCAAATACAACAGGGGCGATAAGTCCGGCCACAATTTTCATTGAAGCGATCAGTACCGTGTTCCAGATGACCTGAACGCTGTCGGGATATTCGAACATGAACCGGAAGTTGTCCCAGCCCACCCATTTGGAGCCAGTGAACCCCAGCCACGGTTTGAAATCCTGAAAAGCAATAATAATGCCGCCCATGGGCACATAGGCGAACAGCAATGTGAGCAGGACAGCAGGCAGCAGCATCAGATGCAGCGGCCACGTGCGTTTGAAATTCCAGCGGGTACGTTTGCGTGGATGAGGTGTCATTTTTCGTACCGGCGTATGGGTTGTTAACGGTTGTTCGATAGCCATCAGGGTCCCTCCTTTATCTCGTCCAACCCTGGAAACATGAGGCGAGCAAGCCTCTGCACAGAGTGGAGCAACTGAATTATAGCAATGGAAAAGGGCGGACTATAGAACAACATTTCAATGCGGATGTTGAAATATTAACTTGTTAATGGAAACAGGGGATTACAAGTTGCAGGAAAGTGTGCGAATATAAAATCAACTAGAAATGTAAGGGTTTTCAATATAAAATAGGACTTCGGTATAGAAGGACTTTAAATTCAGGGACAGGGTGAAACGATGAAATTCACAGTATTTGCGAAGACGGTCATTCTCTTAATCTGCCTGCTTGTACCCATTCTGCTGCTCTATACGTACGCGAACCAGGCAAATGTGGATATGGTCGTCGAAGAGAAACAGCAATCGAGTCTGAACCAGTTCAATTATTTCAGTTCACAGGTGGATAAAAATATTGAGCAGCTCTCGCTGTATGGCCTGACGTTGCTGCGAGATCCGAGTATTCTGCATTACCGTTACATGACGGACTCAACCAGCCAATATGAGAAAAACAGCATCTATCTGGATATTCTCGACAAATTATCGTTGTACCAGTCCACCAGCCGTTGGAAGAACGATATTACCATTGTGCTGCCGCAAGCGGAACTTGTGTTGTCCACCATGTCCAGCCGGACGGTTTACGATGAGAAGATGTTGACGTTTCCGCAACCAGGCCAATGGCAGCTGGAGCAAGGGAGTTTCACCTACTTTTTCACGGATAACTACGAGTGGAATGAAAAACCGGTGAACGCAGGCGTGCGAACGGTGATGGAGATTGATTTTGACCCGATGAACATCGTTGCCATGTTGGATGATTTTAAAGAAACGCAGGGCGGAGATCCTTTCTTGCTCGTACCAGGTAACGATCCGTTGCTGAACCGTACGGCGGACCCCGAACTGGTCGAAGCGATCATGCGAGATATCCCCTTTAACGGACCGGAGAGGGAAGGTAATCATCAGCTGGAGGTGGGCGACAAACAGTATCTGGTCAGTTACGTGCACTCCAAACAACTGCAAGCAGTGTACGTGAACCCGGTGGTATTGGATGATCTGCTGAACCCGATGGATAAGAGCCGAAATATGTTTATTACCTCCATTCTGTTATTGCTCGTGCTGAGTATCGGGGCTGCATTACTTTTGTATCGAAAAGTTCAGGTGCCCATCCATCGCTTGATGAGAGGGCTGCAACAGATTCGCAAAGGCCAGTTGTCTACGCGGATTCCAGTCGATCACTCCCGTGATGAATTCGCGTACCTGACCCAGAGCTTCAACCATATGGCAGAGCAGATTCAGGAACTGATCGAGAAGGTATACGAGGAACGTATCCGCTCACGGGAAGCCACACTGAAACATCTGCAATCACAGATCAATCCACATTTTCTGTACAACTGCCTGTTTTATATCAAAAATATGACCCAGCTTGGCAACCGGGAAGCGGTGATTGCCATGTCGCTAAGTCTGGGAGATTACTATCGCTACATTACGCGAGGCGAGAATGACATGACGACAGTGGAGGAAGAGATCAGGCTATTAGACCATTATCTGTCCATCCAGCAGATGCGGACCAACCGGCTGACCTACGAGATTGCCGTACCGCAGCACTTGATGCAGCTCCATATTCCGCGGCTGCTCATTCAACCCATCGTAGAAAATGCGGTGATCCACGGCATTGAGCCGATGGAGGGCAGTGGGCATGTCGTCGTAACGGGGATGGCGGTACCCGAACATATTGAGGGGCGGAAATATACAAGATATAGCCTGTTTGTAGACAATGACGGTGTCACGCTGACAGCGGAAGAGATTGCGGAATTGGAACGGGAGATCAATGAACCGATGGGTGAGGAGATTGGAACAGGCACGTGGAATGTGCATCAGCGTCTCGTTACGCGTTATGGGCTGTCGTCTGGTCTTCATTTTGGAGCGATTCCCTACGGTGGACTTAGTGTAGAAATTCGATGGTTTGAGGAGGAACAACCGCATGATGAATCTGATGGTCGTGGATGATGAACATTCCGCAGTAGAGTCGATCGCTGTCTCCATACCGTGGAGAGAACACGGGATTGGCCAGGTATTCAAAGCTTATTCAGTCAAAGAGGCACTGGAACATATGGCAACACATCAGGTCCATATTATTATCACGGATATCCGCATGCCGGGTATGTCCGGTCTGGATCTGGTCAGTCACATTCGGCAAAAGTGGGAACAGACCAAATGTATTATTTTATCGGGGCATGCTTCCTTCGATTATGCGAAGCAGGCGCTCAAACATGGGACAGTCAGTTACTTGCTCAAACCGGTCCGGGATGAGGAACTGATCGAATCCGTGCAGCAGGCCGCCGTGCAGATTCGCCTGGAGGGTGAGAAACAAATGCTGCATCAGCGGGCCATGTATTCGGTAAGGGAGCATCTGCCCGAGAAGCGGGCGGAGCTGATGAAGGATGTACTGTTAGGGCATAAATTTGCGGATGCTGAACTCGAAGGCAAGCTGAGGCAATTGGAGATCGGGTTCCGGCCACAGGATAAAATGCAACTGCTGCTCATCCGGTATGATGACCATCAACCCACACATAGAGCATTTCGACTGATGAAGTACGCCATCTCCAATGTGGTGGAAGAGATCTACGGCAGTACCTATCATCTCTGCCATACGGATGACGCATATGATGATCTGGTCTTTATGGCCAGTCCCAAACAAACCCAAGCCGAACCGGAAATGCTAATGGGCCGACTTGGAGAACGGTTGCTTCACAGTGTGAGGCAGTATCTGAATGCGACCATTTCCCTGTCCGTTAGTCGTATGGGACGTTTTCCAGATCAGGTGCCTCAGCTATATCATCAAGCCGTCAGTGCACTTCGCAAGCAAGCCGATGCGGGCAAAGGATTACATCTGAATCCGGCAGCGGGAACCAATGGAGCCACGTTGAAGTCACTTGCGGCGCTGTATGAACCGCCAGGTCTGACGGCGCTGCTGGAAGCGGGGCGCATGGAGGATGCACACCGCAAGATTGATCAGATCTTTGCTGAACTGTCGAACAGTGTGTTCCCGGAACATGTGTATGTGGCTTTTCATTATCTGGCGGCGGCCTTCTCCTATATGGCTCATCGGGAAGGAAGGCAGTTAGCCGAAGTGCTTGGCGAGCAGTACCAGCAGTTGCTCAAGGATGGCTATGGCATCTCACTGCGTAGTCTGGAAACGTGGACTCGGTCTGTGATGCAGCAGTGGGCTGAGAGCACCAGCGATGCGGGTCAGGATGCCGGATCAACGCTGATTCGGCAGGTGCAGCAATGGATTGATCATCATCTGGGCGAGGATCTGTCGTTGCAGGTCATTGCCGGAGAGGTGCATCTGCACCCGGTATATCTGTCCAAAATGTACAAACAATCCACAGGCGAAGGCATTAGTGATTACATTATCCGTTCCAGAATGGAACGTGCGGTTCATTTGCTTAAGCATACGGCGATGAAGATCTATGAAGTCGGTCAGGAAGTGGGGTACAACAACACGCCTTATTTCATTCAGGTGTTCCGCAAACATTATGGACTGACCCCGCAGGATTTTCGGAACGGTTAACAAATCGATATGAACATTGAAATTGTGATATATGTTTGCCTCCCCGGCTGCACTATCCTTTTCATGTAAGGTGCATTTGGCACATAAGGGTATCCAAGTTACCTGAGGAGGGGTTAGTTCATGTATAGAAAAATGATGACGGCATTACTCGCAATAACGATGGTTGCTGTAACGGCATGTAGTTCGGGGGCCAAGGAAGAACCGGCCAAGGAAGCTGCTGCACCACTTGCTCTGCAAGACGGGAAATATGAACCTGAGGTACAGATGAGTTATCTACGAGCCTGGAATGATGATACGAAATTCAAGAATGGGGAAACCGCACAGAACAATGTGCATACGAAATGGGCCAAGGAACGACTCGGCATCGATCTGACCACACCGTGGGCTGTATCGGTAACGAATGATGCATTTTACACGAAATTGCGCCTGTCCCTGTCGGCTAACGAAGAACTGCCGGATATTGTATCCATTCGGGGAGACTACAATCTGGTGCGGGAATTAATTGAGTCCGGCAAATTTGCGAATGCAGGCGAGTTGTTTGACAAGTATGCTTCGGACACATGGAAACAGGCATCCGAATCGGCACCGGAAGAATGGTATCCGTACATGTATGAGGGCGAGCGTTACGGTATTCCAATCTTCGATTATGCCTACAATGGTGATTCGGTCATGTTTATCCGGGAAGACTGGCTGAAGAAGCTGGGACTGGAAGAACCGAAAACGATCGATGAGCTGGTTACGGTCATGGATGCTTTTACGAATCAGGACCCGGATGGGAACGGTAAGAAAGATACGTATGGTCTGACGGTGGGCATGAAAAATGCGCTGAATACCTGGATGACGGAATCCGGCTGGATCTTCGGCATGTACAACACGATGCCTGGACAGTGGAATGATGCTGGAGACGGAACACTGCAATATGGTTCCATTCAGCCAGGCGTGAAGGAAGGCCTCGCGACAATGAAGGATTGGTTGTCCAAAGGTTACCTGCCCAAAGAAGCTGGCGTGTATGACGAGATCAAGGCAGCAGAACTGTTTACCGCAGGTAAAGCAGGCATTATCGTTGGACCACACTGGATGCCAAATTGGCCGATTGATGATGTGAAGAAAAATGTGGATGGTGCCACGTACAAAGCCATTGCATTACCTACTGGGCCAACAGGTGAGAGCCACCAACATGGATCTGGTGCAAGCAACGGCGTTGTGTTGATTAACAAAGACATGGCGAACCCGGAGATTTTCTTCACATATCAGAATTATCTGTTCGACAATTTTGCCAACCCGGAAGTAGGCAGCGAGTTCGAGCATGGCTTCGCGCAAGGATATGACTATGACATCGTGGATGGCAAAGTCGTTGGTGAAGCTGAAGTGAAGGATGGCGTATCACCACTCAAATATACGATTACGTATGATGGTGCCCGAATTCCGAATCTGATGATGGATACGCTGGCGGAACTTGCGAAGGGCAAAGAGCCAGAGACTCCTTTTGAGAAAAATACGAAGATTGCCAACAAACCTGAAGTATTTGCGGCCGCTGAAGTGGTCGTTGCGAATAAAGATAATGCGATCAAGAACAAGTTCACGGGAGCTCCAACCGAGACGATGAAAATGAAGAAGGACGCAATCGACAAGCTGGAGAAGGATACGTTCAGCAAGATCATCTATGGCCAGGTGGGCATTGAGGAATTTGATGCGTTTGTGACGAAGTGGAAATCCATGGGCGGCGATGATATTACCACCGAAGTGAACGAGTGGTATAAGACAGTTAATTAATATTCAAAGCAGGTTAGAACTGATGAATTCATCAGTCTAACCTGCTTTTTGGTATGTCTCAGATATATTATGACTCGCAGCGGACAAAGGTAACGTTTTTGCCTAAAATCACATTATCCACCTTCCATCCGGCATTTAACCAGGATAGCGCCTGTGTATGATTCATGGCATTATTCACCCACCATTGCTCGCGATTATAGGCTGTCGGGGGTAACTTAAATCCGAGAATTTCCTCAAGCTCTGCATATGTAAGGGTGATTGCAACCTGATTCAAATAATTTTCCAAAGGGAAGTATTTGCTGTAGCTCATTTCGTCTGACCTCCTGAAAAGGAATATCATTGATTATACAACGTGGGCATGATGATAGCGAGGGCATACCGAGAGCCTACATAGATGTGAAAGGCATCCGTAGATCTCTTTGACTAGGGCATGTCTTAAATACCACTTATGGTTATCTTTCACCACCTTTTCTCCCCCTGCTGCCTTATTGTTCCCCATGTACTTGAGAGAGTAAAATAATAGGTAGTATACGAACATCAATACGTATTTATAACAGAGATGCCCCGGATTGGTCCGGGATTCATAGAGGTTCAAGTTTGATGAACATCATTAGATGCATGGGAAGGCAGGAGATTCGATGAGTACACTTTATGACCAGGCAATGGAAGAGATGATAACGACAATTCATGAATGGTTTGATGAACAGGAACAGCGGGATGACTTGGAAAGTGTTGTGAAGCGAACTACGCTGCAAATGGGCATTTTCAATGATATTTTGCTGGATTATAGACCTGGACGGACTACAGTAGACAGTGTGGATCTGGGTTTGGATGATGGTCTGAAATCGAAGCAGGCAGGAGCCTTTACCGAGGAACAGGTTCGTAACGAGATTGGACCTAGGCTAGTAGAGGTTGTTCAGGGAAGACTGGACAAGCTGGCCGATTCCCCGTTGATTGACTATGGATTTACCTTCCGTGGTAAATTCCCTACAACAGAAGGAAAGCTGCAACTGACTTTGCTGGAATATATCAATGAAGAGAAAAAGCAGCAGTTGCTTGAGCGTATTCATACATACATTGATCAGAAGCTGGAGAATGGTACATATCCAACAAAGCCGTTAGAATCCTTTTTTTTGACGCGTCATCTGCTTGACCCTAAACTGTTTCCTGTACTGGATGTGGCATGGATTCTCAGGCAGTATGACCGGATTCAAGAGTTGAATCAGGGTCGTCCGGAGGCGCTTGCCGAACATCGGGGTGATATTACTCGTGCGTTGAAGGCATGGGCGGAGAGTCAGTTCTTGCCACAGTATTATGATGTGCAGTCTTCTGCATATCGTACCAATGACTATTCGCTTAAGCCAGGAGCGACGTTGGAATGGGATGTTGAATCACAGGCAGACCAATCGTCGGATAAGAAGCAGAAGGCGCAAGTAGCCGGGACTCAACCGATAGATCTACTGTTATACGCGGCGGTGATGATTCTACGATTTGAGCCGAATTATAGCAAAGCCGAAGGTCAGACTTACCTGGAACTCGCGAAGCAACTCGGCAGCAGACGTGCAGCACTGATGATGACGGAAGGCAGCGGGACGTATGCGAAAGAGGATATTCATGTGAAAACGGAAGAAGTGGAATGCAAAGCAAATGATGTATTCGCTCTGATGACCATTCACATTCGGAAGGAAGAGCCGGGTGCCTATCAGCAGGCACTTACCTTTATCACTCATTTGTTGAAGCAGGGCTTTCCAAAAAGTTATAAGATCAAGCTCAAGTCCAGTGTAAAACAGTATTTGCCGATCAAAGGACTCGCCAAGTCGGATACGCACCGATTCTTTGCCAATGCATTGGAGTACCCGGAGCTACATCCACTCCTAGAAGAGTATGCGCGTGAGGCTATCCAGGAGTTTGAGTTTTACGAGGATACCGAGGGAGAGAAAAATGGTATGCCAGGCAGTTATGCAACCTTTGGACTGGGTCTTGTGGATGAGCGGTATTTCCCGCTGATTGAATATTACATGGGCGAAGTGGATGATGAGCATCAGTTAATTCAGGATAAGTTCATTGCGGCATTTGTGGAACAACAGGGTGTAACGGCTCAGTCCATACCTGCGTTAGTCGCCAGCTTGCGTCGTTCAACGGATAGTCTGAAGCTGAAGATTCAGCCTGAGCTGGAGAATGATGAAATACTCGAACGGTTGGTTAGGCAGATTCAAGGACTTGAGCATTACGAAGTGGAACGTGTACTTTACCCAATCTTCGGCAAGGTGGAGAAGCTCACAACGCTCGCTCGCAAAGCGGAAGGAAGACGGAAGGAATTATTGCTGAAACTGTTGCAGGCCGCAGGCAAATAAAAATGTAAACAGGGCAAGGAAGATTGTACTGGGCCAGACAGTGGAGCATTTTAGCGAACTGAAAGTGCATTAGGAGAGGCGGGGGAAGTTGTGGAAGCTTTGAGTCGAGACATGTGGCAGGAGTTGAATGCCCAGGACAAAGAGGCTTGGATGCGTAAGCTGATTCATCAGTTACCGGAAGGTATGGTATATGAGGGTCTCGAGACATTTGAACGTTTCGGTCGGCGAATCCAGACAGGTGTGTTTACGCATGAAGAGGAGAGGTTTGTATTTGTACCTGGGAACCGCATAACCCTCGGCTGGGATCGTTGGCAATATGGAATGAACGAAGAGACCTCAGCCGACCTGCATGAAACGGTCAGTGAGTATGGTGTGGAGGACGTGGATTCGTTTCTAGCGAGTCAGATGTCACCTGTCAGAACGGTTAACATTGCGCCCATGCTCGTGGAATGTGAGAACATTTCGCTGGGCTGGATTGAAGTGTCCGAGGAGGAAGCCTTCGCGCAGGAAGATTCTGATTTTCCGGCAGCACTGGAGCAGTTTAAACAGTCGGAGATCCGTGAATATGAATTGCATCAACAATTCCGTCTGATTCGCCAAAGTGAAGATGAAGTGCGAATCCTGTGGTTCAACGAGGGAATAGAACTGGAAGACGTCGTGAGAGGGGAAGCAGCGGCGGGCTTTGGTCTGCTGACTGAAGACGAATGGGAGTATATCTATGGTGGCGGTTGTCGCACGTTATTCCCTTGGGGAGACAGCTTCGACTATACGATGAGATTGAGGCATTTTGGAAGTCTGGAAGGCATGGATGAAACTGTGGATGGATCGGCAGAGATGGCCTCTTCACGGGTTGAAGAAAAGGATGATCGTGCTTATGATCTGGAACTGCCGAATTTCTTTGGCATAAAGTTTGCTGGTGATCCCTACAAATATGAGCTTACGCTCGATTCGGCTGGGGATGTGATGCCCAAAGGCGGAGACGGCGGGAGTCTGATATGTGGTGGTACAGGGCCTCTGGTTGGTTTCTTGCCTGCTGCTGCGGTCTATTATCGAGACGTTAATGCCAGTGAACTCGACTGGGAGGATTTGATGGATGCGATGGTGTATCGCAGGGTTGTTCGTTTAACGGAGTTGGTACTTTAATTATGATGAAACGTATCTATCAAGCTGTTGCTCCATATACGGATGAGGAAATTCAGATCATCATGGAGCGGCAGTTGTTGGAAGAGTTATTATATCTGCCCTTATCCGTTGGCATGTTTCATCAGGACTGGAGGGTCGCACAGAATATATGTCTTCGGGTGGCAGATCATCCGAATGCCAATGTCAGAGCCAGTGCAGTCATGGGTTTGGCTCATACGGCACGTACCAAAGGAAAATTAGAAAAACGGCTAGTAAAGCCTGTTGTGCTGAAGGAACTTAGGGAGAATAGTGCATTTAGGGGAACTATCCTAGACGCCATCGAAGATATCAATATGTTCATGAATTGGAGACTAGGGAGAAAGCATTTGGAGAAAGGAGAGCACGATGTTTAAAAGATATTTCCTCACATACATTGCGACACATAAAGGGCAAGGATAAAATACACATCAAATCAGCCCCAGCTCATAGAGTGGGACCAAAATGATGTGTGTTTATATTTCCTATTTCGATCTAAGGATCGCGCATCAATTATTTCACTTTTTGTACGGATACCGCCATCTGCTCCAGTTGAGTGTGAGTCAATTGGTTATTCGGTGAGCTGAGGGTTACATAACGATCATCCAGCTTGAACGTGAGCATATCCGTTTGGTCTGGTGTATACCATTTGGCGGATACGCCATTAGGCAGTTTTACCGTTTTGCCATCATAGCTGAACGAGTAGTCTTTAGGAGATACCGTGACATTCATGCGATTAAAAACAAAGTTTACACCATCGCCGCCTGCACCTACGCTTTTGAACGTGTCTCCGGCAACCATATGTTGTGGGGCATAAGCTGTTGTAAACCCGTCAAACTTCGCAAATGCTTTGCGAATGTTATCCAATTGTTGCTTGCTGTAGTTCACATCAGCGAATGCAGTGATCCCCTGATCATTGTTGCCAGTTGTCTTTTGAACAGAGACAGCGACTTGTTGCAACTGAGCTTGACTCAACTTATGATCCGGCGAGCTAAGGGTAACGTAGCGATCATCCAGTTGGAACGTGAGCATGCCCGTTTGGTCTGGTGTGTACCATTTGGCGATAACGCCATTGGACAGTTTTACGTCTTTGCTCGTATAACCGTCCGAATAATCTCTTGGAGATACATCCACTTTCATATGGTTGAAAACAAAGCTGACGCCGTCGCCACCTGCCCCTACACTTTTAAACGTGTCACCTGCAATCATCTGCTGAGGAGCATAAGCTGTCTCGAACCCATCGAATTGTGCAAAAGCCTTTTGAATTGCCTCTTTTTGTGCTGCGCTATACGTTACATTCGTCAAGGCCGAAGGATTGCTCGTGGCTTGGCCGATAATGACCTGACCTTTTTTGCCGTCATAGGATACAGGCACATGCAGCGCATCGGCAAGCGCACGTACAGGCAGATAAGTAGAGTTGTTATAGGTAATTGGAGCCAGTTTTTTGCCATTGCCATCGGTTGGTGAGTAAGCCGCGCCATCTACATTGAAGCTGATTCCATGGTTAAGGTATGCCGAGATCTTCTCCAGCTGCGTTCCGGCAAATACGCCCGTTGCTCCTGTTAATGTCATGCCCAGTACCATCATCGTTGCTACGGATTTCTTCATGTTCTTTTTCATCATATATCTCTCCTTCAAGTTGGGGTTTGGTTTAATTTAATGGGCTCGCTGTCCCTTATGGCTTTATATTAAACCCCGAACATATCCAGAATAATTCTGAATTATCTCCAACTTGTAAACATGTGTGTATATACGGAGGATGTAGAACGAAAACGGAAGCTGCTAGGCATGTTTGAACGTATTCTTTGCTGAATCGAAACATTTTAGTTGAAGAGATAGAGGACTAGTCCGCCAAAACCAAGTACAATCGCACCAACGTATACATAGGAAAGTTTACTGAGGTTTTGCTTTGTGCGTCGATCATATTCGGGGTTGCTGGTCTGATTGGCTTTGGAATTACCGATAATCAGGGTAGCAATACCCCCAAACAAGGCGATACCGACAATTAAAACATAAGGCAACCAGGTCATGAATGGACCTCCTTCGCGAATAAGTTGATATGTCTTCATTGTACTTCAGGATAACCTTTGATGTAAGCTTTAATTGAGAAATATAGGGAAATAAAGTATCTGTCTTACAGTATGTAGGTAGTCTTGGAACGGAAAGATCACTATAATTTTAGTTTTTTTAATTCAAAAAAACCTTGATACATCAGGCATCTACAGCTTTCTTCACTGAAGGCTGTAATTTTTTTTGCCCACAGAGTGATCCAGAATAGAAAACCCTGCGTTACACCCTATGAAGACGACGACGAGGAAAGAAATTATACACAAAACATAATCGAGGAGTGAACACGTAATGAAAATGAAGATGAAGAAGTTTATCGCACCTGTACTTAGCTTGACACTGTTGATGCCGGGGATCGCTGGAGCAGCATCCGCTCCACAGACACCAATGACAATGATGAAAGCTTCCGTGAATACACCTGCGGCTGACTTGAGAGCAAACCTGGACCACCTGCTGTCCGAACACTTTGCACTCGCAGTAACGGCAATGGCCAAAGCATATGACGGAGCAAAAGATGCAGATGCAGCCTACAAAGCACTCGACCAGAATGCACTGGATATGCAGCCAGCAATCGCTTCCCTATATGGTGAGGCAGGTGCCAAAGAATTCGAACGTATCTTCCGTGCTCATAACAAATACACCGATGATTTGGTGAAAGCAACCAAAATGGGCAACCAGGCTGGCATCAAACAAGCACAGGCAAACATCAACGGTTTCGTGGATGAGTTCTCCACGTTCCTGAGCACAGCTACCGAAGGTAAATTGCCAAAAGCAGCAGCCAAACAAGCTCTGCAAGTACATGAAGATCTCGTGCAAAAAGTATTTGATGAGTATGTAGCTGGAGATTACGCTGATGCATACAAGGCTTACCGTGAAGGGTTCAAAGAAATGTTCGACGTAAGTAAGGCACTTTCCACAGCAATTACTACACAAATGCCTGAGAAATTCGAAAATAGCAAAGCAGATACAAAAGCAGCTGATCTGAGATCTGCACTCAACCATTTGGCTTCCGAGCACTTTGCGCTTTCGGCTCTGCAAATGCAAGAGGAATATGATGGACGTACAGCCGCTTCCAACGCACTGATTACAGCTGAAGCTGGAAACACAGCTGACTTCAAAGCAGCGATTGCTTCCGTTTACGGTAACGATGGTGCCAATGCTTTCGAGAAAATTTGGGTAACCAATCACGTTAATGCGCAAAGCGATTATGTAAAAGCTGTGAAAAACAACGATGCTGCGGCTCGTGCAGCAGTAGAGAAACGTATTGACGGATTTACAACAGAATTCGCAGCATTCCTGGATTCCGCAACAGCTGGTAATCTGCCAAAAGCAGCAGGACAACAAGCGCTGACAACACATGAAAATCAAGTGCAAAACGTATTGAATCAATATGCAGCAGGCAATTATGATGCTTCTTATACAACTAATCGTGAAGGCTTCAAAGTGATGTTTGGTGTAGGTCAAGCTTTGGGTAACGCAATTGTGACTCAATTTAACGACAAATTCCAAGAGCCAGCAACACCTGCACCAGCGCCAGAAATGACAACGGTGTGGATGCAACTGAACAGCAAAATGCTGAAAATTAACGACAAGACAACCAACATGGATACCACACCAGTGCTTTGGAAAAACACAACATACATTCCACTGCGTTTCTTGAGTGAAGGTATTGGCGCAACAGTGAAATGGGACAAAAAAGCACAACAAGTAACGGTAATGGCTGGCGATGATACCCTTGAATTCTGGGTGAACAACAACGTTATGGAAGTGAACGGCGTGAAGAAAAACGTGGGTGCAACGGTATTCGTAAACAAAGATGGACGTACGCAAGTACCTCTGCGTTTCATTGCTGAACTTCTGAACTGGGATGTAAAATGGGCACAAAAAGATGGTTCTATTACACTGACTAAATCCATGTAATACAACGTTTTTTATAACAGAATCAACCAATAAGAGCTGCCCCATACGGCAGCTTTTTTTGGTTTCACCCATAAGTTCAAATATTTGGTATAATCATCGAGAATGACCTACATAACAGCTGGAATAGCCGATGAAGTCCAGAATGAGGTATGATAATTTGGCATAAGCAAAATGAAGAGGGGGACAGAGGAATGAGTACATCATCAAAATCGGAGCGTCCAGCGAAAAATGTGGATACCCGGTTATTTGTTGCTTGGGCGGTATCGGTTATTGCAACAGGGGGGAGTCTCTATTTTAGTGAGATCAAGGGCTATCTTCCATGTGATCTGTGTTGGTATCAGCGTATATTCATGTATCCACTAACCATCTTGCTGGGCATTGCCTACTTTAAGGATGACGTGGGCATCACGAAATACGTACTCCCACTTAGTTTCGTCGGTGGCGGCATTTCGTTATATCATGTAACGATCCAGCGTATTTTTTCGGCTACAGGTAATGCCGTAGCGTGTGGCAAGGTTCCATGTTATACCGACTATTTGAACTGGTTTGGTTTCATCACCATTCCATTACTGGCACTGATCGCCTTTATTATCATCATTGTGATGCTGTGGGGTATCAGCAAAACACCCAAATCTTCTTGATAAGAAAGGATAGATGGTGATGAGCGGACAAGCTCGTTGGTTCATGCCCTTTTTGGTGCTAATGTTTTTGGTCGCTGGCTGCTCATATGAGGAACAGGCTGCTTCCGGGGAGATGCCAGAGATGGTCCGGGTGAAACTTGACGTTCCGGAGAAAACTACTCTTCATAAACCAACACGGTTGCAGGTGAAGCTTACACAGGGAGATACACCGTTAAGTCATGCCGACAATGTGCAATTCCAGATCTGGAATGAGCTTGATGATCCGCCTTCTGTATCTCCGGAGCAAGGTATGATGACAGCTGAAGAACTGGAGAATCAAGGGGCTATTACTGCCAATGAGACAGAGGAAGGGCTGTATGAAATCCAGCATACCTTTGAAGAACCAGGTACGTATGTGGTACAGGTCCATGTTACGCACGGAGCAATGCATAGCATGCCGAGAGCAAGAATTGTGGCGGAATGAAGCAGCGGGCGGATACCAAGGGTTTGGTTCAGGGTGAGTAATAGGTTTATAATGTTAAAGGTATGAAGAATGTTGTAGGAAAAGAGGCTGTTATGGCAACTATTCATGATGTTGCACTCAGGGCAGGAGTTTCTGTAACTACCGTCTCGCGTGTATTAAACAACCGGGGATATATCAGTCAGAAGACTCGGGATAAAGTGTATCAAACCATGGACGAACTGAACTATCGCCCCAACGAAATTGCCCGTTCTCTTCTGCGTAAGCAATCCAATGTTATAGGCTTGATTATTCCCGATGTATCTCATCCGTTTTTTGGAGAACTGGCTAACTATGTTGAGTACCATGCATACCAGAATGGATTTAAAATTATGTTATGCAACTCCCACATGGACCCTTCCAAAGAGCGTGAATATGTGGAAATGCTCAAGGGTAATCGCGTGGATGGCATTATTATGGGAAGTCATACACTGGAAGTCGATGAGTATATGAACCTGCATTCCCCAATCGTGACCTTTGATCGTAAGATCGGTGAAGACATCCCTTTTATCTCATCTGATAACTATCAGGGAGGGGTTATGGCTGCTGAATTGCTACTCTCGAAGAACAGACGGCATTTGGCACATATTTGCGGTAATTTGGAATTGCAAATGCTCTCCAATCGCCGGACGACAGGTTTCGTTGATACATTGCAGGCTCATGGAGTCAAGCCGGTCATGATTCATGAAACCGATCTGAATGTGTTTGATCAGCATCAGTATACGGAATTGGTGGATAAGCTACTTGCACAACACCCGGAGGTGGATGGGCTGTTTGTAACGAGTGATCTGATGGCGGTGCATGCGCTGAAGCAGATCGTGTTAGGTGGGCGCAAGGTACCTGATGAGATCGCTATTGTAGGTTATGATGACAGTCGTGCGGCAGGGTATACGGTGCCTGGCATAACAACGATTAGGCAGCCGGTGGAGGCTATGGCTAAGCTGGCGATTGATCTGATTCGGCGTCAGATCGCGGAAGAGAAGATCGGAATGGAACATATTTTGCCAGTAACCTTAGTGGAGAGAGAGACGACCTGATACAGGTCGTTTTTTCCTGTTTGTCCTTTTGCCTCGAAAAAATCAAGGCGCAATATTTTTTTTAAATGGCATGTCAAACGATTGACATGTCAAACCTTTGACATTATAATTCGATTTGTAAGCGTTTCCTTTTAAACTACTGATCGGGGGCCATAACAAGATGAAAAGAGAACAGAGATGGATGATGAAATTATCGGTATTGTCTTTGATTATGATGCTTGTATTGTCAGCATGTGGAAGTAAAGCAGCGACGGAGTCCAACTCCTCCTCTGAGGGGAGCAGCAGTGAGAGTGTCAAAATCACCTTGCTCAATTCCAAGTCGGAAATTAACAGTCAGCTGGAGCAAGCGGCTAAAGACTTCCATGCCGAAAATCCAAATGTCACACTAGAAATTGTACCTGTAGGCAGTGGACAGTCTCCGTTTGAAAAAGCGTCTGCTTTGTATGCTTCCGGCAGTCCTACAACGATGATGATGCTGGATACAGGGGATGTCGAGAAATTCAAGGATCGTGTTCTGGATCTCACATCCGAGTCTTGGATGAAGGACGCTGTGGAGAATAGCACAGCGGCTACGACGTTTGATGGCAAAAATTATGCCTTCCCGTTCTCTATTGAAGGATATGGATTCATCTATAACCAGAATGTTTTGGATCAGGCGGTAGGTGGAACATTTGATCCAAAGTCTGTACAGACCACTGCACAGCTTGATGAGCTGTTCCAAAAGATCGCTGCTACTGGAAAATCACCTTTGATTGTATCTCCGATGGATTGGTCGCTTGGGGCGCATTATCTGGGGCTTGCATATGGTGGGCAGTCGCCGGACCGTGCGAAGGTGGATCAATTCATAACTGATCTGAAGGCAGGTCAAGTGGACCTTGCTTCCAACGCCGTGTTTAATGGCTTGTTAGATACATTTGATCTGATGAAAACCTACAATATTGACAAGGCTTCTCCCCTGTCCGGAACTTATGAACGTGGACCTGAGGTGCTTGGCAAGGGTGAGGTTGGCATCTGGTTCCAGGGCAACTGGGCATGGCCGCAAATTTCAAGCTTTGATACAGCAGATGGAAAATACGGCTTCCTGCCAGTACCTGTGAGCAATAATGCAGATGATTTCGGTAATACGCAAATCTCTGCTGCCGTATCCAAACGAATATTGTTGGATAAGGAAAAGAGCACACCAGCACAACAGGAAGCTGCGAAGAAATTTTTGGAGTGGATTGTTTATAACGAAAAGGGTCAGGATTTCCTGGTGAATCAAGCCAGTATTATTCCGGCATTCAGCAACATTACACTGGAGCCGACCGATCCGCTTGGCAAGTCCATTAGTGAATACATCAAGGCAGGCAAAATCGAGGAATCAATGAGTACACTCCCTGCGGATCACTGGTCCAAACTGGGTGCGTCCATGCAGAAATACTTGGCTGACGTCATTGACCGTGCCGGACTTGCCAGCGAAATTCAGGCATACTGGAGCAACGTGAAATAAAGGATAAAGGAATTAATTTTAGCCCTGAGCAGCACATAGAGAGAGACTTGCGGTAAGCCGGAGATGATGAATGTACAACTTGCACACGAGGTCTGTTCGTTGTTTCCGGCATAACCGTTAGGCTAATTATTTGGATAGAGTGGAGGTTGACAATGCTGACCGAAAAAGGAATATGGACACGTCTGCGAACCCGCCTGATCTTTACTGGCCCGACATTATTTGCGTTTGCTACAGTGATGATTATTCCATTTCTGTATGGTATTTATTTGACGTTTACGAACTGGGATGGCATTGCCATCGATCAAAACTTTGTTGGCTGGGATAATTATATTGGTGTGTTCAAGGACACCGTGTTCTGGAAATCATTCGGGATGACGCTGGAGTACGTATTTATTACCGTTGTGCTCACCAATGCGGTTGCTTTCCTGCTCGCTTACGCGGTAACCCGGGGAATGAAGGCGCAGGGCTGGTTTCGGGCCGGATTTTTCCTGCCGAATCTGGTGGGTGGAATCGTGCTTGGTTTCATCTGGCAGTTTATTTTTAATCAGGTACTCGTCTTCGCAGGACAAAAAATGAACCTCACTCTGTTTTCCACCTCCTGGCTGGCTGACCCGGACAAAGCTTTCTGGGCACTCATTGTGGTGACTGTTTGGCAGTATGCCGGCTATATGATGGTTATCTACATTGCAGGACTGATGAATGTGCCGAAGGATGTTATGGAAGCAGCCAGCATAGATGGGGCAAGTAATCGCAAAATGTTGGCGCGTATTGTATTGCCGCTGATGGTTCCTTCGTTTATTGTCTGCATCTTTTTGTCACTGCAACGGGGTTTCATGGTGTATGATCTGAACGTCTCCCTGACCAGTGGCGGGCCCTTCAAGAGCACCGAGATGGTATCCATGCATGTCTATGAGCAGGCCTTTCTTGCTCGTGACTACGGATTGGGGCAGGCAGAAGCCTTTGTGCTGTTTATCCTTGTAGCGGCCATTACACTGCTCCAGGTTTATTTCAGCAAAAAACTGGAGGTCGAGGCATGATGGCTGGACAATCGCGGATTCTTAACTGGATCAAGTTTGGTGCTTTAATCGTTGTAATGATTTTGTTTGTATTTCCGTTTGTACTTCTCATCGTCAATTCGTTCAAGGCTAACCAGGCAATTACTTCCGATCCGCTAGGGTTACCAAGCTCCTTTCAATTCGATAATTATGTCAATGCGTTTGACAAAATGGGATATGTATCCGCCTTCAGCAATTCGTTGCTCATAACCATTGCAGGTGTATTACTGATTGCTCTTTTTGCGGCGATGACAGCCCATTACTTTGTTCGTCACAATAGCAAGGTGAACCAGTATCTCTTTTTCCTGATGGTAGCTGCGATGATTATTCCGTTTCAGGCTATTATGATTCCGCTGGTTAAAATATACGGCTCGCTCAGCCTGCTGGATAACAAGTGGTCGCTGATCTACATGTATATTGGCTTTGGCAGTCCGCTCGCCGTATTTATCTATCATGGCTTTATCAAAAGTATTCCCCTGGAGCTTGAAGAGGCGGCTCTAATGGATGGCTGCGGCAGAGTGCAAACCTTTTTCCGCATCGTACTGCCGGTGTTACTGCCAACAACCGTAACGATTAGCGTGCTGAATGTATTGTGGATATGGAATGATTTTCTGCTGCCATCCCTGGTGCTGACATCATCCGAGCAGCGTACGCTGCCGCTGTCCACGTTTTATTTTTATGGGACATACACAGTTGATTACGGTCCATTGATGGCTGGTCTGGTCTTGACCTTGCTGCCAGTACTGATCGTGTATCTGTTTGCGCAGAAGTACATTATTCAGGGGGTCATGCAAGGGGCTATCAAATAAGTTCAGTTGGGTGATATATAGAGAGACAGGAGTGAAGGACATATGAACCAGGAACGATACGAGAAACAGGAAATAGACACAAGGCAAGAGACAGACCTTGGACTGACGAGTGCTTCGGCTCACACGAAGGAGAGTTATACACTCGCCCGGGCCAACGCATATATCAAGGAACATCGGCATCAGGTTGATCCAACCTATCGAATGGCCTATCATTTGATGCCGGAAGTGGGCTGGATGAATGATCCCAACGGCTTCATATACTTCGGTGGGATGTATCATATGTTCTATCAGCATTATCCCTACGAACCGGTATGGGGGCCGATGCACTGGGGCCATGCGGTGAGCCGTGATTTGGTTACGTGGTCTTATCTACCTGTTGCACTGGCACCCGATCAGAGCTACGACAGTGGAGGCTGTTTCTCTGGAAGTGCAATCGTGCAGGATGGCAAGTTGGTGCTGATGTACACGGGGCATGTGGTGACTGGACCCGACAAGGATAACGATTACTTGCAGACACAGAATATCGCTGTCTCGGAGAATGGAATTGATTTTGTCAAAAGCGCAATGAATCCGGTCATTCGGCTGGATCAAATCCCAGAGCATACCAGTCCCAAGGACTTCCGTGATCCGAAAGTGTTTGAACGAAACGGTGTGTACTATTGTGTCCTTGGATCGAATGATGCTGCGGGCAAAGGTGTCATTCTGTTATACCGTTCAGTGGACTTGCTGGATTGGAGTTATGTTAACATTATGGCCCAGAGTGACGGGACGCTTGGCGACAATTGGGAATGTCCCGATCTGTTCACACTGGATGGCCGAGATGTGCTGATCATGTCTCCGCAGCGTATGCCTGCTCAGGGAGATAACTATCGCAACTTGCATTCAACCGTTTATATGATGGGAACGCTGGATGAAGACCAAGGTGTACTGAAATACGAGCAGTACGTTCCGCTGGACTGTGGCTTCGACTTTTACGCACCTCAGACGATGGAGGATGCACAGGGACGACGAATCATGGTGGCCTGGATGGATACGTGGGAAACGGAAATTCCGACACAAAAGTCTCATGCCTGGGCTGGAGCGATGACTCTGCCGAGACAGCTAATTCGTAGGGGAGACCGATTGATATTCCAGCCGCTTCCCGAACTTATACAGTACAGGTCGGATGGCAACGAACAGTACGGTATACAACTAAATGGTGATGAACATGATCTTGATCTTGGAATCAGCGGAGACCGTTACGAAATGTATGCTGTATTCGAAGCGGAACAGGCACGACAATTCGGATTGAAGCTGCGCACGGGTGAGGATGAAGAAACCGTGATTTCCTATGATGTGCAGCAGCGTCGTCTATGCTTAAATCGCGAGCGAGCCGGACAAGGGCCGGGGGGAGAACGTGCTGCGACCGTGGAACTGCTTGACGGGAAACTGGAGCTTCATATTTTTATGGATGTCAGCTCCATTGAGGTGTTCATTCAGCAGGGAGAGCAGGTAATGACAGGACGGATATATCCTGGGCCGAACTCAACAGGTATTAAGGCTTTCGCGTCCGGAACGTGTACATTGACCGAACTTCGCAAATGGGATATACGAATTCCTCGATAAATTGTTTCTAAAATTCAGCCTTGACCTTGAAGTATACTTCAAGGTTTATTCTGGTTTCATCAACAATGTTTGGAGGATGAATGATGAAACTAATGGAATGGATACTGGTACTTGTAACGATTGGCGCAGCGTTGTGTATACCTATGTACTCAAAGCGTCGGAAACTTGCGGCAGGAATGTCGGCTGCCTTGATATTAGCATTGCTGCTTCACGGTATCTTAGATTCGTTTCGCGTGATGCTGCTGCCAACGTATCTTGTTGCAGGCATAATCTTCATCGTATTAATCATTAAGGTAGTGAAAGAGTATCGTAACAGAGTCACTGGGCATTTTGCAGAGAAGCAGAAACCAAGATGGCGTTCTTGGCTTCAACTCACGCTGGTTGCGATGCTGGCGCTGGTCTCTGGCGTTGGCTCGGGACTGCTCACTTGGTATTTTCCAGCATTTACGATTCCTGATCCTACGGGGCAGTTTGCGATCGGTACATTTTCGCAACAATTGGTGGATGAAACCCGTGAAGAGACGTTTACTCCCGAAAACGGGGACAAACGGGAACTGATGATTAACGTGTGGTATCCAGTGAACCCGGAGGATGCAAAGGGAATAACTCCTGAATCTTACCCGTCTGAACTTGGAGAAGCCATCAGTCTGGTATTTGGTATCCCGCCCAAGGTGTTCAGCTACCTTGATACTATTCCGACACATGTGGTTAAAGGCGCAGCCATATCAGTCGCAAGCCCTTCTTATCCGGTGGTGCTGTTCTCTCCCGGTGTCCGTTCTGCCCGTTTCCAGAGCATGACTGCTGTCGAGGAACTGGTCAGCCATGGCTATATTGTTGTTGGTATGGATCATCCGTATACCTCAGCTCGCGTTACCTTCCCCGATGGGCGTAAAGTGTCTTATGAAGCCGGACCTGAATTTGCAACGTCAGAAGAACTGTATCAATATAATGTGGAGGGAGTAGGCATTCGTGCAGCGGATGCACGATTTGTACTCGACACGCTTGAACAGTGGAATCTGAATGATCCCAATCAGGTGTTGGAAGGCAAGCTTGACCTGAATCATACAGGCATTATGGGGCACTCTTATGGCGGGGCTACAACAGCCGAAGCACTCGCACAGGATGAACGTTTACGTGCAGGACTCAGTTTGGAAGGCGGCTTCTGGGGCAGCATCTCCAAGACGGCATTAAAACAACCCTTTATGTACATCATGTCTGGCGAAACGGCTAAAAGCTTCGATCCAAATGCTACATCCAAAGATAACGTGTTCTACCCTGAGTTTGAGCCGGATTTGGACCATGTGATGACAAGCAGTCTGAATGATACCTATTATCTGACGGTGGAGAATTTCTTCCATCAAAGCTTTACGGATATTTCATTGATTTCACCGAAAATGTTTGCCAGAGGCATGACGCCAGAACATAATGTGGATATAACAAGATCCTATGCGCTCGCATTCTTTGACCGGTATCTCAAAGGGGAGGAGCAGCCGTTATTGCAAGGCCCTGCATCTCAATTTCCTGAGGTCACTTACGATGCCAAATATACCAAGATACGTAACGAACAAGCACAATAAGTCTGCAGAAGGGTGGAGGGGTAGGCATGGAAACCATGACAAGAGGAATGTTGGCCAAGCGTACCGGTGTGAGTATGGCAACCCTCCGTTACTACGAGGATAGTGGTATTCTGCCTGCTCCCCGTCGTTCCTCCAACGGATACCGGGTGTATACCGAGGATTATCTGGTCAAAATTAAGTTCATTAAGGATGCCCAGTTGCTGGGTTACTCCTTAAAGGAGATACAAGAGACCCTGCAACTGCTTAGCCAGGAAGACATGGAAAAGGATACGTTAAAAACACTCGTCCGTGACCGAATCGCTGATATTCAGAAGCATATTGAGCATCTGGAAGAGATGCAGATTCATCTGGCTAGACTGTTGCATACACCAGAGGACGATATCGACAATTATATTCAATCGTTCAGGGTGCAAAAGAAAGAGTTATAAACTGTAAAACCTCGGACAAAGAGCGCCTTAAGATGTACTTCGGGCACGCTCTGTCCGAGGTTTATTTTATCTCTATCTTAATGGTCTTATCATGACATGCCCGCTTCACGCAGAAAATGGTGCACAATCTCCGTCTGATACTTGATACGGGTCGCGCGCTTCAGACTCCAGCAGGTCTCCACGGTAACAGAACGAGCTTGTAGTACTCTTGAAGCCGCTGTACGGGCAGATCCCGGCAATTCATGCTGCTTCAGGTTAAAATGACGATCACGAATGGCAATCGACCGATTCATCCGTTCAATAACTTTCCTGCAAGCTGGAATGGTGCGACTGCCGGGATTGGTGATCAACGTCTGTCCAAGCACTCGGGAACTCTGTTGAGACAGGCCATTGGCTTCATGCAGATCAAGCCACCAATCGGCCCGATGTTCACGCGCCAAACGAAAAACTGCCGCAGCGAGCGGATGCTTGGCCTTGCCTGACATACGGCGTGGAAACGTACGATTCAGATCTGGCTTGCCTCTGATTTTCTTGGCGTAGGCTTGCTGGTTCACACGTGGCACGATAATTAACAGCCCTCGCCGAATGCTGTGGCGACCAGTCGCACAATCATCTGCGAGTTTTTGCGCAGCAGCCATGCTCGCCGTTTCGTTCCCGTGAACCCCGGATGTAATAAACATTACCGGTCCCGGCATCATGCCACGTACGATGAAATAGGGAGTGGCGTGTACACTGGATGCTGCCAGGACATGTTTGGTCACAAGCATGTCGCTTCACCTCCATTAGTACAGTACGCCATGTCCCTCTTTCATGTAACGGCGTAAGAACAGGTCTTCATCCTATTTCCTCACAAAATGGGCCAACTAATACACCCGGTGGATGATATCTTCGAAGTCGGGTTCCTTCATCTCCACATCTTCAATCTCACCCCATTGTTCAAGCTGCTTCAGAATGTCCATCGTTCTCCATTCCTTCCGGTTAACTTCCACAGTGACAATCTGCCCTTCCACTGCTGTGATCTGAATGGAGGACGGTATGGTATCAGGCATAAGAAATGAACCCCGATACGTAACTCGGATAAGTGTCGGCAGACCGATAGTGTCACGCAGAGAAGGGATCGAGCCGTCATATGTAAGCTGACCATGGTTGATCACCATGACCCGGCTGCATAACTGTTCGATGTCGTCCATGTCATGGGTGGTCAGCAAAATCGTTTTGCCAAACTCCTCATTTAATGTACGTAGAAATTGGCGTATGTTCCGTTTGGCGTTCACATCCAGTCCAATCGTGGGTTCATCGAGAAAAAGCAGTTCGGGATCATGCAGCATGGAAGCTGCGAGATCCGCACGCATGCGTTGTCCAAGCGAGAGCTTGCGGACAGGCGTGGCCCAGAACGATTCAAGGTCCAGCAGCTCGGCGAACTGGGACAGCCGTTTCTTTTTGTCCTCGGTCCGGACGCCGTACATCTCGGCCAGAATATCATATGAATCTTTCACAGGCAGATCCCACCAGAGCTGGCTACGCTGGCCAAACACGACGCCGAGTCGACCCACGGTTCTGCGCCTGTCCAGATGCGGGTTCATACCGTCAAGCCGTACCTCGCCCGAGGTGGGGTGCAGGATACCTGTCAGCATTTTGATCGTTGTAGATTTGCCGGCCCCGTTTGGACCGATGTAGCCTACAAACTCACCTGGGCCGATATCAAAACTGATATCGCATACTGCTTCCTTGGACACATACTCACGTGAAAATAATGTACGTAATCCGGAGAAACGTCCTTCGCGAATAACAGGAGTTTTGAATTCCTTTTGCAGATGTCGTGCTGTGATCATGTTCATAATTCTTTTCGCCTCCTTAGCTACCTGTACTTTGATATTTAGTCAAGCCGAATTGCCAGAAACGCAGACTTGCAGCCAAGCTCAGTACGGCAACCGCCGCAACAACAATAAGAATCCACGCTCCTCCTTCACCCCGCAGTAGATAGAGTGATGGAATATAGTTGACGAACCCTACGGGAATCACTGTTAGCAGAATGCCAGACATCCATTTGGGATATAACGTTAGCGGATATTGGGCAGCCGTTCGTGCTGCATCTTCAGTAATCGTCTGTAATTCCTCGATGCGTGTGGTCCAGAATCCGAGTGTGGCAGTCGCGAGTCCAATGGAAAAGAGAATGACTGCTCCCGTCAGGATAATGAGCAGGGAGAAGGGAATGGCGATCCAGCCGATCTGTCCGCTATGCATCATGCCTGCCAAAGACCAGCAGAGAATGAATCCGCCTTGCAGGACTTCTCCAGCCATGATGCGGAAGTTTTGCGGCAGCAGTGCCAGCAATACGGGCATGGGACGTGTTAACAGTTGATCAAGCTCACCATTAACCAGATATTTTTCCAGATGATGCACCTCATTGCCGAATGTCCGATACAGTGTTTTGGATAACGTCATGATCGCAAAGAGATAACCGATCTCATGGAGGGACCAACCCTTAATTGCTCCGAATCGGTGCAGTACAAGAGCAACCATCAGGAACTCGGAGATCTGAATTAAAGCGGCCAGTACGGACGCCATGATGAAATTGAACTTGTATTGCATCCGGCTGCGGATGCTTGTTCGAATGAGCATTTTATATAAATGGAACCAGGAAGTTCGCTTCATCCGCCCTGCACCTCCACTTTACGACGTAACACTTGGGTGATCACAAGACAGATCAACGTCATAAAGACGCACCAAAGCAAGGTTCCCCATAACAAGGAGCCATCTTCGAAACCAAGATAGATTCGGGTAGGTACATAGAGAAGGAATGGGTAGGGGGATATCCAGGCAAGTTGTTCAAGCCAGTTCGGCAGCCATTCCAGCGGAATGAAAAAACCAGCCAGCAGATTCATCATCGCGTGATTGCCCCAGTGAAGCCAGGAGGACTCTGTGGTCCACATCGACGTGACACCAATGATGTAGTTCATACAGATGGACAAGTATGCGGCGCCGGCAAGACCAAGTGCAGCATAACCAAGTGTTGAAACGTCTGAGGGCCAATGCAGGGAAAAGACAATGGAGAAGAGCAGGTAGATTGGAATACTTTTGTACATGAACTGGTAGGCAATCTGCCCCCATTCGCGTGCCATCAGGTGGGTGAACAGATGAACAGGCCTCATCAGATCCAGTGCAATTTGCCCTGTCCTGACGGATAGGGGAATGCCCAATCCATTCGTGAGAAAACCCGAGATCCAGAGAGAGGATTGCGTGAAAGCAATGTAACTGATCATCCCTTGTGTCCCGTATTCCCCGAGCGTATGGTCGGCCCCGATGCCGATCCAGAGGCAGGCATACATGTAACCAAACATGGCGCTTGCCAAGTTATGTACCATGTGTGCCCCGCGGTATTGCAGATTCCGGGAGTAGGCTTTGGAAGCCAGAGTGAAATAAAGCATGTGACACCTCCGATAAGTGGATTGAACGGCGTTTCCGTTCACTTCAGTCAAGGCGAAAAAGAGAGAAGGACAACAGCATACCAATTTATTCCTTCACAGGCAAGACATTTTTTTAGCTAATAATGGGATTAATAGGGGCGTTCATGATTGCGCCACAAGACAACGGTCTGTCCAGTCATTTATAATTGAGGGGCAGTAACGCAAACGTTTACAATGTAAAATATTCAAACTTTAAATAAACCGCCGGGCTTGTGCCTGACGATTGAGGATACAGAACGAACAATCCGGCAAGAGAGAAGGATGTCATGAAGAAAATTGCATGGGTCACCGATAGTACCAGTACACTGGATCCCGTTTTTGCGGAGCAAAATCATATCTACATCGTACCGCTGCGCATCGTATTTGGAGAGGAATGTTACCGGGAAACCGATGACATTACATCTGAAATGTTCTATGAGAAACTTGCGGAGGCTTCACGTGCGAGCAGTTCGCAGCCACCTATTGGCGAGTTCATTGAACTGTATGAATCGCTCAAAGACAAGTACGATGAGATTATTACGATTCATTGCTCTACAGCGCTTAGCGGAACGCTGCATACGTCCATGCAGGCTGCAGAGATTGCAGGAGTGACGGTGACCGCAATTGATTCAAAGGCAGGTGCCTATCCTCTTCGTGAGATGGTTATGCAAGGATTGGAATGGCAGAAGCAGGGATGTTCGGCTTCCGAGATTAAAGTAAATATTGAACAAATGATTGATAACATGTCCTTTTACCTCATACCAGCGAGCCTTCAGCATCTTCATCGCAGTGGCCGGGTGTCCGGCACACAGCTGATCATCAGTCAACTGCTCAAGATCCATCTGCTGCTCCGATTTGAAGAGGGCAAAGTGGTTGTGAATGAGAAGATTCGCACATTCAAGAGAACGAAAGATCGCATGTTGGATATGCTTAAGCTGGATATGGAGAAAGTAAAGCATGTATGCATTATGCATGCGAACAATCAGGAAGAAGCCGTCACGATCAAGAAGCAGATTGCCAATCTGCTCCCCAAACTAAAGACCGAAATCATGCCGTTCATCCCTGTGGTGAGTATACATGCAGGTGCAGGAACCATTGGACTATGCTGGATACACAGCGAGAACGGATATTGAGATTAAACGAACAAGCAATCATCTATAAACGCTCATAGACCTGGCAGGAAAACACACTTTATATCGAAGTGTACTTCCTGTCAGGTTTTTTCGTATGTCATTGCCAATTCAACCAAACTGTGAGGTAATATAGGAAAAATGTTCATGTTGGAGGGAAACACGTGTCAAGTCACCGCTTGTTGTTTGTTGAAGATGATCGTTCCATTAGTGAAATGGTCGGACCTTATCTGGAAAAAGAGGGCTACGACGTCACGTATGCATATGACGGATTAGAAGCAGAACGCCAGTTCAGCCAGTCACAACCGGGATATGATCTGGTTATTCTGGACCTGATGCTCCCTCGCAAGAGTGGGATGGATGTACTGCAAACCATTCGGGCAGTGAGTTTGGTGCCTGTGCTCATTCTGTCTGCGAAGGATGGGGAGGTGGATAAAGCGCTCGGTCTGGGCTTCGGCGCAGATGATTACTTGAGCAAACCTTTCTCGTTAATCGAACTGACCGCCCGCATTAAAGCTGCCATTCGTCGCGCCAATTATACCGCTCAGCCTGTGGCAGAAGTGGCTAAAGATCAGCGTATTCACATTGGAGGACTTGTTGTCGACATGGAGACGTACGAGGTGGAGCGTGAAGGTACACCCGTCAAGCTAACATCCAAGGAGTTTGGCATTCTGAAGCTAATGGTCACCCATCCGGGCAAAGTGTTTACCAAGGCCCAGATCTACGCCTCGGTCTGGGATGATCATTACTATGGGGACGAAAATATCATTAACGTACATATGCGTCGTCTGCGTGAGAAACTGGAGGCTGATCCTTCAGATCCCCAGTATATCAAGACACTCTGGGGCATCGGATATAAGCTGGAGGCGGAGCAGACATGACACTGATTTTTGCTATTACAACAGGTATTCTAGCCATTCTGGTCATTGGATTGTGGATGAGATTGCGGAAACGCAGCCAACACCTGTCCTATATTCATCAGAAAATATCCGCAATTCTGGATCAAGGCACCTTTGAGCGTTTGCTTGTATTCAACAGTGATGAGCAGGTTAGCCAGCTTCTGAAAGACATGAACCAGCTGTTGGACCATGCGCATCGCGCTAAGGCCGGTTATACGAATCAGGAGAAGGAAATGCGCAATATGCTTTCCAACATTTCACATGACCTGAAAACGCCGCTCACAGTTGTGCTGGGTTACAGTGAGACCTTGCTGCACAGTTCATCACTGACCGATCAGGAACGGAAGATTATGACGGAGAAAATCCAGGATAAGGCGCAGGAAGTTTTGCGTTTGATCCATTCCTTTTTTGACTTGGCGAAGCTGGAATCCGGAGACACGGAGCTGGTGCTTAGTCGGGTGAATATAAGCGAATTAAGCCGCGTGAAGATGCTCTCCTTTTATGAAATGTTGACGAAGCTCGGGTTGCACGTTCAGTTGGAGATACCTGAGGGGGATATCTTCGTGCAAGCAAATGAAGAAGCTCTGAACCGAGTGTTGGATAATCTGATTACCAATGGGATGAAATATGGAGCAGAGGGTAAGGTGTTGGGGCTATCTATTGAACGTTCGACAGGTGGACATGTTACGCTGCAAATCTGGGATCAAGGCAAAGGGATTCCGGAAAGTGAGCATAATCGTGTGTTCGAACGCATGTATACGCTGGAGGATTCCCGTAATCGACTCTATCAGGGCAGCGGTCTTGGTCTAACGATCACGAAGCGGTTAGTTGAGCGGATGGGTGGAAGCATTCATTTACATAGTGTGCCACATCAACGGACTGTATTTTCAGTGACCTTCAAGGCTTGGTAGAACTGTTTTTGGTGTTATCGGGCAAGCTTAAGGTTTTTGTAAGATTTGATTAATAAAAAAGCAGACTTTTCTCTTTACAATACAGATATAGGAACCCGGACAGGGGACGTAAAGGAGAACAAGACGATGAATTATATCGCACGAACGATAGATGTGACCAAAGTATATGAAGGGGCAGAGGTTGTATCCAACGTCAATATGAGTATTAAGCAAGGTGAGATCTATGGGTTTCTTGGCCCGAATGGTGCAGGTAAAACAACCATCATGAAGATGCTGACCAATCTCGTCAAACCCACCTCAGGGGAGATTGAATTGTTTGGGGAGAAGCTTACGCCGACCTCCTATGAAGTGCTGAAGCGAATGGGCAGCATTATTGAATATCCTTTTTTCTATGATAGATTGTCTGCTCGCGAGAATCTGGAGCTTCACTGTGAATACATGGGATTCTACAACAAAAAGATCATCGACAACACGATGGAGATGGTAGGGTTGAAGGATACGGGCAAGAAATCGGTCAAGGACTTCTCCCTGGGCATGAAGCAGAGGCTCGGACTGGCTCGTGCACTCATAACCACACCTGAACTGCTCATTCTGGATGAACCGATCAACGGATTGGACCCTGTAGGGATCCGGGAAATGCGAGATTTGTTCAAGCGCCTTAGCAACGAGTATCGCATCACCCTGTTGGTCTCAAGTCACATCCTTGGCGAGATAGAGCAGATTGCCGACACGGTTGGTGTCATTCGCGGTGGTCGCTTGGTCGAAGAAGTATCGATGGAGAGCATTCGGGGAAGTCAAAATGAGTACATTGAGCTACAGGCGGTAGATATCCGCAAAGCGACCTATGTCATTGAACATCAACTTGGTTTGAGTAATTATAAATTGGTCGATGACCACACGGTACGCATTTATGATCCGGGAATCATTCCTTCGGAACTAAACACCAAGCTGATCCAGTATGACATTGAGATCGAATCCTTATCCAAACGGGCTCATTCCCTTGAGGAACACTTCATGAAGCTTGTGAAAGGGGATGATGACGTTGCTTAAACTGATCAGGCTTGAGATGCGGAAGCACCGCTTTTCGCGGAATTTTGCAGCTGCAGGTATTGCCAATGTGGGCATTCTTCTTTTTCTGATTATGATAGGATTTGTGGATATTGGAGCAGACGATTATGCCTATGCCGATTATCAGATGGCCTTTATGATTATTGATACGTTTGTGAGGGCAACCTTTATCGTGTTCGCAGGAGCTTTATTATCCAAGCTGGTGATCAGTGAGTATCGAAATAAAACGATGAACGTGATGTTCACCTATCCAATCCAGCGTCATAAAATCATTGCAGCCAAATTGATTATCGTGTTTCTTTTCACCTTTGTGATGATTATGGTTACCGACCTGTTGATGGGCTCACTGCTGTTGATTGCTAATCAATTCTACCCTTTCATTCCTGGCTCGTTGACATATCAGGATATGTTGGGATTTCTGTTGAAGTATGGTATTAGTTCCTTATCGGCAGCCAGCATGGCACTCATTCCCTTATTCTTTGGTATGCGTAAGCATTCAGTTACAACTACAATGACCTCTTCTCTTCTGCTAGTGTTGATTGTCTGCTCCGGATTTAACGGGTCGGAGTATTCCATTCATTCACTGATTATTATCCCTCTGACCCTTGGAGCTGTAGGGATATGGATTGCTTCGTTGTCCATGTTTCGTCTGGAGACCAAAGATGTGAACTGAATCATCCTGAAAACCATGCTCCGTATGGCTTCAGATGCCATTGACATCCGCTCGTACAAGGGATAGGATAATGTCAACTGAGACACGAAGGAGAATGCAACGATCATGACGATTCCAAAAACATTAACAATAGCTGGTTCGGACACGAGCGGCGGTGCAGGGATTCAAGCTGATTTGAAAACTTTCCAGGAGCTGGGTGTGTATGGTATGACCGTACTGACTACAGTTGTGGCGATGGAGCCCGATACATGGGATCACCAGGTCTTTCCTGTGGAATTAAATGTGGTTGAAGCCCAGCTTCGCACGGTTCTGGACGGCATCGGTTTTGATGCCATGAAGACAGGCATGCTCGGTTCTGTAGATATTATTGAATTGGTGGCAAAACATATTCGCCGCAGTGGCCTGCCACAGATCGTTATTGATCCCGTGATGGTCTGCAAAGGTACAGATGAAGTGCTGCAACCTGAAAATACGGAAGCGATGATCGAATTCCTGTTGCCAGGTGCGGATCTGGTTACACCTAATCTGTTCGAAGCATCTCAACTGGCGAAAAGTGGACCGATTCGTTCCAAGGAACAGATGGAAGCAGCAGCAGCAACCATTCATGCCCATGGCTCGAAACATGTTCTGATCAAGGACAGAGGTGTAATTAGCCCGGGTAAAGCAATGGATCTACTCTATGATGGAACCAACTACGAATGGTTTGAAGCCGATGTTGTGGGCTCTGGATATACGCATGGTGCGGGCTGCACTACGTCTGCGGCGATTACCGCAGGCTTGGCTCGTGGTCTTTCAGTGAAAGAGGCTGTTCGTGAAGGTAAAGCCTTCGTGACTAAAGCGATTGCCGGCGGATTCCCGTTGAATCGTTTTGTTGGTCCTACACTGCATGTGGCACACCGTCTGGAGCAACAACGCTAAGTGTTACCTGTGAGCGCGCAGTAGCGCTTCAATTCTGGATAACACACGTCGATTTCATCCAAGTAGCTGTCAATGAGCAAGAGCTTGCTCGTTGACGGCTTCTTTTTTGTGCGAATTTTGATAAAAATTAGTAACTTTTGGCTTATATTAATCGTATATATCATGGAGTTCATTCCAAAACATGTCTGGACACATGAACGACACATGGAATAGGTATGTTATCATCAGAAATCTAAAAAGGAGAGTCGGCCATGATCAGAACAGTGCTTCTGGTGGAAGATGAAAGCCGCATTCGTGAGATTGTGGCCGATTATTTCATAAAAGAACAATGGAACGTTATAGAAGCAGAACATGGAGTACAGGCATTGGAACTGTTGGCTCTGCATGAGGTGGATCTGGTCATTTTGGATGTTTTGATGCCGGAAATGGATGGATGGACGTTATGTGAGCATATTCGATCCCAATCCACCGTACCTATTATCATGCTGACTGCACGGTCCGAGGATGACGATAAAATTCATGGATTTCAGCTGGGCGTAGACGATTACGTCACGAAGCCGTTTAGCCCACGTGTGCTGGTTGCACGTGCAGAGACATTAATGAAGCGTGTTGAAGGCGCAGTTGGACGAGAGCAAAGTGTCATTCGCTTCGGACAGGTAACGCTTGATCCATGGGCTCGGCGGCTGGAGAAGGACGGAGTTGAAGTCGAGCTTGCGCCAAAGGAATATGACCTGTTGCTTTATTTGGTGCGAAATGCAGGCATTGTGTTGTCCCGAGATGCCATTTTGAATCGGATCTGGGGATTTGATTTTGAAGGAGACTCACGTGTTGTGGATACTCATATCAAGAAGCTGCGCGGCAAATTAGGTGATGAAGCCAAGTGTATCCGGACGGTGATTGGCACCGGATATCGTTTCGAGGCAGAAGCATGAGAAGAAATGGCGTAACGATGAAGCTTTTCCTGGTCATGGCAGGATGTCTGGTTCTTCTATATGGAACAACGGTATTTGCCCAGTTGGTCTGGTTCCCGGACTTCTATCAGCATCAGAAGGTCAGCAGTATGAAGAAAAAGCTGTCCAAGTTCGAACAGCAATACTCTAATGGCCATTGGAGTGATCTGCAGCTAGCCAAGGAAACCGGTAAGTTCATGCGTCAGAATCAGTCACATCTGGTGATTCTGACCAACACCGGAAGACTGGTTAATGACCCGTTCCATATTACGTTGTTACAGCAGGATGGGAGTCACGTGAAGGTGTCCTTGTCCTTGTTTATCAATAGTGAGAATGCTGGCTGGATTACATCTCATCTGAAATATGGGCAGGAACTCACGGTGAAAGGCCCGGCCAGCGGGTCCATGGTCTATCCATACAAAATCCAGGATGCTACTTCTGCTGCATGGGGAACAGAAAGCTTTCAGGAATCCATTGAACCGGTAAAGGAATGGTCAGGCGTACTGACCGAGGTAGTTCTTCCCAATCTGGCAACGTGGAGCCAGAGGCAGGGATTGCTGGTGCAGGCACTGGATAGTCGGTTCCCTTTGTCCACAGAAGACCAACTTGCGTTGGCCAACGGCAAAATGCTCAACGAAGAATGGATGGATAGCTGGAGTGGTGTTCGCAATGTGATCACTATTGCTCCAGTGCATCGTTCCGGACCTGAGCAGCAACTGATTTTCTCACTCACCTCTCTACAGGAGATGAGGGAAGCAAATGAGGCAACACGTTTGTTCTATGCATATTTTGGCATTGGGGCATTTATATTGATTCTGTTGCTGGCGTTGCTTCTGTCCCGAATTGTAACGAAGCCGCTCTTGGCCTTGAACCATGTTGCCAAGAAAATGTCTACGCTGGATTTCACGGTGAAATCACCCATCCGGCGTAACGATGAAATCGGCAGTCTGTCTAACAGCCTTAATGCTTTATCGGGGACATTGGGTCAGACACTCGAAGAGCTGAGGCAGGCCAACACACAGATGCGTACGGATATGGAAATGAAGCAGCAGATTGAACAGCGACAGCGCAAGTTTTTTGCCGATGCATCTCATGAACTAAAGACACCAATCAGCATCATTAAGGGATATTCCGAAGGGCTGAAGGACGGCGTGAGTGAGAGCAAGCGGGAGCGCTACATTGAGATCATTGCCGATGAGGCGATCAAGATGGAAACGATGGTTGAAGAGATGCTGGATCTGGTGCGACTGGAATCCTCAGCGGTTCAATTGAATACGGATGCTGTTGCACTAGCTGACATGATTGAAGATATCGCCGGCCGTCTGGGTCCGCAACTGAAGGACAAAGGATTGGATGTGGTGCTTGTATCCACAACAGAACAGACGGTTGAAGGTGACCGCAGCAAGCTGGAGCAAGTTATTTTCAATATCATGATGAATGCTATACGTCATGCATTACCACATACCGATATAACTATTGAGATCAGCAGGCGTGAAGGTTTTGTCCATATTTCCATTGAGAACAAGGGCGAGCACATTGCTGAAGCTGAGCGGCAGTATATATGGGAGAGGTTCTATCGGGTCGAGCGCTCACGTAATCGCAAAATGGGGGGAACCGGGCTCGGTCTGGCCATTGCGAAGCAGATTCTCGATCTGCATGGGTGCAATTATGGAGTGGAGAATACACCGGATGGAGTCCGTTTTTATATTATTTTTCCTAAAGCCTAGTACGAAAGGGAGTCAACTCTTATGAAGTCTTTACCATCGATTTTAACCTTGGGGAATCTGAGTTCAGGCATGCTGGCAGTCATTATGGCTATTCATGGTGAATTTGCCCTGGCTGTGATGATGATATGGGTAGCGATGTTTTTTGATCTGTTTGACGGCTATGCAGCCCGCAAATTGCACTGTGAGGGTGAGTTCGGGAAAGCCCTGGACTCGCTTGCGGATGTAGTTTCATTCGGAACAGCCCCTGTGCTGATTCTGTACCTGAACTCCATGAATGAAGTGAGTGTGCTGGGAATGGCACTGACCGCATTGTTTCCAGTTTGCGGTGCATTGCGCCTGGCCCGTTATAACTGTCAGAAGACAGCAAGCAGCGGTTTTGTCGGGATGCCGATTACATTTGCCGGAGGTCTGATGTCCTTTTTCGCCCTCTGGAGTCCTTATTTCACACACGGTGTAGCCTATCTTGTCATTATTGTATTATCCGGTCTCATGGTGAGCCAAATCCGATTCCCGTCTCTAAAACAAGTGCTAGCCTCACATGAGAAGGATATTGTGGAACCGAAATAAGGAGCGAGTCAGTATGGAATTTGCAAAAGAATTTATTGGTCAATATGGTTATTTCGCAATATACGGACTACTGGCTCTTGGCGTTATCGGGATGCCGATTCCGGATGAGGTGATGATGACCTTTGTCGGTTATCTCGCCTCCATCTCGGTATTGAATTACTCGGTATCCATCGCCGTCAGTTTCGGTGGCGCATTTACCGGAGGGCTGCTCAGCTATACGATTGGTAAGAAGGCCGGCCGACCACTGATTGAAAAATACGGCAAGTGGGTCGGCGTGAATGCCAAACGATTCGGCAGGGTGGAGTCATGGTTTCTCAAATATGGGTATTGGTCCATCATCCTGGGTTATTTCATTCCAGGCATACGTCATCTGATGTGCTGTTTCTCCGGGATTAGTCGTATGGCGATTGGCAGATATGTAGTGGTATCCAGCATCGGCGCATTTGTATGGTGTGCTGTCTTTATTTCAATTGGTTTTTATGTTGGCGTGTTAACTTAAAATGGGACAGCCTGCTGTCAGAACGGGCATAGATGGAAGACCTCTTGAGTGTAAGGTGGTCTTTTTTTGTTTTCTCTGTAGGATGGGAGGCCTCTTCTAAGTAATTTAATCAACTTCAAGTAACTTACTTCTCGGAACTGTAGACTATCCCATAAGCTATTGCAGGCAGTTCAAGTTCAGAGCTAATCCAGCTATTTCTCTGATTAATTCTTCGTATAACAATTCATATAACAATCCAAGTAGCTCTCCATATAACACTCCAAGTAACTCTATTATGTAACTCTTCGTGTAAATTTCCGTTTAACTCCCCATGTAACTCGTTAGTGACTCATGGATCTGAAACCCCAGTAACTCCAGTGGTTCGCATTGAGCTTTTGAGCTTTAAGAGTAGTCTAGTAACTCTGAGCGTTTCAAAACGTTTCAAAGGGCATATCCAAAAATGCTGACGAACTCAGGTGAGCTTATTATCGAGATATGAGGCATGTTGGAATTCTAACGAATCCGGTAAACCTTATTTCACGAAAATGCCCCTCCAATTGCCCTGATTTACTCCATATCATCATAATAAGGTGTCCTGAGTTCGTTAAAAAATGAACATGTGCCGTACGGGTGAAATAGCGTGTCTCATGTTCGTAAGATGTAGGTTCGATATCGTTGTGTGCCACTTGCGACATGTAATACCTCTTGAACAATTAGACTGTGAAGAACTCTTCGAGCGTGCTGATCTGTGATTCGCAGATGCGTAGCAAGTTCCGACGGGGCAAAGGGACGGATAATGCGTCTGGCATAACGAACAGTCTCGGCTTCCAGCCAATTAAGGGACGGGGGCACATCTGTGGCCATGAATTTTCCCATAAAAGACAGCACTAGCTGCTGGCACCGTTTCGGTTCATCCTTAATGGAGAGATACGCGATCGGCAGAAAAATCCAATCATCCAACGTCAGCAGACAATGTCGCCAGCATAAATCTTTGAAACGCCGTACATCCAGATCACGAGCATGTGGCCCGTAACCTTGAATCTCAATCCCCCCTTTGATACCGTTTCCTGGCAGGTAAGCAAGATCCAGATACCGATAGCCGTTATGAAAATCACGAACCTCCCATTCGGGTTGCAGATGGTTAAAGTTTTTCATCACTGGAAACCAAACGGAACGCAAAAATTCCAATGTGCTATGTTCCAGTCCATTTTCTATTCTGGAAAGCACTCGGGGGTTCGTCTCCTTCTCCAAAAGGGAGTGCATCCAAACTTCATAAGCCTCGTCAAAATCAATGCTCATCGTCTTTCATCTCCTCTAAAAATAAAATAAATTAAAACGAACGTGAATAGTGCTTCAAGTCGTTATGTGAAAATACAAAAAGCCGCTCTGACCCTCTCCAACCTTCATGTCGAAGGGGAAGAATAGATCAAAGCGGCGTGTGCTTCACGACCGATATATTGCTTTTCTAAATCAAGTATAGCTTCAAATACGGAATGATTTCAATACCTTTCAACTAGACCGTATCTCAGCCCTTAGTCTGAAAGCCAAATCGAGACTGGCGTATTCGGATCTGATAAGTGCTACACTTTGAACGTGAGTGAACGCCGTCCTTAATGTGCGAGTGCAATGTAGACGCTGTAAAAGTAGAGTATTCGCCCTTTCAAGGCGGTTTACATTTAATTAAGTTCTCCGTAGAGCCGATATGGGTCGTCCGTCCGGGCCTATGCTTGGAAAAAAAGCGCAGAGCGTCAATAAAAACTAAGGAATCTGAGACGTCTTATTCAGGGATTCGAAGCACTAGCAGTAATATAAGGAACCTGAGAAACGCTATATCGGAATATACAGCCATTTTCAGCGTTTTGCTATGGAAATTTGGAAAATAAAGTGTCTGATGTTTCTTAGAATTGAAAAAGAGAGCCAGAGGACCAAATAAGACGTACTGGGTTCCTTAGAAAAAGTGATCAATCTTCAGGCCCAGCCAGCCCTCATCCACCAAGATGTGATTCTTCAATTCCTTTTTCGACTCGCTTTTCACCCTTTTTGCGTGCAAAGGTAATTTTGAGCAGAGGAGGCGTAACCAATGTGGTCACGATAACCATGATCACGACGCTGGTAAAGTACTCCGAATCAAGCAATCCGGAAGCAAGGCCCGTTGACGCGATAATGAGTGCAACCTCTCCTCTAGAGATCATTCCTGATCCAATAGCCAAGGATGACGTACGATCAAATCCGGTAAGACGTGCACCGGCTCCTCCACCAAGAAGTTTGGTTAATATGGCAATTATACTGATGACAACAATAAACCAAATCTGTGAACCCACCCCGTCAAAGGTCACATTTAAGCCGATACTGACAAAGAACACCGGAACAAAAATTCCGTAGGCGATTGGTTCAAGTTTGGTTTCAACTTCATGTTTGAAGTTGGTTTGAGAGATCGCAATACCTGCTGCAAAAGCACCAATAATTCCTGCAACACCCATCCACTCCGCAAAGTAGGAAAATCCGAAACAAATGATCAGTCCCGCAGTAATAACGGTTTCCGTTACCTTCAATGGTGCCATCCACTTCATGATGCGTGGAACAAGGAACCAGCTGGCAGCGATAATGATAACAAAGAATAATAACTTCTTACCAATGAGTAGAGAGATCGAAGTATCTCCACCGCCTGTACCTAGCAAGCTCATCATAACAGCGAGAATGACAACGACCAGGACATCATCGACGACAGCTGCACCAAGGATTGTTGTCCCCTCACGTGAGCTGAGTTGATCCATGTCTTTTAGTGTCTGAACCGAAATGCTTACAGACGTTGCACAGAACAACAGTCCAAAGAACAGAGCATGCGTTTGCGACATTCCGAAAGCAATGGCAGAACCATAACCTCCAATGAAGGGTAAAATGATACCACCTACAGCAACAGCAAACGCTGCTTTCCAGTTTTTCTTCAATTGTTCCAGATCAGTTTCAAGTCCGGCAATAAACATCAGAAGAAGTACCCCGATCTCGGCCATATAATGGACGAAATCACTCTGTTGAACCCAACCAAGCAGCGCAGGTCCTAGGATGACACCGACGATCAGTTTCCCTAAAACAGAAGGTTGACCGAGTCTAACGGACAAATCACCCGCAAGTTTGGTGAAGATCAAAATAAGTGCAAGAACCAAAACAAATTCCATAAGTGTGCTCCTCTCCAGCAGTTGCGTTTTATAGGATTACCAGCCCAAGGGCTATCCATTCTCAGCTTCAAAAAACAAAAAGACACAGAAAGGCATTAAGAAAAGTGCCGTTCTGTGCCTGAAAAAGACAAAGAGGGGCCCTTGGTGACAGGCTCCTCCAGTTTCAACGCGTATGTGATTAATTGCATTAATTATACCACAAATAAAGACTTGGGTAAATGGGAGCTGCGGTGGATTTGGTTGAAAACAGCCGCAAAGGGGCATTTTATAGGGGAGTGCAACGGTTTTTGTTCAGAGTGTTGTCACTTAACAGCCCGGAATTGCCGAGATATAATGATATAGAACATAGAAGTTAGGATATGAGGAGGATTTTGCATTGGGCAAAAATAACAAAGGGGAGCCGAACATTCCATCCCCGACGAGCAATAAAAATTTCGCAGGCATCATTATTACGATTTCCATTCTCGCTAATGTCATTATTTTATTATTGTTCTTCGCACCGTCCATTGGATACAAAGGTGATGTGACCTTTGATATTACGGTGTTGCCACGGTTTAATGCCGTGTTTAACAGCTTTACCTTCATCTTCCTGCTCGCAGCGCTTATTGCTATTATCAAGCGGAATGTGAAGTTGCACAAACGATTTATTCTTGCTGCATTCTCAACAACACTTTTATTCCTCGTGACCTATCTGACGTTTCACTACCTCTCACCAGAGACGTCCAAATATGGCGGCGAGGGCATCATTCGTTCCATCTATTTCTTCATTCTGATTACCCATAGTATACTGGCAGCCCTGATCGTTCCGTTGGCGTTGTTCACACTTGTGTGGGGCTGGACGAATCAATTGAAGAAACACCGCAAAATTGCACGTTGGACGATGCCAATCTGGCTGTATGTCAGTTCCACAGGTGTCGTCGTATACTTGATGATGGCACCGTATTATTAATGTAATTAAGCATATCTTGCTCATCTTGAGGGTAATGTTTCCATGGAAGGAGGGTTCACGGTTATGTACAGAGTTGTTTTGATTCGTCATGGACAGAGCATGTGGAATGTAGAGAATCGTTTTACGGGTTGGACGGATGTCGATCTCACAACAGATGGTTACGGAGAAGCTCGTAAAGCTGGGAAGATCATGAAGGAGCAAGGGTTTGATTTTGATTATGCCTATGCCTCCGTCTTGAAACGTTCCATCCGTACACTGGATATTGCGCTCGATGAGATGGACCTCATGTGGATTCCCATTACGAAGACCTGGAAGCTGAATGAACGTCATTATGGTGCGCTGCAAGGACTGAATAAACAGCAGACTGCGCTGAAGTATGGGGAAGACCAAGTGAAGGAATGGAGACGCTCCGTTAACGTATCTCCCCCTGCATTGGATGAGACCGATGAACGATATGTACAGGATCTGGACAAGTACAAGCGGCTCGGGTGCACCATCCCCGTTACAGAGAACCTGATGGATACATCCAAGCGTGTGCTGGAGTACTGGAATGCGGAGATTAAACCGATGGTATCTGCGGGCAAAAGAGTGCTGATCTCTGCGCATGGTAATACGCTTCGTTCACTCGTCATGCATCTGGACCAATTGTCCGAGGCAGACGTGGTGGCGCTCAATATCCCGACAGGCATCCCGCTTGTCTATGAGTTGGACGAAAACCTGCATCCTCTCGGACACTTTTATCTGACCGCGGATGGTTCAACCTACAAACATGAAGAAATGACCCATATGGCAACACCGTCCGATTAAGCGGACGGCAAATGTGGCTTGAAAGATGACCTCTGAACGATTCGGAGGTCATCTTTTTTTGTGTGATCAAGCCTGTACTTCGTTTCGTTTTGCTCCCAAAGGGTAATTGTCAAACAAGACACGATGTACATTTATCCTGAAGGAGGAGAAGCACATGTCTAAAAGAAGAGGAATACTTATGACGGCGATCGGCGCAGGTGTGACTTATCTGATGAGGAACAAACAAGCAAGAGATAAGCTGTTCAGCACGGTCTCGGGTATGATGAAAAGCTCCAATTCGTCCAATGGAACAAGTCAATCCAGACCACGCGTGGAAGTGAAATAGATTTTGATCGATCGTTTTTCGTTTGAATGAACATGATGATCATGAGAAACCTGGAGATGAAGTCTTTCCAGGTTTTTTTGTGCAATCTGAGAGCAACCCATGGCTTTCATGTGTAATGCGATTTTTGCCAGCAAGAATGATACAATGGATACTTGCAGAACGTATGGAGGGAGATGCACATATGAAGAAAAATCGTCTGGGTACATCCGAACTGATGGTGTCGGAGATTGGGCTGGGATGTATGTCACTTGGAACCGAAATTGAACCCGCTATGGGCCTGATTCATGAGGCTCTGGATCATGGGGTCAACCTGTTGGATACAGCCGATCTTTACGACGCAGGGCGTAATGAAGAGATTGTAGGACAAGCTATTAAGGGGCGCCGGGACCAAGTCGTTGTGGCGACCAAAGTAGGAAATCGTCGTATGCCCGGCAAAGAGGGTTGGTCTTGGGACCCATCCAAAGCCTACATTAAGCAGGCTGTACATGAAAGCTTGAAGCGGTTGCAGACCGATTACATTGATTTGTACCAGCTGCATGGCGGCACATTGGACGATCCCATCGAAGAGACAATCGAAGCGTTTGAGGAACTGAAGAAGGAAGGACTTATCCGATATTACGGAATTTCCTCCATTCGTCCTAATGTGATTCGGGAGTATGTAAAGAGGGCATCCATCGTCAGTGTGATGAACCAGTACAGTGTTGCTGATCGCAGAGCGGAAGAAGAGGTGCTGCCTTTATTGGAACAAAAGGGAATCAGTGTAATTGCCCGTGGGCCCGTAGCTAGCGGTGTGCTCGCCGATTCCGGATCTGCCAAGGCAGACAAAGGTTATCTGGACTATACGCCAGAGCAACTATATACCATTCGGCAAGGGTTAAGTCGTCTTGTTACGGACCAACGCAGCATGGCTCAGACGGCTATTCGGTATGCGTTATCCCATCCTGCGGTTGCAGCCGTTGTCCCTGGTGCTAGCTCGAGAGACCAGTTGCTGCACAATATTGCCGCTTCGAATTCGCCTGCACTTACCACCGTAGAAATTCAGCAAATACGTGAGCTTAGTCCCGCTAATCTATACAAGCAGCATCGCTAACGCCATTAAGCCTATTTTCAATTGTAACTATACAAGGTACAATGAAGATCAGCCATTAAAAGCAACATATAAGGGAGAGAAGACATATGGAAAGAATTCAAAGTGAACAGCAATATTTGGATACAATCAACTCTGATGGTTTTACCGTCATTAAATTTGATACAACCTGGTGTCCAGACTGCAAAAACCTGGATCGTTTTATCGGGGATGTTATCGACCAACATACGGACAAAACCTTCTATGCCCTAGATGCAGAAAAGTTCCAGCCGTTTGCTGAAGAAAATGGTGTACGCGGTATTCCAAGCCTGCTTGTCTTCCAAAACGGCAAGAAAATCGCACATCTGCATAGCAAATGGGCTAAAACACCTGCTCAAATCTCCGAGTATCTGGAGACGCTTGAATCCAAAGTTTAAGCGTATGAAGGCAAAAGCAGCTTGTTAATTAACTTAACTATGGAGACCTCTTCTTGTCCGACGACAGGAAGGGGTTTTTCTGCTTCATTCCAGCACGCAAAATGTGTATTCGAATAAGTGAAGTTGAGGACTAGCGCTTGTTTAGAATTTGTTCAGTGCTGCCATGTATACTGTGAGAACAAACTGAATATTTGGAGTGAACAAGATCCGTATGAAAAATGAAATTTTTGAGGAAATGCACCAATTAAGCCACAATGATGACCGAAGATACCGATTGTTGATGATCGGAGTCAAGCAATTGCTGCAGCAACAAAAGGAGAATAGATATAATCTGCGTGAAAGATTAAAATATTGGAAGAAACACCGGAGCATTCAAGTGAAAGAGTGGTCCTAAGCCAGACTGTTTTTGGAGAAGTGAACATGAATCTGAATGTCCACGATACATAGTGAACCTAGTCGGCATCACCAATGGTCCCACCCAACCAAAAAGGAAGTCACGAAGAGCAAGACTTCATCTAAGTACAGCTATTCCTGTTTCTAAATAGCCCAAAAATCATAGATCAACGGAATCGTGAATGAACAGAAGCATGACATATAGCATAAATATGGCGGCCTCGTTCCAAATGGAATGTGAGGCCGCCATTGATTTTGCCTGTCTTAATTCATTGCAATGTAAGGTTACATTAAAATAATAAAGAACACGGCTGCCAAGACGAAGCGATACACGGCAAAGACGGTCAGGCTCAATTTTTTCAAAATGGACAGGAACGTCTTGATCGCAAGCATGGCGACGATGAAAGCAGCGATGAATCCTATCGCAAAGATCGGGAAATCACTGCCGTTCAGGTGATCAATACTTTTGTACAGGTCATATCCCGTAGCACCAATCATAATTGGCACAGACACGAGGAATGTGAACTCCGCAGCAGCTACGCGGCTTATCCCTGCAAAGAGACCGCCTGAGATCGTTGATCCGGAACGGGAGAAGCCTGGCCACAATGCCAAGATCTGAAATATCCCCACCGCGAATGCCTGTTTGTAGGAAATATCATCGACATCATGGGTAGTAATTCGTTCACTCTTACGGCTCCAGCGTTCGGCCACGATCATCAATATACCACCTATAACGAGGCTGTACAGCACTGTCTCCGGACCAAACAAATGTGCCTTGATCCAGTCGCGGAATACAAGTCCGATGACTACGGCAGGAACCATCGCCAGGAAGATATGTCCCAGATTGAGGCGGCGGGAGTAAGGTCTACTGCCTCCGGTGAAGCGGAACATATCAATGAACTTGTTCCAATACAGTACAACAACAGCAAGTACAGCTCCGAGTTGAACAACCACCTCAAACGTTTTGACTGACTCGTTGTCCTCCGATAAACCCAGCAAGTGGGCAGTCAGAATCATGTGTCCAGTGGAGGACACGGGCAAAAACTCAGTCAAACCTTCGATGATGCCCATAATAATGGATGATATAATGTCCAATTCTCTTCCTCCTTGATATGCAGGTGACAGCACAGGCTGTCCTGCTTGACCATGCCTGTTCATTTGAACAAGGCTATCACCTATTATGATCACAAATGCACTCAACTTCAACTTATGCTTGTAATCATTTGTTTAAAACTATATTGACAAAAACCTAGTTATCCCATAGGATATACATTAACTGACTGACTCATCAATCGGGAGGGTTACAGCAATGACCAAAATCAACGGTTTGGAACCCGGTGAAGAACGGCGGGACCAAATAATACGCATAGCAATGGAGCGTTTTGCAACCCAAGGTTACCATCAGACGAAAATTTCCGATATCGTCCGTGAGGCTGGTGTGGCGCAAGGGACGTTTTACTGGCATTTCAAAAGCAAAGAAGCCATTGCTTCAGAAATTATATTAACGGGCAAGGAGGAATTGCTTGAGGCGATTGGACAAGGATACCGCAAGGATGCCGGATCGGTAGAAGATATGGTGAAAGCATCGGAGAGGCTATTCACTGACCTGTTCATGTTCGCCGCACAGAATCGATATTTTATGGAACTGTTGCTTAAAGGCATCGTGACTGAAGAATCCGTACAACGACTGGTCGAGGAGACACGAAATGCCGTCGAGACTGCGTTCCGACACAATATGGAACGTGCCATCGAACTCGGCATGTTGCCTCAGGGCATGGATGTACCGCTGCGAGCAGCGCTGTTGGTAAGCATGATCGAAGGCATGATATCGCGCTGGTTGTTCGGTTCGGATGAGTTGCACAGCAAGTTCTCCGCCATGACAGCTTCTTCGTTGGCAGCTGAGGCAGCAAGCTTTGAATTTTACGGACTATTGGGTACATAAGCATGTGCAAAGTCCGCAGCTTTATTTTTCAACGAGAGACCAGAGATTCACATGATTACACAACTAGCAGGGAATAATGGGTACAACTGCTGTTTGATCACAATAACGTAACCAAATGTACACCCAGATCAATACACGAATGAGAGGAAGTTAACGTAATGAACAAAACATATGGATCGAAAACGCGTAAAGGCTGGTCTTTGACAGCGATTCTGCTGATGACTGTGCTGGTACTTAGTGCTTGTGGAAGTAAGGCAACAGACAATGGGGGCACGAATGGTGCACAGGCAAGCAATGAACTGGAGCAGATCAAGTCTGCTGGCGTGATTAAAGTGGGCATGATGGGCACATACGCACCATACAACTTCCTGAACGATAAGAAAGAAATGGACGGTTATGATGCAGATATCGCACGTGAGGTTGCGAAGCGTCTTGGGGTTAAGGTTGAATTTGTATCCCAGGAGTTCTCTGGTCTGACACCAAGTCTGCAAGCGAAGAAGCTGGATGCCATTATCAGCCAGATGACCATTACCGATGATCGTAAGAAAGTTCTCGATTTCAGTGATCCGTATATTACGAACCAAGTGAAAATCATTGTAAAAGAAGACAATAACGATATCACCAAGCTAGAAGATTTCAAAGGAAAAACAATTGGCGTAGGTCTGGGTACAAATGATGAGACGTATCTGCGTAATGAAGTGTTGCCTAAAGTGGGAGACTTCACGATTAAAACCTATGACGATGTCATCTCTTCACTGAAAGACCTGAATGCTGGACGGATTGACGCCACAATTAACAACATGTACGCACTGAAACCGATTGTTGATGCCAATGGATTAAAGATCAAAGCTGTAGGCGAAGCAATCAAGAGTGACCAAGCAGGTATCGCTGTTCGCAAAGACAATCCGGAACTCGTTGCAGCATTGAATGACGCGCTCAAAGGCATGAAAGATGATGGCACATATAACACCATCTTCAAAAAATGGTTTGGTGAAGAGCCTGCGCAATAATGAACTGGCAAGGCGAAGGGGAGATTTAACCCATGGAACTGGTATTTGAGAATATCCCCTTCTTTCTGAAGGGGGCTTACTATACGTTATACGTAACGGTGATCTCGATGTTTTTTGCATTCATCATCGGATTACTTGTTGCTATTGCTCGTCTGAAGGGTCCGATATGGCTTAGGCTGATCGCAAGGTTTTATGTATCCATCATGCGGGGAACCCCGCTGCTGGTGCAATTATTCGTCATTTATTACGGATTGGTCGATTATGGAGTGACCCTGGGGTCCCTTACAGCTGCCTGTCTGGGACTAAGTCTGAATGCAGGGGCGTTTCTGTCGGAGACGTTCCGTGGAGCGATTCAGGCTGTACCGAAAGGACAGATGGAAGCTGCATACGCAACCGGAATGACCCCGGCTCAAGCAATGAGACGCATTATCTTCCCGCAAGCTGTGCGCATCGCCATCCCGCCGATGGGGAACACGTTTATTGGCATGTTGAAGGAAACATCACTTGTGGCTGCGATTGGTGTTACTGAGTTGCTGCGCTCGGCACAACTGCTGGTATCACAATATGCGGTGAATATGCCGTTTTATCTGGCGATCGGTGTGATCTACTGGATTATGAGTATCGGCTTCTCGGCCATTCTGGAACAAGTGGAGCGCCGGTTAGCCCGCGCTTACTGATGGGAGGAGAGAACCGATGATTACAACAACCGGACTTACCAAACGTTTTGGACAAAATGAAGTGCTCACGAACATCGATCTTCATGTCGATGCCAAAGATATTGTTGTATTGCTCGGTCCGAGTGGTTCAGGCAAAAGTACCTTGCTGCGCTGCCTGAACGGACTGGAAGAACTGTCTGGAGGACAGATTGAAGTGAACGGTGTTGTGGTTAACAGTGCTGATTCGCTGCGTGTACAGCGTGCCCGGGTATTGGAGATTCGCCGCCAGACCGGCATGGTATTCCAGCAGTTCAATCTGTATCCGCACAAGACGGTGCTGGGCAATGTCATGGAAGGTCTTGTGACGGTGAAAAAAATCAAGCGTGACGAAGCGGCCGAACGTGGCCGGATTCTTCTGGATCGCGTGGGCCTGTCGGACAAGCAGGATGCATATCCATCCCGATTGTCCGGTGGACAACAGCAGCGGGTCGCCATTGCACGTGCACTTGCGATGGAGCCTGAAGTGATGCTGTTTGATGAGCCAACTTCTGCCCTTGATCCCGAACTTGTCGGAGAGGTGCTTTCCGTCATGAAGGAGCTGGCAGAGGAAGGCATGACGATGCTGGTCGTGACGCATGAATTGAAGTTTGCCCGTAATGTGGCGAACAAAATCGTCTTTATGGCGGATGGATCGATCGTGGAAGAAGCAAGTCCACAGGCTTTTTTTGAACATCCGACGCAAGAACGCACCCGCCGGTTCTTGCAACAAATTACTGAATTTTGATGAAGATAACAGCGATCGGAAGAACGAACGTATCCTAAGCGGGTATTTAAGGTCGTGAACGATACCAGTTCAACTAAACTTTTTGCACAAGAACGGAGAGGACAGAAGAAACCTGGAGAAGCGGAGCGTGCGCCTTTATCCCCTGATTTTCTCCTTGAAGAAGGGAATCAAAAAAATCTGGGGATAACAGCGATCGGAAGGTTGTTCTGTCATCGGAGTGGAAAGTGCAAACCTTTTTCGCTTGAACTTAACCTATTTTAAGAAAGAAGGATAACATCATGAATGTAACAACCGTATGGAAAGGCAAACGCGCATTTACTTCCGAAGGACCGTCTGGCTACGCGGTTGGCATGGATGCCACTGCTGCTTATGGTGGTGACAGCAAGGGTGCAACCCCGATGGAATTGTTACTGGCAGGTCTCGGCGGCTGTATGGGAATCGATATTACGATGATTCTGGACGCATTCCTGGACAAAATTGAGTCGATTGAGATTGAAGCGCAGGGGACACGCAGCGAAGAGATGCCGAAAGGCTTCACATCCATTGATCTGATCTTCAAAGTCGATGGGGATATCCCAGATTACCGTATCTGGAAAGCCATCCAGATGGCTGAGGAAAAATATTGTGCAGTTTCCGCTTCACTGAACGCTGACATTCATCCGAAGCTGATCCTGAACGGCGTTAGCACACCTCGTCCTTAACAGCACGCGCATAAAATTTATACTGAGCAGGCACTTCCAATTGTGGGAGTGCCTTTTTTGGCTTTTTTAACCGATCCATATAGTTCGTAGATAAAGTCAGGCTGAATGTTGAACAAGGTTCCAGATGCCCATGAATTCCGTGATAGCCTCATCGATCGTTGCAAAAGGAACGCCATCGCGGGCTTGTGTAGATATGCCTTGCATAAAGGTATCAAATACGGTGGTTAGCATGGCTACATTCGTGGAAGCAGGAATTTCACCGACATCCACAGCACGCTGGATGCAATCCTGCAGGCGGTTACGAGTCAGCTTTCTTTTCTCAGCGGCAATGTCACGAATATGATTGTTTTTGGAAGAACATGTGCTAGCTGACAGCACAATTAAACAGCCAGATGGATGCGCGCTGTCTGTTTGCATTTTTGCGGTACTTCTTAGTGTTGTTTCAATCGCTTCTCTTGGTGAGAGTGTGAGATCCGAGAAGCTTTCCGTCACACGTCCAAACGTAACCATATATCGTTCTACTGCTTCTTTATACAACGCTTCTTTGGAATCAAAGGCTGCATAAAAGCTGGCTGCTGAAATATCCCCCATAGCTGCTCGAAGCTGAAGTAAGGAAGTGGCCTCGAATCCTTGCTCCCAAAAGAGCATCATCGCCTGTAATAGGGCTTCATCCCGATCGAAAATGCGTGGACGTCCCGTTCTCGCCATAAAATATTCCCTCCTTTTTCTTAATTATATACTAATCGATCCAAAAGTCATTGACAAGGTGAGGCAGTGTGAATAATATAAGGAATGATCGATCCACAATTCAATTATTTATTCCATACTACCTTAAAAGGAGCTGCACAAATGTCGGATATATCTTCTCATCGTTTTCCATGGTTGGGGCTGTTGGCCTTGGCTATGGCGGGTTTCATAGCCATTATGACCGAAACACTTCCTGCGGGTTTGCTGCCGCAAATTAAAGAAGGGCTGCAGATCTCTGAGGCAGGGGCGGGGCAGCTTGTCACCTTTTATGCTGTTGGGTCGCTGGTTGCTGCCATACCTGTGGCGGTGCTGACAAAGGGCTGGCGTCGTCGTCCGCTTTTACTTCTGTCTATTATCGGTTTTCTTGTCTTCAACACCATTACTGCCCTTTCGTCAAACTATGTGCTGACACTATTCGCTCGTTCCTTGGCCGGTGTTGCAGCCGGTGTCTCCTGGGGCCTGATTGGTGGTTATGCATTACGGATGGTACCTGAGCATCTCAAGGGAAGGGGGATGGCTGTGGCTATGATTGGCACGCCGATTGCCTTATCATTTGGTGTTCCGGCAGGTACGCTGCTGGGTTCATTAATGGGTTGGCGCTCGGTGTTCTGGCTGATGTCATTGCTGGCGTTTATACTGATTTTCTGGGTGCTTTGGAAAGTACCCGACTATCCGGGACAGTCAGCGGATAAGCGTATCTCTGTCATGCAAGTTCTGTTTACCCCCGGTGTAATTCCCATTTTAACTGTCGTTTTAGCCTGGATGTTGGCTCATAATATTTTATACACGTATATTGCTCCTTTTCTCACCGATTTCGGTTTGGAATCCAAGGTTGGACTCATTTTACTTGTATTTGGTCTGATGGCATTGGTGGGCATCTGGATTACAGGTATTTTCATTGATCGGTGGTTGCGTATGCTGGTTCTTCTGAGCCTTGCGGGTTTTGCTTTAATTTCCCTTGTATTAGGTCTTTGGAGTGAGCATGTGGTTGTCATCTTCGGTTCTGTTGCACTGTGGGGGCTGACATTTGGAGGTGCGGCTACCCTGTTGCAGACCGGACTTGCTCAAGCTACGGGCGAACAAGGTGTGGATCTCGTCATGCCGATTAATACAACCGTTTGGAATCTGGCTATTGCCCTTGGGGGAATGGCGGGAGGTGTTCTTCTGAATCAATGGGGAGCTTCGTCATTTAACTGGGCCATCTTGGCTTTAACATTGATGGCTTTGGTTGTTGCATGGCGTGCCAAAAGATATGGATTTCGCCCATCTAGGAGTCACTAAACTTCTGGCAGCAGAAATAATTCGGTAAATCTGGCCGCCATGTTAATGGCGGCTTCTTTTTTTAAAGACTATTTTTAGAGACTATGCTGGTTTGTTACCCGACAACAGATATATCCATTGTGATGACAATCCGAATTCTGGCGGTTATGTGGTATGATTAATTTAGAGGACAGAACATCCTGATCCTGCTCTTTATATGTAAGCGCTTATACAGATGACGGAAGGTGCAGACATGTTTAAAAGGCTGATACGAACCACCAATAATCTCAAATTAAAGCATAAATTGCTCATTTCCTATGTACTAGTTGTCATGATTCCGGTATTGATTGTTGGTCTTGCTGTGACCAGTTATTTTCGCCAGCAAGCCCTGGACAATGCGATAGGACAGACAATCATCAATGTGGACAAGATCAAGAGCCAGACGGCGACGATGCTGCGTGTACCAACGGATATATCCAATCTTTTAATGTTTAATGCGGATCTCAAGGAGATCGTGAATAAACGGTACAAGAGCGTTGTGGAGCTAACCTCGGCTTATCTTGCGTACAAAGACTTTCAGGAGTACAGGCGTTTGTACCGTGAGATCGCCGGCATTCGTTTTTACTCAACTAACCCAACATTGATCAACAACCTCGAATTCATCCCGGTAGACAAGCAGACGGAAGAGAGCTACTGGTACCAACAGGCATTGAAAACAACCAGCATCGGGTGGTTCTACATTCCGGACAAGGAAGATAATCCTGTACACAAGCTCAGCTTGGTACGCAAAGTACCTTTTGCCGAATATCGGACCGAGGGCGTATTGATGATTGTCATCAATCAGGATGAACTGAATGGATTGCTCCGTCAGGAACAGTTTGAGACGATGATTACGGACGAGCAGGGGTATGTGGTTGCAGCAAAGAATACCGAACTGGTAGGGAAAACGCTGGACGAGCTTGATTTTGGCGTTGATCTGCAGAATCAGGCAAAGGGAACCATTGAAGCAGATTTCCGGGGGGAGCCCTCCAACATTGTTATTGATGAGTTGGGTCCTGGATCGAGCATGAACAGTCTGAAGGTTATTTCGGTTTTTGCCACCAAAAATATCGTCAAAGACGCGAACACCGTCAGCATGATTGGCATGATTTTCATTATACTTGTGCTCGTTATCGCCCTATTGTTCGTATATATCATCTCGTTCCTCACTTCCAACCGATTGCTCCGGCTGAGTAAACACCTCAACAAGCTGGCATTAGGTGATCTGAACGTGACTTCGCGGATTGATGGAAACGATGAGATTGGACAATTGTCACGACAGTTCAACTATATGGTGAAAAGTATCAATGAACTCATGACACAGGTGGTAGAAGCGACGGAACAGAACAATCAATTGGAAATCGCCCAAAAAGAGATTAAACTGAAAATGATGGCGAGCCAGATCAATCCACATTTCTTGTTTAATGCACTGGAGTCCATTCGGATGAAAGCGCATATTAAGGGAGAAGCGGAGATTGCCAACATCGTCAGACTGCTGGGCAAGCTGATGCGCAAGAGTCTGGAGATTGGCAGTGGAAAAACAACCTTCCGGGCTGAACTTGAAATGGTACGTTCCTATTTGGAAATTCAGAAATTCCGTTACGGCGACCGTCTTGCATTCCAGATCGATATTGATCCCGAGGTGGAGAAGATGTACATTCCGCCTCTCATTATTCAACCTTTGGTTGAGAATGCGATTGTCCATGGTCTGGAGAACAAAGAGGGCACAGTCCGTGTTCATATAAGTATTCGTTTAGTAGAGAACATTGTGCAGATCCGTGTGGATGACAATGGTGCAGGCATAACGCCAGAACGACTGGCTGAGGTGATGCAGTTTATCTGTGGACCGGAGGAACAGGAGAAGAGTCGGATCGGCATGCGTAATGTACATCAACGCTTAACATTGACGTACGGGGAGCCATATGGATTGCAGATGAAGAGTGTATATGGGGAAGGAACAGAGGTTTCTTTCACCTTGCCAGCAGGAGGGGACCAACATGTATAAAGTGTTTTTGGTGGATGACGAACCGAGCATACGTGAGGGACTGACAACCATTATCGATTGGGAAAAATACGGATTCCAGGTCATCGCGACAGCTGCCAGCGGGCGTGAGGCTATCTCCCGGTTTGAGGAATTGGAGCCTGATCTGACGATTATTGATATTCGCATGCCCGGTATGACCGGGCTGGATGTGATTGAAGAAGTGCGCCGGAATCATCCGGATTCGCACTTTTTGATATTGAGCGGTTATGCCGATTTTGATTATGCCAAGAAAGCCATCAGTTTTGGTGTGGATGGTTATCTGCTCAAACCGGTGGATGAAGATGAGATCATCAGCGAACTGGAGCGGATTGCTACGATCCTGACCCGTGAACGGGAGACAATGGCACGTCAAGCTGGTGAAGATACTGTCTATCTGGAGCACCAGATTGAGGCGTTGCTCTTTGACAGTTTGGAAGGTGCGGGCAGCATGGAAGAAGATAGCCTGGGGCTGCACTGGCCTCATTATCAGATTATTCTGCTTGAGATGCATGCGGCCCCCGATCTGCAACGAGGAAGTGTTATGAAACGCAAACTGATTGAAGCGTTTGACCAGAAAGACCGGGGCATCGTATTCTCGTTCCATTCCGGTCTGGGGTTGTTAAGCAAGGAAACAATCACATCCGAGTCATCTGCAGGAATTCTTTATGATGAGCTGGAAGGACTTCTGGGAGAATGGGAGGTCCACATGTATGGTGCTGCGGGTGAACCCGTACATTTCACTTCTGAAATTGCGCGTTCATTCACGCAGGCGAATCGTACACTCGGTGAACGCTTCTTGTTCACAGAGAAGCGCATCATGCTGTGGACTGAAGGTAGCGAAGGCAAAGGCGTTGCTAAGCCAGGAGCTGAAGCTGTGGATGGAACACATGAGCCCGTTGAGGACGAACTCGGTGACAAGCTGTATTATGCGTTAGACATCCGTAGCAGTGAGTCCGTTATGCGGGTACTGGCTGAGATGGAAGAGCGCTTGGTCCCGTATCACCGAACAGAGCAAGCGATCAAAACGGCCTTCTCACAAGTGTTCTCCCTAGCGTTCAACAAGCTTGCAGCTACGAATCAACATATGCACTCCATTATGCAGGAACATTCGGTTCTGATTAATGAAGTCTATCATCAATTTACGATGTCGGATCTCAAGGTCATGGCATTGGAACATTTTAATCGCCTTATTCAACGTATGGGTGGGGGGAGCAAGGATACTGTATTGAAACAGATGATTGAATTTATCCAACGTAACCCTGGCGAAAATCTCAAGCTGGAGGTACTTGCTGAAGTGTTTAACTATAACAGCAGTTACTTGGGGAAGTTGTTCAAGAATCATACTGGAGAGTATTTCAATGCATTCCTGGACAAGGTTCGTATGGAAAAGGCCAAGGAATTGCTGGATGAAGGATTGAAGGTCCATCAGGTCGCGGCGAGAGTCGGGTATGCGAATGTGGACTACTTCCACAGTAAATTCAAGAAATATGTTGGGGAATCTCCTTCTGCTTACAAACAGGCGAGAACCCAATCTTCGTCCAAAGCATCAATGGCTGACCTAAACGAGGAATGAGTACGAAGTAATGGGCCTTGCCCCTGTTTATAAAATAAAACGTTTTCGACATCACTGACATGTTCCAGCTTCATCATATTGTCCATGCACTTCCCATGATAAGCAATGGTCACGGAGGGCACTACATCATAGACTGAGTTTACAAGAACTCAGGTGAAGGGATGGTTATACGATATGAATTTGTCTGATATAGCTAAGGCACGTCATACATTGAACTTCAATGGAACATGGCAGTTTCGATTGGATCTGGAGCCCGATGAGCATATTGCACAAAAGATACTACTGCCTTCACAGTGTGAAAATACATCATGGGAGACCATTCAGATTCCCGGTTCATGGGAAGAGCAAGGATACGGAGAAGAGCCTGAATACGAAAGGCTCGATACCTGGACCAAAATACGTGAGTATGAAGGCTCGGCCTGGTATGCTCAAGATGTTCATATTCCTTCAGATGACCCTGGCTGCCAGTATGTATTTCGACTGGAAGGGGTTCGCTGGACAACGGATCTCTGGATGAATGGGCATTATGCCGGGCAGCAGGATAGTCTGGTGAATCAACAAAAGTGGAATGTCACCTCTCTGGTGAAGCAGGGAGAAGTGAATCGGGTGGAGATGCGCGTGGATAATACGATGAAACTTCCGCTGGCTGGAAGCCATATACATTCATTGCATACAGCTACAGCCTGGGGTGGAATTACCGGTGGGGTTTATCTGGACTGTCTGCCTCCATGTCGACTAGAGACGTTACGCATTCAACCCGATGCTGAACATGGGACCATTCTGGTGGGCTGTACTGTAAGCGCTCCCGCAAGTAAAGCGGATAGAGCTGTTCAATTACATGTGGATATCCAGCATCCTGATGGCACGTGGCTTGATCGATATAGTTCTCATGTGAAGCTGGAAGCTCGACCGCCAACTGATCCAAGCTCAGTAGGTTCAACTGAGTGCCAAGCTGTAATTGATCATTGGCGATTGGAACTTGGGGCAGAGAAGTCTGTCGCCAGATGGTCGGATGAATCTCCCAAAATGTATAAAGCCGTGGTCCGTCTGTTTGATGGTGAACGGGAACTGGATCAGGTAGAGCAAACATTTGGTGTACGTTCTCTGGTTGCAGATGGTAAGCAGCTCAAATTGAATGGAACGCCTGTCTATTTACGCGGCTATGTGGATTGCTGCATCTTTCCACTCACAGGTTATCCCGTCTGGGACAAGGCACATTACATTCGCCAGTTTCGAGTCGCCAGATCGTATGGCTTCAATCATGTCCGGCTGCATGGGTGGAGCGCGCCGGAGCCTTTCTGGGATGCGGCTGATGAAGAGGGCATGCTGGTGCAGGCAGAGCTGCCCCATTGGTCTCGATTCTTTGAAAAGTCAGATCAGTCAGCGCCGGCTGAAGTGTTGACCTATCTGACACAGGAACTGGACGGGTTGCTCCTGTCATTGCACAGACATCCTTCATTTGTCATGTTTTCCATGGGGAATGAACTTATCGGTGCGAATGGCCATCCGGAACTTAATGCATGGGTCTCCAGGGCAAAAGAGATGGACCCAACCCGTTTATATACGGATAATACAGGTTTTGGACAGCTTCCAGCGCAAGGGCGGGAAGGGGATTATTATATTCAGTCGTTGAACTGGCATCCCCCGCTGGAGTCTGCATATTCTGCTGTACCAGATACAACACTGGACTATCATGCCGTTACCAGACTTGCAGAGCATCCGGTAATTGGACATGAACATGCACAATACACCATGTATGTGCGGCCTCAGGAAAGAGACAAATATACGGGCGTTCTGCGTCCCTCCTGGTTGCTACCCATTGAGGAATCGCTTACTCGCAAAGGAATGATGGCAGATCTGGAGCATTTTCAACAAGCCAGCGGTACACATCTGGTACGTTCCTTAAAAGAAGCCATGGAGCGGATCAGACGAACACCGGATGCTGCGGGCGTGCAATTGCTGGATATCCGTGATTTTCCGGGTCAGGGACATGCTACGACGGGTATTCTGGATGTATTCTGGGACGACAAAGGCATTACAACACCTGAAGAATTCATGCAGTTCAACTCCGATGTGGTCGTGTTGCTAAGCTGCAAGGAGCGTACATTTTACGCTGGAGAATCCATTGATGTGGATGTTCGCATATCTCACTATGGTAAAGTTCCACTTGAAAATGTTACCATACATTGGAAGTTGATTAGCGATGAAGTGGTACATACCGAAGGGGAATGGAGAACCGGAGATATTCAATGTGGGTCCGTCATTTCAATGGGAAGCATTGTTGCTACTGCGCCTCGTGAGGGGGCGGCAGCGTTTCGGATTGAAGCAGAGCTGCGGTCGGGTGATTCGGACATTCATGCAACCAATGTATGGCGTGGCTGGTCGTTTCCTTTGTATCAGTCCCATCCGGGTTCGAATCGGATCTGGAATACAGTTGTAGAGTTGCAGCCATTCCTAGGTGAAGCGCATAATGATCGCGTAGATCACATCGATGGATTCCGGTTGTTGAAACATGGAAAGATCGACTTGATTATCGCTCAGTCCTTAACACCCAATGTTGTTGATTATGTAGTCAACGGTGGAACTGTTTGGCTACAGCCAATCGCAGAAGGACTATATGATTCAGTGGAGACCAAATATCTGCCTGTATTCTGGAATTACCTTATGTTCGCTACACAGCCTGGTGCAACGATGGGCATGTATTTGAAAGATCAGGTACCACTGCTGGGCTCTTTCCCTCATGATGGAGCTTCCGACTGGCATTGGTATCATCTTGTAAATGGTACACCAGCGATATGTTTGGATACTTTGCCAGGAGTGGAGCCGCTGATCGAGGTGGTGGACCACTTCCATCGGGCCAAACGACTTGCTTATGCATTTGAGGCAACTATAGGGAAGGGCAAGATTCTGGTGTCCTCACTTCCTTTTACTAACCTGTCGTTAATGAAGCGTCCGGAAGCCTCCTATTTATTTCAGGAAATACTTGCGTATCTGCATGGAGATCACTTTCAACCGGAAAGCTCCATATCGGTTGCACAATTGCTCGGGATCGCCAAACTGCAGACCATTCAATTTACATTGTAGACACGGGGACCTTCAAGGGTCCCTTTTGTGTGCCTTTATGTTGAAGTAAACGATTACTATAAAACGTTTTCGAATATTACATATAAAACTTAATTTTACCTTTATATTGCTTTTAATGCATTTGAAAGTAGAATTTATCACTGATTTTAACGAAATAATGTCTGATTATATATGCCTATATCTAATTTTTATATGATTTTCTCTAAAATCCAGATGGTATTTTGAAAACGCTCTATCGAGTATGATTATTCTATAAAACAGAGGAGGGGGAACGGAGATGGAAACGCTAACAAAAAAATCCGCTTCCGCGAACAGAAGCAGTGACCCCAAACCGCCTTTAAAGAATCGGCGGAACGGAATTTGGGACAGAATGAAACAGCAGAAATATCTCTATCTCATGTCATTGCCATTCGTAGCTTGGGTTTTCGTATTTAACTATCTGCCACTATGGGGATGGACGATGGCTTTCCAAAATTATAAACCTGCCAGATCGTTTGGTGATCAAGAGTGGGTTGGTTTTAAACACTTTGTAGAGCTGTTCAGTGATGAACGTTTCTATCTGGTACTTCGGAATACGCTTGCAATGAGCTTGATGGGACTAGTTGTCGGTTTTATCGTACCGATCTTCTTCGCTATTCTCCTGAATGAAATGAGAGGTATGTTCTTCAAACGTGCCGTGCAGACAGTATCCTATCTGCCTCACTTTGTATCCTGGGTCGTTGTAGCCGGGATCATTACCAAAATGCTCTCCACCGATGGAGGGATTATCAATGACATTTTGGTAGGCCTGAACATTATTGACCAGCCGATCCAATTCATGGCCAAGGGGAACTTGTTCTGGTACATTGTAACCGCTTCAGATATGTGGAAAGAAACCGGTTGGAATGCCATCATCTATCTTGCGGCAATTACCGGTATTGACCAAGAGTTGTATGAAGCTTCCCGTGTAGATGGAGCGAACCGCTGGAGACAAATGTGGCACATCACGCTGCCTGGCATTCGGACCACGATTTCCGTACTTTTCATCATGTCGATTGGACATCTTATCAGTATCGGTTTCGAGAAGCAGTTCTTGCTCGGCAACAGTCTGGTCACAGACTACTCGGAAGTCCTTGATCTATACGCGCTCAATTATGGTTTGAATATGGGACGATTCTCATATGGTACAGCCATAGGTATATTCAACTCCGTTGTCAGTATCATCCTTCTGTTTACTGCGAACGGCTTGTTCAAAAAATTCACCAAAGAAAGCATCATGTAGGGAGGGGACGACATTATGGCGAACAAAGCATTCAATGCTACTCGGGGCGATAAACTGTTCGATATATTCAACATCCTCGCGATGACCATGGTGCTGATCGTAACACTATATCCATTCCTTAACGTACTAGCCATCTCACTCAATAACTCGACAGATACAGTACGTGGCGGGATTTACTTGTGGCCTCGCGAATTCACATTACAGAACTACAAAACGATCTTCCAATATGATGGATTGTTACAAGGTTTGCAGATCTCCATCCTGCGTACACTTGTAGGTACTGTGCTCGGATTGATCAGTTCCTCCATGATCGCTTTTACACTGAGCAGACCTGACTTTGGACTTCGTAAATTTGTTTCTACAACACTTGCACTCACGATGTATTTCTCCGGTGGTCTGATTCCGGTATACATCCTGATGCGTGACCTGAACCTGATCGGTACATTCTGGGTATATGTATTGCCAGGCATGATCAGTGCATTTAACGTCTTCATTATCCGTTCATTCATTGATGGTCTGCCGTATGCATTGCAGGAATCCGCGAAGCTGGACGGTGCGAATGACTTTACGATCTATTACAGAATCATCCTGCCACTGTGTAAACCGGTACTTGCAACCATCGCATTGTTCCTGGCTGTAGGTCAATGGAATGCATGGTTCGATACGTACCTGTATAATGGTTCGAAGGCACATCTGACCACGCTCCAATATGAGCTGATGAAAGTACTGCAAAGTACGCAGCAAGGCTCAGGTGCTGGACGGAATGCCAATGACATGGCACAACAGATGACACAGATTTCACCTGAATCAATCAAAATGGCGATTACGATCGTTGTAACGGTTCCAATCCTGATTGTATATCCGTTCCTACAGAAGTACTTTGTTGGCGGTATGACATTGGGCGCAGTAAAAGCATAAGCAAGCTTGTATAGGCTGCCACATAGAGTGGCCGTACATCTACAAATGAAGCATCAGGATACCCGAAGCGCAGCCATTTGGTCTGCGCTTCACCGTATAGGGCTGCGGTGTGGTATTCATGAAGCTATAGACAGGGACAAAAAAGTCCCGGACAAAACAGACATATGAAACAGGGAGGATTACCATTATGGCAAGTTCCAAAATGAAGATTGCACTGGCACCAGTGCTTGCAATGTCTTTACTCGCAGGTTGTGGTGGAGGAAGCGGCGGTGATACGTCGTTCAAGGATACCAGCGCAGAGACAACTCCACTTACTTTCGATTTCTTCAGTGTTGATCCCAGTCCGAACTGGAATGGCATGAAGGATGAAGTGGGTAAAGTCCTTACAGAAAAAACAGGGGTAACGCTTAACGGTGAATTTGCCGTTAGTGGTGGTCAGGATAAGATCTCCTTAATGGCGGCGAGCGGAGACTATCCGGATATCGTGTCACCCAAAGGAGAACTTAGCAAACTGGTGGATGCCGGAGCAATGCTTGATCTGACAGATCTGATCGACCAATATGCTCCCAATCTCAAGAAGCTGTATGGTAATTACATGGACCGGTTGAAATACAGTAATGAGGATCAGGCTATTTATGTGCTGCCGACGTATTATGCGGTAGACCAGAAATACTTTGATGCAGGTGGTGGATTTGGAATTCAGCACCGTGTATTGAAAGAACTCGGATATCCGGAAGTGCGTACACTTCAGGATTACGAGAATGTTTTGAAGGCGTACAAAGAGAAACACCCTACGATTGATGGTCAGCCAACCATCCCGTTAACACTGGATGCGGATGATTGGAGAATCATGATTACCGTAACGAACCCGGCTTTCCAGGCAACGGGTGCACCGGATGATGGTGAATATTACATCGATCCAGAAACGTACGAAGCAATGCTGCATTACAAACGTCCAGAGGAAAAAGAGTACTTCCGCTGGTTGAACCATATGTATAACACTGGATTGCTGGATCAGGACAGCTTCATCCAGAAAACAGACCAATACAAATCCAAAATTGCAAGTGGGCGTGTTCTTGGTGTTATTGACCAGGATTGGGGATATTCCGATGCAGAGAATGCTTTGAAATCCGCGGGCAAGTCTGAAGCGACGTATTCACACTTCCCGGTTACCCTCTCCGAGGATATCAAGGATCAAACCTTCCAAGACCCTGGTTTTGTATCCGGTTGGGGTGTAGGGATTACAACGACCAATCCGGATCCGGTTCGTACGATCAAATTCTTCGATTATCTGGCTTCTGAAGAAGGGCAAGTATTGATGAACTGGGGAATTGAAGGTAAACAGTATGAAGTGAAGGACGGCAAACGTGTCATTCCTGCCGACATTCAGGACCAAAAAACGAATAATGCAGCTGTGTTCCAGAAAGAGACGGGTATAGGACTGTACACCAATATCTCTGGGCACTATGGAGATGGTGTGAAGGATTCAACGGACAATTACTACACTACGAATTTCCCTGAACAGATCGTGGCGGCATATTCCGATGCTGAAAAAGAAACACTTAAAGCTTACGGAGCTACAACTTGGAAAGATATGTTCCCTAGTGAAGACGAGTTCCCAATCAAACCATGGGGAGCAGCATACAATCTGCCAACACCAGGGGACTCCAACTACAACGTCATCTTTAAGAAAACCCAGGATATCATCCGGAAACGTATTCCGGAAGCCATTTTGAGTACTCCTGAGCAGTTCGATGCCATCTATGATGGCATGATTACAGAAGTGAACCAAGCAGGAGCAGAGGACATGGAAAAACAATATACAGAACTCGTTCAAAACCGTGTTCAGTTGTGGAGCGGTGAAGAGGCTAAATAAACAATAAGCAAGACAGATTTAAAAAGAGAAAGAACCCGTGTTATACGGGTTCTTTTTTTATCTAAAACGTTTTCTAAAAAACGTTTTCAATTTTATAAATTCACTATTGACAAGGACTTTAAGAGGCATTATTATTCAATTATGAAAGCACTTACATTTGCTTGTACATCATGTGATATGTAGCCAGATTGCAGGGGTGAAAATTCCCTAAGGGGAAGGAAGTAAGGTAGTGTAGGGCAGTTTTTCATTTTTCAGAAAACGCTTCTAATGTTATAAGAACAAGAAAATGACATTCGTTTCATCTGGTCACGGTATGTGCAGGTCAGCCTGTTATACAAATATACAGCTTCATTATATCCATAAGGGGGATTACACATGAAGGGCAAAACACCAAAAACATTCGCAATGCTTCTGTTAGCCAGTGCTCTTGCAATTACAGCAGGATGCAGCAGCAATGGAGGAGGAAGTAACGCTTCAGAAAAGCCGGTTGATTCCGGAGACACAACCAGTCCAGTAACCTTTACATTCTTTGGTGCAGATGCAAGTCCGAACTGGAACAACATGAAGGATGCTGTCGGTCAAGAGATTACCAAGGCAACGGGAGTTACAATTGAGGCTGAGTATGATGTGAATAATGGTGGAGATCAAAAGATTCCTTTGATGGCTGCGAGTGGTGATTACCCTGATATTATCTATCCTAAAGGCAACTTGTCGAAGCTTGTGGATGCAGGCGCGATGCTGGACCTGACCGATCTGATTGAGGAGCATGCTCCCAATTTGAAAAAAATCTATGGTGATCAGATGAACCGTCTGAAATATAGCTTGGAAGATCAAGCGATCTATACGATTCCGACCAATATGGGTGTAGATAACGTTGCATTTGACGCTACGGGCGGATTCGAGATTCAACAAAGAGTATTAAAAGAGCTTGGCTACCCTGAAGTGAAAACGCTTGAGGATTATGAAAACGTACTGAGAACGTATTATGAAAAACATCCAACGATTGATGGTCAACCGACTATTCCGTTGACATTAAACGCAGATGACTGGAAGATCATGATCACGGTAACGAACCCTGCATTCCAAGCTACGGGTGGACCGGATGATGGTGAGTATTATATCAATCCTGAGACCTATGAAGCCGTTCTCCACTACAAACGTCCTGAGGAAAAGGAATATTTCCGTTGGTTGAACAAAATGTACAATGAAGGTCTGCTGGACAAAGACACATTTGTTCAAAAAGATGACCAATATAAATCCAAAATTGCCAGTGGCCGCGTACTTGGTCTGATCGACCAGGAATGGAACTATGGTGAGGCGGAAAATGCTTTGAAATCGTCCAACGGTGGCGATAAAACATATGCTCACTTCTCCGTGTCCCTGAACAAGGACATTGTGGACCATACATTCCAGCCGACAGGTTTTGATGGTTACGGCATTGGAATTACAACTTCGGCCAAAGATCCAGTGCGCATTATCAAATTCATGGATTGGCTTGCATCTGATGAAGGTCAAGTCCTGAGAAACTGGGGCGTTGAAGGGAAGCACTACCAAGTAGAGAATGGCAAACGCGTTATCCCGGCGGAAGTACAAGATCGCAAAACCAATGATAACTCTGCCTTCACGAAAGAGTCTGGCGTGGGTATGTACAATATATTCAGTGCGAGATACGGAGATGGCGTGAAAGATGCTACGGATAACTATTACACAACCAACTTCCCTGAGCAGATTCAGGCTGGATACACTGCAGCAGAGAAAGAGACATTGAAAGCTTATGGTATTACAACTTGGAAAGATTTCTACCCTTCCGAAGATGATCTGAAATTGAAAGATTGGGGCGCAGCATATAACATGCCTGTACCTTCTGACACGGATTACAACGTAACGTTCCAAAAAACACAGGATATCGTACGCAAACGTATTCCAGAGGCGATTCTTGCCAAACCTGAAAACTTCGACAGCGTATACGATGGTCTCTTGGCTGAACTTGATAAAGCAGGTGCAGTGGAGATGGAAAAACAATATACGGTATGGATTAAAAATCGGGTATCCCTCTGGACTGGTAAAGACGTGAAATAAGGTTGAAAACCAAGCATTAAAGTGAAGGATTTTCATAGCGAAAAAAGCCCTTGAGAAAGGGCTTTTTTTATTGTTGACGTAAGCGGATGGATAGCCTATAATCTATCATGTAAGCACTTTCAGTAAGCGTTTTATAGTATGTTTCGAAAACGTTTTATGTCTGTTATAAGAACAATGTTGTAAAATAGTTGCTGCTGACAATTATCTTTGAAAATCAGGCTTTTACAGCATAAGTCGTAAGCGCATTCAAAAAAGTGGTATCCTCAGGCATAAAGCCTGTTATACAGATAAAACCTTCATAAATAATAGGGGGAACTAGACAATGAGAGGCAAGATGAAAGGTAATACACCCAAGACGTTTGCAATGTTGATGCTCGCAAGTGCAATGCTGGTCACAGCTGGATGCGGGAATTCGGGAACAAAAGAAACTACGGAGTCCAGTGGAACTGAACCAATTACAGTGACGTTCTTCGGTGCAGATCCAAGCCCGACCTGGAACAAGATGCAAGATGCAGTCGGTAAAGAGATTACTAAACAAACAGGCGTTACGATTGAAGCTGAGTATGATGTGAACAACGGTGGCGATCAGAAGATTGCACTTATGGCGGCCAGCGGTGATTACCCTGACCTCATCTTCCCTAAAGGTAACTTGTCTAAGCTTGTGGATGCAGGTGCAATGCTGGATTTGACCGATCTGATTGAAGAGCATGCTCCGAACCTGAAAAAAATCTATGGCGACCAGATGAACCGTCTGAAATATAACACGGAAGATCAGTCGATATATACGATCCCAACAAACATGGGTGTAGATAATGTTGTATTTGATGCAGGTGGCGGATTCGAAATTCAACAAAGAGTATTGAAAGAGCTTGGATACCCTGAAGTGAAGACACTTGAGGATTATGAGAATGTACTAAAAGCCTATTATGAAAAACATCCAACCATTGATGGTCAACCAACCATTCCGTTGACATTGAATGCAGATGACTGGAAGATCATGATCACGGTAACGAACCCGGCCTTCCAGGCAACAGGTGCCCCTGATGATGGTGAATACTACATTAACCCTGAAACGTATGAAGCGATGCTTCACTACAAGCGTCCAGAAGAGAAAGAGTACTTCCGTTGGTTGAACAAAATGTATAATGAAGGACTGTTGGACAAGGATACATTTGTACAAAAGGATGATCAATATAAGTCCAAAATTGCCAGTGGCCGTGTACTCGGTCTGATCGATCAAGAGTGGAACTATCAAGAAGCTGAAAATGCACTCAAATCAGCAGGCAAGGACGATGCCACATATGCTCACTTCTCCGTGTCTTTGAACAAGGATATTGTAGATCATACGTTCCAACCAACCGGATTTGACGGTTATGGCATCGGGATCACAACTTCGGCCAAAGATCCGGTACGTATCATCAAATTCTTGGATTGGCTTGCTTCTGATGAAGGACAAGTGCTGAGAAACTGGGGTATTGAAGGCCAACACTATAACGTCGAAAATGGCAAACGTGTGATTCCTGACGAGATTCAGGATCGCAAAACCAATGACAATTCGAATTTCAGCAAAGAAACAGGTATCGGGATGTATAGTGCCTTTAGTGCAAGATACGGCGATGGTGTGAAAGATTCTACGGATAACTATTATACAACGAACTTCCCTGAGCAGATTCAAGCGGGTTATACTGCAGCCGAGAAGGAAACGTTGAAAGCCTACGGTATTACAACATGGAAAGATTTCTATCCTTCCGAAGATGATCTGAAGCTCAAGGAATGGGGAGCAGCATACAACATGTCTGTACCTTCAGGAACAGATTATGAAGTAACGTTCCGAAAAACACAGGATATCGTTCGTAAACGTATTCCGGAGGCTGTTCTGACTTCACCAGCAAACTTTGACGCAACCTATGATGCTTTCCTGGATGAATTGGACAAAGCAGGTGCAGTGGAGATGGAGAAACAATATACCGTTTGGGTGAAAGACCGTGTCTCCCTTTGGACAGGAAAAGATATAAAATAACATGGATTGTCCTCAACCCATGCTGAAATAAAAAAAGGCCCCTTTAAAAGGGCCTTTTTTTATGTGGATGAGGTGTGATGATTTACATTGACGCAAATTTGGAAATCACATATAATCTCCTTAATGTAAGCACTTACCGAAAACGTTTTATGACATAAATACTTCGATAGCTAATTGAGGAAAAGGAGTTAATGATGTCCCTACACAATAACCTAACTAAAATCAACCGTTTATGGTATCGACAACCGGCAAAACGCTGGGAAGAAGCACTACCCATCGGAAATGGCCGTCTTGGAGGCATGGTGTATGGCGGCGCAGCGGATGAACGAATTCAGCTCAATGAAGATACATTATGGTCAGGATTTCCGCGGGATACGATTCAATACAGCAGTCAGCGGTATTTGAAGCAGACGCGTGAGTTAATCATGTCTGGACAGTATGGTGAAGCTGAGGATTTGTTGAACCGAGAGATGCTCGGCCGTGACGTGGAGGCTTACCAGCCAATGGGGCATTTTCTGTTACACCATGAGGGTCTGGACGATCTTTCGTATGAAGCATTTGAGCGTGAACTTGATCTGGAGTCGGGTATTGCTACCACGACGTATTCACGGGAAGGAATTCGTTATGTACGTGAAGTGTATTCCAGTGCTTCGGATAATCTGATGGTTTGCACATGGACTACGGATCGAAAGGCTGCTCTGAATGCCAGCGTTACGCTAGACAGTCCCCACCCTTATTGCGTTGAGACCTCAGGAGATGCACTCACGATGTTTAGCCGTTGCCCGAGTCACGTGGAATCCAATTATTTTAGAGATCACCCGGAATCCGTCCTGAATGAAGAAGATCGGGGAACCGCATATGCAGTACGTGTAGCAGTTACGGCAACAGGGGAGCACGCAAAGGTCTCCAACCTGGAAGGCAAGTTGCACATTCAGGGTGCTGATCAGGTTGTTTTCTATCTGGCAGCGGCTACGTCCTTTGAAAGTTACGATGTGTTGCCTGTGAAGGATAACCGGTTGCTCGAAAAGGAATGCGTGGATATGATCTCCAAAGCGATCACACATGGTGCGGAAGTGCTTCGGGAAAGACATGTACAAGATCATCGCGCATTGTTTAACAGAGTCTCTATTGATTTAGGTGCATCGGTTAACGCAGAATTGCCTACGGATGAGCGGCTACAGGCCTATCAGGCAGGGGAACAAGACCCCGGGTTAGAAGCACTTTATTTCCAATATGGAAGATATCTGTTAATGGCTAGTTCGCGGCCGGGCAGCCAGCCTGCCAATCTGCAGGGAATCTGGAACCATCAGGTAGAACCGCCGTGGCATAGTGACTATACCATCAACATCAACACGGAGATGAATTACTGGCCGGCAGAAGTCTGCAATCTGAGTGAATGTCATGAGCCGCTGTTTGATATGTTGACCGATCTCAGTGATACAGGACGCAGAACGGCGCGTATTCTGTATGGAGCCCGTGGATGGGCTGCTCATCATAATGTAGATATCTGGAGAACCTCTACGCCGACAGGTGGAGATGCAAGCTGGGCTTTTTGGCCGATGGGCGGTGTGTGGCTTACCTCGCATCTATGGGAGCACTATCAATTTACCGGTAATCAACGTTTTCTTGAGGAACGTGCCTACCCCATCATGAAGGAAGCGGCGTTGTTCTGTCTCGACTGGCTGGTGGAAGGACCTGAGGGATATCTGGTTACAATTCCATCCACTTCACCAGAGAACAAGTTTCTGACAGAAGCTGGAGAGGCACGCAGTATATCCATGGCTTCAACGATGGATATGACTTTGATTCGTGAATTGTTTAGCCGTTGTATTGAAGCCTCGAAGCAGCTAAATATAGATGAATCGTTGGCAAGCGAGTGGAGTGAGGCGCTGGACAAACTCTATCCATTCCGTATTGGAAGTGAAGGACAATTGCTGGAGTGGTTTAAGGATTTTGCCGAATCCGAGCCGGGGCATCGTCACGTCTCTCACCTGTATGGACTGTATCCCGGGGTGCAGATCAATCGAGTGCATTCACCGGAACTGGTGGAAGCAGCACGAATATCGCTGGAACGTCGTATCTCACAAGGTGGTGGGCATACAGGATGGAGCTGTGCATGGTTGATCAATCTGTATGCACGACTGCTGGATAGCAGCCATGCACATCAGTTTGTGCGCACGTTACTGGCCCGATCCACACATCCGAATCTGTTCGATGACCATCCACCATTCCAGATCGATGGTAACTTTGGAGGTACGGCTGGAATCGCTGAGATGTTATTACAGAGCCACTTGAACGAGTTACATTTGCTACCGGCACTGCCTGAACTCTGGACTCAAGGTCGTGTTGAAGGGCTTCGTGCTAGAGGTGGTTATACGGTAGCAATTACGTGGACGGACAACAAGCTTGCGTCAGCGGTTATCAAAGCAGATCGAAGTGATTCACTAACCCTTCGCAGTACTTATCCGTTACGTGTGGAAGGAAATGAACAAGCGAAGGCAGAGCTTACGCCCCAAGGCGATTATGTAACTATTTTAACAATGACCGCAGGACAAACGATCCGCGTGTCATCATGAGACGGAGGAGCTAACCATGACCATTTTTCAATTTCCACAAGATTTTCGATGGGGGACAGCAACAGCTTCCTATCAAATAGAAGGAGCGGCACAGGAAGGTGGACGCGGGGTATCCATCTGGGATACATTTGCTCGCACACCTGGCAAAGTATTTAACGGAGACAATGGGGATGTCGCATGTGACAGTTACCACCGGTATGAGGAAGACATCGAACTGATGAAGAAACTCGGGATTAATACGTACCGGTTCTCCATTGCATGGCCGCGCATTATTCCTGACGGAGATGGAGAGATCAATCGGGAAGGACTGGACTTCTACCATCGCTTCGTGGATGCATTGATAGAGGCGGGTATTGAACCGTTCCTCACCCTGTATCACTGGGACCTTCCACAAACGCTGGAGGATGACGGTGGCTGGGGCAACCGCAGAACTGTAGACGCTTTTGTGAAATATGCCGAGGTGATTTTCAAGGAATTCTCGGGCAAGATCAACTTTTGGCTAACGTTTAATGAACCCTGGTGTATCGCATTCCTGTCGAACCTTCTTGGGATTCATGCGCCAGGAAACAAAGACCTGCAAACATCAATTAATGTAGCACATGGATTGCTGGTTGCTCATGGAAAAGCCGTTCAATCGTTCCGTCGCCTGGGAACAACCGGTCAGATTGGTATCGCTCCGAACGTGTGCTGGGCTGAGCCGTACAGCAAATCTCCTGAAGACCAGGCAGCGTGTGATCGATCCATTGCGCTTAATACCGATTGGTTCCTAGACCCGATCTACAAAGGCACGTATCCGCAATTTATGGTGGACTGGTTCGCAGAAGCAGGAGCTACGGTGCCAATCCAGGAAGGCGATATGGAGATTATCTCGCAACCAATCGATCTGCTCGGCATTAACTATTACACGATGGGAATTAATCGCTTCAATCCGGAAGCGGGTGTTCTTCAATCGGAAGAAGTTGATATGGGCTTGACCAAGACAGATATCGGCTGGCCGGTGGAATCACGCGGTTTGTATGAATTCATGCATTACTTGCAAAAGTACGGCAATGTGGATGTATATATCACGGAGAATGGTGCTTGTATTAATGATGATTTGGAGAATGGCAAAATTAACGATGATCGCCGGATTTCATATTATGAGCAGCATTTGGCCCAAATCCACCGCATCATTAATGACGGTATTAACCTGAAAGGGTACATGGCATGGTCATTAATGGACAATTTCGAATGGGCAGAAGGCTACCGGATGCGCTTCGGTCTCGTTCATGTCGATTATCGTTCACTTGTAAGAACACCGAAGGAGAGTTATTACTGGTATCAGAATGTCATTAAGAATAATTGGCTGGAGACAAGGAACTAAGGGGGTCCCCAATAAATGCAAAAGTATTTTTAAGGGGAAATCAGGTTTGCATTATACATGGATACCTTATTAATGAAGAAAAAGACGGTAACATTGGAGTATTCCAATGCACCGTCTTTTTTGTATTTTTACAGTTATCAAAGAGTAGTTCATAAAGGTTTCATAAGGTCAAGTAGAGTTCCTGTTATGAAAAGACGATTTTTGGGTTATAAGAAGTATGAGTAAATTGAATAATGTTTTGTCAACAGTTGAAAATAAAATAAAGTGTCCAAATTGCGAATAAAATTTGAACATTTGTTGACTAAAATTCATACTGATGTGGTATATTGGTATAAGGAAAGCACTTACAAAAAGGGAAAAGGAAGTGTTTACTATGGCATCGAAGACAGCAATGGTCAGCCAATTGGAGCGCAAAGACAAAAATATGCGGCGCGCCGTCTTGACGATGACAGTTCTGGCATGGGTCGCACTCATTACGGGAGTGGTCATGTGTCTGATCAATTTGAATGATTTTAATGATCGTAATCTTGGCTTGATGGTCGGTATTGGATTCCTTGTAGGTAGTGTGTTTATTTACGTAATTGCCAAAGCAATTGGCCTTGTTCATACACGCCGGGAAGACGAAGGCGCCGATTGATTATAATCCTGCGTTAATTCGTTCATAATAAGACTGGATAAGTACCCGGAATCCAGTCAATAAAGCCCTTTGCGGATTCGTTGACACTGATCAACGGGACTGCAAAGGGTTTTATTTTGTGACTTGATGTGTAAAGATTACAATGTACAAATATCAACCGTGCAAGCGATTTGTGAGAAAAAATTCACACATTTAAGGTGTAAAATCGACAAATTTGTTAACAAGAACAAAAAAGTTGTTCATTTCTGATATCTTTAGTAGGAAGAGAGTAGTATACTGATTTTTCAGTATGAGCGAATTTAAGGAGAGGGGATCAAAATGAACAAGAAACCTAGGTCGCTAATCCGGATTATCATTCCGGTTGTCCTGACGTTGGTTACAATTGCATTGATTGTCTGGCCAATGCTGGCAGGCGGACAATACGTTGTTCTGGATCCGAAGGGGCCAATTGGCGCTTCGCAGAGAGATTTGATTGTCATCTCGACAATTTTGTGTGCTGTCATCATTGTGCCAGTACTCATTTTGTCTGCCGTAATCGTATGGCGTTACCGCGATAAGCCGGATAACGAAGCTGCTTATGAGCCTAACTGGTCTCATAGTACGAAGGCGGAGGCAATCTGGTGGACGGTTCCAATTATTATTATTGGACTGCTTGCCATTGTTACTATCCGTTACACGTATGATCTGGAGCCTTCGAAGCCGTTGGCTCACGAGAAAGCACCAATTACCATCCAAGTGTCTTCACTGGATTGGAAATGGTTGTTTATGTATCCTGAGCAAGGGATTGCAACGGTCAACACGCTGAATATTCCGGCAGACCGGCCCGTGAAATTTGAACTCACTGCGGATTCACCGATGAACTCATTCTGGATTCCGCAACTTGGAGGACAGATTTATACGATGTCGGGTATGGCGATGACCTTGTATCTGCAAGCAGATCATGAAGGCAAGTACTGGGGTTCAGGCGCTAACTTCACAGGTGAGCATTTTGGAGAAATGCGTTTTGATGTGAATGCTACATCGGACGAAGATTTTGACAAGTGGGTCGCTGAAGTGAAACAGAATTCTCAGGAATTGACTACAGAGGGTTACGCTGCACTGGCTGAACCAGGAACAAGCAATGTAGCTTATTATTCTGCCTTCCCAGAAGGATTGTTCCAAAATATTGTGACCAAGTATGTTGTCGATGGTCAAAGTGCTCACAGTAAGCATGGAAGTTCAAGTGAAGCTTCTGGAGCCATTCAAAGTCAAACAGATGTGTCCAATCAAGATGAGGACAAGAGTGCTAACTAAAGATTCGAAAGGAGGCCCCCAATGTTAGAGAGACTTAAAGAGTTCGCATCGGAGTTTTTCGTAACTGGCGACCCGCTGATCTATGGAGCAGACGTGGCCATCGGTATTACGATGATAACTATCGTAACGGTGCTGACTTATTTCAAAAAATGGGGCTGGCTCTGGCGTAACTGGTTAACTACCGTCGATCATAAAAAGATCGGTATTATGTATATCATTGCTTCCATTATCATGTTGTTCCGTGGTGGTGTGGATGCATTGATGATGCGTCTGCAGCTGGCTATGCCTAACATGGATTTCTTACATCCTGAACATTATAATCAGGTCTTTACAACTCACGGCACGATCATGATCCTGTTCATGGCGATGCCATTCATGTTTGGTTTATTTAACGTTATCGTGCCATTACAGATCGGAGCAAGGGACGTTGCCTTCCCGTTTCTGAATGCATTAAGCTTCTGGTTATTCTTCCTGGGAGCAATGCTGTTTAACCTGTCCTTCGTTATCGGTGGTTCACCGGATGCAGGATGGCTGAGTTATCCACCTCTATCGGAGCTGTCACACAGTCCGGGGGTCGGACAGAACTTCTATATATGGGGTATACAGATATCGGGTATCGGTTCCCTGGCTACCGGTATCAACTTCCTGGTTACCATCATTAAAATGCGTGCGCCAGGTATGAGATGGATGAAAATGCCGATGTTCACATGGTCGGTATTCTCCACATGTATCATTATCTTGTTTGCTTTCCCGATCTTGACTGTGACCCTCGCATTGCTATTCCTCGACAGGTTTGCCGGGGCGCATTTCTTCACACTTGATCTGGGCGGTAACCCAATGATGTATATCAACTTGATCTGGATGTGGGGTCACCCTGAGGTATACATTGTCGTCTTGCCGGCATTCGGTGTGTTCTCCGAGATTGTAAGTACCTTCTCGCGGAAAAAACTGTTTGGTTACAAGTCAATGGTATTTGCAATGTTAATCATCAGCTTCCTGTCCTTCTTCACATGGGCGCATCACTTCTTCACGATGGGTTCAGGAGCGGACGTGAATGCATTCTTCGCCGTAACTACGATGTTGATTGCCATTCCAACAGGGGTTAAGATATTTAACTGGCTGTTTACCATGTATCGAGGAAGGATTCGCATGGCGACTCCGATGATGTGGACACTTGCCTTTATCCCGTGCTTTATTGTCGGGGGTATGACAGGCGTTCTGCTATCCGTTGCTCCTGCTGACTTCCAGTTCCATAACAGTTACTTCCTGATTGCCCACTTCCACCAAGTATTGATCGGTGGCGTTGTCTTCGGATACTTCGCTGGTCTGTATTACTGGTGGCCTAAAATGTTCGGTTTCCAACTCGAAGAGAAACTGGGCAAATGGGCATTCTGGACTTGGAATATTGGTTTCTATGTCTGCTTCATGCCGCAGTACGCTGTCGGTCTGATGGGTATGACACGTCGTCTGAGCACATACGGCTGGGATACTGGCTGGTGGGAACTGAACTTCGTATCCACAATTGGGGCATTCCTGATGGGTGTCGGATTCTTGTTCCAAGTTGCACAAATTGCAGACGGTATTCGCAAATACAAAACACTTAAAGCTTCCGGCGATCCATGGGATGGTCGTACGCTCGAGTGGTCGATTCCTTCACCAGCTCCAGAGTACAACTTCGCTGTTACACCGCGCGGAGATGATATTGATGAGTGGTGGGAAGAGAAAGAACGTCGTGCGAAAGGCATTCATCCGCCTGAGCCTGTATATGAGCCAATTCATATGCCGAAGAATTCTTCGATTCCGTTCATCATGTCTGTCTTCTGGTTTGTAGCCGGCTTTGGCTTCGTATTCGGATGGCTGTGGATGGCGATTCTCGGACTTGCTGGCGTAGGCATCTGTATGATCGCCCGTTCATTCTCTTACGATACGGATTATTACATTCCGGTCGACGAAATTAAGCGTACCGAAGCGTCGTTAAGGGGGTCGGTATAGATGGCTCAAGCAGCCGCTAAGCACGGTGAGAATCATGCGCATGGTCATGACCATGGCCACCATGATCCACAGGAAATGAAAATTCTCGGTTTCTGGTTCTTCCTGATTTCCGACGTTATCTTGTTCTCCGTATTGTTCGCAACCTTCATTGTGTTGCGTGACAATTCGGCGGGCGGACCGATTTTGTCCGAACTGATCAAAATGCCTGGCGTTATCGCCGAGACATTTATCTTGCTCACGAGTTCATTTACGAGCGGACTTGCCGTTCTGGCAATGAACCAGGGTAAAGTGAAACAATTGATTAACTGGCTGATTGTTACAGCTGTGCTGGGTGCAAGCTTTATCGCCCTGGAGGTTTATGAGTTTATTGAGATGGTTCACGAAGGATTCAGTTACACGACGAGTGCAGCTTCGGGTGCATTCTTCACCCTCGTGGGTACTCACGGACTTCACGTATCGCTTGGTCTGATCTGGATGATCGGACTCATGTTCCAACTGAAAAAACGTGGGATTACCGACGTTACTCGTGGTAAGATCAACGTTATCAGCTTGTACTGGCACTTCTTGGACGTCGTATGGATTTTCCTCCTGTCGATCGTCTATCTCATGGGGGTGATGTAGATGGCAGAGCACAACTCACATGATTCCCACGGCCATGAACAACATGGCTCACTGAAGTCTTATGTCATCGGCTTCATTCTGTCTGTCGTACTGACAATCATTCCACTTGTGGTGGTTCTGAACGACATGATGGGCAAAACAGGAACACTTATTGTGATTCTGGGTACAGCAGCACTTCAGTTTGTGGTTCAACTCTTCTTCTTCATGCATATTCGTGAAACAGAAAAACCACGCTGGAATGTAATGGCACTTATTTTCGGATTGCTGATTATGATGACCATCGTAATTGGTTCGATCTGGATCATGCTTAACAACGCTGTTGCACATTAATATGTGAATCAAAGAAGATCTCCCGGTCTGTGATACAGACTGGGGAGATCTTTTTTTGTTCTTATTAAGAAATAAACATCGTTAATTATTAATGAAATAAATCATTTTAAAAATAAAGGTACACAAAAGATACATAATGAACTAAAATGAACTTATATGAACATGTTCAAACTCAATTCCAACTAATTTAAATGACGAAAGGAATGGATTAATAATGGAAAATCGTTATGCTGCACATCCCAATGAAGTGAAAACGTATGATACATCTCGCCTGCGTGAGGAATTTTTGATGGAGCAACTGTTTGCTACCGATGAATTGGTAACGGTATATTCTCATGTGGATCGTTATATTGTGGGAACGGCTGTACCTGAGAGCAAAGACATTACCCTTGAAGTGAACCTGAAGGATATCGGAACGAACTTTTTCCTGGAGCGTCGTGAAATCGGTATCATTAATGTAGGTGGTCATGGAACAGTAACAGCGGATGGCCAAGGTTATGAGATTGGAGCAAAGGAATGTCTCTATATCGGTAGAGGTGTGAAAGAAGTTGTGTTCACGAGCAGTGACAAGGCTCAACCTGCACAATTCTATTTTGTATCCACACCGGCTCACCATACCTATCCAACAGTAAAAGCAACACAAGAGCAGGCTCAGCCGAATCATCTGGGCAGCATCGAAACTTCCAATGAGCGTACGATCTATCGTTACATTCACCAAGGAGAAGGTGGAATTCAGAGTTGTCAGCTGGTAATGGGTATTACCGAACTCGACAAGGGTAACATGTGGAATACCATGCCTGCACATACCCATAACCGCCGTTCCGAAGTATACTTGTACTGGAATCTGCCTGAGGATGGCGTTGTATTCCACATGATGGGTGAGCCAAACGAGACGCGGCATCTGGTTGTACGCGACCGTCAGGCGATCATCTCCCCAAGCTGGTCCATTCACAGTGGAGTGGGTACGAGCAATTACACCTTCTGTTGGGCGATGGCTGGTGAGAACCAGACGTTCGAAGATATGGACGGCGTAGCGATGAAAGACCTGAAATAATAAATTACAGATGTCTGAGTTAAATTGACAGGGTAGACACTATAACGGAGGGGACAGAAAGGACCAGAAGAAGCGAAGCGTGCGCCTTTATCACCAGATTTCTCCCTTTAAATAAGGGATCAAAGGAAATATGGGGATAAGAGTGATCGGAAGGTTTTCTGTACCCGAAGTGTAAGTGTGAAACTGCCATTTGACTCAGGTGGTATAGGAAGTTGATTAGGATGAATCCATTGAAAAGACATGAAAAAATTATGGAGGCTCTGCTGGAGCGCCAGGAAGTAACCGTCAGTGATCTGAGTGAGCTGTTGCAGGTGACTGGGAAAACAGTGCGAGAGGATCTCGACAAGTTGGAAAGTATGGGTCTGCTCGTACGTGTTCATGGTGGTGCTATGCTGGCTCAGAATGACCAGTATGGCATCTTGAACAGCCGGGGAGTTACCGAGAAGCATCAATCGGAGAAAACGGAGATTGCTGAAAGGGCCCTGGCTTACATTCGACCTGGCGATATCGTTGCTCTTGATGGTGGAAGCACCACGCTCGAGATGGCTAAACGTCTCGACAATCAGCCGCTGACGGTGGTGACCAACGACTTGTTCATTATTGCGGAGCTTACCAAGAAGGAGCAAGTACGACTGGTTGTGCCTGGCGGGGCTCGTGTACGGAATATGCTGGTGGGGGATGACACGGCTGCATTTATCTCCGGTCTTAACATTCATAAAGCCTTTATATCCACGACAGCACTTCATCCGGAATTTGGATTATCCATATACACGGGAGATCTGGTTCCCTTGAAAAAAGCAATGATATCTGCCTCCCAGCAGGTATATGGTGTTGTGGATCATTATAAATTCGGACAATTTGCACTGCGAACTTTCGCCCAGTGTTCGGAACTGGACTATATTATCAGTGATCATCGTTTGGATGAAGAGACAGTTGCCTTATACGAGCAGAGCGGTGTCACAGTGGATTATCAAAGTTAACCTCATTCATGATTCATGGGATTAAAGAACGGACAGATCGATAAAATGCATATTACAACCATGCGGAGGGAATCATTCATGAACCCATTTGATTTAAGCGGACAAGTTGCAATGGTAACAGGTACTTCGGGAGGACTTGGACAAGGGATGGCCATTGGTTTGGCGGAAGCAGGCGCTGATGTGGTGCTGGTCTCTTATTCCAAACCTGCCGAAACGGCAAGTGCCATTGAAGCACTCGGACGCAAAGCTTATGTGATTGAAGCGGATTTAAGTCGTGAAGATGAGTTGGCGGCTGTGTTCGAACAGGCGCTTGCGTTCCAAGGCAGAATTGATATTCTCGTCAACAATGCGGGAATCATTCGCCGCACACCTGCGGCTGATCATGCAGGGAAGGACTGGCATGATGTCATTGGTCTGAACCTGAACACGGTATTTTTCCTAAGCCAATTGGCTGGCAGACATATGATTGAACGCGGAAGCGGCAAAATCATTAATATTGCATCCATGTTGTCCTATCAAGGTGGGATTAACGTGCCAGGGTACACAGCCAGCAAACATGGTGTTGCCGGTTTAACCAAAGCACTCGCCAACGAATGGGCAGGGAAGGGAATCCAGATTAACGGTATCGCACCTGGTTATATGGAAACCGATAATACTACTCAGATCCGTGCGGACGAGAATCGTTACCGGGATATTACAGCCCGTATTCCTGCGGGGCGTTGGGGAACACCGGAAGATCTAAAAGGCCCGGTTGTCTTTCTGGCATCTGCCGCTTCGGATTATCTGAATGGTCATGTGCTGAATGTCGATGGTGGCTGGATGGCACGTTAATCGCTTGATCATCGGATTAGCATAAGGAGGCAGTGAGATGAAACTTGGTATTCTGGCACATACATTTGGTAAACAGCCTACAGCACAGCTCGCGCAGACAATTGCAGATAACGGATTCAACTCTGTACAGCTGGCACTTGCCAAAGCATTATCCGATGTGGACTCATCGAATGGCAAGCTGAGCCCCGGTCTGGCGAATGAGATTGGAGATCAATTTGCACAGCGCGGAGTGAAGATTGCGGTACTGGGCTGTTATATTAATCCGATTGACCCTGATCCGGTAAGCCGTCGTGCGGATATTGATCGATTCAAGGAACATCTGCGTTATGCCCGGGATTTCGGTTGCAGCATGGTCGCAACGGAGACCGGAAGCTTGGACACCTATCAGGATACGCATCCGGATGGATATGAAGAGAAGGCGTGGAGTGTGCTGAAAGAAACGGTTGAGGAGTTGGCCGAGGAAGCGGAGAAATGGGGCGTGCATGCAGCGATTGAGCCTGTGTCCACACATACCCTTCATACTCATGAACATATGACACGTTTGTTTGAAGAGATTCCTTCATCCAATCTGGGAATGCTGTTCGACCCGTGTAATCTGATCAAACAACCACATGCAGCAGATCAAGGAGCTTTCTTGCGCGAGGTGATGGAATCGCTATATCAGCGCATGATTGTGATCCATGCCAAGGATGTCGCCTTCGATGCACAGGGAGAGAAGTTTAATCCGGTACCTGGGGCAGGCATACTGGATTACCCGTTATTTTTTGAATTGCTAAAAACGTATAAGCCGCATATCGATATTTCACTTGAAGGTGTAACTGCGGAGCAAGCTGTGCCTGCGGCCAAACATTTGCGTGAAGTATGGGATGCAGTTCGAGTCTAAAAGACAGCCGGTTTGAAAAGTGATGCAGCGCATCTTCATCAGCAGCCGAAAAACCTTTGCGAGGGCAAAGGTTTTTTTGGTATAGAAATGATAATGTATATATTTAATATTTCTCATCGGAAAAATCGGAAATAAGTCTTTTCAAATGCGACATCTTGTGAGAGAATATGGAAAACATACACCACCATGTCAAGACATCATGAACTTATAGAACGTATATATCAAGGGAGGATTCAGATTTATGTCAAACGAACGTGAGCTTTCATTTGAAACATTGGCAATTCATGCAGGTCAGGAGATTGATCCAACTACCAACGCACGAGCAGTTCCCTTGTATCAGACAACATCCTATGGCTTCAAGGACACTGAGCATGCAGCTAATCTGTTTGGTTTGAAAGAGTTTGGCAACATCTATACCCGTCTGATGAATCCAACCACTGACGTATTTGAGCAACGGATTGCTGCATTGGAAGGCGGAGCTGGGGCGCTGGCTACTGCTTCTGGTCAAGCAGCCATTACGTTTTCGCTTCTGAATATTGCCGGTGCAGGCGATGAGATCGTGTCTTCGGCGAGTTTGTATGGAGGTACATACAATCTGTTCTCGACAACTTTGCCGAAACTGGGTCTGGACGTGAAATTTGTGGATTCCAGTGATCCTGAGAATTTCCGGGCAGCGATTACGGAGAAAACGAAAGCATTGTATGCCGAAACGATCGGTAATCCAAAGGGGAATGTGCTGGATATTGAAGCGGTGGCAGCGATCGCTCATGAACATGGCATTCCTTTGATCGTGGATAATACGTTCCCGAGCCCGTACCTTCTTCGTCCAATCGAACATGGAGCAGATATTGTCGTTCACTCTGCAACGAAATTCATTGGCGGTCATGGTACATCCATTGGTGGCGTTATCGTGGATAGCGGAAAATTTGACTGGAAAGCAAGCGGCAAGTTCCCTGGTTTGACGGAGCCGGACGCCAGTTATAACGGTGTTGTATATACGGAAGCAGTTGGACCGATTGCTTATATTATCAAAGCTCGTGTACAACTTCTCCGTGACTTGGGTGCAACGATCTCTCCATTTAACTCCTGGTTGTTGCTGCAGGGACTGGAGACATTACATCTGCGCGTAGAGCGCCATAGTAGCAACGCCCTTGCGGTTGCGGAATTCCTAGAGAAACATGAGGATGTGTCCTGGGTAAGTTATGCGGGTCTGCCAAGCCACGATTCTTACGAGCTTGCCCAGAAGTATCTGCCAAGAGGGCAGGGCGCCATTCTGACCTTTGGAATCAAAGGTGGTGCGGAAGCGGGTCGTAAATTGATTGAAAATGTTAAACTGTTCTCTCACCTTGCAAACGTGGGCGATTCCAAGTCACTGATCATTCACCCGGCAAGTACGACTCACGCGCAGTTGACTGAAGATGAACAAACTGCCGCAGGGGTTAATCCGGAGTTGATTCGTCTGTCTATTGGCACAGAGAACATTCAAGACATTATTCATGATCTGGAGCAAGCGATCAAAGCAAGTCAGGGAGCAGGTGTAGGCGCATAAATGGTATTGGGTGGATGTGAAACATTCACTTAAGCGATATGCTATAAAATTGGTCAAACGCCTATCAATAGATGCTTTAAGCCGCTGTCTTTATGGACAGCGGTTTTTTGTCTTTTTGAATATGCATGTAGGAGTAAAAGTAACCGTCCGAAAAATACCCATTTACAAATGAGGATCACAGGCATATACTGATTAAAAGTTGTATTGGGTAAAAATAATTGCATGAGAACAAAAATGATTATCATTCTCATTCGAGATGATTGCAAAACCATTCACAAAACCATGCTGCTGCGGGATTCCCGCAGCAGCATGTGTCATTTTTAGGGCATTAACAATGGCTCTCATTCTCAATACAACTTCATTTCTGGGAGCGGAATAGGCAGACTCGTCATCCGCAAATTTAACATTCGAAAGGATTGTGATTTATATGCAAGCGATACATCAACCTCTACACAGACAGAAACAAACAGAACAACGCTCGTCCCAAACACCTGGCCCCAATCGCGGCAAAAAGCCTGATTTTCGAGCCATGGTACAGAATAAAGAGATGCAATCTGCATTGGGCAGCGGGCTTTTAATGCTGATTGCCTGGGGAACTGCACCGTATTTTGGTACCTTATCCATCATGCTCTACATTGTGGCGTATGCCGTGGGGGGTTGGACCAAAGCGAAGGAAGGCATCGAGACACTGGTCAAGGACCGTGATCTAGATGTAAATCTGCTGATGATTGCCGCATCTCTTGGGGCAGCAGCTATTGGTTACTGGAATGAAGGCGCGATGCTGATCTTTATTTTTGCACTCAGTGGTGCGTTGGAAAGTTATGCGACAGAGCGCAGTCATAAGGATATCTCATCGTTGCTCGCGCTGAAGCCGGAGACAGCACTGCGTATTGAGGATGGACAGATGAACCTTGTGGCTATTGATGATCTCCAGCCAGGTGATCTGCTGTTGGTGAAACCGGGAGAACTCATTCCAGCAGATGGTGTCGTGTACCGGGGGAGTTCTTTTATCAATCAATCGTCCATCACCGGAGAATCCCTACCTGTGGACAAAGTTGCGGGGGATGAGGTCTATGCAGGTACGGTAAACGGGGAGGGCGCCTTATACGTAGAGGTCACCAAATCGGCTGAAGGGTCACTGTTCGGAAAAATCATTAAAATGGTGGAAGAAGCGCAGGCAGAAGTGCCGGATTCCCAGCGTTTTATGGAGCGATTTGAAGGGATATACGCACGCATTGTTGTAGGGGTGACTTTACTTGTGATTGCAGGAACTCCACTGCTGCTTGGCTGGACATGGAACGAGGCATTTTATAAAGCGATGGTATTTCTGGTTGTTGCATCACCTTGTGCATTGGTGTCTTCGATCATGCCTGTCATGCTGTCCGCGATGTCCAGCAGTGCGCGCCGTGGCATTCTCTTCAAGGGTGGTGCCCATATGGAGAATATGGCACGCACGCGGGTCGTTGCTTTTGATAAAACAGGTACATTGACCATGGGCACCCCGCAAGTTACAGATATTATTACGGCTGAAAATATAGACCGCGCTGAGCTGTTAGCTGCGGTAGCAGCGATTGAGAACATCTCCATGCACCCCTTGGCTCGTGCCATCGTAGATCAGGCGAACAAGGAGAACATTACACTTCAGGAAGCGGAGCATGTACAGGCGCTAACAGGCTGGGGCATCGAAGGAACGGTGAACGATGTAGTCTGGCGCATTGGCAAAACAAATGGATTGGAATCGATGGAGTCTTCTGAATGGAACGAAGTACGCTCCCGTCTTGAGGGGGAGGGAAAAACGGTATCCGTTGTTATGGCTGATGGTGAAATGGCTGGGCTGATCGCCATGCGGGATACGGTACGCCCTCAGGCAGCAGCTGCAGTGAGAAGGCTTGAAGCGATGGGAGTTAAAGTTGCGATGTTAACAGGTGATCGAGCCAAATCAGCCTCTGTAATTGCACGTGAAACGGGGGTAAGCATGGTCTATGCAGACTTACTGCCAGAAGATAAAGTGAAGCAGGTCCAAATGCTCCGCAAACAGTATGGTCCAGTGCTAATGGTGGGAGATGGTGTCAATGATGCTCCGGCACTTGCAGCAGCGACTGTGGGTATGGGAATGGGATTGTCCGGCAGTGGAACTGCATTGGAGGTTGCTGATGCGGTGCTGATGAACGACAATATCGAAGAGATCGCTTGGGTGATTGGGCAGGCACGCCGAGCACAGCGTACGGTGAAGCAAAATATGTGTTTTGCCATCACCGTTATTCTGGCCTTAATTGCAGGTAACTTCCTCCAAGACGTCGCATTGCCTCTGGGTGTGGTAGGTCATGAAGGCAGTACAATTCTGGTTATCCTGAATGGGCTTAGGCTGCTACGGTAATCAGATTTGGAGAGACAATGGTTGATTGGTTTCATGATTAGTATGCGGTTGGTTGAAGGGCTCACGTTTGAACCTTGGGTCAACGGGTAATGATTCGAAGAGAAAGTTGCAATCATTCATGGCCAGACATAAGGGACATGGTGTCTCCAAGCTGGCCTTGTTATCTGCGGCAGCCCCTGTGTTCACACAGCGCGAAGGTTATCCGTATGGATTGACTCCAGAGCAGCTGAACGAGCAGATCATTGAACCGATTTTTGCAGATCGTCCGAAGTTGCTGGAGACATTTGGCGGCATGTTCTTCGCGAAAGAACACAGCCATCCATTCATGGATTGGTTCCACGCGCTTGGTATGGAGGCTTCATCTTATGGTACCATTCGCAGTGCAATTGCCCTGCGGGATGAGGATCTACGAGGTGACCTGAGTTCCATTCAGGTGCCGACAGCCATTTTGCACGGGAAAAAGGATGAGATCTGTCCGTTCGAATTCGCAGAGCAGATGCATAAAGGCATCGCTTCGTCTCAATTGATTGCTTTTGAAGAGAGTGGTCATGGTGCTTTCTATGATGAATTGGAAAGATTCAATTCGGAATTGATTCGTTTCATTCAATCCTGATCAGAAGAGGGCATCATGCTCCTTACAACCTATCCCATTAATTTCATGGAATCTTCATTTGTGGCTAAAAAAAGAACCCGGTCGACAGCTTTAGGCGCTGTTCGCTCGGGTTCTTTTTTCTGTACTGTAAGAGTCTTAAACAAGGTTTAACGTGCATAGTAAGTATACATTCTTCAATTAAAACAGTTCGGTCAGACCGATCATCGTGATGAGTCCGAGTAAAAACGAGATAGTTGCCACTCGTGCATTGCCGTCGCCGTGACTTTCGGGAATGAGTTCTTTATACACAATGAACATCATCGCACCGGCTGCAAATGCCAGACCATAAGGGACAAGGCCGGATACGAGACTGCTTAATGTATAACCTATCATCGCTGTAATAATCTCTACTGCTCCGGTGAGGGTGGCAATGCCCAGTGCTTTGAAGCGGCCAATATTCTGGTTCACTAGAAAGAGGGCGACCAGGAATCCCTCCGGCGCATTCTGCAATCCGATGGAGAAGGCAATAAGATTGCCCAGGTTCTCATCCGAGCTTGCGTAGCTGACACCAACCGATAACCCCTCTGGCAGATTATGCATGGTAATCGCTGCAATAATCATGAAGGCTTTGGCTTCAATTTTGAAAGGCATTTTCTCGGGATTCTCCAGATCAACGTGTGGAATCTTCATCTCGAGCACCAGTAGCACCAGGCTACCAAGCATAATACCAAATGCGAGTACAAAGAGATTCGATTGGCCGAGCGCTTCCGGAATGAGATTATAAACCGAGGCTGAGGTCATAATACCTGCAGCGTATGCCAGCAAGATATCACGCAGACGGTGCGATATTTTGCGCATAAATAGAATCGGTACGGCCCCTAGGCCGGTAGACATGGCTGATATAATACTGCCAATGAGTGCATCGTTCATGCTTCCATTTTCCCTCCTGATGAAGACTTCTTCATAATCGCTGCCGAGCATTGACACCGTACATAAAAGAGATCATAATGAACAACAGATTAGAATGATTATAAATTAGAATTCCGTTTCTGCATAGGATTATTGTCATTACGCAGGCAGGTCTTGTGGACATGATCTAGGCTTTTCGTTCTAGTGTATGCAAAAGCAACAGCTTTTGATGCCGGAGGGACTAACCTTTTTGCAGAACCCGGGGGAGGAACTATACATGTATAAATCAATTATTATTGGAACAGGCCCTGCAGGGCTGACAGCAGCAATCTATCTGGCACGTGCCAACTTGAACCCGCTCGTTATTGAAGGTCCACAACCTGGTGGCCAACTGACAACAACAACGGAAGTGGAGAACTTCCCAGGTTTCCCTGATGGCATCATGGGTCCTGAACTGATGGACAACATGCGTAAACAAGCAGAACGTTTCGGTGCTGAATTCCGTACAGGCTGGGTGAACAACATCGACATGAGCGAGCGTCCGTTCAAGATTCAAGTTGAAGGTATGGGTGAACTCGTATCGGAAACATTGATCCTCTCTACAGGTGCATCTGCTAAATACCTGGGTATCCCTGGTGAAGAAACGAATGTGGGCCGCGGTGTCAGCACATGTGCAACATGTGATGGATTCTTCTTCCGTAACAAAGAGATCATCGTCATCGGCGGTGGTGACTCTGCTCTTGAGGAAGCAAGCTTCCTGTCCCGTTTCGGTTCCAAAGTAACGCTGGTACACCGTCGTGAAGAACTGCGTGGCTCCAAAATTATGCAGGATCGTGCACGCAGCAACGAAAAAGTAGAAATGGCTTTGAATCGTACACCACTTGAAGTCCTTGCTGGTGACAACGGCGTAACAGGTCTGAAAGTATTGAACAACGAAACAGGTGTAGAAGAAGTGATTCCGGCAAGCGGCGTATTCGTAGCTATCGGTCACACACCAAACACTGGTTTCCTTGGCGGACAGATCACTACGGACGAACACGGATATATCCTGACTACACCAGGTACATCCGAGACAAACATCCCAGGCGTATTCGCATGTGGTGACGTTCAGGATACACGTTACAAACAAGCAATTACAGCTGCAGGTAGCGGATGTATGGCTGCCATGGACACCGAGAAATACATTGAAAGCTTGGAGCACAGCGCAGTTGTTCTGTAATAGAATGAGTTGATTCCACTGATTTCAACCAAACGATAGAATAATATAAACCATATGAGGTGAATTAAACATGGAAAACGTAATTGTATATACATCAACGAACTGCCCGAACTGCAAATCCGTAAAAACATTCCTGGCTGACAAAGGGATCTCTTATGAAGAGCGCAACATCGAAACTAGCGATGAATTTGCACAACAAGTGTGGGACATGGGTGTACGTGCCGTGCCATTGACTGTCATTGGTGAACACCGCATTCTGGGTATGAACAAAACTCAATTTGCCAAAGTATTGGACGCTTAAATTACGCTGATCATCTGGAACATGATGTGTTGAAGAACGTTTCAATTCATATGCAATTCCGGTTTTCGCGAGCCGTTAGGATATAGAAAGAACCGTACCCCGAAGGGTACGGTTTTTTGTGCGTTTTCTATGAGTGTATTGGATGAATTGGAAGCTGGTCCTAAACATTGTGAAGTTGTAAGATGATCTTGCAATGAATTATCATTTAATTGAGGTGAACAAACAGCATGATTATAGATCAGGAGGAGCATTTTCTCTTCTGGGAACAGGCGAGTATACGGGATATCCATGTTGAAAGAACTATTCTTGCAAAGGGTCAAAGAATATTATTCACGATGCAGCCCAGCAGTTTTTTTTGTATAAAGAGAGGGAACTTGCTGGTATTGCTCAATCAGAAGACCTTTTCCATCAATCATTTTGAGATCATTCATTCTCCTTCCAGAAGTCTGTTTGAAGTTAACGCAGGTTCAGACGGAGCAGAGTATATAGTGATTTCGTATAAAGCAGAACGGGGTCAAACGTACGACGATGAGCCGTTGTTTGTAGATGATCGCAAAGATCCAACTCAAATTACATATCGTGTGACACTAACGCAGCCAATGATGTTATACGAAATTGCAAATCGTATGCTAGAGGCCCAGCAGCAGGAAGGACCTTCGGTTCTGCTTCAACTCAAGGCATCGTTCTACCAATGGGTTTATCAGATGTTGGAACAATATTATCTACAGTCTCCGGTCGTCAAAACAGCTAGTCCAGTCGAGTTGGTCATACAGACGCTGGAGTATCTGTTGCAGAACTATGCAAAACCTCATACGTTGGACTCTTTGGCGGCAACAATGGGGCGGAGTCCGGGCCATCTCTCGAATTGTTTCAAACAGGTGCTTAATCGTGGACCGATTGACTGTCTAATCCGTTTGCGTATGCAAAAAGCTTGCAAGCAATTAGCCGAAACAAGGCTTCCCTTACGAATGATTGCGTCAGCTATTGGGTATCAGGATGCGTACTATTTTAGTAATGCATTCAAAAAGTATATGGGTGTTTCTCCACAGAAGTACCGTAAGCGATTCGTAGATGAAGATGTTACATCCTCAGCAGGAAGAAATCATATTGTTGGCTCTCCAGCCCCATGTTATATTCCTCTATATGATAATGATAATTATTATCATTACTTAGATGGAGGGTCTGACGAAATGTTAAAAAATATAAAGAGAGTCCCGGTGGCTTTGCTGATGGCTTTTGGGTTGCTGTTAAATGCATGTAGTGGCGGTTCTTCAGGGAATACAGGGGCCGCAACGGGAGATGGAAGTACAGCTCAATCGGAAGCAACAGCTTCTCAAGCGAACAGTTCAAGCGAAAGTAACACAAATGAAAATGCCCAAGCAACGACACGTAAAGTGAATACTTCCATGGGTGAGGTCGAAGTGCCTGCTAATCCGCAGCGTGTCGTCACGGATTTCTTCCTAGGTCATATTCTGGCCTTGGATGTGAAGCCTGTGGGAAGTAACGGCGTATTCATGCAAAACCATTATTTGGAGGGCAAGGTTTCCGGTATCGAGGATATTTCGGACAATCTTGAAGCAATAACTGGACTGAACCCTGACCTAATCGTTACAGGCAATGCCAAAAGTTACGATGTTTATTCCAAAATCGCCCCAACCGTCTTTCTGGACAACTCTGCCCTCGTTCGTGATCAGGTTAAAGAGCTTGGCGTTATATTGGGGAAAGAGGCTGAAGCATCGGCATGGCTTACCGATTTTGAACAAAAGGTGACTTCGGCCAAGGAGAGTTTAAGCAGTATAATCAAAGAGGGAGAAACCGTTACTGTGTTTGACGGAGGCTTAAGCAAAGACATCACGCTTTATGGTAATGCGCATACGGGCAGAACGATCCATGGTGAATTGGACTTGCCTATGAACGAGAACGTAATACGCAGCATTGATCCAAAAGTGGGTTGGGCTACGATCTCCAATGAACTCGCCGAATCATATGCTGGTGATTACATATTTATGGCCGTGAATGCCAAAGCGGAATCATACGACTATGCGAGCGATCCGGTGTGGGGAACGTTAGAAGCAGTCAAAAACAATAAGTTATACGAGATTGATGGATATAAATTTTATTTTTCCGATCCGATTTCCGTCATGGGTCAGATTCAGGATATTGTCGACATGATGGAAGAACGAGCTCTGGAGAATACTCAAAAGTAGTGAGTATGATTAATCTATCAAGATAAAATGAAAAATCCCCTTGCCGCTATAATTTGGAGCACATGCTAACATGTGAACTTCAGGAATTACTGCGAAAGGGGATTTAGCAATTCAATTAAATATATTCTTTAGAAAAAAATACTCATGAAAGTCTGAAATACAACATATACCAGCACTCCTGACAGCATGTACATGAAACCAGCCTTCTTTTTGCTCTGGAACAATCGGAGTATGCCAAGGCTGAACAGGGGCGCAAGCACAATCAGGAACAGGAGGACGGTGACAAATACTGGCGCCGAGATATCTGAAGTATCCACGTAGGTCACGCTTCTTTTCACTCCGTTTCATTATCGGAATTAACACAGCTATATCGACACAGCCATGACAAAAATCACATAACCCCATTATACATCTGGATTTCTTTAACAAAAAGGGAGGAAATGGGGCGAAATGATGTCAATTTTCAGCTGTTATTAGACGGAAACTCTTATTTTTCCTAAAAATTGGGATATTGCAGAGTAAGCGGCACCAACACGGGTGGAACGGCTGCCCAGAGCTGCCCATTCAATCTGCAAACTGCGACGGTGATAAGGTAATGTACGTTCCTCCACAACCTGTTTTAATGCTGTTTCTATCCAGGGACCTGCTTCAGAGAGCGGACCACCAATGATAATTCGTTCCGGGTTGAAACTGTTGACAATATTGGTGATGCCAATACCCAGTTTGCGTCCAATCGTGTCGTATAATTCCTGAACATTCTTATGGCCTTGCTCTGCATAATGGATTAGCTCACGTGTGGTATGAGCAGGTAATTTCAGCTGATGATCTGGGTGTTCGTAGGCTTTTTCCGATGCGTATAACTCCCAACAACCACGATTTCCACAGGAACAAGGCAGACCTTCCGCTTCAATGGACATGTGGCCTGTTTCCCCTGCGTAACCCCACGCGCCTTTGTATAATTCACCATCTACCATGATGCCTGAACCAATCCCCATGCCTGCACTGATATAGATCATGTGACGGACACCGATGCCTGCACCAAAATTTAACTCTCCATGAGCGCCAGCATTGGCTTCATTATCGATGGTGACAGGCAGTTCAAATTCTTCTTCAAGCATGGAGCGCAGCGCTACCTTCTCCCACCCCAAGTTGGGTGCAAACAGGACTGTTCCTGCCTCATCGACCATGCCGGGTACTCCGATACCGATGCCTATGACACCGTGAGGGGAAGCAGGAGCTGCTTTAATGAGCTGTTTTGCTGCCAATTTTAATTGCTCCAATACAGAGGACACGTCATGATGCTCCAAGGTCACTGCGTATTCTGTAATGATGTGTCCTTCCAGATCTGTAAGCACGCCTTTTAAATGGGTCACACTGAGTTCCAGACCGACTGCATAGCCGGATGTCCCCCGAAACAGCAACATGAGTGGTTTGCGTCCGCCACTGGATTCCCCAGGGCCAATCTCCTGCACCAGATCATCACTGATCAGATCAGCAACCAGGTTGGATACCGTTGCTTTGTTCAGCCCGGTAACCTCGGACACTCGCGCGCGAGAAAGAGGGGCATGGCGCCGGATCGTATCCAGAACGATCGATTTGTTTATTTTTTTGACCAACATCTGGTCTCCGGTAATTTTCATATCGTTAAGGCACTCCTATTCTTCTGGTAAAAGGGCTCTGACCCACATCCGAAACAAGTTATTCGACTATTATAGCGTAAACAAGCGTGTAAAAAACAATTTTATTTTACTTTGTTTAACCAATAGACAAAGTAAATTCGATGTGTTAGGATAACGGTGTAAACGATTTCTTAAAACTATTGAGGAGGCATTTTACACATGGCCTATTTTGAATCCGTTAATAAAATTTCATTCGAAGGTAAAGATTCCAAGAATCCTTTTGCTTTTAAACATTATAATCCAGAAGAAGTGGTAGCCGGCAAATCGATGGAAGAACATTTCCGTTTCGGTATGGCTTATTGGCATACATTAACTGCAGGCGGAAGTGACCCGTTTGGTGCAGAGACAGCTGTTCGTTCGTGGGATAAATACTCGGGTCTGGACCTCGCGAAAGTACGCGTGGAAGCGGCATTTGAATTTTTGGAAAAAATGAATCTCCCGTTCTTCTGTTTCCACGATGTGGACATTGCACCAGAAGGCAACAACCTGCGCGAGTTCTACAGCAACATTGATACAATCGTTGATCTGATTGAAGATCATATGAAATCCAGCGGCAAAAAACTGCTCTGGAACACGGCGAACATGTTCTCGAACCCACGCTTCATGTTTGGTGCAGCTTCGACTTGTAATGCAGACGTGTATGCTCATGCTGCAGCACAGATCAAGAAAGGTCTGGAAGTGGGTAAACGTCTGGGCGCTGAAAACTATGTATTCTGGGGCGGACGTGAAGGTTACGACACATTGCTGAACACAGACATGCAACTGGAGCAAGACAACATTGCTCGCATGTTCCACATGGCTGTAGACTACGCGAAGGAAATTGGCTTTGACGCACAATTCCTGATCGAGCCTAAACCAAAAGAGCCGACGAAACACCAATATGATTATGATGCAGCAACTTCCATTGCTTTCTTGCAAAAATACGGTTTGGACAAACACTTCAAACTCAACTTGGAAGCGAACCACGCTACACTGGCTGGTCACACATTTGATCACGAAATCCGCGTTGCTCGTACCAACGGTATGCTCGGTTCCCTTGATGCGAACCAAGGTGATATGCTGATCGGTTGGGATACAGATGAGTTCCCAGTTGATATGTACGATGCGACTTTGACAATGTATGAAGTATTGAAAAACGGTGGTATTGGCCGCGGCGGTGTGAACTTTGACGCGAAAGTACGTCGTGGTTCCTTCGAAGCAGACGATCTGTTCCTGGCACACATCGCAGGTATGGATACGTATGCCAAAGGTCTGAAAGTAGCTGCAAAACTGATCGAAGATCGCGTATTCGATGACTTCATCGAAAAACGTTACAGCAGCTTCAGCGAAGGCATTGGTGCAGATGTGGTTGCAGGTAAAGCAACACTTGCTTCCCTTGCTGAGTATGCACTCAACAATGAAAGCCCACGCAAAAACCAATCCGGACGTCAGGAATTGCTGAGAGCACAACTGAACCAGTACATTCTGGCTGATTAATAGTGGATTAGGCAGGGTTGGTCACGTCGACCACCGATGGTTATTCAACTCATATGTGTTGGACATCAGTGTCCAAACTAGCCTATGCACAAGATTAGCTTGTACCATGGAACGCCTGAACAAGCATGACATTCGGACCGTCCCCGACTTTCCCTTGGGAAGACGGGGGCGGTTTTTTGGTTAAACAAACAATGAGGTTTTTAAATTGCTGATATAAATGTTCTTCTAAGATGGTGCATGCAGAACGGAGTGAGCAGAAAGGACCCGAGGAAGCAAAGCGGTCGCATTTATCCCCGGATTTCACCCTTGCTAAAGGGGATAAAGGAAATCCGGGGGTAACGGCGATCCGAGGGTTTTCTGATCACGGAGTGGCCACATGAGCATCAGGGTTTCATTTATAACCAATGACGAATCAAGGTCATTGGATCATCTTTTCGCTACAAAAACGAGTATGTTTTTACTGTTTTGATATAAATGTTCTTCTAAAATGGTACATGCAGAACGGAGTGAGCAGAAAGTACCCGAGGAAGCAAAGCGGTCGCATTTATCCCCGGATTTCTCCCTTGCCAAAGGGGATAAAGGATATCCGGGGGTAACGGCGATCCGAGGGTTTTCTGATCACGAAGTGACCACATGAGCATCAAGGGTTTCATTTATGACCAATGACGAATCAAGGTCATTGGATCATCTTTTCGCTACAAAAACGAGTATGTTTTTACTGTTTTGATATAAATGTTCTTCTAAAATGGTACATGCAGAACGGAGTGAGCAGAAAGGACCCGAGGAAGCGAAGCGGTCGCATTTATCCCCGGATTTCACCCTTGCCAAAGGGGTTAACGGAAATCCGGGGGTAACGGCGATCCGAGGGTTTTCTGATCACGGAGTGGCCACATGAGCATCAAGGGTTTCATTTATACAATCCTGTTACAAACGAGAGGAGTTAACCTATGAGTTACGTAATTGGTGTCGATCTGGGAACCAGTGCGGTTAAAACCGTGTTGGTCAATCGTGAAGGAAAAGTGGCATTTGAAGCATCGGAGGCATACCCGTTGTACCAGCCCAAGGCTGGATACAGTGAACAAAATCCCGAAGATTGGGTAGAGCAGACGATTGTTTCCCTGCGCAAATTGCTCGAAGTATCTGGCGTGCAGCCTTCGGAAATTGAAGGTTTGAGCTTCTCCGGACAGATGCATGGACTGGTTTTGGTGGATGCCGAAGGTAAACCACTGCGGAATGCAATCTTGTGGAATGATACACGCACAACGGCTCAGTGCCGCCGGATTGAAAAAGTGCTGGATGGCAAGCTGTTAAGCATTGCCCGGAACCGCGCCCTTGAGGGTTTTACCTTGCCAAAAATTCTGTGGGTTCAGGAGAACGAGCCTGAATTGTTACAGCAAGCATCCTTATTCCTGTTACCCAAAGACTATGTGCGTTATCGCCTGACAGGGGATTATGCCATGGATTATTCCGATGCAGCAGGTACCTTGCTGCTGGACGTTGCGGGCAAGCAGTGGAGCAATGAGATTGCAGAAGCATTCAAGCTGCCGATCTCCCTATGTCCACGTCTAGTGGAATCGTTTGAGGAAGTGGGTACCCTGTTGCCTGAGATTGCGGATCAAACAGGTCTGGCAGCTGCGACAAAAGTATACGCAGGTGGCGCGGACAATGCATGCGGTGCCATTGGCGCAGGCATTCTGAGTGAAGGACAGACAATGTGCAGCATCGGAACGTCCGGGGTGGTGCTTTCCTACGAAGAGCGTAAAGATCTCGATTTCGAAGGCAAAGTACACTTTTTCAATCACGGGGAGAAAGATGCCTTCTATATTATGGGGGTAACACTTGCCGCAGGATATAGCTTGTCCTGGTTCAAGGATACGTTTGCAGCGGACAAATCCTTTGATGTGCTCTTACAGGGCATTGATCAGATTCCGGCCGGCAGCAACGGATTATTGTTCACACCTTATATCGTTGGGGAGCGTACACCTCATCCAGATGCGAATATCCGGGGCAGCTTCATCGGTATGGATGCCGGGCACAAGCTGGAGCACTTTGGACGTGCGGTGATGGAGGGCATCACCTTCTCGCTGCGTGAATCCATTGATATTTTGCGCGGTGCAGGTAAAACCGTTAATGAAGTCATCTCCATTGGGGGTGGTGCCAAAAATGAAGCCTGGTTGCAAATGCAGGCAGATGTCTTCAACGCCACAATTGTGAAGTTGGAGAGCGAACAGGGTCCGGCTATGGGGGCAGCAATGCTGGCTGCCTATGGATGTGGCTGGTTCTCGTCTTTGCAGGAATGTGCAACGGCGTTTATTCGTCCGGCGAAGTCCTATGAGCCGAACCCGGAAACGGTTGCTGTCTATGATGGATTGTTCGCACTGTACCAGGAAGTCTATGGACAGACACGTAGTCTCAATGATCGTTTGGCTGAATACCGTTAATTCATCACATGAAACATGTATATCATACATGCAGAAGCATCCGCACAGGCGGGTGCTTTTTTTGTCGTTCAACAAGATTAACCCCGTGAAAGGTTTCCTTGTCCTGCATATCCGCATTCCGGCTCTGCATAGATTGAGAATAGAGGATTGTGATCTGTCCAGACATCGGGTGTCCGGCGATTTTAATAGGAAGAAGCTTGAGCATGGGGGTGAAGCTTTGGATGAACATGAGGTACATGGAAGACCACATATTACCTTGTCGATGATCGTTCGTAATGAGGAGAATCGTTATCTCAAGCAGGCTTTGGAGACACATCGTGCCTGGATTGATCGTGCAGTAATCATTGATGATGGAAGCACGGATGGAACGGTGGCGATGTGCCGGGAACTTCTGGACGGTATTCCACTTGTATTGGTGGAGAACGCTTCTTCACGTTTTGCAGACGAAGTAAGCTTGAGGAAACAACAATGGGAAGAAACAGTGGCGACCGATCCGGAATGGATTTTGAATCTGGATGCGGATGAGATTCTAACCAGTGACTTTGGGGCTGTACGCGATCTGCTGCTTCGTGGCAACGAGGATGCGATTTATTTCAGATTGTTTGATATGTGGAGTGATACGCATTACCGGGAAGATGAGTTCTGGCAAGCCCATGCCTACTATCGGCCGTTTCTGATTCGTTATCATCCGGGGATGAGCTATGAATGGAAGGAAACACCCCAGCATTGTGGGCGTTTTCCGTTAACGATCCAGCATTGGAGTTATGGATGTCATGCTCCCCGGGTGAAGCATTATGGATGGGCGCGGGAAGAAGACCGCATCCGCAAATATGAGCGCTATCAAGCATTGGACCCTGAAGCAAGATACGGTTGGAAGGAACAGTACGAATCGATATTGGATCAAGAGCCACGACTGTTGGCATGGGTCGAATAAGGAGAGGGGGAGTGAGCACGTTGAGCAAGAAAGACCCGTTACACCAATCGCAATCGCAAGAGGAATCCCAACCTCCAATAGAGCCGAATTCCCAAATAAATGGGGAACAGAAAGAGAAGCAACATCAAAACCAACATGAAAGCCATGTAGAGAGCCAAGTAAAGAGCCAGAGTAATCATCGACCGTCCAGGCGTTCTGTTATATCGAAGGAAACCCGCCAACCGGAGAATCTTGAAACGCTTGTCCAGGAAAGAATACTGATTGCCAGCCCGGTTCGTCAGACAACTCCGGTGCTGCGTGAATTTTTGGATTCTCTGCATGCACTAGAACGAACAACAGTGAAGACGGATTATCTGTTTGTTGACGATAACGAGGAAGAAGCTGCGTCGAATATATTACGTGAATTTGTGCTCCAGCATGAAGGGACGGTTATTCAGGCAGATGAACATAGCAGCGATAGTCCTGACAACAAAGGGTTGTACACCAAGGATGAGGGAGGCCACTATTGGCAGGATGAACAGATTTGGCGTGTAGCTGGTCTAAAAAACCGCATTTTGAATTATGCACGCGACAACGAGTACGATGCTGTTTTCTTGATAGACTCTGATCTGGTGCTGCATCCGCGGACATTGGAACAACTCGTATCGAGTGGCAAAGACATCGTGTCCAATATCTTTTGGACCCGGTGGCAGCCGGGGGCCAGGGAAATGCCTCAGGTATGGCTGCAAGATGAGTATGCTTTGTATCGTCGAGGCGGCAAATCTTCAGCCGGAAATGAAGCGGAAGACGAGGGCGCGCAAACGACTGCTTTTCTGAATCAACTGCGGATACCAGGTTGTTACGAAGTTGGAGGGTTGGGGGCATGTACGCTCATTCGCAAAAATGTTCTGGCCGCCGGGGTTTCCTATGACCAGATTCCGAATGTATCCTTCTGGGGAGAAGATCGTCATTTCTGTATCCGTGCGCAGGCACTTGGTTTTCGCCTTTTCGTTGATACGCATCTCCCTGCGTACCACATCTACCGTTTGTCCGAACTGCCGGGGGTAGCTGCCTTTAACCGCAGAGCCAGACGTGGGGAAGAGACGATCAGCATTACGCTCTGTATGATTGTGAAAAATGAAGAAGCATCCCTCGCCAGATGTCTGGACTCGGTCAACGGCATTACCGATGAGATTGTGATCGTTGATACCGGTTCAACGGATCGTACCCGTCAGATCGCTTCCAGATATACGGATCGTATCGTTGATTTTGAATGGGTGGATGACTTTGCAGCAGCACGCAACTTTGCCTTCGATCAGGCGAAGAGCGAATATATTCTGTGGCTGGATGCCGACGATGTATTTGAAGCGGAAGATCGGGCGAAGCTTATTGCCTTGAAACGTTCGCTGGACCCGGCTGTTGATAGTGTCACAATGGATTACAATCTGTCATTTACGGCAGAAGGCAAAGTATCCTACAGTCTGCGCCGGAATCGCCTGGTGCGTCGAGATCGGCAATTTCGCTGGATTGGCGCGGTGCATGAATATCTGGCTGTAGCAGGCAATCTGCTGCATAGTGACATAGCGGTTACCCACAAGAAAGATAAGGAGTATACCGATCGGAATCTGCGGATCTATCGCAAGAGGGAACAGACCGGAGAGGAATTCTCACCGCGTGACTTATACTATTTTGGCAATGAACTGAAGGACCATGGACAGCATGAGGATGCGGTGAAGTACTATGAAAAGTTTCTGGACACCGGGCTGGGTTGGGTGGAAGACCAGATTGCGGCTTGCCAGAAAATTGCGGATTGTGAAGCTGCACTTAAACGATCAGAACAGGAAGTAACAGCATTGTTCCGATCATTCGCCTATGATCTGCCAAGAGCCGAGATTTGCTGTCGATTGGGTGGTTATTTTGCCGACCGTGAAGATTATCGCAAAGCCCTGTTCTGGTATGAACAAGCGACTCGTGCTGTACGTCCTGATGATCCTATGGTGGTGCTAAATGAAGCAGCCTGGACCTGGATGCCGCATCTGCAACTATGTGTCTGTTATGACCGGATGGGTAACCGTGCCAAGGCCCGGGAACATAATGATATCGCACTCGCCTATCATCCAACACATCCGAGCATGTTATATAACGATCGTTACTTTAAAGATCTGGAGAAGGATAACGTATTGGAAAAGGCTTAGCATGAAGGTCTCAATGATGCCTCTTTCGTGGAATTGAATGGGTGAATCATCCCCATGTCCATGGAGAGGTTTTTTTACGTTGCAATGCAATGACTTCTTAGTACTGATCAAAAGACGGATTCAGTTTGGAAATGGATTAATGTATTTCATCCAGGGGAGGATATGCTTTACAATAATGAATAACGGAAAAGCAGTGAACATGATTACCTGTCTTCGGCTGCCGAATTGATGAAATAAGGGGAACTGGATATGAATCTGACGGAAGTACTATTGGAGTCGAGGCTGGTCGCGATTGTGCGCGGTATTAGCCGTGAAGCGGCAGTAACAGCTGGACAAGGCATGACGAGTGGTGGAATTCGACTGATGGAAGTCACGCTGAACACACCTGGAGCACATGATATTATTGCAGACTGGCGTGAGCGGCATGAAGGAAAGGCTTATGTCGGAGCTGGTACGGTACTGAATGTGCAGATGGCGAAGGAAGCGGTCGCTGCAGGAGCACAGTTTCTGGTGTCCCCCAATGTCGATCTGTCTGTCATTGAATATGCTGTAGAACATGGTGTCGAGATCTGGCCTGGAGCCATGACACCAACGGAGATTGTCGCAGCCCATGAGGCGGGAGCACGTGTTGTGAAGCTGTTTCCGATGGCGAGCCTGGGCATACCGTATCTGCGGGAGATTAAAGCTCCGCTGAACCATATCCCACTGTTGGCAACAGGCGGCGCTACACTGGAGAATATTGCTGACTATTATGCAGCAGGTGCTGCTGCCGTAGGTCTGGGAAGTGCACTTTTACCACGTGAAGCCCTTGTAGCAGGAGATCATGAGCAGATTGCAGCATGTGCACGGAGATTTGTGGAAGCAGCTGAAGTTTAGACTTCAGCGAAAGATGAGGGATATGTCCATTTGGGTATATATTAAGGTAGCTTTAGATCAATTGCTGGATTATTCGTTATCATAAGAACCGATGTCATTTAACGTGCCGTTCATTCTAGTGTCGTATGATGGATGTATGCCAGAATTCGGAGAGGAGAGATGCCCTGTGAAAGCTAAAACAATGATTGGCGGCATGCTGGCCGTTGCTGCAGTAACGGCAGGTGGATTATGGAAGGCGGCGGTAAAGAGCCAGACACCCAAGAAGATTCCGATCACACTGACACCTCCAATGCCATTTGAGGATGTGACCTTTGACAGTGGGGGAGGTCGGGTGCATGGGTGGTTCATCCCGGCCAGAGCTGATATTCCGAAACCATGGCCGCTCGTGATTATTGCACATGGCTGGGGCTCCAATCGCTCTCGTGTTCTACGTTATGCGAGGCCGATCTGGGAAGCAGGATATGCCCTGTTTATGTATGATGTCCGCAGTCATGGGGCCAGTGATCCAGTTCGTGCTGCATCTGCCTATCTGTTCCGGGATGATCTGCTGGCGGCATTGCAGTATACGTCTGCACGGCCAGAGATTGATTCATCTGCTATCGGAGTGCTTGGACATTCACTGGGTGGACTGGGTACGATTCTTGCAGTGACTGAAGGCATTCCGGTATCAGCAGTAATTACGGATTCCATGCCATCGCAATTTGAGGTTATTGTCAGTTCGGAGCTGAGACGCCGACGTCTGCCTCTGTTTCCCCTGGCCCAGTTAATTCCGAGAATCTGGTTCTGGCGACTGGGTGAATCTCTGAAATCCTATCGTCAGCGCGATCCGGTGATGATGCTGAATGAACGGCGCAGGGGGATGCAACTCCCGTTGCTCATGGTGCACTCCAAGGGAGATAATTTTATTCCTCCGAGTGAGCTTGAATATTTTATGTCCAAAGCCGATCCGCCTGTGGAACATCTATGGGTTAATAGCGGAGGTCACAGTTGTTCCGAGGAAGATCCTGCCTTCTGGGATACCGTTATTCCATTTCTGAAAACCCATGTTCATGGTCAGGCGAAGTTGAATGATTCGTCTATAGCGAGTAGTTAACAGGATAGAACAGCCTACATAAGCGTGCAGGCTAACAGAGAAAACGCCAACGTGGTTGGCGTTTTTTTTGCTTTTATGAGCAATATGCAGAAATTCACAATTGTAAAATTGACGGGAAAAGACGATTAAAAAGGAAGCTTATGGTATCATAGAGTAGACTGGCAATATTCATGCGAGGTTATTTGTTATGCTTCTTTGTATGAAATTGAAGGGAGAGGTCCAGATTTGAGTTTGAATTGGAAGTTCAATGTACGTATCAAAATGTTCGCAACCAAAGCAACAACTGCAGCGATGGCAACACTGCTGCTTGCTTCGCAAACACCAGGTTTTGCAGGCAGCGCATCAGCCGCGCAAGCAGAGCAGGTGAACGAAGCAACAACGGGGGAAAATGAACAACTAGACGCAACCAGCAATGACGTGCCAGAGGGAGCGAAAATCTCATCCAGGCAAGCCAGTGAAAATATACTTAGATTATTTCCATTGTTAAAAAAAGCAACGATCTCATCTGCACGATTCGATTCACCTAATTCCTATCCACCGCCAGACTACAAGGCATGGGAGATTGGATTCCAGATTACACAAGGCAATCATACATCGGGATTCAGTGGGACTGTACATGCAGGCACAGGGGAAGTGTTAAGTGTACATCTACCATCGGATATTCTGGATAAACATGTCTCGGGATCGGATGTTAAGCTAACGAAAGCTGAAGCTGAAGAGAAGGCCGTGGCACTGTTGTATCAAGCGATTCCAGGCTTGAAGGATACGGAGTATGCTCCGCTAGGAGATCTGTATTCTTCCATCGAACAAGAGTCTTTGTTTGGCAGAACAGAATACCGATATGCTTACCAGTTAAAACATGACGGATTGTTATCTGACGCAGAGACAGTCCACATCAATGTGGATGAAAGTGGTTTGGTGACAGGTTACTCACGAGGTACTACATCTGCTAAATATCCTTCATCGAAACCGACAGCTTCGGAAGAGAAGGCCAGACAGCAGTTTGAAGAACAGTTTGATGTAGAGCTGGCTTATATCTCCAAAGATCGCTCGTCTTCCAAACAGGGTCAGCAGTATTACCTTGGATATACACCGAAGAATATCAGTATTGTTCCGATTGAAGCCAATACGTTGGAACGGATTAATACATTAACAGGCAAAGCAGTGGACGAGGATTCTTTACAGCAGGATACGAAGTTGCAAGGGGACGTGACGCCTTTTGTTCCAAGCAATGGTACAAGATTAAATGTACAGCAGGCCGCCAATCGGGTGGTAACGAACTTTGATATTCCCAAAGGTTACAAGCTGGAGCATAGCCAGTTAAGCAAAGGTTTTTTTGCAAGTCCGAACAATCAGGTATGGAGTCTGAGCTGGAGTGATCGAAGTGCCAATACGTCCTATATGTTCATGCGGGATATTTCAGCACAGGTGGATGCAGTGACTGGGCAGATCTACAGCTATACGATGATGCAACGCATTGGACCAGAGCAGGAAAAGCAGACTGAAGAGAAAACAGGCAAATTAATTACCCGAAAGCAAGCTGAGAAACTGGCGATGAACACGGTGATTGCGTTAGTTCCAGATGCAACGGAGCAATTTAGATTGGCTAACGTTATTGAGGTAGACGATGCTCGTACGTTTATGTTCCAACGCTATCTGAATGGAATTCCGGTGAAAGATGATACAGCACAAGTGCAGGTGTTGAACGATGGAACCGTGAACGAGTTCTATACACGCATTGCAGCAACGCCTGAACAATTGCCAGCAGATGATAAGCCAGCCATCAGTTATGAAGAGGCCAAGGCGCTCTATCTGGAGGAGTTCAAGCTGATCCTCGCATATTCCCGTTATGGCGGGTATGGTCTGAATAATGGTCAAGTTATTCCGGTGGGAGTTAACCTTGCTTATATGCCAACCCGTGATGAGAATTCCATCTATGGCACTTATGAAGTACTGGATGCTAACACGGGAGAGTGGAAGCTTCAATACGGGGAGACAGGTGCTGCAAGCAAGACAGAACCTACGGATATCTCAGGCCATGTGGCCGAAGATGCGCTTCGCAATATGACACAGCATGGCGTGTTGCTAGCGGATGAGCAGGGACGTGTATTCCCGGATCGGGTGATCACCCGAGGAGACTGGTTTAACTATTTGGCAAGAGCGATTAACCCGAATATGGATCTGTATTATAGTGGGGACGGAGATGACAAGCTATACGCTGATGTAACCCCTGACAGCCCTTATTATAAGGCAATCAAGGTGTTAATCGATCAACGCTGGCTTGCCGGAGCGGACCCAGAACAGAATCTGAACCCGCAAGAAGAGATGACCCGTGAAGAATTGGCGGTGCTGCTTGTACGCATACTGCGCTATGAGAAGCTGGCCGGATTCTACACATTGCCATCGGATCTTCCCAATATCGCAGATGCCAGTGCCATTTCGAGTAAAGGGGCGGTTTCCCTGAGTTTGAAGCTGGGATTACTTCCTTCAATTGAGGGACGTTTCATGCCTGCACGCAAAGTGACGGTAGCTGAAGCTTCACAGGTACTGGAACGACTTGCCAAACTTCAAGGCAAGACCGATACGTTTATGAGTGGCAATCGTCTGTATTAGACGAGGAATCACACATATTACGCCCGTCCGAATCATAGGATGAAGATAACGGGTACTCGTGATTCAACGAATTGAAGATCAAAGGGACCTTCCATAGAAGGTCTCTTTTGATTTGCTTTTACAAAACTAGAATGACGCCAGAGCCTTTTGTGATACAATAAGGCGTGAGAACTTTGCAAAGAAGGGTGGGTTCCTTTCATGGGTAAGAACGGGAAACGAATTATCACCGTACTGCTGGCAGGCTGTCTGATTGCTGTAGCGTTACCACGTACGATTGATCTGGATCAACTGTATGCTGCATCAGGAACATCGGATATATCCACGGCAACGGATTTGCGCCAGACCTTGCTTACCGCAATGTCACAGCGGACGGAGGAACTTGTTTTTACATACAAAGGCAATGTGAAAGGCCTCAAAAAACAATTACAAACCTCCATCGATGAGGCAATGAAGAGTGACCCCTATATCCAATATACCGTTAAAAGTTACGCATTTAATTATAAAGGCTCCAATGTATCGGCCGAAGTACATGTGACGCTTTCCTACCGGGAGACCAAGGAACAGACCGATTATGTGAATCGTAAAGTTACGAACGTGTTGAAAGAAATCATCAAACCCGGCATGACGGATCATGAGAAGGTTAAGGTCATCCATGACTGGATTGTGCTTAACCTGTCCTACGATACTTCGCTCAAGAAATATACGGCCTACGACGGGCTTGTTACAGGCAGTACCGTCTGTCAGGGATACTCATTGCTGGCTTATCGAATGCTGGAGCGAGTAGGGATCGATAACCGGATTGTGGAAGGTACAGCAGGCGGGCAGCTTCATGCCTGGAATATCGTGAACCTGGACGGCAAGTGGTATCACATGGACACTACCTGGGATGATCCTACTCCTGACCGGAAAGGTAAGGTAAGCCACAGCTATTATTTGCTGAGTGATGATGAGATGGCACGTGACCATATCTGGACAGGCAAAAGCAAGTACCCCGCTGCGCCAGCCCCATATCGAGAAGCTTTATTAAAGCTCGTGAAGGCTGGAGATAGCAAAAAGGCCGCTTATCAGAAGCTGTACCATGCTCTGGACTATTCCCTGTATGATGAACAGGATGCCGTTAAAGGTCATGCTGCGCTGAAGACCAAGGTTCAAGGTACACTGAAGGAAGGCGGAACCTCGCTCACGTTCAGGTACAAGGGTACGGAGGCTGGACTGATCGAAGATTTACAGGATTTGTACCAGCTTGGCATGAAATCGATATCTTATTATGTGTCCAAAATGGAAGGTACCACAGATCTACGTGTCAAAATTAACTGGACGTTATAAACATCGTTATAAGCAGGATGCTCCGCTTGAGGAGTGTCCTTTTTTGCGTTCAATTTGTGTTCAACGACGAGGGTTTTAGTGTTGTCTATTTTTTGTATATGTCGCTTTGCTATTCTATTCTTCGGCGCATGCCAACATTACGTACGAGGAGGATATGCAAAAAATGAGGAAAAAAGTGAGCATAGTGATCATTGCTCTGTTGCTGGTCACACAAATGATGCAGGGTTGGATATTAACACCAACGATGCATGCTCAGGATGAATTAACTAATTTGCCAGCCAGTGCAATCAGTGATACAGCGGTAGAAGACGGTTCGGCAGGTTCGGGAGAAGTGAAAGAAGATCCTGCCATTCCGGAAGAAGATAAGGATGTCAGTACTCCGGAAGATCAGGAGGATAATACGATGCATCTGCTTGGTGCAGCTGCAGGTCCGGTAATTACAGAGCAATTAATTACGAGTGTGCAGATGTACAATCAGGCACCGCAAGATAATGGAAATGGAACGATTGATATCAAAGGCGATAAGATTGAGGATATTCGTCCATCCATTCAGGATGAGGTGGCTGTCGTCTTTACATGGGGGCTTGCAAATGACACCCACAACTACAGCGATGGTTCCACGTTTACCTTCAACTTGCCGGATAAATTCATCATTGGATCACAGCTTAAGGGCGATCTGGATGGCGGTGTTGGGGAGTATGTGGTGAATCCAGATGGCACAATCATCTTTACCTTTAACGAACTGATCGAGCATGCGCAGTTGGAAGGCAACTTCTACGTGTGGATTAAGTTTGATGAGAGCAAGATGGAAGATGGATTGAAACAACAGATAGACTTTAGCTCTGTAGGGCAAGGCAGCATTAATGTGCATTTTGCCAACACAGCCGTAGATAAATTGAAGAAATCGGGAAGCGCAAACAAAGACAATTTCAACTCGGATGAAATTAAATGGACTGTAGATTTTAACCAAGGCGAGAAGGCTTTGAAAAATGCGTTTCTTACAGATACATTGCCAACAAACCTTGAACTCAAGGGCAATATCGAAATTCGTGAATTGGAAGTGCAATTGAATGGATCTGTAAAAGAAGGTCCAATAGTTCAAACGGAACCACAGTTTCCAATTGTATTGGGAGACACGGATAAGGCCTATCGTGTAACCTATACGACAAGTGTTAAAGCACCAACCACTGCTCCGTTCACCAATGTGGAGTTTCAAAACCAGGTTGCGCTTACAACGGATCAGAGCGAGCATAACGAAACGGATATTGGCCGAGTTCGTGTGAGTTTTAACGAGCCTTTGAACAAGTCCGGCCAAGATAGTGCGTATGATCCGGTGACACAGACAATCACATGGAAAGTGCAATATAACTACAATCAGCAAGAAATCATGCAAGCGAATGCATGGATTGAAGACCGTTTTGATACGGCCAAACAGCAACTGATCAACAATTCCGTCAACGTATACCAAGTTGATATTAATGCGAGCGGAGCGGCTTCGAACAGAACGCTGGTGAATCCGAATGAATACACACTTGAAACGATAAATACAGGATTTGATGACGGCTTCAGATTACATTTTAAGAACGACATTACCAAGGCCTATGAGATTGAATATGATACACAATCCATTCATCGTGTCTATACAAACGATACCATTACGAACACAGTGAACATGTATGATAATACTTCCAAAACAGGCCGGAAAGACATTCGGGAAGTCATTTTTGCCAAAAGCGTAAAAAGTGAAAACTTCAACACCAAAGAAATTGAATGGCAGATGGTGTTGAACCGTGATTTGCAGGACATGACGGATATCGTCATTACCGACAATTATGAAGGCAGACACATGAAGCTAATTCCGGGTAGTCTTCAAGTGACTGGGGTTAACAAAGACGACTTTGAATTGACTCCAGACCCGGCTGATCCTACGTATGAAAAAGGATTCTCCGTTCGCCTAAAGGACGGCGTTACCATTAACACGGAACATGTCATTACCTATACGACAAGCTTTGATCCGACGGCAGGTATGCCAACGGATAATGAATATCGCAACTCGGCCAAGGTCGATTGGAAAGAGTCCAATGTAGCACAGACTGCGATTACCAAGTCGGCTATGGTCAAACCGCAAGAGTACACCATTCAAAATGGTAACAAAAAGGGCGAATACAGCGCCAAAGACAAAACGATCACGTGGACAATTGATGTAAACTACAACTTGTTTGATATTCAGGAGGCTATCCTTAAGGATGCCTACACGGGTAACCAATCTTTTGTAGACGGTTCATTAAAAGTTCATGAGTTAGAGTTACAGGGAGCCAATAATGTTACTGCTGTAGGTAGCGAGGTTCCGCTCACACCTGGTCAATTCCAGCTGAACCCGGACGGTAAAGGTTTTACATTGGATCTGGGTAACATCGGCAAAGCAGCTTATCGCATTCAGTATCAAACGAGCCTGGATGGACCTTATTCCGTCGAAGGCACGTATGCCAACCAGGCTGTACTAACCGATGGTGAGGGCGGTGAAGAGCGCTTTAACAGATCAGCGAGCGTCACGCCAGCTCACGGTGGTGTGTATGTACAAAAAACAGGTCAACAGATCGGTACAACGGATAAAGCATCATGGACGGTAAATATCAATCCAAGTCAATCTTATGTTCCAGCGGGTACATCATTAACAGATACCTTGTCGGAGAATCAAATTTTATTGGCGGACTCCTTAAAATTATATGCAACGAACCTGCCTGCCAACAATTCAGGCAATGTATCCAACAAAGCTGGACTGGTTGATCCGGCAGATTATGAATTGACCGTTGAAGGTAATACATTTACCCTCACCTTCAATAAAGATATCCATACGGCATTCATTCTAGAATATCAGTCCTATATTAATGCCGATCATGGCGCTCGAATTGAGAATAAAGTTGAATTTGCAGGTCAGTCCTCCTCAGTGGTGGGAGAAGGCAATCAGGTGGGTATCAAAGTTTCATTGGCTGGAGCGGGTGGAGGAGCCTCTACTGGTCTGGGCAAGATTAGAATCCACAAAGTCAGTGATACTGGGCTTCCACTGGAAGGAGCCATATTCGCAATCTATAATGCGTCTGGAACTACGCTCCTGGAAACATTGAAACCAACGGACGAGAATGGTGTGGTTGAAAGCTCCAGAAACTATCGATTAAACAATCTAACCAACGGTATACCTTATAAGTTAAAAGAATTATCTGCACCGGCAGGATACATGGTTGATCCAGAGTATGGCTCTGCCTCAGGTAAAACGATTGAATTCAAGGATGCGGATATTGCCTTTGACATTGAAAATAAAAAGATTCGACAAGGCTTCGAATTAACTAAGGTAGATGCCATTGAATCATCCAAGAAGCTCCAGGGTGCAACCTTTGAATTGTACTTGAACAATGGCGCAACCCGAGAGAAAATAGACGAGTTGACGACAGGGGAAGATGGGAAAATCGCCAAAGGTGATCTCTTACCTGGGGATTATGAATTGGTAGAGGTTGTGGCACCCGAGTTTTATCAGTTGGATGCTACCCCGATTCCCTTCACCATCGTAGAGAATCAGACTCAGATTATTACACTGACGAAGTCGAATGCCATAGGGGCAGGTGGCAAACTTGTCGTTACCAAAGTCAATGCGAAGGATCAGTCCGTATTAAGTGGAATTGAATTCGAATTGCGTGATCACTCCAATGCGATCATCGATACGAAAGTAACGGATCTGAACGGGGTCATTGAATTCGATGGATTAACCTATGGTTCATATACATTGGTAGAGACCAAGGCAGAAGGTTTTGTCATTGAACAGCCGGAGACGCTTGTATCTATTATCAAACCGGAAACGCAATTGACTATTGAAAATAAAGAAAATATTCGTTCCGTGAAATTGATTAAAACCAATGCGGGTCGAACTCAGCATCTACAAGGTGCAGTGTTTGAATTACGGGCTCAAACTGCATTGATGGATGCAAATGGGAATTGGGAGTTCCACAAGGTAACAGGTCTGGATGAAGCCACACTGACAACCAATCAGCAAGGTGAAATTGTACTTAAAGACCTGGATGTCAATAAATATCAGTTGGTCGAAATAAAAGCACCTAACGGATATATCTTGGACACAACACCTGTACCATTTGAAATTACGAACATACAAACCGAAGCCATAGTTGTAGAAAAAACAAATCAGGCTATCCCGGTATCGGGCGGTGGATCGAGTGGACCTTATAATCCGGGGACACCTACTACGGGTGTAACACCAGATCCGGAGAAACCAGTAACACCGGGACCAGAAAAACCAGGAACGTCTGTCCCAGGTACAGTGGTTACTGGACCTACTGAACCTGGAGACGGAACCGAGCTTCCAACAGATGAAGATAACGGAGTAACTCCTCCTTCGCCTGGCGTCTCCAACGGTGACGACACTGCACCTCCAGCGGGGGATACAGAAACAACGGATGGGGATAGCGCATTGGCACCTTCTGCGGGAACGGATACAGATGGATCGCAGGGGACTGGGAATTCTGCATCACAGCAGAACGGAAACTCTGCATCACAGGGAATGCTGCCGAAGACAGGCGAAGAGAGCACATGGGCTTTCACTGTGGCAGGCATGATGCTGATGGCATTGGGTAGTGTGGGATACGTTTACTTCCGACGTAGACAACTGCTTCAGCGTTAAATCGCACGCAGCACGTAATGCAGGAATAGATCATTTTCAGATAAAACAGATAAAAACACCCTCTAGCTTCACAAGTGACCCAGAGTCACGGTGTGAATATACTAGAGGGTGTTTTATTTTATTTCGGTTGAACCTTAAGGAATATCAAATCCAGCGACGTCAGGATTTACTTTAATGGCTCTTACAATTAACCGATGTGTTGGATTGACGAGTGGATCACAGGTAATCAAGGTAAGGACCTGTCCAAGTCCGGGGTCTCCCAGCACGGACAAGTCATTAGGCTCCACAACGGATATCCGATCTATCTTATAATGGATGATCGTTCGATCTGCCAGAGTGACTTCCATTGAATCGCCAATCTGGAGTTCTCCCAGGCGATTGAACAATCGTCCTTTTTTGTGGGCGCGATGAGCGGCAATGGCGGCATTACCTTTGTTACCGATTCTATTGGTTTCGACAAGGTGGGTTGCAGCTACCTTCATGTTTGCTTCCGTGGCACCCTCCAAAATCGGCAAGCGGACATCAATCTTGTCAATGGAGAGTACCCCCAACGTATCCGAAGATTCGTCTTGCACTATATCTGTATTGTCAGTAGTTGGCTCGGCGGAAGCTGCATCCTGTATGCCTTGTTCGAAGGCGTGATTCAGCTTGGACAAGCCGTCTTGCAGTTGCTCCAGATCGTTCATCACACGGGTTTGCTGCCAGTCATAATACGTGTCCCGTAGGAAAGGAAAGCTGATGATCAGCATGCCCAGCAGAATGAGCAGGATAGAGAATTTTTTCATTATGCATCAACTCCCGTTGTTCAAGAAAAATAGTATACCTTTATCTATTTTTACTTACAGACCTATACAAAATATGGACAGGAGACGAAAGGACGAAGAGGTACAGGAAGGTTCGAAGGGGCCGTCACCAAAAAACCTCCCCGTATCGCTACAGAATGAAAACTGCAACGCCACGGGGAGGTTTTATGATATAAAGTCAATTGTATCTGTAGATGATAGTACGTTGGAGCTACTATTTGTTACTTGGTGCATCGGTAGGTGTGAAATCACATTCCTTCAGCGGCACCACTTTGGTTTTTTTGATCCATTTGTAACCAAGCCACAACACGAGGAACAGGGGGACGCTCAGATAGGCAACGATGGCTCCACTCCAGTCGATCTCGTCACCCGTAAATGCCTGATAGTTCTGTCCAATAATCACGATAATACACAGGACAAAGGCAAAGATCGGCCCAAACGGGAACCAACGTGCCCGGTAAGGCAGATCGCTTAGGTCCCTGCCTTGTGCAACGTATGCACGACGGAAGCGATAATGACTGATAGCGATACCTAGCCAAGTAATAAAACCACACATACCGGATGCATTCAGCAACCAGGTATACACAATGCCATCGCCGAATAGGGAGGCAAGAAATGCCAACATGCCAACGGCTGTGGTAAGCAGCAAGGCATTCATGGGAATGCCTTTTTTGTTCAGCTTACCGAGGAACCGAGGCGCTTTACCGTCTCGGGCAAGGGCATAGAGAACCCGGCTTGAAGCATACATGCCTGAGTTTCCGGCAGAGAGTACGGAAGTTAGAATAACGGCATTCATGACGGAAGCCGCAATGGCGAGTCCTGCTTTTTCAAACACCAGTGTGAACGGGCTGACCCCGATATTTTCCAGATCTCCTTTGAGCAGATTCGGATGAGTATACGGGATGATCAGACTGATCACGGTAATCGCCAAAATGTAAAAAATCAGAATGCGCCAGAATACCTGCCGAATGGCACGAGGTACATTTTCGCGCGGATTCTCACTTTCCCCGGCGGCTACTCCGATAAGCTCGGTACCCTGGAATGAGAATCCCGCAGCCATGAATACGCCTAACACGGCGAAGAATCCGCCATGAATGGGTGCATCACCGATGGTGAAGTTGCTGAAACCAACGGCTTCTCCGCCCATAATACCAAAGATCATAAGCACACCAACGGCCAGGAAGATAATAACGGTAGCTACCTTGATAATGGCGAACCAGTACTCGGACTCCCCGTATCCTTTGACGGACAGGACATTCAAGGCAAAGATCAGCACGAGGAACAGTAAGCTCCATAACATGGACGAACTGTCGGGGAACCAGTATTTAATGAGCACTGTTGCGGCAGCAAGCTCTGCTGCGATGGTTACCGCCCAGTTGTACCAGAAGTTCCAGCCCATGGCGAACCCGAGGGCGGGATCGACAAAACGTGCGGCATACGTATTAAATGAACCGGAGTCCGGCATAAAGGTAGCAAGCTCACCAAGGCTGGTCATGAGGAAATAGACCATGATGCCAACGGCCGCGTAGGCAATTAATGCCCCGCCAGGGCCTGCGGTTGAGATGGCGGTACCACTTGCGAGAAACAGCCCGGTCCCAATTGAGCCACCGAGGGCGATCATCGTCATATGGCGTGCGCGTAATCCTTTTTTCAGGGAAGGTCTAGTTGTTGTTGGGTTACTGCGGTCTTGCATGGAAACACTCCTTCATTCGATATACTGATGTTTGCGATAATTGCTTCCTAAACAAAAAGACCACAGGCATCAGCCTGCGGTCTTTAATATTTCAATGTCCGCACCATGTCCCAGATGATTAAGATAGCTCAACACAGAAGAATTCATACCTTTATACAAAGGAAATGTACTTCCGTGACAGTTCTGCGCCTTTCGACAGCAGCCCCAGCCCACCGGACCGTATAAGGAACGTCCAGTAAGCTTCGGCGGGTGCACCTTTCGGCTGATCTCATAAGCGGCTCCTTAGCGCCTCCTTCAGCGTACTGATCGCACCCGCGACCTCTACCTCACCATTCATGGATGAGGTGTATCTATTGTCTATGAAATTATGAACAACACAACTTAACACGGTGTGTTCAGTTTAGTAAACAGACAACCAGTATAACGCGCGTGCTTTTCCAGTGCAATAACAATTGTTGGATGTGAGGTTTGAGGGACGACTATTCCTCTTTTTTGTTGCGGCCGGCCATCTGTTGCCATACCGTTCCGGCAGCTTGTTCGCCGGATTCGATTCGTTCCAGAGCCATCTTGGCTTGCAGGCTGACTTCAAATTCGGGATCATCGGCTGCAACTCGCAACGCTTGCTCTGCTTCTTCTGTACCCACCTCATATAGAAAACGTGCAGCACGCCAGCGGACAAGTTTACTTTTATCCGATAATGTTGCTGTCATGGCTGGTGTGGCGGCAGGATCGCCGATATCAGACAAGGTATCCCCGGCCGTACGGCGTACCGCAGGTGAACTGTCCTGGAGCGCTTCATACAGCAGTTCCATTGCTTCCGGTGTACGAATGTCACCCAGGTATACCACGGCCAAACGCCGGATCTGCATTTTGTCATCATGCAGAGCTTGAGCTACAAGCGGCAATCTTTCTGCTGTAGGCTCCATGCCGTCCAAGGCAGCATAGCGAACATTCCAGTCACTGTTACGCAAGGCCTCTTCGAGTTCGGCACCATCCAGTTCGCGACGACGCTCAATAAATTCTTCGGAGTTGGTACCATGTTCAATCGCCTGTTGGATGACCTGCTCCAGTCGTTCTGGCGGATAGGCCGCTTCCAGCTCTTGCTCAACTTCGCGTGCGATGTCCGGCAATTCGCCGTAACGAACGCCGTAATCACTCAGTTTACGTTCTTTGATCATGGTTGCACTGGCAACTTCGGTAACGGCTTTGACAAAACGATCTGACAGCGAGATTCGTTCTTCTTTGGCTCCGGCCTTAACCCTGATTTGCATGGGTACCCCTCTAAAGAACTGAACGAATACCTGTGCTTCTCCGAAGTGTTCGCCAGATCCGTCCTCAGACTCAATCCAGTCCAGGTTGATGCCTTCCTGTCCGAGACGATTCTGGACTTCGCCCAGAATGACAGACCAGTCTGCGTTTCCTTTGCGATCAAGCGCCACGAAGTCGGTCGTGTGAAATACACTCTTCACGCCGGGAATATGAAGCATCTGGCGAATGAACGCCGGGGCGGATCGTTCGTTGTCCAGTGTATATGTTCTGCGAATTCCGTCCTCCAGACGTTCATCGAGATGCAGCATCATCGTATTTGGACTCGGTGTTGGTTCAATGGAAACAATATTCATCAGTGTAACCTCCTATAATACCAAATTCATCCTTAACCTCCCGTTAATTAAATCACACGGGTATTTCTCTATTTTACATCAATGTGTGGAATCTGCGAAATTATCCAGAAGCGATATGGGCATATCTGACACTTAGTGTGAAGAAGTGCGAAATTTGTTAACACTTCTTTCATGTTCACTCACAAACATTTTTAAACGAAAATTGGCACAATAATAGGAAGAAACAACTGGAGGTTATACTTATGGAACCCATTACTGTGCTCTCGGATGGTAAACGTCGTATTGCATATGCGAATATTATTCAATTGTTCAGGAACTGGATGGAGGACTCAACATCTGGTTCTGCGATAGAAACACATCGGGGAAGTTGGGAAAATGCCCGGTATTGTATTGTTGATTATCAGATTGCCGAAGAAGCGGTGTCAGCAGCAAATGCCATTCGGGCTTTTATGCCACAACTTCCGTTACTGGTCATTACTGATTTCAAATCTCTCATTCGGAAGCGACACCTGCAACAGATTACAGGTACAGGTGAGATGAAGATGTTTCTCTGGAACGAGCAAGACCCGGATCATCTTATCAAAGATATGGAGAATTGGTTTCATTCATCGTCTGTCCACAAATCAGAAATAGCCATACCGCCCATCTTATCCATGAGATAAAAGAGGGATGTGGCTATAGATTTTTAACTTCAATTGTTACGATCGTGATTAGATCACATATTTATAGCCTGTTCCCCAAACCGTCTTAATATAACGTGGGTTCTTGGGGTCAGGCTCAATTTTTTTACGCAGACTTGAGATATGAACATCGATGGTACGATCCAGATAGGCGCGTTCGGAGCCTTTGATTCGATCCATCAGTTCATTGCGGGTGAACACTTTACCCGGATTTCGGTACAATTCCTTCATAATCTCAAACTCAATATGAGTGACCTCGATTTCAACACCATCCACAAACAGGGTTCTTCTGTACTCATTCACATTCACATGCCCAGTAACCTCTGCCTGCTTGTCTTCCTTTGCCGGTTTATCCTGATAGGAAATGATTGATCTTCGCAGCAGTGCTTTAATCCGTGCATCCAACTCTTTCAAACTAAATGGTTTGCACAGAAAGTCATCCGCACCATTATGTAATGCGCGCAGTCGATCGTTCAGCATGGTGCTTGCCGAGATCATCAGAATAGGCACAGTGGAGTGCTGGCGAAAGGCTTCTACGAGATCATTTCCATCCATTTCAGGAAGCATGAGATCCGTTACAACAATATCCGGTTGGAATTGTGGAAACAGTTGAAGAGCCTCGCGGGCATGTTGAACCCGTTCAGTGATGTATCCTTCCTCCTCCAGAAAGAAAGCAATCATGTCGGCCAGATTTTTCTCATCCTCTATAAGAAGTACTTTGATCGTCATAGGGTCACACTCCTGGTGAAAATAATATGTTAAGAAACTACTAAAAAAACGAGGTGAATTGCGAATAAATGCCGCAAATTTTTTAATGTTTGTATTCCAAAATATAGGATGTATATGTAGAGAAGGAATAAACTTTTTTTATTGAGCTTCAATATCTTAGCATGAATGCAATTAGGTTGCCGATGACTCAGAATTTCCCAAATCTACACCAACTACTAATTACAGTATAATAGATCAGAACGAGTTAAGGGGAAAAAATGTAGATTGTATCCGCTTAAGTTTATAGGGGGAACCAACGTTGTTGTTGAAAACAGAAGAAAAAATGATTCATGAGGTTAACTGCTAATGGATCATATAAAGAAGATACAGATGCTGGATTGGGTGATCTCGAAGCTGCAGATTCCCTGGACTGGGACCTGCATACTAATTATGCTGGGCTCACTAAGCACTATTTTTCCACTGACGTTATTCTATGGTGTGCAAATTATGGTGGGCAGCGCAGCAGTACTCATTGCTCTTCGTTTGCATGGGGCTATCTATGGATTGGTCACCTTTACAGTCATCCATCTGCTGAATAACATCATTGCCGGCTTCGAGCCACGGAATTTAACCGTAATGATGGCGCATTTCATTGAATTGCTCTGGATGCTAGGTTGGCAGATTCGTTGGAAGAACGGAAGCCTAATCAAGGCAAATGCTGTCTTCTGGGTAGTGATGTTACTTCCGGTTATCTATTGCGGGCATTATGTGTTGGGCTTGGATATAGAAGATTTGAAGTATGAGTATATGTATATTGCCGTGATTGGCATGGTGAATGCTCTAATTGCAGGTATTGTGGTGGATTTCTGGATCACTATGGGTGAGCAAAGATTAAAACGCACGGGAACCATTCCACTCACAAGGATTGCGTTTAAATACGTAGTCGCCTTCGTGGTATTTGTTTCTCTCGTATTGTTATCCGCCGATAGCCAAAGACAGTTGAGTCAAATGAATGATGCCATATTACGTGAGATGAAATACGCATCGAGTGCGGTTGTACAGGATCTTGATGAAGAGTATGTTACATCCGAGAATATGGAACAAAATATGGCGCGTTATCATCATCTATTGGGTGTGAATGTGATACTGCTTGATCGGAATGATACAGTCATCGCTTCTGGTTTAGATACACTTCAGCCTGGTGGGTACCTGGACATGGACAGGTTCAATATTCTGAAGTCGAAGGATAACCTCATGCTGAAAAGTTCTGCTAATATCCATTACAGCGATGTATTGAATCATTGGAGACAAGCCATCTTTATCTACGAAGCAAAAATGAAAAATATAACACCTTATCGGGTATTTATTGTGACTGACTCGTCCAAGTATTACCCCCGAATTGAATCGATATATCTGACCACGCTGCAATCCCTGTTCATCATCATTGTGGCTTCTATGATTGTAGCGGCTCCTCTCAGTAGAAAAGTCGTTAGCCCACTGTTAAGACTGACCAGAATGACGGGTTCTCTGCCCAGAATATTGTTTCGAAACGGGAAGCTGGAGTGGCCCACCAGCCATGTAACCGAAGTACAGATCCTGATTGGTAATTTGCGTAAAATGGCCGATGTGCTGCTGGAACAATTCGAACAGATTCGTCATGACAAGTTAACGCTGGAGGACAGGGTCGTAGAACGCACCAAGGAACTCAAGAATAGTGAAGAGGTCAAACGTGCAATCATTGAATCCTCTATTGATGCCATTATCGCTGTGGACTCCAATGGACAGATCGTTGAGTTTAATCCAGAGGCTGAAAGAATGTTTGGGTTACGTCGGGAAGAAGTGATCCAACAGAAGGAAGCACCGTCTCTTTTCCAGGGGGCAAGCTGCATCGAGATCAAGAAATTGTTGGAGCGATTCGATTATGTTGAAGGTAAGAGATATACGATCGTAGATGAAATTTCAGGGATTCGCCGGGATGGTTCGGTCTTTCCGATTGAGTACAAAATTGTAGAAATTCAGCTTGGCAAGAATGAGACGTTATATAATTTGTTTATCAAGGATATTACGGAGCGGACCAGAGCAGAAGAAGATCGTGTGCGTCATGCTCTTGCGCTGGAGAAGCTGAACCTGGAGTTGTTCAATGAAAAGATTGCCATTCAGGAACAGCGAGATATCAGTGAGCAATTTATTGAATCCGTACGGGAAGGGCTCGTGATGTCAGATCGATCAGGGACCATAACCATCGTCAACCGCAGGATCGAAGAGATGTTTGGTTTGGGTGATTTTCTGGGCAGATCTATTGAAGATTTGGCGCAGGCGATTGATACGATGGTATTAACGGATAATTTCAATCTGCTAGAACAGACCAAAGCATTTCTGGATGGTGAAACAGCATTTATTGAGACTGAATTTATATTTAACAATGCGGAGAAAAGTGTATTCTCGTTATATATGAAGCAGATGGATGTACCGGGGAAAAACCATGGCTTTCTGCTGGTCTTCCGGGACCGGACGGGAGAAGAACGGCTGGATCGGATGAAGAATGAACTGATCAGCGTGGTATCTCATGAGCTTCGAACGCCTGTAGCCACCATTATGGGGTATGTGGAACTCATGATGATGTACGACCTTCCAGCAGCTCAGCAGCAGGAATTCATGCAGACGATCGCTTCCGAGGGCAAGCGGCTCAGCAGTCTGCTCGATGATGTACTCGATATTCAGCGCCTCGATAATGAGGGCATGACTTACCATATGACGTATGTACCGCTGGTTGAGTTGGTAGAAGGGGTTGCTGAACAGTGGAATATGAAGTCTGCCCAACGAATCTACGTGCATACGTTTAATGGAGACTTTTTTGCTTACGCGGACCAGAACAGGATGGTTCAGGTTCTGCATAATCTGGTGGGCAACGCAGTCAAGTATTCTCCAGGAGCCGATCGCATCGATGTTACGTTATGGGAAGAAGAGGAGTGGCTATGTCTTGATGTCCGTGATTATGGAATAGGGATTGCGGAGCAAGAGAAGGACATGTTATTCAACAAATTTTATCGAGTGGATAATTCGGACCATCGGCAGATTGGTGGAACAGGAATCGGGTTGTACATTTCCCGTAAAATTGTAGAGGATCACAAAGGAACACTGACCTTTATATCTGCACCGGGCAAGGGAAGTACATTCAAGGTAAGACTGCCCAAGCAGGATGTATTGGTTTGAATGCAATGATGGATGAAGAGATGTGTCTCACTTCTTAATGATCCATATTTAATTATGATTCCTAGGAATAGAGCCTTTGCCCTTGAGCGCGTAAGCGTGATAAAGGGAAAGGCTTTTTTTGTTTTTCAATTTTCCCGGATAAAAAAACAACTTCTTTTGCAAACTGTCTATAGAGCCATAATTTGCATCCCATGCAAAAGGAGGACGGCAGGAATATGTTCCGTAAACAAGAGAAAACACTCATCATCGTCTGTCTGGTTGCCGCTGTGATTGTGCTGTATGCCGTTGTGAAAAGCATCATCCGAATCATGAGTTATTGAGATACACGTTCAAGCAGAGTAACTGCTGTCGTACATAACGATTATGTGAAAGAGGAGTGTAACCATGTCATCCCTGGACCCTGTTTTGCTCAGCCGGATACTAACCGGTCTGACCCTGTTCGTACACATTATTTTTGCCTCTATCGGTGTAGGCGTTCCCCTTATGATTGCTTTGGCCGAGTGGCGAGGACTACGAACCAATGATATGCATTACACCTTGCTGGCACGTCGGTGGGCACGAGGTTTTGTCATCACCGTTGCCGTTGGTGTCGTTACAGGCACCTCGATCGGATTACAGCTTAGTCTGCTGTGGCCGATGTTTATGCGGGTAGCAGGTCAGGCCATTGCCCTGCCACTTTTTATGGAGACGTTTGCCTTTTTTATCGAGGCGATATTTCTGGGAATTTACCTCTATACATGGGATCGTTTCAAAAAAAAATACACGCATATGCTGTTGTTGATTCCGGTAGCTCTTGGTTCATCTGCCTCTGCGATTTTCATTACGACGGTGAACTCCTTCATGAATCAGCCTCAGGGGTTCACCCTGATTAATGGCATCATGAAGGACATTCATCCGATTGCTGCCATGTTGAATCCGGCAACACCAACCAAGGTGTCCCATGTACTCGCCTCATCCTACACTCTAAGTGCAGGTATCCTGGCGGGGATAGCCGCCTTCAGTTTGCTTCGGGGACGGGATCATGTGTATTACAAAAAAGCACTAAAACTCACGACGGTATCTGCGCTTGTCTTTGCCATCAGTACCGTCATGATCGGGGACTCTTCCGGTAAATTCCTGGCGAAATATCAGCCGGAGAAGCTGGCTGCCGCAGAATGGCATTTCAAGACGATGAAAGAGGCACCGCTTGTCTATGGGGGCATTTTGGATGAGAACAATGAAGTAAAATACGCCATTGAGATTCCTTATGCACTCAGCATTTTGGCGGGGAATCGTCCTGATACGGAAGTGAAAGGTCTCGAAGAATATCCAGCGGATCTGAGGCCACCACTGTCCATTCATTATATGTTCGACCTGAAGGTCACAACCGGAGTGATCATCCTGATGATTCCTGTGTTATATGTACTGCGTCGGTGGTTGCCAGGGCGCAAGCCATATCCCAAATGGCTGTTGCTCGGCATTGTCTTGCTGGGTCCTCTGGCCATGATTGCAATCGAGCTGGGGTGGATGTTCGCTGAAGTTGGCAGACAGCCTTGGATTTTACGCGGGTATATGAAGGTGTCGGAAGCAGCCACGACGTCGACTTCGGTAGGATGGATGCTGGTGTTGTTTATTTTACTGTATCTGATTCTATGTTTCTCGTGCATTCGAGTGCTCAGCAAGCTGTTCCGCAACAAGGAAGCAGAGAAGGAACTGGCGTCTCTGGGGCTTGAAGGAGGGATCGTGCATTGAGTTTCGAAATTGCAGGCATTGCGATATTGTGGACGTTTTTGTTCGGTTACCTGATTGTCGCTTCAATTGATTTTGGTGCTGGGTTCTTCAGCTTTTACAGCATTTTGACCGGGCACGAGAACAAAATTCATAACATCATTCAGCGCTACCTGTCTCCCGTGTGGGAAGTGACGAATGTGTTTCTGATCTTTTTTGTGGTCGGACTGGTCGGGTTTTATCCGGACAGCGCCTTCTACTATGGGACTGCCTTGCTGGTGCCGGGTTCTTTGGCCATTGTACTGCTTGCCATCCGGGGGGTGTATTACGCCTACAATACTTATGGCAACCATGGGCAGAACAGCCGGATCTACATGGCATTGTACGGAGCGACGGGCTTGCTTATTCCGGCGGTATTCTCCACCATTTTGGCGATATCCGAGGGTGGAATCATTGAGCAGGTGGGCGAAGAGGTGTTTTTTCGCTGGCGTGAATTTTTGACGAATCCCTATACCTGGTCGGTTGTTTTGCTTGCACTGGTCAGTGTGCTGTACATCTCGGCGATGTTTCTTTCCTATTATGCAAAACGGGCAGGGGATGAGCCGGCATTTGAGGTGCTTCGAGAGTATGCATTGCTGTGGAGCTTGCCCACCATTTTTGCGAGTTTTCTGGCATTTCTGCAGATTAACAAACAGAATCCCGCACATTTTGAGCAGATGGTGAATATCTCATGGATGTTCATTGCTTCGTTTATCTGCTTTGTCATTGCGGTGTCGCTGGTGTGGAAACGCAAATATCTGGGCTGGTGTTTTATCGCTGTCATGCTTCAGTTTGCCTTTGCCTGGTATGGTTACGGGCGATCCCACCTTCCGTATATCCTGTATCCCTACATTAATATCTATGACAGCTTTACTAATCGTACGATGGGGATTGCACTGATTACGGCGTTCAGCCTGGGGCTGCTCGTGCTGATTCCGTCGCTTGTGCTGATTATGAAGCTGTTCCTGTTCGATGCCAATTATGTACGTGGTAATTCTGGTAAAAAGAAAGGATGAGTCTGTTCATGCTGCTGAACATGTTCCTACTTATGACTCCCTTGCTGTATCCACTATCTTCTGAGGGTGTCACGGGGATACCCGGTATAACCGGGTTGAGTTTTTTTGAGACATTCACGATTATGTATGCCCCGCCACTTATCATTATGGCTGCGATTGTCTTTCTGTTCATATATCTGGCCGTATGCAAAAATCCGAAGGATTGATTAACTGGTACGTGCATTCCCGTTTGGGGTAATCTGTTGTTAAGAAATCAGGAAGGGAGGATGACCCTTTCATGCCTAAAATCCGTTATAACAACATTGATAATGTAAGTACGGACAAAACGCTGAAGGAATTCAAGCAATGGAGGGAGCAGCGGCGCAATAAAGTGAAGGACTACTCCTACACCGTGCCCAAACACCCGCCTGAACTGGATTATCTGCATGCCAATCGGGAGGACACGAGTATTACCTGGATTGGTCACTCCACGTTTTTCATTCAATATTATGGATTGAACATCGTGACTGACCCGGTGTGGGCCGAAAAAATGGGATTTCAACGAAGACTCGGTGCCCCGGGGATTCCGATTCAGGATATTCCACCATTGGATGTCATTCTGATATCCCATTCTCACTATGATCATCTGCATCTGGCTTCCCTACGGAAGCTGATTACCGCCAAGACATTGCTGATCGTACCTGATGGTCTGAAGCGCAAGATGATTCGCAAAGGTTTCCATCGGTGCCATGAGATGAAGTGGTGGGAACATATTACACTCGGCGGAGTCAAAATAACCTTTGTCCCTGCACAGCACTGGACGCGCCGGACGCTGTTCGATACCAATACGTCCCACTGGGGCGGTTATGTGTTGGAACAGCATCATCTAGCGACGACCTCTGCAGCGGAAAGTGCTGCAACAAAGAGAGATCAGGATCATTCATCCACGGCGGAATCAGGGAAGAACAAATCACCCAAAGATTCGGGTGGCCCGCCTGTGTTGTATTTTGTAGGGGATACAGGTTACTTCCAGGGGTTTAAGACGATTGGAGAGCGCTTTGACATTGGTATTACCCTGATGCCCATCGGTGCTTACGATCCAGAATGGTTCATGACTTCTCAGCATGTGACACCTGAAGAAGCACTACAGGGGTTCGTTGAAACCGGCTCCCAGCTTATGGTGCCCATGCACTACGGCACATTCAAGCTGGCAGATGATACGCCTAAGGAAGCACTGGATCGTCTGGAAGTTGAACGTGAACGGCTAGGCATTGGTAAAGAGCGGATTCGGGTGCTTGGTCATGGCGAAACGCTTCGCATTCGGCATGAAGAAGGTAAACAGGACTAACAAAAGGGAGCCAAATATGTTAATGTAGGGGTATACCCGCATGAACAGTATTTTTACCAAGTCTTTAATCAGTAAAAAGCGGCCAATTTTCGAATTTGCCGCTTTTTTGTGTTATAATATGGTGCCAGAATAGGCATCGGGATATTGAATCCAGGATTTACGCAACTTGCTATTCATGCAGTATGCAGATTAACCAATAAAGGATGGTATGCTTAATGATCAGTACAAGCGGCATCACGCTCCGCTACGGAAAACGTGCACTTTTTGAAGATGTAAATATCAAATTCACACCAGGAAACTGTTACGGCCTCATCGGCGCCAATGGAGCCGGCAAATCAACATTTTTGAAAATTTTGTCCGGTGAAATTGAGTCAAACTCGGGAGAGGTGCACATCACCCCGGGCGAACGTATGGCCGTTTTGAAGCAAAACCACTTTGAATATGATGAGTATCCGGTTCTCGAAACGGTAATTATGGGCCATAGTCGCCTCTATGCCATTATGAAAGAAAAAGATACACTGTATGCCAAAGCAGACTTCACAGAAGAAGACGGACTGCGTGCAGGTGAGCTTGAAGGTGAATTTGCAGAGCTTAATGGCTGGGATGCTGAGCCGGATGCAGCGGCACTCCTGATCGGTCTGGGTATCGACCGTGACATGCACGATAAGAAAATGAATGAACTAAGTGGTAACGAAAAAGTTCGTGTCCTGCTTGCACAAGCATTGTTTGGTCGTCCAAACAACCTGTTGCTCGATGAGCCTACCAACCACTTGGATCTCGAATCCATTCAATGGCTTGAGAACTTCTTGATGGACTATGAAGGTACTGTTATTGTGGTATCCCATGACCGTCACTTCCTGAACAAAGTATGTACGCACATTGCGGATATCGACTTTGGTAAAATCCAGCTGTACGTAGGTAACTATGACTTCTGGTACGAGTCCAGCCAATTGGCACTTGCGTTGCAACGTGATGCCAACAAGAAAAAAGAAGAGAAGATTAAAGAGCTTCAAGCCTTTATTCAACGTTTCTCCGCGAATGCTTCGAAATCGAAACAGGCAACTTCCCGGAAGAAACAACTCGACAAAATCACGCTGGATGACCTTCGTCCTTCGAACCGTAAATATCCGTTTATCAACTTCAAGCCTGAGCGTGAAGCCGGTAAACAATTGTTGACCGTAGATCGCATCAGCAAATCCATTGATGGTGTAAAAATGCTGAATGATATCAGCTTTGTCGTGAACAAAGGGGATAAAATTGCATTTGTTGGACCAAACGGGAATGCCAAGTCACTACTGTTTGATATTCTGATGGGTGAAACGGAATTGGATAGCGGCGAATACACTTGGGGTGTAACCACAACTCAAGCTTATTTCCCGAAAGACAACTCCAAATATTTTGATGGTGTAGACATGACGCTCGTGGATTGGCTCCGTCAATATTCCAAAGATCAGGATGAAACGTATTTGCGTGGATTCTTGGGACGTATGCTGTTCTCTGGTGAGGAATCCCTGAAAAAGGCAAGTGTACTCTCCGGGGGAGAGAAAGTTCGCTGTATGCTGGCGAAAATGATGCAGACGGGTGCTAACGCATTGATTCTGGATGAGCCTACGAACCACTTGGATCTCGAATCCATCACAGCGCTGAACAATGGTATGATTGATTTTGACGGCACTATGCTGTTCACATCCCATGACCATCAGTTCATTCAAACCATTGCTAACCGGATTATCGAAATTACGCCGAATGGCATCATTGATCGCCAAATGAGCTATGACGAGTATCTGGAAAGTGATGAAATCAAAGAACTGCGCAATAAAATGTATCCGGTAGAAGCTTAAACGAAGCATCATCTACGGCGCATTTTCATAGGAACACGAAAGAACCGCAAGCCTCTGTGAAGAGGGCTTGCGGTTCTTTTTGTAATCTAATGGGTTTCTCTGCGGCCTTAAGACCTAAGATCCACCAGTACGGCGACGTTGGTTGTTAGGCTTCTTGTTGTTTTGACTCTTCATCGCTTTGGGTCCGCCTTCAAAGTAGGCGCTGGATTGGTTACCGGAATTTGCTTGTTCTTTCTTTTGCGCCAGCTTTTGGCGTATAGCATCCTGCAAACTGACCTTTTTCGGTTCGTTATTTTCGCTCATCGTTATTTCCCTCCCGGTCTTACAGTAAGCCGTCCAGATTGGACGGGATGTACCTATTTTATACGTTTTATAAAAGCCCCACAAGGGCAACCTGATAAAATGCTCAAAACCTTTGGTTTTACCCAGGCCAACATTCTTTCTCATTAACTACAGCCCTGCCGTCTGGCAACTTTGTTTCGGCTTGCCTACAGCAATGCAGCCTGGCAACACTGTTTCTGTAGACCCACACGCTCCGCATTTGGTAACATGAAAAAACCGTAATACGAAACGTTAAAGGAGTGTCGCCCGGTTGAACGCTTATGAAGAAATTCGAAAAGGGGAGCGAGGGGCTTGGGTTAGTATTGTAGCCTATCTCGTCTTGTCCGCCTTTAAGCTGATCTGTGGATATGTATTTGCTTCCAGCGCCTTGTTGGCCGATGGTTTTAATAACCTTACGGATATTGTGGCATCTGTTGCTGTATTGATCGGGCTTCGGATCTCCCAGAAACCACCTGATTCGGATCATGCCTATGGTCATTTTAGAGCGGAGACTGTTGCTGCTTTGGTGGCTTCATTTATTATGGCTATGGTTGGGCTGCAAGTATTGGTTGAAGCGGTTCGCTCCTGGTATGAGGGAGCCTTTGTTGCTCCAAACCTCTGGGCGGCAGCTGTGGCTGTAGTCTGTGCTGTGGTGATGTTAGGCGTGTATCGTTACAATCACCGTCTGGCTAAACAGATTAATAGTCAGGCCCTGATGGCCGCGGCAAAAGATAATCGTTCGGATGCCTGGGTCAGCATAGGCGCTGCCGTGGGAATTATAGGTGCGCAGTTCGGACTCCCGTGGTTGGATAAAGTAGCTGCCATTGCTGTAAGTCTGTTAATCTGCAAGACGGCTTGGGAGATTTTTCGGGATTCTACCCATCGTCTTACCGATGGATTTGATCAAAAAGAGCTGACGGATCTCAGATCCTCCGTAGCTCGTGTTCCCGGTGTTGAGAAAATCAAGGATGTCAAGGCACGTGTGCATGGAAGTCATGTACTTGTGGATGTGGTTATCGAAGTGGATGGAGGCCTAACCTTGATTGAAGGCCATCAAATCTGTGACAGAGTGGAAGAGCGTCTGAAGCGATCGCATAACATCATGCATGTACATGTACATGTTGAACCAAAGACTGAAGAAGTCACAGGGAACCCTTGAACAGGGAGTGAACATCCTGGAAAATCAAAAGAGGACAGCCGCGATTGTGCGGGCTGTCCTCTTTACTTATCGTTAGAACGATTATACGATGTTACTGGATGGCAACGTGGATCCACGCTTTGCCTTTCCAAGTGTACACTTGCACCCACTCGCCACCGTCGAATCCGTCAACCACTTCACCTGTTGTATCGATGACTTGGGAGCTCAATGCACCGATTGGTTTACCGTTAGGTGCATCATAGAACCAAGTGCGCTCCAGAAGGTTCAGCAACATTGTAGGTGCCAGAACTTCATCGCCTGGTTTTACAAGTGGCTCTTCAAACATTTTATCATCTGTAGTTGTAGCTGGAGTTTCAGTTGTTGTCGAAGTACCTGTTGCACCTGTAGTGTCTGTTGTTGTACCGGTTACTGTCTCAGCAGTACCTTCTACGGTGTCTACAGCAGGTTTGTTCACTTCAACAGCCGGAGTTGTTGTCGTTGTTGTAGCTTCTGTTCCATTTTCGGGAGTCACCGTTCCGGTAACCGCTTCCTCAGCACCAGCAGCGGCAGCCATCGAACCCATCAACGTTAAAGCAGCGGCAAAACTTACGATTTTTTTCATTTGTTTTTCCTCCTCGGTTAGGTATGTAATTTGTTGTCCTGTGTTAAAAGTAACCAAGCGAGCTACCTTATGAATCACAAATTATAACAATATTTTCTTGCATTCTCCAGTGTCAACTGGCGCATATGTGGGTATATAGCAAGCCTGTAAATATCATACTTCGGTGGGATAAAACCGGGTTGGCTATCTCAAATAAGTCCTAATTTTATGGAATTCATGGGAGTGAAGTTTGGAATAAAGCAGGAGGGAGTGCAATACATAATATAGAAAAGTTGACCTATGCCTAAAAAACGCACAAAAGCCAATCGGCTTGGTAGCACGATCGGCTTTTGTATGTATTCGTTAATATGACTCAGTCCAATTAGAGCTGAGTTTATCGCATTCGGCTGCGTCCCGTAATGAGGGAGATGACGAACAGTACAACAAAGATGAAGAAGAGTACTTTCGCGATTGAAGCAGCTGCTTCAACAATACCGAAGAATCCAAAAATACCTGCGACCAGTGCAATAATTAGAAATAATACAGACCATTTCAACATAAGGTTTCATCCTTTCGTTACTTGATTGTGGAGTGAGTTGTGTTCACCTCACCGCCCTGTGTAGTCTAACTTTAACCGAGGCATATCCAGTTGAAACATTGGTTTTTTTTCCAAGCGTGAGCATATTTGAAGTAACATGAAATTTTGTTTCGTCCGGGAAAACGCCGGGTAACTATAGCAATAACAAACTGATGCACATATGGAAAGTGAGGTTCTTCTATGATCTATCAAATTAGCGTGGCCCTGATTGCAGTGGCATTTGCAGTCCTTGTTTTCTTTTTAATTCGTACCTTGAAATCCGCTCAGGGTTCCTTGGACAATGTCTCACAGACATTGCAGGAGGTACAGAAGACCATTGATGAACTTAGTTATGAAGTGAAGCAAACGGTAAGACACGCCAATGATATTACGGTGGATGTCCAGCACAAAATGAAAAAAATTGATCCTGTGATGGAATCTGTTGAGAATCTTGGTGAAGTGTTGAATGAAGTGACGGCGGCAGCCAAACAAGTCTCCACGACGCTGATGGCCAGATTTCAGACGAAACGAAACCATGCCGAAGATAAAACGCACGCTGAACCGTCTCATGTAACGGCACCACCTGCTACATCAACGGATCGTACCTTGCAATCCTATGAAGCTACATATAATGGTGATGCTAAGGGCGGGAAGAACTGGATGAAGTATGTCGATGTTGCCGCGAATGTATGGCAACGAATGCGTAAATAACATGATCGCTTTGTAATCCATGAAGAAACCTTCAGAGCGGTGATGAACCTGATGAAAGGGTGAGAATCATGATGAAACTACTGCTTGTGATGTTTAGCGTAATTTCTCCCTTTTCCGTTCAACCGGCAGCGGTACCCGCTGCTCACGATATGCAATGGACGGCAATGGAGGAGAAGGCGTCAGAGGTAACTCTGGCTGTTGATCGATCCGAGACTTTCCAGCATTTTCGGACTCTGAATGGCATTTCTTTGGATGACACCATAGATGACTTGTCGGCCAAGAAGGGCCAGGCGGTGTATAAACAGGAAGATCCTTATCTGGGATGTCCTGAATATCACTTTCGTGATGTGAAGGTTGGCTTGTGTGAAGATACAGATGTCATTCAATATGTGCATATCGATGCATCTGAAGATCACATCATGTTAAACGGAGAGAGGATCGAGATGAAGATTGAAGCGATCCATCATGCTCTTGGGAAACCATACTATGTGGCCGAGGACGGAGAAGTATTTCTCCGTGGAGATCAGGCGCTAAAGGTATATATGAAGTCAGGCTCTAGCCAGATTGATGGCATTGATCTTTTTGATGATACCGTATCCTGATATTGGTTAATACGAAATCGTTTCAATTCCAAATTGTATGGTTATATACTAATTAGCTCGATACAGAAGATTAAATCAGAGGAGAGTGGAAACGATGAATTCAACCAATGAGCAAGCTTATGCAAAAGTGGTAGAAAACGGAGTCCAAGCGGTAGAAGCGGTGAAAGAATTGCAGATTACCGGATACCTTGCTGATCATATCTTTGTTCTCGCCCATGAGAAGGATCGTACAGATCGAATTGCCGATACAGCAGATGCCAAAGAAATTGGCATAAAGGAAGAAGGCGTATTTGATTCCATGGCGAATCTGTTCCGCTCACGCGGTGATGAACTCCGGGCCAAAATTGTTTCGATGGGCTTTACTGAAGCCGAAGCTGACTTTTACGAGAGTGAGTTGGACAAAGGTAAAGTACTCGTCATTGCTAAAAAGAAAGATTGATCCATATAGCGGTACAAGTTGAAGTTTGCTGAACATGGACAAGCTTCTGAATCACTTAGGTAAAATGCTTAATCAAAAACATAGATAAGGAATGGGGCTTTCCCCATTCCTTATCTATGTTTTTGCAAGTTTGGAAGCGGGATCAGGACGCTGCAAAAACAGGGCGAAAAGCGGTGAAGATTACCCGTGATGGTGCCATTTACTGATAGAGTTTTTTTGTTTTTACGATTATAGTTATACTAGGAATTATTATGTCTACTGCCGTTTTGTATGAAAAATTTGTATAATTAACGTTCGTTTTTACCTAATAAGAATCGACAAACCCGGACGCCACAGATAAGGAGATATCAATGAGAATACTTATTGTTGACGACAATCCGACGAATGTCATTATCATTCGAGAAATTCTGAAAAAAGAGAACTATCGTGACATTGTAACGGCGAGTTCCGCCATGGAAATGTTCGAAGTGTTGGGAATTGGGGAGGAAAGCAACGAACTTCGTCCAAGACCGTCGGATATTGACCTGATTTTGTTAGATATGATGATGCCCGAGATGGACGGTATCGAAGCCTGCAGTATTGTGCAAAAATTTGAAAATTTGAAGGATATACCGATTATTATGGTGACTGCCATCGGAGACTCCAAGAAACTTGCCGAAGCATTGGATGCAGGTGCATCTGACTATGTGACCAAACCGATTAATAAAGTCGAACTGATGGCCAGAATTCGACTCGCACTTCGTTTGAAACAGGAGAAGGATTGGCATAAAGAGCGAGATCAACGTATTCAGGATGAACTCAAGTTGGCAGCAATGGTTCAAAATGCTGTATTAAGTCCGGCAATTAGGGACCCGTTGTTCCAAGTGCATGCCATCTATAAACCTTCTTTTGAGCTTGCAGGTGACTTGTATTCATGGTATCCGCTCGGGGAAGGGCGTTATGGTGTATTGTTGCTCGATATGATGGGACATGGGATATCTTCATCCCTGTTTACGATGTTTATCGCTTCTGTCTTGAAAGATACAGTGACCACCTACGTCGATCCAGAGAAGGTTATTCAGGAGTTGAACCGTCGCTTCAATCAGCTCCATTTAGGGAAACAATTGGTACAGTACTATTTCACCGCAATTTACCTGGTTGTGGATACACGGATGAAGCGTATTGATTATGTCAACGCAGGGCATCCGCCTGCGTTATTCTTCCAAGATGACGGCAGTGTCACTACTTTTGACAGCGTCTGCTGTCCTGTTGGTTTATTTGACAAAATGGATATTGAGCCACAAACGATCCATTATCAGGGCGATGGACATATTGCGCTTTATACAGATGGATTATTGGAAACTGTTCAGGGTGGACAGGAGGAACAACATGAATTCCTGGTCGAAAAACTGAGCGGTTCACATCAATGGAATGAAGATGCCATGCAGGCACTGTTTTTTGACGACGAGATTTCACAGGAACGTGATGATGACAAGTGTCTGGTCTGGATTACGCTGGAAAAAGGAGCGGATACTGAATGAAGATCAGAAATAAACTGCTGGTTGGATTTACCGCTCTGATGGCTATTTTGATCGTGCTCACGTTTGTGAGTTATGAACGGCTAAACAGCAGTAATCAACAGATTGATCAGATGTATCAGGAACGTTATCTCAAAGTACGGTTCACTTCAGCAGCGCGCGGAGAGGTTAATGACATTGCTAAAGTGCTGGCTAACTTGTTGTTGAATCCTAATAATTCGACTGCTGCTGCGGACGGTGACCTGAAAGACATGAAAGATCGGGGGGAGGGTTACCTCGCAGAGGTAAGAAACCGTGCGGACAGTGCACCTGAACATCAGTTGGTGGATCGTGTGAATACTGCATGGGGCGCGTATACAGACTATGCCACGAGACAGATTAGCCTGATGTCTCAAGGAAGGGTAGAAGATGCAAATAACTACCGCAATTCAACAGGGCTCGCGGTGCAGAAAGAAGCCGTAGATAGTTTGAATGCCCTCTCCCGATACCAGGATCAAGAGATTGATGCCGAGATCAAGAGCGCTAACGCTGCCTATACAAGAGCGGTGCAGATTACGATAAGCATCATGATTGCGGGATTGTTGCTTGCTCTGGGAGTGATCATGTGGGTACTGCCAAGCATCACTCGAGGTTTGAATACGGTATCCATGATGATTACCAGTTTCGGTAAAGGTCGTTACCGTACCATCCGGCGTATTCAGGTCAAATCCACTGACGAAATTGGTCAGATTGCCAGTGTTTTCAAAGATGTGTCCAGTGATCTGGAAGAAAAACTGGAAGTTGAGAAGGCTTACGTACAGGCTCAGCAGGATCAAAACTGGATGAACTCCAACATCGCAAGAGTTCCTGAGCTACTTCGTGGAATTGGCTCCATTCGTCAAATCTCACAAATGTTTATCAGCGAGTTCACACCGGTCCTTGGCGCTCAATTGGGGGTCGTCTATCTGATTGATGAGGAGAAACATCCCGACGAATTGAGACGTTACGGTGCATACGCATTCGAAGAGAACGAAGACGTTGGAAAGGAAATGTACCGAATCGGTGAAGGTCTGATTGGTCAGGCCGCACTGGATATGACGCCTATTATTCTGGAGAATACACCAGAGGATTATGTGCATATTGGATCAGCTTCAGGTTCAACACGTGCTGCAGGTATCATGATCTATCCTGTCGTGTTTGAAGATGAACTGATTGGTGTTGTTGAACTGGCTTCCTTTGAAGGGTTCACTGAACAGCATAAACAATTGTTTGCCCAACTGATCATGAACTTGGGTGTTATTTTGAACAACGTTCGTCGTCGTTTACGTGTTGAGGAACTGCTTCGTGAATCCCAGGCACTTACAGAGGAACTACAAGTTCAATCGGAAGAACTGCAGACACAACAGGAAGAACTGCGTCGCTCCAATGAGAATCTGGAGGAGCAGACAGAAGCACTTAAACGCTCGGAGGAATTGTTGCAGCGTCAGCAAGAAGAACTGGAGCATTACAACACGGAGCTTATTGCCAAAACGCGGGCACTTGAAGAGCAGGTACGTGAAGTTGAAGAGAAAAATGACGAAATTGAGAAAACAAAGACACAGTTGGAACAACAAGCTACGCAACTGTCGATGACAAGCAAGTATAAGTCCGAATTTTTGGCGAATATGTCACATGAACTTCGTACACCACTGAATAGTCTGCTCATTTTGTCTCAGCTATTGTCGGAGAACAAGGGTGGAAACCTGACTGATAAACAGCAGGAATATGCCCAAACCATCTACATGTCGGGTGCGGATCTGCTGAAGATGATTGATGAGATTCTGGACCTGTCCAAAGTGGATGCTGGTAAGATGGATATCAATTATGAGACGGTTCGAATGGAAGAGCTGACCAGCTTTGTTCAGCAAAACTTTGGACCGATGGCAAATAAAAAAGAGCTGAACTTGAACATCGAATTCGACAGCGACTTACCGGAATGGGTGTACACAGACAGTCATCGTGTCAAACAGATTTTGCGGAACTTGTTATCAAACGCATTTAAGTTTACCAATCGTGGTTCGGTTAGTCTGATTGGACGACGGATGAAACCGGAAGAACTCCCGGGATATATGAACACCAATCAGGAATATCTCGGATTCAGTGTGAAAGATACGGGCATTGGCATTCCTTCGGACAAGACGGATCTGATCTTTGAAGCATTCCAGCAGGTAGATGGGACCACAAGTCGCAAATACGGTGGAACTGGCCTGGGATTGTCCATTAGCAGGGAGCTGGCACGTTTGCTTGGTGGCGCAATACAGGTGGAATCTTCCGAAGGCGAGGGTAGCTGCTTTACCTTGTACCTGCCGGATAATCATGAAGAGGAAGCACTGGCGGAGGAAGGGGCTTCAAAAGAAGCAGCTGTATCCTCAGAGGAGCTTTATGAACAATCCTTCGAAACACGGACCATGCTCTCAAGTCATCAGTCCATCCTATCTCCTGATCCAGAGCGAAGCGTGGGTACAGATCTGTCTCCTAGCCATACTCCGGATGTCACGCAGATCGAAGATGATCGGGAGAATCTCATGGAAGGTGACAAAATCCTTCTTATCATTGAGGATGATGTGAACTTTGCACATATTTTGATGGATATGGCGAGAGGAAGAGGATTCAAAGCACTTGTTGCCCTTCAAGGGGATAAAGGTCTGGACATGGCCCGTCAGTATCTGCCGGATGCCATCATCCTTGATATTCAACTGCCTGTTATGGACGGTTGGACCATTCTGGGTGAACTGAAGAGCAGTTCGGCAACACGTCACATCCCGGTACATGTCATCTCAGTCATTGATGATATGAAGCAAGGTTTGATGATGGGCGCCATTGCGTATCTGAAAAAACCTTCAAGCAAGGATTCACTGGATAAGGCTTTCTCGCATATCAAATCCTATACCGAGAATCAGTTGAAACGACTGTTGATTGTGGAAGATGATGAAATTCAGCGTAAAGCCATTATTGAATTGATTGGTCATGACGATGTTGCAATTACGGCAGTATCCACAGGTAGCGAGGCATTGAATGAATTACACAGCCAGCGTTATGACTGCATGGTACTGGATCTGATGTTAACGGATATGACCGGTTTTGAGTTGCTCGACCAGATTCGGGATGATGAATATCTGAACGATCTGCCGATTATAATTTATACAGGCAAAGAACTGGATTCCAAGGAAGAAATGAAGCTGCGCAAATATGCGGAATCCATCATTATCAAGGATGTGAAGTCTCCGGAACGTCTGCTGGACGAAACCACATTGTTCCTGCACCGGGTTGAAGCCAATCTGCCGGAAGACAAGCGTCGCATCTTGCAGAAGTTACACAACAAGGAAACGTTGTTTGAAGGCAAAAAGATATTGCTTGTAGATGACGATATCCGTAATGTATTTGCTCTTTCAAGTGTCCTTGAAGGCTATCGAATGGATGTAACATTTGCAGAAAATGGCCGTGAGGCTCTGGAGATTTTAGAGAAAAATCCGGAATTTGATCTGGTACTGATGGATATGATGATGCCAGAAATGGATGGTTATGAAGCGATGACACGAATCAGACAGATCCCGCAGTTTGAAAAGTTGCCTATTATTGCGCTCACGGCGAAAGCCATGAAAGAGGATCGCGGCAAATGTATTGAGGCCGGAGCATCTGATTATGTGAAAAAACCGATCCAGACAGATCAATTGTTATCCTTAATGCGCGTATGGCTGTATTCGTAAGTTCATTATTCGTATGTTCATTGTTTGGGTAATGAAAGACAATACGACGAATACGCAAGTAACAAATGAAGAAGTGGAGAGAATTTATGACACCGTGGGAACCTACCGAGACGGGGGCAGATTTGGTCCGTATGCCGCAAGATGAAGAGCGCGAGCTGATCGAGATTGAGTTGCTGTTGGAAGGCATGCACCGTTTATATGGATATGATTTTAGAAACTATGCACTGCCGTCCCTGAAACGAAGAATCTGGCATCATGCACATGCTGAAGGTGTTAAGAGCATATCCGGCTTGCAGGAGCGCGTTCTTCATGACCGTTCCGCATTTGACCGTTTTGTACAGAACTTATCCATCCCTGTAACGGAAATGTTTCGAGATCCTTCGCTTTTCCGAATGTTTCGGGAAAAGATTATTCCTATCCTGAGAACCTACCCGTATATCCGAATATGGCATGCGGGTTGCTCTACCGGAGAGGAAGTCTATTCCATGGCCATCATGTTGCATGAGGAAGGACTGTATGACAAGGCGAGAATCTACGCAACGGATATGAATGATCGCTCTTTGCAACAGGCCAAAGAAGGCGTATACGGTATTGAGAAGATGAAACTATTTACTACAAATTATTTGGAGGCAGGGGGTACCAGAGCCTTCTCCGAGTACTATACAGCGAAATACAATTCGGTGATATTTCATCCTTTTTTAAGGAAGAACATCATTTTCGCCGAGCATAATCTGGCAACAGACCGGTCATTTAACGAGTTTAATGTTATCTTTTGCCGAAATGTCATGATTTATTTTAATGATGAACTGCGGAACCATGTGCATGGGCTGTTTCATGAGAGCTTGAGCCACTTTGGTATTTTGGTTCTAGGGTCGAAAGAATCGATACATTTTACAGAGTTCAGTGATACCTATGAGCCGTTAGACCGGACCGAAAAAATATACCGGAAGATCAAATAGGGGGTTAGGGTTAGCCATGGGGCTCAATGAACCAATCCACATATTATTGGTAGATGACCGCCCTGAGAACTTGCTTGCTCTTGAAGCAGTTCTGGAATCGGAACAATATAAACTCGTTAAGGCAACTTCTGGAGAAGAGGCACTCCGCTGTCTGCTAAAAGACGAATTTGCGGTTATCGTTCTCGATGTGCAGATGCCTGGAATGGACGGAATTGAGACAGCAAAATTAATTAAGGCACGGGACAAGTCCAAGGATGTGCCGATTATATTCATCTCTGCGAATAGCAGAGAAGCGGAGCATTTGTTTGCCGGATATTCAGCCGGGGCTATTGATTACATGGTTAAACCATTTATTCCTCAGATTTTGAAATCCAAAATCGAGGGATTTGTAGAGATGTTTATCACCAATAAACGACTGAAGACTCAGACGATGCTGCTTCACCAGAAGACACAGGAATTGGAGAAGATGAATCAACAACTCATTCAGGCCAAGGAAGAAGCGGAGATTGCAGCGAATGCGAAGACCGAATTCCTGGCGATGATGAGCCATGAGATTCGTACCCCGATGAACGGTGTCATCGGTATGGTGGATCTGCTGATGGAGACGGAACTGAAGGACGATCAGAAAGAATACGCAGACATCGTTCGTCGCAGTGCAGATGCACTCGTCACGGTCATCAACGACATTCTCGACTTCACCAAAATGGAATCCGGCAAAATGGAACTGGAAGAGCATCCTTTTGAAATCGTCTCCTGTATCCGTGAAGTGCTGGGATTATTCGCTGCTGAAACAGGCAAAAAGAATCTGGAACTGGATTATTTCCTGGAAGATTCTGTTCCTGAATTAATTTACGGAGACATGGCGAGGTTGCGTCAGGTTCTGTTGAATCTTATTGCCAATGCGATTAAATTTACTGATCACGGTGGAGTGTATCTGATCGTGTCTGTTAAGGAAGAAAAGGATGGACACCTGGCATTGGAGTTTGCTGTTAAAGACACCGGGATAGGTATCGCTTCAGACAAAGTTGACCGCCTGTTTCAGCCGTTTTCCCAGCTGGATACATCAATGACACGTAAATACGGTGGAACTGGCTTGGGATTGGCAATCTGCAAGACTCTGGTTGAAATGATGGGTGGACAGATCTATCTGGATACAACAGAGCAACGGGGAGCGACGTTTGTATTTACCATTCAGGCAAAACGCTATGTCGAAACTGAACTGGTCCAGAGGAGTGGGGAAGAGAATCTAACGGATGTAAAGAATGAGAATAAATATCCAACGGTATTAATTGTGGATGATCATCCGATTAACCAGAAGTTGATGTCGATTATGCTCGGTAAACTTGGGTTGCTCTCAGACATTGCTGAAGATGGGCAGAGCGCACTCGATATGGTGAAGGGTAGCCCATCTCCCTATGACTATGTGTTCATGGATCTGCAGATGCCTGTTATGGACGGTTTGGAATGTACACGGCGGATTCGAGAAAGCCTGTCCCCGTCCGATCAGCCGGTCATTATAGCTATGACTGCGAACGTGATGGAAGGTATTCAGCAACGCTGTATGGCTGCAGGTATGGATGATTATATTAGTAAACCAGTCAAAATGGGCAATGTAAAACAGAAAATATCCCAGTTTCAGAAACAACGACAAAGGCTAAATTCAGGCCCTTCTGCTATGAATCAGGCCAATTGAAACAATTTCCAAACTCCTTTTTGTTTCACTCGTGCTGAAGTTGGGTTATTAGGTAAGGAAACCATTGATCAGGAGAGAGATGTCTAATGAATACAAACAAAAATGAAAAATTTAATGCAAGAACCGAAACACAGGACGGCGTGTGCACGGTGTATCTGACTGGCGAACTGGATTTGTCGGTTGCTCCTGACTTCCGCTTGGTGATGGAGCCGCTGGTGGATAACAAGGAACAGGATCTCGTGATCAACATGAAAGAACTGAAGTATATCGATAGTACAGGGATTGGTATCCTGTTATCTGTTTTGAAGGCAAGACATGGAATGGAAGCTCGCTTCGAAGTACAGGAAGTTCCTGCGCAAATTCAGAAACTTTTTGACATGACGGGCATCGCCAAATTCTTTGTCACTCAGAAGAATTCCCAATAGGAAAGGATCGAAAAAGGAATGAATGCAGAAGTTCAAAGAGTCACCCTTAATTTACCGGCGACAGCTGATTACGTTGATATTGTTAGACTCAATCTCTATGGAGTAGCATCAAAAATGGGATTTTCTTATGAAGACATTGAGGATATGAAAGTTGCTGTATCCGAGGCCTGTAACAACTCTGTACTGTATGCCTACTCACACGAAGGCGGCATGGTTGAAGTTGTATTCGAAGTGGATGGCGATACATTGTCCATTACTGTCAAGGACGAAGGTGCAAGCTTCGAGAACATGAACCCTGCTGTGTCACGTGCTGGTCTTCACGACAAAGAATTGACAGAAGCACAGATTGGCGGACTCGGGTTCTACCTGATGCAAGCCTTGATGGACGATGTCAGTGTGGAAAGTGAGACGGGCAAAGGTACGAAAGTAGTACTCGTAAAACGTCTTGCAAGAAGTGAGGAGAAAGTATGAATGAAAAAGTGACTCCCCCAGAGTCCATGTCTGAAGCTATTGGTTTGATCTGGGAATACCAGCAGACCCAAGATAATGAAATTGCAACAGTTCTCATCCGTAAATATGAACCGATGGTTAAGATGGCAGCAGGTAAAATTGCTCGGAATCGCCCCGATCTATACGAAGATCTGTATCAGACCGGGCAGATGGCCTTGATTCGTTTGCTTAAGCAATACGATATCAACCTGGGTATTCCGTTTGAACCATATGCCATGAAAAGCATGATTGGTCATATGAAGAACTATTTGCGAGACAAATCCTGGTATATTCAGGTGCCCCGGAGAATTAAGGAAAAGGGAGCACTTGTGCAACATGCCATTGATGAGTTAACCGTGAAGCTGGAGCGCTCACCCGGTGTGAACGAAATTGCTGAATACCTTGATTTGACTGCAGAAGAGACGATTGAAGTTCTGGCTGGTCGGGAATGTTATCACTATGTGTCACTGGATTCTCCTCTATCTCAGGATGACAGTGCAGCAACATTAGGTGAACTGATCAGTGCGGATGTTAATGACTATGATTCGGTCGAAAAACGGATGGACTTGCAACAGGCATTGGGACAATTAAAGGAACAAGAGCAGCAGGTACTTATTCTAGCCTTTCAGGATGGCCAATCTCAGCGGGCAATTGCCCAGAAGCTTGGTGTTTCACAGATGAGCGTATCTCGTATTCAGAAGCGAGCTACAGAGAAATTGAAACAGATCATGTCGAATGCTTCAATGTTATGAAAAATGGAACCCTAATGTTGTTGAGTACGGCATAAATAAGGACACGTCATTGCACTGAAATGCATACGTGTCCTTTTTGGGATCAAAAAAGGTAATTGTGCAATGAACGAACATAAGTGCAGGAGTGGATAAAGTGATTGTGAACCAAATCAAGTTGGAACGTCGCCGTGACAAGTTATCTTGTTCGGACCATTGGCAATGGTGGGATTGGGTTGCACCCGACAACAACAGCATGAACGATGCATTGGAGGAACTGTCAGAGGCATTTCCGGACATGCAGTATTGGCTTCACAAAATTCCGGAAGTGGAATCGAATTATTTGTCCGTCCGTTTTGTGAACGGTACAGAGCCGGTCATATTTGGTTCCTTGTTATATGCGATCAAGAATGAGAGAGATGACCAACGTCAAGATAATAAGATGTTTTTCTACGTCGATCGCAATCATCTGGTTACTTTGAATATGGATGACAACACACGAGGGATTATGAAGACAGATGAACGTGCTCATATGTTACAGCAATGTAGCGAGGCCAGGGATGGGATGTTTGTACTTTTTCGAGCTATACTGCATTACTACCATGTGGGAATGGATCATTTTGAGATGAACCTGCGTGATCTGGAACGGAAGATGGAATCCCGCAATGCTCGCACCTTGATGGACCAGATTCTCGCCGCTCGATTTGAATTATTGTATTGGAGTAATCTGTTCATCCCTTACTCGGAACTGATGGCCGCTTCACATGAGGCTTACCTTGATGAAATCAATGAAAATCGATACTTCCAACAGCTCCAACATCGCGTAGAGCGAATGGAACGATTGTTTAGACACTACGAGAAAGAGATCGATACATTAATCTCTATTGATAATGCGATCTCCGGTGTGCGTGGGAATGAGATCATGAAAACACTGACCATTGTCACCGCTGTGTTCATACCCGCCACGGCTGCCGGCGCGATATGGGGAATGAACTTTGAGAACCTGCCCTTTATCGATAAATCATGGGGAGTTGTTCTGGTCCTTGTTGCCATTATCCTAAGCATGATTGGCATGTACGTATGGCTGATGATGAAAGGATGGACAGGGGATCTGCTCAAAGTGAAATCCTCACAGCCTTCAGCTGAAGAGATTGAGAAAAAAGGAGAAACGGAAAAACGTAAGGGATAGCTTGCGGTCGGTTAGTCTCCTTATTTCTTGTAATCTTCAATATAGCCAAGCAAGTCAGCAATATATTGACCGACAATCGGCATATTGACGAATTGGCTGAGAATGAATGCGAGCAGACCCAGAACAACAAAGGTACCTACGGTCAGACCGAGCCCTCGTGCCATACCTGCTGTGAAGTTGGTAATAATCCGCTTTTTGGGACTGCTGTAATTCTCAATAATATCTTTGATCTGTGCTCTCTCCAGACTGTCCGCAATCTGGTCCAGACGTGTGTTCAATCGCTTTACCTCGTGTCGCAATTCAAAAGGATGATCGCTTGTATCGTACTGCTGTGCCGGTGTTCCCCCCGTAATTGGAGTATTACCGTTAATTGTAACTTTACTCATAATTATTCCCCCTCAACTCGCATTGGATAAAAAATAGCCAGCTGGAGTGCAGCTGGCTATTGGTCACTCGATCTATATCGCCTTACAGGCTAGTCGAGTTAAGTTCTTTACGTGCATCTTCCTTCGCTTCTACGGAAGCGGCAGCCACTTCTTCAGATGCACGGGATGCTTCGTTAGCCACATCCGCGGATGCTTTTCTCACAGATTCCATGACATCATTGCGTCCTTGGTTTACTGTTTTTGCAATGTCGGAAGTTTTGGATGAGACCGTTTTAGCCAGTTCGGATGCTCTATCACCTACAACCGTTGCAACTTCTTTCGTGCGGTCAGTAACCATGCCTACTTTCTCGGAAAGGTCACCACGCAATTCTCGTCCCGGTTTAGGCGCAAAGAGTAGGGCCGCAGCCGCTCCCAGCAAACCTCCGATGAAAATCCCTTTGGCGAAAGTCGAACCCGTCTGTACAGGATATTGCTCTTCTGCTTTATTCATGTCTAATCACTCCTTCTTCAAATTAAGAAACAAATACGAAACAACGAACACCTTGTTGCCCGAATCAGGCAGCCTGTCTTAGCAGTCTGGACACAAGCCCCAGCAAGAAAACAAAGAGCGCTGTACCAATGATGGCAGGGATGATGGCAAAGTTACCGATAACGGGTCCCCAGTTACCAAGCAAAAGTGCTCCCAGCCAGGCTCCGGCAAATCCGGCAATCATTGCACCGATTATGCCTCCAGGCATGTTGTGACCGGCAAGTGCATCTCCGATCAAACCGATGATGACAGCCATCACAATGCTGATAATGATGCCCCACATAACAACCGCCTCCTTTAAACTTGATGTAGGATGTTGTCTGTTCGCGTTTGCTTACTTCGTATATAAACGCCGTGCAACCCTGTGAAACAATAAAGGTGAGGATGAATGAACTGGAAATCAGAGGAATTCCTTCTTTAGTGACTTTGTTTAATACCTTTAATAATGCAGAAGATCCATGCCAATCCAGCGGCAAATCCCGTAAATACATCCGTAGGATAATGTACGCCGAGCATGATGCGGCTCAGGCCAATCAAGAAAATAAAAATGATGCCGCATAGAACAGGAAGCCACATACTAGAAGAGTTGTGTCGCTGTTGCTCAATGGCCCAGATTACAAAGAGCATGCCGTAGAAGCCCATGGAGATCATGGCATGTCCGCTGGGAAAGCTGTACCCATGAACGACCAGCAGATGATCCAGTTCAGGTCTGCTTCGTCTGAAAAATTCTTTCAATAACGTGTTCAGGATCCACATCATGGCAAAACTTCCCGTGATCGCATATCCATATATAACAAACCTTGGGCTGCGTTGTATGAAGAAAAGAAGGGCGAACCCTCCTGCGGCTACAGCAGAGATTTTGAATGAGCCCAGCGCGGTTATGAATGCAGTGTAAGGCAATAGATACAGACGTGAATCCGAATTCAGATAAAATAATTGCTGAATTTCAGCATCCAGACGAATAATAGAATCATCGCCCAACCAGGCACCCAGACCTGCCATGATGAATACGACCGAAGCACTGATAGCCATACCAGCCAAACTCCAATTGAAGAGGGGGCGTAACGACATGCCAGAGGTCGAACCTGATGAGAATGGTGTAGACATTTTGCGTGGCATAGTGAGTTTCTCCTTCATTATGGTAGTCATGAACATAGATGATTAAGCTATACCCGAAATGCATGTCGAAAAAACTGTAAAAACGTCGCTTTTGTACTATACTATTTAAGATATCCCATGCGGCGTCGTGACGCAAAGCAGAGATGAAATCGGGAGCACAAAGGAGAGAACTCGCATGGAGAGTGCCTTGTTAATTAAAGAATACCGTGCAGGCGTCATGGAATGCGCCCATTACGGACACATAAGTATTACGGATGAGAATGGCCGAATCGTATACTCGGCTGGCGACCCTCATTTTAGAGCGTTCACTCGCTCATCTGCCAAACCTTTTCAAGCTATTCCAGGAATCCGGGCAGGGATCGTCAGTCACTATGGCCTATCTGCACAGGAGATTGCCATTATGTCCTCTTCGCATCGTTCGGAGCCGGAACACATTCGGGTGCTGGAGCAGTTATCCGGTAAAATCGGACTGGGTGAAGAGTGCCTGATCTGTGCACCAAGCTACCCGCTTAATGAAGAAAGCCGTAATCAATGGATACGTGGACAAGGAGAGAAACGCCGCATCTTGCATAACTGCTCCGGAAAACATCTGGGAATTCTGGGGTACAGTCAGATGAAGCAGGTTGATTTGGGCAGTTACGCTGAATCGGATCACCCCGTACAACGTGAAATTCTCGAAACGTTTGCCGACCTGGCAGGTATTGAGGAAAAAGAGATTAAGCTTGGGACGGATGGCTGCGGCTTTCCGGTATTTTCTTTGCCGTTATCAGCATTGTCGAACGCCTATCTGAAGCTCGCTTGTCCGGATCTTATCGCCGATCCTTCTACAAGAACAGCTGTAGAGACGATTACATCAGCCATGAATGAACATCCGTTAATGGTAGGGGGCACAGAGCGTGTAGATTCAGTACTGCTGGAAGACGATAACATTGTCGCAAAAGGTGGATTCAAAGGGGTATTCGGTTTTGGTCTGAAAAAAGAACGATTGGGAATCACCTTCAAGGTACTTGATGGTTCCGAGGAAGAGTGGGCCTTCATTACCCAATCCATCCTGAAACAGATCGGTTATTCCAATGAGAGAACCCTTGCACGATTGGCTGAAGTGTTCCCTTCCGACATCCGTAATGATGAGGGTACCCTTGTAGGTCATGCAGATAGCGAGTTCATTCTCCACTCACTTGAAGATAGCGTATAACCTTAAGAAGGGGCGTGATTAGAGTTGCCGGACCCCGGGTAAAGATGACATACCAACTGGTATTTATCTAAACAATTCATATACACGCATGGACTGCCGCAGTAATGTGGCAGCTCTAAACCCCTGGAGGTGGATGAACATGATTAAAGTGGTGACATCGGAAGAAAGGCACACGTCGGATCGAGGTTGGATACACAGTGAATTCAGCTTTTCCTTTGCGGATTATGATGATCCAAGCAACGCCCATTTTGGCTGTCTGCTGGCTCATAATGAAAACACGCTGATGCCGCAAGAAGGCTTTAAGAAACATCCACATCATGATCTTGAGCTTGTCAGTTATGTCATATCAGGTACACTCAAACATACGGATAGTATGGGAACAGAACAATTGCTTGAACCGGGTACAGTCCAGGTGATGAGTGCAGGTACGGGAGTGGAACATTCCGAGACCAATCCGTCAGCGGATGAACCGGTACGATTTCTTCAGATGTGGTTTTTGCCATCGGAGCGTATGCTGAAACCATCCTATACGAATCGGAAAATAGAGCCACAGGAGCCTTTGAATCGTTTATGTCCGATTGTATCCGGGCAAGGGGGCGAGGGAACCGAAGGCGCATTGCCTATTTCCCAGGATGTAACCTGTTACCTGTCCCATTTGGAGTCTGGGAAGAAGTTGATGTACCCGCAACATGAAGAGCGACGGACACATCTTTTCCTGATCAGTGGACATGTGGAGATTCTTTGCTCGGACGGTAACTTCAGCCTGAAGCCGGGGGATGCTGCACGAATTCGTAAAAGCTGCGATCTGCAAATTACGAGTACAGACAGTGAACCTGCCGAATTTGTTCTGGTTGATCTGCCTTAAGGATCAGATGTACTTCCTAATAACGATAGTCTTGAAACAAAAATAGGGGAAAAGGACCTGTTGCCACGTTGATGTGGAAGACAGGTCCTTTTTTTGCTTGCTTGGACTAGGATTTACGAAGCTTACCCAGTTCAGAAGCGACAGCTTCCACTTCGGAGATACTGAGATGTTCCTTGCCCAAAATCATTTCATACAGGTCAAACAGATCTTCATATTTCTCAAGTGGGAATGACGAAGCTTGCATGGCAGCACCGCTTGCCATACGCAGTTTGGTTTTGATCGCTTCAATCATATATTCCATATTGGCTGCTGTTGCTTGTGTTAAATCCATCGTTAAATTCATCCCTTCCGTATCGGAAACTCTTGTTATTGTATCATGATTGGAAGTGCACAGGCCAATGCTTTTGCGGGGAAACCAAGCATCGGTTACAATGATGGATACAACAACCGGTTTTCATGGAAAACAGAGTGTACTGGAGGGAATACAGCTTGGCAGCGTATAAGCGAGAAATGGTTCGCCATCAAGGAAGGGAAGTCCGCAAAGGCGTGCCTGCAGAGAATCTGATTTTATTTTTCGAAAATATCCTCAAACTTCACGCTCTAGATGAAATCACGTTTGTCTGCATCGGAACCGATCGTTCCACCGGGGATGCCCTGGGCCCGCTGACAGGGAGTATCCTGCAAGAGAATGGAATAGGTAACGTGATAGGCACGCTGTCTTCCCCTTGTGATGCAGACACGCTGGAGAGGAAATTAGCACTCATTCCTGCACACCATGCCATCATAGCGATCGATGCGTGTCTGGGTCCCAAGCATGCCGTAGGTACATATTATCTCTCGAACAACCCACTCATTCCAGCTCAATCGGTTGGAGGGAAGCTCCCTCCTGTCGGACAATACAGTCTGGCAGCTGTGGTTAATGCCAATGGACCAAGGCCTTATTCCATATTGCAGATGACCTCGCTTCACTCGGTCATGGAGATGTCCCGAACGATTGCAGACGCCGCAATTGAAGCATGGAAATGGAGACAAACGTTTCATTCATGAGATGTAGGCTTAATAATATACAACCTGAATTATTTAATTCGCGCAGAGAGAGGGATTCATATGGAAAAAGTGATGTGTGATGGAACGACGATTTGTTATGCCGAACAAGGTAAGGGAGAAGCACTCATTTTGCTCCACGGATACTGTGGCAGTTCATCGTATTGGGATGAGGTCGTACCTGAACTGGCACGCAGCTATCGCTGTATCGTACCTGATCTGCGTGGACACGGGAAAACAGATGCACCTGTAGGAAGTTATACCATCGAACAGATGGGCAACGATGTATTACAGTTAATGGATGAGTTGAATGTGGAAAAGGCTGTCCTTCTGGGACACTCGATGGGGGGATATATTGCGCTCTCGATCGCACAACGTCACCCTGAGCGTTTGAATGCATTTGGCCTGATTCATTCCACAGCCTACCCGGACAGTGAAGAAGCCAAAGAGAAACGCCTTCGTGCCGTCTCCACCATCCAAACGGAAGGTATCGTGAATTTTGTAGATGGACTGGTTCCTGGCTTATTTGCACCGGAACATGTTGAGTCGTTATCCACGCACGTAACACGCGTGAAGGAAATTGGTTATCAGACCGCGCCTCAAGGTGCTGTTGGTGCTGCTCTTGCTATGCGTGAACGCCCGGATCGCCGCGATGTACTATCCGCCACTCCTTTACCTGTATTGCTGGTAGCAGGAGAGAAGGATGCTGTTATTCCGCCAGAACGTACATTTACAAGTGACAAGCCGCATATCGTGCAAGCTGTTATCCCGGGTGCGGGTCATATGAGCATGTATGAAGCTCCTGAAGAATTAATTCAGGTCATTAAGCAATTTATGGCTGGATTATCGAAGTAATCAATGAAGTGATTTATGTTAATTTCATTAAATATAGTTGGGTACTGGATAGTCTTAATTCCTTTTGGAGAATTACCGGTTCCCATATCATTCGAACCCCTGCAACGTCCTTTTGGGATAAGCAGGGGTTTTTGTCTATTCCATGGCCAGAGTAAAGACATGTGTCTTGTTTTTGGCTTTTTGTCATGGCATGAATTAAAATAACTACAATAGGACGTTATGAGAGCGATTGAATGGATAAGGTCGAATGATGAGGGGGCATACAGCATGTTCAGAAAAGATTATCTGCTCCGCATGATGGAGGAAATGACTGAAGCAATAGGTAAAGTGTTCACGCTCAAACAGCAACGTAAGCACACCGAGGCATTGTCTGAACTGGATGAGCTGATGCGCAGGCAGTTTGGGCTAAACTTGTCTTTGCTGAACTCGTTGCCAGCTGAGGATGTTATTGAAATGTTCCGTTTTCGTGGAATGATTGAAGTGGACAATCTGCAGCACGCCGCCAGGCTGATTGAAGAAGAAGCCTATATTTATCAAGAGAAGGCCAAAGTGGAAGGTATAGAGGATCAGGAGAGAATGGACGCAGAGGATGAGGCTGTCATCCGATTGATGAGATCACTTCATTTTTACCTGTATGCATTGAATCATGGCGCTAATCCCCGGTTATTAAATGCACCGGAACGGGTGGCGGGTGTATTGGAGCTTACCAAAGAATATGAACTTCCTGCCCGGACCGAAAGACAGCTTGCCATCTATCGTGAGCAACAAGGGCGTTACGACCAGGCAGAGAACAGTTGGTACAGGCTGCTCCAGCTTGGTGCTGAATTCCCGGTGAGCTACCGAGATGATGTACAGGCATTCTATGAAAGGTTGAGCCAACTCACGGATGAACAGCTGGAGCAGGGCGGTCTGCCACGGAACGAAGTTGAAGAGGGACTAACCGAACTAAGTCGTCAAGAGATGAACTCATAAAATATGGATTGCATCAAGGCTTGTTACCTGCCTTCACTTGGAGAGGGAACGGAAGTGTGGTATGGTAACGGTTGACCAAACCAAACCGAAAGTGAGATGTACCCCGTGGATTCATTGCGAAAGCTTATACAAGACATCTTTGAACAGAATTCGCTGATTACAGCGACCTGGAGCCAGCTGCGCAGACGGGACAATGTCTCGTATACCAAAGTGCAAGTCAAGCCGGTGACACTGAAGAATCAGCTGCATTATCAATTTGCATTTCATTATAACAACAAAGTGCTGCACGAGAATTTGACTCCGGCTGAAGCGGCAGAGCGCATGACTTTGCTATGCGAAGAGACGTTTCGTCAAGGCCTGCTCTGTACTACCGATGCAGACTATCAAATTTTGATCAGCAAAAAATATAAAGTATCGATTCTGACTAAATCGGCTTCCAAAACTGCGGTGGATCTGTCGCATAATCGCAAGAAGCAATATGTATTGGAAGAGGGAGTACCCGTATCGTTCCTTGTTGAACTTGGCATTATGAACGAAGAAGGTCGTGTGCTGGCCCGCAAGTATGACAAGTTCAGACAGATTAACCGTTTCCTCGAAATGGTGCAGGATGTCATTCCGCATCTGCCGGAGGGACGTCCACTTACCATTGTTGATTTTGGTTGTGGCAAGTCTTATCTGACTTTTGCGTTATATCACTATCTGTCTGTACAACAACGGCGTTCACTACAAATTATTGGGTTGGACTTGAAGGCAGATGTCATTGAACACTGTAATGATCTAGCTAATCGATTGCATTATGGTGATCTGAAGTTTCTGGTTGGAGACATCGCGGACTACGATGAATTGAATGAAGTGGATATGGTTGTAACACTGCATGCCTGTGATACAGCTACCGATGCTGCTTTGGAGAAAGCGGTTCGATGGGGGGCTTCTGTTATTCTGTCTGTTCCTTGCTGTCAGCATGAACTGTTCGACCAAGTAGAGGCTTCCGTGATGAATCCGTTGTTGTCCCATGGCATCCTCAAGGAACGTTTCTCCGCACTGGCTACGGATGGAATTCGCGCCAAATTGCTTGATCTAATGGGATACAAGACACAATTACTTGAATTCATCGATATGGAGAATACACCTAAAAACATATTGATACGTGCTGTTCGCGGTCAGGCGGGTGAAGTGTCAGAGATGTGGAACGAATATACGGCTTTCCGTGATTTCATTCATGCCGATCCATATTTGGAGCGGGCTTGTTCGGATTTGCTCCCTGATGATGGCAAGCAGGTTATTGGGAAATCAAAATCGAACAAAGAAACCGTCCAGGATTCCACGAATTGTGACATTTGCTAAGTGTGCCGATGCCAATCCAGGGACATACTGCAATTAGGGTCCTTGAATGTAAAGTTCAATATTATGCACATACGTTGTAGCAGGCAACACCATAACTGTCAGTTATGTATCAGACAGAAGGACCCCTTATCGGGATCTTCTGTCTTTTTGTTATGCGTATCGAGCGCTGGAAGGAAGGAGGGTGGATAAGGATGAAGAATAGGGCGATAGATAAGGGAGTTGTAAGGTATAAACGAGGGTATGCGGCGAGAGAGGAACTTATGGAACGGGCGTTTGAGGGGATTCACCACGCAAATGATAAAGAATATGTAGATAACAAGGATATAGATAATGGGGGCAGTAGGGACGGTAGAGGCAGTAGGATCTGTAGAGACAGTACATATAATAGGGAAGAGACATACAACGAAGATGATATGTATAAAAAAGATGCTACATACCGTACAAATAGAGTTATGCAAACGGAGGGGTCAGGCAGTTCTTCTCGAAGTTTGAGATGTGAACATTATTCAGGGTCGGGATGGACTTGGTCAGTGGGCATACTCTCCATTGTCTTGCTGCTCGCAGCATGTCTGAGTCGAGGACTGTATTATTCAGTGGAACTGTACCCTGTTATTCTGATCGCAGCAGGAAGCAGTTTGATTATGATTGTGATAGTGCTATTTCTTACAGTCTTTCGTCTGCAGAAGGCGAGTGAACGGATACCCATGTCATTGGTACATCGGCAGAGGAACATGGGACGAATGGTTGAGAAAGTATTTCGATTGCAGGAGATTTGGCGGGTATTGTTGCCGCTAGTGATGATGACATGTTTTGGGCTACACGCATGGACAGGCTCGGTGAGTAGACAGGGCAGTATGGATGAGATGCTGCGTTGGAGCCTGCTTGCGCTGTTTACGCTGCTCACCGCAATACTGGCTGCGCGCACGGATGGTGCGCGTTGGTTGGCTTGCGGTTGGCAGATGGCCGGCGGCTTGCTTGTGCTAAGCGGCATTCTTGCCGTGTGCGGAGTATTGCCGCTGCCCTTCGGGGTAATGCGGACTGCTGACCCCGAGATCAGCTCCGCCGGAGCACGGCTCGGCGGATTATTGCAGTACCCTAATGCGTACGGTGCCCTTGTTGGCATGTACGTATTGGAGCGGCTGTCCGCCGCCGCGCGAGTCTTGGCCCGGCCTGTGCCGGCCGGGCGACTCATCGCGGCAGTGCTGCCGCTCATGCCCGCGCAAGCCGCGCTCCTGCTGAGCGAGTCGCGCGGCGCTTGGCTGGCGACCGGCTGCGCCGCGGTCGCCGCCTTTGCTGTGCAGCGGCGCGGTGCCCGCCTGCCGCTGCTGCTGGCCATGGCCGCGCCACTAGCGTGCGCGGCCTGGCTGTACCGCCAGCTGGCTGCTGCCCAGCTGGCGCCTGCACCCGTGCCCGGCCTGCTGGCACTGGCCGGGGCATGGGCAGCTGCGCTGCTCGGCACGCTGCTGCTGTGCCGCCTATGGCACAGCGGCGCCGCTGCCCTGACGGCCATCGTGCTGGCGGAAGCCACCGCCGCCCTGATGGCCGTGGCCTCCACCGCCGATCGCCTAGCGGCAGGTGTCAGCACGGGGGTATCCCGCCTGCAGATGTGGCGGGATGCCCTCCAGCTGTGGACCGAGGCCGCATGGCTTGGCCACGGGGGAGACACATGGCGCAACATGTTCCGCGCCATTCAATCCTCGCCATATGTCGGAGGCGAGGTCCACAACGGCTTGCTTGATCTCGCCCTGGACACGGGCATGATCGGCATCCTGCTTGTCGCAGGGTGGTTTCTCCTCACCCTGCGAAGCACCTTTTATTTTGCACCGCAGCTTATGCCAGCAGTGCTTGTTTTTGGCCTGCATGGGGCGATGGACTTTGACTGGAGCTTCACCTTATTCTGGATGCTTTTTATTTGGCTTGGTTCTTGGGCATCCGCATTGAAGACCGAAGCAGTGAAAGGCAAGCAATTGGGTGGAACTGCGGAATACACACCTTTCAGATCTGAATCCATATCCAAATCCATATCCAAATTCAGATCCAGAGCCAGAACTGTTTTTTTTCAATCTTTATCAACTCAATTCAGCCTATCAACTATCCCGATGCGTACCTTCTTTCGTATACTTCAGCGAGTGATTGCTCGGTTAATAAGGGCATCCGCAGTGATGATCATCCTTTTCTGGCTAGGTGGAACAATGTGGCTGACCTCCCGCTTCGCCGTAGCAGAATTGCAGTACCGTCAGGCGATGACTGAACCGGAGGGAACTTCAGCACACAAGATGCATCTTATGGCTGCTTTTCAATCAAATCCGAATCGAACCGACATCATAATAACGCTTGCACGATCTCTCCCGGGGCAAGAAGCAACATCACTACTTCTGAACAGCTTGTCCCTTTCCCCGATGCAGCCTCAGAGTTACATCGAATTGGGACGATTGGCTGCCCAATTCGGCAAAGGGCAGCAGGCTGGAACATATTTTGAACAAGCGATCGCATTGAACCGGTATGATGGCAATGGTCAATCCGTCGCTTTGTATTGGATGGAACAGGCAGCGCGGCGGGAATGGAAGGCAGGATATAGAGAACGAGCCCGAGAGACTGCCGCCGCTGGTGTACAGATGTATGAACGGTATCAACTGCTGGCTGAGGAAGTGAAAGCAGGGGGGGATCGCAATGATCGCCATTTTTTACTGGAAGAACATGCTCCAGGCTATGGAGAGAACCTGCGCAGGCTTGCGGGGGCTTCTTCTCCTCCATTTTCTCCAGAGTTGACCAAGCGTAGCCCTTGACTCACTGGTGAATAGTGACGCTGACCCGAGCGATATAACAATGGATGTCAGCGTCTCTAAAGTCTCTAAAATCTGTAAATTCTGAAATCTAAACTGGCTGCCTCGCGGGGATGGTATACGTTTTTCTAAGGAACACAGGATGTCTTATTTGGCCTTTAGCTGCTCCTTTTAATTTGTAAGGAACTTCAGACACGCTATTTCCACAAATCTCCTGACAGATACCCTATAATAGGCCGAAAATTCCGATATAACATGTTTCAGATTCCTTAAATTTCTGAGAGTGTTTCAAATCCTTGAATAAGTCGCCTCAGATTCGTTATCGCTCGTGGGCTTGAGCATAAGCATGAGCATGAACATGTAAAGATACTGCCAGCTTTTTTCACAGCATCGTTTATGTTCACACTCGCTGTTCCTGTTCATGCACTAAGCGTTGTTCAAACTCCCAGCGTTGTTCAAACCCACTATTTATGTTCGCACTCTCTATTAGGCTCATATTCTCAGCTTTGTTGCACTCCCTGTTAAGGCTCATACTCCAAGGTTGTTCACACTCCGTGGTGTTCATTGGCTCCATGCTCCGTTCCAACCGTAACCGTACCCCTAACCCAGTAGACATCTCCTGACTCCACCTATAAGAGAAGTTTTTTATTCCTGCATTTCTACAGGCGATATCCGCCAAATGCATGCTGAAACGCATCTTTTAATGGTTCGACCTCTACTTCCCACAGCGCGGCAATTTCTGCACTGACATCCGAGTTCCACCACTCACATAATTTCTTGCGGTTGTCGCGATTTTCCCCAATCCAGATCAGATTCGCAATTACCTTACTGTAATAATATTCTTCCGCCTGCTTCATCCGTTCGGGAGAGACATATACCTTTAGCCTTTTGGCTGTCCGGTACAATTCCTTGCTGCATGCCCTGCGAATTCCCCTGGCGGAAGGAAGATTTTGACCGGATTGCGTATGTTTGACCGGCGGAGAACCGGGTATTGACTTGTGTGACATCTTCTCACGCTCCTCTCCCCATACCATATGCGGAGTGCTGCGAACGGGACACTATCCCAACCTCTTGAAGTAGCAACGTATACAGGCCTGTGATAAAATAGGGACGAACATCCATGGTGCGGAGGGGCACCGCCAATCAGGATGGAGAAAGAGGGTTGAGATGGACTTTATTCATAACCTTGTCGGCCAATTGTTCGATTGGATTCAAAGTCTCGGGTACTTTGGAATCATGCTTGGATTAATGTTAGAAGTTATTCCGAGCGAAATTGTGCTGGCGTATGGAGGGTTTCTCGTTTCACAAGGTAATATCAACTTCTTCGGTGCTATGATTTTTGGTACGGTGGGCGGTGTGGTTGCCCAGTTATTTATTTACTGGATTGGCCGTTATGGCGGCAGACCTGTACTGGAACGCTTCGGTAAATACATACTCATCCAGAAAAAACACATCGACCATTCCGAGGAGTGGTTTCGCAAGTATGGTGCAGGTGTCATTTTCACGGCGCGTTTTGTTCCGGTGGTAAGGCATGCCATCTCCATCCCGGCTGGCATCACAAAAATGCACGTAGGTAAATTCATTTTGCTTACTACACTCGCTGTTATACCTTGGACTGCATTGTTTATATATTTAGGGATGATCCTTGGAGATCAATGGAAGCATATTGATGAGAAAGCGGCGCCATATGTTATGCCTATTTTGCTTGTCGCTCTCGCCCTTATGATCGTTTATGTACTTATTAAATGGATGAATGCTCGCAAAAAGAAAGGAAGTGTCTAGTTATGGGTAAACCCAACTTGTCTCACAAATTCGGTAAAGGTCTGCCACCGAAGGAATTTATCGAAAGTATGACCAAGAACCAAAGTGAATTCCAGGCCAACTATGATAGCTTTACTTGGTCGAACGAAGAGGATCGTGAGTTCTTTGAAAGCCTGAACCATCGCGACGACCTGCGTGTGTTAATTCTGGCTGCTGACTGGTGCGGGGATGTTGTCCGTAATATTCCGGTTGTATTCCAGGCGCTTGAAATCTCAGGAATTCCAACTGAAGTTCTGATTATGGAGCACCATCCTGAAGTGATGGATGAGTTCCTGACGATGGGTGGCCGTTCCGTGCCAGTCGTTATTTTTGCAGATACAGGTGGTCATGTGCTTGGTCAGTGGGGACCTCGTCCGCAGCATGTACAGGAAGTCATGGTTGAATTCAAACGCCTTAATCCGGATCGTGAAGCAGCAGATTATCAAGAGAATTTGGCTGTAGCGCGTCAAGAGATTGGTAAACGTTATGGGGAAGGAACGGAGTCACATGCGGCCATTATCCGTGAGCTGCGTGAACTGATTTCGGGTTACTAAGCCGATATGCTTAACATTCGCACGTTTACACTCGGCCCGCTTCAGACCAATGCGTATCTCTTACAAGGAGATGATCCGGGCAAAGCTGTCATTATCGATCCGGGCATGAATCCAGGGCCGCTACTTAAGGCGATTCAAGATTTGGAGATCGAAGCTATTCTCTTGACACATGCTCACTTTGATCATATGGGCGGGGTAGATGAGATCCGTAAATTGAAGGGCTGTCCCGTTTATCTTCATGACTTGGAGAGTGACTGGCTCACGACCCCAAAATTAAATGGATCTTTGAATTGGCCGCAGGCGACACCACCACTTTCGACAGATCCTGCTGAATATGCCATGGATGAAGGGCAGAAGCTGAATCTGATTGGACATACGTTTAAAGTGTTCCATACACCTGGACATTCACCAGGCAGTGTAAGTTTGCTTTGTGATAACGATCTCTTTGCCGGTGATGTACTGTTCCGCATGGGTGTAGGCAGAACGGACCTCACAGGAGGACGTGAACGGGATCTGATTGATTCGATTCAGAACAAGCTGTATACCTTTGCTGATGAGGTTAAAGTGTATCCAGGACATGGTCCCAAAACGACTATTGGTTATGAGAAACAGAACAATCCTTACGTGTCCGCAAGATAATCCGACATGATATGTGAAGAAAGTCTGGACAAGTGACAACTTTTTCATTAGAATAGCAATTAGTTGTTACAAGCGTTAAGGTCATCTAACTGAAGCATTACCAAGAAACACCCAACCTCGCGAAGCACGCAGACTGTGGTCTATACCCGGTTTGCGTTCTTTTTTTGTTTTCAGACCTTTTTATCACAGAATTAGCCTTTTTTACGCTACACAGAGATGTAAGATGCGCTTCATCAAGCCAGTTTGAGACCAATAGCAAGTAGAGATTGATTTAGAAATATAAATTAAAAAAACAGTATATAAGTTGAACTAATCATTTACAAGATAACGGAGAGGACAGAAAAAAACTGAAAAAGCGAAGCGTTCGCCTAAAAGCTTTCTGGAAGAAAGCTGCATCGTAAGCATACGCTTTCCCCGGATTTTCCCTTTAAGAAAAGGGAATCAAAAAATCTGGGGATAACAGCGATTGGAAGGTTATTCTGTCATCGTAGTGTCAGTGTAAATAATCTTTAGTTCGACTTATATAGATCATGAGAGAGTGGGGAATATCAAAGTGGAGAAAATAAGAGTTATCCCGTTGGGACAGCGTGTCGAGCATTCGATTATGGATGAAAACCGTCGCATATTGGAAAGTGTGAAAAGAGAAACTAGTACCAAGCGAACTTTAATACATAACCCTAGCGTGACCGGTGAAGTGATGAAGTCTGAGCAGAATATATGGACAAGCCGTGTGTTAAGAAATGGAGCCCACAAGCAACCGTGGTTCGACAAGCTGCAAGATTACCGGAATCAAGTCTGATTGCCCGGGAAATTGTCGGGTTAGATTTTTTTTTAAAATTTCATTGAACGTTTCCGCAGAGCCTGTCGTATTAACTCCAGATTGAACGGGAAGCAGGTGATGACCATGATCAAGGCAGCTGAACTTGAAGAAGTACGCAGAGCGGTATCGGGAGATGATAGTGCACTCGCAGCTTTGTTACAACGTAACTACACGTTTGTGTATAAGTATCTTGTCAAAGTTACAATGGACGCGAATCTTGCGGAAGAGACCGTGCAGGATACGATGGTTCGTTGTATGGAGAATATCCATCGATATGATGGCACGTCTGCCTTTTCATCATGGATGATTACCATTGCGACCCGAATCTATATCGACAAGACAAGACGCAAGAAGAGAGAGCAGAGCTGGCTTAGTCTTATCCGTGATCAGGCTGTACGTCGATTCCGCTGGCAGCTCGAGAGTCGGAATGAAGAATGGACAGATGTCATGGATGCGATGACAAGGCTGACACCTGAACATCGTGTGGCAGTACTGTTGAAGCATTATTATGGATACGGATATGACGAAATTGGCGAAATGTTGGGTATTCCCTCCGGAACGGTGAAGTCACGAACAGCCTACGGTCTCCGTCAGTTAAGAAAGGAGCTGGAATAAGGATGAGCAGATCAGATGATGAACAGGAACAAGAGGTTGTAGAGCGATTGCAGCAACACATGAGAGTACTTGATGATGCGTTTGAGCCGGCAAACATACCTTCATTAGGTTCACTTGAAGCCCAAGTCAGAGAACGAAGACAGATCAGACGACGAGCCCATTGGATCGAGATGATCTGTTTCTGGTTGGTGGGATTGCTAGCCATTACGTTCGGGGCATTATTCCTCGTATCTGCTCCAGCTCTATATTTGGGTATCCAAGCTTTTGGTACAGTTGTTGCCGTGATTTTAGTTGTGATCTGGGCAGGACGGCGCCGGAAGGAGGTTCGTCATGAATAAAATGCATTATTCATTGGATGAAATTTCTCCATTGTGGCTTATACTGCTTGGCATTTTTCTCTTGGTTCAAGGCACATGGATCTTTCAGGACGCACGTAGACGTGGACGTTTCCCTTGGTTATGGGGATTATGGGGGATCACCGGATTTCCCACGCCGCTCATCATATATTGGTTTGTCGTGATTCGATCACAACGCAAGCCAGGTGGATCCACAAAGAAAACATGATTGTTTTAATAGAGGTTATTTAGAAAAAATCGCTACTCCATTTCTAGCTTTATCCATCTTTTCGGTACTGTGTACTGTTCTTTTTGAACACGTATTAATAGAGAGGAAAAAGATTTTGCACAAATATGTTGTTTAATTCTAGTATTCCTAGACATCGTTATTCTTTTCTAGTAGACTATACAAATAAATATTAAGATAGACTACCAGGAGGTTAGACGATGCTGCGATTAGGAGAGAAGGTTGTCATCGTCGCGGATGCGTTTGAGCAGAATCTTCCTGTGGGGGAATATGGTTTCATCATCGCTTATGACCGGAATCCGGACAATGCGTTCGATTACGTGCTTCGAGTGCCGCAGGTGAATCGGAACTTTTTTGTTCCATCCGGCGACGTCGATCTGGAAGAGGTTCTGCTGAAGCAGGAAGCTGAGCGGGTCGAGCGAGAAGCGTTGATAGATTACGCCCTTGCGACACACAATGAGAAGCTGTTTCATCATTTGATGAACGGAGATTTTCAAGCTGTGGAAGAGGAAGAGGAAACCGCGAACGATGTTATGTCTCAGGCGGATTTTATAAAGCAGGTTAATCTGCGTGCATGGATTTAGAATTTTGAGGAGTCGGCTGATGCCGGCTCTTTTTTATTTCTACAATAATAGGTAAATCACTAAGGTTCTTTACTTACATAATACGATAACAGAGAAAAATCAATATTATTAAGGCCGTTTACATGATGTTCAGAATCGGTTCAGAGACAATTGCTAGAATATCTTGTATTGCAGAGGGGGAATCCCTATCAATCATACTTAGGAGAGGAAGGTAGATATTAAAATGAAAAGGATTCATCAAAATGGGAAAAAATTTATTGTGATGTTGTTAGCCTGTTTAGTCATGTTGGGAGGGGTTCCAATCTTTCCGACATGGGTTGCAGATCAGGCCTATGCTTCTGTTGATGAAGAATGGGCAGCGCTTGGAAATGCTGGTTTTTCTGAAGGAGAAGCCTCTGCTCCCAAGTTGGCGGTTGATCAATCAGGTAATACATATATTGCTTATACGGATATAGGTGCAGATTACAAAGCGACGGTGATGAAGTATAGTGTCTCCGATGGCTGGCAGCTTGTTGGTGAGAGAGGTTTATCGATCGGATCAGCAAGTGGAATTACACTCGTGCTGGACCAACAGGGTACTCCATATATCGGTTATCAGGACAACGGTGCTGATGGTAAAGCGACAGTCATGAAATATGGTGCAACAAATGGTTGGGAATTGGTTGGACAAGCAGGATTCACCTCAGACAGGGCAAACTACCCTTCACTAGCGTTAGACCAGGCAGGCAATCCGTATGTTGCTTTTAAGGACGGAGCCAGTGGTAAGGCAACAGTAATGGCATACAACGAATCAACAGGATGGGGTTTGGTAGGAATTAACGATGATTCCCCGGAAGTTGAAAACGCGGTATCGTTAGTTCTTGATCAAGCAGGTATACCATATGTAGCTTTTCAGGACAGTTCATCCAATACGACAGTGATGAGATATAGCTCTGATACGTGGGAAGTGCTAGGACAAGCAGGGATATCGCCCGGATCTACATCCTCTCCCGTGCTCGCACTAAGCCCCTCAGGCAGGCCGTTTATCGCATTTAGTGACGAAACATCTAAATTGACTGTAATGACATTCAAGAGTGAGACAGAAAGCTGGGAAACCGTTGGTGACCGGGGGTTCTCTCCAGATTTGATTTCTTCACCGTCAATTGTTGTGGATCAAATGGGTGTAATTTATGTTGCCTTTAAGGATAATGCAAACGGTTATAAAGCAACCGTTATGAGTTATAGTTTGCAAGAAGGTTGGCAGTATGTGGGACAAGCGGGTTTCTCAGCGGGAGTAGTATCTACGCCTGCCCTGGCACTAGATCCTCAATATGGAAAACCCTATGTGGTTTATCAGGATGCATCTAACCAATCCAAAGCGACCGTAATGAAATTTGGATCGAAACCTGCGTACACAGTCACGTACGATGGGAATGGAGCTCAGGCAGGTAGTGCACCAATTGATAATCAGCAATACAATAAACAAGCAGACGTAACCGTTCAAGATAACTTAGGGGCTTTGGGAAAAGCGGGTTATCTATTTGCTGGTTGGAACACAGCAAGTGATGGAAGCGGAACGAGCTATGGTGCTGGCGATACGTTAATAATGGGTTCTTCTAACGTAACACTATATGCGGTTTGGACACCTTCTTCTTCTGGAGGTACAGACCCGGAACTAGATGAAGACAAATGGAATATTCTTGGTCAAGCAGGCTTCTCGGAGGAAATGGCTTTTGATCAGGATATTACAGTAGATGTGAATGGGACGCCATATGTTGTATTTACGGATAGTGCTAATAGCTTTAGAGCGACTGTAATGAAATATAGCAAAGATAGTGGATGGGTGCCTGTAGGACAACCTGGCTTTACCCAGAGTCCTGCATCCAAAAATAAAATAGCAATTGACCAGAATGGAACAATATATGTTGCCTTTAGTGATGGAAATCATATTGGCAGTGCCACCGTTATGAAGTACACGGAGCAGGAGGGCTGGAATATTGTAGGCTCGCCAGGTTTCACTCAAAATAGTTTAAGGAGTCTTGATTTGAAACTCGATCTTAACGGTGAGCCTTATGTTGCACCTAATACGGGTTATGAACTTAAGGTGATGAAGTATAATGGCGAGTCAGATCAATGGGACTACATCGGTAACACGGGTTACAATCTGGCAGGCGCGGCGGGCGGCGTACTGGCAATGAGTCCAAACGGTATTCTGTATGCTGCATACAGTGACACTAATGCAGGCTTCAAATTATCTGTTACTCGATATAACGAAGCGGATGATTCTTGGTCATTGGTTGGCGATCGTGCGTTTACTGAACAAAATGTGGCTGAAATTGCACTCGCTGTGGATCAGAACGAAACGGTGTATGCTACATATACAGGTGGCTACGATGGACTTAAGCCAACCGTAGTAAAATACACGGGCTCGGGAGCATGGACAGCGGTTGGAGAGCCCCATTTCTCTGAAAACCAAGCCACTTTTCTTTCCATGGTGGTTGACCAAGAAGGAAGTCCGTATGTGGCGTATATGGACTTTGCCACTGGTAATAAAGCAACCGTTATGAAATATGACGAGGTGAATGGCTGGGAACCATTAGGGGGAGCTGGAGTATCAGAAGGAATTGCAATGGATACCAGACTGGCGATTAACAAAGATGGGGCCCTTTACCTTTCTTTTAGAGATGGAATTAGTGCACCCAAATCTACAGTGATGTCCTATGTTCCATCTAAGAGTTATCAAATTCGATATGACAGTAACGGGGCTTCATCAGGAAATGTACCTTTAGATGACCAGATGTATAAGTCACAATCGCAGGTTACCATTCTCGGTAACACAGGTAATCTAGTGAAGACAGGATATGCATTTGCAGGATGGAATACGGCTGCGGATGGTAGTGGACATAGCTATGGTGCAGGGGATGTTCTGCTCGTAGGAAAATCTAATGTAACCTTGTATGCGAAGTGGACTGCTTCAAATCATGGTGGATCTGATGGGTCAGGAGGTTCCGGAGGTTCTGATGGATCTGGGGGTTCAGGTGGATCTGGCGGTTCTGGAAGTTCGGGAGGTGGAGCGACAGGTGCATCACCATCAGGCGGAGGAACAACCAACTCGGGTGTCACGATCTTGGTGAATGGAAAGCCAGAAACAGTTGGAACCTTGAGTAAAACTCAATTGAATGGGCAGAATGTGTTGACTTTGACCGTCGACGAGCAGGCTGTCATGCAAAAATTGCAGGTTGAAGGCAAGAGTGCCGTAGTGACCCTTCCTGTGCAAAGCGGCGATAAGGCCCGGGTTAATGGTGAATTGACCGGAAGATTAGTGAAGTTCATGGCAGATCAAGAAGCTGTACTTGTGCTGCAGACAGATGCGGCTACGTATTCCTTGCCTTCCCGCTTGGTGGATGTTAGTATGCTAGCCCAACAACTTGGCGCGAATAGCCACCTTGAAGATATGATTCTTCATTTGCAAATTTCTCCTGCTTCTGCAGATCGCGTATCCGAAGTGGAGGAAGCAGGCCGTGTAAACGGCTTTAGCTTGATTGGTTCGCTGTTAGAATTCAATATCACAGCCACATATGAGGGTAAATCTGTGAGTGTAGACCGATTTAACGAGTATGTGGAACGAGCAATAATACTGCCTAATGAGAGTGATTCCATGAAGGTGACGACAGGAGTAGTTGTTGAGAAGGATGGCAGCATGCGTCATGTACCGACCAAGATTTCGAATATTAACGGTGTGAACTATGCGAAGATCAATAGTTTGACCAATAGTGTATATGGCCTGGTCTGGAATCCACGAACTTTCACGGATGTTTCGGGGCACTGGGCAGAAGCAGAAGTAAACGATATGGGCTCACGTATGGTTGTTCGTGGAGTAACAGATACAATATTTAACCCAGATGAGCGTATTACACGTGCTGAATTCACGGCTGTTCTGGTAAGAGCGTTGGGGCTGCAAAGCAATACAGCTAATAACGAGTTTAGCGATGTGAGTCCAAGTGATTGGTATGCAGGTGTAGTTAGCGCTGCGACTGATTATGGTCTCATCGATGGTTATACAGACGGTGCGTTCCATCCTGCACAGGATATCACTCGTGAGGAAGCGATGATGATAATTCATCGGACGATGAAAATCACTGGCTTGGATCGTAAGCTGGATATAAATGCGAGCCAAGATCTTTCACGGTTTACCGATATGAATCAAGTATCCGATTGGGCCAAAGAAGCGGTGAACATCAGTCTGCAAGCTGGAGTTGTATCTGGTCGAAGTAACGAGAACATATCTCCGAAATTTATGATTACTCGGGCAGAGACGGCTGTGCTTGTTCGACGGCTATTGCAGTTATCAGGTCTAATTTAATAAAGTAATTCCAAAAGTCCACCCTTTTTTTGAACACGCACTAGTATTAATTCTAATCAGGTTGGTAACCAAGGGCAGTGCGTTTAGCGCTGCCTTTTTGGCAGTCATGAACAAGAACGAATATTGGATAGTATGGAGGACAGGTCATTTGCATTGAATTGTCGAACTATCTCACCTATAATGAAAAAAGTTATCTTGAGACTTTAGCCCGTTAAACGAGCGATTCGTTTCAGGTCGTTTCGGGAATCAGAACGAATGAAGGAGGCATCCGCTAATGAGTATTTCGAATAATGACGTTCAGCATGTGGCCAAGCTGGCCCGACTCAACTTGACTGCTGAAGAAGAACAGACCCTGACAGGTCAGCTGAACGCGATTTTAAAATATGCAGAAAAGCTGAATGAGCTGGATACGGAAGACATCGAACCCACCACTCACGTTCTGCACGTAAGCAATGTCATGCGTGAAGATGAGACCAAAGAAAGCCTGTCGATTGAACAGGTGATGCGCAATGCACCGGAAGAAGAAGACGGGCAGTTTAAAGTGCCTGCTGTAATGGAATAACGGACAACCGGAAGGAGGACAAACACTGTGAGTTTATTTGAACAATCGTTGCCTGAGTTACATAACAAGCTGCATGCCAAAGAGCTGTCGGTCAGCGATCTGGTGGATCAGGCATATCAGAATATTGGTGCGCATGACGATAAGGTTAAGGCGTATTTGGCACTGGATGAAGAACAAGCACGCGCTCGTGCACGTCAACTGGATGACCGTCTGGTTAGCGGTGAGGAGAAGGGGTTGCTTTTCGGCCTGCCTGTAGGAATTAAGGATAACATCGTGACGAACGGACTGCGTACGACGTGCGGCAGCCAATTTCTACGTAATTTCGACCCGGTGTATGATGCAACAGTTGTCGAAAAATTGAAAGCTGCGGACACCGTGACTATTGGTAAACTCAACATGGACGAATTCGCCATGGGTGGCTCCAATGAGAACTCAAGTTTCTCCCCTGTACGTAATCCATGGGCACTTGATCGTGTTCCAGGAGGCTCCAGCGGTGGTTCTGCAGCAGCTGTGGCTGCGGGAGAAGCATACTTCACGCTCGGATCAGACACAGGCGGCTCCATCAGACAGCCTGCTTCGTATTGTGGTGTTGTTGGATTGAAGCCGACATACGGACTTGTTTCCCGCTTTGGTTTAGTTGCATTTGCCTCATCCTTGGATCAGATTGGACCTTTGACGAAAAATGTTGAAGATTCTGCTTATGTATTGCAAGCCATTGCCGGTTATGACGCGAAAGATTCGACATCTGCAAAAGTAGAGATTCCGGATTATTTGAGCGGACTGACAGGTGATGTTAAAGGACTTCGTATTGCTGTTCCGAAGGAATACATCGGTGAAGGCGTCGATCCACAAGTGAAAGAGACCGTTCTGTCTGCATTGAAAGTTCTCGAAGGACTTGGGGCAACATGGGAAGAAGTATCCCTTCCGCATACCGAATATGCGGTCGCTACGTATTACCTGCTCGCATCTTCAGAGGCTTCTTCGAACCTGGCTCGATTTGATGGCGTGCGTTATGGAGTGCGTGCAGACAATCCGGATAACCTGCTGGATCTGTATCATCAGTCCCGCAGTCAAGGCTTTGGTCCCGAAGTGAAACGACGTATTATGCTTGGAACGTATGCACTCAGCTCGGGTTACTATGATGCCTATTATCTGAAAGCACAGAAAGTACGTACATTGATCAAGCAGGATTTCGACAATGTATTTGCCAAATATGATGTGATTATCGGACCAACGGCGCCAACTACGGCGTTCAAACTCGGTTCACAGGTGGATGATCCGCTTACGATGTATCTGAACGATATTTTGACGATTCCGGTCAATCTGGCTGGTGTACCTGCCGTGAGTATTCCATGTGGATTCTCGGATGGATTGCCTGTCGGCCTGCAAATTATCGGTAAAGCCTTTGATGAAACAACCGTATTGCGTGTAGCGCATGCGTTTGAACAAAATACAGAATTCCACAAGCAGCGTCCGCAGCTGTAGACTGCCCGGAACGGAGGAATATAGAAATGTCCGCATCTAAATATGAAACGGTCGTTGGACTTGAAGTCCACGTGGAGTTGCATACAAACTCCAAAATTTTCTGTGGCTGCTCCACAGCATTTGGAGCTCCGCCGAACACCCATACCTGCCCGGTCTGTCTCGGACATCCGGGCGTACTGCCTGTACTGAATCGTCAGGCGGTAGACTACGCCATGAAGGCAGCGATGGCCCTTAATTGTACGATTGCTGATGTCAGCAAGTTTGACCGTAAAAATTACTTTTACCCTGACTCACCAAAAGCCTATCAAATCTCTCAATTTGATCAGCCGATCGGTGAGAACGGCTGGATTGATATCGAAGTGAACGGCGAGACGAAACGAATCGGTATCACGCGTCTTCACTTGGAGGAAGATGCAGGGAAGCTTACACATGTCGATGGCGGATACGCGTCTTTGGTGGACTTCAACCGTGTTGGTACTCCACTGGTAGAGATTGTATCCGAACCTGAGATTGCTTCTCCGGAAGAAGCACGTGCATATCTTGAAAAATTGCGCGCAATCATGCAGTACTGTGATGTATCGGACGTGAAGATGGAAGAAGGTTCACTGCGTTGTGACGCCAACATCAGTTTGCGCCCACATGGACAGGAGAAGCTGGGAACAAGAGCCGAGCTGAAAAACATGAACTCCTTCCGTGGTGTTCAACGTGGTCTCGAATATGAACAATATCGTCAGGCTGAAATTCTGGACGATGGCGGTGAAGTGGTTCAGGAGACGCGTCGTTGGGACGAAGCTCAAGGAAAAACACTGTCGATGCGTGGTAAGGAACAGGCGCATGACTACCGTTATTTCCCGGACCCGGATCTCGTGAAGCTACATATTGATGCAGCCTGGAAAGAGCGCATCAAGGCTACCATACCTGAGCTTCCAGACGAACGTAAAGCTCGTTACACGGCTGATTACGGATTGCCTAGCTATGATGCAGAGGTGATTACTTCTTCCAAGGCTATCGCTGATCTTTTCGAAGATAGTTTGAAATTCACTCAGGATGCCAAATCCGTATCCAACTGGATTATGGGTGACTTGCTGGGTTACCTGAATACGAGCAATCTTGAGGTGACTCAGGTTCCACTGACAGGTCAAGGTTTGGGCGAGATGATCGGACTGCTGGAGAAGGGCACCATTAACAGCAAAATCGCCAAAACCGTATTCAAGGAAATGCTGGAGAGCGGTAAGCTTCCACAGCAGATCGTTGAAGAGAAAGGTCTTGTGCAGATTAGTGATGAAGGAGCCATTCTTGCCATCGTTGAGCAGGTTGTAGCGAATAACCCTCAATCCGTAGAAGACTATAAAGCCGGTAAACAAAAAGCCATTGGCTTCCTTGTTGGTCAGGTTATGAAAGAAAGTAAAGGCAAGGCGAATCCTGCTTTAGCCAACCAACTGCTTGCAGATGTACTGAACCGCTAATCCTTCCGGTGAGGCCGGACAGAAAGAGGCTCGTCCCTGTGACAGCCTCTTTTTGGTATTAATAGATACAAATGTATTTCGGACGGGGGATCGGATATGAACATTCAACCATTGTCATTGAGTGATGTGGAGATGTTGGGGCAGTTATGGAGACTACAACATGTGGCCTATCGATTGGAAGCCGAAATCATCGGATTTCAAGAGATTCCTCCTTTGATGGATACGATGGAGACACTTCGGGATTGTGGAGAGAGCTTTTACGGCTGTATCCATGATGACGGAGAGCTTATCGGGGCTGTCGCTGTAGCGGAAGAAGAGGAGAATACACTGACCATTACACGTATGATGGTGCACCCGGATCACTTTCGCAAGGGAATCGCAGCATCTTTGATGACGTACGTGTTGGAACAGCATGCGGATCTACCGCGTTATATCGTCTCCACAGGAACGCTGAATCAACCCGCTGTCAATCTGTACACCAGATTTGGTTTTCATCCCGTGGAAGTCACACAGATTGCACCTGGAGTGGAATTAACGACTTTTCACAAGAATAAACTTTAATAATATGAACAACTTGAGGAGGAATACCGACTTTGGGCGATCCCTGGTTCATTGATGAGTGGCACATTTTATTACGATTATTGCTGGCTATGCTGCTTGGAGGGCTCGTAGGCCTGGAGCGGGAACGGTCCAATCATGCGGCCGGTTTGCGTACCCATATTCTGGTATGTCTTGGTTCTGCATTAATTATGATGTTGTCTGTTTATGGTTTTAAAGATTTTGCTAATGAATTAAATGTAAGGATCGATCCAGCACGTCTGGCCACTGCTGTAATTACGGGTGTTGGATTCCTGGGAGCAGGAACAATTCTCTTCACTGGTAAATCCATTACCGGACTGACGACAGCTGCTTCAATCTGGGTTGTTGCAGCCATTGGGCTTGCAGCAGGTGCGGGATTCTTTTTTGCCTCCATCGTATCAACGGTCCTGGTATTGCTTAATCTATGGGTCTTCAATAAGTTAGAGTTGAGGTATTTACGAGGGAACAAACTGCATGTGGTTACACTTCATACTTTGTCAGAACCCGGTTTTCTAGAGCAACTGTCCTCATGCATGGAACAGGAGAAGATCAAAATTCGTAAAATCACCGTGAATGAACAAGACCTGGCATATGCCGAGATGGTGTCAGTTGAACGTAAAATTGAGATTGTGTTACATGTTCAGGTACCACATGATTTCAAAACGGTAGGCTTGGTATCCAAGTTAAGACAGTGGGAACACGTTACCAAGGTATCGGTCGAATAAATGAATTACAACCCTCCCCAGGCCAGTAGTGCCGGAGGGTTTTTGGTCATATCCATATTTCTTCCAGTTACTCTCCTTGCTCTTTAGGGTACTATCTAACCAAATGCATGAAGAGCGGAAGGTCAGTTCAGAAGAGAGGAGTATGTTATGAAACGGAGACGTCAATCAAACAGAAAGAACAGCACGGGTCAGAGCAAACCGATCAGGAATCGGACTCACAAGTTTATTGCGGGATTACTGAGTGCCATTATACCTGGCTTGGGTCATATTTATCTGAGATTGTACATGAGAGGTTTGACCTTTATGCTGCTTGTTTTGCTTGACTTGTCAGCAGTGCTTTACTTCTCATCCATTGGTATACAGATCAATGTGCCACTGCTTATCCTGCTGGCTTTGTGTATCCCGGTTATTTACTTTTACAATGTATATGATGTACTGCAATCTGCGGATTGGGTCATGATGCGCAGACGTAGAGCCGTAACCCAGGCAACCGCGGACAAGCCATTATCCAACGAACGTTCTATACGAGATGCAATGATGGTCTGGGAGAGAGGAATATCGTTTGGATTACTTTTAATTGTGGGAGGATCATTGATGGTGCTGTTTTTCCGCAAACCGCGCTGGTTCCAAGAGATCCTTGCCATGTACGGCGGATATTCGTTTGCGGTTCTCATGATCGCAGGAGGTTTGCTTCTGTTTGGGCGTGAGTTCTGGGTCATGTTGAACAAGAAAAAATTGTAGTCGAAGCGATACAAGGAGGGAACGTGATGAACCGTAAAGTCCGGGTTGGCCGCTATACGGCTGCCGCCTTAATCGTAGCGGTCGGTGTGCTGTTGATTATGGATAAACGGTGGGGAACTGACTATGTATATGAGATGGTGGACTGGTGGCCATTTTTGCTCGTTGTTCTAGGTGTTGAATATATTGTGCTGTTCCTCTGGACGCGCAGAAGGAAAAAAGTGCAATCGGATAAGCCGAGCAATCCTGATGAACAAGTCAAAGTACGTTTCAGACCCGATGCCAAAGGCATTCTGGCCTCACTGATTTTGGCGGCTTCCGTATTTATCGTCACCGAGCAGGATCACTACATGCACTTATGGAATAGAGTAAGTCTAAATCTCGGAGCGGCATCCATGGACTACAGTCAAGCGGCAGGATATATGGAGGATAAGGGCACGATTCGTGTACCTGTTCGCATGGATACGTCGGATCTTGTAGTCGAAGGTGTCAACGGAGATATCTCGGTGCAACGGGGTGATACGGAGGAGATTGAGGTACGAACGGTTGTCTGGGTAGATCAGACGACGGAAGTACAGGCAAAGGCGGTTGCAGCAGCCTCTTTTGTAGAGACCGATGGTACAAAAGTCATTCATATCAAGGCTACAGGCAAGACGTATGGAGATAATGAAAAAACGCAGCCACGTATGAATCTTACTATCACAATCCCAGATGATCGTCGTTTTAATCTGGATATTCGAACTTCTAATGGAGCCATATTATTAAACCGTCCGGAAGCGATTAGTACCATACTGGCCGAAACGGGTAACGGACGTATCCGGATTACCAATGCTGTTGGAGATATCTCAGGGAAAACCTTGAACGGAGATGTCATTGTAGCCAACGCCATTGGTAATGTAGATCTGGACAGTAACCGTGGAGACATGAAGGCTCGAGGGGTATCCGGTGATGTCGATCTAACCACACAAGTGGGAAGTATCAGTATTGCAGACTCCGTAGGCGAATTCACCGCAGAGACACGTAACGGTAATATTACGCTGGATGGAGCCAATCTGGGTATCAAAGCTCAATCGCTTAATGGCAGTATTAACATTGTATCTTCCAAAGTCGGGGGAGACTGGGATGTGTACAGTGCTGTGGGAGCCATTAACGTATTACTTCCTGATCGCGGAGACTACAGTCTTGCGGGTTCCAGCAGTTATGGAGATCTAAGTACCGATCTGCCTTTCAAAGTACAGAACAAAACCATAGAAGGGCAGCTGGGCGAAGGTGAGTATAGGGTGAAAATCGAAGGAAATAGCGATCTTACCATTCAGCGGAACCCGGCTGTATCTACGCCTGAAACAGTCCCACCTGATTCTGAAGATACGGCTGAAAATCTGGAACAGACTACCGAGGACGGACTAAATTCCCAGGATGATTCTACAGAGGTTCCTTGACTGCCGCGTTGACAATAAACTTGTAATCGCCGTACAATAAATATACACTGGCAAGATTACACGGCATGAAAGATGGATTGTCGTTCTTCATGGCCGGGAATCAACTCTGTGCGAGGAGACAGTTAATGACTCTTCACCAGAGAATGAAAGGTAAGGCGGTGGGTTTTATGGCAACACGTGTCCAACATGCGTTGGAGCATCTGAAAACGACCGGTGTCCGTATTACACCCCAGCGTCATGCCATATTGAACTATCTGATGGAATCCATGGGGCATCCGACAGCCGATGAAATTTACCGAGCCCTTGAACCCCAATTTCCCAGTATGAGCGTGGCAACGGTATATAACAATTTGAAGATGTTTCTGGAAGCTGGCATGGTCCGGGAATTGACATACGGAGATAATTCAAGCCGCTTCGATGCCAATGTGACGGATCATTATCATGTTATCTGTGATCAATGCGGCAAGATTGAAGACTTTAGCTATCCTTCACTGAAAAGTGTAGAGCTTCAGGCGGAGTCTAGTACAGGATTTGAAGTACACGGCCACCGATTGGAAGTGTATGGCGTTTGCAAAAGTTGCAGGGATTAAGAGAGTTGAATTACAATATTAACGTGCAGAATTCAGTATGGATTCTTCACGTTTTTTTTTAGCATTTATGCAAAACATTCATTTTTAAAACAACTTATGCGCACATCCTTATGATTCAGCATAATTAACGGAGGTAGACGTTTGGGTAGAAAAAGCAGATATACACGTCAGAAGCGACGTTCATTTTGGCCCGGTTTTCTCGGGGCTTGTCTGATCGCTGGAGGGGCTTACTGGCTTATAACAAATGTATGGTTGAACCAGATCCATGAAGACCCCGATTGGGTAGGGAGAAGCCAGCCTATTTTTGTAGATGGGCAACTGATGGATGGAGACGCCTTGGATACAGGAGATCAACTCAAGTTGCCTGTAAAGGTGCTGCAAGAAGCAGTTGATGCGGGCATACGTTACGAACCAGATTCAGGCGATATCATTATTGCCTCCCCTCAGCGAGTTCTTCATATGAAAGAGGACAGCACACAAGCAGAACTTAATCACAAAGATTATCCTATGACCGTAAAACCTGAGGTGAAGGATGGAGAAGCATACATTCCGCTCAAACCATTGAAGGAAGTGTACGGCATCGCCATACAGGAAGATTCGGTAACAGGTGCTGTACTGCTGATGCGCGGAGGAGACACGATACAATATGCAGAGATTGATACGCTGTCATCCAAAGCAGATAAGACGGTGCCGTTATATAAACGTGGGGGAGAATCCTCACCAATCATTGCCGATATGGAAAAGGATGCAAGGGTACGTGTATGGCAGACAGGTGATGAACAGAGTTTTGTCCAACTCGATAATGGATATGCCGGATATGTAGATAATGATCATATTGCACTCACGGAGAAAAAGAGGGTGGACACGCCCAAGTATACGCTGACTGCAGCAGAGAAGAAGTGGCAGAATAAACCGGTAAATCTGGTTTGGGAAGCCGTGTACAACCGTCAGCCTGATGTGGGCTCTATCGGTAAAATGCCTGGTGTGAATGTGGTCAGCCCCACATGGTTTCACATTACGGATGGACAGGGCACGGTGAAAAGCAAGGGAAACCAAGCTTATGTGAACTGGGCTCACCGTTCGGGTATGGAAGTATGGGGACTTATGGATAACAGCTTTGACCCGGACGTTACCAAAGAAGCTGTCGCTTCTTACGAGACACGTACTCATATTATTGAGCAGATGTTGGAGTATGCACAGACGTATCAATTGGATGGGATCAATATCGACTTTGAGAACGTGTATACCGATGACGGGCCGAATATTACGCAGTTTGTGCGCGAGATCAAGGCGATGGCACGCATACATGGATTGATGTTATCGATCGATGTAACACCAAAATCGAACAGTGAAATGTGGTCCGCCTTTCTGGATCGCCGTGCATTAGGTTCTTTTGCAGACTATGTCATTGTGATGGCTTATGATGAACATTGGGCGGCCAGTCCCAAGGCTGGGTCGGTAGCGTCTCTCCCATGGACTGAGGCTTCCATGAGACGCATACTTGAGGAGGATGAAGTGCCTTCTAGCAAATTGATCATGGCGGTTCCGCTCTATACAAGAATCTGGACGGAAGAGAAGAATGATCAAGGGGAGGTTAAAGTGTCTTCCAAAGCGATAGGCATGAATACCATCGTGGAACTGATCCAAGAAAAGAAACTCAAACCCGAACTGGATCAGGCAAGTGGACAAAACTATGTGGAATATGAGGAAGAAGGAGCTACCAAGAAAATATGGATCGAAGATGCCGTGTCCCTTCAGGCGCGCGTGGATTTGATCGCTTCCTTGAAGCTAGGCGGAGTAGCGGCATGGAATCGGAGTTTTGCTAATGCCTCTGTATGGGAGGTATTGAAGCAGGCCGGTTACCAGAAATAATAGGCTCATGCTCGGTGTTCGACGAATGGCTTCTCTTGTTTTTCTCTGCTAAGCCAGAAGTCGCTCTCGCTTGATACCATCTTACATGTAATCTAGCATTTTATAGCTATAAGGAATCATAACTTAATTTCATATCTTAGCTATTGATAACAGCAACAAGGACTTACTGATAAGAAACGTCCAAAAAGGTCCGGTAGACATACCGGGCCTTTTTTTTGTTCTTCAATGAAATTAGGGCAAAGACATTTAGTGGTTGGAGATCATTTCGTGCTAACCATCGGTGGGGGGAACTGTTGTGGAAGGCGCATTCAGTTGTTGACTGGTCATATTGGCCTTATTAGGATCCAGGGTGAGGATGGTATGACAGAACATACATCGATCCGTTTTGCCCAGCATTTTGGTTAACTTCCCGCATTCCGGACAGTCGACTTGTACTGCGCTGGTGGAGAGCATACCCGCCCAGAAATAAATGGCTAGACTGGCCATCATGGCGATCAATCCGATGACAAGTCCTACAGCTGCGAATACCTTGCCAGCATGTCCCCAGAAAACAATTCCTGCTGTTCCCAGTATCATTAGGCCCATCCCTAGCATGGTCAGTAGTAATCCCCAAGTGCGAAAAGCATTAATTTTTGCTGATTTAAAAATCATGAAAAATGCTCCTATCGTATGAGTAGTATCGGACCTGGAAAAGAAGGAAACTTTAGTCTGGATGTAGAATTACATTATAACTGACTTGGCGCTTATCTGCCATGAAATGTATGGAGGGAATCGTGGAATTAAAGAACCTTGCTTTTTTGTCCGAACAGTCGGAAGAGACAGGGGCAGTTGGGGCTATCGCTTATTCCCACCCGGGAGAGCGATTCCACGGCTCCCTAATTCAAGATTTCGAATTATTGGTACTTGTTGTTCATAATGATGATCAATTAAAATCGGCGGTGGGACATTACAGATATGGTGATCTTCGTTATCAAATGATCTATGCAAGCCGTCATGAATTAAAGAGTAGTATAGTTACCGGGAATCACAATAATCTTACCGAGTGTCTGATTGAAGGTGAGATTATATGGGAAGAGGACAGCGCCTTAAGCGACTTGCGACAAGAACTGTCTGCCTTTGGTACAGAATTACGTGAGCAGAAGCTCCTGCATGAATTCACCAGTTTCTTGAGGATGTATGTGGAGGCGAAACGTCATATCCAGGAAGGTCATGTTGTAGATGCCTACTACAATGTATTAGAAGCTCTGGGCAACTGGGCAAGAATTGTATTGATTGAACAGGGGATATACCCGGATCATGCCGTCTGGACACATGTGCAGAATCTGGATCGTGCTTTGTGGAAACTATACCAAGAGCTTACGGTAAGCTCGGAGACACTGGAGCAGAGAGTAGAGCTTGTACTGCTTGCCTGTGAGTTTTCGGTAATGTCCAAAATGAGTGAATGCTCAGAGCTGCTGCTACGTGTGTTAAGAAGTCGCAAGGAGCCTTGGAGCATCAATGAACTTGTTCATCATCCGCAGTTAAGATTCGTTCGAGAAGATCTACCTCTGGTTATACGCAAGTTGGTCTTTCGTTCTATAGTAAAAGAATCGCCAGGGTGGCCATCTATCGAAGGAGAGGGTCGGGAAATTCGGTATTGGATTGAGACATAACCTTCTTCAAAAGTCTGGCAATAATTGATCGCATAAGGGAGGGGAAACCTTCCTTTTTTGTTTGTTTAATAATTTATAAAAAAATGTTGACTCTGATTCACGATATATGATACATTATATTTCGTTCCTCAAACGAGATTATCGCCAACAAACGATAAATTCTTCAGAGGAAAAGTGAAGAACTAACGCATCAAAAAAAGAAATTAAAAAAGTTCTTGACGAAAACAAACGAAATGTGATACATTATTTAAGTCGCCGCCGAAACTTGGTTGAGACGAAAAAGAAGTGAAACAAATCGTGTTTGATCTTTGAAAACTGAACAACGAGTGAGTAAACATTCTGCTTGCAGAATGAACGCGAAAGTTGGAAACAAGCCTTGGCTTGGATCGACTGGAGCACAAATGAGATTTTTTAATCTCGTCAGATTCAAAATGAGCTTATCGCTCTTTTCAATACTTTATTGGAGAGTTTGATCCTGGCTCAGGACGAACGCTGGCGGCATGCCTAATACATGCAAGTCGAGCGGAGTTGATAAGAAGCTTGCTTCTTTGATGCTTAGCGGCGGACGGGTGAGTAACACGTAGGCAACCTGCCCTCAAGTTTGGGACAACTACCGGAAACGGTAGCTAATACCGAATAGTTGTTTCCTTCGCCTGAAGGAAACTGGAAAGACGGAGCAATCTGTCACTTGGGGATGGGCCTGCGGCGCATTAGCTAGTTGGTGGGGTAACGGCTCACCAAGGCGACGATGCGTAGCCGACCTGAGAGGGTGATCGGCCACACTGGGACTGAGACACGGCCCAGACTCCTACGGGAGGCAGCAGTAGGGAATCTTCCGCAATGGGCGAAAGCCTGACGGAGCAATGCCGCGTGAGTGATGAAGGTTTTCGGATCGTAAAGCTCTGTTGCCAGGGGAGAACGCTTGGGAGAGTAACTGCTCTCAAGGTGACGGTACCTGAGAAGAAAGCCCCGGCTAACTACGTGCCAGCAGCCGCGGTAATACGTAGGGGGCAAGCGTTGTCCGGAATTATTGGGCGTAAAGCGCGCGCAGGCGGTCATTTAAGTCTGGTGTTTAATCCCGGGGCTCAACCCCGGATCGCACTGGAAACTGGGTGACTTGAGTGCAGAAGAGGAGAGTGGAATTCCACGTGTAGCGGTGAAATGCGTAGATATGTGGAGGAACACCAGTGGCGAAGGCGACTCTCTGGGCTGTAACTGACGCTGAGGCGCGAAAGCGTGGGGAGCAAACAGGATTAGATACCCTGGTAGTCCACGCCGTAAACGATGAGTGCTAGGTGTTAGGGGTTTCGATACCCTTGGTGCCGAAGTTAACACATTAAGCACTCCGCCTGGGGAGTACGGTCGCAAGACTGAAACTCAAAGGAATTGACGGGGACCCGCACAAGCAGTGGAGTATGTGGTTTAATTCGAAGCAACGCGAAGAACCTTACCAGGTCTTGACATCCCTCTGACCGGTACAGAGATGTACCTTTCCTTCGGGACAGAGGAGACAGGTGGTGCATGGTTGTCGTCAGCTCGTGTCGTGAGATGTTGGGTTAAGTCCCGCAACGAGCGCAACCCTTGATCTTAGTTGCCAGCATTTCGGATGGGCACTCTAAGGTGACTGCCGGTGACAAACCGGAGGAAGGTGGGGATGACGTCAAATCATCATGCCCCTTATGACCTGGGCTACACACGTACTACAATGGCCGGTACAACGGGCTGTGAAGCCGCGAGGTGGAACGAATCCTAAAAAGCCGGTCTCAGTTCGGATTGCAGGCTGCAACTCGCCTGCATGAAGTCGGAATTGCTAGTAATCGCGGATCAGCATGCCGCGGTGAATACGTTCCCGGGTCTTGTACACACCGCCCGTCACACCACGAGAGTTTATAACACCCGAAGTCGGTGGGGTAACCGCAAGGAGCCAGCCGCCGAAGGTGGGATAGATGATTGGGGTGAAGTCGTAACAAGGTAGCCGTATCGGAAGGTGCGGCTGGATCACCTCCTTTCTATGGAGAATCGTTTCCTGTAACGGAAACATTCAAATATGCAGCTTAGCTGCAAACTACTCACTCGTTGCTCAGTTTTGAGAGCTCAAACTCTCAAACAGCTTGCTTTTGTATGGAGCTTGTTCTTTGAAAACTAGATATCGAAACGAAAGTAAATGCGAATTAGAACATTCCTTTTTAGCTGAACTTGTGTATAACAAGTTTCAATAAAAACGGTAGATTGCTGGAGCGAGTGATCGAAATGGAGCGACTTTTGGATTTGCGCAAGCAAACCAAGCGGAGCGACAGCTCGAACACGAGCGCAATGGTTAAGCTACTAAGAGCACACGGAGGATGCCTAGGCGCTAGGAGCCGATGAAGGACGTGGCGAACAACGAAACTGCCTCGGGGAGCTGTAAGCAAGCTTTGATCCGGGGGTGTCCGAATGGGGAAACCCAGCTGGGGTAATTTCCAGTTACTCATAACTGAATACATAGGTTATGTAGAGGCATACCAGGGGAACTGAAACATCTAAGTACCCTGAGGAAGAGAAAACAATAGTGATTCCGTCAGTAGCGGCGAGCGAACGCGGAGAAGCCCAAACCAAAGAGCTTGCTCTTTGGGGTTGTGGGACGTCTCACATGGAGTTACAAAGGAACCGGTTAAGCGAAGAGGTCTGGAAAGGCCCGCCAAAGAAGGTAAAAGCCCTGTAATTGAAAGTCTGTTCCCTCCGAGACGGATCCCGAGTAGTGCGGGGCACGTGAAACCCCGTATGAATCCGGCAGGACCATCTGCCAAGGCTAAATACTTCCTAGCGACCGATAGTGAAGCAGTACCGTGAGGGAAAGGTGAAAAGCACCCCGGAAGGGGAGTGAAATAGAACCTGAAACCGTGTGCTTACAAAAAGTCAGAGCCCGTTTTAGGGGTGATGGCGTGCCTTTTGTAGAATGAACCGGCGAGTTACGTTCCCGTGCAAGGTTAAGGTGAAGAGCCGGAGCCGCAGCGAAAGCGAGTCTGAATAGGGCGATGTAGTACGTGGACGTAGACCCGAAACCGGGTGATCTACCCCTGTCCAGGGTGAAGGTGCGGTAACACGCACTGGAGGCCCGAACCCACGCACGTTGAAAAGTGCGGGGATGAGGTGGGGGTAGCGGAGAAATTCCAATCGAACTCGGAGATAGCTGGTTCTCCCCGAAATAGCTTTAGGGCTAGCCTCGGAAAACAGAGTCGTGGAGGTAGAGCACTGATTGGGTGCGGGGCCCGCAAGGGTTACCAAGCTCAGTCAAACTCCGAATGCCATAGACTTACTTCCGGGAGTCAGACAGTGAGTGCTAAGATCCATTGTCAAAAGGGAAACAGCCCAGACCATCAGCTAAGGTCCCCAAGTGTGTGTTAAGTGGGAAAGGATGTGGAGTTGCACAGACAACCAGGATGTTGGCTTAGAAGCAGCCACCATTGAAAGAGTGCGTAATAGCTCACTGGTCGAGTGACTCTGCGCCGAAAATGTAACGGGGCTAAACACACCACCGAAGCTATGGCTTGATGCTTTGCATCAGGGGTAGGGGAGCGTTGTATAAGGGTTGAAGGTGTACCGTAAGGAGCGCTGGACATTATACAAGTGAGAATGCCGGTATGAGTAACGAAAAGATCAGTGAGAATCTGATCCGCCGAAAGCCTAAGGGTTCCTGAGGAAGGCTCGTCCGCTCAGGGTAAGTCGGGACCTAAGGCGAGGCCGAAAGGCGTAGTCGAAGGACAACAGGTCGAAATTCCTGTACCACCGTAAGCCGTTATGAGCAATGGGGGGACGCAGTAGGGTAGTGACGCGGACTGATGGATGTCCGTCTAAGCAGTGAGGTTGATGTGTAGGCAAATCCGCACATCATAAGGCTGAGCTGTGATGGGGAGCGAAAATTGTAGTAGCGAAGGTCATGATCTCACACTGCCAAGAAAAGCCTCTAGCCAGGTGAAGGTGCCCGTACCGCAAACCGACACAGGTAGGCGAGAAGAGTATTCTAAGGCGCGCGGAAGAACTCTCGTTAAGGAACTCGGCAAAATGACCCCGTAACTTCGGGAGAAGGGGTGCCCCGGTAGTGTGAATAGCACGAGGGGGCCGCAGTGAAAAGGCCCAAGCGACTGTTTAGCAAAAACACAGGTCTGTGCGAAGCCGTAAGGCGAAGTATACGGGCTGACGCCTGCCCGGTGCTGGAAGGTTAAGGGGAGTGGTTAGGGAGCAATCCCGAAGCTGTGAACCGAAGCCCCAGTAAACGGCGGCCGTAACTATAACGGTCCTAAGGTAGCGAAATTCCTTGTCAGGTAAATTCTGACCCGCACGAATGGCGTAACGACTTGGGCGCTGTCTCAACGAGAGATCCGGTGAAATTTTAATACCTGTGAAGATGCAGGTTACCCGCGACAAGACGGAAAGACCCCATGGAGCTTTACTGCAGCTTGATATTGAATTTGGGTACGATCTGTACAGGATAGGTGGGAGCCTTTGAAGTGTGAGCGCCAGCTTGCGTGGAGGCAACGTTGGGATACCACCCTGATCGTATCTAGGTTCTAACCTGGTACCGTAATCCGGTGCGGGGACAGTGTCAGGTGGGCAGTTTGACTGGGGCGGTCGCCTCCTAAAGAGTAACGGAGGCGCCCAAAGGTTCCCTCAGAATGGTTGGAAATCATTCGAAGAGTGCAAAGGCATAAGGGAGCTTGACTGCGAGACCTACAAGTCGAGCAGGGACGAAAGTCGGGCTTAGTGATCCGGTGGTACCGCATGGAAGGGCCATCGCTCAACGGATAAAAGCTACCCTGGGGATAACAGGCTTATCTCCCCCAAGAGTCCACATCGACGGGGAGGTTTGGCACCTCGATGTCGGCTCATCGCATCCTGGGGCTGAAGTAGGTCCCAAGGGTTGGGCTGTTCGCCCATTAAAGCGGTACGCGAGCTGGGTTCAGAACGTCGTGAGACAGTTCGGTCCCTATCTGTCGTGGGCGTAGGAAATTTGAGAGGAGCTGTCCTTAGTACGAGAGGACCGGGATGGACGTACCGCTGGTGTACCAGTTGTTCCGCCAGGAGCACCGCTGGGTAGCTATGTACGGACGGGATAAACGCTGAAAGCATCTAAGCGTGAAGCCCCCCTCAAGATGAGATTTCCCAGTATGTAAGACCCCTTGAAGACGACGAGGTAGATAGGCTGGGGGTGGAAGTGCAGCAATGCATGGAGCTGACCAGTACTAATCGGTCGAGGGCTTATCCAATAGCAAGTTGTAATTCGCACACTTTCGTTTCGAATCTAGTTTTCAGAGAACGATCTCTGAAGCATATTCCCTGATAGCTCAGTTGGTAGAGCACTCGACTGTTAATCGAGTTGTCACAGGTTCGAGCCCTGTTCGGGGAGCCATATGGAGAGGTGTCCGAGCTGGCCGAAGGAGCACGATTGGAAATCGTGTAGGCGTCACAAGCGTCTCGAGGGTTCGAATCCCTCTCTCTCCGCCATAATAACAAGGCCCGTTGGTCAAGGGGTTAAGACACCTCCCTTTCACGGAGGTAACAGGGGTTCGAATCCCCTACGGGTCATATTAACTTCAAAAAAAGAAGTTGATTTTTACAACAAGATTATGATATGATCATAAATGTGTTGTTCGGAGGCTTAGCTCAGCTGGGAGAGCATCTGCCTTACAAGCAGAGGGTCGGGGGTTCGATCCCCTCAGCCTCCACCATATACTTTTTATAACGACGCGGGGTGGAGCAGCCCGGTAGCTCGTCGGGCTCATAACCCGAAGGCCGCAGGTTCAAATCCTGCCCCCGCAATTAACTTTCCTTGTGAAAGTACTATGGAACCGTGGTGTAGTTGGCCTAACATGCCTGCCTGTCACGCAGGAGATCGCGGGTTCGAATCCCGTCGGTTCCGCCATTTAATCTTTACATGAGGCAAACTGTTCACTACATCTGCTGTATGGCACTGATGCCCTATATAAAGTGTAAGGAATTAAGATTAGACTTTATTATGGCTCGGTAGCTCAGTCGGTAGAGCAGAGGACTGAAAATCCTCGTGTCGGCGGTTCGATTCCGTCCCGAGCCACCATTTTCAAAACAATTTAATATGCCGGTGTAGCTCAACTGGTAGAGCAACTGACTTGTAATCAGTAGGTTGGGGGTTCAAGTCCTCTCGCCGGCACCATGTAATCCTGGAGGATTAGCGAAGTGGCCAAACGCATCAGACTGTAAATCTGCTCCCGTACGGGTTCGGTGGTTCGAATCCATCATCCTCCACCAGTTTTTAGGGGCATAGTTTAAAGGTAGAACAACGGTCTCCAAAACCGTTGGTGTGGGTTCAATTCCTGCTGCCCCTGCCAATTAACTTTTAAGAAATTTAACCTTTTGTGGCGATCGTGGCGAAGTGGTTAACGCACCGGTTTGTGGATCCGGCATTCGGGGGTTCAATTCCCCTCGATCGCCCCTTTGTTTTTTCATTTTTTATTGGGGATTAGCCAAGCGGTAAGGCAACGGACTTTGACTCCGTCATGCATAGGTTCAAATCCTATATCCCCAGCCATTATGCGGACGTGGCTCAGCGGTAGAGCATCGCCTTGCCAAGGCGAGGGTCGCGGGTTCGATTCCCGTCGTCCGCTCCAAAATATGGCGCCATAGCCAAGTGGTAAGGCACAGCTCTGCAAAAGCTTTATCCCCAGTTCGAATCTGGGTGGCGCCTCCAGTATATGCCGGCGTGGCGGAATGGCAGACGCGCTCGACTCAAAATCGAGTGGGAAACCGTGGAGGTTCGAGTCCTCTCGCCGGTATATTGAATAGCCCTACATGTTGCTTATGCAATGTGTAGGGCTATTTTATTTTATGCAGATTTTTGTACAGTAAAGAATATTGGACTTTAATAAACATTGACGTATGATTATATTCAGTATATTGTAGATAAGTAAAGTCTTTAATTTAGAGGGAGTGAAGCAAAGTGAATAATGAAAAAAATGTATCGGATACCGATCTGTTATTTAATCTTTCTGTATGGGAAGAGGCATGGAAAAATCGTCCGAGAAGTCCAAAATATAAAAAGAAAAGCGCCCCATTTAATACAGAAGAAGCATTTGAACGATGGGCTAGGGATTATCATGTACAGTCGTTCTCTGAAGAAGGGAAGCAACGTTCTGAGCGTATTATGAATTGGATTGAGAATCAAGGTGTGGAGTTCGAGGGGTTATCCATTTTGGACATTGGAGCTGCTTCGGGCATATTCACCATTCCTTTTGCAGAGAAGGGAGCAATTGTGACTGCAGTTGAACCATCTGAGTTGCTTGTCTCCCTGATGAAAGAGACGATACCTACAGCTCTTGAATCTAATATCGAAATCGTTAAAGAACGGTATGAGGAAATCTCCATTCAGGATAAAGGCTGGGAGAAGAAATATGACTTTGCATTTGCATCCATGTGTCCGGCAATGTCAGATTGGAAAACGATCGAGCAGGCGATCAACTGTGCCCGGAAGTATGTGTATATAAGCACTATGGCTGGACAGAAGGAACACACATTAATGGATGAACTTAAGGATGTACTGGGGGTAACTTCTACATACAAGGCTGGTGATATGGGATATATTCAACAGTTACTGTATTTAAAGGGTTATTCATACACTATGATCATTACGAGAGAAGTTAACTTATTTGAAGTACCAGTGGAAGAGATTATCGACAAGCTGCCAGAATTGCTTAATACGTATGAGTTACCATCGGATGAAGATTCTCTTAGTCTGGCTGAGAAATACATCCAAGATACATACAAGGATCGTACGGTGACCTTCTCACGTGGAGCAAGGTTCGGGAAGATTCTGATCCAACTTGAGCAGCCAAACATGAAAACAGTTCATATTAAGGATAAGCGATAAATCGTATAGGCTTGTTATGTGTACAAGGAGAATCAGCAATCGGGAGAAACAACGTGGTCTAACGTCTGAGATGACGCTAGGAAGCCTCACGCTGGCACACAAGAAGATGTATATGTGAAACAGATGAAGTTTGAAGGTAAGTTATTACAAGAGAGAGCAGGATCGTTGCTCCCTCTTTTTTTTAATTTCATTAAAACTTAAAGTGCATTGATCCAAGTCCTCGATTCCTTGAGCCTATAGAGCTTAATCAATGAACTACATATGGGCTAAAGGAATACTTAAATCCAATATCGAGACCACGGTAAAAACTAAGCCTGAAACTCGACACGAGACACGAAACGAAACACGTAGTTTACTTCCTGCTGCATAGTTCTGCATTCTGCTTACGCTCACGATACTGACCGGGGGTAATTCCTTCATATTTACGAAATGACCGAATGAAATTTTGCGGATTGTTGTACCTAAGTCGCGCTGCGATATCTTTAACGGTTAGATCACTTTCGTCCAGCCATTTTTTAGCGATGTTAAATCGGTACTTGGTTAAATATTCACTAAATGAACAGCCTGTCTCTTTACGAAAAACACTACTTAAGTAGTTGGCATTGTAGTGAAGCTTCAAGGCACACTGCTCAAGCGTCAGATCCTTATCATAATCTTGATGAATCATGGCAATCATTTTCTCTGATATATGCTGATATTGGGCAACCTGTCTCGCTTTAAAAACCTGAATTACGGGCAAGATGACTTGATGGTTAAACCATTCCTCAACTTCAGCGGCGTACTGCAAACGATGAAGTCCATGAAACATCGATCCACGGCCTTGTGAGATCTGCCCGAGACGTATGCCGGAATCCTGAGTCATCTGCAAAATATGCGTGAGCAGCCTCGTAAGAGCCACCTGATATTCTTCTGGGGAACACTCCATACCAAAGATCACTTCAAGAATTTGTTGCAGAAGAGTAGGTGCCTGGACTTCATCCGCACTTTGAATAGCTTGGATCAACAAATATTCCAATGATTCTGGGTAGGTCATGGACCAAGTGGAAGCATAATGATCAATGTTCTCATACTGAAAGATAATACCTGGGCCCAGCTTCATCCGATGCTTCAGTGCCTCCATTGCCTCTAAATAAGCCTGAGGAATGTGGTATAAGGAGTTATGCGGCTGGCTGAAGCCTATGCTAACTTGGAGAGCTAGAATTTTATTAATTTGTTGTTGTAACTGGTCTGTTAATACATATAGCTGCTGTGAAAAAACAAACTGATCCTCTTCAACGGTGCCAATCACCGTGACTACCGTTTGTTCCATAACAATGGGAAGCAATTGTTGGTCATGCACCACCGTTTCCTCTAATATATTTTGAGTAGCGAATAACAGGAGGTCACGATCATTCGCACTATATTTTGTATGATTAACGAGATCGGCCTGTAGTGTGATAACAGCAATTTGTTGCCATTCCCGAAGCTGACGCGTGAAGCCATATTCATGCAGGGTGTCATGAAGAGTATGAACAGAGATTTTACCCTGGAACAGATTCATCATAAGATGAGTGCGAATCTGTAAAAGATGCCTATTGAGTGTGTTCTCCAGTTGGGAGCGAGATGCAGATAATTGTGACACACCTGCTCTAATCTGTTCGAACTCATCAGACAGCTCAGTTGGTTGCTGAGTGAAGGTGCCTCCGTCTTTGGACAGCCTGTTGTCACCAAGTTGGGTTAAGAGCTTCCGAATCGGGACAAGCATTCGTTTGGAACCGAGCCAGGCAAGCAATAATGAAAGTAAAAGCAGGAAGAGACTGATATACAAAGTGTGTAATCCAATATCGATATATTCTTGTGTCAGAACGTTCGTAGGCGAGATTAGAACATAAGTCCATCCTTTTAAGGTAGTAGGGCTATACGTCAGGGAATAAGGTGTACCCGCGATCTTAACTTCTCGTTTTTCAAAGCCTGTTGAAAATGGAATGGGTGATAGTTTGGCTATGTTGGCTTCGGTATCTCGATCCTGTAATCCAATGGCAGACAACGGTTGTCCAATGTATACAGGATCGGGATGGACCAAGATACGTTGTTCCCGATTCAAAATGATCAGTCCTGAGGCAGTATTGCCTAAGGAGACTTCTCCAAATGTATTTTGCAAAGAGCATGCAGGAATTCCCGCTATGAGGGCAGCATCAGAAGACGTATTCAGATTCGGAATAGTTCTCGCAAGGGCAATATGATAAATACAGCCTGTACCGGGTGAACGCTCGTCATTACTGAACACCGATGACGGGGAGAGCTGCCACCCAGAGGTGAGCGTATCCGATATCAATTCCTTCATGGGAAGAGCGAGTGGAAAACCCGTATTACGATATAATCCGGCGTGATCAATAAGCCAATTCTGAGATTGGTTCACCAGGCTAATATCCAGCAGAGGTTCCCATGACCTCATATGTTGAAACTCGCTCTGCAGCTTGTCGGCAAGTAAAGGTCCTTTCCCTTGTAGTGAAGAAGAAGCAGACAGGGACCTGAGAGTTACTGGAGAGCGGACGGCCTGATCAAGCATATAACTGACTGTAGCGAGTTTGTGCTCTACGTTGGCTTGCATTTGTTCCAGCAACTGTCTGTTGGCCTGCGTACGATGCAGTTCAGATTGGTTCGATGAATAGATAAATGCAGCAATTCCCGTTAATAAAATGGGCAGGGTGCTTAACAGGATTCCGAAGATAATCATTTTGTGGAGATAGCTGATTGGTCGCACAGTTCCAGTTCCACTCCTGACATAAGTAATAGTAACACTTTCTATTTTAGTAAACGCTTACATATAGAACAATCTAAAATTTGTTTATTTGGATAAAAAAGTAATTTTTTAAAGGGGCATAGAAACAGAGTTAAGGGATTGCTGATGGATGATCTTGCAGAAAAGACTATAGGAACGGCTTGGTCCGACTCTTCTAAACGGAATCATAAGAAACGTAATAGCAGTGAGAACGTAAATAGAAACATGGACATCATTCTCTCTACAGGTTCATTTCGGGTAAAAGGTAGCCTGAATACGGAGATATAGAAGGTATCCTGAGTGCTGTTCAGCATGGGCGGAACGTTGGTCTTATATAGGGACAGTCAAAGGTCCAACTAGATCCCCGACCTGAGTCTAGGATGAAAAACCGTCCACGGTCTGTTTTGAAAAGTCTCAAATTCCCCTAGAATAAGGACATAAGGTTAAACAAGAAACACGGAAACAAAAAAACAAGAAACAAACGAACAAATGACTCAACACATTAAAATGAATGAATGGAAAGGGCGGTGAACAACAATTATGAGATTGAATAAGGGAAATGGCTGGGCGATTGTATTGATTGCACTGGGTGCACTACTCCTCTTCGGAAAGTTAACTCCACTTCTTGGACACTTAATGGGTTATCTGATTCCGGTCCTGATGATTGCACTGGGGTACTACGGAGTCAAGCGAGGAAATGTGATGCTCGGATGGATCGTTCTTATCATCGGTATCATCTCACTGATGGGAAAACTGGCATGGTTGATCGGACCGATCATCGCGATCGGGTTAATCATCTTCGGTATCTCAATGCTAAGCAATAACCGCGGTCGTCATCGCCGGTACTAAGCTTTCACGATTATGAAAAGGAGGGACAGAACATAATGAGTGTATTTCGTCGAATGCGGGATATTACCGTAGCCAATCTAAACGAACATTTGGAGCAAAGTCAGGATCCAGTCAAACTGATTGATCAGTTCCTGGTCTCGACCCGCCAAGACATCGGTGAAGCCGAGAAACTTCGTCATCAATATGCAAGTCATACCAGACAAATGAAACAACAAGCCGATCAGGCAGCAGGTATGGTGAACAAACGGGAAGAACAAGCGTCCATGGCTCTAAAAGCAGGAGAAGAGCATCTCGCTAAGCTGGCCTTGCAGGAGAAAATTCTCCACGAGGAAAAAATGGAACAGTACAATGAATTGTATGCACAAAGTTATGCGGCATTACAGGAGCTAGATGAACAGATCGACCAGCTCAAAGTTGAATATCAGAATGTATACAGCAAACGCCAATATTACTACGCTCGTATGCAGACGATTCAGTTACAACAACGTATGAACCAGAGAGGCAATCACAACGGTCAGAATGTACCCCGTATGTTTAACCGACTGGATGACCAAGTCTCTGATCTCGAATATGAAGCACAAAGTCTCCGGGATATCCGGCGAATGGGCCAAGATGGTTCAGGAGTAACTGGCAGCATGTCATCCTCCACACTGGATAAGGAACTGGAGCGCTTAAGACAGAAATTGAACAATGACAGAAAGGAGTAGTCACATGAATAAATTATACCGCTCGGCGCGTAATCGAATGCTAACAGGTTTGATCGGCGGCATTTCTGAAAATCTCGGATTGAGCACCACGCTGCTGCGTATCATTTTCTTCATCAGTATTTTTGCTACGGGAGGTACTTCATTGTTGATCTACTTCATCGCTGCATTGGTGGTACCAAAGGAATCCAACCACGTTGATCCATATGCTTATGATCCCAACGTAAGAGGGTACAAGTAAACGAAAGGAGCAAGAACATGAGCAAATTATACCGCTCAACGCGTGACCGGATGTTAACCGGCTTGTGCGGCGGAATTTCCGAAAGTATTGGAATGGATTCCACCCTGCTGCGTATCATCTTCGTCATCAGTATCTTCGTAACTGGCGGCACGTCGTTGTTAATATACTTTATTGCAGCACTGGTGGTGCCAAAGGAACCGTATCCGCCTTATGATCCGTATGGTTACGGCCCGGGCCCTGGTCCTGGCAGAGGATACAACAACTATGATCATCAGCCGCCAAGAGGTCCTTTTCAAAATAATCACAATCAACAAGGTCCTGGTAACTTCGGTCCCGGCCCTGGATACAACAGCAGACCTCAATCCGGTCCGCGTTCTTATGACAACAATGCCTACGGAGCAGGTGCACCACAAGAAAGTGAACTTGATTCCATGATGAAAGATATCGAGAAAAAAGCACTGAAAAAAGAAGTTGAAGAGCTTCGCCAAAAATTATCTCGTTACGAGAAGGGAGAAAAGTAAAATGGGAGTATTTAAACGGATTAAGGATATGACGAAAGCATCGGTAAATGATATGTTGGATAAGGTAGAGGACCCGATTGTAATGTTGAACCAGTACTTGCGTGATATGGAGGCTGAGATTCATGAGGCAGAGGTAACAGTTGCCAAACAAATGGCGAATGAGCGTCGCATGAAACAACGTCTGGACGAAGCAGAGCGTACTTCGGTACAACGTGAGTCCCAAGCAGAAGCTGCTCTGGCCAACGGTCAGGAAGAAGTGGCACGCAAATTGCTTGAAGAGAAAATCTACTTTGATCAAAAAATTACGGAGTATAATGAACTGCATGCACAGTCCGAAGCACAAGCAAAAGACCTGTTGCAACAGTTGCATGACATGAAAGATGAGTTCTACAAAATGCGTAACAAACGTAATGAACTCGTATCCCGTGCACAAATGGCAAAAGCCAAAAAACAAATGTCTTCCATTAACAGCCTGCATTCCATTGAAAGTGGTGGCGCATCACTAGGATTCCACCGCATGGAAGAGAAAATCATGCAGCTGGAAGCTGAAGCGGACGTAGCTCGTGCACCTTATCGCAACACATCATCCACGTACACGAACCCTGTAGATGTGGAAAAACAGTTCAAAGTGGATCAGCAATTACAAGCCCTCAAAAACAAAATGGGCAGTGGTTCCAAGAATGAAGCGAACGGAACTTCAAAAGAATAACTGTTCGCCCCGTGGACAATATGATATTCTATAAATCGTGTATAATGTACGGTTGGTAGAACAAAAGTTAAGCCATACAGGACTTCATTGCCTGGTATGGCTTTTCCGTTGAATAAAGAAAGATAAACTTACAGAGGAGGTGCGGCGGGGATGAATAAGAAGAGTAAATGGCTAGCAGTTGTCATTATTATTATTGGCACAATGATGTTATTAAATCAGAATATTAACTTGCTGACCGCTGCCGCACTAATTCTGTTAACGGTTGGAATGCTTCAGGTCCGCAAAGGAGATACTCGGAGAGGTTATCGGTATCTTGGCATTGGTGCGGCACTGTTATTGCTGGATAATTTAATGATTGTATTCTTGATTGTACTGGCTTCTTTAGCTTATTTTTATTCAAAAAACAAAAAGATTCATCTGGACGAAGCAGTTATGAAAAAACAGAATTTCATGGCCCGGTACTACTGGGATCAATCATCCTGGACGTTACGGAGTATGAGTCTGTGGCATGCTATGGGTGAAGTTAACGCCGATCTGTCTCTTTCGATTCCGGAGGAGAAACAAACAATTGTGCTGCTGCAAGGCGTTATGGGGAATGTTCGCCTTACGCTGCCAGAAGATTATGGTGTGGAGATTGAAGCATCGGTTCTTTTCGGCCGAATTAATCTTCATGGTGAACAAGATAGCGGCATGATGAACAAATTAGTATGGAGAACTCCTGGTTATGAATCCAGTGAACATAAAGCAAAATTTGTCATTTCTTATATTGTTGGCGACCTAAGCATAAGTAATCCGTAGTAAAATAGATGAAGAGAAGGAGGAGACCCCGATGAAGACAAAACGACATACCGACATGGTAACCCGAAGTATGGGTGAAGGGATCCTCCTGGTTTTCATTGTCCTTGCTGTTATTTTGTATGTATTGTATACATATGGTTATCTTGCTCCGTTTAAAGGCTGGAGTCATCTGATTCAATCGGGTCTTGCCTTATTGCTGCTTTTGATTGGGATCGGAGCGGTCTTTGGGTTCTATCAGAGTTATCGGGTTAAACGCCGGCTAGAACTACTACGGGAAACTCTTCTACTGTGGGAGAAGGGCTCTCTATCACGCACTGTACCTGATCTGGGCGATGATGATGTGGGCCGTTTAAGTGAGCAACTCGGACGAATCGGCAAAAAGTGGGAAGATCAGGTATCTTCGCTCCAGCGATTGTCTACTCATAATGCACAGCTTGCTGAACAAGCCAGAATTACGGCTATTGTGGAAGAGCGGCAGCGACTGGCACGGGAACTGCATGATGCGGTATCGCAGCAATTGTTCGCGATATCTATGACAGCAACGGCCGTTGGACGAAAGATGGAGAAGGATTTTGAACGTGCTCAGCGCCAGGTGGCTTTGATTGAAGAGATGGCTTCGGTAGCACAATCCGAGATGCGTGCGTTATTGTTACATCTGCGGCCAGTCTATCTGGAGGGCAAACAACTCGAACAAGGTCTGCGTGATCTGGTGATGGAACTGAAAACGAAAGTCCCCATGGATATTGTGCTCGAAATAGATGAAGACATCGATCTCATCAAAGGCATCGAGAATCATCTGTTTCGGATCGTTCAAGAGGCTATGTCCAATACGTTACGGCATGCAAAAGCGGAAAAAATGGAGATACGGCTCCAGCGCCGCACAGATGCGATTCGGGTACTGATTCGTGATGATGGGCAAGGCTTTGATCTGGATGAGAATAAACAAGCCTCCTACGGTCTGGCTAACATGCGTGAACGTGTTACGGAGATTGGTGGAGCCATACAATTTGTAACAGCGCCTGGTAAGGGAACGCGGATTGAGATTACGATACCTTTGATGAACGATGAAAGCGAGGAAGAACATGTCAATGGAACCGGAAGTCGAAACGGAGACGGAAACGTCGATCAAAGTATTGCTCGTGGATGATCATGAGATGGTACGTATTGGTCTGGCAGCGGTACTGGATACCGAAGATGGAATTGAAGTTGTTGGTGAAGCAGGCAGTGGAGAAGAAGGTATTCGGCTTGCGCAGGAATATAAGCCTGATGTTGTTCTGATGGACCTGGTGATGGAAGGTATGGATGGCATCGAGGCTACACGTCAGGTACTTAAAATGTATCCGGAGTGCAAAGTCATCGTCTTGACGAGTTACCTGGATGATGAAAAAATGTATCCTGTCATTGAAGCAGGCGCATTCAGTTATCTGTTAAAAACATCAAGAGCCAATGAAGTGGCAGATGCAATTCGCGCAGCAGCACGCGGGCAATCCGTTCTGGAGTCACAGGTGGCTTCCAAAATGATGAATCGATTCCGACAGCCACAGGCAGCAGCTCCTTTGCATGATGAATTGACGGACCGTGAGATGGATGTGCTCCGGTTGCTGGCCAAAGGCAAGTCGAATCAGGACATCGCAGATGACCTGATCATCGGCATTAAGACAGTCAAGTTTCACGTCACGAATTTACTGGCCAAATTGGGCGTAGACGACCGTACACAGGCCGCGATCTATGCTTATAAAAACGGACTTGCAGAGTAATAACAAGAATATATGCAATCACATAATTAAGCCAAAGAACCGTGCAGTAATGTACGGAAGTAATAGATAAGAGGACAGAAAGAACCTGAAGAAGCGAAGCAAAAGCTTTCTGAAAGAAAGCTACTTCGAAAGCATACACTTGCCTTTATCCCCGGATTTAATATTTATAAATGGAATCAAAAAATCTGGGGATAACAGCGATTGGAAGGGTGTTCTGTCATCGGAGTGGCTAGTGTAAATATTGATGAGTTCAATTTAGATAGAAAAGTTTGAATGGAAAGCTCTGATCTGCCATGTAAGTGGTGGGTGGGGCTTTTTTTGATGTGTTTGGACGAAGTATAGCTGATGTGGGAAAGGGGCATGCTGTTGATAGATTCATAGAATGCAAGAAGGAACGGGGGATTCAAATGTTAAATCGTTGGATGACAGCAGGTATATTGGCAATGGCTATCATTATTCTTATCAGTGTGACACAGGTATATGCAGAGAAGAACGAATCCCAAGCAGCCCAACTGGAACAGTTAATCTATACTGCTGACAGCGTGATTGATAATGTGGATCGTCTGGTTATTAAATGGCAAGGAGAAGGCCGGGGAGATGCACAAGCGCAGGCTGTATTATTGGCTAATCACTTGGGGCTGGAACAACCAGTACGGGTTCGCCAGACGGGCCATAGTGTGTATCGCAGTGAGGGGGTTGTCAATGAAGCTACTGGAGAAGCAGGTGTACTGGTCAATGTCGTTGAGTCAGGAGACAACGGTTATTACGCCATCGTACAACTGTCAGGGGATGCGCACACGGATCGGAACACATTCATGACAGCACATGAACAGATTGGTCAGCTGCTTGTAGACTCAGGGATGAAGGCAACCTGGAATATGTCTGTGCAAGGTACAGCAGGTACTGCTACTGAACATGATGCGAGTCAGCAACTGGAACTGATCGAAGAACAGCTGTCCACAAAGGTGGATATCACCTCCGTTGAACGTTATACGGATGTAGCCAGCGCAAGTGTCTCTTATGAGGCGGCTGAACTGCCATTGTCAATTAGGAGTGGATCGCATATGTTGAATATGCAGCTCGCAGTTCACCAGATTGGTGATGAGATGCACAATCGAATTACAGTGGGGTTTCCGGTGATTACGATTGAGTATTGAGGCTGGAATTTTCTGGTTATTCAGACAGTGAAGTGAGAATCTTTACTAGAAAAATCAGTTGGAAATAGTGCATCCGTTCAGTTGATATGCTAAAATGGCATCACATCCAAGAAGGAACTTGCTGGTAATTGACGGTTGTATGTCGTGCATATATAACACCATTACATAGCTCGGGGAGAGCATATAGGTTATCTTCCCGGAAGAAAGAGGAGCCCATGGTTGAAAAACAATCGCAAGATGAAGTACAGACACCAGGCGCAGTATTTTTCATTTTTGGAGCAACGGGTGATTTGGCCCGCCGGAAGCTGTTTCCGGCTATCTACAGTCTTTACCGTGAAGGCAAGCTTGCCGAGGACTTTGCGGTTATTGGCGTAGCACGTCGTCCGAGGTCCCCAGAAGAATTCCGGGAAGACATCTATGAATCCATTAAAGAGTTCTGCCGCTATCCGGCGGGGGAACCTGATGAGTGGAGCGCTTTTGTCGATCATTTTGAATACAAAGCACTGGATATCAATAATGTGGACGGATTCAAAGAGCTGCGTGCGCAAACGGAGCATCTGGAATCGAAGTTTAACACGCCGGGGAACCGGCTGTTCTATCTGGCACTGGCACCTGAGCTGTTTGGCAGTGTCTCGTACAGTTTGCGGGACGGCGGTATGCTGGAAAGTCGGGGGTGGAACCGTTTGGTGATCGAAAAACCATTTGGTTATGATCTGCAATCGGCTGAACATCTGAATGAGCAGATTCGTGAGGTATTCCGTGAAGAGGAAATCTACCGGATTGATCATTATCTGGGCAAGGAAATGGTGCAAAATATCGAAGTCATTCGGTTCGGAAATGCTTTTTTTGAACCGCTCTGGAATAACAAACATATTGCCAACGTTCAGATTACGCTCGGTGAGACAGTAGGCGTGGAAGAACGTGGCGGTTATTATGATCACTCTGGCGCACTGCGTGATATGGGGCAGAATCATATGCTTCAGATGTTGACGATGATTGCGATGGAACCGCCGAGTCGCCTCTTCCCGGAAGACATTCGGGATGAGAAGGTGAAGGTATTGCGCTCATTGCGCGCCTTTACTTCGGATGAGGAAGTCAGCAACAACGTTGTGCGGGCACAGTATGCCGAAGGTGAGTACCGTGGCAAGCAGCTTCCGGGGTATCGTCAGGAAGACAAGGTTGATCCGCAGTCGAATACGGAGACTTATTTTGCAGCACGTGTATTCGTGGATAATTTCCGCTGGGCGGGTGTTCCATTCTACATTCGGACAGGCAAGCGTCTTCCGGTGAAAACGACCGAGATCGTAGTAGAGTTCAAGTCGATGCCGAACAACGTGTATCTTGGGAAAAAGTATAAATTGGAACCGAATCTGCTCGTGATTCGGGTGAATCCGATGGAAGGCATATATATCAAGATCAACGCCAAAAAACCAGGCTCGGATTCCGAGATTCAGCCGCTCGCGATGGATTTCTGCCAGAGCTGCATGATTGGAATCAACTCGCCTGAAGCGTATGAACGTCTGCTGCACGATGCGGCAGAGGGGGATTCTACGTACTTTACCCGTTGGGATGAAGTGGCAACAGCCTGGTCTTTTGTGGATCGGATCGCAGCAGCCTGGGGACAGAATCAGGGAGAGCTTCATACGTACCCTGCTGGAACTTGGGGACCAGAAGCGACAGATAAGCTGCTGGAGCAGGACGGATTCCACTGGTGGCCGGTGAATGGTCAGGATGAGGACAGCGTGATCTGGCAAGTAAATGGGTAGGGTAAGGACATTAACAGCATAGACAACATGACTGAGCCTGGGTATCGCAAATTTTGCGGTGTACTCAGGCTTTTTAGCGGGGAAAAGGAAGGCATCCATCAAAAGGAAATAAGTAATATAAATTAAGTTGTTGACAAAAAGTAAGTATGTAACTTATACTCAACACATGAGTTAAAGAGTTACGCCAATGACAAACTTCATCCGGGCCAACGTTTCGGATAAGTGATCATTCATGAGATAAAATGTAAACCAGTTGAAGGGGTTTGCGTCACAGAGAATCATGAAAAAAATGTGCATAATATCTTTAATCTGAGAATACTATTTTGTATATATCGAATGGAGGAAAAAGAAAATGATGTTGGATGTAGGGTTGTTGTTGATTCGTTTGGTGATTGGATTGTCGTTCATGGCGCACGGGGCTCAAAAGCTGTTTGGTTGGTTCGGAGGTTACGGAATCAAGGGTACAGGCGGCTGGTTTGAGTCGATGGGCATGAAGCCAGGTGCATTGGTGGCTTTACTGGCTGGACTCGCGGAATTCGGTGGCGGTTTGCTGCTGGCTCTGGGTCTGCTTACACCGGTAGGCGGCATTCTGATTGCATTGACGATGGTCATTGCGATTGTGAAAGTCCATGGTGCGAACGGTTACTGGTCCACGCAGAACGGATTCGAATATAATCTCGCAATTCTGGTGATTGGTGTAGCGCTGGCCCTGACAGGTGGCGGACAATACGCGCTGGATGCATTGATTTTCTAAAACACAATAACATGAAATAAATGAGGAGTGCCTGGATGCCATGATTATGGCTGAAGGGTGCTTTTTTTTGCAATTGAAAAGAGAAGAATCTGCGGTAGTAATCGGTTATTTTCGGTACAGATTATGGTACAATAGGAGAGTTGGGTTAAGAAGCAGTTCACGGTAACGATGAAAGCACAGATTTTGAGGAGGATGAACTCCATTGTAAATGTGTAAAATTAATCTAGTGTATGAATACCTCATATGCAAAATGACCAGTGTACAATCAACCGGCCTCGCCGGATTGCATAAAGATTGAATGATCGACCGGCCATGCCGGATTAACGTGAATGAACGGACGAAAGGGATTAAACCTATGAGCAAAGCTGCAAATGATATTCTTCAACAGGAAGTGGACAAGCGCCGGACGTTTGCCATTATCTCTCACCCGGATGCGGGTAAAACGACATTAACCGAGAAACTGTTGCTGTTCGGGGGCGCGATTCGCCTTGCGGGAACGGTAAAAGCTCGGAAAGCCAGCAAACACGCAACAAGTGACTGGATGGAAATTGAGAAACAACGGGGGATCTCGGTTACTTCTTCCGTAATGCAATTTGATTACCTGAACCATCGCGTTAACATTCTGGATACACCGGGTCACCAGGATTTCAGTGAAGATACGTATCGTACACTGACGGCTGCTGACAGTGCGGTCATGTTGATTGACGTAGCGAAGGGTGTCGAGGCACAAACCATTAAATTGTTCCAGGTATGTGCGAAGCGTGGTATTCCAATCTTTACGTTTATCAACAAACTCGACCGTGAGGGTAAAAGTCCATTTGATCTGATGGAAGAACTTGAAAATGTACTGGGTATTCGTTCCGTTCCAATGAACTGGCCTATTGGTACAGGTCGCGAACTATGCGGTGTATATGACCGGATGAAAAATCAGGTGGAGTTGTTCCAAGGGGACGATCACTCGACAATCAAAGTTCAGAAAGTAGACGGTTATACAGATCCAATTATCCGTGAGATGGCAGGGGAATATCTGCATGATCAGTTAATTCAGGATCTGGAGCTTTTGGACGTTGCGGGAGATCCGTTTGATATGGAGAAAGTTCAACGCGGCGAATTGACACCTATTTTCTTCGGTAGTGCGATTAATAATTTTGGTGTGCAAACCTTCCTGGAGAACTTCCTGGAACTGGCACCGAAGCCTGAACCACGTCGCAGTACGGCAGGAGAAATCCAGCCAACGAATGAGAAATTCAGCGGGTATGTATTCAAGATTCAAGCGAACATGAACCCGGCACACCGGGATCGTATTGCGTTCCTGCGTATTGTATCAGGCAAGTTCCAACGTGGAATGAGTGTGAAGCATACTCGTGTAGGTAAAGAGATCAAGCTGTCACAGCCACAGCAATTCTTGGCACAAGACCGGGATATTGTTGAAGAGGCATATGCCGGCGATATTATTGGTTTGTTCGATCCGGGTATCTTCCGGATTGGCGATTCACTGAGCCAAGGCAGCGAGGTTGTCTTTGAGGAGTTGCCAACGTTCTCGCCAGAGATTTTCGCCAAAGTTACCGTAAAAAATGCGTTGAAACATAAACAGTACCAAAAAGGGATTGACCAGTTGACGGAGGAAGGAACCATTCAGGTGTTCCAGACGGCAAGTTTCGACGAGACGATTCTCGGCGTAATTGGTCAACTTCAGTTTGAGGTATTTGAATACCGGATGAAAGGTGAGTATGGGGTAGACGTGCAATTGCAGCGCATGCCTTATCAGTTCGCTCGCTGGATCGTGGACGAGAATCTGGACGCAAGCAAATTCCGGATTAACTCTGCGCTTGTAAAAGATAAAAAAGGAAATTATGTCGTGCTCTTCGAAAATGAGTACGCCATGAGAACGGCTATGGATAAAAATCCTACAGCCAAGTTCTTGGAGACTGCACCTTAAGTGCAAGCAGACAGACGTAATCCGGCTAATCATTGAAGGGTTGGTTGGAATAACAAGCTGCCATCATGAGGTAACGCTCGTACAAAATAAGATCCCTCCGCCGATTGGCGGAGGGATCTATTGCTATACACCTTACTTCGAGGCGGGTATGATCCAGCCGAATAAGGGAAAGCTTTCTTTTGCAGACAGAACAAACGGTTTGATGGTTACCCTACCCTTCAATGCTTCGATTAGCGAAGCGGTTGAACGGGAATGGTGTGCAGATGCTCCTGCGCGATTTGAATGAGTTCTTCCTGCTTGGCAGGTTCTGTGTTCTTCCAGATCATCTCGAAAATGGCGCCAAGTCCAGGTAATGCAGCTTCCGGTCCATCTACTGAACCTTCAATCATCTCCCGGAGCTGATCATCACTCTTGTCATGAACTTTATGAACAATCGCTTCACGCAGGCTTAATGTAATGGGCATCGCAATTCCCTCCTCGTATATTCGGCTGCTCTAATACTGTTCCCTGGGAAGCGCGAGCGCATTCAAGTTTATCGGGCTTTGTGGTATACTACGAAGGATTATTTACGTTAGCATGGGTATCCGTAATGATGCGTTATGCTGAAGTGCAGCGGGAGGTTAAGACCCTAATGGCCAAGAAACAGTATGCCGTAATTGGCATGGGACGGTTCGGATCAAGTGTTGCCAGTGCACTGAGCGGTATGGGATTCGACGTGCTGGCAATTGATGCGGACGAGCAGCGGACACAGGAAATGTCCAATGTGGTGACTCATGCGGTATCGGCAGATTCAACAGATGAAGAAGCGCTGCGTGCGCTGGGCATACGGAATTTCGACGTTGTCGTTGTGGCAATTGGTGAAGATATTCAGGCGAGTATTCTGACAACCCTGATATTGAAAGATATGGGTGTACCGGTCCTGATCGTAAAAGCTCAAAATGAGCTTCATGGTAAGGTGCTGCAGAAGATTGGAGCAGACAAAGTCATCTATCCTGAGCGGGATATGGGATTACGTGTGGCCCATCATCTGACCTCGCCTAACATACTGGATTACATTGAGTTATCTGAGGATTACAGCATTCTGGAGATGAGAGCTTCCGAGCAAATGATCGGCAAAAACCTGATGGAATTAAACATCCGTGCACGTTTTGGATGCAACGTCATGGCGATTCGTAGTGGGAACTCGATGAACATCTCTCCGTACGCGGAGGACCGGATCGAAGCTGGAGATGTGCTGGTCATTGTGGGTCACAAGGATCATTTGACGAAAATGGAACTTGCATATCCGAAGTGATGGATGCAGATGGGAAGGATGGAAAGATGGATATTGTATCACCGCAAAATACACGTGTAAAAGAATGGGCACAGCTGCTGGAGAAAAAGCATCGTACCCGTCAACATAAATATATCATTGAAGGCATTCATCTGGTACAGGAAGCGTTGCGCGCCGGAGCAGATCTGGAGTGTATTGTGTACGACGGAGAGCAAGGCGTACCTAGCGAACTGGCCGGGCTTGAGAACCCGTTACAGCGTGTAGAATGGGTCAGTGTATCTCCTGCGGTTATCGCCAAATGTACGGATACGATGACACCACAGCCTGTATTCGCAATTGTGCGTAAAGGCAGTGAGCCACTGGAAAGCCTCATTGACGGAGTGCGCGGGCTTGTTGTGGTGTTGGATGGAGTGCAGGACCCAGGAAATGTGGGGACGATCATCCGTAGTGCGGATGCAGCTGGAGCGGCGGGAGTCATACTTGGTGCGGGCTGTGCGGATGTATATAACCCGAAGACGATTCGTTCGACGATGGGATCATTGTTTCATTTGCCTATTGTGGAGGGCCAGTTGGAGTCCTTGCTTCCCGAAGCGAAGGCTGCGGGTGTGAAGCTGGTAAGTACTTCTTTGCAGGCAGAGCATTCTTGCTATAGTTATGATTTTACGCAATCGGTATGGCTTGTGATTGGCAACGAAGGCAAAGGCATCTCGGATGCTACGGCACGCTTGGTGGATGATGCGATTACGATTCCGATGCAGGGGCAGGCAGAGTCGCTTAACGCGGCAATGGCGGCAACGATTTTGTTGTTTGAGGCGATGAGGCAGCGGATGGTGTAGGTAGTAAAGGAAATATCTTGATGAGCTGAACGTACAAGAGGCTGGATACGGATTGGAGATTGATGCAATCCAATTTCCAGTCTTTTTTTATTCTTATTTAAGTTCGTTCCAAGCATCTTCTTTATAAAAATTAATTCTTTACTGTTCGTTCTAGAAATGATATGCTAACAGCAAGTTAGATCTAACTGTTTTTTTACACGTTTGAGAATGATCGTTCTCGAAACTGGAATCATACTAATCTAAAGAATACGAGGGAGAGAATAAGATGAAATATACCGTAATCACAGGAGCAAGTTCAGGGATTGGATATGAGACGGCATTGGCGTTTGCAGCACGAGGGAAAAACTTGATTTTGGTAGCTAGAAGATTGGATAAGTTGGAAGAGCTTAAATCCACCATTCAGAGTATCAATCCTAAAGTGAGTGTTATTGTTCACACAAGTGACCTGTCTGTTACGGCAGAGGCTTACGCACTGTATAACGATTTGAAGGAATATGAAATCGAGACTTGGATTAATAATGCTGGGCTTGGAGAAGGTTCGTTCGTTGCTGAACAGAATCTGGATAAAGTAGAAACCATGCTGCGTGTTAACATCGAATCGTTGACCATCCTATCTACACTGTATGTACGAGATTATGCGAATGTCGAAGGTACTCAATTGATTAACGTCTCATCCGCACTTGGATATGCCATTGCTGTAGGCAGTGTTGCTTACTCTGCATCGAAATACTACGTTAGTGCCTTCACCGAAGGTCTTGCCAAAGAACTGGAACTGAAAGGTGCAAAACTGAAAGCGAAGGTGCTTGCACCAGCGATCACGGAAACAGAGTTTGTACAAAAATCAATCGATGCTGAAGGATTTGATTACAAAGCCAATATGTCCAAATACCATACAGCTAAAGAAATGGCGGGCTTCATGTTAGATTTGTATGCTCGCAACGATGTGGTTGTGGGGATTGTAGACCAGAACTATGATTTCCAACTGACGGCTCCGATTTACCCAGTGATCTCAGAACTAAGTTAATTCAGAAGCATCCATGCATCTTTTAACCAAATCTCAAATAAGAAGAGGAGTACATCCCATTGGAAAAGATATGGAGTAAAACAAAGATTGGCAACATGGAATTGCCTCATAGACTAGCGATGGCACCCATGACACGCAGTCGGGCGCAAGAAGATGGTACACCTGGAGAGTTGGCTGCACTTTATTATGCTCAGCGTGCGACCATGGGACTCCTGATTACGGAAGGTACACAACCCTCGGATGATGGACAGGGGTACTTGTGGTCACCTGGCATCTATACCGACAAGCATATTGATGGATGGAAAAAGGTAACGGATGCGGTGCATGAAGCTGGCGGATATGTATACATCCAATTAATGCATGCGGGTCGCATGTCACATCCGGACAATACCCCGCATCATCGCCAACCGGTTGCTCCATCTGCCATCGCACCGGGTGTAGAAATGTTTACGGCTACAGGGATGCAGGATATCCCCGTTCCCCGGGAATTGAGTCAGGAGGATATTCAAACGACCATCGCCGATTTCCGTAAGGCAGCAGCCGCAGCGATCGAAGCAGGGGCGGATGGCGTCGAAATTCATGGAGCCAATGGCTATTTGATCAATCAATTTCTCGGAGAGAATTCGAATACGCGGACAGATGAGTATGGCGGGTCCATTAAAAATCGTGCTCGCTTCGCAATTGAAGTAACGAAAGCCATCGTGGAGGAAATAGGTGCAGAACGAACTGGCTTCCGAATTTCGCCTGGGACACCACTGGGCGGTATTCAGGATGGTGAACAAGGTCCTGAACTCTATCGCTACCTTGTAAAAGAATTGGCTCAATTGGATCTGGCGTACCTTCACATCATGCATCTTGGAGACGAGAACCTGCTGCAAGACATCCGTTCGATCTGGAAAAACCCATTGTTGGTTAATCGGGCTGGAAGAACATTGGATGATCTCAGCGTAGATTTGGATCGTGGTCTCGCCGATCTGGTACCGGTAGGTGTATGGTCTTTAGCTAATCCGGATTTGGTGGAACGTCTTCAACAAGGTGCATCACTAAATGAAGCAGATCCTGCAACCTTCTTTGGTTCAGGAAGTAAAGGGTACACGGATTATCCTACGTTGGATGAATTGAAGTCACAAGAGGGGCAACACTAGCACAAACCATGGAACATGGTGTACAACTGAACATTGTGCGCCATGTTCCTACATAAGTTGAACGAATCATTTACACGATAACGTAGAGGACAGAAAGAACCTGAAAAAGCGAAGCGTTCGCCTTTATCACCGGATTTTCCCTTTAGAAAGGGGATCAAAAAAATCTGGGGATAACAGCGATTGGAGGGTTGTTCTGTCATCGTAGTGTCAGTGTAAATAATCTTTAGTTCAACTTATATAGCCTATAAGCAAAGGAAGAGGATCAATGATGAGAGCAGCTCAAATACAGAAATACTCCAAAGAAATCCAAGTGGAGATTAATAATATTGATATACCGCAGATCCATAGCCATGAGGTCCTCGTCAGAGTAAAAGCTGCAGGTGTAAATCCGCTGGATATCTTAAATATGAATGGCAGTGTTCGGATGATTGCCGACTATTCGTTCCCTCTAACTTTAGGGAATGAACTCTCTGGTGTCATTGAAGCTGTCGGTGATGATGTACTGAAATTTAAAGTGGGGGATTCAGTCTATGCCAGATTGTCTCTGAATAAAATTGGTGCTTTTGCTGAATATGCAGCTGTACATGAGGATGCTTTATCCGTTATGCCTGAAAATCTGTCTTTTATCGAAGCTGCTGCGGTACCTCTTACAGCCTTGACCGCTTATCAAGCATTGCATGATGTACTTCGAGCTGAACCGAATAAAAAGCTGTTTATACCCGGAGGAACTGGTGGTTTCGGTGCGATGGCTATCCCGATTGCCAAGTCTATGGGATTAACGGTTATCACAAGTGGAAGCGAAAGAGGAAGAGCACGTACTCTATCCATTGGAGCAGATCAATTCATTAATTATAAGACCGAGCATTATGCTGACATCCTGTCCGACATCGATTATGTCATTGACACTTTGGGTGCTGACGAGATCAAAGCTGAATTGAGCATTTTGAAACCACAGGGTAAATTAGTTTCTTTGAAAGCGGGACCCAATTATCGCTTTGCAGTAGACAGTCAATTCCCGTTGTGGAAAAGAGCTTTGTTTGGTCTTGTGGGTGCACGCCTGGATTCGTTAGCACGTAAAAATCAAAATGAATATCGCTTTATATTTGTACAATCCAGTGGGATTCAATTGCAAGAAATCACAGCTCTTGTAGAAAAAGAAGATATCAAGCCCTCGATCGATTCTACTTATACATTTGCTGACATTGAAAAGGCATTGATTAAAGTATCCACGGGTCACTCTCAGGGCAAAGTCATTGTTACCTTTTAAAGGCTCGTTAAGATGATGCTCATGCTATATTCAATGTTCGTTTTCTGAACAGGAGGGAAGCCAGTGGCGAGAAACAAAGAGTTCGAAGAGTCTGTTGTTCTGGATAAAGCGATGAGACTTTTTTGGGAACAAGGTTATGAGAAGACGTCTATGACAGATCTGGTCCATCATATGGGAATTCATCGTAGAAGCCTGTATGACACATTTGGTGACAAACATACCTTGTTTCTGAAGGCAGTAGATCTGTATGATCACAAAATCAGCTCAGCTCTTGCGGCAGGTGTAAAGCGTTCTACAACGGCAACGGAAGCACTTCAGTTTATATTTTCCTCTTTAATTCATGAAGAGGAGCATCCTTCATCAGGCTGCTTGATTGTCAATTCGACGGTAGAATTGGCGGCACGCGATGACGACATGAACAACCGATCGACGGAGATGTTTGCAAATACGGAGAAACTCATCAAGGACATGATTGTGTGGGGACAGCAAGAAGGTGAATTCACAATGGAGTACAACGCCGAGCTATTGGCGGAATATTTGCATAATGTAGGCGTTGGGCTAAGGGTGATGGCCAAGACTTCAATAACCGAGGAAAAACTTCTTCGTATAGGGACGCTATCTATGGATCTCATACTAAGGTAGTCTTTTTTCTGCCTTTTAAAGAATGTTCGTTCTAATATGGGTGTTTCAGATGAACATATGTTATAGAAAAGAAAAGAGAGGCAGGTAACGACATGAGAAAGACAATTCTCATCACAGGGGTCTCAGGTGGGATCGGTAAAGAGTTAGCAGATCGATTTGCCAAAGGTGGATATCATATTGTGCTGGTAGCACGAAGCGAGGGTAAGATACAGGATCTAGCTCAGGAGTATCAGAAAAAGTATGGCATTCAGGCGACGGTTATCGCCAAAGATGTGGCAGCACCTGGGGTACCACAGGAGATTTATCATGAGCTGAAGGAAAAGGGGATTGTTGTTGATTATCTTGTCAACAATGCAGGCTTCGGTCTGTTCGGGACGTTTATGGAAACGGAACTGGAACAGGAAGTCAATATGATTGACGTGAATATCAAGGCTTTAACCATCATGACCAAGCTGTTCTTACCGGATATGATCCAACGTGGCCACGGCGGTGTGATGAATGTGGCTTCGTTGGTAGGCTTTTTCCCTGGACCGATGATGTCGGTATATTATGCAACAAAGGCATACGTGTTATCGTTCACCGAAGCTTTGGAGAATGAAGTAAGCGGAACGGGTGTTACGGTAACGGCACTGTGTCCAGGCCTGACATCCACCGGCTTTGTTGATCGTTCGGGTATGGGTGTCTCGAAGATGCTGCAGGGCCCTATCATGGAAGCGGGGCAGGTGGCTGAAGAAGGGTACCAAGGTTTCTTGCGTGGCAAGACGTTAATTATGCCTGGTGCTCGGAACCGATTCATCGCGTTTATGCCGCGGTTGTTGCCGCGTAAGATGATGACTCGCATGATTAGATCCTCACAGGATAAGACAGGACATTAAACATCTAAAAAGGAGCTGGTCGATTTGATCTTTTATGATTCCCCCCAAGCAACCGTTTCATGGAATGAGGAAAATGGAGTTAGCGGTGCTAAAACGCTCGAATAAGGCGTTATACGATAGCCGTCACTTGGCTGTTATTTCGCCAGATGACCAAGAGTGGGTTGCACAAGAGTGGTATCTGAGATCACTCGAAGCAGGACTAAAGTATTCAGCACTGCTTGTTCCCCATAAAGCAATAGCTAAATCGAGTGCAAACCGAATGCTCTCAGGAATGGACATATCCAATCCATCTCAAGAGTTTCATGACATAGATGAGGCATATCATTGGCTGGCAACCGTAAAATGAGAAGATAGCAAAACATCATTTGCATAATTTAATACGGTTACTAGTTACTATGGCGAGGATAAATCAGCTTTCCTCCAATTCGCTTGTTTTACTGGCTCCTTCATCTTGTCTTTTACGACAAACATACACAAAAGCAGGCGGGAAGCTGAGGGGTCCAAATTGAATTTTCTCGATCTCAAATAACTTAGCTAAACGTTTCTTCATATGAAGTGAGTACTGGTACAAAACTAATATGCCTCCAGGTCGCAGCGCTGTATGGATCTGTGACAGGATATTTTGTCTCATTTCTCTGGAGAAATTAAAAAAGGGTAGTCCGCAAATGATACTATCCAATTGTTGCACATGTTCTTGATTGATTCTTTTCAATAGATAGGATGCATTCGAATGAAACATGAATTCAGGATATGTTCTCTTTAGATTACTTCTCATTTTGGGGTCTCTTTCAAATAAAAACACAGTTGCAGATTGCGGTAAATGTGCTCTCATGAGACGTGTAACAGCGCCTGTTCCTGGCCCCAGCTCAGCAATGCTTCTAACCTCATCCCATCGTACAGATTGCACGATTTTACGAGCTAGAAATTTGGAACTGGGCAGGACACTGCCTACTCGTTTGGGATTCCTCAGAAATCCTTGCAGGAAAAGAAATGGTTCGGGTGTTTTCATTGTGGTATCCTCCATGGTTGAATTCATTGAATGGTTCACTTGATGTTGGAAGGCAAGCTTAGCTGGAAGACGAATACGTTAAGTGTATGTTGTAGTGTTAAAGTCCCCTGGTGTAACTCCGCAATGTTCCTCGCAATAGAAAGACCCAGACCCGATCCTGATTGAATGCCTTCGCTATTCCTCGAATAATCCACTTTATAAAAGCGATCAAACAGTCTGTTTTTTTGTTCTATCGTTAGGGGCATGCCTTTATTCTCTACTTCAATGGTAACGTGATTATGCCGCATACTCATTCGAACATGAATCGTACCTGGTTTAAAGGAATACTTCAATGCATTCATGAGAAGATTGTCGATGGCTCGTGCAATTTTATCACTATCCAGGGAGACCATGATTGGAGCGTCACCGAGTTTTTTCTCAATATGAACCCCATTCTCCTGAGCTAAAGGCTCGAATTCAAACAACAATTGATCCAATAGCTGACATAGGTCAACCTTTTTTAAATCCAATTGGGTGTTCACTGCGTTAAGACGTGTGTATTCAAATAGATCATCGAGTAACTTCTTCAAATGCGTTGCTTTGTTATAGGTGTTTTGAATGAAGCGGTCATACTCAGCTTTGTCTTGAAAAGATTCTGATTTGAGAAGTTCAATATAACCAATTATGCTGGTAAGCGGTGTACGCAGGTCATGTGAGATGCCTGTGATCATGTCCATCTTGGATTTTTCCAACTCGCGCTCCCTGCTCATCTGTATCTGCAACTGTTCAGTCATATGATTAATGTTGGAAGCAACCCGGCCCAGTTCATCTTCTCGAACTACAGGAACCCTGTAGTTTAAATTACCTTCAGATATGATATGAAGCCCTTGCTCCAGTGAAATGATGTCTCTTACAATTTTTCGTGTGGAACCCAAAAAAGTAAGCGTAAAAATTAAGATAAATATAGGTGTCAGAATATAAGGGAAGTAGTTGAGAATCCAGTTCCACTCCGAACCTTCACTGATTTTTGCCACAATCGTAATAAGGATATTATTGATAATCACTGATCCGACAATTGAAATTACAAAACTGATCACCATTCGATTGAGGATATGGATCTGTATTTTTTTCGTCTGCTTGGATTGCTGTAATCGTTTAATCAATTTTATAACCTACTCCCCATACCGTTTTAATATACTGAGGTTCTCGTGGAGTCGATTCCAGCTTTTCTCGCAGATTACGAATATGAACCATCACCGTATTATCCGAATACCCGTAAGGTTCTTTCCATACGGTTTCGTAAATCTTCTCGGAGCTGAATACTTGTCCGGGATGACTCGCAAGTAACACCAGAATGGAGAACTCCAGAGGGGTTAGTGAAATATCATTCTCTTTTAACTTTACTGAATGCTTGCTTGTATCAATGACAAGGTCTTTAATGAGGATCAGTGAACTCGATTCCGGTTTCCCGATCAATGTTTGACGTCGGAGCTGAGCTTTAACACGAGCCAGTAATTCTAATGGATTAAAGGGTTTGACCATGTAATCGTCGGCCCCGGTAGTCAGGCCTGTAATTTTATCAATGTCTTCTTCCTTGGCAGATAACATAATGATCGGAGTGGTTGATACTTCTCTTATTTTGAAGCAGGCTTTGATTCCGTCCATAATGGGCATCATAACATCTAATATGACGAGTTGGACTGATGTTGTATTGATAATATTTAGCGCTTCTTCGCCGTTGGCTGCTTCAATGACCTGATATCCTTCGTTACGTAAATAGACATGAATGACATCACGGATATCGGGTTCATCATCAACAACAAGAATGGTACTCATGATTCAACACTCCTTTTTTGCTCTAATCTAGATAACATTTTAACTTCTTATCAAGAGGATAACATCAGTGTAAGCGATAGTCAGGAATGTTTAAATTGTTTCCTTTTTGCGACAGACATAAACGAACGCAGGTGGCACATTCAAAGGCACTAATTCTATTTTTTCGATGATAAAGTGTTCGGATAATAATTTTTTCATTTGAAGTGAATATTGAAAGGCGATGAAAAATCCTCCGGGTTTGAGTGCCTTATGGATCTGCTCTACCAACGTATTTCTTAATTCAGGCTCAAAGTTGAAGAAGGGCAACCCGCTAAAGATGTAATCCAATTGCTGAACGCCCTCTTGAATTATGGATTCTACCAATCGAGCGGCGTCTGGATAACAGGAGAACTCCGGGTATGCTGTCTGAAGATTATTCCTCATTGTGTCGTTCATCTCAAACAATAGGACTTTGGTGGAGTCCTGCACCTGTTGTTGAATATAACGAGTGATCGGCCCTGTACCCGATCCGAGTTCGGCAACTGCTTTTGCCTCCAGCCAAGAGGCTTGATTCACCATTTTGTTGGCGAGAAACCGGGAACTGGGAATGATGCTGCCAACATGTTTGGGGCTTTGAAGAAAGCTTTTCAGAAATAATAGTGGTTGATTGGAATTCATGTGTGTCGTTCCTCCGTATATGTGATGGTGTGTTTTTAGCAAAACCAGTTAGAAATGTAATAATTGAAGTGTGGATAAAATAGGACCGCCAAAGTAGATTCCCGCTGTAAAATACGTTATGGTCCATAACAGAGCGCTGGAATATGAGATGAGAGCGAACTTCCGATACTGAACGCCGCTCATTCCAATAAGTAAAGGGAGAACATATCGCACAATTGGAATGAACAAACCGATGCACATCGCCCATTGGCCACTCTTATTCAGAATCAGTTCGGCCTTGACGAAGTGTTTATGATGTTGAAATCTGTGTTTTATCTTGGTTCCAAATAATCTCCCTGCAAAATAAGCAAAGGTAATGGCCGTTAGTAGTCCTGATAAAATACAGAAGTATGTGATCCATGAGTTGATAACTCCGGTGTGGCCTAAAATGGCACCACTAATAATTGTGATCTCATTCGGAATGGGAATGCCGAAAGGCCCTAATGAGAAGGCAAAATAAAAAATCAGATATCCATACTGATGAAGCAGCTCTAAGATCGTATTACTGATCATTGTTTTGCCTCCTCTCTTGTTGATATTGCAAGCATAATGAAAAAAACTAAGGAATTAATGAGTATAAATCTGAAGAAAATCTAAAGAATACATAAGTAAAGCCAAACAACGACGTGCAAGAGAAAAAAGCCTTGCCCATGTACTGGCAAGACTTGAATAGGTGGATATTCAGGAGCATCAGCACGGAATAGATGCGCATAAATGAAGAGCCGAGACGTCATAATGACGTCCCGGCTCTTCTGTATGTCCCATGAATGCGACTATATTCGGAATCCATTTATTGTAGGAAATAGAACCAGCTAAATTTTATGCTTGCAACAACAAACAAAGCTATCCATCCCCATAGAAACAGTAAACGTAAAGGTCGTGGAATCAGTAAATATTCTGAGTACAACTTGGTGAAAAAATTCATCATAGTACTATCCTCCGCTAGGTTAGTCTCTAAATCATATTAAAGATCTAAAAATAATCTTATAATGCAGATGCTTAACATCCATTTATATCAAAAATAGGTATATTATATCATGATAAACACCAATAAGTTCGTGGGATTTAGAAATAAGCAAATAAATCGAACGATATGATGCGGGCATGCCAATATATAGTGTAAGGAGGAAGGGGATGGATAATGAGTGATCAAGATGAGTACATACAACTTGTAACGTTAATACGTGCGGGGCATGAAGAAGCATACGGAGAACTATATGAGAAAACAGTGACGGGAGTATATCGGACTGTACGATTTCTCATCAAGGACGAGTCTGACACGGAGGATGTCGTACAGGAAATTTACATTCAGGCGTATCGATCATTGGCGCGATATGATGCGGAGCGTGCGTTTCGTCCCTGGTTAATGGGTGTGACGATGCGACATGTCCAGAGTTATCGACGCAAAAGGTTGATGCAGTTTCGGTTTGGCAAGCGAATCGAAAAATCTGACGTGGGATTGGAATATGATTTTTCCACTGATCTGGTCAACAAACTGGCAAATCGTCCTCTGCTGGAACAGGTACGTCGTTTGCCGTACAAGCTGCAGCAGGTGATCACACTTCATTATTTAAATGAATATACGCAAGAGGAGATTGCTGGCATATTGGAGATTCCGCTTGGAACCGTGAAATCGCGCATACATGCGGCGCTGGCGAAGTTGAGACAAAAAGAGAAGATGAATCCAAGGTTGCGGGGAAAGGTGGAGGATCTGCATGAGACTCGATGAAGAGTTGCGAATAGCCTACCAGGAAGAGACTAAAGAGTGGTCCGTTCCTGCAAGAATTAAACATAAAATGTTGGATGGTATTCGAAGTGATTCTCACATTAGAAGATATCGAAAAAGATGGCTGGTCACTGGGCTATTGGCTGTTGTACTCATTATTCCCACCGGAGCCTATGCAGGGTACACCTATCTCGCAGACGGAATATATGGTTCACAGGAAAATATCGCTGCTATGGGCGGAACAGCTGAGAATTATATGAGGTTGGAAGCGAAATTACAGACGGCCAAGGCGCATTTCAGTGAAGAAGAATTTGTTCAATATATGAACTTGCTGAAGCAAATGGGGCAAATGGCCGTGAATCATGCTGATTCTCAGGGCAACCTGTATCCAGAGCAGTGGAGTACAGTGGAGCAGGAACGGTATAACATTCTTGTAGCTGAGTTGGAACCGTTTTTTGAGAAGCTGGAAGCTGTAAGTGTGGGGTCCTCCAAAAAACTGATGGATGAGCAGCAATTCTGGACAGAACAGTTTGAACGGGCTGAGAAGACATTTACCAAGGAACAATATGGAGAGTTTAAGTCTGTTTATGAACAAATGAAGAAGTATGAAGTTATGGTGATGGACAAGGATGGAAGTATACATGAGGAACGATTGTCAGCGGAGCAAAAAGATGATTTGAGGCAGCTTGAGAGACGACTAATTCCATATCTGAAACGGTTGGAGCTCAATGTGCGTTGAGTCGCGCGAACTGTGAAAGAGGAGAGAGGCCGAGAAGTGAATTTTTTGAATTCTTTGCTTCTTTTCGTTATCCAGTGATCCATTACTTCCTCCCTTGTACCTTCAGCCGATATTGATGCGGTGTGGACCCTATGACGGAACGGAATACTTTACAAAAGTAAGACGGACTCGTCATACCAACACGGTGACCGATTTCGGGAACGGTGAGTGAGGAACGGGTGAGCAGCACACACGCATGACGAATGCGGGTAGCTTGGGCATAAGCAACGATTGTGGTGCCAGTCGCTTTTTTGAATACATGAGATAGATGATAGGGGGATAAGTGAAGTGTATCTGCGATATGATCCAAACGAAAAGGCTCGTGGTAATACTGTTCAATCCACTGCATGATGGCTTCGGCATGAGGATGAAGCATTACTGAACTGGATGCAGAATGTGCCTTTAGATCCTGAATGACAACATCTTTCCATAAGTAACGAAGTTGCGTAAGTGAATCAAGTATAAAGAGACAAGTATCCTCCACAGCTTCATGAGGCATTAGTTCTGGATAGGTCTTATCAAATTGTTCCATTCGTTGAATGAGTGGGGAAGTGGCAGGAAGTCGGATCGGCTGAATCGGAGATTGCTCTCCTAGCAGGTCATGTATGAAACGCTGAGTCGTCATAAAATGCGACCAATGTGTCTTTAATATTTCAAGCTCAAACATAAGCACGTTTCTGATGAAAGGCTGCTGACTGGATATTTGAATCTGAAAGTGGTGCAATTGAAAAGGTCGAAAAATCAAAAGCATACCGGGTTCAAGGGGAAAAACCTGACCTTCGGTTATTAACTGCCCGTAACCTTCGTGGATATAGGTTATCTCCATCTGGGAATGAGCATGGAACACTTCGCGAAACGTAGTGTTAGATGTAAGACGACGACAGGCCAGATCAAATTGGTTTCCCAGAATGATGGACATCATGAATACCTCCCTATCATGCGCAAGATAGTTATATTTTACCACAAGATGAACACATAAAAGCGCTTTATTATTGTGTATTGTGAAGGGAACAAGGGAGGTATATAACGATGTTAAGAGTGGCGATTATCGGAGCAGGTGCAATTAGTGGAGCACATATATCAGCATACTTGGCATTCCCCGAGCGGTGTCAGATTGTTGCTGTGGTGGACATGTACGTGGATAAGGCACAGAAGCGAATGAACGAATATGGACTGGAAGGAGCACAAGCTTTTACGGATTACACAGAGCTACTTGCGCAAAATATTGATCTGGTATCCGTCTGTACGCCGCCGTATACGCATGCTTCAATTGCGTGTGATTTCATGCAAGCAGGTGCACATGCATTGGTCGAAAAACCGATGGCTTCTTCCCTGGAGGAAGCGGATCTGATGCTGAAAGTAGCGCAAGAAAGTGGCAAATTACTATCCGTAGTAGCACAGAATCGATTTACGACACCGATGATGAAGTTAAAAGGTGTGCTGGACAGTAAACGGATGGGGCCTATTGTACATGTGCAGGTTGATTCATTCTGGTGGCGGGGCCACAATTACTATGATCTGTGGTGGCGCGGGACATGGGAAAAAGAAGGCGGAGGCTGTACCCTTAATCATGCGGTACATCATATTGATGCGATGTTATGGATGATGGGACCTCCGGTGGAATTGCAGGCCATGATGGCGAATACGGCACATGACAATGCCGAAGTTGAGGATATATCCATGGCGATGCTGCGCTTTCAGGAAGGGGCGCTTGGCATGATTACCAGTTCCGTTGTACATCACGGAGAGGAACAGCAGTTAATTTTTCAGGGTAAAGAAGCCCGTGTATCGGCACCTTGGAAAGTGGTTGCTTCTACCGCACGGAATAACGGATTTCCGGAACCCAATCGAGAGTTGGAACAACAGATTCAGAAGCTTGTTGACGAATTGCCGGATGTGACTCATGTCGGTCACGCTGGGCAAGTGGAGAATGTGTTAAACGCGATTGAGACAGGATCACCCCTTCTGGTGGATGGTCAAAGTGGTCGGAATACACTTGAACTGATTGTAGGCATCTACAAATCGGCTAGTACGGGAGAAAAGGTTGTTTTTCCACTAGGGGCGGAAGACGCATTTTACACAAGAGAAGGAATTATGCAACATGCAGTACACTTTTATGAAAAAAAGACGACGGTGGAGAACTTCGAGGATTCGAGTATTACGCTGGGTAGCAAGATGGATTCGTAGTATTTTATGTGAAAAAGATGCCTTCTCACAAAAAAAGTGAGAATGGGCATCTTTTTTAGGTCTGAGACACCTTCTTGCTCTAAAAATACAATAATTGTATCCATTCACATTTGTGAAATGACGTTATTACGTTATCTTACTGTTCACAATTATTATTAGAAATTTAAATTAATATGATAAGGATTTCTCAAAAGGTTATAGCCACTTATCAGCCCAACGTTCCACAGCGCTTAGTGCTCTCCCTAGTTCCGTGCCTTTTCGTGACAACATATATTCAGTCCGAACTGGACGTTCAGTGACCACATGGCGAACCACAAGTCCTTCTTCCTCCAATTCCTTCATTCGCTCATTTAACACACGTTTGCTCAAGTCAGGGATATAAGCGTGAATCTCACTGAAGCGTTTGGGCTCCTCCATCAATGCATGAATAATGAGGGCTACCCATTTTCGACCAATGATCTGATAAGATTGTTCCACTTTTGTGCATATTTGCTTGGCATTCTCATCATCGCTCATGATTGTACTCCTTTGATTTAGTATTGCCTGTAATATCATTAGTATACTTATTGTAACCCACTTGTCCACAGGCCATATGTGTAAAATGTCACATACCAATTGTTATTAATCTTACCACATAAAGCGTTATCATCAAATAAAAAGCCTATAAACACTGGAGTTCACAGTTTCGACACGATTATTGACGAATTGTGACGACAGGTGTAATATGGGTAACGTTAATTCAAAAGGTTACAATTTATAACCTAAATACAGGTTGTGGAGAGAAGGAATGTTCCATGGTTAAATTCAGGTGTGTTATATAAACGGAGGCAAGGCGGGGACGACACCCACTTATTCCGTCTTTTGTCATGCTTGGATTTGAACATTTTGCAACATCATATACTATACTGCACAGATCACAGGAGGCACTCCAATGGATGCAATGACATTTGTCCTGTTCGGGGCAACAGGCGATTTAGCCAAACGTAAGATTTACCCTGCATTATATAACTTGTACATGGATCAGAAAATGCCGAAATCCTTCTCCGTTATCGGATTGGGACGGCGTGAATTGTCGGATGCGGACTTTCAGGCAAATGTAGAAAAGTCACTTCATGAATTCTCTCGTCAGACCCCTGAAGAAGCATCTCAGGTTCGTGATTTCATTGGCGCTTTCCGTTATTGTTCTTTAAATAATACGAAGCTTGAAGATTACACCAAATTGTTGGAACTCGTTCAACAGCGTGAACAAGAGCTTAACATTCCCGAAAATCGCATGTTCTACATGTCGGTGGCACCGGAATTCTTTGAGCCGATCGCATTGAATATTCAAGAAAGTGGCTTGGGTAACACCAAAGGCTGGAAGAAACTGATTATCGAAAAACCTTTCGGACACGATCTGCAATCGGCTCGTGATCTGAACGAGAAATTGAGCAATACCTTTGCGGAAGAAGAAATCTATCGCATTGACCATTTCCTTGGGAAACCGATGGTTCAAAATATTGAGACGCTCACATACGCGAATCCTGTAATTCAGGCATTGTGGTCCAACCGTTATATTGCCAATGTACAGATCACGGCAAGTGAGACGGTGGGCGTTGAAGAACGTGCCGCGTATTACGACCAAAGTGGTGCGCTTCGTGACATGTTCCAAAACCATATGCTCCAGTTGCTGATGATGATTGGTTTGCATCTGCCAAAACGTTGCACACCGGAAGAAATTCAATTCAAAAAGCAAAAAATTGCTGAAGCACTTCGTCCTTTGACGAAAGAAAATATTGCCTCTGAAGTTGTTCGAGCGCAATATGCAGCAGGCGAGCTGCAAGGCACATCGGTAGTTGGATATCTGGACGAGCCTGGCATTCCTGCCGGATCTCAGAACGAGACCTATGTTGCCGCAAGATTGTGGATCGATGATCCATTCTGGAGCGAGGTTCCATTTTATATCCGTACAGGTAAACGCCTGGCTGAGAAATCCACGAGAATCGTTGTTGAATTCAAATCGCCACTCAAAACAGGTCATGAATCCGAGAACACAACGGAACCTAACCTGCTTACGATTGAAATTGGTCCGGGAGAAAGTATTTCCCTTCAATTAAATGCGAAGAATCCATTGAACCATGGTGAAGTGGAGCCGATGCATATGACCTTCAACTCCGGCAAACGTAACATCCCTGAAGCGTATGAGAATCTGATCTTTGACGCTATGCGTGGTGATTCCACCTTCTTCGCTCACTGGAACGAAGTGGAGCTGGCATGGCAGTGGGTTCAACCGATTCAAGAAGCATTCGAAGCCGGCAGCGTGCCACTGGATACGTACAGTGCAGGTTCGCATGGACCAGAGTCAGCAGATCGCCTGACAGCAGCAGATGGCTTCCGTTGGTGGTAAGTGAAACGAAGAAGTGAGCACAGAGATAGGGGCGGTATAATCCGCTCTGCTCACGAATGAACATATATTTTGCACAATCCAAATGCGTCTTCCAAGTTAACATAATGTAGAACGACAAGCTTCTATGCGCCTAGAGCGTTTGTGCTTGGAGCGAACTGATTGATGAAGCAAAATGCTGATATATATGAAGTATTTATTATGAATTATATCGTTCCAATTTTGCATAAGCCCTTCCGGTTATGTGACCGGAAGGCCGTGAAAATTTTTAAATATAGATTAGCGGACGCACTGAATTTTTTTGCCTAAGTAGCGACGGTGTAGGGGACGGAATCGATTCTGTAGAAGCAAAGCGTTCGCCTTTGTATCCAAATTTCATCAATTTAAAGCTTGATGAAAAGAAATTTGAATACAACAGCGATCGAAAGAACGATCCGTAACCGGAACGATTGCTGCGAAACGGGAATGTAGTCTGGCGCTCTGCAACAAAGATGAAATTTAAACATTGTTCATAACAGGAGGATTTTAAAATGAAACTTGGACTAGTCGGATTAGGAAAAATGGGATTGAACCTGGGTAGAAACCTGATTGATCACAAACATGAAGTGGTTGCTTTTGACCTGAACGCTGAAGCAGTAAATGAAATGAAAGAATACGGCGCTACAGGCGTATCTTCATACGCAGAGATGGTGGCTTCGCTCGAATCCCCACGTGTATTGTGGATCATGGTTCCTCACAACGTCGTAGATGCTGTATTGGCTGAAGTTAGCCCGTTGTTGTCCAAAGGCGACATCATTATTGAAGCGGGTAACTCACACTACAAAGAATCCATCCGTCGCTACGAAGAGATGAAAACCAAAGGCATTCACTACATGGATGCAGGTACATCTGGCGGTATGGAAGGCGCACGTAATGGCGCATGTTATATGATCGGTGGAGATCCTGAAGCTTGGGCTATCGTTGAGCCGGCATTCAAAGATACTTCCGTAGAGAACGGCTACCTGTATGCTGGTAAAGCGGGCAGCGGTCACTTCCTGAAAATGGTCCACAATGGTATCGAGTACGGTATGATGGCATCCATCGGTGAAGGTTTTGACGTATTGGAGAAAAGTGGATTTGATTTCGACTTCGAACAAGTAGCACGCGTATGGAACAACGGTTCTGTTATCCGCTCTTGGTTGATGGAGCTGACAGAACGTGCCTTCTCCAAAGATGCAAACCTTGATGAAATTAAAGGCGTAATGCACTCTTCCGGTGAAGGACGTTGGACGGTAGAAACGGCATTTGACCTTCAAACCGCTACACCGGTTATCGCTTTGTCCTTGCTGATGCGTTATCGTTCCCTGGAGACAGACACATTTACAGGTAAAGTGGTAGCGGCATTGCGTAATGAATTTGGCGGTCACGCTGTAGAGAAAAAATAATTTTATATATAACTGTTAACATATGATGGACATCGGGTAATAACTTATATCGTGTTTACGAATTCATCAAGTGGAGGGAACATATCATGAAATTTTTCTTGGATACAGGGAATGTGGAAGAAATCAAACGGATCGAGCGTCTGGGTCTGGTGGATGGAGTCACGACTAACCCGTCTTTGATTGCCAAAGAAGGTCGCGTATTTAAAGAAGTCATTCAGGAGATCTGTGGCGTTGTTAAAGGCCCGGTCAGTGCTGAAGTTATCGGTCTCAAAGCCGAGGATATGTTGAAGGAAGCTTATGAAATTGCAGAATGGGCACCGAATGTAGTTATTAAACTGCCGATGACCGAAGATGGGCTGTATGCTTGTCATGAGTTAACGCAAAAAGGGATTAAAACCAATGTAACGCTGATCTTCTCCGCAGCACAGGGTCTGATGGCAGCGAAAGCTGGTGCAACCTACATCAGTCCATTCGTTGGGCGTCTGGATGATATTGCGGTGGATGGCATGAAACTGATTCGTGATCTGCGTCTTATTCTGGACATGTATGATCTGCCTTCCGAGATTATCGCAGCAAGCATTCGCAATATCAAACACGTCGAAGATGCAGCCCTTTCCGGTGCGCACATTGCCACCATTCCAGGTTCGCTTCTGCCGACACTTTGGAAGCACCCACTGACGGACAGCGGGATTGAACGTTTCCTGAAAGACTGGGAATCTGTACCGAAATAAATGGCTACCAGTGCCCAAGTCTTTGGGCGGTCTGAACATAAAACCTTTCGCTTTGCAGAGGAATCTGCGGGCGAAAGGTTTTTTTTAACTCGGTTTACGTAGTTTCCGATTTCCGGTTAGATTTAGCCAATAAGAAGTACAGTACTTGTCTCATTAATGTCGTTGTTACTTTCTGTCCAGTGTCCACGTACTGTCCTTCTTTTTCAGGACAACGGTGCATAAGGTTAACTATAGCCTATAGCTCATCCCGCAGGGGAGGGACACTTCGATGATGAGAAGAAAATGGCGAAGCCGGAAACGCCGTAAGCCGCCAAGCGGCAAGCGCAAAATGTGGTTGATCATTTTATTGGTCACTGCGTTTTGTTTGATGCAGGGCTTTGCTTATGTGGATAAGAAAATGAAGCCCCCCATCATGCACTTGGCCAAGATCAGAGTGAAGCAGATTGCGACCGAAGCGATCAACAAGGCGATTACAGCACAGGTTGCAGATGGCAAAACCAACGAAGGATTGATTGACTGGAAGACGGATACCGCCGGGAAAGTGTCCGGTTTCATGCTGAACTACAATGAGCATATGCGAATCACCGCAAGTACAATGAATATTGTGCAATCCACGCTGCAGAATGTACACATGTTAAAAGAGAAAATTCCGCTGGGGCAGGCGTTGGGAAGTCCGGTGATGGCTTCATTTGGCCCGAGTATACCGGTTCGTATTGAGCCCCAAGGCGCTGTCAAAGTGGACCTCAACACCCGTCAGCAAAATGCGGGGATTAACATGATTTTGGTGGAAGTGTACATTCACATCATTGCTGAGGTCGCCGTCGTGGTGCCCTTCGACATGGAGCCCGAAACGGTCGATACGGAAATCCCGATCTCCTACCTTCTGGTTGTCGGGGATGTGCCGATGTATTATTACGATAATCAGGGCAAGCCTGTAGGCAGTAACGGAAGTAATGCCCCAGCTATTGCGCTGCCATCAGGCCATACGGGTGTATCAAGCGGTAATGGAGTGACTGCGAATCCCCCTAGCCAGAACCAGCAACAGACACCGTCAGACCCTTTGCAAGGGAACGAACTTGAACAATTTGAACCGGATGATCTGCCTGATGTGAATGGGGGCGTACAGTCTAACAAGAGCGCGCACCCGTAATACAGACAATTCCTTGTAAAAAGACTTTAAGTACAAAATGAGAAAAGGGGCCTCTATTGAAGAGGTCCCTATTTCGAATGTTCATCGTACTCCGAGCGGAAATGCTTATATTGACATATGCTCGTCTCACTTGCTTTTCTTGTTCTTTTGTTTGCGTTCTTCCTGTTCCCAATGTTTGAGCTGTGGATAAGGGTCGAACGACCATTCATGCAGTCCACTGTCGCGATAGATCCCATAGTGCAGATGTGGAGGGAATTTGCCCTGTGTCCCAGGTTTACCGTAACCCGAACTGCCAACCCAACCCACAACCTGACCAGGTATAACAACTTCACCGATACGTGCACTTTTGTCAAAACCCGAGAGATGGGCGTAATAGTGATAATGATTGTTCAAATCCCGGATACCGATGCGCCAGCCTCCAAACGGATTCCAGCCTTTAATCTCCACGACCCCATAACAGGTGCTGCGCACTGGCAGACCATGTGGAGCGAAGATATCCGTTCCCTCATGAATGCGATAACCGCCCCAGCTTCGTTTTGTCCCCCAGGTGCTGCGATAGGAGTAATTGGTTCCGAGCGGAACCGGGAAGGCGTGTCCAAACAGATCCAGATTGTCAAAATGCTCATATAACTTCGCGAATTGCTGTATCCGTTGCACAGCACGGGAGTTGTGATAATATTCCCACAGGGCGATGTTGAAGTCCTCTTGCTTGTTTCCGTAACCCTGAATGACCGAAGCCATGCTGTACAGCACATCCTGATCATTGTTAGCATCCGCTATACCGTCTCCTGAACCGTCACGTCCATATCCTTTGAAAAAAAGAATGGATTCCGGATGTTGATCCGTCTCATCAGGATTTAGCCATCCTCTCCAGGCCGGAGGAGTCATGAAAATACCTGTAAGTCGCTCCGAATGCTTGCGATCCTTTGGATGTGCGCGAGTAATTGTTCGTTCATACTGATCAATTGCGGCTAGCCTATACCAGGGAATCTGAGTCATCTGACCGATGGTCTCATATAAATGGCGACGTGCAGCGAAAATTTCTGCGGGTTTTAACTCGGTGGCCTGTGGTTTCGGAGTAGCCCCGACAGGTTCACTGTAGACGTCAACAGATAAACATGGGAGAAGCAGCGTACCTGCAAGTAAGGTTTTGATCCAAAATCGGTACGTATGCCTGGAGGTCAAGCGTTGTTGCACTGGGAAGCAGCCCCTTTCCAATAGAATGATACAAGGTACCCGATGAACCAAGCTAAAGGTTAGCGTTCTTCAAAAGTTCTCGTTTTATCCATGTAAGCACTTGGGATGAATCGAATGAACCAAATTGTCCATATCGGGTATGAATGCACAAGATGTGACAAATGGGGGTTTTTCCAACGCTTTCATGGTATAATATGTTCCGAGCAACAGCCTAACTTCAGTTAGAAAGAAGGTTTATGCATTGGCAAAACGTGTTAAAGAACCGAAGCCGGATTGGATTCGGATCAAATTGACAACCGGCGATAACTATCAGGAAATGAAAACGATGATGCGTTCCAAAACGCTGCATACGGTATGTGAGGAAGCGCGGTGTCCGAATATTTATGAATGCTGGGCCAATCGAACGGCCACTTTTATGATATTGGGCGATATTTGCACAAGGGCATGCCGTTTTTGCGCGGTGAATACAGGCTTGCCAACGGAGCTTGATTTGCAGGAACCAGAACGTGTGGCGGAAGCAGCAGAGCAGATGAATCTGCAACACTGCGTCATTACAAGTGTAGCCCGTGATGATTTGAAGGATGGAGGAGCTACAATTTTTGCAGAGACAGTTAAGGCCGTACGGCGGCGGTTGCCATTGTGCAGCGTTGAAGTGCTCATTCCAGACTTTCTGGGCGATCGGGAATCTTTGCAGATTGTAATGGATGCCAAACCGGACATTCTGAATCACAATATTGAGACGGTTGAGCGGTTGTCAGACAAAGTGCGTGCCAAGGCAAAATATAAACGTTCACTGGAATTGCTTGCTCGTGCCAAAGAAATGCAACCTAACATCCCAACGAAATCAAGCATTATGCTTGGTGTAGGTGAGGAATATAATGAAATTTTATCAACCATGGATGATCTTCGTGCGGTAGACTGTGATATTATGACGATTGGTCAATATTTGCAGCCATCCGAGAAACATCTGTATGTTGAAAAGTATTATCCGCCAGAGGAGTTCGCTGCATTGAAACAGGAAGGATTAAAACGTGGGTTCAGCCACGTCGAGTCCGGCCCGATGGTACGCAGCTCCTACCATGCGCATGAACAGGTGAAATCGGCCACCAAACATGCTGAACAGGCGGCAACACACGCGTGATGGAGGATACCGGATTGGAAGAAGAAAAAAGCACAGAACAGATTCAGGACCAACTCCAGGAGCAGATCCAGGAGCCAGTTCAAGAATCTGTTGTTGAATCTGTTGAAGAAAAGCCCAAAGAACCGGTCATTGTACAGATCGGCGGCAAAAACTATGAAATCGTCCAGAACCACAAAGAGGGCTGGAATCCAGAGGTCTTCCGTGATCGTTACAGTGAGGTGCTGGAGCGTTATGATTATATTATCGGAGACTGGGGTTATAGCCAGTTAAGATTAAAAGGTTTTTACCGTGATAACCATCCGAAAGCGACGAAGGATTCCACGATCGCCAGTATGGTGGACTATATCAATGAATATTGCAACTTTGGCTGTGCGTATTTTGTGCTCCAGAAGAGCAAAGATCAGCCTCAAGCCAAAACAAAAAGCGGTTCCTGAGAAGGACCGCTTTTTTGGTGTCTTTATTTTAGTCAAGAAATGCCGTGCGAACCCGGTTCCAGAATGGATAAGGACGGAAACGCGCGAAACTGACCTTGTGACTGGATACCTGACAACGGACGGATATCAGATCCTCCACCATCACATTCACATGATCAATCGTCATCAATAACCGCTGATCCTTGCGGGAGAAAATATCACAATGATGATGCTTGGGCAAAATGACCGGTGAACCAAGTGTCCGATAGACCCGGTTATTAATTGAAGCAATCTCCGCAATCTGAATAGCCTCGATGGTCGGATGAACCATTGCACCGCCAAGGGCCTTGTTGTATGCCGTGCTGCCTGAAGGCGTGGATACACAGATTCCATCGCCACGGAACATCTCGAATGTCACGTCGTTAATATCGACCTGGGCCACGACGGTACCGTCTACACCTTTTAACGTAAATTCATTAAGAGCGATGTAAGAGGAATTCCCCGACTTTTTCCGAATCTCAAGCTCCAACAGCGGATATTGGACAATGCGTGGTTTGAGACGCTCCGGATCTCCCTTGCCACTCATCAGCCTGACTAATTCCCGTAATTCTTCCTTCTTCCAATCGGCATAAAAGCCGAGATGGCCTGTATGAACCCCAACAAAAGCAATATCCGGAATACGGTCGATGAAATTGTGAAATGCCTGCAGCATCGTACCATCGCCCCCGATGGAGATGACAATCTCCGGCGATTCTGCATCCAGCTTGAACCCTTCTTCCTTCGCCAGCGCATGAAACTGCTGACTGAGATCAATCGATAACTGGTCTCCGCGGTCTTGAACATAGTATCTCAAGATGAAAGCTCCTTTGTGGTCATTATACTACCGATGATAATCAATTCCGCGGAAGAACACAACGTTTGGAAGCATATTCAGTTAAATATAGATGAATGAGCGACTTATTTTTTGACATGTCGTCTTGGCTTGAAGATATAACTTAATATCGTAAGCAATAACAACAACATAATGATACTCGCAAAAACAATGACCCCCGTCAGGACGATCAGTCCCCAGTCCGGTGTATACGTCGATAACGATGGGATTACACCAGGCTCCATGAGAACGGGTGAAGCGGAACGCCCCATCATGGGGGTCCACAATAGCAGGACCAGCACAGGTGCGATTAGCGCATGAATCGCTCTGGCAAATAAAAAGGGACCATATCTCATGGGGGTGTTGCTAAGAATACTCATAATCTGTGCATGGACGGATAATCCGCCCCAGGAGAGAACAAAGGCTGCTGCCGCCACTTTATATATCAGTGGAATGGAAGTGCTGACACCTCCGGCCTCTTTGGCCCCCAGTGTGACTTCAAATAGCCCCCCGACCAAGCTAGGAGACAAGGATGGAGGAAGTCCGCTATATCGAAGCAGTTGCTCGGTTATGCCGTATAATCCGCCAAGCCAACCGGTCTGTACAAGCAACTCCATTATGACCGAGAAGAATACAACCAGCCCTCCTACGATAATAATAAGGCGAAGGGATGAGGAGACGGCGTGGCGCAGCAGTTCACCGAATACCCGTCCGTCAGCCTTTCTTGCCTCATGCATTGCATAGATGGCCCGGACCAGTCTGTTTCTAGGTATTTGCTCCGATGGAGATGCAGAAGAGATGTCTGGCTGTGAGCCTTTCGCTGTACCCCCGTGAAAACGCATGAGCATACCCACCAGAAAAGCTGCAGCGTAATGACTTGCAACTAATAGCGGAGCAATGGCGACATTATGGAAGAACCCAACCGATACGGCTCCAATCATGAAGATCGGATCGGAGGATGTGGTGAAGGCAACGAGCCGTTCTCCTTCTTCCCGGGTAACCAGCTTTTGTTCCCATAACTGTGCGGTCAGTTTCGCCCCTGTAGGATAACCGGATGCACAGCTCACGGCAAATACAAAACCACCGCTTCCGGGAACACGAAACAATGGACGCATCAGTGGATTCAGCAAGGTACCCAGAAAATGAACAATGCCAAAGCCGAGCAGCAGCTCGGACAGCACCAAAAAAGGAAAAAGGGAGGGAAACAATACGTCCCACCAGATGGACAGTCCGCGTACACCTGCATGCCAGGTTTCCGCTGGATACAAGACCATTAACACACAAAGGATCAGGAGAGCGAGTGTGACCAGGACATGGGTGAGTCGTTGTGAAGCAGCCATGAATTCTTCTCCTTTACTTTTGGAATGGTCGGTGTGCGGAAATCTGTGATGCTATTGCCATCAATATATGAAAAAAAGTGGACAAACAGTACAAAATTATACGTAGAAAGCGCTTGCAAAAGTGGCTGTGTTTTTGAGTGATGTGTGCTAAAATGAGAAAAACGCCTGAACGTCACCTAATTGTCTCCAAGGTGGAATTCAAATCGGATGGAGTGATGATCATGAGTCTTGTCACCGGAATCCTGGTCTGTGCTTTTGTATATGTGATACGTGCCTCGCTAGTACGCTCTGAGGAAGAGGACTGGCGGAGTTACTAATGGAATATCTAGTGCGCCAACCTATGTGGTTGGCGCTTTTTTTGTGTTAGGTTCCGAAGAAGGTCCTATATACAGATGGCAGGGGATACGTCCTGATGATTTCATGTTATATAGGACTTTTTGGTTTTTTTTGATAGAATGGAGATAAAGGCTTCTGTGGCCTGGATATTGTTACTGTTTTCACAATGTTCACGGAACGTGTAATATATGGCAAAATTCGACATCAGAAAGGGGAATCAGACGAATGAATCCCAGTTTGAGTATTTATGACAATCTTGGCGGTGAAAAAGGTGTTCGCGCACTGGTTGAGGCCTTCTATCCAATCGTTCAGCAGAACGAGCAACTGGCTCCGCTTTTCCCGGAAGATATTCAGCCGGTTATCGACAAGCAGTATATGTTTTTGTCTCAGTTTTTTGGAGGACCAGGGCTGTTTTCCGAGGCGTTCGGACATCCGATGATGCGTGCCCGTCATATGCATTTTGAAGTGACCGTTGAACGGGCTGAGGCTTGGCTTGCATGCATGGATCAAGCCTTAACACAGATCGGTGTGGAGGAGCCTTTGCACTCGTTTATCCTGCAGCGTTTATCCGGGCCTGCACATCATTTTGTGAATACACCGTAGTTCCGAATATGATTATAAGCGTACGGGAGAGGGATGGAATAGATTGGAATTAGAGCCGCTATATAAGGTGAAAGTGACTTGTCATTATTGCGAAACCGAGTATGACACTTCACGGGTAAGACCGAGTTTGAAAAGGCCCTACCGGACAGATTCAGATTTTTGTGCTTACTACAAGCTGGAGAATCCGGATTTTTATGTGGTTCGCATCTGTCCACAGTGCGGGTTTGCTTCCACGGAGAACGCAACGGAGCATTTGAATGATGCTCAACGCAAGGCTTTTAAGGAACAGATCGGTAATCGCTGGGTAAAACGTGACTATAGCGGAGCTCGGACACTGGACCAGGCGCTGGCTACGTACAAGCTTGCCTTGCTGTGCGCACAGGTTATCCAGGAGAAAGACCGTGTCGTCGCTGGTCTGTTACATCATATAGCTTGGTTGTATCGTTATATGGAGGACCATGCACAGGAACATCGCTTTCTCGAATTTAGCCTTGAAGCTTATGTGAAGGTGTTCGAACGGGAGGGAACGGGTGGCAATGAAGCAAAACTGTTGTATTTGCTCGGGGAATTGAACCGCAGGGTAGGACGGTTTAATGAAGCAGTGCAATGGTTCAGCAAGGTCATTCATGACAAGCGGATCACCGATGCGGCCATGATTCGTGCTTCAAGGGAACAATGGGCCGTGCTGCGTGAACAGATGATCTCCGGTAAGATGGAGCTGCCTGAAGAGATGCTTGAAGCAGACAAAGAGGCTGCGAAGCGCAGCCCCCTCTAGATTGATCTTACATTAGTTACGGACAGGACGGCTGGATAACAAATAGTCACTGTCATTGTCGATCACGGTCATGCTGGTATTACAGCAGGGAAAGACGAGTAATTTCTTTTTGCCTTCGCGGATGCGCACAAGCTCTTTCGGTTTGAGGGGGAGCAGCACGTTGCTTGCATGACAGTAGGGACATTGCTGTACATAGATGTCTCCCATCACAATATCGTAAGGCCAGCTGTTCTCAAAGGGAATCATTCTTGTTCGCCTTCTGGTGCGGAAGGTTTGGAGGATTCTTGTTTGGCGAGTTCCGCAATCTTCTGCATTAGGATATGTTGGGGCATGTGCATCAGATGTTCCAAAGGTACGCCCAAGGATTCTGCTAATTTGACGGCTGTATCAGCCGATACTTGTAAAGGTTTCATACGTTTACCTCCTGAAAGTTACTATAAGTATTTCTCTAGTATAGAGATACAGTGAACAGAAAACCAGTTTTTAATTCAATCCTAACCATCCAATTTATAGAGAGAGGTGCCTTATTAAATGAAAACGCCATTACACCCCGTATGGGATCTGGAGTCCATTTTTAGTGGAGGTTCTTCCTCCGAGACATTCGCTGCGTATCTGATTGAACTGGAAGAGGATGTACGTAAACTGCAACAACTATTGAACGAAACACCTGCACCGACTTCATTAGAAAAGACGACAGCTTTTGATCCCATTTTGGAACTGCTGCAAAGCTGTTATGTCCGCATATCGGAAGGTTCTGCGTTTGTATCCTGCCTCTCATCGCAAAACCAGAAGGACAAGAAGGCAACCCAGCTTCAGGGGGCCATCAGTTCTATTGCTGCGATGCTGAACGGCAGCAAATCGAAGTTCGATAATACACTCAGTCAGACGTCAGATTCGGTGTGGGACGCCTGGATTGCTCGGGAGGATATTCAGCCACTTGCATTTGTACTGAACGAGAGTCGCACGCTGGCTCGTGAGAAGCTGTCGCCGGAACTTGAAGGTCTTGCACTGGATCTGGGTGTGGATGGTTACCATGGTTGGGGCAAATTCTATAACACGATTGTCAGCAAGGTGAACATTCCATTTGAGCAAAATGGGGAAACGGTCATGCTGTCGGCAGGACAAGCTGCCAACAAGCTGAGCGATAGTGATCGGAATGTACGCGAGACGGTATTTGCAAACTGGGAACAGGCTTGGACGGATGTCGAAGATTTCTGCGCAGACACACTGAACCACCTCGCGGGATTCCGTCTGAAGTTATATGAGAAACGTGGCTGGCATGATATCCTCAAGGAACCTCTGGCCATCAACCGGATGTCCCGTCAGACACTGGATACGATGTGGAATGTAATTAATGGTGCCAAACCTGCACTTGTTCAATATCTGGAGCGCAAGGCAGAACTGCTCGGGGTAGACAAGCTCAGTTGGAGCGATGTAGACGCCCCTGTAGGTAAGTCGAGTGGCAAAATCACTTACGATGAGGCAGCTATCAATATCGTTGAACAGTTTGCCAAGTTCAGTCCTAAGCTCTCCTCGTTTGCAGAGATGGCTTTTGAGAAACGCTGGATCGAAGCAGAAGACCGCCCAGGCAAACGTCCAGGTGGATTCTGTACATCTTTGCCACTTAGCAAAGCAACCCGCATTTTCATGACCTTCTCCGGGACACCATCCAATGTGTCGACTCTTGCGCATGAACTTGGTCATGGATATCATCAACACATTATGGAAGAGTTGCCTGCGTTGAATCAACGTTACGCGATGAATGTGGCTGAGACAGCGTCCACGTTTGCTGAATTGATTGTAGCAGATGCCCTTGTGCAGGCGGCAACAGATGAACAAGAGAAGCTGGCTTTGTTGGAAGACAAGATACAGCGAAGTGTGGCTTTCTTTATGAATATCCATGCCCGGTTCCTGTTTGAGAATCGTTTCTATGAACAACGCAAAAAAGGCCTGGTTAACGCGGATGAACTATCCAAATTAATGGTGGATGCACAGCAGGAAGCATTCTGTGGTGTACTTGCATCAGATCATCCACATTTCTGGGCATCCAAGCTGCATTTCTATCTGACAGGTGTGCCATTCTATAACTTCCCATACACGTTTGGGTACATGTTCAGTGCGGGAATCTATGCGAGAGCACAGCAAGAAGGCACAGCATTTGCAGATAAATATGATGATTTGTTACGAGATACAGGGCGTATGACGGTCGAAGAACTTGCGCAGAAACATCTGGGTACAGACCTGACACAACCGGAATTCTGGCAAAATGCTGCGGACTTGGTTATTGCCGATATTGAGCAGTTTTTGCAGATGACAGCACCCCAAAAATAGGTTGAATGTAATAGGTTGAATATATATATGAAAGGCTGCAATTCCGTGTTAACAAACACAGGATTGCAGCCTTTTTTTGTACAGAATCCTTATTTTTGATTCTCAAATATTTTGTCGCAAATGAACGAAAAAACTCACTTTAAGGAAGGGGAATGGCAATTAATTGCGCAATTTATAGTTAAAAATACCCAAGTTTGCCGTTGTTTGTTGAACATGCGCAAATGATGTCATATAATGAGTCGTAAGTCCTTGTTACATAGGACTATAAGCATGTAGGAGGAGTGTTATTATGAAAATCGACCAGCTTTCATTAGCACGTCAGTTAGATTTAGTATTTAAAGAGCTTGATCATGAGTTGTCAGGGTTAGATTCAGGAGTAGTTTTTGTGCAAATACGAAACAACGTAATTGGGAAGTTCGGTATTCGACATAATCCGATAACTGGACGGGATGGGCAGATGGATTTGGAAGAGAAGGGACTAAACGAAACCCAGAGAACTTCTTTCCGGGCGATGGCACTGGAAACTTTGAAATTCAAACGCAATTGGACACATGGCGAAATATCGTACGACTTCACAGTAAGACAAGGTATGATTCTGGTAGATGCAACAATGGAGTCCAATTACAATATGGCGAGTCTCATGATTCGTTACCCTAGAACCAATACATACAAGGATTCTGATATGGAGTCGACCTCATAATTCGTTACACAAGAGAAAGCGGCACTTCCGAAGAAGGCCGCTTTTGGATTCTGCTTAGCTCAAGCAATAATTACGAGCTTACGAACGACCCGATAATTGCTGCTCAGCGATTTGCACCAGACGTTTAGTGATGTATCCACCCAGAGAACCTGTCTCACGGGAAGTATAGTTACCGTAGTAACCATCTTGTGGAATAGTTACACCCAGCTCTTGTGCAGCTTCCATTTTCAATTGTTGCAATGCTGCAGTTGCTTGGGGAACGACCAGGTTGTTGGAGCGGCTACCGCTACCTTGGTTTTGACCTCCGTACATATGTGTCACCTCCTTATGGGTTGGTGATGTTAGTATGGTTAGAGAATAAGGAAATATACATGATATGGCGTAAGGAAATATATGGTTAATTATTGGTGCGCGGATCACATAAAAAAGCCGACCCAATGTGGGTCGGCAAGTTGTACATGGTATCGAAATATATGTTGATCAGCGTAAACAGTATAGATGATGATTAGCTCACTTAGTCTGTAGGAGGTATAACCTCAATACGTGTAAATAGCTCAACAGGCTGTTCCGGTTCCAGGCGAATCAATCCCGTCTGTTCATCCGATAAATCCAAATTAGGTGCATCCGGAAGCCAAGTGTACGGTTCAATGCACAAAAACTGATCGGATTCCCCTTTGGTGAAGAGAACCCAGTGTTTGAAAAATGTTTCATCTGCTGAATATTTCAGCGTATATCCATCTTGCCTCCGTAAGTAAGCCGCAGCCGGTTCACCTTTGGTAGCTTTCAACAGCGTATCCCAGTTACGTCCCTGCAAGTTGATGCCTTCGTTAAGAGCAGACCATTCACCCAAGGATTCCAGCTCACCTGTTGGTAGTTGTTCTTCATTCTGACCGTATATTCCGGAAACAGGAAGTTGCAGTGTCCAATCGGCAGGTTTGCCGTCTAACAAAAACCATGTATGATAGCCCATCCCAAAAGGAGCAGGCGTTGAGCTCAGATTGGTGACTCGCAGACGCTGGCTAAATACAGCGTTTTGCAGACTGAACGTCATCTCAAGTTTCAGAGGAATCGGGAATTGAGCCATCCAGTGTTCTTCATTTTCAGTCAATAATTCGGTCGTAATTGCACATCCGTCTTCATCTTCCTCGATATCACTGACACACCAGGATTGGGTACGGTGGAGACCGTGAATATGGTTGTCATTTGCCGTGTTCTGATCGAACTGGTAACGGACACCTTCATATTCGAATTGTCCCCGATGAATGCGTCCTGGTGGAATCAGGAGAGGAACGCCAAAATGGTACGGCTTCTGCAGATAAAAGGCAAGATCGTCTTCATCCGGACGGCGGACGATATCCCTGTCCTGCACTAAATCCCGAATAGAAATAATGTTATTTCCAAGACGTGGCAGCAGGGTGATTTCCAATTCACGGCTATGTAGGATATACGTGTCGTAACCATTCCATTGGCCTTTGGTCACTTGTTTCATATCGATGCTCCTTTTCCCACTTGAAATCTGTCTGCGAGCAGTTGTAATGATTGGACTGCTGCAGGCGTGTCATTGTGTACATGCCAGCTATTTCCTGCGCTGCTTCTTGTGAAGCAGGCATGTTAATAAGCAATTCCATCATAACAGATTTCAGTGTCTCGGGTAAAAAAGTTCAACTCATTTTGACATTCGCGCCTGTGCGCATTAAGATGGAACTCTAAAGGTACGTATTCAAATTGAATGATATAAATCGATGACAGGGATAAGTAGGCCAAGAGAATTCTCTTCAGAAAGCCGGTGGTTGATGCGAACCGGTGTGAACTCTTTACTGAATGGACCCTTGAGTGTGGATTTGAACAGGTTAAGCCAGAGACGGGCTTGCCTCACTAGAGTCTGCCGTATAATCCACGTTACGGAACAATGAAGGCGTTTCTTCAGCTTGACTTGATTGAGGGTTAGGGGCAATGGAAGAAAAGCGAATAAGGGTGGCACCACGGTCTCACGTCCCTTGCGGATGTGGGGCCTTTTTGCGTTCGCAGAGAATGGCAGGAGCTTTTTATATACAATCAGGGAGGCGTTATGTGCAATGAAAACAGTACTTTCAGGTATTCAACCAAGTGGTAAGCTCACATTGGGCAACTATATTGGTGCAATCAAAAATTTTGTAAAACTCCAGCATGACTATCAATGTCATTTCATGGTGGTAGATCTTCATGCCATTACCGTGGCTCAAGAGCCAGCAGCATTGCGTGAACAATCGGAAGCGGTAGCTGCGCTGTTTCTTGCAGCAGGTATTGATCCTTCGAAATCTAACGTATTTCTGCAATCCCATGTACCGCAGCACGCCGAATTGGGCTGGTTGATGACGACGCTGACCTCCATGGGTGAGCTTGAACGCATGACTCAGTTTAAGGATAAATCATCCGGGAAAGATTCCGTTGGTGCCGGACTGTTCGTGTATCCATCATTAATGGCGGCTGATATTTTGTTATACAATGCTGATCTTGTACCTGTAGGTGAAGACCAGAAGCAGCATCTGGAGCTGACACGTGATCTGGCTGGGCGTTTTAACCACCGTTATGGGGAGTACTTCACCATTCCAGATCCGTATATCCCACAGGTAGGTGCACGGGTAATGTCACTTGACGATGCCTCTTCGAAGATGAGTAAAAGTAACCCTAATGCCGGCAGCTATATTGCCTTGCTGGATCCGCCGGATGTCATTCGCAAAAAGATCAGCCGTGCCACTACAGATTCGGGACGTGAAGTCGTCTATGATCCGGCAAACAAACCGGAAGTTAGTAACCTGATGAGTATCTACGCGGAATGTGCGGGTATGACGCTTAAGGAAGTAGCTGAGCGTTATGAAGGCAAGATGTACGGTCCGTTCAAAAAAGAACTGGCTGAAGTGGTTGTGTCTGTTATCGAACCGCTGCAACAACGATATAATGAGATTCGCGAGTCTGGCGAATTGGCCGATGTTCTGGAGACGTCAGCTCGTCGTGCAGAAGAAGTTGCTTCTCAAACGTTGAGTGCCGTGAAAGAACGTATGGGGTTTGTTCCTAGACGTAAACTGTAGTGCTGCTGAACAAAATTATAGTTAAAGAAATGAATAGTTAACATAAATAAAGAGGAGTCCTATTAGGGGCTCCTCTTTATTAATACGTTCAAACTTGCGTTAGAATATGACCTGCTCAAGAAGTGGGCTCTGAAGTAGCCGAGCGAACTTCCTGCCGTTCTTTTTTGGCACGAATGACAAAGCCCCAGCCAATGTTGGCAATGGATAGGACGAACAGGAGCGTAGCAAGCCAACCGGAGTACGAGATTGTGATTGCTGTAACCGTTAACAAGATAATGGATGAAAACGCGAACCATAAGGATAAACCTTTGCTCATTGGGAAAAACCTCCATCTACAAATTTAGTAAAATTCCGTATAACCTGAAGCCTACGAGCCATAATAATCTTGCAAGCTTGCAATGACATTACAGACACAGATTGAAGGGAGATTATAAATATGGCTCAAGGATCTCGTTCTAACAACTTGGTGGTACCTCAAGCAAATTCTGCATTGCAACAATTGAAAATGGAGGCTGCACAGGAACTGGGTGTAACTATCCCGCAAGATGGTTACTATGGTAACTACACTTCCCGTGAAACAGGATCTTTGGGTGGATATATCACCAAACGTCTGGTACAAATCGCTGAGCAGTCTCTGGCTGGGTCTGGCAAATAATTTATCTTAACCAACAGCAATAAAAGAATAAACAGAAAGCCCGGGGCGGAAACGCTCCGGGCTTTCTCGCGTATCAGTTCCTATTACTGATTGTGCCTTGCCATGCTCACTTCGTCAAGGGCGTGCGGATAAAAGTTTTTTATCCATCTTCTCATCGCTTAACCAGCCTACATACGTATCAATCGTTTCAAAATTGCGGTCCATCACAATTACAGCGACAAATGGATATTGTTTTCGGTGTCGATAACGTACATCTGCCCAGCGGACCTTGTAACCGGCAGGCAGTTCTTCCACTTCTGCCACCGCATAAGAGGTGAAGTAGAGGAAAGCACTGACTTCCGGTGATTTGCGTGAAGCAGCAACGGCCGCATGAGTAGAAGATGAGGCGTGCAGACTCCATACCAGATTAGAACCATCCATTTTACCAATCACATAACTGCCGTCCTCGACTCGCTTAACCACATGCCAGCGATTCCAGGATATTGTTGGAATGACGATGTATTTAGCCTGTTCTGGGCTATTATCTAAACGTCTGACTTTTCTGACCGCTTGTGCACGAGCAATCGTTCGCCATATATAATATATACCGGTCAAACTATACAGCGTAACGAAGAGTGGTGCAGGGGCGATCAGATCAAAGGCCCATAACAGGATAGCTACGACATGCGTAGTGAATAGAAACGGATCAAAAATATGAATGATGTTCCAGGCGATCCAGCGTTCCGTAAAAGGCCGGGCGGCTTGGGTTCCATAGGTGTTGAACAGATCGGTGAATACGTGAAAGCCTACGGCTACAGCGGTCCAGATGGCAACGTGTCCAATGGGGACACCAGGGAATATCAGGGCAATGACGCCGGTGATGAGCAGAATCCATAACAGGAGAAATGGCAGAGAGTGTGACAAGCCCCGATGATTCCGAATGTAAAGTGAGTTGCTTTTGAGACGTAACGCAGTATCGATGTCAGGGGCCTGGGAGCCAGCAATCGTGCCAACCATTACCGCAGCTGCAAGCATTGGACTCGTTGCGACAACAGGATCGACATAAGCCAGACCAGCTAGACCAATCCCCATGACAAAATGTGTAGAGGTATCCATAAACGTCTCCTTTGTGTGGTGTATCGTTCTAAGGCATATTACTTCTCTATCTAGGTGATACCCATATATAGTGTATAATATCCGTCTGTCCGGATGCAAAACATCCCTAATTTCAAAGTTATGATAATAACTTGGTCCATACCCAATAAATGTACGTAGTTTGTCAAACTATTTTGGCATTTCTTATGATAAAATTTATATCGGAAACAGAGAGAAATTTCATCAGAGTATACGAGGTCAGCTTGTTCCATAAATATGTATGGGCATTGTTACGACAAACCGTTACAATAATATAGAATCTCATAAAAAGTAGGTTTCTTGGAGTACATATGTCACAGTAGATGGATGAAGCGAAACAATTGTGATTTTGGATTTACTTATGTATGCGTATTCATAAGAGAAGATACAGAAGGGACGAGGAAGATGCTGAAAAAGTACATATGGACCTGGATACTACTCGGGCTCGCACTGATTATGGTTGTGTATCTGATGTGGGGCACATTATTTGTCAGTAAGGAGAAATTACCCGAGATTCGCGAGATCCAATCCTTTTCCATGGAAAATGTAGATGGCAGTACGGTATCACTGGAGGATACTCAAGGGAAAGTCCGTTTGTTCTACTTTTATTTCACCAGTTGTCCGGATGTCTGCCCTATTACGACGTTCACGTTATCCCAAGTGCAGGATCTGTTGAAAGAGGACGACACCTTCGGTAAAGATGTCTCGTTTGTATCCATTTCATTCGACCCGAAAGTCGATACGAGAGAGAAGATTAAGACGTTTGCGGATCGCTTCCATGCGGATTATTCCGGATGGTACTTCTTGCGAGGGGACATGGACAAAACAAAACAGTTCGCCAGGGATTCATTCCAGATCCTGATTGAAGGCGAGAATAAAGACGATTTTGCCCATATGAACATGATTGGCTTGGTGGATCAGAATAACCAGCTGCGCAAGGTATATAATGCGTTTAATACAGAGGACGTTGTGCCTGCTGTCATTGCCGAGGATATTCGCAATCTGATCAAGGAATAATCACTGGATACTACTCCTATTGTAAAGGCTGCCTTCAGGTTGAATATCAACCTAAGGCAGCCTTTTGGTAATTCTTTTAAAAGGAAGGATGCTCAGGGTATTGGATGTATGTCTCTAACCCGGCTTTCTCCAGCTGGGCAATGATATACTCATCAGGTGTTCCTTCCACACCCGCATATCCTCGTCGTGTATACATCTGTACTGCATCCGGGAATGCATCCCGAAGCACACCTCTAATTTTTTTGCCGGAACTGTCATTATCCATAAACAAATAAACTTCATCATACCCGACTTGTTTACGCAATGTCTCCAGCTTAAGTGAATTAAGCGTCCCAAACGTGCATAAAATGTTGATTTCGGGTCCAACCAGACGTTTCAGTTTGCTTCGATCATTCTTACCTTCCACAATGACATGAATAGGCATGATATTCACCTCTTGTTCGAGAGCTTATGTCGACATTCCCCGGGAAATGTTACAGCGAAAATCGACGGATTATATAAAATGGACTCCTCTTCTTTACATGATTGCTAACTGGAAGAACAACCCATTAAGACAATTCTCTGAAATCTTATTTCATGTGCATCAATAGGTCAGTAATAGCTGGCAGTGGCCGTTCCGGTTACGGATCGTTCTTCCGATCGCTGTTGTCTCCAACTATTTTTGATTTACTTTTGAAAAGTTAATATTTGGAGACAGCGTATGCTTTCGAAGTAGCTTTCTTGCAGAAAGCTTTGAGGCGAACGCTATCGCTTCTTCAGAATCGATTCCGTCCCCTTCACTACTTTTGACTAATCGTTCAACCTTAATGATGATCTTAATAAGATAGAACCTTCGGTGATTGTGAAAGGTACATTTCCCAGTTAGCATTCTTAACGTGTAAAACGTTAGTCCATTTTATATAGTTTAGCTGTAAATGGGGGAATGATGCAAAGCTAATGAAAATACAGGCCTAACTGCTGTCATAACGTAAGGAGAGAGAGACTGATTGAAATTTAATTGAATATACTTTTCGGATCGGCAAGGGAAGCTTCGCGTCTGGATGTATAGTATGGAAGCAGCAGCATACCTATCATTAACAAAACAAAAGCGATGAAATAGGGCGATAACCCGACACGGAGTTGTCCAGCCGTGATGGGGCCGATAAATGAGCCGATAGAAGTGGCGATGGATTGCAACGAGAAAATGCGGCCTAACCTGCTTCCACCGCTCAGACGGATAAATAGGGTAGCCATAGCTGGAAAGATAATGCCTTTGGACATTCCGAGTACAAATAATACGGTAGACAACGGAATTTGCGGAATGGCGGCCATTGCAAAAAAGCACAAGGACATCAGCAGCACACCCGCAACCAGACGCAGCTTGGGGGAATACCGGTTAAGAAATAACATGCTCAGTGTGAAGAGCGCTCCAATACTGATAATGGAAAATAACAACCCGGTAGACATGATGGACGATTGCCCTCCTCCCCGCAGGGGCAGCTCGAAGAAGAGAATCCCTTGAGCACAAGCAATAACCAGAGGCAGGGCAAAATAGCGCCAGGACACCGGAAGGAATGCACTTTTGGCATCTACTGGTGAAACGTCAGGTTTGGCAGGTTCAGTCACTCTCTCATGCTGCTTGACGATGCCACGAGGCATGGTCATGAAAGCAATCACACCTGTGAGAATGAGCAAGTAACCCAAGCCTGAGAATGTAGCAGAGAATCCCATGGAACCCACAATGATCGCCCCGGCTGCGGGAGATACCACAGACGCGAGGGTATGTACTACCCCGTGTCCTGACATATACTTCCCCTGCTTCACCGGATCACTGGATAACTGGGCAAGCAGGGCGAGACATGCAGGAGACAGGAATGCCAGCACAAAACCGCTGATGGAACGCAGTGCCAGCAGTTGCCAAGGGGTATGGACATAGGCTTGCAGGAGCAGGATGACTCCTGCCCCAAGCAGACTGAATACAATGTAGCGGCGACTGCCATGTTTATCGATTTGTGTTCCGGCAATGAGATTGCCAGGAAGATGCGTTAAGGAATAGATACCCATCATCCAGCCAATGAAAGTAGGGGCAGCTCCCAGCGAGATGGCAAAAGGGGTCAGAATGGGATACTGGGCGTGCAGATCAAATACAGCAAGGAACAAAAACAGGTATAGCCAGATGGCCGTTTTCACATAAGCCCCTCCTTGTTAAGCGATGCATGTGCAAATTACAGGTCTTGAACGTGTTCCCGTTCGCCAGCAGAACCTTATGGTACTACTTGTACGCCTGGCGGGACGAACTTAGACCGTTTATTTTCAAGGGGGAGGGCTTAGCTGACAGCAGCTTCGGAAATCATGTATAATATTCGGGAGTGTTATGAATGAATTCAAATACGGAAGGTGTAATCATGAACATAGAAGTAATCAAAGAGTTTTTGATGCAGAACTGGTTGGTGATCGTGGTTGCATTGATCATATTGTTCTTTGTTCTGAATGTGGTCAAAACCGTATTGAAATGGTTGATTGCCATCATCATTATTGCGGCTCTACTGATATACAGTGGCATCTCCATTGATCAGATCAAACAAACAGTGACAGACGTGCAATCCAGTACGATGGACACATTGAAGAAAGAAGCAACCAGCATGATGCTTAAGGAAGCTTCCAAAGCGACATACGTCAAAGGACAGGATGGAGCGTTCACTATCACAAGTCCCAATGTGGAGATTAAAGGCAGAACACAATCGGATAAAGTCGATGTGACCTTCCGCGGCATTTCACTTGGCGAATGGAAACTCGACAATGAAACGATACGTACGTTTGTCGAACAGGCACGGGAGAACAAAACAGCACCAGCATCGTAGTAAAGGGGGAATCGGTACGTGCTGCAGAATTGGCTGGACAGCCTGAAGGAATTGAATGGCATCACGATTATGCTGCTGCTGATTGTGGCTGCTTCTTTATTGCAGGGTTGGTCCAGAGGGGCTTCTCGTTCAGCAGGCAGACTCTTTGGGTTCCTGATGGATGGCATTATGGCGGTTATTGGTATTCTGTTATCGATCGGTTTAACGTTATGGCTTGCACCATATGTACAGCAGTGGTTGTCTGAGTATGCTTCAGCCATGCCTAACCGTGAGTTGAACCGGTGGGAACAGATGTATTATACGTTGGTTACGGCGATCGCAGATTTTCCACTGATGCGGTTCGCTGTATTATTTGTACTGAGTTATGGACTCATCCGATTGGTTCTCGGATTGCTCTCTTCATTTATTTTCAGCAGCAGGCAGGGGTCAGCCGAGGAAAGTGCGCCGAAAGGTATGCTTAGTCGGCTGACGGGTGCAATCATTGGCACCATCATAGGCTCCGTCCGTGGAATGATTGTCATTGCGGTCTTGTTCATGATTGTCAGTCTTTACCCCGGGAGCATGTTCAGCCGATATGTGGAGGCATCTCCAATCTATATGCAAGGGGCCAAATCGGTAATTGAACCGTTGTCTGGTACGTTTATCAAGGACAAGCTGCCCGTATTCACGCAGGCTGTGCAGAAGGAACTGGGCGGCATCCTGCAACGCAAATATGAAGTTATTGACCATAATATCCCGACGGATATTGAATCTGCCGCGAAAGAAATTGTCAAAGGCCAATCGACGGATAAAGCCAAAGCAAAAGCGTTATACGAGTGGGTAGGTTCACGTATTCAGTATGACTATGGTAAAGTGGATGACTATGAACAAAAGGGCATATGGCATGAACAGAATCCGCAGAATACATTTGATACACGCAAAGGTGTATGTATTGATTATGCCCGTCTCTATGCTGTGATGGCCCGTTCACAAGGGCTTGAAGTCAAAGTGGTTACAGGACTTGGGTATAACGGTCAGGGCGGATACGGTCCGCATGCATGGAATGAAGTATATTTGAGCGATTCCGAGAGCTGGGTTCCGCTTGACCCGACATGGGCGATCAGTGGAGACTGGTTCAATCCTCCTAATTTTGCCGACACCCATCTGAAGGATCAATCAGCTTAACATTACTACGGACATGGGTCCGGAATATGACGACGTTGCCAGGTTATCATGCCGGAAAGAATCAGTTTGAGCGGTATGCATCAAGTCATGAAAGAGGTAGGATGGATGAAAAAGCATTCCAATGAGAAGGATGAACTTACAGACAAACGGCGATTCAGTTACCGAATGAACGTATTTTTCTTCGCTTCCTTTGTTATTTTTAGCGTTATTATTGTACGTTTGGCATTTTTGCAATTTGTCGAAGGGCCTGAACTCAGTCAGGAAGAAGCAAGTAATATTACGAAGGATGTACCGCTTCCTCCTGTGAGAGGTACGATCTATGATTCTACTGGTGAGGTGAAATTGGCTTACTCCAAGCCCATTCAGTCTCTATACCTGACGCTGTATAAGAATTATGGGGATGTTGATGGGAAACCGAGTCCTAACATAGGGGAAGTACAGGATATTGCAACCCGATTGCATGATGTGTTTGAACAGTACAAATCGAAGGATTCAGAGTCACTTACAGTGGAACAGATCATTGAAGAGATGGACTTGAACTCCCGCAAAGCGAACGGTTTTATGCCACGCCTGATCAAGAGTGATCTGTCCGAGGGAGAAGTCGCTTATTTCCTTCAGCACAAGGACGAGTTCAAAGGTATTCAGATCGTCGAGGAGAGTGTACGGTTCTATGATCCGGATACGGTAGCAGTTCAGACGATCGGTTATCTGAAGAAATTTAAAAGTTCGAAAACTTTGAATAAATACAAAGAAGTGGACGAGGCCAACAAAACGCAAACGGACCCGGGCTTGGTTTATACGGAAAATGAATTTGTAGGTTTTGATGGACTTGAGCTGCAATATCAGGATGCTCTCCGCGGCAAAAGTGGATATACATCCGTTGATGTGGACTTGCGTAACTTGCCTGAAGGTGTGGCTGGTTCTACCCCGCCGGAGAAAGGTTACGACCTGATTTCCAGCATTAACAAGAACGTTCAGGTGAAAACAGAACAGGCCATTCTGGATCAGTTGAGTTGGCTTCATCGGAACCCAGTGTCGGGTAAATTACACCCGAACGCCAAAACAGGCTTTGCGGTTGCTATGGAAGTGGATACTGGGAAAATTGTTTCTGCGGCCAGTATGCCGGATTATGATACTAACGTATGGAGAACTGGCGGTATAAGCAATGAAGATTACGATAAAATAAAATATATCTATCAAAATGGTACGATCCGAGGCTTCCCGCCAGATGATACAGGCAAGCGGGCTGAGTCTGTAGTCTTGCTCGGTTCCACGATCAAACCGCTGAGTGTATTGATTGGTTTGAAAGAGGGTTTCTTTACGACCAATACCGTTTATCAGGATAGAGGTTCAACGACCTTTGGTGGAGACAACCGTAGAGTGCAGAACTCATCAGGGCATGTGTACGGTGCGATGCGTCCGCATGATGCGATTCGTCATTCCTCGAACGTGTTCATGATCGACGAGATCGGAAAGAAGCTGTATTCGCAGTATGGTGCAGAAGGTATCAACGTATGGGATAAATACATGAAGCAGTTTGGGCTTGGCGTGAAGACGGAAGTTGATCTGCCGAATGAATATCCTGGTTATTTGGAGTATATCCGAAGTGAAGAGAGCTCCCTCACTAAACTTGTGTATGCCTCCTTTGGTCAGCAAGGAAAATATACAACCATGCAGTTGGCACAGTACACCACGATGCTTGCGAACAAAGGAAAACGGATGGAACCGCAATTGGTTAACGAGTTCCGGGATTCGGAAGGTAATGTGGTTGAGAAAGTTAAACCGAAGGTACTCAGCACGGTAGATTTTAACGACGCCTACTGGAACGAGGTGCAACGAGGCATGGCCACCGAAGTTTCGGCATTTAGTGGCTTCCCGTATGATTTTGCCAGAAAAACAGGTACATCGACGCAACTCGTCGGCGGTAAACTGGTGGATAACGGGGTATTTATCGCCTATGCACCACGTAATAATCCGAAGCTTGCTGTCGCTGTGGTTATCCCCGAAGGGGGCTTTGGTTCGAGCAGTGCGGCTCCGGTTGCACGTGCGATCTTCGATGCCTATGACGAGGAATTCGGTCTTGATGGTGTACCGAAAAAGGACAAAAATAAAGATTCAGAATCGGAATCAGGCACACAGTGATGTGCGGCGCTGGTTACAGAGAGGACCCTTAGAGGGTCCTCTTTTTTGTTTTTACAAGGAGAATGGATTGTAAGAGTGAACTATTTAGTTGCATTAATATGTAACCATATGAGCTGTACCACGTTTATATAAGGGAAGGGTAAACGCGATCCGGAGAAGGGGACAAACGTTGATATGTCAGTGTTTACATTGAAATCAATAGATTGGGTAGTGTACGTTTCTGTTTACGAAAATGTAACCAAAATTTGAAAGACGTAACAGCTAACCTTTGGTAGACTTGTATGAGATAGGATTAAATAGGGGATTGAACACGTTCACAAGACAGATTAAATATTTTATTTTTATAGAGGAACGGGAGAGGCTTAAAACATGTTTAACCGATTGAGGAAGAAACCCATGACTGAGGAAGATACACCCGTCAACAAGCCTTCCACCGCAAGGCTGAATCTGTTTTTTTTCGCGGCATTTGTCATATTCAGTATCCTTATTTTCAGATTAGCCTTTGTGCAGTTTGTGGAGGGTCCTGAACTGACATATATGGAAACGAGTCGTAATACCAAAGACATTCCACTCGCACCTGTTCGCGGTCCCATCTATGATGCGACAGGGGAAGTCGCGCTCGCTTATTCCGAACCTGTACAGTCCCTGTATGTGCTGTTATATGAGGATTATCGGAATGATGAACGTAGACAGGAAGCAGAGGAACTGGCTCATGATCTGGCGGCTGTGTTTAAGCAGTTTAATCCAGGGGACAAAGAGCAGCCGGACGCGGAAGAGATCATCAAACGATTGGATCTGGACTACCAGAAAACGTTTGGATATGTGCCGAGGCTGGTGAAGTCTGATCTATCGACCAAAGAGATTGCCTTTTTCATGGAGAAAAAAGCGGAGTATCCGGGCGTGATGGTGCTGGAAGAAAACATACGGAAATATGACCCGGATGGTGTAGCCGTTCAGGTTGTCGGTTATACAAGAGAGTTCAAGCGAGCACCAGACAGCCTTGCCAAATATAAGGCCATCCGCGAGGGGGCAAGTACCCAGCGTGATCCTGGTCTTGTGTACCATGAGGAGGAGAAGGTTGGCTTTGATGGGCTCGAGCTGCAATATCAGGAAGAACTCCGTGGACGAAGCGGATATCAGTCCATTGATATTGACGCACGTAATCTGCCGGATGGAACGATGCTACAGACTCCACCGGAGAAAGGCTACAGTCTGGTTTCCACCATCAACAAGGAAATTCAGATGGCTGCACAAGAGGCGATTACGGACGAACTGCGCAGACTCCCGAAGGCGATTACGGGATATGCAGTAGCCATGGAAGTGGATACGGGAAATGTGGTAGCGATGGCGAGTATGCCGGATTATGATCCGAACGATTGGGATTATGACAAAATCAAATATGTGTTTCGAAACGGAACCACCGAGTCGTTCCCACCGAATGATGCCAAGCCTAGTCGTGCGGAATCCGTAGTACTTCTTGGATCGGTAATCAAACCGCTAAGTGTGCTGATTGGATTAAAAGAGGGATTATTTACAGCAGGACAGACCTATCATGATCAGGGATATGCCATTCTGGGGAAAGATGGACGACAAGTAAAGAACTCGCATTCTGCTTATAATGGTTCTATTACGGCGAGAAGAGCGATCGAGAAATCCTCCAATGCGTTTATGATCGATATGGTAGGTAAACGTTTGTTAAGTAAATATGGCTCGGATAAAGGAATTGATATCTGGGACAAACACATGAAGGAATTTGGCTTGGGTGTGTCCACTGGTGTAGATCTGCCTAATGAATTTCTGGGTAGGCTAGAATATAATAATAAAGACGAATCAGCTCTAACACGTTTGGCATTTGCATCGTTTGGACAACAAGCGAAGTACACTACTATGCAACTCGCACAATACACGACGATGCTTGCCAATAAAGGGAAACGGATGGAGCCTCACTTAGTGAAGGAAATCCGTGACGCGGACGGCAATGTGGTGAAGGAAATCAAACCTAAGGTTCTTAATGAAGTTGATTTTGCCGATGCGCACTGGAATGAAGTTCATAAAGGTATGGTTACCAAAGTAAGTTCATTTGACGGTTTCCCATACGATTATGCACGAAAAACAGGAACATCAGAGCAGGGGACCGGACCGAACAAAAAAGAGAATGGTGTATTTATCGCCTTTGCACCACGAGATAATCCAAAGCTTGCTGTAGCTGTTGTTGTACCTGAAGGTGGGTTCGGGTCAGTCAGTGCGTCGCCGATTGCACGGAAAATCTTCGATGCATACGATGAAGTGTACGGTCTTGACGGAACACCAAAAGGGAAAAAAGACGAAGTAAAAGACAAAGAGTAACGCAAAGAACATCGCGGGAATCAGCTCTTTTAGCATTGTAACCAAAAGGTTCATGAAATGAATTAAATGTATATGAGGACAGGCAGGGGAAATAATCCCTTGCCTTTTTTTTTGGCTTCGGATAAAATTTGCACATGGGAAACATTATTAGTCTTGATTAAAACTTAATACCTTGTACAACAAAATTAGATGTGGACAATACTTTTAGGAGAGGGAAAGGGGACGATTGAATTGTTAATGGTGAAGATGAGGAGTATTCAGAGGGGAGTCATCACGCTAGCGGTTCTGGTGCTGGTTGTCGTACTTTCAGCATGTTCAAGTGATGCGGAGACGAGCAACGACGGCAAGCTGCAAGTAACCGCTACAACGGGCATGATCGCTGACGTAGCACGTGAGGTAGGCGGAGCATATGCTGAGGTTACCGGGCTCATGGGCCCGGGCGTTGACCCCCACTTGTACAAGGCATCCCAAGGTGATATTCGCAAGCTGGAACAAGCAAAAGTCATTTTTTATAATGGACTGCATCTCGAAGGCAAAATGACAGACATTTTGGAGAAAATGTCCTCAAGCAAGCTGGTTACAGCCGTTACAGAGACCATTCCAGTCGAGGAGTTACACTCAGGCAAAGATACAGGCGGCACCGAATATGACCCACACGTCTGGTTTAACGTCAGCCACTGGATGCATGCGACAGAAGCTGTACGCGATACGCTCGTGGAGGCGGACCCGGATCATGCGGAAGAATACAAGGCTCAGGCAGAGGCATACCTGGCGAAGCTCAAAGATCTGGATGCCGAGGTACGTGAGAAGATTCTGGAGATTCCGGAAGCAAGCCGGGTATTGGTCACGGCACATGATGCATTTGGGTATTTCGGTCAAGCTTATGGCATGAAAGTGATGGGGCTTCAGGGCATTAGTACAGCAGCCGAATACGGTGCAAAAGATGTTAGCGAACTGAGGGATTATCTCGTGGATAACCATATCAAAGCCGTTTTTGTTGAATCAAGTGTGCCTGCCAAAGCGATGGAAGCCATTATTGCCGGAGCAGCTCAAAAAGGGCATACGGTGAACATTGGTGGAGAACTGTTCTCGGATGCCATGGGGGCTGAAGGAACGGAAGAAGGCACATACATCGGTATGATTCGCCACAATGTTGAGACGATAGTAGAAGCCCTGAAATAATGAATCCTATGAAGAGAGGAGTTACAGGATTATGAATGATACAACTTTATCGGAACAAACTCCTACGAATCTGAACAACAGCCACTTGCAGGGAACGCTGCCTACGTCGGCTCCTCTTAGTGTGAGGGATCTGGCCGTGGCCTATCACAAAAAGCCGGTGCTTAGCAGTGTATCCTTCGATATCCCGGAAGGACAGCTCATCGGAATACTCGGACCGAATGGTGCCGGAAAATCAACCCTGATCAAAGCCGTTCTGGGACTGGTACCGAAGATGCATGGTGAGGTACGGATCTTCGGACAATCGTACCGGGAACAACGTCGCCGCATCGGTTATGTACCCCAACGGGAATCGGTCGACTGGGATTTCCCTACGCATGCACTCGATGTAGTGATGATGGGACGGTATGGTCATCTGGGCTGGTTCCGTCGTCCGGGGAAAAAGGAGCGGGACCTGGCAGCACACTGCCTGGAACAAGTCGGCATGGGCGATTACATGTACCGGCAGATCAGCCAGCTGTCGGGTGGACAGCAGCAACGTGTCTTTCTGGCGCGGGCACTCGTGCAAGACGCAGATCTGTATTTCATGGATGAGCCGTTTGCAGGTGTGGATGCTACCACGGAGAAAGCGATCATTTCCCTGTTGGAGCAGTTGAAGAAACAAGGCAAGACGGTACTTGTCGTTCACCATGATCTGGCGACAGTCGAGGAATACTTCGACCATGTGCTACTGCTCAATGGACGACTGGTGGCTGGCGGACCGACAAGTGAAGTATTTGTACCAGATACACTGCAAGAGACGTACGGAGGCCGGATTGCCATGATCGGAAGCCGGACGGAGAAAGGTCAGGTGTAGTACATGTGGAACTGGATCATTGCCATCTTGTCCGACCCCAATACCCGTTGGATATTGCTTGGCTGTCTGCTGCTTGGATTCAGCAGTGGAATTATTGGCTCCTTCACCTTCCTTCGTAAGCAGAGTCTGATGGGGGACACCCTTGCTCATGCTGCTCTGCCTGGGATCTGTATTGCATTTATGTTAACGGAAACGAAGTCTGTAGGATTATTCCTGTTCGGTGCTCTGGTGGCCGGTATCGTTGCTACCTTCGGAATTTCGTGGATTACACGCTACTCCCGGATCAAACAGGATGCGGCGATGGGCATTGTGTTGACCGTATTTTTCGGGATTGGTGTAGTGATGCTGACGCGCATCCAGCATGGAGCGAGCGGAAGTCAAAGCGGACTTGATAAATATTTGTTTGGGCAGGCGGCATCCATGGTCATGACGGATGTGTATGTCATGGGGGGCGTATGTCTCGTACTACTGATTGCCTGTCTGGCTTGGTTCAAGGAATTCAAACTGGTCAGCTTTGACCCGGGATTTGCACGAGGTATGGGACTGCCAGTTGCCATGTTGGAGCAGCTTATTCTGCTCTTGACGGTAATCGCGGTGGTGGCCGGGATTCAGGCGGTTGGTGTGGTGCTTGTTGCAGCCTTGCTGGTAACTCCGGCAGCAGCGGCACGTTGCTGGACCGACTCACTCGCACTGATGGTGGTGTTGGCAGGCATATTTGGTGCATTGAGTGGAGCGACAGGAACCATCTTCAGCACGCTTGTTCCTAATCTGCCGACAGGTCCTGTAACTGTTCTTGCGGCTACGGTGTTGTTTGCCGGATCAGCCTTGCTCGCACCGCGTCGTGGATTATTAGCCAGGCGGTTACGCAGTATTCAGGCGAAGTCCGCATATATGCGTGAAGAGCGGGCTACACTTCAGACTCTCGCCACACAGCGGAATCAGCAGGAACGGGGGGAGATGTAATGGCAACGTTTTGGATTATCTTGACGGCCGTACTGGTTTCTTCTGCCTGCGCCATCCTCGGTTGTTTTCTGATCCTGCGGCGAATGGCTCTGGTCGGTGATGCGATCAGCCATGCGGTTCTCCCTGGTATTGCGATTGCTTTCCTGTGGAGCGGTTCCAGAGATTCGTTATGGATGCTGCTCGGTGCCACCGTGTTTGGTCTACTGACGGTATTCTTCATACAGAGTTTGCAGGCGGGTGGACTCTCGTCAGATGCCTCCATCGGAATTGTGTTCACAGCACTCTTCGCAGTAGGCGTCATTCTGATTAGTCTAAACGCTCAGCACATCGATCTGGATCTGGACTGTGTCTTGTTCGGCGAGATCGCTTATGTGCAGTGGGATACGCTAACCCTTGAGGGCACAGATGTGGGGCCGAGGGCAGTCTGGATGCTTGGTATCACGTTACTCGTTATCCTCGTCGTCATTGGGCTGTTCTACAAACAGTTCAAGCTATGTGCCTTCGATCCGGCGCTGGCTGCTGCCTGTGGCATTCCAGTAGTGCTGTTCCACTATCTGCTCATGGGACTCGTTTCCATGACATCCGTAGCTTCATTTGAAAGTGTGGGTTCAATTCTCGTGGTGGGCATGCTGATTGTACCTGCGGCGACGGCGTACCTGCTCACAGATCGTCTGGGCAAAATGATTCTGTATGCCGTCTTGATCGGAGCAGCTTCCTCGGTTGGAGGTTACATCATGGCATACGCCCTGGATGCTTCCATCGCGGGCTGCATGGTGGCAGTAGCTGGGATTTTGTTTGTTCTCGCACTGCTGCTGTCCCCGAAACATGGCATCGTATTCCGTTACGCTCGTCGCAAATTCGCAGCACGGTAATTAAAGTTTAAATTGAATTATAAATGAATAAACAAAATAACACTAAATGAGGGTGTCCCATAAGTCATGAATATGACGAGGGACATCCTCATTTAGTGTTATTTTGTTTTAATGAACCTGATACACGCTATTCGCTCCCATTTGCCCAGATCTGAGAACTAACGAACTATAGAGAAGCTATTTCGTCGATTTACTGGTTTTTATAGGTTGGGAAGCCCTGTTATGACGAAATAGCGTTAGTGAGGTTCGTTAAATCTTGCAACCGTTGATGATGCGCCTTTTAAGGTGCGGTAGGTTCGTTAGCACTTGGAGCGAGGCGGCGTTCCTTCTGAGACAGCCCCTTTCTACGTGTCTGGACGTATGACTTCGAAAAGGGCAACCGGATATAAGAAATACAATATAAAATGATATTGTAGCGTCATCCTGCCGATTACGGGTTATTTTGTTGCATACAGATGATCTGTGGTAAAATGTCGTTAGCTGTGACGTCCGGAACGTCCGTTTTTACGGGTGCCGGGCGATCTTGTTGTGAAAGAATGTTTACCAATAGATAAAGAGAACCTTCAAGTTGAACTGGAGAACCAATGTGGAACGGAGATGGCAGAAAGAACCTAGAGAAGGGAAATTTGTTTTCCTTCTTGATGGTAGGTGTTATGAGCTCTAAATACAAAGGTGATGTAGTGAAGGGGGCGGAATCAATCTGAAGAAGCGATAGCGTGCGCCTGAAAGCTTTCTGCATGAAAGCTGCTTCGAAAGCATACGCTGTCTCCGAATTTCTAACCCTTAAGAAGAGAGAATCTAGAAAATTTGGAGACAAAGCGATCGGAAGACGATCCGTACACGTAACGGTTACCTCGTATAATCTCAATACACTAAAGAAAAAGGTAATTCTAAAACAAAGATACTACGACTCGAAAGGTTTTCTGCCCGCGTAGTGCCTGAATGGATATCCATGAGTTCAACTTGGAGAGAGAGACAACCTAGGGAGGAACTACTGTATGAGTGAACTGAAATACAAATTGCTTGCATTGGATATGGATGGAACATTGCTTAATGATAATCATGAAATTACGCAGGAGACCGCCAAGTGGATTCAGATTGCGATTCGTCGGGGGGTACATGTGTGCCTATCCACGGGAAGAGCGGTATTCCACGCGATGCCTTATGCGGTGCAGCTTGGGCTGGAGACACCGATGGTTACCGTTAACGGCAGTGAGGTCTGGAAAGCTCCGCATGATCTGCATATGCGTCATCTGATGGACCCGGCATTGATTCGCAGAATGCAGGAGATCGGTGAGAAATATAACAGCTGGTACTGGGCATACTCCGTGGAAGAGCTGTTCAATCGTGACCGTTGGACGGACAATATTGAAGGTCTGGAATGGTTGAAATTCGGCTTCAATACCGAAGTGGATGAAGTTCGTCACCAGATCATGATGGAACTGCAACAAATGGGTGGTCTGCAAATGACCAATTCCTCACCCGTTAATATTGAGATCAACCCTGCAGGTATATCCAAAGCTAGTGGTGTAGCGGAAGTCTGCAAGCTGCTGGGCATCGAGATGTCCGAAGTTGTTGCTGTCGGAGACAGCTTGAACGATCTGGCTGTCATTGAGGCGGTAGGTTTGGGTGTAGCTATGGGTAATGCGCAAGAGCAGGTGAAGGAAGCGGCTGATCTGATCGTAGCGAGTAACAATGAAGACGGCATCGTCGAAGTGATTCGTGAACATATTTTGAAGGGGGAGTAACCTTTGCTCGCAACCATTGCCTGGATTTTAATTGTGCTGCTGTTTGCAGTGGGGATGGCTGGAACGGTATATCCCATACTGCCTGGTGCTGTAGCGATTTTCTTCGCGTTTCTGGTCTACGGCTGGTTCTTCAGTTTTGATCCGTTCGGTGTATGGTTCTGGATCATCCAGATTCTGATTGTGGTTGTGTTGTTTGTGGCTGATTATGTCGTCAGCGCATGGGGTGTGAAGAAGTTCGGTGGCTCCAAGTTATCGACCACGCTGAGTACCATTGGTGTTATCATTGGCCCATTTGTCATTCCGGCATTCGGACTGGTGTTGGGACCATTTATCGGGGCTTTTATTGGGGAATTGATCGGTGGGTCTTCACCTTCCAAAGCATCGAAAGTTGGATTTGGTTCCGTCGTGGGACTATTTACGAGTACTGTGATGAAAATTATTTTGCAAATCGTCATGATTGTTCTCTTTATTATCTGGGTGGTAAGATTCGCCTAAACGTTCAGGATTAGCTTCAACGGGATGCACGTCCGGTGTGGAGGAAAGAAGGGGAATTCGTTTGTCTAAGAAAGAAACATTCATTAGGGGTACGCTCATACTGGCAGCCGCTGCGCTAATCGCGAGAGTACTCGGGTTGGTTCAACGGGTGCCGCTGGAGCATATCCTCGGAGATGTCGGTAACGCATCGTTCACCATCTCCAATACGGTATATTTAATGCTGTTAACTGTAGCAACGGCGGGCATACCGAGTACACTTAGCAAAATGGTATCGGAACGCTATGCACTCGGACGCGCGGGTGAAGCCCAACAGATCTACCGTGCAGCCCTGATCTTTGCGGCTGTCGCCGGGGTAGTCATGTCTGCTTTATTGTGGTTCGCTGCACCTTATTATGCCACGTATGTCTCCAAAGTACCGGCATCGGTCAGCGCCATTCGCGCCTTGGCTCCAGCCTTGCTGCTGTTCCCGGCCATTGCAATGATGCGTGGATATTTCCAGGGAAGAGGGAACATGACAGCGGGTGGTATTTCGCAGATTGTGGAACAGTTCGCCCGTGTAGGTACAGCTATTATCGTGGCTTATGTCATGCTGCAATGGAATTATGATGATCAAACGATTGCTGCGGGTGCCTCATTTGGTGGGGTATTAGGAAGTGTGGGTGCCTTTGGTGTCATGCTGTACTTCACCTTGAAGCTGCGTCGTAGCGACCGTGCGGCCCAATTGAATTACGAGCCTGCAAAGCAGCTACCGATGCGAGGTATCTACAGCGATATCTTCAAGCTGTCTATACCCATTGTGCTGTCCTCACTTGCAGTTCCAGCCATTAACTTCATCGATTCATCCCTTGTGGTTCCGCTGCTCAGTGGCCAGATTGGACTAGAAGAAGCGACAGGCGTTCTGGCGATCTTGGGAGCTAAGGCCCAAAGTATTGCGGGTATCCCTCCGATTCTGGCGATCGCTTTAAGTCAATCGTTGGTGCCTGTTATCTCGGCAGCATTTGCCCGCAAGGATGAAGCGCATCTGAAGAGTCAGGTTACACTTGCGATGCGTATTTCGATTCTAACAGGTATGCCGATTGTCATTGCACTTTGTGCAGCAGCGTATTCGGTCAACGGATTGCTGTTTACCAATCTGGATGGAACGCCGATTATTGCCTTGCTGACATTCGGTACTATTTTCCAGATTACGATGATGACCACCAACTCCATTTTGCTTGGGGTAGGGAAACCGCGGATTACGATGATTAGTGTGGCAGCAGGTGTTGTAGTCAAACTGATCGCAAGTCTGATTCTGGCGCCGATCTTTGGCATTTACGGCATCATTATTGCAACGGCCCTTTGTTTCCTGGTAATCACGTACCTGAATCTGCGGGTCCTTCGCAAAATCGTTGATTTCTCCATCATGGGAGATCGTTGGAAAGGTTTTATCATTACAGTGTTGCTTGCAGCAGGTGTAGGATTTGCAACGAACTGGATTGGGAATACGATCTTTGGACTGTTCCTGCCAGCGCGTGTATCCTTCTTGCTTACCTGCCTTGTGGTTGGTGTGCTTGTTGTGGTGGTGTATCTGGTTCTCATGGTTGTGCTGCGTGTATTACGCAAGGACGAGCTGGGCAGTTACCCCCGTATTCTGCAAAAAATTCTCCGTCCACTTATGCGTCTTCAACGTGGAGCCGGGCAAAGAGGTTAAGAATACACGGAGCATCATTCAAGCTCCAATATGTTGTGAACATCGGATAAATGATAAAAGTTCATGGATAAAAGCTCTGTCTGCTGTTAAGCGGACAGGGCTTTTTGTATCGCAAAGGCGAGCTGCGTGACTGCGTTGAATATTAGCCCAGCAAGCGAGAATTAGCGATACATTGGGAAATTCACATCATCCGGCTTTACCTGCTCCATATGATCTTCAGCATTAGTGTGTGATGGCTTTCGCATCATGAGCCAGTGCTGTTTTCAACATCCCATACCGATGTTCGTGACTCATCTCAAACAGCCATGGCCGGCGCGGTGCTGTTAGATAACCGAGACAATCCCGAGTCTGAAGCCAGTCTTGTCTGGTAATCGGTTCATAAGGCGTGTCGCCCCATACGGATAGCAGTTCCGGACTATATAATCGTTGCCCTTCTGGAAGCCATTCTTCATCAAGTAGCGCTTGCGCGTATAATGTATGATCACCTGCCTCTTCTTCACGATGGGTAAACAGGCCAGGCCAATATTCGGCCCGTGATCCACGATGGGGAACCGAACGTGCGAACGCCAACACTTGTGTGTGGACTTGCTCCACCCCAAATAACAGAGCATATAGGCCTTTGCCAAACATGATCCGCTCATCCAACTTGCCAAAATGTTCAATGACGCGTCCTGCGAGGCCTGCTCCCCGACCAAGAGGAAAGATAATATGATTAAGCCCCGCCAAATTATGCAGATGGAATGCAGGTTTGGAGAGTACTTCTTTTTGAAAATAAGGATGCTGCACCACACGGCTCTCGATATAGTTCTGCTCATTAATAATTAATGCCACACTAAGCAGTGAACTGCACCGTTCCAGCCAAAAGCGTTCCCAAAACGGCATCATAAACGCAGATACGTGAAAGTGTGACAAGAGATGGAAACAGCTTCGTCCAATCCGGCGACTGTTCATATACAGCTGTAGCTGGGGATATGCATCCTGGAAAATGAGTGCATTGCATCGCTCCAGCAGCCGATACATATGCTCGCGATCGCTCTGATTCTGCAGATTATGCATTAAGTCACTCTGAAGATCTGTCATATGATATCCACCGTTGCGAGAGACCATATGGGCCAGCAGAGCCCAATGCAGTTCAGGGTATTGCTCATAACATTCCAGATAGGCTGACGTGCGGGTAACATTACTTCGGTTATGCTCCTGGGTCAGTGTCTTTATCTCTTCCAGAATGATGCAATCTTCTTCACAGACGAGTGCGCTTTGAACCTGGTCCGTGCGTGCAAAAGACTTGCTGCTGGCAGGTAACAGACGCTCTACCTCAGACTGTAGGGCAGCTGCCGTATCGGTATCCCACTCGATGTCACGCAATGGATGACGAAGCTGTGCTGAGGCTTGCCATGCAGCCTGTTTGCCACGCCAGATTTCCCGGGCAGCACCCGGAATGGAACGGACCATCTGCAAGAGGGATCCGTGATGCTGTTCGCTGGAAGAATCGGTTCTGGTGGAAGTCATGATGTGACATCCTTTCATGATGTTCTGGGTTTAAATTCACAGACCATGTGGTTTATTCTAAGTATGCACTGATTATTTGACTTCCACTCGCCAATTTGCTTCACTTAGGATAAGACAAGGTACAGAAAGGGAGATGAACCGAATGGAACAGATTACTTCCAAACCGGCTTTTGATGTAGCTATCCAATCCCCACGTTTGACAATTGCCGTATTCAAGGCAGACTGGTGTGGTGACTGCAAATACATCGATCCGTTTATGCCTGAGGTTGAAGAGAAATATGCACGTGAACTGACATTGATTGAGGTCGACGTGGATCAGGTTGGGACGGTTAGTGAAGAGCAGAATATTCTTGGCATTCCGAGCTTTGTGGCGTATACAGATGGGCGCGAACTCGTACGGTACGTGAACAAGCTGCGCAAGTCGAGAGAAGAGATTGAGCAGTTCCTGGATCGCGCAGTTGAAGTGTACAACACGATCCATAAATAATGTTATATACGTTCAAATGATGAATATCTACACAAACACTCCGATGACAGAATAACCTTTTGATCGCTGTTATTGTGTAAATGTTTCATTGAACTTATATAAAAGTATGACAGGTTCATGCTGTAAAAGGGTATACTAGATGAAACGCCATTTCTCTTGAAATAGGGAAATGGCGTTTGTGTGTTCGACATGTTTCTATGTTAGAAATTTGATGTACATATCCCCAGTGACCTATGGGTCATTATTTCATCAGACGTTAACATTTTGTCACAAAGCGCGGACGTCAATGAACATTTTATCCGGTATAATGAATTTAGTTGTGAAATAAGTGTCAAAGTATCGAAACAAGCGAAGGATATTCTTCGCCATCTTAAACCAACAGCGGGTGAGAAAAAATTGAAACACTTAACTTTATTTAAATGGTTAACCGTATTAACCTGTCTTGTCATGTTTCTGGCCACTTTTGGTGGAGGCATCGTAACCAAAACGGAATCGGGCCTTGGCTGCGGAACGGAATGGCCTTTATGTAACGGGAAACTCGTTCCGGCACATACTGTGGCTTCACTTATTGAATATTCCCATCGCGCTGTAAGCGCACTGGCTGGATTGTTGTCCATTGCCTCGTTTGTTGCTTTTCTGCTGTTTGGCAAGTCACGTCGTGACCTGCAATTGTTCTCTTTCTTAACCCTGGTATTTGTTATCGTGCAGGGGATCATGGGGGCTTTTGCCGTTGTCTTTTCCCAATCTTCAGCAGTCATGGCACTGCATTTCGGCTTTGCACTGATTGCTTTTGCCAGTTCCCTGATGATGGCGCTGGGCATAAGGCAGGAGGCAAAAGATGGCGGATTGGAGCGCCTGAATAAATACCCTCGGGTGAGCAAAAAATTCAGGAATCTGGTCTGGTTCTCCACCATTTACACATATCTCGTGGTATACACGGGTGCATTTGTGAGCCACACGAATTCTGCTGGCGGATGTTCCGGATTTCCGCTCTGTAACGGGCAGATTATCCCTGAGCTTTCAGGAGGGGTAGCGGTTGCTTTTGCTCACCGTGCAGCAGCAGCGTCGCTCGTTATTGTTATTGCAATTCTGGGTCATTTCGCTTACCGTAATCATCCGGACAACAAGGAAATGCGTACCCTTGGCGTGGTATCCGTTGTTCTCATCCTGATGCAAGTCGTGATTGGTATTTTCATGATGGTGACAATGAACCGTCCGGAAGTATACATGTTCGTAGCTCTCGCTCATATGCTGGATATCGCCATATTGTTCGGAGTTTTAACGTATATGAGTTTCCTGGTGTACAAGCTGCATCGACCGGTTAATCGGTTCTAGATACAGATACAGTTCTCTTGAAGGTACTCGGCCTAATATGAAAGTCCACCATCCAGTGATGTACATCATTGGACAGGTGGACTTTGTTTGATGTGAGGGGGATCAGGGCAACCTATGGCAAGCAGCAATTACACGGAATGGATGAAGTGTTACGGTGATGAAATGTTGATTCGGAAAAGAGGAGGTTAAATATGCTGCGAACGTTGTTGGGGGAAAAACCGCGTATAAACGAAGGTAAATTGAAGGAAGCGATGGACTCCATGGCGCATACACTTGAGCTCTTTCAGCGGCAAATGCATGTGGATCATGATCCCACGCATGACTATCGGAAACTGTATGTGTGGACTCAGGGACTCATCTCCTCACTGGATGAACTGGAGCAAAGCAGCTTCGCTGCAGCTCATTTTCGCAAAAAGGTCGTTGCAGGCTCAACGGACGACATGACACCGACTGAAAAAGCCGAGTATGCCCGATATGTGTATTTCTACAAAGATGGCTTCATCCGCTGCTTTGCCATTTTGGATAAAGTCGGGACCGTATTGAATGAAATATTCCAGCTGAATACTTCAAATACAAAAGCGCATTTTTCTTATTTTACGGTGTTAAGGCAGTTCGATTTTGCGAGGGAACATCATGATCTTGCATTGAAATTAATTCAGATCAAGGACTCATATCGGGAGCCGATGAGCAAGCTGCGCAAACGACGTAATATGGAAATTCACTACATGAACTCGGAAATGCACGATGACTTGTGGCAGTTACACCAGACCTTGCAAGGTAAGGTGAAGCTGGAGGATCTGAATCAGCATGTGCAGGAAATGCGTCAGGGCGTGGATATGGTCTGTGAAACGTTAACAGCCTCTTATCGTTATATCAATAAAATATGGCAAAGAAATAATTCCCTTTGACAAATCGGAATACTTGGAATATACTGAGTTTCAATTAGAGTGTTGCAATGACAGAGAATGAACAGATCATCTCAAAATTTACATTCACATTATAAAGTATGAACTACATGAACTTATAAAATCCTACAATAACATATTTCTTATCGAGAGCGGCGGAGGGACAGGCCCGATGAAGCCCGGCAACCGATTTGTAATGACATGATACATGTATCATTCGTTATAGATGTTAGGTGCTAATTCCTACAAAATGGTGCAAGGCACGATTTTGGCAGATGAGAAGGTACATTCTTTCACGTGAAGAGCCCTCTTTGTTTCTGCAAAGGGCTCTTTTTTGTATTTTAAGGGGAGTTTTCCTTTAGATCGGGTAAAGATACATGTAGGTGGTTGGAAAGGGGCAAGTGCGATTGATTGAATTAAAAGGTTTAACCAAAACGTACGGCAAAGGAAAAAAGTCTACAACAGCGTTATCCGAGCTGAATTTGAACATCCAAAAGGGTGAAATCTACGGCGTTATTGGCCATTCCGGAGCGGGTAAAAGTACACTGATTCGCTGTATTAATTTGCTAGAGCGGCCTACGGAGGGTGAAGTATGGGTTGACGGGATCAATCTGACTGAACTGAGCAAAACCGAATTGCAGCAACAGAGACGCAAGATCGGGATGATTTTCCAACACTTCAATCTGTTATCCTCTGCAACGGTATATGATAATGTGGCTTTTCCACTAAAGCTTGTGAATACACCCAAGGATGCCGTTGATCGCAAAGTGAAGGAAATGCTCAATCTCGTTGGTCTGGAGAACCATAGCAACAAATATCCAGCTCAATTATCAGGTGGACAGAAACAACGTGTGGGGATTGCGAGAGCACTTGCGAGTGATCCGAATGTACTTCTCTGTGATGAGGCTACTTCAGCGCTTGATCCGCAGACGACAAATTCAATTCTGAAGTTATTGCTCGACATTAACGAAAAGTACAACCTTACCATTGTGCTGATTACACATGAGATGCATGTCATTCAGAACATCTGTGATAAGGTGGCTGTCATTCATCAAGGTGGCATTGTGGAACAGGGACCTGTAACCGAGGTGTTCCTGAAGCCGCAACATGCGATTACGCGGGACTTCATGATGCGTGACCATGAAGCTGGACTGGCTCTGGAAGAGACCGCTCTGGCGAATGCAGGCATTGAATTGCAGGCAGGTGTTGCTTCGAAACTTGTGAAGATATCCTTTCTGGGGAACAAAACATATGAAGCGATTTTGTCCAGAACGGTTCGTAAGACGGGTGTGGATTTTGCCATCCTGCAAGGAACGATCTCTACGATCAAACAGGTTCCTTATGGACAACTGACCGTTCGGTTCGAAGGTGATTCCAATGCGATTGATCGAACGATATCCGAATTGACCGCTGAGGGACTTGATGTGGAGGTGCTTCGTTAGATGGATTTTTCAACAGTTCGTTGGGAAGAGGTTGGTAAAGCTTCCATAGAGACACTGCAGATTTTGGGTGTATCAGGCCTGTTCACCGTTATCTTGGGTTTACCGCTCGGAGTTCTGCTGTTCATGACAGCCCGATCTGCTTCAATGAAGTCACGGACAGTCTACACTATACTATCCCTGATTGTTAATATTTTGCGCTCGGTCCCATTTATCATATTGATTGTTGCTCTTATTCCATTCACTCGTATACTCGTCGGTACAGCTACGGGGGTTCTTGGCGTCATACCTCCTTTGGTTATTTCAGCAGCGCCTTACTTTGCTCGATTGGTGGAGACAACGTTGCGAGAAGTTGACCGTGGTGTAATTGAAGCGGCGCAGTCAATGGGGGCATCCACCGGACAGATTGTAAGACGGGTATTGCTGCCTGAGGCGTTACCTGGTCTGGTTGCTGGGATAACCATTACCATCGTTACGCTTGTCTCCTATACGGCGATGGCGGGCATGGTTGGTGGTGGTGGTCTGGGAACACTGGCTATTAACTACGGATATTTCCGTTATCAAAATGAAATCATGATCATATCCGTAGTGTCGATGATTATTCTCGTGCAAATTCTCCAGATGGCTGGAGATCGCTTAGTTACATTTTTCACCAGGAAATAACACATAGATAACATGTTGGCTGTGCAGTCATTCAAACGCCACATGAAAAAATGATTAGAGAAGGGGTTTTACACATGAAAAAATGGTCATTCGCTCTACTTAGTCTTATGCTGATTGCGGTTCTCGCAGCTTGCGGAAACAACAAGGATGCCGATAGCGGCGCAGACAATTCAGCAGGTGCACCACGCACGGTTGAATTGAAAGTGGGAGCTTCACCTACACCACACGCAGAGATTCTGGAAAGCATCAAACCTGAACTGGAAGCACAAGGCATTCGTCTGCAAGTCGTTACGTTCAATGACTATGTACAACCCAACCAGCAGCTTGCTGATAAAAAATTGGATGCAAACTTCTTCCAGCACCAGCCTTACTTGGACACAGAGAATAAAGAACGTGGATTCAACCTCGTTGCTGTAACACCTGTTCATGTTGAACCTTTTGGCGGATATTCCAAAAAGATTAAATCTTTGGATGAATTAGCTGATGGCGCAAAAGTAGCCATTCCAAATGACCCATCCAATGGTGGACGTGCACTGTTGTTGCTCGCGAAGGAAGGCATTATTACGCTGAAAGACAATACAAATATCACATCTACGATTCAGGATATCACAGCCAATCCGAAGAACCTGGATATCATCGAGCTGGATGCAGCCATGATGCCTCGCCAATTGGATGAAGCGGATCTGGTATTCATCAACGCCAACTATGCGCTTGAAGCGAACCTGAATCCGGCAAATGATGCATTGCTGATCGAAGATCTGCAAGGTAACCCATATGCAAATATCCTCGTTGCCCGTGAAGACAACAAGGATTCAGATGCAATTCAGAAATTAGCTGCTGCACTGCACTCCGAAGAAGTAAAAACATTCATCAAAGAGCGTTATAAAGGTGCAGTTGAACCAGCAACTGAATAATTTAACGATATGTATGAGTTGACGTGAGCTGATAAGAAGAGGATGTCCCATAAGTCATGAATATGACGGAAGGACATCCTCTTTTTGCTTATTAGCGCTTGTAGCGAGGTGCAATTTTTGAACAGCCACTCCTCAAGTCTGTGCTGAAGCATGGATCAACATAAGTCACAACATAGGTCAAAGTTTCTCTGATGTATCAGCATTGGAGTGATGTCCAGATTGGCGGTAGTAGGATAATTCATTCTGATCAGCATGCTGCTGTTCATCTGCTTCTTGCAGGTACGTCCGCTCGGAGGGAGAGAGTTTTTCTTCATCTCCGTGTGAACTTTTGATTTTGTATCTGATCCAGCCGATTAGTCCAAGAACGACAACCAAGATTAAGGCCCATCCTTTTTTGAGCAAAAGAAAAGCGCTAAATTTTTGGGACGCCGTATACCCGATTCCGCCCATCAGAAGGCTGTTGAGCCCTATGGTCGAAGTTTTGTCAGTCGATGCATTATATTCCTCGTAGGTATGTCCTGCATTGATGTGAAGTTGATTAAGGACGGTTTCCTCGAATGCCTGGCTGCTCTGTTGAAAGTTGGCCGTATCGATAACCAGAATGGCTGTGATGTACCCTTCGCGTGTCAGGAGTTTTACATTGTAATTCACCATGGCTTGCTGATCAGCATTCTTGAAACCTAGGGAGTAGACCAACTGATGTTTGGTCTTATCGTATGCCGGTTCGATTTCCCAACCTGTTATGTACGTTCTGTATTCGGGATCGAGCTCTCTGTTCTCTTCTTCTGTGCCTCGGATATAACTGCTTAACAGTTCTTCGCCATTCAAATTTTGATCATCATCATGAATATGACCTGTCTTCACGTATTCAAATACAACATACCACGAGCCGTATTCACTATTGCTGGTTAGGCTTCCGATTTCATTCCCGTTAGGCTTTCCACCGCTGTTAAGTATTGAGCGTTGGGTATTGGCCTTATCCAGAAAGGAATGACTTTCAGGGACTTTCAGTGTGGCTTTGCCATCGAGCGTTACAGATGCAGGGCCAATAATCCAATCATACTCATCGGGTGATTGATACGTCTCACTTTCTGCTGATACCTGTAAGACACTAGAGACTGTGAATACACTCACCATTAAAAGTGTAAGAAATGATATCCATCGTTTGTTCTTCATATTCAAGTAGAGGTCCTTTCGGGTTATATCCTCGACAGTACCATAGGTATTCGATTCCGATCAAGATATATTTGGAATTAAAGGTGGATAATCCCTTGTGGATAAGCGAGTTGTAGGAGGACGATAAATCTTTTATACTGGATAGTGACTGCTCTTTGAAGAGGGGGATGAACGTGAAGGGAAAGATTGCCCTCATAACGGGAAGTGCCAAAGGTCTTGGTAAAATGACGGCCCTCAGTCTGGCAGATCAGGGGTGTCATATTGCCCTCAACTATGTACACAGCAGAGCAGAAGCTGAGGCTTTAAGGGCTCAGATTACAGCCAAGGGTGTGCGGTGCATTGCTATCCAGGCGGATATATCGAAGGTAGAAGATATCTCTTCATTGGTTGAACAGGTGGAAGACAACCTGGGCAGCATTGATATTTTGGTGAATAACGCGGGTCCATTTGTCCGTGAACGACGATTATTTGCGGATTATTCTGAAGCCGAGGTCCAGATGCTCGTGCAGGGAAATCTGCTGGGACCGATGTTGCTGGATCAGCGTGTATTGCCAGAGATGAGACGCAAGCAATGGGGACGTATTATCCATTTTGGCTTCAGTCATGCTGGAGAAGCGAGATCTTGGCCACATCGCGCCGTATATGCGGCTGCCAAGGTGGGTCTGGTCTCTTTTACAAAGACACTCGCCGTTGAGGAAGCTCCTTATGGAATTACGGTCAACATGGTATGCCCGGGAGATATTCGCGGTGCCAACAAAGAGAAAACGATTGATGAAATGGCGGGTATCACCGACGAGGAAACGCCAAGAGGACGTCCTGGCAGCGGTGAAGATATCGCGCGAGTAATTACGTATCTATGCCTTGATCATTCCGATTTTATAACAGGTAACATTATGGATGTATCTGGAGGGCTTGATCCGATTCGTCCGACCATACAGCGTGAGGATACTTAAGGTGAGTTATAGGACTGGACGTTGAAGACGTTGGTGCTGGTCTAGGGGACAGATGAAATGGACAGGCTGAATATGCGCACAAAAAAAGAGCCCTCCGCTTCATGCGAAGCGAAAGGCTCTTGAGGTTTATTTCGTGAAGGATTGATTAGAATACTTGTACGACTTCTTGTACACCTTCAACTTCTTCGAGAAGGGCACGTTCAATCCCGGCTTTTAAGGTAATGGTGGAGCTTGGGCAACTGCCGCAGGCACCGACCAGTTTCAGCTTAATGATGCCGTCTTCCACGTCAACCAGTTCCACGTCACCGCCATCGCGTTGCAGGAACGGACGAAGCTTGTCAAGAACATCAGATACCTCATCATACATGGTGTCTTGTGCGTTTTCGCTCATATTTTTCAACTCCTTTCCTTATTATATTATATTACAAATGGCCATAAATTAAAATGGTCAAACAAAGCAGGTGAACCTACATGAGACCGATTATTGAATTTTGTGCCAACAATATGCATTTTGGCACAGATGAAGTCATGGATCAACTGGAAGAAAATCCAGACTATGACGTGATTGAATACGGCTGCCTCACCAACTGTGGCCAATGTTCTATGACTCCATTTGCACTGGTGAATGGTGAGGTAGTCATCACGGACAAAGTGGAAGATCTATATAACGCCATTCTGGCCAAAATTGCCGAATCCGATGTCTGGGATGAGCTCGATCTCGACTAACCGAGATGGCGCTTGGACATCCAGAGCACACCACTTTTCAAAATACGAGGTACACGTCCCATCATGGACGTTTTGCCCATTAGCCCAAACCCGGACTTCTTGCCGAGTGCACCCAGTGTGCCACGAAGCTTGAGTGGATGTGGATTGGGCTTTTCGCCTTTCCAGAGGGCATGCTGAATATGGGCGATCTGCTCACCCTGTACTTCCGCAGCTTGACCGCTAGGTGCATAAGGTACACTGGCACAGTCACCAACCACATATACATCGGTATATTCCGGGATTTGGTAGTATTCATTCAGGACGACACGACCTTGAGGGTCTTTGGTCACGTCCAGATCCTGTACCACTTTTACAGGCTGAATGCCTGCCGTCCAGACGACAGCATCCGTTAGAATCTGTTCATCCCGGTTATAGATGGCATTGGGCTCAACACGCGAAATGGCGATATGTCCACGTGTCTCTACCTGATGTTCGTTAAACCATTCATGTACATACACGGACAGACGTTGCGGGAAAGCGGATAATACACGTTCACCACGATCCAGAATGCTGATGTTCAGATCCGGTCTGCTCTCACGAAGTTCGGCTGCCATCTCGACACCACTTAATCCACCGCCTACAATGTGCACATTGCCATAGGCTTTGACTTCATTAAGTCGCAGGTAAGTCTCGCGTGTTTTGCTAAAGCTCTGAATGGTACAGCTGTAGTCTTCAGCGCCTGGTGTGTTGTGAAAACGGTCTGTACAACCCAGTCCAATAACAAGTTTATCGTATTCAAGCGGGTCTTGGCCTTCAAATTCAATCTGACGCTGTTCCAAGTCAATTGAAGTAACTTCTCCATAACGGTAAGTGACTTTATCGTTCACTGGAAATTGGATACGCAGGTCATAATCGGATACGGTTCCTGCTGCGAGTGCGTAATATTCGGTCTTTAATCCCTGAAAGGGGCTGCGGTCCACCAAAATAATCTGTGTATCGGATGGAATCTTACCTTCCAGAAGTTCCTTGATGATGGTGAGGCCGCCATAACCGCCTCCAAGAATGACAAAATTTTTCATGACTCGGCTTCCTTTCTGCATCAGTCCCACTGAAATGGGGCTGTAAACTGTGGAGCAGCTATGCAAAAAACATAGCTGCTCCTTTTGTTAGGATTTGATTAGTTGAAAAGTAGGCATTGAAAATTAAAGATATTATTCAGCAGTTTGCACCACTCGAATTCAAACGTCTCCCTATCATGAAAGCTGCGTTCTGGAGTGGTGCGGGTGCAATATTGATTGTATTTTGTATTTATATCTTATTCGTACACTTGAATTTCATTGTAGAACGTATCACGTTCTACCGGAATACGCCCTGCACCCTTAATGAGCCATATAAGCTCTTTACGTGTAAGGCCTTCAGGTGTGAGTGCACCTGCCGCATGACTAATCCGTTCCCGAACGATCGTACCGTGTGCATCCGAAGCACCGAAACCAAGAGCGACTTGAGTCAGCTGTGGGCCGATGTTAATGAAGTATGCTTTGATATGATCGATGTTATCCAGCATCAGACGGCTAATCGCAATTGTTTTGAGATCCTCATAAGCCGAGTTACGACGCATAATGCTCGCGTTTTTACTTTTTGGCTGCATGGAAAGAGGGATAAAGACCATAAATCCGTTGGTCTCGTCTTGCAATTCACGAATCTGCACCATATGGTTAACGCGATCCTCATAGGATTCGATCGATCCATACAACATCGTCGTATGTGTACGCATGCCGAGCTCATGAGCTGTGCGGTGCACCTCAAGATAACGGTCCACGTTAGCTTTGTCTACACGCATTTTTTTGCGATATTCATCGGACAGAATCTCAGCGCCGCCACCAGTCAATGTTTTCAAACCTGCTTTTTGCAGCTCTTGCAGAACTTCTCTGATGCTGAGTCCGCTAATCCGGGTGAAGAAATCAATCTCGGCTGCCGTGTAAGCTTTCAGTGTAACATCCGGATATTTCTCGTTTAAAGCGCGCAGGGAATCGACATAATATTGAAAAGGAACATGGTTGTTATGTCCGCCTACGATATGGAACTCACGTACGCCCGGATGAATATGCTGTTCCACATAATCGATCATTTCCTGACCGGATAATGTATAAGAGCCTTCTTCACCCTGGTCTTTGCGGAAATTACAAAAAGCGCAATGGGCTTCGCATACGTTCGTAAAGTAAAGACTCATGTTCTCGATGAAATATACTTTCTTGCCATTCTTCCGCAGGTTGGCCTCATTGGCCAGCTGGCCCAAAGTCAGCAGATCATCTGTTTCATACAGATATACGCCGTCTTCTACGCTCAGCCTTACGCCGTTCTGCACTTTCTCGACGATTTCAGCCATTCTTTTGTCTGTGAACGGTGTTACCAATGTAGACATATTGTTTCCTCCTGTTCTTAACCGGATTTGAGTTGTGTGTAGGATCTGCATACAGAACTACATAGAAAAGATGCGGTCAACTGCCGCCTTCTTAGTTGGACTAACTCTTATTTACCCGGTGCAGCGTGTGCTGCATATGAAAGCTAAATTTTTTCAAAAAATGGAGTCTGTTGACTCATATATGCATTGGGGACTGCGTTGCAGTCTCGAAATGTGAAAAAAATTACAACTCCAATTATGACCATCGTCTGAATAAGTCATGACAAAATAACGACATTTCAGTGCGACCACCTATTCATTATAAACCTCGTGTCCCGGGGGTTCAATACACTGGGAAGAAAAAGGAGTACAGGGGGAACGCGGAAAGAGGCAAACATGACTTGAGACCCTTGACGGGGTGGAGTATAATTTAAAGAAGAGTTAATGAAAAGGAGAGTGACCTGGCATGATTAACATCAGCGAAACGGCTGCTGACAGATTGAAAGAGATGCTTGCACAGCAAGAGACACCTGGTATGTTCCTGCGTCTTGGCGTAGCACCGGGCGGTTGCACCGGATTTTCGTACGCCATGGGCTTTGATGATAAAGAGTCCGATGAGGACCTGTATATGGATATTCAGAACATGAAGGTTGTAGTCGAGAAGGAAAACCTGAAATATCTGAATGGACTTGAAATTGATTTTGAAGAATCCGGTATGACGGGTGGGTTCACCATCCATAATCCGAACGCGGTAGCCACTTGTGGCTGTGGATCTTCTTTCCGTACGAAGGAAGATGCGGGTGTGCCGGATAAGGATTGTTAATATAAAATTGATTGCAATGATAAGGCACAGTTCCAGCGAAGGACATTCGCTTGGGATTGTGTTTTTTTTTTTGACATTATGGCAGGGGGAGCTGCGTTCTCTAATTTACCGATTCCAAGATATAGATGGTATAAAATCATGTACCTTCAGTGTTGACATTTTGTTCCAATAGAAAGTATATTATTTGTGCAAACGTTTGCAATAATAAAGGCACATTATTCCTGCTAAAAAAGCGGTTTTACAGTTCAGGTAACCTAATAAAATCTCTAGGATATCCCCTTTTGTACAAACGTTTGCACGAAATCCACTAAATTTAAACAGCACAGAAGAACACGAAACAACAGGGTAGAGGGAAGGAGGAGGAGTTGTATAGATACAAATTAGAAAGTGTCTTGAGCCAGACCATGCTAAAACGTTAAATGGGTTAGAGAGCTTAGGCAAATAACGAGAATTCTTGTTTCCCATAGGGGAGCAAATAAGGGAGGAAGAACATGGATCTTAAGCGCAAGCTCGGCGCATTCCTGTTGGTATTATCGATGATTATTTCTACCCAAAATACAGCGGCTTATGCCGAAATTTCGGCTTCTCATGTGTATCATAACCATATGCCCAATTTCTGGGCCTACTACGACACATCTAAGTATGCTTCTGCACCTGTGGGGTCCCCAATCCGCTACACATATGATGGGCAAGTCATCGATCTGAAAAATAACCCACCGGCAGGTTATCCATACTTTTTACCCGGGGGAATGCCTATGCCACATGATGATCTCGTGGCGTATTATAGTCACCATGCAAAGACAGGTGCTTATCTGAACTGGCCGTGGCAAGTTGCTGGTGACCTGAGGAACAATCACCCTGCTGCAGGGATGCAGGTAACCATGTCAGGTTCGGTATTGAACAATGTGAACAGTTTTATGTATACCAATAATGTAAACGGTTACAACAATAAAGATTGGGGTGCACCATGGAAGAATGCTTACAATAACCTCAAAACAACGAATGGAGAACGGACGATGGATCTCATTCACTTCTCCGGACACCATTCCATGGGGCCATTGGCTGGCAACGAATATCTGCTAAAGGATTTGATCTACCAGAATGCTGTGCTGGCACAACCTTTTTTTCTGGGAGACAGCTTTAAATCGTCCAAAGGTTTTTTCCCCACCGAGCTGGGTTTCTCGGAACGGATTATCCCGGTCTTGGATCAACTCGGCATTGAGTGGTCCGTAATTGGAAATAATCATTTTTCGCGAACTCTCCAGGACTATCCGCTACTGAACGATCCGGGCAAAGATACGATGGTGTCACCGCCAAACCGAGCGGATTTGCAGAATACGAGCAATGTGGGTTCGTGGGTATCTTCTCCCATGTTCAATGAGAAACAGGTGGTTCATAACAAATATCCATTTGCTTCTACGCCTCATTGGGTGCGTCATGTGAATCCTGAAACTGGTGCTGAGAAAAAGATTGTTGGTATCCCTGTGGCCCAGGCAGAGTCGTGGGAAGAAGGGTATCAGGGTTCAGTCAAGGCAGATGCGCTGAAGCCTTTTGAAGGAATGGTTGATCAGAAGCAGTTCTTCGTGATTGCTCATGATGGGGATAATTCTTCAGGACGTGCAGGATCAGAGGATACTTGGCGCAATGCGGGAAATGTGACTTATGCTCAGCCGGGTGTGAAGGGAGAGAGTATCAATGAATACTTGCGGACTAACACACCAAAAGCCGACGATGTAGTGCATGTTCAAGACGGTTCGTGGATCGATACGCGGGACTCCTCATCAGATCCGACATGGTATCATTGGCGTCTTCCATTTGGAATCTGGAAAGGGCAGTTTGAAGCGTTCAACAAGGCTACAGGCCTTAATCTGGAGCCGAAGAAAAATTTGGATGGTGTACAGGAAGGGATGACCGTATCGTTTGAATATGGATACCATTATCTGGAGCGTAATTTTGCGCTTGAGCAAGCTGCACTGAATTATGCCAAGACAGCTGAACAGATTTGGCTGGACAGCAATCCGAACCATTGGAAGCCAACGACGGCACTAGACCGTGAGATCACTTATGAGGGCAATCAGCTTAATCCTTGGATGATGGCTTACCCGGTAAAAGGAGATCCTGCTAATAATTATAAGGGAGGTGCGAACCCGGCAGAGTTAAGCTGGTATTTCCTCCTGCCTGCACTGGATTCCGGGTTTGGTTATTATGATGAAAATGTGGATGATGGGGTAAAGCCGACGTTATCTTTCAATCAGTCGCTCTTCTTTTCCAAGCCTTATGTAAGTAGTCAACTCGCGAAGGACCGTACCGGACCATCGATATGGTGGCCGCAGCGTTATCCATATAATCCTGGAAGCGCCAATGTCAGCAAGGCAGAAGGGTGGACACTTCATTATTTTGACAATACGTTCGGCATTTATACCTATGCTTATGATGTTAACGGTGTGAATGATATTAAGGTGAAGGTACGGACACATCGGGATAAGCTGGCAGATGCCAAGGACAACACCTTCCGTGTGTACGATCCTGCTGGGCTCAAGGCCAAAGGGGTATCCAACATCGATCCGACGAAAGTGAGTAGCTGGCAAGAATATCCGATGACGAAACGTGATCTTAAATCGGATATGAACGGTGTGGCCTGGCAGCCAAGCAGCACAGATATGTTTAAGCGTGTACCTGCTCAGGAGATCGGGGATATGTATTACACGTATTTCAACGATTTCCAGGATCAACTGGTCGATTATTATATTGAAGCTGTCGATGCGAAAGGCAATGTTACGCGCAGTGAGATACAGACGGTATATGTGGGTATGGGGAAATATAAAAAAGACACATCGGGCAAAATTGTGGAAGATGCGAATGGAACAATCCAGGGCACACATCCGTTCCTGGTGGTCGATCGGACACCGCCTTCAGTGCCAACAGAAGTCAATGCAAAACGTGTGACAGATCGCAGCATTACACTGCAATGGGAAGCATCCACTGATAATGTGGGTGTTGAGGGCTATGATATTTATCGGGATGGGGTCAAAGTTGGAAGTTCGCTGACAACGGAATATACGGATATCGGTCTTGAGCCTAAGAAATCATATGCATACAGTATAAAGGCGAGAGACAAGGCGAATAATGTCTCTTCCGCCAGTTCAACTGTACAGATCCAAACGTTGGCAGCAGATACAGAGCCGCCAACAGCGCCTGCAAATGTAGCTGTACAGAATGCTACCTCATCCGCTGTGACAATTGACTGGTCAGCCAGCGAGGATAATTACGGAGTAGCAAAATATGAAATCTATCGAGACGGTTCAAAGGTAGGGGAATCAACCAAACTAAACTATACGGATGAGTCCCTTGCACCGGCAACAGAATACGTATATACGGTTAAAGCGATAGATGCAGCAGGCAACGTTTCACCTGCTAGTGTGGCTCTTTCGGTACGTACCAAAGAAGGTAATGCGGTAACCATATATTATAAACTGGGCTATCCAAACCCGTATATTCACTATCGTCCAACAGGGGGGACATGGACGACTGCTCCGGGTGTGAAAATGATGGCAGCCGAGATGCCCGGATACACCAAGATGACAGTCAATGTGGGTACAGCGACGGGGCTGGAGGCTGTGTTTAACAATGGTAGTGGCACATGGGATAATAATGGAGGAAAAAATTATCAGTTTCCATTAGGGGTTAGCACCTATAATTCCGGAGTCATTACACAAGGAGCGCCTCAAGTGGATATAACACCTCCAAGCGTACCAACCGGTCTGACCGTGACTGCAAAAGCGGCTGATCGTGTAACATTGGCTTGGAATCCGTCAACCGATCATGTAGGCGTAACCGGGTATGAAGTGTTGCGTGATGGTGTCAAAATCGGCACGAGTACGACAACTGCATATACGGATAATAGCCTGAAGGCATCAACGAGTTACGTTTATACAGTCAGGGCCTTTGATGCAGCACAGAACAAATCGGATGCAAGTGCTGAGCTAAGCGTAACGACCGATGATGCTCCGAAAAGTAACAGTGTAACCATCTACTACAAGCAGGGGTTTGCCCAGCCCAATATTCATTACCGCCCTGCAGGAGGGAATTGGACGACACCGCCAGGCGTTGCCATTCCGGCATCCGAGCTCACCGGATATAACAAATTTACCATTGATGTAGGGACTGCTACGGGACTGGAAGCGGTATTTAACAACGGTAGCGGTACATGGGATAACAATGCGGGAAGGAACTATCTCTTTCCTCTCGGGGTAAGCACATACAATGCAGGTGTTATAACTCCAGGAATACCTGGAAATGTAACGAGTACGAATCTTATTGAGAACCCATCAGCTTTCCTATCTGTTGGAGCGAATGGACTGTCTTTAAAAAGGGAACAACTAATCGCATGACGTAAAAATATTCATGGATGCATAAAATCTAAGCAATATGATGTGTAACGACCACCTATTCATGCTACATCGATAGCTCATTGCTGATACATTTTATAGTTAGGAGGCCTTGTACATCTATGGATGGACAGGGCCTTTCTAATTCGGATTGAAGGACGATAAAAGATAGAAATCCAACTACAAATCTTTTCATTTTACGAGGTTTAAAAGAGAGAAAAGAATACGGGTTGACAAGTTTAGTTGTAACAACTATAGTTACAATATGAAGTTCAAACATAAACAATATTGATAATTTAAAGGAGAGATTACGATGAACATTGCAATCATTGGTGCAACAGGCAAAGCAGGAAGTGTGATTTTGAAAGAAGCAGCAGACAGAGGGCATAAAGTGACGGCAATCGTTCGTAATGCATCCAAACTGGAAGATAAAAGCCTGAATACGCTGGAGAAAGATGTATTCGATCTTACAGCTGAAGATCTTAAAGCGTTTGATGTGGTTGTAAATGCATTTGGTGCTCCAGCGGGGAAAGAGAACCTGCATGTGGAAGTAGGACAAGCGTTGATCAACATCCTGAAGGATGCCCCAAACACTCGTTTGATCGTCGTGGGTGGAGCCGGAAGCCTGTTCACAGACGAGTCCAAAACATTGCGTGTTTTTGAATCCCCTGGATTCCCTGATGCTTACAAAGCAACTGCAACGAACCAAGGCAAAAACTTGCTGGATCTGCAAGCATCCTCAGGTATCCAATGGACATTCCTGAGCCCGGCTGGATTCTTTAATCCAGAAGGTGTACGCACAGGCAAATATCAAGCAGGTAACGACGTTATTCTCGTGAACAGTGAAGGAAACAGCTACATCAGCTATGCTGACTATGCGATTGCTTTGGTGGATGAGATCGAGAATCCACAACACCAAAACGAGCGCTTTACCGTTGTTGGGGAATTGAAATAACAGTTTTAATTGATAATATGGAACATATAAACGGACGCTGATCTTCACAGATCGGTGTCTGTTTTTTTAGGTTATCGAAGAGGGATGTTCTGCAATAAAGGTTAGGCAGGTTTAGATTATTCTCGTTCAATGTCCAACTACGCCTTTGAATCTATGTTATATTATTCTAAATATGGAATTGGAATACGATTATATGGAGGACTACTTTTTCTTAATCAGAATTTCTGCGAGCCTAAAAGTATAAGGGAGTGAACAGTTGTGAAGATGTATTCTAAAGGAATTATACTATTGATGATTGCGGTTTTTATGATGAGTGTATCAAGTGGTTCAGGGTTAGGGTTACCCCAGTATGCAAATGTTAAAAATACGTTGAATCAAATGCACATCACTTCTTTTTATCCAAAAAATCAGAACGGACAGACATATGGTTCTGCCGTATATGCGACATCTCCTGAAACTGAACCTGATTTGATCTTGGCTTTTGGTGTGGATGGTACAGAAGGATACCTGCTGAAAAAAGACATGGAAGGCGAGCTACCTAATACACCTGAAGAAGCTATCGAAATGCAAAACAACAGATCACCAGATGGTTATGATATCCCACTGTATGACAAGGATGGTGAAACCGTCATTGGTGTGTTTCATGTTGGAGGAGAGTGAAAATAACCAACATAGATCCAAGGTGACGTTACCAAGAAACGTTAATGAAATGAATATGAAATACTTCATTGGAATTACCCCTCCAGATGATTATAAAGAAAAAATTGTGGCATTTCGTAATCGTTGGTCAAGTAATCGTCTTAATGATGTAGTCGAGCCTCATATCACTGTAAAAGCGCAGGGGGGTCTTACCGTTGATCTTCATTGGTTAGAAAGCGTGAGACAGACATGCTCTTTAATGCCAAGTTTTCAATTATCCTTATCAGAACCAGGATCATTCGGAAATGCTGTCACATTTCTTAGTGTTGAAACGAGCAAGGTCATTGAGTTACATCGAAAGTTGGTAAAAGTGATTTATCCATCACAAGAACTTATAGACCGTTACTTTGAAATGGATAAATATCATCCTCATTTAACCTTGGGGCAAATCTATTGGGGGTTGAGCGAGACGCAGATTGAAGAAATGAAGCTCCTAACAATTAAAGAATTGGCTCCTTTTCCAACCTTTGATGTCAAATATGTACGCGTATATAAAGAAGTTGATCCAAATAAATACGTACCATTTTGAAGACATCCAATTGGGAACTGAAAAGTAAAGTGATTCAATTAACAGGAACATTAGCCGCATGGTACCTAAAAGTCCAAGCTAACGGACGAAAGAATATTTACAACATATATCCTTCGACGGATAGGAAACTTAATTGCGCACAAATAGTTGCGATACGAAAACCCGAGGAAACTATACTTTTATTGAGAGGAGGGATGACATGGATTGGCTTATGAGGATGAATCGGGCATTGGATTATATTGAAATGAACTTAGTTGGTGAGATCGAATTGAAGGAAATTGCTCAGTGTGCGTATTGTTCTTCACATCAGTTTCAGAGAATGTTCTCGTTCATTACCAATGTCTCACTTGCGGAATATATACGAAGAAGACGGCTGACTCTGGCTGCAATTGAATTGCAGAATAGTGACAGGAGAGTTGTCGACATTGCCTTGAAGTATGGGTATGAATCACCGGTATCATTCGCAAGAGCTTTTCAATCGTTGCATGGAGTTAATCCAGCGATGGCTCGTGAAGAAGGCATTGCCCTCAAAGCCTATCCTCGGCTTTCCTTCCTTATTTCAATTAAAGGGGAAGAGCCGATGAACTATCGTATCGAAACAAAAGAATCTTTCGAAATATTTGGAATCGAGAAAGTGTTTGAATTAAACGGTGCAGAAACACCGGCAGAACTATGGAAACAAAGCCACGAAAACGGTGAGGTTGAAAGACTTGCTGCAACTGCCGGTAATCTACCGAACTCTTTGAATTCGAATTATCATAAAGTGCATGCTGTATGTAGCTACAAAAAAACTGGGGAGAATACTTTCCCATACATGTTGTGTGCATTTAAAGGTGAGACAAGTAAAGCCGATGGTTACACAAGTATAACAATACCAGCACATACGTGGGCGATCTTTTCGTCTGATCCCTTTCCATGGGATAAATTCGATGAAACCATTGAAGCTTTATATCGAAGATTCTTTTCTGAATGGCTTCCTACGACAGGATATGAACAGGTCGACGGAATGGAATTTGAAATTACTGGTGGTAAGGATGGACTGAATTTTGTTGAGTTATGGTTTGCTGTAAGAAAAATATCCTAGTTTCATTTCTTTTAGATTATTCTTGAATGGTAACTTAATAAAGAAAAGTGGAGCGACCAACTCTGTCCGATTGGTTGCTTCTTTGTTGATCCACCTAACGGCAAAAGAAGATGCAACATTTCTCCTGTTAAACAGGTCAATAAAGATGCACAAAAAACGTCTTGAGAAGAAGGTGGAAAAACTGAAGCTACGTATAATCACGTTGATGTTTTTAATCTCTACCGTGTTTTTTGGTTCTAATGTACAAGATGTTAACGCTTTGTCATGTGCCGAATCGGGAAGTCCCCAAGAAGAGTTAGAAAGAAATACAGGTGCTGTTTAGGGAGAAGTAAAGCAAATAAAGGTGGACTTAAAGCAAAAGGGGGTTACGGGCACAAAAGAGAAAATTAGATATATTTTAGTGGAAGCTGAGAGGAGTTGGAATACTGAAGTTAGCTCTCAACTAATTATCGGAACAAACTATACTTGGGGGTTTGATTTCAAGGAAGGCAACAAATACTTAATCTACTTTAGTGAGGCGAATGGCGAGTTAAGCAGTAGTCCGTGCAGTTCGACCATCGAAATGAACAATATTAATCAAGCAACTGAACTATTCGGGGAAGGATATTCACCCAAACAACAAGTAAACTTAGAACACAAAATGTGGTTTATGTTTGAGCAAGATATTGATATGTATATCTTAGGTATAGTCGTATTAGCAGCGATTTTTATCCTCTTTATGATTGTAAGAAAGAAAAAGGGCAAAGTATAATCTCGTTGTATTAAAGTGAAACTTTTGCTCAAAGAATAGTCTGTTGAACGAGAGTGTGGCAGCTTGCAGGACCTATTACCCCTTTACTAAAACGAGGATGGAGGCGTATAATCCGTTGAGACATTAGAGCAATAAGAGGGGACATCGTTATGAATAATGGATTAATCAACGCAATCATTGCGTATATCATGTGGGGGGTTCTCCCGCTGTATTGGAAGTTGTTTGAAAATGTACCGGCAGGTGAGATTTTATCGCACAGGGTCGTCTGGTCATTTGTCTTTATGGGGATTTTCGTTGCCGTCCAACGTCGTTGGGGTGACATGAAGCGCATCTTGACCAGTCGTTCGACCCTGCTGTCCCTTACCGCGAGTGGGCTGCTAATTGCTATTAACTGGCTGATCTTCATCTGGGCAGTTAACAACGGTCATGTTGTTGAGACAAGTCTGGGCTATTATTTGAACCCGTTACTGAATGTGCTGCTGGCGGTTGTCTTTCTTCATGAAAAGCCAAACCGTGGGCAATGGCTCGCGATTGCCATCGCTGGTGTCGCGGTGCTTATCATTGCCATCGACTACGGGCGTTTCCCATGGGTCGCGATCTCGTTGGCTGCGTCATTTGGCTTGTACGGTCTAGCGAAGAAAAAAATCAAGCAAGATCCTTCTGTAGGCTTATTTTCGGAGACCGCTGTAGTTCTGCCCATCGCACTCGGCTACTGGATCTACTTGGCCATAGTGGGAAAAGCAACGGCATGGACGCTGCCTGCACCCATGTTCATCGAATTACTTCTAGCCGGCGTGGTGACGGCGCTGCCGCTGTTGTTCTTTGCACGGGCGGCAGCTCGGATGTCGTTGTCCACACTCGGATTTGTACAGTATATTGGGCCGACAATCATGCTGATCCTAAGCGTGTTTGTGTTTAAGGAAACGGTCTCGCCAGTTCTGCTCGTTGGTTTCGCGCTCATCTGGATTGCGCTTATCGTATATGCAACCGCATCGATGCGTGCCACGCGACTTGCTAAGGTAAGCTGAAGGCGTAGCTATCCTTGTAACATATGAAGTTCTAATGGCGTTCACTCCAAAGGATGGAAAGGAATTCGAACACACAAGAAGGCGGTCGATCAATGAGGTCGGCTGCTTTTGTGCTTTGGTTTAGTGCAGCTCAGTGTAATGAGATATGAATTATTTATTTACAAAAACAGGAACGTATGTTCTAATTGATGCAGTGACTATTTTCAGCTATGGGGGTCCGAACTAATGACACAAAACGGGATTGTAATGGTTGTGAGTGTTTCTATAATACATAACGATAAGATACTTATAATTAAGGAAAACAAGGAATCGGTTAGACATACATGGAATTTCCCTTCAGGTAGAGTCGAACATGGTGAAGATATTTTGGAAGCAGCACGAAGAGAAGTCAAGGAAGAAACAGGTTTTGATGTTAGACTTACAGCTACTACAGGGGTTTACAATTTTATTAGCAGTACCAATCGTCAAGTTGTTTTATTCCACTTCAAGGGTACAATTGTTGGTAGTTCTCTTCGATTAGATACAACGGAGATCATGGATTCGATGTGGGTAGCTCCTGAGGATTTGTTGAATCCGAACTTGCTAAAGTTACGAGATCCGGGAGTCATGCGACAAATTATGGAACATGTAGTCTCCCAAAAAGAATATTCCTTAAATCTATTCCACGACCAGCTGTAACATGGCTTATAGAAATGGTTTTCGATAGACTGTAATTTTGTTTCCTTACTTGCTATGAAACGGTGGGCGATTGTTCATGAAATCATCCTATTTAACGCGTCCTTTCTATTTCCTCTGGACCACGCAAACGGCTGCGAATGCAGCCGATGTACTATATATTATGGCACTTACGGTAATGGTGCTTAACCGGACCGATTCGCTTATATCAGCGGCACTTTTGCCGCTGATGCGCAGCGGGGCACAGATGCTCAGCAGTCTGATTGCCCCTTTGCTGATTCAACGTTTCAAGTTGTCGAGGCTTCTTCTGCTGTCACAAACAGGGCAATTTCTGCTGTTCGCTTGGCTGGCTATTTATTTGAAGCTCACCGGAGAGGCAGCATCCCTGGTGTTCGTATTTTCACTTGTATTTGTCATGTCCTTTCTCGACGGCTGGACAACGCCGGCTCGGAATGCCCTTATTCCACGTCTCGTGACACACGAGCAAGGTCTTCTTAAGGCGAACGGACTTATGAGTGTCAGTGATCAGGTTGTACAGTTTGCAGGTTGGGGTCTAAGCGGTGTTGTGGTCGCCTTGATTGGGGCTAGCCCGACGCTACTGTTAACAGCAGTTATTTATGGTTTGGCTGCGGCATTTACGCTTGGGGTCTATGAACCAACGGAGAAGCAAACTGGAGCAAAGGAGTTGCACATATCTTCTGATGTCTTGCCTATACTTAAAACAAGCAGGTGGCATACCTTAACCGAAGGCTGGAAAATAATATGGAATGTTCCTCGTCTACGAGTGCTTACGTTTATGGATATGATCGATATGCTTGGCGGTTCAATCTGGGTAGGTGCCTTTACCTTGGCTTTTGTTCAAGTCGCACTGGGACAAGGGGAGCAATGGTGGGGATTCATCAATGCTGCTTATTTTGCTGGAACCATAGCTGGAGGCTTGCTGGTGATTGCTCTGGCACGAAGGATTGGCAACCGTTATTTCGCCGTGATGATGATCGGTATGGCCGGTTATGGCGTACTGACTGCATTTTATGCACTGAACACAGAGCCTTTCATTGCTCTCATATTCGTTATGCTGATGGGGCCGTTCGCAGAGCTTTCCATGATTAATCGCCGTGCCTTGATTCAGAGTGGAGTGACCAAACATTTGCTGCCCAAGGTATTGTCTGCCCAGGCATCTCTTATGCATTTGATATTTTGCATTTCCTTGCTCGGTATGGCTGTGCTCGCCGAATATATAGGCATTGTGAACCTCTACCTGTTTGCGTCCGGATTGACTATATTAGCCATCGTTGTGGGGTTGCTGAATTACCAGGCTTTTCGGCACAAGGCCACTTCTGAAGCTACGGTGGATTAGTTGAGGGGATTAGATAAAACTTTTCTATAAACGAAATTTTATAAATAAGTAACTAGTATGAATTATGAGATTATTTGATAAATGGAATCCAGGTCCAGCGGATTCGACATGTATGAATTTTCGAGAATAATACGGAATGTCGTAAAAAGCTGATTCTAAGATATTGATATTTGGAATCAGCTTTTTAGTATGTAGCCAAACAATATGCTTTTTTGTTTCTAAACGGTGGGCCATGGTCGTATTTAAGACAGCGGCTGGTATGCCGCTTATATCTCGGGGCCAGTAAGAAAGGTTTAGCTGATATCCGTGGAAACCACAGACTCCGGATTCCTACGTATCTATACCTTCAGGCCCATCAACTGCATCAATGACACCGACAGCGAGTGTTGTTACCGCAGCAGCAGCTAAAAGATTCTTGGCACCAAGCTTGACTCTGTCCTTATCTTCCTCTTTCATGCCCACAACAACATCTTTACCACTGTTATATACATACTTGGCTGATATCGCTACACCTTTTGCAGTATTGGTTACGGCACCTCCAATATCGGCAAGCCCTGCATCTATGGCGGTATCGTCCTTTCGAATGGCACCACTGGCCAGATCATATGTCCCGCTAGCCAGTTGCCCAACGGTTTTTCCTGTATTGATCGTAGCTTTCTCTACGCCGTTCCCAATTTCTTTGATAAAAGGACTGCTTGCAAGTTCACCCACAACCCGCACACTGCCGCCCAATACTTTCCCGGTAACTTCCCCAGCCAATTGACCTATTCCTTTTAAAAAACTCATCCATCTTCCCCCGCTCCAATAAGAAGTTGATCCTATGTGTTATCTCAATAAACTTATTATATTCATATGTAGGCCAAAAGAACATCAGTCTCCAGCCTGAGTGTGCACCCCTCGATTGACCGCAACATGCTTGAGAAGTGCCCGATCCGCCCCCGGAACGCCACACGCTGCCCCCTTAACGCAATTCATCACAAAAAGGCGCCACTCCCACCGGGAATAGCGCCTTCAGCCCTTGTTTTACCTTACTACTTAATAACTTGACGACACACGGTTTTAGAAGTTTCTCAAGGAGCAGCAACGTAGTGGAGGGGGCGGAATCGATTCTGAAGAAGCGAAGCTAAAAGCTTTCTGCAAGAAAGCTACATCGTAAGCATATACTGCGCCTTTGTATCCTAATTTCAACTTATGAAAAGTTGTTCAAGAAATTAGGATACAACAGCGATCATAAGAACGATCCGACCCCGGAACGCCACCACGCTGCCCCCTTAACGCACTTCATCACAAAAAGGCGCCACTCCCACAGGAATAGCACCTTCAGCCCTTGCTTTACCTTACTACTTGATCCATTTGACTACACACGGTTTCAGAAGTGTCTCATAGAAGCAGCAACGTAGTGGAGGGGGCGGAATCGATTCTGAAGAAGCGGAGCTAAAAGCTTTCTGCAAGAAAGCTACATCGTAAGCATACACTGCGCCTTTATCCCCGGATTTTCCCCCAATCAGGGGAATTCATAAAAATGGATAACAGCGATCATAAGAACGATCCGCCACCGGAACGCCACCACTGCTCCCATCCAAACTTCTACCCACCGTAACTAGTCAATGAATCCTTCCATGACCGCCGTTGGCATCATGTTGGACTGCCATGCGCCTTTGCCATAGCCGCCGTTGTATCCTGGTGTAGCCTGAGGCTCCCAGTAGAAGACACCTTTACCTTTGCCATTCGGCAGATTGCGAATTTGGTTTTTCATCGCGGCAACAAAACTTTTACCAGCCGCAGCCTGGTTATTGTCCATGCCAATTTCAGAGATGATGATCTCTTTGCCATAACGGTTGATCAGATCTTTGGCATTGTTTACCGTATTGGTCACAGCGGTGTTCCAGCCGGAAGCGGAAGGATAGAGGGACATGGCGATCATGTCAAAGTTGGCTCCGTTATTAATCAGACCACCAATATTCCATACATAGAGGGCGTTATCATCTCCACCTGCCAGATGCACAATGGTTTTGGTGCCACTGCTCAGGGATTTCACTGCGTTATGGCCTGTGTTTACCAGCCACGCATAGTTTTTCATGTTGGTGGATGCTTTGCCATCTTCCCATAACATGCCGTTGCTTGTTTCATTCCCGATCTGTACCCAGTCCGGGGTAACGCCTTTGCTTTGCATCGCCGTCATGACATCACGAGTGTGGTTCCATACCGCATCCATGAGCTGTTGGAATGTGTAATTTTTCCATGCGGCAGGTTTGGTTTGTTGACCAGGGTCTGCCCAAGAGTCACTGTAGTGCAGAGTGAGCATTACGCTCATGCCAGCATTCTTGGCACGTTGTGCGAGTGCAGCTGCACGATCCTTATTCATGTAACCGTTCCCATAATCATTCGACGGATTAACGAATACTCGAATGCGAACGGAGTTGATTTGATAGTCGTTTTTCAAAATATCAATGATGTCGCGCTGTACCCCGTTTTTATCTTTCCATTTGTAGCCTTGGGCTTCCATGCCGGGAACCCAACTGATGTCTGCTCCTTTGGCGAAACTTGGTGCTGCGCTGGCATGCTGACCTGCGGGTAACAGGATGGAGGTGAATAACAAAACAAAAGCCAACATGATGGATGTCTTGAAACCCCTTACATTTTTGAACATTACAAGATGCCTCCTCGGATTTGGGTTGAGTTGCATCTTCATTATAGCCATCCTGGTTTACGCTACTAAAGGGTCTATTTCCAATATTTTGGGTGTTTTCTCAACCTCTCTACAGAAAAAGACAAAACAAAAAGCCGTCCGGAGACGGCTTTTCTACCCGTGGCGCTTTTTGAAACATTGATCCGTATCCCGCGCCTCCACCAGACTCATTTAATTTGAGCTAGTGGATCGGGTAAGGGACACGTTCAACATGTGATTAGAAATGTTGACGCACCTCCTTTCCTTGTGGCAAGAGTATACAACACCTTGTTTCGGAAAGCTAGTCTTTTTTACGTATTTATGCAAAATTATTTTTCAGTCTGGAACATCGTGATATCTCGTGCATAATGACTCTTCGTTCCGTCATTGTTTCGGATGCGTACACTGTCTTCACTGATCCGCTCTACAATGCCACAACCGACCTCACAATAGACGCCAGCCGGGTCTTCCTGCCATGCGCTTACCATACATTGCGATAGTGCCGCCGTGAAAAACTCTATATTTTTTTGTAACGTTCTAGGTTTGTTGGATTTCATTATATACTCCTTTAATCAGATATATTTGGAATGAGAACTAGCAACCGGACCAAATCACACTGTACTTCACTTTACTCTGTCTATTGACCTTTGTAAAGGGATGGAAAAAGTTGCGGCCATGAGGTATCATTTACATAAATTTTACGTAGCGTTTACACTGCGCTGACGCTTGATGTTGATTACGAATAGTACAATTATAGGAGAACTTCTAACGAAGAATAGATATGCAACACATTCGGAGGCCATACATGCATAGAGACGTCAAAACAGGTAACTACGTTAATCGTGATTTGAGTTGGGTTGAATTTAATCGGCGCGTACTTCAGGAGGCCCAGGATCCAACAACGCCTCTGCTGGAACGCATGAGATTTCTCGGTATTGTCGCTAGTAATCTGGACGAGTTCGTCAGTGTAAGGGTGGCAGAGACGAAAGAGAAGATCAAGGCCGGATTCACGCAAAAGGATTTTACAGGATACACGCCTTCGGGATTGTACCGCAGATTGATCAAACGAACCGGGGGCATGGTCGCCGAACAATATAAAACGTATCGTGAACTCATTCGTCTACTCGCCAAGAAAGGCGTAAACATTCAGGAATATACAGATCTTAATGTGACACAACAGCGCGCAATGGACCAGTACTTTCATGATATTATTTTCCCGGTACTCACACCGATGGCGATTGACCAGAGTCGTCCGTTCCCATTGGTGCACAACAAGTCGGTCTATCTGTCCGTAATGCTGCAGAAGGAAGGGGAGCAAGAGGGCGAGCCGTTTATGGCCATTGTCCAGGTACCTTCCAATCTTCCGCGGGTAGTGCAGGCTCCCATTCGGGCGAATAGCAAAAAGAAAACGTTCATCCTGATTGAAGACCTCATCAAACATCATATTCATACACTCTTCAGCGGTTATATCTCGCTTGCTGCACAGGAATTCCGGGTGACCCGCAATGCGGATCTGTTCATTAATGAAGAGGAAGCGGAAGATCTGCTTGAAGCGATTGAAAAAGAATTACGGCGCAGACGCAGAGGTGCTCCTGTTCGACTGGAGGTCTGCAAAGATTTTCGTCCGGATGCTTTATTGGAATTGCAGGAGGAATTCGAAATCCAAGACCCGGTGTACGAGATTGATGGACCACTCGATCTGAGTTTTCTGGCTGGATTCGTGGACAGTCTGGAAAGTTTCTCACATCTGAAGTACAGTCCGGTAAAGCCAGTCTATCCACCGGAGTTTCTGCCAAGAGAAAGTCATTTTGAGCTGCTGCGCAAACGCGATGTACTGGTGCATCATCCGTATGAATCGTTTGAACCGGTCACTGATTTTATATTGGAGGCTTCGGAAGATCCAAGAGTGCTGGCCATCAAGATGACATTATATCGGGTCAATGGCGATTCACGCCTTATTCCGGCACTTGCACTTGCGGCTGAGAGTGGTAAGCAGGTTACGGTGGTAGTGGAACTGAAAGCCCGGTTTGATGAGGAGCGTAACATTGCTTGGGCGCGTAAGCTGGAGAAAGCCGGTTGTCACGTGGTTTATGGGCTGGTTGGACTCAAGACACATGCCAAAATCATTCTTGTCGTACGCCGGGAACAGCAGGGATTGAGACGATATGTTCATGTAGGAACCGGTAACTACAATGAGAGTACAGCCAAAGTGTATACGGACGTAGGTCTGTTCACCTCCAATCCGATTATTGGGGAAGATGCCTCCGAGTTGTTCAATGAGATTACCGGATATTCCGGTCCGAAGGCATTGCAAGCGTTCCGTGTAGCTCCAGATGGTATGAAGGATGAGCTGTTCTCACTGATTCGTCGAGAAACGGAACACGCGCTGAAAGGCAAACCTTCCAGAATCATAGCCAAGATCAATTCCTTATCCCATCAGGATATGATTGATGAGTTGTACGAGGCTTCTCAGGCCGGTGTGCAGATTGATCTGATCGTACGTGGCGTATGTTGTCTGCGTCCAGGGGTCGAGGGGCTCAGTGAGAATATTCGGGTCATTAGCATTGTGGATCGTTTTCTGGAGCATTCACGGTTGTTTTATTTTGAAAATAGCGGCAACCCGGATGTATTCATCTCCAGTGCAGACTGGATGACACGTAACCTCAATCGAAGAATTGAACTGATGTGTCCCGTTTTCGATCCAGAGCTGAAGAAGATGCTGGTCGATATTCTTAATCTGTCCCTTAATGATAATGTCAAAGCCAGAGAGCTTATGCCTGGTGGCAATTATGTATTTGTGAAAAATGAAAAGCCCCCGCTGAGAAGTCAGACGGAGGCTATGGGAATTATCCCTTGGAAACCTGCTGAATGGAGTACGATAACGTAATTCCCCAGGCTTCCTTCAGATCCTTGACGGCCTCTTCGAGACCATCAAGTTCCAGTAACGGCTCTGCTGTACAGGTGAACTGCACCTGCAGCGAGTCGTTTTCTTTGGTTGCTTCAATCGCAGCGATGCTCTCGGACCGATTAATCGCTTCGGCTACGCGCAGAAGTGAGCCTATACGATGAGCATGTCGCTCATCCGAGTTTTTCAGAATGTCCCGATGCTTATTCAGCAGTTGGGGCGTTCTTTTTTTGGGATGATAATCGGCTGCGCAGGCACTAAGGATCGTCTCCCGGTGAGAAAGTCCATAGATGCTTGCATTCATAATCCAATAAGCCGAGTGCTGCGCATAACGGAAATAGTTAATCTGCTTGCCTGCCATGTGCAGCATGGAGGACGCATACAGGATTCGGGCATCTGCCTCATCAGGAGCAGTACCTTCTAGTGCAGTATACAGGGTAACCGCATCCTGATGAATCCGTTGCAGACGTTTCTCTGGAATAGGCGGACCAAAATGGATAAAATTACGGATGCTGTCCTTCAGCGCGTCCGGAACGACCGGCTGACCTCCAGCCAAGTAATCACGCAGCAACCCGTCTCGCAGACCTGCACCACTAACCACATAACGATCTCCCTGTATTAACTGGAAGACGGTTCGCAGGATCAATACGCCGGGCACGATGATGTCTGCGCGATCTTTAGCGAGCCCTGGCACCTTTTTGCGCTGTGCCGAAGTGAGATGTGGCAGGGAGCGAGCGATGTTCTCCATTGCTTGCTCGCTGATCTCATAATGATGGGTGACAGGCAGCGAGTACTGGGTACGCTTCTGCTCCACTTTGGCGAGTGTACGCATCGTGCCGCCAAGTCCGATGAGTGGCAGGCCAGGATGCTCATGAATCCAATCCTGTCCACGGAGAGCTTGAATGACTTCATTGCACAGCGCATTCACATTCTCCTCGGTCCACTGATCTTCCTCCCCATAACGGGCATGTGAATTCACTGCACCAATGGGAAGGGAAATGCTATTTAACCTCTTCCGATCCCGAAAGACTGTGATCTCCGTACTGCCGCCTCCAATATCTACGACGAACCCGTCTGCCAGATCAATGGACTGAGTAACACCAAGGAAACCGTAATAGGCCTCCCGATCTCCGGATACACATTCGATGGTAAGCCCCGTCTCTGTCTCCAGCCATTCGATAATCTGCAGAACATTGCTTGCATTACGAATGGCTGCCGTAGCTGCTGCACGGATCAGTTTGGTCTGATACGCTTCACAGGTCGCTTTGAATTGACGCAAGATGGTGATGGCTTTATCCAGAGAATGGCGAAGGATGGTACCATCCGACTCAACAACGCTGCTCAGACGAGCAGCGTATTTGTCTTCATGAATGATGCGATAGGCTGCATCCTGATCCAGTTCATAGATAACCAGGCGAATGGAGTTCGAGCCGATATCAATAATTCCTATGGTTTCATTAGTACGTGTCATAAGCATCTCCTTCTACAGAGGTTCAACTACCCGAAGTGAAGAAGGGTAGCCATGGCTTCCGGTGAACCCGGCGGTGTGGCAGAGAAGGGCGTGGTTAACATAACAACAATGATAAAGACGATGAAACAGGCAAATATAAGACAACTCACGGCAAAGCCGCGATTGCGCTTTTGAATAAACAGTCGAATACCTGTGACAAAGAGAAGTACCGTAACGGCTACCAGAACGATCGACATTGCAAAATAGGCTACGCCATAAAGTGATTTGAAAAATGCTTCCATTTGTTCTAAACGCTCCTTAGATCCTCGTATTTAAGCCCTTCCAAGCCGTTCCTTAGTAGCATACGACAGATTGACTTGTTTGAAAAGCAAACCGGGCGCTTGTTCCGGTTTCCGCCATCACCTTGGGACAAGTTTCATGGAAAAGGGGCCCCTGCCGTGGACAGACATCCAAGAAAGCAAGGCTACTGTTGAGTATGTATAAGGAAGGACTATTGTTCTAGGGAAGGAGATCAACCCATGTCGAGACAGCTTGCAAGCAAGTGGCGGAAGACAGCGGCACTGATGAAATACCCCGTAGCTGCTGTCCATATTCCACAGACCAAGGCGTTCAACTCAGGGAATCTGCTGCACATGCTCAGTCGTTATGGAATGGTGTACGTCAAACCTATTGTAGGTGGCGGAGGTTATGGTGTTATTCGGGTATCGGCGAGCGGTGGGGCTTATCGATACACCCATATGAAAACGACACGTTCTTTCGCCAGTTTCAGCCAGATGTATCGCTCTCTGGTGCGTGTAAAGGCTAGACGCAGGTACTTGATCCAGCAAGGCATTCATTTGGCAACGATTCAAGGGAGACCTGTTGATTACAGAGTCAAAGTTGTTAAAACAGACCGAGGCTGGGTATTCCGTTCCTTGGTTGGACGACTCGCTCGTCCCGGACTTTGTGTAACGAATCTGAGCAAGGGTGGCACCATGTTATCAGGAAGGCAAGCTCTCGGTTTATCCCTGCCCCACATATCTGGTCGACACAAACGCAGGGAGATGCGTTCACTTACACTGACATGCACATACATTATGGAACGTCAGTTCCCTGGTGTTGGTCAGCTTGGATTCGATTATGGACTGGATTATTCAGGCAAGATCTGGATTCTGGAAGTGAATACCAGACCCCAATAGAAAATGAATGGGAAAGCTCAAGAAAATCCAAGAAAAACCGATAATATATAGAAGAAAACAGTATGAAAAAGGTTTGAAATTTTACATTACCGGGTAATTTACTCGCAACAAGTCTTGAAACTATGAATTTATTCCAAAAAAAATACGCAGATAAACGTTCTGACCGTAGTACAACATGCCTGTGCATAAATATTGTCCACACTATACACGTTGATTACTCTACATTTTTTCCATTTATCAACAAACTATGCACAGGATTTCCACATAACGTTGTGGATAACAAGAACGCTTGTTCTCTATATGAAACTCTGATATGATAGTTTTGAGGAAAAAAAAGGAAAGGTTGTGGCGGGAAATGGCTATGTTATCCGATGAGATGTTGTTGGATTCCTACCATAAAGCGATTGAGTTGAATCTCGAACGAGATTTCATCGCACTGCTGTTGGCAGAAATCCATAAGCGCAAACTGGGTACCGACGTATCTGCCATTCTTCACTAGAGATCCTCATTGCAGGCAATGTTACAGGTTTCCGGACAAGTCCCATAGTGAGACAGGCCATGGCGTGCTCGTCTGACAATGTGGACAGTACAACACATGATTGCAAACGTTTTCGACTTCGTCTACCGTGTCAGAGGAAGATTGGAATACGTAGGGGCTGTATGGTCCGGTGTAGTCGTCCAATTTGCCGCATTCTAACAGTCCCTGAAGGCAGTGGGGGCAAGCCTGCTCCGGTACAACCAGACCGTTACACAGCGGGCATATATAAGACAAGGGTATCCCTCCTGATCTGGATTCATTCAGGAGTAAGATACCCTTTTTTGTATCAATATATGTTCATTCAGCGAAACTAGCGTTTCATGTTACTGCTGTGTCCTGGGGACAACTTGGCGTCTGGATCGAAGTATACTTTCGCATTGTTGACGGCTGTTGGAGCTTCGCCAAATCCGACAGCGATCAGCTTCAATTTACCCGGGTATGTGGTGATATCCCCGGCAGCGAAGATCCCTGGAATGGATGTTTCCATGCGGGAATCCACAACGATGGAGTTGCTGTCAATTTCGATGCCCCACTCGGCAATGGGTCCGAGAGAAGAGACAAATCCGAAGTTAACAATTACGTCATCCACTTCAATTTCCTGAGTTTCTTTGGTTTTTACATGGGCAAGGGTTACCTTGGTAATGGTGTCATCCCCATGAAGTTCCGTGATTTCGGTCGGTGTAACGACATTCACCTTGGAATTCATCAGATTTTCGACACTGTGCTCATGCGCACGGAACTTGTCCCGGCGGTGGATCAGCGTCACTTGCTCAGCGATGGGTTCGAGCATGAGTGCCCAGTCTACCGCGGAGTCACCGCCGCCACTGATCAGTACTTTTTTGCCCGCGAAGGCATTCAGATCACTGATAAAGTAGTGCAGGTTGCTCTTCTCGAACTTGGCAGCACCTTCAAGCTCCAGGCGACGTGGTTCGAATGCACCTACACCAGCTGTAATAATGACAGCTTTGGCATGATATTCATTCTCATCCGTCTTCACGATGAAATGTTGCTCATCCTTTTTCTCCACTGATACAACCTTTTCTTCAAGGCGGATGTTCGGGTTAAAATGACTCATTTGCTCAACCAGGTTATTCACCAGTTCCTGAGCTGTAACTTTCGGGAATCCGGCGACATCATAGATGTATTTCTCCGGGTAAAGAGCGGCAAGTTGTCCGCCAAGCTGTGGCATGCTTTCAACCAGTGTAACGGATGCCTGACGCATCCCACCGTAAAATGCGGCGAACAGACCCGCAGGGCCTCCACCGATAATAAGTAAATCAGTCATATCATGACTGGAATTCTGTGCAGTCAAGAATCAACAACACCTTTCATATTTTAATAGGTAGTTAACAGGAAAAATGTGCAGGCTACGGATCATAACCGGCATGGGTGCTGAACTGTCTTTCCTATTATAAACGGTGTATTCAGGGTTGCAAAGTTAGCTGTATCACGAATCTGAGAATAATTGATGAAGATCAGATGAGAATAGGATGAAATTGGAAATGAAAGGTTATGAAAAATAACAAAAAAAACCTTGATCTTTGCTACAAATACAGATATCCTTGACCTGTACTATGTGTTTTTTTGTCTAATTTAGAGTCAATATGTAATATGAGCACAGATCCCGTGTTTTGTAGAATCTTGTGGTTAATTTCACAACTTGAATCGCTAACTTGCGTGCAAACGAATCAATGGAATAAGCTATGAAATTGATGCAAACGTTTAAATAAATTCGCGAAGTTAACATTTGTCGTCATAATGGGCAAGACCTCATCAATATTTGTAAGTATGTGCATTTTGCATCTCAACCAAGATTGGGCTGATGCAAGTGAAACCGGAAGGGGTATAGACATGAGCAGTATTCCCAAAATCGTCATCCTCGGCGCGGGCTATGGCGGGATTCTGACAGCCCAGCGGCTGCAGAAGGAATTGAACTATAACGAGGCCGACGTCACATTGGTGAACCGGCATGATTATCATTATATTACTACACATCTACATATGCCGGCAGCCGGCACGGATACCATTGAGCATGCAAGAGTCCCTATTTCGAAGCTGATTGATGAGTTCAAGATTGATCTGGTTAAATCTTCTGTCAAGGAGATTCGACTGCAGGATCGGAAGATTATTCTGGAGGACGGCACGTTATCCTATGATTATCTGATTATTGGACTAGGCGGTGAGCCTGAGACCTTCGGTATTCCGGGTATGCTCGATCACGCCATGACAATCCGCAGCATTAACTCGGTTAGACTGATCCGAGAACACATCGAATATCAATTTGCGATGTACAAAAACGATAACAAACGAAATCGTATTCGTTTTGTTGTAGGTGGAGCAGGTTTCAGTGGCGTTGAATTCGTAGCTGAACTTGCAGATCGTATTCCACAGCTGTGCAAGGAGTTCGACGTGAATCCTAAACATGTGCATATCTATAATGTAGAGGCAGCGCCTTCGGCCTTGCCTGGATTTGACCCGGAACTGGTAGAACATGCGATGAACGTGCTGAAGAAGAAGGGCGTTACCTTCAAAATTGGTGTTCCGATCAAACAGTGTCTCCCCGATGGGGTTATTGTGGGTGAGGGTGAAAAGCTCGATGCTGCCACAGTGGTGTGGACCGGTGGTATTCGTGGTAACTCACTGCTGGAACAGGCCGGTCTTGAAGTGATGCGTGGCCGGGTAAAAGTGGATGACTATCTGCGTGCCCCGGGACATGAGCATGTTTATGTGATTGGTGATAATTCACTTGTGTTCAACGCGGAAGGACGGCCTTACCCGCCAACAGCCCAGATTGCGATGCAGCAGGGTGTGAATTGCGCGAAGAACGTCGTGGCATCCATTCGCAAGAAACAGCCACAGCCTTTTGTATTTACGAGCAAAGGTACGGTTGCTTCATTGGGTAAAGGTGAAGCGATTGCTGTTGTAGGCGGCAAGAAGTACAAGGGTTGGAAAGCGGCTCAGTTGAAGAAGCTGGTTGATCTGCGTTATCTGTTCATCATTGGTGGTATTCCGCTAGTCCTGAAGAAAGGGCGGTTTTTTGGATGAGACATTGCAGTGTTCAGGTCCGGGGGTTATTGACGCGTGACGAACTGGATCGGTACAACGCCCTGATGCAGGTCGGTGGTTATCTGGAGGAACAGGATCAATATGATCTGGCCTACATCGTGCAGAAAGAAGTGGATATTCTCATTATGCCCGCGATTGAGCGACTTAAAGAGAAAGGTCGCGACCGTGACCGGGCCACTGCCGAATTCCTCGAATCACTGAAAGCTGTTGATGAAGAGGACGAGGATTAGAGACATAACCTTCCAATCGCTGTTATCCCCAGATTTTTTTGATTCCCTTTTGTTAAAGGGAAAATCCGGTGATAGCGTATGCTTCCGATGCAGCTTTCTTTCAGAAAGCTTTTAGGCGAACGCTTCGCTTTTTCAGGTTTTTTCTGTCCTTTCCGTTTTTGTGTAAATAAATAGTTCAAACAATATAGATCTAAATCAAGCTTGAGGTAGTAGAATATTCATAGATAATAAAGCACCGCTGACAATATCCTTTACAGGAGATGTCGCGGTGCTTTTTTGTACAGTGCACTATTTTTACAGCTTAAGCATGTCTTCCAACGTTTCTTCATTCAACAGACTTCCCACATAGAAGGAGCCAAATTCGCCATAACGGGCGCTAACTTCATCAAAACGCATCTCATAGACGAGTTTCTTGAACTGGAGTGCATCATCTGCAAACAGCGTAACGCCCCATTCCCAATCGTCGAAACCGACAGAGCCGGTAATAATCTGTTTCACTTTACCCGCATAGCTGCGACCAATCATGCCGTGACTGCGCATCATCGTACGACGCTCGTCCATGGACAGCATGTACCAGTTGTCATTCAGCTCACGTTTTTTGTTCATCGGATAGAAGCAGATGTATTGCCGTTGTGGCAGAACAGGTTTTAGGCGGGCGATAATCTCCGGATTCTGCATCGGGTCTTCGCCTTCTTTGCCAAGATAGTTGCTCAGTTCCACTACACTGACGTAGGAATACGATTTGGTTGTATATTGAGCAAACATCGTTTTGTTAAATGCGTTCTCAACAGCCTTCAGATCTTCCAGCGTTTCACGCAGGTGCATCATGACAAGATCTGCTTTTTGACCTACAACCGTATACACGACCGTACTTCCTTGGGAAGAATTCTCGACTTCTTTCCATTCCTTCCAGAATTCCTCCAGCTCGTCCAGTGCTACAGCACGTTCTTCATCATCTGCTGCTTTCCAGGCGGCCCAGTTAATCGAGCGAAAATCATGCAGGGCATACCAGCCCTCCAGTGTTGATGCTGCTTCGTTCATTGGTTGTGTTCCTCCTGCAAGGTATATTTCCAAATCCCTATAAGGGGTTATTTAAAAAGTCCGCACTGAAAACCGGTCTTTTTGAACACGCACTATAAGGGACGGGTGAGTGCTTTATCGTTTACATTGTATCCCAACATGAAGGAGAAGGGCAAATGAACAGTACATGAATATAGGGAAATTTGTCCAGAAAGTTCGTTGCTTCGCCACATTTTTTGCGGTACACTAACTACTATCCAGAAGTGAAACCCGAAAGTGTGAAAGAAGAGGTGAATGTCGCCCGATGCAATTTATACCTGTGTTGGTATTAATGGTATTATTTTTCGTTATGATGTTTGGTATCGGTTTCATTCTGAACATGCTGATGAAGACCACCTGGTTTCCTTCCTATCTGTTCATCATTGTAATTCTGCCTGTTGTTGTATACTCTCTATGGGATCATTCGTCGTCTCTGATGTCACATCTGAGTTCTTTCCAGCTTGTGGACTATATGACGGGCATCGCTGGACTGGCTGGTGCGGTAATCAGTGGTTGGACGATCCAGAAGTTACGTTTGGGTGGGTACAAAATGTTTTAGATCGTTGGAACGAGGTAACACATGCCACTGTAATCGCGTAAAAGTCTTGTCTTTGTCGTAAACGCTTACGAGTACAAAGGGAAGGCTTTTTTGCTGTTCACTTATATTAGAAGGTTTATTGTACACTTGTACTTCATATACATTTGGAGAACATTCTCTTTAGAGAATCCCTTGTATTCTGCGGCTACAGCTTTTATAGTATTCTAGCGGCACTCGACATTTTTATTTTAGAAATTTGCTGAATTCGGCGAAAACGTGAATGATGTCGACCTAGGACGAAACGGAGCGAGAACAGGCCCTCTTTTTACCTGTTTTTGAACATTTGAGGATCAGACATTTATGATAGAATAGATAAACACACATTTGGGGAGAAGGAGATCAGGCTATGCGCATGAAGAATCTGCACCATTATACTGAACATCATCGCTACTGCGTATACAGGGAGTTTGGACTTAGCGCCCTGGATGACCGTATGCTTACAGGAGCATATCAGCCCATGGTAGGTGCTTTTGCGGTTGGCTTGTATCGGCTGTTGTTTCAGCATCTTCCCGGTGAACAGGTCGGTTATTCGCCGCTGGAGCAGCAACGGAGGCTGTTCATGACGCTTGGCCTGGAGCCAAGCGAGAAAGGGCGTAAATATCTGGTAGAGCAGGCATCCAAGCTTGAAGCGGTGGGACTACTTCAGACTTCACGGCTATATATACCGGAGAATGATGATTACATCTACGAATATGAGCTGCAACCGCCGCTCTCTCCGGCAGAGTTTTTCCGGACACAGCATTTGACACTGCTGCTTCGTGACAAGATAGGCAAATTCGCCGTCCTTTCTCTGCGTTCGGGTTTCTCTGCAGTGGAAAATGGGGACGCGCCATATCCGGCAGCCAACAAAGAGAATATTTCTGTTCCCTTTTACGATATATTTGAATTGAATACCCATGTGATTGATTACGAGTTGGAGCAGGCTTTGTCGGAAGTATCAACGACGGCCCAGCGGACAGGCACGAACGATGCAGCGGAAGAAAACAGTTTGAACTATGCCGACATTATTTTGCGTTTCCCGCGCGAGTCGGTCAATCGCCGTCATGTAGAGCAGTTGCGGTTCGATCATGAACAACTGGGCATTGTCAATTATGTAGTGAACAAGTTCAACCTTAGTGTGCAGGATGTATGCCGTTTGCTGGATGAAGATGATATCTTCACTCCACAGGGCCAGCTGATTCTGGATGACCTTCAGCATAAAGCGAGCATGCAGTTCAGACAGACGAAGAAGCGCCATGAGCAACAGACTGTACAGGCAGCCAAGGTTGTGGCACTGAGGCAGCATATGGAGGAGCCAGAGCGGAAAGAAGACTCCGGTGAACCACCTGTTGAGCATGGGGTACAGATGGAATATTACGTTGAAGTACCTCCGCAATTCATGACGAAGTGTGATATTCATCAATACAATATGATGTTGCGTAACGAGCCGTATACCCGCCTGTTGCAGACGTTCTTCCCAGGTGCAGTACCGGACAATCTGATCGATATATTTGAGAAAATTGATCTGAGCTACAAGTTGCCTGGTGAAGTCATCAATGTATTGATTCATTATCTGATGGCATTACTTGTATCTGGCGGAGAGCAGCGGATTAACCGTAACTTCGTTGAGGCCATTGCCTCTAACATGTTGCTCAAACAGGTGAACTCATATGAGAAAGCTGTGCAATATATTCGTGATCAGGCCAAGGTCAAAGGCAAACAGGCTGCTGGTGCAGCTGGAACCCGTACCCGTACATACGGCAAAGGAACCAAAGCTAAGCCCGAAATTCCGATTGTACAAGACATAAGCAACGATGGGGATGCCGTATCTGAGGAAGAGTTCGAAGAGATGATGAGATTTGCCCAGCAGATGCAGGCGAGTAAACAAAAAGGAACTTCATAACTCCCTGACCAAGAAGAAGTGCAAATCCACTTTTACCGAAGGAATAAGAGCCATTCGCAACGTATTAATGCGAATGGCTCTTATTTTTAAATCATGCTTTGTATTTTCCATCGAATGGATCTATTCACGGGTTAGTGGATGTTCTAATTCTGCATGACCCATTAAACTGTCAGTTGCATCTCCATCAACAAGCAAATCAATACGGGTTACTTCATCAAACTGAAAAAAGGTTCCTTTCAAAGCATCGATCGCTAAGAGTTCTCCGCCAGACCCTAATCTTGCTTCATCCGGAATATGCACATCCAGCGTTAATTTCCCTTGATCAAAAGTAGCAGAAAGCAGTTCAATATTTCTCCACAATGGAATTAGTTCGGTTTGATCACTACTTTGAAGTGCTGCATAAGTCTTACTGTATTTTTCGGAGTCATCTTTGAATGTAATTTCCTTCTTACGTTGCTCTACTTGTAATAATTGATCATCTGCGTAAAAAACCTCAATTTCTTGAGATTCTCCATTTTCTTCGCTTGGGTTAGCTGTTGGCGCTGGTGTCGTATTTACAGGATCGGAACCCTGCACTGGACCAGTAGAAGTAGGTTTGCTACCGCACCCTATCACTAGTATGCTTATTGCACATATTGCGATAGCCACATAGATTCTTTTTTTCATAGAAGCACATCCTCTTGAATTATTCACTGCCCTATAGCTTCAAATACTCTTTTATCCCATCCACAATGGCCTGTGCTGCTTTATTTTGATTGCTTTCTGACATCATGGCCTCTTCTTCCATCTGGTTGCTTAAGAATCCGATTTCTAGAAGAACGGCAGACATTGTAGTTTCTCGGATCACCTGGTAGTTTCCGTTCTTAACACCACGATCTTTAAATCCCAAGGCATCGATCAGATTTTTATGAATGAGGGTCGCTAGTGCTTTACTGCTCTCCCGTTGGTAATAATACGTTTCCGTTCCCGATATCTGAGGAGCAGCAGGGACGCTGTTACCGTGTATAGATACAAACACATCTGCGTTGAGATCGTTGGCAAGTTTGACACGTTCCGGTCGTGTAGGGTAGATATCTGTTTCCCGAGTCATTATTAGTTCTATGTCAGGTTCCTTTTTCAAAAGAGCCTGCACTTTTAGCCCTAAAGCAAGGGCAAAATGTTTCTCGGGTTGCTTAGTGTAACTTATTGTACCTGGATCACTTCCTCCATGTCCCGGATCAATAATGACGATTTTTTTGCCGCTGTTCACAGGAGTTGCAGGTGCAGGTTCATTAGCCATACTTAGATCAAAGATAAATTTGCCGGCGATTGTCTGTTGTGTGTAATTCACCGAATTTATATTGTTTAATTCGATTACGATTCGAACCTGAGGAGGATCATTTTTGAAAAGAGAATAACGTATATCAGTAACACTTGGGAATTCGTTAACATTCAGTCTTCCCATGGATCCTCCAGAGGGGACCTGTCCCATATTTCCGAAATTGGTGGATGGGAAATCCAAAATAATTCGTTCGGGATTTTTAAGTGTAGATATGACTGGAGCAACTTCACGGTCCAATGAGACGACGAGTTGATTATTGGCATACGTTATATCATGAACCAGGTTAGTGCCTGCATCATTTCCATGAGAGGGTGAAGCTGGTTGTGATACATTATTGCTAGTTAGCGTAACAATCTTGTCTTTGTTATTCCAGCCCACTCTCAGACCCATCTCTTCACTAACAAAACGTAGGGGAACAACAACCGTATTCTTGATCATTTGTGGAGCGATATTAAGTTGGACGGTGTTGTTCTGGACTGTAGCTTGATCCTTTCCAACGGTCAAGGAGATTGCATTGGAAGCTTGTTCGATATTTACATTTTGTGTTTTTTGGTCCCACTTCACGTTGAATTTTAAATTCTCAGCGACTACCCGAATCGGAATCATAATATTGTTTCGTACATTAACGACTTCAATATCATGAGGTAAAACTAGCTCCTGGCCATCTAAAATAATTTTAGTTTGATTCGTAGCTGCATGGGTGTGCATGGGGATTAGCAAGAGTAGCAGCGTACTGAATAGTAACAGGATGATAGATTTCTTCATTTTACACCTCGGTTTTAATTTGCGTAGTACTAGACTTCTAACGGGGAAAAACCAATCACCTCCTGTTTCTTTGATGAAACCCAAATTTACTATAATATTCTGTTCACTAATATGAACGCTACAAAGGACATGAAAGTCGTAAAGAAAAACGGTTTACTACAAAATATGGACAAGAGAACTGTTGTCAGTAGGCAGGGGACAAGGGAAGGGAGTTAAATAATGATGTTATTTATCTAATTTAAACCACTGCTGAGATTCTTTCCGAGTCATCTTTTTTACAGGTTTAACTTTTTTGCTTGTGGTATCGTATCTGAAAAGAATCCATTGATCTGAAGGATACTCACTAATGTAATCCATATTTTTTCCGTTTTTATGCCATAAAATTAAACCTGTGCTAATATAGTTGGTTGCCCGAGGGAGATGAACTAAACGGTCTTTCTTTGTATCGTATATGGCTAAAATGCTCTTCTCCGTATTTCCATAAGCAAATGCAATGATGTCTTCTTTTGGTGACCAATTATAAGATGTAATGGTTTCGACATCTTGTTTACCTGCGTTTTCAAGACGTTCGTTTAAGATGATGTACTTTCCTGTTTTAACGTTCACAAGAATAAGATTGCTGCCGGCACTTTTTTCTGCTCGGATAGCAATCCAGCTATTAGATGGAGATTCAGCAACACTTGTGATATCGATTAATTTCACTCCAAAGTCTTCCGTATGCAGGATGTGTTTTTCTTTACCATGAGCAACTGTGATCGTGTCAATCATGTTGTGCTCAAAGTCGGCAGCAGCATCCTGCTTTACAGTATTTGCAGTTATAGTGGTGTTGTCACCTTTCCAGACCATTTTGTTTGAGGCTATCGTTTTATGGAACTTAGGTATATTCTGGTATGTCGAAGCGTTCACAGAAGTTGTTTTAGTAGCAATGTGTGCTACTTTATCAGAATCATGAAATGGAATTGGTGCAGTGGATAACGTGCCTAAGTTACCTAAAGCAACGACGCTTGATAATAAAGCATGGGTGTATTTCATGATTATCACTCCTTCAGTTGGGAGGCGGTTACGTGATGTGATTCCCTCCAGATCGTTGTGACAGATGAAAACAAATGGCTCGAAGACTACTCCAATCTTTGCTTATCATGATTAATTTGTAAAGATATGAAATTTTAGAGATGATTTGAAGTGAGGTTTTAAAAAACATATTAGTAACGATGAACGGTTCTCAGTTTCGTTTCTAAACACATTGATCCGTAACGTAACCCTCAAGACTTTAATGTACCTTTCAATATTCCGAGAAGGAATTGCATCAGAAGATGGTGGAATTTATAAGCAAGTAACCCATACAAAAGTGTATGTTGCCCGGGGGAAGGACCGGCTTTTTTAACGTGATTATAGCTATGGTAAAGTACTCTATTAATAAATTGGATTATTTTGTATACTGCATATAAAAAGAGGATTACAGAAGTGTTGATTGGGAAGTTTGAAAGATTGAGATTTGATATGTCAGGGGTTATTAGGAATGAAGACCGGTCTGTTGATGGGAGCGAGTTAAGAATGGATGAATGTAAAAATACATATGGAGGTATTAAGTTTGAAAACTCATTACTATTTAAGTTGGTTTAATCATTTTTTCCCAGAGAAACTGGTCCATTGTTTGCAGGAGGATATACAAGACAGAAAATCGCTTGTTATGATTAGTGCTGATCCGTCAGGTTATAATGATGAGCCAATTAACATGGATGAGATTACTGAATGGACTTGGTTGAATCAGGCTAACATTATTTTTGATGAATATCATTTCATTGATTACCGCATGCAGAAAGAAGATGCTCAGCGATTCATTCAGAACGCTTCTGTCATTTTTTTATGCGGTGGAGATCCTGTATTGCAGAACGATTTTTTGTTGGATTATGAATTATCGAATGCGATTAAGAACAGCCATGCCGTTATCATTGGTGCCAGCGCTGGTGCGTTAAACATGGCTGCAAAATGGTTATCCTCGAAAAATGCTGGCCATAAGGTTGAAACAAATACAATTTATGATGGTATAGGCTTTGGACATTTTGCCTACGAATCTCATGCCAGACTCGACTACGATGCGCTGGTTCAAGGCTACCTGCTCCCCTTGTCCGAGGATATTGATGTTTATGCGGGATTACAGGAGAGTGCTATACGTGTAAAGGACGGCAAAATAGAAATAATAGGTCCTGTATATTTAATTTCCCACTCCAAGATTCAGAAGTTGGTTGAGACGCTCTAATTAGGGAGAGTGGCTGTGAGTTACATAAGTGATTCCTTTTGATGTATAAAATCAAGACAGGTCTCCCTTCTATAATTGGAATACTGTTTGTAAAAAGATGCAATCTTAATATCCCTAGGACTTATAGTCAGCAGGGTATCAAAGGGATCAATTGCTTATTTCAACTAACGGACTGACAATAGGGATGGTTGCACAAGTGCTAACGATCCTTATTGGTATACCTTTACAGAAAGTAGAGAAGACGAAAATTATGTTAGGATGATGAGTTCCTCATTAAGCTAACGGGCAGGCTAGTTTAATGAAACTATAAGTTGCAATTTGAAGAGTATTTTTCAACCACAATTTGATATACATAAATAAGTTCCTGAATTACTATTCATTTTAGGAGGTGAACCAATGATAAATATTAAGCGGGTCGGGGAGATTATAGCAAGAAACCGTAAAGAGTTATCCATGACGCAAACACAACTTGGTGAGGTTTTAAAAGTTAGTCATCAGGCTGTTTCAAAGTGGGAGAGAGGTGTAAGTTTACCTGATATTGATATATTAGTTCGATTAGCTAAGATATTTAATAATACAGTCGATTATTTCCTAACTCCAGAAGAGAATGATGCTCATACAAGTAAAACGAATATACTTAATAACAAGGATGACCTTTGGAAATCAGTTCTAGAAAAAATAAAAGACCAAATCTCTCAGCCAAGCTTTGATAGGTGGTTTACAAGTACTACAGCAATTCAAATTGACAACACTCTCATTATTTCAGGTCAAGATCCGTTTGCCACAGACTGGTTATATCAGAGGTACTCCCATATGATTTCAAAAACTATAGATGAAATTAGAGGCGATAATGATTTAGAGGTAACTTTTCTTTTTTCTGAAGGTACTGAAAATACAGAACCATAAAGTTTGACTCTTCTTAATCAACGGGAAACGTTAGCTCAATGACAACAAGAAAGATAAAAAATCGTAAGGTAGAGGATAATTCTGGCAGATACGATTGCGATTAAAAACTACCCATGACGCACATGCGTCATGGGTAGTTTTTAATCATTTCCATACGTTCAGGGGGGGGGGGCCTTGTGAAATAGAGATGTCCTAATCACTTCGTTGGACAGACAGAGTTTTGTGTAAAAATGGCCACTGCCCGGGAACGACTATTCTTCGTATACATTTCCGAACCGACTTACTTGACAGGCCCCATCCAGGTTGAAATCGTCTTCTGCTGGTGCGGCAACGGCGGTTTCAGCTTCCCGTTATCGATCAAATGCTTCAAAATATAAGCGACAAGCCGGCCTCCGCCGGTGTTGCCTCTCACCATGTAAGCAAGCTGCGGCTCCAAATGCTTCGGCTGATTTTGCAGGAACAGGTTGAGCATTTTATCGTAGAGCTTGCCGACAGCAGGCGCATACAGAGCGGACAAATCCGGCATTGCCTTGTTCAACCGATCCAACGTTTGCGGGGAGTCCATCCAAATCGCATTGAACTTGTACCCCTCCTTCGTCTTGCGGATGTACCCCTTCTCCAGCAGGAACGAATATTGCTCAGCGTTCTCTTCGTTGTCGGGCAGTTCCCCTTGTTGGAACGCATGACAAATCTCGACATTCCGATATTCCAGGAAACGCCAATCCATCTGGCGGTCGCTCCAGTACGTATTGAATTGCCACAAGTATAAAGGAGAGTCTTCGACGTAGCGAAGCGACGGACCGAAGGTGACGTAACTACTCATATCAAAACCCGGATCGGCATAGTGGCTCCGATTTAACGCCGCATAGGCAATATATTGACCTCCGTCCTTTCGTATTGGTGCGACCGCATCGAAGTTTTCACCAGCCGGCATGCTCCGCCAAGATTGCTCCTCGATGTTCTTGGGCAGCAAGGTCCAGAGCAGGAAGTTATAGTCGCCGTCTGGAACGTACACTCCGCTATCCTCGACTTGCCTGCGAACTTCCATTAACGCGTCGAAATGAACATCGGCCACTTCGGCGGCGCAATCTTGCCAGAATTGATGACCGGCTACGGCCAACTCGAAGAGGTCCCAGACGATGGTATTGCTTTGATATTTGCCGGGGGAGGTTTGGATGAGAAAATTGTAATCGGCCAAATGCTGGACTTCGCCTTCTAACAAAGATGGCGGCATTCCGAGCTCCTCCGCGATTTGATGCACGGTACGCGCCTTGTGATAAGCCGCGTAAACGATATTTTGCGCCAAGGCGCGCCCAAGAAAATCGTTGGTTTCGCCCATTTTGCCGGCCGAACCGGAATGACCCATTTCCCCCATGCTGATTGGATTGACACTTAAAGTTCCTGTTGCACGCATACGTTTCATCCCTTTCCGTAACTCCTTTTTAGCTTCGCTCAAATGCCACTTCACCGTGCCTGCAGGAATGTCCAGAGCAATCGCGATATCGCTGATTTTAAGCTCTTCATAGTAATGCATGACCACGATCCGGCGATGAATATCGGACAGAAACGCGACTTCTCGGCGCAGCTCGCGTGAAGCTTCGGTTGCCAGCAACCGGTCAAGCGGCTCCCGGGAAGGGGCGGCAGACAGTTCAGACATACCGTTGATTTCGATTACTTGGGGAGCGTGCTCGCGCTTTTTCAACCAATTCACCCAAGTGTATCGAGCAACCGTCCAGACGTAAGCGTCAAGGCTTCTAATGTCCCGCAGCCCAGAGAAGGATTTTAACAACTGCAGCATAATCTCCTGAGCCAGATCCTCCGCTTCGGCCCGGTGCTTGACCCGGTTTAACGCAAAACCGAAAATCGGTTTCACATAGCTCCGAATCGCTTCAGCGGCTTCTTTTCCGTTTGTACTAATTGAATCCATTGTTTCCTCCATAGTTGCATCTGTAATTCCTGACAATTATATAGTGTGCCAGGCGAAATAAAGGTTGGGATTATTTTTTTAAAAATTTGGACGTCCTACCGGATCACTCATACAAGTATAATTACAAACATCATAAGTAGGTCATTTCAATGGTTAAAGAGACGTTATGAACTTTTGTTAAGTATATTGGAAAAGAGTTAAAAAAGTTGAAATTACTTTAGATATAAAGTTCTCACTTTTAGTATATAAAGATACTTTTTTCCGTCCAACTATGGGAGGATACAAACTAGGAGCACGAGCCAAAGTTCTTCTTCGGGTACTTGGGGTACGCCTTCGTTCCGTACTTAACCAGGGTTGATAGAAATGTAATATCAGAAGAATTTATGATTTTAATAGGGGATAGTGATTACTTATTATTCCAGATATATGCTACTCTCTTTTTATTCCATAGTTTTCTTAACGGAGAAAATGGAAATATAAATGTTGGGGGTAATTGCTTGCTTCTATCCGAACGATTGCCAATTGCAGCAAGTCTGTACCCTGAGCAACCTGCGTTAATGCGACATGGGCAAACGATGAGTTATGGGGAGCTTAACGGTCAAGTTGAAAGACTGAGCTATGCTCTATATGTTGAAGGACTCCGGGCTGGTGATCGCTTTGCCCTTTTAGGTGATCCAGATCCCCAGCTCGTTGTTGCGTTTTATGCAGCAGTTGGGATCGGTGCTATACCGCTCGTACCGTCTCCTATGCTAACAGTGCCTGAACTCGCTGCCATATTACAGGATGCAGAACCACATATGATTATACATGATGACCAACATGCTAACGCAGCGATCGCCACGGTAAAGCTTCTTGGGTATTGTCCAAAACTGTTCACGACAGACGAAGAAGGGACGAATAACAGTTCGCTCGCTGCTCTTTTGCAGCATGAACCTGCGTTCTCTCCAAAAGACCAATTCAAACCAAGTGTAGACGATACGGCAGTCCTGATTTATACGGGTGGGACAACCGGCCGACCCAAAGGGGTCATGCATTCGCATCGTGGTATGGCTGCTTGGAATCAACTTACGCCTTCTGTAGGCTTCGGTCATGATCTCAGCCGTCGTGTGTTGGTGCTTAACTTATCCCATCTGGTGGGTCAGTTCCAGTTGTGGGCGACCATGGCTGCTGGGGGCTGTCTTGTATTCCTAGATGAATACCCGGCGGATGTACACCGCATTATGGAAACTGTTGAACGTGATCAGATTACGCAACTCAGTACAGTAGGCCAACTGCTTCGGGATTTTACCCGCGAGGCAGCCGTAGGAGTGAGAAACTTGAAGAGCCTAACGCTTATTGGCTGCGGAGGGTCCATTGTTTCCCCGGATACACTACAGGAGGTTGTATCGCAATTTCCTGATGCTACTATTGTGAATAACTACTCACAAGCAGAATGCGGGATGTCCATAAGCCGTCTTTTTCCTGCTCAGCATATGGGGAATTCTCATCGCCTTCGATCCGTAGGTCGTCCAGCCGACCTGGCTGTTCAGGGTGAGCAGGCCTTCGAAGTTCGGATATTAAATCCGGACGGAAGTGAGACAATGACGGGTGAGGCTGGAGAAATCGTTGTTCGAGGTGCACAGATCATGATGGGATATTGGCGTCAATTGGAGGCTTCTGCCGAGACCATGCCCGATGGTTGGATTCGAACTGGGGATGTCGGTTGCCTGGATGAAGAAGGTTACCTGTATGTGTTTGATCGCTTGAAGGATATGGTCATTGTGGGCGGTTCCAATGTGTTCTGTGCCGAAGTGGAGCATGTCCTTATGACTCATGAGGCAGTAAGCGAGGCGGCCGTAATCGGACTTTCTCTTCCTGACGAAGGAGAGGAACTCGTTGCTTTCATAGTGTTACGGAACGGTGATAGTCTGGATCTGACACGGATGAGAGCGTTTTGTGAGCCATATCTTGCTCCGTACAAATGGCCGACTCAACTGTTCATTGTGGATAGTTTGCCCAGAACAGCTGTGGATAAAATAGACAAAAAGCAGTTGCGGAAGTATCTATCCTCAATGTTGTCAAACGGGGTGTAATCAAAGAAATACGTTAGTTCAAAAAGCACTGAATGTTCAGCAGGTGGATGCGTTCTTATAGGAACAAACAGCCCTTCAACTTCCTTTGGGAAGTGAAGGGCTGTACGTATCTCAACTAGCATACAGGCGTGCACGAAAATTATATTTACCTCAAGATTGTCGTGGCCTGATTGCCCGCATAATCCTCAATGATCAGCTTCAAAGAGCTGCTGCTGGACGCTGGTGTGAAGGTCAGTTCACTCAGCTTCGTTCTTCCCCGAATGATATACGGGAATTTCTGCGAAACGTAAGTGACGCCGAATTCACGTGCTACCCCATTTTCATAAACATAGATCTTATACCAGTCCTCCAGATCCGGCAGGGCAAGCGTGTATTTCCCATCTTTTACCGTGACCTTATCCTTGGCGTATGGTGTAATCTGAAGATCTGCGAGTTGTCCGGTATGGGTAACCGGATTCTGCCCGCCAATGGCGATATTCAGTACATAATGTTCACCGTTAGTTGGAAGTCCGGTCAGAACGGCAGATGATTTTCCTTTTTTGACCTGAAGCGACTTGGTGAAGGGTTCATTGGTATATTCGGTTTCTAGGGTGAGCTGAATGGACTCGTTGCCTTTACCTTTGTCCTTATCCATATTCTCATCTTTATTCTTGCCTGTTTCTTTTGCTTTCCTCGGGTTGTTCCAGCTTACGATGGCATCGCCATTCTTTTTGAATTTCACATCAATATTCTGAACGGCTGCATTCAGATCATAAGCCAAGACGGTTGCTTTACTTTCGGTACCATCTGCACCAACAGCACGTATGGACAGTTCACCAGAAGGCTGTTTTAGCGATTTAATATAAAAAGTGGAATCATACACACCGCCAACATAGGCCCCATTTTCATATAAATTGTATTGTTTGACCTCTGAATAGTCCTTCATGTCCCAGGCAACAACCAGTTCATTGGTATTGGTCAGTGCTTTGGCAATATGGAAACCGGTTGGTGCATCCGGTACAGCCGCTGAACCGTCGGAAATGCGGATCTCGCCAATATTCATCTGATAGTTCTCAATGGTCTTACCGTTCGGGTCAAAGGATAATCCCATAGCGGCAATGGTCTTGCCTTGATATGCACTCAGATCCAATGTAGCTGTCTTCCAGCCTTCCGTATGATGGCCTGAATTAGGCACATTTACGTTGACCACGTTGGACGGGTCATCTTCGAAGATTAAACCAACATGCAGGGAGGAAGCATCGCTGGTGGACGGTTTGTTGTACGTCAGCTCCAGTGTGGATTGTCCGTTGACGGACAGGTCGGTCTTGTACAGGCGCAGGAAGTTCTCCGCGTTCAGTGTACCGTTTACCACGAGTGAGCTGCCGCCCTGGAATGCGCCAATGGAATCGTAGTTGTACCTTGCGCCTTTCTCATAAGATGGGCCATAATCAAAATCGACACTCAGTTTGTCGCCTTCGCTATCCATCCACCATTGCCAAGTGACGGGGATATCCTGAATGTTGATATTGGACCATTCCTTGTCGTTCGAGACAGTGCCGTCTTCATAATATTTCAAACCGTGACCTGTATTGAAGCTTGTCGCAAAATTCGAGCCATTGATGACGGATCGCTCGGTAAGATATGCAGCAATCCCATCCCAGTTTGCGCCGGAAGCATACACATCCGACAGATTGGCAGAAGCGTTACGACGCGCATCCGTAGGGTCCTGATTTGGACCAGACCACCAAGCACGATCGCGCACAAAGGTCATCCATTGATACTGATCCTCCGCACGATGATTCGTACTCCCATCGCCCATCTCTTCATCCAGGGCATTGTGGGTGAAATCTGCACCCAGCGTCGCGATACTATTCATGGGCTGACCGTTCTCATCCAGATTGTGGCGCAGGTCGTAGGATTGCTTCCAGCGGCCGAATCTGTCATGACCACCTTCAACACCTGCAAATACGGTTTCCAGTGGATCAAGTCCCAGACTGAGGGCATGGTCGCGGGAATCGCGTAGCATCTTGTGGTTCCATACGTAGTTCAGGAAGATGGAATCCGAGACTCTGCCGAGAACGGAATCCTCTACAAAGGGGCTATTAAGGCCGTTAAATTGGTTCTGGTATTGAATCTTGCCTGTTGTATTGATGGTGGAATCATACCACTGAACGTACAGGCCTTTATCTCTTAGATATTTCATGAATTTCTTGTAGGAAGCGATATCCTCATGGGCTACACCCCGGGCAACCTCTTCCTGATTGAAGAAGTATCCATCGTAGTTGTAGTATTCTGCCATCTCGGCAAGTTTCTCGGCTACAGGGAAATTGCCGTTTTCATCCTGAATCAGCATTTGTTTATAGGTTTGTGGCCCACGGTCATTGTCCGAGAAAAAGATGTTGGCAATGGATTTGACGCCATTTTTGTGAGCTGCGTTGGTATAGGCCGGATTCGGGATATTCAAAATGCCAAACTCGAAGTATTTCTCCGTCCACTCCTTACTGGGATCGTATAATTCCTCCGGCACTCCGGCAGAAGCCATGCCATGCCAATAGCTGTAGTAGTCTGTATACTGCCAATAATTAAAGAGATATTGGCTGAATTCATTGGTATAAGGTGTGCTATCGAAGAATGCATTGCCGTAATCGCCACTCATCGTAAATAGCTGGGTGTCTGGACTAAGCTCAGGATAAGCTTGCGTGGCAGCGAACGGTTCATTACGGGGCTGCAGGGGGACATGGGCACGAAGCAGATCACCATGGATGTCACTTTCAGGTGTCCAGTTCAGAATCTGGGCTGAGGTATACCCGTGCTGATAGGGCTGATTCACCCCTTTGGCGCTTTCACCTGTGTAAGGGAGCGTGTCTCCTGCATAAACGGATGATGCAACAACTTGTCCAAGCAATGCCGTAGTCAATACCATGGCAGTGACCTTGGGAATGATGCCTTTCGGTTTGAGTTTGCGTGTCATGATGTTCCTCCTTCAAGTGGAATGAATGGTTGGCATTCTTTTACACAAAGCTAAACTTATGGTTAACGATAGTGGATGAAAGCGTTTTTAAATAGGGTGAAATTAAAGAAACGCGAGTACAAACTAAAGAAAAGTTACAGGTGACAAGTTAATGTCAGAAGCCTGGTGATATAATTCTATATAAGTTAAACTAATTTTTTACACGATAACGGAGAGGACAGAAGAAACCTGAAAAAGCGAAGCTAAAAGCTTTCTGCAAGAAAGCTACTTCGGAAGCATAAGCTTCGCCTTTATCACCGGATTTTCCCTTGGGAAAAAGGAATCAAAAAATCTGGGGATAACAGCGATTGGAAGGTTATTCTGTCATCGTAGTGTCAGTGTAAATATCTTTAGTTCAACTTATATAGTCAGGAAAACAGCATCGGAGGGAACATGCGACTTGAAAATTGTTAGCGTTTACAATAATTTCTTCAAAAATAATATGTTTATGAAAATGCTCCTGACCTTCTCGATGATATCGATTGTCACGATCATTACATTATCTTATATCATCTTTCTAACGGTGTCCGACTCCACGATTCGCCGGGAACTGGCGATCCAGAAAGCAGCGATGGAACATGTGGATCGTTATATTCATCAGCAGTATGAATCAGTACAAAACATGGTGAGGGACATGCATCAGAATGAGGCACTCTCCGCCAACATTACGTATCTGATGAACCACTCCTACGCTGAATATGTTCAGCACATGACGAATGGATATTACGCCAATCAGGACGACTATTCGGCCGATGTGTTAAAACATTTTCAGAACATTATGGATCGTAATTCGCAGATTAACCAACTCATGTTGTATAGCGCTGAGCAGCAGGATCTGTCTACCTTTAATCAACACAAGCAGTTCCGCAAGCTGGACACCAATGTAGCTCATTCCTATATTCCGGACGTGATGGCGATGGAAACGCCCAATATCAGTGCACCCAATTACTGGATTCGCAAAGAGATCAATCAATGGGACCCTGCGCTCTATTCGATCCGTGTACCGATTAACAATACACAGACGCTTCGAAATCTGGGGCAGTTTCTGGTGTTTTTTGACTCGGAGGGAATCGGGAATGCACTGGATAACTACGAGAGTAACCTGAAGGGAGAAATCGTGGTGTTATCGGCCAAAGGAACAGTCCTGTTCGACTCCAACAATCAGTATTACGGGAAAAAGTACCCTTACGTGAATGTGGCCGATTCCCTGTTTGATCAGACGGATATGGATTCGATGAAAAAGGAGCAGAACATGTATGTGAACAAGTTTGTCTCCGCGGATCAGGGTTATGTGGTTATTGGTACTGTTCCGGTGGAAGAGATGGCTGAGACCTATGCGGGGATTCGCAATACCATCATCTCCATCAGTATCGTGTGTATTCTGTTTGCCGTGTTGGTTCCGGCGTTTTTCATTATTAACTTTGCCAAACGAACCCGTCGAATCATTCGCTTTACCCAAAAAGTAAAATACGGCAACCTGACGGCTCGCATCGACGATGCGCGTGATGATGAACTGGGGCAGATCTCGCATAGCTTCAATGACATGCTGGATGAGCTGAATCTGTACATTGAACGCGTCTACAAAGCCGAGATCAAACAGAAGGAGACCGAACTGGTCGCGTTACAGGCGCGTATCAATCCTCACTTTCTCTACAATACGCTTGAAGTGATTCGAATGAGGGCCATATCCCAGGGGGCGAGAGATGTCGGCGAGATGATCTATAGCCTATCCGTATTGTTCAAGAGCCTGGTACAGCAGAAGAATAATTACACGCTGAAAGATGAGATGGAAGCTTGCCGCTTGTATCTGGAGTTATTCCGAATCCGCTACAAGGATATTTTCATATATACGATCCAGATCGATGCTGCTTATTATCAACACCCTGTGGTCAAACTTTCGCTGCAACCTATTATTGAAAATTATGTCGTGCACGGCATTCAGACGGAACGTTCGGATAACCGATTATCGATTGTTGTGGAAGAGACGGATAATGTGATGCAGGTGGAGATCAAAGATAATGGCAAAGGCATTGATCCTGCACGCCTGACGGAAATCCTTGAAGAACTGGAACGTCCAGAAGAGTCGGGTCAGATGTTCGGACTGCGCAGTGTTCATAGTCGATTGCGCTTCCTGTATGGGCCGGAGTTCGGTATCACCATAGAGAGCACCCTCGGTGAGGGAACACGGATCAGGGTGCGTTATCCACATACAGAAGGGACGGGAGTTTAACATGTACAAGGTGTTTATTGTAGACGATGAGCCGTTCATCATTGAAGGGTTATACGATATTGTGGATTGGTCTTCATTTGGTATGGAAATTGTGAGCCATGCAGGTAATGGGCAGGCAGCGTTACAAGCGCTCTCCTCTCAGCCTGTGGACATCCTGATCACGGATATATCCATGCCACTCATGAATGGTCTTGACCTGATTCGGGAAGCAAGGCGAGTGCAACCTGAGATGAAAGTCATTATCCTGAGTGGTTTCAATGAGTTCGAATATCTGAAGGAAGGCATGCAGCTGGGGATCGAAAACTATTTGCTCAAACCGATTAATGTGGAGGAATTGGAATCCACGCTTAGGAATACAGCGTCCAAGCTGGATCATACAGTGACACCTCAAGCGGATGATGCGTATGGCATTCAGATTCTGAAAGATAACATTCTTCATCGATGGCTTACGGGACAGATTGCAGCTACCGAATTTGAGGAACGTGCCCGGTTTATGAACCTTTCTCTAGAAGCCTCGGACGTGGCTGTCGCTATATTGCGTGACAAAGACAAAGGGCAAACATTCGGCATGTTTGAACGTGTGGAGGAGATGCTGAAGGACAAGTCCCATCTGAATGTCTTTCATGACATCGATGGTGATCTCGTCATTGTTGCCAATGTCGAGGGTAACGAGGATGAGGAACAGAAGTTAATGGATGGTCTTCGGGCTTTATCCGATGCCATCTCAGTAACACATCCTGCGGTACGTATTGGGGCGGGCAGGTTGATGAAGGGGATATACCATGCGCCGGCCAGTTATGAAGAGGCAAAAAAGGCGCTCCAATACGTGATGATCTATCCCGATCTGAAAGTCATCGACCATGCCATCCTGGATCGTTGCGGCAACTCGGCAGCGTCCTTCTTTATTGACTGGAGGGATTACACGAAACTGATTCTGTCCCGGAATACAGAACAACTTGCGGAGCGGATTCGTATGGATTTTGAACAGCATCGCAATGGACTTACGCCTGGGGAGTTACAGAATACCGCATTGGAAGTGGTGATTCGCTTCAAAATGGAACTGGAGAGCATCAAACACTCGGATGAGTCTGCCATATACCAACAAGGGCTTCAACTTGTGCTGGACAGTGGCACTTTTGATGAACTCGTGCGGGCGCTTCAGCAAGTTGCGGCGCAGACGATTCAATCCCTATTGCAGGATATGAAGAATCCAATTGTGAACCAAGTCCTTCAGCATATCGACAAACACTACGCAGAAGAACTTTCCCTGAAGCTGCTGGGTGCCCACTATCATCTGCATCCGGTGTATTTGGGACAGTTGTTTCATAAGGAGACTGGAGAAACGTTTGCCGAATACATCAATAAATACCGGATTGAACGTGCGAAGGAACAGCTGCGGAATACCAATCTGAAGGTACATGAGATCGCCCGAAATGTGGGGTATTGGGAGACAGGGTATTTCTATAAACAGTTCCGCAAATATGTGGGAATTTCACCGACGGATTTCAAGGTGTTTGGTTAATTTGGTGACCGGTAGATTCAACTGTACGGACAGAGATCCAAGAGACATATCGGGAACAGGAATGGCAGCATGAAGATCATGCCATACGTTACCCGGCATGTCTCTTTCATGTAAGCGATTTATTTAAACAGGTACAAAATAGTTGTCCAAGGACGATTTCTCTTTAATTTGTACCTCGAAAACTTAAGTTTATCTTCTTTTTGTAAATGCTTTCATTCGATAAGGTTAAAGCAGTTAGTAAGTAGTGCCTAAGGGAACACGAAAAGGGAGGATCAAAGAAATGAGTAAACAAAGAAAACGCTTCTCACTCGTTCTTGCATTGTTAATGGCCGTTACACTTGTTCTTAGTGCCTGTGGAGGAAGCAAAGATGCTTCGGAATCCGGGGGAGCTGGAGACGACGCGGTAGAGTTGATCTGGTATACCATCGGTACCCCTCAGAAAGACGTCAACAAAGTGATGGAAGAAGTGAGCAAGTATACCAAAGAGAAAATTAATGCCACGGTAACGATGAAGATGGTTGACTGGGGTGACTACCCACAGAAGATGCAGGTTAACGTAGCATCCGGTGAGCCAATGGACATTCTGTTCACCTCTTCCGGTGGATTCGATTATGTACAAAATGCCAGAAAAGGTGCATTCCTTGAACTGGATGACCTGCTTGCTGAATACGGTCAGGATCTCACCAAGACCATTGATCCTGCATTCCTCAGCGGTTCGAAGGTAGACGGACACAATTACGGAATTCCAGCCAACAAAGAGCTGCCTCAACAAGAGGTATGGCGCTTTAACCAAATGCTGGTTGATAAATACAAGCTGGACACCTCTGGTGTCCGTACGTTAGACAGTCTGGAGCCTTTGCTGAAAACGATCAAGGAAAACGAGGCAAGTGTAACACCTTTTGCCATGGATAAAAACTATGTTCCTTACGTGCCGTATGACTATGTCATTCAGAATCTGCCGATGGCAATCAAGCTGGATACAACGGACTATAAGCTCGTGAACATATTGGAAACACCTGAAATGAAAGAAGCACTTACGACGATGCACAAATATTACAAAGCCGGTTATGTATCGGCAGAAGCAGCTACAACAGGTTCCACGAACGACCTGACAACATCGGGCAATTGGTTCCTGGATCGTGCACAGACACAGCCGCTCGCGGACAACCAATGGTCTGCAAGTTACGGTTATCAAGTTGTTTCAACACCTGCAAGTGAAGCGATTATAACGAATACATCTGTACAAGGCTCCATTATGGCGATCTCGGCTAACTCGGAATATCCAGAAAAAGCGATGGAGTTCCTGAACCTGCTGAATACAGATCCTGTGCTGCGCAATATGGTGGACTCCGGTATCGAGGGCACACACTACAAAAAAGTGGATGACACGCATATGGAAAATCTGCCTGAATCGAAAAACTACGATATGCCTTCATACTCCCTTGGGAATAACATGCTGCTCTATCTGAACAGCAATGACCCGGACAACAAATGGGATGAGTTCAAGAAGTTTAACGCTGAAGGTACCAATTCCCCGATCCTCAGCTTTAACTTTGATTCAAGCAATGTATCTGCCGAACTGACGGCGGTACAGAACGTGAAAGAGCAGTATTGGGCAGCACTGATGACAGGTACACTGGACCCGGCAGCCAATCTGGATCAAGTGATTGAGAAGTTCAATCAAGCCGGACTGGAGAAAGTAATGGCGGAAGCCCAAAGCCAGCTGGATGCCTGGAGAGCGGAAAACAAGTAAGAGTACATCGTAAGGATCGGGCGGCTGCTTATCGCGTCCGGTCCTTTTTCATTCAAGCCTGAAGGAGGAACTCCACAATGACTACATTTTTGAAAAACCTGATTAGAAACCGGGTCATGCTGTTCATGGTGCTGCCAGGCGCCATCTGGTTCTTCTTCTTCTCCTACTTGCCTCTTGTGGGTACAGTGGCTGCCTTTAAGGAATATCGGTTCAGCCGTGAAGGGTTCTGGGCAAGTCTGATGAAGAGCGAATGGGTAGGCTGGGACAATTTCAAATTCCTGTTCAGCACAAGTGACGCATGGCTTATTACACGCAACACCCTCTTTTATAACATCGCCATTATCTTCCTGGGACTGGTATTCGCTGTGGCATTGGCAATCCTGCTCTCGGAACTGGTTAATAAACGACTCGCCAAACTGTATCAAACCGGCATGTTTCTGCCGTATTTTCTATCCTGGGTTATCGTTGGTTACTTCGCTTTCAGCTTCTTGAGCATGGACCGCGGGATGTTGAATCAGATTATTGGCTGGTTCGGGATGGAACCGATTCAGTGGTACTCCGAGGCAAAATATTGGCCGTATATTCTCGTATTCGTAGCGTTATGGAAAACGATTGGTTATAGCAGCGTTGTCTATCTGGCTTCCATTCTGGGGATTGATAAATCGCTCTACGAAGCAGCCATGATCGATGGAGCAAGCAAGTGGCAGCAGATTCGTAATATTACGATTCCGTTATTATCACCCATCATTACAATCATGACTTTGCTGGCCGTAGGCCGCATTTTCTATGCCGACTTTGGACTGTTCTATCAGGTGCCAAGGGATTCGGGTACGCTCTATTCCGTTACCAATGTTATTGATACGTACGTATATCGTGGATTGAAAACAAGTGGTGAAATTGGCATGAGCACAGCTGCGGGATTGTATCAATCCGTCGTGGGCTTTGTACTCGTTATAATTTCCAACTATGTTGTGCGCAAAGTAGATAAAGACAGCAGCCTATTCTAGGACAGGGAAAGGAGTGAACCACCATGGCTCAAGCAGGGCTTGTTAAAAAACGCGACTTCCACCACGTATCCAGCGGCTGGAACGTAATCATGAACATCATCGCCGGTCTATTCGCTCTGATCTGTGTATTTCCTTTTATATTTGTAGTCATCATCTCGTTTACGGACGAGAAAGCACTGGCCCGTGATGGATATCGTCTGATTCCGGCAGAATGGAGTCTGGCGGCATATCAATTTGTCTGGCAGAGCGGGGATACGCTGCTGCGGGCGTATGGAGTTACCATTTTGGTGACGGTACTTGGTACCATCATCAGTCTGATTCTCATGTCGCTATATGCGTATGCGATTTCACGCAAGAGCTTCAGATATCGGAGATTTTTCTCCATCTTTGCGATTCTGACCATGTTGTTTAACGGCGGGATGATTCCAACCTATATGGTTGTATCCCAGCTGCTTGGACTGAAAGATACGTTATGGGCACTGATTCTGCCCCTGGCGATGAATGCCTTCTACATCATGATCCTGCGTACATTCTACTCCACCAGTGTGCCGGATGCAGTCATTGAATCGGCGAAAATTGATGGTGCCGGAGAATTCTATACCTTTATGAAAATCGTAATTCCACTCTCCTTGCCGGGACTGGCAACCATCGGGTTGTTCAGTACACTTGGTTACTGGAATGATTGGTTCAATGCGCTGTTGTACATCGATAATCCCAATCTGGTGCCGCTGCAATCCATGCTGATGCGGATTGAGTCGAGCATCCAGTTCATCCAGCAGAACTCTGCTAACAGTTCGATGAGTCTGGCAGCCATGCAGTCCATTCCGCAGGATACGTCCCGAATGGCGATGGTTGTGCTTGCCACGTTGCCAATTATATTCGCTTATCCGTTCTTCCAGCGTTATTTTGTACAGGGTCTGACGGTGGGCGCGGTCAAAGAATAAACGGATCTTGCTATAGGATTGGAGAGATGCAGATTGATGACTTACAAGGACCAAAGCAAATCCGTAGAGGAACGGGTACAACACCTGCTGAGCCTGATGACTACGGAAGAAAAGGTAGGCCAACTTACGCAGCCATTTGGCTGGCAGACCTATACGAATGATCAGGGGAACATCACATTAAATGAATCCTTTAAGCAGCAAGTGGAGAATAGCGGCATTGGCTCCCTCTATGGTGCACTTCGGGCAGATCCCTGGACTGGCGTTACACTGGAAAATGGACTATCTGCCAGAGAAGGCGCTGAGGCGGTTAACCTGATTCAACGTTATGCGGTAGAGCATTCCAGACTGGGCATTCCCATCCTGATTGGGGAGGAGTGCTCACATGGTCATATGGCCATTGACGGGACGGTCTATCCCGTTCCCCTTTTACTGGGGAGCACATGGAATGTGGATCTATATCGGGAGATGTGTCAGGCAGTAGCGCGGGAGACACGTGCTCAAGGCGGTGCGGTCACCTATTCTCCGGTACTGGATGTTGTGCGTGATCCGCGCTGGGGGCGTACGGAGGAATGTTTCGGTGAAGATCCGTATCTCATTGGAGAACTGGCAGTTGCTTCCGTGGAGGGACTTCAGGGTGAAAATCTGGATCGGGACGATACAGTTGCTGCTACGCTAAAACATTTTGTCGGTTACGGCAGCTCAGAAGGTGGACGCAATGCAGGGCCTGTACATATGGGCTGGCGTGAACTGCTGGAAGTGGATCTGTATCCATTCCGTAAAGCTGTAGAAGCAGGTGCAGCTTCCATCATGCCGGCGTATAACGAAATTGATGGCACACCTTGTACGGTAAATACCGAACTGCTGGAAGATGTTTTGCGTAAAGATTGGGGCTTTGATGGTCTGGTTATTACGGATTGTGGCGCGATCAACATGTTGGCTAGTGGGCATGATGTCGCGACGGATGGACTGGATGCATCGGTGCAGGCGATTGAGGCAGGCATCGATATGGAAATGTCCGGTGAGATGTTCGGGCAATATCTGGTGCAGGCGGTGGCAGAAGGCAAGCTTGATGTGCAGGTTCTGGATCAGGCTGTCTCTCGCGTGCTGGCGTTGAAGTTCAGACTGGGCTTATTCGAACAGCCTTATGTGGATGCTGATCGGGCAGCAGAAGTGATTGGAAGTGAACAGCATATTCAGCTCGCACGCCAGTTGGCGGCGGAAGGTGTTGTGCTTCTCAAAAATGAGGCTGACACGCTACCTTTATCGATAGGAAATTTGGGCCGGATTGCCGTCATTGGCCCCAATGCCGATCAGGCCTACAATCAGCTGGGTGATTACACGTCTCCGCAACCGAAGTCGAAAGTGGCAACGGTACTGGATGGCATTCGCAGTAAGCTGGCTAATCGTATGGATGTGCAAACGGAGAAGAGTTCTGTTGGTTTTGTGACTGATGGCAGCAGTGTAGATCAGGTTCTCTATGCACCAGGATGCCGGATTAAAGGTGATTCAAAAGAAGGATTTGAGCGGGCTATCGAAGTTGCCAGTCAGGCAGATACCGTCATTATGGTGGTTGGCGGCTCCAGTGCGCGTGACTTTGGAGAAGGAACAATCGATCTGAAGACGGGCGCTTCCAATGTATCGGATCACTCATGGAACGATATGGAGTGCGGTGAAGGGATCGACCGAATGACGCTGGGTCTTGCCGGAGTACAGTTGGAACTCATTCAGGAGATTCACAAGCTCGGCAAAAAGCTTGTCGTTGTCTACATTAATGGTCGTCCCATCACGGAACCTTGGGTGGATGAACATGCCGATGCAATTCTGGAGGCGTGGTATCCGGGTCAAGAGGGCGGGCATGCCATTGCAGATATTCTATTCGGTGATGTGAATCCGTCAGGCAAATTGACGATCTCCATTCCGAAGCATGTCGGCCAATTACCGATCTATTACAACGGCAAACGTTCCCGAGGCAAGCGTTACCTCGAAGAGGATTTGGAGCCACGTTATGCATTTGGGTACGGACTGTGTTATACCACATTTGAGTACAGTGAACCGCAGCTGAGTGATGCATCCATGACAGCGGGGGATTCAGTCACGGTGTCTGTGAATGTGACCAACACCGGCCCTTATGCAGGTGCAGAAGTTGTACAGATGTACATCTCGGACGTGGTTAGCTCACTGACTCGTCCTGCCAAGGAACTGAAGGGGTTTGCGAAAGTGAACCTGGAGCCTGGAGAGACACAGACCGTGGAATTCCGAATCGGAGCGGAGCAGTTGCAGTATATTGGTCGTGATTTGAAGCCTGTCGTTGAACCGGGCCTGTTTCATATTCATATCGGCGGCAGCGTAAACGATACGCATATGACCGAACTGACCGTAAGGGAGGCGTAAGACTGTGGAACGTATCAGACGATTGATTCGCGAGTTGTCCGAACATCAGTGGCTGGAGCAATTGCAGCTGCGCAGTTGGGACATTACTCGTGCTTATTACAATGTGCCAGGACAGTATGAGGATCAGGGTGAGTACCCGGAAGGGCAAGATTATGAGCGTTTTCCGAGCAAACAGGGAACGACGTATTTCTTCAGAACACGTTTAGAGATCCCTTCTACATGGCAGCAAGCGCCTTATGGGCTTGTATTTGAAACGGGGGGAGAAGGTTTACTGCGGGTGAATGGACACTCCTACCAGGGATTGGACCGCAATCATACCTACGTCACACTTGATCCGTCCAAAGTCGGGACCAACCCAGAACTTGAGATTGAGATGTTCGATCCAGTACCTGAACCTGTGGACCCTTTGAATCAACAGGCGGTTATTCAGCCGCCGATCACATCGGTTACCAGCTTGCTGGTGAGACCAAATGAAGCCGTTCGCAGTCTCATGTACACCGTCATTATTGTGCGTGATTCGGCTGTGCTGCTGCCAGAAAGTGACTTCAGGCGGATTCGTCTGCTGGAAGCCATCTATCGTGCGATGGACCAATTTGTAGGCATGTCAGCAGAAGAGATCAAGCAGGGGGAAGGTATTCGTCGGATTGAGCATAATCTGAAGCATCATGTACGTGAGATTGGCGGTAACGCGGAAGGTCTGGAGCATATGGTGGGACAGTCCCATATTGATATTGCGTGGCTGTGGCCTGTACGTGAGACGGTACGCAAAACGAGCCGAACCTTCTCCACCGTGGACGCACTCATGAATGAATATCCAGACTATGTGTATTCCCAGAGTCAACCCTTGTTATATGCATTCCTGAAGGAACATGATCCCGAATTGTACGCACGCGTGAAGCAGCGGATTGCAGAAGGACGTTGGGAGCTCGTTGGCGGCATGTGGGTTGAGCCGGATCTGAACATCCCAAGCGGCGAGTCTCTGATTCGCCAGATGTTATACGGTCAGCGTTTTTATATGGAGGAATTCGGGAAAACATCACAGATTGAATGGCTGCCGGATACATTCGGGTACTGTGCCTCACTGCCGCAGATTTTGAAGCATGGCAATGTGGAGTATTTCATGACCACGAAGCTCGGCTGGAATGACACCAATGTGTTTCCATATGACCTGTTTCACTGGGTGGGGATTGACGGCACACCCATTCTGTCTTACCTCAATCATGGTGTTAATGAGAATACCCTGCCAAAAGATATTCACGATCACTGGCAGTCCTACCGTGAGAAAGCAGCCCATCCGGAGCATATGCTTCTATATGGACACGGAGATGGTGGCGGCGGGGTAACACGCGAGATGCTGGAGTATGTCGATCGTGCAGACCTGATGGTTGGACAGCCTGCAAGTCGATACAGCACAGCCGGAGCTTTCTTTGCCGGAATTGAAAAGGAACAACCTGTACTTCCGAAGTGGCATGGTGATCTGTATCTGGAGTTACATCGGGGAACCTACACGACACATGCTCGCAATAAGCGCAACAATCGGAAAGCGGAGGTTCTGTATCGAGAAGCTGAGTTGTGGAATACACTCGCTCAACCGGATATGGAGGCGAATACCGAAGCTGAAGTGCGTTCAGCACTGCATGACGGCTGGAAATTGATTTTGCTGAATCAATTCCACGATATTATACCGGGATCGGCGATTACAGAGTCCTACGTGACTTCGAATGAGGAATATGTACAGGTATTTGAATTAGGTAGAACCGGACTGCATCAAGGCATTGCAGCATTGACAACGGCTATCAACACCAAGGGACCAGAAGGTTCACTAGCCTATGTTGTATTCAACAGCCTGGGCTGGAAACGGAGTGCAGTCGTTCAACTTTCTGTGCAGGATGGCTTGGATCGCTATGGCGTCGATGAAGAAGGCCAACGCCTGCGGATGGATCGGGAGGATGGCAGCATGTCTATTCTCGTGACAGACATTCCGGCGTTTGGATATAAAACGATCTGGCTGGTACCGGAAAACACAAGGGAAACGAATGTACGGGAAATGACCAACCTTGCCGCACAACCAACCTTTAATGATACATGGGATACCGCTCTTTATCATATACAGTTCAACGAACGCGGAGAGATCACCCGTCTGTGGGATAAGACCGCAGAGCGCGAGATGCTGAAGCCAGGTGAACGTGGCAATCAACTTCACTTCTTCCACGACCGTCCAACGCTCTGGGATGCATGGGATATCGACAATCGTTATGAGGAACAGGTTGCTGGTGAAGTGGAGCTGTTGGAGAAAAAGCTCGTGTTGGCGGGTACAACGAAGGATGTCCTGCATTTCCGCTGGAAACTTCATCAATCGATGATCACACAAGATATCGTCTTTTATCATGACTCACGGCGAATCGACTTCCAGACACACGTGAACTGGAATGAAGATCACAAACTTCTGAAAGTCGGCTTCCCTATTGATGTGGTGACCTCCAAAGCGACATTTGAGATTCCATTTGGCGCATTGGAACGTCCAACGCATCGTAACACAAGCTGGGAACAAGCCCAGTATGAGGTCTGCGGACATCGCTTCGCGGATGTAGCCGAATATGGATACGGCGTCAGCTTGCTCAATGATTGCAAATACGGTTATGACGTGCAAGGCAGTACGATTCGTTTGTCCTTGTTGCGTGCCCCAAAATGGCCTGACCGCACGGCTGATCTGGGGGAACATGAATTCACATATTCCCTGTACCCGCACAACGGAGACTGGAGAAACGCACACACCGTACGTCATGCAGCTGAACTGAACACGGAAGTGGTCGTGCAACAAGTAGAGCAAACACAACAGCCACAACAAGTGCAATCGATGGAACAGGTGCAGCAGATGGATCAATCACAACAAAGCACAGGGGCTGAAGTATATCCAACGGCAGATGCAACAGTAACTGTTGCACACCCACGTCCAGCAACTGGATCATGGATTAACTTCGAAAGCCAGCATGTCATTCTGGATACCGTCAAACTGGCAGAGGATGGACACGGCACCGTGCTGCGTTTTTATGAGTCGTCAGGCAAACGCGAAAACATCACATTGCAATGGCCACATGCTTTCGAGCAAGCCTATCACTCCAACGCACTGGAACAACCAATCAAACCACTGGCCCACACGAACGGCCAGATGACATTATCTTTTAAGCCTTACGAAATAAAAACCGTGCTGCTGCGGTAAACCTTTTTGAAATATTTCGAGCTATATATGTCGCGTCGGAGCTCTTTATTCACACGTTAACGGAGAGGACAGAAATAACCAGAAGAAGCGAAGCGTTCACCTCAAAGCTTTCTGAAAGAAAGCTACATCGGAAGCATACGCTATCCCCAGATTTTACCCTTTAGAAAAGGGAAACAAAAAAATCTGGGGATAACAGCGATTGGAAGGTTATTCTGTCATCGTAGTGGTCTAGTGTGAATGTTCTCAGCTTGATCTTCTATAGCTACACCATTCAATTTGTTTAAGGAGTTGCACTCATCCATGGAACAGTTTAGATTACCCAAAATACCCATGCCGCCTGTTGCTTTGCCACAATCCATTCAGGCCGTGCTCGAAGAAGCAGAACAGAAACTGGCTCATAGGCCAAAGCTGCTACAATTATTCAAAAACTGCTTCCCCAATACCATTGAAACAACAACCAAGTTGATGGAGGACGGTACCACTTTTGTCATCACAGGAGATATTCCGGCTTCCTGGCTGCGTGATTCGGTGGAGCAGGTCGTACACTACATTCCGTTTGCAAAAGAAGACGAGGACCTGCAACGCATCATCGGCGGGCTGATCAAACGTCATATCCAGTATGTTCATATCGATCCATATGCCAATGCCTTCAATGAGACGGCCAATGACTGGCACTGGAACACCACGGACGAGACCGACATGTCACCTTGGGTGTGGGAACGCAAATTTGAGATTGACTCATTATGTTTCGTTGTGCGCCTGGCCTATCTATATTGGAAGGAAACCGAGCTGACTGACATTTTTGATTCCAGTTTCAAGGCAGCGATGCGTAAAATTGTGGATCTGTTCAAAGTCGAACAGCATCATATGGAACAATCTCCGTATCGCTTCACTCGCAATAACGGTATCCCGACAGATTCCTTGCGCAATCACGGAAAAGGCATGCCAGTCAACTACACAGGTATGATCTGGTCCGGTTTCCGTTCCAGTGATGATGCGTGTGATTTCCACTACAATATACCTGGCAACATGTTCGCGGTTGTAGCTCTGCGCCAAATGCAGGAGTTTGCCGAGTGGGTGTTCCGGGATATGGAACTTTTGCAGGAATTGAAGGATCTGGAGCAGGACGTAGATCACGGCATTCAGCTGTATGGAATATATCGTCATCCGGAATTTGGACCGATCTATGCGTACGAGACGGACGGTTATGGCAACCACTGTCTCATGGACGATGCCGGTACACCGGGACTCATGTCCATCCCCTATCTGGGCTACGTCACAGCGGATGATCCAATCTACCAGAATACGCGCCGCTTTGCTCTGAGCAAAGAGAATCCATTCTACTATGAGGGCAAGGTTGCCAAAGGAATCGGTAGCCCGCACACCCCGCCGAATTATATCTGGCATATGGGATTGTCCATGCAAGGACTGACTGCGCAGTCTGCCGAGGAGAAACTGGAGATTATCCGCATGCTCGAAGCGACAGATGCAGATACCGGATATATGCATGAAGGCTTCCACGCCGATGATCCAACGATCTTTACACGAAAATGGTTTGCATGGTCCAACAGCCTGTTCTCCCAGTTGGTCTATACATCCATGAAGGATGGCCTATTATGAGTATCCAACCTAAAAATCAAAAGCTGATTATCTTCTCTGACCCAGCGTTTCCAGTGGAGGGAGCTTTTCCAACTGAGCAGGCTCTGAATACATGGGAAGCAGTCGGAGAGATTCGTGTTGTAAACGCTGATGAACTTGCAGAGGCGTTGAAAGCGACGGCTGGTGAAGGATGTTTCATCAATCTGCATGCACCCTATTTCCCCAAGTCCGCCTGGACGGAGATTGCAGCTTATCTGCATCAGGGAGGGAGTCTGATCAGTGTTGGTGGTGCGCCTTTCAAACGTCCGGTTCGATATGAGAATGGGGCATGGGTTGTAGAGTCCGAGCAGACCGCCTATCACCAGGAGCTCTATATTCATGAGGCGTTAAACGTATCTGCTGACGGTGTCCAATCATTCACTTCATCTGAACAGATCCCGCTTCTGGCCGGAAAAGAAGGACTTTTCGAGATTTCAGATACATGGAATCTAGTTCCGCATACGACCAAAAACAGTGATTTGCCACACCAGATGGGTTCAGCAGGCACGATGAGTACACAGATTCACTCTTTGCTTCGCGGAATCAACAAAGATGATCGAAGCATTGCTGCCCCAATCGTCCTATGGGAGAATTCCCGCGGGACTTTCGTTGGTTCGCGCTGGATGTTTGTACATCTGCCGTTGACTCCTTCATTCTGGGAGCAGGATGGCGCAGGCGAGATGGTGAAGTGGGCACAATTCTGTGCGCAAGGTGTCACCGAGCTAACCCTGAAAACGAATTATGCTTCGTATGAGCCAGATGAGCGGGCAGTTCTCACACTTCAAGGTCAGATTTTACAGCGAGCAGGCAACAGATGTACAGCGTCTGAGCGGTGGACATTCGACATAACAGTGGAGCATGAGAATCGCGCTAATGGCATGGCAGAAAAGGTATGGATCCATCGACTGGAGATGGAACTTTCCGGTGAACAGCGTTTCGAACGCATACTTCTCCCGGTTTCCATTGAAAGTGGATTGTATCGGATTGTGAGCCGTGCACAGGCACCTGATGGGGAAGTTCGAATCCTTCGGCAAGGCTTCTGGGGACAGGATGCCGCATTGCTGGCAGAAGGGGAAGTAATCACCCGCAGCAGAGATTATTTTGTGAAAGATGGACGACCTCTCCCTGTTGTGGGTATGACCTACATGACCTCGGATGTGGCACGGAAATTTCTGTTTCTGCCGAACGCGGATGTCTGGGATCGCGACATGGCACAGATGGCGAAAGCCGGGATCAACTGGATTCGGACGGGAATCTGGACCGCTTATCGCAATATGATGCAGGTGGACGGTCACATGGCTGAGGACGTGCTGCGTGCCATTGATGCTTTCCTGTTAACAGCGAAGCGGCATGGTTTGCAGGTCACGTTTACCTTCTTCTCCTTTACACCGGAGACATGGGAAGGGACGAATCCGTATTTGGACCCGCAAAGTGTCGAAGCACAGAAACGTTTCATCCGCAGCATCGTTAGTCGTCACACACATACAACACATGTGGATTGGGATCTGATTAATGAGCCATCGATGTTTGATCCGGTGCGCATCTTCTCGGCTGGCCCACGCTCGGCGAGGGATACGTATGAACAGAAAGCCTTTGTCGAGTGGCTTCAGCAGCGTCATGAGACGATAGAAACGTTGCAGGAGGCATGGAACATGTCACCGAAGCAGCTTCCCAACTTTGCAGCCGCGGTCATCCCTGAGCCGGAAGAGATTAATTTTGATGTACAGGATATGCACAAGGCCAAAAAAGGAACGCGCTGGCTCGACTATTGTCTCTTCTCCATGGAGATGCACAATGTTTGGGCAAGAGAGCTTGTAGGTACGATCAAGGATCTGGTACCCAACCATCTGGTCACTGTGGGACAGGACGAGGCCCTTGGTGCACAGCGTCCTTCGCCGTTCTTCTATGAACGTGAAGTGGATTATACAACGGTGCATTCATGGTGGTTAAACGATGATCTGATCTGGGACGGCATTTTCGCCAAAACGCCACATAAGCCCAATCTCATTCAGGAGACGGGCATCATGTATGTGGAAACCCCGGATGGACGAGCCAAACGTACGGAAGAGGAGCTTCGCGGCATTCTCGAACGCAAGTACGCCTATGCTTTCTCGACAGGCGGTGCAGGAGCAGTGCAGTGGATCTGGAACACCAACTTCTATATGGATAATGCCAATGAGTCTCATATCGGAGCGTTGCGTGCAGATGGCACGGAGAAGCCAGAGGCGGATGTGTCTTATGATTTTGGCACATTCATGCATGGCATTCGTGATCTCTTTGAAGACCGCGAGCTGGAGGATATTGCAGTGGTGTTCCCGTATTCCAATGACTTCTCCAACCGTGCCCTCGCCTATGATGCTACAACAAAGCTGACCCGTGTAATGTCCTATGATCTGAAACTGCCGTTCCGTGCGTTATCCGAATATCATCTGGAAGCGTTGGAGCAGCAATTACCCAAGCTGATTATCGTGCCAAGTCCGCATAATATGGACAGCGACGCACTGCAACAATTATTCGCGTTCGCGGAGGGGGAAGGCACAACTCTGCTCATCACTGGACCACTGGGGCTGGATGCGTACTGGAAGGCAAGTGACCGGGCAGATCATATCGTCGGCCAACGCAGTCTGGGTAACGTGCAGCGGGAAGAGCTGCTGAATATTAATGGCGTGAATCACCGGGTGACCTATGGACGACGTCGGATCGCCGAGGTGGCGAAGGAGACTTTACTTCATGGGAATAAGAGTACACCAGATGAAGTAACCGTTTTGCCTTTGGGTAAAGGAAAATTGATCTGGACCCCACTGCCGCTCGAGTTAAACGGACGGGATGAACCACTTGCTGACTTGTATCGTTATGCCACTGAAATTTCGGGCGTCGAACAGGAGCTGGAATGGATATCCGGTGGGGATATCGCTGGAATCTACGGCCGGAAGCTGAGTTTTCCAAAAGGAAATCTGTATGTATTTGTATCGGAGTTTGCCTTGAACCATGAAGTTCATGTGAGGGATCAACGTACGGGTGTATCGTACTCGTTCCAATTGGAGAAAAATCGTTCGGTGCTGTTTGCCACAGATGCTGCCGGAGAGCTGAATGCCGTATATCGCCCGGATGAGGTTGAGATTGTACAACAAGAGGAAAGAGGTGGCGTAACACGATGATCAACCGGACAAACAAGTCGAAAAGAGCACATATTATTTCGCATACCCACTGGGATCGGGAATGGTACTTGCCGTATGAGAAGCACCATATGCGTCTCATTCAGCTCGTGGATTCACTATTGGATCAGCTTGATGAGGGATCAGAGTACAAAAGCTTTTATTTGGATGGACAAACGATAATCATCGATGACTATCTTCAGGTTCGCCCGGAGCAGAAGGAACGACTGGAGAAGCATATCCGCAATGGACGTATTGTGATTGGACCATGGTACATTTTGCAGGATGCCTTTCTGACGAGTGGAGAAGCCAATGTGCGCAACATGCAGGTTGGACATAAGGACGCCAAGCGTTACGGTAACCCTTCGAAAATCGGTTATTTTCCCGATACATTCGGATTGGTTGGACAGACTCCGCAGCTGATGCAGCAATCCGGCATTGATAATGTGTTCTTTGGACGCGGTGTGAAGCCTACGGGATTCAACAATACGGTATCGGATGCCGGATATGAATCGAGCTTCTCGGAGCTGATGTGGGAAGGGCCAGACGGATCGAAAGTGCTCGGCGTATTGTTCGCCAACTGGTACTCCAACGGGAATGAAGTTCCGGTAGACGAGGCTTCGGCCCGAAAGTTCTGGGAAACCAAGCTTGCCGACGCGGAGAAATATGCATCCACGAATGAGTTGTTATACATGAACGGATGTGATCACCAGCCGATTCAGCGAGACCTGCCAGAAGCGATTCGTATGGCTGAGCAAGTATATCCTGATATCGAGTTCATTCACTCGAACTTTCCAGATTATCTGACTGCCCTGAGAGCATCGGCTGAACATGAGCTGTCCACGGTCAAAGGTGAACTGCGCAGCCAACGTACCGATGGCTGGGGAACTCTGGTGAACACTGCCTCGGCTCGTGTGTATCTGAAACAGATGAACCAGCTGGGCCAGACCATGCTGGAAAAGGTGGCTGAACCCCTGGCATCCTATGCCTATCTGCTTGGGCATGCCTATCCACATGATCAGCTGACATATGCCTGGAAAACGCTTATGCAGAATCACCCGCATGACAGCATCTGTGGATGCAGTGTGGATGAGGTGCATCGCGAGATGGTGACGCGATTTGATAAGAGCCGCCATGTGGCAGAAGCATTAATTGAGGACAGCACCAATCAGATTGCCACAGCCGTGGATACCTCCATCTTTGCACGCTATGGCGAGCATGCCCGACCTGTTGTGGTGTTTAATACAACGGGCTGGGAACGTAGCGGTGTGGTTCAGATGGAACTGGACGCGGCTCGGTTGTATTTCCGGGAAGGATATACGCTGGAAGAGATGGCGGTGCAGATGAACGCTGTTGACCTGTCAGATCGTATCCTTGTAGATGAAGAAGGTACGCAGATTCCATGTACGGTGGAAGATCTGGGTCTGCAATTTGGCTATGATCTGCCGGATGATCGCTTCCGCCAGCCGTATAGCTGTCGGCGTGTTCGTATTCGTTTTGAAACAGAGAATGTAGCTGCATTTGGCCTGAAGACCTATGCATTGGTCAACTTTACGGATGCCGCAACGAGTGGTATTCCATCACAAACGACTACCTTGTTGCGTGGTGAACGTGGCATGGAAAATCAACATATGATCGTCACCATTGCAGACAATGGTTCATTCACTCTCACGGATAAAAGGACAGGCCGGACTTACAAAGACCTTGGCGTGTACGAAAATGTGGGCGATATCGGCAATGAATACATGTTCAAACAGCCAGAGAACGAAGTAGCGTTGACCACAGAAGCGCTTCAGGCAGAGATTCGGATTCTTGAGGATACATCATATTCGGCCTCGTTCGAAGTGATTCATCATTGGGAAATACCGGAGTCAGCGGATGAAACGCTGGATCAGGAACAGAGAGAACTGATTTATTATCCACATCGCAAAGCCCAGCGTTCAACTAAAATGATTCCCCTCCAGATCCGTACGGTTATATCATTAAGCCGTAGTGGAAAAGGAGTGCAAATGGAAACCACCTTCAACAATCAGGCGAAGGATCATCGGGTGCGCGCACTCTTCCCAACAGATCTTGTATCTGCTGTTCATCATGTGGACTCCATGTTTGAAATTGCGACACGTGATAACACACCTGCACCGGAGTGGCAAAATCCAAGCAATACACAACATCAACAGAGTTTTGTGGATGTGAGTGAAAAAGATGCGGGATTGGTCGTAGCCAATCTGGGTCTGAACGAGTATGAAGTTCTTCAGGATGGACGAAACACCATCGCCGTTACGTTGCTTCGTGCTGTGGGCGAACTTGGAGACTGGGGATTGTTCCCTACACCGGAAGCACAATGCCTTGGTGAACATACATTTCAGATCGAGGTTATTCCTCACGATGGCAATGGTGCAGCGTCAGGTGCGTATAAGGAGGCCTACCAGTTCCAAGTTCCATGGACATTGGCACAGACGGAAGTACATCCGGGTTATCTGACACCTAGCAGCACACCATTGGCATGGCAAGGAGACGGCTTGGCTTTTTCTTCACTCAAGGTGAATGAAGACTCCGGTGATGTGATGCTCCGTTGGTACAATATGACCACCGAGTCCGTTAACTTGAAGCTTGCTGCATCGCAAGCAAATCCGCAACCATTCGAATTGGCGTATAAGAGCAACATATTGGAAGAAGAGGGCGAAAGGCTCCATACCCACAGCATAGAAGAGGCATCAACATTATCATTTGCCAGTAAGGAATGGAACATACAGGCTGATTCATGTGAGATCATCACTGTCGGCTTGCGCCGCTAAACGAGGTTGAAAAACAGATTTTTGGACATGCACTAAAAGGTACAGGACTACTAGTATGCGATGAATCAGGTATTACGTATGGTGATGGAAGGGGTACGCTATTTACCAGATGTATCTGTTGAGTTATTGGTTGTTTTTCTATAGAATGAACAGTAGAATTGCAAACGATCGAAAGTTCCTATGCCATCAACATGGCTAGGGAGCACTTCAATTGTTCATTCTATATTGAAACATTAAGGGGGCTTGAAGCCATGGAATCCTTGGGAGGACTGCTTCAGCAGCTGAACCCTGCCTTTCGTGAGCAATCGCGGCGGATTGCGGCGGAATTGATGGAAAATCCGTACGTACGCGAATTCCGTGCAGGTCATCCTGAACTGCAAGATGCACAGCTCATGACCGATCTGAGCAAGCTGTTTCAGTACGCCAAAGACTCAAAGAACTGTGCGAATTGTCCGGGACTCGACAACTGTCCTAACGATTTTCAGGGCCACTTTTGCAAACTGGAAGTAGAACATTTTAACGGTAAACCCGAAATTATAGATATAAAAGCACCTTGTTCCAAACATGTCGCCCGGCAAAATGAACATATCATTAAGCAACGTATTCGCAGTTTCTATGTGGATGAGCGTGCGCTAAGTGCTGGATATAACGACGTGGAGATCATGGGCAAGGATCGGATGCGTGCTCCGGCAGTGAATCAGGTGCTTCGTTATATTAGGGAGACCAAGGAGAACGGATTATCTCCGCAAGGACTGTTCCTGGAAGGGACATTCGGGACAGGCAAGACGTTTTTGATGTGTTATCTGCTGCATGAACTGGCGGTGGCAGGCCACACGGGTGTCATTATCTACATGCCTGACTTTGTGGAGGATCTGAAATCCATGATCAGTGAAGGGCAGAAGCTGAAGGAAATGACGGATGTTCTGAAAAGTTGTGATCTGCTCATCTTTGATGATATCGGGGCAGAGAATCTGAACCCTTGGGTTCGGGATCATGTGATGGGGTCTATTCTGAACTATCGGATGAATCGCAAACCAACGTTCTATACGTCCAATTACAATCTGGATGGGCTTGAAAAACATCTTAGCTTCACCAATCGGGACGGCGAGGAAATGAATAAAGGCCAGCGTCTCATGGACCGGATTCGTCCATTCGTGGATGTCATCTCCGTTCGGGGTGAGAATCAGCGCGGCAAACGTTAACCGGTAATTCTTTTGGTCTGATCGGCAAAATGTACTTTTTACATTATAAGTAGTCCCAAAAAAAGCCTGGCTTTCGCATTGTCGCGAAAACCGGGCTTTTTTTGTCCTGCGTGAGCCTGAGCAACCTATTCGGTGAGGAATTTGAAGATGACCATACCGAAAAAGATTACTGTCATCAGGCCGGCCATGCCGGCAACACCCGCGATCAGATCAAATAGATCGTTGCGGGGTTCCTCGTTCACATGTTCACGCGGGTCGCTGATCCGCACATTTGCATCCATGTTATTGCCTCCTTATGGGGAATGACAGCTTGGCCTGAAGCGGCCGCAAACCCGGAGTAATTTTAGTATACTTGGAAAAGAAAGCGTTTGTAAAGATTTTGCAGTGGGTATGCCACATCCTGTAATTGTGAAGATTTGATGTTGGGAAGATGAACATTGCAGCGTTCAATTCACAAGTTTAATGTACCTGTGTTATACTGGAAGTGTCGTTCACGACGTTACAGGTTAAAATAAAACCGTAAGTATATATAAGGAGGACAATTTCATGGCTATTGTTAACGTATCCGATCAATCCTTCAACGCTGAAGTAGAAGGCGAAGGAACGGTTCTTGTTGATTTCTGGGCGCCTTGGTGTGGTCCTTGTAAAATGCTCGCTCCAATCCTGGAAGAGCTGTCCACAGAAGTTGGCGATGCAGTGAAAATTGCTAAAGTTAACGTGGATGAAAATCCGGAATCTGCTTCCCGCTTTGGCGTAATGAGCATTCCAACGTTGATTTTCTTCAAAGATGGTCAACCGGTAGATAAAGTGGTTGGTCTGAACTCGAAAGATGCGCTCAAAGGAATTATTGAAAAACACCAATAAGTTACAGGCTTAAACATACGCCTCCGGTTTACATACCGGGGGCGTTTTGCGTCGAATACCTTTATATAGGACAATATAAAGTATACTATTTATATAAAATGAAACTGGAAATTTACATGTTAACGGAGAAGACAGAAATGATCTCGGCAAAGCATAGCCATTGCAAGTTTCATCCGAATTTCAGTTGTAATATGTATTAGACTAATTATTTACACTTTAGCGGAGAGAACAGAAATAACCTGAAGAAGCGAAGCGTTCGCCTTTATCACCGGATTTTCCCCTTGTAAAAGGGAATTAAAAAAATCTGGGGATAACAGCGATTGGAAGGTTGTTCTGTTATCGTAGCGTTTGTGTGAATTATTTGTAAGGTGAGGATTTCAGCTTTTTCGGGAAGGAGGATTCACCGAATTATGGATCAATTCATGAATGATTTGCAGGATCAGGAGAAGGCATTGGAGCAGATTCGTCACAAGCTCGCTTTGTTGCCAGATATGTCTGGATGTTACCTGATGAAGAACAGTGAAGGCACGATTATCTATGTCGGTAAGGCCAAAGTGCTGAAGAACCGTGTACGCTCTTATTTTATCGGCAGTCATAACGGAAAGACTCAGCGTCTGGTATCCGAAATCCGTGATTTCGAATATATCGTGACGGGCAGCAATATGGAAGCACTCATTCTGGAGTGTAACCTGATCAAGAAACATATGCCGCGTTATAACGTGTTGCTTAAGGATGACAAGACTTTCCCGTATCTTAAAATTACGAATGAAAAGCACCCCCGTCTGGAAGTAACCCGGCGTGTGCTGAAAGATAAAGCCAAATACTTCGGACCTTATCCGAACTCGTATGCGGCACACCAAACGAAAAAATTGCTTGATCGTATGTATCCACTGCGCAAATGTGGTGTAATGCCCAAAGAAGTGTGCCTGTACTATCACATGGGACAATGTCTTGCCCCTTGTGTGAAGGAAGTGGAGAAGGAGCAGTATGACCAGATTTCACAAGAGATTGGTTCATTTCTAAGCGGTGGTCACGAAGAGATCAAGAAGGACTTGCAGCGCAAGATGCAGGAGGCCGCGGAGGATCTTTATTTTGAACGGGCCAAGGAACTGCGCGACCAGGTGATCGCCATCGATGCGATGATGGAAAAACAGAAAATTACGATGGCCGATGCCAGAGACCGGGATGTATTTGGGTTTGCCATTGATAAAGGCTGGATGTGTGTCCAGATTCTATATATGCGTCAGGGTAAAATGATTGAACGTCACGTATCCACTTTCCCGTTTTACGGTGAGGCGTATAGTGACTTCATGTCCTACGTTACGCAATATTACAGTGATAATCCGGCATTGCCACAAGAAATTTTGTTGCCGGAAATGCCCAAAGATATGCCGACCGGTGATGACAGTACGGATACGAGTTCTGGTGCTGATGGATCGGTGCCTGCCGCAGTTACGGTAGAGGCGCAACAAGCGGAGCAAAGTACCGCTAACCAGCCACTGGTTGCTGAGACCCGTGCAGCTTATGGAAGTTCCGCGGAGTCAGAAGGTGAACAGCCTGACAGTATGCAAGAGGATGCTCTTACAACGGATACAACCGCTTCAACTGAAAAGCTCCCAGCAGGTCTGGAAGACCCGACTCAGGTTGCTGCTGCTTTACAGGAGTGGTTGGAGGTCAAAGTGCTCATCCCGCAACGTGGATTGAAACGCCAGATGATCACCATGGCTGTGGATAACGCACGTGTAGCATTGGAAGAGAAGTTCCGCCTGATTGAGCGAAATGAAGAACGGACATCCAAAGCTGCTGAAGGACTGGGACGTTTTATTGGACTGGATCAGCTTCACCGTATCGAAGCGTTTGATAACTCGAACATCCAGGGTACAAACCCGGTATCTGCCATGATCGTATTTACCGATGGTAAACCGGATAAGAAGGAATATCGGAAATACAAGGTCCGTTCAGTTGAAGGACCGGATGATTATGAAACCATGCGGGAAGTTATTCGTCGCCGTTACGAGCGGGTATTAAAAGAAAACCTGACTCAGCCTGACCTGATTGTGGTCGATGGTGGTAAAGGGCAGATCTCGGCTGCGGTCGATATTTTGGAAAATGAGCTGGGGCTGTTTATTCCGGTATGCGGACTGGTGAAGGATGCGAAGCATAAGACTTCACAGTTGATGATCGGTAATCCACCGGAAGTCATCTCCCTGCCTCGGGATAGTCAGGAATTCTACCTGTTGCAGCGGATACAGGAAGAGGTCCACCGTTTTGCGATCTCGTTCCACCGGGAACAGCGTGGCAAGTCGATGGTAACATCACGTTTGGATGCCATTCCGGGGATCGGAGAGAAGCGGCGTAAACTGCTGTTGAAGCATTTTGGCTCTTTGCGCAAAATAAAAGAGGCCAGCGTCGAAGACTTCCGGCCTCTATCTATTGGTGACAAGTTGGCAAATCAGATTATTGCAGCACTTCGGGATGAGGAGTCGTAACATACGGCTTCTCTTTTTGTTTTGGATTGAATTTGTAGACAAGATATCCAACGATGGCCGGGAGTACAATCCAGAAGAGTCCGGCAGCCATATTCAGGGCATCTCCCATAAAGACCAGGCTGAGTCCCATCAGTAAGCTGTCGAAGATCACATGGGCGAATACAACGGCAATGAAGCCGTGACGCAGCATGATCAGACTGAACAGCAATCCAATGACCATCAGCTCAATGGGCCGGGTTATGACCGGGTAGATCGGATATAACGTATGTCCAAGTGCCCAAATGATCGTTGGGATCAGACAGGCAATAAACGTGTTACGCACAATCTTCTGCATCATGCGAATGCCGAACAGTCGATAGACGGCTTCTTCACCGATACCGGCCATCCAGGCCATGATCGGGAAGAGCCAGGCATAGGTCATGTTAAATGTAGATTGATCTGCTGACGTCGTTGACCATGTGCCGATGCTTCGCTCTAGAATGAAAAACAGGATGGATTGAACACCCAACAGAATGAATGCCCACAGGTAACCGGCAAACATACTGTGAAGTACATATTTTCCGTATCCCGGTTCTTTGGCACGAGGCCAAGGATTCAGACCTATTTTACGCCACATGCCGTCACCGGCAACGAGGGACAGATAGATGGTTGCACTCATGACCAGCGTAATACCTGTCTGCAATAACATCAGGAACGCTAACATGAAGCTGGAGAGCCCTTGTGCCTGAAAGAGTGGAATCATGTTCAGCGTACCAATAACCGATGCTGCGAAATACACCAGCGAGAGAATGATCCCGCGTTTAAAGGACGTATGTGCTCGGGTCAGAATGCTATAGATGATGGCGAGCACGCCCAGAACAAAGGTCAGGAATGCATAGCCACCATACGTCATCCAATTGGCTTGGCGCGTTTGAGCTTTTACATAGTCGGTATGGGATTCAGGGACCGAGAAGCCAGGATCGAATGATCGTACGGCTCCATCTTCAAACGTAAAATTCAGTTCAAGCTTGGAATCTCCAATGACTTTTGCAGGATCTGTATACTTCAGTCCCGCTTCACCATCGCGAGTATCCAGTTGAAGTGTGGGCACTTCATAACCGAATTCGGTCAGAACGCCAGCCGCCAACTGTTCTTTCTCGTCCAGTGACATATTGCCTTCGGCAAGTACTTGCGATGTGGTCACTTTCCCGGTGCTTTGCTCCGCCTCAATGGCGGTGTAGAGGGAAGAAGGCAGTTCCCGTTTGAAGCCGACCACTTTTCCTGTTTTCATATGTACGTCAACATGAAGATAACCGCCTCTGTCTATGTCAGGCAAACGAACGCGGTATACATCGTAAGGATAGCTTGTTTCCCATTTCTGGTTATAGGTATCAAGTTGTTTGGTTTTGGCCATATACCCGTAGATATCGGAATGTGTCTGGTAGGTTACCAAGGGTTTTCCACCATCATTTGGCAAAGTATAGTCATCCACAGAAGCTGCGAATGATCGTGCGGCTTGCGTCGCCTGCTCCTTGCTTATGAAGGACGTGGACGAAATTTCGGTTGTTTGCGATGAGGTAGCAGGAAAGATCTGAAATACAAAAAATAGAATCAGGCCAATCGCCGCAAGCAACCCTAGACGCTTGAAGTTAGCCTTGAGTAGCAAAGGCTGCCCTAAGGGATTCATGTAATGTTGTTCCTCCTTATTTAATAGAGGTTGTTCAAAAAGTTTCTAGCTTCATCCCATCTTCTTGGTACTGAAAACCGCCCTTTTTGAACACGCACTAATATGGATATTAAGTTAACATAGCACAGGCCAAGCACCGAATGCCAATGATGTAACGAAAACAAGTGTAAATCCTTGAAAATGAATGAAAAGGACCGAAAGAATCTGATTCATTCGTCGCCATATCTGAGTTTTTCCCTTTTTGGCTGAATTCGATGCTATTTACACAAAAAACGTTTTGTCTACAAACGCCGCAGCGCTTATAATTTTGAAGCAAATGTGCAACGATTCGCATGTCTTTCGCCCAACAAGGGAACGAATAGAATATATTCCAACTTCATTATATATGTCGTTTTAATCTGAATCATACATGTTTAACGTTTGGCAACAGCATTTCATATGAAGAAGGCTCCACGAGTGTGGAGTTATTTTCATTGTAGAAGAGGTGGAAGATACTCAAGTGAAACTGAATGTTCAATGGATACGATTATCGCCACCCCGTATTCTTGTGTTAGGGTTTGCTGGCATCATATTGGTAGGCACACTGCTTTTAATGCTTCCGGCATCCAGCCGTAGCGGCCACAGTCTTGCGTTTATTGATGCGCTATTTACAGCAACTTCGGCCGTTTGTGTCACGGGTTTGGTTGTGGTTGATACAGGCACTCATTTCTCAGTGCTGGGTCAGGTTGTCATTGCGATTCTGATTCAGATTGGTGGACTGGGCTTCATGACGATGTCTACATTGGTTGCCATTGCGTTCAAACGGCGGATTTCGCTTAGAGAACGGCTGATTCTGCAGGAAGCGATGAATCAGAGCACGATGGAGGGCATTGTCCGGCTAATTCGCAAAGTTGTGATCTACTCGCTTATTATCGAAGGCATATGTGGCACGTTGTTTGCGATTCGCTGGTCATTTGACATGCCGGTCGGACAGGCGATCTATTATGGATATTGGCATGCCATCTCTATGTTCAACAATGCCGGATTCGATATGTTTGGGGATTTTCGCAGTTTCACTGGGTTTGTATATGACCCGCTGGTGAATTTTACAGCGATGTTCCTGATTGTGTCTGGCGGTATCGGTTTTGTGGTGTTGTCAGATCTGGTGGATTACCGCAAAACGCGAAAGCTGTCTCTGCACTCCAAAGTTGTCCTGTTAATGACTGGATTGTTGATTGTTTTTGGTGCACTTGTCATTTTCGTATTCGAATTCAGCAATCCGCGGACACTCGGTGGCCTGAACTGGGGTGGCAAAATTCTCGGTTCATTCTTCCAGTCCGTTACGCCGCGAACAGCAGGAGCCAATACGGTAGATATTGCCGGGCTCCGACAGGCAACGCAGTTCTTTATGATCATCCTGATGTTCATTGGGGCATCACCGGGCTCTACCGGAGGCGGGATCAAAACAACGACATTTATGATTATGGCTGGAGCGGTCATTGCGATGATGCGTGGACGTGAAGATATCGTGTTTTTCCGCTATCGTCTCGTACAGGAACGGATTTTCAAGGCGCTTACCATTACATTACTGGCGCTCTTGTTCATCATAGCCGTAACAATGGTGCTGAGCACCACAGAAGAAGCCAGTTTTATGATGATCCTATTTGAGACAACTTCAGCCTTTGGCACCGTGGGATTATCGCTCGGACTGACGCTGAAGCTGACCACTCTGGGCAAGCTCCTGATCTGTTTTACGATGTTTGCAGGAAGGCTTGGACCTATTACATTAGCGTATGCACTTGGGCAGAAAAAGGGTAAGGAATTATACAGGTATCCGGAAGGCAAAATGATTATTGGATAAAATTTGGTGAGTTATGAATTTGATTTGGATAAGGGGTTCGTGAAGAACAATGAAAACACAGCAGTTTGCGGTGATTGGGCTTGGGCGTTTTGGCTCCAGTTTGGCACAGGAATTAATGGAACTCGGCTACGAGGTACTCGGTATCGATAAAAATGAAGAAGTCGTCGAAGACATGAGTGAATTGGTTACCCATGCCGTTGTAGCCGATGCGACTGATGAGGAAGTGTTGCGCTCTCTGGGTATTCGCAATTTTGATTGTGGTATCGTAGCTATCGGGGATGATATTCAGACGAGCATTCTCACCGCGATCCTGTTAAAAGAGCTGGGCGTCAAGACGGTCGTAGCCAAGGCCATATCCGTTCTTCACGGAAGAGCACTGGATAAGCTGGGGATTGATCGTGTGGTTTATCCCGAGCGGGATATGGGTATTCGTGTTGCCCATCAGCTGGTTACCCCGAACTTGCTGGATTACATTGAATTATCCAATGATTATAGTATTGTCGAGATGAAGGTTCCCGCCTGTCTGCACAACAAAACATTATCAACCCTGAATGCACGTGTACGCTTTGGTTGCAGCATTGTGGCGCTACAGAAAGAAGCCGGGGTCATTATTGCTCCGACAGCACTAGACTCGCTTCAGATGGGGGATATCATGGTCATTATTGGTAATAATGCAGATATCGACCGATTTGAAGAAGAGGTTATTAGCCAGGAGAGCTGATAATCATCATGAGTTAAAAATGAAAGCCAGACGTTGGAGCCTGGCTCATTCAGATCAAAGCTAAGGCGTCGTAGTCCTCCGTGAGGGCAATGGCGCCTTTGCTGTAAAGAGTGCAACCGTCTCCTTGACCCATTGTCTGGAGGTCTCGCTGAGGCCCTCTTTATCCCCATAGATCATGCAGGTTGTTCTTCGGGTCTGCTGTAATTGTGGCAAATGAACAGAAACAAGATCATTGTCCGCGAGCAATTGCGGACGAAGATATGACTTGGGCAATAGCGCAGCAGCTTTGGCGGAAGGCAGAAGTCGGATGATCGCTTCGAAGGAATCAATCTCCATGCGAATATCCGGCATTACGGCACAGCGCTGAAAGAGGTCGTCCGTTAATTTGCGATACCAGGTACCTTTGGAGAACGTGATCATTGGCAGATCCTGCAAGTGTTCCATCCCCGCTTCCTTACCTGACAGGGGGTGTGTGAGCGGCACAACCAGTTCCAGGTGATCATCAAAGAGCGGCACACAGTTAAGCCCCACTTCACTGATGGAGGAGGCGACAATGCCCACATCGGCTTTTTTGTCACGCACAAACGAGACAATCTCATGTGTTTTTCCCGTCAACAGTTTTAGTTCGGCATTTGGATGTTTCTCCATAAAGGCATTGACGAGAGGTGGCAACGTGGTTTGAAGCGTCGTCAGACTGGCTCCGAGTGTAATGGTGCTCTGTTCTTCGTCTTTATACTGGGCGAGCATGGTGAGGAATTTCTGTTGCTGCTGCTTCTGTTCAACCGCGAAGGTATAGGCGAACTGGCCCACACTGGTTAACTCCAGTCGTTTGCCGCGGCGGTGGAAGAGAGCGACCCCGAGTTCATCCTCCAATTTGGATATTTTGCGTGAGAGTGCGGGTTGGGACAAGTTCAGTAACTTGGATGCACGGTTCAAGCTGGACTGCTCCACAACCGCTGCAAATGCATTTAACTCCTCGAACATGAACAATGACCTCTTTTCCATGAGTGTGATTCTTGCCCTTGATTAATCGTTTTCCATGTTGTATGGCCTGTAAACCCAATGTTTCACTACTTATACCTATAGGTTATAACATTTAATAATTATATTGCAATTCCCTTATAAGAAAAAAAGGAGTAACATGAAGCGTGACACAAGTTGTTCACACCTGGGGAAAACGGAACAATTTGTCGAACCTTTTCATGGAAAAGGATTCGTGTCATGATAAGTAAAATTATTTATGAAAACGTTGTATTTAGCGAAAGGGGATCGACATTTTATGAAAGGGTTTTACTCCAGAAAGCTGCACTCCTTGCTTGGCGTCATTCCGCTCAGTTTGTTTTTTGTTGAGCATTTGGTGACGAACTTCTCGGCAGTTGAAGGCGGCAAAGAAGCTTTTGACGGTGCTGTTGCATTCTTGAACAGTCTGCCACTGGTTATTGTTTTGGAAACGCTCCTTATCTGGTTACCGTTGTTCTATCACGGTGTATACGGTCTGTATATTGCTTATCAGGCCAAGCCTAACGTGGGACGTTATGGCAATGAGCGCAACTGGCGTTATACGTTGCAGCGTGTCAGTGGTGTCATTACGTTTGTATTCGTTATCTGGCATGTATGGGAGACGCGGGTGCAGGTTGCGTTGGGTACAGTCACCCACGAACAGCTAGGCGGTGTTATTCACGATATCGTGATGAACCCGGTAACATTTATTCTATATCTGATCAGTGTAGTTGCGGCATCCTACCACTTTGCCAACGGTCTGTGGTCGTTTCTTGTTAGCTGGGGAATTACCGTGGGTCCGCGTGCGCAGCGTGTGTCCTCTTATGTATGTATGAGCTTGTTCGGTATTATCTCCATTATGTTTATTGCTTCCTTGTTCGCTTTCCGGAGCATGGATTTCCAAGCAGTAACTTCAATGGTTGACGTAGTAAAAACAGTTCTAATCTAAGCATTTATCGAGTTAAATGCTGACTTATAAGGGAGTGAACATCAATGGCATCAACGAATGTAATTATTGTGGGCGGCGGTCTCGCGGGCTTGATGGCGGCGATCAAATCGGCTGAAGCCGGAGTCCATGTTCATTTATTTTCACTGGTTCCTGTTAAACGATCCCACTCTGTATGCGCACAAGGCGGCATTAACGGAGCGGTAAATACCAAGGGTGAGGGTGACTCCCCATGGGTACACTTTGACGATACGGTATACGGCGGTGACTTCCTTGCGAACCAACCTCCGGTTAAAGCGATGTGCGAAGCAGCACCTGGTATCATTCACCTGATGGACCGTATGGGCGTAATGTTCAACCGGACACCGGAAGGTTTGCTTGATTTCCGTCGTTTCGGGGGCACGAAGCATCACCGTACGGCATTTGCCGGAGCGACAACAGGACAACAATTGCTCTATGCATTAGACGAGCAGGTACGTCGCTGGGAAGCAGCGGGCCTGGTTACGAAATATGAGAACTGGGAGTTCCTGCAGGCGGTTTTGGATGATGAAGGCGTATGTCGCGGGATTGTAGCTCAGGATCTGAAAACGATGAAGGTACAGACCTTCCCGGCAGAAGCGGTTATTCTGGCGAGTGGTGGTCCGGGTATCATCTTCGGTAAAACGACTAACTCAGTCATTAACACAGGTACAGCGGCAAGTGCGGTGTATCAGCAAGGGGTAAATTACGCTAACGGGGAGTTCATTCAGATTCACCCAACAGCCATTCCAGGGGATGACAAGCTGCGTCTCATGTCCGAATCCGCGCGTGGTGAAGGTGGACGGATCTGGACGTACAAAGACGGCAAGCCTTGGTACTTCCTCGAAGAAAAGTATCCTTCCTACGGAAACCTGGTTCCGCGTGATATTGCAACACGTGAGATCTTCAGCGTCTGCGTGGATATGGGGCTGGGCGTGAACGGCGAGAACATGGTTTATCTCGACTTGTCTCATAAAGATCCGAAGGAACTGGACGTTAAACTGGGCGGAATCATTGAGATCTATGAGAAGTTCATGGGCGATGACCCGCGTAAAATCCCAATGAAAATCTTCCCGGCAGTCCATTATTCCATGGGCGGCATGTGGGTAGATTACAACCAAATGACCAACATTCCAGGGCTGTTCGCAGCTGGTGAATGTGAATATCAATACCATGGTGCAAACCGTCTGGGTGCCAACTCATTGGTATCCGCGATCTATGGTGGTATGGTGGCTGGACCAAAAGCGGCTGAATATATCAAAGGACTCAAAAAATCGTCCGCGGATATCCCTTCTTCCGTATTTGAGAAACACACCAAACAACAAAGTGATAAATACGAAGGCATCATGAAAATGCAGGGTACAGAAAATGCCTATGTTATTCATAAAGAGCTTGGCGAGTGGATGACAGCCAACATGACGGTTGTACGCTACAACGACAAGCTTGAAGCCACGATTGGCAAGATCAAGGAATTGAAAGAGCGTTATGGCAAAATCAACATGTACGATAGCTCTGGTTGGAACAATCCGGGTGCAGCGTTTACCCGTCAACTGTGGAACATGATTGAACTGGCAGAAGCAATGACCCTCGGCGCTCTGCTCCGTAACGAAAGCCGCGGCGCGCATTACAAACCGGAATTCACGGAACGTAATGACGAAGAGTTCCTGAAAACGACCATCGCAAGCTGGTCGAAGGAAGGCCCGAAAATCTCGTACGAGCCAGTAGACGTATCCCTGATCCCACCACGTATCCGGGATTACTCCAAGGATTAAATATCACGGATTTATTTATATGGTTAAATATTAAGCACCTGAACGGAGAGGCAGGAGAACTTTGGAGAAGCAGAGCCTTCTTCAAAGTTACTGCCATCAACGTGAGGGAAATACCCAGAAGAAGCAAGCGCCTAGCAATGCTTCAGCACTTCAATACTGCCCATCCAGCATGAGTGGAATGCAGTTTCCAGCAAAGTGACTCAGTGCACGACGTAGCGGAGGAAGCAGAAATGCTCAGAAGAAGCATAGCGCCTAGCAATGCTTCAGCACTTCAATACTGCCCATCCAGCATGAATGGAGTGCAGTTTCCAGCAAAGTGACTCAGTGCACGACGTAGCGGAGGAAGCGGAAATGCCCAGAAGAAGCGAAGCGCTCGCCTTTATCACCGGATTTTAACCCTGTGAAGGGGTGATCAAAAAAATCCGGGGATAACAGCGATCAGAGGGGCATTCCGCTGACGAAGCGTCTCCCGTGCACCAAACCAGTAACTTTGCGCATCAGCAATACAATCATCGTCACCAGAGGAGGGGACAACGATATGGCGGAACAAGCTACAGCCAACAAAACCGTCAAGTTTATCATCACCCGTCAAGACAGCCCGGAGTCATCTTCGTACAACGAAGAATTTGAGCTACCGTACCGTCCCAACATGAATGTGATCAGCGCCCTGATGGAGATTCAGCGTAATCCGGTAAATACAGATGGCAAATCCATTGCTCCTGTATGCTGGGATTCCAACTGTCTCGAAGAAGTCTGTGGTGCCTGCTCCATGGTTATCAACGGCAAGCCACGTCAAGCATGTGCAGCCCTGATCGACAAGCTCGAACAGCCTGTTCGTATCGAACCGATGAAGACCTTCCCGGTGGTTCGTGACCTGGTCATTGACCGTAGCCGGATGTTTGGCGCCCTGAAACGCGTAAAAGCATGGATTCCAATCGATGGTACCTATGACCTCGGTCCAGGTCCACGGATGCCAGAGAAGAAGCGTCAGTGGGCATACGAGCTGTCCAAATGCATGACATGTGGTGTATGTCTTGAGGCATGCCCGAACGTTAATGAGAAAACAGACTTTATCGGTCCAGCAGCACTGTCCCAAGTGCGCCTGTTCAATGCTCACCCAACAGGGGAGATGAACGCCGACGATCGTCTGGAAGCGTTGATGGAAGACGGAGGCATTGAGGGCTGTGGTAACTCACAGAACTGCGTGCAATCCTGTCCAAAAGGCATTCCATTGACAACCTCCATTGCGGAAATGAACAAACAAACAACCAAGCATATGTTCAAACGCTGGTTGGGTGTATAATCTCGTCATAACAGGTGCAGAAGTGTAATCTGCAACATAGTAGAAGTCGTGATCCCGTGCAGCAATATGCCGGAGATCCCGGCTTCTTTTTGTGCTGAAGCAGAGGAACCGGGCTACCCATGAAGAATATGATATACTAAGGGGATGGATATGGAGCGTAGAAGGAGGGGGAGATATGGCAGAGACACCGCGTCAGGGTAGCAAAAACTCGCCGTCCCAGCGCTCGTACAAGGCACCGGGTTCAGAAGAGTCTGTGTTTCCTGGAGAGGAAAAGGATCATGATCCCTCTCGCCGAAGTTTCTTATTTCGCATGATTTTGATGACGGCGGGTGCGAGCTTGCTCACCGGGGGTTATGCCTGGCTTTGGGAGCCGCGTCGTCTGGAAATCAAGCAAGTGGAACTGAAACTTCCGAAGTTCCCAAAGGCGTTTGACGGATTGCGTGTAGTTCAGTTCAGTGATGCCCATCTTGGTTTTCATACCGGAGTGAAAGAGATGAGAAAGCTGGCGGCAACGATTGAGGAGCAGCAACCGGACTTGATTTGTTTTACCGGAGACATAGTCGAGAGGGAATCAGAGCCGATGCGTGAATGTATTCCGGTACTCGCCTCCATGCAAGCCAAGTATGGCAAATTTGCTGTTTTGGGGAATCATGATTATCGGGGCGGACAGCAGAATGAAGTGGCTGCCATGTTCCATGAAGCAGGGTTCAAGTTGTTAAGGAACGAACATGTGGTGATTGAACAAGGGGGCGAACGTCTGGCCATAGCTGGTTTGGATGACGCACTTACAGGCAGGCCTGATCCTGCCCAAGCCATCAAGGGATTGAATCAAGATGTGTGGAAATTGCTGCTTATGCATGAACCGGATTATGCCGACATTGCCACGCCCTATGGTTTCGGATTGCAGCTTTCCGGTCATAGCCATGGTGGACAGGTACGATTTCCATGGGTAGGGGCACTGACAACTCCCCGAGGTTCACACAAGTATGTTCAGGGGCTGTATTACACGAATGTCCAGGGGGTATATTACTCCACTCAGACACAGATGCCCGTGTATGTGAATCGTGGTTTTGGCATGACCCAACTGCCCATTCGTTTTTTGTGCAGACCGGAATTAACAGTTTTTGAGCTTAAAGGATTAACCACATAAAAGGAATATGAAATCATATTAGTTCAACTAAACTTTTTACATGAGAACAGAGAGGACAGAAATAACGTGAAGAAGCGAACTGTTCGCCTAAAAGCTTTCTGAAAGAAAGCTACATCGGAAGCATACGCTATCTCCGTATTTTCCCTTTGAAGTAGGGAATCAAAAAATCTGGGGATAACAGTGATCGGAAAGTTATTCTGTCATCGGAGTGGCAAGTGTAAACGTACAACAGTGAACGATTCAACATGAATGGAGGTTATCCAGATGGAACGAATTGCGATTGTATCCGACATTCATGGCAACATGACTGCCTGGGAAGCAGTGCTGGAAGATATCAAAAGTCGCGGCGTAAAGCGAATCTTTTGTCTTGGTGACCTCGTGGGCAAGGGACCAGAACCGGTGCAGGTTGTGGATGGGATTAGAGCGGCGTGTGAAATTGTCATCCGCGGTAACTGGGATGAACTGGTTGCGGTTAACCAGGACAACGAGAACTTTACGTGGCAAGCAGAACGGTTGGGTGAGGAACGATTGGCGTATTTGGCGAGCCTGCCCTTCAGTCATCAATTTCAACTGAGCGGTCGCACCATCCGTCTGGTCCACGCATCACCTCAAAGTGTGTACCATCGTGTGCAGCCTTGGGACGCAATGGAAAAGAGATTGGCGATGTTTGATTCTCCGACTGATGAGTCTGCGCAAGGTGTTGCAGATGTTGTAGGTTATGGGGATGTGCATAATGCATATTTGCAGTATATGAATGGAAAATTACTGTTTAATGCAGGCAGTGTCGGTAATCCGCTCGATCTTCCCCAGGCTTCCTACTGTATTCTGGAGGGTGAAGAGAGCAACGATAGCAATACCCCGTTCAATGTTCAATTTGTGCGGGTACCTTATGATATTGAGCGAGAAGTACAGATTGCACAGTCCGCGAATGTTCCTGCACTGGATTTCTATATCCGTGAGATTCGTACGGGCATCTACCGCGGGTTGCAGGAGTAGTCAACACCTAGGCTCTTTAGCGTTAGGAATTGAATGATACAATATGTTAATACTATAATGCGAATACTAAAGTTCGTGGACTCGTTTATATGATATTACGCCGGATCACCTTCAGAGCATGCTTGTCTTACCGGACTCAAGCCCGTTAGGCAAAAGGAGCGATTGTCATGCTTACCCGAAAAATGCTGGTTCAAGGTCTGCCGGCTTTGTGGACAGAGCGTCTTGTCCTGCGAGCATTGCGTCAAAGTGATTACAGCACATTATCGGAACTTTTTTCCGATCCTCAAGTCATACGATATGTGAATCGGGGAAGCCAGCCCACACCGATCAGGGCGAGACGGTTATTAAACCAGATACGAAGCAGCAGTGCCAAGCTGGATTCGTTACATTATGGGATCTGCTGGAGAGGTAAGGAACAGGTCATTGGGATTACCTCGTTCCAGCACTGGAATGATCAGAATGGTACCGCACAGATTGGTTATATCCTGAACAGGTCCTGTTGGGGCAGAGGTGTGGCTACCGAGGCGGTACAGCGGCTGCTGCATTTTGGATTTGACGATCTTCATCTGTGGAGGGTGGAGGCACGTTGTTATGAGGCCAATGTTTCGTCACAACGGGTGCTAAGCAAAATAGGAATGACTTACGAACGGAGTCTTCCCTCATTTGGATTGCATGATGAGGATGACGAAGGATCAGAATCTTTGATGGATGTTAAAGTGTATAGCATGTATCGGGAACAATACGTACGCCCGCTTCAGGAGAAAGACTTGCACACACTGGTATCTGACAAGCCGCAATAACATAGAGTAAGAGTAGTAAAACGTGAAAGAATCGAACTTCAATCATTTGTTACACAATTGAAATATAGCTGCAATTGAACTCTAACAGACAGGGGGTAAACTTATCTCATGACCCCCTTTTTGATAATAGATAATGCTGTTGGGACCCGCGCGAGCGGGTTCATTTTTTTTGTCCATATAAGTTAACTATGGTATATACACTGGCTACTCCGATGACAGAATACCTTTCCGATCACTGTTATCCCCAGATTTTTTGATTCCCTTTTGAAAAGGGTAAATCTGTTGATAGCGTATGCTTCCAATGCAGCTTTCTTTCAGAAAGCTTTTAGGCGCCCGCTTCGCTTCTTCACGTTATTTTTGTCCTCTCCGTTATCGTGTAAAATTTAATTATATTTCCTTATATAGGGCAATACAAAACCCCCACGGCGTAAACAAGCGCGCTGTGGGGGTTACCTGTGGTTCTATATTTTTTACAGTGATACAACCTGCATCTGTTTTTGCTTAAAATACACCCATTCAGTGAATCCGATCTCCAGCAGACGTGTACGAACATCATCCAGCTCATCTGCAACCCGCTGTGGTTTATGAGCGTCCGATCCAAAAGTCACCTTCACCCCATAATGATGGGCACGTTCCAGAATGGCATCTGAAGGGTACCAGCCACCGCTGAGTTTGGTTTTGCCAGATGTGTTAATTTCGATCGCTACATTGGATTCTGCAATGACCTGCAACGTTTCATCAATGGCCTGATCCGCGATAATTTCGGAGAACGGTGGATAATTTCCTTTCATCGCGTCAATGTGTCCAAGAATCTGGAACATGCCGCTGCGTGCCGATTGCCGGATTAATGAATAATAGCTTTCTTTCACTTCAACTTTGCGAGCATCGCTCAGTCCGTTCCACCGCGTTTTGTTGAAGATGCTTACATCCTCGGTATGATGAACGGAACCAATAATATAGTCAAAAGGATACTGTCCCAGTGTGGTACGGTACAATTCTGCATGAACAGGGAAGTAATCCGATTCAATGCCGAGTAACACATCGATTTTACCAGCGTACTCTTCTTTCAGAGCAAGGACTTCTTTCACATAATGCTGCAATTCAGACTTGCCCATTGCGATCCGTGGAAATGCCTGCTCAAGCTCACTGCCAAAGTATGGCGTATGATCCGAGATCCCGATGGCCTGAAGCCCTGCCTTAATACCTGCCTCTATATAATCGCGGATGTTGCCGTCTGCGTGACCACAACGAAAATGATGGGTATGAAGATCAAATTTCATATGGAATCCTTCCTTTCTCATGGCTCATTGTCATTCTGAACTGATGAATTGGGTTTCCGGCATGCCTTTGAGGTCACTTATGAATTGCTGCATCGCGGAGTTGAGGTACCGGCTGGACTTATAGATGACACCAACAGGATGACTGACCTCCAGCTCACTTAAGGGTATCATACGCAATGTACCTTGACGCAACTCATGCGCAACAGATTGTTTGGAGATGACAGCTGCCCCGAGATCAATTTCGACCATCCGTTTCACTTCTTCGCTGCTGGACAACTCCATTACAATATTGGGTTCAATATTATGTTTCTTGAAAATGGTTTCCGTAAATCGTCGCCCTACGGTATCAGGAGACAGCAGAATCAATGGAGTGCTCCGGAGTACATCCACTGCAGCATGTTTTTTCTTCGCCAACGGGTGGGAAGGAGATACCACGAGTTCAAATGTGTCATAGTACAGCACAGACGTATTCAGGTTGGGATTACGCTCCGTAAGATAACCGATACCAATATCAACCAGACCATTTTCGACCTGGGTATAGATCTGTGATGAAGGAAGGGATTGAATACTGGTTTTGATGAGCGGGAATTGATCTTGGAAATAGGATAACACCCTTGGCAAGATCTGAATAGCAATGGAAGTCGTTGTGCCTAACACAATCCGTCCCTGAGGCGTTTCATCGAGATCGGATAATTTTTGTTTCAACTCATCAACGATGTCGAGCATCCGTTCAGCATGTTCCAGAAATACCTGTCCACGGTCTGTGAGGGTAACGGGTTGGTTACGATCCACAAGAACGGTGCTGAATTCGTCCTCGAGGCTTTTGATCTGGGCTGAGACGGCAGGCTGAGTCAAGTTGAGAAGTTCACCCGCTTTGCGGAAGCTCATCGTTTTGGAAATGGTAATTAGTGTCTCCAGTTGGCTTATGTTCATAGGTGGCCTCCTTGCAGGAAAAGTATCTTCGATATGTAGATGTGGTGCGATGAAATACCGTCACTGGTTATTGTTCCGTTATCTTAAATTATAGGTGATTCAGGACAGCAGAGCAATGAAGGGAATTATCGGGAGTAAAAGTAGTTCAAGAGACTGTGAAAAAAACGTGAATACAAGAATTTGATTTTTTTAACAGTTATGAAAAAGCAGTAATAAAGTCCTAAATGCCTTTTACCACGCACGATGATCGAAATGCTTTCTTCAAAAGAAGTGAAAAGCTCCGTTTATTCGCTAGAATCAGCTATAAACATTTGCCCCACGGATGACGATAAATTATAGTACACATGATTTAACGAATTCTTAATGAATTCTTGTACGTGATAAAGTATAATAAATTTAATGAATATGGGACTTTTGGTGTGTGACCAATAACCCAGTGTGAGGGGGACATAGACAGTGAAAGCGGAAGTGATTAATCCTTTCCTGGAATCGGCACGGAACGTATTCGAACAGCTCATCCAGGTTTCGCCTTCCACCGGGAGTCTTGGCGTGAAAAATGTAGAGTTCATTGCAGACCATGTCTGGATCGTGATTGGAATGACTGGACAACTTAGCGGAAACATAGTATTTGGAATCAATGAACAAGTTGCATTGAAAATTGTATCTGCAATGATGGGCGGTTTTGTCATTACAGAGATGGATGAAATGAGCAAAAGTGCAATTTCGGAACTGGGTAATATGATCAGTGGTAATGCCAGCACCATCCTGTCGAACCAGGGTGTTGTAGTTGATATTACACCTCCACAAGTGATGAAGTCCGAACATCTGACCACATTTAGTGCAACAAAAGCACTGAGCATTCCTTTGCTGATGGATGGCATTGGTGAGATGGATATTCAGGTCATGATCTCGTAGAATAGAGCCATATGCCTCAAGAGGCAATATGTGTTCAATACGGGAGGACATCGGGTATGCTGAAAGACCAGGTAGTGTTTATTACAGGTGCATCGAGTGGTATCGGTGCGCTGTGTGCGCAGATGCTGATAGAAGAAGGAGCCATCCCGATTCTGGCTGCCCGTTCGCGGGACAAGCTGGAAGAGATTGGTGCTTCGCTGAAAGGGCCGCATGAATTACTCACACTTGATGTTACGGATAGTGAGCAGGTTCAGGCAGCTGTAGAGGCGATATTGCATAAATACGGACGAATCGACATTTTGTTGAACAACGCTGGTTACGGGAAATTCGCGGCAATGACGGAGATGTCTGTACAGGAATTCGATGAGATGATGGACGTGAATTACATGGGCATTGTCCGCTGCACCAAAGCAGTGCTTCCACAAATGCTGGAACGGGGCAAAGGTCAGATTGTGAATGTGGCCTCGATGGCTGGCAAAATCGGTACAGCCAAATCCGCTTCCTATACAGCAACGAAACATGCTGTACTCGGATTTAGTAATGCGCTTCGTCAAGAGCTTCGCAAGACTGGCGTCATGGTGACAACGATTAATCCAGGTCCGATTGATACACCATTCTTCCAACGGGCTGACCCATCTGGCAACTATGTGAATAATGTACGTTGGATGATGTTGAAACCGGAAGATGTTGCGGGTCATATGATTCGGGCAATGAAAAAGCGCAAGGAAGAAGTGAATCTGCCAAGACTTGCTTCTGCTGGCATGTGGCTGTACCAGCTATTTCCTCGTCTTGCAGATCGATTGTCGCACGGTGTAATGAATCAGAAGTAAATGTGATACGAGGCATCATATACGGGATGAGAGAAAGGCTCCGCCGAGGGGCTTTTCTTTTTTTTGGCGTGTTTACATACAATCCTGGAATAAGATTTGGTACACGGGCTTTTTTCGCATATAATGAAAGGTAATGTGATGACAGGCTTCGGTTATATCCGTACAAGCAACTTATATGTTCAACTAACATTTACACAATAACGGAGAGGACAGAAATAACCTGAAGAAGCGAAGCTAAAAGCTTTCTGAAAGAAAGCTGCATCGGAAGCATACGCTTCACCTTTATCAACGGAATTTTCCTTTTAAAAAAGGAATCAAAAAAATCTGGGGATAACAGTGATCGGAAGGTTGTTCTGTCCTCGAAGTGTCAGTGTAAATAATGATTAGTTGAACTTATATAACATCAAAATGAATAATTTAAAAGGATGGACATACATGACGAATCAAACATTTGCTTCAATTGGCGTGGAACAGGATCTGGAGGCCGTTTTGGCGAAACATGGCATTAACGAACCTTCACCTGTACAGGCTCAGACCATACCAGTTATTCTGGAAGGGCGGGATGTTGTATCCAAATCCCAGACGGGAACAGGGAAAACGCTGGCATATCTCCTGCCAATGCTACAATCCATCAAAATGGATGTCAAAGGTACGCAGAAACTCGTTATTGCACCTACACAAGAGCTGGCGATGCAGATTGTACGTGAGGCACAGCGCTACGGGGAAGAACGCAAAATTGGTGTATTGGGTCTGATTGGTGGCGCGGCGGCAAAACGTCAGATCGAGAAGCTGCGTGAGCATCCACAATTGGTTGTGGGCACACCGGGACGACTGAAGGAATTGATTACACTCAAAAAACTGAAAATGCACAACGTCTCTACGATTGTTATCGATGAAGCGGACCAAGTGTTCCAACTTGGCGGCGTAAGTGACGTAAACTTTGTACTCAAGAGCGCATTGCGGGACCGTCAGTTGATCTTCCTGTCCGCAACGATTGATGAGCATACGGCTGGACTCGCGAAGCGTGAGATGAAAGAGCCTGTTCAGATCGGAATCGAACCGGATCGTGCTACGGCTGCGGGCCTTGAGCATTATTATTTTGTAGAAGAAAACCGTAACAAAATCGACATGCTGCGTCGTCTGGTTAGACAGTATAATCCGGATCGCGCAATCGTATTTGTGAATGCAACCGAAGATATTGGTGAAGTGGAAGCAAAAATGAATCATCTGGGCTTGTCCGCTGCTGCACTGTATGGGGATGCTGACAAAGTGACCCGAAGTAACGTATTGTCTGCCTTCCGTAATGGCAAACTGCAATTGCTGATTGCCAGCGAAGTCGCTGCCAGAGGACTGGATATCGAAGGATTGCCAATGGTCATTAACTATGACCCTGCCTTTGATTCGGAGCATTATGTTCACCGCGCAGGTCGTACAGGCCGAATGGGACGTTCGGGTATTGTACTCTCCATTGTGGATGAAACTCAGATTTTCATTATGCGCAAATTCGCTCGCGAGCTTGGAATCGAACTGTCAGAACGTGTACTCTTCGGCGGTAAAGTATTGGAGGCTGATCCGCGTCCGGATACGCGCCCGGAGGGACATTCGTTCTCCAGAAAACCAGGACAATCCAGAGATCGTAAACCAGGTCAGGGTCAGGGCAGCCGCAATGGCGGTACTCGAGCTACGATTTCCAATTCGCGTCCATCGGGCAGCAAACCTGCTGGCAATACAGGACGCACGGAGCGAGATCAGGATCGTAAAAACAAGGGAGCACCCAAGTGGAGTAAAGACAAAACGCCACGCTCCGAAGAATAGAATCTGACGAAAGGGGTGCAGGAATAGATGGAAAATGTTCAATCGCCTGTTCTGCAAATCAGCGGGCTAAGCGGAGGTTATAGTGCCAAACGGCCGGTCCTTCACGGTATCGATCTGGAAGTCGGACGTGGAGAGATGGTTGGACTAATCGGCTTAAACGGTGCTGGCAAAAGTACAACCATGAAACATATTCTCGGCTTGATGACACCTCAACAGGGTGAAGTACGAGTGATGGGCAAGAAGCGGGACGAGGATGCCCAGATCTATCAATCGGCCATGGCATTCGTACCGGAATCACCTGAACTGTATGATGAGATGACGGTAATGGAGCACCTGGAGTTTACGGCAAGAGCGTACAATGTGTCGGAGGCTGACTTCAAGCAACGTACGGAGAAATTGCTGCAATTATTCCGTATGAATGAAAAAAGTACAAGTCTGTCGACTCACCTGTCCAAGGGCATGCGGCAAAAGGTCATGATTATGTGTGCTTTTGTGGCAGGACCGCCACTGTACATTATTGATGAGCCTTTTCTGGGGCTGGACCCGCTGGGTATTCGCTCCTTGCTTGATTTTATGCTTGAGATGAAAGCTTCGGGATCGTCCATCCTTCTGAGTTCACACATTCTGTCCACGATTGAAAATTACTGTGATCGTTTTATTGTTCTGCACCGCGGACAGGTGATTGCTCAAGGGACATTGCATGAATTGCGCCTTCAATTCGGGGAATCGGATGCCACGCTGGAGCACATGTTCTATTCCCTAGTACAAGGCAGGGATTGAGCATGGATCTCAAGCTGCTATGGAAGCAAAGACGCACAGGATTCTGGAACGGAATTCTTCCTTATCTGGGATATGTCATCCAGAGCGGTGTAGCTATGGTCTTTTTATTTCTCGTCATTGCGTTCTCCGCCTGGTATACATCGTTTGTTCAGAACATTCCCGCAGAATTCCCGATTCGCTGGATTGCATTGTTACTGCTGGCGCCACTGGTGCTGTTTAGCAGTTATCGTACATATCTGCTTCCGGCAGATATTGTGTTCCTGCGACCACAGGAATACCGGATGCAGGAATATTTGAAGAACAGCTTTGCCCGGGGCATCATCTATAAAAGTCTGGGTCTGCTGCTTGTGTTTGTTACACTGTGGCCTCTCTATGTTAGAGCAGATCTGGATGCACGGCCATTTGGCTGGTTCATCGTATTCCTGCTGCTGTGGAAAGGGTTGTCCAGTTATGGAGCATGGCAAGAGCTAAGAATGGTTCAGGTCGGGGCATCAAGAGCATATCGTCTCTTGCGTTGGGCTCTGTCAGTGCTGGCGGTTGGCGCATGGCTGTGGCAACCACCACAGCGCAGCATATGGTTCCTGCTGTTACTGGCTGTCGTCTATATCGTTGCCTTGCGTATACCGGTGAAACATAGGGTAGCGTGGGAACGACTGATTCAGGTGGAGCAGGGGCAGGCTGGCAGGGTGATGCGGACGCTCGGCTGGTTCGTGGATGTACCTTCATCCGGACAGAAAGTAAGTTCGCGTCGTTGGCTTAGCAAATGGGGGAGCGGTCTTCCATGGAACGCGGGGAAAGCTTACCGTTACTTAATAACCAAAACGTTTATTCGAACCGAAGTGTTCTCCATCGTGTTGCGCCTAGTTGTATTGGGCATGTTACTATCCTGGTGGACAGCAGGCAGCTACTTTGGTGTAGGCGTGTATCTGTTCTTCCTGTTGCTTGCAGGTGTACAGCTTGGTGCGCTGCGCCGCAGTCATAGTGAATCGTTCTGGATCATGATCTATCCGATCTCGGGAGAGAGTCGTCGTTCTCAGGTGTTGGGGTTCATATTACATCTGCATGCGCTGGCTGCGTTGTTCATGTGGCTGCCTATGCTGGCTGCCGGAGCGAGTGGACTGACTGTCACCGGAGTAGCCCTTATTTTGGGCATACTGGTGATTGTGATTATGCGCCGTTCGCAAGGCAACAAGTGGTTGAAGGAAGAGGAAGATGAGTGAATGAATGATTGAACCTAACGTACCTCACTCCAGCCCAGATGGTGGTTGAGTTGGACGGTGATCATTAATAGAACAACAAAGAAGGGTATTCCGGGCTGTGTCCCGGAATACCCTTCTTCATGTTGCCATCAGATCACTTGCTTCTCCGCGCATGTGTGTGTATTCAGTACTAACAGAGGAATGATTTCGTGATAATAACGAGCAAGATGAACAGAACAAGAATGGCACCTGTGTTCGTAAATCCTCCGTAACCGCCGCATCCATAACCGCCTCTTGTATCTTCAACTCCAGACATGGTCATTCCCCTTTCAAGTGGTTGTTTGGCACGCCCTTGCGTACATCGTATACTATGTGCCTTGGGGGTGGGCTGATTGGGCCGATGCCCGGTAAAGCCAGAATTTCGAGCTTTTGGGCAGCTGTCCGGGTGTAGCAGTGATATCTGGCGAGTTGTAAAACACAAAAAGAACTAAAAGAACCCTCTATATATTCGGAGACATGTAACGTCGTCCCGGCATACAGAGGGTTCTTATATCATTCAGGGTTCAGGTCTGTTTTAACTAAGTCGTCCGCAGATCCTGAACTCCACGATAGACGGTTTCATACAGATCTTCCAATCCGGATTCTTCAATACAGGAGAATGCGATGCGCAGATCCGCTTCACCAAGCGCGATTGTACCCACGCCGTATTTGTGAAGTAGATGGCTCCGAAGTTCTTCAGCGCCAACTTCTTTCAGCTTCAGGCACATGAAGTAACCGGAGTTGAACGGATAATAATCCCATGCATCATCATACTTTCCGCTATCAAGAATGGCCTTCACTTTATTGGCGCGGCCTTTCATAATCTCGAACTTCTCCTGTTTCTGTGCTTCAAACTCCGGTGCTTTGAGTGCATCCAATACAAAAGTCTGGGAAGGATGCGGGCCGCTGGAGATCGTTGCCCGGATAATACCGAGTGTTTTTTGTTCCAATGCATGCAGAACGGCTGCATCTTCATGGGCATACGTAATGAATCCAACGCGGAAGCCCCATACGAACTCTTCCTTGGTTGCACCATCCACTTTTACGGTCAACACACGTGGATGAATGTTGGCAAGCTTGCCAAACAGGGATTCATGAATGGAATCTTCGAAGAACAGCCCAAAGTACGCATCATCTGTTACAGCAACCACGTTCACGCCAGCTTCAGCTGCCTGATGAATCGTGTTTACAATGGCATCTGCTTCTTTGGCTCCAGGCGTATAACCTGTAGGGTTATTCGGGAAGTTGAGCAGCACGATGGCTTTACCTTTGTCCTTTTGATCAAGCAACGCCTGAAGCAGACCGTCACTGTTGAAGTTCAATTGATCATCGAACAGGGGATAATGAACCAACTGGCCATGACGACGGATGCCGAAGGTCAGCTCGTAATTTTCCCAGTTTTTATCCGGATATATGACAGCGTCCCCTTCATCGGTGAACAGGTCGGCTACGATACTTAGTCCATGGGTTAATGCATTGGTTACAATCGGATTGCCGAATGTTTTGCCTTCCAGGGAAGGTGTCTCCTTCAGCATCTTGTCTCTCCAGACGGTCCGCAATTCAGGTTTGCCTGCAGGTGGAGCGTAAGGATACAGATCCTTTGGCTGGAATGCAGACAGCTTCTCCTGAATAACCTGGAGATGCATCGGCACACCACCCTCCAGGGCGATACCAATCGTGGCATTATGGGTCTTGGCCAAGCTTGCTGCTTCAGCAGATTGACTCAAAATCCCCTCTTTTGGAAAATAAATTTCTTTGCCAAGCTGTGACAGCATGGAGTAGACGTGACTGCTGCCTGTCTGAATACTTTCGTTCAACTGTTCAGCCAGTGGATTCATTCTTTTCATCCTTCCAAGTCTTTGTGATTCAACTGCCTAACATTATATCACCTTGACATGCCCCCGTCACGGAAATTACGCAATATGACAGTTATATCACTTTACCGCGTTGTTGCAGAGGGTTTCGAGGTGGGAATTAGCTGAATTTATCCTTGGATGAATCCTCTGAAAATGAAATTTATTGCTGATGAAATGGACAATATTTCCGCATCATCTCAGCGGTTTCAGCATCTCGTCCCTCATTGCGCTGTTCCAGTTCACCCCGTATATGATCCAAGCGTTCAATGGACCAATTTTGTCCGAATTTAAATTTGGCAGTGACTCGTTCGGGGATGATTCTTACAACGGCTACAGCTTTGAGGTTGCCTGTGTAACGCGGGTCAGTAGCATCAATCGGTACATATCCGCCTTGCGGCTGGAGTTTTTCCATGAATCGTTGCAGTACCTTAGCCTTAATGTCCAGATCCTTAACCGGTTCTGCCTGACCGAAGGCCATGACACTTTTGAAGAATGAAGTCGCCGGACAAGCAAGCTCGGGATCACTGAAATAGGATGGAATCAAGGAGAATTCTTCAGCTACCGTGAAACTGACCGACGAATCCTGTTTGATCTGTTTCATCTTCTCGCCAGCCAGACTGCCGTGGAAATAAAAGCAACCGTCCATATAAACGAAATTCAGTGGCGTAACCCGTGGTTGTGCATCCGGACTGACCGTCCCCAGAAACCCGAAGGAGCACTGATCCAGAAATGCCGTAATTTCTTGTTCTTCATCTACTGTGAATTCTTTCCGTCTCATGTGTATTCCCCCATCAATGAAATGTATAATAGAACGCCATATCTTATGGATAACAATAGTTCATACATTGACAATGAAATAGATCCAATTTAGATTCACTTTAGTAGGCCAATTGGTCAGGATACATAATGAAGACGAATGAAGAGAGGTGCATGATGGAATTGTGGCTGCCGATGGATACCTATGAACTTCAGCATCGATACAAGTATGAGGCATTGTACCATGCGTTACGTGATGCCATTCATGCAGGCACATTGGTGGGAGGCACAAGACTTCCTTCCACCCGTGAGTTGGCAAGGCAATATGAGATGTCACGTGGTTCGGTAGCTCAGGTATACGACATGCTGCTTGCGGATGGTTATGTCCATGCGCATCGGGGAAGAGGTACCTTTGTAACCGAAACATTATCCGCCCAGGAAAATGAGAAACAGGAAGCCGTTCTCAGTCTCTCTCCCTGGGGCGAGCGGGTACAGAGGTTGAATACGCAACATGAGGTCCTGCGGACCACAATGTCTTCACCGAAGCCGTCCGTCATTGATTTTCAAATGCAGCGCATGCCTGCCGAACATTTCCCGCTAGGGGAATGGAAGAGTGCGCTCGCTGCTGTTCATCGCAGTGGTTGGCGAGAATCGAGCGGTGCAGCTGGTGATCCGGAACTGCGTGAGGCCATCGCCTCCCATCTCAGATGGACTCGTGGCATCCAGGCTGAAGCAGCTCAGATTGTATTGTTCAGTGGGTCAATGCAAGGCATAACCTTACTGTCTCAACTGCTGATTACGGAGAATGCAGCAGTTGTATTGGAGAATCCGGGTTATCCGGGTATCGCCCATGCCGTCAAGTCCTGTGGTGGGTACATCATCCCGGCAGATGTGGATGCTGCAGGCATTATTCCGCAGCCTTGGGAGGCACAGACGTTATTCGTCACCCCTACTCGTCAGTTTCCAACAGGTGCCGTGCTGGGGTTGGACAGAAGACGTGCCTTGCTTGCGTGGGCCTCGAAGCGGAATGCGGTCATTATCGAAGACGATTATGACAGTGAATTCCGATGGGGCGGAAGACCAATTGAACCCCTCAAAGTGCTTGATCGTGAACAGCGTGTCATCTATGTCGGTTCATTCTCACAAACGATGGTTGCTTCGTTCCGACTTGGCTATGCCGTATTGCCACCTGGTCTGGTGGAACCTCTCCTTGCTGCCAAGGCCCTGTATGAGCCGGTACCTCCCGCGCTGTTGGAGCAGCGCGCACTGGCCAAATTTATGACCAGAGGGGGTTACCTGAGGCACTTACGGCGGTTAACCCGGTTATACGGGGAACGGCATGATTTTTTTGTCCGAGAGATGGAGCTACAGTTGCCGGAAGCATTCAAGATGCAGCTTGGTGATGCAGGACTGCATATCTACGCTACCTGGAATGGCGATGCAGACAGTTATCAGCGGTTTAAAAAGTTCGCTCGGGAGGATGGCATACTGTTTCGGGATGCAGAGCGATATCGGCTGACTTCAGGTCATCCGGCGGCCTGCTTTGCTTTTGCACATCTGGAGAAAGAAGAGATGACAGAGGGAATCCGGCGAATGCGGATAGCCTGGGAGAAGTGCACATTTTCGTTTCGGTGAATTCCGCTGTATAATAGGATAAGACATTTCGCTCCTGTAAGAGCAGAGATCATATATGAGCAAGTTGGATTGAATGATGCTAGATGCTGAAATACATATGGCCTTGATTGAAGATGTGAGATTCAGATCAGAATGATGCCATATGCAGAGAGATTAACTATCAAGGGGGAGTGGCGACATGCTGCAGGCATCGCCGTCATCATTTGTTATTTTGCCCGCTGTCGCCAAAATTGTCTGTGAACCGGGCTGGAAGTGGCAGAAGCGGGAAAAACCGATGCAAAACTATGATTTATTTTATGTATGGAGTGGTGAAGGAACGCTTGTACTGAATGACCAGTCGTATGAAGTTGGCAAGGGGAGTTGTTTTTTATTCAGGCCAGGAGATCATCCTACTGCAACACATAATAAACAAAAACCGTTGGTACTTACGTATATTCACTTCGATGTGGACGGACCTGTGACTGATGTGCCTCAGTCCTATCGTGAGGTACAGGAAACGGTGGAATTTGAGCACTTGCTGGCACGTTATGTAAGACTGTTCTTATCGGATGTGTACGGACGTGATGAAGAGAGTCGATTGATTCTGAAGCAGTTGATGATTCATTTGCTGCGCGCCGATACGGAAGAACCTGTGGAGAAAAAGGTAAGCAACCAGTTGTCCGATGTTATCCAGGAGGTCGCCAATTATGTGCGTCAGCATCCAGGGATTACACATCGGGTGGAAGATCTGGCTGCCCGAGCGGGCTTATCACCCCGGTACTTCTCGATCAAGTTCAAGGAACTGGTCGGATCATCGGTGCAATCTTATATTATCCGCATGCGTATTGAACGGGCGGAACATCTGCTGGTGCATACCGGCATGAATGTGACCGAAGTGGCAGATGCTCTGGGATACCGGGATATTTTCTTTTTCAGTCGTCAGTTCAAGCAGTATACAGGCAAAAGCCCGTCCGAGATTCGTTAAAATTCGGATGGGAAGAACATGACAACGTTTCAAGTCTGGAACGCAAGGGTAAATATCTAGCATTCCAGATGACCAAAAGGGGGAACTTGTGATGAACGGAAAACGTCGGGTCCGCAACCGGGGATGCTCTACGAAGGGATGCAATATTTTCCGGAACCGTCTGCGTCGCGTCAAACCGGCAGGAGACTTGCAAGATGTGTGGTTTTGAGGAGAACTCAGCAGACCAATAATGACGGAGCGAAGCTTCGTATTGCATGTATACATGGATCGATATGAAGACATAAAGAGGATGGCGCAATACCTGGTTACAGGTGCTGCGCCATCCTCTTTATTTGCGTATGGACCATTAATTCTTCGGTTTCAAACGTCCAAGCAATGCGCCCATTTTGACCGAATCGCCTGGCTGTAGGCCTGGTTTTGGTTCAAATGTACCACTCTGCGTGAGCAGAACAACAGTGGAACCGAATTCAAAATAGGCCAGATCATCGCCTTGTGCCCAGGTACTTGTGTCCGCGTTAGCATACTGTATGCTACTCACGTTCATTGCACCCACTTTGACAACCGCCACTTCACCGTAATCGTGTGCGATATACGTAATGAGCCGCTCGTTTCGACTAAGCACGGATTTCATATGGGTCAGCCCAAAGTCATTCACGGGATAAACTTTGCCCTTGATGTGTTCGCTCTCTATTTTGCGGCCGCTGACAGGTGCATGAATGCGGTGATAGTCGCGAGGGCTGAGATAGAGAACGAATCCGTATCCGTGCTTGTACTTCTCCAAATGGGGAGAATGGTTTAATAATTCAGCAAGTGTATAATTTTGTCCCTTAACATTCAGGAGTGTCCCTGCAGATATTGGACCGGCTGCCGTAATCTTGGCATCTACCGGGCTGATCAGTGCATGCTCTGAAAGTTCCAACGGGCGCATGCCCGGCTTTAACTTGCGGGTAAAGAAATCGTTCAGTGAACGGTATTCCTTCCAATCTTTCTCGGCCTCCTGAACAGGGATGTCGTAGGTCCGGACAAAATAAGGGATAAATGCCTTACTTCCCCGGCTTTTGGAAAAGGCTCCCACAGTCCGGGAGATCCATTTGCGCGAAGAAAGCTCGGTCATTAATCGCAACAGCGTTTTTGCCATGAATATCCCCCTTAGGGTTAATGCGAACTTCAAGGCCGGCAAGACCGGCCGTTCTGCATAATATTGACACAGAATGCACACGAAATCAATATGATCTCCTATCGTATGTCTGCGGTTGTCTTGGAATTCTCGAATTCTGTTCCAGCAGCAGACGACCATAAGCCATGGGATTGCTGTACGTTGTCTTCCATTGTTCGGACATTCCCGCCTTGCGAAATCCATAACGCTGGTCGCGTCCATTACATTCAATAAAATAGATCTGGCCATTGCGCGTTATCCCGAGATCAAGGCCCAGATCAGCCAGATGTGGAAGACTGGCCGCTAATATACGGGCAATTCGGAGCGCAACGAATTCAATTCTGTGCTCCAGTCGGGCTAGATCAAATTCGGATTCCACTGCCCCACCAAGAGCCTCTGCAAGTTTCATGACTTTACCGCCTTGGGCGATGTTGGTGACAAACGTATGCGCAGGAGCCGCTTTGGCAAACATGCCTGTAATTCCCCACAAGCCATCACCGCCACGCTGTACGGATACCCTCAGATCGACCGGTCTGCCCTCATAACGCACCAGAGGGATACGCTGTTCAATGAGGTAGGCATGACGAAAGATCCGCCTTAGGGTGGAGGAAGGAAGCTGTCCTTTGCTCAATCGGAAGGTTGCCCATCCTCTACGTGCAGCCTTCGTCTCACAGGTTAGTTTCCACTGTCCATCTCGTTCAAAGACACGCATAATACCATGACCGATGCTACCGCTGCATGGTTTGATGACCAGGTCATCATAATGTTCCATCATATAGGCCAGAGATTCTGGCGTAGCTTTAACGGCATGGGGCAGGTGTTCTCTTAAGATGAGATCCTGATGAAGCATGTCATGAATATGATCTTTACGGTACCGGTTGCGAACGTTGAATACCTGAATGCCCTGCAACATCAGCTTGCTGATCTGATGCTGTTCTGTCCGTCGAAGCTGAAGTGAACGGTTATGAATGACGGAGGGCAATAACATGCGTTCGCGAACATATCTGCCTTCTTTTTTTACATAGGCTAAACATGTTTTTTGATCCGAATCAATATCTTCCAGCCGCAAAAAGCAGGGGGTTAATCCATAACTGGCCGCTGCCTGTTCATAATTCGCGAGTGATTCCTGACCGGTCCTTCCGGCCGGTATCCCCCGGTACATGCGTGAATCGAACATAATACCGATCGTTTCTTGGAGCATGACCGTTCCTCCTTCGATGTTATCGCGACCATGGATCGTCCATTCATGGAATGCCGGCCTGTCACCGCATGGCTCAGACATCGCGATAACGCAGACCGGTGTGTAAGTGCATCGCTATGCACGAGCGTTAGCTTAGGTCATGACTGAAAACTCCGAAGGAAGCAGGTTTGGCCGAATTTTCGTTCCAAGCAAGGGAAAGTGCCGCAGCACGGGGAGAAAAGACGGTGAACGATGCACTTCAGGAGTTCTCAGACACGACATAGACATAATATTCTATGACATGATTGGGACGGGGGCGTGGACAGCCGCCTTTCCTCTACCATCCTAACACGCCTATTTCCACGAAGTTCATCGAACCTTCCTGTCTTGATGCCTATACATTGGTGCTCTGGCATTCGCAAAAGTCATAAATGAAGTGGCAGATGCCCATATGGAAGCATATGATGCCGGAGATGAACGTTTGAGGAAGGAGCAAGCTGCATGAGTAAAAATGGCAAAAAGAAGGTTCCGACGCCGAAACTGCGGCATGTGAGCCCAAAATTCAAGGAATTGGAACTGACGGATCGCAGGGCAGATAAGATGAATTCAGGTTTCACTGTGAATAGGGAAGAGCGATTGAGTACGAATAAAAGGGATTCGAGAGCTGTTCAGGCTTCGGAAGAATTCCTGCTAGAATCAACAGAACTACCTGCAACAATGAACGAGTTGGTGGAGCTAGAGGCCGAAGCCGAAATCAAGACGGACCACGTAGCGTCTGATAGTAAGGAAGTTGAGACGCAAGATGTCTCCGAAAAGCAGCTTCAGGTTAGCAGCGTGGCTCCGCCCGCTCTGGTAGAAGAGCAGGACATTAACAAGCAGGACATCAATAAACAAGAGATCACAAACAGGGATCGGCTGCAGATCCTGAACCAGAACCAGATGCCGGGTCATACCGGACATTACATCTACACGGATGATTTGAGTGAATTTGCTGTTACGGAGAGCAAACTGGCTCCTTTCTCTGTGGATGCCTCCAAGCTGAAACCGGATGCGGTCGGCAGTGAAGCATTGCAGGATTATGCAGTGACCAGCATTCATATTGCAGACGGGGCCATTGTTTCCGCGAAACTTGCAGAAGCGTCGGTATCTGAGGAGCACTTGATTGACGGTTCTGTATCTGGTCACAAAATACGAAATGCTTCTATCGCCGGTGAGAAAATCAGAGATGGCAGTATAACTTCTCAGAAGCTTGGTAATCAGGTCATCGATTCGACCAAAATTGCCGATGGTTCGATCGGCACAAGACATCTCAGCCGCATGCTGGTAACGGAAGAGTTAATCAAGAATCATGCCGTAACTGGAGACAAGATCGCGATTAGCGGCGTGGATACAAGGCACCTCACCGGAGGAGCAGTGCATACTTCCAAACTGGCTGATGATGCGGTGACTACATCCAAAATCCGTGAAGCTGCTGTCACAGGCAGCAAAATTGAAGAACTATCCATCGAGTCTCACCATATTCAGGCAGGTGCTGTTAAACAGACTCATCTGGCAGAAGGGGCTGTCGGCCGTTCACAACTATCGAGTGGCAGTATTGGAAGTGACCAGATTGAGGATGGGTCCATACAAACTAGACATTTGGCAGAGGGTTCACTAAGTGGAAGACATCTACTGGACGGTTCAATCGGTTCAAGCCAGATTCGCGCTCATGCCGTTGGCAAGGAACAGATTGGCAATGGAGAAGTGGGCAGTGAGCATTTGACGGAAGGTGCAGTAACCAGCAGCAAACTGGCAGACCAGTCTGTTGGAACAGCAAAATTGCTGGAGCAATCCATTACGGCTTCCAAGATTGCTGATCAAAGCATCATTTCTTCCAAAATTGCGGATGAAGCCGTACAGGGTAAACATCTTGCCAAAGGTTCCATTCGTGCGGAACACATTGCAAATCGGGGAATCACGCCAGTACATGTGGATAATTCCGCAATTCATTCCATTCATATTGCTAGTGGAAGCATCGAGGCAACTCATCTGTCGACAGGAAGTGTATCCGGAGATGCTCTCGCAGATGGGGTAGTATCTGAGCGGCATCTTGCAGAGTCCTCCGTAGGTACGTATGAATTGCAGGATGCTGCTGTTACAGATGTTAAGCTCGCGGATGGAAGTGTGACAACAGAAAAGCTTGGAACGGCATCGGTGAGCAGCAGAGTGCTTGCCCCGGGAAGTGTTAGTTCCTCGCATCTTGCGAACGGTGGAGTCACAGGTACACATCTCGCTCCAGGGAGTGTGGGTTCCGAGGCCCTGAGGCCGTATGCAGTGAAATCAGATCATCTGACAGAACATGCCGTAGGCGCACCTCATCTTCAACCAGGCAGTGTTGAAACAGATGCTATTGCACGGGCGGCGGTCACAACGGAAAAATTGGCTCCTGGCAGTATAACTTCAGCCCAGTTGGCTGGTGGGTCCATTTTTCCACCTCATCTAACCGATCATGCGGTTACCTCACCGAAGCTCTCACCAGAGAGTGTTGCCACAGATAAACTGGCGGATTTTGCAGTTACGTCAGCTAAACTGGCAGACGGAAGCGTGACTTCTTCCAAAATTATGGCAGAAAGTATTAACGCCAAACATATTCCAGCCGGAACGATTCGCGGATATCACCTGAAGCAGCATGCCGTTTCCCTGGAACATTTGTCGGAGGAAATACGCACACCGGAATTATTTGCTGATGGAAGTATTACGGGAAACAAACTTCGGCACGGGTCCGTAAGTGCGGACCATTTGGCAGCAGACTCGGTATCCGGGACAGAACTGCAACAGGGTGCTGTAGGTAGCGAGCACTTGCAGCCATCTGTAGTACAATCCGTGCATTTGGCTGAAGGCAGCGTGAAAGCTGAACATTTGGGAACTCAAGTAATAAGCTCACAGCATCTGAAGGCAGACATCATTCATGCGGAGCATATTGCTGAACAGGTGGTCACATCACATCACTTGGCACCTGGATCTGTCGAAACAGACCATCTGGCCCCTTTATCCATTACAGCGGCTCATCTTCAGCCAGGTTTGATCAGTGGTTTGCATCTCCAGGCAGAGTCGACAAGTGCTGTTCATCTGCAGCAAGGAGCTGTACATTCCCGTCATATTCAGGATGGTGAAATTCTTCCTCATCATATCCATGAACGCAGCATCGGAACGTCTCATCTGGAAGAAGAGGCGGTAAGTACGATTATTTTGCAGGATGAATCCGTAACACGCTCCAAACTAGCAAGCGGTAGTGTTGATGGCAGCAAATTAGCTGCAGGGGCAGTATCAGCTACTCACATTGCCAACGAAAGTGTGCAAACGCGTCATATCCAGGAAGGAGCAATCCTGGCTGATCATATTCAAGAATGCAGTATTGGCTCAATTCATCTGGATGAGGAGTCCGTGAGTGAGTTTCATCTGCAAAATGGATCTGTTACGAGTGCCAAACTGGCGGACGGCAGTATAAATGGCAGCAAGTTACTCGAAGGTACGGTATCGGGGATGCATATTGCATCCGAAAGCGTGCAATCCGAGCATATTCAGGCAGACGCCATTCATGCTGGACACATCCAGGAACGAAGCATCGGCACAATCCATCTGGAAGAGGAAGCAGTAAGTGCCGTTCATCTGCAAAATGGGTCCGTCGTCAGTGCCAAACTGGCCGACAGCAGTGTAACCGGCAGCAAATTGCTCGAAGATGCGGTGTCGGGAATCCATATCGCATCCGAAAGTGTGCAATCCCGCCATATTCAGGAAGGAGCAATCCTGGCTGACCATATTCAGGAGCACAGCATCGGCATGTATCACTTGGAAGAGGAAGCGGTAAGTGCCATTCATCTGCAAAATGGGTCTGTCACAAGTACCAAGTTGGCCGACGGCAGTGTAACGGGCAGCAAGCTGCTTGAAGGATCGGTATCGGATATCCACATGGCAGATGATAGTGTGCAATCCCGTCAGATTCAAGCAGGAGCCATTCATGCTGATCATATTCAAGAGCGGAGCATCGGCACGGCACATTTGGAAGAGGAAGCGGTAAGTGCTATTCATTTGCAAAATGGATCTGTCACAAGTGCCAAACTGGCGGATAACAGTATAACGGGCAGCAAGTTACTCGAAGGCACGGTATCGGGGATTCATATCGCATCGGACAGTGTACAATCCGGGCATATTCAGGCAGGAGCCATTCATGCTGATCATATTCAGGAGCGAAGCATCGGCACAACCCATCTGGAAGAGGAAGCGGTAAGTGCCGTTCATCTGCAAAATGGATCGGTCACAAGTGCTAAATTGGCTGACGGTAGCATAAACGGCAGCAAATTGCTCGATGATGCTGTATGCGGGAGCCATATCGCATCCGAAAGTGTGCAAACTCGCCATATCCAGGCAGGAGCAATCCTTGCTGATCATATTCAGGAGCATAGCATCGGTACGTCCCATATAGAGGAAGAGGCAATAAGTGCGGTTCATCTGCAAGATGGGTCAATAACGGGTGCCAAACTGACCGATGGCAGTGTAACGGGCAGCAAATTGCTTGAAGATGCGGTGTCGGATGTCCACATTGCAAATGGAAGTATACAATCCCGTCATATCCAGGAGAGAGCCATACATGCTGACCATATTCAGGAGCGTAGCATTGGGATCTCTCACCTCAAAGCAGAATCGGTAAGTGCGATTCACCTGCACAATGGTTCCATAACAAGTGCCAAAATGGCGGACGGCAGTGTTAACGGTAATAAATTGCTTGAAGGTGCGGTATCGGCTATCCACTTGGCAGACAACAGTGTGCAATCTAGGCATATTCAGGATGGATCGATCCTTGCTGAACATATTCAAGAACACAGTATTCGCACAACCCATCTGGAAGAAGAAGCGGTAAGCGGTGTTCATCTGCAAAATGGGTCCGTCACTAGTGCCAAATTGGCCGATGGCAGCGTGAACGGCAGCAAACTGAGTGATCAGAGTATTACTTCCAATCACTTAAATGCAGGGATTGTAGGTCCGGCACATTTGAGCGAAGAGATATGGAATGCGATTCGTCAGTTCAGTGGAGAAACGCTGGAGCAACTGGCAGCGATCCGAAGACAAGAGGGATTAATTCAAACGGAGAGCGAAGCAGCAGAGCCTTTACAGCAGACCCTGGTCGAAGGAATACCCGGTCCTGTTCTGGAAGTAACACAAATTCACGAGACATCGAATCAGGAGCCGGAGCAACAACAAGAGTTGCTATCTCCAAGTGATCAGCTTGGCGAACCAGAGGCGGCCTTGTTCACCACAGAACAGGCAGATCAGGCTCAGCAACCGCAGCTTGAACAGTCACAGGAGAACGCTGGAACGACGGAGTTTGTGTTAAGTGAACAATCGGTTACACAGGAGCATCTGTGTAATGATGCCGTAGGCAGCAGCCAGTTGCAATCGGGGGCAGTTCAGGCCAAACATCTGGCCTTCCAACCCGTTCGCAGCGTAAGCAAGCAACCGGTTGTACAACAATTCGGAATGGAAGCTTTTGTCCTGCCAGAGAGTGAAGGAAGCACAGAGGTAACCGTTGTTTTTGAAGAGTCATTTGCTTCAGAACATTATGTGATTGTGGGTATGAGCAATGATCGGGGATTCCAGATTTCCCTGCTCTCGCAAAGTGAAGACGAAGCAGTGCTTGAGGTGTCGCGTACGGCAGATTGCAAGCATACGTACGGGTTATTGTCATGGATTGCTGCGGGACCTTCGCAAGGATAGTGAAGGTTGTTGTATCCTTATTACACGAATGACAAAAGCGGTGTCCAGAGTTGTCCGGGACACCGCTTTTGGTTTGAACTAAGCTTAATCCGTTCGGACGGTGGGGGGTGTCTGAACGTTTGGATACCATTAGGATGAGTACATTATAAGTTCAATCACGATAAAGTAAGATTTTACAGGCCTACAGCTTGATACGCTTTGGTAATGGCAGTAGCTTCAGCAGAATTCGCTCCGTACAGATCTTTGGCTGCTTGAATGGTAGCTGTTTTGGCAGCGGCAAATTTGGACGTTGGTGTCAGGTAGTTCACCAGTGTGCTGTAGAAAATCTGGATCGCTTTATCCCGGCCGATTCCGGTAACAGTCACACCATTATGTGTTCCGCCCTGAGCAGCAAGGTAATAGGCTTTGTTGATGATACCACTGTTGATATGGACACCGCCGTTGTCCTGTGTGCCTGTGTAGCGATCGCTGTATTTGTCAGGTTGACCATATAATGTAGGGTTGGAGAGGGAGCGCAGTGCATCTCCTGGAATGTTAGGTGTGTAGACATCATCACCGAGCAGCCAGTTTTTGCTTTGAATCGTATTACCGAAAATATCGGCAAAGGCTTCGTTGAGTGCACCTGGTTCATTACGGTACTCCAGATTGGCTGTATATTCAATGACACCATGCGTCAATTCATGACCCACAACATCGAGATCACCAGACAGGGATCGGAACGTCGTTCCATCTCCGTCACCAAAGACAATCTGTGCTCCGTTCCAGAAGGCATTATTGTAGTTGGAGCCGTAGTGTACGGTGGATCTAATCAGCAATCCGTTACCATTAATCCCGTTACGGTTAAATTTGCTTTTGTAGAAATCATACGTAGCAGCTGCATGGGCGTGAGCATCTACACCAGCACGATCGGTCCATACATTATCCGAATCCGTGAGCAAGGTACCAGGAAGCGATGAGCCATTGTTCGCTGTGTACGTTTGGATGCCATTGCCGCGAGTGGTGTCTTTCAGTTGGTAGGTGCTGCCGGATTGGGTGGTTGTCAGTGTTTTGGTATCACCGAGTACGCCTGTACCTGTTCCAGTGGCAAAGTTAATGAGGTCAAACTGGGATACGATACTGCCATCTACTGCATTGATGAAATATTTGGTCCGTAAAGGGGCAGGTTCCAGTACGTTTACTTCCGTAATGTAAACCAGATACGTCTGTCCATCTTCTTCATGATGATAGATGTTCAATTCAGCCTGAGGTGTGATCTCCGCGGCACCAAGCTCTCCAATCCGGGAGGTTGCTTCTTCGGTTGCAATCTGGATTGCGTCTTCCCCGCTGATCTCGGCTACACCATCATTCGGAATGGCCTGCTCTTCAATCGGTGGAAGATCGCCAAGTGCAGAGCTCACGGCTCCGGTCTTGTCCAGGTGAACCGTCTGTTCTGCACCATATACCGGGATACCTTTAATATACTGTTTCAGGCGGAAGTGCCTCACACCAGATGTATCTGTGTTTCTTTTGATAATTTTGAGCTGGGATTTCACATCGGAATTCAGGAATTGTTCCTGCTGTCCAAGGTAATTGTAGATGGTGTCATCTGTTCCACTGTTCAATGGAATACCCTCCTCGGAGGCATAAGGGGCCTGAAGTGGAATGGATTGATCAGACAATGGAGCTGCAGTAGCAGAGGATACGGAAGCGAGCAAAAGAGCTCCTCCAAGAATTGTTGGCATAACTTTGGCGAATTTCATAGTAAACTCTCCCATTCTTTAGCTTATTTTTTGGTTGGAAAATGATCATGCCAATCTCGGTTGGAATTCCGTCTGCAACTTAGGCAGCGCGGAGTGTGGGGCTGAACCTGAAGCGTGGAATCAGACAAGAAACGATTGGAACAAAATTGGCTTGGGCCTTAGCTCGGGAGGTGTTAAGTACGACACCAAACGAAAGGGTGACCGTTTTATTCAGTTCAGTCCGAAGGTTTAATCGTCTATTGTGCTCCACTTTCAGAAAGCCGGGGGTTGTCCAATTGCGCGGGCAGAAGATTCGTTTACGAAAAACTGGGGTGTTCAATCCGGGTTTGCATAAATGACGAAGGCAGTGTGTTCTGAACGGCATCACTCCTCTCAAGAGTAGAATGAATCGGTTTAACAGGTTCTGTGAATGAGATCATTATCTAATCAACCTAAGGTCAATAAATAGATTCGCAAAGACAAATGGGAACTTATGTTCACCATAAGGTTATTTTTGTAAATAAAACTGCTTGGAACGTATATTATCACAGTGTAAAACTTTGGAAAAGATGCAAATTTAGATTTTTTTTAAAATTGTGTCTGAAGTAGGGGAGAGGTAGCGTTTTTCACATATTTTGACGTATTTTGTCTAAAATCAAGGCCTGTACCCTCGTGTTCACAGAGAGAACCTGCTTCGTGCAAGGACATACGCCGTTTCCACTGCTCCACGAATACATAGAATAACGTGTACTCCCTTGGCATGCCGATGATTGAATGCGGGAGGTGAAACTGTTGCGCAAAACCCGTACCACAGCACGTTATGCAGCCCGCTCAAATGAGACACGCAGAAAAACAGTGCTGAAGAAACGAAGAGGGAAGTCTGGACACAAAAAGGGTACAAAGGCCTATACGTTCGTTATTCCATCCAGACAGCTGATGTCAAAGGCTAGGGATGGAGTAGAGAATGGAGCGGAAAATGGCATGAGTGATGCACCTGCCCATGGGGATGGTTCTCAGCGTCCGCTGCTGTCGGTGATTATCCCTGCTATGAATGAGGAGAAAACGATTGGTACAGTTGTACGTGAAGCGCTGCGGATATGCCGTGATGCTGAGGTGCTTGTCATTGTGAATGGCTCAACAGACGGCACGGCTAACGCAGCCAAACGAGCTGGAGCACGAGTGCTTACGTATGCAGAAGCACTGGGGCATGATGGAGGACGAAAAGTAGGCGCAGAGGCGGCCTGTGGTCAGGTTTTGCTTTTTACTGATGCAGATATTTCCATTCCTGCAGAGCACCTTGCACCTTATGTGAAAGCTGTGCTGAAGGGAACGGATGTGGCACTTAACGACTACCATGGGCCAGTTACTCGTCATCCTGTTCATCCGGTCGTGGAGGCCAAACACATGTTGAACAGCATACTCGCAAGATCCGATCTCCGGGGGGCATCCATGACAGCTATCCCACATGCAATAAGCCGAAAAGGACTTGAGGTCATGGGAATATCCTCACTGGAAGTTCCGCCACTCGCACAAGCCAAGGCTGTGATCGGTGGACTTCGGGTACGCGCTGTTCACCACGTACCTGTGGGTAGAATGAATGCAGTACGAATCAAAAAGCGAAGCGGACCTGATCCGCTAAGTCAAGTGGTGCTGAATGATCATATGGCAGCGATCAAGTGGATTACGGATACGCTCGGCCCCCGCGGAGGGTATACCGATCTGAAACGTGTTCGCAACCTGGCGAGGTAAGCATGTCGCATCGGATGATGCAACATGCTGGAGGTGAGGAAATGAAGGGACGATCAGGGATTGCCCGCCGCAGGCGGACAACAAATAGACGAACGAGAGCAGCAAGAATAGGAATTAACAGGCGTCGTGGGAACAAGATGCATGTGGAGCTTCAAAAAACAAGAAAAAGCCGATCAACGTCTGGCCAAGTGGATCTGCACTTGATGTGGGAAGCGGGGCAAGTTGCAGGAAACGAGGCGAAGGCGAACAATACAGCATCAGACAAACACGCACGTCTCGTATGGAATGCACACGCGGCGAACGTTACGGAACTAAGCAACTTCGATCTAGCGCTGAAGGCAGGTAAGGCATTTATGCAGGGTTATGCTCATGCCTCGGGACATTCATTTCAGATCGTGCCAGTTCCCCTTCGTCATTCGGCTGCTGCCGTTGTCTGTGCCTGTAATGAGGAACACACACTGGGGCAGGTGCTATTGCAATTAAAGCGATTGCCTCTGACGGATATCATTGTCGTACTGAATGGAACGACAGATGACAGTTTGAAACAGGTGCTAAAGCAACCTGGTCTTACAGTAGTCTATGAACCGGATCGGGCAGGACATGATGTCGGGCGGGCTCTTGGAGCCAAGATGACGGATGCGGAGTCGGTACTCTTTGTGGATGGAGATATGGTCGTCCCGGCTGAACAGCTTGCACCCTTTCTGTTCGCCGTTGATCGGGGACAGGATGTGGCGTTGAATAATCTGACGTCTTTGCTTCCTGCGTTTGCCGGGCAGGATGAGGTAAGCCGGATCAAAGCATATCTGAACCGAATATTAGGCCGGGCAGATCTCGGTTCCAACTCCATGACAGCCGTGCCTCATGCATTATCTCGTCGTATGATTCAGACGGTGAAGCCAGCATCACTGGCCGTTCCACCTAAAGCACAAAGTCTAGCTATTCAGCATGGAATGAACGTCTCCGCACCAAGTCAGGTGGATGTTATTCGTTCCAATCGGTTGCGTCCTGGTAACACGGGAAGTGGGAATGATGTCGCCAGATTGATCATCGGAGATCATCTGGAGGCACTGGCTACATTACTGGGTACAGGTTGGAATTCAGCTCAGTCTCACACACTCTCCCGTGCAGAAGTGGCTTACAGGAGGAACGCCAGATGACACTGACGAGTATCATTATCCCAACGTACAACGGTCTGGATCTGATCAGGCCCTGCATCGATGCCATACGTCAATACTCAGGCGATCCTGCGTCGTATGAAATTATCGTTGTAGATAACGGCTCGACGGATGGAACGGCTGAATATTGCGCGCTGGAGCGAATTCGATTTGTAAGGTTTCCGGACAATCGGGGATTTCCGGCCGCGTGTAACGCTGGACTTCGAGCAGCTTGCGGGGATGAACTGCTGCTGTTGAACAATGATGTTACGGTCACGCCCCGTTGGCTGGAGAATCTGCGAATGGCTCTGTACAGTGACGCAAGTATTGGGATCACGGGTCCTGTTACGAACTATGCAAGCGGCATCCAGCAGATTGAACTGACGTTCCGTGACATGGAACATTTTCAGGAGTTGGCCAATTCCAATAATATTGCGGATTCTTCAAGGTGGAGGGAAGTTCGCCGGATTGTCGGTCTGTGCATGCTGATGAAACGAAATGTCGTGGAATCGGTTGGACTGCTTGACGAGGCCTATTCTCCGGGACACTATGAAGATGATGATTATTGTTATAGAGCAAGATTGCAGGGTTATCGCTTGCTGGTATGTGGAGATGTTCTTGTGCATCATCAGGGAAGTGCCAGCTTCCAGAAGACAGATCCGATAGCATGGAAACAACTGCTTGAGCGTAATCGTTCGATTTTTATGAACAAATGGCATGTCGATCCGCTTGAATATATGGACATATCCGATGAAGGAGGGAACGTGGAATGAAAGGTGTAATTCTTGCCGGCGGAACAGGAACTAGACTGTATCCGCTGACCCGGCTCATTAACAAACATCTGCTTCCAGTCGGAAAACATCCGATGATTATGTACGGCATTGACAGGCTCCGCCAGGCAGGTGTTGATGAAATATTGATTGTGATTAACAAACATTCCGCCGGGCTATATACAGAGTATCTTGGTGGCGGAGCGGATCATGGGGTCAAATTGACTTATCGTATTCAGGAAAAGGCAGGCGGGATCGCGGAAGCATTGGATCTGGCGACATCCTTTATTCTTCCTGGCGAAAAATTCGTTGTGCTTCTCGGGGATAATCTCTTCAGTGATGATCTGAAGCCTTATGTGGACCGCTACATGCAGCAACCTGCGGGTACAGCACGAGTCCTGCTCAAAGAGGTGGATGATGCACGACGTTACGGGGTGCCTGTCTTTGATCCACAGCATCCGCAGCGAATCTCGTATATTGAGGAGAAGCCAAGCCAGCCGAAAACCTCTTATTGTGTGACGGGAATATACATGTATGATGATCATGTTTTTGACCTGATTCGTAATATCTCGCCGTCTGCGCGCGGAGAACTCGAAATTACGGATGTGAATAATCACTACGCGTCTGCTGGCGGACTGGAATACGACATTTTGCAGAAATACTGGAGTGATGCAGGTACATTTGATTCGCTCCAGGAAGCAGCCGTTCGCATGAAAGGACAATTGCCCTAAAATGAATGCGCCTGATGCTGCCGCTGTGCGGTGCCCCATGGGAGCAGAACACCCTGCGCCGGAGCTGGAAGGATGCTCCGGCGCTTTGCGCAGCGACCATCCTCGTGAATGCCAAAGGAGGGAATGGCGTGAGAGTAGTGACACGCACCGGGCCTGCTGAGGTCACTGTGTCAGGTAAGCCCCGGGGCATCCACCCGGCTGTATTAATGGGCAGTGGCACTCCGATAGCAGCAGGTACCGGGCCTGCTGGAGTCAAAGGTGTGAAGTCAGGGAAACGCAGTACCCTGACGAAAGCGGGGACATCTGCCGGCGCAGCGCATAAGGTCCGTGCAGGCAATGCGAGCAGCCCAGGCACTGTTGTTGGCAGCGCCGGCAAAGCTGGCCCTGCGAGTGCGAGCAAAGCGGCGAGAGCCAGTCGCACCCGCAAAGGCAAAGCCGGCCCGCGCCAGGCCACTGCTGGGCGCAAGCCTGCACCCGCGCGGGGCGGGCGTGCCGCTGCCCGCGCCAAGCAGCGCACGGCGATGCGCCGTGCGCCCATGCCAGCACCGCAAGCCAGCACGCCACAGGCGATGCCTGCCAGCGGTGCTGGCCCCGCCCCGCGCCAAGCGACACATCCGAAGGGTGTCGCTCCCGCTGGGCGGGATGGCGCTGCCGGCGCGCATGCGGGCAGCGCCAAGGGCTTGCCTGCGCCTGCACAGCTCGCGGAGCATGCAGTGCAGGCGCAGGCCGTGCCCGGCGGCTATGCCGAGGGCTACCGCGACGGCGTATTCGCCGGCGGGGAGGCGCTGGTGGCGCAGCATATCCCGCCGGATCACATTCTGCCTGTCGTGGCGGCGGCAGATTTGATCGCGGCAGGATTTCGCCAATACGCGCCCAGCCTGACCCGGCTGTCCAGCCCGCATGAGATGGCTGGACACATCGTGGCGGCGCTGGATGCACAGCGCCCCTTGTCTGTCGTTCGCCTCGGAGATGGCGAACTGCTGACGCTGGCAGCCGATACGGTGCTGCCCGGCCAGGAAGTGCAGGAGCTGGCACCGTTTCTGCCCTATGCAGGGGTGCCATGCTCAACCCCCGACATCCGCGCGATGCTTGCGGAAGCCATTCAGGCCGCCGACTGGGTTGGCGTCCCGATCTCGCGGGCGCCCACATTCCAGGGGCTGCTCTTCCCCGTATTGCGTCACTTCGGAATCGACTGGTCCCGGCTAAAGTTGACCAGCTCTACCATCAATTATAGTCTGCACCAGTCCGGCTTGCTGCTGCCATTGCTGCAAGGGCGACGGGTTTTGCTTATAGGCAGCCAGGCCGCAGAGCTTGGAGCACTGCTGCATAACCGGGGGATTCATGTCACAGGCATCATTGGTTCTGTGACGGGAGTGATGGACATTCCGAGGGTGATGCAGCTAACCGCAGAACATGCCTTCGATATCGCATTGGTGGCAGCGGGTATTCCGGCGGTCATTCTGTGTCGACGAATCGCGGGTGAACTCGGCAAGGTCGCTTTTGATTTTGGACATTTGGCTGACAAACTGGTAAAAGGAGAGCTTCAACTCTAGTGGACCGTCCGGAGGCTGGTCATATGCGCATTGGCCTCACGGACGAGTGGAAATGGAGGGAGCAATATGAGCACACCCGATCAACAGCGCGGGGAAGAACGTCATGGCCGCAGCAACAAGGTTAATGTTCGAAACGACATCCGTCGAAAGGGTCACAGTCATCACAACATCACGTCAAATAACAGCACTCGCAGTGAAAACAGCCGGAATGGGAGTATAAGCAGCGGCAAAAAAACGGCCCGCCCTGCCTCACAGCGCGATGTCTCGCGACCTGCCAGGGTCGTCCTGCATGCAGCAGTTCGTCGCTCAACGCGGAAATCCAGACGCAACGGTAAAAGCAGCCGTGCAACCAGAGCCAGGCTCTACAAACAGGGTTATCATAGAGGATACGACGAAGGTGTCCGCCAGGGACAGAGTTCCTTTGGTCTGGTTTTTGAAGGAGTTAGCATCATTATTCCCACGTACAATCAGCGGGAGTATGTGCTGCAATGTGTGTCCAGTATTGAAAAGCATACACCTGCCCCCTACGAAATCATTGTCGTGGATAATGCCTCCAAGGATGGAACTGCCAAGGCTATGCTCCGCAAAGGCGGCATGGTGAGGGTAGCAGCACTGGATCAAAACCGGGGGTTTGCCGGAGGTGTTAATCACGGGCTGATGATGGCGAGAGGACGACATATCATTGTACTGAACAACGATACGCTGGTTACTCCGGGTTGGCTGGATAATATGATGACATGTCTTGCCAGTGATCCGAAGATTGGTGTGGTGGGTCCGGTGACCAACTATATTGGCGGGGATCAGCAGATCGAGGTCCCATATCGTGAGGTAGGAGAGATGTGGTCTTTTGCCGCCATACAGAATCGTCCGGATGCAGACAAACATCGAATCACGGATCGTCTGGTCGGATTCTGCTGGCTATTCTCGCGGGAACTGCTGGAACGGGTAGGTTATCTGGACGAAGGGTATGCGGTGGGCAATTATGAAGATGACGACTGGATCATTCGGGTGAAGCTGGCAGGATACCAGCTTGCGGTAGCCGGGGATGCCTTTATCCATCACTTTGGAAGTGTCAGCATGAAAGCATTGGGTGAGCAGGATTTTGCAGTAGTGAACAAGGATAACGAGCAGTTTTATAACCAAAAGTGGGGAGATCCTCATGGCCTGGTTGCCGAGACGTCCCGGTTGGCGAGCCAACACACCTCTGGTACCTCATCCGGCCAACAGGAGGATAGAGACATGAGCACAATCGATTCGCGTCAGCGAATCTCAACACAGGGTAGCCAAGATCCAGCATTACAGTTTAGACGCAGTTGTGAGTTCTACCCGGAAGGTGCGTTCCTGTCGGATGCGAAAGGTGATGTCTATACGTTAACTAGCGGTCGGCGGCGTAAGCTGAACATTCCTGTACCTCGTGGAATATCCCCTGTTCAGGTGGCCAAACCGGATCTGCTCGCCATTCCTGCCGGAGATGCACTGATATCAGCAGGTGACGTGCAAGGTTGGCCGATGGAGTCACATCAGGTGCAGAATAAAGCGGTCCAGGATTCTCCACATCTCTGGGCAGAAGGAAGTATTGTTGCCGCAGTGGATGCACCCGAGATTCGATATCAGATCAGCGGAGGCAAGCGGAGACGATTTGTATCGGTCTATGCCGCAGAACGTTGGGGTATACATTCCGGGCATATTATCAGTGTGTCTGCGGAACAGCTGAATTCGTTGGAAGAAGGATGGCCGATTATCGCCCCACCTCAGCTCTTGAACCCGGATCTGTAATGTCAGGCAATCTGTATATCCGGATCAGCAGCATGATGCGGAATGGAAGATGCAGCGATATCCTGTGTAATCGCTCTGATTCATTCCGCATCCGAATATTACATATGAGATGGTAACTATATAATTTGAACTTAAGATTATTTATACTGACACTACGTTGACAGAATAACCTTCCAATCGCTGTTATCCCCAGATGCTTTCGATTCCCTTTCTTAAGGGGAAATCCAGGGATAGCGTATGCTTCCGATGCAGCTTTCTTTCAGAAAGCTTGTAGGCGAAGTGTATGCTTTCGAAGTAGCTTTCTTGCAGAAAGCTTGTAGCTTCGCTTTTTCAGGTTTTTTCTTTCCTCTCCGTTATCGTATAAATGATTAGTTCAACTTATATAGACCACTTAAAGTAAAGCGATTGAGGGAGGTTGCGGGATGAAGAATTCTGTAGTCAGACAAGCTGAACAGATTGCCAGTGATTTTCTGCTGGAAAAAGTAACATGCTCACATCATATCCTCGGCAAAGGTTTTGTTAATCAGGTCTGCCTGGTGGAGACGGCAAGTCGTAAAGTGGTTGTACGCATGAACGATCCAGATACATATTCCACCTTTGTGAAAGAAAAATGGTGTATCGAACGGGCAGCAAGTGCCGGTATTCCTGGGCCAAAGACATTGTCCGTTGGAGTCAACGCCGAACATGCCTATATGATTCAAACGGTTGTGGAAGGGGATAACGGTTTGGACACGACAGTGTCTCCAACCGTGATTTGGAGAAAACTCGGAGAGTACACAAAACAGTTTCAATCCATCTCAGTGAATGGCTTTGGAAGGGAAATGCACGATGAGGTACAAAATCAATTTTATTCTCCCCCGCATCCAGGATCAGATGGCAGTTGGCAAGGTTATGTTCAGTACAATATCAATAGTCTGACGGAGCAGGACCCGCTGATCGAGCTTGGTGTCATTACGATGAAGGAATCACAGGTCGTAAGGCAATGGTTTGAACAATTAAAAATGCAAAAGTTCCGCTTTGGTTTGTGCCATGGCGACCTCTCCTTGAAGAATACAATTGTGAGTTCTACGGGTGAGATAACCCTTTTGGATTGGGGAAATGCAGAGGTTACTGTCGTGCCGTATGGGGATATCATTCAACTCATGCAATGCCAGCTACAAGGGAATGGGCCTGATAACGAACAATTGAGAGCGTTTTTAGAAGGCTATGGGACAAGTATACAAGAGCAGGAACATGAACTGAATCAAGCGAGACATGTGTTGCTGTTGAAAGCTTTCGATACATTAAGGTGGGCTATAGATCGAAGTCCGGATCAGATCAAGTTTTACACTGTATTAGCGAAACAAGCTTTTGAACAGGTTTGGCGAAATAATAGGCAATCTTTCCTGTAAAATCGTTCATCTTTCAAATATAAAATTTAATCTTTCTATTTAACTATAGGATTATTCTATTAGCAGATCCATTGACGCATGAAGGGCGCAGGAGTACATTTATAGCCATAATTCTTATTTAACAGATGGGAATTGAAGGTCTAGAGCATTCGGAGGAATTCCCCGGACCTTAATTTTAAAACCTAGCAGGAGGTATGTCGATGTCATCAACAACCAAAAAAGTCGTGCTGTGGAGCAAAACAGGCTGTCATTTCTGCGGGGAAGTGAAAGCATTTCTGACAGAGCGAAACCAGCCTTTCGAGAACATTGAAGTACAGGGTAATGACGTACTGCGTGATGTGCTTGAAGCTAAATATGGCATTCGGCATGTACCCGTTATTGAAGTGGGAGGGGACGGCAAGTTCGAAGCCTTGCTGGAACCTGATCTGGAAAAGCTGGCTGAACTTCTGGCACGAGCGGACGAAGCAGCAGCAGTCTGACGAGGATCCATGTACACTTTGAATCTGGCAGTTCCAGCTGTTGCATGATGCAATAGGCATGATGCAGCAGTTGGAATGTTTATGAACCGGAGGCCTTTAGGAGATGTAAATGCTCTGCATCTAACTCCATGATACGTGCATTCACATCTTCAATACACATATAGAAAAAATCTATTAGTCGCGCTGTTGACCCTTTTACGGGGCAGTGATAAGATTTGTGAAATTAAAACAAACCAAACTCATAGGAATAGTTAACTTTTAGTTGATTCGCATATGTTAACCCTTCAGAACGACCCTTGAACATTCTTTTGAAGATTTTAATCCAAGGAAGGCGGAATGCACATGACAGCGAAACGCAGTTTGAAATTCGGAGCAATTGTACACGGCGTCGGAGGCAGCAATACGACATGGAGACACCCGGAAGTTCAGGCAGATGCCAGCGTTAACTTTGAGTTCTACAAACGTCAGACGCTGAAAGCGGAAGAAGGCAAGTTCGATCTTGTATTTATCGCAGACGGTCTGTATATTACCGAGAAATCCATTCCCCATTTCCTGAATCGTTTCGAACCAATCAGTATCCTGTCCGCTTTGGCTGCCGTTACTTCACGGATTGGACTGGTGGGTACCCTATCGACATCCTATAGTGATCCGTTCACCGTAGCCAGACAGTTCGGTTCCCTGGATCAGATCAGTGATGGCCGTGCAGGCTGGAACGTTGTGACCTCCCCGCTGGAAGGTACAGCGAAGAACTATAGCAAGAGCAACCACCCAACGCATCCGGAACGTTACCGCATCGCTACGGAATATCTGCAGGTAACCAAAGGATTGTGGGACTCGTGGGAAGATGATGCATTTGTAAGAGACAAAGAGAGCGGTGTATTCTTCGACCCATCCAAGCTGCATACCCTTAATCATGAAGGAGAATTCTTCTCCGTACAGGGTCCGCTCAACATTGCCCGTTCACGGCAAGGGCAGCCGGTAATTTTCCAGGCAGGTTCTTCAGAAGATGGCAAAAACCTGGCTGCGCAAGAAGCGGATGCTGTCTTTACCGGACACGATACCATTGAAGATGCACAAGCATTCTATAAGGATGTCAAAACACGGGCTGCTTCCTATGGACGTTCTTCACAGGATATTGTCATTCTGCCAGGCATCAATCCTATTGTTGGACGGACGGAAGAGGAAGCTGAACAGAAATATCAGGAAATCGCAAGCTTGGTCACGATAGACAAAGCATTGGATTACCTGGGACGTTTCTTCGAACATCATGATTTCTCCCAATATCCATTGGATGAGCCTTTCCCGGAGTTGAACGGAATTGGAAGCAACAGTTTCCGCAGTGGCACGGACAAGATTAAGAAGGATGCCAAGGAGCAAGGGTTGACCTTGCGTGAAGTGGCTCTGCGGGCAGCAACACCACGCAGCAAATTCCTGGGCACACCAGAGCAAGTCGCTGACAAAATTCAGGAATGGTTTGAGACGGAAGCGGCAGATGGCTTCATTATTGCTTCCGAATTGCCAAGTGGATTGTCTGATTTCGTAGAACTGGTTGTTCCAATTCTGCAAGAGCGCGGCCTGTATCGTACGGACTATGAACACGATACATTGCGAGGTAACCTTGGGGTGCAAATTCCGGTTAACCGTTATACAGCTGCCAGAAAGCAGGTAGTATCTGATTTGGCATAACGGAGTTAAACCTATTGAATTAGCGCAGAACGCATTACGAAGACAGTACCATTTCCGATCCTGAGAACGTGTTGCTTCTTCAGCAAACATTTAATACAATTAACACTATTTTAAAACCGACTTAACTCATAGGATATATCAAGTATTAGGTTTACGCATCATTATAATGACACCTGTATACACAGAGGGGGAAGCGATATGAACAGGTCTATCTCATGGATGAAATATATGGCATTGGCAGCAGTATTGGTGATGGTATTATCGGGTTGCGGAGCAGCGGCGGGGGGCAGTGCGAACGGTGCTGCTCAGGCTTCGGGCGGAGAACAGGGCGAGCAAGCCGAAGGAGGCAACCTGACTTTTGCACTCGCGACTTCACCGGATACGTTGGACCCTCATCGCAGTGGGCTTGCCGTAACGGTACGCGCCATCCGGACGATCTACGACAATCTGGTTGTGCAGCTGCCTGATGGCTCCATCAAACCTTGGCTTGCCACAGAATGGAGCGTATCCGAGGACGGCAAGAGTTATACGTTCAAGCTGCGTGAAGGTGTGAAGTTCCACGATGGTACACCGTTTAATGCGGAAGCCGTGAAATACAATCTGGACCGAGTGATTGATCCGGCCACCAAAGCTGCCAATTCTCTAGCCCTGATTAGACCGTACAGCTCCTCCGAAGTCATTGATGAATATACCATCAAGGTAAATCTGGATTCACCATCGCAAGCTTTTCTCGGCAATCTGAGTCAGGCGCTACTGGGGATCGTATCCCCTACAGCTGCCCAAAAATATGGTGATCAGCTGGGTAAAAATCCGGTGGGCACAGGTCCGTATACCTTTGTGAAGTGGGATGAAAATGCGGATATCGTCGTCGCCAAAAACAAGGATTACAACTGGGGACCTGAGACGGTTGAAAATAAAGCCGCACCTCATGTGGATACGATCACATTCAAGATCGTACCGGAAGAAGCGACACGCATCGGAAGTGTTCAGAGTGGTCAGGTACTCGCTGCCGAGACCGTTCCGCCGCAAAATATCGCTGCATTAAAGAACGATCCGAACCAACAATTGTTGCAGGCCAATACAGTTGGATTGCCATATACACTCTTTTTCAATCTGCGCAAAGCGCCTTGGGATGATGTGAAAGTAAGGCAGGCAGTGCAATCCGCTGTAGATGTGGAATCGATTGTCAAAACATTGTATCTGGGCAACTATGAACGAGCGTGGTCTGCACTGTCTCCTGGAATTCTGGGTTATGATGCATCGCTGGAAGGAAGCATTAACCCTGACATCAACAAAGCCAATCAGCTGCTCGATGAACAAGGCTGGGTGAAAGGTGCTGACGGCATTCGTGCCAAAGACGGCCAGAAGCTGATCCTGCGTTATGTTGATGGAACACCCAATCGGGAGAAACGCAATGACATTGCTGCGATTATCCAGCAACAGCTGAAACAGGTAGGCATCGCCGTTGAAGTGGAGATTACGAAAGACGTAGCAACGGTCATCTATCAGAACTGGGATTATGATCTCTATGGCAATAGCCAGGTCAACTCCGACCCAAATGCCTTGTACGCCTTCTATCATACGAGTGCAGAGGGGCAGCGTCCAACCTTATCCGGTTTGTCTGATCCAAAGATCGATGAACTGCTGGAGCAGGGAGCTGTTGAGAGTGACGCGGATAAACGTGTCGAGATCTACAATCAGATTCAACAATACCTGATTGAGCAAGCGGTCATTCTACCGATCTATGTATTCCCGTATACTATTGCAGCATCCAAAAAGGTCGAAGGCATCAAGTTCGATTCACTCGGTTATCCGCTCTTTAACGACGTCCGCATTCAGCCTTAATAGGAACGACCAATCCCGATTCAGGAAGGAGATATCCCGGTATGGTTCAAACGATACTGTCGAGACTTGCAACATCGCTTCTGGTTATATTCGGAGCTTCGGTGCTGGTGTACTGCATCATGTATCTTCTGCCGGGTGATCCGGTGCTGCTCATGCTGGACCCGTCCTCCGCTACCCCGGAGATGATCGAGAATCTGCGGGTGCAACTTGGATTGGATCAGCCGTTTTACATCCAGTTTGCGAACTATTTCGGTGATATGCTGCGTGGGGATTTTGGCAAATCCATGATCAATTCTGATCCGGTTTTGCCAAAAATACTGGAACATTTTCCAGCCACCCTGGCTTTGACCGCACTCAGCTCAATCATTGCCATCACAATCGGAATTACACTTGGTGTATTGTCTGCCATTCATCGCAATGGCGTAATTGATTTTGTCGCCCGGCTCGTTGGGCTGTTCGGCATCTCCATGCCAACCTTCTGGACGGGGATATTGCTCATTCTGTTATTCTCGGTACAGCTTGGCTGGTTCCCGGCCATGGGTTCCGACGGTTTCAGTTCACTGGTTCTTCCCGCGGCTACACTGGGTCTCGTAGGTGCAGGATTCATTGTACGGATGGTACGGAATAGCATGTTGGAAGTCATCAATGAACCGTTTATCGTGGCATTACGGGCCAAAGGACTTTCGGAACGTGCCATCATGTATGGTCATGCACTTCGTAATGCGCTAATCCCTGCTGTAACAGTAATCGGCATGCTGATCGGTGATCTGCTTGCGGGAACCGTTGTGGTGGAGACCGTCTTCTCCAGACAAGGAATCGGCCGGATCATTGCGGATGCGCTAATGGCCAAGGATCTGCCCGTGGTACAAGGCGTTGTTTTCTTTACATCCATTATCTATGTGGTCCTGAACCTGCTGGTGGATATTTCGTATTCGTACATTGATCCCCGGGTTCGGCGTGCAGTCCGAACATGATATTGGATGGAATAGTCAGCAGTGTCCTGACTAGGAGTATGGAAGGAGGCGTTGTTGCTCATGAGCATGAAACCTTTGGTTAGTGACAAAAAAGCATGGGCAGGCAGTGCAGGACGTATCCGTCTATGGAATCGCCGCCCTTGGCGTTATCGCGTCTCATTCGCGGTATCCCGATTATTCTTTTATGCAGCATTGCTGGTGGTGGTCTTTACCGTGGCATGTGCGATTGTGCCGGGCTGGATTGCGCCCTATGATCCAACGCAGATGATGACGGATGCCATTCTGCAGGCTCCCTCTGCTGCGCACCTGTTCGGGACGGACTATTTTGGCAGGGATATCTTCAGTGTGGTTGTGCATGGAAGCAGGGATTCGTTGCTCATTGGATTCGCTTCGGTTCTTGTGGGTGGTATTGTCGGTAGTGCGCTTGGTATTATCTCCGGTTATGCCGGAGGCATTGTGGACACGATTACCATGCGAGCTGTTGATATTCTGATGGCTGTACCCGGCGTGCTCCTGGCATTGTCTGTTGCCGCTGCTCTCGGGCCAGGACTGATGAACATTGCACTGGCTGTTGCCGTTTCCTCCATTCCGGGGTACGCACGGGTCATGCGTGGGCAAGTCATATCGGTCAAAGGTCTGCCTTTCATTACAGCGACACGTTCACTGGGTGGTTCCAATACACGTATTTTCTGGAAACATGTACTGCCGCATTCGTTGTCACCGTTGCTGGTCATGGCCACGCTGGGCGTAGGAACATCGATCCTGACGGGCTCCGGACTGAGTTTTCTTGGACTTGGGGTGTTGAAAGAAATTCCGGATTGGGGTGCATTGCTCTCCCAAGGGAGAGGTTATCTGACGGTTGCCTGGTGGATCTGTACGTTCCCGGGGCTTGCGATCACATTGTTTGTACTGGCGGTTAATCTGATTGGAGACGATATTCGCGATCGGTTGGACCCCAAAGTAAAAGGAGCGGCTTGACCGCTATACCAAAATATAAGAATTTATAAGTTTCACTCTATTCATTTTTATATTTCACTGCGAAACGGTAGCTGTGCCACCAAAAGACGGCGACAGCCGTTTACGCTTGAGGAGGAATTTTTGATGTCACATGTTGTCATTATTGCCGGATCACCATCCAAACGTTCGCGTTTGACAGGTCTGACGGATTACAGCAGCCAAAAATTAACGGAGGCAGGCATCACTGTTGAAGTCATTCATGTTGCGGATCTACCCGCTGAGGATCTGGTGCAAGCCCGGTTCGACAGCTCATTCATTCGAGATGCACTGGCTGTCGTTGAAGCCGCGGATGCAGTCATTGTAGCTACACCGGTATACAAGGCATCGTACTCGGGAGTGCTTAAACTGTTCCTGGATCTGATTCCGCAAGAAGGTCTACGGGGCAAGTTGACACTTCCACTCGTTATCGGTGGCTCTATTGCTCATTTGCTCGCCATTGATTATGCATTGAAGCCTGTACTGGCGGCCCTTGGTGGAAGACATATCCTGGGTGGTGTGTATGCTGTGGATCAGGGAATTGAACGACTGAATGATGGACAATTCGTACTCTCGGCAGATATTACTACACGTCTGGATCGCTCGCTGGATGAATTGAAATTGACACTGGAAAAGGATGGGATTACGATATCATAAAACCAAGTAAGTATATTGGATAAATCAATATAAGATCAAACGTCTGCGGACGTGGATACGGAGGCACTCATGAATATCGAGAATATTGAAGCATTTGTATATATCAATCATTATGGAAGCTTCAATAAGGCTGCCGAAGTACTCTTCTTGTCCCAACCTTCGGTCACAGCTCGCATTCAGTCACTGGAAAGGGAGCTGGGCTGCAAGTTGTTTGATCGGCTTGGCAAGCAAATTGTCCTGACAGAAGAAGGTCGGAAATTCCTGCCGTATGCGCAGCAAGTGCTGCAAGTCATTCAGAAGGGCAAGCAGAAGATTCAACAACGCAAGACAACACCGGATGCACTTCGACTGGGGAGTACAGTATCGGTCTCGAATTATGTCATTCCCGATTTTCTACCCAAGATCAAGGAAGCTTACCCCGAAATTAATATCAAACTGACGACGGCAACGACGGATCAGCTGATTGCCAAATTGCTTGGTCAGGAGATCGATCTTGCTTTTGTACGCAAGGTGATGCATCCTGCGATCCGTACGGTTGCTTTTTATGAAGATCCAATTCAGCTCTATGTCTACAAAGGACATCCATTCATAGAGAGCGGGCATGTCAGCATGGAAGCGATCCGGCATGAGCAACTGGTCTTTTTCGAATGTGGTTCATTGGACTGGCTTCGCATTCATCGGGCTTTCGACTCGCTGGAACATCCGCCGAATATTACATACCATGTCGATAATTCGGAGACAGCGAAGAAACTGGTTATGCAGGGGGCAGGCATTGCTTTTCTCCCGGGACTTACGGTGAAGAAGGAAGTGCAGAATCAGGAGCTGTTCCCCATTCAGGTACATGAGGTGGCAGGTGTATCATTGCAGATCAGCGTTGTCACGTTAAAGGAAGAATATTCGCCATTGGCAGAGCCCTTCGGGGAACTGCTGCGACAGTTATAGAGCGTCTATGTTGAATCCGACTTTTACACCAAAACGGAGAGTGCAGAACCAATCTGAAGAAGCGAAGCGTGCGAATTTATCAACGGATTTTTCCCTTGCACCAAGGGAGTACAGAAAATCTGGGGATAAGAGCGATCGGAAGCTGGTACTGCAATCGGAGTGATAACGTGTAACATCTCTAGTTCAACTTAATAGTGATTCAATATCAGCGGTTCAGCACAATCAAGGAGGAGAAGGATATGAGTATTCGTGTGGGCATTTTGGATCAGACTCCCATCTATGAAGGGGAAACGGCGGTGGATGCTTTTCGGCATACGATTGAGCTGGCACAGCGGGCAGAGCAGCTTGGATTCCATCGGTTCTGGGTATCGGAGCACCATGATTCAGGGCATGTTGCAGGTTCCTCCCCGGAGGTACTCATCTCCCACTTGCTTGCGCATACGAAGCGGATTCGGCTGGGGTCTGGCGGAGTGATGCTCCAGCATTACAGTCCATACAAAGTCGCCGAAAATTTCAATATCCTCGCAGCGCTCGGACCAGGAAGAGTTGACCTGGGAATTGGTCGTGCACCAGGTGGATTACCGCGTTCAACACAGGCGTTACAGGAAGGGATTCAGGGTGCGGCATCACTTCAAGAGAAAATTGTTCAGGTGAAACGATACATCCACAATGAGCCGTTTGAAGATCCATCCCATCCACTTGCAGGTCTCAGCGCTTCGCCTGTGTCCGACATTCCAGCGGAACTGTACGTACTTGGAGCCAGTGTTGATAGTGCGGGCATGGCTGCGGAACTGGGACTCCCATATGTCTTTTCACTGTTCATTAACAGTAATATTGAGGTAGCGCTTGAGGCCATCCGTGTATATCGCGAGCAATTCGATCGTTCTCAGGGAAGGGTGCCTTACGCTGCACTGGCTTTATCCCTGATTGTGGCGGAGAGTGAGGAAGAAGCGGAAGGACTTGCGAGCGAGCATATGCTGGTGAAGATCCATCTGGAGAGTGGAAAGGTGCTGACGGTTGGTTCTGTGGAACAGGCGGAAGAATTCGGACGTCAATCAAACGAGAGCTATCGGATCGAGATTCTGGAGCCAAGTGTGACCCGGGGTACGAAGGAAATCGTAGGTCAGGCACTGTTGAAGTTTCAGCAGGATTTTGCGGTGGAAGAGTTCATTGTGACTACAGCTACAAGGGACTTTGCCAAGCGAATTCGTTCATTTGAATTGTTGCGTGAAATTCTGGCAGAGCAGGGACTAAGCGAATTTGCACTGGAATCCAAGGCGAAGGAAGCCGCAATCGGATAGAAGTAGGCAGTTAATATAGCAGAGAATATATACGAATGGGAGGCCGTGTGATGAAAAGTGATCTGGAACAGCCCGAGCAACAGACTGAAGGGCAAGTACAGGGCCCTGAGCATAAGCTTCACGGTGAACGGGAGGAAGCATTCGCGGAACGTTTAATCACCATTCGGCGACACCTGCATCGCAACCCGGAATTGTCTGGCGAGGAAAAGGAGACGACGGCAGCCATTCGCAGTTGGCTGGAAGAGGAAGGCGTCCGTATTGCAGACGAATATGTGCTGCGGACAGGGCTTGTCGCTGAAGTAGGCCAAGGAGACGGACCTGTTGTTGCCCTAAGAGCGGACATCGATGCGCTGCCCATTCAGGAAGAGACAAAGCTGGAATTTGCCTCCCAGGTCGATGGAAAGATGCACGCTTGTGGACATGACGCACACACGGCGATTCTGATCGGTGCTGCACGATTGTTGAAGCAGCGCGAGTCCAGTTTGCCGGGAAAAGTACGGTTGATATTCCAGCCATCGGAGGAAAAAGCTACAGGTGCAAGGCAAGTGATCCAGAGCGGTGCATTGTCCGAGGTTAGGGCCGTATTTGGTTTGCATAACAAACCTGATCTTCAGGTGGGTACGGTAGGCATTCGGGAAGGCGCATTGATGGCGGCCGCAGACGGTTTTGTTGTCAAAGTGGAAGGTGTAGGCACCCATGCAGCCGTGCCTGAAGCAGGCATTGATCCGATCGTGGTTGCCGCACATATCGTTACGGCTCTACAGGCGATTGTGAGTCGTAATGTAGGAGCACAGGAGAGCGCCGTCATCAGCGTTACCAAGCTCCACAGCGGTACAGCCTGGAACGTCATTCCAGATGAAGCGATACTCGATGGCACAGTGCGCACCTTTGATGAGAAAGTGCGTGCACGGATTCGCGAGCGTTTCAATCAGGTGGTGGCCGGTGTGGCGGCAGCTTATGGCACACGGGCTACGGTTCGCTGGATTCAGGGACCACCTGCCGTGGTCAACGATGAAGCTCTCGCGTTTGCAGCGGAACAAATTGCAAGTGAGATTGGATTAAATCGCGTTAGACCGCTGCCTTCTCCAGCAGGGGAGGACTTCTCTTTCTATCAAAAAGAAGTTCCGGGCCTGTTCCTCTTCTTGGGCACCTCTGGCCCGCATGAGTGGCATCACCCTGGCTTTGATGTGGATGAACGGGCATTGCCGCTGGGAGCACATCTTCTGGCTGCATTAGCTGAGCAAGCACTGCACAATGTGCAAGCACATCAAGAGTGATAGGGACAATGAATCTCTGGATCCTATCCAGATCAAAACGGTTCCGTTCTGCGGCAACCGTTTTTGTATTTCTTTTTATAGCAAGAGCGAGGTGGAACATCAATGTGTTTAATCTTATCAGACGGTGTATTTATGCAGGGGTGGCGCAGAAGCGTCAGCTCTGTTTGGTTTTTTTGCAGGAGGGGAAATGAAGGAACGAATGAGTTGCAGTCTTTTTAAAATGGAAATATTTGTTGACGCTTCCCAAAAGGATGTGCTATATTTTTCTCGACCTTTTAATCGTAATTATTACTATTAAATAAAAAAGAAGAACAGGAGTAGTCGCTGCGATGAAACAGGAGATCGATTTTATCAAGTTCAGTCCCACTCAAAACATGACGATTCTGGTTAAAACGGATCATGCAGCCGAGCAATACAGTCATATTGCTACCCGCCTAATGTCGTATGATAACGTTTACGCCGAGCAAGTGGGATTCATTGAACCAACGAGGAGACCGGAAGCTGTGGCCCGTCTGGAAATGTCCGGCGGCGAGTTCTGTGGCAATGCTTGCATGGCACTTGCAGCACACCACGCATCTGAAGCAGGGCTGGCACAAGAGAAATCTATGGGCATCGTGCTGGAAGTTTCCGGAATCGATCAATTGATCATGTGCCATGTGAAGAAGCAGCAGAATGAATATGACTGCCAGGTAACCATGCCGGTTCCAAAGCAGATTGAACAGCGAACCATCCGGTACGAAGGCATCGAGCTGGATATGGTAATCATCCGGTACGCCGAGTTCATCCATATCGTGATTGAAGTGGATGACTTCGACGATCCGATGAAGAAGAGGGCACAGACCCTTGCAAGGTTACTGGGAGTAACCCTGGGAGATAAGCTGATCGGTATCTTGTTATATCGATCGTACTCGGAAGAAATGGCTCCTCTCATCTATGTTCCAGAGCTTGATAGTCTGATCTGGGAGAGAGGGTGTGGTTCGGGTACAGCCTCCGTGGGAGCCTATCTCGCATGGAGCCAGCAGAGGCAGATTACGCAGTACATCAAGCAGCCTGGTGGTGCGATCAAAGTGATGGCCCAGTGGAATGGCGCGGAACTTGAGAGTATTACGATTGAGGGATCGGTTGGCATTGTCGCACAAGGCAAAGCCTTCATAGATGCTCCAGCAGAATGGAGCGTTGTAAACGCATGAGGTACATGATAGATGATCGAGACAACATATAGGGGGAAAAGAAATGATCACATTGGTCCATTTTCAGACATGTTTGAGTGAGTTTGCAGAGAAATTCGATAAGCTCGCGAGCAAGTACGATCATACGATTCAGCATAGTGCAGAGCTGGAGGCTGTGATCAATGACTACTCCCTCTTTGTGACCGATTCGGAGCATAAGGCAGCTTGGGAACAGTTGGGGCATTCGGAGTTGGAAGAACTGGATTCGCTTATATGGCAGTTAAGAAATAAATCCGCCCAGTGTGTGGCGATCATGGAGAAATATCGTGCATTGAAGTTAGGGCGTGTCTCGAAACTCGCTGAAGTGCATCTTTTACCGCCTTTTCGCCCCCTGCTGCGTCACTTTCCCTTGACGTGCCCCGGCACGCCTGCGGAAAACTTCCTTGCTTGGAACGAAAATTCGGCAAAATCTGCTTCCTTCGGAGCTTCCAGACACGCCCTAGAGAAGGGGGATGTACAGATTGCCGATTATTTCAGAAACATCGAAGAGTGTATCGATAAAGAATTCGGCAGCTTCCAGGTTACCTCCGATTCCAAAGTATTGCTGGTAGGCTCCGGTTCCTTCCCCATGACACCATTACTCATCGCCAAGCGAACAGGTGCACAGGTTGTCGGGATCGATATTGATGAAGAATCCATTACACTCGGGCAGAAGGTGGTGAAGACGCTGGGCGCAGGTTTGAAGATTCATCTGGAGTCAACCTTGCTGGAAAATCTGGAGTATACCAAGGAAGCAACACATATCATTTTCAGCTCTACCGTGGCCCCTAAATATGATCTGCTTGATCAACTGCATGCTCTGACAAATGCACAGGTGGTTGTAGCCATGAGATATGGTGACCAGTTAAAGTCCTTATTTAATTATCCGATGAGAGCGACGGACAGTACCAAGTGGAAGCTGGTAGACCAGATCCTGCGCCCGGATGATGTGTTCGATATTGCGTTGTACCAGAAAGCATAGGATGCAAGTGCGTCTCAAGTACGTCTCAAGTACGTCCAAATGTATTCCAGGTTGAACTTTGAATATAGGAGGTTATTATGAGCAATCTTCAGCGAATTCTGATACTTGGAACCGGCCCTGCATCCATTCAGCTTGCGGTAACATTCAAAAATTATCTCAACTGCTGCATTGGTATTGCTGGGAGACCATCGGTTCGTTCAGCGTCCGTATTCGCGGCCCTTGAACAGAGCAATGGGCGTGTTGAGGTCAGCATTCAAAATGAGAAACATCAACCGCTTGCAGGTGAATGTTTCGTTGATCATGTGTTCAAGGGATATGACACCATTCAGGGTGAGTGGGACACACTCATTTTGGCTGTAACTACGGATGCTTATATTGATGTATTGGAACAAATGAGTGAACAATTCATCAAACAACTGAAATGTATCGTTTTGGTCTCTCCGACGTTTGGGTCGAATCGATTGGTGACCCATTATATGAGAGAGCGTAATAGAGCGCCTGAAGTAATCAGTTTTTCGACCTACCTCGGAGATACCCGTTGGATGCATGAACATCCGTCTAATCATGTCATGACAACGGGGGTCAAGAAAAAGGTCTATATCGGTTCCAATCAATACCCGTCTGAACAGGTTAACAAGCTATGCCAAGCTTATAAGCGTTTGGGTGTTTCGTTGGAAGTCATGCCCTCCCCACTGGAGGCCGAAACGAGAAATATATCGTTGTATGTACATCCGCCCTTGTTCATGAACGACTTCTCATTAAAGGCTATCTTTGAAGCATCGGATATTCAGAAATATGTATACAAGATGTATCCCGAAGGTCCTATAACACAAGTGTTGATACAGCAAATGCGGGCACAGTGGCAGGAGATTATGAATATTACGGACCGACTCCATATCCAGGGAGTGAACCTGCTTCAATTCATGACGGATGACAACTATCCGGTTCGATTAGAGAGTATATCACGCCAGGATATCGAGAATTTCAATCAGCTGCAAGTCATTCATCAAGAGTATTTATTATATATACGGTACACCTCGCTGTTGATTGATCCATTCTCGGAACCCGATTCGGCAGGGAAATATTTCGACTTTTCAGCAGTGCCATTTCGTCAAACGTTCATGAACCGCGAAGGGGAACTGGACATCCCCCGTATGCCCAAGGAAGATTACTACCGCATCAAAATCATTCAGGGCATTGCCAGACACCTGGATGTGAGCTGTCCAACCATGGATCATTTTATCGCCACATACGAGGCGAAGATTCAGGAAGTTGCTGATGCACATCCAGATCAACTTTTATCCGATGCCTTTGTGATCCAATCCTTTGAAGAGGATATCCGCATGATCTGCACCGGACTTGTAAGTAGTAGAGTCTAATTATATTAATTTAAGTAAGTTGGATTTAGTTTTACACAGTAACGGAGTGGGCAGAAAAAACCTGAAGAAGCGGAGCGTTCGCATTTATCCCCGGATTTTCTCTTTGGAAAAGAGATCAAAAAATCTGGGGATAACGGCGATCGGAAGGTTGTTCTGACCACGTAGTGGTCTTGTGTAATGTTTGAATTTTATTTGCTCATCGGGAGGAAATGTTGTGAAAAAGGGTCTTACTTTTACATCTATATTATTGCTGGTATCTGCCATTACGGTGCTGGCAGGATGCGCTCAGAGCACAAAAGAGAAAGAGAGCGCCCAAACGGAGCCTGCCCATAGCCAGGTACAAACGGAACTTATCTATGCTTCTGCCAAAGATATTAATGATATGAATCCCCATCTATACACAGGTTCCATGCCTGCCCAAGGGATGGTATATGAGTCACTGGTGGAAAACACGCCTGACGGAATCAAGCCATTGCTGGCAGAATCATGGGATATCTCCGAGGATGGCAAGATCTATACCTTTCATCTGCGACAAGATGTGAAATTCCATGATGGAGAGCCGTTCAACGCAGAGGCGGTTAAACAAAATATCGATGCAGTACAAGCGAATGCCGAAAAACACGCTTGGATCAAGCTGTCTACCAAAGTCACGAATGTGAAGGTTATCGATGAGCATACGGTGGAGCTGACGCTGTCGGAAGCCTATTATCCGGCACTGGTGGAATTGTCCATGACAAGACCTTACGTCTTCATATCTCCCAAGGATTTCAAGGATGGCGCAACCAAAGACGGAGTAAGTGGTTTCCATGGTACAGGACCTTACAAGCTTACTGCTCATAAAGTCGAAGAGAACGCCACGTTTGAAGCCAATGAAGACTATTGGGGTGGTGCACCTGCAATCAAGAAGATCACATCCAAGGTTCTTCCGGCAGGAGAAACAACATTTCTGGCATTGCAAAAAGGAGAGATTAACTTTGTGTTCACCGATGACCGGGGAGCAGATAGTATCGATGTCGAGGCCATGGACCAATTAGCTGAATCCGGTGATTATCAAGTGGTCCGAAGTGAAGCGATGAACACCAATATGATCGTAGCCAACAGCAGTCGCCAGAATAGTCCGGTTCAGGAAACGGCAGTGCGGGAAGCGCTATGGGTTGCCATTGATCGGGAAACGATCAGTAAAGATATTTTCAACGGAACGCAGACTGTAGCGGATACGCTATTTTCGGCCAATGTCAATTACGCCAAGGTAGACCTTAAGAAACGGGAGTATGATCCGGAATTGGCTAAAAAGCTTCTGGACCAAGCTGGCTGGACATTGGCAGATGGTAAAGAGGTGAGAACGAAGAACGGTCAGCTTTTAGCCATGAAATTATATTATGACAGCAATTCGTCTTCACAGAAAATACAGGCCGAATTGATCCAGTATTCCATGAAAGAATTGGGGATTCAGCTTGAAATCTTGGGCGAAGAGTCCACTTCCATTGCGAATCGGAGAGCAACCGGGGAATATGATCTGCTCTTTAATCAAACCTGGGGACTGGCCTATGATCCTCAGAGTACCATCGCTGCGTTTACGTCAGATTCGGCATACAAACATACGACAAGCGGAATTGCTGAAGCAGATGAATTGTACCGGAAAATCGATGCGGTCATGATCTCCACGGATGAGGCTTCCCGCCAATCCCTGTATGCCGATATTATGAAGATCGTCCATGATGAAGCGGTGTTCATTCCGATTACCAACGGGCGTGTCACTGTTGTCGCTCCCGAGAATCTTGATGGAATCTCATTCAAGCAGACTCAATATGAACTACCATTCGAACAAATGAATTTTAAATATATAAATTGAACTAAACATTTACACAAAACGGAGAGGACAGAAAGAACCTCAAGAAGCGGAGCGTTCGCCTTTATCCCCGGATTTTCCCTATATAAAAGGAATCAAAAAAATCTGGGGATAACAGCGATCGGAAGGTTGTTCTGTCATCGGAGTGTAGTGTAAATATGGTTTAGTTCAATTTAAATAGAGCGGAGATGGATATGGGAAGTTATATCGTCAAAAGGATTCTGTTAACCATCCCTTTACTGATTATCATTTCATTTATAACGTTTGTTCTGATTAATCTATCTCCCTTGGACCCGGCGGTTGTTGTCTTACAGGCACAGGAAGTTCCGCAGATTACAGAGGAATTAATTGCCCAGACCAACCAGGCATTGGGGTTCGATCAGCCGTTCATGATCCAGTATGTGAACTGGATCATGGCTGTTGTACAGTTGGACTTTGGCAACTCATATGTATCAGGTGAACCCGTGTGGTCATTGATGGGGCCTGCTTTTATGAACACATTGAAGTTAACACTTGTCTCATCGGTATTCATTATTGCGCTGTCCATTCTGCTGGGTGTGATCTGTGCGATGAGAGAAGGCAAGCTGCTGGATCGATCGGTCAGAGGTGTATCATTTTTCCTTACCGCCATGCCATCCTACTGGCTTGCAGCCATGATGATCTGGTATTTTTCCGTCAAGCTGGACCTGTTACCTACCAGTGGCATGGACTCGTATCGAAGCTACATTCTACCGGTGATTGTAATCACGGTGAGTTATACGGGCATTTACTTCCGAACGGTTCGAAGTTCCATGTTGAGTAATATGAATGAGGACTATGTGTTATATGCACGGGCAAGTGGTCTGAGCGAGAAGAAAGTCACCCTGCATATTCTGAGAAATTCATTACAGGTGGCCGTGTCCATCTTTTGTATGGCGATCCCGATCGTGCTGGGCAGTACGGTAGTCATCGAAAATGTGTTTGCCTGGCCGGGACTCGGCAGGCTCAGCGTGAAATCCATTTTAAGCAGGGATTTTCCGATTATTCAGGCGTATGTTCTGATGTTGGCTGTCACCTTTGTCTTGTTTAACACGTTATCCGACATCTTGAATGCGGCGATGAATCCCCGATTGAGAAAGGAATTCTGATGCGTATACTGATAAATCTGAGTAAAGACAGGCTGGCCATGACCTCTTTGGTGGTGATTATTGCAACGCTTATGGTGGGAATTCTCGCCCCTCTTATTGCGCCGCATGACCCTGGGGAAGTGAACATGAAGCTTCGTTATGCCTCCTCGTCCTGGGAGTATCTACTAGGCAATGATCATCTGGGCAGATGTGTATTATCCCGGCTTATCTATGGCATCCGTCCAAGTGTGTTATGGGTTCTGGTTGCACTTAGTCTGTCTGTTCTGATCGGGGCCATTGTTGGATTCGTCGCGGGTTACTTCAAGGGAAAAGTGGATGCATGGATCATGAGAGTCTGTGATATTATGCTGTCTTTTCCCGGATACGTGATGACACTGGCGGTGGTTGGCATTTTGGGTGCAGGACTGGAGAACATTTTGATTGCTTTTGTGTGCATGAAATGGGCCTGGTTTGCCCGCGTTATTCGCACATCTGTGATGCAATTCTCCGATATGGATTATGTGAAATTCGCCAAAGCCTCCGGCACACCTAATCTGAGAATTATAACCAAACATATTGTTCCGGTTACCTTTGCCGATATTGCCGTCATTGCGAGTGGCTCCATGTGTTCAATGATGTTGCAGATCTCCGGCCTTTCCTTTCTGGGGCTTGGCATTCAAGCTCCGCATGCGGAGTGGGGGATGATGCTCAATGAGGCGAGGGAAGTCATGTTCTCCAGACCTGAATTGATGTTGGCACCGGGACTGGCCATTGTAGTGGTGGTGTCTGCTTTTAATTTTCTATCGGATGCCCTTCAAGTGGCTCTGGACCCCAAATTGATGACCTCTCAAGGTAAGTCTGACAAGTCTTACGAAAGTGAGGTGAGAAAGGCCGATTATGAATATAGTCGAGGTTGAGCATCTGAAAGTATGGGACATCAACACAGACAAAGTGATCATTCATAACAGTTCATTCGAAGTTAAACAGGGAAGCTGTATGGCCATCGTGGGGGAAAGTGGTAGCGGCAAGTCCGTCACGTGCAGGGCCATCATGCGACTGAACAAGCCGTGGATTCGCCAATCGGGCACGATCTTATTTCAGGGCGAAGACCTGAACCAGCTTTCGGAACCGGAGATGCGGCGTAAGCGGGGCAAGCATCTGTGTATGATTTTGCAGAATGGCATGAGTGCTTTTGATCCCTCCTGTGTCATTGGTGTGCATATCAGGGAGACACTTCAGCAGCATTTTGGCTGGAACACCCGCGAGATTGAGCGGAAAATCATCCATGCCATGGAAAGCGTCATGCTCAGACATCCGCGCGAGATTCTGAATCAATATCCACATCAGCTGTCCGGTGGGATGCTGCAGCGAATCATGATTGCACTGGCATTGGTGCTTGAGCCCGATCTGATTATTGCGGATGAACCGACAACGGCGCTGGATACGATCTCCCAATATGAAGTGGTGGAACAATTGATTCAATTACGCGAACGCGTGGGCTGTTCCATGATGTTCATCTCCCATGATCTCGGAGTCGTGCAGAAGATTGCAGATGACGTGATGGTCATGAAAGACGGCAAGATCGTCGAGCGTGGCAGCATACATTCTGTTTTGACACAGCCTAAGCATGCCTATACGCAGTATCTGGTCTCTACCCGGCTTGAGCTGAGCAATCATTTTAAGGCGTTGATGCAGGGGGACTCATAGATGCTAAAGGTGGAAGGTATCGAAAAATCATATAACCAGGGCGGACTGTTCTCCAAGCACCAACAACAAGTGTTGAAACAGGTTACCTTTGAATGCCAGCATGGCGAATGTCTGGGCATCATCGGTGAAAGCGGAAGCGGCAAATCCACATTGGGCCGTCTGATTCTCGGCATTGAACGGCCGGATCGTGGAATGATCTCGCTGGATGGTAAAGACGTACAGGATCGACGTGCACGGATGGGTAACATCAGCGCCGTTTTTCAAAATTATACGTCTTCCATCAATCCATTTCTTACCGTGGAAGCCGCCATTATGGAACCCATGCAAGCGCAGCAAAAGTTGCGGAAGGATCAGGGCAACTCGGCGAAGGTCGATCTGCTGCTGAACCAAGTTGGATTGGACTCCGCCTATAGATCCAAATATCCGCACGAACTGTCCGGGGGGGAGGCACAGAGAGTGTGTATAGCCAGGGCCATCTCCACCGCCCCCAAATGCATTGTGTTCGATGAAGCGATCAGCTCACTGGACGTGTCTGTTCAGATTCAGGTGCTGCAATTGTTGAAAGAGCTTAAGGAAATCTACAAGCTAAGCTATGTCTTTATCACGCATGATATACAGGCGGCAGCCTATATCTGTGACAGGGTGATCATTTTCAGAGAGGGACAGGTTGCAGAGATCGTTCCAATCAAGCAACTCAAAGACGTACAGTCCGACTATGCGAAGAGATTATTGGATCATTTAATACCATTTTAGGGGGAATACCCATTGTGAGTGGAGCGATGTCTTGGCCTTTTTTGCGCTTGTACATATTGGTTCTTCTTTATTTCAGTGCCAATGCCATTCTTAACGTGATCATCCCATTGCAAGGGGAGTTCTTGGGCGCGAGCGGTACAATGATCGGACTGATCATGGGCGCTTATATGTTCACAACCATGTTTTTCAGACCATGGGCAGGTCGGATGATTCAAAAGTACGGACCGATCAAAATATTGCGTCTGATTCTGATTATCAATGGATTTGCGCTGATTTTATATCCCTTTACGGGACTCGGCGGTTATTTGGTTGCTCGTATTTTGCAAGGAGTTTCCACAGCGTTCTTCTCCATGGCTTTGCAGATTGGCATTATTGATGCCCTTCCGGAGAAAGATCGCTCTCAGGGGATTTCATATTATTCACTCTTCAGTTATATTCCGGGAATCGTGGGGCCTGTTATCGCGTTAGGAATCTGGCAGGCGGGAGGCATGGATTATTTTACAGTGGTTCTGATCGGCATTGCCGTCTGTACTGGCGTCTTCGGGTACACCGCCAAAATGGAACCAAACAAGGAGCAACCTGCTGAGAATCTTTCGGAGCAGAACGTCAGTATGTGGGAATCCTTTGGTCAGTTGGTGAAGAATCCGTTTCTGTTTCGATGCAGTGTGTTAATGCTCGCCGCTTCCGTTGTATTTGGTGCGATTACCACCTTTATTCCGCTGTATGCGAGTCAAGTACCAAATGGGAATGCGGGTGTGTATCTGATGCTTCAGGCTGGGACGGTGGTGCTGGCTCGAATCATGCTTAGGAAAAGGATTCCGTCTGATGGCAGTTGGCATTCTCCTTTCATGATGGGCACCATGTGTTTGCTCGTCGTAGCTGCGCAATGTGTCAGTTATGCCGTGACAGGAGGCGTAGTCTTTTTCTATGTGGGGGCTGTATTCATGGGAATTGCTCAGGCGATCCTGTATCCAACACTTACGACCTATTTGTCTTTTGTGTTGCCTAAGCTGAATCGGAACGTCCTGATCGGGTTATTTATCGCGATGGCGGATCTGGGTATTTCTCTGGGTGGTGTGATTATGGGACCCGTTGCTGACTTCTCTTCCTATTCATTTATGTACAGGATGTGTGCTATCCTAGGAGCGGTAATGATCGTTTTTGCCTATGAACGGCGTAGACCCGTGACAGGTACATCTGTGAGTTGACTGCCAGAAGAGAAAGTGGTGACGAACGTTTGAAGTCTTCGATGACGGCAACATCCAATGGAAAATTAAATCCGGTATCCTTTTCGTTTATCCGGTTTTATATGCTGGCCTTTTTGTTTTTTGCGGCGAATTCGGCTTTGACGATTATTCTGCCTTTGCGAAGTGAAGCCGCCGGATTGAATCAGGCTGAGATCGGTCTGATGATGGGGGCATATATGTTCACCTGTATGCTCTTGAGACCTTTCGCAGCACAGCTGCTGGGTAAGCATGGCCCACTTCGTGTGATGCAATGGTTATTGCTTTTGCATGCCGGAACGCTGCTGTTATTTGTTGTTTTTGGTGTGGAGACGTATCTGTGGCTGCGGGCCTTGCAAGGGGTGGCTACGGCCTTTTTCTCCATGACGATGCAGGCAGGCATTGTGGAAAAGCTGGAGGACAAAGACCGGGCACAAGGGCTGTCCATGTACACCCTGTTTACGATGGTTCCTTCTCTGGTCATTCCGATCCTTGCCATACAAATCTGGGAAAATGCCAGTGATCTGGCGTTTACGCTGCTAATGATCGGACTGGCTGCTCTGCCACTTCTGATTGGATATAATGTGGATCTGCCACGGAGTACCGTGCAGAACAAATCGTATACCTTGGGTGACATGTTTCGTTCATTCGGCGGCATTTGGCGCAGTACACCACTGCTGATCAGCAGTGTAGTGATGTTATTTACGTCCTGCGTTTTTGGGGCAACAGCGACCTTCCTTCCCTTGTATATGGTATCCAGTGGAATGGCAAGTGCAGGCGTGTTTCTGACGATTCAGGGATTGGTTGTCATTCTGTGCAGGTTTGTTTTGCGTAAAAAAATTCCGTCTGACGGCAGCTGGAATACCTGGCTTATGGCAGGGCTGATGCTGTGTGCAGCAATGGGAACCCAGCTGCTCAGTCTCATGGAGATTATCGGGCCACTGGTGTATCTTTCTGCGGTGTTTAGCGGTTTTGCTCTGGCATTGTTGTACCCGACATTAACCACATACTTGTCTTTTGTGCTGCCTGCGGATTCCAGATATGTACTCATGGGCATCTTCATGTCCTCGTATGACCTCGGATTCTCTCTGGGTGGACTGGCAATGGGGCTTATTGTGCAGGTGAGTTCATATTCGACCATGTTCATGATCTGTACATTGCTGTCTATTGCAGCGATGGTTCTGGTACTGGTGTTCAGGCAACGGATGGAAGCGGGCAATAAGGCTAGATCTGTGGCAGCAAGCTGAATAGTAAAGTAAAGGCTCATGAACTGAATTTTCCGGCACGTATCATTAGGATACAAGCGGCAGGAGACAGATCATGGGTCTTTTTTATATCTTAAAATTTATAAGTTTTCAAAGGATCTGAACAGTTCAATTATCTTAAGAAAAACTTTAACTGAACACGGTCTACCTTCTCTGAAAGTACGTCGATAGATGTTTTTCTTATCCATTTTTCTGGAGTATTTCGTAAAAATAGTTTGACAACGACTGTGCAACAGGATTATAGTCAATGTTGTTAATCGTAATAATTACTATTAAAGTCTGGGTTACGCAGACTGCACATATAAGGAGTAGATTTCTATGACACAAAAGCAAATTCCGGTAACCGTACTAAGTGGTTACCTCGGTTCAGGGAAAACAACCGTTTTAAATTACGTGTTGAACAACAGACAAGGGCTTAAGGTTGCCGTAATCGTCAACGACATGAGTGAGGTGAATATCGATGCTGCGCTGGTTAAGGGGGAGGCAAGCTTGTCTCGAACCGAAGAGAAGCTGGTGGAGTTATCGAACGGTTGTATCTGCTGCACCTTGCGGGATGATCTGATGCAGGAGATTGAGAAGATGGTGAATGAAGGCAAGTATGATTATATTTTGATCGAATCCACTGGTATCAGTGAACCTGTACCTGTCGCACAGACCTTTACATATGCGGATGAGGAGTCGGGCATTGACCTGACTAGCCTGGCCAGACTGGATTGTCTGGTAACTGTGGTGGATGCCAATCGATTCTGGCATGATTTTGGATCAGGACAGAGTCTTCTGGATCGTAATCAAGCGACCGGAGATGAGGACACCCGTGACGTCGTAGACTTGTTGATTGATCAGATCGAAACCTGTGATGTACTGCTGCTGAACAAATGTGATCTGGTCGATGACACCGAGCTGAATAAACTGGAAGGCATCATCCGCAAGTTACAGCCTAATGCCAAAATCATTCGCACTGAGAATGGACAGGTGAATCCGTCTGAGATTCTGAATACAGGCCGTTTTGATTTTGAAAAGGTGAGCATGTCCGCCGGATGGATTCAGGAGCTGGAGAAGGAGTCGCATACACCGGAAACGGAGGAATATGGCATTGCTTCCTTCGTTTATCGCCGCAGAAAGCCATTCCACCCTTCCCGTCTGGCTGAATTCATGAGTTACTGGCCGGAAGAAGTGGTACGTGCCAAAGGCTTGGTATGGCTCGCCGCCCAAGGAGATGTTGCTGCAAGCCTGAGCCAGGCAGGGCCATCCATTCAGTTCGGTCCTGCGGGACATTGGGTCGCGGCGTTGCCGGAAGCAGATAAAGAAGAAATTTTGCGTAACGAGCCGGATGTTCTGGAGAAATGGGATGCCCAGTGGGGAGATCGCCAGACGGAGCTTGTCATGATTGGAATCGACATGGAACGTGCCAGTATTGAAGATGAGCTGGACCAGTGCCTGCTTAGTGATGAAGAAATGCTGGCCGACTGGGGCCATTTTGATAATCCCCTACCATGGCCTGTGGAAGCTGTATAAGTCGGAAGATGATGTTCTGTATTTGGAGTAGAGCAGTATCACCACGTAAACTAAATTCAAGGGATAAAGGAGCTGGATTTCATGGCTAAAAAATCAAAAGTGGTACGTGAGAAGCAACGCCAAGCGATCGTGGCGAAATATGCGGATCTGCGCCGGGAATTGAAGGAAAAAGGGGATTACGAAGCCTTGCAGAAATTGCCGCGTAATGCATCTCCGACCAGACTGAAGAACCGTTGCGAAGTGACGGGCCGCCCGCGGGGTTACCTACGCAAGTTCAAGGTGTCTCGAATCAAGTTCAGAGAACTGGCCCATCAAGGACAGATTCCAGGTGTAACTAAATCCAGCTGGTAATATGATCAAGGGATGTGGCTGACCATCTTTGCATGAAGGCAGATTGTTGTGTGTTTGGCTACATGCGGTGTGTAGAGCAGGGTGTTATTTTGCTGAAAGGGTGTGCATCTTCATGTTGGACTTGTTTACGTTACGAAGAATTCAGTCCGTAATGAACGGATATATTCATGAGAAGGTACCTGCGCCACTGCGTACGATGGTGAAGTTGACATATGAGATGAATGACAATGAACTGATCCTGACCGAAGAAAGACCCGCCGAGGAACGGTATCAATGGGATAAGATGCACATTGCCCGATTCTACTGGGAAGAAAATCAGTGGAAAGTGTATGCCAGAGATGAACAAAGCAGCTGGAACCCGGTAGATATTATTACACCTTGTTCTGATTTTGAGGATATGCTTGAACAGGTGGAACGGGATGAGGCCGGACTGTTCTGGCGTGAGTAAGGGCGACGATGACGAGGATACGAATGAGCACTTATGAAAAATGAGCGAAGAAGACTCTGTATGTTGTATGCAGTGTCTTCTTTTGCGTCAGCTTGATTAAGAAATATGTGCCGTGCCTACAACGAATGATTGTGCATCATGCGAAATTGCATGGGTGTTACGTTTTCCTGGGTTCTGAAACATCGGATGAAATAGCTCGACTGTGAAAATCCTGTTTCCAGCGTAATTTGTTTAATGGAAAGGTTGGTTGTCGCAAGCAGCTGCTTTGCATGGAGTAATCTGGATTCCATGAGGAATTCCGGGAAGGAGATGCCAAACGTCTGACTGAACTTACGGCTAAAGTAGGTTGTGCTGTATCCGGCAATTCCCGCTACATGTTCAAGCGTGATGTGCTCGTTACTATGGGAACGAATATAATTCCCAGCTTCACGAATTCGCTCTGAAGTGTGATTAAGCGAAACATTGATTCGGCTCGCCGCGGATTGCAATCGGGTCAGAAGCTCATACAGCGTAGCTGCCATGCTGTGTTCGTCTTCCACTTGATAACCTCTTCCGAGCCCCATTAATCGATCCATGAGCGCGGTAACCACCGGGAAGTTGGAACATTGAAACAGCCATGGTTCGTCAACGCCTTTTCCATTTAACAATTCTTCGAGACGAACGCCGTAGAAGTGAATCCAACGAATACTCCAAGGATCATCCGAATCGGAGTAGTAGGTTTGTCTGAGACCGGGGCCATAGAGGAATCCCTGCCCTTGCATTAACTCATATCGTGTGGTTCCGGTGTCAAGGAATCCTTTGCCGCTGAGTACAAGGTGCAGGTTGTAACATTGATCCAAGTTAATTTCAGTAGTGCCATATTCTCGATGCACACGATGCTTCGGAAAGTCACTGTACCCTCCAATAAAATCGGGAAAGCATACATGTCTGGGGAAAATCGGCTTGGGGAGAAAGATGTGTTCTTTCACGTGCATCCTCCATTTGAACGCAATATTTTTATGTAATCAAAGCAAATAGATTCAGCCAACTGTGATCTGAATCTATAGTCATGACAATATTTTATTATAAGTCGCATAATCTTGTCATTTATTATAAGTGAAGGTTCCAATAGAATGGAGGCAATATGGCAGGTTAAGGGGGCAAATGAAGATGGCAAAGTCTATACATATGGATGAATTGAAAATGGGGGTCTGTTATTACCCTGAGCATTGGTCGGAAGCGTTGTGGGAGGACGATTTCCGCAGAATGCGAGAGATGAATATTACTGTTATTCGGATGGCTGAATTCGCATGGTCCATCTTTGAACCGGAAGAAGACCAGTTCGATTTTAGTTTTTTCCAGAAGGCAATGGATCTGGCACATCAATATGGTTTGAGCGTTATTTTGGGAACACCAACTGCAACTCCACCAGCGTGGTTAACCTCAAAATACCCTGAAGTATTAAATGCGAATAAAGACGGCGTATTGTATCAACACGGCATGCGACGCCATACCAACTACAGCAGCCCCATCTACAGACAGCAATGTGAAAAAATCGTGCGTAATATGGTGATTGCCTATAAAGATCATCCGGCTCTCATTGGCTGGCAGATCGATAACGAATTCAATTGCCATATGGATGTGTTTTACGCTGAGGCAGATCATGTCGCTTTCCGTGAATGGCTTAAGGATCGTTATGAATCATTAGAGAATCTGAACCAGGCTTGGGGAACCGTTTTCTGGAGTCAGACCTATACCGACTGGGAGCAAGTCCACCTTACCCGAAATATGGTCAGTCCATCGCCAAATCCTCATTTGGCATTGGATGAAAAGAGATTCATCTCAGCCAATACTATTTCATTTGCCAAGGTTCAGGTGGACATTATTCGGGAACTGGACCCGAAACATTGGATCACCACAAACGGTACGTTTGGGCACTTGGATAATCATGAAATGACAGAGGACTTATTGGATTTCTTCTCCTATGATTCGTATCCACAGTTTGCCACGATCTTCCCGGGGACAGACGACAATTCGTTACAGGACCGGGCCTGGAGCATGAAACTGTCCAATGTACGCAATATGTCACCGAACTTTTGCGTCATGGAACAGCAGTCTGGGCCAGGAGGCTGGGTAGATAGTATAGGCATGGGCACACCAAGACCGGGGCAGATCAGATTATGGTCATATCAATCTGTTCTCCACGGAACAGATCTGCTTGTCTACTTCCGCTGGCGGACGGCAACATTCGGTACCGAGATGTACTGGCATGGCATCAATGATTACCATAATCAACCCAACAGAAGGGTACGCGAGGTTGCGCAAGTAGGCGAAGAGTTTGCCAAGATCGGGCGCGTTATTGTGGGCACTACTTATCAAGCCAATGTTGCGATCCTGCAGGATTACGATAACATCTGGGACGGAGAATTGGATGAGTGGCACGGTCCACTTCAGCAACAGAGTGTACGCTCCTGGTATAAGCAGCTCCAGTATCGTCATATTCCGACGGATCTGGTGACCCTGCAATCCACGACAACACTGGAGACGTTATCCGAATATAAGGTGATCATCTATGCTCACCCGGCCATCATGACAGACGATACAGCAGAACTGCTGCAAGCCTATGTCAGTCAAGGGGGCACCCTGTTTTTCGGTGCACGCACCGGTTATAAGGACCTCAAGGGACATTGTTATATGAGACCATTCCCGGGGGCTGTCGCTGAGTTGTGTGGTGTAACCGTAGAGGACTTCACCTTAATCAAGGGAACCGTTTCCGCAGCCACGTTGCAATGGAATGGAGCGAGTAAGCGGCTTGAGGAGGGAACGCCAACGGCCGGATTTAACGAAGTTCTTCATGTGGAGCATCCCGACGTACAGGTCGTGGCCGAGTATGCATCCGAATATTATGCAGGTAGTCCTGCATTGACCAAACGTACGGTGGGTCAGGGGCAGGTATGGTATTATGGTGCGGCTTACAATGAACCGGTCGTCGATGCTCTTCTGGATGAAATCGGGCTAGTCTCGCCTGTGGATGATCTGGTAGAGGTGCCGTCCGAAGTTGAGCTTGGGATCCGTTCCGGTAAGGATAAAGCTTATGTATTTTTACTCAACTACTCGGATCACCAAGTGGCCATCCAGCTTAAAAAGCAAGCCAAAGAGTTGCTGTCGGGTACAACACTTCAGGATGAGATCAGCATGCCCGCGTATGGTGTGTTCATTTTTGAGATCGATCTGCCATATTAATCCATCCATATCATGACTTATATATATACAAAGAAATACCAAAAACGCCTTGCATCCATTGCAAGGCGTTTGATATATGCATGATGTGATGTGTAACTCACGTTGAGCATGAACTGTTAAGGACGGTATAACTATGCTTCATACAAAATTTCACCTGTTCGCGATACATCATAGCCCTCGAATGATTGCAGTTCCTGCCTGAACTCCGGGGATTGGAGAATTCGCAGCACCGATTCTGTCCAGGCTTCATTACCCTGCTTCCTCAGCATGACCAGATCATAGCGTTCCTGAACGAGCGGGATAAAATCAACTTGGCCCACAAGTCGTGCAGCTTTCTCAATGCCAACTCCGACATCGGCTTCGCCAGAACTCACTTTGGCAGCCACGCCCATGTGACTGGTTTCTTCCATTTCATATCCGATCAGGCCTGCGGCAGAAATACCATGCAACCGAAGTTGCTCATCCAGCAATACCCGCGCACCAGAACCCTTCTCCCGATTAGCTAGTCTTAGTTCAGGCTTGCTCAGATCGGTCCAATGCTGCAAGTTCTGCGGGTTGCCACGCTGTACATATAGCCCGGCGGGACGTGACAGCAGGTTTACCACAACATAGGATCGTCCTGTCAGAATTTTGCGAATATACGGCAGATTATACTCACCGGTATCTCCGTCGAGCAGATGGGTGCTGACCAGATCGGATTCACCACGATACATTGAGATAAGTCCGTCCAGACTGCCCATGAACGAGCGCAGCGGACGAATGTCCCGGGTTTGTTTTTCCATATGGCGCATTAGGATATCCAGACTGACATCCTGACCTGTTATGACCAGATGCCGTGGTGCAGAAGTCATTGTATGGGTAGAACTCGCTTGTAAGGAGTTTTCCTGAGCATCACCATGACCTGGCTGAGTCCCTGATACCGAGGTCTGAACCGGGGTGGGGATACGCTGACCTGAGGACTGAAGTTGCTTGGATCGACGTTTATATGCCTCCAGATCCGTTGCATCAATCCGCATTTGTTTACCCACACGGTAGGCGACAAGGTCTCCCTTTTTGATCAGGTCATAGACTGTCAGTTTCGATATTTTGAGCAGCTTGGATATTTCTTCGGTTGTGTAGGATTGCTCCTCCGTCATAAGTGAAGATCCTCCTTTCAAAGATATAGATCCGATCATTCATCGTAATAGAATGTTTCTTGTACTATACCATTAATTGAGGTATGCCATAAACCTGAGAACACCCAAGAAACGCAGAAGACAGGTAACAAAAATCAATTGTGATTGGAATCACCTTCCCATTTTTTTGGTCTTGTGTATAATTAGATATAATTAATTATAACTAGTTATAACCAAAGATAACGTTGGGGGAGAACTGAATGAGAAAGAGAATCGGATATATTTTGGGAAGTATGTCACTGGGACTGGCTCTAGTATTGGCTGGTTGTGGCGCAAGCACGATCACTACGGATACATCCACGGGTGCAGAAGGAACGACTTCAACGCCAGCGGCATCAGGTGAAGGTTCATCAGCGGGCAACAGTGATCCTCAGGAAACGGTAGATCTGACGATCTCGGCGGCTGCCAGTCTGACCGATGCGATGAAAGAGATTGAAGCCAATTATGAGCTAGCTAATCCTTATATAGAACTTAATTTCAACTTTGGCGCCTCGGGTGCCTTGCAACAGCAGATTGAACAGGGCGCCCCGGTTGATATCTTTGTATCGGCGGCAACGAAAAATATGAATGCGCTGGTGGATGAGAACCTGATTGCATCAGGCGATCAGAAGAATCTGCTACAGAATTCACTGGTGGCGATTGTGCCAGCAGATGGGACCAATACCGTAACCGGCGAAACGGATCTCACCAATGACTCCATCAAGACGGTAGCGATTGGCATTCCGGAAAGTGTGCCTGCGGGAACCTATGCCAAGGAAGCTCTGACCAACGCCAAGCTGTGGGATGAACTGGAAAGCAAGCTAGTGCAGGGGAAAGACGTTAGACAGGTCCTTCAATATGTTGAGACAGGTAATGCAGATGCCGGATTTGTATATAAAACGGATGCTCTTACTTCAGATCAGGTGAAAATTGCGTTTGAGGTGGACAAGAACAGCTACACACCCGCCAATTATCCGATAGGCATTATTGAAGGAACGAAACACCGCACAGAGGCCGAACAATTCTATGCGTATTTGCAAACCCCTGAAGTACTGGATATCTTCGTGAAATATGGATTCACAATTCCGGAATGAATATGAACGCCATAGACTGGTCCGTATTCTGGTCGCCGGTGCGCCTGTCGCTTCAGGTTGCGCTGTTATCCAGCGTAGTGGCCACTGTGTTCGGAATTGCGGTAGCCTGGAAGATGTCACGTACTTCATTTCGGGGAAAGATTCTGCTGGAAACGGCATTTATGCTGCCACTAGTCCTTCCACCAACGGTGGTCGGATTTCTGTTACTTGTCATACTGGGGCGTAAAAGTCTGCTTGGACAATGGATTGAAGCCATATTCTCTGCACCGGTTATTTTCACCTGGTGGGCTGCGGTGATTGCTGCGGTGGTGGTTGCTTTTCCACTCGTGTATCAGACCATGAAATCGGGATTCAGTGGTGTCGATCGGGATCTGGAAGATGCAGGTCGTTCGATTGGGGCGAATGAGTGGCAGGTATTTCGTTACATTTCCTTGCCGCTCGCAGCCAGAGCGCTGATGACCGCCTTCATCCTGGGCTTTGCCCGGGCACTCGGGGAATTCGGAGCGACACTGATGATTGCAGGCAATATTCCGGGAAAAACACAAACAGTACCCACGGCAATCTATGTCGCTGTGGATTCAGGCAATCAGACCATGGCTTGGGCATGGACTGTTTCCATTATCATCATCTCGTTTATCATGTTATTGATGACCAGACAGCAGCGAGATGGTAAAAACGACTGAAATTTAAATAGATATACGATATATTTCATCACGTAAAACCCGTTTTAAGGAAAAAACTCCTTCCTTAACGCGGGTTTTTATCATATATTTCATATGCATTAATATCAAATGTTAACTGAATTGGAACGAATGGAAATGTAAAGCTGTTTTAACATAAAAAAATAAAAAAAATTCCAAAATTTAATCATTCAGTACTCGCTTTCAGTGGGCTTGTTCCTGTAAGATAGAAGTAATTGATTCCAGCCAAGTACTGAAATAAGGAGAGACGACGATGAACACTAGACCTGATTGCGGCGTTTCGTTGCAAATCGATGACTATCTGGATCTTTTGCATTTTGCCATCCAAATTCAAGATCAGGAATGGCAGCAATCCTTAATCCACCAACTTAAAATATTTCAGACGGCGACGGACCAGCAGCGCACACCTGAAGAGGAATTATGGACAAGGTTCGATTATATTAACAGTAAACTTACTGGTCTGTGCCATCAGATTCATGCCGCTCATTCCATGGATGAACGCAAGAAGTTCGAGGAACGGATCGGCCTCTTGCAATTACAGCGAGTGGAAGTTGCGCGTAAAATTAAATGGGCAAGTCGCAGATAGATGAGAGAGTAAAGCAAGATATGGTGTAACGCCAAAAAAATATAATTGAACGAGAGTCATACATCAAGAAGCCATCCACCAATGATATTGGGGATGGCTTCTTTGTGTACGATAGAGAAGTTCTATAACCTTATCAGGATGTCCTATTAGTTTAGTTATTGCCCAAAGATAAGTTGTAATGATATTCTTTGTTCAACCTAATTCCGACTATACAAGTAAGAATGGTTTGTTAATGAGTATCGGAATAGGAGCACACATCATATTTGCTGTGATAACAGCCTGTGGAGGAGATTGGGAATGGTTAAAAAACGGGGGATTCAACAATTCCGGACAGCACTGCTGTTCATTACAATGCTGGCGGTTCTGGCTGGATGCAGCACAGGTACTGCAAGTAATGAGTCAGAATCTGCTTCGGCAGCAGGCGATACCAAAGTGAAAAAAATCATTGTAGGAACAGGTACACAGTTCCCGAATGTCTGCTTCATTGATGAAAATGGCAAGTTAACAGGTTATGATGTGGAATTGATCCGGGAGATCGACAAACGTTTGCCTGACTACGAATTCGAATTCAGCACTATGGATTTCAAAAACCTGCTGCTGAGTCTGGAAACGAAAAAAATTGACTTGATCGCTCACCAGATGGAAGTAAATGAAGAGAGACAGGCCAAGTTCCTGTTTAATGATGAAGCCTATAATATTTTCCCAAATAAAGTTGTCGTCAGTCAGAAAAATGAGGAAGTCAAATCGATTGAGGATCTGAAGGGAAAAAAACTGATTGTCGGCGCTACGAGTAATGCGGCTGTACTTGCTGAGAAATGGAATGCAGCGAACGGTAACGGCATTGATATCGTCTATTCCGGAGCAGGTGAGGATACCATTACCCAGATCAAAACAGGCCGGGTGGATGCAACGATCAGCACTCAGTTTGCCATTGATTATCAGAATAAAGCGGTGGATGCCCAGTTGAAAACGGTGGGAGATGCCCTCTCCAACTCCAAAGTGTATTTCATTCTGAACAAGGATGAGCAGGAGCTCAAAACCAAAGTGGACGAAGCGCTCAAATCAATCAAAGAAGATGGGACATTAGGCAAGCTGAGTACAGAGTGGCTTGGGGCTGACTATACGGTTGAAGAGTAGTCTGAGAAAGGTGTGCAACGGTCATGGGAAAATCATTTGATCTGTCATTGGTTCTGGATTTCATCCCGGAACTGCTACGATATTTGCATATAACACTGATTGTATTGGGTGGCTCCATCGTGCTCGGACTGGTGGGCGGCGTGCTTCTGGCCGTTCCCCGTCTGTATCGGATTCCGGTACTAAGCCAGCTGGCTACCCTGTACGTCTCATTCATGCGGGGCACACCGATCCTGATCAAATTGTTCCTGGTGTATTACGGACTTCCCGAGTTGCTCAAACCGATTGGCATCGACCTGTCGAGAACCGACCCGTTGTTATTTGTCATTGTGACCTATGCGCTTAGTGATGCGGCATCCTTTGCCGAGATCTTTCGCGGAGCAGTGCGCAGTGTGGACAAAGGTCAGACGGAGGCAGCCTACGCTGCGGGTATGACGACATTCCAGTCTTTTCGGCGGATTGTCGTTCCGCAGGCACTGATTGTTGCTTTTCCGAACATGGCCAATACGTTAATCGGTTCTCTAAAGGATACGTCACTGGCGTTCTCCATCGGTGTTATGGATATGGTGGGCAGAGGGCAGACGTTAATCTCCGCCACGTCCCACGCACTTGAGGTATATATCAGTCTGTCTGTGGTCTATTATGTCATTGTCATTGTACTGGAAAAAGGATTTGCCGTTGCAGAACGCAGACTACAGCGTCATGAACGCAAGAGGGTTGTACACAAATCGACCGTTCGCGCCAAACGCCTGAGAGAGGTTGTTCAAAAAGTCCGCTTTTGATTACGAATCATGCCTCGCGGCATCATCAGCATCGAAGTTGAAATTCAGCCGAAATAAGCGGGAGGCTTACGATGTATGTTTCCTTTGGAAACATTGCGGTTGCTCACGTAGTTTTCCCTACGCTCCGCTACTCCATTTCTAACTTCATTCCATCTTCTCGGTACTGAAAACCAGACTTTTTGAACTCGCACTGAAACGAATAGAGGGGTGAGCATATGTCGATTGATCTCCAGTTTATCTATACCTCTTTTTTTCAAATTCTGAAGGCATTGCCACTGACACTCGTCATTACGATTGTTCCGTTGATTGCAGGCTTCGGAATTGGTCTGGCTACGGCTCTGATCCGTATTTATCGTGTGCGGTGGATTCATCGCATTGCTGACTTCTACGTTTCTTTCCTGCGTGGAACACCGATGCTGATGCATCTATTCCTCATCTATTATGGTATTCCGATGATTATTGATAAGCTGTCGGAACGTTACGGTTGGGCTTTCCAATCTTCATCGATCCCGATTCTCGTATTTGTACTTATTGCCTTCTCGCTTACTGCGGGCGCCTATATGTCCGAGATTATCCGTTCAGGCATTCTTGCCGTTGATATCGGTCAGATGGAAGCTGCACACGCTGTGGGTATGAGCACATTCCAGGCTTTAAGGCGCATCATCATTCCTCAAGCGATCGGGGCGGTATTGCCTAATCTATGCAGCATGTTTGTCGGGTTCCTGCATGGATCAACACTCGCCTTTACCGTGTCACAGATGGACATTCTCGGTAAAGCGGATGTGGTGGCATCCGTCAGTCTGAAATTTCTGGAGGCCTTTATCGCCGCCGCGTTCATCTACTGGGGGCTGACCCTCATTGCCGAGCGGATCACTGCTTTGCTTGAGCGTCGGGTTGCCGTGTACAGCAAAGGAGGCGTGTCATGATTACACTAACGAACATACACAAAACATTTGGCAAGCAGGATGTATTGAAGGGGATTGATCTGACGGTGGAGCAGGGTGATGTCGTTGCGATCCTTGGACCGAGTGGATCAGGTAAAACAACGTTGCTGCGCTGCGTCAATTTTCTGGAACGTGCCGATGAGGGTGAGGTCCAGATCAGTGGATTGACCGTAGATTGCAAGCATGCACGCAAACATGACATTGTGCAATTGAGACGGAAAACGGCGATGGTCTTCCAGCATTATAATCTGTTCAAACATAAGACGGTGCTTGATAACGTCACGGAGGGTTTGATTATTGCCCAGAAAATATCCAAAGCTGATGCCCGTACACGTGCCTTACGTGTGCTTGAACAAGTCGGACTCTCTGCCAAAATCAATGAATATCCAAGTATGTTGTCCGGTGGACAACAGCAGCGGGTAGGAATCGCCAGAGCACTGGCACTGAATCCCGAAGTGATTTTGTTTGATGAACCGACCTCGGCACTGGACCCCGAGCTTGTGGGGGAGGTGTTGTCTGTCATCCGCTCCATTGCTCAAGAGGGGATTACCATGATTGTCGTTACCCATGAAATGGGGTTTGCCCGTGAGGTGGCAAATCGGGTTGTTTTCATGGACGGGGGTTCCATTGTAGAGGAAGGAACCCCGGAAGAGGTATTTGTGCGTCCCAAGCAGGAACGGACTCGCCAATTCCTCAGTCGGTATTCTTCTGACTGGAGTTATGTCATCTGACGATATAGGCGCAAGCTGTAGTAACTGACGATCCCGGCCCGGCATATGCTGTAACAGGCAAATGCTGATAGGCCGGGTTTTTCTATGGGTGAAGCAGGCCGTGACGGTAAGGAGGAGGACCATGCAGAGCAAAATCGATGAAATCATCACACATATTGCACACTCTCACCAGCAGATCGCACGTGTGCTGGATGCCAAACGCCAAGTCGCTGTGCGCATGTCTGAAATCATCAATCATTTGCCAGATATCGAACCGGAGTTGGATGGCGTTGACGGTCTGCTGGATAGCTCTGGGCAAATCAACAAAAGCATTATCTCTTACTTGGGAGGCCTTGCAGATCTGGAAGAGGCTGTAGCCGAAACGCTGACCCAAGTCATGCGGGAGATCGCGGTTCAAGAGGAAGAATAAGCCCGGAAGGCGGGTGAAGGAACATGAGTAGAGAACAGAGCCTCATTCTAATGCTGGACGCAGCAGCCAAGATGCAGTGGAATATTGCCCTGATTCTGGAGGCAAAAGCGATTGAGGCCGAGAAGGTACGGAACTGGACGCTGAATCATTTGAATGGGGATACTTTTCTGACGCATGGGGATCAGGTCGGCGAGCCACTCAAAATGCATGATCAGCTGGTGGAATTGCTGGAAGGTTTAACCCGGATGGAGACCGGACTGTGCAACAATCTCAAAGCGGTGATGGTACAGAACGACAGCGAAGATGGCGGCGGTATGGATGGTGGCATGTTTGGCGGCATGGATCTGGGAGACATGGGAAAATGAGTCTGATGCGGCGTGAGCAGGAAGCTAAACTGGCCCTCATTGAATCCATTGCACACAGTCAGCAGGCGCTGGCACGCATTCTGGACAGTGTAGCCAGTGTAACTGCTCATTCGGAAGTATCCGCCCGCAGTCTGGCCGAAAACATTCGTCTGCTGAGTCGCTATCAGGAAGAGATGTCTCGCATGGTAACGGGAATCAGGCTGGCTCGAATCCAGCATGGGGAGCCAGGCTTGCCGTGGCTCAAAGACCCCGAGTGTGCAATTCGTATCGTTCGGGATATACAGGAGGAATGATGACATGTTAAAGAAGAAGAAAATACGACTGAGAACCAAAAGAGCTTTGGTAACTCGTGGAGCCCGTCTGCGCAAAATTCGCAAGCTGCGTGCGCTCAGAGCCAAACGTGTTCTTCACAAACGCCCACTTAAAGGACGCAGTGCGTGGCTCAAAAAAAAGAAACGGACGGTACGGCGGTACCGGAGTCCGAAGCCTGTACAACCCATCGTCCCGGCTACCCCTACCGATCCGAATCCGGACGGTGCGTACAGCCAGGGATACAACGAGGCGTACAACGAGGGATTCAACGCGGGTTTCGCCAAGGGATTCGAGGACGGACATCAGCTGGCGTACAAAGCACAGTAACTGAGAAGATGGAATGAAGCTAGAAATGGAGCAGCGGAGCGTAGGGAAGACTACGTGAGCAACTGCACTGTTTCCGAAGCAACCTTCGTAAGCATCGGCTTATTTCGGCTGTATTCCATATTCGATGCTGGTGATGCCAAACAAATGATGATAGCCCGGGGGGACAGATCCCCCCGGGTTATTTGCATCGCCGCAAAAGCGGACATGCCCGTACAGGCGGATGTGGAGGGCAAGCGCCAATTTTGCGCCTTGCAGGACACCCGTCCATGATGCATCTGACCCCGAGGCATATCCTTTAGAGGGAAGACCAATCTCGGGGAGAGTCTGGAAGTGAGATCTCCTGAAGGAAGACAGGGTGAAGAATGTGGCAAAACGAAGACACCGTCCGCTAACTGAAGCGGAGACAGCTTACCGCGGCGGATATGCAGAAGGCCGCAGATTTGGCGGCTGTCAAGCCATGATGGAGCGGGTGCAGATGTTTGAACCGACCCTGCGGGACATGAAGGTGCTGTATATTCCGCAAGGGTTCGATGCCATCGATGAAGGTGTCACCCTGGCCCTGCAACAGTCTGTACGTGAATGCGTTGTTGGATCGCCAGCAACGATGTTGCAGGAAGCCAGTCAGCATCGGCCAGATGTTGTGCTCGTTATGAATGGTCTGCATGTGTTTCCCCCGGATCATCTGGAGCAGGTGAAGGGCATACGTGCACTCGGTATTCGAACAGCTGTGTGGTTTGTGGATGATCCGTATTTTACCGAGGATACTGTGTCCCTGTGTCAACACTATGATGTCGTGTTCACACATGAAGAGGCCGCTGTACCATTCTATCAAGGACATGGAGCGAACCGGGTTATCTATATGCCACTCGCAGTGAATCCGGGGATGTTTCAACCGCGTCGCGCGGCACCGCAACATCAGCATGATATTTGTTTTATCGGTACCGGATTTTGGAACCGGATTGCCTTGTTTGATGAGCTGGCTCCATTTCTTGCGGACAAAAAGGTATTCATTGCAGGTAGTCAGTGGAACCGGCTGGCACGTTTTGATGTACTGGGCCGCTTCATCCACGAAGGATGGATTGCTCCGGGAGAGACAGTCGATTATTACAATGGCGCCAAGATTGTCATTAACATTCACCGGACTTGCGAGAATGGGGAAGACAATCGCAACACACATCATCTTGAAGGTCATTCCATTAACCCGCGCACGTATGAGATTAGTGCCTGCGGCACCATGCAGATTACGGATGCACGTGCGGATTTGCCCCGTTATTATAAGCCGGGATATGACATCGAGACCTTCACCAACGCAGCAGAACTTCAGCGCAAGATCCACTATTATCTGAAGCATGAAGAAGAACGACAGGCGATGGCATGGCGGGGACTTCTCACCACGATGAACCAGCACACGTTCACTCGCCGTATTGGTCAGTTGCTGGAACATCTGTAACCTCCGTCTGAAGTAACAGCACAACGAGTAACCTATCCCAAAAAATAAAGGAGTGGCGGTATGTCTCTCAAACACCGTAAAACCAAAAAGGTTCATGCACCGGTACTGAGCCTGGCTGATCAAGCGCGCAAAAATGGGCAACATGCCGGATATGACGCAGGTAAAGAAGAAGGATATCTGCGCGGTCGCGCCAACTATATTGTAAATTGTGCACAGGAACCGTTGCCTTTCCGACAAGTTCACGTGCTGTATGTATCTTCGGGTAAAGGTTTCCCATACTCCCCGTTGGATGAGGCCATCATGGCCACGCTACAGGGAATGGTAGCTCAGGTAACCCTCACGGATCCGCGTCAACCGGTTTCTGAGATTGCGCTGCAGACGCGTCCTGATCTGGTGCTTGTGTTGGATGGAATGGATATACCCATCGAGCATATCGATGCGATCCGCCAAGCCGGCATTCAGACGGCTATCTGGCTGACTGATGATCCGTACTATACAGACATGACGCTTGATATCGTCAAACATTTTGACCATATCTTCACGTTGGAACTGAACTGTATCGATCTATATCGACAAAACGGCTGCGCGTCAGTCCATTATCTCCCTTTTGCCGCGTTCACCAATCATTATTTTCCGATTACAACCCCTTCCCCGTTAAAACGGGATGTCAGCTTTATCGGCTCGGCTTATTGGAACCGGGTATACTTCTTTAATCCAATCATGCCTCAGTTGATGTCACACAATACAGTATTTAACGGAATCTGGTGGGACCGTCTGCCTGACTATACTGCCTATGGCGAGAAGATTGAACTTGGCCGCTGGATGAGTCCACAGGAGACCAATGATGTGTACAATGGCACCAAAATTGTCATTAACCTGCATCGATCCCACGAAGATGATTCCGTCAATAATAATCACCTCAAAATCCCGCCAGCCTCACCGAACCCAAGAACGTTTGAAATTGCCGCTTCCACAACACTACAGTTGACCGACGCAAGGGATGACATTACGCGTTTCTACAAACCGGGTGTGGAGATTGAGACGTATTCCTCGCCGCAGGAGTTACTCGAAAAGGTGGAATATTATCTTACTCATGAAAAGGAACGCCGTGAGATTGCCCTTCGTGGACTCGAGCGTACCCTGAAAGACCACACGTATGGCAAAAGAATTAATGAAATGTTAACCATCATATTTCCTTAATCCTGGCCGGGAGGAGGTGTGCACAGTACCCTGTATCGGATATCCGCATACAGGGTCCGTGCGGCCATGGCAACGAAACCAAAGATGATGTTATTTTCACATGTGTGCAATACTCGCAGCATTACAGGTGCAGAGAAGCTGCTGCTTCATTTTATGAGAGAGATCGGTACGATCTTTGAGTGTGTGCTCATTGTTCCCCAGGATGGGAAGCTGGCAGGGCTTGCACGAAGATTCGGCATTCAGGTCAAAATATGCAATCTGCCGATGCTTCACGGTGTGTACACACCTTACCTGGGCATTGCAAATGATGCGGAGCAACTTCGCCATACACCAGCATATCAGGAAGTGGTCTCCCTCATACGGGAGACTGCTCCCGATCTCGTGTTAACGAATACCTGTGTCAATGTAATGCCGGCTGTAGCGGCGAAGTCGCTTCAGATTCCGATTATCTGGAAGATTACCGAGATCATTCATACGAATGAACATACAGCCGAGGCGATTCAGATGATTGGTCGCTATGCAGACTGGATTATTGGTATATCCGAGACAGCGGTCGCTCCATTTCATCAAGCTGGCATGAGTGACAAACTAACCGTCATTTCGCCGACATGGGAACCGGCTCTGCCCGCACCGGACCGCTGGGTTCATCTGCGTGAGCGCAAGCGCAAGGAACTTGGTCTTAAGGCATCACAGACTTGTATCGGTTATATTTCTTCCTTTATATATGATGCCAAAGGGTTGAAACCTTTTGTGGATATGGCCTTGAGGATCTGTGAAACGCATTCGCGCTGTCGCTTCTGGATCATCGGGGCACCATCGGATAAAAAGTATTACGACGAGTGTGTATCACGGGTGAAAAAATCCGGGTATTCACGCCGATTTACCTTCACTACGTTTGAAGAGAACGTATCTCTGGCGTATAGCGCCATGGATATCGTGGTCATCCCAAGTATGGTCAAAGAAGGATTTGGCATGACCGCACTGGAGGGTCTCTATTTTGCCAAACCGGTCATCGCTTTCGCTCAGGGTGGACTGAAGGAATTAATGGAATCCGTAGGCAGTGGTGCATTTTTGGCCCCGCCCGGGGATACCGAAGCGCTTGTCACCTTGGCGACAACCTTGCTGAATGATTCGGAGCTGGCCTCGAATACGGGATGGCGCAATCGGGCAGAAGCGGAAAGGCTCTACGGGGTTGAAACCTACCGAACGAAATTGCATACGATGGTGACACAGTGGTTATTGCGTTTTCCCGGATGGTTTGCTTATATCCAACCTCCGAATGGACCTGTGTATACCCATGGGGAGGGAGGACTACGCACGGTACTGGTTCTGGAGCCGGTTACGGTTCGGGCACTGTTATTCCCGCTGACGGTCATACAGGCGTTGCCACATTCCTCATTACCTCCGATCGCATTGGGTCAAGATGCCCCTGTAGCCTCAAGTACTGGCCCAGCTGCAAAGCTGATTCAACAGAGGGGCAAAACGCGGAAACGCCGTCGTAAGTCACTTGCATCTCATTCTCGCCGAGACCGTGAGGGGCTGAAACGTACTTCCGGAACTGGCCGACGTAAAGGGAGATCCCGTACAACGAAGGGACCGCGTCCGCATATGGGCAAATCAGCTACCCGCAGACGCAAATCTGCCAAGGCGGGACGTAGCCGAGCAGGGCGCAAGGGTTCCAATACAAGATGAAGGCAGGGATTACGATGAAGATCATGACGGTGCTGGGTACGAGACCTGAGATCATACGGCTCAGCCTGATCATCTCCAAGCTGGACCAGTATGCGTCCAAACATATTCTGGTGCACACGGGACAGAACTTCACGGAAAGTCTCAGTGGTCTCTTTTTCAAGGAAATGGGCCTGCGCGCACCGGATTACGTTCTTCAGGATGAAGCGGCCTCTCTGGGACGACAGCTGTCCTCGATGTTTACGCAAATGGAAGATCTGATATTGCAGGAGAAGCCCGATAAACTGCTGCTGCTCGGGGATACCAATAGTGCATTATGTGCAGTATTGGCTGAGCGCATGGGTGTTCCTGTTATTCATATGGAAGCAGGCAATCGTTGCTTTGATCTGGATGTGCCTGAGGAGAAGAATCGCAAGGTTATTGATGCCATCTCCACCATTAATATGCCTTACACGGAACAGAGCAAGAAACATTTGGTCAGCGAAGGTGTACCAAGCAGGCGCATTGTGCTCACGGGCAATCCCATCTATGAAGTGATGCAGCACTATGACGCACAGGTGAACTCCAGCAAAATCCTCAAAAAGCTGAAGCTGAAGTCCGGGCAATATTTTTTGGTTACTGCCCATCGAGCCGAGAATGTGGATCATGCCCCTCATCTGCTGGAGATTATGAAAGGACTTAATCAGGTCGCAGAGGAACACGGGCTGCGTGTAATCTGCAGCATTCATCCGCGTACAGCAATTCGGATTGCGGAGCATCTGCAACTGGAGATGAACCCGCTGGTAGAGTTTCACGAGCCGTTTGGATTCTTCGATTTTGTGATGCTCGAACGTCATGCACGTTGTGCGCTCACGGACAGTGGTACGGTGCAGGAAGAGTGCTGCATTATGGGCGTGCCGACCGTAACCATGCGCCGAACTACCGAGCGTCCGGAAACGGTGGATTGCGGCAGCAATGTGGTCTCCGGTCTGGATGCGGCACGCATCGCTGATTGCGTGAAAGTCATGACGCAGATGTCCACTGATTGGGATTGCCCGCAAGGTTACAAAGCAACAGATGTATCCGGTAAAGTAGTTAAATTTCTGCTTGGAGGGAAAATGCATGTTTGAAAATAAGCGTATACTCGTGACTGGCGGTACGGGATCATGGGGCTATGAACTTGTGGCTCAACTGCTGCCCCAGCAGCCCAAAGAAATTATTGTATATTCCCGGAACGAGTCCAGCCAAGTGGCTATGAGTCGTGAATTTGAGGACCCACGTCTTCATTTCCGGATTGGAGATATTCGTGACAAGGATGCCTTGACGGCGGCTTGCCAGCATGTGGACTATGTATTTCATCTGGCGGCACTCAAGCATGTCCCAGTGTGTGAAGACCAACCGTATGAAGCGCTCAAAACCAATGTGATTGGTACACAAAACGTGATTGAGGCTGCCATTGAAAATAAGGTGGAAAAAGTAATCTATATCTCGACTGACAAAGCTGCCAATCCGTCCAACTTCTACGGCATGACCAAAGCAATCGGCGAGAAATTAATTGTATATGCCAATTTGTTACACAGTGACACCAAGTTTGTTACGGTACGGGGCGGAAATGTTCTGGGAACGAACGGCAGTGTGGTACATCTGTTCAAGAATCAGATTCGTCAGAAAGGCCAGGTCTCCATCACGGATATGAGCATGACTCGGTTCTTTCTCACGCTAAAGGATGCAATTACCCTGTTGTTCAAAGCCTCGGTGGAAAGTGTCGGCGGAGAGATCTTTGTCATGACGATGCCAACCTGCAAAATCGTGGATCTCGCGGAAGTGTTAATTGAAGATTCCGGTGTGGAGAATGTGGCCATTGTGGAACAGGGCATTCGTCCAGGTGAGAAAATTCATGAAATATTGATGAGTGAATTCGAGAGCATGACCACCGTTGTCTACGATGAGCAGTATCTGGTAATTCTTCCTACCCTGGGCATACCAGGTCTGCGTGAACATTATACCAATTGTCCACCGGTCTCCTTTAACAGCTTCAGTTCTGAACACCAACTGATGACAAAAGAGGAGATTCGTGAAATTCTCAAGCGCGGAGGATTTTTGTCATGAAACTGCTGATACTTGGTGGAAACGGAATGGCCGGCCATATTCTGGTCGACTATTTCCGCCGTCAAGGTGTACACAGCGTCTTCTACACAACTCGTGATGTAACGGACCCCAATGGTCTGCTCCTGGATGTGAACGACAGCTTCATGGTTGATCGATTGGTAGAAGCGGTGCACCCGGATGTGATTATTAATGCAGTAGGTGTGTTGAACAGCTTTGCAGATGAGGACAAAATTACGGCCTATCATATCAATGGGTTTCTGCCGCATCGTCTGCGGCGGGTTGCGGATACGATTGGTGCACGTCTGATTCATATCAGCACAGACTGTGTGTTCAGCGGAGATCGGGGAGCATACCGGGAAGATGATGTTACGGATGGGACTTCAGCTTATGCCATTACCAAAGCACTTGGTGAAGTCCAGGATGAAGGTCATCTGACGATTCGTACGTCCATCATTGGACCCGAAATTCGGCAGGGCGGCATTGGTCTGATGCAATGGTTTATGTCCCGCACAGGTGAAGTCGGCGGGTATACCCGCGTATTCTGGAATGGTGTGACCACACTTGAACTGGCCAAATGGGTTGACCATTACCTGGCCTCATCCATTAGTGGTCTGATCCATCTAGCTCATCCAACACCTGTCAGCAAGCATGATCTGCTTGTGTTGTTCAAGCAGACCTGGAACAAGCAGGATGTGACGATTGTGCGTGATGACAGTGTAGTACAGGACCGTACGCTGGTGTCCACTCGCGAGGATGTGAAGACAGACCTGCCGGATTATTCTACAATGCTGAAGGAGTTGGCATTATGGATGGAGCAGAGCTGACGGGCAAGACAGTACTAATTACAGGCGCTTCCGGTTTTACCGGGCGACATGCTGTATCTTATTTTCGAGAAGTTGGTGCAGTGGTTGCGGCGGTAGTCCGGAGACCGGATGTACATTCGTTTGGAATAGGTACCCAAGTCCATGTCTGTGATCTGAATGATAAACAGCAAGTGCGTCATCTGATCGGCAAGGTGCAGCCCGACTATGTGCTGCATCTCGCTGGCAAAAATTCAGTGCCTGATTCATGGTCTGATCCGCTACTGGTCCTGGAGACCAATGTGATGGCTGTGCTGTATCTGCTGGATGCGCTTCGCAGTTGTCCGGCAGCACGAACCGTTATTGTAGGATCGAGGTTAAAATATACGCAGGAACCTGGCCGGATTCCCCAGCCTCCACATCCATATAGCCTCAGCAAAGCGCTGGAAGAGATGGTGTCCTTGTCGTGGATGTCACTCTTCGGACAACAGATCATGCTGGCGGAGCCGGGCAATCTGATTGGGGCGGGTCCTTCCACAGGCATCTGTTCCCTGCTTGCACGCCATGTTGTTGCCTGTGAGCAGGCGGGCAAAACGGAGGCGTTCCGCCTGTCGGGACGGGACAATACCCGTGACTTTCTGGATGTGCGGGATGCAGTCAGAGCGTATGCAACCCTCCTGATACAGGGGGCCAGCGGTACAGTATATCCGGTGGTGTCTGGCACCGAGCGGAGTCTTGGTGAAGTTGCAGATCTGCTGTTGTCCATGACAGAAGCGGAAGTCCCTGTTCGCTGGGATGGGGCATCTTCTGGTCCGGACGGTTCGGGGAAACAGGAGGAATTATCACTGCTGCGCAAGCTTGGCTGGCAGCCGATGATTCCATTTGCCACATCACTTCAGGATATCCTGAGTGATGTTCGTGCCCAGCAAGGGAGGACGACAGGTTGAGTCCAAGAGTATCCATTGTCATTCCATTCTACAACTGCCCTTATGTGCCTCAGGCGATTCAAAGTGCGCTGAACCAGACATATTCGGATGTGGAGATCGTTGTTGTGAATGACGGTTCCACCCGGCATGCAGAGCTGCTTCAGCCTTATCTTCCTTATATTAATGTGCTTGGCAAAAGCAATGGCGGGACGGCCTCGGCACTTAATCATGGGATTCGTCATGCCTCTGGTGATTATGTAGCCTGGCTTAGTTCGGACGATTTTCTGTATCCAGATAAAATCCGGTATCAGCTCGAGTTTATGCAGCGCGAGAATGTGCTCGTCTCGTACACGAATTTTCACTATATCAACGAGCATTCAGCCGTTACCAAAATGCATGGTGGGCCAGAACCGATGTCCGATCTGGACTTACTGCGGCGGTTTGTCAACGGCAATCCGGTCAATGGCTGCACGGTCATGATTCGTAAGGATCTGTTCAGCGGAGTAGGGCTGTTCGATGAGCTTCTGCCTTACACGCATGATCTGGATCTCTGGATGCGGATTGTACTGAACGGTCATCGGTTCCCATACCTGAACGAACCGCTTACGGCCTATCGGTGGCATGGGGGAATGGGATCAGTTCGTCATGCGGATGTCATCGGCAGAGAGGCATCCATGGTATGGTCGAGATATCGCGAACCGTTGTTGCAGCGCATAGCGGCGCTTGGGGGTTAGCGTTGGGAGGGCAGTTATGAAGCCACAAGTTGGCGGAGTGACGCCCTCTTTGCGCAGCATTTTACCCGATGACAGTAAAGGTGGTATCAGAATGAAATGTGCTTCCGTAACACCGCGGATGTCCAATGCCGATCGAATGGATCTTCATAAAATGTAGGAAAGCAATCGCTATGCAGAGATAAGCGGAGGAAGGGGGCCCCGAATGGAGCCGAAAGTATCGATCGTCATCCCTTTTTATAATTGTGCGTATATCGAGCAGGCTGTTCACAGTGCCACTCACCAGACCTATCCGCATATTGAAGTGATCGTGGTGGATGATGGGTCAACCGAGCACGTGGAGCGACTAGAGCCATTCATGGATTCTATCCATTATATCCGCAAAGAAAACGGTGGTACCGCGACGGCATTGAATGAGGGTATCAAACAGGCAACAGGGGATTACTTTGTCTGGCTCAGTTCAGATGATGTGATGCTGCTGGACCGTGTGGAGAAACAGTTGAAGTTTATGCGTGAGGTCAAGGCTTCATTCTGTCATGGTGCCTACCACTATGTGAATGAGAAGAGTGAGTGGTTGGATACGGTGCATCCGGAAGTGGGCAGTCGTCTGGAGATGTTGCAGGTACTGCTTGAAGGTTGTCCGATCAACGGCTGTACCGTCATGTTGGAGATGGATGCATTTGAGCGGTTTGGCTTGTTCGATACTGATTTTCGCTACACTCATGACTACGAGATGTGGTTGCGACTGTTTCCGATGTATGAGCTGTTCTATTACAATGAGCCTCTGATGTGTTATCGTCTGCATGATTCAATGGGGACCAAACGTCACTTCAAGGCTCTGGTGGCCGAGATGGAACGTGTTCAGGCGAAGCACAGACCTATTTTGCTCAATTTGCTTCAGGTCGGCGGGTATTGGAAGTGAAGTAGACGTGTGTGCCGATGATGGCTTGAATGGAATAGGTGGTTAAATGGATATGAGAGCACCCTTATGAAGCATGTTTAATGTGCTATAAGTGGGGGAGCTCTTTTTTTGTTCTATGACGATCCATGGACAGGTAGGTAGAAGGGATGCCGAAGTCTCTGTATAATGAAATGATTCATACACGGAAGGGACTGGACTATGCGCAGATATCAATATCTTACACCGAATCATTAATAAACGAATGGAGGTGAAGTATTGATTACAGAGTTACACACAGAACGGTTATTTTTGCGAAAAATGAACGTATTGGATGCGGCCAGCTTGTTTGAAATTTGGTCTGATCCGGAGGTTACTAGATTCATGAATATCACTCCTTTTACGGATGAAAGTCAAGCCATAGCCATGATTAATATTCTGGACGATCTTTCTCAGGAAAACAAGGCTATTCGATTCTCTATCATCGCGCAAGAGTCCAATGAAATTATAGGTTCATGCGGTTATAACTTGCTGGATTATGACAATCTCAAAGCAGAAATTGGGTATGACATTGCCAGATCACACTGGGGAAAAGGATATGCGACAGAAGCGATCTCTTCTTTGTTAGCTCATGCCTTCTCGACGATGAAGCTGAATCGAATCGAAGCAAAGGTTGACCCCAATCATGTGAATTCTATCAAGCTATTATTAAAGCTCAATTTCACATACGAAGGTACCCTCAGAGCATACGAAAGGGCAGGCGAAACGTTCAACGATCTGAATATGTATTCCAAGTTGGCGACAGATGAATAAGATCTGGAATTCGTTACATGTCGGATCTGTGCAAAAAGAATCAATTAGCGTGTTCTGGATTCGCTAGAACACAACACAATAAAAGCAAACAAGGGGTGTCCACCGTCATTCATATGACAAATGGTACACCCCTTGTTTGATATTCCGGCATGTTACATGAAGACAGCATGGAATGGGACAACTTAATCCTTTGAATACATGATCTCCATCGACACGGGATCGGGAAATACATAGCCCTTGGGCAGCTTCTGCATCAATTGATTCATGATAGCGTAATCCACATCGATGTGAGGTGTGGAAACTGGAGTCGAAAACCAGCGATTGTATAGATCACTCGGTACAAGCAACGTCATATCGGTTGTCCTCCTCTGTAAATAGCCTCCTGGTAGACTTGAAAAGTACGCATTCCCATTTCTTCCAGTGAACGATGTTGTTCAGCCCAGGCTTTTGCCGCCGCCCCCACTGTTCTTCGGGTAACGTTATCCTCCAGTAATGCATTCAACAATTCGCTGAGCGAGTCGACATCCTGTGGAGGAACAACCCATCCTGTACGTCCCGGTTCAACCATCTCAGGCATGCCGGCTGTACCACTGACGATAACAGGTATACCCGCCAGTTGTGCTTCGGTCACGGAGAACGGCTGAGTATCCTGCAGGCTGGGCTGGACATAGATGTCTGCGTGGCGCAGGAAGGAAGGGATATTGTCGAGTTTGCCCCAGAACACAACATCAGCGCCAATGCCTGCTGCCGTGGCCTGTGCCCGCAACTCATCGGATAGATTGCCTTCTCCTGCGATCCAGCACACCCAATCGGTACGTTTGCTTTTCAGACTGGCTAAAGCCTTGATTAATACATGTACACCCTTGATGTATTCAAGCCTTCCGGTAAAGGCAATGACTTTCTTGCCCGCGGGTGGTCGTTGGCGAAATTTCGCGGCTGCTGAGGCACGGTAGGTTGGCAGGTCGATAGCATAGGGGATTTGCCTGAACTTCGACTCTGGAACCGCGAGTTCTGTAAGTGTACTTTTGATCCAATGACTGGACACCAGAATCAGCTCAGACTGTGCTGCACTTCGCTCTTCCAATGAGAGAAAATAACGTCCGCGTTTGGATTGCAGATAGGTAGAAAGAGTAAGTTGCGGGTTGGAGTTTTGAGCATCGTAAAAGGCCTCGCGGGCAAGTGCCCCATGATAGCTGGTGACCAGTGGGATATTGCGGTTCAAGATGCGTTTAATGGCTACGGCGGCTACGGGATCTTGCGCATGGATTACGTCATAGTGGTCTACTCCCAAATAAGCGGCGGCCATCTCGAAGGCATATCTATTCAGTTCATAATAAGCGAGAAGCGGATCGGCAGTGAATTGTGGCAGATCGGTCGGATTGAGTTTGGCTTGCAGCATGGGCCACACCGTATCCTTGGAGAAAGCGCGGTTCAGATTACGAACATATACCTCGTTTTTGGCACCATTTGTGCCCATGATATCAACCTCTACACCAAGTGAAATCAGCCTGTCGGCCAGTTGTTTAACATATGTCCATATGCCTCCCATATGTGTAAGCTCCCAATACGTAACGAGCAGAACTCTCATAGCTACCCCCTTGTCACGGCCTGCACCGGCCGAGCTTCTATGCTTCTATCCTATGAAAAAAGAGGACCGGAAGGTCGGGCATTTTTGTGTATCTGGTTGAAAATGGGTGAATGCAAATGACAATAGACAAGGGGGAGCATATCCTATGTATAGAAAGGCTCATACGCCGAAGGAGGGATCTACAGTGGCTGTATATGTGCTAAATATCCATGAAAATTTGTTACAGACGTTTGTTCCCATCAAATACATGGACGTGGAGTTGGCCTATGTGGGGAGCGATGAAGGGACAGATGTATTTGTTGGCGGAGCCAGTAGGCACGGAGAACTGTATCGACATCTTTTTCATATAAGTTCGAATTCGGGGGGAGCGGGTGGTAATCAAGTCATTCATAATCTGGATGTATCTTCCGATCCTTATGAGCTGAGGATTATCAGCAACAGCTCTTCACCGAATCATCTGGTTATTCGCATGTATTACAGAAGTATTCACGGTCAGACATTGGGCATAATGTCAGAATATCAGATGATGAAGCTTGCAGATTGATATGGACATCATTGAATAGTCGTGATTAACCCACGTGTGGAGCAGGGAAGTGCCTGTTCCATTTTTTTATATTGCATCCATAGTAGAAAATTCTGAAAAAATAGCTTGACAGCAAAGGTATTTTCATTAGAATTAGATCAGTGTTAAACGAAAGTTTAAAACGACGATTTAAAACGAAAGTTTGAAATCAGTCGAGAGAATATAGGCTAGTGAGATGCAGGCAGTAGCCTGTGTTCTTCTGCCGGAAAAGAGTGTGGAGAACGTGAAAGAACAAACAGCAGTATCACAGGAGCCGGCAGAGTTTTCGATTAAAACCATTATTTTTCCACTCCTGGCTATTATCGTCGGCATGATCATGGTTATTCTGGACAGTACCGTTGTTAATGTGGCCATTCCGAATCTCGTTCAATATTTCGAGACGGATCTGAAGACCATCCAATGGACGGTTACAGGATATACCTTGGCTTTGTCTGCAGTTATTCCGCTGGCAGGTTGGTTAACGGACCGTTTCGGTGCCAAAAGAGTATTCCTGTTCACCATTGCCATGTTTACCTTGGGTTCTGTGTTATGCTCCATTGCCCAATCACCTGAGCAATTAATCATTTACCGTGTCATTCAAGGCCTTGGGGGAGGCATGGTTGCTCCTATTGGTATGGCGATGGTATTTCGACTGGCTCCTCCTGAACGAAGAGGTTCCATCATGGGCATGCTCGGAATTCCCATGCTGCTTGCCCCTGCACTGGGCCCGGTATTGTCCGGTTGGTTTATTGAATCACTGAGCTGGCACTGGATCTTCCTGATTAACTTGCCCATTGGTATTGCAGCTTTCATTCTATGTATCAAATTTTTGCCTGATACAGATCGTGGACGCACGCCTGCACTGGATCTGCTCGGCATGATTCTGGCGCCAATCGCATTCTCAATGCTCGCTTACGGTGTGAGTGAGGGGGGAACGAGCTGGACATCTACAACAACACTGACTGGTGTAATCGTAGGTGGCGTGGCGCTCATCTTATTCATTATTGTGGAACTTCGTCATCAAAATCCATTGCTCGAACTCCGGGTATTCAAATCATCTGATTTCTCACGGGGGATTATTCTCGCATGGGTGTCACAAGTGGCGCTGTTCGGTGCGATGATCCTGATCCCGCTTTATTTGCAGCAGATCAAAGGGTATACTGCACTGGAAACGGGATTGATTCTGCTTCCGCAGGCTCTGGCTTCCGGCGTGGGTATGCCGCTTGGTGGTCGGTTGTTTGATAAAATCGGTGCCAGACCTCTGGCCTTCGTGGGTCTGGGAATTATCTCGGGAGCCTTGTTTATTCTGTCCTCCATCACGGCAGAGACAGGTCTTGGCCTGATTATCACGGCCCTGATCATGATGGGTCTGGGTATGGGCTTGTCCATGATGCCACTCAATACGCATGTATTGAACGCTGCACCACGTAAGCTGGTTGGACGGGTTACACCGCTTACGGCCGCTGCACAGCAAGTGGTCGTGTCCTTTGCGGTTGCAGGGCTCACAGGCTTCCTTACTTCAAGAATCGCAGACAATACAACGAGTGCAGAGCCGACCGCTATAGTTCAAGGTCTGGTGAGTGGTTTCAATGATACGTTCTTCCTGGCCGCTTGTATTGCATTGTTTGGATGTCTGCTCAGTCTGATTCTGCGCAAACCAAAACCGATGCCGGAAGAAGAACTTCAAAATGGCGACAAGCCTGATCCCGCGATGATGATGGGACACTAAGACTTTTTAAAGTGACATAGTAAGGCAGTTCAGAGAATCTTGCTGAACTGCCTTTTTGTTATGCTCAATGAAAAATTCGCAGTGCTGTCATCATTTCACGGAAAGAATGGGCATATCGATCAGGTGAGAAAGACAAGCTCATATGCTGTCTGCCCTGAATGCGGATATACTCCCGCAGTTTCTTGTTCTTCATGAGGTCTCTTGCTTCGTCTACAGCAGCCTTTATATTTCCAATGGGATAAAACTTTCCAGTCTTATTATGTGTGATGAATGAGCGCACACCATCCGAATCTGTGCTGAGCACTGGGCAACCGCAGCTAATGGCTTCAGCGACGGCATAGCCGAATCCTTCTAGCAGGGAAGTGGATAACATGATTCCCCCTGACGCAGCAATCATCGAATAGTATGTGGGCATCTGAGAATGGGGAACATTGACGAAGATGCCGATCCGATCCTCAAGCCCGTATTCTGCCAACATGTGCCGGAACATGACTTCATCTTCTGGATTGGCCAAAGTGGGATCATGGAATAACCATAGTCTGGCTTTCGGATTTTTTTTGATGATTTCACTCGAAATGATTAAATATTCCCGCCAGTTTTTATTGTGTTCAAGTCGTCCTACCCAAGCCAGCACTGGATAGGGTGGAGTATCCACCAGAACCGGTGCGAAGGTGTCTGTATCCAGCATATTGGGAATAACAAACCGATGTAGCCAAGGACAGATATGAATGAACATATCCAGAAGGTGGTCTGTGGGAGGGATAACGGCAGCATCGCAATGGGCCTGAAGGTAAGGTACACCCATCTGTATCGTTTCCAGAGCCTGATCGCGTGTTCCGAGTCCCTGCGCTTCAAAAATAATTTTTCCTGTATAGCCAAGCGCTCTCAAGCGGCCGGGCATAGCGATGTCTGAAGTGGCGATGATGGCATCATAATGATGAGTATGAATGATATGATGGATATCCTCGTCACTGGATGCGGTGAAAATGGGGGTATCACTGTTGTTCTGCAATCCCGAGCCTGTGTTGAGATAAAGTAGGTGCGCTTCAATGCCATGGCGTTTCAGAACAGCGGTGCGCAGTCGGTTTAACGTATCCACGCCACCGCTTGGAACATAAAACGTGAATAATACTTTCACACGATTCACCCTCTGACTTTTGGTCAGGAGCACATTCTCCTGTACTCTATGTTACGTTGGCTTGAAGTATAGGGTGTGGGTGTTGTTTAATGTGTACACATTTTGGACACATTTTTTTAAGCTTTCTTTTAAGTGACATTAAGCTGGGCTTAGGATAGATCACGTATTATACAAGGAACTTCCCGTGTACACATCTACCTTAAACGATGGTACACGGGTATTTTAACGGGAAAGGATGAATGATGTGCTCGAAGTGAAACAGGTCAGCAAAGTTTACGAAGGGCAGCGCGGTGTACATCAATTGGATTTCACCATGGAACGTGGTGAAATTGTCGGGTTTCTCGGCCCCAATGGTGCCGGAAAAACAACAACGATGCGTATGATTACGGGCTATGTGCATCCAACCGCGGGTTCCATCCTGGTGGATGGGGTACCGGTGCATGACCAAGGCCAGCGTGTTCGTTCCAAGATTGGATATCTGCCTGAAACTCCGCCACTGTATCCGGATATGACAGTGCAGTCCTACCTTAAATTCGTAGCGAATTTGAGAGATGTTCCGGCACGTGAGGTTAAGCTGCGAGTCAGCGAGATGGTAAGCAGATTGGGACTCCAGGGTCGGGAGAGACAAATGGTACGTGGGTTATCCAAAGGATACAAGCAACGCCTAGGGCTGGCAGGAGCCATTATTCACAAGCCGGATCTTCTGGTGCTGGATGAGCCAACCTCGGGCCTTGATCCAAATCAGATTATCGAGATCCGAGATCTGATTCGGGAACTGGGGGAGAATCATACGGTGCTGCTCAGTACGCATATTTTGCCTGAAGTGAGCACACTCTGTAATCGAATGTTGATCATTAATCAGGGGCAGCTCGTGCTGGATGGTTCACCACAGCATTTCGGATCAGCAACGGGGGATCAGTTCAAGGTGTCGATTGAAGTGAAGGCCACTGCGGAGCAATTACATAATGTGCTGAAACCATGGGAGAAAGTGCGGAGTGAAGTCATTCAAACATCAGATGCGAATACCACCAGAGATACTTCACTTACTTCTGATACAGCGAATACGGTTAAAATGCTTCTTACTGGAGAGAACTCGGAAGATTTCCGGGAGGAGCTATTTTACCTTTTGTCCGGTGCAGGATTACCGATTCTGGAGATGAAAAAGGAGAATCTCAGTCTGGAACAGATTTTCCTGAAGCTGACCACAACCGAGACAACAACGGATATAAAAGATACAAAAGCTGATTCGGCAGATGGGGATCAGGTTGCTGGGGCAGTGATGGATCAGGCGAATGTAACTTCCGACAACGACTCGTCGAGTGTATCGGGAACATCACCGAGTCCAACAAGTAGTACATTAACGAACACTTCAACGGATGCTTCGTCCCATTCGCGCAAAGGGGAGGACTCCAAATGAGACGAATGATGGCGGTATGTAACAAAGAGCTGCAAGCTTATTTTCTGTCTCCAACGTCCTATTTTGCTTTTGCCGTATATGTACTGATGACCAGCTTGCTGTTCTACTCCAGTTTCGTATATTACCAGCCGAGTATTGTCGATTATCGACTCGTGCTGGGGGATACGTTATCCATGTTGCTGTTTGTCGTGCCTTTGTTAACGATGCGGCTTGTTGCGGAAGAATTCAGACAAGGAACGGATGAACTGCTGCTGACTTCTCCGGCGCGTGTAACAGAGATTATTTTTGGCAAATACCTTGCTTCTCTGGCCATTCTGGTCGTGCTCATCCTGTGCAGTCTGGTGTACCCCTTCATCATGTCGTTCTATGGAACATTGGATATGACGACGGTATGGATGTCTGCGCTGGGTTTATTGTTCCTGGGCGGAAGCATGATGGCAATAGGACTGTTCGCTTCCACGTTATCCCAGCATCAGATGGTGTCTGCGGTGGCGGGTTTTATTATTTTGCTCGTTTTGTGGATGCTTGATTCATTCGCAGGTAATACAGGATCTGCTTTGCAGCAGTGGCTCGATCCGTTTGCCCTGACTAACCGGTTTGACAGCTTCATGAAAGGCGTGCTTAGCGGACCGGATATATTGTACTATGTCACACTTTCAGGTGTGTTTCTGCTGTTAAGCATTCAAGTTGTCGAACGGAAGCGGTGGAGGTGAGAAGATGAAAAAATGGTTAAGTCATACCAACAGTACCGTGCTGTCTGTTGCGGTGATTGGCATCTTTATTTTGCTAACACTGTTCCTGAACTCACTTGGCGGCTTCCAGCTCGATCTGACCTCGAACAAACAATACACGTTGTCTGACCAGTCCCTTACTGCGATCAAAGACGTGAAGGATGACGTCAACATTCTGGTGTTAACCGTCGAAAATGCCAACAACACCGTGCTGAACCGTGAAGTCACGGATATGGTGGAGGAATACACGAAACGGAACAGCAAGCTGAAACTAAAACAGTATAATCTGACGCAAGAACCTGCACTTGCATCCAAATACGGCATAACAGGCAGCTCCATTGTGCTGGAGCAGGGAGATCAACACAAAGTGATTGATATCGCCAGTTTGTTCACCGCGGCAGGTGACGGCAGTGACGGATCCTATCAGTTCACAGGTGAGGAAAAGCTGACACAGGCGCTTATGAATATGTCATCCACCGAGATGCATAAAATGGTCTTTCTGACCGGGCATGAAGAGCTGAGTCTTGATCAGATGACTACGCTGCAATCTTCATTGGAACAAAATAATGTGCAGACAGAAGAATTGCAGCTAAATCAGGCCGGGAAGGTTCCCGAAGATGCAGATGTGCTTGCCATTATAGGTCCACAACGTGATCTCAGTGATGCAGAAATGAAGGCCATTCGCACATATCTGAGTAATGGAGGCAAGCTGTTATTATCCCTCGGATTCGTAGAAGATATGAAATCCAGCTGGAAAAACATCGATGCCCTCATGGCAGACTATGGTGTCGTTGATGAGCATGCAGTGATGGTGGATAATCAACAAGCCAGTACGATGGGACCACTCTGGGTGGTACCGGAGTATGGAACACATGCAATTACGGACAAACTTGCTGCAAGCAAGCTATACCCGATGTTGTCGCTGTCGATTGCGTTGACCAGCAAAGAGCAGGATAAATACACCCTTTCACCGTTAATCCATTCTTCCAATGACAGTTATGGGGAGACGAATATCGGCGGCTTATTGCAAAATGAAACAACCAATGATGCTAAAGAGGATATTCAGGGGCCAGTGGAACTTGGGTATGCAGCCGATACGACGGATGGCAAACCGAAGGCAGTTATTCTGGGCTCGTCCATTTTTATGCAGGATTCGGATATTGCGAATGGCGGAAACAGGGACTTTATTCTGAATACCGTGAATTATTTAAGTGAGAAAGAAAATGGATTGACGATTCGTCCACGGGTCCAAGCCGGGTATGAGACAGCATACCTGAGTGGCGAACAGGCCAGAACGATTTTCTTCGTGGCTATTGTAGCGTTCCCGCTTATCTTTGTGATCATCGGTGTACTCTTATGGTGGAGGCGCAGACGGGTATGAGAAAATGGGTTCCAACAATTCTGGTGGTCATCGTACTCATTGTGGGATGGGTGTACGCGGCTAGTCAAAATTATTTTCGGGAGGAAGAAGCGGTGCAAGCCAAGTTGCTCGGTATTCAATCCGAAGATATTCAATCCATCATAATACATGACTCCACCGCAGAAACATCCGGTGCAGCAGCATCTTCAACTTTGACGCTTGAACATGGCGTATGGCAGATGGTTGAGCCGAAAGCTTATCCTCTGAACGGTTATAGTGTTAGCAGTTGGTTAGATGCTCTGAGTGGTGCGAACCAGGAAATGGTGGTGGAAGAAGCGCCGGCAGATCTGGATAAGTACGGATTAGGAACAGATGCGACACGTATGGATATCCAACTCAAAGATCATCGGGAGATCAAACTGGCGATTGGTGGCCAGCTTCCAGCAGATGACGCACGATATGTGCGCGTAGATGAGGGTCCCGTAGTTGCCGTACAGACAGAGGCGATTAATAACATAGCCTTGTCACGTCGTGATCTGTTGGATACTACACCGTTCAACATGGATGAGACAAATGTGGGGTCTCTGGAGTGGGAAGGTGAAGCCGCTACCTGGATGTTAACATCGACATCGGAGAACGGTGCTGCAGAGCAGACCTGGACACTGAATGGAAAAACGATTGAAGCCACAGACGCCGTATCCCTTATCGGCAAAATCAAAAACCTGTCAACAGCAGATGACGTGCGCAAAGCGTCTGAGTTAAAAGGTACTGTTCCACGATTCACCCTGTCTGTTGAGCAGACGGTCAATGGGCAACAAGTGAGAGATGTGTATCGAGGACTTACGTTGCCATCCGAACCGGATCAGATCTGGGTCGTTACGCCGGATGGTCAATGGGCATATGCCTTGGAGACGACGAGTCTAACGGAAGCCGAGAAATTCCCGGATACAATTAAGACATCAACAGAAGGAAAATGAGTGGCGCAAAAGGTAAGAGTTCATCAATGACTTGAAATAAAATTTAAGTTACATGTAGACAGTGCTGCGAACACGCAGTACTGTTTTTTTTATTTTATAGCGAAGACCTTATGGTCTGCAGTTCAAAACCCTAAGATCAATAAGCTGTGAGCAAAAATTGAGCATCCAAATCTACAGGGTAAGGTACCATATCCTTTCAGCATATCGGCACGCACAGAAGCGCATCCTATCTTTGTGACCAAAACCAACATACATTGGAGGATGAGTACATGCCAGCAGTCAAAAAGGCAACAGCTATTACGTTATCATTGTCTACTGCAATCTTTGTAATGGCCGGTTTGACAGGATGTGGCACGAATCGGGATACCAACAATATGCATACGCAAAGTGTCCGTCAGCAAGCGAGCGGCATTAACCGTTATGGTGTGGAAACGAATGGCATGGATGGCATCCGTGCGAAAAGTTATCGCATGCATAATGTTACTGACCTGAAATCCAGTGAAGAGCTGGCTAAACGCATTACGGAGATGAAGGAAGTGAAATCCGCCCGTGTCATGTTAACGGATCGTAATGCTTATGTTGCGGTACGTTTGGCAGATGGTCATGCAGGCAAGTTGGAGAGCAAGTCCAACGGTCGTACAAGCATGCTGGGTGGAACGATGCGTAATCATGCGAGTGATACCATGCGTGGTGGCAACATGAACCACGATATGGGAGGCATGCGTGTGAATGGCGGTACAGGCACAATGTCACCGTACAGCACAAGTGGAATTGCTCCAGGGCTGAACACGAATTCAGCAACGGATCGCAGCCATATGGGCAATGATCGTGGCATCTACGGCACGATGGGTACAGGAGCGGTTGGAATGATGCGTGGTCTCACAAACAGCGGCAAAGCACGTGGGACGAACGATGGTCATTATGGAATGAAAAGTGAAGGACAACGTGTAGATAGCACGGATGATAACACATCAGCTGAGATTAAAGGCAAGATTTCAGCCAAAATCAAGCAGTTTGCGCCGAACATCGAGAATGTATATGTATCAGCCAATCCGGAATTTGTGCAGCATGTCGAGAACTATGCCACAGATATTCGTAATGGTAAACCCGTTAGTGGCATGATCGATACGTTCCAATCGATGGTGGAGCGTATCTTCCCAACCAACGGAGCAGGAATGAATCACCGCGATGGCATCCTTGACGATGGCCTGATGAACCGTAATCACGACGGTGGGGTCATGAATCGAATGAATCGGTAGATTCCAAGCTCAATGAACAAGTGTGCCTTTGCGCGGATGATATCATCAGCTGCAAGGGCATGTTTGTTTTAATATCAATGATTCAAATGTTGGATTACATATGCCACGGCACAGGTTCACTTGGGACAATAAAACACATAATTCCTGCCCATTTTTCTTATAAAACTGAACCAACGCCCTTGATCTGACATAAGATGAGTTGACTGTATCCCCTTAACCTTGTTACACCAACACAACCCGAGCAAGGAGGGGTGAACATTGAAGGGTATCGATCATAAAAGCAAATTTTTGTTAACCCACCGTGAACGCGAAGTATTCGAATTACTGGTTCAAGACAAAACAACGCGTGACATCGCAGGGCAGTTATTCATCAGCGAGAAAACGGTGCGTAACCATATTTCGAATGTGATGCAGAAACTCAATGTTAAGGGTCGTTCGCAGGCAGTTGTCGAGCTGATTAAGCTTGGAGAACTGAAGATCTAGTTGCGAATTACAGTTAGGATGAAGTAGCAGCATGAAAGCCTTTCTCTATTCTTTGTCATGAAGAATGGGGCAAGGCTTTTTTGCTGGTATGGACCATGGACTCAGGGAACTATCAATATTTTTGAGGGAATATCCGAAACGTAGCATCGCTTGTTTTCATTAATTTACTAGGCCATAATGATTTACATATATGAAGTAGATAAGAGATTGTAGGTAAGGCTTTGAAGTGAAACAATAGCTTGAACAAATTGGTTGAGATTTTTTTGTACTACATCTATATAAGTTAAACTACATATTTACACTAGAACGGAGAGGGCAGAAATGACCTGAAGAAGCGGAGCGGTCGCCTTTATCCGCAGATTTCCACTTTTAAAAAGTGATACAAGAAATCTGGGGATAACAGTGATCAGAAGGTTATTCTGTCAGCGAAGTGGCAAGTGTAACGATTCGGTATTCAACTTATATAAAACATGAAAGGATGAGCTGAATGGACCGTTTCTTAAGTGAATTTGAAAAACAATTTAGAGCGGGGTTTCTACCCGATCTGGAACAGACGCTGGCTAAAGTGCAACATGAGAAAGTATATGCTTGTGCATTTGGAACGGACAGTGATTGGGTAACGCTGTTTATGGCGGTGAATACCGAGGAATCCCTGGCAACGCACATTTCGAGAATGAAAGAGCAAGGGCTATGCGACAGTGAGGAGGACGAGATCTATTACAGATGGGGCTGCTCCGAATATCAGTATGGCGAGGATACGCACTTTAACCACATCAGCCGATTGTTGTATGCAACAGAAGAGGTTCGGGAGTATAAGAATGAGATCATTCGAATCATCGCTAAAGTCGTGAATGAGACAGCCGATGACGTTTTTGCTCGATATGGACAAACTAAAGCAGACATTACCTTCTTTGTTTCCCTCACAGATGACGATCTGGCGGAGGAGATTGAGAATCAATCGGTTCACCAAATGACGGTACCCGGCTTAGTCAGCACGTTCCTAGAACGATATGATGACATGAATTAGAACGAGTTAACTTGAGTTGAGTTTTGAGTTAAATGCAAATCAAATGAAAACGAATTGAATTTTAATACCACGAAAGTCTTTCCTAATTCTTTATTTTATCTAAAGAAGGGGAGAGGCTTTTTTGTTTTAGCTTGAAAAATAAATAACCTAATTCATATCACTTTATCACGTCTGATTCCTATTCATTCGAATAAACGTCCTCCATCTTTTCTTCGAAAATGGCTGATAAAAGAGCTGCTCCAGTTCCTCGAACTGTGCTTCATTCAGATGAAGATGGAGCGCTCTTTTCGCTATTTTGGCGGCAGGCGTGGAAGAAGATTTCCGCCCGCCAGCTTTTCGTTTGATCGGAATATGAAATTGCAGCAGGTTTTCAAAGTGATTCCAGCCTTCCCAACTGAGCCGACCTCCGCGTTTCCAGTCGATGGCATAGAGGGCATAATAGGCGTGTCCTTCTGTTGGTTTGGTAGCAATAATCCAGATGGAAGGAATGAACTTTTCCCGTTGTCTTCGATTCATTGAATGGCTCCTTTTTTTAATACGATCATATCTCGATTCTCAATATAAAGGATACATATGATATGTATCAAGCTGGTGAGTGTCTATACAAGTTCAGTATCATTGCGAAAGTCGTGAGAAATTGCTCTTGATTTGCAGGATCGTCTTGATTAGAATGAAGTTATAAAAATGATTTTCTTATTTATTTAAAAATATATAAAAATAATTTTCATACAAGTGAGGTCCTTATGGCAGCCATATTACGTGCGTTGCAGCAAGAACTGAATAACCTTCCGTCTCAGGAGCGACGTATTGCCGAAGTCATTATGCAATCTCCGTCGGACATTCCCGGCTGGACGATTAGTCATCTGGCAGAGCAGAGTGGTACAAGTGCGGCAACGGTGACCCGCTTTTGCAAGTCGTTTCATTTCAAAGGTTTTCCCGATTTCAAAATGAAGCTCGCCGCAGAATTGTCCCACGCTTCTGATGAAACGGCTTATCAGGACATTGTAGCAGGCAATTCACTATCCAAAATTGTTGAAGCGATCGAAGCCAACCACCTCGCGTCTATTGCTGATACTACCCGTTTGCTGGATCTGGGCAGATTGGAGCAGGCGGTGCAATTATTGTGCCAGGCTCGCCGTATTGATCTGTACGGTGTGGCGACCTCGTCGATTGTGACACAGGATTTCTATCAGAAGTTGGTGAGGATTGGCAAAAGTTGTACTGCTTTCTCCGACTCCCACATGCAGATCACATCCGCATCTTCGCTCGCTGAGGGGGATGTCGCAATGGCCGTATCCTATTCAGGCGAAACACCCGAAACCATTGATGCCCTGCATTGTGCCAAACAAGCCGGAGCTTCTACGATTTCACTGACTTCCTATGGAAGTAATACACTCGCAACGGTATCTGATATCCCACTGTTCACCTCTTCTCTGGAAGAGGGCATGAGGCGTGGAGATATGGCTTCACGTATTGCACTGCTGCATGTGGTTGATATTTTGTTCACAGGCATGGTAAGTGCCGACTTCGACCGTTTTATCCCGAGACTGGAACAATCCTATCACAACGTGCAGTCCTATCGCGTACAACACAACGGAGGTGCTTAAACAGATGAATATACGTATTTTTGAAAATGAAGAAGATTTGAATGCCACAGGTGCAGGAGTCATCGCAAGTTTATTGCAGACCAAACCACGTGCAGTCCTCGGACTCGCAACAGGAAGTTCGCCTGTAGGCATATATAAACAGCTTATCACGTTGTACCAGAAGGGACTGGTCAGTTTCTCGCAGGCTTCTTCATTCAATCTGGATGAGTATGTAGGACTTCCAACAGAGCATCGCGAAAGTTACCGCAGTTTCATGAACGAACAATTATTTCATCATATCGATATGGATCTTGCGAGAACGCATGTACCTGATGGTCAGGCTGCCGATCTGGAACAGGAATGTAAGTCTTATGAACAGCGCTTGGATGATCGTGGACCCGTGGATCTGCAACTGCTGGGCATTGGACATAATGGTCATATTGGCTTCAATGAACCGGGAACTGAACTTACAGGACGAACGCATGTTGTGGATCTGAAAGAAGAGACACGTAAGGCAAACGCGCGCTTCTTCGACAGCATCGATGAGGTTCCGGCTCAGGCGATTACGATGGGTGTTGGTACCATTTTGAAAGCCAAACAGATTCTGCTCATTGCCCGTGGGGAGGAAAAAGCCGAGATTATTCGCGAAGCGTTCATGGGCCCAATTACAACGGCCTGTCCTGCATCGCTATTGCAATGTCATCCAAATGTGGTGGTATTGCTGGACCGTGCAGCAGGGAGGCTGGTGAGATGACCGGAGCGAATAATCATGAACCTGGGAGCCAGCGTGAACAAAATATTTCTCTTCTTCGGGGCAAGCTGCTCCTTTCCAATGAGATATTGGAAGACGGCGTATTAGCCTGGAGGGATGGGAAAATCCTTTATGCTGGGGTACCGGAAGGTCTTCCTGAACAGATTCGGCGAGAAGCTTTGCAGCTGTCTGTACCGGACCATGGCCTCATTGTGCCTGGATTCATTGATATCCATGTGCATGGTGGGAACGGAGAAGACTTTATGGATGCAAGCCCGGAGGTGTTGGACAAGATCACTTCTTTTCATAGTACGCAGGGAACAACAGCGATGCTTGCGACTTCCATGACCGCTCCGAAAGAGCGACTGGACAGCGTACTTGCTGAAGTAGCTCGTTATCGTTCCGGTGAGATGCCGTATGCACAGCTTGAGGGTGTGCACCTGGAAGGTCCGTTTTTCAGTCCGAAATGGCCTGGTGCGCAAAATCCCGAACATATCATTCTACCTGATGTATCCTGGCTTGAAACATGGGAGAAGCAATATCCCGGCCTAATCCGTCAAGTTACGTTGGCACCGGAACGTGAAGGCGCACTGGAAGTCATCTCGTGGCTGCGTGAACAGCGGATTACAGCGGCACTCGGCCACACCGATGCGACCTATGAAGAGGTGGAGCGAGCAGTTGAAGCCGGACTTCATCATGCGGTGCATACGTTTAATGCGATGACACCGCTGCATCACCGGCTACCGGGAGCTGCCGGAGCGGTGCTAAGTGATCCGCGTATCAGTGCTGAGGTGATTGCCGATGGTATTCACGTGCACCCTGCGGCGATTTCCATCCTCGCTCAATTGAAGCAACATAATGATCAACTCGTGTTGATCACAGATGCCATGTCTGCTGCGGGATTGGATGACGGGGAATACAAGATCGGCGACCTGCCCGTCATCGTGAAGCACGGTGAGGCCAGACTGAAGGACGGCGGCGCACTGGCCGGAAGCACACTGACGATGATTCGCGGTTTCCGTTACCTGGTACAGGAAGTTGGCTTGAGTCTGAACGCTGCATCACGTGCAGCAAGTCTGACCCCCGCACGCCTGCTGGGCATTGATCACCGGACAGGTTCCCTGGCTCAGGGAAAACAGGCAGATATCGTTTTGCTGAATGCGGAGCTGGATATTGAGGGTGTGTGGGTGAAGGGCAGACGGGTCGGCGAGTAAGTTGTAGCGTGGACATGTTTGCGGAGAGGCAAGAGAGGCAACAGCTTGCGTATTATGTTAAAATAGATCTCAAAAAGACGGGATCTGCGGATCACGCATAACGGAGGCGTGAAACATGGAACGTAACGCTATGCTCGAACATGATCCGTTCATCACAGTGTTGGCGGAGAAGTTGCACATACACGGATACTATGCCTTTTATGGCGAGCATTACAATGAAACCGATATGGAGCAGTACCGCAAGCATCTGTTCACATCATTCAGCAACATCGTGTGGGTAGAGCTAGATGCACGCAAAAAGTATATGATTGTCGATCATCGTGGCCGCAACACGGTCATGAAACTGATCGAAGGTATGCTGAACACCCGTAGAACATTACGAGCGAATCAGGCCATGTCGGGGACTGATACTTCTGGCGTCCAACAGGAGATCGCACATTTCTCCAAACTTGTGCACATGCTGAAGTTTACGACTTTCCGCACATAAGCGCGATGGGTAACAATGAAAAAATGAAAAGTAACACCAAGAATAATAAGAACAACCACATGAGTATACATGAGCAACACGGAAGCATGATAAGTCAGGTTTCAATAAAGTACGGACTAGGATCTCGACAATAAGACATGACAACGAGTGCCTCTCATACGTAATAATCTCTGAAGGGACGCTCAGTTCTAACGAACCTGCGAAGTCTTATTTCCAAGATTTTGCTGTGATACAAAATGTAACGAATCTCAGACACGCTATGTAATGAAAATGAGCGATATTACGTTACAAAACTATGCTTAGACTCAAAATAAGGCGCCTACGATTCGTTAGATTCTCAAACCTGCGAAATTTCGAGCAATAAGGCCTGTAAGGTTCTTTAGACGATAGTTGGCAATCTTGATGGAGATTATGTATCGGGCTCAGATAGTAAAGGAGTACATGAAATAGAGAGTCCTGTCACGCTGACGGAACTCTCTATTTGCTATATAAAACGACCTTTTAATTCAACATCAGACATATTCACCAAGATTCACTTATTAACTCGTTTTGACTCGCTCGACGAGAATTAAGCTTATGTTATGTCTGAATCCCCATCCTAAGCAGTTATCTAAACGATGTCACAAAACTGCTGAACAGCGTCCGAACATCATACTGGTACTGGTTAATCGGCTCAATTGGTCGGTTCTCTCCGAGAAGAGTGTAGACGGCAATCCGTGCTGCCCGGACCGAATATTCTTCCGTGAATACCACGTCATCGGGAATCTCGCAGAATTGGCTAATAAAGGCCAGGTTGGTGGAGCCCTCAGGCACAACTTTTGGTCTGTCGCTGTTCAGTCTAGGCATAAATTGGGCAGTGATGTAAGGCATCATGCATGGAATGCAGTTGGCGGTAGCCATGATCGCCTCTTGATGTTCCTGAAAATGAAGATGGCCGATCAACTCCTGCATAATCTCTTCCCCGGTACAATCGCTCATTTTTTTCTTCACGTAGTCGCCAACATTATCCGGGTATAATCCGTATCCCCAGAACACCTTGACATGCTCCGGCTGACCACGGAAATGTGGTTGGAAGGCCAGAACGACAGACATGAACCAACTGGAATCCTTGAAAGTAACCAGAGCGCCGGTACCTGCCCGGTTGCGTGTGAATTTCTCCATCAGATCAAAGAAGACCGAATCCTGGAAGGTGACCGTAAACGACTCCCATTTGGACTCATGCACATGATCATTAAATGAAGAGGGATTACCCAGCATCGGTTTCTTGGCGGCAATGTTCTCCCACAGCTTCCATGAGCTGCCCTTGCCGTTCAGTTTCGGTGCAGAAGTCATGGAGCCGAGGTCGGCCCCTTCGGTCATCGAGCCATTGGTGACAATGACCAGATCGCCTTCGTGGATGTCAATGACCTCCTCTTTACCTCCCTTGAGCACATGCATCCGACTTACCGTAATGCCGTCGCCCTCTTTGAAGTCCAGATCGGTGACAGTACATTTCAGCGTGAAATCTATGCCAAACGGTTCCAGATAGTTATACAGTGGCAGGATAATTGAGTCATATTGGTTGAACGGTGTGCGGGTGACACCTTCCAGCGTCTGAATTCTTGGGAATTCGTGAAAAAAGCGAAGCATGTATCTTTTGAATTCCACGGCGCTGTGCCAAGGTTGGAAGGCAAAGGTGGTCGCCCACATATACCAGAAGTTCGTTTGGAAAAAGTGAGGGCCAAACCAGTCGTTGATTCGCAGTTTACCCAGCGTGTCTTCAGGAGTAATAATCAGCTTGCCCATCGCCAGACGATCCGCCATATCAAAACCCATGGAGAGCACATCCTCGACCTTGCCGTCACGGTTGATGAGCCGCGCATTAGAATGTGTGGGATTGGCATCGTCAAATTCGGTAATTTCCTGTCGGACAGATATGCTCGGACGGTCGATGGAAGGGATGGACGCCAACAACTCCCATAGATTTTCATAAGCCTCGTCATTGAGCATTCGACCGCCGCGGATAATATATCCTTGATCGGGATTACCAGCCCCATCATTGCTACCACCGAGAATCGGCATTTCTTCGATAATGTGAATGTGTTCTCCAGGAAAGTCACAATCTCTGACTAGATAAGCTGCACCCGCCAATGATGCAATACCGCCGCCTACAAAATAGACCTGTTTATTACCGTATTCTTTCTTCACGATCATTCGCCTCCAAAAGGTACTGTAGTCACATCCCTAATGTAAACCTTGCAGGTCCCGTAAGGTATGCTCAAAAGAATAGGTATGTCTGGTTTTTAGTCACTTTTGGAAAAATGTCTAAAACCTAGAGTTAGATTGTATGCTAAAAAGCCGCGCATCCTAATCGGATGGCAGCTTATTCTCATACCTATGCAATGCCTTCAGGACATTACCTTCGATCAGCTCACTGAGCTTTTCAATAATCTGTTTTGGCGCTTCTTGCATATTACCCCTCATCCACTGAATGATTAGCCCGGTGAAGGCCAGGGTATAGAAGTTGGCGATAAACTCTTTGTCTTCACTGCGGACCTTTATCCCACAGGCTAGCTCATCAATCACACCCATAATCAGATCATGCGTTACTTCATAGAGGTATGTATCCAGGTGGGTGCGACCGAGCGAGTCGAGTGTGTTGCAGCAGAATGATTTATTGTTCTCGATGTAACAAAAGATTTTATAGAATCCGTCCGTCCATGTGCTGTAGCTTCGGTATTCCGTAAGGCTCTCCACCGCTTCAGTCTGATAGATCCATCCAAGCAGCGCGTAAATATCCTGAAAATGATAATAAAAGGTTTGCCGATTCAATCCGCAATGATCCACCAGATGTTTGACCGTAATCTTGTTCAGCGGAGTATGCTCCATCAGTGATTTGAGCGAGTGAGCCAGCGCATGTTTGGTTAGGTGAGAAGCAGACACAATAATCACCTCATCATTTTGGATTAGCTTGCTCGGACATAACAGTAAGTAAACACCCCATGGCCAAAAGTCACCGCAGCGAAGCCCTGAGTATAAGCGAGTCAAAATGCAAGAATCCCGAAAGATCCTCCCATTCAGATATCCCCGTGGCTGACCACCCTTGTAGTGAAGCAGGGCACCTATAGCTATTAAGGCATTTGTTACCCGATCCGCACCATGTGACTCCACCAGTGGATATTCCAGATATCAACCGTTCCAAACCAAATGCCGAAGTCCTTCACTTATAATCTGACGATCACAACCCTTTAAAAGTCAGGCCTCATCAAAATCATTCACCATAAAGAATCAGAAGTAAAAGTAAAGCGGAAACTTGGAACCTAGTGAAAATACCAAGTCCATCTAAAAGAGCTGATAAGCCGTCGCGTATGTTATCTCTAATACACTAAACCATTCAGACCAAGACTCCGTCTATAAAATCAGTCATAGGAAGAACTACAACGAGTGAAGAAGAAAAAATCAAAAATACAGCCCGAGAGCCCGAAGCCCATCGTTTTGATTATCTGCTACACTAACCCATCAAATTCACACCCAATCCTTTAAAGCAGCCCTGATAAAGCAAGTTAATACATAACGATTGAGACAACATTCAAAGAGTCGCCATCAGCCAATGTTTTTTTTTTTTTCCCTATTACTGGTGCCCGATAAAAGCAAGTCTCCATCATGAAAACAGCCATTGAAAAAAACTACATATTCGCCAAAGCCTCAAAGCCCCAAAGTAGCAAAGCAACAAAAACACAAGAAAACAAATAAAAAAACGAAATCAAATCAAAAAGAACGACCCGAAGGCCGTCCTTTTACTGTCCCTATTACCTAACCCATATAAAAAGTTAGGATCAATCCTAAAATCAGTCTGCGAGAGCTGCAACGTAGTGAAGGGGACGAAATCGATTCTGAAGAAGCGGAACGTTCGCCTTTATCGTCGGATTTTACCCTTCGAGAAGGGAAATCCAAAAAATCCGACGATAACAGCGATCGAAAGAACGATTCGGCACCGGAACGTCACGTCCGCACGCTCTCAGCATGAACTGGTTTTAAACGCGATGATTACAAACTTTTCAAGAACTGAACAATCGTCAACAACCCTTTATCAAAGTTCTCCAGGTTGAAGTGCTCGTTCGGTGCATGCAGATTCTCATCCGGCAAACCAAAGCCCATCATCACAGCAGGGATTTCGAGTACACGTGAGAGCTTCTCAACAATTGGAATGGAACCGCCATCTTTGGTAAAGAGGGCACGAACGCCATACACATGCTCATATGCATCTGCCGCTTTTTGCAGAATGGGATTGGCAGGATCGATATTGAAAGCAAAAGCTTTCTCGATCTGTTTCACATGCAGGGTTGCACCCGGTTGAACGTGAGCGCGCAGATGTGCTTCGATACGATCCAATACATGTTGTGGGTCTTGGTCCGCTACGAGGCGGCAGGTGATTTTGGCATGAGCTTCCTTCGGAATAACCGTTTTGCTGCCTTCGCCCTGGAAACCACCCCATACCCCATTCAGTTCCAATGTTGGACGAGCGCCAACACGTTCCACGAACGAATAACCTTCTTCGCCGTACAATTGCTCCAGTCCGAGGTCTTGACGAAGCTGTTCTTCATTGAAGCCCTGTTTCACAAATTCTTCTCTCATCTCAGGAGACAGTGGCAGAACGCCATCGTAAAATCCATCTACACTTACACGGCCTTGCTCATCATGCAACGATGCGAGCAGGGATACGAGTGCATGAAGTGCGTTGGGTACACCACCACCAAATGAACCGGAGTGCAAGTCGGTATTGGCTGTGTTCAGATCCACGTGAAGCGAACATAGACCACGCAGGCCAGTGGAGATCGCCGGTTTCCCTTTTTCAAGCAGGGACGTATCCGAGATCAGTATCATGTCTGCACGCAGCTTGTCCGTATTGTCATTCAGATAGATGGGCAGGTTCGGACTGGAGATTTCCTCTTCACCTTCGATACAGAACTTGATGTTAACCGGAAGTTCTTTGTTTTCGGCGAGAATGGCTTCTACAGCCTTGATATGTAGGAAGATCTGTCCTTTGTCATCCGTTGCACCACGAGCGAACAGCTTGCCATCACGAATGGTAGGTTCGAAAGGAGGCGTGTCCCACAGATTAAGGGGATCTACAGGTTGTACATCATAATGACCATAGATCAGAGCTGTCGGTTTGCCGGGTGCATGCAGGTGATCTGCATAGACAATCGGATGTCCAGCCGTTGGAATGACCTCTACGTTTTCCATGCCTGCACGTGTGAGCGCATCTGCTGCCCATTGTGCTGCACGATTAACATCCTCTTTATGCTCAGAAATGGCGGAGATACTTGGAATGGATAACCATTCATTCAGTTCTGCCAGGTGTTTTTCTCTATTTTGTTCAAAGTAAGTCTGTTCTTTCATTAAAAAGGCCTCCTTGATGTTTGCTTTATCTCATTGTAATCCATTTTGTCATGTTAATAAAACATTGGTTAAAAAAATGATCGGTTACAGATCATTTCATTCACCTGATGATTATGCGTATAATACAAGAAAAGGATTTCATCCATATATTCTCAAGGGAGTTGAGGAAGTTTCCATGACAGTCAGACCCGATGCAAGCAGGCAGGTGAGTAGCGATGGAACCGACGAGGAATGATCGAATATTGGGCAGATTCAAGCGGTTATCCGATTTCAAAGCAGGAAGACATAAAGGACGATTTTATCGAAACAGCCTTATGCTTATTTTACTCATTGCCAGTATTCCCGGGTTAATCACAGGTATCGTGATGTATCAACAGGTGGTTGGCCGGATGGAAACCGAATTCAATCGGATGCATCAGAACCAGATCGAGAATCGGGCACGCAATGTGGATGATCAACTGGCCTATCTGGAGATGAACTTATCTCATTGGGCTTTTGAACCGAGGTTTGGCAATGCGTTACGAACGCTGGATTTTGTGTATTATTTTAATGAAACGCAGGAGATCGTCACTACATTATATGTACTACAAGGTTCCCACCCGTTGATCAAGTCAGCACAGCTATATTTGCAGGAACCGAAGCCGATCTTGTTTAATCGGGATTATAACGAGTTGAATGATGATGCCAAAGTACAAGCGTATGATCGTTATCTCTCCATGGGCAACCACGTGTACTGGACAGACTGGGTTTCGGGCATCAACCGAGATACCGCCCCTTCGACCAACAATAGTCTACTGCATACGGATGCAGGCAATGCACTCGTTCTCGTACATAAGATCCCAGGGGAGAGCATGAATCCATTTGGTGCACTGATTATTACGCTGGATAACGAGAAAGTCGCCAGTTTATTGAAAACGCTTACGCCTTATGATGAAGGTTTAACGTTCCTTATGGATCAGGAAGGCAACACACTGGTTACAGGGAATCCGGGAACGGCGGGGGAGACTTCTGCTTTTGAACAGCAGCTAAAAAAAGAAGTGGCCCTGCATGCAGATAGCCGCTCATTCCTGTTCCGATATGAGGATCAGACCTATTCTGTCTCGTATGGCTCGTTGAGTCGGATTGATTCGGACTGGACGTACGTCTCCGCAGCACCTTTGACCTCAGTCACTTCGCCCGTCAAGCTGGTATCCAAGATCATCGTCATTGCGAGTGCAGGCAGTCTCATCCTGGGATTGTTGTTATCCTGGTTTGCTTCCCGCCGCATCTATTCGCCTGTAGCACGGATGCTGCACCTGCTTACGCCTGGCAGAAACGAAACTACACCAACGGATGAGAAGCTGGACGAGTTTGAGCTGCTGGAGCAACAATGGAACGAACTGACCTCCCGCAGTGTAACGGCACATCGCCAGTTGCAGGAGCAGCTTCCCCATCTGCGCGACAGCTTTGTCTTACAACTTGTGCAGGGACATTTATATGCCTATAACGAGCAGGATCTCCAGCAGCGGATGCGTCATCTCGGATTTGAGTTGGAGGGTCAGCAGTATTTGCTGGTGCAGATGTATTTTACGGGATACGAGCAGCTGCAAGGCAGATTCGGAAGCCAGGACAAGGGTTTAGTCACCTTTGCAGCAGTGAATATCACACAGGAAGTGGCAAAAAATCATTTCAGGCAGATCAGTGTCATGAACTTTCATGACCTGTCTTCCGCCATGCTTGTGATCGCTCCTCAGGACGAACCTGTGAAGTCACAAGCGATGTTATGGGGACAGGAGCTCGTGGAGGTGATTGGACGAACGCTCAAAATGAAGGTGACCTTGATGATCAGCCGCCCAGCAGCTTCACTTCAGGAACTGCCCGGACGATTCGTCGAGATGGAACAGGCCGTGGCATATCGCAGTGTGGAGGAAGGAAGTCAGATACTCGATCTGGAGGATGAGGCGTGTTTCCACAGAAACGAAGCAGCTTCCTATCCGCTTGGACTGGAACGTGAGTTGCTGCAGGCGATCAGGCTGGGCAAGCAGGACGAAGCGGAACGTGTGCTGGAACAATTCATGAGCGAGATTACGCGGACGGGTAGTACCGAATTTCAGGTGCAGCAGATGATGCTGCAATTACTCGGCAGTATTCAGCACATGATGCTGCAAACGGGAGTGACACCTTATAAGCTGTTTGGTGGTTGCAACATGTATGAACGGCTATCCGGTATTCGTGAACCTTTTCAGATGAGACAATGGATGATGAATGAGGTATTCACACCGTATATCCAAGAGATTGAAGCACGATCCCAGGAACCGCTGAAACAGGTGGTGGAACGTACAATGTTGTATATCGATACCCATTATCGTAGCGATATTTCGCTGGAAAACTGCGCTGACGCGGAGCAGATGACACCCTATGCACTGAGCAAGGCATTCAAACAGGTATCAGGCATCAATTTTATTGATTATCTGACACGTGTGAGAATGGATGCGGCGAAGCAATTGTTAAGGGAGACAACGATGAAAATCAATGATGTTGCGGCGGCTGTGGGCTATCAGCATAGTTATTTTAATCGGATCTTCAAGAAACAGGAGGGCATTACCCCGAGTCAGTATCGCGAACAATGGTTTGGACAATAACCGTTCATCCGTCTGTCATTTCTGACCGGCATCCAGCATTAGCGGATGTCGTTTTTTTCTTTTTTTACCGTCATACAAAGAAGGATAAACCTGCAAAAATGTGCAATTCTATCTGCTACGATATGTCCAATATCAAGGAAGAATGGCGTTATAGCGGGCTTAACGACCATCATGTCGTAGCGATGCAAAAAATGAAGGTTGCCGGAAAAAGAAGGGCTGTATAGTCTGAGTATCAGGATTATTGATAACGCTTACATGACTAAGGGAGGGGAGACATGATGAAGGGGAAGACAGACTGGAACACCAACGCCACTGCCACTGCTCAAGCGGATATGGCAACAAGGCCCATGAGACGAGAGTCGAACTGGAAAAGGCAGATCCAACGAAACAAATGGTTATATGTGCTTGTACTTCCCGGCTTTTTGTACTTTGTCATCTTTAAATATTTGCCTATGTGGGGGATCATCATTGCCTTTCAGGACTACCAGCCTTTCCTGGGCATTCGGGAGAGTAATTGGGTGGGGCTGGAGAACTTTACGAACTTTTTCTCCAACCCGGACTTCTTCCGACTATTACGCAATACGCTGGTCCTTGCGCTGTATGATCTGATCTTCTTTTTCCCGGCACCCATCATTATCGCTTTGTTATTAAATGAAATTCGGGTCGCATTCTTCAAAAGAACCATTCAAACGCTGGTCTATGTACCCCACTTTGTATCCATGGTGATTATCGCGAGTATCACGTACGTGTTTCTGACCCCGCAGGGCGGAGTCTTATATGATCTGATCGCCTGGATTACAGGCAAACCTATTGATGTGCTCTCCAGTCCGGGTTCGTTCCGACCACTCATTATTGTTCAGATGATGTGGAAAGAGATGGGCTGGGGCACAATTATCTTCCTGGCGGCCCTCGCAGGTGTGGATACGGAACAGTATGAAGCCTCCATTGTGGATGGCGCAGGACGATTGCGGCGAATGTGGCATATTACGCTTCCCGCGATTCGTACGACCATAGTCATCTTGCTCATTCTCAGACTGGGAAACTTTCTGGATACCGGATTTGAGCAGATCTATCTCATGACCAACTCCCTCAACCGGGATGTTGCAGACGTATTTGATACGTATGTGTACACGGTGGGGATTACGCAAGGGGCTTTCAGTTACAGTACCGCTGTTGGACTATTCAAGTCTGTGGTGGGCATCATTTTGGTACTTGGCAGTAATAAACTTGCGAAAAAGTTCGGTCACCCCGGAATTTATTAAGGAGGAGCGCCCATGAACAGCCGTCTATACAACAGCCCTGCCGGCAAGGTATTTGATATCTTCAATTACGTCATGCTGGGGATTCTGGGCATATTAACTGTCCTTCCTTTCCTGTATATTATAGGGAATTCTTTCGCAACGGAAGCCGAGATCACCGAACGGAGTTTTTTCCTTATTCCGAAGGTATTTTCTTTCAGTGCATATGAGTATATTTTCTCTTCTTCCACGATCTTTCGCAGCATTGGCGTTTCCATCTTCATCACAGTGGCAGGTACACTGGTGAATTTGTTCTTCACCTTAACGATGGCTTATCCACTGTCCAGAAGTGACTTCTGGGGCCGTAACGTCATGATGAATCTGGTAATCTTCTCCATGTTATTCGGCGGTGGCATGATCCCAACGTATCTCGTCATTCGTGGACTGGGACTGCTCGATTCTTACTGGGCCCTTATGCTTCCTGGCGCGATCAGCGCTTTTAACTTAATAGTAGTCAAAAACTTTTTTCAGCAAATGCCGCCCGGGCTGGAGGAAGCGGCCCGCATCGACGGCTGTTCGGATCTCGGCGTGCTGTGGCGAATCGTACTGCCTTTATCGAAGCCGGTCATTGCCACGTTTGCCTTGTTTTACGCCGTGGGACATTGGAACAACTTTTTCTCGGCACTTCTGTACATTTCCGACAGTGACAAATGGCCGCTGCAGGTCATGCTGAGACAGATCGTATTGCTCTCGCAAGCCAGTGTCGGAGATATGGCAAACATGGACCCTAATTTTGTCCAGCCACCAGAGCAGTCGATCAAAATGGCGGTAATCGTTGTAGGTACGATTCCAATTTTGCTGGTGTATCCGTTTTTGCAGAAGCATTTTGCCAAAGGTGTCATGTTAGGTTCAATCAAAGGCTAAAGCCAAGGGGGAGAACGTATGGGACAAAAAACGGGATTCAAAAAAGGGGTACTGCTGCTCTCAGCGTCATTGGTACTTAGTACAATTCTGGGCGCATGCTCCACGGACAAAGCAGATTCAGGAACCGCTGCGGGTGGCACCGATCAGCTCACGATTATGCTGCCGAACTTTGAAGCGGAGAATCCGCCGGACAACAGCCCTGTGATTCAGAAGCTGGAGGAGTTGACCAAGGTTGATGTTAATCTGCAATGGGTGCCCAGCAGTTCCTATGAGGACAAATTCAATATCACACTAGCTTCAGGCAAACTTCCGCAAATTATGGTCGTATTGGGGAAATCCCCAAGCTTTATCAATGCAGCCCGGACAGGGGCATTCTGGGAACTGGGTCCTTATCTGAAGGACTATCCGAACCTGAGCCAGATGAATGAAATCATCACCAACAATGCCTCTATCGATGGCAAAACCTATGGGATTTATCGGGCACGCCCTCTGGGACGTAATGGGGTGACTATCCGTAAGGACTGGCTGGAGAATCTGGGGCTGGAAGAGCCGAAGACGATTGATGAATTTTACAATGTATTGAAAGCGTTCACGAAGGATGACCCGGACGGTAACGGAAAGGATGATACGTACGGTCTGGTAGCCAGCAAATTCACGGGACCGTGGGATAACATGCAGGTGTGGTTCGGTGCCCCCAATAAATGGGGAGAGGATGGCAACGGAGGGCTAATCCCTGCGCATGAGACACCGGAATACATGGAAGCGCTGAAATTTTTCCGTCAGATCTACAGCGAGGGTCTGGTGAACAAGGACTTTGCCGTGATGGATGCAACGAAACTGCCTGATCCATTTGTGAACGGGCAAGCGGGTGTCATGGTGGATGTAGCAGATAACGCACAGCGTATGGACCAGAAAATACTGGATAAAGATCCGAATGCGACAGGACGTGTCGATGTGCTGCAAGCCATGGAAGGTCCGAAGGGGCTGCGTGATATGCCAACGTCCGGATATTCCGGAATGATTGCCATCTCCAAAGGCAGTGTCAAAACGGAAGAGGAACTGAAGAAGGTACTGCGCTTCCTGGATCAACTCAATGAACCAGAATTGCAGGCGCTGCTTGGGAATGGACTGGAAGGCAAGCAGTATGAGAAAAAAGAAAACTATATTATCCCTTCCACTGACAAGCTTGCCCTCCGCGATCTGCAGGGTTTAAATCAGATATTGATGTTTGTGCCGGAGGACAAAACCCTTCGTGTACAACAGACACCTGTCCGTGAAAAAGTTGCACAGGTGCAGAAAGCCAACGAAGAGATTGTCATCGCCAATCCTGGTGAACCGCTGATCTCTGATGTTTATGCTCAGAAAGGGCCGCAGCTGGACAATATCATTAACGATGCACGGATCAAATATATCGTAGGTCAGATTGATGAGAAAGGATTCGAAGATGCTGTTACCCTTTGGAAGAACAACGGCGGAGACGATTATGTGAAAGAAGTCAATGAACTGTACGCTGCACTGAAGTAGTTGGAGACCAACGATACTCTTGAACAGGCAGGGAGGAAGGCGACATGTGGAACGGGGATGCATTTAGTAATCCCGAGGCGCAGTACCGGGTTCATCCCTTTTGGTTCTGGAACGGGGATATGGAAGAAGAACAGATGAAGCGGCAGGTGGCTGAGATGGCCGTGCAAGGCGTGGGTGGATTCTTTATCTGTCCACGTCAAGGACTGCAAATTCCGTATCTCTCCGAAGCGTGGTTTGATAAGGTGCGGATTGCAGTGGAAGCGGCGGCCACTCACGGCATGCAGGTATGGTTATATGACGAGTATCCTTATCCGAGTGGAATGGCTGGCGGGGAAGTGACTCTTGATTTTCCTGAAGCCAAGCAGCGTCAGCTCATCCATCATCAACTGATGCTTCAGGGAGGAGAAGCTGTGAATCTGGAGCTGCCATGGGGACGAGTATTGGTTGCCAAGGCGATTCCCAAGGATGCACAGGGTAAACGGTTATGGCATGAATCCATCGATCTGCGCAGCAAAATCGGTAATATCCAGACGGATCAGGTGTATCAGGAGACCGGACTCACTTCGTATAACCGGAAGAGGTTCTTCACCTACCGAACAGCGTTTCGATTGTTGTGGGATGTGCCTGAGGGTGATTGGGAGTTGATTATATTTCAAGAGATGGAGATCGATGATTTCAAATATTACGGCAACTTTGTTGATCCTTGTCACAAGGAAGCGATGAGCCGATTTATTGAACTGACGCACGAGCGTTATAAGTCAGCGGTTGGAGATCAATTTGAGAGCGTAATCAAAGGCATGTTCTCGGATGAGATTGCACCGCTGGGCCGTATCCCCTGGTCCCAACAGCTTCCCCGTTATTTCAGTGAGCGTTGTGGTTATAGTCTGATCGATTCGCTACCGGCCCTGTTATATGGTGATGTTCCGGACGCGCACCGGATTCGGTATGACTACTATCAGTCCCTGCATCTGCTTCTCAGGGAGTCCTATCACAAACAGGTGCATGATTGGTGTGAGGAAGCAGGAATCCAGTACGCGGCTGAGGTACCTGGTGTACGGATGACCACCCAGTTGTTCAGCCATATGCCAGGCGGTGATTCAGCACATGAGAAAATCGGACGATCCTTATCGTGGATTCTGGAACGTTACGGCCAAAAGATGCGTGACAATCCCAAGATGGTCAGTTCGCTTGCCAGACAACTGGGGGGAAGTCGCAATCTGATTGAATGTTTTCACAGTGTAGGCTGGTCCATGACGCTACAGGATGCCAAGTGGATGATTGACCGAATGGCCGCCATGGGCACCAATTTCTATAACTTTCACGCCTTTTTCTATACGATCGGTGGGCTTGCGAAGCATGATGCACCGCCGTCTCAATTTTTGCAAAATCCCTACTGGAAGCATTTCCGGCAGTTGGGGGATTACACCGGACGGTTGAGCTATCTCATGAGCACCGGAGCAGCAGACATTCGTATTGCTGTACTTGACCCAACGACGACATTCTGGAGTCTGATGGGTAATCCGCTGCATGGATTCGAGTATAGCGGCGAAGACGAAGCAGAACGGGTGCAATTGAATCGTCTGACGAAGGACTGGATGCGAATCACGACCCATCTGCTCGAAAACAGACGTGACTATGACCACCTTGATCCCGAATTGCTGGCTGAAGCTGACTTAACGGATGGTATCATTCAGATTGGCGTTGCCCGTTATGACGTATTGATTCTGCCACCGATGCTGAATCTGGAGATCGCGGCCTGGGAACAGGTGAAGCGATTCGTTCAGCAGGGAGGGACCGCCATTTCTGTTGGGATGCCTCCGCATATTGCTATCCAGCCGGGAAGTCCGGAGGGAGATGAAGCTGCCCAGTTCTTTGGTGCGGGCGAGCAGCCGCAAGAGGTGTACTGGGGCCGTAGCGTGACAACAGATCACGATAACCGTGAAACCATGTGGCATCAAGGTGAGGGGAATGCCTATTTTCTACCCGCAGGAACAGGGCAGGGAGATGACTTTTCGCTGGAGCTAATCTCTCTCCTGCTCGATCAGGTATTGCCTGAACCCATCTGCTGGATCATGGAGGAGGAAAGTGCCTCTCTGCTGATGCACACCCGTCAATTGTCGGCTGGGGAGCATATGATTTTCTTGACTAATCAGGAGGGTCAGGAGTTGAAGGGGCAATTGAAGTTGGTTGCCCGACAGCTGTGGGATGGAGCGGAGCTGACAGATGGTGCTTGTCTGGTGGCGGAACGACTCGATCTGGAGACGGGGCAGCTTCAGGCATTGCCGTATACGAGCAGTGGCGGGGAATGGTGCATTTCACTAACGCTGGCGCCTTATGAAGCACATGCTGTTCGTCTTACTTTACAACCAGTGAAGGTAGAGACGGGACCAACGAAGGTGGATGTCACAGACCCAATAAATTCGACATTCCAAACGGATGTTTCAGCAGAAGTGAAGCAAGCCACTAAGATCAGTATTCCTGCGGAGGGACCATGGCGACTGGAAACGGTGCAGCCTAACATCCTGCGAATGGGACAGTTCCATCTTCAGGCAACCAATGCTAACGGAATAATACTGGAAAGCCAGCATGTAGCTGTGAAACCGTTTATTGATCAGGCAGCAGAATTATCGGAGCAGCAGCATCTGCCAGTCCAGTTTAGTCAGGTATTTGGCACACCGAAAAAGGCATCCGTTGCTTACCCGATCGAGTGCCGTTATACGACCACATTTGAGCTAAGAACGGCGTTACCTGCATGCCTGTTATTCCTGGATAAAGCGGCGATTTCGGGCAGTTGGTCGATGGAGATTAATGGGCAACCACTTGAAAAAGAACAATTCGATCCAATCGAAATAACCGACCACAATAATATCGCTCGTGATATTACGGAATGGCTACACAGCGGTCTCAATGAAATGACGGTGATTGTGCAGGTGACCAAAGATGAGGATGGTATCGTTGATCCCTTGTATCTGCAAGGGAGATTCGGGGTGGAGTTTCATCATGAAGGTATCGCTTCGCTCGTGCGGGAGTCAGACACAGCCCTTCGCATCGGACCTGAACCTCAGCCGCTGTATCCTCATTTTGCCGGGGAAATGAGTTATAAACGCACGTTCTGGCTGGATGAGCCAGGGGAAGATATTACTTCGTTTGAACTGGAATTTAGCGATTGGCGTGTGCAGGATGTGGTGGAAGTGCGGGTGAACGGACATAGTCTGGGTGTGAGATGCTGGTCTCCGTATCGCTGGAAGGGAGAGGCCTCCTGGTTGCGTCCGGGAGACAACGACATTGAAGTGCGGATTACGAATACATTGATCGGCCTGCTGGAAGGTACGTATTTTGATTCAGAACATCATCAATTACAGGATGCAGGTCATGTACCTGTTGAAGAATTAGGATAAAGGAGTGGAAGTAAGGGATGGGACATCGTATTCAGTTTGACCGCTATCCAGGTGGTGTGATGAAAGCGTTAACGCTCAGTTATGACGATGGAGTGATTCATGATCGAAGACTGGTGGAGATCTGTAATCGGTATGGTCTACGGGGAACCTTTAATCTGAACTCCGGTACCCTGGGTAATCCAGGACGTATTGAGGCGGGGGAAGTTGCTGAACTGTATGCGGGTCATGAAGTGGCCGTTCACACGGTTACTCACCCTACGCTGCCTTATGTTCCGAATGAACTATTGACCGAAGAGATTATCGAGGACCGAAAAGCGTTGGAGAAGCTCGTCGGTTATCCGGTACGAGGCATGGCTTATCCCAATGGAGGATACGACCGTACGTTAAGCACAAAGCTTGCGTGGCTCGGCATCGACTATGCTCGTACCGTTGAATCTCATGGCAAATACACACTGCCAGACCGGCCGCTTGAATGGCATCCGACCTGTCATCATAACCATGATCTGGCGGGGCATGCTGAACGTTTTATCCAAAATTCCAAAACAGGTACACCACTATTACTCTACGTCTGGGGCCACAGTTATGAGTTCAATGATAACGACAACTGGGAGATCATCGAACAGTTTGGTGAGCAGATTGGTCGCAGGAACGACATCTGGTACGCCACGAACATCGAAGTGATTGCCTATTGGAAAGCGGTGCAACGACTGGAGTGTTCAGCCGATCGATCCATCATTCATAATCCGTCTGCCATCCCGGTTTGGTTCACGGCAGATCAGCAGGTAGTTGAAGTGCAGGGTGGGGAGACATTGCGGCTAAGCGAACGAATCAAGGTATAAGGAAGGGGCTGACGATCATTCGTTATTTCCATGAGAACGAGGCGATTGCAGGCAAGGTGTACGATTCAATTCCGGATATATTGACCACGGTGGCTCAGCGTTATATTGGCGATCACCCGCAACAATCCTTTTTGTTCAGAGCTTATCATCAGGGAGGTTTTCGCAGACTGGGGGATTATCGCTACGACCTGAATCTGAATGAGAAATGTGCAGAGGCTCGTACAGGGCAGTACGTGTATGTATGGGGTAAATTATGGAGCGAGCAGAATGCAACGTTAAATACAGGCCTGAACTGTTATAGTCCAGTGACGATTTATGTGAACGGCGAAGAGGTATTCAAGTCCGAGTTGTTACAGGAATTATTTACCAAGCGAAGAACCCAGATTCCGATCTCCGTGAGCTATGGGTGGAATGATGTGTTGCTTTGTTTTGTCAAAACAGAAGTGGGATTCGGCGGTGTCTACGGAACAGCCTCATTCAAAAATTTTCCGCTGCATTTCCTTACTCCTGGGACAGATCGTCAGGGTCAGGAAGGCTGGTTATATTCGGAACCTGTCGATGAACCTGTATTATCTCTTCCTCGTGATGGCATGGCGGAAGAAGAAACAGGTCTTATCTGGTATCCAAGCAGGAACTGGACAGGGGAGGAACAGAGCAAGGGTTCATTTGCACGCATCTATGGTACGGAACAACCTGCTGTGGCCTATGCATGGACGAGGCTGGATGTAACCTTACCAGGATCATCGCCAATTATTTTAAAAGGCAATCATGATGGTGCGTTGACTCTGTATGTAGATGGCAAGGAAATATACTCTGCTGGAAGCAGTGCTAAATTGCACGTTGAACTCCCGCGCCGTTACGGTTCTTGGGATCTAGTCGTGAAAGGTGAAATCCAGGAACAAGGTGGCTCATGGGGATTCACGTTGGAAGATGACGTAAGTTCGGATTCCACAGGCTGGAGACTAAAATCACCTCATCCGGTTGCGGGGTGCTCTGACCCCTGGCTGTACACAGGTGCGTTTGTTCCCGGCGCTGAACCATCCCATGCCGACATCGTGCGAACTGATACCGTGTATGATAATGGGGCACAAGGTGTCTATTGGCGGGTAGATCTTCCCGATACCCATGTTCGTCCTTACCTGGAGAACACACATTACGGAAAGTGGAATTATCCGCTTGGTGTTACTTTGCTTGGACTGCTCCGGACAGGACAGGAATTGGGACGGGACGATTACATTCAGTATGTACGGCAACATATTGAACTGAGTACTTCATTTGACCGCTATGGTCTGTGGGATCGGGAAGCATACGGTGCGGCAGGAATCAATAATCAGCTGTCTGCGATAGACAGTCTGGATGATTGTGGTTCGTTTGGCTCTACACTGCTTGCTGCGATGGAGTTGGGTGATATTCACGGAGGAAGAGATACGGCGGAACGGATTGCGGGCTACATTACGGATGAGCAGGAACGTCTGGAGGATGGCGCCTTTTACCGGGTTCGCGGCAGTGGGGAGATGCGTCAGGAGACGATGTGGTGTGATGACTTGTATATGAGTACACCATTTCTGATGCGTTATGGTCAGTTGACAGGAGATAGGGCGTACTGGGATGATGCGATCAATCAATTCCTGATGTTCCGCAAATACCTATACCTTCCCGAACAACAGATCATGTCCCATGTGTATGATTTTGTGCGTGGTCGGGCAACAGGTATTCCATGGGGACGCGGGAACGGGTGGGTGCTCTTTTCATTGACCGAACTGTTAACCATCTTGCCACATGATCATGCGAAGCGGCCGGAACTGTTACGTTTCTATCGTGATCTAAGTCAAGGGTATCTGGCGCTGCAAGGGGAAAATGGACTTTGGCATCAGGTGCTGAATCGCCCGGATTCCTATGAAGAAACCTCCTGCACATCCATGTTCATCTACGCTTATGCCCGTGGTATTCGCGAAGGCTGGCTGGAACAGCCAGAGCCTTATCTGGAGGCGGTACGCAAAGGATGGGAGGGAATGACGCGCTTGGCAATTGACTATAAGGGCAATGTATATGGGGTATGCCGGGGTTCCGGGTACTCGTTTACTGCCTTGTATTATCGCGATGATCTGGGGTGGAATCTGAACGACACCCATGGGATTGGCATTGTGCTCTTGGCAGGTATTGAAGCACATAAGATGAACCAGCAGCTCCGTCAGAGGCATCTATCTGAGGCTTAACCAAAAAAGGATCGGATAATTACCTATAAGTATTTCAGAAAATACTTAGAATTTTGGTGCCGTCAATTTGCATTAGGGCGACTCATCCGTTAAACACTTGAACAACAGGCTCTGATATAATAGCACATAACAACTATCTGTTTTCCATGGAGGTGAGGCTATTGAAAACAATCGGGGTAGGATTCTTACATGTACGGCTCTATGCAAAGCCAGTGGAGGATATGGCAATGCTTTGCATAGAGTTTAGAAACAATCATATTGCCAACGAAGAATCGTAATATTCTGCTAACTGGCTTTGCACCTTATTGATTTATTAAATAAGGGAGTGATGCCCGTGAAATATTCAAAAGCCGAAGCTATTTTTCCGGAAGAATTGCTACGTATCATTCAAGAATACGTTCAAGGGGAATTGGTTTATATCCCCAAACCCAAAGAGGCACATTTAAAATGGGGAGAGAAAACGAACAGCAAGAGTAGAGTCTCTGCTCGAAACGCTGAGATTAAATCTTTATTCCACAATGGAGTCAGCATAGAGGAGTTGGCGGGGCGATATTTCTTGTCCTGCGAAAGCATAAAGAAAATTGTCTATACAAAGAACTAATGAAATCCGCTAAATCGTCCTATCGACGGTTTAGCGGATTTTGTTCAAAGATGAATTAAATCAACTTATACATAGTAACCGCACATCTAAATCGATAGACTCAAGTTAAGGTTGTTGTGATAAAGGACGGCCCGATCATACGAAGGGGTGCAACGAATGGACGAAATCATAAAGAAGAAGTTACTGGACAAAAATGAACGACTCATTAACATGGTGATTGAACGCGCAAAAAGAGATTTTATAGACGATATCGCAATTATTGGGCTTACGGGTTCATTTAGCACGGGAGACTTTCACGAGAAGAGCGATCTTGATTTAATTATCATTAATAATACAGAAAAAGGATGGGAAATATCCGATTGCTTTATCTTAGATGACGTTGGATATGACATCTATTGCACGCCATGGAATTCAAGAATACAAGAGCAATCCACTTTGGAGAGTCCCAACGTATCGAGCTTAACTGAGCTCAAAATACTCTACTATGCAAAGCCTGAGGATTTGGAGAAATTGAACGACTTCAGGCAAAAAGCACTTGATGCACTTGCGAACCCGGTAGGAGAAGCGTGTCTTGATCGAGCAAATAAATGGATCGATCTGGCTAAGCAAGCATACAGTGATACGATGCTAGGTGAAGATATCGGTTCAGTGCGACATGCATCTGCCGACGTTCTGTTTAATTTAGTCAATGCCTTGGTTAGTATGAATAACACGTGCATACAACGAGGAATCAAGCGATATTTGGAAGAGATTCGTACGTTTCGCTATGTTCCTGATGATCTCGATTCCTTATACATGTCAATCATCGAAGCTCATACCATTGAAGATATTCGAATAGCCTCTTTTAATATGTTGAATAGTGTTACGAGGTTATATAGCAAGATGTGTGATAACTTTATAATTAAACCTGCTCCGACTTTTGATAATCTGAGGGGAACATATGAAGAATTGTGGTGCAACTACCGTAATAAAATTCTGAACAGTGTTATGACGAACGATGCTTCCTACGTCTTTCTTTCGGTCTATGGAGCACAAGGGTATCTTGATGAAATGGCTCTGGAGAAAGGAACTAAGAAATTTGATATTATGCAGTACTTTGATGCAAGCAATTTACCAGTTGTGAAAGAAAAGTTCCTTGAAGTGATGAATGAATATCTAGACGAATATGATAAGGTCGGCAGAGAAGTCGAACGTTTTACAACCTTCGAGCAACTATATGCCCATTATATGAATCATTGACCTTACCTTAGAGCCCTGAATAATTAACGAAAGTTCGATAAATTCAAATGAAGACAATCGATATAGTGGCTATAGTTAACGAGATGAAAAAAGCGGCAATGCCCTCGGGCTTGCCGCTTTTAGTTGACCCCAAACAGGGATCAAAATAATTCCAACTGCTCCGGTCCTTCTTCCTTCTCCGGTTCAGTGCGATCAGGAAAAGGCTTCACTGGCAAATCCAGCAGATCCATCATCATCTGTGCATTCGCCGCTGCATCGCCACCGGAGTTGTTGTTAAAAATAACATAGACATCCTTGCTCTGCTCCTGCAATTGCTCCAGATAACCTTTCCACTCCAACAGCTCTTCCTTGTTGTAACGGTACAGATAACGGGTCTCGCGCCAATTGGGTGCACCATTCTGATGCCAGCCGGACACATTGCGCCCATGCATGCGAACCAGTGTCATATCCGAATCCGTGGCCTGGGGCACGATGGGAATGGAACCCAACCCCGCCTGAGGTTCGTCACAGACGCTGTGAATCCAGCCTTGCTCTTTCATGAACGCAAGTGTTCGCTCACGCATGTCATCTTCATACCAGCTGCGATGGCGGAATTCCAGGGCGCACGGAATGCCCTCCATTCGAAGCTTCACTTCACGAAGCTCTTTCACATTGTCCTTATTACATTCGAACCAGGGCGGATATTGAAATAAGGCTGCCTGCATTTTGCCCGCTTCTATGACGGGTTCCAGTGATTCCCGAAAGGCTTTATACATCTCCGACGTGCTGGTGAAGTAGGGTTTGCCTCTAAGATGTCCGGTCATTCCCTGATAGGCTTTGATGATAAAAGCAAAGGATTCAGGCGTCTCAGCAGCCCATCGTGCCATGCGATCCCGCGGCTGTACGGCGTAGAAGGAACTATCCACCTCCACGGTGGAGAAATATTGTCCGTATAGACTGAGCTTGTCTTTGGCTTTGGTACGGTTCGGATAGAGATCTTCCTGATCCCCCCATCCGGTAAGTCCGATGTGAATCATAAGAACACCTCCTGTTGCTTTTTGAACAACCTCTTATAATTACCCGATTCGCAGGGATATGCGTATGATTAATATTATATCGTGTACATTTTGGCTCTTCAATGTAGGCAATGTACCGGGATTTTTTTGAGTTTGCAGAATAAAGACGTTACAATACATTAAAGCTAGGGGAAATGACCAGGCCTGTACAAAGCGCACTACAGATAGAGGGCCAAGGACGAGGTGGAGGGCGAGATTGAATGACGGAATGGTATGAAAAGAGTTTTGGAGAAGATTATCTTCTCGTATACAAGCATCGGGATGTGCACGGTGCCTATCATGAAGTACATAAAATGATCAATTGGTTGAAGCTTAAGCCTAATGCTGAAGTATTGGATCTATGCTGCGGTATGGGGCGACACTCCCTGGCACTTGCTGATGCAGGATTGCGAGTGACCGGAGTTGATCTGTCCGATGTGCTTTTACGCGAAGCGCGCCTAACAGACACCGAACACCGAGTATCGTGGTGTCATGCGGATATGCGTGAACTGCCGCTGAAAGGTGGTTTCGACGCCGTAGTTAATCTGTTCACATCGTTTGGTTATTTCCTGGAGGACGGAGAACAACTGAAAGTATTACGAGCCATTCATCGCATGCTTCGGCCGGGTGGCAGCTATATTATTGATTTTATGAATACGGCGTATGTGACTCGTCATCTGGTGCCGCACTCCGTCCGAGAGGATGAAGGGCAGCGAATTGAGGAATTCCGCAAGATTGAAGATGGATTTGTGCAAAAGGAAATTCGTATTACCGACACCACATCCGGACATGAACCGCGAGTATATCAGGAGCGTGTAAAGTTGTACACTCGTGATCAACTGAGTCAGATGTTAAGTGCAGCCGGGCTCCGGGTAGATCAGGTTCACGGCGGCTATGATGAAGAGAAATATGACGAGCAGACTTCTCCACGCATGATTTTTGTGGGGCGTCGTCCTGTGGAGTGAACGGAGATCGTCAGGAAGGGGGATCATATGAAGCGAACAGAAGAGATGTCCATGACAGAGGGCATATACCGGGTCAAGATCAGCATGTCGTTTCCCTTGCGATGGGTGAACAGTTATGTGTTATCAGAACCGGATGGAAAGATAACCATTATAGATCCCGGACCGCGTAATTCGGAAACAGAACAGGAGTGGAGTGAAGCGCTGGCAGATCTCGGTCTGACCTTTGGCGATATTCGTCAAATTGTACTGACCCACCATCACCCCGATCATCTTGGGTTGTCGGGTTGGATGCAACAGATGACGGGGGCACCCGTCCGAATGTCCACACGCTCACGCGAAGAAGCCGATTATATGTGGGGACCTGATTCACACATTAATACAATATTACCTGATTATTATGGTCGTCATGGTATGCCGGTAGACAAGACTGAACAGATATATGAACATATGAAGACATTTACTTCGCAGATCACGCCCCTTCCGAATGTCATACCTGTTGAAGATGGCGAGTGGCTCGATATGGGCGGGCGACGTTGGGTTGCTGTCGAGACGGGGGGACATGCCCCAGGCCATTTATCCTTTTATGCGCCAGAGTCCATGGAGATTCTGTGCGGAGATGCAGTTTTGCCACAGATTTCACCGAATATCAGTCTGCAACCCGGCAGTGACCCTCAGCCATTATTGTCTTATATGGAAGGATTGCAACGTCTCGGAGAGCTGAACGTCAAGCAGGCATATCCGGGGCATCGGAATCCATTTTCCACATTCAACGAACGGACCGTTCAACTGCTCGAACACCATGAGGAACGACTTCAGAAGCTGGCGGATCGAATGCAGGAGTCACCCGCGAATGCGTATGACATCTGTCTATACATGTTTGGCAATCGACTCGGTACCCATCAACTGCGGTTTGCCATGAGTGAGACGTTGGCTCATTTGCAGGAGTTAATTCGACGTGAAGTAGTGAAGCAAGTGCAGCAATCGGATGGTACGCTCTATTTTCAAATCTATACGGAATGATGATATCGTTAAGAAAATGATAATTCGATCTTATATAGAGGCTCGGGACAGGAAACTCACCTGTTCGGGGTCTTTTTAGCCTGTCTTAACAGTTCATTCATCTATTTTTAAGCCACCGCGTCTATCATACAACTATGAACTTCGCTAGGGCGTGTCTTAGAACTCCGAAGGAAGCAGATTATGAGACACACCCTAAAGAAAGCAGGGATGAGCGATGACCAGAAAAAAACGAAATCAATGGAGAAAATGGCAAGCTTCAGCGGCAGCAACGTTGACTGTGGCTGCACTCTTTCAATATGTAAGAACTTCGGATGCCTTTGATGTAGCCTACGCAGCAGCGAATGGTACAGACACAAGCGTTACTGCTTCAAGCCAGGTGGATACGCGGGATGATGTGATGGATGAATGGTTCAACAGCACAACGGACAGCAGCAACTGGAATACACAGGACAATGATAATGATGATAGTCAATATAATGGAACAACCGATAACACACAATCTGCTGGGCCTGATCAGAGCATGAATAACGAGAGAAGGTACTCAGATTCTGAACGTCCGAGCCAACATAATCAGGATTCAGATTCCGGATATAGCAGTGGCAACTATCAGTCACGCACAGGTGCATCATGAGCCGCACAGTGCAAGTTGCTCGTCCGCTCCGGTTTCAATTCCGTGCGATGAACACGGATGTTGAAGTACAGCTGTCTGCTGGGAAGGAACAAGTTGAACATGCAGCAAACTTAGTGAAGAATTGGTTTGAGACGCAAGAGCAGCGCTTTAGCCGGTTTGTCGCAGATAGTGAACTGAATCGTCTGAATCATGCAACCGGATGGATGCCCATTTCCGCTGCGATGGATGAAGTTTTGAGTCTGGCCTATGGGTATATTGGACTGACTGAAGGGATTTTCCAACCGGGTATCTCGCAGGCTCTTCAGGCTTCGGGATATGATCTAAGCTTCGAGAAAGTGCAACAACGACAACTGCAGCGCCCGCTGCTTGAACGCATTTTGCGAACGAGAACACCTGAAAGTTCAGGAATGATAGAAGATCGGCATGACCACAGTCGTCCGGGATGGATTCAGCGGGAAGGTAGCCGGATGGTTCATCTGGACCCTGGAGCTGAGTTGGATCTGGGAGGAATCGTTAAGGGATGGGCAGTGGAGCGCATTGCGGACTGGTTGCAGCGAACATTGCATATCCCGGCGGGTTTAATTAACGCGGGTGGAGATATTCAGGTATGGGGTACACCGGACTATCCCCAGTGGACCTTGAAAGTAACAGATCCTTTCCAAGAACAGGGGGATGTGTCAGGTACGATTCGTTTACAGCGAGGAGCTGTTGCCACTTCGGGTATCTCGCATAGGCAATGGCAAAATTCAGACGGAAGCCTTGCGCATCATCTCATTGACCCCCGGACAATGGAACCGGCGGATACGGATGTGCTACAGTGTACCGTTTTGGGACAGCATGCGTCGCAATGCGAGATTATTGCCAAGACGGTCTGCATTCTGGGGAGTGCCGAGGCGGTGGGCTGGCTAAACCGACACTATGATCGTCATGACGTCCTGTGGATAACACAGGAGGGAAGCACTTATTTTAGAGGAAATACGGATACGCTCGCTGAGCACTGGCCCGGTTTTGATCCGGATCATCGCTTCAGTCTGATTTAAACGAGGACAAGTCTAACAGATATGGGGGAGCCGGTTATGGCACAATGGATTGTAGATTACCTGCCGACGTGGAATATCATTCGAATTAGTGGAATTGCTCCTTATGTGCTACTCTTTGTCGGTGTATTTCTGGGCATTGCTCAAGGGATGCCTATGGCCAAGGGCAAACCAAAAGCAACCATGTTCAAATGGCATACTCGAACGACCTGGCTCGCCTTCGGACTTGGACTCGTGCATGCGTTAACGTTATATATTGATCATTACAGCCCATTTAGCTGGGGAGAACTTCTGATTCCTTTTACCGCCTCCGTGCATCCGATTGGCAGTGGTCTGGGAACGTTATCCTTCTATGGATTAGTGATCGTCCTGTTATCCAGTGACCTGCGGAGCAAATTGGGCCGCAAATGGTGGTTCTTGTTCCACATGCTGTCCTACCCCGTGTTCATTGGTCTGCTGGTTCACGGCATGGTAACAGGATCAGATTCTGGCAACATTATCATGCGAATGATGTATGTATTTACCGGACTCAGTATACTTGGTATCACCGTATTACGTGGCATGTTGCGAGAACGCAAGGGCCCGGAGATCACGATTGGACCGAAATGGACATCCGCTGAGCCAGCTGCCGAGCAGAAGTGGGTTGAAGGTTATGGTCTGGCGGGAACGGTACGACCTAAACATCTCAAATAATAACATGTGGATCATCCAAAAATTATGGCACACATGCAAAAGAAGCGGCCATCAGGCCGCTTTTTCCATGAACAGTTATTTCTTCAAACAGTTATTGCACTAAGCATCTACATACATGTCCAATCTTTCACTTGATTTCAAGTACGAAACGAGTTACGTGTTATACCGTGTCATCGCTGACCGGTTTTTCTCCCAGTGCTTCTTCAAGCTCGGATTGTTTGCGATGGGCGATCCGACTGCTCGCTGCCGATGCAATTGCACCGACAATATCATCGAAAAAGGTGTGGACAGGACCCAGGCTCTTGTCATTCAGTCGTTCAAGCACCCCTGGCTTCAGCTTGTCCACATAGCCATAATTCGTAAATCCGATACTGCCATATACATTGACGATGGAGAATGCCAAAATCTCATCCACGCCATACAGCCCTTCGTCATTCTCAATCATCTCCTGCAAAGGAGATATGAGCTGCCCCTGTTCCGCCAGAATATCAAGCTGAATCCCGGTCAGGACGGCGTTCTGTACCTCACGTTTGCGGAGAACCATCTCCACATTTTCGATACACTCTTCCATCGTAAGACCAGGATAATATTTTTTCTGCAATAACATGACCAGTTCTGCGATCTCAGGGATCGTGACGCCCCGCTTATGCAGCCATTCCCTAGTTGCCTCCGCGACCTTGCGGCTATTCAGGCTGTAAGGGATTTTTTCTTGCTCAGGATGTTCCATGGGCGATTCCTCCTCTGAAGTTAGCAATGTCCCTACTCTTGCTTCCTAATACGTATTAACCGGTTTTACGTTTCTTTAAGATCATCGAACGTATAACTTTTCAGCGAAGCTTTTATCTTTTAGTTATTTTTTGGACAAAGGCTCGTATACATGGTAGTACAAACTGTAAAAATGATGAGGGGGAACGTGATCATGAGAAAGATCCAATCTTTGCGTACGGTATCGGCAGCTGCGCTGCTGAGCATTCCTATGGTGTTGTCAGGTTGTGGCATGTTTGGAGCCCAGTCTTCCGAAGCTGTTGATCCGCCACCGCCCATTCAGGAAGCAGCCATGATCCAGGCAGCCGAAGGGAATGGGGCACTCGCAACGCTCCCGTTAACGACAGTATATCTGCAAGACCAGCAGGGACTGCTCGCTCCGGTATCCCTGACTCTTCCTTCTGGAACAGATGCCAGCAGTCCCAAGACAGCACTGGATACACTTGTCACAGGCGGGGCCTACGCGGGTATGTTGCCAGAAGGATTCCAGGGCGTTCTCCCGCAGGGAACGGTTGTACAGAATGTAACGATTCACGCGGATGACAAGCTGGCAGTCGTGGAGTTCTCGGGTAATTTTGCCAAGTATGATGCGAAGGAAGAACGGAAAATGCTAGAAGCTGTTACCTGGACATTGACGGGAACACCAGATGTGGAGAATGTGCAGATCTGGGTGGATGGCAAAAAGTTAACACAAATGCCGGTAAACAGTACGCCGTTGCCTGAACCGCTGAATCGGGCTGTGGGAATCAATCTGGATCTGGGTGATACTTTGGTGGCGAACAGCAGTCCGGTCACGGTCTATTTCTCAGCAGCTTCACCAGCAGGCATCCAATATTATGTTCCAGTTACACGTCTCGTTACCCCTGGCGAAGATCGGGTGCAGGCAGCATTGAATGAGCTGATCAAGGGACCTGACAAAGGCGGTGAACTGGAAGAAGTCATGACAGGCGGAACAGAGCTGCAATCGGTCAAAACGGCCGAGGATGGCACAGTAACAGTTGCCTTGAAAGATGATATGTTTGCCGAAGGGGATATCGTACCTAGCGAGCTGTTACAGTCTGTTGTATTAACCACTGCGGAGAATACAGCCGGCAAGGATGCCAAAGTGCAGATCGAATGGAACGGCCAAAAAACGGTCATGGGTGATGATAACCGGGATTACAGTACGCCTGTTTCCAAGCCTGAATATATCAACGAAATTCCGATTTAATGAACGCAGAATGCATAAGGATGCTTTTAATTGAACTCTTTGGTAAAATATAAGGGATTCGTAAAATTGTTAACAAGCTCAACATTACAGGATGCTTAAGTCGTAGGAGGCAGAAAAAATGAGATCAAACGGACGAAACAGCGAACAGCTGCGCCCGCTGAATTTAACAGTGAACACGAATAAATACGCCGAGGGCTCTGTACTGATTGAAGTTGGAGATACAAAGGTGATCTGTACAGCTACAGTGGAGGAACGTGTTCCTCCCTTTATGAAAGGGCAAGGGAAAGGCTGGGTAACGGCTGAATATTCCATGCTGCCACGTGCAACACATACTCGTAACCAACGTGAAGCCAATCGCGGCAAATTGACTGGACGCACCATGGAAATCCAACGTCTGATTGGTCGGGCACTGCGTTCAGTGGTCAATTTGCAGGCGCTTGGTGAGCGTACGATTACGCTGGACTGCGATGTTATTCAAGCTGACGGAGGCACACGCACAACGTCCATTACCGGTGCGTTTGTAGCGTTGGCACTCGCTGTGAACAAGATTTCTCAACAACACAAACTGCAAGTATTCCCAATTACGGATTTCATAGCAGCAGTAAGTGTAGGTGTTGTGGGTGAACAGCCTGTACTGGATCTGAACTATGATGAAGATTCCAAAGCCAAGGTGGATATGAATCTAGTAATGACAGGCGGCGGCAAATACGTCGAGCTCCAGGGAACAGGTGAAGAAGCGCCATTTGATCGCCGTGAGCTGAACGCAATGCTGGAACTGGGCGAGCAGGGAATTTTAGAGATGATCGAGCGTCAAAAAGAAGTACTTGGACCGATTGCGCTCAAGATTGGCGCGCGTGGATTAGGAGAAGCCTAAGATGAGTTTGGACAGCCCAATCCTCATTGTTGCTACCCGCAATGCGGGTAAAGTCCGTGAGTTCGCACATGCTTTCGCACCGCTTGGCAAAGAGGTCAAGAGCATGTTTGACTATCCGGAGCTGCCGGATGTGGTGGAAGATGGCGTAACGTTTGCGGAAAATGCCTGGAAGAAAGCTAAGGCGGTAGGCGACGCGCTTGGTTTGCCCGTACTGGCAGACGATTCTGGACTTTGTGTAGATCTGTTGGACGGGGAGCCCGGAGTTTATTCAGCGAGATATGCAGGCGAAGGAGCAACGGATGCACAGAACAATGCGAAGTTGCTGGAGACGCTGGAATCGTTGAAATCCGGTGAGGACACTGAGCAGCCGCTTCTCAGTCCGGCTCGATTCGTCTGCGCATTGGTCCTGTACGATCCGACAACTGGTGATAAATATGAATCGGAAGGTACTGCGGAAGGCTGGATTACAGCTGAAGCTGCGGGTGCTGGTGGTTTTGGATATGACCCTCTCTTCTATGTACCTGAATACGAAATGACAATGGCAGAGCTGACGCTGGAACAAAAGCAGGCGATTAGCCACCGTGGTCATGCGCTGAGAGCACTCGTATCCAGACTTGAAGGCTGAGTCGCAACGAGAATTTTTGATTTAGCGTATCAGATGTGAACATCAAAAGCGTTAATGGAAGGAAAGGAGCATTCCGATGGAATGATTCACCAGCCATTAACGCTTTTTTTATATGAATTGAAGTTGCCCAACGCGGTTAGGTAAGCTCCTTCCATATACCTAATGATGGGGGCTATTTCCGCGACTTCATTCCAGAACGTATGTTCCTGTACCTACATAAGAAATGCTTAACATTGCATGATTGGGAACCTCATTGGGACTGGAGTTGGAAGAAGTTGCAAGCTGTGTGTGGTATGGGTTAACATTCAAATTAACGAATCATATATGAACCTTAAACGGAGGGATTTGCTCATGCAAGAAGTGAAGCTTGTTGTATCCTACGATGATTATGAGGACGGCATTCGTATGGAAAAATTAATTAAGGATTTGGCGGCTAAACCGGAGGCCAGCTCACTGGAAAGTCTGGTCATCGGAGATTGGGGACAGGCTTATGAGAGCTCACCTCAAGAGTTCATGAGCACACTCATCCAGTCGGCTCCAAGCTTTCCGTCATTGAAGAAACTGTTCATCGGGGATATGGGATTCGAAGAATGTGAAGTGTCGTGGATTATTCAGACGAATCTTACCCCCTTGTTGGGTGCCTTTCCAGAATTAACATCATTCTCGCTCAAGGGCAGTAGCGGCCTTAGTCTGGAACCGCTCCAGCATGCCAAGCTTGAAGAATTGATTATTATCTGTGGCGGTCTCCCGAAAGAAGTGTTATCTTCGATCACCCATGCCAAATTGCCTGAATTGCGTAAACTGGAATTATATATTGGCGTCGATAATTATGGCTTCAATGGTTCAATTGAAGATATACTGCCTTTGTTAGAAAAAGGATTATTTCCAAAGCTGGTTTACTTGGGTCTGAAAGATAGTGAAATTCAGGATGAGATTGCGAAAGCAGCAGCGGAAGCACCTATTCTGGATCAACTTGAAGTACTGGATCTATCGGAAGGAACGTTGTCCGATGAAGGGGCAGAGGCCTTACTTGCCAGTGACAAGATCAAGCAGCTGAAACACCTCGATCTAAGTTACCATTACATGACTGATGAAATGATCCGTCGCTGGAACCAATCGGGTATATCCGTAGACGTTAGCGACCAGCAACAAAGTGATGAGGATGACTGGCGTTACCCGTCATTAACGGAGTAGAGGATGTCAGGTTTTACGAAAGTAGTTGAAAGTCTGCATCAATCAGAAGATGTTCCTGATCTGGATCGGGAGCAGCCATTATTATTGATCGGAAATCCTCATAACCGACGAACGCAAGGCATGCAAGAAGCCAGGTATAGATTAGGGATGAAACCTGCCGTTGTATTGCCTTATGCCCAATTGCTCCAGAACTGGAGACAGGGGGGAACGATCGTTGATATAGTAGATTCCAATCTGCCTGTGCCCCTCGTTCGGATTGACGCTCCTGGTGAGGATTGGGAAGTAGAGCGTGAATTGTTATTCCTTGGAGTTATGAATGATACGTCATGCTTAACAAAAGAAATGGCGGCAGAGGCATTCACAGCAGAGCAGGTACTTGCGTTGGAACAGGAGTGGGGAAGAATCTATGCCCCTGCTCAGTGGTTCCGCGGCTGGAAAGCATGTCTGGATCGAATCGGCCGTGAGACTCGGGAAATATGGCCTGAAGTTCGATTCATGAATGATCCTGCTGACATCCAATTGATGTTTGACAAGAGAACATGTCAGCAGCATCTATACTCTCAGGGGGTTCATGTACCTCCTACGCTCCAGTCTTCACTGCCGATTCGAAGTTACACTGACTTGCGTACAGCGATGCAATCGGCCGGTATGAACCGTGTATTTGTGAAGCTTGCGTGTGGTTCGGGTGCCTCAGGTGTTGTCGCGTATCAGATTAACCCACGTACGGGTGACGAAATCGCCATAACGACGATGGGAATGGAACAGGCGCAGGGCAAGACAATTTTTTATAATGAAGGACGTTTACGCAAGTATTCCCGTAATGGCGAGGTTGCTGCGTTAATGAACTGGTTATGTGCAGAAGGCGCACAGATTGAACGGTGGATGCCCAAAGCCACGTTTGATCAGCGGGCCTATGATATTCGCCAACTGGTTGCGGGTGGACAGGCAGGCCATGCGATTATGCGACTAAGTCGTACCCCTATAACCAATCTGCATCTGCGCAATGAACGTATGTTGCCTGCTGAAGCTGGTCTGGATGAACAGCGGATGTCGCTGGTTCGGACGGCAGCGCAGGCAGCCATGTCTGCTTTTCCCAACTCGTGGTCAGCCGGGATTGATGTGATGCTTACAAGTGATTCGAATCTGCGTGCCTATGTGCTGGATGTGAATCCGTTTGGAGATCTGTTATACAGGGTTGAGCATCATGGCCTTGGAACCTATGAGTGGGAAATGGAACTTTTGCGAAAGGAGCCTATTCAACATGCCTGATATGAACACCATTGTGGGCTCCCATGATCTGTTAATGATTACGCTGGATACGTTACGCTATGACGTAGCCAAGCTGGAAGAGGCGAATTGTCCCAATCTGTGTGGTTCCGGTCCGTGGGAGAAGCGTCATACTCCAGGCAGTTTTACATATGCGGCACACCATGCTTTTTTTGGTGGTTTTATGCCGACCCCTGCCAATACGGATAAGGCATCGCATATAAGATTGTTCCATTCCCGGAATACCGGACTCAAGACTCATCCGCATACCTGGCTGTTTGATACACCGGATATCGTGTCCGGGTTCGCAGCTGAAGGTTACCGTACCATCTGTATTGGCGGCGTCATTTTTTTTACGAAAAAAAAACCGCTTGCGAAAGTATTGCCCGGCTATTTCCAACAGAGCTACTGGCGAATGAACTTTGGGGTAACCAACCCCAAATCGACAGAACATCAGGTACAGCATGCATTAAAGCTGCTTGAACAGACGCCGCCGGATGAAAAGATATTTATGTTTTTGAACGTGTCTGCCATTCATGGCCCCAATCGTTACTTTGTGGAAGGTGCCAGGGAGGACTCGGTGGAGACTCAGCGAGCTGCACTTCGATATGTAGATGAGGCACTTGGGCCATTGTTCGAGGCGATGAGGAAACGTTCCCGGCCTGCCTTTTGTTTAGCTTTTTCCGATCATGGTACAGCTTACGGTGAAGACGGGTATCAAGGACACCGGCTTGCACATGATGTCGTCTGGACGGTGCCATACCGTGAATTTTTCGTATAGAACGTATTGCTCTTAACGTATTAATCTTATGATGATGATAACAACCGGAGACAGGAGGAGACCGATGGACAATCATTCACAACCCATGACAACAGGCGATTCCGATCAGTCCGGATCCAATACAACGATTACAGGTCTTCGTGAAGTACTCGCATTCCCTTATCGTTCGTATCTGTACTCATACCCGCACAAGACCGCATATCGGGAGCTTGACCCACCACTGCCGCTGGGACCAATGTGGGAACGAGAAAATACCGATACGTATTTTTTATATATGCATATTCCCTTCTGTGCTGCACGTTGCGGATTCTGTAATCTGTTCACCCTGCCGGATCGACGGGATGATACGCATGAACGTTATGTGGATGCGCTGGAACGCCAGGCGAAACAGTGGGCACCCATTACATCTCGAAGACCGTATTCGCGGTTCGCGATTGGTGGAGGAACGCCTACATTATTAAATGAGGTTCAGTTGAATCGTCTGTTTGATATTGCTGAACATGTGATGGGGCTGGACCCTGCGCAAGCATCGATTTCGGTGGAAACGTCCCCGGATACCGTTACGGAAGCCAAGCTGGCTATTATGAAGGAGCGAAGTGTGGATCGTATTAGTATGGGTATCCAGAGTTTCATTGAAGCTGAAGCATCTGCCATCTATCGTCCACAAAAACCGCAGGAGGTCGAACAAGCGCTTGAGAAGCTTACCCGTTATGATTTCCCATTGTTGAATCTGGATCTGATCTATGGTCTGCCAGGTCAAACGGTCGAATCGTGGATCTATTCACTGGAAAGAGTTTTGGCTTACGAGCCGGGCGAAGTCTTTATCTATCCTTTGTATACTCGGGAAAATACGATCGTGAAGCCTGATGATATTCGTCGTCAGGGACCTGACATTCGGATGGAGCTGTATATTGCTGCACGTGAGACTTTAAAAAGTAAAGGATATGTACAGTATTCGATGCGAAGATTTGCCAAGGAACAATCGTCCTCCAAAGTGCTTCTGCCTTATAGCTGTCAGGAGGAGGGCATGGTTGGTCTGGGATGCGGCGCACGCTCTTATACGAGTGAGGTACACTATGCTTCCAAGTACGGTGTGAGTTACAAGGCTACACAGAGCATCATTGCCGATTATGTGGCGACTGAGCGCTACGATGTGGCGGATTATGGTATCGTGTTAAGTCGTGAGGAACAGAGACGTCGCTTTATTCTGAAAGCCTTGCTGCATCGGGAGGGATTGACGTTGTCTGACTACCAACAGCGCTTCGGTACCGATGTGATGGCTGATTATCCTTGGCTTAGCGAGTTGTTTACGGAAGATATGGGGCGGGTTGAACTGGAGGAAGGCGAACGTGTATTACGTCTGACAGAAGAAGGACTGGGTTACTCCGATGCAATTGGAGATTGGCTTATATCCGCCGAAATTCGTGAACAGATGGAAGGGTTTGTTTTCTCATGAGAGCGACTTTGTATTATCGCGGCAAGTTGTCTTCTTGCAATTATGACTGTCCATACTGCCCTTTTAGCAAAACCGTCGATTCCAAAGAGACGCTGGAAGTGGATGAACAACAATTGCGTCAATTTGTGAATTGGGTTAAGGCACAGGAAGACGAAGGTCACCGCTTCTCCATTTTCTTCAATCCTTATGGTGAAGCGTTGGTACGACGCTGGTATCGGGAAGCTATGATTGAGCTGTCACATATGCCACATGTGGATAAAGTTGCGATCCAAACCAATCTGTCTGTCAAGCTGGATTGGGCGAGGGAGCTGGATGCGAATAAAGCAGCTTTTTGGGCGACGTATCATCCTCGTGAGACAAAAGAGTCTTCTTTTGTAAAACAATGTCTGACCTTGCGTCAGATGGGACTTGCTTTTAGTGTCGGTACTGTCGGACTCCGTAGTGCTTTCCCCGCAATTGAGTCCATGAGACAGGCTTTGCCGGATGATGTGTATATGTGGGTAAATGCCTTCAAAGATCGGCCCAAGTATTACACGCCGGAGGAAATTCAGTTTTTACGTGGGATCGATCCGCTTTTTGAAGGTAATCTGCAGGACTATGAGAGTTTGGGCAAACGTTGTGCTGCCGGTTCGGAAGTATTTTATGTACAAGGGTCAGGGCATGTGAAGCGGTGTTACAAGGATCGCCGGATCATTGGGCATCTCTATCGCGATGGTCTGCAAGCTTTGGCCGAGGATCGGCCTTGCCGCATGAAAAAATGTGGCTGTTACATCGGCTACATTCATATGGAGGATTCTCCCTTCAGAGAAACATTTGGTAGTGGGCTGTTGGAGCGTAATCCGGTCTTTCCGAATTTCATATGTTAGCATAACTCTGAAATGCATTTTTCAGTGTAGGCGGGATCAGACCTTGGGTTTGAACAGGCTACGCTGAAAAGTGTGTTTTTTTGATATTCTCAGTTACATATTGTTTAATATTTTTGATGAAAAAGGGTCTTGACTATTCTTGTTGAAATATTTTCCGGGTTTATGATTCAAATCCTGTGTTTCTTGGGTTAATATAAATAGGAAAAAAGACCTGTTTCGAATAGTATTTATACATACAATCTGTATATGTATCTATTTATAGGTCTAAAGTCTTATTTCCGTTAATCTGTGGAAGGGGGACCGATGTCGGGGAAGCGCGCACGTTATTTGAATCTCGGGGGAATAGACATGAAAAGAATATCAATTAGCCGCAAGTTACTTATGGGTTTCTCATCGGTACTGTTATTACTGGTGGCTGTAACGGTTATAGCGTATACCCAATTTGTATCCATTGAGAAAACGTATACAGAATTAATTAATAATAGAACAAGTAAACTATTGCTCATCAAAAATATGACGATAGATCTTAAAACACAGCAGATTGCTTTGAGGAATTTTGTGATGGAAGACAATGAGGTTAACGAGGATGAATTCAATAAGGCATATGAAGACTACATAGCGTTAAGCAAGGAGTTACAATCAACGGTTACAAGTCAGAGCATGAAAGACTACCTCACCCAATCAGATGAAGCGATGAGTAAGTATCATCAATTTGCCAAGAATATTATGACACTGACAAGACAGGGGAATAACAGCGAGATCTCGAGACTAATGCAGGATACGGCTCCAGCTCTGATCGGTGAGTTTGAAGCCATCGTCAATAATATGGAGAAACATCAACAAGACTCCATGGATGCTGGCGTTGTGAATGCCAATCTTCAGATTGCTCAAGTTCTTCGTTGGATTACTATTATTGGGGTCGCTTCCATTCTCATTGGAACACTCGTTGCGTTCATCATAGGCAGACTGATCTCCCTGCCTGTCGCTGCAGTTGCTCAAGCCGCAAGTCGCATTGCGGAAGGGGATCTGACTGGTGAACCTATTACAGTTCGTAACAAGGATGAGATTGGTGATCTGGCCCAAGCCTTCAACATCATGTCCGGGAATCTGCGTACACTTATTCATCAGGTTGGGAATAGCGCAGAACACGTAGCTGCTTCTTCCGAAGAACTGACCGCAAGTACGGAGCAGACATCCACCGCCACGGAACAAGTGGCCATCACGATGGGGGAGATTGCGACGGGAATGGATACCCAGGTACGGATGGTCAGTGACGGATTCCAGACGATGACTGAGTTGACTACAGGTTTTCAGCAGGTTACGGTGAACACCTTAAATATGTCGGAGGAAGCGACGAAAGTTTCAGCGAAGACGGTATCTGGCAGTGAGTCCGTTGAATCCGCTGTAGGACAGATGAATTCCATACATGATACGGTCTCAGGTCTGTCGGCAGTTATCGAAGAATTGAGCAGACATTCTCGGGATATTGTGAAAATGGTGGAGAGCATCTCTGAAATATCAGCCCAGACCAATCTTTTATCCCTTAACGCTGCCATTGAGGCCGCTAGAGCTGGTGAACATGGGAGAGGGTTCCAGGTTGTTGCCACAGAGGTTCGTAAATTATCTGAACAATCAGCACGTTCAGCGGAACAGATTGTGCCTTTGGTAGCCTCCATGGAGAAAGGGATGCGGAACGCTGCTCAATCCATGAGTGTAGTGACGGCAGAGGTGCAAGAGGGAATTGAACTTGTTCACCAGGCAGGTGCTACATTTAATGAAATTCGGGAAGCAGTTGGTAATGTAGCGGGTCAAACACAAGAAGTTTCTGCTTCAATCGAGCAGATGTCAGCAGGTGTAGAGCAGATTAGTATTTCCATGAAAACCATTATGGAAGTGACGGAAAGTGGAGCAGCGGGAACGGAAGAGGTGAGTGCTTCTTCAGAGGAACAGTTGTCTGCAATGCAGGAGATCGCTTCCGCAGCCAATGATCTCTCGTCCATGGCAGAGCAGTTGCAACAGACTGTCCGTCAATTTAAAGTTCAATAAATTCCGGCTTAAGAGTAAAGTGTGGGTGAAAGGTTGGGCGTAGGCTTAAGTAGCCTCTCACATAATAAAGGGTGTCCGTACAGCTAACTGCTGTCTGGGCACCCTTTTTGGTCTTGATCTAGAACCATGTGCTGCAAGATAAGACAGGTTAACGAATAGCGACTTTATACGTCCGCAACCAGGTATTGATCTGCGTTAGATAGGCGAACAGTTGTGGACCAGACATTAATTGTCCGAACCATGGGAGATTGGATGCGGCATCTGGAGAAGAAGCTAAGTTGCGAATTTGGGCTTTGTCGATCAAAGGCAAAATTGGCGAGGTTGGATCGTCCAGTATGTCAAGGACCTGTTGTTTAACCGCGGCCAGATATTGCGGATTATGTGTTTTCGGGTAAGGACTCTTTTTGCGATATAACACATCATCAGGCAGGACACCTTCGAGTGCTTTGCGCAGAATACCTTTTTCCCGCCCGCCCGTTATTTTCATCTCCCAAGGGATATTGAATACATATTGAATCAGGCGATGGTCACAGTATGGAACCCGCACTTCCAATCCTGCCCCCATACTCATCCGATCTTTGCGATCCAGAAGTGTAGGCATGAAACGTGTAATGTTCAGGTAGGACATCACCCGCATTTGTGCATCTTTACCCGTTTCCCCATCCAGAAGAGGCACTTCAGCCACTGCATCGGAATAGCGGTCTGCCAAATAGTCGAGTGGCCGAATCCATTCCCGAATATCCGGGGATAATAGCGCTGCTCTCATGTCAGGTGCTACAGACCACGGGAACGTACCGGAGTTCAGCATATCTTCTCGATGGAACCAGGGGTAACCGCCAAACACTTCATCCGCTGCTTCGCCTGAAATGGCAACCGTGGCCCCTTTTTTGATTTCTTTACAGAACAGATAGAGCGAGGAGTCTACATCTGCCATGCCCGGCAAATCCCTTACTAGCATAGCCTGTGTCAGGGCATGAACCAGCTCTCCGTTCTCAATCTCAATCCAGTGATGATCGGTCTTGAGTTCATCTACCATTCGTTTAATCCAGGGGCCATCTGCACCTGGCTGAAAGGAATGTGCCTGGAAATGCTTGGCGTTATCCACATAATCGACAGAATACGTACTGACTTGGCCTTGCCCGGTCCGGTTGTAATAATCCACGGCTAAAGCAGACAAGGCACTGGAGTCCAGTCCTCCTGATAAAAGAGAGCATACTGGGACATCCGAAGCCAACTGGCGCTCCAGTGTATCTTGCAAGAGTGTTCGCACTTCGGCTGCTGTCTCTTCCAGATTATGTTCGTGATGCAGGCTTTCCAGTTTCCAGTAGGCATAGGTTCGGATCCCGTTTCGGTTGTAGATCAGTGCGTGCCCAGGCTTGAGTTCACTCAGTGAAGAGTATACACCGTGTCCTGGTGTCCGCGCAGGTCCTACAATAAACACTTCGGCCAACCCTTCCGGGCCAACCGCGGCTTCTACATCTGGATGAATGAGGAGAGCTTTGGGCTCTGAGCCGAATACGAGTGTGTCTTTGGCATTACTGTAGAACAGAGGTTTCACGCCAAGGCGATCTCGTGCCATAAAAACCTGTTCGCGTCCCCCGTCCCATATGGCAAAAGCGAAAATACCGTTAAACCGGTCAACGCATGCCGGTCCCCACTCGATATAAGAGGCGAGCAACACTTCCGTATCACATTGCGTGCGGAACGGATGCCCCCGCTGGAGCAATTCCTTTTTCAACTCGGGTGCATTGTATAGTTCTCCGTTATACACGACGGTATAGGAGGTATCTCCCTGTAACGCATGCATGGGCTGTGCCCCGTTCTCGGGGTCCATTACACTAAGACGCCGATGTCCAAAGGCACAAGGATTGGAGATCCATGTACCTGAAGCGTCGGGCCCCCGGTTCGACAAGCTATCCGTCATACGGACTAGCAGCTCTGATTCCTGGGTCAGATCCCGATTCCACTGTATGAAGCCGGTAATACCGCACATGGTTTGTTCATCCTTTCTTGGTCGAGTCATTCATCCGTAGGGCTGCTTAATTACGGGCAACCAGCAAATGTTGTCTTTTTCGTCAGAGGTCGTAACAAATATATGCCGAAAGCAGGCATAAAATGTCTGTCCTCTTCGGAAACTAGTTCTAGGGACAACGACCTAAACATGCCTGTGAAGGAGAGAACGTGCAATGGACAGTATGAAGTATTATGTGTCTGTCATGGGCCGCTCCGTTATTCCGGATCCGTCGGTAACATCGTATGAATGGATCATTCAGGCAACGCCGCAGGAAGCGGAGCACTTACTGGGACTGCTGAGCCTCATGCAGGAAAAGGAGGAAGAGGCCTTTCCTGGCATGGTGTTCCCATGGCCAGATACACCGGAGGAGTCCGTAAACCGGGCGTATGAAACGATATTACAGCAGGTGTATCGGGAGATTTACCGATTAGGCACACCGGAGACACGATACCAGATTGAACAAACGACATGATAAGCACAAAAGAAAAGGAGCGCGATGAGCAATGTATGCCATTCAAGATGCTAAAATACGCAGATTAACCGAGGTAGATGGATTATCTTGTGCAGAAGTGGAAGTACAACCTGGAAATGCCGGAGATCCGTCATTACTTGTATACGTGGCCTCTACTCAACCTGGAAATTCACTGGAAGTCGTTCGGATTGTACGCAATCACTCTGATTCAGCGATCGACTGGTATAACAATAATATGCACACCGCATTTGAAGAGGCGACAGAAACCGCTTTTGAGAACAGCGATGGTATGACGGTGGAGGAAGATAAGGCTCAGTTTCAAAATGAGTTATTTGCCTTTGGTTTGCTTGGTCCAACGCTTCAGCGTTATCTGATCGGAAAGGCTTAACCGGGAACGTTTGTATAAGTTGGATTGATGGATGGCAGAATAGGAGTTCCATGTCGACCATACATCGATAGTAAACGAATTGTTCTAACCACAGCTGCAACTGGAAAACCCCGCTGTTAATAAACAGCGGGGTTTTGTTATGCAAGTCAGTCCGGGCGGATAGGTGATCAAGCGTACTCACGCAGCACTTGAATCCCTTTGACCACGTTATATACAAAGCTTAATCCGTAGATCACAAAGAATAGAACGACAAAGCCGACGGCTGAACCCAAACTATGTGCAGTCACGAAGAAATAAAATAGCGGGATGGCAGCAAGAAAGGGGAATACATGTGAGAATAAGGCGCGTTTTGCATGTCCCTCAATGTAAGCATCCTTGGCAACAATCCATACGATGATTGGAAACAGGAACGGGGCAAAGAAAATACTAAAGTAGGATAGGGCTGATAAAAGTTGTCTCATGACGATTCTCTCCTTCAATGCATCATTGAAATGTATGTATGCAAAAGATTACCCAGCAATTCTAACATTGAACATGTCTTATGTTAATCTTGCTCTAAATGTCCCCATCTCCTCAATATAACCTGGTTCAAGTAATCATATTCTTAAAGGGAATGGAGTATGAGAATAATACCGAAAGTACATTTAGAAAGGTTGTTCAAAAATTCCGAATTTGATTACGAAGGATGCCTGTGGAACTCGCATTGAAGTATAATTATTAATTTTTTTATAAAACTATTGAAAAATATAGAAATCAGAGTATAATAAGAACCGCGCCGAAAATTTATAATACATATTTGTCTCAGTAGCTCAGCTGGATAGAGCAACGCCCTTCTAAGGCGTCGGTCGGGGGTTCGAATCCCTCCTGGGACGTAAAAAAAGAAAACTTCCTTCGGGAAGTTTTTTTTGCGTTCAGGGGAAGAGAACCCCAACGGTTCGTCGGAGCATTCGCTTCGTTAGCGCCACTTCGCAGTCTCGACTGCAAGGAGAGTATCCCTCCTGGGACGTAAAAAAAGAAAACTTCCTTCGGGAAGTTTTTTTTCGTTCAGGGGAAGAGAACCCCGATGGTTCGTCGGAGAATTCGCTTCGTTAGCACCACTTCGCAGTCTCGACTGGAAGGAGAGTATCCCTCCCGAATTTGTTTATTGGTTATACCTATAAACAATATAGAATTTATATATTTAAATAATAAACAATTCTGTGCCACAATGAGGATATCAATAACGGAAGCGACGGTGGTATCCATGAAATCAATAAATCAATGGCAAGCAGATGACTATGACAACAAACTGGCTTTTGTCTCCGAATATGGCAAAAACCTGATCTCTTGGCTTCAACCTCAAAAAGGGGAATACATTCTTGATCTGGGTTGCGGTACGGGGGATTTGACGTACGAAATTTCTCTGGCCGAAGCTGAAGTTGTTGGTATGGATGCATCGCCGGACATGATTCGCCGTGCGAGGGAGAAATTCTCTGGAATTGAGTTCGTGGAAGGAGACGGTCATCAGTTTGAGACGAATAGACAGTATGATGCCGTCTTCTCCAATGCAGCCTTGCACTGGATGCGAAGTCCGAGATTAGTGGCGGACAGTATATGGAAATCTTTGAAGCCCGGAGGGCGATTTGTAGCAGAATTCGGTGGTAAAGGGAACGTGCAGACTATCGTGAATGCCTTGGAAGAGGTTATCGAGCGAAACACGGGCATTCGTGCTTCTGAACGTAATCCTTGGTATTTTCCGTCGATCGGAGAATATAGCTATATTTTGGAACAAGGCGGATTTCTGGTACGTCATGCCTATCACTATGACCGTCCTACCAGATTGGAAGATGGTGAGCAGGGTATAGTAGGATGGTTGGCTCATTTTGGAGGAGACTATTTTGAAGGTTTCAGTCATGATGAGATACAACAAATATGCCATGAAACCAGTCAGATCGTGGTGCCTAAACTTTGGGAGAGTGATGCTTTGTATGCAGATTACAAGCGTCTGCGTATTGAAGCCGTGAAGCCGGAATGAAGTTGATTTTGTGATAGTTATCGATGTTAACCGAATTGATTTTATGCTTTGTACACTAAATAACTTTACCATATACCAAGATTCTCTTGCTGACAAAGAGGCGCTTGGTCTTTTTTTTTGATGCATTATTTTAAAAATAAAATATTCGAACGACAAATAATTACAAGTAGATATTTTTATCATACTCAAGACCCATATAAGTAATTTTTATATCATTTATGTAAGTATTTAGAAGGAAAATGTGGTATTTTGATAGAATAATTTACCAAGGGTCAATCTTCTTGCAGATAGGTGGTGAAATTGGAGTGCGTATTGCAGTACGCACAAACAGCAGGAACCCATCATTTGGTGAGGTATTCACATTTAAAAGGAGGGGCAAAGCCTTGAGTAAACGATTGATATCCACGTTATTAAGTGTTCTGATGGTCTTTTCCATTATTCTCCCCGCGGCTGGAGCCGCTCCCGCAGATTCATTTATTCAGCTTGAAAACTTACCGAGTACAGCCGAAGCCAAACAATGGAGAGAAATTCTTGCAGGACGGGAAGCCAAACTTGCCGCAGATCCATTTTTGGATAAAAGCCTGGAAGGCCTGGGTGGAGAGAACACCCGAGTGATCGTTGAGCTTTCCAATAAACCTGTTGCAGTAGCGCAAGGTGAATCAACCCTCTCCGGAAAATCTTTTACCTCCTCTATGGAAACAAAGGCTGTGACTCAAGTTGAGCAACAACAACAGTCATTTGTACATAGCCTCACTCAGAAGAAAATCAAACATGAAGTATTGGAAGAGTATGCATATGCCCTAAATGGTGTAGCGATTGAGCTTAAAGGAAACCAAGTGGGACAATTGCTTCAAATACCTGGCGTGGTCAGCGTATATCCTGACCTTGAAGTTACAATAGCGCCTAAGACCGATGAAGTGAACCCGTACATGAAAGACACGGCGCCTTTTATTGGTGCACCTGAAGTATGGGATCTAGGTTACAAAGGAAATGGCATCAAAGTGGGTGTCATCGATACAGGGATTGACTATGAGCATCCTAATTTGCAGGAAGCATACAAAGGCGGATGGGACTTTGTTGGTAACGACAATGATCCGTATGAAGCGACATATCAGGAATGGAAAAGTTCAGGGGAACCTGAGTTTAACGAAAGGGGAAGTGCCTTTTACACATCCCACGGTACGCACGTAGCTGGTACCATTGCTGCTCGTGAAGCAGGGGATTACGGGATTGTTGGCGTTGCTCCTGAAGCAGATATCTATGCATACCGTGTACTTGGGCCGTATGGTAGTGGTCAAACCTCGTGGGTGCTCGGCGGAATTGATCGTTCCGTTGAAGATGGCATGGATATAATTAATCTCTCTTTGGGGAATGCCGCTAACGATCCAAGTTATATTACCTCGGTAGCCCTCAATAATGCGATGTTGTCTGGTGTGACAGCAGTAGTTGCCAGTGGCAATGACGGACCCAACCGCTATACACTCGGTTCTCCGGGGGCATCTGCCATGGCCATCACTGTAGGTAACTCCACAGGCCCTAGCCAGCTTATTACAGCAGATACTCACTTCTGGATTGGTGAGGAAGGCGAAGAGACTCTGCCTGAGCAACAACCGGTGCGAGAGGTTGAATCATCTCCTGAACTGGGGACGGCATCTGGAACAGAAGAGCCTGAAGGTTCGGAGCAAGGTGTACCCGCAACTGCTACTGAAGATAGTGCAGCAGCTGTGGAGGATGTGGCCTCTGACGAAGCTGGAGTTTCAAATGTAGAAGAGGCTGCAACTGAAGAAAATGCGCCATCTGCATCACCTTCTGCACCAGTTGAAGCTTCTCCTGAAGCTGCTCCTGTGGAAGAAGAGCCTGTAATTGCTCCAACTGAAGCTCCACTGGCTGTTACAGAGTCGGTTTACCGTTTGGATGTGATGGGATGGAGCCTGTCAGCAGACCCTGAGACTGTTTTGACTGGGAAATATGAGCTTGAATTTGCAGCACTGGGTAAGCCCACTGATTTTGAAGGTAAGGATTTTACAGGCAAAGTGGCATTAATACAGCGTGGTGAACTCGCATTTGTAGAGAAAATCGCCAATGCCAAAGCGGCTGGAGCCGTGGCTGTTATTGTATATAACAACATTCCGGGCCCAATCGGTGTAAGTCTGGGCGATAACTTTGAACTCATTCCAACACTGAGCATGTCCAAGGAAGATGGAGAGGTTATCAAGGCTGAGTTGGACGCAGGCCAAGCCGTTGAAGTGAGCTTTAGTGATTTTGAACGCAGCCAAACGCCGGGTGATGAAATGAATTCATCCAGTTCACGCGGACCTGCCAAGGTAACACTGGACATCAAACCGGATATTGTTGCACCAGGTACAAGCATTCTGTCTACGATTCCTGCCTACGGCAAGGATGAGCCAGACGCAGATTACGCACAAGCTTATGACCGTAAATCAGGTACAAGTATGGCTACACCTCATGTAGCAGGATTGATTGCACTGTTGATTGAGAAGCATCCGGACTGGACGCCATTTGATATCAAAGTTGCGCTGATGAACAATAGTAAAGTGTTGGATACAACCCAATTTGATGTATTTGATCAAGGTGCTGGCCGTATTCAAGCAGTGAATACTATTGATCCTGCTGCTTTTGTCAAAGTGCTTGATGTAACTCAATATACCGAAAGTGGCGCTGTTGTTGAAAAGGAGAATATCACCGGAAGCATCAACTACGGTAATTTCCTGAGCACAGATGAAAAGACGATTACCAAAACGATTAAAGTTGAAGCGCGGAATGGCAGTGGAGGGGATTACACTGTAAATGTGAATCCAACTCGTAATGTTGCTGGTGTATCCGTTGCGGTAGACAAGAGTTCCTTCACACTGAATGGTGAGGAAGAACTTGCAGTGACAATTACCGTTCCACGAGGGGTTACTGCGACTACAGAAGCACAAGGATACATTGAGTTCTCGAACGGAACCAATACATTTACTGTGCCATATGTTGCTCATTTCAACGTTACGTTGAGTGGAGTTAAATATATTGAAACCGTAAAAGGCACTGAAAAAAATCCTTTCCACTATCCATTGAAGGCTGATGGTACGTTGGATACGCTTAATGTAGCGATGGAATTCTACAATCCGATGACATTCGCCCTGATTGAGATTTTTGATGGTCTTAATCCGGAAGGTGGATATTATCAAGATGGTTATATCGGCTCCATCTTCGGTAACTATTATAATTTCAATGCTAACGCAAGATATAATCTTGCCTGGGATGGCACATATGCGGATTACACAACCGATGAAGTAACAGAGATTCCGGATGGTTTATACACCGTTGATATCACTACTATTGGAACGGACGGCAAAACCTATAAGGAAGACACTTCGCCATTTTTGGTGAAAAAGACAGCTCCGGCTGTAACTGCACCAGAAACATTGGAGTTCAAAGCGGACGAGTCTGCTGTCCTTAATGGTAGCGTGGAAGATTTGTACTTCCGTGTTGCGCCTGCGCTTGCCAGCGGATGGGACATTGCTTTTGATGCGGCAGCTTCCCTGGAAGCAACGTATGTTGTGCGTAAAGAGGATGGTTCGGTTTATAAAGAGGGAGGCTTTGAGGTACAAGCTGATGGCACCTTTAGCCTTCCTTTGGAAGGAATAGAAGCAGGTGAGTATGCCGTTGAACTTACGGTAAAAGACCAACAAGGGCTTTCGGGTACAGCCAATACGGTACTGAAGTTGGAAGCTGTGGAGACCGAACCTGAAACTCCGGCTACCAAGGCTCCGGGTACACCTGTATTGTCTCACAATAACTGGATAGGTAACGGCCTGCCGGAGGGTTCGTATATCGTTTCCATGAACCTATGGTGGGGCGAGAACGGAACTAGCTACAAGTTATATGAGGACGGGGTTCTAATTGATACGCAGAAGTTGACTTACAACGCGCCTTGGGCGCAGTTTGCTCAGACGAAAATCACAGGCAAAGCCAATGGCACATATACGTACGTGGCTGAGCTCACTAACGACAAGGGAACAACGCGGAGTCAGACGTTGACTGTTAAGGTTACCAACGCAGCGCCAGGCAAAGCAGTGCTATCTCAGGATAACTGGGACGGCGATGGCAATTATAAGGTGACCATGAACCTGTGGTGGGGGACCAATGCTACCGAGTATCGTCTCTATGAGAATGATAAGTTGATCGACACGCAAGAACTCCGTGCGGTATCACCTCTTGCGCAAAGTGCTGTGACTAAACTGTCCGGCAAAGCATCGGGTACGTATACGTATCGGGCCGAGTTAATTAACGCAGCTGGAGTTACCAGCACAGACACGATTAAGGTAAAAGTGAAGTGAGTTCTTCCTCATTGAAACTGAGTAATTTAATGAAGGAATTGTTCTAGCATAAACGGCCTCCATCCTGATTTTCGAGGATAGAGGCCGTTTTGTTTTAATTTATTTTTTGTTAATGAATGGTATGACTAACTGATCATCCGATTTTTACTGGCTTGAAGCCCTGCGATTAATAAAGCAATGGCCAGAATGACCTGAATGAGCAACGGAAGGGTCCATCCTTTTGTCCAGTCATGAAGCATGCCGAACAGTAGAGGTCCCACTGCCGCCAGCATATATCCGAAGGACTGGGCCATACCGGACAGGCTGGCAGCTTGCCTGGCATCTTTTGAGCGAAGGACGAAGAACATGGTTACCAGTCCAAACGAACCTCCGGCACCGATTCCAGCCAATGTGACGCCGATGGTAACGAGCGAAGCGATGCCACTTAATAATAGTGCATACCCGACAATTAATGAAGAGCACGTTATCGTGGTTAGAACACGCTGATTCTGCGTTCGGCCGGCCAGGATCGGAACGATAAAGGTAGCCGGTACACTAACCATCTGCATCAAGGAGAGCATCCACCCTGCTGAAGTGGGGCTGAACCCTTGCTCGGCGAGAATTTCGGGTAGCCAGGTAATCGTCGTATAGAATATTAGAGATTGCAGACCCATAAATAAAGTAATGAACCAGGCTAGTGTAGAGGTCCTTAGACGCACGGGTGTCCCTTCGCTCTGGGAGGTAACATATAACATCTGCTTGCGTCCTGCTGCGATCTGGGGGAGCCACAAGAGAAGCGCAAGTATGGACAACAGGGCCCACATACCTAACGAAGCGCGCCAACCCATAGATGTAGATCCGGCTAGGGGCACGCTCACGCCTGAGGCGATGGCGCCAAAAATGTTCATGGATACAGAATATAATCCGGTAACGATCCCCACCCGCAATGGAAAATCACGTTTGATCAAACTTGGCAAAAGCACGTTGCTTAATGCAATGCCGCATCCCAATATTGCGGTTCCGGTATATAAAGATAGAACGGAAGGCAACAAGCGTAATGCCATTCCGATGGTCACAATGATAACAGCCAATAGCAGAGCAGATTCGAGTCCTAACCGTTTGGCAAGACGTGGTGCAAAAGGAGAGACTGCTGCAAAGGCGAGCAAAGGTAGTGAGGTCAGAAGCCCGGCCATCGTATGGCAGATACCTGTATCTGAGCGGATCATCTCCACTACAGGTCCGGTTGCTGTGATCGGTGACCTCATGGTAGCGGCGATAACGATAATGCCTGCTAATAACAGGCCGAATCTTTTGGATGTCGAAGAATGTTCTTCCTCGGCATGGAGGGACGAGTGCTGCTGTATTGAAGATGACATTGATAAAATCTCCTGTTTTCTATGAAGTTGATATGTATGGATTGTTACATTATCCACTTCGCAAGCATAACATTCCGTGTCAATATTGAGCAATGAAATGAAAAAAGCACCCACAAGAATGCGGAGCTCTGACGATCATGGGCTGACAAACCTCTAACGAATCGCAGAGGTCTTATAGTAATGGATAACCGCTATGCGCAGATTCTAATGAGCCTCAGCAACGTTAATCAGGTAATTTACTGCAATCTGAGTGAGTTAATCCGCCGGAATGGTGAAATAAGCTCTCTAAAATTCGTTAGAACTCCATGATGCTGAAATTGGGTCTAATAAAGTGTACTAGGTTCGTTAGATCTTCGATACTAACAACGATATTAAGAAATGGTGACCCATGGAATGAGCTAATGCAAACATTTTGATGAAGCGACATAGATATGTAACGAAGCGAATGCTTCCCGACGAACCGTTGGGGTTCTCATCCCCAGAACGCAAAAAAACTTCCCGAAGGAAGTTCTCTTTTTTACGTCCCAGGAGGGATTCGAACCCCCGACCGACGCCTTAGAAGGGCGTTGCTCTATCCAGCTGAGCTACTGAGACATGGATTTTTTCAAGCAAAATTGATTTTATCATATGCATACAGGAATATCAAGCATTTTATTTTAATCTGTTTTTCGTATATGATATTTGGCGGCAGTAACGTTTTTTTCATTATATTTACGGTTATGTTAGAATATCAGGAGAACTCAAAAAATAGATCGACATTCGTTTTAATATATACATCTATTTAAGTTGATTCCAACTGGAGATTCAGGATATAGAGGAGGTGCTCCCATTAAGGAATCCACGACCCCGGAAACCGAGCATAACAACAATATTGTGCTGTTTCCTAAGACGCTGGACTATTACCAGATTCAATTGACAGTTATGCTTGAAAATGAACGGTATGGTGAAGCGATGAAATTGCTTCACTTTTTGCTGCAATGTCAGGGACAGGAAGAGCGCCATTATGATGAATGGCGGGCCCTGCTCGAATGGCTTCAGGCGGCGTTCCCTCAATATGAAGAAACCTCGCCTGCCATTCTTGAAGAACGGGAAGAGGAAGAAGAGATCAGTGAGGATGACATGGCACGGCATCATGCTCGAATGAAGCTTGAACAGGATGATGGATATGCAGATAAGATGCTTCGTACTGTAATGGAGGAGCCGCTATCCGAACAGACGATGCTGGCCTTGGAGCAGCTGGCCTATCTGGATCTACCGAAGATTGACGAGGCACTTACCCATTGGTTAAAAGACAAGACGCTTCACCCTTTGCTTCAATTTCGGGTGTTGCAAACCTTGCGTCGCCGAGGTGTTCAAGGTATGATCCAGTTTACGAGAGGCGAAGAGCAGGTTGAAGTCGAGATCGATACGGTGCCTCTTAAACCAGAGGAATTCCCGCTTCAAATTGTTCAGATTCTGGAACGAGTGGCAGATCAGACGGAGGTTCACGAACCTACGCTCTTTTACTTTGCCCAGGAACTGTGGATACAATATGTCATGGCGGTGTATGGAACCCGCGATTATATATCGATGCTGGAAGAAAATGATTCCATGACAGATATATGGGCAGCAGCCCTACATATGACCGTTGCAGACAGTCTAGGTGGTTCGCATGATGAGGAGAATACACGCTCAATGTATGCTGTGACAGGGGCGATGCGCTTTCGACTCGAGCAGGCTTATCGTTCCATGAAACAGTTTGTATCTGCCGGTTTGGACGGGTAATCGAGGCCGGAAACGTTTTCCTTAAACTCTATCAAGGGATTCCCCTTGAAAAAGAATCTAATCTTGTTTATACTAAAATGGTTATTTTGTACGTGATTGCCTACGTGAACATGTGAATTTTGGAGGGGAAAGTATACAATGAAAGCAACTTGGGAAAAGATAGAGAAGAACCTTGGGGTTCTTGAGGTTGAAGTGGATGCGGATCGTGTAACCGCAGCACTCGACAAAGCTTTTAATAAAGTGGTTAAACAAGCAAACGTACCTGGATTCCGTAAAGGTAAAGTACCACGTTCCATCTTCGAAGCACGTTTTGGTGTAGAGAGTCTTTATCAAGAAGCAATCGACATTTTGCTTCCTGAAGCTTATACAGAAGCAATCGACCAAACGGATATCTTCCCGGTTGATCGTCCTGACGTAGATGTTGAACAATTCGCTAAAGGACAAACATTCAAGTTCAAAGCGAAAGTAACTGTGAAACCTGAAGTGACTCTGGGTGAGTACAAAGGAATCGAAGTTGCTGTAGCAAAAGGTGAAGTAACTGAAGCAGACGTGACTGAAGAACTTGAGCGTCTTCAACAACGTCACGCTGAACTCGTTGTACTTGACGAAGGTTCAGCTGCTAACGGCGACGTTGCAGTAATCGACTTCGACGGTTCCGTTGATGGCGTACCTTTCGAAGGTGGACAAGCTGAGCGTTATTCCCTGGAACTGGGTTCCAACACATTCATTCCTGGATTTGAAGAGCAAGTTGTGGGTCTGTCCACAGGTGACTTCAAAGACGTTGAAGTGACTTTCCCAGAGAGCTACCATGCAGCAGAACTTGCTGGCAAACAAGCGGTATTCAAAGTGAAAATTCACGAAATCAAGCGCAAACAGCTTCCTGCATTGGATGATGAGTTTGCTAAAGATGTTAGCGAATTTGACACGCTTGAAGAGTACAAAGCTGACCTGAAAACACAATTGGAATCCCGTAAAGCAGACGAAGCCAAAGCTGCACAAGAAAATGCAGTTGTAGAAAAAGTGGCTGAGAACGCTGAAGTGGACATTCCGGCTGCAATGGTTGACAGCGAAGTACAAAACATGATGCGTGATTTCGACAACCGTCTGCGTAACCAAGGTATGAACCTTGAAATGTTCCTGAGCTTCTCTGGCCAGACTCAAGCTGACCTGAGAGGACAAATGCAAGAAGATGCTTCCAAACGTGTTCGCAACAACCTGGTGCTTGAAGCTGTAGGTAAAGCGGAGAACGTTGAAGTATCTGATGAAGAAGTGAATCAAGAACTCGAGAAAATGGCTGAATCTTACAAGCGTCCTGCTGAAGAGATCCGTGGCATCCTCGAAGGTAATGGTTCCCTGGACAGCCTTCGCGATGAAGTGAAACTGCGTAAAACGATTGACGTTCTTGTTGAGAACAGCACAGTTGTTGAACCAGTTGAAGCTCCGGCTGAAGAAGTTGTTGCAGAAGCTGACGAAAAATAAGACAAGCTGTGATCAACTTGTCAGTTGAATAAACGATAAGGCACGTGAATTATTGCGTGCCTTATTTTTAAATTATTACATCCATTTTATAGAAAATGAAGTAATTATATGGATGTAAACTAATTTTACTGATCTGTGTACACTTTTTACATACCTATGTACTTCAAGCAAATAAAAAACGGCAAGACGGCATAGGATGGCTTCAATTTGCACATACATAGAAAACATGGTTAAATATGATCAGGCTAAAAAAAGTAATCAAACTGATATCTGACCCCTCTTGTGAAAAATGACATTGTCACAGGAAAGTGTTAGAATGAATTTGGGTTTGCTTTACAGGTGGCCTATGTCTAATTACATGTAGAAAAGAGGTTGGTCTCATGAGTCTGGTGCCAATGGTTATAGAACAAACCAATCGAGGCGAGCGGTCTTACGATATATATTCACGTTTGCTGAAAGATCGCATTATCTTTCTAACCAGTGCGATTGATGACGATGTAGCCAATCTTGTCATAGCACAGCTTTTGTTTTTGGCAGCCGACGATCCTGAAAAGGATATCAGCTTGTACATTAACTCACCTGGTGGTTCTGTCACCGCAGGGATGGGTATATACGATACGATGCAATTTATCAAGCCGGATGTATCTACCATTTGCGTAGGGATGGCAGCAAGCATGGGCTCGTTATTGCTAACAGCCGGTGCACCTGGCAAGAGATATGCGCTGACGAACAGTGAAGTAATGATTCATCAGCCACTTGGCGGTATTCAAGGACAGGCTGCGGATATTAAGATACACGCAGAATGGATTATTAAAACACGTCAGAAACTGAATCAAATATACGTCGATCGTACGGGTCAACCTCTTGAGAAAATTGAGCGGGATACAGACCGTGACTTCTTCATGAGCGCTGAAGAAGCTAAGACGTACGGCATTATTGACCAGGTGCTCAGTAGACCGATCAATTCCTAAAGGGGTGGTTTCATGTTTAAATTTAACGATGAGAAAGGGCAACTGAAATGCTCTTTTTGCGGTAAATCTCAGGAGCAGGTACGTAAGCTGGTCGCCGGACCAGGCGTGTACATTTGTGATGAATGTATCGAACTTTGCACCGAAATCGTTGAGGAAGAACTCGGTCATGATGAAGAAATAGACCTGAAAGATATTCCGAAACCAAAAGAAATTCGTAATATTCTGGATCAATATGTTATTGGACAGGAACAAGCGAAAAAATCATTGTCTGTTGCGGTGTATAATCACTACAAACGGATCAATACCCAAAGCAAGATCGAAGACGTTGAATTGTCGAAGAGTAACATTTTGCTGTTAGGACCTACGGGTTCTGGTAAAACGTTGCTTGCACAAACGATGGCAAAAATTTTGAATGTACCTTTTGCGATTGCGGATGCTACGTCATTAACAGAAGCAGGTTATGTGGGTGAGGATGTAGAGAACATCCTGCTCAAACTGATCCAGGCTGCTGATTATGATGTGGAAAAAGCAGAGCGTGGCATTATTTATATCGATGAGATTGATAAAGTAGCGCGTAAATCTGAAAACCCATCCATCACTCGTGATGTCTCGGGCGAAGGTGTGCAACAGGCTCTCTTGAAAATTCTTGAAGGAACTGTGGCTTCTGTACCACCACAAGGTGGCCGCAAACATCCTCATCAAGAATTCATTCAGATCGATACAACGAACATTCTGTTCATCTGCGGCGGTGCCTTTGATGGTCTGGAGCAAATGATCAAACGCCGTATCGGTAAAAAAGTCATTGGCTTCAATACCGTTTCCGAGCAAAAAGATCTGAAACCAGGCGAATACCTGGGCATGGTATTGCCGGAAGATTTGCTGAAATTTGGTCTGATTCCGGAGTTTGTAGGCCGTCTGCCAGTCATCTCCACTTTGGAGCCGCTGGATGAAGATACGTTGGTACGGATTCTTTCCGAACCAAAAAATGCGCTTACCAAACAGTACCAAAAACTGCTTGAGCTGGATAATGTGAATCTGGTATTTGAACCAGCTGCATTGCTTGCGATTGCCAAAGAAGCAATTAAACGTAACACAGGTGCACGTGGATTACGTGCCATCATTGAAGGGATCATGCTTGAAATCATGTATGAAGTGCCTTCACGTGAAGATGTTACGAATTGTGTCATTACCGAAGAAGTGGTTGAGAAAAGAGTTGTGCCTGAACTAAGCCAATCGAAGGACGATAAGCAGGAAGAAAGCGCCTAATGAAGGCCTGAATCCCGTTGAACTCTGAAATATAGACTTGTCAGTTCTCCACTTTGGCAGAAGGCGAATTCATGTCTCTGTCAGGGTGGAGCTTTGACGTTGTGGGGAGAGAAATCACTCATGTATTTAAGACAGGATACACGTCCCGTGAAAGTGGGAAACGTAACGATCGGTGGCAGTAACGAAGTCATTATCCAAAGTATGTGTACAACCAAAACGGCAGATGTTGAAGCAACGGTTGCAGAGATTCTGCGACTGGAAGAAGCGGGCTGTCAAGTGGTACGTGTCACGGTGAATAACGAGGAAGCTGCCGCAGCCATCAAGGAAATTAAAAAACGCATTAATATACCGCTCGTAGCGGACATTCATTTTAACTATAAGCTGGCTTTGCTTGCGATTGAGAACGGTATTGATAAAGTACGGATTAATCCAGGTAACATCGGTAAACGTTCCAAAGTGGAAGAAGTCGTGAAAGCATGTAAAGAACGCGGTATTCCAATTCGGATCGGGGTAAATGCGGGGTCTCTGGAAAACCACCTTCTTGAGAAGTATGGGTATCCTACGGCTGATGCTATGGTAGAAAGTGCATTGTATCACATTGGTATTCTGGAAGAGCTTGATTTCCACGATATCATCGTGTCTCTCAAAGCATCGGATGTGCCGATGGCCATTGAGGCATATACCAAAGCAGCTCAGATTATTCCGTATCCGCTGCACCTCGGGATTACCGAAGCAGGTACACTCTTCTCTGGTACGATCAAAAGCTCTGCAGGTATGGGAGCCTTGTTGTCCATGGGTATTGGTTCTACGATGCGGATCTCACTGAGTGCGGACCCGGTAGAAGAAATCAAGGTTGCTCGTGATCTGCTCAAAACATTTGGACTCATTACGAATGCAGCCACATTGATCTCTTGCCCAACATGTGGACGTTTGGATATCGACCTGTTCTCCATCGCCAACGAAGTGGAAGAGTATATCTCCAAACTTAAGGTACCGATTAAAGTATCGGTATTGGGTTGTGCGGTTAATGGTCCAGGTGAGGCCAAAGAAGCGGATATCGGGATTGCTGGTGCTCGTGGAGAAGGTCTCTTGTTCCGTCATGGCAAGATGATCCGTAAAGTGCCTGAAGAAATCATGGTTGAGGAATTGAAAAAAGAGATCGACAAAATCGTCGAAGCTTACGAAGAGACAGGTGTTATTCCTGGTCGTTCGCACTGATTGATTCATATCCTGTCACAACAAAAGCTCGCCAGCAATGGCGAGCTTTTTATATTCTCGTCTACAAATTCCGCATTGCCCGTTTACGTCTCGTTGAAAAGGCTATACTACCAAGTATTAGCATGATCTCATATGAGAATAGGGACAGAAGGAGGATGTTGAGACATGGGTGATTTCGGAATGTTCATAATGTTGATTCAGTTATTTTTTGGAGTGGTGATTGGTTTGTATTTCTGGAACCTGCTGCGTGGCCAGAAAACCAACCGCAGTGCTGTTGAGCGTGAATCTCGCAAGGAACTGGAGAAACTGCGCAAGCTGCGCTCGATCTCACTCACCAAGCCGCTGTCGGAGAAGACGCGTCCAGCTACCATTAATGATATTGTTGGGCAAAAAGACGGGCTTCGTGCCCTTAAAGCTGCATTATGCAGTGCGAATCCGCAACATGTTATCATTTATGGCCCTCCCGGAGTCGGGAAGACAGCTGCCGCAAGGGTTGTGCTGGAAGAGGCGAAGAAGAATCCGTCTTCCCCTTTCAAACCAGACGCGAAATTCACCGAGCTGGATGCAACAACAGCCCGTTTTGATGAGCGTGGTATTGCGGACCCCTTAATTGGTTCGGTTCATGATCCGATATATCAGGGAGCAGGAGCCATGGGCGTTGCAGGTATTCCCCAACCGAAACCGGGGGCTGTGACCAAAGCGCATGGGGGAATGCTTTTTATTGATGAAATTGGTGAATTGCATTCGATTCAGATGAATAAGCTGTTGAAAGTGTTGGAGGATCGCAAGGTGTTTTTGGAGAGTGCGTACTATAACTCGGAAGACACGCATACTCCTGCTTATATCCACGATATTTTTCAAAATGGCCTGCCAGCCGATTTCCGCCTTGTTGGAGCAACGACACGTTCCCCTCATGAACTGCCACCGGCCTTGCGTTCGCGCTGCATGGAAGTTTATTTCCGTCCTTTGTTGCCTGAAGAAATTGGACGAATTGCAGAAGATGCTGTTCAGAAAATAGGGTTCAGTCCGTGTCCGGAAGCCGTTGAGGTGGTCAAGCGATATGCAACCAACGGACGTGAAGCGGTCAATATCATCCAGCTGGCTGCTGGACTTGCGCTGACAGAGAAGCGTGAGACGCTTCAAGCTTCCGATGTAGAGTGGGTGGCTGGTAGCAGTCAGATTCAGCCACGGCCTGACCGGAAGGTCCCTTCACAGCCTCAGGTGGGGTTTGTTAACGGCTTGGCGGTATACGGACCGAATATGGGAACCATTTTGGAAATTGAAGTGTCTGCTGTTCCGGCTCTTAAAGATCAAGGCCGAATTAACATTACAGGCGTTGTGGATGAAGAAGAGATTGGAGGCGGTTCGCGTACACTCCGGCGGAAAAGTATGGCTAAAGGCTCGGTTGAAAATGTGTTAACCGTATTAAAAGCCATGGGTATTCGTCCGAATGATTACGATTTACACGTGAATTTCCCAGGTGGGACGCCTATTGATGGTCCATCAGCCGGAATTGCTATGGCGACTGCCATTACATCAGCCATTCAGGGACGTCCTGTGGATCATGAGACAGCGATGACTGGCGAGATCAGTATTCATGGTCGGGTCAAGCCAATTGGTGGCGTGCTGGCCAAGGTGGAGGCTGCTTTTCAGGCGGGAGCGAAGACGGTTATTATTCCCGCCGAGAACTGGCAGTCCATTTTCGAGAACTTGGATGGCTTGCGCGTTATTCCGGTAGATACGGTACAGGACGTATTCCGTGAAGTGTTCGCCTGGGTTCCGGAACAACAGATGGAACAGACGAAGCTTGCAGAGGAGACAGTTACCCCTGCACCGGAGATTTTTCCACCGGCATCTGCTTCCTATTTGCGTGCTGACGTGCCTCGTCCAGGACAGGTTACAGATTCGGGAAGCTGCTAAACGCTTCCCTTCATTGGTTTTTTATGTGAACATTTGATAGAATAATGAATGACTACAACCTGAGAGCCATTGGAGGTGCGAAAGCGATGGGACCGAGCAAAGCGAAAGGTCGTCGTTTTCCTTTACTGCCTTTAAGAGGACTTCTCGTCTACCCGAGTATGGTACTGCATCTCGATGTGGGCCGGGAGAAATCGGTCAAGGCTTTAGAAAAAGCGATGGTAGAAGAACATCTGATTCTCCTATGTTCCCAAGCCGAAGTAAATATTGAAGAACCAACACAAGAAGACATTTTCAGAATCGGAACCGTGGCCAAGGTCAGACAGATGCTGAAGCTTCCGAATGGTACGATTCGTGTACTCGTGGAAGGCTTGGAACGGGCTGAAATTATTGAATATACGGACAACGAGGAATATTATGAAGTACTGGCAAAAGAGCTGCCTGAAGAGGAGAATACCCATCCGGAGACGGATGCCTTGATGCGTACCGTTCTGAACCAGTTCGAGAATTATATTAATCTGTCCAAAAAAGTGACGCCAGAGACACTTGCTGCGGTGTCTGACATCGAAGAACCAGGGCGTTTGGCCGATGTCATCACGAGTCACCTGTCCTTGAAGATCAAGGATAAACAGGAAATTCTGGAGACCATCGACGTTCGGGAACGTCTGGAGAAATTGCTGGATATCCTGAACAATGAGCGTGAAGTGCTGGAGCTTGAACGCAAGATCAGCCAACGTGTGAAGAAACAGATGGAGAAAACGCAGAAGGAATATTATTTGCGTGAGCAGATGAAAGCAATCCAGAAAGAACTGGGTGAAAAAGAAGGCCGAGCGGGTGAAGTTGAGGAACTTCGCACGCAGATGGAAGAACTCGGCTTGCCGGACAAGGTGAAAGAAAAGGTTGAGAAAGAAATTGATCGACTGGAGAAAATGCCTGCAAGCTCAGCCGAGGGCGGAGTCATCCGCAACTATGTGGATTGGCTGCTTGGCCTTCCTTGGAGCCAGATGACAGCAGATGATCTGGATATCCAAAAAGCCGAGGATGTGCTCAATGCAGATCATTACGGATTGGAAAAGCCCAAAGAACGTGTGCTTGAATATCTGGCGGTCCAGAAGCTCGTCAAGAAGCTTAAAGGGCCAATTCTCTGCCTGGTTGGACCTCCAGGGGTCGGTAAAACATCACTTGCCCGTTCGATCGCGAGATCGCTGGGACGGGAGTTTGTCAGAATCTCTCTTGGCGGCGTGCGCGATGAAGCCGAGATTCGTGGACACCGACGCACCTATGTAGGAGCCATGCCTGGTCGTATCATTCAGGGAATGAAAACGGCGGGTTCACTTAATCCGGTATTCCTGCTCGACGAGATTGATAAGATGGCTTCAGATTTCCGCGGAGACCCTTCTGCAGCGTTACTTGAGGTCCTTGATCCGGAACAGAATAATACGTTTAGTGATCACTTTGTAGAATTGCCGTTTGACTTATCCAACGTTATGTTTATAACAACTGCCAATACGGTACACAATATTCCGCGTCCATTGCTGGATCGGATGGAAATGCTCAACATCCCTGGTTACACGGAGCTGGAGAAGCTGCAAATTGCGAAAAACTATTTGTTGCCCAAACAGAAGCAGGACCATGGTCTGGAAGAAGAGCAACTGGAAATCCCGGATGACGCGTTGTTGCGTGTAATTCGTGAATATACACGGGAGTCAGGTGTACGTAATCTGGAACAGCAGATGGCTTCGTTGTGCCGGAAAGCTGCCAAAAATATCGTGTCTGGTGTAGAAGGTCAGATTAACATCACATCAGATGAGATCAAAGACTATCTTGGACCTGGCAAGTTCCGTTATGGCATGGCCGAACTGGAAGATCAGATTGGTACCGTAACGGGTCTGGCGTGGACTGAAGTTGGCGGAGATACCCTTGTCATTGAAGTGACTGTTGTGCCTGGAACAGGTAAATTGACCCTTACAGGTAAACTGGGGGATGTCATGAAGGAATCGGCACAAGCCGCATTCAGTTACACACGTTCCAAAGCTACGCAGCTTGGGATTGCGCCTGATTTCCATGAGAAGAACGATATTCATATCCACGTTCCGGAAGGAGCGATTCCGAAGGATGGTCCATCTGCCGGGATTACGATGGCAACAGCGTTAATCTCAGCTCTGACGAACAAACATGTATCCAAGGATATCGCCATGACTGGTGAAATAACATTGCGTGGACGTGTGTTGCCAATTGGTGGTTTGAAAGAGAAATCACTGGCAGCCCATCGTGCAGGTTATAAAAAAATATTATTGCCTAAGGATAACGAACGGGATCTGCGTGACATTCCAGACAGCATCAAGGAAGATGTGGAGTTTGTCCCGGTCGCCCATATGGATCAGGTATTGCAGCATGCGCTTGTTGAGCAGGCAGGAATCCACCTGTAATCCACGTATCCGAAAGGTTCGTATGAAGAGTAGACCGTTCTGCGGAGGCTTCGGCGTCCGCTGGAACGGTTTTTTTGGTATGATAGAACAATCCATGGCATAATAACTTCAACAGGTTATGCATAGCAAAGGCGTTCAAGAGAGGAAAGATACAATATGAAAGTAAATCAATCTGAATTTATTATCAGTGCCGTTCGGCCTGAACAATACCCAGAGGACGGTCTGCCAGAGATTGCGTTGGCGGGTCGATCCAATGTGGGAAAATCTTCCTTGATCAACCGTTTGATCAATCGTAAAAATCTGGCTCGGACGAGTGCGACACCAGGTAAAACACAGCAGCTGAACTATTATAAAATTAATCAGGATCTCTACTTCGTCGATTTCCCGGGATATGGTTACGCCAAGGTTTCCAAAGAGCAGCGCTTTGCCTGGGGTAAAATGATGGAGAAATACCTGCTCGGACGCGAGGAATTGAAACTGGTTATGCAGATGGTGGATATGAGACATGAGCCATCCAAGGAAGATAAGATGATGAATGAATGGCTTCGTCACAATGGATTGCCTTTGGTTGTCGTAGCAACCAAGATGGACAAGATTCCCAAAACACGTAGAGCCAAACATATCAAAGTTATTAAGGAATCACTGGGTCTTCGTTCAGGGGATTTGTTTGTGCCGTTTTCATCCGAAGAGGGATTGGGGAAAGAGGAGTTATGGGACATCATTACCCGCCATGCCCGCATAGATAAGTATGCACCAGTGCTGGATGCAGAGGGTACTGCTGAAGAGGAAGAAAACAACGAAATTAACGGATAACCGAGATAGTATACAGTTTTAGTGTGGGAAAGTGAGCATGTTAAGTGAATCTTGGATGAGATCAAGATTAATCCGGTTATTTATGGGATTTCGTGAGAATTCATCATCTGGGTCTGGAGAAATATAGCGTTAAGGTAGTGTATAATGAGCATAGGTGCATGTTGCCAACAGTACCCAAAACACCGGCTTCGCCGGCCTGAAGAATTTTGAGATTACTGCTACAGTGCAGGAAGGCAAAACAATCGGGAAAGAATTGAGGAGATTTGTATGGCTCAGCGGTTAGCCACAGAGTATGTTAAGGCCACTATGAAATTGTCAGAACCCCAGATGCATCAGTTTTTGCGCATGACGGAAGACGGCCGACTCCATCATCGGGTTAAGGTGTTGGACAATGGATGTCAGGAGGTTGTGTTGGGGGATGTAAGTGGAGAAGAGGTTCATTTCCCTTTTGACCGCATAGAAGGATTTTATATCTGTGAGTTATCTTGCCGCCTGGTGAATCTGCATCTGACCAATGTTGTCCGGAAGCTCTTTATGACTTTTAAGGGTGACGGGGTCGTTCATCGAATCTATAAAGGGTTCACCATGACGTATGTTTATGCTCAAGGCACTGTCCGTAAAATTGTGGAGAAAACCGGGGAGAATACCCGAGTGATCTATGAATACAAAAATACGTTGCTCGAATTGCAACATCTGTTCCTGGCCAGAGATGTAGAACGCGAAATCAACCGTGTGTATGCCGAGATTGATTCACTGCTGGACACTAGAAAAGATGCGACTGCTGATCAGCTTCATCAGATTGATGAGACTCTTGTTCGTTATCAAAAACGGTTGTTTGAGCTTGAAGCTTATTAACCTGAAAGTGTATGTCTATACACGTATAAAAATGTAATGAATTCCCTTGTATCTTCCGGGTCTTGGCACTTGCCAATGCGGAGGTTTCAGGGGGATTTTTTGTTGTAGGGTCAAATCATCCCGAATGAAAATATTTATTTTACAATCTTCTGGAAAAGGGTTGATTTCACTCGGATTCAATGTTATTTTTAATCTCGTTGAAAACAATATAGGAACCAGGATTCACTCAGGACATTATATGTTGCGAGAGATTTTTCCCTCGGGAAGTGAATGACGTAGGTCCTAGCGGATGAAATTTTTCAAACATTTTATTCCTAGGAAGGGGGAACCGAAGGGTGGAATATTCAACTTTCGGAAGACACGTTGCTGTTGATACTTGGGGTGTCGACTTTAATCTACTGAACAATGCGGAGTACTTGCAAGCCCAAATGGTTGAAGCAGCGGAGGCATGTGGTGCGACAGTAATGTCCGTGCAGTCCAAGCAGTTTGACCCACAGGGAGCGACCGTTCTTGTACTCTTGTCGGAGAGTCACCTCTCCATTCATACGTATCCTGAGAGAGGTTTTGCAGCAATTGATTGTTACACTTGCGGGGATACCGTTGACCCACAGTTGGCCATTGACTACCTGGTATCCGTATTAAAGCCGGAAAAAACGTATGCAAAGAAGCTGGTACGTGGATTGGGCGAATTGCAAGTTGAAACACCAGAGATGAACAAACATTCAGAATGGGTTTAAATAAATAGTATATTGCATACACAATGTTCACATATCGGGATGGACGCATAACCTCCCAAACTTTAATAGCCATGGAATCATTCCATGGCTATTTGTTTTAAATGTCCATATCATTATGAATATTCATAATCGACACTTTTTAACGCATAACGGGGAACTTTGGTGAGACACTACAATAAATGACAGTGCATATGATGATGAACATGGGGATTTCATAAACATTTCATAAAAATGACCCGGTCACGGCTATGATGTGTGATATAATTAACCATGTCAATCATAAATGGATAGACATATGCAGTAAGCACTTTGATTGGAAATTTATTAGGCAGGTGAACTTGCAATGCACATCGTTGTCGTTGGTTTGAATTATCGCACGGCGCCTGTAGAGGTTAGGGAACGATTCACATTTGCAGAAAAGGACTTGTCTGAAGCGCTGCAGCAGCTCAAGCTGACCAAGAGTGTATTGGAAGGTGTAATCGTAGCCACATGTAACCGTACCGAGTTGTATGTTGTGGTGGACCGTCTTCACATGTGTGGTTATTTTATTCGAACATTCATGGAACAATGGTTTAATGTACCACGGGAAGAATTTACGCAACACTTATATATATATGAAGATGACCAAGCCATGCGCCATTTGTTCCGTGTGATCTGCGGACTTGATTCCATGGTCATTGGTGAGACTCAGATACTTGGACAGGTGAAACAGGCTTTTCTTAAAGCTCAGGAAGAGAAATCAACAGGTACCTGGTTTAATATGCTGTTCAAACAGGCAGTTACACTGGGCAAACGGGCCCATTCGGAGACCTCCATCGGGGAGAGCGCCGTATCTGTCAGTTATGCTGCTGTTGAGCTTGGTAAGAGGATTTTTGGCATGTTCACAGATAAGAAGGTGCTCATATTGGGTGCCGGCAAGATGAGTGAACTAACCGTGAAACATCTCTATGCCAACGGGGCATCCGAAGTCATCGTGGCAAATCGTACGCTCGCAAGAGCCGAAGAGTTGGCAGCCAAGTTCCGGGGCACACCTTGTACGATGGAACAAGCATTAGATCGTCTTAATGAAGTGGACATTGTGATTAGTTCTACTGGAGCTGAACGTTATGTCATGGATGCGGCAGTGGTACGGGAGAGCATGAAGCGTCGTCAATCCCGTCCATTGTTCCTGATTGATATTGCGGTTCCACGGGATATTGATCCGGCGATTGCTGAGTTATCCAACGTATATCTCTATGACATTGATGATCTGGAAGGAATCGTGGAGAGCAACCTGGAGATGCGTAAGGTGGAAGCTGCCAAGATTGAGAGAATGATTGAGCTTGAGATGGAAGATTATTACCATTGGCTCAAAACGTTGGGTGTTCGTCCCGTTATTCGCGCTTTGCAGGAAAAAGGTGTCTCCATTCATGAAGAAACGATGGATAGCCTGTTTAATAAACTGCCTGAGCTTGATGAACATCAGCGTAAAGTCATTCGTCGTTTGACCAAGAGTATTGTGAATCAAATGACGACAGATCCGATTAATCGGATTAAGGAAATGGCAGGAACGAAGCAAGGTGATGAAGCTCTGCGCATGTTTACTCAGATTTTCGCTTTGGAAAATGCAGTGGAGATGGCCGCTGAAAAAGTGAGTCAGAGTGACGCCACAGCTCTGGCTAAACCAGCCGCTCACCTTAACGAAAACCGGCAAGACCCCGTGCCGGCTTATGCTCCGGCAGGCGTATAAGGCGGGTGGGCAGCTTGACCGTTGCTGAACAAGTCTATGAAGCTTTAATCTATATGTATGCCCTGAGCCTACTGTTCTATTTCTCGGACTGCATTCGACGCAATGCGGGGGCGAAGCGGACAGGCACAGGGTTTCTTGTCGTTGTTTGGGGACTTCAGGTCACACATGTCATTTTGCGCATGTGGACTGAAGGGCATTTTCCCATCTACACCACCTTTGATTTTTTGTTTATATTTTCATTCAGTATTGTGCTGATGTCTCTTGTCATGACTCGTATCCAGCGTTCTGAATTTGTGATTTTATTGCTGAATGTTGTAGGTTTTTCCGTTACGGTATTAAACCGCCTGTGGTTTACGGCCGGAGAGATATCCCTGCATAACTGGCAAACAGTACATGGATTACTCATCATGCACATTACCTTGGCGAATCTTGGTTTTGCGGCGTTAACCGTTGCTACGGTATTTGCCTTGTTATATCTTTTCTTGCACCATAAGTTGAAGAAAAAAAAGTGGAATGATACGATGCGCCGGCTGCCGAGCCTGGAAGTGATCGGTAAGTACATGGATGGTGCTACGTTGATCGGAACACCGCTCCTTGGTGTTTCTGTAATGCTTGCCGTATTATCTATTGTGGCGGAAAGACGATGGATCTTGCTACTGGACCTCAAAGTAATTGCTACAGGTCTTGCTATAGCCATCTACGTAGGTTACTTCGTATTCAAGAGAAGAAAACAGTTCTCTACGATCATCATGGCAAGATGGACACTGATCGGATACGGATTGGTCATTGTGAGTTTTTTATCCAATGCGTATTCAGCGTTTCATCGTTGGACGGGAGAGTGAAGGAGATGGAACGTTACACACCAATATTTGTAAATACTTCAGGCATGAAGTGCTATGTGGTTGGTGGTGGGCGTGTTGCCGAGCGTAAAATTAAGGGATTGCTGCATGCCGAGGCTCAGATTACGGTCATCAGTCCGGAGCTTACTCCCTTATTAAAACAACTGCATCATGAATCCCGAATTCAATGGATAGACCGGTCCTACCGCAATGGAGATTTGCGGGGGGCCTTTCTCGTATATGCAGCGACTGACCGATCAGAGGTCAATTCAACTGTGGTTCGGGATGCTGGGAATGCGGGCATATTGGTGAATGACGCGATGTCTTCGGAGCACAGCAGCTTTATTACGCCAAGCGTAGTCAGACGTGGAAGATTAAGCATAGCGATATCCACAGCAGGGGCGGGGCCGGCAGCAGCTGCTGAGATACGAGCCACACTCGAACGACAGTTCGGTGATGAGTATGAGACGTATCTTGAGTTTTTGCACCAGATGAGGACCGAGGTGAAGGCACGCGTATCTTCTGCTAGTCTTAGAAGTACGTTGCTTCGGCAGTTAACTGAGATGAACATACTAGAAGATATTCGTACAGGCCATTTCCGGTGGTGGACCGAAGAAGAAATCGGGGACTGGATATCCCGTAATCAGGAGGAAGTATAGATATGCGTACAATTAAAGTTGGAAGTAGACAGAGCGCGCTTGCGCTAACCCAGACAGGTCATGTCATTCAGGATTTACGCGACATTTGTGAGCGGGAAGGATTAGCTTTTGACTTTGAAGTACATAAGATTGTTACAAAGGGAGATCTCATTCTGGATGTAACGCTGTCAAAAGTGGGAGGCAAAGGATTGTTTGTCAAAGAAATTGAACAGGCGATGCTTGATCGTACCATTGATATGGCTGTGCATAGCATGAAGGATATGCCCTCCGAGTTACCCGAAGGATTAATTAATGGCGCTGTTCCCCGTCGTGCAGATCCACGGGATGCGCTGATTTCCAATGGTGGACTTACGCTGGATCAATTGCCAGAAGGCGCAAGAGTTGGGACAAGCAGTCTGCGCCGATCCAGTCAATTAAAAGCCTATCGTCCAGATTTGCAATTGGAATCGCTTCGCGGCAATATCGATTCCCGTCTGCGGAAGCTGGAGACTGAAGGCCTTGATGCGATTATTCTGGCTGCTGCTGGGTTGTACCGAATGGGCTGGGAAGACCGGATTACCGAGTACTTGACCGAGACAGCTTGCCTTCCGGCTGTGGGCCAGGGGGCGCTTGGTATCGAATGCCGTGAAGACGATGAGGAATTGTTGCACTTGTTGCAGCTGTATAATGATCCCGAGACAGCATTTCCTGTACAGGCGGAACGCCGTTTTCTCAGTGTATTGAATGGGGGTTGTCAGGTTCCGATTGGTGCTCATGCGGTGTGGGTGCCTCAGCAAGATGCAGATTCCCTGAATGGCAAAAACACGTTACAATTAACAGGTATGGTCGGTACACCGGATGGTGGACTGATTCTTAAGGAAGCTCTGACTGGCAAAGACCCGGTTCGTCTGGGAGAAGAAGTGGCTTGGAGATTGATCGAACAGGGAGCAGAGCAGATACTGGCAGAAGTTAGGGGATGAAGACATGGTGGGGAAGGTCTTTTTGGTAGGAGCAGGTCCTGGGGATGCAAAGCTGATTACGGTAAAAGGGTGGGAATCCATCGGTAAAGCCGATGCTGTAGTCTATGATCGTTTGGCAAGTCCGAGATTGTTGAAACAAATGAAACCTGGCGCGGTTAAGATTTACGTGGGCAAGCGCCCGGATCGGCATACGATGAAACAGGAAGAGATCAATCAACTGTTGGTTGATCTGGCTCTGGAAGGCAAGGTTGTGGTACGGCTTAAAGGTGGCGATCCGACGATCTTTGGACGCGTGGGCGAAGAGGCGGATTTGCTGCACAAAAACGGCATTCCATTTGAGATTGTGCCTGGGGTAACAGCTGCGATAAGTGTGCCAGCGTATGCCGGAATTCCCGTGACACACCGTGACTATGCGTCCTCTATCTCCATCATTACGGGGCATGAAAGTCCGGACAAGCTCGATCGCAGCATCCATTGGGATAAAGTGACGAATGCGACGGGCACACTTGTATTTATGATGGGTGTTGCCAAGATTGGCTATATCAGCGAACAGTTGATTCGTCATGGTCGTCCAGCACAAACACCAGTAGCACTGATTCGTTGGGGAACACGAGCGGAACAGGATACCATTACAGGTACCCTTGAAGATATAGAAGCGAAAGTGATCGCAGCCAATTTCCAACCGCCTGCTGTTATTGTGGTAGGGGATGTCGTGAATCAACGGGAACAGTTGAAATGGGCAGAGGCGCTGCCGCTGTTTGGCAAACGAATTCTGGTGACCCGTGCTCGCAGTCAGGCGAGTGAACTCGTGAATCGCATTGAGGAACTCGGCGGCGAACCGTATGAGTTTCCGGTCATTGAGACGGTCATGCCTTCCAGTGAATCTGCGCAGCAAAGTGTCAAAGACGCGTTCAGTGCTTTAAATACCTATGACTGGGTATTTTTCACAAGTGTGAACGGCGTGGAGTTCTTCTTCCGCCATTTGGAACAGGAAGGCAAGGATATTCGCTCGATTCATCAGGCAAGAATTGCTGCCGTAGGACCTTCCACAGCAGACGCTTTGCGCAAACATGGCATCGTTGCAGAGGTCGTCAAAGGTCCTTTCCAGGCCGAAGGCATGCTTGAGACTTTTGAAAGTGAACTGAAGGAAGGCCAGAAAGTCCTGCTTCCGCACGGTGATCTGGCTCGTACGTGGTTACGTGACCAGCTGAGAGAACGAGGACTTCAAGTCACCGAAGCCATCATCTATGATACGATCCTCGCTGGTGAAGATGATGATGAACTGCTCAAGCTGCTTGAAGAAGGCGGTATACATGCGGTGACCTTCACAAGTTCATCGACGGTTACCAACTTCATGAGTATGTTGAAACGGATGGGATTGCAGGATCCGCTACCTTTGTTAAAAGATGTGGAGGTTGCATGTATCGGACCGGTTACAGCGAAGACAGCAGAGGCCGCTGGACTGCGTGTTACACTCATGGCAGAGGAAGCAACGATGGATAGCTTGATCACAGTTCTATGTGACTGGAAACGGACAAGCGCCAAGGAAGGCGTTCTTCGGAATTAATACACAAGTAATATGTTGACATACGAAGCGTGCTGAATTCGATAGGATACCAGCGCGCTTCCCTTTTTGCTCTATTACACTTTCAGGGAGGTTTACACGTATGAGTTTTCCAATTGTACGGCATCGCCGTTTACGCCAATCCACAGGTATTCGCAATATGGTCAGAGAGACCCATCTAACCGTGGATGATTTTATTCAACCGATCTATGTAACGTATGGAGAAAATGTTAAATCCGAAATCAAATCCATGCCTGGGGTATTCCGTTTCTCGCTGGATCGTCTTCAGGAAGAAGTAACAGAAATTGCCGAGTTGGGAATTCCAGCCGTGTTATTGTTCGGTATTCCTGAGACGAAGGATAGTGTGGGTTCATCTGGCTTCGCTGAAGATGGCATTGTGCAGGAAGCGACGAGATTGATCAAATCGTGGTACCCAGAGCTGCTGGTTGTTGCAGATACTTGTCTGTGTGAATTCACAGATCACGGTCACTGCGGTATGGTACACACCGTGGAGATTGACGGTCACATCTGCGGAGATGTGTTAAATGACGAATCACTTGATCTGCTCGTGCAAACGGCAGTGTCCCAAGCCAAAGCAGGAGCGGACATTATTGCACCATCCAACATGATGGATGGATTTGTACAAGCGATCCGTGCCGGGCTGGATGAGAATGGATTCAGTCACATTCCGATCATGTCCTACTCTGTAAAATATGCTTCTGCATTCTATGGCCCATTCCGCGAGGCAGCAGATTCAACGCCACAATTCGGGGACCGCAAGTCGTATCAGATGGACCCGGCCAATGCACGAGAAGCTCTGCGTGAAGCCGAAACGGATGTGCTGGAAGGAGCGGACATGTTGATGGTAAAACCATCCCTTTCCTATCTGGATGTTATGCGCACCATCAAGGATCAATTTGATCTTCCGCTTGTTGCCTATAATGTAAGTGGCGAGTATGCCATGGTTAAGGCGGCGGCGATTCAAGGCTGGATCGATGAGAAAAAAGTAGCCATGGAAATCCTGCTCAGTATGAAACGCGCGGGTGCAGATATGATCATTACCTACTACGGAAAAGACGCTTCTCGCTGGTTGGCTGAGAAATAAAATAATCGACATTGGGGAGGATACACATGACTGTACAACAAGGTAATCGTCGTAATGATGAGCGCTCACGTAGCGCGTTTGAGGAAGCGAAGCAGTACATACCCGGGGGGGTGAACAGCCCTGTACGCGCATTCAAATCGGTGGGACTTACGCCAATCTATGCGGAGCGCGGCGAAGGGTCCAAAATCTACGATATTGATGGCAATGTTTTTATTGACTATGTAGGATCGTGGGGTCCACTCATCATGGGACATGCACACCCTGACGTTGTAGAAGCTTTGCGTGAGACAGCCCTTAAAGGAACAAGCTTTGGTGCACCTACCTTGCTGGAGACCGAGATGGCGAAACTGGTCTGTGAGCGTGTACCTTCCATCGATATTGTGCGGATGGTTAATTCCGGTACGGAAGCAACCATGAGTGCCATTCGACTGGCACGCGGGGTAACCGGACGCAGTAAAATTCTGAAGTTTGAAGGATCATATCATGGACATGCAGACAGTTTGCTGATCAAGGCTGGCTCAGGTGTTGCAACATTGGGTCTGCCAGATAGTCCAGGTGTGCCTGAAGGCGTAGCTGTGAATACCATTACGGTACCTTATAACGATCTGGAGTCTGTGACACTTGCTTTTGAACGTTATGGTGAAGAACTTGCCGCTGTTATTGTGGAACCTGTGGCAGGTAACATGGGGGTTGTACCTCCGGCTTCTGGCTTCCTGGAAGGCTTGCGCAGTTTGACGACGCAATATGGCAGCCTGCTTATTTTTGACGAAGTCATGACCGGTTTCCGCGTAGGGTTGAACTGTGCCCAGGGACGATATGGGGTTACACCCGACCTGACTTGTCTGGGGAAAGTTATCGGTGGCGGACTCCCGGTTGGTGCTTATGGTGGTCGCCGGGATCTGATGGAACAGATTGCTCCTACGGGACCGATCTATCAAGCAGGTACACTAAGCGGGAATCCGCTGGCTATGGCAGCAGGATATACCACGCTCAAATTGTTAACACCAGAGGTCTATGACCGTCTGGAGACACTGTCTGCACGTCTGCAAGCCGGATTTGAGAAAAATGCATCTGAGGCGGGTGTCGCGATAACTATTAACCGTGTGGGTTCCATGGTTTGTCCATTCTTCAGTGCCGTTCCGGTAACTAATTATGATATTGCCAAAGAAAGCAATCTGGATCAATTCCGTCGTTATTTTGCGGCCATGATTGATCAAGGTGTGAGTGTTGCGCCTTCGCAATACGAAGGCATGTTTGTCTCTGGTGTGCACACGGAGCAAGATATTGACGATACGATCGAGGCGAATCGTAAAGCTCTTCAATCGCTATGACGATCAAAAGTTGGAAACGCCGCGGGGAATGGCTTGAGCTGATGCCAGGCAAAACCGTAACCGGCAGCTCGGACAAACAGATGGCTGCGGAGCAATGGCTATTGTCTGAACTTCAATTTCCGGAGAAACTGCTACGTCAGCTTAAAGCAAACCGAGGAATACAACTCGCAGGGGACCGGCTTCGGCTGGCCCTTTTTGCGTCCCAGCCAATCGATGTCGAGCCACGCTGGGCTGAGGCGGAGGTCTTGTTTGAGGATGATTTCTGTTTGGTTATGCACAAACCGGCAGGCATGAAACTGCATCCGGATGGAAGCCGCGCTGATCAGGCCATCACGCTGGATCATGTGGTTGCCTCCTATTATGAGATGAACGGAATACAGGCAAGTGTACGCCATGTTCATCGACTGGATGAGGATACAACCGGACCTGTCCTGTATGCCAAAAATGCTTTTGCTCTCGCCAAACTGGATGAAGCGATGCGCCGCAAAGAGATTGGTCGCCATTATGTAGCCATGGCAGGGGGACAACTATCCCGCGAACTGCACAAAATTGATGCTCCCATTGGCAAGGACAGACATCACAAACAGCGCAGACGTGTCTCTGAAGGTGGTCAAGAAGCTGTTACGCATGTGGAGATCGTCGAAGTGTGGGAACGGGCAACTCTTGTACGATTGAAGCTGGACACAGGACGCACACACCAAATTCGTGTACATCTGAGTTATGCGGGACATCCGCTCATCGGTGATGAGTTGTATGGAGGAAGAGCGGATGCCATTGATAGGCAGGCGCTTCACGGAGAAGTGTTGAAGTTTAACCACCCGTTAACTGGAGCCATGATTGAAGTAAATGACCCTTGGCCGTCCGATTTTACACAACTGGCAGAGCGCGAAAAGGCTTACTAATACACTATTTGTTTCGCCTAAAAGCTTTCTGAAAGAAAGCTGCTTCGGAAGTATAGTCTATCCCCGGATTTTCCCTTTGAAGAAGGGAATCAAAAAAATCTGGGGATAACAGTGATCGGAAGGTTATTCTGTCATCGAAGTGGCTAGGTGCAACATTCTCTATTTCGCTTTATATAGCAAGGTTTTTCAAAAGGTGGCATGCTCATCTCATTCAAGGCATATAGATGGGGTAACGAAGGATTTGGACCATGGATCAGTCCCATGAGAAGGATCATGGTGAACATATGCCGAAAGGAGGACGCCACCTTTGTTGAATCAACCTTATGGTTTGCGGTTCGATATTTATGAGCGCGTTCATTTGTCTGAGGGAGTTCCTGCGATTGAGGAATTGGAGGAGATTGAATTATACCCGCGCATTCAAGTCATAGGGCAGGATGATCATGCCACCTTAAGAGGGCATCTTTTACTTACAGGTGCGTACAGAGGAGAAAATGAGGCTTCAGAAGAGCTCAAACATTTCATTCCCGTGGAGATTACAGTGCCGCTGAACCGAGTCAGATCCATTGAGGATATTTCCATTGAGATCGAAAATTTTGACGTGGATCTGTTGTCCAACCGCAGTCTGAACATTACTGGCGTGTTGTCGCTGCGAGGCATCGAGGGCTTTCATGCTGAAGAGCCGCAAGTGTGGTCAGCAGATGAGTTTACAGTAGTCCACTCACCGGATGCTCAGCAATCCAACCGTTCCGATGAAGCAGAAGAGACAGATAGCGATCCTAACACATTTGCACAAGAGTATTTGCTCCAGCGGAGTGAGGAAGAGAGACTTGCGAATGCAGCAGAGCTTGCCTATGGTGCCCCCGAATATCATCAGGAATATGCGAACTTATCCTCGGCGGAGCAAAGTGCGGAGTACGCTAACGAAAACAGACAACCTGATGCAAACGAAGATCCTGCATCTCTGACAGCGAATGGAGATGAACTGGCATCCCAGGAGCCATACAGCGAACCTTCTCCCATCTCGTCATTTATGGCTGAGACCGCTGATCGGTTAGCTTCTTACCCAGAGTCGGAACCATTGCTTCCTCTGGAAGATGAGTCTTCAGCGTGGTCCGAGCCTTCCGTGGATGCATTGCCTACAGAGCCTAGAAATTCAGATCAAGAAGTCCAAGAACCTGCTGCTCAATCATCTAATGAGTTCGCAGCAGCAGATGTACCGGACGGACCGGACGTATGGCATTTCGAATCAGCGAGATCTGTCCCTCAGCAGGAGAATCAGGCAGTTGATGTTCCGGTTGAACCACAAGCGGAGAACTGGCAAGGTGTATTCGGTACGTCCGAAGCAGGCAATGCAGAGGAAGAACGCCAGTCTTTTGAAGCGACTGAGGTAGATGAGTTTGTGCAGAATGAAGCATTTGTCCCTGAACCTGTTGCTGAGACGGAAGACAAGCCGGAGATGAAGGTTGCTTTTGGCAGTAAAAAGGAATCCGCTCCAAGACAAGAGGAGGGTGTGGGGATCTCTTCCTTGTTATCCTCCGGCAGATCAGCACGCGATGCTGAAGTGGAGAGAGGCGAAGAGGTTCCAGCCGGTGTGATACAGGAAGAAACGTATGCACCTGAGGATGTGGAATGGAAGAATCTGTTTCTGGGAACGATTGTGGATCAGACGCCATTCCGCAAAGTGAAGTTGTGTATCGTCCAGCGGGAAGATACACTGGATGCCATTGCGGATCGATATCAATTGAGCACGAGGGAACTTCAGTTGTATAATCGATTATCTGAACAAGTTGTGGAAGAAGGTCAGATATTGTACATCCCTTAATCCGCAGTTAAAGCCTTCGTTATGACCCGTGATCCCCTTGAGGATTGCGGGTTTTTGCATGATTTGCCCTAAACCTGCATTCCAGCGCACTTTATCCGCTGTTGTCAGGTTGACTATCGCGCACGAGCAAGGTATGATGTGTGTAGGTTTTTTGAAGAACAACGTGGAACGGGAGTAGTAGACAGTATGACCTTTCAGAGAGTGGAATTGCAACGCTGTGAGATTCCGCAGGAACCAACTGATCGAAGTCGCCCGGGAGTTGCCTGTTTGAATTCAAGGGATGAATGAGCTTTATCGTCATTTATTTCTGAGGTAGGATGGGCCGGTAGCAGCCGTTATCTGCTTGAAGTGTCACGTCATGTACAGAGGGGGAAGTCTACCTTGCTGTCGGCGTGAAACAAAGGTGGTACCGCGAAAGCTAACCTTTCGTCCTTTGATGGATGAAAGGTTTTTTTTGTTTTTTTTGGCGAAGATGATGAAGATGAAGTAACGGAGGAATGACACATGTCTGAGGAAAAAAAATCAGCTGCAACAGAAATGCCGACCACTTACGATCCTAAAGCGGCAGAAGACAAATGGTACTCCACCTGGATGGAGCGCGGATATTTCAAAGCCGGTCAACGTAAAGATGCCGAGCCGTATACGATTGTAATTCCACCCCCAAATGTGACTGGGATGCTGCACATCGGGCATGCGCTCGACTTTACACTACAGGATATTCTGATCCGCACCAAACGGATGCAGGGTTATGATGCACTGTGGCTTCCGGGTTCTGACCATGCAGGTATTGCTACCCAAACCAAAGTGGAGCAGAAGCTGCGTGAAGAAGGTCTGACTCGTTATGATCTGGGACGCGAGAAGTTTCTGGAGAAAGTATGGGATTGGAAAGATCAATATGCCACAACCATTCGTCAGCAATGGGGCAAAATGGGTTTGTCCCTTGACTACTCACGTGAACGTTTTACGCTGGATGAAGGTCTGTCCCAAGCGGTTCGCAAAGTATTTGTTCAACTGTATGAAAAAGGCCTTATTTACCGCGGCAAACGCATCATTAACTGGGACCCGGTGAACCGGACAGCCCTGTCTGACATTGAGGTTGAATATAAAGAGGTTCAGGGTCACCTGTACCATCTGCGTTACCCGCTCAAAGACGGAAGTGGCTACGTCACAGTAGCAACAACGCGTCCTGAAACGATGCTGGGTGATACAGCGGTCGCTGTTCATCCGAAGGATGAGCGCTATGCAGATATGATTGGCAAAGTCCTTGTACTGCCTATCATTGGACGCGAAATTCCAATTATCGCTGATGATTATGTGGATAAAGAGTTCGGAAGTGGTGCAGTAAAAATCACGCCTGCACATGATCCGAATGACTTTGAAGTAGGTCTTCGTCATGATCTGCCACAGATTACGGTAATGGATGAGAGTGGCACAATGAATGCAGAAGCTGGTAAGTATCAGGGACTGGATCGCAGTGAATGCCGCAAGCAGATTGTTGCTGATATGAAAGAGCAAGGCATATTGATCAACATCGAGGATCATACGCATCAGGTTGGACACAGTGAACGTACCGGCGCTGTTGTTGAACCGTATCTGTCTACTCAGTGGTTTGTTGAGATGAAGCCACTTGCAGAGAGAGCGATCAAGAAACAACAGAGCGGCGAAGGGGTTAATTTTGTTCCAGACCGTTTCGAGAAAACATATCTGAACTGGATCGAGAACGTTCGTGACTGGTGTATTTCCCGTCAACTGTGGTGGGGACATCGTATTCCGGCCTGGTATGATGAGGAAACGGGTGAAATCATCGTATCTGCTGAAGATCCGACAACGCTGCCAGAGAATGCAGGACGCAAGCTTAGACAGGACGAAGATGTACTCGATACTTGGTTTAGCTCCGGCTTATGGCCATTCTCCACACTAGGCTGGCCGGAAGATACGGAAGATCTGCAACGTTATTATCCGACAAGTGTACTTGTGACAGGGTATGACATCATATATTTCTGGGTTGCACGTATGATTTTCACTGCACTGGAATTCACGGATGAGATTCCGTTCAAGGATGTGCTGATGCATGGTCTTGTTCGTGATGCAGATGGACGTAAAATGTCCAAATCACTGGGCAACGGTGTAGATCCGCTGGATGTGATCGAGAAATATGGCGCAGATGCAATGCGTTACATGATCTCAACCAGCAGCACGCCAGGCCAGGATCTCCGTTTCCGTTGGGAACGGGTGGAGCAGGCTCGTAATTTTGCCAACAAGATCTGGAACGCTTCGCGCTTTGCATTGATGAATCTGGAAGGATTCATCTATGAGGATCGTGACATCAGCGGAGAGCTTGGTACAGCGGATTATTGGATTTTGCACCGTCTGAACGAAACTTCCCGCGATATTACGCGTCTAATCGAAGCGTATGAATTTGGGGAAACAGGTCGTGTGCTGTATAACTTTATCTGGGATGACCTGTGTGATTGGTACATTGAGTTCGCTAAACTGTCCTTCTATGGGGAAGATCCGGTTGCCAAGAAGAAAACACAATCCGTACTGGCTTATGTGCTGGATCAGACCATGCGCCTGATTCATCCGTTTATGCCATACATCTCCGAAGAGATCTGGCAGCATCTGCCGCATGAAGGTGAGACGATTACGTTGGCAGCATGGCCGGTATATGATCCTGCTTTTGAGAATCCAGAGGCTGTTGCCGAGATGAACCTGCTCATGGATACCATTCGTGCAGTTCGGAACATCCGTGCAGAAGTGAACGTGCCTATGAGCAAAAAGATTGAATTGATGGTGAAAGCAAACAGCCCTGAGGCGTCCAGCATCATCGAACGTAACAGTCATTACATCAAACGTTTCTGTAACACGTCCGAGTTCGATAGTGGGCTGGATCTGAGCTCCCCGGATAAGGCAATGACTGCAATCATCACAGGGGCAGAACTATACTTGCCGCTGGCAGGTCTTATTGATATCGAACAGGAAGTGGCTCGTCTGGAGAAAGAGTTGCAGAACCTTGAGGGCGAAGTACTCCGTGTGGAGAAAAAGCTGTCGAATGAAGGCTTTGTAGCCAAAGCGCCTGCCAAAGTTATTGAGGAAGAGCGCGCCAAGCAAGCAGATTATTCCGATAAACGGGATAAAGTGATCGCACGAATCAAGGAACTGAAAGGTTAATATATTTGGGTCGGATGGAGAGCCAGTATGCCATCCGGCCGCTTTTTTCACTCAAACTCGGAACCGAAGGTGAATCAGATGACGGAATTAGACGGGACAGATGCAGCAGCTCCTTTACTTACGTATAACGAGGCCGTGGACTGGATCAATGGCCTTATTCCTTTTGGCATCCGACCTGGATTGGAACGAATCGAGGGTCTGATGTCTATGTTAGGCAATCCTCACCAACGTCTCAAATTTATTCACGTCGCGGGAACGAACGGCAAAGGTTCGACTTGCGCTTTTTTGACGTCAGTGCTTCTTCAGGCTGGATATGATGTGGGTACCTTTACATCGCCTTATATCACCAAGTTTACGAACCGTTTTCAATACAACGGCGAGGATATTCCGGAAGAGACACTGTTGAAGATCTCTAACCGTTTGCGACCGCTGGTTATGGAAATGGCATCTACACCGCTTGGTTCCCCAACGATGTTTGAGGTGTCTACGGCTCTCGCGCTTCTGTATTATGCAGAAGAGTGCTACCCTGATGTTGTGGTATGGGAGACGGGGCTGGGGGGAAGGATGGACGTAACGAATATTGTTTCGCCTGTTGTGTCCGTCATCACCAACATTGGTATGGATCATACGGATGTGCTTGGAGATACGATTGAGCAGATCGCTGGAGAAAAGGCAGGCATTATCAAGCCGGGAGTACCCGTTGTAACCTGCGCGACGCAACCCGAAGCTGTGAAAGTGATTCAGGAGAAAGCACAGCAGCTTCAATCAAGCCTGTATTTGGCTGGAAATCAATTCTCTTATCATCGACTGGAGAGTAATGAGAACGGACAATCTTTTCATTTTACAGGCCCTTTTCGTGACCTGGACGTTCGCATCCGCATGCAGGGCTCACACCAATGTGACAATGCAGCGGCCGCACTGATGGTGCTCGAATTGCTTAGACAATACATGGCATTTATGCTGGATGATAACGATATCGCACTTGGACTGGAGAATGCTTTCTGGGCAGGGAGATTCGAAAAAGTCGTCGATGAACCCCGAATTGTGCTCGATGGAGCACATAATCCGGAAGGGGCAGAGTCGCTGGCCAAGAGCATTACGGATGTCTATCCTCACAACAAGTTAATTTTGATGATGGGTATGTTGGCAAATAAGCATCACGAATCATATTTGCAGCATATACTGCCACTAGTGGATACGCTGATCCTGACCGAGCCAGACTTCCGACGCAAAATGGCTGCAGATGAATTGCTGCAGATTGTCGAACGGGTACGTCCCGCCTTTGCGAAGCAGGAACTGGAAATCATCGTCGAGCCCGAATGGGCAAAGGCTCTTGATCTATTGAAGTCACGGACGGAAGCGGAGGATCTGGGGGTGGTCTCCGGCACACTGTACCTGATTGCGGATGTGCGGGCAGCCCTTTTGCATCAAACCGATTCTGAAAAAGGTTGGTGAAAGTTTTGTTAAATACATCGGAACACGTTCATTTTATAGGGATTGGCGGATATGGCATGAGTGCCATCGCTAGAGTTATGTTGGAAATGGGATACACCGTTACCGGATCGGATGTCGCTTCACAGGAGTTGACCGAGAAGTTGGCAGCCAAGGGAGCGAAAATATATATCGGCCATACAGCAGAGCACGTCACTGGAGCAGACCTGGTTGTTTACTCTACGGCAGCGCCTGCTGATAATGTGGAACGGGTAGCAGCTGCAGAGCTCAACATTCCGATTCTGCATCGTTCCCAGATGCTTGCACGTTTGTTAAATGAACGTAAAGGTGTGGCTGTGGCTGGAGCCCACGGTAAAACCACCACCTCATCCATGATTGCACTGGTTATGGATAAATGTGATACGGACCCGACATATATCATTGGCGGAGAGATCATGAATGTGGGCACCAACGCCAAGGCAGGCCAGGGCGACTGGGTAGTTGCCGAGGCGGACGAGAGCGATGGCTCATTTTTGCAGTACCATCCATGGCTCGGTATTGTAACCAATATTGAGGCAGATCATCTGGAGAATTACAACAGTGATTTTGAGGAACTCAAAAAGGCTTATGTGCAGTTCCTGAGCCAGATTCGTCCGGAAGGAACAGCCATTGTGTGCTCAGACGACGAGAATGTTCAAGCGATTTTGCCAGAACTCAAGTCACGAATTACAACTTATGGTATTGATCGTGCTGCGGATTATACGGCAACGGATATTGTATTGGGCGATCGCCGTATCTCCTTTACGATGAATCATCAGGGTGCTCCTATGGGCACGGTGGAATTATCAGTGCCAGGTAAGCATAACGTTTATAATGCGATGGCTACTGTAATTACCTGTCTGGAAGCAGGTATTCCATTTGAGAAGATTGTGGCAGCGATCATCCAGTTCCACGGAGCCAAACGCAGATTCCAGGTATTGGGCGAGGCGCGTGATATGCTGATCATCGATGATTATGCGCATCACCCGACGGAGATTGAAGCGACTATTAGTGCAGCCAAAGCGACAGGCAAACGTATTATTGCGGTATTCCAGCCACAGCGTTATACGCGTACGTTCTTCCTGTTGGATGCGTTCAGTCGTGCTTTCGCGGAAGCGGATGAGGTGCTTATTACGGATATTTATTCTCCTGCGGGCGAAAAACAGATCGAAGGGGTAACCTCCGCCAAACTGGTTGAACTAATCGTTCAAAACAGTAATGCTTCTGCACGGTACCTTCCTACGAAAGAAGAAGTTGTAGCTGATCTGCAGCATCGTTTGCAGCCAGGAGACCTGGTGATTACGATGGGTGCAGGTGATATCTGGAAAGTTGGAGATACACTTGCCCAAGGCTTGAAATAGATCATTTGCGAAACCGCCTGTCTTCGATATGAAGCAGGCGGTTTTTTGCGTTAATTGGAATGTCTTCTGCCTCCTCTGCATATAGCTGATATAAATGGACAAAGGAGAGGGTACGGGTGAGCAATGCTAGAATGACGTTTCGCTTCGGGGATCATGAGTCGGACAAGCCTGAAAACAAGAGGAGTTCCGCATCCAGTCCATTGGTGTCGTTAAGTGAAGAATTACCGCATAATCAACTGCTAACGCCTAAGCAGATGGTTACGACCCCATCATGGACGCCAGAGGATATTCCCGGAGACTGGGGAGAGACGGTGCTGACAAGCTCTACTGTCCCTGAACCTGACGAGCGGGTGAGCCCTGATTCGAACTCGAACTTGGATGAGCACCATTATCTAGGAAACCGTTCGGGTTACGGTTATGATAATTATTCAGAAGATCCGGAGGAAGAGCGTCGCTATCGGTCCAATGCCCAAGAGGATCAGGGCCATGACTGGCTTGCAGATTCCGAGAACTATTCCTATAAGCGCAATCGTCCTCCAAGGGGCTGGAAAATGATTGGTTCTGTCACTGGGGCACTTGTTACCGGAGCACTCTTTGGCATGGTGATTCTCTCATTTTTTAATAAAGAAGGAGCCGTCAAGCCAGACGATCTTCTGCCCGCCAATCAGGCAGTTTCCACTGTGACTGGTCAGGAGGGGGCTACAGGTACAGAACTGCAGACAGCGGCGACTGGCAGCACGTATTATGCACTTCAATACGGCGTGTTCAGTTCTCCTGAACGAGCTGAGCAGGCCAAGCTTGAACTGGCTCAGGCAGGTATAGCCGCAGGGTCTGATCCTGAAGATGGTAATCGAGTATATGCAGGCATTTCGGCTGACCGTGAAGAGGCCAAGCTACTTAGCTCCAGGCTAAAAGCTCAGGGAGTCGAACTGTATGTCAAGGAGATCGTGAACCCTGAGATCAATCCGGCTATATTCGGTGGCAAGCAAGAGGATGTGCAGCTTTTCTTCACAAACAGTTCTGCACTGGTCGAACAATTGTCTACCTTGTCCATTCAGCAATTGGGACAATCTGCACCGACAGCAGTCTCTGCAGAAACGATGACCGCGATTCAGAATAAACACCAGTCATGGTTAACCGGTTTGAATAGTCTCTCACCCGGCCTGACTGCGGAGGTACAGCCTATTGTTGGTGGAATGGAGAAATCAATGAACGATGCAATAACGGCTATTGCAGAGTACAACAAAAATCCGGATGATGTGCACATGTGGTCCGTGCAGTCCGATCTGATGGAATATGTACTACAGCAGAAAAAATGGCTCGAAGCGATTAAGCAGTAACATGCTCTTTCCCATAACAACGCTTGGAATTACCCATCCGGCAAGGAACTGGAAATAGTTCCCCTTGCCGGATTTGTGTTTGTATTGACGTACAAAACCCCGTATAATAATGTGGGTGTCAAAAAATGGCGAGGGAAGATTACCGATGAAAAAAAACTTCGGCATGTTATTGCTGTTTCTGCTGCTCGGCTGGATGGCCGGAGCGTGGATCGCCAAGGCACTGCAGCCTGTTAAGGCAGTAGCCTTTCTTACGAAAGCCACGACCATACGTTGGTCGCCGCAGGCTGATCTTGATATTATCAGTTATGATATTTCACTTCAATTTCAAATGAGCCTTCTGAGTCTGATCGGTATGATTGCCGCTGTGTGGCTATATCGCAGACTGTAGGAGAATGACGAGTTATGACGAAAAAAATTAACCAGTGACATCTATTATCGTGATCCGGACAGGATGTTGCCGTGGCATAAGGAGCCGTTCATTTTGGATAACACAAAGCAGCGCCCTATTATTCTGGCCTCCACATCGCCTCGGCGCAAGGAACTGATCGCATCACTCCACCTAGCGTTTGATGTAATACCAAGTCATGCCAATGAAGATACACCGCCAGAGTGGACCCCTGAACAGACGGTACAGGAGCTTGCTTTGCGCAAGGCGCTTGCTGTGTATCGGGGGCTTGAAGGCCGCGAGCAGGAAGCCATTATTGTTGGTAGTGACACCGTTGTTGTTCTGGATGGTGAGATTCTGGGCAAACCCGTAGATGAAGCGGATGCTGAACGTATGTTATCCCAGCTGCAGGGCCGTGTGCATCGGGTGTTTACGGGCGTCGCTTGTATCGATGCGGGCAATGGACAGTCGTTAGTTCATTACCGCCAGACCGATGTAACGATGAAAGAACTGTCGGATGCGACCATCCGTGCTTATGTGAAGACAGGTGAGCCTTCGGACAAGGCAGGATCTTATGCCATTCAGGGCATTGGCGCTTCACTGGTCGACCGTATTGAAGGATGTTATTTTAATGTGGTTGGCTTGCCGCTATCCTTGCTAAGTGACATGCTGGACGGGTTCGGCGTACATGTGTTGCCACGAACATGAATGAAGCCAAATGTTGTGAAATGAAAAGAGGGAACATATGGAGTCGCCTCAATACATGATGCGCGACATCCCCCAGGAAGAACGCCCGAGAGAACGCATGATGGAATATGGGGCGGGCGCCTTAAGCCATGCTGAATTGCTGGCCATTTTACTTCGAACAGGCACAAGACAGGAATCCGCGGTGCATATGGCACAGCGGATTCTGACCGAAACGGGTGGCATTCGCTCGTTAATGGATCTGAGTCTGGAAGAATTGACTGCGATGAAAGGGATTGGCAATGCCAAGGCTGTACAATTGAAAGCTGGCATTGAGCTGGGGCATCGGATTGCCAAGAGCAGACTCACACAGTCGGCTTCAATCCGTACACCGCGTGATGCAGCTGACATCCTGATCGAACAATTGCGTTATTTGCAAAAAGAACATTTTGTGTGTCTCTTTCTGAATAGCAAAAATCATATTATTGCCCAGGAAACACTCTCCATGGGCAGCCTTAACGCTTCGATTGTACATCCGCGTGAAGTGTTCCGGGCTGCCATCAAATGCAGCAGCGCATCTATTGTGTGCGCACACAACCATCCGAGCGGTGATCCTACGCCCAGTCCGGAGGATATCCAAATAACCAAGAGACTGATTGAAGCAGGCGCTATTGTTGGTATTGACGTGCTTGATCATATAATTATCGGAGATGGAACGTACGTAAGTTTGAAGGAGAAGGGCTTAGTATAATATAATGGTTGGCGTTGATGTTTTCCTATGAATGTTAACGGCGTTGTCCGTAAAAGATAGGTTCACTTTACAAATGAAAAAAAAACAAATGCGAATATTAGCTCCACGTGTTACGTGGGAATGAAATTATCACGCTCTGGATCTGAATAGAGCGGCTATATGAGGCAGAAAAGGAGAATATGTTATGTTTGGTGGTTTTACGAAAGATTTGGGTATTGACTTGGGGACAGCAAATACGTTGGTTTATGTACGAGGAAAAGGAATTGTGGTGCGCGAACCTTCGGTAGTCGCTATACGCACAGATACAAAAAGCATTGAAGCAGTAGGTGAAGCTGCCAAAAAAATGATTGGACGTACACCAGGTAACATTCGTGCCATTCGTCCAATGAAAGATGGCGTTATCGCCGACTTTGATACAACGGCAACAATGATCAAATATTTCATCCGTGAGGCGCAGAAACAACGCTCCATGTTCCAACGTCATCCAAACGTGATGGTATGTGTACCGTCCGGGATCACGGCTGTAGAACAACGTGCGGTTGAAGATGCAACGAAACAGGCTGGAGCACGCGAAGCCTATACAATTGAAGAGCCTTTTGCAGCTGCAATTGGTGCGGATCTGCCTGTATGGGAGCCAACAGGTAGTATGGTTGTCGATATTGGTGGCGGTACAACGGAAGTGGCTGTTATCTCTCTTGGTGGGATTGTAACGAGCCGTTCGGTTCGCGTAGCAGGTGACGAGATGGATGAATCCGTTATTCAATACATCAAACGCCAATACAATCTGATGATCGGTGAGCGTACATCGGAGCAGTTGAAGATGGACATCGGATCAGCAATGCCATTGGAGCAAGTAGAAACGATGGAAATTCGTGGACGTGACCTCGTTACAGGTCTGCCGAAGACCATTACGATTACTTCGGACGAGATCAGCGAAGCATTGGCTGATACGGTGAATGCAATTGTTGAAGCGGTAAAAGTAACCCTTGAGAAATGCCCACCAGAACTTGCGGCCGATATTATGGATCGTGGAATCGTTCTTACAGGTGGTGGGGCGCTTCTGCGCAATCTGGACAAGCTTCTGGCTGGTGAGACAGGAATGCCTGTCATCGTGGCTGAGAATCCGCTGGATTGTGTAGCAATCGGAACAGGTAAAGCGCTAGAGAATATTCATTTGTTCAAAAGCAGAAGCAGTTCGGCAGTTCGTTCCAAACGTTAATCGGTATTTGCCTAACTTGACATTGCGAATAAGTGGCAAGATATCTTTATAGAGGACCCGGTTAACCCCGGGGATGAGCTATTACCCGCTTAACAGGGGAGGATCGGCTGATATTCTCGCAGGGACTACAAGTCTGACAGTCTCCCCGCCGGGCATGGCTCGGAAGAGAATATGGATGTTAGAGGGTGTTCGAACTGTTTAAACTGCTAGGCAACAAAAGACTTTTTGTTTTGCTGGTGGGCCTTGTTACATTTATCGCGTTAATGGGCTTTACGCTCAGTCCGCGAACCACTCTATCCTGGCCGGAGAAATTCCTGAAGGATTCAGTTGGATTTGTACAATACGTATTTTACAAGCCCGCTTCTTATGTAGCGGGCTTTTTTAAAGATGTAGCGAACATGCGTACGGTATATCAAGAGAATGAAGAGCTTCGTATCGCGATGGGTCACTATACCCGGGATCGGCTGAAGTACAATGATATGGAGCAAGTGAATGAGCAGCTTCAGAAAGCGCTCAATTTCACCGAAGAACAGAAGAATCGGTATAATTATGGTTCACGAATTGCTCAGGTTATCAGTGCCAATTCAGATCCGAATAGCAGAACCATTAACATTGATATTGGTGAAAATGCGGGAATTAAGCCGGGGATGGCTGTAACCTCGCAAGAAGGGCTAGTCGGCGTGATTAGTCATGTCAGCTCCTATACATCAACAGTTAATCTGTTAACGTCCATGGACGCCAATGATCCAACATCCAACGCCATTGCAGCAACGGCAGTAGGTAAGGAGAAGGTGTTTGGTATGATTGAGAGTTATGATCCGAAGACGGGCATGCTCAAGATGACCAAAATTTCAGAAGATTCTAATATCCAAAAGGATGATGAGATCATCTCCTCTGGAATTATAAACAATTTTCCGAAGTACATGCGGATTGGGAAAGTGAAGAGTGTCGAGAAAAGTGAGTATGGTTTAACCAAAACAGCTACAATTGAGCCATATGCAAGTTTCCTTGATTGGAAAGAGTTGATTGTCATTATCCCGCCTGAGGTAAAAGAATAATGGTAACGCGCAAGCAAGTTTTGTTCCTGTTGTTATTCGTTTTGTTCATTGCGGAAGGTACGATTTTGCCGCTGCTCATTCCTTCTGGCTGGCAGATGCGTATTTCTGCCAATCTGGTCTATATCGTCATTTTGTTTATCGCCGTATATCATCACCGACACACGGCACTAGTGCTCGGTATATTTTTTGGACTATTGCATGACGTTGTATTCTACGGCGAGATGATTGGACCTTATGGATTTTCGATGGGATTATCGGCGTACATGATGGGACTCATTTTTCAAGCACCTCGTGCACCACTGCCCGTTATGGTATCGGTTGTCATTTTGGGAAGTCTGCTGAATGACACCATGCTATTTTTCCTGTACAAGCTCTTCCAACTTAACCACGTGACCTTTGACTGGGCGTTGATTGAATACATGATTCCTAATTTGTTCATTCATTTTGTGTTTGCCTTGATCATATATGTCCCGCTTCGGAAACAACTGGAGCGGATCGGCAAGAGACGGAGCAAGACAGAAGAAGCTTCCTAAATACATTTATGGAGCGCAAAGCAGGAACTTGGGGCCCCGGGCACGAAATGTAATGAGATGGGAGGGACAGGCTTATGACGGTAAAATCGAATCACGTAACGATTAAAGGCATCCGAGACGGCCTGGTTTTCCTGTTGGACGATCAATGTGAATTCGAGGAATTGCTCTATGAGCTCCGCTATAAGCTGGAACACAGCCATCAAAATATTTTGACCGGACCGATTGTTCATGTGGATATCAAGTTGGGTGCCCGCGAAGTGACAGAGGACCAGAAAGAAGCAATTCTCGATATACTGAAACAAAAAGGGAATCTGCTTATTCGATCCATCGATTCACCTGCACTCCAACCGGAGGTTAAAGGACCGCCGCCGATTGTAACCATGTGTGGTATGGTGCGTTCTGGTCAGGTGCTTCATCATGAAGGAAATCTCCTGTTTCTTGGAGATATCAATCCGGGGGGCACAGTGACGTGTACCGGAGATATATATGTGTTGGGTTCACTCAGAGGTATGGCTCATGCCGGAATTGGCGGGGACGAGGAAGCAATCATTGCGGCATCGGTATTTGCACCGACGCAGCTACGTATTGCGGATATCATCAGTCGTCCTCCCGATGAATGGGAGAGCCGAGAGACCGGAATGGAATTTGCTTACTTACAGGACAATCAGATGCAGATAGACAAAATGAGCAATATCGTTCGGTTACGCCGAGATTTTAATGTGTTTAAAGGAGTGTAGCTCATGGGAGAGGCGATCGTGATCACTTCGGGTAAAGGCGGCGTGGGTAAAACAACCACCTCGGCAAACATCGGGACAGCGCTGGCGCTGCTCGGCAAAAAGGTTTGTCTGGTAGATACCGATATCGGCCTTCGTAATTTGGATGTCGTGATGGGACTCGAAAACCGTATTATTTACGATCTGTGCGACGTTGCGGACGGCCGCTGCCGTCTGAATCAGGCTTTGGTCAAAGACAAGCGTTTCGAAGAATTATACATGTTGCCTGCGGCGCAGACGAGAGACAAAAACTCGGTATCGCCAGAACAGGTGAAGGATATTATCCTTGAATTGAAAAAAGATTTTGAATACGTCATTATTGATTGCCCCGCAGGGATCGAGCAGGGGTTCAAAAATGCGGTAGCAGGAGCAGATCAGGCCATCGTGGTCACTACACCGGAAAATGCTGCAGTACGTGATGCGGATCGTGTCATCGGCCTGCTGGAGAGTTCACATATTCAATCACCTAAACTGGTGGTGAATCGAATTCGCAATAATATGGTTAAATCGGGTGACATGTTAGATATCGATGGTATTTTACAAGTACTTAATATTGACCTGATTGGCATCGTGCCTGATGATGAACTAGTCATCAAAGCTGCCAATTCAGGAGAACCCACGGTCATGAATCCGGATTCACTTGCAGCGATTGCGTATCGGAATATTGCACGCCGCATTCTGGGAGATACGGTCCCATTAATGCAGCTGGAGCAGAAAAAGGGTGCTTTTTCTCGCTTCAAAAAGTTCTTCGGAATGGGTTAACTCGTTAAACGAACTTATTCATAATTTTAAATACATGACAGCCGTGGCGCATAGCCCGGCTTTTTTTGTTATCTGACCGGCAGGCTTGTTCATATTATCATCCACCTCTTCATAGGATGTAGTAAACAAGCCTCGGCGGGAGGATATTCCATGAACACGAAACTCAGAATCAAGCAGAGACGAGAAGAACGCATTCGGCGACTGATGGATGGAGCCACTGTGGAGGTCTTACAGGAGCAAAAAGTAGGTTCATTGTTGGACAAGAATGAGATCATGCTCCGGAAACCGTTTACGCCTAGTGAAGGGATACAAGAAAGAGATCCAGAATGGTTGTGGAAAAAAGAGAACGGTCGTTTCGTTCCAGGGGGGCATTCGAGATTCAACCTAATCAAGTCACTTTTAAAACGAACGGTCATTAGCGCTTTGATATTCGGCGGAGTATGGGGGCTGTTTCAATTAGATACATCGTGGACGAAAGCTCCCAAAACAGTCATTGCCGATGCACTCCATCGAGATATGGATTTTGCCTCTGCAGCAGCCTGGTATGAACGCCATTTTGGAGGAACGCCTTCGTTTCTGCCTGTTCTTGGTCATACGACGGATGCTGTCAATGGCTCAGGCATACGACAATTACTGGGTAAACCAATCTCAGGAACAGTGGTTCAGCCATTCGCGCTGAGCATGAAAGGAATTGAGATCGTTCCGGATGCTGCTGGTGCAGAACTTATACAGGTCGCAAGTTCGGATGCTGGACGTGTCATGGAGGTTATCGGAGATGCAGCAAGTGGATTCACCGTTGTGATTCAACATACAGGCAATGTCACGGCAATATACGGTCGGCTGAACGAAAGTGAAGTGAACGTGAATGATTGGGTGGAAGCGGGGAATCCAGTGGGGAGTCTCAAAGCTACGGGTGGTGAGCAACCGGCCACGCTCTATTTTGCGGTCAAAGAGGGGGAGGAGTACGTAGACCCAGCGGAAGTTGTTGCCCTTGATTAGGGTGTGGGGGGTCCGTATTACGTTTCATCCGTTTTTTGTAATTATCATGATGGCCTCCCTCCTGACTGGACATTTCATTGAACTTATTACGCTGTTTGCCATCGTATTCATTCATGAATGTGGACATGCTGCGGCGGCGGCCCTTCTGGGCTATCGTGTTTTGTCAATCCAGATGCTTCCTTTTGGAGGAGTAGCGGTTATTGAAGATGGAGGTACGATCACGGCCTACCGGGAAATCATGATTGCTCTTGCAGGTCCATTACAAAACATGCTGATGGTTGGTGTGGTTTTATTGTTGCAGTATGGCCATCTCGGCGATCCGGTTTTTCTCAATTATATCATTCAGGGAAACCTGCTCATCGCCCTATTTAATCTGCTGCCTGTACTTCCTCTGGACGGAGGAAAAATTGTTCAGGCGCTTGTCAGTCTGTGGGCACCCTACTATACAACATTAATGTGGACTTACAGAATTAGCATTCTGTTTAGCGTAGGAGTTGTTTTGTATGCGATCTGCCGATGGTTTACTGGAGACTACGGCTTACCGTTAAACATTCTGTTAATCGGTCTTTTTTTGTTCTATTCCAATCTGACGGATTACCGAAATGTACCTTATCGCTTTATTCGTTTTCTGATGAATCGAGAAGGGGCGTTCACTCGTCACGCGGCTGCTGGCAGTTTGGCGCAGCCAATAATCTCATTTCCAGCGAAACCTTTGGACACTATTTTGCGTCTATTAAAGAGAGAAAGATACCATATGGTATACGTGATGAACAGACAGGGACAAATTATGGCCGTATTGCCTGAACAACGCATTATCGGGTCCTATTTTCAACAAAATGGCGATAAATTGTAGTGTTCTGGTGGACCTGTTCTGAAATGGGTTAATACATGTACAATGAGAATGGTAAAGAGAGCTGAAATGGATGTGGATGAATTGAATTGTCTTCTAGAGGTGAAGCCATGAAACAAATGATCGTACATAATGAACATAACCTCATGCAAATGGCGCTTCTGGAAGAAGGCAAAGCTGTGGAATTTACAGCAGAGCGTACACGCGAGCGTGGACTGTTGGGTTCCTTTTTCAAGGGACGGGTAGTTAATGTGCTACCGGGTATGCAGGCTGCTTTTGTGGATATCGGTCAGAAAAAGAATGCGTTTCTGTATGTGGATGATGTGTTACATCCCCATCTGGAGAAGCAACCTAAGGTGAAGCCTTCCATCTCGGAGTTGCTTCGTCCAGGTCAGGAAGTCATTGTTCAGGTTCTGAAAGAACCGGTAGGAGGCAAGGGAGCCCGGGTGACGACTCATTATTCACTTCCGGGCCGCTGGCTTGTCTACATGCCTGTTGCCGACTATGTGGCGGTTTCCAAGAAGATTGCCCGTGAAGGGGATCGTTCTCGTCTTAAGGCACTTGGGGAGCAGTTGAGGCGGGATGAAGAAGGACTTATTATTCGAACCGTATCTGGAGAAGAGCAGCATGAAGCCATCAAGTCGGACTTGGAAACATTACGTGCGCAGTGGTGCCTGATTCGTGAAAAAGCGGACAGTTTGCCTTCGCCAAGCCTCCTGCATCGGGATCATAGCATGGTGCAGCGAATCATCAGAGATGTGTACACACCAGGCAGTGATGAGGTCATCACCGATAGTGAAGGACAAGCCCGTGAGGTAAAAGCATTGCTGGAAGAGATTAGTCCTGGTCATCAACCCAAAGTTCAGGTGTATCGGGGTACAGAATCCATCTTTGCTGCCTATGGTGTACAGGAACAGTTGAATAAGGATTTTGCCCGAAAAGTCTGGCTGCCCGGAGGCGGATATATTGTCATTGACCATACTGAAGCTCTGACTGTAGTGGATGTGAACACAGGCAAATATACAGGAGCTGGCGGTGACAGTCTAGAAGAGACCGTAACGGAGACCAACATGCAGGCAGCAGTGGAGATTGCCCGTCTGATGCGTCTGCGGGATATCGGTGGCATGATAATTGTCGACTTCATTGATATGGAGGAAGCCTCGAATCGGCATGAAGTTGCGTCAACCTTGGAGGGTGAACTCAAAAAGGATCGTACCAAAGCGTTTGTAATGGGTTGGACCAAGCTGGGGTTGCTCGAACTTACCCGTAAGAAAGTGCGGGAAGAAAGTACGTTGCCCTATGTTGAGCCGTGTTCTTCCTGTCATGGAACGGGAAAAAGATATATTTCACCTTTGCATTGATTTTTGATATATTGCGTGATATAATCTTCAAGTATGTGTTTAGCCTATTGGTCTTGCACATGCTGTAACCGCACTGGCCGGGTATAAGAACAGTTCCGCAAGGAGGCTGTCACCTGAGAACGGGCGAGTCTGAGACATGAGGAGGTGCAAGGCAAATGTACGCAATTATTGAAACAGGCGGCAAACAGTACAAAGTCCAAGAGGGCGATGTTCTGTTCATCGAGAAATTGACTGCGAACGATGGCGAAAGCGTAACGTTCGACCGTGTCCTGGCTGTATCTAACGATCAAGGTTTGACAGCAGGTACACCATTGATTTCCGGAGCTACTGTAACGGCTAAAGTGGAGAAACATGGCAAAGGACAAAAGGTTATCGTATACAAATACAAACCTAAAAAGAACTACCATGTGAAGCAAGGTCACCGTCAACCGTACACTAAAGTAACTATCGAAACAATCAAAGCGTAAAGAAGGTGCGATAAGTGATTATCGTTCAAATCTTTCGTGATGAGGACGGGAACATCGAACGCTTTTCCATCGAAGGGCATGCCAATTTTGCCAAGCGGGGAGAAGATATCGTATGTGCCGGGGTATCCGCTGTTACAGTGGGTACGGTGAACTCAATTGAAACATTGACCGGTGTCGAAATGGATGCCAAGATGAAGAATGGCTTTTTAAGTGGTTCTTTACCTTTGTTGGAGAGAGGGGAAACCTGGTCCCAGGTACAACTGTTGCTCGAATCCATGGTGGTTATGCTCTCTAATATTGCAGAGTCATACGGGAAGTATATTAAAATACAGCAATTCAAATAAGCAAAGAAGGAGGACAACCAATCATGTTGAAATTAAATCTTCAGTTATTCGCATCGAAAAAAGGTGTAGGTTCCACGAAGAACGGACGTGACAGTAATGCTCAACGTCTGGGTGTTAAACGTGCTGATGGTCAAACTGTAACTGGTGGTAGCATTCTCGTTCGCCAACGCGGAACGAAAATTCACCCAGGAACTAACGTTGGCATCGGTAAAGATGACACTTTGTTCGCGAAAATCGACGGCGTTGTAAAATTCGAACGTTGGGGACGCGATCGCAAAAAAGTAAGCATCTATCCTGTTAATGTTGCTCCTGTAGCAGCAGCAGTAGAAGCGTAATATCGGCATTCCGCCTAAGGAGCCTTCGGCATTTTTGCCGAAGGTTTTTTGTATTCAACGGTTATTCGGTAATGAACTGGCAGAAAAGACATGTTATACTTGGTTACGGTGGGTGTAGACCAACCGAGTTTTGTAGAACGGGGAGAAGCCATGAAATCTTGGAAAAGAGTGCCGTGGATTGCGGCATGTTCACTTCTGATTCCTTTGGTTTTCGTTATGTTGTATCCGGCGATGATCTCAAGCGTCGTATGCGCATTGTGGTCCGTCGCAGTATTGTTCATTTCTGTGAATGCGATGAAGAAACAGGCGGAGGCGGAACGCAGAACCATCATACAATCCATGGAAAAGACAGCAATTGCTTCATTAAATCATCATCGACACGACTGGATGAACGACCTTCAGGTGTTATATGGATATCTTCGGATGGGCAAACTTGATAAATCCCTGCAATGTGTGGAAAGAATAAAAGAGCGGGTTACGGAAGAGAGTCGAATCTCCAGGTTGGGTATTCCTTCGCTCGTATTTTATCTTCAATCTTTTCGGGCCAGTGGAATGCCGCTGGAATTGCATGTGGAAATAGAAGAAGAGTTGCAGCTTAGTGCTCTGGTCTCTCCCGAGGATGGCGAGTCACTTACCGGGGCGATTGCAGATGCAATCAGAGCCTATCAATATGGCGGCGGCCGGTCTTCTTGGGGAGAGGTTCGCAAACTGACCTTGAACTTCGGGCAGGATCATGGAGATGTGGTTGTCCGACTGGATGGGGATCAAACACCCGATCCGGAAACATTGCGGCAGCTTACTGCCGTACTCCAAGGAAAAAAAGTCAGAACGGAGCAGTTTCCGTCTGAGGATACGTTTATACAATTCAGAATGCCGTGTGGAATATAGGAAGAAGGGGTTAACCAATGTTTGTAGATAAAGCGAAGATTTATGTAAAAGCCGGAGACGGAGGGGACGGAATTATTTCCTTCCGTCGTGAGAAGTATGTTCCAAACGGTGGACCCGCCGGGGGCGATGGAGGCAGAGGGGCTGACATCATTTTCCGGGTGGATGAAGGTCTGCGGACGTTGATGGATTTTCGTTACCAGCGTCACTTCAAGGCCCCACGTGGTGAGAAGGGACGTAATAAAAGTCAGCACGGTGCAAACGCTGAGAACATGATTGTGCGCATTCCACCAGGAACTGTCATTCTGGATGAAGACAGTGGAGAAGTACTGGCGGATATGACACGTCACGGTCAACAAGTTGTTATTGCTCGTGGTGGTCGGGGTGGTCGGGGTAACATCCGATTTGCCACACCGAACAATCCTGCGCCTGAACTTGCCGAGAATGGTGAAGAAGGCCAAGAGCGTTACATCGTATTAGAGCTAAAAGTGATGGCAGATGTTGGTCTGGTTGGTTTCCCGAGTGTCGGGAAATCCACGCTGCTTTCTGTCGTTTCGTCAGCCAAACCAAAGATTGGTGCATATCATTTCACAACCATCACACCGAACCTGGGTGTAGTTGGTGTAGGAGAAGGCCGAAGCTTCGTTATGGCCGATTTGCCTGGTCTGATTGAAGGCGCACATGAAGGAATCGGACTGGGACATGAGTTTTTACGTCATGTCGAGCGTACCCGTATTATTATTCATGTGGTGGACATGTCGGGTTCAGAAGGACGCGATCCATTTGAAGACTGGCAGAAAATTAATGATGAACTGAAACTGTACAATCCGCTTTTGGCTGAGAGACCGCAGGTTGTAGCAGCCAATAAAATGGATATGCCGGACTCTGAAGCAAACCTGGAGCAATTTTTGCAGCAAGTTCGTGAGGTGCAACCGGATATTGAAGTGATGCCTATTTCATCTCTGACTCGTAAAGGGATTCAAGAGCTCTTGTATCGTGCCGCTGATCTCCTGGATCAGATTCCGGACGAGCCAGTGGTTGAAGAGGTAGCAGACGTATCCGAACGTAAAGTGTACAGCTTGGACAAAAAAGAGGACGATGGTTTCCGCATCTTGCGTGAGAATGAAATGTTCGTTGTCGAAAGTGCCAAGATTGATCGCATGATGAAACGGATGCAATTGAACTCGCATGAAGCTATATTGAAACTCGCACGTACAATGCGTTATATGGGTGTGGACGCTGAGTTGCGTAAGCGTGGAGCTGTAGAAGGCACCATCGTGCGTATTGGAGACTTTGAATTTGAATTTGTGGAAGGCAGCAGTTACTACTAAGTAACTGTCTTCCGTGGAGAGACAGATTGATATACAGACGCAGAGAAGTGGGAAGTTGACCCGCAGCTCTGCGTTTTTTTTGTTTTTTCCTGACATGGGAGAGGCATAAACTTGTATACTGTGAGGAATACATTTCAAAAAATAGGCATGTCATGTATTGCCCTTTTGTCGTAGATCCTATATAATGTCCACTATATGAATACATGAGTCTTTGAGGAGAGGACGTTCTGTGAACGAACGCTATTACTTGGTACGGGAAGATATTTTACCGGAGGCTGTGGTGAAGACCATGCAGGTAAAAGAACTACTGGCTTCTGGTGATGTTAAAACAGTGCATGAGGCGGTTGAACAGGTTGGATTAAGCCGGAGCGCCTTTTACAAGTACAAGGATGGAATTCATCTGATCAACCAGCTTGAACGGGAGAGAATTGTAACGATCTCTATTGATCTGGAGCATCAGTCAGGGATCTTGTCTCGTGTGCTTGGACATGTAGCAGGTTATGGAGCCAACGTGCTCACGATTAATCAGAGTATACCGCTTCAAGGAAGAGCCAATGTTGTCATTTCAGTGGAAACGACACATCTTCATGGCGAAATTGGTGAAATGCTGGATCGAATGCAAGATATGCCTGGAGTAAGACGCACACGTATTGTAGGCCAAGGTTAATGAGGCTTTAATATACAGGACTGACAGACAAGAATAGACATTAGGGGGTAGATCGTTAGTGAAACCAGTAAAAGTCGGATTGTTGGGTCTGGGAACTGTGGGAACGGGAGTCGTTCGCATTGTGGAAGGGAATCAGGAGGATCTGAGCAGTCAGGTTGGATCGCCGATTGTCATTGAGAAGATCGCGGTGAAAAATACAGAGAAAGAACGTGTTATTGCTGTAGACCGTGCCAAACTCACTGAAGATCCTTGGGAAGTCATTCGTCATCCGGATATTGATGTCATCGTTGAAGTCATGGGTGGCATTGATCAGACGAAAGAGTATATTCTTGAAGCGTTGGAACGTGGGAAGCATATCGTAACAGCGAACAAAGATCTCATGGCACTGCATGGTACAGAGATTTTGGCGAAGGCGCAGGAAAAGCAATGTGATGTGTTCTATGAGGCGAGTGTTGCGGGAGGGATTCCAATCATTCGTACGTTAATTGAAGGTTTCTCTTCCGACCGGATTACTCGCATTATGGGGATAGTGAACGGAACAACGAACTTTATTCTGACCAAAATGAGTCAGGAAGGTGCATCCTATGAAGAAGTGGTGGCCGAAGCACAGGCGCTGGGATACGCTGAATCGGATCCAACCTCCGATGTGGAAGGACTTGATGCAGCTCGCAAAATGGCGATCTTGAGCACACTGGGTTTCCGCACTAATGTGGAGTTGAAGGATGTAACTGTTAAAGGCATATCCTCCGTTACTCGTGAAGACATAACGTATGCCAGAAGACTGGGCTATGAGATGAAGTTACTTGGTATTGCGGACCGGATTGACGATGAGATTACGATTAGCGTACAGCCGACAATGGTTAGACAGAATCACCCCATTGCTTCAGTCAATGGTGTGTTCAACGCAGTATATGTACACGGTGAAGCTGTAGGGGAGACCATGTTCTACGGTGCGGGTGCGGGAGAACTGCCAACGGCAACTTCGGTTGTAGCTGATATTGTGGCGGTTACCAAAAACCTCAAACTTGGCGTGAACGGTCTCAAAGCAATTGTTCCTTATAAGCAGAAGCGAATGCAAAGCGATGAGCAGATCGTGTCGAAAAACTTTATTTTACTGCACGTGGACGACAAAGCCGGTGTATTGGCACAAATTACACAAATTTTCGCTGAATATGATGTCAGTCTGGCGTCGGTTGTTCAACAGCCGAATGAGCACAACCCGGATGCCGAGATCATTATCGTTACGCATAATGCAAGTAAGGCAAGCATGGATAAAGTGTTAAAACATTTTGAATCACTCAGCGTCATTCGTCGCATTAAGAGTGTATACCGGGTCGAAGGATAATTGTCCTCACCCCATACTGCATCTTCATTATTTCCGTTATAAATTATACCCGTATCATCAGGTCATCATATCAGATTATTAAAACATAAAGGAGTTTACCCACAATGAGATATCAAGGACTTTTGCAAACGTACAGAGAGCACCTTCCGGTTAATGAAAATACACCACTGCTTACGCTTCAGGAAGGGAATACACCGTTGATTTATGCAGAGAATCTGTCTGAGGAGCTCGGCTTAAAAGTATACTTCAAGTATGAAGGTTTGAATCCTACAGGATCTTTCAAAGACCGCGGTATGGTTATGGCGGTTGCCAAAGCGATGGAAGAGGGTAGCCGTACGATCATGTGTGCATCTACAGGTAACACGTCAGCAGCTGCAGCAGCCTACGCCGCACGTGGTGGCCTCAATTGTATCGTGTTGATCCCTAATAATAACATTGCACTGGGTAAACTGGCCCAAGCCATGATTTATGGAGCCAAAGTGATTGCGATTAATGGTAACTTTGACCGTGCACTGGAGATTGTGCGTGAGATCACAGCCAAACATCCGATCACGCTTGTAAACTCTGTGAATCCGTTCCGGATCGAAGGACAGAAGACAGCAGCGTTTGAAGTGGTTGAACAACTGGGCGAAGCGCCTGACGTTCTGGCTATTCCAGTTGGTAATGCGGGGAATATCTCGGCCTATTGGAAAGGCTTCAAAGAATACAAAGAGGCTGGTAAATCCAACACGCTGCCACGCATGGTTGGTTTCGAAGCCGAAGGTGCGATGGCGATTGTCAAAGGTGAACCGATTCTTGAGCCTGAAACAGTAGCCACAGCGATTCGAATCGGTAATCCGGCGAGCTGGAAAACGGCTGTAGCTGCAGCTGAGGAATCTGGTGGACAGATTAACTATGTAACGGATGAACAGATCCTGACAGCGTATCGTACGCTTGCATCTCGGGAAGGGATTTTTGCTGAACCTGCTTCTGCGGCTTCCCTTGCTGGTGTATACAAACTGAAGAGCGAAGGGTACTTTAAAGGCGGAGAGACTGTAGTTTGCGTACTGACAGGTAATGGCCTGAAAGATCCGAATATTGCGATCAAAACAGTAGCGACTGAGCCGCTTGTTGTTGAAGATACGGAAGAAGCAGTAATGGCGGCCATTGCACAATTGGAGCAGCAATCTGTATGAGTTTGCGTGAAAAGGTAACCGTAAAAATACCTGCAAGCACAGCCAATCTCGGTCCGGGGTTTGATACCCTGGGCATGGCATTGTCTCTGTATGCCTGGTTGGAGATGAAACCTGCCGAGCAGACGACATTTCATCTACACGGCGATCATTTGACAGGCCTGCCTACGGATAAATCGAATTTGATTTACGAAGTCGCACAGATGGTATTCGATGAAGCTGGGGTGTCTGTACCTGAATTGGAGATTTCCATGTATTCCGATATTCCACTTACGCGTGGACTCGGCAGTAGTGCATCAGCCATCGTTGGTGCACTGGCGGCAGCGAATGCATTAATTGGTACTCCTTTATCGGATGCGAAACTTCTGGATATAGCCACCTCCCTCGAGAAGCATCCTGATAATGTGGGTGCATCACTCTATGGGGGTATTATTACGGCTGCATGGGATGGTGTGCGGGTAGATCATATTCGTATTGAGCCACCCCAGGATTTGCAGGCTTTGGTTGTTGTACCTGAATTCCAACTGTCTACTTCAAAAGCAAGGAATGTGATTCCAGAGCAATTTGGCATGTCTGATGTGGTGCATAACATTAGCAGATCCTCGCTGCTCGTTGCCGCTTTGGCGAGTGGGCGACTGGATATGATTCAGAAGGCGATGTCAGATCGAATTCACCAACCGTACCGGGCATCATTGGTGCCAGGCATGGCTGAGATATTGGAACATGCTGTCGATCATGGAGCGTTGGGAGCTGCCCTGAGCGGAGCGGGACCGACCGTATTAACCTTGGTAGATCGTCATGACACCCGCAAAGCGGAATTGGAACAATATTTGCTGAACACCATGGAGCGGGAGGGCATATCAGCTTCTGCACTGTGGCTCGATCCGGATTTGGACGGTGTAACCGTGCTGCCTGATCAAGACGAACGTCCTTTTTTGGACAGAATCAAAGGGGAAGTTAATGCATGAAAAGAATTGCAGTATTACCTGAAGGCTCAGTTTCCCATGAGGCGATTGATTTCCTTTTTAACAGTGAACCGTTAGATTTGCTTCACTCCAAGCTGATTTCAGATGTTTTTCGAGCAACAGATAGTGGAAAAACACAATACAGTGTCATTCCGATGGAAAATACAATTGAAGGTTCCGTTAGCCTTCACATGGACTGGCTTGTGAATGAAGTGGATATTCCAATGCAAGCAGAGTGGATATACCCGTCCATCCAGAATGTCATTGGACATGGGGTTGAATTCAGGACGGAGAGCGGCGAGTATGATTTTAGTAAAATTACCAAGATCATGTCTCATCCTGTGGCTATTCCGCAGTGTCAGAACTTTATTCGGCTGCATTCGCCTGATGCGGATCTTGAAGGTGTGAACAGTACAGCCGAAGCTGTAGAGATTGTGAAGAAAAATCCGGGTAAGGGCTGGGTAGCCATCGGTACCAAGCTTGCTGCTCAGAAGCATGGTCTGGACATTATGGCTGAACGAGTTACAGATCATGACAATAACTATACCCGTTTTGTGCTTATCGGCCATGAACCTGTGGTTATTCCTCGTGAACCGGATCATGTGAAAACCAGCTTGCTCGTGACATTGCCAGAAGATGCACCGGGAGCGTTGCATCAGGTATTGTCGGCATTTGCCTGGCGGAAGCTGAATCTGACCCGTCTTGAATCTCGTCCAACGAAGAAACGATTGGGCAGCTATTATTTCTACATTGATGTTGTGGAAACGGTCGATTCGGTATTGCTCACTGCAGCCATGGCTGAGATAGAGGCGTTGAATTGTCAGGTGCGTGTTCTTGGTAGCTATCCTTGTTATACATATCCTTCGAGGTAATCGACCTGTATGATGGTTGGAATGTTAGAAGGTTGTCATAATTCTGGATAGAATGAACAAGTAAGAGCTTTTCATTTGATGTACAATGGACGAGTTATAACGTTCGGAGTTAGGGAAATGGATATTTTATGGAGGTGCAGTCATCGGTGGCAGAGCAGTGGATCTATTTGGATGGTCAGTATGTGACCAAAGAGAACGCAACCGTTTCGGTATATGATCATGGATTTTTGTACGGAGACGGGATTTTCGAAGGTATTCGGATCTATAACGGAAATATTTTCAGATGTAAGGCTCACTTGGATCGTTTGTATGATTCGGCAAAATCCATCAGTTTGAACATCCCGCTGTCCATGGATGAGATGTTGGAAGTGATGGCTGAAACGGTGCGCCGCAATGATATGCGTAATGGGTATATTCGTCTTATCGTATCACGTGGCCCTGGTAATCTTGGTTTGGACCCGCTTCGTTGCCCTAAGGCATCCGTAATCATCATCGTGGAGCAATTGGCGATTTATCCGGAGGAAGCGTATCTGACTGGATTAAAAGCAGTGTCCGTATCCCAACGTCGGAACATCCCGGACGCTTTGAATCCGAAAATTAAATCATTGAACTATCTGAATAACATCCTGGTTAAAATCCAGTCTAACTATTCAGGTGCTGGAGAAGCGATTATGTTGAATTCCCAAGGTTACGTTACCGAGGGTTCAAGTGATAACATCTTCATCATCAAAAATGGTGTAGTATACACGCCGCCTTGTTATCTCGGTGCTCTTGAAGGGATTACACGTCAAGCCATTATCGATCTATGTGGAGAACTGGAGCTTGAATTAAAAGAAGTGCCATTCACCCTGCATGATGTGTATATCGCAGACGAAGTCTTTTTCACCGGGACAGCTGCAGAAGTTATCGCTGCATGTGAAGTGGATGGAAGAACAATTGGTACGGGTGTCGCAGGTCCTGTAACGCTGAGACTGCTGGAAGCATTCCGTCAGATTGTTGACAAAGATGGTTATAAAGTGTGGGAATCTTAAGTAAGAATTGTATAGCATAGGGAACAGGAATCCTCCTTGTCTGATAAAATTCAGCATACCTGGTGTATGGGAATTTTTAACGACAGGAGGATTTTTTTTGTTTAGTTGATGTCATTAGCCCGGTTTCTGCATAGGATGTAGTAACGGTATGGGCGAATGTACTGCCCAAGTATGACGTCTAGGAGGTTAGTTCCCTGTGAAAATACACATGGTGAAAAAAGGCGACACATTATATCTGCTGTCCCAAAAATACAATGTTGCGCTGGACAAATTGATCGCGGCTAATCCGCAAATCACAAATCCCGATAAGCTGGATATTGGCATGAAAGTCAAAATCCCTGCAGAGCCAGTAACACCGAAGCCGGAGGGTATGCTCCACAGTCACAAGGTTCAGCAAGGAGATTCGTTATGGAAGTTGGCACAAGCCTGGGGAGTTCCTTTAAAAGAAATGATCAATGCCAATCCACAGTTGAAAAATCCGAATGCTCTTCTGGTGGGGGAAACGGTCTACATTCCCTCGATGCATGCACAAGGAAACACGATGTCTAACTCTGGTGCCAGCAACATTGCTGCAAATGAAAAATTGTCGCCTGAAGGTAAGGAATACACGGGAGTCAAAGAACCGGAACAACCTGCTCCAGTTGCACCAACTCCTCCTGCTCCGGTATCAGAGGTTCCAGTCCCAGTACCTGCTCCACCACCAGCTAATCCAGAAAAACCGAATGTGAAGCCTGAACTGGAGGTGCTGCCGCAGTTGCCAGAACTTCCTGAAGTGAAACCCGAAAAGGAAATGCCGAAAAAAGAAGAGGTTAAACCCGAAGTTCAAGTTAAACCTGTAGCGGAATCCAAGAAATACACAATGCCTAATCTTTCGCCTGAAATTATGCCTTTGCCTGTAATGCCTAATACCGAGCCTCCAACTGAGGTTGCACCAGCAACGAAAAAGCCCTGTGGTTGTGGTAACAAGTTGCATCATGCGCCAGCGGAGCATCCTTATGTTCAAATTCCGGTTCCTGCACAAGAGGTGTATGGTATTCAGCAAGACATGTACACGGCAGAAGTGAGTAACAATGCGCCGTTTCCAGGGATTTCGGAAGTTAGCCCTTACAGTGGCAGTGAAATGACTAACAGCCCGTGGACGGGTGCGGAGCAGAGCTATAACCACAATAACGTTATGCCAAATCTGTCTCCAGAAATGCAAAACAACTCATTTCCGATTGCACCAGCTGGCGAAGTGAATAGTCCATTTCCAACGTATGCAGCACCTAGTCATATGAATCATCAGCCACCATTCATATCTCCATACTCTATGCTTCCGTATCCTCCATGCGGATGTGGATCACATACACATGTCCCTCAGTATACTTATCCTTCTTATGGTTACCAGGAACCGGCTTGGAACATGAACATGTACGGTCCTTCGTATGGTATGCCACCTGAAATGTCTACATCAACGATGCCAAACCAGCCTATTGAGTATGCATATCAGAATCCGTATCCTACACAGAACATGGTTCCGCCGTCCCCGCTTGGAGCATTTGGCGAAATGTATCCTCCTCAAGGGCAAGGCAGTGGTGGCAAAAAGGGAGGGCGTGAAGACGCTAACTTAAGTCAGGTAAGCATTGAAGAGGTTGGATCAGATTCGGAGGCGAAGTCCAAGCAAACCGGAAATAAGCCAGCAGCCGCAAAACGCAGAACGAGCAAGGCTCCTCTGAAGAACAAATCCAAAGTATCCGTGTCAGGAAAAACATCCAGAGAGGGTGTAGCTACTTCCAACCAACGGAAATCAAATAAAAAGCGTCGTAATCCATGGATACAAAACTAACCAGAGGACTGCGATCGATAGAGAAGTAAGTTACCTATAATATTAGCGGGAAGTTAACTCTGTAATAGGGAGCTGGCTTCCCGCTAACTCTGAATGAACAATGAATTGCATATAAAGGAAATATAATTTTTCAGGAATAATGGGAGCATTTTGTAGAGAAATATTGAAACCCCTTTCATATATGTGCTAAAATATTTGTTGTACCCTATGAGCGTACCGCGATAATAGGACAAGTTAGGGAACCGATATGATCGCTTTAGCTAATGCAAAACTAGTAAAGAAAAGAAATGAAAAAAACTGTTGCATTAGATTCAGCCGTATGATATATTATTTAAGTCGCCGCTGAAACACACGGCTGACACGGGAAACACAATAAATGAAGAAACAAGTTTGATCTTTGAAAACTGAACAACGAGTGAGTAAACATTCTGCTTGCAGAATGAACGCGAAAGTTGAAACAAGCCTTGGCTTGGATCGACTGGAGCACAAATGAGATGTTTAATCTCGTCAGATTCAAAATGAGCTTATCGCTCTTTTCAATACTTTATTGGAGAGTTTGATCCTGGCTCAGGACGAACGCTGGCGGCATGCCTAATACATGCAAGTCGAGCGGAGTATCAAAGAAGCTTGCTTCTTTGATACTTAGCGGCGGACGGGTGAGTAACACGTAGGCAACCTGCCCTCAAGTTTGGGACAACTACCGGAAACGGTAGCTAATACCGAATAGTTGTTTCCTTCGCCTGAAGGGAACTGGAAAGACGGAGTAATCTGTCACTTGGGGATGGGCCTGCGGCGCATTAGCTAGTTGGTGGGGTAACGGCTCACCAAGGCGACGATGCGTAGCCGACCTGAGAGGGTGATCGGCCACACTGGGACTGAGACACGGCCCAGACTCCTACGGGAGGCAGCAGTAGGGAATCTTCCGCAATGGGCGAAAGCCTGACGGAGCAATGCCGCGTGAGTGATGAAGGTTTTCGGATCGTAAAGCTCTGTTGCCAGGGAAGAACGCTTGGGAGAGTAACTGCTCTCAAGGTGACGGTACCTGAGAAGAAAGCCCCGGCTAACTACGTGCCAGCAGCCGCGGTAATACGTAGGGGGCAAGCGTTGTCCGGAATTATTGGGCGTAAAGCGCGCGCAGGCGGTCATTTAAGTCTGGTGTTTAATCCCGGGGCTCAACCCCGGATCGCACTGGAAACTGGGTGACTTGAGTGCAGAAGAGGAGAGTGGAATTCCACGTGTAGCGGTGAAATGCGTAGATATGTGGAGGAACACCAGTGGCGAAGGCGACTCTCTGGGCTGTAACTGACGCTGAGGCGCGAAAGCGTGGGGAGCAAACAGGATTAGATACCCTGGTAGTCCACGCCGTAAACGATGAGTGCTAGGTGTTAGGGGTTTCGATACCCTTGGTGCCGAAGTTAACACATTAAGCACTCCGCCTGGGGAGTACGGTCGCAAGACTGAAACTCAAAGGAATTGACGGGGACCCGCACAAGCAGTGGAGTATGTGGTTTAATTCGAAGCAACGCGAAGAACCTTACCAGGTCTTGACATCCCTCTGATCGATGCAGAGATGTATCTTTCCTTCGGGACAGAGGAGACAGGTGGTGCATGGTTGTCGTCAGCTCGTGTCGTGAGATGTTGGGTTAAGTCCCGCAACGAGCGCAACCCTTGATCTTAGTTGCCAGCATTTCGGATGGGCACTCTAAGGTGACTGCCGGTGACAAACCGGAGGAAGGTGGGGATGACGTCAAATCATCATGCCCCTTATGACCTGGGCTACACACGTACTACAATGGCCGGTACAACGGGCTGTGAAGCCGCGAGGTGGAACGAATCCTAAAAAGCCGGTCTCAGTTCGGATTGCAGGCTGCAACTCGCCTGCATGAAGTCGGAATTGCTAGTAATCGCGGATCAGCATGCCGCGGTGAATACGTTCCCGGGTCTTGTACACACCGCCCGTCACACCACGAGAGTTTATAACACCCGAAGTCGGTGGGGTAACCGCAAGGAGCCAGCCGCCGAAGGTGGGATAGATGATTGGGGTGAAGTCGTAACAAGGTAGCCGTATCGGAAGGTGCGGCTGGATCACCTCCTTTCTATGGAGAATCGTTTCCAGAGTGGAAACATTCAAATACGCAGCTTAGCTGCAAACTACTCACTCGTTGCTCAGTTTTGAGAGCTCAAACTCTCAAACAGCTTGCTTTTGCATGGAGCTTGTTCTTTGAAAACTAGATATCGAAACGAAAGTAAATGCGAATTAGAACATTCCTTTTTAGCTGAACTTGTGTATAACAAGTTTCAATAAAAACGGTAGTTAATTGCTGTTGCGATGGTATCGAGTGGGAGCGACTTTTGGCTTTGGACGCAGTCCAAAACAAGGGAAGTGAGCAATCGAAACCGGAGCAATTTGGTTAAGCTACTAAGAGCACACGGAGGATGCCTAGGCGCTAGGAGCCGATGAAGGACGTGGCGAACAACGAAACTGCCTCGGGGAGCTGTAAGCAAGCTTTGATCCGGGGGTGTCCGAATGGGGAAACCCAGCTGGGGTAATTTCCAGTTACTCACAACTGAATACATAGGTTGTGTAGAGGCATACCAGGGGAACTGAAACATCTAAGTACCCTGAGGAAGAGAAAACAATAGTGATTCCGTCAGTAGCGGCGAGCGAACGCGGAGAAGCCCAAACCAGAGAGCTTGCTCTTTGGGGTTGTGGGACGTCTCACATGGAGTTACAAAGGAACCGGTTAAGCGAAGAGGTCTGGAAAGGCCCGCCAAAGAAGGTAAAAGCCCTGTAATTGAAAGTCTGTTCCCTCCGAGACGGATCCCGAGTAGTGCGGGGCACGTGAAACCCCGTATGAATCCGGCAGGACCATCTGCCAAGGCTAAATACTTCCTAGCGACCGATAGTGAAGCAGTACCGTGAGGGAAAGGTGAAAAGCACCCCGGAAGGGGAGTGAAATAGAACCTGAAACCGTGTGCTTACAAAAAGTCAGAGCCCGTTTTAGGGGTGATGGCGTGCCTTTTGTAGAATGAACCGGCGAGTTACGTTCCCGTGCAAGGTTAAGGTGGAGAGCCGGAGCCGCAGCGAAAGCGAGTCTGAATAGGGCGACATAGTACGTGGACGTAGACCCGAAACCGGGTGATCTACCCCTGTCCAGGGTGAAGGTGCGGTAACACGCACTGGAGGCCCGAACCCACGCACGTTGAAAAGTGCGGGGATGAGGTGGGGGTAGCGGAGAAATTCCAATCGAACTCGGAGATAGCTGGTTCTCCCCGAAATAGCTTTAGGGCTAGCCTCGGAAAACAGAGTCGTGGAGGTAGAGCACTGATTGGGTGCGGGGCCCGCAAGGGTTACCAAGCTCAGTCAAACTCCGAATGCCATAGACTTACTTCCGGGAGTCAGACAGTGAGTGCTAAGATCCATTGTCAAAAGGGAAACAGCCCAGACCATCAGCTAAGGTCCCCAAGTGTGTGTTAAGTGGGAAAGGATGTGGAGTTGCACAGACAACCAGGATGTTGGCTTAGAAGCAGCCACCATTGAAAGAGTGCGTAATAGCTCACTGGTCGAGTGACTCTGCGCCGAAAATGTAACGGGGCTAAACACACCACCGAAGCTATGGCTTGATGCTTTGCATCAGGGGTAGGGGAGCGTTGTATAAGGGTTGAAGGTGTACCGTAAGGAGCGCTGGACATTATACAAGTGAGAATGCCGGTATGAGTAACGAAAAGATCAGTGAGAATCTGATCCGCCGAAAGCCTAAGGGTTCCTGAGGAAGGCTCGTCCGCTCAGGGTAAGTCGGGACCTAAGGCGAGGCCGAAAGGCGTAGTCGAAGGACAACAGGTCGAAATTCCTGTACCACCGTAAGCCGTTATGAGCAATGGGGGGACGCAGTAGGGTAGTGACGCGGACTGATGGATGTCCGTCTAAGCAGTAAGGCTGATGTGTAGGCAAATCCGCACATCATAAGGCTGAGCTGTGATGGGGAGCGAAAATTGTAGTAGCGAAGGTCATGATCTCACACTGCCAAGAAAAGCCTCTAGCCAGGTGAAGGTGCCCGTACCGCAAACCGACACAGGTAGGCGAGAAGAGTATTCTAAGGCGCGCGGAAGAACTCTCGTTAAGGAACTCGGCAAAATGACCCCGTAACTTCGGGAGAAGGGGTGCCCCGGTAGTGTGAATAGCACGAGGGGGCCGCAGTGAAAAGGCCCAAGCGACTGTTTAGCAAAAACACAGGTCTGTGCGAAGCCGTAAGGCGAAGTATACGGGCTGACGCCTGCCCGGTGCTGGAAGGTTAAGGGGAGTGGTTAGGAGCAATCCGAAGCTGTGAACCGAAGCCCCAGTAAACGGCGGCCGTAACTATAACGGTCCTAAGGTAGCGAAATTCCTTGTCAGGTAAATTCTGACCCGCACGAATGGCGTAACGACTTGGGCGCTGTCTCAACGAGAGATCCGGTGAAATTTTAATACCTGTGAAGATGCAGGTTACCCGCGACAAGACGGAAAGACCCCATGGAGCTTTACTGCAGCTTGATATTGAATTTGGGTACGATCTGTACAGGATAGGTGGGAGCCTTTGAAACGTGAGCGCCAGCTTGCGTGGAGGCAACGTTGGGATACCACCCTGATCGTATCTAGGTTCTAACCTGGTACCGTAATCCGGTGCGGGGACAGTGTCAGGTGGGCAGTTTGACTGGGGCGGTCGCCTCCTAAAGAGTAACGGAGGCGCCCAAAGGTTCCCTCAGAATGGTTGGAAATCATTCGAAGAGTGCAAAGGCATAAGGGAGCTTGACTGCGAGACCTACAAGTCGAGCAGGGACGAAAGTCGGGCTTAGTGATCCGGTGGTACCGCATGGAAGGGCCATCGCTCAACGGATAAAAGCTACCCTGGGGATAACAGGCTTATCTCCCCCAAGAGTCCACATCGACGGGGAGGTTTGGCACCTCGATGTCGGCTCATCGCATCCTGGGGCTGAAGTAGGTCCCAAGGGTTGGGCTGTTCGCCCATTAAAGCGGTACGCGAGCTGGGTTCAGAACGTCGTGAGACAGTTCGGTCCCTATCTGTCGTGGGCGTAGGAAATTTGAGAGGAGCTGTCCTTAGTACGAGAGGACCGGGATGGACGTACCGCTGGTGTACCAGTTGTTCCGCCAGGAGCACCGCTGGGTAGCTATGTACGGACGGGATAAACGCTGAAAGCATCTAAGCGTGAAGCCCCCCTCAAGATGAGATTTCCCAGTATGTAAGACCCCTTGAAGACGACGAGGTAGATAGGCTGGGGGTGGAAGTGCAGCAATGCATGGAGCTGACCAGTACTAATCGGTCGAGGGCTTATCCAATAGCAAGTGATAATTCGCATGTTTCGTTTCGAATCTAGTTTTCAGAGAACAACAACTCTGAAATGTAAGCTATGCGTTTGGTGGCGATGGCGGAGGGGTTCCACACGTACCCATCCCGAACACGACCGTTAAGCCCTCTAGCGCCGATGGTACTTGGACCGCAGGGTCCTGGGAGAGTAGGACGCCGCCAAGCGAACTCTTTCATCATACATAGAAAACAAGCTCTGCATGTGGACATTGTACGATGGAATGCATTTGCCCTGCAAATGCATATTATTCCCTGATAGCTCAGTTGGTAGAGCACTCGACTGTTAATCGAGTTGTCACAGGTTCGAGCCCTGTTCGGGGAGCCATTAAGGCCCGTTGGTCAAGGGGTTAAGACACCTCCCTTTCACGGAGGTAACAGGGGTTCGAATCCCCTACGGGTCATATTATGGAGGCTTAGCTCAGCTGGGAGAGCATCTGCCTTACAAGCAGAGGGTCGGGGGTTCGATCCCCTCAGCCTCCACCATAAGATTTTTAATAACGACGCGGGGTGGAGCAGCCCGGTAGCTCGTCGGGCTCATAACCCGAAGGCCGCAGGTTCAAATCCTGCCCCCGCAATTAGACTTTCCCAATGGAAAGTGATCTGGAACCGTGGTGTAGTTGGCCTAACATGCCTGCCTGTCACGCAGGAGATCGCGGGTTCGAATCCCGTCGGTTCCGCCATTTTATATCTATCAATACCGTATGCGGAAGTGGCTCAGCGGTAGAGCATCGCCTTGCCAAGGCGAGGGTCGCGGGTTCGATTCCCGTCTTCCGCTCCAATATTTGCGCCCTTAGCTCAGCTGGATAGAGCGTTTGACTACGAATCAAAAGGCCGGGAGTTCGAATCTCTCAGGGCGCGCCATTATAACTTCATAATTTGCCGGCGTGGCGGAATGGCAGACGCGCTCGACTCAAAATCGAGTGGGAAACCGTGGAGGTTCGAGTCCTCTCGCCGGTATATATAACGGGATGTAGCTCAGCTTGGTAGAGCACCTGGTTTGGGACCAGGGGGTCGCATGTTCAAATCGTGTCATCCCGATCTCGAAAAAGTACTATCTAACTTATAGATAGTACTTTTTTTGTGTTTATCTTTATTACGTTGCGATATTAAAGGGATTACGATTACGATGTGTGCTTAACATAACTTTCAATATGCCATCAGCTATTGGCCCATGGTCCCTTGCTTCATGAATATACGGGTTACTCTTCAGACGACAAGTTTTGCATAAAGCCTCGTTCTTTAGGTCACAATAGGTTTAAAAAGTGATAGAAGGGGTTCATGTGAACACGTTTAACTTCAGGAAACAATTCAAGAGACGCTGGCGACGGTGGAAACGAACAGTATGGATGACGGTTGCTTTGCTTGCAGTTACGATATTGGCTTACAGCGGATTGTCTATCTCATCGGCGATTGAACGTTTGCTGACCACTAATTTTAGTGAGGCAACTAGTGTGATGGGACCTGTTACGCCGGAGACTAGATCTGATCAGGAGATTCAGGCGTTAGTAGAGCAACTTGATACTGATCCGGATCATTTAACGAGTGTGGTTTTGGAAACACAGTACATTTGCGGAGTGGAGACAGAACAGTTGGGCAAGATGGCTAGACCACAGTTGAAGATGCTGCTGGTTCAACATCCGGAATGGGATGCTACCGTTAGAACATCAGATGAGTTGCATTTGAAGCAACGTGTAGATGACCTTTCACCGCTTTGCAAACAGCAGGCGTATATTAGCATAGATGCTGTGGGGAACCTTAATTTGTATGAGGGTAAGCCTGCAGAAGAGAAGGTTATTCGTACGTTTTTTCAATTGGATGTGGGGACGTTGGAGAGTTCTTTGCCTGAAGGGGTGCTGGAGCAATTGCAGCAGGGTATCCGGATTCAGGACAAGGATGAGTATGATAGCGTAATCTCAACGTTTAGTGACTATGCGGTGGATGAAGATCATCATTTAATCCGCAATGGCGGGTAATCTTTTGTGCTAACTTACAACGTTAAGATGCTGAAGTACTAATTAGATAGTTGGAGACCAGTGGCATTGGTATTTCGCGAAACTAAGTGATAGAAATCCAATATACGTGGAATGTGGTGATGGACATCGAAGAGATGTCCTTTTTGTCGTTTTTGCCGAAATACATGAAAATACGAATAAACATGAAAAAAATCACGAATAAAGACGAGTAATGGGTTAGACAAAGTTTTTCCTGCCGCAGGGTCTATCTTTTGTTATAATGAAATGAACGATACATATGTTCGCTTTTGTGAGGGAGAGATGGTTTTGCGTTTTTTGGGAATTGACCCGGGGATTGCGATTGTTGGTTTTGGTTTTGTGGATAAAATCGGCAGTAAAGTGGTACCCGTACAATATGGATGTATTCAGACGGAAGCTCATACCCCTGAAGAGGAACGGTTGCTTCATGTATATGAAGGTATGGTGCAATTAATTGATAAGTACAAACCGGACGCAGTAGCGTTAGAGAAACTTTTTTTCAATCGGAACGTTACAACAGCGATGTCTGTCAGTCAGGCTAGGGGCGTCATGGTACTTGCTGCTGCACAGAAGGGTTTGCCTATTGCAGAGTATACACCAATGCAGATCAAGCAGGCTGTTGTTGGGTACGGTAAGGCTGAGAAGAAGCAAGTGCAGGAGATGGTCAAAATGTTCTTGCGTCTTCAAGTCATTCCTAAACCGGATGACGTAGCGGATGCGTTGGCTGTAGCCGTGTGCCATGCGCACTCTTATACATTAAATTCCAAGTTGAATGAGGTATTGCGAAAATGATTGATTTTCTAAGAGGACAGTTCATTCATGTAGAGAATGATTATATTGTGTTGGACGTTCATGGTGTGGGGTATCGCGTATTTTGTCCGAATCCATTTGCGTTCGCTAAGCAAGAAGGCGAAATTACCGTGTACACTCACCATCATGTGCGTGAGGATGCGATGCTGCTGTTTGGATTTGTGACACGGGATGAACAGCGTTTGTTCCGCAAACTGATTGAAGTATCCGGTATTGGTCCCAAAGTGGCGCTGGGCATACTCGCTGGAGGTACACCAGAACATGTGGTTACAGCGATTTACCAAGAGAATTTAACGTTCTTGACCAAATTGCCAGGCATCGGCAAGAAGACTGCACAACGCATGATTCTGGATCTCAAGGATAAGCTGGATAGTTTCGGCGCGGCAGCGTATGCAACAGGTTTGTTCGCTCCTCCATCGGAAGAGTCGGGAAGTGGTTCAGCCTGGGATGAGGCACGTGAAGGTCTCAAGGCACTTGGGTATACTGACAGTGAACTTGATAAAGTATGGCTCAAATTGAAGAAGGATGTTACTACAGCGGATTCCGTTGATGTGTTGATGAAAAAAGCGCTGCAAATGCTGTTTACGGGATAATACAAATTGCATATTATAATATAGCTGTAGCCTGCAAAAAAAGGTAGGGATGAACATGGATGATCGGATTATTTCCGCGAACCTGATGATGGAGGACCAAAATGTTGAGTTGAGTCTTCGTCCCCGGTATTTGAATGAATATATCGGACAGAATCAGGTGAAGGAAAATTTAAAGATATATATTGAAGCTGCCAAATTTCGTAATGAGGCATTGGATCACGTTTTGTTATATGGACCACCTGGACTGGGTAAGACAACACTTGCCAATATTATTGCCAATGAACTGGGCGTTAATTTACGAACTACGTCAGGCCCGGCTATTGAACGCCCGGGTGATCTTGCAGCATTGTTAACCAATCTGCAGGAAGGCGATGTGCTGTTCATCGATGAGATTCATCGATTGCATCGTACGGTTGAAGAAGTCATGTACCCCGCCATGGAAGATTCGGCATTGGATATTATGATTGGTAAAGGTCCAAGTGCTCGGTCCGTTCGGCTGGATCTGCCGCCATTCACTCTGATTGGGGCTACAACACGTGCTGGCTTGCTGTCTGCGCCACTTCGAGATCGGTTTGGTGTTATCAGCCGCTTGGAATTCTATACGGTTGATGAGCTGGCTTATATCGTCTCGCGTTCTACCGAGATTTTGGGTGTGGAGATTGTGGGAGATGCTGCGCAAGAGATTGCATTGCGCTCACGTGGAACACCGAGGATTGCCAACCGTTTGCTTAAACGAGTACGTGACTTTGCACAGGTGCGTGGTGATGGGATTATAACGCAGACACTGGCGGAAGAAGCTTTGCAACGACTTCAGATTGATCCGCGTGGCCTAGATGAGATTGATCATAAGATGCTCAAATCGATGATCAACAGCTTCCGGGGAGGTCCCGTAGGGTTGGATACCATTGCGGCTACGATTGGTGAAGAAAGTCAGACGATTGAGGATGTTTATGAACCGTATCTGCTTCAGATTGGCATGATTCAGCGTACACCAAGGGGGAGGATCGTAACAGATCTTGCCTATCACCATTTAGGTCTGCCTGTTCCACCAAGAGACGGGAAATAATCGAACCTTGTGAAAGTTCACGATTTGAACATTTACCAATTGAAGGTTCACCATAAACATTGAAATATTACGTGTGTTAATCCGATATAAAGTGAAGGCATTGCATGGAGAGGAGTCTGAATGTGGGAAAAGCAATACGAACGAAGAAGTGGAGTCGTCGATTGAAGGTACTGGCGGCAGCTCTTTTGACAGTAGGTTGTCTTCAAGTGCCTGCGTATGCAGCAGGTAATGATGGACAGACAATCCGTGTAGCCATGTTTGCGAATCTGGGCAGTACGTATAAATCAACTACACCACTTATTACACTTGAATCAACGGGACAATGGAGTATCCAATCGGAAAGTGGCGCAAATGTAGGTCTTCCGGTTGGACAGGTCCGTTTCAGTGCAGATGGATTCAGAGTGAAAGTGTTGGAAACAGGGGATTTCAAGGCAGCATCTGCAGCAGCCAAATTGTTGCAGGCAACCGCGGATAAGCCGTTGCTGTTTACAACGTCTGTGAATGGAAATGCCATCTATCAACTCTACACAGGTAACTATGCAACAGAGGCACTGGCTGGACAAGCTGTTACACGGGTACAAAAGGTAGCAGCAGCTCAATTGGCTGGTCAAAAGCCAACTGTGACCGGAAGTAAGCGCCTGTCTGCTGGAACGTATGGTTCGCTTCAGGAAGCAGAGGCAACGCAAGCGGACCTTTTATCAGCAGGAGTTAGTAGTGCTTATCCGGTCCTCCTACTGAGTGGAGGAAGCCAAGCATATGCGGTATGGGTAGGTGAAGCTGTAACAGATGCGGAATTATCCTCAGTGAAGAAAAGTGTGGAGGCCATTCCAGGGATAAGTCTCTCAACTGTTAACAATAGTGCAGGTCTCATCATCCGTCAGGATGCGGGATTAAGTGCGGATGCGCTTAAAACAGCTCCGCATTACACGATTGCAGGTACTGAATCCAAAGCATTGGTACAAGGGAATAGCAATGGCATCAAAGTAGTGGAACGTTCCCAGCGAACGTATCGTGGAGATATGGAAATCAGCATCGTCAGCGGTGATCTGGCATTGGTCAATGTCGTTCCACTGGAACAATACCTGTACTCTGTCGTAGGGGCAGAGGTATATTCCTCCTGGCCTGCTGAGGCTCTGAAAGTTCAAGCAGTAGCTGCTCGATCCTATGCGCTTCAACAAGGAGATCGTTTCAAAATTGCCAATGTCGTGGATACGACACTCAGCCAAGCCTATAACGGGATTGGTTCGGAGAACGATAAAGTAACCAGTGCAGTGGATGCAACGGCCGGAGAAGTGGTTAAGAGCGGTGGCAAAATCATCGAAGCTGTATTCTCCTCCAATGCGGGCGGTCAGACGGCTCATCCTTCTGAGGTATGGAACGGCGGAGCAGGTGTGTTCACCAATGTAATTAGCTCGGGGGATACATCAGCGCAGGCAGGATTACATACGTGGTACCATGTGCTGCTCAGTTCAGGCATTAGCGGGTACATTCGTGAGGATAACATCAAAGAATTAACAACCAAGACCAACGCGGGTCTGGCAAAAGTGACGGTAACGGCTCAGAACACCAATGTACGTCCTGTTCCGTTGATTCAGTCCACCGTGGAACCTGTAGCCAAAATGAATCCAGGCAATGAAGCTGTTGTACTGGCAAAAGTGGCTCAATCCAACGACTATGCTTGGGTGAGAGGACCTTTCACGTCTGCCCAGTTGGTTAAATCCCTTCAGGGTAAAACGACAGCGTCTGTTCCTGCTTCAATCTCAACCTTGGAAGTAACCAAGCGTGGACCTTCTGGAAGAGCACTTGAAGTCACTGCCAACGGCCAGGCTATGACGGTGAAATATGCTGATACATACCGTTCTGCGCTTGGAGGATTACCGAGTACTCTATTTGATATTGCAGGAACCGGAAGTTATACTGTATTAGGCGCTGACGGCAAAACAGCCAGTAAAACCGGTTCAAATGGTGCCGCTGTAATGTCTGCCTCTGGTACAGGCTCATCATCCGGTAATGCTCTTGTGGTGATGAGTGGTGATGGTCAAGCAAGAGCGGTAACGCAGGGTCAAAACTTCATGTTCATCGGCCAGGGCAATGGTCATGGGTTGGGCTTGTCCCAATGGGGAGCCAAAGGCATGGCAGATGAAGGGTATGATTACCAGACAATATTGAAACACTATTATCAAAATGCGACTATTGTTAAGGAATGAAACTAAAATGAATGTGAACTTATATGATTTTGAATTACCAGAGCAATTGATAGCACAGACGCCGTTGCTTGATCGCACGGCTTCCCGTTTGCTTACCTTGAACAAAGATAGTGGTGAGATTAATCATCAAACGTTTCCTGATATTATCGATTTTCTGGATTCTGGGGATACATTGATTCTGAATGATACGCGTGTTCTTCCAGCCCGTCTGTTCGGTACAAAGGAAGACACCGGAGCAAAAGCGGAAGTCTTATTGCTTAAAAATGTGGAGGGCGACAAGTGGGAAGCACTGGTTAAGCCGGGTAAAAAGCTGAAAGCCGGTTCGGTTATCGTATTTGGAGACGAACTGAAGGCAATCATTGAAGAAGAAGGCGAGATGGGGGCACGTACACTTACGTTTACGTATGATGGAATCTTTCAGGAAATTCTGGACCGTCTGGGTGAGATGCCGTTGCCACCGTATATTAAAGAGACTTTGGATGACCGCGAACGGTATCAGACCGTGTATGCCAAGCATGAAGGATCAGCGGCTGCACCCACAGCGGGATTGCATTTTACGGATGAATTGTTGGATCAAATTCGTGGCAAGGGCGTTAATGTCGCTTTCATTACGCTTCATGTAGGACTGGGGACGTTTAGACCAATGTCGGTAGACAACGTAGAAGATCATGTCATGCATGAGGAGTATTACTCTTTGTCACAAGAAACGGCAGATCTTATTAACCAGACCAAAGAGAATGGACACCGTGTTTTCGCGGTTGGGACAACCAGTTGCCGGACTCTGGAAACAGTGGGCAGCAAGTTTGAAGATGGAGTACTGCAAGCAAGCAGCGGATGGACAAGTATTTTTATCTATCCGGGCTACTCCTTCAAAGTGATCGATGGGATGCTTACGAATTTTCATCTCCCAAAATCCACATTGGTTATGCTGGTTAGTGCACTTGCGGGCAGGGAACATATTATGCAGGCATATCAGGAAGCCATTCAAGAACAATACCGGTTCTTCAGCTTCGGCGATGCCATGTTGATATATTAATATAACGGTATAACGATTAACTTTTAGAGGATGATTAAAACCAATGGCAGCAATTACGTATGAACATATCAAAACTTGCAAACAATCCGGCGCACGTCTGGGACGTGTGCATACACCGCACGGTGTGATTGAGACACCGACCTTTATGCCTGTAGGTACACAGGCGACCGTCAAAACAATGAGCCCTGAAGAGTTAAAAGCCATGGATGCTCAGATTATTTTGAGTAATACGTATCACCTGTTTCTGAGACCAGGACATGAAATCATTCGTGAAGCTGGCGGATTGCACAAGTTCATGAACTGGGATCGTCCAATTCTGACGGACAGCGGTGGATTCCAAGTGTTCTCGCTCAGTGAGATGCGCAAAATTACGGAAGAAGGCGTTAACTTCCGCTCTCACCTGAACGGAGATAAGAAGTTCCTTTCTCCTGAAGTGGCCATGGAAATCCAGAATGCACTTGGCTCCGATATTATGATGGCATTTGATGAATGTCCACCGTATCCAGCTGAATATGAATATGTCAAAAAATCACTCGAACGAACGAGTCGCTGGGCAGAACGTTGTCTTGAAAGTCATGCTCGTCCGCATGACCAAGGTCTGTTTGCCATCGTACAGGGAGGCATGCATGAAGATCTTCGCCGTCAGAGCGCCGCAGATTTGACTTCCATGGATTTCCCGGGGTATGCTATTGGTGGACTGAGTGTTGGAGAACCGAAACATTTGATGTATGGTGTATTGGATTATACGTTACCTTTGTTGCCGTCCAATAAACCACGTTATTTGATGGGGGTAGGTTCGCCCGATGCGTTGATTGAGGGATCTATTCGTGGAGTGGACATGTTCGATTGTGTTCTGCCTACCCGGATTGCCCGTAACGGAACAACGATGACCAGCCAAGGACGTCTGGTAGTTCGCAATGCCAAGTTTGCAACTGATTTTGGGCCACTTGACCCAGAGTGTGATTGCTACACTTGTCGCAACTATTCCAGAGCTTACCTGCGTCATCTGATCAAAGCAGATGAAACATTTGGCCTGCGTTTGACAACGATCCATAATCTTCATTTCTTGCAGAATTTGATGCGTAACGTGCGTAAAGCCATTATGGAAGATCGTTTGCTTGATTTCCGGGATGAATTTTTCGATCAATATGGTCTTCATGACAATGACAAAGGTTTCTGATTGAGTTGTTGAGGGAACCGGCGTAACAAGCAATATCTGTATGTATAGTCGATAAGGGGGAGTTTGAATGTTTCAGGGAATGACTCTAGCAGGAACACCAGCAGGCGGTGGAATTGTATCTTTGATCGTACCTTTGGTACTCATGGTTGCAATCTTCTACTTCTTGATGATTCGTCCACAGAACAAAAAGCAAAAGCAACGGAATTCCATGCTGAGCCAATTGAAAAAGGGCGATAAAATTGTAACGATTGGCGGCCTTCACGGTACGATCGCTGAGATTACAGATGATGTAGTTGTATTGCGTGTAAACGATGTAACTAAACTGACGTTTGATCGTAATGCAATCAGCAGTGCTGTAACTCGTGATACGGCTGTTGAATAGTTGCTGTAACATAGAATAACGAGGGTGCGTTTATATGGCGTATTCCCTGGCAGAGAACCGGATCTCCTGGAGACCCGGTTCTCTTTTTTTTGTTTTATGAGGGAAAGTCGATGTTCTTCACCAGTCTGCTAGGAGCGATGTGTATTAACGCCGAACATGCCACCGAGAGCTGAAATGAAGAAAGCGCTGAGCAGTTGCAAACTATCTTTCCAATTAAATGAAGCATCCAACGCGAGAAATCCAATTAACAGTACGAGCAGTCCGTATACGATTCCGGTAATTCCTCCGTAGTACCATCCTTTTTCACCAGAACGTTTGCCTGCCACAAAACCACCAACCAATAACGATAAGCCATGCACAACATAAGTATACAACGAGAGGTCCTGTTCCCGCATTCCGCTCACCCAGAGAAAAAAGGAGAGGATTAATGCTCCGATAAACATCCATACAAAAGCCTGACAGAGGCCTGACAGAATCGGATTGGACACTCGAAACGAAACCAAGCGGCGGATCAATTGCATGAAGCAACCCCCTTGTACAAGTTTGAAGTTAATACAGTGTATGGTCAAGCCCTCTGACTTATGAACTGATTTCCATTAAATGAACGGATTATTTCTGCATGAGCCTGTAAGGTTCAGGTCAAAATATGGATTGCACTACTCAGCTACTGTTAATAACTCAGTTTCGAAGGAGGACCCCTGTTGTGAACTTCCCAGATGTTGGATCACATATCTTTCGAACCATTCTCATGTACTTTCTGGTGTATTGTGCAATGAGGGTTATGGGTAAACGTGAGATTGGTAAGCTATCCATGTTTGATCTTGTCGTGTCCATTATGCTTGCCGAGATGGCTGCTTTTGTCATTGAAGATATCGATAAACCGCTCTCTCATGGGATTGCCCCCATGCTTACCTTGATCATCGTACAGATCGGAATGGCCTTTATAGGTCTTAAAAGTCGGCGTCTTCGCCTGATGATTGATGGCAAACCTACGGTTTTGATCTCCAAAGGCGTTCTTCACCGAGATGAGATGCGGAAGCAACGATATAATCTGGATGATCTATTGCAGCAACTCCGCGAACAGAATGTTGACAGTATCGGTGAGGTGGATTATGCCATTTTGGAGACTACGGGTAAGTTGACCGTCTTTCCCAAGGATCAGAATGCTTCCAACGACAGCAATTCTTCAGGCTCTGATTCGGGAGGGACTTCTTCCAGTAAATCCAAAGCAGAGAAAAATCAGATTGATGGGCTGACAAATATCAAATACGAAGGTCTGCCGCTGCCCCTCATTATGGACGGTAAAGTTCAGGATCAGAATCTGGAAATCATCCAGAAAACAAGATTTTGGCTGAAAAATCAAATTCAACATAACGGAATTCTGGATTTCAAAGATGTATTTATATGCTCCATCGACCATAATGGTAAGATTTATGTAAGTCCAAAAGATGATAAAAAATGAAATTTATTTGCCTGACCGACGCTTGAACCATGCACCTATCAAAGGAGCACGGGACAGATCATGGAAGTCAATCATTTTGGTCCAGCCCATGACGATGAAATACACAATAAGCCCGACAAAAGGAGCGAGAATCATGCGGAGCCAGAAAGGCAAGATCATGGCAGTCTCTTCGTATACGAGTAGGGTCGCTGCTCCCATAATAAACATTCCGGCCCCCGTTTTGACCCAATCCATAATTTTGAAGCGGAACTGTAGCAGACTACGAACGCTTTGGGCGTGTAACAAGGTAACGACAGTAGAATTCACACAGATGGCGATGACTGCACCGAAAATCCCATATTCAGGACGGGAAGCGAGCGTCAAAATTAACGTGATTTTGATAACAGCACCGATGAATGTATTTAGCAGTGCTTTACCTGGACGATCAAGGGCTTGCAACGCAGCTTGAAGAGGAGCTTGAATATATATGAATAAAGCAAAAGGAGCCATTAGCTTCAGCATGCTTCCGATCGATGCATCATTATACAGAACAAGACACATCGGTTCGGCAAGCACATACATAAACACAGAAAACGGAGCACCAGTCACGAGCGCCAAACGTAATGCCTGATGCATTCTTTTGTGAATCAGCGCGCGATCTCCCTGAGCAGAAGCTTCTGACAGTGAAGGCACAAGTGATGTCGCAAGCGATGAAGTCAGTGCCCCCGGCAACAGCAGCAAAGGAATAATCATACCTTGTAGTGCACCATATTGTGCTGTAGCGATTCCTTTGGATATGCCTGCCAGAGCCAGACTCTGGGCAGTAACGATAGTTTCGGCCAGATAGGATAGAGAACCAACCAATCGGCCTGCTGTAACGGGAATCGAGATTGCAAGCAATCGCCGGATTAAACCGGGCTGTGGAGTAGTGGTTTCTTTCATAACTGAAGGAATTGGGTTTAAAGCTTTGGCTGAAGGTTTGGTTGTTAGATTGGACATGTTCTGTTGCATAACGAGCGGTAACTCTTTCTTCTGCCTGTTATACTTCCACAAGAGTACAAGCATACCGCCAAATTCTCCAACAAGGGCTCCGAGCATGGCACCAGCAGCAGCTTGTGCAATACCGTGGGGGAGGAGAAGCCAGGCAAACCAAATGACACAGACGATGCGAATAATCGTTTCAACAATGGATGAAATGGCAGTAGGCATCATGTTTTGCTTGCCTTGGAAGTACCCTCTGTAGACGGCTGATACGGCGATAATGGCAATCATGGGGCTCATACTGACGAACGTATGATACACCCGCTCATCCGTGAGCACATACTTGGTAACCCAGGGTGCAAATAGGATGCACAAAAACATGAATACCACACCCAGGGTCAACGTAAAGCTTAAGCTTACTTGCAGGATTCGTTGGGGGGAATAACGATTGGCGCCAGTGTCAGCTTCGGCTACGAGCTTGGCTACGGCCAGCGGAATACCACCCGTAATTAATGTCACCAGTACGATAAAAAAGGGATAGCTCAATTGGTAGATGCCAACACCTTCTGCACCGATGACTCGTGGCAGCGCAATACGCGGGATGAAACCAAGTATTCGATTAATTATGCCTGCCGCGAGCAGGATCATGGCCCCCTGGATAAATGTCTGTTTCTTCAAGACTACCCCTCTTTCCCGGTTGAAAGTACAGGTTATCATCATAAACGGGACAAAGCCGTTGTTCTTCATCCTATGCCAGTCCTTTATCTTCTCATGACAACTTGGACACGATTAACAAAAAGAACCATAACCAGCAAGAAGGAATATGATCAGGCGAAGTCGAATGATGTAATATTGATGCCGCATAAAGGCTTGGATGTACGAAGGGAGGCTCCCCGTTGGAAGAAATGAATGATGTGGAGTTGGAACAGTCAATAGAGATGCTCTGCCGAAGCAAGGCGGAGGAATTAAGGCTTGTCGGTTACGAATATGTCACCAGCAAAGATGTCTGGAATTGCGTCAGTCATAAATATGAAAAACAGGGCATTCCACCGCTTCACCAGCTGGTGAACGACATTTTGTCACTGAAAGCAACAAGCTTTATGAACTTTATGACCGTGTCTGCATACCGGGGGTCCTCTTTCTAGACGAAAGGGATCTTTTTTGTTGAAAATTGACTGCTTTTTACGGCATCGCTATAATAGGAATATTGAGAACGAAAGGGGATCTAGGAACGGCATGAAAAGAATTATCAGTTTCATTCTGGTCGTGCTTGTCACCACAGGGGTAATGGTGGGAACAAGCCCGGAACTGCTCAAAAATATACGCTTGGGCCTTGATTTAAAGGGAGGCTACGAGATCTTATATGAAGCAGAGCCGCTCGAAGCAGGACAACAAGTCACCAAAGCATCTTTGGTGCAAACGGCCAAAAGTCTTGAAAGCCGCGCCAATGCGCTCGGAACAAGCGAACCGGAGGTAACCACTGAAGGAAGCAACCGGATTCGATTGAAGTTGGCAGGGGTTACGGATGAGGCTGAAGTTAGAGCCAAAATGAAAGAACCGGCTGTTCTGACCTTCCGTAGTAAAGCTGAGAATGACAAGGAAGGCGAATACACCAAAATTGAACTTCGCGGAAATGAATTTGTTGAGAATGCAGCCAAAGTTGTATTCACTCAATTGAATGAGCCGATGATTGACATTCAAGTGAAAGACAAAGCCAAATTTTCCGAGATTACCAAACGCTTGATCGGACAACCTCTCGCTATTTATTTGGACGATGAGTTGCTATCTGCTCCAACCGTTAGACAACAGTTGACAGATGGTTCCGCTCAGATCTCAGGTGCCTATACTCGTGATGAAGCAAATCAGCTTCGTGACACCATTAACCTGGGTGCATTGCCACTGAAACTTACAGAGAAGTATTCACAAAGTGTGGGTGCAACACTTGGTAAGCTCTCTCTGGATCAGACAATTAAAGCGGGATTGATTGGTTCCGTTATTATTCTAGTGTTCATGATCGGGCTTTATCGTATTCCTGGCATTATCGCGAGTTTTGCCTTGATTACACATACGTGGCTGGTACTTGCAATCTTCTATTTAGGAGAATTCGTGCTCACCCTTCCAGGTATTGCGGCGTTTATCCTGGGTATAGGGATGGCGGTGGATGCCAATATCATTACGTACGAACGGATTAAAGAGGAAATGCGCAGTGGTAAGTCGATCTTGTCTTCGGTTAAAGCGGGTGGTAAACATTCCTTCCGAACAATCATCGACTCCAATGTCACAACCATTATTGCGGCCGCTGTTATGTTCTTCTTGGGTACAGGTGCGGTTAAAGGGTTTGCCCTCGTGCTGATTTTTGATATTGTGACCAGTATTATCACGAATATTTTCTTCTCCCGCTTCCTGCTGACCCTGCTCGTACGGGCTAACGTGTTGAAGAAGCCTAAGTACTTCGGAGTGAAGGAGAGTGAAATTCGTGCGCTTTAATTGGAATTTCGATTATATTAAAGGGAGTAAAATTGCCTATACATTCTCGATTATTTTGACTGTAGTAGGGATTATCAGTTTGCTCTCACTTGGATTAAACTACGCCGTTGACTTCCGTTCAGGATCAAATGTGGATATTACCGTATCCAAAGCCATTACAGCGGAGCAAATTAATCCAATCGTGAATGAACTGGGTGTTGACACAAAGGAAGTCCAGATTACAACTGGATCTGATCGGGTTAATATTCGATTCTCGAACGTACTGGATGAAAACCAAGAAAGCAAATTCAAGCAAGAATTTAGCAAACTGGATGAGACTGCTTCTTATGAAGTGAATACCGTTGATCCAGAAATGGCCAAAGAGCTTGAGCGTAATGCAATCTATGCGGTGCTGATTGCCAGTATCGGAATCATGATCTATGTTGCGATTCGATTCGAATGGCGATTCGCTTTGGCAGCAGTTGTTTCCATATTCCATGATGCCTTCGTAGTTATAAGTGTATTTTCTATATTCCGTCTTGAAGTGAATCTGACCTTTATTACGGCAGTGCTAACCATTGTCGGATTCTCTATCAACGATACCATCGTTATCTTTGACCGGATTAGGGAAAATCTGCGTTTTGCCAAAAAATCAACAAAAGCTGATCTGCGTGAAGTGGTAAACCGGAGTTTATCTCAAACGATGACGCGCTCGCTTAACACAACATTTACTGTATTTATAGCGTCACTCTGTTTGTTTATTTTTGGCGGAGAGTCTATTCGCATGTTCTCTCTGGCGATGGTGATCGGGACATTCTTTGGTGCCTATTCTTCGATCTTTATTGCAGCTCCATTATGGTTTACGCTTAAAGGTAAACAACAAACGAACAAGCCAAAAACAGTGGCTAAAGAATCTAACTAAACATCTTATTGTGAAGCCGCGTCTGCCAGGCGCGGTTTTGCAACTTTATGTACAGAAATAAGGGGGAATATTCATGACCAGAGAACATATCCCATCTGCTCAGGCTGCCACATGGAGTGGTATTGCTGGTAATATGGGACTTGCGGTAATCAAAGCGGGAGTCGGTTATATGGCAAACAGCAAATCATTGCTCGCTGACGGCTTGTATTCTGCTTCTGAAGCTGGTTCTGCCCTGGCAGGTCTCTTTCCCTCCAAGTCTGTACGTGATAAGAATAAGGCTCGCAGGGAGCGGTTTAAAGAACACTCACGGGTTGCCAGACCGGGAATCTCCGTATTGTTATCTGTGCTGATCCTCATGGGTGGATTACAGCTTGCCATCTCCGCATTGGGTAGTCTCTCCGGAAGTGAACCGGAAGCACCCGGCAAGTCGGTACTTTTGGTGGCTGTTGCAGCTCTGGCTGTAAAAGAAGCGATTTTTCAATTTCAGTACAGATATTTTCGCAAACGAAACCAGTCTCAGGCTTTAGCCTATGCACAGCAACATCGTCGTGCGCTCTATTGTTCTCTCACCGTGTTGATCGGCATTATAGGATCTATGGCTGGTGAAGAGACAGGTTTGAGCATGCTGCTCTACCTGGACCCTACGGCTGCATTGATTGCTTCCTGTTTTGTACTTCATAAGGGTTACCGAATGATTGTGGACACAGTATATGGTTCACTTGTTCAGGAACTGGAGCAGGAGGATGCGTCCGATTTCAAAGAGACTGTACAGCGCGTATACGGCATTATTACCATTGAGCACTTGGTTGCTCGGGAACAGGAACATGACGTTACGATTGAGTTGGTCGTTAGTGTGAATCCGAGAATCTCCATACTGGAAGCACAGGAAATTGCAAATCGGGCCAAGACACTATTGCTTACCCGGTTCAGTCATGTAAAAGAGGTACAGATTCAAGCGGTGCCTTATGATCCAGGCTATCCCTATAAATCCAATCATGAACTGCCCGATCACGAAGCGACATTAATTCAGTAGTGAAGCGCGGGTCCAGTAGATCAGGAAAGGAGCGTTATCTTTGCTTTATTCGCAATACCGGTGGAATACACCGAATATCAATTTGGAGGCGGCTGCGGGACTCTCGCAGGCGCTTTCCGTTTCCCCACTTGTTGGACGTTTGCTTGTGAGTCGAGGCGTGCACAATGAGAAGGAGGCCGAACGTTTTCTGCATCCTGATCTGAATCAAATGCATGATCCCTATCTGCTACTCGGCATGAATGAAGCTGTGCCTCGCATCAAATTGGCTTTGCAGCGCGAAGAACATATTTTGATCTACGGTGATTATGACGCCGATGGCGTATCCAGCACATCGCTCATGATCCATTTGATGCGTCATCTTGGTGCCTCGTACGATATCTATATCCCTCATCGCTCGAATGAAGGGTATGGATTGCACAACCATGCATTGGATTGGGCCCATCAACAAGGTGTTTCATTGATTATTACCGTGGATACCGGAATCAGCGCTGTTGAACAGATTGCCTATGCGGCAACACTGGGTATCGAAGTTATTGTGACAGACCATCACGAGCCGCCTGAAATTTTGCCAGAAGCCTTTACCCTTATTAATCCCAAACTTCCGGGATGTCCGTATCCCTTTAAAGGTTTGGCCGGAGCGGGAGTAGCCCTGAAACTTGCCCAGGCACTGATCGGGGAAGTGCCCGGTGAATGGATGGAGATTGCTGCCATCGGTACCGTGGCCGATCTGATGCCTTTGGAAGGGGAGAACCGGGTTATCGTCAGTTATGGAATAGAGTCGATGCGTGGTTCACGTCTTCCAGGTGTGGGGGCATTACTGGAAATCAGTGGAGTGGATCAAAGTCAGGTGACTTCAATTAATATTGCCTTTGCCATGGCTCCTCGTATTAATGCCAGTGGACGTTTGGATCATGCCGGGAGAGCGGTATCACTTCTCACCACGGAGAACCTGGATGAAGCTCATACGCTTGCGGGTCAACTTGATCTACTGAACAGAGAGCGGCAGCAAGTCGTAGAGGGAATACTACAAGAAGCAACTGCGCAGCTGGAACAAAAGATACAGCTACGTTCAGGAGCTGTTCCGGATGTTATCGTATTGGCTGGTGAAGGCTGGAATGTTGGAGTGGTGGGTATTGTGGCTTCCAAGTTGCTGGAACGTTATTACCGACCTACTCTTATTCTTGGAATTGATCCAGAGAGCGGTGTTTGTAAGGGCTCTGCGCGCTCCATTGAGGGCTTGGATATCTATGAGGCGCTCACAGTTAATAAACACAGTCTGGACCATTACGGGGGCCATCCTGCTGCAGCAGGTATGACCTTGCATCGGGATCAGCTGAAAGAACTTGAGGATGGCTTGAATGAGTTTGCTGCATCTGTATTGACTGAAGAGGACTTTGTACCTCAGCGTCTTGCAGATGATGAATGCAGAATCAGTGATGTTCCGCTGAAAGTGATCCAGGAGATCGACAGATTGCAGCCTTTCGGGATGAGCAATCCTTCGCCAAGATTCGTACTGAGAAGCGTGACTGTGAAGGAAACCAGAACGATGGGACGAGAGAAACGCCATTTGAAACTGATTCTGGAACAGGATGGTCAGCAACTGGAAACTGTCGCTTTTGGCAAGGGGGCGTTAGCGGAGTTCCTTCTCCCAGGTTCCGTTATTGATGTGATGGGAGAACTGTCCATTAATGAATGGAATGGGATGAGAAAACCGCAACTGATGCTTCAGGACATTCATGTTCCTCAGGTTCAAGTGTTTGATATGCGCGGTAATGCCGAGCCATTGAATGCGATGAAGCAATTCTTGAGCTCACTTGAGGTGCATCTGCGATACAAATCAGGTTCTGTTGGTGCTATTGTTCGGAAAGAAACAGACGTTTCCGAGGGAAATTCATTGTATGAACCTTGCCTTTGGGTATATGATAGAAAGGTCGGGTTATTTCCGTGTAATGCTGCTGCACAGCATTATGGACAGGAAGAAGTCCGGACGTTATTTGTGTTTGATACGCCGGAAACCCCGGAACAACTTGATGCCATGCTGGCTTTGTTCAGTGGAGCCGAGAATATCATCCTTCTGCACGGATCAGGCAACCGCCGAGATCGCCTTCAGATGCCTTCCAGAGATCTCTTTAAGCGTATTTATATGCAGGTGTTGAAATGGAAAGCTGAACCCGTGGAGGAACAAGAGATTACTCCTGTGCTCAGTCGTCAGTGTGGTTGTTCGCCGCGCATGATTACGATGATGTTGGATGTATTCGAAGAGCTTTCCTTCATTACCCGTGATAACGGCAAAATTGCGTTTGTGGATAACCCGCCTAAGCGTGAACTAACCGCTTCTCGTCACTATCAGGCGCTCGAAAACATGGCCGAGATAGAACAGGTGATGCTGGATGCAGCCACACCGCAACTGACACAATGGATGATATCCCGGATGAAGGGCGTATCTTAGATGGAAGTTTGTGTATTTATTTTAGGAGGAGATTATTTTGGATTTTAAAGATTATATTCGTGTCATTCCTGACTTTCCACAACCGGGAATCAGCTTTAAGGACATTACGACATTGTTGAAAGATGGAGAAATGTACCGCAATGCGATCAATGAATTGAAAGTGATGGTTTCTGATCTCAAAATTGATGTCATTGCTGGACCTGAAGCACGTGGTTTCGTTGTGGGCGCCCCTCTGGCGTACGCTCTTGGTGTCGGTTTTGCTCCGATTCGCAAAAGTGGAAAACTGCCTGGAGAGACGATTGAAGTCGGTTATGATCTCGAGTATGGCAAGGATACACTCGCTATGCACACAGATGCGATTGAGAAAGGTCAAAATGTCCTTATCGCAGATGATCTGCTCGCAACGGGGGGAACGATTGCAACTTCCATCAATTTGATTGAACAATTGGGTGGGAACGTTGTCGGTGCTGCATTCCTGATCGAGCTGACTGATTTGAATGGTCGTGCTAAATTGCCTGAAAAAATCGATGTATTCACATTGATGAACTACTAAGTTTAAATCTCCACTTGGAGTGTTGTGATTAAAACCTGAATTGCTTTTCCCTTTTCCCGGGAAATAATATACAGCATTAATGATTATAAAAAAGCCTGTTCTATCCAACCATTGAGGTTGGATAGAACAGGCTTTTTTGATTTATATACGATACGGTGAAATTAATCAGGTGTTTTTTCAGTGATAGGCTGTTTCTGCGAATCGTCATTCAACCAACCCATTACTTCAAACAGTTTGAACAATAAGCTCATCAGGATTCCGACGATGGTTGCCAGTGCCATCCCTTTTAGATGAACGCCGTAGAAGACAACCTCAGTACCACTCAGTCCAATGACCAGTACAAGTGTGGTAAGCAGCAGATTGGTTGGCTTGGCAAAGTCGACTTTCTGTTCAACCAAAATACGCAGACCCGATGCTGCAATAACCCCGAAGAGAAGTAGTGATACTCCACCCATTACAGGTACAGGAATGTTGGCTACAAGCGCCGAGAATGTTCCTGAGAAGGAGAGCACGATGGCAATAACCGCTGCCCCACCAATGACATATGTGGAGTAGACGCGAGTCAGTGCCATAACACCGATGTTCTCACCATAAGTTGTATTGGGAGTAGATCCTACAAACCCGGAAAGGATGGTGGAGACCCCGTTACCAAGAAGGGAACGATGAAGACCCGGGTCTTTCGAAAGATCCTTGCCCACAATGCTGCTCGTTACAAGCAAATGTCCGATATGCTCTACGATAACGACAAGCGCTACAGGTAAAATGGTGAAAATAACGGACCAGTCAAATGTAGGTGTGGTTACGGTTGGCAGTGAGATGAAATCTGCATTTCCAATAGCTTGTTTATCAACCAGACCCATAGAGTAACCAAGAATATAACCAACTACAATACCGATTAGAATATGAATGATTTTGGGGAATCCACGGAACGTTACTGCACCAATGACCGTGATGCCAAGCGTAGCCAAGGATAAAATAATGGGTTTGGCTTGAGGCACCCAATTGGGGTTAGCCACGGGATCAGAATTAATCAATCCAGCCATACCAGCTGCAACAGGTACAAGCTCAAGACCGATCAGGGCAACGATAGCACCCATAACCGCTGGTGGGAATACAACATTGATCCATCCTGTTCCAGCATATTTGATAATAAGAGCTACGAGGCAGAACACAAGTCCTGTAATGATAAAAGCTCCAAGTGCCATGGAGTAGCCGTTCTCTGGATGTGTTTTCAATACTGAGGTGACAGGTGCGATAAAGGCAAAACTGGAACCAAGATATGCGGGTATCTTTCCTTTACACATCAGTATGTACAACAGTGTTCCAATTCCGTTCATCAGCAGGATCATACTTGGATCGACACCGAACAGGTTTGGTACAAGCACCGTACTGCCAAACATGGCGAACAAATGCTGAAGGCTAAGCAGTGAACCTGAGCCAAGTGGCATCTTTTGATTAACCTGAATTTCGCGTTGCAATGAATTTCATCTCCTTTTCCGAAACACAAACTTTCAATAGATTACAGAGTTTCTCTTAATTAAGCAATAACATTTTTGACGCAGCAGAGCGATGGAATTTATATTTTCATGAATTATCCTTCTATTTCAGCAAATAACGGCAATAATACATAAGAAATAAAAAATGCATTCAATCCCTTGTGAGTCATAGGGAAACCGGTTAAAAGTAATACAGAGCACCAATATAAAAAATGGATAAGCGCTCTTATTCGTCAGCAGTTGACGGGAAACGGGCGAAGCGTCATAATTATAGGAAATTACTTTTACGGGGAACCTGTGTTGCAGCAATGTCACGGGTTCCATTTGGTATAGAAAGGACACGGAACAGATCAGAATGGGCATAGAGCAATTACTCGAGAAGGCCGGGGCATATATCAAAGAACCCGATCTGGTGCGCATACGAGAAGCTTACGAATTTGCTGATCAGGCCCACCATGGACAGACGCGAAAATCGGGAGAACCGTATATTCTGCATCCGCTTGCGGTTGCCGACATTGTTGTGAACATGCAGATGGACACCATCTCCATAATAGCAGCGCTTCTTCATGATGTAGTAGAGGATACTACGGTCTCACTTGAAGAGATCCGCAATCATTTCGGCAATACGTGTGCCATGCTTGTTGACGGCTTGACGAAGCTGGAACGTATTAAGTTCCGCTCCAAGGAAGAACAGCAGAACGAGAACTACCGCAAAATGTTCATCGCCATGGCGCAGGACATCCGTGTCATCGTGATCAAATTGGCTGACCGTCTGCATAATATGCGGACACTCAAGTTTCAATCGGAAGAAAGCCAGCGCCGGATTTCATATGAGACGCTGGAAATTTTCTGTCCGATTGCGAACCGTCTGGGGATCTCTGCGATCAAATGGGAAATGGAGGACATCGCCCTACGTTATTTGAATCCGCAGCAATATTACCGTATTGCGAACCTGATGCACAAAAAGCGTGCCGAACGTGAGCAATATATCGATACGGTTATGGACGGAATTACGAACAAGCTCGATGAGATGGGCATTCAGGCAGACCTTTCTGGCCGTCCGAAGCATATCTACAGCGTGTTCAAGAAAATGACGACCAAAAACAAGCAGTTTAATGAAATTTATGATCTGCTTGCCATTCGTATTATTGTGGATAATATCAAGGATTGTTATGCTACCCTGGGAATTATACACACGTTATGGAAACCGATGCCTGGACGCTTTAAAGACTACATTGCAATGCCGAAGGCGAATATGTATCAATCGCTGCATACAACAGTAGTCGGTCCCAATGGCGAACCAACCGAGGTACAAATTCGGACATGGGATATGCACCGGACTGCTGAATTTGGTATCGCTGCTCACTGGGCATATAAGGAAGGCGCAGCGGCAGGTCCGCAATTTGAAGATAAAATTACGTTCTTCCGCGAAATTCTTGAACTCCAAAATGAAGCACAGGACGCGTCAGAATTCGTAGAATCGCTCAAAATGGATTTCTTCTCGGATCTTGTATTTGTATTTACACCAAAAGGAGAAGTCATTGAATTGCCAATTGGGTCTGTTCCTTTGGATTTTGCTTATCGAATCCATACGGAGGTTGGTAATCGGACCATCGGTGCCAAAGTGAACGGTCGAATTGTTCCGCTGGACTATCATCTGAAGACAGGTGATATCATCGAGATTTTGACGTCCAAACATTCTTACGGACCTAGCCAAGACTGGCTGAAAATTGCGAAATCTTCTCATGCACGAGCGAAGATCAAACAATGGTTTAAGAAGGAACGCCGTGAAGAAAACGTTGAAAAAGGTCGAGAGAGCTGTGAGCGTGAACTGAAACGCATGGGGCTTGATCCTTCTGCGTGGATGACGGATGACAAGTTGATGGAAGCTGCCAAAAAATATGCGTTTAATGATATTGAGGACATGCTTGCCGCTGTTGGCTTCGGTGGAATTACTGCTGCACAGATCGTAACCAAAGCAACTGAAAAGCTGCGTAAAGAGCAGGAAGAATCCAGTTTGCTGGAATTAAATTCCGAGATGCGCGAGCTGAAACCTGCACCTGAACGGAGAAATCGACCAACCAACGGCATTCGTGTCAAGGGCATCGATAATCTGCTTGTTCGATTTGCACGATGCTGTAATCCTGTGCCTGGGGATGACATTATCGGATACGTTACACGCGGACGCGGCGTTTCCGTGCACCGTAGTGACTGTCCGAATATTCCGACAAGTGCAGACGGAGAAGAAGCAGCACGTGTTATTGAGGTCGAGTGGGAAGAGAATATCGAAGCGAGTTACAGTGTGGATATTGAGATTACAGGCCATGATCGGAATGGCTTGCTTAATGAGGTACTTCAGGCTGTATCTGAAAGTAAAACCAATATTTCTGCCGTTACCGGACGGACAGATAAAAATAAATTAGCATTGGTGCACGTCACAATTCTGATTCGTAATACGGATCATCTGCAATCCGTTGTAGATCGGATCAAACGGGTGAAAGATGTCTATTCGGTGCATCGGATTATGCAGTAAGGAGCCTGTAAGATGAGGGTGCTTGTTCAACGCTGTAAAGAGGCTCAGGTGACTGTGGGAGACGATCTGACGGGTAAGATCGAATCCGGATTAATGTTGCTCGTAGGTATTACCCATGAGGACACGGAGAAGGATGCTCAGTATCTGGCTGACAAAATTAGCGGGTTACGGATATTTGAGGATGATCAGGAGAAGATGAACCTCAGCCTGCTTGATGTAGGCGGTGCTGTACTGTCCGTTTCCCAGTTCACCCTGTACGGAGATTGTCGCAAAGGAAAGCGTCCTAGCTTTGCAGCTGCGGCCCGACCGGAAGCGGCAGAACGTTTATATGAGACGTTTAATCAACTTTTACGAGATAAAGGGATTCAGGTTGAAACCGGCCGTTTCGGAGCGATGATGGATGTAACATTTACCAACTGGGGACCCGTGACTTTGATGCTTGAAAGTCCGGTTCGTTAGGAACCACGTGCATAATTTCTTCGGGTTCAGGCCATAATGAAGGATAATTCGTTGATGACTATTTTATGATCAAAGGAGTATCCAGCCAATTATGCGCCAATCTGCGAAAGAAACACGTATCCGTACAGAACCTTTGTTACTCCCTGGCAACCTGTATGAATCATTGCATCTTGCCCGTGCGGCTGCTGAGTGTGTTGCAACGATCTGGGCACTTGAGGATTCCGACAAAGGGAAACAGAGTCATCTTCCGCGATCTTGATTGTCCACACTTGTATAAACATCTGAAATTTGGATTATACAGATTTTGAAAAAGACCTGATTCCTCACCGAATCAGGTCTTTTTGTCATGAGTTGATTTTTATAAAATACTCGTTAGTCGATTTTCCTAGAAAATGAAATTACATCGGATTGTTATAAATTGCTCTGGTGAGGGTAATAACAAAACGAGGCACAACGAAGTGCCATTGTACTGCAAGGCCCGATTCATAAAGAAAGTTCGAACACGGAAAGGAGAACATACATTATGAGTAAAGTTGCTTTTTTATTGGCGAATGACTTTGAAGATTCGGAGATGCAGGTGCCGTATGACGAAGTAAAAAAAGCTGGACACGAAGTGGAGATTATCGGTTTAAAAGCTGGTGAGACCCTTAAAGGTAAAGGAGGAAAAGCCTCCTATACGACAGATAAGGCGATTGCTGACGCATCCGCTTCAGAGTATGATGCAGTCGTGATTCCTGGTGGATCATCCCCTGAGAATTTGCGAAGTGATGCGCACATCTTGAAGTTTGTCACCGAGATCAACAGTGCGAAGAAACCAATCGCGGCGATATGCCATGGTCCGCAGATTTTGGCTAGTGCCGATCTGTTGAAAGGCCGTACGATTACATCCTATCCACCGCTCAAGGATGACATGGTAAACGCAGGAGCAGAGTTCAAGGATCATGAGGCTGTTGTGGATGGAAACTATATTACATCCCGAACGCCTGAAGATGAGCCAGCATTTGTGCGTGAACTGCTAAAAGTGATTTAACTTCACCAGTTTTAACTGACATACATTGAAGTATTGTAACTACGTTACATCGTGACTTATACAAACTTCACGTTTGCATTTCATTCCGAAAAAGGAGGGTTTGACATGACAAAACATATTCAGGCGTATTTTCGAACCGAAGACGAGGCGGAGGGAGCAAGAACCTCACTTCAGACGTTCCGTACAGAGCATTTGGAAGTAGGTCAACTCGATAGTGCGATTGGTAGAGACACGCGGGTTATGGTACCACTGGTACCATATAATACTGCGGGTGGCGTAGGCACGAACGGAGCAATGGGTGTTGGTGCCGCTCCCGGTGTTCCAGCCAGCGAAAATGTGATCCCTGTGGTATCCAATGTGGATCGTGATGCAGAACGGGACTCTCGTGACAGAGTGAATGAGGATGGAGACATGCTGGATGCTGCGGACGTGTCTTCGGCCGATTATGATGATCTGCACTATGTTCTGTCTGCCAAAGTAAGGGATGAGGATTATGACGAGATTGTTCATAAGCTTCGTTCCAACCATGCCTATGTGGAAGAACTGAATTAACGTGTAGATCCCTTTTGCCCTTGCACTGCTTGACTACAGAGTCGAGTAATGTGCAAGGGCTTTTAATTATGTCTATACTTTTTAAAGAAATAAAGCGCTATCATTTTTGTAATATTACTGTAATATTAGTTACATAAGCCTTTAACATAGTGGGCTTATAATAACACACATGACCCCCTTTTTTTATATATCTTTTGAGCCTGCACACCGTGTGCAGGCTATTTTTTTGGAATGAAAATGTATATGTTTTGTGTAAAGCTTACCCCTTTATATAATTTTTGCTAGAATAGAGGAATGGATTCGAATATATTAAAGCCAGTTGTTTCATAGTTTAGCTTCATCGGATGGTATATCAAGCATAAAGCAAGCATTTAGCATTTGGGCTCAGGCGAATGCAATTCAACGACAGTGTGTATGAGGAACACATCGCCAGAGAGAACCGCCTTATTGCACATGAACAGTATAAAAGGAGTTTCGGGTTGTCTCTAATCCTTCTAATACTCGCTGAAACGCCCCCCGTCCTTATACAAGGGCGGGGTAGCCGTTCTGCTTGCTCGCTGGAAACTGCAAATCATATAGAATGCCTCGTACGAGAAACGGCACCTAAATGTTAATGCAACTGTGTTCTCATACAACTGGCTAGTGACAGATTTAAGGGGGAATTAGTTTTGAGTAAGGTTGGAAGAAATGAGTTATGCCCATGCGGAAGTGGGAAAAAATATAAGAAGTGCTGTTTGAATAAGGAGTCCTCACCCGCAGAATCTATACTGCGCCTGATATCAACGGAGCAGCCTGTCCAAGAAGCTACAGTTCAGCCTGAGAGCAAGCTGACTCCAACCAAACTGAAAAGGATGGTAACGCAAGAGCTGAAATGGGAACATCCTTCTCACGAACAGTTGGCCCTGGAGCTGATTGAGAACATGCGGAACCAATACGAGGGAGAGCTGATTTCGGAAGCTCTGATGTTATGGAACGGTTATTCCCGCCAGACGCGCCCCACTGTGAAGAAGACAGGTTCCTTCTGTGCTGCAATTGAATATTTGCTGTCCGAGGAATACGGCTTCAATGTCTCAAAACCTGATATGGCCACTAAATATGAGGTAACGACAGGTACGATCTCCCGGAAGGTCAATGAGATGTTCAGTTACATTGAAGAATACGGAATGGGCGGCGAAACGGACGAGCTAATGGTGCTGAACGGTCCAGGTACACCAAAGGACAAAGCGGAGGCTCTGCTACATAAGGCGAGGGAAGCCAGTTCTGCCAAACGCAGAATACAACTGGCGAAAACGGTGCTGGAGGTATATCCTGACAGCTCGGATGCATATCTTATACTGGCTGAGGAATCGGACAACGAATCAGATGCACGGGCTTACCTCAAGGCCGGAATTGCTGCTGGAGAACGCGAACTGGGTGACCTGTTTTTTGAGAAGAACAAAGGGCACTTCTGGGGGCTTCAAGAGACTCGTCCATATATCCGGGTATGCAAAAGCTACGCGGAATCTTGCTGGTTTGGTGGGGATACCCAAGAAGCTGCACAAACCCTGGAGCGTATGTTGGAACTTAATACAGAAGACAATACCGGAGCACGTTATCTGCTCGCTGCTGTGTATTTGTACAGCAACCAATTGAAGCATGCAGAACAATTGATGGAGAAGTATGGAAAAGGTGGCGCCTCAACGGCCTTTGCCTATGACCAGATCATTCTGGAGTATAAGAAAAATGGAATAACCTCGCAGCTCGAAAAGCTGTACCGTGTGGCTCGGGGGATGAACAAACATGTGCCGGATTACCTGCTGGGTTTGAAACGCCTGCCGCATAACCTCCCTGATTTTGTCGGAATGGGCGATTCCAATGAAGCGATTGAATATGTCATTATGCACTCCCGTCTATGGGCGAGCATGCCTGATCTGCTGAAGTGGATGCTGAAACAATAGAGTTATGTAGGGATTGGAGTTGGAATTCGTTTGAGGAATCCAGCTTCTATCCGCCATAATTGGAGTGTACTCTCTATCCAGTACGGCGTGTGCTTAGAATTTTTTTAATGCTATCTTTTCATGTTAACCCTTGACTTTAGCACTGCGGTTCATTACAATCAGAAAATAATACGTTGACTATAGTCAATACAAGTCGATTTTTGAACTATATTACTGATTTGATGACGGGACCAAGTACTCCGTGCCCACATGACCAGAGAGGAATCCCCAGGCTGTAAGGATTCTCTTGATGAGCGGACGAATGACTTCCCCGAGAACAGACGGCGAACATGGCAGACATGATCTGTTAAACAGTAGCCGGCCTGCGCAGGACGTGCGTTACACGTAGAGCGGAATATCTGCTTGATCAGGGTGCAATAGGCAATCCTGAATCATCAGAGATCACCTGAACGGCTAAAGTGTCAGGTTTCCGAAATGTGGGTGGTACCACGGGTGAATGTATATTACACAATCTCTCGTCCCTTTGTTTGCTGTATATACAGCGACAGGGCGAGGGATTTTTTTGTTATATAAGTTGATTTAAAAGGAATACACAAAAACGGAGAGGGCAGAAAAAACCTGTAAAAGCGAAGCGTTCGCCTGAAAGCTTTCTGAAAGAAAGCTGCATCGGAAGCATATGCTATCACCGGATTTTCACATTTAGAATGAAAATTTAAAAAATCTGAGGATAACAGCGATTGTAAGGTTGTTCTGCCCGCGCAGTGATCACGTGTAGAATTTTTTAACTTTTAGAGAAAAAAATCAATGCTGGAGGGATCAAGATGGCTTTTCAAAAACCGACGGGGACGCAGGACTTACTTCCTGGAGTTGTCGAGAAATGGCAGTACGTAGAAGAAAAAGCACGAGATCTGTGTCGACGGTTTAATTACCGCGAGATTCGTACACCGATCTTCGAACAGACTTCTTTATTTGTACGTGGTGTAGGAGAGACTACCGATATCGTTGAGAAAGAAATGTATACCTTTGATGACAAAGGCAATCGCAGCATGACTCTTCGTCCAGAGGGAACAGCCGGTGTTGTCCGTGCGTATGTAGAGAATAAAATCTACGGCGAACCGGATGTGAGCAAGTTGTATTACATCGGTCCGATGTTCCGGTATGAGCGTCCGCAGGCAGGTCGTCAGCGTCAGTTCCACCAGTTTGGTGTAGAAGCCATCGGTGCACTGGACCCGGCGATTGATGCCGAAGTCATCGCACTGGGCTACCAGTTGTGTGTAGAGCTCGGCTTGAAGGATGTTAAAGTGGAGATCAACTCCGTTGGTAACTCGACCAGCCGTGCAGAATACCGGGAGACGTTGCTTGGGTTCCTCAGACCAATGAAAGACAGCCTGTGCAAGGACTGTCAGTCCCGGATGGAGCGTAATCCGCTGCGTGTACTCGACTGCAAAGTCGATCAGGACAAATTCGTAGGGGCACCGTCCATACTGGACAGCCTGGATGAAGAGTCTTTGAGTCACTTTGCCAAGCTGCAGGCATACCTGGATGATTTCGGAGTAGATTATGCTGTGAACAATCGTCTGGTACGGGGCTTGGATTATTACACGCTGACTGCGTTCGAATTAAAAGCCCAAGGGATTGGAGCAATTGATACGGTTGGTGGCGGTGGCCGGTACAATGGTCTCGTTGGAGATATCGGCGGACCTGATCAGCCGGGCATCGGCTTCGGTATTGGTCTGGAGCGTATTCAACTGATTCTGGAGCACCAAAATATTGAGGTGACTACGCTCGCTCCACTGGATGTGTACTTTGTTGCTCTGGGAGAGGCCGCTGATCGTGAAGTGAACCGACTGTTGTTCAAAATTCGTCAGTCTGGACTGTCTGGGGAACGTGATTATCTGGGCCGCAAGATGAAAGCACAGATGAAATCAGCTGATCGTTTCAAATCCCGCTATACCGCCATCCTTGGTGATGACGAGCTGGAGCGTGGTGAGATCGCCCTCAAGTCGATGGATACGGGAGAGCAACAAACCGTGAAGCTTGATGATCTGGTATCAGCCATTCGCGAAAGTAAATAAGCACGAACTGTAACATGGAGATTAAAACGTTCGATTAACACATTGATCCGGCAAAATTACTGAGGTTCATCAACGTTTCCAACGAATTGGGAGCTGGTGAGCCAGAGGTAACAAGCCTTTTCGAATACATGGTCTACACGTAACCGGACTGTTGAAGAGCAGGTAATAACTGTCCATACAGAACGGAAATTCACATAATGAGGAGTTTGGTTATGAAAAGAAGTCATCATTGCGGCGCATTAACACCCGCACACATCGGTGAAACAGTAACATTGAACGGTTGGGTTCAAACCCGTCGTGACTTGGGGGGCGTACTCTTCATCGATCTGCGTGACCGCAGCGGGATTGTACAAGTTGTCTTTAACCCGGCTTATTCCGGCGAAGCTCTGCAAATTGCAGATCGTGTACGTAGCGAGTATGTTATCGCTGTAACGGGTAAAGTCGTTAAACGTGATGCAGAAACAGTGAACAAAAATCTGCCTACCGGCGAAATTGAAGTTCAAATCACTGAAATCGAAGTGCTGAACGCAGCCAAAACACCTCCATTCTTCATCGAAGATGGTGTAGAAGTGGATGAATCCCTTCGTTTGAAATATCGTTACCTGGACCTGCGTCGTCCGGAAATGTTCGAAACACTGAAACTGCGTTCCAAAGCATCCAAAGTGTTCCGTGACTATCTGGATGGAGAAGAGTTCGTTGAAGTGGAAACACCAATCCTGACGAAGAGCTCCCCGGAAGGTGCGCGTGATTATCTCGTACCGAGCCGTGTGCATGAAGGTGAATTCTTCGCTTTGCCACAATCCCCACAAATCTACAAACAATTGCTGATGGTGGGTGGACTTGAGCGTTATTATCAGATCGCTCGCTGTTTCCGAGATGAGGATCTGCGTGCAGACCGTCAACCTGAATTCACGCAAGTCGACATCGAGACTTCCTTCCTGCAACAGGATGACCTGCTGCCAATGATGGAAGAACTGATGGCTAAATTGTTGCGCGAAACCAAAGGCATTGAGCTGGAACTGCCTTTCCAACGGATTACGTATGCAGATGCAATGGGTAAATACGGTTCAGACAAACCAGATCTGCGTTTCGGTATGGAACTGGTTGAAATGAACGATATCGTAGCAAACAGTGGTGTGAAAGTATTTGCTTCCGTCATCGGAAAAGGTGGAGAAGTGAAAGTGCTCAACGCTAAAGGCTGTGGCACATGGAGTCGTAAAGAGATCGATGATCTCGGACCATTTGCTGCACGTTACGGTGCGAAAGGTCTGGCTTGGATTCAAGTAAAAGACGGCGAGTTCAAAGGGCCAATCGTGAAGTTCTTCACGCCTGAAGAGATCGAAGCTGTCAAAGAACGTACAGGTGCTGAGGATGGCGACTTGTTGCTCTTCTCCGCAGACACGAAAAAAGTGGTTGCTGACGTACTGGGCGCATTGCGTCTGAAAATCGGCCGTCAACTCGGCCTGATCGATGACAGCAAATTCAAATTTGCTTGGGTTGTGGACTTCCCACTCCTTGGATATGATGAAGACGCCAAACGTTATGTGGCAGAACACCATCCGTTCACACGTCCAAAAGACGAAGATGTACATCTGTTCGACACAGATCCGGGTGCTATTCGTGCTCAAGCCTATGACCTTGTTCTCAATGGTTATGAAGTAGGTGGCGGTTCGATGCGTATCTACAAACGTGACGTTCAGGAGAAAATGTTTGCTGCCCTTGGACTCTCTCCAGAAGTAGCGAATGAGAAATTCGGCTACCTGCTGGAAGCATTCGAATATGGAACTCCACCGCATGGCGGAATTGCTTTTGGTCTTGACCGTTTGGTGATGTTGCTGGCGGGCCGCACGAATTTGCGTGAAACGATTGCCTTCCCGAAAACGGCAAGTGCAACGGATCTGCTGATGAATGCACCTTCCGAAGTGGATGACTCGCAGTTGGAACAACTTCATATTCGCGTAGCCCGTAAACCGGTAGCGGAAAAGAAATAAAGGAGGCATCGATTCTCAATGCTCCATCAATTTTCAAGAACAGAGCTTGCGATCGGACCTGAAGGTCTGGACGCATTGAAAAATAGTACAGTCGCTGTGCTCGGTATTGGCGGCGTGGGTGGAATTGCTGTAGAAGCTCTTGCCCGTAGCGGCGTTGGACGCATCATTCTGATTGATAAAGATGTCGTGGACATTACCAACATCAACCGCCAGATTCATGCGCTGACCACAACAGTGGGACAGAAAAAAGCGGACCTGATGGTGGAACGGGTGAAACTGATCAATCCGGAATGTGATGCCATTGCATTGAATATGTTTTACACGGAAGAAACGTATGAGGAACTGTTCAAATATGAACTGGATTATGTGCTGGATGCATCCGACACGATTATCTACAAAATCCATCTCATTAAAGAGTGCCTGAAACGTAAAATTCCGATGATTTCCAGCATGGGTGCGGCGAATAAAATGGATCCAACGAAATTCCAGGTTGCGGATATTTCGAAAACGACCATGGACCCGATTGCCCGTGTTGTGCGTACCACACTTCGTAAAGACGGCATTAAAAAAGGTGTAAAAGTGGTCTTCTCAACTGAAAAGCCGATGAAACCGCGCGAGGACGTAACCCAAAAAATCGTTCCCGAGAATGCTCCGGAAATTCGCAAGGCCAAACAGCCACCTGCGAGTAACTCATTCGTGCCTCCGGTAGCCGGACTGATTATGGTCAGTGTTGCGATTAAGGATTTGTTAGAAATTGCAGAGAACAAGCAGCAATAACTTGCTGCCAACAGAAGAAGCGTAGATGCCCTTAAGGCATCTGCGCTTTTTTGTATAATTATACCCCGGAAGATAGAGCGGATGAGACATCAAACGTCTATGATAGACGAACCGCATTCCTGAAGAAATGTCAGAGTTACGTCATGTACTTCAACGTCAAAACCGTGTATGATATTCACTGCTGCGCGAAATGATGATACATACATAAAAGAATTTGCGGCTAGAGAGAGGGGAATAGAACGAAATGAAACACGGATGGATGGCCAGACGTCTTGGCATGGAGCCAGGAGACCAGTGGAAGAAGGAAGTTGTGGCGGGAGCCATTTCCTATTTTGCCGTGGTCTATATCGTTATGGTCAATGCTACAATTCTTTCCGATGCCGGAATGCCTTTGCAGGCAGCTATGGTTGGAACCCTGCTGACATCGATCGCAGGCTGTTTACTCATGGCATTTGGCGGAAAATCACCGATTATCGTTGTACCCGGAATGGGGATTAATGCATTTTACACGTATACACTCGTACATTCCATGAAATTAAGCTGGCAAGAAGCGCTGGCCGTTGTAACCGTTACAGGTATATTGTTTGCCATTGTTGCGTTTACTTCTCTATACAAAATGATCAGCGAAGCCATTCCCAAAAATCTGCAGCATGGTATTACGGTGGGGATTGGTTTGTTCCTCACGTTTATTGGTTTGCAAAAAAGTGGAATCGTTATCGCGCATCAGACGACATTTGTCGCGATTGGTCACTTTAATGATCCGAATGTCATTACAGCCTGCGTTACGCTGGTGCTGGCCTTGATTTTATTTATCCGTAATGTGCAAGGCGGACTTCTAATTAGTATTTTGGTCGGGACAGGTCTTGCCTATGTACTTGGAGCAGTGAACCCGGGTGAATCCGTATCAGCGATGGATGCGCTACGTCAATATGGCGGTTTGTTTGGTGAATTGTCCTTGATGAAGCTGGCTGATGTAGCATTCTGGATCGCGGTATTTTTGCTGCTGCTGATTGTGGTGTTCGAAAATATCGGTTTAATTACAGCTCAGACACAGATGATTGGTCGTCCGAAGCGCTTCAAGGGAAGTCTGCGGGCACTATCGATTAGTACCGTGCTGGCAGGCATATTTGGAAGCAGTCCTCCAGTGGCCGCCGCCGAGACGACAGCTGGTATTGCCGCAGGTGGACGCACAGGGTTAACTCCGCTCGTTACAGCCGTGTTGTTTGGGGCAACCTTTTTCTTCATCCCTCTGCTCGGTTACATTCCAGACAGTGCGATTGCACCCATTTTGATCATTATTGGCGGTCTGATGGTGCAAGGTGTGAAAGATATGGACTTTGGTGACTTTACAGAGGCTTTTCCTGCTTTTCTGATCATGGTCATGATTCCATTCACATATAGCATCGTGGACGGGATGGCGTTTGGATTTATTGCCTATCCACTTGCGAAGCTGGCAGCAGGTCAGGGTAAACAGGTGCCTGTGGTCATGTATGGCATATCCATCCTCTTTTTGGCCAATTTTGTGCTGCACGGCATCTTGTAAAGTTGTGTTATACAACAAAAGGCAACGTTATATAAGTTCATACGTATGATTTCTGGTGAGCAGATGTAGAACGGGAGGAACGGGAATGGAAGAACAGCAGCAAGCAGGGCAGAAGGAACCGAAGGTAGGAAAAAAAGGATTTAAGGATTTCGTCAAGCTAATCGCTTCCACGAACCCGCCAAAACTGATTCTGATCCTGGCCCTCATCCTGACCTTGATTCAGACGACGGCCGGACTGATTGTGCCACTGATGACCAAAGGTCTGATTGATGGACTAACCACTTCGGCACTGAACAAATCGGTTATTTTATTGTTGCTCGGTGCATTTGTGATTCAGGCGATTGCCTCGGGTATCAGCATTTATATGTTAAATTACGCAGGACAACGTGTGGTCGCCACACTTCGCACGAAGCTGTGGAACAAAGTATTATCGCTGCGAATGCCATATTTCGATCGCAATCGGACAGGCGATACGATGAGCCGGATTACGAATGATACAAGCCAGATCATGACGTTGATTGCAGATTATCTGGTCTCCTTTGTGTCGAACATCGTTGCCGTTGTAGGTGGGGTGGCGTTACTTTTTTATTTGGATTGGGTGATGTCACTCATTATTCTGAGTCTGGTGCCACTTACGCTGTTGATCCTGTTGCCAGTGGGGAGGAAGATGTACAAAATCTCCAAGAAACAGCAGGATGAGATGGCAGGTCTTACATCCGTACTTAGTCAGGTTATTGGTGAGATTCGCTTGGTCAAAGCCTATGGAACGGAGAAACAGGAATCAGAAGCCGGGGATTCCCGGATTCGTAAAATGTTTGCTTTTGGCTTGCAGGAAGCACGCATCCTTGCGCTGATCGGTCCTTTGTTTACATTTGTCATGACGGCAGTATTGGTCGTTATTCTTGGTGTAGGGGGAATGCGTGTAGCGTCTGGTATGCTGTCACCAGGTGAACTGGTCGCCTTTATATTGCTGTTGTTCCAGGTCATTATGCCAATGGGGCAGTTCACAACACTATACTCCCGTTTGCAAAAAGTTGTAGGTGCGACAGAGCGCATACAAGCTATTCTTGCTGATGAGGAAGAGCCGCATCACAGCACCAAGGTAGCTCCAAAAGGAAATGAGACGATTGCGTTCCATGATGTACACTTTTCCTATGTCACAGGTGAGGAAGTGTTGCACGGAATTAATCTGACGGTACCTACACGTAAAGTGACCGCGATTGTTGGTCCAAGCGGCAGTGGTAAATCAACGCTGTTCTCCTTGATGGAGCAGTTCTATATGCCCGATTCAGGCCACATATCGTATGGGGGACAAGCGATAACGGACTATTCCTTGTCCTCCTGGCGCAGCAAGATCGGGTATGTGTCTCAGGAAAGTCCGCTTATGGCGGGTACGATCAAAGACAATATCACGTACGGATTGGACCGTGAGGTCACGATGGATGAGATCCGTCGAGCTGCCGAGATGGCTTATTCTGCCGACTTTATCGACAAGTTGCCACAGGGATATGAGACGGAAGTAGGCGAGAGGGGAATTAAGTTATCCGGGGGACAACGTCAGCGGATTGCTATTGCTCGTGCCTTACTGCGCAGTCCGGATATTCTCATGTTGGATGAAGCAACATCCAGTCTGGACAGTACCTCGGAGTATGAAGTACAACAGGCTCTGTCCAACCTTATGGAAGGCAGAACCACGATTGTGATCGCGCACCGGTTGTCTACAGTGGTGGACTCCGATCAGATTGTTGTACTAGAGCATGGACATGTGACCGGAACAGGAACTCATGCTGAATTAATTGGCAATCATCCGGTATACCGTGAATTAGCACAGAAACAGTTTGTGGCACAGGAAGGTCAAGATTGAATCAGAACTAGATCGATTATTGTTTTTCAAAGATAAGGTTCAAATATAGTTTTACTTAAGACCGTTGTTCATTCGTTCAGTACGAGCGTGAGCAACGGTTTTCTTGTATGAGTTCATTCAGGTTGCTGTAGCTTTTTTTACATCAATATGATATAGTGGGTATCCTTTTGCGTCGTCAGTGATTGGTGATGCAGAGCAAAACATATTCTTAGGAGGTAACTGAAACATGTCAGACAGCTTTCAAAGTGCCTATCAAGAAGAAGAGTACAGGTTAGAGCGAACGATGGAGGAAGTGGACAGTCAGTTGCAACGACTGCAAAATATTCCGGTGTATACCGGCCACGACTTCACAGAACAAGTGCTGGAAGCCGGACGCGAAGAGCGCCGCACCGCCTTGTCCAAGAGCGCGCAGCAACCCTATTTCGGACGCTTGGATTTCGAAGAACAGGGCAGTGGTGCACGGAAACCGCTGTATATTGGCAAAGTCGGCGTAGACCGCGAAGAGGTGGGAGAGCATCCGCTCGTCATCGACTGGCGTGCTCCTGTCGCCAGCCTGTTTTACTCATTTACAGGAGGCGAAGCCTCCGCAACGTATGAAGCCCCGGAAGGGCTAATTGAAGGTCTGGTGTACCTGAAACGAAACGTTGTCATTCGACAGCGGATATTGGAACGTGTGGCGGATACATATAACCGTGACAGCGACCAGCCAGCGGTATCGGATGAATTCCTCGTTTATCGACTGGGAGAGAACAAGGATAACAAGCTCCGTGATATCGTATCTACGATTCAGGCGGAGCAGGATCTGATCATTCGTGCGGCGAGAAACACCGCATTGATCATTCAGGGTGTGGCTGGATCCGGGAAAACAACGGTTGCCCTGCATCGACTGGCCTTTTTGCTGTATCAGTACAAGGAGCAGGTATCTGCGGAGAAAATGGTTATTTTTGCACCCAACCACATGTTCCTGGACTACATCTCGGATGTGCTCCCGGAACTCGGAGTAGGGGACATCCAGCAGCGGACATTCCCGGATTGGGCGATGAACCTGCTGGGGCTGGAGATGCCTTTGGCGAATACGTCAGATACGCTCAACACCTGGTTCGAAACACCAGATGCACGGCCTGAATTGAATGATGATGTACCTGGACGGTATAAAGGATCGATCCGTTTCATGGAACTTATTCGAGAGTGGCTGTCGGGGATGGAAGCGGACTCCGTACCGGATATGGATTTCAGTCCATGGGATGGTAAGGTGCTTAGCAAGACGGAGATTGAGAACTGGTTCGGTGAGGAATACAAACATTATCCGCTGGCCAAACGCAAAGAACGGGTCATGGCGCGGGTTCACCGCTGGATTGAGATGGAACTTAAGAAACCAATGCCAGAAGCTGTGCGTAAAGAACGCAAGAAAAAAGCATCTACTCGTGAGAAAGCTTATGCCAAAAAATGGCCTCAATACGAGCCGCTTACGTTATACAAACAGCTGTTCAAAGCTGCAAAGGGTGGCACAGTGCCAACCTCGCTCAGCGGGCTTATTCCAAAATTGGTCATGAAACAAACGGCAGCAGATCTGAAGCAGGATATCGTCCGTGAAGAGGATCTGCCTGCATTGGTATACATTCATACATTGGTTCATGATATTGAGGGTTCGGAGCGGTTCGATCATGTCGTAATCGATGAAGCGCAGGACTTTTCCCCTTTTCATGTGGCGTTATTGGATCAGTTCGTCAAAGGGCATTCCTTCACCATACTGGGTGACTTGTCCCAAGGGATTCATGAGTACCGTGGTGTTCATGCGTGGGATGAGATGAGTTCTCTGTTTCCTGAGGAGCAGAATGCATACTTTGCATTGACCCGAAGTTATCGTTCAACGATGGAAATTATCGACTATGCCAATACGATTCTGGAACGTGGTGTCAAGAGCGGAATTACGGCGATCCCTGTTTTCCGTAGTGGTGATCCGGTTCGGACATTGGCTTATGGAGGCGAAGGGCGGACGGCAAGTCTGGAGCAGGCTTTGAAGGTGTTAACGGTCAAAGACTACCGAACGGTCTCCATCCTGACCCGTACCCTGCATGAAGCAGAGGAACTTCATCGTGAACTGCAGGCCGCAGGCTGGGATCTGAACCTGATCGACGGTGGCAAAAAGCAGTACACGGGCGGACACTCCGTTTTACCTGTTTATCTGTCCAAAGGGTTGGAGTTTGATGCCGTTATCGTGGCAGACGTAGATCAGAAGCATTATCTGCCGAATGCCGGTGATGCGAAGCTGTTGTACGTGGGGTGTACACGGGCCTTGCACGAATTGTGGCTCTTCCATGATGGTGATTTGCCAGGGTACGCGGCCGCAACACATAATCCGGGCGGCGAGCCTGTAACCATTCAAGGTTGGCCAGAACTTGGGTGAATAAAGTCTGTTAAACATTAAAAGGCATGACGTTCATGGGGAAATGTCCCATAAGCGCATGCCTTTTCTGCATTTGTGCAAGAATGCTTAAACCTCTGAGAAAGAACGACAGTGGAAGTTTAGGGTTATGTTACCCTATTTCCCATTCTGGACGAGCGACGGTTCACCAGGAATATGCCGACAGCAATGAGTAAACCACCTGCCAATGCAAACCACTGGACATGTTCTCCCAGCAAGATCCAACTCGACAATACACCAAAGAATGGTGCCAGGAACAGATAGGAACTGGTTTGAGCCGGATCACTATGTTGCAGCAAATAAAACCAAAGCGAGAATTGCATGATGGAGCAAACAAGCGTTAACCAGAGCAGTACGATAACCGAGGTGGTATTCACTATAAAGTGAGGATGTTCAGTCCATACGCTCAGTAGAAGAAGCGCAGCACCTCCCGCGAGCATCTGATAGGCTGTTAAGACAAAAGTATCGTAGTCATCGCCCCAGCGTTTGATAAGCATTGTGGACACGGCAAAGGAGATCGCACCACCGAATCCAATCCAGGTGCCAGGACTAAAACTCATCTGCCATCCAAAGGTTAACATAATCCCCATGAAACCGAGCATAACACCGATCCACTGACTGAAGCGGTAGGTCAGTCTATATAAGAGAGCACTGAGGATAATGACCAGCAACGGATTGGTAAATGTAATAATGGCCGATTCGCCAGAGGTAATCCAGTTCATGCTGTAGTAGGCGCAGCCCATCACTCCTGCGGATTGGAACAGGCCAATGAGGATTATTTTCAACCAAGACTGCCACTGGGCAGGTAATGGACGTTTACGTAGATACCAGGCCATCAAGCTGCCTGCCAGTACATAACGTAGACCCATGAGCAGGAAAGGTGGAGCATATAACATACCGATCTTGCCGACTGGAAACGAAGTACCCATGATTAGCGTTGTCAAAATGATCAAAATTGTATACTTCAAGGGTTGGATGGTGCGGATACTTTTTTCATGTCTGGAGTTCATAACGTTTGTCCACTATCTACAGTAATGAGCTGCCCGGTCATGGATTGCTGTTCAAGCGCAGCACAGATCATGTGTGCGATATCCTCAGGCGAGGCGATTTTCTGCAATAATACTTCTCCACCGAGACGATGCATTCGCTCCTCGTTTCCAGCCCACCACCTTGTAGCAACTGCGCCAGGGACGATAGCATTCACCCGAATGTGTGGTGAGAGTGCATGCGAAAGGGATAAGGTCAGGCCGTGAACTGCCGCTTTGGAGACGGCGTAAGGGAGGGATGAGCCAGAACCTGTACTGCCTGCAATGCTGCCCAGATTCACGATGGAACCCCCACCAGCCTGTCTCATGCCTTCCGTCACTGCACGCACGCAATGAAACGTGCCTTTCACATTCACATCCACCAGCTCATTCCAGACGTCATCTGTAACAGACTCCAGGTCGTGCAGAGGGATGTACTGCGTGATTCCGGCGTTATTTACAAGTGCAGTAATGGGGCCATAGGTTTCAGTTATTGTATTGACCATGCGCCGGACATCAAGATCATTGGCAACATTAGCTTGAACGGCGAATGCATGGCCGCCCGTATGCAAAATGTGTTGAACAGTCTCGCTTGCTGCATGTTTGGAGCGCGAATAGTTGACGGCGACCAACGCTCCACGCTTAGCCAGCATTAGACTTACAGCACGGCCTATGCCTGTTCCGCCACCTGTGATCAAAGCAACTCTATTTTTCCAGTATGTCATGCCGAACACTCCTTATCATCATCCAGTCAGAGGACTGGTTAGGGATCTACATGAATTGTAGTTCGGTTTGCACATGAAGTATAATGATTGGTAATGAAGTTGATATCATTTTGAATGATGTCAGAGTGGGGGGACCATGGAGAGCGGGGATCTTAGAATATTTCAGTGTGTTGCACAGGAAGGGAATCTGACCAAAGCTGCTGCTAAGCTGGGGTATGTTCAATCCAACGTAACGGCACGTATCAGGCATCTGGAAGCAGAAGTGGGTACAACGTTGTTCATTCGTCATAACCGGGGCATGACGTTATCTCCAGCCGGAGAGATGCTGCTGACGTATGCGGATAAAATTATTGGTTTGCTGAATGATGCTTCCAAGGCACTACGGGCGACGAGCACACCATCGGGTCCGTTGCGAATAGGGTCTACTCAGACGGCAGCAGCAGTTCGTTTACCTGAGCTTTTTGCAAAATATTATCAACAGTATCCCGAGGTGTCCTTGTCACTGGCTACGGGTAATTCGCAGATGCTTATTGATCAAGTTATTGGGTATGAAATGGAAGGGGCTTTCATTGGTTGTTCCTGTGATCATCCCGATATCGAGTCCATCGATGTATTTGATGAAGAGTTATTTGTGGTCTCGTCGGGTGTGGGGCCCGAAGAAGAGCTTACCCGTAAGCCGATCCTTGTCTACAGCATGGGATGCTCCTACCGACAGATTTTAGAGGAGTGGTTGAACTCAAGTGGGGTAAATCGTCCAGTGATTATGGAGTTTGGAACGCTGGAGGCGATTATTAGTGGAGTGACGTCCGGAATGGGGATTTCTCTGTTACCAGAGATTGTGATTCGGCAGCAAATCGCAAATGGAAATCTTCGCAAACATTCGCTCCCTTCTGGCATAAGTAGAATGATGACTCGTTTTATTACACGCAAGGATGCGTTTGTCAGCAGTGCGCTTGGCGCATTTATAGCTATGTTACCACGGGAGTATGATATGATAGAGAGTGGTAATACATCAGAAGTGTAAATGTACACATGTTAAGGCAATCCGTTAAGGAAGTGATAAGCAATGGATTTATTTTCGTTTCAGCAGGACTCCAAACCACAAGCCAGATTGCTCGCGGACCGCATGCGGCCAGAGCATCTGGATGAATATATTGGACAGGAACATATTATTGGACCGGGGAAATTACTACGGCGCGCCATCGAGGCGGATCAGATTTCGTCCATCTTGTTATATGGCCCTCCGGGATGTGGCAAGACAACCCTGGCACATATTATTTCTCAGCAAACGCAGGGACAGTTCGTTCGCCTGAATGCAGTGGAAGCTTCTGTCAAGGATGTGCGTGAAGTCATCGAACAGGCGCAAACGAACAAACAGCTGTATGGAACCAAAACCATTTTGTTCCTCGATGAGGTGCATCGGTTTAACAGCTCACGTCAGGATGCGTTATTGCCAGCGGTAGAGAAGGGCACGATTATTTTTATCGGCGCGACGACAGAGAATCCCTTTCATTACGTCAATGGGGCCCTAATGAGCCGTTCAACTCTGTTCCAGCTAGAATCGCTGAACAAGGATCATTCCCTTATTGCGATGCGCAGAGCATTGAGTGATGCGGACAAAGGTCTGGGGTTCATGGAATTACAGGCAGACGATGAGGCGCTTGAGCATATTGCCACGATGGCCAATGGGGATATTCGGCGTGCGCTTAACGCACTTGAACTGGCTGCGTTGACGACGCCACCGGAGAAGGATGGCTCCATTCATATTACACTTGGTGTAGCTGAAGAGTCTATTCGGCGCCCTATTGTGAAAGCCGATGAATCTACCCAGTATGATGTGCTGTCTGCTTTTCACAAGAGTATCCGGGGGTCTAGTGATGCGGCGCTATTCTGGTTTCTATACGCGGTGGAGAAGCTCGGTATGGACCCAATGACCTTCATTCGACGTCTGATTGCAGCAAGCAGTGAAGACATTGGGCTTGCGAACCCGCAAGCCATGACCCAGGCCATTGGAGCACTTGATGCATACCGGAATAACGGCTGGCCCGAAGCCAAGCTGAACATCGCACAAGCGATTCTGTTCGCGGTCGAAAGTCCAAAATCCAATGCGGTATACACCGCCATCTCCAAAGCCATGAACGCCATTGATGAAGTGAAATCGGCAGAAGTTCCGCTGCACTTGCGAGATACGCATTATTCGGGTGCCGTGAAACTTGGACATGAGGGCTATCAATATCCGCACAATTACCCGGGGCATTATGTGAAACAGGAATATTTACCAAAACAGCTTTCACGTAGAGTATTCTATGAGGCAACGGAACAAGGCAACGAATCGAAGATCAGGCTGAACCAACAGCGGCGCAGGGAATTTTAAGAACAGACAGATCAATCGGGAGATGCACACAACATGAAAGAGCTTATGTATATAGGAGCGGGTGGATTTCTTGGGACATTAACCCGATATGCTATACAGTTAGCGATACCAACTGTCTACGGGGGGTTCCCTTGGGCAGTGCTGCTAATCAATGCAATGGGAAGTCTTTTTTTAGGATGGTTCTTTACCATCGCTATTCCAGGCAAAATAACACCACAACTTCGACTGGCAATTGGCACAGGTTTTACCGGCGCATTTACGACGTTCTCCACGTTTACATTGGATATTGTTCGTTTATCCGAAGGGGGCGAATGGGTGAATGCCGCCCTTTATATGATCGCAAGTGTGTTAGCAGGATTAATGCTTTGTGCGTTAGGAATGAGCATCGGACAGCGTATGTTGGGATCGCCAAGACAAGAGGGTGATGCCTCATGATCGTATGGATTGGTTTGGCTGGTGTACTGGGTGCAGTACTGCGTTTCAGTCTAGGCAAATGGGTCTCGGGCTTGCTGGGAACGGCTTTTCCATGGGGGACATGGATCATTAACATCAGTGGTTCATTGTTGCTGGGGCTGTTATACGGGTGGCATCAATCGGTAATGATCTCAGATGTAATCTGGGTGATCTGGGGAACCGGATTCTGCGGTGCGTTCACCACATTCTCCACTTTTGGCTATGAAACGTTAGGACTTATGGGTCGTCAACGATACGCTAGCGCCGCGCTCTATGTCGTCAGTTCGGTTGGAGTTGGGGTTTTGGCCTCCTTGGCAGGATTCTGGTTGACTGCATAACGAACTATTTTTATTTTTTTTGCAAAGAAAAGCAGGAAAAAAGCCATCCTTCATGGTATACATGAAAGACGGCTTTTTTAATAGGGATACACGGTATTGTGTATAATCCGCATTTTATGGACAAGCTCTATTATTGCATTGCGGGTACAGGTACCTTTTGCACCTGATCGATCGTACCCCCACCCAGACAGATTTCTCCGTCGTAGAAAACAACGGCTTGTCCTGGCGTGATGGCTTTTTGCTGCTGATCAAATTGCACGTCCACACTTCCATCTTCCTGCCAGGTCAGTGTAACACCTTGATCCGGCTGACGATAGCGGAATTTGGCAGTACAACGGTATGGCACATTAGGCATGTGCTCTGTACCAGCAATCCAGTTCACACCCGTTGCGGTTAGACCAGTGGAGTACAGGCTTGCATGGGCATCGCCCTGAACAACAAGCAGTTGATTTTTCTCCAGATTCTTGTCTGCAACGAACCAGGGCTCACCATTGCCTGAACCACCAATGCCAAGACCTTGGCGCTGTCCAAGTGTGTAGTACATCAGACCATCATGGCGGCCTTTGACTTCACCGGTCACGATATCAACCATGTCTCCACCTTTGGCAGGCAGATAGTTACTCAGGAACTCTTTGAAATTACGCTCACCGATGAAGCAGACACCTGTGCTGTCTTTTTTCTTGGCAGTATACAAGCCAGCCGCTTCTGCAATTTTGCGTACTTCCGGTTTGGGCAAGTGACCAATCGGGAACATGGCTTTGGACAACTGGTTCTGATTGAGTGCGTTAAGGAAATACGTCTGGTCCTTATTGTTGTCCACACCGCGCAGTAGTTTGAATGTGCCATCTTCTTCAATCAGACGAGCATAGTGTCCTGTAGCTACATAATCTGCGCCGAGATCCAGAGCTTTGTTCAGGAATTCACCAAATTTGATCTCACGATTACACATGACATCCGGATTTGGCGTGCGACCCGACTTATATTCATCAAGGAAATAGGTAAATACTTTATCAAAATATTCTTTCTCGAAGTTGACAGTGTAGTAAGGAATGCCGATCTGTTCGCATACGCGGCGTACATCCTCTGAATCTTCTTCAGCGGTACAGTGGCCGAACTCGTCGGTGTCATCCCAGTTTTTCATGAAAATGCCGATGACATCGTAACCTTGTTCTTTCAGCAGCAACGCGGTAACAGAAGAATCGACACCTCCGGACATGCCAACGACGACCCGTGTATTTTCAATTGTTTTGGACATCGTTATCACCATTTCTATATATAAATGTGTTTCGTTTCTTATTCTAGCATAACCGGACCCAAGATACGATACACCCGGCCAATTTTGGATAGTGTCCACCACAGACGCACATTTTGGAATATCGTCAATCTTTCTTTTCCATAAAGCATGCAGATATGTTAACATTAGCTGAGGGTTATGATCGGAATACGGAGAATTAGAAAGTTAAAAATGAGTTCTATGAATCTCTGCTGTGGACAGATCGTGAAACAAATGGTCATGGACTACAGGATACAATATAAAGTTTCCAATCGTTACTGAAAATTGAAAGAGGTGACTCCTTTGAAAATATCGACAAAAGGCCGTTACGGCCTCACAATCATGATGGAGCTTGCTGCCAGAACAGGCGAAGGCCCTACATCACTTAAGAGCATTGCCGAGCGCAACCAGCTTTCGGAGCATTACCTGGAGCAACTGATTGCTCCACTACGTAATGCAGGACTGGTGAAGAGCATTAGAGGTGCATACGGCGGTTATATCCTTGCAGGTGATCCTGCAACCGTAACTGCAGGTGATGTCATCCGTGTACTGGAAGGGCCAATCTCTCCAGTAGACTTCACAGAGGAAGATGATCCGGCGAAGCGTGATCTATGGTTGCGAATCCGTGACGGTATTGCGGAAGTGTTGGATTCCACAACACTGAAAGACCTGATTACATTCCAGGATCAAGAGAAAAAAGATAGCTACATGTTCTATATTTAGGGTCATTATTCGCATCGCAGAAGACACACTAAAGCCCCCAACTAGGGGGCTTTAGACATGCCAATAGAGATATTTCAAGAAGTCTGATCTTCTCGGTATTGAAAAGCAGACTCTTTGAACACGCACCAATGGGTACTTTGTTCTACCATTTCTACAGATCACTTCAGGGAAGTAAGGACTATGTATTCAGCCGCGGATTTACAAGTTGGTGAAGTGTGAGTTTAACGGGATATCTTGTGAATCAGCGACTTTTTAAAGTTTCTATATCAGCTTCCATGCGTAACTGACGGCGATTCAAAATATCAATGCTGTGCTGATGGGTATTCAATTCGGTAGTTACTTTGCGTTCAGAGGCGGAGTGGGAAGCGTCAAGCCGTTTCGTAACGGTCAATGTTTCCAGAACAGCTTGTTGAAGAAGTGGGATGTTCTTGGTTTGTTCCTCTATAGTGTCCAATCTGCTATCCATGGTATCCAATCTACCATCCATGGTATCAAATCTACCATTCATGGTGTCTAATCTACTTTCCATGGTAATTAGTCTGTCTTCCATCTTTTCAAGACGTACGTCGATGCTGTCGAATCGTTTGTCCATTTGTTGAAGTTGATTCAGAATCTGCCCGAGAATGGGATCACTCATGTCTCTCTCTCCTTTTTGAAATGGATATAGAACATTATACACGAAGATGCGACAATAGAGCATCCATTTCAATTTCCAATTTGACAGTACGCCATGAGATAGAAATTTAACATATAACGGGGTGGAAATAAATGAAACGAATTTATTTGGATCACGCCGCATCGACACCTATGCATCCACAAGTCGCAGAAGCGATGATGAACGTCATGACAGGACAATTTGGCAATGCATCAAGTATCCATGCCTTTGGGCGTGAAGCCAAACGGACTGTCAGCGGAGCAAGGGATGTCATTGCGGCGTCTTTGGACTGTTTCCCGGACGAATTGGTGTTTACCGGAGGTGGCACGGAGAGCGACAATCTGGCGATTTTCGGAGCAGTCTCAGCAAGGCAAGATCAGAGGAAACATGTCATTACGACCGCAATTGAGCACCATGCTGTTTTGCATACGTGTCAGGAATTGGAGCGGCAAGGTTATGAAGTAACCTATCTATCTGTGGATCGTCACGGTCGAATAAATCTGGATGAATTGCAAGAGGCCATCCGGCCGGATACGGTTCTGATTACCATGATGTTTGCCAACAATGAAGTGGGCACCATTCAGCCGATCCGTGAGGTCGGTGAGATTGCACGTAAACACAATATTCTGTTCCATACTGATGCAGTTCAGGCTCTGGGTAGCCAGGATATTTCCTGTAAGGAACTTCCTGTGGACCTGATTAGCTTCTCAGCGCATAAAATCAATGGGCCTCAGGGTGTCGGTGTACTCTATGTACGGCGAGGAATCGTGTTGGAAGCAAGAGCCCACGGTGGGTTGCAAGAACGTCAGCGGCGCGCTGGTACGGAAAATATCGCAGGTATTACCGGATTTGCAGAGGCTCTCAAGATTTCATCAGCTCAAAAGGAGACGCATCGTCAGCATGATTTGAAATTGCGCAAACTTTTGTTGGAACAGCTTGAAATCCATGTGGGGACGGAGCACTTTCATGTGAATGGACACGCGGAGCATACGCTGCCGAACATCCTGAATATCAGCTTTCCGGAAGTGTCCACAGAGACGATGTTAATGAATTTGGATATGGAAGGGATTGCTGTTGCAAGCGGTTCTGCCTGCACTTCCGGTTCACTTGAAGTCTCTCATGTGCTCAAAGCGATGAAACTGCCTGAAACATTTTTACATTCTGCGATTCGTTTTAGCTGGGGATTGGGTAATACTACGGAAGAAATCATGATAACCGCCGAAAAAATTGGAACCATTCTTGGACGACTGCGTAATAGACCCTAAGGGGAACTTTACACATGGAACAGAAGGAGGGAAGAAGTTCCATTTCATCGGTTGGATAGAAGCGGTTTTGATGATCGGCGTCTGATTGCCACTCATCAACTTTGGGCATACCTAGCAATAGCGCCGCGCCTATTTAATGATAAGAAGATGAGGGGGACCCAGCGATGAAGCTTCAGGAAATGATCGGACTTGCCGTTTTTGATGTGGAGGACGGGAAGCAGGTCGGTAAAATCCAGGATTTCATTGTGAATGATGATTGGCAGATTGAAGGCATTGAACTTGAGAACAAAGGCCTGTTTACCAATCATGTCAAAATCGTGCAGTGGCAAGATATCGTTGCCTACGGCGAAGATGCCGTCATGATCCGTAATCAACAGGCTGTCCGCAAGACGGGAGCCGACGACATAAAATACACGTACCTCCTCGGTCGGTCTAAATTGAAGGAGATGTCCGTGCTCACCGAAGAAGGTTTGCTGCTTGGGCGTGTCTCCGATGTTTATTTTGACCAAGAGTTGGGAAATACAATAATAGGGATTGAAATTACGGACGGTTTTGTGTCCGATCTGATCGAGGGCCGCAAATGGCTGCCATGTACAAGCGATATGTCTATCGGGGAAAGTGCCATTATGGTACCGTCTCTGAGTGAACAGCGCTTGGAAAATGCCATTCATTCTGTTAATGGATAGGTGAATGAATATGAAATGTCCAAACTGTAGTTCCAAAGATATCGGGAAAATTGGTTCCCACCAGTTTTATTGCTGGGGATGCTTTATCGAATTAACGGTAAACGGTGAGAAAATGTCTGTATATCAAGTGGAAGAAGACGGTACGCTGAGCTCCCTGGATGATCTGTTTTTCGGGGACGAGCTGCCACAAGACTTCCCTCATCTTCACGCTTCTTCTTAATAAGCAGGATAACTTCCTCTATATGCGGTTTCATGACAATGCATGTCATGGGATGCTGTCGTTATATGATGGCACATGTATATAGATGCGGTTACATAATGGTTCGGGTTGCACATGTATGATTATATGCTACCCTTTACTGCAAAATGCGCTTCCTTCTCTGATGAAGGAGGCGTTTTTTTGGGTTTAAGAAAAAATGTTCGAATTGCTCCTTCCACTTCTGCGCTGTGTTAATAAATTTTACCTTTCCTACATATACTGACTCTCAGAGCCAGTCCAAAAGGAGAGATACAAGTGGAGCAATTAACCAAAAACAAGCTGTTCCGTTATGCGATCTGGCTGCTGCTCGGATTAATTATTCTATATTTTATTTGGTTGCTGCGGCCTTTACTGCTTCATATATATGCATTCCTGAAAACAGTGCTGGCACCCTTTATCGTAGCTCTTATCATATCCTATGTACTTAATCCGATTGTCAGCATGCTGGGAGGGCGCAAGGTGCCGCGTACGATTGCGGTACTGCTCATATATGCCTTTTTCCTGACCTGCATCGGTGTCATTCTGATGAATGTGATTCCGGTATTGATTGAACAGCTGGAGGAACTCAACGAGCATATGCCGGAGCTGTCCATGCGTGCCCAGAGCCTGATGAACAATATGGATCACAAATTAATGCCGCCAAGTGTGCGAACAGGCATGAACAGTTGGTTCTTTCAGATGGAGGATCGACTAACTCAGGGCATTACCGTGCTTATGGACAATATCGGGGCGACCATTAATGTGTTATTCAATGTATTCATCGTGCCATTTCTGATATTTTATATGTTAAAAGACTTTGAGGTGTTTGAGCGCACTATAGTGGCATATCTCCCGCGTTCACGCCGTAAAGCGATTGTCTCCGTGATGAAAGAAATCGATACTGCACTGGGGAACTACATTCGGGGCCAGTTTATTGTCTGTGTTATTGTTGGCATCTTTGCCTACATTGGTTATATCGTCATTGATATGCCATATGCCCTGCTGCTTGCAAGCATTGTAGCTGTGTTTAATATTGTGCCTTACTTGGGGCCGTTCCTTGGTGCTGCTCCTGCTGTGGTCATGGCATCAACCGTGTCGTTTAAAATGGTGCTACTTGTGGTCATTGTGAACACCCTGTGCCAAGTGCTGGAGAGTAACGTTATCTCTCCTCAGGTTGTGGGACGTACGTTGCATTTGCACCCACTGTCCATTATATTTGCACTGCTCGTCGGAGGCGAACTGGCAGGCATTGTAGGTTTAATTCTGGCAGTACCCGTTTTTGCCGTACTAAAGGTGATTGTGCAACACTTTTTCGCCTATTACATCAAACGTAGGATCGACTGATAAATAGGGTTACAACAACAGCTAGCCTGCGTTGACACCCGCTTGTGCTACCGATATAATGAGTGTGTATGTTTAGAACATGAAATCGATGATGAAATAAAGTACGCCGAGGGTTCCTTTCCTCAGAGAATAGACTTCTTCGGATCAGGGTGAACCTGAACTGATGGCTGGAAGAGTCTTGAAAGATGAAGCGGCAGAAAGCTAATTTCGGAGTGCAGGACAACCCTGCCGGGAGCGACCGTTATTTCGCATGAACGAGGAGATTGTTTGTTTATCTACGCAGCAAGGGATAAACAGCAATAACCAGGGTGGTACCGCGATAACATCGTCCCTGATTATTCAGGGGCGTTTTTTGTGTTTATTTTTACAGAAAACAATGTTGACCAACCGGAGCGAATACGCAACGGACTATTATAATTTAATGGGGGCATCCAGTATGAAAGCCAGTGAAATCCGGTCCAAATGGATAGAATTTTTTGCAAGTAAAGGTCACAAAATCGAGCCGAGCGCATCGCTCGTGCCTCACAACGATCCTTCCCTTCTGTGGATCAATGCAGGTATGGCACCGCTCAAGCCTTATTTTGACGGACGTGAGAAGCCGGAGAACCCGCGTCTTGCGAACTCCCAGAAGTGTATCCGTACCAATGATATCGAGAATGTCGGCAAAACGCGTCGTCACCATACGTTCTTCGAGATGCTCGGTAACTTCTCTATTGGAGATTACTTCAAGGAAGAGACCGTAACATGGGCGTGGGAGTTCCTGACCAGCAAAGAGTGGATCGGTTTCGATCCGGAACGTCTTTCCGTAACGGTATATCCGGAAGATGAAGAAGCCTTCAAACTGTGGAACGAAAAAGTGGGACTGCCTGCTGAGCGTATCATTAAATTGGATGAAAACTTCTGGGATATCGGCGAAGGTCCATGTGGTCCTTGTACCGAGATCTTCTATGACCGCGGCGAAGCTTACGGAAACGACATGAGTGATCCTGAAATGTATCCAGGTGGGGAAAACGAACGTTATCTGGAAGTATGGAACCTGGTATTCTCCCAGTTCAACCATAACAAGGACGGCAGCTACACACCGCTTCCTAACAAAAACATTGATACAGGTGCAGGTTTGGAGCGTTTTGCTTCCATTCTGCAAAATGTGGATTCCAACTTTGACACAGACCTGTTCCAACCGATGATTCAAAGAACAGCCGCTCTTGCGGGTGTGAAATATAACGACAGTGTCGAAATCGATGTTGCACTGAAAGTCATTGCCGATCATATCCGTACCGTTGCCTTTGCAGTAGGTGATGGCGTGCTGCCAAGTAATGAAGGACGTGGATATGTCATCCGCCGACTGCTCCGTCGTGCAGTTCGTTATGGAAAAGTGCTTGGACTCGATCGTCCATTCCTGTATGAACTGACTTCAACGGTTGGTGAAGTGATGGGCATGTACTACCCTGAGGTCGTAGACAAACAAGAGTTTATCGCCAAAGTGATTAAAACGGAGGAAGAGCGCTTCCACGAAACACTAACAGATGGTCTGGCGATTCTGGCTGATATTAGCGGTACTGCCAAATCCGAAGGACGCACGGTTATTAGCGGACCTGAAGCTTTCAAACTGTATGATACGTACGGTTTCCCGTTTGACCTGACAGAAGATTATGCTGCAGAGCATGGTCTGACTGTGGACCGTGAAGGTTTTGATGCTTCCATGCAGAAGCAACGTGAGCTTGGACGTGCTGGGCGTCAAGAGAGTGAGAGCATGAAAGTCCAAGGTGGACCACTTGCTGAGCTGGAGGTTAAAAGCGAGTTTGTTGGTTATACTGACCTGTTGACGGAAGCAAAAGTGGTAGCCATCGTAGCTGGTGACGCCCTTGTTGAAACCGTAGGCGAAGGACAAACGTGTCAGGTTGTTCTGGACAAGACTCCGTTCTACGCGGAAAGTGGCGGTCAAGTGAGTGATCAGGGCTTGTTGCGCGGTGCTGGTGTAACAGCGAAAGTACAAGGCTTGTTCAAAGCTCCACTCGGACAACATGTACATCAGGTAACGGTGGAGTCCGGTGAACTGCGTGTAGGTGATGTGATTAACGCTGAAGTGGATGCAGCCAAACGTGGCGACATTATCAAAAACCATACAGCAACCCACTTGCTGCACAAGGCACTCAAAGATGTGCTCGGCACACACGTAAACCAGGCAGGATCGCTCGTTGAGCCACAGCGTCTGCGGTTTGACTTCTCTCATTTCGGCAGCATCACGCCGGAAGAGTTGACAGAGATTGAGCGTCAGGTGAACGAACAGATCTGGAATCGTCTGAACGTAAACATCGAGCTGAAAGCTATTGATGAAGCGAAAGAAATGGGTGCGATGGCCCTGTTTGGCGAAAAATATGGAGATATTGTACGTGTTGTTCAAGTCGGAGACTACAGTTTGGAACTTTGTGGCGGCTGTCACGTAAATAATACTTCAGAGATTGGAATCTTCAAATTGGTAAGCGAGAGCGGAATCGGCTCCGGCGTTCGTCGGATCGAAGCTGTAACTGGCCGTGGCGCATATCTGTATGTGGAAAGCCAGTTGGAACTGCTCAAGCAATCAGCAGCACTGCTCAAAGCAAATGTGGCTGATGTACCTAAACGGATTGAAGGTCTGAACCTGCAACTGAAAGAAGCTGCAAGAGAGACGGAATCCCTGCAAAGCAAGCTGAGTGCCATGGAAGCTGGTCAACTGACCGATCAAGTGGTACAAGCAGGAAATACTCAATTACTGGCAGCACGCGTAGATGCTCCGAACATGGATGCACTGCGTACAGTGGCAGATGAGCTGAAAGTAAAATTGCCTAATGCAGTACTCGTATTGGGTGCTCCGGCGGATGGTAAAGTGAATTTTGTTGTAGCGGTACCTGCTGAACAAGTAAAACAAGGATTGCACGCAGGTAAAATCGTCAAAGAAGTCGCAGCAGTATGCGGCGGCGGTGGCGGTGGACGTCCAGATATGGCCCAAGCCGGAGGCAAGGATGCTACCAAGCTGGATGAAGCGCTGAAACTGGCGGTTTCATTGGTTAGCGGGCATACTGCATAATCCATTGAGCAGCTTATCATCGTCAAAATATAAATCGAAATGGTTCTGTTCATTTGTATTTTGTACCTGAGAACGACTGAAATCCAATGATGCAGTATGCTGAAGCCAGTAAAGGACAAGCAAAAAACACAATTGCCTTATCCTTTGTTTACTTGTGGTAGTCAGAATATGTTATTATATAAACAGAAATCAATTCGGCAGGACATGGTCCCCATGTTCATGCAGGAGCGAGGTGTCATCAATGGACTCCATGGATAAGACGGTTAAATTTAATGTGAAAGGTGACGAACAGGAAGCATCATCCAAAGAGATTCTTCTCACGGTATATGATGCACTGGTCGATAAGGAGTATAATCCGATCAACCAGATTGTTGGGTATCTGATTTCCGGAGACCCGGCATACATTCCTCGTCACAACAACGCACGTAGTCTGGTCCGTAAAAAGGAGCGCGATGAGCTGATTGAAGAGCTTGTACGTTCCTATCTGGCCAATCACCGGTAATGTACGCCGCTTCCGCTGTGTTGCAGCCATGCAGGCAGCGGGAAATGAACCGACAGAATACAGCCTGAAGCTTGAGAAGGCGATGTTGAATCGACCTGAGCAGGCCCCAGGATGGGAGAGCATGGATGAAAATATTAGGTTTGGACTATGGGGACCGAAGAATCGGAGTTGCCGCGAGTGACGCCTTCGGTTGGACTGCCCAGGGATTGGAAGTACTTGAACGCCGCCGTGATGAAGGCGAGTTCTCTCGAATTGCCGAACTTGTGCGTGAGCATGAGATTAGTGAGATCGTAGTGGGACTTCCCAAAAACATGAACGGCACCGTAGGACCGCGCGGTGAGATATGCATTGCTTTTGCCGATCGCCTGCGGGATGAACTGAATTTACCTGTTCACCTTTGGGATGAACGGCTGACAACCATGGCAGCAGAACGTACGCTGATTGAAGCGGATGTCAGTCGGAAAAAACGCAAGCAAGTTGTGGACAAAATGGCCGCAAGCTTGATTTTGCAAAATTATTTGGATGCCAATAGTAGAAGGTGAGGGGGATCAACAATGGCTGAAGATCAACTGGGTATGGAAGAAGAAGCGGAAATCATTTACATTGCGGATGACGAGGGTAATGAAGAGGAATTCGAAGTCATCATGAAGTTTGAAGTAGACGGTTCGGAGGCCAAGTATATGATGGTTGCTCCGGTTGAACCTGAAGATGGCGAAACGGATGTATATGCATTCCGTTATGAAGAAGAGGGCGACGATATCAAACTTTTCGTTATCCAAGATGATGCCGAGTGGGATATCGTCGAGGAGACGTTTAATACATTTCTTGCTGAAGATGATGAAGAGGAAGCGAACTAAATGACGGAATATAGCCGCAAAGACCTGAAATGGACAGATTCACTGCGTCTGGCATTCGGTGCTCATGTTGAGCTCGAGGAAGAGAACGGTAAATCACAACCGTATGACTTGTTGGCTGAGTTCGAAGTGAACGGTCAGCAATATGCGGTGCTCCGCAGTTCGTTGCGACCTTATGACGAGGTTGAACTTCTGCGGGTATCACCTGGAAGTGAGAACCAGATCATGCCAGAGTTAGTTACGATCGACGATGATGATGAGTGGGAGAACATCTCAGAACTGTATGATGAATGTACACTCCCCATTGACGAAGATTAATCAGCTTCAAATTGAAGAAACCGGGAGGGCGGAGAAGTCCGCTCTTTTTGGTTGTGTAAAGGAGTTGTTTCTTTTTTGAAAGGGAAAGCAATAGTAGTCATACTGCTTATCATTGTAGTTCTTGCCGGAGGCGCAGGTGTTTACGTATGGAGTATGATGCGTCCTGTGGAAGCTTCTACAGAACCGGTCGTATTCGAGATTAAGAGCGGATCGGGAACTTCAAAAATCGCGGATCAGCTTCAAGAAGAAGGCCTCATTCGAAGCGGGTTAACCTTTAAAGGGTATTTAAAGTGGAAAAAACTAGGATCCAATTTCATGGCGGGTACATATTCTATGAATCCTGGCGTGACATATGATGAGATTGTTAGCAAGCTGAGTAGTGGTGAAGTGGTACCGGAGGAAATGGTGAAATTCACGATTCCAGAGGGTTATAATGTTCTGCAAATGGCGGGCAAGCTTTCTTATGAGCATGTTCTCGATCGGGATGAATTCATCAAGCTGGCCAATGATCCTTCGGCCTTCGATGTAGATATCCTCAAAGATATTCCAGTGGATGAAGAACTTCGCTACGTATTGGAAGGGTATCTCTTCCCGGAGACCTACGAGCTGAAAAAGGGAAGTTCCACGCATGATGTGATGCAACGTATGCTGGAAGAATTCCAGACCAAGATTAATTCTATCCCGGATTTGGAAGCCAAGCTCCAAGAGAAGAATCTTTCCCTGCACGAGCTGCTGACCATTGCGTCACTGGTGGAGAAAGAAGTTGTAGTGGATGAGGAACGTGCACTGGTTGCAGGGGTAATCTACAATCGGATTAATCAGGATATGAAGCTGGAAATTGATGCTACCGTGCAATATCTGCTCGACAGGCCAAAGGAGCGATTGTATTACAAGGATCTGAAGGTGAAAAGTCCTTATAATACGTATCTGAATAAAGGCCTGCCGCCGGGTCCAATTGCGAGTCCAAGTCTTCCGTCCATTGAAGCAGCACTAAATCCGGAAGCATCGGAGTATCTGTTCTATGTGACAAAAAAGGACGGCTCGTCTGGACATCTATTTGCCAAAACGTATAAGGAACACCAGCAAAATATAGCCAAAAGTAAGGCTGCGCAATAAGCGGAGGGGATTATATGAGTAAGAAACATGAACTGCTCGTTACAGCAGCGAATGTGAAAGAGGCAGAAGTGCTGCTCCAGGCTGGAGCAGATGCTCTGGTCATTGGAGATGATCGATTCGGTATGCGTCTTCCAGGCAGCTTCAGCGTGGAGGAGACAGCAGAGGTGGTTGCCATTGCAGGCAAACATCAGGCGCGGGTGTATGTATCCATGACGAATCTGATGTCCAACGAGCTGTTGAAAGAATTGCCCGAATATGTTCAAGCACTTGGCAGAATCGGTATTGACGGTGTGGAATTTAATGATCCATCCGTGCTGGCTACCATGAAGGAATATGCTCCACATGTGAAGCTGCATTGGAATGCGGAGATGACTTCGACGAACTATGCAACGGCCAACTATTGGGGGACCAAGGGAGCGAGTCGCGTTGTGCTTGCCCGTGAGTTGAATATGGACGAGTTGACGGAGATGGTTCCTTTTCTCAAGGTGGAAGCTCAGGTTCAGGTACATGGCATGACGAATATATATCACTCCAAGCGTAGCCTGGTGCAAAGTTATATGGCTCATCAAGGACGGCCAGTCGAGGGACAACTGGGCAAAGAACGTGGATTGTTCCTGATCGAGGCTGAACGCCGGGATGAGAAATTCCCGATATATGAAGACATTAACGGCACACATATTATGAGTTCGGAGGACATATGCATCCTCGAAGATCTTCATCTGTTGATGGAGGCGGGTGTACACAGTTTCAAAATTGAAGGTATCCTAAAATCACTAGCCTACAATGAAGCTGTTGTACGTGCATATCGGACAGCGATTGACAGTTATGTTGCCGATGCTGACGCATATGCGTTCTCCGAAGAGTGGCTCGATGAGGTACGTGAGTTACAGGATCCTGAACGTGAATTGTCGTTTGGATTTTTCTATAAAGAACAAGTGTATTAATAGACGAGGTGAACAGAATGGAAACAGTGGCGGTACAGCGGAAGTTCTCGGGTAAACGTAACCGTCTGGACAAACCGGAGCTGCTAGCTCCGGCGGGTAATCTGGAAAAACTGAAATTTGCAATCCATTACGGTGCAGATGCCGTATATATCGGTGGACAGGCCTATGGACTGCGTTCCAACGCGGACAACTTCAGCTTTGAAGAGATGCGTGAAGGTGTGGAGTTTGCCAAAAAGTATGGAGCCAAAGTGTTCGTAGCGACGAACATCTATGCACATAATGAGGATATTGAGGGTATTGAAACATACCTGCAAAATCTCTATAATGCTGGAATCTCTGCGATCATCGTAGCTGATCCTGCTATTATTGAAGTAGCCCTGCGTGCTGTGCCAGGTCTTGAGGTACATCTGAGTACGCAACAATCCACACTCAACTGGCAGGCTGTGAAGTTCTGGAAAGATGAAGGACTTCCACGGGTTGTTCTCGGACGTGAGACCAGTTTCGAAGAGATTGAAGAGATCAAGGCAAATGTGGATATTGAAATTGAAGCCTTTATTCACGGGGCAATGTGTTCCTCGTATTCCGGACGTTGCGTGCTCTCCAACCATTTTACGGATCGCGACTCCAACCGGGGCGGCTGTTGCCAGTCTTGCCGCTGGAAGTATGATTTGTTTGAGGATGCGAGAGAAGATGCAGTGTGGGTTAGCGAAGAGGACGTGCAGATGAAGACACCTGCACCATTCAAACTGGGTGAGAACCAGCTTCCCCTGTTCCAGGAACAGGATAATTCATTCTCCATGGGATCAAAGGATCTGTGCATGATTGGCCATATTCCCGAGTTGATTGATGTGGGTGTGGACAGTTTCAAGATCGAAGGACGTATGAAATCGATTCACTACGTGGCAACCGTGGTTAACGTATATCGTCAAGCCATTGATGCCTATATGGCAGATCCGGAGAATTATGTTCTGAAACCTGAGTGGGTTGAAGAAATGAACAAAGCGGCGAATCGCCCGCTGAATACCGGGTTTTTCTATGATACACCAGACCATGAAGATCATATCTATGAACCGGAAGAAAAAGCTGTACCTTTTGACTTCGCTGGATTGGTTATGGGGTATGATGCCGAAACAGGAATGGCAACCATTCAACAGCGCAATCACTTCAAACCAGGACAGGAAATCGAATTTTTTGGTCCGGGAGGTCACTTTTTCAAACAGGTGGTCGGCGAAATACAGGATGAAGAAGGCAATGTTCTAGATGCTGCTCGTCACCCTTTACAGCTGGTTAAAATGAAAGTGGATCAGCCGGTTTCGTATTTTGACATGATGAGAAAAAAGAAGTAGGTTCAAATACCTACAATGTGCCAAAATAGTATTATGATTTAACAAAATAGTGTTATGAAATCAACAGGAAGGACCTCCGTTATCGGCATATGGGGGTCTTTTTTTTATAGAAAAATAGGAATAAAGTTGTAAAAAATTTCTGGGAAATGAAAGGTGAACGAAGAAAGCTGTCGAATACTACATAATTATAGGGGAGAGACACAAAAATCTAACAAGTAAATAACTGGCAGGTGAATGGGATTGGTTCAAAAGAAGCAGAAAGACAGTGGAGAGCAAGTGACAAAAGATGAGCAGGTTAATCCTGAGCAGGTTCAGAAAGTGAAGAAAGAAAAAGTAGGTAAAAGTAAAATTACAGGGAATGGGAAAAAATTACTTAAGCTTGATCGTAGTAAACTGAAGCTGGGCTGGATCAAGACCGATTGGGTAAAGAAACAATTCAAAAACCGGGATTGGAAAAACCTTGGGGGAGCTTCTTTTAAACAAATTAGGAAGGCAAATCCGGTAAAATCCGTAGGGGTTAAACTGTTCTTGATCTTTTTTGCGGGGATCATGATTTTTGTAGTGAGTTTGGGTCTATTATCCTATTCAAAAGCCAAGGGTACGATAGAGAAAAATGCTTCGCGTGCCAATCAGGAGACCATTGATCAGACCAAACAAAAAATGGACATTATTTTGGAGAGATTTGTGGATACATCCACACAGATTTTCTTTGATCCGGAAATGCAGTCCTTGCTGCAAAAGATGTCAGATAAGAATCTGACTGCGTATGATACATTTGTGAATTCAAGTTCAATCAACAAGCAACTGTCCAATGTTGCATTTACAAATAAATCTATGGAAGCGATTTATTTGGTGCCTACAGACGAAACAAAGTCCGTTATGGGTACGGGCAACAACAGTTCATCCATGGGCGGTATTCGTCAGGAAGCATGGTACACTGAGTTGATTGAGTCGGGCGGTTATCGCTGGCTTCCAACCGAGGTCAAGGAAGATGGCTCAACGCCAACGTTCAAAATTGCACGTTCCATGAAAAACTTGCAGGGGACTACTCAGTCGTATGTTCTGGTTATTGAGCTGAAGCTGGAAGTTTTGGAGGAACAATTGAAATCGCTTGATCTGGGGCCAGGAGCTGTTCTTCAACTGATTGCTCCGGATAATAAAGTGGTCGCATCCTCCATCTCGGATGGTACGGGACAAGATACAGATCTTGCATTTGTCAAAGAGTTGACCGAACCAGCAGGTAGCACGAATACGAAGTATCTTGTAGATGGAAAATCTACGGAAATGCTGGCTGTATACAGCACGATGGATACATCCAATTGGAAACTGGTTGGTATGATACCTACCTCTGTGTTGGTTCAGGATGCAAAAGGCATTCTGACCCTGACCTTGTGGATGGCGCTGGTTGATGCGGGGATTGCAGTATTGATCGGGGTCTGGATGGTGCGTATGTTTGCTCGTCCACTCGGCAAACTGAAAGACTTGATGCAGGAAGGTGCTAAAGGTAATCTTAAAGTTCGAACACCGTACAGCTCCCAAGATGAAATCGGTCAGCTCTCTACCGCCTTTAATCTGATGATGGAGCAGATTACGAAGCTGGTTGAACAAACGAATCGTTCTGCGCAGGAAGTATTGGATACGGCGTCTGAGCTGAGCAGTGCATCCAAGAAAACGGCTGTATCCGCTTCGGAGATTGCCGTAGCCACAGAAGAGATCGCAGGCGGTGCAGGCAGTTTGGCAACCGAAGCGGAACGTGGCAATGAATTAACGGACAATATCTCTCGTCAGATGCAGAGTGTAATCGCTACTAATGAACAGATGGGTGATTCTGCTCGTCATGTAGAGAAGTCCAGTCAGACAGGAACACAACATCTGAATCAGTTGATGACCAAAACTCAGAAGACAGAAGAAATGATTGGTGCACTGGTGAATAAGGTAGATTCGCTGAAAGAGAGTACATCCTCTGTTCTTAAAGTGCTTGAAGTGCTGCAAAATATCACAAAACAGACGAATATTCTTTCCCTGAATGCAACCATTGAAGCAGCACGTGCCGGTGCAGCCGGACGCGGATTCATGGTGGTGGCTGATGAGGTCCGACAGCTCGCGGCTCAATCCAGACAATCCATTGAAATGGTTGGAGAGATCACAGACAAAATCATGACCGAAATGAACGAGACCGTGGATGCTTTGTCTGAAGCCTATCCGTTATTTAAGGAACAGATGGATGCGGTTAAAGATACCAACGTCATCTTTGCTTCTGTGCAGGAACAGATGGGGGCATTTGTGGAGCGTCTGGGCATGGTGACAGGTTCCATTGGAGAATTAAACCAATCTCAAGCTACGTTGTCTGAAGCCATGAGCAATGTTAGCGCTGTAGCTGAAGAATCTTCTGCAACGTCCCAAGAAGTAGCTTCCTTGAGTAGTGAACAGCAAAATATCAGTAATCAGCTGGTAAATCTGTCTGGTAAGCTGGAGAATGTGTCCACGGAACTGAAAGAAACGTTGTCACGCTTTACGGTGTAACAAAAAAATAAAGCATATCCGTGAAATATGCGGATTAATATTGCTAAGGAGCCTGTCCCGTACATGGGACAGGCCTTCTTGCTGTTTACCGGATAATTCCAAGCTGTATTAGCAATAATATGTCAAAACGACAAAGGGTGAGACTGGGATGCATCTCCTTGCGAAACGGCGAATCTATATAGCTTGTATTATGCTAACTCTTGTCTTTGGATTGCTTATATTGCGATTGGGATGGGTCCAGATCGTTCAGGTGAATCAGACGATGCCTGGATTTCACCGAACGGTACGTGAAATGTCCGTATTGCAGCGTGAACGCGGGGTGATGTTAGATCCGGGCCGTGGACAATTTACGGATTACAAAGGTGAGGCATTGACGGGTAAGCTGCAATGGGGCTTGGTTCTTTTCCCACAGGCAGTGCTATCAGGTAAACTACGCAAGCAAGAGGCATTAGAAGGCTCAGAGATGACGCAGTTGGCAGCTATATTACATACCGATCTGGATCAATTGAAGAAGGAATGGAATCGGGAAAATGCACCTCATTTCTGGACAGCAGGTGCAACTCAGCCTGTTCATTTGACAGCTGCTCAGGTGGAGTGTCTGCGTAATCTGCACCTGCAAGGAGCGGGTATCTATCCAATGATGACAAGGTATCTTCAGGGGCATACGGGAATGCAGTGGATGGGTTATCTGGCTGAACAGCCTGAGTCCTCCAGAGCTCTAACTGGGCATCAGGATGAAGTAAAACAGCCATTTGCCATGAAATCAGGGGCAGCTGGACTGGAGAGGACACTAGAACCCCTGTTGAGGGGAATTGGTCCTACGCTTGTATCACGTATGGTCTCGGGTAGTGGGGAGATTATCCCTGAAATTCAGCCGCACGTTATTGCACCGGCCAATGGCCATTATCCTTTACGTGTAGAAACGACTGTGGATGCCAAGTTGCAGCGTGGATTGGAGCAGTTGACAGAAGAAGCTGGCTTACAAGAAGGGGCCGTTGTTGTGTTAGATGCGGCTAACGCAGATGTTCGCGCCATGATTTCAAGTCCATTCTATCAGCCACAACATGTGGACCCCAAACAATCGGCCTGGGGAAATCGTGCAGTACAGGGAGCCGTCCCGGGTTCCATTTTCAAAATTGTCACTGCGGCTGCTGCGCTGGAATACCATGCGGTTTCTCATGGAGAAGAATTTCATTGTGGTGGTGAGTATGGAAAGTATGGTTTGTCCTGCTGGAAAGAGCATGGGCATGGTAACCTGAATCTGGAACAAGGATTTGCGGAGTCTTGCAACGTCGTATTCGCGGAAACGGCGCGCAGGCTTAGCATGGAGCAACTGGAGAACACGGCAGATCGTCTGGGACTGGCGCGACCTGTTGGTTGGGAGGGGAAAAAGATGGCAGGAATGCCCGTCTTGCGACACTTTGATCACGAAGATCACGGGCGTGTGCGAACAGAGGCTGTTTCTTCTGGTGATGAAGGTGCGAAAATACAGACAGCCATCGGTCAGCGAGATGTGCTGGTCACACCGCTGCAAGCCGCCAATCTGATTGTGACACTATTACATGATGGAAAGGTTAGTGCCCCACGTCTCGTTGAGAGAATCCGATATGCGGATGGTGGCATCATGCTGGAGATGCCATTGCATGATTCTCCTTCAGCCGCAGGGCAGATTGCTCCCGCAACTGCGCATAAACTGTTATCCTGGATGAATAAGGTAGTCCGTGAGGGAACAGGAAAATCCCTGCAGCATGCGCAGTGGCAAGTTGCAGGGAAATCAGGTACAGCTCAGGTACAGAAACATGGGGAGAAGCGTAATCATCAATGGTTCATCGGTTATGGACCGATAGAACAACCCAAGTACGCCGTAGCTGTGCTTGTTCAAAATGTCTCTCCAGACAGCCATCATCAGGCGACAGCTCTCTTCAGGAAGGTCATGGACTATTTGGCTGGGTCCTCGTGATCCTTCGCAGGAACAGGCGTATGCATCGCGGACTCGGCAGAATTCGTTGAGGCCGTGCTAACGGGCGGGTCCATAACCAATGGAGAAGATTCAAATTCATCTTTTGGCAGGTGAATCCACTTTTGCAGGTACCCTTGTTGTAATAGTTCTTTCAAAAGGATCAGCAGCACTGGAGATAACACTACACCAGCCAGGCCGAAGATCGAAAGGGAGATTAGCATGAACGAAAGCATCAAGTACGCCGAAGATACACCAATCGAGTTACCCGATATCTTCGGTTCCAACAATTGTCGTGTCAGCATCGTCACTGCCAGAATCACAATCAGGCCGATGGCCAGGCTGCTATTTCCTATAATGAACAAGTAGATAATCCATGGAATGAATACAACAGGAACCCCTAGCAATGGTACCAGATCAAAAACTGCACAGACGACTGCAATGGTAAAGGCGTTAGAGGTTCCCAAAATCAACAAACCTGCATAAATCAATACGAACGTAATGAGCATCATGATCATCTGTGCCTTCAGATACGAACGGATCGTCTTGAACACGTGATTACGCATGAATTCAATAGCTAACTTCAAGGTTTTAGGCGTCTTCGCACGGGCAAACTTGCGCCAGGATTCAATCTCGATACTGAGAAAGAAGGCCAGAATAATCGCAATTCCGAAGTTCGTAATAAATGAAGAGAATGAACTGAGGAAACCTACAATGAATTGCGCTCCGCTCGTTACCCATTTGGAAAGAAAGCCGGTCAGTGTTGCAAAATAATCATTAGCTTTATCCATAATCCCATCAGGGAGAGCGTCTGACTTGTCCTGGATGAATAACACCAGATTGGTAAACTCACGCTGTATCATTTCAATGTATACAGGAAAATTATCTTGAAGATTGGATATCTGTGAGATAATAATCAAGCCCACACCAAAAAAGGCCGCGATAATTATCGCGAGAAATAACAGGACGGATATGGCAGCTCCAAGCGTCTTGGGCAGTCCTTTGCGATGTAGAAATTTGGCTAATGGCTCAATCATCCAGTACACGATAAATGAGAGAAAAACCGGTGCAGCGATTTGATATAATTGGCTAAAACTGTACATGATGACGTACACGGTTAATACGAGTAAAGCGATATCAAAGACAGTTCGCCCGTATTTTTTGTAAAGCGGTAGCATGGACATGGCTCCTTTGCAGGCAGATCATTATAATGTATATATTGTACACGATAGCTATCTTTTTGGGAAAACAGGATTCAAGAAAAGTCTGAACTATGATAAAATTAAAGGCGGTTTATTTTTGATAGTGCCATAGCGCACCGTAATTCAGCAGGAGAAGTGGGGAGCTTGCAACATGACAACGATACTTCAGAGTATTCTACTGTGGTTATTGTATCTTTCATCCTTTTACGCCTTTATTCCAAGTTTGATCAGCAGGATTTTCGGTTTTCGTGTATTTAGACGGGGGAGAAGTGATACACAATTTGCATTAACGTTTGACGATGGGCCAGATCCGAAGTATACGCCGAGATTGCTCGATCTGCTTCGTCAGCATCAAGCAAAAGCAACATTTTTTGTCGTGGGAGAACATGCCGCGAGTCATCCTGAACTCATTCAGCGCATACATGACGAAGGCCACCTTATTGGCATTCATAATTATATTCACAAGACGAACTGGCTCATGCGGCCGCGTACGGTTCGTGACCAGATTCAGCGAACAGGTCAGATTATCCATGAAGTAACCGGTGTGAAAACTTGTTTTTATCGTCCACCATGGGGCATTATGAATCTGTTTGATTTTTTCAGCAAGAAAGAACGAAAGATTGTACTATGGTCTTCCATGTTTGAAGACTGGAGAAGCCGAGTAGGTGTCCAGCGACTGACCGAACGGATGCTGAAGGAGTTAAGAGGCGGAGAGGTCATGCTGCTGCATGATCGAGGAACGACTCTTGGTGCTGATGCACACGCGCCGGAGCAGATGCTTCAGGCGCTGGAAGTCGTATTGCAGGAAGCTGAAAGGCTGGGTCTGCAAAGCGTACGTGTCGACACGTTGATGGGAGGTGTTACAGTGAGCGAATCTCAGAACAAGAATCAACCACAGACAACGTTAAAGCTATGGAAGCGGATCGTTGTTGCCTTATGGCTTGGCTGGGAGAAATTGTTCCACTGGGTATATCATCTGCGGACGGCTTCGCCCGAAGATCCCATGTTACACTTTCGATCTCGTGTATATCACGGAGCACGAATGGAGATGAGCGATGGCCATGTCATCCAAAACGGAGATCCGGTCATTGAATTGCATTTTGACAATCAGAAGTTATTCGAACTTGGAGTGACTTCGCGTTCAAGTATGCATTTGGCTATTCGCATGATTCGTACGATGGAACAGCAATTGCCGGATTTGGCACATATGGTGGCGCTCGATCCTGAGTTACGCTCTGCCAAAGCCATATACGGTGTAAGTATGATAAACAGAGGTCCTGAAAAATTTGGATTTACCATACGAGAATTGCCCCCTGGACCGTTCAGCGCTGCATCCAAAGTATACCTTAAACTGCTCTTAAGTGTGATCCATCCGGCAGGAACCAAACGCTTGAAACAGCGTACAGAACAATTGGTACCCAAGATGATTGCCATGCCGCTGGATATATTGTTGGAACGTTACGGTCAACATACGACACAGGTGGCTGCAACGATAGAAGAATCCAGAGATGAATCGTTGTTAATTGAACAAGAGATATTGCCAGAGCGGAATTAAACGGACTAATTACACCAACCAGCAAAAGAAAAGGGTTGCCCTTCGCCAGATTTGGCAGAAGAGCAACCCTTTATTTATTAGATTGTTTCCAATAGGTCAAGTATGGAATACGTAAATTAGATACTCAGTACGCCACCATTGCTTGCATTGGTAACCAGTTTGGAATAACGAGCCAGGTAACCGGTTTTTACTTTCGGTTCAAAGCCTTTCCAACCTGCGCGACGACGTTCAAACTCTTCGTCACTGATGTGCAATTCGATGATACGGTTGTTCAGATCCAGCTCGATGATGTCTCCTTCTTCAACAAAGGCGATTGGACCACCTTCAGCTGCTTCTGGTGAGATATGTCCGATACTGATTCCGCGGGATGCGCCAGAGAAGCGTCCATCGGTGATCAGACCAACTTTGGCACCAAGCCCCATACCAACGATCTGGGAAGTAGGAGCTAACATCTCAGGCATACCTGGTCCGCCTTTTGGTCCTTCATAACGGATAACAACAACATGTCCTTCTTTTACTTTGCCGTTAGCAATGCCTTCGAGCGCTTGCTCCTGGGAGTCAAAGCAGATAGCAGGACCTTTGTGGTATCCACCAACCGAAGCATCAACCGCACCAACTTTGATGATAGCGCCTTGTGGTGCAAGGTTACCAAACAATACAGCCAGGCCGCCTTTTTCGGAATGCGGGTTATCCAAGTGGTGAATGACATTGGTATCCTGGATTTCTTTTCCTTCAACGTTCTCGCGAATCGTTTTACCAGTAACCGTAATACAATCCCCATGAATCGCGCCTGGTTTCTTGAGCAATTCGTTAAGCACTGCGCTTACGCCGCCTGCATTGTGAACGTCTTCGATGTGAAGATCGGAAGCTGGTGCAAGTTTAGCAAGATGCGGAACGCGGTTAGCTACTTCATTGATGCGTTCGATTGGGTACTCGATGCCCGCTTCATGAGCCAGTGCCAGCGTGTGCAGTACTGTATTCGTAGATCCACCCATCGCCATATCCAGAGCAAACGCGTTATCGATCGCTTCTACAGTAACGATATCACGTGGTTTCAGATCCATTTTGATAAGTTCCATCAGTTGTTTGGCAGATTGTTTAACAAACTCACGACGCTCAGGAGCAACAGCCAGGATGGTTCCGTTACCTGGCATCGCCAGTCCCATCGCTTCAGCCAGACAGTTCATGGAGTTTGCTGTGAACATACCGGAGCATGATCCACAAGTTGGACAACCGAACTGTTCAAGTTCAAGCAAGCTCTTATCATCGATTTTACCTGCTTGGTAAGCACCTACGCCTTCAAATACGGAAGTCAGGGAAAGAGCTTTACCATTGCTGTCGCGACCGGCTTTCATCGGTCCACCGCTGACAAACACGGTAGGGATATTACAGCGGAGTGCACCCATCATCATGCCGGGTGTGATTTTATCGCAGTTCGGGATACATACCATGCCGTCGAACCAGTGAGCAGATACAACGGTTTCCACGGAGTCCGCGATAATGTCACGGCTTGGCAGCGAGTAACGCATACCAATGTGTCCCATGGCAATTCCGTCATCTACCCCGATGGTGTTAAATTCGAATGGAACGCCACCGGCTTCACGAATAGCATCCTTTACAATTTTACCGAATTCCTGAAGGTGGACGTGGCCGGGCACGATATCGATGTAAGAGTTACATACGGCAATAAATGGCTTGCCGAAATCCTCTTCTTTAACGCCCGCTGCGCGGAGCAAACTCCGGTGCGGTGCACGGTCAAAACCTTTTTTGATCATATCGGAACGCATCTTCTTGGCTGACATGGTGTGTTTCCCCCCAAATATATAATATTGAGCAACATGAATGGAAAAGTAAATGGCAGTGCATCTGTCGTTTAATTTCATCCGTACTCTAAAAAAAAGATCGGTTTGCCGGTGTCGAGCTCCCCGTAGTTTGTGAAATTCTTTGCTGCTTTAAACCCGTGAACACCCGGTTTTTCTATTGAGTCTATCACAACCATCGTCATATTTCTACAATCAATAGAAAGAAGCCTCAAACCATTTTCATGGAATCAGACTTCTTGATTTGCGGGAAAACTATGATCATGTTTCGATGTGGGAGCGGAAATCATTAGTTGCTTCCGCCTTTGCGTCCAATCTCACGATAGAATTCCTTATTATGGGTTTCGGAGGTTGCTTCGCCGCCCTTGCGGCCAATCTGCTTGTAAAAGTCAGTGTCATGGGCATCTGAAGTCGCTTCTCCACCTTTTTTTCCAATCATCTGATAGAAGCTTCGATCATGGTTCTTGGAGGTGGCTCTCCCACCTAATCTTCCGGCTTCCTCACGGCTCATCTTGCGTTCTGACGTCGGTTGACGTGCCATTACAAATCACTCCTTACAACAATAAGTTGTTTTTTGTAGCGCGTATCCCTAAATTACCACATCATTTCCAGCCTGAAACAACCAACCAGGTTAGAATCGATGGCGAAGAGAATCCGTCAGAGGATTAGGCCGACCGTTTAAACACCTCATGTCGATTGAAAGAAAAGCGGGATATATCCGGTTCGATCAAGGGTTTGAACGTGTGGCGAACAGCCGGCAGAGCCAATGTGACTGCGAAGAGTAAGGCGATGACAAGTATGACTGGAATATACGCCGAGCTTCCCATATAACTGTAGACTCCAGACCAGATTGCGAGACGAACGAGAAAACCATGCAGCAGGAATACATAGAGTGTGCGTTTTCCAAGGTCCGTCAGTCTGGAAGTCAAGGAGGGTACCCAGGCCAAGAATAGTGCTGCCGATCCGATTTCCAGCAAATAGATGCCAAGTCGGAAGATGCCGGCATACCATTCGTGATGGCCCAATTCGGCGTAAGTCATGCTGCCGAGTAACCATCCCGATGTAATATTTAAACCGCCATACCCGATCCATACCAACAATGCAGCGGAGAGGACGGCTGCGGTTCTTCGCCCCCAACCGGATAATAAACGAGAACGGATGGATGCCCCATAGTCATAACCGATGACAAAGAACGGCAGGAACACAAACGTACGGCTGAAGCTGAGCCAGAATCCGTCGATGGGCAAATACCCGGCAATGACACCGAGCGCAATCGATCCAATCAGCCGATATATCGGTTTCCATGAAATCGTCAGACGAAGCAACAGTCGCCAACAGAAATGACTCGCGAGAAACCATAACAGCAAGTATGGTGCAAAGAAGGATAGTCGCATATGGGGTGTGTGGAACACAGTAAAGTCCATTAATGCGTATAAGGACTGAAATAGCACATACTGCAAGGCAATCTGTTTCAGGACGTTTCGCCCCGAGGCCCCTTGAAGTGAGTGTGTCGCAAAATACCCGGTCACCCATACAAAGAGTGGCATGTGAAACGTATATATCCACAAGAACAGAGCTTCTGCTCCTGCAAAGCGTGTGATGAGTGGTTCCAGTGCATTACCGGCAAGGACACAGACGATAAGCATAAAGCGCAGATTGTAAAAGAAAGATTCCTGATCATCCTGGATCAGTGTCTGATTTTTCATGGTGTAGCCCCCTTATAGACCCTAGCTGCAAGGTCATTTGCATCTGTAATAAGGGTAATACGGATGTACATTATCTATTGTGATTTAATTCACATTAGTAAGCGTTATCTTTTCTCAAAGCTGTGACAACAAAATGAACGCTCCGGGATTGACAACGGTTGCATAGAGGATGACAATAGTAACAGAAGATGAGGAAATGTAACGATAAGGAGGGAAGAAATCATGTCAACGAGTCCCAATCCAAGCCCGGAAATTATTACGTTTGGGGAAAGTATGGGTTTGCTGACTGCCAAAGATACAAGAGGGCTGGAATATGCAGCCACACTGGACAAGTCGTTTGGGGGTGCCGAGAGCAATCTGGCTATTGGTGTATCCCGGCTCGGGCATACCAGTGGCTGGTTTGGACGTTTGGGCAATGATCCGATCGGCAACATGATTCTGAAAGCCATTCGCGGTGAAGGTGTAGATGTATCACGTGCAAGGTTAAGTGATCACGAGCCCACTGGTTTGATGATTCGTGAGAACGCTTCCGGGAAAGCCTCGGTACATTATTATAGGAAGCTATCGGCAGCAAGTGCGATTACACCAGATGATCTGGATCCCGCATATATTGCCGGAGCTAAAATATTGCACGTTACAGGTATTACAGCCGCCATTAGTTCGTCTGGACTTGAAACGGTAGAAGCTGCCATACATATTGCCAAACAGGCAGGTGTGAAAGTAAGCTTTGATCCAAATCTGCGTCTCAAACTGTGGTCAGCGGATGAGGCCCGTCCGGTTTTACTGCGTCTGGCTGAACTGGCGGACTACTTTTTACCGGGTCTGGATGAGATGAAACTTCTATACAACGAAGAAAATGATCAAAAAGTACTTGAGCGTTTATCTGCCATGAATGCTGTGTGCATCGTGAAGGGTGGCCCTGATTTGACCTACGTATTGGCGAATGGTACCCTAACGGAAGTTCCGTACTTTAAGGCGGATCATGTTCTGGATACGGTAGGAGCAGGAGACGGATTCTGCGCGGGATTTTTATCAGGTCTATTAAAAGGATACTCCCCGCAGGAAGCAACTCGTCTCGGCAATTTGACCGGTTCCATGGTTATACAGGCTGTTGGCGATTGGGAGGCGCTCCCGACGTGGGGGCAGGTCGAGGCCAAGCTGAACAACGTTGCCCATGTTGAGCGCTAGTCGCTGCTGAAATCATATATGGCTCATCTTCGTTCTTCAAATGTAAGGCTTGTATACACAACCACCACATTGACAAGGGAGAGAATGAAATGAAGAAGCTTCAGCTGTTGCAAAAGATTACGGACAATGGGGTTGTGGCAGTTCTGCGTGCAGATTCTGCGGATCAGGTCATTGCCATGGCCGAGCAAGCGATTGCGGGTGGCATTAAAGTTATCGAGATTACGATGACCGTACCCAGTGCACTCAAAGCCATTGAAAAATTAAGCCGTGTATACCATTGGAACACACAAGATCCAGAGAAGTTCGCGATTATTGGTGCGGGAACGGTGCTAGAACCGCAAACGGCAAGAGCGGCCATCATGTCGGGTGCCGAGTTTGTCGTCGGTCCTTCCCTAAATCCGGATACCGTTCAGATCTGCAACCTGTATCGAATTCCGATCCTGCCTGGTGTGATGACGATTGCTGATGTTCAACGCGCCTTGGAACTTGGTGTGGACATTGTGAAGTTGTTCCCGGGTAATCTGTACGATCCTTCGATTATCAAAACGATGAAAGGTCCTATGCCGCAGGCGAATTTTATGCCAACTGGCGGAGTATCCTTATCTAATCTGGGGGATTGGATCAAGGGTGGAGCAGTGGCTGTAGGGATCGGCTCCGACTTGACATCGGAAGCTGTGAAGACGGGTGACCTGAGTCATGTCCGTCGCAAAGCAGAACAATATATGGATGCTTACCGCAAGGCCAAGGCTGAATAATATTTTTTCAATCCGGAGAGGGGAGCCTGATTAACGAAGGCTCCCAATTCTGTGAGCCGCGGCACCTGCGGAAGTGAAGAAAGGTGATTAACGTTGAGAAATCGGTATAATACAGGGCGCAAGAAGAGGGGCATCGGGAAATTCCTGCTCGTACTTCTGGCGCTCATTGTTATTGGATGTGGATTTGTTGCGTGGAAATTATTCACACCATACGGTCCACAGGAAACAGCTCAAACGGCCATGGAAACAGTCAATCAGGTGACGGTGAGCGAACAAGAGAACTGGATTGATTTTGCGCCAGACAAACCGGCGGGTAAGAGTGTTCTTTTCTACCCCGGCGGACTGGTAAAACCGGAAAGTTATGCACCACTTGCCCATGAGCTGGCTGCTGCCGGTCATCACACGATTATTGCCAAGATGCCAGTTAACCTGGCAGTGCTCAAGCCAAACCTGGCAGATGAGATTCTGGCCGCATATCCAGATGAACAATTCGTTATGGGTGGACATTCTCTTGGTGGGTCCATGGCTGCACGTTATGTGGCGTCGCATCCTGATGCACTACAGGGCATCTTCTTCTTGGCATCCTATCCGGATGAAAAAGGAAGTCTGTTGACATTGGGTCTACCTGCCTTATCCATTCTGGGTACCAAAGATGAGGTTGTGAATATGACCAAGTATCAGAGTGGACGTATGTATTTGCCCGCGGAGACGGTGTACTACACCATTGAAGGTGGTAACCACGCCCAGTTTGGTGATTATGGTCATCAAAAAGGGGATGGCGAGCCGGAAGTGAGTGGAGAAGAACAGCTGAATCAGACCGTCAAGACAGTCCTGGGTTGGTTAAGTACCATTAAGTGATCTAGATTAATCTGTCTGCATTGAGGACTGTATGCATTTATAGCATAACTTGATGGAGGTGATACGGGTGGCCATGCTTCAAGTGAATGGAGCGCAGATCCCATGTAAAGGTATCCTGTTCGATAAAGATGGAACACTGCTAGAATTCCTCCAGTTATGGGGGCCGTGGGCAGAGACGTTACTGAATCAGTTACAATCACGTATGAACGAACTTGGTGCTTCATTTACGGTTGAACTGGAGCACGTTCTGGGCACCACCCATAATGCAGAGGGGCATATTGTCGGTTATGATCCGCAAGGTCCCCTCGCGATTGCAACTGTGGATGAGTGCACGGGATTGCTTGCCGGGCAGCTATATGCAGCAGGCATGCCATGGAATGAAGCGATCACAACGATACGACAATTCTCAAGTGTAGCCATGAGATCGGTACGAGAGCGCAAATCGGCTGAACCGATGCCAGGATTACTGGATTTCTTGCAGAGTTGCCAGGCAGCGGACATACCTCTGGCGGTTGTCACTTCAGACAGTACAGTTGCAGCAGAGACACATCTGGATTGGATGGGAATCCGTTCATTTTTTACATCCATTGTAGGCTGTGATCGGGTGACCCAGGGCAAACCGGATGGAGAAGCAGCACTTTTGGCTTGCCGGGAATTACATATCGATCCTGCGATGGCCGTTGTCATTGGAGACAGTAATGGGGATATGCAGATGGGACGGCATGCAGAGGTATCCTATACGCTGGGTTACTGTCCGCAGTTAGATCAAGGATCACACCTGGTTGATGCCCATGCCATTATTCGCCATTATCATGAGATAAGTGTGATTATATAAGTCACTCTGGCCAGATTGAACTATATAAATTGAACAACTAATCATTTACACAAAACGGAGAGGACAGATAGAATCTGAAGAAGCGAAGCGTTAGCCTAAAAGCTTTCTAAAAGAAAGCTAATCGGAAGGTTGTTCTGTCATCGGAGTGGTCAGTGTAAATATTCTTTAGTTCAATTTATATTGTATATAAAAGGAGGAGAGAGGATGAACGCAACAGAACAACTGGCTGCCTGGATTCAGGAAAGCTCCCGTATTGTTTTTTTCGGAGGGGCCGGGACTTCAACGGAAAGCGGGATTCCCGACTTCCGTTCGGCTGCGGGTCTGTATCAGACGGAACAGCATTCCCCTTATCCACCGGAAGAGTTGTTAAGCCGGCATTTTTTTGATCAGCATGCCGATATTTTTTATGATTTTTATCGAGGCAAAATGCTTCATCCAGATGCGGAGCCTAATGGGTGCCATCGACTGTTAGCCCGTCTGGAGCAGGAGGGAAAACTTGAGGCAGTGATCACGCAAAATATCGATGGATTGCATCAGAAGGCAGGCAGCAGCAATGTCCTGGAGCTACACGGCTCAATTCATCGTAATGCCTGTATGGATTGCAAGCAGTTTTATGCACTGAATGATATTATACAATCCCAAGATATCGTACCTCGCTGTACCGCATGCGGTGGTGTGATCAAGCCGGATGTGGTGCTGTACGAGGAGGAGCTGGATCAGACAACATTGTATCGCTCTATTGATGCATTGTCTTCCGCAGACCTGTTACTCGTGGGCGGCACGTCACTGACGGTATATCCAGCAGCCCAGTTAATTACGTATTTTCAGGGAAAACATACCGTTCTGCTCAATGCTACACCTACCGCTTACGACAGCAGGGCGGATTTGCTGATTACAGAGCCGATTGGTGAGGTAATGAATGATGTGGACCAGCTTCTTGGTTAAACGTATGGACTGAATAACCGCATTCTCCGGTGTTGACCGGATCAGGAGGCGGAACCTGGGGAAAGAAGGGATTCATGATGGTCTACGTAGCAAGCGATACTCGCTATGAAACGATGAAATACAACCGCGTTGGACGTTCAGGTTTGAAACTGCCAGCGATTTCACTGGGGCTATGGCATAATTTTGGCGGTATCAATAACGCTGAGAATGGACGAAATATGATCACCCGATCATTTGATCTGGGTATTACCCATTTTGACCTTGCCAACAATTATGGTCCACCGGCAGGTTCGGCAGAACAGTTGTTTGGACAGGTGCTTGCCCAGGATCTGAAACCTTATCGGGATGAACTTGTGATCTCCACCAAAGCAGGATATTATATGTGGCCCGGCCCGTATGGCGAGTGGGGCTCACGCAAAAACCTGGTATCCAGTCTGAATCAGAGCTTGAAGCGTATGGGCCTGGATTACGTGGATATTTTCTATTCCCACCGTTATGATCCCGAAACGCCTTTGGAAGAAACGATGATGGCACTGGATCATATTGTTCGCTCGGGCAAAGCCCTCTATGTAGGAATCTCCAACTATCCCGCAGACCAGACGAGAGAGGCCGCTGAGATTCTCAAAAGTTTGGGTACGCCGCTGTTGATCCATCAACCGAAGTATTCGATGCTGGATCGCTGGATTGAAGATGGTTTGCAGGACGTGCTGGATGAATATGGAACAGGCAGTATTGCCTTCTGTCCTCTGGCACAAGGTGTACTCACGAACAAATACTTGAACGGTATCCCGGAAGACTCACGTGCCAAAGGACCGTCGGTATTCCTGAATGAGAGCAACATCTCTCCGGAGACGCTCCGCAAAGTGCGTGCGCTCAACCAGATTGCAGCAGCCCGTGGTCAGAGCTTGGCCCAATTTGCACTTTCTTGGGTTCTGCGTAACGGCAGGGTAACTTCTGCGCTGATTGGCGCAAGCCGTCCTTCCCAGATTGAAGAGAATGTGGCTGCACTCAGCCAACTGGATTTCTCTACAGAGGAATTGGAACGGATTGAGTCCATTCTGTCACCCAAGTCTGATGACAAATAATTAACGTGCAAAAGGTGCATCTTAGCCATAATGGCGGAATGCACCTTTTTTGTCGTATATGATTCTTGGTCCATTATGTTGATCACCGTTTGTTAGGTTGAGCATTCTTCTGTAACCCCTGATGTCGTGGACGCGAGAGGATTTTCTCTCGATACAAGCTGGGCGCTTCACCGTGGAATCGTTTGAACTGTTTGGAGAAATACAGCGCGTCTGGCAGTCCGACCGATGCAGATACCTGTTCGATGGACAGATCCGGGCGTTCTCTTAGGAGTTGGCGCGACTTGTCGATCCGCAGTTTTAGCAGATAAGTGACTGGCGAAAGTCCGGTTTCCTGTTTGAAAATACGGGAAAGATACGCACGATTATACCCGAGACTCGCAGACATTTGTTCAATGGAGACCGGATAAGCATATTGGGTGGCCATATATTGAATCATCTGTTTAACCGTACGTCGGATGGATGACTCACCTGGAATTAAGGTTTGACCCTGCGAAAGGTGATTCTGTGCTTCGGCTAGAATCATATATAACGTACCCAGTGATGTGAAATGGGAGCTTTCTTTGCGCTCGGCAAAAGCATCCTGCATCACGGATAACCAATCGGATATTCCACAGGAAGGTCCGGCATGAAAAACGGACTTCTCCGGGCGAAACCCTGCTTCCTCGGCATGCTGGGCAGCCTGGCTGCCGGTAAAGGCGATCCAGCGGTATTGCCATGGGTTACGGGCATGTGACTGGTAGCTCACCAGCTGCCCGGGGTGAATGAGGAAACAATCACCTGCGGATAATTCGTAGGTGTGCAGTTCGGTACGGAACGTACCCGCCCCTTTTTCTACATAATGCAGCAGATAATAATCAAACAATTTAGGGCCGAGGGCGTGACCCGGAAGGGTCTGACTTGCTCCGGCAAACAGGACATGCAGTGCGCCTTGCTCATAATAGACTGGATTGGAGGCGACCGAATAACTGAGTGCTCCACTTTTACCGGAAGGTGATTCCTGTATTTTTTCTATTGAAGATGCAAGCGGGTCTTTCTTGGCGTTGGATTGATCTGCCATAGTTGTTTCCTTCTTTCCGGGATGCTCTGATCATTATACGCCTAAAGGTCACATTTATCCATATGAAACACACATGGTTGCATTACATGAGGCACCGCTTTCTTATATAATAACATTAAGAAAACCACAACAACGAGGCGAGGTGCAGAAGCAGTGAACGTAACTGAATTGAAACAAAAGTTTATTGAGAAGTACGGAGAGAGTGGAGCGGACATCCGTGTATTTCATGCCCCTGGTCGTGTGAATCTGATCGGTGAGCACATTGACTATAATGGTGGATACGTGCTTCCGGCAGCACTTGAATTTGGAACAACATTAATAATCCGTGAGCGTCAGGACAACAAGTTGCAACTGGCTTCCACGAACATGTCTTATGAAGGAGCACTGGATACTTCCACTATTGGTAAGGAGAAAACGGGTGAATGGACCGACTATCCTGTTGGTGTCATGGTTGAATTGCAAGGCAAAGGTGTGAATGTAACGAAAGGGTACGACTTCCTGTACCACGGGGAGATTCCGAACGGGGCAGGACTTTCATCATCTGCATCTCTGGAGGTACTTACCGGATTCGCGATTCAGTCTCTGGAGGGCGTGTCGGATATTGATACGGTTCAACTGGCACTTCTGTCCCAGAAAGCGGAAAATGAGTTCGTAGGCGTCAACTGTGGAATCATGGATCAGTTCGCTGTTGCAAACGGTGCGCAGGATCACGCGATTCTGCTGATGTGTGACACACTGGAGTACGAAAAGGTTCCTTTCCGTACAGGCTCTTACAAATTGGTCATCGGGAACACAAACAAACGCCGCGGGCTGGTGGATTCGGCGTACAATGAACGTCGCTCCCAATGCGAGCAGGCACTTGCCATCTTGAAGGAACAGCTGCCTGCACTGAATTACCTGGCTCAATTGACGCCAGAGCAGTTCGTAACACTACAGGATCAGATCAAGGATGAGAAAGTTAGACAGCGTGCACAACATGTTGTGGAAGAGAACGCGCGTGTGCTCGCTTCAGTCGAAGCATTGCAGCGTAATGATCTGGAAACCTTCGGCCAATTGATGAACGCTTCTCATGAATCGCTTCGCGACTTGTACGAAGTAAGCTGTGATGAGCTGGATGTTATGGTGGAAGAAGCTCAGCGTATTCCTGGCACACTTGGTGCCCGAATGACTGGCGCAGGATTTGGCGGTTGCACCGTATCGCTGGTGCATGAAAATGATGTCGAGCGTTTTGTAAGCGAAGTGGGCGCTGCATATGAAGCACGTACCACTCTCAAAGGTGATTTTTATGTATGCGGCGTAGGTGACGGTGTTAAAGAATTGAAGGAGGCGAAGTAAAATGGCAATTTTGGTGACAGGTGGAGCAGGGTATATTGGATCTCATACGGTAGCGGCTTTGTTGGAACGTGGAGAAGAGGTTGTTGTACTGGATAACTTGCAGACAGGGCATCGTGAGGCGCTGCTGGGCGGTAAATTGTATGAAGGAGATCTTCGTGACAAAGAAATTCTGGCGAAGCTATTCGCTGAAAATTCAATTGATGCGGTTATTCACTTCGCAGCCAACTCACTCGTAGGCGAAAGTATGAAAGACCCGGTTAAATATTATGACAACAACGTGTTTGGTACACTGTGTCTGTTGGAAGCGATGAATGCAGCAAATGTACGTCGCATCGTCTTCTCTTCCACGGCAGCGACCTACGGTGAGCCTGAGAAAGTGCCAATCGAAGAAAGCGATCGTACAGAGCCGACCAACGTATATGGTGAAACGAAACTGATGATGGAACGCATGATGTCATGGTTCGATAAAGTTCAGGATATCAAGTACGTTTCCCTGCGTTACTTCAATGCAGCCGGTGCGCATGAGAGCGGCAAAATTGGTGAAGATCACCAGCCAGAGAGTCACCTGATCCCCCTCGTACTGCAAACGGCTTTGAAACAACGCTCGCATATCGCAGTATTTGGTGACGACTATGCAACCGAAGATGGAACATGTATCCGTGACTACATCCACGTGAGCGACTTGGCTGATGCACATCTGCGTGCAGTGGATTACCTGCGTAAAGGTGAGAACAGTAACGTGTTTAACCTGGGTAACGGCACAGGATTCTCGGTAAAACAAGTGATCGAAACAGCTAAAAAAGTGACTGGCCTCGATATCCCGGTTGTACAGGAACCACGTCGTGCGGGTGACCCGGCAGTGCTAGTAGCTTCATCTGCAAAAGCGAGATCTGTTCTGGGCTGGAATCCAAAATGGACCAATCTGGAAGATGTCATTCAAAGCGCTTGGAGCTGGCACCAATCACGTCCTGACGGCTACGGAAAAAACTAGGAGGCGAACACCTTATGTCACAGACTCATATTGCAGCAGGTGCCACAGAGCGGACACCGGAGCAGCAGGAAGCACTGCATGCCATTGAACGTCTGGTTGCATTTGCCTTGCAGAAACAATTAATTGAGGAAGCGGATTGGGATTACAGCCGCAACCTCTTGCTGGAACAATTCGGATTCTCGGAGCCTTATGCCGGCGAGTTGGACACAACAGTGCCCGATGGTCCACAGGCGATGCTGGATACGTTGATCGATTATGGATTTACCATTGGACTCATTCCTGAAAATAGCGATACGTTCCGTGATTTGCTGGATGCCAAAATCATGGGTCATTTGATGGCACGCCCATCGGAAGTGGTACGCGCATTCCGCCACACCGAGCAGACGGAAGGCATTGAGGCGGCCACATCTCAATTTTATGACTTGTCGATTAACTCCAACTACATTCGGATGGATCGCATCTCGAAGAACGTCTATTGGACGCAGGATACGGCTTATGGGGAGATGGAGATTACCATTAACCTCTCCAAGCCGGAGAAAAGCCCGAAGGAAATTGCCATGGCGAAATTGCTTCCGCCACCGATATATCCAAAATGCCAACTGTGTCGTGAAAATGTAGGCTATGCGGGTCGAGTAAATCACCCAGCCCGTCAGAATTTGAGAGTCATTCCGCTGGAGCTTAACAACGAGCCTTGGTTGTTCCAGTACTCGCCATATGTGTACTACAACGAGCACTGTATCATTTTCCATCATGACCATGTGCCGATGAAACTGACCAAAGATACGCTGCGCAGGCTGCTTGCTTTTGTTGGGGAGTACCCGCATTACTTTATCGGGTCTAATGCAGATCTGCCGATCGTTGGCGGTTCTATCCTGACACATGACCATTTCCAGGGCGGACGTCATACGTTTGCCATTCAAAATGCACAGCCAGAGGCAGTCTTCCGCCATGCGGATGCACCTGGACTTACTTTGAGTCTTGTGAAATGGCCAATGTCCGTCATGCGTCTGGCTTCACACGATCCTGCAGAGCTGCTTGAAGCCGGTAACGCTGTATATGAAGCGTGGAAGGTTTACAGTGATTCGGCTGTGGATATCGAAGCATTCAGTGAAGTAGACGGTGAACAGGTACCACACAATACGGTAACACCAATCGTTCGCCGCAGTGCAGACGGTGGCTACGAGATGGATCTCGTTTTGCGTAACAATCGCACGAATGATGTGCATCCTGAAGGGATTTTCCATCCTCACCGTGAGATGCACCATCTGAAGAAAGAAAACATTGGTCTGATCGAAGTGATGGGACTTGCCATCCTGCCGGGCCGTTTGAAGGAAGAGCTGGACAGTATCGCGGATATTCTCGCTGGAGATGCCAAACTTGCTGAAGCAGCTAAAGCTTCTGATCATGTGTTGAACAAACATCTGGGCTGGGCCGAAGAGTTGGTTGAACGATTTGGGCCTAACCTGGACAAAGAACAAGCCATTTCCATCGTACAGCAAGAAGTCGGCTTGAAATTTGCCGAGATTCTCGAACATGCAGGTGTCTACAAATATGATGAAGCAGGACGCCAGGCTTTCCGTCGTTTTGTAAGCAGCATGGGATACACGGAATAGGAATCAACATAATTAACATAACCCAAGAACACCCGCCCAATCATGAGCGGGTGTTCTTGTCTTTCTTGATATTTGTGTGCATTGGAATGAACTTCCGAGCCAGTTATAATGGAGTGAAGTCCTAGAGTACCACAATGAATTGAGGAAATGGGGTTAATATCTTGGAAAAGCAGGCATTGGATATTACGTTGATTACAGATGCTGAGGAACTGCAAGGCATGGTGGGTGAACCGCATGAACATGTGCGTAACAAGGCAATTTCATTTGTGGATTCACATGTTCAGAATTTTTTATCCATGTCACCATTATTTTTCCTCTCCACGTCCGATCATAATGGTAAAAGTGATGTATCTCCACGGGGCGATGGAGCAGGATTCGTAAAAGTGTATGATACATATCGACTCGTTTATCCAGAACGCCCAGGCAATCGAAGGATAGACTCCTTGTTGAACATTCTGTCTGACCCAGGTATTGGTATGCTCTTTCTGATTCCGGGAATGAATGAAGTGCTGCGTATCAATGGTACAGCTTCCATCACCAAGGATGAAGAATTCATTGCGAGCATGGGATGGAGTGGTAAAACCATAGGTGCAGCTGTCATTGTGGATGTGGAAGAGTGCTTTATTCATTGTCCACGAGCATTCAAACAGGCTGGGTTATGGGCCCATGAAACATGGGTGGACGCTGAGGATTTGCCTTCAACGAGCGAGATGTTTAGAGCACATTTGGAGATTAACGGATTGTTATAAAGTGAGTGGCTATCGATTTGTTTTTCTATAAACGGGGTACTATAATTGGAGTTGCACAAAAAATTCTAAACTCCATTGGAGGCGACAATAGATATGAGATCATTCCAATTCTATAATCCAACCCGTCTGATATTCGGTAAAGGACAACTGGAAGCATTAAAGACAGAAGTGCCGAAATACGGTAAACGGGTTCTGCTTGTATATGGTGGCGGCAGTATCAAACGCAGTGGGCTGTACGATCAAGTGATCGGATTGCTTAAGGAAGCTGGAGCAGAAGTGACTGAACTGGCAGGCGTTGAACCTAACCCACGTCTTTCTACAGTGCATAAAGGGGTAGACCTTTGCAAAACGAATAACATTGACCTGATTCTCGCTGTAGGTGGCGGTAGTGTACTGGACTGCTCCAAAGCGATTGCTGTAGGTGCTAAATATGATGGCGACATGTGGGATTTTGCTCAGCGCAAAGCCGTTGCACAAGACGCTCTTCCGCTTGGTACCGTATTAACGATGGCAGCAACGGGTTCAGAGATGAACTCCGGTTCGGTTATTACGAATCAGGATACACAAGAAAAGTTGGGCTGGGGTAGTGCATACTCATTCCCTGCATTCTCCATCCTGGATCCGGTGAATACATACACTGTTCCACTGGACCAAACGGTATATGGTATGGTGGATATGATGTCCCACGTATTGGAGCATTACTTCCATCTGGATGCCAACACACCGGTTCAACTCGGTTTCTGTGAAACGATTCTGCGTACGGTAATGGAAGCAGCGCCTCGTCTGGTTGAGGATCTGGAGAACTATGAACTGCGCGAAACGATTCTGTATTGCGGAACGATGGCATTGAATGGTGTGCTGAATATGGGTCTCGCAGGAGACTGGGCAACACATAATATCGAACACGCGGTATCCGCAGTGTATGATATCCCGCATGGTGGCGGACTGGCGATCTTGTTCCCGCACTGGATGAAACATAACCTGGATGTCAATGTGGATCGATTCAAACGTCTGGCAATTAATGTATTCGAAGTGAATCCTGAAGGCAAGTCGGACAGACAGATTGCCGAAGAAGGTATCGATGCGCTGAGCCAATTCTGGACATCCATCGGTGCCCCTAACCGTTTGGCTGATTACGATATCGATGATAGCCAGATCGATGTTATGGCTGATAAAGCTATGTTGTTTGGTCCATTCGGTAACTTCAAGAAACTGCAACGGGAAGATGTTGTATCCATCTACAAGGCTTCTCTGTAATTCTATAATCACATACAAGTGAAAGGACACATCCTGTTGTCCAAAAACCGCAAGTCTCCTTTATGGGGGCTTGCGGTTTTTCTATGTGTTGGATGCGTACGCGAATGATGGAGGATCTTGAAGCATGAAGTAAAGAATGTCGTGATAATACCCATTATCGGCTCCAGAATACATTTGAGGAAAGATTTTGAAACATTTTGATGTTAGCTACGTATTTATTTACATGTGGAATGCCCAGTTAGGATGAATTTGCGGCAGAGAGAGGAGGAACAGGGGATGGAGACGATCTATTGGGGGTGTCTGATCGGAGGGGCCATATTTGCGGTTGTCAGCCTGGTGCTGGGTGACTTGATTGACGGCTTGCTGGACGGGGCTTTTGAGATGCCAGGTCTTGATTTTTTCAAACCCGTTGTGTTAGCTGGTTCCATTACAACCTTCGGTGGGGCAGGCATTATGCTGACACGTTACAGTTCATTAAGTGCGATGTCGGGTCTAATATTATCCCTGCTTATAGGTATTGCTGCAGCCATGCTGGTATTCTTCGCATATATCAAACCGATGCGTAACAGCGATGTCTCGATTGCATTTTCAATGAAAGAGTTATCTGGGAAAATTGGGGAAATTACCATTCCGGTGCCGGAAAAAGGGTTTGGTGAAGTAATGATCCGCTTTGCATCCGGCAGTACGATTCAAACGGCATCCAGTTTTGAACACCTCCCCATTGCGGCGGGAGCCCGTGTTGTTGTTGTGGATGTCGTAGATGGCGTACTACGTGTGTCGGAATGGGATGAAAATGTACTTAAAGATTTATAAAGTATTCTTGTCACCTAAGTAGTTTTGAGCACTCATCATGAATGAATAAGGGGAGAGATGTGGAATGGATAGTTTGAATTTGAATTGGGATGTATTGTTGATTCCTATAGTTGTGGTTGCTGTAATACTGATTCTGGGCTTGGCTTTCTGGGCGAGATATAAAACGGTTGGACCGGATGAAGCGATGATCGTTACGGGGTCTTTCCTGGGTAGCAAGAATATCTCCGATGATGATTCTGGCCGAAAAATTAAAATTGTTCGTGGTGGCGGTGCATTTATCCTGCCCGTGTTCCAGCAATCGGAGTTCATCTCTTTGTTGTCCCACAAGCTGGATGTCTCTACACCTGAAGTGTACACGGAGCAAGGGGTTCCGGTTATTGCTGACGGTGTAGCTATTATCAAGGTTGGAGGCGCTGTAGAAGACGTTGCTACGGCAGCTGAGCAATTCATCGGTAAACCTGTAGAAGCGCTGAGAAGCGAAGCACAGGAGGTACTGGAGGGGCATTTGCGGGCCATCCTCGGTACAATGACGGTAGAAGAAGTATATCGGAACCGGGATCGTTTCGCACAAGAGGTTCAAGGCGTAGCCGCTAGAGATCTGAAGAAAATGGGTCTGCAAATTGTCTCCTTTACCATCAAAGATGTTCGTGACAAACAGGGTTACCTGGATGCTCTCGGTAAACCAAGAATTGCGGCGGTGAAGCGTGATGCCGAGATTGCCGAAGCGGAAGCGATGCGTGATGCACGTATTCAAAAGGCCAATGCAGAAGAGCAGGGTCAAAAAGCAGAGTTGCTGCGTGATACCAATATCGCTGAGGCAGCCAAAGAGAAGGAACTGAAAGTAGCCACATTTAAGCGGGATCAGGATACAGCCAAAGCGGAAGCTGATCAGGCATACCATATCCATGAAGCACGTGCTAGACAAACCGTAGTGGAAGAAGAAATGAAAGTTGAACTCGTTCGTAAAGAACGTGAGATCGATCTCCAGGAAAAAGAAATTGTCGTACGTGAGAAGCAATATGATGCTGAAGTGAAGAAAAAGGCAGAAGCGGATCGTTATGCGGTGGAGCAGGCTGCCGAGGCGGATAAAGCCAAAAGAATGCGGGAAGCCGATGCTGTGCAGTATTCCATTGAAACACATGCCAAAGCAACAGCTGAACAGAAGCGACTCGAAGGTCAGGCCATGGCGGATGCAGAACTTGCTAAAGGTACAGCGGATGCAGAAGTTATTCGTTTGCGTGGTCTTGCAGAAGCCGAAGCGAAGGAAAAACTGGCCGAGGCGTTCCAGAAGTTTGGCGAAGCGGCTGTACTCGATATCATTGTCAAAATGCTGCCTGAACTGGCTGGCAAAATTGCAGAGCCAATTGCATCTATTGATAAACTGACGGTGGTAGATACAGGTAAAGGTGAAGGTGCAGCGCGAGTGAGTAACTATGTTACCGAACTTATGGCGACGGCTCCAGAGATGCTGAAGAGTGTATCCGGCATCGATGTAGAGCAGCTGATTAAAGGCCTTACCAAGTCCAAAACACCTGCTCCAGTTGCCATTCAACAGAGCGAGGCTGTTACAACTCCTTCTATTATCGACAAGATTGTGGAGAGAGCTGGGGTTGACGAGTAAGAAGTACTTCGAATCTTGCATGGTTGCTCTATTGACCTTAAGGCGAATTTTTGTTACTTTTTAAGCGAGACGTCCGGCGCGGATTGCCCGCTCCGGGTGTCTTTTCGTTCGTAACAGGGTGTGACTTAATCGCACCTAAGATGGTGTGAAAAAAGAGGTGCAAACAATGAGCAGCCTGCATGTAGATAAAGCGCTAAATAATAATGTAATCATTGCACAGCATCCTGAACACGGGGAAGTCGTTGTTATTGGAAAAGGCATTGGCTTTAACCGAAAACCTAGTGATCACATTCCATTGATGGCTGTGGAGAAAATGTTTATTCTGAAAAACCAGCAGGAGCAAGAGCAGTACAAACAGCTTCTTCCACAGGTGGATGAAGCGCTGATCGAGATTATTAACGAAGTTATTACGTATATTGCAGAGCGTACAGATGTTCCTCTGAATGAACATATCCATATTGCATTAACCGATCACATTTCTTTCGCGTTAAAACGCAAAGAGCAGGGTATTGTCATACAAAATCCATTTTTATATGAGACTCGCGAGATTTATCCGGAAGAATATCGAATGGCAGATTACGCCATTCGTCTGATCAAAGAGAGAATGGGCGTAGATCTCGGGATGGACGAGATTGGTTTTGTTGCGCTCCATATCTATAGTGCAATGACCAATCAAAATATATCCCAAGTACGTGAGCATTCTCAATTGATCACGGATTTGGTGAACCTGGTGTCTAATCAACTCGATTATTCGTTTGAAACGGAATCGCTTGATTACTCTCGTTTGCTGACTCATCTTCGGTTCGCTCTTGAGCGTGTTCGCCGTGGAGACAAAGTGGAAGAGCTTCATAAGTTGGATTCCCTGCTGAAGTTGGAGTATCCCGAAATGTACTCGCTTGCATGGAAACTGACCAAAGTGATGGAGAAAAGACTGAATCTGCCTGTTTATCCTGCAGAGGTAGGCTATCTAACCATTCACCTGCAACGGCTGAATCAGCGGAAAGAAGAAGAGGATAAGTGACCAGTGATGGAATGACGGATTGATTTTTTTGGTGTAAAGGCTTGCAATAGATTAGAACTGGTGCTACAATGGTGTCCGTAATCAAGCAACTGAATAAACATAAGCGACGTGTTACTGACTCGATCAGGCATGAGTTAATTTGAGTGTGATTGTTCTTACCTTATACAGGGTATGCTATACCCGAAGGTTGGCACAGTTCACTTTATTAATTCATGCCTTTTTTTGTGTTTCCTTGCTTGCATCACGACATATAACTTAGACGAAAGGGAGATACGACGCGATGTTTAAAAAGCTTTTTGGTGTATTGCAAAGAGTAGGTAAAGCTCTTATGTTGCCTGTAGCCATTCTACCTGCGGCAGGATTGCTGCTTGGAATCGGTAACATGCTGGTTAATCCAGATTTCTTGCAATATGTAACGGCGCTCGACACCCCTTGGGTGAATTCGATCGCAACAATTATGATGAACGCAGGGCAGATCGTATTCGACAATCTGGCATTGCTGTTCGCCGTCGGTGTAGCCGTCGGATTGGCTGGTGGCGAAGGGGTTGCGGGTCTTGCAGCCATCATCGGTTATCTGGTCATGAACGTCACACTGGGTACAGCCGTAGGGGTTACACCAGCAATGATCGGCGAAGTACCGGGTTATGCCAGCATTCTGGGTATCCCAACATTGAGTACAGGCGTGTTCGGAGGTATTATCATAGGTATTGCCGCCGCGCTCTGTTACAATCGATTTTTCAAAATTGAACTGCCGTCCTACCTGGGTTTCTTTGCAGGTAAACGATTTGTTCCGATTGTCACTTCGGTTGTTTCCCTCTTGTTGGGGTTAGTTCTGGTGATTATCTGGCCACCAATTCAAAATGGATTGAATGCTGTGTCTCACTTCATGGTCGATACAAGCCCGACATTGTCGGCATTTATCTTCGGTGTCGTGGAACGGTCATTAATTCCGTTTGGTCTTCACCACATTTTCTACTCCCCATTCTGGTTTGAATTCGGTGAGTATGTGAACAAAGCTGGAGATGTCATTCGTGGTGACCAGCAAATCTTCTTCAATCAATTGCGTGATGGTGTTAACCTCACAGCGGGAACATTCCAAGTTGGTAAATTCCCGTTCATGATGTTTGGTTTGCCAGCGGCCGCTCTTGCGATGTACCATGAAGCAAGACCGGAACACAAAAAGTATGTTGCAGGTATCATGGGTTCAGCTGCGCTGACCTCGTTCCTGACAGGGATTACAGAACCACTTGAATTCTCGTTCCTGTTTGTAGCACCAATCCTGTTTGCAGTACACTGTATCTTTGCAGGTTTGTCTTTCATGACCATGCAAATTCTGGGTGTGAAGATCGGTATGACCTTCTCCGGTGGGTTCATTGACTTCCTGATCTTTGGTATTATTCCAAACCGTACACCATGGTGGGACGTTATTATTGTCGGATTGATTCTCGCGGTAATCTATTACTTCGGTTTCCGGTTTATCATCCGCAAATTCAATCTCAAAACACCAGGACGTGAAGATGCAACGCCTGAAACCGAATCTGGTGGAGGCTCCGGTTCAACGGATGATCTGCCCCATAATATTCTCGAAGCTTTCGGTGGCAAAGAAAATATCAAACATCTGGACGCTTGTATTACTCGTTTGCGGATTGAAGTTAATGAGAAATCCAATGTGAAAAAAGATCGTTTGAAACAATTGGGTGCATCTGGTGTGCTTGAAGTGGGTAATAATGTTCAAGCCATCTTCGGAACACGTTCCGACACGATCAAATCTCAAATGCAGGATATCATTGCAGGACGAACACCAGCACCAACGCCAGTAGCAGCCAAACCAACTCCAGAAGAGGAGAAGGCACAAGGTGAGCAAGGCGAGCGTATCGTTGCTGAGGACATCGTCATGCCAGTCAATGGTGAGTTGTTGGACATTACGAATGTACCTGATCCAGTCTTTGCTGAGAAAATGACAGGTGATGGATTCGCAATTTTGCCACATGATGGTACAATAACTTCTCCTGTGTATGGTAAGGTGTTTAATGTATTTCCAAGCAAACACGCCGTGGGCATCATGTCCGACGGAGGCAAGGAAGTGCTTGTTCATATAGGTGTCAATACGGTGAAGCTGAAGGGTCAAGGCTTTAACGTACTGGTACAGGAAGGTGATCTGGTATCGGCGGGTCAGCCGATTATGGAAGTGGATCTGGAGTATGTGAAAGCAAACGCTCCATCGATCATTTCGCCAGTTATTTTCACCAACCTGCCAGAGGGCTCCACGGTAACCCTGAAGAAGAGTGGAGTGCTCAAAGTTGGCGATCAGCCAATCATTGAGATAAAATAAGAAGTGTTACGACGATGGCAAGCAAGTGTAAATATATGCAATGCCTAAACCAAACTACTGAAAGTGAGATGATTGTAATGCAACAAACATTCAGAATTACAGACGAAGATGGTATCCACGCACGTCCGGCGACAGCCCTGGTTAATACAGCAAACAAATTCAAAGGTGCAGAATCCTTTGCAGAAGCTAACGGTAAAAAAGTAACGTTGAAATCCATTCTGGGTGTTCTTTCCCTCGGATTGGAACAAGGCGACACCATCAGCATTATCGTTGAAGGCGAAGGCGAAGCTGAAGCTCTTCAAGCTTTGACTGACGTTATGGTTAACGAAGGGTTGGGCGAAATTAATGCTTAATGTCTCCGGGATCGCGGCTTCGGCGGGTATTGCTATCGCCAAGGCGTTTATCTTGGAGCATCCTGACTACTCTGTAGAAAAACGCCAAATTAACGACGTTGACGCAGAGATCGCAAAACTCGACTCAGCACTGGGCAAGTCCCAGGCTGAGCTTGAGGCGATCAAAGAGCGTACTTTACAAGAGCTTGGCGAGAAAAAAGCAGAGATTTTTGCTTCGCATTTGCTCATTTTGAATGACCCGGAATTGATTGATCCGGTTAAAGCGAGTATTGCTGATAACATGATCAATGCAGAATATGCTTTGAATGAAACGGCATCGCAATTTATCTCCATGTTTGAGAACATGAAGAGTGCCTACCTGCAGGAACGTGCAGCAGATATGCGTGACGTTACCAAACGTGTGCTAAATCACTTGCTTGGTATCGACTTCATGAGTCCGGCTGAGATCAATGAAGAAGTGATCGTGCTTGCGGAGGATCTGACGCCTTCCGATACGGCTCAATTGAATCGCCAATTTGTTAAAGGTTTCGCAACTAACATTGGTGGACGTACTTCTCACTCAGCGATCATGGCTCGCTCTCTTGAAATTCCAGCTGTTGTTGGAACCAAGGACATCTTGGCTCAAGCGAAACAAGGCGATATGATCATTGTTGATGGTCTGGATGGTCACGTACTGGTTAACCCTACTGATGAAGTTATTGCTGAATACCGTACCAAACAGGAACAGTATGATGCACAACGTGCAGAGTGGAGAAAACTGCGTGATGAGCCAACAGTAACCGTGGACAACGTTCATGTTGAACTTGCAGCCAATATCGGTACACCAAATGATGTAACGGGTGTTCTGGAGAATGGCGGCGAGGCTGTAGGCCTGTACCGTACCGAGTTCCTGTACATGGGTAGAGACAAGCTTCCTTCCGAAGACATTCAGTATAATGCTTACAAAGCGGTACTGGAAAAAATGGAAGGCAAACCTGTTGTTGTTCGTACACTCGACATCGGTGGAGACAAAGAACTTCCATACCTGGATCTGCCAAAAGAAATGAATCCATTCCTCGGTTTCCGAGCAGTTCGTCTGTGTCTGGACCGTCTGGATATCTTCCGTACACAATTGCGTGCATTGCTGCGGGCAAGCGTACATGGAAACCTGCGTGTCATGTTCCCAATGATCGCAACACTGGGTGAATTCCGTGAAGCAAAAGCTGTCTTGCTCGAAGAGAAAGAGAAGCTGGTTGCTGAAGGTATTGCTGTTTCTGACAGCATTCAACTCGGAATCATGGTCGAAATTCCTTCGACTGCAGTTCTCGCGGATCAGTTTGCCAAAGAAGTGGATTTCTTCAGTATCGGAACGAACGATCTGATTCAATACACTATGGCTGCAGACCGTATGAACGAACGTGTATCGTATCTGTACCAACCTTACAACCCAGCCATTTTGCGTTTGGTTAAAATGGTTATCGATGCAGCGCATCGTGAAGGCAAATGGGTTGGCATGTGCGGTGAGATGGCAGGAGACGAAACAGCAATTCCATTGCTGCTCGGCCTTGGATTGGATGAGTTCAGCATGAGCGCAACATCCATTCTGCCAGCTCGTAGTCAGATCACCAAGCTGTCCCGTGCGGATATGCAGGAACTGGCTGCTAAAGCTCTGGATATGCAAACGGCTGAACAAGTCGTTGAATTGGTTCAAAGCATTCAAGCATAATGTAATTTTAAGGGGTTTCCACCCGATTTTAAGGGTTTCTTTTTCCGATAAAAAGCTGCAGTCGTGCAGCAATTTTGCCGGTATCCGCGATTCATTGTGGATATCGGCTTTTTTTGTTATGAGCGGGATAATCTGATTCGGAGGGAAGGCAATTCGAAAAGCTCTTGCTGATTGGAATGTCAGCAAGAGCTTCTGTGAGAACAATGATTAGATTAACTGCAAGCGCAGTTCAGTACAGGTTTACGAGCTGCTGTTGTTTCATCCAGACGAGTGACCGGTGTTCCGTAAGGTGCGTTGAGTACCAATTCAGGTGTCTCTTCCGCTTCCTTGGCAATCCGTATCATCGTATCAATAAACCCATCCAGTGTTTCTTTGCTTTCGGTTTCTGTTGGCTCGATCATGATGCATTCCTCAACGTTGAGCGGGAAGTACACCGTTGGCGGATGATATCCAAAATCAAGTAATCGTTTGGCAACATCCAGTGTACGCACACCATACTGCTTCAATCCCCGACCAGACATGACGAATTCATGTTTACATACCCCTGGATACGGAATCTCGTAGTAAGGTGCGAGACGGGCCATCATATAGTTGGCATTCAGTACCGCACACTCCGATACACGGCGTAAGCCTTCCGGTCCATAGGTGCGAATGTAGGCATAGGCACGTACCAAAATACCGAAGTTGCCATAATACGCTTTGACCCGGCCAATGGATTGATCTCCTTCACGGTCCAGTGAATACACACCATCATCATTCTTGATCACCATCGGTTTAGGCAGGAACGGGATCAGACGGTTCTTCACCCCGACGGGTCCGGCACCAGGTCCACCACCGCCATGAGGCGTGCTCATCGTTTTGTGCAAGTTCAGATGCACCACGTCAAAGCCCATATCACCCGGACGGGTAATGCCCATAATGGCATTGGAGTTCGCGCCATCGTAGTACAGCAAGCCACCAGCCTGGTGTACGATGGATGCAATCTCCTGAATGTCTTTCTCGAACAAACCCAGTGTATTCGGGTTCGTCAGCATCAATGCTGCTGTATCCGTACCAACGGCTGCACGGAGTGCGTCCAGATCAACCAGTCCATCTGCGCGGGATGGAATCGTCACGGTCTCAAATCCTGCAACGGTTGCACTTGCCGGGTTGGTACCGTGAGATGAATCGGGCACGATGACTTTGGTACGTTGTTCACCACGACCTTCGTGGTACGCACGAATCATCATAAGTCCAGTCCATTCTCCATGGGCACCAGCGGCTGGTTGTAGGGTTACCGCATCCATACCTGTCAGCCCCGCAAGGTCATTTTGCAATGTATATAACAGTTCAAGTGCACCTTGAATGCTGGATTCATGCTGATAAGGGTGGATTTTGGCGAAACCATTGTAACGTGCAACATCCTCATTAATCTTCGGATTGTATTTCATCGTACAAGAACCCAGCGGATAAAATCCGTTATCTACGCCGAAATTACGACGGGACAGCGCAGTATAGTGTCTGATAACATCTACCTCAAATACTTCTGGCAGTGCCGCTGCTTCCGAACGGAGCATTTCCCGGGGAATCAACGTATCAACAGCCTGACGAGGAAAGTCACATTGCGGCAGGGAATAAGCGACACGTCCAGGGCTGCTAAGTTCAAAGATCAATGATTGTTCCGGAGCAGGAGATAAGGTCTGTGCGCTGAATGTTGTAGCTGTCTCAGATTGAGCCGGAGTGGATACTGATGCACCCATTTCAGATTGTCCTTGTATCGATGTTGTCGTTGTTGTCGTTTCCTGAGTCACAGCGATCCCTCCAATACTCGTGCAAATTCGTCGATCTCTTCTTTGCTACGTCGTTCGGTAACAGCAATAAGCATATGTCCGGCAAGCTCCGGATAATCACGTCCAAGTTCATAGCCACCAATAAAGCCCGCATCCAACAGTTTCAACTGAAGGGCATCCACGTCAGTTCCTTCAGGCAGCTTAATCACAAATTCATTAAATGTTGGCGCCTTAAACGTCAGGCTAACACCGGGAATCGCAGTTAATGTATTTAAGGTGTAATGACTCTTTTGCAGATTCAGATCCGCGACATCGATCATGCCTTGTTTACCCATGATGGACATATATACAGATGCGCTGAGCGCAAGCAAAGCCTGGTTGGAACAGATGTTGGATGTCGCTTTTTCGCGGCGGATGTGCTGTTCACGCGCTTGCAGTGTGAGTACAAATCCACGTTTGCCGTTGCGATCCGTTGTCTGGCCTACAATTCGGCCAGGAATCCGGCGCATATGAGGCTGGGATACGGCGAAATATCCGCATGTCGGGCCGCCGAGTGAAGCGGCGATGCCGAGGGGCTGTGCATCGCCAACGACGATGTCGGCACCCAGCTTGCCTGGGGCTTCCAGCAGACCCAGCGATAGCGGGTTAGCACTTACGACGAGCAGGCCCTTGTGCGCATGCACAAGGTCAGCCGCTTGTTTTACATTTTCCACGGCACCAAAGAAGTTCGGGCTCTGGATCATGACAGCTGCGGTATCATCCGATATGGCGGCTTGCAGGGCATCCCAGTCCGTGACCCCATCCTTATAACCGATCTCGATAATCTCCAGACGGAGTCCGTGCGCATACGCCTGCAATACCTGACGGGCTTCCGGATGAACGGTACGGGATACGATAAGCTGTTTGCGACGAGTTGCCGCTGCGGCCAGATTACCTGCTTCAGCAAAGGCGGTTGCGCCGTCATACATACTGGCATTGGCTACAGCCATACTGGTTAATTCACAAATGTAGGATTGAAATTCGAAAATGGCCTGTAGTTCACCTTGACTGATCTCAGGCTGATAAGGTGTGTAGGCAGTGTAGAACTCGGAACGTGAAATGACATGATTGATGACGGAAGGAACATGATGATCGTATATGCCTGCGCCGAGGAAGCTGGCGTGTGTTTCGAAATTGGCGTTGGCACCAGCTTGTTTGGACATGTGCCGTGTCAGCGCATATTCATCAAGTTTGGAGGATACGGGCAGCTCGCCCTGATAACGAATCTCCTGAGGAATGTCCTGAAACAGTTCCTCCAGCGTATCCACACCGATGGTTGCGAGCATGGCACTCTGATCCTGTTCTGTCATGGGAATGTAGCGGTGCTTGCTCATGATTGATCAGCTCCTTGAGTAAGTGTCTTTGACGTACGTGTCCGTTTATGAAAAGGGGTCTTTACGACCTCGGCTTTCAGTTTCTTCCCTCGGATCTCAATCTCAAGCGGGGTTCCCAGCGCAGCGTATTTGCTGTCGATGAGGGCAAGCCCCAGATTACGCTTCAATGTAGGTGATTGCGTGCCTGTTGTCACTTCACCGATCTGTACGCCTTCGGCGTAAATCGGATAGTGGGGGCGAGGAATACCGCGCTCCAGCACTTCGATGCCGACCAGTTTACGGGCGGGCCCGTCATTTTTTTGCTGTAACAAGGCTTCGTGTCCGATAAAAGGTCCAGCATTCAGTTTCACAAACATACCAACGCCAGCTTCTAGCGGAGAGATCGTTGCAGATAATTCCTGCCCATACAGAGGCAGCTTGGCTTCAAAACGCAGCGTATCCCTTGCACCAAGTCCAGCGGGAACCAGCCCGTGCTCTTCTCCAGCCTGCATTAATCCATTCCAGACCATAGCGGCCTGATCCGCAGGAACATATAGTTCAAAGCCATCTTCACCGGTATAACCGGTACGGGACAACAGCAATTTTACTCCACAGACTTCGGCATCCTGCACAAAACGAAACGGTTCAATCGTGGATACATCCGTTTCGGTAACTTTTCCGATAATATCCACAGCCAGTGGACCTTGCAGGGCGAGTAGCGCCGTCTGCTCCGAATCGTTGGTCATGTTTACGCCAGGGATCAAGTGCTCTTGCAGCCACGCCCAGTCCTTGTCGATATTGGAGGCGTTAACGACGAGCATATAATGCTGATCTTCCAGCTTATACACGAGCAGATCATCCACCACACCACCATCTGGATAACACATCAGGGTGTACTGGGCTTGACCGGGAACCAGCGTGGTTACATCATTGGTTGTCATTTGTTGCAAAAAAACTTCAGCCTGCTCACCCTGTACAGTGAATTCGCCCATATGGGATACATCAAACAGTCCAGCACGCTCACGCACCGCTTCATGTTCTTTCTGGATTCCGCTGAATTGCACCGGAAGCTCCCAGCCTCCAAAATCAATGCACCGTACGCCTTCGTATTGCTGATACAGGGGAAAGAGTGGTGTTCTAAGCAAATCGGACATCAAATCACCTCGTCATGGGCCGTCAAACGGCCGAATATGCAATCGTGGATCAATGAACCAGGGTATTTTTTAATTTTTCAGCTAGAAGTCATTCGTAGATAAGTATGGTAAGGCAACTATGGCAGCGCCGATTGAAATCCTGTTTTTCGTTTTTTTGGGAAAAAGGAAAAGGACAGGCCAAAGAATCGGCATGCCAAGTAGCACGCTGTATTCTAAGGCTCTGTCCCTTGTACCTGAGAGTTACCCCGCTGTATTTACAACAGGTTTCCCCTTGGGTGATCATAACGCCCGTACAGGGCGAATAGATGCTCTCCAGAGTTGCGTCCCGTAAAAGTCCTTTTGCCTGAGAGATTCACCCCCGCTTATCGGTGGTTTACTCCTTCGGCGTTACCTCATGTACATCCCGAATCGGGTGTCACGGGTAATCTCTCCCTTTACATTCATCCGCGGGTATAACATAGTCCATTAAACACATTTACTCTCCTCATTAAAACGTGAATCCACTACTGATGTCAAGAACGATATCATTGATATTGAATCAAAACCGAATATTTATTATATTTTAAATGATATTGTTCGTGTATTTAAAAAGACTGCGCTTACTATTCTAGTTTTCACCAGTATATGTAGAAAGAGTGTATTTAGGTTACGGTTTGGAGAGGCCGTTATCAAATAAATTGTGAGGTATCTTGACATTTGAATCCGAAATATCATACGCTATGTTCTGGGAAAAAGGTTAAGGTCAAAGAACGCATGCACTCATTAATGAAAAGCGAGGCGGATATCGATGAGCGAATTGAAAAGTGATTTCCTGTACAGTGAAGAGCACGAATGGGTGCAAACCGTAGGGGAGGATACTGTACGTATTGGCATTACCGAGTTCGCGCAGCATCAGCTGGGTGACATTGTGTTTGTGGAATTGCCTGACCTTGAATCCAATGTAAAAGCAGAAGACAGCATTGGAACGATTGAATCGGTCAAAACGGTGTCGGACTTGTTCTCTCCCGTCACAGGTTCAATTATTGCAGTGAATGATTCGTTGCAGGACTCGCCTGAACTTGTGAACAGTTCTCCTTACGAGGAAGGCTGGATGATTGAGATCCGTGTTGAGGGAGATCTGACAGCAGCGTTGTCTACATTGATGAATGCAGATGCGTATCGTAAACATACGGAAGAATAGGCTCAACGGACTTGTACTTATTAACATATACTTTATAAAATAATGAAATTAGCTTCATATTGTTTCGACCTGTGTGAGCCGGATGCTTGCACAGGTTTTTTGTGCTTTCCAGGAATGGTTTTGAATAGGGATCGAGGCAGATTAGGGATGTAAATCACCTGATTGGACCAAGCTATAGGTTAGAAAATGATGCTGGAAATGACAAAAGTCATAGGCAGGAAAAGCCTTGTGTACCAATGGTTTTAGCCATTATGCATCAATAAAAACGATTACATAACCTAATGTTGTCATCATTGTTCATGACGAAAGTACGCTTTCATTTCATTGAACAGGAGAGCATTCTCGCTTAGGATTACAGCAGGGGAGAAATGATACCCCTTTCATAAGTCATAATCACTTGATCCAAGGAGGATAATACAATGAGTAATTTGGACCAATCGTCCAATTCCAAAGGTGGGCTACGGGTAGGTGTGCAACGTTTTGGCCGATTCCTGAGTGGTATGGTCATGCCGAATATGGGAGCGTTCATCGCTTGGGGATTAATTACGGCCATGTTCATTCCAACAGGCTGGTTCCCTAACGAGACACTAGCACAGTTAGTTGATCCAATGATTAAATATTTGCTCCCACTGTTAATTGGTTACACCGGGGGTACGATGGTGCATGGTCAGCGTGGTGGTGTCGTAGGTGCCATTATGACCATCGGGGTCATCGTGGGTAGTGATATTCCGATGTTCCTCGGTGCCATGATTGCCGGACCACTGGCAGCATGGATCATCAAAAAGTTCGATAAATCCATTGAAGGTAAAGTTAAAGCCGGATTTGAAATGCTGGTTAACAACTTCTCAGCCGGTATTATTGGCGGGATCTTGGGGATTTTTGCTCTACTGGGTATTGGGCCAGCTGTAGAAGCGATTAGCAAAGTATTGTCTGCCGGTGTGCAAGGTCTGATGAATCTGGGCTTGCTACCGCTGGTCAACCTGATTATCGAACCAGGTAAAGTGTTGTTCCTGAACAATGCAATCAACCACGGTATTCTAACACCAATTGCAACAGATCAGGCAAGAGAATTAGGACAATCTGTTCTATACATGCTTGAATCCAACCCGGGTCCGGGACTTGGTATCTTGCTTGCTTACTGCTTCTTCGGACGCGGAATGGCCAAATCTTCTGCACCAGGTGCCGTTATCATTCATTTCTTCGGGGGAATTCATGAGATCTACTTCCCTTATATTCTGATGAGACCGATTCTGATTCTTGCCGCAATCGCGGGTGGCGTCGCAGGTACATTAACATTCATGCTCACCGGAGCAGGACTTGTTTCGGCACCATCACCGGGTAGTATTATCGCGTATTTCCTGTTAACACCAAAAGGTGGATACCTTCCAATGCTCGCAGGGGTGCTTGTAGCAGCAGTCGTTTCATTCTTGATTGCAGCAGTGTTGCTGAAAACGGGTAAACAAAAGGACGAAGATTTGGAGTCCGCATCCAGTCGGATGAAAGACATGAAGAGTCAAGGAAACGTACCGAACGCTGGCATTACAGCTAGTCATCGTGAAGCAGACAGAGCTTCAGATAAGGCTTCTTCTACAGTGAAAACAGATGTGAAGAAGATTGTCTTCTCCTGTGATGCAGGCATGGGGTCGAGTGCCATGGGTGCTTCCATTCTCCGCAAGAAGATGAAGGCAGAGGGGATTGACGTTACGGTGACCAACACGGCCATCAGTGATATCCCGCCGGATGCAGATGTGGTAATCACACAACAAATATTAACCGATCGTGCCCGCTCCGTTGCGCCGAACGCAGAACATATATCCATCGACAACTTCCTAAAAAGCCCGGAATACGATGCGCTTGTTGAACGTCTGAAGTAATTGCGCGCAATCGTTTTCCCTGAGCCGGAGGCTGAGATATGAGTATTACCAAAAGACAACGTGAAATCGTGGAGTTTCTGCTGGAGCATCCACATGAAGTCACTGCCGGTGAAATTGCCGTTGAAGTAAAGGTTAGTACCCGAACGGTTCACCGGGAGCTGCAAATGATTGAACAATGGCTTGAACCTTTGGGCATGAGGCTGGAAAAAAAATCAGGAACCGGTATCCGAATTGATGCCAGTTCCGATGATCTGGCTGTATTGCGCCAGCAACTGGAGGGTAAAGAATATGTAGAGTTTACGCCGGAAGAGCGTAAGCTCTTCATGCTTTGCATCCTGCTTGATGAAGCGGAGCCTGTGAAATTACTCGCTCTGGCTTCGGATTTGAAAGTGACCGTATCCACCGTAACCACAGATCTGGATGATCTGGAGTCACGGATTCGTCAGGCGGGACTGAAGCTGGTTCGCAGACGTGGATATGGCGTCAAGATTAACGGGAGTGAGACGATTCATCGCACAGCCATAGCTGCACTTGCTTTGGAATTTCTGGATGAATCCGACCTGTTCGGAAGACAACCTGAACAAGGTGGCTCCATCGTAAACCAAAAATTGCTGGATATGATTGGACACGGTGATGTGCTTACGATCGAAAATGCGTTATGGCAACCAGATATCGAATGGCTGGAGAACATCCCGGAACGCCAATACATGAAGCTGCTGATTCAATTATCCGTCGCAGTTGTACGTATTCGTAAAGGCTTTGGCATTGGCCGTATTTCTCCGCGAGAGAACATGGAAGATGCAACTGCAGAGCAGGATGAGATGAAGGTTCCACCTTATATGGCTTCCCGCTTATGCGGTGTGTTATCCACTCAACTGGGGCTGACATTCTCCCAAGATGAGCAAGCTTATTTTCACAGATTATTAGTTGAGACAGAGCAGCGAATTCACTCTTCGCGGCTGTTGCCAATCGACGACTTGATTTTACTGGACAGGGTACATTCACTGATTGATCAGATGCAGGCAAGAACGCATTACACCTTTCATGAGGATCGATTGCTTCGTGAAGGTCTGCTTGGTCATATGCAACCTGTAATGGAGCGAATTGAAGGGCAACAGATGATACGTAATCCGCTACTGCAGCAGATTCGCAAAGATTATGACTCCCTGTTCGAAGAGGTCAAACAATCTGTTGGGCAAGCTTGGCCAGGCACAGACGTTCCGGATGAGGAAATTGGTTTCTTAGTCATGCACTTTGGGGCTTCCATCGAGAGGTTGCGTACATTGAAACGGGAGATCAGGGCGATCATCGTGTGTACAAGCGGAATTGGATCATCACGCATGCTATCCAGCCGATTGTCCAAGGAGATTCCCGAGATTCGAATCATGGATAGCGTGTCCTGGTATGAAGCTGCCCGGATACCTACAGATCAGTATGATCTGGTGTTATCGACGGTCGATCTGCCGATGGATGAGCATCAGTATTACAAAGTGAGTCCACTGCTTACGGCAGAAGAGAGCGAACGTCTGCGTCATTTTATCCGAACAACAACGTTACAACGACAGCATAATAAGCCCCGTGAAGCAGAGGTTCAGACAACAAGTCGTTACTCAGACCCTGATGGAATGGAAGCTATTTTAGTTGAAATCGTCCGAATTATCGGCAAGTTTCAGGTGTACCCGCTGGATAATCAGGATATCGGGTTCTATAAAACGGTGTATGCGATGTGCAACGTGCTCCATGGAACGGGCGTGTTGAAGGAGCCAGAGGAGATCGCAAAACGGCTGGAGGCACGTGAAGCAGTGGGGAGTCAGAAGATTCCCGGCACAAGACTTGCTCTGTTTCATACACGAAGTGAGGGAATATACAGGCCGTCCATTAGCTTGTTTCAGCTCACGGAACCACTTCTTCGTACGCCGGATGATCCGGCAGGAGTTACCCATGTTCTTTTGATGCTCGGTCCGAGAGAATTATCCAAGGAAAGCCTGGAGGTTCTCAGTGAGATTAGTGCCCTGTTATTGCAGGAAGAAATGATTATATTGCTGGAAAAGGGAATCAGGGATGAACTCATTCATTACCTTTCCCAGGAACTCGTTGGATTCTATCGCAGTAAAACCGAAATTGGAGGTCAACCACTATGAGTATGTTAACAACAGATAAAGTCATCATGAATGCGACGGCTCAGGACAAATACGAAGCGATTCGTATGGCAGGACAGATTCTGAAGGATGCGGGACATATTACCGCTGATTACATTGAGAAGATGATTGAACGTGAAGAGATTGTCTCAACCTATGTAGGGAACGGTCTTGCGATTCCGCACGGTACGAAGGAATCCAAAGCATTCATTTTATCCACAGGCATTTCCGTTATTCAGTACCCACAGGGTGTTGATTTTGGCGATGAGAAGGCTTATATGGTCATTGGTATCGCGGCTCAAGGCGGGGAACATATGGAGATCTTGACTAGCATTGCGGTGATCTGTGCTGAGGATGAGAACATGGAGGCCCTGCGTCTCGCGAAAACAGCCGAAGAAGTTATCGCTATTCTGGAAAGTGAAATGGAGCTATGAAGGCCCTACACTTTGGCGCAGGTAACATTGGACGCGGTTTTATCGGATTAATCCTCTCCCGGGCAGGGTATGAGGTGATTTTTTCAGACGTGAATCAGACATTGGTAACCACTCTCCAGCAACGAGGTCAGTATACGGTGGTACTGGCTAACGAGAGCAAGGATCAGGAGACCGTGACAGGTGTAAATGCGATCGATGGAACTCAGCTGGAGACGGTTGCCCAAACCGTTGTGGAAGCTGATCTGATCACAACCGCAGTGGGCGTGGGCGTACTGAAACATATTGCACCAGGTATTGCGAAGGGACTTGAAAAAAGACTGAATTCCGGTCCTGCACAAAACCCTCTTCACATTATTGCTTGCGAGAACGCCATTGGAGCCAGTACACAATTGAAAGAGCATGTATATGCTCTGCTCAATGATGAGACACGTTCCCTTGCGGATCAGTACGTGTATTTTCCAGATTCGGCCGTAGACCGGATCGTGCCTATCCAGCATCATGAAGATCCTCTGCATGTGCAGGTGGAGCCTTTTTACGAGTGGGTGGTAGATCGTTCCCAGATGGCCCCGGCCTTCAAACCGGTTGAGGGCATTCTGTATGTTGATGATCTGGAGCCTTATATCGAACGGAAGCTGTTCACGGTGAATACAGGACACTGCGTTGCAGCATATATCGGTCATGTACACGGGTATGACACGATTCAGAAGGCTATTGCCGACGAGAAAGTGAAATCGATTGTATACGGTGCTTTGCAGGAAACCGGAAAAGTATTGGTGAAGCGTTTTGCATTCAACCCGGAAGAGCATGAGCAGTATATTGTCAAAATATTGGGACGGTTCGTCAACCCGTATCTCACTGATGAGGTTACTCGTGTTGGTCGTTCCCCGCTGCGCAAATTGTCTCCGAATGATCGTCTGGTTCGCCCTGCCCTTCAGGCATATGCGGATGGAACCGAAACGATCTATCTGGCTATGGGCATGGCAGCAGCCTGCAAGTTCGATGTCTCCGATGATCCGGAAGCAGTGGAATTACAGGACATGATTCGCCAGAAGGGAATTACAGCTGCGCTCCACCATTACACGTCGATGGATGAGCATCATCCGGTGCTTGAACAGGCTGTTGCCCAGTATAACCAAATGTAAGAGCAGCGGTAGCCAGCTAACAATATAGATGAGGCATAATGAAGAAGAGCCATACAGTTGTTAACTGTGTGGCTCTTCTTTTGGTTGATGTTTATCGGCATATTCATCCAAACAGCGCTGACATATACACGATTTTCGGCGCTGTTCTGCCGGAATGCGGTCAAATACACCCTCGGGGAAAGTAGCCCGGTTACACCAGCATTCCGAATGAGGATGTCCTGCGGCATAAGAACAGCGATTAGCTTCACCGCATAATGGGCAGACAAGAACATCGATTGGGATGTGCTCTTGATCGTCTTGTTCTGCAGACATACAGTTCTTCCCTCCCTGTGGAATAGCTACGAGCTGAAGTTGAACATACTGCTCCCAGTATAACAGAAATGCGTCAGTGATTATGGAATTCACTGTGTATATATGACTTCCAGTTTACCACCACATCTGTTTCTCCCAGGGGTTATTCATTCTTCAGGCGGTAGTTCAATCTGCAGGCCTTCCACATGTTTACGTCCCATTAATTTGCGTTTCTTGCGGTTTTCTTTTGTCTCCAGCACAATGTCCAGATCATAATCGTCACCCGGATATAACTCATCGGCAGATATATGCAGGGTCAGGCGTTTTTTATGGATTTTGACTTTGCGTCCACGTAGCATGACCCCGATATTTCCACGGCTATCCTCCACATCACATACGATTCCCGACTGATTCAGATAGGCCGCATACACCCGATCCCCTTTGCGAAACGTTTTGGCAGGAGCAAGAGAATTCGACTCTCTGGTTGTTCTCTGTTTGTGGAGACCGATTGAATTTTTGGATTGCTTCGTCTGATTCAACTGATTCCGCTTGGATAACTCTGTCGGGTCGTCTGCCTCCTTAGCGGAACGCTCCGGCGTCAGGATCGGAGTTTTCATAGGAGGTGACGTGAACACCATTGTACGATCTCTCGAAATACTTTGATCTGACAGGGACTTGGAACGCTCGATAATTCGCTGTGGCATGCCCAGCTTTAATGCGATGGAATAAGCATAGCTCTCACCAGCTTCTCCGATACGCAATCGATACAGCGGCTGGAGAGTAACGGTGTCAAATTCCATACGGGCATTTTCGAATCCTGGCGTGGCCGCAGCAAAATGTTTGATTTCACCAAAATGGGTTGTCGCCACAACGGTTGCTCCGCGGCTGTGCAGCTCCTCCAGCATGGCAATGGACAGTCCGACACCTTCACCGGGATCTGTGCCGGAAGCCATCTCATCAATAAGCACCAAGGTTGACGTATTGGCCTGTTCCAGTATGCCAATCATATTGCGAATGTGTGCTGAGAATGTACTGAGTGCCTGTTCCAGACTCTGCCCGTCACCAATATCAACCGCTACCTCGTTATAAACAGCCATCTCGCCACCTTCCTCCACCGGAATAAGCAAACCGGATTGCATCATCAGGGTTAACAAACCAAGGGTTTTGAGTGCGACCGTTTTACCCCCGGTATTCGGGCCCGTAATAATGAGTGACGAATACGTCCTGCCAATGGCAAAATCAAGCGGAACCATGGAAGAACCCATGAACGGATGACGTGCACGTTGAAGGCTGATGTGGCCCTGAGTATTGACTTGAACGGTACGTCCGTCCATGGTGGCCGCATATTTGGCTTTTGCAAACAGGAAGTCCAATACACCAACCGTTTCGGTGTTCAGTGCGATTTCACGGTTATACGATTCGGCCAGAGAGGTTAAATCACCGAGAATTCTCATCTCCTCTCGGGACTCCTCCGCTTGTAGAGCGGCCAATTCCATCTGCAGACTTACTAACTCAACAGGTTCAATATATACGGTTTGCCCGCTTCCGGATTCATCCAGCACACTGCCTTTCACCTGTTTGCGGGACTCTTTCTTAATGGGCAGAACGGTTCTTCCTCCGCGTTGGCTGATGACATGCTCCTGCATAATGGAACGATGTTTACTCACCAGAGAATCAAGCTTTCGTTTCATACGCTCCTCATTCACCGTCATTTTTTTGCGAATACGAGTCAGCTCCTTGCTTGCTTGATCCTGAATGCGTCCACTATGGATGCAGCGCTCGATCTCACGCAGCAAAGGTTCGATCAGAATCATGGATGCTGCATAGCGACTAACGGTGGGAGCGGCGTCAGATTTGCCCTCCATGTACTTCATGAGTTGTGCACAGCTCCGCAGGAACTGAGCAAGATGACTGAAGTCACGTTCACTGAATAGATAACCGGTGCCAAGCAGATCCATAATCGTTTCCATTCCGTCGAGTGAAGGGAGGGGGATACTGGCCCCGAAACGAATCAACGCAGCCGCTTCTGCTGTTTCTTCCAGGCGCAGCTGGATCAGGCGAGCATCTACCATCGGTTTTAGTTCTCTGGCATAACGTTTGCCCAGATAAGACAGGGCGCAGTCTGCAACATTTTTTTGAATTTGTGGATAACCCAGACTGTTTAATGTGCTCTCATTCATGCGTAATCTCTCCTTGAATTTGAATTGGGATTGCAGTTGACACGCGAAACATATTCCTGGAAAACGCAAAAAGGGCGGAGAATGAACAAACGTCATTCTCCGCCCTAAATATATGGGAAAGCAAAGTCCACTACAGGTCTATATTAAAAAATCCGCGCTGAACTCAGCGCGGAAATAGACCCGGACAATGACAATCCCGGAGGCGATTTATGATATCCGCTGTTCTTAACTAAGTACAGGGATCTGGCGCATCATGAAATACACGTATGCCATGTGGGCACAAGCGCAATGAAAGGCCAAACTCCTGAATATGAAACTTGGTTAGTTAAGAACATTCACCGACATTAAAAATCTCTCCTTTGATTGAGGAATATGCAACCAATATAAACTGGAAATTGGTTTGAAGTCAACCTTAGAATAAATGAGTGGACTTGAATAAGAATGGGTTTTAAAATAACAATAGTAAAATAATCCAATGAAAGCGATTTAATATAATAAACATACATATTAAAGGAGGATGCTCTTTTTGCCTAAGTATTTACTGCGTTTGCTCTGCTTTACCCTGATCCTCGGAGCCCTTCCCGTCATTGTTATTGGTTCGGTCTCGTACACGATTGCATCACGTGACATTGAGCAGAAAGTGCGTGAAAGCAACCTTCAGATATTGCATCAGACCCAAATGCGGGTAGAACAAGTTCTGCGCAGCCTGCAATTATCATCCATTCAGTATGTCAATTCACCCCTGGTACTTCAAGCGATGAAGAAACCGATGGACAGCAGCGATTTTCAGGAGATTCGTGACCTGACGTCAGGCTTTAACAACTTGCAAGCGGTTACGAACATTGACCAAGCCTATCTGGTTAATCTGGACGAAGATTGGGTTGTTTCGATGCGTTCTTTTGGCAAATTGGATGATTTCAGCATTCGGGACCGGATTGGTTCTTATCTGACCTACACTAACAGCCTGTTCTGGGTCACTCAAAATGCCAGTTCAGCCAAAGAAAGTGTACCCGTGTCAGCTGGCATGGGGGAACTGACACCCGAACAGGCACCTACTCTCATATCATCGGATAATGTGGTCAGTATGGTATTCAAAATCCCGATGATGCCAACGAATGTGAAACCAAAGGGATTTCTTGTGATTGATATCGCCGATACGGAAATAAGTACATTCTTGAGCCGAAATGCGAATTCCGGAGATATGTACGTTCTGGATCGGGAGCAGAAGTATTTTCTAAACGATGTGCAGCAAGATGGGAAATATGACATGCTCAATAAGGAAATTGATGAAATGGTGCAAACGACAGGCCAGCCAGAGGGGTTCTTCAGCTCAGAGGTGGAAGGTAACCAAGTGGCGGTTAGCTATAGGCAATCTCCACTTAATGGCTGGTTATACGTGTCCGTTGTATCCCTTGGGCAGATCACGGCCCAATCACAGAAAATTGCATTGGTTACCGGTGTCGCTACACTGGTCATGTTATGTGTAACGGGATTGGTCGCCATATACGGCAGTCGGCGGATGTATTCACCGATCTCCAGACTGCTACAATTTACGAAAGGGTTGGATTCCCCAGTTATTCCATCAGGACGCCGTCAGGATGAATTTATCTATATTGAGGAGCAATTGTCAACCTTGTTCAGTTCGGAGAAAACGATGCGTGAGCAGATGAAAGGGCAGCATGTACATCTCCAAGAGTTTTTTATGACCAAACTGCTAACAGGCAAAATCTCGGAAGAAGATTTCAGATATCAGGGAGAATTGTATGACTTCCCGACCGGGTGGACAAGTCTTGGCGTACTCATGCTCCAGATGGATACGTTGGAAGGGACCCGATATGAGGAACAGGATCGGGACCTGCTGCTGTTTGCTGTCAACAATATGGTAGGTGAACTCCTTCCTTCTGCAGTTCGGTTCACCCCGGTCATGCTGGATGATGCTCAAGTCACCGTACTTGCCTCTGAACTCACGGATGAGGTGAAGCTGAAGGAATGGATGCACACCCAGGCAGACTGGATTCGCGAACGTGTCGTGACCTATCTGAATCTGCCCGTAAGTATTGGCATCAGTCGTTCGTACACTTGTATTGGAGATACGCCAAGAGCGGTTCAGGAGAGCCGCGAGGCACTGCAAGGCCGGGTAAGTCTGGGCAGCCGTATTATTTTGCATTACGAGGATATACAGCCACGTGGTCAGATGGAGGCTGCGTTGTATACCCAGTTACGGATGATTGAAGATCAGCTCGCTTCTGCGCTCAAGCAAGGAGATGAAGAGAAGACAGACGCCTATTTTACGCAATATTTGGGGCTGCTTGCCGATAAGAAGCTTCATTTCAGTGAATACCCTGTCATCATGGTTCAGTTGCTGTCTCGTGTATATCAGCTTGTTCAGGAGCAAGGTGGAGATGTGGCTGAAGTACTGGGTGAAAAAGCATCCATGTCACATTTGCTAAAGTTGTCCACATTGGACGAAATGACCAATTGGTTCCGCAAGCGGCTGTTCCAGCCCGTCATCCGTTTTTGGCGAGAGCAGGAAGAATCTCAATACATGAATATTGCAAGGCGCATGATTCGTTTGATCGAGGAACGTTATGATCGTGAATTATCGCTGGAGGCCTGTGCCGCTGAGCTTAATTTTCACCCTGTCTACCTAAGTCGGGTATTCAAGAAGGAAGCCGGAGTCAATTTTACGGAATATCTCGCTGAGTACCGTATGGAAAAAGCGAAGACCTGGCTGCAAACAACAAATCTTAAAATATCAGAGATTGCGGAGAAATTAAACTATACCAATCCGACCGCATTTATCCGTACGTTTCGCAAAATCACAGGAACTACCCCCGGCAAGTACCGGGAGCAGCAGCGATAAAACAAGCCTGTTCTGCCTGCCATGGAGGCAGGCTTTTTCATGTTCAGGTGTAGGGAAAAGGCCACACTTATCCATGAAGTTAAGACAGGAATATGGAGGTTAAAAGCAGTTCATTGCGCCTTTCATTTCTGTGAATGAAATCAGATAAACCCTTGCTGCATAAGGAATAACAAAAGGCTAAAACGAGACGATAGCCAGTCATAGGTTTATCCTCCACAATGAAGATATGAATTCAGGAAGTGATCTTTTGTAATCGTTTCCAATGTGGGGAGGAAGACACTATGAAAGCCGAAACGGCGGCTCGAACACGGCCCGCTACCCGCAGTGACAAAAACCTGCTGTGGAGGGACATTATCAAAAACCGGTGGCTGTATATCATGTTAATACCGGGTGTGCTTTACTTTGTTATTTTCAAATACATACCCATGTATGGCATCACGATGGCTTTTCAAGATTACACGCCTTACAAGGGCATCTTGGGGAGTGACTGGGTAGGGTTCAAACATTTCCAGCGTTTCTTCGGAGAACCCCAGTTCTGGACATTGTTTCGAAATACGTTTTTACTCGCCATTTATAACATTGTGTTCTTTTTCCCGCTGCCGATTGTACTGGCACTCATGATGAATGAGGTTCGCCGTGAACGTTTCAAACGATTTGTACAAACGCTTGTTTATGTTCCGCACTTTGTTTCCTGGGTTGTTGTTGTCGGTGTGTTCTACATGCTGTTCACAACCGAGGGCGGTGCGATTAATGAATTGCTCTATAACCTGACTGGACAAAAAGTGGCGTTCCTGCTTGAACCCGGATGGTTCCGTACGATGATTGTTGGACAATCCATCTGGAAAGAAGTCGGTTGGGGCACGATTATCTTCCTTGCTGCACTTTCCGGTGTTGATACACAACTCTATGAAGCTGCACGGATTGATGGTGCCAATCGCTGGCGCCAAACCTGGCACATTACGTTGCCGGCCATTCGCAGTACAATCGTCATTTTGCTTATTCTGCGTCTGGGTAATTTCCTGGATACAGGCTTTGAACAGATCTTCCTGATGCTGACTCCGACGAACCGGGATGTGGGCGAGGTATTTGATACCTACGTGTACACGAAGGGGCTCACCCAGGCACAGTACAGTTATAGTGCTGCTGTCGGGTTGTTCAAATCGGTTGTCGGGCTGGCGCTTGTCCTTGGTGCCAATACGCTGGCCAAAAAATTCGGGGAGGAAGGCGTCTACTAACCCTCGGGAGCAGACGTTCTTCACCAGACAGGAGTGAACATTAAGATGCAACAGGATAAAACGTGGGGCAACCGGATCTTTGATTTTCTCAATCACGGCTTGCTGCTGTTGATTGGTATCGTGACGGTCATACCGTTCATTTATATTTTGGCCGTATCGTTTACCAGTCCACATGAAGTGGCCAAGGGAGGATTTATTCTTTTTCCAAAAGAGTTCTCTCTGGCTGCATACCGCTACATTTTCTCAACGGATACCTTGATTCGCAGTCTGGGTGTATCGGTCTACATTACGGTGATTGGTACCTTTATTAACCTGTTGTTTACGTCACTTATGGCGTATCCGCTCTCCAGAAGATATTTGCGTGGACGCCAGCCCATTTTGCTGGGTGTATTGTTCACGATGCTCTTCAGCGGCGGAATGATTCCAACGTACTTTGTCGTGAAATCTTTGCACCTGACGGATACATTATGGTCGCTGATGCTGCCTACCGCTATTAGTGCGTTTAACTTGATTGTACTGAAAAACTTCTTCCAGGCTATTCCCGATGAACTGGAGGATGCAGCCAAAATTGATGGATGTAACGATGTCGGCGTATTGTTCCGGATTGTACTGCCGTTGTCCATGCCAGCCATGGCGACATTTTCACTTTTTTATGCAGTGGCCCACTGGAACAGTTTCTTCAGCGCTGTAATCTATATCAACGATAGTGAGAAGTGGCCTGTCCAAGTCTGGCTGCGTGAGATTGTCATTCTGGCACAGAGCCGAATCGGAGACACGAGTATCGAAGAGACCGAGATCCAGCCGCTTACCATTCGCATGGCGGTTATCGTATTCTCCACGATCCCGATTATGCTGGTGTACCCATTCCTGCAAAAGCACTTTGCAAAAGGAGTAATGCTGGGTTCGGTGAAAGGTTGAGTCTTCATATGCTTCAAAGTCAGTTCAATATGACAATTTAACTGTATAAAAAAAGGGAGGTTTTCATGTTATGAAAGCAACAAAAAAGAAAGCCGTAGCTGTCTTGAGCACACTGGCACTGGTGACAGGGTTGCTGGCAGGATGCGGATCAGACGAGGGTCAGGCTGCCGAGGGCGGCGTACAAAATGTATCCATAGCCATTGCACAGGTGGGTGATGTGCCAAGCAAAGGGAATGAAGTTCAGCAAAAGATTGAAGAGTATACCAACACCAAGCTGGATATCCAGTGGATACCGGCTTCGGCCTATAATGACAAAATTAACGTGATGATCGCTTCAAGCGATATGCCAAAAATTGTGAAGGTGCAGTATAATCCGACCGTGACCAGCGCTATGCGTAATGATGTGTTCTGGGAAGTGGGGCCTTTGCTGAAAGACTACAAAAATCTGTCGGCTCAGAACGAGCGTTTTTTTGACAACATCAAGGTAGAGGGCAAAATCTACGGGGTTCCAGTTTTCTCGGATATCGCTCGGGCCACGGTGATTTATCGCAAGGACTGGTTCGAGAAGCTGAATCTGAAGGTGCCAACCACACCGGATGAATGGTATGAAACGATTAAAACACTGGCAACCTCCGATCCAGATGGAGATGGTCAGGATAATACGTTTGGGTTGATGCTTTTCAAAAAATATAATGAGGACCAATATTCCTTCACGACGCGCCTGGGCGTAAGTTTTGGTGCACCTAACAAGTGGAAAGTTGAGGAGGATGGCAGCTTCACGCCTGAATTCATGACGCCGGAATATATGCAGGTGCTGGATCTGCTGAAACGGTTGTATGATGAGAAACTGCTGAACCAGGACTTTGCCGTATTCGATTCTACGGAAGCGGAGAAAAAGTATGATTCCGGTGTTGTGGGTATCCGTGTAGGTGTTGCTCAGAATGGAAAAAGTCAGCAAGAGCGTCTGTCCAAAAACAATCCGGATGGTGTGGTAGACATCGCTGGTTTGCTCGGACCGAATGGAGATCGTGTTGCAGGACAGACGGGTAACTCGGGCATTCTGGCATTCCCTAAATCGACGGTGAAATCGGAAGAAGAACTCAAGAATCTACTCTCCTTCCTGGATAAACTGATGGACCCTGAGATGGCTACCCTGCTGATGCGTGGTATGGAAGATAAACATTACACCAAAGTGGGCGAAGATCAGGTGGAGATGAGTGACTTCGATGCATTCCAGCGTGAAGTGAAACCTTACCGTGACAACCTTCCTTATGTGGAAGGGTATAACGTACCGAAGTTGAAGGATACGGAACTGGGTGAAAAAGGTACAGCACTTGCCAAGGAACTGGCGGAGCACGCTGTGCCAAACCCTGCGCTAACGTTATATTCCCCAACATATGGTGACCGCGGGGCGGATCTGGATCAGGTCATTGCAGATGCACAAACCAAATATATCATGGGCAAGATCGATCAAAGTGGCTGGGAAAAGGAAATTGAGAATTGGGGCAATGCGGGTGGAAACAAGATTCGTGAGGAATATGCCGAAGATTATAAAAAACAGGCTCAATAAAGAGCCGGAAGCGGAGGCTTGATCATGAAGGAAACATTGCAACTCACATCGGTGCGCATGGCACAGCAATTCATGGAAAGTTATCGCAACCATGAGCTGTACTCCACTTGGCATTATGAGAATGGCTGCTTTCTGAAAGCACTCGAGGAGCTGTACACGCACACCGGGGAGCAAAAGTATTTTGACTACATCCGTGAGCTAATGGATCATTTTGTTCAGGAAGATGGCTCGATTCGTTCCTATACGGTTGAGGAATATAACCTGGATCAGATCAATCAGGGAAAATCACTGTTCCTGCTGCATGAGAAAACGGGTGAAGAAAAGTACCGCAAAGCTGCGGATTTGCTTATGACTCAGCTCAAGGGACAGCCACATACGAGTGAAGGCGGATTCTGGCACAAAAAGATTTACCCTTTCCAGATGTGGCTGGATGGTTTGTATATGGCTACTCCATATCTCACCCAGTATGGCGCGGTAACGGGTGAAGAGAAGTGGTTCGACAAGGCGGCTCTGCAGCTCTTGCTGGTGGAGCAACGTACACGTGATCCGCGTAGTGGTCTTTTGTACCATGCCTGGGATGAGAGCAAAGAGCAGCGTTGGAGTTCGGGGGAGACGGGATGTTCTCCACATGTCTGGAGCCGGGCGATGGGCTGGTATGTGATGGCGGTTGTGGATACACTGGATCATCTGCCGGTAGATCATCCGCAGCGAGGGCAGATCGTGGGCATCTTCGAACGGGTAGCAAACGCATTAGTACATGTTCAGGATCAACAGACCGGACTATGGCCACATCTGCTGGATCAGCCGGGAAGAGAGCGGAACTATCTGGAGGCTTCAGGCACCTCAATGTTTGTCTATGCATTTGCCAAGGGTGTGCGTAAAGGATATCTGAGCGGCAAGTTCAAAGCGGTTGCGGAAAAAGGGTATCAGGGTCTGCTGCAGCATCTGCTGCAAACGGATCGTGAAGGCGTACTGTCCTTGACGCAGTGTAATGGCGGAGCCGGTCTTGGAGGAAGCCCGTATCGTGACGGGTCCTATGAGTATTATGTGACCGAGTCCATTCGGATCAATGATCCGAAATCGGTTGCTCCGTTCATTTTGGCAGGGGTGGAGATTGAACTGGCGTAATGCTGGTTCTTCTCTCTAAATTATTTATGATAGCGCATACATGGCTGGTGTGAGTGAAATGAGGCAAGTTTGCTGAACAAATTGGCTATCCAAAAGGAGAGATGGTTCATGAGTCCAAAAGGTCCAATGTCCCGTTTAGGCGGAATCGTTGTAATTGGTGCAATGTCCGCTGGATTGCTTGCAGGTTGCGGGGGAGAAAAAGCGCCTGCTGCAGGGGAAGGTAAACTTCCCATTTCCATCTCTTTAATGCAGGTAGGTGATATACCGGCCAAGGAGAATGGGATTGAACAGAAGATTGAGGAATATACCAATACGGATGTCAATGTACAGTGGATTCCGCAGTCTGCTTTTGATGATAAAGTGAACGTTATGGTTGCATCGGGCGAGATGCCGACCATTATGCGTGTGAATTATGTACCGACAACGTTTAATGCCGCCAAAACGGGACTGTTCTGGGAACTGGGGCCTTACTTGAAGGATTATAAGAACCTGTCTGCCCAATCCGAGGCTTATTTTAACAATATCAAAATTGAAGGCAAGATCTACGGTATTCCGAACTTCCGGGATATTGGACGGACTGCGATCGTATATCGCAAGGACTGGTTCGATACATTGAAGCTGGATATACCCAAAACGCTGGATGACTGGTATGAAGTGATGCGCTCTATTCGTAAGGATGATCCAGACGGGAATGGTAAGGAAGATACGTACGGTGCACTGTTATTTAAGAAATATAACGAGGGAGTCTCTTCGCCACTGACGCGTATTGCTGTAAGTATTGGCGGTGTCAACAAATGGGGTGTGGATGATGCTGGGAAACTGACCCCGGAGTTCTTGACTCCGGAATATGTGGATACGATGAAACTCTTCAAGCGATTGTTCAGCGAGGGGCTGATTAACAGTGACTTCCCTGCCCTTGATCCTTCGGATGCAGACAAAAAAATGGATTCGGGCCTCGTTGGCATGAAGCTGAACGGTGTGGCTCAGAACGGAAAATCTTCTCAGCAACGGCTTACGCCAAATGCTCCGGATGGAGAGATTGATGTAGCTCCGTTCCAGGGACCCGATGGTATTCGCATCGCCGGAGAGCCTGGAAACTACGGAATGCTGGTCATTCCGAAAGCATCCGTTACAGATGAGGAGCAACTGAAGAAGGTCCTTACGTTCCTGGATCAGTTGATGGATGAGGAACTGAGCACGTTGCAGCTCCGTGGATTACTCGATGTGCACTATACCAAGACTGCGGATGGAAAAACCGAACTCAAGGATTTTGACGCCTATCAGCGTGAAGTGAAGCCATATCGGGATAATTTGTTAAGCATTGAAGGTTATAACGTGGCTGAACTGGTCGATGTTCCCATTGGTATGAAAGGTACAAAGATGGCGCGTGAAAATGAGCAGTACGCCATTCCCAATCCCGCGCTCACCTTGTCTTCGGCGATCTATACCGAGCGTGGTCAGGAGCTGGATCAGATGATCTGGGATGCGCAGACCAAGTACATTATGGGTAAAATCGATGATGCAGGTTGGGAGCAGGAAATTGCAAGCTGGAGAAAAGCCGGTGGTGATCAATTGATCACGGAATTGGAAGCATCCTATAAGGAATTAAACGGAAAATAAAGCTTAGTGAGAAAAAAAGGTTGATCATTTGGAATGATATGGTTTATTCTATGAGTGAGTTCATTTTCCAATATCATAAGAAAGACCACACCCTTAAAGCATAAGGCTATGAATCTGCGGATTCATGGCCTTTTTTTGTTTTAAGCGAATCAAGTGGGTCTATGGAAGGAGCGTTGCAAGCCTTGAAGTGATGGGGATGGACGAAAAATAATACCAATAGCCTAGTACAACATGGTAGAATATTGATTATTATGGCAAATTTAGGTTTTGGTTATGAAGAGAAGTGACTAGGTTGACCAAGTAAAGCATCCCCATACTAAGGTACATAGGAGCGTGAGTAGATTGAAGAAGCAGATTGAAGGACACGAGAAGAAAAAAAGGAACGGTTGGATCGTCGGGTTGTTAACGACAGCTGTATTGGCAGCAACACTATTACCGATTGGCCCCGTACATTTGACGTCAATAGCGAATGCGGCGTCGGTAACAAGTGATACTGCCCTTAGCAAGTTCAAAGATATCAAGGGCCACTGGGCTCAAGCAACAATTGCCAAAGCTTATGAAAAAAACTTGATCTCTGGATACCAAGATGGAACGTTTCGTCCTAATGGCAAAATCACGCGTGGGGAATATGCGACCATACTTGCCCGCGCGACTGGACTGGAGAAGGTAGAGGGGCAGAATCCCTTTGCTGATCTCAAGGGGCATTGGTCTGAAGCGGCGGTTAGCCAGCTTGTCGGACAAGGATTCATTAACGCTGGCGATTATCCCAAAGGCTTCAATCCAAATGCGGAACTAACGCGTTACGAGATGATGAAATGGATTGCCAATGGATTGATCAAGTCCGGGAGCAGCTTTCAAGATGCTTTTAACGATACGAAAAACACACTGCTTCCCACACCGGAAGTGAACCGTGGCACCGTTCGTGCCGAGCAGATTCCGTATCTTGCCCTTGTTCGCGGGACAGGCATTGTCGGTGGCTTTCAGGATGGCACATTAAAACCCGCGGATTCCACCACACGTGCAGAAGTATCGGCCATTTTGCTGCGTTATATGGACGTAGAGGGCACGGATGCCGGGAAATATAGTGATCTGAATGAAATGAGAGAGGTCGGCACGACGGGTACGAATTTAACGACGATTAGTAATTATTTTTATACCAAAAATTCAGTTAAGGTAAGTGATATATCTAAGGGAGATATAAAACTTTCTAACAAATCAGGAGTGCTTACACTTCATAGGTTTATTGTGGTGAAGGTTCAAAATGGTAAACCTCAAGGAGTATATAGTAGACTTTTTGTGGAATCTAATATCTCGAGTGGCGACTATTATTTAACATTTGCTGATTTATCTTTTATATCAAATACAGATAAGTCAGATTTGATTACCTACAGTAGTGGTTTAAGCAACGGATTACTAAGTTTTAGACGTCTAGATTTAGAATTTGCTGATAAGAACGGATTCAAAACTATTCCTAATAGCCCTAAAGAACTCATCATAAAAGGGAAAAAGGTTAGATTTTGGACAAGGTCAACTTTAGATTATAAAATTGGATCGTATCATGTTAAAGCTGAAGATGTAGGAGAAATGAAAATACAAAATATGTACCAGTAGTGAGGTGATAGCAATTCTATGAGAATACGAATGCGGCTGTCCGTATTCATTTGGTCCAGAACATTGCTTGTATTATTCCTAATAAGTTCTTACCTGATTGGGCTATCTATAAATGATTTTGTTTACGCTTCTAACGATCCGTACGGTCCAAAATCTATGAAAAGTCCTGTTCTCAAATCTATTCAAGCTGAGAAAACAGTGGGTACACCAGGGGTATATTGGTACCAGGTTGATGATGGAAGATTTAGAGCGGATCACAGTGGTGGTCCCACATATTCCAATAATGCAGGAAGTTGTACAACTCCTTATCCTGCATTGAAGGAGGTACCAGATAGTGTTGACTTTTCACGGTGGCCAGCCGTTTCTTGGCCTGAATATAACGGCAATACATTAACCTCTTCTAGTTTTAAAGAAGTAAAAATTAAAAGTGTAGAATATCAAACACCGCCTAATCAACAATCGTACACTGGCGTGGGAAGAACAGTTATTACACCTCCAAGCACAGTTGTTGGAATCAAGACATTAACTGGTGGAAATCATGAATGGACTCAGAATGATCCATTTGAAAATGGGGGAAGAACAACGGCAGGATGTCCTAAGCATAATGTTTCTTATTTTACACCAATGGATATCATCTGGGAGGGTGATTTGGAGGAAGAGAAAGAAATCGATGTAACTCCAGATAAAACTCTTACCCTAGGTCAAACCCAGCAGATGGAAGCCTTGGTGAAGACTAAGGGCTATGGTGCGACAGCCTTTGGTGAGGGCATCGACGTGTCACGAAGAGAAGCGGAGATCAAATGGTTTTCTTCTGACGAGACAATTGCGAGTGTAGAGTTGAAAACAGGGATGTTAACGGCCGAGAGTCCAGGCACAGTCACTGTGCGTGCGATCTGGAACAACGGTACATACCTGATTTCGGATACTGCAACCATAACAGTCACGTCGGAACCAGGGCTCGTTGTGAATCTGCCGAATGCTTGTAAAGCCAATACGACACCGCTACAGGCAGAAGCAGTTCTAACCAAACCGGATCGCACTGTTCATAAGCTGACGGCTCATCCCAAATTGACTTGGCAGAGTTCGAATCCAACTGTGGCAACGATTGGCGCAGACGGCAAAATTACAACAAAAGGGATCGTGGGCAGCACTACCATCAAAGCCCATTTTCTTGATACTGCTCAGCAACTGGATGAACAAGGGACTCAGGTGCTTGAGGTGAAGGACTGTACGGATAATGGAGAAGGGGGGAATGATGGTGATCCGGGGGGCGATCCTGTGAACGCTTGCTCTGTGACCATCAGCCCACCTAGTAGAGGCACGGTTATTGAAGCATTGGTTATGGACCCGTCTGTTCGAGGTGTGTTGAAGGCGGATGATCGGGGATCTGAGAAGTTCGATGTTACCCGTGGTATTCCGACCTCGGAAGATCTCTATGCCAATGTCTTGGCCAAGGAATATCTGTTTCAGCACCGTTGGGTTAACATGACAGGAACGGTGACTTACAAGGTTCCTGTGAAAAGGGTTTATCATAAAACCTGGACGATTCCGGGAAGAGCTTCTAGTGGTGAGGGGGATCCAGGAACACCTCCTGAGCCCAGAGAACTTGACGTCCCTGGAGATAAAATCATGCAAGTAACAAGGACATATAGCTATTGGCAGATCGATAATCTGGAGGTATACAAGTTAAATGAGGCAAAGGTATCTAACTATGCGCTAGGTGGTTATGGTGACACCGTGACCCTGACGCCCAATGCATATACTCCACCGACTTTGCAATCGGCTATGGATACTGTGGTTAACACTCATGTGAAACCTGCGCCATGTCAAGAAATTGATCTTGGCATCCAAGGGGTTCCAGGTGGCTCCGATGAACCGCCTACGCCAGATGAAACGTCATTGTTTCAATCTGAAGCTGAAGCGAAGGTTAGAGAGAACACGGTCAATAACGACAAGGTAACCTTTAATGGGGCGACGATTATGGACCCCGCTCCAGTAGCAAAATCAGCTCGGCAACCGGGAACGATCCCCCAGCCGGGCATGATTGGGGATCTTGTTCTATACCAGAACCGACTGACGATCAAGAACACATTGGTGAACAAAGCCAACCAGCCGACCACTGGTGAAATTTCTTACGATTTGCTCCCTGGCAATGTTAACGGTGGGCAGGATCAGAAGTTCCCCATTCTGGGCATCAACTCGGTGACAGTGCATACTCCAGTTGTGAACTATGCCTGGGTATCCGATGATCAGCCGCATAACCAGAAGACTACGCCTGATCCGACCAGAGCTGCACTTATTCTAGAGCGTCCATTTGTTGTACGAATTCCAACTTCAGGTCAACATTTGGATATAGGGAGTTACCCTGGTTATGGAAACCATGATTATGCAAAATATTTTCGGATCAAACAGGTTCGTTTCCCATTCGATGTTTATAATGAAGCCAGAAGCCAGTTCATCCCGGCCATGACTTGGGTGGATATTCCGGTAAATCAATTAGATACCCCTTTTTATCTCCCTGTATGGGTAGATGAAGGGAACTATCAGATAGAGTTTCGTAATATTGCCGAAAATGCACCTGCAAACTTTACAGAACAACAGGATGCCAACACAAATCTGACCCATCATGTTGCAGCAGATACCGTTGCTGTAGAGGTTATCGGACGATTGTATGATTTTCACATCACGGATATTTCAGACTACAACTGGGAGAATGTGTTCCGCAAGCGGATGGGCAGCCCCGAACCAACGGGTGTGAGCTACTGGATCGGTGGAAATAGTATCGACGGAGATCCCCGAGGTAATTTGGCTCCTTATGTCCTGCCTATTCGTCCCGGCAGTCATCCGGTACAAGGCTTCCGAAATGCAGCGGTGAAGACGGGTTACCATTTCAAGTTTGATCTGAAGACCAAAGGTAATATGTTTGGGAAACAGGATGGTATCCGAATCACGCCAACGTTCTCTTTTGTGAGCAAAGATGGCACCACCCGGCAAGAAGTGGATTTATACTACCATCGGGGACAGGAACGACTTATTCGTATCGGATCGGCACAGGATTTAGAGAAACGCTTTGTTGTGCTGAACTCACGGTTGCGGAATGTACCCGGTACGGAGTTGGGGGATACGGCGCGCTACCAGTATACCTATGAACTGTCGGAGGAAGAACGTATTCAAGGGTCACTCGCCGAACATATGGTTCGTTTCGTGGATCAGACCTCTCATTATAAAACGTGGGTAGGTCGGTATAACTGGATGATTCTCCCTTCACAGATCCGCACACTTATTGGCCCAAAAACAGATATTCCCGCCAGTGTTAATGTGGATCGGGCGAATGCAGCGATTCAGCGCTGGTATGGGGAGTATAGCTTGCCAGCCGATGTATATGCAGCGCCCAAAGGAACCGATCTCGAATCCCTTGCCAGACAAAACCAGTTGGATGACAAGTCAAAGGTATTTCTGAGGGACGGTTACATTGTAGTGAACTTCAACATCGAAACGTTGCGCAGTGGCAATACGAATGCACCCCATCTGCAATATATTCATGCACCGTTGATGAATCAATGGCAAATGGAAGGTTTCGATTACAGCCCGGTAGATAGTCAGGGGAGAAGCTGGCCGATGCAAGATGGGGACGTGGTTTGGTACCACGCCGATCAATCCAGCCGTAATGATTTCCAATCCCAGGTACCGCATTAGAGAGAGGTTATCGATCCATTAAGAAGGCAGACGTTATGTGAATCTACATGACGTTTGTCTTCTTTTGTGTAATTGGGATTATGGTTGGGCATCAGAACGGGTATAAAGGGTAAGGAGCGCTCGTTCTATCCATATTCATAATTTTCTCAACGAGAGGGGAACAACACATATGATTGAAGAGGATAAGCAGGAACTATTGATTTCAGATGATACATACAGAGGAAGAGATTTAGGTGTCACCTTAGAAGCACAAGCCTGTCGCTTCAAAGTCTGGTCACCGTTAGCCGTTCAGATGGAACTACTTCTGTACCCGCCTTTGACAGGAGGGAACCCTGAGGAAGAGCCCAATCAACGGAAACAGCAGGCGATACCTATGCAAAAGAAAGAACAAGGCACATGGTTTCTGGAACTGGAGGGCGATTTAAGCGGCTACCGTTACATGTACAAGCCTACTTTCGAAGATGGACATTCGACCAATGCTGTAGATCCTTACGCACGAGCCGTGACCATGAATGGAGAAATGGGTGTAATTGTCAGACTGGAGCAGACACATCCGAACGGATGGAGTGAGGATATACGCCCCGAATTGACCAGTCCTGTAGATGCAGTCCTGTACGAACTGCATGTCCGTGATTTCTCCATTCACCCTTCGTCGGGAATAACGAATAAAGGCAAGTACTTGGCTTTTACCGAGACAGATCTGCGTGATTCGAAGGGCAACACACTAGGGATCGATCATTTGGTTGAACTCGGGATTACCCATGTGCATTTGCTACCCGTATTTGATTTTGCGACGGTGGATGAATCCAGAGTAGATGGTGATACGACGGATGCCTCCAACTATAACTGGGGATATGACCCGCTCCATTATAATGTGCCGGAAGGTTCCTATGCATCACGTGCAGACGACCCGGAGACACGAATTCGTGAGTTCAAATCCATGGTGCTTGCCCTTCATAACAAGGGAATAGGTGTCATTATGGATGTGGTGTATAATCATACGTTTGATACGGAAGGCAGCTCTTTTGAAAAACTTGTACCAGGGTACTACTATCGTCAAAACGCCGATGGGACCTATAGCAATGGTTCAGGTACGGGTAATGAGGTGGCTACTGAACGCGCCATGGTTCGCAAGTTTATCATCGACTCGGTCCGCTACTGGGCAGAGGAGTACCATGTGGACGGTTTTCGCTTTGATCTGATGGGCCTGATCGACACCACTACGATGAAACAGCTTGCAGCGGAATTGCATACCGAAGTGTCACCTTCCATTTTGTTATATGGTGAACCATGGGGCGCACTCGATTCGCCACTTGGGGATGATATGACCCTAAAAGGAACGCAGCGCGGGGCGGGTTTTGCTGTGTTTAACGATAATTTCCGCGGCGTGATCAAGGGAGACAGCGATGGAGTGGGTACGGGATTTGCGACGGGGGCGGACGGGAAAGAAGACGAATTGTGGACTGGCGTCGGGGGAGCCGTTCAGGATTTTACGGATGGTCCATCCGAGACGATCAACTATGTAACGGTGCATGATAATCTCAACCTGTGGGACAAAGTTGCACGTACACAAGGACTCCACGATACCTTGAATTTCCTCACCTATGACGAGGATGGGTGTATTCGCGGTTGCGAAAGTGTGGAAGAGGCTGTAGAGAAGGCTGAGCCTTACCTGCAGATTGATCCGGAACACATTCTGGAAAATGAGACCGTTAGGCGTTGTTTGCTTGCCAACGGTATTGTTCTAACCTCCCAGGGTGTACCCTTGATCGCCGCTGGAGATGAGCTGCTTCGCAGCAAATATGGGGATGCCAACAGCCACCAGAGTGGAGACGCAGTCAACGCCATACATTGGGAGCAAAAGCAGCTGTTCAAGCCAGTGTTTGACTATTACCGTGGGCTGATTCTTCTTCGGCGAGAGCATCCCGTATTTCGGCTTCGTACACGGGAAGAGATCGAGAAGCATGTTCGTCTAATCGAAAAAGATAATGGGCTACTGGCGTATGAACTGAACGGTACAGCAGCCAGCGATCCTTGGGAACGTATTGTCGTCATCTATAACGGTGCAAAGGAAAACCGAGACCTCTCTGTTCCCACAGGAACATGGAATGTAATTGTTGAGAAAGGACAAGCAGGCTTTGATACGATACGTACCGTACAGGACGGACAGGTAAATGTGTACGGGCTATCCATAACGGTGATGTATTCCAATTCCTGATCTACCCTAATCCTCAAGCAAGAGAATGTAGTGTGCTAGTAAAAGGGAGCGTGCTTAAATAAGGACATGTCCAATTGTCCTGTAGATTGGGTTGAAAATGAAAATGAGTCGTCCTTCCAATCGGAAGGGCGATTTTTTGTCGAGTTAAAGAGCGATGGCTCGACCATAAACAGGAGTTTGTTATACTCGGAAATACTAAAACATCCGCCAGTTCAATGCGTAGCTAAGTATAGATTTGTTTGGAAAGCAGATGACATCCTGTAATTTATTCTTGTATTTTTCAAACTTTTTTTGTCAGGACAGGTACATATGCTGTCAATCTATGTCACTTGTTTTCATATCCTATATTTTGAAAGCGATTGCTAATTGAATACACAAATTGAACCGATATGATGAGTACAGACAACCCCGGGTTGACAAATCCCGTCCCGCTCCGTAACATCGGGACAACACGAAAACAATGGATATAAAGGCGGTGGGAACGATGCCGGAATGGACTTCTTTTCGTTACGAAGGCAACGATCTTGGCTTAACATATACTCGTGCTGCAAGTACTTTTAAATTGTGGGCACCTACGGCACAACAGGTTGATATATTGATTTTTGAAGATGAAGGGCATTACAACGAGGAAGGTAAGGTGCAAGAGCATAAGGGTGAAAGGGAACATTCCTTGACACGTGATGCGGATGGAATATGGACTTTAGAGCTTACAGGCGATTGGGCAGGTTATTATTATATGTACCGTATCACTCATAATGATCAGCGGATTGAAGTCGTTGTTGATCCTTACGCGAGAGCGGTAACGGCCAATGGGCAACGAACGGCTATTATAGATCCTGACACCACCAATCCGGTCGATTGGGAACTGGATGTCAAACCTGCTTTTCTGCGTCCTGTCGATGCCGTGTTATATGAGTTGCATGTCCGTGATTTCTCCTCAGACCCACATGCCGATATTCCGTATAAGGGAAAATATCTGGCATTCACAGCATCCGGTCTGACGGATAGAGCAGGCAATAGTATTGGTGTAGACCATCTTGCCGAACTGGGAGTCACTCATGTACATCTTCTGCCTGTGGCGGATTATCAGACGGTGAATGAACTCGCTACAGCTGACGTTGGTTCCAATGTCCGAGCACCATACAACTGGGGATATGATCCGCAACATTATAACGTTCCCGAAGGTTCCTACGCTACCGACCCTCGTGATCCGGCAGTTCGAATTCGGGAGCTCAAATCACTCGTACAATCGCTGCACAGACAAGGTATTCGTGTTGTACTTGATGTTGTCTATAATCATACGTACAGCGTGGAAGAAGGACCGTTTGAACGGATCGTACCCGGCTATTATTACCGTTATCGGGAGGATGGCACCCTCAGTGATGGTTCCGGTGTAGGCAATGAACTGGCGACTGAGCGTCCAATGGTGCGAAAATATATTGTGGATTCTCTCCGATATTGGGCAGAAGAATATCATGTGGACGGATTTCGATTTGACCTTATGGCTCTAATAGATACGGAAACGATGAATGAATTGACACGCGAATTGCGGGAGCAGATCGATCCGGCATTTCTGATCTATGGGGAACCTTGGACGGGTGGAGATTCGCCTTTGGACCGCAAAACATTAAAAGGAACCCAGCGAGGTCAGGGATTTGCAGTATTTAATGATCATTTTCGCAGCGCAATCAAGGGGGATAGTGATGGAAGTGGCAGAGGGTTTGTCACGGGTGCCGGAGGACAGGAATATGAGATTCTCAGAGGATTAGCCGGGGCACTGGATGATTTCACATCTTCACCTGTGGAAGTTGTCAATTATGTAACTGCCCACGACAACCTCAATCTGTGGGATAAAATTGCAACAACCATGAACCTAAGACATGAATTAGGATTTCCCGTATGGAAGGACGGACAGCCCGTGGGTGGTGGGAGTGCTGAGTCCGCTGTAAAAGCAGCAGATCCTTATCGGTATGTGGATGCAGATAATGTTTTGGATGATGAGATGGTTCGACGCTCGTTACTGTCTTCCGGCATTCTGCTGACTTCTCAAGGCATTCCGTTCCTGCATTCAGGGGATGAGTTGCTCAGGTCCAAAGCCGGTGATCATAACAGTTATCGGAGCGGGGATGCGGTGAACGCCATCACATGGGCCAACAAATCACGGTTCAGACCGGTGTTCGACTACTATCGTGGTCTTATTCACCTGCGTCGCACACATCCCGCTTTTCGTATGATTGATGCTGAACAGGTACGAAATCACCTTCGTGTAATTCGTGCGGATGGTAATGTAGTTGCCTATATGCTTCAGGATGGTGCGAATCAGGACACCTGGAATCAGATTATGGTCATTTATAACGGCACGGAACATGAGCAGCATGTGGACCTGGGAGAAGGGGACTGGCATGTCGTAGTCAATGCTCATCAGGCAGGTACAGATCGGATTGAGACTGTTCGTGGTACTGTGCAGATAGAACGATGGTCATTGATGGTACTGTATGACACAGAGCGTGCTGGAGGCGCTGAGCCGTCAACAGTGGAGATTAGTTTTCCTCGCCAGGTATACAGTCCGAAGGAGACCACGCAACTGCGAGCAATCGTACGGGACAGCATTGGCAATGTGGTAGAAAAAGCCCCGGTTACCTGGACTTCTTCTGATCCGGATATTATTCAGATCCAGCCTGATGGAACAATCCATGCACTGGAACGAGGGGAAGCTTCAATTACAGTCCACTGTGGGGACATAACGGCAAGTTGTATGTTACAAGTGGATTACCGTCATGCTGAACGAATTGAAATTGTGGGCGAACCCGTCATGTACATGACCCGCATCAGCCGCTTCCGTGCCTTGGTCCTTGATCAATTTGGTCAGCCGCTACAGGATTCGAATGTACGCTGGAGCTCTTCTCACCCTGAACTTGCAGCGGTGAGTGCGGCAGGGATCGTACGTGCGATGACACCCGGAGTAACCCATATTATTGCTGAAGCAGGAGGAATCCGCGCAACTCTTGCCGTGACGATTCATAAACAGATTTCGCGAACCGTCACGCTTCGATACGAGCGGGAAGACCAGCAGTATGAAGGTTGGGATGTCTGGGTATGGGGCACTGGTATGGAGGACGGAGCAGTACAGCTGGAACGAGTCGGAAATGCCGCTGAAGCCCGCTTTCGCGTTGCTCCGGGTCTGCATCACCTGGGATTGATCATTCGATTGAACGAATGGGAAGCTAAAGATACGTGCGGAGACCGTTACGTGGACATTGTACCTGAAGATGGGGACGTGCACATTATTGTCCGTAGCGGGTCAGACGAGATGCAGATCATTCGCGAAAGCGAAAAAACGGAAGATCGTGATAGCGCATAGTTTCTTTATTTATAACTTTGAACGTAGTTCGTCAAACCCTTGCTAAACCAGCAGTTGGAAGAGATTCCGACTGCTTTTTTGGTCTGAATACACGGAGAACAGCTTAGCCGAAAATAAAGAATTGTCCTGTTTCGTGTTTGAGATCCTTCATCATTGGGGTAAATATAGATATGGCCCACGATTCGGCCAACGAAAAAAAGACCATTATGGTCTATAGCGAAGCTTTAACGCTTTCCAACAAATATAATGTAGTGATCCCTTGAAGGAGGATGTTCAATCATGAAATCCAACGGAAAAATGGCTCAACTTACAGCAACGCCAAGAACGGAAAAGAAAGGTGCAGCACTGCGCTTGTTAAGACAAGGCGGACGAGTTCCTGCAGTCGTTTACGGCCCGGGACTTGAAGGTGCTTCAATACATGTAGATGAAAAAGAGATGCTGAAAGTGGCACGCACAGGCCGTTCCGAAATGTTCAACCTGAATGTTGAGGGTGGTAAAACGATTCCTGTACTGATCAAGGATCAGCAAGAGCGTAATGGACGTTTGCTGCATGTAGACTTTTTGCAGATTTCCAAGAACAAGCCAATCAGCGTAAGTGTATCGATCGACTTCCAGGGTACAGCAGCCGGTTCAAAAGCGGGTGGTGTATTCCAGACACAGGAGACACAGCTGGAGGTAGAAGGATTGCCTGCGGATCTGCCAACGTCCATTGAAGTTGATGTTAGCGGATTGGATATTGGTGATCGCTTGACTGCAGCGGACGTCAAACTGGATAAAGGTTTGACACTCGTAACATCTCCTGAATCAATCATCGCGTCCGTCATGCCGCCACAAGCGGCTGAGGAAGAGCCAACAGCTTCTGCTGATGAAGCCGCTGAACCAGCAGCTGAAGAAAAAGCTGAAGAAGAATAAGCCAAGCTTGGTGATCTCATCAGACCCCATGCTTAGCCGAAGCCCAGTCCCCGGACTGGGCTTTTTATATTTCACGGACGAGAAGTTATGATAGTCGCATGAAGGAAAAGAATGTACTACAATACATGTTAAAGGGCAAGAAAGTAGGTATATTCCAATGTTTGATCCAACGGTGTATGACAATCTGAAAGTCGGGTTTGAGAATTATCTCTATGATATGGATAACCTGGATGAACGTATTCAGATTACGGGGCGTAAAGATCGGCTGGAGATGGCAGTGATGTCCAGAGAGTTCACAATACAGTTCTGTCTCAGGGATCGTCCGGAAGTAAGAGGAGAAGTCATATTAAGCAGTTCCCTTGAGGAACTTGCAGCAGAGATATTGGAGAAGCCTGGAGCGCATCCGGGTTGCCGATTGGAACTGCGGTTTGGTATGGATGTGAAGGAGACCGAGACACAGTGCTCGGCTATTCGTTCATTATTGCAGATGGGCTGGCCTGACCAGCGGATGTGCCTGAACATCCGCTATATCTTTGATGAAGAGCCAATCACATACAACGTCATGGCTCATGTATACTTTGACCGTAGTGTGACTGAAGACCAGATGGGAGATATTCCTGAACTATGTGAGCATATGGTGAATGTGATGAATCAATTATTAGAGTTGCATAACCAGTAATTCCAAAAAAGCCTTGTCTCTTTGGTGAGATTAGGCTTTTTTTTTGCATTTTTTTAAAAGTTTGTGTAGGCTTTCAGGCTTAGGTTTAAGGTCATTGGGGTTAATGTTTTACGCAAGCAAGTAAGAGAATGTATATTAAAAGGGGGTAAGAGTGCAATTGGACTATACTGAAACGGTGAAATTGCGAAAAATAATATTGGGACTAAAGATTTAGTTCTGTACTAAAGGAACTAGTTTTCCTTGCCGATAAAATATCGAAGGGGAGAAACTACATGACAGAGAAATTAATTCGTCTGCTGCGTATACTTCAGGCTATACAAGCAAATCCTGGAATTTCGGCCAAAGAGTTGGCGCTGAAATGCGGTACGACTGTACGCACGATATATCGTGATCTCCGGATTTTGGACAGGGTTGCCCCGATTATGAACGAAGGATATGGCAAAGGTTACCGATTTATTGGTGAGTTTGCCATGTATCCATTAGATTTTACTGAACAGGAGGCAATGGTCTTCTCCATGCTTCCGTCCGTAGTTGATACCTCCAAGTTACCTGCTGAGTTCGATTCGGCTTTTGACAAGGTCATGTCGGCTCATACCAAATTAAAATCAAGAAACAGTGACATTGTAGAGAATATTGCGGGAATTATTCGTATGGGCACGCCAGCTTATCGTGAGGAAGGAAAAGATCCTAATCTGCTGATTCCCATCATCGAAGCTATTCTAAGCCAGCAAACTATTCGTACTCAATATCATACGCTGACAAGAAATGAGATTACAGTTCGCGATATCGATCCTTATTATCTCATTCCGCGTGATCAACGTTTTTATCTGATCGGCTACTGTCATTTGCTGCAAAAAGTTCGATTGTTCCGAATTAGCCGTTTTTTGGATGTAACACGAACCAATGCCGGTTTCGACAAGGGTGACTTCAACATAACACAGTATATGAAGAACACATGGTCTATTGACCGTGGAGACGAGCATATCCATTTCAAGGTAAGATTCTCTGAGAAAATAGCCCCCTACATAAAAGAAGAAGAGATGTTTGTTCGCCCGCGAATGACGAATATGTCGGATGGGGGATTGTTATTTGAAGTGACACTGAATAGCAGCCGAGAATTTTTGAAATGGTTGTATCAATTTGGACCCGAGGCAGAGGTGCTTGAACCACGGGAGTTTCGTAGAGAGATACGCAGGCAACTTGTCGAGTGGTTGGAACATTATGAGACCGATGTATCTTTGTGAATTTTAATTATGGACAAATACAAGAGAAGGAGCAGGTCGTATGAGCACTAAATTATTCGCAGCTATGTATGGGATGGACCACTATCATGGAGTACAGGTTTTACATGTGGGGGATACCGTGTATCTCGTCAAAGATCCAGACAATCGATTGGATCAACAAGCAATTAAGGTCGTTATTCCACCGATTGGAGCGGTAGGCTATATCGTTAATGATCCGCTTGTCGTACCTCATGGATGTTGGACCGGGAAGGCATTCTACGATGTATTTCATCAACTAACGTGTGCCAAAGTACGATTCATGATGAGAGATATGGTTATTATGGAGTTAATTGAGATGAGTCACATTCCTGTTCCACAGATGGATTCTTTGATTGCGGGATGGCAATTTCGTGAAAAAGCTTGATCATTTTAAAGAGCAGGTTTACATGGGCAAAAAGCTCATAACAGAAGAAGGCTCATTGACGGATGAGCCTGGTATAGGTGGCTTCCAGATGCATGGCTGTTCTGGCCCAACTGAAATGTGCCTTTGCGCTGTCTCGGCCAGCCTTCCCTAACATCTCGGCAAACGTGGGGTTGCTTGCAAGTTTGTACAGGCAGGAGGTGAAACGTTGGGGACGCTTATAATCACTCACAAGGTATCCATTAATACCTGATTCAATAATCTCACGAATGCCTCCGTTATCAGAAGCAATGACAGGTAATCCTGAAGCCATGGCCTCAACATTGACCAGACCAAAAGCTTCATGTTCTTGGGAGGGACACACCAGACAATCGACGGCCCGATACAACTGATCGATATGCTCATGGTTTATCTGACCACGAAAGGATACATGCACTTTTTGTTTATGGGCAAGTTCGCGAAGTTTACGCATGTAATGCGGAGGGCCTTTGCCTGCAACGACCAGTTGGACAGGCATCTGTCGCTGAAGGAGGGCAGTCGCACGAATTAATACGTCTACGCCTTTTCCAGGGATGAGCCTACCGACATACAAAATAGAGAATGGTTTAGTCACTCCAAATTGTGTACGCAGTTGAATCTGTTCTTCGCTGGATTCAGCAGGCCTGAAGCGGCTTAGATCCGCACCCAATGGAACCACACTCATCCGGCGTTTTACCAACGGAAATCTGCGGCCTAGCCTTTGTCGCAGGGATTGGCTGTTAACGGCAATCCAATCCGCTTTTCTCATTAATTTGAGTCTGGAAGTTCCGGGCTGAGCAAAGGTTAACGAGTGAAGATAGAGTACAACGGGAGTGCGTGGAAAAGCTTGTTTGATGTTCGCCATACTTCGTGGCCTGTTGTCCACTTGAATTACATCGTAGGGTTGTTTGGATAACTGGCGTAAGACGGCTTTGGTGTATCTGACAGGACTCGATGCAGGGACACGTTGAATGGTGATGCCATCGATCTGTTCTGTGGCAGCGAGACCTTCCATTTGACGAGTTATGATAGTCACCTGATGGCGGTGTGCAAGTTCTCGGGCAATCCCTAATATACAGATTTCCACGGAACCATTACCGGGCAAAGGTAATTTCTCGGGTGCAACCATAGCAATTTTCATTAACTGGCTCCTCCTTGTCCGACATCGGTAACAATCTTCGTCGTATATCTTATGAGAAGCTGAGGTATTTGGCTCCTGCAAAAAGGCAGGTGAACACCCATATAAGCGTGCAGGAATAATCTGCTGCGTGGAATGAAGCGGAGATTTTCAGCTTTTGTGATATACTGTACGGGAACAATTGAATTCGTTACATGTATAAAAGCAGGAGGAAAATAATGTTACATTCTATGCTGGGACGCTTCCGGCTGATGTTGTGGTTGCAGGGAATTTCGTATGTATTGTTACTGTTTGTTGCTTTTCCGTTGAGAGATGCCGGAGTTATGCCGCAGGCTGTCACTTGGTTTGGAAATTTGTACGGTTTTTTATTTTTAATGTACTTGTTATTTATGGTGAGCATGTACACCTCACAGAAGTGGCGTCTGCGTCGTCCAATTGCCCTCTTCTTCATTTCTTTCATTCCACTGGGGAATATGATTTACGATGTTGTCGTATTCCGTAAGCTGTACCGTCAACGAAATAAAGCTTGACTTTATTTAAGATTATGAAATATGATGAGTACAGGTTTAACAACCCGTTCCAACTAAAACTACATATTCCTGTTAAAGGGGAGTAGCTTTTACAGTAAAGTCGTCAATTCGGGATCGTATCCCCGGCTTTATTGGCAGCAAATTTGTTGTTAGCGAGACCTTTACCAAGTTTTCATGCTCGGTAAAGGTCTCTTTTTGTGGATATAAAAGGACCTTACCAGCGATGGTAAAGGTCCTTTTTTTTGTACATCATAAGGATATTAAGGAGGAGTCAACGTTGGAAGTTTCATTATTATTGGAATATGGGTGGGTGTTGGCTGTCTTAGTAGTTCTAGAAGGATTACTTGCAGCAGATAATGCATTGGTACTCGCAATTATGGTTAAACATCTACCTGAAGAGAAGCGCAAAAAAGCGTTGTTCTATGGTCTGATGGGCGCATTTGTTTTCCGTTTAGGTTCATTGTTCCTGATCTCTTTCCTCGTCGATGTTTGGCAAGTACAAGCGATCGGTGCCCTGTATCTTCTATACATTTCGATTAACCATATTGTTAAAAAGATACTGGGTAATCGCAATAAAACAGATGAAGCTGCTGATTCGACGCCAAAGAAACCGAAAAAACAATCTGGTTTCTGGATGACCGTATTCAAAGTCGAAGTAGCCGATATCGCATTTGCAGTCGATTCCATTCTGGCTGCAGTTGCCTTGGCTGTAGCGTTGCCACCAAGTGGATTGCCTGCAATCGGGGGACTTGACGGAGGACAGTTTATCGTTATTTTCCTCGGTGGATTCATCGGGCTTGTAATTATGCGTTTTGCAGCCTCATATTTTGTGAAGTTGCTTCATTCCCGCCCAGGGCTTGAAGTTGCGGCTTTTGTGATCGTAGGTTGGGTAGGGGTTAAACTGGCAGTTATTACACTTGCACACCCTTCATTGGGTGTTCTGGATGAGCATTTCCCGGAAAATAAAATTTGGAAATTCGGATTCTATATTGTACTGATCACCATTGCGGTATGTGGTTGGTTCCTGTCTTCCAAAGTTCCTGAAAAAGAAGACGAAAATCCGGTTGATGAGTTGGAAAAACAAGCAGGTCTGTAATAATCATGTTACGCTAACAACATCATTATTATTAAGAAAAGAGGGGACTGTCCTAGGACGGTCCCCTCTTATGGTTTATACATAAAGTCTGCACCATGGACCTATTTCCAAGAAAAGGGTTGACACATGAATTTCAGTCCCTTTATTATAAGACTTAACATTAACGAAGGGAGGCCGAGAGACATGATGCTTGGTTATGATCTGAATCAAACAGGGCGCAAGGTGGATACAACTGCATATCAGGCTCATCGTCTCATTGGCCTCATACGGTCGACATAGGGGATAGGCATATCGTTTAGCGGGTTTTATAATCGATATGCGTTCTTCGCTTATATCATAGCGATGGATAACAGACACACAAGCATGTTTAAGCTGTTCTGTTCTCCGTTATTGTCATTCAGTAGAAGTCATGGGCGACTAGCCTATGGCTTTTTTTAGTTTTATTTTATAGATGAATCAGCAAACCGAATTTGCTGAACGTACAGGAAGGAATAATACACTTTTATGAATACAGACTTTAATTTATTTAATGATCCAAATGAAAACGCAGGTGGCTATCGCCATGAAGTGAAATTGCCCGCGGGCGACCTAACCGTATATGCAGCACAACAACTCTTTTCCTCGCTCGATTACAAGGTATTCGAGATGGCGAACAATAATCTGCAGATTCCGGGAATCTCTTATATGAGTTACACACCTGACGTGCATGTCGGTGTAGGTACATGCATTGGAACAACAGCCGTCTGGGATGCGCAGAGCGGATACGTTTCTCCCTCCATCGTTGGCAGTGACATTGGCTGTGGCATGCGAGTGCACATGACGAACTTGCACAAGGACGAATTGAAAGACATCAAGCTTCGCCGTAAACTTGTCAAAGCCATAGAGAAAGTATTGCCAATGGAGGCGAACCAGCGAGGTCATTACTCGGATATAAGACTGGAGCACATTGTTCGTAAAGGGCTGCATGGTTTACCCAAAAAATATATCCCTGACAGCTATACACCGAAAAAATCAACCTCGATAACCCATGTGGAAAGCAGCAAATTCAGTTACGATGAGGATGTGTTAAATCACATTCCTGATATGACGTGGCATCGTTCGCATCGTCAGCTCGGTACACTGGGCGGAGGGAACCATTTTGCCGAGATCCAGGCGATTGAGATCGCCGAAGAGAATCGTGAAATCGCAGAAGCTTGGGGATTGTACGATGGACAGATCGTGGTCATGATTCATTCCGGCTCTCGTGCATGGGGTGGATATGTCAGTCAGACGAGTTCTTCAGCGATTGCGAAAGTCATGCAGCGTCTTAACTTGGGCACATCCGATCCAAGACTGGTATTTGCGCCGCTGGAGCATGCAGAAGGTCGTCATTATGTGAACATGATGTATTCTGCATTGAATTACGCTGTTGTCAATCGTCACCTGATTGCGTATGCTATTCGCGAAGCATTCCGGGATGTGTTTGGCCCCAAATGTGAATTTCGTACGTTATACGACCTGATGCACAACTACGCCTGGGAGGAATCCCATGCAGACCAAGACTCCGTTTTTGTACATCGAAAAGGAGCGACACGTGCGTTGCCGGCGGGTCACCCGGACAATCCCAAGCCTTATCTGGCAACTGGACATCCGGCGCTTATTCCCGGTTCGATGGGAACTGCTTCATATATCATGGTCGGTCAGCCACAGGGCGCTGATAATTATTATTCCATATGTCACGGCGCGGGGCGCATACGTTCACGAACAGCAACGAAACGATTGGTTACTGTAGAGGATTTTGCTACGGCACTTGGCGTCGGCACAGAAGATGAGATCGTGGTAAACCAGCGCTCACTTGAATCCATTATTGATGAATCACCACAGGCTTATAAAAATGTAGACGAAATCATAGACAGTGTAACCGGCGCAGGCCTGGCTCAAGTTGTAGCCAAATGCAAACCGCTTGCCGCGGTAAAGGGAGCGAAATAATGACAATACACGAACAACAAGTGGATCCTACGCGTGCGATTTATAGCTACGACGAACAACATGATACCCGTATTCGAGTGGAAGGGTACGCCATCTATTCAAGGCTGATTCGTGGCATCAGCGAGGCGCTACATCAGCGATATGGGGTTGAATACAAACTGTATGCCAGTTCTGACCCGAACAATGAATATTGGGAGTTACTCCGGGAAGACTTGCAAAATGGAAGTACCGAAGTGGAATTGGTAGCCCGCATTTTCGAGGATCTGGAGCTTCAGACGTTGCATTACGATGATGATGGTGATGTGCCCACGTATGGTGTGCACTACTCCATCCGCAACAACGTATTTGCCTATCCAAAATGGGGCGTTGCACTTGTGCGTGTTCCATTTTTCCGAGAGAACGGGATCTATAGCGAAGACTTTGTATTTGCTGTCGGGGATGAAGAGATGAAGCAATTTCTCGGAAGTGTCCGGGAACGGGAACGTCAGCAAAATATGAAAAAAGTGACGGTGTATACCGATGCCCGCAATGGCAGCGACCGTCATGTCGAATCGATTACTCGCTCCGTGGGAAGAGAGGATGTTGTTCTCTCTGCACAGATTAAGCAGGATATTTTCCGCTCGCTGGATCAGTTCTTCGAAGCAGATCGTTCCTTTTACAGAGATTACGATATCCCGTACAAACGGGGCATTCTATTGTATGGACACCCCGGAAACGGTAAGACCACATTGGTGAAATCCATTGCAGGAAGTATCCCGGGACCGGCTGCGTATTGGCAGATAACGGAGTATACCAACAGTGAATCGGTGCGTGAAGTGTTCGAGGCTGCCAAGCGACTCGCACCGATGGTACTGATCATTGAGGACATCGATTCGATGCCGGATGAAGTCCGTTCCTTTTTCCTGAATACACTGGATGGAGCTACGTCCAAAGAAGGCATTTTCTTGATCGGGACAACGAATTATCCTGAGAAAATCGATCCTGGCCTTATGAACCGTGCGGGACGGTTTGACCGGGCTTACGAAATTCCGTTGCCAGATGAAGCACTGCGCCTGCAATATTTACGCCAACGAGGCTTCACCGTATTCGCTGGTGAAGAGGGCACGGTAGAAGCAGCTCGTCTGACCGACACGTTTTCTCTTGCGCAGCTAGGTGAGTTGTATGTGAGCGCTGCGCTGGAATGGCATCAGAATGGACAGACCGACATTGTAAAAGTCATTCAGTCGATGCGTGGCGAGCTGGACAAGAGTCACAAACATACGTGGCTGGCGCAGCCAGGTAAGGGCCGTGCAGGCTTTTATTGATCAGATCTCTAACCCATCAATCCTATAATATGACGCAAATTTATAAATAATCCTACCTCAATTGGTGATACTAACCTTGTCTGCTCTAACATACAATGACTTTCGGGAGGTACATAACGCAGCCCTGAGCTGGTGAGATGCCGGAAAGTGACGTGATCTGTTTCATACTGGGCCACAGCCTATTTTGCAGAGAAGAATGCATGGGACAAACGGTAATATGCAAAAATTTTTATGCCAATTGTTTAAATGCTTCTGTAGCGGTTAATAGTAGACAGACAACAACAAAAACTTTAATTAGAGGTGAATGATATGGGTTGGTTATGGTCATTAATTATCGGTGGTATCATTGGTTGGTTGGCAGGTTTGATCGTTGGTCGTGACATTCCAGGTGGTGTTATCGGTAACATCGTTGCGGGTTTCATCGGTGGATGGTTAGGTGGAGTAATCTTGGGTGATATGGGTCCTGAGATGGGCGGATTCTACATTGTACCTGCATTGATTGGTGCGATCGTTCTTGTAGCCATCGTAAGCTTGATCTTCCGTTCGATGGGACGTAGTCGCGGGTAACTCATTCAAGATCAGTTCTTGAATAAAGTTGTCAGCTACATTGCATTACCAAATGAATAAAATGAATTACCAATGAAGAGGTTGATTGAGAGCCATAACGATGGCTTTCAATCAACCTCTTGTTGTTTTAGAATATAAGAAGGTATGCGTAATGGCTATCTATATTCATACGTAGTTTAGATAAGAGGGGTTGAACGGAATGGAAAAAGCTACATTCGCCGGCGGATGTTTCTGGTGTATGGTTACACCGTTTGAAGAACAACCGGGCATTCATGGGATTATATCGGGTTATACTGGCGGTCACGTCGAGAATCCAACATATGAGCAGGTCAAATCAGGGGAGACCGGTCATGTCGAAGTGGTTGAAATTACATTTGATCCGGAAGTATTCCCTTATGAACGACTGCTGGAGCTATACTGGCCTCAGATTGACCCGACAGATGACGGAGGACAGTTCCAGGATCGGGGGACACAGTATCGTACGGCAATCTTTGTGCATAATGAACGTCAACGTGAGCTTGCTGAACAGTCTAAACAGGAACTGGCAGCCAGCGGACGATTCACTCAACCGATTGTTACGGAAATTCGGGATGCCGTAGTGTTCTATCCGGCTGAAGACTATCATCAGGATTACCACAAGAAAAACGAGAAGCATTATAAGGAAGACCGTGCGTTATCCGGACGGGACGAATTTATCGACCAGAACTGGAAATAATGCATCAGATCACATGAAAAGCCGGGCGAGTTCCAGTTGGAACTCGCCCGGCTTTTTGGCTGTATGGAGGCTGAAATCAGCCATAACGGTTATCTGATTGTTCCCACCAGTATTTCTACGTCAATGGTAATCTTCGACAAGGAAGTTTGAATGCTCACCAGGGATGATCCCGACCGATGCCAGGAAAGTGGTGTCATATGAACGAGTGAATCCAGCATGTTTGCGGTGACGGGCAGCGTGTAGGTCAGCGGAATGCTGGCGATGAGATGATGATGTTTGCGGAATCGGTCCAGCGTAAGTTCCCGGCCGTCTGCTCGATCAGGTCGATTCAGGAACAGCATTTCTCTTAGTTCAATTAAATATCGTTCACGGGGGATGACTTTGATGATCCATCCCCCATCTTTCAGAATTCGTCCAAACTCTCCATAATTGGAAGGAGAAAATATATTCAGGATGATGTCCAGCTGACCTTCTGCAAACGGACTGCATGCCAGATCGCCGACAAACCAAATTTGCTGGTTGTAGGCAGAGGAAGCCATGGCAATGCCTTCTTTGGCAATGTCGATGCCCCAGCCAACGGCTGGAGTATCCTGCGTAATCTGCTGCAGAAATGTTCCCTCTCCTGTGCCGGCATCCAGAATATGCACGGGATAGCTGATGTCAACCGAATAACGTGAGATCCACCTGCGTAGTACTTCGGTCAAAGGAGCATAAATACCGGTTTCCGATAAGATATTCCTTTTGGCAGTAAATAAACGTTTGTCATAGTTGCCCTTGAAAAAACGTGTCATGAAATTGATATAGCCTTGTCTTGCAAAATCAAAGCTATGCCTGGACACACATTGAATGCTCCCTGAGTTAATGGTTGCCATAGGGCTATGACAGATGGGACAGTTCAACATATGGTTGTATGGATTAATAAGCGCAGCGCTACGTTCTCTGCGATGGACTGACATGGAATAACACCCCATTCATTCAGATTTGGATAACTGAAGAAAAGGGCATAACAAATAAACCTCTGCACGAAATTCAAAAAAAGAGGTTTATGGCTATGCCCCAAGTTATCTATATCGAATGAACTGAATTATCATAGGAAGGTTAAGCTCCTTTTGCCTATCAAGATTAGGGTGAAGCAAGAGAACGTTACTAGTATAACAGGATGAGAAGAAATGACAAGTAAGGGGAGCCAGGCGAATTTGAAATAAAAGAGCGCCCTGTCAACCGTTTAGACGGTCATACAGAAGCGCTCCGTTCATTATTTTGCAGCAGCCTTTAATACATATTTGGACAATGTCTCATCGTTCATCGAATAGATGACATCATCCACATAGGTAGAGACACCTTCTAATGAAGGAACGGAGGCACTGGTCGTGTAGATATGCACGTCTTCCAGTGTCTGCGGATCAAGAATGTATCCTGTTTTGGCAAAATCAAGCTGGTACTGACCATCCTGTGTCTGGTCAACATGCATTAATGCAGGCTGTGCGTCCTTGAATGTACGCTCAGTCACTTTGCCTCTCATCGTATACAGTTCCAGCTTCTGCCCTGTAAGGACCGTATAGCCGTTGCCAGCCGTTTGGATGTAGGCATCACCGGCAATGGCACGTCCCCATGCAAGCTTGCCGTCGGTGCCAAAGCCCATCAGTCGGTTACCCGTATTCTCGAAATTGGCACGCATAAGGATGGAACCATCGTCCAGTATGGCCAGCGATTCACCGCCGCCATCTCCCAGTGTATTGGCATTGGCAGGGAATTGGTAGAAGGCCAGACGATTCAACGTACGATCATAGATCTCCACCTTGGGATTCGCAGCTTGCTGCCAGAAGTTGCCTACCTTGGTTTGTTTGCTGGCATCCACTACAATTCGACCATGATCAGCCTTGAGCACGCTGCCGTTAATGGTCTTTTCGGTAATTAATTTGCCCTTTTTGTCATATAACGAGATGGCTGAGCGAACGGAACCATTCGATTGCACGCCCTGACTTGAAGCAACCATCAGCGTATCGTTATCCAAAAGGGATATGCTTGCAGGTGAGTTCACCGTTTTGATCCAGTTGGTTTTACCGGATGTATTGAATGAGTACAATTTTTTGGTTTTGTCCGAATATTCCATATACACATAAGCTGTACCGTTGCTGGCATATACCGAATCGGAGTATGTGGTGTAAGGACCGCTTTTCTCATGGAATATCGTATTCCACTTCAATTGCCCAGTTGTAGCATCGAATGCTTGGAGAGAGTCCAGTTGCCAGTCGAGTGTAGTTTTGCTGCTTGTTTTTGTTACGGCCTGGGAGGCATGTACATATACAAGATTTTTGGATGGCACGGCATGGATTGCCTTGATCAGGACATCTTTTTCGGTATTGGCCTCAGATAACATCAGGGAAGATGACGTCCACGCTGGTTTGGGCATGGATTCGGTTGAGGCAGCAGCGTAACTTGTTGTATTCATGGTGAAGAGGAGCATGCCGCTAAAAATGAGGGCAGCCCATGTTTTGGACTTGTGTTTGGTCAATGTATGCAAGTGATAAACCACCTTTCTTCTTCGATTCAAAAGAGAACCGATTGTTGAATTTTACCATTGAAGTGAAGTGCAATTCAACCGAACACACTGTAACCTTTTATCATGGATTTGTCGAAAAAACTATGTTTGGAGAAGTCTGAGGGTTACAGGGAATTCATCTTCTTTCGATCAAGGTGGAAGTCTGATATATTTAGTGCGGTGATAAGCCATATCTGATTAAGACGTTGGATAGAACATAGGGAAAAGAACAAGGAGAAGAGCTATGAACTGGAGTGAAAATGTGACCCTATGGGTCATCGGAATTATTGTCATATTACTACTGTTGGCCTGGATTATTCGGCGTATTATCGGGCGCGGTCAGCGGATACGAAGTGAAGCCAATCCCAGGAAGATTACGATAAAGGACATCGACAAGATGGAGGATGGTTCGGAATTCGAATTATATCTTTATCATCTATTCGAAGAACTCGGGTACGATGAGGTTCATAAAACGACGAGCAGCCGGGATTTCGGTGCGGATCTTGTATTTGTGGATCGACTCGGCCGGCGGAGTGTTATACAAGCGAAGCGATACGGTGCGAACCATCCGGTAGGATTAAGTGCAGTGCAGGAGATCTATACATCCATGCGTTATTATGAAGCTGACCGGTCGATTGTATTAACGTCCGCCCGTTACACGGAAGCTTGCCGGACGCTTGCGGCAGTCAATGGAGTGAAGTTGCTGGACCGGGAAGATCTGATGGAATTAATCCTTTTATTCAAGGCGAGAAGAGTGGAGGAAGCATTGGAACTGATCGAAGAAGATGATCATGAACCAATCGAAACGTGGCAGTCTCGGCGAAAGCGGCAATCCCGCTAAGTACGCGGTGGAAGCCTTCTTAAATATGTATATGCCCATTCCAGCAGGAAGCACCTTCACTTGCGTAGCTGCACATGATATATTGAGTGTATATCAACCAAAGGAGTGTGTAATCCATTATGGCACGTACACAAACACAAAAAGCATTACGCAAAGCAGAGCGGTCAGGCAAGTGGTGCTCGGAACAGAGCCGACGAGTTAACGGAGATTATGGTGCATTATCCCAGCATGTACGTCTCATGCCTACGAAGCAGGAAAAATTGCAAAAGGTCAAACACAAGAAGCAGATCATCCAGAATGGTGGTGCTTCTTTTTATTTTGTCTATGAGAAACGGATTGCTGGATAAGTAAGACGATTATAATCCTTTCTTTGGTTGGAAAGTAATCATGTGGACTGTTAAAATCGATCTTATAAATTGGCTATAAATTCTGTACATATAATGAAGGGGAGAACCTATACATATGACAACAGAGCTGCACATGAATAAAAAAATCGTTCGGCGTTTCTTGTTGCAAACGCAAGCTTTACTGGAACGTTGGCCCGCAGTTTCCTTACCATCGGGACCCGATCAAGTTCTGAGTTTGATTCGCTCACTTGGTTGCGTGCAGATCGATCCTGTAGCTGCTGTAACCGGAAACCAGCATCTGGTGCTGGGTGCCCGTGACCCGGGTTATACGGCTGACAGCTTAAATTCGCTGCTGAGTGATCATAAGGTGTTTGAATATTTTGCAAATGCTGCCTGTGTCATTCCAATCGAGGATTATGCTCTCTTTGAACCTGTGCGTGCCCGATTAAGGGAGCGTCTGGCTCCATCCTTACAAGGTCTGGAGAAAACAGTGCAGCATGTGTTACAGCGTTTGAAGGAGGAAGGACCTTTACCTTCAAGAGCCTTCCGTGCTGTTGAACGGGTAAGTGGTTATTGGGACAGTGCAGATGTGCCAAAGACGAAGGATACCACACTTGCTCTGAATCTACTGTTAGACTCTGCTGTGATTCGTGTGGTGGCGAGGCAAGGGAATGAACGTTATTTTCATATTACCGAATCCGGATTGCAGCAACAGGGACTTCCGATGAAAGAAGATATGGATGTGTTGGCCCAGAAGCAGGCTCTACTGGATAAATACATTCATGCGTATCGCGTTGTAGATGCCCGTGATCCCCGTCTGGGTTGGCTAAAATCTACAGCGGCTGAACGACGCGCCGATATTGCTACCCGTGTGTCAGATGGGCGAATGATCCCGCTTAAGGTGGAGGACGTGGCGACGCCTTATTATATTCGAGCTGAAGACGAGGATTTGTTATTGCACATGGAGAGGGAAGAGCCACACTATGATCCATCAGGCCCGGTCCGTTTCCTGCCGCCACTGGACAATCTGTTATGGAGAAGAGAACGTATTGTCGATTTATTCGATTTTCATTATAAATGGGAGATCTATACGCCAGAGGTGAAAAGAACCTACGGTTATTATGCCATGCCGATTCTTCATGGTGATCGGTTAATCGGACGTATGGACCCGCGACTTGATCGCAAAACTGGAGTGCTTACCGTTCGTTTGTTATCAATGGAAGAGACTGCTCCACCTGTGGAGGAATGGATTGCGGATTTTCGGGAGGGCCTTCAATTCTTTGCGTCCATGCATGGAGCGCATTCAATCACTATTGAGAAGACGGTACCGAAAGAGTTGAAAAAACAGCTTAAATCGATTTGATCAGGGGATACACGAAAGAATGTAAGGATATGAAATTAAAATGGCGTAGAAAGGATCTAGGATGAAAGGATCTAAAAAATAGACAAAAAAGGGGAGAACCCGATGGTTTCCCCTTCATTGATTGTACAATCAGATCTTTAACATGGCATTAGAAGTGCTAACGTAAATCTAAGTTTGCGTACTCGCCAAAACTTTTTTAGTTCACCAGATGAGGCACTTCAACGTTTGGATCAACGTCTGCTTCATAATCCACACCATCGGTTTCAAAACCAAACAGTTGGAAGAATTCGCGACGATAACCTTCCAGATCGGACAGATCATAGATGTTCTCTGTAGTCAATTCATTCCAGAGCTTCGCGACTTCTTGCTGAACGTCATCTCTCATCTCCCAATCGTCTATACGAATGCGACCTTCTGCGTCGGTTGGAACTTCTCCTCCTGCATACAGGCGATCAGCGAACAGACGCTGCAATTGCTCGACGCATCCCTCATGCAAGCCTTTTTCTTTCATGACTTTGTACAATGCTGAGATGTACAGCGGCACGACTGGAATTGCGGAGCTGGATTGAGTCACCAGCGCTTTGGCGACAGTTACATAAGCACGTCCACCCTTGGCACTTAGACGATCATTCAACTTGAGTGCAGTCGCTTCCAGATGATTCTTGGCCTGACCGATGGAACCATCACGATAGATAGCATGGGTAAGTTCAGGTCCGATGTAGGAGAAAGCAATCGTTGTTGCATCATCCGCAAGTACGCCGCCTTGTTGCAGGGCATCCATCCACAGTTCCCAATCGTCTCCACCCATTACGGTTACGGTCTGACGAATTTCCTCTTCCGTTGCCGGCTCCAGCGTAACGGAGCTGATTTCGCCTGTGTGGAAGTTTACTGTTTTATTCGTGTAGGATTGTCCGATAGGCTTCAGCACAGAATTGAACACTTCACCCGTGTTTGGATCGGTACGGCGTGCCGAGGCTACGCTGTATACGACCAGATCCACTTGACCGAGTTCACTGCGAATCAGTTCAACGGCTTTGTCTCGTGTTTCGTTTGCGAATGCATCACCTGTGATGCTGTACGATTTGAGGCCTGCTTCTTCAGCGGCTTTTTCGAATGCAGCGGAGTTGTACCAGCCTGCGGAGGCTGTACGTTTTTCTGTGGAACTGCTCGGACGGTAAATACCGATCGTATTCGCTCCCGCTCCAAAAGCGGATACAACGCGTGACGCCAGACCGTAACCGGTGGAAGCACCAATTACGAGCACATTACGGGGGCCTTTGAGCTCCGGCTGTGATTTCACATAATCAATCTGTTCCTGCACTTGCGCAGCGCAACCTACAGGGTGGGAAGTGGTACAAATAAAACCACGTGTTCTTGGTTTAATAATCATTTATTTGCATCCTTTCATATTCAGCTCATGTTTCAGCATTTCGATCAAATGCTCGTATACATACCTCCTTATTGTAAAACAATTACTACGGAAACGGAAACCGTTTCGTTTGATTTCGCCGGAAGGGTGGCGTTATATCTCTAATTTTGCGATGATGTGCATATAATGTACTCGCTTGTTAGGGTAGAAAGGACAGGAATGCCATGCTGAAGGAACGCATTGAACTGCTAAGCAAAAGAAAACAAATCTCCCGTAAAGACCTTGTGGAAGGTCTGGTCACGCAGGCCCACTTTGCCAATATTCTGGCGGATCGTTATCCGCTCCCTGAGGATTTGGCAGAAGCTATCGCTGGACGTCTGGGGGTATCCCCTTCCTATATTCTAAAGGCTGCGGCTCAGGACGAGGAAACACTCGAACGGGCAGAGGTCATCTTCGAACAAATGTCTGTTCCAGCGTCGTCGATATCCGAAGAGACGGTGCATGCGCTGTCAGATCGGGATGACACACTGACTGTTGAGCTGACAACGGCTTTGATGAAGGCGGTATATTATCAACAGTTAAATGATGCAACGGCACATGAATATATACATACGTCCTATCTTAATTTTTACCTGGAGAAGTATGGTCGCCCAGACGATATTGATCTGCCGCGCCCGTTAGTCAAGGCACTTTTATTCTATAAAATACAATATTATCGCTCCAAAATGGCCTTTGTAGATGTACTAACTCATGCAACCAGGCTCAGTGAGCTGGCGCTTCCTGGCAGTGAATTCTGGCTGTCTGTGCAAAATATCAAGATGGAAGCCTACATCCAGGTTAAACAGTATGAAGAGGCGAAACAGGTATTCGAGCTTACGATGCGTCATGTATATGATCAGCGGCTGTTCCATCGATTGTCCGGGTTATATGTGGCATATAGTGGTTATTGTTTCGCAATGGGACTGGTTCAGGAGGCACTCTCGGCATTAACCATGGCGGAGGCGAACCTCGTATATGCGGGGAACCAAGGCGATCTGGTGACCGCAATTGCCAACAATCGGATTGTTATGTTAACGATGACAGGTGAATTGGATCAGGCACAGGCGGAGATTGAACGATTTGAGTCACTATTGCAGCAGGAAACGGAAGAAACACAGCTCGCGATGCGGCCGCTCGTCTGTATATATCAATGCGAAGTGGCTCTGGCGCGGAAGAACTGGGGCGTACTTGCACAAAGTGTAGATCAACTCTTGAAATGTGCAACAACCCAGGACCATCAGATGAGCGGAACCTTCTACCAGAGCCAGCTGGCTCTTGCGCATGGAGATCGCGAAGTTTTCATGGAGCGTGCGCTTGCCTGTCTGCCTTATTTTGAATCCGCGCAGCATGTCGTGCGCCTTGAACCATTATACGAAGGATTGGCCGTGGTGTCTGAGGATCAGCGCAAATACAAGGAAGCGGCGATGTATTATCGGAAGCTGGTATATTTGTTACGCAAAAAATAGAGCGGTAGCATGATATCATCCGTTTGGAAAAGATGGATCACTACGGGTCCCATATAAGGATATTTCCTGGATACAGCCGGCTGACAAGTCGGCTTTCTTTCTCATTCCACTATAATTTTGATTCCATTTCAAGAGCATAAGCCGTACTAAGCTCCACAAAGTTCAAAACTTCGTCAGATACGGGATATAGTCCTGACTCTGTAGCAGGAAGCTTCCTCACTTCCCAAAACTTTTCGATCAATGTCTCATCACCATTAAAAGTATCGTGAGATAACTTCATTAATTCACAGGCAATGTTATAGCCTTCATCCGATTGGGGAGGAACAGATTGTTGTATGCACCGCTCAATCCGGCGTATCAAGGAGACATATTGCTGAGTAATCTTATCATTATTATTAAGTTTCGGTAATGCTTTCTGTAGAAAGGCAACTTCCTCAGCATTGAAGTAATCCATCCACTGTTTAGCAACGGGCTGTACGTTTTGGACCAGATGTGAAACCCGATCCCAGGAAAGTATACCTTCCAGATCAATCATATTGATCAAAGATGTAGTATTTTCAATACTGCCCTGAATTGAAGTTAATTGCTCCTGAAGATGATTATGATGTGCGATCAGAATATGACGATAAGATAGTTTGTTCATTACAGTTTGTATGTCTTCAAGCGATAATGATAGTGATTTGAGCAACGTGATTTTTTCAAGCGCAAATAAATCTTCCTCTGAATAATAACGGCGACCGTTGTCTTCCTTATGACTCGGTTGTAGTAGACCGATCTGATCATAATAACGTAGTGTTCTCACGGAAATATCTCTCTGTTTGGATACTTGTCCTGTTGTCCATCTCTGCATGTTTTTTTCCTCCCAAAAAGTGCTTGCAGGTGACGTTACGTCACCTAATATCATTATAATATATAATAGAGGATTGAGGGATCGAGAATGACTAGAGCGGTAATGTGGAAAAAGACGGATCAGTGGACATGGCGTGAGTTACTAGTATTGCTAACGCTGGAATTTGTATTTGTGATTTTCGTGATTAAATACCCGATACAGTCCGGATATGAGGAGTGGTTGGATAATACCCTTTATTCTGGGACACTCACAGGGCTTACCATCGCAATTACACTTTTGACGGGACTGTATTTGGTTGCTTTGCGACCGAAGAAGCTGTCGTGGAGAGAGGTGGGCGTGAAGGGATTCTCCGTAAGGGATTGGTGGAGAATTGTACTGTGGCTCCTGCTTCTCATCATTTTAAGTGTGATGGCAGTATATCTCACCAGTTTTCTTGGAAATACGGTAGACAACAGCAAAACAGAGAGTCTGCAGCAAAATGTCACTCTTTTTACTATCGTTATCGGTATCGTTTCGGCTGGATTCGTGTCACCTCTCTATGAGGAGATCTTTTACCGCGGGTTCATATATCGCTGGCTACGGACTCGTATCAGGATGAAATGGGCGATTGTGATTAGTGCTCTAATCTTTACTCTTGCTCACTTTCCAACGATTAATGCCATGCCCGTGAATTTTATTAGTGGCGTTGTGTTTGCATGGACGTATGAACGGACAGGATCGGTCGTGCCTGGCATGATTGTTCACGGTGCGTTTAATACGATTGCCGTAGTGTTAACCGCAATGAGTTAGATTGATGATTATAGTATGGACACACATTCTAAAATGAGTATATTGAATATGATTTGGTGCAATGCCACCGCTTTAACCACAAATAATATCTGCCATACGTAAAATGAAGATTGCATTAGCAGTTGCTTTTTTGCGGAATTGGCATAATGCCTTACCAAAGAGATGATTATCCGGTAATTCGATTACCGGATTTTTCGTTTTTTTTGTATGCCGCCAGAAGGGTATTCAAAGACAAGCCGCGGTGTTTATAATTTAATTATAAATAAAATATAACAAATGAGGTGCTTACTATGGGCTGGTTCGGTAGAAAGAACAAACAGGAAGATGCGATTGCGAAAGCAGATAAAATGATGAATAAAGGGCTCACTGGCATGATGATGAAAGGTTTCGTATCCAAGGAACATCGGGAGGCAATCAACCAAAGTCTGGATTCGGCAAAACAGGCACAATTGGCTGCGAGTGGTTCGCTTCCATTAACGGCAACAGCAACGGTGGTGACAATCACCGATACGGGCAAACTGATCAATTTTGATCCGATTGTTGTGCTTGTCTTGGATGTGACGGAGACAAACGGTAACCAGTATCAGCGAACACTAGAGACACTGGTGTCCAAAATGCAGATTCCACGAGTTGGAGATCGGGTGGGATTGGGTCAGAATCCAGCGAATCCGACTGAACTGATCTATATGGGGCTAGTTTCCATCTAGAAGGTTTTGCTTGTAGGACAGTGATACTCCATTTATTAAATACGTATAACAACTGATTAAAGACATAACGTTAGAGGTTTGGATAGAGATATGAAGAGAAGGATGAAGAGAGGGTGGGCCATATGGTAGGTTTTCTGAGAATGATTGGCGTATTAACTGTGTTTGGAGTGGGGTTCTCCCCATTTCTGGCACAGAAGATGTGGGATGATCCGTTTATCATCATGCAAGCCTGGTGGTATAAACCGGCGATCTTTGCCGGGTTCGGGTTGATCTTTGTTCCTACGATTTTGAGCAATATTTTTGGTGTAGGTCGAGTCAAGACAGGTTTACCGGCAGTGGGTGTCATTAAGAGCATACAACAGACTGGCACGTATATTAATGAACAGCCGGAGGTTCGATTGGGTCTGACGGTGTCGCGTAAGGGGCGCGAGAAATACGATACGGAAATGAAAACCGTTATTCCCCTGACATCCATGGCTCAGTTTCAGCCGGGCAGCTTCATTCCGTTAGTGGTCTCTGTGAAGGATGAACGCAAGGTAGGGCTTGATATGAAAGGACAGTTATCACAGGAGGATATGCAGCAATTGTTGGATGAAAAGATGGTACAACAAGGGGTATCCCCTGAGATGATGGATATTGCACGAACAGGCGAAAAAGCGATGGCCAAGATTCTCGATGTCACTCCACTTGGCAGTGTAGGCAGTAATAAGATCAAGCTTCAACTCAAACTCAGCATAACCAAGACGAATGGTGAAACGTTCAATGTGACAACACAAAAAGAAATTTTATCTACTGCGCTGCCGCAGGTACAGCAAGGCCATATCATTAACGTCATTTATTCAAGACAAGACCCGACAAAATTGGTGTTGGCATTGAATGTACAGGAGCGACAATTAAGTGACTTATTCTCATCCTGAGGATATAGACAAAAGGAGGTCGTACAGGTCATGGTTATGACGTGTACGACCTCCTTATTACATTTGGTATGTAGGAGTAGGAGTGATGCAAGCAACGTGCTGCTTTCAGACAATACCAAGGCGCATGCGATACGAAAAAAGGACTCTTCTGGATTGTCCGTCAAATACATGATTAGCAAGCGCTCTGAACTCGTCGGCAGCAGTTAATAGATCATTCGCTCCGAACTTCAATGCCGTTTGCAAGCCGCCTTGGCTCAAGGCCAGGTTCACGTATCGGTCTGCATCAAAGGTCTCGTGGTGATGAAACACGATTTCCCGGACATAGCGAAACAGACCCGACTCCTGAATTTGCTGTAAATGTCCATCCTTGCTCCATTTGTGTGCCTGGCTATTCTGGGGAGCCAGACTGGCTGCCCGTTGATCTGCTTCCTTATTCAGCTTCAGATAGGCTTGTTCCAACTGCCAGTCCAGCATTGGTGGCCAGTCACAATCATATGCAGCAAATATGCCGCCTGTACGAAGTACACGTGCAAACTCGCGTAGTGTAGGTTGCGGCTCCATCCAGTGAAATGATTGGGAACAGGTCAGCACATCCACACTGCCATCTGGTAGTCCGAGGTCGTGAGACAAGCCGGACACAAACCGCAGGTTATCCGGCTTCCCGGCAGATTCCCACTTGGATTCTGCTACAGACCTCATGTCATCGCTAGGTTCGAAGCCGATGATGCGTTCTGCCTGATTCAGCCAGATCCACGAAGATAAGCCGGTGCCACAGCCAACATCTGCGACCATGCGCGGTGTGCTTCCAAGATATGTCGTTAGAATATCCACCACTTCAGTGGGAGCAGCTGGTCGGTTCTGATCGTATAACGTACCAAAACCTTTGAAACGTTCCACATTGTTGCGTCTAATGTCTTGCATGGATAAACCTCCTTCGGTCAGATGGTTGACGGAGAGTCAGCTGTGTTCAAAGTCGTATAGGCCTATATTATATCATTCATTGTTGGGAAGGTTGTTCATGACATGCTGTAAATGTTCAACGGCTTGGATATGACGTCTGAGCAATTCCTGTCCAACATGAACAGGCTCGATTACGGTTAGCTCCGAACCGAACGATAGCAGGAAGGAGTAGAGCCATTCCCCTACATTTAATTCGAGAGACACACGGAGCCTGCCATCAGGCTCTTTTTTAATGAGGGACGGTTCGAAAAAATCATACACCCGGTAGGCAATATTACTGGAGAACGAGAGCGTTAGAGGAGTCAGGACAGGAGCTGCCTCTGATTCAGGGTGGGCTAACCCCACATCAACAGGATGATCGAGTTTTCTCGTTAGAAAGGTCAAATGGGTGATCCGTTTCATTTTGAATGTCTCGAATTCTTGCCGTTCAGGATCATCATGAATATATCCTCTGAAGTACCATGTACTGTTCTTGAATATAAGCTTCTGAGGTTCCACTGTTGGAACACTCTTCTCTCCATCCGAATTAACATAGTGGAACGTAATCAGTTGATTGGTTAATATGGCTTGTTTCACTTGATTGAAAAGTTCTCTCTCTTGCAGGGGAATGCTGCCCCATGGTGAGAAATTGAACTCGATCCAATCCAGCTTGTGATCAAACAGGGCGGTCAGCCGTTGCAGCATATGAGCACTATTCAGGTGTGGGATTGCACTGATACTGTATAGTCCCATCAAAATTTCGTTCTGGTCTTCTTCCGACAGCAGCGACTTGTCCATGACATAGTTGTCCATGAGATGAATGCCGCCATGCTTGCCGGTCGTCGTATAGACGGGGATGCCCGCAGCGCTTAGCCGGTCGATATCACGGTACACCGTACGTACCGAAATCTCGAACATACGGGCGAGTTCGGGTGCAGTGGCTTTCTTTTTCTCCAATAACAAAAGCAACATTCGAAATAATCGGTTATTTTCCATGCTCTGATTATACCATGACAATAGGTGTCAGGGTATGGGTGGTACACTGGTTACATAGTCTTACGAAGACATTTTGACTCAGTCTTATAACTTGTTCTTCATTTATTGCGAAGTAGTGAAGGGGACGATATCGATTCTGACGAAACGAAGTGTTCGCCTTCATCATCCGAGGATAACAGCGATCAGAAGAACGATTCGTGACCGGAACGGCTACTCGCATAATATCAAGCATTTTATATCGAAATGAGTTAAATATGAAGGAGGAACTGGTCATGATAATGAAAGAAGGATTTTACTGGGGTGGCGCAACGGCTGCCAATCAATTCGAGGGTGGATGGAACCAGGGTGGCAAAGGGCCAAGCACATCTGACATGATGACAGGGGGAACCCACACGATTCCACGCCGGATTACACCTGTATTGGAAGAGGGCACGTATTATCCGAGCCATGAAGCGGTTGATTTTTACGGACATTACAAAGAAGATATTGCCATGATGGCAGAGATGGGCTTCAAAATGTTCCGCATGTCCATCAACTGGTCCCGGATCTATCCGAACGGTGACGAACTGGAGCCGAACGAAGAGGGATTGCAGTTCTACGATAATGTCTTTGCCGAGTTGAAAAAATACAATATTGAGCCGCTCGTAACGATCTCCCATTACGAAACGCCATTTGGTCTGACACAGAAGTATAACGGCTGGGCTTCCCGTGAAGTCATCGATTGTTATATTCGTTATTGTACAACTCTCTTCAACCGCTACAAAGATCAAGTGAAATACTGGCTGACATTTAACGAGATCAACTGTCTGACGATGCCGTTGGGTGCTTATATGGCTGGAGGTCTTCTGTTTGAAGGCAAAGAGACGTTGGTCGACGGAGTGGATGATCCACAGACTCGATTCCAGGCATTACATCATCAATTCGTTGCGAGTGCCAAAGCGGTGAAGCTGGGACATGAGATCAACCCAGACTTCCAGATCGGTTGTATGGTTGCGTTCATGACTACCTATCCAAATACATGTAACCCGGACGACATGCTGCTTGCACAGAAGAAAGACCAACTGTCCAACATGATCTGTGGTGATGTTCAGGTTCGTGGTGCATATCCTGGATTCGCCAAACGTTTCTTCGCCGAAGAGGGCATTAAAATCGAAATGCAACCAGGAGACGAGCAGATACTGCGTGAAGGTTGCGTAGACTTCTACTCCTTCAGTTATTACATGTCTCTGGTAGAAAGTGCGGATGAGTCCCTGGAGAGAGCTGAAGGCAATCTGCTAGGGGGTATCAAAAATCCATATCTCGAAGCTTCCGACTGGGGATGGCAGATCGATCCAAAAGGATTGCGTTATACGCTGAATCATCTGTATGACCGTTACCAGATTCCACTGATGGTCGTTGAGAACGGATTGGGTGCTGTCGATGTGGTAGAGGAAGATGGTTCCATTCAGGATGACTATCGTATTGATTATCTGAAAGGTCACATTGAACAGATGAAAGAAGCGGTAGCGGATGGCGTGGATCTGATTGCCTACACCATGTGGGGATGTATTGACCTGGTTAGTGCGTCCACTGGAGAGATGAAGAAGCGTTATGGCTTCATTCATGTCAACAAGGATAACGATGGTAACGGTGACTTGAGCAGAACACCGAAGAAGAGCTTCTACTGGTACAAAAAAGTTATCGAATCCAATGGTGAAGATTTGTAATTTGGTATAAAATCAATACCCGCTTGTTCCTTGAAATAGGACAGGCGGGTTCTTGTGGTTTCTGAATTCGTTCAGGATGGATTCAGGATCAAATATAAGAATATAAAAATACCCGGCTATCCTTCAGTTAAGGAAAGCCGGGTATTTCCATATGCATGCGCTCGTAGAGACTATGCCAGTCTTCTGCTGTGCAGTTGGGACATACGCTCCAGATGCCGCTGGTAAAACCATATGCAAGCGGAGAGCCAGCAACCACTCAAGAAATATCCACCGACGATATCACTTGGATAGTGCACACCCAAGTAGATACGACTTATGCCAATGGTCAGTATAAAGACGGCACTGGCCATGATCATCAGTACACGTCCGGTGACGGTGGGTACATGTTTCCAGATGAGAAAGGCCAGTCCACCATACAGGCTAAATGCAGCCATGGAATGTCCACTGGGGAAGCTGTAGCCGCTCACTTCAATAATTCGATTAATGGTAGGTCTGGCACGTTGGAATACCAGCTTGAGCAATGCATTTAACAGGGTTGAACCGGCGAGTACACAAGCGAGGAAGAGTAGTTCGCGTTTGTGTCGCAGCCAAACGTATAACACAATCATGGCAATGATTGTAATGAAAACTACAGGCATTTCACTGCCGATCCAGGTGAAAAACTGCATGAATTGTGTCATGCCAGGGGATTCCAACCCCTGAATCCAGCCGATCAGCGTATCATCAAATCGATGAATCTGGTTATCGCTGATGGATAGGGCGATGCTTATAAAGGCGATCATGCATAACGCTGCAACGAGCAGCGGGAATGAGAAGTTCTTTTTCCAGTTGTGCATCAAATGTTGAGATCCTCCGTGAACGTTAATTTCGTATGTGGGCTCCTTGCGTATGTTGGACATAACGATATTTGTATTGTGCTATAATTTTACAATAATTATAGCAGCAATAAAAATATGTAACCTTTACAACGTTTGTTCAAGCAGAGAATGTAGGAGGGGAGCGGTCGGAATGAAACAACGGTTGGTGATGTGCATGTTGGTCTTACTGTTGGTTACGTCGGGGTTAGCTCTATTTTCCGGAGAAAAAGTGTATGCTTGCAGTTGTGTGGAGAGTGGTGTCCAAGAGAGATTGAAGACAAACACAACGGTATTTACAGGAGAAGTGGTAAAGAAAGGACCATCGCAGCAATCGAAGAATGATGGCATGTTAAGAGAGTATACCTTTGATGTAGATACGGCATGGAAGGGGGTTAACGCCAAAAAGATGAAAATCATCGCGAGTGACGGTGGGTCTGAATCATGTGGTATTCAATTCGAAAAGAATCAGTCCTACCTGATCTATGCGTATCAATCTGAACTGGATCAAAAGCTGCATACGAATCTGTGCAGTCGCAACGTTCTTGTGGAACAAGCCGGAGATGACTTGAAATTGCTGGGCGCAGGCAAGGTTGTAAGTAAAGAAGATTTTGGAGAAACCAGTGATGGCTGGCAAAGTGGACCTGTCTATCTTATCTTATACGGTACAGTCATTTTATTAGCAGCATTGGCAGTTTTGTGGTTTTGGAGACGAAAGAAAAGAATCTGATTGCCCAAGGACGGAAAGAACCTGAAGAAGCGAAGCGTTCGCCTAAAAGTTTTCTGAAAGAAAGCTGCATCGAAAGCGTACGCTATCCCTGGATTTTACCTTTATAATAAGGGATCAAAAAATCTGGGGATAACAGTGATCAGAAGGTTACTCTGTCATCGGAGTGGCCAGTGTAAATATTCTGTAGTTCAATTTTTATAGTTTAACTGCAACATGTATTCATAAGCTGTGACGCCAAATACCCGTTTGAAATGCCGGTTCAGATGGGTCAGATCCACGAATCCACAATCAGCAACAGCAGCGTAGACGTCCTTCTGCATTTCGATGGACTGACGGGCACGCTCCACCTTGCAGTTTAAGAAAAACTGGTAGGGAGAAATACCTGCTTGTGACTTGAATTCACGGATAAATTGAAACTTGGACATGCCAAATTCGGCGCTCAGGTTGTCCAGCTTGAGCACATCTTCGGTGCTGCAAAACATCATTTCCTTAGCTTTTCGAACCAGGCTGTCCTGAGGCACCCAGAGCTTGGGATGCATCTCCTTCTGAGCCAGAAGGTGAACCAGATCGAAGACCCGTTCGCTGCACTCGGCTTCGTCCTGTCTGTGCTGAACGGCATCGTTCAGCATCAGGATCTTCCGTGCAAGCTCGGGATCATAGACGATGGGACTTCCAAAACGCAATTCCTTTTTGCCTATAATCTCCTCTACCAAATCCGGCTTCAGATACAGCATCACGTAATCAATGCCTTCTCTATCATAGGAGCTACCATCATGGGACTGCTCACGATTGAACAACATGACACCATTTTGGTGAGATGCCTGATATTGTCCGTCCAGGTTGTATTGTTGAATGCCGCGCAGGGTTACGCCAACCGCGTACTCTTCGTGGCAATGTTTTTTGTATGCAAAATCAGTAAAGCTGGCAGATAGTGCCAGCACGTCTTGTGACTTTTTATAGTTGAACCGTTCCATGCAGCACACCTCCCAAGCTTTAGATCAATCCGGATACTATAATGGCTGAGTATAACAAAAAAAGTGCCATGAGAATACTCAGTAATTTTTGGTGGCGATTCAGCAACGTTCTGAAAACCGTGCCAAAAACAACCCAACTGGAGTAGGCCAGAAAACCTATGAAGGTAATGAGCAATACGAACAGGAACGATGAAAATGAGCTGTGGTAAAAGGGCAATACATAGCTTGGAAGGACCGTGAACGTAAACAAGACCACCTTGGGATTGACAAATTGCATAATAAAACCGTTCCCAAATCCGGTAACTTGGGTTGGTGCATCCTCAGTGGTACCCATCTTGTAGATCTGATACGCAAGATATACCATATAGATGCCGCCGACAATCTGCATCACCTTCAGAATTCCAGGCAAAACATCGGCAAGAAGGTGATTAAGGAAAGCTGATGCGGTAAGCAGCAGGCCAAATGCCAGCGTAGCTCCCCACACATAGTTCATCGTTTGTCGCGCGCCTACCTTCTGGGTGGACGATAGAATGACGATATTGCTAGGCCCGGGGGTAAAGGTGACGACGATGCAATAGATTAAAAAAGATGCAATACTCATGACGAAGCGCTCCTCTGGTTGTAGTCTAGTTCCATGATCATACGTCCAGAGGGAAAAACCATATAGTACATTATTGCAAGGTACACGGGTAGCAACAGGGTCTTCCGTATGAAAGATAAGGAGTAGTTTTCTTTTTTTATGATTGCGTTTACAATTTAAACGGAGCATAGGATGATTAGACCACTTGAGGAAGTGAACGTAATGAAGAAAATGCTGCTAGTCTATATTTTGCTAATCTCGGCATTTGCGCTGTATGTGTTGAGATTCGAATATACCAGTCAGGTTAACAGTTCATGGGAGGACCGGGGGCTGCGCGGTGATATCGGAGAGACGTATATCATGATTACATTCCAGTCCGGGCTGGAGTATTGGAAGAGCCCGCTTAAAGGATTCGAGGATGCCGCGGATGCGCTTGGGGTGACCGTAGAATATCGCGGAGCTACCCGGTATGATGCGAAGGAGCAGACGATGGTGATCGAGCAGGCCATCGCTCGTAAACCCGCGGGCATTGCCATATCTGCGATCGATCCCCAATCGCTAGTTCCAGCGATTAACAAGGCAGTCGATGCAGATATCCCTGTTGTATTATTTGATGCGGATGCACCCGATAGCCAGGCCTATTCATTTCTGGGGACAGATAACTACAAGTCCGGTGTAATGGCCGCTGATAAAATGGCTGAACTGCTGGGGCGTGAAGGAAAGGTTGCGGTATTAACCTTGCCTGGACAACAGAATCATGAAGAACGAACGAAAGGCTTCCGCGATACGATCGAGGAGAGATATCCTTCCATGCAGGTCGTTGAAGTTGCAGATGGGCACGGTGATGCGATGGTGTCCAGAGACGAAACACTGAGAATGATGAAGGAACGTCCGGAACTGGCGGGTATTTTTGTGACTGAAGCCACCGGAGGAGCAGGAGCGGGAGAAGCGGTTCAAACTGCCGGGGGCAGCAGACATCCTATGCAGATTATTTCATTTGATACGAATAAGGCTACATTGGATATGATCAAGAACGGGACGATCTCGGCTACAATTGCACAGGGAACCTGGAATATGGGGTATTGGTCACTCCAATATTTGTTCCATCTGCATCACCAGTTGACGGTTCCTGCTCCATCGGCATCCGGTGAAAATGCACCGCTTCCCGTGATGGTGGACACGGGGATCTCTGTCGTGACACGTTCAAATGTGGATGATTACTATGCCAAATAACAAGGAGCATTTGAAGAGTGAGAGGTTTTGGGGCAGAAGAGCGATTCTCTCAACTTTCAGGAACGGGATTCGGCGTTTGCGCTTGCGTAATATGCCCCTTCGCTACCAGCTAATGCTGCTTTTTTTGCTATTCGCCATTGTGCCCTCTGTAGGACTCGGCCTGCTTGTCAATTGGACAGTGGAGCGGGTTGTTGAGCGACAGGTTGAAGGGCATACGATGCAACTGATTGGTAAAGTGAATGAAGCCCTGAACAGCAAGATGGAGAATCTGCAAAATATGACGTATCTGATTGCATTTGACCCGGATATTGATGCGTTTATGAACGACAACATGCCGTTGAATGATGATGCAAGCGGTGAACGGATGAATAAAGGCGCAATTGCCGAAACGGAGCAAAATCAGTTATACGGCATCAAGCAAACCTTGCAGGGGTTCACAACGTTGTATCCTGAAATCGCCGGGATTGTTCTCGTCAATGGAAGTGGTGACTATATTAGCAACGAGATGTATCCCCGAGCAGAGCAGAGCTTGATCCAGGAAAATTGGTACCGAGAAGCCGCGGCCAATCCGGGCATATTCATGGTGTTGGGTCAGCCCAAAGAGCGTAATCTCACGACACATGTACGGTATAAGGATGATGAGATTGTATCGGTTGCACGTTCCATCACGGATGAAGCGTCAGGGCGTGTGCGAGGCGTTATTATGATTGATCTTAAACTAAGGTCCGTCTCTCAGGCTGCCCGCAATGTGACCTTGGGTAAATCTGGTTATGTGATGGTGACGGATGCCGAAGGTCAAAGTGTATACAAGCCGGAGCATCCGTTAATCGAACACATCCCCGCAGAGTGGTTTCCCTCCGGGGAGAGTGGCACGTTTACCGCCGAAACCAAGGGTGGAGCGTTATTATTCATGTATCAGTCGTCCACCTTTACGGGTTGGAGAACGGTAGGGGTATTTCCCACAAGAGACTCGATATCCGAAGTACGCCAAATCCAGTTTTATGTGGTTAGCTTTGTATTTGTGGTGTGTTTATTCGGACTTAGCGCCTCTTTATGGTTCTCGCGTTCCATTGCCCAACCGATTTTCCGACTCATGTCCTATATGCGCAGGGCGGAGACGGGTAATCTCAGACCAGGCCGGTGGAGCGATAGGGCGGATGAGATTGGAATGCTTGGCAACAGTTATAACCGAATGCTGGCACAGATTCAAGAACTGATATCGCTGAATGAATTGCGAGAACGGCAGAAGCGCGATGCTGAAATGCGAAGCTTGCAGGAGCATATCAAACCTCACTTTTTGTACAATACCCTGGATACAATTCATTGGATGGCACGCAAAGAGGGTGCAGACGATGTATCCGGCATGGTTGGCGCTTTATCTCGATTATTTCGGATCGGGCTTAGTAAAGGACAAGATTACATTCCGCTGCACTCTGAGCTTGAGCATATGACCAGTTATCTGCAAATTCAGCAGACACGATACCGCGACCGGCTTCAGTATACATTAAATATTCCAGAGGAATTGCGGGACCTTTTCGTGTTAAAGCTGCTGCTTCAACCCTTGATAGAAAATGCAATCTATCATGGAATCAAGGGCAGGCGTGGGCCCGGACACATTCGGGTGGAGGCCAGATTGGAACATGGCAGACTGCTGCTGACCGTTCAGGATGATGGAGCAGGGATGTCCAACGAACGGCTTGCCGAAATGCTGCATCTGCTCGAAGCTCCTTTGGCAAGTCTGGAAGCGTCTTCGCCTGGGATCACAGGCAAAAGTTATGGGATGTTGAACGTGCAAGCCCGTCTCCGTCTGTCCTTTGGCGATGATTACGGTATTCTGCTGGAGAGCGAGGAGGGTCAAGGAACTCGCGTGACCATCATTCATCCGTTGATGCGAGAGCTGCCACCCATCCAGCAAATCAATAACAAAGAGAGGCAGGAGAGTGAATGGGAAAATTCATAAAATCGAACGCGACAACTTCCACTGGGGTAGATGGGACAACCGCATCAAACACGGTAATGGAGCTTACACCGGATAGCCACGTCACGAAGAAGTATCGCGTGCTCATCGCTGATGATGAGCCAATCATTCGTGAGGGAATCCGGGATGCAATTGACTGGGAGATACTCGGGATGGAGGTTGTGGGTGAAGCGGAAGACGGTGAGGAAGCACTGGAACGGGCTGCTGACTTGGGCGTGGATATTGTTCTGGTCGATATGAATATGCCATTCCTGAACGGAATCGAACTCATACGTGCTCTACAGCAGAAGTGCCCGGACTGTCGTTACCTAATCATTTCGGGGCATGATGAATTTGCATATGCGCAGGAGGCGGTTCGGCTTGGCGTAGAGGATTACATCTTAAAACCTGTACAATCAGAACAATTACATGCTGCGCTTGAGCGAATACATCAGCGACTTACGGAAGAGCACCAGAGGACGGCTTATGTACAACAGGCAGCCCATCAGATTGAACGCAATATCCCTCTGCTTCGCCAGCGATTTATGCTGGAGTGGCTGGAAGGGCAGGCTGCAGGGAAAGATCTGATGGAACAGCTTGAGTTTTTGCGTCTACCCGCGGTTCCACCTGTGCAGATCGGGATTGTGCGATGGCCTGCCGCCGAAGCTCGTCAGACGATACTGAGAGAGAATGATCGTCAGTTGTTTCTGTTTGCAGTGGAAAATATAATCAGTGAACTGTTGGCAGATCTGCCACATGTTCTGTTTCGGGACGTAAGCGGATTGATTGGCATATGTCTGTGGCAAGAAGCTCCCGAAGAAATAGAGTCCCTTCTGGAACAGCAGATCAGTTCATGCCTGAATATTGCCATTCATGCTCATCTGGAGATACATGCAGGGACACTGGAACAAACGCCGGATACGTACCGTCATTGCCGTGAACAGGTATACGAAGAAGTGCAGTTGTCCCCTCTGGTTCGCCGGGCAAAACAACTTATTCAAGAAGAGTATGCCGAGCGGGAACTAACGTTGGAATCGCTTGCTTCCCGCCTGCAAGTATCTGCCGTATATCTTAGCCGTGTGCTGAAGAAAGAGCTGAATGATTCTTTCGTGACGCTTGTCACGCACGCTCGCATTCGCAAGGCCATACAGTTGTTGGACTCCACAACATTGCCGATGCACACCATAGCCGAACGTGTAGGTTACGACACCCAGCATTATTTCAGCACCGCGTTCAAAAAAACAATGGGCATTTCGCCAGTACAGTATCGAAAGAACGGAGGAACGGCTTATCGTCCTTCGGCGAATTGATTATGGTTGTACAGTTGTTCATTCAGCCATGTGGTACATGAGATGGATGTGTTCTACTTCGTGTGAAGCGAAGCGGAGCATGTCCTTTTTTTTTGATCTTAATCTGATTTTTGATGGACCAGGCTCACAACGGGAGTTTCCATCAAAAGTTAAATTTTTATAAAAAAGGTTCAAAACGTGCAAAGACCTTGAGGCTCGTGCAATGCTACCATTGATCTCAGACAGGGACAGCAAGGAACAGGATGCACTACATGTATTGTAAGCGTTATCTTATAACTCATTTAGAACCGTATGACGTGAGGAAAGGGGAATTTCATATGAAAAAAGGAGCAGTGCTCATCTGGCTTCTGGTGATGACTCTGATGCTCTCGGCCTGCAATCTGGCAGAGAGTGGTGCAGGCAGCAAGGAAAAGGGATATGTCGGTATTTCGATGCCAACCAAATCATCAGAGCGATGGGTGGGAGATGGGGAGAATATGGTCCGTCTCTTCCAGGAGCAGGGGTACAAAACCGATCTCCAGTATGCTGAGGATGTGGTCGAGAATCAGATTTCACAGATTGAGAACATGATCACCAAAGGTGTGGATGTGATGGTCATCGCATCTGTGGATGGCAACACACTAACGGATGTCATCAAGAAGGCCCATGACGAAGGAATCCAAGTGATCTCGTATGATCGGCTCATTCGCAATACGCCTTATTTGACCTATTATGCCACGTTCGACAATTTTAAGGTGGGTGTGCTTCAGGCCTCCTACATCGAACAAAAGCTTGGACTCAAGGATGGAAAAGGACCGTATAACATTGAATTGTTTGGCGGCTCTCCAGATGACAATAATGCCTATTTCTTCTTCGACGGTGCGATGTCTGTGCTTAAGCCGTACATTGATTCCGGCAAACTGGTCGTACGCAGTAAGCAGATGACGATGTCTCAGATTGCGACCTTGCGCTGGGATGGTGCACTGGCCCAGTCTCGGATGGATAACTTGCTGAGTGCTTATTACTCAGGTGATCATCTGGATGCCGTGTTATCTCCTTATGATGGAATCAGTATTGGTATCATCTCATCTTTGAAAGGGATCGGTTACGGTACTTCGAACAAGCCGCTGCCCGTTATTACAGGACAGGATGCCGAACTTGCCTCAATCAAGTCGATTGTGGTCGGGGAACAGACGCAGACCGTGTTCAAGGATACGCGCAAGCTAGCCGAGAAGACGGTAGAGATGGCCAATAGTATCTTGCAAGGGAAACAGGCGGAAGTTAATGATGAAACATCATATAACAACGGAATTAAGGTTATTCCTGCATATCTCCTGGATCCTGTCTCCGTGGATCGTACCAATGTGGAACAGGATATCGTGGGTACCCAGTATTACACGAAGGAAGAAATCGGACTGAAATAATAAATGAAAGGAGCACATCCCATGGCCGGAATCATTCTGGAAATGAAGAACATCACCAAGACCTTTCCTGGCGTTAAAGCACTGGAAAATGTCAACCTGAAAGTCCGTGAAGGCGAAATTCATTCCATATGTGGTGAAAATGGTGCAGGTAAATCTACGTTGATGAAAGTGTTAAGCGGAGTATATCCACATGGCACGTATGAAGGCGACATTTTATTTCAGGGCAAAAAATGTGAGTTCAAGGATATCAAGCAGAGCGAGGATCTGGGAATTGTCATTATCCATCAGGAGTTGGCCCTGATTCCCTACCTTTCAATCGCGGAAAATATATATCTGGGCAATGAACGTGCCAACAGAGGCATTGTGGACTGGAAAGAAACATTTGTGGGTACACGGGAGCTGCTCTCGAAGGTGGGGCTGAGCGAAAATCCGAATACACTCGTATCCAGTATCGGGGTAGGCAAACAGCAACTGGTCGAAATTGCGAAAGCGCTCTCCAAAAAGGTACGGCTCCTCATCCTGGATGAGCCAACCGCTGCGCTGAATGAGGATGATAGTGAAAATCTGCTGCAATTGATGCTGGAATTCAAGAAGCAGGGCATCGCCTGTATTCTGATCTCGCACAAGCTGAATGAGGTGTCCAAGGTGTCTGATTCCGTGACCATTTTACGGGACGGCAAGACAATTGAGACGTTGGATATGAAGAAGGAGAAAGTGACGGAGGACCGGATTATCAGCGGGATGGTAGGACGTGATCTCACCAGTCGTTACCCGGAGCGTCATGCCACCATAGGTGAAATTATCCTTGAGGTGAAGGACTGGACGGTATATCACGAACATCATGCCGAGCGGAAAGTACTGGATCAGATCCATATGAATATCCGACGTGGTGAGATTGTGGGTATTGCCGGGCTGATGGGCGCAGGGCGTACGGAGCTGGCCATGAGTATCTTTGGCAAATCCTATGGCCGAAATATTTCGGGACAGCTCATCAAGAATGGTAAGCCGATCCAGAACAATACCGTCACAGAGGCCATCCAGAATGGATTCGCCTATGTGACAGAGGACCGTAAGGAATACGGACTTATTCTAATGGATGACATCAAGCGCAATATTTCGCTGACGGGTCTCAGCAAGCTGACGCGAAACGCAGTAGTGAACGAGCGCGAAGAAGTGCTGGTAGCGGAAGAGATGAAGAAAAGCATGAACATCAAAGCCCCAAGTATTTTACAGAAGACCGGTAATCTGAGCGGGGGCAACCAACAAAAAGTGGTGCTGAGTAAATGGATTTTTGCCGGACCGGATATTCTTATCCTGGATGAACCTACACGCGGGATTGATGTGGGAGCGAAATTCGAAATCTATACCATCATTCATCGGCTTGCCGCTGAGGGCAAGGGTGTACTGGTAATCTCATCCGAGTTGCCGGAGGTTCTTGGCCTGTGTGACCGGATCTATGTGATGAATGCCGGGCGAATCACCGGCGAAGTCAGCCGGGAGCAAGCATCGCAGGAAACGTTGATGAGATATATGACCAAGTCTGGAGGCGGCAAGCATGGAAATGATAACAAAACTGTTTAAAAATAATATTCGTCAATACGGCATGATTATTGCCCTGGTTGTAATTATGCTTTTGTTCGAGGTACTGACAGGTGGACTATTACTCAAGCCGATTAATATAACGAATCTGATCTTGCAGAACAGCTACATTTTGGTGCTGGCGATCGGGATGGTGCTGGTCATCATTACCGGACATATTGACTTGTCTGTTGGTTCCATTGCAGCCTTTGTTGGTGCTGTTGCCGCAATTATGATGGTAGATTGGCAGCTTCCGGCCTGGCTTGCGGTTATCGCATCCTTGCTGGTAGGCGCTTTGATCGGGGCATGGCAAGGCTTCTGGATCGCATATGTGCGTATTCCGGCATTTATCGTGACGCTGGCAGGGATGCTTCTGTTCCGCGGTTTGACGATGATTGTGCTGGAGGGACAGTCGATCTCTCCTTTTCCGGGTGGGTTCCAGAAAATAAGCTCGGGTTTCCTGCCGGACATTCACTTCTCAGGCTTCGGTCTGGTATCCATTATTGTGGGACTTGTACTCACCGTCTGGTACATTGTTAATGAACTGCGGGAACGTCGTTCCCAGCGAAAATATGGCTTCGAGGTGGTGTCACAGGGGTTATTTCTGCTCAAGCTGATTGTGGTGGCTGCCGTGACAAATCTGTTTACATTTGTACTCGCAAGTTACGCGGGGATTCCGAACATCCTGGTTCTGTTGTTTGTCCTGATCATCGTATACTCCTTCGTGATGAACCGTACCGTTATGGGCCGGCATGTGTATGCGCTTGGAGGTAATGAGAAGGCCGCGGGACTGTCCGGAGTGAAAACAAAAAAAGTAACTTTCTGGGTTTTCGTGAACATGGGTACGCTTGCCGCGGTATCCGGGTTGATCTTCGCCGCACGTCTGAATGCCGCTACGCCAAGGGCGGGTACCAACTTTGAGCTGGATGCCATTGCGGCCTGCTTCATCGGAGGTGCTTCTGCTTCAGGGGGCATAGGTACGGTATTTGGAGCCATCATTGGTGGTTTGGTTATGGGTGTGCTGAATAACGGGATGTCCTTGATTGGTCTCGGTATTGACTGGCAGCAGGGAATTAAGGGATTGGTACTGCTGCTTGCTGTGGCGTTTGATATTTATAATAAAAATAAAAGATCGGCGTAAAACTGGATAAAATGCAAAACAGACCTTGATCTCAGGATCAGGTCTGTTTTGCTGTATACACCACTTGTTTACATCAATGCATCGAGGAAACGTGTGGCGATCCCAAAATAGATAAACAGGGATAAGATATCATTCAATGTGGTGATTAACGGACCCGAAGCGACAGCTGGGTCAACCTTGAAACGACTAAGCAGAAGCGGAATGCATGTGCCGGTCAGTGTACCGATCACCAGAGTGAAGAATAGAGAAACCCCGATAATGGCGCCGAGCAGCCAGTCCCCTTGCCAGACATAAGCAATGACGGTGATCAGCAATCCACAGACCAATCCAATCATGATGCCCACTTTGATCTCCCGACCAATCAGTGCGAGTACAGTGGATTTGTCGAGTTTGCGTCCGATTAGTCCTCGTACCACGACAGCCAGAGATTGCGTTCCTGTGTTACCAGTCATACCCGCGATCATCGGCATAAAGAATGCCAGTGCGACAACCTGATTCAATGTATCCTCGAAAAAATCCACGATGCTTCCCGAGATCAGGCCAATTAGCAGCAATAGAATGAGCCAAGGGAGTCTGCGTCTGACGGCAACGAGTGGTTTGGTATCAAAGTCGATATCCTTGCCGCCCCCACCCATCTTGGCCAAATCTTCACTGGCTTCATCCATAATAATATCGATGACATCATCCATTTGGATAATCCCGCATAACCTGTGATTCTCATCTACTACTGGAAGCGCCATAAACTCATAGCGTTGCAGAAGCTGCGCTGCTTCTTCCTGGTCCATATCTACCGTTGCGTGGATCACCCGTCGGGTCATCAGTTCTTCAACCTGGGTCTTGTCGTCAGCCAAGGCAAGGGATCGATAACTCACTACTCCGACCAGTTTACCTTCATCATCCGTCACATAAAGGTAACTGGAGGCGGAGATATGCATGGTGCCTTGCGATTGTCGCAAGGCTTCCTTGGCTGTCTCATGGGCAAGCAGGGTTCGATATCGATCTGTCATGATGCGTCCAGCCGTCTCCGGCGGATAATTAAGCAGGGACCGGATAATGGCAGAGTGGTCCAGATTCATGGTGGACAGCAATTCTTCTCTTCGTTTGGCAGGCAAATCGTGCATGAACCGGATCAGATCACTTTTGTCCATCTGCTGCATGACTTCAAGCGTTCGTTCCGGCCCGAGTCGTTCAAACAGTTGAATCTGTTCGTGCAGCTTCAGGGTCTCGGCGAGATCCGCCAGAGCATCGGGTTTGAACAGGAGCAGAAACCGATTGGTTTCTTCTTCAGGAAACTTTTTATATACGAGTGAGAGGTCGTAGGGATGCAGTTCTTTCACCAATTTATAGAAATCCGGAAGGTTCCGGGATTGCACATGTTGCACGAGTTGTTCGGTGATCTCCTCCACGGAGAAATCTTTCTTGGTATGAGGTCCGTTCATATCGACACTCCTTTCTAAACGGTCAGCTTCATATTTTTAAACGAAATGGGTTGGCAGTTAAACAAATGGAGGAAAAGAGAGTACCCAAAATGATATTGTAATCTTGCTCAAACATTCGATATGGGCTTACAAACGGGCGTTGCAAGGATATACTTGTTGTACAGCAACAGACGAGGAGGACGTGTGCGGTGGAAGCAGAAAGTATTAGAACACAATTGCTCAGTCTGGCCGAGCCGGAGTATCAGAAATTCTCGGCTGCGCTTATTCCCAACATCACAAATGTGTTAGGCGTGAGATTGCCAGCCTTACGAAAGATTGCCAAACAGATCGCCGCCGGGGACTGGCGCACTTATCTGGAGACGGCAGACGATGAATACTTTGAAGAAGTGATGCTGCAAGCCATGGTCATTGGACATGTCCAGGCTAATCTGGACGAGCTGCTGAAGGTCATTGAAGCATTTGTACCCAAGATCGATAACTGGTCGGTATGTGACAGCTTCTGTGCGGGACTAAAATATACGAAGGTGCATTCGGAGCCGGTGTGGGCATTCTTGCAGCCGTATCTGAGATCAGAGCAGGAATATGAGATTCGGTTTGGCGTGGTGATGCTGTTGAATTTTTATCTGGATGAGAGATATATTGATCGGGTTCTAATCGCATTGGATCGGATCAGGCACGAAGCTTATTATGTGAAAATGGCGGTTGCGTGGGCCATCTCGATGGCTTATGTGAAACAACCTGAGGTTACTATGCGTTATCTGAACCATAATACCCTGGACGATTTCACGTATAATAAGGCACTTCAGAAAATCACGGAATCGTATCGCGTTGATCCGGAGAGCAAGCAGATGATCCGCAGTATGAAACGTAAGGTGAAGAAGCGAATTTCCTCATAGTCCTAGCATGAAGCATTCCACCAGGGAGAGGGCGATAAACGAATGAGAAAAAAGTTAATGTATACCACGATGCAACTGGACGGTCGTCCATGGGTGTTGCTCGCTACAGAACAGGGATTGTGCCGAGTGGTCATGCCCAACGAAACACTGGAGGACTGGAACGGCTGGATGCAGAAAGTTGCACCTGGCGTGGAATTGGAAGAGAATGAGCATGCGCTGAAACAAACAGGCATGATGGATTGGTTACAGTCCTATTTTGCAGGGGAACCGATGGCTTATACCGATGAAATTCCACTGGACTTGATCGGAACGAACTTCCAGCAGGAGGTATGGAGAGAACTGGGCCGCGTCCCCTACGGTGAAATTCGGACCTATGGTGACATTGCCGCATCGATTGGAAGACCTTCGGCTGTGCGAGCGGTTGGGGCTGCAAATGGAGCCAATCCGATTCCGGTTCTGTTACCATGCCACCGTATTATTGGGGCTAATCGCAAGCTGACCGGGTTCCGTGGAGGGTTGGAGATGAAGCGCAGACTGCTGGATATCGAACAGATTGAAGGCGTGACCGATGGAGGGCATGCACGGTTTTATTTTTAATATATTCACGTAATTAAGGAGAATAAGGTGAGTGGACAGGACAGGCACGTATTGTGCCTGTTTTTTGGCATGAATCAAGGTAGAGTAATACAAACGTTCCGCATATGGAACACCAACGTTTTACGTATTTTTGCCCTGTGAAACCGTATGGTAACATGGATCATAGATCATAGATCAATCGGTATCCGGGGGACGTAATGCCGGGTAAGAAAAGAGGGATGACATAATGAAGCAGGCCTATTGGTTAACCAATGTGACTTTGGAACAGCGTTATGTTTGGGAAGGGGAACAGGTGACAGGGACACGGACAAGCCTCGCTCATCTGCGGATTGAAGATGGACGGATTGCGGCGATTGTGGAAGGAAGCAACCCGCTGTCTAACGATCTGCCACAAGTAGATGGCAAGGGACTTTTATTGCTGCCTTCGTTCGAGGAGGCACATATTCATCTGGATAAAACCTACTACGATGGACCATGGACAGCCGTCAAACGGATCTCCAGTATTTTCGAACGTATTGAAGAAGAGAAGGTTCTGTTGCCCAAGCTGCTACCAGATGCCAAGCGTCAAGCGGAGAGTATTCTAACCTTGATTCAGGGGTACGGCTCCACCCATGTACGTAGTCATTGCAATATCGAACCCGTCAGTGGATTGAAAAGACTGGAAGCAACGCGGCAGGCTCTGGAATCATTTTCGGGCAAAATCTCTTCGGAGATTGTAGCTTTCCCGCAGCATGGACTGCTTCGCTCCCATTCAGTGGAGCTTATGGGCCAAGCGATGCAGGAAGGTGCAACGCATGTGGGTGGACTCGATCCCCATACTGTGGACGAAGACATCGAGAAATCACTGAATGCCATGGTCGAACTGGCTGTTCAGCATCAGGCGGGCATCGATATTCATCTGCATGATGGCGGGCAGGCCGGCAAACAAACGTTGCTAGAACTTGCGAGTCTGACCGAAGCAGCAGGGCTTCAGGGTAAAGTTACGGTAAGTCATGCGTTCTGGTTCGCTCGCGCGGAGCAGCAGGAAGCGGAAGATATGGCGCAGCGAATGGCTTCGCTCGGGATGAGCATTGCTTCCACGGTGCCTATTGGCAGAACGATGATGCCTCTTCCCATGCTCCATCGTATGGGCGTGAACGTGAAGCTGGCCACAGACAGCCTGACGGATCATTGGTCTCCTTTTGGCAGTGGAGATCTGCTTGAGAAAGCGGGACGTTTCGCAGAACTGTACGGATATAGTGATGAATTGTCCTTGTCTCAATCTTTGGCGTTCGTAACAGGCGGTGTGACACCGCTGGATTCACAAGGGGAATACGTATGGCCGAAGGTGGGGGACACAGCAAGTTTTGTATTGGTCCATGCAAGTTGTTCGGCGGAAGCCGTTGCGCGGCGATCTGCGCGGCAGGCCGTATGGTACAAGGGACAATTGGTGAGCGGATCGACATCGGATTGAGAAAAATAGAGCGGGTGCAACCACGGGAAACCGTGGTTTTTTGGCATGGGAAAAAAAGAGGAAGGAACTGTTCGCAACTACCACATTTTGGGTTATGATGGACGTAGTTAATGAAGGGAGCAAAACGAATGAAGATTGAATATGCAACGGAAGCTGATTTCGACTATATCATGGATCGAGATCGGCATATCCATCAGGCACTTGTGAAAACGAAGATTCATGAAAAAGAAATATTCATCCTCTGGAACGAGGACGAGGGATCAAGAATTGGATGGATGAGGTACGGTTACTTTTGGGACAACCTTCCCTTTATGAATATGATCTGGATTGATGAGCCCTATCGAAACGGCGGAATTGGCAAAAAAGTGGTGCATCACTGGGAAAATCTAATGAAGCAACAAGGCTTCGATACCGTAATGACTTCAACGCAGTCAGACGAACATGCCCAACATTTCTATCGAAAGCTGGGGTATGTTGACGCAGGGGCTCTGTTGCTGGATACACAACCTTTGGAGATTATATTGATCAAGAAAATCTAGTGATAAGCTTCAAGGAGAGAGGATGGTAGGTATGGAGCAAGTGAAGTTACAACCTATAACCAAAGATAATGAACTCGAGTGCATGCACCTTAAACCAAGGGAAGATCAGCTGGATTTGGTAGCTAGCAATGCGGATTCATTGATTCATGCGACAAAGGAAATTACGTCCAAACCATATGGCATTTTCGCAGAGGATCAGATGGTCGGTTTTATTTTATTTGATAATGAGGTCTACAATGACGGGTATTATTGGATTCTGCGCTTCATGATTGATGAGAAGTATCAGGGGAAGGGCTACGGTAAACTTGCTATTCAAGAAGTGATTCGTATGTTGCAAGATAGAAGTGATTGCCAGCAAATCAGGGTATCCCATGTTCCTCATAACATCGCGGCTAATGCGCTGTATAAGCGTTGCGGATTTCAGGACACGGGTGAATTCGAGGACAACGGGGATATCATTTTAAGTTATCAAGTGAGGTAACAGGGAGGGGGAGCTTGATGATAAGAGAGGCAGAAGCTAGGGATGCAGAGGTTATCGAGAGACTGTATAAAGAATTATTGCCGAACAACTTAAATACAAAGGTACTGGCAGAACGGATTGAAGAAGTTCGGAATAACCCGAATAGTTTCTTGTTCGTATATGAACTGGGTAATCAGGTGATCGGCACGGCTCATTTACATATTTGTTTGGATGCTTTGGTGGAAAATAGACCATTCGGCGTCGTTGAGCGGGTTATCATTAGGGAACATGTGCAGAGCAAGGGATATGGATCTGAATTGATGAAATATGTGGAAAACATATGTGTACAGAAAAATTGTATGAAGGTATTTCTTACCAGTGGATCATCCAGACATGAAGCACATCACTTTTATACGAAATTGGGGTACGACGGAGAATCCAGCAAGGCATTTAAAAAGTATTTATAACGTATAACATCATCAAGGAAAAGGACGTAGAAGCAAAGAAATGAAAGATAACAAACATCCGGTGCAAGATCCCCGATTCATCGTTACCTTGCTTGTGGCTACTTGTTGTTGTTTAGGTGTTGTGATGTATTTACGGGCCCAAACAGATAGGAATATGTATCGCTTTTTAAGTTGGGATATGCTCCTGGCATGGGTGCCATTCATTATCTCATCCTGCATTAGATACATATTTCATAAGAAAGTAACCACAACGAGTGTTATATGTATGTGGTTGATGTGTGCAGTTTGGCTCTTTTTTCTGCCCAATGCGGCCTACCTTTTTACAGAGATCCTGCACTCATTCCGGTATTTTGATGCTCAAGGGGAGGTCAGATTTTGGGTTAATATTGATTTTTGGTATGGACTCACCCTGACGTTTGCCGTAGCGATCATCGGATTGCTGCTCTCGACATGTTCGATCATTCAAATCCAAGGCATGTTAAATAAATTAATAAATAAGTACATTAGCATGATAATTGTAGGCGTTATTTTGCTATTGAGCAGTATAGGGGTCTACATTGGCAGATTTAATCGTTGGAATTCATGGGATGTATTATCCAGACCGGGAAAGATCTTTGTGGATCTTGTGAATGATTTCAATGCAGCGAACAGCATGATGGTTGAATTTGTCGCTATTGTATTTACGGTTCAACTTTTTGGATACGTTATCGTATCTTTGCTAACCTCAAGGTCGAGCAGTTAATTCCCATTGGAAAGGGCAAAGGATCTGAAATGATGAAATCAATAACACAGGAAATTACGGAAGAATTATTAATGGCAATGGATATGTACAAGAGAATTGCGCGGCAATTGATCGACCAACTGATATTGGAAACCGATCAGCCTGATCGCGAGGAAATCCTCGCAGGGGCGTATCATCTGCTGTCCAATGCGGATGTAATCCATGGTGAAGAAAAATTAACAGGAAATTGGTATTTTGATGTCCACGGCGAGCACTGTATGTTCAAGAATACAGAAACGGGCCAGACATTGGAGGTTTTCCTTGGTAGTCCAGCGGATGTGGGTAACATGGACCCCTACTTCTTTTACAATTTTATCAAAACAACGCCAGAGCTTGCCCACCTGACTTCGTATTTCGAGAATGCGTTTAAGGACATGTTGGATTTCTTTGAACGTTTGGAAGCGGAGCATTTGTTAATTCATGTTCACGGGGTGGCATATAGAAAGGTTCTTTAATTGCTGTACATGTAATTAGAATTGAGGAGGGATGACATATGAGTTTAACGGAATGGTCCATAGATATACTTCAATATGATCTGTCGGATGAATATTCGATTCGCAGAGCTGATTTTGCCGAATGGGGATTATTTTGCACGGTTTATTATGATATGCGGTATGTCGGATTTTTCAGAGAAGAGGAGTTTAGTTCTTCCAAGATCAGTGCGTACTGGATTTACAAGGGGGAAAGCAAAATAGGTGGCGTGAGAATGGAGCCTAACCGGATGTATCATTTGTTTTTTATCCCGCCATTCCAGCAGTGCTTTGAGGTATTGAAACTGCTGAAGCATACATTAGTACAGTGGTCGGATCGCACGAAACGAATTCTGACCTTTGAGATTCTTCCAGACCAAGTCGATCTATACGCAAGAGCCGGATTCTGGCCAGTGGAGTTCAGATGTCGCTGGATGCAGCGGCCTACAGATCATTTTGACATCGAATGGGACAGCCGGGTAACCGTGAAGAGTCCAGAGATTATTGTAAGTGAAATCGGCACCAGAACATATGTAAATGAAGATGAAATTGCCCAATGTGACCTGGAGAGTTTTGCAGGAAGTCTTGAAGCTACACGAAGAAAACATACCACTCTTGCAGATTTTATCCCTAGTGATGACCCTAATTATACGAATGAGATCCTAACTCAGGCCTCTACACTTGTATACGATAAGGAGACGGGGCAGCTTATTGCCAACTGTCGTCTTTGTCTGCAGGATAATCAGGCTGCCGTATATAGTATAGGGGTTCGACCGACGTATAGAGGCAGAGGGCTTGCTACACTGATGTTACAAAGAGCTTTGAATGAGCTTAAGGGTAAATATCCTGTTCTGCGATTGTATGTGATGCAAGGAAATGATGCGGAGTCCGTGTATCTGAATCTGGGCTTTATTCCGGGAGTACAGGAGATTCAGACGATGTACATTCCAGAGGAGGAGTCTCAATGAAGGTGGCCATCTTAACCGATATTCATGGCAATGTTCCTGCGCTTCAAGCGGTATTGGCTGATATGGATTCCAGAGGAGACATAGAGCATACATTTTGTTTGGGAGATATGATCGGCATTGGCCCTTACTCTAATGAAGTGATTGAGATGTTGTACAGCCGCAAAAATATGATAGCGATTTCAGGGAATCACGAAGAGGCCGTATTGAGTTTGCTCCAAAATAAGGGACCATTAGAAGGGCACAAAGGCATGGCTGAACACCATGAATGGATAGGTCAACATCTAAATGCAGAGTCGATCAAGAGAATTCAGGCTCTACCAAAATTTGTTAAAAAAGAGGTCGAAGGACGTCAGTTCCTTTTGACTCACTATCATATGAGCAATGACAAGCTGGATGCCATCGATAAAGAATCATCTGGAACCAAATTGGACGCGAAGTATCAGGGGACGGCCCATGATTTGGTTTGTTTTGGTCATCATCACATTCTTCATTATTACAAGACAGATCAACGAATCTATATGAACCCGGGAGCTTTAGGCTGTAATGATCTTGCCATTGCCAGATACGGAGTCGTGGATCTCCAAGAGGGGAAGATTGATGTGAAATTCATTGGCGTTCCATATGACAACAGAGAGTATCTGCAGTCGTATGAACGGTTGAACGTTCCGGATCGAGCTTTTATATTGAAGGCATTTCACGGGAATCAGTTGGAAAGAGAAAATATAGAAGGTAGTCATCGTTCATAGCAATGTGCTGCTACTTTGGGAAGGAGAAATGCACATGGGAATGATCATTATGTTGGTAGTTTATCTGTTCCTCGGTATTTATGTTGTGAAAGTTGGAATGGATAATTCAAAAAATAGTCAGCACACAAAAGAAATATTATCAGAGTTAAGAGAAATAAAGGACTTATTGAAAGAGCGAAGGTAAAGGAGGGGGATGTGTATGATTTATGATTTACAAGGGGAAGCCAATATGGCACCTGTTGTGGGGATGTTATTATCCGCTGTAACAGAAAATAGCCAACGCCTTAAATCAATTACAGAAGGTATGTCGCAAGAAGAGGTAGATTACAGAGGGGAACACAACCAGTTTAATAGTACAGCTCAATTGATCCGACATATTACGTTCGTTGATATAAATTGGGTTTATAGAATAAAGGGAGCAGTCCTTCCTCAGCGTTTAATAGAGCAATATGGCCCTATGATCGATGCGAATAATAGACTCCCGCTGGTTCAAGGTGTGGCACGTGACACACTTATCTCTCAACATGAGAGTGTACTAACCCTTCTAAAAGAGACATGCGCACATTTAGCGGATGCTGATCTAGACCGAGTCGTTACTTTTGGACATCAGAACGAAAAGCAAGCTACGATCCGTTGGGGATTATGGCACATGGCTGACCATAACCGTTATCATCAAGCTCATATTAATCAATTGAGAAGGTGGTTCCAAACATAAACTGATACTAGTACGTTCTTTACCCATCCTCATCGACAGGTCATTCTTCTAATGTATTTGTGCAGAACCAAAGATCATCAAGTGAATCTTTCAGAAGAACATAGTGAATACAAGTGGGCAACCAGATCTGAATTATATCATTACCTGCCTTATGCAATTACTTCAGATCTGGAGAAATATAATGTTTTTGAGAAAATCAAGTTAATCGATTAGGTGAAAAAAATCAACCCAATACACGAATAACAATATCTTGATCGTGATTACCAAAACCGGCACCATAGATCGTTAATCCCCCAACGTTGGGGCTCTTCTCGTCAACTGTAAATCGAAGCGTCCAGAACGGCTCGTCCAGCTTAATATCTGCAAGTGTAATGTCAGACATCCGCTCTCCATCCATGTAAGTACCGGAGGTATCAATGCGGATGGTCTTCAATAATCCATACTGATTCACATTGCGATGCCACCATTCTGGCGTATACTTGCCGCGCGCTGCCCTGCCGAAGTCGGCAGGGCTCGTCCACGTTCCAAGCGCAACACCGTTAAAGGTGAATTGAATATCTGACAGCCAATGATCCCGTAATCCCGGGGCTTCAGATGCCAGTTCCATCGAGATCTCTATCGCATCTGTATTCTCGTCCGGAAGAACAAAATTAGATGTTTTATATTCAACATAACCTTTCCCAAACCACAAAATTGCAGCGTGTACCCGCTCAGGATCCAGGAAGTAGCGGGGATCGTCCCACACGCCAATCTCTTTCTCAAGTGTCCCTAGCCCACAAGTAGGCTGGATATCAAAAGCAGTATAGTGCCCGACGGATATCGTCTGCTCTCTGGTTCGTGAAGTCCGACTAGCGGATGGCAGCTCGATCTCAATCTGATTTTGCTTGAGGTAACATAACTTGTGTGTCCCTCCGTTGATCCGAACGCGTCTGCTCCCAATGAGCCCCGCATCCTCCAATTTACGAATGTGCATCGTGACAATGGAGGGGCTAAGCTCTAATGCTGCGGCAATATCCTTCACATTCATTTCACGATCTGCAATCATATCCATGATTCTCCATCTGACTTCGCTTGCCAGCGCCTCATATAAAGGAATGAACCGAGGCTCTCCATTTGCTTTGATCATCTGTACAACAACTCCCTACGCTCAATCTACTAAAATCACATATATATTAATTTAATGAAATTAGTCCGAAGATGCAATACAGATTCATTGCAAGTTAATCGCCAATAGTGTTTAATTTTTTTTAGTTGCTACGAAGTTGAATTCTTATATTTGTGAATTTTAAATAAGAGATGGAGTGGAGTAATGAGATACAATAACCCTGTTGTAAAAGGTTTCTATCCAGACCCTAGTGTGATTAAGGTGCACGACACGTACTACATGGTGTGCAGTTCTTTTCAATACTTTCCGGGCGTACCGCTCTTTGAAAGCAAGGATTTGCTGAATTGGAAGCAGATTGGTCATTGCCTCACTCGTAAAAGCCAAATTCAGTTGGACACCGTGAACAGTTCCGGCGGGGTATTTGCCCCCACCATTAGGTACAATAACGGACGATTTTATATGGTGACAACCAACGATACGACGCATCAGAATTTTTATGTATGGACAGACGATATCTACGGAGAGTGGTCTGAACCTATCTATGTGGATCAAGGTGGAATTGATCCGGATTTGTATTTTGAAGATGAAAAGACCTTGTTTATGAGTAACGGGGTTGATGATCAAGGCGTTGGAGGAATTGTCCAGTGTGAGATTGAAATTGAAACTGGCCGGCAATTGACGCCAGGTCGGACCATCTGGAACGGAACAGGTGGACGATATCTGGAAAGTCCGCATCTGTATAAAATGAACGGCTACTATTATCTGCTTGCAGCCGAAGGTGGCACCGAATATGGGCATATGGTTACTTACGCTCGGGGCATTTCTTCTTCAGGTCCATTCGAGGCTTATGAGCACAATCCGGTTCTAACCAATCGCAATCTGGGCGGTTATGAGCTCCAGGGTGTGGGGCATGGTGATCTGGTTCAGGATGATCGGGGGAACTGGTGGCTCTTTCACCTGGGATTCCGACAGATTGGCAGATGGGCTACGTACCATCATCTGGGCCGAGAAGTATTTCTGACTCCAATTACGTTTGGTGAAGACGGATGGTTTACAGCCGGGAATGAAGGTACAACACTGACGAGTTTTGAGACTAAACGTATCCCGGACACAGTGATCCAGCAGGATAAGAAGCATTATACGTTTGAAAATACCGACTGGAATCTCGATTGGTGTTACCTTCGTCATCCGAATACAGAGCATTATCAGCTTGAATGTGACAAGCTTACGCTAACAGGAACCGATGTAACGCTGGACATTCCGGCATCTCCGACGTTCATCGGGTTACGCCAGAAAGACTTTAATGCCACGATTTCAGTCGATGTTAGTCTAACCAGTGGAGAAGCAGGTATCACCATTTATATGGATGAGAATCATCATTATGAAGTAGCAATTCGTGATGAGCAGGACGGCTATAAGGTGATCGAGCGTCTGAATATCGGGGATATCAAATCGATAGCACATGAAGTGGATCTGGAAAATAAACAGCATGCAACGCTGGTCATTCGCTCAAGCCATGACCGATATAGCTTCCTGTTTCAAGTAGAGGATGAAGAGATTCTGCTAGGCACGGCACAGACGAGATACCTATCCTCGGAAGTGGCTGGAGGTTTTACAGGCGTACTTATTGGATTGTACGCGACAGGTGAAGATGCTTCGGCTGAGTTTACCAATTTCAAGTGTGAATACCATTAAGAAGTGAAGAGGAGGGCCCTAGGGTCCTTCTCTTTTTTTAAATTTGTGTCAAAATATAGAAATAGATCTATTAATAAATGCCAATAGAAGAGAGGTATGTAAACATGGAAGTACATTATAAAATGCCAGAATCCTTAGAAGGCATCGTTCGAATAGATAAAGAATTACGTAAAAAACATGATGGAACCCTTCAAGATTATATGGGTTTTTATATTAGTTTTAACAATGACGATGATAGATACTATTGTACGCCAGATGATGCCATCATATTTGGAAGAACAGGGGCAGATGGTGACCATTTTGCTTTTTTTACGTTTAATAGATCCATTAGTGATTTGGAAGAAGCTCCAGTTATCTTTATCCAACCTACGGCGTTTGGTAATCAAGTAACTTTAGTGGCCAGAAACTTTAAGGATTTTGTAGCATTATTTATTAATCTTAAGGAAATATATATTTTGGAAAGATTTCAATTTTATAAGCATAAATCAGATTTTATAAACGACTATAATGATAACTATTTGAAAGATATAAGGATGAGAGAGTGTGATAATAATCTAATTATTAAACTGCTAAAAGAGAATATTACAGGTATAGCAGAAATTGATGATGTGTACGAATACATGATTGAATCCAGGAAACAAATCGAACTGGGGATAAACAATGATGATTTTGCATGATCTCTATATGGCATCACTAAATAATCTAACTGTAACAAAAAGTTGAAAGAACGTGTTATTTAATTATATAGCTTGATTGGATAACGAAGGAGGCGTTGTATGGAGGATCAATGGAGAATTGCAAAGTATGATCCGGCATGGCGTGATTTGTTTCTGGAAACGGGTTCGATATTAAGAGCAGCGTTAGGCGAAAAGGCTGTGCGGATTGATCATGTAGGGTCCACTTCAATTGTCGGGATAGACGCTAAACCCATTATCGATATACAGATATCTGTTTCCAATGTTGAAAATCTGTTGGACTACAAGCGTGAGATCGAAACCGTCGGATTTGTATTCAGAGCAGAAAATCCGGATCAGACTAAACGTTACTTTCGTGAAGAACCTGGAAGCAGAAGGATACATATACACGTTAGACATGCAGGCAGTTTCTCCGAGCAGATGACCTTGCTGTTCAGAGACTATTTAAGGGAGCATCCAGAAGATTGTCTGGAATATGCGGAAGAAAAGCACAGACTCATGTCATTGTATAAAGATCAGCGTCCCAAGTATGTTGAAGGAAAAGCACCAACGGTGTGGAGCATATTACAGAGAGCGCATAATTGGTCTCAAGAAATTGGATGGCAACCGGCAAAATCTGATGCATAATGATATCCAATGAGCACATCCAATGAATCGAGATAACCCTATTGGAGTGATGAGATGAACATGGGAAGAAAGCTGTTAACAACTGTTCTAACCATCATTTGTTTTACTTTGGCTGCAAGCCTCATATCAATGAATGAATCCTACAGTTTTGATTTTTACATGATTATGTATCTGGTATACGCAACTCCACTGATCGTATTGATTGGGCTGCCTTTATCGATATTGCTGGACGATCTGCTCTGCCGAATACAATTCGTTAATCATATGTTGTATCTAAGTACGAGGATATTGGGTTATGCATTTGCTGGAGTTCTAGGGATGTATATCTATTATGTGCTCATGGGAGCAGGAGAAGAAATACTGAATTTCAAAGAGACGTTAGTTCTGACCTTATTGGGTGTTTTTGCTGCTATTTTATTTGTACTGATTGATATGGGATTGGAAGTTTGGTTAAAGATGCGAAGCAGAAAGAGTTGAATTAAACTGATTCGTCAGGAGGAGAGGTATTGGCAATTAACAAAAGAATAATGAATCTATCAGCCTGGCTTGCTGTATTAGCCATCATATGTATTCCTGGAACTTTATATACAGATGATGGACCGCTCCGAACGGAGTATGGTTTTCCGATCCGATTCTTTACAGATTATCATGATGCTAACTCGGACGGAACAATCTGGTTTATATCTGGCATCTCTTTAAATGTACTTCTATATTTGTTCAATGTCCTGTTTATTTATGCAGGTATTCATGTAATCTTGTATATTAAAAAGAGATTAACTAGAACGTAAAGATGGGGTGATGACGATGAAACAACTTCCAGTAGAATGGAACTCAGACAGGCTCATGATTTCAGATGTGAAAGAGTCCGATATTCCTGAACTTCAGTCGATTTATGATACCAGTCGATACATGCATCAATGGGATGGACGAGAGCATGATCTGGATTATGTGAAAAAATGTGTTCATGAAGGCCACCTTCCTCCAGAAGGGAGAATGGAGAACTATCGAATTCAATCCATTCGTACAGCTGAGGATGATCGCAACATTGGTTTGTTAAGTGTGTACCACGGTTATCCTTCTGACGATTCGCTATATCTTGAGTTTCTGTATATTCAGAGTGAAATCCAGAAGCAGGGATATGGACAAGAATTAATTCAGGCACTGACTTTCCATTGTTCCGAGCTAAGTTACAAGGAAATTCGAATTAACGTCGCGCTCAAAAATTGGCCTGCTTTACGCTTCTGGATCAAATCCGGATTCAATCAGATCAGCGGAATTTATGGAGATTTTGAACATTCTAATGATACCTTTGCCAATACAGAATTGATCAAATCTCTCTGAAAACATAGCCGATAAAGGGGAATATACCAATGGAAACTTTCTTTCGTTACAACTGGATCGTGCGTGAGCAATGGTATGCCTGGTGTGAAGATGTACCGCTTGAAGAATTGCTTCGGCCTCGTACGGGCGGAGTAGGTAACATATTACAAACGTTGTTTCATATCATTGATGTAGAGTGGAGCTGGCTTCAGTTGCTTCAGGGTAAACCGGATGATGCCGAAAATTTTGCAAATTACCAGAACCTTGAGGCGGTAAGACAATTGGATCGCAGATTACGTCCGGATGTGGAGGCATTTGTTACAGCATGGGAGCCGAGTATGGAAAAAAGAGCTTATATTGATCATCGCTCAGGTGGCAATGTCGCTACAGATTCATGGGGAGAAGTCATGCGACATGTGATCGCCCATGAGATTCACCATATGGGACAGCTATCGGTATGGGCCAGAGAATTGGGCAAGCAGCCAGTATCCGCCAATGTCATTGGCAAAGGACTTATTCTACCTGACTAAATGAGAGATCGGCAGGACATGGCAGGACATGGAAGGATGGAGGGTAACAATGATTACCGGACTCAGCCAGATAGATTGGATACAACTGCATGATCGTGTCCAGCGGGTGATTGAACAGGAGGTTCAGATCATTCCCTTGTCACCTGGACTGGAAGCGAGTGTAATGAGAATTGAAATGGGTGGTCAGCGGTACGTATTGAAGGTCTGGGACAAGGATTCCAAGCCGGATATCGCCAAACAATATCAATTATTATCCAAGCTTTATCATAGTGGAGTTGGTGTTTCCAAACCCTGCGGTTGGGGTGTAGACGACCAACAGAATCAGGTGCTGTTAACAAGCTATGATGGAGAGCCTATTACCCAATTAACCCAAACCAAACTGACACGGTTGGCTGAGCGATTAATGGAGGTTCATCGTTATCCGGTGAATAGAGTGGGTGCTGGAGAAGATGAAGAATACATATCCAAGTATGATTTTGTTGAATACTTTTTTCCTCAGATTGAGTCGCATGGAGATATACAAAATCTTCTAGCAAACCTGACACAGCATGGCCAGATCAGACAGGAATGTCTGATTCATGGTGATTATAATCTGGGAAACATTCTTGAAATGGACGGTCATTACACCATCATCGATTGGACCAATGGGCAGTATGGTGATCCAAGGTACGATATGGCATGGTCTGTTTTTCTCATCACCATCTATAATGGGGGAAGTTACGGCGAGATGTATCGGGCTGCATTTGCATGTTCTGCAAGCTACAACACGTATACGCAGGAAGAGGGGCAGGTCTTTGAAGCCATGGCATGCCTGCGCTGGATTCTGTTAAAACGTGTTGGGGATGTACCCATGGGGCCGGATGTCATGCAAAGGGTTCACAGCATAGCTGTACATAATCCATATTTGAATGAACACCTGCTGTAATCCTAGTCACGGAATATCAACGACGACAGGATACGATTGAATGAGAGTAAGACCACATGTGTGTGAATAAAATAAACAGCCTGTCCTAAATTAGCGATCCTCGCATACCTATGTTAATAGAGGAGCGTGATCGATATGGAGCAGAAAGTTCAATCCTATTTTGAATTGAAGCAGCAGCAAAAAGATATTGAGCAACAGTTGTCTGTGCTACGAGACGAGATTGTTGCGTATTGTGCAGAACAAGGAGTCTATGAGACGCAGGTTGGTGGTTACACCGTGAAAACAGTGCTTCAGAACCGCAAAGAATATGATGATCAGAAGCTGTATGCTTCTCTTCCGGACCCTGACATCTGGCGATTGTTGTCCAAGGTAGACAGCCATAAGCTGAAAAGTCTCATCAAGCTGAACATTCTGTCCGAGGAGCAAATTAACCCGGCATGCACAGTGAAACAAGTCACCTTATTACAGGTGGACAAGCTATAATGCTTCATACTATCTTCGTATATGAGTTGAATTAACCGAACATGACAATCACATGGCACCTTCCACGAAATAGTTTTGTTGTTGCAATGAGCAGCGGAACGAATGTGGAGGTGTTTTTGTTTTCCGAACAGGGCGTAAGATTCATAAATAGTTAAATATGAGGGGGAAGAAGTATAATTTGTTCATTGTAAGCGCATTCAACAAAAGATATGATGGATAAAAATGGGTAGGGGGAATTGTAAATGTCGACGGAAATTCCATCATTACATGCTGCTTATGCCAACAAGTTCAAAATAGGTGCTGCTGTACATACAGGCATGTTGCAGTCCGAAGGGGAATTTATCGCGAAACACTTCAATAGCATCACGGCAGAGAATCAGATGAAATTCGGAGAAATTCACCCGGAAGAAAATCGTTATGTGTTCGATGCGGCAGATGCAATTGTTGATTTTGCTGTTGCTCAAGGAATGGGGGTTCGCGGACATACCCTTGTCTGGCACAATCAGACATCGAAATGGGTTTTCGAGGATAGCTCAGGTGCTCCCGTGTCCAGAGAACTATTATTATCTCGCTTGAAGCAACATATTGATACAGTGGTAGGACGGTATAAGGGGCAAATATATGCATGGGATGTCGTCAATGAAGCGATTGAAGATAAGACCGATCTCTTCATGCGGGACACAAAGTGGCTGCAACTCGTGGGAGAAGACTATCTGCAGCAAGCATTCAGCATGGCTCATGAAGCAGATCCCAATGCCCTTCTTTTCTATAATGACTACAATGAGACCGATCCGGTCAAACGGGAGAAAATATACAATTTGGTTCGGTCTTTGCTGGATAAGGGAGCGCCTGTACATGGAATCGGTATGCAGGGGCACTGGAATATTCATGGTCCTTCAATTGAGGAGATCCGAATGGCGATTGAGCGTTATGCTTCACTGGATGTACAGTTGCATGTTACGGAGCTGGATATGTCGGTGTTTCGTCATGAGGATCGTCGAACCGATCTTACTGCGCCCACTCCGGAAATGGCCGAGTTGCAGGAGCGTCGATATGAAGAAATCTTCGATCTGTTCCGAGAATATAAAACATCCATTACCTCAGTGACTTTCTGGGGGGTAGCGGACAATTACACCTGGTTGGATCATTTCCCGGTACGTGGACGTAAGAATTGGCCTTTTGTATTTGATCAACAGTTGCAGCCAAAGGAATCATTTTGGCGTATAATTAAAGATAACGAGAGTTAAAAAAATCAGAGTATGATTCAAATTTCTGATCGAAATGAGATGAGTGTATGGATTCCATCCGTAACTACCTGATGACATTTGCAGGGAACTTGGTGGTAGCCTATTATATTTTTGAGGAGGGCACACTGGCCAAGCCGATGATGTTTGCCACACTCATGATGTTACTGATCATGTTGATCGATTACGTGAAAAGCAGGAACACATATTCACTGGAGTAGCATATTCGATGAGCTTAAGCGATCCTGTGACACAGGGTCGTTTTTTTTTATGAAAAGAAAAATGAATGTTAGGCTGATAACAGGGAGGCCGTGATTTGTTACGGAAACAATTCAAACAATGGGTTGAACAACAGGCAGATGGCCTGAAGTCTCTTCACATATCCACGGAACAGAGAGAGCATTCCGTTCATGATGACCACATCATTCCCGATCCTTCTACCGGATTCGTACATGAATCGGGGTGTGCCATCGGTCAGGTAACGGTTTGGGAGTCCGGACAAATGGAATATGAGGTCATTCACATTGAGACGGAAATGCTGATATTGTGGAAGTACATTGAACGGATCGATGAGAAAGAACCTGATTTTGCTGAACTTCTTACAACTTATTTTCAAGTGGTACAGTCTGGACAAAAGCCTTGACCGGGATTGACTAGGTTCTCCCTGCAATGATTCGGACAACAGCTTCCATTTACATCAGGACCATTGTTCATTACACTTGATGAGTAAGACCTCATTAACTCAATTAAGATCATCAGGAGGATACCATTATGCATCAATCCGCACATATTCAGGAAGCAAGAGATTACATATTAAACCGAATCCATTCCAAACCTGCCATAGGCATGATTCTGGGTTCGGGGCTGGGAGCGCTCGCCGACGAGATTGAAAATGCGAAGGTTATTCCCTACACAGAAATTCCTTACTTTGCGCAATCAGAGGCAATCGGTCATGCCAATGAATTGGTTATTGGGGAGCTGATGGGCAAAACGGTTGTAGCGATGAAAGGCCGCCTTCATTACTATGAAGGGTTTACATTGGACGAAGTGACATTCCCTGTTCGCATTATGAAAGCGCTGGGTGTCGAGCAGTTGCTTATCACCAATGCCTGCGGAGCCATCAACACAAGCTTTGAGCCGGGACAACTGATGCTGATTACAGATCATATTAACCTGGTGGGCAACAACCCGTTGATGGGACCGAATAATGCTGAACTGGGTGTGCGCTTCCCGGACGTATCACAGGTATATAATCGCGAACTGCGCAGCATTGCGCTTAAGGTTGCAGAAGAGCAAAACGTTGGCCTGCAGCAAGGTGTCTATGCATGGTGGAGTGGTCCGGCATATGAGACACCAGCAGAGATTCGCATGATTCGTACGATGGGTGCGGATGCGGTGGGTATGTCTACGGTACCTGAAGCTATTGTTGCCATCCATGGCGGTATGAAGGTACTGGGCATTTCCTGTCTGACCAATATGGCCTGTGGCATTTTGGATCAGCCGTTAAGTCATGACGAAGTGATTGAAGTGGCTGCCCAAGTGAAAACAACCTTTATTGGTTTGGTAAAAGGCATCTTGAAAGAAATCTAATCGCCAGATGATTTCTATTCTAGGCAGCGCTGGATAGGATAAAGTTCCCATACAGCCAGCCAAGTCGAAAACACAAAAAACGTATGCTTCACGAGTTGTTACTCGTGAGACATACGTTTTTTTATTTTGCCGAACCATGAACCATCTGAGAATGATCGGCCATGATTGCTGGCGTAGACTCCCTGATGATGGGTTTGGTCACAATATGTGAGACTTGATACGGCTGTGTCGGGCTATTAATCCGGGATAACAGCATCTCCGCAGCCTTAATCCCCATCTCATTGCTGTAAATATGAACTGTCGTTAATGCTGGCTCAATAATTCGGGATTGGGGTGCATTATCGAATCCGCATATCACAACATCCTGCGGAACGGAAACACCTCTGGCTTTCAAAGCACGGATCAGATCGACGGCAAGAAAATCATTAGCGCATACGTAAGCGGAAGGTAAGGAAGTCAGCTCTGCCACCCGCTGGTTCAACCATCCTGGCTTGGAGAAGCATAGGCGATCATTATCTAGAATGCAATGAGATAGGTCTACCTGCAACCCTGATTCAAGCATAGCCCGGTGATATCCAACCCATCGTTCATTAAAGCTCTTACAGTGATTGTAGTCTCCAACAAATCCGATACTTGTGTAGCCGCTCTCAATTAATTTGGTGGTGATCTGATAGATGCTGTGTTCATTCTCCATAAGGAGCAAATCTGCATGGAATTCGGGATAACATATGTTGGAAGCGCAATCGATAAAGATCGTGGGGATGCCCAGATCGGTAATCAGTTGAGTGTATTCCAGATCAAATAATTCAATGCAAATGATGCCGTCTACTTTGGCGATATCAAAATTGTTGGGAAGTGTAAGCGCGTCTTGATCTTCTTCACGCACGATATGAATCGAGAGATTGTATCCCTCCGCACTGATTCTTTTCTCCAAACCGCTGATTAACAACGAACCAAAGTGAGATGTATTAGGCAGGTTTTCAGTTAACAAGGCGATATTGCCCGGGGCCTTGGTTAAAACATGTTCATTTTCCATATAGGCAAACTGTTTATATTTAAGTTCAATTGCTTTTTTAATTACACGGTTTCTAGTCTCATCCGGGATGTTTCCGCTATCATTCAATGCTTTGGAAGCCGTATTCCTGGAGATCCCCAAAGCATCAGCGATGTCTTGTATCGTGACTTTTTCCTTTGCCATCTAATGCTTCACCTCTACTCATCAATAGTCATCCATATTCTTCTCTAAGTCAAATGTATAATAGAACGGCACAAATAGCAATCTTTACTTTACAAATGCACAATTATGTTTACAATTCGGAACACAAATTTAATTTTCATAATTGTTCCAAAATTTTGGTTACAAGTGTAATGTGATTGGAGGAATATCAGCGGTGACAAAGAAATATCTATGTTGATATCACCGGATTGGTGCTAATTATCTGCAATTTCAGTGCGTTTTATTTACATTTGGGCAAAGAAGAAATAATCAAATGCACAAATATTTTTTACAAAATGTATTGACTAAATTCATTGAAACCTGATAAATTGTAAATTATTAAATAGGCAATTGTAAATATTGAAAGCCCTTACCGAAAACAATTGTCAACTTCAAGAATGGAACGGGGGTATCGTGTTGGATAACATAGCCGACAGCAAAAAGGGCGAAGGAAGGGTACTGAAAGTGAGGACGACAAGCGGTCAGAGGTTGCAGCAGCTCAAAAAAAATTACTTTTTATATATGTTGCTCGCACCAGCCTTAATTTTGACTCTTATTTTCAAGTACATTCCGATGTACGGAGCCATCATTGCGTTTAAGGATTTCAGTCCGATCAGAGGCATTATGGGCAGTGATTGGGTAGGACTGAAGCATTTTGAGAAATTTATAGCTTCTCCCAATTTCGATATCATTTTAATGAATACGCTTAAACTCAGCTTTTTGGGATTGATATTCAGTTTCCCGGTGCCTATTTTACTTGCACTTATGCTGAATCAGGTACGTAAAGCTGGCGTGAAGAAAAATATCCAACTGTTTCTGTATGCACCCAATTTTATCTCGGTTGTTGTGGTGGTGGGTATGCTGTTCATCTTCCTCTCACCGACAGGGCCAATTAATCAATTAGCAACCTGGATTACAGGTCAGCCAATTATGTTCATGTCTGAACCGGAATATTTCCGATGGATCTACATTTTGTCCGATATCTGGACCGGAGCGGGGTGGGCTTCCATCATATACGTTGCGGCTTTGGCCAATGTTGATCCGGAGCTTCACAATGCGGCTAATCTGGATGGAGCCAATCTCCTTCAGCGTATTCGCCACATTGATCTTCCAACGATTCGTCCGATTATGGCCATCGTCTTTATTCTTGCAGCTGGTGGCATTATGTCCATTGGATTTGAGAAGGCCTATCTGATGCAGACGTCCATGAACCTGCCTTCCTCTGAGATTATTGCCACATATGTCTACAAGGTGGGGTTACAGTCTGGAGATTACGCTTATTCTGCGGCAGTGGGATTGTTTAACTCGGTTATCAATGTGATTTTGCTGGTGACAGTGAATCTGATTGTGAAGAAATTGAACGAAGGCGAAGGCCTCTATTAGGAAAGGAGTATGTTCCATGGTTGTTAAACACACGGGAATGGATCGATTGATCCTCACACTCAATGCCATCTTTCTCACCTGTGCTGTACTGGTTGTGGTCGTTCCCCTGATTTATATTGTTATCGCCTCATTTATGGACCCCACTGTGCTACTGAATCGTGGACTGTCCTTCAATGTATCAGACTGGAGTCTGGACGGTTATCAGATGATTCTGTCCAATCCAGCCATGATCCGAGGTTTTGCAAATGCGGTACTGTACTCGGTCTCCTTTGCACTGATCACCGTGACCGTATCCATATTTGCAGGGTATGCATTGTCGGATGAAAGGCTCGCGGGACGTGGATTTTTCATGATTATCTTTATCATCACGATGTTCTTCGGCGGGGGATTAATCCCGACCTATCTACTTATTCGTAATCTCGGCATGCTGGATACGGTGTGGGCAATCATCATTCCTGGAGCCGTTAACGTCTGGAACATCATTCTCTCCAGAACCTTCTTCAAAGGAGTCCCTCGAGAACTGAAAGAAGCCGCAAACGTGGATGGCGCTTCTGAGATGAAGATTTTCTTCCAGATCGTCATTCCGTTGTCAAAGCCCATCATATTTGTACTCGCCCTTTATGCTTTCGTTGGGCAATGGAATTCCTATTTTGATGCGATGATCTATCTGGACAATCCGAATCTCCATCCGTTACAGCTCGTCCTGCGCTCCATTCTGATTCAGAATCAGGCTGCACCAGGTATGATCAGTGACCAACTCGCGATGGCGGAACTGAAAAGGCTCTCCGAGATGATTAAATATTCAGCCATTGTCATTTCGAGTCTGCCACTGATCATCATGTATCCGTTCTTTCAGAAGTATTTCGAAAAAGGTGTCATGGTTGGTTCCCTTAAATAGTGAACAGCCTGCGATACTGTAAGTTGATCCAATCCAACTCATGGAGGTCATTATTATGAAAAAAGTGAACAAGTCCAGAAAAGCCGTTACAACGGCATCCATTTCCATGTTATCTGCGATGCTCTTTCTAACCGCCTGTGGCGGGGGTGGAGGCGGCGCAGCAAGTGAGGCGCAATCACCTGATGGCAAGGTGACATTGAATTTTATCACGCAGAGTTCTCCACTGGCTCCCGCTGATCCGAACGACAAGCTGATTAACAAGCGACTCGAAGAGAAAACCAATGTGCATATCAACTGGAAGAACTATACGAGTGATGTGTTTGCGGAGAAAAGAAATCTGGCGGTGGCCAGCGGTGATTTGCCGGATGCTATTTTTGATGCAGGTTATGGGGATTATGATCTCCTGAAACTGGCGAAGGACGGGGCGATCATTCCACTTGAGGACATGATTGAACAATATATGCCCAATCTGCAAAAGGTGCTGGAGGAAGCCCCCGAATACAAGAGCATGATCACGGCTCCAGACGGACATATCTATTCATTCCCATGGATTGAAGAACTCGGAAGTGGCAAACAACGAATTCAGGCAGTGGATAACTTGCCCTGGATCAATGTGGAGTGGCTGAACAAGCTCGGACTGAAGATGCCAACGACAACCGAAGAGTTGAAAGAAGTGCTGATCGCGTTCAAAACCCAAGATCCCAACGGCAACGGCAAGGCCGACGAAATTCCATTGTCTTTTATTAACAAGCCAGGTGGAGAGGATCTGACATTTCTCTTTGCTGCATTTGGACTCGGAGAGAACTGGGATCATACCGTAGTAACGAATGAAGGGAAAGTCGTCTTCACAGCAGCCGATGCAGGTTACAAGGAAGCGGTTAAGTACATTCATGAACTGGTTCAGGAAGGTCTCATCGATGTTGAATCGTATCAGCAGGATTGGAACACGTATCTTGCGAAAGGCAAGGATAACAAGTACGGCATGTACTTCACATGGGATAAGGCTAATATTACAGGCATGAATGATACGTATGATGTTCTGCCTCCAATTGCCGGACCTGGTGGAGAAGTTAACGTCACAAGAACAAACGGAATAGGGCTTGATCGTGGTCGCATGGTCATTACCAGCAGCAATAAAAACCTGGAATCCACAGCGAAGTGGGTAGACCAATTGTACGATCCGCTCCAATCTGTGCAGAACAACTGGGGTACGTATGGGGACGAGAGTCAGCAAAATATATTTGAATTCGATGAAGCCAAGGGCATGTTGAAGCATCTTCCGCTGGAAGGCTCTGCACCTGTGGAACTCAGACAAAAGACAAGTATCGCGGGACCATTGGCCATTCTCGACAGTTATTATGACAAATACACAACCAAACCGGAAGATGCTGCATGGCGTATGGAACTGCTCGATAAATATATGGTTCCACACATGAAAGCAGATAACGTCTATCCAAGCGTGTTCTTCTCAATCGATGAACTCGACCGCCTTTCCACCATTGAGACGGATCTGTTCGCCTATGTGCTGCGTCTGCGTACAGAATGGTATCAGAACGGGAAAGTAGATCAGGAATGGGATGCTTATCTGAAAGAGCTGGATCGCCTTGGATTGCAAGAATGGCTGCAGATTAAACAAGCAGGATATGACCGTAATAACCAATAAAGAAAAGTACGGAGGAGGAACCATAATGTCGACAATTCTACAACAAGATTACCGCAATGAATACCATTTTTCACCGAAAGAGAAGTGGATGAACGACCCGAACGGCATGGTGTTTTTCAATGGAGAGTATCACTTGTTCTATCAGTATCATCCGTTTGGTACGACATGGGGGCCGATGCATTGGGGGCACGCGGTAACCCGAGATCTCGTCACTTGGGAGGAACTTCCTGTAGCTCTGGCACCGGATGAACATGGCATGATCTTCTCCGGCAGTGCGGTGGTGGACTGGAACAATACTTCCGGATTCTTCGAAGATGAGCCGGGGTTGGTTGCCATTTTCACACATCATCTGGAAGTGCCGAATGAGCATCCTGTTCAGCGTCAGAGTCTGGCGTATAGCAAAGACAACGGCAGAACCTGGACCAAGTATGAGGGTAATCCAGTATTAACGCATGAATCCTTTGTTGATTTCCGTGATCCCAAAGTGTTCTGGCATGAGCAGACCAAGGAATGGATTATGATAATCGCATGTGGTCAAACGGTATGTCTGTATCGTTCTCCCAATCTGAAGGATTGGAAACTTGGAAGTGAATTTGGCGCCGGGATCGGTTCACACGATGGTGTGTGGGAATGTCCGGACCTGTTCCCACTTGCAGTGGATGGAGAAATTGGGCAGGAGAAGTGGGTAATGCTCGTCAGCATTGGTGCAGATCCTGCTTGTATAGAAGGCTCCAGAACGCAATATTTCACCGGGGATTTTGATGGAAGTACATTTGTCCCAGATGAGGCATCCCACATGATTCGTTGGATTGACCATGGCCGGGATAACTACGCGGGCGTGAGTTGGTCCGACATTCCGGCTGAAGATGGCAGACGCTTGTTCATGGGTTGGATGAGCAACTGGATGTATGCCAACCAGACGCCAACCGAAGATTACCGTGGAGCCATGACCATTGCCCGGGAGTTAACACTGGAGACAAGAGCGGGAGAAGTTATATTGGTTCAACGTCCTGCACGTGAACTTGAGCAAGCCCGTACGCCAGTATTGTCCCTACAGGATGTTTCGATTGCGCAAGTGAGTGAGCAGTTGAATGCTTTGCAACTTGTAAGTTATGAGATCCATGCAGAGTGGGATCATAATCAGTCGTTCCATTTTGCGCTAAGAAGCGGCGCAGATCACGAGACCGTCGTTGGTGTAGACTCGATCCGAGGTGAAGTATATGTTGACCGTAGTCGATCGGGCAGCGGCGAGTTTCATGAACATTTCCTGGGCCGCCATACAGCTGAGTTAAAAGCGGTGAGCGGGAATCACTCTTTGCGTATCTTTGTAGATCATTCATCTGTGGAGGTATTTGCAAATGATGGTCAGGCGGTTATTACGGATCTGATCTATCCTGATGTGGATTCCAAGGGCATCTCTGCTCATGCCGAAAATACGGAGCTGGTATTCTCTTCACTTCAACTCTATGAGATCTCACCGACCAAGGTTAAAGGTTAATTGTAATGAAGGAAAGGAGCCCAGAACGATGCGTATCGGAGCCATAGAAGCAGGTGGAACGAAGTTCATATGTGGTGTAGGGAATGAGCATGGACACATAGAAGATCGGATCAGCTTTCCAACAGAACACCCGGAGACAACTCTGGCCAAGGTAATCGACTATTTCAGGGATAAAGGTGTGGAAGCCATGGGGATTGGCTCCTTTGGTCCGATTGATCTGCAACCGGATAGTCCCACCTATGGTTATATTACAACAACACCTAAGCCAGGGTGGGAGAACTGTAATGTGGTTGGAACCTTGAAGCATGAATTTCCGGTTCCTATCGGATGGGATACGGATGTGAATGCTGCCGCGCTGGGTGAAGTGACGTGGGGGGCGGCGCAAGGACTGGACAACTGTGTATATTACACGATTGGCACAGGCGTTGGTGTCGGAATTGTGGCAGGTGGCCAACGAGTACACGGATTGTTACACCCCGAGGGTGGACATATTCGCACAAGACGCCATCCGGACGATCACTTTGCCGGATGTTGCCCGTATCATGGCGATTGCCTGGAGGGAATGGCGGCAGGGCCGGCCATTGAGGCACGCTGGCAGATCCCTGGCAGTGAACTGCCGGCAGATCATCCGGCGTGGGAGATCGAATCCTTTTACATTGCGGAGTCGATCACCACGGCCATCCTGCTTCATTCGCCGCAGAAGATCATCTTGGGTGGTGGTGTAATGCAGCAAGATCATCTGTTTCCACTGATCCGGGAGAGGGTTATCCGGAATCTCAATGGTTATGTGAATGCAGCCCAAATCACACAACATATGGACCAATATATCGTCCAGCCCGGATTAGGCCAACATGCAGGTCTGTGTGGTGCGCTCGCATTGGGTCTGGAAGCAGGGCAACATGCGGCAAAAGTTTCACATGCTTCTTAGTTTTATTAAATAATGTACATTCCGAAAGGGACGGTTGTTGATTTGCTTATTTGTATAAGCAAGACTGCACGGTCCTTTTTGGGCTTTTTTTATTTTTTGAGGAGTTAATTAAGTTTGAAAAATATAATACGTTCTTAAATCCGATGTTGCTCAAGTCAGCTGCCAAAGGTATGATTTTGAGTGTCTATCTCTATCGTGCAATAAGAACATTCAAAATTTAGCGTGTATTCAATGGAAAGGAATCAAGCAATGAATCAAATAACAATGCGTCAAGCTGTGCAGGCAGACCAAGAGCAACTCGCTGATTTACGGGCGTTGGTATTATACGATGATCTAACCAGGTTGGGAAGATATGATGATGTGAAAGTGCGTGAACGTTTCCGAAATACATTCGATCCTGTCCATACGCGGATTATTGAAGTGGAGGGTTCAATGGTGGGTTGTGTAGCATTGAAGCCCAAGGCTGAGGTATATCTATTGGAACATTTCTACATACATCCCGATTATCAGGGTCAGAGAATAGGAACTCAGGTGCTGAACATGCTGCTGGAACAGGATGAAGTTCAGGGCAGACAAGTTACTTTAAATGTATTGCAGGGAAGCCCTGCTCGGCGATTATATGAACGATTTGGATTTATATTGGATAGTGAAGATGAAGTCGACGTATTTATGTCGGTTCAATTGCAGTAATTTTTACTTTACATCTATAACAGACCCATTCATTTAATTCTTGAATGGGTCTATTGAACTTTTCTATTATACTTTCCGATGACGGCATCTTAATATGGATAATAACCTACTTTTTATATAGGAATTATATAGTATGGAGAATGCCATGATGCCACATTGGAAGCGAAATCTGTATATTCTGTGGTTCGGCCTGTTTTTCAATCATATGGCATACTCGCTGTCCGTTCCCTTCTTTCCTATATTCCTGCAAAATGATCTCGGTATCCAGAGCGGCCTGGAGGCTTGGTCCGGTATTTCGATCTCCATCAGCTTTCTGATCAGTGGATTATGCGCACCCTTTTGGGGATCACTGGCTGATCGATATGGTAGCAAACTGATGCTCGTCCGTTCAGGGGTTGGGCTAGGCATTGCGCATTTGGCTAACTTCTTTGTTTACGATCCATATACGTTTATCGCAGTGAGGGTCTTTCAGGGTCTCATGGCTGGTTTTCATCCCGCCTCAATTACACTGATCGGCACCAATACTCCGGAGAAACATGTGGGTTACGCACTTGGCGTGATCTCCACGGCCAGCGCTGCGGGCGGAATTCTTGGTCCTCTTGCCGGTGGTGTGTTGAGTCACTGGATCGGACTGCGAGGGTGTTTCATTGCATCGGCTGTGATTACATTGATTGCCGCTCTGATGGTCCTCGGTGTTAAGGAGTCACGGCAAGCTCGTACGGTGGTTCCGACGAAGATCATAGGGGACTTGAAAAGAGCGGCTTCCACGCCGGGTTTGATGCGAATCTACTGTTTGATTCTGCTAGTCTCGACCTCCGTGCTCATCATCGAACCGGTGCTGACGCTCTATGTCGTCCAGATTGGAGGAGATATCGGTAGTGCAACACTTAGTGCAGGTATTGTCTTCTCGGCGATTGGTGTGGCAACTGTCATTATGGGACCGCGATGGGGGAAGATTGGTGGCAGGATCGGATACGAGAAAACCCTGTTTATCGGTCTGATTGGCGGCGGAATTGGCAGTCTGCTGCAAATGACAGCAACGAATCTGATTTATTTTGGCAGCCTGCGATTCGTCTATGGTCTGTTCTTTGCCGCGGTTTATCCGGCGCTTAATGCGCTGATCATCAAGTATGCTGATCACGATTTTCGTGGGAGGGCTGTCAGTCTGAGTCAGACGGCGAGTCAGTTCGGTATTGTGCTTGGACCGTTAATCGGTGGTTTTCTGGGTGGCTGGATCGGCATTCCGTTTATTTTTCTATTCACAGGGATTGTGCTGCTGGGAGCAGCTTGGGCAGTATCATCACTACAACATGGGGAGGAATATATATGTCGCAACGACAATTGAAGATGGGAGCCAATCTGAATGGAGTGGGTAACAGCATTTCCTTTTGGCGTCATCCGGATATTCCCACTAACGCGAGTCTTAGTCTGGAATTCTACAAGAAGCAGGTACGTATCGCGGAAAAAGGGAAGTTCGATCTGCTCTTTATTGCAGATGGCCTCTTCATCAACGAGAAGTCCAATCCTCATTTTCTCAATCGCTTTGAACCTCTGACACTTCTGTCCGCACTCGCCGGGGCCACTTCCCATATTGGGCTGGTTGCTACATTGTCTACTTCCTATAGTGAACCGTTCACGGTTGCGCGGCAATTTGCTTCGCTGGATCAATTGAGCGGCGGGAGGGCTGGATGGAACGTGGTTACTTCACCTTTGGAAGGATCGGCACAGAACTTTGGCAAAGGCGAACATCCAAACCATGCGCTGCGCTACGAAATTGCGGAAGAACATCTGAATGTGGTCAAAGGTCTCTGGGACTCCTGGGAGGACGATGCCCTTGTTGGGGACAAGGAACAGGGCGTATTCTTCGATCCTGCCAAGCTGCATACGCTGAATCACAAAGGAAAGCACTTCTCCGTACAGGGCCCCCTGAATGTGGGGCGTTCGAAGCAGGGTCATCCGGTGGTTTTCCAAGCAGGGTCATCCGAATCTGGTAAAGATCTGGCTGCCCGCTCGGCGGATGCCGTCTATACAGGACATGAGACGCTGGAGGAAGCAAGGGAGTTCTACCGGGATGTGAAGGCAAGAGCAATGGCGTATGGACGTCAGGTAACGGATATCCTGATCTTCCCTGGCATCGGCCCCATTGTGGGTAGAACAGTGGAAGAGGCTGAGCGGAAGTATCAGGAGATTGCCGAACTGGTGAGCATAGATCAGGCGCTGAATTATCTGGGACGTTACTTCGATCATTACGACTTCTCCCAGTTCCCGCTGGACGAACCTTTCCCCGAGATTGGGGAGATCGGCAGCAACAGCTTCCGCAGTACAACAGACAAGATTAAGCAGCAGGCACGGGAACAGGGTCTGACCCTACGCCAAGTAGCATTGTTAGCATCTACCCCGCGTACATCGTTCATTGGTACACCGGATCAGATCGCAGATCAGATTCAGGCATGGTTTGAAGGCGAAGCGGCAGACGGATTCAATGTTCGAACTGTGGTGCCTAATGGATTGGAAGATTTCGTGGAACTTGTTGTTCCGGTTCTGCAAGAACGAGGGCTGTTCCGTACAGAGTATGAACACGAGACACTCCGGGGGAATTTGGGTCTTGAGATTCCACGTAACCGGTATACGCTTGAAGCTGTCAAATAGAGAAGTTAGAGCGGTAATGACGTTAAATTAACGTTGTTGCCGCTCTTTTTGATGGTTTCTTTTTCGGAGAGTACTGCTATTATAAAATGATAAACAAGCTGCAATTCCAGACGAGTCACAGGAGGAGATTGGGATGATTAGAGGGTTAACGAATGCGGGACTGGGCAACATCGAGTCTGATGAACAATATATCATAGAGGCGGCCAAATATGGTTTCGGATCTGTCGATTTGAATCCGCTCTCATTGATTGAAACGTATGGTAAGGAGCGGGCGCAACAACTACTGGATAGCAATCAGGTCATTATCGGTTCATCGGGTCTAACGGTGGAGTGGCGGACAACAGATGAGCAATTTCGTGAGGGATTGCAATCTTTGGTTGCCATGGCTGAAGCTTCTGCTTCGCTGAATTGTTACAGCTGTTGTACGTATACTTTACCCTCAACGGATCAGCCAGCAGCGCAATTTATGGCGGCAGCTACGAAACGCTTGAGACTCTGCGCAGATATTCTGGACGCTTACGGGATTAAGTTAGGGCTAGAGTTTGTTGGTTGCCATCACTTGCGGACGCAATGGAAGAATCCGTTTATATGGCGTGTGGAAGATACGCTGGATTGGATTGAAACCATTCATGCGCCTAACGTAGGTTTGCTCGTAGATTCCTATCACTGGCATACGAATGGTCTACCCATGGAAGATCTGTTGAAGCTGAAGAAAGAGCAGATTGTTCATGTGCATATCAACGATGCCTATGATTTGCCGATCGAGCAATTGAAGGATGGAGAACGCTTGTATCCTGGGGAAGGTGTAATAGATCTGAAAGGTTTTCTGACAAATCTGAAGGTTATTGGCTACAACGGTGTCGTGGCTCAGGAGGTGTTGGCACCTGCATCAGAACTGGATGTAGAGGCGCGGTTTGCCAAGTCGAAAGCAGGCTTTGAGCAGGTATTTGCAGATTTCTAAATCATGCTGAGAGAAAAGGATTGAAAGAGAACGACGGGATTAAACGGGCATCCGTTTGGTCTGGTCGTTTTTTGGTATGCCTGTATTCGATATCCAAACATGTTTCTGTTCAGTGATTGTTAAGAGCTGCTTGCTATATTGATTCAGAACGTCATCAGAAACTTAAGGAGGAGACCAGTTGAGTCTACATACTAAAAGGGGTGCAAGAGTCAAAAGAACACGATGGGGTGTACTTGCTCTTGTCATTACATTACTCACGAGCATGACTTTTCCATCTTCATCAGCCCTTGCTGCAACAGAGTCCATTTCAGTAAGTCAACCTACAGACATTGAGTTCTATAAGACGGCTGATGGTGAAACAGAGATGCTGATCGCAGACAGCGGCAACAATCGGGTTCTTCGGGCTACAGCGGAAGGCGAAGTGCTGTCGACCATGGATGTCCCGCATCTGACGGCAGTCACTATGGGAAGCGACGGACTGATCTATGCTGCTGCATCAGGCGCAACAGCACAAGTGCATATTTTTAATCCTGATGGTACCGTACACGCGCCCGCTATAGATGTTATGCGTACACTTTCCCTATATAGCGGATATTCAGATGCGGATAAGCAACCTTATATCCGAAATATAATTATGTACAAAAGGGACGCTTATTCTTATGTGGAACTGATGTATAGCCTCTACAGTACTCCAACGAGATCTGTCATATTAAGTAGCATTTCGTTGGATACCTTGAGATGGACAGGAAGTTCGAGTGGGGGATACACCGAATACTCTAGCGTAATTCTTGGAGATGGAAATCAGAAATGGTATACACATATGAGCGGAGTTAATCTCTACCCCTTCATCAGTATAATAAATTCAACAGACAAGCTTGGAGACCTTACGTTAGATTCAGTGAACAAACAAGTATACGTCGTGAGTGAGAACCAGATCATGCATGCAGGTTACGAAGGTTTTGTTTATCCCGATCGCCCTGTACTGAGTACGTGGGTGAGTGGGAACGAGTCATATCCGATTGACCTCAATAATCAAATTGCCTTCGGACCGGAAGACGAAGTATATATGGCTGATACGGCGAGAGACCGGATTGTTGTATTCAGTGCAGACGGAACCTCTGCTCGTACTCTAGGTCTCAGCCAGAATAATACGCCTAAACCGGCTGCTGGTGCATTTTCCAAAACGGTTAAACAAGGGCTGCCTGTAACCTTTACATCCACCGATTTTGAAAGTAATTATGCTGATCCAGAGAATCGGCCCATGACTGATATTCGTATCTCCTCTTTGCCTGACAACGGCAAATTGCAGCTGAACGGCGTTGATGTCGTGAAGGATCAGGTTATTCCTGTTGCGGAGTTGAACACATTGGCCTTTGTTCCTGGTTCAGCTTTTACAGGGATCAAGACAACATTTGGCTGGCAGGCCAAGAATGGAACTGTCTTTTCGGATAGCGTGGATGTCACGATCATGTTGCGAATCAAAGGGGATGCCAATGGAGACGGTGTAATCACACCGGCAGACGCCTTATTGGTCAATAAATATATCAAAGGTTTAATCACGTTAACACCAGGTCAGATTGAAGCGTTGGACATGAATGATGATGGTGTCCTGGATGCGAAGGATTCAGCGCTGATTATGGGCGTTTACTTGGGGATTAATTCATAATATCAGAAGGGAGTGACTATTTTGCCAAACCAAAAGGGGCATTTAATATCTACAAAATCCAAACGATCCATGAAGGCGCTTCTGACTATGCTGCTCACGGTTTCCATGATCTTTTCGTGGCTTCCTCAGGCACAGGCCAGTGTAGATCCTGTCATTCATATCGGAGAAGTATCTGGCAAACCAGGAGATATCGTCGAAGTGCCTGTATCTTATGATTCGAAAGGCTCAGCATTTGCTTTTTATCACTCTGAGCTGTCCTTTGCCTACGATTCAGCTGTGCTTGAACTCGTGGAAGGGGACGAGGTTGTAAACCAGCAGGCTTATGAAAAATATGAGGGATTAAATTTAACCAAAGATACGTCTGCTTCCGGATACATTGGAGTGTTTATGATTACTCAACAATTCATCGATGAATCTACGGAGTTGTATTCCCTTCATTTTAAGATTAAGGAAAATGCGGTTATCGGTCCAAGCTTAGTAACCCTGCAAACGGGCGTATGGACAGGGGATATTGATCCGGTTCAAGTGACCGGGCAAGTTGGACAAGTCATTGTGCTTGAAGATGTAAAGCCAGTCGGGAATGTAACTGTTGGCATTGGATCAGCACAAGGAAAAGCAGGTGAAAAGGTAACGCTATCGGTCGATACGGTGTCACTTGATCAACCAATCGGCTCTTACGGGGTACGATTGAAGTTCAATCCCGCACCCATGCAGGTTACTGATGTTACAGGCAACAGAACGGGAATACAGTATAACGTGAATAATGAAACAGGATCACTCATCGTAGGCTGGAGTGATGAGGATGGCGGGCTCAGTCCCATTCCGGCATCCGAGAGCCCGCAGGAGTTGTTTAACATCGAATTCACGATGGCTTCCGATGTTATTGCAGGAGAGTATCCGGTCCAGGTTGTCAACACGGCCCTGCCTGAACACTTTACGGTGACGGATACTGATGCAATTGAAATGAACAAGCAGATTGTACCGGGCAAAATCACAGTCGTGGGCTCACCGGTTACGCCAACAACACCAACAACAGCAACAACACCATCCAATCCGGGTTCGTCCGGTTCAGGAAGTTCATCCGGTGGTTCGGCAACATCATCACCGTCTGCAAGCACTTCCGAGAAGATCACCGTAAATGTGACCAATGAACGGAACACGAAAGCTGTTGTTTCAGAAACGATTATTGAAAGAACAACAGGGGCAGATGGACGCAAAAAGGACGAGGTGAATCTGACGGCCGAGCAGACTTCTCGTGCAATTGAAACCCTGAAGAAGGCAGGTTCGTCTATTGCCCGGATCATGATTCCGGATGAGAAGGACGAGGTATCTGAACTGAACGTGAAGCTGCCTGCCAAGTCTACTGCACTAATGGCAGACGAGAAGATGAATCTGTATATTGAAACGGATAACGCATCTCTGCAACTTACGGCGAAATCTTTGCAAGGACTGGACTCGGACGTATTTTTCCACCTTGTTCCGATCAAGGATGCCGCAGGGCGTGAGGTAGTAGAGCAGCGAATTAAGAAGGATCCATTAATTGTAGAACAGCCAATCAATACCTCCGACTTCCGTTTAATAGGTCGTCCAATGACCATTGAGACAAATATGAGCAGTCGTCCGGTGACAGTAGTGCTACCGATCAGGGATACGAACCTGACACAGAAGGAACTGGACAAGTTGCAAGTATTTATTGAACATAGCGATGGGACCAAGGAACTCGTTAAGGGTAAACTTGTTAAGTTTAATGGAACAGACCAACCGGGAATTGAGTTTGAAGTCACCAAGTTCAGCACATTCTCCATTATTCTCATGAATGGCAGCCAATCCTCAGCGTACATTCAAGGTTATGCCGACGGTACATTCAGACCGAATCAGGCGGTTCAACGTGCTGAAATGGCTGCATTGCTATCTCGCGTATTACCGTCGGACAGCGATGAAGCAAGCACGGCATCCTATCGGGATATGCCAGTCGCCGAGTGGGCACGAGAAGCGATTACAACGGCGACAGCAGCAGGTTATATGCGTGGTAATGCTGCCGGCGATTTCATGCCAGGGCGCTCTATCACACGTGCCGAGATGGCTGTAATCATCGAGCGAATTTTGACAATTCAAGAGTCAGCTGCCGATGTCAATACAGAAGCATCTGAAGCAACAGCAGCTTTGTCAAGCGAAGCCACGGATATTACACTGCACTGGGCCCGAGAGGCGGTTCAACATGTATTGGCAACGGGAGTCATGCGTGTGTCGCAAGACGGAGCATTCCGTCCGAACGATGCTGTGACGCGAGCAGAGGCCGTTACCTTGCTGAATCGTTTGGTGAAGATTGAGCCTGATCTGTCCGGTGCATCCAGATGGAAGGATGTATCTGCAGATCACTGGGCTTATGGCGCGATCCAGGCTGCATCCCAGAATTAAAAAGTAGATTGCTGATCCTGCTCTTCCCTGTCTTCAGTTGGGGAAGAGCAGCATCAGATGAAATCCAGGAGGCATCTGCGGATGCCTTTTTTTCATCGTTAAATGGTAGTTATCAAAAAGGATGGACAGCTTCAGGTGCGAGTGGGAAAATAACGCTATGTTGCAAGATAGACGTTACTGGAGAAAGAGAGATGACAGTCATCAGAACGGATCGATTTATGTTAGGGATCGGACTCATGACCCTGCTGATTGCGCTAGTGGTAACATGGCAGATCTCAGGTGGACACGAAAAGCCTGTGGCCAGACAGGGCATTCTGGACTTGGCAGGTATGAAGTGGACGAGCCAATCCGTCATTCCACTGGATGGAGAGTGGGAGTTCTATCCGGAACAGTTACTCTCCCCCCAGCAGATTCATACCACGCACAATAAACCTGTCATGATGCAAGTGCCAGGTAATTGGGACGACGAGAGAAACAACCAGGGCTATCCGATGAAAGGCAAAAGTTATGGAACCTACCGCTTGATTGTACAAAACGTGCAGCAAGGTGAGCTGCTGGCCATTGCCAAACGTTATGTTCGTTTTGCGGATGCAATGTATGTGGATGGCAAGTTGATGAGTCGTTCCGGTCAGCCGGGAACCTCTGCCGCATCGTACGTCCCGCGCAATGAACCTTATACGATCTATTTTTACCCTGAACGTACAGAGATTGAAGTTGTGCTGCAAGTAGCCAATTTTGATTTCCGCAGTGGTGGCATCTATAACTCAATGGATCTGGGACCAGGCAGTCACATGGAAACAAGAACGATCATTCAATCCGGACTTGAGCTATTGATTATAGGGATTGTGGTGATTTTTGGATTGTTGTTTCTGTATCTGTATATCCGTCTGCATCGGGATGGAAATCAGCTGTTGTATGCGCTGTTCTTCATCGGTTTTGCATTGACGGTTGTGACTAACGGGGAGCGTTTGCTGTTACAGTTGCTGCCGGACATTCCTTTTGAGTTGGCGTATAAATTGAAATACATGTCGGTATACGGAGTGTCTGTGATTGTCAGCATGATTACCTGGAGACTTACTCCCGATCTCGCGCCCGTGTTAAAAAGGTGGCTTCAGGTACCCAGCATGGTACTGACTGTCTATCTGGCATTTATTGCGCTGGCACCATTTCGTGTCTATTCCTATATCCAGGAGAGTATGTACGCTATTAATCTGTGTGCCTATGCAGTGGCTTTCATGGTTATTATACATCAGTATGTTCGGGCAAGGTACGGTAACCGGAGTCGCTCCCAGGCGCAATTGCTTATCATCTGCATCTGGCTTATGCTGATCAACTATGTGCTTGGAATCATTGTTACATGGTACCCGATCAGTCAGGTGCTGCTAAACTGTACAACGCTTGTGATTTTGTGTGCCTTTGCCATGTTGCTGATCTATCAATACACGCAGGCATATGATTCGATGCAGCAACTTACGCATCAACTTCAACTGTCGGACAAAGCCAAGGATGAGTTCTTGCTTCTCACTTCGCATGAGTTAAATTCGCCGCTCCATAGCATTATTCATCTGTCCCGCTCCCTTCTCACAACGTCACTGAGACGCACCAATGAATTGGAAATTCAGGGCAAGCTTCAGCTTATTCGCAATACGGCGTACCGAATGTCCAATCTGGTCAATGATCTGATTGATATATCACGATTCAGGGATGGCAGCATAAAACTCTCCATGGGAAGCGTTGATCTGGTATCCTGCCTTTCACTGGTTACGGAAGTGCTGGGATTTTTGGCTTCTGGCAAAGGAATTGTTATGATTCGCAGACTGGAGCCTGAAGCACGTTATGTCATGGCGGATGAGAGTCGGCTGCTGCAAGTGCTGTATAACCTGGTCTACCACATGATGGGACAACATCATAATGGGAAACTGGTACTGGCGTGCGAAAGGCATCTGGATCATGTGCGAATTACTCTTTATCTGGAAGCTGATTCGGATTGGAGTACACTGCAAAGTCAGGGTGCAGACCCTGGTCTACAGCAAGGGGATGAGATTGCTGCGGGGGTTGCTGTTGCAGCGGAAATGGTCAGTGCAATGAGAGGGAAACTCGTGGTGAACGATGAAGCAGCATCAATCATGATTGAGCTTCCTCACGCAGTTAGCACCAACAGGCCCGATTTGGCCGAGGTAGCCGCAACGCAGGAGACTGATGTGAAGGAGGAGAAAAAGGTGGGAAGCGTGATTTCAGCCCACGTATTAATTGCGACATCTGATCTTGTGGATATGGAACAATTGAATACATTGCTTGCTACAGAAGGCTTTCATCTGAGCTTCGCTGACTCTGATGTCAAGGTTCGGACTGCTCTGGCTGGTGGGAAGTTGCCCGATCTTGTGATTGTCGACGCGATGTTGCCTGAGGTGACCGGGTATGAGCTGTGCAAGCAGGTACGGATGGAGTTCAGTCAGGTAGATTTACCAATTCTGTTTATTAACATGCGCAGTACACCAGCAGATATTGAGGCATGCATTCAGGCCGGCGGTAATGATTTTATTACCCGTCCACTGGATGCTGGCGAAATTCTTGTCCGGATACATACCTTGCTTGGCATGAAGCAATTGGTGAAAGAGGCGGCGAGTAACGAGATGGCCTTTTTGCGTTCACAGATCAAGCCGCATTTTCTGTATAATGCGTTAGGCACCATTATGTCGTTATGTTTTACGGATGGGCCGAGAGCCGGAGAATTGCTAGGCAGCTTCAGTCGTTATTTGCGTATACTCTTCCATCTGGATAACACGGAGGAGTTGATTCCGCTTAGTAAAGAGATGGAGTTAATTCGAGCCTATGTGGAGATAGAGCAGGAGCGATTCGGTTCACGGCTTCAGGTTAAACTGGACGTGGACAGCTCGTTATATTCCTGTAAAGTCATGCCGCTTCTGATTGAACCGCTGGTGGAAAACGCCATTCGTCATGGCGTATCCAAGAAGATTGACGGCGGAACCGTACGCTTGACCATTCGAAGATATGAGGATAGCGTTCAAGTGGTGGTTGAGGATGATGGTGTGGGCATGTCGGGTAAGCAGGTTGCCTTTATTATGAATAGAAGTCATACAGAACAAGGTATTGGCCTGCAAAATGTACAGAGACGATTGAAACATATGAACGGACAAGCACCTGTGATTCAGAGTGAACAAGGTGTAGGTACCCAGGTGACGATTAAATTTCCATATCAATAATAAAACAGAGGGGGAGAGACTGTGTTACAGGCCTATTTGGTGGACGATGAGCCGCATGCGCTGAATATGCTGGAGATGTTTCTGACTCGAACGGGAGAAGTCGCCATTGCAGGTCGTTCGGTGAATGGATTCGAGGCACTGGAAGCACTTCAGCATACACGACCGGATATCTGGTTCCTCGATATTGAGATGCCGGGCATGAGCGGATTGGAGCTTGCAGCGAATATCCATGAGGTCGAACCGGATGCGGTCATTGTATTTACAACGGCTTATGATCATTATGCTGTCTCTGCTTTCGAACATGAGGCTCTGGATTATCTGCTCAAACCGATTGAGATGGGCCGATTGTCCAAAACCATTGACAGATTGCTGAAGGATAAGGGAAATGCGGCTAAGTCAACTGCAGCACAACCAGCACGGCAATCTTCGGGGAACAGCAGTGAGTCAAATCAATTATTTGTACAAATGTTGGGGAATTTTCGCGTCACGCCTACGAATGGTGAAATGGTCATGTGGCGTACAGCGAAGGAGAAGGAATTGTTTGCATATTTGCTATTGCATGACCCGATCACCGGTGTTGTTCACCGGGATCGCATTATTGACCATCTGTGGCCTGATGAGCGTTACGAAAAGGCCAAAATCTATATGCATACCTGTGTGAGTCTGCTGAGGAAAAACCTGAAGAAGTTGGGCATGGAGCAGATGGTCAGCTACAGGAATGAACATTACATGCTGGACAAAAAGCGAATCCGTGCTGATGTATATGATGTACTGGAACTTGTGCTTCGAATGCAACGCGAGGAAGATGTTCCACTGGCTCAAATGGAGCGGACTTTACATATGTATCAGGATGAACTGCTTCCGCAGGAAGATTATTTCTGGATGTCTGAACTTAGCCAGAAGATCGAGCGCGGTGCATTGGAACTGATGCTGAAGCTGTCCGAGAAGTACCTGGAACTGCATAACGACAAGAAGGCAGCAGAAGCAGCGGAACGTGCCATGCGGCATTCCCCTTATGAAGAAGAAGCGTATCGTTGTGCCATGCAAGCATATTTGTCCATGGGCAATCATGACCATGTCTTACGTATCTATCGCGATCTTGAAGAACGTTTAAGTGAGTTGCATATTCGTCCTTCTTCAGTAAGCACACGATTATATGAGCAGATTAAAGCTTGAAGTGTTAAGGAGTAGCTGCAATGATTCGACTCCTATAATTACAACGTAATAAGTCATTTTTACTATGAACGTGGAAGTTAAGGGGGATGAGGCAGACAAGCTCTCATATGGATGATACATGCAGCATATTAGACAACAGGCACGGCATGAATGACCGGATACCCGACACACGGATTGAGGGTAAAGTTGCCGTAGGAGGATCCGATATCTACAGTGGTGAAGTTCATGTGGAGACCCTTGGTAAGAAGATCGGCATGGTCTTCCAGCAACCGAATCTTTTTCCCAAATCCATCTATGATCACGTGACCTTTGGCCCCAAACAGCATGGATTCCCTCTCTACCTTCAAGAAGGTGATCGTAAAGCAAATAGAAGCCATTCATTTGTGTGCTGAATGGCTTCTTTGTTGCTTTTGGAGGGATTACAGGAATTATGTATAGTAAAAATTACCCAGTACTGCTAGACTGACATTATTCGTATTTTAGTACATATAGGAGGATATAATGAAAAAGTCTTTCAAGGTATGGTTAGTCTTAGTTCTAATTGTTCTCACAACAGCACCATCATTCACCAATGCAGCAACCTCTGCTAATGAAGTTCCAAAACTCCAAAAAATCACTTCTTACTCAGGTACACAGGTACTAACGGAAGAAGGGATTTTGATCTCATGGGGTGGCTTTGGTAGTGACGAAGGCAACAAGATGAATTATACACAATCCGTATTACAAGGAATTAATGAAATTGTTGATGTTTCTGTAGTGTACGGAGTGGCTATTGTCGTAACCCAGGATGGAACGGTATGGAAAGGAAGAGGAGTCAGTGAACTGGCAGAGTACACCAAGGTGTACTCAGGAGATAAGACTCATTTCAGTGAAAATGAAAAGATTGTCCAAGTGGAGGCTACTCAAGATTTTATCTATGCACTGCGAAAAGATGGGCAGGTTCTGGCCTGGAAAAACTCATATTCTGAACCATCGTTACCCACGCTTGTGCCTGGATTAGATCAGGTTAAAGATATCTTCGGGTCGTATTTCATTCGCCAAGACGGTACGGTGTGGCATGTTATGCCTGGAACTTCTGTAGCAAGACAATACATAACAATTACGGATGTCAAAAAGGTAGATCAGTATGGATCAGTGTTCCTGAAAGAAGATGGCACGGTATGGGCCAAGAGCGGGGACTCTGCTGTACAAATACAGCAGCTACCCAAAATTGTGGACATCTCGAATTCATCTGATGCGCGGTTTGCTTTGGATGAAGCTGGAAACCTATATGGTTGGGGGGGCAATCGTACAGGTACTTTAGGAGATGGCACAGCCAATCAAGTCACCATTCCCAAGATTATTCTCAAGAATGTACGTTTGTTAAGTGATGCAGACAGTGGACACATGGTCGTTCAAAAAAAGGATCTGAGTGTGTGGGCATGGGGATTTAATCATAATGGTGGCCTTGGCATGGAACTGCCTAATAAAAAGAAGAATTCACCAATCCCTGTCCAGGTACCATTCGAGTGGCCTACACTCCATGCTTGGGAGCAAAGTGTTCATTTGAATTTAAATGGTAAAAATCTCTATTTTACATCGAATAAACCTTATCTAACGGTAAAACAGGAAGTTTTGATCCCGGCTCTAGCCTTTGCCAAACAAGCAAAATGGTCTGCTTCCATATCCAACGGCAAATTAAACGTGAACGATTCTATCCATTCGTTATCTGTAACCAAAAGCAGTATGGTCGATGGTAAGGGAACGGACCTTTCTTTAAATACCTCAGCGCAGTTCCGAAATGGGGAAGTCTATGTCCCGCTAAAGGTGCTCTCTGAAGCATTTAACCTAACGTCGAATTACTACTCATTCGATAAATCGTATGGGATGTACACCGCTGATTTCACACAAAAGGATAATCTGGATGACTACGGGAAACTGATTCGAACGAAAGCTCTACCTCTTAATGCATCCAAATATCCATATATTCTCGCGGGTATCCCTAATCCGTATTATGAGAAAGAATTTCCTAAAGCGAATTCTTCCAAAGGTTTATCTTTGAATGCAGCACAGCTCTATCGGTCAAAAGCTGTGGGGCTTCCCATTGAGTTAACTAGTGATGACTTTGGCCGATACGCCAATCATATTTCAAAGTACTATGAACTCTTGTTGAATACAGATTACCGTACCATCAATATGGATTGGGCAGAAGCAATAGAAAGCCATGCGGGTGGCTCTACCAGTAAGATGGGTAATAAGACAGCCAGACAGCTTCAGATGGAAGCGTATGTGAAATGGATAAAGAACAAGAAAGTGATTATTCGGGGAGATGCTCGGCCTGAACCAAGTATGGTGACATATCGTAATGGGGTATTGTATATGCGTACCTATATTCAATATGAGATCGTGCAAGCCGATGTACCGAATGATTTGAAGCTTCGTAAGGATCGTGTTGTACAGCTCATTACTGCTCCCAAAGACAAGAAGATTATAGGTAGTTATGCGATGTATGTAGATGTTCCTTTAACTTCGGATCCAGTATTTAGTAATGGAAGTGCATGGGGTTCTTGGTCGAATGGATTGAAAGTAGACACGAGGCAAAATGATATTATAAAAACGCCTTGGGAGAGTGTAGTTACGTTAACTATGTCTCCTGATTGATAAAGCGGTATTGAGCTTGTAAGTGGATTAGGCAGAACTGCCGAATGGCACCAAACCTGCTCTACTATTATAATAGAGCTCGTCAGAGCCGAGTGTTTATCGGTGGCAGGGCGGATGCAGTATGAAGCACTGGAAACGACTCGAGCGGAAGCTGTGACGATGATCTACAAACTGCTTTTGGCGCTTCACGTGTAACTGCAAAGTATTTAATGAAAATAAACGAAGGTCATCCTGACAAGGATGGCCTTTGTTTATTTTGCATGTGGACAGGTTATGAAAAGTCTGCTCTCAGCGCAGCTTATTCTTCCTGTTCTATAATCTCCACATCGGTTTTATTGGAGGCTAGGAAAGAAGGAAGCAGACTGCCATCGGGCAGTGCAATGTTAAAATGTAATAAGGCCTGATTAAGCAATCGACAGTGTTCAGGTATGCTGTGCACCAGCACATTAAATTGAATGTCTACCGTCCCTCCTGGGGCGATTGTCCCCAGTGAAAGTCCCTTTACAACGTCTCCATCGGGTAGGAGCTGTCCGTTAACCACCACGCTGCCAGCAATAAAGGTGGACTCCGCTTGGAGTACATCTTTCAGAATGACATCTATCGCTGGCAATGAGCTTGCGTTATGAATCAAAATTTTGTAACGGAGATGAGAATGGACTTCGACCTCAGATTTGTTTGCACTTTTGACAATGGTGAGCTGTGGCAAACGACTCGGAATAACCACTGTTTCGGATTGGAGTGACCCAACTGTTGCTTGACCCTGAGCTTGAAATTTGGCTGTAAACTGATTAAGGATACTTCCGTTTACGGGCTGGTTAATGACGATAACCTCAAAAGTAATACTTGCGCTATGCCCCGGCTGAAGGGATGCAATGAAAATACCCGCGGCTGGATGAGCTCCAGCAACCAGTTGTCCGTCCAACCTTACACTACCCTCAACGAATCGGGTTCCAGTCGGAATTGGGTCGGTAATCGTAACCTGAACGATTGGTTTTTCCGTATTGGTAACGACGATCTGGTATGTGATGGTGTCGCCCACAACAACTGAAGTTTTATCTGCTGTTTTTTGAAGGGTAATCTGTGTTGGCGAAGTGGCGGTTACGAGTACGTTGACGGGATTGGATTGGAGTGTAAAAATTGTCTGTCCCAACGTATAGCGAAGGTTCGCCTGATTTGTAATTAGTGAAAGCGTAGTGTTTGCGTTTACTCTGACTTGGAAGGACAACACGGTGGTGCCTCCTGGCGGAATAATGCCGAGATTGATTCCGGCCGCAGGGTTTCCCAACGGTGCCGCTACTCCGTTAACGACTACACTGCCCGTTACCAATGATGTTCCTTGAGGAACAGGATCGGTTAATACAACCGAACTTATGAGTGATCGGTTATTATTGCGTATAAGGAGGCTATAAGTAATGACATCACCAGGTAAGGCATCAGGTCTGTTCGCCGTTTTGTTAATAGATACATTGGGATTGTTTACGTAAAGGATAATGGAATTCGATTGTGAGTTGTCCGTTAGTGTTCTTCCGTCTGCGGTAAGGAAAGTAAAGCTTGCAGTCGCTTGATTTATAATCTCCAAACTTGGAGGTATGGAGGTAAGGGTCACCGAGAATGCGACTTCCATTTGCTGCCCCGGAGCAATCGTTCCCAATGGAATGCCAGTAACAGGGTTGGCTGAGGGTAAAGGGTTGCCATTGGATACGACACTTCCCTGCACAAAAGTCGTATTGGCTGACAATATATCGAACAAGGTCACTTGAGCTGGAACTGGACCTGAATTACGGACAGTAAACAGGTACTGAACCGTATCTCCAATCTGTACATTTTGAGTACTTGCCGCTTTGACTATGGTGATGATCGGGAGATCTACAGGTGTTGTCACTGCATTGGACTCCACGGTATCTGTGAAATCTCCTGTGGTGAATCGGACTTGCGCCTGATTGGTTACAAGGACAGGCATAGGCTCGTTAATAACACTATCATTAACTATGACTTGAAAAGTGACGGCTACTGAGTCATTTTGCAGGATCGAACTGATCGTTATGCCTGTAGACGGATCGGCGTCAGGGGTAACGGTGTCATCTACAGTAACACTTCCTGGAACAAATGTGGTACCGACCGGGATCGGATCCGTAAGCAAAACATCGGTAATGGGCGTCGATACATTGTTTTCGATCAAAATCGTATAAGTGATTGTTTCCCCTATCTGAACATGCTGGGCAGGTGTTGATTTCAATACGGATATAATATTCTCAGCCGTAACCGGGATGGAGACGATATTGGATAATACGCTGTCACTGAGAATGCGACCATCTGGCAGAATGGCAATATAGTCAGCTCTGGTTTGATTGTTCAGTACAGGCGGATCAGGAAGCGAAGTGACTGCAGCCTGAAATGTGACATTTACAGGGAATTCACGAGATATCGTGCCCAGAATAACGCCTGTCACTGGATTGGTCCCGCTCCATCGATTCCCGTTAATGAATATACTGTTCTGCACAAACGTCTCTCCCGGCGGGAGTGGGTCAAACAATATGACATCTGCATTCAGATTCCCCGTATTGGTGATGAGTAGAGAGTACGTAATGGTGTCTCCCACAACCGCAATTGATTCGGAGGCGGATTTCTCGATATTTATAATTGGACTATATACGGGGATAGTTACTATATTGGACAAGTTCTCTAAAGTGGTTGTTCCGACAGTAAATTGGATGGTTGCCTGATCTGTCAAGTAAAAAGGATTGGGCAGAGGTACGGGTAGATCGGTAACGCTGACCTGGAAGGTAATGATAACCTGACTATTGCCAGGAATGCTGCCGACATTAATACCAGCAGAAGGATCGGCTCCCGGAATGACCGTCCCATTCAAGGTTACACTATCTGGAACAAGCTCGGAGCCGGCCGAGATCGAGTCCGTAAGGAGGATGTCATTAACCGTGAAGCTTTCAATATTATCGATAACGATGGTGTAAGTGATCACATCTCCGTCCACAGCATCAATCACATCAGCGCTTTTAGTTACAATCGGGTCAACAGTGGATATTGGTATGATGATTTCATTGGAAGGGGAACTTCCCGAAATGACACGTCCATCCGGTGGATTAAATGTATAGTCCGTCGTTGCCTGATTCGATAGTTGCTGATTGGCAGGCAGTGTATTCACGATAATCTGAAATGTAATAAACAGGGATTCCCCTGGAGCCAGCGTTCCTAAAGGAATACCTACATTTGGATCAGCCGCAGGCAATGGAATGCCATTGGATATCACGGTCCCCGGTACAAAGGCGGCATCTGGCGGGATTATATCCGTCAGTGTCGCGTCTGCAGCGATATTGCCGGAATTCGTGACATTGAATTGGAACGTTAACGTTTGACCAACGGCTGCAAAGGTAGGATCGGAGCTTTTGGTTGTTGTAATGATAGGCTGATATACGGGTATGATTAAAGGATCCGAGAAAGATGCTTGCTCGAACGGGCCGCTCGTAAACGTAACCTGTGCCTGATCAGCAAGCTCGGGCGGATCGGGTAAAAAAATAACATTAGTGCTGAATGTGACGGTCACAGACACGCCGGGACCAATGGTTCCAAGGCTTACCCCTGTAACCGGATCTGCTGTGGGCTGAACGATTCCATCAATGGTTACACTGCCAGGAATAAATGCCGATCCGATTGGAATGGCATCTGCAAATACAACGTTGTTAATCGGATCAGTATCTGAATTGGTGATAACTACGGTGTAGGTTAGTGTATCTCCTATAACAGCATCAGTGGCACTTGCTGTTTTGGTAACACTGACCAGCGGAGTGGATACAGTCACGGTTACGATGTTGGAAACAGATGTGTCTGTGATCACACGCCCATCAGGCAGTTGGGAGGTATAGTTGACAGTCCCCTGGTTCGTTAAGTCGAATCCCCGAAACAGCCCAGACACCAGTACCTGGAATGTGACAGTTACCGTATCACCAATGGCGACATTTCCAACGTTGATACCAGAAACGGGATCATCTGTCGGCTGTACAGTGCCATTAACCGTAACGCTCCCTGGTACAAAGCTGGAACCTTCCGGAATCGGGTCCGTTACGGTGCTGATTGCATCAATATTTCCGACATTTGTTACGACCAGTGTATATGTCACTGTGCTGCCAACTAGAGCATTGGCTGTATCTGCGCTTTTCTCAATCGTGATGTCCGGTTGAAAGACAGGGACAGTGACCGCATTGGACGGAGCCTCATTGGAGATGATGGGGCCATCCGGAACAGTAGGTGCTGTATAACCGACTTTTGCTTGGTCAAACAGACGAGGTGGTGTAGGCAATGAGGTCACCTGCACCTGAAATGTAACGATAACCGAGCTGCCGGCCGGAAGTGAGCCGACAAAAATTCCGGTTAGGGGCTCCGTTCCCGGCTGTGATACCCCATTAATGGTAACTGTGTCGGGTATAAAGGAGCTTCCCGCAGGAATGTTGTCGAACACCACCACATCCGTAGCGTCCGAAACGGAAGTATTTTCCACAAGCACCGAATACGTAATCGTATCTCCGACAATTGCATTCTGTTCACTCGCGGTCTTCGTGGCAGTAATCACAGGGGTATTAATATTGATCTGCAGGGCAAAGGAATCAACCAAGTATCCGTCGCCCGAAGTTGTTAAACGCAGTAAAGCGGAAGTTTGGGTGTTCACAAGTGTAGTACTGACATCCACGTTAGTAATGTCCCATCCTTGTCGTCCGCCCACAATATTCGTCCCAGGCGTACCGTTGATCTGATTCCGGTTGCCGAAGGTGCCTGTGGTGTCCAATGCCCCGGTATCTCCGTTAATCTGGGAGGCGAAGAAATTCGTTGCGAAATTGTTCGGACCGGATAATGCCCTTAGATTGGAGACGGTGGGACCAAACAAAGCCTGATCTCCCGTTTTGTTCGCATCTCCCTCTTGAGCTCCGAGTAAGGCTCTGCCAGCCAGAGGGCCAGAAAATGGTGTTGCAAAGCCCTCAATCGGTGTAGTAACCGGGCCTGATGTCGAAAGAATAACTTCGGCACCTACCCGAATCGAAAGGTTCCGCAGGGGCAAGGCTGGATTGCGGTAAACCACGCCAAGTGTCCAGCCTGCATGATTCGACGTCGGATCAGGAATGGACAACGTCCCGACTACGCCACCTGTCACATATGTACCTGCCCCACCAGCTCGAATTAAATCCGTTACGTCCGATGATCTTACGTAAGCGAAGGTTCTTGGAAATCCAGATGCCGTTGAAAGTAGAACTTCTCTAGCTGTGGCTGGATCGGGAGAGACGGTGGTTACACCGACGGGTGTGGTCAGAATGACGTCTTTGTTAATAAAAGCCGAATTGTTCTCCTGATTATCAATGAATGTTCCACCCCAGATTAGTTCCGCATAGAGAACAGTACTTCCCACAGGCAGATTGAGAACAGCAGCTGAGCTGTTGTTCTGAAATACGTTGGTGGTTCCAGGTGGATAGGAGCCGAACTGTACGTTGGTATCCGTGATGATGTACCCTCCAATACTGTCCACCGTACCGGGAACACCCACCGTATTGGACCGGCTTAGCCCCAGCGTATTTCCTGTAAAAGTTATAGCCCCGGTATCATTGATTACGTATCTTTCAATGAAAGCCACTGTATTTCACATCCTTTATTATAAATTCACTCTAATCAATATATTGGGGGCGAAAAAAATTATGAGGAAGTACGGGCTTAATGTTGAGCAGGAACGGAAATTTGTGATTTTTTGTGTTTTCGCTATCTTTAATTCTGCCAGTTCTCAGCAGAAGTCAAGAGGACAAGTTATTGTGATAGAATAAGTTATCTGGATGATGAAACGGTGGGGGCTTGGAACATGAACAAAACGGAGCGGCAGCTTGCAATTACGCTTGAATTGCAGCGAAGAAAGATGTTAAGAGCAGAAGATTTAGCGGCTCAATTCGAGACAAGTGTACGTACGATATATCGAGATATCCAGGCATTAAGTGAAGCTGGCATTCCGATCATGGGAGCCCCGGGTCATGGGTATTCCTTGATGGAAGGATATTTTCTGCCCCCGGTAAGCTTCAGCGCAGAAGAAGCGGTATCCCTGCTTATGGGAGCTGATTTTATTGAACAAAGATTGGATACGGAATACGCGATGCAGGCTAAATCGGCTCAACGGAAAATTGAAGCCATCTTACCTGAATCCGTTCGTAACGAGTCCACACGTGTCCGGGAAACGATGCGAACGCTTCATACGCTTGAACCCTTAACTCGAGTGAGGGTGAAGACATACCTTAACCAGATTCGTAATGCCATTTTGGAGCAACGGAAGATCAGCTTTATGTACCTGAAGAAAATGCCGGGAGCGGATGGCACTCGGTATAACATGCGTGAGGTTTCCCCTTATGGACTCTCGCTTGTCCAGGAGAATTGGGTATTGATTGCACGTTGTGATCTGCGGCAAGACATTCGTCATTTTCGTTTGTCGCGCATGACTGAACTTTCCGTGCTGGAGGATCAATTCCTTTTGCCGCCGGATTTTGATCTAAACAGTTATCGACCTCCTGACGACCGTAACGAACACGTATTCATTCGGGCTAAACCTGAGATTGCTGACAAAATTATGGAGGCCCTTCATTTCTATATGGATGCATTTGAGGAGGAAGAGGATGGTGTGAATTTTCATTTTCGTGTCCGCCATCCGGAGGAAATATTACATTATTTGCTTGGCTGGGGTGGGGATATCGAGGTCTTGGAGCCGGAGTCTTTACGCTTTCGAATGCAGGAAGTCGCCAAAAACATCTTAAAACACTACTGACATACACCTGTCAGTAGTGTTTTTTTATACTTTGATATATCACAGATCAAGAGGAATTGGAGTTGGTTGAAGGATGAGAAGTACAACGGAAGCATTGAAATCATTGGAAACTGCAGTAGAACAATATTTGGCAGAACTGAACAAATTGGATATGGATAGCTTACATAAAAAACAGAGTGAGGAGGAATGGTCCATTGGACAGATGTATGTACATTTGATTCAATCAGCGCTTTTCATGCATCTTCATAATGTTGAGCAGTGTTTGAGCAGCAAGGATTCGGCGTTAAACTCGGATGAGGAAAAAACAGAACTGGGTAGGCAAGTGTTTGAATCTGGACACTTCCCTCCCGTTCCCGTTAAAGTACCTCCTTCCCCGCAGTACACCCCGCAACCACCCGAGAGTATGGAGTCCTTGATTGATGGGCTTCACATGGTCGTGGAACGGATGAGGAGTACAGAACCTCTTGTATACCAAGCATCGGTAAACAACAAAATACGCCATCCAAGGCTTGGCGCTCTAAACGCTAAGGAGTGGTTTTTATTGATAGAAATGCACTACAGACATCATTTTTTACAATTGGATCGATTGATATCGAATCTGGAGATGTATACGAGAGAAGGGGATGGGATGTATCTATGAAACCAAATCAGGACAGTAGATATTGGATTGGTGTTGTATCTGCTTCTCATGTGAATGTAGCCGTAGAGGGAGGGTTTGCGCAGCTGTGCCATGGCAAGTCAGCGATGTTGCGGCAGATGTCCGCGGGTGATTGGATGATATACTATTCTCCTCGCACAGACATTTCAACAGGCAAGCCACTTCAAGCTTTTACCGCTATTGGTCAGATTATCGACGACAGGGTTTACCAATATCAGATGTCGGAATCCTTTGTACCCTTTCGCCGAGATCTCCGTTATCTTCCATGTCGAGAAGTCAAGATCGCAACCTTGTTAGACCAACTCAGTTTTACGCGCGGCAATCGCAATTGGGGGTTCCCATTTCGTAAAGGTCACTTTGAGATTGGGGCTGAAGACTTCATGATGATAGCTTCCTTCATGTTGGAAGGTGAGACACAATCACTACTGTATATTAGCTCAAGCCAGAAATGTTAACCAAACCAAAAGGCCCATAGATTGCCTATGGACCTTTTTGCTTTATGGATAATCATATCCCCCACTGTTGATATTACATTTACAAAGACGCTGGCCTTTGTTGTTATTAAGGTTTAAATTCAAGTGGAAAGGTCAATAAAAGCTCTGTAAGCAACGCTGTACAATCCACTGAAAACCAGTACAATTGAACCTATAAGAACATGAGATAAAGAGAGGTATTTCTCCATGACGGATACAAGTGGGAATCGCAAAGTTGACGGCTATCTAAAGAAACTCAAAACGTGGAAGGAAGAGTCCGCGAAGCTGAGAGAGATTATTCGAGATTTTGACCTGACAGAGGATATGAAATGGATGCATCCTTGTTATATGCTTGATGGAAAAAACATCGTTCTCATCCATGGATTCAAAGAGTACGTCGCCATTCTGTTCTTCAAAGGTGCTCTGCTGAAGGATACACACGGCATTTTGGTTCAGCAAACGGAGAATGTACAGGCAGAGCGCCAGCTTCGCTTCACCAGTCTGGAGCAGATTGTGGAGCAGGAGGCTATGATCAAAGCCTATATTCAGCAAGCGATTGAAGTGGAACAGGCCGGACTGCAAGTGGAGATGAAAAAGACTGCCGAATATAGCGTTCCTGAGGAACTTCAGCAGCAGTTCGATGAAAATCCTGCTTTCCGAGATGCATTTGAAGCACTCACACCCGGACGGCAGCGGGCCTATCTCTATTATTTCTCACAACCGAAGCAATCCAAAACAAAAGTGTCACGAATTGAGAAGTACATGCAGCCGATCCTGGAGGGCAAAGGATTGAATGATTAAGGTCTTTGCTTGATAAAGGTATCTACCATCCAATCAAAGAATCTTTGTTTCTCTTCATAATGTGGGTAATGAGCCGAGTTTTTATAGGCAATGAATTCCTTTTGATTTCCTTCAATCTGGTCAAAAAACATCTTGGCGGCATGGGATGAAGTCATTAAGTCGTAATCTCCCATGACAAAATAAAAGGGCAGGTTCAGCTTCGTGATCAAGGATGGCAAAGGACGGCTCAGGGCTTCACTTATCAGTATTTCTTGCGAATAATTGATCCCTTTATTAAAACGAATGGCATCCAGCATATTATATTCTTGGCTGAACGTCATTCCCAGAAAGCTGGTGTCAGGGCTGTCCATCAACCTTGATGTGCCTCCATAACGTTTAACAATATCTCGCGGCGTGAATGCCTGTCCTTGTTGGATCGGTTCATAGATCTGCTCCAACTGGTTTATGTCTTCATAATTATCAGCCAGTTGAGCTTGCTCCATAACGTAATTCCATCCGTCCATCTCGCTCTGTTGTGTATCTGCCATCTGACCGATCCCAATGTAGGCTTCATATTTATCGGGTGCTCGATGCGCAGCAAGAGTCCCTATGTATGTTCCGAACGAATGGCCCATCAGGATTACCTTTTTCTTCCCCAGACGTTGAGTAATATAATCCGTGACAGCCAGTGCATCTTCAACTAGCACATCAGCTGAGAGATTGGAATAGTCCTCGAAAAAATGATAGGATTTGCCGCTTGCTCTCTGATCATAGTTCACAATCGTAAACTGAGATTCTAACAAATCTTGGACCTTTTTCGCGTACGGAAGTTCAGATGCCCCCGGTCCACCGTGTAAATACAGGATAACGGGGTTGTCCAGATCCTGTCCTCTGATCATAATTTCATGTCCGGTACCATTGATTTTAACTTGTTCCAATACATGAATAGGGTTTGTTGCTTTTATTTTTGGTGTCCATGTTGGAAAGTAAAGAACTGCGAGTGATAGGGTTAGAGTCGTAACACCAAGCCACAAACCTGTTTTCTTCATTTTGTTCATAGGTCATGTCTCCTCTGGTTCAATGTCTTGAAGTGATTATTTTTCATAAACTCATAACTCTATCTTACGTGATTCGTCATGGATTCAAATCGTACGCCAGATTGAATCTGTTCTCCGTCTCAGGTTGGACATAAAAGGGCCTCAGTCCTGATGAACAGGACCAAGGCCGCCAAGGGTACTTCCGCATATAATGGAAAAACAATTGATCAGTATACCAAGCATGATTTCACTCCTGAATTCGCCAAACTGAGTTTAGAACATCGTCGACTTCTTTGATTCTTATGACAGATGGTGTTTGAATTAGATTTCCTCTGACCATGACCATAGCGATGTCTGACAAGGCCTCAATCTGTTCCAGCGGATTTTGCTCCATGATAATCAGATCAGCATGTTTCCCGATATCCACCGTCCCTGTAACATCGTCAACGCCTAAGATCTTCGCATTGGTTCGGGTTACCATGTCGATGACCTGCTTGTTGTTCATGTTGGCCTGTCTCATGTAGTGGTCCATCTCTCTCCATATATCATAGTGAGTCACGTAAGGCATGGCGGCATCAGTGCCCATACCAATGGTGATGTCGTTTTCGATCGCTTGTTTTACACCTTTGAGCATGGAATCGTAGACGAGTCTGGAATTTTCTTTTACCGTTGCACTTACCTTCGTTACGCTAGTATCCAGTGAAGCGGATGGATAGGCGGCTTGCAGGGTGGGGATGAGTGCGGTGTAGCCATTCAGGGCATTGGGATTATTTTTGAACAAACGAATGATTTCGTCGTCCATCTCCGAACCGTGTTCGATGGTATCGACGCCACCTTGTAACGCAACACGTACACCTCCCGTGCTTTCCACATGGGCTGCTACCCGCAGGCCAATCTTATGCGCTTCGTTACAGATCGCCGCAACTTCGTCCACTGTCATCTGTAAACGTCCAGCTTCGCCAACCATCTTTGCATCCGTCACGCCACCCGTCACACAGATTTTGATCAGATCCACGCCGTGTTTCACATTGATTCGTACATTTTTTCTGGCTTCCCACGGGGATTCGCCCTCCAGAGCCAGAAATGGAGCACCATGTCCGCCCGTGACACTTAGGAAGAACCCGGAGACAAGCAGATTAGGGCCGACAAAGTCACCGTTGTTAATCTCATCCCGCAGCTGAACGTCGGTGTAAAAGAATTCCCCCACACTGCGCATCGTGGTCACACCCGCATGGAGAGCGGTCAGCGCGTTGCGTTTCATTCGTTTTTTCAAAACGTTTCTGCCAAACTTGGTGTTCAATATTCGATCATAGGCAAACTGCAACAAACCACTGACCGAGAGACTGAATGGTTTACCGTCTGCAAAGAGATGTACGTGGGCATTAATCAGTCCAGGCATACCATAGGAAACGACTCCTTAATAGTGAATGGCTGGTTCGTTATTAAAACAGCCCTTTTTGGAGGGAGCGTCAAGGGGGATTTCTTGATGAACTTCGACCTTATAGCGTTATTAGCTTTACCGAGATGACTTTGATAAAGGCTAACGCGATTTGAGTTGAAGGATATCACAAAAAGTGAGTAGATATATATATATTATTGATAGTAAGAATTGCAGCATGAAAAAATATCTAATTATAATATGAAAAATAATCTAATAAACATGGTATTTTTTCATTTTACAAAAAGGTAATATGTTAAAAAGAATGGTGGAAATTGTAATAAATTGAGTTGTGTAACATTAACTGAAGTGGACGAGGTGTGATTTATGAGCATCATTGATGTAAACGGTATCACAAAGGTTTATCGGCAATACAAAAGATTTTCGGGATTGGTTGGCTCTCTGAGAAGTCTAGTTACTAGGCAGTATACGGAGGAAGTAGCGGTACGTGATATCACTTTTTCGATAAAGGAAGGAGAAGCAGTAGGTTATCTAGGTCCAAACGGTGCGGGCAAATCCACCATGATTAAGATGATGACGGGAATATTGGTTCCGACTTCTGGCCAGCTAAGGGTTCTTGGTTCGATCCCACATGAAGCAAGGCAGAGCAATTCTCAAAATATTGGCGTTGTGTTTGGACAAAGGAGTAATTTATGGTGGGATCTTCCGGTTCGTGATTCTTTTGATCTTCATAAATACATATATAAGCTCTCAGACTCCACATATCAAAAAAATCTGAACTACTATTCCGACCTCCTAGCGTTATCCTCATTTATTGAAAAGCCTGTTAGACAATTAAGTTTGGGTCAAAGAATGCGAGTGGAAATCGCAATGGCCTTACTGCATGATCCCAAAATTTTATTTCTAGACGAACCAACGATTGGTCTGGATGTCATTGCCAAAGAACAGATTAGGGAATTTCTAAGGATGATTAATCGTGAGAAGAAAGTCTCCATTGTTTTGACGACTCATGACATGAAGGATATTGAGGAAATTTGCCAACGAATGATTGTTGTGAACAAAGGCAATATGGTTTATGACGGATCTGTCGAACAACTTCGAACAACGTTGGGTGATCAGCGCCAGGTTATCATTTACTTCCGGGAAGAGCCAGGCGTGATTGATATACCCGGGATTAAACTAATAAAGGACGAAGGGTTAAGAAAAACGTACTTATTTGAAAAAAGCGACAAGACCGTATTTGATTGTGTGAATCAGATCGCTAGTGAACATGCAGTTGAAGATGCTTCTATTGAAAGCGCAGACATAGATTCGGTCATTCGGAAACTCTATAGAAAATTGGACGAAGAAGATAGAGCAAATGAGTTGTGAAAGGAGGGCCTGGGTTGAAAACGTATATTATGTTTGGTGTAAAAACATTCTCGAATCAACTTTCATATCGTTCTGAAGTTTGGCTAAGATTGCTCGGGAATTTTGTGGCTATTTTGATTCTGACTGAGATCTGGAGAGCAGTTCTAGGGAATGGAGAGATTGAAGGCATAGGTGTAGAGCAAATGATTACATATAGCATTATCAACACGTTGCTTGCTGCCCTGCTACTTACCGGAATTAGTGCAAAAGTGGATAACAGTCTAAAAACAGGTTCAATTGCTTCGGAACTTATTAAACCTCTTTCTTATCCTCTACATCTATTATCTGAGGGACTAGGGAATTCATTCTATCAGTTGGTGTTTACTTCTATTCCTTCTTTATTCATCGCATGGTTTTTCTTTGGTTTTCTTCCTCCAGCTTCGGCAATTCATTTTCTGTTTTTTTTGATTGCTTTAATCCTGGCATTGGCCATTTCGTTTTTGTTGGGGTACCTTATATCTTTATTGGCTTTTTGGCTCATGAATCACTTTGCATTAAATTGGATGTTGGGCGGATTCATCACGATTTTTTCAGGTTCCTTTTTACCCTTATGGTTTTTTCCGGATTCGTGGGTGACCATAACCAAAATGCTTCCTTTCCTGTACCTGGGATATCTTCCTGCTGCAATCTATTTGGGAGCGGTCACGATTCAGGAGATAGGAACTTTTATTATTACAGGTCTAGTATGGACTGCGGGGCTGACTCTTCTTGTGTGCTGGTTATGGAATAGGGCGATCAAGCGTCTGGTGGTCCAAGGTGGATAATGTAGCTGTAGAGAGGCTGATCTAAATGACATTGAAACTTTTTGGGAAATTAGTCTTTTTGTTAACTAAAGAAAGAATGGAATATCGCGGGGACTTCTTCCTTGCAGTTATTGCTCAAATCATTAATTATACCGGAGATTATATTATTATTTGGCTGTTTCTAAGAAAGTTTGATACTCTGGCCGGTTGGTCCTGGCCTGAAATTGCGTTGTTGTACAGTCTGGGGCTGTTCACTTACGCACTAGGAGCCTCTTTTTCATTTGTGCAAATGCGGGACCTTGAGAATCAAGTGAAGAATGGGACATTTGATTCAATATTGATCAAACCCGTGAATCCATACCTATACTTGGTATGCAGGGGATTCAACTTGGGATACCTTGCACATGTGGCGATATCAGGGTCTGTGCTGCTCTGGGCACTCTTTAAGTTAAACCTGAATTTATCCGGGGCTGAAGTGCTGTACCTTATTCTCTGTATCATTGGCGGGGCCATGATTCAGGCTGGATTCATGTCGGTAATCGGAGCCGTATCCTTTGTTTGGATTAGAACGAATTTTTTGTTCACCTTATTTTTCAAATTTAAGGAATTCATATCGTATCCACTCCCTGTATTCGGTACATTCATACAAGTACTTTTAACGTTTGTCATTCCATTTGCGTTCATCAATTTCTATCCTGCTGCATTCTTGCTTACCAAAGGCACCGCGCTGTTGTCATCATGGACGATGTGGATTGTACCTGTGATAGGTCCTCTGGTTTATTTGCTTGGTTACCGTCTGTGGATGCTCAGCGTGAATAAATATCAAGGTGCAGGAGGTTAAGTCTGTGGAACAAATAAAGGAGGCTATCTCGAATCTTTTACCTCAAACGGACAAAATGGGAGTCATCCAATTTGTCAGGCAACATCGATTAGAGAGTTTCGTTAGTACTCGATTTGAGGGTGTTTATACAAAAGAGTTAGAGATTGATCTATATAACATCAAGAAGTTGAATGAGGAAAAATTAGCTTTTTTGAAAAGGATTCATTTAAGACAAGGAATAAAACCATTAGTTATAAAGGGATTTACATCTTTTTACTTGACCGGGAATACCGCATTATTAAGGAAAAGCAAGGATATGGATGTTTTTACGCAAGATCCTTCCGAATTTGTTAGGATTCTGGTGGAGGATGGTTTCAATGAAATAAAGTCACCCAATCCGCATGAATATTCCATGCTAACTAAAGATTCTATTGAAATTGATTTGCATCGGCATTTTCCGATTGCTTCATATCCGAGAGATCTTGAGCAGAGGGAGTTGAACCAAGAATTAACTACGAACGAACCATTGCAATTCGTAAATTATCTGGATTACGATTCGATCATTCATCATACGGTAGAATTACCGGATTGTCTGATTCCTACAGTAACGATGTCAGCTTTACTCGCTTGCATTAATATATTTAATGATTATGTGACCGGTTTCGCCAAAGCTCCATCCATGAAGCTGATCGAGGTCATTGAAGTTATGGAGTTAATACGTCATCAGAATTTTAACAGAGGTGTTTTTGTACAGTTCGTTAATCTTTATGGGGCTCAAGATGCTGTGTCTTTCACTAATTATATCACCCAGGAATTATTCGGCATGGAGCTAGTTTATATAGATGGGTTAAGAACTTACTCGAAATACCCACAAATACTTTTCTGGCAATTTAACACATGGTTTATTCCTGAAAGAATTCAAGATATTACGGTGTCAGATAAGTTAGACCCTATCTTCAGGGTTATGGATTCTTCGAAGGCTAAGGTCTCACGTCATGCAAGCAATGTATATTCCAATAAGAGCATGCAGTATCCATTATTCGGAATTGAGAAAAATAATGGCGGGGAATCACCTGAGATAGAGATGAATGTTCTAATGAAAGATATATTATCTGTCACTGTATATGTGAATACGGATTCAGGCATAGACGATGATGTTATCCATATTCAAATAGGGAAGTTTAGAAAAACGCTGACGAGAAATAAATTTGCATATTTTTCTAGGGATGTTGTCAAATATGATCGTACGGAAAGAGGATATGCTGTGGAATTCAAAATAAGCCAAGAGGATATTCCTGACCTAATGAGTAATTATTATGATCATATCATTCTGTTTGTTGAACACCATATAGAGACACACGTAAGTAGCAATTTTTATTTCATCGATATTGTTTACCAAAGTTGATTCTATAAGGGAGGGATGAATCAGAAAAAGGAATCAAGATAATAATTTCCTGAGGTGATGATTTGAAAAAAGAAAAAGATTTTTTGACTTGCCAACGTATTGGAAGAGAATTCCCCGACAGGGAATTTGAGATTAAGTTTGAATTTCAGCAAAAAGGTTTGGAATTAACTCATTATTTAGCGCTTATAGAGAAAGCAATTAAAGGAAGTGGTCGTTATGTAATTGATCCCGTCCAAGTACGAAGCACAATGACAACGCATTTTTTTTCTGATAACGACCTGGAGTATTCCATCTTTGAATATGAAAACAGGTTGATGTTAAAGAAAAAGAGACACGAAGTGTTACATTCGGAATTATTCCAAGTTTATTGTAATGATGAGACATTTCTATATGACTTCAATGCGATCAAATCGGAATTGGAGAAAAACCAAGTTCACTATATGGGGTGTATGACAAAGAAGCGTATCAAAGATTTTTTGCTCAATACAACGGACGGAAGGATATATTCATTGGCAGTAACAATCTGCGAAGCATACAATCAATTTCAGTACCAATTTGAAATTGAATATAACGGATATATATCAAAAATGGAACATTCGGATAACAACGAAAATAAATTAGTTGAAGCATTGATTCTTACAGCAAAAGATCTGTTTGAAGTGATTGGCTCAGATATAATTCCTTCTGGGGACAGAAAGTTTGATTTTGTTCAAAGATCACGACCAAACTCTACTGGATTCAACAAGATCGATATACTGAATGAAATTTTATAAGAGAATCTACACTGGAGGTTTGAAGCGAAAATGAAGCATCCTATATTTTTATCAGGTCCGCACGGGTCGGGCAAAACGACGTTGTTAAACAAATTAAAAGAAAAGCACAATATTTTTTACGAAAACGATTTTGACGTTGATTTTCTTAAAGAGTTCCCCAACATCAGGAATTTGTCCGATTTTGAGCGTTGCTTAATCAGACTTTACCACAGAATCTACTTGACTAATTATGCGGGCACGTTAGCAGCCTCCAAATCTGAAAACGTAATCATTACATCTCGGGGGATATATGATTCTGCTGCGTATATATCTACATATCGGAAATTAAACTGGTTCGAAGAGCAACATTTCGAGAGACTGAAGTTTATTCTTGAGAATAGTGGCTATCAACCGTATACCATTGTGTTAAATCCGCCACCTGAAGTTGTGGCTGCTAGGCTCGATGGAAGACGAAAAGAGGGTACAAGGAAAACAAGGGACGATGTATTTTTGAGTGAGGACTCCTATGAGTTCATAGAGAATATATGCCAATTCTTTTCCGGGTTAAGAGATATGAAGCACATTTTGTATATTGAAGATAATACGGACAGTGATATTGAGAAAATACTGTCATGGGTCGATGAAATTAACGCAGATAGACCCATCTTCAATATACGATAAGAAAAGGAGTTGCACATGTTGTGGATTTAAGAGTATTCGACAATATCAGTTTCGAAAGCTTGTATGAGCGATTGGACAGTAGGTGGAATTCAAACCATGAGTTGAAAAAATATATTCATCGAGCTAAATTTGACAAGTTACTATCTCACCTAACAACTGGAGAGAGTCTGCTTGATATTGGGAGAGGCGGCTCTGTAGATGGTATACTTGGCGTATTGGCAGCCAAAAAAGGATTGAATGTGACCATAAGTAATGTGTCGGAGAAAAATCTGAAAGTGATTCAAAAATTTGCAGAGATTCAAGGTGTGAAAGAACAAATCACATTTGTGGAAGCGTTACCGTTTGAACTTCCTTTTAAGGATCAATCGTTTCAAAATGTAATTGCGTTGCATATTTTGGAACACCTCCCCGACTTCAAACAAGGTCTGGAAGAAATAAGAAGGGTCAGTCAAAACAAAGCTATCGTTGCGCTTCCAACATGTTTGAATTTCTGTGCAATATCACGACTCGGTGGTTCCCATTATTTTGAGTTTTCCTGGAAGAGCCCCTTCTCGTTAATTTATGGTTCATGGAGATTGTTATACCATGCGGTAAAAGGTGACGAGGGGGTTGCGGAAGACATGGAGGAATTCGGGAGGGTTAACAAACACTTGTGGAGATTTCCATGGAAAATGAGAAAGAGCTTGAAAGAGGGTGGGTTTGAAATTGTCCAATTTGGTCCGGATGCGATTCCACTGCCATGGTTTAATGCTTGGTTGCCTTTAATGAGAAAATTGGACAAGTTTAGTTACCATCCGGTGCTTAAGCATTTTGGAATGGGAAGTCATGCGGTTTTATCCAAAAAAAATCAATATTATGAATAACTAATCAAGATCTAGTTCATTTGTAAAGGAGACGATTAAGTTGACAACTTGGAATGAATTTATTGCCTATCTGGAAACGGAGATCAATTGGGATGAACCTACGCAAGAGCAGTGTTTAAAAGTGGAAGGCGCTTTAAAAAAAATCATTAAATGTCCTGAGGAAATCCAGCAACGTTGTCGGGAAATTGCAACGAACGAAGAACTCTTTAAAGAATATAAACCCCATAATCAATATCCACGGATAACGATGGATAAATTTATGTTGCACATGGATACCGAAGATCGTTTTCGTGTGAGACTGCACAGGTTCAAATCCAAAAAGCATAATGGAGAGTCTGTCCCTAAAGTGCACAGTCATAAGTGGATCTATTCAACCATCATTCTTGCCGGTTCGTACAGAGAAAAACTGTGGAAAGTTCTTGAAACCAATGACGATACGATGGAAGCAAAATTGGAACTGTTAGATGAATATATGCTAAATACAGGGGATACGAATTCGGGATTGCTTGATTACGCACATCAAACCATCAATGATAGCGATGATGAGCATTGCATAACGCTGTTTATTCGAGGTAAAACATTGCAAAAGGGAGCCAAGATATTTAATTTGGATCAAGGGTCTTTTTCGTATACGTTTAGTCCGGACAAGCAATTAAAAGAAGCTTATACAAGTTTGTCTAATTATCAATTTACATTCCTGCCTTAACATACGTCCGAAAGGAGATCAGAAATGAATAGTCACGTTAATGAAGTTTTGGAACGTAATTTAAAAAATCTTAGAGAAAACCATTATCCTGGAAGAGGTATCGTCATCGGTCTTACGCCTGATCAGCTGCATTACGTTCAGATTTATTGGATTATGGGGAGAAGCGAGAACAGCCAGAATCGTATATTCGTAGAGGAAAATGGGTTTGTTCGAACGGAAGCATTTGATTCCTCCAAACTGACAGATCCATCATTAATTATTTATTCTCCAATAAAATTCTATGAAGATCATCATATTATTTCGAATGGAGATCAGACAGAAACCATTTATCATGCACTGAGTGCAGGGAAAACTTTCGAGAATGCTCTGGATGAACGAGAATTTGAGCCGGACCCACCTAATTTTACTCCGAGAATATCTGGATTGTTGCAAATCGGAACAGCCGTACCTCGTTATAAGTTATCCATATTAAAATCGTTTTATAATGATCCGCAATACTGTATAAGAAATATCTATAATTACGAAAAAGCCATTCCTGGGTTTGGCCACTGTATAACAACCTATGCGGCAAATGGAGCCCCCATTCCTTCTTTTGAGGGCGAGCCGTTTATAGTCAGCGTCTATGACGATATCGACGAAACGCTTGATTTTTATTGGAATACCTTAAATAGGGAAACCAAAGTAGCTGTTTTAGCCAAATATATTCATGTTGAGAACGGGAAAGTCACCATTAACAGCATTAATAAGCATTCATACAGTGGAATTACCCAATCATAATTATCGTAAAAAGTCGACAATTAAATGTTGTCGACTTTTATATATTTCTGTGATAGTTTGTCTTAAGCTACAGACACGAAAAAGTTAATATTGTTCTTACATATCGTTCTCAACCCGAACTTATAGCAAAAATATCGGAATAAATAAGGCAGGCAGCAGATTCAATATTTTGATCTTCGTAATCTTCAAGATGTTTAACCCCGTGCAAAGCGCCAGGATGCCGCCAATCAGAGTGATTTCATTCATGATGTTCGTTGTCATGAAAACGGATAAGAAATTAGCCGAGAAGAAGACCAGCACTTCGATGACCAATAGAATGAACGCTGAGAAGATGCTGCCGATCCCGAAGGTGGATGCCAGAATCAATGACGTAATGCCCGAGAAAATCGTATTAATTTGCAAAAAGGTATTATCCCCCTATAATGCACTTTGTAGTGGCCCCAGAATCGGGATCGATCCTACGCACAACAACGAGATGGCAACCGTTAATCCTTCATTTAAGCCGACGATAATTTGGTTATGATGTTGGACAAGATGTTCTCGAAATTAATCAGTTGCCCAATGATCCCGTCTAAGGTGAGGAAGATGATAAACATAATCTGATATTGGCTGGTGGATATGCTGCTCATGGTTGTACTCATGCCTATGATGAGTGCGCTGATCCCAATCACTTGATTGAGTATGGATTTATAACCGTCATTCATAAACTTTTTGGAGATGGCCCCAAGGGTACTCCCGCACATATAATGGAAAAACAATTGATCAGTATACCAAGCATGATTTCACTCCTGAATTCACCAAACTGAATTTAGAACATCGTCGACTTCTTTGATTCTTGTGACAGATAGTGTTTGGATTAGATTTCCTTTGACCATGACCATAGCGATGTCTGACAAGGCCTCGATATGTTCCAGTGGATTCTGCTCCATGATAATCAGATCGGCCTGTTTCCCGATATCCACCGTCCCTGTAACATCGTCAACACCGAGGATCTTGGCATTGGTTCGGGTCACCATGTCGATGACCTGTTTGTTGTTCAGGTTGGCCTGTCTCATGTAGTGATCCATCTCTCTCCACATATCATAGTGAGTCACGTAAGGCATGGCGGCATCAGTGCCTATACCAATGGTGATGTCGTTTTCGATCGCTTGCTTCACGCCTTTGAGCATGGAATCGTAGACGAGTCTGGAATTCTCTTTTACCGTTGCACTGACCTTCGTTACGCTGGTATCCAGTGACGCGGATGGATAGGCGGCTTGCAGGGTGGGGATGAGTGCGGTATAGCCATTCAGGGCATTGGGATTATTTTTGTACAAACGAATGATTTCGTCATCCATCTCCGAACCGTGCTCAATGGTATCCACGCCACCTTGTAATGCAATACGTACACCTTCCGTGCTTTCCACATGGGCTGCTACCCGCAGGCCAATCTTATGCGCTTCGTCACAGATCGCCGCAACTTCCTCCACCGTCATCTGTAAACGACCAGCGTCGCCCACCATTTTCGCATCCGTCACGCCGCCCGTCACACAGATTTTGATCAGATCCACACTGTGTTTCACATTGATGCGCACATTCTTTCTGGCTTCCCACGGCGAATCGCCCACCAGAGCCAGGAATGGAGCACCATGTCCGCCCGTGACACTTAGGAAAAACCCGGAGACAAGCAGATTAGGACCAACAAAGTCACCGTTATTAATCTCATCCCGAAGCTGAACGTCGGTGTAAAAGAATTCTCCCACACTGCGCATCGTTGTTACACCCGCATGGAGTGCGGTCAGCGCGTTGTGTTTCATGCGTCTTTTCAAAACGTTTCTGCCGAATTTCGTGTTCAGGATTCGATCATATGCGAACTTCAACATGCCTTCGCTGGCAGATAAGCTGAATGGTTTACCATCCGCAAAGAGGTGCGCGTGGGCGTTGATCAGTCCTGGCATTACGTATTTTCCTGAGAGGTCGATTGTTGTGTAGTGACTTGGGATATTGAGTTCATGATCTCGGCCGATATCCTGAATAAGACCTTGTTCATTGACGAGAATCGTCATGTTTTTTTGAAGCTTGCGGCTTGAGTCGCCGTGGATCAGATTGACGTTTTTCAATGCGTAAGCGGTGTTCATGTTGTGTTCCTCCTTAGAATGGTGGGTGAAGCTATATAAGTTGAATGATGGGGATGTACACTTATCAATCCGATGACAGAACAACCTTCGGATCGCTGTTATCCCGAGATTTTTTTGATACCCTCTTATTAGGGGAAATCCGGTGATAAATGCGAACGCTTCGCTTCCTCTAGTTATTTCTGTCCTCTCCGTTATCGTGTAAATGTAGGTTCAACTTAAATAGTTTGGTAAATGGTAAATATCCAACTTAAAAATGAATAATTAATTCATTTTTGGATCAAAAAAATAGAGCGACTTAATGTTAGATATTTTTTTGCGTGCAAACCAAGTGAAAATGACCTGATCTGCACGCTTTGTCTACCCGGTATAAGTGATGAGAAGAAGCGTTATTCGTTGAGGCTCTTCATGCCGTATAGTCTGTATACATACAACGCTTCAAATATTTGCTTCCGGCTGTCCTCACTCATATCCCGCTTCAATAGATCCAGATTCATGTCAATCACGTTGTGTGCGAGGATGTTCAGTAGGATCAAGTTCTCCTCGGTGCCAATCTCATAACGTTTATATTGATTCTTGAGATATGCCTTCTTGGTTTCAATCATCAGCTCAACAAGCTCATTCTTGGCGTTGGTGTAGATCGTTCCTTTATTCTTTTCGAAGATGATGACAATCTGATTCCGGTATTTACGTAATACATCCACCTGTTCCTGCAACAGTGCCGATTTTCGCTCGCTTTCCGTTTCCTCGAACAGGGTCTGGTTATCAAAGTGAATCGTCTCCACCAGCACATTTTTCAGATAATCCACCAGATCCGGCGGCACGACAGCGTAGAATAGTTCTTTCTTGTTCTTAAAATAAGTATAGATATTGCCCACGGAAATATTGATCTCATCCGCGATATCGCTCATCTTGGCATCCACATAGCCTTTTTCAAAAAAGACCTTGAGTGCCGCGTATTCAATCTCTTTTCTGACTTCGTCTTTCTTAGCTTGCACCATCGGGAACGACTCCTTAATAGTGAATGAATGATTCGTTATTAGGATAGACCTTTTTGAGGGGGGTGTCAAATGTTTGGGAAGCGTATGACACGTATTAGCAGATCTTTACAGTATTATAGTAGTAAGAATAGTGAATAGTTCATTAGGTTTTTTATAGACATTCTCAGTAGCATAGAGTACCCTATTTATGGAGTCGAAAAAGTAAAATATTAAATAAAAAAGGAGTTAAAAACATGTCTAAGTCTCTTCGCTCTAAAATGCGTACTGAGAAGTTCTTTAATCCATTTAGCGATTCATTTAATTTTGAAAAGGCAGTTCTGACAGCTAAATCAATTTTAGAAGATGATTCGAAAGAGAAAGAAAGATTTTTAGATGATAACAATCATGCTCATTCGATAGTGATGAATTCTGATTGCTTTAATGAATATTTCAAGATTTTGTATGATTATATGAAAGAAATAATTGATGCTTCTCAAGCAGGAGTAGAGACTATATTAAAATACATAATAGCTTTTTCTAATCATGATACGATGAAGATTGATGACAGTTTTGAAAATTATGTAAAAGAAAACTTAGAACTCAAATTGGAAGGTATTGCTTCGCTACAAATAGATAATCAGAACAATCCTATGGGTCCGAGCAATGCAGGCTCAATGTACGAAACCCAAGTTGATATTTTGAATTTATTGTTAAATTATTTAAGATATTTCATAGACGATGAAAAAAAGCATAACAACTATAATCAAAGTGTTTTGCACGAAAATGCTTCTAAAATGTATAAAGCATCTAATATTATGTATGTTATAAAAAATGCTTATGATACGGTTCTTTGGCAAGATGGGAAAATTGATCGTGAAGAAGATAGGCTCAATCTTAGACCTTTAAATAAAGATAATGAGATATTGAGACAAATTGGAAACTTGCGACTACTTCGAAATGAATTAGCCAATAAAATCGTTATTCAGCAGTACATAACAAGCAAACCTAAAATGTTAAAAAACATTTTGAAAATGCGAACTGATTGTTATATATCTAATTTAGAAATAAACTCTAGAGGGTTTATTTCCCTTTCGTATAAAAGAGGAGAATTACCCGATTATATTATTCAAAGTCACTTGTCAGCAATCTCACCAGCAGTTGCCTTCTATCCTCATTTAACCGATGAAAAGTTAGAAGGAATTGGGGATTTGAAGGTGAATGATTTAGGAATTTTGCATGCAGAGCTAGTTGCTCTAGGTCTTAATATCCTTAATACATTAAAAGAAACTAATCCCGCTGAAATAAATGGTTATAACATACGAATGAAAAGAAAAGAATTAATTGATTATTTACTGAAAGTTTCTGGTTATAAAAAATCTCAAGTAGAAAACTATTTATCTTTGGTAGAGAGTGATTTTACCAAGGAAGAAAGAATTAATCTATGGGAGAAGCCACTTCTCAAGATTAGTGGGGTATACTTTTTTGTGTTACCAGCATTGTTGCACCCGAATTATTTACAATTGATTGATGCGTGGCTAGATAATGCAGGATTTTCATTGAAATCAAGGGGAACAGCTCTTGAAATATTCATTAAAGATAATCTGAAAAAGAAGTTGCAAAACAAGGGGGATTTTATAATACCGAAAGATAGTATTTTTTCTATTACCAAAAAGAATTTTGAAGAAATCGATCTAATAATATCTTTTGATAATTTAATCATTCTAGGTGAGATAAAAAACATCAAATATCCTATGGAGGCTAGAGATCACCATAATGCTTTAAAAAGACTCACCGAGGGAGCAGAGCAAATAGCTCGCAAAAAAGGCTTCTTATTAAAGCATAAAGAAAAATTTGCTGAATCTTTGAATGGCATAGATGGAAAAGAAGTCATATGTGTAATAATCACTAATTACACACATTTTACAGGTGTATCAATTGAGGGAATACCAGTAATTGATTATATGGCATTTCAAAATTATATGGACGAAGGATTTATAACTAACAGTAAGACTGTCCTAGAAGAGGGAGAATTTTTAACAGAGGAAATTGAAAAAATCTATTTATGGAGGAGTGAAAATGAGTTTTTCGAGAATTTAAAAGCTTATCTGTACAATCCGAATATTATTGATGTTTTAAGACCTAATGTCAAAATGGTTGAGAGAAAGATTTCTTTGGATACCTTCAATCCAGAAATATATCTTCAATATGCTGATTTAATCTCTGAATAAGGTAATGAAAAAAATGGAAAAACTATGATAAAAGGCTAATTGGAAAGATGTAATAGATAGAATTCTCTAGACTAATAATTCTTTGATACGTTCTCACGTACCACATTTATCTACTTGTCATGTTAATCTCTTTTTAATAAAGGAGAGATTAACATGACAAGTACCAATAGCGAAGACCTCGCTTTGCAGTACGCACAACTTGTTAAACAGGAAGACGATTACGTCGACCAACTGGTCACATGCAACAAACTCATCCTAGACGCCATGGACATTATCGCCAAGCGAGCAGGGGTACTACACATGGATACCGTGAAACAAGCAGCATATCACCTTCATTCCATGGAACAGGATTTGAACCGAAAGTTATTTCAAGTTCGACTGGAGAAGAGCATCTTGGCAAATCAAATAAGCCAGTCTACATAAAGTCACCTTAACTAAAGGACAGTACAGGATCAGACAAGATGATCTTGAACTGTCTTTCTGCCTTCTTATCCAAACTTTTTTCGCTCTCAATTAAGCATTGACTTTCCTCCCAAATCCCCCTACACTTCAATTATTAAAATACTTTTAAAAACTTTCATTGAATGGTTCGAAATGATCGAAAGGAGGCATATAACTAACGATGTTACCCACATCACACAACACCCAACAGGTTAAGCGCATTAACGTTGAATTGGTAAAGAACACACTCAGATCCATGGGAGTTGGCACGAAAGCTTCCATTGCGAATTTGACGAAACTCAGCGTTGCGACATGCGGCACAATCCTGAATGAATTACTCCAAACAGGTGAAATTATCGATCTAGGTCCAGACGAATCGAGTGGGGGGAGACCTGCCAGTCGGTATCAATTCAATGCGGACTACGCCAGTGTGCTGTGTCTGATTATTCGGACAGAGGGCGGCATTCACTCGATTACACATACATATGCCAATCTGAACGGAGAGATGGCGGACGAACAGACGCTCATTTTGGAAGAGATTAATGTAACGGTGGTAGAGGATCTGATTGCAAACCTGATCGAACAACACCACAATGTGCAGGCGATTGGTATCGGGATACCTGGTGTGGCACACAACGGTGTGATTGGGATTTGCGATGTACCGGAGCTGATGTATCAGCCGCTTGGGCCAAGGCTTAAGGAACAATATGAAGATGTAGAAGTGGTCATTGGCAATGACATGAACCTGACGGTCTACGGACTATACAACCAGCAGCAGTTTGAGGAAGAGAAGAATTTCGCGGTGGTGACTTTTCCGGAGAATCATTTTCCGGGTGCAGGTTTTATCATTGATGGTCGTCCGCTGACCGGGAATACCCAATTTGGAGGCGAGGTGTCCTTTTTACCTTTTGGCGTGTCACGGGAAGAGCAGTTGCGAATGTTGAAAACGACGGAAGGGTTGCAGGAACTCGTCACAAAGACGCTGATCTCCATCATTGCGATTATTAACCCGGCAGCGATTGTTGTTACGGGCGATACAATGGACCCGGCTATGCGGGATGACCTGTTACAAGGCTGTCGGGATCACCGGATCCCACAGGAGCATATGCCTGAATTGATCATCCAGAGAGACACTAGGCGCGAATATGTGACGGGGCTAGTCGCTGTTACACTGGAGAGCCTGACCTACCGCATTCAGGTGGTTGAGAAGCAGTGGTAAAGGAACTGAACGTCGATTAGAAGGATGATTTCCTATCTGATCGAATAAAATTGTAGTAATCCTTTATATAAAATGAACTATTTCATTAAACAGGTAACGGAGAGGACAGAAAAAACCTGAAAAAGCGAAGCGGTCGCCTTTATCACCGGATTTTCCCTTTGAGAATAAGAAATCGAAAAAATATGGGGATAACAGCGATTGGAAGGTTAGTCTGTCATCGGAGTGTCCAAGTTAATGACCCTTGTTTCAACTTATATAGACACAATGGAGGAACTTATTTTGAATCAGCAAGCAGATACACAAGGCAACAAACGAAAGTTCAACAAGCTGTACGCCATGCAACTGGCAACAATCTTTTTGGGATTTATCGTATTTGGGATATCGGAAAATATTAAGGGGCCGGCCATTCCGCGCATTCAATTCGATTTTAATCTGGATGAGAAACAGCTCGGGACATTATTGTCTCTTAACGCACTGGGGTACCTGATCGCCTGCTCGTTCACGGCTATTCTGGTACGCAAATGGGGCATCAAGGCCGTCAGCATTATTTCATTTGCATCGATGATCCTTTCGGGTGTGTTCATTTACATGTCTCATAACTATCCTCTCTTTGCTTCATCATACTTCTTCATGTACATCGGTAACGGCATGCTGGAGATTGCTTTGGCGATTCTGGGTGCGCGGATCTTTGTGAAAAACACAGGTACGATGATGAACCTGTCCCATTTCTTCTATGGGTTAAGTTCAACGGTGGCGCCTTTGCTGGCGACAGGGGTGATGTCCTTGAGCGTGTTCGGACACGTACTGGACTGGCGCGGCATGTATCTCGTGATGTTGTCGCTCTGTCTGCTGCCGATCATTGCGGCGCTGCGCAGCAAATTTCCGGGGGATGATCTTCCTCATGAAGATCGGACCTCGCTTAAGACGTTAACACGTGATCCAGCTATCTGGCTGATGGTGCTCATTCTTTCTTTTGGCGTGGTATCGGAACTAGCGGTTGGGGGTTGGCTCGTTAACTTTCTGGAGAAAGCCTACACGTGGGACACGGTGAAAGCTTCGGGGCTACTGTCAGCATTCTTCCTTACGTTCTCGCTAGGTCGTCTGCTGCTGGGTCCTCTAACGGACCGGATCGGATTTGTACTGTCGCTGATAATCTTCTCTGCGTTCTCGGCCATTTGTACGTTTATTGCGCTTGCCGGAGGAGAGGGTCTCGCCATCTTCTTTGCCATCTCGGGTGCAGGTATAGCGATGATCTATCCAACCGTTATGGCGTTTATCGCACGCAGATATCCAAACGGCAGTGACACGGCGATTACGTTCACAGTTACCCTGATGGGGGTCGGCAGTGTCATCGGTAACTATGTGATTGGCTGGGTCATTGAAGGTGTGAAGAATATGTACGGTCCAACGACTCAGTTGGGGTTACTGCGCGGACTTCAGGCGGGATATGGATTCATTGGATTATGTGCGGTGATCTGTGCGGCATCTGGCGTAGTGTTGTATGTGTATTTGAAAAGAAGGCAGGAATTGATTTAGAAATCAATTGCAAAGATAAAAGCCCCACTGATCTCCATGATCGGTGGGGCTTTGCATATGAATATATAAGTAGATTAGTACGGTATATCATCTATCACTAGTATCTTAACTCTCTCCTATGACTTGTTCAAAGCCGCTCTTCTTTTCCAACGTTTCAGAAGCACATACAATCCAAAAGCACCCAAGAAAACCACCGCTGCCGGAACAATATAAGGCTTAACAATCTCATCCACATGCTCCCATTGAGAGCCTAATTTGAATCCTAAGTAGATGTACAATGAGGTGATCGGAAGCATGGCCAAGAATGTAAAGAGACTGAATTTGAACACATTCATCTTCGCCATTCCACAAGGGATGGAGATGACGGTCCGAATGCCGGGGACAAAACGGCCATAGAAAGCGACCCCGCTGCCATATTTCTCGAAGAACGTATCGGAGGCGTCCAGATGATGAGGTTTAATCAAGAAATACTTGCCGTATTTTTCGACCATAGGTCTGCCGCCGTACCGTCCCAGGGCATATAACGTCAGAGGGCCAAACGTTCCACCTACGGTACCCGCCAGTATAGCCAGCCACAGTTTCATATCTCCAAGGTACACCCAATATCCCGCCATGGGCAGCACGAGTTCAGCGGGTACGAATTCAAACGACAAGGCAATAACGAGACCTGCGTACGACAAATCTTTGAAAAAAAGTATAAATTGCGTGATCCACTCCGTCATGCTTTCCCTCCACAAATCTATCTATTTTTTATAGTTTAGAAACACTCCTATACCAAGAGTAACAATAGCGAATAGAGCTTGTCAAAACTCACACGCATATCCGATTAAGCCCGTCACGGCGGGATATGTTAGGTCATACATAAGCGATATCTCATTCGACATGCGTTGAGCAGGCGGTCGGTCTTCGAACAAGATGAACTCCATATCACCCTGCCCCTAACACCAATATAACACTCTGAAAATGTTTCCAAATATAGCGTGATAAAACTATCACTAGCTTCTTCACCATCCTGTACATAAAGAGAAGGAGATCAGAACATGACCGAAACTTCGATTATCGACCAGATCCATATTATGGTTCAATACAATGTATCCTTTTATTGTTTCATGTATATCATATAGATATACAACTGTAGGGAGGTGAGGTATAATTGGAGCATCAATCAAACGAAAGGCGTGGGATTGCCATGACTACAGCCACACTTAGCAAATGGGGAAATAGCAGTGCAATTCGTATTCCTAACCAATTGCTTAAGCGTCTTAATCTGGAAGAAGGCTCGGAAATCGAGATTTTGGTGACAGAAGATAATGAATTGTTGTTGCGTCCAAAAACCAAGCCTGTAGAGTCCAATGAGGAACTTCGTAACCATCTAAAGACGTTGCTCTCTAAAGTAAAACAGGATGCAAGACATGAAGAAATAGACTTTGGCACTGAAGGGAACGAGTTACTTTGATTATTCCCAAGCGAGGCGATCTGATATGGCTTGACTTTGATCCTCAAGCGGGTCATGAGCAAGCCGGGAGACGACCGGCTATTGTTCTATCGGAACTTGAATTCAATGAAATAACGGGTTTTGCCGTTGTATGTTCCATAACGAGCCAAGCCAAGGATTATCCTTTTGAAGTTACAATACCAGAAGACCTGCCATTTTCAGGTGTTGTTTTGACAGATCAGTTGAAGAGTCTTGATGTGCGGCAACGACGTATCCAAATTGCGGGACATGCCGAACCAACCTCTGAATTTATGAAATCAGTTCTACGCAATGTCCGTTCTATATTGGCATAATTGAAAATTAGTAGCTGATCATATTCCTAAATCCACGTCTAACTAAAAGACGTGGATTTTTTCTTTCATATCTAAGTAGCTTCATCCATCCTTGACGCTTCGAATAAGAGCTTCCGAAAGGCACTTATAAGTAGATAAGAAAGATTTTTAATCCTCTGAAAATGCTTCCAAATATAGTATGATAAGACTATCACTAGCTTCTTCACCATCCTGTACATAAAGAGAAGGAGATCCGAACATGACCGTAACTTCGATTATCGATCAAATTCACATTATTGAATACGATCCCTCTTACGCTGCCGCACTCGCGGATATGTGGAACCGCAGTAATGAGAGCTGGGGAGGTGGCACCAACCTTAGAACAGAGGAAACGGTTCGCCGCGAGATGGAGAGTTCGTCCAATCTTCACGCATTTCTAGCCGTTCATGGGAAAGAGGTAGTGGGCTTCTGCAGTTTTGCTCACTACCGCTATGACGAGAGAGCGTTATATGTACCGCTGCTTAATGTACGCCCTGACTATCACGGGTACAAGGTCGGACGCAACCTGATCCTGAATGCTGTGCGCAAGACCGTAGAGGCCGGATGGCCCCGTCTGGATCTGTTCACATGGGCAGGCAATACGAAGGCTGTGCCGATGTACAAGAAATGCGGATTCTTCTGGGAGAAAAAAGATGAGAATGTGCATCTGATGAATTTCATTCCCACCATCTTGCAGACTGAAGCACTTGCTCCTTATTTCGAGGAGCTGGATTGGTATGCAGACAGCACGCGTGAACTCGTCGTCGAGCCGGATGGCCGACGGGAGCGTGGGTTTGATTTCTTTGACTATACGTGGAAAAAGGGAGAGGTCTCCCTGCGGGCTGAATTTGAAAAGTCGGGTCGCGGGCTGACGGCCCTCGAAACACCGGATTACAAGATCGCTACAGAGGTCGATGCTCATGATCTGGTTTTCGGTTCCAGCTACAAGGTTCGCTATCGCATCAAGAACACTTCTGCGTCCGATCTGGCGGTTGAGATCAAGGGTGAGGATAACAAAAATATTCGATTTGCGCTAGACGTTGCACGAACAGTGGCTCCGGGAGAAACCATTACCGTGGAAGGTGAGTTTCACCTTGATCCGATTACAGAGGAACAGAATAACAATAAGACCCATCCCGTTGTTGCCAGCACATGGCTGATCGGTGGTAAGAAAGCGGAGTTCAGGTTAGGTATTGCCCCGAAATTTCCGGCCAAGATCAAGACCGTTTTGCCCGTGAAGGAGCTCTTTCCAGGTATCCCGGCGGAGTTAATTCTGAATGTGGAAAATAATGTGGATGCAGAAACAGAGTTCAGCCTGAACCTGCCTGAGGATGAATTCCTTGAATGGGCGGAGCGTTCGATACGCTTTACGGTGCCTGCTAAAGGCAAAGTGTCTGTGCCAGTACGCTTCATCTTGCGTTCATATGGTCTATATTTCCAAGAAGTAGAAGTGACAGCTGTCCCCGTGGGGAACCATGCGATATCTTTTACAAGCAAAATTTCTGTCCTGATGAAGGGGATCGAGGGCAAATATGGCGGGCAAATTGAGGATCAATGGGTGGCCGTCAATGGCGCATTCTCGCTCCATATGAACAAGCATGATAACGTCATGTGGATTGAATATCCCGGTTCCCGTCATTCATTCTGGTGGACTTATCCGAAGCTGGGTAAGCCGTTTGCTGAAGAGTTATCCAAGAAACAAGCCAAAGAAGTGAATATTTATCCCGAAGGGGAACGTCAGGTTCTTGAAGCGCTGTATGACTCGGAGGATTTCCCTGGCTTACAGATTAAGTCCGTGGTCAAGCTGTCTGCGAATGGAATCGCCGAATTCCACCACGAAGTTGAAAATACACGAGATACTGCCTGGGAAGAGGACCTGTATCTAATGAATAACTTCGGGTTCTATGGTAACAGGTTGATCCTTCCTTATCAGGGGCGCTTCGTTGACATGGGTGATGATTATGCCGGTGATCCGAACCATTGGAATAGCTCACAGATTACGGAGAACTGGCTATTCTGCAAAGAAGAGTATGGGGCGTGCGGCATCTATTGGGACCCTTCCCTGAAGCTTCTTCGTCCGGAATACACGCTGGGGTTGCAGCATGAACTGGGACGTTTGGAGGCAGGGGCTGTAGCACGAACCAAGGAAACGGTGTTTGCTCTGAACACGTTTGCCAAATGGCATGATTTCCGTGCATTTGCCAGGAAGCAGCGTAACCCGGTCATTCCTTTGCTAGACAGTCATCTGGATCTGACACTCAGTGAGGGGAATCCATTTGCCCCGGATGTGCTGCAAGCAACGTTGACTGAACATAAACTGGTTCCGCTTGCGGGCAACCTGGAGCTGTATGTACAGCGGGGTAGCGAACCGGAGGTTATGGCAAAAGCGAAGGAATTCAATCCGGAGCAGAATCTAAACTCCGCCAAACTGACATTTTCACCGGACGAAGTGGATCGCCACCAGCACGTGAGTGGTTGGAAAGTTCGTGGGCTATACCGAGGCGAAGATCGGATTCAGGTGCGAACGGCGCTTTGGTTCCCGCAGACCGGAACAGAGGTGAAGCAGAAGATTGAAGAAGGTTCTTCGGGATCTGTATACACTGTAGACAATGGTGTATTGTCGATCGCCGTTGCTCCAGAATTCGGCAGTGTCGTACACTCACTGAAAGTTGCAGGCGAAGAATGGCTGGACAGCTCGTACCCTGAACCTGCTCCACGCTCATGGTGGAATCCGTGGTACGGCGGGTTGGGAGTGGCGATCCCGGGCATGAATGGTTTCAGCCGCCAGTTGGAACAGAGAGTCGCTTCCTGGACAGAGCAGAAGGATCAATACGGTAACGTCTGGAAGGGCATTAAACTGACCACCCGGATTGAGAAGCATGAAGCGAATCGGGGAATCACAATTCACCAGCATTATCTGATGCTGCCGGGTGTTCCTGTGCTCTGCACGCTGCTTGCGGTGACAAACGAAAGTGGCCTGACGCTGACGGATTACTCGCTTGCGGAGGAACGTTTCCTCCAGCCTTCATCTGTATTTGCGGAAGGATGGATAGAGCAACCGGGCAAAGATCGATTCCCATTAGGCAAAGTAGATGTGGGCCTGCCACTGGAAGACCTCTTGCGAGTCGGATCGGTTTCGCGTGAAAACATGCTGCATGCGGTCCATCGTTACCCGAATCAGAGTGCTTGGGCTTTTGCCAACAATCAGGTGACGGGTCTGCACGTGAATCATCATCTGACACTTCATCACGGGGAGACGGTCTGGACGGAGCCGACCTATCTGGTTCTGGGACCCATCCCGCTGAGTTCAGCAGATGTGCATGACCTTCTGAAACTGAATTTTGTAACTTCTACCGATAAAAAGGAGGCTTCACATGCCGATCATTGATATTCATATTCATCTGTCGGACATCGAGAGCTTTCACCGAACAGCAATCGATCTGTCCAAAGTGGATTACTCAGCCGCAGGTCTTAAAGCGGAGTTTGATAAAAACGACGTCATTCTGGGCATTGGAATGGGGGTTACGGAGCAGACGAAGGGAGCGTTCCCGGATTCCAGTTCCCCCAACCCGATGAGGCTTGATTTGGAGGAAAAGGTTCCGTCATTCCTCATGGAGTGCGTGGGCATTAATCCTAATACGCTGGATGGAAAAAATGCTCAGGATGAGCTTGACCGGATTGAAGCTAGACTGCAATCCCCTGAGGTAGCCGGAATCAAACTCTATGCCGGTTACTATCATCACTATGTGTATGACAAAATCTATACCCCTGTCTATGAACTCGCAGCCAAGTACAACTTGCCTGTTGTGATTCATACAGGAGACACATACTCCATGAACGGGTTACTCAAGTATTCGCATCCACTGACGGTGGATGAATTAGCACTTCAGCAGCGCGGTGTGAACTTCATGATCTGTCATCTGGGCGATCCCTGGGTGATGGATGCGGCTGAAGTGGTGGCGAAGAATCCGAATGTGTATGCGGATCTGTCCGGTCTTGTGGTGGGGGATCGACCTCATTTTGAACGCTTCATGAACGAGCCTTTGTTCATGGATCATTTCCGTCGGGCCTTGGTCTATTCGGATCATTACGAGAAGATGCTGTTTGGCACGGACTGGCCGCTTGCCCCTATCGACCTGTATGCCGAGTTTGTCCGCCGACTTGTACCGGAACAGCATCATGATAAGGTGTTCTACGAGAATGCCTTTGGGCTGTTTCCACGTATTGGACAGCGGATTGCAGATCTGGGTTAAAAGGGAAGTAATGAAACTTTAATATTTGAGGGGATATCATCCGTGTATGTCATTCATGGAAGATGCGAGGTTCACGTTAAATCCCTGCCATGTAAGCTCCTGCCACTTTACTGGCAGGAGCTGTTTGGGTTCAAGATGAGAGTGAATTCATCTTACGTCTAATCTGAAATGAAGTGATCAGGAGAACAAGGGTTCAGTCACCATTTTCATATACTTTTTTAAGTCGTCTTTGGCTTGGGGGGAGTGTTGCCAAACTCCAAGGTTCCAACTCATATAACGAATTCCGAGATATCGGGATGCCGAGGAGAAGTACTTTTCAAATTGATGTTGTGGAATATCGTATCCTTGAGAACTAAGAGCCTCTCGATAGACCTCAACTTGTCTCATATGTGCACAGCGCAGAGGGATGTCGAAGAACAGGGAGCCATATCTTGCTTCCTCCCAATCGATAAAATAAACGTCCTCATTGTTGTGCACCAATACATTGCCAGGATTCAGATCATTATGAATCATCGTATGTGTGTGTTCATCCTTGATGAGAATTTCAAGATCATCTACGATGTTTCTTGCTACAGCTTCAATTTCCGAGATGAGCGGTAATCCGTATTCCTCAATGAATGATGGACTTTCTATAGCGTTTTTCCACGAAGGTCTCCAGCGGTTTTCCATCATATCAACGATATGAGATCGATCCACATTAGGTATCCAGGGCAATTCTTTTTTTGCCCCCATATTCGTTCCGTGTATGTAAGCCAATGCTCGTAATTCTTTATTCTGAAGCAGATTTATATTCAAATGACTATAATCGGTTTGGTAGTCTACATCCTGGATACAGATCAGGCTGCGATCCTTGTTATGAAGTTCATTGGTTAGGCTATAAGGTACATTTGCTCCTTGTAAAAATAATCTGGACAAGGCAGAGCGTTCAATAAACGTGGCCTTCTTGGTCACAAGAGAAATATCCCTGTTCACTCCATTTACAAGGAATTCAATATAATGTCGAAGCAATTCAACGGCTTGAGATCCCGTCCCGACAGGGTTACTTGTAATACTTTGAATGTGAACATCCGAGGATACATATTGATGAATGGTGTGTTTTATTAGTTGTTGTAATGTGAGAGACTCCATACTCATCTGTTATCTCCTTTTTGCCTGTATTTGTTTTTACGAATAAAGAGAACTATAATGGTGGATGCACAAAATTTAAGACTTTTTTGGAGGAACATACGTAATGAGATCTTTTCAGTTTTATAATCCGACCCGGCTGATTTTTGGCAAAGGGCAGCTTCAAGCACTGCAAACCGAAGTTCCAAAATACGGAAAGCGTATTTTGCTTGTATATGGTGGTGGAAGTATCAAGCGCAGCGGCCTGTACGACCAGGTGATCGGCCAGTTGAATGAGATTGGAGCAGAGGTGACGGAACTCGCTGGTGTAGAACCGAACCCCCGTCTATCTACAGTTCATAAGGGCGTAGAACTATGCAGAACACATCACATTGATCTGGTTCTTGCGGTTGGCGGCGGCAGTGTACTTGATTGCGCTAAGGCCATCGCCGTAGGGGCCAAATACGATGGGGATATGTGGGATGTTGTTGTGCGCGAAGCAACTCCGCAGGGCGGACTTCCACTGGGTACAATTCTGACGATGGCAGCGACAGGTTCCGAGATGAATAACGGTTCAGTGATTACGAATCAAGATACACAGGAGAAATGGGCATGGTTCAGCGAGTATTCATTCCCAGCGTTCTCGATTCTTGATCCGGTAAACACATTTACGGTACCTCTGGATCAGACTGTATACGGCATGGTGGACATGATGTCGCATGTGTTTGAACATTATTTCCATCTGGATACGAACACACCGGTTCAGCTTGGATTCTGTGAGACGATTCTTCGTACTGTCATCGATACTGCCCCTCGCCTGATCAAAGATCCTGAAAACTATGAACTGCGCGAAACCATTCTCTACTGCGGAACCATGGCGCTTAATGATGTTCTGAATATGGGGCTTGCTGGAGACTGGGCATCTCACAATATTGAACATGCCGTGTCGGCCGTGTATGACATCCCTCATGGGGGTGGCCTTGCCATTCTGTTCCCGCACTGGATGAAGCATAATCTGGATGTGGATGTAAGTCGATTCAAACGTATGGCTGTTAATGTATTTGATATCAATCCTAATGGAAAATCAGACAAACAAGTGGCTGAAGAAGGCATCGAAGCCCTGCGTAATTTCTGGACTTCGATTGGTGCTCCTAGCCGTCTGGCTGACTATGACATCGACGACAGTCAGATTGATGTGATGGCTGATAAAGCGATGCGATTCGGTCCGTTCGGATTCTTCCAGAAATTGCAGCGTGAAGATGTCGTGCAAATCTATCAAGCCGCACTGTAATTGGAAATTCACTTATATAGTGAATGTAATAAACAAGGACCTTCCTGTACGACTGAGGAAAGTCCTTGTTTTTATTTTAGCACCATCTATTGTACGTTCAACGGCATATTCCAGATTCATATCTTGCGAGCACTTTAAGATTGTTCAACCGTTTCATCATTCCCACCAGTATACATCCGTTTCAGATACAACTTGCTTGGACGGTGCAAGAGCACGATGAGCAGGGCGAAGAGATGAATCAGGATAAACAGGTTACTTTCATTGGGAATAGCAACAAGTAGCGCCAAACTTAGAAATGTCACGGTGAGCTTGAACTTTCTCTTGGTGATGAATATAACGGCGAGCAGGCTTGGTCCAATCATAAACAACATTCTGCCTACGATTACGCCAGAGGCGTAAGCCAGATCATCCCCTTTGCGTGAGAAAGCAAGATAGGCCTCCATGTTCTGGTTAAAATCGATGAGGAACACAATAAAGGACACTATCACGTAGATCAATTTTACACTTAATAAAATGCGCACGACATTTAAAAGTGTGGGTAAAGCTGTTTTTACCATATCACTTCTCCTCTTCTACTTCGAACCCATATGATGGATTGTACTCCTATTCCTATTCCCCTTCAATGAATCGTCCTTTTCTTTCACGATATGTATTTCATACATTAACCGATGATGGGGATGTCATATTTTGTATTAACCCAAAGTCTACATTTTCCAATCGTCAACACCGATCCTGTACCTACAGTTATCCGCTTCCAAAGAATAAGGAAAATATTTTTGAAAGCGTTTTCTATACTGGACGTTTATTTAATAACAACCGATATAAAGTTAACCCATATTATATGGGACACAACAAGAATGAGGATGGATGGTGAATGTATTCATGTTATTTGCAAAAGCGAGGCAACGCTTGACCAGCATGTCTTTTCGGTTCAAATTGCCAATGATGATCAGTATTCTGGTCTGCATCGTACTGGCCGTGACGGCAGTACTGTGTTACAAAGTGGCAGAGGAGATCACCCTGGACAAAAGCAAAGATGAGATCCAGTCGACTTCTGAACGGATTGGAGCAGGTTTATTTACTTCACTAAGTCTGCAGGAGCAGTCCACGTTTCTGATCACAACACATCGGACATTCCAAGACTTGCTGGAGATTCGAGATACAGCAGGACAGAGTGATGACGCGTTTTTTTTGGAAAATAGCGAACTGGTGAACAAGGCCAATGGCATATTGGCAGACAGCCTGACAGGAATGGAGGGCAGTAGCGTTCTAATTCTCCTGGATCGGGAAGGCGTTGTGGTTGCAGCAAACAATCCCGAAGTGGTCGGCGGGGAACGTGCCACACGCACGTATTTTCAGCAGGCACTTCAAGGGAAAAACTATGTTAGCGAAGGTGTGATCTCCGAATCTCTGGGAACACTGGGGACCGTCTTTGCAATGCCGATCTACGGTGATAACAAGGAAGTGAAAGGCGTGCTTGCGACGACTGCCTCGACCTCATTTTTCGTCAACCAGTTACAGAACGTCAAGATTAACGAAGAAGGAAAAGTTATTATACTGGATCGTTTAGGTCTGGTTATTTTTAATTCAGCAGATGAGAAAATGATTGGTCAGAAGATGGATTCCTCTGAGTATCAGTCGCTGATTGATCTGCCTGCCAATGAGCAGTTGCAACAAGGGGAGGCGAGCACGGAGGAAAAAGTGGTGTTCTACTCCAAAATTCCGAAGTCTGATTGGACTGTCATTGTGGAGGATACGTATGAAGATGTGAAGAAGCCGCTGACAGGTATGGCGAATCAAATGTACATTGTTCTGTTCAGTGCTATTGTGGTGTCGATCATTGCAGGCATCCTGATCTCGCAACTGGTAACCGGACCGATTAGCCGAATTACACTGTTGTTCAAACAGTTGGCCGGCGGAGACCTGACTGTTCAGGCACAAGGCAAATATACCGGAGAGTTCAAAGAACTGGCAGACAGCTTTAACACGATGGCCGAAGGGAACAAACAGTTGATCTCCAGCATGAACCATTCCATTGGCATCCTGAAGACAAGTACGACGGAGCTGGAAAATTCCACTCAGCAAACCTCGACCACGATTGCCGAAACAACGACAACAGCCTTTGAGATTTCACGAGCTATGGAGTCCCAGGCGAACGATACGGAAGCCATAGTAGACAAATTCATGAATGTTGGTAACAAGATTGAGAACGTAAATGAGATGTCGCAGTCCGTTATGCTCAAGGCAGATGAAATTACGGATGCATTCAAAAATAATCATGAAGTTATTGATGCGCTCATTGCGGTGAACGGGCAGAACGAGATTGAAGTTGGCAACATCTCCAAAATTACAGTGCAACTTGCTGAAAGCTCCTCGGGCATTCACCAGATCACAGGTACGATTGCCGAAATTGCGAATCAGACGAAATTACTTGCGCTGAATGCTTCCATTGAGGCTGCAAGAGCGGGTGAGCAAGGGCGCGGCTTCGCCGTGGTTGCTTCCGAGATTCGCAAGCTGGCAGAGCAGACGACAGCGCAATCGGAGGATATCAATCGAATTGTCATGCAGACCATTAATCACGTGGAACAGAATAACCGAAGTGTTCAGGCCATTGAGGAGATTGCGGAACAGCATAAGAGCAGTGTAAGCCAGACCAAAGAGACATTCAATTTCGTCACCCAGAATATGAATGAGATGATGAGCCAGGTCCAGGCCATTGCCACGGAGATCCAATCCATTGAACGTGATAAGGATGACGTCATTGGAGCTGCACAGAATCTGTCCGCTTCCGGGGAAGAAGTATCCGCGTCTGTGGAAGAAGTCACTGCGACGATGCAGGAGCAGTCCGGTATGACAGAACATCTGGCAGATATGGTGCAGAGAATTGATGGACTGACCAAACAACTTGCCGAAGAATTATCCCGCTTCAAAATAAAGTAGCATAGCAGCCTGCGTAGTGAGAAGCAGTATAGCTAGTCTGTGAGACACAGCGTAGAATTTCTTCAGTTTACACAGTTAAATGAATACGAAAGAAACCCATTCCTCATAAGAGAACTGGGTTTCTCCGACAATGTGAGCATCTGTACCTATCGTAGGGTACAGGTGCTTTTGTCTGTGATGCGCTACTCTCCTCGAATGGATGGCGCATACGCCAGCACTTCCATCTCAATTAAATAAGGGCCTAACCCGCTGAATACGGTCATGCGGGCGGGATAGGGCTGCTTAATCATTCGCGCATAGACTTCGTTGTATGCGGGCTGATCCTCCACTCGTGCCAGATGAGTCGTTATCTTCACGATATGATCCAGTGTAAGTCCGGCTTCTTGCAGGATCACTTCAATATTACGAATACATTGTTCAGTCTGCTCCTTAATACCGCCGATAGGCTCAAGGGTCTGTGGATCAACGCCTACCTGACCTGCAACGTAGACCATATCTCCTGCACGGACAGCGTGGGAGAAAGGAAGTGGGAACTTGGGTGCTGTACTCGCATGTATGATGGTAGACATAGAAGTTATCATTCCTTTCTTAGTGAGGGTGTATATTGGTTGTTAACTGATGCCAGTTTGTAGCCTGCTGATATTGATGGGCGATGGACAACAAGCGGTCTTCTCGCATGAGTGGACCAGCAAGCTGCATGCCGATTGGTAGTTGCTTCCCTGAGGAAGTATCAAATCCGATGGGAACGGTAATGGAAGGTAGTCCTGTATTAGTAAAAGGCCCGTTGAAAATCGGACTACCGGTCTTGTAGCCATAGGGGGCCACATACGGCGTTGATGGAGTCAATAACACATCTACTTCATCGAAAAGCATCATCATCTCGCTGCGGAATAGCGTTCGAATGCGCTGTGCCTGCAAATAATCAACAGCACTCGTTTGGAAGCCGAGTTCAAGCTGCTCCCGCATCGTGTGACCGTAGCGATCGGAGGCTTCCGCGAAGCGTTCCTGATGGAAGGCAGCAGCTTCTGCCCGCATAACTGTACGATGAGCAGCAATGGTCTCTTCCATATACGAAGGCAGAACAACTTTCTTCCATTGCATGCCCAGCTTCTCAAGTACAGCGAGTGCCGACTCTACCGCTAACAAGATCGCCGGTTCATCAGTCTGGAAGAAGTTGCTTGGTAGCCCGATCACCATTCCTGAAACAGGATGCTCAAGAGCGCTTGTTAAGTCTGGCTTGCCGTGAGGCAGTGTGAAGGAGTCCATCTCATCCTGCCCGGCCATCGCTTCCAGAACGATTGCGTTATCTTGTGCGGATCGAGTGAAGGCGCCAATATGATCCAGGCTCCAACTGGCTGTGATGACACCGTTACGGCTAACCCTGCCGTAAGTTGGCTTCATACAGGTTAATCCGTTGTAAGCTGCGGGTCTGAGCAGAGATCCAAAGGTCTGCGTTCCGAGAGTGAAGGAGGCCATGCCAGCTGCTACAGCAGCGGCGGAGCCTGAACTGGAACCACCTGGGGTGTGCGCCAGATTCCACGGGTTGCGGGTTGGGGGTTCTCCTCCCTGAAAAGCGTATTCCGTCGTTGTTGTCTTGCCGAGCAGGATAGCGCCCGCAGCCTGCAACTTATCAATGACAGTAGCATTCGTCTCTGGTATGAAGTCAGGGTAGGTACTAGATCCGGCCGAGGTGCGTATGCCAGCGGTATGGATAATATCTTTCGCTCCATAAGGAATGCCATGCAGAGGGCCGAGATAGTTGCCATTCATCAGCTTACGCTCAGACTCTCTTGCGGCCTGCAAAGCCTGTTCGGCGGTAACCGTAACGAAGGCTTGCACAGCAGGCTCTACGTGCTCAATGCGAGTCAAATAGGACTCTGTAAGCTCAACAGGAGATATCGTCTTGTTTTTAATCCATGTTGCGGCTTCCGCAATCGTCAGCTCGTTTAGTGGTTTCGTAATCATCGCAGAGGCACCCTCCTATGCGGCGCATTGGGGCCGACTTCTTCTGACAACTTGAAACCTCGAATCAGCTCCAAGTCGGCTGTAAATAGAGCAAGCTCCTCGCTAGTAATAACTCCGTTTGCGTATTTCGCACTTTCCGTGCGGCGGTGTGTGAGATAGTCGTCTTGGTTCAGAGTAATCACCCTTTCTCTCTCTATTTGGTGAAGCTTGAATCGATAATGTCCTCGTATGCGAGGTCTTCCTTCAAATTGCCGATGAAGCGCTGCATATCCATTGCCGTCCCGAAGGCGGATTCATTGATGAGCCCCTCAGCAGGGTATACCTTGCTATCAATCATACGTTGTACGGCTTGTTCCACGACTTCTTTGTCCAGATTGGGGAACTCCTTCACAGCGACTGCTTTGGCACCATCAGGATTGGATTGAATATAGTCCAGGGCTTGCTCGATAGAGGTGACGAAGCGCTGGGTGAGGTCAGGATTCTCCTCAATGAAGCTTGCGGTTGTATTCATCGTTGCAAAGGCGAAGTCAGGATAATCTTTCGTGAAATCATGGACAATGTGCAACCCCTCAGCAACGCCTTGATCCAGTTGGGGTTCGTAAACGATAGCAATATCGGCTTTGCCGGCTAATACAGCACCAAGTTCGGAGCCATTCTGAACCTCGGTGATCGTCACATCTTTGTCGATATCGATGTTATTGTCAGCGAAAAGCTTCCGTAGTAAGCTGTTGGAGCTTGTGGGTGCCAAACCTACAACAATGGTTTTACCTTTGAAATCCGCTGTCGAGTTCACCGTTACTCCTTCTCTCGCAACGGCCCATACTGGAGCACTGCCCGATAGAAGGACCAGTGAGCGAGCATCGCCGCCCTTTGCATTCGCGAATGCGACATGCTCAGGACCGTGGAAGGAGAATGCAGACTCGCCTGAGATGACCGAAGACAATGCTGTTGGTCCACTTCCGGCAGCACGGATGGAGGATAGCTCAATGCGATTTTCCTTTAAGAATCCTTGGTTATTCGCTACATAGAGCGGAAGGTAGAGCAGATTGTGATACACCTCGGACACCATGATTTTATCCACCTTCGCAGTATCATGCCCCTCATTACTGGATGTACCTCCGCCACTTGCAGGTGTTGCGGCATTGCTTCCGCATGCGCTGAGCAGTGTGGTCAAGATCATCGTCATCGTTGCCAGAATAGCTATCTTTTTGAATGTACGCATTAGTCACCAGGCCCCTTTAATGGTTGTAGTTAAGTTAGTCGTTGCGGGTCAGTTTAGACAGATGTGGTTTTGCTGCTGGTCTTGTTGTCGTTCCATGGAAGAAGTCGGGATTCGATATAACCGACACAGGTGTAGAGTAGCATGGCGACCAGCATAAGCATGAACACGCCAACCCATACGGCCGGAAGGTTGAACAGGTTGCCTTCGACGAATACCATGTGTCCGAGTCCTTTGTCAGAAGAGATGAATTCTCCACCTACGACAGACACCAATGCCAAACCGATATTGATCCGGAAGGCCGAGATGATCCATGGCAGAGAGGAAGGAACGATAATTTTGCGGAAAATCTGTGATTTCTTCGCACCGAAGGATTTCATCAGATTAATCTGGGATTCGTCGATTTGATGCGTCGCTTGGTAGGCGGATAATAGCGCTACGATAAACGTTGCGACAGAGGCAAGAGCAATCTTGGAGAAGATGCCTGAACCGAACCAGATGATAATCATGGGGGCGAGTGCGATCTTCGGAATACCGTTCATCGCTACAATGAACGGATCGAGCACACGGGCAACGGACTTGGAATACCACATGAGTAATCCTGCCAACGAGCCGATTAAGCTCCCTGCTACGAAGCCGATAACAGTGGCATTCACCGTTGCAAAAGCGTCTGTAAGCAGTTGCCCTGAGCTGGCCATCGTGATGGCGGCATCAAGAATGGCGCTTGGTGATCCCATGAGGAATCCGTTAACTAGTTTCAGACGAACGGCGGATTCCCAGATCACCAGGATGACCGCTACAATAATGAACCGCCACAGCATCGTTATGAGCCATTCTTTGGAGAAGGTGGACTGTCTGCGTTTGCTCTTCACAACTCCAGCAGGCTTTCCGGCAAGGGTAATTTCAGGTGATGTGCTCTTCATTAGCTGATCCTCCCCATTTGGATATCAAGCTCTGCCCAGATCGATTCAAAATACTGTTTAAACTTCTGGTCGGAGCGGGCTTTCAGTGCTGAACCGTATTGCGAGGCGAGACCAATCTCATACACCTGCTTCACGGTCGTTGGTCGTTTGCTCATGACAGCAATGCGGTCGGAGATGGCGATGGCTTCCTCAATGTCATGCGTGATAAGCACGCCTGTCTTGCCCTCGGATTTCAGGATAGACAAGATCTCATCTTCCAGAATGAGTCGGGTCTGATAATCAAGTGCGGAGAAGGGTTCGTCCAGTAATATAATATCGGGCTGGGTAACGAGGGTACGTATGAGGGCTACACGTTGGCGCATACCGCCTGATAGTGTGGAGGGATAGGCTTCTGCGAATGAAGCTAGGCCATAACGATCCAGATAATCCATGGCAATATCGCCGCGATCTTTTTTGGACATGCCCTTCACTTCCAAACCTAGCGTGACATTGTCCAAGATGCTTCTCCAAGGCAGCAGCAGATCCTTTTGCATCATATAGCCGACATGCCCGGTGGTCTGATCAATCTCTTCGCCACAGACGATAACCTTGCCATTCGTTGGTTTAAGCAGACCCGCGATAATATTGAAGATCGTACTCTTGCCACATCCGCTCGGTCCCACGATACTGAAGAACTCCTGCTTCTTGATTTGCATCGAAACCTCAGCGAGTACTTGAATATCTTCGCCAGTTGCACTGACAAATGATTTGGATACGCCTTGTATCTGTATAGCCATGATAGGTAGCCCCTTTCCTACAGCCTGATGGTTGTTCGGTTCTTGATGTGAATTGATGTTAATTAACGTGACATTCATGAATATATTCCTAATCATATAGACTGTGGGTTCTGTTGTCATTAGTTACTTTGAACATAAAAATACAATTAAATCAGTTAAAATGAACAATTGAAGATTGGATATGAAAAGAAAAACAAAAGAACGTGTCATTATATATGACACGTTCTAGGTTCAAGACGTATGATTAACTTCACTGGGAGGTGAATTAAGCTTCAGAAGGGACTCAAGTGCAAAGGCAAGTCGGAAGCGAAGGCTCTCCATCGGGTCCTTGATGTTTCTGCCGGTTAGTTTCTCGCATTTTTCCAACCGATAGATCACTGTATTGCGATGTACAAACAGCTCTTTCGCTGTATCGACGATCTGGCAATGGTTCTCATAGAAAGAGGACAAGGTCTTCATAAGTTCGCTGCGCTCGTTTGGATCTCGGCCTTCGAAGGGTTTAAAGGTTTCTTGATGGAACTGCAACATTTCATCGTGGGGAATCATACGCAGCAGGCGACTTATATCCATCGTCTGATAGGAATGGGCGAAGCGGGTCTTTCGCATCTGATAGCCGGATTGAAGCGCCTTGACTGCTTCCTTATAGGAGAGTCCGATATCCAATACATTCGTATAGGGATTGCCTATTCCGAAGGATAAGCTGAGCTGCGACTCCGTATACAGATTGCTTGCGATTCGCTCAAGTTGCTGAGTAACGGTGTGTTCGTCCCAAGACGATTCGTTCAAAAAGACGAGTATACCAAACTGGTCGTTCTTGGTGAACATGACAAAAGAAAGATCCAGTTTGGTGAACTCCTGCTTAATCAGCTCGTAATTAGCATCTCGTTCCGAGATGAAACGCTCTTCTCCTGAGGGAGTGAGAATGCGATTAGGATTGTTCGGTAAAGGTTCATCCATCTTGGCGATGATGAGAACGGAACTTCCTTTTGCCTGCAGCCCGTATTTCTTGCCGCGGTGCAGTGCTTCTTGTTCCGAACGAATGAAGCCTTGAATGAGATCGGAGAAATATTCATTTTTGTAACGGCGGGAGCGTTCCTTGACGGCTTGCTTCTTGGTTAACTCCAGACCGATTACATTGACGGCTTGCTCCAGTGCCAGGGTGGAGAGTTTAGAACTTGCGGAACTATCGTATCGTGCGATCAAATAGCCCTCGTGCCGATCCGTGAAGATGGGATGAAGTTCGGCGTGTCGATATGTATCAGCAGTAAGCAGGCAGATCGAGATTGCGGTATGGAAGGAAGGGTGCTCATCTATAAATGACAGTAAGGGCCCTGCGAGAGACTGGTCATCCATCTGTTGTGCATAATGGGAGCTTGCCGTAATCTGTTTCTTGGAACCAAGCAGAAGAACGGGTGAAGAGAGTAACTGAGACAACGTATCTACGATGTTGGGTATACCTTTTCCTTGCATAATCATCGTGGAAAATTGTTTGTGAATAGATAAGGCGTAGTGAAGCTCATGGGTTTTGTTCTGAAGGATGGCGCTAATCGATTGTTGAAATATTTCACCAAGTGTATTGTCGATCTCCGACAGCTCGATGATTGGGAAGCCCAGCCTGTCGGCTGTCTCAAGCAGTTGTGGAGATAATTCAAGAGAGAAGCGCTGTGTCTTGACCGCAAGCGCTGCACAACCGATCGCATGCATGTCGGTAATGAATCCAATATGAGCATCTGGGCGGTCTTTCAGAATATAACCGTTGGTCAGCAGCATATCTCCGGGTTTCAGGAATTGTACAATATCTGGGGCATCCATAATATTAATCGATTGCACCAAACGATCTAGTCCGCGATGTCCGGCAATTACCTTTGCTTTGGATAGAATGGGGATAGTCAATAACTGTTGCAGATCCATCTTCAACCCACTCGCTTTCGTTATTATATGTTATAAAATCTAACATTAAGTGAGGTGGGCGTAAAGAAGAGTTTGGATAAAGAGGCTAAATGATATTGATTTTTTAAGCAGATTGTACAAAATGCTGAGGTGGATTAGGTGTGTTTGCGTGAACTATGACTCTGGTACATAAGCTAAGATTCACAATTGGTTAACTTTGTGAGAAAATGGAAATTAAAAGGCGGTGTAAAAATGCCAGCTACTTGGACATTTAGTGCAAATAGGACAAGAGACATTCTCTCTTATAAGAAAATAATCTTATACTAGGAGATGTTCATACCATGAAAATTTCAGACCGACTATTAAGACAATATTTAGATCATGTTTATTGGATATGTGGAGGCCCTTGCGGCGGAAAAAGCACGATGACTAATTTGCTTTCTTCAAAATGGAATATGAATTATTATTCTTCAGATGACCACACGTTCGATTATCAAAAAAAGGCTAATCCGCAGGATCATCCAGCAATTTTGCGACATTTCATTGATTGGGAATGGTTCTTTTTAGGGCGAGGGAATGATAGAAATCACTGGTTAAATTCCGTGTTTGACGAGAGTGTGGAATTTATCATCTTGGATTTGTTACAGATGGGGAAAGAGAAGCCAATCGTAGTAGATACTTTTATGGAACCTGCTTATCTAAGGGAGATTGCTGACCCCAACCGAGTTATTTATATGTTTGCAGAAGATGACCTCATTCGAGCAGATTATCTGGATCGAGATCACCTGAGAGGCATGGAGGGTCTGTTTCCTAATTTATCAGATCCACAACGTGCACGGGACGAAACATTAAATACAGTGGTTAAAGCATCGAATCATTACCTGCAACAAGCGGAGCAGTATCAATTAAAATGCTTTATGAGATCATCTCAGTCCAATAAAGAGCAGATGTTATTAGAAGTTGAAAAGCATTTCGGTTTCAAAAGATACTGAATTGTTAATGATATCAGTCCCAGTCGTCATTTGTTACACTAAGGGAATACGATAGCTCAATAAACCACAGAAAGTAGCCGATTAACCTAATCAGCTGCTTTTGTTCAGGTGACGGGCAATACACTAATTGACTAAACCCTTTCTTATCTGATGAACTAGTAAAAATGCTACAGAAAGTGGGAACAACATCTATGATTCCATTAGTATATGACCAGATTAACCATTGGGGAAAAGACGACGAGTTTTTCCTTGCCTTACTAAATAAATTAAAAGTAGAGTCTATCGTTGACTTAGGCTGCGGAACAGGAAGATGGACGACTCATCTTGTTCAGTACGGTTATAAAATTACAGCTATTGATCCCCATGAAGAAGCAATTGAAGTAGCCAGAATTAAAGATAATGCAGGCAAAGTGAATTGGATTGTAGGAGATAGCTCAAATTTACAAACCAATACCAATGACGCGGTTATTATGACTGCCAATGTGGCACAGGTATTTCTAACTGATGATAGTTGGAAGAAAGTAATCTCAGACGTATTTCGATCCCTAAACGTTGGCGGCCACTTTATTTTTGATATTAGAAACCCTTTGGTTAAAGTGTGGGAAGAGTGGGAGAAGGACGGGACGCCGGACTTAGCTAAAGATATGCGAAGTGGAGACCCTCTTGAAATCTCTACAGAATATGAAGGGTTTGAGGGAGATATCTATACTTTCTATGAAACTGTGAAAAATACAAAAACAGACGAAGTCATAGTTCATGAAAAAATGCAGATCAGATTTCGAAATCAAGAAGAATTGGATGAGTCGCTGAAACAAACAGGGTTTTCGAAAATTGAAACATATGGCGATTGGGAATTTAAACACGCAAATTCTAAAAGTCGATCCTTTATTTTTCACTGTGTAAAATAGAGAAATTAGAATGCAACATATTAGCACTCCTTAAATGTCAGAAAGCAGCTGATCCATGTGATCAGCTGTTTATTTTTATTTTTTTCAAATAAAGGGCGGGTTAATTCATAAGGAATGCAAAGTTAACTTGACACAAAATGCAAAGTCAACTATGCTAAAAATGCAAAGTAAACATTGCAAGGACGTGATTACATGAAGACAAGAATTGCAGAACTGCGTAAGCAGCATAAACTGTCACAGGAAGAGTTGGGACAAATTGTAGGTGTTACCCGGCAAACCATCACTTCTCTAGAAAGGGGAAAGTATACGGCTTCCCTCATTCTTGCTTACAAAATTTCGAATTTTTTTGGACTCGCTATTGAAGAAGTTTTTGATTTCAGCGAAGTGGAGGAGATATAAGTGGACAAGTTCAAGATTAAAGTAGAAACTCGCAAAAACGCACTGTCACTGGTAGCTGCTGCTACGATATTGATCTATGTAGGACTTATATTTTACAGAGGTGGACTGCCCGCTCTGCCTAGTTTTATAAAGGGATTTCATACAGGAGCTTTTATCGGGGTTGAAGTGGCCGTCACTTATTTTCTCGTCAGGTATATGAAAGCCAGCAAAAATGAAGCCGAGCTGAAGAAGCAGTTTATTGAGGAGAATGACGAGCGGAGTGTTACAATACTCCAGAATGCAGGCACACTTAGCGTAGCAATTATTCTTATTAGTCTGGGCATAGCCTCCATGATTGCCGGTTTCTTTAATCCCATGATATTTTACACCTTACTAACTTGTTTATTATTTGTTTTAATCGTATTTTTGGCACTATGGATGTATTACACGAGAAAAATCTAAGAGGCAGGTTCGTGATAAAATAGAGTATCTTACTAAATTTGGGGGTGGTGGCGAGATGGCTGAAATTCTTGACAAAGGTCCTTTTTATCATGGCACACGAGCAGATTTGCAGATCGGGGATTTGCTCACAGCTGGCTTTCGCTCGAATTACAATCCGGATGTTGTGATGAATCACATTTATTTTACAGCTTTACGTAATGGGGCTGGGTTAGCTGCGGAGTTGGCAAAAGGCGGTGGTGAACCGCGCGTGTATCTTGTTGAACCAACAGGGGAATGGGAGAATGACCCAAATGTGACGGATAAGAAATTCCCAGGTAATCCGACGCGATCATATCGCAGCAAAGCCCCACTAAAAGTTGTTGGCGAAGTGAAAGATTGGGTGCGACAAACGCCTGAACAACTCGCAGTTTGGCATAAACGCTTGGCGAAAATAGATAAAGGTGAGATTCTAAATTAGTCTAACTATTGAATGATCGGTAGACTTCTATTAAGTACTATATATGCTGATGTTCGGCATTGAACTAACGGAAACGATAGCTAAGTAACACAAAAAAAGTAGCTCCGAGTAGGTAGCTAAAGGGTTACATGAAAAAAACGTATTCTAGTAATTCATCCCGTTTATGAGACAAGTACCTGTAACTTTGAACCGGGATGTTGTTAAGCCTAGGTTTATCGAAAGTCGCTTTTTTTGAATTTTCGCTAAACGATGTGATTATCCAAGAGTTACGATATAGGTAAATGAGCAAAATTATATACTTGACTCTAAAGTGTAATAGTGGGTATTATTCCCATATATCGATGATTAAGAGAATGGTCTAACGCTATTCGCGCTTCCCATCCTGTGTTATGAACGCGCAGGACTTAGGTCTAGCGCGTTTTTTTATTTTTGTTCACAAGAAATGGAGGAATGTAAATGGCAATCATGACAGATTCAAGAGGTAACATTTTTTTGGAATTTATTCGTATCGAGTACGATAAGGTCATTACAAGTAAACTGGATGCTCCACTAACACATGCTCTAATTGTGGTAAAGTGCCAAGGAAAGTATCTATTCATGCATAATAAGTGGAGAAAAAACTGGGAACTTCCAGGGGGGATTATTGAAGCTGGAGAGCATGCGGAGCAATGTGTAATTAGAGAATTGTATGAGGAAACCAATCAAATTCTGGATACAGCTGAGTTCAAAGGGCTAATGAAGTTTAGACTCCAGCCAAGTTTTCATGGACCGGAAAGGACAGAGTATGGAGCTCTGTTCATGGGTGAACTGTGCCGACTTGATGATTTTGTTGAAAACGATGAAGCTTCTTCAATAATTCTTTGGGATGGCACATCCGAGATTGGTGATATCGCAGAAATAGATAGGAAATTAATCGAATTCGTGTGATACATGATTGAACTAAGCGTAAGCAATATTGCAGGGAAATCAATGAACGTATTGAGCAACCCTCTCCATATATCATTCGTTAGAGTATGAGAGGGGTGATTACTATTAATAAAATGAGTAATAGCATCTTAATGTTGGTCTCAGTGGTATTCATGATGTTATCCGGTTGTTCATCAACAGAGAAACTTGAAGATACAGTTACTAAACGTGTAGTCGCATCTGATTTTGTTCTCGAAGTCACAACACCAACTGTTATAGGCACGGGTGAGACAATGAAAGTAAAAGGGACTTTAGAATATACAGGTATCAAACCCGTTGAAGTTACCCATGGAAAACCAATCATTCGTTTTTTCTTTTCCGGTAGTGAGGAGGAACGCAGCTATGCGGATGTGGGGTACTATACTGAGTTTAAGACAGGTCAAGTGATTGAGGTCGAAGATGAATTCATGGTGAGCAAAAAAGGGAAAAAAAATCTCTATGTGGATATGACCGCGGATATCGCATTAGCCATGGATCCGATTGAAATTATTTTGAAGTAATCATGCACCCTTTCAATTGATAAAAAAACCTCCCGTCCCGCAGAACATCTGGGATTGGGAGGTTTTGATTATCGTGCTTTATGCAAGGTTTATCGCACCAGCCATCCGGTGGGTTGAGGAGCAATATCAGCGGTATCTCGTAAATCATGGACTTTAACGTTGCTGCCGTAGATCATGGAATCACTGCTCAGTCGGAACGAAGGGAAACTATGCTCGGATTGCAGACGCAGACAATTTTCGAAGTAAATCTGCTGCTGTTTGTTGATGACAAATGGAAGCGAACCCGCTTCTATGGTAACATCATCGCTATCCGGTTCGTTTAAGATCAGAAGTACCGCAATTCCGTCACAACCGCATCCATCGGTATCATAAAACAATTTGAAATAGCCTGGTCGATCTCCCAGCTTTTCAGTAAGTCTTGCTTCTGCCAGCGGACTGACTTGAATGATCATGACGTCGTTCACACTCCTCTAATCTCCATTGAATTCGCTTACATTTTAATATATGGACCACGAATGCAGATTAGAAGGTAAAATAAAGGAAAAGGAGGCATGTCCCATGAGAATCGTAACGTTGGACGATCAGCCGATGGAACACTTCACCTATCTGAATACCATCTCCGGGGGAGAGGTGGTCGAAGCCCAACTACCCATGTATCATGGCACAGTCTCGGGGCTGCCCGATGGAGTGGATGCACTCATTGTGACCTCGGATCTGCAAGGAGTTGTGCCTGCTACGGAGCGGAGTAAAGATGCCAACTTTGGCGGAGCGACGGCTTCTAATGAAGAGACGTACAACAGCGTTAAAACGAATGCCGAAGTGGATAGCAACCCTATGCAAAGTACCTCTGAGGATCAACTTCTTGGCGAAGTCCTGCCTGCTTACGTCCGGTTGTTGCTGGAAGTGGAGTGGCCTGAGCTTGATCCGGAACGTATAGGCGTGTTGATGTGTGGAGACCTGTATGCCCTGCGCGGGAAAAGGGGAGCCAGCGGCAATCCGGTACCCGTCTGGCTCGCCTTCAGGGCAGCCTTCGGCTGGGTTGCCGGCGTGCACGGCAACCACGATCTCACCGATGAGGCAGATGCTCATCGGTTGCACAGCGTCGAGGGCATCCATGCCATGGATGGCCCAGACGCAATGATCAACGCTGGCCCCCCAACGGGTGGCCCTGCGCCAAGTGCCGCCCAACCCAGCCAGCTGCGCATCGCGGGCCTGGGCGGCATCATCGGCAGGCCGGACAAGCCGGGCCGGCTGCCGGCAGAGCAGTACCTGCAATCCGTACGCAAGCTGCTGAAGCAGCAGCCGGATTGCTTGCTTTTGCATCAAAGCCCGGGCATCGCCGAGCTTGGGCTTAGGGGTGAACCGCTCATCCGGCAAGCCCTGGAGGCCGGGCCGGAGACGGTGGTGTTCAGCGGACATACCCATTGGGATATGTCGCTGGTTGAGCTGAGCAATGGCACACAGATTGTGAATGCCGACAGCAAGCTGTTTATTTGGACACGTTAAGTGACGGTTGACGGAGGCGAAGCTTACTTTTTTCGCGGTGTCTTGGTAAAGCTTCTCCTCCTGTCTTCACAGCCCCTCAATGGAACCCATTTCATCGGCATTCCTTATCTGGTATGATAAGCAGGGAAAATAGGGAAAATTAGAGAAAAAGGAAGGTTCCGCTATGACACCGATCACCATATACGACATCGCCAAGGAAGCAAACGTATCTGTAGCGACAGTCTCCCGAGTGCTGAATGATACGGCACCTGTGCGTGCAAGCACCCGAGAGAAGATTATGTCCATCATCGAAAAACACCAGTTTCAGCCCAATGCGCAAGCGCGCAGTCTGATCAAGAAAGAGACGGGTACCATCGCCATCATCCTGCCGGACATTACGAATCCCTTTTTCCCGGAAGTCTTCTGGGGCGCGGAGAATGAAGCTCGCGGGTTAGGATACACGTTCTTTCTCTGCAATACCGCAGGCGACTACAACAGGGAATCTGAATATTTGTCCATCTTGCGAGAAAAGCGGGTAGACGGGATTATTTTTCTCGGCGGGCGAATCAACATGCAAGTCTGTCCGGATGACATGGCGCAGGAATTGATTGATATGGGCAAACGCATGCCGATCGTGCTGGTCAATGGCAATATTGCCAAAGGCGGGTTCCACCGGGTGTATACCGATGAAGGAGCAGGGGCGGCCCTTGCAGCTGAGCATTTGCTTGAACTGGGGCATCGTGATATCGCCTTTGTCGGCGGGCTGAAAGAGTTATCCACCACCATGGTCAAGGTCAGAGCGGTGCAGAAGAAACTTCGGGAGCATGGGCTCGAAATACCGAAAGAACGGCAGCTGCTCGGAAGTTTCTCCATCGACGATGGCAAAAGGGAAATGTCCAAACTGCTGGATCGAGACAATCCGCCAACCGCAGTCATATGTGTGAATGACAACACAGCCATTGGTGCGATCAAGTCGACGATTGAGCACGGGCTCTCCATTCCGAAGGATATATCCATTGTGGGTTTTGATGATACACCTCTCGCCAGTGCGGTTATACCGGAACTGACGACCGTATCCCAGAACACATATCAGCTTGGCAAACAGGCTGTGGACGTGCTGCATGAGCTGATTAACCAAGGCAAACCGAAGAAGCAGATTATTCTGCGACCGGAGCTAATAGTGCGTCAAAGTACAGGACCTGCTGCAAGATAAAGGGCCTGTAATTGGAAAAGAAAGCGTTGACATTTCCTCGAAGGGTGAAATATAATGAGTGCGTGAATGAAACCCCTTTCATAAAGTGGAACGGGTTTTATGTTTCAGCTTAATGAAACCCATTTCATGAAACGGGTTTCATTGTGGTCATCCATTCATTAGTTCAAGGGGGCGTAACGTATGAGAAAAAGTCTAAAGGTCATTTCGTTATTGATGTTGGTCATGGTAATGGGTCTGACAGCCTGTAGCAGTAAAAGTGGTTCCTCCGGCGAGTCCGGTGGCAAGGTAGATTTGAGCATGACGATCTGGGGTTCGGAGGATGAGAAGAAAATTTATCAGGAACGACTCGATATTGTGAAGCAGACGTATCCCGATATTAATGTGAAACTCAACGTGGTTGCAGGAGATTATGACCAGAAGGTACAGACCATGATCGCCGGAGGAACGGCACCTGACATTATGATGATTGCCGAGAACTATCAGGCCTACGCCTCCAAGAATCAGATTATACCGCTGGATGACATGATCAAGGCGAACAATGTGAACATGTCAGAGCGTTATTCCGATGATATTGCGAACCTGATGAAGTATGATGGCAAGCAATTCGGTTTGCCGGATCGTGCAGGCGCGATGGTCCTCTTTTATAACAAAGATCTGTTTGACAAAGCCGGGGTGGAATACCCAACCAAAGATTGGACGCAGGACGATCTGATGGCAGCGGCTCAGAAGCTGACGGTGAAAGAGAATGGCAAAACAGTTCAGTGGGGCTACTATCCAGGTAGCTGGTGGCCACAATGGATGCAGCTCATCTACCAGAATGGTGGTTCGTTGTTTGATGAGAGTGGCAAACCAACTTTCGATACGGAGCCAGTGCGTAAAGCACTGCAATTCATGAATGATCTGACCTTCACCCACGGTGCAGGACCAACGCCAACTGAGATTGCCGACATGGGGAATATCGGAGCCGATCCGCTATTTGCACAAGGCAAGATCGCCATGGAAACAACCGGTTTCTGGAACATTGGTTCACTCGCTAAGGTCGAAGGCATCAACTGGGATATCTCACCGGTATGGGGCGAAACGAACGCATTCTTCAACGGTTTAACGATTACCAACGCTTCCAAACACAAGGAAGAGGCATTCAAAGTTATTGAAGCACTGACGACACCAGAAGCACAGATGCCAATGGTCAAAGCCGGTCAGGATGCTCCCGCAACCAAAGCCGGTCTGTCCAGTGATGAATTCCTGAATGCTGAATATGGCGGCAAGAAAATCAACATGGCTGCGTTCAGTGAATCAACGATCTATGCAGAACCGTTCAATCCGCAATGGAACGAAATGATGAAGCTGATTAACGACAAGCTGGGTGTGTACTTCAACAACAAAGCTTCACTTGATGATACCGTTACTGAAATCCAAAGTGGACTGGAAAGACTCTACAAATAGAGGTTGTTCAAATAGCATCGACAGGAGGACAGGTGGAATTCGGCATGATTGCGGGTTCCATCTGCTCTCTGCGTCATGGGAGGGCTTAACGTGAGAAAAAAGGACGGGAAATGGTTCTACATCTTCATCTCGCCTTGGCTGATCGGGTTCCTGGGGCTGACCCTGGGTCCGATCCTGTTTTCCATCTATATGAGCTTCACAAATTGGGATCTGTTCCAGTCCCCTGAATTCATCGGTATCGACAATTACAAAATGTTGCTGACCGATGATCCGATCTTCTGGAAATCCGTCGGCAATACATTCTTCTATGCGCTGATATCCATTCCACTGGGCATGTCGATCTCGCTCTGGATTGCATATTACCTGAACAAGAAGATCAAAGGGATTACTTTCTTCCGGATTCTATTCTACCTGCCTTCCGTCGTTCCGGTGGTTGCAAGTTCATTACTCTTCATTCACTTGCTTGCACCGACGGAAGGATTGATCAACCAGGCACTCGCGATCTTTGGTATTGAGGGTCCTGCCTGGCTTCTTGATCCCAACTGGGTTAAGCCTGCATTGATTCTCATGTCCTTATGGGGTGTAGGAGGCGGCGTGGTATTGCTGCTTGCAGGGATGAAAGGCATTCCGCAGGAACTGTACGAGGCCGCAGCCATCGATGGTGCGAAAAGCACACAATCGTTCTTCCATATTACATTCCCGATGCTGACTCCCGTTATTTTCTTCAATCTCGTGACCGGCATGATCGGGGCGCTCCAGACCTTCGCGCAGGTCTTCATCGTCACTGCCGGAGGACCTGATAATTCAAGTCAGATGGTCGTTCCTTACCTGTTCCAGAATGCATTCCAGTTCTACAAAATGGGATATGCATCGGCGATTGCCTGGGTACTATTCATCATCATCATGGCGTTGACACTGGTTGTATTCCGTTCATCGGCGCTATGGGTGCACTACGAGGAGGGAAAAGCCAATGAGTAATCCATCGACTGTGGAGAAGACGATATCCTATATTTTTCTGATTCTGGTCGGGGTGCTGCTTGCTTCACCTTTCCTGTACATGATCTCCATTGCACTGGCAAGTGACGCAACAACCGTCAAATCAGCTTTTACCTTCGTTCCAATGGAGTTCCAGTGGTCGAACTTTTATACGATTTTCACGAATAACAATCTCGGAACGTATCTCAAAAACTCAGTCATTATTACCATCTTTACGATTGTTGGATCGGTATTGTCAGCTTCCATCGTGTCTTACGGCTTTGCCCGAATCAAAGCGAAAGGCAGCCGTTTCCTGTTTATCGTGTTGCTCAGTACGATGATGATTCCGGGTGAGGTGACGATGGTACCGCAGTTCATCATCTTCCGTCATCTGGACTGGATTAATACATTCTACCCGCTGATCGTACCGAGCTTCTTCGCCGGAGCGTTCAACGTATTCCTGATTCGGCAGTTTGTCATGAGTATCCCCAAATCACTGGATGAAGCCGCCATGATTGACGGCATGGGACATCCGGGGATCTATTGGAAGATTATTATGCCACTAACTTATCCGATTCTGGCGGCTATTGCGATCTTCTCATTCTCCTATAACTGGGGGAACTTCATGGGGCCGCTCATCTATATCAATGACCCGGAGAAAATGCCGCTTGCACTCGGTGTGCAGCTGTTGACTACAGTAGGTGGCGGACAGATGCCGCCATGGAACCTCGTGATGATTGCCTCCCTGTTCCTCACCATTCCGATGGTAATGGTGTATCTGTTCGGACAGCGTTATGTCTATGAAGCGAACATTAGCGGCGGAAGCAGCGGAATCAAGTAACAGAAGGTGTGTAGTGTGTATGCATTGAACCTGTTGTTCAAGGCGAATGAAGTCATTAACGTACATGGAGAAAGGATTGTTTAGCCCATGGCGCATAAAGAACAACGCAGCAGGAGCAAACGGAGTTACATCCTCATGGGTGTAGCCCTGGTTGCCCTGCTGGCAGGAGGAGGAATTGTTATCAATCATTTTGCCAATGAATCATCCAAAACACTTGTATTCCAAGAGGAACCGGTACGTCTGAAGCTGGATCAGTCCTATGATCATTTTGAAGGCTGGGGCACATCACTCGCCTGGTGGGCCAACGATCTTGGCGGATGGAAGGATCAGGCGAAGGTTAGTGAAGTGATGGATCTGGTCTTTGACCCGGAGAAAGGATTAGGTCTGAACATCGTTCGTTACAATATTGGCGGTGAGGAAAATCCGGAGATGAAAGCCCTTCGTCCCGGTGGGGACGTACCCGGCTTCCAGCCTGAACCTGGAGAGTGGGACTGGGAGGCCGATGCAGGCCAGCGTGCTGTATTACAAGGCTCGATGGAGCGCGGGGTCAACATTGCCGAAGCATTCTCCAATTCACCACCCTACTGGATGACGATTAGTGGATCGGTCACTGGAGCCGTGGATGGCGGCAATAACCTGCGTGAAGACCAGTATGATGCGTTCGCCGATTATCTGACGGAAGTTGTGAAACATTATCGGGATGAGTGGGGGATTACTTTCCGCACCCTGAATCCGCTCAATGAACCTTCCTCCGACTGGTGGAAGAAAGGAAATATGCAGGAAGGCAGTCATTTTACCAATGAGAAGCAGGCCGAGATTATCAAGAAAGTCGCTGCATCGCTGAAGAGCAAAGGGTTGGATGGAACCGTCATTAGTGCCGCAGACGATAACAGCATTGATGAGACGGTGTTCAATTTCAATCTCTATGACCAGGACACACTGGACGTAATCCAGCAGATCAATACCCATTCTTATAATGGTAGCAAAATGGAAGAGCTGCGTACGCTGGCAGAAGGCCATGGCAAGAAGCTGTGGATGTCCGAGTACGGAACAGGCGGCAGCGAGCCGCACAGTCATGAGGACATGACCTCAGTGCAGGAACTCGCAGAGCGGATCATGTTCGATCTGAAAATCATGCAGCCATCCGCCTGGGTATACTGGCAGGCCGTTGAAGATGAAGGCGCCAATAATAACTGGGGCTTCATTCACGCCAATTTTAACGGAGAAGAGCAGTATGAGATGACCAAACAGTACTATGGCATGGCCCAGTTTACGAAGTTCATTCGTCCTGGCGCAACGATTATTCCAACGGATGATGGTCGCACGTTGGCTGCCTATGACGCAGAACGTCAACGACTGGTGCTGGTGATTCGTAATGAATTGTCAGCTGGAACAACGGCGTTTGAACTGGAAGGGTATGCGTATGGAAAATCATCCACCGCGCAGGTGTATCAGACTTCACCGGATCGGAACATGGAGCAGCTTGAAGACATTCCGGTGTATGCCAACGGACTTGAAGTGCCTACGGCCGACAATTCCATCACAACAGTTGTACTGGAAGGCGTAACGTTGCAGGCGAAGTAATAACTGCGATAGGAAGGTTATTCTGTCATCGTAGTCCCAGTGTAAATGGTCATTTAGTTCAACGGATTTGTTTTGCCTTATATTTTTAAAAAAGTCATGGGACATATGAAACTATATAACTTGAATTAAACAGTTACACCAAACGGAGAGGACAGAAAAAAACTGAAGAAGCGAAGCGCTCGCCTACAAACTTTCTGCAAGAAAGCTACATCGGAAGCATACGCTATCCCCGGATTTTCCCCTTTGAGAAAAGAAAATCAAAAAATCTGGGGATAACAGCGATCGGAAGGTTATTCTGTCATCGAAGGGCGCAGTGTAAATAAGCTTTAGTTCAATTTATATAAAATACAGAGAAGGAGGGGATATCTTTGACAGAGAACACATCCCTTTTGCTTGAGGAACAGGAGAAGAACATCGCCAGGGCTGAGAATGGTGTTCAATCCGAATTAACATATGATGCACGCAGTTTTTTCCTGAACGGAGAGCGTGTATTTCTGAACAGTGCCACGATCCATTATTTCCGTATGCCGAAGGAGGAATGGCGTGAGGTTCTGCTGAAGGCGAAGCTGGCAGGCATGAACTGTATCGACACCTACTTTGCGTGGAACGTACATGAACCGGAAGAAGGACAGTGGTCCTTTGAAGGGGACAACGATTGTGGGGCTTTTCTGGATCTGTGCGCAGAACTGGGCATGTGGGTCATCGCGCGTCCGGGTCCGTTTATCTGTGCGGAATGGGATTTTGGCGGTTTTCCATACTGGCTTGGTACGAAGGACGGCGTGAAATTCCGGGAGAATAATGAGACGTATCTGCACTATGTGAATTTGTATTTTGACCGGATTGTGCCGATTATTCGGGAGCGCCAGTTATCTGCCGGGGGCACGGTCATTCTCGTTCAAGTGGAGAATGAGTATGAGTACCTGATGGATGACGCCGCCGCAAGTGAACATATGATTACGCTGAGGGATGGATTGTTGCAACGTGGCATTGACGCTACGCTGATTACATGCGTTGGCGGGGCGGAAGGCACGATTGAAGGGGCTAATTTCTGGTCGGGTGCTGACGGGCATTATGAGAAACTTCGAGCCAAACAGCCGGACACCCCGAAGATGGTCACGGAATTCTGGACCGGATGGTTCGAGAATTGGGGAGGGCCTTCGGCTATTCAGAAGACGGCGCCTTTGCTGGAGCGACGCATCATGGAGATTCTGCGTGCCGGGTATACCGGAATCAGCTATTACATGTTCTACGGCGGCACGAACTTTGGTGGATATGGCGGAAGAACGATGGGTAGCAGTGACATTTTCATGATTACGTCTTATGACTATGATGCACCGCTAAACGAATATGGTCGGGTGACACCGAAATATGCGGTAACCAAAAATCTGTCTTACTTCGTCCATGCTTTCGGGGCCTTTCTGATGGAAACAGAGGAAATTCCAGAAGAACAGATCGTTGTACGTCATCCTGAAGGCTTATCTGTACGAGGCAGACAGGCGGACAACCAGAAGATTTGGTTCTTGGAGAGTCACAAGGATGAACGCGAGACGATGCACATTACGCTTGAAGAAGGGCGTACTCTTCCCGTATCGCTGAATCCGGGACAGATTGTTCCATTGCTGGATCGAGTACAGATTGCGGACCAGGTATACCTGACTGCGGGCACGATGATTACAGGCAATGAAATGATCAACGGAGAATTGAACCTGTTCATCGTGGCCCCAGCAGGCCAGCGTTCCATAGTTGAATTGGAAGCGGTGGACTTGAACGTCATGGACAGTTCGGTGCAAGTGCTGGTCGAGCATGATTCAGCAAGGAACGTACACCGCTTCGACCTGTTCCATTTCCAGGAGCCGGGAATGATCCAACTGGAAGCAAACGGCACACCGATCCGTTTCGTCATTCTGGATCAAGAGATGATGAATCGAACATGGCGATTGGAAGCAACCAATCAGAAGGGACTACGTTATGCAATCGGGTTCGATGACGTGGACGTGTTGCCATCGGGTCAGGTGAAGGGCATGATTACGGATTCGGATCGCACGATTACGCTGCTTGGTGACTGGACAGATGGAGAACGGACATTAACAGGTCACGAATTCTTTGCCAGCGAGGAGTCTATTGCAGATATACAGCAGCAGCTTGCGTGGAGATCACCGAGTGCGCCGACGTTATCTGCTTCGCCTGAGCTGTCTCGTATTACGTTAACTGCGAAGCAACGCTCGGCGAGTGGACAACCGGAAGACTTTTCCCGGTATGGACAAGATTTTGGTTATCTATTGTACGAATGCGATTTCGAGAGTGCAACCGAAGGGATGACCAGTCTCATTTTGCCAGATATTCAGGATACCGCCAGGATTATTGTCAATGGAGTACAACAGGTACTGGTTCGTCAGGTAGGTGCCGCAGGAGTTCAGTTGCAAGTAGTCCAAGGGAAGAACACACTTCAGATTCTGGTGCAGCATATGGGCAGATTGAACTTCTCTCCGTATTTGGGTGAGAGCAAAGGTCTGGCTGGTGCGGTGTATCTGGGTGGCCAGGTTCAGGATATTCGTCGCGATTGGCATATGGAGAGTGGACTTGTGCATCTCGATGAGGTGAACGCTATACATGGGGCGCCACTTCTGAGCAGAAGCTTTAAGCTGGATGGCATGGATCGGGCGATACTGGTGGGTGCCTTGAGCAAAGGTCTTCGTATCAATGGCATCGAAGTTCCGATGGAGGGATATCAGGATTGGTTTGCCTTCCAGACACTAGACATTTCCTTGTATATCAAGCCCGGAGAGACGAATACACTGGAAATGCCGTATAGCCGTTCCTCACTGAACCGACTGGAACTGATCACGTATCCAAGTCAGGGAGAACTGAAGGATTGGCGTATGGCAGGAACGGATGCCTTACTTCCGGAACAATGGGAGAGCACTGAAACAGGGCAAGAACTGGCTCAACTTAGCGTACAGGGGTCAATCCTGCGTACGGCACAGTCTGGTGTCGCCAAAAGTGGCAATGGGAATGCCAACCCGGTGACCTATACCTCAGACGGTGGAGGCTCAAGTGCTGCGGTGGGCGAGAAGTCTCAGCCCACATCTAATGCTCCTCAAGCACAAGGCTTGCATGGTCAGCCTGTCTGGTACCGCTGGCATTTCACCAAGCCTGTAGTATCCGAGCATCATAAGGTGAACTTGATGCTTCGTCTGACCGGAATGAGCAAAGGAACCATTCACCTGAATGGCCATCATCTGGGCCGTTACTGGCAGATTGGTCCACAAGAGGATTACAAGATCCCGGTAGCATGGTTACAGGAAGAGAATGAATTACTTTTGTTCGATGAAGAAGGCAGAACACCAACACATGCACGTTTCCTGCTGGATGCATTATCCCGTTATCCGTGGGTTATGGTGGAGTAGTTCATGTATTAGTCGGTAGTTGTCTTACCCATATCGGACTATGGCGGAGAACGATAATTGAACCGGAAGAGTTCAAGTTGGAGCATTTTTTAGAGATGTAAATTAGGTCGAGAAAGCAGCATCACATACCGCATAATTTTACCTTTTTATCGCAACCATACCACCTCATTTTCTTAGCCCAATTTACCTGAGTTTGTGAGTCATCTGATTCAGTCCTCTGAGTGAATTAGGCTAAGGGAATTGGGGAACTATGGTTTTCAGATTTTTACAATAAGCGAGATAAACATTGCAACTTTAATCTTGTAACCGTTTACATACAAAATGATTGTTCATCCATGATCTGTGAAGGGAGTGATGCTTCATGTAATTGGAATTTGAACAGTAGTCCGTAAGATATGTTAAGTCTAATTCATTATTTCATTCGATCATGGATAAGGAGATGACCTGATGTTAACGAAGAGGAAAGACAGAGCAAGAGGACCCAGCGTTTTCAAGGCTGGAATGATCCTTCTGCTTGGAACATTGCTTCTATTAACAATGTTATTCCCCAATACAGCGAGAGCGGCGACAAGTGTCTATACCATATCAGCTTTTACGAACACAAGTGAGTCCAATATGTATATCTACGAATCCTATAATGCAACACATTATGGTTTGCTAAAAGGGCCAGCCTATACACCTCCGGCCAATCTGATTCGCGATCCCAGCATCATGAAACACACCGATGGTCTGTATTACGTCGTCTACACCACGAATTGGTCGGGTAACACCATAGGCATCGCTTCCAGCCCCGACAAAGTGAACTGGACATTTGTTCGTAACATTACCTTATCCACACCTGCCACAATCGCACACACCTGGGCACCGGAATGGTTCAAAGACAGCAACGGCAGTCTGAACGTTATCGTGTCCCTCTCACCAGGCAACTATGAGAATTTCAAACCTTATGTCATTACCGCTTCAGGCAGCAATTTAGCATCTACCTCATGGTCTGCACCTACTGAACTGGCAGGCATTGCTCCTAATTATATCGACACTTTTATTGTGAAGACAGGTTCTACCTATCATGCTTTTACCAAAAATGAGACCACCAAATACATCGAATATGCGACTTCCACTTCGCTAAAGGGTCCTTATACTTTCAAAGGTACAGGAGATTGGGCAGGTTGGGGATCTTGGGTTGAAGGCCCCGCGCTTGTTCAGCTGGATAATGGCTCCTGGCGAATCTACTTTGACGGCTATGCGACACAAAAATATTACTACAGCGACTCTGCTGACAATTTCCAGACTTGGAGTACCAAGCAAGAAATTGCAGGTCTTACCGGACTGGTCCGACATATGACCGTATTGAAAGAGTCAGGACAGCCGGGTGATATCCGCAAGTTGGAGTCATTCAATGTACCGGGCAGCTTCATTCGTCATTACAACTATCAGGCACGGATCGATACCAGTGTTAGTCCGGCGGAAGATGCACAATTCCGTATTGTTCCCGGGCTGGCGAATGCAACAGGCATTTCGTTTGAGTCCATGAATTATCCGGGTTATTTCCTGCGCAATACTAATGGCAACATTACACTCGTGAAAAATGACGGCAGCGCTACCTTCCGAAATGACGCCACGTTCAAACGTGTCAATGGACTTGCTAACACCAGTTGGACATCGTATGCCTCGTTTAGTAACCCGAACCTGTATCTGAGACATTACAACAATATGCTGAAATTAGAAGCTGTCGTTACTGCCCTCGATAAGTCAGACGCGACCTTCCGAGAAGTTGCACAGTAATGGGTGTTCGTTTTCTAAAAAATCACAAGGAGTGAAGTGGATGAAGTGGTTAAAACGAATGAGCTCGCTGCTGCTGGCAGGAAGTCTGCTAACAAGTAGTCTGGGACTAGGTTCAGAAGTGTCTGCTGCTGGAGCATACACGGCTGTTGCCGATCCATCGAAGCAATATCAGACGATGGAAGGATGGGGAACATCCCTCGCGTGGTGGGGCAAAGTGATTGGAGAATATTCCAATCGGGATGAGTATGTAGAGAAAATGTTCAACGCGAATACCGGACTGGGGCTGAACATCCTGCGGTATAACATTGGAGGCGGGGATAATCCATCTTCCAATATCCTTGAATATCGCAAAGCCGTTCCTGGTTATCAGCCTTCTCCCGGCGTGTATGACTGGAATGCAGATGCAAACCAACGATATATGCTGCAAGCTGCCAAAGCGCAAGGCGTAAATATCATCGAAGCTTTTGCCAATTCCGCACCTTACTGGATGACGATCAGTGGCAATGTATCCGGTTCGGCGAGTGGTGGAAACAACCTCAAGCCCGATTACTATGATGATTTTGCCGATTACTTAACCGAGGTTGTGAAGCATTTTCGGGATAACTGGGGAATCACATTTGATAGTGTAACTCCACTGAATGAACCGATCTCAACGTGGTGGAAGCAGGGCAACGACCAGGAGGGCATGCACTTTGACCGGGCGGATCAGAACACCATTCTGAGTCAGCTACAAGCTTCTTTGAATGCGAAGGGCCTGTCCACGAAGCTGAGCGCACCGGAAGAATACAGTATCGATGATACCAATGTGTCGTTCAACAGCTACAGCAATGCGGTTAAATCAGCGATTACTCAAATCAATACCCATACGTATGGTGGAAGCAATCGTACGGCTTTGCGCAACACAGCGACTTCTGCGGGCAAACATCTGTGGACCTCGGAATATGGCGATGGGGATGCAAGTGGACTTACGATGTCACGTACCATCCTCAAGGATATTCGCAATATGGGCGCAAGTGGATGGGTATATTGGCAAGCCGTGGATAGTGCTGACGGATGGGGATTCTTCAAGAACGTGTTGAACAATACGCAAACGACCAGCTACACCGTGAACCAAAAATATTATGTCATGGGCAACTACAGCAAATTTATTCGTCCCGGATACAAGATTATCGGCATGAGTGATGCCAACACCCTTGCGGCTTATGATGCAGCTTCCGGCAAAGTCGTGTTGGTCACGACCAATTCGGAATCGACGGATACAACGGTAACCTATGATCTCAGTCGTTTTACGAACACAGGCGCGTCTGCTCAGGTATATCGGACCTCTTCGACTGAGAAGTTGCAGCAACTGACCAATATTTCGGTGCAAAACAAAACCTTTACGGCTACGGCCAAGGCTAACTCGGTCACAACTTACGTCATTTCCGGTGCATCTTATAATGGGGGTACAGGATATGAAGCCGGCGCCATCTACAAATTAATCAACCGCAACAGCGGACTTGCACTTGATGTAAACGGTGCTTCTACTACGGGTGGGGCAACGATCATTCAGTGGAATGATAACGGAGCAGCCAACCAACAATGGAAGCTGGAGTCAGCTGGTAATGGATATTACAACATCCGTAATGTAGGCAGCGGGCTCTTGTTAGACGTGAATTCGAGTTCCACACAAGGTGGAGCCGCTCTGATTCAGTGGCAGGATAACGGGGGCAACAATCAGCAATGGCTGCCCATTGATGTGGGAGGATATGTGGTGCTTGCGAATCGTAACAGCGGCCTGACGGTGGATATCAATCAAGGGTCTCTGACCGCAGGTGCCTCTACCATTCAGTGGGCCGACAATGGCGGAGCCAATCAGCAATGGAGACTCGTCAAAGTGAATTAGACTTGTGGTCATGAAATAACGTTCTTATGTATCCTTCTTTCTTGGAGGTGCAGTGTCCTAAGTAACACTGTATCCTCCAGGAAAGTAGCTAGTTTATACATATATATGTTCATTCACCTGACTTGTACTAACGAAAGCGGGATAGGGCGAACCTGCTGATATCCTGATCCGTGTGCCCCGTTTGCACCAAATCGGATAATATTTGCCCAATGGCACTTGCGAACTTGAAGCCATGACCGGAGAAACCGCCTGCCAGCCACACATGTTCATGGGCAGGGTGTCGGTCGATTATAAAATCTTCATCCGAAGTGAATTCATACTTGCATACACTGCCACGCTTCAACTCCCCAGCTGCTTGCGGCATATGAAGCTCAAGCAATCTTCGAAGATCACCCTCATCAGACTCTTCCGTACCAAAAGGTGCCATTGTACTTCCAGGTGTCCACACCTGACCCGTATCATGACGCCCCATCTTCAGTCCTGATCCGCCAATGCTTGGGAATCCATAATATATACCTTCTTTTCCTGCCAGTGTAAAACCGGGGAAGTGTGCTTCGCCATACAAGGCTTCAGGTGCATCAAACCATCCAACCGTTTTACGTACAGCCTGAATCGGGAGATCCACGAAGGGCTTCAACGTCTGGAACCAGGCACCAGCGCTTAGGATGATGTGATTTGCATGGTATGTCTCACCACTCGAAGTTTGAACTGCAACGGAATGTGGTCCGCATTCAATATGTTCTACGCGAGTATGCGTTAACAAGGTTGCACCATGAGACTCGGCTGCCTTGCGAAAGGCACGAATACAGGGTTCACTATATAAATAACCTGCATCAGGCTCATACATGCCCTCGTAATGTTCAGGTACGGTAATCCCTGGCCAGCGTTTCATCACCTCGGCTGCATGCAATATTTCATAACGAATGCCTGCATCATCTGCATGGCTCAACCGGTTGTGGAAGGAATGAATCTCCGGATCAACCATATTCAGTACACCCGATGGAACAAACAGTGGATCGCCAGTCGTTTCCTCCAGCTCATGCCATAACTTCTGCGCAAGCAATGCCATAGCGATATAGTCAGGCCCACCACTATACACATGGCGCATCAGTCGTGTATCTCCGTGATGACTTCCTTCCGTATGCGGAGGATCAAAGGCATCTATTAATAGGGTTTTGCATCCACTGCGCGATAGATAGTATCCTGCACTCATGCCCATGGAACCGGCTCCAACGATAATAACGTCATATGATGATGTGATGATGGCACGTCCTCTCCTATGTATCCTTTTCTACAGTAATGCCTTAATAGAATATATTAATCGTAAAAGCTAGATGGTGGCAAGTGTAGTAAAATGGACTTCTACAATGGATGTTGCAAAGGAGACCAAGTATGAGTGAGCAATTCAGTTTTGATCTATTTCCATTAATTCAGACAGAACGATTCATCCTCCGGTCGGCAGAGGCTAGGGACAACCATGATCTGCTCGCGTTATATTCGGATGAAGCTGTGGTTCAATATATGCCATTTACTCCTTTTGAATCCTTGGAGGATGCACAGGGTGAGATGAAATGGTATATGAAGATTTTTAAGGAACACACGGGCTTACGTTGGATGATTGAAGACCGTGAAACTCGTAAAGTGATCGGAACCTGTGGGTTCCTGAACTATGAAGATGTACATAACCGTGCTGAGATCGGATACGACTTGTGCTCCTCTTTCTGGGGTCGCGGAGTCATGACGGAAGTGGCCCATGCCGTGTTACATTTTGGATTCACTCATATGCAACTCAATAAGATCGAAGCTAAGGTTGAACCGGAGAACGAGGCATCAATTCGCCTGCTACACAAGCTTGGTTTTCAGAAGGAAGGTTTGCTTCGGCAGCATGAGTTCGAGAAAGGCAGATATATTGACCTTGCGGTGTTCTCCAAGTTACGAAGCGAAATATAGGCAAGATAGCCCACAAGGATTCCAATGACACCATCTCATTCCAGAGCCGTAAGGCTTGTCCCTCTGAATGAGCCCGTGCTATATTGGAGAGATGTGAGGAGATGAGGATATGAAGCTGGTGTCCTGGAATGTGAATGGTTTAAGGGCATGTGTGACCAAAGGATTTATGGATTATTATCAGGAGAGTCAGGCGGATATTTTCTGCCTTCAGGAGACCAAATTACAAGCCGGACAGATTGAGATGGAGCTGGGGGAAGACGTTTATCAATATTGGAATTATGCGATTAAAAAAGGTTATTCCGGTACGGCCGTATTTAGCCGAATCAAGCCGATATCCGTTCGTTACGGGATGGAGGAGGACAGCGAGCCAGAAGGCCGGATGATTACGCTGGAGTACGATGAGTTTTATCTGGTGAACGTGTATACACCAAATGCCAAGCGGGATCTCACCCGGCTGCCCTATCGTCTGGAATGGGAGGACCGATTCCGGGGTTATATTCTGCAACTGGAGCAGATCAAACCGGTTATCGTCTGTGGTGACCTGAATGTGGCTCATCAGGAGATCGATCTGAAGAATCCAAAGCCCAATCTGGGCAATTCCGGCTTTACCCTTGAAGAGCGTGGCAAGATGACCGATTTGCTTGCTTCCGGGTATGTGGACAGCTTCCGGCATCTGTATCCGGATCGTACGGATGTGTACAGTTGGTGGTCTTATATGCCGAAAGTCAGAGAACGGAACGTGGGCTGGCGCATTGATTATTTTCTCGTATCCAATCAATTGGCACCCAAGGTGGCGGATGCACATATCGACTGCCATGTGATGGGCAGTGATCATTGCCCCGTGGGTCTTACATTGCAACTATAGGTAAGAATTAGCGTGAGATGGATGAGGTATGAATTTTAGAATACAAGGTTAGATGACTGCAAGTTTCCTAGATGGGAGATTTGCAGTTTTTTTGGCGTTACGGGTAGGGGATTGAAACTGGACTTTGGTTGGGGAAAGGACTGGACTCTGGATTGTTTCAATCCTGCTATTTCTTGGGTACGATTGAAGCATACATATATAGATGAACCTTTGGGATAAGGGGTAGAGAAGATGAAGAAGGGGTTACGGAGAGGGTTAAAGGTGCTGGGAGGCATGATGCTTGCCACAGGACTTATACTGCTGGCAGGTACAGCGTATGAAGCGTATCAATCCACGCAGGATATGAAGTCTTATCCCCCGCCAGGCAAGTATTATGAAGTGAGTGGTCGCAACATGCATCTCTACACCGCTGGCAGAGGAGAAGTTACGGTGGTTTTTGCCTCAGGCTGGGGTACACCCAATCCGTACGTGGATTTCAGTCCGTTGTATGACAAGTTGAAATCCAAGGTGAAAATTGCGGTATACGATCGGTTTGGGTACGGGTACAGCGACTATACGAATGAACCTCGTGATGTCGATACCATCTCGGAAGAGATCCACCAATTGCTGCGAACATCCGGACAACGTCCACCTTACATCATGGTAGGTCACTCTCTGGGTTCCTTGGAGACACTCCGGTTTGCGCAAAGATACCCTGATGAGGTGGCTGGCATGGTCATGATCGATGGAGGCAGTCCTGAATATTACAGTACGGTGGAGATGGATACGCCCGAATGGTATTTTGCTTCAGCTCGATTCCTGGTGAAAACAGGCGTAGCGCGTACACTGCTTCATTCGGATCGGATGATGGCAACGCTGGTCATTGACCCGAAGTTGGTTTCTACCCCAATGAAAAAAGCCGCCACCATTTCTACACTGAAGCATGCTTACAATGATAACGTCATGGATGAGATGCGTCACGCCAAGATCAATGCATCACGTGTGCTGGAGAACAAAAAGCAATTTTCTTTTCCACTGACAATCCTGACGGCCGGATCAGATCAACCAAGGAAGGGGAGCCGGGCATGGCAAGCAGATCAAGCAAAATTTGCTTCATGGTCCAAACAAGGAAACCAGCGGCTTGTTCCTGACGCCGAGCATTATATTCATAACAGTCAGCCGGATCTTGTCGCTGCCGAAATCATGAAATTAGTAACAACGTCGAGTGACCTATGAGTAACATGATTCCACAAATACATGAAGAACAGGATGAGGAGGAGGGATGGATGAAAAAGTTTAAAGTGATCACCCGATTCCTGTCCATTCTCATAGCCAGTTGTCTGTTGTCTTTAAGTGTATTATCTGTATCTGTGATATGGGTCAAGAATAACGTTCATGCGGTACCTGTAATTGAGTCGTTTGAGCGGGATTAGCACATAAAACGAATAATAAGGAGTGGTATCGGGATGGTGAAGAGAAGGAAGTATATATTGGCCTGTGCGGCACTGGCGATGATGGTGGCCTTGAGTGCTTGCAGCAGTGCAGCAGAAGAACCGACAGGTGATGCAGGGAAGGTGGACACCGAAGTTTCCTCCGGAACGGGTGAACAAGCGACCAATGAAGAAGTGAGCGAAGCAACAACAAGTGGAGTGACAGAGACGGAGGGTACAACTGAGCCAGCCGAATCGGATTCAGATAGCGGTGAGGAGGTCACTGCCGGAACGAATGAGTTGCCAGGGAATTTGCCAAGTGACTTCCCCCTGCCGGAAGATGCAACCATTCGTTTAGCCAATTCCGGTGAGAATGAAGGCAAGCAATCGGCCATGGTGATCTTCACCACGGAACAAGATATGAAGACCATATCCAAGCTGTACAAAGATTACTCCGATGCCAAAAAGTTGACGGATGCGGGTCAGACGATTGATGACAAAAATATTATTATTCAGGGAACTGACCCGGAAACGCAGGATGCCTGGTCCTTAATTGGAGGGGCATTAGCGTCACAGGAAGGCGTCATTGAACTGACATTGACCTGGTCAGAATCATAGGGAGAATATAAGACTATTGTCCTCTTCTGCTTTCTTTCCTCCTATAATAACGAATCAACGCCAAAATACCTTGCATGCGGAGCCGCATTATTGCTGCACCGCTGCAAGGTATTTTTATTTCGAACTGGAAACCTGACAGGTTACATGGTATGTTATATCATTATAATAGATTAATAGACAACTATAGAAGAAGACAGGAGAGGATTGAACATGATTAGAGTGGGTATTGTTGGTTACGGTAACTTGGGTAAAGGGGTAGAGAAAGCCATTTCCCAGAATGAGGATCTTGAACTGATTGCTGTGTTTACACGTCGTAATCCGGAGCAGATGGTCGCTGAAAGCACAGAAGTTCGCTTTGAGCATATCTCTGCAGCGGAGCAATACATAGGCAAGATCGATGTTATGATCCTCTGTGGTGGCTCGGCAACGGACCTTCCGGAGCAAACACCAGCCATCGCCAAGTTGTTCAATACAGTAGACAGCTTCGATACACATGCCAAGATTCCTGAATTCTACAAGGAAGTGAATGCTGCGGCAGAGCAAGGCGGTCATGTAAGCGTCATTTCCACAGGTTGGGACCCAGGCTTGTTCTCCATGAACCGTTTGCTTGCACAGTCCATCTTGCCAGAAGGAAAAGAGTATACGTTCTGGGGCAAAGGTGTTAGCCAAGGGCACTCGGATGCTATTCGTCGTGTTCCAGGTGTTAAGGCGGGTGTACAGTATACTGTACCTGTGGAAGAGGTTATCAACCGTATTCGTGCAGGAGAGACACCAGAGTTGTCTACACGTGAGAAACATCTGCGTCAATGTTATGTGGTAGCTGAAGAAGGCGCCAATCAGGATGAAATCCGTGAGACGATTGTATCGATGCCTAACTACTTTGCAGATTACGATACTACTGTAACGTTCATTACTGAAGAAGAATTAAAATCCGAGCATGAAGGTATGCCGCATGGTGGATTTGTAATTCGCAGTGGTGTTACAGGTGCCGGTCAAAAGCAAATTATTGAATTCGGTCTGAAACTCGACAGCAATCCTGAATTTACAGCGAGTGTACTTGTAGCGTATGCGAGAGCCGCACAACGTTTGAGCGTGGAAGGACATAAGGGAGCGAAAACGGTATTTGATATTCCGCTCGGTCACCTGTCCCCGAAATCGGCTGAAGATCTTCGCCGCGACTTGTTATAGTTCTGCTTCATTTCTGTAGTTTCAATAACAAACAGCTCGTCCCTAGATGTATAGGACGAGCTGTTTTTTGTTTTGTGCTATACCCAGTGTGAGGGAATGTTGAGATGATCAGGTAACTTGGTATTCACATTACCTTTGGCTGCATTAATCTGCGATTGCGTGAGGAAGATGCCACCTCTCAGGTCTGCACCGCCCAGATCCGTATCCCGTAAGTCCGCACCAATCCAATCGGCATTTCGTATATCTGCATTTTGGAGGTTGGCTGCGATCATTAAAGCCCCTCGGAAGCTTGCGCCCCGCAGGTCAGCCCCTTTTAAGTTGGCACCAAAAAAGTCACTTCCGGTACGTTTTTTATTCTTCTTCGACTTCCCTTGTCCATGAGCGGCGCCTGGCACATTCGCACGTATCATTTCACTGGCCTGAACCAAGAGTTGATTCACCGAGGACCGATAATGAACGATGTCCAGACGCAGGAGGGACGCAGGCTCCAGATTGCTCAAGCGCTCGATCTCCTCATATAACTCACCGAATGCCGAGTGAAGGGATGATGTCTCCGGTCTCATCATCATTTCCTTCATATAACTGAGCAACTCGTGAATTTGTCGCAAGGCAGGCAGACAATCAAACATCTCCTTTGCAGACTCCGGATGATCACGCCAATCCTTGCCCGCGTAGGTTACTTGAGACAGCTTCTGTCCAGCTCCGAAACAGTCATATACCGTACAGCCTTTGAACCCTTTCTGCCGAAGCTGGGTATGGATACCGCAGCGATTGTCCGTGCGCAGATTGGGACAGGGTGTGCCGCTGGCCTTTTCAAAAGCAAAATCAGATGACTTGCCATAGGGCAAGGCAACACAGCACAGGCCAAAACATTGCTCGCAGTCTGCACTCAGATGAGGACTCGCAGTACTGACAAATGGTTGGTTAGACAATGTAAACACTTCCTTATACGAGTACAAATAAATGGAATTACGTCTGTACCACTTTACCATTGCCCTGCGATTAGAGCAATTAGAGACAATGAAAAAAAGGCGTTTACCCAAATAAGATGGGAACGCCTTTTAATCGTGGAGAATCAAAAATTAAACTACACCTTGAGCGATCATGGAATCAGCGACCTTGAGGAAACCGGCGATATTCGCTCCGGCTACGAGGTTGCCTTCACAGCCATACTCTTCAGCAGCTTCCACACAGCTGTTGTAGATGTTCTTCATGATGTCATGAAGCTTGGCGTCTACTTCTTCAAATGACCAGGACAACCGCATGCTGTTCTGTGACATTTCAAGAGCAGACACGGCTACACCACCAGCATTAGCCGCTTTGGCTGGACCAAACAGTACGCCCGCGCCGTGGAAGACATCAATGGCAGCCAGAGTGGAAGGCATATTTGCGCCTTCGCCAATGGCTTTCACGCCACCTTTAACCAGAAGGGCAGCGGCTTCTTCATCGATCTCATTTTGCGTCGCACACGGAAGAGCAATATCACAAGGAATAGACCAGATTCCTTCACAGCCTTCGGTATATGTAGCATGCGGATGTTCTTTGATGTATTCGCTGATGCGAAGACGATCAACCTCTTTCAGACGTTTCACGGTATCCAGGTTGATGCCTTGTGGATCGTATATGTAGCCACCTGAGTCACTGCATGCCACGACTTTGGCTCCAAGTTCCTGGGCTTTTTGAATAGCATAGATGGATACATTACCAGACCCAGAGACTACGACTGTGCTGTCTTGGAAGCTGAGGTCTTTGGATTGCAGCATCTCCTTCACGAAGTACACACATCCGAAGCCAGTGGCTTCCTTACGTGCCAAGCTTCCTCCGTACAGCAGACCTTTACCTGTCAATACGCCTGCTTCATGCCCACCATGGATACGTTTGTATTGGCCGAACATGTAACCGATTTCCCTTGCGCCTACACCAATGTCACCTGCCGGTACATCGGTATCTGAGCCGATATATTTGTACAGCTCTGTCATGAAGCTTTGCGTGAAACGCATAACTTCCAGATCCGATTTTCCTTTGGGATCGAAGTCAGAACCGCCTTTACCACCGCCGATAGGCAGACCAGTCAAGGCATTTTTGAAGATCTGTTCGAAGCCGAGGAACTTAATGATGCCCGAGTATACAGAAGGGTGGAAGCGAAGTCCGCCTTTGTAAGGACCAATGGCACTGTTGAATTGCACCCGGAATCCACGGTTAACCTGAACTTTGCCCTGATCATCTACCCATGGGACACGGAATGTGATTACACGTTCGGGCTCGACAAGCTGTTCCAGCAGACTATGGTTCCGATATTTCGGGTGTGCTTCAATAACTGGAATAAGGGAATCCAGAATTTCTTTGACAGCTTGATGGAACTCGTCTTCATGCGGATTTCTGGCGACAACCGACTCATAGACGGAATGAACATATTCTGCGGCAGTAACTTGAACGGACTCTGTAGTTTCTTTTGTTATCGTGGACACTTTTTCGATGCACTCCTTTATCGTGTTAAAGTCTTTAAATACCTATTTGCATAAATTGAATAAAAGTTTGTAGTTAAATATACAGTAAAGCAAATAAAAATACGAGATATAAATTCATAAAATGTTTTTTATGCAGTAATTAAAATGTTCTATGGATCTACCACATGATGTGAAGAATGGAGTTATTAAATGGAAGATATGACCACAAATGATAATATAAAAGCGAGTTAGACGAATATACTGGATTAAAATATTAGTTTTGGTAAGATGGTAAGAAGGTCTCGTATCCCGAGGCCTTTTAACAATCAGAAGGAGGACAACAAGATGATGAAGAGAAACATGCCAATCAACATGGAGAACAAGGCTTGTATAGGGGGTGAAATCTATTATGAACCATAGGACTTCCCGCCATAATTGCAGAGAGAAGCTGGTGAGCCAGCTATTTACATTCGGTGAAGAGAAAAGAACATTTCTCGACGCCTATTTCGACGTGCGTGATCCAGAGCGAATACAAATGGAAAAACAACTGCTGGCCTATACGGAATATGTGGAAAAACTGCTACTGGGCCCTGATGAAGATCTGGACTCGGCTGTATTGATCGGCAGTCATATTGATTTCGAATATATCGATTTTCATACGTCAGATTCATTCATGATTGTCATGCCAGAAGATACGGATCCGGATGAGGGTCGCATTTCCTTCCTCTCTCCAGTGGGGAGTCAATTGCTGCTTGGCCGCAAAGGGGAAGTTAGGTCTGTCCATACACCATCAGGTTCCATGAGAATACGCATCACAGGCATTGAGCTGCGGGGCGAAACCTTAAACGAGTCGGCCTTGGGAGGTGCAGATCATGCACTTTAAAGAGACAGACTTACCAGGGATTGGACGTAAATACTGGCTGCATACCCGTAGTGGTGAGCACTTGGTCATTGTGATTCATAATGACGAAAGGCGTGACCTGTTCCATATGGAGTCAGGGGATACACCTGAAGAGATGGGGGATATGGTATCTCTTGTCACCCTTGACGATGATGAAGCCCGGGCGGTAGCCGCCATCGTTGGGGGTATGACCTATAAACCGAAGTTTCAAGATGAGCGTGAAGTCATGCTTGAAGGGTTGTTAATCGAATGGCTACGAATTGAACCTCATGCATCAAGCGTAGGCATGACGATTGGTGAACTGGATATCCGTCAGGCTACGGGCGCTGTTATTCTTGCTGTGGTGACCAAGGATAAGGAGAAACATTTTAATCCAGGTCCGGATTATGCTTTTACCGCGGGAGCTACAGTTGTCGTTGCCGGTGAACGGAATCAGATTAAACACCTCAAACAATTGTTGACTGATGGACGGACTTAGCCTATGGATATGCTCATATTCGAAGTGGGAATTGCCGTTGCGCTGATTACACTTACTGGGCTGATATCTTCACGATTACGATTTTCAGTCATTCCTTTCTATATTCTGATTGGTATGGCTGTTGGACCACATGCACCACAGATCGGCATAGTGGATTTGCGTTTTATTGAAAGTTCGACCTTTATTGAATTTATGGGCAGGCTTGGCATTTTGTTTTTGCTATTTTACCTGGGTCTGGAGTTCTCTGTCTCCCGTCTATTAAAGTCTGGCAAAGCCATTCTGACCGGAGGCATGTTCTATGTAGGGCTTAATTTTGTCTCTGGATTACTGTTGGGGTGGTTCATGGATCTGCCCCTTCAGGAGACTCTCGTTGTCTGTGGGATCATGACGAGCTCTTCTACAGCCATTGTAGCCAAAGTGCTCGTTGATCTGAAACGCACGGCAAACCCCGAAACAGAGATTATTATGGGCATGATCATGTTCGATGACTTGTTCATCGCGATTCATATCTCCATCCTGACCGGGCTTGTGCTCAGCGGGGCAACTTCATTCTTAAGTGTTCTGCTGGTATCCCTGTCTGCCCTGCTGTTTATTGTGCTGTTCCTGATTATTGGCAGGAAAAGCATCAAATATATTGATAAGGCACTGAATATCAAGTCATCAGAGTTGTTCCTGCTTACCGTCATGACACTGCTCTTCCTGGTAGCTGGTTTCTCGGAAACATTGCATGTAGCGGAAGCCATTGGAGCATTGATGATGGGCCTTGTGCTGGGCGAATCAAGACATGTCAGTCGGATTGAGCACCAGATCATGCCTTTCAAAGATTTTTTTGGTGCCATTTTCTTCTTCAGTTTTGGTCTGACCATCGAGCCGTCTTCACTGGGCGGAGCAATTGGCATGACGATCATTGCCGTTATTCTGACGATCGCCAGTAACTATGGTGCAGGCATGATCGCTGGCAGATTGGCTGGAATGAGTCCTAAAGCCTCCTTGAATGTGGGCTTTACCCTGGTCTCCCGGGGCGAATTCTCCATTATCATGGCGAACATCGGCAAGGCCGGAGGGCTGATGGTATCCATTCAATCGTTTGCCGTATTGTATGTGTTAATTCTGGCTGTGCTGGGGCCTATCCTAACGAAAGAATCTCCGCGGATCTACGCACAGTATGAGCGACTAAGGAAGCGGGTGAAACGAAGGGAGACAGGATGAGGCGGTGTAGCTGTCCTTGGACAGTCAGAGAATTCTGACCGCAAGGCCTAATAAGCGTCACACGGTTGGAGTGAGAAATCACTCCAAGGTGTGGCGTTTTTTTATTAATAGAAATGGACCGAATATCGGCTTGAAATCATGCTTAACACACCAATTTATCGTATGTATCCATATCTTGTGCGTGGTCGTGAATGTTCAAATTCAGAGGCAGGACTTTGGATGTGATTTGGCAGAAATGGATTGAAAGTAAAAAGTTATTATGTAAAATAATGTTATATTTGATTCTAGCAGTTGAACGTACCATTTACACGAGAATTAGAGGGGGAATAGCTCATGAACAAGAAAAGTAGATTTCAGCGGTTAAAATGGGCCAGTACAGGGATTTTGCTCAGTCTCGTATTATTTGCTCTACCTGCATCTGCCGCGTGGAATGATACATATCAGGGTTATGCGACGTATACGGGCTCAGGTTACTCGGGAGGTGCGCTGTTGCTTGATCCCATCCCTTCGGACATGAAAATTACTGCACTTAATCCAATCCAGCTCAATTATAACGGTGTCAAAGCTGCTCTAGCGGGAGCCTACCTCGAAGTCCAAGGTCCGAAAGGCAAAACAACGGTCTATGTAACAGACCTCTATCCGGAGGGTGCCAGTGGAGCGCTCGATCTATCGCCAAATGCCTTTAACCTGATTGGTGACCCAAAGGCAGGCAAAATCAATATCAGCTGGAAAGTAGTCAAAGCTCCCACCCAAGGCAATGTCTCCTATCGGATCAAGGAAGGCAGGTGGGCAGCCATTCAGGTCCGCAACCATAAGTATCCGGTGCTGAAGTTCGAAGTGAAACAGAAGGATGGTACGTGGCTCAATCTTGAAAAGCAGGACTATAATCATTTCCTCGGAACCGGACTGGGCAAAGAAAAACTAAACGTTCGTATGACCGATATTCGCGGTCAGGTAATAAATGACACGATCCCGGCTCTGCCTAATGATGGATCGGGTGGTGCGTACATCGTACCGGGCAATGTCCAGTTTTCGGATTGACAGATATACGAAGGTGTTATAAAAAGAAGTATGTTCATTGACGAACAGTTCAGCCAGTGTCCGGTCCTGTTGGTTCACCCCGAATTGGACCCCATGACACCTTTCAGGTTCAGCATACCTTTTTTTGATCGTTTGGTGGTAGATAAGGAATGCATCATTTTGGAGGGTGCAGGCCATTTTCCTATAGAACAGCCAGGACTGAAGCAGTTGGAGGTAGCGGTGTTACGATTTTTACAAGAGATTCAATAATCCAATGATATACGGTCATGATATGGCTTCAAAAATACATAGTTCTCATATCTTTAATATAGAAAACACCTCCCATTAAGGGAGGTGAATTTGAATGTTTTTGATATGAATTGCACGACCGCCAACCTGAATCTGTATAATTTCATTGGAGCTGTCCAAAGTTAATCTGGCCCGGATTTCGGAGGGGCGGTTCATGGTATACCCTTGTCTGATCGTATACGTGTGATGATGAGGATCTGTAAGCTGGTTGTAATGGTGTAAATAACAGAGCATGGCACCATTGGAGGTACCCGTTGCACTCTCTTCCGGTATATCATACAGTGGTGCAAAATTACGACATTCGGTCAGAACGTCCATAACATCTGATTCGAGTGTAAACACGTGATAACCTATGGCATGATGAGCCTTGCTTATTTCCGTGATACGCTGGAAGTCAGGATCAATTTTGGTCAGAACATCAACATCTTTAACAGCTATCATGATATCAGGTAGCCCGGTAGACACAATCTGTACAGGAAGTTCGGAATGTAAATCCTCCGTAGAAATACGTAATGAATCGGCAATCTGCTGACGATCCACGATCTCCCCAAACTCCGGCAAAGTCTGTGCCAGGTAGACTTCTCCATTGTCTTCAATAACAACTTTAAGAATTCCGGCGAGTGTCTCCAGTGTATATGTACCAACATCAACGAGATGTTGTGTTTTCATTAGATAAAATAAAGCAATTGTGGCATGTCCGCAGAGATCAACTTCATCACTTGGAGTGAAGAAACGTACTTTGAAATCAGCCTGTTCCGAGTGCATAACAAATGCAGTTTCTGAAAAACCGACTTGTCTGGCAATCTCCTGCATCTGGGATTCAGACAAATCCGCTGCTTGTAAAACAACACCTGCGGGGTTTCCGCCAAGAGCCTTGTCCGAAAATGCATGTAATGTACTTACTTCAACTTCCATATTGTTACCTCACTTGTTCAAGTATTGGATTAAGGACTAACATAATCAATAATCGACATTATATCATGATTGTTGAACTGGATACTGAATCCCTTGATTGCTGTGATTTTTTGAATGAATAGGTCAAGTGACTGCTGGGAAAGGGTAATGAAGGGAGAGAGAGCATAAAGATAATCCAATGGAAAGGCTGGGATCTCTAATGAAAGCAATTGTGATTGAGGAATTTGGTGGAGCGGAACAATTGAAGGAACAAGAAGTAGCCAAACCAGCATGTGGAGTGAATCAGGTACTGATCAGAACGCATGCCACGTCGGTCAATCCGGTGGATTTTAAGATTAGACAAGGCTATATGAAAGAAGCAGCGGATAATTTTCCGTTGATTCTGGGCGGAGATGTTGCGGGTACTGTGGCTGAAGTAGGCTCGAATGTTACAAGGTTCAGAGAAGGTGACAGGGTATTTGCACGTCCGCGCGAATTCGGAACCTATGCAGAATATGTTGCAGTTGATGCAGACATTATTGCCCGTATACCGGAGAATTTAAGCTTCGAGGAAGCGGCAGCGATCCCGCTGGCAGCGATGACGGCTTGGCAAGCTCTTGTGGATCATGGACGTCTAGGCAAAGGGCAGAAGGTACTCATCCATGCTGGGTCAGGTGGTGTGGGAACGTATGCCATTCAGATTGCCAAGTCCCTCGGCGCTGAAGTGGCTTCTACGGCCAGTGATTCAAACGAAGCGTTACTTCGATCGCTGGGGGTGGATCATTTTATCAACTATAAAAAAGAAGATTTCTCGGAGATTCTCTCCGGTTATGATGTTGTACTGGACACCATGGGTGGTGATATTCAGCGCGACAGCTTCAAGGTGTTGAAGTCCGGCGGGCATCTGGTATCCTTGGTGGAACAACCGGATGAGAAGCTTGCCAAGGAAGCTGGAGTGACGGCCAACGTCTTCATGATGGAGCCCAAAGGGGATCAACTGGATCAGTTGGCTGAACTGGCTGCGGAAGGCAAACTCAAATCGGTTATTGATGGAACCTACCCGTTAACTGAGCAGGGATTAAGGGAAGCACACGAGAAAAGTGAATCCCATCATACGCGTGGAAAACTCGTTATTCAGGTGCAATAGAGTTCATTAACTCATAGAAGTATGTGGACTCTTGAGTCCGATTCAGATTGTACCAGGCCAGTAAAGTTTCTGGTGTGAAGACATCCAGCTTCTTCAGTACATGCATCGTAAATTCTAACGGAGCTATTCCAGATGCAGTAACTACATTTCCATCGGTTACTGCTGGCTCCGTTTGATAATAAGTTTCTCCGGTATAATCTGGACATATCATCTTCAGGTATTGCAGATCATTGCTTGTATGCTGTATGGAGTCCAGTAACCCCATCTTTGCGAGTCTAACTGTGGCACCACAAATGGCCGCAACAACCGTACCTTTTTCTATAGCGTCAGTAACTTTTTTTAATAGGGGATCATGGATGGTGTCCATCCAGGTATTTCCTCCCGGAAGAATGATGACGTCGTTACCTTTCAACGTACATTCATCAATCGAAATATGGGGAAGGATGTTCAATCCGCCCATGGTAGTTACCGGATGTTGATCTGCACCTACGGTTACAACCTGTAAAGGCTCAATATCTTTCTTAAAATATCTTCCCGAGTTCAGTTCAGCAGTTAAATAACCTACCTCCCAGTCTGACATCGTATTAAATACATAAAGATATATGTTCTTCTTTTGCATCATACACACCCCTTTTGTTATTCATGATTGATTGGATTACTCTTGTATTATAAAAAAACTTCACTGACATTTACCGTCAGTAAAGTTTTCAAACGTGATAATGATCAATGAGATCATGCAGAACTTCAACCATCCTTTGCTTCAAACTTATAGGTTCAATGACCTGAACAGATCTGCCATAGGATAAAAGCAAGATAGGAACATATTGAAGGATGTCTTCTTTGTCGAGTGAGAATGTTGCTTTTTCAGCAGTCCGTTCTTGGAGATGGTGTCCCAAAAACCAATGCAGGCATAGGCCATCCAGTGTGCTTGATTTACCTGTAAGCACCAGAGGAATAAATGATGTCGGATTTTGTGCTTCCGGAAGGAGGCTGTCTCTGAAAAATTCACTTGCCGAAAAATGAGGTGGTCGGTTGAACATCATTTCTGTCTGGTTAGCACAAATGATTCGATCCACTCTAAAACTGCGAATGTCATTCCGAAAATGACAAAAGGCTATAACATACCAATGATGATTCCAATAGATTATTCCATAGGGGTCCACGATTCTACACTTGGATTGCTCTTCATGACTGGTTAGGTAATCGATTTCTACAGACGACTTTTGGAGTACACTTTGCTCTAATATCTTTAATATGATCTCAGTACTGGGCTCTATTCTTGGCTTCCCAAGGGAACCGATCACTTCAACCCCTTCAAATTGTTGCTTAATCATATTCTCCTGTTCTTGATTGGAGTGCATCATAAGCTTTGAAGTTGCGCTATCTAATGCCTCTCCTAAAAAATACCCAGCTTCTTTGGCGAATATGGCAGCATGAAGTAATGTCGTTTTCTCTCCTACATCCAAAAGAAGAGGACTTTTAATGAATTGATTCAAGAGAGTATACCCGCCATGATGACCCGTGTCAGATATTATCGGTACACCACTGGCGCAAAGTGCATCCATATAACGGTAAACGGTTCGTATATTCATTTCTAATTTTTCAGATATTTGATGGGCTGTAATTTTTCGGCCTGAGTTAAGCAGCCATAGGATGGCCAACATATTATCCAGCTTAGACATTAATTTCACCTCAGAGATTAATCAATCATTTATTTTCTGGTGTAATAGGATATAATAGGGGAAATTTATTCCATTCTGTGCATGAGGTGATACGGATGTCCAACGAACTCATTCAAGCCATTCAATTGTTAAAAGAAAAGAAGTGGGTGGATCTGACCCATACATTTGGACCGAAATCCCCACATTTCTCAGCTTTTGAAGAAGCCCAATTTGATACGCTGTTTAATCACGATCAAGGTTTCTTTGCTCAGAGCTTCAAGTTCCCTGGTCAGTATGGTACACATCTTGATGCCCCGATTCACTTTGTTCGGGATACCCGGTATCTGGATGAACTAGGTTTGAAGGAGCTTGTGCTCCCGCTTATCGTCATTGACCAGTCAGCCGAAGTGGCGAATAACCCGGATTTTACACTGGATGTAGAGCATATTCATGAATTTGAAAGAGAACATGGCATGATTGAAGCAGGAAGCTTCGTAGCTTTACGTACGGATTGGAGCAAACGTTGGCCGAGTCATGAAGCATTTGATAACAAGGATGATGAGGGCAACAGTCATGCACCTGGATGGTCGGTGAGTGCACTTATGTTCTTATTTGAGGAACGAAAAATAAAGGCCATTGGGCACGAAACCTTTGACACGGATTCAGCCGTAGATTATCAGAAGAATGGGGCGCTTCTGGCAGAATATTATGTGCTTGCTCAGGATACATACCAGGTTGAGCTGTTAACGAATCTGGATCAGGTGCCAGCTAAAGGCGCGGTCATCTTCAATATTGTACCCAAGGCGGAGAAAGCCTCCGGCTTCCCGGTTCGATCCTTTGCTATTCTGCCGTGAAACGGGGTAGGTCCAAGCATCATTCCATCTTCTTGGTACTGAAAACCGACCATTTTGAACGCGCACTAATAGATCAATCAGGTATTAACTAGATTAACTGATCCACATATGTAAGTAGCATGGGAGGCGCAATACGCCTCCTTTTTTATGTTGTTACTTTTGATCCGAATGAGGATCTTGATTAAATCTTTGAGAGATTTTCTTCTCTGTTTTCTTACGCCGTATCCAGCGTTTGAGTACACCTTCTTCTTTGCGTTCTTGCAGTGTCTCCTTCAAACCTTGAATCATAAATTCCGATCTTCGTCTGTCATCCCGACCAATCTCGCGTAATTCCTTAATAAATTTGTCGTCCATATCTGCCTCTCGCTTATTCAGGATAATTTCATTATACCGAACGTACGTTCTTTTATCAAGTTTTACCATTATGAATGATGTTCGAGATCAATATAGTGAAAAGAAGCACAGGAACAATGCACGGCATGTGTGAGAATGGTACTAGAGGGGGCGATCATCATCCTTCTAAGATTGACTGTATGAGGCTGAGAAACGAGAGGAAGAAAGGAGCAATTCATGATGAAGCAAAGTGAAGGTAGATCGTGGTTACTCATTTTGATGCATGGAATTCTGGGGGTTGGGGCGATCGTTGGAGGAAGCATGTTAATCATCAACCCAACTGGAAATATGGTGAATTTGCCTGAATCTTTGTTGCTGAATTCTCCATTTTCCAGTTTTTTGTTTCCGGGAATCATCCTATTGCTGGTTCTTGGTGTGATGCCTATAATGATTGCTATTGCACTCATACGCTGCACTCCTTGGGCGCTGGGTGAAAGGCTGAATCTCTATCCTGACCGCTACTGGGCCTGGACTTTTTCCTTATACACGGGGTTTGCCCTCATCATCTGGATTATGGCGCAGGTGTATTGGATTCAGGATGTCTCTATCATTCACTTGGTCTATTTTGCATGGGGAGTGGGTATTCAAGTTGTGACTTTATTACCTTCTGTACAGCGAACATATTCGAAATAAACTGCTTGTATATGGAACAAACGGCTGTCGAAAGAATCGTTGAATGATTCTTTCGGCGGCTATTTGTTATGGGCCTCGAGCGGAAACATGTTGTTGTAGTTGACAAAGAACGGATATCCTCGCATACTTACGTAATAAACTTTATAAAGTATGTTTACTAATGAGGAATAAGCATATGTATGAATATCGCAAAATCATAATTTGCAGGAAACAGGGAGGTGTCATGGATGGTATACATTATTATGGCAATTATAATTTGGGCTGGTGCCTATGCAAATATGGTCTTGTCAAAACAGCCGATTGAAGTAAAACCTGTGAAGTCGATGGATGATTTGTTTGAGTGAACAGAGTAGCTTTGGCGATTCCGATTATTGGCGAGCACGAAGGAACTCGTGGGTTCGAGTAAGGTATTGCGTTGTGCTATGATATGGAGTGAAATGACATCCATACCATTGCTTTGGCTCCATTGAACCAGAGTGGAAACGAGAGGGTTATGAAAAAAGCCAATGCTACAATGATGAAATACATCAATTTGAATAATGTGCGTGAAGTCATGCAGCAGATCGAGACGGCAACCAAACCGCAATTAGCCTCATTAACCAATCTTAGTGTGGTTACGATCAATGCGCTGATCCAGGAATTATGTGATGGCGGAGAGTTGTTCCAGGATAAAGTGGTTCCCTCGAATGGCGGGCGTCCTGCTCAGGCATATCGATATAATTATAATTACAAGCTTGCTTTGGTTCTTTACATCAAAGAGATGAAAGGCCAGGAGTTGATTTCGGCAACGGTCATGAATCTGGAGAATAAGGTTGTGTTGAAGGAAGAGAGCATTCTGCCTGCTTTTGATAAACAACATGTGCTGCAACTTATTGCGCGTTTCGTTGCGGAGTACCCCTCCATTGATATGATTGGCATCGGAATTCCAGGACAAGCCGTGGACGGGGATATCACGGTGAGCAGTCATGAAGAGCTTATCCATTCCCATCTGATACGGGAGATCGAGAGCGAGTTCCAGCTGAAAGTTCTTGTGGAGAATGATGTGAATGCTGCGATTAGCGGGTACTGTGCACAACATGCTGATCTGAAAGAACAGAGTGTAGCGGGAATTTATTTTCCTAACCGATACCCGCCGGGTATGGGCATGATGTTGAATGGACAGATGATCCGCGGGAAAAACGGGATGTTTGGTGAGGTTAAGTATCTTCCTTATTCACCAGATTGGAGACGTGACATGAGCAAAAACGACTTTGTATTGCAGGTATGTCATATTCTGCAAACGATCAATGCCGTCGTCGCCCCGCACCAGATTGTCATTTATCAGGAACGTGTGGAGAGAGAAGAACTGGACTTGGCGTGGAAACAGTACGGGGAGCAGCATCCCATGCCGGCATTGCCCGAGATCGTACATCAGGACTCGTTTCAACATGATTTTGATGCTGGGTTAAGGGGAATGGTTCTTAAGGCGTTGAAGAGGAGGATTCATCATGCGTGAAGAAGAGAGAATCATGAAGGGCATATTGTTTAGTCCAAGTGATCCGGAATTAAAGACTATCAAAAGGCGGGCCCATAATCTCAGTCAGCGTTACAGTCAGACATTTGAGGAACAGACGCAGGAAAGGGAACAAATATTGCAACAGCTATTGGGGCAGATCGGTAAAGGTGGATTCCTGCAAGGCCCCATCTTCTTTCATTATGGTGTGCATACCCGGATAGGCGATCACTTCTTCGGTAATTACAATCTGACGATACAAGACGATGCACCAGTGACGATCGGGGACTATACCAGTTTTGGTCCCAACGTTACGATTGTTACTCCCATTCATCCCATGATTGCCAGCGAGCGGAGACAGATGGTGGATCAGAACGGTGATGTGAAGTCGCTATGTTATGCCAAACCTGTCACGATTGGAAACGATGTATGGATCTCGGCGAACGTCACGGTGTGCGGAGGTGTAACCATTGGAGATGGATGTGTCATTGGGGCTGGGAGTGTTGTGACTCGTGATATTGCACCGCATTCATTTGCAGCAGGCGTTCCGTGTAAGGTGATTCGCAAAATTACTGAAGCAGACAGTATGCTCAATTATCCCGATGTTTTGGCAGATTGCCGTGTGCTGGAAGAATAAAAAAAGCTGTCACCAAGATCGGTAGATGATCCAGTGACAGCTTTTTTGGTATACGTTTATTTGGAGGCGTTATAGTTGCTCAAGAATTCTTTTACTTTTGCAGGATCAGCTTTCAATTCATTCCCGGTCGGAACGAGCGGGCTTACTGTGGAGTATGCTTTGAGTTTGTTATTCTTGTAGAAGCTCAAAATTTCATCCTGATTAATGGAGTACAGTACGGCTTTTCTCAAATCACTGCTCTTGGCCACATCACGGTTGGCCGTGTTGAACAAGAGATAAGAAACAGCGTTGCTCGGAATGCTTTGCAGATGCAATTTGCTGTCATTTTTGATGATGTCATACTTGGTTTCAGGCACACCGTAATATAGATGAATTTCACTGCTGCGAAGAGCAGAGAGGGCGCTGTCTGCATCCGCGATGAACCGGACATTGACCTGAGCAATTTTCGGTGCATATTCAGTGCCTTTGCGGTATCCCGGATTTTGCAAGAATACAGCTTCATAGTCATTTTTATAAGACAAAATATAAGGTCCGCTCGTATACAGGGTGTTATTGTATGATGCGCCTTCAGTCACCGTGTTCTGATCACCGTAAGGAATATCTTTGTTGACGTCAAAAGAAGCTACATCATAAGTGTTGATGCTCTCCACCTGTTTTTTGGAGACGATCCCGGCTGATTGGTGAGCCAGGTAGTTCAGTACTTGCGGGAAAGGTTCCGTTGTTGTCAATTTAACGACCTGATATTTACCTGCACTATTATCTGCTTTGGTTTTGTCAGTCACGAGTTCTGTAATTTTGCTGCCAAGTCCTTGTTCCAATGCTTCAAGGATTGTACCATTACCGCTGGATTGTTTAATGGATTGCAAAGCATTCAGATCCGTTACAACCTCAGCGTCTTTGATGTGTTCATGCAGACTGTATGTCCGGTGATCCGGAACAGAATCTTTGTTTTTCGCACGGTCCAGGGAGAAAATGACATCATCTGCACCCACACGTTCGCCTGTATCTACCGCTTTTTTGTTATCAATCTTCGCAAAGTTGATGTCGTCTCTGAGAATGAAGTAATAGTCCGAATTACCTTCAGCAATGCTGAAATTATGAGACAATGATCCTTCTGCTGTCAGCTGATCGTCATCCGTCAAGTTAACGAGACGTACATACATATTGGTGTTCAACTGGTTGATGGAACCGTCGTTTCCTTTGATTGGATCAAGGGAAGTCAGTACGGATGCGCTCTGCGTCAGAATCAACGGATCTTTGGCATTTTTGGAGCTGTCCTTGAACTCAATCGGTTCCCAAGCCATCGCGCGGGATTTGGAGAGACGCACGGTGTCGACATTCAGAATGTCTTTGTTCACAGCCTGACTTTTCAGGGAAATGTACAGAGGAGCGATATACGCCTGATCCGTTACCAAACGATCCTCCAATTGTTTATACGTATCCTTGTATTGGTCTGGTGTTTGGGTAGCGGCCTGATCAATGAGCTTATCAATCTCCCCATCTGCGAGGATACTGTAATCTCCACCTGTTTTGAAAAGAGAACGTACGGCATAATCGGGATTTCCCGTTACCGTTGTCCAGCTGGACAAGGCAATATCATAATTTCCTGCATCTTGCTGGGATTTGAAGCTGCCGTAATCCGGCTGAAGGTTCAACTTCACATTGAAGCCGTTTTTGGTCAGTTGGTCACGGATAATATTCACGTCATTTTCGGAAGAACTCATGGCAAGTAGCTCAATGTCTGCCGGTTTTTGTGCAGTTTCTGTTGTATCTGATGGTGCGGTCTCCGCTTGTGATTCGGTTTTCGTTTTTACACTGCAGCCGGATATCACAATGACGAGAATTAATAGCAATGAGATCAGTGTACGTTTTTTCATGGGATTACCCTCCATATCTTGAATGTGTGATGTGTGATTTTTTTTTTTCTATATCATTCATTTCAACGAATCATTTAGGCCTTCTCCAGCTTGGGATCAAGCGCATCACGCAGACCGTCACCGAGAAAGTTAAACGAAAGAACCAGCAGAATAATAGCCAAGCCTGGATAAATGGCCAGATAAGAGTGAGTTTCCAGGTATGTACTGCCGAGCTTCAGAATGTTACCCCATTCCGGAATATGCGGCTCCACGCCGAGTCCCAGATAACTCAAACTGCTGGTAGCAATAACGGCTCCACCAATTGTGAGTGTAGACTTGATAATCATGGGCGCAAGGGAGTTGGGAATAATGTGTTTGAAAATAATCGTACGATTGTTGTACCCCAATGCACGTGCAGCTTCCACAAATTCAAAAGTAGATACATAGAGTACACTGGCTCTCATGGTACGGGCGTATGTTGGAATGGAACCCAGACTCAGCGCCAGAATGAGATTGATCGTATTCGCTCCGAACGCCGCAATAATGGCAATGGCAAGCAGAATGCCCGGAATGGCATAGAGAATATCAAGCAGCCGCATGATGATGTTATCCGTGTGCCTGCCGTAGAATCCGGAAAGCGCTCCGAGGATTCCGCCTATCAATACAGGAATGATCGTCGACATGCAACCTACGATCAAGGAGATCCGGGCACCGAATACAATCCGGGAAAATAAACATCGTCCGAAGTCATCCGTTCCCAAGGGATACGTGAGGGAAGGCGACTGTAGCAGAGCGGAATAGTTATTTTCCACAGCCATGCTGTAGTCAAAAGTAAAGAAGCTGCAGATCGATATCGAGAACAGAAAAATGATAAAAAACAAACCGGACATCGCAGTCATATTCGGAGCAAGGCGCTCCCACAGATCGTTCCAGAAGTTTGATTTTTGTTTCCCCTGTCTGCGAATGCGTCCAATAATGGAAATGCCGAGCAATATTGCGAATACATTACCTGTGATCGAGGCCAGAATCAGTACCACACTTACACCGATCATCCAGCGAGGGAGGATCGAGGTCGCGTTATAACGGGATACGATAATTAGAACGACCAGGTCGATGACCAGAATAAAGATCAGCACCGCCATGGCAGGCAGGAAGTTGTCAGCCACATAAGGTTTGAAGATATTTAATGCGGATACACCGATCACGAACAGTTGGGTTAACAACATGTACACCGCAAAGGTATACTCCACGTTCCTGGATTTTCGCATCAGATGAAAGGCTGCCGTTACGATAAATATATTGCCTGAAATGATAGCAAGTAGTTGAACCCAGGCAAGCCTGCGAGTCAGAGCAGAGACTGTACCGGTGCGGATCAAGTCTTTTCGAATCCGAAACGTGATGACAGTTTGCACTAGTGTGAAGAATACGTAGATCCCAAGGATCGTTAGCAGAAATGGTTTGAACGTCTGCTCGCTCCAGTCATAACTGTTGAACAACAGCAATGCAGTCAAGAGAAGAGACGTGACCCAGGCGAAGCTCGCCTGGCTGTATTCGCGAGAAGACTTAAGCCGGAAACGCATTTCTTGTGTTAAAGACGAGTTTGTCATAGTACACCTGCTTTAAGAGGTAGTTCAAAAAGTTCACACATTAATATTGTTTCATCTTGGAGCGCACTCTTGGATCAATAAAAGCATACAGCAGATCAACCGCTACATTAATAATGGAGATTGTAATGGCTGTGTAGATTACTCCGCCCATGATACTCGGAATATCGGGGATGAATTGTTTATCCACAATGTAGCTGCCCAGACCGCTGATATTAAACACTTTCTCCGTTACCGCTGCTCCGCCCAACATGGCTCCGAATTGAAGTCCAACTACCGTTACGATGGGAATTAATGCATTGCGCACAGCATGTTTCAGCATGACTTGGCGTTCGCTTAATCCTTTGGCACGGGCGGTCATGACATAATCCTCATGAATGACTTCCAGTGTAGAAGAGCGGGTCATCCGAGCCACCGCGGCCGTGAGACCCGTACCCAGCACAATGGTCGGCATAATGATCGACAGCCAGTTCTGCGGGTTGAAGGTGGCGGGAAGCCACTGCATTTTGATCGAAAAGTTCAGAATGAAAATAAGCCCTTGCCAGAAATTCGGGATGGATAATCCAATCAGAGCAATAAACATGAAGGTGTAGTCGAACCACGAATTAGGCTTAATTGCTGAGATAATGCCAATGGGTAATGCAATGACAAGTGCTAACAGCAGGGAAATGACCGCAAGCGTCAAGGTAATGGGAAACTTCCTTGCAATCGTGGCTGTTACGTCTTCATTTCCTGCAAAAGATTTGCCAAGATCGAAGAAGGCGACGCCCTTGATATTGTTCCAAAGCTGTGTAAGATAAGGCTGATCCAAGCCATACACCTGATTGAATGCGGCAATCTGTTCCTGCGTTGCTGTCTCTCCCAGAATGTTAGCTGCCGGGTTGAACGGAGACAGATACAAAATTGTAAATACGAGTGTAGCTACGCCCAGAATGACAAATACCGTCATCAGTATTCTTTCAAATATGTACTTTAGATAAGGATTACCATACAAAAACAGGATGCTATACATGAGACAGCCTGGAATAATGGATATCGCCAAAAACCATGTTTTGTTGATCAGTGAGTGGAACGTATCGGCCATTGTAAGACGTTGATTTCCTTGTTCCTGAAGTATGCGGGATGTCCGCTCCTTCAATTCCGTCTGAACGCTCTCCTCCAACCATTCCTCGGTCTGACGTTTGAATTCTCCCTCACTAACCTGCTGCTGGAAAAAACGATGTTTGCGACGCAGTTGTTCTTCCACTTCCAACTTCAGTCTGTCCCGGTAGGAAGAAGCGAGCAGTTCTTGCTCAGCCGCCTGTCTGGCAGCTACCCAGCCGTCATTTTTTCGATTCGAACGCCATATTAGAAACACAACTAAATTGATCGGTAATCCAAGAATGAACAGAACGTATCGATAGGAAGGATGAAGCAGCATTTTGCCATAAATAAAGCTTAAATTGTGTACCAACCGTGAGATTCTACTGCCATCTGCAAGATTCAAACCAAGTGTACCTCCTTTCATTCAGGTTTAAATTGCATTATTCCGATTGATATAGTATATATTATTTAGGGTCTAAACAATTGTCAAGGAATTAAATGGTATACATATGAGTGAATGAGAAAAACGGATGAGAGCTGGTGATTGCATGGAACCTTTACTGAAAGTTAATGAGTTATCTGTCTCTTTTCACTCCGGAGAGAGTGAGTTTCAGGCAGTGCGAGAAGTAAGTTTTGAAGTGCGAAAAGGGGAGACACTAGGCATTGTAGGAGAATCGGGAAGTGGAAAAAGTGTAACCGCACGTTCCATTATGAGACTGCTTGCATCGCCTCCTTCACAGATGAAAAAGGGAGAAATTCTATTTAAGGGTGTCGACCTCGCCAATAAAACCCAGAAAGAGATGGAGAGCATCCGTGGACGTGATATTGGTATGATCTTTCAAGATCCGATGAGTTCCCTTAATCCGACAATTAAAGTGGGGAAACAGATCTTTGAGAGTCTAATCAAACACCAGAAGGTGTCCAAAAGGGAAGCCAAGAAGCAGGCGATTGCCATGATGGAGCGGGTGGGGATAACTCGCAGCGAAATACGATACAACCAGTATCCGCACGAATTCTCCGGAGGCATGCGTCAGCGGGTCATGATCGGTATTGCACTCGCTTGTCGTCCTGAATTACTCATTGCCGATGAACCGACAACTGCTCTGGACGTTACGATTCAGGCACAGATTTTGAATTTGATGAAAGATATGCAAGAGCAACTGGGCACATCGATTATCCTGATCACGCATGACTTGGGCGTAGTAGCGGGCATGTGTGATCGGGTTGTTGTGATGAAAGAAGGACAGATTGTGGAAACTGGGACGACGGCGGAGATTTTTGCTAATCCCAAACACCCGTACACGATCAGGCTTCTGAATGCATTACCACGTTTGGATCAGAAGAAAAAGCCAAAACGGGTATCCATGGTTCCGAGAGATCTGGAAGACGATCAGCCATTGCTTGAGGTGAAGTCGCTCAAACAACATTTTAATCTGGGCAAAGGCAACACTTTAAAGGCTGTGAATGATATCAGTTTCCATATTCGGCAAGGAGAGACACTCGGCGTTGTGGGAGAATCCGGCAGTGGTAAATCGACCACGGGGCGTGCCATTCTTCGATTGCATGAGCCAACAGGTGGGGATGTGCTGTTTAAGGGAGTTCCGCTCAATCGTCTGTCCGCTTCGGAGATGAAAACGATGCGCAGACATATGCAGATTATTTTCCAGGACCCCTATGCATCGCTGAATCCTAAAATGAGGATAATGGATATCATTGGAGAAGCGCTTGATATCCACCAACTTACAGGCAATGCCGCTCAGCGGGAGAAACGGGTGGAGGAATTGCTGGAGATGGTGGGTCTTGATCCTGCCCATGCGCAGCGTTATCCACATGAATTCTCGGGAGGACAGCGACAGCGGATCGGTATAGCGCGAGCTCTGGCTGTGGAGCCGGAATTCATCGTATGTGACGAACCATTGTCTGCACTGGATGTATCGATCCAGGCTCAGATCGTACAATTGCTTGAAGAGTTGCAGCAGCGACTCGGATTGACGTATCTGTTCATCGCGCATGACTTGTCCATGGTTAAACATATCAGTGATCGAGTGGCTGTGATGTATAACGGGAAAATTGTGGAGCTGGCTGAGAGTGAAGAACTGTATTCCAACCCGCAACATGCCTACACCAAGGCATTGCTATCAGCTATTCCTGTGCCTGATCCGGCGATCGAAGCGAAGAAAAAGAGGCATGTTGTCAAAGAAACATCTGTTGAAGCAGAGGACCGTTATAATCTGGAACATTCCAAGTGGGTAGAAGTTAAGGAAGGCCACTGGGTAGCCATATCAAGCTAAAGTGATGTGATTTAGCTAAAAAGAACCCCGACAATGATCACTATAGATCGTTGTCGGGGTTGTGTTGGATGTACTTGATTTTATTAATATGATGGCAATACTCAAAAGCGATTATTTGAATTGAACGGATTTCTTGATGGTATCAATCTCTGCTTTGGTTGCATCATCCATGTAAGTGAAGATGAAGTTAAAAGCATATCCTTCAATAATCGTGCTGTAGTAGTCCTGAGTAATCGTTGAACCGTCACCTGCATCCATCGTAATTTGCATCAGATCCATCTCTTTACCACCGATGGTTTCGGTTGTCATCTCTTTATAATCATAAGGGAACTGGCTATCTACCATGAATTTTTTGGTTGCTTCCAGGTAGTCTTTACCTGTACGAATGCCTTGCAACAAGCTTACTTTCTCAGCAATGGCCATAGCGGAAGGACCAACGTGACCTCCGTCCAATGGATACTGTGAAGCCATAAGCAGATTCAATGTTTTGGTTTGAGACAGTTCAATTTGTTTTTTCTTCGTTTCATCATCACCAGCAATCGCTTCGGATGATGCGCTTGTCAGTTCATTCATACCCGCAGCATCCTGGAACTCCCAAGCTTCCGGGAATTTCAGAGATACGCCGAAATAGTCATTGGTGTAAGAGCCTTTTTGTGTAGTCCCCAGCTCAACGTCTTGGGAATTATCCGTTTCCTTGGACTCTTCGCTTGTTGGTTCAGTGTTCTCTGTTTCTTCTGTATTGGCTGTCTCAGAATCAGTGCCAGTCGTTGTTTCGGTTGCGGCAGGCTCTTTTGTTGCGGCTGTGTTATCTGCCTTGTCACCGCAAGCGGCTGCAACCAGCATAATCATCATGAGCATTGCGAATAAAGAAGCTTTCTTTGGAATTGTCATATTACCCTCCTGAAATGTGTGTGTGTGTTTTCTCTCTCTACATCTTGCTTGTTTCCTAAATTGTAGCACAAACGTTCCCATTTACTACCTATAGGAATCTATAGGGGTACTTTATAAATAAGACAATCGGCTGGCAATTGAAACAGCTTCCGTGCTGGATTGCACACCTAATTTGTTGAAAATCACTTTTTTATGATGATTCACAGTGCATTCCTTGATTTTCAATTTCAAAGCAATAGCTTTCACAGTGAACCCTTTCGCGATCATTTCCAGAATGGTTAACTGACGCGCTGTGAACTCCACCGCTGGTTTGTCACAAGCTTCAGTAGCCTGCTGATTTTGGTAACTGTTCTGCATATATGCAGGAATCAGCTTGGCAATAGCAATAAGCTCGCCCTGCATATCCGCGTTAATGGTGGACACATCCAGATAACCGAAATGCTGTGATTCCATGGACAGAGGGGCAGCGTAGCAATGCCAACTTTGAAAATAGGGGCTTTCATGCTGCTCGGGCAACAGAAGCACAGGTTCATTGCTGTCCATCGTTACAGAAATGGCGTTGACTCCACAGCTCTGTGCAGTGAAGATCATGCCCGGACGAATGGGTGAACCTTCTACTACAGTTTCCAGATCTGGACTATAATCCATGGAGAGAAGCACACCGTCCATATCTGTGAGTAGAAAAAGATAAGTGCCCGTTAAATTCTCTTTAATATGTGAGAGGCTGTTCTGGAATGCATGAATCAGGAAATGATTGCTTTTGCGAAGCCTGTCCAGTTGAGATTTAGGTAAATAATTGAACGGAGCCGTTTCTGTTAGATGCTTGCACATGGCGGACTCCTTGTGCCGTGAGGCAAGTGTAATGGCAGGCATGTTTGATTCCTCCTTCCTGCACAGTCGCTAGTAAGCGTAGGATCTGATTGAATCTGAGGTGCGTCATCCAATCGTTTTGATAACGTGCCCTTCCTGGTTTTTAATTTCTGTTTTAACAATCTGAACAAGCATATGATCCAATGAAGCGATCTCGAATGTTCCTTCAACCGGACGAAGATTCTGCACCAGCTCTTCAACAATCTGTGTGTTCACCGTCAGGGTAACTTGTTTGTCGGATTCCACGACTGCTGGAGCTTCTCCAGCTTCGAATAGAATATTGGTCTCCGGTCCGATCAAGGACAGAGATTCGCCTTTCGAAATTCGGCTACGAAGGATGGTTCCGACTAATACAGCCTGTTTGGCTCCAAGCTGGAGTTTGCCCGGAACAGTCTTTATCAGCATTTTTTTACGCGGGGACTCCCAGCCCAGTTGTTGTATGAATAAAAATGCTGTGCTCGATCCGTCCTGTTCCATTCCATGCTCAACCGCTTGTACAACAGAAGGAATATCTGCGTACGAATTTCTCATCAGATCGGTCACGTATTTGGGCATGAAATTGGAGCAGGCCGAGAGGAAGCCGCGCGCATTCCACGTTTGAATCATTTCCAGTTCCCGACCTGTAATCCCAACCATCTGAATAAACTGCACGGAACCGTTAGGCGTAGAAATCGCCGGTAGATCCGGGTCTTCAATAAATGAGAGAGCAGTCAACAAAGTATCAGACTCCAGACAGATGGGTCCATTGGCGTCCATGTAATCTCCTGGCTGAAAGATATTTCCGCTAGTGAACACGTAACGTCCTACATTTTGAAGCAGATTCAGCGCCCAGGCTGGCGGAGAAGTCTCTCCTTCACTGCGTGTAAGGCGAAATGTGAGTTCAAAACCATACCCGCTTTTGGATGCATCCTGCATTTCTTTTTCATATAATTCAGAGAAACCATATGTGACAAAATGCCAGTGGGGCATGGGTGTATTCACTGCATAAACACTGATGCCATCGAGAGGGTCCGGACCTCCGAGCATGTAAGGAATGGATGTTCCATAATGGTGCGGCTCCTGTTCACCGTATAGCTCACCGATGGTTTTATCAATTGCATCCCAACCGGATGTGTTTTCTTCATAAGTCATTTGTTGAATCCTCCTGTACTAGTCTTTCCCCCGAAAAACATTTAAAATTAAGTCTACCTGTTACAGAAACGGATTCAAGCGGCTTAAGGATGAATTGTGTCAGATAGGACTTCGGTGTTATTAATTGCAATCCAGGGAGTGAATTTACATGAGTATGAAAGATATGTATTTCAGAGAGTTTAAGCAGGCAAGCTGGGACTCATTTTCCGAACTGTTTGAAGAATTTGAAAATAAACTGGACCCTGCGTGGGTAAAACGTGCGCGAATACATGGGATTCCGGCGGACATAAGTCGGGTACTTTTGTATGAAATGGGGGAGTACACTTTTGAATGGATCATGAAAGATATCCCGGCTTTAGGGGACCAAAGTCCTGCTACATACCTGGAAACCGAGGAGGGAGCGCAGGCATTAAGGGCAGCCATTATGCATATGCCACGTTAATTTTTGTTATGGAAAGAATGGGTGAACGATCCTATGATCCAGTGAAGTTGATTTTGCAAAATAGATATGTTACGCTTACATTACAAGAGCAAACACAACAGAATACGCAATAACATCTTTTGATGGATTGTAACTGTGAAGACAGGCAAAACCTAAACTGATGGTGAAATGAAGGCCCCTTTTTTTGGTGCTATTTTACCTTGAGTTTAGGTTTTTCTTGTTTTCTGCTCTAAATCACACCATTTTTCAGTTGGAAAAACCAAAATAAATTTCGAAAAGAGGTTGTTGTTCATGACCACGGCAAAAAAAGGATTCCCCGAAAACTTCCTATGGGGCGGCGCTACAGCTGCCAATCAATTGGAGGGTGCATTCGATAAGGACGGCAAAGGCCTCTCCACAGCGGACATGATTGCTCATGTTCCGAAAGAGAAGCGTACAGGCGGACATGCCATGGAAATTTCCTCTTCCCGAATTGAAGAGATTCTCTCCGGCAAAATTGAAGAACGTTTCCCGAAACGTTTTGGTATCGATTTTTACCATCACTTTAGAGAAGATATTGCATTGTTCGCTGAAATGGGCTTCAAAGTATTCCGCTTATCCATTCACTGGGCACGCATTTTCCCGAACGGTTATGATCAAGAGCCAAATGAAGCAGGTTTGAAATTCTACGATGAAGTATTCGACGAATTGTTGAAATATGGCATTGAGCCGCTCGTTACATTGTCTCACTACGAGACTCCGCTTGGCTTGACGCAAAAATATAATGGCTGGGCTGGTCGTGAAGTAATTCAGCACTATGTTAGATATGCTGAAACGGTATTTAAGCGTTATAAAAATAAAGTGAAATACTGGCTGACGTTCAATGAGATTAACGTCATGCTATTCAGCCCATACACTGGCGGCGGCATTCTGATCGATAAAGTGGACAACAAGCTGCAAACGACGTATCAAGCGCTTCATCATCAATTTGTAGCAAGTGCCATGGTAACGAAGCTTGCACACGAAATTATCCCTGGTTCCCAAGTCGGCTGTATGCTTGCTCGTATGGAAACTTATGCAGCCACATGTAATCCGGTAGATGTTCGTTTGGCTCAGCATGAGAATCAGATTAACCTCTTCTTCACGGACATGCATGCTCGTGGTAAGTACCCGAACTATATGGCTCGTTATTTTGAAGAGAACAACATTGTCATTCAAAAAGAAGCGGGCGATGATGAAATTCTGCTCAACAATACAGTTGATTTCATCTCCTTCAGTTACTACATGTCCGTGACCAAATCGGCTTCTGCCAACGAAGCAGAGACATCCGGCAACTTGACTGGTGGCGTGAAAAACCCTTATCTGGAAGCGTCCGACTGGGGCTGGGAGATCGATCCGATCGGTCTGCGCGTAACCCTGAACAACTTCTGGGATCGTTACCAGAAACCATTGTTCATCGTGGAAAATGGTTTGGGTGCCTATGATAAAGTTGAAGAAGATGGTTCGATCCATGACTCCTATCGTGTGGATTACCTGAAAAAACACATCGAACAAATGAAAGAAGCCATCAAAGATGGTGTGGATCTGATTGGATTTACAGCATGGGGTCCGATTGACCTGGTGAGCATGTCCACTTCCGAAATGTCCAAACGTTATGGTTTCATCTACGTGGATCTGGACGACGAAGGTAACGGAACACTGAAACGTTCCAAGAAGGATTCATTCGACTGGTACAAAAACGTAATCTCCAGCAATGGTGAGCAACTGTAACTCGCTCTTCACAGGATTGTTACCGCACAGGAAGCGGGCAAAACCTAACACGAAAGTTGGCAAGCAGGGAATCCAATGTCCCTGTCAGCCCTTTTGGTTGGAGATTGTCCGCTTTTTCCTGTCGGAAAAGGATAGAGGAAAGCATTTAAACAAAGAATGAAAATACCGTTACTTAGAGAGGAAGGATTGACATGACAACACCATTTCCGAAGGATTTCCTATGGGGCGGAGCTGTAGCAGCCAACCAACTTGAAGGAGCTTATAATACAGATGGCAAGGGCCTTTCTGTTCAAGACGTAATGCCGCACGGGATTACAACGCCCAGAACGGAAGGACCTACTGAGGATAACCTGAAACTGATCGGGATTGACTTTTATAACCGTTACAAAGAAGATGTTAAGCTGTTTGCTGAAATGGGCTTCAAAGTGTTCCGTACATCTATCGCCTGGTCCCGTATCTTTCCTAAAGGTGATGAATTGGAACCAAACGAGAAGGGTCTGCAATTCTATGATGATCTGTTCGATGAGTGCCATAAGTACGGCATTGAACCCCTCGTAACCATCTCTCACTATGAGACACCGCTACATTTGTCCAAAACATATGATGGATGGGTTAACCGTAAAATGATTGAGTTCTACGAGCGTTATGTAACGGTGCTCTTCAACCGTTTCAAAGGCAAAGTGAAATACTGGCTGACGTTCAACGAAATTAACTCCATTCTGGAGGAGCCATTCATGAGCGGCGGGATCTATACGCCAAAAGCAGAACTGTCCAAACAGGATCTGTATCAAGCAATCCATCATGAATTGGTAGCCAGTGCGTTAGCAGTGAAACTGGGACATGAAATTATGCCTGAAGCCAAAATTGGCTGTATGGTACTGAGCATGCCTACGTATCCGCTGACTCCGAATCCGGATGATGTGGTTGCAGCGATGCATGCTGAACAGCGCAATGATATCTTTGCTGATATCCATGCGCGTGGTTACTATCCGAAATACATTAATCGTTATTTCAAAGCAAATAATATCAATATCAAGTTTGAAGACGGCGACGCTGAAATTCTGAAGCACACCGTAGACTTTATCTCGTTCAGCTATTATGTAAGTATCTGTGAGACAGGTGATCCCCAGAAACGTATTGAAGGAAAAGGCAACTTGTTTGCAGGGGTACAAAACCCTTATCTCCAAGCGAGCGAGTGGGGCTGGCAGATCGATCCGCAAGGACTGCGCGTAACCTTGAACAAATACTGGGACCGATATCAAAAACCATTGTTTATTGTCGAAAATGGTCTGGGCGCAGTAGATGAGCTGATCACCGACGAAAATGGCAATAAAACGGTGAACGATGATTACCGTATTCAATACTTGAATGACCACTTGGTACAAGTGGGTGAAGCTCTTGAGGATGGCGTGGAAGTGATGGGTTATACGTCATGGGGCTGTATTGACCTGGTGAGTGCTTCAACAGCAGAGATGAAGAAACGATATGGTTTCATCTATGTCGATCGCAACAATGATGGTTCAGGAACACTGGATCGTTACAAGAAAAAATCTTTCCACTGGTACAAAGAAGTTATTGATACAAATGGCGCAAGTCTTAAACGTAACAATAAGTAAATAGTAGTTCTTAAGGCATGGTTGTTATGCACCTTCTTATGTCATATTAATGCACATTAACCGCTTTCACAAAAACATTGTCAGATGGATAATTATATGGTAAGATGGGCCTAAGGCTAATGAATACTGGATTGTTACTGTTCAATCAGGCAAAACCAGAGGCGGGGCATATTTCGTGACCTGCTTTGGTTTTGCCTTTTACTACTTTGACGGTGCAAGGTGATGTGAAGAAATGAAAATTGAGAAGGTGCTGAACAACAACGTAGTTACCGTAATTGATCCGGGAGGAAACGAGCTGGTCGTTATGGGGCGTGGAATTGCCTTCAAAAAGCATACTGGTGAATCGATAGACGAGAGTCTCGTCGAAAAAATATTCTCGCTTGAAAGTAAGGAAGTATCACAGAAACTTAAAACGCTTCTGTCAGATATCCCGGTTGAATATGTCGAGTGCTCGGATGAGATTATCCGTTATGCCGAGACGGTGTTGGGTGAGAAGCTGCATGAGAGCATCTACATTTCACTGACGGATCATATTCATTTTGCCATTGATCGACATCGTCAAGGATTGCAGATCCGTAACGCATTGTTCTGGGAGATCAAGCGCATGTACCGGAAGGAATATGCCATTGGACTTAAGGCGCTACAGATTATTGAGGAAACATTAGGTGTCCTGCTTCCCGAAGACGAATGCGCATTCATTGCGATGCATCTGGTCAATGCCCAGATGAACGGTGAGATGAGGGAAACGATCAGTATTACAAACATCGTTAAGGACATTCTTAATATCGTAAGACGCAGCTTTGTGATTGAACTTGATGAAGATTCATTGAGTTATTATCGATTTTTAACTCATCTGAAGTTCTTTGCCCAACGTGTATTGCAAGGGACGGCAATTGAAGATAAAGAAGAAGATAATCCGCTTCATGACTTGGTGAGCAAGCAGTATCCTGAAGCACATGCATGTGCAGTAAGGATCAGTGACTATACGCGTAAGATCTATAATCGGGTGTTGTCCAAGGAAGAAATACTGTATCTAACCATTCATATTGAACGAATTGTCAGAAATGAACAAACAATTGAATAAAATTAGGATTGTTACTGCTAAAAAGGCAAAACCTAAACGTTGAATAATGATAAGCTTTTCTGCTTTGTCATTATTCAGTGTTTAGGTTTTTTTTTAACCTTCATTACACATAAAAGGAGCAAAACACAATGGATAAACAACAATTGTCCAAGGATATTTTGAAGCTTGTTGGTGGCGAAGAGAATATCGATCAAGTCACTCACTGTATGACAAGACTCAGATTTAACCTGAATGACAACCAAAAAGCGGACAAAGCGACGCTAAAAAATACACCAGGCGTGATGGGCGTGATGGAGAACGGCGGACAGTTCCAGGTTATCATCGGTAACGATGTACCTGTCGTGTATAACGCACTTGTTGGCAACATGTCCAAATCACCAACCGCAGATAATGCATCATCAGCTGCTTCAACTGGAGAAAAGAAAAAGAGAAATCCAATAAGTGCGCTGTTCGACTTCATCTCAGGAGTATTTACTCCAATCCTGCCAGCCATTACGGGTGCAGGTATGATCAAAGGGATCGTAGCGATCCTTGTAGCCCTGGGCTGGTTGTCTGATACCAGCTCAACCTATATCATCTTGTCTGCAATCGGGGATGGTGCCTTCTACTTCCTGCCAATCATTCTAGCAATTAGTGCTGCACGTAAGCTGGGTAGTAATATGTATATTGCTGCAGCGCTCGCAGCGGGTATTATGCATCCGACGATTACAGCATTGCTTGCCAATGGTGATACCACATTTGTGGGAATTAAGGTTATAGCAGCGACATATTCTTCTACGGTAATTCCGATCATTCTCGCCATCTGGATTGCTTCTTATGTCGAGAAAGCTGTTGATCGTGTTACACATGCTTCATTGAAACTTCTGATTGTTCCGACGGTTACCCTGTTGATTATGGTTCCACTGACGTTGATGACTGTTGGACCATTGGGTACGGTTCTTGGTAATGGTTTGTCCGGTGGTATTTCATGGTTGTTCGACAATATGTCCATCTTCGCAAGTATCCTGATTGGTGGTACGATGTCACTGCTGATCATCACAGGTATGCACTATGCACTGTTGCCAATCATTGTCGGTTCAATGACAACACTGGGTTACGACTTTATTATTCCACTGATGTTTGCAGCTAACCTGGCACAAGGTGGTGCAGCATTTGGTGTAGGTCTCAGATCGAGAAATAGCAAAACCAAATCCCTTGCCTATTCGACAGGTCTTACGGCTATTATGGGGATTACGGAACCAGCGATGTATGGTATCAACATGAAGTTCAAAAAACCATTTATTGCAGCTCTTATTGGTGGAGCTATCGCAGGCGGATTCATGGGGATCGTCAATGTTAAAGCTTATGTGCTTACAGGTCTAGTGGGTCTGCCAAGTATCGCAGCATTTATCAGTCCGGCAATTAGCACACTGCTCTATGCGTTGGCTGGTGGTCTGATTGCTATCGTAGCTGCGGCAGTTCTAACGTATATTCTTGGATTCGAAGAAGAAAATGCATCGGAGCCAGCTGCACCAGTAGCTGAGCCTGCAACAGCAGCAGCAACAACTTCTGCTGTTGTAACCGAAGAAGCAAAAGCACAAGATGAGCAAGTATTCAGCCCAATCACGGGTGAAGTTAAACCGCTGAGCGAAGTGCCGGACCCTGCATTCTCTGAAGAGATTATGGGTAAAGGATTCGCGATTCAACCAACTGAAGGACGTGTGGTATCTCCAATCAACGGTACAGTATTCTCATTATCGAAGAGTGGACATGCCATTGGTCTGGTAAGTGATACTGGCGCTGAGATGTTGATTCATATTGGGATTGATACCGTGAAGCTGAAAGGTCAATTCTTCTCGCCTAAAGTTCAAGCAGGTGCAAAGGTTGCTGTAGGTGATGTCCTGATGGAGTTCGACCGGGAACAGATCGAAAAAGCCGGTTATACAACGATCACACCAGTCATTATTACAAACATGCATCAATATGAGTCCATTGAGTCTGCTGGTCGCACGACGATCAAAGAAAAAGACTTGTTGTTCACAGCGAAAGCTTAATCAAAAGAATAAAGCAGCAACTTTACCGGATTCAAACCCGGGAAGTTGCTGCTTTTTTTTGTTCTACTTGTGTTACACCACAGGAAGCATACCCTGTACCAATTGCACAAAGTGTTGTGCAGGCTTGGACAGATAACGGTTCTGCAACCAGACCAGCGCTGATCCGACAGTTGAATGCTGATCCTGAAGGCGGTATACGTGGAAAGGGTGCTCTTGGTATAACTGAAGAACGGTATGGGGCACGATGGAACTGGCGAAGCCGAGTCGGACCAGCTCCAGCAACATATTAATGTCTGAGCACTCGCCCATGATGGAGGGGGTGACTTGATGCTCACGGAATTTATCCAAAATTAACTCGAACATACCGAGTCCCTCTGTACTTGGAAGTAATAGAGGAATTCCTGTGAGCTGCTCAAAACAAGTCCCCATCTCCGCTTCTGGTAGCATGTCTGTCGAGTTAACTAGAGGTGTTGCAGAGATATAGAAAAGGGGCTCCTGTGGCAGGTGCAGCACCTCATAGCGTGCGGTCTGGACAGGCATGCGTACACAGGCAAGCTCAACTTTGCCATCTTCCAGCAATCGGCATAATTGTGCCGATTCATTTTGCTGAATTTTATAGGTCACCTGTGGATGGGTAGTACGGAACTGCTGTAGTGCTTGCGGGATCAGGCGATCTGATATGGTATTGATGCCGATGGCGAGTTTACCCCGTATGCCGTGCTGGAAACTTTGCATCTCCATTACAGCTTCCTCCATATATTTGGTCAAGGTGACTGCATAATCGTAGAAGCTACGACCAGCCTGCGTTAGTTCCATCATGCGCCCTTTGCGTTCAAACAACATCACGCCTAGCTCTTCTTCCATTAACTTAAGCTGCTGGCTTAAGGGGGGCTGAGCCATGTGAAGTCTTCGGGCTGCTGCTGTAATCTGTTTCTCCTCAGCAATGGCAATGAAATAGCGACATTGTTTGATATCCAAGTGGTTGTCTCCTTTGCCTTCAAACTATATGTAATTCGTATGGAAAGCCAACAAAACATGTATTTTTAATATACTACGTTCTTATGTTAACATACATTAGATTTGCACACCTGACTAAAGTGCTTGGTTTTTCTATGAAAGTTACTGCATGAGAAGATGTTGAATTGGAGGATGAAATAACGTGGTTAGAACAATACATGACGCCGCTCAAGCAGGGCATACCGATGAGGTCATTCGGTTTATCACCCAGGGTAGCCAGTTGAATGAACGGGATGCATTGGGGCGAACACCTCTGATGGCTGCCGTGCACGGTAATAAGATAGACACGGCAAGAATGCTAGTGGACGCCGGAGCAGACATTAATCTCCAGGATAGACGATTGGATAATCCGCTGTTATACGCGAGTGCCGAGGGCATGTATGACATGGTTGAACTGGCCATTGAAGCAGGTGCAGATACAAGGTTAACAAATCGTTTTGGCGGTACCGCCCTTATTCCAGCAGCTGATCGGGGCCATGTGCACATTGTGGAGCTTCTGCTGACACGCAGTGATGTAGATGTGAACCATATCAACAATCTGGGATGGACAGCCTTGCTGGAAGCAGTCATTTTGGGAGATGGCGGTCCACGGCATCAGCAGATTGTTGCCTTGCTTTTGCAATATGGTGCAGATCCAAAGATCGCGGATCGGGACGGAATTACACCGCTCGTACATGCGCGTCAGCATCAATATGCGGAGATGGAACGGTTATTAACCGAAGTCTAAAAGCACTTATGTGTTTATGATACAGAAGAGTGAAAGGATATTGCTAACAAATGAATAGACATCAAGAGCATTTTTTACAAAAGAATATGAAAGACGTATCTTCAATGATTTTAGCGGGCATACAGTGGTTTTTCTTCCTGTTTACCAATACTGTTGTGGTTCCGCTATCTATCGGACATAATTTTCATCTGTCCCCGGATGCCATTGCTGCCACCATGCAGCACGCATTTATCCTTACTGGAGCGGTGTGTATTCTTCAAGCAGTATTTGGTCACCGCTATGCAGTCATGGATGGTCCTTCAGGACTATGGTGGGGATTGACGCTGAGCTTGACTGTATCGGCTTCCTCAGCAGGTATGAGCCTGGAGCGCATTGGTGGTGGCCTGGCTGCAGGTTTTCTGTTAGCGGGTCTGACGATGATGATATTGGGCTGGCTAGGCGCGGCGCAAGTGCTGCAGAAGCTGTTTACACCGATGGTGAAGAGTGCCATGCTGTTTCTGATGACCATTCAATTAACCATGAACTTTTTTAAAGGTATGATTGGATATACGGAGTTTGGTCGCTTCGATCTGCCAGTTGCCGCGTTATCCGTTGTCATTGCATTTCTGGTGGCATGGATTCAATTAAAGGGTAAGGGGAAACTGGGGAACTACGCGATCTTAATTGGAATTGTGGCAGGCTGGATTGCCTATAGTCTATTGTTTTCGGGGCAACATGGTGGACAGCCAAATCACACATCAGCAGGCCTAACGCTGTTTCCATGGGGAGCACCAAGATGGGAACCGGGAATTGTCATTACTGCATTTTTTGTGGGACTGGTGAATATGACGAATTCGATTACCACATTAAGCACGGTCGAGAAACTTTATCAGGCAGAGACGACCCGTCAGCAGTACCGACGCTCATACGTGCTAACGGGTCTGTTCTCGATGTTGTCGGCCTGTGTAGGTGTGCTGCCATTTGGTTTATTTGCATCATCGATCGGCTTTCTGGAGAGCACTCGCATCCTGCGTCGTGCTGCCTTTATTATTGGAGCGGGGTTGTTATGTATGATGGGGCTTACACCTTCGGTTACTGCCTTTTTTGCACAAATACCACCAAGCGTAGGCAGTGCTGTTCTGTTTGTAGCCTATCTGCAGATGTTCGGTACAGCATTAAGAACACTTGAGGGCACGACGTTTAACTCTAAAACGATCTATCGTGTAGCGTTACCGGTACTCACTGGAGTTGCTGTAATGAATATTCCTGCTGAAGCCTTTCAAAACTTGCCCATGTATCTTGTTCCGATTATAAGCAATGGTCTCGTTATTGGTGTATTGGTATCATTACTTCTCGAAAAAACCGTGAACTGGTCCAAAATGGAACAACCAGTGACAGTCAGTAAAGCGGCATAATGTGTTTCATCTCGTAACAGTCCAATTTGATTGGGCTGTTTTTTTGTTTTGGTTACCAACCTATATGGCCACTCGCTATTTCACAATAATTTTGCCTTGTCCTGCAAGCATTCGCATCTCTCGGGAGAGACGGTCCTGGTTACCGTCCTGCATTTCGAGTTGGACACCGTAGTGCCATGAGGTATTTTTTTCTTGACCCCAGCGGAGAGTGCCTTCCATATATAGAGGGTCTTCGAATAGCAGCATATTCATGCCAATCCGAATATCGTTATTCTCGACAGGAAGGGATAGTGGAAATGATAGCTGACAGCCGGACCGACTGATATCACATAACTCAGCTTGAATGGGTTTCGGTGGTGCAGTGACCCCGTTGATGCTGAGAATATAGATCTCAAAGTTGATTGGTTCCTTTAGTGTGTAGCGAAAGGGTTCTTTTCTATTATTCATCGACATGGCTTGGCTTCCTCCATCAAGTTCAAAAAAGTCAGTTATGCTTATATCGACCGTTTGGAGCGAGAAATGAAGAGTTGCGAAAGCAGAGATGGTCCAAGGGTTCCTTTTACACGTGTATCAGGCTTGATATAATGATGGAATATATTTCTGAGGTTGGTCTTAATCTCACAGAAGGGACGGGGAATATGAGAGGAACATTTCAAATGGTTACAGATACGGCAACATTGTGCCTGTATGATCTGGCAGCGTTAAAGCACCGTTTCGAGGATACTTCGGATTGGTGGTCCATACCGGAAGATGAGCTGAGTGAGGTGAATGCAGGCCATTGTCTGTTCCTGAATCTGGGTGCGGATGGAGTGTATGAGGTGGAGTGGAGCTTGGAGGATGCAGAGGTGGAATCAGATTCAGATGACGTAGTGAAACGGGAAAAGGTATATCATCTGCAAGTTCCGTCTGGGCACGTCTATCTGGGAGCGGCTGATGATGTTACTGGCGGGGAACTGGAGCCGGATGAGACGTGTGAAGGGGTCATGTTTCAGCTAAATCCCGGAAACTATGCTTGTATCATCTCCAGAGAAGCCAGTCGGATCGCAATTGTCATGACTCCAAGTACTCAGGGGAAGAACACGTTGGCTGAATTAATCCGGATTTAATGTACATAGGTGAACAGGAGGGATTCATATGCAGGTTTGGAACGAGACACCCTTATTGGACACAGATACCCTGCGTCAACGGATGAGAATACTTGCCGCACTGGATATCATATTTTCGGAGGAAGACTGGCTGCGTGTACATCATTATGAAAAAGAACTTCAGCCAGGTGTGGCATGGGGAAGCATCGATAATGGCGCAGGTGATCATCTTCATGTTTTATTTACGAATTCAGGCACGTTGATCAAGGGATTTGATCATGAATCACCTTTAAGTCCGCATGCTCGTGAGGATGGAGAGATCTACCCGGGCATGTACGATGAAGCGCCGAAGACATTGATGACTGTTCTGCGGGATCATGAGGAGACATTGGATCTGGAGAATGTGACCTTTTGCCTATGGCAGGAAGGGAACGACTTGTCATGGAAGGTTGGTAACTGGATTCAGTTGGCGATGGCCGAGGAAGGTGAAGCAGACGCCAGAGGTGGTGCAGAATTTTTGCTGCAGTACTTGAATAAAGACTCGGAAGATTACGTGGATTGGGCCAAAGGGTACTATGATATGCCAGACCTACCGTTGGAAGCTGTAGCTGAGATATATGAAGAAAAACCGGTGACTGCCAGCCTGATTAAGCAGTTGTGTCCTGAACGAAATGTGGCAGCCGCACTGGATGAGTTGCAGCACCGCGGGTATGGCGTGGAACGAACGTGATGGAGTAGCAAAGGAGGTAGGTAGGCCGTGTACACTGAACAGTTAGAACGTATGCGTGAAAAGTTAATCAATCTCCGAAGTCTGGACTCGAAACTGGACCTATTCGGCGCAGAGAGCCATGAATATGAGATATCAGCTGTATGGACACAGGAGGATATTGCACAGTTCGAGCAGAAATGGCGAATTAAGTTGCCGGAGGACTATAAGGTATGGCTTCTACATATGGGGACGAGTGGTGCAGGGCCTTATTATGGTCTGGAGAACCCGGATGACGGTGTATACGCTGTGCTTGGTTATGATGATGAGCTGAATGCGATCTCGGACCCTTTTCAATTCACGGAAGCATGGAACTGGAACTATGACTGGTTCGATGACAGCAAGGAAGAAGAGGAATGGTATGCTCTGGAACACGAATATTTTGATCCAAAATGGTCGGCAGGCATGCTGCGCATCAGTGATTTTGGTTGTGGCATCTCCATGAATCTGATCGTTAAGGGAGCCTCCTACGGAGAGATCTGGGTTGATGACCGGGCTAACCGCAATGGAATTTATCCTGATCAGTATTGGGGCAATACGAATCGACTGCATTTTCTGGACTGGTATGAGTTGTGGTTGGATCGTTCGATCCAGCAAATGCACGAACAAAAGCAATCATCTGGAGCAAACGAAGTCTGAAGGAGGTTATACATATGGGCTGGGAATATGGGATCAGAACAACGGAACCTGCGATTTTACCTGAAGTTGTGAAGCGTTTGGCAGGTGTATTAACGTTTACCGAAGTATATAGTTTGGAACACCAAGCCAACGGCTTTGTATTAAAACGTGAAGATTCATCCTGGCCTACAGCCCTTGAAGTGTGGATAGAAGAGGCTTCCGGGTTAGAAGAGGTTGTGGATGGGGAGTCGTATATCTACTGTTTGTTTCATATGTGGGGCCAAGAGGCACGGAGCTGGATGAAACAGATGGAGCGAGAAACCAGGCAGGTAGAAGGCGGTTTAACCTGGTTTGAAGTCTAATTAGTAGTGAAATTGCATGAACAGACGTGATCTTATGGCTAAACAATCAAAGAGGACGATTCCTGCGCTCATCTATCCGTATCGGGGTCCGCAGCGAAATGTGGGATTTGTATTATCCCCTTTATACATAATCGGTAATTTGTAAAAGAGTTAGTCTTGTTTGGATTGTTCATACGTGTACATCATTCGGTATTTAGACGTTGAAACTCTTATGTAAAAAGCTCCCTCAGGTGATGGGGGAGCTTTTTTTGATGAGCCAATAATAAAACCGTTTGCTTCACTCACCCGTCTTATACCATAGAAAGAGAGAGAAGGAGGGATGCGGGGTGGAAACAAAAGCAGAGCTGAACCAGAAGATCTATGTACAGACCGAAGATGAGACGGTATTTGTGTAATCCATTATGGAACATCAAGATACGCTCATTTCCATTGCTTACAGTTACCTGCGTAATCGGCAAGATGCGCTGGAAGCTGTGCAGGAGATGACGTGCCGGGCTTGGGTTAAACGTCGTACGCTGAACAATGAGAAGGCGTTCAAGTCGTGGATCATTCGGATACTGATCTATGTCTGCATCGATGAACAGAGGCGCCGCAAGCGGGCGACACCTCTCGCCAAGGAGGAACTGGAGGACAGCATTCCGGCCTCTTGGATGATCAGTGTTGATGATAATCGAATTGCGATGGAATCTCTTTTGCAAAAGGTGAAACCCAAATATCGCCATGTATTATTGCTGAAATATTATAACGACATGACACTGACAGACATTGCCTCCATCCTAGGCAAACCGGAAGGGACAATCAAGACCTGGCAGCACAAGGGACTCCAGCAGTTGCGCAAGTTGATGAAGAACAGGAGGGATTGGCATGACCACTAACCCGGAGGAGAAAGCACTTCTTGCAGACGCATATCAGGTGAAAAGAGAGAAACAGCACTGGAATTCGGCGGATACAACTGCGGCAATTCAACGTGGTCTCGCGAAGGCCAGAACCAGACGATCAGGTCGGAGCGTTCGTATCCAATGGATTACGGGAGCTCTGGTTACGGTCCTGGTAGCAGGATGGTTTCTTGTGGGGCCGCTTGGGAGTTATGGGCAAGAACAGGCAACATATACTGAGCCTATAGCCAACTGGGGCGTACTTGAACCCTTTCGTGGCCTGCTAAATTCGGATATGGACAGTGCTACGATTACTTCAACGCTCAATAACGGTTATGTGCAACTTGTAGATCAGACGGTTACATCGGGCATATATGCGTTTACTGTGAATGCAGTTATGGCAGATGAGAATCGAATAACGGTATTGTATACCGCCAGAACGGATGCTTCGCAGCAGATGTATTCGACTGTCAATATGAAGATGATGGACGCTTCGACAGGAGACTTGCTTGACAATGGCGGTGCAGGAGGTATTCATCTTTCCAAGGATAAGCATACCATTTATGGCCGGAATACAATTGAGCGAAGTCGAAATAAACCGCTGCCTGAGCAAGTAAATCTACAATTCCAGTTGTCCTCAGTTGTACCAGATGTGGTGAATCATGCAGAAAAAGGGGAGAAAGAACGAAAATATAAATTTTCCAAAAAGATGAATATTTCTTTCCCACTGGATCCCAAGTTTTCTATCCCCAAAACGGAAGTCATTAACGTTAATCGGACTTTTACTCTCGGAGGTTATGAGGTCTTATTGTCGGAGGTGGAGGTGTCTCCGCTAGTAACTCGGGTCAAATTTGTCCATGCACCTGATCAAGAGATCGATTACAAAACGAAATTGTTGATCAGTGAGGTCGTCCAGCCTATCGAGATTGTAACTACCGCTAAAGACGGGAAGCAGACCAACTTATCCACGACATTCGGGAGTGGAACGGAAGACGGAATGATGTATTCTTTCAGCAGCAATTTTCTGGATAATCCGGAGTCAATGGTTTTAAAAATTCGTGGCAAACCAGATAAGGTCTATGATGATTTACAGGAAGCCCAGAAGGATGAACTGGAGATCAAAATCAAATAAATAAAATAGGATCGATGGTTGAGATGAAGTCATGGCAATGGTTATGACTTCATCTCATTTTTTTGTTTTTTCACGATATCTGATCTGCTGTTGCATAAAAGTGAGAATTGTTGTCTTTTTGCAGTTTTTGTATTGTCACAGCCGAAGTTACACGATATAATCGATTTGTCTTTGAGGATAATATTATAAAGGATGGTGAAATTTTGAAGAAATTTTCGATGCTGTTACTCGCTATAACTCTATTGTTGATAACTGTCTCCACAGCCCCGTCTACATATGGTGCGGCCAGTTATCCAAACACAGGTACAAACGGATTGACTGGTTTTGCAGGCAGTGCCAAGAATGAAAATGGTGTATCCAAGTCAGCTACGACAGGTGGTAAAAACGGTCAGGTGGTTTATGTTAGTAATCTCAATGACCTGAGAACACACATGGCGGGCTCTACGGCCAAAATTGTCGTCGTTGAACAGAATATTTCTTCCTCTACGTTGCAAAAAGTTGAATTCGGAGCAAACAAGACACTCGTAGGTTCCTTTGGCAAACATACATTAACGAATATTCATTTCAGATCCACAAGCAGTTCAAGCAATGTAATTTTTCAGAATCTGACTTTTGAACACGCTTCCAATATTAATGCCAATGATGATATCCAGATGTATATCACTTCAGGCTCCAATTACTGGATCGATCATGTGACGTTTGCTGGTCACAGCTACAGCTCTGGCGGTAGTGATCTGGACAAACTGCTGTATATCGGTGACCGCGCCGATTATATTACGATTAGCAATTCCAAATTTGCAAACCATAAGTATGGCGTTATCCTCGGTCATCCGAATGATGGTAACAGCAGTTACAATGGCGTCCCTCATGTGACGATGTCCAACAATTACTTCGAAAACTTGTATGTACGTGGTCCTGGACTTTTAAGATATGGTTACTTCCATCTCAAAAACAACTATGCAAACAACTTTAATCAGGCCATTACCATTGGTGAAAAAGCACGGATTTATTCCGAAAACAACTACTTTGGTGCAGGCGCTGAAAAGGGCGGCATCCTGGATGACAAGGGAAATGGGGAGTTCACGGATAGCGGCAGTACGCCAGCCCTGACAAGTCCGATTTCTCCTAAAACGAACTGGAGACCAAGCTCCAATTACAGTTATCAGGTAGAGAGCGCCAGCTACGCGCGTGAGTTCGTCACCAAGTATGCAGGCTCCTCCAATACGACACTTGTGTTCGGTAAATAAGAAATTATCTTGATAATTAATTAGCGATTGACTAAAAAGCCCTTCTTGTACGTAACAGCGTATAAGGGGGCTTTTTATGTTTTTTTATACGGGAGCGTATTAAATAAAAGTTAATATTTAATTTTGTATTCGGAATACCGATATACATAATGTAGCGCTGCTTTCATATTTGTGAAGTAACATTGTACTATGGCGGTGGCCTGAGCGTTGCGTTGAAATATGCACGGAAGCAAACCATTAAGAGGCCGATGTGAGTGCGAGTATGCCCTACAATCGTAAACTTATTTTATCTAAAGGACGGGGTATGCATGAATCGTATTGACGAAATTATATGGAAACGGAACAAGATCATCAGCATCATTTTGTGGGTTGTGTTAATTGTAGGATTTTCAGTAGCTTTAATTGAGCCCAAATTATTTATTTCCAACGGTATTGTGATCTTGTATGGAATCTGGCTCGCATACGCAAACGCCAAAAAGAAGCATATTCATCTCATTCCTTGGGTGAACACGGTGCTCATCTCGTTGTGCGGGGTATTCGCCGGATGGGGAAGCGTTGAACCGCTGCTTGCTATGCTTATCTCTTCAATCTTGCTTATTTATCCAAACAAAAAATGGTTTATCATCGGATTTTCGGTTATGCTCGCGAACAATATTCTTCAACTTTGGATTATTCCTACAACAACTCAGGATCAGTTCGTAACTAATGCAATTAATGTAGGACTATTCGCCGTTGCGGGTGGAATCTTGTTGATGGTGTCCTATCTGAACCAAAAGCTCTTTCATGAAAGTGAAAAAAGATGGAGCGAGGTCGAAGCGTCGCGGACCCGGGTGGAAACGATGCTTGAACGGGTCAAGGAGTCTGTTGGCGGGCTGTCTCGTTATACAGATCAATTGAAGCAAAAGGTGGATTCAACAGGTTCCATTACCCATGAAGTGACCCTGGGATTCAGTGAGGTTGCCAAGGGTGTGGAGTTCCAGGCGACCAGTGTGGCGGAAATTTCGGAATCCTTATCCGTATCGGATCAGCATATTAAGGATGTTGCGCTGTATTCCCAGCAGATGAAAGAGGTGTCTGCAAGTATGGCAACGAGCACACAAACAGGAAGCGAACATCTGAACCAACTGAACAGTCAGATGCAAGACTTATATGAAACGATCAATACAACGGCGAGTGACATGCAAAAGTTCAATGAGGAAAGTGAATCCATGACGCTTATGCTGAACAGTATAGCGGATATCGCAACTCAGACCAACCTGCTTGCGCTCAATGCAGCCATTGAAGCGGCTCGTGCAGGCGAGCATGGACGCGGATTTGCGGTTGTATCCGAGGAAGTGCGCAAGCTGGCCGAGAGCTCGGGTCAATCCGCGAGTGATATTTCAACCATCCTGTCTCGGTTAAAAGGACAAACGCAGGCACTAACAGATCGCTTCGAACGTATTCGTCTATCCTTACAACAAGGAAGAGACAGCGTGCAGACGGCAGACGAAGTGTTCCGTACGATCAACAGCAACTCTCAGCATGTGTTGAATCAAGCGACAGATATTGAGACGAGTTCGGCAACAATGAAGGAATCTTCTACTAGAGTAGTGAATGAGGTTTCCGAGATTTCGAGTGTAACGGAGCAATCCAGTGCAGCGGCAGAAGAGATTCTGGCGAGCATGGAAGAACAGCGTAACTTAACACAGAAGATGGTGGAGAGCTTCGGAGAACTGGAGCAGCTGATTGTGAACCTGAATGAGTTAGTCTCGGATCATCAGGCATCTTCCGTGGAGAATAAACTTTAATACCAGATTGTTGAAAGTTCGTCTGTACGTATTTATCGTGCTGGACGGGCTTTTTTCATCTGGAGTATAAGTTGATGCCGACAATTTTTTCCGATACAGTGTTGTGTAGAGTGTGAAGAGGATGGTGGAGAACGAACTATGAATTGGGTGGAGATTAGCAAATCCAAAGATGTGGAGCAAGCCAGAGAAGCTGTCGGTGTCTTGGATATCAACGAACAGGATGATCGCGGGCGTACACCGCTGATGCTCTTTTTGACAAATCGTATGCCGATTGAAGCGATCCGTTGTCTTCTCGAAACAGGTCCTGACTTGGAACTAGAGGACAAACTTGGGGATACCGCGCTGAAAAAAGCGGTGAAGTTCAAGCAGCTTGAAGCCATTCCGTTATTGATTGAACATGGAGTCAAACTGGATGCTCCCCATGGAATTCAGGCTAGTGCCTGGAACGCAGCCAGACGTAACCCGGATATCGCAGACATGTTACTGGACACTCAAGGAGCAGTCAGACTCAAGCTGACCCAGGCGGAACAAAGTGTTGTCGATGAAATTTTGTACGAGGAGTCTCCAGACAAGGCGGCTGCCCAAATCCGTGCACTGAATTCAGCTGTACTCCTTCATGCCATCGTGAACGGGTACAACTGGGACGACAGTCCTGAGCCGATGATTGCAGTGTGTGAACATTCCGAATGTGCAGAGATTACGCGGTTGGACATGGCAGAACTGCTGGATGCGGACTACTGGCTTAAGATGGATGAAGATGAAGTCAACGAGAGAGAAGATGGTCTGGCTTATCGTCAGCTGGCAGAGCGATTATCCCAAAGAGGCTAGATGAGAGAATCCAAGGTTGAGTAGTGAATTCAATGGAGTAAAAGGTATATAAGCCAGAGAGCCAGAGTGGATCAGTTGCAGGCTGGAAGTATCGAACATTTCTATATGATTGAGAGTGGGAAGCAGCTCTGTCGACCGAAAAGGAGTATGAATAGCTATATGGTTTGTATACAGATGATGTTACCTTATGGGGGAGTACAAGGTTGAAGAATAAAGCAGGGAACGACAGATCGGGTTGCGATGTACATACATATGAGGTTAGGAATGACAATTGCATCGAACGTGTGCGTCTTTATGATCAGCATTCGTTCAAAGACATGGACTGGCCCGATACGGAGGACGGCAGATATGCCAGAGCTTATCTGGAACCCATGATGCAGCAAGGGTCCCGGAGCTTTATGTCCAACGTGGAGACCACAGTGCTGCTCGCCCGGATCGACGATCTCGTTATTCCACTGACGGTGAATGATGCAGAGTATGATAATGCTTACGTCTGTTCGCCATATACGCATTACGTGAGTTACGCGAAGCAGGAATTAAGCATGTTGCAGAAACCCGTGTTGGAAAAAGGCCTTAGTGCGCTGCTCAGTCTAATCGGTTGGGGAATGAAGCAATCACAGATTAACAAAGTCGTGCATGTGAACAACTGGCTGTTGTCCACCAATCTCTATCCAGCCATGTCCGGTGAACAGGCAGAATGTTTGCTTGCAGTAGTACAAGAGAGATACCCGGAGCACGTCATTGTATTTCGCTCCTTGTGTTCGGGACTTCATCCCGATCTGACGGCGAGGCTAACCGAAGTGGGGTGTCGACTGATTCCGAGCCGACAGATCTATCTGTACCAAGCGAATGATCCGAATTTTGGCAACTCAAAATCGCGCTGGCTCTTGAAGAGGGATTACGAATTGTTGGCCAAGCACGAGTATGAATTTGTTTCCGAAGTAGAAATGACAGATGCAGATATTCCGCGAATCGTAGAGTTGTACAAGCGGTTATATCTCGAAAAATACTCCTATCACAATCCGCAGTTCACCGAACGGTTCATTGCTGCTGCGATGGCATCAGGAACACTCAGGCTGTATGGACTGCGAAAGAAGGGGCGCTTGGACGCGGTCATGGGTTATTTCTGCCGAAATGGAATCATGACAACACCGTTGTTCGGTTACGATACAGCGGTGTCCCAGTCCGTCGGACTATACCGCATGTTATCCGCCTGTCTGATCAGACAGGCTCGGGAGAACGGCCATCTGTTGCATGAGAGCGCGGGAGCAGCTCAGTTTAAGCGCAATCGGGGTGCTGTGGCGGATTTTGAGTATTCGGCTGTGTATGAGCGCCACCTTCCATGGGGCAGACGCTGGTGCTGGATGCTGCTTGATCGGTTGCTGAATCGCATAGGTGTGCCGCTGATGCGCCGCATGAAGCTGTAAACAGACACAATAACTTTTTACGCTGCCCTAGGAGGGGGGCATACAGGTTTGTATGCACACATGTACAAACAACTGGTTATCGTGATACGCACACTCCTATCACAATCGCCTAAATTAGACATGCTCTGCGAGTTGCACCTCGAAGCCATCTGGATCTGTAATGTAAATAAACCGTAGATGCGGATGGGGCTGGATGGGGCCGCGTACAATCGGAATATTTTGCTCTGCCAATCGTTCCATTGCTTCATCCAGCGAGTTCACCTCATACCCGATCGACACGCCAGCCTCTGGTTTAAGAACGGATTCACTGCCCTCAATCAGTTCCAGCTTGGTTTCATTCTCCATGCCGAGCATGGCAATCTGCCTTCCGCGGCTTTCGAATCTGCGCTGAACTGGAAGTCCGAGCATGTCGTGATAGAACCTGAGCGAAGATTCCAAACTACTGACCCTCAGCGTGATCCAGTTTAATTTGATCAACATGGGTGAATTTCTCCTTTTTCTTGCATGATATGTATTTTGGTTACGTTCATTATACGATAGGTGCTACCAGGAACCTACTACTTATCAGCAAACAATAAAATAGCTGCCGAGATATTCGGCAGCCAAATCGTATAATCTCCGTTCGTTCCGTTGGTTCTATCAATTATTGAATGAGATCCACTGCACCTTGTGGTACAAATGCCTCTAAACCGTTATAGACAATGACACCTTCCAAAGCTGTCTTTTTGCCGTTCACCAGTGCAATATTTTTATAGATTTGAAGTTCCAGCTTGGTGTTGCCTTTGGTAACGAGGATCTTTGGATTTTTGGCGTCAGTGAGATCCAGTTTGTATGTTGCGCCTTTGGCTGTAAATGCCTGTTTGGCAGGTACAAACAATTGTTTGTTCACGCTGTCCAGATCGAGATCCAGTACACGTGCCATATATTTGGCGACATCCGTGTTGTCGATTACCCCGAATGGACGGTCATTGTTGGGAGCATACGTGTAAAGTACGACATCTCCACCTGTATGACCACCGGTTGTCCAACCAATCCCTGCGCGTTTGCTGATCATTGGACCGATTGCATAGTTAAGACTACCCGGCTCAGCCGTTTTAATTGTGGCAATCTCCTCGGAAGTCAGATCGGTAATGCCATAGTATTGTTTCATCACTGCTTTGATGTTTGTACGCTTGGCATTCAGCTTCGCTTCAACACCCTCACCTGTCAGTTTGGCCTTTTTCAAAGGTCCGATAAATGTGGACAACGGCTCTTTATCATATGTGCCAGTTGTGGAGGTATTACCGATTGTGAGTCCACCGTTCTGGTGGTCAGTTACAGCCACAACCGCAGTCTCTCCATCCGTTTTGGCAAAATCCATGGCTACTTTTACGGCATCATCAAAAGCCAGCACATCACTGATAATACCAATCGGATCATTGGCATGAGCTGCCCAGTCTACTTTACTACCTTCAACCATCAGAAAGAAGCCGTCTTCGTCTTTGGACAGAACTTCAATCGCTTTGGATGTCATCTCAGCAAGACTTGGTTGCTTCGCTGGATCACGGTCCATATTGTAAGCCATGCCCGCTGGTGCGAACATACCCCACAGCTTGTTCGAATCGGATGCTTTCATTGCAGCCGGTGTAGTGACGTAATCGTAACCCAGTGCTTTGATGGACGAAACCAGATTCTCGCCGTCTTGGCGACCCGCAGGCTCAAGGTATTTGCTACCTCCGCCCAACACAACATCCATGCCATTATAGACTTGTTGTTTACTGAGGGCATCATAGTTTTTCCGATCCGGGTAGTGAGCAGAGAAGTCCGCGGGTGTGGCGTGCATAATCTCGGATGTGGATATAATACCGGTTGCTTTGCCAGCTAGTTTGGAGGCCTCCAGTACAGAAGCGACCGGTTTTCTTGCGTCTCCAGGCGCAATCGCCTTTTGCCCAGGCATCGTAGCCTTGTCCGGCAGTACACCGACGAATCCGGTATGCGATTTGTAGCCTGTTGCAAAAGCGGTTCCAGCAGGAGCCGAGTCCGCAATCGGCGCATCTGCAGAGTGGGTACGAACCATGCCGCTTGCCATGGAATCCAGCGTCAGGGACGAGCCCTTATACCAACGAGCCAGAGCAGTGGCATCGTTAGCCATGCCGTCGGGAATGAGAATAATCACATTTTTAATCGGTGATGCTGATGTCGTTGAGGTGGTGTCTTCCACAGCCCACGCTGCACTTCCTCCTCCGAGTGTAGCTGTAACAATTGTTGTCACCGCGAGCATCATTTTGGCTGCACGGACATTAAAACGGTTTAACATGAATGCATCCTCCTAGAATATATGTATAGTTTGTTTTGTATCCTGAGCCCAGTGTATACAACCAATGCTAAACCAATGTATGAAATGGATTAACTATATGTAAAATTTACGATTAAATGAAAAAAGATAGACTTTAACCGAACTGTAATCTGTTTTGTTATATCGTCGGTTCTGTATATAATTAAGACTTATAACCCACGGAACATTCGGAGCGATATGATCTATGTTGAATTGTGGCGTGAGAGAAGGAGGGGTGTAGATGTATCGAATCGGAATCGTAGGGCCGAGGCCATCCATTGAGCGAACCATGCGTGCGTTGCAGGGACACGATCTGGGGGCGAGCTACGAGCCATATGCCTATGAACATGCAAGAGAAACGGGAGACATCATTAGACGAAATCGGGAGAATGTACACGGATGGGTATTTACGGGGCCGATTCCTTATCTGAGTGCTCAGGCTGAACTTTCGGAAAAAGAACATGCGATATACTGCCCTCCTACTGGGGCCAGCTTGTATAAGGCGATGCTTCAGGCCATTTACACCTTGGACAGTCCGGTGAAAGATATCTCCATTGATATGACGGACAACGAGGGCTGGGGGTTGATGGACAGTCTGGAAGAGCTGAATATCTCACAGGAGCAATTACGTAAATACGTGTTTTCCATCGATTACGATGTGGAAGAAATGATCGGGTTTCACGTGCGGCATTGGCAAGAGGGGATTACCAAAGCAGCGATTACCTGTCTGTACGCGGTGTATGAAGGTCTGGTGGAACGCGGGGTACCCGTCTTCAAAATTGATTCAACCAAGCAGGAAACGGTTCAAGCCGTACGTATGTTAATAGAACAGATTCGCAGTTCAGCGTTCAAGGATAGCCAGATAGGTGTGCTCATGATTGAGATTGATCGATTGCATGAAGCGGGAGAACTGTCGACGGAGCGGTATCAGTTGCAGTATATGGAGCTGAAGATCAAGGGAGTGCTGCTGCGACACTGTGAACAAATTGATGGATCACTTCATCAGGACGGCACCGGAAGGTACCTGATGTATGGTTCGAGAGGTGTGATGGCCCGTAGTATGGATTCACTGCATTCGACCATGCAACAGTTGGAGCTGGATACAGACTTGCCTTCCTTCGGCGGGATTGGGTTCGGAGAGACGGCATTTGATGCCGAACGACATGCACGTAAAGCTATTCAGTACGCCAAGGATGATGAGGCTGGACGGATTATTATCTATGAGACCGATGGAACCATTGTCGAGGCGGCAGGAGAAGACCACGAATTATCCTACGAAACTTATTCAAGTGATATTGAATTGCTGGAACAATTGAACAAGGCAGGCGTCAGTATTCGTACATTCCAGAAAATAAAGGCCTACATACGCCGAATGGGCAAAGAAGAATTTACAGCCGGTGAGCTGGCTTCCGGGCTCTCCATGACCATCAGGCACGTACAACGTATTATGGGCAGTCTTACTGCTTTTGCACTGGCCGAAATTGCTGGCAATGAGCTGAATACAAGGCGCGGAAGGCCTAGTAACCGTTATCGTCTCTTGCGTTAGGTTAGCGAACATAGAACAAATTACTAAAACCGATGATGCAACCTTATGTCTCATGTCCGTGTGGAGAGGACAAGATGACAAGGCCGGCTCAGCGGTTTTTTTATTTCAAGTGTTAAAATACATAACACAGGTATTGAACTTTGTGCAGGGATAATTATATAATGTCCTAAAATTACGACATTTTCGTTAAATGTACGTTAATGATCTGCTAACGGGGACAAGACCTTCATCAGACTTGTTCAGTCTATCCAGAGGCAGTTCCAACACAGTCAGGGGGTTGTTTGCATGGTCAAAGCGGACAGACAGGAGAACACAGGACTTTTTGGTTGGGTAGAGAAAGTAGGGAACAAGCTTCCCAATCCGTTTTTATTGTTTATCTATCTCATTGTCGCCCTGATGGTTGCCACACTGGTGTTATCGCTCTTTAATGCGACGGCACATAACCCGATTGATGGGGAACAGGTACATGTTAAGAACTTGCTGAGCAGGGAGGGAATTCAGTGGCTGTTGCCGAATGTGGTCAAGAACTTTGCTGATTTCAAACCACTGGCTTCCATCCTGGCTCTGGTGCTGGGCATTGGTCTGGCGGAGAAGGTGGGTCTTCTCGAAGCGGTTATGCGTAAAATGGCTGTTCGGGTACCTGCGCGTTACGCCAGTTATCTCGTCATTTTCATCGCTTTTTTCAGCCATGTGTCCTCGGATGCGGCGCTTGTGATCATGCCTCCGCTTGGAGCGCTGATCTTTCTCGCGGTAGGCAGACATCCGGTTGCCGGATTCATTGCCGCCATTGCAGGGGTTGGCGCAGGTTTTACAGCCAATATGCTCATTGTGACTACCGATGTATTGCTGTCAGGTATTAGTACTGAGATTGCAACCTCTGTAGATCCCAATGTGGGCGTTACGGTTCTGGATAACTGGTACTTTATGTCCGCTTCGGTTATTGTGCTGACTCTCGTTGCCGGGTTCATGACGGACAGATTCCTTGAACCACGTCTGGGCCGTTACGAAGGGGAGCGAGTGTATAAGCTCGAAGCACCGACACCTGAAGAAAACCGGGCATTACGTGCATCGGGGATTGCTGCATTGCTTTTTATCGCAGTCATTTCATTCCTGGTGATCCCTTCGAATGGCGTTCTTCGTAACCCGGAAACGGGAAGTGTCATGGGTTCGCCTTTCCTGGCCGGGATTGTTCCTGTCATTTTACTGTTCTTCTTTACCGTAGCGCTGACTTACGGCATTAAACTGAAAGTGATCCAAAATCAGAACGATCTGCCAAAACTGCTCATTGAACCGATCAAAACGATGGCTGGTTTTATCGTGATGGTGTTCCCGTTGTCCCAATTCGTGGCGATGTTCAACTGGAGCAACATGGGCAAATTTCTGGCACTTACAATTACCGATTTGCTAGAAAAGACAGGCATTAATGGCATTCCGGTGGTGATCGGATTGATTTTCCTGTCGGCATTGCTGACGATGTTCATCGCAAGTGGATCAGCGATCTGGTCCATTCTTGCCCCGGTATTTATTCCAATGATGATGCTGCTTGGATTCCATCCGGCATTCACTCAGGTTATTTTTCGGGTATCGGATTCGGTCGTTATTCCATTGGCTCCGGTATCGCCTTTTGTACCGCTGTTCGTAGGATTTCTGCAGGAGTACCGTAAAGATGCGAAGCTGGGAACGTATTATTCACTGATTTTGCCATATTCGATTGCATTCTTCTCGGTGTGGGTGGTTATGGTCATTCTATGGTACGCCTTCAACTTGCCACTTGGTCCGGGAGTAAACGCAAGATTGTAGGGGATCAGCAGAGCAAGCTTAGTGACGTATAACGTTGAATGAGTCGTGTAGGTCTGAATACACGATCAAATAGATAGAGGTTGGAGAGAGGGGAAATAACATATGATGGATATTATCGCACTTCGCCGGGACCTGCATGCACATCCTGAACTGGGATTTACGGAATTTCGTACTGCGACCAAAGTGGTGCAAATCCTGACGGAACTGGGGTATAGCGTCACTTACGGAAAAGATGCAATTGATGACACATCACGGCGCGGGTTGCCGAAGCCCGAAGTCTTGGAAGATGCATATCAGCGTGCCCTCCGTGAAGGTGCAGATCCGGTGATCGTGGAACAGATGCGAGGAGGATTCACCGCCGTTGTTGCTGAAATTCAAGGGGAGCAGGAGGGGCCAACGACAGCGTTCCGCTTCGATATGGATGCATTGCCGATCCGTGAGAGCAAGTTGGAACAACATGCACCGCAAGCAGCACAATTTCGTTCCCGTCATGAAGGCATTATGCATGCCTGTGCACACGATGGGCATACAACGATCGGACTGGCGCTTGCAGAACGGTTGAGTAACCGGAAGTTTGCCGGCAAGATTCGGCTGTTATTCCAACCTGCCGAAGAAGGTGTGCGCGGAGCATATGCCATGGTTGAAAAAGGAATGCTGGAACAGGTGGATCGCCTGTTCTGTATGCACTTGGGTACCGGTGTGCCATCCGGTCATATTAGAGGTGCGTCTGCCGGATTCCTCGCAACGACCAAGCTGGAAGCACATTTCACCGGTGTATCTTCCCATGCAGGAGCTACACCGGAGGAAGGCCGGAACGCGCTGCTGGGCGCAGCGACCGCCATGCTCAACATTCATGCACTTCCCCGCTTCAGCTCAGCAGATACCCGGATTAATGTAGGCATTCTGGAAGGTGGAACAGGGGCTAATATTATTGCTGAGCATGCCCGCATGGTTATTGAGACACGTTCGACCAGTGAAGAAACGAATCGAGAGCTGGAGCGCCGCGTGCGGAACATCATTGAGCATAGCGCAGCCATGCACGAACTAACCGCTTCCGTTGAAGTGGTTGGAAGTGCCATCCCGATTCGATGTGATATGGAACTTGCAGAGCTTGCGGTTCAGCAAGCGGAAGGCATCGCTGGTTTCACCCATGCGGAGGCTATTTCGGATAGTGCTGCTCTCGGCAGCGAGGATGCCAGTTATATGATCCGGCGAGTCCAAGAGCAAGGTGGCAAAGCCACGTATATGATTGTTGGCAGCGAGTTACCTGCCCCGCATCATCATCCCGAATTTGATATTGATGAAGCGGTATTGGCCCCTGCGGTGGAACTGCTGGAGAAATTGGCACGTACCCTGCAAACAACAGATCTATAGGATGGTCGATATTCATGACTAGGAGTTAGCTGTCTGGATCATCAGGATGGAAGCTAAGTTCAGGCCCGCATGAAAAGTGCGGGTTTTTCTGGTTAGCCCTTGTATGGAGAATAAGAAGATGATAAAAAAGATATTGCGAACGCTTACATTATGTGCTAACATCACCATAACAACAGGATTGTAACCGTGTTAAGGGCAATACCTGTGTCAGTTCATTCGTTTGTTCTTTGTTCATCAGATGAATGATTGCGTTTACATTATCATATGGAATGAGCCTCATTCCTCAGGGTTGTTACTGATTGCAGGCAAAACCTGAATTGAGGGCAGCAGATCACGCTAAAGCGATGTCTGTTTGCCTTCGGTTCAGGTTTTTTTATACAAAAATTGCCTGAAGGCATGACCGCAAGCGCAGTTGCGGATATTTCGAGCAGAAAGGAGTGCGGCAGATTAAGTTTTCTGAAATAGAGAAATAGACTCATCCAGACATTGGAATACTGATTCAAAGATGCACATTTCCAATGCAATTATCCCATCACACACTATTTGACAGCGAGGAGATTGTTGACATGAAAAGCATTAAACGTTCGATTGCCATAGCAACCATTCTGGGTTTATGTGTATCCGGGTTACCGGCATATGCAGCAGGAAATACAGCAACCTCTTCTTCAGCAGCGATGGACAAGCTGATCCAATCGGAGCTTATTCGTGGCAGCGGTCAAGGTGTTAATGCGGCTTATTTGAATAAAAAAGCTACACGCATTCAAGCCGCAGTACTGTACTTGCGTTTGTCCGGATTGGAGAAAGAAGCACTCGCCTATCAGGGATCGGTAACGTATGACGATGCGGCTCAGGCAGGCAAAGTATTGCAACCGGTCGTTGGTTACTTGAAGCAGCATCCGTATGTGGCTGAGATCGTAACGGGAACGGAGAAATTTGAGCCTAATGCACCCCTTACAGCGGAAGGTTATGCCACAATGCTGTTGAAGGTGCTTGGATATGAAGTAGGTACAGATTATGAGCAAGGGGCGGCTTCCACCTATGCGGCTGAGAAAGGAATCAAGGCACTTCAAGGGAAGGGAGCGAGTGAGCTTACCAATCGACTGATGGCCGAAGCAACTGCACAGGCTTTGCAAACACAGCTTAAGAACGGCAATGGAACCTTGGAGCAGAGCTGGTTGAAACATAAAGAAGCTGGCGCGTTCAAACCTCAAACGCTGCAACAGACCAAATATGGTGCGATTGATGGCAAAAAATATGAGCAATATAGCACGCTCGGCTGGCTCGGTGTTCCATACGCCGCACCTCCGGTAGGTGAACTGCGTTGGAAAGCCCCACAAGAACCTGAAGCTTGGGCAGGAACGAGATCGGCTAAGGAATTTGCAGCGAACAGCTTGCAGATCTCCGGCAAGAATACAGTAGGCAGTGAGGATTCACTGTACCTCAATATCTGGCGTCCTGACACAACCAGTTCTAAACTTCCGGTGATGGTGTTCCTGCACGGTGGCGGGAATATGACCGGATCAGGTAAAGATTTTCAGGGTGAACAGCTTGCGCGGAGCACCAACAGTATCATCATCTCCGTGAACTACCGTCTGGGGGCCCTCGGATTCTTCGAGAATGCAGCGCTGAAAACCGGCAATGCCCTGGATGACTCCGGTAACTATGGTCTGCTCGACGCATTCCGTGCACTGGAGTGGGTACAGGATAATATTGCAGGGTTTGGCGGAGATACAAGCAAAGTTACATTAGCCGGACAATCTGCTGGTGCGCGTGATGTGCTGGCAACACTGATCTCTCCGCTTAGCAAAGGACTGTATCAAAAAGTTATTGCTTTCAGCGGAGGATTGACGACAGCATCACCGGAAGAAGGTGAGCAAAAATCCCAGGATGTACTTGTGAAGCTGCTCGTACAAGAAGGGAAAGCAGCTAATGCAGAAGAGGCAAAAGCGTGGATAAGCAAGCAATCTCCGGCAGAGCTGGAGAGCTACCTGCGTGCACTGCCTGCGGACAAGCTGGTCACTGCGTTTGGTGCAACCGCAATCCGTATGGAGCCATTCCCGCATCTGTTCCGGGATGGTACCGTGATTCCAAAAGAAGGCTTCGAAGCCATCCAGAACGGCAATTACACGAAAGTTCCTGTATTACTGGGCAGCCTGGAAACAGAGTTCTCCGGATTTGCCTTCGGTGATCCAAACTTCGCTCCAGCTATTGCGGATGGAACGCTGTTCACCGATGAAACCAAGGCGGAGCAATATGCTGCTGCTCTGAAATACGGTAGTGAAGCTTATGCAGGCTTTAATGCAGAGCGTGTCGCGGAGCAATTGACCAGTGAAGCCGGTCAGCCGCCGGTATATGCTTATCGTTTTGCTTGGGGTACACAACCTGGGGTCATCTCTGAGCGTTTGCTCACGTTACTGGGCGCACCACATGGTGCGGATATGGACTTCTATACAGGGCACGCCGATGGCATTGCTGCCTATTTCCCTGAGGGATACTTTAGCGAGACGAACAAACCAGGACGTGATGAGTTGTCCATCGCGATGGCAGCATACCTGAAGCAGTTCCTGTACACAGGCAATCCAGGTACGGGTGGTTCTCCTAATCTTGCGGCATGGACACCTTGGACGAAAGATGCACAAGCACCGATCATGCGTCTGGATGCAAGTAATACAACGGCAGAGATTGGCATGTCCACACAATATAATCAAGGCAAAGAAGCCGTAATGGCGAAGATGAAAAAAGAATTGTCTGAAGAAACATACAAACTGTTGACGGAAAAAGTGTTTGCAGGCCGTTTCTTCTGGGAATAAGCATCACCGGGTAGGAAGGGATATATAGATAAAAGGTATATAGATAAATTGAAAGCCAAGGGAGCCTATTCTCTTGGCTTTTTGTACTGTTCGTCATGCTTAAATATGGTATTGTTGTAAATATAAATTAATAACATCGAGAGGGGAGACGTGTACATTATGGATGGAGCTAGCTCTATAGGAATTGCTGGGATTATAACGCTATTAATTTTCTTTATCATGATGGGTCTTGTATTATATCTGATCTTCTATCTTGTGATGAAGCGGTCTGGCGTGAAAGAGGAAGTATCCGCATTAAGGATGGAAGTGCGAGTGTTACAAGAGGAAGTAGAGCGGAACAGGCGGGAATTGGAGAGTATAAAGTCTCGTTAACCGTCTGTACGTACTATATGTAGATACGTGGATTAGCGTGTTCAATAGTAAGAGAGGATAGGGGCTCTTTGCCCCTTCCTACTCAATACAGCCTGAAACTGTTTATTTCAGCCTTAGCGGGCCACGTATGCGTCATCTATTTCTTGGCAAAAAAACTAAGTGTTCCGGTGCTTTCATCAGCACTCACAAACAGGCTGCGTCCGTTAACCCGATGAATGCCTTCTGGTGACTCTCCGGCTGTAGGAATCAGACCCAGATAGTTCGGATTGACCGGATCAGCAAGATCGAAGAACAGAATGGCATCTGCCCGTTCGGAAGCGACCGCTGCATACGTTGTGTCGTCCACCGTAGCCACGGTCAGATTCTCCACTTCGCTGCCTTTGTTGGGACTGCGATCATCCGGGTACAAACCAACCATGGCGGTTGCCGTGTCAATGAGGTTTTGGCTATCGTACATCCGCTTGCCTTGCAGATCCCAGACAGCAATATTACGTCCGCCTGCTTTTACCCCATCCTCAAATTCATTCTTGCCCAAGTCTCCTTCATTCGCTGTCAGCAGGTATTTACCATCTGCTGAGAAAGCAATCCCATCCGGTTCATAACGAGCTGTCAATGTTTCTTTAAACTGAACCAAGCCATCATCTTTCAGATCCGCTTGATGTGAGGTGGTACCGAGAGCGAAGATGGAGCTGATCTTTTTGGTCTCCAAATCTACGATGGCAACGACGTTGTTCTCCTGTAGCGTGATGGCTGCAGTTTTGCTATCCGGACTAATGGCAACATACTCCGGTTGTGGATCATGCGGATAGATGGCGCCTTCAACATGGTCCAGAGATACTGGCAAGTTCGTGATTTCACCTTCCAATACGTTCCCACCAGCAAAAGATACAACCATAATGCTACCCGGACGTTTGGCGTTGGCATAGTCAATTTCATCGGCAGCTTTATTCAGCTCTTCGTCTTCTATGGCAATCACGGCATGCAGACCGTCAGGAGACAGGGCAATCGAGTCAGGACCAATACCGAGTTCATATGTTTTTACAGTTTTGTAGGTTGTCAGATCCACTATGGCAAGCAATCCTTTGTTTGCTTCACTGTCCGTATCCCCGGTACGAATAACAGCCAGACCGTATTTGCCGTCTTTGGACACGGTTACACTGGTGACTTCAGCTTTGGCAGAGAGCTCATGGAAGCTGACTGTTTTCAATACGCTGATATTTTTCAAGTCAGCAATGTCCAATACAGAAATGCTGCCATTGTCCGCTTCGGTTACGAGCAGGCGCTGTCCATCTGGCGTAGAGGCTGATATTTCTGCTTTGCCACCGGGCATCTGAAACGATGCGGTTCGTTCAAAATCGGTTTTATTTTGTTTCAGGATCAGTTGATCCGTAATTAATTTTAGCGTTTGGGAAGATACATACGTTGTACCTTTGGTGATGTAGCTTTTACTGTCCAAAGGCGTTTTTACCCCGTTAATGGTTGCTGAGGACGTTCCTATAGGAAGTTGGACTTTAGTATCTGCGATCTGGATATCAACACTGCGACTGTTTCCGTTCCAGGTGACCGTACCTTGCATATTTTGGATGGCTGTACGCAGTGCAACCTGATCGTTGGCAGGTTTAGTTGCATCAGCGGCATGAATCATGGATGTGTAGCTGGTTGCTCCTGCGCTAAGAATGGCGGTCATCGACAGAACGGCAAGCCATTGATTTCTCTTTTTCAATGTTCCAGATCCCCTTTATCGTTTCGTGTTGTGATGGTGTGTGCAATTGTTTTCAGACATGGCCTAGTATAGGGGTGAAATGTTAAAAAGAAATAAGAGAAGCCAGCAAGTTATGTAAAACATTCATATGTTATAGTCAGATAAAGTCAGAAAGTCGAAGAAGGTCAAAATAAAAGAAAAAAGGATCTATTTTATAATAATGAACCATGGTGAAAGAAGATCGGTTTTTTTCGTCTTTTACGGACTTTGAGCCTTGTTTGCACGAGTATTATAATAATCAATGTAAGCAACACCAATAAACCAACCACACAAAAGGAGCTGATTTTCATGTTTGATCTGATTCCGTTTCGTAAACGAAATGAAGACCCGTTCGGACACATGTTGAAATCCTTCAATGACATGGTTGAGAACTCATTTCTCTCCCCGTTTGGGACTGGCTCGCAGCCATTTCGTACTGACATTCGTGAGGATGAAGACAAATATTGGGTAGAAGCCGAGCTTCCGGGCATTGCCAAAGAGAATATAGACATTCAAGTTGAAGGTAAAGAATTGATTATTCGTGCCAAACGTAATGAGCTGGTGGAACAGAAGGATGACTCCAATCGGATCATTCGGCAGGAGCGTCGTTCAGGCGAATTTATCCGGCGTTTCTATGTAGATCATATTGATGAGGAGCATATCAAGGCCAGATTGGAAGATGGTGTGCTGAAGCTTGAGATTCCAAAACGCCCTGGTGATGATCCATCTCGCAGACGCATTCAAATTGACTAAACCATAGAGAATTGAAATCAATTGTTTCCTTATATGATGAAAAACATGCAGGAGACATCCATAAGGATGTCTCCTGCATGTTTTCAATTAGACTGAATTGGAAAAGGGATCGTTGAACATCAGATTGAATATCCATTTTGCTGATTTTAATTTATTTCTCGGTCGCTGCCTGCATGAGCGCATATATCTTACGTGTGGTATTCACGTTTCTTACGGTCATATAAGTATAGACTTTGGAACCCACAAGCTTGTTCATGCCACTTTTGGATGCATCGTCTCTGCTGACTGAATACAAAATGGCACCGGGAACATACATCAGTGTGCCGATTTCGGGTTTGATGGGCAGTTGATCCAGCACGGAGGGCTCGTCGATCTCATCCCAGAGGAACATCACATCACTTTTGGCCGTGTCGTCATTAACCCATTCCGCTGGGAGCGCTTCGATAACGCTTTGGATTTCATCCATATTCCGCACCATCACCTTGATCTGTAAGCCGAAATCAGCGGCGATGGCCTGTTCCAACGTAAGGGATATCTCCCTATTCGCATCAGCACGTTCTTGATGATCAGCAAAAATAATATTGCCAGAGTTGATGTATGTAACGACATCCAGCATGCCAGCTTGTTCAAACGTTTCTTTTAGCTGTTTCATGTTCATTTTATTGTTCCCGCCTACATTAATACCTCGCAGCAAGGCTACATAGATCATAGGGATGCCCCTCCAATTTCTTCAATTCAACGGTTTAACAAAATGACAGATACTCGAAGAGATGAGCAGTATATTCTTCTCCCAACAGATCCTGCAATAAAGGCTCCACTTGCTCCAGAACCTCTGGCTTGGTCTCATAGGTTTCTTCATCTTTCAATTCTCCGGCATAGCTCCGTGCCGCTTCAATGAGAATGGCTAGTGCATTGAAAAAGTCAGACAGCGAATCGGCAACACGGTTTGGTTCTCCACCTGTAAAAGCGGCATATACGGGAGAGTGCGGTGCTTCCACATCCACAATTAAAGGATCATCGTTAAAGTTTGCGATGACGACATGATTTTTTGGCCAAGTGGAGGACTCCTCATAAGGTTCATTCATGCCAATCCAGCGGAACCCCAGTTGCTGACGAAGCAGATGTTCAGGTGCAACAAAGAAGATCAATGCGGCATCACCGATCTCGACGGCGGCATTTTTCATTTTGAGTGTACCTTCAGCGTCTGCATCCATCATTTCATAATGACTGTACAGGTATTGAAGTTCCGGTGAAAGCGGTATTCGTGTATCTACTTCCGGCTGGTGATGGTGTTTGCGCGGACGAAGATCATGATTTTTGAAAAGCCCGTAAGCTTCATTATATAAATCCTGCTGTTCCACAAAACGGCTTAAGGCCGCATCCAGTTGTTGCATGTTGTCTGATTCCTCCTACTTGTGTAGTTTCATCGTATCCATTGGTTAGCGCTGGATGCCTGACCAGAAGACATTCCAGGTAATCGCCAGCGCTTGTTCATAAGATTGCCGTGTCTCATATACGAGCTGTACGTCCAATCCATCCATCATGGTCACAAAGGCCACGGTGGCTTCTTCCGAACTAAGGCGTATATCCGGATGTTTGGTAAAGACGGCTGCTAACTCTTCCTTCAATGTCCCGAGATACGTTCGATATTGGGCCAACACAAAATCATGTACCTCCAGTGGTGTGATGAACGACAGGATATACATAAAAGCCACGTTTGGATGGGTCAGGAAACGATTTTTGTGTTCATGCAAAAAGGCGTACAGCTGCTGATCCAGAGTTTGGGTAACAGACTCACTGAAAAATTGGCGTACAAACTGCTGTTCCTCCTGCACAACTTCCTCGTATAACTCCAGCAATAACGCTTTTTTGGATGAATAGTGATAGGCCAGAGATTGCTTGCGGATGCCTGCTTCTTCGGCAATCTGCGCCATCTTGGTCCCCTCATAACCCAGACGATTAAAATGTTGAATGGCAATTTCCTTGATTCGTTTTTTACTCAATGTCTACCTCCAGTTGGCGAGCGGTATACCTCTGCTGTTTTTGGGAGTATACCAAATATAACAAGATATATACCACAAAAATGCCTATAGCGATAGCGTACACCACTGTATAGGAAAATACAGAAGCCACCACGCCAAGGATCAACGAACCACCGCCAATCCCGAGGTCAAAAAAATTAAAGAAGGAAGCCATCGCATTTTCATGCTCATGTTCCTCCACAAGGTTCACACACCAGGTCTGAATCGCCGGGAATATGGCACCGAAGCCAAAGCCGTATAACGCGCCAGCGATCAGGAATTGCACATCATGTTGGGCGATAATTAGAACCAACAGTCCTGCGATTGCAAACACCGCAGAAGGCAACAACACGGAGCCTGGACCGTGTCGATCAAACATTTTCCCAGAGAACAACCGAACAGTGAAACTGGCGATAGCAACGATAAAGAAAAACCAGGCGACATTGTTGAATCCTCTCTCGGCGGCAAATAAAGCCACAAAGGACATGATGGAGCCGGCTGCAATGCCAACCAGCATGATCAGCAGCGAAGGGAACAGTACTTTCTTTTCGATCAACTTGACGGTTGCAGCTGGAAGTTCGGCGTTTTCGTGATTAGGTAACCCCTTGGGCTTTCTGGAAACAAACACGGCCATCAGGAGAGCTAGCAGCAAAATGCACATGCCTCCCATAAACAGGCTCTGATAGTCATACTTAAACAACAGACTGGTACCAATCAAGGGACCGATGGATATGGCGACGGTCTCACCTACCCCAAAATACCCCATGCCTTCTCCCCGGCGATCGCTTGGAATGTTTTCTGTAGCAATCGTCGCAAAATAGGTCGTTGCCAAACCAAATCCGAATCCATGGATCACTCGAAACACGAGGATCATCCCAATACCTGACGATAGGTAGTATGTACCTGTCATTAATGCACAGACGGTTATGCCGATAATTAACAGAACCTTTTTATCTATTCGGGTTGCTAAGACGGATGTGAAGGGGCGAATCAAAATGGCAGAAAACATAAATATGCCGGTAACAAGACCGATCTGTGAAGCTTCTCCACCCAAACTGGAAACGAATAATGGCAAGGTGGGGAGTAACATTTCAAAGGCCATAAACAATAGTGCGTTGGCTAACATGATGAAAATAAATGATCTTCCCCAGAGTTGCTGAGGTGTAGGGCTGGTAGTCGAAGTGCTCATAGGATCCTCCATGTATATTGATCTCTGTCGGCCGACATGTTGAAATGATTTTACCTGACGATTGTCAGATTGTAAAGTGCGTTTCGTTATGCAAACATGATTTTTTTGGTGCAGATGAGATTCAGCCCATATGGTAAGAAATTAAGAGCTGGATTGTATCAAAAGAAACGAAAAGAAGCCTGTGCATATGGGGAAGTGATCCCACATAACACAGGCTTCTTTAATTGGTGTGAAAATAGGCAGGGCTAATCCCACTGGAATAGCATCAGATTAACGTTACCGCGGAGCAAGATAGCCATACGACTTCGCTGGAGAATTCGCATGGAGGCGAAAATCTTCGCTCGGTTCATTCATAAATGCCGGATCCACATATATGGAGTGTGCATCGTTACCAGATCCTTTTAGGTAGGCGGCGATGCCGGAGTAGGCCTTATTTTTCCAAACCCACAGCGCATCTTCCTGCTCTCCTGGTGAGTAATAGACATTATAGTCAAATATATTGCCGGTATTGCTTGTATATTCATTGTATATCAGGACTTCCGAGCTGCCCGATACGAGAATATTGCGCATGAACGTATTGTTCTTCGTCCGTGACTGCATGAATAACTGTCCATTGCCTGCATTCAGGGTGTCATTCCCTACAAGCGTATTGTACATAATCTTGCTATCCTCGGTAGCTCCACGTTCATCGTCATAACCTCCCATGGCAATGCCCGTCAATCGGTTGGAATAGATCAGGTTATCCCGCACGGTAATGTTGCTGGTTGAACGCCCGGCATGCTCTGAGGCTATCTCAATTCCGATGTCGTTCCTGTATACCCGGTTCTGGTCGATGATATGATCTTTCCCGCCATCGACATAGATGCCACCAGCCGAGTTGCTATCATTGGGCAGGTCTGTTCCATAGGAGGGGTTGTTATCGGACGTAATATCGTATACTTCGTTGCCTCGTACAATGCCGTTCCGAGCCTGATCGTACGTGTCGTCCTCAGACGTACCCTCGTACCCGATCAGATCAATACCAATATTGTCGGAATCATGGATGATATTGTTCTGTATGGCAAAGGTATCGACATTGCCGTTGACTGCAAGTGACTCGCTGGAACCAAGGGTAAGATCATACAATTCATTATCCTTAATGATGATATCGCGTAATGCTCGAGGGTGCTCTGTGCCATATATTGCAATACCGTGGGCATCCCTGCCCGTCAAATCGGGACCCTCAGGAGGGGCGTAACTAGCGATCGCGTGTATGGTGTTACCCAACAACTGAATATGCTCACCTGCCCCGTGGACATAGATCCCGGTTGGAACCTGGCCTCCCAGTGTGGTCGTGAAGTTACGAATTTCGAGATTTTGAATGGTGATATAACTGGCATTCTCAATTTCAATCAGTCCTTCGATGCCTCGGACAGCGAGGCCTTCACCATCAATGACGACATTCTCTTCCGGATAGCTGGCAAACAGGGTCGGATTACCGGAGGAATGGCCGCTCCGGGTGATTTTGACTTTCTGATGATAGACACCTTCACGCAGATAGATCGTGCTTCCTGGCGAAGCATGGTCGGCTGCGTGCTGTAACGTTTTCCACGGAGATTGAAGGGTTCCTTTATTCGCGTCGTTTCCATGGGGGGATATGTAATGGATGACCTGAGGATCCAACTTTTGAACAGAAACGGGTGTCTTCATGGATTGGGTACGGTCCTGACAACCAGATGCGAATAACAGTAGAATTGGAATAATCAGCAAAACTGTACGAATCAAAGTTGTTCCTCCTTTATATTTACCTGCGAAGCTAGATTATAGCAGATTTGAACGGGTTAATAAGCCATGATATGCTTTTTATCAAATCAGGGAGGAGACTGCTCATGAATACATTAACTGTAGCTGAATTAGTAGATCGGGAGAATCACGCATGGGAAGAACTCAAGGAACTTCTGGATAGCGGGCAAAATACATATGTGTATGTTCCAGCAAAGCAGGAGGCGGGAGAGGATACCCTCTATCGTCTGCAAATAAGTACGAAATCCTATTTGGGAGTTGTTGCTTATGAGACAGAAGGTATCGTACTTGACCATGGCTGGATCACGCTGCTTGGTGCGGGTGGTGACAGTACATATGGAAGCCTCACCAGTTGGAATGGTGTGGGTGAGCAACCTTGGGTAGATGTTCTGGAAGGTATGATGATTGTCGCATATGATGCGGCAGGTGGTTTCTTCGGACTGGATACAGGCAAGTATGGCCGTACGGGACATATCTATTATTTTGCACCGGATACACTTGAATGGGAATCGACAGAACTGACATATTCAGAGTTCATTAACTGGCTGGCGGATGGCGATCTGGGGCAGTTCTATCAGACGTTTCGCTGGAAAGGTTGGCAGGAGGATATGGCACAGCTCCAGACGGGACAAGTATTCGCGTATTATCCACCACTTTGGACCAAGGAAGGTGGCGGCGAGAGCAGTAGCAAATCCCCAATTAGCATCATGGAGGCCTGGAAGTCGGCACTGGACGGGAAATAGTTGGCATGCTGCTGTAGGATGAAATAAAAGTAACTGATGACCGATAAGTTCAAGTTCATTGCGTGATTCATTTGTAAAAACGACATCTCTGTTCCAAACAAAAAGAGGCTCGCGCTTGACGCGGGCCTTTTTGTTCTGAACTTTTAACATTCAAGTATCAATTGTCCAATGCAACATGATCAATACCTGAGCGTGAAGCTCTGCTATGCCAGACGGTCAGACCCAGTGAAACAACGCAGACGAGCAACAGACAAGCGTATACCACATGATAAGCTTCCTCTACTGATACTCCCGGAATGCTGTGCAGCAGCAACCCGCATACCGCTACAGATACCGATCCACCGAAGAACTGAATCAATTGTAACATGCCCATTCCTGAACCAATCTGTGATTTGGGCAACACACGTGAAGCTTCATTATTCAATGAAGCCATAGATGCCGAGAGTGCCGGTGAGAAAAAGAGATAACCACTGGTAATGATCAGGGCGGATTGATCCAGTCCGAGCATGAATAAGGCAAGTACCGCTGCGAGCAGGATGTGTCCGATGATCATAAACCGCATATTGCCATAACGGTCGATCCAGCGGCCGACGAAACGGGTGCAGAATGCTGCAACAATGGCTCCTGGAGCAATCAGCAAACCGATGGCGAGCGATGAGCGTCCATAGAGATCTGCGAGCACAAGCGGCATCAAGAACAGATTGCCCAGATTCACGACCAGCACGCAGAATCCTATAAGAATTAAGCGGGTGTATCCTGGTGTTCGAAACACTTGTGGATTCACAAACGGAAGACTCGCTTTCCGAATATACAGGAGGTGTGCTACAAGTGAAATAACGCCAATAGCTAACCATAACCAGGACTGCTGGGTGATCGCGACGAGAAGTGCAGTTGCATTAATGACGGTTAGTATGGCACCAATAACATCAAACGGCTGATCCGTTTTGACGGATTCACGTGGGAGAAAATAGAGCAGGACAGGCAGGGCGAGCAGGACAAGCACGGTTATGGCAAAAAGTCCGTTCCAGCCCCAGTACTCACTAATAAGTCCGCCGACAATGGGGCCAAGTCCAAAAGCCATGGCGCTGCCTGATGAGATGAGTGCGATGGCAGCTCCGCGCCGTTCCACCGGGATGTAACGACTCGCGATGACGAGACCCAGACCAGCCATCACCCCTGCACCTGCAGATTGCAGAATGCGTGTGAGCAACAGGATTGCGAAGTTATGTGCGAACAACCCCAGCAATGAAGATAACCCCAGGATCAGAAGCCCGACCGTGAGCAGTTTGCGTACCGGAATTCGGTCTGATAATCGACTGTATATCACCGTTGACAGGGCGTAACCAATGGAATAACTTGAGATGACCCACGAACCCAGGTCTGAGGTAATATGTAGATCATGAATAATGACGGGCAACGAAACATTGAACATGGTGGTGTTCATCACAACGATGAACAAACAGCACGTCCAGAGTGGCATGACAATTTTATCTTTCACGTAACCATTCCTGTCTTATCTATGAATGTGAATTCGGATTGAGCATGGATGAAAATGTGATGAAAAGCAATATATCATTTTACACTTCATTTTATTATATGGCAATAATGTCATACTGGATATCAGTTAAATTTATGTAATGCAGAGTTTAATTTATAGACTAGTTCCCTGAAATTGGGTAAAATGATGGTTGGAATACATAACTAGATTGATTATTTTATAAGGAGTTTACAGTATGGATCACTTACTATTAATGTCCCACAGCGTATTTCCGACGTTGGATATGAAGCGAACAGCACAATTTTATGAAAAAAAGATGGGCTTTCGTGTGGTCGAATATCTCAATGCAGCCGAACCTCATATCTGTCTTTATCGTGATCTTACCGAGATTATTTTAACCCAAAGCAATGGACAAAAGGTAATACCCAACAGAGAATTATATGGTTACGGATATGATGCCTATTTTATTACCAAGAATCAGGAAGAGCTTCAACAGGAATTGATCAACGCAGATGTGAAGATCGTACGTGCCCTCAATCATACAGACTATAATAACAAAGAGTTTGTGATCGAGGATATTGATGGACGATGGATCGCTTTTGGCATCAAACAGGGGTGAATTTGATACAGAAACAGGCGCTCCGATCACGGGCGCCTGTTTGTGCATACGTACGATATCTGCAGAGCTTATGCCGCAGTAACTTGTTTGCCGCGATTGCGAACCCACTTGATGACATCCATCAGAATGACGGCAACAAGAGCGAGTCCGCCTGCAATCAGGAACTCATTCCAACCGAATGTATCCGGGATAGCGAAGACGCCGCGAACACCTGGAATCAGTGTGATTGCATAGAGACAGAGACATACCAGAATGGAACCAAGCACAAATTTATTGGTCATGAAGCCCACCTGGAAGATGGTTTGTGTATTGGAACGTGCTGCAAAAGTTTGCAGACTGCGTGCCAGAATCAAGGTGGTGAAGGCCATAGCTACGCTGATTTCCTCCGAGATGCCAAGCCCGATATATTGAGATACGATTACAGCCGCACCAATCAGGACACCACGCGTAATGACAGCTTGCAGGGTTCCACCTGCGAAGATGCCTTCGTTAATATCGCGTGGTTTACGCCGCATGACATCTGGCTCGGGCTTCTCTGTGCCCAAAGCGATGGCAGGCAGGGAGTCGTTCACCAGATTGATGAACAGCAGTTGAAGGGCCGTGAACGGATTCACCCAGCCGACCACCAGAGCAAACAAAATCGCGATAATAGCACCGAGATTACCCGCGAACAGGTAAGCGATCGCTTTTTTGATATTATCAAATACCATCCGCCCAACACTGACTGCATTCACAATGGAGACAAAGTTATCATCCGTCAGAATCATGGCAGCGGCATCCTTGGCGACATCCGTTCCGCTACCCATCGCTACGCCGATGTCGGCCTGTTTCAGCGCAGGTGCGTCATTGACTCCATCTCCGGTCATCGCTGCAACCTTGCCCTTGCGCTGCCATGCACGCACTATCCGGATTTTATTCTCAGGTGATACTCTGGCGTATACCGAGATATGTTCAAGTTGTTGATCCAGCTCTTCATCGGACATTTTGTCCAGTTCGGCGCCGGTAATGGCGAGATCATCCGGTTCGGCAAGGCCGATATCCACACCGATGGCCTGAGCCGTCGTTTTGTGATCTCCGGTGATCATGATGGTGCGAATGCCGGCTTTTTTGGACTCTTCAATCGACCCGTATACCGCTTCACGCGGCGGGTCAATCATCGCTGTCAGACCAACCAGTGTCAGATCATGCTCGTCATCAATAGTGACCTGGTTTTTGTCATCAAATTTTTTGTACGCATAGGCCAGTACGCGGAAGGCACGTTTGGAGAAGGCCTCATTTTTCTCTTCAAATTGTGTGCGAATCTCGGGTGTGAGGGGCTGAACTTCGCCGTTGATAAACACATGACTACAGCGGCTGAACAGCACATCCGGTCCACCTTTAGTTAGCAAAGCCGTCTGTCCCTCAAAGGTATGAACGGTACTCATGAGCTTTCGATCCGAGTCAAAAGGAAGCTCGGCTTCACGCGGGAACTGGTCACGGATTTCATTGTAATCCTTGTTCACCCGGTTGCTGAAGGCAATAAGTGCCACTTCGGTTGGATCACCGAGTTCCTTGCCTTCCTGGTTAATATTCGAATCATTGCAGAGCACTGCAATATGTAACAGACGTCGTTCCTCCTCCGACCACTGATCGGGATCATCGGGGAATTCTTCCTTGGTGCCATGGGGAATGTAATAATCCACAACAGTCATCTTATTCTGAGTTAGTGTTCCTGTTTTATCCGTACAGATGATGCTGGCAGAACCGAGTGCTTCCACGGCAGGCAGTCTGCGAATGATCGCATGTTGTTTGGCCATCTTATTGGTTCCGAGTGACAATACGATCGTCACAATGGAGGAAAGTGCCTCTGGAATGGCAGCAACCGCAACAGCTACAGCAAACATCAGTGCATTTACGATGGATGGCCCGATATTCTCCGTACCTTCGGTCAACCATACACGACCGGCTTCTATGCCAAAGATGAGAATCGACAACCCCAGGATGAAAAAGCCCAGTTTTTTGCTGAATGATTCCAACTTGCGCTGTAACGGCGTGTTCTTGGCTTCGGCATTTTCGATCAGTTCGGCAATTTTACCAATTTCCGTCTTGAGAGCCGTACCTGTAATAACGAGCATGCCTCGTCCATATACGACCAGTGAACCACTGAAGGCCATATTGCGACGATCTCCGATTGGAGCTTCATCCGGGATGGTGTCCGCGTGTTTTTCCGCAGCTTCGGATTCTCCGGTCAGCATACCCTCGTTGATTTTCAGACTTCCTGACTCCAGGATACGCCCGTCAGCCGGGACATAATCACCTGCATCCAACATAACAATATCACCGGGAACGAGTTCCCTCGCCGGAATGGTTTTTTTCTGCCCGTCACGAATGACTTTGGCTTCGGGCGCAGACATTTGTTTTAATGCGTCAAGAGAACTCTCGGCTTTTTTGGTCTGAACTACACTGATTACCGCGTTAAGCAAAATAACCAGGAATATGATCAACGATTCAATCAGGTGTCCAAGTACAACCTGTACCGCAGCTGCAATCAGCAGCACGATGACCATCGGATCTTTGAAATTTTCAAGGAACAATTTCCAGACAGGTGTTGCATCTTTCCCTTTTAATTCGTTATATCCTTCGGTTTCAAGTCTCTTTGCAGCTTCGGAGGTTGTGAGTCCCTTGGAGGAACTCTGTACATCCTGAAGGGTTTCCTCCGCACTGTGTCTATAATGTTGCAATTGACCAGCTCCTTGAAAAGTAGATTTCTCTCTGTGTATTACCCTTACGGACAAAATCTAGAATCGTTTCGTTTCCGTATTTTTTTAAGATCATGGATGATATACGATTTTTAGCTGTACACAGTATTTTTCATAATGATCCGAGATATGCCTTTTTTCGAATATTATTATTTCCAGTGTGCATGATGGTCTTGAAAACCAATATAGATTTAGAGCAAAAACTGTGTGCACCATCACACTAGCGCATATTCGGGTCTGTTACGCTATTACATAACGAAGGGCGTTTTAATCTAAGTTTGGAGGGGAATCCATATGTTTTGTTATCAATGCGAACAGACGCCGAGTGGCGGGTGTACCGTGGTAGGGGTTTGCGGCAAAAACGAAACAATCGCGAGTTTGCAGGATACGATGATCTTTGCGTTAAAAGGAATCGCTGCTTATGCGACACACGCACGCCAGTTGGGATATTCTGATCCTGAGGTGGATCGAATTACACATGAGGCATTATATATGACATTAACGAACTCGAATTTTAATGTGCAGGAACATCTGGATATGGCGATAAAGGTAGGTAATGCAGCCATCCGCATTATGGACGTGCTGGATCGTGCGCATACGGACCGCTTTGGTGTACCGCAACCGATTACGGTTAGCCAGAATCAGATCGAAGGACAGTGTATCGTGGTGACGGGACATAATCTGTATGCATTGGAGGAGCTGCTTCGTCAAACCGAAGGGAAAGGAATCAACATCTATACCCACTCGGAAATGTTACCTGCGCACGGTTATCCGGCACTGAAGAAGTATGCCCATCTGAAGGGCAATATCGGTAAAGCCTGGTACGATCAAAGAAGACTTTTTGAACAGTTCCCGGGTGCTATTCTCGCAACGACCAACTGTGTCATGCCGATCAAAGGCACATATGCAGACCGCTTTTTCTCGTATGAAGTGGCGGGTCTGGAGGGTGTGGCCAAGATTATGGATGATGACTTTTCACCTCTGATTGAGCGTGCATTGTCACTGCCTGCGGCTGATGTACAGTCGGAGCAAGTCTTAACGACAGGATACCACCATGAAACCGTGATCGGGCTTGCGCCTGAGATCATTCAAGCGGTGAAAGACGGCCATATCCGTCGATTCTTTGTCATTGCAGGCTGTGATGCACCCGGTAAAGGCGGTAACTACTATCGTGAACTCGCGACATCATTACCGAATGATACTGTAATTCTGACAACATCCTGTGGCAAGTTCCGCTTCAACGATGTGGATTACGGTACGGTTGGAGACACGGGTATCCCGCGTTATATCGATCTGGGTCAATGCAATAATTCCGGTTCTACGGTGAAAATTGCATTGGCTTTGGCGGATGCTTTTGGCTGTACCGTCAACGAATTACCGGTCAGCATCGTGCTGTCCTGGTTTGAGCAAAAAGCAGTTGCGATCCTGCTCGGCCTGTTCAGCCTCGGCATTCAGGATATTCGGATTGGACCGAAACCGCCTGAATTCATATCCGAAGGGGTCTTGGATGTACTCGTGGATATGTTTGGTCTGAAGTTAATTACAACGGCAGAAGAAGATATGAACGCGATGTTGGCACTGTCATAAGGTAAGTTCATTGGAATTTGGGGCGAGGGGTCTTAGTGGGCCTGGTAATGGATTATTTACCATGTGAAACTTGGAAAGGTGAAGAGGGCTACCCTATAAAGTCATAACATGACTATATAGGGTAGCCCTCTGTTCTGGTTTAACGGATGTAGCAGGTCTATTAAGTGAAATATATAGGGCTGCTACGCTCCATCTCACCGTGCCTGGAATTTGTAGCCGATCCCGCGAACGGTGATAATGTAGCGATGGGTACTGGAGGTATCCTCAATTTTACGTCTCAGGTGATGAAGGTGCACCATGACCGTGCGAACATCACTCCAGTTATCCAGCCCCCATATGCGTTCAAAAAGGTAGTCTGTACTAAAAACGTGCCCTGGACGACTTGCCATGAGGAACAGTAGTTGCAGTTCTTTAGCAGGTAAGCTAATCTCTTTGCCGTTGACCCGGACTTCAAAGCGGCCAAAATGCAGATCGAGCCAGCCGTCACGCCATACGTTCTCACCAGAGGCAACCATGTTTTCAGATGTGGAGGGTGCAGGTCGTAGTCTTTTTTTGACCCTGGCGACCATAATATCCGGATCGAACGGTTTGGTTATATAATCATCCCCCAGTTCCAGCCCTTGAACGATATCCTCGGTTTCCTGCCGGCTGCTGAGAAAAATGACAGGCAGATCAGCACTCTTCCGAAGCCCTCGTATCCAGTCGGTGCCTGTTCCGTCAGGCAGCATGATATCACACAAAATGAGATCAGGGCGTCGCTGTTCCAGCAGCTTTGTAGCTTCTTCAAGCGTATGCGCTACATGAGTTATGTAGTTCTGATTATGCAGATAGATCGTGACCAGATCTGCGATATCAATATCATCCTCCACAATTAGAATGCGTCGGCGCTCCTCAGTGTATGTCATCTTCCGGCAACCTTCCTCTCCAGGCGGGTAACCGAAAACAGAACTGACTGCCTGAACCTGGCTCACTGGTTACCCCAATCTCTCCATTGTGATAATACATAATTTCTTTGCAGATGGCGAGCCCCAGCCCTGAACCTCTGTGTTCAGCTCCAAGCTGCTGACTGGCTTGTTCAAAACGTTCAAAGATTCGTTCCTGCCACTCCGGCGGAATGCCCGTGCCCGTATCCTCAACACAGATGCAGGCGGTCCATCCTGTTTCTGTTAGGGGTGTTTCCTCAAGATGAAGACGCACACAGATCGTACCGGACTGAGGCGTGAATCGCAGTGCATTCGAGATCAGATTGGACAGCACCTGTTCGATTCGAATGGGATCCAGTTTCACGATCCAACCACCGGAGTCCATGTCCCCGAAGTTTGATTCCACAGGCAGATTCAGACGGTAATGGATACCTTGCGTCTCTACGTCTGCTTCATATTTTTGGAACAATTCCTGCACGAATGAGAGCAAATGAAGGTCCTGCATCTGAAACTGCACCTGGTTGGTCTCCAGCTTCGTAAGCTCAATCAGATCATGGATCATTCGTTCGAGTAGGAGGGAACGTGTGTAAATCCGGTTCACATACTTAGGTGCTTCGGTCGTAATAATGCCATCTCGCAACGCTTTGGCGAAACCCTTAATGGATGTGATCGGTGTGCTCAGCTCATGAGAGATGTTAGACAGGAGCCGAACACGGAACAACTCGAATTCAGCCATCTTCTGGTTAGCTTCCTGAAGCTCTGCATTGCTTTGCCGCAATGAACGGGTTCGCTCCTCCACGGTTCGTTCCAGCCGTTGGTTCGTTCGTTGAAGCTGTAGGGACAGTTGTTCCTTTTGCCGTAATGCTCGCGAGAAGCGGGAAGACAGATTATACGCCTGGGTTAACAGAAAAATAAGCAACCCAATGGAGAGCATGTCCTCCGTGGGTAAATGGACCGTGTAGAAGAGCATATCATTCAGGGCAAAGGCCATGAAAAACACAAAACCGATCATACTGGTGACAGCACCCTTTCTCCGTCTGAAGGCAGATCGGACATACATATAGAGTGTATAGATCAGTGAAGGAAACAGAACTCCCCATGTAAAAGGTGTCAGAACATAGGTATATACACGAGCCGGTGTGAGCAGGAATAACAGGATAAAAACCGGCAGAACAAGTCCGCCGACTTTAGACACCCAGGATACAGATTCCTTGGGATATTCCCTGTTAATAAACAAAATGAGCAATAATGCCGTCAGGGCGACGGATATGTATTCGGCTTTGACCGCCCACTCCCATGGGAGATCAGGCAGAAGATATAACGCTGTCGATTCACCAAGTACCACCGTACGTACACCCACAGACAGACAGAGCAGACTGTACAGCAGAGCGGAAAATTCTTTTCTGCGGTTTAGGTAGACCAGTCCGTAATATAATGCCATCACACCAAAAATCCCGACAATACCTGACTGTGCGGCGATATGAAGAATCCGTAGCCAGGAGATATTCTCTGCTGTTCCAAGCTCCATGCTCTGCCAGATGCCTGAATTTCGCTGTGAGAAGTTGGACACTTGAATGACAATTTCGTTCCATCCAGGATGCGATTCGAAATAGATGACTTTGGGATAACTTTTTGGACTCTCGGAGAAATGATCCGTGCCAACAGTACCATTGCCACCTTGCAGTTGACCATTAATCCAGATTCGGTAAGCCGAGGCGATGCTCTTGGAATAAAGGGCGAGTGTTGAACTGCTTGATCGCTCATCCGGCAGGAGAATTCGCAGTCTGTAGGTTGCATAGCCTTCATTGGGTAGAAATGAATCGTTGTCCTGTTGGTACGATATCCAGGGCTCGGGTACTTGTTCAAAGGCAGGTACAGGTGGGGCAGCAGCTTGAAAATCAATCGGTTCCAACAGTTGACGCCAGTAAAACTCCCATTCGCCATCCAAAGTCACATTGGGCAAGATGGAGTCAGAACGATCAGACATATCCAGGACTCCGTGTTCTGCGGAGATTAGCGCGTGGTCTGTAACTGCTGTTAATGGGGCTGTTTTTGATATATATATCATCAGAATTCCGGTAGCAATCACAAGCAGGAACAGGCTTCTCAGAAGAAAAGTTCGTTTGCGGATGAGACTGCGAGCCGATGGGATAAGCTTCATCTAGGGTGACCTCCGGCCAGGGTAAGATCGTATATTTTTTTATTATAGATGGTTCCCGGGTTTGCAGAAAGAAGATTTTTGGCGAAATTTCCCGGACTTAAACAAAACTTAAACTAACGTGAGTACAATAGACCACATAACTTGTAGGGATAAAGACCCGGTAATAGAAAGGGAACGTACGTATGAGTCACTACTTTGCCAAATGTTCAACCTATATGTACCAGCATAGATATATGGACTTTCTACTGGCTCATTATCTTGAATTGAATCTGCCCTATTCCTTTCCGACGACACTCAGCTATATTTCCAGCCCACTGCTTATGGCTGGGGGGGCGATGTTATGCTTTGATGATGAGGATGAGGTGGCAGGTGCGTTTGGATATATTCATGGCACGGGAGAGCATGATTATGAGGATCGACATGTGATTCAGCTTCAGGTGGCTTTCATTGTACATGAGCAACGCCGAAGCAGGATTTTTATCGAGGGTCTTCAGTTCTTGGTGGAACACTTGGATGAATATGCGGATGAGGAACCTGTGCAGGAAATTAGGTTCTGGGCTCTCAGTGAAGAAGCCAACCACAGGTTATTCTCCAAAATTGCGAAGCAAGTTACAAGCATGATTGGTGAAGAAGGTGAGCTAAATGCTTACGTTGTGCAGCTTGCAGAGCTTCGTTCATACCTCGCTTCTTTTGAGCGAGACTCAAGGATGAAGGAGAAACATGGAAAGGTGGAGTCGTCTTGATGCTGCAACTCAAGGCCCACGATACATTAAAAGACGAGGATTATGCCCTTTTTGCCCGGTTTTATCTGACAAACAGTGATGAGTTCGATGAGCAATATATGCTGCATGATGCTTTGCTCCATCTGATTAGTACGGTACAGCAAGCACATTTGCTTTTATTCGACGATGAGCAGGGGCAGTTGAGTGCATTCATTCAGTATCGATATACGGAAGACAGGCACATGGCATTCATTGATTCAGCCATCTTGGCTGAAAAATATCGCAGCAGCAGAGTGTTTTTTGCAGGACTTCGGGATGTGGTGTTATGGATCTGTGAGGAGAACCCATATATTCAAGCGCTACAGTTCCATGCCATTGCAGATAACCATTATATTAACAGGCTTTACAGCAAGTTCGCCAAACGGACGGATAGTCAGGTACGAAATGGAAGAACAGAGCATGGCTATACGGCGGAACTGGATACCCTTCTGTCTTATCTGAAAATAAAAACATTGGTGTAATTGAAATTGTGCAATCGATTTCGCAATCTTTCAACGGATGATCAGGAAAGGAGGTGAGCATGTCTATGATACCTGTGTACCCAGGCATATACGGATCCAAGAATGGCAACCGCATTTCGAAATTTGAAAATGTGCTGAAATTGAATGAACAATTGCGAGTGAACACCACCACCGCCGCGAAGTAATTCCCCTTTTCCGCAATCATTCTGTTTCCTGCTGAGGAACAAAAACAGACCATGAGAAGAAGCAAGCCGACCACACATGTGTGATGCGCTTGCTTCTTTTTTGGGTTTTGATAGTCCCCATCTTATGCTAGGAATGCAAAATGGTACAATGATAGAAAGTCAAATGAATGAAAGAACGTACAACGTTAGATAGCGCGTGGAAAGGATTAATCTTATGACGAACAATGTAGCATGGATGGCGCAGTGGCTATCAACCGAACCTTTAACCCCAGTCTGGATGACTGCGGGCAGGGTGCATTATTTTGCGAGTCCCTCCTTTATCCTCCTTATGGATGGAAAAGCCATTTGGAAAATAAATGGGCATCCAGTCGAAGTTTCTTATGGACAACTTATTGCGGTAGAAGAAAATGTCGTGATTGAAGTGATGGAGGGAGGGCTTCAGGATCTGGCAGGGTGGCATATTCAATTCCATACGTACACAATGCATCAGAACCAACGAGAGATCGTGAAGCATTATTGGCATGTTCCTCACGACACTGGATACCAGAAGGTACAACTGACGGGTGGGAGCTTAGGCAGACTTAGCCAGCGGGTAAGCGGGGAGGTGTCTCCAAATCCACATGCAGTATGGGTTCGCAGACAACATCTGATTCATGAGTTGTTGGACCATCTGTACCAAGCTCAGCCGGACGAGATGCATACGACAGAAGAGAGCCTGCGTCGATCCGTTCATTACATGCAACAGCATCATGATCAGGTGATCACACGCAAGCAATTAGCCCAGATTTCAGGTATGAGCCCGTGGCATTATTCCCGCAAATTTAGTGAGCGATATGGTAAGCCACCTCTGGATTATCTGGCACATTACCGGATCTATCGCGCGCAGGAAGAGTTGTTATTAACTAGAGCAACCTCTCAGGATATTGCCAAGAAGTCTGGATTTGAAGATGCCCATTATTTCAGCCGGCGCTTCAAACAATTAACGGGCATATCTCCTAAAAAATATAGGCAGACGATGACGAAGCGAAAGATCGTGTCACTGTCTCCCATCTGTGGCGAAATCATGATTCATTTGGGTGTCATCCCCCATGCCGTAGTGGTCACTCCGCTCCTGTTGTCCCCACATCATCGGGAACAATTTATAGCACATGGAGTAAAGATGCTGGAGGTTACACAGTACGAAGTGGAGATCGAACTTGTTCGGCAAGTCCAGCCGGAGATGTTGATTGGAAACATATTAACAGAGGATGTCAAAAGGGAGCTGCGCACAATTGCACCGATTCTAACCGGCCTTCATCAAGATGTCGAACCAATGCTCGATCAACTGGCAGGCTGGTTTCTCAAAGAAGAAGAGGCCCATAGACTGCATCTGCAGATGAAACACGAGGTCAGTGCAGCCAAGCGACAGTTGCACCCCATCATTCAATCCGCATCGACAGTCATGCTTCTAAGGGTTGAAGCATTTGGTTATCGATATCTGGGTGGGCATTCCCACGGGGTATCGAATTTGTTATATAAACAGCTTGGATTAGCACTGCCGCAAGCATTGGATTCAGGTGCAGCCTGGTTTAATCCTTGTTCACTTGAACTGCTCACGCAAGCCAATCCTGACTACCTCTTTGTGGAGAAACGGATGATGCAGCACTTTAGTGCTGAAGAGAATATGAGCAAACTATGGGAGAGTCCGCAATGGAATGACCTGCAGGCTGTAAAAAATAATCGTGTATTTTATGTGGATACCAACCTGTGGGTGGACGGCCACGGAATTACGGGACATGCATTGATACTTAATCAGATCGTTCGCCATCTTACGGAATCTCATCATGAGAGAGCACAATAATCCAACTGAATACGCACGATATGCTATGGAAGCAGCACTTCTTATTTGATACCATTTGATAATAATTATCATTATCATTATAGATAAGGGGCGAAGTATATCATGTCACGAAGATTCAAAGGATTGGCCATCTTGATGTTGGTGGTCTGTATGATGCTGGCCGCATGTTCCAATGGAACTGCTAAAGAAAACGCTGCAGCCGAAATAGCTGGTGCTACAACTGAAGGAGCAGCGAGTCCAACAGACGAAGCAGAGGATGCTAACGGAACTAAAGTGGTGCAGGATCAGTTTGGGGAAGTAACGATTCCTGCCCATCCTCAAAATTTAATTGTGTTTGATTCGATCTATGCCGAGTATCTGATTGAGATGGGGGTTACACCCCAAATGGTTTTGTTAACTCCCGAAGTTGAAGCGGAATATCGCCCTGCTTATTTTAAAGAACATGGTGTTCAGGTTATCGAAGTGGAGCAATACCAATATAACTATGAGCAGTTGCTGGCGTTGTCACCGGATATGATCCTTACAGCGGGCGAAGGCATGGAACAGGGTGTATATGACGAGTTATCCAAAATTGCTCCAACGGTGGCACTGGATGCCAACAGTGAAATGAAGCGTGCCATGCCGAAGTTGGCTGTCCTATTCGATAAGAATGAAGAATCTGCCAAAATACTGGCTGAATTCGACGAGAAAGCCTCACAAGCGAAAGAGAAGATTGCGGCAGCCCTGGGAGACAAGACTGTATTGGTTCTCCGGGTGGAGCACAATCGTTACCGGTTCATGGGACCCAAAGGAGGAAGCAGCAGTGTTTTCTTCTATGATATCTTGGATCTGAATAGCCCAGAGGCTATCAAAGATTCTACAGATTGGTTTAGTCAGTTCTCACTGGAATTCTTGCCTGAGATGAATCCGGATTATATTTTCCTGGAAGACAGAACCCTCGTGGGTTATGACACGAAGAAATCCATGGAAGATCTGAAAGCAAGCCAGGTATGGTCGAATCTGGAGGCTGTGAAGAATGATCATGTCTTCCCATTGAAGACAAGCCAATTCGTATCCGGTGTAGGTCCCATCGGTTCTGTAAAACTGATGGACTACGTTGTTGAAAAGTTGGTGCCATAGATGATGACGAAGGAGACACACATGGATATCTATGACATTACGATCATTGGTGGTGGGCCTGCTGGCATGTATGCCTCATTTTACAGTGGCATGAGAGCCATGCGTACCAAGATCATTGAGGCCAAGCAGGAACTGGGCGGATTCATGCGTACTTATCCGGAGAAGCTGATCTGGGATGTGGGCGGGGTTGATCCGATTCGCTGTGAGAAGTTGATTGATTCACTGGAAAGGCAAGCGAGGACATTCGATCCAACGATTGTGTTTGGACAGGAAATAGCCGAGCTTGAACGACGTGAGGATGGTGTATTTGAACTCATTTCCAAGACAGGAGAGCATCATTACACACGTACCATCCTATTATGTGCGGGCAGAGGCATGACTCAGGTGCAAAAGCTGGATATCGAGGGTGCCAATCGGTATGAACTGACGAATCTTCATTATACGATAACCGATCTGTCCCGTTTTGCCGGGAAGCGAGTTCTGATCTCGGGTGGCGGCGATTCCGCAGTCGACTGGGCGAATGAAATGGGCAAGATCGCAAGTGAAGTTACGGTAGTACACAGGCGCCATGAATTCAGCGGACATGAGTCACCTGTTGCCCAGATGAAAGCTCAATCCAAAGTCATGACACCCTATACCATCTCTCGCTTATACGGTACAGGTGATCAAATCGATCGTGTCGAGTTGGTCCATGTGGAGACCGGTGAGATCATGCCTGTTGAGGTGGATGAAGTCGTCGTAAGCCATGGGTATGATCGTGACTTTGGCAACCTCGTGCAATGGGGACTGGCGCGTGAAGACTACGGCGTCTCCGTTGATCAGCGTATGCGTACCAATATTCCAGGCATATTCGGAGCAGGTGATTTCATCACCTATGGAAGCAAAGTCAGGCTAATTGCAGGTGCTTTTAACGATGCGGTGCTTGCGGTCAACAGTGCCAAGATGTATCTGGAACCTGGTGCCTCGGATATGGCAGGTGTATCTTCTCACAATGCCAGGTTCTATGAGAAAAACAAAGCCCTCTCCAATATGTAGTTGGGTTAGTACGGATGGCAGTTAATCTGAAGAGCCCGGCACAATTTCGAGATTGCCTCAAAATTGCGTCGGGCTTTTGCATATCCATATTGATAATAGCAACATATTTAAGGCAAACAAAAGCACCACCTGAATTATTCTGGTGTGCGCTGTTTGTTTACTCCTTTTTTGAACTGGATAAAAAGTCTTGAATCCCAGACTGCCAATCTTGGCGAATGGATAGAAGATTACCTAAGGATGGATAGATGATTTTCTAAGGAACTCAGGACATCTTAATTCGCCCTCAGGTCCCCTTTTCAAATTCTAAGAGACCTCAGACACGTTATCTACCAAAATTCTCTGATAAACAGATTGAAAACAGCTTTTTTCCCGGATATAGCGTGTCTCAAGTTCTTTAGTTTTCCGCAGTGGCTTCAAATCGTTGAATAAGATGCCTCAGATTCATTAGCACGTAAACATGGCCGCACGGCTGAGCATCTTGATGCACCAAACTCATTATGCTCGCTCAATGTTTTGATCCAACCGGCGGCTGGCCTGGAGGACGATCTTGAATCTCGCCCAGAGTCTTGCCCGAAGCGTAGCTTTTCATTGGGAAGGGGGAAATCTACTTTTACGACGCCTCCATCGCTTACTCTCACTTGAAGGGTGTGTTCTCACACATTCGGGATTCAGTACGCTTGACTGCTCCAGACACGTTAAGTTTCGCAGGCTTTCCAGTGTTCGCATTCTTCGCTGGTTTTCAATAGATTATAGACTCCTCTAGTTCAGCTCCGTCTGTCCACTTGCGAGTCGATCTGCGATCTCTTCAGCTTGTAGAATGGAGGTATAGGGATCAGCGGTGAAATATTTATGGATATCCAGTTTGAAGATATGATTGTTCTGCACCGCAGGCAGGTTATCCCAGACATTAGGCAACAGGGAGTGATCCTTCGTGCCTTCTGTAACCATCATCAGCAGGTAATCACCCACGTACTCTCCAAATACCTCTGCGCTGGCTTCCAAGTTTTCTTTACCTTGGTCCAGAAGATCTGACTTCACCTTGGGTGCTGGAGTCAGCCCAAGCAATTCATAGGCTGCTCTTCCACCACGATTGGCACTGTTGCCGATAATGGCGGGATTTTTCAAGAAGTTGAAATCGGCAACCGTGAAGGTGGCATCGTCCGGAATCACGCCTTTGATTTTGGCCTGAGCCGCTGTGATCCGTTGTTTAAACGATTCGTTCCACGCGATGGCTTCTGCTTCGCGATTCAGAATCTCGCCCATGGCGGTTACCTCATCTTCCATGGAATCATACTGATCGGGCACGAATACGACAGTCGGAGCGATTTTGGAATAGGTCTGAAATTTCTCCTGATCCCATGTGATAATCAGATCCGGTTCCAACTCTACCATTTTCTCAAGTGAAACCTCACTATGGTTGCCCAAATCTGCGCTATCGCCAAGTTTGTCACGCAGGAACATACCATAATCCAGCAGGCTGCTCGGCACACCAACAGGTGTTACGCCGACAGCCAGAACATGTCCTATATTCCAGTCGACGACAACCCGCTCGGGGGTGAGGGGTACGGTAACGTCTCCCATCATTGTGGAAAGTATTCTTGTCTGTGGTGTGGTGTTTTCTGTTTCTGTCGCGGCTGGCTCCACGGCCTCGTTCTGGGTACAACCACTCATGAATATGGCCATGACCAACAAAACCGGCAGGGTCATACGATACCAAACTTTCTTAAACAACATGACGAACCCTCTTTCTAATTGATAATGATTTTCATTTAATATAACTCTAGAGGGAAACCTGCTATTGCACAATAACCGATTCGGAAGTGAAAGCATACCCATTTCAGAACTCCGTCGCAGGTTGAGTTGAGAATGATTATCATATATGATGAGGCAAAGCTATGGATGTGGTAACGAGAAATAATAGAAAGGTCCATGACGATGAACATAGAAGAATATGGGGCATTATGGGAGCATATAACCATTCGATTACTGGATATTCAAATCATGACCGTTAACATCAGTGAAGACCCTGATACGTGGACGCTTCCCTCGAATGCTTTTTTATTGGTTACGAATGGCAAGGGGAAGATCTGGCTTGGGCAAGCGATGCATCAGATTAAAGGAGCTTATGTTCTGCACGCCTCCAAAGGAACGCATCTGAATTGTCTTGCTAAGAAGCAGATTGAAATATATATGTTATCTTATTCGTCACCAAAGCCAGAGAGGGCCAATACGGGAAGTTCGCTAACCAGTTCACGGTCAGATTCTCTGCAAGTAAGTTATGGATTTGAACCAAGGTATCCAATGCCTTTAATTGAGATTATGCAATGGATATACAGACAGTGGAATGAACTACAGTCAGCAGGCCGGATTCAAACCAAGGCATTATTCTACCAATGGCTTGCCGAGATGCTGAAACAATTGCAAGAGCAGAGGAAGAAACGTACGAAGCTGGACCGGGTAGATCAAGCAGTGCGATATCTGCACCGTCACTACGCGGAACCACTCAAGATGGAACAGGTAGCTGATAAGCTGGATTGCAGTCCGAGGTATCTGAACCAGTTGTTTCAGCTTCAATTGAACACAAGTCCCGGTCGTGTGCTGTCACAGATTCGGATGGAACATGCAATGAAACTACTGGTAAGCACGAAAGGGACCTTGCAGGAAATCGCCGAGAGAGTAGGCTATGAGAACGGTTATACACTAAGTCGCTACTTCAAGAAACATTATGGGGTTTCTCCTGAGTATTATAGGAAGCGTCGAGAAAGCAATGTTCCAGATCTAGCCCTGCAAACATTCCAACCACACGCCTCTCTGGAGAGTCATTATCCGGAATGGAGTGAGCGAAAGATACCCATACTTGAAGTTGACCAGACCATGTCAGAACAGGATATTATAGATTTGAACGGAGTCCAAGTGAGGAAGTCCTCGGCGTCCGTGATGCCAAGAGCCAGAGCTCGGATGTTTGCCACAAGCATGGGCGAGATTACGATACCGAACAAGCCTAGCCGTGTTGTTGTGGACTGGAATTTGGGAGAAGTACTGGCATTGGGAGTAACACCTCTCGGAGCGCCGCATTCACTCATTGAAAGCAACCAAATGCTGGAGCCTTATATCTGCGACCAAGTACAGGATATTGGCAATCATAATTTTATCTCCCTTGAAAAGGTGCTTGAACTGGAACCGGATCTCATTATCACGTGGAATCCTGCTGCCTATGCTTCCTATGCCCGGATTGCGCCTACAGTAGTCTATGGAGGGGGTGGATACGGCTCTGTCCCGGAGGGGATCCGTCAGATGGGGCGTATTCTGAACCGACATACAGAAGCTGAAGCATGGATTAAGGAATACATGCGGAGGGTACATACTTTGCAGCAAATGATCACGAGCAAGGTTTCTTCTGAGAAGACATTTACCCTCATCGATCCGAATTGGGGAGAACATATTACCCTTGTGGGAGATACGGGAACACGTGGAGGTAAGGCGGCCTACGGATTACTGAACTTGAAGCCGGCAGGCAAGGTTCGTCAGGAGTTGCTAGAGCCGGGTCTGGAATCTCTGGATATTGCGCGGAGTGCGGTAGGTGGTTATCTGGAGGACTACCTGTTGGTGTTGGATAATGGTCCAAGACATGGGGCTGATGATCCATCTTCAGTCAAACCATGGCAGAAATCGATCGAGACAGAGCACTGCCGGATTATTAACCTTGATTGGAATAGATATTTTCTGTCCGACCCGTTGTCGGCGGTGCTGCAAGCCGAGGAAATGGCAGAGCGGATTATGAGGTAATCAACCAACCATATATGTGAATATCTGGTGAATTCCTCGCTGTATAGGTCCATGAAGGTATGTTCTCCATTATACTTAATGAAAACGGACGAGGAGATGGACTCCAGATGAAAAAACAAATGTGGATCATTGCAAGTGTTGCAATTGTCATTGTGATCGGAACATACCTGATCGCAAGTAATACGGGCAAGGAAGAGGCAGGTACAGCCAATGCGCCTAACATCAGAAAATTGGTGGAAGAGATCAGCACAGGAAAAGAGACGCCGGAATCAGCCTCCATTAATGCAAAACAGTTAATTGTCACCGATCAAGATAAACATACGACTACATATAATTTGCCTGAAAATGAATTTTTCCTTTCCATTGCACCCTATGTGGATCAGACCCATCCCTGTGCCATTCATAGCTTAACTGGTTGTCAGGGGGAAATGAGCAATAAGGAATTCAGTGTTACCATTCACGATTCCCAAGGCAACACGTTTATGAAAGACGAAGTGATCAAGTCTGGTGCGAACGGATTCATGGACTTTTGGGTGCCAAGAGACAGAACCTATCTGATTCGTATTGTTCAAGATGGAAAGGTTGCAGAAGCGCAATTGTCTACATACGAAAATGATAATACTTGTATCACTACGATGCAGTTGAGTTAACGCCAATAGACAAGCAATAGAAGGGGAAGGATGGCCGTTGAGCAATCCCTTTCCTTTTTTTTTATTTTATAAAAGAGTTGGAATAAAGTACTTTTCATTGACAAAAATTCATTCCTACGGCATAATCCAATAGTGATAATGATAATTGTTATCATATAAATACATATAAACAGGGGAGATCAAGATATGAAAAAAGGGTTAAACGGACTGTTGATCATGCTGGCATTTGTGCTGATATTGGCGGGTTGTGGTAAAACCACGACTACAACAGATACAAGTCAAGGTACTAATTCGGGCAGTGCTCCCGCTGAAGAGACAGCAGGTCCTGTTACGGTGAAGCATAAACGTGGAGAGCTTAAGTTGGACAAGCCAGCAGAACGTGTCGTTACACTTGAATGGACATATACGGAAGATGTTGTTGCCCTGGGGGTTCAGCCAGTAGGTAATGCAGATAACGCTAACTATAAAGTGTGGGTAACATCCGAAGCAGCACTGGATGACAGTGTAACGGATATCGGTACACGCGGTGAGCCGAACCTGGAAGCTATCGCTGCATTGAAGCCGGATCTGATCATTGCTAACGCAGATAACAATAATGCGGTCTACGATCAGCTTAATGCTATTGCACCAACCATTGAATTCGATCCGTATGATGGCGATGGCTATAATTATGACAAAATGACAGAAATCTTTAATACCATTGCAACAGCTCTCGGTAAAGAAGACAAAGCGAAGCAAGTTCTTAGTGATCTCGATCAGCACTATGTAGAAGCCAAAGAAAAACTGGCTGCTGCGGGTAAAGAAAATTTCAACTTTGCACTGACACAAGCATTCACGTATCAAAATGCAGTCAGCCTGCGTATGTTTACGGATAATTCGGTTGTTATCGGTACATTGGACAAAATTGGTCTGGTGAATGATTGGAAGCCGGAAAAACTGGAGAACTACGGTTTCTCGACAGTAGGCATTGAGTCGTTGACCGCTGTTAAGGACAGTAACTTCATTTACATCACTCAACCAGACGATGACGTTTTTGGCACAGCCATGAAAGATAACTCGGTTTGGAACGGACTGAACTTCGTGAAGGACAAACGCACTTATCAACTGGATAGCACCACATGGACTTTTGGTGGACCGATCTCCTCCAAAGTATTGGTTGACGGTGTTGTTGAGGCGATTACTAAATGAGTTCGGTTCAAAGATCCAAGCCAACGATGAATTGGCGCACAATAAGCATATATGGGGGCGGTTTAACCGCTCTCATCGTGCTTTTTTTTGTAAGTCTAATTTATGGAGAGGCATCCATTCCTTTGCATGTCGTTTGGGACTCGCTCACAGGCAGACAGGATTCATTAGAGCATAATATGGTCTGGGATTTGCGGATGCCGCGTACGGTGATTGGTATTCTTGCAGGCGGTGCACTGGCTGTAGCAGGCGCTTTGCTTCAGACGATTACACGTAATCCACTGGCTGCTTCGGATACGCTGGGCATTAATGCAGGAGCGTACTTTGTAGTGGTGCTAGGAGCTATCGCTTTTCCGGGTTTGTTAAGTCAGTCTCCTTTTCTTTTCGCAGCTTTTGGTGGTTTACTGGCCGCTTTTGCAGCTTATTTCATGGGCGGCGGACGAACATCAAGTCCGGTTCGACTGGCATTGTCAGGTATGATTGTATCGATGGTGCTTGGTTCATTTACAAGTGCATTACATATATTTTTCTCCATGGAGACACAAGGGTTATTTCTTTGGGGCTCCGGAACACTTGTCCAGAATGACTGGAGTGGTGTGTCTTATGCGTGGCCTTGGGTGATTGGCATAACCCTTCTAGCGTTAATCATGTCCAGACAGTGGGATATGCTGGAGCTGGATGAATCAACGGCTTCTTCTTTGGGACAAAAGGTTGGATTGGCTCGTACGGGTGGTTTAATTCTCGCCGTATTGCTGGCTGCAGTTATTGTCAGTGTGATTGGACCGATTGGCTTCGTTGGATTGGTTGCACCCCATCTGGTACGATTGAGTGGGGTACGTTCCAACCGATTACTGTTACCCGGTGTGTTTATATGGGGAGCAGCGCTTCTGGTTGGGGCAGACGTCCTTGCCAAGATGGTGCATAACTCCAGTATGGAATTGCCAACAGGTGCCGTTATGGCGATTATTGGTGCACCGTGGCTCATCTGGCTTGTGCTCAAACGAATGAAGGCTGCGAATGGATCAGGCATGTCCACTTCCATGAGCACGGGAGCAACTTCGCGTCGCTTTGCATTCGGCCCCGTGGCCGTCTTATTTTCAGTCATTACTGTCGGACTTATCTTACTCAGTACAATGTTTGGCGGGATGCGGATTCCACTGGCTGATCTGTTGCCGAGTCTGTTCCAGTCGGATGGACTGTTCTCCGCCTTGGTTCAGCTTCGGATTCCACGTACCCTTGTTGCCGCAGGTGCGGGTGCAGCACTGGCCATTAGCGGTGTGCTGATTCAAATGGCGGTTCGGAACCCGCTGGCGGATGCTTCAATTGTGGGTGTTTCCTCTGGTGCAGGTCTCGGAGCAATGATGGTTATTATTTTATGGCCAGGTCTTCCAAGTTACTTGCTGCCGATTGCAGCAATCATCGGTGCAGCCATTGCCGCAGTGGTTGTGTTCTCACTTGCCTGGAAGAAAGGGCTAAACCCATCTGCAGTGGTGTTGCTGGGGATTGCGATGTCTGCCATTGCTGGAGCAGGTATTCAAATCCTGATTGTACGAGGTGCGGTATACGGTAGCAGTGGATATATCTGGCTGACAGGCAGTACCTACGCTCGTACCTGGGATCAGGTAAAGGTTATCGGATTATTTTTGGTGATTCTGGTACCGGTGGCTTGGTGGCTGGCACGCAGATTCGAACTGCTGGTATTTGACGATAATAGTGCATCCGGACTTGGTCTGGGTGTACGTCGTACACGATTATTGGCCATGGCAGTTGGTGTTTTACTTGCAGCAGGGGCTGTTGCTTGTATAGGAACCGTCGGTTTCATCGGTTTGATTGCACCCCATATGGTTCGGTTACTGACAGGAAATAAGTTAAGACGATCCATGTTCCTATCCGCATTAGCGGGTGCAGTCATGTTGGTGCTCGCCGATACTATCGGCAGAACCGTCATGGCACCGACAGAGATTCCATCAGGCATACTCATTGCGATCATTGGAACACCGTACTTCCTGTATCTCATGTATCGTTCTAATTGGCGAAAGTCTGTATAAATGATTGAAACCAAAAGCCTGCTCCCCGAGCAGGCTTTTGGCTATCCCTTGGCAACATTTAGCTGCCAGCTTAGAATCCCGTTGAACTGACAACTTATTTTCATCAATAATGGTTTGTCGGTCCCTGGAAGGCACACACAAGTAGCATCCATCCAATGAATGTCTGGTCCCGCACCAAATGACAAAATCCCCTCAGTTCTTCAAGAAGTTGAGATCACGTTATCAAACGTGAAGCTCATACTCTCTGTAGACCATGAGGGGATTGATGGTTGAGCACATGTTAACGATGTTCCTGTTAGCTAGATTTCAAAATCCCGCTGTGATTGACGGATTCCACAGCTTGCTGCAGTACTTCAACCTCCTGAACAAGCGCGAATCGAACGTAACCTTCGCCTGAAGGACCAAAGGCACTGCCTGGGGTTGCAATGACACCCGCATGTGTGACCAGATCCATGGCAAATTGCTCTGAGCTGTCGTAGTGAGCCGGAATGCGACTCCAGACAAACATGGTTGCTTCCGGTTTGGCAATAGGCCAACCGAGTTGGCTGAAGCCTTCACAGAGGATGTCTCGGCGCTGTTCGTATATCGCTCTGACCCGTTCAACCTCGGATTGATCGCCGGTAATGGCAGCAATTGCTGCTTTTTGGATCGGCAAAAACATCCCGTAATCCATATTGGATTTTAGCTTTTTCAACATGGAAACCATGGTTGTATTGCCCACACAGAAGCCGATTCGAGCTCCGGCCAGGCCATAGGTCTTGGATAAGGAATTGAATTCCACACCAACGTCCATAGCGCCAGGGAACGCGAGGAAGCTTCCGCAAGACTTTCCATCAAATACGAGTTCACTGTAAGCATTATCGTGAAGCACGATAATATCATACTTTTTGGCGAAGGCAATCAGGTCCAGATAGAACTGATCCGGTGCCATTGCGGTTGTTGGGTTGTTAGGATAGGAGACCAGCATGAATTTCGCTCGATGGGCGATATCTTCCGGTATATCCTGAAGTTGAATAACATACCCGTTTTCTTCTTTTTGCGACATATAATACAGTTCAGCACCTGCCAGTAGCGGTCCATCCGCGAAGACGGGATAGCAGGGGTCAGGAACCAGCACCAGATCACCTTCATCTACAATGGAGAGGGATATATGTGCCAGCCCTTCCTGTGAACCGAGCAAGGAACAGATCTGTGATGCCGGGTCCAGCTCGACCTGATAGCGCTGCTTGTACCAATCGCTAGCAGCTTGCAGCAACTCACTCTGATCATTCACTGCATATATATAATTAGCCGGATCAGCTGCGGCCTCGCATAGTGCAGTTATAATATGCTGCGCAGGTGGGATATTTGGCGTGCCCACACTGAGATCAATAACCGGCTGTCCGTTCTCCAGTCTGCGGCGTTTGATCTCCAGTAGCCGTGTGAAAATTCCTTCGTTGAAATGATCCATTCGTCTGGCAAAGTTCATGATGATGATTCAGCCTCCAATCCTCTTCGTACACATATTCATTAATAATAAATGGACAGCGACGAAAAGAGAAGAGCAGGGGAACGCCTGTGGATCATGACTTCACTTTAAACTGGCTCAATTCCTCTTGCAGTTTGCCAGATAGCTGGTTCAACTGTTTCGACAGATCAGCTACCTGTTCAATACTATCCAGCTGCTCCTGCGTGCTGGCGCTTACTTCTTCCGTCGATGCCGAGTTCTCTTCTGTGGTGGAAGAAATAATCTCCAGTGCCTGGAATATCTCATCTTTGTGTTTGTGTACATTAGAGGTGTTGTTGGTAATCTGCATCATACGCTGCTGTAGATCTTTCAGGTCTTGGTTAATGCTGAAGAATACATGCTTGGTATCCTCGACGGATTTGGCATTTTCCTCCGCAATCTTCATACCGCGCATGGTATGTTCAACCGACAGGGTTGTTTTCTCTTCAATCATATTCACTTTTTTGTTAATTTCCTCTGTTGCCTGAGCGGTCTGTTCTGCAAGTTTGCGAACCTCTTCGGCAACAACGGCAAATCCTCTTCCATGTTCGCCAGCACGTGCGGCTTCAATGGAGGCATTCAAGGCGAGTAGGTTCGTCTGAGAGGCAATCTGTTTAACCGTATCTACAAAACTGGATATTTCATTCCGGCTCAGATCAATCTCCTGAATAATAGAGGATACCGCTTGGGTGGACTGATGATTTTCCTCCGACCATTTCGATAATTGCTCCACGACCGCAAGTCCTTGGCTGCTTTGATCGGCAGATGTCTGTACGACCGTCCCCATAGCCTGTGTATCGGTGGCAATTTCATCGATTTGGCTGGATAACGAGCCTGTTTTGCGTAAGATATTTTCCGTTTCAATGGACTGATAATTCGTGGCATTGGCAATCTCGTTAATCGCTGTCGATGTGTCATTCATGGTCACAGCCGTTCGTGAGGAGATGGCTTGCAGATCATTCGACGACTGGTTCAGAATTTGCGCTGAGCTGCCGACCATTTGCAGCATACCTTGAATTTTTTGTACCATGGAATTCAAACCTGTGGCGATCTGTCCAATTTCATTATTGGATTTGATATCCAGTATGACGGTGAGGTCACCTTGTTCAATCTGTTTGATCTTGGCCAGCAGTTGTGGTATGGAGCGTAACAGACGGCGAAGGGTAATATAACAGATAATCACAAGCAGAAGAGTGGCTGCAGCAAAACCGCCAAGCGTAATCCACGTGAACGTTTTTAATTCACCCAGTACTTCTTTCTCTGTTATCGTCAGACCAACGGACCATCCCGTATCCTTGCTGGTAGCGTAGCCGATATAGCGACGTTCCCCATTGTCATTCATAAGCTGTATGCCGTGTTCGCCGGCAAGCATTTTCTTGCCGATCTCTCCCATGTCCCCCGTACTGTCCAGGATGTTCTCCTTCAGCACCTTCTCTTGATCAGGATGGTACAGAATTTCCCCGCTCTTGGACAGCAGCATGGAATAGCCCGTGCTACCAAGCGAATAACTCTCCATGATGGCTGGAATATCCTTAAACGCAATATCCGCTGCAGCGAAGCCGATCATGTTATTGTTGTCGTCTTTGATGGGGTAAAAGATCCCCATAAGTACGTCGCCTGCTGCAACGTCAATGTACGGATCGGAGAAATAAAGCCCGTCTGCACCGGTAACAGGCTTGTAGTATGGACGTGACTGGATATCAAAGTCCGGTGCAGAGACGACACCATCATTTTGAATCCAAAAACCTTTTCCATCCAGACCCGCGACCCAAGCATCGGCAAATGAAGGCTCTGCCTTAACAATTTCAGCCAGTGTCGCCTGTGCTTCAGCAGCGTAGGTTGAACTTGCCGCATCTGCTGCAGATGCGGTTGTTTCTATGTATTGCTTAAATAATGTGTTGGTGGACATTTGTTTGACCAGCGCGCCCTTTTCTTTGAATAGCGCATCAAATTCACTAACAATAGCCTGTGTCTTGGTCTGGAGCATGGATTCCTGCTGCTTTACCAGAATGTTTCGTGTGCTTGCGAACATAAAAGTTCCCAGCACGGAAAAGACGACTACGATGATGACGAGCAGCACAATGGACAACGTATTTGCCATACTGGATGTCCGTGCTCCCGTTTTACCCCACTTATTCAACATGTTCGACATATTCCATCTCCCCAGATGAGTAATAAAAAGCTCAAAACGCCTAAGTTATATGTCGGCATATCCTATAGTTTTATGTAGATTTCTGTCGATTAATATTGAAAGCAACAGGAAGGAAAGAGACTAGAAGATGAGGAAAATGAAAGGAAGGGTTGAAAAGAGAATAGGAATGAAAAACCGGGTTCAGTAGTGGTTCATCCAGGTAATGTTGTTTATAATGGAATGAATTGGAACTATAGGGGGGGTAAAAAGGGGGATTATCTGTGAGTGAAGTATGGCACGCTTCGATACAAGGGGCTCCATGGAATGCCGAAAAGATGCACCAGGCGGTGCATCTGTTGCGCCGCAGAGCAACGGTTCATTTTCGCGTCGACGCGGATACATACGAGGACCTTGCCGAGCTAGATGCCAAAGTGTTCTTTGCCCGCCCAGATCTAATTCTACACATATCGCATGTGGACCCTAAAGGGGGATATTCATCAGGATTTTTGGGGCGACTTGCCCAATTAAAGCATGTGTCTGCCTTGCAGCTTGATCTTTCGCAGGCACAGGATTTGACGATTCTGGGTGCGATGAAGCAACTGCAGTTTCTAAGATTGAATTCACCTGCTAAGGCAACCCGGCTCAATTTTATTGAACACTACAACCAACTAACCTTTCTTGAACTCCGCGGCAAATTCAAAGATTTTGCTTCCATTGCAACATGCCTAAGTCTCAACACCATCATTCTGAACTGCTCTATTGAAACACTCGATGTGTTGGCTGAACTGCCCATGCTTCAATATCTGTCCCTGGATCATGGCGAGTTAAAAGGTGGACTGGATGTATTGACAGAGTCAACTATCTCGATGTTGAAGCTAAGCTCTGTTCGCAAGCTGACGAGTGTTCAGGGACTCGAACAGATGCATGGGCTGGAGTATCTGCATCTGTCCTTGCCCAAGCTGGAGCAATTATGCGACTTTTCCCAGATGCCCTGCCTCAGACAGCTCGAACTGGACTATATGAAATCGTTACGGGATACCGAACATCTATGGACAGCCGGCACTTTGGAATCTATTGAACTAAAGGAGATAAATACGGCGCTCAAGGTGAATTCTTTTGCTGGACTGACCGAGCTGGAGCACTTGCGCCAAATCGATTTTCGTTATATTGGTGTGAACAAAGGACGGATTGCCGCTATGCGTGATCACCTGGCCAGGGCAGGAAAGTCGAATTTGTTATATGAAAATATTCCTGAGCATGAACGCATGAATTCCATAGGCATTGCACACTTGTCGCATGTATTAATGTAGACGGTCTTCAGTCCAGCGTATGCATACATAGCGAACCCGCACTGAACGAACCGGTTGTGCGGGCAGATGTCATTACTATTTAAGTATTTGTATCCGTGCTATCTAAGTGTTCATATCCGTTAATGCGGGTATGTTGATCTCTTTCACACAGGCCGCCTTGGACAAGCTGATAATACATCGAACGACGGCGACCATATCCTGTAGGGGAATACGGGTCCCGTCATACTCGGCGAGTGCGCGTTCCATTCCGTCTTCATAAGGAATCTCTGCCGCCAGTTCTCCCGGATTGATACATGTCACCGCGATGCGGTCCTCTCTCGTATGCTCTCTTAGAGCTTCCGTAACACCCCGTATGGCAAATTTGGAGGCGACAAATGAAACCTGGCTGTTGCCTGCATTGCTCAAACCGGCTGTTGAACCGATCAGGATGATCTTGCCTGCCTCTGACTGGCGAAGATGAGGCAGTAAAGCCTGTATACATACAATCGTTGAGGTCACATTCACATGAATAAGTTGACTGATATCTGCGGGTTCATCCCGATCAAACGTATAGTGCTCTTCAAATCCTTCCTTCTCCCAGATCCCCACGTTATAAATAAGCACATCCAACGTCTCGCCTTGAAGCTGGTTGGCAATATGCTCCGCGGCCTGAAGTTCGGAAAGATCGGCCTGAATCCATATTCGCTGGACGCCATCCTCTACGTTCAGACTTTCCGGCTTGCTGCGGGAAACCACCCAGACTTTATCACCGGACTGTGGCACACCTCTAACGAATGCGTCACCCAATCCCTTGCTTGCACCAAAAACAATTATATTTTTCATACGGAACACTCCTTGTTGAATAACATTTAGTGAATATACATTAATCTATATCTTACTATAGAGGTGATGTATGGAACATGAAGTTTGAATGAGGTATGCTTCATCCTTGGCATAGGAAAAACCACCCCTGTCCCGCAAGAACGGGAGAGAGGTGGTTGAACAGATCGTGATGACATTAATGGTAAAGTTTTAACTCGGCAATGGACCACCACCACTCGGGAGTGTCCGCGGTCAAAACCATTTTGATGTATCGCGCCGTTTGTTTGGAGAACGTATGTGAAATGACGGGTTCTGTTCCCAAGACTTCCGTAACTCCATTCCAGTGCTCGCCATCATCAGAAGTGAATAACTGGAAACTGCGAGCATAATCGTTACTGCTGCTGCCCGAATCCATGGTCAAGCGGCTGAAGCTCTGCTTGCTTCCCAGATCAATCTGGACCCATTGATCGGCATGTTGACCAGATGAAGAGGTCCAGCGTGAATTCAGATCGTCGTCTAGCATCGCCACAACATCTCCAGAGGTGGAGGCAGTCGCTGTCCATGATGTTCGATCCAGTTCAGCAGGTAGCAGATCATCCTGTTCCCCGGATATCCAGGGTGTCTGATCAGCGGTATAGACCTCTAATTCAGCTACGGACCACCAATGAGAATCAGTACCCGTCTGTACGACCTTAATATAGCGTGCTTCATGTGATGCAAAGGGGATAGAAAGCAGCGGATATGATCCTTCACCCGAAGCCAGGGCTTCCCCCCATTGCTCTCCATCCAGGGAAGTAAATACTTCATAACCGCGAGCAAAGTCTTCCCGGCTGTGCGCGCTGTCCAGCACAATCCGATTCACTGGCTGCGAGGCCCCCAGATCAATCTGAATCCATTCGCCGCCTGTTTGAGTCTGACCGGAGGTCCAGCGTGTTTGATCCGAGCCGTCGAGTATAGCCGCTGCATCGTCTCCGGTGGAAGTGGTCACGGACCAGCCGTCTGGCAGCAACCGCTTTTGTTTGCCCGTTCCATTATGATGAATAAACAACTCGGAGATAGACCACCATTGATCGGAATTCCCGATCTGTACCACCTTCACATAACGTGCCTGCTGTTCAGGGAAGGTGATGGACATGCGTCCAGGCGTGCCTTCGCCGCCTGCAATGGACGTGCCCCAGTGTTCGCCGTCATCCGAGACATAGATCCGATACTGTCTCGGATAGTCGTCTTTCGCATGACCCGGGTCCAATTCTATGGCATCGAAAGAACTCTTTTGGCCAAGATCAATGGTAATCCATTGTCCTTCGATTTGTTTCCTCCCATTGGTCCATAGGGTATTTGAACTTCCGTCCAGCATATTGGCCGTCACATCTGCTCCTTGAGTAGAGGAGGCGGTTACGATCCATGAAGAGCGATCTGGAAGCGATACAGGCTGTGGGAGGTCCGGTGTTGCGTCAAGTTTACCAAATCGGGCAAGCTTGAGTTCAGAGATAGACCACCAGCTGTCCGCAGGGGAAGTCAATACAATCTTGACATAACGGGCGGTTTGCATGCCCAATTCCACGGACAGACTTGGAGATGTTCCAGCGCCCTCTGCGATAGGCTGGGCCCAGTTCTCGTTATCTTTGGATACGTAGATTTCGTACCCGTGAGCATAATCACCGCCGTTGTTGCCGGAGTTCATGAATACCGTATCCATAGACTGTTCGCTTCCCAGATCAATATGCAGCCAATCGCCGGGCTGCTGGATCTGTCCGGATGACCAGCGTGTTGTCAGATCACCGTCGACCATGCGCTCTACCGGCTCTGAACTGGAGGATGCCGTAATGGTCCATTGGCTCCGATCGAGATAGACTACACCCTGAGAGGCATCCGGCTGTTTAACAACGGAATGTTCCAGCGGGTTAACCTTTACTTGCGCTTTGGCATAAACGGTAGCCGAACCCAAAGCGCCATTGGCATTGTAGAAATGCACTGTTTTGACAGTGTCGGACGGATTCCAGATTTGCGCTGTATAGACGCCGTCTTTTTCGTACACGGTTGCTGCCGGATCATCTGCCCAGATTTCCATCGTGCGTGTTCCTGTAGAAGCCATGCTGTGCATGAACCAGTACGCGTTAAAGACTTCATTTTGCTGCATCTCGCTCGTATTCCATTTGGCTAGAGCACCTTGCGGGTCTCCAATGGACTGGAACGGCCAGATAATATGTTGCCATGTGCGCTCCTGCTGACCGCCCAGATCCTTGATGAGACCATTGTAGAGAGCCTTAGTATTCTGCGGATCACGTCCATAATAGGTCATCCATTCCGCTGGCGGCAGCCAGTGAATACCGTAAATGTGCTCGGCTTCATTCGAGAAGTACGTTCCGTACAGGTAGGCGCTGCCGTACACATGACCTACCGTAGCATGCTGGTAATCCTCCAGCCAGTTATCCCCGTCATAATTAAACCAGTATTGCTCGGCAGCCTTTTCTTCAGTTACGAAACCCCAGATTCCGGTGTCGCGGTAGGCTTTGTTGCCTGTCACCTCACCCCACATATATTGTCCGACCCAACTAAAGAGGGCTTCACCTGCCGCCTCCTGGTTATTCCCGCTGCGATTATCGGCGTAACCACCTGCCCAGGAGTGACCTGCGTACGCATCAAAATTGCGAAGCCTTGGAAACTGATCATCTGTCCGTGAAGGATTGGCATAGTCTCGAATCAGAAGGTCAACCATGTCGCCGTAATCTTGCAAAAATGCTTGGTCATATGTGGCCAATACAGCCGATGCAAAAACGTAATAGCCGTAGGTAAAATGATGATCTGTCAATCCGGTATTAACACCAAATCCACTACCGTAAGGGAAAATGGTTCCCCACTCATCCGAATAATAAAAATAATACGAGTGCAAAGGTTCATCCGGCGAATAAGTATACCAATCTGTCAAAATGTTTCGAAGCAGGGACAGATAGTGGTCTCGCCTTACCGTATCTCCGATCTGGTCGCTGATGAGTACACCCAGCGCAAGCGGATGAAGCTTTTTCCCTTGCCAGTAAGGATCCTCGCTCATCAGATTGCCTGCCGTATCCGCATCAAGCTGATCCAGATAGCTGATTAATTGTGCACGCGAGTAGGTCGGATCATCCGGCTCTACAAACTGCGGAATAATGCCATAGAATCGATCCTGTGTCGTAAACGTATTGCCTTCACTTACTTTCATCATGCCGCGAATGGAAGGGTAAGCAAGCTCCGTTAACGGAGTAGTCGCCAGTTTCCATTGGTGCGGGAACAAGGCCATGAGTGTCTCGGAGGAAAAGCCTGCCCGTTTCGTCTGGGTTACCGAGTTGAAGGTAGTCGTTACCAGTGAAGTGCTCTCGTTATAATTGTAGTCCACTTGTGTATCGGTAACAAAGGCGTAGGCGTGCTGGTAATAATAAGGCAGCTCTGCCGCGGACGGCAGGGTAGCCAGTGACAGATAGTTTTCGCTCTGGCCCAGCTTGATCTTGATCGTATTGCCAAGTTTCATAAATACGGTTCCTTCAGGTGCAAAGATCCCGTAATTTCTTTTAAAGGTCTGAGGCTTGGGAGCTCTATCCTGATTGGTTATTTCAACGCCGATATGATCGGCCGTCAGTGATTCTCCATCCTTCAGAACAATTTCACGGTTCTGATCATCGAAGAGACGTGTGATGTTGGGCGAACGAACAATAATGGTATCTGGGTTATCGAAGGTGTTGTACAGGAAAGGGGAACCCTTCACAAACGTGGTGTTCATTTTGGCCGTTTCGTCATCACTCATGATGATCGTTGCGGAATAATCTCCATATCCCGCCACCTTGGTATTGACCTCCGCCGGATTCATATTGCTGGTGGTCATGATCAGATCCGGTTCCCCGTCAGCGTCCATAGAACCGCCATCAGCCGAAACGTAACCAGCTCCGGGGTTCAGAAGTTGAAGTCCTTGTTTGGTATATCTGCTTTTGAGTGGGAGTGTGACCAGACTGTTGCCATCCCCCAGATCAGATACAAGAATAGACTGCCACCAGTCATTGGAAGGGAGAGGCGCCGTAATATCAGCCGTACGATTTTTCGGATTTTTCGGCTGCAGCATCGTGATGTCATTTACAGCGTAACTGCCGGAACCCATCTGTACGGATGACGGTTCAGGGATATTCGGAATGGTATGCACAGGTTTGGCATCACCTTCGATATACTCGTAGACATCAAATGCGTACAGGGAGTATCCATTGGTTGTTCCTCTGCCAAGTCCGGCCAATTTCACATACCGTGCTTCGGCGTATACCGGAATTTCATCCCGTCCACCGTTGCTGTGCAATTCCCGGTACAATGTAGTCCATTGCTGTGCGTCATTGGATACTTGAATATCATATGCACGTCCGAAAGCGTTTTCCCATTGCAGGGATACGTTCCCGATTTCCCGGATCAGTCCAAGGTCTACAACAATCCATTCCTGATCCTTGTAGATGGAAGACCAGCGTGTATCTGGATTGCCATCCGTTACATTCCGAGCTTCGTAATTCTTTTTTTCCATTTTGGCTTTATCCTCGGCTGAACGACTGGGCTCATCAATTTCTTCCGAAGACGCTGTAACCGGTTGTCCAAGTGCAAGGTTCATGGCTGCTGGTTTGGGAGGTGGATTTGCTCCGCCCGTCCCGTATACATTGAATTCGTATACAGAGATGCCATAGGCTTGCTGTGCTCTTTGATGGCTGAACAAGCGCACATATCGTGCCTCTGCTGTGACCTCAATTTCGTTCAGGCCGCCTTGCCCCTTTGTTGTGGAGTAAACAGACTGCCAATGGACTTCGTCGTCGGATACTTCCAGATCAAAGCTGGAAGCATACGCATTTTCCCACTCGATGGAGATGCCCGAGATGGAGGCCACCGCGCCTAAGTCAACATAGATCCACTGCGGATCTTGCTGCCATATGCTTTCCCAGCGGGTGTTTTTGTTGCCGTCAACCACATGGTCTGCCGTATTGCCGCCCAGAGATGAGGAACTGTACACCGGCCGGTTCAGGGATAACAGATGATGTTCCTCATCTGCGGCGTGCACTTTTGAGATTGGCCACAGCGGGATGCTGCTAATCAATAACAGAACAGATAACATCAAGTTGATGTAGCTGTGGCGTGTGTTTCCTTTTTGACTCGTTCTTACCTTCATATGACTCTCCTTCTCCTTTGTTAGCCCTTTCCATCTCACCAGATAGAGCTTATCTTTTTCCCTTACTCGCTACCGTATGTATCATTCTGTTCTCCCGTGTTGCATTTGTGAGATGTGAATCCAATGTTCAACACGGGATATTCAGGTGCCCCAATGTGTATATCGATCATTTGGTCTGGAATATAAAGGTTTTTTAATCGTTTTCGTGGAAAAGGAGACATATGTCCTACATAATGTATGGGGAATGTGCAACTGTGAAATCAAGACTCGGGCTGGTTGTTTTCCAATAATACAACGTCTTCGCCCCGCTGCTGTCTGAGAGCAATATTGTCCCTTCCCCAAGTACACATGACATCCACGATGGTATTGGCGGTAACGCCATACTCTGTAAGTCCATATTCCACTTTGGGAGGCATCTGCTGGTAGACATGTCTGGTGACAAGGCCGTCCCGTTCCAGCTCGCGCAATTGTTGAATTAACACTTTTTGCGAAATGCCGGGGATGCTTCGCTCTAATTCGCCCGTTCTCTTTACCCCGGACATCAACAAACAGATGATCAAGGCTTTCCACTTGCCGCCTATAATTTCGAGCGTTGCTTCAATGCCCAGATTGTATTGCTTCATCCTGGTTCACCTCAGTTTAAGTTTTACGTGTTTTATAGGGTGTAACTATTTATTTTCTCACGGTTCTGACACGGAAGTCCATACACACTTTGAGGTAAGTACCTTACTTCATTGTGTGTATTTTCTTTTGACTGGATGTGGCCGATAATGGTCCATATTCAAGTATAGAAACCAACACCCTGGAAGGGAAGAGAGGAACTTATGATGAAAACACTTGTTATTCTGGCACATCCCGATATGAAAAGTTCGAGAGTCAATCGTCGCTGGAAGGAGGAGTTGCTGCAGTATACAGATGATATTGCTCTTCACGAATTATATACGACCTACCCCGATTGGAAGATTGATGTAGCCCGAGAACAAGAGTTGCTGGAGACGCATGATCTTATTGTGTTGCAGTTCCCGTTATATTGGTACAGTTACCCACCGCTGTTGAAAAAATGGTTTGATGATGTGTTCACCCATGGATGGGCGTACGGATCGAAAGGGAATCGATTGAAGGGAAAGCGAATGGGACTGGCGATCTCCATAGGGGATAAACAGGAGAATTATGCGAAAGATGGTTCTATCGGTTACAGCGTTGAGGAACTTGTTGCACCTTTCATAGCAAGCATGAATCATGTAGGGGCTCAGGCGGTGCCGCAATATGCAGTCTATGGTGCCTCATTCCAGGCTACCGATGAAGAGATTAACCGAAGTGCTGAAGGATACATGCGTTATATAAAACAGCACCGGACTTTTTGAATTTAAAAGGTGAATATTCTCATAAGAAATGTATTGAAAAGAACCTGGCTCCACACATGATGGAGTTCCAGGTCCTGATCGATAACTGAATAAAATCACATTTATTCTACGCGGAAATAATCGAAATCTGCATACCCTCCGGTAGACTTCGTTGCATAATTGAATAGTGCAAACCGGTATCCCATAAAGTGTGGCAGTGTGTAAGACATTTGAAGTGTATTGCCAAGGGATATCCAGTTGTTGCCATCCAGACTATAAGCAAAGTAGGCTTTGTCTGTCTGGTTCGTAAAATCACAGATGACGCGGAGATAAATTCTGTTCTGGTTCAATGGCACCGTTGCTACTTCGGTCATGCTGCCGGAACTGGCATTGGCCATAACGATGGATTTGGTGCTGCCCGTCATCTTTACGCCGACAAAGCCGTATCTGGCCTGAAAAGCAGCGAGTCCAGCATAATCACCATCCTTCATGCCTGCTGTATCCAAAGCGGTAATGCCCGTGCTTTTTGGACCAAAGGTTCGTTGTGTCAGTGTGTTGCGGGCTTCCAACAGGTTTTTGCTGATTTTGCCTGCGGTTAGCCGCATGAAACCGGGTCGCTGGAGCAGGGACCAATTGGCAGCATCGGGGTTATGATTCCATTGCCAGTATGGTGCCAGACTGGATGTGCCGGTAGATGAATTGCTTGTCAGTGAGACGTCATCTACATAAAATGCCATCAGATCATTGGTCGGGTCCGGATTCGAGTTATACGGTGTTTCCACAAAAATAAAGCTTTGGGACAGGTCTGCGTTCGATGGAACAGTATACATACCCTGAAGGGTGCCCCATTGTCCGCGGGTTAGCGTTGCACTGCCCATAATGCTAATTCCGGTATAACTTGCACCGTTCTGGATGCTAAGATTGAACGTTTTGGTTGCGGGACCAGCGGTGTATTTGATCTTAGCCGAAAAAGAGTACGTTTCCCCTGGTAACAGCTTACCTGTAACCATCTGTTTGGCACCGCCTGCTGTCTGCTGTCTGCCGCTGACGAGCAGGCTTTTGGTACCGCTAAACGCTTCGGCATTCGTTAAGCTGATGGTTGCTGTATTGTTGCTGGTCCACGGCTGAATGGTGCTGTCCTCAAAGCCGCCGTTCACTAACAGTTGCGTTACTGAGGGTGTACCTGATGTGGTTGCGTTGAACTCATCCGACCCGTAGATTTTGGCAGCAGGCTGACCTTCAACGGGCATATTCATGTTAAGAGGAACCTTGCCGTTCACCCCAAACACAGGCCAGTTATCCGACCATGTCACCGGCACGAGATAGGGAATACGTCCAACAGCCCCGCTATCTCTGAACAGCAAGCCGTACCATGCACCGGATGCGGTATCCACGATACCTCCTTGGGCAATGCCCGAGTCTCGTAGTACAACTTTACCTGTGTATGGCCCTGTCAATGTGTTTGCACGATAGGCAAGCTGAATGCGGCCATCACCCGAAGGCCAGGCAATCAGGAATACATAGTACATGCCGTTGATCTTCTGAATATGTGCTCCTTCTGCCTTTACAATCATGTTAGAGCCAGCTATACTGCTCGCGTTTGGAATCAGAATCTGATTCAGCCCTCCGGCCTTGACGGCATTCGCATCAGGTGTCAGCTCAACGATACTGATGTTATCACTGCCATGAACAAGAAAGGTTCGATTCCCGTCAAACAAGAGGGAGGGATCATGGTAATAACTGTTCAATGTGTAAGGTGTCCATGGGCCTGTTTCGATATTGCTGGTCTGATAAATATATGTCTTGCCCGTGGAAAGTGAGCCAAAAGCCACATAATATATCCCATTGTTGTACCGCAAGCTGCTTGCCCAGGAACCGCGCCCATACTCGTTTTGTCCGTTGTTCAGATTTTGTATATCCCCGTTTCCAAGCGTATCATACACATAGTTTACGATGCTCCAGTTGACCAGATCATAAGACTTCATCACAGGTACACCCGGATTCATATGCATCGTTGTGCTGGTCATATAGAAGGCATTGCCCACCCGGATGACATCACTGTCAGGAACATCCGCATAAATGACCGGATTGCTGAACGTTGATGCGGAAGCGGTAGGACTTGTCGTTGACAGCGATGCCACAAGTAACAGAAGAGAGAGCAGAAGCGTACAGATTTTTTTCCACATAACTTGTCCTCCCAAGTCTATCTTGACCTTTGTGTTATTGTGAGTGTTCAAGATAATCAATATAAGCATCCCACGTACCATTATCCGTTGTTACGACCAGCTTGACTTCCTGATTGCCTGTAGCATGTGTGATGTTCGACAGGGTCTGTACGGTCGGTTGTGTACCGGTAAAGTAGAATGAACCCGCCGTTACACCCCCGATGACAAGATCCACACGGGCCGTCTCATTGTTGTTGGAAGCACCGCGGACAGAGAAATGATGGGTTGGGAAAGCATAATATTGATTGTATGCTGCATAATCATTGTTGGCGTAGAGTGCTACTCCATTAAAAGGGGAGCTGATCACACCGGCATATTGACCGCCAAGTGTCATGCTTTCCGTTTCGATGCGAGTAACGGACGGGTTAGGATTGGGGTTGGGGTTGCCACCCGAACCGGATGTAAACTGCCAGTAATCCAGTTTGAACAGGTTTCCATTACCTGAGCCTGTAAACACCAGATACAAACGATGTACGCCCGTAGCGTTGGTTACATTGGTCTCCATCTCGCGCCACGTTTGCGCACCGCCGGTTGAGCTTACATTAAGTGTTCCAACCAGAGGACCTGTCGGACTGTCCAGTCGTACCTCGATGTTGCCATTTCCGGTAGAAGCGACATTAGCCTTGAATTTGGAGGCTCCAGCTGATCCAAAATCCACATTGCCGACCGCGATCCAATCTCCATTATGAATATTAGTGACATTCTGATTGGCTACAGGTCCACCGCTCGCTTGACTCGGCTCAGTGTTAATGCCTGCTTGCCATCCAATGGTTTCCGCTTCCACCCGGACATACGGGTTGAGGTTGGTCGTTTGGGATACACCAGTCATGTTACCCTGCACTTCCTGGATGGTGCCATCCGCGTTGTGGGTCAGCTTGTTAATGTGGGTGGAACGGTACCCTTTGCCATCCCCGAGGAATGCCTTACTTACTGTTTGTGCATGGTATGCCACATACCATTCGTTGTTGAACTGGAATACGGCATGGTGGTTATTGCCGCCTACACCGAAGAACGTACCGGGATTTTTCAGAAAGTGGCCTTTATACGTAAAAGGGCCCATTGGGCTGTCGCTGACCATGTATCCGATCTCACCTTTTGGATATGCAGCGGGATGTGTTCCCGCGAAGTTGATGCAGTAGGAGTAGTAATATTTGCCGTTATACTTATGAATACCGGAATCTTCGAACATATAAGGAGAATCAATCGTAACGGCACTGCCCACCACGCTGATCATGTCGGCACCGAGACGAATGACCCGAGCTGTTTTGGGATTGGCAATGGAAGCAGCATTGGTATCGTTCGGAATACCCCCTCCAGCATACAGGTAAGCAGAGCCATCATCATCGACAAGTACAGCCGGATCAAAGAGCCAGGTTACACCTGACATACCTGGTGTTCCGTGCGTCAAGAGGGCACGTCCGATTGGGTCGGACCAAGGACCGATGGGGGAATCCGCTGTGAGTACCCCAATACCTCCGCCCGAGTTGGCAAAATACAGGAAAAATTTCTCTTTGCCAGCAATAGTTTTCTTCGCCATGGCAGGAGCCCAGGATTGGGTAGCCCATTTGGCAATACCTTGTCCATTATTGGCATTATTCGCACCCGCTACAGGGATGGAACCATGGTCTGTCCAGTTCACCATGTCAGCTGAAGAGATGACGTTAATTTTCCCGATGGTGCTGTACTGGTTCTCTCTGACAGAGCCGTCACTGTTGTACAGATATGCATCACCTGTCATGTAGACATAGACGCGATTGTTATGGACGAGCACATAAGGGTCAGCTCCAAGTTTGTGATCGATGAGAGGATTGGAATTTCCAGGAAGTTTGGCTACAGCTGCATTGGCTGCATGGCTTGATTCAACGGGTAGGGTGACAAAGATTAGCAGACACGCCAACAATAAAACTAGCGGTTTACGGATCATACATTTCGCCTCCATGAGATTGGATTAGTGGTGATCGAAAGTTAGAATAGCAGAGATGATGAAATGCTGAAAAAATGAAGAGATGTCCCTCATGTCACCCCCTTTTTGAATAGTTGTTAGGCCAGCTGTTAGGTTATGTCATGCTGTTATATATGGTTTAAGCCAAGCGACCTGTACACCGTGTGCGTGGTCACGGGGATAAGGGAATGGCTATAACCCAAAGTAAGCCTGCATCTGTGTGTGGGATTAGAAGTGCTATAATCTGTCAGGTTTCTTTTTGTAATCGCTTTCAATAAAATGGGTTAGAACTGGAATTTGGCGAAAAAATAGATTTGAACACATTTAAATGTAATTATTTTTCATATTTTCTTTTAAATGTTTATTAACTTGACGATATCATATCACAATTTTAAGATAATACAATCTTTTTCTATGTTGAAGTAGAGGATGAAGAAGAACATTACTCTCTCGCTAGAATTAAAACGGATGGATCAGCTTTAAATGAGTTCATAATCTCATGAAATAAACACAGATTATATAGACACGTCTTAAGCAGCGGCCGTTTCCCTGTCAATGAATGGGGAGTCGGTCGTTTTTTTGCTGGAATCGAGTTGGGTTATCAGACCAAAGATTCGCCCACTTGTTGCTCGACTTTTACGAGTATCAATCGTTTGCTGTTGTGCCTGTTCATTCATTGCATAGAATCACGGGTTGTACAGGGTTGTTGTTTATTGACAATGGTGAACTTGCCCCCTGTGTTTTGTCCACACCGTTGGTTTTGTTCTTGAATATTACTATCAAGTGAGCTTATGCCAAAACCTGCTAGAGTATGAGGTTCATAAAAAGGTGGGATGGGGAAAAATGTCTATTTTATCAACAGGTCCGATAGAAAACAACCCGGTTTCTGGACTTAGACCGACACAACGGGTAACGATTCGATTGGTAAGTCAGACTGATGTGGATTCTGTAACAGTATCCATTCAGGGTTATGTGCTAAGCACAACCAGAACACTGTATGTAAGTGAAGTGATTAGTGTAGCCCCTAACGAAGCAGTGACGAGAGATTATTTTGCAGATTTAGATGCGTTTGAGTTTGTTTTTGGAACGGATGTGGCAGGTGTGGAGGAAGTGGGGATTTCCGTGTGGGGCAAACAAGCTTCCGGACAATTGGTTGATGCACACCGGGTGGTGGAGCACGAGGAAATAGTTCAAAACACTTAGGAAAAAAGATATCCCAATCCCATGAAGAGGAGATGTAGCGATGAGCTTTTTATCAACAGGGCCGATAGAAAATAATGCGGTTAGTGGTGTAAGACCGACTCAGACAGTTACAGTCAAGATCGATAACCGCAGTAATGTGGCTACCTCAACCATACAAATACAAGGGTATTACATGAGTGGTGGAATGAGAGTTCTGTATATCAGTGAGACTTTTGACCTTGCACCCAATCAGGTAATAACTAACAACTACTTTGCCAATCTGGATGCCTTCGAGTTTACTTTTACAACAACAGCGACGATTAATGATCCTGTTCAAGTATCCGTATGGGGTAAGAGCAGCACAGGCTCTTTGGTAACAGCCCACCGTTTGGTTTCTTCCGAATTGCTAGGCGAAATCCCAAGCATAACTGGAGCAACAGGAGCAACGGGCACCGCAGGTACGACTGGAGCAACAGGAGCAACGGGCACCGCAGGTACGACTGGAGCAACAGGAGCGACAGGCACCGCAGGTACGACTGGAGCAACAGGAGCGACAGGCACCGCAGGTACAACCGGAGCTACTGGAGCGACAGGTACAGCAGGTACAACTGGAGCAACAGGAGCAACGGGCACCGCAGGTACAACCGGAGTAACAGGAGCGACAGGCACCGTAGGTGTAACCGGAGCCACAGGAGCAACAGGTACAGCAGGCGTAACCGGAGCTACCGGAGCAACAGGCACCGCAGGTACGACTGGAGCAACCGGAGCGACAGGCACCGCAGGTACAACCGGGGCTACTGGAGCGACAGGCACCGCAGGTACGACTGGAGCAACAGGAGCAACAGGCACCGCAGGTACGACTGGAGCAACAGGAGCAACAGGCACCGCAGGTACGACTGGAGTTACTGGAGCGACAGGCACCGCAGGTACAACCGGAGTAACGGGAGCAACGGGCACCGCAGGTACAACTGGAGCAACAGGAGCAACGGGCACAGCAGGTGCAACCGGGGCTACTGGAGCGACAGGCACAGCAGGTACGACCGGAGCTACTGGAGCGACAGGTACCGCAGGTGTAACCGGAGCTACTGGAGCGACAGGTTCTGGAGCAATTATTCCTTATGCATCAGGACTTCCGGTTGCGTTGACTACGGTATTGGGCGGCCTTCTGAATACCTCCAGTTTAGTAGGTTTTGGCAACAGTACTACAGGCATCAGTGTTAGTGGCGGAGTTATTGATCTCACAGGCGCTGCTGGAACTTTGCTTAACTTCGCTTTCTCCGCATCGCGTACCGGAACGATTACTTCACTGGCTGCATATTTCAGCACGACAGCCGGACTGAGCTTGGTTGGATCTACAGTAACCATAACTGCACAATTATTCCGCTCCACTACACCGAATAACTCCTTTACAGCTGTACCTGGTGCATTGGTCACTTTGGCTCCCCCACTCACCGGAATTCTGGCACTGGGCACAATATCCAGCGGATTGACTACAGGACTGAGCATTCCGGTGGCCGCAGGTGACCGCCTGCTTATGGTCTTCTCGGCATCAGTAACAGCCGGTCTTGATGTAGCTACAACCGTGGCCGGATATGCAAGCGGCGGTCTGACCATCACTTAACGGAAAATTATATATCAAGTTGTTAGACAGGGGCCCTTGCCAGTATGGCGAGAGGTCCCTGTTTATATGTGAGCACACCGGTAACAGGATAGCTACAAATTCTATCATAGAATAGTATGACCGCTTTTTAGGACAGGTTGGGAACAGTCTTGCACTCTTAACCTATCCAAAAGGAGACGTATATAAAATTGGATTGGGTGGGAGAACGAATAAGTCGGATGAGCGCCGTTTTCATAGTCTTCCAAAGGTTATGATTAATGCCAGAACCATAAAAAGGATATTCACGCCAAGCTCCCGATACTCACTGCGCCGAATATGAAACAGCATCCCAAGAAATGCGACCGCTGCCAGAGCTATTCCGGTGATCGGCGTAAGCAGCGGAGCTATGTTCAGCGCCCACGGCAAAACGAGGCCCAGCGCTCCGAGCAGCTCCGCGATTCCGATCAGCACAACCAGACTTTTTGGCACATCATCGACCCAGGCCCACATCTTTCTTGATGACTCGATACGAATAGTTTTCATCCATCCCGAATATACGAAACCTGCCGCTAATATGATTTGTACGATCCATAACGTTATATCCATCGTTTCTTTACCCCTCACTTGTTCAATTTTGATGTCTGCCTCTATACTAAAGTGAGAAAGTCTAATCAGGAAGTAGGCACTTAAACCTAACCAGGTAACCAAAAGTATACCCTCGTATGACTAGAAAGTGAGGAATGCAGATGACGGTGTATTGCAAATTTGGAACGGCGCTGGATATTCTTACGGGCAAATGGAAATCTTTAATTCTTCTACGCCTGCTAAGCAATAGCACAATGCGGTTCAGCGAATTACAAAAAGCCATTCCCGATATTTCGAAAAAGATGTTAGCCCAGCAGTTGAAAGAACTGGAGTATCATGATATTGTGCATCGCGAAGTGTATGCGCAGGTTCCTCCAAAGGTTGAATACTCGATTACGGAGTATGGACAGCTCATGAAACCTGTGCTTCAGACAATGAGCGACTGGGGAGTAGGGCATATGCAACATATGGATAAGCTCTACGGTAAAGGAGCCGAGGCAGGGGCAAACGAATCCGATCTTCAAAAAGTCGATTCCTTGCAGTAAACGTCTCGGTTCCATACAAATCACACGCCAAAAAGCCCGCAAAGATTGCGGGCTTTTTCTTTCCAGTCAATCATCTATCTGTGAATCTCGCCAGCAGATTTGGCACCTTGATTCTCAAGCCAAGGGATCAGTTCAACCCATCTATGTCGTTTGGCTGTGTCCAGTGGAGTCATTCCATCCCAGGTGGCTATCCAGTTCAGTTCGGCGCCTCGGTTAAGCAAGTATTCGGCTGTTTCTCTACGACCTCCATGGCAAGCACACCAGAAGGCAACGGTTACTACATCGGGTGGGGAAGAGGAGGTGCTTGCTCCCCAAGGATAACGTTCCGAGAGTTGGACGCCTTTGAAATGATCTTGTATGGCGTGAATATTTCCAAGGGCTGCCGCATGCCAAAGGGCAAAGGTCGCCCCGCGCTCAACCAAGCGTAGTGCTGCATCCCATTGCGCGAATGCAATAGCATCGTCCAGCGGTGTACCACCGGCGATCACCGCGCCAGGCGCTTCAATGTCTGCGCCAGCATCCAGAAGGGCATCGAGCACTTGAACGTCATTGGAGCTTGCAGCCCAATGCAAAGGTGTCTCGATATGTGGACCGACAAAAGGAGCATTCAAGTTCGCTCCAAACTTGGTCAATAATCGCACCGTATCCGCTCCATGAGGGAAGTGCCCCGGCCAATCCGTAACCACGTGCAGCAGCGTTCGAGAGATACTAGAATCCGAGTCTATGTTGTTAGGCTTTCTTTCCAAGATTCTTATATTTTCCAATCCCGGATTCTCTGCCAGCAGTTGCTGTAACGATGGGATATCTCCAGTATGAATGGCCTGAATAACGCTCACGGCAAGTCGTTCATCTTCGTAAATAAATTCCATCCTCAAATCTCCTTCCAGAGTTATATCCATATTCCTGTGTATGGTTCTTATCACATAAGCATCTGAACTGCGCATCTGGCATGATACTCCGCGAGACCTCTAGCGAATTGCTGATCGGGGAACTGTCTATGAAGCAGTTTCAGTCCTCCTGATATCAGGGACAAATGATGGCAAAATCGGTAAAATGTCATCCGCTCCGGGTCGAGATCATTATTTTTTAAGTGCTGATAAAAGTCTCCAAATCGAAACTCCAGAAAACTATGCTCATGTTCGAGATCGAAGAATCCTGCGCCCTCAATATCAATAAGACATGGTTGCATCGCAGAATCTATCCATATATGATCCGGACCTAGCTCTCCATGAATGAAACTATAGAGGTCTCTGGGCTGAATTGCTGCTTCCAATTCGGATAGTTTCTCAAGCAGCCTTTCTTCATTTTCTCTAATATCGGTCATGTGCCTGGATGCATAGGATAAGGCTGTTTCCGCATCGAACCGCTTGACTTTGTAGCAAGGCTCAGCCTTTTTTTGGTTATCGTTGGCGTTTCCATAAACGTTTCTTTGAATGTTATGCATATGAGTCAACATATCCCTGATCCGTTGAAACAACGCATCCCGATCTTTGGGATTGTTATGCTGGAAATAGGCTTCGGCCTTCTGTCCATCCACATACTCAACAAGAGCAAAATCATAACCGTACCGGCCTCTATCGTTATTCAGATCATACAAGGCTGGCGTTCGAATTCCATGTTGAGCGAGAAAGCGAGTGTTCAAAGAAAAAAGTTCGCTGCCATAGGCACTATGGAACGTGGGTTCATTCAAGATCTCTTCCTGAAAATAGTTGCTGGAAATATCCCAAACGTACAACAGGCAAGTGAACCCATTCTTGAAGTCCATTTTGTAAATGACTTTTTGTGCGCCTCCATGAACTCTTGCACACTGCGTCAAGTGGTAACCGGTACCAAATACATTGTACACATAATCCTGTAATTCTTCATGAGTAAGATGGTTGTTGGACATCATTGATTTATACTCCGTTTCATCTGTAGTTGCCGGCCAGCAATCTAAATATATAGAACATTTTTCCAAAAATATAGACTGTTTCTTTTCGATCTGTTAAAGTGTTGCTTAAGGTCTGTATATTCATATTTCATATGTATATCAAAGCAAGGGGCAGGGCACTCATATTCATGAGTAACCCGGCCCCTATTTTGCATTTTGCATGCAAGTTAACACTGTATTGACATCAACTTAGACACTTCGAATGTAACCACCGATTCTATACACTAAGTCCACCATCTACAGGCAAAACGACCCCGGTAACAAAAGAGGAATAATCACTAAGCAACCAAGCGGCTGCGTTCGCGATCTCAGCAGGTTCAGCCGGACGCCTGAGAGGTGTCTTAGCACTAATTTGTTCAACAATGTCAGGGTTAATAGAAACCCATTGCTGAATCATATCCGTCATTGTGGTTCCCGGAGCAATGGCATTAACACGGATACCTGCTGGCCCATATTCGACCGCAGCCGTTTGAGTTAGACTGTTTACCGCTCGTTTAGATGCCCCGTAAGCTCCCAATCCCGGATTCCCCTTTAGACTACCCACGCTGCTGGTGTTAACGATAGAACCTGACCCTGAAGTCTCCATCATAGCTTTAATCTGGGCTTTCATGCATAGCCAGACTCCTTTATAATTTACGGACTGAATCAGGTCGAAATCTTCTTCTCTTTCATCCACCAGCGATGATACCGTGACTCCGATGCCTGCATTATTAAAAGCAGCATCCAGACGGCCATATCGTTCCACTGTAGCCTTAACAGCTTCTTCAACGTTGCTTACATCTGACAGATCGGCTGTAAAATATGCTGCATCTCCGCCCGACGTCACAATCTCATCCCTGACTTTGCGCAACTCAGTCTCTGTTCTTGCGACGAGCATCACAGAAGCTCCTTGTTGTGCAAACAGCCTTGCTGCCTCAGCTCCAATGCCTCGCCCCGCACCTGTAATCATCACGATCTTGCTCGCCAACATTTGTCCTGTAATGGTTGTCATATTCATTCTCCTTGCCTGGTATTGTTGATCTCATCAACTGGCTTAAGTATACTTTGACTATTAAATGGTCACGAGAACCTGCTTGATGGTGGGTTTACGAGTGATAGGATAAGGGGGGAGCTTTTACTTGAACGACAGTGAGCGCCGGTTAGCGCTAGGTAATTTCTTAAGAGATTTACGCTCCTCTCTATCTCCCCTTGATGTCGGCCTTTTGCCTGGGAATCGTCGTCGAATACGAGGTTTGCGGCGAGAGGAAGTCGCCGGGATCGCGAACATAGGACTATCATGGTATACACGCCTTGAGCAAGGGCGTGATATCCGTCCGTCGGTAAGTGTACTGGAAAGCTTGGCTTCGGCACTCAAGCTGACACCCAATGAGCGAAGACATCTCTTTCTGCTTGCTGGAGAATCACTGCCTCCTCAATCGACTATTATTGAAGAGAAAATCAGCTCATCCATTCAGGACATGCTGAATGAATTGAATCCGAATCCGGCCTATGTCATCGGGAAAAAGTGGGATTTTCTTGCTTGGAATAAAGCGGCAGATGCTGTATTTACGATTAATAGGATATCACCTCCGCATGATTATAATTTGATATGGCGCCAATTTACGGATCCTGTGTGGAAAGAGGGATCGGAGGATTGGGAGAGTGTCTCGCAGAGAATGATTGCCGAGTTTAGAACGTCAAGAGCACGCTATCTTAACGATGATTCATTCGACAAGTTAATCGAAGATTTGAAGAGGACAAGTGCTGATTTTACGAGGATGTGGCAGTATCACGAGGTGCCAAGCTCCCTTGACGGTTACAAGAAGCTTGTGCACCCCACTTTTGGAGTTGTTGAGTTTGAGCATGTTACCCTACAATTTCCCAATGAACCAGATCAGCGAATCATGATTTATATGCCTCATCCAGAAACAAAATCTCGTTTAGAGCATTACTTCACGCACGAGTAGACAACCGTAAAGATTTAAAAGCACTTCATTTGGAAAGGATACATCACTCTTTGAACTATTATTTTCTGGAATCTCAATATCCACGTAGAGGGTTTATTAGTGGTGGAACGATTTTCACTCCTCAATTAGAGATGAATTATGTGGCGGTAGAGAATCCGTTGCCAGAGGGGACAATCGCAGAGGTTGAATTATTGTCTTCGGTGCGCAATCTGAATGTAGATTATTTTGAGACGATTACAGGAACGAGACATGTATCAGATCGTTTTAAAAAGCTGTTGGAGGAAGCCAATACAAACGCACAGTTTATTCCGACAACGGTATGTTATCACAACGGTCGTATGGTGGAAGAAACCTATTGGACTGCACATCAGCTAGATCGTTTGGATGTTTTCGATTATGAACGTTCCGAATATGGGCGCAAAGCAGTCATTGCTGCATCTGTAGAACAGCCTCCACGTAAGATCGTCAAAGTTGTATCTCAAATCTGCCTTCATGAAGAGCGAATTGGTGAGCATGAATTTTTTATGCTGGATTATATCCATATCTTCAAACCCATTGTTTCAAAAGGTTTTTACGAAGTATGCCGAAAACATAAGCTGAATCTAAACGTTACAGAAGTCGGAGAGGTAACCTCCTGAAATGCATGGACATCAATGCATAGAAAGCACAAAGAAGCCCGCGTTAGACGCGGGTTCTTAATCTTTATTTTTTCCCCGGTAGCCCCCGAATTCTCCTCATAACTTATTCAGCCGCTCCTGCTGCAGATTGGATTCTGCTGGGCTTTGGCAAGCTAACTTAACTCCCCGATCTATGTGTCATGCTTTTCTTCAACGGATAATCCAATGGATGTAGTCTTGTATCATTTCTTTGCTTCGTGTTCGATTGATTTTATCCGGCTCAAGATACAAATTGAGAGCCATCCCATTCATAAAGGCATACAGCTTTTCCTGTTCCTTCTCTTCATCGGTAGTGCGTAGAAGACCTTCATTTTTCAAGTACGTAATGCAGTTCCTTATTGCGCTTTGCAGGTCCTCATAGTTGGCATCGAACCCTTTTTGCGTTTTTCCATAGCTTACAAATGCAAACCAAACCTCCATTTCCAATAATGTCTGTTCATCAGTCGGCACTAGCTCAAGCAAGTATTCAACAATTCTTTCTTGAGGCGCCAGTTCTTTTGTATTCAGATTCTTTAGCCGAGCAAGTACCTTTTCTTTAACTAACTCCATTGCAAATGCTAGCAGGCTCTCTTGTTTGGAAAAATAATGTCTTAAGGCTCCTTGTGATAATCCGGCTTCCTTCGCAATTGTTCTTGACGTTGCATGATGAATGCCCTGCTCACTAATGATTTTCCAAGTTGCTTCAGCAATAATATTCTTCATTTTCTCATGGTCCACGATTTTTGGCATACACACAGAATATCATATTATTTAACTCAACTGAAATAAATAGACGAAGAAGATGGGATGTGCTAGAGTTTATTTAACTCACCTGAATTAAAAAAGAGGCAAAGCAACATACCACTCAAGGAGGATAATTGGAATGAATCAGCAATTCAAAGTAATGTTTCCAGGATGGGGAAAGGCAATCGGCCTATTGTGCATGATAATTATATTTGCTGCTGTATTGTGGTTGGTATGGACCGGAAACTTGAATATAAGGTACACAGCCAACCGTGAGGAAGTGATTCCAATATGGCATAGTATATTCCCGGCATTCTTTGGCATTTTCCTAATCCGTATGATTCCTTATGAAAGTCAAAGTCAAGATCCCTCGTCTTATCAACAAATGGAGAAAAATCGCTTGGTCGTTCAATCGATTGTATTATTGCTGTCAGGCGTTTTATTTACGGTTTCTCTGATAACGATAGACCCGCAAGGATTACATTTTCAGCTATATTATTTGGCATTCAAGTTGACGACACTATTGTTCATTCCGTTGATTTTATTGCTGATTTATCGCAAAATAACTGGCGGGCAACAAGACATGATCTCGAAAAAGCCTCGCTCTCGCGGACACGTCATTGCACCACTGATCGTTATTGTGGTCTGGTGTTATCTAAAGTTCTATTCCCCGATTGCACAACCAGAAGGAGCAATCGAAGCAACCAATATGTCAGAATTACTTTTCTTGGTGTTGATCGGTTTTATGATCAATAGCGTATTGGAGGAAGTTTTTTATAGAGTGTGGCTGCAAACGAGGTTGGAGACTTTGCTTGGAAGATGGCCCGCCATATTACTAGTTTCAATACTATGGTCCATCTGGCATGTCGCCATTCAAGGAAGTGGTCAGTGGGATATGGATGTGGCAACTGTGATTGCAAATCATGGGGTTACGGGTCTCTTTCTTGGTTATCTATGGTCCCGCTATCGTAAAATATGGGTGATTATCCTGATTCATGGACTCATGAATGCTTCTCCTCATTTTCTTCTGCAGATTTTGTTTCATTAGAGGGATAGGATCTGTTTGGATCAGTGTTTCCGTGCATCGATGCCTCTATCTCTCACGTATTCCCGGTTGACACTGAGGCGCTGCAAATACACCGCAACAGGCATCAGCCTGCATGGCGGTGTATTTGTCGTTGAGATCCTGCAGACTTGTGCTCCGTCCCGACACGTTCTTCGTCGCACCGGATTCTCCTCATAGCTAATCTATTCACTCCAGCTTCCAGAATACAACTTCACATTTGATAATCCCCTTTCTTCCAGCGCAATCACGTGCGGACAGGTGAATATGCCTGAACCGGAGTTGCAGTAGTATTCCTGCGGAGGGATCAGATACATGAAAGAAAGACAGAAAGACACAATTTTCCTATAATATAATTTCCGATTGTTCAAACCTCTGAACATATGGTAAGTATTTTTACATGTTATTTGTATTTTTAAGTTAGTTCTTTATATTTAACTCAATAATGTTATTTTTTATGACAAAAAAATATTGTTGCAAATGTATTTATATGTTAATGTTTGTTTGTGTAAGGTAATGTTACATAGTAAAGAGGGGGAGCGAGATGTTTATTAACCGAACGATTAGGAAATTTGGGGTTTCAGTAGGGATTATAAGTATGTTTACATTTGCTTTACCTTCAGTGGGCTTTAGTATGCCGCTGCAACCAACAACCATCGATAAGGTTGAAGGTGATTATTATGTAACGTCTGCGATTGAGAACATTCGCTGGGGATCACTGCCTAATCGATACAGCTCTCCGATTCTTACTGTACCATCAGGAAGTGCTGTAACATTTGACACGGTATCGCATGAGGGACTGATGGAGGATCAAGGGAGAAATCCAGTGGAGTACTTCGGCAAATTCGGTATCTCATCCGATGGAGTGTTGGATGATGCGAAGGCAATTACAGCTTCTGGCATTAAGCATGATTTTGTAAAAGACGGACCTCATATTATCACTGGGCCAGTAGCGGTTGAGGGAGCGGAGCCGGGTGACGTTCTTAAAGTAGAAGTGCTTTCCTTGCAAACTCGAGTTCCATATGGTGTCATTTCTAACCGCCATGGTAAAGGTGCCCTTCCTAACGAATTTCCAGAAAATACAGGCCCGCAAGAGGGAGCTAGCGCAACAAAACCGGAATTATATAATAATGTATCTATATTTACACCTATTGAAGAAATCAACGGCAATTGGTATGGTTTGTTACCAACAAAAGCTGGCAAGAAGGTACGGTTTCCAATTAACCCGTTTCTAGGTGTTATGGGGGTTGCGCCAAATACCAGCGAAGTTGTGAGTTCTATCCCACCTATTGAAACAGGAGGGAATATGGATATTAATGAGTTGGGTGTTGGTGCAACTATTTATTATCCGATCCAAGTTAAAGGCGGGCTATTTTACACTGGAGATCCGCACTTTGCTCAAGGGGATGGAGAAGTAGCGTTAACTGCATTGGAAGCTTCCTTGAGGGGAACAGTTCGGTTAACGGTGTTGAAGAAAGGTGATCCATCACTACCGCATAGTGGAAAATTCACGCAACCCTTTGCTGAGACAGAGGATTATTGGATTCCCATTGGACTGGACCCTGATTTGGATGAAGCGATGAAAGAATCAGTACGTGAATCGATTCAATTCTTATCCGATAAGCTTGATATGGATAGAAGTGTAGCTTATGCGTACCTGTCGGCCGCAACGGATTACGAAGTATCTCAGGTCGTGGACCGAACAAAAGGCGTTCATGGACTCATTCGAAAGACCGATTTCCTTGAATATGTTGACGTTGCCATGAATGTAGGTGGTACGACGATCAAACCGGTTGTTCATAACGATGAGTTCTACGTACCGATTCGAACCATTTCGGAGCTATTGGGCGGCACAGTAGAATGGGATCATAAGAAGCGTACCACGCAAATCAATTTAGGTACGAAAAATATAAGAGCTCAAATTGGTTCAGATGTGTATTCAATCAACGATAAGCTGGTGTTCAATAGTAAAGTACCAAAGCTTTTAAATGGCGAAACTGTCGTTCCGGTTGCTGTTATTAATGAAATACTAGGTGCTTATGTAAACTGGACGACGATCGACAAGACGTTAACAGCAAATGTATCGTTAAGTAAAAAGTAATAATCGATTTCAAGATTCAACCGTGGGGACAGATGTCCATCACGTTTTTTTTTAGTATCATAAATCCAAACATAGAAAAATACATCGCCAGGTGGCTTATCTGCCCCAGCGATGTACTCTGCGTCGATACACTTCTATATGTCTTTGTGCTCTTCCGTATTATCTATAGCCACCGGATTCTCCTCATAACTAATCCAGTCGCTCCAGCTCCCGGAATATAGCTTCACATTCGTATATCCCGCTTCTTCCAGCGCAATCACATTCGGGCAAGCCGAGACGCCGGAGCCGCAATACACGATAATCGCACCATCCTTGTCCAGTTTACTGAAACGCTCTTCTAACACCCCAGTATCTGTCCAACGTCCATCCCAATCCAACACATCTTTCCAAAAGTAGTTCAACGCCCCGGGAATATGTCCGGCCTTGGCATCGATCGGTTCCTCCAGACCTGCATAGCGGCGGGCATCGCGAGAATCGATCAACACGGCGCTACCGCTTGCGGAAGCTTGCTGAGCATCCTCAACACTTGCCAGCATCTGCGGCTGTACGTTCACCTCAAAGGAAGACGGGATCTGCACGGGCGCATCCTGAGTCACCGGGAACTTGGCATTTTGCCAAGCGGAGAAACCTTCGTCCATGATGTATACCTGCTCATGTCCCATATAGCGAAGCAGCCACCATAACCGTGAAGCATTCATGCCGCCTTGATCATCATAGGCAACAATTCGACTATTGGAGCCAATGCCCGCTTTGGCGAGACGATTCGCGAGCACAGCCGGATCAGGGAGCGGGTGACGTCCTCCGTGTGCAGAGACAGGAGAAGACAGGTCTTTTTCCAAATCGAGATAGACAGCTCCTGGAATATGCCCGGCGTCATAGGCTTGTCTTCCAGCCTCTGGCTGACCGAGCAAGAATCGGCAATCGGCAATGACGACATCCGGTTCATACATTCTGGCGAGCAGCCAGCGCATGGATACAATATTTTTCATGAAAACACACCGCCTTATATGTAGTGGGATGGATTCAACCGGAATCTGCGTGGTGCAGGTCCCAGTTGTTTTTTACAAAAATCCTAATACAAACGCAAGTTACACCACTGTAGGTTCAACAGGCCCTTTACCAGCGATAGGAGCATCAGCAGGAATGGGTTGAGGTTTGGTTTTGCCATATCGAATGAAGATCCATACCCCGAATATAATGACGACCCCGGCAGACATCTGTAACGCACTGAGGGATTCACCGAGCAGCATCCAGGCCAGCAATGAAGAGAATACGGGTTCCCCAAGTACACCCATGGATACCGTCGTGGCATTCATATATTGAAGCAGCCAGTTGAAGAGATAATGTCCGAAGATCGTTGGCACAATGGCGAGCAACAGGAAGATCCCCCACTCTGATGCAGCGTAACCTCCGAACGGATGGCCCATGATCAGATTATATACCGCCAGCGTGCAGGCAGCCACGAAGAATACCCAGAAGTTATACGAGAATGCACTAAGCCCCGCTCGCAAAAATTGACCCAGCAGCATATGGACAGCGACTGCAATTGTGCCAAGCAAAGAGAGGATGTCACCTTGCAGGGCAGTACCTGCCAACTGGAAATCTCCTGCACCAATGACGATTGACCCAAACAGGGCGATGCCCATGCCGATGATCATCATGCGGTTAATTTTGGCTTTGAACAGCCATACCGAACCTGCAAGAATCAGTATAGGCTCCAGTGCGAGAATAACGGTGGAACTGGCGACACTGGTGAGTCGAAGCGAACCCATCCAGAGCAGAAAGTGAAGGGCCAGCATCACACCGGATGCAAGCAACAAGCCCCACTGGCGTAAGCTCAGACGCATCATCTCGTGTCTGTATTTCCAGACAAACGGGAGCATTAACAGATTGGTCAGAAATAGACGGTACATGGCAATGACCGCAACATCTGCGTTAGACCAACGTACAAATATCGAAGAAAAAGAAATGGCGATAATGCCGACAAAGAATAACAGATAAATGGATTTGCCGGCACGGTTCAAGCTTGTCATGGGTGTAGCTCCTTCTTGAAGTCTGATGGCGTAAATCACTTCATTATACAGGAGAAGGTAACCGTAGGAAAGATCAAGAGAATAAAGAGATAAGTAGATTGTAACCGGGCTTGTAACTATTCTGTCATTCTCCCGAATCATTTTTCTATTAATCTTCTATATAGAGACATGAAACGAGATAATATACCAATAATCGGGAAAAAATGAAAGTAAGGAAGTGGCATGACAGTGAGAGTCCAACAAGAGAGAGTGGGAGAACGTGGCAGTATTCCGCACAACACAAGCCGCAAGAAAACACATAAAAGAAGAAAAATCCGGTATGGAAGGATCAGCATAGCTCTAATGCTCCTGGTACTGTTCGTTACCGGTGTAACATATATATTCCTTGGCATGACACATTGGATCAAAAGCGTTGTAGCACCGCCTCCGATGACTGTAATCGAACAGCCCGCCAAGCTCGGCATGATACAAATTACTCCAGATGCGAAGGAGGAGCCGGTACGGTTCCAGGGCCAGGTTCGCAAATTGGCATACATAACGTTTGATGATGGTCCGACGGAGTATACGGAACAACTGCTGGATATTTTGAAGCAGCATGAGGCGAAGGCTACCTTTTTCATGATCGGACGACAATTGAATCAGCATCCAGATGCAGTGAAACGGCTGTTGAAGGAAGGCAGTTACCCTGGACTCCACAGCATAACGCATAACTATAAAAAGCTGTATAAGAGCGGCAGCTCTGCAAACTTTGTGAAAGAGTTCAAAAAAGAACAGAAGATGGTGCAGGACCTGATTGGTTTTACGCCTCATCTTATTCGCGCGCCTTATGGCAGTAGTCCACAGATCGGTGAAAAATTCAGAGGTGACATTGCGGCGGCCGGGTTCAAAATGTGGGACTGGACGACAGATTCACTGGATTGGAATCTTCCCGGTCAGCCGGATAAGATTGTGGCCCGCGTGAGCAAAAGTGTACATCGGGATAAGGAAGTGATTCTGATGCATGAGCGAGAGCAAACGGTTCAGGCTTTGCCGCGTATTCTGAAGTTGCTCGAAGATCGAGGTTACGAGTTCGAAGTATACGATCCGGATGCACATTGGATAGCGAATTTTAGCGGAGATACCCGCTTGTAAGAGAACAACAAGATGGTGCAAGAGAGGAAGGACTTAGGTGCTAACGAGTAAAAAGGTGGCGCTCGCAGCAGTTAGTGTATTGCTAATTCTGCTGGCGAGTGGTTGTGGAGATCCGCAGGAGCCTGCGGCAAATCAGGTGAACCAACTGGTGCTCAGTGATCAGAAGATTGATCAGAGTTTGAACAATTTGACCAGTCACGAGCAGGAAGATATGAAGTTATACAAGTCCATTTTAGACAAAGGCAAGAACAAAAACAGTGATCTCGAAGCGCTGCTGGATCAGGCGGCATATCATATTGATGAACGAAGCACGTTGTTGAAAGAGGCGGAAGAGGCCATGAAACAGTCCAACGAGAGGGCGGTAGCCCTGCGCAGTTCATTGAAAGAACTATCATTTGAAAATGAAGAAACGTTGGCACAGGCTGAAAAGGTGCTGGATCAGTATGAAGCAAGAGCGCGTGCATTGGAAAATTTTATTGCCTCGTATCAGCTAAGTCTGAGTGCCGATGAGCAGTTGTATGATCTGATGAGAGAAAGTGCAGAACCTAATCTGGTTAAGATCAAGCGAGCCATTCGGTCACGAAATAGCGAATATGCGAAGCTTGCTGAATTCCGCAAGCAATTTAACCTCCAGACCAAAGCATTTAACGTAGCCAATGCCAAACTGGTTCAGATGGATCAGGCCAGCTAGGCTGGGGTCCCTGATAATCGTTCAGATATTTTGCATGATTGAGCTGCCTTTCTCCCGTGTAAGTACTAGTATACAGCCAAGCCAATGGATGAGAAGCAACATGGACAAGCATCATTGCGTATAAGCTAACGGAGGTGTTCATATGCGAAAAGGAAATACAATGAAAGTCAGTGCATCACTCCTGGTTTTACTTATGGGATTCTCGCTTGTGGCCTGTGGGAACAGTAATCCTGCAGCACAGCCACCGGTGAATAATACGGAAGAACAGTCACCAGCACCAGAGCAACAACCGAATGAAAGTGCTGTAATAGAAGCGGAAGGGATTCTCACCGGATGGGCTGATCCTCACACCGTCGAGATTCGTGTGAATGACAAACCGATGTCTTTCCAGGTGGGCGAAGACCTGCAGAAGTCTTTGGATGATATCGATGACGAAGATTCCGTTCGTTTCAAATATGTAGAGAAAACCATTGATGCAACAACGAAACAGCTTGTACTTACAGAGATTGCTAAGATTGAATCGAGTGATGATAATAATGGTTCCAATGGAGGTGGCACTGTAACCTCCGATCGTCCGAAGACAGCAGAGCTGGAAGTGACGGTAGAAGGCATGACCGAGAAGCGACCAGTGACACTGGCACAAGCAAAAGGTTATTCACTTTATGTGTTTGAACCGATGGCTTTTGACGCGGAAGATCAGGAATTGACCATGAAGATTGATCCCGACTATGAGGTAGAGATTGAAAAGCTGCCGGCGGATTACAATCTGGATGTGCTGAAGATGGACGCCAAGGAAGAGTTGTCCGAGACCGGAGAAGTGAAGCAATTGACGGCTGAACAACTCAGTAATGGGCCGATGAAGGATGCAAAATTGTACATGATGTCCCAGAATGATAAGAAAACAGAGTACTTTATTGTGAAAGAACTGGACGGTAATGGCTTCGTTTTCCATATTCATGCACCGATTGGGGAGCCGTCTGAAGGTTTCCTGCCCATGGCATATGCATCCCTTAATTCCATCATGAATGAGTAGAAAAAAAGATTCCCTAAACAGCGTGTTTCCTTGAGAGAGGAGATACGCTGTTTTTGTTGAGGGTCCCTACACTATAGAGTGTACCGGGCTATGCAAAGACAAAGAGCCGGAAGGAACGATGCCCATGCATAGGTTCCTCCCGGCTTCTTCACCGTATTAATATTCAGTTAGCAGAATCGAACCAATAGCCTGGATAGGACTGATAGGCATATTCAGGTTAATATAGTCGATTCCTTACGCCCTCTGAGTTCCTGATAGCTGGCGATTACATTCTGATGAACGGGATGTTCGTCGGGAATTCCCATGCGTTCACGGATGAAGGCGGAGACGCCATCTTCGCGAATCATGTGTTGTAGCTTCATGGCTTCCTCGTCGCGTTTGTCATTGAATAGCATTGCGGCCGCCATAGCAGAAGTTAAATGAGGAATTTTGATTCCGAATTCACTGGCCTGCATCGCTGGGCGAACAAGCCGATCATGTGGCGAGAGCTTGCGAAGGGGGGAACGTCCGACCCGAGTGACCTGATCTGTCAGGTTGGGGTTAGCAAAGCGTTCCAGTATGGTGTCGATATATTTGTTATGCTTCTGAGCGTTAAATCCGTGCTTCTGGATGAGCATCTCACCGGTCTCTTCCATAACATGCCGTACCTTGGATCGCAGGGTGGAGTTGCTCATAACCTGCCGGATTGTCTTGAATCCTTCAAGATATCCGAAGTATGCGGCGACACAGTGGCCTGTATTCACCGTAAACATTTTACGTTCGATATAAGGTTCAAGGGAATCCACATAGTGAACACCGTCAATTTCTTTAAAACCATCCAGAAGTGCTGGACGATGAACGACCCATTCGTAAAAAGGTTCAACCGTGACCTGCAGCGGGTCTTTGTGGTTTTGGGCCGGAACAATCCGATCCACAGCTGCATTGGGGAAAGAAATATAACGTTCGGCTTTATTGCGAGTCTGTTCATCCAGGAATGGATAGATGCGTTTCTTCAGCCGAGTGCTGCCACCGATGGCATTCTCGCAAGCGATGATATGCAGTGGCGCCTGATTATTGTTTTTCATGCGAAGTTGAATGCCTTTGGCGATTGGCTCTGCGATATCTCCGAGTGCAGATACACCCACCGCAGTTGTAATCACATCAGCTGAAGCGATCTCTTCAGCAACCAGATTTTGCTCACTTACGTTGATCGCCGTCACATTGTTGACAATTGTTGTATCCTGTTCGCTATTGGCAAGTGTAATCGGGTATTCCTGTCTCTCTTGAAGCATGGAGATTTTCTTCGGGTTACGTGCGACAAAGCAGACTTCGTAATCGGAAGCGGACAACATATGACCGATAAAACCGCGGCCTATATTGCCCGCACCAAAATGTACAGCTTTCATGTGTGAACTCCCCCTTAAGGATTAAATTGCGAAATTCGTGCAGACCTTAGACGGTAGTGACGAGTGGCTTCGAAATCAAATCGTTAAATGCAAGGTCAGTCAAGCAAGAAAGCCGTTGGTGAGGCATATCGAATTCCAGTGTTCCGGTGATGGTATTCGAGATGACTACGCAGTGCATACCAGCCGCAGCAGCTGCACGCGCGCCGTTAGGTGAATCCTCAATCGCTACGGCTTCGTCTGCAGTTACTCCAAGGGCTTCAAGCGCTTGATTGTAGAGTTCCGGGTCAGGCTTTACATTCGCTACATCATCTGCCGTACGAATGACTTCAAAATAATCTTTCAGTTTCAGTTGTTCCAGATGCTGTTCAACCCACTCCCGTTTGGAGCTGGAGGCTACAGCGAGTTTCAATCCGGCTTCACGTGCTTGTTCAAGATATTCCTGAATACCAGGACGTACCTTCTCCTTGTTCATCAATGCAGCGTGCTGCAACTGAACGGACTCCCTGAACGCTTCCCGATCGATCGGAAGATTCAAATCTGTGATGAGGTACTCATACGGATTAAATGTTTTCAGACTGGTCCCGATGCATTGTGAGTACATCTCCAGGGTTAGATCTACGCCGTGTTCCTTGTAAGCATCACGAAAAGCAATATACCATGCTGTCTCTGTATCAATAATCGTTCCGTCGAAATCAAACACCAGTGCCTTAATCATAAATTTGTTCCTCCTGTTTCAGAATTAGTTTGGGATAAAATAAAATGAAAGTTTTCTGCAAATTCAGTTCCGTATATTCATTAACCTGCGGAATGTTATCTGACGCAGTTTATCGTTAATGGATATTAAATTGGGAAAAAATATGCGTTAAAAGCTAATAAAACCGTAACATAGGACAAACTTGGGGGTCAAGTGTGTTATGAATGTTTACATTGAAAATTTTCACATGGATGACGTATTTTCAGAAAGTGATGAACCTTGCAAACCGTTAAGCCCTTTACATGTAAGCGGTGTACTGAATAAACTGTTTTTTCAGCATAATAAAATAAAAGAATTTTTATGAAAATGGGCTTTTCTGATCCTTCAACAGCTTTCGACACTTTTATAATAGAAGAAATCGTGTTCCTGTAATCAGGAATATTAGCTTTACGCCGGATTAAACCCTGTGGGAAAATAGAAGAAAGATTCTGAAAGTATATGGAGTAAGGGAGGAAGACAAGCATGCTGCTAAGGGACCGTTTCAATGGCTGCTTCATCGGGCTTGCAGTGGGTGATGCGCTCGGAACTACCGTGGAATTCAGCAGTCCGGGCACATTTGAACCTGTAACGGATATCGTGGGAGGCGGCGTATTCGGGCTAAAAGCAGGACAGTGGACAGATGATACCTCCATGGCTCTATGTTTGGCAGAAAGTTTGGTGCGCAAGGCAGACTTCGATCCTGCGGATCAAATGCGCAGATATACGAATTGGTACAGGGTCGGATATATGAGCAGTACAGGCGACTGCTTCGATATCGGCGGGGCCACGCGAAGTGCTCTGGAGAGGTTTGAGATCACTGGAGAAGCCTTCAGCGGATCAGCTGACCCGATGACGGCGGGCAACGGCTCTATTATGAGGCTTGCTCCTGTCGCGTTGGCTTACGCCAATCAACCAAACGAGGCAGTCCGCTATGCCGGGTTGAGTTCTCGCACAACGCATGCCGCAGCGGAAAGCGTAGAGGCATGTGAGGTATTGGCTGCCATACTTGTTGCTGGACTGCACGGAGCGGACAAAGACGTCATGCTAATGCCGGAGACATGCCGACAGTGGAGGGAAGAGAATGTATTTTCGCCCGCAATTGAAGAGGTTGTCATGGGTTCCTATCAGAGTAAAGAGCCGCCCGACATTAAGGGTAGTGGTTATGTGGTTCGTTCACTTGAAGCAGCATTATGGGCGTTCCATAAGTCGGCAAGTTTTGAAGAAGGCGCATTGTTAGCTGTTAATCTGGGTGATGATGCGGACACTACGGGCGCGGTGTACGGACAGATCGCTGGTGCTTATTATGGATTGAGTGGTATTCCGGCACACTGGCGGGACAAGCTGGCTATGCGTGAAACGTTCGAACAACTAACAGAAGCCTTGTGGTTGAAAGCGACAGAAACTCGTTGATAAAGAGATAGGAGAAGAGAACATCTATGAGCACGACTGGACACAAAACAGAATTAGAGGCTTCGCAGTCTGGTAAACGAGGGGCATTTCCATTGTCCCTGTTATGTCTGACGATTGGAGCTTTTGCGATTGGTATGACTGAATTCATCATTATGGGCCTGCTGCCCAATGTGGCAACAGACTTGAATGTAAGCATTCCACAGGCAGGACAACTCATCACAGGATATGCGCTTGGTGTAGCGGTAGGTGCGCCGATCTTAACCGTGTTCACCCATAAGATTCCACAGAAGAAACTGCTGGTGTTGCTCATGTGCATTTTCATTATCGGGAACGCATTGTCTGTCATTGCCCCGACATACGGGTTGTTAATTTCAGCGCGGATATTAACGGCATTTGCCCATGGTACGTTCCTTGGTGTAGGTTCGATCATGGCAACGCGGCTTGTTGCACCCGAGAGAAGGGCAGGAGCGGTATCGGTTGTTCTCGCGGGGCTAACGATTGCCAATATCATTGGCGTTCCGTTTGGTACGTTTATCGGGCAACAGCTTGGATGGCGGTCATCTTTTGGAGCAATTACGATCTTGGGCATCATTTCGTTGATTGGCATCATTCGTTTCATTCCCGTTCTCCCGCAAGGCGCACCAGCAAACCTCGGGCAGCAATTTCGCAATCTGGTCCGTCCCCAAGTATTATTGGTTCTGCTCGTGGGAGCAATGGGCTGTGGAAGTCTGTTTGCCGTGTTTACTTACATCACGCCGATGCTTGTAAACATTAGTGGTTTTGCCGAGCAAAGTGTGACCTGGATTCTGGTGCTGTTCGGATTCGGTGTTACGTTGGGCAACATGGTTGGCGGCCGTCTCGCGGATTGGAAGCTAATGCCTTCATTGATCGTCAATTTTGGAATACTGGCGGTGCTTCTGGCTGCACTTACGCTTACGCTGGAGAATCCTTATCTTGCTGTAATCACGATATTCTTGTGGGGGGTTGCCGCTTTTGGCATTATGCCGGGATTACAGATTCGCATCATGAATATGACCCGCGAAGCGCCACTGCTGGCGACAACATCAAGTCACTCTGCATTTAACCTGGGGAATGCAGGTGGTGCCTATCTGGGCGGGTATGCAATTACTCATACGGGTCTTATATCGGTACCTTTGTACGCAGCAGTTATTGCCGGATTGGGTTTGCTAGGACTGCTCTTCAGTCTCTTCATGGATCGTAAACATCATGGGCCAGAGGTTGCTCAGGTCGCAGAAGCTGTGTCGGCAAGCTGAACATAAAATCCGTTCACCTCAATTCTTCCATTGAACATGGAGAATTGAGGTGTTTTTTATGTCATGATGAATCCGGAGTTGGGAGTGAATAGACGGTCTGGTGGCGTACAGAAGTATACTTTTTTAAGTAGAAGGTATAGATATTTAAGTTTTTTGATGATGTACAAGACATATAAGGTGATATAATGAAAATGTAATTGGAATTGTTTGTAAATTATGGATAGTGAATGTTGGCATCTGTATTAGGAAAGGTGAAGAACAGCAAGACGTATTCGTGCGTAGGAAGGAGGGACTTCACTCTAAAATGTAAGGGCTTTCAATTAGGGGTTGTATATCTGAAAGACCTGTTATGAGGTTCGTACACGATTTAAAATCATATTCCAAAGGAGATTGATACTGATGAAAAAAGGTCTGTCCAAGATTCTGAGTCTCTCCATCACAGCAGCACTCCTTGTACCTACAATGGCGTCTGCAGCCGATATGCAGGAAACCGCAGCCCCTAGCCCCATTCAGGCGGTGGTAGATCAGGGAACGACCGGGACCCTGGATAATTCCGGGCAAAATGCGCTGGCTAACACTCCGGTTGTGCCTGCACCGCCGGGTTATGATGCCTATCGCAACAATATTCCGCACGGCAATACCAATCTGATCTCCTATTATTCCACAACGGTAGGAAATACACGGAAAGCGACGGTGTATACACCGCCAGGATATTCTCCGAATAAAAAGTATAACGTTCTGTATCTCTTGCACGGCATCGGCGGGGATGAGTATGAGTGGGTTAACGCTATGAAACCGAAGAATATTCTGGACAACCTGTATTCCGAAGGCAAACTGTCAGATATGATCGTTGTTATGCCGAATGGCCGTGCCATGAAGGACGACCGTCCAGTGGGTGACATCTTTGCTCCGGACAAAGTGGCTGCGTTTGAACGGTTTGAACAAGACCTGCTCAAGGATCTGATTCCTCACATCGAGGCTAATTATCCGGTGTACAAAGACAAGAATAGTCGTGCGCTGGCCGGTCTGTCCATGGGTGGTGGGCAGTCACTTAACTTCGGATTGAAAAATCTGAATACCTTCGCTTGGGTAGGAGCCTTCTCGGCTGCACCGAATACGCAATCTGTATCGCAGCTGGTGTCCAACCCGGGACAAGTCGCTAGCCAACTGAAATTGTTGTGGATCTCCTGCGGATCGAGTGATGGTCTGTTATGGGTCAGCCAGAATTTCAAAAACGGCTTGAGCAGCATGAATATCCCGCATACGTTTTATCTGGATGTGGGTGGACACGAACCATCTGTCTGGAACAGCGGCCTGTATCAGTTCTCACAACGAATCTTCAAATAATTAACCGGTACTCATAGGCATTTAGAGTTTAAAGGATATTTACAGGGATTCATATTGAATGAGCAGCAGCCTCAGTTCTGTTTCATACAGAGCTGGGGTTGTTATGTTTTAATGATGAATTAAGTCATCTGAATGGAGTATATAGGGTATTATTAATTTTGGAAATGGGGTTAATGAGAGTGTACGTATTGGTTTAATTTATTATTACATAGGTATAGGTACTGTGATGAAGGAGAGGGATATGATGTTTTATTACAAAGGTGCGTTCCGTGAAACGGACAATGTGATCTATTTTAAAAGCGATGTTTCATTAGCCCAGAATGATGTTGTCCTATTTGGTGAAAAGAAGTATTTTATCGAAAGTGTGGAAAAAGAATTTCTTCTGCTTCAGCGGGTGGGCTCCATTGTTTCTGTGAGCCTGTGAAATCTTCGTAAGGTCTTATAATCATTTATTTAGTGTCAGGTGGCCAGGAGGTGTCACCTTTTTTTAGTTTTCTTGAAAATACACATTTAGATTGAAAGGGGAATCTATCCACTTGACATTAGTACTGATGAAATAAAAAAAGCCTAGTTAGGGCTTAGTTCATTAAAAACATCGCAAGCATTGTACCTATTATTAATAGAAGCATAAGAGCCAGTGGAATTGAGCTTATAGTAATTGCCGCAATAGCCAACCCTCTTCCCGATGTTGAACGTCGAGCACTCATGCCAAGAAAAAAACTAGTTGCGTTAATTAATAAAACCAATGCCATTGTGATCATTATTCCGTTTCCATTTGTATTGTAGCTTTTATTTCCTTCCATTGCCATATGGAATAAACCGAGGGAGGCTAATCCAATAAAACTAAATATAAAGGATACTACTGCTCTGCCAAGTCTGTCTACTTTCTTAATTTCCTTTTTCGCCTTCTGTTGTGATACAGTTCCCATAACATCCTCCTGAGTCTTATGTACTAATTCGTAGTCAAAAAGTAGCATTTTATTATGTTAGCATGTTTACAACTTTAATGGAATAAATTTCTTTTATCGTAACTTCATGAAGTTAATGCTTTATTAAGAAAGGAGAATGGCGATATTAAAAGGTTGCATATGCTACACACTCCATTTACATAAAATAATATTTTTTAAAGCTTTATAGCCCGTACCTATTTCCCCGTACATGCACTTCTGGGCCTCTGCCTACATACAATAAATCGACCCTGTTCCCACATGTGCTCAGGCCAGATCGTTGTAAAACTGCAGGAGGTGTCATCTGTGCCCGGATTGTTTACCGCAATTGCTCTATTCATTAAAGAGTTAACGTTACTCGTCTCGTATGTCAAAAATAATGCGTTCCCCCAGCCACTGGCTGAGGATGATGAAGCCAAACATTTACGCCTTATGGCTGAAGGCAATGCTCACTCTCGCAATCTGCTCATTGAACACAATCTGCGCCTCGTCGCGCATATCGTCAAGAAGTTTGACAACACGGGTGAAGATCAGGAAGACCTGATTTCCATCGGAACCATCGGTTTGATCAAAGCCATCGAAAGTTTTCAACAAGGCAAGGGTACGAAGCTTGCCACATTTGCGGCGAGATGTATTGAAAACGAGATACTTATGCATCTTCGTTCCCTGAAGAAAACACGCAAAGACGTATCCTTGCACGACCCCATTGGTACAGATAAAGAAGGCAATGAAATTACATTGATCGATATCCTTGGCACAGAAGCTGATGATGTCGTAGATCGGGTACAGCTCAAGATTGAAAAAAGCAAAATTTATCGCAATCTAGATATCCTGGATGATCGGGAGAAGGAAGTTGTCATCGGTCGATTTGGTCTGGAAGCAGGCGGGGAAGAACGAACGCAACGCGAAATTGCAAAGGAACTTGGCATCTCACGTTCTTATGTATCACGGATTGAGAAACGGGCGTTAATGAAGCTGTATCATGAGTTTTATAAGCAAAAATAGTTGCTGGTTAGATAGCGCTATTCGTTAAAACGATGGTGCTTTCCGAACCCATTAATTGTAGCTGGATGCATGAAGATCGAAAATTTGATACACTGCGCTCTCTGAAATTGGTACGGACAAAGAGGGAAATGAAATTACATTGATCGATATCCTCAGAACAGATTGGATAAGCAAAGAAATTACTAAACAGACAAGAGGGCGCCTTTATCGGGGCCCTTTTTACTCTGAAGATGCTTAAAATTGGGTCTAAATCGTATTGATTATTTGGGATTATAACCTAAATAAAGGAATTTATATCTACATTGAAGAATATCTTGTACATAGACCGTTTTAATATATAAGGAGTACAACATAATGAAGCAGCTTTTTCTGAAAATTCCACTTTGGTTTTGGTTCGTCTGGATCGTAGGATTTATGATGATCCTGTTCAACTCATTTCATTCTTATTCGAGTGTTATTAACTTGCTTGCGTTATGGATGATTAGTGTTGCTAATGCAATTCGAATTTGGAAAAATGAACGAACATTAGCGATTGCCTTTTTGTTCGTTTCCGTTCTATGTTTGGTTTATATTTTAATATATTTCCTTAGGTATGTATGGTAAACATGTACATAATCAGGTACTGTCTCAAAAGGAATTCCGCCTCGCCCAACCGCTAACGAACCAACCGCACCTTAATTGGCAGATCATCAAAGGTTTCGATATTTAACGAACCTCAGTAACGCTATTTCGTCACAAAAGGGCTTCCATACCTTAAAAATCCAGTGAATCCACGAAATAGCGTCTTTGTGATTCGTTAGTTCTCAGATCTGGGCCAATGGGAGCGAATAACGTGTGTCAGGTTCATTAAAACAAAATAACACAGCAAAGAGCATACTCCCTATCATATCCATGACGTGTGGGACATGCTTTTTGCTGTGCAAAAAAAATATATAAAGAGGGATATGTATTCTGGGCAGATTATTATATGATGATTAATATTATTTTTCATCGTAGAGAGCATGTGCAGAAAGAGAGTGGTGGTTGATCATGCAGCAAGAAACGTTAACAAGGGGATTAAAGAACCGACATGTGCAATTGATGGCGATCGGAGGTGCGATCGGGACAGGTCTGTTTCTGGGAGCAGGCAAAACGATCCAACTGACAGGACCATCCATCTTGCTTGCCTACATTATTACTGGTGTTGTGTTGTTCCTGATCATGCGTGCATTGGGGGAGCTGCTCTTAAGCAACTTGCAGTATCATTCCTTTGTTGATTTTGTGCGTGATTACCTGGGAAATATGGCGGCATTTATTACAGGCTGGACCTATTGGTTCTGCTGGATCTCCATTGCCATGGCTGATATTACGGCCGTTGGATTGTATACGCAGTTTTGGTTTCCGAATGTACCGCAGTGGATGCCAGGGTTAATTGCGCTGGTTATTTTGCTAATCATGAACTTGGCAACGGTCAAGTTGTTTGGTGAGATGGAATTCTGGTTTGCCCTGATTAAAGTCGTGGCTATTTTGGCACTTATTGTGGTTGGTTTATATATGATTTTCAAAGGTTTTACAACGGATCAGGGTCCTGCAAGCTTCACCAATCTGTGGAGTCATGGGGGATGGTTCCCGAATGGAATGCATGGCTTCATCATATCGTTCCAGATGGTAGTTTTCGCCTTTGTAGGCATGGAACTGGTGGGACTCACTGCTGGAGAGACGGAGAACCCGGAGAAGGTTATTCCGAGAGCAATTAATCAGATCCCGATCCGGGTACTGCTCTTCTATGTTGGCGCACTGCTGATTATTATGAGTATCTACCCGTGGAACGCCATTGTGCCGACTGAAAGTCCGTTTGTACAGGTGTTTGCCGCTGTGGGAATTGCGGCTGCCGCAGGCATTGTGAATTTCGTGGTACTGACTTCCGCAGCTTCGGCTTGTAACAGTGCCATTTTCAGTACAAGCCGTATGGTGTTCTCGATGGCAAAGGATCGAAACGCCCCCGAGTCATTTGCACGTCTGAATAACAGGAAGGTTCCTGCCAATGCGCTGTTTTTCTCCACGATTGTTATTTTGATTGCAATTGTTTTGAACTATATCATGCCAGAAGGCGTATTTACGCTGATCACAAGTGTGTCGACGGTGTGCTTCATCTTTGTCTGGGGTATCATGGTGATCTGTCATCTACGATATCGTCGTACTCAGCCGGAACTGGCGAGTCGCAGCCGCTTCAAACTGCCATTTTATCCGTTCTCGAACTACTTGATTTTGGCTTTTCTCGCGTTTGTGCTGGTGGTATTGGCATTGGCTGAAGACACGCGAGTGGCGTTATTTGTCACGCCGGTGTGGTTTATCCTGGTTGCAGGGATTTACCTTTTTAAAAAGAGAAACTTGAGCAGTGACAGATAGTAGGTCTTACCATTGTCGCCAAATAAAGCCGCCCAATGATATTGGGCGGTTATTCGTATTTAAATTCTTGCAGCCTCGTTGCTTTCACGAATGCCTGCGTAGATGGCATCACAGATATCGGTAGTATACTTTCCCGACATCCCTTCAAGTGCCGTATTGGTGAATGCGACAACACTAAGTTCTTCTTTTGGATCGACAAACCAGGAGTGACCGTAGGTTCCGCCCATCCGCCACGTTCCCGGGGATTCCGGTGTACCAGCTGCAACAGGGTCTTTAAGTATTGTAAATCCAAGGCCGAACCCTCTTCCTGGCCAATACGGCATGTCGAGTTCACCGATTTGATTCGTGGACATCTTAGAGGCAACAGTTTCGGTAAGAATGGGCTGTCCCCCTTGCCGCAATGTCTCAAGTAAAGTGAGAAAATCTCCGGTGCTTCCAACCATTCCCGCTCCGCCTGATGCATAAGCCGAAGGTTGATTTGCACGATTGGGGGCAAGCCGGAAACCGGCAGTACCTTCAATAAAAGGGACCTGCTCCAATTGATTATGGAGAAGACGCGGTTCTTCAGAACCATCAGCGTATGCAGCGGTCAACCGATTCGAATCCAATGCCACAAAATCGGTGTCCTTCATATGAAGTGGACGAGTAACCAGTAATTGAACAGCTTCTCTTAATGACATTCCGGTTACCTTTTCAATAACAGCTCCGAGTACATCTGTCGCGATGGAATATCTCCACATGTGTCCTGGCTCATATATAAGAGGAACAGAAGCAAGCCTTTGGAGATTCTCCTCCAGACTTAATTCAGATAAATCCATTCCATCCGAGATACCTGCACGTTCATAGGTTCCTTGCTCTTCTTGGAAAAACCGATAGGTCAAGCCAGCGGTGTGTGTCATCAATTGCTGAATGGTTATTTGGGTGTCCTGACCATTGGCAAGCTTGGGCCGGAATGCAGGTAGCCAGCGAGTCACCGGATCATGTAGACTCAGTTGTCCTTGTGAGACCAATGCCAGAGCTGCTGTGGACACAATGGGTTTGCTTACGGAAGCCAGTCGAAACAGAGCGTTTTCTGCCATGGTGCGCTTTTGCTCCCTGTCTGCGAAACCGGCAGCCCGGCTGTATATCAGTTCTCCTCCTAATGCAATCTGTACAACCGTTCCCACGATGCTTTTTTCGCTTATAGCGAGATCAATTGCCTCATCCACATAAGTATGCAATGTGGTTATGTGTTCTTTTATCATTCTAATCTTCCTCTCCTCCACGGATGTGATTGATTCATTATTGTGACTGTGCTTATTATATAAATGATTAATGTTGTATTACATGGATTACTAAAGGTATTATAGTGATTTATCAGATATACTTAAGGTTATTCCAGCCTATATCTTATGTATTTAAAGGGGGGTATTACATGGACGAAATAGATCAGCATATTCTGTTTCACTTGGAGAATCAGGCGAGATTATCCATGACCGAATTAGGAAAATTAGTCGGATTATCTCAACCAGCTGTGACTGAACGCGTCAAACGAATGGAAGAAAAGGGGGTTATCGAGGAATATCGTACAGTGATCTCCCCATCCAAATTGGGCAAGCAGAGCACGGCATATGTTCTCTTTCGTACACGGGATTGTTATCCCTTCCTGGATTTCTGCCGTGCGTCACCTGAAGTCGTGGAATGTTATCGGATTAGCGGGGAGTATAACTACTTGCTGAAAATCCTTACAGACACGATCCAGGGACTTGAAGAGTTCCAGAACAAGTGTGACCCATACGGGACTTACATGACCTTGATTACGATGTCTTCTCCGATTGCACATAAAAATCTGATGCAAGGACCGAATTTGCTGGCACAGACAGAATAAGACCGCAGTCTATATAATCTATAAAATGAAATACAGAAGAGGAGTTCACATCAAGTGAACTCCTCTTTGGTTCTTTGTGTAACTCATGGTGTAACTCATGGTATAACTCATGGTATCTCATGCAAAATGCCTTCCTGTTATTTAGCTTTGGGGAAGCCATATTTATAAGCCCTCATAGCTACGAGCAATGCAGGAATGAGCAAGATAAACAACGACCCGGCAAGGTATCCTGCTCCCAGTACTTCAAGAAGGATGCCCCCGATGATGCCTCCTCCGCCAATAGCCAGATTCCATGCTGTAACCAGCATTGATTGGGCGACATCTGTACTTTTACCTCCGGCTTGAGCAATGGCAGTTTGCAGTAGCGTGGCAGCCCCGCCAAACGTAATTCCCCAGATCATGATGCCAAGGATAATCATCACAGGTTGATCAGTACCGATTCCCATCACGACAGATCCCAGAGCGAATGCTGCCAGACTGATAATCACTAGTTTTCTCAAAAATCGGTCAATGAGCATTCCGGTTAACCAGATTCCCACAATGGAAGTGATACCGAAAATGAGTAAAATCAAGTCTACTCTGTTTGCAAATACGGTCTGGGTAAGGTAGGGAGAAATATAGGTGTAAAGGATATTATGGGCAAGCATCCAGGCCAGAACAACAAACAGAATGGGTCTGACTCCCGGAATTACAAATACTTTATGCAGGGGGAGACGTTCCCCGGCCGGTTCTCCTGCAAAATCTGGCATTTTCCAGAGAACCCATGCGATCAAAGCTGCGGTCAGAAGCGATACAATCCCGAAGATGAGGCGCCAGCCGATATAAGAACTGAGAAAACTGCCGATGGGGACACCCAGGGCTAACGCCACCGGAGTGCCGACCATAGCCACGGCCATGGCCTTGCCTTTTAACGAATCAGAGACCATCCGACGAGCATAACCTGCTGTCATTCCCCATAACACACCCGCAGAGACCCCGGCCATAAAACGAGCAGCAAGTGTCAGGATATAATCTGAGGATAAGGCGGTAACGGTGTTAAAGACAAGAAAGCCGCCGATGCATACCAGCAGAAGAGGTCGGCGTCTCCATCCACGTGTGGCAGTAGTCAAGGGAATGGCAGCAATAAGTGATCCAATGGCATAAAGAGTCACCAACTGTCCAGTGAGGGATTCGGTGACCCCCAAGTCTTTTGCAATTTGCGGCAACAGTCCCGCAGGCAGACTTTCAGTGAGGATGCAAATGAATCCAGCCATGGCTAAAGCAAGTAGCCCCGCCCACGGAAGGCGTTCTGAAGATATGGAAGGCAGCTCCCTTTGCTTGGGGAGGGTTGTGTGAATGGCCATGAATTAAAACCTCTTTTCTTATCATTTAATCCTATTCAGAACTATGCATATAAGCTTATCTAAAAAAAACAAACTTTTGCATACAGGATTAAAGGTAAGAAGGAGTTCTTAACATGGTATTTACTTTATTTTGTGAGTTTTTCCGTTAATTCAAAAGGATGCTGTCTGTTCAACCATCCAAGAATGAGTTCGACAGGTTCCAAGTACCGTTGGCCTACCAGCAAACCCGTATGGGTCGTATCCCACAGTCCGGCATATGCAGCGCCCAGCTGCTTGGCAGTTAATTGGCCTCTCTGATCTTCGTCTTCACAGGAAACAGCCTTGATTACCAAGCTGGGGCAATGGATCAGGTCGCCATTAATGGATATTCCATCGGCTCCACACAGGGCTGAAAAGGTAGCAAATGCCTTCGCAGACTCCGTTTGCAGATACTTACGCTGAAAAGCAATGTCTTCTGCCGTCTCATCTATACTGCTCAGTTCATCACGGACAGGTGCAGGCATGATGATGTCCGATACGGTCGCTCGATCTGTTTCAGGATAAGGTACGGCGTCATGGACCTCTTTGCTTATACTGGCATCAATGACAACCAGGCCTGCGAGAGTAGCGGTTTCTGCAATCTTTTGACTGAGAATCCCGCCCATGCTGAAGCCAATAAGAATGGGAGGTTCGTTGATCCCGGCTAACACTTCCCGAATATCCTCCAAATAATCGTCAAACGTAATCTTAGTCATGTCCATGACCCGACTCATGTAATGACTTCTCAAGTTCATGACATAACAGGTCCAACCGTGCTGGACAAAATGGGGGATATATTTGCTCCACATCCAGCTGCCTGTGTAGGCACCGTGAAGGAACAGCAGAGGGGGCTTCTTGGTCACTGTTTCGGTATCATGAGCTAGGGCTCCTTCGAAAATCTCCAAGTGCAAATCATGTTCTCCGATCTTCTTGACCTCATGTTTCGGTAATAATTTTGCGTAATCTGTCATGCTAAAAACCTCCTCCAAGATATTGGTTTGATATCAAACTATTTCTCCAAAAAAAATTAGAAGTTGTCATGAATCTTCATTAAAATTCGCAGCAGTTCTTTTTTCTCCGCTTCCGTAACGCCCGCATAAAACACGTCCAGCATGCGCTGCGATATCTCTTCAAAGGCCGGCTTTAATTCTTCGCCTTTCGCAGTCAAAGCCACATGAACAACGCGTGAATCGGTTGCATCACGCTCCTTGACGACGTATCCTGTCCGCACCAATTTGTCCACAAGTGCAGTTACCGTGGATTTATCCTTGCCAATTTTTTTGGCGATTTCAGCCATGGTCATCCTGTGATTGTTGTACAGGGCATAGATAATATCCCCATGGGACGTGGCGAGATCCTGGATTCCTTGCTCAGCCATCTCGGCCAGGATGAAGCGGTTGACCTTCTCTTTAATTTTGGATATGAGTGAAATAGCGTCTCTTGTTTTCATATGTGTAATATAGTTTGTTATCAAACTAATGTCAAGCTTTGATCATGTTGTATTACTTGCGGAGTATATCAAAAGAGCAGTGAGAACTTCTTCTCCTGCTCCTTTGCTCCAGCGATTACTTGATTGGATTAGCTTTCATTTCCTGTCCCATTTTCTCAATACCATCCAGAATCTGATATCCATAACCCCAGAACTGGCTGAAATCTGTGACATAGATCTGTTTATTCTTGATTGCGTTCATACTTTGCAGGGCAGGGTTGGCATACAGATTTTCAATTAGCTTGTCGATATCCGGTGAACCGGCGTACGCGGACAAGAGCAGGTAGTCCGGGTTCGCTGTGATCAACTGTTCAACACTAACCTCACCTTGCACACCATCAAACGTGTTTTTCAGCTTCAACAGGCTCAGCGCATCAAGCTGATACGTATCGTTCTGCATGCTGCTTACCGTAATGGTGTCTTCCGTAGCAGGTACGATGTAGGCAAAAGAATGTTCAGGCTGATCGGCTACACTTGCCTTAATAGCTTCAACACGAGTCTTCAGACTTTCGGTGAATGTTGCGGCATTTTCTTGAACGTCGAAGATCTGCCCAAGTTGTGCGATATCGCTATAGAGGCTTTCGAGTGTGCCTTTGTGATTCGTCGATTGCAGGAATGTGCGGATATTCATGTCATTCAATCCATCGACGGTACCCACACCCCAGTCTGCATCAGCGAACAGGTCACCCCGTCCGAGTACCAGATCCGAGCTTGCACCTACAACCAGCTCTTTACCTACGTAATCCTTGGACAATACCGGAATTTTGGCGAAATCATCAGCCACATCCGGTGTAACGGAACCGTATAGAGCAGCAACGCCGACCATTTTATCGGTCAGACCTAACTTGATGAGCATCTCTGCCGCAGATTGGGTATTCGCAACCACACGTTCCGGTGCTTTATCGAATACTTGCACTTTTGGTTTCCATTCACCACCCTCACCCGAGATCGTGAAATTCTCAATGGTGAGCGGGTAGGTCGTTTTATTTGTATTCTGAGCAGAAGTTGAAGTTTCTGTCGTGTTCGTGGTTGAAGTTGTTTCTTTGGCAGTGGAGGAAGTTGAAACATTCGAACAGGCTGCAAGCAGCAGCAACAGGAGACTTAGAGCAGCGATGCCAATCGTTCTGGATGTAAATTTCATGAAATGATGAACCCCTTTTCGATGTGTTTTAAATTGACAAAGATAATCATTCTCAATTATAATCCGAGAAAATGCTTTGTAAATAGCTAAATTTATGATGTTCTACAATTTACATGAATTGATGGGGGAAGAGATGGCACAGACGGTTCAGGTTCAGACGCAGCGTATGGGGAAAAGAGAGTCTCTGATTCAGAGTAAATCCGGGTTTGCTTTACTGATTGCAGTTTTAATCATGATTACAGTTATTTCTGTAGGTATTGCAGTTTCCATTGGACAGGTACACATTCCACTGGCGGAGTCATATCGTATTCTTTTGTACAAATTAACGGGATTTCAGTGGGGGACAACACCCATTGAGGCAGGTTCCTTTACCGATATCATCTGGCAGATTCGTTTCCCACGTGTGCTGATGGCGATGTTTATTGGTGCAGGCTTGGCCTTGTGCGGTGCTGTTATGCAGGCTGCTGTGCAGAATCCGTTGGCAGATCCATACATACTGGGTATATCCTCAGGCGCTTCACTTGGGGCGACCTTTGCCATTCTCATTGGCTTTGGTGCGATTGGCTGGCTTGGTCAGACCGGAGTTGCTTTCTGGGCCTTTGCCGGAGCGATGGGTGCATCCTTACTGGTCCTGACTTTGGCAGGGATTCGGGGGAAAATGACATCGGTCAAGCTAGTGCTTGCCGGAATGGTAATTAACGCGCTGTGCAGCGCATTTTCGAACTTTATTATTTATTTTGCCAACAATGCTGAAGGCATCAAAACGGTGACATTCTGGACAATGGGCAGTCTGGCATCTTCCGGATGGAACAAGCTTCCACTCGTGGGTATCGTCGTGCTGGTGGCGATTCTATTCTTTCTTTTACAGTCCAGAGTTCTCAATACGATGTTATTGGGAGATGAAGCAGCCGTCACACTGGGCATTAATCTGAGTGTGTACCGCAGGGTGTATATGCTGTTAACCGCTTTGGTGACAGGTGTCATGGTGGCGAGCTGTGGCATGATTGGTTTCGTGGGACTCATTATTCCGCATATCGTCAGAGGTCTGGTGGGTTCCGACCATCGTAAAGTAATGCCTGTGTCCGTGCTGTTTGGAGCCATTTTCCTCATCTGGACGGATGTTATTGCACGATCCCTCATATCCAGCGTGGAGCTGCCAATCGGTATTATTACGGCCATGATTGGTGCACCCATGTTTATGTATATGCTGGTCAAAAAAGGCTACGGTTTTGGAGGAAATTAACATGAAGCTGAGCGTAGAAAATGTATCCATCTCTGTGCTGAACACGGACATCATCAAGGACATTTCATTACAGGTGAACGGCAACCAGTTCGTCGGACTGATCGGACCGAATGGTTGTGGCAAGTCAACGCTGCTCAAGAGCATCTACAAAGTGATTAAACCGCAGCAAGGCAAGGTTTTTCTCGACCATACCGATATTCTCAAATCCAGCCCAAAGGTTGTATCTAGACATATGGGTGTTGTCGGCCAGTTTAATGAATTGAGCTTTGATTTTACGGTGCGCGAGATGGTCATGATGGGGCGTACCCCGCACAAAAAAATGCTGGAGACGGATAATGAACGTGACCACGAAATTGTGGAGCAGGCTTTGGAAAAAGTACATCTGACTGGACATGCAGACCGCAATTATGTGTCATTGTCTGGTGGAGAGAAGCAGCGTGTCGTATTAGCACGTGTCCTGGCACAACAGCCTGAATTCCTGATCCTGGACGAGCCGACGAACCATCTGGACATCAAATACCAACTTCAGATTCTAAATATTGTCCGTGGACTCGGCATTGGCATATTGGCTGCGCTACATGATCTCGAACTCGCTGCAGAATATTGCGATTATCTCTATGTGGTGAAGAAGGGCCAGATTGTCGTCCATGGCAAACCGGCTGATATTCTGACTCGCGAGATGATTGGTGAGGTATTCGATGTAGACTGTGAAATCTATGAAAATCCGGTGACGGGTGGCCTGGGTATTGCTTACCTGAGTACACGGTGATTCGGACGGCAAATTGGGCACCAAATCCTTGGTTTTTATGTGAGCCTTGGAAGTACCAATCCAAAGTGAAAATAGACCGTACCTGTTGGAGCGATGTTGTTAATTGCTCGCGGGTAGGTCTTTTTTTGGTCAGGTCTAGGTGCGTCTATTGAAGCTTAGGATCAACGGGGTGAGTATGAGCACCATTGCTGACTTCTTGGAAAATATCTGTGGAGTTATTACTATGAGTTGAAGAGTTGCTGCTGTTGTTTTGTTGTTGTTTGGGTTCTGCCGTTGCTGAACTACTACCTGTCATTGCATAACTTCGCAGCATCTCCTCCAGATCTCCAATCGTCACAGGACGAGCATGTCGTTTTAGGACATAACCGAGTTGACCATTAGGTTCCACTGTTGCTGACTCCAGGTCATCTACACTCGTAATTCCGTTCTGCCGCATATGCATCTCGAGCTGGTCCATCGTATAACGCATACGTTTCAGATTCGGGATAATGACTTTCCCGTCCTCGACCACCATTTTAGAACTGCCACTCATTAACCGTTCAAAAATATTAAATTTCAATTGAAGTTGTTCCACCACAAGTAATGTCACAATGAATATTGATGCTGATCCAATCGCTTTGCCAAGCTCATGATTGGCGATGGGCTGTACAATCGTTGTTCCGATGGAGATCATGATGACCGTTGTGGCAACACTCATCTGCGAGATCGACTTGCGTCCTGCAATTCGCAGCAGAATCATGCCGATAAGTACAAGTAAAACAGATTTCCATATCCAGTCCATAAGTATATTCCTTTCTATTCCAGTATGCTCTTTGCTTCTTAGGCTGTTCTGGAGTTGGAGGAATTATGCAGGTGACTGAAACCATAACTATCATTCATCCCACCGGATCGTTTACAATAGGATATTGATGAAGTAAACAAAGGAGCGGGTCACAGTGGCAAAACAGAAATACTATGTTGTCTGGGAAGGCAAGAAGCCAGGCGTGTACAGTACATGGGCAGAATGCAAAGCGCAGACGGATCAGTATACCGGAGCTAAATATAAATCGTATGAATCCAAAGCGGCTGCAGAAGAAGCGTATCGTGCCGGGTGGAAAGGGAACTGGGGTTCAAGTGCCGGCGGAGCATCGAAGAAGAAGTCAACGGGTAGTGGAAAAAGCGCAGGCATGGAAACGTCGGAGGAAGTGGATTACGACAGTATCTCTGTTGATGTGGGTACACGTGGTAACCCCGGACCTGTAGAATACAAAGGGGTAGACACCCGCACCGGTGAGACTATTTTCTCTGTTGGACCGATCTCCAAAGGCACGAACAATCTGGGCGAATTCCTGGCCATTGTACATGCCCTAGCATATCTGAAAAAAGAAGGAAGTAACAAAACGGTATATACCGACTCGGTCAATGCCATGAAATGGCTGAAGCAGAAAAAAGTAGCCACGACGTTACCAAGAGACAACTCCACGGAAGAGATCTGGCTGATGATTGACCGTGCGGAACAGTGGCTCCAGACGAATACGTACAGCAATAAAGTGCTCAAATGGCAGACCAAACAGTGGGGCGAAATCAAGGCTGACTACGGCCGGAAGTAAGTATTCATACAAAGGATGCTTCCTTTATTTCTGGTCTATTAGAATCGTTATTTACAATTTCCAGTTTCCGCTCTATAATCATCTGAATATGATTAGTTAAACATATGGAGGAGCCTGTCATCTGCAGGCCCTCTTTATCTTTTTGGTCCATTGGTTAGCAAGTCCATTTGTTAGAATCAGTTATTTTGAGTATATATTGCAGGAGGCAGACATGAGTTCCATTTATAGAAGTGAAGAAGGCAAGAGCAGCATACTTGAAGAGTATGAGATTTATTTGAACGAGTTGGGTGAGGCGTTTACTCGGGAGTATGTGGAGACACGTTTTGGAAAGACACATGTTCTACTGACGGGCCCTCTGGATGGCAAGCCGTTATTTATTCTCCAGGGCGGTAATTGTGTGAACCCGATGACCTTGTCATGGTTCTCTTCTTTATTTAAAGAATACCGGATTATTGCTCCGGATACGATTGGTCACCCAGGTTATAGCGAGGAAGCGAGCATCTCGACACGATTTGATAGTTTGGCATTATGGGTGTCGGATCTGCTTGACCACTATGAGATTGAAAAGAGTGCGTTTATCGGCCCATCATTTGGAGGAGGCATCATTCTCAGATTGGCTACCTATATTCCCGAACGTATCTCGTGTGCCGTATTGGTTGCTCCTGCGGGTCTTGCGGTCAACTCCAAAATTAAAACAGCTCAGGATATCACGCTGCCGCTCGTCAAGTATCGTATGACGTCTTCACCATCTTCCTTGCAAAAAATTACGGACACCATGTCGTGCAACTGCATGAAAGAAATGGATAAAAACATTATCGGCAAACTTTTCAAATATGTCAGCATAGATCAGGATCTGCCGAAGCTCACGGAGCGGGAAGAGCTCGTTAACTATACGTCTCCAACCCTGTTATTGGTGGGGGAGAAGGATGTCTTTTTCCCTGCGGATAAGTGTATTGAACGTGCTCAAAAGATTATTACGAATGTGCAAGCCATTAAGTATGATACCGGACATTTTCCTTCCCAGGACGTATTGGTTCAGATGAACAAGGAAATCGGGCAATTTTTACAGAAGAATTATTAAAAAGTTGATAAAAATGGACTCAGGAATGTTTTTATCCAGTTTAATTAAGTAATTCCCCTTATCTGTCGATAGAGTATATAAGTGTGCTTTTCTTCAATAGAAGAATAAGAATCTCGATTAGGAACAAATTGTAGTAAGTTTGATATAAAAAAAATAATTAACTATTTCGCGTGAAGGTGTTTCAAATTGCATCATTTGGTTTATATAATTGGTTGGCGATGAATTGCTTACTGGTTGAACCAAATGATGCACTTACGCGGAAAGTCTTCCGATCGACAAGGTTGAAAAGAGGTCTGTTATGAGAAAAGACAATTGCAAAATGGCATTGCAGCGCAATGTGATTATAAATGATACATATCAGGTAAGACAGGTATTGGCCAGCAGTGAGTTGGCTATTGTATATGCAGGGCGGGATCGTAACACGGGTGCCAAAGTAGCCATTAAGGAATTCTTCCCGCAGAGAATGGCTGAACGTCAGGCAGACAAGCGCAAGGTGTTCTGCTCTTCACGAGGATACGGTGGGCAATATCAGGAGTTACTGGCTGCATTTATGCTCGAAGGTGAATTGTTATCGAAACTGGATCATCCTCATATTGTGTCGTATTTGGATCATTTTGAAGCGAATGATACAGGATATCTGGTTATGGAATACTGCACGGGAATCACATTGACCGAATATTTAAATGAACACAATCATGCGCTTGATGCTGCCTTCATAACGGAGACATTGCTTCCACTGGTGGATACATTGGATTACATACATAAGCAAGGCATTCTTCACCGGGATGTGAAACCTTCCAACATTATGGTCATGGAGGATGGTACACCCAAGCTTCTGGACTTCGGCTCGGCTACCCGTTGGCCTATGCAATCCGGAGAGAAACAGGTGATATTTACATCGGCAGGTTATTCTCCGCTGGAATTCTATTCGGAGAAATCCAGTCAGGGGCCAATGTCGGACATCTATAGCCTGGCGGCTCTGCTCCATTATTGGACTTGCGGGCAACCCCCTATGGATGTGAAACAGCGGTTGTTCCAGGATGAATTGCCATCTGTTCGCTCACATAATGAGTATGTGAATCCGTGGCTCGCTCGTGTTATTCATTGGGGTCTGACGGTTCGTTCCGAGAAACGCTGTGCTTCCCTGGCCTGGGTCAGAAGCTCGCTGCGAGTTCAAGCCTGGGTGTGGAAAGTGCGCAAGCCAGGTACAGTGGAATGGTCTTTAGCCGAGAATGAACATACGCAGGTCTATGAAGTGGAGTCGAAAAAGCAACATGAAACGGCTTGAGTTATAACATAACATCTTTTTATAAATGGGAATGTTTAATGAGCATAGTTCTACATCTAATTAAACCAAGTCGACTTGTAAATGAGGAGATTTGGTTTTTTATGATGAATTTGAAAGGAACACCCTACCTCCGATACAATGTTCTCATAGAGTCTGAGAGAATGGATCAAATACAGTACAGAAATGGAGAAAACCAATATGACTGAATTTATTAACGCTGATGATATTAATGACGTAATTCTGGGTGCGGCGGCAAACGAACTGGAGCAGATGGTGGACAAAATGTGTGAGCTCATTGGCACCCCTTTGGAACAAACGAGTGAACTGGAGCGTCAGGTCATGGCTGCTTTTGGTTTTGGCGCGGTATATGGCATCACTCATCGGGATCAGCTGGCAGAGCCACAGGCCCATGCCTTGAGCATTCGGATGTTGATCAAACCGTTTAATTATAGTGAGCAGCAGGCTGTTGATTTTGCGGATGATCTGATCCGGGTGGCTTCCGATCGTGAGGTTCATCCTGTGATGAATACCATTATCCAACGTGGCATTGATGGACACCGCCAGTTCAATCAGGAAGACGATGAAGGACTACAACGTAATATACAGGAGATTTTAACAGCGGTTCAATCGTAAAATAAACGGTTTTATTAGATGTGGGAGATGATCACAATGGATCTGATGAAATTAAGCAAGGAACTCTCATACGCGCTGCGACATGCACCATGGGAATATGAGTTGGAGCTGGACGAAGAGGGTTGGGTGGAAATCTCGCAATTGCTGGTGGCTTTACATGAAAGTCCGCAGTGGAAGGAAGTCACACAAGCCGATCTGGAGCAGATGATTCAAGCCTCGGAGAAAAAGAGACATGAAATCCATTCTGGCCGCATCCGGGCATTGTATGGACATTCGACGCCACATAAGATATCCAAGATCGCTGCTGAGCCACCGGAAACCCTTTATCATGGAACACCCGCACGTGCTGTGAATTCGATTATGGAACATGGCTTACAGCCGCGGCAAAGGCAATATGTACATCTGTCCGCAGATATCGATACGGCCAATCAAGTGGGTCGAAGACGGGATGATCAGCCTGTCATTTTGAGAATCGACGCTGCACAAGCGTCCATAGATGGAATCCTCTTTTATCATGGAAACGAAAATATCTGGCTGGCCGATCATGTTCCCGCGCGTTATATTCTTAAGCCATGATGCATGAAGAATGAGTGATGAACTGGTGTGAAACTCATAAACACCCACATCGAATTACAGCAGTCGCAGTGAATAGGTTGAGTGTGCAGTCAACCGTTCGTTCAAAGAGTATATCAGGGTATTGATCGTTAGCTACATCAAAAAGGGACGCATCCAACATTCGTTGGTGCGTCCCTTTCTCATATCCAAAACTTACTTGCCTACAATCGCTTTAATACCTTCGCTAAGAGGCTGAGCCGGACGGCCAAGCAATTTCTCTAATGTATCACTCTCTACCGCCAATGCACCTTCACGAATAGCACTTTGCATATCAACGAGCATGGATACGACAAAGTCTGGTAGACCTGCACCTTTCATGATGTCAGCGTAAGCGGCATCGTCCACGTTTTGCACGTTGATTTCCTGTCCAAGCACTTCACCAACAATGGCAGCCAGTTCAGCTTGCGTACGCAGTTTGCCGGACAATTCATACACGGTATTTTCATGTCCTTCGCTTGCGAGTACAGCTGCAGCAGCATGGGCATAGTCACTGCGCGTAGCCCAGCCGACTTGGCTGTCATTGGTGGCATGAACCCAAGGTGCGCCTTGCGTAGCGGCTTGCATACTGCCTGCTTCATTTTCCAGGTACCAGTTGTTGCGCAGGAAGGAATACGAAATGCCGGATTCACGAATCGCTTTTTCTGTAGCGCGGTGAACTTCCGCCAGGGAAAGGGTGTTTTGGTCTGCATTCACAACGCTTGTATAAGCGATGAAGCCCACGCCTGCTTTTTTGGCAGCGTCCACGGCAGTCTGATGTTGGCGAATACGCGTTTCATTGTCACCATCAGTAGAGATAAGCAACAGACGGTCTACACCGGCAAAAGCTTTCTCCAACGTCTCCGGTTGATCGAAATCACCCTGACGCACGTCAACGCCTTGAGCGCGGAGTGCTTCCGCTTTTTCCGGATTACGTACACTTACAGCCAAATCCTTGGCAGAATCTGTTTTTAACAATGCCTCTACAACCAGTGAACCCAATTGACCTGTTGCGCCAGTAACTAAAATTTTCATCTTCTATTCCTCCTAGGGTATGTGTTTTGCCTGCATATGGATGTAATCAAAAATGTTATAACAGGTGTGATTACAACGAAAGGGTTAAAAAAAGCTCGCAATGAGCTTTTTTTATTCAGAGACATGAATCCGATCCATCATCTGCTGTATGGTTACACGATTCAAGCGCTGTTCCATGGCTGTCTGAGCCTCAATGAGTTCCGCACGCAAGGTGTGTTCAATCATGTTGCCGACCGGACATTTCGGATTCGGATGTTTGTGAAAGTTAAACAATTCCCCATCCTCCACCACCTCAAGCGCTCGATATACATCGAGAAGGGTAATGTCCGCCGGATCTTTCAACAAGGAAGCACCGCCCACACCAGGTCTGACATCGATCAGACCGGCCTGTTTCAGCTTGGACATGATCCGCCGAATAATCACGGGATTGGTATTCACACTCTGTGCGATCACATCTCCGGTGCATTCATTGGGCATAACAGCGATCAAGGACAGGGTATGAACCGCAATGGAGAAGCGACTGCTGATTTGTCTCATGGAATGATCACCACCGTTGTAACTATAATAGTTACAAAAGGATCTGTTGTCAACTATAACTTTTACCCCTTCACTGCCCCAGAAGTCAGTCCCCCTACTATATACTTTTGCCCAATCAGGAACACAATTAATACAGGCAATGACGTGAGCACAATATCGGCGCTGACCAGATTCCACTGGGCACTGAATTGCCCGAAGAAGTTATATACAGCAAGCGTCATCGGCCACATCTCGACCGTATTCAGCATATAGAGTGGAGCAGTAAACTCATTCCAGACACTTAGGAAATTAAGAACAAATACCGTTACAAGCACGGACGTGAGCAGAGGCACAATGATTCTCAGGAACAGCTTGATTCCGTTACAGCCGTCCATGATCGCGGCTTCATCCAGCTCTTTCGGGATGTTGGATACAAACGCATACGTAATGAACAACGAGATCGGAATGCCCATGGCCGTATACAGCAGAATCATGCCGAGATGTGAATTGATCATGCCCATCGACTTCATGACTTCCATAAGCGGAATGTAGTTGAGAGGCAGTGTAATGCCGAGAATCAGGAAGAAGTACAGAAACTTGCTGAGCTTTGAATGATTACGGGATAACGTGAAGGCCGAGAACGCCACAACAAATACCAGCAGCAGGGAAGAGGCCCCGGAGTGAAGCAAACTGTTGAAAAAGGAACCTCCCAAGTGTCCCTGTTCATAGACGATTTTGTAATTTTCGAAGATAAACTTCTCGGGCAGCGTCAGTTTAAGCACCTTGGCCTCGGCGTCCGACTTGAATGAATTCAGTACAATGACGACAAAAGGAATCAAGACCACCAGGCTAAGCAGCCAGGCGAGTACATTTAATCCGATGGAAGCGAGTCTTTTTCTCAATCGCATGTTAGTATTCCACCTTTCGGTTCATCAAACGAATGATGAAGAAGGAGATGATCGCCATGATGACAAACAGAATGGTAGATAGCGCACTCCCCAGCCCCCAATATCCTTTGGCAAAAGAGGAATAGACCGCCGTGTTAATGACATCTGTCGCGTTACCAGGGCCACCATTGGTCAGCACGTATACGGCATCGAATACTCTTAGCCCATACGTAATATTAAGCACCGTGGCGATGGTAATGGTAGGCATGAGCATTGGAATAGTAATTCGGAACAGCTTCTGCCCGAAGCCTGCGCCATCAATGGATGCTGCCTCGTAGTAATCGCGGGGAATCGCGAGAAGCCCGGCGATGAACAGCACCATAATGTACCCCATGCCTTTCCACGTATCCACTGCCATGATGGATGGCATTGCCCAGGTCAAGGAGCCCAGCCAGTTCTGGGCGAGAACGTCCAGTCCCATGGAACGCAGGGTCACGTTAACGAACCCGTTGTTGGGGTCAAGCAGACTTTTGAACACAAGCCCAACAATCAGAAACGACAGCACCTGCGGGGAGAAAATGATCATCCGATGCAGATTGGCGGCCTTTACACCGCTGACCAGGAGCAGAGCCAGGAACAATCCCAGAACAGTCTTGGCGATGGACGTCACGAGGGTGAAGAGAACGGTATTTTTGATAAAAAGAAGATATGTAGGATCACCCGCCAGAATGGTACGGAAATGCTCCAGACCGATAAAGTTCTTCTCCGAACTATAACTGTTCCAGTCGGTGAAGGAATAATAGATGCCCAGCAGGGCGGGAGCGACGATGAACAGCAGATATAATACAATCGCTCCAGATGAGAAATACCAGGGATAGATTTTGTTCGCATTCATAACCGGTAACACCTTTCCTTCCTGCCAAAACAAAATACATGAGCGGGCAAATGCCCGCTGCATGTAACACTGTTCAGCATGTATGTTTATCTGCAATTTGTGCTATTACTGCCACTTCTCATCTTTCAGCACTTTGGCTTGTTCAGCACGGCGTTTATCAATGTTTTGCAGAATCTGATCCGGTGTCATGGCTCCGGCGAACATGCCCGACAAGTCTTTGCCAATATCCATCCATTGTGGATCTATATATTTCACAGCGGCCTGCATGACCGTACCTTTTTCATGATTTTTCTCATAATCAATATAATCCTGTGTCAGCTTTGGTTCGATTTCCGGCCAGCAAATGGTCAGATTACCTTCACCTTCATCGAACACACGCTGCAGATGATCATGCTCGGTAATCCAGCGGAAGAATTTCAGCACTTCTTCGGGGTGTTTACTGTTTTTGTTACCGAACATCGCAGCAGAACCGCCCGGATTCACACCAATCGTCTGATTATCTCCCCACGGCATCACGAAGAACCCCATATTGTCTTTCATTGCCGGATACGCTTCGGAGACTTCCTTTTCAGTCCCTGGAACCCGCAGCAGCATCGCTGCTTTCTCCTGACCAAATGCTTCAATTCCCGCTTCTACCGTATTGGACAGGAAATCTTTGCCGAAATAGCCGAGATCCGCAAATTCCTTCAATTGTTCAATGACCGTCTTGAGTTGCGTCATATCAGCGACTTTCATCTCATTGTTGTTTAGTTTTTCGTAGGTTCCCGCTGTCGTTTGCTCATAGTTAGGCCCTGTTTCGAACAAAGGCAGAACCTGATACCACCCGCTGGCGGGTGCCTGATAGAACGGAATAATGTCTTTATCCTTAATTTTCTGGCTGATCTCCTTGAATTCGGCATAGGATGTAGGAGGCTCTATACCGAGCTCTTGGAAGATACGTTTGTTATAGTACACATACCAGATTTTCGTTGGCGCAAAAGAAACCCCGTACACCTTGTCATTGTGACTGACCGTTGGCAAAATCTCTTCGGACATCCGACCTGTGAATTCCTCATTGGTGAGGTCAATGGCATTTTCCTCCGGTCTTACGTTAGCCGGCATACTCAGTGGGTCCACATCGACATTGAAAATGTCAGGTGCTTCGCCAGAGGCCAGCTTCACCTTGATCAGGTCACGCCACTGTGCGTCAGGTACGACCTGAAAGTCAATTTTGACACCGGTCTCCTGCTCATATTCCTTGGCCATCGTCTGCATGATGCCTGTACGCGGAATACCGGATTGGCTGGTTCCAAACGTAAGTGTAACCTTACCCGAACCTTCCGTACTTTTACCTGAGTTGCACCCGGCAAGCAGCAGAGTGGAGAGCAGGAGCACACTTGCGAGCAAAAAAAGAAATCGTTTTCTCATCATTGAACCTCCCGAAATATAAAGAAAATTATTACTTGCCGAAACGCTTTATGTAAGCGTATTCTTATGTGGATAACTTTACTGTGAACAGCGAATACGCTCAATAGACAAAAGCGTTCTGTTGGGTGGACATTTTCGAATGGTGCGACAGATATCATCATAGGACGAGGTGTGTGAGGATTGCGGTATCGATTTGGAACGCTTCAGCAAAGTCTGTTTGCCTATTACTCTGCGGTATTTATTGTCTTTTCGCTCATTGTGGCAGGTCTCCTGTATGTTTTTCTTGCGAGTGACATCCGTCATCGAAGTGAAGAACAGCAGCGACAACTGGCGGTATCAATCGTCAGTAATCTGGATCAGGAAGTCGTGAAAATGAACAACTTTTCCATGAATATTGTGTACTCCAATCTGGTCAAAGAACACTTCAGCCACTACTTGGCACCAGCGGAAGACAGTGAGCAGACACTGACGAGTGATCCGGCATTGTATAAGGATACAACCACACTAATTGATGTCATTCTGGCGATTATCAGCAGCTCCAATACCGCCAAGCAGGCCAATATCTATGATGTGAACGGCAAGATGCTGGGAGCGGGGGCATTCAACGGTCAACTATCGGTGGACCTGACTCAGCGACCGTGGTACAAGGAAACCTGGGAGCGGAGTGGCTGGCGGGTGATCCAATTGTTACAGGGGGGAGCTTTGCCCATGCCAACAGGTCAGGGGAAGTCAGATCAACCGTACATTTCCCTTACCCGGGTATACAAAGATGGCAATTATGTTAGCCAGGGCGTCGTTGAGATTTTGCAGGATGCCGGAACCCTGTTCCAGCATTTGAATGATTTGCAGGCAAGTAACGAGAATCTTCGCATTTATGTGATAGATGAGCAAAATACACGGCTGTATCCACTTACTTCGGATGGTGATGATTCACAGGCAGCCCACTTCGATGATGTGGACTTGATTCAGAATCTTTCATTTCCACCGGATACGATGCAGGAGATCACTGACCCTTTGAATGATTCCAAACAGATGATGACGTATATGACGTCACAGGAGACAGGATGGACCGTTGTTGTCATGCAGTCCAAACAGTCCCTTTTTGCGAGTCTCAACCGGATGGCTGTGATGTTTATTGGTGCCACGTTAGCTACGTTGATGCTGATTCTGGTTCTCTCGTATCTGATTTCCAAAAGGGTCACTTTACCTTTGCATCGCTTGCAGCGCATTATTCAGAAAACGGGTGAGAACGATCTGATATCCGGTCAGGATTCGGCGCATTTGTTCAAGCTGGAGCATCCGGGTTCCATCCGGGAGATGGATGAGCTGAATGATACGTTTATTCGGTTGAATCAACAGCTTGTGCAATCTTTTCAGGACAGACTGGCAATGAAATCCCAAGAGACAGAGGCAAGATTACTCGCGCTTCAGTCCCAGATGAACCCGCATTTTCTCTACAACAACATCACGAATATCAGCATCATGGCGGAGGAAGGGATGAATGAGCAGATTGTCGCGTTCTGTGGTCATATCGCGTCCATGCTTCGTTATATCTCTACTCCTGGTAAAAACGGGGTTCCACTGTCTCAAGAACTGGATTATTGTGAGCGATACCTGGAGTGTATGAAGATTCGGTTTGAAGATGATCTGCACTACGAGTTTCATATTCCGGAAGAGATGCAGCATATTCAGGTTCCGATGCTGATGGTACAACCACTACTGGAAAATGCCATAAAATATGGACTGGGTGATACCCCTCCATGGCAACTGAATATTACTGGGGATATGGATGCAGTACAGCAGACCTGGCAGATCCATGTGGAAGACAACGGGCCTGGCATGGAACCTGAGGCACTTGCCAAGATCATGCAGTACATCGAACAGTCACAGGAGTGGGAGCGTATGCCGGAACTCGAAATTAACGGAATGGGACTTAAGAATATATGGGTCCGATTGAAATTATGGTATGGCCCGGCAGCCTACATGCAGATTACGAACAAGCCTTCCGGCGGTGTCCAGATTACAATAGGTGGTTCCATTGGAAAGGAGCATGGCTAACCATGACAATCAAATATAGAACGATTATTGTGGAAGATGAAGCCCTGATTCGCCGGAATGTCTCGCGCAAATTCAGAGAGCTGGACACCCGGTTCGAGGTGATTGGTGAAGCGAGGAATGGTCAGGAAGCTTTACAGCTCATTGAACATTCCGTACCTGATCTGGTTATAACGGATATACAGATGCCCGTGATGAATGGATTGGAACTCGCCAAACATCTGTACTTTGCTTATCCACATGTGAAAATAGTCATTCTGAGTGGATATCATGAGTTTGAATATGCCCGGCAGGCGATCAGCTACAAGGTGGAGGATTATCTCCTCAAGCCATTGTCCGAAGAACAACTTCGTTCACTGCTGGATGCGATGGAATTGAAGCTTGGGAGCGCTGTGGATTCGCTTGCCCATGTCAGTGCCGTGCTGGATGAGCAGGTGAAGCCGGAGGATATCGCAGAGGCTGTTAAGCTGTATTTGAAGCAGAATTATATGCATGAGATTACACTTCAGGACATGGCGGGACAGATGCATTTTAGTGTGGACTATCTAGGAAAGTGTTTTAAGAAAGTAACGGGGGAGACTCCGCTGAAATATATGACAGGTCTGCGAATCAATGAAGCGAAACGTATGCTTGTCACCCATGAGAATATGGATATCAAGACGATTGGTGGAGCGGTAGGGTATAGTGATTCCCATTATTTCAGCAGGATTTTCAAAAACAAAACTGGCATGTACCCTAGCGAGTACCGACTGCAATTGCAGGAACGAAAAAAAGCCCTGTCCATGGATGAAGAGAACCATGTTGACTTGAGCTGATTACTGAGCCAGAGCTTCTTCGGTTATTTTACGAATATCAAACGGGGAGCGAATACCTTCTTCAATCATGTCGGGGAGAATCAGTTTCAGGAAATATTGCACACAGTGGAGGTCGATATTTTTGATTTTGACCAAGGCATAACGGTACATGACGATAAATTCTTTCTCCGTATTTCCACGTTGGAGTTCGGCAAAAGCTTCGTATACCTGATCCATCTTGTCTGCGACTTCCAGAATCAGTCCTTCGACCGATTGGTCTTTGCCCTCACGCAGCTGTCTGCGGAAAATAGGCTGGAACTCTTCAGGAATATTTTCATTGATAAAATGTTCAACCATGCCTTCTTCCACCTTTTGCAGCATCGAACGCAGCTCCAGTGAATAATGTTTGACGGGTGTTTTGATATCACCGATGAAGATTTCGCCATAATCATGACTGCTCGTAATTTCGTATAACTTCTTCCAATCCACGGTGACGCCATGCTGCTCCTCAATATCTGCAAGTGTTTTGGCGTATTGTACGACTTTCCAGGAATGAGCGGAGACGCTGTGTTCTTCGAATTTGAATTTGCCAGGTGTACGAATAATACGTTCAAGATCATTCAAAGACCTGAAGTACGTATGAATTCCCATATAAGCGATCATCCTTTGCTTGATTGAGTATAAGTGCGAGTATCCATCGACTATACACCAGTTATGTCAACTGTGGATTAAAGCGGATAGCGACGAAGGTAAAATGCAGTTTTAATTATTTTATAGAAGGACGAGAGCATGAAAGGGGAACCATACGAGAGAGTACGCAGCTTATGATAAACCTTAAAAGCCACGATGTGACTGAACGTAAGTTCGGCGTCCATCGTGGCAGTTGAATGAAGAATTATGATTTTTTACGTACCGGTGAAGTATACCAGTAAGCCATTCCGACAAAGAGGGCGCCGCCGATGATATTACCAAGCGTTACCGGAATCATGTTGTGGAACCAGCCTGCCAGTGTAATGGTATCCGGGTGGTTTGGCAACAGCCAGGACAGGGAAAGCAAAGTCATATTGGCCACACTGTGCTCATACCCACTTGCAATAAAGGCGTACAGACACCACCAGATAAGCGCAATTTTGGCGATATCCTCTTTGGTGCGAGCAGCCATCCAGATCGCCAGACAGACCAGCCAGTTACAGAGAATGCCGCGGAAGAACAACTCCGATACGGGAGCGGCCATCTTTTTGGCTGAAGCGACGAATAACAGATGTTCGGGCGCAGCAGTTTTGAACAGGCCGCTGCCTACAATAAGCAGGCTGAGCAGGATCGCACCTAACAAGTTGCCGAGGAAGACGAGTCCCCAGTTTTTCAGTGTATCTTTAACTGTGGTCCGGCCCGCGAGTGTGCTCATGGTGAAAAACATGTTGTTGCCTGTAAATAGTTCCGATCCGGCAAAGATAACCAGCGTGAGCGCGAGTCCGAAGGACATGCCCATCAACATGGTTTGCAGTGGTGACTGTGCTGCAAGGAGCGGAGCACCGATACTGAAGATCAGCACGATGCCAAGTCCTACATAGGCACCCGCCATTAAGGCGGCAACCATGTAGCGTGAAAGGTTGGAGTTCATCTGATCCCTTTTTTTAACTGCAGCTTCAATAATTCCCTCAACACTTGGTGTATACATCACGGTTTCCCCCATTATTTTGCATCAATCTATGAACGTTTCAATGGAACTATATCTCAATCCAGACCTGGCCGTTCTCTACCTTCACCGGATACATCTGCACTTGACCATTGTCCGGTGCTTGCACAACACCTGTAGTGAGGTCGATTTTCCAATCATACAGCGGATCGTACAGATAATGTCCTGACACGATGCCTTCTGCCAGTGGACCACCTTTGGGGTGGGGGTTGTGATTATCCGCAGCGAAGATGGTACCATCCGATGCACGAAAGACAGCAAGCTGACGGTTCTGAATCTCAACGACTCTTCCGATTCGCGGCAGGAATTCTTCAACTACTCCGGCAGGGAAGTAGGTGGCTGATTGTTTTGTCGTCATCTTAAACCACTCCTTTTATCTATTTAACGTTCTGATCGTGTTGATCATGCGGGATTGCTTATGGACGAGCCGATACTTCGATGCCGTGGAACATTTTGCTTTGGCCTTCCTCATTGCGAATCGCTTTTTGCCAAGGTTCTTCGACATGTTCAAGTGCGAATTCAATCCGCTCCATCAATGCTTTACGTTCTTCGAGATTATCGACGACAACCGAACGAATATGCTCCAGACCCATGCGTTCCACCCACTCCGAAGTCCGTTCCAGATAGTTACCTGTTTCGCGGTAATATTGCATGATAGCTCCGCACAGTTCAATCAACTCTTCATCCGTTTTCACTTTGCACAGGGAATCAGCCAGTCTTGCTTTAATACCGCCGTTACCGCCGATGAATATTTCCCAGCCGCCGTCGTTACCAACAATACCGATATCTTTGGTACATGCCTCTGCACAGTTCCGTGGACAACCGTTGACGGCATATTTAAACTTGGCTGGCAGATCGAGGCGTTCAAATTTACGTTCGATGCGAGCGCCCATGGCCATGGAATCCTGTGTACCGAATCGGCAGAATTGGGAGCCGACACATGTTTTGACTGTGCGCAGCGATTTGGCGTATGCATAACCTGATGGCATATCGAGTTCAGCCCAAACTTTGGTCAGGTCTTCTTTTTTGACACCAATCAAGTCGAGGCGCTGGCCGCCGGTAACTTTGACTGCTTTCACATCATATTTGACTGAAACGTCAGCAATGCGTTTGAGATCCTCTGGTGTAGTCACCCCGCCATACATCCGCGGTACGACCGTATACGTTCCATCCTTTTGAATATTGGCGTTCATGCGTTCGTTAACAAAGCGTGATTCCTTCTCGTCTTCATGCGTGTCCGGTGCAATCATGCCAAGATAATAGTTGATTGCCGGGCGACATTTGGAACAACCTTCAGGCTGACTCCATCCGAGTACATTCATGACTTCTTTGGTCGTTTGTAATCCTTTTGCACGAATCTCGGCTACAATCTCATCCCGTCCCATGGAAGTACATCCGCATATGCCCTGTTTGGCTCCACTGCTGAAGCTGTCTCCAAGCACATATTGCAGAATCTGTTCCACAACCGGCTTACATCCACCGCAAGAGCGTGTTGCACCCGTACAGGCTTTGATTTCATCTACAGTAGTGAGGCCCTGGTTGGTAATGACATCAACAATCGTTCCTTTAGTGACCCCGTTACATCCGCAGACGATTTCGTCTTCCGGCATCGTTTCAACAGAGGTTGTTTTCTTATGACCGCCGCAACCTGTACCCATGAGTGAGCTATACAGTTCTTCAGTCATTTCAGTCTGATGTTTGATTAACTTCTGCAATTCGGCAGAATCCGTAATGTCACCGAATAGAACAGCACCAACCATTTTATTATCGCGGAGCAGAATTTTTTTGTAGGTCCGTTTCCAGTCGTCTTTATGCGAAATGACGGTGTGCTCCGGACTGTCGATGAATTCACCAGTTGAAAAGACGTCCACACCCGAAATTTTCAATTTCGTTGATACTACAGAGCCTTCATACGGAGCGGTCTCCACACCGCAGATATGTTTCGCGAGAATCATGCCTTGCTCGAACAATGGGGCAACGAGGCCGTAGCATACCCCTCGGTGCTCTGTACATTCCCCAACCGAATAGACATTCTCAAGGGAAGTCTGCATGTAGTCATTCACAACAATACCCCGGTTCACTTCCATACCGCTTTCACGGGCTACAGCTGTATTCGGTTTGATCCCTACAGCCATGACCACGAAGTCAACATTCAGTACGGAATCATCGGCAAAACGAATGCCTTCAACCCGTTCACCGCCAAGCAGTTCGGAAGTCTGTGCGCCCATTTTGAACCGGATACCCTGACGCTCCAATTCTGCCTTTAACATGGCTGAAGCTTGCGGATCAAGCTGACGCTCCATCAGATCTTCCATCAGATGTACTACGGTAACCTCCATGCCAAGTTGTACCAGACCTTTGGCCGCTTCAAGACCCAGCAGTCCGCCCCCGATCACGGCCGCTCGTTTGTACTGTTTAGCAGCGTCGAGCATGACGTTACAATCGGCGATATCACGGAAACCAACGACACCTTCTTTGTCATGCCCCGGTACGGGGAGAATGAAGGAGTTGGAGCCTGTTGCAATGATAATTTTGTCATAAGGAAAGCGAGTTCCATCCTCCGTAATGACCTCAAGTGTATCCGAATCAATTCGGGCTACAGTTGTTCCAGTATGGAGTGTAATACCATAATCTTCATACCAGTGGAGATCATTCAGCACGATGTCATCCAGTGTTTTACTGCCTTCCAGTACATATGACAACATAATGCGGTTGTAGTTAGGATAGGGCTCTGTGCCAAAAACGGTAATATCAAATCGCGTAGTTAATTTCAAAATTTGTTCGACGGTACTGATTCCTGCCATACCGTTACCAATGATAACGAGTTTCTCTTTTTTTCCGTTCATGTGTGTATGCCTCCTTGAATAGACGCTGTACATTACCTGCAATTTTAGTGGTTTATATTTGAAATTATACAAGGTGTTGACGATAATTTATGTGATTTAATTCACTAATAAAGATAGAAGAGTCATAAATTTAATAGTGTGAGCCCCATCACAGAAAGTGATATTTATTTTTATATAAATAAGAAATACGAACTATTGTTCTTGTTTTGGTTTCGTTGTACTATCAAAAGTGGGCTATGTATGTTCCCTATTTCTTCGAAAGGACGTTTTTGCATCATGATGGGAAGATCCCACCTGATTATCGGGACAGGCGTTTCGCTATCTGTACTTCAATTGGCTGGTATGCCGGTGACTGCACCCGCAGTTACGGTTGCTCTGATTGGTTCGTTATTGCCTGACATCGATGAGCCGAATTCGCTGCTGGTATCGAGAGCCTTGCCTAACAGTCTCATCAGGCTGTTACAGACCGTTCTTTTGCCGACAGCTGTGTTTGTGTACTTCTATGTTCATGCCAAACCATGGAACCTGCTGCTTGCAATTCTCATTGCACTCGTGTCATTCCTGCCTTCGCGTTCTCTTCGCAAAGTGTTGATGTTCACCATTGGACTCGGCCTGGTGTTCTACGGCCACGCATTTGCTCCGTGGAATCTGATTGCAGGCAGCCTGCTTATGCTGTGCACCACACTAACGCATAGGGGGTTGACGCATACCTTGTATGGAACTGCGGTCTGGGCTGGTTTACTTTACAGCACCTCGCAACAGCAGGGGCCGGAAATCTGGGTAGCAGGAGGTACGGCGTATGCCATGCACCTGTTGGCCGATTCATTAACCAATCGTGGCATTCGTCCGTTACCACCGCTCAAGTGGCGCATACGAGCCAATCTGATGAGCACAGGAACCAAACATGGAGCCGTTGTAGAGAATGTCTGCATTGTGCTTACCCTTATTTTGGCGTGGTTTGCGTTCTCGCCATTATTTCTGTAATGATACATAAAATGCCAGTCCGGTGAATCGGATTGGCATTTTGATGTGTTCATTTTCTCCAGATGCTGCGATTTTTACTGTTAGGACTTACAATAAGATCAGGTTGAAGTAGGTGAGCCAGTGAGTGTTCCGATGTCAGTAGAGCCATAAACAAATAAAACAACAAGAATAAGCACAATTAACAGTTCGGCAAACCCGGTTCCGTCAAACTCGGACATGATGTCCACCTCATTTCTTGGCGATTAGGAATTGATTCTCTGTTGAAATGCCTGTATAACATCATTCAGCGTCATATCGCCGCCGGTTTCATCCAGGAATTGTACCAGTTTGTCTGAATTGGAGGGTGTGACCTTTCGAAGTGTTTTATATTGACCAACCAATTCCACAACCAATGTAGCCTCACGAAACAACGTGACAGCATCCACTCTCAACTTTCCGCTCACCAATAGCGCTGCTACAATCAATTCGAGATTTTTTCCCTTGAGGTTTCCATTAAGGAGGGTATTAGCAGCGTTTGGTTTTTTGTTAGAACCTTTATTCGATTTTCCGTTTCTTCCCACTGCCATAACAGGTCCCCCACTGGTTGGTGTTTGGTTATTGATCTTCCATTATCGTATATCTTATGTGGCATTCTCCATAATGTTCGACCTATTAATCTAGTTGATTAAACAAAAAAAGAGACATCCCGGTCTGACGGGACATCTCTTTCAGGCATAATTATTTAAGTGTTTTCCATGTAACTGAACTACGCGTTATCAATAATGGTATTCATCGTTGTCCGATCAAGACCTTTAACGAGTTTTACAATCAATTCTTTGGCCGCATCGTAGTCATCCGTATGAATGATTGAAGAAGAGGTATGGATATAACGTGCACAGATCCCTATCACTGTTGAGGGCACACCGATGCCGCTCAGGTGAACTTGACCTGCATCAGTACCGCCTGGTGAGATGAAATACTGCATTTTGATCTGATTCGATGAAGCCGTATCTTGAACATATTCCACCATTCCGCGATGAGTGAACATACCCGGGTCAAAAATACGAAGTAATGCTCCTTCTCCGATATGTCCAAATGACTGTTTGTCACCTGTCATATCATTCGCCGCGCTACAGTCAAGCGCGAAGAAGATATCAGGCTGAATCAGATTGGCCGCCGTACGTGCACCGCGAAGCCCCAGTTCTTCCTGAACCGTTGCACCAGCATAAAGTGTGTTTGGCAGTTTTTCCTTGTGTAACGCTTCAACCAGTTCAAGTGCAAGACCTACGCCGTAACGATTATCCCACGCTTTGGCCATGATTTTTTTCGGGTTCGCCATCGGCGTGAATTCACAGATTGGCACAATCTGCATCCCTGGATGAATGCCCCAGGATTCTGCTTCGGCACGGTTGTCTGCTCCAATATCGAGATACATGGAATTCAAATCAACAGGTTTGTTCCGCTGGGACTCGTCCAGCAAGTGTGTAGGTGTGGAACCTACAACTCCGGTAATCCGACGATCAGGTGTGATGATTTCCAATCGTTGAGAAAGTACAGCCTGACTCCACCATCCACCCAGTGGACGGAATTTGATCATACCTGTTTCGGTAATGCCCGTAGTCATGAAACCAACTTCGTCAAAGTGTCCGGCAACCATAACTTTAGGACCGGATTCCTCTCCCCGTAAAACACCAAATAGACTCCCTAGGCGATCCTGGACGAACTCATCCGTATAAGCGGAAAGCTGCTCTTTCATCCAGCCGCGAAGCTCACGTTCAAAACCGGATGCGGAGGGAAACTCCGTCAACGTGCGAAACATATCCATCGTTTTTTCATTCATGTGTCAACAACTCCTCTGTTGGTATGTATTTCAGGTCACAGTAGAACGGCTACCCGCCTGTTGTCCTTTTAGATGTAGTTCAAAATCAGACTTTTTTGAACACGCATCTGATTATGCGGAGGACTTGTTATTTAACCACTGGTCACATTACAGTATGAACCTTGCGCAAGTGATTGTCCATGTTTATGTCACGTATTTAAGGCATGTTTTGGGCGCTTGTCTTACCCATGTTTCATGGTTTTATCCGCGGTAGCCGCAGACCTGGAGCTACTTCAATGAATATGAATATACAGAGGGGATGTCATCATTTTGTGAAGTTTATATACTCAATATTTCCTTGTCTCATATAGGAAGGAGCTAACTATCCAATGAAGCCTCCGGAAGAGGGCACGGAAAAAGTACTGTTCATCGTTCTTTTTATCTTGCTCGTGATTGTTCTTCTTTATTTATAGAACGGATCTATGAGCCTTCAAATCCGGCGGATCTCCAACCTGTTTCCACCGTATGATCTTGTTGGAAACATATGCTGTCTGTCGCCGGATACATAACCTTCCGATGATTAACAAACACTGAATATAAGATTATACACATTGGCATTCAGCCGTAGCTTTGAACCATTTTGACATAGAGGAGGTCTTGCATCTTGCCAGCTCAATCTGCATCAGGAAGCGAAAAAAAAACGTCGTCCCTGTCCATGGATGAAAAGGAGTACAAAAAAGTTGCGAAAAAACATGAACCGCCTCGTCCAATCCTAAAGAACTGCCTCAAGGCATTTCTGGTTGGAGGTACCGTCTGCTTGATAGGACAGGCCATTCAAGAGGCTTTCATGGCCGGTTTCGACATGACATCGAAGGAAGCTTCCAATCCTACGGTGGCGGTCATGATTCTCATATCCGTTATTCTGACTTGTCTTGGGGTATACGATAAAATGGCTCAATGGGCAGGGGCAGGAACGGCTGTGCCGGTAACCGGATTTGCCAATTCCATGTGCTCTGCTGCACTTGAACATCGTGCTGAAGGGTTGGTACTTGGGGTTGGGGCCAACATGTTCAAACTTGCTGGTTCCGTTATCGTGTTTGGTGTCGTGGCAGCATTTGTTGTAGGCATCGTGTACGCCTTTTTGGGATTTGGAGGTGGACACCTGTGAAGCGATTGGGTCGCCAAACGTGGCAATTTGAGAATCGTCCGCGAATTATCGGCAAGGCGGCAGTAGTAGGACCAGATGAAGGCAAAGGTCCCTTGTCATCAGATTTTGATTACATCTATGACAACCTTGAGATCGGTGAGAAGACGTGGGAGAAGGGAGAACGCAAACTGCTCGAACAGGCCTCCCAACTCGCTTTGATTAATGCAAATATCACCAAGGAAGAGCTACACTTTTTTGTTGGTGGAGATCTGATGAATCAGATTATCAGCAGTTCATTTTCAGCGAGAAAATTGGGTGTGCCTTACCTTGGTGTCTTCGGAGCTTGTTCAACTTCTATGGAAACGTTGGCGCTGGCATCCATGATTGTGGACTCGGGAGCTGGCGATTATGTCCTTGCAGGTACGGTCAGTCACAACTGCACGGTTGAGAAGCAATTTCGTTATCCAACGGAGTATGGCTCTCAGAAGCCGCCTTATGCGCAATATACCGTTACGGGTTCAGGGTGTGGTGTGGTGTCCCGTACGGGTGATGGTCCAGTAGTGACCAAGGCTACCATTGGTAGGATCATGGATTTGGGAATCAAAGATCCCTTCAACATGGGTTCAGCGATGGCACCGGCAGCCGCCGACACCCTGATCTCTCATTTCAGGGATACAGGACTGGAGCCTGGTTATTACGATCTTATTGTGACCGGGGATCTGGCTTCTGTCGGTCTGCCGATTACCAAAGAGCTTTTGCAAAAAGAAGGTCTCCCCATGGAACAGACGGTATTCAATGATTGCGGATTGATGATCTATGATCGGGAGAAACAGCCTTATGTTGTTGCAGGAGGAAGTGGCTGCGGATGTTCTGCCACGGTAACCTACGGTCACATTTTGAATCGGATGCAGAAGGGTGATCTCAAACGGGTACTCGTTGTGGCTACGGGTGCACTCTTGTCACCGCTCTCGTATCAGCAGGGTGAAACTATTCCTTGTATCGCACATGCCGTAGCTATAGAGAAGGAGGGTTAATGGAATGCAGTTCTTGTGGGCATTTATCGTTGGCGGTTTGATCTGTGTTGTAGGACAGCTTCTAATGGATGGTGTCAAACTTACACCGGCACATACCATGAGTACACTTGTTGTGGCAGGTGCGGTTGCGGATGCACTCGGTCTTTATGATCCGTTGGTTAAGTTTGCAGGTGCAGGTGCTTCTGTTCCTATAACAAGTTTCGGTAACTCCTTGGTACATGGAGCATTGACTGAACTTGAGAAAGAGGGTTGGATCGGAGTGATCACCGGGATCTTTGATCTGACAGCGGCGGGAATATCGTCAGCGATCATCTTTTCTTTTTTGGCGGCATTGGTGGTTCGTCCAAAAGGCTAACTTCATATGACAAATTCACTTGAACCTGATTTTGATTCACCAAAGGCTTCGGATTACTTCTATCCGGGCCTTTTTTGTCGTATTCATGCGTGAACTGCGGTGAATCTGACGGGTTGGAAACAAATTGTGAGTTCCTTCGAGTGTACTCACGCCCGTGGATCATGTACAATAAAAGGAAATCTGTATGCTTTTTTAGGAGGTTAGACCACATGCCTGTGCGCAAAGAGTCGATCCAAATCATATCCGCAGTTCGTTCTAATCTGGAATCCTGCATTATGGGGAAATCCTTTGAAATTCAACTTTTACTTACAGCTTTGCTTGCAGGCGGGCACGTTCTGATCGAAGACGTACCGGGAACTGGCAAAACGCAGTTAATCAAGGCATTATCGAAATCCATGCGCGGAGAGTACCGACGCATTCAATGTAATCCTGATATTTTACCCAGTGATATTACGGGCGTATCCGTGTTCCATCCGAAGGATGAACGTTTTTATTTCCGTCCAGGTCCCGTGATGACCAACATCCTGCTGGCTGATGAGATTAACCGGGCCACAACGAAAACTCAGTCGGCGTTGCTTGAAGTCATGGAGGAGCGCAGTGTAACCGTGGATGGCGATACGTATGATCTGCCACATCCGTTCATGCTCTGTGCAACTCAGAATCCGATTGATTTTGAAGGCACATACACATTGCCGGAAGCACAATTAGACCGGTTTATGTTGAAAATAAGCCTTGGTTATCCCGATAAAGAAATCGAGAAAACCCTGCTGAAAACGCATCAGTCTGGCCAGCCTGTAGATCGTCTCGAATCCGTCACCCATATGGACCAGATCTCGGCAATCCAGCAGGAGATCAAGGAAGTCTTTATCGGTGATCCGGTCATGGACTATCTGCTGGATGTTGTTCGTCAAACCCGCTCCCATCCATCTGTATTGCTGGGCGCCAGCCCACGGGCAGCCATATCCTTCATGATGGCGGTAAAAGCCTTTGCTTTCTTGCAGGAACGTGATTATGTGCTCCCGGATGATGTGAAGACGATGGCCCCTTATGTGATCTCTCATCGTATTGTGCTTCGTCCCGAATCGAGACTGGACAGTATGAGTTCCGAAGCAGTTCTGAATGCCGTGCTGCAGCAAGTACGCGTGCCCGTCTCCATGGGGCAATAGTTCATGAAGCCGCTTTTGAGTACAGTCAATAGAGGGCTGCGCCACCCACGCGTATGGAGCATCGCAATGGTGTGGATGTGCTGTCTGGCTTATGTTTTGTTCCAGGGAGGGAAGACATCCCTAATGTTACTTTCGATGGTGACCCTGCTCTGTGTGTATCTTGCTATCGCTGGATTTAGCGGTGTACGACGTGCTCAGGGAGTGCGTAGGCTATCTTCTGGTCCGGACCATGAAGAACTGCTTCATGCAGGTGATCAGGTTCAAGTACAGTTGAGTCTGACCATTCCGGGATTCCTTCCGCTTCCCTATGTGGTTGTACGTGAAATGCTGCACCGGCATAATGGAGAATCGTGGTCGTTCAAGGAAAGTTTGATTCCCAATATGCGAGGTAATGGGGAGTTGTCATTCCAGACACCGCCACTTGAGCGGGGGAAGTACGTGTTCTCAGAAACGGAATGTGCCAGTGAGGACATATTCGGACTGATTGAACATCGAGGCAAGTTTAAGGCTAAAGGTGAGTTTCGAGTACTGCCAAGAACGGTATTTATTCCATATTGGCAGCTTTACGACCGCAAATCACGGTTATCTGGTCCTCAGACGGCGTTAACCCGTTCACGGAGAGAGACCACTCAGATCAATGGTGTACGTGACTACGTATACGGAGATCGGCTTTCCCGCATTCACTGGAATGCTACGGCAAAGACAGGGAACTGGAAGTCCAAGGAGTTTGAACATGAGTCTGTGCCCAAAACCATCCTGGTTCTGGATGCGCTGGCATCAAGTTATGAACATGGGGATGCTTTTGAAATTGCCGTGTCCACAGCTGCCTCACTGCTGGAGTATGGTGCGAGGGAACGGATGGGAATGGGATTGTTGACATTGTCAGACGAGACCTCTTACATGGCCCCCAGTGAAAGTCAGCTGGAACGACAGAAGATGATGCATCATCTGGTAGACATTCAATACAACGGTCAGGACACTCATCTGTTGCCTGGAGTGGAAAGAATCGCACGTCAATTGCCTCAGGGAGCTTACTTTGTTGTGATTTCTCCCCAGAAGGATGAAAAGATATTGGAACTGTTGCGCTGGGCCGATACGCGGGGCATGACGCCATGTCATATTCTGATGGATACCAGTGAATCCCGCCGTAGTGCGGAGTGGAATGCCATGTTGCGTGGAAGAGGCACGAGGTCATTCACGGTTTCTCACTTGCAGGAGCTTCCAACGGTGATGGGGGGAGGTTCTGTATGAGTACAAAGGGAAATGAAAGTGTTGCAGGCAAACGATCTTGGTATCATGCAGCGTCATTGCTCTGGATTTTCCTGATTGGCATGCAGTGGATATCATTTACGCAGGAATCGTGGTATACGGAGACAACGTCTCTCGTGTTATGGACACTTGCAGCGGTCAGTGTGCTGGAGGTCATTCTGCCCTTCAAAACGATGTATCGCGCGATGATCAAGGCGGTTGTCGTTGGTTACATTTTGCATAAAACGCTAATTGATTATACGGTGTACATCCCTTACGGTTCATTAACGGACCGAGCGGAGCAATTCATATTGCATATGACGCCTTACATCTGGTTCTCCCTGTGTGCATGGGTGATGCTTGAAGCTGCGCTTCGACTCGTGACGACAACACGTCGCATTCTTGTTTTTCTGGGTGTTAATATCATTTCGATGGGGATTCTCGATTCTTTTACCCAGATTCCACTCTGGATTGAAATCGCGTGGGTGATGTTTGCAGGGATGGGATGGCTCGTATGTCAGCATTTCCGTAACTATCAGCTCCAGTATCCACAAGGTTGGAAACGAATCATCCGTTATCCTTATAAAGTCCTGGCCAATATTGCCATTATTTTTTCTTTGATTATTGTAGCCAGCGTCAACATGCCAGAGATTCCGCCCACCTTGACGGACCCGTATACAGCGTGGCGGAACTATACCGGAACTTCCACAAGCCAGGTTGGTAACGGAAACCTTGATATTCCGGCAGCTACCGAATCGGGATACAGCAGGGAAGACAATCAGCTGGGTGGCGGATTCAACTTCGACTATACCCCTGTCATGTCTGTCACGACCAATGAACGTAGTTACTGGCGCGGGGAGACACGTGCAGAGTATACAGGCACAGGCTGGGATGACCGTGGACGGGGTGCAACAGAGAATGTTCAAGCAGGACAGCCTCTGGAGAACGATCAATCCGGAAATGTGAATACCAAACAAGTGATTCAGAACGTAACGATGCTAAACGATAATGTCTATCCAATTCTCTTTGGTGCTTATTCGATCTCGGAAGTGAGCTCGATTAATGGCGAGGACAGAACGGAACGGATGTTGTGGAATCCAGAACAGGCTGAACTGCATGTAGTGACAGACCGTCAGCAACCACAGTATCCCAAGACGTACACCATCGTATCTGAAGCCCCTGTGATTGTGGAAGATGAGCTTCGTACAAAGTCTTTTGAAGATCTGTATAACAGTAACCCTGCTGATGATATGTACTTGCAGTTACCATCCCGTTTCCCTGACCGGGTCTCGAATCTGGCAGCCGAGATAACGGCATCTGCGAATACGCCGTATGAAAAAGTGGCATTACTGCAAAACTATTTACAAACTAATTTTGAATACACGAACAATCCGGATTTATCTCGAAAAGTAAGCAGTGACTTTGTGGAAGGTTTCCTGTTTGATATTATGGAAGGCTACTGTGACTACTTCTCCACGGCGCTGGTGATGATGGCGCGCTCGGAGGGCATTCCTGCAAGGTGGGTTAAAGGTTATGCGCCTGGACAGCTGTCCCTCAATTCGGACATGCAGGCTCCACGTCAACCTGGCGCGGGGATTGAGACGACCTACACCGTTACCAATGCAGATGCACACTCCTGGGCTGAGGTCTACTTCGGTGAGTATGGCTGGATTCCTGTTGAAGCAACACCGGGCTTTGATATGCCACTGCTTACGGAACAGCCTGACGTACAGCCTGTAGATGAGCCTGAAGAACAGCCTGAAGAGGAGCTGGTACAAGAGGAAGAGCAGACCCCTGCACCTGAGCAGAACGCGTCTGCCATCCCGACTTTTGTCATCTGGGCTGCAGGAGCCGTTATCGTATTGTGGGTAGCATACATGTTCTGGCGTAATCGCTTCTCCATGCGATTCTTCCTGCTTCGTTTACGGACAGGTGGACCGCTCACTCCTGAACAGAAGGTGGTAGCGGAGACCGAGCGTTGGATTCATTATGTGAAACGCAAGGGACTGACCCGGAGCGGAGACGAGACACTTCGTGAATCAGTAGCTCGCTGGAGCCAGGCCAAACCTGCTGCAGAAGCTACATTGTATGAGCTTCTCACGAAGTTTGAACAGACTCGTTACAGTCCGGCGTCCGTAACTGCCGACGACTGGAAGGGTGTCTATCAGACTGCCTTGAAGCTGAGAAAAGAATTGAAAGCGGAACGGGCTTAGTTGTTGCCCGTCCCGTTTTTCCTTTTTTCCTATGCCATCAGGCGCTGTATGCATTTTCAGGAAAGACGGATTTGTGATATAGTGTGTCGTATGAAACTGAGGTGACTTCTTTGTTTAAAATGTTAATGCCCAAGCTGCGTGTAGACACGGTTTTTGACATTAATCTGGAAGAGCTGTACGCTCAAGGCTACCGTGGAATTATAACTGATCTGGATAACACACTCGTTGGAGCCAAAGCCCCTGACGCTACGCCCGAACTGATTGAATGGTTTGCGCGTGTGAAAGAAGCCGGTTTCAAGTTGATGATTGTGTCCAATAACAATTTGAATCGTGTATCCCTGTTTGCGACCCCGCTGGATATCCAGTTTGTGCATAGTGCACGCAAACCATCGAATGTACCGTTTCGTAGAGCAATGAAAATGATGGAGTTATCTCCTGAAAACACGATTGTTGTAGGCGATCAGATGCTTACGGACGTCTATGGAGGGAACCGGATGGGGTTATACACCGTTCTGGTACTGCCAATCTCCATTGGTGACGAAGGATTTATGACCCGCTTCAATCGGCGCGTGGAACGGATTGCTCTAACGAGTTTACGCAGGAAAGGCTTATGGCTTGAGGAGGAAAAGAAGAAATGACAGAACCGCATAACGGCAATCTTGCCGTAAGGTGCAGCGGATGCGGCGTGCATCTGCAAACAGAAAATTCGGAATTACCAGGGTTCATCCCCGAGAAGGCACTGGATCGTGAACCGGTTATATGCCAGCGCTGTTTCCGCATCAAAAATTATAATGAGTCATCATCCGTTACAGTGGATCAGGACGAATTCCTGGCGCTGCTTAGCAAAATCGGGGATAAGGATGCACTTGTCATCCATATCGTTGATTTGTTTGACTTTGATGGCAGTATTATCTCTGGTCTGCAACGTTTTGTAGGCAACAATCCGGTGTTGCTTGCTGTGAACAAAACGGACTTGCTTCCAAAAGTAACCAACTGGAACAAGGTTCGCAACTGGGTGCAGAAGCAAGCCAAAGAACAAGGTCTGCGCACCGTGGATGTCGTCTTGTGCAGTGCGAAGCAAAATCAGGGCTTTGACCGACTGCTTGAGCTTGTAGGAACGTATCGCGAAGATCGTGACGTGTACGTGGTTGGCGGTACCAATGTGGGTAAATCCACATTGATTAACCGTCTGATCCGTGATTACAGCGATCTGGAGCAGGAACTGACCACATCCCGTTATCCGGGAACAACGCTGGATATGGTGAACATTCCGCTGGATGATGGGAAATATATTATAGATACGCCCGGAATCGTATATCCATGGCGTTTCAGCGAGATTGTTTCACGTAAAGATCTCGCTGCCATCATGCCGGAAAAACCGCTTAAACCGGCTGTCTATCAGTTGAATTCCGGTCAGACGCTGTTCTTCGGCGGCATGGCTCGATTTGACTTTGTGGAAGGTGATCGCCAGTCGTTCACGTGTTTTATCAGCACTGCGCTTGATATTCATCGGACGAAGCTGGAGCGTGCAGACGACCTGTACCGCGATCACCTGGGAGAATTGTTATCTCCGCCAACTCGTGAGAATGCAGCTGAGATGGCTGAATGGACCCGACATGAATTCCGCATCAAACGCGGCAGTCAATCGGATGTATTCATCTCTGGTCTGGGCTGGATTAAGGTCAATGGTGATATTGGAGCGCTGGTTGCTGTTCATGCTCCAAAAGGCATTCGTGTACAGATCCGTCCATCATTGATCTAACAAATTCTCAGAACCTGTACATCAGATGGATCGGAGGCTTACCTATGTCTGAGCAGAAAAAGTTCAACGCTTCACTTCCCGTGTTGCTTGGTGTCATGGGTGATCCTATTGCTCACTCCAAGTCTCCGGCAATGCATAATGCGGCTCTGCTTGCTGCAGGAGTGAATGGAATGTATATGCCACTGCATGTTCTTCCGGATCAACTGGAAGCCGCAGTTCGGGGTATTGTGGCACTGGGCTATCGTGGTGTCAATGTCACGATCCCGCACAAAGAGCAGGTTATGCAGTATCTGGATGTGATCGATGAAAGTGCTCGACTCATTGGTGCGGTGAATACCATTGTCAATGAAGGTGGAACACTGACAGGGTATAATACGGATGGTATTGGCTATGTCCGATCTTTGAAGGAAGAGGCTGTACCTGAGCTTGCGGGCAAACGTATTGCGGTACTGGGAGCAGGTGGAGCAGCGCGGGGCGTTATATACGCCCTTGCACTGGAAAAGCCTGAGCATATCCACATTCTGAACCGTACAGCGGACAGGGCTATTGCACTTGCTTCGGATTTACGGGGCCATGGTCTGGGAGAAATCTCGGGCAGTGGCATGGAAGAAGTTGCGAATGTACTGGCTACGGCTGATATCGTGATTAACACAACGTCTGCCGGAATGCATCCGCATGTTGATGACGTACCGGTTGACCCTTCATTGATTCGTGAAGGAGCAGCGGTAAGTGATCTGATCTACAATCCGTTGGAGACCCGTCTGCTTCGGGAGTCACGGATGCGTGGATGTACGGTGCACGGTGGTCTGGGTATGTTTGTATACCAGGGCGCAGTGGCCTTTGAACATTGGCTCGGCATTCCGGCTCCTGTGGGGACGATGAGACGAGCGGTGTTAAACAGTTTTGAAGTGTGAAAATGATATTAAGAGTACAGGCAGACAACGAGTGCAGAACCAATCTGAAGAAACGGAGTGGTCGCTTAAAAGCTTTCTGCAAGAAAGCTGCTTCGGAAGCATAAGCTGTAACTGATTTTCCCTTTGTGAAAAGGGATCAGAAAAATCTGGGGATAACAGCGATCGGAAGATGGTACTGCAATCGGAGTCAACTTGTGTCTCAGTGATCATTTTCACCAGTGAAAAATAATAATTGAATGGTCAGGTCCGGACAGTTTTTGTGCTGTCGATCAGGGCCTGCTCAACATAAGGAGTATGGAGTATTCATGTTAAACGGTAAACAAAAGCGCTTTTTGCGGTCACAGGCACATCATCTGACCCCTGTATTTCAGATTGGTAAAGGTGGAACGAATGAACACCTGTTCCGTCACATCGAAGATGCGATTGAGAAGCGCGAATTGATGAAAGTGCAAGTGCTCAACAACAATGATGAGGACAGAAAAGAGATGGCTGAAGAAGTTGCCCGTGAAACGGGAAGTGAGCTTGTACAAGTCATCGGCAACACAATCATCCTGTACAAAGAATCGCGCGATAACAAACAAATCGAACTACCTAGATAAGGGAGTGTGACGCGGGTGAAGATCGGTATCATGGGTGGTACGTTTGATCCGATCCACATGGGACACCTCCTGGCAGCTGAAGCGGCAAGGGATTCGCATGCACTGGATGAGATCTGGTTCATGCCTTCCCATGTTCCACCTCACAAACGTGGCGCCGGAGCTTCGGGACAGCAACGTCTCGATATGACGGAAGCCGCTGTGAGGGGTGTTGAGCAATATGAGGTGCTGGATATCGAGATGGAACTTGGCGGAGTGTCTTATACAATCGATACGATGAAGGAACTGTGGCGTCGCCATCCTGAACATGAATTCTATTTCATTATCGGGGCGGATATGGTGAACTATCTTCCCAAATGGGAGCAGATTGAAGAACTTGCAGAACGCCTAACCTTTATCGGGGTTGGTCGACCAGGCTTCCAGTTACATCTGGATGATCTTCCAGACGAGTTACAGGATCGGGTCCTACTGGCCGAGATGCCCTTGGTGGATATTTCATCAACAGCCGTACGCAGACGTCTTGCCAAAGGACATTCGGTACGCTTCATGATTCCTGATGAAGTGCACCAATACATTGTAAGGAGCGGTTTATATGGCACTAAGCCGTGATGAACTTATTCAAGCCGTATCCGGACAAATGCCGGAGAAACGCTGGAAGCATACACTGGGTGTAATGGAATCGTCAGTGATGTTGGCTGAAAAATACGGTGCTGATCCTGTGAAAGCGGATCTGGCAGCGATATTGCATGATGTGGCGAAGTACTGGCCCGTAGCGGAGATGGAAGCGGTCATCCGTGATAACGGATTAAACCAGGAACTTCTGCAGCATGACAAACAGCTCTGGCATTCCGAAGTCGGTGCTTTTGTAGCCGAGCGTGATTACGGTGTAGAGGATTCCGAAGTTATTAATGCCATCCGGTGGCATACCTCGGGTCGGGTAGGCATGAGCCTGTTGGACAAAGTGGTATGTCTTGCCGATTATATTGAACCGGGACGAGATTTCCCTGGAGTGGATCACATTCGCGAACAGGCTGAACATAGTCTGGAGGAAGGATTAATTGCCGGATTCGATTCGACGATCAGCTTGCTGATTTCGCAGCGCCGTGTTATTTATCCGTTAACCGTGTTGTCACGCAATGACTTGATTACTCAATTATAGTTGTTCAAAAAGTTCACTTTTGATTATAAAGGATCTTTTTGAACACACAAATATAGATTATGGAGGTTGGTTCATGACAGTATCATCGAAAGAACTTATGAATATGGCGGTTGCTGCCGCTGACGACAAAAAGGCATCCAATATTGTAGCGTTGGATCTGATTAATGTTTCCCTGGTGGCCGATTATTTTGTTATTTGTCACGGGAATTCCGATACACAGGTACAGGCCATTGCCACTGAGATTCGCAAACAGGCTCATGCAGCTGGAGCGACGATCAAAGGTATCGAAGGTATGGATTCCGCACGTTGGGTACTGATGGACATGGGCGATGTAGTTGTTCATATCTTCCACCGCGACGAGCGTGAATACTACAACATTGAACGTTTATGGTCTGATGCCAAAGTGGTGGAAATGGTATGAGTTTGATTGCTGGAACAGTCGTCTCTTTGCCGGTTTCACGTGAAGTGTCTCCGTTTGGTTTCTTTTTGACGACAGGATCGGAAGATGTACTGCTTCACTACACCGAGCTAACACGGGATATTAAGATTGGTGAGACACTTGAGGTCTTTGTATTCTTTGATACGGAAGATCGTCTGGCTGTAACAATGAAGAAGCCTTATCTCATGCTTGGCGAAATGGCACGACTGGTTGTGGCTGATGTTCACCCAAGACTGGGTTGTTTCCTGGAAATGGGACTTGGACGGCAATTGCTGCTTCCTATTCGTGAACTGCCTGAACTGGAAGAACTGCGTCCTCAAGTGGGGGATGAAGTCTTTGTAATCATGGAACATGACAAGCAAGGACGTCTGCGTGCCAAATTGGCCGGGGAACGTGAACTTTCACCATTGGCTTTCCATGCGCCAACTTCATGGTTAAACGAGTGGGTTGAAGCGACGGTATACAAGCCACTGCAGATGGGTACTTTTGTACTTGTAGAGGGCGGTGTACTTGGCTTTGGGGCAATTGGCATGATTCATTCATCTGAACGTAGTCATATGCTGCGTCTTGGTGAGAAAGTGAAGTGTCGAGTGACACTGGTACGTGAAGACGGACGTGTGAATCTGGCCATGACTCAGCTCAAACAAGTTGGACGTAACGAAGATGCAGACAAGCTTCTCGCCTTTATGAAAGAGCGTCCTATGGGCGGCATGCCTTACTCGGATGCAACTCCGCCGGATATCATCAAGCAGCGCTTTGGCATCAGTAAGTCTGCGTTCAAGCGTGCATTAGGCAAATTGATGAAGGACGGATTGGTGGTCCAAAAGGAAAGCTGGACGTATCTGTCCGAATCTGCTCCTAAGGAACAGAATGAAAACAATTAATTTTTTTGTTTGAATATTTCGTAATATGAAACTCGGAGAAGGCAGGGATAGGCTGGGTAAACACCGGATACCCCTGTCTTTACTTTTGTTATATAAATTGAACCAAAATTACACGAAACGGAGAGGACAGAAAGAACCTGAAGAAGCGTAGCGTTCGCCTTTATCCCCGGATTTAATCCTTTATAAAAGGAATCAAAAAAATCTGGGGATAACAGTGATCGGAAGGTTGTTCTGTCATTGGAGTGCCCAGTGTAAATATTCTTTAGTTCAACTTATATAGATCAGGATTGAAAAATGAAATTGAAAGTGCGGTGCCTGACATGTCTTACCGGAAATTTGCCTATGTCTACGATGAATTAATGGAAGATATGCCTTATCCGGACTGGATAAGGTTTGCAAGAACAGCATGGGAACAGCATGGAATGCCCAAAAGTGTCGCTGAACTTGGCTGTGGAACGGGCTCTATTACAATCCCGCTCGTGAACTCCGGTTTCGAAGTTACAGGCATTGACCTGTCAGCAGATATGCTGTCGGTTGCGCGCAGCAAGATGGAGGCTACGCCTCAGGGTCATCGCTTGTATCGGGAAGGCAGCGTACGTTGGGTGCAGCAGGATATGCGAGACTGGCGAGTTCCGGAACCTGTGGATTCGGTGATATCATTCTGCGATTGCGTCAATTATCTGCTTGAACAAGAAGATGTCGTTCGAACATTCCAGCGGACATATGAGATGCTGAAGCCGGATGGAACGTTTTTGTTTGATGTGCATCATCCCAATACGCTTATCCGTTATGATGAGGAGCAGCCTTTTGTGCTTGATGAGCGCTCCGTATCTTATATTTGGACTTGTGATTTGGACCAGGATCGCTGTGAGATTGAGCATCATCTCAGTATTTTTTCACGTGTGGATGACGGCAGCAAGGATATGTATCAGCGGTTTGAAGAAGTTCATGTCCAACGTGCATATAACCCGGACTGGATGAAGCTGGAGTTATCCAAGGCAGGTTTTAGAGATGTGAAGGTATATGCAGATTTTGAATGGAAAGAGGCAGGAGACAGCGCACAGCGCTTGTTCTACGTTGCTGTGAAGTAAGTATAAAAGATAAAAACTGTTCCTTATGTTGTATGGGGGCAGTTTTTTTTATTTCTCGTAAAGATGGATTGACATGTTTCTGTGATCGGGCGAAGAAATGCTTGGAAAGACCCAAGAGCGTGACAAAAAGTATTGCCAGCTAAAGTAAAGGAGGCGATAATAGTCGGATAGAAAGCGTTTTCTATGGAAACCAATAGTCGAGGTGAGGTGTGGAAGTGGAAAGTACATATAAAACAAGACTCTCGTCAGAACAAATAAATGCCATAATCGAGCAGCATCTATCTGCAAGTATACAGGACTACAAGGAAATGGTGGATGGCTGGGCCAATCATGCATATCTCATTACATTGAGTGACCAACAGCAAGTGGTACTCAAAATTGCCCCTTCGGCTTCCACCAATCTGATGCGCTGTGAGCAGGATCTGATGATTGCTGAGGTCGAGGCACTGCGTCTCATCGGCGAGTTGAAGGATGTTCCCGTACCCAAAGTTCTGGTTTATGATGATTCGTTAACCATGGCTTCAGCGCGGTATTTTATCATGGAGTACATGTCTGGAACACCCTATAATCAGGTCAAGGATCAGTATTCTGCGGAAGAGCAGGAAGCCGTTGAACAACAACTGGGGCGTTACAATCGTCGAATAAATGAAATCAAGGGCGAGAAGTTCGGATATTTCTCAGAGCAAAAACAGCGTTATTCCACATGGAAAGAAGCATTTATGAACCTGATGGAAGACGTTCTTGCCGATGGGGAAGAAGCCGGGATTACATTTTCGATGGATCACTCTGAATTGAGACGTTTGATTGAAGAGAAATCGGATGTGTTGGACGATGTAAAAGAACCTGTTCTTGTCAGCTGGGATCTATGGGATGGAAATATTCTAGTAGACAAAGGCCGCATCACAGCAATTATTGATTTTGAACGTTCACTGTGGGCAGACCCTCTGATGGAGCATTATTTCAGTCATTTTAACTATACACCCGGTTTTGTGAAAGGTTATGGGCTTGCGATTACGACTGAAAGTGAGCTAAAAAGAAGAAGTCTGTATGACTTGTACTTTGATCTGGTGCTGCGCATTGAGTGCGCTTATCGGCAATATGACAATCAGGAACATGTGAATTGGACTATTCATAACCTGGAGGAAGGAATTGAGCGATTTCGGTTGTCCTGAACAGCAACCGCGTTATGAAGGGTACGAACCATGAGCTTCAAGATGGCGTTTATAACATGTAATATTGACTTTGGGCTTGCTTTTTTATATAATGTTCCCGATATTGTATACATATTTCGATGATAAGGATTAGTAGTGATTTCTGTACATCACAGAGAGCCGGCGGTTGGTGCAAGCCGGTTGACAGTAAATTGCGAACTCGCCTTGGAGAAATGCGGTGATTACACCATCCTGTCTAACCTGCTAAGTATAAGCTGGAATTCAGGAATGGAAATCCGCATCGGTTAACCGCCGTTACAGGTCCAAAGGGAGTGGATGACGAAGCACGTTCGTCCGCTAACTAGGGTGGTACCACGGGAATTCAACCTCTCGTCCCTAGCGCTGCAAACGCTACGGGATGCTGAGGTTTTTTTGTTGCAATTAAAGCTAAGCGAGTAACCTGAAGGAGGAACAATAGATGAGTGAGAATAACCAGCCGAAGCACGGCTATCAGCCACAAGTCATGGAAAAAAGTTGGCAGCAATACTGGGATGCCAATAAAACGTTTAAAACGGGTGAGGACCCTGCTAAACCGAAATTTTATGCACTGGATATGTTCCCTTATCCATCCGGTTCAGGTCTGCACGTAGGTCACCCGGAAGGATATACGGCAACGGATATCGTTTCCCGTTACAAACGTATGCGCGGTTACAATGTATTACATCCGATGGGTTGGGATGCTTTCGGTCTGCCTGCTGAGCAGCATGCATTGGATACAGGTGAACATCCACGGCATATTACATTCCGCAATATTGACAACTTCCGTCGCCAGATCAAATCACTCGGTTTCTCCTATGACTGGGATCGTGAGATCAGCACAACGGACCCTGAGTATTATAAATGGACACAATGGATATTTATCCAGTTGTACAATAAGGGCCTCGCTTATGTGGACGAAGTCGCAGTAAACTGGTGCGAAGCACTTGGAACGGTACTGGCTAATGAAGAGGTTATTGATGGCAAGAGTGAACGCGGTGGACATCCGGTTGTACGTAAACCGATGCGTCAATGGGTACTGAAAATTACCGAGTATGCAGAGCGTCTGTTGGAAGACTTGGAAGAGCTGGATTGGTCTGAAAGCATCAAGGATATGCAGCGTAACTGGATCGGTAAATCGACAGGTGCAGAAGTTGTTTTTGCCATTGAAGGTCGCGAGGAAGTTATTAAGGTATTCACTACCCGTGCGGACACATTGTTCGGTGCGAGCTTTGCAGTACTTGCTCCGGAACATGAATTGGTAGAAGCGATTACAACGGATGACCAACGTGAAGCGATTCAGGCTTATCAGGAGCAGGCTTCTCGTAAGAGTGATCTGGAACGTACGGATTTGGCCAAGGACAAAACAGGTGTATTCACTGGTGCTTATGCAATCAATCCCGTTAATGGTGCAAAATTGCCGATCTGGATTGCTGATTACGTTCTTGCGGGTTATGGTACAGGTGCGGTTATGGCTGTTCCAGGGCATGATGCGCGTGACTGGGAATTTGCGAAGCAGTTCGGTCTGGATATCATTGAGGTTATTCAAGGTGGAGACGTTACACAAGAGGCATATTCCGGTGATGGCGCACATGTGAATTCCGATTTCCTGAACGGACTGAACAATGAAGAAGCAGTTGCCAAGATGATTGCCTGGTTGGAAGAGAACGGTAAAGGACAAGGGAAAGTAACCTATCGTCTGCGTGATTGGCTGTTCAGCCGTCAGCGCTACTGGGGTGAGCCAATTCCGATTCTGCATCTGGAAGACGGAACGATGAAGACCGTACCGGAGGATCAACTTCCACTGCTGCTGCCTGATATCGATCAGATCAAACCTTCGGGTACTGGAGAATCACCACTGGCGAATGTTACGGAGTGGGTGAATACGGTAGATCCGGAAACGGGAATGAAGGCGCGTCGTGAGACCAACACCATGCCACAATGGGCGGGTAGCTGCTGGTATTACCTGCGCTTTATCGATCCGCACAATGACAAGGAACTGATCTCCAAGGAGAAACAGCAGCAGTGGCTGCCTGTTGATCTGTACATTGGCGGAGCGGAGCACGCGGTGCTTCACTTGCTGTATGCTCGTTTCTGGCATAAAGTACTGTATGATCTGGGTGTTGTGGATACCAAAGAGCCGTTCCACAAACTGGTGAACCAAGGTATGATCCTAGGCACGAACAATGAGAAAATGAGTAAATCTCGTGGTAATGTCATCAACCCGGATGAAATTGTGAATGAATTCGGTGCGGATACATTGCGTCTGTACGAAATGTTCATGGGACCATTGGAAGCGACAAAACCGTGGAATGCAAACGGGGTTGAAGGCATGCACCGCTTCCTGTCACGTGTATGGCGTCTCTTCATTAACGAAGATACAGGAGCCATCAATGACAAGATTACGGTGGACGGTGGAACGGATGAGTTCAAGCGGACTGCTCACAAAACGATCAAAAAAGTGACGGAAGATCTGGAACATCTGCGCTTCAACACATCTATCAGCCAGCTGATGATCTTCATCAACGATGCATACAAAGCCGATACACTGCCTCGTGAAGCGATGGAGAACTTTGTGCAACTGCTGTCACCACTGGCACCGCATATGGCAGAAGAACTGTGGAGTCGTTTGGGTCATGAAGGTGGAATCTCTTACGTGGCTTGGCCGGAATATGACGAGTCCATGACAGTGGATGCGGAAGTAGAAATCGTTGTTCAGGTAAACGGTAAAATCGTAACTCGTGCGACGATCGCGAAGGACTTGGATGCACAGGGTATGCAGGACTTCACGATGGAGCTGGCACCTGTTAAGCAGGCGCTGGAAGGCAAGACCATTCGCAAGGTCATTGCCGTTCCAGGCAAACTCGTTAATATTGTTGCCGGTTAATCTCACCGGCTCGAAATAGTTCATCCAGCTTTAACAAATCTTCATCATATTTGTCATGTGTCGTGCGGATCAGGCTGTCGAAAACACCGTCGAGACTAACCTTCAGCAGTGCAAGTGCCTGAGCGGTAATACCGCCAGGTACAGCGACACGAGCTTGAAGCTCTTGCGGCGTGTATCCTCCTTCGGTAAGCAGCTTGCCTGTTCCCAGAAGCATTTCGCCAGCCAGAGCGCAGGCATCTGCTCTTTTGATGCCTGTCAGCTTCACGGCACTTTCGATCCATTGTTCCAAAAAGAACGATATGAATGCAGGTCCGCAACTGGAGAAGTCGGATGTGATTCGTGTACAGGCTTCGTCCACTTGGTACGGCCTGCCTATATGACTAAGCAGACTTTCCAACACAGCGCGGTCTTCATTAGTCATTCGTTCGCCGTGTATACACAGGGACGCGCCGCTGCCAACCTGGTGTGTGACGCTGGGAATAACCTTGGAGACTTTGCAAGGAAGTGAAGATTCCAGATGGCGCAGCTGCACGGGACTGGTGATCGAGACAATGATATGATTGGGATTCACGACAGGCAGGATGTCGTCAATGACATGTTTGAATTCAAGCGGCTTCACGCACAGGAAGATGATATTACTTCGGATCACCGTTTCCCGATTGCTCTGGGATTCATGCAGACCGGGGTAACGGAGGGATAACTGTCGTACTTTGGACGGGGTTCGATTGCTGGCCGCGATCTGCCGGGGCTCAAGTGCACCGGATTGAATTAGGGCATAGATCAGCAGGCTGCCCATGCTGCCGGTTCCGATAAATCCAACCTTCATTGTTCAGGCCTCCTTTCATGCTTTACGGTACTGGCGCAGTTCATTCCCTCTATTCTATGCGTGAGGACCTGTTTCACATGACATGAAAAATGCATAACTTGTTTCATCAGGGATGTTCAACGGTTCGGAAGCACCGCCCGTGTTCGAAATGAATGATTTTGAATTCAGGGAGAGGTGTGGAAGAAATGAGATGGAACAAAGGAATGACCATTGCTGCTGCGGTGGTTGGAAGTATACTCATATTATGGTCGGGCAAAAGTGAACAACCACCTAGTGGCTGGGAACCCTTGCAGCTCGGCACCGAGAAGCCGACGTTAGAGCAGGAACTTCCTGCTGTACAGTCGGCTACTTCGGTTCAGGGCAAACCAGGGACATCTTCAGGAACGGATGCAAATGGGATGCAGATACAGACTGGGAATGATGCAAAGGTAGGAGAGTCTAAAGAAAGCTTGATTGGTGCAGTCGAAGGTGATCCAGTAGCCCAAACTCCAACTCAGACGAACGATATTTCATTGGTTACTGCTGCTTCGACTGAACCGGTAGTGCAAGATACGAAATCCAATCCTTCGGTTACCTCCGAGACGGCATCAAGTAGTAATTCATCTATCGTTCGTGAGGAAGCAAGCGATAATGGCAAGATTGATGTGAATAGTGCACCTCTCTCCAAGCTTACAGAGCTCCCCGGAATCGGAGAGAAGAAAGCTCAGGCCATTGTGGACTATCGGAATGCACATGGTCCTTTCACAAAAGTTAGTGATCTGACAAAGGTCAAAGGAATCGGCATGAAGATGCTGGAGAAGATGGCACCATATGTGCAGATCCGGTAATATTAGAATAAAAAATGTGTTGAGCGGGAGGAAAGCAGCATGAGTACAGTAGAGGTACGCAAGGACTGGGATACGTATTTTATGGACATCGCGTATATGGTTTCCACCCGTTCCCGCTGTTCGCGTCGTCATGTAGGTGCCGTGCTAGTTCAGGGAAAGAAACTGTTGGGAACAGCGTATAATGGTGCACCCACTGGTGTTCCGGACTGTTCTGAAGCGGGTTGCATGATATCGGAAGAATATGAGTTGGTTGTGACCGATGGTCAGGAAGAAATGGTGAAAAAGCAACGCTGCATTCGCACAATCCATGCGGAGCAAAATTTGCTTTTATTCACAGATCGAATCGACCGCGAAGGCTCGTCTGTGTATGTGACCGATGAACCTTGCTGGACATGTGCCAATATGCTGGCGAATAGTGGTATTACAGAAATCGTGTTTCATCGCTCTTATCCTAAAGATACGCGTAAGGTTACGAATATGATGGAACAGAAGGGCATAACATTCCGTAGGCTGGAGAATTACCAGCCCCCGCGGGAAACGATGATGACTGTGAGCAATTAATGTGAATATGGTCGAATATGCGAGGGAGAACCTCCGGCAAGCCTCAATTGGCTTTTCGGGGTTTTTTCTGCGTTCAACGCGTATCATGAAGGAGGGAGACGAATGAAAGGCAGACCTTTGCTGACTTTTACGATGTGCTGGTTATGCGGTAGCGGGATGGCATCCGCGTTAACGGGTTGGACGTTAGTCTGGGGAATGATTGGAGCGCTGGCATGTCTGCCACTTCTACTTCGTTTCATAGATGTACGTGGATGGTCCATTTTCTTTTTACTCGTTGCCCTTATTGGAGGTGCTGCACATTGGGAATGGAATGACGCACGCAATCATAGCAGACTGTCCGAGACTACTCATATCGCTACTAAAGAGCTTGACGGTTTGGTAGCCGAAATTCAGGGTGAGCTTGTGTCAGATGTACGTATTGATGGAGATCGGGCTGACTTTAAGATACAGATGTCTTCAATAATGCGCTTATCGGATTCATCAGCAGATACAGATCTGGCAGCATCATCTGCATTCCAGATAGATGAACAATTGATGGTACAAGTCAGACTGTTGGAGGAAGAAGAACAACAGGTAGCGGGGGGCTGGAAGAGGGGGGATTTAATCACACTTGATGGTTCATTTGCCCTTCCGGGCGAAGCTAGGAACTTTGGAGGGTTTGATTATCGCAGTTATTTGCGAACCCTGCACATCCACTGGTTGTTCAAAGTGAAGGGAACCGGATCGGTTACAGCGACGCCTCCTGAGGGGGTTGGACAATTTAACGTACTACGGTGGACGGATTGGACGAGGCATACGTTGGGTTCGGCGGTCGGGCAGTTATTTCCTGAGCCCCATGCAGGATATATGAAGGGGCTAATTATCGGGATGGCTAACGATATCGATCCTGGCACCTATGGTCAGTTTTCACAGCTTGGCCTAACGCATATCCTGGCGATCTCCGGCACTCATGTCGCTGTATATGTAGCTTCTCTTCTCCTTATTTTATCCTGGTTAAGACTTACCAGAGAGACGTCACTCACGATTGTTCTGATCCTGGTGCCTGCTTATGTACTGTTATCCGGTGGTTCACCTTCAGTCATTCGGGCAGGCATTATGTCCATGATTGGTTTGTATATGGCACGCCGTGGTCTCGCCAGAGATGGACTTCAGATGATCAGTGCAGCAGCTTTGCTGATGATGTGGTGGGACCCGTACTTTTTGCTCAGTGTGAGCTTCCAGTTATCCTTTCTCGTGACCGCAGGTTTGATGATCTACATGCCGTTGATTAACCGACTGTTCAGCAGTTGGCCGAAATCTCTTGCTGCAACAGCATCGGTTACGGTGACTGCTCAGCTGATTTCTTTTCCAGTAACCATCCTGTATTTCAACCAATTCTCATTGCTCTCATTTGTGGCCAACTTTCTACTGGTTTCTCTGATTAGCGCCATTGTATTACCTCTGGGGACGGTCGCCATGTTATTGTCATTCATATGGGTTCCCTTGGCGAGACCTCTCGCATGGATTGCGATTCAACTGAATCAGCTGACATTTTTAAGCGTGGAGTGGATGAACAGCCTGCCAGGTTTTGTGTTGATCTGGGCAACACCTTCTCTGTTGTGGATAGCCGCATATTATGCCGTGTTGTATGCCTTACTTTACTTGTTGCATCGTGGCAATGGTGAACAGCGGGAAACGGCGTTTATTGAGGAGGATACAGCACCTCTTGTGAGGCGACAACCTATAGTTTCCATGAGGGATATGGGCATTCGCTCTTCGATGTCTAACGCGCCACAGGATCAGGATCAAGGTAAGAAACGTATAGATGGAAAAGAAACCTCGTTAACCATATTAGGAGCCAGTATTGCCTGGCCGGAGTATACAAGTGCATTTACCGCACGAGGTGCAGGTTATTATGCACATGAACGAATGAGTAAAGCTCAGCAATGGTTGTGCGGTTTGCTCACGCTCAGCTTTGTTGCTGGCTTGTGGTGGGCATATCAGACTCCCAAGCCTGCTGGAACCGGCATTGTGCAGTTTTTGGATATTGGACAAGGGGACAGTACGTTGATCACAACCCCGGAAGGCAAACACATTTTGGTGGATGGCGGGGGAACAGTTAACTTTGGGAACACCGAGCAATCGTGGAAAACAAGACGTGATCCGTATGAGGTCGGAGCCAAGGTGGTTGTTCCTTTATTGAAAAAGAGAGGCATCCACCAACTGGACGCTGTCATTGTAACACATGCCGATCAGGATCATGCCGGAGGGCTACAGGCTGTGCTGGAACAGCTTCCGGTTAAACGTTTCATGTTTAATGGCACAACCAGCGGTAAGGATAACTTTGATAAGTTACTGAATACAGCCATGGAACGAAAAATTCCTCTTTACGCTATTCAGCAGGGTATGACTTATAAGGCTGATAAAGAGACAAGTTTACGTTTTATAGCTCCAGATCTGGCGCATATGGATGTAAATGCATCAGGCAATTTGCCTGTGTCTGAACACCAGAATCATGATTCGGTTGTCTTTTTGCTGGACATGGCTGGCACTTCCATGCTGTTCACCGGGGACATGGATGCAGCAGCCGAGCAGGACCTGCTCTATATGATTCAGGACGGCTCATTGGCTGCCCAGTTTGAACAGAAAGGTGCAGATATTGGAGTTACAAAGGGAGTTGTACAAAGGGGACTTACAGGCCTGTTGCCGGAAAATTCAAATATTGCTCCACCAGCATCTGTCTCCATTGACGTGTTAAAGGTCGCTCATCATGGGAGTAAAACGTCGTCAACCGAAGCCTGGCTTCAATACTGGAACGCCAAAACCGCCGTGATTTCTGCTGGTGTTAACAATACATATGGGCATCCCAATCCGGGAGTGATGGAACGTCTGGAAGCTACCGGGTCAGAGATTTATCGGACTGATCAGATGGGTGAGGTACAGATGAAAGTGAAGGATGGAAAGATTGATATCCGGTACAAGTTGGTTGCAGATGAGTGATGGATTTTACATGAGCTGTATAACGGGCAGGGTAGCGTAGCCGTGAAAAAGTAGCTTTATGGGAGAAGGAGTAGCGGTATATTTCTGGAATATATTATTGTTGGGAATGACTGAGATGGGATGTGTATAATTTGGACAAGCATTACGAAAACCTTCTTTTAGCTTTTGAAGAGGCAGAAAAGGCTAGAGATGAGGGTACTTTTCCTATCGGTGCAATTATTATTGATGCAGATGGTTTAGTTGTAAGCCGAGGTAGGAACAGAGTTTTTTCAAGCTGTGATTCTACAGCACACGCCGAAGTGGACGCTATAAGAAAAGCTGGAAATATGATACTTCATCTTGAGAGCAAGAAATTTATTCCTAAAAATGAACTTACCCTATATACTACCTGTGAGCCTTGTCCCATGTGCACAGGTACGATCGTGTTGTCTTTGATTAAAAAAGTGGTTTGGGCTGCAAATGATAAGGATATAGGTGCATTTAAAAAATTCAAGGAATTAAATAGCGAATTACCTATTTATAATGATTTGTTCCACGACATCGAGTTTGTAGCAGCCCCTTACAGAGATTTAGAATTGAGACAAAGAAAAATGTTAGCAGAATGGAACAACAGCCGTGGGTATACCGATAATCATTGGAATGATGAATTAGAAAATGAAAATGTTCTATAATAAATGAAACTTTGAGCCTGATATATTAAGCTAACAAGAAACGTTAGTTGAAACATTAAGAACAGTCTGTAGTTTTCTAGACTGTTCTTAATGTTTCGTTGAGTTATCCATTTGTTTGTGATGATACTGAAGTGACATCACTATTGGAAACCTAAGTTTACTAAATAGAAACCTTATGGGGTAAGTCGTACGCAACCTATTTATCGGTGTAAAGATAAGTGAAGAAAACTCCGATTTAATACCAACTGTAAGGCAAAAAAAACAAGAGAGATTACAATAATGTGGATAGTCTGACCAGAAAAAGTAATGAAGTTAAGTGTAAATATCGAGTAGATAATTCCACCTATGAAGCCTAATAGACCATATGCCGCAATAGCAACAAGCAATCTCATATACGTATTATCTTTTCTTCTGTATAAAAGTAATCCATCCACCAATATGGAAAGTGGCATAATTAAGAAAAGTAAAATAGCGAGGTTAATCAATAATCCAACCGCAAATGTATATCCGAACGAATAGTAGTAGGCATTCTCTATTCTTTCATCCAAGGGAACGTAGTGATATAACCCCATTACAAGTGAAATTACAATTGCAGTTAATATAGCTGCAAGTATTTTTCCGCGCGGCCTATGGATTCTATGAGTTTTTGTCATTTCAAATATTGACCTCCATCTTAAAAAAACTATATTCAACAACGAGTAGACTTGAGATTTACTATATTTTAACATATACAAGCTGAGAAAGAAGACGTCGAGGCGCTATTAATTCATCACTTCATTTGATCGCGAGTTATAGCACAGCACACAAAAAAAGCCCGCTTTCCGTTACACTCCACGAAGGAGAATATCGGAAAACGGGCCATTTTTTCAAAATGTAGAAGATATATAAGAACTACTCCACGCCATCCTTAAAGTGTTTGTTCCAATGTTTGTCACCCTTGTGCAACAGATCTTCTACCGTTTTTTCAAGAGTCATCAACAGCTGTGCTCTGACATCAAGTACGGTTTCTCTGTACAAGCGTTCTTCCGATCCAACGATTTTATCGCCGTATAATGCCTGTGCAGCTACATACTTCCGATGTTCCTCAACCAGAGTATCAATGGACTCCAGTGCATGTTCCACAAAGTGGGAAATACTTTGGTATTCTTTGGGCATTTGTTCTTTTAAAGCTTGAATTTTCGCTAGAGCTGGCATGCTCATCACCTCGTGTTTTATGAATGTAAATTTACAATACACCATTTTCATGAAAATTGCATTAAAATCAGCTTAAATTTGGACAAATTTCGACTTTTTTTTATTTTCAGAACCAAAAAGTGCTTCGCTATAATGTATGCCATTGCATTTGAATTGAGTCGTGTAAGTAATGGAATCCCTTTTGGATACGTTTGGTGACTCGTTATGCAATTTCTGTTATTCTAAGAGAAGATTTCAGCGGCCCAAATACATACGCCGTTATTTTGTTATGGCAAATTAAAAAATACTTAACTTTGCAACAATTTTATTGATGATCACGTCTGTAAGGTTGCAGGGAGAGGGGGATCCTTTGTGGTAGAGCCGGAACTCATCAGAGCCGCTCAATCGGGCGATCGCGACGCTCTAATTACCCTATTGCGGGAGATTGAACAACATGTCTATCGGACCGCATATTACATTCTAAATAATGAACAGGACGCTTTGGATGCTGCTCAGGAAGCATTGATCCGAATTTACACCAAAATCAACTCATACGAAGAAAAAGCCCAATTTAAAACCTGGGTACAACGCATCGTCACGAACATCTGTATTGATAAATTCAGAAGAACCAAACCATCCGTCTCCATTGACGAACATGACATGGTTTTTCAGGATAATCAGGATGTGGAGTACGAGGTCATGTCTACATATGTGGCCCAAGACATTCAGGATGCGATCAACAAGCTTCCCGAGCATCATCGGACCGTTATTGTTCTAAGATATTTGCAGGACTTATCCTACAATGAAATTGCGGATTGTCTCGATCTTCCATTGAATACGGTGAAATCTTATTTATTTAGAGCCAGGCAGCAATTACAGAATCTACTACAGGAATATCAGAAAGGTGGTGTGACAGGATGAAATGCGAAGAGGTGGTGGAATGGATGCACCGCTATCTGGATCATGATCTGGGCGAGGCGGAAACCGCGCAGATGCTACAGCATGTGGCGAAGTGTCCGGAGTGTGCCGAGAATTTTAGTTTACTCAGAGCTCTTTCCAGAGAACTGGAAGAATTACCGCAAGTAAGCCCGAGATTCAGTCTGGTTGATGCGATTATGCCACAACTTGATGCCATTGACGAAGCGCGGAAGGAACAAAGCAGCACCATACAGGAAATGAATCCTGTCCCCGCTACATTTGAGAATTTACAACGTTCAAGTGAGCGGAAAACGAAGCAAAAATGGCTCAACTCGATGGCAGGACGTATGTCCATGGGTGCAGCGGCTGCGGCAGTTGTATTGGGATTTGCCATCTGGGGATATCAGCCTGAACAGATTGAGAATGCCGATTCCATGATGCTGAGCTCTGGAGCTTCTCAAGAGAGTGGCAATGTGGATGAGAATCCATTGAGCAAGAATATTGAGAATAATGATCCAGCAGCTTCTTCCACACCAAGCAGCAACGATGTATTTGTGGATAATTCGAATACTTCACCAGCTGAACCGGATAACCAGGGGGTAGAAACAACTCCTGAAGATAACGGTGGAGAAAAGGTACAGGAGCCTGAGGTTAAGTCAGATCCGGCACCTCAACAACCGGCTACTGAATCAACGCCTTCTTCAAATAAAGGAACACAAGACAATTCGTCCAAAACACCTACGACCGATAATCAAAGGAATCAAGTTCAGAATCAAGATTCCGAGCAGAAAAATCCAGATTCAGGAAGTGCGCCTAGAACTCCTGCAGATGCGGAAGACAATGGAGTAACCGAAACAGATAATGGAGATTCCTTCACTTCTCAGATGATTGCACCAAATGGAAATGAAGATGCTCCAGCAGAAGGCAATTCGGCTACTGATTCCGGTGCAGGTACAGACGCCTCTGGAGGAAGCCAAGGATTCGCAGCAGGACCGGATCAGGAGATGAGTACAACGGCAGCACCAAAAGAATGGAAATCACCTGACGGCTCTTATGTAGTTATGCTTATTGGTGATCAAATCAGCATATACTCGAAACCTGTGGGCGAACCGGATGTTCTAAATTTGGTTGAACAACGCAGTATAGAGGGCACACTGAAGTCAGCGAGTTGGTCTAAGGATGGTACACTATTTAATTACGAAACGGACAAGGACGGAACAACGGCGAAGAATTCGTTTAATGTACCTGCCGTTTCAGGTGGAGCTTCTGCGAAATAATTAAGATTGGGAAGTTCACTCCTCAAACGAAAGAACATTTTCAGTATGACAAGCATATAATGGAAGTAACAAAACGTCCTATCTCAGTTCAAACAACTGACGTCGTATGACCGCACGCTGGCTTTTTCTAGAATGGCTGGTGTCTGCGTTTATATAGATGTAGGACAGGGGACCTTCATCCGCAACTGGATGTAAGGTCCCTTTGTTGTCTTGCGCTTTTTCTGGTAGGATAAGAGGGATAAGGAGGCGCCGTGAATGGATGTAAAAAGTGCAACAAAGGCAATACGTAATGGAGAAACGGCACCGATCTATGTGCTGTACGGAACGGAGAAGTACCAGATACAGCAATTTACGGATATGTTAAAAGAACAGGTTATTGAAGAAGAACACCGTGATTTTGCGATTATTCCATATGATTTGTCTGAGACGGCTGTGGAGGTCGTTATTGAAGAAGCAGAGACCGTACCTTTTCTCGTTCCACGCAAATTAATTATTGTAAGGGACGCGAGCCTGTTCACTGCAGGTAAAGAATCCAAGATTGAACATCAGGTTGATCGTCTGCTTACATATATGGAAAATCCGGCAGATTACAGTACGATTGTTTTCCTGGCCCAAGGGGATAAGCTGGATGAGCGCAAGAAACTGGTGAAGGCTGTCAAGAAACAGGCAGTCGTTCTTGCTTTTGCTCCACTAAGTGGAGATGAGCTGTTGAATTGGATTGTGAAACTGGCGAAGCAGCGGGATGTTTCCTTGGAGACAGGAGCGGCGGAAACATTAATCAACTATGCAGGAACAGGTCTTCAGACCCTGTCTGCTGAAGTAGACAAGTTATGTTTGTTTGCGGGTAATGGTGGGACTATTAAGCGTGCTGATATTGAATCGCTGGTTGCCCGCAGTACAGAGCAGAATGTATTTTCACTGGTGGAAGAACTGGCTAATTTGCGACTGGAGAAGGCATTGGCTCTGTTCTATGAGTTGCTGAAGCAGCGGGAAGAACCGATTAAAATTGCGGCTTTGATCGCTCGGCAGTTTCGGATTATGATTCAAGTTAAAGAGTTGGGCCAACAAAGCTACTCCCAACAGCAGATCGCCAGTCAGCTTGGCCTGCATCCATATGCCGTTAAGATTGCGGGAGAACAAGCTCGCAAATTTCAGGCGGATCGTCTGAGAATGATCTTGAGTCACCTCAGCGAACTGGATTACCAGATGAAAACAGGAGCGGTGGATAAAGTACTTGGTCTGGAGCTGTTCTTATTAAGACTTGGTGCGTAAAAAATAGGTACCGTAATAGATTACTAGTGTAAATAACAAACAAAGCGACCTTTGCTCCATGATGGTTAGATCATCGGAATAAAGGTCGCTTTGTCTGTGTCTTATACTTATCGAATCAGATACTAAAAAATCCTGAAAGCCTATGCTGTTCAGGATTTTTCCATTGGATCGTATAAGTAACGCTTCTTACGCTTGTGCGGAAAGAGCGTTCAGTTTTTTCGCCAAGCGAGACTTTTTGCGTGCTGCAGCATTTTTATGAACCAGACCTTTAGTTACAGCCTTGTCCAGCTTTTTGGAAGCAGCTTGAATCGCAGCTTTTGCAGTATCAACTTCGTTACTTACCAGAGCAGCATCAGCAGCTTTAACAGCTGTACGGAGTGCAGACTTCTGGGAAGCGTTGAGTGCGCGGCGCTTGTCGCTCGTTTTTACGCGTTTAACAGCGGATTTGATGTTTGGCATTACATTCACCTCCTGTAAGGCATTTGCATGAATACAAACGTTTCACAACTTAAAATATTCTATCACGCTAGCATGTAAAATGCAACAGATATTCCTACGATGTTCGACATGCTGTATAAAGAAACTCTTTTTCCCACACAATATGCTCAAATGCGGTAAGGGAGGCAGGGACAGAATGACACTGGATTTGCAAAACTATACAGTTCGTACCGATTTGGCCATCGACTCCAAGGAAATGGCGCAAGGTGGACAGAAACAGACGATTCCCGGATTGCGGGAAGATGTGGAAAAAAAAGAGGGTATTACGATTACACGTATTGATGTACTTAATGATGAAGCAGCCACAGCCATTGGTCGGGTGAAAGGTCATTATGTCACGTTGGAAGTCCCCTCACTACGGAATGGGGATACGGATTTACAGGAACGTGTTGCTGCCGAGTTCACACGCGAGATGGAAGATTTTATGATCAAGGCCGGAATCAACAAAACATCCAAGGTCTTGATTGTTGGTCTGGGCAACTTGAATGTCACCCCGGATTCACTCGGTCCACTTGTTGTGGAAAATCTGATGGTAACCCGTCAGTATTTCGAATTGGTGCCCGATCAGGTTGCGCCAGGATATCGGGAGGTCAGCGCAATTGCTCCTGGTGTGTTAGGGACAACAGGCATTGAATCCAGTGACATCGTACAGGGGATTGTAGACCGGACCAAGCCAGATGCTATTATTGCAATTGATGCCCTGGCCTCCCGTTCTCTGGAACGTGTAAATACTACCATTCAGGTAGCCGATATTGGTATCCATCCTGGTTCCGGTATTGGAAACAAACGGCGTGGCCTGACTCGTGAGATATTAGGCGTGCCATGCATCGCCATCGGAGTGCCTACCGTATGTTATGCGTCCACCATTGTGAACAATGTGATTGAGATGATGCGCTCACACTTCCGCCAGGAAACGGATCAGACAAAACAGATCATGGGCATGCTGGACGACATTGGTGAGCAAGATCGCTTAAGTCTGGTCAAAGAGGTACTGGAGCCGCTGGGTCATGACCTCATTGTTACTCCGAAGGAAATAGATGAGTTTATTGAGGGCATTGCCAACGTCATCGCCACGGGACTTAATGCCGCACTCCATGATGCAGTGAATCCGGATAACGTAGCTGCTTATACACATTAAAACTTAAAACTGAGAAGAAGGTCCGAATCTATCGGACTTTCTTTTTTTTGTTTCTGGAATCTTTCATTTTCCTGTTCTATCAGATTGGGCGGGCTCATAGAGTTGAAGTATAAGAGTTGTCCAGCAGGGAAGGAGACAGCAGAATGAACAAGATATTGGCCTGGAATATTGGAAAGTGGAAAAAACGATGTCTGCACGTGCTGGCCATGGGCCGTACGTTGTTGTTGCTTATGATCATATCTGCCTTGTTTTTTGTTGTACTTGGTCTTGGGGGTATGGCAGAGAAACGCTTGAATAATTCACCCGTTTCTTCAATGAAAGGATTTGCCAGTGCTGTATCAAGCCGCTTTTTCGTTGATATGCTCGGTATGGAGATGCCCCATCTCACCCAGAAAGAACAGACCTCTGCCATATCCGGTGAGAATCTCACTTCATTTGTTTTCCAATTACTAACGAATGTAAATCCTCAAGATCCCAAGAGCCTGATTGCTAGAGAAATGCCGGGTATGGGTTCCAACCAACCTGTTCTGCTCCGTCCTGGATCTGGTAACGAAAAGGCAGAGGCTCCAGAAGATTATCAGCCCGGTCCTGGTCTTACGGATACAGCTTCCGCAGGTGGAGGGAAACCCGGTAGTGAACTGCATGTTTCACCAGGTCAGGACAATACGGATCCGCCTGATTCGAGCGAGCCTGGGGATGGAGAAGGCAAGGCAGATCCCCCAGCGAAGAATGGAGAGAAAGATAATTCAGGCTCCCCGACAACAGGCAAAAAATCAATTCTTATCTATCATTCCCATCCACGGGAAGGATACAATCCATTGCTAGGTACCAAAAGTGATAATCCATCATCAGGCAAATCAACCGGCAATGTGTTTCAAGTGGGCACCTATCTCTCAGACAGTCTGGAGAAGCTGGGAATCGGCGTAGAGCACGCCAAGGATGATTACCCGACTAAAGTAAAGGATTATAACTGGAACTATTCCTATAAATATTCTCGTCAAACGGTAAAAGCGGCACTTGCTCAAAATGATGATCTGACGTATCTCATAGACATTCACCGCGATTCACAGCGTCATGGCAAAACAACAACGACAATTAATGACTTGGGCTACGCCAAAGTGTATTTCATTATTGGACATGAAAATCCAAATTGGCGGCAGAATGAAGCCTTTGCAGCGAAAATCCATAAGAAGCTGGAAGCCAAGTACCCGGGAGTATCCCGTGGTGTGTGGGGTAAGGATGGCGGAGGCGCCAACAATGGAGAGTATAACCAAACACTTTCACCCAACAGTATTTTGATCGAGATAGGCGGCATTGACAATACAGGAGCTGAGTTACAACGGACATCAAAGATCCTCGCAGATATGATTGCCCAAGTGTATTGGGAAGATCAGAAGGTGGACAAAGCAAGTGCGGAAACCTCGTCGCAGGGTGGGTAGGGATTATATATGTAAGAAGATGAAAATAGTAGAGAGTGACAGGAGGCTAAGCATATGTCCAGATTCGGTAAAAGACTATTATCCATGGCTGTATTAATGTTGTTGGGTGTTCTGTTTGGAATGCAGCTGGCTGGCGGCAACTTTCAGACTGGCAATCCATCAGGAGGCACGTCAACCGTGGAAACAACTGAGCCAACTTCCTCGGTTACCGAATCTGTTCCAGCTGCACCTGTGCAAAAGGAAATCAAAGAACCCCCATTTGTACCTGTTCAGTCACCAAGCCAAGTGCTTGGGGCTGATCAGAGTAAGGCACCGGTCGATGTGTTGGCAGACAAAACGGCAGGACTATTGCAAAATCTCTCACATAGTGGAATCAAGTGGGTGGTCTCTCTTTTTAGCGGCGTTGCTGAATAAAATACCATGGATTAAAGGTACAATATAACCTCTAGGAGTGTATGATCACACTTTATTGTAAAGTTGAGACATCACGGGATTGATGCACTGTGCTTCAACTGTTATAATGAAGTGATTGACACTAGGCTGTTTCTGGGGGTAAGGAATGACTGACATTCGGGCAAGACAACGTAAAATTCGTAACTTTTCTATCATTGCACATATAGATCACGGCAAATCAACACTTGCGGACCGGATCTTGGAGCACACAGGTGCGCTCACTTCACGTGAAATGCAAGAACAGGTTCTGGATAAGATGGACCTTGAACGCGAACGTGGAATAACGATCAAGCTACAAGCAGTAGCTTTGACTTACAAAGCGGATGACGGTGAAGAGTATCTATTGAATCTGATTGATACACCAGGACACGTAGACTTCACATATGAAGTATCACGCAGTCTTGCTGCATGTGAAGGTGCTCTGTTGGTTGTGGATGCGGCTCAGGGAATTGAAGCCCAAACACTTGCCAATGTGTATCTGGCACTGGATAACAACCTTGAAATTCTACCAGTTATCAACAAAATTGACCTTCCAAGTGCTGATCCTGAACGGGTGAAGCAGGAAGTGGAAGATGTTATTGGTTTGGACACAAGTAATGCGGTTTTGGCTTCGGCCAAATCAGGCATCGGAATCAAAGAAATTTTGGAGCAAGTGGTGCAAAGTGTTCCTGCACCAACCGGTGATCCTGACCAACCTTTGAAAGCGCTGATTTTTGACTCGCACTATGACCCGTACAAAGGTGTAATCGTATATGTACGTGTTGTCGACGGCAAAATCAAATCCGGTTCCAAAATCAAAATGATGGCAACAGGTAAATCATTTGAAGTCATTGAAGTTGGTGCGTTCAAACCTCGCATGACCATCGTGGACGAGCTGAACGTGGGTGATGTTGGATTTATCGTTGCAGGTATTCGGCATGTTGGCGATACACAAGTCGGGGATACCGTAACGGATGCCAAAAATCCAACACCAGAGCCTTTGCCGGGTTATCGTAAAATTAACCCAATGGTGTATTGTGGTCTCTATCCGATCGAAACCTCCGACTATGTTGATCTGCGTGAAGCATTGGAGAAATTGCAGTTGAACGATGCGTCTCTGAGCTTTGAACCGGAAACATCCAGTGCACTCGGTTTTGGATTCCGTTGTGGATTCCTTGGACTGCTTCACATGGACGTTATTCAGGAGCGGATCGAGCGGGAGTTCAACATTCCGTTGATTACAACGGCACCAAGTGTAATCTACCACGTCACTTTAACGAATGGTGAAGTGATGAAAATCGACAACCCATCCAACTATCCTGAGGTGGGACGGATTGATTACGTCGAGGAACCATATGTTAAGGCAGATATCATCGTACCGAATGATTATGTAGGTACCATTATGGAACTGTGTCAGAATAAACGCGGTGAATATGTGAATATGGAATATCTGGACACGACCCGGGTTACCATTACCTATGAAATTCCGTTGTCCGAGATTGTATATGACTTCTTCGACCAGTTGAAATCCGGTACCAAAGGATATGCGTCTCTGGATTATGAGCTGTCCGGTTACCGTCAGTCCAATCTTGCGAAAATGGATATTGTACTTAATGGCGAGCAGGTTGATGCCCTGTCCTTCATCGTTCACCGTGACCGTGCCTATAACCGCGGACGCATTGTCTGTGAGAAGCTGCGCGAGCTGATTCCACGGCAAATGTTCGAGGTGCCGATTCAAGCATCTGTAGGTACCAAGGTCGTTGCCCGTGAAACGGTAAAAGCCATGCGTAAAAACGTACTTGCCAAGTGTTATGGTGGTGACATCTCGCGGAAACGGAAACTGCTTGAGAAGCAGAAGGAAGGTAAGAAGCGGATGAAGCAGGTTGGTAACGTTGAGGTGCCGCAAGAGGCATTTATGGCGGTACTGAAAATTGATGATTAAGACGTTTGCTTGCAAACGTCACGTGAATCCTTTCGGTACATCAATAATTTGTGTATGAAAGGATAAACGATATTTTTTCTCAGGTACAACACAGAATATTAAATAACGAAGCTGAAAGGGAAGCCGGATGGCTTTCCTTTTTTCAAATAGAGGGGGACTTGCCATGACATTGGCAGCACACAGCCGGAAGACAGGTGCGCCCCAAGCGGTGTATCTACACATTCCCTTTTGCACGAATAAGTGTTTTTATTGCGACTTTAACTCCTACGTTCTGAAAGATCAGCCCGTGATGCAATATCTCGAAGCGCTGGAACGGGAGATGGAACATACAGTTAAGGCAAATCCACCGGGTGAGATCAAGACCATATTTGTAGGTGGTGGTACGCCAACAGCTCTGAAACCGGATGAAATGGCCGTATTCCTTCGTTCAGTGAAGACGTATTTCCCCAATTGGGCCGACGATATTGAATTTTCGATGGAAGCGAACCCGGGGACAACCGATGCGGAGAAGCTCGCTGCAATGAAAGAAGGCGGCGTAAACCGTGTCAGCTTTGGCGTTCAGGCTTTTCAGAATGATCTGCTGACAGGCATTGGCCGTATTCATAATACAGATGATGTATATCGGAGTCTGGAGAACGCTCGAAAAGCGGGACTGACTAATCTGTCCATTGACCTGATGTTCGGATTGCCGAACCAAACTGTAGGGATGTTGAATGAGAGTATCGACAAAGCGCTGGAACTGGATCTGCCGCATTACTCCATCTACAGCCTGAAAGTGGAAGAGAATACCCTTTTCCATACACTGTATCAGAAGAACCAACTCCCTCTTCCTCATGAAGATGATGAGCTTGAGATGTATCTTCTATTAATGAGACGTATGAAAGAAGCAGGCTATGGACAATACGAGATCAGTAATTTTGCCAAGCCAGGCTTCGAGAGTCGTCACAATATTACGTACTGGCGTAATGAGGACTACTACGGTCTGGGTGCAGGTGCACATGGATATGTAGGCCGCGAACGTCATATGAATATTAAAGGTATAAACCCTTATGTTGAAGCTTCACGAGCAGGATTGCCTCGTCTGGATCATTTTGAGATTGCTCGCCCGGAGGCTATGGAAGATTATCTGATGGTTGGACTGAGAATGCTGGAGGGGGCTTCAGCCTCACGGTTTAGCGAACAGTTTGGAGAGTCCATGGAAGAAGTGTTTGCGAAGCCTTTGGGTAAAATGTTGAACGCAGGGTTGCTTGAGCGTACGGCAGACGGCTTCCGACTGAGCGAGCAGGGTATCCTGTTCGGAAATGACGTTTTTGCGGAGTTTATCGGGTCCATATCGCTGAATTCGTAGCTTGAAATTCTATACGCTCTGTTGTATATTTATTCATATTGATTTTACAGAGCGTGTTAATTTAACAACTACGAAGTCAGCTTTCCTCTGGAAAGCTTGGTAATAGGAGGAGAGCAGGATGTCGGTAATATGCAGAAAAGCCGTGCCGGAAGATGTTGAACCACTGTATGAAATGATTAAGGGCTATGCAGAGCGTGGGATCATGCTTCCGCGATCACGGGAAATACTGCACCGGCAGCTGGAGCACTTTGTTGTAGCCGAAGTTGATGGTGAAGTGGTGGGTTGCGGATCGCTTTGTCGTCTGGGGAATGATCTGGTAGAAGTCAGATCACTCGGTATCTCGGAAGGGCACAAAGGGCTTGGTATTGGCTCTCGATTGTTGGATCGATTGGTAGAAGAGGCGGAGAAACAACAGATTGCTAAGGTGATGGCGTTGACATATGAAGTATCCTTCTTCCTCAAAAACGGCTTTGCCGTGGTGGAAAAAGAAATTTTCCCCGAGAAAGTATGGACGGACTGTGTTCATTGCAGCAAGCAGGATTGTTGTGACGAGATCGCGGTATTGAAAGAGCTTAACGTTTCAGCTTAACAATTGAATGGACTGCATGGATCGAGCCGAGTCAGCCTCTGCCCTACATGCAGTCTTTTTTGACTTCAAAGTATATTCAATAAAGTTTGTTAGGACTCGTCGACATTGGTCTATACTATAAATAGATGAGCCCACTCATCAAACTCACTTGACAATGTTCACGTCAGTTTGGTATTTTTGTATTACCGCTTAGCACTCATCTAACCGGAGTGCTAACGACATGGGACAGTACAGTCAGAAGGAGGGAATACTCACCATGTTAACAGAGCGTCAACGAATGATTCTGAACGCTATAGTGGATGACTATATCCGTTCAGCTGAGCCCGTAGGGTCCCGGAGCATTTCCAAAAGGGGAGATGTTGGATACAGTCCGGCGACGATCCGTAATGAAATGGCGGATCTTGAAGATATGGGCTTTCTGGAACAGCCGCATACATCGGCTGGACGCATTCCTTCCCATAAAGGCTATCGATATTATGTCGATCATTTGGTTCCCTGGAATCAGGTGGAGCCTCAGGAGTTGGATGATCTGAAGTCGTTCTTCGCTGAAAAGCTGAACGTCATGGAACAAGTTATTCAGCATGCATCCAATATTTTGTCACATATGACCAATTATACTTCAATCCTGCTTGGGCCTGAAGTATTCCATACGTCCCTGCGTCACTTCCAATTGCTTCCGCTGAACGAGAGTGAAGCTGTGGCAATCATTGTGACCAATACAGGTCAGGTGGAGAACAAGACCGTCCAGATTCCACCAGAAATCTCGGTTGCCGAGATGGAAAATGTGGTTCGTTTGTTAAATACCAAGCTTGTGGGCGTACCCATCTACAAATTAAAATCCCGTCTTTATACCGAACTTGGGCAAGAGATGGAGCGGCATATTACACGTTACGAGGAAGTTATGCAGGTGCTGAACAGTGCCTTTGACAATGAACATGATAATCGTCTGTTCCTCAGTGGTGCCACCAATATGTTGACTCAACCTGAATTTAAAGATATCGAAAAGGTAAAAGATATTCTTGACCTGCTGGAAGAGACACCAACACTCATGAAATTGATGATGCCCGTGCCGGGTGGATCTGGTATTCAAGTGCGAATCGGCACTGAGAATGATCATGAAGCCTTTGCCAACTGCAGCCTGATTACAGCCTCCTATTCATTGGACGGTGAGGCTTTGGGTTCGATTGGTATTCTGGGACCCACGCGAATGGATTATGCACGTGTCATTCATATTCTAAATACACTATCCCGTGACTTGACGGCGATGCTGACGCATCGGTTCAAATAAGATTCGGGAATGAACCATTTCATTCGTATAAGGAGGTGAACATCTTGAAAGAGGAGCAATCATTTACAGAAGAACAAGAGGTAACAGCAGCTGAGCAGGAGCCTATTAATGAAGCTGGCGCTGCAGAAGCACAAGCTGAGGAGATCGCTGATCAGGAGCAGGATGAGCTTGCGCGTCTGAAGGCTGAAGCTGAAGAGCAACAGCAGCGTTATGTCCGTGCACAGGCTGATTTTGATAACTTCCGTCGTCGTACGCAGAAGGAAAAAGAAGAATTGGCTAAATATGCTTCGATGAAGCTGGTCACCGAACTGGTACCGGTTATTGATAACTTCGAGCGCGCCATGGCTACTGTACCGGAAGGAGCAGAGGTCGAATCTTTCTCCAAGGGCATGCAAATGATCTTCCGTCAATTGGAAACGGTGATGAATAACGAAGGTCTGACGGCTATGGAATCGGTAGGACAACCGTTCAATCCTGAATTCCACCAAGCGATTATGCAAGTGGAGAGCGACGAGTATGAAGAAGGTATCGTTGTTGAGGAAGTCCAAAAAGGCTACATGCTGAAAGATAAAGTGCTTCGTCCAGCTATGGTTAAAGTCAGCTCATAATTTCCTCATGGGAAGGTATGAGTCGGCTCCTTGGTTGAACAATGTGGGCGAAGTTTAATATAAAGGTTTGTACACATAGAGCACGATTAGCAACATGAACATCTAAATAAGGGTCAGATCAGACCCATTCATTTTAAATTGTTGAGGAGGAAATTTTCGGATGAGCAAAGTAATTGGTATTGACTTAGGAACAACAAACTCATGCGTAGCAGTAATGGAAGGCGGCGAGGCTGTCGTAATTCCAAATCCGGAGGGCGCACGCACAACTCCATCCGTAGTTGGTTTCAAAAAAGATGGGGAGCGCGTTGTCGGTGAAACAGCAAAACGTCAAGCGATTACCAATCCGGATCGTACGATCATGTCGATCAAACGTCACATGGGTACTTCCCACAAGGAAACAATCGATGGCAAAGACTACTCTGCACAAGAGATCTCTGCAATCATCCTGCAAAAATTGAAATCTGATGCTGAAGCTTATCTGGGTCAAACGGTAACTCAAGCCGTTATCACTGTACCAGCTTACTTCAACGACAGTCAGCGTCAAGCGACTAAAGATGCGGGTAAAATTGCAGGTTTGGAAGTTCTGCGTATCGTCAACGAGCCTACAGCAGCAGCTTTGGCATACGGTATGGAGAAATCCGAAGACCAAACGATTCTCGTATATGACCTGGGTGGTGGTACGTTCGACGTATCCATTCTTGAACTGGGTGACGGCTTCTTCGAAGTTAAAGCAACTAGCGGGGACAACCAACTGGGTGGCGATGACTTTGACCAAGTGATCATTGATTATCTCGTAAGTGAATTCAAAAAAGATCAAGGCATTGACTTGAGTAAAGATAAAGCGGCGGTTCAACGTTTGAAAGATGCAGCGGAAAAAGCGAAAAAAGAACTTTCGGGCGTATTGACTACAACGATCTCCTTGCCGTTCATCACGGTAGCTGATGGCGTTCCTCAGCATTTGGAGTTGAACCTGAGCCGTGCGAAATTCGAAGAAATCTCTGCAGGTCTGGTTGAGCGTACGCTTGAACCAACTCGTCGTGCATTGAGCGATGCGGGTATGACAGCTAACGATATCGACAAGATCGTATTGGTTGGTGGTTCCACACGTATTCCTGCAGTACAAGAAGCGATCAAAAAACTCACTGGTAAAGAGCCTCACAAAGGCGTTAACCCGGATGAGGTTGTAGCCTTGGGTGCCGCTGTACAAGCGGGCGTACTGACAGGTGACGTGAAAGACGTTGTATTGCTCGACGTAACTCCATTGTCCCTGGGTATCGAAACAGCAGGCGGCGTGTTCACTAAAATGATCGAGCGTAACACAACGATCCCTACAAGCAAATCTCAAGTATTCTCCACTTATGCAGACAATCAACCAAGTGTTGAGATTCATGTTCTGCAAGGTGAGCGTGAGATGGCAGCGGGTAACAAATCGCTTGGACGTTTCATGTTGGGTGATATTCCACCAGCTCCACGTGGCGTTCCACAGATCGAAGTTAGCTTCGATATTGATGCCAACGGTATCGTTAACGTATCTGCAACAGATAAAGGTACGAACAAAACTCAAAAAATCACAATCACTTCTTCCAGCGGTTTGAGCGATGAAGAAGTTGAGCAAATGATGAAAGATGCTGAGTTGCACGCGGAAGAAGATAAAAAACGCAGAGAACTCGTTGAAGCGAAAAACAGTGCAGATCAACTGATCTACTCTGTTGACAAAACGATCAAAGATCTTGGCGAAAAAGCAGATGCTGGCGAAGTTGAAAAAGCGAATGCTGCCAAAGAAAAACTGCAAGGTGTTCTGGCTTCCGACAACTTGGAAGATATCAAAGCGGCTACAGAAGAACTGACAGAGATCGTTCAACAACTGTCCGTGAAACTGTATGAGCAAGCTCAGGCGCAAGAGCAAGAAGCGCAAGGTGCTGAAGAGCAACAAGGTTCCGCTAAACGTGATAACGTCGTAGACGCTGATTACGAAGTTGTGGATGAAGATAAAAAACAAAACTAATTCGTAGTTCTACGCGAATTAAACATCGGTGACGTTCGAATTAGAGGGAAAGTCATAGCCGGGGCTCCCGCGCTTTGGCTTTCCTTTTGTCACGATGTGCGATATGGTGAATGATATGGGGGTGGAAGAGTGGCTGAAAAGCGTGATTATTATGAGGTGCTTGGCGTTAGTAAAACAGCTAACGACGATGAGATTAAAAAGGCTTACCGTAAGCTTGCCCGTCAGTATCACCCTGACGTAAACAAGGCTGCTGATGCGGAAGCTAAATTTAAAGAAGTCAAAGAAGCTTATGACGTAGTGAGTGATAGTCAGAAGCGTGCACAATATGATCAATATGGTCATGTCGATCCGAATCAGGGTGGATTCGGTGGTGGCGGTGATTTTGGCGGCGGCGGATTTGGCGACATCTTCGACATGTTCTTTGGCGGCGGTGGCGGTGGACGACGTGATCCAAATGCTCCGCAACGGGGGAATGATCTGCAGTACACCATGACGATTGAGTTCAAGGAAGCGGTATTCGGTAAAGAAACCGATATTACAATTCCGCGTACTGAAGGCTGTGATACCTGTCATGGTTCAGGTGCCAAACCTGGAACGAAACCGGAAACCTGCTCGGTCTGCCATGGTAGCGGTCAGCAGGAAGTTGTGCAAAATACACCGTTTGGTCGTATGGTGAATCGTCGTGCATGTTCAAACTGTAGCGGTTCGGGCCAAATTATCAAAGAAAAATGTACAACGTGCAGTGGCAGCGGGAAAGTCCGCAAGCAACGCAAAATTCATGTTCGCATTCCAGCGGGTGTGGATGACGGCGCACAACTGCGCATGACAGGTGAGGGCGAGGGAGGCCTGCGTGGCGGACCAGCAGGAGATCTGTATATTGTCATTCGCGTGAAATCACATGATTTCTTCGAGCGTGAAGGCGACGATATTTATTGCGAAATCCCACTTACCTTTGCTCAGGCAGCTCTGGGAGATGAAGTTGAGATCCCGACGTTGACCGAGAAAGTGAAACTGAAAGTACCAGCGGGTACACAAACGGGTACGTATTTCCGTCTCAAAGGCAAGGGCGTACCACGCTTGCGCGGTATGGGGCAAGGGGATCAGCATGTGAAAGTGGTTGTGGTTACACCTAGTAAGCTGAATGACGAGCAGAAAGATCTGCTTCGCCAAATTGCTGCGCTGGATGGAGAGCAAACACATGAGCATGAACAATCTTTCTTTGATCGAGTGAAACGTGCATTTCGCGGCGACTGAGAATAAAATATAGCAAGTCCCCAAGGACACCACAGCGGTTTTTTACCGCAGGGTGTCCTTTTTTTTTGTACGCCTTTTTTAGTTGTTCAGCGGTTTTGGCAAAATCCATGGATATATGCTACGAAGAACAACAGCAATTTGTGGGAGCATTTCGGTATATTCTGCGCGAACTTGCGGAAAGATAGCATGGCGAGAATGATATGCATAGCTGATATGCGAGAAATTAGGGAAGCAGGTGAAGCGGATGACCGAGAAAAATATTTTGGCGTACTTTCACAGCCCGGAGCAGGCCCAAGGGGCGGCCAAAAAACTGGAGGCATTGCGAGTGGAGGACCTGTCCATTAATCGATTCAGCCGATATGCGGGTGTAGGACCAAGCGGGGCTTCCTACAAGCCGGGCGTTTCCGGCAGTTTTTCATCATGGGTGCCCGATTCGATGCAAACAAATGCCAGTGCTGGAATCATGGCTGCAGCAGACCCTTCTGCGAGCGGCATGAGTGATGGTGGACAAGGTGGACCTACAGGAAGGGATGTATTACTTACTGTGATCGTTGATGAATCGGTACATCACCGCGCGATGTCTATAATCGAACAAGCCGGTGGAATGATCTAGTTTCAAGAAATGTTTAAAGATGAACAGTGAATTACACTTTAATGGAGAGTGTAGAACCAATCTGAAGAAGCGAAGCGTTCGCCTTTATCTCCGGATTTCTCCCTTTAAGAAGGGAGTTGAAGAAATCTGGGGATAATAGCGATCGGAGGTATGGTACTACAATCGGAGTGTTACAGTGTATCACTTCTTAGTTCATTTTAATTTGAAGGAGGAGCATTACAATGGCAGAACATGAACGTCCGGGCAAGATTCTAACAAAAACGGAAAAAATGAAACGGATGCAATCCGCGAAAAATGAAGACGTGGAATTCAGCGCTGAAGCTGCGGATCATGAAGATATAGAAGCACTACGCCGCAGTGAAGCGGCTGATCGACGTCAGGGACGGGAGCTTCATGACTGAAGATCGCTCGGCAGTGACCCTCGAAGCTGTTTTTACAAGCTGGACGGAGGCCGAGTCTGCACGCAGAGCCCTGACATTGTTGCACCCGAACCAATTGAGTATCGAGAGCCTTGGCAATGAAACGTCTGCATTGGACTCACACGATGTTACGGGCTCTGATAATTCTCCTACAGCCATTGTCGGCGGATTCAGTGGTGAACTGAATGTACTTGCTCTGATTAGTGATGACACGGAAATGTTGTCCAATGGTCAGGTGTATGATACGCCTGAAGAGGATTCGGCAAACAGGTTTAAACAAGAAATTTTGCTAACCGTGTCCGTTTCGAACGATTCGCTCCCGCAAGCCGCAGAGATGATCACGCAGAATGGTGGACGCTTTTGCTAAATCAGATTTGAATGTTGCAATATGCTGAAGTAAATGAATCAGATATGTATATTAGACGACAGGATATTCGAGCAGTCAGACTGCGGATATCCTGTTTTGTTTTTCTTTTACTGGTGCGGCTTTGTACTCCGGCTCGCTTGTGTAGTACAATAGTTGGGATGTTTGAAAAATGAGGAGGAAAAACCAAGTATGTTATGGCATGAACTAACAATACATACCACAGAAGAAGCTGTGGAGATGATTTCGAATTTTTTACATGAAGCGGGTGCTGGAGGGGTTTCGATTGAAGAGTCCGGTACTTTAAATAAAAAACGGGACACCACATATGGTGAGTTATACGATGTTCCTTTGAATGATATTCCTGAAGGCTTTGCAGTCATCAAAGGGTACTTCTCCGAAGGTACGGATATGGTTGCACTACAGTCAGAAGTTAATCCTAGAATTGAGGAACTCTCTGAATTCGGAATTGATACAGGTGAGGTTCGCTATGAGACGCGTACAGTGGATGAAAATGACTGGGCAACAGCCTGGAAGCAATATTTCAAGCCGGTACGTGTATCGGAACGTCTGACGATTAAACCAACGTGGGAAGAGTATACGCCAGAAAGTCCGGATGAGAAAATCATTGAGCTTGATCCCGGCATGGCTTTTGGTACAGGAACACACCCAACAACCTCTCTCTGCTTGCGCACACTGGAAACGGTTATTCAGGGCGGTGAGGAAGTCATTGACGTAGGTACAGGTTCTGGCATCTTGGCTATAGGCGCGATTAAACTCGGGGCAAAACATGTGCTGGCGCTCGATCTTGATCCGGTTGCGGTAATCAGCGCCAGGGAGAATGTGGAACTGAACGGGTTGGAGCAACAAATTACGGTTAAAGAAAGTGATCTGTTGTCCGTCCTTGGGAGTCAAGACCCTGCGCTTGGCGTGCAACTGCCAGTTAAGGTTGTTGTGGCGAACATTCTGGCTGAGATCATTTTGTTGTTCGTGGACGATGTGTACAATGCGCTTGAGTCGGGTGGCACCTATATTGTGTCGGGCATCTGGAAGAACAAAGAACAAGTGGTGCATGATGCGTTGGTAGCCTCCGGGTTTGAAGTGAGTGCGATCCACCGTGATGAGGATTGGCTGGCGTATGTAGCCAGAAAGGGGTAACGTATGGACTTTTGGAATTCGTTCTTTCGTTATCCGATTGATCAGCTTCCGTTTTTCCTGCTGACGATCCTGATCGCATTTACGGTGCATGAATTCTCGCATGCGTATTTTGCCAACAAATTTGGTGATCCGACAGCCAAGCTATTGGGTCGGGTCACACTGAATCCGGTTGTACATTTTGACTTGTTTGGTGTGCTGTTGCTCATTATTGCCGGCTTCGGTTGGGCTCGTCCGGTTCCGGTTAACCGGGCTAACTTCGACAAGCCAAGGTTGATGGGCATCATCGTATCCGCAGCAGGGCCTCTGAGTAATCTGTTGCTGGCGATCATCGGTACAATCATCTATGCGTCATTGGTTGGTTCGGGAGCACTCGGCGGTATAGATAATGAGCGGTTACTGACAGCAATCACGACGTTCTTCGCTATTTTTAACTTAACCAACTTTTTCTTGTTCCTGTTTAACTTGATTCCGTTGCCACCTCTGGATGGTTATCGGATTCTAGAAGATGTACTGCCACCTTCACTCAGCCGCAAGCTGCAAGGGGTGGAGCAATGGTCCATTTTTATTTTCTTATTAATTCTTGTTATTCCTCCGTTGCAAAATGTGACGATTCAACCTTTGTATGAGTTTGCGCAAACAATGTATGTGGATCTGGCAAAGGTGATTATTGAATTATATCGCTAAAAGCGCATCTTGTATTGGACCGGAATACTGGTCAGAAACACGTAAAAGTTGTATGATCATCTGTGGCGATTGGATTCATGCCTGTCTTAAGGCGGGGTGAATTCCAGTCATAACAGGACAGAATGGGTGGATTGACTAATGCAGCGATATTTTGTATCTGCAGAACAGTTTAATGAACACGATGTGATCATCACAGGTGATGATGCACGCCATATTGGTAGGGTCATGCGTGGTAAACCTGGAGATAAACTGATTGTCAGTGACGGAAACTCCAGAGAAGCACTCGTCGAAATTGAGACCATTGAAGTTGGCCAGGTGACAGCGAATATTGTGGAACCTCTCGAGATGGACCGTGAAGCACGGATTCGAGTAACTGTGGCACAGAGTCTGCCCAAGGGCGACAAGATGGAAACAGTTATCCAGAGATGTACTGAGATCGGAGCGGTATCCTTTGTACCTTTCCTATCAGAACGTACGATTGTGCAATATGATGCCAAGAAAGAAGGCAAACGGTTGGAGCGGTGGCGAAAAATTGCCAAGGAAGCTGCCGAACAGAGTCATCGGAATCGCATTCCATCCGTCGAGCAGCCGCTTTCCTGGAAAGGGCTGTTATCTTCTTTTGAGGGCTATAGTCTGGTATGTTATTGTTATGAGAAAGAAAACGGTAAACAGCTGAGAGATGCATTGAAACCGTTTGTTGAGCAGCTTGCGCCTGATGCAAGTGCAGAAGTACTGATCGTTGTTGGACCGGAAGGTGGATTTTCTGAGAAGGAGACGGCAGAGGCTGATCAGGCAGGTGCTGTATCTGTTGGACTGGGCAAACGCATTTTGCGTGCTGAGACAGCTGGAATGGCAGCACTAACTTGCGTGCTATATGAATCCGGAGAAATGGGAGGAATGTAATTATGCCATCCGTGGCGTTTTACACCTTAGGCTGCAAAGTTAATTTCTATGATACAGAGGCGATTTGGCAATTGTTCAAAAACGAAGGTTACGATCAAGTGGACTTTGATGAACAGACAGCGGACGTATACTTTATTAATACTTGTACAGTAACCAATACCGGCGACAAAAAGAGCCGTCAAATTATTCGTCGTGCCATTCGGCGCAACCCGGAGGCGATCGTGGCTGTTACAGGCTGCTATGCGCAGACTTCTCCGGCAGAGATTCTGGACATCCCTGGGGTGGATCTGGTTATCGGTACACAGGACCGTGACAAGATTTTGCCATATGTTAATGAAATTCAGGAGTCCCGTCAACCGGTTAACGCGGTGCGTAATATTATGAAAACCCGTGTGTTTGAAGAAATGGACGTACCGGATTTTGCTGACCGTACCCGCGCATTCCTGAAGATTCAGGATGGTTGCAATAACTTCTGTACATTCTGCATTATTCCATGGTCTCGGGGGCTTTCACGCAGCCGTGAGGCAAGCAGCATTATTCAACAGGCGCATCAACTCGTACACGCCGGATACAAGGAGATTGTTCTGACGGGTATTCATACAGGTGGTTATGGCGATGACATGGAGAATTATGATCTCACCGATCTGCTGTGGGATCTGGACAAGGTGGAAGGTTTGGAGCGTATTCGAATCAGCTCGATTGAAGCTAGTCAGATCGATGACCGCATGCTCGACGTGATCCAACGTTCGGATAAACTCGTTCGTCACTTCCATATTCCGCTGCAAGCGGGGGATGATACGGTGTTGAAACGCATGCGCCGCAAATATACGACAGAAGAGTTTTACAACAAGATGCTTCGCATTCGGGAAGCGATGCCGGATGTGGCGATTACAACAGACATTATTGTTGGATTTCCAGGTGAGACCGATGAGATGTATCGGAATGGCTATGAGCTGATGCGGAAGATCGGTTTCTCCGAAATGCACGTATTCCCTTATTCCAAGCGTACGGGTACGCCAGCAGCACGAATGGAAGATCAGGTGGACGAAGAGGTCAAAAATGCACGTGTGCATGAACTGATTGAGTTGTCTGAGCAGATGCAGCTGGAGTACGCTAAGCAGTTTGTTGGACAGGTACTTGATGTTATTCCCGAAGGTGAAGCCAAGGGTCGTGAGGGAAGTGGCAAGCTGCACGGTTATAGCGACAACTACATTCAACTGGTCTTTGACGGAACCATGGATATGGTCGGTAAAGTGTGCCGAGTCAAAGTCGTTGAAGCTGGTGTCAACGAGAGTCAGGCTACGCTGGTACGGGTGTTGGAAGATAATCTGAAGTCCGCCGCGATGTGATCGAGGCGTCAGAAACAAGGATTTCATTTCCTTGGGGAGCTTACCCGGGGAGATGAGGTCCTTCTTTTGCAAAAAATAAGATATTGAAGTCGATGGGGGAGAGTACGATGAACAAAAAAGAAATTTCAGCAGGCGGAGTTGTGTATAGAAAAGGGGAAGACGGACGTCTTCAAATTCAGCTTATCGTAGATCGTTATGGTAAAACAACTCTCGCCAAGGGCAAAATGGAAGATGGAGAAACAATCGAACAGACGGCACTGCGCGAGATTTTGGAAGAGACAGGTATGGTGGGTCGTATTGTAGAGCCAGTTGATATCATTGCATATACGTACCAACATGCAGACTTTGGCCCGGTGGACAAGGAAGTTCATTATTATCTCGTAGAAGCCGAGAGTGGTGATCTACAGCCTCAGATTGAAGAAATCAAAGGTGTGGATTGGTATGCTCCGGAAGAAGCATGGTCCAGACAGCAGCAGAGCGGATATGATAATAACGATGACATCTTGCGTGTAGCACTGAACAAATTGGGCATTAATGTATAACTCACTATAGTTCTAGTCTTGGTTCAGTTAGCCGGGTGTTCTGTAGGTCTGGATAGGCAGATCATCAAGCCACAGGTGACTTCGCCGCGGGGGCGTGGACCGGTGGTTTTTTGTGCCAGATGGGCAAGTAACAGAATGGCAAAGCAAGCAGTGAACTGGTGATGTTAAAAAGGGTCTGGGCATGCGCAATCTGTGCCCCGTTGTCCGCTGACAGCCAGGCCGAAGCTGCATGCAGCTGGCCGATCAGCGGCATAAAGAGCAGCGCTCCCGCAATGTTTAATACAACATGGGAGGCTGCGACAAATTTGCCCGCGGATGCGCCGCCCGCGGCAGCGATCACAGCGGTGATGCAGGTCCCCACGTTGGACCCGATCACAATGGCGATGCCGATCTCCACAGGCAATACCCCTGTGGCTGCGAGCGTAATCGCCATGCTAATGACAGCTGCGCTGCTGTGAATGAGCGCTGTCAGGCAGGCACCTGCCAGGAAGCCCCACCACAAGCTGTCAGCAGAGCGGTCGAGAAACCATTGAAATACACCCATGCTCCGCAAGGGTAAGGCAATGGATTGCATCACCTGTATGCCTGTCATGACAAGTGCAAATCCCGCAGCTGCCAGGAAGCTGTACTGGATGTTAAACAAAGTCCGGCGTGTGCGCTCAGGCGCGGCCAGATTGCGTTCACCAAGTACAACAAACATGGCCCAGCCCGTCAGCGACAGGACAAGCAACGGCAGGGAAGCACGTCCGATCTGCAGTCCCACCAGCTCCGTCGTCAGACATGTCCCGATGTTGGTGCCGAGGATGATGCCGAGTGTGCGTCCATAGGTGATTAATCTGGCATTCGCCAGTCCAATGGTGAGTACGGTGACCGCCGTACTGCTCTGTAACAAGGCCGTTGCACCTGCACTGAAGGCCATGCCTTTCCATGGAGCAGAGGTGGCGCGATTGAGCCAACCTGCCAACATGGGACCTGCCATACGCTGCAAGGCCGTCTCCATCAGCTTCATGCCACCAAAAAAGATAATAAGCCCATAGAGTAGGGGCAATATCACATCTCTAAACATAGAAACATCATTCCTTCCGTCCGGTTCCTTACCTCATCCTATGAGTAAATAGAGACAACCATGACAAGCCTAAAGGAAATCAGAGGGAAGCCAGCCTCCCACAATTCAAGTATTTCAATTGCTGCACCCCAATTCGAAAGATACGGTGATTCGTGCAAACGTAGCGAAGAAGACGAAATTGTTACCGAAGAAGCGAAGAGCTCGCCTTTATCCCCGGATTTCCCCTTTTAAAGAAAGGGAATCGAAAAATCTGGGGATAACAGCGATCAGAGGAACAATTCGTCGCCGTAGCGTCTCCTTTGCACCAAACCTATCTTTTCAACTAACTATGAAAGAAGTGGATCTACCTTGCCATCAGTTACACTCGAACGCAGTCGCAAAAAGCGGCTTGAACATGCACATCCATGGATTTTTAACAACGAAATTGCCTCGGTTGACGGAAACCCGGAGCCGGGAGATCTGGTCAATGTATTGAATCATCAAGGTCGCTATCTGGCGACAGGTTATTACAATCCCGCATCTCAGATCACGGTAAGGGTTGTAGCTTATCAACCCCTGAAGTCCGAACAGATGGATACGGCATTCTTTGTAGCGCGTTTTCGCGATTGCTTGCGTCATCGGGAACGTTTTATCCAGGATGGAGAAGCGTACCGTCTCGTTTATGGGGAAGCTGATTTTCTGCCCGGATTGATCGTTGACCGATTCGGTAGCATCCTCGTTGTACAGTTGCTTACACTTGGCATGGATCGTTGCCGTGAAGCCATCGTTCAAGCACTCATTGAAGTGATGCAGCCTGAAGGCATATATGAGCGCAGTGACGTCTCAATTCGTGAACTGGAAGGTTTGGAGCAGACCAAAGGTCCACTGTATGGAGAATGCCCAAGACATGTCACCGTTACCGAGAATGGACTACTCATTAAAGTCGATATCGTGGAAGGACAGAAGACAGGTTACTTCTTCGACCAACGTGAGAATCGTGCAGCGATCGAACCGCTTATGAAGGGTTGGGGCTATAAGAGTGGAATCACACTCCAAACGACTGAGCAGGACGGCACAGAGCAGCTCTTGCCTGTGAATAAAAGCGGTAAGGTAGTTACATTCCCTTATTGGGATGGTGCCACCGTACTGGAGTGCTTCTCACACACGGGCAGCTTCACGTTAAATGCTTGCAAATATGGAGCCAAGAAAGTGACTTGTCTTGATATATCGGAGCATGCCATTGAAAGTGCACGAACGAATGTCGAACTGAATGGTTTCACCGACCGTGTCGAATTCGTAGTTGCCGATGCATTCCAGTACTTGCGTGAACAAGTGAAAGGACTGGATGAACGTACTGCACGTGCGCGTGCTGGCGAACAAAAAGTAGATACTTCCAAAGCGCTTGCAGCTGGCGGTAAAACGTTTGATGTAGTGATCCTCGATCCCCCAGCGTTTGCCAAGACGAAATCAGCAGTCAAAGGCGCATGCCGTGGATATAAGGATATCAACCTGCAAGGAATGAAACTGGTCAATGAGGGCGGATATTTGGTAACCGCCAGCTGTTCATACCACATGCGTCCAGACCTCTTCCTGGATACGATTGCTGATGCAGCGGAAGATGCTGGCAAAGTGCTTCGTCTGATCGACTGGAAGGCAGCCGGTAAGGACCACCCGCAAATTTTGGGCGTGGATGAAGGACATTACCTCAAATTTGCTATTTTTGAGGTGCGCAGCAAAAAGAATTAGAGGAGTCTCTTTTTACTTTTTTTAATCCTTTCGTGAGATAAAGTGAAGTTTAAATGAATGATACTTTCGGTTAGAGTCCACAGTGTGAACAGCTGCGGGCTTTTTGCTGTTTTGCCGTGTTAACGGAGAGAATCTCCGGTTTTACCGAATAGTGGCAAACGTATGTTCCGAACCAAGTCAGATATGTTATACTGGGAATTAAAATCTTGTACGTGTGGTTTGGAGGATTAGACATGTCCGTTCGTTTTGTTATTGGCCGGGCAGGCAGCGGCAAAAGCTCGCTGATTACCCGGGAAATTACATCCTTACTTCAAAAGGAGCCGCAAGGTAAACCTTTGATTTTACTCGTTCCCGAACAGAGTTCCTTTCGAACAGAGCAGGCATTGGTGTCTTCTGGAGCAATTAAAGGTACCATGCGTGCAGAAGTGCTCGGCTTTCGCCGATTAGCTTACCGCATAATGCAGGAAGCAGGCGGTTCTGCTCGTATTCCAATCGGAGCCGAAGGCAAAAAGATGCTGCTCTATAAGGTCATCCAGCGTCGTAAGGAAGAATTGAAGCTGTTTGGTGCATCCGGCAGCCAGCTGGGTTTTATAGGCGAATTAAATGACTTATATAGTGAGTTTAAACGTTATGAAGTTGATCCATCTTTGCTGGAAGAAGGGTTGTCTGGAGGGTATACCTCATCCTCTTCGCCAATTCTGGAGGACAAGTTGCATGACTTGAATCTGATCTATCGTGACTATGAACAGGAACTGACCAATTTATATATTGATGATGAAGATACGTTGACCGAACTGACAGAGCGCCTGTCTGAAAGTACATTGCTGCAGGATGCTCAGATCTGGATTGATGGTTTTCAGGGATTCACGCCACAGGAGATGAGTGTGATCGGTCGCCTGATGTTGCAGTGCTCTTCCGTGACGATTGCACTGACATTGGATCGTCCATATGATCACGGCGCACTGCCTGGAGAACTGGAACTGTTCTATCCAACGGCAAGTGCCTATGCGCGTTTGAAAGGGATGGCTGAAGAACTGGGTGTACCGAGCGATATCACCGTGCTAGATTCGGAGATTCCACCTAGATACAAGGATCGTCCGGGACTTGCTCATCTGGAGGCTGGTTTTGACCGCCGAATTCGTTGGAAAGGTGATGGTACTGATTCAGGAATTCGCCTAGTTGCAGCGGAGAACCGACGAGCTGAGATGGAGGGAGCACTCCGTGAGATGCGGCGTCTGGCGCAAAACGAAGGTGCGCGTTATCGGGATATGGCAGTACTTGTTCGTCAGTTGGATACCTACGCTGATATAGCTGAACCGCTATTCAGGGACTATGGTGTACCTGTCTTTCTGGACCGCAGAAGAAATGAACTTCATCACCCATTATCCGAATTTATCCGTTCCGCACTGGATATTGTTCGGCGCCACTGGCGTTACGAGGATGTATTTCGCTGTGTCAAAACGGATCTGCTGCTTCCGCGTGATGGTTCCATCACTCGTGAAGATATGGACCAGCTTGAGAATTATGTGCTGGCTTGTGGTATTCATGGGTATCGCTGGACTGACGGCAAGCCGTGGAAGTATGTACCCAGCCTGTCGCTGGAAGACAATGGTCAGGATGGCCGTAGTCGTGGACGGGACCAAATGCTTTCTTTAATGGAGCGTTGTCGAGCGGTCATTACAGATGCCTTGGGTGCTTTTGAGAAACGGATGAAAAAAGCAAAGACAGCCAAAGCTCAATGCGAGGCACTATACAGACTGCTGGAAGAGGCCGAGATTCCATGGAAGCTGGAACAGATGTCTGCTGAAGCTAAGACTCAAGGTGACCCAGAACGGTCGAGAGAACATCGGCAGATATGGGGAGCTGTGCTGGATCTATTGGATCAGATGGTAGATATGATGGGCAATGAACGGTTGGATATCACTCTGTTTGCCGGGATGATTGAGACCGGATTAACGGAACTGAAGCTGGGTCTGGTACCACCCGCACTTGATCAGGTATTGGTTGGTTCCATGGACCGTACACGTCTTCAGGATATCAAATACGTATTTATCCTTGGTGCAGTTGATGGTGAATTGCCAGCTGTACCTCAGGATGATGGCGTATTAACGGAACTGGAGAGAGCGTTATTGACGGAAAGAGGTGTAGCGCTTGGACCAGGTGCAACGAGGCAAATGTTGGATGAACGTTTTCTGATCTATACGGCACTTACAGCGGCAAGCAACCAATTGTGGTTGAGTTACCCGGTTGCTGATGATGAGGGAAAAGCACTGCTTCCTTCCGAAATTGTCCGCCATGTACGGAAAATGTTTGGTCTACAAGAACAGCCATTGCTTGCCCAACCACCGGTTGTGAACTCGGAAGAATCCCATTGGTCGTATGTCACCCATCCGGGTCAGAGTCTGTCTGCGCTCATTGGACAATTGCGTAAATGGCGTCGCGGAGAAGACATCCCTGAAATGTGGTGGGCGGTCTACAATTGGCATGTATCTCAGGAGACAAGCAGACCTCAGCTGGAACGGTTGATGGGATCAATCTTTTATCGTAATCGGGCATTGCCACTACGTACAGCCACCAGTCGCAGACTGTATGGCACAGAGGTGAGGACGAGTGTTTCACGAATGGAGCGGTTCGTAGCTTGTCCGTTCTCCCATTTTGCCTCGCATGGGCTGCGTCTCAAAGAACGGCAATTGTACCGCCTTCAGGCTCCTGATATCGGACAGCTGTTTCATGCTGCACTAAGCCAGCTGGCTATGCGGTTGCGCGAAGAAAATCGTAGTTGGGGCAGTTTGACTCCAGACCAATGCCGTCAGGAAGCCGAGCAAACGGTGGAGCAGATTGCTCCACAGCTGCAAGGGGAGATTTTGTTAAGCACCAAGCGATACGGTTATATTTTCCGCAAATTGAAGGACATTGTTAGCCGGGCTTCCGTTATTCTGGGTGAACAGTCCAGACGTGGAAGTTTTGAACCGATTGGGCTGGAGCTTGATTTTGGACCGGATAAAACACTGCCGCCTCTGCGTTTTGAACTGGAGAACGGCTGTGTGATGGAGATTGTGGGTCGGATTGACCGTGTGGATGTGGCAGAAGGCGAGAATGGTCTGCTCCTCCGTGTCATTGACTATAAATCAAGCCAGACGGACCTCAAGCTGCATGAAGTGTACTATGGTCTGTCATTGCAGATGCTCACCTATCTGGAGGTGCTGCTTAGTGCTGCCGAGGAATGGCTTGGAGAAACGGCGATGCCTGGAGGAACGCTGTATTTCCATGTGCATAACCCGCTGTTGCAATCCGCAAACGGTATGACATCGGAGCAAGCCGGACAAGAACTGCTGAAACGGTTCAAAATGAAAGGTCTGCTGCTGGCGGACCGGGATGCTATCACGCAAATGGACAATACCCTGGATAAGGGATATTCGGCCATAATTCCGGTTGCTCTTAAAGCAGATGGCAGCTTTTATAGCAGCGCCGCTGTAGCTACGCCAGAGCAATGGGATACGCTGCTTGCTTCAGTTCGCAGTAACATCCGCGAGATTGGTACCCGGATTACGGATGGGGATGTGGCGATTGAGCCTTATCGTATTCAGCAGGAAGTGGCATGCACGTTCTGTCCATATAAGCCTGTTTGTCAGTTTGATGAGAATATAGAAGGAAATGAATATAATCTGCTTGCCAAACCGGGCAAACAGCAAATCTGGGATATGTTATCTCACACCAAGGGAGGGGAAACATCATGACGAATATGCCTAAACCGGAAGGAAGCTTCTGGAGTGACGATCAGTGGAGTGCGATCTCGGAAAGCGGAGAAGATATTCTGGTTGCTGCTGCGGCGGGATCGGGCAAAACAGCCGTATTGGTTGAACGTATTATTCGCAAGATCGCAGATCCCTCCCAAGGATTCAGTGTGGATCGTTTGCTTGTAGCTACGTTTACCAAAGCCGCCGCCGCCGAGATGAAACAACGGATTCGGGAAGCACTGGAACGTGCGCTTGAAGAACAGCCTGGAGAAGAACATCTGCGTAAGCAGCTGTCCCTGCTTGGGCGGGCATCCATTACAACATTGCATTCATTCTGTATGGAAGTCATTCGCCGGTACTATCAGCAAATTCCGTTGAACCCGGCTTTCCGTATCCTGAATGAAAATGAAGCGGAAATCATGCGGCAGGAACTGCTGGAAGAACTCTTCGAGGAAAAGTATGGTGAAGAAGATGAAGGCAGTACATTCCGTGAATTGGTGGACTGGTTCAGTGGAGAACGAAACGATGATGCCATGCATCGACTGGTGCAACGCTTGTATGATTTCTCCCGCAGCCATTCCTGGCCGGATCATTGGCTCTCAGAGATGGCATCCGCTTTTCAGGTGGAGAGTGTGGAGGAGCTGGGGCATTCAGCATGGGTTCAGAGTATTATGCGTGATGCTGCTCTTGCTTTAAGTGGTGCTGCAGGACTGCTCCGCCAAGGCATCCATATTTCCATGCAGCCTGAAGGCCCTGCACCGTATGCAGATACGTTAAAAGAAGATCTGGTGATGGTGGAGGAGCTGCTGTCTGCGACCCAGGTAATGCCGTGGGAAAAGTTGCCCGAAGTGTTTCAACCCGCGGCATTTGGCAAATTGAAACCCTGCAAAAAGGATCAAACGGACCCGGCTTTACAGGATCAAGTGAAGGAACTCCGAGAGGCTGCGAAAAAGGCAGTTTCCGACCTGAAAGGCTCATTGTTCGGAAGAAGTGCGTTTTCGTTCTGGCAGGAGCTGGAGCAGGCGGCACCACTCATGCAGGAGTTGTCGAGGTTGGTGAGTACATTTGGAGAACGTTATCGGCAGGCCAAACAGGAACGTGGGCAAGTGGACTTCAGTGATCTGGAGCATTATTGTCTTCACATTTTGCGACATGAGGATTCAACGCCTGAACTCTCGATGCCTTCCGATGCGGCTATGGAATATCGTTCGCGATTCGATGAGGTGTTGCTTGATGAATATCAGGATACCAATACGGTTCAGGAAGATATCGTGAAACTGATCTCCAGAGAAAACCCGGGTAACCGTTTCATGGTAGGTGATGTCAAACAGAGTATCTACCGGTTCCGGTTGGCTGAGCCAGGTCTGTTTATGAACAAGTATCGTCAGTACGGAGCGAACACGCATGAGGACAGAAATGGTGAAGATCGCCCGAATCGTACAGGTCAACGTATTGATCTGGCACGTAATTTCCGCAGTCGTGCGGAAGTCGTGCATTCGGTCAATATGATATTCCGGCAACTCATGAACGAAGGTGTGGCAGAGATTGCTTACGATGAACGTGCTCAACTGGCATATGGGGCTACGTTCCCGTCAGAAACGCTTGGCGATGAGGCGTATACACCTGAACTTATGCTAATTGATCGTCAGGGCGGCGGTCCTGATCTGACAGAGAGTACGGATGAGAACGGGGATGCAGCGGTCTCCGCAGAACTGGAAAGTGCCGAACTTGAGACAGCCCAGTTGGAAGCACGGGCAATCGCAAGGCGTATTCGTGAGATGGTTGGAGATACGGACCAACCTGCCCTCCATGTGTACGACAAAGCCCTGCAAACGATGCGCCCGGCACGTTACGGTGACATGGTCATCTTGCTGCGTTCAACCTTGATGTGGGCTCCGCTCATGATTGAGGAGTTCAGACAGCAGGGAATTCCTGCTGGAGGAGAACAGAGCAAGGGGTACTTCCAGGCCACGGAAGTGGAAATCATGATGTCTATGCTTCAGCTTGTTGATAATCCAAGGCAGGATATTCCGCTCGCTTCCGTGCTTCGTTCCCCGATTGTTGGATTGGATGAAGAAGAACTGGCACAGATTCGGCTCGGTGACAAAAGACAGTCATTCTATGATGCAGTTATAACGGCTGCTGGGGAATGGGGCGATTCTTCCACTAATGACGTACAACAATCCCGGCAGGAAAATCATCCTGATTCCAATATCGTCCAGTTGCAGTGGCCGGAAGCCTGGTCAGAGATGGAACAAGGACAGCGGGAGACAGCCGCTTCTGTCGAAGCAGAGATTCTTGACCATGGATATGAATTCGATGTGCATACAGAAGGAATTCAAGATGCTGGTTTTACTGGACATGCAAGCGAGGATATGGGCGTTACGGAGATTTCAGGCTCGGCGTTGCAGCAAAAGTTAATTCTCTTTTTGCGTCAATTGCAGCAGTGGAGACTTGAGGCAAGACAAGGCAGTCTGAGTGAACTAATCTGGCGTATGTACCGAGAAACCGGGTATTTGGACTGGGTTGGTGGTCTTCCCGGAGGATTGCAACGTCAAAGTAATCTTAAGGCATTGTACGATCGCGCACGACAATATGAGGAATCAACTGCAAATCGCGGCTTGTTCCGTTTCCTGACCTATGTCTCAAGATTGCGGGAAAACGGAGGAGACCTGGGGACTGTAGCGGGTAGTTCCGGTGAGCAGGACAACGCTGTACGTATCATGACGATTCACCGGAGTAAGGGTCTGGAGTTTCCCATTGTCTTTGTCGGAGGCATATCCAAGATGTTCAATCAGCAGGATCTGAACGCACCGTTTCTCATGCATAAGGAACTGGGATTTGGTCCGAGGTTTGTGGATCGTGAGAACCGGGTTGCCTATCCTACACTAGCCAATCTGGCGATTCGTCGTCGCGCGCAATTTGAATTGCTTGCTGAAGAGATGCGTGTGTTGTACGTTGCGTTGACCCGTCCCAAAGAGAAAATGATTTTGCTGGGTACTGTAAAAGATGCGGCGAAAAAAGCGTTGGCGTGGTCTCAGGTCAAGGACAGTACTGAACTGGCATTGCCAGACTACCTGCTGGCTGCTGGACGGAGTTACTTGGACTGGATTGGACCATCCTTGATGAGGCATCCAGATGCGGCTGTGCTGCGTGAACTTGCTGGAAGCAATGATTCGTTCTCGTCCTGTCTTGCAGATGATCAATCACGATGGGCAATTTCTATTATTTCCGCCGATCAGGTATCCCGTGATCATGTGGTGGATCAGACTCAGGGAGAAGAAGATGGGATGACTGCGGTGCGGAAAGAACGAATTGCTGCGCTAAAAGCGGTTCAGCCCGTGAAATTGGTTACATCCTCAACTGTAGAAGAGCTCACGATGAATGCACAAGATACGACGAACCAAAACATTGCAGATACAGGTGCAGATACGGTAGCTCTTCAACAAGAGGAGACACGGCTGATGCACGAGGTTGATCAACGGCTTTCATGGACATATCCCTATGAGGCAGCAACTCAAGTGGCAGCCAGTACATCTGTCACGGAGTTGAAAACGTTACTTGCGATGCAGGACATCCAGTCTGTAGAGGTGATGGAGGAACTGGGAGAACAATCCGAGACATTATTGGATCATAACAACCCGGGAAACCATTACACCAACGATGAAGCAGGCCTTGTACTACATGGTTTATCCAGTGAATTGAACGAGCATGGGACTGGGTTGGGGGCAGATTCGAGCGGTGCGGTGAATGTTTCGGATGCGGGATCTGCGGGAACGTCATTTAAATTACATCTGCGTCGTCCCAAATTTATGGGTGAGAACCAACTGACTGGAGCAGAGCGGGGGAACGTGTATCATACGTTGATGCAGCATCTTCCTGTGGATGGATCAACAACCATTGACTCACAGGTTGTTGAACATACCATTGAGCGGTTGATTAAGCTTCAGATTCTGCTGCCCCATCATGTTGAGGCGATCGAACCTGAAGAACTGACCGGATTCTTCAATACAGAACCAGGGAAAGAACTGTTGCGTGCAGAATGGGTGAAACGGGAGATTCCGTTTGTGTATGGACTTCCGGCACATCAGTCCCCTGTGGAGTGGCTACATGGACAGGCAGCGAACTCAGGTATGCACACTATAAATGAAGATAGCAAACTGCAAGCATCCATTGAAAATGAAACTGTGCTAGTACAAGGGATTATCGATTGTCTGTATGAGGTTGACGGCGAGCTTGTCCTGCTCGATTACAAGACAGACCGGGTGTTGGAGCATCGTGGTGGTTTGGATGAACTCACCAAAAACTATCGTTTCCAACTGGATCTGTATGGACGGGCGATTGAAGATATATTAGGTCGGAAAGTTGACCGGAAATGGCTGTACTTTTTTGATGGTGGACATGCAGTGAAACTGTAAAAGAACTTGATCGGAATCAGAACCATGGATATCACATGGGAGAGGGGTGGAACGGACGATGCGTATTTTGCACACAGGGGACTGGCATTTGGGAAAAACGCTGGAAGGACGAAGCCGACTGCGTGAACAGGAGGATTTCGTTGATGAACTCGTCAGACTGGCGGATGAGCAGCAGGCGGATGCCATATTGATGGCTGGAGATGTGTATGATTCGGTGAATCCTCCCGCAGCTGCGGAGCAGCTTTTTTACGAAGCTGCAGCGCGTCTGACGGAGCATGGAAGACCTCTCGTGGTCATTGCAGGCAATCATGATCAGCCAGAACGTGTAGCTTCGGTTACGCCACTTGTGAACAGGCAGGGCATTACACTCGTAGGTATGCCTACTTCAGAAGCAGTGACCATCCATGCCAAGCGTACCGGAGAGACTGGACAGATTGCGGCATTACCTTATCCTTCTGAAGCCAGATTGAATGAATTGCTGACAACGGATGGGGACGAAAATGTGCTTCGCCAGGCATATAGTCACCGGGTGGGTATGTTAATGCAGCGTCTGGCAGCTTCTTTTCGCCCGGATACCGTGAATATGGCCATGAGTCATATCTATGTGCTCGGAGGCCTTGAGAGTGATTCGGAACGTCCGATTCAGATTGGTGGGGCCTACACGGTGGACCCTTCATCTCTATCGACTGGAGCACAATACACGGCACTTGGACATCTCCATCGAGCACAGGCTGTCAAAGGAGACGGTGTGATTCGATATAGCGGTTCTCCTCTCGCCTACAGCTTCTCGGAAGCAGGACAGAGCAAGTCTGTCACGATGGTTGATCTCGCACCGGGCGGATCAGCACAGGTAGAAGAAGTTTTGTTGACGTCCGGGCGTCCGCTTGTTCGCTGGAAGGCACGTGGCGGTCTGGCAGAAGTATATCGCTGGCTGGAAGAGGGACGTGATCCGGAGGCTTTTATTGACATGGAAGTATGGCTGGACGAGGCAATGTCTCTGAAGGAGATTCAACAGCTGCGAAAGTCACATGAAGGGATCATTCATATTCGCCCGGTGTATCCCGAGATGGCTGCAGCAGGACTTTTGGAGCAACGATCCGAGCTGCCGGTACATGAACTGTTCCGTAAATTCTATCAGCGTCAGACAGGCGGCGCACAGCCCGAAGACAGCCTGGTACAGCTTTTCCTTGAACTTGTGGATGAAGACGAGCCGGGTCTGCGTGAGGAGGTCGAGGAAAGATGAAGCCAATTCTACTGAAAGTTGCCGGACTTCAAAGCTATCGGGAGATGCAGGAGATTGATTTTACCGTGCTGACGGAGACGGGTCTATTCGGTATTTTCGGTCCAACGGGCAGTGGTAAATCTTCCTTGCTTGATGCCATCACACTCGCCATGTACGGCAAAGTGGAACGTGCGGTGAACGGGACGCAGGGCATTATGAATCATGCAGAGGATTCGTTGTCGGTTGCTTTTACATTTGAATTGATGTCGACTGAGGGTACTCGAAGATTCCGGGTAGAGAGACGTTTTAAACGAAATAATGAAGTGTCGGTAAGTAACACGATCAGCAAATTCATAGAGACGGTCCATGGCGAAGAGCAGGTACTTGCCGACAAATTGGCAGATGTGAATCGCTGCGTTGAAGAAGTGATCGGTTTGAAGATGGATGATTTTACACGGGCAGTGGTGCTTCCGCAAGGGAAGTTTGCCGAGTTTTTGTCACTCAAAGGTAGTGAGCGTCGCCAGATGCTGCAACGATTATTCCATCTGGAGAAGTATGGGGACCAGTTGGCCATCAAATTAAGTCGGCGGGTCAAGGATAATGATATGGTTCACCAATCCCTTGCTGCGGAGCAACAGGGACTTGGCAATGCCAGCAAGGAAACATTGGATGAGACGAAACGTCTTCTTCAAGCTGCTGTTCAGCAGTCTGAATTGTCCCGCAAAGCGCTGGATGAAGCTGCAAAGGAAGCCGAACAACTGGGTAAAATTCGTGAGTTAAGTCACGAACGGCAGGCTCGTACAGATGAACAGCAGAAGCTGAAGGCTCTGGAGCCACAGGTTGAGGCGGGCGAACAACGGCTGAAACAATCCGTTGCGGCAGATGCCATACTGCCTGCGTTGCAGACGGTTCGAGATGCTACAGCTACACAGAAGCAGCGGCAGGATATTGCCGAGACGGCTCATCAGCAAGCTCTGGAACATGAGCGTGTGGCTATTCAGGAATCGGAGAAGGCCGAGACGTCACGTAAGCAATTGACTGAGGAAGAACCGAAACTTATGCTGCGCCTGGAGCAGCTCGAACAAGCGAAAGAGCTGCAACGGGAACGGGATGGGCTTCAAGCCGATTGCTCGCGCCTTGCTCAGTTTCTGGAACAGGGGCAGGGCGAACAGACCGCGCTGGGACAGCAACTTGAAAAGGAAAAGGAGCTGCAGCAGCGCGGGCGCAAACGACGTGAGGAACTACAGGAGAGCCTCAAGCCGAATGAAGTGAAGTCAGAGGAACGCAGGCTTCTTCAGGCGGCGCTTGAACTGAAGCATCGTGTGGATACTGCTGCGGAGCAATTGCAGCAAAACAAGGCTGACATGCAAGCCTATAAGCAGTCGGCAGAGCAGGGAGCCGACAAGCTGAAGGCGGCGGCTGAGGAAGAGAGACGCCTGAGTGATCAGCGTCAGCATCTCGTGGAACAGGCGTCAGCAGGTCTTGAGGCCTTGCTTGCCTGTGAGCAGGACCTCAGCCGCGAACAGAGCCTGCTGGCCCTTGCGGAGGAACAGCTGCGTGGCACGATGCGCGAGCAGGAGCTGCACCAGCTGTCCTCCGCCTTGCGCGCCGAGCTGCGCGATGGCGAGCCATGCCCGGTGTGCGGCTCGCCGCATCACCCGCTCCCGGCTGCGCCGCCGGGAGAAGGTCCGCACGCAGGCGATGCGGACCTGGAACTGCTGCGCAGCCTGCACGCGGAGCTGCAGGAGCTGCGCTTTGGGCTGCGCCAGCAGCTGCACGAACGTCGCAGCCTGCTGACGCAGCTTGGCGCTGCGGCCGGCGAAGCTCCGGCCGCAGCCGAGGCCGCGCCTGCGGCAGCGGAGCCCGAGCCCGCCGGGTCGCCCGAATACGGGCGCTCCCCGGCAAGCTGGGCATCGCGTGCCGCTGCGCTGCGCGAAGCCGCGCAGGCGCTGGCTGCCGCAGCAGCGCCGCTCCAGGCCGAAGCCGCCGCGTTGCAGCAGGCGGCTGTGGGCGCGCAGCAGCGCCGCATGGAAGCGGCAGCTGCGCAAGAGGCCGGCCGTGCCGGGCTCGCCCAGGCGGAGCGCAAGCTGGCCGAGAGCGAGGCTGCAGCGGCTGCCTTGCAGGGCCGCTGGGCCGCGGAACTGCCGGGCATCGCTCAGGAGGAGGCCAAGGCCCTCTATCAGGCGATGCAGGAGCGCGATGCGCGCGCCGAAGACATCAAGGAACGTCTGAATAAAAGCGTGACGTTCCTTGAGGAGAAAGACCAGATCATTCAATCGCTCCAGCAGAAGCTGGTGGAATTGGACAAACAACTGATCCAGTGGCAAACGCAGTGGCAGGGCAATAACAAACTGCTCGCCGAGAAAGAAGAACGCTTGCGCCAGTGGGTTGGGGAGCAGCGGGTAGAAGACCTGATTGCTGCGGCTCAGGCTCGTCTGGATGGACTGCGCAAAGAAGCTGCGGAGTCAGCACAACGCTTCAAAGAAGCGGATCATCTGAAGCAGGAATCAGCCAAGAAAGATGTCATGGCTCAGCAGGCTGCCGCCTCGGCAACAGAGCATCTGCAACAGGCACAGGAACGGTGGAATCAATTGCTGGAACAATCCCCTTTCGACTCGGATGATGCCGTTGTGTCCGCGGCGATGCCTTCCCAGGAAGCGGAACAACTGGCGGGCGAGATCCAGCAGCACCGTGAACGTGAGCGTGAACTGGCATCCCAATTGCGTGAACTGGAACAAAAGCTGGGTGGTGCAGTTGTATCGGAGGAGCAGTGGTTAGCCTGCACTGAACGTTTGCAGCAGGTCCGGGCTCAGGATGAGGCTGCCCTACGTGCGAAAGCACGTGCAGAACGTGATCTGGAGGATGTGGAGCAGCGACATGTTCGCTGGACCGAACTGGAGAACAAGCGGTTGGAGGTCAGCCGTCAAGGCGAACTGCTCAGCAAACTTCAATCCGCATTCAGAGGTAATGCTTTTGTTGAATATATTGCGGAGGAACAACTGATGCAGGTCAGTCATGCGGCATCTCAGCGTCTGCGCTTCCTGACCAAACAACGTTATTCACTGGAGGTGGATTCCGGTGGTGGTTTTGTGATCTGTGATGATGCCAACGGAGGAGTCAAACGACCGGTATCGACGTTATCCGGTGGCGAGACGTTTTTGACTTCGTTGTCACTGGCCTTGGCACTGTCGGCCCAGATTCAGCTGCGAGGTCAGTACCCGCTTCAATTCTTTTTCCTGGATGAAGGGTTTGGTACACTTGACCCTGAGCTGTTGGATACTGTCATTACGTCTCTGGAAAAATTGCATGACGACCGATTGGCTGTTGGTGTAATCAGTCACGTACCTGAACTGCGTGCACGCTTGCCGCGCAAGCTTGTGGTGATTCCGGCAGGTGAGGCCGGAAACGGCTCACGGGTGGTCTTGGAGACCCTGTAGCGTGAAACGATGTAAGCAATATCACGGATAGAAGCGTTTCTTATAGTCCAAGCCACTGAATATTGAGGTTGTTCAAAAAGTCCGCTCTTGATTACGAAGGGTGTCTGGCGGCAGCATCATCCTCAACATCGAATATGAAGTATAGCCGAAATAAGTAGGGGCTTATATTGATGCCTGGGGAAACATTGCAGTTGCTCAGGTAGCTTTTTACGCTCCCTACGACATTTCTGGCTTTATGCCATCTTTTTGGTGCTAAAAAAGACCTTTTGAACACGCACTATTACCGAATATTATTATTGTAAAAATATTTCTTTTCTTGCTTGTATGACATAACGGAGTGAGTTTCATCACAGATACAGGTTCATCCCGCTGTTATACTACAGTTAAGCCGACAAACCTTATTTAAGTACCCCGGCGGACATCTGATCAGGACGTATCCTGAATAGATGTCCGCGCAGCAGACTTCTAAGGAAGCCGCTCACGGGGTGCTTCTTTTTTTGTGTTTTCTCGTCGGTAGTGTCAATTCGCCCAGTTCTGAATACCATGAAAAGGTGATCAAGAGCAGAATCAGGGAGGCGTTGGCAAGTGGAAAAAGTGGAAGCGAAGAAATTATGCAAGGCACACATGCACCGTTATGTATGTGTACAGATGAATGACGGTATGCACTACGATGGCATAATGGAAAATGTGGATGACGAAATGATCTACCTGGCTGTTCCCGTTGGACCGGAAGCCATGATGAATCATGCGAACTGGGCTCCAAATGCCATGCCTGGAGGGAACTATCCAATAGGTCATACTCGCGGATTTTATCCAGGTTACGGCTACCCTACGCCTTATCCATATTATGGTTATGGACGTAGACGTTTTAACCGTCTGGTGCTCCCGTTATTTGCGCTTACGGCGTTAACCCTTTTACCGTACTATTGAAATTGAGAAATAAAGGCATACGAACAGTGAGTCATTTTCATGTTCCTTAACGCCTTTGAAAAAGAACAGCTCAGGATGAATATGTTTCATTCGTGGAAAGAAACTACCATGCAGTATGAAATAGAGCGGTTTTATCACATACGGAGTCTCAGCCTGATGTATCGCGACCTGTCATTGCAATACAACTGGCAACATACCGAACATCCCAAAGGTCATGCCTTTGCAGAAGCGAACTTCTGTAAGGCATGACCTTTTTTTGGACCCTAATTAGGGAAAGGTCGATGATAAGTGGAATGGCATATACCGTGTAGTTAACCTGCTGAAAGCAGAAGCGAGCCTTCACGTGTTCGTAGCAGCAAACGGCGAATCGTATTCTGAATATGCGAAAAGCGAGAATGTACCCATGTGTGAGCAACAATCAAGACACCGCATGGCTTTAATTCTCTATTTAATACTCTATTCCGATAAGAAGCTTCGTTTCGGGTGAAATTGATGCTGTTCTCATGCCTTACGGTTGGAGGAGAAGAGCATGATGTGAGCACTAAAGAATCTGAGGCATCTTCTACAAGGTTTTGAAGCGTCAGCAGCAATCTAAAGAATCTGGGACACGCTATAACCGGATAAACAGCCATTTCCAGCATTGTTGTGAGGTTATTTTGGGAAATAACGTGTCTGATGTTCCTTATAATTTTGAAATGAGAGCCTGACCCCAATTAAGAGGTCCTGTGTTCCTTAGAAAATCGTCAACTTTCCATTCGCGAGTATCAGCCCAGCATGGACTGCAAAATGCCCTTAACTTGATGAAGTTTCAGATCCTCAAGTAAATCCTCCACATCCTCGATCCCAACGGAGATACGAATCAAACCATCCGTGAGCCCCAATTCTTGCCGACATTTATAGGAGATGCAGAGTTGACATAGATCACCTGATTGTGTGACTGGACATTGGACGTGAGTTTGTACTTCTAGTATGATAGAAGGGAATACATACATTGGGATACAAAGGAGGGTATGAACTATGGATTGCTTATTTTGCAAAATTGTAGAGGGCACCATTCCCTCCAATAAAGTACTGGAGAATGACCATGTTATCGTGTTTCATGACATCCAGCCCGCTGCACCGACACATGTGCTTGTCATTCCGAAGAAACATATTGCTTCCATGAATGAAGTTACTGCAGAAGATCTGCCTTTGATCGGTGAGATTCATCTGGCTGCTCAAGAAGCAGCCAAGCGTCTTGGCGTGGATGAAACAGGATATCGCTTAATCAACAATTGTGGTAAGGATGGAGAACAAACTGTTCATCATCTGCATTATCATTTGTTGGGTGGTACAAGACTTGGCGTGTTAACAAGCCTGTCGGATTCTCACCAATAACGAGCTAATGGGTACTACTATTGAGGATTTAGTCATATGCATGAAGTCCATGGATATGTGACCAAACGCTCATATAAATAAGTGATCATTACATTGAGGTTGACACCTTTATTACCTTTCGCCTATAATGAAAGATGATGAACCGTGTTATTGCTCTTGGACGGTCTGGTCGGAGGGAGGGAAAACTGGTGTCTGAAACTAAAGTTCGCAAAAACGAGACTATTGATGCTGCACTTCGTCGTTTTAAACGCTCCATCGCTAAAGATGGCGTATTGGCTGAGGTGAAGAAACGTAAGCATTATGAGAAGCCAAGCGTAAAGCGCAAGAAAAAGTCCGAGGCTGCTCGTAAGAGAAAGTTTTAGGAGGATTTTAACTACATGAATCTTAGCGAACGATTGAACGAAGATATGAAGCAAGCGATGAAGAGTAAGGACAAGTTCAGACTCTCCAACATTCGGTTGATTCGTTCGACGATCAAGAATCTTGAAATAGATTTGAAAAGAGATTTGGATGACAACGAAGTGCTTGATATTCTGAGTCGTGAAATCAAACAGCGCAAAGATGCCCTCCAAGAATTTGACAAAGCGGGCCGTGAAGACCTCGCGGCAAATGCTAAAGCGGAAATTGAAGTACTCATCCAGTACCTTCCCGCACAGCTTTCCGAAGAAGAAATTAAAGTTATTGTACAGCAGACCATCCAGGAAACCGGTGCTTCTTCGAAAGCCGAGATGGGGAAAGTTATGGCGGCCCTTATGCCGAAAGTTAAAGGCAAAGCGGACGGCAAACTGGTGAATCAAGCAGTTCAACAATTCCTGCAATAAAGCAAATCAATAAACACCTTCTGACTTGTCAGAAGGTGTTTTTTCCATTTATTCTAATTCAGGATGTTCTTAGGGAAGTCGAATTTCTTTTTAATGGTTAATATATATGATTATGGTTTTATATTCTTGCAATTGATCAAGTTTTCAAATATAATTTTAAGATTTTGAAACGAAATGTTGCATTGCACGTAATAAATACCATAAGCTGGACAGTATAACATTAATGGAAAAGGGGGGACTATTGTGAAGGGAAAGCGCCGGAAGAAGCTTACGGGGCCATTGATGCTCTTAATGCTGCTGACGCTGTTGCTTCCTGTCTGGATTGGATCACCGTCAGCGCATGCAGCTGAGAAGAGTGGCGCCGTATATATTATTCCGGTTGATAAACCAATCGAGCAGGGACTTGGCAAGTTCATGGAACGCGGGTTCAAGGAAGCGGAAAAGATGGACGCTGGCCTGATCGTTCTTGATATCAATACGCCAGGAGGTCGTGTAGACACTGCGGAAGCGTTGGGTATCCTGATCAAGGACAGTCCGATTGAGACTGTTGCATTTGTCCGTGGAGATGCTGCTTCAGCCGGAAGTTTTCTGGCCCTGAATGCAGATAAGATCGTAATGTCACCAGGCAGTATGATTGGTGCGGCAGCCATGGTGGACAGTACGGGTAAACATGTTGATGATCCGAAGCTTGTTGCATTCTGGAAAAGCAAAATGCAGGGAGCGGCTGAAATCAGTGGTCGTGATGGCAAGATTGCAGCTGGAATGACGGATGTTAACATCGTTGTTGAAATGCCAGAGATCAATAAAACCAAGCAAAAAGGTGAAATTATTGCGCTCTCGGCTGAAGAAGCGCTGAAAGTTGGTTATGCCGACCACATCAGCAACACACCGGAGGAAGCAGCAGCTTGGCTCGGTTACAGTCAGGATGATGTATTTAAGGTGGAACGAACGACAGCGGAGAATATCTCATCTTTTCTTACTAATCCCGTTGTCATGACAGTACTTCTATTCCTCGGAATCGCAGGTGTGGCCATTGAATTGATCGTTCCTGGTTTTGGGGTTCCTGGTATTGTAGGTATCGTGTGTTTCGTGTTGTATTTCTCGGGTAATTACATTGCGGGATTTGCCGGAGCAGAGACATGGGTGCTATTTACTGTCGGACTCATCCTGATGATTCTAGAGATGTTCATACCAAGCATGGGTATTCTTGGTATTCTGGGATCCATTGCGCTAGTAGCAGGTGTTGTGAGAGCTGCTTATGATACAAGCGATGCATTTGTGTCATTGGGTATTGCTTTCGGAGCAGCAGTGGTAGTTATTGCTATTATTGCAGTGCTGTTTAAAGATCGAGGGATATGGAATCGATTTATCCTGAGTGACAGTCTCTCTGCGGAACGTGGATACTCATCTGCTACGGAACGCAAAGAGTTGATTGGACTGCAAGGAATCAGTCTGACACCGCTTCGCCCATCTGGAACAGCGATGTTTGATGGCGAACGAATTGATGTTGTGACCGATGGTGACTTCATTCCAGTTGATACACCGATTATTGTAATTAAAGCGGAAGGTACCCGGATTGTCGTTCAACAAGCACTACCGGTGTAACTCGCTTTGTTGTCGAAGCGTATTAACACTTCGGCAATGTACATAACCACTTAAGCTGAAGCTGCCAGCGAGGTGGTGCAATGTTTTATTTTAGCAGCGCACTCATGAATGTCTTCTCTGACTGTCTTTATCAAATTCAAATTGCAAATGGAGGAAATTAAACAATGGACACATCTACGATTACGATTTTGCTCATTGCGGTAGTAGGTATTATCGTATTGAGCGTATTCTTCAGCTTTTTCCCGGTTATGCTCTGGGTTTCGGCGATTGCATCCGGCGTACGCGTAAGCATTATTACACTGGTAGCGATGAGACTGAGACGTGTAACGCCCAGCCGTATCGTTAATCCAATGATTAAAGCAACCAAAGCCGGTCTTAAACTCTCAATGAACCAACTGGAAAGCCACTTCTTGGCTGGTGGTAACGTTGACCGCGTTGTAAATGCTCTGATTGCTGCACAACGTGCGAACATTCCACTGGAATTTGAACGTGCTGCTGCCATTGACCTCGCAGGTCGTGACGTATTGCAAGCTGTACAAATGAGTGTAAATCCTCGAGTAATTGAAACGCCAGTCGTTTCCGCAGTAGCCAAAGATGGTATTGAAGTTAATGTTCGAGCAAGAATTACAGTTCGTGCTAATATTGACCGACTTGTCGGTGGTGCTGGTGAAGAGACAATTATCGCCCGTGTTGGTGAAGGTATCGTAAGTACGAACGGTTCGGCGGACTCTCATAAAGAAGTATTGGAAAATCCAGATCTGATCTCACGTACTGTTTTGTCTAAAGGGCTTGATTCCGGAACTGCATTTGAAATTCTGTCTATTGACATTGCGGACGTTGATGTAGGTAAGAACATTGGTGCCTTCTTGCAAACGGAGCAGGCAGAAGCAGACAAACGAATCGCTCAGGCTAAAGCGGAAGAGCGTCGTGCAATGGCCGTAGCACAAGAGCAAGAGATGAAAGCACGCGTTGTAGAAATGAGAGCACGCGTGGTTGAATCGGAATCCGCAGTACCACTTGCAATGGCAGAGGCTTTGCGTAGTGGGAAAATTGGTGTTATGGATTACATGAATCTAAAAAATATTGAAGCGGATACTCAAATGCGCAATACATTGGGAAAACCTGGTGAAGGTTCGAATTCCAACGATCAGGGTGATTCCAAAAACGGAAGATAGGCGGTGAATGCATATGGGCCTATTTGAATGGATTTTTAATAATCTGTACATTGTAGCTGTTATTGGTTTTGCACTCTTTTCCTTCTTGGGAAAAGCGGCTAAATCTGCTGATCCGAATAAAAAGCGTCCAGGCAATGGGATGCCAACGTTCGGAGGCAGCGGTGACTCGGAGCGTTCACCTGCTTCTCAGACCTCAACGCAGCAATCTTCACGGACTGAGTCTTCCCGTGAAATTCGATACGATGAACCGTATGAGAATCAGTATGATGAACCTTATGAAAACCAATATAATGAAGACCATTACGATCAGCCTAATGAAGGACATTCGAATTCTTCGCGACCTTCAGATGAGGTAGGTAGTCGAGATTTCAGTGGCGGGATGGAACGTTCGCTTGACCAACAAAAGAAAGAATTTGAGAGGCAACAACGTTTGATTCATGAAAGGCTAAATCGCTTTTCTCCTTCGAACAAACCAGTTGTGTCTGATTCTAGTTGGGATCAAGTTGACACAAGTGATTCGGGAAATTCCCAACTTCGTCCTGAAGATATTCGTAAGGGCGTCATATGGGCAGAAGTATTGGGTCCGCCCCGTTCCAAGCAACCGTTTGGTACAAGAGGGAAACTGTAAAGAGGTTAAACTGTTGGACGGAATTAGAGCCGTCTCTGGTGAGCATGAAGCCGCCAGAGATGGCTTTTTCTGTGTTCAATCCTTTTTTCTCAACATTCGTCCCTAACACGCCCCGGAATTTTCATAATTTCATGAATCTGCGCATAAGTTGAACTGTAGAGGAAGGGGGAAGACCTTCGAATGACCCGGATCAGCCGCAAGCTGCGCAGATGGACCAGTGAAGTGTTGGATCTGCCGCAGGATGTGCTTTATGATATGCCACGGTTAACCCTGATCGGCAGTAAGCAACTGTATATAGAGAATCATCGCGGTGTCATCCATTTCACCCCGGATCGCATCGTGTTGGCTCTTTCCCAAGGCCAATTGGAGATCAAAGGAACTGCCTTGGTGATACGTAACATTTTGCCGGATGAAGTAGCTGTTGAAGGAACGATTCTGGATATTCATATGAATGGAGTGGAGGGGAACGGATGAAGCAGCCCAGTCTGTCTAAACTGCGGGGAGCAGTCCGAATCACGGTCACTGGGGGAGACATTGAAACATTGATCAACACGGTGGCAGAGCAGGGATTGGAAGTGTGGAACCTGCGTGCTCACGATGGACGCGTGGCAGAGATGAACATTCTGCTGCCGCATTTTTTCAGGCTGCGTCCTGTGTTGAAACGGACAGGCTGCAGAGTGAAAGTGACCCACCGCAGCGGTTTCCCCTTTTTTGCAGCCCGATTATTACGCAGGAAGTTCTTTCTTGGGGGAATGCTGTTTTTTGTAGCAGCTTTGTTTGTGTTGTCATCCATGGTATGGGATGTAGAGGTCAAGGGTAACGTTACCATTCCTACGGACGAGGTGCTCGCAGCAGCGAAGAAAGAGGGGATATATCCTTTCCAATGGGGGTTCCGCTTGCCAAGCCAAGACAAGCTCTCCAGACAGCTTGCACTCGCTCTTCCGGATGTAACCTGGATTGGCGTGAGCAAAGAGGGGACAACCATTACCATTCAGGTCGTGGAATCGGCGCAACCCAAGCGCGAGCCATTACTGAATCCCCGACATCTGATCAGCAAATCAGATGCTGTTGTCACTCAAATCTATGCGGAGCAGGGACGCCCTGTTGTTCAGAAGGACATGCGTGTCAAAAAGGGTCAGGTATTAATATCGGGGATTCTCGGGGATGAGGAGAACACCAAAACCATCGTTGCCAAAGGCGAAGTTCGTGGTCTGGTATGGCGTGAGTATCAGGTAGAGGTCCCGTTGGTGCAAAAACATAACACAATGACAGGTGAGAGCAAAGAACGTTTTTACATGGTACTGGGAAAATGGGCGATCCAACTGTGGGGGTACGGAAGTACACCGTTCAGTTCATTTGATACCGAGAGTAATCACAGACCATTGACGTGGCGATCCTTCACACTCCCGATGGGTTGGCTGACAGAGAAAGATCTGGAGACCCGAGAGCATGAGGAGCAGCAGACGATAGAATGGGCCAGAACGAAAGGATTAGAAGGAGCAAGGAACGATATTATTGCCAAAAACGGTAAAGGAACGAAAATTATAAGTGAAAAAATTTTGCATGAGAAGAAAGAGAATGGTAAAGTTTATATGAAAGTCTTATTTGAAGTAGAAGAAAGCATTGCGGAGGAACTTCCGCTAGTCCATAGTCAAGGAGAATGAGGATATTTGTCAGAGCAAACACGCAGCATACAAATCTCGCTCCAGAGTGCGGGAGAGGGTCAATCTCTTTTTGGACCCCAAGATACTTTTCTTAAACTGATTGAATCCGAGATTCCCGCCCAGATTGCATCCCGCGAAGCGGAAATTGTGATTTTTGGCAGCACACAGCAGGTGGAATCGCTTGAACAATTATTTGATGTGTTACTGCAATTGATACGCAACGGATATGTGTTAACTGAAAGAGATGTGAAGTATGCAATTGAACTTGCCAAGGATATGCGGGCAGACCAGCTACTGGATCTGTTTAAGGGCGAGATTACAACGACATACCGAGGTAAACCAATCCGTGTCAAAACCATTGGACAGAAGCACTATGTAACTACAATTAAAAAACGTGATATTGTATTTGGCATTGGTCCTGCCGGTACGGGTAAAACCTACCTTGCTGTTGTACTGGCTGTTGCCGCAATCAAAGAGGGCAGCGTCAAACGCATTGTACTTACACGGCCTGCGGTTGAAGCGGGCGAGAGTCTTGGGTTTTTGCCAGGTGATCTTCAGGAAAAGGTAGACCCGTATCTGCGACCGCTGTATGATGCCCTGTATGACGTTATGGGACAAGAACAGACCGCGAAGGCACTGGAGCGTGGGTTAATCGAAATTGCACCACTTGCCTACATGCGGGGGCGTACCTTGGATGACTCGTTCATCATTCTTGATGAAGCACAGAACACAACGCCGGAACAGATGAAGATGTTTCTGACCCGTCTTGGTTTTGGCTCCAAAATGGTTATTACCGGAGACGTGACACAGATTGATTTACCGCGTGGTAAGAAATCCGGGCTTGTGGAAGCGAATACGATCTTGAACGAAGTTGAAGAGATCGGATTTGTGCATTTTGCCGAGCAAGATGTTGTGCGGCATTCTCTCGTCCAGAAAATTATCGTGGCTTACAACCACGCCGCAGAAAATCAAGCATAGAAAGGGATTGTCTAAAGTGACCTCGAAGGAACCGTCAAAAGGCAAATCTTTTCAGAATAAGGCTACAGGATGGAAGTATAGCGTGTGGGCACGCTATCTTCTGTTTTTGTTTCTGGTGATTCTTTTCTACGTGAGTCTGGCTTCCAAGCTGCTCCCTGAGCGGTATGATATTCAGGAAGGTACACGGAGTGAAGTGGATATTGCTGCGCCCATGCAGATTCCGAACAACAAGGCTACACTCAAAGCGCAGGAAGAAGCTGCTGAACGAGTACAGCCGATATTTCAGATCGTGCAGATGCGAAACGAAAATCTGATGACAACCCTGCTTGATCGTGTAGATCGATTGAATCAGGATGATCAGATTTCAAGTCAGGACAAAATTGATATTTATCGGGATGAAATTCCGCAGCGTCATAAGGACTTTGTGACCAACTATATCAATAATAATCGGAAAGCCGGTACATACTCCGAGACTCTGTTGGAAGAGATCAGAAATGTGGTACAGGAGCAAAGTTACCGTATTCCCGAAGAAACCTACATCAAAATCTCGCGCCTGACATCGGATGATATCCAGGAGATGAAACCAGTTGCGAGGGATATTGTTTCCCGGTTAATGACGGATCAGATCAGCGATGCAACCACTGCCCGTGCCAAAGTAGCCGAGATGGTAAGTGTCAGCTCTCTTAGTAAGCGTACGCAACGTGAGGTAGTGCAAGAGCTTGCCCGCCTCGTAGTGACCGCTAACCGCTTCTACGATGAAGAGGGAACCAAGGAAGCGAAGGTTCAGGCACGTGAGAACACGCAAACCGTCTTTATCAAGCAAGGGGACACCTTAGTTGCCAAAGGTGAGATGATCACCCCGGAGATGTATACTTTGCTGGGTGAGAATGATTTGCTGAAAAACGAAGTGAACTACTGGCCACAGCTTGGTCTTCTTATGTTTTCCTGCCTGTTGTCGGCAGCAATACTGATGTATATTCAGCAATGCAGCGGAACGCATTTCAAATATAATAATGCGCAGCTGTTGATGCTTGTTCTCATTTTTATTATTACGATAGTGGTTATGCATGTGACGGCGATTATTCAAACCAATGAGAGGTCGTATGTAGGCTTCCTTGCACCTGTTGCGGTAGGGGCAATGTTAATTGCACTGCTGCTGGATACGTCACTTGCCTTTGTATGTTCGATCTTGATCGGTATGTTATCCAGCATCATTTTGAACACCCATCAGGGTCAACTTTTTGACTTTGAATTAGGATTCTTCGCCGTGCTCGTGTCGTTTGTTGCGATTTTCGCTACCCATAAGGCCAGTCAGCGATCTACGATCCTGAAAGGGGCTATTATGGTCTGTCTGTTCGGGTCGATAGCCGTCTTCACCCTGGCTTTGATTGACTCGGGCGATTGGAACCGAACTACGACATTGTATGGCGTTGGGTTTGCATTTGCGGGGGGCGTTTTGACAGCCATACTGGTCATTGGGCTGATGCCATTTTTCGAAACATCGTTTGGTATCTTGTCAGCACTCAAACTGGTGGAACTGTCTAATCCGAACCATCCCCTTCTACGCAAGTTGCTTACGGAGACACCGGGTACCTATCATCACAGCGTTATGGTGGGGAATCTGTCCGAAGCTGCAGCAGAAGCCATTGGAGCTAACGGATTGCTGTGCCGAGTGGGTTCGTATTATCATGATATTGGCAAGACGAAGCGTCCCATCTATTTTATTGAGAATCAGAACAATATGGAGAACCCGCATGATTCAATTGATCCAAAACTGAGCAAATCCATTATTGTTGCTCATGCACGCGATGGGGTGGAAATGCAGAAGGATTACAAGCTGCCTAAACCTATTCGGGATATTGCGGAACAGCATCACGGAACGACCTTTCTCCACTTTTTCTATCACAAAGCACTGCGTCAGGCGGAAGAAGCGGGAGTTGAACCTGATTTTACTGAAGAAGATTTCCGTTACCCTGGGCCGAAGGCGCAGTCCAAGGAATCTGCTATTGTTGGCATTGCCGATAGTGTGGAGGCTGCTGTGAGATCTTTGCGCAAACCGACCGTGGAGCAAGTGGAATCCATGATTGAGAAGATTATTAAAGGTCGATTGGATGATCATCAATTCAATGATTGTGATCTTACGATGCGCGAACTGGATATCGTCGCCAGAACATTGAAGGAAACGGTGATGGGTATCTTCCACTCCAGGATAGAATATCCGGAGGAGATTAAGAAACCAAAGCCGACTTCACCCGAAGCGGGTTGATTTCACTTTTTGAAGAACCTCTAATATTGAGCAGACAGGAGTTATGTTAGAATGAGTCTTAATCTGGCATGGAATAATGAACAACAGGATAAAGAAATTACAGAACCGATGATTGCGATGCTGGAACAGTTGCTGAATCTCGCCGGAGAAGCGGAAGGTGTTGCAGACGGGGAAGTGGCTCTGACTTTTGTGAACGATGAGCAGATCCATGAGTTGAATCGTGATTATCGCGGTATTGACCGTCCTACGGATGTATTGTCTTTTGCGATGAACGAAACGGTGGATGAAGAGCTTGATATTATCTATGAGCTTGACGAAGATGAAGAAATGGAAGAAATGCCGGATGTTCTTGGAGACATCATCATTTCCGTACCACGGACCATCCTGCAAAGCGAGGAGTATGGACACTCTTTTGAACGTGAACTTGGTTTTCTGTTTGTCCATGGTTTTTTACACCTTCTCGGATATGACCATCAGGATGAGGCAAGTGAGGCTGAAATGATGGGTAAACAAGAAGCGGTATTGGCCCAGGCCGGGTTGACACGATAATGAAAAGGCGCTCCTGGGGTCTGGTATTCCGCAATGCTGCGGAAGGAATCGCATATGGGTTGCGGACTCAGCGTAATGTGAGAGTTCACACGGGAGTGGCTATTTTGATGTGTGTAGCCGGCTTTTTTTTCAGAATCTCAAGAACGGATTGGATGTTTGTGCTGACCGCTGTCTTTTTGGTCCTGGTGACTGAATTGATGAATACGGCTGTAGAGGCAGCAGTTGATTTGGCACATCCCCATATCCATCCGCTGGCAAAAGCGGCGAAGGATACCGCGGCCGGGGCAGTTCTGCTGGCTGCGGTATTCGCCGTCATCATCGGTTGTATCGTTTTTATTAAGCCGGTGATGAGCTGGCTGGGTCTTTACTGATTTTGATTCGTTCTGTGATTTTAATACTACACAACTTTATAAAGTTAGACCTTGTTTAAGTTGAACTTGTAGACGTTACACGATAACGAAGAGGACAGAAATAAACCTGTAGAAGCGAAGCGTTCGCCTTTATCACCGGATTTTCACTTTGGAAAAGTGAATCAAAAAATCTGGGGATAACAGCGATCGAAGGGTTATTCTGGACTCGGAGTGGCTAGTGTAACATTGGCTTTGGTTGAACTTAATTCGTAGGCAGTAGCTTTATATTGCACCCTAAGGGAGAGAATATTGATGGATAATGGTTTGCTAATGCAAGAAGCAATTAAGGCGCGTACGAAGGCATATACGCCTTACTCCCATTTTGGTGTAGGTGCAGCGCTGCTTGACAGTGAAGGACATGTGCATCATGGTTGTAATATTGAGAATGCTGCGTATACTCCAGGCAACTGTGCTGAACGTACAGCGATGTTCAGTGCCATTGCAGGTGGGCAGAAACCTCGCAGCTTCAAAGCGATTGCCATTGTGGGAGATACGGATGGTCCGATTGCTCCATGTGGTGTATGTCGTCAGGTGATGTACGAATTGTGTGAACCCGATATGAAAGTCATCTTGGGGAATATGAACGGTGATCTGCAAGAGACCACCGTTGCTGAACTGTTACCTTGGGCTTTTGGGCCTTCTGATCTGAATTCTGCCAAAAAATAAACCAATATTCCAGGCCTAGGCGCCTGAGGAGGAACATATGAAAAAACAAGCATTTAAATCCGGTTTTGTAGCTATTATTGGACGTCCGAACGTAGGTAAATCCACACTGATGAACCAGGTGATCGGACAGAAAATCGCGATCATGTCGGACAAGCCGCAAACCACTCGTAATAAAATTCATGGTGTGTACACATCCGAACATCAGCAAATCGTATTCCTCGATACCCCGGGGATTCACAAACGTCAATCCAAACTGGGCGATTACATGAATCAGACTGCTCTGAACACGCTTGGAGAAGTGGAAGCAGCACTATTCCTGATTGACGCTTCGGAAGGTATGGGTGGCGGTGACCGTTATATTGCGGAACAGTTGAAAAATATCCGTACACCGGTCATTCTTGTCATGAATAAAATTGACAAAATCGAGCCGGAAGCGCTGCTTCCTCTTATCGAGGAGTATCGCAAGTTACATGATTTCGCTGAAATCGTGCCTGTTTCTGCCATGCTCGGCAGTAATGTAAGCACCTTATTGGAACAGCTCGGCAAGTATTTGCCAGAAGGTCCACAGTACTATCCGGATGACCAGGTTACTGACCATCCAGAGCAGTTTGTATGTGCGGAATTGATTCGTGAGAAAATTTTGCAGATGACTCGCGAAGAAGTACCACACTCCATCGCGGTAACGATTGAGGATATGAAAGTACAAGATAACGGTGTCGTTTATATCTCAGCCGTCATTTTTGTGGAACGGGATTCGCAAAAAGGAATCATCATCGGGAAGCAGGGTGCCCTTTTGAAAGAAGTGGGTAAACGAGCTCGTCATGATATCCAAAATCTGCTCGGCTCCAAAATTTTCATGGATCTGTGGGTTAAAGTGAAAAAAGACTGGAGAAATCAGGATCGAGTTCTGCGTGATCTTGGCTTTGGCCGCGAATAATCACCGGATTTGTATCCAGTAATTGCAACACATAGTTTACCTTGCAAGACTCCATCCTATTTGGTAGATGCAGACGTCATTTCCGAAGAGAGGATGAAATTCCGATGCGAGATTTTTCGTGGAAGGTTTTTGCGATGACGGGGGATGTAGAGTCCTATTTGTTATATACCGAGGCGTGTAACTCGTTAGGACAGGAGTCGGATCATGCAAGGGAAGTGATTGAAGATGAAGAAGCCGAAGGATAATTGGCTGATTCGGGAATGGTTAGGTGACGAGGCATGCTATACAGGGTGGAAGGGATTGTCATCCGCAGCATGGACTACGGCGAAGGGAACAAAATCATTACGCTTTGCACCGAAAGCGGCGGGAAAGTAGGGGTACTCGTCCGCGGTGCCAAAAAGCCCAAGAGCCGACATGCTGCACTGGTGCAGCCGTTTACGTATGGTCAATATGTATATTTTCGCAATACAGGTCTAGGCACACTGAACGCTGGAGAAATTGTTGAATCCTATCATGAGTTGCGTGAAGATCTGGTCAAGGCCTCTTATGCTTCTTATGCGTGTGAACTATTGGATCGTGTACTTCAGGATGAAGAGACAGGTGCTTTTTGGTTCAAGCAGTTGAAGGCGTGCTTGCAAGCGTTGAAGGAGGAGAAAGATCCGATTGTCATAACAAGTCTGTACGAAATGAAGATATTACAGGCAGCCGGTTATGGTCCGCAGTTTGACGAGTGCATCTCCTGCAATCAGGAGCGACCGGATGAGCAGTTGTTTGTAAGTCCAAGACTTGGTGGTGTCCTGTGTCGTGCATGCAAACATTTCGATCCTCCAGCGATGTCAGTCAGTCCAAAGGCTCTGAAATTGTTACGTTTGTTCGCACAGTTGGATCTGCAGCGTTTGGGAAATATATCAGTGAGTGAATCTACCCGTGATGAGATCAAAAAGCTGATGCGTGCTTTTATGGATCATCAGCTTGGTCTGAATCTTAAATCCCGTTCTTTCCTCGATCAGATGGAGAAGTACGGGATTTGAGGCGTTTTTGTGGAAGTGAAACTATATCTTGACTTCATACTAGATTTTATATATTATGAAATATAATTTCTCTTTATGAGACATGCATTGAACGAGAGAGTAGAAGTCTGGATTTATTGCATTTATGGAGACAAGTCGTTGTATGACACTTGCAATCATGAATGAGCGAGCCGGGGATGGTGGAAGCCTGGCTGAATCGGTCTTTGAAACGGCACTCGGGAGCATGAATGGACACGGAAAAGTGGGCTGGAACGAACAGGATCATCTTGTTTGATCCAAGCCAAGTAGGGTGGAACCGCGGGAATAGCTCTCGTCCCTACGTCTGTACAACAGGCGTAGGACGGGGGCTATTTATTGTTGTCTGCACCGTTCTAAGCTTGCCAACAAACCATCGAAAAGGAGCATGATTATGAATTTTCAGCAGATGATTCTAACGCTGCAACAATTCTGGGCCGAGCATAACTGTATTATTGTCCAGCCATACGATACGGAAAAAGGGGCAGGTACGATGAACCCGATGACCTTTTTGCGTTCGCTTGGACCCGAACCTTGGAAAGTGGCCTATGTGGAGCCTTCCCGTCGTCCTTCGGACGGACGTTATGGCGAGAACCCTAACCGGCTGTACCAGCATCACCAGTTCCAGGTAATCATCAAGCCTTCTCCAGACAATATTCAGGAAATTTACTTGGAAAGTCTGAAACGCCTGGGTATTGATCCGCTCAAACATGATATTCGGTTTGTCGAAGATAACTGGGAGAATCCTTCCCTTGGTTGTGCAGGTCTTGGTTGGGAAGTATGGTTGGACGGAATGGAAATTACGCAATTTACGTATTTCCAACAGGTTGGTGGAATTGAGACAAATCCGGTAGCTGTTGAAATTACGTATGGTATGGAGCGTTTGGCTTCTTACATTCAGGATAAAGAAAATGTGTTTGATCTGGAGTGGGTGGAAGGTATCACTTATGGTGATGTATTCCGTCAGCCAGAATTCGAACACTCTAAATATACGTTTGAAGTATCTGATGTCAAAATGCTGTTTACACTCTTCAACATGCATGAAGAAGAAGCAAACAAGGCTATGGCACAGCATCTGGTGTTCCCGGCATATGACTATGTGTTGAAATGTTCTCACACATTCAATCTGTTGGATGCACGTGGAGCCATCAGTGTAACGGAACGTACGGGTTACATCACACGTGTCCGTAATTTGGCTCGCCAAGTCGCTGCAACATATATGGAAGAGCGTGAGAAGCTAGGCTTCCCGCTGATCAAGAAAGGGGGAGCCGAGCATGTCTAAGGATCTGTTGTTTGAAATCGGACTGGAAGAAGTGCCTGCACGTTTCATGCGCGCAGCGATTGCGCAGCTGCAAGAGCGTGTCGTGAAATGGCTTGATGCATCCCGCATTGCTTATGGTGAAGTGAATGCGTATGCTACACCTCGCCGACTGGCTGTTTTGATCCAGAATGTGGCTGATAAGCAGGAAGATATAGAGGAAGAAGTAAAAGGTCCTTCACGCAAAATTGCCCTGGACGACAGTGGCAATTGGAGCAAGGCTGCACTCGGTTTCGCGCGCAGTCAAGGTGTTGAACCGGACCAGTTCACATTCAAGGAACTGAACGGTGTCGAATATATCTATGCAATGAAGTCCAGTAAAGGTGTGGAGACGGCTTCTGTGATTGGCGAAGGATTGCTTTCTGTATTGCATGCCATGACGTTCCCGAAATTCATGCGTTGGGCTTCCTATGATTTCAAATTTGTACGTCCAATCCGCTGGATTGTGGCTATGCTGGGCAGTGATGTCATCGATCTGGAAGTGACAGGTGTGAAGTCGGGTAATGTAACTCGCGGACATCGTTTCCTCGGTAAGGAGGCCGTGATCTCCACTCCGTCTTCATACGTTGAAGTGCTGCGTTCAGAGCATGTCATTGCAGATATTCAGGAACGTGAACAGATGATTGTATCCCAGATTCAAGCACTGGCTAGTGAGAAGAAATGGGATATTGCGATTAAGGAAGATTTGTTAGAGGAAGTCCTGTTCCTGGTGGAAACACCTACCGTATTGTTCGGGACATTCGATTCTTCATTCTTGAATATTCCACAAGAAGTATTGATTACTTCCATGCGTGAGCATCAGCGTTATTTCCCTGTACTGGACAATGAAGGACAATTGTTGCCATTCTTCGTGACAGTACGTAACGGTGGAAGTGATTCACTGGATGTTATTGCAAAAGGGAATGAGAAAGTACTGCGTGCACGTCTGTCTGATGCCAAGTTCTTCTATGAGGAAGACCAGAAGTTACAGATAAAGGATGCATTGTCGAAGCTGGAAAGTATCGTCTTCCAGGAAGAGCTGGGAACGGTTGGAGATAAAGTGCGCCGTATTCGCAAAATTGCTGATGGAATTGCTGCTAAACTGCAAGTATCCGCTGATGTTGCCGAGTCGGTCAGCCGCTCAGCAGATATCTGCAAATTCGATCTGGTGACACTGATGGTGGGTGAATTCCCGGAACTGCAAGGTGTGATGGGTGAGGATTACGCTCGTAAATCCGGCGAAAAAGAAGAAGTGGCCAAAGCGGTATTTGAACACTATCAGCCACGTTTCGCTGGAGATCAATCCCCTGCGTCTCTTGTCGGTGCCATTGTGAGTGCTGCGGACAAAATGGATACAATCGTGGGTTGTTTCTCCATTAACATCATTCCAACGGGATCTCAAGATCCGTATGCACTGCGCCGTCAGGCTGCAGGTATTGTACAGATTTTGCTGGATCACAAGCTTCCGCTGACATTGTCAGACGTATTCGGAGTAGCACTCCAAGTACATGCACAGATGAACCTGTTGAAACGTGCAGATGAAGAGGTGCGTAAAGACTTGCAAGACTTCTTTGGTCTTCGTGTGAAAAAATTGTTGTCTGAAACCGTTCGTTACGACGTAGTGGATGCCGTAATCTCTTCTGGATTCGATGATATTAGTGCTGTAGTTCCAAAAGGTGAAGCGTTGATGGCTGCTGTTCTGACAGGAGACGCCTTCAAAACAACGGTTGAATCGTTCAACCGTGTGGGTAACCTGGCTGCCAAAGCATCCACTGCTTCTGTACATCCAGAACTGTTCACAGAAGATGGAGAGCGTCAGCTACACGAGTCATGGAGTAGAACGAATGCAGAATATCGTCAGGCATTGACTCAGCATGATGCTGCTGAAGCACTGGCTATTGCATCAGCTTGGAAAGATGGGATTACCTCATTCTTCGATTCGGTCATGGTTATGGCTGAAGATGAGGCTGTCCGTGCGAATCGACTTGCCTTGCTTGCGGCTATTGATCGCGACTTGAAAGGATTTGCTGATTTTTCCAAGTTGGTTTGGTAATTGGGCGTATTTCATGAGTCCTTTTCCACAGACTTGGAGCAAAGCTAAAATTCAGTATTAAAGAAGGATATATGAGGGTATAAATATACGGAACGGGTTGTGAAATGTATTTTTGACAACCGCTCCGTATTTTAGCCTTTGATTTCCCTTGTTGTGGCAGAAGGATTTTGCCTGGCCGGGGTCGTATATTACAATATGCAGCTATTTTATGAAACCGGGTGGTCTGAGTTTGAGTGAGTTGAATGTACGTCATATTGTTGTGGATGGTGATGCTTGCCCGGTCAAAACCGAGATTGCGCAAACCGCTCGCCTTTTCAACATCCCTGTACTGTTAGTCTCTTCATTTGATCATTTGCTTCAAGGGGGAGAAGGGGTGCGTACCGTGCAAGTGGATCGCAGTGATCAGAGCGCAGATCTCTATATTGCTAATCATATTAAGCCATATGATGTGGTTATCACTCAGGACTATGGACTTGCGGCACTTGCGCTCGGCAAACGTTGTTATGTTTTATCCTTTCGTGGTCGTGAGTTTAACGACCGTGACATTGATTTCATGTTGGATTCTCGTCATACTGCGGCCAAAGCACGAAAAAGAGGCCACTACGGGAAAGGCCCAAAGCCTTTCACAGAGCAGGATCGTGAAATTTTTCAACATAAACTGACAAAACTTTTAAAAGATTTGCAGGAGAATGTGTAAGTTTATCGAATTATATTTACGTGTTGAAGAGATGAAGGTGGCCAGAGATGAGTACCGGACAAGGCGGTATACCCGAAAGTATTATTGAATCGGTGTTGCAGCAGAATGATATTGTCGATACGGTGAGCCGATTTGTGCATCTGACCAAGCAGGGGAAGTATATGAAAGGCCTCTGTCCTTTTCATTCCGAGAAGACGCCTTCGTTCACCGTGACACCTGAGAAACAAATTTTCTACTGCTACGGTTGCGGCACGGGTGGAAATGCCATCAAATTCAGGATGGAAATCGAAGGGTTATCCTTTCCCGAGGCTGTCAAAACGATGGCGGAAGAAAGTCACATCTCTATGGGGGACTGGCAAGGGCGTGAATCTGCTCATGTGAATCCGGAGACTGAACGTCTGTTGGAGGCTTATGAGCTTACCGCGAAGCTGTATCATTTTTTGTTGAAAAATACAGAGCACGGCAAGTCAGCCATGGAATATTTACGCTCCAGAGGTTTTGGCGACAAGTTGATTGACCAGTTCCAGATTGGTTTCGCACCAAATCGTTGGGACACACTGGTACAATTTCTTGAAAAACGTAATTATCCGCTCGAAGAAATGGAAAAGGGTGGACTTCTATCTCCGCGAAATGAAGGTCAGGGATATGTGGACCGATTCCGAGACCGGATCATGTTCCCGATTAATGGCAGGAGCGGTAAGCCAATTGCATTTGCAGGACGCATATTGGGAGATGGGCAACCGAAATATCTAAATTCACCGGAAACCCGGTTATTTAACAAAAGCCGTGTTCTCTATAATCTGCATCAGGCCAAAAATGCAATTCGCAAACAAAGACAAGCCATTTTGTTCGAGGGATATGGTGATGTCATCTCCGCATGGGATCAGGACATCCAGAATGGTGTAGCGGCAATGGGTACTGCGCTAACCGAGAATCAGGCACTGATGCTCAAAGGCATGTGCGACGAAGTCATCATATGTTATGACGGCGACAAAGCAGGACAGGCTGCTGCACTGAAAAACTTCCCCATTCTTGAGGAAGCCGGATTGCAGGTCAAAGTGGCTCTCATACCCGAGGGACTTGACCCGGATGACTTTATCCGGAAGCATGGTGGTGAACGGTTCCGAAACCAGATTGTGGACGGTGCCGTGACAACTACAAAATTTAAACTTATAAACTTAAAAAAAAGCCATATACTGCTAGAGGGTGGCGGACAAATCGCCTATTCGAAAGAAGCAGTAAAATTGATTGCCCCCTTGCCTTCTCCAACAGAGAGGGAAGTGTATCTTCGTGAACTGGCTGCAGAAGTGGACGTATCGTTCGAAACATTGAAGCAGGAGTGTAATGAAGAACGGGAGGCGATGAAAAATAACCTACAGTATGGGGATAATAACCCGAAAAGGTGGAATAATGGTAGGCAACAAAATAGGCAGGTGCCTACACCTAATCTGTTGCCGGCTTATCACGCTGCTGAACGCAAACTGATTGCCTGGATGTTACAGGATGATGAGGCTGCCCAGTACGTGAATGAGCATCTTGGTGAAGCTTTTAACTTGGATGATCATGCAGCTATTGCTGCTTATCTATATGCCTACTATGCGCAAGGCAAACCGTCGGATACAAGTCGTTTTATGTCTTCACTGCATGACGATCGTTTGGAAAAAACGGTCAGTTCAATCTCGATGATGGATGGTCCAGGTGAATGGAGTATTCAAATGCTCGATGATTGCATCAGGGAAGTGCTGAAGTATCCACGTAAGAAAGAGTACGATTTGAAAAAAGAAGAAATGATTGATGCAGAGCGGGCAGGTGATTCTGTACGCGCGGCACAGATCGCAATTGAAATGATTGCCCTAGAGAGACAGTGAACGTCTGATGATTAGATGTTTCTAGGGAGGAGGGAGTCGAGTTATGGCGAATGATCAGCATACTGAACTAGAAACAGAATTGACACTGGATCAGGTTAAAGATCAATTGATTGAATCAGGTAAGAAAAGAGCTTCGCTGAATTACAAGGAAATTATAGAGAAACTCTCTCCTTTTGAGCAGGATGCAGAGCAAATGGATGAGTTCTACGAGCAACTGAGCGATCTGGGTATTGATGTAGTGAATGAAAACGATGAAGAGGTTACACTTCGTCCTAGTGAAGATTCCGAAAACAACACCAGAGAGGGAGAGGACGAATTCCACTTTGATGATGATCTGAGCTTGCCGCCAGGAATCAAAATCAATGACCCTGTCCGTATGTATCTCAAGGAAATTGGTCGTGTGCCATTGTTGTCGGCAGATGATGAAGTACAACTGGCTAAGCGGATTGAGAACGGGGATGAAGAAGCCAAGCGTCGTCTGGCTGAAGCGAACCTTCGACTCGTAGTCAGTATCGCCAAGCGTTACGTTGGACGTGGAATGTTATTCCTTGATTTGATCCAGGAAGGTAATATGGGCCTGATCAAAGCGGTTGAGAAGTTCGACCACAAAAAAGGATATAAGTTCAGTACGTATGCCACATGGTGGATCCGTCAAGCCATTACTCGTGCTATTGCTGACCAGGCGCGTACCATTCGTATCCCTGTGCATATGGTGGAGACGATTAATAAGCTGATCCGGGTATCCCGTCAGCTGTTGCAGGAACTTGGGCGTGAACCGACACCGGAAGAAATCGCTGCTGAGATGGATCTGAGTGTGGAGAAAGTTCGTGAAATTACGAAGATTGCACAGGAACCGGTTTCTCTGGAAACACCGATCGGTGAGGAAGATGATTCCCATCTGGGTGACTTCATTGAGGATCAGGAAGCACTTGCTCCGGCGGATGCTGCTGCGTATGAGTTGCTGAAAGAACAGCTCGAAGATGTGTTGGATACACTGACTGAACGTGAAGAGAATGTGCTTCGTCTACGTTTTGGTCTGGACGATGGACGGACGAGAACGCTGGAGGAAGTCGGCAAGGTGTTTGGTGTTACGCGTGAGCGTATTCGTCAGATCGAAGCCAAGGCTCTTCGTAAATTGCGTCACCCGAGTCGTAGTAAACGACTCAAAGATTTCCTCGAATAATTGAACTACGGGAGACTTTCCGCAAGACGCATTAGCGGCGGCGGGGTCTCCTTTATTTTTAATTTGAACGTCTTGATTTCTTGGTTTTGGAAATTCATCCTTGAAATGTTTGATTGGATTTTATTTTATCGCTTTTCCTTGTTCAATGCAAATCAATAAATTAAATGAATGGTGTAGGTGCTTCATGAAACTTTCGAATCGATTACAGCGAATACATGATCAAATTCCCGATGGTAGCCGCATGGCTGATATCGGTTCAGACCACGCGCTGCTGCCAGTAGCCGCAATCCGTAGTGGGAAAGCCGGGAGTGCAGTAGCCGGGGAAGTTAATCCTGGCCCTTATGATGCTGCATGCAAACAAGTCAGTGATGCTGGCCTGAAAGAAAAAATAACGGTACGCCGTGGAGACGGATTGGATGTGATCTCTGCGGGAGAAGTGGATGTCATCACCATTGCAGGTATGGGTGGTGCTCTCATTGCCTCCATTTTGGACCGAGGTTTATCCAAACTGGATGGAGTGCAGTTACTTATTTTGCAACCGAATGTGGGAGAGGATATTCTCAGACGCTGGTTGCTGGAGCATCACTGGGTGGTTGTAGCAGAACAGTTGCTCGAAGAAGATGGCAAGATCTACGAGATTATAACGGCGATGCCACAATCCGTAAGCCCGATTGCAAATGAAGAAGTGTATCGTGCACGTCCGCTTCAAGGCGGGGCAGAATTGACGGAAGATTTGCTGCTGCGGATGGGACCCTATTTGGTGGATCGTCCAACGGATGTATTTTTTGCGAAATGGGAAAGTGAGATCATCAAATTGCAAGGGGTTGTAAACTCCATCTCCAAATCCGATCAGGATTCTTCTCGGGACAAGGCGGCTGAGGTAGAGCGTCTTATCGCAAACTTGAAGGAGGTTTTGGCATGTTTGCCAAAGGTCAAACTGTAATTCAACTGATGGAGCAGCTCGCTCCCAAACATCTGGCTGTACCGGATGACCGGATTGGTCTACAGCTCGGCAGTTTGCAAAAAGAAATCAGCCATGTGTTAGTTGCATTGGATGTAACGAATGAAGTAGTGGATGAAGCGATTCGCATCGGTGCCAACCTGATTATCGCGCATCACGCCATCATTTTCAGACCAGTTAAGTCACTGAGTACAGATACACCTATGGGTAAATTGTATGAAAAGCTGATTAAGCATGATATTGCTGTTTATATCAGTCATACGAACCTGGATGTGGCCGAGGGTGGTATGAATGACTGGATGGCCGAGGCACTTGGCATCGACAGTAAAGAATCGTTGGAAGATGTACACACAGATCATCTGTACAAGCTGGCTGTATTTGTCCCACGTACGCATCATGAACAGGTGCTTCAAGCGGTTCTTGAAGCCGGAGCGGGGAGTATCGGCCAATACAACAAGTGCAGCTTCAACACGGAAGGTACAGGAACGTTTGTACCTGGTGAAGGGACTGAGCCGTTTATCGGAACCCAAGGGCAGATGGAACGTGTGGAAGAAATGCGGATTGAGACCATCGTACCCCAAAGTCTGAGAAGTAAGGTCGTTCAGGCGATGCTTAAGGCTCATCCGTATGAGGAAGTGGCCTACGATCTCTATGCAATGGATTTAAAGGGCCGTACGCTTGGTCTGGGGCGCTTGGGACCCCTTAGGGAGCCTAAGACATTAGGTGAGCTTGTGGAGGTCGTGAAGACCCAATTCAATGTGCCTCATGTACGTGTTGTCGGAGATCTGAACAAGCAGATCAAAAAAGCAGCGGTTCTTGGCGGTTCGGGCAGCCGTTACGCGCTCACTGCCCGCTTCAAAGGTGCGGATGTTATTGTGACCGGAGATATTGATTATCACACGGCTCATGATGCGTTAATGGCAGGCATGTGTATCATCGACCCAGGTCATAATTCCGAGAAGATTATGAAACCAAAAACGGCTGATTGGCTTCGTTCCCGTTTGGAAGAGAAACGATATGATACGCAAGTTACAGCTTCAGAGGTCAATACGGAGGTATTCCAGTTTATCTAAAAAGACAGTTGCTGTGTGATTCCCGGTAATATTAAGCTTGTCTGGGAACCCAAATGCCTGTATACTATGTAATGTTGTTCGGAAAGCTTGACAGACAATCGCTGGTGGCCTTTGTTGCCACGAGAGGAAAGTCCGGGCTCCACAGGGCAGGATGCTGGATAACGTCCAGTCAGCGCGAGTTGAAGGATAGTGCCACAGAAATGGACCGCCGATGGCCGGATTTTCCGGCACAGGCAAGGATGGAACCGAGGTGTAAGAGACCCCGAGGAACGCTGGTGACTTCGTTCCTGGTAAACCCCATCTGGAGCAAGACCTAATGGGACACAGTCGCCTCTTCGGAGGAGGCAGCCTTAGCCCGAGGTGTGTCTAGGTTGGTCGCTTGAGCTGTGCAGCAATGTATGGCCTAGATAGATGATTGTCGCTTCTGGTGGGAGGGTAGTTCCCGTATGAACCACGAAGAGCACAGAACCCGGCTTACGGTAAGCTTTCCTAACTGCAACAACAGTATTACAGTGTAGTCCACCTATCAGTCGAGGACAATCCGTGTGATTCACCGATGGCCTGACTGATCAGAAGGACCTATGCATATCTGGATAAACATAATTCCTGTTGATGACAGGTTCTATACTATAAAAAAAGGCGGCAGTTCCGATATTCTCGGGCCTGCCGCCTTTTTTTTGTTGCTCATATCAAGTTTTGGACGTGCCTGGTGTTTTCAGACACGTCCTAATCAATGTCATACGTAAAATATAGGGCAACGTTTATGACAGTTCATTACAGTGTAACAACACTGTCCGATGTTAACGAAGCGTGCCAGCGTTGGATGGCGCGATCCATTCTTTCCACGGCTTCAGGAAGAAGCTCAGGGTCTGTATGAGTAAAGTTGATTCGCATGCGGTTTAACTCTGGTGTACCTGCATAGAAGGAATCACCCGGAACAATGCACACTTTCTCCTGGATACCGTAAGTGAATAGATTGCTTGCCAGCATGCCTTCTGGTAGTTGCAGCCACAAGAACATGCCACCTTGTGGTGAATTCCATGAGATGCCTTCCCATGACTTGGCTGCCATGAGAGTGGTCAGTGTTTTCATCCGTTGTTCATAATCCTTTGAAATATGACGAATATGCGCATCCAGATCGAAAGATTCAAGCAGCGCATGAAGCGCTCTTTGGTCAATGCTGCTGGAATGCAAGTCGGCGCCTTGTTTGGCGCGTGCTGCCATTTTAACAATATCGGGAGCAGCCAGTATCCAGCCCGTACGAAGGCCTGGTGCTACCGTTTTGGAGAATGTACTTGTGTAGATAACATTGGAAGGGCCATCATAGGATACGGCATCCAGTTCTGCGAGAGCAGGGACATCCAATTGCTCTGGATTGAACCGGATTTCACCATAGGGGTCATCTTCCAAAATAAGTACGCCGTACTTGCGGCACAGATCCACAGCCTGCTTTCTTCTTTCTCGAGACCATACTTTTCCCGTAGGATTGGAGAACGTGGGGTTAATATAGACCAGTTTTGGACGATGCAACTGGAGCTGTTCCTCCAGAGACTCAGGCAACATGCCGTGATCATCACAGGCTACGCCGTGAGATTCAGCTTGATAGGAATGGATGACTTGCAGAGCAGCGAGGTAGGTCGGTGATTCAACTAATACGCGGTCACCCGGGTCAAGAAGGATGCGGCAGACCAAGTCAATAGATTGCTGTGAACCCGTAGTGAGAAGCATATGATCAGGTGAAGCGGGAATGCCCTTGGATTCGAGACGTTCGGCGATTTTGGCGCGAAGAGGACGGTAGCCCTCAGTCTCTGCATATTGAAGAGCGGCTGCTCCGCTCATAAATACTTTTTCATACGCAACACGAATGGCTTCCAGCGGAAAAGAAGTCTGGGCTGGTAATCCACCGGCTAGCGAGATCATTCCAGGTGCCTGAGCGGCCTGGAGCATGTCGCGAACGACAGAGGACGGGGTATTTTGTGCCATTTTGGACCATGGGATACTCATGTTATTCTCATCTCCTGTTATTCACTGTTATACTGATATTATAAACTATAATAGACGGACTGCACTATAACAGTAAAATGAAGATCATAACAGTTGGGGGGCGCAACCATGCATATTGAATTAAAGCGGGGAAGCAGTACCAAATTGTACGTGCAGATTGCACTAACAATTGCCGATCGTATCAGATCAGGACTCATTGAACCCGGAACCCGACTTCCTTCTGTTCGCAAAATGACCACGGATTTGGGTGTTAGCCTGGTCACTGTATCCAAAGCGTATGCTGAACTCGAAGCGATTCAACTGATCACCTGCTCTCAGGGGAAAGGTTGTTATGTAAGAGGTACTCTAAACGCGGATTCGATGGAGGATGTGGATCGAGCCAAGCGTAATCATGCTAACAGTGAATCCGGTACGTCATGGAATTGGCAGATGGCACTTGTGGATTATTTACCCCGAGCGCAGCTCTGGAGACATTTCGATACGTCCCCTCAAGTACGGTATGAACTACATATGTCAGCGATTCAGCCAGAACTGCTGCCTACACGCGAGATTATTGACAGTGCCTACCGGCTCTCCTCTGACCATGCAGAGCGTATGGCGGCGTATGGATCTTTTCAGGGAGATCGGGAGCTCAGACAGATCTTCGCCGAACATTTTGCCGAACGTGGACTACAGGTAGTACCTGAACGCATGCTAATCACAAGTGGTGCTCAGCAGGGGATTGATCTTGTGGCCCGGACTTTTATCGGACCTGGGGATGTTGTATATATGGAGGCGCCAAGCTATACCGGAGCCATTGATGTATTTACGAGTAGAGGTGCGAAGATCATTACGGTCCCGATGGATGACGAAGGCATGCGTATCGATCTGTTGACCCGATTATGTGATACCTATCCGCCCAAACTCATCTATACGATTCCGACTTATCATAATCCAACAGGTATTACGATGAGTGCGAGAAGGCGGGCACAGCTTCTGAATCTCGCGCAAAGCTACCACTGCCTCATCCTGGAGGATGATCCATTTGCAGATCTTTATTTTCGGGACCCTCCGCCAGCTTCCATTAAATCGATGGATGGGTCAGGCCATGTCGTATATATCAAAAGCTTCAGCAAGGTGCTCTCTCCCGGTTGCCGCATAGCCTGTGCTATCGCTGATGGAAGTGTACTGACCCGGCTTGTGGCTGCGAAGTCAACGGCGGATCTGGGTAGTCCGTTGCTTACACAAAAGGCATTGCAATCTTTCATTCAGAATCAGTACGGTGCCTATGTATCCCGATTGAGGGATGAATTGTATTCTCGTTTGCGTGCCGCATCTGAAGTGCTGGAAGAGCATGCTCCTATGGGAATGCAATGGCGTTTGCCAGAGGGAGGACTCAATCTGTGGCTCCAACTTCCGAGCAACCTGGATATGCGTGAGCTGCATCATCAGTCCTTGGCTGCAGGGGTCTCTTTCCTGCCGGGTTCCGCCTGTTATGTAGGGGAGATGGATACACCAAGTCTGCGCATCTGCTTCACGGTTACGAGTGTGGAGCTTTTGTGTGAAGGTCTTCGTGTACTGTGCGGAGTCATTGCTAGTGTGACACCTGGGCAGGGTGGGGCAGTGGCGGACAGGCTACCGCTCATATAATTTTTCGGAGTATGGACATACATCCAATCCACTTTCGACCTGCTGCAATAGGTTATAGTATCACCAGAAAGGGAGTTGGTTTTGAAATGAACCATTACTGTCCACCGCTTTGCCCGATTGTCTGTGACCCGATCCAGGTTGTGGAGGATTACTACATCCCACAAATCGTGCCTGTAATCCACCCGATCGAAGTAATCAAAAAACATCACTGTGTTCCGATTCATCACCACATGTATCCTGTTGTTGTCAAAGAAGAAGATCCTTGTTATGTATCCAGTCACAATGCGAAGAAAAAATCCGTGAAAAAATCAAGTAAAGCCCGCACATCTTCACGCAAGCGCTAATTGCAGCGGGTGCCCCGGGGAATTGAATATAAATCAAAGAGCAGCGTACGCCCCGGGGCGCAGCTGCTTTTGTTTTTTACTGATTAGTGTTATTACGGTTACTGGGTATACTTCTTCATTGTATTATCCATTTGTTGTCTGACATGTTGCGGCCAGAACTGCAAAGGAGCGCTGTTGCCTGATGCGGCTTGCAATGCCTTATAGACATCGATTTGCCCATATCCAAAATACTTATCGTGACCCGGATCACCGAGGTCAATAACACTTTGACGCATCAAATCCATCACTTCTGTGTTGGTCAAATCCGGGTTTAACGAACGAATCAAACCTGCAAGTGCGGCTACATGGGGGCTAGCCATGGACGTTCCGGACAAGGCCGCATACTGATTGTTTGGATAGGTACTGGCGATACTCGAACCCGGAGCCATCACATCCACATAATCCCCATAGTTGGAGTAGGAAGCTTTGCTCATATCCGGGTCGGTAGCTGATACGGCAAATACTTCCGGATAAGCAGCAGGGTATCCTGGACGTTCTGTATTATCATTTCCCGTGGCTGCAATCAGGACGATATCCCGATCAAAAGCATATTTAACGGCATCATGAAGGAATTGCGCATCAGCATAATTGCCCAGACTCATGTTGATCACTTTGGCTCCATGATCCGCTGCCCAGATGATACCTTCGGCAACGGCATACGTGGTACCTGAACCCGAGTTGTCGAGTACTTTAACCGGTAGTACCTTGTTATACCAGCTCATGCCTGCCACGCCTTCATTATTGTTGACAATAGCACCGATAATGCCTGCGACATGTGTGCCATGTCCCACATCATCCATCGGTTTGCTTCCTGGCTCGACCACATTATAACCTTCGAGGAGTTTGCCCTTTAGGTCAGGGTGATTCATATCAACCCCCGTGTCAACGACTGCAACGATGACATCTTTGCTTCCCCTGGTAATATTCCAACCTCTGTTTGTCTCAATCGCAGGCAGGTTCCACTGATAATCGGAGAACAAAATGTCATTGGGTATCGTAACATCGGTTTGTTCAGTTACGGTATCATTGGTTAAATACATGTAGTGGGGTTCCATATAAAGTGGATTCCATTTGCTTTCGAAATAGCTATGCAATTGCTTGTAACTCATGTCTTCTGACCGAAAAACATACGTGTATCCCAGCTTGCGCGCAGATTGCATTCTTAGATCAGATTTAATGATACGCATATCCCGTTCACTGGGATCCTGGCGAAATCGGATAACGATTTCATTTTCGTAAAAATGACTGGCATTGGCGTTATCATGTCCGGTTTTCACTGTGATTTCGTTAAGTGTATCCGGGTGAACAGACTCAATCTTGAATTTACCCTCACGCGGATAAGGGATCATACGCAGATTTTTGCGTTGATGTTGTTCAACTGCATTTAATACATTCTGGCTGAACAAGGCAACTACAGCTCGTTTGCCATCTTTGGAGGGTTGCCCCATAACAAAATATTTTTCTTTTCCCAAAGGAAAAGAAGAGGATTCGAAACTTTGACGTTTGTTTACCGCTTTTTTGGCAAGGTTCAGTGCATGTTGAAGCTTCTGTTGTTCCAGCTTGCTTCCTAGTGTGGAAGCCTTATCTAACGGTTTGTCAAAAGAGCCATTGATATTCATGAGATGAATGGATCTGATATGTTCATGTGAGCCTTGGAGATCATTCACATATCGATTCACCTGCGCGGCATTCATTGTGGCGGTTTTCTCCAACATGATACTGAGATGTTGCTTAGCATCCATGCGGGTCAGAAGATCGGTTGCTTTGACATCCTGCACTTTCAGACGCTGTTTACTCGTGTGCTCTTCATGAGCAGAATCGGACAGGGCACTAGGTTTGGGCTCGGTACGATTTGATGTTGGAAGCAAAAGTGTCAGGGCGAGTGCTCCCGCACCAGCTGCAAGGGCCCAGTTAATCCATTTCGGTCTGGCCATGGCGGATGGATCCTCCTTCGTTCATTTTTGGACAGTCATTAACAGTGCTTCATCGTTGTCACTGGTTATATCTATCGTTAGAAAAAGTGGAACGTTTTATGCAAACAAGTTCGAGTCTGACTGCGTATAATAGGCATGTTCAATGGCAGAAACGGAAAGCATGATTAAGGGATACCGCTCGTCAACTTTTTATGGTAGGATTATAGCTGAGAATTCAAAGGTCAGGGGAAAACCACCGTTGGCCGACCTATATGTAAGGACTTATTTAAGGGGGAGCTACCTTTATGTCAGCAGCCAATGTACAGAAAACATGTGAGTCAACTAGGGAAAAGTTAAAACCGGCTATCGATCGGATTGAAAAATTTTTGAATGAGAATGCTTTGCCTGAACTGGATCAGAATCAGACGGAAGAATCAACAGTCTTCTACAAAGGATTTCTTTCAGATCTCCGTCATTTACTCGTTTTTTCTGAAGTTTCTTACGAAAAACTTGGCGTTGTGCTGCGTCGTGCCAACTTTGATGTCGATTTTGCCGAAAAGGCTCTTTATAATACGTATCACCAATGCGTAAACAGCTTTTTCTATCCCAAAAATGAATGTTACTCGGAAGACGGAAGATACGCTTACACAGGACAAGATGCCATTCGTTTTCGTGACAAGCCAATTCGTGCAGTGCGGGATGTCATTCTTGAGGTTTCCAAAACGTACGAAGAATTGCGCGATGATCTGGCATACTACGAAAGTGATTACCTGACTCAGCGCCGTATGCAAAATCAACGAAATCACGCTTAACTAACGTTTGAATTTTAATATGATATTGGACGAAACCGCCCTTGTGGCGGTTTTTTTGTGTTTTCAGTCAGAAATTAACGGGGAGGGATCATGTCATCATCTGGCATTTTAGCGGAGAATATCGGGTTTGTGGCGGGGAGACAATAGTAGTCGAGGTGATAAAAAAAATGAGCCAAGACAAACCAATTGTCAAATGCAGCGTCTCCAACTGCAACTTTTGGGGAGAGAACAACTTCTGCCAGGCTGATGCTATCATGATTGACATTGACCAACACGCCACCCGTCGTCTGCATGAGGAGTTTGCCGGTGAGACATTCGACTCGGATCATCATGATCATGCGCGTACATCCTCTGCAACCTGCTGTCACACGTTCAAACCCAAGTGAGCAGTCATCCCTATTCATAATGGAGGTGCTTCCAAATGAAAAATGACGATAACAACATTCGTTCTATTGATCGCCCTGAAAACAAAGGTGAGGTTGAAAAACAGCGTATGCGTGTGGATTATCCAAGGAAAGTACATCGGGAAGAGTACGGGGCTGAGGTGGCTCCTCCAACTGTTGTAAGAACTGGAGGCACCGAACGTTCAGAACCTGTAGTTGAGAAGCATGAGGCGGACCGTGTCATGGAGTCAACAGGCAAAGTCGCAGGTTATATGGGGCTGGCCTTCGGTATTGCGTCCTTGTTCATGTGGTCAATCGTACTTGGACCAGCGGCAGCTGTTCTGGGTTACTATGCTTATGTAAATGGTAGGAAAACGGCGGGAGCTTGGTCCATTGGACTGGGTATTGTAGCTACGCTGAGTTATTTTTTCATGATCCCATTTGCGCGCTAGGTGTAAAATATGCTTCACCAAGCCTTCTGTTTGCACCCATGTGTGGTGACTTACAGGAGGTTTTTTTTTTTCGTATATACGCAGGTTAGACCGTGGGATTTAACTATTTTTTTGAAAACAATGGAACCTTGCTGTAAAACGATGTAGAATAAGGTCATATTACGCTTAATACTACGGGAGTGGGTATAAGTCATGCAGATAGATCCAAGCGGATCGCGGCAGTTGTTGGAACTGCAATTGTCCAATGTGAATAACCAAACCAGTGGGTCACAACCAGATGCTGGTTCAACAGTGGATTTCGCCAATGTGATGGACGAGCTGTTAGGCACGGGTGCCAATTCGACGAGCAATACGGATTCCACCGCTACGGTCTCCAAAAGATCCAGTGATGGTTTGTTGTGGCTGCAACTCGGAAGCACGTACAATCCGGATATAAATACGGCAGGATCGTCCTCTGTCTCCAATAACATCGTTGAGTCTTTATTATCTTCATCCAATACAGGAATCGTGGATTCCGGTGCATCCGTACCTACGGATTTTGAATCATTGATTGCGGAAGCAAGTGCGAAATATGGTGTGCCTGAATCATTGATTAAGGCCGTCATTGACACAGAGTCCAATTTTAACCCAAATGTTGTTTCCTCCGCCGGTGCCAAAGGGCTCATGCAATTAATGGATGGGACAGCTGCAGGGCTGGGTGTAAATAATTCATTTGATCCTGCCCAGAACATTGATGCCGGGACGAAATATCTTTCTCTTCAGCTCCAGCGTTTCGGTGGAGAAGTGAAGATGGCGCTTGCTGCATATAATGCAGGACCGGGTCGTGTTTCACGTCTGGGCGTGTCGAGTGATAGCGAACTGATGAGTGTACTTAACCGTCTGCCTTCAGAAACACAGAATTATATCTCCAAGGTGGAAAAGGCACAGTCTAAATATGTGATTTAAACTCACAGTAACATTTGCGATAACACATGATAGGCAGGATGAGATCAAATGTGGGGACAGCAGCGCTTGAAACGCCTGTTCCCGGTTGGTCTTTTTGTGTTGTATGGGTATCGTGTTACAATGCTCACTGTAGGTTCATGAACGAAGAGATAAGGGAGGTCTAACCTCATTTGAAATATTTTGATTATGCTGCTACCACGCCTCCCCATCCGGATGTAGTTCGTACGATGGCCGAGATTATGGAGACACAATTCGGTAATCCGTCCTCTATTCATGGATATGGAGAGCGTGCTCATCAATTGTTGCGTCGTGCACGCTCCGGCTGTGCTGCGGCGATAGGCGTTAAGCCTGAGGAGATTGTATTTACTTCCGGTGCGACCGAGAGCAATAATCTTGCGATAAAAGGTGCTGCATTACGTTATCAGTCACGAGGAAGACATATTGTCACAACGGCTACCGAGCATGCCTCGGTCTATGAAAGTTTTATGCAATTGCAACAGTGGGGATGGGATGTAACGCTAATTCCTGTCAATTCCGCTGGTGTTGTGAATGCTCAGCAGGTTATAGATGCAATCAGACATGATACAGTGCTAGTAAGTCTGATGCATGTAAACAATGAAACAGGAGCTATCCATCCGATTGCAGAGATTGGCAAAGAGCTCAAAAAGAAAGCACCCCGAGTGCTTTTTCATGTGGATGGTGTTCAGGGGTTTGGAAAAATGGAGGCTTCACCTGCCGCTTGGGGCGCAGATCTGTACAGTTTGTCTGCTCACAAGATCCGTGGACCGAAGGGAGCAGGTCTCTTGTATGTGCGAAGTGGAGTGGAACTTACGCCACTCATGTCAGGGGGATCACAGGAGCAGGGTCTAAGAGCTGGCACGGAGAACGTGGCCTTGTTAGTAGGCATGGCAAAGGCCATGCGGATGGCAGCGGAAGGCCAGGTTGATTTTGCCCGTCGTACTCAGGTACTCCGTGATCGATTGATGGTAACGATACGTCACATTCCTGAATTTGAATTGAACAGTCGCACAGAGGGTGCACCTCATATTGTGCACTTCTCCTATCCCGGGATGAAGGCAGAAGTGGCGCTGCACATCTTGGAGCAACTTGGCATAACCATATCCACCCAATCTGCCTGTTCTTCGCGTTCGGCTGAACCAAGTAGAGCTCTACTTGCGATGGGCAGAGATGCAGCTTGTGCTGCTGGCGGATTGCGTATTAGTCTTGGAGATGAACATACAGAAGAAGATGTAGCCTCGCTTGAACGGGCTTTACATCAGATGGTGGCGCAGTTGCGACCCCTTGAAAGGCGGATGTGAATGGATATGAAATATGATATGCTGCTTCTCCGTTTCGGAGAGTTTATGTTAAAAGGAAAAAATCGTGCGCGATTCGAGAAAACGATCATTACACAGGTGAAAGCTTTACTTAAACCTTATCCAGGAGCAAGTCTTCGCAAAGAATATGGCCGTGTCTATGTGGATCTTGGCGGTGAATCACATACTGAACTGATTAAGGTGTTAAAGCGGGTATTCGGTGTGATGTCGATTAGTCCGGTTAAAGTTACTCCATCCGAGCTTGATGAGATTGTGAAAACCGCAGTTGCTTTTATGGACGAAAGGGAAGACGAATTTAAGGAAGGCACCACATTCAAGGTAAATGTAAGGCGGGTATGGAAGGAGTTCCCGAACTCTTCACATGAAATGAATCATCTGGTTGGTTCCCCGATCCTTCGGAAGTTCCAGCAATTGAGTGTTGATGTTCGTCAGCCTGATATTGAACTGCGAGTGGAAATTCGGGATCAAGGCACTTATATTTTCAATGAAACCATTCCTGCAGTGGGTGGGTTTCCGCTGGGGACGAATGGCAAAGCAATGGTACTGCTATCAGGTGGGATAGATAGCCCTGTTGCTGCCTGGTCTTCCATGCGTCGTGGACTCGAAGTGGAATGTGTACATTTTTACAGTTATCCGTTCACAAGCCAGCGGGCCAAAGAAAAAGTCATTGATTTGGCGCGTGCCCTTGCTGATCATGCAGGAACAATCAAGCTGCATCTGGTTCCATTTACGGAGATCCAAACGGCATTCACCCAACTGGGTCAGGACAATCTGATTATTACCCTAATGAGACGTTCAATGCTGCGAATTGCATCCAAACTTGCCGAGCGGGAGCACGCACTAGCACTGATCACCGGGGATAGCCTGGGCCAAGTAGCGAGTCAGACTCTTCCGAGTATGAATGTCATTGGCCGTGCGACGGATCTACCACTGTTGCGACCACTGGTTATGATGGATAAACAGGAGATCATAACCCTGTCCAAACAAATCGGAACGTATGACATATCGATTTTGCCATATGAGGATTGCTGTACTCTCTTTGTGCCAAAGTCACCTTCAACCAATCCCAATCTTCGGATTGTGGATAAAATTGAATCAACCATGAGCCATCTGCCAGAATGGGTTGATCAAGCGGTGGAATTAACAGAAACCATCACGCTGCACGCCGGTGAAACTTCTGTGGTAACGAATCAGTCAGGCGATCAAGGCATGAAGGATGACTGGTTCTAAACTCAATAAAAATGAGCATGGCTGACATAATAAGGGCTATGTTAACTGCAAAAAAGGACTGTCCGATAAAATATCGTTCAGTCCTTTGCTGTGTTCAGGAGCAATTATAAAATTAAATAGCCTACGAATAGGAGCGTTGCTGTTCCCCGCCAGATCCCTTGTGACTCGAACTGCTGGAGCGTTTGCGATAACCTGCAAAGACTACGCCTGCGATAACCACAACGATGAAGAGAATTCGCAATGCCGGATGTTCAGTAAAGTAAGGCGAGAGTCGCTGCTCCTCGGTAATCATATTGGATGCCGTATACCCGAGAACGATGGCTCCGACATAGATGATCCAGGGAAAGTGATTAATGAGCTTGATAAACAGAGTGCTGCCCCAGACGATAATAGGTACACTGATCAGGAGTCCGAGAATGACAAGCACAAGATGCTGCTGCGCAGCTCCGGCAACGGCAATCACGTTATCGAGTCCCATGGCTGCATCTGCGATCACGATGGTACGAACAGCAGTCCATAAGGAAGTCCCCGCCTGAATATCATTGTGTTCATCTCCCTGATCCGCCAATAATTTATAGGCAATCCAGATCAGCAGTATGCCTCCCACCAGCAAGAGCCAAGGCACTTTAAGCAACCATAAAACAACAACGGTTGCCAAGATTCGAATCAGAAGTGCGCCGCCCGTTCCATATAGAATCGCCTTTTTCTGCACGGAAGGGTGCAAATTTCTAGCTGCAAGACCAATGACGATGGCATTATCTCCAGCCAGAATGAGATCAATAAAGACAACGTTCAGCAAAGCCAGCCAGAAAGCGGGGCTAAATAGCTCCATGTATTATGTCACTCCTTATATACGGTTCAATCATTAAGAATAGCATGGACAACTCTGACATACAAGTTAATGTGGGGGGATGAGGACATGGATACACTCTGGCTGTTGACTGAGATTTTAATGATCAATCTGGTATTGAGTGGAGATAATGCGGTTGTTATTGCGCTTGCTAGCAAGGATCTGCCACCGATACAACGCAAAAAAGCGGTATGGTGGGGAGCTTTTGGGGCGGTGCTGCTACGCTGTGTGTTAACCTTCGTCGCAGTGTTATTACTCGGGATTCCCTTTATCCAAGCGGCAGGTGGACTGTTGCTACTCTGGATTGCAGTGAAGCTACTGCTTCAAAATGAGGATGAAGTACATATTCGGGAAGCTTCTACGACGTGGAAAGCCATTCAAACCATTCTGATTGCCGATTTTGTAATGAGCCTGGATAACGTTTTGGCTATAGCCGCTTTGGCAGATGGAGATTTGGCTTTGATCGTCATCGGGATTGCAATAAGTATCCCCATTGTCGTATGGGGCAGTGGGCTAATTGTTGGTTTGCTCAAGCGATTTCCGATTCTGGTATTCGCCGGATCAGGCATTCTGGCTTTCACAGCTGGTGAGATGGTGATGAAAGACCCCAAGTTAGGAGAATGGCTGGGAGGAATGGCATCAGAGGTACACACGCTGCTGCCCGCAGCAATGGCTTGTCTTGTAATAGCGGTTGGAGGAGCCCATAAATTTGTGAGGAAGAACGCATAGTTTGACTATGGATAAAAGCTTGAACACAGGACCGTCCGAACCCTCAGGTTTAGGCGGTTTTGTGTTGAGCGAATACTCTTGCCATTAGAAGTTCCATTGGGCTAGTCATAAGTTGCACATTTTAGGGTAATACAGGTAAAGGGCACTTGCAAAGTGCGACATAAAGTATAGTTTTTTGCCGAAACATCAGATACACTAGAAGCAGGATAACAGGTTAGGAAATCAACAGTCAGCATGGATTGTAAATTGTTTATCAAAGAAATAAAGTACATAGCCATGGTATAAGAGGTGATTGCAGATGAGGATGAGAAATGAAAAAGCAATTGGCATATTTATTGTAGCTGCTGGAATTATTATTCTGCTCGGTAAGTTTGGCGTGTTTGGATTTATTGGTCGTAACTTCTGGCCTTTGCTGATCTTGCTGCCAGGCATAGCCCTTCATGCGTTATATTATGCACGTATTTCACCGTCGTGGTCACTTGTTCCAGCCGGCATACTAACGGTGTATGGTGTGTTATTCAGTATAACCAATACATGGGGTGCTGGACTGATGAGCAGGCTCTGGCCAGCAATTTTGCTTGGGATCGCCATAGGGCTGCTCGAATATGGAATGGCTGAGCGTCGAAGACCGGAATATGTATTACCTGCAGCTTTGATCCTTGGTGCGGTATCCATCATATTATTCGGATTTACCTTGCTGCAAACGGGAATAATCTATGTCCTTGCTGTTCTTTTGATCCTGGGCGGAGTCTGGTTATTGCTTGGACGAGGACGGCAAGGGAGAGGCTGGTAACATTCCCAATGGTCTTTTCGTGCGAAATATCTTGATTTTTACCTATAATAAACTATAATATAAGGGATATAGACATGCGTCGGGATATCACCGACGCTTATTTTGTGAGTAACCTGCGAAATTGCGGGAAGTTTAGTAGATAAGAATTGAAATTGGAAAGGATATGGATACAAACCATGCATTCAAGAGAACACATTCGCAATATTGCGATTATTGCCCACGTCGACCACGGGAAAACTACACTCGTCGACAAGTTGCTCCAGCAATCCGGTACTTTCCGTGATCACGAAACGGTACAGGAGCGCGCAATGGACTCCAACGATTTGGAGCGTGAACGCGGTATTACGATTTTGGCCAAAAACACGGCTATAACTTATAAAGATTATCTGATCAACATTGTGGATACACCAGGACACGCCGATTTCGGTGGCGAAGTGGAACGTATCATGAAAATGGTTGACGGCGTATTGCTCGTTGTTGATGCTTATGAGGGCTGTATGCCACAAACGAAGTTTGTACTTCGTAAAGCACTGGAGCACAACCTGACACCTATCGTTGTTGTAAACAAAATTGACCGTCCAGCGGCTCGTCCGGCTGAGGTAATTGATGAAGTATTGGACCTGTTCATTGAACTGGGTGCCAACGATCAACAGCTTGAATTCCCTGTTGTATATGCTTCCGCATTGAACGGAACATCCAGCATGGAAAGTGATCCTGCTAAACAGGATGACAACATGGTGGCGATCTACAATACGATCGTTAGTCATATCCCACACCCTACCGAAAATGTTGAAGAACCACTTCAATTCCTCGTTACTTTGATGGACTACAATGAATACCTTGGCCGTATTGCCATTGGTCGTGTTAACCGCGGTGTGATCCGTCAAGGACAATCGGTAACGGTTATTATGCGTGATGGCAAGAGCAAAACTGCACGTATCGAGAAACTGTTCGGTTTCCAGGGTCTCAAACGTATTGAGACGGAAGAAGCAGGAGCAGGCGACATCGTTGCCATTGCAGGGATCAAGGACATCAACATTGGTGAAACCATTGCCGATCCGAACAATCCAGAAGCACTTCCAGTTTTGAAAATCGATGAGCCTACACTACAAATGACGTTCCTCGTGAACAACAGTCCATTCGCAGGTCGTGAAGGTAAATGGGTAACTTCCCGTAAACTTCGTGAGCGTTTGTTGAAAGAACTGGAAACTGACGTTTCCCTTCGTGTTGATGAAACGGACAGCCCGGATGCATTTGTCGTTTCCGGACGCGGTGAGCTCCACTTGGGTATCCTGATTGAGAACATGCGTCGTGAAGGATATGAGCTTCAAGTATCCAAACCAGAAGTTATCGTTAAAGAAGTTGACGGTAAGAAAATGGAACCTGTTGAGCGCTTGTTGATTGATATCCCTGAAGAGAGCATGGGTTCCGTAATGGAGAGCCTGGGTGCACGCAAAGCAGAGATGGTTAACATGGTTAACACAGGTAGTGGTCAAGTTCGTCTGGAGTTCCTGATTCCAGCACGTGGTTTGATCGGATATAGCACAAACTTCCTGACATTGACTCGTGGTTACGGTGTTATGAACCATGCATTTGACAGCTACGCTCCAGTAGTATCCGGTCAAGTGGGTGGACGTCACCAAGGAGTACTAATCTCAACTGAAACGGGTACATCTACGTTCTACGGAATGATGGGTGTTGAGGATCGCGGAACGCTCTTCTTGGAGCCGGGTACTGAGATCTACGAAGGTATGATTGTTGGTGAACACACACGTGATAATGATATCGTTGTTAACATCTGCAAAGAAAAACAACTGACTAACGTTCGTTCTTCTGGTAAAGATGATACAGTTAAAATTAAAACTCCGATTATCTTCTCATTGGAACAGGCGCTTGAGTACCTGAATGAAGATGAATATTGTGAGATCACACCGAAATCCATTCGTCTTCGTAAGAAGATCCTGAATAAATCCGAGCGTGAACGTGCAGAAAAACAACGCAAAATGGCTTCCAAAGCCTAATAACAACAAAATAATTTATATAAGTTAGCATTTGATGGGCCCGGCTAGTAACGAGAGCTTGTACAGCTAACGTAGTGTAGGGAACAGAATCGATTCTGAAGAAGCGAAGCGTTCGCCTTTATCCCCGGATTTTACCATTGAAAATGAATCAAAAAAATCTGGGGATAACAGTTATCGGAAGAACGAGCTGAGACCGAAACGGTCACGATGCACGTACTGGCTCTCTAAGTTGCTAAAGGGAGTTTCATCAACCAGTTAACTTATACTCTAGCATGAACACGAAAGGAGCTGGCTGTGCATGCAAGCATGGTTCGCATCACACCCGATCGTAGCCTACATCGTCATCTTTGTATTGATTACTTACGTATATAACAAGGTGTTTCGGGTACGTCAGAAATTGCCGCTTGGTAAGGAAATCGTTCTCTATATATTGATGGCGATGGGCACATTCATGCTTCTTATTTTCCAGATCGACAAGCTTCCCATCATTCAATGTTTGTTGGTTGCGGTTGGTTTGATGTTGTTAGTGAGAGTGCGTTATTTTATCGAAGGCCGTCAAAAGAAAAAAGCGGAAGCTACCGCTCGAAATTCATAAATCCTGTCTTGTACAGACCATCCGTTTTCCTTAGGGAAAGCGGTTGTCTTTTATTTAGACAAAAAACAGATGTGATAAAGGTGTTGAAGATATGAACTCAAATTCGAACGGACTGCCTCCACGGAGACAGGCACCAGCGCAATCCGGTGCTTCTGGATCGAAGAATGGCAAGGGCAAGCAGCCTAAGAAGAAAAAGAGAATGAATGCTTTTGGCAGAATCTTTTTAAGTCTATTGGTTATTGCCATTCTGGTAGGCGGTGGATATGCGTACTGGGTATACAATCAAGTCGTGGATACAGGCATCGATAAACCGGTACCTCCCGGCATGTCAGCCACAACCAAACCGATCACGATGCTGTTATTAGGCACAGATAACCGTCCTGAAACGGGCACATATCTCTCGGATGTCGTAATGGTGGCTTCGTTGAATCCGGAGACCAAGACGGCAACTATTGTATCTTTGCCACGAGACACGCGTATTCAATTGGATGGGTACAAATCCAACAAGTTGAATTCCTATTATCCGAGGTTTAAAGCACAGGAAAAAACCACTGGCAAAAATGCAGAGGATCAGATGAAAGAAATGATGAGTAAGTATTTGGATGTAGATATTAATTATACAACCGTACTGAATTTCCAGGCTTTCCGTGATGCTGTTAATGCCGTGGGTGGCGTGGATGTGACTGTGGATAAAAATATGTGTTATAGAGATACAGCCGATGGGACAGATATCAATCTGGTCGCAGGCGCACAACATCTCGATGGTAAAGCGGCACTGGATTTTGTGCGTTACCGCAAATCTAATTGTAATCCGAAGACTGCTGAATCCAATGACTTTGACCGTAACAAACGTCAAAACCAAGTACTGAACTCCATGTTGGATCAGATGAAATCTCTTGGGGGAATTACGAAGATTAGCAAAGTGATTGGTGCAGTTGACAAGAACATGACGACAGATGTGGAATCGGAACAAATGAAAAACTTTATCTCGACGTATTGGAACATTTCCACCTCGGATGTACACTATACTCCGGTAACCGGAGAGTGGAGAAGTCCTTATGTGTATATTAATGAAACGGAACTCGCCAATGCGAAGCAGGCATTACAAGATACTCTTTCAGGTAAGGTAACCACTTCAACTTCGAGTGAATAACCTTCATTCTTTTGGGATTGGAAGCACATTAATTCGTATGCTATAATAATATAAACCAAGTTTAAGAATTGCATAAAGAAGGTTAGGGGGCTGGTTGAATGTCCGAAGCCGTCACACAATTAACTGAATCTCTTTTACAGCAATTCAAGAATGAGACCTTTGTGCTGCTGAGCACAGTGGATGTAGAATCCGGAGGTCCGACTTCAACAGCCATCTCCTGGATTTATGCGGAGAATGCTTCTACTTTTCGTTTAGCGATCGATCATCGTTCGCGCTTAGTGAATAACATGATGACTAACCCACTCATTACGATTACTGTCTTTGGAGAAGAGACAGTGTACGCAGTGAACGGACGTGCTGCGGTACGACAAGATCCGCTGCAGGATGTTCCATTTAATATGTGCTGTTTCGACATTACGATTGAAGCGGTGAGGAATGCTCTGTTTTACGGCGCTCAACTGTCCTCCGTGCCTCAATATGTCAAAGTATATGATCAGCGTGCTGCTGAAAAATTAGATGGGCAGGTTTTTGCTGCCATGAAAAAAGCCTAGTGAGAGATCACTGGGCTTTTTGTTGTCTTTTGTCTGATGAATGCAGCTGCTGCATTTGTTGTTTTTGATTCACGTGTTCATCCGGATTTTGACGGACTTTGACGTCTTTCGGGAGTTGAGGGATAATTCGTCCCACCATGTCAGCGAGTTCTGAAGCAAAACCGGATATGGGGTGCCCTTGACGGATATGTTCACCAATCTCTTTAATTCGTTCAGTGACATCGGCATCCGCAGTAACAATGGAATCTACACCTTCGGGATCTTTACGAAGCGCTTCGGCAACAGCGTATTTGATGGTACCTACCCGAGCACGTTCCAGTTCACCATCAACATCAATACCGACCACAGCCGTATTACCGAGTATAACGCAGTTCGCATCTTTAACACCTTCCACTTGCTTGGCAAGTGCTTTAAGGTGATTGATTCGTTTTTCATTTGGCATCCGGCCACTCTTTGCATCATCCGCAATGTTGGTATCGTGGACTTCACCTGTATTTTCATTAAGATGGTCCAAACGTGAAGGATTCAACCGATCTTCCTGTGCATCGAGCATGTGAGATCCTTTCATTTGATCTTGCTGAGTTGTAATATTTCCTCCGTAGCTTCTTGGATGTGACGTATGCGGTTCCTGAGAAGCGTTACGAGTGGTACTATTGCAACCTGTAAGTATAAAGATCAGAAGCAGCGTGCAAACCCATATTTTCATAAATGTTCATCCTTTCTTGGAGTTTTTCAGAATGGTTGACAATTATTTTGCCCTAGTCGAATACATTTATGTATGGGATCATGATTGTCCATGCCGCTGCTGAAAGATCACACTATCCATGCCTTTAACGACGCCGCTTTGGAGGGGATTGAATGAAAAAGATTTTTGTATTGGATACCAACGTGCTTCTGCATGACCCCAATGCCATATTTGCCTTTGAGGAACATGAGGTAATCATTCCCGCGGTTGTATTGGAGGAGATCGACTCCAAAAAAAGAAATGCCGATGAAATTGGGCGTAATGCCCGTAATGTATCCAGACTGTTGGATGGATTACGTGAGCTGGGTCACCTGCACAGTGGGGTACCTTTGGCTAATGGAGGTAACCTGAAAGTAGAGCTGAATCATCGGAGTTTCGTAAAAGTTCAGGAAATGTTTGGTGAAGTATCCAACGATAATCGAATTCTGGCTGTCGCACTAAATTATCAGATCGAAGAGAATGAAAAGGAAGTAGTCGAACGTCAGGTCGTGCTTGTCAGTAAAGATGTTCTTGTGCGTATCAAAGCGGATGTACTTGGTCTGTTTACACAGGATTACTTATCAGATCGGACGGCAGGACTCAGCGAGTTATATCCAGGTTATACGGCCCTAAAAGTTCATCCGTCAGTGATTGATGAGTTTTACACATATCGTTTTTTACCAATCAAACCGCTACAGTTGTCTTACTCGTTATATCCGAATGAATTCGTCATTCTCAAGGATGAGATGGGAACCAATAAATCGGCTTTACTTAAAGTGAATACAGAGGGAACAAAGCTGGAGCCGCTTTTCCTCAGTAATGATAATGTCTGGGGCATTAGCGCACGTAACGCACAACAACGCATGGCACTGGAACTGCTTTTGAATGACGACATCCCGCTGGTTACCATTACCGGTAAAGCTGGAACAGGGAAAACCTTGCTGGCACTTGCAGCAGGTCTGCTTAAGGTAGAGGATGATCATAAATACAAAAAACTGTTAATCGCTCGTCCTGTCGTTCCCATGGGGAAAGATATCGGTTACTTGCCTGGTGAGAAGGAAGAAAAACTTCGTCCATGGATGCAGCCGATTTATGATAATCTGGAGTTTTTGTTTGACACCAAAAAAGCCGGGGATATCGATAAAATTCTAATGGGGCTTGGCAGTATTCAGGTGGAGGCATTAACGTATATTCGTGGAAGATCGATACCAGGACAGTTTATCATCATTGATGAGGCTCAGAATCTGTCCCGCCATGAAGTGAAGACCATTGTATCCAGGGTCGGTGAAGGCAGTAAAATTATTTTGATGGGTGACCCCGAACAGATCGACCATCCGTATCTTGATTCCGCCAGTAACGGTCTAACGTATATCGTGGAACGGTTCAAGCAAGAGGGAATCAGCGGACACATTATGCTCGAAAAAGGAGAGCGGTCCAAGCTGGCACAACTTGCGGCTGATTTATTGTAAAATTCAGGGGATTTATTTCCCGGAAAATGTTGTTATTGAAGCCGGCTCCTGGAGCCGGCTTTTTTGCTGAAAAAATAAGAAAGCGTTATTGCACAGAACTCGATATGCTCGTAGTATGCAAAAATCCGAAAAAGTGTTTTTCGGCAGGGTAGGACAAGAGTACTACTTATTTGTTACAATAATTGCTGCAGGAAAAAACTAGGTGAACAAGGAGGGAAGTTAATGAAGCGTAAACATCAGGTTGTTTTGTTCGCGGTATTGCTGCTTTCGTTAACGATCTTGTCACCGAGTTTTGACTTTAGAGGTTCGCAGCTCAATCAGGAACAAGAGAAGGAGAAAGATGCTTTTCCGGGTAATTCGTCACGTAATGAAGATGCTCAATCTCCGCTGGAGATTGTGGTTGCCATGTCGGATGAAGAGTTCCAAGCCTTTCAAAAGTTAGCCAAAGAAGTTGCTGCTTCCCAACTGGTAGAGATTAATCTTCGGAATGAGAAGCCGGATACATATAAGCGTGTTTTGGATCTTGAATTTTCACTAGGAGAGAACGGTGATGTGGTTCTGCTCGATAGTGAAGAAGTGCAATACTATGCCCAAAAAGGGTACCTGTATCCGTTAAATGGAACAACATTATCGAAGTCTCTCGGTGATACAGTAGTTGGATTACGGGGAATGACAGAGTGGAATGGTTATCAATGGGGAATGCCTTTTGATTTTGATCCGTACATTCTGGCTGCACAATCTTCATTTCTGAAGAGAGCTGGAATGGAGTCATTACCTCACAATAAAGATCAGTGGGTCAAACTTACTCAACAAGCCAATGCCGAAGGAATCCCTTTAATTACAATGAACATCAATGATATGTACGGGACAAATGCGTGGTTAAATCATCTTGAACCGAGAATGGCGCCTGATCAAGTTAATCAAACGCAATTAGATTCGCAACCAGGAGACCTCCAGCAGGGGATTCAATTGATGAATCACATTCAGCCTCATATAATGGTCCAGTCTACCTATCCGATGTTCTCATCAACTGCTGACGAGACTAACATACCAATGGTTGTATCCTTGTTATCTCAATTATTAAGTGCAGATCAAGCGAGTACCGTTCATAAAGATTCTTTGGAGCGCATTTCTTTTGAATCCTTGGAAACAGTAAGCTCCAGAAGCCTTGTCATTACTTCGGGTTCGGTTGAGGCTGAGGAGGCCAGTAGATGGATTGAAGGCATGACGTCCGCTACGTCACAGTTAAAATGGTACCAGCAGGTCAATCGTTTGCCTGCAAAGCAACAGGAACTGGATTTGGAGTCCGAGAAACTTGCTGAACGTTATGAAATGACAAAGAGACATTCCTGGTTCTCAACAACCCAAGATGCCCCTGCATCAACGACCGAAAATCTTGCTCTAATCACTCGTTTTCATAAAAAGGTACAACAATTCTTAAAGGGAGAGATTACAGCGAATCAATACGTAAATAGTATTAGAACAAGCTCTTTAAAATGATATAGCTAGTTTAACTTCCAGTATGCCTTCACTTGTTGAAACATCCGTTGCTTTGACAAAAGACAGGATTTTCTGTGGATAGAATCCAAGGTCGAATTCTCTTTCCAGCATTCGGCGGGTGGTGTCGGGCAATTCAAGCTGATTAAATACTAGTTTGTCTACATGAAAACGAATGGAGTTCTGAGGTTCATTTTCTACCGTATAATGTCCTTCAATGCTTAATTGCAACTGATCCCGCTGACCGGATGCGATAATCTTATCCTGATTAAACTGAAAGGCAAAGTCTTCAAAGATAGGATTTTGCGAACGTAAAAATGCGTTAAGCTCATCCTGCCCAATACGAATCGTATACGTTGTTCCAGTTGTGGATATGCCTCCGTTTTGTTTTTGTATAAAATCAGGCAGGTTCTGCATGGCAGATGCCAATGCTTTGAAATATCGTTTCACCTCATAGATGCCGATATTCTCCCAATAGAGAGTTAATTCATCCATTAGTTTCTGAATCGCCGCTGCATCTCCGCTGGTGGCTATTTGGGCATCTACTTCTTTTTGCAAGGCGACTACACGTTCCCGCTGGTTTTGAAGATTAGTCTTCATTTCGGTTAGTTCTGCTGTAGTCTGACGAATCTGAGTGGAAGTCTGTTGCAGGTTGCGATACCGGTCCTGATACTTGTCCAGCACAGCCTGATCCCGTCCAATAATAATCTGATAATAATCATACAGTACAAACAGGTCTTTGAATGACCGGGCCCCCAGGACCGTCATAAGAAGACTGTCACGTTCTCCAGTATAGTAGGACCTCACTACAGCTCCGGCCCGATCTTGCTGAATATGTATCTGTTCTTCCTGATCCTGAAGTTGGACGGATAATCTCTCGTATTGTTGAGCCAGCTGCTTCTGTCTGCCTGCGATACGTTCAATTTCATGATCGATTTCGACGATGGATAGACTTTTTTGCAATATTTCACGTGTATCCTCAGATGAAGGCTCTCCATAAGCATAGTTGGAGGGTAGTTGCAGAAATACAATGATGCATAATATAAATGCGGCAATGCCGTTATGACGTCTCAACGATCATTCTCCTTTCCACTTCTTCAATGACAATAGTACAGGCTAGTTGTCTTCCAGACAATATATGAAACAAATACGTGAATTATCCTTAGAGGTTACATAACACCATGAACAACCATTTAATCTGAACACAACAAAAAAGTAACCCGACAGATATCGGATTACTTTGATGCTGCAGGTGGATTATAGCGGCAAACCCATTTGGAATACGGTCCAGTAGCTGAACCCCGTGAATGTGACGATCATATAACCCCAGAAGAGCAATATGTACGTTCTTTCAGTAAATTTCAAGTATCCCAAAATGACAAAAAACGCAGTCTGCAGGAAAAAAAGCAAAGCCATTTCGACCAGATCTCCCGCAAAAGCCATCAGGCCAATCGCAAGCGTGAAGAACCCGAGTACCCGAAACATGCGTGCCACGGTAAATCCTCCTCTCTAAGTACGATCATAGATTGTCTACACAACATTATACCGGGAAAGGAAAAACGTGTAAACAAATTTGGATATGAAAGCGAATTCTTTTTTTGCTCAAATGAAGTATAAAGAGAGAAGTTTTACTTGTGTCACGTATGAGCAAGCCTGAATGTGGAAATACATTTTAGTATGAAATCAATTCTATGAACTCTATGAGAGGCATAAGAATGAATGAAGCAGCTTTTATACCTAATTCACATACCGGGCTTCCGGTAATGCGGACGGTTATTTTAGGATGTTGTTAGGAGGGTATTATAGCATGACTGCAGTGAGACAGGATGCTTGGAGTACAGAGGACGATTTGATATTAGCTGAGGTTACTTTGCGTCATATTCGGGAAGGCAGTACACAATTGGCCGCTTTTGAAGAGGTAGGCGAAAAAATAGGCAGAACATCTGCCGCATGCGGTTTTCGCTGGAACAGTTGTGTACGTAAAAAGTATGAGTCTGCCATCAGTAACGCCAAGGCACAACGGCAAAAACGAAGTTATCTCAGAAAGCAGCCAGCGATGCTCGGGCCACAGGTTGCTGCATTGTCTACACTGGACACTGAAGAACATCTGTACAAATCAGATGGGATCTCGGACGATTCATTATCGATGGATGCAGTCATTCGCTTCCTGCGACAATGGAAGGGAACCGTGCAGGAGAGTAATCGTCAACTCAAGATGCTGGAGAAGGAGCTTCGGGAGAAAGAAGATGAATTGCTTGAACTGCGTCTTGAGAATGACCGTCTCTCCAAGGAAGTGAATGAAGTACAAACGGATTACCGCGTGGTGAACGACGACTACAAAGCTTTGATTCAGATTATGGATCGTGCTCGCAGACTTGCATTTTTGTCCGAAGAAGAAGAAGAACTCAAGACACGTTTCAAGATGGATGCCAACGGGAATCTGGAACGAATTGAATAGCAAGTACAGACGTCTGATTTGTGAGAGTCAGGTATGAACCCGTCACACCTCCGTTACATAACGGCAGGTATGACGGGTTTTTAGTTTAGTGTTTTTGTTCTATTATAGATAAGGGAAGCGTAACTACTGAAGCGGATAGGAGTGCATGATATGATCATTGACATCGTTGGAGCGGGGGCGCTGGGTCTATTATATGGCGGGAAACTGCTGTTGACAGGTAACCAGGTCAGATTCTGGACTAGAACAACGGCTCAGGCAGACCTTCTCAATCATGATGGAGTAACCCTTGTGGAACGAGGCAAGGAGATACATATTCTACCGGATCAAATGCATGTGAAACCCATAAGTGAGCTGACTGACACATGGAAGAACACGCCAGGAGAATGGTTACTGCTCATGGTTAAGCAGACAGGCATTGATGATTTCATTCATGAGATTAGCCCATTGCAAGATCATATGCTGAATATCGCTTGTTTTCAAAATGGGATGGGCCATCTGGAAAAACTTCATGCTGCTATGCCAAATTCGCTTCTCTGTAGTGCGGTTACAACAGAAGGTGCGAAGCGTTCACAGCGTCAGGTGACTCGTGCAGGGGCGGGTGAAACCAGGTTGGGAAATCATAATACACATATAGAAGCTTCTATCTCTATAGAGGAAAAAGGAATATTTACTCTTTCAAGAGTCCTGGAGCAGGCAGGATTTGACTGTACAGTGTCGAATGAAATCGATAAGCTGATATACAGGAAACTATTAATTAACGCAGTCATTAACCCGCTTACAGCGTTATGGCGAATCCCGAACGGAGAATTGATCACCACGGAAGAACGCAAGAGGCTAATGCGGCAGTTATATGAAGAAGTATTGTTAGTCTACTCTGAACGCGGAATATGTTTGGATCAGGATATGTGGGATCAACTGATATTAGTCTGTCGTTCGACTGCAACGAACACTTCTTCCATGCTTGCAGATGTTCTCGCTGGACGTGGTACAGAAGTCGGATCAATTAACGGACATATTGTAAAGATGGCACAAAAGTCGGGCCTTACTGCACCTACACATGAACTACTGCTTCATCTGATTGAAGGAATGCAACCGGAAGGAGTGAATTAATGGGACTTTTTATCGTGCTGAGTATATTACCTTTTTTTCCGTTCTTTCTCGTCTATTGGGGCATGTACTTATGGAAAAAAGACAAGCGCACAGCATTGCGGACGGCAATGGATGTAACCACCTTTTTCCTTGTATTTTCAGTATCGGCGTTATTCAACTTAACATTTGATTCGAATTTTGGTTTTTATCTGACATTATTACTCATACTACTAGCACTTGGATTCATCGGGGGAGCGCAAAATCGACTAAAGGGGAAGGTGGATGGGGGTAGAATGTTCCGGGCCGTTTGGCGCATGGCTTTTGTAATCATGAGTTTCGGATACATTTTGTTTACTTTATTTGGATTATTTAGATACTTCATGCAACAGATGTAAGGATACATAACGCAAAAGAGCTGAAAAATGTGTCGATTTTGTCGAAAACTGAAAAAAACATTACTTTCTGAAAAAGTAATGTAGATTTTTTTGACCGGTGGTTGTATAATCTATAAACATATAAACCATATCAATTTAGGGGGAACGTGTTAGATGAAAAGGAAAAGTCTATTAGTCCTTTTGACGCTGATTCTGGCGTTCGGTACCGTACTTGCAGCGTGCGGATCGAAAAACGAAGGCACAGGTAACACCGATACTGGTTCTGCAAGCGAAGGAAATGGTCTTGCTAAAGATCAAATCCTGAAAATTAACCTGTCAGCTGAACCTCCTACGTTGGACCCGGCTCAAGCAAAAGACAGCCAAACCAACACAGTTCTGAAGTTCTTGTATGAAGGTCTTGTACGCATCGATGCTGACGGTAAAGAACAAGCGGGCGTAGCTAAAGACTGGACAATCTCCGAAGATGGTTTGAAATATGTTTTCAACCTGAACCCGGATGCTAAATGGAGCAATGGTGATGCAATCACTGCCGAAGACTTTGTTCGTTCTTGGGAACGCGCTTTGAAACCGGAAACAGCTTCTCCATATGCATACCAATTGTACTACATCAAAGGTGCTGAAGGTTACAACCTGAGCAAAGACGAAACATATAAAGGTACTAAAGTTACAGACTTCTCTCAAGTAGGTGTTAAAGCTACTGATGAGCACACGCTTGAAGTAACGTTGGAAAACCCAACACCTTACTTCTTGGGTCTGACAGCATTCTACACGTACTACCCAGTACATGCATCTGCTGATACAAATGACAAATTCTTCACAGACTACAAAAACATGATCGTTAACGGACCATTTGTAATGGATCAATACTCTAAAGGTCAAAAAATTGTTGTGAAGAAAAACGATGGTTACCATGCAGCTGCTGACATTAAACTGGCTGAAATCGATATGTCTTTGACAAACAGCAGTGCTTCCGAACTGCAAGCTTACAAATCAGGACAATTGGACTACACTGGTGCACCTAACGGTGAAATCCCATCCGACCAAATTCCTTCTGTAAAAGCGGAATTGCCGGACGAGTTCAAAGCTACTGGTATTGCAAGTACGTACTACTACCAGTTCAACGTAAATGAAGCACCATTCAACAACGTTAAAATCCGTAAAGCATTTGCAATGGCAATTCAACGTCAACTGATTGTTGACAAAGTAACACAAGGTGGTCAAATTCCAGCATTCGGCTTTGTACCTCCAGGTATTCGTGGTGAAAACGGCGAATTCCGTGATGAGCACAAAGACGATTACTTCACAGAAAATGTGGATGAAGCTAAAAAATTGCTTGCTGAAGGTATGAAAGAAGAAGGTTACACTACATTGCCAGCTGTTACTTTGATCTACAACACAAGTGATGGTCACGCGAAAATCGCTTTGGCAATTGCTGATATGTGGAAACAAAATCTTGGTGTTGATGTGAAAACAGAAAACCAAGAGTGGGGCGTATTCCTTGAGAACCGTCAAAACCAAAACTTCCAAGTAGCTCGTGCAGGTTGGTCTGCTGACTACAACGATCCATACAACTTCTTGGAAATGTGGACTACTGGAAACACAAACAATGATTCCAAATTCAGCAACGAACAGTATGACAAAGATGTTAAAGAAACTGTAAAATCCGCTGATCCAGCTGCACGTATGGCTGCATTTGCTGACGCTGAGAAAATCCTGATTCAAGATGAAATGGGCGTTATGCCGATCTATTACTACACTAACGTATCTTTGACTAAGCCTTACCTGAAAGGCGTACAACTTGATTTCAGTGGAGCTATTGACTTCACTCGTGCATATCTGGAAGAGAAATAAGTTGTTCTGAAGTCTAATATGATTACTTCGGGATATATATGTGGAATTCCATATATATCCCGATTTTTTTGTATGTGCACCGATTTTCCTTATAATTCTTGAAATTTCCGATAAATGGATTGGACTTTATTTCTGTCTAATTCTACAATCGATTTGTATACAAAATATTGTTTGTGGAGGTGTGCAAGGGTTGGTTAAGTATGTGTTGAAAAAACTACTATTTATGCTGCTATCGCTTTTCATACTCGCATCTGCAACCTTCTTCCTGATGAAGGCTATTCCGGGTGACCCTTTTACATCCGAGAAGAAAGTATCGCCTGAAATTCGGGTCTTGCTGGAACAGAAGTATGGATTGGACAAACCGATGTATGAACAATACCTGAAGTATATGGGTGGAATCCTTAAGGGAGATTTCGGAGTCTCAATGAAATATCTCAATCGAGATGTAGCCGGAATGATCGGCGAAACATTCACCGCTTCGCTGAAGCTTGGAGTGTTTGCAATTGTTATCTCCATTATCGTAGGTGTTTTGCTGGGCCTTATTGCTGCAGTATACCACCGTAAACTCATTGATGATATCACAATGGTCCTCGCTGTCATAGGTATAGCTGTACCGAGCTTCTTGCTTGCGTCACTATTGCAGTATCTCTTTGCTACTAAATTAGGCTGGTTTAACGTTATGGGCTTTGATGGTCCATTGGATTACGTTCTTCCGGTTGCAGCGCTATCTGCATCTCCGATTGCTTTTATCGCTCGTTTGACGCGTTCGAGCATGCTTGAAGTTTTACATGCAGATTATATCAAAACAGCTAAAGCCAAAGGTTTAAAATGGCCTGCAATTATGTTTAAACACGTTGTAAGAAACGGTATTCTACCGGTAGTAACTTATGTTGGTCCAATGACAGCGAATATCATCACAGGTTCCGTTGTAATTGAACAGATCTTTAACATCGGGGGAATTGGTAAAGTATTCGTAGAGAGTATCACAAACCGTGATTACACGATGATCATGGGGATTACGATTTTCTATGGTATCCTCCTGATGTTAGCTCGTTTCTTTACAGATATCGCTTACGTGCTGATTGATCCTAGAATTAAGCTGGAAAGCCGGAAGGGGGCATAACGTTGTCTGGCACGAATAATAAAAAGAATGAAACGGCGAACACGAACCTGACTAGTCAGGCAGCGGTTAAACCGCAAGAAAGTGTATCCCTTTTTAAAGATGCCATGTACAGACTTGCAACCAATAAGGCTGCTATGATAAGTCTGGGTGTATTGGTTCTTGTCGTGATTTTCTCTTTGATTGGTCCAACTTCTTTGTTTACAAGTTATAATTATTATTCCAATGATTTGTTGAATGCCAATGCAGCGCCGAGTGCGGAGCACTGGTTCGGTACGGACGAGCTTGGTCGTGACGTGTGGGTAAGAACTTGGGTAGGAGCACGTGTATCCCTTACTGTAGGTTTGGCCGCAGCCTTGATTGACCTTGTTATCGGGGTTATTTATGGAGCGATCATGGGTTTCTACGGTGGACGTGTAGATGGAATTATGAACAAGTTTTCCGAAATCCTCTATTCCCTGCCGTACATGCTCGTTGTTATCTTGTTGCTGGTTGTATTGGAACCAAGTCTGACAACGATTATCATTGCCCTCACCATCACAGGCTGGATCAGCATGTCATGGATTGTGCGTGGTGAGATTATGCAACTCAAAAACAGAGACTTTATTCTTGCTGCAAGGTCCATGGGAGCAAGCACAGGGCGTCAATTGTTCCGTCATTTGTTGCCAAATGCAATAGGACCGATTCTTGTAACATTGACGTTGTCTATTCCAAATGCAATCTTTGCCGAAGCGTTCCTGAGCTTCCTTGGATTGGGTGTATCAGCACCAAGATCTTCACTTGGTTCTATGATCAATGATGCACTTACAGGCTGGACGCTATTCCCGTGGCGGATGTGGTTCCCAGCAGGTCTGATGGTTCTTACAATGCTTGCATTTAACTTGCTCGGAGACGGTCTGCGTGACGCACTCGATCCGAAATTACGTAAATAGAAACAGGAGGTGGGATTATGGAGCCGATTTTAACTGTCAAAGACCTGAGTGTGTCGTTCTCAACACGTTCTGGTGAATTTGATGCCGTTAAACATGTGAGTTTTGAACTTGGCAAAGGAGAGACGCTGGGGATCGTAGGTGAATCGGGCAGTGGTAAGAGTGTTACCGCCCAAACCATCATGAAATTGATTCCCTCCCCGCCTTCGAAGGTCAAAAGCGGAGAAATTACTTTTCACGGGCAAGACCTGCTGAATAAGACAGACAAACAAATGGAAGCGATTCGTGGTAAAGATATTGGTATGATCTTCCAAGATCCAATGACTTCTTTGAATCCTACCATTAAAGTTGGTAAACAAATTACTGAAGTATTGCGCAAGCATCAGAACATGTCCAAACAAGCGGCGAATAAAGCTGCTTTGGAGATGCTGGAACTTGTAGGTATTAAAAATGCGGCTATTCGCATGAATCATTATCCTCACCAATTCTCTGGTGGTATGCGTCAGCGTGCCATGATTGCGATCGCGCTTGCATGTCGTCCATCCCTTCTGATTGCGGATGAGCCGACAACTGCACTTGACGTTACCATTCAGGCTCAAATTCTGGATGTCATGAAAGACATGCAGCAAAAGCTGGGAACATCTATCATGCTGATCACGCATGACCTTGGTGTCGTAGCGGGTATGTGTGACCGTGTTGTTGTTATGAAGGAAGGCGAAGTTGTTGAAACAGGAACAACTGCTGAAATCTTTAGTAACCCTCAACATCCATACACCATTAAATTGCTGAATGCTTTGCCTCGTCTAGACGAGCCCAAAAAGGAAAAACCAGCTCCGGCTGGTATTATCAAAGGTAGCAATAAGCCTCTGGTACAAGTGAAAAACTTGAAACAGTACTTTAATTTGGGTAAAGGTAACATTCTCAAAGCGGTCAATGACGTAAGCTTTGATATCTTTGAAGGTGAAACGCTTGGCGTTGTAGGCGAGTCCGGCTGTGGTAAATCCACAACAGGTCGTACCATTCTGCGTCTTTATGAGCCAACTGGCGGAAATGTTAACTTCAACGGAACGGATATCTACAAGTTGTCCCCGCGCAAAATGAAAGAAATGCGTAAAGATATGCAGATGATTTTCCAAGATCCATATGCATCTCTTAACCCGCGTTTCAATGTTATGGATATTATCGGGGAGTCCCTGGATATTCATGGCCTGGCTTCCAGCTCCAAAGAGCGCAAGAGAAGAGTGGAAGAGCTGCTTGATCTGGTAGGTCTGAATCCAAGTCATGCACTTCGTTATCCACATGAATTCTCCGGTGGTCAAAGACAACGGATCGGGATTGCGCGTGCACTTGCTGTAGACCCTAAATTCATCATCTGTGATGAGCCATTGTCTGCACTGGATGTATCCATTCAGGCGCAGGTCGTTAAATTGCTTGAAGAACTTCAGCAACGTCTCGGTTTGACATACCTGTTCATTGCGCATGACTTGTCAATGGTTAAACATATCAGTGACCGTGTTGCCGTAATGTACATGGGTAAAGTGGTTGAACTCGCTGAAAGTGAAGAACTGTATGCGAACCCTGTCCATCCTTACACCAAAACGTTGCTCTCAGCGATCCCTGTACCTGATCCGGAAGTGGAAGCGAACAAACGTCGCATCTTGCTGCCGGAAGAGCATATGAGCCCGATTCAGAATGGATCTGGTGGTCCTGCGAATGACCCGTACAATCTGGAAAATGCTCAATTGATTGAGGTTTCCAAAGGTCACTGGGTTGCAGAGCCTTACGTATAATAGGAATATTAAAGCGATATGCTATTATTGATGTATTAAGTGCCGCCGACTCGTTCGGCGGTTTTTTTCGTATTTTCATCACTTTCTTTTGACGAAGCGGCCTTGAATTCGGTACAATCAAGAAAGGCTCTTTGAAGCAGAATAGGAGGCAGACCTCATGAACGGTATTACCGAGGCACTCCGCAGCGGATCAAGACTTGCAGAAGATTATATCTGTTCAAGAGATGCTGCGCGTGGCCTTTACGAGTATGACATTCGCTGGGAATCAGGACTTCAGGCGCGTGCCGAGTGGCTGGATCAATCGGAGAACACACGTATTGATCGTCGTGATCTGGCAGAGTATTTACGTATATATAACAAGCGGGTGAACGACCATGAAGAAGTTCATGCGTCCATTACACGTCTTGCAGAACAAGATGCACTGGTGGTTACAGGAGGACAGCAGAGCGGTCTGCTCACCGGACCACTGTTCGTCATATACAAAGCCGCCAGTGTAGTGGCAGCTGCGCGTGAAGCGGAAGATAAACTTCAACGTCCGGTAGTCCCTGTATTTTGGATTGCCGGTGAAGACCATGACTGGGATGAAGTTAATCATACGTATCTACCCGATCATCAGGGAGATATGAAGAAGATCAAGTTACAAGGACGGTTCGCAGGAAGGGATTCTGTTAGTAATGTTCATGTGGATACTCAGCAATGGATGAATGTACTCGAACAGGTGGAGCATCTGTTACCTGATACGATACATAAACCAGGATTGATGAAAAGTATCACGGATATCCATCAATCCAGTTCAAATCTGAGTGATGCATTTGCCCGTATGATATCTGCCTTGTTTGCCAGCAGTGGACTTGTTCTAATGGATGCAGCCGATCCAGAGTTACGCAGGTTGGAACAGCCCGTGTTTGAGCGGATGATACGCAAAAATGAAGTGCTGCGCAACGCATATGCACAAGGAGCTTCGCTGGTACAACAAGCGGGTTATGCTATGCCTGCCGAAGTAGCGGAGGATGGAGCGAATCTGTTCTACATTCACGAAGGCACGCGTCTGCTCCTGTTGTTGAAGGACGGTTTGTATAGTGATCGCAAAGGTTTGGTTTCTTTCACGGAGGAGCGTTTGCTTCAGGAACTGGAAGAACACCCGGAGCGCTTCAGTAACAACGTATTGACGCGACCTTTAATGCAGGATTCCGTGCTGCCTGTAGCCGCTGTGATTTTGGGGCAAGGTGAAATTGCATATTGGGGTTTGACTCGGGAAGCATTTTGTCAGTTCGGACTGCAAATGCCCATTCTGTTGCCGCGGTTGTCCTTCACCATTATGGAAGATATTCATCACAAACATATGAAACAATATGGACTTTCTTTCCAGGATGTACAATATCATCTGGAAGAAAAGAAGGAACAGTGGCTCGCACAACAGGAGACGTTCCAGGTAGATGAGCAGTTTGACAAGATTCAGGAAGCGTTTCTTGATCTGTATGGACCATTGCTAGATGAGATCGCGGAGATTCATCCGGGGCTGGAACGAATTGGCGATACCAATTTGAGTAAAATCAACGAGCAAATGCAGTATCTGAAACAGCAGACTCACAAAGCCATTGAAGATAAACACAATGTGAGTCTAAGGCACTGGAACGGCATTCAAAACTCCTTGTTTCCAACGGGCAAACCACAGGAACGAGTACATAATGCACTCTTTTACCTGAATCGTTATGGCTCCGAGTGGATCGAAGAACTGATTAAGGCCTCAAGCGAATTCCTTGGAGAGCACAAGGTTATTGAACTATAGAGCCCTTTATAATAGAAGAAACACATAAACAAGGAGGATATGGAATGACTACACCTGCGTTGCAAAACAGTATTGTTAAAGATATGGGACTCGCTTCAGAGGGTCATCTGAAAATAGACTGGGTAGAGGCACATATGCCGGTATTAAACCGCATTCGTCGCCAGTTCGAACAGGATCTGCCTTTCAAAGGTTTGAAGGTTGCGATATGTCTTCATCTGGAGGCAAAAACAGCTTACTTGGCAAAAGTGATCCAAGCGGGTGGGGCGGAAGTAACGATTACGCACAGTAACCCATTGTCTACACAAGATGATGTCTGCGCAGCATTAGTGGAAGACGGTGTTACCGTATATGCGAAATACAATCCGGAACCTGCGGAATTCAAATCTCTGCAACTGCGTGCGCTTGAAGTGAAGCCTGATCTCATTATTGATGATGGCGGAGACTTTGCAACCATTATTGCATCCGAGCGCCCTGACCTCGCAGCAACAATTCGCGGTGGAGCAGAAGAAACGACAACGGGTATTATTCGTTTGAAAGCATTGGCGAAAGAAGGCCAATTGAAGTTTCCAATGGTTGCAGTTAATGACGCATACTGCAAGTATCTGTTCGATAATCGCTACGGTACAGGACAATCTGCATTCGATGGCATTATTCGTACAACCAACTTGGTTGTCGCTGGCAAAAACGTAGTGGTAGCAGGTTATGGCTGGTGTGGTAAAGGTGTAGCGATGCGCGCCAAAGGTCTTGGAGCGAATGTGATCGTAACCGAGATTGATCCAATCAAAGCGGTAGAAGCACATATGGATGGGTTCCGTGTCATGACGATGGTGGAAGCAGCCAAATTGGGTGATTTCTTTATCGCAGTTACAGGCAATAAGGATGTTATCACGGGCGAGCATTACGATGTGATGAAGGACGGAGCAATCCTGAGTAATGCAGGTCACTTTGATGTTGAAGTGAACAAACCTGAACTGGCTAAACGTTCGGAATCGATTCGCACAGTTCGCCGTAACATTGAGGAATATCGTTTCAAAGACGGTCGCAAAATGTACCTTCTTGCAGAAGGTCGTCTCGTGAATCTAGGTGCAGCAGATGGTCACCCTGCCGAAATCATGGATACGACGTTTGCTCTGCAGGCTCTGGGCCTGCGTTATGTGAGTGAGAACTATGCGGAGTTAGGTAAAAACGTTGTTAATGTACCTTATGATATTGACCAACAGGTTGCCAGCTATAAACTGGAAAGTTTGAATATTGGTATCGACTCTTTGTCGGCTGAGCAAGAAAAATACCTGGATAGCTGGAAATTTTAAGTTTTATCCAATAATTACAAGCTGATGAATTGATTCAAAGGGTATAGAATGGTTTATTGATGATATGGCTCATGTGCGTGTAGACATACGATTGCCCGTTTACGGGAAACGTCTTTGATCCTGAGTGACAGGATCAAAGACGTTTTTTTATGCTGAAAAATTAAAAAATCAAGTATTGCAAGAAGGGTTTTGATTTTTTTGTGCGAATCTATTATGCTTAGGTGGTGGAAAGTGGGGCAAAGTGGGAGAAACGGGTGAGGAGTGAGTGGGCCAATGTTTATGGGGGAGTTCCAACATAGCATTGATGATAAGGGTCGGGTTATCATTCCGGCCAAATTCCGCGAATCTCTGGGACCGTCTTTCGTTGTCACACGGGGTTTGGACCAGTGTCTTTTCGTGTACCCCATGGAGGAGTGGGGGGTCATGGAACAGAAGCTCAAAGCACTGCCATTGATGAAATCTGACGCACGTGCGTTTACCCGGTTTTTTTTCTCGGGTGCAACCGAATGTGAACTGGACAAACAGGGCAGGGTAAATCTGCCGGGCAATCTAAGAGAGTATGCCAAGCTGGACAAGGATTGTGTTGTCCTTGGCGTGTCGAACCGGGTGGAGATTTGGAGCAAAGGCATATGGGAGAGTTATTTCAATCAATCCGAAGAAGCATTCAACGACATTGCCGAAAAGCTGGTCGATTTTAATTTTGATTTATAAAGTCAGGAGGGGTGCAGGTTGTTTCACCACATAACCGTACTCAAAGAAGAGGCAACAGAGGGATTAAACATCAAGCAGGACGGTATATACGTGGACTGCACTTTAGGCGGTGGCGGACACAGCTCCGTGATTGCGTCCAAGCTCGGTCCAGGGGGACGTCTGATCGCACTAGATCAGGATGATTGGGCTTTGGATAATGCGCGCGAGAAGCTCGCTGCCTATGGAGATCGTGTAACATTGGTGAAAACCAATTTTCGAGATCTGGAACAGGTACTTAAGGATCTGGATGTGCCAATGAAGGATGGTGCACCACAGGTCGACGGTATTTTGTACGACTTGGGTGTGTCATCTCCGCAATTTGATGAAGGAGAACGTGGATTCAGCTACAATCACGATGCTCCGCTCGATATGCGAATGGACCAGGATGCAATGCTGACGGCCAAAGAGATTGTGAATGAGTGGCCAGAAGAAGAGATTGCTCGAATTTTGTATCGCTATGGTGAAGAGAAGTTTTCGAGAAGAATTGCCCGTGTTATCGTCGCAAAACGAGCGCAGTCCACCATTGAGACGACAGGTGAACTCGTGGAACTAATTAAGGAAGGCATCCCGGCGGCAGCTCGCCGTACGGGTGGACATCCTGCCAAACGCAGCTTTCAGGCTTTGCGTATTGCCGTTAACGATGAGTTGGGTGCGTTTGAAGAAGGCTTGCATCAGGCTGTTCGTTGTCTGGCACCAGGAGGACGTGTATCTGTTATTACCTTCCACTCCCTTGAGGATCGGATATGTAAACAAATTTTCAGCAGTTATCTGGAAAAATGTACATGTCCACCCGATTTTCCGTTGTGTGTATGCGGCGGCAAGGGTACCCTGCGTTTAGTTAACAGAAAACCGCTAATTCCAACGGAAACGGAATTGGCCGAAAATTCACGTGCTCGTTCAGCCAAGCTGCGCGTTGCCGAGAAATTGTAGATCAAGAGTGGAGGAGAGAATCGGAGTATGGCATATACACGTGGTAATCTCGCTGTAAAAGAAAAAGCGTCCCAGGAACGTGTGACCCAGCAACGATACAAAGAAACCACCAAAGTGGTGACCCGTCGTACGGGTCTTCCGGCACGCGAGAAGATTTTGTATCTGATTACCCTGGTTGCAGTTATCCTTGTTGGTGGAGCTTTAATGTCTCGTTATGCTCATATCTATGATCTGAACAAACAGGCCCAGGCTACTATTACGGATATCAAGGGGTATGAGAAGACAATTGCAGACCTGCAGGTGGAAAAAGAAACCTTAAATAATCAGGTCATCGAAAATGCAAAACAACTTGGTTACGTCGAAGCTTCCGGTAAGGATGTTATTTTTGTACCACGCTCAACAAGCACGAAATCAACAGGTACTGAATCGTCTTCGAATACAGCAAGCAGTAAGTAAAGAGGTGTTCCGATGATAAAAAGAATAAAGATGCGCACGTTGCTTATAGGGGGATGTATTACCCTCTTTTTTCTTGTACTCGTAACCCGAATCTTCTTCATTCAAGTAGTAAATGGCGGTGTATGGCAGGAACGGGCGGCCGGTTTGGTAGAGCGGGAACAGACGATTAAGGCCGCACGTGGGACGATTACGGACCGCAATGGTAACGTTCTGGCTACTGATGCGCCTGCATACACGGTTTCCGTGAACCCTCTGTTAATTAATGAACTTGGGATTCAGGATGTAGTGACAGAAAAGCTCTCAGCTCTTCTTGGTAAAAATGAGAGTGAGATGCGTGCTCTGGTCACAGCGAAAAAGGAAGATGGTAAGTTCTATCAGCAACGTGAAGTACGCAGTGAAGGGTATAAGATAAGTCCTGAGCTTGCGGAAAAAGTCAACGAACTGCGTGAGGAATTACAAGAAGAATACAAGGCTCGTAATGCCATTGTCATGGCTCAAGAGTCGAAGCGGTTTTACCCTGAAGAAACACTTGCTTCTCACCTCTTGGGATATATGAGCCGTGACGGGAAAGCTGTCAATGGACTTGAAGTCTCATATGATGAAGCACTGACTGGTACAGACGGATATTTGAATTATCAAAAGGATGCCAAAGGCATCAAACTTCCGGATTCACAGGATAACTATCTTCCACCTCAGAACGGGAAAAACCTTACGCTAACCATCGATGACACGATCCAGTTCTACATTGAGGATGCAATGAAAGAAGCCGTTGCCAAATATAATCCACTGAGTATGACGGTCATTGCAGCAGATCCGAGCACGATGGAGATTCTAGGCATGGCGAATTGGCCAACCTTTAACCCTAATTCGTATGGGAGTACACCTGATCAAAAGAATTTTATCAATCATGCCACTCAATCCATCTATGAGCCAGGTAGTACATTCAAAATAGTTACGCTGGCAGGAGCTGTGGAAGAAAAACTCTTTGATCCCAATGCTAGTTTCGAATCCAAACGCATATATATCGGTGGTTTCCCAATTAGTGATAATGGACATGCCTATGGTTGGATATCTTATCTTGAAGGTGTCAAACGGTCGAGTAACATTGCCTTTGTTAACTTGGGTTATAACATGCTTGGTGGTGAACGTCTGCGTCATTACATAGACGAATTCGGTTTTGGTAAAAAGACAGGTATTGATCTGCCGAATGAGTCAGCGTCACCGATCAAGCCACTTATATACAAATCCGAGATTGCCACGGCAGCCTACGGTCATGGTCTTGTACAGGTAACACCAATTCAACAGGTCGCAGCTATCTCTGCGATTGCCAACGGCGGCAAATTGCTGGAGCCACATCTGGTGAAGGAGATCAAGAACCCGAATGATGGGACCACGGAAGTGATCAAACCTAAAGTGGTTCGTCAGGTGATTTCCAAGGAATCTTCCAAGCTGGTGAGCGGTTATCTGGAACAAGTGGTTGCAGATCAAACGATTGGTACCGGTCGTAATGCCTATATTGAAGGTTACCGTGTAGCTGGTAAGACGGGTACGGCAAGAAAGGTAGTTAACGGAGAATACAGCAAGTCCAAAGACGTTGTATCGTTTATTGGATTTGCACCAGTGAATAATCCGAAGATTGCCATACTTGTTGTCATTGACCAACCGGATGGAACCAACATCGGTGGAGGAACCGCGGCTGCTCCGGTATTCAAAAAGATTGTCAGCCAGACTCTTCAATACATGGGAATACCGAAGGACACTGCCAAAACTCCTGACAAAAAGTCAAAAGAAGTCTCTGTCGTGCAAGCGAAGGCGCCTGACCTGAGTGGCAAGACAGCCAAACAGGCCAGAAGCCAACTTCTAAGCGCAGGTATTGCTTATGTTACTCTTGGTCAAGGGGATAATGTAATTCGGCAGTATCCGGTTGCTGGCGCCTCTATGAATCCAGGCCAACGAATCTATCTGCTAACGGAAGAAAGCAGCAAGATGAAGATTCCAGATCTAACAGGTGAATCTCTTCGTGATGCCCTTGAAGTAATTTCACTCATGAAAGTGGGGGTAACGGTCGAAGGTGAGGGCTATGTCGTGAAGCAAACCGAGCAGGTCGCAGGTGAGCAGAGAACCGTGAAGTTGAACTTGCAAACTGCCAAAGCGGCAGTGACAGGTATAGCCGATGAGGCTCCAATCTCTTCTGGTCCGTCGTCAGATTCTGAAGTGAAAGAACAAGAGGCTTCGGGCGGAGAAGGTAAAAAAGACGAAATAGATAACAGCAAGGCTCCTGCCAATGAATCCAAATCCTCTGATGATCCAGCAACAGACGGGGCTTCGCTACCATAGGGAGCTCTGACAGCTTGTTCTAACCCCCGGTTGTCCTGAATATTCATGAAGGGAACGAATGTCATGATTTTGGGACGAGTGGGGGGATCTTTTCGTGAAGGGATCAAGTGTAAATCTGCGGCGCAGGTTGCTATGGAGTTTAATGATTTTAGTTTTGTTATTTTCGGCCCTGATGATCAGGCTTGCTTATGTACAACTCGGGAAAGGCCCGGAGTTGTCAGCAAAAGCAGAAGAATCTTGGCGGCGTAATATTCCTTATTCAGCCAAGCGAGGTGAGATCCTGGATCGCAATGGAACCTCTCTGGCCTATAATGTGACAACACCGACCATTATGGCCATTCCGGCTCAGGTCAAAGAAGCTGAAACGACAGCTAAAGCACTGGCACCATTGCTTGGAATGACGGAAGAAAAAGTGCTGGCAACCATCAAGAAACGAGAACTGATTGTACGACTACAACCCGGCGGCCGCAAAATTACGATGGAGAAAGCTCAGCGCATCCGTGATTTGAAGCTTCCGGGTATCGTTGTTGCTGAGGACAATAAACGTTTTTATCCCTATGATGATTTGGCTGCCCATATTCTTGGTTTTACGGGTATTGATAATCAGGGTTTAACGGGTGTCGAGAAGAAATATGATGATAAGCTGAATGGTCTGAATGGCAGTGTGTCCTACTTGTCCGATGCGGCCGGAAGGCTAATGCCGGGCTCATCCGAGAAGTATGTGGAACCGAAGGACGGCCTTAACCTCAAGCTGACCATTGATAAATCCATTCAGTCCATCATGGAGAGAGAACTGGATCAGGCCATGGTGAAGTTTCAGGCGAACTCAGCATTGGCCATAGCGATGAATCCCAAAACAGGTGAAATTTTGGGCATGTCCAGCAGGCCTGGATACGAACCTGCCGATTATCAGCAATATCCCGCAGAGATCTACAATCGGAATTTACCAATCTGGATGACCTACGAGCCAGGCTCCACCTTTAAGATCATTACGTTGGCAGCAGCGCTTGAAGAGAAAAAAGTCAATCTGCAACAGGATCAATTTTTTGATCCCGGATATGTTGAGGTGGGTGGAGCCCGCCTGCGTTGCTGGAAAAAGGGAGGACACGGAAGTCAGACCTTCTTGCAAGTGGTGGAGAACTCATGTAACCCTGGATTTGTGGCCCTCGGGCAAAGGCTGGGGAAAGAGTCACTCTTCTCCTATATTAAAGACTTTGGCTTCGGCACCAAGACAGGGATCGACCTCAGCGGAGAAGCCAGTGGAATTTTGTTCAAACTGTCCAGAGTTGGCCCTGTTGAGCTTGCAACGACCGCTTTTGGTCAAGGTGTATCGGTAACACCCATTCAGCAAGTAGCAGCTGTGTCAGCGGCCATCAATGGGGGTAAACTTTACAAGCCATATGTTACGAAAGCATGGGTCCATCCGGTTACGGGAGAAGTCATGGAAGAAGCCAAGCCGGAACTGGTTCGTCAGGTGATCTCGGAGAATACGTCCAAGCAAGTACGTGAAGCACTCGAGAGTGTTGTCGCCAAAGGTACAGGGCGTCCAGCATTCATTGATGGATACCGGGTCGGTGGCAAAACAGGTACAGCCCAGAAGGTCATCAACGGACGTTATTCCTCAACCGAGCATATCGTATCCTTTATCGGATTTGCACCAGCAGATGACCCTCAGATTGTGGTCTATACCGCAGTGGATAATCCCAAAGGAATTCAGTTCGGAGGCGTGGTTGCCGCCCCGATTGTACAGAACATCCTTGAAGATGCGTTGCATTATATGAATGTCCCTGTTCGAAAGGATCAGGTCGCGAAAGAATACAAGTACGGTGAGACCAAAATCGTGACAGTTCCAGACCTGACAGGAGCTACTGTCGAAGATCTGTACGAAGACCTGAACATGAATTTTATGCTGGCCAAGTCTGGCAGTGGTAAATACGTAATCAATCAGGCACCCAAGCCCGGGGCAAGGGTAGATCAGGGATCCACCATCCGCATTTATATGGGGAATGTACTGAACGATGCGCACGATCACACGAAGGATGAATAACTTGTGCACTGGAGCAGTTTCGGCTTCAAGCGCAACAAAGTTCATCCAAGTGCGTTTCATTATTTGGCTGTATTGACGATATTAATAAATACAGACATATGCTAAAACAGAAGTATAATTGGAAAAGTGAGGTTATTCATGTGCTTTTAAAACAATTTGCATCGATGCTGACCACCGCCCGTCTCGTGGGCGAACCAAATACAGAATGCCAAAACCTTCAGACAGATTCCCGGCAGGTAAAACCGGGTGATCTGTTTATCTGTCTTCCGGGACATACGGTAGATGGTCATGATTATGCAGAAAAAGCGGTTAATTCCGGTGCAGTCGCATTGGTGGTTGAACGGCAACTGGATCTGCCTGTACCACAATTGCTGGTGAAGGACAGCCGGTTTGCAATGGCTGTTCTGGCAGATTTCTTTTTTGACTCGCCAAGCCAGAAGATGAATATGATTGGTGTTACGGGAACGAACGGAAAAACAACAACCACGTATTTGATTGAAAAAATCATGAGTGATTATGGACGCAAGACAGGATTGATCGGTACCATTCAAATGCGGTATGACGGTCGGACCTACCCGATGTCAGGAACGACACCAGAAGCGCTTGATCTGCAGCGCAGTCTGCATGATATGGTTCAGAAGGGTACGGACTGCTGTGTCATGGAAGTTTCTTCTCACGCATTGGAACAAGGACGAGTAAAGGGAACCAACTTCCGTACTGCGGTATTCACTAACCTGACGCAGGATCATCTGGACTACCACCATTCCATGGAGGAATATCGTGGGGCGAAAGGATTGTTCTTTGCACGGCTGGGTAACGGCTATACGCAAGATGCTTCGCAGCGTAAGTTCGCGGTCATCAATGCAGATGATGCAGCTGCGGATTATTTCATCTCTGTGACGGCTGCTGAAGTGATTACATATGGCATGGGTGAAGAGGCCGATGTACGTGCATCCCAAATCTCAATCACTTCTCAAGGAACTTCTTTCCACGTGGACACATTTGCGGGCAGCACGGATATTCGCTTGCGCATGGTAGGCAAATTCAATGTGTACAACGCCATGGCAGCAATCTCTGCAGCACTGGTGGAAGGTATTCCGCTGGAAGAGATCAAGCGCAGTCTGGAGACGGTTCCGGGTGTGGATGGACGTGTTGAAGGAGTGGACGAAGGACAGCCATTTGCTGTTATTGTCGATTATGCCCATACACCGGATGGACTGGAGAATGTGTTACGGACGGTGAAGGAGTTTGCCGAAGGACGTGTAATCTGCGTGTTTGGCTGTGGTGGTGACAGGGACCGTACCAAACGCCCTCTCATGGGGAAAATTGCTGCGAAGTATAGTGATTATGTACTGGTTACTTCCGATAATCCACGGACAGAAGATCCGGATCTGATTCTCAAAGACATTGAACAGGGCCTGATTGAAGAATCTGTTCCTGCTGAACGTTATACGATGATTGTGGATCGGCGCCAGGCGATTCATGAAGCTATTGAAATGGCAAGCCCAGCCGATGTAGTATTGATTGCGGGCAAGGGTCATGAGACCTATCAGATTATCGGCACAACCAAAACCGATTTTGATGACCGAATCATAGCCAAAGAAGCGATAAGGGGCAAATCCAATTGATAAAAAGAACATTGGCACAATTGGCCGAGATGTGTGGAGGAACATTAAGTGACGCTGCTGCTCATGGCCATGTAACGGTTGAAGGGGTGTTTACCGATTCGCGTAAACCCTTGGAAGGCAGTTTGTTTATCCCGCTAGTGGGTGAAAGGTTTGACGGACATGAGTTTGTGCAAGATTGTTTAGAGAAGGGTGCCGCAGGGGCGATCTGGCAAAAGGATCATGGTATTCCACCACAAGGAGCTGTCATTGTGGTGGATGACACACTTGTCGCACTGCAAGCACTCGCATCGGCTTATCTAACGGAGAATAAAGCAGCTGTTGTTGGCATTACAGGCAGCAACGGCAAGACAACAACGAAGGACATCGTGGATGCGATTCTCTCAACTACATTCAAAGTGCATAAGACACAAGGCAACTTCAATAATCACATTGGTCTACCACTGACCGTATTAAGTATGGCCCCGGATACGGAGATTATCATTTTGGAGATGGGTATGAGTGGTCGCGGGGAAATTAACGATCTGTCGGTTATTGCTCAGCCTGATGTAGCGATCATTACCAATATTGGTGAATCTCATCTGCTTCAGCTGGGGTCCAGACTGGAGATTGCCAGAGCCAAAGCCGAGATTGCCGCGGGACTGAAGCCTGGCGGATTACTGATCTACAACGGAGACGAGCCTTTAATTGCACAAGTTCTTGAAGAGCCCGCAACGAAACAACCCGATGGTTTGCAGCGGTTTACATTTGGTCTGCAAACCGATAATGATGATTATCCTACCGGACTTATGAATGCGCAGAGCGGAGTCGTTTTCACCACCAAACAGTCTGGAGAACATGCATTTACACTCCCTCTTCTAGGAACGCATAATGTCGTTAACTGTCTGGCTGCTTTGGCTGTAGCCCGTCATTTTGGAGTGACAACGGAGCAGATTTCCGCTGGGTTGTCTCGCTTGAAATTGACAGGCATGCGTATTGAGGTTACTCAAGGTGTTAGTGGTCTAACCCTGCTGAATGATGCATACAATGCAAGTCCTACCTCCATGAAGGCCGCAATCGATGTACTAGAGGGTCTGAAAGGATACCGCATGAAAGTGGCTGTGCTTGGTGATATGCTTGAACTTGGTCCTCAGGAGCAGGACCTTCATTTTGGAATTGGAGCGTATATTACATCTGCCAAAATGGACATGGTGCTCGTATACGGCCCGCTATCAGCGCATATTGCCGAAGGAGCAAGAAAGCATATGCCGGCAGAGGCTGTGCATGCTTTTATAGATAAAGAAGAAATGACCCGTTATCTACTGGAGAAACTACATCCCAGAGACGTTGTCTTGTTTAAAGCCTCAAGGGGCATGAAGCTGGAGGACGTGGTCGAAGCACTACAAATGGCAACATTACAGAATCGAGTAGACTAGAGGGGTGAACCCATGGATTTTCAGGTATTACTGTTAACAATCGGCGTTTCATTTATTCTGGCGGTGATTGCCGCACCGCTCCTGATTCCGCTGTTACGACGCATGAAATTCGGACAGCAAGTTAGGGAAGATGGGCCTCAGAGCCATTTGAAAAAAAGCGGAACACCTACAATGGGTGGAGTCGTCATTTTAGTTGCGTTCACATTGGCCTTTTTGAAATTTTCGGCTGTCAAGAATACAGACTTTTATGTCTTGCTTGTGGCTACGCTGGGATTCGGGCTGATTGGCTTCCTGGATGATTACATCAAAATTGTGTTCAAACGTTCCCTGGGACTGACGGCCAGACAAAAAATGCTGGGCCAGTTGTTCTTCAGTGCAGTGATGTGTTTCTTGCTGATTCAGAATGGACACAGTACAGCCATTTCTATTCCGGGTACGTCAGTCTCGTTCGACTGGACTGGATGGTTCTATTATCCGTTTGTCGTATTCATGATGCTTGCCATTACCAATGCGGTTAACTTTACCGATGGTCTGGATGGGTTGCTGTCAGGGGTAAGTGCGATTGCCTTTGGCGCATTTGCCATTGTGGCGATGCAAGCCACGTCGATGCCGGCGGCAGTGTGTGCAGCAGCGATGATTGGAGCCGTGCTCGGTTTCCTGGTATACAATGCACATCCAGCCAAAGTGTTTATGGGCGATACGGGTTCTCTGGGCATTGGCGGTGCCATAGGTGCGGTAGCGATAGTAACTAAAACAGAGCTTTTATTTGTCATCATTGGCGGTATTTTTGTCATCGAGATCCTGTCTGTTATTATTCAAGTGGTATCATTCAAGACTCGTGGCAAACGTGTATTCAAAATGAGCCCCATTCATCATCACTTTGAATTAAGTGGTTGGTCGGAATGGCGGGTTGTTATTACCTTCTGGGCGGTAGGCGCAATTTTGGCCGCTCTTGGACTTTATCTCAACAAGGGGTTGTAGATCATGAACCATCCTGAATCATATCGCGGACAACAAGTAGTCGTGCTCGGATTGGCCAAAAGCGGCGTACAGGTCGCCAAAGTGCTAGATCGCGCCGGAGCGAAAGTTACAGTTAATGACAAAAAAGAGAGAGATCAATGTCCCGAAGCTTCCGAATTGGAGGCTTTGGGAATTTCTGTTGTATGCGGAGGACATCCGGACGATCTGATTCATAGTGATGTGAAGCTGGTCGTCAAAAATCCGGGTATCCCATACCGTGCAGCTCCTGTGCAGCAAGCTTTGGCATTGGGCATTGAAGTGGTGACCGAAGTCGAGGTTGCTTATCATCTATGTGCTGCACCCATGATCGGGATTACGGGCTCCAACGGCAAGACCACAACGACCACTTGGGTGGGCAAAATGCTGGAACATGCCGGCCTCAAACCGATCGTTGCCGGTAATATAGGAACACCTCTCTGTGAAGCGGCAGAGCAAGCTTCTCCAGATAACTGGATGGTTGTTGAGCTTAGCAGTTTCCAGCTCAAAGGAACGGTTGATTTCCGTCCCCGGATTGCCAGCTTACTTAACGTTGCAGAGACACATCTGGACTATCACGGGAACATGGATGATTATGTGGCTTCCAAAGCCAAACTGTTCGCCAATCAGCAGCCTGACGACGTAGCCATTCTGAATTGGGATGATGCGGTATGTCGTGGTCTGGTTCCTTACATCAAAGGCAGATTGATCCCCTTCTCAGTGACAGAGAAATTGGATACAGGTGTGTATGCAGATCCTCCTTATGTGGATGGAGATGAGGACGATGTGAAGCGTCAGGTTATCTACGCAGATGAAAACGGAGATCACCACATCATTATCGACATCGAGGATATTGGCCTTCCTGGGCGATTTAATGTTGAAAATGCACTGGCTGCTGTAGCCATTGCGGTAGCGGCAGGAGCTGATCCTGCGGTGCTGGCTGCACCGCTCGCAGACTTCAAGGGAGTTGAACACCGACTTGAATATGTCCTGGAGCATAATGGCTCTGCATACTACAACAACTCCAAAGCAACCAATTCGAAAGCTACGGTCATGGCTCTGAATTCGTTCAAGGAACCGGTCGTATTGATTGCCGGTGGGCTAGATCGTGGATCAGACATGATGGAGTTGTTGCCCTTGTTCCAGGAACGGGTAAAAGCTGTCGTTGCAATTGGAGAGACACGGACAAAAATTGCCAAGGTCGCGGAACTTGCCGGATTAAAGCAAATTAAGGTCGTCGATAATGAGGAGGACGCTGCCCGGACGTTAACCGTTGCTGTGCAGGAAGCAGCGAAGCTTGCCAGTGCCGGTGATGTCGTTTTGTTATCTCCGGCATGTGCAAGTTGGGACATGTTTGCTTCCTATGAAGAGCGGGGACGCATTTTTAAAGAGGCGGCGCATAACTTGTAAGTAGGGGGGTGGAAAAGCCCCTACTTCCATGCAAGGGGTGGCCTCCTGATGAAACAGACGCGACCAGCACCAGATATTTGGTTGCTGATTAGTATTTTGGCATTGCTTGCCATCGGCATCGTAATGGTATATAGTGCGGGCTCGGTGCTTGCCTTTCATGACTATGGCGATTCTTTTTATTTCGTTAAAAGACAGGCCCTGTTTGCGGTGCTTGGGCTTATGGCCATGTTCGTCACCGCTAACGTAGACTACCGGGTGTGGAGGAAATATGCCAAGCCGATATTGATTGCCTGTTTTATTATGCTCATTGCGGTGCTCATTCCTGGGATCGGTGTGGTTCGCGGCGGTGCACGAAGTTGGTTGGGCATAGGCTCGTTCGGTATCCAGCCTTCAGAATTCATGAAGCTGGGCATGATTCTGTTTCTCGCTCACTGGCTGAGCAAGGAACCGGGCAAAATTAAGACCTTCACAACGGGGCTTCTGCCACCGCTGGGATTGATTGGTTTGGCTTTTGGTATTATTATGCTCCAGCCTGATTTGGGGACAGGCACGGTGATGATGGGTGCATCGATGCTTATTATTTTCACAGCCGGAGCACGAATGAAACATCTGGGTTTGCTTGCTCTTGGTGGTGTAGCCGGATTTGCAGCATTGATCGCGGCAGCTCCCTATCGGTTACAGCGTATCACAGCGTTTTTGGACCCGTGGTCCGATCCGCTGGGTGCCGGATATCAGATCATTCAATCCTTATACGCAATTGGTCCGGGTGGACTGGCGGGATTGGGACTGGGTATGAGCCGGCAGAAGTACAGTTATGTACCTGAACCGCAAACGGACTTTATTTTTAGTATTTTGGCCGAAGAACTCGGCTTTATCGGTGGAATGATTGTATTATTGTTGTTTCTGGTGCTGGTGTGGAGAGGAATGCGTGTAGCCATGACTGTGCCGGATGCCTTTGGCAGTCTGCTTGGTGTGGGTATCGTAGGTATGGTCGCCGTACAGGTCATTATTAACATTGGTGTTGTCATTGGCATGATGCCTGTAACGGGCATTACCTTGCCTTTGATCAGCTACGGCGGATCATCATTGACCCTCATGCTCACAGCACTGGGCATTTTAGTGAATTTATCCCGTTATGCGAGGTGACTATGCGATGCGAGTCGTTCTAAGCGGTGGCGGTACGGGTGGACATATCTATCCGGCCGTTGCCATAGCAAGACAATGCGAGGCGGAGAACCCGGACTCGACATTTCTATACATTGGAGGAACCAGAGGGTTGGAAAGCAAGCTGGTTCCCCAGGAAAATATCCCTTTTAAATCCATTGATATTACCGGCTTTCGACGGAAACTGTCCATCGACAACCTGAAAACGGTCATGCGTTTCATTCAAGGTGTACGCAAGTCCAAAAAAATGCTGAAGGAATTCAAACCGGATGTTGTGATAGGTACAGGTGGATATGTGTGTGGACCTGTGGTATATGCAGCAACAAAACTGGGAATTCCGAGTATAATTCATGAACAGAACGCCATCCCGGGTCTGACGAACAAATTTTTGATGCGGTATGTGGACACGGTTGCAGTTAGCTTTGAAGATTCTGAAAAATCGTTTTCTGGCGCGAAAAAGGTGATCTACACCGGTAATCCACGTGCGACTACGGTAGCCCAGGCTAGCCGTGATCGTGGTTTTGCCACGTTAGGTGTACCGATGAACAGCCGTGTTGTTCTTGTGGTTGGTGGCAGTCGAGGGGCAAAAGCAATCAATCAGGCCATGGTGGACATGGCGCCAATGCTGGAACAACTGGACGATGTACATGTGGTTTATGTGACAGGGGATACCTATTTTGATGAAACGCGTGAAGCCATTCGCAGCTCATTGGGTACGATGCCAAACCATCTGCATGTCTTGCCTTACGTGCATAATATGCCTGAGGTGCTTGCCTGTACATCCTTGATTGTAAACCGCGCAGGTGCATCATTCCTTGCGGAGATTACGTCACTGGGCATTCCTTCCATTCTGATTCCTTCGCCTAACGTGACTAACAATCATCAGGAAGCCAATGCACGTACGCTTGAAGGTGGGGGCGCATCACTCACGATGCTGGAGAAGGATCTTACAGGCCAAGTTCTGTATGAAGCCATCGCCAAAATTATGAATGATGAATTGGGACGAAAACGAATGGCTGAGGCCTCCCGGAAATTGGGTAAACCCGATGCTGCTGAAGTGCTTGTTCATGAAATTCAGCGTCTTGCTGCACGCCGGTAAAGTGCGTTTGTGGGCGATTGTCACACACAAGACGGGGCTGACATAAGATACCGTATAAATCGTGACCATCGTTCCATGGCGCCAGAGCACGTTCTTTAGCAACAACAGAATACCGTGCTCATCGGTTTGGAAGTAAAGGAGGAAGCAAACATGCACCAGTGGATGTCGTTACTATCCCAGAATAATGTTGGCAGAGTTCTTGAAAACGAATCGCTAGCCAAATACACCACATGGAAGATCGGCGGTCCTGCGGATGCACTGGTCATTCCCGAGAATAAAGAGCAGATGATGAATCTCGTTCAATTGCTTCACAAGTTTCAGATTCCGTGGATGCAACTTGGACGGGGCTCAAACATGCTGGTGTCAGACAAAGGAATACGTGGTGTTGTTGTGAAACCAGGCGATGGCTTTGATTATGCCGAATTTCACGAAGGTGGTGTAACTGCCGGAGCAGCACATTCTTTTGTTAAACTCAGTGTGGTTGCTGCCAAAAAGGAATGGACCGGTCTGGAATTCGGCAGCGGTATCCCCGGCACTGTCGGTGGAGCCGTATACATGAATGCAGGTGCTCATGGATCGGATGTGTCACGGATATTCAAATTCGCTGAGATTGTACTGGAGACAGGGGAATTGGTACGTTACAGCAAGGAGGACATGGATTTTGCTTACCGCCACTCTGTTCTGCATGATCGGAGAGGCATCGTGCTGGAAGCTACATTTGAACTCCAGCATGGAGAACGCAAAGTCATTTCGGAAACCATGGCAGCTTACAAAGATCGCCGACGACGCACACAGCCACTGCAGATGGCATGTGCAGGCAGTGTATTCCGAAATCCACCGGGTGATCATGCAGCCCGTCTGATTGAAGCAGCAGGGCTCAAAGGCATGAATCAGGGAGGCGCACAGGTATCCACCATGCATGCCAATTTCATTGTCAATACAGGCCAAGCAACAGCAGAGGACGTTATCACCCTAATGCAGCAGATTCAGAGCACTATATCATCTCAAAACGGTATTAACCTGGTACCGGAAGTCTTCGTAGTGGGTGAACGGTAAACCCCGGAGGTGATACATTGGACAAATTGGTGATTGAAGGCGGGAAACCCCTCTCAGGATCCATACGCATCCATGGAGCAAAAAATGCCGCTTTACCGATTATGGCCGCAAGTTTGTTGGCAGATGGAGAAGTTACACTGCATAACGTTCCACACTTGCTGGACATTGAAGTGATGCTGTATATCCTGGAACGGCTTGGATGCACGTGTCGGCATGAACAGGGAACAGTGACCATTAATACCTCGCAGATTCGGTCATATGATGTGCCAGAAGATCTAATGAAGCAGATGCGCTCTTCCATTTTTTTGATGGGACCATTGCTGGCTAAGTTTGGGCATGTGTCAGTGTATCAGCCAGGAGGCTGTGCCATCGGAGAACGCAAAATTGATCTTCACCTCCGGGGCCTGGAAGCGCTCGGAGCTTTGATTGAAGAGCAGGACCAACAGATTATCTGCCATGGCCGCAATCTGGTGGGTACAGATATTCTTTTGGATTTCCCGAGTGTGGGAGCAACCGAGAATATCATGATGGCAGCCGTTCTGGCTAAAGGGACGACAACCATTTGCAACGCGGCAAGAGAACCTGAAATACAGGATCTGCAAAACTTTCTGAATGCTATGGGTGCAAGTATCATTGGTGCAGGAACGGATACGATTACGATCAATGGCGTTGAGAAACTGAAGCCTTGTTCCTATGAAATTATACCGGATCGAATCGTTGCCGGAACTGTGATGATTGCAGCAGCAGCAACACGTGGCAATGTTACGCTTACACACTGCAATCCTGCTCATCTTACTTCACTTATACATGTATTGAAGCGCACTGGTGTTCAAATCACAGTCTGCAATGATATAATGACGGTGAGCTGTATGAGCCGTCCCAAATCAGTAGACCGTATTGTGACTTCTCCGTATCCTTCATTTCCGACAGATTTGCAATCGCAAATCATGGTGCTGCTCAGTCTGGCAGACGGATTCAGTGTGATGAAGGAAACGGTATTCGAGGGCCGGTTCAAACATGTGGATGAACTGAATGTGATGGGGGCTGATATTTCAGTCGATCTGAACGCAGCATTTATCCGTGGTGTTCCCCGTCTGTACGGGGCTACAGTAGAAGCAACCGATCTTCGTGCAGGTGCAGCTCTGGTCATTGCTGGTCTGGCTGCTCAAGGCAAAACGGTTGTGGAGCAAGTGCATCATATTGACCGGGGCTACGATCAGATCGAGAAGTTATTCCAAAGTCTTGGAGCATCGGTTGAGCGACAGTCACCCGTTTCAAAACAGTTGGATTTTGCCAATTAACGTCCTTGGAGTCCCCTTCTTGAAGGGAGGGGACCTGAGGCTTTGTGGAGCGCTACTTATGCCTAAAAGTCAAATTCCGGTTCTGAAGAAGAATCGGCCAAAAGGAAACACAAGCCGTAGAATTGTAATTATTCTCTTATTACTATTTATTGTATTGCTCGCTGTATTATTCTTTCGTTCTTCCATGAGTCGGATTTCGGCAATAGAAATTACGGGTAATGTATATACAGCGACTTCAGAGCTACTGGAGAAAAGTGGTCTGAAAGAAGGCGATCAATTTTTTGGGACAAGTACTGCCGAGGTGATTGAGCGTCTCAAGACCAACAAGGCCATTTCAACTGTTACCGTGGACAAGCAATTTCCGGGTATTATCCATATCAAGGTTCAGGAATATGACACCGTTGCGTATGAGCTTGGTTCTGACGGTACACTTAAAGCGATTTTGGCCAATGGAACAAGCTTGACGGTTCCGGCTACAATTGGTGTTGCTGTGGAGAAGCCCATATTGACTCAATGGAAGGCTGATGATCCACTCAAAGCCAAACTGAGTCAGACACTGGCTAAAATCCCGAATGAATTGACGACGGATATTTCGGAAATTATTCCGAACCCAACGCCTTCATTTCCGGATCAGATTCGGATGTATACCAAATCACAGTTTGAAGTGATTACGACCGTATCTCTTTTATCGGATAAAGTGGAATATCTAAATCAGGTGATAGAGACCGAACGGCCTGGGAAAATCACCATGCTTGAGGCAGATACCTATGTCCCGTTCATCCCGGATGACCCGGAAGATGATGCTGAGCCAGGAGCAAGCCCTTGACCTTTGCCATGATGAGGCTGTACTGAATATGAAAGCCTAGGCTGGTCGGGGGTTGGGCCCCGTCAGAGCAATGAAACTTGTTCTTTCTGAGATGAAGAAAAAATGATACACTTGAACTTATGGCACATGAGTTGCCTCCTTCTTTTTTCTTCAAGGTTTTATGTCTCGCAACCAGATTTTGACACCCAAAAACATTGTAGAAAAAAGAGGGAAAGCCTGAAGTGTGTTGAATATGTTTTAAGAGTGTTTAAATTCGAACGTAATTTACTATTGGAGTCAGGAGGTGCCACAGACTTGAGCAACAATGACATCATTGTTAGTTTGGACATCGGTACATCCAAAATTCGCGCTATTATTGGGGAAATGAATAATGGAACCTTTAATATTATAGGAGTTGGATCTGCCGACTCGGAGGGAATTCGCAAAGGTGTAATCGTAGATATCGATCAGACGGTGCAGTCGATCCGCAACGCAGTGGATCATGCAGAACGTATGGTGGGTATTCAAATATCCGAAGTGTATGTTGGAATCTCGGGAAATCATATCGGACTGATGAGCAGTCACGGTGTCGTGGCTGTTTCTAACGAGGATCGTGAAATCGGAGAAGAAGACATGGAACGGGTGTTGAAAGCAGCCGAAGTAATTGCAGTTCCGCCGGAACGGGAAATTATTGATGTTGTCGCCAAGCAATATGTTGTAGATGGCTTGGAGGGCATACAGGACCCCCGTGGAATGATTGGTGTTCGTCTGGAAGTTGAAGCAACGATCATTACGGGTGCAAAAACCGCGATACATAATCTTTTGCGCTGCGTGGAAAAAGCGGGTCTGAAAGTAAGCGATCTGGTTCTCATGTCGCTCGGAGCGGGTCAACTGGCTTTGTCCAAAGATGAAAAAACGATGGGTTCAGTGCTTGTGGATATTGGAGCAGGCGCAACAACCATCGCCATTTTTGAAGAAGACAGTCTTGTTGCAACATCAACATTGCCTATTGGTGGGGAATTCGTAACGAATGATATCGCCTATGGCTTACGCACGTTGACGGATCAGGCGGAGAAGGTGAAATTGAAATACGGATGCGCCTGGTTGGATGATGCTGCTGCGGATGTGATGTTCAAAGTAACCCGAATCGGCAGTAATGTAGACAAGGAATTTTCACAGGAGGATCTGGCGGCTATTATTGAACCTAGGGTTCAGGAAATATTCCAGATGATCTCTCAAGAAGTGAAGCGTCTTGGTTACAATGAGCTTCCTGGAGGTTATATACTAACGGGAGGTACGGTCTCTATGCCTGGGGTTCTGCAGGTCGCTCAGCATGAGCTTGCGGCTTCAGTACGAGTTGCAGTTCCGGATTACATTGGTGTGCGTGACCCTGGCTACACAAGCGGAGTCGGCATATTGCACAGTGTAATTCGCAGTTTGCGCATTCGTCCCTCGATCAATAACGGCGGTGGAAATAACAACAATAACAATAATAATAATAAGAAACCGACCAACCGTCCGAAGCCAAATACGGCACAGGAATCGGAGCAAAAACCTGGTCTGTTCGAACGGCTGAAGAATATGTTCAGTGAATTTATATAACAGGTTGGATCCATTTCATACATTCTTGAAGCCGTCTGAATGCGCTGGTACTAACATAAACGCTTTCGTTCGTCGATATATGAAATTGATTCGGTTCAAAGCAAAAATTGGACGGGCCATCCATGCACATTGAGGGGGAGATGGAATAATATGTTGGAATTTGATTTCGAGATGGAGAGCTTGGCTCAAATTAAAGTCATCGGTGTAGGCGGCGGCGGAAGCAATGCAGTCAACCGTATGATTGAAAATGGTGTACAAGGTGTTGAATTTATTACGGTGAACACGGATGCTCAGGCATTACACCTGGCGAAATCCGAGCATAAATTGCAAATCGGTGATAAATTGACTCGTGGTCTTGGCGCTGGCGCCAACCCGGATGTAGGTAAAAAAGCAGCGGAAGAGTCGCGCGATCTGATCATGAACACGTTGAAAGGTGCAGACATGGTATTTGTTACAGCCGGTATGGGCGGTGGTACAGGTACAGGTGCGGCTCCGGTTATTGCTGAAATCGCTAAAGAGTGCGGTGCACTTACAGTGGGTGTCGTAACTCGCCCATTTACATTTGAAGGACGTAAACGTTCCAGCCATGCAGAGCAAGGTATTGAAGCTCTCAAGGAAAAAGTGGACACGCTGATCGTTATTCCGAATGATCGGTTGCTCGAAATTGTAGACAAAAAGACACCGATGCTTGAAGCATTCCGTCAAGCGGATAATGTACTTCGTCAAGCGGTACAAGGTATCTCGGATTTGATCGCTGTACCGGGTCTAATCAACCTTGACTTTGCTGACGTCAAAACGATTATGCATGAACGTGGATCTGCTCTTATGGGGATTGGTGAATCAACAGGTGAGAATCGTGCGGCAGAAGCAGCACGCAAAGCCATTATGAGTCCTTTGCTTGAAACATCCATTGAAGGTGCTCGCGGCGTAATCATGAACATTACGGGTGGCGTTAATCTGTCCCTGTATGAAGTGAACGAAGCGGCAGAGATCGTAACTTCTGCTTCCGATCCGGAAGTAAACATGATCTTTGGTGCCATCATCGATGAAGACTTGAAAGAGGAGATCAAGGTTACAGTTATCGCAACTGGTTTCGAAGACAAACCTGCTCCACCTCCACAAGGACGTAAGCCAGCTCCGGCAACAACGGAGACAACCGATACACGTTCGCCGAATCTGCGTCCGTTCGGAAATCAGCCGAGCAATGATCAGCTGGATATTCCGACATTTTTACGCAATCGTTCACGCAATAATAATAACGATTAATACCCAAATCAAATTATGGATAACCCGGTACTCCTTATGGAGCGACCGGGTTTTTCTGTTTTTTTAAATATCATAGCATACAGCATTGAACAAATTCTGAACAAAAGGGCTGAGCAATTCCGACAAAAAAAGTTGGAAACACACCCCCATGATTAGACAGACTTTGAACAGGGGTCTCCGTATACTTGTGAATATGCTCATGAATATCAGGATATCGGGATACCGGTATTTCGATATGTTGCGCGCAGGCAGGTGAAGAGTTTGGTTGTGTATGTGGATCTTATTTTTTTGACAAACCTGTGTATTGACGGTGCACTCATCGGCATGACCGCCTGGATGCGAAAAACGAAGCTGGTTTGGTGGCGATGGTTGCTGTCAGCCATTGTGGGCGCATTATACGTGGTTATGATGTTTGTACCGGAGTTTGATTTTATGTTCACTTTTTTGATCAAGTTCGGGTTCTCGCTGGTCATGCTTACGATTGCTTTTGGTTTTAAGGGTCTGCAGGCTTTTACGAGGACGCTCGGTACCTTCTATGTGATTAATTTTGTCGCTGCCGGAGGTATTCTGGGTGTGCATTACATGCTTCAGAGCTCCGGTGAGCTGTTTAACGGCATTTGGTTCACGGCTTCTGGCGGGATGTCATTTGATCTGAAGATTGCCTTCTGGTTCACGTTTATCGTATTCTTTGCTGTCCTGTTTGTATTCAAAGCTGTGCAGAGCTCAAAACGGAAAACAGATCGCATGACGACCTATTTGGGTAAAGTTGAGGTCTGCATCGATGAGGTAGTCATTTCTTGTACAGGCCTTCTGGATACGGGCAATCAACTTACGGATCCCTTATCGCGCATGCCAGTCATGGTGATGGAGGTTTCGTTGTGGCAAGACATGTTACCTGCTTCGTGGAAGGGTAGATTCAAGGACGAGGCGCCGGACAATCTTATTCTGGAGCTTGATCAGGAAAGTTTTCAGTGGCAGGATCGACTGCGGCTAGTGCCCTATCGAGGCATTAACAAAGGCACTGCGTTTATGCTGGCAATGAAGCCGGACCGGGTGAAGGTGACGATGGGGGAAACATGTTATGAGACGACAAGGGTACTCATTGGGCTGGATGGAGGTGTTTTGTCGTCGGATGGGAAATATCAGGCCGTGATTCATCCTGAACTTGTGCAAGACGCTGCTTCTGCGCAGTCTACGGCTCTCTCTGCGGGAGCAACAGAAAAGCCGCTGAATGTGGTATAGGAGGAACGTACATGCTTGTGAAATGGAAACTGGTGGCGCAGCTGCAATATTACCGTCTGTTATTTTTGTTGGGACTCAAAAGTGAAGAGATCTATTATATCGGGGGAAGTGAGGCACTTCCGCCGCCTTTGACAAGGGAAGAAGAAGAATTTTTACTGCAAAAATTATCTTCGGGAGACTCGGCCATTCGCGCGATGCTCATTGAGCGCAATCTGCGTCTGGTGGTATACATCGCACGCAAGTTTGAGAACACAGGAATCAATATTGAAGATCTGGTCTCCATTGGAGCCATCGGACTGATTAAGGCAGTTAATACATTCGACCCGGAAAAGAAAATCAAACTGGCAACCTATGCTTCACGGTGTATCGAAAATGAAATTTTGATGTACCTGAGACGTAATAGTAAGATCCGAACTGAAGTTTCTTTTGATGAACCCCTTAACATTGATTGGGATGGAAATGAACTATTATTATCGGATGTACTGGGTACAGAAAACGATACAATCTATCGGAATATTGAAGAGCAGGTAGACCGAAAACTTTTGCACAAGGCACTGGAAAAATTAACGGAGCGTGAGCGAATGATTATGGAGCTTCGTTTTGGCTTGACGGATGGGGAAGAAAAGACACAAAAGGACGTAGCAGATCTACTTGGAATCTCCCAATCCTACATCTCTCGTCTCGAAAAAAGAATCATTAAAAGACTTCGCAAGGAGTTCAATAAAATGGTCTGAAAACCATCAATGCTCAGAATGGGTATTACTGGCAAGGGTGCCAAGTACGAATAAAAAAGCCTGCCCCGGAGATAATGTACATTAATGTTTCTCCTTGGGAGGTAAATCACGATGACCCGAAACAAAGTCGAGATTTGTGGCGTGGACACCGCAAAATTGCCTGTCCTCACCAACACTGAAATGAGGGAATTGTTTCATTCCCTTCAGCAACACCATGATCGCTCAGCAAGAGAGAAATTAGTGAATGGCAACTTGCGTCTGGTACTCAGTGTCATTCAGCGTTTTAACAATCGGGGGGAGTTTGTCGATGATCTGTTCCAGGTTGGTTGCATCGGCCTGATGAAAGCCATTGATAATTTTGATTTATCCCAGAATGTCAAATTTTCAACCTACGCGGTGCCGATGATTATCGGTGAAATCCGTCGATACCTGCGTGATAATAACCCAATTCGGGTATCTCGCTCCTTGAGGGATATTGCTTACAAAGCACTTCAGGTCCGTGACAGCCTGACGAATAAAAATTCCCGGGAACCGACGATATTCGAAATTGCGGAAGTACTGAATGTGCCGAAGGAAGATGTTGTTTTTGCATTGGACGCCATTCAGGACCCGGTTTCGCTCTTTGAACCGATTTATCATGATGGTGGAGATCCGATCTATGTTATGGATCAGATCAGTGATGACCGAAACAAGGATGTGTCGTGGATCGAGGAAATTGCGCTCCGCGAAGCGATGCATCGTCTCGGCCAACGGGAAAAAATGATTTTGTCCATGCGGTTTTTCGAAGGGAAGACCCAGATGGAAGTAGCTGATGAAATTGGCATTTCCCAGGCACAGGTATCACGTCTGGAGAAATCAGCGATACAACAGATGCAAAAACATGTGAAGTCGTAACACAATGTAAGGGCAGGAGGACGATCAATCGGGGCTATGTATACCGTTGGTCGTCTTTTTGTGTTATGCCGTCCCACATTCGATGAAAAACAGGACATTTTTCGCCCCTGAAACATATATTGTATAGAAGCGTGTGGAACGGAAAGAAGAGGAACAACAGGGGGCGGGAATGAATGAAAGTAAATACGAGCGAAGTTGCGGCACGAGGCATGAAAATCTCGGATTTTCAGACTAAGGATGTCATTAACATTACGGATGGTAAGCGCCTAGGTCAGATCAGTGACTTGGAGCTGGATCTGAAGCAGGGACGAATTGAAGCGATTGTTGTGCCGGGGTACAGCCGGTTTATGGGACTTTTTGGCGGGGGAACGGATCTGGTGATTCCCTGGAGAAATATTGTAAAGATTGGTTCGGATGTGATTCTTGTGAAGATGGATGAGATGAAGGAAACCACGTATGACGAGCGTGATCGGGAAGCGCGTCTGTATGACGAACAGCAGCATAACCGCACGGAGCGTGTAGAACGCATTGAGCGATCAGACCGTAATCAGCGTCGAACGATATAAAGGAGACAGAATGTGGCTCATTTGGTACACTGGAAGTGGTGAGGTGAGAGAATGGAACCCTTTGTATTGAATAAGGAATTACTTGAACGGACAGAGAACCCTAATTCAGATTTCGGTTCTGACCCGTTATTATTATATGTTGAGCCCTGGAGACAGCAGTTTGAACATTTATCGGTCGGATTTACGACAAGACATGGGGGAGTCGGAAGTGTACCCTATGCTACGCTTAATTGCGCTTATCATGTGGGGGATGATCCTGAAGTTGTGCTTAACAACCGCAGGCTTGTAACCGGGAAGCTTGGCTATGAAGCGGAGGCTTGGACCTGTGGAGAACAGGTACATGGCAAACATGTGGCTGTAATTAAAGCTGAAGATCGTAGCAGAGGATTACTTGATCGTCAGTCGGCGTTGCAGGATACGGATGGATTGGTTACAAATGTGCCGGGTGTGCTGTTGACTTCTTTCTATGCAGACTGTGTCCCGCTTTATTTCTATGACCCTGTGCAACAGGCCGTTGGTCTTGCTCATGCCGGTTGGAAAGGAACAGTCGCAGGTATCGCTGTATCCATGGTGGAGACGATGGAACGGGAGTACGGAAGTCGCAGACAGGACATTCGAGCTGCAATCGGTCCGTCCATTGGGGATTGCTGTTATGAAGTGGATGAGGCGGTTATGCAGCATGTACGGGTTTGGTTTGATGATTCCCCGGTTAATGATGAATACAAGGATTCTGCTTCTAAAAAAGCATATCGATCCGTAAATAACGGTAAAACGATGTTAAACTTGAAAGAATGTAATCGACACATTATGATGAAAGCAGGAATATTGCCGGATCATATCGAATGTACAACATGGTGTACAAGTTGTCATCCCGAATTATTTTTCTCCTATCGGAAGGAAAATGGTGTTACAGGGCGGATGGCGAGCTGGATTGGGCTGGAAGAGAGGTGACCCTCTGTGTCATTGGAGGAGCGTATACAACAGGTAAATCAAAAGATCGAGGATGCATGTCGGCGCAGTAACCGTCATCGTGATGATGTGAATGTGATTGCAGTCACGAAATATGTCTCACTGGAAACAACGGGATCGGTGCTGAATCATGGTCTTGAGCATATTGGAGAAAATCGATGGCAGGATGCACAGGCCAAATGGGAAGCTTTTGGTCAACAGGGTACCTGGCATTTTATCGGTCATTTGCAGACGAACAAGGTGAAAGACGTGATCGGAAAGTTTCGTTACATACATTCACTCGATCGTTTGTCATTGGCGAAGGAGTTGGATAAAAAAGCAGCTTCACTTGGCATGCAAGTGGAAACGTTTTTGCAGGTGAATATTTCGGGTGAAGAGAGCAAGTATGGCTTACAGCCTGAACAGGCAAGTTCTTTTTTGCGTGATATTCGTTCGTTCAACAATCTCAAGGTCGTTGGCCTGATGACGATGGCACCTCATGAGGAAGACCCGGAGCTGACGCGTCCTGTATTTCGTGGATTGCGTGAGCTGAGAGATCAATTGAATGGACAGGCCCTTACAGCAGAGCCATTAACTGAGCTGTCGATGGGGATGTCCAATGATTTTGAAGTGGCCATTGAAGAAGGGGCAACCTGGGTACGGCTGGGATCGATTCTCGTAGGAAAAGAGGAGGGTTCACGATGGGCGTAATGAATAAATTTATGAATTTCCTCGGACTTCAGGAAGAGGAAGAGATTGTGGAACGTGAACGGATGGCTTCGCAGGAGGAAAATGAGGCTGAACAGCAGGAAGCTGAAACCTCCAGTCTCGATAAACGTAGAAACCAAAGGGGGAATAATGTGGTGAGCATTCATTCCCAGAAAAATGTTAAAGTTGTCCTGTATGAACCACGTTCTTATGACGAGGCTCAGGAGATTGCCGACCATCTGCGTTCGCATCGTACCGTTGTGGTAAACCTGCAGCGGATACGTCAGGACCAAGCGCTGCGCGTTATAGATTTTTTGAGTGGCACGGTATACGCATTGGGTGGCGGTATTTCCAAAATCGGCGGAAACATTTTTCTCTGCACGCCAGATACGGTTGAAATTCAGGGATCAATTACGGAAATACTGGCTGACAGCGAGCAAGATTATAACAGAATGAGGTGAGCCACTTTTGTATCAGATTGAAAGCGTGCTGTACACGTTATACCAGATTTACTTTTACATGGTCATCGTCTACATATTGATGTCTTGGCTTCCCAATGCGCGGGAAAGCTTCATTGGTGAATGGCTAGGTAAGTTTGTGGAACCATATCTAAGACCATTCCGTCGATTTATCCCACCTTTGTTCGGTGTACTGGATATTTCCCCGATTGTGGCGCTGATCGTTCTGCAACTTGCGCTTAATGGATTGATCTCCATACTTCGGTATTTTGTATATTAGAGGTTGTTCAAAAAGTCCGCTTTTGATTACGAAGGATGCCTAGTGGCATCGTCAGCATCGAATATGGAATTCAGCCGAAATAAGTGGGAGGCTTACGAACAATGTTTCCTTCGGAAACATTGTGGTTGCTCACGTAGTTTTCTCTACGCTCCGCTGCTCCATTCCGTCGATTTATCCCATCTTCTCGGTACTGAAAACCGGTCTTTTTGAACACGGACTATTAGGGTAGGGTGACATAGATGAGCGGTGAAATTTACGAACATTTTAGCCATGATGAGCGAGATTTCGTAGATAAGGCTTCAGATTGGGTTGAGGGTGCAGGCAAGTATCATGAGATGAAGCTAACTGACTTTCTTGACCCAAGACAGGTGTTTATCTTACAAACTCTTGTCAATCGTCGTAATGACGTACAGATTCGTCTGGATGGTGGTTACGAGGCTGCTGAGCGAAAGCGTGCGCTGGTTGCACCTGATTACATGTATCTGGATGATGAGGATATGGGTATGCAGGTGCTCAGCATCACGTCTGATGATCAGAAAATCTCAGAGCTGGAGCACGGGGACTATATGGGTTCCCTGCTCGGACTTGGGATGAAACGTGGAAAGATCGGGGATATCCAAGTGCTGGAGGACGGTTGCCATACAGTGGTGGCGGCGGAAACCGGCGCTTTTTTATCGCTTCAACTGAATCAGGTGCATCGGTTACATGTGTTCACAGAGTTACTTCCTTTGGAACAGATGCGGTGGTCAGAGAACAAACTGGAGACGATGGACATTACAGTCGCTTCGCTTCGTTTGGATGGAATCTGTGCAGATGTATACCGGCTTAGTCGCAGTAAAGTGTTGGTGCCAATCAAAGCTGGGCGCTGTCGTGTAAACTGGAAGGTTGAGGAAGATCCGTCCAAATCGCTAAAAGCGGGTGATGTCGTATCCATTCAGGGATTTGGCCGCTTCAAGGTCATTGAACAGGATGGGATGACCAAAAAAGGACGATGCCGAGTGAAAATCGGCAAATTTGCCTGAGTCTGTTGCAGGAAAATCCGCTTTCTTGTCGAAATGTTTATCATAAAGGTGTAGAAAATACGCGGTGTATCCGATATACATTAAGTCAAAGATTTATGCTGCAAACCTTCTCTGGACGGGAAGGAACTTTTACAGGAGGTGGACAGCATGCCATTAACGCCGCTGGACATACACAACAAGGAATTTTCCCGACGTTTGCGCGGGTATGACGAGGATGAAGTCAATGAATTCCTGGATCAAGTCATCAAAGATTACGAAGGCGTCATTCGCGAGAACAAAGAGCTGAGCAATCAGTTGCTGTCCGTTCAGGAAAAGCTGGATCATTTTGCAACGATTGAAGAAACGCTCAGCAAAACAATCATTATTGCGCAGGAAGCTGCTGATGATGTGAAGAATAATGCGAAGAAAGAAGCGCAGTTGATCGTGAAGGAAGCAGAGAAAAATGCAGACCGGATCGTGAACGAAGCGTTGGGTAAATCACGAAAGATTGCTTTGGAAGTAGAGGAACTGAAAAAGCAGGCATCGATCTATCGTGCCCGTTTCCGCACGCTTGTTGAAGCGCAGCTTGAACTGTTGACTCAGGATGGTTGGGAAGTGCTGGAGAGCCGGGAGCAGGAAGTGCGTGACCGTGAGCGGGAGATGAAAGAAATTTATTAGTCTGTCGCCTGGTTGACTTTTGCCTGCAAAGAGGCTATAACTATATTCATAATGAATAGTGATTCCATGACGGGTTCAGTACGTTATGATCTCATCCCTCAGAGAGTTGGTGGTTGGTGCAAACCAATGGATGAGTTATAGCCGAATATCTCCCCGGAGAAGTGACGCTGAAGCGGTGATCGTGATTGCCGTGTGTAAGCCGAACCGTAAGCCGTACGTTATAACGGCACCCTGCGGTAGTTTAGCGGGGCATAAGCGCTGTTGATGACAGAGCATACCCAGGCTTGCCTGGATGTGGTTTGTGATGAACAGAATTAGGGTGGTAACGCGAGTATAGCCTCGTCCCTTTCCAGGGATGGGGCTTTTTTGTGTCCAAAAAAGGCGAACGTCCATGAGGCCCGCAGGGACCTCAGGTAGAGAGCCGCCCGCCGGGAGAGCGAAGCACCCGGCAACACCCGCCTCGCGGTAAGGCCATGCGGCGTTCACGCAGGGAACAAGCCGCAAAATGGCCGCCACCACGCACATAAACCCTCGCCCACAAGCGGCGCAACTGTCCCCCAATCGACAAGCCATCCCGGGTGTCCAGAGGGCGGAGCGCCTATGGGGTCCCCCTTGGCAAGGGGGATTTAGGGGGATTGAAACGCTTTTTGTGGACGGTCCACAATCTTAACCAAAGAAAGGGAAGATGATCACCATGCAACGAGTTGACGTCAAAGAGAAGGCACGTGCTAGAGAATTACGCGTGTTGGATAAATGGAAAACGGAGAATACATTCAAAAGATCCATCGAAAACCGCGAGGGCAAGCCAAACTTTGTATTTTATGAAGGGCCGCCTACAGCGAACGGAAAACCGCATATCGGTCACGTACTGGGACGTGTAATCAAGGATTTCGTTGGTCGTTATAACACGATGAAGGGTTACCGTGTTGTTCGTAAAGCGGGTTGGGATACACACGGCCTGCCCGTAGAACTGGGTGTACAGAAGAAGCTTGGCATCTCCCACAAGTGGGAAATCGAAGATTACGGTGTGGAGAAATTCATTAACGAATGTAAAGCAAGTGTATTCGAGTACGAGCAACAATGGCGTGATCTGACAGAGGGTATCGGATATTGGACAGATATGGATAACCCATATATCACCCTTGATAACAACTACATTGAGAGTGTATGGAACATCCTCGCGACAATCCATGAGAAAGGCCTGCTGTATCGGGGCCATCGTGTGAGCCCGTATTGCCCATCTTGCCAGACGACACTGAGTTCCCATGAGGTTGCACAAGGGTACAAAGACGTCAAAGATCTGAGCGCTACAGCAAAATTCAAGCTGAATGACAGCGGAGAATTCGTGCTTGCTTGGACAACGACACCTTGGACGCTGCCTTCACACGTCGCACTTGCCGTGAATCCGGATATGGACTACTCCCGTGTTCGTCAAGGTGATGAAGTGTACATCATGGCAACGAATTTGGTAGAGAAAGTAATGAAAGATACCAAGGGTGAGTATGAGATCATTGGTGCACTGAAAGGTGCCGATCTGGTTGGCAAAACGTATGATCCTCCGTTCAACTACGTTCAGGCTGAGAAAGCCAACATCATTCTGGGCGCAGGCTTTGTAACGGATGCAAGTGGTACGGGTATCGTACACATGGCTCCTGCCCATGGTGAAGATGACTACCGTGTGTGCCGTGAAAATGGTATCAGCTTTGTGAACATGGTGGACCTGGAAGGTAAATTTGTCGCTGAGGTTACTGACTTTGCCGGACGTTTCGTGAAGGATTGTGATATTGATATCGTGCGATATCTGTCTGAGAATGGACGTTTGTTCAGCAAAGAAAAATATGAGCACAGCTATCCATTCTGCTGGCGTTGTGATACACCGCTTTTGTACTATGCAATGGACAGTTGGTTTATCCAAACAACAGCCATCAAGGACCAATTGATTGCCAACAACAGTGAAGTGGATTGGTACCCAGGTCATGTTCGTGAAGGTCGCTTCGGGAAATTCCTTGAGGATCTGGTGGATTGGAACATCAGCCGTGATCGTTATTGGGGAACTCCGCTGAACATCTGGGTGTGCGAGGAGACTGGTGAACAATTTGCTCCACACAGCATTGCAGAATTACGTGCCCGTGCGGTAGGGGATGTGCCTGAGAATCTTGAATTGCATAAACCATATGTGGATGACGTTAAAGTCATGAGCTCTTGTGGCAAATATGAGATGAAACGTACACCGGAAGTGATCGATGTCTGGTTCGACAGCGGCTCCATGCCGTTTGCCCAGCAGCACTATCCATTTGAAAATAAAGAAGTCTTCGAACAGCAGTATCCTGCTGATATGATCTGTGAAGGGATTGACCAGACACGTGGCTGGTTCTACAGCTTGCTGGCGGTTTCCACCCTTTTGACAGGCAAAGCGCCTTACAAAGCAGTTATGGCTACAGGACACGTTCTTGATGAGAACGGACAGAAGATGTCCAAATCCAAAGGTAACGTGATCGATCCTTGGGAAGTAATTGAAGAATACGGTACCGATGCATTCCGCTGGGCTTTGTTGTCTGACAGTGCACCGTGGAACAGTAAACGTTTCTCCAAAGGGATCGTAGGCGAAGCAAAATCCAAAATGGTGGATACACTGGTTAACACCCATGCATTCCTGACGCTATATGCTACCATCGATGGATTTGATCCACAGGAGCATCCGTTCCAACTGTCCGCACACAAGCTGGATCGCTGGATTCTGTCGAGGCTGAACAGTCTGATTCTGGTTGTAGAAAAAGCGTTGTTGGTTAACGACTACCTGAACTCCTCCAAAGCGATTGAAGCATTTGTCGATGAGCTTAGTAACTGGTATATCCGTCGTTCCCGTGACCGGTTCTGGGGAAGTGGCCTGACAGAGGATAAACTGGATGCTTACCGCACATTGACTGAGGTATTGGTGACTACTGCAAAACTGGTTGCTCCGTTTACACCGATGCTCGCCGAAGATATCTATCTGAACCTTGCAACAGGCGAGAGTGTGCACATGGAAGATTATCCGGTAGCCAATGAATCTCTAATTGATGCAGGACTGGAACAGGATATGGAGACGGCTCGCCGTGTGGTTGAACTTGCCCGTAACGTTCGTAACGAAACCGGCATCAAGACACGTCAGCCGCTGTCCGAATTGATTGTTTCTCTGGATAAAGGCTTTGACCTGGCAAGTTACGAAGAGATCATCAAGGAAGAGATCAATGTAAAAGGAATCCGTACGGAGCATAACGATGCGGAATTCGTTGACTTTACATTGAAGCTGAACCTGAAAGTTGCAGGTAAGAAATACGGTAAAAACGTAGGATTCCTGCAAAACTTCTTCAAGGGAATGTCGGCCGATGAGACGCGTAAAGTGGTTTCGGAAGGTGTGCTGAACATCGTTTCTCCGGAAGGCGAAGAGCTGCAAGTGACGAGCGAAGAATTATTGGTTGATAAACAGGCCAAATCAGGTTTTGCTTCAGCATCAGGTTACGGTCTGACGGTTGCGCTTAATACTGAAATCACAGCAGCACTGGAACAAGAAGGCTGGGTTCGTGAAGTGGTTCGTGCTGTGCAGGATACCCGGAAACGACTGGACTTGCCGATTGAGAAAAGAGTACGTTTGACACTGGATGTGGATACATCCCTACAGGAAGCTATTCAGGCGTTTGATGATGTGTTGCGTGAGAATGTTCTCGTAACCGAAGTGACATTTGGCTCGAATGAGTCCATGGAACGTGTTGAAGCCGGAGGCAAATCGATCGGTATTTACATCGAATCATAATTCGAAGCATTTTCCATTCAACAGTGAGAGCATATAGAGCATAAACAAACGAGCCGCAGAGGCAGGGACATTTTCCCTGATTCTGGGCTCGTTTGTTTTTTAGGCAAAAAGGAAATGATTCTATAGTGCAGTCAATCTATATTGATCAAAGGAACTGACCAAAACATGAGCGAACATGACAAGCAAACAGCAACGGCGGCTACACCATCAACATCAGATCATCTGAATTCACATGACAAAATTGAAGAGCTGCATACCCTGACTAACCGTCTGGCGAATGAACTGGAACGTTCACGGATTGCGCAATACACAGAATTGCTGAACAGACCATGGAAATTAATCGGACTTAACTTGTTGTCTGGAGCCGCACGAGGTGTGGGGATCGCCATTGGTTTTACCTTTTTCGCAGCAACAATTATTTACGTTTTACAGCTACTCGGGGCGCTCAATCTTCCCATTGTTGGAGACTACATCGCTGATATTGTGCGTATTGTCCAGCGTCAGCTTGATATGAACACCTATTAAGCAATTAAGGTGAATGATATTAAGTTACAGTTAGTAAATGTCATCCGTCTCCATATCCGGTTCTAACAGACCCTCGCCCTCACGGTTCTCCAGATACTGGCGATATTGCCGATTGCGCACGATGGATACGTCATGACCATAGATGTCTGTTGCAACGAAGCTTTCGTACGCTTCAACGCAGCCCTCCACTTCATCGGTGGCTTCAATGGCCATAACATCATAGCTGTCGATATCGCGCCCTTCAGCCATGGCTGGTGAGTTCGATGTGCCCCAGCTTTCAACAATCTGCCAGGCGTCCTCACCATTGAAGCCGTTTTGGTCATCACGCTCGTCCAGACTGGTTCGACCGAATGCCGGGGCGAGGAACTCTTCCTCTACAGGGCGGTTTTCGGAGACAACGGTTTCCGGTTGATGTTTTTTGCAGTATTTCGTATAAGGAACAGCTTCCATGCGTTCATAAGGAATGGGTTGCTGGCAGACTGCACATGTACCATAATGTCCTTCTTCGATGGAGTGCAGTGCAGAATCGATTCGCTCCAATTGGAATTCATCATGTTCCAACAGGGAAATATCCTTTTCGCGCTCATACACTTCCGTGGCTAAGTCGCCAGGATGGTTATCAATCGGTGATAGTTCACCTGTCTGTAGTTTAAGGGAGTCTCCAAGGCCATAATGCTCGTTTTCCGACAGTCTATGTTCAATATCGCGCTTATCGGACATCAGTTGGGAACGTAAAAAATGCAGTTGTTCGGCAGTAAAATGTGACATGATTTTCCCCTTTCTGATTTCATGCTGGAATCCGGATGTTGACTCTATTGTAGGATGTGCCATTATGGGCAAGATTACAGAAGGGAAATGTTATCGTTTTTGCCATGAGCATTGCGATGTAGCGCGTCGTGGACGATTTCCAAACAGCTGTGCTACAATAAACAAGTCTGGCGTAAGCCTGGTATCGTTTGGAAAAGACAAGAACGGAGTGACAAACAAACGTGGTGTATTATATCCTCGCTTTTATCGTATTTTTATTGGATCAGGGAACCAAGTATCTGATTGCAACCCGGATGGAACTCAGAGAAGAAATTCCGGTAATCGGCAATTTCTTTGTCATCACATCACATCGTAACTCAGGAGCAGCTTTTGGCATTCTGCAGGACCAGCGTTGGTTCTTTATTGTGGTTACGTTGATTGTGGTCGTTGCCTTGATTTGGTATTTGCAAAAAGTAAAAGATACCCCGCACAAATTGCTGCCTGTGGCGCTTAGTTTGGTGCTTGGTGGAGCAATTGGCAACTTCCTTGACCGGGCATTGACCGGAGAAGTTGTGGATTTTGTACAACTTAATTTTGGAAGTTATACGTTTCCCATTTTTAACATCGCAGACTCGGCAATCTGCATCGGTGTAGCGTTGATCATTGTGGAGACGTTACTTGAAGGACGGCGCGAAAAAGCAGCCGCGAAGATTGAAGGGAATGAACATCATGAGTAATCCGAATAAGGAACAGATTAACGACGAAGAACTAATGAGTGGCAATGAACGTATGGAATGGACCGTTGCCGCTGAACATAAAAAAGAACGAATTGACAAATATATTACGGAAGCGGTAGATAACGTATCTCGCTCCCAAGTTCAATTGTGGATCGGAGACGGAATGGTTACGGTCAATGGTGCTGTAGTCAAAGCCAATGCCAAGTTATCCGAAGGGGATCTGGTCGAGTTACAGATTCCAGAACCAACTGCTGTTGAGATCGTTGCCGAAGATATTCCACTGGAAGTGGTATATGAAGATAGCGACTTGATCGTGATTAATAAACAGCGTGGTCTTGTGGTGCATCCAGCACCAGGACATACGTCCGGTACCCTCGTTAATGCACTCATGTATCACTGCAAAGACCTCTCGGGTATTAATGGGGAGTTGCGCCCTGGTATTGTGCATCGTATCGATAAGGATACATCCGGTCTGATCATGGCTGCCAAGAACGATCGTGCTCATGCATCACTGGCTGCTCAGTTGAAAGACCATACGGTGAATAGACGTTATATTGCGCTCGTTCATGGGCATCTTAACCATGATCAAGGGACCATTGATGCACCAATTGGACGAGATACCAATGACCGCAAAATGTATACGGTCACGGATCGTAACAGTAAACATGCCGTTACGCATTTTACTGTTACAGAGCGCATTAAAGATTACACCTTACTTGAACTGAAACTGGAGACAGGACGTACTCACCAGATTCGGGTTCACATGAAATTTATTGGTCACCCGCTTGTAGGAGATCCAACGTACGGACGGAATAAAGGCATCAAAATGCAAGGACAGGCACTTCATGCAGCCATTCTTGGATTTGTGCATCCAACAACGGGAGAATACCTTGAATTCTCAGCTCCACTTCCTCAGGATATGGAAGATGTTCTTGCCTCACTACGCAGTCGTTAACCGTTCCAAGAAAGTACAAATGTTCGGATACTTTGTCCATGGCTTTGATCACGCAAATGCTTCATATTAAAGTGTAGAAATTTGCGTCAAATGAGGAGATGAACAACGTTATGAGTATCGATAAATACCAAGAAACTTACATTCAGACTAATTTTGCCGACCGTATCGGTGGCTCCAACTATGGTAAAGACACGAACATTTATAAATTCGAGAAAATCAAACGTGCCAAAGCTTCGGCCAAAAAAGATTTTCCCGATGTGGAACTGATTGACCTTGGTGTAGGTGAACCGGATGAAATGGCGGATGCAGGCATTGTAGCTGCACTTGCTGAAGAAGCTTCCAGACCTGAGAACCGTGGTTATGCCGACAATGGTATTCCTGAATTCAAGGCTGCTGCTGCTTCTTACCTGAAAAACGTATTTAACGTAGAAGGTATCGATGCTGATACTGAAATCGTGCACTCCATTGGTTCCAAACCGGCTTTGGCGATGATGCCTTCATGCTTCATCAATCCGGGTGATGTGACAATCATGACCGTTCCAGGTTACCCGGTTATGGGTACACACACTAAATATCTGGGTGGAGAAGTGTTCAACATTCAATTGACGAAAGAGAACAACTTCCTGCCTGATCTGACGGCTATTCCGGAGGACATCGCAAAACGTGCGAAGTTGCTCTACCTGAACTACCCGAACAACCCAACAGGCGCAAGCGCAACGGTGGAGTTCTTCACTGAAGTCGTTGAGTGGGCTAAGAAATACAACGTAGTGGTTGTACATGATGCTCCATACGCAGCATTGACGTATGATGGCAAAAAACCGTTCAGCTTCCTGTCCGTACCTGGAGCGAAGGATGTCGGCGTAGAGCTGCACTCTCTATCCAAGTCCTACAACATGACGGGTTGGAGAATCGGATTCGTAGCAGGTAACCCGCTTGTAGTCAAAGCATTCAGCGACGTGAAGGACAACAATGACTCCGGTCAGTTCATCGCGATTCAAAAGGCTGCTGCTTATGGATTGAATCACCCAGAAATTACGGAGAAAATTGCAGAGAAATATTCCCGTCGTCACGACATGCTCGTTGCCGCATTGAACGAACTGGGCTTCCAGGCTGAAAAACCTAAAGGTTCATTCTTCCTGTATGTGGAAGCACCAAAAGGTGTGGTTGGCGGACGTCGCTTTGAATCCGGTGAAGATTTCTCCCAATTCCTGATCCGTGAGAAATTGATCTCATCCGTACCTTGGGATGATGCTGGTAACTTTGTTCGTTTCTCCGTAACCTTTGAAGCTAAAGGAGAAGAAGAAGAGAAACGCGTCATTGCTGAGATCAAACGTCGTCTGAGCGACGTGCAATTCGAATTTTAATTGTAGTACCCTATAGATTAATCATGTGTGAGAACGAAGAGACCGGTAACGGTCTCTTTTTTTATGTTCATATTAGATTTTTTTCATTTACTCCCTTTACAAAATTATACAAGCAACATATGATTAGATCTTTACGTTATTTCTTATATACAGAAGTTGTTTTTGAAGGGAGTTATTACAATTGTTATCATCACGAACGAGTACGGTATCCTCACCGGCTACAGGAACAGGAAGTACAGTGTCAGGATTATTCAGATTGTTAAGACCCAAACAGTGGACTAAAAATCTGCTGTTATTTGCTGCGTTACTATTCTCTTTTGAGGAGATTCGGGCTGAAACCATTCTTGCGACTTTGCTTGGTTTTATTCTATTTAGCTTCGTTGCAGGCTGTGTTTATATTTTAAATGACTTTGTAGATCGGGACAGGGATCGACAGCATCCGGTGAAAAAGTATCGTCCGATGGCTTCTGGGCAGGTAAATCCGAGTCATGCTTTGTTGTTTGGTATTATTCTGTTAATCCTTTCCGTCGGAACGGCCTTCATGATGAACCCTCTATTCGGCGTGTTATGTATTGTTTATTTCCTATTGAATGTATCATATTCATTTGTGCTGAAACATCTCGTTATCCTGGATATGATGACTATTGCAGCCGGCTTTGTACTTCGTGCCATTGCAGGTGGTGTACTGATCCATGTACCATTCACACCGTGGTTTTTGATCTGTACCATGCTGTTGTCATTGTTTTTGGCCATTGGCAAACGCAGAAATGAACTTACGCTGCTTGAGGGGAATACGGGATCGCACCGTAAGGTTTTAGACAACTACTCCATTACGTTGCTGGATCAATTCAATACGATTGTGACGACAGCTACGATTATCAGCTACTCTCTATTCACATTCACTTCAGACCGGACCATCCATCTCATGTGGACCATTCCACTGGTCATTTACGGCATGTTCCGTTATCTGTATCTGATCCACATGAAGAACCAGGGAGGCTCGCCCGATCGTGTATTGTTTGAGGACAAGCCCATATTAATTACGGTAATTTTGTATGTCATCAGTGTTGTTACCATTTTTACTATCTTTGAATAAAGGCTGAGGGGGATCAGGGTGAAAAGCACGAAAGTCGCAATTTTTGATATTGATAAAACTATTATACGCAGTGATTCCATGTTTCAATTTGTGCACTACGGTGTTCGCCGTTACCCGTGGCAGGTATGGAGATTACCTGTCATTGCATTACATACTGTTTTATTCAAGGCAGGCTTCATGACTGTTGAACAAGTCAAACGATCCTACTTTCAAGAAATTGAGCGTATGTCTGAAAAAGATCTGGAACATTTCTTTGATACTCGCTTGCGTACGTCCATATTTGCCGAGGCCAGTGTAGAGATGCAGCATCGCAAAGAAGCAGGGTATCATGTCTTGCTGGTAACTGCTTCTCCGCATGCCTATATGAAATACTTTAATAATTTTCCCTGGGTGGATCATGTCATTGGAACTGAGCTTGTCCGTCATACGAATGGTTACACATGCAGAATTGATGGCAGCAATTGCAAAGGGGAAGAGAAGGTACGCCGAATTCAGGCTTATCTAAGTGAGAAAAATATGGTCATTGATTATGACCAGTCATGTTCCTACTCGGACTCCTTATCGGACCTTCCAGTCATGCAGCTAGTGAGTCAACGATACTTTATTAACAAGCGTGTTCCGGACATGGAGGCATTAACGTGGGGGAAATAAAATCGCGTCATACCGGTAAATGGTTGATGCTCGTCTCCGCATTTCTGACAGCAACGGGTCAATTGTTCTGGAAATGGGGACTAACCGAGTGGATTTACCTTGGTGTTGGTTTTCTGTGTTATGGACTTGGAGCGATTTTGATGATTAAAGCTTTTGCTCTGGAAAAACTCTCTGTTGCTTATCCTCTGATGTGTGCCAGCTACGTATTTGCCTTAATCTATGGATATTTTTTGCTTGGGGAAGAAATTACGGTGCAGAAGCTGGCAGCAGTTGTGTTGCTTGGAATCGGGGTGACATTAACCAGTGTTGATCGATAGCTGGATGGTTGCCGTTTTAGTTGTCATGACATTGTGTGGTGCACTGGGCGGGGCTGGACTGAAGGCTTATGCATCTAGTCGCAATCGTCTGCATGTACTCATGGGACTCGGATTCTACGGAACCGGTGCGTTGCTGAATATTGTATTGTTGAAGTTTCTCCCATTAACCGTAGTACTGCCTGCCAACGCATTAACCTATGTTTGGACTCTGATCATTGCGATGCTGGTATTTAAAGAGGCAGTAGGGCCTTTACGCTGGATTGGCGTGGCGTGTATTATGGGGGGCCTATGTTTATTGGTGCTCTAATTTGAACCATCCATTATATACACGAACACTGCGATGACAGAATGACCTTCCAATCGCTGTTATCCCCAGATTTTTTGATTCCTTTTCTTAAGGGGAAATTCGGTGATAAAGGCGAACGCTCCGCTTTTTCAGGTCTTTTCTGTACTCTCCGTTTTTGTATACATGATTAGTTCAAATTATATAGTTTCTTTATAAAATTTATTGGATGTGAATGATAGCATGAAATTTTTGGACTACTTATTTTATAATCGCAGAGCCAACTGGACAGCCTTTTACCTGTTTGCAGGATTTGCTCTATTTTATGGTTTAATGAACGGCTCGTACGTTCTGTACATTGAAAATAATGAGGAATTGCTTGGGAAGTATAGCCCTTTTAATACGACGCTGTTTCCACTCAATATATTCAACTTTGATCCTTCAATGTATTATGGGGACAACAGTTCTTCTGTTATTCATCCGCTGATTTCCTTTTTGGCAGTCACCGTTGCGGCTGTAGCGAAGCTGCTGGGAGGCAACTGGTTCTTTCTAATTTTGCAATCGCTGGTGAATGCAGGTTCGGTAGTGCTGGCGTATCTCTTCCTGAGTCAAAAAGAAGATAGACCGACGATTATACCTTTGCTGTTCGCCTTACTGTTTGGTTTCAGTTCCTACCTCATGTATACTGCGTTGATCCCGGACTCGTATCCTTATGTACAGTTCGTTATTCTGTTCTCCGTGGTTTACATGCAGTATACGCGTGAGCGTCAGGACGTACGATATGTACCCAATGCATTGCTTGCATCGATTAACTTCGGATTAACCTCAACCAATATCGTACCGTTTGCTGGTGCCACTTTCTTCAATATGCATGCATGGCGTAAGGCCAATTTGAAAAAATACATTGGTATCATGGCACTAGCGGTTCTGATTATTGTCGTTATGACAGGTATTCAATATGTTGCATTTGGAGGTCGCAGCTGGGTTAGTAACTGGCTATTGGGCATTCAAAATGGTGGAACTAGCTATGCAACACCATTCCAGTTCGCCATTCACTGGAAAGCATTGAACATGTTAACCATCAATCCGATGATGACACCGAAGATGCATTTACTTGACCCGGGCATGGCTGCCTTTGTTACGGATCTATCTCGTTCCAACCCAATTGTTGTGCAGATTACAGGGATCTTTATTTTACTATTGGCACTCATGGGCATCATTAAAGGCATTCGTGAACGTGAAGTATGGACCCTTGTTCCATATATTCTGTTTGCTTTTTTGCTTCATGTAGTCGTGGGTTTCGGATTGGCTGTATTTCAATATGACATGTACCTGTATGCGGGACACTATCTGTTTGCGTTCTTCCTGTTGGGTGGAGGATTCGTCATCAGCCTGCGTCCGGGATTGGGGAAAAAAGCGATTATAGGCTTAATCATGTTATGTGTTATCGTTACGGCAAGTAACAACATCTATCGCCACGCAGAAACATTAACAACAATCAAGCAATCCTATGATCAATTGGAACAGGACCGGTCAGTGAAATAATCAAGATGCAGCGATTCATATAAGGAAATAAGATAAGGCCATGGGATGGAAAGTCCAATGGCCTTATCTTATTTAGTGTCCAGCTAATGAGTTAAGCAATAATTTTGGTCTTCTTGGCATTCTCGGCTGAACGTTTGGTGAGACTGCTGAGTGGGCGTTTCAAAGCGAGAGCAACAATGAGACTCAGCGCGATGAACATACACAACCACAGAATATCCTTGATGGCAGTAGACCACAATATACCGCCGACCGACTCACGCAGCAGACTGATCGCATACGTGAAGGGCATGAACGGATTCAATGCCTGGAAAAAGGGGGATGTCATGCTGATTGGGAACGTACCGCCAGAGCTGGAGAACTGGAACACCATAAAGATGATGGCGATCCCTTTTCCGATATTTCCAAAAACGGACAGCAGGGTGTACGTGATGGTGACAAATACGGCACTCACCAACATGGCAAACAGGACAAACCACAGTTTATCGGCGACATAGGTACCCAGGATTAAGATATCTCCCAGGGTGACGCATATCGCCTGAAGCAACCCAATGGTCAGAAAAGTAGCGAGGCGTCCAAGATATAACTCATATCCCCGGAACTTGCCCTCTGGATTCTCAGCTTCGGCACGAAGCAGAGAAATCAGCAGTGTCGAGCCGACCCACAAGGACAGCACGCCATAAAATGGTGACATGGCCGATCCATAATTCGGAATCGGGTAAAGCTGCTGTTCCTTGATTTGCACTGGGCTTGCAAGGAAAGCACTCTCTTCTTCGATATCGCCGCGCAGAAGTTTGGCGAGCTCGGCAAACTGGTTATTACCTTCGACTTCCCTAAGTTTGTCTGCCGCTTTACTGATGGCACTTTCCAGTGCTGGCAGATCATCACGTACCAGTGTGGCAACACGATGGACTCCTTTTTCGACCTCCGGAAGCTGGTTCTGAACAAAATCGGATGCCTTGCCTATCTGTTTCTCGGCATTAGGCAGATCATGACGAACAAAATCAGCCGCTTCGTTCAGTTTGGTTCCCAATTTGGGCAGATCGGTCCTGATTAAGGAAGAGACGGTGTTCAAAGCTTGAATAAAACCTTCACTTTTGCTTGCGAGTGTCTCTGATATCTCATGGATCTTGGATTGGATTTGAGGCAGGTCGCTCTGGATTTTCGTCAACTCGGTCTGTCCAAACGTAATCCCTTCTTTGGCAGATGCAAGAATGTCCGCAATATCCGGAATTCGATCTCTTGCTCCTTTCATTGCACTTGAAGAAGTGGAGAGGATGGACCGCAATTTATCCACGCCAGCCGATAGAGCCGGTGATATGTCACTTTCATACGTAGTCAAGAGATTGCCAATGCCGCTGCTAATGTCTTTGGAGAGCAAATTTAACTGAGCGACGACGTCTGCGGGTAGCGTTGTATTGCGGCGCATGGCATCACTGATGATGCCAGCCAGCCGGATTTGCAACTGCAGTTTATCTGAAACGGAGTTCAAATGCTGAATTTGTTCGGTAAGTGGATGGCTTGGAAGCAAGTTGTCTATTTTGCCCAGCAGTTCTGCCATACTGTCGACAAGTTTTACCGCAATCCCCAAACGTGCAGCAATCCGGTCCAGATCTTTTGCTGTGGGCAGGTTATTAAGATCCGAATTTTGCAATTGTGCAAATAGGTCTCCAGCAGCGTTAGTAATCTGCTGCACTAGCAGCAGATTCTGGCGGATCGTTGGGCCAATAGCCTGGAACGCTTCTTCACTTGAATCTACAAATTGATTCAAGCTTTCAGCCAGCTCAATCCCGTTGCCAGCGATTTGGGATACTTTGTCCAGATCTTGTTCTGCGGCCGTTACGATAGAGAGAGCCTTGTCGGTTTTATCCAGGGCTGTTTGGATGACAGCTGATACCTGACCAAAGTTTTCATCCACTTCTCGAATGCGTTCTACCGCTTTTTGTATATCAGGTATCCGCCCTTGAATAGCCAGCACTTCCGAAGCCGCATCATTAATTTGTGGCCAATACTCCTGCACCTTGAGCACATACTTTGCCGCTTCATTGATTTCAGGTAGTTTTTTTTCGATTTCGACGATCTTTTGAGCATCTTTTACAATCTCAGGCATGGCTTTTTCCACTTCCAGTACCTTTTGACCCGCGGCTTGGATGGCCGGAAGATTTTTCTCCAGGGTGAAAATGCCATTCTCCATCTTGCGCAAAGTTGGAAGCTGGGCGTTAATTTCAACCCCGGCTTCCTTCAACTTGGTAAGAACGGCCTCACTGACGGCTTCAGTGAAATTTTCATTGATTTGTGTTGTTATGGCAGATACACCAGAGCCTGTGATTTTGGGAGCAATGGCATTCACCTTCTCATTAACGGTATAGATTACCTCTGGACGCTCCAGCTTTCCGTCAACAATACCTGTAATTTTGGACGAAAAGTCTCCGGGAATGAGCAGGCTTGCATAGTACTCTCCAGTTTGTACACCTCGACTGGCCTCAGCCCGATCTACAAAAGTCCAGCCCAGCTTTTCGTTGTGTTTGAGGCTGGATATCAGTTCGTCTCCGATATTGACATTGGTTCCTGCAACAGTTGCACCCTCGTCTTCAGTTGTCACTGCAATTTTGATCCCCTGGGTGTTACTGTACGGGTCCCATACGGACTTCACGTTGACCCAGTCATACACCCCGGGCAGTAAGATGATAGCCACAATTAGAAATATACCTGTGGGAACCTTCAGAATATGCAACCAGTCTGTTTTGTAAACGTGCCAAATGTGACGCATGACTTCCTCCTAAATGTACATAAATGTAGGGCGTATCTTAATTCCATGTCGCATAGCTGCGAATCTTATGTATATCGGCATTACAGCAGCATCTATGAATGGGTTTATGTTTATAAACTGTACCCATTTCAGTGGGTACTAATTCAGAGCCTTCATTTAATGCGTAAATTGAAACTTACCGTTTGTTCTGTAAAGAACTGTTTTGTCTCTACTTAAGCATAGTCAGAGGTTTATTTTGGTTATCTCGAATTTCTCATTTTCCTATGGATAAATATGCAGAAATGTTGTATAATTATGAATAACCAATGAGATGTATTGTGCATGGATGTTTTTCAGGCTAACTGCTGATTCTAAGAAGAACGTAGCAGAGGGTTTTCACCTGCGATGGTGAGGTGTTGACAGGGGGTTGTCTTTCTGTCATAATTCATGAAGACAAACGGACATATTGATTACAGAACCCTGTGAGGTCCTGCAATATGAACGACATGAATAGCACCTTTAAATCAGTCCCGTGAGACTGGCAAGGTAACGTGAACGATACATCGTTTTTTGCTGCGGCAAATGAAGCGATGCATCCCGAGAGTAAACTTTCTTCAGAGCGGTCTGAAGTTCGGAGACTCCTTGCCAATAAACACGGCAAGGAGTCTTTTTTGTTCTCCTCGTCACGGGGCCATGATCTGAAGGGAAATCCTGAGGAGGCTGAACGCATGAGCACAGAGACACATGTCATTATGGATGAGACGGCGATCCGCCGCGCATTAACACGGATTGCCCATGAGATATTGGAGAAAAACAAAGGAATCGATGATTGTGTGCTGGTCGGTATCCGTACACGCGGGGTTTACCTCGCAGAACGGATTGCCGCGAAGATTGAAGAAATCGAAGGCGCCAAAGTCCCCTGGGGAGAACTGGATGTGACTCCTTACCGCGATGATCGCTTGGACGAAAACAAGGCGAATCGCAAGGAAATGTTGATTATGACACCTGAATCACTTTCGATCCATAACAAAAAAGTGATCTTGTTCGATGATGTGCTCTATACCGGACGTACGATTCGCGCAGCGATGGATGCCCTGATGGACTGTGGAAGACCGCAGAACATTCAGCTGGCGGTACTCGCAGACCGTGGACACCGGGAACTTCCGATTCGACCTGATTTTATCGGCAAGAATGTGCCGACTTCCAAATCAGAAGAGATCGAAGTTGCACTCATGGAAACGGACGGACAGGACGAAGTCAAAATCACTCAGAACCGGGGGGAGCAAGCATGATGATTACACAGACAGCATTGAGAGACCGGAGCTTGCTTGGACTGAAGGAACTTAGCCGAGGAGAGATCGAGTCCATTCTGAACAGGGCGGCTCACTGGGAAGCGCAGAAAGAGAAACTGGTTCCTGTACTTGAATCACGCTTCGTTGCGAACATGTTCTTCGAAAACAGCACCCGCACCCGCTTCTCCTTCGAAATGGCAGAGAAACGCCTGGGCGCACAAGTGCTGAACTTCACGGCAGCCGCATCCAGTGTGGAAAAAGGAGAGTCCATCTACGATACGGTGCGAACACTTGAGTCGATGGGCATTGATGCAGGCGTGATCCGGTTGAAACCGGCAGGCGTTCTGCAACAGCTGGCTAAGAAAGTGAGTGTTCCGCTCGTGAACGCCGGAGACGGCAACAATGAGCATCCCACACAGGCGTTGCTGGACCTTTACACGATGCGGAAAGCATTTGGTGAACTGAAAGGCTTGCGTGTTTCCATCATAGGTGACATTCTGCATAGCCGCGTAGCACGCTCCAACCTGTGGGCACTGCAAAAGTTTGGCGCAGATGTACGCTTCTGTGCACCGCAAACGATGCAGGCACCGGAACTCGCAGAGCATGCTCCTTATGTCGGTCTTGAAGAAGCGCTGGATGCAGATGTAGTCATGATGCTCCGTGTTCAACTGGAACGTCATCAACATGGCTTAATTACTTCAGCTGAGGATTATCGCGAACACTACGGATTGACGGAAGAACGGGCGTCACGCCTAAAACCAAGCACCATTATCATGCACCCTGCTCCAGTGAACCGCAACGTCGAGGTAGATGACGCGGTTGTGGAGAGTGAAGCATCGCGGATCTTCCCGCAGATGGCAAACGGCGTTCCCATCCGCATGGCGGTTATGGAACGTGCGATGAAACTGTAACAGGGTCTGGCTGTGGGTCATAGGCTGACGAAGATGGCAGTTCTTATAGAGCAATAAGAGAGTAAACGATAAAGAAAATCATCCGGTTTACCTGGTAAGCCGGACAGAACCGAAGCGGAGGGCAATTATGCTACAGATTATAAAGAATGCGAACATCTTGAACCAACAAGGGGAACTTGAACGGAAAACCATCATTATAGATGAAGGTAAAATTAAAAAGATCGCTGGCCTGGAAGACCAAGCCGTATTGGATGCCGAAAAGTCAGCGCATCATGTGACAGACGCATCAGGCAAACTGGTCATTCCGGGATTGATCGATATGCACGTGCATCTGCGTGAGCCTGGATTCGAACACAAAGAGACGATCGAGACAGGTGCCCGTTCAGCAGCACAAGGCGGTTTTACAACGATTGCCTGCATGCCAAACACAAGACCGGTAACAGACACAGCGGAAGTTGTGAAACTGGTACTGGATAAAGCCAAAGAAGCCGATCTGGTAAAAGTGTTGCCTTATGCAGCCATTACCAAAAACGAACTGGGTCGTGAACTTACCGATTTTGCCGCCTTGAAAGAAGCAGGGGCTATCGGATTCACGGATGACGGTGTCGGCGTACAAAACGCTCAAATGATGAAAGATGCCATGAGCCTCGCAGCAAGCATGGATATGCCAGTGATCGCTCACTGTGAAGATGACTCACTGGTTGTAGGTGGATATGTGACGGAAGGCGAGTTTTCCAAACGTCATGGTATCAAAGGCATTCCTAATGAATCCGAGGCTATCCACGTAGGCCGGGATATTCTGCTCGCAGAAGCAACGGGAGTTCATTACCACGTCTGCCACGTAAGCACAGAGCAATCGGTTCGCCTGATTCGTCTGGCGAAATCCATCGGTATTAAAGTAACTGCTGAGGTGTGTCCGCACCATCTGGTGTTGTCGGATGAAGATATCCCGGGCATGGACGCCAACTGGAAGATGAACCCGCCGCTACGCTCACCACGTGATGTGCAGGCGTGTATCGAAGGTTTGCTGGACGGCACGCTGGACATGATCGTAACCGATCACGCGCCACACAGTGAAGAAGAGAAAGCCAAAGGCATGGAGCTGGCACCTTTCGGTATCGTAGGATTCGAAACAGCCTTCCCACTGCTGTACACGAAGTTTGTGGAAACTGGACTTTGGAGCTTGGACTTCCTGGTAAAACGCATGACAGCTGATCCGGCACGTGTATTCCGACTGGATACAGGCAAACTGGAAGAAGGAGCACCAGCGGATATCACGATGATTGATCTGAACGAGGAAAAAGCGGTTGATCCTGCAACGTTTGCAACCAAAGGAAGAAACACCCCATTCACAGGCTGGAAGCTGAAAGGCTGGGCTGTACAAACATGGGTGGATGGCAAAAGCGTGTGGAGCAACACTGTACAACAATAAAACGGTAATTTAGTAAATTGATAAATTACTAACTCTATATCTTTAAATCAGTAACAGTAATTCTTAACTTTTTAAAGCAACACATCTTTCTAATTCTAAAACTTAATCTACAACTTTTACACCAGTAACATCTTTTCAACTAACTCGAGGCAAATCATGCCGAGAGTCTAACATACGAAACAAAACACAGTTGAATAATGCTTTTGAACATGGACACCAACGTAACTGCGTAGAGGGCAGAAAGAACCCGAAGAAGCAAAGCGTTCGCCTTTATCACCGGATTACATCATTTGAAAAATGATAAAAAGTAATCCGGGGATAACAGCGATCAAAGGTTTTTCTGCCCACGGAGCCGCACCACACGTAACGCCCATGTTCAACTCAAAGTATTCAACGTTGATAAACACAGAGGAGTGAAATGGGATGCAGGCACAGGCAAGATTATTGTTGGAAGACGGCACACTGTTCACCGGGAAAGCATTCGGTGCTGAAGGTGAAACGACAGGTGAGGTCGTTTTTAATACGGGAATTACAGGCTATCAAGAGGTGCTTTCGGATCCTTCCTATTGCGGTCAAATCGTAACCATGACGTATCCGCTGATCGGAAACTACGGTATTACGCGTGATGACTTTGAGTCGATTCGTCCATACGTACACGGTTTCGTTGTACGTCGTCACGAGCCAACGCCAAGCAACTGGCGTGCGGAATATAGCGTAGACAATCTGCTCAAGGAATACGGTATCGTAGGAATCAGCGAAATTGATACACGCATGTTGACTCGCCGGATTCGTCACCACGGTACAATGAAGGGAATTCTCACAACAGGATCGAAGCCTGTGGAAGAACTGCTGGAGATGATGGGAGACACCACCATCGCCGAGCTGCGTAACCAGGTGCCTATGACTTCTACAGAACATGTCTACAACAGCCCGGGAACGGCTGAACGTATTGTGCTCGTGGATTATGGTGCCAAAACAGGAATCTTGCGCGAACTCAGCAAACGTAACTGTGACGTTGTCGTTGTTCCGCACGATGTAACAGCAGACGAGATTCGTCGCCTGAACCCGGACGGTATTCAACTGTCCAACGGCCCTGGGGACCCGAAAGACGTACCTCACGCAGTTAAAATGATCAGTGAACTGCTTGGCGAATACCCGATCTTCGGCATCTGCCTGGGTCACCAATTGTTCGCACTTGCGGCAGGAGCAGATACCGAAAAACTCAAGTTTGGACATCGCGGAGGAAACCACCCGGTGAAAGAGCTGGAGAGCGGACGTTGCTTCATCACATCCCAGAACCATGGTTTTACCGTAAACGAGGAGTCTGTGAAGAGCACGGACCTGGAAGTTACACATATCAACAATAACGATAAGACTATTGAAGGTCTGAAACATAAATCCTTCCCGGCATTCTCGGTTCAGTATCACCCAGAAGCAGCCCCGGGTCCTTACGACAACAGCTATCTTTTTGACCGCTTCATCGAGATGATTCGCGAGCACAAAATCACTAACCCGCAAAAGCCGCGTCAAGCCGTATTGGCAGCCGCAGTGAAAGGAGCACAATAACATGCCGATTAACAAAGATCTCAAAAAAATCCTGGTGATTGGTTCCGGTCCAATCGTCATCGGTCAAGCGGCCGAGTTCGACTATGCCGGTACACAAGCTTGCCAGGCTCTGAAAGAAGAAGGCGTGGAAGTTGTACTTATCAACAGCAACCCGGCGACCATTATGACCGATACCAACATGGCTGACAAAGTCTACATTGAGCCAATCACACTGGATTTTGTAACCCAAATCATTCGTCAGGAGCGTCCAGACGGCTTGTTGCCAACACTGGGTGGTCAGACAGGTCTGAACATGGCTGTGGAACTGGCACGTGCAGGCGTGTTGGAACGTGAAAATGTAAAATTGCTCGGAACGCAGCTGACATCCATCGAGAAAGCTGAAGATCGTGATCTGTTCCGTGACCTGATGCGTGAACTGGAACAGCCTGTACCTGAGAGTGTGATCGTAACGACACTCGAAGAATCACTTGAATTTGCAGCTGAGATTGGCTATCCAATCATCGTTCGTCCAGCCTATACGCTGGGCGGAACAGGCGGCGGAATCTGTGCGAACGAAGAAGAACTGCGCGAAACTGTGGCAGCGGGAATTCGTTACAGCCCAATTGGGCAATGTCTGGTCGAGAAGAGCATTGCAGGCATGAAAGAAGTCGAGTATGAAGTTATGCGGGACAAAAACGATAACTGTATCGTTGTCTGCAACATGGAAAACTTTGACCCGGTAGGTGTTCATACAGGCGACAGTATCGTCGTAGCACCAAGCCAAACCCTGTCGGATCGTGAATATCAAATGCTGCGTTCAGCTTCACTGAAAATCATCCGTGCCCTGAACATCGAGGGTGGATGTAACGTACAGTTCGCACTGGACCCACACAGCTTCCAATACTATGTTATCGAAGTTAACCCACGGGTAAGCCGTTCATCGGCGCTGGCTTCTAAAGCAACGGGTTATCCGATTGCGAAAATGGCTGCCAAAATTGCCATGGGTTACACACTGGACGAAATCGTGAACCCGGTAACAGGCCAAACATATGCTTGCTTCGAGCCAACATTGGATTATATCGTGAGCAAAATCCCACGCTGGCCGTTCGACAAGTTCATCTCGGCGAACCGTAAACTCGGAACTCAGATGAAAGCAACAGGCGAAGTAATGGCCATTGGCCGGACATTCGAAGAGTCGATTCACAAAGCCGTGCGCTCCCTGGAGATTGGTGTACACCGCCTTTACCTGAAGGATGCCGAAACGCTGGATGAAGATACGCTGAACGAGCGTCTGATCAAAGCGGATGATGAGCGTATCTTCCTGATTGCCGAAGCATTCCGCAGAGGATATACGCTGCAACAACTGCAAGACCTGACCAAGATTGACTGGTGGTTCCTGGACAAAATCGAGGGTCTGATCGCATTCGAAGATCGTATTCGCGAAGAATCCGAATTGTCTTCCGATGTTCTGTATCAAGCGAAACGCCTTGGATTCACGGACCGCGCCATTGCCGAACTGCGTGCGCAAGGTCAACCTGGTGGCACATTAACGACGGAAGCAGAAGTTAGAACTCGTCGGGAAGAAGAGAACCTGCGCCCAGTCTACAAAATGGTAGATACGTGTGCAGCCGAGTTCGAAGCAACAACGCCATATTACTACTCAACATACGAGACTGAGAACGAAGTGATCCCTTCCGACAAGCAAAAAGTTGTGGTACTGGGTTCAGGACCAATCCGGATCGGTCAAGGTATTGAGTTTGACTACTCTACTGTACACGCTGTATGGGCTTTGCAAAAAGCAGGATATGAAGCAGTCATTATCAATAATAACCCGGAGACGGTGTCGACGGACTTTAATACATCAGATCGTCTGTACTTTGAACCACTCTTCTTCGAAGATGTTATGAACGTGATTGAACAGGAGAAGCCAGTAGGGGTTATCGTGCAGTTCGGTGGTCAAACGGCCATCAATCTGGCAGCACCACTGCGTAATGCAGGTGTAACGATTCTCGGAACGGATCTGGAAAGCATCGATGAGGCGGAGGACCGCAAGAAGTTCGAGCGTCTGCTCTCCCGTCTGGAGATTGCACAGCCGAAAGGTAAAACGGTCATTTCCGTTGATGATGCTGTAGAAACAGCTCAAAGTCTGGGCTACCCGGTACTGGTTCGTCCTTCCTATGTACTCGGCGGTCGTGCGATGGAGATTGTATACTCTGATGCAGAATTGCTCACGTACATGGAGCAGGCGGTTAAAATCAATCCGGAGCATCCGGTACTGATCGACCGTTACATGATGGGTAAAGAAGTTGAGGTTGACGCCATCTGTGATGGTGAAACGGTATTGATTCCGGGCATTATGGAACATATCGAGCGTGCAGGAGTTCACTCTGGTGACTCCATCGCGGTATATCCTCCTCAACACCTGTCCCAGGACATGAAAGAGAAAATTGTAGAGATTACAATCAAAATTGCGAAAGAACTGAAAACGGTAGGTTTGGTCAACATCCAGTTTGTTATCCATGATGGCCAAGTGTACATTATCGAGGTGAACCCGCGTTCATCCCGTACCGTACCATTCTTGAGCAAAGTAACCAACATTCCGATGGCGAACCTGGCAACACAAGCCATTCTGGGTGTAAAACTGAAAGATCTTGGTTATGTTGACGGGCTATGGCCTGAGTCGGACCATGTATCTGTCAAAGTTCCGGTCTTCTCCTTCGCGAAGCTGCGTCGTGTAGAACCAACCCTCGGACCTGAGATGAAATCCACAGGTGAGGTTATGGGTCGTGACCCGAATTACGCTAAAGCGTTGTTCAAAGGTCTCATCGGGGCAGGAATGAAAATTCCGGCAACCGGAGCCATTGTCGTGACTGTAGCAGACAAGGACAAGGACGAAGCTGTACCATTGCTCGAAGGTTTCTACAGACTGGGATACAAACTCATGGCAACCGGCGGAACTGCAGCTGCGCTTGAAGCAGCGAACATTCCGGTAACGACGGTGAACAAATTAAGCGAAGGTTCGCCGAACATTCTGGATATGATTCGCAGCGGCGAAGCGAACTTTGTCTTCAACACACTCACCAAAGGCAAAACACCACAGCGTGACGGATTCCGTATTCGTCGTGAAGCGGTAGAGAATGGTATTGTATGTATGACTTCACTGGATACGATTCGTGCGCTGTTGATCATGCTGCAAACAATCAACTTCTCTTCAGAAGCAATGCCTGCCTTTGTAAAATAAATATTCACTGATGAAGGACATCAGTCAGCCTGCGGGCTGGCGGGATGTCCTTTATATCGGGCAAAAACGGAAAAAATGAGCAAGTGGAGGGGAGCGCTGGTGATGAATCACGCGAGTTTCAATGAAATGGCTGGCCGTCTGATGGTGGCACTCGATTATCCTGGAGCGGAAGAAGCGAAAGCATTGGTACAAGCTCTTGAAGGCATTCCCTGTTATCTCAAGGTGGGAATGCAGCTGTTCTACGCAGCAGGACCGGACTTCATTCGGGAGCTGAAATCTAAAGGGTATTCCGTTTTTCTGGATGTGAAAATGCATGACATTCCCAACACCGTTCGTGGCGGTGCTGAGAGTATCACGCGTCTTGGGGTAGACATGTTTAATGTGCATGCCGCGGGTGGAACGATCATGATGCGTGCTGCACGTGAAGGTGCTGAGGCAGCTATAGCCGCAGATCCTTCCTTACACAGACCCGAGATCATTGCGGTCACCCAACTGACCAGTACAAGTCTGGAAACGATGAACAACGAGATTGGCATCCCGGGCAGCGTGGAAGCTGCTGTGGTCCGTTATGCAGGACTGGCCCAAGAGGCCGGATTGGATGGGGTTGTTGCTTCTCCGCTGGAAGTGCCCGCAATTCGGGCAGCGTGTGGCAGTGCTTTTCACACCGTTACACCAGGAATTCGTCCAGCAGGTAGTGGTCTGGGAGATCAGACACGTGTCTTGACGCCGGGTGAAGCCATCGCCAGAGGAAGCCATTACATTGTTGTAGGCAGACCGATTACAGGCGCTCCCAATCCGCGTGAAGCGGCAGAAACCATTTTGAAGGAGATGTTGAACGCATGATCGAACTGAATGAGATTCCGAATCATATTGCTTCCCAACTGTTGAAAATTAAAGCCGTGGCATTGCGTCCGCAGCAGCCATTTACATGGACTTCCGGTATCAAATCACCAATATATTGCGATAACCGCTTAACGATGTCCTATCCCGAGATTCGCAACGATATTGCTGAAGCCTTCGCAACGATTATTCGTAACCAATACCCGGAAGCAGAAGTCATTGCAGGTACGGCAACCGCAGGGATCCCGCATGCTGCCTGGGTGGCTCAGAAGCTGAATCTGCCGATGGCCTACATTCGTGATAAAGCGAAAGGACACGGTAAGGAGAACCTGATTGAAGGTCTGATTACCGAAGGACAGAAAGTAGTTGTCATTGAAGATCTGATCTCTACAGGTGGCAGTTCCATCAAAGCAGCAGAAGCTGTACGCGTAGCAGGTGCAACACCGCTCGCAGTGCTTGCCATCTTCAGCTACCAGCTCGATAAGGGTGTTAAAGCCTTCGAAGATGCTGGAATTCCGCTTCAGACGCTGTCCAATTACACGGCGCTGATGGATGTGGCTCTGGCTCAGGGAACGATTCAGGAGAGTGACTTTGAGTTGCTGAAATCCTGGCGTGAAGATCCTTCTTCATTTGGAAAATAATATCATTGCATAATGCAAGATGTGTTCAATGTTAAACGGTATCAAAATTGTAATGATTGCCGTCACAGCGGCAAAACCATCGAATATGCAAGAGGCATCCCATACATTGGGGTGCTTTTTTCGTTTGTTCATCAAAATATTAACTTTTTCCCTCTACCGTTGTAAAAAGCTTGTAACTTTTAGTTGTGATCGGTCGTTTATAATTCAGTGTAGGTTGGAACAGATTTCTAATTTTAGGTTTTTTGAAGAAGTGAACGGGATATGAAGAAAGGATGAGCGTGATTGCTGGCATGAAGAATTTATTTCTCAGAAAAAGACCTGCCAAGAGCCAGTCAGGCGATGAATATCAACAGGGGGAAGCAGAGCTGGAGGCACCGACGGTTTCGGGAGAACATACATACAACAATGAACACGATCATCCGTCGAGTGAACCTCTGGTACCTGAAAGTGAAATCGCTTCAGATGAAGTGGCTGCAACTGCTGTCACTTCCGTTGATAACCCCCCGAAGAAGATCAAACCGAAGAAGGATATATTGCCTCCATATGATGGACCTGTACTGGAGGTGCGTAACGTGCATCGCAGTTTCCAGACAGGCAGTCGTATCATCCATGTGCTCAAAGGCATTGATATGGAAGTGAATCCGCAACAACTGGTCATGCTGAAGGGGCGATCTGGCTCAGGCAAAACAACGCTGCTGAATATGCTCGGTGGATTGGATCAGCCTTCAAGTGGAGACATTCTGTTCTCCGGCCAGCCTCTTCAGGATTGGGGAGACCGGCGGCGGACCGCTTTGCGGCGCAAAGAGATCGGTTTTATTTTTCAGGCCTATGCACTCATGCCCTTATTGTCTGCTTGGGAAAATGTAGAACTGTCGCTGCGAATGGCGGATGTTCCGCGAGCGGAGTGGAAGGACAGGGTTGGTCACTGTCTGGACCTGGTTGGACTATCCAAACGGGTGAAGCATCGACCTTTCGAGATGTCCGGGGGAGAGCAACAGCGGGTAGCTATAGCCAAGGCGATTGCCCACAGACCCAGATTGTTGCTTGCGGATGAGCCTACAGCGGAACTGGATTCCAAGATGGGCGCTCAGGTCATGGCCGTATTCCGCAATATTATTGAAGTAGAACAAGTAACGATATGTATGACTACACACGATCCTACAATTTTGGAGGTTGCGGACCATGTTTATGAAATGGCGGACGGCAGATTTATCAAGTAAAGGGGCCGCTCCGAAGAGGGGGAAACGCGCAGCGCTTATTGTACTTGGTGCGATAATGGTTGCAACAATGTCTGGCTGCTCATTGCTGCCGTCAGAAACAGAGGAAGAAGTGCTTCCGCCAATTACACCACCAACGATCTCTAAGAAACCGGAATATGAAGTCCGGACTGAAACGCTGGAGAAAAGAGTAAGTGGAAGTGGCAAGATGATGAGTCAGCGGGAAGAGAAGGTGTACTTCACGCTTGATGGCATGCATGTCAAAGAGTTAAATGTTAAACCAGGAGATAAAGTGAAAAAGGGTCAACTTCTAGCCGTGCTCGATGTGGAAAGTGTGGAGAAGGAGATCCGTGGCAAGAAACTGGCTATTCGCAAATCCGAAGTTCAAATGAAGGAAACACTCCGCAAAAAAGATGAGATGGACCCTGTAGAGTTCGAAGAGGCGACCATTGCGTTTGAAGAACTGCGCCAGGAACTCGCCGATCTGGAAGCGCAACTGGGCAAAGCTACGTTGACTGCTCCGTTCGGTGGTACCGTAATTGCTGTGCAGGTTGAGAAGGGCGCAGCCGTGAAAGCGTATGACCCGATTGCTACGATTGCGGATACATCGAATCTGGTTGTGGCAGCTACCTTTGCCAAGGAAGATCTGGAGAAGTTCTCAGCCGGTATGAAGGCAGAAGTGGACATTAATGGAGCCGGTAAAGTCGCTGGCAAAATTAAAGTCATGCCTCTGGCTGAAGCATCGGGAAGCGGCAGTGGCGAAGGAACGGGGGAAGGCGGGACGCCTCCAACGAAGGAAACGCTGGATAAGTATGTAATCGTTACACTTGCAAAAATGCCAAAAGGCGTGGAACGTGGCACACCTCTATCGGTCTCTATTGTGACGCAGCGTACCGAGAACGCGATTGTGATTCCTGTATCCGCTTTACGCTCCATCGGTTCAAGAACGTATGTACAAGTCGTGGAGAGTGATGGTAGCAAGCGTGAAGTGGACGTTGAAGTGGGCCAGCAGACATCGACAGATGTTGAGATTCTGAAAGGTCTGACCGTAGGCGAGAAAGTAGTGGGACGCTAATGGGGCTGCCATTGCTTCGACTGCTGTTCCGCAAAATGTGGAACACGCGCTGGATGACCTTCAGCACATTAATCGGATTAATTGTGGCGGTTGCGTTCACCGTCAGTATTCCCATGTATGCCGATGGTGCACTGAAACGGGTCGTCGCGCAGACGTTACAGGATAATAGTGAAGGATTGCCAGCGGGTTCGTTGCTCATGAGTTATCAGGCACCTGGTGGTGTGAAGACAGACACAAGGGGTCTGGATGAAGTAGATCGATATATTCGTGAGGATGTTCCTCGCGAGATCGGTTTCCCATTCCATACGTATGTGAATGCCAGATCCATTCGCAGCACCGAGGTGAGTCCAGAGGATCCAACCAAAGTGGACGCCAGCCGGGTGCGCAGTATGAGTATGGGCACGATGAGTGGACTGGATGCACAGGTGAATTACTCAGCCGGAGTGAAACCTGGCAATCAGGTCAAGGACGATATTATCGAGGCAGTCATGTTGGAAGAAGGCATGTACCGTAACGATCTGCATATCGGTGATATTCTGGAATATCCGGTATACAGCGGTCTTGATATTACGTTGCGTGTGAAGATTACGGGGTCTTTCAAAGCAGATGATCCAAACAGTCCTTACTGGGTACAGGGATTTGACGGTATGATGAATGGACTTTATGTGGATGAATCGGTTTTTAATGATGTTTTACTGAAAGAGAAAGGCATTCCACTTCAAAACTCACGTTGGTACTATGCCTTCGATCTGAAGGAAATTCAAACCAGCCAGCTATCAGGTCTGACTTCCATGCTGGAAAGGTTGGATATCGATCTGTATCAGCGGCTGAAAGATACAAAAGTGGACATTACCTTCGGTGATCTGCTCAAGCAGTTCCGCAGTCAGAGTCTACAATTGCAGACGATGTTGTTTACCTTGGCAGCACCGATGATTGCGATGGTCTTTTATTTTATTGCTATGAATGCCAGACAGTCATTACAGAAGCAAGAGAGTGATATTGCGGTATTGCGCAGCCGTGGAGCTTCCGCTCGGCAGATCTTCTCTCTCTACCTGCTTGAAGGTATATTTTTGGGCGCTATTGCGCTAATTATCGGGCCGTTGCTCGGTTATTTTATGGCCAAGAGTATTGGTTCAGCAAGTGGATTTCTATCCTTTGTTGATCGAAAGTCGATTCCGATTGGCGTATCCAAAGAAGCCATTCTTTTAGGTGTAGCAGCAGTGCTTGTTGCCATTATTGCCTCCCTGATCCCTGCGATAACCTATGCACGGGCAACCATTGTATCAGCCAAACGGCGGCAAGCACGTACAGACCGTGCTCCAGTATGGCAACGCTGGTTCCTGGATGTTGTGTTACTGGGTCTGGCTGGATATGGATACTACCTGTTCTATGAACGCCAGATGTTGACCTTCCAGACGGGAATGACAACCGATCAGTTACAGGTACAGCCGTTTCTGTTCTTTGTACCCGCACTCGCGATCTTTGCGCTCGGACTATTCTTCCTGCGCTTGTTCCCGTGGATATTGAAGCTGATTCAGCTGATTGGTCGAAAGTTGCTCCCGGTCCCGTTGTATCTGACATTAACGCAGCTATCGCGTTCATCTTCGTCTTATTATCCGCTGATGATCCTCCTTGTACTGACATTGGGACTTGGGGTGTACAACTCGGCTGCGGCTCGGACTATTGATCTGAATTCCACTGAGCGCACCTTGTACCGTTATGGTTCTGATGTGATTATGCAGACGGTGTGGGAAGGAACACCTGAGGTTAAACCCGGTGGTTCCGGACAGAATGGCGGTACGGGTGGAGGTCAACAAGGCGGCGGTGGTACGGGTGGTGGCGCTCCCGGCGGAGGAAATGGCGGTGGAGGTGCTCCAGGTGGCGGCGGTGGATCTTCGCAACCGTCCAAAGTCATCTACTCCGAACCTCCTTTTGAAGTGTTCCGCAGATTAGATGGGGTGGAACATGCAGCAAGAGTACTACAGACCAAAGGTAATATTATCGTCTCTGGTAAATCGGGTGGACAGGGGATGCTGGTCGGCATTGATAATGTGGACTTTGCCCAAGTGGCTTGGTTCCGCAACGATCTGTTCCCGGCACATCCCTACAAGTACCTTGACTTGCTCGGCAAATATGAAGGGGCTGTATTGATCTCTTCCAAATTTGCTGACAAATTCAAGCTGAAAACCGGAGACCTCGTCTCCATGGGTATACAGGGACAGGCGATTGAATTCGTAGTCTTCGGAATCATTCCTTACTGGCCATCCCAGTATCCGGATCAGATGCCATTCTTCGTGGCTAATCTGGATTATATCTACGATCAGGTGCCTCTAATTCCTTATGAGGTCTGGCTGAAAATGGAACCGGATGCCAAAGTGGCTCCATTAATGGAGAAACTTGCAGCAGAAGGGATTGAGTTATCTTCTGTGCGTGACGTACGCACCGAATTGGTATCTCAGGGTAAACACCCATCACGAGGTGGCGTATTCGGAATTCTGAGCCTTGGTTTCCTGGTATCGGTGATTATCTCGTTGATTGGATACGTGCTGTACTGGTTCTTCAACCTGTCCGGACGTGTTGTGCAGTTCGGTGTATTACGTGCCATGGGATTGTCTCGTGCACAACTGAGCGGCATGCTGCTGCTGGAGCAGGTATTCACAGCGGGGCTATCGATCCTGTTAGGTATTGGTATTGGTCAGGTATCCAGTCGTTTATTCCTGCCATTCCTGCAAACGACGGATAATGTATCTGCTCAGGTACCTCCGTTCCGGATTGTCTTTGAGCAGCAGGATATGTTGCAACTGTATGGGGTTACTGTGGTGATGCTGGTCATTGGTGCAACGATGTTGCTCTGGCAGATTCGCAGACTGCGTGTTCACCAGGCGGTCAAAATGGGAGAGGAGAGGTAAACGTGATCCAATGCGAAGGACTTGTCAAAATTTTTAAATCCAGCGATGTGGAAGTCGTTGCCCTTCAGGGTCTCAACCTGACTGTCAATCAAGGTGAAATGATGGCCATCATTGGTAACAGCGGTAGCGGTAAATCCACACTGCTGAATATTCTGGGTGGACTTGATCGTCCTACGGCGGGTACGGCTGTTGTGGGAGACTGGGATTTGCTGAAGATGACAGATGCCCAATTGGTTGAATACAAACGTCATACGGTAGGTTTTATCTGGCAAAATAACGGTCGTAACTTGCTGCCTTATCTCACGGCACTGGAGAATGTGGAGACGCCCATGATTCTGGGAGGCAAGCGTGATCGTGCTTACGCGAAACAGTTGCTCGAATGGGTAGGGCTTAAGGATCGGATGAATAACAAATTGCATCAATTGTCAGGAGGAGAGCAGCAACGGGTAGCGATTGCGATCTCCTTATCCAATCGTCCCAAAATTCTGCTTGCAGACGAACCAACGGGTTCGGTCGATTCCGAGACATGTGATACAATCATGGGCATTTTCCGAAAAATGAACAAGGAACTCGGCGTTACGATTGTCATCGTTACCCATGACTTGACGTTAGCTGGCAAGGTAGACCGGATCGTTGCGATCCGGGACGGCTTGACCAGTACCGAGTTTGTGAAGCGCAACCCGAATTTGGACGATGAGCATAGCTTATCCGAGACGGGTATGCCGGACATTCATGAAGCATTTGTCATTATTGACCGTGCTGGGCGGCTTCAGGTGCCAAAAGAGTATCTGGAGGCCTTAGCCATCGATAACCGGGCTACATTGGAATTTGACGGTGAACGCATTGTCATTACACCGCCAAGATAATTAATGAGGGGGAATTGGGAGATGAAGAACAGGTTGTGGGGAAAACGTGTGCTGGCTGTCATGGCTACTGCGACGCTTGCATTGCCGCTGATTGCAGGATGTACGGCAAGTGAGGCCAAGGATACAGAGCAACGTGTATTACGTGTGGCTACTATGTGGGGAGGACAAGACGACAGTTATTTCCGTCAACAATTTACCGATGCTTTTGAGTTGACCCATCCCAATGTAACCATTGAGATTGTAGCTGCCGTTGATCAGAGCAGCATGTATGGGTATGGCAACACCGAAGAACAGCAGGAAGTTCCGGATACGATGGAAAGTCTGAAGAAGATAATGACTGGCGATAATCCGGTTGACGTCATCGTGGCAGATACCTCTACAGTCAAATCATTAATTCAGGAGAATCTGGTGAAACAGCTGGATCCATTAATGCAAGAAGACAAGTTTGATACGACAGACATTGTTCCTAGTGTGCTGGAGGGTATCAAAGATCTGGGGGATCAGAGCATTTATGCATTGACACCAACGTTCTCCTCTTCCGCTTTGTTCTATAACAAGGGCATGTTTGAAAAAGCAGGCGTGGAACCGCCAACGGACAATATGACTTGGGACGATATCTTCAATCTGGGTACCCGACTTACAAAAGGCGAGGGTAAAGATCACGTATTTGGTTTCACCTTCACGACATATCAGGGTGGTTCGCCTTACTACTCCATGCAGCAGTACTATAGCGCGTTGCAACTGAAGACGTTCGATGACAAAGCAGAGAAGATGACCGTAAATTCTCCTCAATGGGAGAAAGTGTGGAGTACCATCAGCAAACTTGCCATTGACAAAGTCATCCCTAAAGGAGACGAACCGCAGGATCAGAATCCGAGCGGACGTTATGATCCAATACAGGGTGACCTGTTCCTGAGCGGCAAGGCAGCCATGGCTATTGGCGATTACAGCTATATTAATCAATTAATTGATGCCAATAAAAATGCAGATAAAATGAAAGACTTTACGAAAGTGGATTGGGATGTAGTTACACCTCCAGTTCACCCGGAAGCTCCTGAAATTGGAGGTAGCATCTACCTGAGCAATCTCATGGCGATCAATAGTGCGGCTCAGAACCCGGATGATGCGTGGGAACTGATCAAGTACATGAACAGTGAAGATTGGGCTAAAATTAAGGCGCGTAGCAGCTATGAGATGGTGTCCCGTAAGAGCTTCATCAAGCCAAAAGATGGCTTGGATTACAACATACAAGCTTTCTATTCTTTGAAGCCGATTCCGCCAACGAATACCAACCTGGATAAAATGTATCAAAAATCCCCAGGTCTATGGCAAGTGAACGAAAAAGGCATGGAATATTTCAATCAGGTTCTCGAGAACAAAAAGACACCAAAAGAAGCACTTGGTGAGTGGGCAGCTAAAGGAAACGAGATGCTGGAAAAATTGAAAAAGGATCCTAAAGCCACGTTTCAATGAGAAATGAGAGTTGATTGAGTAGTTTTATTATAAGGATAGCCGCTGAAGATTTTAATCTTGGGCGGCTATTTTTATGAAAATGGGGTATTCTACAAAAAGCAGGAATAAATGACGACTCCGGAAAGGACGAGCGGTATGCACTGGGTATATTTCAGCAAGTTGTATGCAACCAAATTTCAGGCAGGATGTCTGGCCAAGCGTATGGAACAGGATGGATGGATATATGGTCATAATGAACCGGCGGAAGTGGAAGTTTATCGATCACGCAAGGGTCGTTACGGTGTGCGATTTATTCCCTGACATTACCCCTTGACTTATAGGGTAACAATAGTGTATATTAACTAAGTCGCTGTTTTAATATTTCTTACTGACGCGGGGTGGAGCAGCCCGGTAGCTCGTCGGGCTCATAACCCGAAGGCCGCAGGTTCAAATCCTGCCCCCGCAATTTAGTTTCACTTGGATGATTTACAGCCATCATCTGCACGTTATACATTATGTCTAGGGCCCTTAGCTCAGTTGGTTAGAGCGGTCGGCTCATAACCGATTGGTCACAGGTTCGAGTCCTGTAGGGCCCATACTCTTGAAACCCTTGCCTAGCAAGGGTTTTTTTCTGTCTGCAATCAGCTGCTAGAGCAAATGCGTAACTTTGTTGTTGGTATCTTTCTAATATGCCCTTTTTTGTGAAAGTCAATGTATGTCCATGCCATATCTCAAATCTCGCATATACTACCTTATCCCAACCCATAGGAGGTAGATTTCATGAGTCAATTTATTGATGCAAGAACTTCGCAGAATGCGAGCTTGGCGAACTCGATCGCAATACCAATCCTTGTTATTAACACGCCACAATTATTTGGCCAGATCGGTCTAATCACAGGAGGCAGTATTGGAGCTAACCCGCGGGTGCAATTTACGGGAACGGTATCTGTGCAACTGCCACTGGCACTCGTGGGTATAACGATTACGATTGTCAGAGGAACTTTGTCAACAGACCCAGTTATATATTCGGCAACTTCAACTTTCAATTTAAGTGTATTGGCACCTCAGGTAATTACGTTCTCGGCAAGTGACTTCGATCCGCCAGTAACCCCTCAATTGACGTACACGGCATTTATCAGCTCCAACTTGCTTGGTACGATCCGTGTAGGACCTGAAAACTTTGAGGGAGCTTTGTATTCGGACTAATGTTACCATCCTTGCTTTAAAAATAAATTAATAGTCTTCTTAATGAAAAGACTCACAGACCTGCCCTCAAAAGCAGGTTTTTTTCGTGTTTAAGAGGGGAAACTGATCTTCATCGAGTAGGCAGGGTTCTATGATATAATGCATGTACAGAGATTGATTGGCATTGAAAATAAGTAGTGTCTAGAACATCCGAGAATTTTATGAAATTAGTGATAGAAAGCAGGTTTCCATTTTAATGACGTCAAATGAAAGTCAACGTTTTCGTTACAGTGAAGCTCCGGTCTGGGATTGGCAGAGAGCCTATTATGAACAGAAGGGCTTGCAAGCTTGGACAGAGAATCAAGTCCCACAATATATTACCAGTAATCCGATGATTGCCACGGCGTATGCAGAGATGATTTTTGGATTTCTTCAGGATCTCGCGAACAAGGGACAGATCACCGAGACCGTCACCATTCTGGAACTTGGGGCAGGAGTCGGGCGTTTGGCGCATCAAATTCTCTTGAAGCTGCTGGAACTCAAACAATTTGCGGGAATACAGTTACCACCTTTCAGATATGTAATGACCGATCTTGTAGCGGAGAATGTGCTCGGTTGGCAAGAGCATCCATCCATGCAATCCTTTATTCAACAAGGCATAGTGGATTTTGCACGTTTTGACGCTGTAAAGGATACAGAATTAAATCTGGTCGTCGCAGGCACGGTTATACGGCCCGGTGATCTGAAACAACCGTTGTTGCTGATTGCCAATTACTTTTTTGACAGCATTCCGCAGGAACTAATCTATATTGGGTCTGGCGAGATATATGAGTGTGATCTGCTCGTTCAGTCTCCTGATCGTCGTCATGATCTGGATCCCGCTGAGATGTTGAAGAACATGACACTCAGTTATGAGTATCGCCGGGCGCCTGAATACAGTGCAGATAACTATCCATACAAGAGCCTTATCACATTGTACAAAGAGGAGCTGGAGGACTCGCACATCCTTTTTCCCGCAATTGGCTTGTCCTGTCTTGAACGGTTAAACAAGTTGTCGCAGTCAGGTTATGTGTTGATTACTGCTGATAAAGGGGATCATCGTCTGGATAACTGGAAGTTCGCAGAGCCACCTGAATTCGTTCTTCATGGAAGTTTTTCTTTGACAGCCAACTACCATGCGATTCAATATGTTTTGGAACAACAGGGAGCACATACTCGATTCACAACACATCATTATAAAGATCTGAATGTCGGGTGCATGTTGATGGTGGATGAACCAATCAGTTTCGTGAACACACGTCTGGCCTATCATCGATTTGTGGAACGTTTCGGACCGGATGACTTTTTTAGCATGAAACAATGGGTAGACTCTCAAATAGAGACTATGGAGTTGAAACATATATTGCCGTTCTGGCGTTTGGGTGGATATGACGCTGAGTTCTTAATCCATAGTGCGACGCACATCTCCAGTCTTCTTCCTGATGCAAGTGATGAGGAAATGCTCGATATTCAGTCAGGTATTCATACGATGTGGTCGTCCTATTATGTGATGGAACAGCAAGGGGGGCTTGCATTTCTGGCAGGGCAGCTATTATATGAAATGTATATGTATGAGGATGCGAAACGGTTTCTGGAGATATCATTGGTTGCAGATCCAAGTAACCATAATCCAGCCGTCTTGTACGACTTGGCCGTGTGCTGTTATGAACTTGAACTGGAAGAAGAAACACTTTCCTATACCCATCAAGTGCTCGCTCTGGAACCGGAACATGAAGAGGCGGCAGCGTTGCTCCAGAGTTTTGAGTTAATCTGAACGGAGCATTGTAGTCTTGTCTCCTATATGTATAGAAATAGGGATGGTTGTATATAAAATTGAAACCTAATTGGGTTGTAATCGTATTAATGGGATATTCAACCAATTAACTATTTCAACAGAAAAGGAGACAAAAGTATGAAAAAAGCCTTATCCGTTGCATTATATCCATTAATGTGGATTGTGGGTGCGTTTAGCGTGCTGTCTGTTAATGCGAATAGTGCCGCAGGCAGCGCCCTCTTTGTGAAAGACATCGGTACAGATCGAAGCTATGATGGGCAGGCTATATATGATAGTATTGAACGTAGAAATGCCTAACTACATAGCACTGAACTGTAAAGGTAATTGGTTTATCGAACAATAACATGAGAATCAATTACTCTTGAAGCAAATACGATGCGCATGAATACTGCTCGTACAACCTTTAAGCCGGTTTCGTACCTTATTCAGGTATGAACCGGTTTTTATTATTGAACGGGGGATACCGAATGAAAATTATCATTGGACAACCCAGGCTGGAACAGCATCTGCTGCAGCTTGAAGCCGAACTTAAGCAACACCCAGATGCGGATATAATATTCTATCCTGAAGGTTATCTCAACCAGAATGTCGAAGACGCTTGCCGCTTGGCGGCTGAATACGGAACCATGATTGTATCAGGTCATCGCAGGTTGCAAGAACGTCCGAAGGACCGATCGATCATCATCAGTAAAGCTGGAGAGATTGTATTGGAGAAAGCTAAATATACACCTGCTGAGACGATCGTGGAACAGGGGTGGAAAATAAGCACGTTGTTGTGTGATGAGCTTGTCCTGCAAGGATTTTCCAACGAGAGTATAGGAAATGTGTATATTGTGATGCATTCCATTGGTGTGGGGATGTTCAGTGAAGAGCAGTACAGTGAGTGGGTTGAAGAGGCGAGTAAGATCGCCATGCAGCAGCATTGTATTGTCATGGGGACAAGCCATGCGGATGGTTCCTACCGCGACAGCGAGATCTCCATTCCAATTTCCTATTGTATAACACCTGATGGCGAGGTTGCTCTGGCATCCCGAAGTGATACACGTACTCGTACAATCCTTCTAGACAGAGGAATTACGGAGCCTTCATCTAAGGAATCAGAAGAAAAACAATTGAAAATCTCCATCGCCCCATCCAGTTAAAATAAAGGGTATGAATCCAAGATGAATGGGCTGTTGAACTTGCCGATTCGCCCGGTCACTTGCACAGAATACGCATATGTTATGGCATACCTTGAAATTCAAAGGAGGCCAATCAAATGAGTCAAGTTGGATACGGTTGTGGCAATGTTGGTGGATTCGGTGGATGGACTTCTACAAGTGCGATTCTCGTGCTTTTCATCCTGCTCGTGATCATCACAAAATCTTTCTGGCTGTAAGTCACGTATAGTAACGTGCAAAGAGTGGCTCCGCTGAGACTTCAGCGGGGCTTTTCCTATAAATAAGAAACAACATATGTCATCGATGACATTTGACAACTGAAAACAATGTGCTTAAAATCACATAAGAGACTATTAACAGAGATTGAAGGGATAGCAATGCCGTTTATTCGCTTTAAAGGATTTACAGGTCCTCAACTAGAGGAAGTTGTACCGCAAATTACAGAGCAGATGGCCCTTATTACTCATATTCCACGGGAGAGAATGAAGGCAGAGCGTCATGATGTACAAGCGCTAACACCTTCTCCGGCTTCTATAGAGATTTTGATGTTTCAACGTGATCAGGAGGTTCATAACCGGATTGCATCGTCGTTGCAGGCTATTCTGGAGGAAGCGTACATGCCGGATGTACATATTTTCTTCAACATATTGTCACCCACCTTGTACTATAAACAAGGCAAGCCGCTGACAGATTATCGATTGGATTGAGATTGTATGGGACGAGCAGAGGATGCTCGTCTTTTTGATTTACATATTTTTCGTATGTTTAGCAATGGGCTGGCTCCTGTGAACCGTGCCGAGTAATAATGAGCATATTGCAGACGCGAGAAATAAGGCTCCACCAATGAGGTACACCCATTGAACGCCCAGCTGATCAGCGGCTAGACCAAAGATGACTATGGACACACTCGTAACCGTGGAGATCAGGACGCCATGTGTGGCGTATCCCTGGGTTAGAGATTCGACAGGTACACTGTTCTGAAGCGCTGTCTGCTGAGCCAGATTACGAATCTGATGAACTGGACCCATGATAATGCATAACACCAGAGCGAGCCATGGCAGGTTGTTTATACCATAAACGATGGTCAGCATGCTCAAGAGAAGAGAACCCATGGTCATGCTAGCGATTAAATGCTTCCGAATCCGTTTGGCCAGTGCAAGAGCCAGCATACCTCCAAGCATGGTTCCAACAGCGTAACTCGAGTTCATAAGTCCCCACCAGCCTTCTCCTCGTGCCAGAACTTCTTTTGCAAAGGCCAGCGTTATAGCTCCAATCCAGATCGAACCCGCAAGTGCCTGGGCAATGTCCATAAGCGTGATCAGTCGTAATGTTGGATTCTTCCGGAGCATACTCCAGCCTTCCCTCCATTCGTGACGCGGTACATCAGATTCCTGGGATTGTTCTATACCGCGTGTGAGCGAGCCAAGGGTAATTAGGAAAATTAGAACGGCCCAGGACAGGCTTGTAGCTGCCCAGAAAGTCTGTGACGCCCCCCAGTTCATCACGGCGAATCCCGTCATGGCGTAACCGACAATGGTTACAGTCTGGTTGGAGAAAGTGAGGAGGCTATTGGCTTTTGCAAGATCTTCTCCCTGAACCAATTGTGGTGTCAAAGCATTCAGTAACAGGGATTCCCATCCATTCAAAAAGGATAGTACGGCCATGCCGATCAATAGAAGCGGTAGCTGTGAAATTAAGTGACTCAATGAAATGGCTACACAGGTCATGATGAATGTTTTGGCTATGGAAATGCGGATCAATAGTTTGGAGAATGGGAAATGGTTCACAAGTAATGGCAAAGTGAAACCTGCTGTTATATGTGTAATGATCTGAATTAGTGGAAACATTGCAGCATAGAGTACCGATCCAGTGTGACTGTAAATCAACGTAGTAATGACCATGATATATATGACATTAATAAGCGAGAGCAGCGTTTTGGCGGCCCAATACGGATAAAATGCGATGTTCATGCCAGTGATGTCCTTTCCGAAACGATATATCTATATTACGGGCATTGTCATCATTACACCACAAACAAATTTATCATTTTCCCGTCATTTCAGCACAAAAAAAGAAACTGCCCAACAGGGCAGTCATCTTCTAATGGTTAACGTTCATGCCATAGTGAGTGTGAAGGCGATAAGTAACATCAGCAGGCTGGTCGTTCTTACCATCGTCATATAAGGCCTGCTGGGTTCGGCCTCACCGCGGAAAATCCAGCCATAGCGCAGATACCATCCGAATTTTGGGAAACAGAAATTGATGATACAGAGTACCATGAATATAAAAAAGAGGGTTCTCATACCCATCTTCCTTTCTTACTTACATAACAATCTCATCTTAACGTTTACGTCTGGTAAAAAAGACTACGATCAAAATAATAATGATGATGATTAACAGAAATTTCATGCGTATTCCTCCTGATGACAGATAGGTTAATGTCGAATGTTAGTTATCAACTATTACCCATAAACCACACGACTTGAATAACTGTGTTACAATTAAAATATATTGTTCCAATATCAACACATACCATTTGGTTAGTTGTATCTCCATATAATGTACGAATACAGACTATATAAACATTAACGTGTGTGAGATGAAGGAGGAAGGCATGAGCCAACATAATCAACTCCCATTACAGTGGGAATTTATCATCTCGAAAGTGAAATCCTCCGTGACCGTGGTCGATGCTACCTTGCCTGAGCTTCCGCTCATGTATGTAAACGAACACTTTACCCGGCTGACAGGATACACGTATGAAGAGTCTGTAGGACAGAATTGCCGATTCTTGCAAGGACAGGACACAGACCCCGAAACAGTAATGCAGATTCGTGATGCATTAAAGAAACAACAGTCCATTAAGATTGATATCTTAAATTATACAAAAAGTGGCCAGAAGTTCTGGAACGAACTGAATATTGATCCGATCTTTAATGAATCTGGAGAGTGTTTATATTTTGTAGGCATTCAATATGATATCTCAGAACGGAAGTATGCCGAACAACAGTTAAAATTCGCAACTTCCATGGCTGAGATGAACAGCAGAGGGCAATTGGAATTCATCGGAAAGCTGAATCACGAGCTTCGTACCCCGCTCAACGGCATTATGGGAATGATCGAACTTGCCAGTATGGGTGAAATTACGGATGAGCAGAGAGAATATCTGGAGCTTGCACGTCAATCGAGTGAGGCGTTGCTTAACATCGTTAACAATAGCCTGGATATGGCGAAACTGGGCAGAGGCAAAATGGATGTCGAAAACATTGAGTTTCAACCGTTGAAGCTGATTCAACAGATTGTAAAGACACATGAGCCTGCAGCGCGGAATAAACACATACGTTTGCTCTGTCATGCTGATCTGAATGTTCCCGATGTGCTTATCGGTGACCCGCTAAGACTTCGGCAGGTACTGGATAATTTGCTGAGTAATGCGATCAAGTTCACGGAACAAGGTGAAGTGCAGTTACAGGTGGATGTGAGGAAACAAATCATGGATACCATAGTTTTGGTATTCTCTGTGCGTGATACGGGAATTGGCATTCCTCAGCATCAGATTGAACAATTGTTTGATGCATTTACCCAGACGGACATCTCCCATGCGCGTCGATTTGGCGGAAGTGGGCTGGGGCTGACCATCTGCAAAGAACTGCTGGAACTGATGAATGGCCAGATTACAGTAGAGAGTACCGAGGGAATAGGTACACAGTTTGAGGTGACACTGCCTTTACTGCGCCAACAGGCCATTCCCAATGTAGGATAATCAAACAAGCAGGACAGCCGGGTGGTCTCGGCTGTTTTTTTATTTGTTTTATTGTTTTGCGAACGGGCGTTCTGTTATAATGCTAATGTTGAATGGGGGAGACACAGCATGAGTAAGAGACGCACTGGACGAAAACGAAAAGGTAAACAAGGCTTCAAAAAGCAGTTACTGACACTGGTAGCGATGCTGCTGGTAGCCCTCTACGCCTGGGCGGGGGGAGAATGGCCGGAGGAGATACCTAATCCATTCGGAGGGGTTAATAAGAGTGTAGACCATACCATTACGTTTCCTTCTGAGCGCTATCCCGAAACAGCCAATCATATTAAAGCTGCCATTAAGGCAGGGCATTCGGATGTATGCACCATTGATCGTAGTGGAGCTGAGGCCAATCGGGATCTATCACTCAAGGGTGTTCCGGTCAAAAAAGGTAAGGATCGTGACGAGTGGCCTATGGCGATGTGCGCTGAGGGTGGCACAGGTGCAGATATCCAATACATTACCCCGAAGGATAATCGTGGTGCAGGTTCATGGGTAGGGAATCAGTTAAGTACATATCCGGATGGAACGCGAGTGAAGTTTGTAGTGAAGTAACAAAAAGAGAAAAACCAGACGTGCATGCGTCTGGTTTTTTGGTATGATGTGCTGGCATAAATAGATTTAATTAACGTATCTATACGGGAACTGAGTTTCTAGGATTACAGATCCGACTATACGAGTTGCATTCCACTTAAATGATGAGACCGGATGCTTAACAGACGTGTAACATGTTCAACCTCATCAAACGGTATCCACAGACTTCCGTGAACGGTACGTAAGGAGAGAATGGATGTATCAGCGGTTCGCTCGGGATAACCGGTTACCGTCTGACCGCTTGTATTACGAACCGTGATCTGTTGTTTGCGCCGGATGGCAATTTCTACCTCTTTTTTCATAAGTCATTGCTCCTGATTATGAGATGTTAAATCCATATGTCAATGTTTTCAATGGTTAATTTGTCTTCTTTATCTAGTCTATCAGAACTAGGTATAGATTTCCAGAAGAGAAATAAGTAATCTCATAGGTGATTTGTCTTAGCTGTGGATTATCCGTTTTTGAATGGTCATTACGGGGTTATATTAGGGTAAAAGGAGGGGAACGGAATGACACAATTGATTATTGGGCTGGCCCGTACCGAGAACGAGGCTATAATTATGCTGAATAAGGCTAAAGAGCAAGGTATTAAGGATAAATATCTGGGAGCCGTGGCGAAGGAACAGCTTAATCTCGAGCTGGTGAGCGAGAAGACGGGGCTGCCCAAGCCATTAAAAGGTGCAGGAACGGATGGTGCCTTTGGCGCGCTAAAAGGGATATTGGCTGGTCTGGGGAAACGGATGGATCAGACGATGTCGATCGGAAAAGCAGTACGCAGGCTCGCTGGTAATGAGATTGGGAGTGAGACCGATGATTTGGTGCTTACACTGACTGAAGCGGGGATCTCGGAAGAAGACGCACGGTATTATGAAGATTGGCTGTTAAAGGACCATATCTTGGTTATTGTGGAGTGCAGTGAGGAAGAGGCGGCCCGTGTTCGACCGATTTTACTTTTTTAGTTTAATTTAAGGCTGATTTTAGGTTTCTTTAATGTTGGGGAGGTATTCTTATCTCACACCTCCCTTAATATAGATTGGTTTACCGGAAGTCCGGGACCGCAACTCGGACTTTCTAGGCACTGTGAGCTGACGCTTACAGTGCCTGTTTCATTTTTTATAAGTTGAACTAAAGATTATTTACACTGACACTACGATGACAGAATTACCTTCTAATCGCTGTTATCCCCAGATTTTTTCGATTCCCTTTTGAAAGGGGAAATCCGGTGATAAAGGCGAACGCTTCGCTTTTTCAGTTTTTTCTGTCCTCTCCGTTATCGTGTAAACCCTTAGTTAAACTTATATAGTTAGATTATTTTATAAAAAGGTGTTGCAAAGTTAATTAGTTCATGGTAAGATATTTCTTGTCGCCAAGAAATACATAATCCTGCCGGGGTGGCGGAATTGGCAGACGCACAGGACTTAAAATCCTGCGGTAGGTGACTACCGTACCGGTTCGATCCCGGTCCTCGGCATCTTAAAAAGAAAGCTCGCATGACGCTTGTTAACCAAGCTGCATGCGAGCTTTTTTTTTGTGTTCTTTAATATGAATGTGATATCATAGCTGACCACTTCACCATGCAGTTCATAAACATAAACACTGCATAATACATATCAGAAGGTACATTTATCTGACTTTTATGAAGAGACGGAACAATGGTGTATACTATCCATAGGCATATATTACCTTTACCTTGCTGAACGATATAAGTTCAACTACACATTTACACGGTAACGGAGAGGACGGAAGGTTGTTCTGTCATCGGAGTGCCTGTGTAAATAACCATAGTTGAACTTATGTAGAGTCACAAAACCAATAAAACAATCTTATGGACGGAGGACTCAAGTTTATGTTGAAACAGCTTAAGCCATACAAGGTGTTACAGGAGCGCAGAATTGAAGAACTGAAATCGGATGCGTATCTGTTGGAGCACCAGAAATCCGGAGCCAAAATCGTACTTTTGTCCAATCAGGACGATAACAAAGTATTCAGTATCGGTTTCCGCACACCCCCGGAAGATGATACAGGGGTAGCCCATATCCTCGAACACTCCGTGCTCTGTGGGTCCAAGAAATTTCCGGCCAAGGATTCTTTTGTTGAGTTGCTGAAAGGTTCATTGAATACATTCCTTAACGCCATGACGTATCCCGATAAGACGATCTACCCGATCGCGAGTCGTAATGATCATGACTTCCATAATCTGATGGATATTTATCTGGACGCGGTATTGAATACAAATATTTATGAGAATGAAAAGATATTTTTGCAAGAGGGCTGGAACTATAACCTGACCTCGGCCGATGATGAGTTAACTTACAACGGAGTTGTATATAACGAGATGAAGGGTGCCTTTTCTTCACCGGAACGTATGGTGCGCAGAGAAGTGCTGAACTCCCTTTTCCCGGATACTACATATTCCTCCGAGTCTGGCGGATTCCCGGAAGCGATTCTGGATTTAACTTATCAGGGGCTGCTGGATTTCCACACGAGATACTATCATCCTTCCAACAGTTACATCTATCTCTACGGGGATATGGATATGGAAGAGAAGTTGCAATGGCTTGATGAGAACTATCTGAGTGCATATGATCGAATCGAGATTGATTCGGCCATTCAACTTCAACCTGCCTTTGCAGAACGGGTAGACACAGTTAAGACTTACTCTGCGGGAAGTACGGAATCCGAAGTGGATAACAGCTTTTTGACCTATAATGCGGTGATTGGCACAAGTCTGGACAAGGAACTGAACATTTCGTTCCAGATTTTGTTATACGCCTTGCTGAACGCCCCGGGAGCGGTATTGAAACAGGCTTTGCTGGATAAAGGAATTGCCAAGGACGTCTATGGTTCGTATGATGACAGCCTGTATCAGCCTGTGTTCACGGTGGGACTGAAGAAGAGCAATCTGGAGAGCAAAGAGGATTTCCTGGGAACGGTCCAAGAAGTGCTTGAGCGTGTGGTGAAAGAAGGCTTCGATCCTAAGGCGCTCCTTGCAGGCATTAACTCGTATGAGTTCAATCACAGAGAAGCAGACTATGGCAGAATGCCGAAGGGCCTGATCTACGGATTCTCCTCCCTGCAAAGCTGGCTGTACGATGAAGAGGCACCTTTCACCCATCTGGAGGCCAATGACGTATTTGCTGAGCTGCGGACAAAAATGAACGAAGGTTACTTTGAGCAACTAATTGAGAAGTATTTATTGCAAAACACACATACTTCCTTCGTAGCCCTGACACCGGACAAAGGGTTGAATTCACGTAAAGAAGAAGCGCTGAAAGCACGTCTGAAAACCATTCAGGCCGGACTTAGCGAGGAAGAAGTTCAGACACTGATTCAGAAAACGGAAGCACTCGCCGAATATCAGAATACACCTTCAACCAAAGAGCAGCAGCAGGTTATTCCGACGTTATCGATTGAAGATATTGATCCCAAAGCTTCTACGTTGCATCAAACGGTGAATCAGGTCGACGGCACAACCATTCTGCATCATAACCTCTACACGAACGGGATTGGTTATCTGAGACTGCTGTTCGATATCAAAGAAGTGCCACGTCATCTGCTGCCGTATGCAGGATTGCTGAAAAATGTACTGGGTTACGTGGATACTCAAAACTACTCCTTCAATGAACTGTCCAATGAGATTCATATCCATTCGGGCGGTATTCATAGCGGGATTGGATCGTATGCCAACGCGCATAAGCACAATGAATTCAAGGCTACCTATGAGTTCAACGCAAAAGTGTTGTATGACAAGCTTGGATTTGCCTTTGACATGATCCAGGAAATTGTCTTCACATCCCGATTCAATAATTCGAAGCGGTTATATGAGATCATCTCTCAGATGAAAGGTAATCTGCAACGTAATCTGATCAACAGCGGACATTCTGCGGGAATTGGACGGTCTTCGTCCAAACATTCAGCGGTTGCGGATTTCAGAGAAGCGGTAAGTGGCATTGCCTTTTACCAGTGGTTGGAGGATCTTCAGGCGAACTTTGAGGCTAGAAAAGAAGAGTTATCTTCCAGCCTGCAAGAGTTGACGGGATATATTTTCAGACCGGAGAACTTGCTTGTTAGTTACACTGCAGATGAGCAGGGATATGAAGGACTGGAGCAACAGGTATCCGATCTGAAAGCGAAGCTGTTCACACATGAGGTTGGCAAGGAAGAGTTTACGTTCCTACCTGCTACTCATAAGGAAGGATTCCGTTCCCCGTCAGAGGTGCAGTACGTGGTGCAAACGGGCAATTATATCGACAAAGGATATCAATACACGGGTTCGTTACGGGTCTTACAGGGCATCCTGTCCTTGGATTACTTGTGGACCAATATCCGCGCCAAAGGCGGAGCTTATGGCTGTATGTCAGGCTTCAGACGGAACGGAGACAGCTACGTTGCATCGTATCGTGATCCGAACCTCGCTAAAACGTACAAAGTATATGAAGAGATACCGCAATATTTAACCGATTTCCGGGCAGACGAGCGGGAAATGACACGTTATATTATTGGTGCGATCCAGGATCTGGATACGCCGAGAACCCCTTATGGCGAAGGGGCATTCTCTCTGGAGTGTTATCTGTCGAATGTGACTGAAGCGGATCTGCAACAGGAGCGGGACGAAGTATTAAGCACGAAGGAAAGCGACATTATCGGTTTTGCTGCGCTCTTATCGGCCATTCTTGAACAGCAACAGCGCTGCGTGATCGGTAATGAGAACAAGATTGAGGAACAGAAGCAAATGTTTGACGAAACGTTGGATTTAATCAAAAACTAAACGTTAGTCTCGCTTATCCCCGAACCAATAGGCATCAAAGCGAAAGGCACTTTTATGAGCTGGTTTCAACAGCTTATAGAAGTGCCTTTTTTAATGAGGAGGAATGTGGAGCAACTGTCGCCGACCCATAATGAGAATGGGTGACGCGCTGCGTTGTTCAAGTGACAGCGAGCATGTTGTATATTTTTAAAGTCCGCAGATCTTCCTTTGAGATTTTTAATTCATTATACAACTCCTGATTCTCAGGCAGCGGGGTTCTGGAGAATAACATTTTGAGCGCGATCGGCATGAAAGGTCTGAAGGAGACACCAGCCATCAGTCCCCACTTTTTTTCCGATTCCTGAAAAGATGCCAGAATATTAATATATAGATTCTCCAGCGGCGTGGCCTGATTTTTCAAAATTAGCGTGGTGAGTGTATCATAATGCTCGGTGTGGCCCCAGTACATATTCTCGCATTCTTGATAGTTCTCAAAATCCTTCACATTCATATACATCACGGTGCGATAACGGTTGGCATCCGATTGAGCCATCATGTCAATGACGCAACGAATGAGACTGTTGTTACGCCCGTCATAGAAGTAGGAATAGAAACGGGTGGAGTTCTTGAAAAAGCTGGACGGAACCGCATTCATCAAGGGAGAAGCGTGTCTTGGCTCTTGGTACAAGAGTTGCTCCACCTGAATGTTGAGCGCGTTCGCAATATGATGTAACGTCACCAGATCAAGTGTAATATCTCCGCTCTCATATTTGGACAGGGTGCCCTTGCTCTTAAAGATCTGATCCGCCAGCTGTTGGATGGTCAGTCCCCGCCACTTCCGAAAGTTTCGTATTTTCTTGCCAACTTCCTGATTGATATTGTTCATAACCGGTTCTCCTTAGGCAATGTTTCTTGAGAGTACGTGAAAATGATGAAAGTCATTCATAAAAATGATGTTATATGAGAAATATATCACTTTCTCGACGAAAAACCTATTCTGAGGAAACAATAAACTTTATTTGTTTCGTTAGGATAGATTGTATTGCATTTGATGCAATTTCTACGTCATGGAATAATAGATCTCATACGACATGAACCGACAATGAAAAGTTGAGCAGACAGAGGAGCAGAAGCTATGAAATATGACTTTGATGAGATTATAGATCGCACAGGAACAAATGCCATGAATACGGATGGATTCCGTCAATATATTTTTAACGCTTCAGAAGATATGACATTTCCATTTAAGGACGAAGATTTCATTCGCATGTGGATTGCAGATATGGAGTTCGCCACACCTCCCGAGATTCTGGATGCAGTGAAGGAACGTTTGGACCGCAGAATTATGGGTTACTCCCAGGTGTTTGATCCGGCATACTATGAAGCTGTCTCGAATTGGATGAAACGGTACTATGACTGGTCCTTCCCGAAGGAGCATTTGGAGACCTCAAACGGGATCATCCCCGCTTTGTATGAACTGGTGGAGTATATCTGTCAATCGGATGAGAAAGTACTGATTGTTACCCCGTCTTATGGTTTCTTCAAGTCAGCTGCGGAGCATAATGATCTTGAACTGGTATGTTCAGATATGCACAATGAGCAGGGGCGTTACTCGATTGATTTTGAGGATTTTGAAGCCAAGGCCAAGGATGAGAAGGTAAGGGTATGTATTTTCTGCAACCCCCATAATCCGTCTGGACGCGTCTGGACAACGGAAGAGTTACAACGTGTGGGTGAGATCTGTCTGAGGAACAATGTATGGATTATTTCGGATGAAATTCACTGTGATCTGCTGCGGACTGGCAAAAGACATACGCCACTTGCGAAGCTGTTCCCGGATACGGATCGAATCATTACATGCATGTCTCCGAGCAAAACATTTAACATGGCTGGTCTGATGTTCTCCAACGTCATCATTCCGAATAAGGCACTTCGAGACATCTGGCAGGCACGCCATTATGGTTTCAAAAACCCACTGAGCATTGCTGCTACGCAAGCGGCTTACGAAACGGGTGATGAATGGCTGAAACAGTTAAAAAGTTATCTCGACGCCAATTTCACCTGCGTGGAAGAGTATGTGAAGCAGCATCTGCCACAGGCTGTCTTTCACATCCCGGAAGCCACATATCTGGCCTGGATTGATATCTCGGCATATGCTCCCCAAAATGTAAGTTTACCGTTATTCTTCGCAGAGCAAGCGGGTGTATTGCTCGAAGATGGTCACATGTTTGTAGCGAATGGTGAGGGCTGTATTCGGTTGAATCTGGCTTGTCCGCGTTCTGTCCTTCAGGAAGGATTACGGAGAATAAGTAGTGTGCTTGTAAAAGAAGTTGAAGAGGTGCCCGTTCAAGTGTAACGTCATCAAGTCATCCGAAAAAGTCATCTTGCAACAACGAGGTGACTTTTTCGGATGATTATACTGAACGCAGCAAGAACAAGGTTTAATTTGAGGTGAACGTATACCCTGATGCACGATTCTGGTCTGCTGTCCCCGGTTATGTTAAAATGGTGGATAGTCTATGAGTTGCATGACATGCGGCTCTCAGAAGGAAGAGCCCGGTAGTTGGGCTGCACGTAATTGCATTCATCAGGGGAAAGGAGCCTATACATATGTTTGGAAACGATTGGGACAAGGTGCTACAGGAAGAGACGGAAGCCGAATATTTTAACAAAATTCGTTATACCCTCGCCGCCGAGTACAAGACGCAGACGGTCTTTCCGCCGAAAGAAGACTTGTTCTCCGCACTGAAGCTGACGCCATATCATCAGGTTAAGGCCGTTATTATTGGTCAGGACCCTTATCACGGTGCGGGTCAGGCTCATGGATTAAGCTTTTCGGTTAGACCGGGGGTACGAGTACCTCCTTCTCTGAAAAATATATACAAGGAACTTCAGGCCGATCTGGGCCTGCCAATTCCGAATCACGGATCTCTGGTCCACTGGGCTCAGCAGGGGGTTCTGTTATTAAATGCTGTTCTCACGGTCCGTGAAGGTCAGCCGAACTCGCATCAGGCATTGGGCTGGCAGACGTTTACGGATGCTGTCATTCGCGCGCTGAATGAACGTTCAGAGCCAATGGTCTTTATGCTGTGGGGCAGTCATGCCCAGAAGAAAGGTGCATTTATTAACAGGGACAAACACCTGGTACTGGAGTCTACACATCCCAGTCCACTGGCTGCGCATCGCGGATTCCTCGGCAGTCGTCCCTTTTCCAAAGCCAATGAATTCTTGACCTCCAAAGGTATTGAACCGATCGATTGGAAGATACCTGAAAACTAGACAGATGGAGGTGAGAACATTGCGACATTGGATAGGACGAAAAGTAGCGGTATATCGTGCAACAGGCATACGGGAGCCATTGAAGGGAACGCTGGTCGAGTGGGATGAAGAAGCGGAATGTGTGCGGATCGGACCGAAACGAATTAAGGTGTCGTTTGACAATATCGCAATGATCAGACCTCTTCCCGAAGAGAGTCTTCCCTTAAAGAAAGCACGTTCTGAAGTGCACAAGGTTGGATATGTGATGAAAAAGGCGATTCAGTTCGAAAATGCAATCTATTTCAAGTCACAGGTTATGATCTGGCGCCGGGCCAAAATTGTAGCGTTATGCACGACGATTCTGCGTCATGACGAGGATCAGGTTGAACTTGCAGATGGTCGGGTTCTTCGTAAAGACAAGCATATGTTTGTCGTACGTTCACGCCGTGGCATACGTTAGATATACGAAGATTTAATACTCATTTCATGCAAAAATCATACGGATTTAATGTTTGTTCTGTATATTAGGTAGTAACAACCCCTTCTAAATTGATGTGTACTGAAATGGGAGCCCGGCCGGCTGCAAACGGTCGGGTATTTTTTTGTCCATGGGTTCTGTCAACCTGTTGTACATACCCATAACATTCATGTTGTATACTATTAAGATAGATCACGAGAAGGAGTGAAATCCATTGAAACGTATAGCTGTTTTTGCAGGCTCCAATCCGGGAAATCACCCCGATTATACAGAGAAGGCTGTTCAACTGGGCAAACAGATTGCCAATAGTGGGTATGCGCTGGTTTATGGTGGTTCTTGCATGGGTCTGATGGGTGCAGTAGCCGATGCTGCTCTTGAGCAAGGGGGAGAAGTAATCGGGGTTATGCCTACGGGATTATTCCGGGGTGAGGTTGTTCATGGAGGGCTCACACAACTGATTGAAGTGGGAACCATGCATGAACGCAAGGCTACGATGGCTGAATTATCCGATGGCTTCATTGCGCTTCCCGGAGGTATGGGTACATTTGAAGAACTATTCGAGGTACTGTGCTGGGCACAGATCGGCATTCATCGTAAGCCTGTTGGCTTATTGAATGTCAACGGATATTATGGACCGCTGATGAAGATGGTAGAACATAGTGTACAGGAGGGATTCTCTAACACCTCGCATCTCAGTCTGTGGAGTCTGGAATCGGATCCGGCTGAACTGATCAAGCAAATGTCATCCTATATTCCTGCAGAGTTGACTCAGAAGTGGTCACAACTTAACGGGAAATGAGTGCATAAGAAGAATGCCTGTACCCAATCATTCCTCGGGAGAATTTTCGATCTGCCCAAGCAAGTTGCGCTATCGGACATAGTCTATAGTGTACTTTGATGAAGAGGGGAGTGTCACTGATGAGCGAACTCAAAGGTACAGGTTACGGGTATTGCGGAGGCTTCGGTGGTGGAGCATGGACATCGACAGGTGCAATTCTTGTATTGTTCATTCTGTTGGTTATTATCTCACGCACATTCATTCTGTAATTCGGTCAGTATCCCGGGACGGGAATGACGTTGCAGAGGCAGCGCCCGAATAAAAATGACCTTTCCATAGAGACGCCGGTATATGCCGGCGTTTCAGGGGAACGGTTTTTTGACATTTCCAGAATACGTTGAGTAATTGAAAAAGCAAAAACCTGCCCCTGAATAAGTTCAGAAGCAGGAGAAAGCCTCCTGAGCCAATAGCTGCGCAACAAGCAGTCTACACTACCACAGCAGTTTGATCCGGAACACTTAACGATTTCCAGGCGATATATAGCCCGATGGCAGCTGCAATTAAGGATAGTATTGCTGCAACAATAGCCAGCTGATCCAGTGTGCTTGATGAAGTGGAGTTAAAAGAACGCTGATTAGCCGTCTTGCCGGATTTGTTTTTGATATGGACAGATGATCTGGAAAGCCTGGAAGCCGACTGTAACTGGGATGTGTGAGCACGCGTAGGTATCGATTTTTTCTTTGAGGGATTCAATAGTCAACCTCCTTATAGCGGAGTTCGGTGCTTCCATCGTTCATACTATGTTATGTCGATTTTCAGATTGAGTTCGCAAAAATGAGTGAATCCCCAGCCCGTTAGATAATCAACTTGGCCGCTAGTGTTAGCGAAGCAGGCAACCCATTATACGCTCCGTTAATACAGGTCTAACAAACTGTGTTTATAGTGATGATCATAGAGTGAAGCTTGAACACAGGAGGCGCTGGAATGAGGAACGTGGAGATAATTGCCCATCGCGGTGCATCTGCCGTATGCCCGGAGAACACGATGAGTGCTTTTGAACGGAGTCTGGAGCTTGGAGCAACAGGGATTGAAACTGATGTGCAGATGACGAGTGATGGCAGACTGGTACTGATTCATGATGAGACGTTAAGCCGAACAGGCGGCGCAGAAGGCTGGGTTAAGGATACAACTTACGATCAATTGCGCACCCGGGATGCCGGATCCTGGTTCCATGCCGTTTTTGCCGGGGAGCGTATTCCTTCGCTGGAGGAGTTATTCAAGCTCGTACAGGGGAAAGGAACGCTGCTTAATCTGGAATTGAAAAATGGTATTGTGAGTTATAAGGGGATGGAAGAGAAGGTTATACAGGCGATCCGGGACTGGAATCTGGAGCAACAGGTCGTGCTGTCCAGTTTCAATCATGCTTCGCTCGTGAGATGTAAACGTCTTGCCCCGGAGATCCGTACAGCACTTCTATATATGGAAAAGTTGTACCGTCCCTATGATTATGCAGCCAAACTCGAAGCTTCCGGCCTTCATCCCTACAAGCTGGCAGTCACACAACAAGATGTTTCTGCTGCACTGGCCCATGGCATTGTTACCTATCCATTTACAGTGAATGATCCTGCCGAGATGCAGGCCATGATTGACATGGGTGTGCAAGGAATTATTACCGATGCTCCGGATGTCCTGGCCTCCTTAATTAAGGTACCAGCCCGTTAAACGAGCCTGTTTTTTTATCTGTTCTACATATGTAATGACAAGGCTGTGTTCGAGCTTTTTGGCTCCTGCATGGCCTTTTTGCGTGTAAAATTGTGTGCAAATCTTCATATATGCATTAAACATGTCCTATTTGTCCATTGCCAGAGCCTATAGATTCACTTACAATGGTCTATGGGAATGAGAATCAATATCATTAAAGTTTGGTATTTATAGAGAGGTGATTGTTATGTACATAGGTTTGAAGAGCTCCACTCATAACGAGGGTGGGCGCGTATGAGTTCACAAGCTTCACCAGAAAAACATAATCCGGATTCACCCACAGCGAAGATTCACACTCGTCCGTGGGCAGCCACACTTATTCTTACAGGGGGAATTTTGCTACTCGCTCTGGGTATGGCGTTGTCCATTTCTTTTGGCGCTGCTGATATTAAGCTTAGTGTAGTCTGGAAGGCCATCTTTGATTTCAATCCGGAGTTGACCCCTCACCAGATCATATGGGAGATTCGGTTACCACGTATTCTTGGAGGAGCCATGGTGGGTGCATGTTTCGCTGTGGCTGGTGCAATCATGCAGGGCATGACTCGTAACCCGCTGGCCGATTCAGGTCTGCTTGGGCTAAATGCGGGAGCTGGATTTGCGCTTGCAGTTTGTTTTGCTTTCTTCCCAGGCTTGCCATTTATGTACATCATCATGTATTCCTTCCTTGGGGCAGGGCTTGGTGTCCTGTTGGTGTATGGTTTTGGTGCAGCTTCCAAATCGGGTCTAACACCACTACGCCTTGTGCTTGCAGGTGCAGCAGTATCAGCGATGTTGTCGGCACTCAGTGAAGGGATTGCATTGTATTTCAGAATTGGACAAGATCTGGCATTCTGGACAGCCGGTGGTGTAGCCGGAACGAAATGGTCTCAACTTGAAATCATGTTCCCATGGGTACTCGCGGCACTAATCGCAGGTCTTCTCATCTCCCGTTCTATTACTCTGCTTAGTCTCGGAGAAGATATTGCGGTGGGCTTGGGGCAACGTACGGGGCTGATCAAGCTCATAGGTCTGATTGTTGTACTGATTCTTGCGGGTACGGCTGTGTCGGTGGTGGGTGCGGTTGGTTTTGTAGGACTTATTATTCCCCATCTTACGCGGAAGCTGGTTGGAGTCGATTATCGCTGGATTATCCCATGTTCCGCTGTAATGGGTAGTTTGCTGCTCGTATTTGCGGATCTGGCTGCACGTATGATTAACCCGCCGTACGAGACACCAATTGGCGCATTGGTTGCCCTCATCGGGGTACCATTCTTCCTATATCTGGCACGTAAAGAAAGGAGGACTCTGTAAAGATGGAATCCTCAACAATAGTTGGAGCAGAGCGCAAGAAGAGAACCAAAAGTACGATTGTTCTCATTGTACTTGCCCTATTAATTATTACGGCTTTTGTAGTGAGCATGAATACGGGTTTTACCAAGCTGTCGCCGCTTGAAGTGATGCGTACCCTGTTTGGTGGAGGCACGGCGAAACAGGAATTGATCCTGTTTGAATTCCGTTTGCCACGTATTGTGATTTCGGTGTTGGTCGGAGCAGGACTTGCGTTATCAGGTAGTATTTTGCAGGGGGTATCTCGGAATGCGCTGGCAGATCCAGGGATCCTCGGGATTAATGCAGGTGCGGGTCTGGTCGTTATGTTATTTGTTTCCTTTTTCCCGACAACGACAGCAGCGCCGGTATTTCTTTTGCCTATTCTGGCCCTGATCGGTTCCGGTTTTGCTGCATTTCTGATCTACGTTCTCTCTTACAAAAAAGGAGAGGGCATCCTGCCTACGCGTATGTTGCTTACGGGAATCGGGGTAGCGGCGGGAATCAGTTCTGCCATGATCGTGCTTACCTTACGGCTTAGTCCGGAAAAGTATCAATTTGTAGCAACCTGGATGGCAGGCAGCATCTGGGGTTCGAACTGGAAGTTTGTAACGGCTCTACTACCGTTTCTTATCATTCTTGTACCGCTTGTTCTGTATAAGGCACGTGTATTGAATGTGCTGAATCTGGGTGACCAGACTGCCAGCGGACTCGGGACCCCGGTTGAGCGTGAGCGACTTATTTTGCTTGCCGCTGCTGTAGGACTTGCCGGCTCATGTGTATCTGTGAGTGGGGGAATCGGTTTTGTGGGGCTGATCGGGCCGCATTTGGCGCGTCGTCTGGTGGGTCCAAAACATCAATTCCTGTTACCTGCATCGGCCCTGATCGGTTCATTGCTCGTACTGGTTGCAGATACCCTGGGTCGTGTCATCCTGCAGCCTTCTGAGATTCCTGCGGGTATCCTGGTTGCCATTATTGGTGCGCCATACTTCCTGTATCTCTTAAGCAAGACGAAATAGAACGTAATCATTGTTGTGTGATTGCATAAGGAGGACTTGAGTCCATGCTTCGCCGTTTCTTTGCCTATTACAGGCCTTACAAAAAGCTCTTTATTCTTGACTTTAGCTGTGCGATTCTGGTCGCGCTGCTTGAACTGGCTTTTCCACTGGCGGTCAACCGGGTAGTTGATGATCTGCTGCCAGGAGGACGCTGGGACTGGATTCTATGGGCGTGTCTGGCATTGCTCGGCATCTACTTCCTGAATTCCTTTCTGAACTTCGTAGTTACCTATTGGGGACACAAGCTGGGGATTAACATCGAGACGGATATGCGTAAAAGTCTGTTTAATCATGTGCAGAAGTTATCGTTCCGTTTCTTCGATAATACGAAAACAGGACACCTCGTGTCCCGCATGACTAACGATCTGATGGATATCGGTGAGATTGCCCATCATGGTCCAGAGGATGTATTTATCGCGGTGATGACACTGATCGGTGCATTCAGCATCATGATGAGCATTAACGGAAATTTGGCGGTGTTAACCTTTATCATCGTGCCACTGATTATTTATCTCTCGCTCTACTTTGGCAGCAAGATGTCCAAGGCATTCAGCCGAATGTTCGGAGATATTGCCGACTTCAACGCTCGTGTAGAGAATAATATTACAGGTATCCGTGTTGTTCAGGCTTTTGCCAATGAAGAGCATGAAAAAGCACAATTTGCAGTAAACAACGGTCGTTTCCGTCAAACCAAACTGATTGCATACAAAATCATGGCCTGGAACTCCTCTGTCAGTTACATGCTGATGAAGCTGGTATCCCTCTTTGTTCTGGTATGCGGAACATGGTTTGTCATTAACGGCAGCATGACTTACGGTCAGTTCATAGCATTTATCATGTTGTCCAATGTGTTCCTGACACCCATTCAGAAGATCAACTCGGTTATTGAGACGTATCCGAAGGGGATTGCAGGCTTCAAACGATATACAGAGCTGCTTGATATGGAACCGGATGTGGAAGATCGTCCAGGGGCTGTATCGGTATCCCATTTACGTGGAGATATTCGTTATGAGCAAGTGACCTTTGGTTATTCGGATCAGGAGCCTGTGCTCAAAGGTATCGATCTGAGCGTGCAAGCTGGCGAAACGGTCGCTCTTGTCGGTCCATCCGGGGCGGGTAAAACAACGTTGTGCAGTCTGCTGCCGCGATTCTATGATGTGCTGGAAGGTCGCATCACGATTGATGGGCAGGAGATTCAGAATATGACGCTGGATTCCTTGCGTAGTCATATCGGAATTGTACAACAGGACGTATTCCTCTTCGATGGAACCATCCGGGAGAACATTGCCTACGGCAAGCTGGATGCATCCGAAGAAGAAATCTGGATGGCTGCCAGACGAGCACAGATGGAGTCTTTGATTCAATCGATGCCGGAAGGGTTGGATACGTTGATTGGTGAACGCGGCGTGAAGTTGTCCGGTGGACAGAAACAGCGTTTGTCCATTGCTCGCATGTTCCTGAAAAACCCACCGATTCTAATTCTGGACGAAGCCACATCCGCGCTGGATACAGAAACGGAAGCAGCCATTCAGCAATCGCTGGCTGAGCTGTCCGAAGGCCGGACTACACTGGTCATCGCTCACAGGCTGGCAACGATCAAAAATGCGGACCGCATTATTGTAGTAGCCGAACAAGGCATTACGGAGCAAGGACGTCATGAAGAATTACTCGCAGCAGGTGGGGTCTACAGCCGCCTTCACTATGCGCAGTTTGGCGCGTAACCTGTTCGATGTAGATTTAACAATGCCAATATGAGATGTAATGCCATCGTTCATGACTTGGAAGGAGTCAAGACGATGGCATTTTTTTCTGTAATGTGAATAGGATGTAGGTCTGGGGTGCTGAATTGTGTCTGCCTGTGATCATCTGTGATCAGGAACATGGAAACGGGTAATAATCATCAAGTCTCAAACTTTGCTTGGCTAATATACTCATCATTATTTATAGCGTAGGAGGCGAACGAGATGCAGATGAACGATATGTTGAAAATTCTTATAACCTGTCTATTATTTATTCTGATCTGGTGGCTTCTGATTCAAGGGATTCGCAAACTTTCCAGTACTCGTGCGGGGTCCGGTTTACGACGCTGGGGTGGATGGTCCATTGGACTTTTCATTGTTGGCGCTGTGCCACTCGGTTTTTCGCTATACACAGAGATCTTTGATGAACGCCTGGATGCCAACATCGGGTTAGGGCTTGCCATGTTATTTGTCTGGGCCTACTGTGCTGTCTTGTTATGCGCAACATTGGTGGTCTGGGGCAGGTATGTGTACAAAAGGGATATAAGGAAGTGAATATTTGGGTTGATCGTGCTAGGCGCGTCAAAAATTTAAGGGTGAGCCAAAGGCTGTATTTGCAACAATGAACTGATATGGAACGTTAAATTTAGGAAGAGGTGTTGTTAAAAGGGGGATTACATATGATCAATCTTCGTCAAGTCGTTATGTTGCTCTCAACCCTAATCGTATGCCTTACGGGATGTTCAGGACATATTGAGTGCAACTCCGAGCAGGCTCAAGCCAATGCACCGAGTGAAGATGGATTTACTGGTTATGTGGTTGATCGTAAAGACGATTCCGTTCTTGTGGTTGATCCTGCTTATCAAGATCATGGTTCGGATGGAGAAGAAAGTCGATATTATCCCGCAAAATGGTTCTCCAATTCACCTGATCCACAGATCGGCTCCTATGTTGAAGTCTGGACGGATGGAGGCCCGGAAAATCAGCCCTATCCCGGACAGGCCAGAGCAGAAAAGATAGCGGTATCTTGTCCAAATACGCCAGACGGTGCCCATCTAAGTGAGGCAGACGCCATTCGGGGTGGACTATACTCACCAGATGGAGAAAAATTACGTGTTCCTGTGATTGAGGATGTACAATTTGATCAGGATGCAGGAACGTGGACGATTCGCATGATAGATGCGATGTCAACGACGAAGAATCAAGATCGGATTGATATCAGAGTAGAGGATGTAGAGCCAGAGGAGTAACAAGAGGGAGTATATCATTATGTAATATAGATGAGAAAGGAAAATTAAATGGATATGAGGGCGCGTCTTCCCCGCGACAAGTTTGATTTTGAAGCAGTTAGCGAGTTAAATGAATTTAGTAATGAAGAGTTGAGAGGCATTATTCCAGATCTTATGCAGTGGTTACAAGACGGGAATTGGCCAATCTCTAAGCCGGTAGAGGACCTATTATTGAGATTGGGGAAGGACATAATTCCTCATATTAAGGATGTGTTGCAAACCCAAGATGCTACTTGGGAATATTTCATTTTGGTCGGACTAATTGATCGATTGCCTGTATCTCATCTCAGTATGCTACAGACGGATCTGGTAAGGATATTGGAGTCCCCTACACATGACGAGATACTAGAGGAGTTGGATGAGGTTATCGTGGAGCTTTTGGAAAAGATGAAGGGAGACCAACGAGAGGTAAGTGGAGATGGGAGTTTGCATACATAGCAATAGGTAATTTACTTTCTAAGAAAGACTGAAATATTGAATATGGAGTGATAAACATGCTGAAATACCAACTTCTTTTCCCGACTTGTTTGAGTTCGGAAATATACTGTTTGGAGATTGTACAAGAGTTAATTGGCTTATTTGATATTTCAGAGAAGGAAGCCTTTCTCAGGATTAATTCCTTTTGGGAAGGCAATGATTTTACATCAGAAGACGACCTGATTTTTCATGAGCTCCCTGAATATTGGGCAAAAACAATTTATTATGAGAAATCGAATTGGTGGAATTTCCCCGAGAACGAACTAATCCCAAGAAAAATAGATTGATTTGATAAGCAAGGAAACCGCCATTATGATTTTATAAAAAAGGGAAAGGACTCCTCTGCCCATGGAACTATCAAGGTCTCAGCAATTAGCTCAAGAACATGTAACCAATTATGCAAGAAGCCGCAAAAATGAGGCGGAGCAAACCATTAGGGAAATCCTTCGTATGTCCAACATCGAGCTGAAGACATTTGAATATGCTATCACTAAACTAAAATCTCATGCAAGTATCGCGCTACACTTTCACCCAGATCGATTAGATCCGAATATGAAAAGCGTGGCTGAGGCACTACTTGAGCAGGGGTTTTATAAAAGTCAGTTTGAGACTTTCTTATCGAATGGAAGTGTATCCGCATTTTCAGGCGGTGAACGTGACGTTTGGGAGAATAAAATGTTTGGCGGAGCGTACCAAATTAATGGCTCAACCAATAGCGAACGTCCCAAGTATGGGGCACTCCATGTCATGTTACATCCCGATGGACCTGCTCCGCGTTTTGGATCATGTTATTTCCTTTTATCCGCTGAGGTCTCTCATCGTTGCACGTATACATATTTGGATTCTCACCAAGAACCTGAGGAAAAGGGAACGTATGAGGAATTTGACCTCATTTTGGCTGCTCTCTTGAGGGATGTATTTTATAGTAATTTTGCCATTGGTGAAAGAAATCTAACCGTTCAAAAGTTGATCGACCATATGCTCGTTAATGTTGAGAAACCGTTTCAAAATCCATCAAATCAAGAGCCAAACCGAAATCTGGACCATTATATCGAAGCTCAGGTTCATGGTGATATTTCCCTTGAAAAAGATGTCAAGATGCTTGTTGCCGACCCATCATTTAAAGGCACACATACAGGACAAATCTTAGAGCAGATATGTTTAAAGTATTCCATTGATCTCCACTGGCACATGGGCTTTACACTATTAGTTGATGACGTTCCAATGGATTTTCGAGGTCCTTCGATGCCTTCACTGGCCAAAAGAATTGCCAAAAGTGATTTGATTGATGCAAATATCATTGGTTCTGCAGCTATGGACTTGAAACGAAATCCAAGTCATTGGAGCGATCGAGGAACCTACAAAGAAGTTCTACAAGAATTAAAATTACTCTGGCATGTTTTGGTGAGATATGGGATGCCAATGGAGAAGTGAAAACATTTTTCGAAATTAAAAACATTAAATACGTAGTGATAACAATGCTAAAGGCACCAATTTCTGTTTCCTACTTGTTTGCGTGTCTCCTGAATTTTAAATTGTTACTCAATAATAGTACTCTAACAACCTTGAGCGCCTAGTCGTTCAAGGTTTTTTTATCATTCATTCAAACGGATTACAGACTATACATTTATCTATGAATCTGCTGTCACAAAAACGAACGTATGTTTTACAAATACATTGACTTTTTGTCCGGGCAATAATATATTGTTGTCAGGACAAAAAAAGAGGTGAAGCAAATGTCCGCCAAAAAGATGGGGCGGCCTAAATCTGACAAACCCAAAAGCAGAACGATTGAGATACGTGTTGACGAGGACATTATGAACAAGCTCGATATTTCGGCAGAAAAGCTGAATACGAATCGATCAGACATCGTTCGCAAAGGGATTGAGAAGATTTACGACGAGCTCCAAAAATAAAAAATGAAGCAGCGCTAGTCCCACGAAGAACACGCTGCTTCCTACCCCGCAATCACTTGAATGAGCGACTGCATAAATATCCTACCATGTGCAGAACGTTCATTCAAGTGAGATGCGAATTGATATACAGGAGGATGCACATGAATTCGATATTAGAAGCATTATATAATGGACGACTTCGACCGGATGAGATGATGATGCCGACACATCCTGAATACCAAGCGTTAGGGCGGCAGATTGCAGCTCTGACAGAGCAATGGAAGAATCGTTTGAGCGAGAATGAATTCCGTGAGCTTGAACAATTATTTGACTTGTGTGGCAGATGTGAGGGCATGCATACGGAAGCAGCGTTTGCACAAGGTTTTCGTCTGGGTGCCAACTTGTTAATTGAAGTCATGAGTCAGCGTGAGGAATCAGTGTTGGAGTTTAATTAAGTTTAACGATGTGAGCAGGGATCCGGTTTACTTTTACAGCCAAATCCTCAGAAAATGACGTGCATAGAACATACTCATTTAGCATCATAAAATTGTATCATACATTTATTATAACAAAGCCCTCAAATCCTTTCTGCATTCAGCAGCAGGGGTTGAGGGCTTCACTTAAGCATGGAGTTAACAATTTATATATAGGGAAAGAACCTGTCAAACAAATGGTTCTTTAATCCGCAATATTTCCCGCCATCTTGAGACGGCGAGCAATTTCCTTAAAGTCTTCTTGCGAAATACCTGGTGCGAACTCCTCCTCGACCGCAGGAGCTTCTGGAATCGGGAAACCTTCTGGTATACCCTGAATTACTTCCAGAGGTTGTCCATCTTCGGGGTGAGTTCCTTTCCAGATCTGACCGATCGCATTGAAATCTTTATCACTATAGGTGTACAGCTTGGTGTGTACCCCTTTTTCTTCATATTTACGAGCCTCATTGAAAGCTTTGTTGTTCAGTGAAGGGATAGGAACGAGTTTGGTTACATTGACGCCAGTTGCAATCTCAAGGGCTTTTGCATATGCCACGACATGAACTCCGCCACGTACCAACAGGAAACCAACCACTTCCCGGGCTGCCGGGTGATCTGTCATCTCATATACCTTCATTTTATGCGTACGCGCTCCACATTCGAGGAAAAAGTTGTGCAACAGATCTTCGACCAGATTACCACTGTTGAAGACATTTGCTCCCGTCCATGGATTACCCATAGAGTCAAAAGGCATTGCACCTTGTGCACCTGCCAGATAGTGATACGACAGACGAGCATCTTTCACCGAACCTAGCGGCGTATCGTCGGGTTCTTTGTACTCGGTTGATCCTCTAAGACATTTGTTAATGCCATGAGACACGAGTTCAACATGGCCCAATTCTTCAGCCGTAATGCTCATGACGAGGTCATAGAAGGGCTTCAGCTTTTCTTTGGATCGAAAATTAAACGATTGATAGAGGTAATTGTTCAACGTTGACATTTCTCCGAATTTGCCGCCGAGCAACTCTTGTATGGCTGCTGCTGCATTCGGATCGGGCTTCTCGACATTGGGAATCTCAATCAGGATTTCATCCAAGCGTTTGAACATTGGGGTGTAACCTCCTCAAAGTGGTATTGCAGATCCTGTAGAAATGTTAGATCATGAAGTCAGGCTGTCATGGCCTATTACACGGTTATTCCCTTTTTTAAACATAAAATCAACCAAATGGGACTTAAGTATTGCATATCAAATGCTGCATATCTTCTCCCTGTTGTTATTTCCAATACGGTGAATTTTATGTATAATCTAACCTTTAAATGGGTCTGCCAGATACAAGAGAATTAAGGTACATAAAGGAGTTAAAGATGAACAAACGTTGGGTAAAAATAGTGTGGATTCCGATCCTTCTGATGATGCTGATGTACATAAGCAGCGAGCCTGTCACAGCATATGACGTTACGAACGAGGTTCAGGTGGATGAACAAACGAGGCAAAGGCTTGAAAAGAAATACGGGTTGGATCGTCCTGAGGAGCCGAAGACACAACAACACGTTTTCTCGGGTGACTGGGGAATGAGTTTCCGGACGGAGCCTCCTGATTCGTTGGACCGGCTTGTTCATGTGGTTCCTTTTTCCCTACGGCCACTGGCTTGGATCTTTCGTTTATTCGTGTAAAATGAAACCCGGACGGGCAATATAACAGAAACATATTGTCCTAAGGAGTGAGTGAAATGAGAATGCTCATCGTTACAATACTTACGGTTATGCTTAGTTTAGCGGGATTCACACCTGCCTCGGCTACGGGCGCCGCCATCCCAGATTATGCGAAGTGGGGAATTATTGCGGTCAAAGAAACACAGACAAAGTACAATGTGGATATTTTGGACTATAAGCACATCGGCCGTACCTCTCTAACAGCAGATCAGTCACGGGAACAGTTCAAGCTATGGGTTCGTGCCAAAGACGGCAAGCAATTCGCGGTCTATGTAAATGTTGATTTTAATCCATCTACACAGCAATTAAAGAAAGTGCAATTTTCGGAATCCGATCGACACTGATCCGTTACTGAACCGGATTATTACAAGAAATGTTGTTATATCAGCAGCATTATCAGAGGAACCAGACTCCCTTGATCAAAGGGGAAAGTCTGGTTTTTTTTATTTTGCAAAATCCTTTTTTTACTATTGAATAAAGAACTTATGTTCGCATATAATATGAAATACAAACAAATGTTCTTATCGGAGGGATGATTATGCTAGGGAAATATATTGGCCAGATGGTGGAGCTGGTCTACATGGATCGTGCAGGGCAGATTACGCAGCGACAGATTCGAATTAATAGTGTACGTGGCGGGATGATTAGAGCATCAGCGGGAAAAGAAGGCTCACCTCGAACATTTCTGGAGCAAGGTATTCTGGCATGGCGTCCTGTTACGGATATGAATGGGGAGGTAAAGTATGCTGAACGACTTTGAACGTAAGATTTTGCGGATTATGGTGAACTATGCAGGACAACGGCGCAGGCTGCCGCGTATGGATGAACTGGAGACCAAGACGGGACGAAGCAGAGCTTACATTCATGAGTCTTTGCTGGAGCTTGAACGAACCGGGCACATCGCCTGGGAGAATCGGTCTACTCTCGAAGGGATACAGATCTTGCAGGCATGGGAACAGGTACAACAGCCAATTCGCAAAAGCCAGCCTTCCGGGGACTCCGTAAAATATTTTACGGACTATTAATCATAATAAGAAAACGCCAACCCGGATAACCGAATTGGCGCTTCTGTGTAACACGTAACGATCTGTGCATCTATTTTAGAATTGGGGAAGTTGGTCCAGGTTGTTGGTTGGGTCACCGTCGGCATCGCCGCGAATATACATTTCGCCATCTTTGCCTTTAAATACATTCACGCCGGCAATAGCGCCAGCCTTTACTTCTGCAAGTGCTTGTTGGTAATCCAGTATACGTCCTGCTGAAGTCTGAAAGGCTGTCAGGTCACCGTCGCCATTTTTCTGTACGGCTGTGAAACTCTCGCGTGTTGTTTGATCCATGATGTCACACTCTCCTTATATGACGAGATAGGAATCTGTTTACCTGATTAGCCTATCCGAATTCCTGGGAAGTATGCACTATATGCTCATAAGACCGCCAATGCCGAAGTTTTACAGACTCTTTTTCATACGAACATGCAGAATTTCTGCATCATAAAAAGGTTCTTCCGAAATCACTTCATAGCCCAGTTTCTCATAGAATTTCTGCGCCTGACATTGAGCATCCAGTACGGAATAGGATAAGCCGAGTTCACGTGCCAGTTCCTCCATCGCGAGCAGAAGCACGCGTCCATAACCGAATGAACGATGAGACTCAAGCACCGCGATCCGCTGCATTTTGGCCGTATCCTTGCTGTAATAGATCAGACGTCCTGTAGCTACAGCTTGCCCATCCGTACTTAACAATACGTGATGCACATCCGGACTAATGACATCGTATTGATCAATCTCAATCTCGGCAGGAACCTGTTGCTCGATCACAAAAACGTGATTGCGAATACCCAGGGCTTGTTCCAGTTGTTCTTGCGTCGTTACATAACTAATCTCAGCTGCCAATTCCATTCCTTCTTTCTGCTCTTGCGCGACATATCAGACTGAATTATACAAAAAAATGTTTTTCCTGTATAGTGAAGTCTGGGACATATTGGGAGAGGAGGGGGTAGTGATGGGCATGGCAGGCATCATGGTCATTACATTGTTAATGTCGGCGGGAATGATTATTCTGTTGTATTATGTGACCAAGAAAGCATACTCACGTAAGTGGGATGAAGAAGAGTAATTTACCTCTTACCTTCACGGCAAAACTTCACTGCTTCCTCGCGGAGAATATACATCTTGAACTACCGATTTGGAGTATACGTCCAGCCAGACGGGTAGAGATTCATCATTTTCATTGGGTTGTTTTAACTGTTGGAATTGAACCGTATGTTCATCCCGTTCCAAGCCGCAACCGGTAAGGGTTGTCATGACAATCATAAGCCCAACGAAAAAAAAGAAGCATTTGGTAAATGTATGTGTATTGGATTTTGACCGTTTTGTTAAGTTTCTCATAGAGAATTCACCTCGTTGTAGATATGGTAATCTTCCTTTATTGTGCACCATTTTGGGTGAATTATAACCAAATAAATCATTGACAATGAACACGGTTACTTGATATGATACTGTTACTTGATTGGGAAATAATTATATATCATGATCTGTTAGCTCAGCTAAAGATAGCATTATGATCGTGATGGATACATCCTATTTATTACAGGGCGATAGCTCAGCGGGAGAGCATTATCTTGACAGGGTAAGGGTCGTGGGTTCGATCCCCACTCGTCCTATATGAAAAAAAGGGCAACTTCTTTTGAGAATTATATCTCAAGAGGAGTTGTTTTTTTATATAACATTATGGCCACCTCTGATAATATATGTAGGTGGTTTTTGTTGATAATAAATATACTTAATGGTATAATTTGGATTAAATTAAGCAGTTAAAGTAGTTACGGACATCAATAAAAATAATACAGAAAAAAGATATGGTGGTTGATGGAATGGGACAAACAAAACGTGTTGCAGCACTATATCGAGTGTCCACAAAAGGACAGATGGATGGAAACGATATTCCAATGCAACAACGAGCATGCAGGAAGATGGTAGAGAAACAAGATGAATGGAAGCTAGTTAAGGAATATACCGAAAAAGGGGTATCAGGTTTCAAAGTACCTGCCTCGAAGCGTGATGTTATTCAACAGGCTAAAGAAGATGCAGAGAATGGCTTATTCGATGTTTTGTTGGTATTTATGTTTGACAGGCTTGGAAGAAAAGATGATGAGACCCCCTTCGTACTTGAGTGGTTTGTAAACAAAGGGGTTGAAATGTGGTCTGTAATAGAAGGACAGCAAAAAATTGAAGCAAACACCGATCGGATGGTCAACTACTTAAGATTCTGGCAGTCAAGCGATGAAAGTAGGAAAATCTCTGACCGTGTCAATGAAAAACATAAACAGATGGTCGAAGATGGTATTTTCAGGGGAGGAGGTATTCCCTACGGGTATAAAAGTGTTGATTCCGGTAATGTAAATAAAAAAGGAAAAGTAATGCAAAAACTGGGCAAGCACGAAGAAGAGTCAAAGATTGTAAAAGAAATATTCCGACTAGTGCTTGAAGAAGGATACGGGCAATTAAGAATAGCTAAACTTCTAAACGAAAAAAATGTTCCGACAAGAAAAGCAAAACAATGGGGTGCTCCAACAGTAAACGTTATACTTAAGAATCCAATCTACAAAGGAGTGATGAGGTATAGAAAAGAAAAAGGGGACGATATATTTTCAAAACCAATCCCTGAATTAATGATAGTTTCAGAAGAGGATTGGAATACTGTACAGGATATAAGGGATAAAAAGAACCCTAAGAATCCAAACAGAAATGAAAATTCCATTCCCATGAGCACTAAGGGAAGTTTACTTTTAACTGGATTAGCTAGATGCGGTTGTTGTAACTCTAGATTGACTACGACTACATTTGTAAATAAATACAAAGCAGCTAATGGAGAAATTGTTCGATACAATCAAAATAAAAGTTATCGCTGTAGTGGAAAATTGCAAGGAAAGACGGATTGTGATGGACAGGCAACATTTTCTTCAAAGAAGGTAGAGAGACAAGTCTTAGAAAGCGTGGAAGTATACTTAAGTGAACTCAGAACAATAGATTTTCAATCGGAAATTGAATTGATAAAAAAGAAAGTTTTTAATCAAGAAGAGGAAAGAATTAAAACAATGCAAAATTTACTGGAAGAGCACTATGAGGAGCTTGTGGTATTAAACGCTGAGGTTCCAAAAGCTATAATGGGTAAGAGTGCATTCAAGCCAGAAATGCTCAATGCTCTTATCGATAAAAAAGAAAACGAAATTCTGAAAACTTCTGAAGATATTAAGGGAATAGAGAAATTGTTACTCTCCAAAAAAATGGAGATATCAGAGATGGAGACTCTAAAAGATGATCTCCCAGTTTGGCGGGATGTGTTTACAAAAGCTTCTACAGAAAAGAAGAAAATGATGTTATGCACATTGCTAGAAGTGGTCTACATTAGTAAAGATAAAATATCGGTCGAAATCAAGGCTGGAATAAAAGAATTACTCGGTCATCTATACAGAGAGAGAAAGGATACCAAGATCTCACTTATTTGACAGGGTAGGGGTCAGTGGTTCGAGCCCACTACAGATCATACACGAGGAGCCTTGCGATGTAAGGCTTCTTTTCTTTTTCTACATACAACCATGTGATTGAAGAAAACTTCAGTTTCTCTTCCTCTTTTTTAAACAAAACTTAAATAAAACATAAATTCATCATAAGGTTCCTCTTCTATACTTGGTTCTGAGGTCAACATAGAACAGGAGAAGGAGAGAACTTATGAATTATTCAAATCCATTTACATTAAAGTTAGCCAGAGTAGGGATCGCGGGTACACTGGCTTTAATACTGGCAATAAGTCCACTTGCCAACATGGGGGTTGTGGCAGCGGAAGCGGTCCCACCTGTATCTACGAACATACCTAACACACAGAAAGACTCCCTAAAGCAGTCCCCGATTCAATACCAGATCCAGGCTCGGCTGAATGAGAAAGACATGACGATCCAGGGGAGCGAGAAGGTAACGTATCGCAACACAAGCAAGGATACACTCCAGCAACTGGTCCTGCATACATATGCTGATGCGAACCTTTCCAAGTCCACACAGGCTTCAATGTTCCAACAGAACAATGAACAGATTAGTGAAGATCATCCCGAGAAGACAGCGGAGGACTTTCTGGGTGGCATTGATATTCAGGCTGTAACAGCAGATAGCCAGTCACTGGACTTCCATAAGGAAAATCAAGCGCTGACTGTACAGTTGAAAAAGTCCGTTCAACCAGGCGAATCGATAACATTACAATTGGAATTCCATCTGAATATACCTTATGGCTCACAGCGAATATCCTATTACAAGGATATAATTAATGGTGCACACTGGTTCCCGGTGATGTCTGTATACGATGAGGTCAAGCAGCAGTGGAATAAGGCACCGTATAGTCGAACATTCGAGAGCGATTATTACACCTCGTCCGACTTTGAAGTCCAATTTAATGTGCCTGAGGAGTATCAGGTAGCCATGCCTGGCATGATCTCCACTCAAAACAGTACAGAACATGGGCGTAAGATTGTGTCTGCCGTAGCCGAGAATACGAGTGAGTTTGTTTTCTTTGCCAGTCCTAATCTTCAAGTGGAGCGCGCTACTCGTAACGGTCTGACGGTGGAATACTATTATTTCAACGATGATCCATCCAAGAAAGAGATCGTTGACCGATACATTAATCAGGCATTCAAGGTCATTGATTTCTATAGTGAGAAATACGGCAAGTATCCCTACCCAGAGTTCCGAATTGTCGAGACGTATGTACAAGGCGTTGCCGTGGAGTATGCGAGACTCATTCAGATGGGCCAGATTCAAACGGGTAAGGTTCCAGAAGAAGATACAACATTTGTTCATGAGATAGCACATCAGTGGTTCCATGCATTGATTGGTAATAACTCAGAGACCGAATCCTTCCTGGACGAAGGCTTTGCCGATTTCTCCATGGTGTATTTTGCCGAGAAACAGGGAGTTAAGCTAAATGGTTTCAGATCCATACAGTTTGACACTGCGCCCGTAGATATGGCGATTGCGTCAACAAACGATGAAGCTGGGGAGTTAGCCGGTCTGGTGTATTATCAGAAGGGGCGACAAGCGATCTATCAACTTTACCGTTCCGTTGGTGAAGAGAAATTTGACGAGTTGATGAGAACATATTTCCAACGCTACGTGTATCAAAATGCAACAATAGAGGGGCTTCTTCAAACCATTGAAGATGTGCTTGGTAAGGAAGTGCGCGCAGAAATGCAAACAGCCCTATATCAGCCTGATTTTGTCTTAAAGCCTGAATACCAATTATCCAAAGAAGAGACCGCTGCATATGTGCATGATATCTTACAAGCGCAATATCAGGCTGTCATGGGTATGATCCCTAATCTGCCTTATGAAGTGATGAATCGATTGATGGACAAAGTCCTTCAAGGCGAGGAATTAACCATTGTGCTCAGCGATCAGGTGAGTAAGCTTGCAGCCAAACAGCAGGAAGATATCGTTCATCAGTTGACCGGATTCCTTGATATGAGCGGTATACGGTACGACGTTGTACGGGGTCGCAAGGAGCTGAAGCAAAAGATGAAAAAAGCGATCGGCAACAGCAACCTTATTGTCATTGGCAATGCCAAGTCAAACGGATTGGTACAAGCTTTAAAATTCAACATTATTGATCGGACCAAACAGACAGGTTTTCCTTGGAAGAATACCATGAATCAACCTCTTGCCGCTGGTGCATACGTGATCAAACATCCCTATAACCAGAATCGATTAATGCTTCATTATTTCTGGAATGAGGATCATCTGAGCAATGCGGTATTTGAAGCTTTTAAGCTGAAAATGCAGGAGTCTATTGGATTCAGTAACGACTTTTACCAGTTCTATGTATTGAATAACCAAGGCAAGGAGCAATCCGATAAAAAAGTAGCCAATCCCTTATCTTCACTTTTTGCGGAGGAATAAGTAGTTAGTTTTGCAGTTTCTTCATTTAAACAGGTTAGCCTATTATTTATGGGTTAGCCTGTTTCGTCTTGTTAACATAAGCAAATGTTTGGTTATATGAAAAACCAGACTTAGAATAATAGGCTGCAAGATGGGCATAATGCTTTAACATAAAGGTAACTTCATGAATATACTTATCGGGAGAAAACAATAGGAGGGATTAATATGAAGGATCAACATTATCCGGGCGTACCAATGAAAGGCACAATTGCTGAGTACAACTGTAAAGGCATTAAAGGAATGACTAAAATGAAAGCGTATTCATATAGTGCTAGAATTCGCTCTATCATTCGTATTTCTCGGGAGTCAGCTGCGAATGAGGGTAATGTTGTTGATTTTTCAATCCTATTAATGAACGCTTCGGATGTTTTATATTCGCGACCGGTAACGGGTAATACCCCGTTCACGAAGGAGTTGAGCTCCCATGTCCATGACTGAAAATATTGCTCAGGCAGCACTGGGCGCAGCGATGAAGGCCAACAGGGCCATTGCGCCATATGATTATTGCGATGCAGAATCCAGACGGATGTACACGCCTCAATTTGATAAAAAAATGGACAATCCTATATATACCGCTGCAATGGCGGGTCTTCAATCGATCTATTGGTTTCGGGCGATCAAAGTGAAGGGGCTTATCCCTGGTGCAAAAGCAGATTATTATGCTACGTATTCTACCAACCATAATCGTATCGGTGGAATTGGACTTGCGTATTCCAACAGTCCGACAGGACCATGGACCAAACACGGACAGGTATATCTCGATACTGTGGTTGGGAATTCGACGGAAACGCCATTTGTGATCTGGAACGATGAAGAACAATTATTCTTTATGTATTATCAACAAAACGGACTTGGGATCAATCAATCGACGGCACTTGCAACCTCTGTAGACATGATTAACTGGACAAGAGTAGGTTTGATATTGGACAAACCTCCAGGTTTCCCAGGTGATGGTCATACCGGTTATTTCTCCTGTTTTAGAAATGGTGGCAAATGGATCGGTTTTTCGGTAATGGGCGGCGGTGACTTTGGCCGTAAATGTATCTGGCATTCTCATGACGGACGTAGATGGTTAGCTGATCCAAGACCATTAATGGGTGGCAATGATGCGACTTTATCAGCGGAAGAAAATATTTCGAGACCCAATGCAGGTGTATTTATGTACAAAGGGAGCATGTGGTGGCTGGGCATGTTATCGGCTTATGCTTCAGGTGGGGTTACGACTTTAGCTCGGCCTGCTATTGCCAAGATCAGCGCAGACTTCCGTCAACTGCTGGACAAACCTTCAGATATATATTTTCCGGCATTGAATTGGGAAACGACCAATATGCAATCCTTGATGGTGTCCGTTATGGACGGGGTAGTGTACGTGTATTACAATACCGATCATAATATCGGTGTAGCCTATTCGGTGGGGGTGTAGAGATGGTTATACGTGATGCAGCGGGTCAGATCGTGCCCTTTGGAAAGGTCCACAAACAGCTTGTGGCCGATTTTCTATATGGAACGTTACCGGATTGGGTGGAGGTGGTGGGCACCCCTACGTTTGAGCCTTTGCCCGATAGAGGAACCATAACAGTTACAACACCGACCACAGTAGGAGCGACGGCAGAGTTGAAAATGAAACATCTGATTGACAGCTCGAAAGTAACAGCAATTGCAGTCACTTTGGAAGCGCTACAATTCAACGGCAATATTGGAATATCGGTTCAGGTTGGCATCAAATCGAAGGATAGCAAGGCTGGTATCACCTTTTTTCATAACGTTAATCAGAAGTATGGGATGGTCCGAGCCTATAAAGCAGATGGAACGTACACGGATTTTAAGCAAAACATGGTTTTCTTCACTACGCAAGGTGTGGCGGGAGATGAAGCGCAGAATCGAAAGAACCTGACCGTGCTGCTCTGCACAGGGTTACAGTTCTCGGCGGGGTTCGAAAGACCTTCCGTGTGGCTTGGTGCGGATGATCAGTATGGAGGTGTTGCTGCTGACCTGAGTGGTGGGTTGTTCCAACATGGAGAATTGCAATGTCTGTTGAAACTCACCACAAGCAAGGCTGAGGCCAAGTATTTCAAATGTGCGCAGATGAAAGTGGATATCTGGAGTAACTAATCAAACTGGGGAGAAGTCTGAAGACGAACAAGGAACCTGATTTGAAGAAAGAGTGTAGACCTGCTAGGCCAGCTCGGATTTGAGAAACTTGAATTGGGATGCTGAAGAAAATAAACAGATGATCTGCATGGATCGGTCAATAACTTACTGGCAGTAATAGGGTACCTAAACACGGACGCTTTGAAAAAAAAGTGCAGTGTAGGGGTACCTTTTTTATTTAGAAAAGGTTCATCATTGTACCGCCTGCTGCACCAGCAACGACGACGATCCAGGGTGGTACTTTCCAAAAAACGAGCATTAGAAACAACATGCATACAAGTGCAAAATCAACAGGCGTCAGGATCGCAGTTGTCCAGAGTGGATCGTACAACGACGCCAACAAAATACCTACAACAGCTGCATTAATTCCGCGTAATGCTCCTTGGGTTTTTGAGCTTTTGCATAAAGCACTCCAGAAGGGCAATGCGCCTACGATCAGAAGGAAAGCTGGCAAAAAGATAGCGATCGTTGCAACCAAAGCTCCTGAAACCCCACGCATCATCGCTCCTAAATAACTGGCAAAAGTGAACAATGGTCCGGGTACAGCTTGTGCTGCTCCATATCCCGCCAGAAAGTTGGACTTATTGATCATCTCTGCAGGAACGAATTCACGTTCCAGTAACGGAAGCACAACATGCCCTCCGCCAAATACGAGTGATCCTGAACGGTAGAAGCTATCAAAGAATAACAGCCACCCCGAACGATCAAAGGGAGTGAGTAACGGGAGAAAAATCAGAATTCCAAAGAACGTAGCCAAACAGACGATTGCCAAGTTACGATTCACAGGGAGAGACAAGTCTACTGTTTTAAACTCGGTCATTTTACTAAAAAGGATCATACCTATCACGCCTGCTATCACAATAAAAAGGATTGGAGTGTATGCAGTCTGCCACACAAGAGTCGCCACTGCAGTAAAGATAGCGATGGTTGCCCTATAGCGGTCAGGAGTTAGTTTTTGCCCCATGCCCCATATCGCCTGAGCGACAATAGCTACAGCAACAATTTTCAGACCGTGAATCCAGCCAGTACTGCTAATATCAAATCCTTGCAGAAGAAAAGCGAACAAGACTAACGCAATGACAGATGGAAGTGTAAAACCAAGCCAAGCCATCAGTCCCCCCAGATATCCGCCGCGGATAATGCCAATTCCAATCCCGACTTGACTGCTGGCAGGTCCTGGCAAAAATTGACATAGCGCAACTAAATCTGCATAGCTACGTTCATCCATCCATTTTCTACGGCGAACATATTCTTCATGAAAGTAACCAAGATGAGCGATCGGTCCTCCAAATGAAGTCAGGCCGAGTTTGGTTGATACAGCTAGCACCTCATAGAGAGCCCTGGATTTATGTTTGGGCTTGTCCGGGGTTAGAAATGAATTATTCTCCAAACGTGTTATTCCTCCTTAAGTTCAACTTAGGTTATCTGATGACTACAATGATAAACCTCATTATCGCTATTCATTTAAACTCAGCATTAAACTGTATTATTTTTTTACATCAACTATTTACATACACAATTAAATTGTGTACAATGTAATTGTTAGCGATACAAGAAAAGCCGAATTTTAGTCAACATAAATCCAATCAACTAAAGGAGTTTTACAAATGAAAACATTATATGAAACAACAGTCATCAATACAGGTGGACGTCAAGGAATCGTACAATCTCCAGATAACGTGTTTATGTTGGATGTTGCTGCACCACCTGAACTGGGAGGACAAGTGACGACAGCTACCAATCCGGAGCAGTTGTTTGCAGCAGGGTATAGCGCTTGTTTTAACTCCGCACTGGAGTTTCAATTGAAAAAACACAAAGTTGAAATTGAAAGAAGTACTGTTGCTGCAACCGTGATGTTGGTGACGGACTCTGAGGATAACGGCGTGAAACTTCAAGTTGATTTGGAAGTTAAAATTCTCGGTCTGGATGAGGAGACAGCACAGAAATTTGTGAAACTTGCTCATGACTACTGCCCATATTCCAAAGGAATCAAAGGGAACGTGAATGTTAATGTGGAACTGGCGTAAGGTGTAATCACTGAAATGAATTGTTCTTGATAAGAAGCCTCCGAGAAATCGGAGGCTTTTTTGATTTATTTTGCTCCGTTGTAAGATGCGCCTTATCCGGAAAAAACAATAATTATGATTGCGATATACCTATAGGGGGTATAATAAAGGATATAAATACAATTAAAGGAGTGCTGACACATGAAAAAGTACTTAATGAACATATCGACTATCTTGATCGTAAGCAGTTTGATTTTGGGTGGATGTGGAAAGGAGACTCAGCAGACTATAGAGAGTAAAGATGACAGTCATACAGCCACCGCAGGTGAGATGCACCATTCTGAATCGGGAGAGCTACCGGAAGGATTGCGGGAGAAAAGCAATCCCACCTTTCCAGTAGGAAGCCAGGCAATGATGAGTGCCGATCACATGTCGGGCATGAAGGGGGCAACAGCAAAGATTGTTGGAGCTTATGAGACTACGGTATATGCAGTGACGTATACCCCAACCACAGGCGGAGATCCCGTGCAGAATCATAAATGGGTTATTCATGAGGAAATACAGGACCATACCGATCAATCGTATAAGGTAGGTTCTGAGGTGCTGTTAAGCGCTGATCACATGAAAGGAATGAAGGGTGCCAAGGCCACAATTGAGTCCGCTGAACAAACAACGGTATATATGGTTGATTACACCCCGACAACAGGGGGAGATTTGATAAAAAACCACAAATGGGTCACAGAAGAAGAACTATCTGCGATCCAATAGAACCAATTGCATGAAAAAGCTCTTTTATACAGAAAAATCAAATTCATACTCAATTATGGGTTATAATGGTATTAAGATTATACAAAACTGCTGAAAGGGGAATGTACCTATGATGGATTTTAGCAAACCACCCCATGGCTCTGAGACGGATACACACCGTCAGCGTCATCAGGAGAATGAACAGAAATACCTGTCCGGAGGCAAGAGCATTTGGTATGAAATCAGCAACTGGCTCATTCTCGGGGGCATCCTCCTTGTCATATTTTTATTATTTAAATACGTATTTTAAATAGACACACAACCGGGCGAATCCCCATATGATGCATTACATCAGTAAGCACTTGGGGAAATGGGGAATCCGGGATGGCAAAAGCAAAGGGAAAGAAAGCTCCCGCATTAAAGAGTGACAAAATCCGTGTATCCATGAAGTTGGTCACTTCCGATGTATGCGAGAGATGTAAAACACCATGTACAAGAGGCATGGATTACGCTGCGCGGATGCGAATCGAAGGGGCTATAGGCAAGGGTGTTCCCTGTATCCTGACCCGCCATACTTCATCATAACCCTTCGTCTAATTCCGTAGTTATAACATGAATAGAACAGAGGCATCCTTTAATGAGGAGAGCCTCTATTTGTGCATTCCAAGGGGTGGAAAAAATTCTGGATAAAAAATGAAAAATGATGAAAAACAGCGCAACTTTGTGGATGAATGTACAGTATAAATGTACAACAGCTAGCAGCAGGGGAGGGAATATTGACGGGATGAAATGGAAACGAGTATTGCTTTGTGTCACGGTATTCTCCTTGCTCGGCGGGTCTTTATTGTTTGCAGATTCGGTGAACGAAAAGATTCGTGTTCTCATTAACGGCAAGGAAGCAGCTGATGGAGGTTATCTCATTGATGGAACGACCTATGTACCTGTAAGGGAAGCTGGAGGCGTCGTCAAATGGGATAGCAGTAACAAGAGAGTAACGGTGATCAAACCGAATGTACATATTTTTCTCTTCAAGGGAGACACTGTATTTGGCAACGTTAACGTAGGGAAGCTGAAATTCAATGTATTTTCCCAAGTGGACAGTCTGACAGCAGATGTAGCTGCGGTGAAAGTAACGATTACCAATCCAAGCGGTCAGGTGAAGGATATCCAGTCACAGGAGCTTACAACGCAGAAGGATAACTTCTGGTTCCGCACTTACGATTTTACGTACGATTTCAGTCGTGCCGGCAAGTATCAAGTCGGCTTTCATATTAAAGAAAATGCAAACAGCAGTTACGTCCTGGTAGCGGAGAAAATCATTACAGCGTTGAACGATTGAAGCGGAAATAACCCTGTGAGTTAAATTGACCTGGGTCATTGAACATGTTACGATATGCAAGGTTACACAATTTCTATTTATAAAGCGAGGTATTTCAATGAGCGATCACACACATGAACACGGCGATGGCTGCGGATGCGGGCAAGACCACGACCACGACCACGAGCATGAAGAAGTCCTTCTCACATTAACAGACGAGAACGGCCAAGACGTGGAGATGGTTTTGGTGGAGACGTTTGACGTGGAGAAGCATGTTTATGCGCTCCTGCTGGAACGTAACAATCCTGAAGCTGACGGCATCATCCTGCGTATGGAAGAAGAAGACGAGGAAATGGTGCTCTACAATATTGAAGACGAAGAAGAGTGGAACCGCGTTGAAGCGGCTTACAACGAACTCGTTGCATCACAAGAATAGTCATTCTTTTGGAACATAACATGAAGGCTCCTTGATTTCAGGGGGCCTTTTGTTTGCTTTTAAAGAGGTGGACGAGCTGTTTATGACCTGATTGAACGACGAAATAGACGGGAAAATGCAAACTCACTTGTCCGATAAAATGAATTGTCCGACAAAATAAAAAAAAGACCAAGCGTAAGGCTTGGCCCTTCAAGTTTATCCCTGCTCAGCGCTGGGGGTGTTTTAGAAAATAGCGTCGGCTTCCACGATCACTTTAACGTTGGTTACACTGCGATCTTCGGGTCCTTTGACAGGCAATCCAACTTCGACATGGTCGATGATGTAGTCGATGTTCTCTTGGGTGATAACTTCACCCGGTAACAGGATCGGAATTCCTGGAGGATAGACATAGATGAATTCTGAGATAATACGTCCTGCGGATTCTTTAAACGGAATCACTTCGGTATCACCGTAGAATGCATCACGTGGCGTTAGCATCAACTGTGGAATATCCGGAACTTTGACCACCAGTTCATGAGCCGGGTTCACTTGATAATAGGTACGGGAGAGATCCTGCAGAGCGTTCAGCAAGATATCCACGCTGTCGTCCGTATCTCCTGGCGTGATGAGACACAGAATATTGTACATATCACTAAGTTCGACCTCGATGTTGTAATGCTCACGCAGCCAGTTCTCGGTCTCATACCCTGTAATACCTAGATGGCGAACATGGACCGTAACTTTGGTTGGATCGTAATTGAAGGTCGCTTCCGTACCCAGCAGCTCTTTACCGAAGCAATACAGTCCATCCATATCGTTAATCGAACGTCTGGCAAACTCGGCTAGTTCAATCGCCTTCTGTGCAATCTCACGACCGTGGAGTGCCAGGTTACGTCTGGATGTGTCGAGCGAAGCAAGCAAAATGTATGAAGTTGATGTTGAGGTGAGCAGACTCAGGATCGTCTGTACACGCTGTGGATTCACGAATCCATTCTTCGTGTTCAGGTTGAGTACGGAACTCTGTGTCATGGAGCCACCAAGCTTGTGAACACTGGTTGCCGCCATATCGGCACCTGCTGCCATCGCAGACAACGGCAGATCCTCATGGAAATGAATGAGTACGCCATGTGCTTCATCAACAAGTACAGGGACTTGGTAGCTGTGTGCCAGCTCAACAATCTCTTTCAGATCGGTAACCACACCGTAATAGGTCGGGTTAATGACAAGCAATGCCTTGGCATCCGGATGACGCTCAAGTGCACGGCGGATAGATTGTGTGGTCACTCCATGGTCAATACCCAGATTGGCATCTTGCGATGGAGAAACAAATACGGGTTTGGCGCCTGAGAAAATAATGGCGGACAGAACCGATTTATGCACATTACGGGGCACAATAATTTTGTCACCCGGTGAGCATACAGACAGAATCATGGTCATAATGGCACTGCTTGTGCCTTGTACACTAAAATAGGTATAATCGGCTCCGAAGGCATCTGCTGCCAAAATCTGTGCTTCCTGAATGACTCCGGTTGGCTGATGCAGGTCATCCAGCGGTGCGATGTTAATCAAATCTATGGAGAAGGCATTATCGCCAATAAATTCACGGAATTCGGTATCCGCTCCCAATCCTTTTTTATGGCCCGGAATATGAAACTGTACCGGATTGAGTGCCGCATGATTTTTTAAAGCGGTAAACAGCGGCGTACGGTGGTGATTCATTATTGCTGTCACAACCCTTCCTAATAAAATTGGTAAACAAAGATGAGTATAGCAAATTAAGACCCGAATGCAACAGGTATAATCGACAATTTTTTAAATTGCCGAGATTTGGGCACATTCCCCCCGGTTACACTAAGGACAGGGAATAGGTAAATGAACGCCGAAAGGGGAAAAAGAATGCAAACTGATACAAAACCAGCCAAAATTTTGCGATCTCCATTTTTTATCGCGATGTGGCTGACACTTTTTCTAGTTGAAATTATCAAAGGAGCGCTGTTGGTAGCCGTTTTGCCCGTGTATATGGATAATATTCTGGGTCTGTCCGCAGGCGTCATTGGTGTGGCATTTGCTCTTCAATATCTGGGAGATAATCTGTTCCGGGCGCCTTCCGGCTGGGCAGCAGAACGGATCGGATTCCGCGCAACGATGGTCACAGCACTAATCTGTACCTTAATCGCTGTTATTATGATCCTTTTTCTCAAAAGTGCCTTTGGACTGGCTATGGCCTGTCTGATTCTTGGCATTGGTACGTCACCGCTCTGGCCTTGCGCCATGACAGGGGTGACTGCGATGTCAGGCCCACAGAACAAGAATGGTACAGCAATGGGAGCGCTGGAGATGGCCGCTCTGGGCGGTACAGGCCTTGGACCAATTGGCATGAACTGGCTGCTGGAGCGTACGCACCATGATTATCGCACCATATTTCTTGTGTTGATGGGTTGTGCCATTCTCGTTATTCTGGTGGCCATGATTCTTCCTGGACGTGTCATTGTCGAAGGAGAGGAGCATGCCGAGCAAGCGGCGAAGAATCGAGATGTGAAATATCCAGCCAAACCAAACTTGCTCACGCCGTTCATCCGACTGCAAAAGAGTGTGAAGGGCACACTGCAGCGGGTTCGCAGCACGCTTAATGTTAATCCGTTAGTGTATCCTGCCTTGTTTATGCAGTCGTTTGTCATTGGGCTGCTCAGTCCAGTAATTACGCTATATACACGTACAGACCTGCATATCTCACCCAATCTGTATAGTTTGTTGTTGATTGCGGGGGGGGGAATAACTGTTATTGCGTTACTGCCTGTAGGTAAAATGGTAGACAGGTTTGGTACGAAACCGTTTCTGAACGTTGGTTTTTTGATGGCGTCAGCAAGTCTGTTCGCATTTTCCTCCATAACATCCATTCCGGTAGTCTTTGGTGTTGTTATGTTGGTGGGCGTCAGTTATGCCATGATTCTGCCCGCCTGGAATGCGTTTGTAGCCACACTGATTCCCAAAGGGGAGCGGGGAGCGATCTGGGGATTCTTCCTCACTTTGCAGGGATCGGGTATGGTTGTAGGTCCTATTGTTTCCGGATTGTTGTGGGACCACGTTAGCCATCCGGCACCATTCATTGGCAGTGCCGTCGTCATGGCAGGACTTGCCGTAGTACATTTTGTACTATCCCGCAATCCGTTTCGCACCGCTCCAGCCAAATAAAATAGAAAAAAGGGAGTTCCGTCAACCTTCATGGTTGTGGAGCTCCCTTTTTGATGTCTGTTATAACATGAAAATCGGGGGCTTGCCCCTGTGCGCTTGCGGAAAGCTGTAGTGCTGCCGTCCTTTCGGTGAAAAATAGTCAAATAACCAAGTACCCTTACATAAAATGAAGTATAAAATAGGGTAAGCCGATTGAGTAGAAGCGATTGAAGACGAGGGCCGGAGCAGATCCGGTACAGATGGAGGGAGTGCCGTGAATAAGAGTTATGAAGTTGAATATTGCAATCTGGAGCTGCGGTTCAACCGTCGGCATATCCAAAATTTGATCAGAGACCTTATTCGTGAGGGATATTCACTATATTGGAGCGAGGACGAATCCTTTTTTATACTGTCAGTCCGGACCGGCCGCAAGCTGGTAAAGCTCCGCTTTCAACAGACACGCACGGGGAACTATAAGATGACTGGGGATTACATCATTAAGGACGCAAAGCTTGCAGAATGGCTGGAGAAGCTGATTGGAGATACACGCGGGCATGCAGTTGTGAAGCGGTTTAAGGATCAGCAGATGACGGTGGAGAACATTTTATTCGGTGAAGTGATTCGCCTCGTGGAGGTTTCCGGGTTCAAGCAACGTGTAATCTTTCAAAAAGAACCTGCGCCGACGGCGGAAGAGATGGAAGAAATGTTCCTCTCGCGCGAGGGCGAGGAAAGGCTCATGTTGTTGCGCATGGAAGTGGACGATGAACTGGAGCGCCTCCACACTGCCATACAGACGGATAATGTAGACAAAGCAAATGCTTGCCGTGAAGTCTTAAAACAACTGTCCGGACATCTATTAATGTTGGAAGGTTGAGGAACGGTTAACGCTGCAAGGTGAATGAAAACTGCTCTCGAAAAAAACATCAACTCATATCCAAACCCTGGCGCAAGCCAGGGTTTTATTTGTATGTAGAGGGCATTAGGGACGACAAGGGTCAATGATAGAGTGTTCCGAGCTTTCAATGAAGGCATCGAATTCATCCAATCCTACGGATAACAAGAGATTGGCTTCATATGAGGTGATGGGGATGGCCCATAGTAACGGAATCGTTTCATGGCCAACGTATATCTGTTCCAGGGATTCGCTTTCACCTCGCAATTCATCGAGAAGAAAGGCGGTCGCATTCCATCGGGCTGGTGCTAATTCGCTCGGTGTCATCACACGCGGAACCGTTGAATCCTGTACATTTTCGATATGATGGGAGATCAGATCGGCCATATAGGTATTTACACGCTCCACAGTCTCACCACCGAGATTGGATTGCAGCGCGAGCATCCACTCCGACGCGACCTTCTCTCCTGATGGACGACATGCCTGAGACAATCCGACTGTTGCGAATCTGGCGATGTCTGCATGCGCGGTGGGAGGGAAATAATAAATTTCGATATAAATGCCTCGGTTCGGCTTCGAAAGAACGGTTCTGAGCTCTGGCATACCCCATTCATGGATATAAGACCCCAGCAAAAAGGTTCTGCGAATATCCATTAAAAATTGTTCTTGCTTTGAAAGCTGTTCCCACGCCATGTGTTATGTTCCTCCTTCTTGAGTCCAGGTTCAATGGGTATGATTATACCATCAGATGTACAATATTGGATTACTTTGGTATGAGACAGAGTGATCCCCACTGTATTTATGAAAATACGATGAACACCTCAGCAGATTGGGGTGTTTTCTCGTTGCGTAGCTGTGTCACGGGGTTCACTTCTATACATAAAACCGTTAAAATGGGAGTATTGTTGAGAATTTATTTCAATAAAATTAATTGGAGCAAAGGATGGAGGACCAGATGACAAAACAACAAATTGGCGTGATTGGCCTGGCTGTCATGGGCAAAAATTTGGCCCTTAACATTGAAAGCAAAGGTTTCTCAGTATCGGTATATAACCGTTCCCCCGAGAAAACCAATGATCTTCTGAAAGAAGCTGAAGGTAAAAACCTGACAGGTTCATTCTCCATTGAAGAGTTCGTAGCATCCCTGGAATCCCCGCGCAAAATTTTGATCATGGTACAAGCAGGCAAAGCGACCGACGCTACCATTGAACAACTGCTTCCTCACCTGGATGAGGGTGATATCATCATCGATGGAGGAAACGCATACTTCCCTGACACGCAACGTCGCAGTAAAGAGTTGGAAGACAAAGGCATTCGCTTCATCGGTACAGGTGTATCCGGTGGTGAAGAAGGCGCACTGAAAGGCCCTTCCATCATGCCTGGTGGACAGGAAAGTGCCTATAAACTGGTTGAACCGATCCTGACGGCGATTTCAGCCCATGTCGGTGACGATCCATGTTGTACATATATTGGACCTGATGGTGCCGGACACTATGTGAAAATGGTGCATAACGGTATTGAGTACGGAGATATGCAGTTGATCGGTGAAGCGTACCACTTGCTCAAATCCGTATTGAACGTTTCCGTTGAAGAGCTTCATGCGATCTTTACGGAATGGAATCAAGGAGAGCTGGATAGTTATCTGATCGAAATCACAGCAGATATCTTCTCCAAATATGATCCAGAAACAGGCAAACCAATGGTTGACGTTATTCTGGACGCGGCAGGACAAAAAGGAACTGGTAAATGGACAAGCCAAAGTGCGCTGGATCTCGGCGTTCCATTGTCCATGATTACAGAATCCGTATTCTCCCGTTTCCTGTCTGCCATGAAGGACGAGCGTGTAGCAGCTAGCAAAATCCTGAGTGGACCAGCAACTGAAGCATTCTCTGGCGACAAAAAAGCGTTCATCGAGAACGTTCGTAAAGCATTGTTTGCAAGTAAAATCGTATCCTATGCACAAGGATTTGCACAAATGCGTGCAGCTTCCGATGAGTATGGCTGGGATCTGAAATACGGCAACATTGCCATGATCTTCCGCGGTGGATGTATCATCCGTTCGCAGTTCCTGCAAAACATCAAGGAAGCTTATGATAAAGACGCAGCTCTGAAAAACTTGCTCTTGGATCCTTACTTCCAAAACATCGTTGAGTCATATCAAGGCGCATGGCGTGAAGTTGTAGCGGCTGCTGTAAAACAGGGTGTTCCCGTACCTGGTTTCTCCAGTGCATTGTCTTACTACGACAGCTACCGTACAGAGCGTTTGCCAGCAAACTTGCTGCAAGCACAACGTGACTACTTTGGTGCTCACACGTTCAAACGTGTGGACAAAGAAGGCAGCTTCCACCACAACTGGATGGAGTAGTACCACCTATACGAATCGATGAGATTTGGGTTGAGCGTCTTAAAGTGGCAGATTTGGCCTGCTAAGAGGCTTAAAAGAGGTTTGGCGTTCCGGTGATTGCCGGTTAACGCCAGGCCTCTTTTGGTCTTTCCCAGTCCGCAGGGCTGTGTTATGATAGGACAAAAGTGCTCACGAATTGCTTGAATTAAAGGAGTGTACACCTTGAGCAAGTCTAACAATATTATTCTCATCGGCATGATGGGAACCGGCAAATCAACCGTCGCTGACATGCTCGCCCGCGAGCTTGGTTACCGATTGATTGATGTGGACGCCGCGGTGGAAAAAGAAGAAGGCTGTGCGATTCCGGAACTGTTCACCAGCAAGGGAGAGACATATTTCCGTGATGCCGAGAGCCGCATGCTGTGTTCGGTACTGGAGAAAAAGTCACAGGTCATAGCGACCGGAGGTGGCGTGGTGCTGCGTTCGGATAATTGTGACGTGATGTTGGAAAATGGTTGGGTTGTTGCTCTGACTGCTGATCCGGCAGTGATTGTGGAGCGTGTTAGCGGCTGCGACAATCGTCCACTTCTTGCAGGAAATGCGGAGGAACGCATCAAGACGATAATGGAAGAGCGGAAAGACGCATACCGGTTCGCACATTATACGGTGGATACAACCGAGTTATCCGCTGCTGAAGTGACTCGTTTAATTTTAGCGCATTACCGCGTCTAAGCTTGTTATCATCGAAGTTGATGGTTGATAGATGTTGGCAGATATAACAAAACGGGCCATATTGGCCCGTTCGTTTCTAGGAGCAGAGTAGGTTAGAGGTCTAAAGTTACTATGACTTCGATCCGCTCCACATTACTCTAGTCTTCCTGTTGCCACTGAAGCATACCGCCGACCATGTTTGTACAGCCTTCGTATCCCAGTTGCTGCAGATATTCACAGGCACGCTCACTGCGGTAACCGCTACGACAGATGATTACGATCTCGCCTGATTTTTCAATCTCAGACAATCGGTCCGGAATCTGTCCAAGCGGGATATGCTTGGCTCCTTCGATCATGCCTTGCGCCACTTCATCGTCCTCGCGGACGTCTATCATCTGCAGCTTCTCTCCCGCCTGTAAACGGCGGCGCAGCTCAGACGTTTCAATTTCAGCTATTTGTGTCATATTCAGGTCCTCTTTTCTGTATGGACTTAACGCCTATAATGATACCCAAGCGATGCACGGAATGTCAATTTGGCGACAATATAATCAATGAAGGAGAATTTCATCCATGGACGTTATTGTTAAACCAACCCCCACTCTGAACGGGGAAATCGGGGCTCTGTCCTCCAAAAACTACACTACCCGCTATTTGCTGGCTGCTGCGCTGGCAGAAGGCACAAGTACCATTCATTTCCCGGCACACAGTGAAGACAGTGACGCCATGCGCAGATGTATTCGTGATCTTGGGGCTGAACTTGAAGAAGACGACAGCAAGATTGTGATCAAGGGCTTCGGCAGTCATCCCCGTGATGTGCGTGAGTTGAATGTGGGGAATGCGGGTGCTGTACTTCGTTTCCTCATGGGAGTTACAGCGCTCTGTCCAGACGTTACATTTGTAAATACGTACCCGGATTCGCTGGGTAAACGTCCGCATGATGACCTTATCGATGCGCTTGGTCAACTGGGTGTAGAAGTACAGCACGAACAAGGACGCCTGCCGATTACAATCAAAGGTGGCAATGCCAAGGGTGGACACATCCGTGTATCCGGCTCCGTCAGCTCCCAGTATCTGAGCGCATTGCTGTTTGTTACGCCTTTGCTTGCAGAAGACAGCACCATTGAAGTGCTGAATGACCTGAAGTCCAAGGTCGTTATTGGACAGACGCTGGAAGTGCTGGAGCAAGCAGGCATCGTTATCCATGCAAGTGATGATTACATGTCCTTCCGTGTACCAGGTGGACAGGCATACCAGCCAACGACTTATACCGTACAAGGGGATTACCCTGGATCAGCAGCAGTTCTTGCTGCAGCAGCGGTTACACAGTCTGATGTGAAAATTCTGCGCCTGATGGAGCAGAGCAAACAGGGCGAACGTGCCATCGTTGACGTGCTGCGCATGATGGAAGTGCCATTGACACATGAGAACGATGTCGTACACGTTCAAGGAAATGGCAGACTGAAAGCTATCGAATTCGACGGGGATGCCGCAACGGACGCGGTTTTGGCTATGGTAGCCGCAGCTGTGTTTGCGGAAGGCACTTCTCGGTTCTATAATGTAGAGAACCTGCGTTACAAGGAATGTGACCGAATCACCGATTACTTGAACGAACTGCGGAAGGCAGGAGCGAACGTTGAAGAGCGTCAAGCTGAGATTATCGTACACGGACGTCCGGAAGGTGTTGAAGGCGGCGTTGAGATTAACGCTCACTTCGATCATCGCGTAATTATGGCGCTCACTGTTGTCGGTCTGCGTTCCAAGGAGCCGCTTCGTATTCGGGATGCACACCATGTAGCCAAGTCTTATCCGCAATATTTCGATCATTTGCAGGCGCTTGGCGCCTCGGTTCAATGGGTAAAAGAGTAAATAGCTGAGAATCAGTCTTTTGAACACGCACTTTAATCAGAAAAGGATGGTGCTTGAACATGGAATTTAACAACCCTACTCGTGAAGAAATTGGACAACTTTTGCGCAAAGCAGGCAACATCGCAGTCGTCGGCTTGTCAGACAAATCAGATCGCACTTCCTATATGGTGGCTGAAGCCATGCAGAGCAGAGGCTACCGCATTATCCCGGTTAACCCACAGGTACAAGGTGAAATTCTTGGAGAGACGGTATATGCTACGCTTGCGGATATTCCGGAGCCAGTAGACATCGTCAATGTGTTTCGTCGCGATGAGTTCTGTGCCAATGTAGCTCGTGAAGCTGCTGCCATCAAAGCCAATGTCCTGTGGCTTCAACTTGGCATCCATAGTGATGAGGCGGTTCAGATTGCGGCGGAGAACGGCATGACAGCAGTAACGAATCGTTGTATCAAGGTAGAGGATTCCATCGTTCTGCGCGGCGCTGGACGTGGCTGAGAGGCCTGTTCATCTCGGATCGGTTAATATCCTGATCTGACCCAATTGAATGATTGCAGGATAGATCCCGTTAACTTTGAAGTTGACGGGATTTTTTCTGTTCTATTTTTGCTATATAAAAGACCAATGGGTTACTGTTTTGCTTTGACAAAACGTTGCGCAAAGCTTACCATCTAGGATAGAAAGGAGAGGTCGCCATGAATTGGCTCGGATCCTTGCAGCAGCTCGGACGAGCGGTAATGCTGCCTACAATGGTCCTGCCCGCCGCCGCAATTTTGCTCAGTGTTGGCAGTCTGCCTTGGGACGCCTGGGGATTAAGTGTTGTCGGTGAAGTGTCTACCGTGGCCGGACACGGCATTTTTTATTTTTTGCCGTATTTGTTCGCTGTCGGTGTAGCACTGGGACTCTCCAACCAGGCCGGACAAGCGGGACTTGCTGCTCTGGCTGGTATCGTGATATATGATCAGGTGACTCGGAACTTTGGTGACGGCACCGTTCAGCCCGCTTCCTTAATCGGAATCATACTCGGCGCGCTTGCCGGTGGGATGCATAATCGGTTTAAAAGCATTAAACTGCCCGAAATTTTACAATTTTTCGGAGGTTCAAGGTTTGTTTTGCTCATCGTCGGACTCTGTTCGGCATTGTTCTCCTGCTTTATGTTATGGCTCGCTCCAATTTTACAGCATGGATTGAACGCCATTGCCACATGGGAATACAGTCTCGGCGGTTTTGGATTGTTCATCTACGGGGTGTTATACAGGGTGCTGGTCGCTTTTGGACTTCATCATCTGCTTAACAATGTATTTTGGTTCCAGTTAGGAACATTCGAAACACCTGATGGTAACATTGTACAAGGGGATTTGCCCCGATTTTTTGCAGGAGACCCCACCGCAGGATTCTTTATGGCGGGTTTGTTTCCCATCATGATGTTTGCCATTCCGGCAATAGCCTTTGCTATAATTCAGGAAGCTAGGGAAGATCTGAAACCGAAAATCAAGAAAACTTTTCTGACATCGGCACTCGTTTGTTTTCTAACCGGGGTATCGGAACAGATTGAGTTTGCTTTTTTGTTCGCCGCACCTTATCTGTTCATCGTGCATGCAGTCATGTCCGGTGTTGCGATGTGGATCAGTTACTGGCTCGATATCCGGCATGGATTTTCGTACTCCGCAGGTATTATTGATTACATACTCAATTTCCATCTATCGGAGAATGCTTGGAAGCTCATTCCGATTGGCATACTATATGGGCTGGTTTATTACTTCCTGTTCCGATGGGCGATTCGTACGTTCAAGATTCCAACACCAGGACGTGAAGAGGGCTCCATGCTGGAAGATTGGGTAGGCAACATTCCTTATCAGGCACCTCTAATCCTCGAAGCATTGGGTGGGAAGAGTAATATTGTACAGGTTGAGGCATGTATTACACGTCTTCGCCTGACCGTGCATGATGACCGCCTGATCGACACGGGTGCCATGAAGAGTATGGGGTCCGCTGGATTAATCAAGCTGGGTGGCGGTAACGTACAGGTGGTATTTGGTACCTATTCGGAATTGATTCGGGAAGAGATCGCGAAGCTATTGGAAAGAGATCTGCAACAGGTTCTGTTCTGTGCTCCCGTTCAGGGAAAAATGTTACCCATTGAAGAGGTGCCGGATCAGATTTTTGCAGCCAAGCTTGTTGGGGATGGAGTAGCCTTTGTTCCAGAACGCGGAGAGCTGGTATCACCGGTGTATGGAACGATTATGCACTTGTATCCGACCATGCATGCCTTGGGGATTTCCACCCGAGAGGGGCTTGAGGTGTTACTGCATATCGGCATTGATACCTCTCAGTTAAAAGGCCATTTTGAAGCTTTTGTTCAGGAGGGCGATACGGTGGAGCCAGGGCAGTTGTTGATCAAGTTTGATCTTGCGGTACTTCGCGAGCAAGCGGCGTCACTGACAACCCCAATGGTAATTACGAATCCCGATCGAGTAAAATCATGGAGCTTTGCTCCATTTAAGCAAGTGAAGAAAGGTCAGGCATCCGTCATGTCCGTGGTGCTCTATGACAGGAACGTTGGAGGGGTAGAATGAAGATACAAGGCATCAACGGAGCTGCAGGCATAGCCATCGGCAAAGCATTTGTCCTGCCCAGTTGGGAATGGGATCTGCCGGATCAGAAGATGGATTCGGTAGATCTCGCCCAAGAGTTCGAACGGCTGTATGAGGGCATACGGACATCTAAGGATGAGATTGAATATATCAAGAATGAGTTCAAGGAAGTCGTGGGGCCGGAGGAGTCCAGTATTTTTGATGCACATCTGGCCATCCTCGAGGATCCAGTATTCATGAACGAAATTCGGGGCATTATCGAGCGTCAGTACAAGGCGGCAGAAGTGGCAGTCAAAGAAGCCATAGACCATTTTGTCACGATGTTTGACTTGCTGGAAGACGAGTATATGAAGGAGCGGGCCATTGACATCAAGGATGTAGGTAATCGTCTGCTCAAGCATCTGCTTGGTGCACCGGAGATTACACTCCCTTCGGATACACAGCCGTATGTACTTGTTGCCAAAGAACTATCGCCATCTCAATTAGCACATCTGAATCCCAGTCATGTCCTGGGCATTGTAACCTTGATTGGCGGGAAGACATCACATTCTGCAATAATGGCTCGTGCGCTTGGCATTCCTCTCGTTTCCGGTCTGGAAGCGAGTCTTGGCATGCCGGTTGAGACTGGTGATATGCTTGTGGTGGATGGTGATAATGGCTTGGTATTTACCGACCCGGATCGCAAGACAATTGAACGGTATACCATGCTTCGCAGCAAACAGCTGAAGAAAAAAGAACAACTTCAGGTGCTTGCTACGGTGGATGCTGTAACCAAAGACGGGGCTATATTACACCTCGCTTCCAATATCAGTTCGGTGAAGGAACTGGATCTGGCTTTGAAACATGGAGCCAAGGGCGTAGGCTTGTTCCGGACAGAGTTTCTATATATGGATCGGGCTACATTTCCGGGTGAGCAGGAGCAGTATGAGGTGTACCGCCTTGTGGCAGAGAAGACGGCAGGACAATCCGTTGTCATTCGTACTCTGGATATCGGTGGTGACAAGCAACTGGATTACTTCGAATTGCCGGAAGAAGACAATCCGTTTCTGGGTTACCGTGCAATACGAATTAGTCTGGACCGTAAGGACCTGTTCAAAACACAGCTTACAGCCATTCTGCGTGCCAGCGCTGCTGGCAATGTGAAAATCATGTACCCGATGATCTCTTCGGTGGAAGAGCTGCAACAAGCCAATGAGATTCTTCGTGAGGCGATGTCCGATCTGGACGAGCGGGGATTATCATACGACCCTCATATTCAGGTGGGGATCATGATTGAAGTTCCTGCAGCGGTGATGATTGCTGATCTGCTGGCGGAGGAGGCGGATTTCTTCAGTATAGGAACGAACGATCTGGTTCAATATGTACTGGCAGTAGATCGAATGAATGAGCAGATCGCTCATATGTATCATCCTTATCATCCGGCTGTTCTGCGGATGCTTCGTGCCACAGCGGATGCGGCGCATACGGCAGGAATTGATGTTAGTGTATGCGGAGAGATGGCAGGGGACGAGCGTGCCATTCCGCTTTGGCTGGAGCTTGGTATTCGCCACTTGAGTATGTCTCCGCAATCTCTGTTGCGTGTGAAGCACAGAGTGCTGAACACAACAGCATCGGACGCCAAAGAAGAAGCTCGAAAGTGCTTCGCCCTGCGGACCAGCGGAGATATTGAGGAGCGATTGCAAGTCTTTAATGACTCCACAGGAAGCCCGGATGAACAAAGTGGTTCGAATGCATCGTGATTGGGATGATTGGATATAAATACCTTTAAGTTAATATATTTACATTAGTGATAATTATTTGTTGGAAAGCTTGTTATATAAAATAACCCCACTGTGTATGAGAGCACAGTGGGGTTATTTTTACTTGTCAGCGAGGGCATCACAGAATGCCTTACCGTAAGGTGGAAGGTCCGGTGGTCGACGTGCCGAGATGATATGTCCATCAACAACAACCGCTTCATCTTTCCAGATCGCACCTGCATTTTCCATGTCATCCCGAATGCCTGGTGTAGAGGTTACCGTAACTCCGTCCAGAATTTTGGCAGAGATTAGTACCCATCCTGCATGACAGATCTGTCCAATCGGTTTCCGGTCTGCATTCATTTCCTTCACGAGGTCCAGAACTTTGGGATAACGACGCAGCTTATCTGGCGCCCAGCCGCCTGGTACAAGAATGCCATCGTACTCTGAACTGTCCAGTTCATCGAAACTATATTCAGCTTCAGCAGGCACACCGTATTTGCCGATATAGGTTTTTCCTTTTTTCTCTCCAGCAAGATGCACTTCTGCACCTTCTTCACGAACACGATGCACAGGGTACCATAATTCCAAATCCTCGAATTCTTCATCGACCAGAGCGATGACTTTTTTACCGGTTAATCTCATGTTCATCTCTCCTTTTGCTGTGATTAGGTATGTCGCGTCTCTAATTGTAACAGATTCTACAAGGGACTTCATGGTTGTGCATATGCAGTGTGGAGGAAGCGATTACAAGTCAGTAATTACCTGCATTCGACAACCTTCATCTGGAGGGAGTGGTAATTTGTGCAACCTTTCTTTTGCAGCAGGATTTGAGCCGAAATAGGTCGAATGGTACTTATATAGAGTATAGAACGAATGAGGTGAGGGTGTGCGCAAGTCGTGCAGATGTGGACATGTAATGGAGTTGGAATTAAGAACCGTAGTATACGCCAAAAAAGTGGAGATTCGAAACGTACCCGTATTTGCGTGTACAGACTGTGTATCATACGAAGTGCTTCCTCCGGTCAAGCCGGACTTAACAGAATGCATTAGTACATTGGGTGAACAGCCCGTGAAGCAGGACGTATCTTTTGGTGAACGTAATGAATTGGCAGACCTGTTTCATGAGCAACTGCTGGCCTGGCCGGATGCGACCGATCGGGAGATGCAATATCGGATGCAGCAAGCGGTAGAGGAACGTATCAATCTGTTGCTGGACATCATGGGTTACGCAACGAAGTCTGGAGATACTGTTTGGATAGAGACCACGGAGCGCAGGTTAAGTCAATTATCCGGATTTGTGTGGCAGGAGTACTTCTCGAATGCTGTCTAATTTTGACGTGCAAAATGTTTGTTTTCATGAAAATTGGCTTTTTCGCGCGCTTTTTGTTAAGATATCGAAGAGTGAAAACGCTCAACATAGCGGTATTCCTGGTAAAGGGGGATGTATATCTAATGGCTGACATGACTAAAATGACAAGTATTGAACAGCTAAACTCCGCAGTAGAGGCTACCGAGGATCAACCCTTGCTTCTGTTTAAGCACAGTACGCGCTGTCCGATCAGCTCGAACGCTTATCAGGAGATGAACGACTATTTGCATAATAATGCCAATGAAAATGTGAAATACGGTATCATCTATGTTGTGGAAGATAGCCCGGTATCGAATGAAGCAGCAGAGAAACTGGGTGTTAAGCATGAATCTCCACAGGCGATCCTGATTAAAAAGGGAATTCCTGTATGGCATACTTCCCATTCAGATATTACTAGAGCTACACTTACGAATGTTTTGAGTGAGTCCTAAAGCCTATTTTAATTGATTAATGCAAAAATTTGTCGTAATATAAATCTTAATGAAAATGGTATGAAAATTTACTGGTAATGGAGAGAAGTACTGTGACGGTAACCATTTATGATGTGGCACGTGAAGCTGGAGTGTCTATGGCAACGGTATCACGGGTAGTTAATAATAACCCTAATGTCAAACCGCAAACGCGGAAAAAAGTATATGAAGCCATCGAACGATTGGGATATCGTCCGAATGCGGTAGCCAGAGGTCTGGCAAGCAAGAAGACAACCACGGTCGGGGTTGTTATTCCGGATATTTCGAACTCAACCTTCGCGGAGATTGCCCGCGGAATTGAAGATATTGCGAATATGTATCACTACAACATTATTTTGTGTAATGCAGATAAGAAAAAAGAAAAAGAAATTCGTGTTATTAACACGTTGCTCGAAAAACAAGTGGACGGATTGCTCTTCATGGGCGGAACAGTAACAGACGAACACATTCAGGCGTTCCAGTCTGCCGCTGTGCCAATCGTACTTTGTGCAACGAGTGATGAGAAGGGTACATTCCCATCCGTGGATATTGACCACGAAGCAGCTGCATTTGATGCGGTAAACACCCTGATTCGTCATGGACACAAGGAAATTGCGATGATCAGTGGTACACTGCAAGATCCAGCGAATGGTTATGCCCGTTTCCAAGGATACAAAAAAGCACTGGAAGCAGCCGGGATCGAATACCAGGAGGATCTTGTTCGAATCGGTAACTATCGGTATGAATCCGGTGTTGAAGCGATGAAATATTTCCTTGGACTCAAGAAAAAACCATCAGCTATCTTTGCTGCAACAGATGAAATGGCTATTGGTGCCATTCACAGCATTCAGGATGACGGCCTGAAAGTACCGGATGACTTCTCCATTATTAGTGTGGATAACATCCGTATGGCTTCCATGGTGCGTCCTCAGTTGACGACAGTGGCACAGCCAATGTACGATCTTGGCGCAGTTGCGATGCGTTTGCTGACCAAGCTGATGAAGAAGGAAAATGTGGAGAATCCACGGGTTATTTTGCCGCATGAAACGATTCTTCGTCTGTCTGTAAGTCATGCAGATGTAGTGTAATCGGGATTATATACAGGAAAGAGAGAAACCTCTCTCTCTACATAGTGGATATGCGAAAGCTCCGGAGACGGAGCTTTTGTGCTGAATGAGGTTGAAAGTGAAAACAGGAGGTATCAGAAGATGCGTGAAACGATTGGCATTATCGGAGCGATGGATGAGGAAGTAGCGCTTTTGCTTGCAGGTATGAAACAGCTTGAGACGGTCAAACAGACCGGGATTACATACGTTGCAGGCGAATGGCTGGGCAAGCAAATTGTCGTGTGCAAATCCGGCGTAGGTAAAGTAAATGCAGCGGTTACGACACAGATTTTGATTGATCGTTTTCAGGTGAATCGCATTATCTTCACAGGTGTTGCGGGGGCGGTTAACCCGGAGCTGAATATTGGAGATATGGTTATATCATCCGTATGTGTTCAGCACGACATGGATGTAACGCCATTGGGGTTCAAACGCGGGGTTATTCCTTACCAGGAGACATCTGCATTCCCTGCCGAGGCTTCGCTTATTACACTGGCTGAAGAGGCATGTAAAGCGCTGGGGGCCCATTATTTGATTGGTAAAGTATTATCGGGAGACCAGTTTATTGCCAATAAAGATACCGTTAACATGTTATATACCGAAATGGACGGTGCATGTGCCGAAATGGAAGGGGCAGCAGTCGCTCAGGTTTGTTACATGAATCGTGTACCATTTGTTGTCCTGCGTGGAATGTCAGATAAAGCGGATGGCTCGGCGCATGTCAACTTTGCTGAATTTACCGTGGAATCTTCCCAGCGTTCGCATCGTATTGTGGAGCATATGTTAGAAAATATGTAAAGGCGCATCAAGAAAAACCGCTTATCGATTAGCTGTTCCATGAAGGATGGATCAAGCTTCGAGAGGCGGTTTTGGTTATGTATATCGTTTTTTCGAACAGATCATCGAATTAATACATGAACCGATGGCGGAAGCGTACACGATCAAACTGTTCTTCCGATGTGATCGGCACCTGACTTCCGATACGTACCATCAAACAGTTTGCAGGATGTGAACATATTTCAGGGTCGTCTGTTGCATACCAAGTCATATCGATCGTTTGCATCAGCTTCTCCATCATCTTGCGATAATCCCATACATTCAGTCCGCTGCCCTTCAGATCCCAATGCCAATAATATTCTGTGGTGAAAATAATATAGTTCTCCATGTATTTATCTTCCAGAGCCGTAAGCAACATCTCACGTCCAATGCCAAGCGAGCGATAGTCGTCCGCAACCTCGATTGCCCCAAGCTCTATCAGATCAGTCATATTGCCCTCGGACCAGCGTTCACAATCATCCGCATAGTGAAAGGTTACATAACCGATAATCGTTTCATTTTCATGTGCAATGATAATTCGCCCTTCAGGTAATGCTGCGATCTCGGCCAGAGCTTCCTGCTGCTCCGTTGGTCGCCGAAAGGCATCCAGATCCGGATGGAAGGCAAGACGGGTAATCTCCTCGGCCTGCACGGGGCCTTCAACAGTAATGTGGTGCCCGGACTTGAAGATGGAACGCATATGATGTTCTTTGATATGTTCCATGGTTCATGCTCCTCTCTCTCCCTACTTATAGAGGTTGTTCAAAGTGTCAGCTATAGCAAAAATCCAAAAAATTGAAAAGCCATAGACGACAATTGAAAAGATTTGCTATAATTGCGTAGACAAAAAATGTTCACAATTCAATACAGTATGGTTAACATCTGTTTGGCCGAGCAAGTACATGATGAGAAGTTCTCTCTACTAATGTAAGCGCTAACTGGAAGTTCAGTCAACACAAAGGCAATGAGAATTGAGCCCTAACGGGAATCGAAATGTCGAGTTGAAGGAGGCTGGCAAGCATGAGTCAAGCACATGGTGAGATGCTGCAAACGGTTGTGTCTGAATCTAATCTGGGCGATTACACGGAGGCGAGAAGCCGGTTCGATTGGGAATCGGTGGAACAGCATTTTACGTGGCACGCCAGCGGAAAAGTAAACATGGCGCATGAAGCGATTGATCGTCATGTACTGGAAGGAAGGGGCGGCAAAACCGCTTTATTGTATAGCGATGCTTCACGTGAAGAGGCCTATACTTTTGCTGATCTGAGTGAACAGTCGAGTCGGTTCGGGAACGTTCTCCGCAAATATGGCATAGCCAAAGGAGAGCGGGTATTTATTTTTATGCCTCGAAGTCCTGAACTGTATTTTAGTCTGCTGGGAATATTGAAAGCTGGAGCCATCGCGGGCCCGTTGTTCGAAGCATTTATGGAAACGGCAGTGAAGGATCGGCTGGAGGATAGCGGAGCAGTAGCGCTCGTCACAACTCCGGAATTATTGAAACGCATCAAACGTTCCGAGTTGCCTGAACTCAAACATATCTTTATTGTGGGTGGAGGCGAGCAGACGGAAGAAGGACTCATCGATTTTGATGCAGAGATGTCTGCCGCTTCGGATGAGATGGAAGTAGAGTGGTTGAATCGTGAGGATGGTTTGCTCATTCATTATACCTCAGGCTCTACGGGTAAACCCAAAGGGGTGTACCATGTTCAAAATGCCATGATTCAGCACTATTATACAGGTAAGGTTGTTCTGGATTTGCGTGAGGATGATGTGTACTGGTGCACGGCAGACCCGGGTTGGGTCACAGGGACTTCTTACGGTATCTTTGCTCCATGGCTCAACGGAGTGACCAATGTAATACGTGGCGGTCGTTTCAGTCCTCAAGATTGGTACAACACCATCCAGAAGAATAAAGTCACGATCTGGTACAGTGCACCAACGGCCTTCCGTATGCTGATGGGAGCTGGAGAAGAGACCATCGCCCAGTTTGATCTGAGCAGTCTGCGTCATGTCATGTCTGTCGGTGAACCGCTCAATCCGGAGGTTGTTCGTTGGGGATGGAAAGCCTATGGTCAGCGAATTCATGATACATGGTGGATGACGGAAACAGGTGCACAGCTGATCTGTAACTATCCCGGAATGCCGATCAAGCCTGGCTCCATGGGACGTCCGTTGCCTGGCATCCAAGCAGCCATTATTGATGATCGCGGACAGGAATTGCCGCCGTACAGTATGGGTAATCTGGCCATAAGGGCACCTTGGCCATCCATGATGGCCAAGATCTGGAATAACCCTGCGAAATACGAGGAGTATTTCAGGCTTACGGGCTGGTATGTATCCGGTGACTCTGCTTATATGGATGAAGAAGGATACTTCTGGTTCCAGGGACGGATTGATGATGTGATTAATTCGTCAGGAGAGCGCATCGGCCCCTTTGAGGTGGAGAGCAAGCTCGTAGAGCATCCTGCGGTGGCAGAGGCGGGTGTAATCGGTAAGCCGGATGTGACACGTGGGGAGATCATCAAAGCCTTTGTGGCGCTTCGTGAAGGATATGAGGCGACACCGGAGCTGAAAGAAGAGATTTACCGTTTTGTCAAAGAGGGCCTGTCTGCCCATGCTGCTCCGCGTGAGATCGAGTTCAAGGATAAACTGCCTAAGACACGTTCTGGCAAAATCATGCGCCGTGTGCTGAAAGCCTGGGAGCTAGATCTTCCGGCAGGAGATCTATCCACCATTGAAGACTAACGTTGATACTCTACGAAGCCAAATTCCGGTGACTCTATCAATGAGGAATCGGTTGTGGTTGTAGAAGCCTGCTTTATGCCAGTGGCATAAAGCAGGCTTTTTTAGCTGATGCAAGTACAAATAAAAAGCCGCACCCTCAGATACGATCTGAGGGTGCGGCTTTTTTTGGGGTAACTTTGCCTAAATCAGGGCTGAAAATGTACAGCCGCGGAAGGTTCGGATTCACCTGCACTGTTGCTGGCAGATACCTTGAACCATCCACTGGTCGATGCGGGTACGCCATAATCCATGGTATTGCCCGCTGTCGTTCCAATTTTGGTGTAGGCCGAGCCTGTTTCACTGTAAAATACAGTATAACTATCTGCGTTTGGCGTGGACGCCCATTGAATGCGCAGCCCTTGAGATAGAGCAGATACGCTGACTTGACCAGGTGTGCCTGGGGCTGTCGTTGTTGTATTATCGGTCTGCGTTTCTCCTGGAGTAACAATTGTACCTGGAACTTCAATCGGCTCATTAATCTCTTCTTCCACTGGAGGAGCTACACTTCCGGCACTATTTACGGTTGCGCTAGGAGAAGATTCTCTGCCAGCAACATCCACTGCGGTTACATAGAAGGCGAAGTTGCCGCCTTGCGCTGCATAAGCAGAGAATGATCTGGATTCACCGGTCAGGACGACCTGACCTTGGTTCTGGAATCCTCCACCGTTCACAGATCGATACAGACGATAACCCACGACATCGTTCTCAGGAGTGCCATTAAATGTAATGACAGCTGTGTCACCCGAGGTTGAGATTCGTACGTTACCTGGTGCATCAGGAGTTTTGCCGTTATCTGTTCTTGGATCAATCTGTGTCGGCATGTCTGCATCCGCATCTTCAGGAAGGTAATAAGCAAGTGACTCATGTCGACTCATACGTGAGAAAGCATTTTGCAATTCTTTGATGAGATCCGAGATTGGTTTTTTACGCTTGATTACTGTTTTTTCCTTCAACATGTCCGAAGGTGTTCCATCACGCGGAATATAGTTTACACCATTGTAAGTAATGTATTTGGCTTTGGCGACACCGTCATCGCTATCCTTCGGAACAAACTTGCTGTTGAAAATATCCGTAACAAACTTGTCAGTCATGGATGTTGGCAACTTGCCGCTGTAAGCCGATACCGTACGCGTTTCGATCCCAGATGGTTTTTTGAACGAATCCGTGACGAACAGATCTTTTTGCGTATCGATCACTTCATTCAGGATTTTCGACCACAGTTGCTGCGCACGTTTCCGCTGTGATTTGCTTTCCAGCGTATTCACCGGCTGTTTGTATCCAACCCATACGCCAAGTGTGACATCAGGTGTATAGCCTTCAAACCAAACATCTGCATAGTTTTGAGTGGAACCTGTTTTACCTACAATCGGTACACTTTTCGAGTATTTGTAATTTTCACGTACTTTATCTGCCGTTCCCTCTGTAATAACAGTCCGCAGCATATCGGTCATCAGGTATGCTGTCTGCTCCGAGAAGGCCTGAACTGGTTCCGTATCGTGTTTGTAGACGATGTTGCCTTTGGAATCTACAATTTTGCTAATCATGTAGGAATCATTATATACACCATTATTGGCGATGGCACCATAGGCACTGGTCAGCTCTTCAACGGTTACACCGTATTGGAGACCTCCGAGAACACCAGTTTGAGCCTGATAGTCTTCCTTCTGAATCGTGGTGATTCCTAATTTCTTGGCGAAAGCCCACGCTTTGTCGATTCCGACTTCTTCATTGAACAATTTCAAAGCCGGTATATTAAGTGAGTAATTCAGTGCTCTGCGGGCCGTAACAAGTCCTTGGTACCGGTTGTTAGCGTTCTTTGCAATGTGGTACCCGCTCGGACCGCTTTTCAAAATGATCGGTGAGTCATCAATAATTGAAGCTGGCTGAACAAGACCTTCATCTAACGCAGGAAGATAAGCGGCTATTGGTTTCATCGTTGAACCTGGCTGACGTATCATCTGCGTTGCGTAGTTCATCTGTTCATCCTGGAAATCCCGTCCTTCAATCATGCCGAGAATAGCACCTGTTTTGTGATTAATCAGCATGGCAGCAGTTTGTTCTTTTCCTTTGACAGGATCATCTGCTGAGAAGTTGCTGTCATCTTCCGCAATGGTACGCATCGTTTTGTAGATACTTTTGTTGATGGTCGTGTAGATGCGATATCCACCTGTCCGCAGTTGCGTCTGAGCTTCCTCTAATAATGCACTGCTTTCCTTCTGAGGTGTGTCGGCATCCGTACCTTTGTCTGTAGATTCAGCTGTGTCGGAATTTAATTGTTTCATCAAAATCTGTGCAGCTTGTCGTTCCGTTTCCATCATAAGATATGGATAAGTATTGTAAGCCTTGATGGTCTTCGGAGCGAGTGAACTTTTGATATCAAAAGCAAGAGCTTCGTCATACTCGGACTGATTGATCTTGCCCAGTTCAAGCATACGACGTAATACCAGATGCTGACGATTGATTGCGCGGTCAAAATTTTCCTCTACAAAATCACCTTTACCGTTAAAAGCGGAGTAAGAGGAGGGGAGTTGTGGCAATCCAGCAAGATAAGCAGCTTGAGCAATGTTGATTTTTTCTAGATCGTTAATATTAAACAATCCTTTGGCGGCCGCTTTGATTCCATAAACGTTGTATCCGCTGGAACCATTACCAAAAGGAACTTTGTTCAGATAGGCTGTCATGATCTCGTCTTTGGTCAGGAAACGTTCGAGTCGAAGTGAGAGCAAGATTTCTTTCACTTTTCGATCTTCCGTGCGATCCAGATTCAAAAATACACGACGCGCCAATTGCTGAGTCAGTGTACTACCACCGGTTTGTACTGATTCTTTCAGCACTTTTTGCTTCACGGCACGTAGTGTTCCGCTCATGTCTACACCTTTATGTTCGTAAAAATGATTGTCTTCAATCGCAATGACTGCATCAATAACCTTTTGTGGGATCTGGTCCGTAGTGACCGGACGCCTGTCTTCTTCCGTACGTAATTGACCGATCGGACTGCCGTCGGCAAAGTAAGCAAAGCCTGTGATGGAGTTTTCGCTGACTTTTTGTTCAATCAGGGCCCTTGAACGGACAGGCTCGTCTTTCACAATGGAACTGACGTATCCCATCAAAGCACCGCCTACAAATAGTACCCCCATAAATCCAAGGACAACCATCCATTTGACGAAACTTCCCAGTCTGCGGGCAAAGCTGCGCTTGCGTACAGGCTGTTCATCGGGCTTTTTCTTATTAACATCAACCATTCAGTGTCTTCCTCCTTTTAACAGCACTTATTATAGCATAAAAAGGCGGGTTTGCATGCCTGAGAAATACAAGTAATGGTCGAAATTTGCCATTCTGCCATGCATTATGCTATATATCATGCGATATTGAAGCACATTTCATGAGTTGTAAGCCAAAATATAAGCAGGCCACCTCCATGCTGAGGTGCATAGGGTGGCCTGAATGATGTGTCGTATTGGAGGTCTTTTACATCAGGTTTTGAAACGTTGAATCAGTTCTAAGAGTTCCTGGGTAAGATTAGCCAGAGAGGCAGATGCCGCCGTAATCTCTTCCATGGATGCGAGTTGTTCTTCAGAGGCAGAAGCAACACGAGTTGCATGATCAGCTGTTTCATGACCGATGGTTTTGAGTTGTTCCAACGTGGCATCAACCTGCTGTGATCCAGCTGACATCTGCTGTGCAATGGCTGAGACATGCTCGATCTGCACATTAACATCTGAAATCTGTGATGAGATGGAGAGGAAGAGCTCACCACTCTCATTAATCACGTCCGCAATATGAATAACTTCGGAATTTCCATGTTCCATATTTTCAACGAGAGAAAGGACCTCTTGCTGAACGCTATGAATTAACGCTGCAATCTGCGCTGCTGATACTCTGGATTGTTCAGCCAGATTACGAATCTCGGAAGCAACAACGCCAAACCCGCGTCCGTGTTCCCCTGCTCGTGATGCTTCAATGGAAGCATTAAGTGCGAGTAGGTTGGTTTGACGGCTAACTTCCGTGATCATGCCTGTAATATGGCCAATCTCTTCGGAACGTTGGCGGAAATTCTCCAGTGCGGTCATCGATGTCTGCACAGATGAAGTGGCACTATCGACCATGCGCATGGCGGACTGAATCTTATCACTTCCGACGGTTGTTCGTTCGGCCACCGTTCGCGATGAATCGGATACATCGGAGGCGGCCTTTGCTATTCTTCCGATCCCGACAGATATTTCATTCATGGAACGGGAGGACTCTTGCAGCTCCTGCACCTGTTTACCTGCTTTATCTGCAAGTTCGACTCCTGTTAAGGCAATCAGTTCGGCGGCTTTACCTGTTTCTTCGGCACCTGCGGTCAACTGTTGAGAAGTTGAGCCTACAGATAGAGCATGTTCGGATATAACCGATATGGTATGTCGCAGGGTATCCATCATCTGATTCATATGACCTGCCATGACGCCAAATTCATCTTTGGATCGGACAGGTAACTTTTGTGTCAAGTCTCCGCCAGCCAGCTGCCCAGCGACGATATTAACTTGATTTAATTGTCTAACAATAGAGATGATGGTGTAGGTAACCACACCTGCAAGCAGAAGTACAGCCAGTGCGGCAATCAGTATGGACCAGTTCAAGCTGTCATAGAAGGGTTGAAGAATGTGGCTCTTTGGCAGTGCTGATACAAGATACCAGTTCGAATCTGTTCCTTGTAACCTGGCAGGTTCAGCAATAAACAGCTCTTCCCCTACTTCGGGATCAGTGGCATAAAACTGAGACTCGCCGGACTGTATACGCTGAATGACCGTCTTCATATCAGGTGGAATGACGGCGTCTGCATTAGCCAGTTCCGGTTTGGAGCCGTGCGCAGCGATCTGTCCTTCACTAGTAATCAGCATGGCATAACCTTGATCCGGATTGAGTGATGCTATATTTTGCTGAAAACGATCAATGGTAAAGTCGGCCCCAACAATACCGAGAAAAGTGTTGTTTTCATCCAAGAGAGGGAGGACAATCGAAACGAGTAGTGTTTCTTTCCCGCCAACCGTATAGGTAACAGGCTCTGACCAATAGATGGATTTGGTTTTCTTGGGCAGCTGATAATATGTACTGGTTTCACTGTTTCCCTCATAGGTCGTGAGCGGCTCAAAATGCAGAGAGTTGCCGTCCCGTATGGCGTATGGAACAAATCGACCCGTAGCATCATCATAATCATTTTTATTGACGTGACTCGCATCGTTTCCATCAAAGGCATTCGGTTCCCAGCCCGTATAAAAGCCAAAAACTTTCTCATCCTTTTTCAGATACTGCTCAAGAAGTCTAACGACTTCCTCGCGATTGAGTGAGCCGTTCTTAGCGGCATCCAATAACGTGATACTCATGGTGTCCAATGTGTTTTTGACCTGGTTCATGTCTGTCATGAACTCGTTCGTAGCACGATTCGCTGCTTGTCCCGCAACGGTTTCCCCGTATTGCAGGCTTTTGTCGTAAATCGATTTGGTGTTAAATGCAATCAGGGCTCCAATACAGCAGAGCAATACGATCCCGAGTAAAAGTCCCAGCTTAACAGCGAGCTTGCGATTGCGAAAAAAATTCATGTGTAATCCCCCTTGATGTAACTCTTGTGATGATTGTATGGATGTGTGCTTCTCCTAAAGGGAGTCTATATTTTATATCGTTAATTAAGGTCTTTTAATGAAGATAAATAGAAAAAAGCATAGAAAAACAGCTGTCGAGAAAATCTCGACAGCTGTTTGGATTGAAACTTTAATGTGATTGCAACGATTAACGGTTGTAGAACTCGACGATTTGTTTTTCATCGATGTCTTGGGACAATTCAGCACGCTCAGGCAAGCGGATGAATTTACCTTCTACAGCTGCTTCGTTGTATTCAACGTAAGCTGGAAGATGCGAACGGCCTTCCAAAGCTTCTTTAACGGAAGAAAGAGCGCGGCTCTTCTCACGCAAGCCGATTACATCGCCAGTGCTTACTTGGTAAGAAGCGATATCGACTTTTTTGCCGTTTACAGTTACGTGACCGTGTGCTACCAACTGACGCGCTCCAGCGCGGGAGTTAGCAAACCCAAGGCGGTAAACGAGGTTGTCAAGGCGGCACTCAAGCAAGAACATGAAGTTCTCACCGGCAATACCTTGCATTTTTTGAGCTTTAGAGAACAGTGTGCGGAATTGCTTCTCGCCCAAACCGTACATGTGGCGCAATTTTTGTTTTTCTTGCAATTGCATACCGTAGTTGCTCATTTTTCTGCGTTGGTTAGCTCCGTGCTGACCTGGAGGGAAAGGACGTTTCAATTCTTTGCCTGTTCCGCTAAGGGAAATGCCGAGGCGACGGCTCAATTTAAATTTAGGACCAGTGTAACGTGCCATGTTTAAAGTAGCTCCTTTTTAGTTAAAGTTCATATTAGGGCTCTGTTTGCGCTCCAATTTGTTGATGCGGGCTTGGCCTCGCATAGAACGATCAGGAAAGTTCAGCCGCTGTCCTGAAAGCAACAAAAAGAATGAGGGTGACACAACCGGTAATGCCCAAATTTAAAGACCCATTAGTAGTCTTCATCAACAATTTATATTACAGTTTAAGAGAACCAAAGTCAAGCGTAGAATAAAAGCAAAAAAACGTCTAAATTTGTCGATAGGTCATTGGGCCTAAAATAATGGGACAATTTTCTGAAATATGGATGCAAAAAAGCTTTAAACAGAGTAAAATAGATTGTATCTTAACTTTAAATCATCTTTATGTAATAAGGTGATCGTGACGAATTTGCAGGTTTGCGATAACGTCTGCAGATTAATGCATCCTGGTGGATGCAAAAACGGTGCAAAGGAGCGCCTGACATGTTAGAACATCTAAGAAGTTTACCTGCCAGCTTGAATTCACGAAGTTCGGGCGATTCCGCATCTGTTTCCGCTCCTCGTTCTCATGAAGAGCATGTGTTGTGGATGCAAAAAATGGATATCACACCTTTTGATTTTTCATATTTGGGCAGCTTGCTAGAGCAGGCATACAGTGACTGGAACTCCAAAGCAGATTCAGGCCTAGACAAGGGATCAACCTATTACAGCGTATGGAACACGGAAGGCGATTGTGTAGGGTACGATCGTGATCATGAGGCTGATCCAGGGTTGGATGCACGCAGGCTTGTATTGGAATGTTTGGATAAAAGACAGGCCCTGTCTCTCAGAGGGACTAGCGACCATGGAGAATATCTCCTGATAACACACCCCTTATTCTCCAGAACGAACAAGGATATGTTTGCCGTATTCACTGCTGTGATCTATGAATCCAATCGATATGAAACGTCTGAAGCTGTGGTTCGATCTGAGGCATTGCATTACCGCACCTGCTTTTACCGAAGATTTGAATACATATTTATGACGGACCTGTTACATGCTCATGAACAAACAGCGCGTGAGGAACACCGGAGGTCTATCCTCTTTCAGATTGTTCAGCGAATGCATGACAAAATGGATGTCGAGGCCATATTGGATGAGGTATTTGACAGTATGGACTACCTGTACCCGGCCACCTATATCAAACTCTATATGTCTCAGGATCAGAGCAACTATAATCCACGGATTAAACCGTTGCTTGTCCACGAGCGGGGAGAAGATATCTGTGTACGTTCATTTATGGCAGGCAAACTGATCGTTGCTCGTTCCGATGATGGAGAAGACCGCATTGTAGATGTAGGTATTCCGCTGAAAGGAAAACAAGGCATATACGGTGTGTTCCATATTGAAATGAATGAAGAGATCATGGAAGAATCGGACTTGCAATTGATTACCATGATGGTGGACACTGCAGGCACGGCCTTTGAGAACGCCAAGTTGCACGAACAATCCAATATGTTGATTCAGGAACTTCGTCTAATCAATGATCTTACACAGCGTTTAAACAAGAGCCTGCACCTTTCGGAGATTTATCAATTATCCGAGCAGGAGTTGAAGGAAATATTTCAGGCTGAAACATGTTGCATTCTTCAACTCAATGATAGTACAAACGACTTCGAAGTCATGTCATCCAATGTGAAGGATGTATTTCACCAATCTTTTTCTGTGGACTACGGTATTGCAGGCTTGGTGTATCGAACAGAGGAACCGCTTATTATAACCAATTATGCGCAATATGATAAAGTCTCCTCCTTTTTCATGGAAGATACGGGATCTATGTCACTGATTGCTTCACCGATTAGAGTTAATGGTGAAGTGAAGGGAGCCATTTTGCTGGGACACAGTCGAGAGCATTATTTTTCATATGACAATTATCGGCTCTTACAGATGTTGTCCATCCATATCGGGCTAGCGCTGTCAAATGCCACGTTACACGCCGAGGTTCGGCGCTTGGCTAATCTGGATATGTTGACAGGTCTGTACGTGAGGCATTATCTGGATAGTGTCATTCACGAGCGACAGGCTCATGAATTCTGTGGCTCCCTCATTGTGGTGGATATTGATCAGTTCAAACAGGTGAATGATACCTTTGGACACCAGACTGGCGATCAAGTACTGAAACAAGTGAGTGAGATCGTCACCAGTTCGGTTCGCACGGAGGATATATGCGCCAGATGGGGTGGAGAAGAACTCGCGATCTATATGCCACAGGTGAGTGTACGTCAGGCGCTGGATTATGCGGAAGTGATTCGAAAGAGAGTTGCAGAAGAGACCAGACCACTCGTTACGGTATCCAGTGGCATCGCAGAGTGGAATTGGATGGATGAGAAGGTTAGCGTAGAGTCTTTGTTTTATCGGGCTGATATGGCCTTGTACAGCGCGAAGAATGGTGGTCGGAACAGAATTGTTGTAGAGGAACAGGATATAACGCGTTAAGAGAGAACAATTCCATTTGCGGAGTCGTTCTCTTTTTTTATGTATTCGTGATCAAGTTGTGTATAGAAGGAAGTATAAGCATATACGGGCGGGGCAATCTATGGAGAAAGTTCATGGAAGGGTGAAGATAGACATGCTTAACCGCCATTCGGTACGTACGTTATGGTTATTAGTGAGCATCTTGATGATTGGTGTCCCGGGTTGTGGATTCATCCAGCGAGATAGAACGCCTGAAGAGGTTTTTTCCTTGGCTTTATCGGGGATAGCGGGAAAAGAAACATTAAGTTTTGAAGGAGAAGCAGGACTTCGACGGGAGAACAGTGGATTGTTCGAGAATCAGTTCAAATTCGAAGGAAAGCTGGAGAATCATGACCGTCTGACCCTTCAGACCCGATTACCTGGTGAAGTAACTGCTGTGGGCACAGGCATTCATACGACTGCCGTAAAAAATAATGGACAGCCCAGTGGGTTTAGCGCCTCTTTCGAGCGGAAACAAGGGCAGTGGATGGCATTATCAGCGCAACATGAGCCGCTTCGTGGTTCTCTTTCCCGCTTTAATCCAATTGCCCAGATGGAGAAGATAGACAAGATGAACAAAACCATTCAATCCGAATATGGGGCCGGTCGTCGAACCAGAACATTACGGATTGAACTTGCACCGGAAGATGCCAAAACATGGGCTGTAGCCCAGCTGAACGACGAAATGAACGCCATTCGGGCAGAATATATGCATAAGGCTTCTACGGTGAAAGGCGCGCGTAAAGAGAAGCTTGAGAAGGATCTGGATCAAGTTTGGAAACAGGGTGAAATAACGATGCAACAGATGATGAAACAAGCGAGCGTACAGACGGTATATCATCTCACCGTAGATCGGAAGAGCAGTCTGCCTCTTCGCTTATCCTCTGAAAGTCAGGTGAGTTACACGGACAACAACCGTAAAAATAACAAAGAAGCCCTTGTCACCGATGTAAACTTCAAGTCATATCAATAAACGAAGTGAGGGACTGCCTGCTGACGGGATGACTGTTCGCGTGCTACAATAGTATCGTAATTTACCGTTGTTCAATTCAAGCATGGCAGAAGACAGGAGGATTTTACCAAGATGAAAGACCCAAGAATTCAAAAGCTTGCAGCAAGCCTGGTGGGCTATTCTGTAGATGTGCAGCCTGGTGAAAATGTATTGGTTGAGATGATTGGATCAGAACGTGATCTGATTAACGCCATCATTGAAGAGGTAGGCAAAAAAGGTGGTAACGTCTTTGTACAGTTGACTGATAAGACCGTACAGCGTGCTATGCTGAAAAATGCGACCGAAGAAATGATGAAAACATGGGCAGAGATTGATCTGAACCGTATGAAGCAGATGGATTGTTATATCGGTATTCGTGCGGGAGAAAATGTGAATGATCTGTCCGATGTGCCGGAAGAAAAAATGAAAATGTACAATTCATTGTACTCCCACCCGGTACATAGTGAACAACGTGTCAAACATACGAAATGGGTTGTACTTCGTTACCCTAACGCAAGTATGGCGCAACTCGCCAATACGAGTACAGAAGCGTTTGAAGATTTCTACTTCGACGTATGTAACCTGGATTACGCCAAAATGGACAAAGCGCAGGACTCACTCGCTAACCTGATGAAGCGTACAGATAAAGTTCGCATTACCGGACCGGAAACAGATCTGAGCTTCTCCATTAAAGATATCGGTGCAGAGAAATGTTCCGGGCAAAAAAATATTCCGGATGGTGAAGTGTACAGCGCCCCTGTACGTGATTCCGTGAACGGAACGATCAGTTATAACACACCAACGTTGTATAACGGAGTGACATTTGAAAATATCAAGTTCACATTTGAGAATGGGAAAATCATTGAAGCGACAAGCAACGATACTGAGCGTTTGAATGAAATCCTGAATTCGGATGAGGGTGCTCGTCATATCGGTGAGTTCGCAATTGGATTTAACCCGCATATTCTGCATCCGATGAAAGATATTCTGTTCGATGAAAAAATTGCAGGCAGCTTGCACTTTACACCAGGTCAGGCTTACGAAGAAACAGACAATGGCAACCGCTCGTCCATCCACTGGGATCTAGTGTTGATCCAGCGTCCGGATTATGGCGGCGGGGAGATTTATTTTGACGATGTGCTGATTCGTAAAGACGGTATTTTTGTGATTCCTGAGCTGGAATGCCTGAATCCGGACCGTTTGAAATAGGAACAGGATTTTGCTGTTGCTAGGAAAGCGGATTCACGGTATCATGTAGTGGTAATTAATAGATGATACCAATCGTAAAAAGACGGAGGGATTCCTATGTCGAGTAATAACGCGGCTGTAGTGGAAATTGCTCAAACAGCAGGCAAGTTTACTTCTTCAATCGTGCTTCATTCGGAGAACAAGTATATCGATGTAAAAAGTATTCTCGGATTGTTTACAACGCTGATCAGCACGCACAGCTATGAACTGCATGTTCATGGTCCAGATGCAGTTGAAGCAAAAGCAGCCATGTCAGAAGTATTTGCCAAGCATGGACTGAATGTAAGCATCGCATCTGAGTAATAGCTCTCAAGAAGCACCTTTGCCTTTTTTGGCAGGGGTGTTTTTTGGTATGGAATGATCTGAATACTCATCTGGACGGGACTGGAACAGGAGGATTAAGCTTCAACAGCAGGCTTAACTTTGCGTTCTTATTTTGGTCAGGTTCTTGTATTAGCTCTTCATTTCGTCTAATATTAGAGGTAGAACGTCTTTACGCGATTTTTGGGACATAGGGGGGAAAAATGCATGACTTCATCTGATCTGCAGGACCAGCTGAATTTGAAAGCGATCAGTCTTCTTCAAGAAGATGCAGATAAAATACAGAAGCTTATTGAAGTACAGATGGAGAATCTGGCTACCCGCTACTGCCCTCTCTATGAGGAAGTATTGGATACACAGATGTATGGGTTCTCCAAGGAAGTTGATTTTGCTGTTCGTGCAGGGCTCCTTCCAGAAGGTGCAGGTAAGCAGCTGGTTAGCGCGCTTGAGCGGAATTTGGCAATTCTATATGAAGCCTTGAACAAGAAGAATGAGCAATAGCCTGCAAATGCGCGGGTCAGAATAGAAGGCATGCAGGCGTTTATGCATGCTTTTTTTGTGCGTCTGAACGGGATGGGGATACAAGCCAGCCAGAAGGCGTATACAAGCAAAGAGACAGCTCCAAATGTACATTGGGCTGCCTCTTGTGGCTTGTTTATTATGATGATGGATGCGTAAGGCCTGGTTACACCAGGAAGAAGGATACGCCGAGTATGATATATACCACGAGCAGGAGTAGGCCTTCGTACCAATTGGTTGAACCATCTTGGGTAATGGATTTGGCAATAAATACGGATACGCCGATGGCGACCAGTTCAATGGTTGTAAATACGATATCCATGGTTCTGCCTGTGAAGTAGCTGACAAAAATCAGTACAGGAGCTACGAAAAGTGCGATCTGCAAACTGCTGCCGACCGCAATCTCGACGGCGGCTCCAATTTTATTTTTCATGGCAAGCATGATGGCTGCACTGTGTTCGGCCGCATTACCGATGATGGCCACCAGGAATGCACCGACAAACAGTTCGCTAAGTCCAAATTCCGAAGTGAAGACTTCAAGCGTGCCGACCAGCCATTCACTGACAAAGGCAACCATGACCGTTGCAAGCACCAGGTAGAGAATAGACTTTTTCTTGGACCATGCCGGAGCATGTTCATGCGGCAGCTCTTCATCGCGATCCTCAGTGACGTCTGCAAGGTAGTTCTTATGCGTCACCATGGAGAATAATAACCAGGCAATATACGCGAGAATGAGCAATCCGGCTACGATGAGACTAAGTGTATTGGTGTCTTTCTGTGTAATGGAATGTGTATTGAGAAAGACTGCCGGAATAAACAGGGCAATGATGGCAACAATCATCAGGGAACCATTCAGACCTGCGAGTGAAACATTATAATTCTGAATTTTGAATTTGAGTCCCCCGGCAAAAATACTTAACCCAAGCACTAACAGCAGATTACCGATGATGGATCCTGTCAGACTTGCTTTAACCATGTCGAACAGCCCCTCTTTAACGAGGAAAATGGCAATAATCAATTCGGCGGCATTGCCGAAGGTCGCATTCAAGAATCCACCCAACCGCTGTCCGGCGTAGTGGGCAACATTTTCGGTGGCTTTGCCTAAAAAACCGGCCACAAAAATAACCGAAATGGCTGATATCACGAACTGTAGAATCGAATCCCATTTCAAGAAGTGGGCGATGGCACTGAGTGCAAAGAACACAATCAGCAAAATGGATGAAATCCGGTTTCTCACAACAAACACCTCGGTTATAAAATTATTTTGTTTTGAATTGCATGTAAATCGTTTATGAGATTATTTTCATATTTCAATATAACCAAATGGTGGTAGGTTGTAAACGCATCTTTTTGAGTTTAATTTGCTTTTTGGGGTGGAAAGGATTTAAAATACGAGTAACGAAGTGAAGGAGGATGTGGCATGGCAGAACAACTTCAACTGGAGAGCGGAAACATCCGGATTGCCGATGACGTGGTTGCGAAAATTGCCGGAATGGCTGCAATGGAAACGCCCGGAATTGCCGCAATGTCTGGAGGTTTGTCAGAGGGCTGGGCGAAGCGACTCAGCGGTAAAAACGTACAGAAAGGCGTGAGCGTTGAGGTCGGCCAGCTGGAAGCAGCCATTGACCTGCGCATCATCGTCCTGTACGAAACCCCGATTCATGAAGTTTCCCGTATGCTTCAGCAGAACGTAAGAGAAGCGGTAGAGACCATGACCGGATTACGCGTGGTTGAAGTCAATGTAAAGGTAGAAGGCGTATCTTTCAAAGGCGACGATCTGTAGACATCGCAATCCGCAATGGAGAACAGGATACATCAACCTGTTCTTCATCTTGATAGACAGAATTGTCAAACGAGTACACACAAAAAGGCTGCGCATCCATTAGGTGCACAGCCTTTTTTTATGTTGTTTTTTACCGAATCCGACGAATGGACTCCCGTGAACGAAGAGCAGGAGAGGTACGAGTCTGTGTCTGTACAGTCACTGACTTCGTTTTTTCTTCCTTGATTACGTCCAGATTGTTGGTGCGCGAGATACTGAGCAGAATGCCCATGGCGACCATCATCACAAAGAGTGAGGTACCCCCATAACTGATAAACGGAAGCGTGACACCCGTCACCGGAATGGTTTGAGTTACACCACCGATGTTGATAAATGCCTGAATCGCGATCAATCCCATAATGCCAATGCCGACCAATGTTCCGAATGGATCGGGACAGCGGAGAGAGACAATAATTCCTCGCCAGATGAAGTACAGGTAAACGAGCAGGAATAATGTACTTCCGATGAACCCGAGTTCTTCACCAATCACGGAGAAAATAAAGTCATTATACGCATTTGGCAAATAGTGAAGCTTCATCGTACCTTGTCCAATCCCGGAACCTGTCATGCCGCCATCACCAATGGCAACAAGGGAACGGTAGAGGTTAAGACTTCCGCCATTAATATCGGATAATGGATTCAGGAAAGCTTGGATACGTCCGATCTTGTAGTTCTGCTCCGCAGTGACTGCTGTTGTAGCGGTCGTCGTGTCGGAGGGAGACATGGAAGAAAATAGGGAATTTGCTCCGAACGCCAGGGCTCCACCGAGTACAACCAAGAGAATCGAACCTAAGATATGTTTCATACTGGCTCCACCGGCATAAATCAAGAGACCACAAGTGGACACCAGAATGAAGGTGGTACCAAAGTCTGGTTGCAGCATGATCAGTCCTGCGATGAATCCAACGATGAACAAGACGGGAAAATAACCTGTCTTGAAAACTCTGAATTTCTCACCTTTTTTGGTGATCAGAGCAGAGAGATAGAGAATGATAGCAATTTTTGCGAACTCTGCAGGCTGAAGACTGAAGCCGAAAATGTGAATCCAGCTTCGTGCACCGTTCAATACTGCGCCTGAGATCAAAACAATCACCAGCATGACCGTAGTAAGCAGGAAAAAGGGTGCATAGAGCTTTTTGTACTTGTTAAAGCGGATATTCATGGCAAAGAACATGCCAAATAGACCGATAATCGCCCACACAAGTTGTTTTTTCGTGAAGTAAAGGGCATCATTGTTAAATCTGTCGCTTGCGATTGCAATGCTGGAACTGGAGCTGAATACCATCACCAGTCCAAAGCCCACCAACAATAAAGTGAGGATTAGCAGTTGAAAATCCGGCGTGCCTCTCTTCGTTTTCGTTTGGGCCGTTTGTTGTTTCATCGTTTGGCCCAGCCTATGCTTCCAGCAGTTCTTTAAGCTGCTGTAATTTTTGGGCTGCCAGCTTCACGACTGGTTGAGGAACGGAAGAGTCATAGTCCAGGCCGTGAGGGAAGGTGGCTTTGCCAAGGTACACTGCTTCAACAGCAAGAACGGTATCCGGTTTTTCCAATTTGCCTTCCACGGCGCGGGTATTAATGCGTACAAAGTATTCTGAGTTGGTTTGTTCATCTTCAATTTTGTAGTCGTATGTAGCGCGGTAATATTCCCATTGCCACCGGACAAATCCGACTTTCTCGGCGCTCTCATCCAGGTATGCCAAGTCGCTCTTCAAGCCATCCAAGCCTGTATTCTCAAAAATCATAAGCGTTTGATCCTCCTCATAAGCTTCCGAGTATAATTTCTCGAGTATTTCTCTAGTTCATGATAGTATGTTTCCCCTTCCCGTGCAAGCTTTCCAAGGGCGTTTCGTATCGGTTTTCTTCCAATTCTGCTACAATATACAGCAATAGGTTCGAAGAGGCAGGTTCGGGCTTGATATAAGTCCCGTTCAAGATTGAAAGGATGGAGAGACATGACTAATAATATATGGTGGGAAGATCTGCAGATCCACATGGTGGAATGGCGGCGTCACCTTCATCGCAATCCAGAGGTTTCCTTTCATGAGGAGAAGACATCTTCTTTTGTAGCGGATATGTTGGAGAGCTTTGGCGTTGAAGTAAGGCGTCATGTTGGTGGTCACGGGGTCATTGGTACAATCCGTGGCGACAAGCCGGGTCCTGTCGTCATGCTGCGAGCTGATATGGACGCACTGCCGATTCAGGATGAAAAGAATATCGAGTATGCTTCACAACAAGCAGGAGCAATGCATGCATGCGGCCACGATGGTCATATCTCCATCTTGCTCGGTACGGCATTGTATTTCAGCCGTCACAAGCAGGAGATTCGAGGAGAGATTCGCTTTTTATTCCAACCAGCAGAAGAACTTCTTCCAGGCGGTGCAGTCCAGGTTATTGCGGATGGTGCGCTTGAAGGTGTAGATGTCATATACGGAATTCATCTGTGGACCCCGCTCCCTGTAGGTGTGGTTGCCAGTAAAGCAGGACCGATGATGGCGGCGGCGGACGATTTTTACATTGAGATTAAAGGCAAAGGTGGACACGGCGGGATGCCGCAATCGACAATAGATAGTCTTATCGCGGGTTCTGCGCTTGTGATGCAGCTTCAGACGGTTGTCAGCCGTTCGGTGGACCCCTTACAACCGGCGGTGCTGACCATTGGCACAATGCAGGCGGGATCTGCTCAGAATGTAATTGCAGAGCAATGTAAAATGAGCGGTACAGTTAGAACGTTTGATGAAGAGACCCGAAACGTGATGAAAGAGCGTGTGCTTACCATGGTAGACCAGACAGGGGCAGCCTATGGAGCAGAGACGCAAGTGAAATATATTATGGGATATCCACCTGTGGTGAACGATGAACAGGAGACAGCACGTTTCTTCAGGGAAGCTACAGAGTTATTTGGGGCAGAACGAGTACAAGCCTCCCCGATGCTGATGCCAGCGGAAGATTTTGCGTATTATCTGCAGAAGGTTCCAGGGTGCTTTATGTTTGTTGGAGCAGGCAACCCGGATAAAAATGCGATCTATCCGCATCATCATCCGATGTTTGATTTTGACGAAGATGCGATGCAGACGGCTGTGAGATTATTTATCGCCATGGCTAAGGGTTACACAGCCGAATGACTTTAGATGCAGTTGGGCATCCTGTTCATACCGAGGTATGGGCAGGGTGTTTTTTTATGGATTTTTTAGAGTTTGTTCAATAAGTCCACTTTTCGGTACTGAAATAAGAATTGTTGAACTCGCAATTATACAGGTTCATTTTCGGAAGCTGCCGGAACTGGACTTTTTTTGTGATAGGAGGAAGGCGCGAATGGAAGGAACAGAACATATGGGTAGAACGGATGCTTGCATTGTTCAGCGAGATTTTACAGTTTTGCTGGAAGTCGGCCACCCCGGATTCGAAAGGGCAAGAGAGCAGCTTGGGATGTATGCTGAACTGGTCAAGACACCCGCAGCATTTCATACCTACCGAATCACTCCGCTGTCGCTCTGGAATGCAGCTGCGCTAGGGTGGAATTCAGATCAGGTCATCGCAAGTCTGGAGCTGGTATCGCGTTGGAACGTGCCTGCTGCACTGATACAGGATGTTCGGAGAATTATGGATCAGTATGGCAAATTAAAGCTGCATTCCGAAGCAGATCACACCAGAATGCGCCTTTACAGTGAGGATGAACGGTTGCTCGATGAATTAAGTGGATTGAAAACGATAGCTGCCTTTCGTATGGAACGTAAGGACGCTCATCAACTTATGCTCCCGGGAGAACAGCGAGGGTTATTAAAAAGGGAATTAACACGACTGGGTTACCCCGTACTTGATTACGTGGGGTATCGGAAGGGAACCGAGCTTTCATTTGAATGGCGAACCAATGATTCAGGGGCTCACTCTGAGCGATTTGCACTGCGTTCTTACCAGAAAGAGGCTGTGGACGCATTCGAAGGCAGTGAGGGCATGGGAGGAAGCGGGCTACTTGTACTTCCTTGTGGGGCAGGCAAAACGGTCATTGGCATGGCCGTGCTGGAGCGGCTTCAATGTGAATGCCTTATTTTGACGTCCAATACAACGTCTGTGCGACAGTGGATTCAGGAAATTCAAGACAAAACCACGATCACCAGCGAACAGATTGGTGAGTATTCAGGTCAGAAAAAACAGGTGAAACCTGTGACTGTAGCTACATATCAGATTCTTACACACCGGAAATCAAAAGATGCTGATTTTACCCATATCAAACTGCTCAGTGAGCGGCAATGGGGGCTGATCATATATGATGAAGTACATTTGCTTCCAGCGCCGGTGTTTCGTGCAACTGCGGATATTCAAGCTACGCGAAGGCTGGGATTAACAGCCACGTTGGTTCGAGAGGATGGCTGTGAACAGGATGTATTTTCGTTAATTGGTCCGAAGCTCTATGACATGCCGTGGAAACAACTGGAGCAGCAAGGGTGGATTGCTGATGTACAATGCCAGGAGATACGTATCCCATTCTCCCCGGAATTAAGATCGAATTATCTGCAAGCCGAGGTTAAGCATCAATTTCGATTGGCTGCAGAGAATCCGGCGAAGGTACGTGTGGTGAAGCGTTTGCTGGAACGTCATCGGGATTTACCTGCACTAGTAATTGGACAATATCTAGACCAACTAGAGTTGATTGCCCGGGAAATTGAAGCACCTTTAATCTCGGGAACCATGTCACAGCAGGAGCGAATCAAATGGTTTGGCGCTTTTCGACGTGGAGAGATTAAAACGATTGTTGTATCGAAGGTTGCCAATTTTGCTGTAGATCTGCCCGATGCTGCTGTTGCGCTTGAAATATCCGGGAGTTTCGGTTCAAGGCAGGAAGAGGCACAGCGGTTGGGACGAATTCTGAGACCGAAAGCGGGGGAAAATAAAGCATATTTCTATGCGCTGGTATCAGAGGATAGTAAGGAACAGGAGTTTGCATTAAACCGTCAGATGTTCTTGGTGGAGCAGGGATATGAATATGCTATCGTTCATGAGAACGAATAGTCCATTTATAATCGCGAAAAGAGGAGGGATTGGGAAATGTCTTCATCTGGACCAACAAATGAACCTGTGGTACTGAACCTTGATTCATGGTCAAAGCTTACTTGGGTGGAACAAAAAGTACTAGGTGCAATTTTTCACAAACATGCTGGTCAGCTTTTTTCCTCTCTCATGCCGCGAGAACAATGGGCCGTCGAAGGACTAAGTGTCGCAGAAGCCAATTCTTCCTTCGCCAACCTTCGGCAGCAAAAATGGATTGAATCTGTGCATAAGAGTTGGGGGGAGCGACTATTCTATATTCCTGCTTCACTGATGGAGACATTGACTATTGCTTATGCGCAAAGAGTGGGCATAACCGTCAAACAGGATATAAATCTTGCTCATGTAATACAGGAGGGAAAGTCGGATGTTGCTGGAGAGTTACTTCATCTGATTGCTTGGATCGGAAGAGAAGGACTTCCTTTGACAAGTAAAGGCACTATACATAAGAAAAGTGTTCAAAAATTAAGTATGATCACGGTGTTATCTTCGACAGACTTTGATGGTTTGGGTATCCGATATGAACATTCGGAGTTGTATCCGACCCACGTTGCCATTCTTCTTGATCTACTTCTTAGTCTGAATCTGGTTCAGAAGTCAGATGGGCGAATCCAGATTCAAGATCATCAATTAAAAAAATGGTTGGGGCTATCGTGGACACAGATGCATCGGGAAATATATCAAGCGTGTGTGGAAAGATACGGAGAAGTTGAACCCGCGTTACAGCATTTCCGTTATCAATTGGCAGTGCTTGTTCCAGAAAAGAACATATGGTGCCGTATAGCGAATTCGGAGCTGAAACCACGAATTATGGGCTGGCTCTATGCCCTTGCTGGGTGGGGTTATGGTGAAGTTGGAGAGGATCAGTCGGGAGATCTGGCATTTCGTTGGCTGATCGACCCGCAGAGCCTTTTATATCGAGAACGAGAGATGGTAAGTGAGACGGAACCGAGTGGATTTTACATGCAGCCTGATTTCGAAATGTTGGTGCCACCGGAAGCAAGGCCTGATGTGATCTGGATGCTGGAGCAATGCGCAGAACGGGTAACGCGTGACCGGATGTCCATCTATCGCATGACAAGAGAACGATTCGTTTGGGCCTTAGCCAAAGGGCGTGGATTACGTGAAATGATGGAGTTTCTGGATCAATATGCCCTGACAGGCATACCGGAGAATGTACGTATTGCGTTGGAAGGGTGGGGAAGGGAGACGGTTGCTGCACCGTTGACTGTAGAACGGAAGATGGAGGCAACGGAGGCAAGTACAGGTACCGAAGCGCCTTCGAAATTATTAGAAGAAGATGTGTTGACCGATGTATATGCTTCTTCTTTCTACACACCCGATAATCAAGGACTGGTTGATGTTCCTGAACTTCTGCATGGGTTGGAGCGTGATCATTCTGTCATTGAGAAGAAGTTCTCTCTGCTCGGATTGGAGGAGATACCGGAGACCTGGTACAAGGAGTGGCGTCGATATCATAGTTCAACCGCACGACAGATTGCTGCCAAAGCCATTGAGTGGCAGACCAAGCTGGGGATACAGCAGGAAAATTGTACGCGATACCTCATTCCACACCAGGTAGAGGGCCATGAACAATGGACTTTAAGTGGTTGGTACATGCTGGATTCAAATGAACATACATCAGAGACGGAATGGCGTACATTCTCCCCGTCGGAGTGGGATACAATGCGTCTTATCCTGCCTGATGATGTTACAACCTGACTGTTTTTCGTGAATATCAGGTTGAAAGGCGAATTTTAAAGCTCTCGCTATTTCTAATTGCAGGAAAAACTCTTCTTAACTATTCATGGATATGCTATGATGGGGTAGTCTACGTTAAGTAGAACTTTATATATAGATAGGATGAATATTTCATGAGCGTAGCGGAAATGAACACGGTCGATATGGCCCAAGTGTTAACGGGCGCATATGAACTGGGCGACATGATTAACCAATCTGCCGAAGTATCGGATTATTTATATTGGAAGCAGCAAGTCGAGACTTCCCCTGAGATTCAGATGGGGATTCGGAAGCTGAATGCCAAGAAGGAATTGTTTGAAGAAACACAGCGTTTCGGTCATTTTCACCCGGATTATCATGCAGCGAAAGACCAGGTGAAGGCTCTGGAACAGGAGTTGGAAAATTTCGAGGCGGTGGTCCGCTTCAAACAGGCAGAGAAGTCCCTGGATGATATGTTATTCCAGATGTCAGAGACCATTGCATTCGCAGTGTCAACGACCATTAAGGTACCGAGCAATGATCCGAATCCGAAGGGCGGCTGCGGTAGTGGCGGCAAGTGTGGTTGCAGTTAAGTAATCATTATAGAAGGGCGGGGAACGATGATGTTTGCGGAAAGGACAGGATTCATTATTTGGGTCAGTGATTTGAAGGCTGCCCGTAATCTCGAAAAATATGGCACCGTGCATTATATCTCCCGCCGTATGCATTATGTGGTCATGTATGTTAATGCAGAACGGGCAGAAGATACGATGAAAAACGTGAAGCGACTTTCCTATGTGCGCAAGATCGAACGATCGTATCGTAATGAGATCAAAACTGAGTATGCCAGCAAAACCATGGACAAAACGAGCTTTTACGGAATATAGACGAGAAACTGGAGGGGCCCCTTGGGGTCGCTCTTTTCTTAAATTATGCACAAATGAACTTTAGTGAAAAAAAGTTACACTTACGCCTTGAGGTTGCGGGACTAATGTTGTAATATATTTGGTAATAAATAGATAGAAAGTCCTATCTGGTGGAGAGTGATTCCCATGCGTGATAAGGTGATGCAACGTTGGAGCACCTACGAGCCGTTTTTCGTGGCTCTTGGAGACAAGAAAGTGGCCGACATCGTCATTACCCATCATGCCAAGATGCGGTATGCAGACCGTATTGAGCCTGCACGTAGTGATGATGACCATATTGCGGCGTGGTTATGGGAGTGTCTGAAGCAGGACCGTATAACACCATACTACCGTAATGAACAGGACGTCTACCTGATTGATGAGGATCTGGTGGTGGTCGCCGAATTTTCCGAACTTGAAGGGGAATATGATATTGCGGGCAACCCCTTGCACAAAATGATCGTAGTTACGTTTCTGGGACGAATGTCGGAGACCATTGAATTAAGGGACCTGAAGTCATACTATTCATGGTTAAGACACTCAAGAAGAATGACGTTGGTCAAAAATAGCCGTAAGCATAAGTAAGTTGATTAGATTCAATATGAGATTCAATATGTTGAAATCATAGATTCAAGTCGTATCGCATGCAGACAAGCTGCATGCTTTTTTTGTTGCCAAGCGGGAAATCGGCTACAATATAGAGAGTGTAATCGAAGAGGGGCGAAGATATGAATTTTCACCAATTGCATATTTTTTATACGGTAGCAGAGAAAGGAAGCTTCTCGGCTGCTGCACAAGCATTACATATGACTCAACCGGCAGTGACGATGCAGATTCAATCATTGGAGGACTATTTCGGGACCAAGTTATTGCATCGTTCCACCAAAAAAATAGAATTATCCGAGGCGGGTCGGACATTATTACCTCATGCCAAACGAAGTGTAGAACTGGTTAGACAGACGGATGAAGCGATGTCAGCGTTTACCCAAATGTTACAGGGCCGACTCCAGCTTGGAGCTAGTTTAACGATCGGGGAATATGTACTTCCACGCATGCTCGGACCTTTTGCACTTCAATATCCGGATATTTCAATCGTCATGAAAGTGATGAATACAACGCAAATTATGGATGATATCTTAAAGCACCAGCTTAATTTTGGTCTGATTGAAGCGCCAGTACACCATCCGGACATGATTGTAGAGCCTGTCATGCAGGACGAGCTGAAACTGATTGTACCTGCCGGGCATGATCTAGCTAAGCGTAGCAAAGTGAATATTGAGGATGTCATGAATTATCCCTTTGTGCTGCGTGAGAAGGGCTCAGGTACTCGTCAGGTGATGGAAGACCAATTGCAAAAGAAAAAGATTGATCCACAGGAAATGAATGTTGTGATGGAACTTGGCAGTACAGGAGCGGTAAAATCAGCCGTGGAGGCAGGGGTAGGCATTACGATGTTATCTCCTTCTTCCGTGCAGCATGAACTGGCTCTGGGACTTGTTCATATTGTGGATATCCGAGGACTCGAATTCAAACGGCAATTCTATGCCATCCATCTAAAATCGTCCTTGTTGCCCCTGTCGGCAGTGGCTTTCCTGAATTATCTGCGCCAACAGGAGCAACCTGAGCCGGAGTCCAAGACGGGGAAGGCATAATCGTTCGCACCATTAATGATAGATAAGATGTAATCACAAACCACTTTTGGAAAGAAAGGAGTTGTTGTACATGAATCAAAGCAAAGGACGCTGTGATCTGCATACCCATAGTCAGGCATCGGATGGAATGCAGCCACCTGCTGATAATGTGAAGCTTGCCAAACAAAAAGGGCTATCGGCGGTTGCCCTAACAGACCATGATACAGTTGCTGGTGTAGCGGAAGCACAGCAAGCGGGAAAAGAGTACGATATTGATGTTGTTGCCGGAGTGGAGATCAGCACTCGGGCTAGCGGAAAAGATATTCATGTGCTCGGATATTATGTGAATACGGAGGATGAGCCATTCCTGCAACGGTTGCGCGGATTACGAGAAGCGCGAGATGAGCGGAATCATCTCATTATCGCGAAGCTTCAGGAACTTGGGCTTGATATCAGCTGGCAGGAAGTGCTGGATGAGCTGGGACGGCCACTAGAGCCTGACGAGAGTATCGGCAGACCTCATATGGCTGATGTGCTGGTGAAGAAGGGATATGCGGTTGACTTGCGGGATGCATTCGATCGATACCTTGCTGAAGGCAAGCCTGGCTTCGTATCTGTACCCCGCGTTGCGCCGAAGGATGCGTGCGAATGGATCAGAGCCGCAGGTGGAGCCGCCGTGATTGCCCATCCGGGCCTCTATGAAGATGATGAATTGGTACGGCGTATCATTGAGGATTGCCGTCCAGATGGACTCGAAGTGTTTCACTCAGACCATGAACCGGAAGATGAGCGCAGATACGCCGAGATGGCTAAGGGTTATGGGTTAATCGAGACTGGCGGATCCGATTATCATGGGGAACGGCAAGGTGTCGTTTTCCACGGGGATCTGGGTAGCAAGACCGTAACGGTTGATGTGTTGGAAAGGCTGAAGGCAGCTACTTCCCGGCAAAGGGGAGTATAATTTAGACAGGTTAACACTTTATCTGGCTTTGAGGGTTTTCTGCTTATTGAGTACATTTTAATATTGTAGAAGTAAAGGGCATGGATCATGCTAGGCATAAACCTGCATGTATTCATGTCCTTTTTTGTGTCAAAAAGAGTTTATGTAATCGAATAGTTGACCCAAGCGCCGCGTGTAGCCCCAAGACGCTCGAATAATTGCTGTGCTCGCTCATTGGTCACTGCTGTGATCCAAGACATATATGCACATCCATGGTCACGTGTATATTGCTGACAGTATGCAAATAATTTGGCTTCTGCTTCGCCTTCTCTGAATGTTTCCGTAACAAATAGGTCATTCATGATGGCGACACGTTCTGCTTTCATCGTGCTGTAAGTAAAGAAGAGGGTGGAAAATCCGATAAGCTTCCCGTTCTCTTCTGCCACGAATTGAGCACCGATCTGCTGATTAAGCAGGTTATTAATCAAAAGCTGGATGGATTGATCACCAGGCCAGGGGTTGTTGTAGAATCCCACCACATAGTCATGCATTAATGCAGTCAGTGATTTTAGATCATCAGGTTGAGTTTCTCTGATATGTATGGTCATGGTACACTTCCTTAACTATAATTTTTTTCGCGAGAGTTGAATTATTATACATTTTAAAGAATTAATATTCAATAAAAACGATAGATAAAGATGAAATTCACATTAGTATTGAAACAATTTTGATGCATCCACAAGAATCCCCTGAACCGTTATGGTCAGGGGATTCTGTTTTTTTACTGTTACATCTCTATATAAGTGGAACTAATCATTTACACGATAACGGAGAGGACAGAAAAAACCTGAAAAAGCGAAGCGTTCGCCTTTATCCCCGGATTTTCCCCTTTGAAAAGGGTATCGAAAAATCTGGGGATAACAGCGATTGGAAGGTTGTTCTGTCATCGTAGTGTTAGTGTAAATAATCTTTAGTTCAACTTATATAGCCTTATCCATTTTTAATGGTGGATGGCAAACTCTTGATCAATTCATCATTTGGCGTGACAAACAAGGTCTTTTGATGATCATAAATGACAAAACCAGGCTTCGCACCACTTGGTTTGCGTACATGACGGATAAACGTATAATCCACAGGCACACTGCTGGACTCCTTGGCTTGGCTGAAGTAGGCAGCAAGCTGTGCTGCTTCTTCCAATGTAGCTTCACCAAAGTCCGTGCTGCGAATGACGACATGTGAACCTGGAATGTCTTTGGTATGCAGCCAGGTGTCGTTGGAAGAAGCGAGGCGATTCGTCACGTACTCGTTCTGGAGGTTGTTTTTGCCCACAAGAATATCAATTCCCTCTGAGGACGTAAACTGGTGTACGGTCGGACGATCACTTTTCTTTTTCTTTTTACCCTTTTTATTGCGGTCACGAAGGTATCCTTGCTGCACAAGCTCGTCCCGTATTTCCTCAATGTCGTTCATCGATGCAATGGATAGCTGCTGTAACAGGTTATCCAGATAGTCAATTTCGTCTTTGGTTTTGCCAAGCTGCTCATGAATGACAGCCAGACTGTTTTTGTATTTGTTATACCGCTTGAAATAACGTTGTGCGTTGTCAGACGGTGTGAGCAGCGGATCAAGCTGAATGGTAATGTTGGCTTGGTCTTCGTCGTAGAAGTTCACAAGCTCCACGCTCTTGTCCCCTTTGTGGACCTGATGCAGGGAGGCAAACAGCAACTCACCCCATAGTCTGAACTTGTCCGCATCGTCTGCTTCCAGCAGATCCTTGTTCAGGTTGTCCAGCTTTTTGATATTCTTGCTTCGCTCATTTTGCAGAAAACGGAGCAGATCACTTACTCGCTGTTTAACCGTGTCCCGTTCAGCCTTGTCTCCATAATAATCTTCCATGCACTTGCTCATCGTGTCATACGTTTTCTCCAAGTCTTGAATGCTCTCAAGATGAACGGCGGAGAAAATCATTTTGCCTTTGGCATTCATTCCGGTTACAGGCGTGTAGCGATGATCTCTGACAGGACCCATCACGGCTTCAAAAGCGTTCCAGAGCGCATCAATCTCAACTCGGCTCTCACCCTCAACCACAGCCTGGGTGTTCCCTTTGCCTTCAGCAGCAATCCCACGGGCAGCAATCTCGCCAGCAATTAACGGGCTAAGACCGCTAAAGGAGTTCACAAGCCAGCGTGATGCCTCTTCTTCAACGGCTTGATAGCTGTCCTCGAATGCTGTACGACTCACTTCGAGCGGATTACTCTTATGTTGCTCAGGTGGGGCAGTATACGCGAAACCTGGCATGATTACCCGGTAGCTGCTGATGGACGGAGTCACATGATGAATGCCATCCAGAATCGTTCCTGTAACGGGATCAAGCAAAATAATGTTACTGTGACGACCCATTAATTCAATGATGATCCGTTTAACCGAAACATCCCCCAATTCGTCGCGTTGGCGCACATCGATGTGGATGATACGTTCCATGCCAATCTGACGGATCTCCTCTATGATTGCACCTTCACAGTGCTTGCGGAGCAGCATGCAGAACATGGGTGCTTCCGTAGGATTAAGGAATGTTTTTTCCGTAAAATGCACACGGGGATATGTTGGGCTTGCCGAAACAAGCAATTTACTATTACCGCGCTGAGCACGCAGTGTGAGAACTACGTCATGACCATTCGGCTGATGGATTTTGCTGATACGTCCACCAATGCAGCCTTGCAATTCATGAACAATGGCCCGTGTTACGATGCCGTCCAATGCCATTTTTTCCACTTCCTCTCTCTATCGAGCACCTGCATTTATCATGCGCAATGCTTCATCTATATAACTGAAACGTGCAACCAGATATGTAAAAAAACAAGGACCGGATGCAGATTCTTCGTTGCTTACCTGTTGAACACTGAACATGGTACTGCGCAGAACATCGCAGACCTTTATTTTAGCCTATTCTGTCCATCAGGGAAAGGATTCACCTTCCGGGTGCTAATCACAGACCTGTCCGAATACATATAGAGCAGGTAGTTTGTCCGGCATTGTGTACAGCCTGTCGACCAGCACGCCGGTGAAGCATGTGAGCTTATTTAGCAGATGAAATACAGACTGGGAGGGAAACATGAAGCATGGAACATATCAAGTGGCATCAACTTAGTGATGAAGAGCTTCGTAACACTCTTGGCGTCAGCCCGCAGGAAGGATTGACGGATGAAGCTGTAGCAGAGAAGAGGAAAGTGGTCGGTTCGAATGAGCTGAGCGAGGGGAAACGTATATCTCCGATTACATTGCTCTTGAATCAGTTCAAGGATTTTATGGTGCTGGTGTTGATGGGAGCAACGTTGGTATCCGGATTGCTGGGTGAGTATCTGGATGCGGTAACGATTGTGGCCATTATCGTACTGAATGCCATTCTGGGGTTTGTACAGGAATTCCGGGCTGAACGATCACTTCGTGCATTAAAACAGTTGTCTGCACCTCTCGCCAAAGTGCTTCGTTCAGGCCAGGAAGTACACCTTGCAGCCAAACAACTTGTCCCTGGGGATATCGTCATGGTAGAGAGTGGGGACCGCATTCCTGCTGATGTGCGCTGGCTGCAAACGAACAGCCTGGATGTGGAGGAGTCTGCTCTAACCGGGGAATCGGTTCCCGTAAGCAAACATTGCCTTCCGATTGCCGATGAGGACGTTCCGCTTGGTGATCAGAAGAATATTGGTTTTATGGGCACCATGGTCACTCGTGGTACGGCCAAAGGTGTGGTTATCCGTACAGGCATGGAGACGGAGATGGGCAAAATCGCCGATCTGATCCAGAATACGGAGGAGCAGGAAACACCCTTACAACACAGGTTGGAACAACTGGGCAAAATTCTGATTTTTGTCGCATTGGGATTAACCATTATGGTTGTCGTCGCAGGCATATTGCACGGACAACCAGCCGTTGGCATGTTCCTGGCAGGGGTCAGCCTTGCGGTGGCTGCCATACCGGAGGGTCTGCCGGCCATTGTAACCATTGCACTCGCACTAGGCGTGCAGCGTATGATCAAACGTAAAGCCATTGTACGCAAACTGCCTTCTGTCGAAACCCTTGGCTGCGCATCCGTAATCTGTTCGGACAAGACAGGCACGCTCACCCAGAACAAGATGACGGTAACGGATGTATGGCTGGAGGGACGCAGCATCAAGGTTACCGGGGATGGTTATGCACCTGAAGGGCAGATGCTGGAGAATGGCCGAACGGTGGAACTGAAGAGTGACCAGTCGCTACGCAGAATGCTTCAGATTAGTGCGCTATGCAACAATGCAAGTATTGTGGAGACCATTGCAAACGAGTCTGGAAGCAAGAAAAAGGGCAAGGATAACAAAAAAGACGGCAAGAAAAATACCAAAAAAGATGATTTCCAAGAAGAAATGGTTAAGCGAGAAAATGTATTCTGGGAGTTGAAGGGAGATCCGACGGAGGGGGCGCTCGTCACACTGTCCTCCAAAATGGGGCTTACTCCTGCTGGCCTCAAAGAGCTGTATGCCCGGGAGCAGGAGTTCCCGTTTGATTCGGAGCGCAAACGCATGTCGGTCCTGGTTCATCATCAGGGAGGCCGAATGATCTACACCAAAGGTGCACCGGATGTGTTGATCGGACACTGCAGTTATATTTTGTGGGAAGGTAAAGTCGTACCTTTCACTGGAACGCTGCGGCAGAAAGTGATGGCAGCCAACGAGAGCATGGCCGGAGCGGCACTACGTGTCCTCGGAATGGCCTATCGTGAAGTGCGGCCGGAAGAAAAAGTGGCCGACGAACACGCCGCCGAGAGTCAGCTTATATTCGTAGGGCTTACAGGCATGATTGATCCGCCACGTCGTGAAGTGCGCGATGCAATTGCAACATGCCGCAAGGCGGGGATACGAACTGTCATGATCACAGGTGATCATGGTACAACGGCAGAAGCCATTGCTCATCAACTCGGGATTCTTCCACGCGGCGGTGCTTCTCTAAGTGGTCAGCAGCTGGCAGGCATGACGGATGAGCAGCTGGATAAACAGGTAGAGGGTATCTATGTGTTCTCAAGAGTGTCTCCTGAACATAAGCTTCGCATCGTGAAATCTTTGCAGCGCAAAGGACATGTCGTTGCCATGACGGGGGATGGGGTGAACGACGCTCCGGCGATTAAAGCGGCTGACATCGGGATCGCGATGGGCATTACAGGAACGGATGTCACGAAGGAAGCTTCGGCGCTTATTCTGAGTGATGATAACTTCTCGACGATTGTGGCGGCCATAGAAGAAGGTCGTAATATTTATGAGAACATTCGTAAGTTTATCCGTTATTTGCTGGCATCGAACGTGGGTGAGATTCTAACCATGTTCTTTGCAATGATGATGGGCTTGCCACTGCCGCTTGTACCTATTCAGATTCTATGGGTTAACCTGGTGACGGATGGTTTGCCTGCAATGGCGCTCGGGGTAGATCAGCCGGAAAAAGATCTGATGGAACACAAACCCCGTGGTGCCAAAGAAAACATTTTTGCCCGCAGACTGGGTTGGAAAATTGTCAGCCGGGGTGTATTGATTGGACTATGTACACTCGGAGCGTTCTGGCTTACCCTTCAGGCTGCGCCGGATAACCCGGGTCAATTGATTAAAGCACAGTCTGTGGCTTTCGCTACACTCGTATTGGCGCAGCTCATTCATGTCTTTGATTGCCGCAGTTCGCGCTCCATCTTCCATCGAAATCCACTGCAAAACAAATATCTCGTTCTTGCCGTGATTTCATCGGTTGTACTGATGCTGGTTGTCATGTACGTTGAACCGCTGCAGCCGATCTTTAAAACCGTACCGCTAGGTTTGCGTGAATGGGCAATTTGTATCGTTGCTGCTGGCATTCCAACGTTCCTTATGGGCGCGGGCAGCGTGTGGGGTGGTCGTCGTAACCGCCGCCGTATGGGTGGTTCTGGACGCTTCGTACCGAAAAGTACAAAGTTTTCAGCATAAAATCAATACCTTTTCCTTACCCATTTCGTTATGCTATCCTCAAAATGATTCGAAGCGGCAGCTTTGGCATTTTGCAGGATAGCTTTTTTGTGTAAACGTTGAATATGAATTTCTATGGTAATCCTGTAGAAGAGCAAGAATATAGCTTTGGCAGCAGACTGCCAAAAGGAGTGGGCAAGATGATGGAATTTACGAAAATGCATGGACTTGGTAACGATTTTATCGTTGTATTTGGTGAAAAGGAGCTTCCGGCAGATGCTGCAGAATTGGCTGTGAAATGGTGCAACCGTTTCTTCGGCATCGGTGCGGACGGCCTGGTCTATATACTGCCTTCGGAAAAGGCGGACTTTCAGATGCGCATCATGAACTCGGACGGATCGGAAGCAGAACAGTGCGGTAATGCCATTCGCTGTGTATCCAAATATGTATACGATCATGGTCATGTTAACCAGGAGCAAATTACCATTGAAACGATTGGTGCAGGGGTACAGCCTGTGAGTCTCAACATTCGTGATGGTAAAGTGGAAACGGTTCGTGTGGATATGGGTGAGCCGATCCTGAACGGTCTTCAAGTGCCTACAACAGTGGATGCCAATCCGGTGGTTGATCACTACATTGAAGCGAACGGACATGCGTTCAAATTCACTGCCGTATCCATGGGTAACCCGCATGCCGTTATCTATGTTGATGATGCTGTTAATTTTGATCTCACGACGTGGGGCCCGCTTCTTGAAGTACATCCCATGTTCCCGAAAAAAATCAATGTGGAATTCGCAACAGTTCGTGACCGTGGATATGTGGACATGCGTGTATGGGAACGTGGAGCTGGCCCAACACTGGCTTGTGGAACCGGAGCTTGTGCAACACTGGTATCCTCTGTCCTGAATGGACATACAGATCGTACAGCAGTCATTAGCCTCAAGGGTGGGGATCTCCACATTGAGTGGAATGAAGCTGACAATCATGTGTACATGACTGGACCGGCTGAAGTTGTTTTCAAGGGAATCACTTCATAATAAGAAAACGGTGTAACCCAAGAGGCCTGCGGGCCTCTTTTTTTGTTAAAGGACAGTGCGTGTCTCCTGTACAGAGACATATTGGGTGTTATGTGGAAAGAAAGTCCATATGAGCTGGATATTCAACAAAAACCTGTGTTTTTCTTCGTTTTTTAGCGTTTTTTGTGTTACATTAGTATGAAAATGATCACAGCTAGGCGGGGGGAAAAGGGATGAAGGCGGATTTGCGCAAAGTTATGCAGGAACGAGTTCTCATTGGAGATGGGGCCATGGGAACCTATCTGTACCAAATGGGATTCCCGGTAGGGATTTCATATGAAGAGTTAAACTTGATTTCACCTGAAGTAGTGGCAGAAGTACATCGCCGTTATCGGGACGCAGGTACAGAGATATTTGAAACGAATACGTACTCTGCCAACTATGACAAGTTGTCCAAGTTCGGCTTGGAGTCCAAAGTGGAGGATGTGAACCGGACCGGCGTTCGTATTGCCAAAGAGGTGGCTGGAGCTAACGGTTATGTTCTTGGTGCAGTAGGCTCTATTCGCGGAGGCAAACGGACAAACGTCTCCACAAGTGAACTGAAACGCTTTTATCAACAACAGATCTTTGCACTGCTTGATGAAGGCGTGGATGGTATTCTGCTTGAGACCTTCTATGATATCGAGGAAATGGATATTGCCCTTTTGCAAGCGCGCAAGCTAAGTGATCTACCCGTGATTGGACAGTTCGCGGTAGAGGATGTAGGACACACACTGGACGGATACACAATGCCCGAAGCATTCCGGATCATGCGGGAGCAGGGTGCGGACGTGATTGGTTTTAACTGTCGCTCAGGTCCAAATGGAATTATGCGTGCCATGGAAACCGTCTCCGGACGTATTGGTATTCCAATGTCTGTTTATCCGAACGCGGGTGCAGCAGATTATGTGGATGGTCAGTTCCGTTATGGTGCGACTCCGGAGTACTTTGGTCAGACTGCAGTGCAATTTGCGGAACTCGGTGCCCGAATTATTGGCGGATGCTGTGGTACAACGCCCGATCATATTACAGCCATGAAAGAGGCGCTCGCAGATTACGTACCTTCGCCTATTTTGGAGCCTGATCCATCAGAATCCAAACCGCGTATTGTACTGCATGAGCATGTGGATGAGCGCTCCGGACGTGGAGGCCAGCCTACGATTGTTGATCTGGTCAAGCAGCGTCACACGGTCATTGTTGAACTTGATCCGCCGCGTGATTTGGACATTGCCAAGTTCATGAAAGGTGCCGAGACCCTAAAAGCAGCAGGAGCAGACGCTCTGACACTGGCCGATAATTCATTAGCGGTTACACGAATGAGCAACATGGCGCTGGGTCACCTCGTTCAGGATCGCACGGGTCTCCGTCCATTGGTGCATATTGCCTGCCGTGACCGGAATCTGATTGGAACGCAGTCCCACATGATGGGGTTTGATGCTCTGGGCATTAATCACGTACTGGCTGTGACAGGTGATCCTGCAAGATTTGGCGATCTGCCGGGTTCAAGCTCGGTATACGATCTGACCTCTTTTGAAATCATACGCATGATTAAACAGTTGAACGACGGGGTGGCCTTCTCGGGTAAACCGCTGAAGCAGAAAGCTGGCTTTGTTATCGGAGCCGCATTTAATCCCAATGTGAAATATTTGGATAAAGCTGTACAACGTCTGGAGAAGAAAATTGCCTCTGGTGCAGATTACATCATGACTCAGCCTGTCTATGATCCGGAGTTGATTGTGGCAATGCACGAAGCGACCAAACACCTGGATGTGCCTATTTTTGTAGGTGTAATGCCACTGGCAAGTGGACGGAATGCAGAATATCTGCACAACGAAGTTCCCGGAATTCAGCTTTCGGATGAAGTGCGTTCCCGTATGGCAGGTCTGGAAGGCGAAGAGGGCCGTGCGACGGGGGTAAAAATTGCCAAGGAACTGCTGGACGTAGCAACAGCACATTTCAAAGGCATCTATCTTATGACACCGTTTATGTTCTACGGCATGACGGCCGAACTGACTCAATACGTATGGGAGAAGTCGGAGCATCAATGTCCTACTTGTTTCAACCCTAATAATCAATTACAATAGTAAAACGGATGTGATGCCGATGTCATTCAGTATGACCGGATACGGTCAATCCGCCTTTCATTTTGGCGGCTATAAGGTACAATTAGAGATCAAATCTGTTAATCATCGTTATTGCGAAGTGATGATGCGTCTGCCAAGAGAGTGGACGTATTATGAAGACGGTTTGAGGAAAATCGTACAGAGTCGTTTGAAACGTGGGCGGATTGATGTTTATGTAATGAAAGAAAAAGAGGAAGACCAGGCTCTTCCCGCTGTTCTGAATGAACAGACGGTCAGGGCCTATCTGCAGGCTGCAGAGCAACTGGAGACCCAATATGGAATGCAGGGCAAACCAAGTATTGTGGATATGCTTGGGCTGCCGGACGTTATGGTTCATTCGGATGGGACAAGTTCCATTCCCGAAGAGCAGAAGGACGAATGGGAGCGAGTTTTGCAGGAAGGATTGAAAGAGGCACTGTCCAGCCTTGAACAGATGCGCGCTCGCGAGGGTCTTCATCTGGCCAGTGATCTGGAACGGCGTATTACCCGTCTGGAGTCACTGCATACCGAGATGCTTGATCTTGCACCGACTGTGGTAAGTGATTATCGCAACAAGCTAAGACAGAGGCTTACGGAAATGCAGGAAGAAGGCTCTTTCCCTTTTGATGAGCATAAATTGGGTATGGAAATTGCAATGTTTGCCGATCGTTCTAACATAGAAGAGGAGCTTACGCGTCTACAGAGTCACTTTGGACAGAGCAGGGAACTGCTGAAAAGTGATGAGCCCGTAGGTCGTAAGTTGGACTTTCTAATTCAAGAGATGAATCGGGAAGTCAATACGATTGGATCAAAAGCCAACCATTTGGCTCTGGTGAATCGTGTTGTCGAAATGAAGGCAGAACTGGAGAAGATTCGTGAGCAAGCTGCGAATATCGAATGAACAGCCAAATTTCGGCAAAAGAGTCGCATGTATAGGGGGAAGAACCTGATTATGGCAATCAAACTCATTAACATTGGATTCGGTAACATCGTATCGGCGAACCGGATTATATCCATCGTGAGTCCGGAATCGGCGCCGATCAAGAGAATTATACAAGAGGCAAGAGATCGTCACATGCTGATTGATGCAACGTACGGAAGACGTACTCGTGCCGTAATTATTACGGATAGCGATCATGTCATTTTGTCTGCAGTTCAGCCTGAGACGGTCGCCCATCGTCTTTCTTCGAAAGATGATGATAACGACGAATAAAATGGAGTGTAATATGTCTAAAGGATTACTGGTAGTGTTGTCCGGCCCATCTGGGGTCGGGAAGGGTACGGTATGCAGCGCTTTGCGCAAACGGGTGCCGGAATTGATCTATTCCGTATCGGCGACAACCCGTCAGCCTCGTCTGGGTGAAGAACATGGTGTGAACTATTTCTTCAGAAGTCATGAAGAGTTCCAGAACATGATTGCTGAAGATCAATTGTTGGAACATGCGGAGTATGTCGGTAATTATTACGGAACACCGCGTGATTTTGTAGAGAAAACGATTAACGAAGGCCGTGACATCATTCTGGAGATTGAGGTTCAAGGCGCGTTAAAAGTGAAAGAGAAATTCCCGGAAGGCATCTTTGTTTTCCTGCTTCCTCCTTCATTGGACGAGCTGAAAGATCGCATTCAGGGCCGTGGTACCGAGAGCCAAGCGACCATTGATCACCGGATGTCCGTGGCGGTCGATGAGATCAGTCTGCTGGAGCAGTATGATTACGCTGTTGTTAATGATGAAATTGATTTGGCGTGCAAGAGAATAGAAAGCATCATAATCGCCGAACATTGTAAGATCAATAAATAATCCCTTTTGCCGCTGCAGAATGCGATATAAGTGGGGCAGTTGTCATATCATGTACTGAAGCACTCCCTTCGGGGAATGCCTGGATGAGAAGACATGCCACATCCGTTCTGTTAGGCGGCAACTTGCGATTATACTAATGCGAAGAGGTGTTTGTTAATATGCTGTATCCTTCTATTGATGAAATGATGAACAAAGTCGACAGCAAGTATTCCCTTGTTGTTGCTGCTTCCCGCCGGGCTAGACAGCTACGTGAAGGTGAAAAAACGGATTTAAGAGGTGCGAGATCCCATAAACAAGTTGGCGTTGCACTGGAAGAAATCTATGGAGACCTGCTCGTTGTCATCAAAGGACAGGACGAAGAAGAAGAGTAAGCCGCCTGCGGCTGCTCTTCAACTGCATACGGCGAAAGCCGGATTAATTGACAACCGCGAGGTTGTTATTTTTTTACGAATAAGTATATTTCAATGAACTCATTGTTTAGACGTCGTATAAATATCGGGGGAAATAAACATGTTGAACGGTAAAAAAATCGTGCTTGGTGTAACAGGCGGCATTGCCGCTTACAAAGCAGCAACATTATGCAGCAGACTGGTGCAAAAGGGAGCGGATGTTCATGTCATTATGACAGCTTCCGCTACACAGTTTATTACCGAATTAACGCTGCAAACGTTAACCCGAAACACCGTATATACCGATACATTTGATGAGCGTGAGCCAGCAGTCGTATCTCATATTCATCTGGCTGATCTGGCTGATCTGGTTCTGGTTGCCCCGGCTACAGCGAATGTGATTGCCAAGATGGCACATGGGATGGCAGATGATATGCTCTCAACGACTCTTCTTGCCACGACAGCGCCTGTCATGATTGCTCCAGCGATGAATGTACATATGTATGATCATCCAGCGGTAAAGCATAATATGAACCTGCTTGTTGAACGGGGTGCCATGATGATTGAGCCGGGCGAAGGCCTGCTTGCGTGTGGTTATGTAGGCAAGGGCCGTCTGGAAGAACCGGAGAGCATTGTGAATGTGGTGGAACGTTTCTTTGAACAGCGCGAGTTCGCAGACCGCACAAGGAAAGAACAAGCTTCACTATTACAAGGCAAGAAGGTAGTTGTTACGGCTGGAGGTACAATTGAGCGAATTGACCCCGTACGATACATTACGAATGATTCGTCTGGCAAAATGGGATTTGCCATCGCTGCAGCTGCGCGTGATCTGGGGGCCAACGTGAAATTGGTCATGGGCAATACACAAGCCAAGCCGCCAGAGAACGTAGAGTTGATCCCTGTGCAGTCAGCACAGGATATGTATGAAGCCGTAACACGCGAGTGGGACGATGCTGATATCGTGGTTAAGGCGGCGGCTGTTGCCGATTATCGCCCTAAGGAAGTTTACACCGAGAAGATCAAGAAGAAAGGCGACACGTTGTCGCTCGAACTTGTTAAAAATATAGATATTCTTGAAACGCTGGGCAAACAGAAAACCCATCAGTTTTTGATTGGTTTTGCTGCGGAGACTCAGTCCGTTGAGATGTATGCACGTGAGAAATTGGAACGGAAAAACTGTGATCTGATCGTAGCCAATGACGTAACCCACACGGGTGCAGGATTTGGAACAGACACCAACGCGGTACATATCTATGACCGGGAAGGTTTGGTGGAGGAGCTACCAGTGATGGCCAAGGACGATGTGGCTCATCGGTTGCTCCGGATTGCGGCGGAGCGCATTGCCGGGAGGAATTAGGATATGGAGATTGCCAAGGTCATTGTCGATGTTCCCGTGAAGGATACAGACCGGCCGTTTGATTACCTGGTACCTGAATCGATGAGGGAATGGATCGAGATTGGCAGCCGGGTGGGTGTACCTTTTGGACATCGGACGGTGCAGGGATTCGTGATTGATCTTGTGCCGCGTACCGGAGAGGAAACATTCAAGCTCAAGCAGATTCAGGAGTTACTGGACATTGTCCCCCCATTGTCAAAGGATTTGGTGGAGTTGGCTGAATGGATGAGTGGGCGTTATGCCAGTAACCGGATTCTGTCTTTGCAGGTCATGGTACCGACCGCATTGAAAGGAAAAGCAGAGCGATACATCTCGCTGGGAGATGCACTTGATGGACAGATGGCGGGTGCACAACCGGATGATGAGGTGTTATTTGTTTGGGGAGAAGAGTCTACGAACGAGAAAGTGCAGCAGGATATCATCCGTTTTGTCAAAAGTCGGGGTCAGGTACCGCTGCAACAATTGAGTCGAAAATATCCCAATCATGCTGCGCTAATTAAGAAACTATTACTTGGTGGTGTGCTGCTGGAGAGTCAGGCGATCAAGGATAAGCTGAATAAAAAAACGATGAAATCCGTTGATCTGGCTGTAGATATTGCTGCTGCTCAGGAAGCACTTGCTTCATTCCCGGCGAAAGCACAGCGGCAGAAGGAGATTCTGGCTTTTTTGCTGGAAATGAAAGAGCTGCTGCCCATGCCGATGAAAGAAGTGTTATCCACCCTGCAGGTATCGGCGGCGACGATGAAGGGACTTGAGGAAAAGGGATTAATCGTCACCGAGGACGTAGAGGTCTTTCGTGACCCTTATCAGGGCAGGAAGTTCCAAGCAACGGAGCCGCTGGTTCTGACCGATGAGCAAAAGCATGTCTACAACAATATCAATGGCCGATTGCAGGAACAACGCCACGGGGTATTTTTGCTACATGGTGTCACAGGCAGCGGCAAGACGGAAGTCTACCTTCAAACCATTCAACAATGCATCGAGCAGGATCGGCAGGCCATCGTACTGGTACCCGAGATTGCATTGACACCACAAATGGTGGAACGTTTTAAAGGGCGATTCGGCGACCAGGTTGCGGTCATGCACAGTCGTCTGTCCGGCGGTGAACGTTATGATGAATGGCGCAAAATTCGTGAGGGCCAGGTGAAGGTTGCGATTGGGGCGCGTTCAGCCGTATTTGCTCCATTCAGTCGGCTTGGGTTGATCATTATGGATGAGGAGCACGAGACTTCCTACAAACAGGAGGAAACGCCGAAATATCATGCCCGGGATGTGGCGGTTAAAAGAGCACAGCAGCATCAGGCCGTGGTTGTTCTGGGTTCAGCGACACCTTCGCTGGAAAGTTACTATGCGGCACGCTCGCAGAGTAACGATGATTTTGCACCACTCTTGCTGGAGATGCCAACACGTGCACTGGGTAACAAGCTGCCCGAGGTGCGAATTGTTGACATGCGCGAGGAGTTGAAGGATGGTAACCGCTCCATGTTCAGCAGGGCTTTGCACAAAGGGCTGGAGGAGCGCTTGGAGCGTGGTGAACAGACGGTGCTTCTGCTGAATCGCCGGGGATATTCGACCTTTGTCATGTGCCGCAGTTGTGGATATGTAGCAGGTTGTCCCGAATGCGATATTTCACTGACGTACCATCAGCGCTCCAATAATCTCCGTTGTCATTACTGTGGGTATGCGGAAGCCGCTCCGGAAGTGTGCCCGGATTGTGGAAGTGAGCATATTCGATACTTTGGTACAGGTACACAACGGGTCGAGGAAGAGCTTGCGAAGCTCTTTCCGGGTATTCGGGTCATACGGATGGATGTGGATACAACAACGGAAAAAGGGGCTCACGAGAAGCTACTGAAACAGTTTCGTGAGAAAAAGGCTGACGTATTGCTTGGCACCCAGATGGTTGCGAAGGGGCTCGATTTCCCTGATGTGACTCTGGTTGGCGTGATAACAGCGGATTCAGCATTGAATTTGCCTGATTTTCGTGCTGCCGAAAAAACGTTTCAGTTATTAACACAGGTAGCTGGCCGAGCTGGTCGGCACCAATTGCCTGGTGAGGTGTTTGTTCAGTCCTATACGCCGGAGCACTACTCTATTGGCCATGCGAGTAAGCATGACTATGTATCGTTTGTACGTGAGGAACTGCTGCATCGTCGTAATTTGCAATATCCGCCATACTGTCGCCTGATTCTGGTGACCTTTTCGCATGAGCAACTTCCGGTGTTGATTCGTCTTGCCGAGAACTACACGCGGATACTGAAAGAGAAGGCAAATGCGGCCGGATGGCTCGGCAGTCTGGATCGATTCAGTAATGAGGCCTTTGATGTATTAGGGCCGGTAGCGTCCCCGATTCCCCGGATCAAGAATAGATACAGATTCCAATGTATGATAAAATGGCGGGGGGATGTAGACGCCATAGGACTCGCTCTGGCAACAGCCCGACGCATGGACGATGATGTTCAGGCGCAAAAATTGCTTATTAGTCTGGATGTAGACCCGCAAATGTTAATGTAAGCATTTTGCAGCAATGCGGATGTAAACAAGCGGTATAAACATAGATTAAAATGAATACCCCAAAAATACAGAATATCGTCCTGAAATTATGATGAGGATTAGGAAGGTGCTTACAACATGTCGATTCGCATTATCGTGCAAGAACCAGATGAGGTGCTCCACAAGAGAGCTAAAGAAGTAACCAAAATTACACCAAATGTACAAAAATTGCTGGATGATATGGCGGATACCATGTACGATGCGGAGGGTGTAGGTCTAGCTGCGCCGCAAGTTGGTATTTTGAAACGTCTGATTGTTATCGACGCAGGTGATGAGCAAGGACTGATCAAGATGATTAACCCGGAGATCATTGCAAGTGAGGGAGAACAGTTCGGACCGGAAGGATGTCTGAGTATCCCTGGAATTAATGGCGATGTTCGCCGTTTTGAGACCGTTACGGTTAAAGGTCTGGATCGTGAAGGCAAAGAGTTGATTATTACGGGTAGTGGCTTGCTGTCCCGTGCATTCCAGCATGAAATTGATCATCTGGATGGCGTACTCTTTACGGATGTCGCCGAGAAAGTGTACGAAATTGCAGCCGATCAAACGGGACCGCGTCGTAATTAAGGAGTGATCGATTTGAATATTGTTTTTATGGGAACACCTGAATTTGCAGTTCCTTCTCTCGATATGCTGATTGCAGAGGGGTACCATGTGGTGGGTGTGGTGACTCAGCCTGATAAACCACAGGGACGCAAAAAAGTACTTACGCCAACACCGGTTAAGGCCGCGGCAGAACGCCACGGTCTGCCTGTGTTTCAACCCGTTAAACTGCGTGATCCGGAAGCGGTAGCCCGCTTGGCTGAATGGAAGCCGGACCTGATCGTGACTGCGGCTTTTGGCCAGATTCTGCCCAAAGCCGTGCTGGATATGCCTGTTCGCGGTTGTGTGAACGTGCATGGCTCTCTTTTGCCGAAATATCGGGGAGGAGCTCCAATCCAACGTTCCATTATTAACGGGGAATCCGTGACAGGAGTCACATTGATGTATATGGCTGAAGGCCTGGATACCGGAGATATGATCTCGCGTGTGGAACTGCCAATTACGGACGAAGATACATCAGGATCGATGTTTGATAAATTAAGTGAGGCTGGTTCCAAACTGCTTCAGGCAGAAATGCCGCGATTGATTGCAGGCGAGACCACGGCAGTCCCTCAGGATGATGCCGAGGCTTCGTATGCTCGCAATCTGACTCGGGATGACGAGAAGATGAAATGGAGTCGTACTTCACGTGAATTGTTCAATCAGATCCGCGGCCTTGTGCCGTTTTCGGGTGCATTTACGATGTGGGATGATCAGGTCTTCAAAGTATGGGCTGCGGCTAACCCCGATCAGGTGGATCTGGAAACCTCTTCGGATGCTGGACAAGCAGAGCCAGGAACAGTGCTGCAATTGAACAAGACAGGGATTGAAGTTCGTACAGGTAATGGATCTCTGTGGTTGACTGAGGTGCAGCCTGCAGGCAAAAAAGTGATGAAGGCGGCTGACTTTGCCCGTGGCGGTACATTGAAATCTGGAACGGTGCTACGATGAGTGGTAACACACCAGGTCGTTCGTCGGGAAAAGGTCATAAAGCTACAAGTGGTGCATCTCGCCCCCAGAAACCCAAAACATCTGCTCGTGCATTGGCAGTCAAGGTTTTGAGTGCTGTTGAGCAAGATGGAGCATACAGTAATCTGGAGTTGAATCGTCGTCTGAAAGAGGCTGAACTGAGCCCTGCGGATGCTGGACTAGCTACCGAATTGGTGTATGGAACAATCGCCAGATTGAATACACTTGATTATTATCTGGAACGGTACGTCGCCAAAGGAGTATCCAAACTGCAACCTTGGGTTCGCAGTCTGCTGCGGATCAGCGTATATCAGATGATATATCTGGATCGTATTCCGGAGCATGCCGTGGTGAGCGAAGCGGTTAATCTGGCGAAGAAACTGGGCCATCAGGGAATCTCGGGAATGGTGAATGGTGTACTGCGCAATATGATTCGCAATCGGGATGAACTTCGTATTCCAGAGAATCTGCCGGTTGCCGAACGTATTTCACTGGAACATTCCCACCCGTTATGGATGGTTGAACGCTGGATCGCCTATTATGGCGCGGAGACAGCGGAAGCCATCTGCCGTGCGAATAATGAGCCTCCAGCAGTGAGTGTCCGAGTTAATACAACAATGACCACACGGGAGAAACTGATGCATGAGATGGCAAGCACAGGTGCAGTCGTTGAAGCTTCTCAGTTGAGTTCGGATGGAATTCTTGTACGCAGTGGTGGGAATATGGCACTAACGTCCTGGTATCGGGACGGCTTGTTCTCTGTACAGGACGAAAGTTCCATGCTCGTAGCTGAAGCAGTTGCGCCTGAAGAAGAACAGCTTGTATTGGATTGCTGCGCAGCTCCGGGTGGTAAAACAGCTCACATGGCGGAGAAAATGCACGATCGTGGTCGTATTATCGCGAACGATGTACATGCTCATAAGCGCCAGTTGATCCTGGATCAGGCGGAGCGTCTCGGTCTGAGCTGCATCGATGCTGTAACTGGAGATGCTCTTGATCTGAACGAGAGGTATCCGGAAGCATCGTTTGACCGCATTTTGCTGGATGCGCCATGTTCCGGCCTGGGTGTTATTCGACGGAAGCCCGATGTAAAATGGACCAAATCGAAAGAAGACATCGAAGATATCGCAAGCTTGCAGCGTGAACTGCTTGATCGTGTTGCGCCGTTGTTAAAACCAGGTGGTATTTTGGTGTACAGCACATGTACAATTGAGCCTGCTGAGAATGAAGATATGGTTGCAGACTTCTTGAATCGACATCTGGAATATCGTCCAGCAGAAGCATCTGTCTGGACTGAATCGGAGACAGCGAAATTGAAGGTTGTGAACGGAGGCGTTCAGATTTTGCCACAATACGCTCACAGCGACGGATTTTTCATCGCACGGTTGACAAAAACAGTGGAATAACAGTTTAATAGAGCACGGAAGCACGGCCGCCGAGGGGAACTTCGGCGGATTTCTTTGTGATGGGACTTCAGCATAATGGTTAGAGAAAAGGGATGACAGGGTGCGATGGCGGCATTCAGGTGTTATAATGCATGAAGTACAGATATCAAGGGTATACATGGATGTAACGTGGTCTTTGTGATAGAATAGGACGAATGGAACGAAAAGAAGGAAGCCAAACGAAAAGAAAAGAAGGAATAGGTGTTGACAACAAAATGAAACCTTTTATATATGATTATTCTCTGGAACAATTGCAGCAATGGGCTGTGGAGAATGGGGAGCCGGCGTTTCGCGGTGGTCAAATCTTTGACTGGATTTATGTAAAACGCGTGAATGATTTCAGTGAAATGACGAATCTGTCCAAGCCATTGCGTGAGAAGCTGACAGAGCAATTTGAATTCGTAACGCTTAAGGAAATTACAAAGTTTGAATCCAAGGATGGAACGGTTAAATTCCTCTTTGGTCTTCATGATGATCATGCCATCGAGACTGTAATTATGAAGCATAACTACGGGAACAGCATCTGTGTAACCACGCAGGTTGGATGTCGTATTGGTTGTACGTTCTGTGCATCTACATTGGGTGGACTCAAGCGTAATCTTACGGCTGGAGAGATTGTTGCCCAGGTTGTGCAGGCTCAGAAAATTCTGGATGAACGCGGCGAACGTGTCAGCAGCATTGTAATCATGGGTTCGGGTGAACCTTTCGAAAACTATGAAGCAACGATGACTTTCCTGCGCATCATGATTCATGAAAAAGGATTGAACATTGGTCAGCGTCACATCACGGTATCAACGAGCGGAATTGTTCCGAACATCTACAAGTTTGCAGATGAAGATACACAGATTAACCTCGCCATTTCGATTCATGCACCGAATGATGCACTTCGTTCGAAATTGATGCCGGTTAACCGTCGTTTTCCTTTTGAAGACGTAATGGAGTCCCTTCGTTATTATCTGGCCAAAACAGGTCGGAGAATTACGTTTGAGTATGCACTGATTGGTGGCGTAAACGATCAGCCAGAGCATGCAGCGGAACTGGCAAGTGTGCTTAAGAACATGTTATGCCACGTGAATCTTATTCCGGTTAACCATGTACCTGAACGCAAGTACGTAAGAACATCGAGAAGCGACATTTTCAATTTTCAGAAGATTCTCTCGGAACAGGGTGTTAATGTAACCATTCGTCGTGAACAGGGACATGATATTGCTGCCGCTTGCGGTCAGCTTCGTGCAAAGCATATGGAGTTGAGGTGAGAACGTTTTGATCAAAACAGTTCATGTGAGCCATATCGGACGAGTGCGTTCGGTGAATGAAGATTCAGCCTGGATTCGTAATCTGGATACAGGATATATTCTGGGTATTGTTGCCGATGGCATGGGTGGACATCTTGCAGGGGATACGGCAAGCCGCTTGGCAGTGGAGACGTTGGTACAAGATTTGGGAACACTGGAACCAGGTCTGTCACATGCGTCTCTGTCTGCAGCTCTAAGCGATGCTATTTTGCATGCCAACGAAGTTATCTTCCGCACGGCATCCACAGATGACAAGTATCACAACATGGGAACAACCGTGGTTGCGGCATTATTGAACGATACGGAAGGTGTTATTGGACACATCGGGGATAGCAGAGCCTACAAAATTGCGAACAAAGCTGTGATCCAGCTAACCGAGGACCATACACTGGTGAATGAATTGTTCAAAAACGGTCAGATTAGCAAAGAGGATGTGTCCCATCATCCACGTCGCAACGTGTTAACTCGTGCACTTGGAACCGATGCCGAGGTGAAGGTAGACCTGGATACCGTCAAGCTGGAGGAAGGCGAAGTTCTTCTCCTGTGCAGTGATGGTCTCAGTAACCTGGTCAGCAATGAGCAGATTATTCAGGTTGCCGGCAATCTGGAACTGGCACTCGAAGATCGTGCAGACCGACTGCTTCAGTTGGCTTTACTTGCTGGGGGAGACGACAACATCACGGTTGCCTTGTTCGAGTTGCAGAAGGATGGTTCCGTGGATACGGAAACGGGGTGTGAGTCATGATTGGGCACCAGCTAGGCGGACGCTATGAAGTGATTGAGCGTGTCGGCGGTGGCGGCATGGCTCTTGTGTACAAAGCCCAGGATCTTCTGTTGAACCGGAATGTAGCGATTAAAGTTCTAAGACAACAGTTTGTGCATGACGAAGAGTTTATTCGCCGTTTCCGCAGAGAAGCACAATCGGCAGCATCACTGTCTCATCCGAATGTAGTTAGCATTTATGACGTGGGGCAGGAAGATGACGTTCATTATATTGTCATGGAGTATGTGGAAGGCAAAAACCTGAATGAAATTATTAAAGAGCGTGCGCCTCTGCAAGTGGACGAATCGGTCCGCATTGCATCACAGATTGCAGATGCTCTTGATCATGCACATCATAATCAAATCATTCATCGGGATATCAAACCGCATAATATATTAATTGGCCGGAATGGCCGCGTGAAGGTAACGGACTTTGGGATCGCCCGTGCAGTTACATCTACAACGATTACGCAGACGGGTTCCGTAGTTGGTTCTGTACATTACTTCTCACCGGAACATGCCAAAGGCATCGTTACTGGTGAAAAATCGGACTTATATTCTCTTGGGATCGTACTTTACCAAATGCTTACTGGGCAACTTCCGTTTCTGGGTGAAAGTCCAATCAGTGTGGCATTGAAGCATTTGCAGGAAGAGTTCGATGAACCACGCAAATTTAATCCATTGATTCCGCAAAGTGTGGAAAATGTCATCTTGAAATCCATGCGTAAAAATCCGCAGGAACGTTATCAGTCGGCCAAGGAAATGCAGACTGATCTGGAAACTTGCCTGATGCCGGAGAGACGTAATGAAACGAAGATTGATTTTCCAGATGAGGATGATATAGACCAGACCCGCGTTATGCCAGCGATCAAGCCTGAACCGCGCGGAGTTACGTCGACGGGTGCGGTGCCAGTGATGGAGTCTGACGAAGAAACTGGCAAGGGTAAAGCGAAAGCTAAGAACTGGAAAAAACCAGCATTACTCATTTCATTAACCGTTCTTATTCTAATCGCCATGGTGGGCGTTGTATGGTATGTCAAGGGTATGCTGGTTGTACCTGAAGTTACCGTGCCTAACGTGATCACCCAGACAGAAGAAAAGGCTCGCGAAATGCTTGAGGAGAAAGGACTCGTCGTCAGTGATGAGGTCATCCGTCTCTATCAAGAGGGTGTCGAACCCGGTATTGTCTTTGACCAGAGCAGAAAAGAAGGCGATGTCGTCAAAGAAGGTTCTGAGGTCCAACTCAGTGTTGGTGCAGAAAAAGAACTGGTGAAGATGATTGATGTCAAACAGGAAACTTATGATGAGGCTGTCAAGAAGTTGACTGCGCTTGGCATTAAGGAAGATCAGATTCAGCGGAAAGATGAATTCTCTAATGATGTGCCTTCAGGTTCTGTTATTTCCCAGACACCGGGTGTCAATGAGGAATTCGATCCAGAGGCCGTTCAGATTGAGCTAACCGTAAGTAAAGGCACTGAAACGGTCAAAATGCCTGATTTGAAAAATTTAACCCGCAGTGAAGCCGAAGAAAAACTGAAATCTGCTGGACTTGTGCTTGCTCAGGTGCAGGAAGAATCAAGTTATACGGTGGATCAGGGGAAAGTGACGCAGCAATGGCCTGTGGAAGCGGGCACAGAGGTTAATCCTGGCGATAAGATTACAATCTTTATCAGTACAGGGTATCCGCCTGAAGCGCTGAAATATCCGTTTAATATCAATGTATCACCCAAAGAAGATGGTAAAAACAGTAAAATTCGTATCACGTATGAAGACGCACGCGGCAAGAATCAGGAATGGGGAACACGCACCGTGAACTCAACCCAGACATTGACCATTCCGCTTGTGCTCGCTCCAAATGAAAATGGGGCTGTGTCTGTATATCGTGATGGACAGTTCCTGGATACGTATCTCGTCTCCTACAGTGAAGCCAAAAACGGAACAGTAAACGTACCTTCCATTGACCCGGAACCAAACACGCAGACGCCGCCAGAAAATGAGCCTGATCCAGGCCAAGGCAGTGTTGATGAGGGCAGTGGTGACCCCAATCAGGAAGGTGAGCCTGAGTCCACACCAGCAGACGGTGAAGGTGACAGCGTAGATGAAGACACTTCTGCCATGAATAAGGGTAAGGAGCCCGGCAAGGAAAAAGAGAAGAAGAAAAAGGAAGTCATTAACGCATCAAGCCGTCCATAAGGGCGGCTTATGCTGGCGTCTGGATTAAATGTACCACCATCAAAAGGAGGGCGACGGAGCTATGCCAGAAGGTATCATCGTTAAAGCGCTAAGCGGTTACTATTATGTCATGCCAGTGGAAGACAACGGGGTTCCTTCGGTTGAAGGTTCCGCCGTTCAATGTCGAGCCAGAGGTATCTTCAGAAAACGGGGAACATCACCGCTTGTAGGTGACCGCGTCAGCTACATGTTGACGGAGAACGGTGAAGGAACGGTGGATGAAATCCGGAAGCGTGAGACGGAACTCATCCGTCCTCCAGTGGCCAATGTAAGTTTGGCTGTTCTGTTATTCTCGGTGAAAGAACCGGATATGAACCTGAATTTGTTGGACAAGTTCCTTGTTCACATCGAGCAGGCTGGTCTGGATGCTCTGATTGTGCTGACCAAACAGGATTTGGCTGATCCAGCCAAAGACACTGTTGCTGAAGTGAAAGCATTGTATGAACAGGTTGGTTACGAAGTGATTTCCACAAGTTCACGTACCGGTGAAGGCAGTGAACTGCTCAGAGATCGCCTCGCTGGCAAGATTAGCGTATTCTCTGGTCAATCCGGTGTAGGCAAGTCGTCCATGTTAAATGCATTGATGCCCGGCCTAACGCTGGAGACGAGTGCGATCAGCATGCGTCTTGGACGAGGGAAACACACCACCAGGCACGTAGAACTTATCCCCTTGGATAATGGTGGATTTGTGGCGGATACGCCAGGGTTCAGCCAACTGGACTTTCTGGAGATTGGTGTGGAGGAACTCTCCACGTGTTTCCGGGAATTCGCCCAGTTTGCAGATCAGTGCAAGTTCCGGGGGTGTACCCATACCCATGAACCAGGTTGTCGTGTGCTCGCGGCCAAGGAGGAAGGTCTAATCTCCGAAAGCCGATATCAGCACTATGTGCAGTTCCTTACCGAAATGAAAGATAAGAAGCGGAGGTATTAACATGATTAAAATTGCCCCATCGATATTATCAGCTGATTTTGCCCGCCTTGGTGCGGAAGTTGCCGAAGCCCAAGCTGCAGGAGGAGACTGGATCCATGTTGACGTTATGGACGGTCACTTTGTCCCTAATATTACGCTTGGACCCGCGATTGTAAAGGCGATCGCACCGCATACAAGCTTGCCGCTCGATGTGCACTTGATGATTGAGAATCCGGAACGTTATGTTGAGGAATTTGCCAAAGCCGGTGCAGCAGTCATTACCGTGCATGCTGAGGCTTGTGTGCATCTGCACCGCGTTATTCATCTGATCAAGGAGCAGGGAGTGAAAGCAGGAGTTGCCCTTAATCCGGGAACGCCAGCGTCTGCTATTCTTGAAGTACTGGATGATGTGGACATGGTTCTTGTTATGACGGTCAATCCTGGATTTGGCGGACAGGCTTTCATCTCAGGTACCATGAACAAAATCAAGCAGATTCGTACCTGGTTGAATGAAAAGGGACGTCATGATGTACATATCGAAGTGGATGGCGGAATTGCTGCCGACACAGCCCCGCTTGTGGTGGAAGCTGGAGCAGATGTACTCGTTGCCGGTAGTGCCGTATTTGGACGTGAAGATCGTGCTGCAGCGATTACTGAAATTCGCCGTAGCTACGGAGGCTAATTGATGACTCTTAAGGAGACGCTGTGGACGATGGCTGCGAGTCTCGTAACGGGACTTGTGCTTGCTCTGTTTGCGGTTATTCAGTCCCCGTATAATGCCATTACGTCATTGATCGGGGTGGGTGTTGTTATTATGTATTTCCGCAAATTTGATCGTACGGGACATCGGGTTACTTTTGTTATCTTCGGCATACTGTATTATCTAATGAGTGTTTTCATGATCGCTGCCTATCAATATATTCCTACCCAAACGTAAATGACCTGATCTTCGGGCTTGTCATTGTGGAATAGGGATCGATGGTTCCGCATAAATATGGTTACATGAGCAGGTTTCTCATGTAGCCTTTTTTGTCGTGTTTGAGGTAAAGAAGGCCTGAAGCATAGGATACGGCGGACGCATGAGCATGATGGGGAGGGTGAATTATGAAATTTTACACATTCAAACTGCCGAAGTTTTTGGGAGGGTTTGTAAAGGCGATTCTTAATACGTTTCAAAAGAACTGATCTGATTGATAAGGTAACAGGGAATACCGCCGCTTTGGCTCAGGCTAATCTGGAATTCGTACCTGCGAAGCGCCATGCGGCGGCCATTCACATGTTCATGAGTGTATTCAAGAATCCCTTTTTTGAATACCAAAAAAGCACCTGCAAGGAACAAGGTGCTTTTTGCTTACCCGATTTATAGTAGCTTTGCGTGATTATACGCGAGTCACTTTACCGGCTTTCAGTGCACGGGTGCTTACGTATACACGTTTTGGTTTGCCGTCAACGAGAATGCGGACCTTCTGAACGTTTACGCCCCAAGTACGACGGTTACGGTTGTTAGCGTGGGATACGTGGTTACCGGTGCCCGGTTTCTTACCTGTCACATAACATTTGCGAGACATAGATTACACCTCCTATCCTAAAATAACCAGTTGCCTTCAGAAACGAAAAGTCATTCCATAAGGACTAAATTGTTCTTCCTGATCATAAAGATCAGGCTTCAGTAGCTAATGGCGTTGTTTAAGCCGGCATGACCGGATCATTTCCATTACTTAACCTGCATAAAACAATACTTGAATATAATATCATAATCAAAAAAGCTTCGTCAACTGATCCAAAAACTTTATTTATTTCTCCTGCCTAATATAGTACAATGTTGAGTAGTCCATAATACAGTGGTGAACAGGCTGTTGCCGCGAGGAAGTCGGAGAATACACCGTACCTAGAGGTCGGTGGTCTGCTTTTTGGCAACGCTGTGAGCTGCGGCATTCCATCATTGGCACCAGTCTCCACGCGGCATTCATGCCGGCTCTTGATACCGGTGCATATCCGTATGCCCCGAAGTTAGGGGTGCAGAGAGTGCAGGATATTGGTAGCCCGGCCGCCCAGACCGTTAATCCGGCTGACATGTTGTATTGTATGCCTGTGCCGGACAAGGTATGGACGAAGAATAACGCAGTCCGCGTTAGCGCATGAACAGACCAGACACATCTTGGTGCAAGGTGTTCGTGTATCAAGCTAGGAAGGGGAATTCTCACTTGAGTATACGTTCTTTAAATGGAACAGATTTCACCGCTATGGTACTTGCCGGAGCGGAACAACTTGGACAGCATGCAGAGCACGTCAATTCCCTGAATGTTTTCCCTGTGCCGGATGGTGACACGGGAACGAACATGAATTTGACAATGAGTGCAGGAGTCGCAGAGATTAAAAGAAAAAGTTCTGCCTCCATCGGCGAAGCTGCCGGTATTCTATCGAAAGGCCTGCTTATGGGCGCACGGGGGAATTCAGGAGTTATTCTGTCGCAATTGTTCCGTGGTTTTAGTCGTTCAGCTGCTCCCTATGAGGAACTGAATACGCTCCAATTTGCAGCAGCCCTGCAGAACGGTGTTGACGCAGCTTACAAAGCAGTCGTAAAACCCGTTGAAGGGACCATTCTTACCGTAGCCAAGGAAGCGGCGAAACATGCCAACTACTACGCAAGACGGACGAATGATATTACTGAATTAATGAATGAAGTTTTGTTAAAAGCAAAAGAAGCACTGGCCATGACTCCGGAATTGCTTCCTGTACTGAAACAGGTGGGTGTTGTGGATTCAGGTGGTCAGGGGCTTGTATATATCTACGAGGGCTTTATGGAAGTATTGCTGCAAAGTGACGGTGTGAATCGTACTTCGCTGAACAAAGAAGTAACCCCATCCGTGGCAGCATCTGCTTTGAAACCGGCTGCACCGGCAGAAGTGGATATCAAGAAGCCTGCACAACAGCAGGTGATAGCGCCGGAGATGCCATTGTCTGCTCAGGCGAGATTGGAAACGGAGGATATTGAATTCCTGTATGATATGGAATTCTTCATTAATCGTGAACTTGGAGAGAACGCAGGAGTGGCATTTGATGATGAGGCATTCCGGAAAGCGTTGTCAGTTAACGGGGATTCGATCATTATCATTGCCGATGATGAAGTTATCAAAGTTCATGTCCATTCCAAAACTCCAGGCGATGTGTTGAATCTGGCACTGCATTATGGTGAGATTACACAGATTCATATTCTCAATATGCGTGAACAGCATCGGGATCTCCTGACAGCAGGCATGGATATTGCTCCATCACCTGAATTGTTTGCAGAGATTCCACGTGAGGCAGCACGCAGTATGGAAGAAGCTGTGCTTCCTGCAGATGAGATGGCACCGTATGGTTTTATTGCGGTATCCTCCGGTGACGGTATTGCAGAGATTTTCCAAAGTCTTGGCGTCGATGTTGTTCTGTCTGGTGGACAGACGATGAATCCGAGCACGGAAGATTTTGTAAAAGCCGTTCGCTCCATTGCTGCGGAGCAGGTATTTATACTCCCGAATAACTCGAATATTGTACTGGCTGCGGAGCAGGCACGTGAACTGCTTGAAGATGAGCGCCGAATTACGGTTATTCCGAGCAAGACCATTCCACAGGGAATGGCTGCTGCTTTTGCATTCCAGGAAGATGAGTCTGCGGAAACGAACCGTGACCAAATGTTGGAGGCCATCAGCCGGGTACAGTCCGGTCAAGTAACTCATGCGGTTCGTGATACGCAATATGATGAATTGGATATCAAGGCGGGACACTATATTGGTATTCATAACTCCAAAATTGTAGCGACGGATGAAGTCATGCTTCAAGCATGTGAAGGTCTGCTCAAGCAGATGATGGAGAGCGGAGATGAAGTGGTGACGATCCTTGAAGGGGACGAAGCTGACCCTGAGGTTACTGCTGCCCTCGCTGCATGGCTTGAAGTAGAGTATCCTGATGCTGAGGTAGAGGTACATCGTGGAGGACAGCCTGTGTATTATTATTTGTTCTCCATAGAGTCCTAATAAAGGTTGTTCAAAACGTCTCTTATTGAGTTTTTGAACAGGTACCAATAGCACTCTGGCAAAGAGGAGGAGAGTCATGAGCCACAAGGTTGCGATAGTAACAGACAGTACGGCGGATATTCCCGAAGAACTCATTCGCAAATACGGGATTCATATTGTTCCGTTGCGCGTTCTGTTCGGTGAAGAGACTTATGCAGATGGCGTTGATCTGACTTCGGAACAGTTCTACGAAAAATTGAAGAAGGTTTCTGTGTTGCCTACAACTTCACAGCCTTCTCCAACTGATTTCATGAATGTATATCAATCACTTCTGGATGAGAACCCGGAACGCCCGATTGTATCCATCCACCTGTCATCCGGCATGAGTGGTACCTACCAATCGGCCATGCTTGGCAAGTCTTTGCTGGAGCGTGAGGGTGACATCACCGTGCTGGATTCGAAGTCAGCATCGTATGGATACGGTCTAATGGTGGTACAGGCTGCTGAACTTGCCGAACAGGGGAAGTCAGCAGTCGAAATCGCTGCTGCCATTGAAGAGATGCAAAAATCTCGTAAATTGTTCTTTCTCGTGGATACCCTTGAGTATCTGCAAAAAGGCGGTCGGATTGGCAAAGCTTCAGCCATCTTGGGAACGTTGCTTAACATTAAGCCGATCCTGTCTATTGATGAAGAAGGCGTTATCTACGCAGTTGAGAAAGTCAGAGGTCATAAAAAGGCAATGGCACGCATTATTGAGCTGTTCCAGAAGGATCTTGCAGGCAAACGGGTTAACCTCGCGGTAGGTCATACCGCTGACCCGGGATCAGCGATCGCTTGTGCAGAGCAGCTGCGTGGTCATTTTACAGTGAATGAAGTGATCTATACCAATATTGGAGCCGTAATTGGCAGTCATGTTGGACCTGGTGTCATTGCGATCTTTATGTGGCCTGTTCCGGAATGAGGGATTAGACATGAAATTGGAAGAAATATCTGTTAAGCAAATTAACGGCGTGAGTGCTCTCAAAGAGGGAGAGCTTCACGCCTTTGGCATCTCTACTGTTAAAGACCTGCTTGAATATTATCCGTTCCGTTATGAGGACTATCGTCTGCGTTCGCTTAGTGAAGTGAAGGATGGGGACAAGATTACGGTCCAGGGACAGGTGATGGGCATTCCTGTATTACAACGATACGGTAAAAAGTCCCGTCTCACCTGTAAGATCATGACGGAAGAGTGGATGATTACAGCGACCTGGTTCAATCGCCATTTTCTCAAAGAACAGCTTACGCCCAATCGTGAGATTGTGATTACGGGGAAGTGGGAACAAAAACGCATGCAGATGACAGTTACCGACTCGGAGTTTCCCGATAAAGGCGATGGGCGTTCAGGTACACTGCAACCTGTATATTCAGTAACCGGCAAGCTGACGCAACAATGGATGCGCAAAACGATCAATCAGGGATTAATCCAATTCGGAGATATGATTCCCGAGATTCTTCCCCAGTCCTTGATGAGGAAATACAGCTTCATGCCGCGAAAGCAGGCGATTGCGGGAATTCATCGTCCACAGGACAACCGGGAAGGCCAACAAGCCAGACAGCGGATGGTGTATGAAGAACTGTTTCTGTTCCAGCTGAAAATGCAGGCGTATCGTGCGCTCAACCGGAATCGGATGGATGGTGTGGTACATACCACGGACAATACAACGATTCGTGAGTTTGTACGCAGTTTACCATTTGAACTGACAGATGCTCAGAAAAAGGTGGAGCTTGAAATTCTGCATGATATGCGTTCGCCTTATGCAATGAATCGGTTATTGCAGGGTGATGTAGGATCGGGTAAAACGGTTATTGCGGCAATTGCGCTATACACGACTGTTCGATCCGGTTTTCAAGGGGCTCTGATGGTGCCTACAGAGATTCTGGCGGAGCAGCATATGCGTTCACTGCAAAAGCTGTTTGAACCGTTTGGGGTAACTGTAGGCCTGTTAACAGGCAGTGTAAATGGGCGTAAACGTAAAGATCTGATCGCGTCGTTGCAAATGGGCATGATGGATATCGTGGTGGGCACACACGCCCTGATTCAGGAAGATGTTTTCTTCCGTGATCTGGGCCTTGTGGTGACGGACGAGCAGCATCGCTTCGGGGTGAATCAGCGCAGCGTTTTACGACGCAAAGGATATAATCCAGATGTGTTAACGATGACGGCTACGCCAATTCCACGGACACTTGCGATTACGGCTTTTGGGGATATTGAGGTATCCACGATCTCAGAACGTCCGAAAGGACGGATTCCAATCTCTACGTATTGGGTCAAGCACGATATGATGGAGCGGGTGCTCGGGTTTATCTCCAGAGAAGTGGATCAAGGGCGTCAAGCCTATCTGATCTGTCCGCTCATTGAAGAGTCGGAGAAGCTGGATGTGCAGAACGCGATTGATCTGCATGTGCAGATGCAGCAGAACTTTCCGAAATATCGTGTAGGTCTGCTGCATGGACGGATGACGGCTGCGGAGAAAGAAGAGATGATGCGTGACTTCTATAGCAATGATATTCAGCTGCTGGTCTCCACCACCGTTGTGGAGGTCGGGGTCGATGTGCCGAATGCCACGTTAATGGTCATTATGGATGCGGACCGTTTCGGTCTGTCCCAGCTGCATCAGCTTCGTGGTCGGGTTGGTCGTGGGGCCCATGCATCCTATTGTGTACTCATTGCTGATCCCAAGACAGAGGTCGGACAGGAACGTATGAAGGTCATGACGGAAACGGAGGATGGATTCGAGGTATCTCGTCGGGACCTCGATCTCCGGGGTCCGGGTGATTTCTTTGGTACCAAACAGAGCGGATTGCCCGAGTTCCGTCTTGCTGATATGGTTGCCGATTTTGCTGTGCTGGAACAAGCCCGAGATGATGTATCCCAGTTGATTGCGGAAGTAAATTTCTGGACGTCTGTGGATTATGCACCTTTGCGTGATTTCCTACAGCAACAGCAAGTATTTAAGGGTGATCTGATTGACTAAAGCTTGCTTTGATAGCTGGTTTTTCATATTACCTTTGTAAAAAAAGACAAGTGTACAAGCCCTCCCGACATATGAATAAGAAGTGAGTTCATTTTTTGGGAGGTGCTATACGTTTTGGGTTACCAACAATATGGAATTAGTCCGCAACTGGTGGAGCGGATCAAACTAAAGATGAAAAACCCCGCAGTTAAAGAGCGTATCAAAAAGTTGATTGATGGGGTGACCAAGTCTGATCTGCAAGATAAGGCCAAGGTCAGAAGGCTGGTCAAGTCTTCCGCAGTCATTATGAATGAGAATTTTTCTGCGGCACAGGAGGAGCAGTTTGTTGCGTTTGTACTCGCGCAGAAGATTGATCCGAACAATACGTTTCATTTGATTAAGCTGTGGGGGATGTTTAGGTAGGGATTCGATGTAATGTTGGTTTAACTAAAGAGAGTTGTTTACACGGGGGCACTACGATGACAGAATAACCTTCCGAGCGCTGTTATCCCCAGATTTTCTGATTGACCCTTTCCAAGGGTAAAATCCGGGGATAAAGGCGCACACTTCGCTTCTTTAGGTTATTTCTGTCCTCTCCGTTGTTGTGTAAACGAAAGTACTTTAGAAAAACCAAATTACATGAATGATTGTTTGGTAGTTTAGGAAGGGGTGTTCCACTAGTCATGTATGACATGCTGGAACACCCTTTTTTTGTGGTGGAGAGCAGTTGGGATGATGGAGGTTTTAGTTGGGCATTAAATGGAATGATTATGTAATTTTATCTGCTGCACTCTTACTTTGATGAGGAAAAGAGCTGGAGATGATTAAAGTTATGATTAGAACTACAATGATAATGCTATTGGAAGGCAATTCTTTCAGGATGTAGTCTTGCACAAGTAAGACCAGGATTGAAATAAATAAAATCATTTGCAGGACAAGTCTTGTTGAGCGATCAGGATCGTTCGATCGTCTGGAGACGCCATATAGGATAAGCCATATTAGACTAAAAAGCAGAAGTGAACCTAGGAGTATAATGGCAAGCATGCTTGAACACCTTTCTGTAATTAATTTTTGACCAATTGGAATAACATGACAAGTCATTAATTATATCATAGGAATTTCTGTATTTGTTGATTTTATGGAAATATGAGGTGATGGTTGATCTTCACATATTCCCTTTTTTGATTGTCACAGGATGTACTTTGCTTTCCTCCAGGGGGAGCGGTAAACTGTTGCATACAAGTTAGTTGTGTGAATCAGAGTTAATTTATAGATGTTGTGGCGGATTGGCATTACAATGAGACATGTCTTTTATTTTCAGACAGATGTGGAGGAAGTACGATTGGAGATGTTTACGATGCTGCTTGGTTTATTTGAACGGGCGGCGCTGTTGATTATATTTTTATTCTTTCTGTCGAGGGTGCCGAGGTTTAGGCAGATTCTGCAAAAGGGGAAATTAAGGTGGCAGGAGTCTATTGCGGTTACCTTGTTATTCTGTGCTTTTGCCATCTTCGGAACGTATACGGGCATTAATGTGGAAGGTTCACTGGTGAATGTCCGCATTATAGCGGTGCTATCGGGTGGTATTTTGTTCGGGGCGCCTGTGGGTATTATTACGGGGATTGTGTCAGGTGTACATCGGTATTTGATCGATATGGATGGTGTCACAGCTATACCTTGTCTAATCACGAGTATCCTGGCGGGTCTGGTATCCGGATATATACATAAGTACACGCCCAAGCCTAAGCGATGGATCATCGGTATTGGAGCAGGTATGATCTGTGAAGCGCTCACGATGTTACTGATCCTGCTATTTTCCTATCCCGATCCATTGGGTGCAGATATTGTTTCGAAGATTGCGCTGCCTATGATTCTGGGTGAAGTCAACATAGGGCTGATTGTGCTCCTGGTGCAGAGTGTTGAAGGGGAAAAGGAAATGATTGCAGCTCGTCAGGCGAAGCTCGCCCTAGAGATTGCTAACAAAACCTTGCCGTACTTCCGTTCCATTGACGAGGATTCTCTGCGCAAAATCTGCCGTATTATTCAGGAGGATATTCAGGCAGATGCCGTTGCGATTACGGATACCCGGAATGTACTGGCATATGTAGGATTTGGTGAGGAACGATATCATATTGGTAATGAAATTATAAGTGAGATGACCAAGAAGACGATCTCCAGCGGGGAGATTACAATCAGTAATGATGTCATTGATGAGAAAACACCGGATATCCACTCGCTGTTAATCATTCCGCTTAAAGAACGAGGAGAAATTACAGGTGCGCTCAAAATCTATTATCGCAAAGCCTATAAAATTACGTATCCTTTGCAAACGATGGCTGTAGGTCTGTCGCAGATCATCTCGACCCAGATGGAGGTATCGCGGGTAGAGGAGATCAAGGCTGCTGCCAACAAAGCGGAGCTGCGTGCATTACAGACAACCATTCACCCTCATTTTCTGTTTAATGCGCTAAATGCGATTGCTTCGTCCATTCGAACCAAACCGGATCGTGCGCGGGAGCTGATTGTGAATCTATCCGGATACATGCGGTACAATCTGGAACTGTCGGATGAGTTAATTGATATTCATAAGGAACTGGAGCAGGTCCGTAATTATGTAGAGATTGAGAAAGCCCGCTTTGGCAGCCGACTGAATGTAATCTATGAGATTGATGAGGTCGCGGTGCATATTCCGAGTCTTGTCATCCAGCCGCTCGTCGAAAATGCCATTATTCATGGCATTCTCAAGGTGAAAGGACCGGGTACTGTTCGAATTCGGGTACAGGATTATCCGGAGTTTGTTCGCATTAGTGTCAGCGATACAGGGGCAGGGATCAGTGCAGATATTATTGAACGGGTCTACCATGACCGTATGCCTGGTAACCAGATCGGGCTGTATAATGTGCATCGCCGGGTCAAGCTTATTTACGGACAAGGTGTAACCATTACCAGGCTGGAACAAGGAACCGATATTTTATTTGATGTGCCCAAAGGAGATGTCGTAACAAGGTGATGATGGATCGATGAGAGCTCTTATTGTGGAAGACGAGATTCTGGCAAGCGAGGAATTGAATTACTTAATCCAGGAACATAGCCAGATTGAGGTGGTGGATCGCCTTGAAGACGGGCTGGATGTACTGAAATTTTTGCAGGAACAAGAAGTGGATGTCATTTTCCTCGATATCAATATTCCCTCGCTGGACGGCATGATGCTGGCCCATCATATTGGGAAATTTGCAACAAAACCCTATATTGTTTTTACTACGGCATACAAGGAACATGCAGCAGAAGCCTTTGAGTTGGAGGCATTTGATTATATTTTGAAGCCTTATGACGAGAAGAGAATCGCTGCGATGCTCCATAAGCTGGAGATAGCATTCAAACGTGATCATGCGCCAGTGGAGCAATATGTTGAGGATGAACCAGCCCCTATGGAGGACGGATCTGCTGCGCACGGTGAACTGGTACGAGATACGAATTCCCATACCAACAGAAGAATTAATCTGCTGCGGAATGACAATATTATTGTTACGGATACGGCAGATATCTACTATGCGGAAGCGCAAGAGAAAGTGACGAAGGTATATACCAAAAATGGGGAGTTCACCATGCCAGTGAGCATATCGGATTTTCATAGCCGTCTGCCACAGGATACGTTCTTTCGCTGCCACCGTTCGTACGTTGTAAATCTGTCGCAAATCCGTGAAATCGTACCTTGGTTCAACAATACGTACCTGCTTCGCCTGCGCGATCTGGAAGCTGAAGTGCCCGTGAGTCGCGGGAAGGTCAAAGAGTTCAGGCAACTCATGCGCATCTAGAAGCATTTCATTCCGCATCTGATGCAACTCATGCTCAAAACGGTGTAATGAATCCCCTTTCATGTATGATTACCTTGTGAACGCATTCATGTATATGACATCGGCAAAGGGGAGATCACGATGAAAGCAGCTATTTCATCCGCTTCATCAGCACCTACATCAACAATTACACCTACAAAAATGAACCGCTGGCTTATTGTTTTGGGGACTATCATTGTACAAATGGGTCTTGGAACCATCTATACGTGGAGTTTATTCAATCAACCGCTGTCTGATCGTTTCGGATGGGACGTCAGCTCGGTCGCGATAACTTTTTCAATTACCAGTTTTGCTTTGGCATTTGCCACATTGTTTGCAGGGCGGTTGCAGGAACGTTGGGGTCTTCAGCGCCTGATTCGTGTGGCCGGGGTTGTGCTTGGGCTGGGTCTTATTCTAAGTTCCCAAGTCTCTTCATTAACTCTGCTGTACATTTTGGCTGGATTTGTCGTTGGTTTTGCAGATGGTACAGCGTACATTACGTCGCTATCCAATCTGATCAAGTGGTTCCCGGAACGTAAAGGTCTGATCTCAGGGATCTCAGTCGGAGCTTTTGGTACCGGTAGTTTATTGTTCAAATATGTGAACTCGGCATTGATCGGGGCCGTTGGTCCTGCTCAGGCATTTATGTACTGGGGCATTATTGTTCTGGTTCTGGTGGTTGCCGGATCATTCCTGATCCGTGAAGCGGTTGTTCGTGAACAGGCTCCGGCAAGCAAGAATGGCCCGAAACAAGTGGTGGCGCGTCAGGACTACACGGTGAAAGAGATGCTGCGTACAAAAGAAGCGTACATGTTGTTCGTTATTTTCTTCACAGCGTGTATGAGCGGTCTGTATCTAATCGGTATTGTCAAAGATATCGGTGTACAGCTTGCAGGTCTAGATGTAGCTACAGCTGCCAACGCAGTGGCCATGGTTGCGATCTTTAACACGGCAGGACGTATTATTCTCGGTGCGCTGTCGGACAAAGTGGGACGAATGAAAGTCATCGCTGGTGCGCTGCTGGTGACAGCTGTAGCTGTCATGACACTTAGTCTGGTTCCATTGACCTTCGGGATCTTCTTCGCCTGTGTGGCGGCCGTTGCATTCTGCTTCGGCGGTAACATTACGGTATTCCCGGCGATTGTGGCTGATTACTTCGGACTGAAAAATCAGAGCAAAAACTATGGAGTGATTTATCAGGGCTTTGGATTTGGTGCTTTGGCAGGATCATTCATCAGCGCCCTGCTGGGCGGGTTCCATCTAACCTTCATCGTGATTGCCGTACTCTGTGCAGTCTCCCTGTTGCTCGCACTGATCATTACCCCTCCAGGTCAAGGTCGTCGTGAACGTCAACGTGAAAAACAGATGAACCTTAAGCCTTCATCACGGGCAAGCTAATAGCACGCTTTGGAAGCACCGAACAGAGAATATTTCTTCATCTTAAAAAGCAAATTAAAAACAAAGTAAACAAAGCGGTCTCCAGATGAGGCCGCTTTTTGGTATCTATTGTTGCCAAATTGCTGGTCAGACTGTTGGCCTTTTGGACCATCCGGCTGCCTGCAAGTGGGGTGCCTTGTGTGCATTCCATCATTCGCTTCTGTTATACTCTAGGTGAATTCAACAACACCAAGACCAAGTTATGTACCCCAGAGGAGGCATATCATGAAATTCATTAAATACACACAACCTGATTTTGACGATTATTACGCATTGGTTTCCAATACGGAAGTGATGAAACAGATTACAGAACGGGCAATACCGGAGCAAGAGGCGAGAACGCAATTCGAATCCATGCTGGAGTTTAATGAACGTTCCACATGTGGACATTACCGAGTATTCAGTGAAGAAGGAGCGGGAGTAGCCTATGCCAAACTGATTCCAGATCAGAAAGACCCGAATCGGGCTGAAATAGGTTATATGATTCTGCCCGAACATTGGGGCAAGGGCCAAGGGACATCCATTGCGTCACGGTTGATTATCCAGGCACAAGCCGCAGGGATTGGATCGCTCTATGCTGTTATCGATCCGTCTAACGTCGCTTCCCGCCAGATTTTAACCAGACAGAACTTTGTATCCACCTGGACAGGGGATTATGATGGTCTTCCTGGTGAGATTTTGGAGTTAGATCTTCAAATGAAGCGGTAAAGTAACTGTTCTGCGGGTAATCAGACATATGAGGCTTCTTGCATGGGATGGATGGAGCGCATTGCTCATTAATGATATGGGCGCTCACCATGCACATTTCATGCAAGAGGTACATATAGAGATGTGGAGGAGATGACATATGAGCAATACAACCATGGAGCGTCTGAATGATTTACTGCCGGAGTGGCTGGAGACCAGTCGGTTGCACACAGGGCAAGGTAAAGTCGCTTCTTATATCCCGGAGCTTGTCAAAGCTTCTCAGGATGAGCTGGGTATACATATCATGGACGCCGAAGGCAATCATGTGTCGGCAGGGGATTGCGGTGTGCCATTTACGATGCAAAGTATCTCCAAAGTCTTCACCTTAATTCTGGCCTTAATGGATCATGGAGAAGAAGCAGTCTTCTTTAATGTAGGAAAAGAACCTACAGGCGATGATTACGACTCGATGATCAAGCTCGAGCTGGTTGAACCCGGAATTCCGTTCAATCCGTTGATCAATGCCGGCGCGATTACGGTGTCCTCCCTCATTGGAGGAGATTGCAAAGAGGAGAAATCACGGCGCATCCTGGAGTTCTTCCGTAGGCTCGCGCATAATGATCAGTTGGGTTATAACGAGGATGTATTCAAGTCCGAGTCGGAGAGTGGGCACCTGAATCGTTCACTGGCATATTTCTTGAAGCATAATGGTGTGATCAAGGATGACGTGGAAGATGTACTTGCCGTGTATTTCCGTCATTGTTCCATTGAAGTGACCTGTGCGGACTTGGCACGCATGGCACTGGTTTTGGCTTATGATGGAACCGATCCGATTACGGGTGAAGAACTCATCCCTCGTCGGTATGTACAGATTGCGAAAACCTTCATGACGACCTGTGGGATGTATAATGCGTCAGGTGAATTCGCCATTGAAGTCGGTTTGCCCGCCAAAAGTGGGGTTTCCGGTGGGATATTGACTCTGGTACCGGGACAGTTCGGTATTGGAGTGATTGGACCCGCTCTGAATCGCAAAGGTAACAGCCTTGCAGGCGTGCATCTGCTTGAGCGTCTGTCCAAGGAATTCGACTGGAGCTTTTTCTAAAAGTTTTCTAAAAAAAAGCCATACCCTTATATGTAGCCGATGAATCACGTATCCGATATTTTACTTCTTTTGAACGAAGTGAATGGCCTGGGTATGTTTCGTCGGCTGCTTTTGGTATTCATCAGGATGTGTAGGAAGACAGTCCTGAATGTAACGACTAAGGTGCACCTATCATGGAGAATCCACAACACTGGGGTAGGTATAAACGCCCTCAGTCATCGGCTAGGGCCACATCTGTAATGAGGTTCATCTGAATATCCCGGGACCCATCTTCCATCCGTAGTCTGAGGGTACGGGCAGGACGGTCCAGCCGAAGCACCTGTCCCGTGTAACGGATATCGTCATGTTCGTGAAACAACGTAATGGTGACTCTATCTCCAAGCATCATCGAGTTGCTGAGCAGACGGGACATTTCTTCCGCGGCCTGGGCATCCAGAGATGGGCGGGTACGAGGAGCAAGTTGTTCCTGATGAAGAATGTAGGCTTCCCGGTGTTCGGGGAGCATCATGCGTGAGGATTCGAAGATACCGTTTTGCTGCAGTTTTTTACTCATTTATAATGACCTCCAATTTTATGAGAACGTTCATGGGCTTGCGCGGACGAGCAGAGGGAGGATGCCCGCATAATGGCAGTATCTCCGTACCTGCGCTTGATATCATCTGTCGCACGTTCCAGTTCTCTTTTGCGTTCACGGTCATCGAACCAGGACAGCTGAACTTCAGAATCGGGTACAAGTCCGGTCAGTGACACGCTGATGCGGCGGATGGGTAGTCCGTCCCAATGGCGCAGGAACAGCGCTGCTGCCGCATCGTATACTTCGTCCGTAATGTTGGTGGGTTCATTGACCTTCATCTGACGGGAGAATCCGGTTGGTCGATCATAATCCTGTCCGCGACATGCAACTGAGACCACATGGCCCATAAGTGATTTGTCCCGGGAACGTCGACTGACGAGTTCGGCCAGTTCAAGCAGGACCACTTTGATATCTTCCCACGAGTCATAGTCCCGGGGCAGCGTCATCTGATGTCCAATTCCCTGCTGCTGATTAGCATATGTCCCGGGTTTGACCGGGGAATCATCCATACCGCGAGCGATACGCCATAGTACCTCGCCATTCACACCCCAACGTTCTCTGAGTCGGGACAGTGGGGTCTGGGCCAGATCACCGATCGTATGGACCCCCATCTTGTAGAGATGCTGCGCCATGCGGGAACCGACCATGAACATGTCTCGTATAGGCTTCTTCCAGATGGTTGTTGGCAGGTCTTTGCGGGGCAGCGTGCAGATGCCTCCTGGGACTTTTTTGGCATACAAGTCACAGGCCATCTTGCTAACGACCTTGGTATCACTGATGCCGATCCGAATGTATACACCCGTCTCCTCCATCACCCTGGATTGTATGCTGCGAGCAATCGTCTCGGGGCTGCCGAACAGTTCCAGACTTCCGGTTACATCGAGAAACTGTTCATCAATACTATAGGGCTCTACCAGATCGGTGTAAGACTGAAGGATGCGTGTAATATGAAGGGACACCCGAATGTACTCAGCCATCCGAGGGCGGACAACCACGACATCCGGACATTTGGCGAGTGCTTCGCCTAGTCGTTCTGCTGTCGTAATTCCATAGGACTTGGCGAGTGGACAGGCTGCGAGAATAATACCCGAGCGACGGGCCGGGTCTCCCGCGACTACGAGGGGGAGGTCCTTGTATTCGGGATGTGCAGACTTCTCCACACTGGCGTAGAATGACTGGCAGTCAGCCAGCATGATGACACGTCTGTCTTGGCGGGACATAAGACTTCTCTCCTTATTCGTGATGCGGTACTCTGTTCACCATGGATTATCTTCATTTGAATATCGTTATTTAACATTTAATTCACAGTTTGGAACAAGTGTTCTTGTTTTATAAGCATATCTGACAATTTAAAATGCGGCAACCGGAATTATTTTGCAAATTGGACACAATTGCCCTAAGACCATATTAGAGTCAGAAATTAGGAAATAAGATGCACTTTTTTACATTTAATGTGAGAGATCCGTGACTTGAGGGTGATGACCGGGCGTTCATTTCGCTTTTTGTAAAAGGGTTATAAATGGGTACAGTCCTATAGAGGGGGACTGATGTCCTTTTTTGGTTTTCTGCACTTTTCAGAAAACCTTGATGTGACGCGGAATATCGCTGATGCGTTATCAGACTATAGTATCAATTTTGTAATCTTTATGGTTAATACTGTAAAAACGTCCGCAACTTTAAAATATAACTCGCGTTTAATGGGGTATGCGTTCTAACGGCAAACGTTGCCTGTACCCGCGTTGCACATAACAATAAAGGTTCCAGAATTGCAAGATCAGCACGGTATCCAAACCATGCGATTCAAGCAGATATTAGTGTTCAGGAATCAGATGTACCCTGAAGGCTTTCGGGTACCCGTTGATGGCGCTTTTTACGAATCATGGGCAGAATGTTCCATTTCATGTTTGCTTCCATCAGCCTAGTTACAAATGCAGAGTCTTAGCGCTATAGTGAGAACTACACCGCTGACATCTCTACCAAGCGGACATCCGAAGCGGAATGATTCGTGCACTTCATGTTGGACCATTCGATGTTGAAGCAGGATGATATTAGAGAGGTGAGCAATCTAACGACATGAGCAGACAAAGACGAAGACGCTGGTTATTAACGGTGTTGACAGGCGCAGTGGTGGTTACCGGCGGGATATTTGCCGGATGGCACTATATGCAACCCAAGCTTGTTACGTACACAGCGGAGAACGGCACGGAAATGAAATTCAAGACCGATGGAGACCGGTTCATGGAATACGGGCCGGATGGAACGTGGAGGGAGATGTTCGTCAAAGGTGTCAATCTGGGCGCAACATCACCGGGGCATTACCCGGGAGAATTTCCGCTGACCAAAGAGGATTATTTGCGGTGGTTCCAACAGATCGAGGATCTGGGAGCCAATGTTATTCGGGTATACACGGTTCACGAACCGATTTTCTACACCGCATTGGTCGAATATAACCGTGGACGGGAGCAACCGTTATATTTTATACAGGGCATATGGTCACCTGAGGAAGAGTTGATTGAGAAACAGGATGCCTACGCCGCCCATATTGAGCAGACGTTCAAGCAGGAGATTGAAAAGGCCGTATCTGCTGTCTATGGCGATGCGGACATTCCGGCCAAGCAGGGAGAGTCCAGCGGCAAATACAAGACAAATGCAGGAAAATATCTGATGGCCTGGCATGTGGGTACGGAATGGGACCCGGCGATGGTAGACAATACAAACGAGAAACATGCGGACGTGCCGCAGTACAAGGGAGTTCATTTCTCGGCTACGCCAGAAGCATCACCGTTTGAGAACTGGCTCGCAGAGCTGCTGGATCATACGGCGGTACTGGAGAAGCAGTATGGATGGGAGCATCCGATGACCTTCACCAACTGGGTAACGACCGATGTGCTGGATCATCCCGGCGAGCCGCTGTATGAAGAGGATCTCGTCAGTGTGGATGCCCGGCATATTCAGCCTGAGGGGTGGCAGGGAGGTTATTTTGCAGCCTACCATGTGTACCCGTATTACCCGGATCTGTTCCATATTGATAAAACGCTCCAAACCATCAAGGATGAGAATGGCGAGTACAACACGTACAAAAGTTATCTGCGCAAACTCAAAGCCGAGTTTTCCGATATTCCTGTAATGGTTACAGAGTATGGCGTACCATCTTCTCTTGGTATTTCCCATCTGGGTATGGGAGGCCGGAATCAGGGTGGACATAACGAAGTAGAGCAGGGAGATATTGACGCGTCACTGACGCAGGATATCTATGATGAGGGATATTCGGGAGCCATTGTGTTCATGTGGCAGGATGAATGGTTCAAAAAAACATGGAACACGATGCCACTGGAAATTCCTGCTGATCGACGTGCATATTGGCTGAACGTGCTGACAAACGAGAAGATGTTTGGTCTGCTTGCCATGGACCCGGGGAAACAGGAACAGTTGACCATCGACGGATCACTGGATGACTGGGATGATCTGAAGGATGAAGAAGTTACGACCTGGCAGGGCCAAGTGGACGGCATCCAAGAAATGAAGATGACCCATGATGAAGCTTATCTGTATATTGGGCTGACCTTGGATCAACCTTTTGACCCGAAACAGACGGTGCTGCGAATCGGGACTGATACACTTGCTGGAGGCAGTCAGCCTGATAAGTTACTCCCGGGCCGAACGCTCAGTGATGGTCTTGAGACGGTGATTACACTGGGGCAGGATGAAGAATCTCAGGTGGAGATTGCCAAGGATTATGACTTCAATCAGCGCCTGTACGGCAAGGAAGGATACGACATGCTGCCAGATCAACAGTCAGACACCGCAGATCCGTTCCACCCATGGAATCTGGCAGTCAGCCTGAGGATGACACCGCCGGATACCCGATCTGCTCATCCATTCATGAATGAAAAGGTCGGAACTTTGAAACGGGGAACGACAGCTCCCGGTCAGTCCGACACGGATTCGTTAACGGCATGGCAGTATAACGGCAATCAGGTGGAGATGCGAATTCCCTGGATGTTACTTGGATTCGGTGATCCGAGTTCACTGCAAGCGATTGACTATGGACCGCTCAAGAATGAACGTGAGTTCTCCACAGTTGCTGTGGAAGGTGTCACCCTCATTCCATGGTTAACGGACCGCGCCACGAAGAAAGTATCTTGGCCTGGGGGTGAACAGACAACCCTGGATCTGAAGACTTTGCCGGTATATAGCTGGCAGCCTTGGGAGCAGGTGCAGTATAGTGAACGGCTGAAGCTTAGCTACGAAAAAATGAAGAAGAGCTACGAGAAAATTCCTAGTTTTCAGATCGAATAAATGAGTATAAAGGAGGACCTTTTCACATGTTTCCAAGTTTGGCTTTGGCCTATCTGTTTTTGTACATCTGTATCGCACTTGTTGTTGTAGGCGTCATCGTATTGTTTGCCATGAAAATGTCCCACAACGGCAAACGACGCAAGACGGCGTTCTATGAATTAAAACAGCGCGACTACTTCACTTATCTGCAAACGGCCTTAACCGAGAATAGCCCGCTGAGATTGCCACCAGGCAAGCTGGCTCCGCTGGAACGCAGAGTTATTCAGGACAGGCTGATTGAATGGATCGACCAGTTCAAGGGTGAATATCGCGACAAATTAATTGCACTATGCCGTGAAGCAGGATTTGTAGAGCATGATCTGAAGGAATTAGGCCGTCTGCGTTACGGTCGCCAGATTGATGCGGCTTATCGCTTGGGTGGCATGCGTTGTCCAGAAGCTGTTCCCGGCTTGATGGAATTGCTGAAGGATGAGAAGCCGGGGCCGATGGCCATTATGATTGGTCGCTCCATCGCAAGATGTACAACCCGGCAAGGGGAACTAAAAGACATGCTGGCGTTGCTGTTGAACAAAGGCAAGTCCATTCACCATCTTGCAGCAGATATTCTGCTTGAAACCAGTCTGGATACCAGCAGAATTCTAATCGAATTGCTGGAAGATCGGAATCCGGATTTTGTCAAAGTCGGACTCGTTGCGATGTGGGGACAGGCTGTGCCTGAAGTCATGCCTGCACTGGACAGACTTGTAGGAGCCGAACATCAGGATGTACGTGCCGAGGCGGTGAAGCTGTATCTTAGCGCAAGTCCGGCACTGCGGGATGAGACGATTCTGAAGCTGATTCAGGACACTGACCCGGAAGTTCGTGCCGAAGTGGTGCAAGCACTCGGTTCGAAGCATGCATCGGGTAGTATTCCACTGCTGCGCAAAGCGCTGCGGGATGAAGACTGGAGAGTTCGTTATAACAGTGCGGAGAGTCTGAGTAAGCTTGGCGAACCGGGATTTGAAGCGCTGTGTCAGGCTGCGGTACAAGGAACAGGTGCTGAACGCGAGATTGCGATGCAGCAGATCGAGAGTACCATGCAGCACACGAGAACCGATGACAGAGCTGTAGAGCAGATGATTGCTCATAACAAAAAAAGACTGCTGTACGATCGTTATTTTGGGCCTGTACGGGAGAACAGAACCAGCAAGAAACGCACAGGTGTCGCTACGGTAGGAGGGGATTACACTGCTTAGGGATCTATTATTAATCTACGGCATGGTCGCAATCTACTATGTTGTTTTCGTCAATACGCTCTATTTTTCCATCCTGGCCTTATCGTTCCGTAACATCTGGACGATCTTCCGCCGGTCGCATTATTCCAAATATAATACCTTGTCAGGATCGGAACTGGTGCCTTCGGTTTCTCTGCTGGTACCGGCATACAACGAGGAACTGACGATTATTGAAAATGTGAACTGTCTGATGACGCTGAATTATCCAACTTATGAAGTAATCGTCGTTAATGACGGTTCCAGTGACTCCACACTGAAGATTTTGCTGGATGAATACCGCCTGAAGCCGGTACCCAATACGAAGATTCGGGGCAAGATCGCCTGTCAGAAAATTCGCGGGATTTACCATAATCCGGAGTTCCCTGATCTGTATGTCATTGACAAGGAAAATGGCGGGAAGGCAGATTCCCTCAATGCAGGAATCAACTTGTCTCATTATCCGCTGATCTCTTCCATTGACGCCGATTCATTGCTGGAGAAGGATGCTCTGATCCGCATGGCACGCATGTATATGGAGAATCCGGAAGAGACAGTAGCCATCGGGGGAGATGTACGGATCGCCAATGGCTGCAAAATCGAAAACGGGGCAGTGCAAGATGTATCGCTGCCGCGCAAAATCTGGCCCATGTTCCAGTCGATTGAATATCTCAAAGCCTTCCTGGGCGGACGGATTGGTTGGAGTCATATGAACGGTCTGATCATTGTCTCCGGTGCTTTCGGCATGTTCCGTAAGGATGCTGTAATTGCCGTAGGTGGGTATCGGGATGGTTATCCCGGGGAAGACATGAACATCATTATCAAGCTGCACCGTTATATGCTGGAAAATAAATTGAAGTACCGGGTTGCCTTCTGTCCTGAGGCTGTTTGCTGGACACAAGCCCCCGATTCCTACCGGATCTTGTCCAGTCAGCGCAAGCGCTGGGGCCGTGGGAACCTGAAGAACATGCTGGAGAATCGAGGCATGCTGTTCAATCCCAAATACAAAGTGATGGGTATGGTAACGATGCCGTATAACGTCATTTTTGAAGCACTCAACCCGTATTTCCGAATTACCGGACTGCTAGCTCTCGCTGGATATGTCCTTCTGGATATGACCCAGTGGCCAATCCTGCTTCTGTTCGGACTATTGAACTTCGTGAGTGGTTATCTGCTGAGTGTAGGCGCACTTGTCCTGGAGGAGATTGCTTTCAAGCGTTACAACAAACTCTCCGATCTGGTCAAAATGCTGGTCTACTCCGCGCTGAAATTCGTGGGTTACCATCAGCTGGGCGTACTGTGGAGATTGCAGGGACATGTGCAGTTCCTGCAAAACAACAACTCATGGGGGACCATGACACGTCAAAGCTGGTCCGAGGATGAGAAGAAAACAAGCGAAGCCGCTTAAGTACAGAGATCATGGTAATACAGTAACAGCAATATAGATGTTCAACTAAATATTTACACGATAACGGAGAGGACAGAAATAACCTGATGAAGCGAAGCGTGCGCCTAAAAGCTTTTTGAAAGAAAGCTGCATCGAAAGCATATGTAATCCCCGGATTTCCCCTTGTTAAAAGGAATCGAAAAATCTGGGATAACAGCGATCAAAAGGTTGTTCTGTCATTGGAGTGTCAGTGTAAATAACATTTTGAACATGTATAGATAATCGAGGAGAAGGGTGGAAAAGAACATGCCAAATACGGCGACATTGCAGCGTGAGGCTGCCGTTAATGTGTACCGAAGTGTAGAACAGGGATTAAAGGAAACGGGTGCCGAAACATGCGGCTTAATGTTCATCCATTGTGCAGGACACGCTCAACCTGAGCAGCAGGTCAGGACACATCTGGAACAGACGAGCGAGTCTGCCTTCCAGGTGTGGAAGGATGGGGCGACACAGGCGATTGCCGTCCTGCTGCCGGGGTTGTCACTGGATGAGGTTCATTATAAAGGACTTCGGATCAAGCATGAGCTTCAAGAGACCGTACCTGGTGCCGATCCACAGATCACACTGGCCAGTTTTGCAGAGGGTGAGCGCCCTTCGAAAGCAACCATTCAGCATATGGCTGAATCCTCGAAGCTCGTAGATTCGTCGGAGATTCATATCTACACGCTGGACAATACAGCGGACGAGCCGGAACGCATTTTGATTGTGGACAACGATCCTACGGTACGGGAATTCCTGCAGTTGCGTTTGAAAATGCAGGGATACGAAACCTATGAGGCTGTAGATGGACTGGCTGCACTGGACTTGATCGAGAAAGTCACACCGGACTTGGTGCTCACTGAACTGAATCTGTATGGCATCGACGGTCTGCCGTTCATTCATCATATTCAGAATCTGGAGATGGAGCAACCGCCCAAAATTGTCGTGTTGACCGAGCAACGTGTTGAGCAAACGATCAGTCAATGCTTCCGCAGCGGGGTCGATGATTACATGACCAAACCGTTCTCGCCCGTAGAGCTGGATGCCCGAATCAGACGCTGCCTGCATTAGAAGATAAAAAAGAGCAACAGACAGATAACCATCTATTTACATGGATTTGAAGCACCATCAAATACACTACCCGGAGGGAATATCATGGAGAATCAACAATTCCACACATTACTGAATGCGATTGAAAATAAAGAAGCTGTACTCGGCGTTGTCGGGCTCGGTTACGTAGGACTTCCACTTGCCGTGGAAATGGTCAATCAAGGTTTCACGGTAATCGGAATTGATCTGGATGCGTCCAAAGTAGAGAGTATCTATCAAGGGGATTCCTATATTCACGATATTTCGTCCGATGAGTTGAAAAAAGTAATGCAAAGCGGTCGCTTCCAGCCAACGACAGATTACAGCATGCTGCGCGTCATTGACGCACTCAGCATCTGTGTACCGACACCGCTCAGTGAGAATCAGGACCCGGATACATCTTACATCGAGACGGTTGTAGATCAGATCAAACTGCATATGAAACCAGGCATGCTGATTACGTTGGAGAGCACCACGTATCCAGGTACCACCGAGGAACTGATCCAGGATGAGTTGGATAAAATTGGACATGAAGCAGGCAAAGACTACTTCCTGTGCTTCTCGCCTGAGCGCGTAGACCCGTCCAACGGACGTTTTACAACGTTCAATACACCGAAAGTGATCGGGGGCACAACCGAAGCTTGCCTGAAACTTGGAACCGCACTGTATGGCAAGTATGTAGAGACCGTAGTACCGGTATCTTCGCCAAAAGTGGCTGAAATGTCCAAACTGCTGGAGAACACATTCCGCAGTGTAAACATTGCCTTTGTGAATGAAATGGCGATGATGTGCGACCGCATGGGCATCGATATCTGGGAAGTAATTGATGCGGCAGCAACGAAACCATTTGGTTTCATGCCATTTTATCCAGGGCCAGGGATCGGTGGACACTGCATCCCGCTTGATCCGATGTACCTGTCGTGGAAAGCCAAAGGTTTCCGTTTCTATAGCAAATTCATAGAACTGGCGCAATCGACCAATGACAACATGCCATATTATGTGTTGAACAAAACGTCAACGATTCTGAACGAATACGCGAAATCTGTACGTAAATCCAATATCCTGCTGCTCGGTATGTCATACAAACCGAATATTGCCGACCTGCGTGAATCACCAGGACTGGAAGTATATGAACTGTTCAAGGAAAGTGGAGCCAACGTAAGCTACTATGATCCACACGCGGATTCCTTCAAGGACAAGCATGGGGAGACGGTACACAGCGAAGCGTTCAATCTGGAACAGTTCAAGAAATACGATTGCATCGTGTTGATCACCAACCACAGCGATTTGCCTTACTTTGATATTGCCGAGATGGGTGTGCCGATTCTGGATACACGTAATGCATTCCGTTCGTACACACATCCGCACATCTACAAAATTGGTCACTCGGTTCAGCATCCTGTGTTTGAACCAAGTGAAGCGTTGCTCGTCTGAGGAAATATATGAAGCAACGGGGCAAGCTGGTGGGGATGGCGAAATGGGCCATTCTGGCTGTGGTGTTGTGCCTGCTGCTTCTGTCCTGGATGTTCAAATGGTTCTCGGCGGAGGAACACAAAGCGACCTGGCTGTGGGACGCGTCCATTATTGCGGAACAGGCCCCTGAGATTATTGCCTTTTCCAAAGAGCAGGGTGTGGATACCATCTTCCTGCAAATCCAGGATGAGGTGCCTGATGCAACATACCGCAAATTCATTGCGGCTGCCCGGCAGGCTGAGATTGAAGTGCATGGACTTAACGGCCATGCAGACTGGGCCTATGAGCAGAAGCGGGATGAAGGACTTGCTTTTATCGAGCGAGTGAGAGCCTACAATGCAGCTTCTGCCAAAAATGAACGTTTCCAAGGTATTCAACTGGATGTGGAGCCGTATCAGCTGAAACGCTGGGAGGACGAAGAGAGCAGCGTCATTGCGGAGTGGAGCGACAACATGAAGGCTTGGACGAAAGCGGGAGAGGCCGCGGGATTGTACATGAGCGCTGCCATTCCGTTCTGGCTTGATGCCCGTCAGTCGGCGGAAGGTGAGGGTACATTCAGTCGCTGGGTTATCTCCCACTTCGATGCAGTGGCGATTATGGCTTATCGGGATAGCGGGCAGCAGATGTATGATCTGTCCAAGGAAGAACTGGACGAAGCGGATGATCTCGGCAAAAAAGTCTGGATTGGCGCAGAACTTGCGGATACACACGAAGGGGATCACCTGACCTTTTTCCGTAAACCCGTTAGCAACATGAATGAAGAAATGGCCAAGGTGTTCGATCTCGGTTCTTCCCATTCCTCTTTTGCAGGTGTGGCTGTGCATCATTATGAAGCATGGTATGCGAAGGAGAATGGTATTCCACTTGCGCGTAAGGATGAGAAAAAGGAATAGCGTTACGTCAGTGAAAAGTCCCTGATTCCTGCATGATACTTGAATCAAACTATAGTATAGAAAGAAGGCAAGTCCCAGGTAGATGGGGCTTGCCTTTTTTGGTGATGGATTAAGCAATGGGTTTTGCAGCACTATGATGTACAAGAGTGCTGCAAAATCCACTGTAATTCTCATCTAACAAGGCTGTTTCGATTTTATGGAAAGCTTCTTCGAAGTCCTTTTGTGCACGTTGTTCGGTAAAGGGGACATTGTACACAAGCGCATACAAGGCGTGGTACACGTGGCTTAATTTTATAGGTTGGGGAGCGGAAGGTCGCTCCCTTACTGTTTCGTGTTTTCTGTGGTCCGATAGCGATTGGGTGGCAGTCCAACCTGCTTTTTGAACGCTTTGGAGAAGGAGAACAAGTCGGGATAACCCACGGAATGAGCCACTTCAGTTAAACTTAGCGGCGTCTGCACGAGTAGACGTTTGGCTTGATTCATTTTTAATTGCTGGATGTATTGTACGGGGGACAGACCATAGGCTTTGCGGAACTGTTTGGCAAAATGGGTTCGATCCACACCCGCATGAGCGGACACACCTTCCACGGAGATGCCACCTGCAAAATGAATATCCATGTATTCCTTGCCTTTCTGGAGCCAAGGTGTGGCTGAATCCGGTTGCAACCCTTTGGTTGCAGGGGAACGCGCTATCCGGTCAAAGAGGCTTAGAAACCGGGTGAGTCGTCCCAGATCGCTCGCTCCATCCTGCGGTTTACGAACATCCTCCATGAACGAGCGCATGGCACTTGCAGTCTCCGGTGTTAATACACCTGACCGATACGGTGAGTCGGGTGTAAGTCCGATTCGAGACAACAGTTCGGGTGCATATGCACCGTCAAATGCAATAAATATTTTCTGCAACGTATGCTCCGGGTCTGTCCAGTACTCATGCGTAACATGGGGAAACAGACAGAAGGCATCCCTGGCACGAAGGGAATGACGCTGTCCATCCTGTATGAATGTACCTTCCCCCTCTAGCACAAACAGCAAATAATGATACGGTGTGGTACGCGGGCCAATATGATAGTTGGTTTTGACTATATTACGGCCAATGCGAATCGGCCAGGCGCCACCAGCTTTCTCGAATTCAGATGGAGTGAAGAAAATAATATCCAAAAACTCATGGTGGTCCTCCTTCATGCTCTCGGTCATTAGGAACACCTCTTTAATGTATATAAGTATCGTTTGTAAATCCTAAAAGTTTCACTTATAACCTATTATACAGGTGGGTTTTATACATATTCAAGATCAGCAAGACCTAAATCTGAGAAAAGACCACAAAATGACAAAATGAAATTGCCGCGAAATGACATTGCTCACAGACAAATCAATTGATATGATGTCCATACCTATTAAACCAAGTTAATTAATCGGCATTTGATTCTGAATATGCCTAATAAATCAATTTAAAGAATGACACGACAACGGAGGGGACAGAAAGGACCTGAAGAAGCGAAGCGGGCGCCTTTGTCACCGGATTTCCCGATGAAAGGGGAATAAGAAGAAATCTGGGGACAAGAGTGCTCGAAAGGTTTTCTGTAACCGAAGTGCTTGAGTGAAACATTTTTAGAACAATTTATCATAGAAGGGATTGACTTTTGTGAGCGAACAAGAAGATATGAAGTTTGGATGGTTTTTGCCTACAGCAGGGGATGGTAAGTATGTGGGAGTTGCCCCGGAGCGGGAGCCGAGTCTGGATTATCTGATCGATGTAGCACAGACGGCGGAGAAGGCAGGATTCGAATTCGTACTAATTCCGACAGGGGGAGCCTGTCTGGACGCATGGGTGGTTGGCTCGGCAGTAATGAGTCACACGAAGACATTGCGTCCCCTTGTTGCCATTCGCCCGGGATTGGTTACACCCGTACTCGCTGCACGCATGGGAGCGGCACTGGATCAGCTCTCTGGTGGTCGCGCCATGATCAATGTAGTGACAGGCAGTTCGGTTCGGGATCTGGAGGAACTGGGAGATCCACTCGCACATGCGCATGATGAACGGTATGTTCGCGCGAGTGAGTATATGGAAGTCATGAAGCGTTCATGGACGCAATCAACGGGACTGAATCTGACGGAGTTTGCCGGAAGTGGCACACAATCAGGAGCTGATGCATCCAACGATCCCAATCCTGAATTCAACGGGCAGTATTATAATTTCAAAGGGCCGGTAGGCATGCCTGAGACGGTACAAAATCCGTATCCACCATTCTATCTGGGAGGAAGTTCACCGATTGCCAAGAAGGTGGCCGTTGAGCATGCAGATACGTTCCTCATGTGGGGCGAGCCTCATGACTGGATTCAGGAGCAGATCGAAGAGATTGAGGTCATTCGTCAGCAGGTAAAAGAGGAAACGGGACAAGATCGTCAGCTCCGTTACGGCATGCGTGCTCAGGTCCTCATTCGGGATACCGAAGAAGAAGCATGGGCAGCAGCATGGGAGATTATTAGCAAAGTACCACCAGAAGCGATCGAGAAAGCCAAAGCCGCTTTTGCCGAGACGGATGCAACCAACCAACGCAGACAGAACGAGTTACGGGAACTGTCCGAGAAGCAGCAGTTTGTCGTAGGTCCCAACCTGTGGACAGGCTTGTCCGTTGTGCGTTCCGGCGGTGCAATCCTCATTGTAGGTACAGCCGAACAGGTCGCAGAGCGCTTGATGGAATATGGAGATCTCGGCGTTACGACCTTCATTCTATCCGGCTACCCGCATCTGGAAGAGGCTGAAATCTTCGGACGGACCGTGATGCCGATCATTCGCGAGAAATGGAAAACAAGACAGAAGCAGCATTCATTTACTACTAACTAAATAGGTTCAACTAATCTTTTTATACGAAAACGGAGAGGACAGAAATAACGTGAAGAAGCGAAGCGTTCGCCTTTATCCCCGGATTTTTCCTTTTATAAAAGGGAATCAAATAAATCTGGGGATAACAGCGATCGGAAGGTTATTCTGTCATCGGAGTGCGCTCAGTATAAACATTCTTTAGTTAACATATTAATCATCCTCAGGAGGTCGTCTTTCATGAAAAAAAATAAAAAATTGATCCTGCCGCTCGTCAGTATGCTGGTGATGTCCATCCTGTTGTCAGCTTGCGGCGGTGGGGATAACGCGCCCTCTGGAGATAACGGCTCCTCAGGTTCAGGCAAGGTTACGATCAGCTTTATGCACTGGCGCGGAGAGGATTCCGAAGCACTCAACAAGACCATAGACGCATTTGAAAAAGAAAACCCGAACATCAACGTGGAGATGCAGACGCTTCCCTCCGATCAATATCAGTCCACTGTTCAATCCAAAATCAGTGACGGTTCGGTAGGGGATGTATTTGCATCCTTCCCGGGTGCACAATTCGAAGCTTTCACCAAAGCGGGTTTGTTCACGGACCTGAGCGGGTCATCGTTCCTTTCGGCTTACAATCCGAAGCTGATTGAAGCAGGACAGCATGATGGCAAGCAATATGCGATCCCGTATCAACTTGTATATAACGATCCAATCTACAATGTGAAACTGTTTGAAAAATACGGCTTGACGCCACCAACCGATTGGGAAGGCTTCTTGGCCCTTTGCCAGAAGCTGAAAGACAATGGCATCATTCCGATTGCCTTTGCCGGAGCGGACATTGGCCCAGGGCAATTCATGAATACAATGGTGATGAACAACGCACCAAGTGACGACATTTTTACCAAAGTAGAAGCGGGCGAAGCTAAACTCACAGATGAGTTTTGGGTGAAAACGTTGACTCAAATTAAGGAATTGAACGATAAAGGTTACTTCCAACAAGATGCACTGGGTACGAAAGACCCTGCTGCAGGCGCATTGTTCATTCAGGAAAAAGCAGCCATGCTGGCAAGTGGATCATATCAACTCGCTCAGAACAAACAGCAAAACCCGAATCTGGAGCAAAAACTACTCGCACCAATTACGGTAAGTGCAGATCAAGCGAAGTATGAAGGGGTGCATACCACTACATTCATGCTCGCGGTGAATAGCAAATCAAAACATCCGGAAGAAGCGAAGAAGTTCCTTGAATTTTTGAGCAATCCCGATGTAGCAAGTGACTACGCCAACCAGACGGGACAGAATGTAACGGTGAATGATGTGAAGTACGATACGCCTGAGCTTCAGGTAGCCGGAGAATGGGCAAGCAAAAAGACCGTGTTCCAGCCACGGTTCACCATCCTGAACGGAGATAATCAAAAAGCTGTAACCAACTCCATTCAGGCTGTGCTGAGCGGCACTTCTCCAGAAGAAGCAGCACAGCAGGCACAAGCGATCATTAATCAGCATATCGGGAAATAAACGATGAAGAATCGTATTCAGCTATCCCTGTTTTTGATCCCCGGGTTGCTGCTGTACGTGGCACTGTTCGTATTTCCTACATTGACGGGGCTGTTCTACTCCTTTACGGATTGGGACGGGGTATCCCCGTCGTATGCATTTGTAGGGCTGGATAATTACAAGGACAGTCTCAGCAGCATCGTATTCCGCAAAGCCTTTGGTAATAACGTGGAGTTCATGTTAACGGTAGTTATAGCACAAACCTTTATCTCACTTGTCCTGGCCCTGCTCCTGGTACGCAATACCAAGACACGCATTGTGCTTCGGGCATTATATTTCCTGCCTGCGATTCTGTCTTCCGTATCGGTCGGATTGATCTGGGCGTTCATGTATGATCCATCCATTGGATTGATCAACTATGGACTGAATGAAGCGGGCATGAGCAGCATCGCCCGTAACTGGATTGGAGATCCCAAGATCGCCATCTATTCCATCGCTGCGGTCCAAGTCTGGGCACATGCCGGACAGATGATGATCGTATTCATCGCGGGTCTGCAAGGCATCCCGGCAGAATTATATGAGGCGGCTCGTATGGACGGCGGCAGCAAATGGCAGGTATTCCGTACCGTGACCTGGCCGCTGCTGGCACCTTCGGCAACGATTGTTGTGGCCTATACGACCATTCAATCGTTCAAGGCCTTTGACCTCATTTTCACCATGACGGACGGAGGCCCGAACTACGCAACTGAAATTTTGACCACATATATCTATCATACCGCCTTTGGCAGCTATTCATTTGGTCTGGCTTCTGCCGGTTCGATGATCTTCCTGGTGCTGCTCGCGCTCTTGACGCTGTTGCAGTTCAAGGCACTTCGTGCCGACCGGGTAAGCTATTGAAGATTGGACGCGTGTTCGTGAGTATGTGAGCCGTGACTGAATGAGATGTAGAAGTATTTGTCGTTTCCGTTCCATCCGAACGGCGAACCTGAACGGCACCGAAGTTGACCTAATAGACTTAAAAAAGAAGGGAGGGAGTTTATATGGTTTTAAAATGGTTCAATCGACTGATCCTGTTGGTGTACGCGCTACTAATCCTTGTGCCGCTATATTTTGTATTTGTATCTTCGTTCAAAACAAGCAGCAACTTCTTCACCAGTCCATTCAGCTGGCCTGACCCGTTCACGTGGGATAACGTCATTGGAATGTTTCGCAATCAGCCGATGTGGCAATACTTCGGGAACAGTATGGTCGTAACGCTGGGAACGGTTGCGATTGAGCTGCTGCTGAGCAGTATGATTGCTTACGCCATTGTCCGCTGGGGCGGCAGCGTAGGCAAAATCGTATTTGCGCTGTTCGTGGCAGGCCTAATTGTTCCTTCCCAGGTGAGCATGCTGCCAATCTATTCCCTCACGCGGACGCTTGGATGGTCGGACAGTCTGACGGGCCTGATTGTCGTATCCGCCGCAATGCTGATGCCTGTTTCTGTGTTCATGCTGACAGGCTTCATGCGTATGCTCAATTCGGAGATTCTGGAAGCGGGCAGTATGGATGGAGCAAACGAATGGAGGCTCTATACCCGGATTGCACTGCCACTTGCTGCACCTTCGCTGGCGGCAACAGCGACGTTCCTGCTCGTCATGGTATGGAATGACTTGCTTATTCCGATGCTCATGCTCAGCAGTAAGTCCAAGCTGACTTTACCACTCGCACTGATGCAATTCCGTGGGGAGTATGTAACCAACTATCCGATGATGCTCACGGGTGTACTTGTCACTGCTATTCCGATGATTGTGCTGTTCCTGTTACTCCAGCGTTACTTCGTTGCAGGTCTGACAGCGGGTTCACTCAAGGGGTGAGGTATCGTAGAAATCGGAAGGAAAAGCTTATTTTGCATTGATTTCTGGAGCATTCTGCATAATAATGATTTAGTGTCAGAGTGACTACATAGAGATCAAGGGAGCTATAAGTGATGAGCAAACTGGAAGTATTGCGGAATCCCAAGCAGCGCAAGCTGCTGTTCAGTGCCGGTATGAGCTGGCTGTTTGATGCGATGGAAGTGGGTATGATCTCCTTTATCGTGGCTGCACTCGCCAAGGAATGGAGTCTCAGTCCCGGACAAGTCGGGGTGCTTACGAGTATTAACTCCATCGGTATGGCACTCGGTGCTTTGCTTGCAGGTGCACTTGCGGACCGTTTTGGACGGAAGGCCATTCTAATGTGGACCTTGTTAATCTTCACGATTGCAAGCGGTCTATCTGCATTAGCGACTGGATTTGCCGTATTGTGTGCACTACGTCTGGTTGCGGGTATTGGACTTGGCGGAGAGTTGCCTGTGGCATCCACACTGGTATCGGAGTCGATGCCTACAGCGGAACGTGGACGTGCCGTTGTATTATTGGAAAGTTTCTGGGCAGGGGGCTGGATTGTATCCGCGCTCATTGCCAACTTTGTCATCCCGGAGTACGGATGGAGAATTGCGTTTGCGATTGGTGCACTTCCGGCGTTCTATGCACTGTATCTGCGTCGTGCCATTCAGGACCCGCCGCGGTATAAGAATCATGCCAAGCTTCGTAAAATCACGTTCCGCGAGAAAGTGGCTACCGTCTGGTCAGCACCACATCGCCGTACAACGTTGATGCTCTGGATTTTGTGGTTTACCGTCATTTTCTCTTATTATGGCATGTTCCTATGGCTGCCTTCGGTTGTAATGGCGAAAGGATTTACGTTGGTTAAAAGCTTCCAGTACGTGCTGATCATGACGATCGCACAGTTACCAGGTTACTTCACCGCAGCGTACTTCATTGAACGTTACGGTCGCAAGTTCGTACTTGTTGTCTATCTTACGTTGACTGCGTGCAGTGCGATTGCGTTCGGACTGGCAACAACGGAAGCAACGATCCTGGCCGCAGGGATCTGCCTCTCGTTCTTCAACCTGGGAGCCTGGGGTGGTCTGTACGCCTACAGCCCGGAATTGTATCCAACTTCTGTTCGTTCGACAGGTGTGGGTCTTGCCACATCGGTAGGCCGGATCGGTGGCGTACTTGCTCCACTGATGGTCGGTATGTTGGTTCAGCGTGAAGTGGCAATCAGCCTGATTTTCACCATTTTCTTCGTGACAATCCTCATTGGCGCAGCGGCTGTGCTGTTCTGGGGCCGGGAAACGAAGGGACAAGAACTCGCCGAGTAATTGTCATTATATTCAAGCGCAACTTTTGTACGGGTCTGCCTGCCTACGGAAACGGGGGCTAGACAAGCGGTACAAGGTTGATACAAGAAGAGGTGTGACCCTGATACGACCATGGGCTCATGCCTTTTTTTGTTGTGTCCAAGACTCATTTTTACATGCTCCATCGGTCCGATAGACGGCACTTTTTCTATATCCTATAATGACACTCGGGATGTAGAGCCGTGAGGATTCAGGGGAAAGAAGTAGGATCTGGATTCAGAAAATGGAGGGTAACGAAAAGATGCAGACCAAGCGTGAAATGGATCAGATGCGTGAATTCAATGAAAACAATACGATGGGTGAAGCGACTCGTGCGAACAGCATAAATGGAAGCCACATCAACGTGATTGACATGGTGCGAGTACATGGAAATAACGACATACATGTAGCGTACCGCGATAATAACAGTAATGGACGTAGTGAGATAAACGAAATGTATGATGTGTATGTTGTGGATAAAATTAAACCTACGAAAGAGATGGAGGTCACTAATATTATGAATAACATGACGTATACGAAAAATATGGAGTACACGGGCAGTGAGGATGTACGGGTTAGAGCCGGTAGCACAAATGAGGGGTCTGATGTGCAGTTGAGTGCTGACTTCATAGAGCCTATCACCGTTAGCCGAAAAGTAACCCATCGGAGAGGGAGAAAGGCAGGCAAAAGAGCAGGACGAGTGGGTATGCTTCTCGGAACTTGTGCGATGGCTGTCGGGTTGACCGTAGCAGCGCCTTCTGCGGGAGCACAGAAGCTCGAACAGGGCGTTCGCAGTGAACATGTGCTGCAATTGCAGGAACAATTAAGTGACCTGGGGTATTTTGACGCGGGAATGACCGGTTATTATGGTTCGATTACCAAAAGCGCTGTCCGCGAGTTCCAGCAGGCGCAAGGACTGAGTGCGGATGGAGTTGCAGGTCCCGCAACGCTGAACAGGCTGAACAAAAAAGCCAAAGCGGAGGGCGAGACGCTGCGCCAGTTGGCGAAGCTGATTCATGGTGAAGCGCGTGGGGAGTCTTTTGAAGGACAGGTCGCTGTAGGAGCGGTTGTCTTAAACAGGGTGCATTCGGATGCATTTCCGTCGTCGATCTCCAAGGTCATTTTCCAGAAAGGGCAGTTCACGGCGGTTGACGATGGACAGTTTAATACAAAGCCGACGGCGACCTCTTATAAGGCAGCACGCAAAGCATTAAATGGCGTTGACCCGACGAATGGAGCGCTGTATTATTACAATCCGAAGATTGCCACTTCGGTATGGAGTAAGAGCAGGCCGACGTTGCTGACCATTGGGCAGCATGATTTTACGAGATGAGTATAAGTAGAGAGATGTAGTTTAATATTTGAGATAATAAGGGTGAACCTCGGTTGTACGCTGCTGAATGCAGTTCGTGCTACCGAGGTTTGTTTTATCTATAGGTTTAGTACCCAGGCGATAAAGAAGAAGTTTCTGTTCCTTAAGAACCAGAGTCGGATATGAGTTGATGCGTAGAACCGTAATTAGTGAGATATCTACAAAATGGATCTGAGGAACAAATCGAATAGGTTGGATCGAATGTGTTAGAATATAGGAATTATGGAAGTTGGAGGATCGAAATGGGAATACATAATAAGTTAAATCAAATTAGAGTTGAAAAACAATCAGCTACAAAACAAAATGTCCTTTCAATCGTAATTGTGATAACGATCGGGATAGTTTTAGGCTTAGCGGCAAAGCTTGTGGATACTCAGGGGATTAACCCTATATTTGATGATATCGGTGGACGTCTAGGTATTTGGATTTTTGTTGCCACACTCATATCAGTTTTTAGTTATTCTCCTAAACTAGCAGCAGCTAAAGTACTCTTCTTTTTTTTGTCGCTGCTAACCGTTTATTATGTATACACCGTGTTTTTCCTACATTTCTTTCCCATGAGAGAAATCGTTTTTTGGGGGATATGTGCAGTAGTATCTCCGGTGTGTGCTTATGTGATGTGGTATGCACGTGGAAATGGATGGGTATCTAGTTTAGTTTTATGCACTCCAATCACAGCTCTACTTTCCGAAGGGTATCAATTACGCGAAGCATACTTGCCGGAGCATACTCATTATTATTTGATTCCAATACTTATGGGAATATATCTAATCATGACTATTGTTTTATTATTTATTGTTCCTACGAGTAGACTTAAATATTTGATTATACTACCAATATCTTTAATATTATCTTTCATCATAATATATTTTAATATTCTAGGGAGATTATTCGGTGGCTTGAACGGAGTGTTATAGCTCACTTTGACAGATTGTCACAACAAGTGTGACATATCCTCTGAGAACGATTTTTAAACGATTTTACAAACATGTAGATCAGTACTGATGAATATGTTAGAACTTCATTTTTAGTACGAAATATCAGGGTTTCTTGAAACTCATGTTAATTCTCTATTTCGCTTAGATGTATTTACTATAGCTTGACTAAAAAGGAGGATTTATTATGAAGAAAGTATCGTTTTTTTTTTCTTTTTTTTCTTCTATTGACAGCATCCGCTTGTTCAAACAAAGTCGCTTCATATACAGGGGAGAGTGCGAATTGGAGTGTTTCATGTACAGTTCAAAGTAATAGCGATGTAGCAAGTTATGAATATGAAATTAGGTACTTAGGAGATAATCCTTCATTAATTGAAAAAGTTAAAACCAAATTTATGAGTGAAAATATTCATTCAAAGAGAGAAGTACCTTTTAATAATATATATCAGAGGAAAAGGTGAAGGGATGTCCCCATTTTTGGATGAGAATGAATTTATAGTTCAGATTGATTGGGAAGGAAACTCGGAGAAGATAATTGTTACCAAATAATGGTGTTACAGGCAGAGATAGATATTAGTGATAATACAAATTACAGGCTAAGTGAGGTGAGTAAAAATGAAGTTGCTAAAGACCTCATTAGTTATCGTTGCACTAGTGGTCATCGCTTCTTTTACATGGTATGGCTCGTATAAGAGTGATATGAAGCAGCTGGAGGATGACTTGAGAACATATTTAACCGCCGAAAAAGGAATAGATGGAAATACGATTATAAGCATCACTGCTCGTCGAAGCAAAATGCCGATGTATCCTGTTGTCGTCCGATTCAAGGACAATCCGCAGGAATATATCTACTATAGAGCAGATGAATGGATTCAGCTGACGCCTGATCCGAATGAATAATTCAATCATACGAACTAAGATAATAGAGGATGATATGCAACACCATTGGATTTACCCATCCAATCCTGTACAATGAATAACGACAAAAACAAAGGTAGATTAAGGATGGATTAGCACGATGAGAATTATAATATCACCAGCTAAAAAGATGAAGATCGACACCGATTTGATGGCTATCGCGCAGATGCCGCATTTTATAAACGAATCAAAACAGCTATTGAGTTTGCTTCAAAAGTTATCCTATGACGAACTCAAAGCGATGTGGAAGTGTAACGATGCAATCGCTGAACAGAACGTGGAACGGATTCAGAATATGAATATAAAAGCTAATCTTACGCCAGCCATCTATGCCTATGAGGGCATTCAGTATCAATATATGGCTCCGGGTGTTTTTCAACATGAGGAACTGGCGTATCTTCAGCAGCATTTACGCATATTATCCGGTTTTTATGGCATTTTACGGCCTCTGGATGGCGTTACCCCGTATCGGTTGGAGATGCAGGGTAAGCTGCAAGGTCCAGGTTTCAAATCGCTCTATCAATTCTGGGGCAGCAAGTTGGCGGATCAGCTTCAATCTGAAAGCAATTGTATTCTGAATTTGGCTTCCAAAGAGTATAGCAAGAACATCACGCCTTTCCTGAAAGAGGAAACCCGGATGATCACTTGTGTGTTCGGACAAATGGTCGATGGAAAACTTGTTGAAAAGGCAACCCGGGCCAAGATGGCCAGAGGTGAGATGGTACGATATATGGCTGAGGGGAAAATTACAGATGTGGAGGATATCAAGAGCTTTGATCGGTTAGGTTTTGTTTTTTCAGAAGAGAAGTCGGAAGAGAGTACTTATGTATTTATATATTCAGAGGGACAGTAGCCTGTTGTACAATGGTTTATAAATTTTGGTTCGTATAGAGTTACACATTGGTAAATGCCATCAAATAATTTGATGGCTCTTTTTTTTTGCAAGACTAAGGCAGGCTTATTCCGAATATGTTGGTATCTACAGAGGTCTACAGGAAGCGACGCTGAATATCATTGAAACCTAGTATGAATTTACAAAGTATATATAAAGAAGGATATAATTAGTTGCTATTTATAAATTTGTACTCGGTTACATCCAAAGAGGGGAGGACGAATATGCCATTTATTGGGGGAATCATTTTAATCTTGATCCTAGCATTTATTCTATGGGCATTAATGATCCCGCTATTCAATAAAATAGGTAGTAGAATTCTGAAGAAATACAATAAATTCAAACAAGAGGAGAATGGTGATGAAAAATTCAAAGACGTTTAGAGTAGGGGCAATAACAGTTGCATTGGTTATTATCGTGGGAGTATTATTGGTGACTTTCTTCGTCACACGAATTCCTAATGGTTATGTTGGGGTTGTGTATTCACCCAATGGAGGGGTAAAAGATAGCACACTGAGTCAAGGGTGGAAACTGGTTGGAGCGTTCGATAAAGTAACCAAATATCCGATCCGAATTCAAACGGTGGAATACAGAGATATTCAAATTGCTACATCTGACGGAAAAAACATCACCATCGATTTTGCTTACAACTACCAAGTAGAACCAAGTAAAGTATCTTCTATTTTCAACACATTTGGGCCTATTAGCATTCAAGAAATTGAGGATACATATCTCAAAACACGTTTCCGTGACGCAGCTCGTAAAGGTATTTCCAAGTTTACAGTCATTGATGTGTATGGTGAAAAGTCATCTGATGCAGGCGTGGACGTGCAACAACGTTTCTCTGATGACGTTAAAGAGTTAGGTTTTATCGTATCCAACGTTACCGTAGGTGTTCCTCAACCTGACGCTAAGACTCAGGAAGCCATCGATAAACGTGTCGAAGCTTCTCAAGAACTGGAACGTAAAACGACTGAACTGGAGATTGCCAAAAAAGAGGCTGAACGCAAGCGCGTGGAAGCGCAAGGTAATGCAGACAAACTATTGATCGAAGCAGAGGGTCAAGCTAAAGCCAATAAAGAGCTTCAACAATCCTTATCGAGTCAACTCGTTGAATATGAAACCATTAAGAAATGGGATGGAGCCCTTCCATATGTGAGTGGGTCAAATACGCCAATGATTCAATTACCGGGTACTAAAGTAGAGCAAAATAGTGGCTCAGGAAGCGTATCTCCCTAATTAGCGGTTGAAAATGCACGCCTTGCTTTCTCAACAAATTAATGTTTTAATGTGTTGAAATTCGAATGAACAAGCCGGTCCAATCGTGGGCTGGCTTGTTTATTTTTGATACATTTCAGAGGTACGACAAGAGGCATTGGATACATTTAGTCTAAAATTTGGATTCAAGAGTAGTACGTACGTGACATTGTTGGGCTACAAGTTCAGGCTTGTTGTGGCAAAAAGATGCTCGGCATTGGCTTGGCAATTTTGCTCGGCTACTGCTCTTAGGATAACGTCACAATGAGAAAAGACGCAGCGATAAATATCCCTGCGCCTGATCAAGCTAACGTAATTGTTAGCAGAAGAGTCATATCATATTGGGGCGATCCGATTCGTTTCCAAAGCTGATGAGCTTTTGGGCTTACCTCCCGTATTCCTCATGATAGAACCAGGATAGCCATTTCCTCCAATATTCAGATTACATCTTTCCTGTTAACGAACATTAATCCAAGCGGTCCACTGTGTTGGGATGTTAATGGAATAGACCGTACCTACAAATTGCCCGCCTGTTGTATTAGGAGATTCATAAACCCAAGAATGGGCAAAAGCATCTATTACACGATCACCGTCTAGATCAATAGCTTCAGACCAGTTGTTTGTCATTGTATTGCCAGCGAGTTTGCCGAAGTGACTGCTGTCATAACCGATCTGGAACGTAATACACTGAATCCAAGCCCCACCATGATCATTGGTCGTGGAGAGCGGGTTGTTATTGAAGCCGTAAATTTCTTGACCGCCATTAGGAGATACAACACCGTATACATTAATGTGAGATACGTTCGGAGCAGGTGCAAACAGAACTGGACCACCCGTATCTTTAGCCTTCTGCGCTTTAAATTCAGCCTTAGCAGCCTCAACAGCTTCACGAAATTCTTTGGAATTAATAATTTCTTCCTTTGTTAACGGTTTGGCTTGAGTCACATCACCATCTGCATAGGCAGCTACATTAAACGAAAGCACGAGAACAAGAATAAGAGCTAAACCAACCAACTTTTTCATAGTAATAAATTCCACCTTTCTTGTTATGGGTATTCTTTTTTTTACAAAAAAATGGATAACGACAAATAGACCTGCTTGCAGATTAAAGCCCCTTGCCCTCCCCTCTTATGAAAGTGGTTCTTCCCTCTTTTTCTTTACTGAAAACAGAAATAAAGAGATAGAACTCTACAGGCTAGAAAACTCTATGAAGTAGGAATGTATATGTAAAATGAATGCCTGCCAATGATTATGTGTTGCAGACAAAATGGTAAACTCAATTATAATAATTGAAATTTTAGTTGTGGTAGGCCCTGATACTTTTGGTGAAAATATAAAATTCAAAATAATTATCCAAATTGAAATATATTCCATTTATATAAACATATAGTACCTCTAATTACCAATTCAAGTCAAGTTTATTTATTAATTCTATGAATTGTTAAAGCGTGTTACTCGTCGCAGTAAAGATGCTACAGTATCCTGTAGGCGTCAAATAAAAGGAACCCTCAGGAACATGTATACACCTGCATAGAGATCGAAGGGGGCTGAAGGACGGATATGGATCATTCTAAGCGTGGATTGATGCAGGGAAATCAGGAGATTAGCCGGATATCATTGCCATTAAACTTCTGCTAACATAGTTGTATCATATATTAGATGAGCGGTGAAAATGGATGAATACCATTAAAGTTACCCCTGAACAGTTACATGACTTATCGAATCAAGTAGATCAGGCGAGACATCAATTGGAGTATATACGGGAGGATCTCTCAAGACAGATTATGTTCCTGCAGCAGATGTGGCTGGGTGTAACGCAGGAGCGATTCTTCTATGAATTTGAGCAGTCGCGCCCTGTATTGCAGAAGGCGCTGGAAAGTATGGTGGGCATCTCCAAGGAACTTAAGGATATCGCCATGCGGTTTGAGAATGCTGATGCTCAAAAGGTGAGTCTGGGTAATGCCGTTGGTACTGTTGGCGCTGTAGCGATGACGGAAAACGCAAGATATTATGCCGGTTCGGATGATAAGGGCTATGGGATGGCACAAGTCAATGTTTTTGGAAAGTGGATGTCGATGCCTGTCAACGAGAATGGAGTTACGGATCAGTCTGCTCTCCAAGCTTATGAGAGAGATCAAGGGCATTTGGATATTAATCGAATGCAGGCTGTAACTGCTGAACCGTCAGGGGAAGATATTTTTGCGATGCAGATCAAGGCATTTGAAATGGGAATCGATCCGTTCACAGGCGAGCCTGTATCCGACAAGTATGCTCAGATGATGCTAACTTCCCTAAAGTTTAGCCAACTATTCATGGCATTTCAGATGGTTCGCGGGAGTATGCCAGGCGGCAAAGGTCCCTTTCGCTTGCCTTCTTCTCATCCAGCTGTGGCGAAGATTAAAAAGAATTTGGAAGCGGCTGAGGCAAGGAAAGGTAGTAAGATTAAGGGGACGGGTGATGTTTCAGGGGTTAAGAGTGCAAAAGAGGTTGAGATTATTAATAAAAGGGGAGAATCTCTTGGTGAATTTGATGAAATTGACTTGAAAAAAGGGGTCTTTTATGAAGATAAGTCTGCTCAAGGTCTACATAAAGTTAATCCTAAAACAGGACTGCCTGCACAAACACCACAAGAATTCGCGGATAAACAAATACTTACGAAAACGCGAAATCGGATTTTTGCTCTAGAGAACGCCACATCGACAAGAACAACTGTGAATGGGTCGCAGGAAATACCGGCACTTCAAGAAATAAAAGGTATTAAAGAGTTTGTTTTTAGACTAGACGGTGATACACCCAAATTGAGGCAAGCTGTTAACAAAAGCATTAATAAACTAAAAGAAGAGTTTCCAGACTACAAATTTAGTGCTACTTTTGGAGGTGAATAAGTGCATGTCAATCAGTGCTGTAATATATGAACCACAAAATGATTTTGAACAGAGTTTCTTTGTTCCCATTGCTACAGAATCGTTTTTTAAAGAATGTTGGCAACCTGCGATTGAAGCACTAGGGTTACAATGGACAGACCTTTTTTCATCAGGTGTTGATGTAGAGGAGGAAGATGTACCGTCAATTATTGAGGAACTAATTCAAATCAAAGATTGGGCGGTAAAAAACTTAACTGAGGAAAAAAGGAATAAAATGTTTGAAAGAATAACAATTCTTCAAAATAAATTGCCCCTAGCATTTCAGCGCAAAGATGCTGTTGTTTTTATAGGATAGATAGGTTAGCTCACTTACGAGTAGGGCTTAGACTTAAGAGCTTAACGAAGAATTTTGGTATTAATATATACTTAGCGGATTTCCCGCTAAATTTCTATCTCACCTGCTCTTTTGATGTACAATCTTCCTGAGGTGACCTTACCATGAAGGATAACATGTACCTGATCGAGAATTTGTTTCACGGGAACTTGCGGTTAGACGAGTCGATTCATCCTGAGCAAGCTGAATATCAGGAGATCAATCGCCAGATATCGGACCTGATGCAAGACTACAGAACACAGCTTACCGATAACGAATACGATGCTTTGGAACAACTGGTAGACCTGATCGGACAATCCACATCAATGTATGTTGAAGCAGCGTTTGAGCAAGGTTTTCGTACAGGCGGTAAACTCATTATTGAGGTCTTATGCAAACCGTGAGTATCTATCAATTTATAAGTCAGCAGTGTATGTATAGCAACTCAAAAATCCCCTTCTCCAACACCGGCAATCTGGCTGGCATAGAGAAGGGGATTTTATGTTTATTCCGTAGCGTCTTTTAATCCATATGTGAACTCAACACACATGTCCTACTCAAACTCCACCTACACTACAACCTACCGCGCACCAATATTCGTACCCGATGGCGTACCTGACCCAACCAGATCACTGCCACCCGCAAGCTTCAGAAAATTACCCAAAACAGGCGTTCCGTCCGCGCTGCGCGTGACCGAAGGCACGAGGGAGACAAAGTCGGCTGCGCTGGCGAGCAGGCCTTTGGCGTTCTCGCTTTTTTTGTTCTTCCACCAGACGTTGGTACTGCTGACGTCGGTTCCGCTTGTTTTGTCACTGGCGCCGCCTTGGAAGGACAGGTTGTTGGTGAAGATGTGGGTGCCTACATCAAAGGCAAAATTGCTTTGCCCATTGTTCCAGGAGGTGTTGTTTTTCATCTGGATCGAGCCGGGATTACTGTTGTAGGTGAAGCCGTGCTTTTTGTTATTAAACGCAATGTTGTTCTCCACAATATGATTCACCGCAATCTTCTCGCCGCCAAGCTTGAAGCCGTTACCATCGCTGTTGGAGGTGGAGGTACCGTCTGATGTTGCACCATTGGCGTAGGCGATGCTGTTGCGGATCGTGACCGCGCCGATGGCGCCTGTGTCCGTTTTGCTATACAGATCCCAACCATCGTCCACGTTATAGGCCGCAATGCAGCCGTCGAAGACATTGCCCGGGCCAACGGTCAGTTTGGCGGCAAAACCGTCTGCATCCTCACCGTCATCCGGGTCGTAGTTGTTGTGGGAGTAGGAACGAATCACTTCATTATACGCAGGCCATTCACTCTTGGCGGCGGTGGAAGCATAACGTCCCATTTGAATCCCCGTATCCCGATTGTGATGGGCTTCGATCTGCTCCAAGCGGTTGTAGCTACCTCCGATGAAGATTCCGTTGTCACCCGCACCTTTCACCTCAAGACCTTTGACGAACCAGTAGTCTCCGAACATTTGCAGTCCACGATTGGTGGAAGCGAAGGCTTGAGCGGAGAAATCAAAGACCGGTTTTTCCGATCCATACGCCACCAGATTTTTACGTTGTGAGGAGGTGCCGCTGTTACCGCGTTCTATGGTAATGGTCTGGGAGAAGCTGTAGGTGCCGCCGCGCAGATAGATCGTTTTACCTGGAGCGATCTGGGTCAATGCGTTAGCCAGCGAGGTTGGACTATTTATGGTTCCCGGATTGCTGGCTGAGCCGTTAGGGGAGACATAGAGATCACCCGCAGCAAGTGTCACACTTGAGGTAGCCACGGCTTCTGATGGATTATTTTGCAAGCTGCTCTCGATTACATCGGCCGCGCTAACTGATCCACCACCAATCAATAAAAGAGGGAATGCGGCACTCAGACAGATCTGGGCCATTTTTGATTTGAGGGAGCGCTCCTTCAGGGAATGTACAGATCGTGCAGATACATGAGTAGATGTGGATGGGAATAATTTCATTAGTAGACCTCCTTGGTTAATGGAAAATAGAATGCGTGAGCTGTTGCGGTATGCCAGACAGATGCATCAATGAAGTAGCTCATTGCGATGGGATGATTACTCTCTGTACAGCATAGTTTTATGGTAAATGTTGTAAACGTTATCTTCAATAATCATTTGATCAGATGGGTCAAGATACAGGCAGGTTAGGCGTAGTCGTACCCAGTGCATGGGGTTTCACAGGTTACATGTAATCCTGACATTGGCTGGTAGCCCTGATTTAACGATGGATCATCTGAAATGAACTTCGAGATGCATGCTTTTACAACCCTCAAGGCACGAGACTCACCCTCAATCCACCCAAATGAACTTCGCATATTCAAAAAAAGAGCAGCACACACCCAATAGGGGCATAAACGTAATCCGTTCCCTCTATCGAAATGATGGGGCAATCAACGCATAACAAAAAGCCCCATAGCGGCTGCCAGAGGCAACGAGACTATTGGGGCGATGTTCGAAGTGGCATTATCTGATCATTGTAGGCACTGTCCTGCATGGCAAGACTCATCGTATCAAGCGATATGCTCCATTAAACCAACGCTGGGACTTATCGTCCGAACAATCTCATGCTTTATAAGCGATGCATAGAAGAGAGTTCTACAACGCTGTCCATTTTAATATCCGTCCGTCTCACGACTGCGCTTCTTCGCTTGCTCGACACTTGGTTCATGTTTCGGTTGAACTGTCGCACTATCATCGGTAGGCACTGACGCCAGTCCTTCCGCCACACGACGACCGTAATCGGCATCCGCTTGGGTAAAATGAGAGATCATGCGCTCCCGGATATCCGGTTTGCATTGGGCTAGAGCATCGACCATGTTGCTGATCAGCTCATCCCGCTCCCAATCCTCGAATGCCCGGTACGTATCCCCGGCTTGTCCAAAATCATTCGTACGTTCGATCTTCTCACGCACTAGCCTGCCTTCCACCAACGGTTCATGTTCCGGGCCGCGTGGCGCCGCTTCTTTTAACCCACCAAGAGAGGAGGGTTCGTAGTTCACATGCGGATTCTGCCCCGGTGCACGATCCACCTGATACTGCATCTGTCCGCCGCTTTGATTCGTCGCAACACGGTTCTTCGGCGCATTCACAGGCAGTTGCAGGTAGTTCGCACCGACCCGGTGACGCTGGGTATCCGAATAGGAGAAGGTGCGTCCCTGCAGCAGCTTGTCATCCGAGAAATCCAGCCCGTCCACCAATACACCTGTACCAAATGCCGCTTGCTCCACTTCATTGAAATAATCCTCGGGATTACGATTCAACGTCATTTTGCCAACGGGTAGAAAAGGAAACTGATCCTGCGGCCACAACTTGGTTGGGTCCAACGGGTCAAAGTCCAGCTCCGGGTGCTCGCCATCTTCCATCACCTGAACGCACAGCTCCCATTCGGGATAGTCGCCTTGTTCAATGGCATGATACAGATCCAGCGTGGCATGGTTGAAATTCTGCCCCTGAATCTCGCTCGCATCTTTTTGCAGCAGGTTACGTATGCCTTGATTCAGCGGTTCCCAGTGGTATTTGATGAGCACGCCCGTGCCTTCCTGATTGACCCATTTGTATGTATTGACACCCGACCCTTGCATCTGACGGTAATTGGCCGGAATACCCCAAGGGGAGAAGAGGAACGTCACCATATGGGTTGCTTCGGGACTGAGTGAGACAAAATCGAAAAACCGCTCCATATCCTGTGCGTTGGTCAACGGGTCGGGTTTGAAGGCATGTACCATATCCGGGAACTTGAGCGGATCACGAATGAAAAAGATTTTCAGGTTGTTACCGACGAGATCCCAGTTGCCATCTTCGGTATAAAATTTCACGGCAAAGCCACGCGGGTCCCGCAGCGTCTCGGGAGAGTGTCCACCGTGAATAACCGTTGAGAATCGAACGAATACGGGGGTTTCTTTTCCTTTTTCCTGAAACAGACGTGCCCGTGTATATTTGGATACCGGTTCATTCCCGGCCGTGCCATACGCTTCAAATACGCCATGAGCACCAGCACCCCGGGCATGCACAACCCGTTCCGGAATACGTTCGCGGTCGAAGTGAGTGATCTTTTCGAGAAAATGATAGTTCTCCAGTGTTGTTGGTCCGCGGCTGCCCACGGTTCGTACGTTCTGATTGTCTGTGATGGGGTGACCCTGTCGGTCCGTTAAAGTCTCGCTTGATTGGTCTGAGGAATGCTCGGATTGTGAAGAATGGTTATCCATGGAGTGGAATGCCACCTTTCCTTAAGTTGGATTCCTGTATATATTTTCCCTGTGGGCAGGTTCTATACATTGTGGCAACCAACGAACATCTAAACGACCTTTTGAAAAAACTAATCTACTGCCCTTCGATTTCCTCGTAAAAAAAGCTTGTCACCAGCCTTACTGCATGAGATAATTAACTTTTGCCCTGCGGCCTTTTTTGAACGGAAAATGAAAGAGGACCGCGTCTAAGAATGGAGGCTGACCTAGGATTGTCTACACAACGTTATCCTTTTGCATATGATCCGGCTGAACCTTTTGTATCCCGTCTGGGAGAGTGGGTAGCCGATGTTTTTTACGATATTTTGCCAGAGTCCGGCTTCGAGGTACGGGATGAACAGATTTTTATGGCGTACCAGCTCGAACGGGCCTATGGAGATAAAAAGACCATTATGGCGGAGGCCGGTGTCGGAACAGGCAAGACGTTAGTCTATCTGCTCTACGCGGTCTGTTATGCACGTTATACGGGCAAACCGGCAGTGATCGCCTGTGCCGATGAGTCCTTGATTGAACAACTTGTGAAGCCCGGCGGAGATATTGCGAAGCTGGCTGCACATCTGGATCTGGAAGTGGACGCACGTCTGGGCAAGTCCCCGGACCAGTACGTCTGTCTGAACAAATTAAGTGCGGTGCGATTCGCCGATGAGGATGCGCCTGTTATTGAAGAAGTGCACGAGAGCCTTCCGGATTTTGTGAATACGCCGGGTACGCTCCAGACTTTCCATCCGTATGGTGACCGCAAACAGTATCCACATCTGAACGATCGTCAGTGGAACAAAATCAACTGGGACCCGTTCCAGGATTGTTTTGTATGTCCAAAAAGACAACGCTGCGGCCTGACGCTGTCGCGTGACCATTACCGTCGTTCCAAAGACATCATCATCTGTTCCCATGATTACTACATGGAGCATGTCTGGACCTATGATGCGCGCAAACGCGAGGGACAACTGCCACTGCTGCCTGATCACAGCTCAGTTGTATTTGATGAAGGACATTTGCTGGAAGAAGCAGCCCTTAACGCATTGAGTTACAAGCTGAAACACCGTATTTTCGAGGAACTCGTGACTCGTCTGCTGGAAGGTGAGATTCGTGAATCCCTCGCTGAGCGTGTGGATGAAGCGATTGAGAGCAGTGAACGCCTGTTTGCGCTGCTGGATACGTATACGGTGGCGATTCCGGGATCGGAACGGAAAGAAGTTCGGGTAGAAGCTCCGCTTCTGCGTGAGATTGAACGTCTGACCAACGTATTGGATGCCATTGGCGAAGAACTGGTATTTGAAAGTGGATTGTTCTCGCTGGATGGGTACCAGATGCGTGTCGTTGAAGAGCATTTGGACATGATTCAGTCTGCACTTGCGTTATTCCGTAAGGAAGACGGCTATATCTGTTGGGCGGAAGAGAGTGAAGACGAGACGACATTATCGATCATGCCGCGTACCGTGAAGGAAATGCTGAATGAGCGTGTGTTCAACACAGGTATTCCAATCGTGTTCTCCTCTGCAACGTTATCTGTGGACAGTTCATTCCGTTATGTGGCGGACAGCCTGGGCATTGATGATTTTGTATCGTTCTCGGTGGCTTCCCCGTATGATTATGCGGACAAAATGAAGATGAAAATTACCGATGAAGCTGTACCGGGTCACCCGGAGAACGAAAATCGCATGCGCGACGCAGTATCCATGCTTCAGGAGAGTGGGGGACGTGCGCTGATCCTGTTCCGTACGATGGAAGAATTGCGCGCGTTCAAGCAGGATATTGTTCATGTGCCTGAATCAGAAGGTTTGCGCTTTATGTATGAGGGTGATCGGGAGATCAGTGATCTGATTGCGGCGTTCCAACAGGATGAGGAAAGTGTGTTGTGTTCCGTCAATCTGTGGGAAGGATTGGACGTTCCAGGACCATCATTATCCAACGTGATGATCTGGTCGCTTCCGTATCCACCACAGGACCCTGTGTTCAACGCGAAACGCAGTGCGTCCGCAGCACCATACGAAGAGATCGATCTTCCGTATATGCTCCTGCGTGTGAAGCAAGGTCTTGGACGTCTGATTCGGACAAGCACGGATTCCGGTTCCGCGGTCATTCTCGATGAATCCCTGTATACCAAAAAGGAAGCCAAAGACCGCATTGCGGCTCTGCTCCCTGAAGGTGTGGAATGGACAACTCTGACACACTAATGACTGAATTCTAAATCATACAAAATCGTACTAAATCCTACATTTACATTGGATTATGCGTTCTAACCGGGCCGAAATGGCTCCCATCAGAAAAAAGCTCTTGTTCTCTGCGGATACACCATCCGTATGTGAGCAAGAGCTTATTTTTTATTTTGATGGTTCCTTCAATGTACTTCTCTTCCCTTTTTTTCGAGGGATTTCCCCTCGCTCCTCGCTACCAATCGCTCCAAAATTCTAACGAACCTATCATACCTTATTGGGGTGATAATGAAGAGATGTAAATTCTAACGAATCTCAGTAACGTTATCCCGCCAAAAATAGCTTCTAAGCCCGTAAATCAACCCAATTCGGGGAAATAACGCCGCTGTGATTCGTTACACTTCAAACCTGCATAAATAGGAGCGAATAGCGTGTTTCAGGTTCATTAGAAGCAATGAGCGCTAAATGAACAATACATGTGTGAGTACTAAATGAATGCTCATAAGGGAGGGCCTCTGTCAAGCTTATAACTTATGGGCTCATGGCTTGTGGGACATGGAAGCCCCTTTTTGACGTGTAAAGATGTTAGCTGTGTTAAAAAATATCCATGCTCAGATACCGTTCCCCGGTATCCGGCGCAATGCAGAGCACCCGGTGCCCTGGCCCCAGTTCCTTCGCGATGCGAAGGGAGGCCCACACCGAAGCGCCAGAGGAAGGGCCGAGCAACAGCCCTTCCCGGGCAGCAAGCTGCCGCATCGTATCCAGTGCGTCCTCATCGGACACTTGGATGATGGCATCCCACACGTCGGTATTCAGGATGTCCGGAATGAACCCCGGACTTGTACCGACGAGCTTATGTGGTCCGGGCTCGCCACCGGACAACACCGGAGAACCTTTGGGCTCCACCGCATAGATACGGATATCGGGCAACTGCTTACGCAGTTCTTCCCCGGTTCCCGTAATTGTTCCGCCAGTTCCCGCCGTAGCGATGAAGGCATCCAGCCTTCCGTCCATCTGCTGCATTATCTCCGGCGCTGTGGTGATACGATGAATGTCCGGGTTCGCCTGATTCTCGAATTGTTGGGGAATGAAGCTTCCCGGAATGTCTGCCTGAAGTTCTTTCGCTTTACGGATCGCACCTGGCATCCGCTCCGCAGCAGGGGTGAGCACCACATCTGCGCCGTAGGCTTTCAGGATGTTGATGCGTTCCTTGGACATATTGTCCGGCATGATCAGGATCGCTTTGTATCCTTTGGCAGCAGCGTTCATGGCCAAACCGATGCCCGTGTTGCCACTGGTTGGTTCAATAATGGTTGCACCGGGAAGAAGCAGTCCTGCACGTTCAGCTTGAACGATCAGGTTATATGCGGCACGGTCTTTGACGCTGCCACTTGGGTTGAAGTATTCCAGTTTCACGTATACGTCAGCAGAGTCGCTGCCTGTGAGTCGGTTCAGTTTAACGGCAGGTGTCTGGCCGATCAGTTCGGTTACATCTGCAGCAATGCCTGTATGTGCTTGTGTTCGTTTAATCGAATGTGTATTCAGATCCATGAAGTACAGCTCCTTGATTGATAAGACGTTGAGAGATATCCAGTTGAACTCAAACTTTACGGAACAATCTGTCTGCCATGAATGGCAGGATGCTTGTTTTAGTATAGGAATTGAATTTAGATCATGCCTTATTGGAATGGTTGGTTATCTCTCCTCCATCTTAATGAACATAACCTTCTGTGGTCAACTTGTTTTGAATTAAGCGGAGGGCGCGGAATCATACGAGCAGTGAATCGGACAAAGCGAGTAGGAGTTGGATTCAAGCGTAATGACGGATGGACGCAGATCCATATGTGTTTGGATAACAACAGGCGTATGCTCCGGTTCAATAGGAATAGAGTTGCATCAGCTCTGTGCCAAGTCCATCTGCAGATGCCGACTGAGTTCTTTTTTGACTTCATTGCGTGCGAACGTCCATAACATATAGAACCGTTGCCAATACCCCCTGCACATATACAGAGTTTCGATACCATCAGCTTCACGATTCTCTTCCAGAACTTTGACACCGCGAATTCTCATCTGCTTGCGAAGACCCAACATTTCCTTGAGCACATTGTTCTGAATACGGGTCAGCGAAAGAATGTAGACTTCAGGCATCTTAAGCATAAGTGTATCCAACGTTCGAATATCTCGCTCAAGTACATCCAGCAATAGGGTACGTACAACCAAACCTTTAATTAGACGATGGTCTTCATCCGCAGGGGATGGGGCGGAAGTTGAGGATGTCATATGTTCACTTCCTTAACCTTTAATTGGAATTTTTTATTTACAGAACATGTGTTCCTATATTATAATCAATATATGTAATGGAGATACACAATACAACCGAGAAATATTGGAAGCAAGCACTAACGTATTTTCCTGAGGATACAGATCGTGAATGAAGCTGTGGATTTAAGGACAAGCCCGATCCAAAATTAGGTATAATTTATGGGTTTTGCAGGAAACCTAAGGCCATAAACCAAATAAGCCTTATGCAGTGCAGTCTGCTACAGAAGTAAAGCTGGCTTGCCTTAATACGCTGATGCTATGACAACGAGAGGAAGCAATTCACTCTACTAAAAATATGCAACAAAAAAGCCCCTGCCTTGGGCGGCGGGGCCTATGGAATACTGCCGATTCAGGGGCAGGTTTAATGACGTGTTTAAGAAATTAAGCAAGATATTGAGGCTTTTCGTAGAACGCCTCTTTTTCAAGGATGACCTTATAAGGTCTTTCCTTGCCCTTCAGGGAGGGCCCAATAGTCGTTAGCGGTACGGCCGGCTTGTGGAAACGATCTTCTTCCTTGGGTTCCGGAACCGGTCGTGATGATTCGGGCGCAGAACTGAGGCGTACCTTTTTCTCGCTGCCCCAGCGCTTGCTTATTTTTTTCGTTTCCGGTTTCATTCCGGTTCGCCTCCTAACAAATCGTTGATGGCGTTGAACAGTTGACGATTCTGTAGGTCAATCTGCTGAAAAACCGCCTCATCCGCTTCAATATGTCCAATAATGTGAACGGTGATTACATACCTCTTGGCTACAGGATAGCATAGCAGATACTCTTTCTCAAGGTAATCATCATATAGGTTGATCTTGATCTTGTTCTCCCGGTAAGAATCAATCACCAGGATGCGCTTGGGATCATCCGGTTGTTTGTCGTCATTAGCGGACAAGTCATACTTTCTCCCCGGTTCTCCAACATTACCACATAATTGCTCAATATAACCACTGTCATCTGTACGGTATATGGCTGTGCCACGTACAGCGAATGGAGGATGAGAGACAAAGGCAGTACGCAGGGCATCACTCATTCGTTCCAGCATTTTGGCATCTGCTTTGCGGGTACGCAGCAATTCCCTAAAGAACCGTAGCAACTTAAGCAATTGTAACCTTGCTTCTCCCTCAGTGCGCTTATGCTTCTCAATGATGTTCTCCAATTCCGGATCACTCCAGCGTCCTTGTTCCTCAATACTGTCTGCAATCTTGGAACATGCCACGGACACGGCTGGTGCCCACTTTCCGTCAGAACGGATTTCATATACGAGTGGATTTAATCCCAGCAGATCTGTGGGCATCCGCAATCCTTCGATCTTGGTCGTGTCCTTGATGTCCGTAATATCTTCAGGAAGAATGAAAAAAATACGCTTTCGTCCCAGACGACCCATAAACAGACCCATTTCAAGCATTGTATTATCCCGGACCGACGCGTAGTACTTCCCGCGAATCTTGGATATATCATCCGGATGAAAAATAAAAATCGCAAAGTCAGTCGTGCGTACCTCTACTTCCAGATCGTCCATGGTATAGCTGCTTGGATTAAAAACCCCGGAATACCAAGGGGTAACTTCAGCTGAAAAACGTAAGTTTTCGTGTACTGCGGCTGCAATCGGCTTCGCTTCCAGCGAGCAGCCAATAAAGACTCTTGGCTTTAACGTTTTCATCAATCCGCCTCGCTTAAACGGTAGTGGGATTCAATTGTTATATTATACCATAAACAGCAGAGTAAGTCTGGAAACGTCTGAACTGGACAAATCATAAGCCGATTACGTTTGCTATAGTGTATGTGTGAAAGGGAAATGATTCCTTTAAAAAGTACAAGAAAATAAAAAAAGGCCCCAATTTGTCACAGTTGGGTGACTGACAGTTATTTTTGGAAGCTTTGGTCATAGAATAAAGGAGCAGGTTGCACCATTAGCAAGCATTGCTACTCCTGGTGTGCCCGTATGACTGCTGGAGCAGCCCAGATGCTGCTTTATGCGCATATTTGACGGGTCCGCTGTTTAGACCCGGTCACGTTGGTGTTATATAATAGAAGAACAAGCAAGTTAGCTTTGGTGTTTAAGCAGAATCTTTACATGGTAACGAAGAGTGCAGAACCCGTCTGAAGAAACGAAGTGCTCGCCTTTATCAACGGATTTTCCCATTTAAAATATGGGATCAAAAAATTCCGTGGATAACAGTGATCGGAAGAGGGTACTGTTATCGATGTATTATAGTGTAAAGTATAATGTTTAACCAAGCACAGCTAACCACAACAGAACAGAAAGGATCAGGATACCATGAGTCCCCGAAGGACAATCTCCCCAAGGACAATCTGGAAACGTTACGATCTCTCATACACATAGCGCCCCTTGTAGAGTACATCAACCGGTTCAAAAAAACGGCTGACTCTGCGAAAGAGGGGATTGGAATGAATATTCGAAGGACACACACGATGATTTCTTCCAGGCTTACCTTTTGCAGGGTACGGTCGGTCTAAAAAACCAACCTACAAACTGCGAGGGAACCTGAATGAAGAGAACATCGTTAACCTTACAACACGTTAAAACAGAGGCGATCAAATTCGCCATTATGCTGCTCGGTACATTTATTTTAGCTTTTGCCTATTATCACATTAACTTTCAGAATCATTTATCGGAGGGCGGATTTGTTGGTCTGGCCCTGCTCGGAAAATACGCAACAGGCTTATCGCCTGCCATCGGTATGTTGTTGCTCGACATTCCGGTCATGATACTGGCTTGGTTCCTCAAAGGCTGGAAATTCATGATTCAGGCATTGCTTGGCGTCGCTGCATTTTCCCTATTCTATGACGGCTTTGAACGATACTCCACACTGGTGTTGTCGTTTAACGGAAATCTGTGGATTCCGGCAGTTCTATCCGGTGTATTGACTGGAGTAGGCGCTGGGATTGTGCTTCGTTTCGGCGGAGCGACAGGCGGAGACGATATTCTCGCCGTGCTGGTTAGCCGCTGGAAGGGATGGAAGTTGGGGACCGTTTTCTTTGTCAGTGATGCTTTTGTATTGGGATTGTCGCTTTTCTTTCTTCCGGTAAAAGAAACTTTATATACGATTCTGGCCGTATGGATCGCCAGTAAAGTCATTACGTACGTCGTTAGTGTTCCGGCTCGTGGAACCGTGGTAACAACTTCGGCTGTGAAATTGCCGATGCCATCGGCTGCAGCCAAAGCAGTTAATGCTGCTGCTGTTTCACAGCGGACTACGGTGGTTAGAGGGGTATCCCATTGATCTTACGTTTCAGAATAATCATAACCTGTATGGATCTTGTTGAGATCTTAATTGACGGTTACGTTCATACAAAATCCCTTTTGACTGCATGTCAGCAGCAAAAGGGATTTTGTTGTTTTCGTCCAGATCATGATTAATTATTCGCTGAACTGTAGAATAACAGCCAACAATGAATACGGCCATTTTCCGGTGTAATGCAATTCATTCAAGGCTTAATCGAAGAAGCAATCTGCCCATCCTGATTATGGATAATGGCGCGAATATGTTGATGGCTACTGCGTTTTTTAGCTTCATCCACAGCTTCAGCTTTCGTTTCAAATGTAGACAGATAGGTAGACTTTCCTTCTTCCTTAATTGCCCAACCGGAGTCGGTAGGCACCACATGAATGTTGTCATGACTCTTGGACGATGAGACAGGTTCGGAATGCCGACGCTGCGTGGAAGATGACTCTTTATGGTTAGAATTTTCGGAAGAAGATGTGGAGTTCGATTTCGACCCTTCCGGTGTGGGATGATTTTCATCCCATTCTTCCGCCTTAGCTGTCGCTATGGCAATCGAACGTCCTTCCTCATACCCGTCTTCGAGCAGCGCATTCGCAATCTCAATTGCTTTGTGTCTGACACGTGGTTCCAGGTTCTTCATGGATACCGGATAATCCTGTTTGTTCCAAGGCATATGAATCCCTCCTGTACAATAATGGATTAGTTGTATATTACCCTGTGAGGGAAGAGATAAACGATGAAGAGGAACGGGAAGAAGCAGAGCTAAAAGCTTTCTGTGAAAAGCTACTCCGTAAGCATAAAGGAATCAAAAGAATCTGGGGATAACAGCGATCGGAAGGTTGTTCTGTCATCGGAGTGTCAAGTGTAAATATACTTTAGTACAACGAATATAGAAGGATCTCGTTCCTATACTTTTAGAACACAGAAGAGTATAATGCTGTGCATGAAAGAAATAAGTTCAACAAAAGGAAGATAAAGGAGTACATACATATGTTTAGCCTCAGTCTGGCAATACCGATGATATTCACTATGTTGATTCATGCAACAGAAAGCCTATCTTATGCACTTCGTCTAGGTGGCTTGCGTACGCGCAGAATCGCGCTAGCCATTTCATTGGCTGGTATTTTGCTGTTGGTTTCTCGAACTTCCAATATGGCTCAGGGTCCGATGGTAGGTAATCTGGTGGATACCGCAACACGTGGAGCTAATCCTCACTTTGCAGCACAACTACATTGGCTGATGGGGGCGGCTACCATCGGAACCGCATTAGCCATATTGTGTTTTCCGACCATGGTTAAACTCTCATCCCGAATGGTCGTGCATTTTGAAGCAGCGGGTTCCATTCCTGTGATGGTTCGCGGAATGCTGAAGCGAAGCAAGATTAGAAATGCAATGTATTACATCACTCCGCCATCCTGGAAGATGGCCAAACGATTGGTACAGCATGGGATGCCAAGACGATTAATGCTGCTGAATGTAGCGGTAACCGCAATCTATACCACGGGTGTCCTGTCCAGCTTATATGCAGCGTACCTTTACCCCGGTCAGGCTGTAGCTGCATCTCAATCGACCGGGCTAATTAATGGCATAGCGACTATTTTGCTAACTATCCTGATTGATCCGCGGATTTCCTTGCTCAGTGACCGATCATTACGTGGTGAGATCCGTTTGGATCGCATGAACCAGATTTATGGCTGTATGCTCGTATCCCGTTTATTCGGTACACTGGTGGCACAGCTGTTATTAATTCCATTTGCGTATTGGATTGGTTGGATTGTAAATATGATGTGATTGTAAAGTACCAAAAAGAGCAGCGGGATCATCCCACTGCTCTTTTTGGTATTCAAACTTATTGGAAAAGGACGGCGTACTCACCGTATCCTTCTTTTTGAAGGTCTTCTTTGGGTACAAAACGAAGTGCCGCAGAGTTGATGCAATAACGCATTCCACCAGCTTCGGCAGGACCATCATTGAACAGGTGACCCAGATGGGAATCCCCCTCACGACTTCTCACTTCGGTACGAATCATGAAGTGACTGAGATCGGTTTTTTCCTTCACATTGTGGTCACGCAATGGACGTGTGAAGCTCGGCCAGCCGCAACCCGAATCGTATTTGTCAGTAGAACTGAACAATGGCTCGCCGGATACGATGTCCACATAGATCCCGTCACCGTGGTGATCCCAGAATTCGTTATGGAATGCAGGTTCGGTCGCGCTGTTCTGGGTCACTTCATATTGAAGCGGCGTCAGACGCTCTTTCAGTCCGTCTTTGTCCACCTTGCCGGACCAGTTGCGTTCGATGAAATCTACGCGTCCAGAACCTTTGCTGTACCGTTTGTAGTGGGCAGGGTTCTTCCGGTGATAATTCTGGTGATGTTCTTCGGCTTCATAGAACGGTTTGGCTGGCAAGATCGGCGTGAAGATGGGTTTGTCAAAACGCCCGCTTTGTCCCAGCTCCGCTTTGGACGCTTCGGCAATCTGGCGCTGCTCTTCGCTATGATAGAAAATGGCCGTCTGATAGGAAGATCCGCGGTCATGGAATTGCCCGCCTGTATCCGTAGGGTCGATCTGCTGCCAGAACAGTTCAACCAGTTTCTTATAAGGGAAGATAGCAGGGTCGAATGTAATTTGCACAGCCTCTACATGTCCTGTTGTCTCCGAGCAGACCTCTTCATATGTTGGATTCTCGGTATGTCCTCCTGTATAACCCGATACAATCTTGTGAATACCGGGCAGTTCTTCAAAGGGGGATACCATACACCAGAAGCATCCGCCTGCAAAAGTTGCTAACTCACTTGAATGTTGTTCCATGCTATAGTCACTCCATTTCTGATGAAGATTTAGCGCTCGTGTTCGAGCTCCAGCAATCTACCATTTTTATTAACCTGTTAACACAAGCATTGGGCTTGCTCTTCTATTATATCCTGAATTGGCAAGCCAACCAAGCAGGATTGAAAACAAACTGGATCTGAATACTTGCGAATTCTGAATTCAGGCTTTGTTTCGTGACCGAAAGCGAAATAGGAGCAATACAATGGCCATGAACACCAGGTATCCGGCAAGGATCGCCAAGCTCAGCCAGATCGAGGTTTCAGCCTGTGCACCTGCATAGGCAAAAACAAAAATCGCGGGCATTTTGCCAATAGCCGTAGCAACCATGAAGACCCAGAATGGCGTATACGTTATACCTGCGTAGATATTAACGGCCATCTGAGGCACGACCGGCAACAATCGCATCGACATAACACCCATAAATGGATGTGCTTCCATCCATGTGGTAAAACGGCTCAGACCTCGAATGCGTTCGAGGTACGATCTCGCCTGATGTCTGAAGATGGTTCTTGCTCCGCCATAGACGAGCATGGCAGCAAGTGTAGTGCCAAGCCAGCATATCCAGGCTGCCGTGGTAGTACCGTAACTGTAACCAAAGGCGATAATAACAAACTTATAAGGAATTACAGGCACCAGAGCAAACAATGTTGCCATGGCGAGTAACAGCGGAATGGACTGATGAAGATCGGTCCAGGCCAGCAGTTCATATCTGTAAATAAACGTGACTCCTGCAAGTAAAACATATAACAGAAGCCATAACCATTTTCGCAAAATCCCAAACGCTCCTTTCAGATCAGGCAGGTCTAGTCGTGTCCCGATCTGTACTGCTTTTCATTATAAGTTTACCACGTTCGCCCATGGTCTGAACAATTCGTGAGAAGTCTGCTGCAATCACTGGCAAGTTGCTGTCCGAAGGGTTACACTATAGGACGTGGAAATATAGAACCGAACTGAAGGTGGAATGATCATCATGGAAACAACCCAACGTAAACGAGTTGCAATTATCGGCCTCGGCGATATTGCACGTAAAGTATATTTGCCGCTGTTAACCGCTCATCCGAACGTGGAGATTGTAGGCATTATGAACCGATCTCCGGAGCCGGTCAAAGCCGTTCAGGAGGCGTATCGATTAGAACGGGGAACAACGGATCTGAAAGAACTGTTGTCCTGGGACTTGGATGCAGTGTTTGTACATACAGCAACAGAAGCGCACTTTGACATTGTCATGCAATGTCTGGAACAGGGATTAGCCGTGTATGTAGACAAGCCGTTATCCTATACGCTTCGGGAGTCGGAAGAGATGACTGCTTTTGCCGAGGCACAAGGTCTGTTGCTGGCCGTGGGCTTCAACCGCAGATTCGCACCGATGTATCAAAAAGCGAAACAATGGATGGAGGGTGGAAAAGGCTTCGACTCCCTGACAGTGACCAAACATCGTACAGGCATTCAGGATCGTCCTGCGGCAGAAACGATCTATGATGATCTCATCCATATGCTCGATCTGATGTTGTGGTACTCGAATCATAATGTGGAGCTGCTTCACCAATGGATTCGGAAGAATGATCTGGACCGATTACTGCATGCAACCGGAACGGCCAAGCTGGGTAGAACAGCCTACGGTCGATTCGATATGGTGCGTGAAGCTGGGGCAGATCTGGAGAAGGTCGAATTGCATGGTGGTGGACGTTCTGCTGAAGTGGTGAACATGGACACGATTAGCTACTTGGAACAGGGGAGTCTGGAAACCAAAGAAGCGTTCGGGAGCTGGGACACCGTGTTAGCACGCAGAGGTTTTAGCGGAGCAGTTGATAATTTCCTGGCTTGTCTGGACTCGCCAGATGATTGCCTGATCAGTGCAAGTCATGTCATGGACAGTCATGAACTGGCTGAACAATTGATTCGCAAATAGTTAGAGAATACACATACGGAGGATTACACGTCATGGATGAATATGAAAAGGAACGTAACAAGCAAATCGAGGAAGCGGTCATTGAAACCTATAAACAGGAAGAAGAGATGATGATCCTCGTATTTGCCCAGTGGTGTGTGAATAATGGTTTGGACCCGGAAGAGATGTACCGGCAAGCCTACCCGAATCAGCAGAGCAACGAACGTTTGCAGCAGGTGCAGAAGCTGATTGTATCCAAGGAGGAAGCCGGTGAGATCCCGGATGATACGGTACTTGGAGTGTTGTCCATGTTTGGCAATGAAGATCTGGCGATGGTTGTATCTGAGGCCATAGCCGCGCGCAAATAAGTTCAACTTACGTATACTGGTATGATTACATCTGTTCCCGGTGAATGACGCGGAATTCCTTCGGGGACATGCCGAACCGGGAACGGAATACCCGATGGAAATAGGTATAGTTGTTGAAGCCGGAAGATTCGGACACTTGCTCCAGGGTCATTGGACTGAAAATAATCCGTTCCCTGGCCATGTTCAGCCGTACGTCAAGCGTGTATTGCATGATGCTTTTGCCAAATGCCTCTTTGAAGAGATGAACACCCCGTGAGACACTGATGCCAATGTGTGTTGCCACATCATCCAGCTTGAATAAAGAGGAAGCGTTTTCTTCAATGTAGTTCTTGATCTCATAAGCCACATAATTGGTATTGGTTATCGTTGGATGCTCCGCAAGCAGACGATCCACTTCGAGACATAAAATTCGCATATAATAACTTGAAATTTCCGGATAAGGATTAGAGATGCGGCGTTGCTCCAGCACGAGCTGTCGAAACAGGACTAAAAGACTTTCCGTCAGTTCGACTTTGATCCGTGTCGGCCGTTTGTGACGCTTCCACCACTCATCCACCCAGGAACCATTGAAGAAGATGTGATAGTCACCACTCTCCACCAGTCGTTCTCCCATCGGATTGGTTTCATTGTCTATTCTCAGCTCATAGGGCTCATCAGGATCAAAAAGAAGCAGATCGCCCGCATCCACCAGGGACATGTCCCCGTCAATGCGTGCACGGCAACGTCCGTCTGTTTGCAGTCTTAACAGGTAGTTCTTGACCCCTTCAGGCTGCACCATAGCGTAGGGTTTACGATGAAATGAAAAGCCTGCTGTAAGAACTTGGCAGGATTGATCTGTCGGCATGGGCATACTCCTTGCAATTTGAAAATTATGACCAGATAGTTCATGTTTCAATCATATTATTCATTTTAATTGAAGCTGAAACGGAATACCATAGTATTAGATTTAAGGAACAGGAAACATCCAACAAAACATATGTATCTCAACCATTCAAACGCAGATTTTCACCATGCGTAAGGAGATGAACGTCACAGTGGAGAAAATGAAAGCAGGCATCATCGGGTGTGGTAACATCAGCGCCATCTACCTGGAAAATCTCAAAAACAACCCGGTCATTGAAGTCGTGGCTGTTGCGGATTTGATTCGTGAACGCGCTCAGGAACGGGCAGATGAATTTAATATCGCAAACGTTTACAATGTAGATGAGTTGCTGCAAAATAACGAAATTGAACTTGTGTTGAACCTTACGGTTCCTGGCAGTCATGCCATGACCGATCTGGCTGCACTCGAAGCAGGCAAACATGTGTATGCCGAGAAGCCGCTGGCAATTTCGCTTGAGGATGGTCGCAAGGTTGTTGAACTGGCTGAAGAAAAGGGATTGTACGTGGGTTCTGCACCGGATACGTTCCTTGGTTCAGGCATTCAAACGGCTCGTAAAGCGATTGAGGATGGCCTGATCGGCAAGCCGATTGCAGCGACTTCATTCTTCATGGGTGGAGGACCGGAAGCTTGGCATCCTAATCCGGAGTTCTTTTATGTTGCAGGTGGTGGACCGATGTTTGATATGGGACCCTACTACCTGACCGCTCTGATTACGCTGCTTGGACCGATACGCAGAATTAGCGCCTCGGCAGGCATACAGATTGCAGATCGCAAGATCGGCTCCGGGCCGAAGGAAGGTACAGCGTTGCAAGTAGAGACGCCTACCCACTTGGCAGGAACCATTGATTTCGCAGAAGGTGCCATTGCGACCATGATTACCAGTTTCGATATTCGCGGAGCTTCGGATCTGCCACGTATTGAAATCTACGGTACAGAAGGTACGCTTAGCGTACCGGACCCCAACTATTTTAACGGGGAAGTGAAGGTTCGCAGATACGGTCAAGACACTTGGGAGACAGTCAAACCAGTCTTCGAAAGTGGACAAAACGAACGAGGCATCGGCGTAACCGAAATGGTTGAATCCATTCGTGCCGGACGCGAACACAAAGCCAGTGGCAAGCTCGCTTATCACGTACTGGAAGCTATGCATTCATTCCAGCGTTCTTCACTTGAAGGCAAGCACATACATCTGGAGAGCAGCTATGACGCTTTTGCAGTAACTCGCACAGTTCAAACTGAGATTGAAAGCGTGGAATCGCTCTAGTATGAGTAACAAGTGTTAACGCTTGATGCCCATACGAATGATGAAGAATAACCAGTATTCTTACGTTCAATTTCAGGATAGAAACACTCTCGATTTTCCACACTAAGCAAACAGGCATATGATTCTGAGCGGTAAATGTATACAGTTCAATTTTCATGAATTCAGCAATTATTCGATATCTAATCCAGGGAGGAATCGCACTTGAAACTCGGCGTATTTTTGGTACTATTCGGAGGACGTAAATTGGAGGATGCTCTTGATTATGTAGCATCCAAGGGATTAAAAGCAGTAGAGATCGGAACAGGCGGACATCCAGGCAATGCACATTGTAAGCCGGATGAATTGTTAAGCAATCCTACGGCACTTAAAAACTTCAAAAATGCAGTGGAGTCACGTGGTTTGACAATTAGTGCACTGAGCTGTCACGGTAACCCGCTTCATCCGCAAAAGGATATTGCGAAGGGATTCCACGATGATTTTGTTAAAACGGTAGAACTGGCTGAGAAGCTGGAAGTGCCTGTAGTGAATACATTCTCCGGTTGTCCGGGAGACCATGAGGATGCCAAGTATCCGAACTGGCCTGTTGCACCATGGCCGAATGATTTCCAGGAGGTCCTGAAGTGGCAGTGGGAGAACAAAGTGATCCCGTATTGGACAGAGTGGGGTAAATTTGCAGCAGATCGTAACGTAAAAGTCGGATTGGAGCTGCACGGTGGATTCTCCGTTCATACACCAGCAACCTTGCTGAGACTGCGTGAGGCAGCAGGTGAAGTAATCGGAGCCAATCTGGACCCAAGTCACATGTGGTGGCAAGGTATTGATCCGGTTCAGGCCATTCACATCTTGGGCCGTGAAGGAGCCATCCATCACTTCCATGCCAAAGATACAACAATTGATCCGGTAAACGTGAACAAACACGGTGTAACGGATATGCAGGACTATACGAATATGCTGGATCGCGCTTGGCAGTTCCGCTCGGTCGGTTATGGACATGATAACAAGACATGGGCAGATATTATTAGTGCCTTGCGTCTGGTCGGTTATGATTACGTAGTAAGTATTGAACACGAGGACGGTCTGATGTCGGTTGAAGAAGGATTCTCTAAAGCCGTACAAAATCTCCAGCAAGTATTGATTGAAGAACCGCTGGGCGATATGTGGTGGGTTTAGAGCTACACTAGGGGGAAATTGAATATGATCAACGTCACCATTTGGAATGAATTTGTCCATGAGAAAATTCACGATGAAGTAAGGGAAGTCTACCCGGATGGTCTGCATCGAGCACTGGCTGACGGACTTGGCGGCGAAGGCTTTGCTATTCGTACGGCTACACTGGATCAGCCTGAACACGGTTTGACTGATGAAGTGCTGAATTCCACAGATGTGCTTATATGGTGGGGACATATGGCACATGATCGTGTAAGCGATGAGATCTCACAGAAAGTTGCACAGCGAGTGCTGAACGGGATGGGAATGATTGTGCTCCATTCAGGTCATTTCTCCAAACCATTCAAAGCGCTGATGGGAACCAGCTGCGATCTGAAATGGCGTGTAGCTGACGAGCAGGAAATTGTGTGGTGTGTTAATCCATCTCATCCGATTGCAGATGGCATTGAAGGCAAGATTGTATTGGAAAAAGAAGAGATGTACGGTGAATTCTTCGATATTCCAGTACCGGATGAACTGGTGTTTGTAAGTAACTTCCAGGGTGGGGAAGTATTCCGGAGCGGATGTACGTTCCGGCGTGGTGAAGGTAAAATCTTTTATTTCCGACCAGGTCATGAGACGTATCCGACCTATTACAAACCGGAAATATTGCGAGTAATCAGTAACGCAGTAAAATGGGCATATCCTGCCCGCAGCTTTAAGCCGGAATTTGGCAAGAGCGAACCTGTAAGACCATTTGGTGGCGTGCTGGTTTAATTCACAATTTCTTTATTCCTAGAAAGGAATCAAAAAATCTGGGATAACATATCCATACCAAGGAACCCTTCTGCAAGTCGATGATGACTGTGGCAGTTGGGTTCCTTTTGGGTAAGATAGTATTATGGGGAAGTTATACGATATTTCCCATGGTTACGAGACGGGCTGTAAGGTATACTGGGATATAACAAGTAATACTTCTAAAATTTAAACTTTTTAGGGGCAGACGTTTTCTTTAATGCTTAAATATGTTATTATGAAATATACTAACAAAATGTAAGTTGAGTGATCTCTAAAGAGGTGATTAATGTGGAAGGTCAAGACTTGCGGATGTGTCCGCGTTTTGAGACGGCGTTTTCCTTTTTGGGCAAGCGCTGGAATGGTCTAATTATTCAAACGTTGATGAGTGGTTCGAAGCGATTCAAGGATATCTCCAATCTGATTCCATCCATGAGTGATAAGATGTTATCCGAACGGATGAAAGATCTGGAGGGTGAAGGTATTCTGGTTCGTCACGTCTATCCTGAGACGCCGGTTCGTATTGAATATGAACTGACGGATAAAGGTAGAGCGCTCCAGCCTGTCATGAATCAAATTCAAGACTGGGCTGAGAAGTGGGTTGACTAACGTCTAAGCAACATCACCCACTTTCGTTGCATGAATGACTTAGACTCCTGATTTCTGTGGAAATCAGGGGTTTTTGTCTTAAAAATAACGTGGATCGGCGTTTTTCTCTTGGGCGTTGCACATGTTGTCATGAGTTGTAGTATAATCTATAGAAAATGGCCACAGACGGCCGGAGCGAAGGAGGCCCACTTGTCATGAGAGAAGAAAGCTTATCCCGTGAAGTACGCTACGGCAAGAAAGATATTGCAGAACTTGAGAGCGCATCCATTCAGGTCCATCTAATATACAAAAAAGCTGCAGAGTTATTTAAGCGCACAGCATACTCCCGTTCGGTTAAAGATGATCTAACCGAAGTGAATACACATTCTGTGAACAGCGATGGCCCGAGATTAGCTCCGGCTGTGCTGCAAAAATGGATTCAAACGTCCAGGGGCTGGAAGTGTATCGGATGTGAACTGAGACAACCTGATTTAACGATGTCTCAGATGGAAGAAACAATCGATGAAAAGCAGTTGCTTCTGGATATCGGAGAAGGTCGGTTGGTTCACGCAGAAATGCTGATTCAGGCGGTTGTCTGGTCTCAATATGAGAAGATTCGAATGTTTGCACCTTGGCTTGGGGATGACGCCTTCTATAGCGTTCAGGAACTGGATGTCATTGCCCGTTATATTGTGCCTACCTATTTCTCTGAACGGCCTTTGCATGAGCAAGGCAAGGTGTTCAAGATACATCAACAATATGGGCAGATTCCGTTATATCAGGAGTATGTAGACGCACCTTCATGTTGCGTGCAGGTGGACGGAGGATTGCTTGAAGGGCGATTGCTGACAGGTGTATATGTGTCTGAAGAACAGTTCTTCGGACTTAATCCATATCTGAAAGATGGAGATGGAGGACGGACATACATGCAGGCTAGTGTCCAGTAACAGAAGAACCAATGAAATCGAGAAAATGATTCAGATTGGAGAGCCTGTGTGCAGGCTCTCTTTCTTGTACAAGCCTTATTTGGAGAGGCACTCCCTTAAAAGTAACGGCTTTGACACTTTTTTTTGCTGAAGGTTGTGCCATAATAGAGGTTATGGACAACAGGGTGAATGATTTTACGCAGGGTGGTGTTACCTACATGATGAAGAAAATCCCCGGTTACATAGGTGTATGTTTGCTCTTACTGGCGATCTTGGCTGGTTGTAGTGAGACACAGCCTTCTGAACAGCCAATTGTCAAAGAGACAGAAACAGCGAATACGATTACAGTGGCTGTAGATGGCAGTACGTTTTTGCCTGATGCAACCAAGTCCATTAAGCGAGATTTTAGCGAAGGTTTGACACTCAAAAAGGCATTACTCAATAGCGGACTGGTTGATTTTACGGCAGATGGCAAACGGATTCAATCCGTTGGTGAAGTTTCTCTGGATTCTTCGCTTAGCTGGGCTGTCAAATTGAATGGCAAGGACATTGAACAGGAAGATTGGGACATGGAGCTTCATGCCAAAGATGAAGTGATCATTTACGTGAAAGCCGCTGACAGTGGGGGGGATGGCGTTGCATATCAGACAACGTTACTCAAGGTGAGCGGTGGAAACATTATGCCAACCCTCAATCGTCAATATGCCGGAGTCTACGTTCAAGAGTGTACCGTTCGCGATGTGTTGAAGTCCAGCGGAATTGTAAGAATGTCAGAGAATAACAAATTCGTCGTTTCGGTCGAGAATGTCACACCCCGCATGAATGAGCGGTGGGTCATTATGGTGAATGACAAAGAACTAATGGAAAATGGTTTGGACATGAAATTGAATCCACGTGATGCGGTGAAGCTTGAATTGACCAATGCATCCTAAGCATACCAAGAAGCCCAATCTCTATTTAGGAGAACTGGGCTTTTTTCATTAAAATTAAAGCAACATTCGATTAGCATAGTCAATTATTAAATACGACAGATCTCGTTCGGGCAAAGTTCACAGTGACAGATCCCTTGCAGCATCTTCAGATCTTTGATGACGATCATGCCATTGTCATATTCGATCGCATCTTTCTTGCGCAGATCGCTTAACATGCGGTTTACACTTTCACGGGTAGCTCCAATCATATTGGACAGGTCCGTGTGGGTAATTTTTTTATGAATAATGACATGCTCTCCATGAGGCTCACCATACGAATTCGACAATCGAATGAGGGTGGAGCAAAGCGCACCTGGTTTGCCATATAACATGAGATCCCGGAACTTCGTCTGTGTCAACCGGTGGTGGATGCCCATCCATTTCATAAAGTCGATCGCGAAGTCACAATGTTGGCAGATTAGCATCTCCAGGTCCTTATGCTCCAGTACACCGATCTCACTATCCTCCAGTACTTCCGCTGAGAAGGTGTGTTTCGAGCCAAAGAAGGGATCAGCCTGACCAATCATATCACCGGACTGATACATGTACATGATTAGTTCCTTGCCTTCATCCGTGGATTTGGTGATCTGGGCACGGCCCCGTTTCATATAATAAAGTTTGTCAGAGACGTCTCCTTCCCAGTACAGATGTGTACCTTCCGGATAGGTTCTATCTTTCATGGTAACCAGCAGATGGTTGAAATTCGCTTCCGAGAAACAGTTCGTATTGCCGCGTTTTTCCAGTACAGTTGTTAGTTCTAACATAAGTCTATCTCCCCTTTGTGTCCGTCGGATGGACTCCTGTAGCTTGCAGTAGCCTCCGAGGTTTGCCGCAAACCGTTGCCGTCCTGATCAGGGTCATCTCGGCCGGGAGGAAGGACGGTACAAATTGCGGTGGTTCAATTTTTAAGTTCAGTATATACCTAATCTTACCGTTTGAGGGGGAAGGAAAGGGGGCAAAAATGACGAAATTTCAAACATTGTGATTAAATTCACTTTTATTGGAGAGCATGATTTTTACAGCCCTATACTTTAAATAGGAAGTGAAAATGGTTGGATGAAGGACACTACAAAACTTAAATAAAATTTGTTATACTTTGTGAAAAAAATCACATAATTAAGTTTATGGTCATGTTACGATGTGAATGTAAAGAAGAGAGACAAACCAATACGAACCTTTAGGAGGATGAGGGAGATGGCTGTAAAGAACGAAGTCGCCCCAGCAAAAGAACCGACAGCAGGTCAGTATATTCAAACGTTAATCGACAAAGCGAATAAAGCACACGCCGCATTCATGAAGATGGATCAGATGCAGATTGACCGGATTGTGCAAGCGATGGCGCTTGCGGGTTTGGATAAACACATGATGCTCGCAAAGATGGCCGTAGAAGAAACAGGCCGCGGAGTATATGAGGATAAAATCACCAAAAATATATTTGCAACAGAATATGTGTACCACAGCATCAAGTATGACAAAACCGTAGGTGTAATTGAAGATAATGAGTATGAGAGCTTCCAGAAAATCGCGGAGCCGGTCGGTATTATTATGGGGATTACACCCGTCACGAATCCAACATCAACGACGATGTTTAAAGCACTGATCTCCATTAAGACGCGTAACCCGATCATTTTCGGTTTCCACCCATCTGCACAGAATTGTAGCCGCGAAGCTGCCAAAATCCTGCGCGATGCAGCGGTGAAGCATGGTGCTCCAGCGGATTGTATCCAATGGATTGATGATCCTTCCATGGATCGTACAAACGAACTGATGAATCACAATGATGTGGCTCTCATTCTGGCAACAGGCGGATCCGGCATGGTACGTGCAGCGTACAGCTGTGGTAAACCCGCACTGGGCGTAGGACCGGGTAACGTTCCTTGCTTTATCGAGAAAAGCGCGGATATCAATCAGGCAGTGACGGATTTGATCCTGTCCAAGTCCTTCGACAACGGTATGATCTGTGCTTCCGAGCAAGCGGTCATCATTGAAGAACCGATCTTTGATCAAGTGAAGAAAAAAATGATCGCGAATGGCTGTTACTTTGTTAACAAAGATGAAGCAGCAAAATTGACAGCAGGTGCAATTAACGCCGAGAAATGTGCAGTGAATCCGGCGATTGTGGGTCAATCTGCGGTGAGCATTGCGAAGTTGTGCGGTATTGAAGTTCCTGCAGGCACCAAAATTCTTGTAGCCGAGATTGAAGGGGTAGGTACCAAATTCCCATTGTCGGCAGAGAAATTAAGTCCGGTACTGGCTTGTTACAAAGTTAAAACGGCAGCAGAGGGAATTGAACGTGCAGCAGAAGTGGTTGCTTTTGGCGGTATGGGGCACTCCTCGGTGATCCACTCCACGAATGAAGAAGTGATTGGCAAATTCGCAGATCGTCTGCAAACTGGACGGATCATTGTGAATTCACCATCTACACATGGTGCCATCGGGGATATCTACAACACGAATATGCCATCATTGACACTGGGATGCGGATCATATGGACGTAACTCGACTTCTTCCAACGTAACCGCTGTGAACTTAATCAATGTGAAAAGGGTGGCTCGCCGTACCGTGAATATGCAATGGTTCAAAGTGCCGAACAAAGTCTACTTCGAAAAAGGGGCAACGCAGTATCTTGCCAAAATGCCTGACATCACACGTGTGGCGATTATTACGGATGCCATGATGGTGAAACTGGGATATGTTGAAAAGGTAGAACATTATCTGCGTCAACGCCAAATGCCAGTAGCAATCGAAGTATTCTCCGATGTAGAGCCAGATCCATCCACAACAACGGTAGATCGTGGAACCGAAATGATGCGCCGCTTCCAGCCAGACTGCATTATCGCACTCGGCGGGGGATCACCGATGGATGCTGCGAAAGCCATGTGGTTGTTCTATGAATATCCGGACACGGACTTTAACGATCTGAAACAAAAATTCATGGATATCCGCAAACGGATCTACAAATATCCACGTCTCGGCGTAAAAGCGAAATTTGTAGCGATTCCAACGACATCCGGTACAGGTTCTGAAGTAACATCGTTCGCGGTTATCACAGATAAAAATCAAGGGAATACTAAATATCCATTGGCCGACTATGAGCTGACACCAGACGTAGCGATTGTCGATCCGGAATTCGTATACTCTCTGCCTAGAACAGCCGTTGCAGATACAGGTATGGACGTACTGACTCATGCGATTGAAGCTTATGTGTCTGTCATGGCGAATGATTACACGGATGGCCTTGCGATCAAAGCGATTCAACTGGTATTCCAATACCTGGAGCAATCGGCACTGCAAGGTGATAAACTGGCACGTGAGAAAATGCATAATGCCTCCACCATTGCCGGTATGGCTTTTGCCAACGCATTCCTGGGCATTAACCACAGCTTGGCGCACAAATGGGGCGGTCAGTACCACACCGCACACGGACGCACCAATGCAATTCTGATGCCACACGTTATTCGTTACAACGCGAAAAAACCGACCAAATTTGCATCGTTCCCGAAATATTCGCACTTTGTAGCGGATGAGCGGTATGCCGAAATTGCCCGGATTCTGGGACTGCCTGCACGTACGACAGAAGAAGGCGTAACCAGTCTGATCAATGCCATTCGCAAACTGAACAAAACATTGGGCATTGAAGAATCGTTCCAAGAAATCGGATTTGATGCTAAAGACTTCGAAGCACATGTAGATTATCTGGCAGACCGTGCCTTTGAAGACCAATGCACAACCGCCAATCCGAAGTTGCCGCTGGTAACTGAACTGGCTGATGTATACCGCAACGCTTTCTACGGAAAGTTTGAATAACAAATCTAGAACGAAGCGTGCCTTACGGCAAAAAAAGATCAGGGTTCCCCGAGAGGGGAGCCCCGATTGCCGTCTTTATAGAGGTTACACGAAGTTAAGTGAGCAAGTGAGACACTAACACGATGACGAACAGAGCAGAACGGGCAGAAAAACAGAAAAGCGAAGCATCTGTTTTTCAGGAGTATTTTAAGATTTGGTTTGCACTGAGCATAGAGGAGCAAAAGGGTTTTATAGAGGTTACACTGAATCCGTGATGTGGCGGTTTGAACTATTCCCTTTACACAACAACAGAGGGGCAGAACAAACCTAAAAAGCGAAGCATGCGTCTTTAAAATAAAATTTGAACTTTGTTGTTTTATCAGTTGAACTACACATGTACACGATAACGGAGAGGAGAGAAAAAACCTGAAGAAGCGGAGCGTTCGCCTTTATCAACGGATTTTCACCTTTGAAAAAGTGATCAAAAAATCCGAGGATAACAGCGATCGGAAGGTTGTTCTCTACTTGCAGTGGCCAGTGTACGGCACCTAATGTTCATTCGCTTTTTCAGTAAATTTAAATAGTGAGCAGCGATTGGAAGGTTGTTCTGCCCGCGCAGTGGCTAAGTGTGAATCTAAAGGGGGTTCAATGGGACACAGCGCAGGTGGAGTGAGTTAGTTCACTGACTTTGTGACAAAAATCACAGATGATGAAAGCCTCAAGACGTATACTGAAAATGTAAGAAAAACATTCATTCCGCGGTTCCGGTTCCCAAGTAGAGAGAACATGATCCGGTTTATGTGAAACAATTCACATTAATCGCGGCTCTGGGCACACAATGCTACGAATGAAGCAAGATGTTATGTGTCCAGAAATCCAAATTAGTGGAGGGATTAAGATGTCGGTGATTGAAAAAGATGTCAAACAACAAACAGGCTGGAGAAACTTTACCAAAGGAACATGGACCAAATCCGTAGATGTGAATGATTTTCTGGCACACAACTTGACTCCGTATTACGGTGATGAAGCATTCCTAGCAGGTGCAACCCAGAATACCAAAGAATTGTGGGAGATCGTATCTGATCTGACCAAAAAAGAACGGGATAACGGCGGAGTACTTGATGTTGATGTGAACACACCAGCGACAATTGTTTCTCATCAACCAGGTTATCTGGATCAGTCCAAAGAGCAGATTGTCGGTGTTCAGACCGATGCTCCATTCAGACGTTCCATTCAACCAACAGGCGGAATCCGGATGATGATTGATGCATGTGAAGCATATGGCTTCGAATTGCCTCAAGGGCTCATTGATATATTTACAAACATTCGCAAAACACATAACCAGGGTGTATTCGATGCTTATACTTCCGATATGCGTGCAGCGCGTAAAGCAGGGATTATTACAGGTCTGCCAGATGCTTACGGCCGTGGCCGGATCATCGGTGACTATCGTCGTGTAGCTTTGTACGGGGTAGACTTCCTGATTCGTAACAAAAAAGGTGAATTGAACGCACTCGAAGTTGATGTTATTGATGAAGATGTCATTCGACTGCGGGAAGAATTGTCTGAGCAGATTCGTGCATTGCAAGAATTGAAACAATTGGGTGATATGCACGGGTTCGATATTTCCTTGCCAGCGACTACTGCAAAAGAAGCGTTCCAATGGTTGTACTTCGGTTACCTCGCTGCCATCAAAGAGCAGAACGGTGCTGCGATGTCTCTGGGACGTGTATCTTCTTTCCTGGATATCTACATTGAACGTGACCTGCAAGAAGGCATTCTGTCCGAAGAACAGGCTCAGGAATTGGTGGACCATTTCGTAATGAAACTGCGGATTGTCAAATTCCTGCGTACACCGGATTACAACGAACTGTTCAGTGGAGATCCAACGTGGGTAACGGAGTCCATCGGTGGTATGTCTGTAAATGGTGAAACACGCGTAACCAAAAACAGCTTCCGTTTCCTGCATACCCTGCACAACTTGGGTCCTGCACCAGAACCGAACCTGACTGTACTATGGTCCACGAAGCTTCCAGAAGCTTTCAAAGATTATTGCAGCAAAGTATCCATTGAAACCAGTTCAATCCAGTATGAAAATGATGACCTGATGCGTCCGATCTACGGTGACGATTACGGTATTGCTTGCTGTGTATCGGCGATGAAGATCGGGAAACAAATGCAATTCTTCGGCGCTCGTGCCAACTTGGCAAAAGCTCTCCTGTATGCGATCAACGGTGGTCGTGACGAGAAATCCGGAGCACAGGTTGGACCGGAGTATCCTGCCATTACCAGTGAAGTGCTGGATTACAATGAAGTCATGAAACGCTTCAAACCAATGATGGAGTGGCTCGCGAAGCTGTATATGAACACCCTCAACGTCATTCACTACATGCACGATAAATACAGCTATGAGCGTATCGAAATGGCATTACATGATCGTGACATTGTACGCACGATGGCTTGTGGTATCGCGGGTCTCTCGGTTACAGCAGATTCACTGAGTGCCATTAAATATGCCAAAGTAAAACCAATCCGTAACGAACAAGGCATCGCGGTTGATTTTGAAATCGAAGGTGACTTCCCTTGTTACGGTAACAATGAAGATAGCGTGGATAGCATTGCTGTTGAACTGGTTGAGAGCTTCATGGGCATGATTCGTAAGCACAAAGCATACCGTAACGCAATACCAACACAATCCGTTCTGACGATCACTTCCAACGTGGTATATGGTAAGAAAACAGGGACTACACCGGACGGTCGTAAAGCAGGTGAACCATTTGCTCCAGGTGCGAACCCAATGCATGGTCGTGACAAAAAAGGTGCACTGGCTTCCCTTGGCTCTGTAGCCAAATTGCCTTATGAACACAGTCTTGACGGGATTTCCAATACCTTCTCCATCGTGCCAAAAGCATTGGGTAAAGAGGAGACTACACGTAAATCCAATCTCACTGCGATGATGGATGGCTACTTTGGTCAAAACGCTCATCATCTGAACGTTAACGTATTTGATCGTCAGCAACTGATTGATGCGATGGATCACCCGGAAAACTATCCGCAACTGACTGTACGGGTATCCGGATATGCGGTTAACTTCATTAAACTGACTCGTGAACAACAGTTGGATGTCATCAACCGTACGTTCCATGGCTCGATGTAAGTAATATGCAAGTAGAAGACCGCTAGAGCAAGACATTCCAACTCATATTAAACGCACAGCGGATGCGGATACAGAAAGGAAGAGGCAGCATGGTTAACGGACATATTCATTCACTCGAAACTTTCGGGACGGTTGACGGCCCAGGCATCCGCTTCGTGCTTTTTATGCAAGGATGTCTACTCAAATGTCAGTACTGCCATAACCCTGATACATGGGCGCTCGATGGTGGAAAAGAAATGACGCTAGAGGAGGTATTGGCTGAAATTGAGCCATATCTATCCTATTACCGCAGCTCCGGAGGCGGACTCACGATATCTGGCGGAGAACCAACGTTACAGGCCCACTTTGTAGGCGAAATCTTCAAAGAAGTGAAGCGGCGCTGGGGATTGCATACGACACTGGACAGCAACGGATTTAACGAACCGGAACGGATTCACGATCTGCTGGATAACACAGACTTGGTTCTGCTGGATCTCAAGCATATTGATGATGAGAAACATATCAAGCTGACAGGCAAGTCGAACGAGAGAACGTTGAAAACGGCCAAGTGGTTATCGGAGCAAGGTCGGAAAATGTGGATACGCCACGTGTATGTGCCTGGCATTCATAACGAGGAAGAGGATCTGCTTAACCTCGGACGGTTTATTGGAACATTAAATGGCGTCGAGAAGTTCGAAATTCTTCCATACCATCAGATGGGGATCTACAAATGGGAAGCACTCGGCAAAATATATCCACTGGATGGCGTTCCTTCACCAAGTGAAGAAGAAGTGGAGCGGGCGTATCGCCTCATCGAACAAGGTCGCCAGGAAACGGCTGGCGTGGCTTGTTCCGATAAGTGATCAACATTTATATATAACGTAAAAATCAAGAGCCAAGCAGCCCTTGCGAATATACTTCGCAGGGGCTGTTTTTTGTCCAGTGAAGGATTTTATCCCTCCATTGATGAATTGTCATCCTTACGATGTAAGCTCCGGCTTTTTATAATCAGAGTGTAAAGCCAAATGCTCAATATCTTGAGGAGGGTCAACCCGATGAAAAAAAGAATGACATTGCTGCTTTCATTATTGCTTATCACTTCATGGACTTTGGCGGGATGTGCAAGCTCAAGTAACGAGCCACAGCAAGGCGCAGGCAATACACCTGTGGAGGAGACAAGTAAGGAACCGGTTGAGATGCTCCTTCGCCACACGCAGGTGGGGGCTGACAAACAGAAACGATTGGCCATTCTGCAGGACGTTGTGGACAAAGTGGAGGGTGAGATACCCAATCTGACCTTTACGCTGGATGGTGTCGAATCCGATGTGAATCGCAAGGAGAAGCTTCGCGGGGAGATGGCGGCAGGTAACCCGCCGGATATATTTGAACTGTTCGGCAGTCCGGATTCCAAAGTGTATGCCAAGGAAGGTATGCTGCTTGATCTGACTCCAATCCTTCAAGAGTTGGGCATCCAGGACCAGTTTACATCCCTTGAGCCATTTACGTATGAAGACAAAGTGTATGGACTACCGATTGGCGGTTCGGGCGAAGGTTTTTTCTATAATAAAGAGTACTTTGAACAAAAAGGATGGAAAGCTCCAACGACCATGGCTGAACTGGACAACATGTTGGCCGAGATTAAGGCTGATGGCAAAGTGCCGCTTGCTTCTGCATCCAAGGCAGGCTGGGTTCCCCTTATGTTAACCAACCACCTGTGGTCCCGCTATGCCGGGCCGGAGATTACTGCAAAGTTTGCAACAGGTGAAGCGAAGTGGACTGATCCGGGTGTTGTCCAAGGTTTTGCCAAACATAAGGAATGGGTTGATAAGGGTTATTTCAAAAAAGGTGAACTGGGCTTCGAATATGCCGAATACACCACGCAATTTACCAGCGGAGAAGCGGTATTAATGTATGACGGAACATGGAAATCATCTGTGTTCAAGGAAGGCCAAAGCGGGGAATCGCTCATTGGCAAGGTTGGATTCTTTAATATGCCTCCGGTAGAGAACGGAGCAGGTGATCAGACGTCCTTGATGCGGGATGTGAACAATGGATATGGATTCTCGGCAGCCGTGGCGGATGATCCGCAGAAGCTGGAAGCCGTTAAAGCTTTTATCAAAAATTTCTACAATGAAGATATGCAGGTTCGCGGCCTTGTGGAAGATGGTGTATTGCCTGCCATGAAGCTGGATGAAAAAGTGTTAACCGATAGCATTACCGATGATTTGATGAAAGAAATTGTGGCCGTGCTTAATGCGTCCAAGACGTCGTTCCCGGCATTTGATGCACTCGTTCAGGCTGATGTGACGACAGAGATCAGTAATCTGCAGATTCAGAAGTTGATCGGTGGGCAGACTACGCCAGAGAAAATGGCAGAAGAACTGCAAAAGGTACAGGAGGAAGCAAACGCTTCAGTGGAATAAATCAATCCAAGTTGAAACTGCGACCGTTGAAGTGACTTAAGGAGGCTGACCATGAATACTTCACTCCGCAGCCCGTTAATCTATACGCTGTTTGTAATGCCAGCCCTGATTCTGTTTATCATGTTCTTTCTATATCCTATTGGCAGCTCCTTATATTACAGTCTGACGAGTTGGAATGGGGTTTCCGCTGAGCCACGTTTTGTGGGCTTATCCAACTATGTGAAGGCACTGACCGATGAACGATTTTGGATTTCCACACGGAATAACGGCTTTTTCATCGGATTTTCGGTACTGATTCAGGTACCTCTAATCGTCCTGTTTTCGCTACTGATTGCCAATGTGAAAAGGCTGAAAGGTCTGTATAAAACAGCTGTTTTTTTACCATCCATTATGTCGACAGCCGTGATCGGTATCTTATGGGGGTTCATCTATGAGCCCAACATCGGATTATTAAACAAAATGCTTCATGTGCTGGGCATCGATCCAATCTACTGGTTATCCGATAACCGATTTGCCATGTTGTCCATTTTGGTTACCAATGCCTGGCAGTGGACGGGATTTTACATTGTCATGGTACTGGCTGCCATACTGGCGATTCCCCGTGATTTGGATGAAGCAGCTGCAATCGATGGTGCAACGGCGGTACAACGTGCAATGCGGATAACACTGCCGCTGATTCGTCCGATCATTTCCGTCGTTATCATGTTGTCCATTGCAGGAGCTATGAAAGCAGCTGACATCGTGATTGTCATGACCAAAGGTGGGCCCGCTGGGTCCACCGAGGTTCTGGCGACATACATGATCAAATATGCGATTACCAATTTCAAATATGGTTATGGCAATACCATTGCGGTACTGATCTTTGCTCTGACGCTTGTGCTTACTGCGGTGTATCAACTGCTGGTGGCGAGAAAGAGCGAGAAGGTGGAATATTGATGGCGAAAAACATAAAAAGCAGTATACCTCATGTGTTGTTAATGTTGTATTTAATCGCGATTTTGTTTCCCTTTTTATTTGTGATTTTCTCGTCTTTCAAGCAGGATAACAATGAAATTGCCTTGAATCCATTCGGTCTGCCGACAACATGGGAGTTTAACAATTATGTGGAGGCCTGGGTGAATGCGAAGATTGGCACGTATTTCTGGAACAGCCTATACATCTCAATTCTGTCTTCGGCGTCTACAATTGCACTCGGTGCGATGTTTGCTTTTGCCGTAACCCGGATGAGACACCGGAAATGGAGTCTATTTCTGTACAGCTTGATTCTGGCGGGCATGCTTATTCCCAACAATGCACTCATGCTGCCGATCTATCTGCTTGTACGCAAAATGGGCATATTGGATACACATCTGGCATTGATCGTTCCCTATGTGGCGAATGCGATTCCCTTTACCATTATTATACTGGCGGCTTTTATGCGATCTCTGCCTGGTGAAATTGAGGAAGCGGCGGTTATGGACGGCTTGAGGGCTCCGGGTATCTTTGCTAAAATAGTGATACCTCTTACGGTTCCGGCTATTGTTACCGTTTTTATCGTTAATTTCCTCGGGAACTGGAACGAATTTTTACTCGCCAACTATTTCTTATCCACCGATAAATTGCGCACGCTGCCCGTGGGTATGGTCCAGTTTCGGGATCAATATCAGATGAACTATGCTCAGATGTCGGCAGGTATTGTATACAGCGTTGTACCTGTACTTGTGATCTACGCCATACTCCAGGAGAAAATTATAGAAGGAGTAACTGCAGGCGGTGTCAAAGGTTAATACCATGAACCAGTGAATAGGGAGAACGGGATATGAACTTGCGAATGAAGCTGGCCTTGGCATTTCTGCTGCTGATCATTGTACCGATGTGTGCGCTGGGCATTGGCATGTTTCTGGTCACATCACATACGATTGAGAAAAAATACAATCAACAGGCCGAATATGCGCTTCAGGCCATTAGTTACAATATCGAGAATGTATTTCAGCAGATTAATAATGTGACCGACAACGGGATAGCGACATCTGTTTTCCAGATGGCATTGAACGCGAAAGACCCGACTAAGCAGGATCTGGGCACCGGTAATCAGTTATCCCTGAATGCCAGCCAGCGCAATTTCCGTTCCCTTCTATATAATTATCCGTTCATCAGTTATGCCTTTTTATATGATTTGCGTTCTTCCGAGAACAACCAGATTGTCTCCATTTTCACCAAAGAGAATTTTCAAGCCCTTCCTTTTCAGCAATTCAAAGTGCATCCCTTATTCAACGAAATTCAGCAACTTAATGGCGTGCCCAAATGGCTCGCGCCTCTGGAGTATTCCGAATTAACCGGAGTAGAACCTGTTTTCACCCAGATCAGACTGGTCAAGGAACTCAGTTATTTTCAAAATATCGGCGTGCTTGTTGTTCAGATCAAAAAAGGAGAAATTGACCGGATCTTTCGTCACCTGCAAATCAGTGATTCGGCACAGGATACATCATTCCTGTTAATTAACGAAGAAGGACTGATCGTTTATGATCCAGCAGGGCGTTATAACGGTGAGAACATGCAGAACCTTGGAGCAGAATCCGGCAGTTACGGTCCCGGCTTTCGCAGCGTCAGAACGGTCTTTGACGGCAAGGAGAGCATCATTTCGCAATATCATCTGAAGAACTATAACTGGAGTCTCGTCAGTGTGACTTCATGGGAAGCCTTATCTGCGGAAACAAATGCTTTTGCAGGCTGGTCTGTCATTATTATTCTGTCGTGCCTGTTCGCCGCCATGATCTTTAATCTATTTTTCATGAATCGCATTACGGGCAATATTGCTGTACTTGTAAGATTTATGCGCCGTGTGGATGATGGTGATTTTAACGCAAGGGTGGAAGGTAAAGGTTTTGACGAGATGCAGCTGCTGGCGCAAGGGTTCAATGAGCTATTGGAACGTATTGGGGGATTATTCCGTCGTGTTCGGGCTGAGCAAGAGCAGAAGGCCCAAGCGGAACTACGTGTACTCCAAGCCCAGATCAAACCCCATTTTCTGTTTAACACATTGGAATCCATTAATGGATTGGCACTACGTGGCGAGGGCCGCAAAGTAAGCGAGATGGTGACCAGGTTGGGCAATATGCTTCGTATCAGCATTCAGGATCAGGAGGAGATTCCGCTGAGTGAGGAGATAAGGCATTTGCAGAGTTATCTGGAAATTCAACAATACAGGTTCAGTGATTTGTTCACCTATGAGATTGACATACCACCCCATCTATACAGTTCAATTTTGCTCAAACTGACGCTCCAGCCTCTGGTGGAAAATAGCATTCAACATGGGTTTGAGGGAATCACCTATCCAGGTGTATTGCGGATAAGCGCATATGCAGAACGGGATCAACTTGTGTTATGTGTTGAGGATAATGGGATTGGTATTCCCCAGGAAATGCTCGCACGATTTGAGTACATGGCAGCAGATCCGCCGGAAGACATGCTGGTCAAAGGAACGGAATCATTATCATCCATAACGGAACGCCGGGGATTGGGATTACGAAGTGTGGCAGATCGAATTCGTATTCAATACGGGACCGGGTATGGCATATTCATATGTTCTGCACCGGGGTATGGCACTGTGATTCGATGCATCATACCATTATATGAGCAGGAGGAAGCCGGATGAATCTGACTGCAATGCTGGTTGACGATGAGCTCCCGATTCTGGAGAATCTGAACTACATCTTACCCTGGGAAGAGATGGGGATTGAAATTACGGGTACAGCGAGAAGCGGGGCAGAAGCGCTGGGGAAAGTAACAGAAATTCATCCAGACATTCTCTTATGCGATATTCGGATGCCGTCCATGGATGGATTGGAACTCATTCGGTTGCTGCGAGAGCAGGGTGAAACGTGTGAAATTATTTTGCTGACCGGTTATCAGCAGTTTGAGTATGCTCGGACCGCTATTCAATATAACGTGCATGAATACATATGCAAGCCCATCGATTATTTGAATCTGGAACATAAACTGCGTGAGCTTGCCGGGCAGATCCAGAAGAGACGTATGGAAAAAGAATCGCAACGTTATCGCAGCCAAGAGATGGAAAGCTGGATCAGACACAAACATTTGATTGACCTGTTGCGGGGAGAAGCACCGCAGAAAATTGCCTATCCTGCCTCTGTTCCTGAGTTCATAACAGCGGCTGCACCGTATACGTTGCTGCTGGTGGATGCGGTCGGTTATTTTCGCCATTCTATCGGCTGGTCCGAGCTTCAGCATGAGCGATGGCATGAGAACATCAGTTCAAGACTTCGGGAAGTGGCAGAGAGCATGACGGGGGACTGTCAGATTCTTTCGACTCGCAAAGGTGAGTGGTGCATCCTGCTGGAGGCATCGGGTGAGTGGAAATGTCGTTCAGAGGAACTGGCCCATCAACTGTATCATGAAGTGAATGCGATCGTATCCTTGAATTCAAGTGTGAGGATCAGGGTTGTTCAGGATGATGTGCCCGTGAACCGGGAAAGTAAAATTCTGGAGCGATACCGGCATTGTCAAAAAATACTGATGTTCCATTCGGAGAGTGAAGACAGGGTGCTAAGTTCGAGTTGTCCCGAAACCGCTTTATCGTATGATCACACGGCCTCCAAAGGGGCTAACTCATGGATTACAAGAGAAGATCTGGAGCTGGTTACTCGGTGGATTCGTCAAGGGAACAAGCACGGGTTACGCGATGTGTTGGATCGTCTTAAACAACGAATGGGGAATTCAGGACACACCTTCAATAGAATGGATGAAACCAATCTTCGGTTTATGCTTGTACACATGCTTCGGGAACTGCGCGAAGTACAGGCCATCGCTGAAGGGCATGAAGTGAATTATTGGAATGCACTGCAAGGGGCTGTGTCCATGAGGGAACTGCTTGAACTTGCAGAGGTTCTTACCCAAGCCTGTCAGGGCAAACAAACGCAGCCACGTCCTTCCGTATCGGAACTGATCCTGTCTGCTTGTGAGTATATGGATGCACGGCTGCAACAGGACTTGGGAATAGATGAAGTCTCCGATTGGCTCGGAATCAGTCCGGGATACTTCTGCCAGCTATTTAAAACTCAAATGGGTGTTACTTTTGTGGAATACATGACCCAGAAACGGATGGAAAGTGCCGCTTTATTGTTGAGTACAACCGAATGGAGCATTACAGCGATTGGGGAAGCAACAGGGTTCAAGGAGCGCCGTTACTTCTCCAAGGTGTTTCACAAATACTTCCACATGAAACCTTCGGAGTATAGACAGAGCAAACGACTGGGTTCATAGTGGCAACGGAAACGAGAGGAGAGGTCGAATGAAACCCTTGAATGAGCTGACATTGGAGCAAAAGGTAGGCCAATTGTTGATGTGTGGATTTCACGGTCAGCACGCAGATGAACAGATTACTCATTTAATACGTGACTATCATATTGGAGGCGTCATTTATTTTCGGCGCAATGTGCACAGTGTAGATCAATTGACAAAGCTGTCCGCCGAACTGCAAGATATGGCTGCTGCAGCGGGGGCATTTCCACTCATGATTTCGGTGGACCAGGAAGGTGGCATGGTTGCACGGATTGACAAAGAGGGAATGACGCAAGTGCCGGGTAATATGGCACTTGGTGCGACAGGCAATCCGGAATATACCCTGGCGTGTGCCCAAATTCTGGGGCGTGAGTTAAAAAGCATCGGTATTGATATGAACCTTGCCCCCGTGGTTGACGTGAATAACAACCCGCTCAATCCGGTTATCGGTGTGCGTTCGTATGGTGAACATGCTGAAAGTGTGGCCGCTCATGGCGTAGCAGCCATCAGGGGATACCAATCACAAGGCATTGCTGCTACTGCCAAACATTTTCCGGGACATGGAGATACCGCCGTAGATTCTCATCTGGGTATGGTTACGGTACCTCATGATCGAAACAGATTGGAACAGATGGAGTTGTTACCGTTCCGCAAGGCGATTGAGGCCGGAGTTGATGCTATTATGACAGCTCATGTGATGTTCCCTTCAATTGAGCCCGAGCCCATTCCGGCAACGTTGTCGCGTAAAGTATTAACTGGTCTGTTACGCGAAGAAATGGGCTTTGAGGGCATTATTATTACAGACTGTCTAGAAATGCATGCAATATCCAAGCCATATGGGGTAGCTGAAGCTGCCATTCGTGCTGTGGAGGCAGGAGCAGATCTGATTCTGGTAAGTCATACCCTGCAAGATCAGGTTGCTGCTGTGGAAGCCATTGTTCAAGCCGTTCGAACAGGGCGAATTACGGAAGATATCATTAACAAGGCACTGGAACGTATTATTACATGGAAGGCAGCGCGCTGCGGGTATCCGGACACTGGTCTTGATTCGCCTAAAGCAAGTGAAACGATCGAAATAACCGATGTTGAACCTGTTAATGACAATGAATCCACTGAACCCAGTGATCCCAGTGAACGAAACGAATCGACGCTGTTCAAGATTGCTTCAAGCAGCATTACCATCGTTCATAATGATGGACTACTGCCGTTGGACCCAGAGAAGGACGTGCATGTCATCTGGCCTGAGGTTGTGCAGCGGACAGAGGTGGATGAACCATGGTCCCATACAGAATCGCTTGGTATAGCGTTATCGCAACTGCGAGGCAGAGTTCGTGAACACAAGATTACAACTCAGCCTACTTATGATGAAGCAGATCGGATATTGGCTGAAGTGTCGGAGAGTGAGCAAGTTATCGTATGTACGTACACATCTGCAGGTCATCTTCCGAAAGGGCAACAGTATTTGGTTGAAAAGCTGAGTGAGAATCATTCGCTGATTGTCATTGCTCTGCGCAATCCATATGATCTGCTGGAGATTTCGAGGCCGGGAAGTTATGTGTGTACTTATGAGAATACACCAGCAGTCGTCCGGGCACTGTCCCAAGTGTTAACAGGGGGACTGCAGCCAACAGGGCGCCTGCCTGTCCGTTTGCGCTAGATCTATTCAATCCTTACATCTCTCTGTGATATGGTGCTGATAGACCATATGGCAGAGAGATTTTTTTGTTGAAAGTTGTCAATGGGTAATTTTGGAATCCCATGCCGAAATGATTATTGATAGATAACTATTTTCATAGTATTTTCCTTCTATTAAAAGTTTACAATTCTCCTCTTAACTTTTTAGCAACTTTTCCCGGTTGCAAGCGTCTAATAATATGACTTTTTGAGGGGGATATTTATAAATGGGAGCAGAAGGAGCCAAAGACAAAGAATGAATTTGAAGAAGAAATTGTCCATACTTACCGCTTTTGCTGTTTTTCAGGCGTTTGCAGTGATTCCTGCCAATGCACAGTCAGCAGATCAGAGCGATACTACACCAGTGAATACAGCCAAAGTTAAATCCGTGGAGGTTGTGAAGAAAGAACAAACCATCGCGGAATCCGAAGTGAAATCCGAAACAAACACGCCAACATCAAATAATGAAACAACTGAAGAAGGGAATCCGGAAACCAATGTTCCTACAGGAACAGATGTTACTCCAGTTGATCCGGTAGAGGAACCGACGGACGAAGAAGGTACAGCTGAGGAAACACCATCACCTGCACCAGTAGAAGTAGAGCAACCGTCTACGGGGAGTTCATCTGTTGCTGGAGGCGGAGACCTTACTCTTTATATGAACAGTAATAAAATGATGCAAGATGGCAAAACATATCTTGCCGGGCAGCCAATGGCTGTTAAAAATGGTGTATCCTATGTAGCTATTCGTGCTCTCGTTGATCGGGTTGGCTATGATGTTAAATACGATAACACAACCAAAGAAACGATCATTATTAGTGGTGAAGATGAGCTGCGTTTCAAAACCAACAGCAAGATCTATACCGTTAATGGTGTGTCCAGAACGATGAAGGGCGCGGCTTATCAACAAAAAAATACGTTCATGGTGCCGTTGACTTCAATTACACAGGCTCTGGACATTACGTATAAAGTAAATCAATCTGCCAAAACGGTTGTATTGAATCTGAGTACCAAACCGGTGGCAAGCTTCACGGTACAAAAAGAGGTCTTTGCCGGAGACCAGGTAACCTACACCACCAGATCCAGTTCTCCCAAGGGACTCAGCATTATAGATGAGCGTTGGACAGGTCGTCAGGATTCATTCGACCAACCAGGTGTATACACAGTAACCTATGCGGTTCAGGATTCAAGTGGTCAATGGAGCGATCCGTATTCGGTTACGATTAAGGTTGAAAGACCGAATCTGCCACCTGTTGCAATGTTTACGACAGATAAAGAAGAATACAAAATGGGTGAGAAAATCACTTATATTGATCAAAGCACAGATGATGAGAACGCAATTGTTAAAACCGAATGGGATAACAATGCACTTGCATTCTTTGTTCCAGGACCGAAGACCGTAACGATTACAGTTACCGATAAACATGGTGCTAGTGATAGCTACACCAAGATGATCAACATTACGGGCGAAACGCTTTATAGTTTGTCCGACTTCAATCAATTGTTCACACCAGTTGGTGAGAAATTCACTTTTGACGGTGGTGGAGTACCCGCATTGGAGAAAGTACCTTTCACTTATAATGATGAACCCAGTCTGCTGATCCGCAGTAACAGCCCGGAAACCGTGAATACAGAAGGCATTGTGTACAAGGAATCTTCCTTCGGACAGACACGATTCATGATTCACCATGTGAACAACACGGGCAAAAACGTGAAAATGTATGTTGTAGCGACAAACAACAATGCATACACGGCGTCCATTGAACAACAAAACATGGGCTTTGCAGGACCATCTCCTTTTGCAACGGTAGCTGGAAAGTTGTCCATTGATCGTTGGTTCCAGTCCATGCAGAATGGTACCGGACAAAAGAAAGTGTATATCCAGCCAGGAGAAAGCAAGCTGATTCTTAATGATCTGAGTGTTCTCCCGATGAAACAGGGACAAGTCATCTCCTTGTATTCGGATGTATTCAGTGACTATGAACTGGATTACAACATTATCATGATCGAAGAAAACAAGGACCCGATGGAAGTGTTGTCGAGCCTGCCGGTTCTGGATCGTGATGGTGTTCACAACCGCGGAACGTACCCGAATGCAACACGGATCATCACGTATGATCAAGAAATAGGATCGAAGCCTGCACGTCTTCCACTTGGAGACAATGCAAGTGATCCGAACCTTGTAGGAACGGACCCGATGGCTTACACAGAAGCTTCCAACGCAGGTAACTTCGGTGTATTGTACAAAATTACATTGAATAATGTTGCTCCGCGCACGTTGATTTCATTTAACCCTCGTGGAGGCAGATACTCAGGTGTGGCACTCGTGAACGGACAAGTTGTTCAGATTTCCACAGGTAAATCTGTAACTGCACCTAATGAGCAAAGCGTAATGTATCGCACAGGTTCATACGGCGAGAGTGTAACGATTCTCTTCTCGGCGGCACCAGGAAGTAACTTGCCTGTTAACCTGCTGTTCACGCCGCTTCCGGCTGAAAAGTAATATCATGAACATGCACGGACGGTTTGGAGTGAAAGCTTATATCATATATACCCGTTCACCCCAAAAGTCGCCCGAACGATTGATCATCTGAACCGTCAGGAAGGGACTCCATTAATATGTAATGTCATTAGCTCAAAGCTAAACGTAATGGCAATGCATGTGTATGGAGTCCTTTTTATGTGTTGTTGGAATGACCTAACCCGGTGTCTTCGTTGACTCTAATCGTAATTTGATGCATTATTAGATGTATACAGAAGAGGCAAAATGCTCGTAAGACAGGAGGTGCTTTAGATCATGCTGTCGACAGAACAGATTATTTCGACTATGTCCTCACAGGGGCTCCGCATTACTGATCAGCGGAAAACACTGGCCCGGTTATTTGCCGAGTCCCCCGGGTATCTTACACCCAAGGACGTCTATGAATATATGGGTAAGACTTACAGCGGACTGAGTTTTGACACAGTATATCGGAATCTGCGGGTGATGCAGGAACTGGGTGTACTGGAACAGGTCATCTTCGAAGATGGCGTTAAATTCAAAGCACACTGTAGTGAAGATCATCATCACCATCATATGATCTGTCTGAAGTGTCAGAAGACGTATCCTATTATTTTTTGCCCGATGCAGCTTGCGGATGCGCCTGAACAATTTCAGGTTGTGGACCACAAGTTTGAGGTGTTTGGCTATTGCAAGGACTGTGCTGAGCATGCTCCTGCCAAAGCGGCGTCGGGACATCACGCTCACGGGAAGCACTGACGATGAAGTTATCGCGCAGAATCGCTCAGGCACCCATTCGTGTGTACCGCAACTATATCTCTCCATTAACGCCGCCAACATGTCGGTTCTATCCGAGCTGTTCGGCTTATGCCATGGAGGCGATTGAAGTGCACGGTGCGCTCAAAGGCTCGTTGTTAACAGCGAAACGTATTGCCAAATGTCATCCGTTTCATCCAGGTGGTGTAGATCTGGTGCCACCAAAGGCGGAGAAGTCTACTCTGGTATCCGAGTAACGTTATAACCTGAAGTATTCGGGTGGCCGTGAAGCAAACTGGAATTGAAATCGAGGCTGCTGCCCACTTGACAAAGGGGCCCGCATTTCAGTATATTTTTCCTATATGTGCAAGTTCAAAAGTCTGGTTTTACTTTTTGAACAACTTCTATATGATTTCCAGTGAAGGGATAAGTACAGACACACCCCCAGTGCAGAGAGCCGGATGAGCTGAGAACCGGTCTGGGAGGAGGATGGAACATGGTCCCGGAGGAACCTCTTTCGAGCGTGCAGACAGCGATTTCAGAGCTGCTGTCGTAAGGCTGAGGCGTGATCCAGCGTTAATGGGCGGTCGAAGGACCGACAGAGCCTGTGTTTTGCGAAAAACATGGGGAATTTGGGTGGTAACACGTGAGAGCAACTCTCGTCCCATAGGGGCGGGAGTTTTTTGTGTTCTTTTTTAGTTGTTTTGGACGAAAGGATCACATGAAGCAGGACCATTTGAAGGAGGAGAAGTCATTCATGGCTGACCAAAAAACATTTTATCTAACAACCCCGATTTATTATCCGAGTGACAAATTGCATATTGGGCACGCGTATACAACTGTGGCGGGAGATGCGATGGTTCGTTACAAGCGTCTGCGTGGTTATGATGCTCATTATCTGACAGGAACTGATGAACATGGCCAGAAGATTGAGCGTAAGGCCCAGGAGAAAGGACAGACTCCGCAAGCTTTTATCGATGATATCGTTGTGGGAATCAAGGAACTGTGGAACAAGCTGGACATTTCCAATGACGACTTTATCCGTACAACTGAAGAGCGTCACAAAACCGTCGTTCAGGATATCTTTGACCGTTTGCTGAAACAGGGAGATATCTACAAAGGTGAGTATGAAGGCTGGTACAGCATTCCAGATGAGACGTATTACACGGAGACTCAACTGGTGGATGTAGAGAAGAATGAGAAGGGCGAGATTATCTCAGCCAAGAGCCCGGATAGCGGCCACCCCGTTGAATTGGTCAAAGAAGAATCCTACTTCTTCCGTATGAGCAAATATGCAGATCGTTTGTTGAAATATTATGAAGAGAACCCGGGCTTTATTCAGCCGGAATCCCGTAAGAACGAGATGATCAACAACTTCATCAAGCCGGGTCTTGAAGATTTGGCTGTATCACGTACTACATTTGAATGGGGCGTCAAAGTTAAAGGCGATCCAAAACACGTGGTCTACGTGTGGATTGATGCGCTGTCCAACTATATTACAGCTCTGGGCTATGGTTCATCCGATGCATCCCTGTATAACAAGTTCTGGCCTGCGGATGTACATCTGGTAGGTAAAGAAATTGTTCGTTTCCATACGATCTACTGGCCAATTATGTTGATGGCATTGGATCTGCCTTTGCCGAAGAAAGTGTTTGCACATGGCTGGTTGTTGATGAAGGATGGCAAGATGTCCAAATCCAAAGGCAATGTGGTTGATCCAGTGACTCTGATTGACCGCTATGGTCTCGATGCACTGCGTTATTACCTGCTGCGTGAAGTACCGTTTGGTTCCGATGGTACGTTTACACCGGAGAGCTTCGTAGAACGTGTAAACTCCGACCTTGCGAACGATCTGGGTAACCTGTTGAACCGTACAGTTGCCATGGTAGACAAATATTTTGAAGGCAAAGCCCCTGCGTTTGCATCGAATGTAACGGAATTTGATGCTTCGCTGGAAGAAGCAGGCCATGCTACAGTAGAAAAAGTGGAACAGGCGATGGAAAACCTGCAGTTTTCCGTAGCACTGACGGCGATCAGCCAATTTGTCAGCCGCACCAATAAATACATTGATGAGACGCAGCCATGGGCGCTGGCTCGTGATGAAGCAAAACGCGATGAATTGGCATCCGTTATGGCTCACCTGATCGAAAGCTTGCGCATTGCATCCATTCTGTTGCAACCGTTCCTGACACGTGCTCCGCATAAAATCTGGGCACAGCTCGGCATTCAGGAAGGTGAACTCACGGCGTGGGATACAGCCAAGCAATGGGGGCTGGTTCCGGCTGGAAACGCTTTGCAAAAAGGTGATCCAATCTTCCCGCGTTTGGATTCCGAACAGGAAATTGCCTATATCTCAGAAGCGATGACTGGCGGCCAAAAAGCGGCACAGCCTGAAGCAGGTCAAGCAGAGGCTGGAGCTTCGGCAGCTGTTGAACCGGTAACTGCACCTGAAGGTACGGAAGAGATCGGCATTGACGATTTTGCTAAAGTTGAACTGCGTGTGGCTCAAGTCATCTCCTGCGAACCTGTCAAAAAAGCGGATAAGTTGCTGAAATTGCAGCTCGATCTGGGTTATGAGCAGCGCCAAGTCGTCTCTGGAATCGCAAAGTTCTATTCGCCAGAAGAGATGGTTGGACGCAAAGTCATCTGTGTAACTAACCTCAAACCGGTGAAACTTCGTGGTGAACTGTCTCAAGGTATGATCCTTGCTGCATCCCATGGCGATCAGCTTACACTTGCAACAGTACCAGACAACATGCCTAATGGCGCACAAGTAAAATAAAAAGAATCAAATCATAATCCTTTTTTATGAGTTATGAAATTGATTCAAATATTGTCGTATCTATAACTCAAGGTGGCCCGATGTAATTCGGGTCCCTTTTTTGTTGATATAATTTCATATCTGACGGGTAGAGAACAAGCATATACTGTTATAACTCCGTACTTCAGGAAAGAATGAATAGGAAGGTATAGCTTGACAAGTGGGTTCATGTTACCTATAATTCTTTCAGTAATGTTTACGATTAAGAGATACGGAGTGAATCATAATGACATTTTATAAAGTGCAACATCAAGTTCCGGATAACCGGACAGGGAAGACAAGCAAAAGAGGCAATATGAAGTTACTGTGGACTGCTTTCCTTATTCTCAGTTTACTGGTATTGTCTGCGTGTGGGCAGGATAACTCCAAGAGTGCGACGATTGTAGAAGGTAAGGTAAACGTGGTGACGACATTTTATCCTGTGTATGCTTTTACGGCTGCAATTGGTGGTGAAGATGCCAATGTTATTAACCTGCTGCCAACAGGAGTAGAACCACATGACTGGACTCCAAAGAGTCAGGATATTGTCAATACGTCCAAGGCACAGTTGTTTTTTTATAATGGAGCTGGACTGGAAGGATGGGTGCCTAATTTCCTAAAGTCGTTGAATAGCGATACAAAGGTGAAGTCTGTTGCCGTCAGCGAAGGCGTGAAGCTGTTAACCGCAGAGGGTGACGATGGGCACGGTCACGGCGAAGAGCATGAAGACGAACATGCAGATGAGGCTACCAATGAAGAAGATGTCGCTGATCATCATATTGATCCACATACGTGGGTTAGTCCAAAATCTGCTATGATCATGGCTGAAAACATCAAAAATAGTCTGGTTGAGGCAGATCCTGATCACACAGCAGGTTACGAACAACGTTATGAAGAGCTTCGTACCAAGCTTGAGACGCTGGATCAGCATTTTACAGATGAATTGGCTAAAGTGCCAAACAAGGAAATTGTTGTCTCGCACCAGGCCTTCGGCTACCTTGCACGTGATTATGGACTAACTCAGCATGCCATTATGGGACTTTCCCCGGATGCTGAACCGACAGGGCAGGATATTGTGAAACTTGCGAAACTGGTTAAAGATGAAGGCATTAAGTACATTTTCTTCGAAGAGCTGGTATCTGACAAATTGGCAAAAACACTGGCAAGTGAAGCAGGAGTGGAGACTATGGTTCTTAACCCTGTTGAAGGATTGACCAAGGAGCAGGCAACCAACGGGGATGATTATTTCACCCTGATGGAGAAAAATTTGCAAAATCTGCTGATCGCATTAAAATAAGATAGAATGAAGGATTCAGGTCGAAGAGTCTTTACCGTTCGCGGTGAAGGCTCTTAGAACGCTATGCAATCCTTATATATAATGAAGGGCGGCTTTGCCATGCAGCAAATCATGCCACTATGTCATGATCCAATTATAGAGATCGAGAAACTATCATTTTCCTACGGGGACCAGCGAGTGATTGAGAATCTCAATTTTATGGCCCAGGAACGGGACTTTGTCGGGATTATCGGTTCCAATGGGGCGGGAAAAACGACATTGCTGCGTATGCTGGTAGGACTTCTTCCTCCTGCGCAGGGAGATATCAAGCTATTCGGAGAGTCGATCCGCAGGTTCAAGGACTGGGAACGAATCGGGTATGTACCTCAAAAGAATGCGTTTAATCCGTTATTCCCTGCAACTGTTCGTGAAGTGGTTATGTCCGGTTTGTACAATAACAAAAACATGTTCCGTCGTATGTCTCGCAAATGTCAGCAACAGTGCACAGATGCGATGCAGGTTATGCGGATTGAAGATCTGGCGAATAAACGAATTGGTCAATTGTCCGGTGGACAGCAGCAGCGTGTTTTTTTGGCACGAGCGCTTATCAATCACCCGGATCTGTTGATTCTGGATGAACCCACAGTAGGTATTGATGCCGAATCACAGGCCAGTTTCTTTGAATTGATTACCCATATGCATGAACATCACCGCATGACTTTTCTGATGGTGTCTCATGATATGGATCGGATGGAGAGTTATCTGGGTTCTGAAGCTGCCGTAACGAATGGCAAAATTAATTTCCATGTTCGTCATTCGCATGAGGTACAGGATTGTGCAGAAACCAATCTGCAACATACCACTGCACAGGTACGCTAGCCGTATGTATGGCCCATTAGATTAGAGTAAGTAAGGCCGAAGGAGTCGTGTTTGTTTTGGAAATATTAATGAGTGATTTTTTTCAGCGTGCGCTGGCGGGTGGGTTGCTAATCGGCATTACCGCTCCGTTAATCGGACTGTTCCTGGTCTTGCGGCGGTTATCCATGATCGGAGACACCTTGTCTCATGTGACCATCGCCGGGGTTGCACTTGGATTCCTGATTGAAGTGTATCCAATTGCGGTGGGCTTGATATTTGCCGTGCTTGCTTCATTTGCGATAGAGAAATTGCGCAAAGCGTATAAGAGTTACGCCGAATTATCGATTGCCATTATCATGTCCGGTGGCGTCGCTCTTGCTTCCTTGTTCTTCACGCTGGGCAAAGGATATAATGCAGATGTCATGAGTTATTTGTTCGGCAGTATATATACCTTAGACGCTACGGATCTGAAGCTGGTAGGTGTGGTTACGCTGATCGTGGTGATTGTAGTGGCATTGTTACATAAGGAATTTTTCCTGCTCAGCTTTGAGGAAGATGCAGCAGCGGTTACAGGATTGCCTGTAAGAATTCTGAACATGTTAATCACTGTAATGACAGCACTCGTTATTAGTACGGCGATCAAGATTGTCGGCGCACTACTGGTGTCAGCGTTATTGACCATTCCGGTAGCGGTCAGCCTGTTAATGGCTCGAAGTTTCAAATCCGCGATAATTCTGTCCGTGGTGATCGGTGAAATTGCTGTAGTCCTTGGATTGGTTGTTGCAGGCATTTGGAACCTCGCACCTGGAGCAACGATCGTATTATTGCTGATCATGATGCTGATTCTGACGATGATTGGAAAAAAAGGGTTCCGAGCCTGACGACGGAACGAGCAAGCACGTGAGCTCGGGGAAGGGAGACATCCGCTTCATGCCTGATGTTAATGTATGGATGGCTTTTGTAGCAGGTTTGGTCTCATTTATATCACCATGCTGTCTTCCGTTGTATCCGTCATATCTCTCTTACATTACAGGGATGACGGTGCAACAATTGAAGGATGACCGCAATCAGCGAGAAGTCCGCTTTAAGACCATGACGCACACGCTGGCGTTTATTCTGGGCTTTTCGGCTGTGTTTTATTCGCTTGGCTTGGGTGCCGGACTGTTTGGCCAATTTTTCAATGATAACCGGGAACTGATTCGGCAATTGTCTGCGATTTTGATTATGCTTATGGGGTTATTTTTGCTTGGTGTGTTCAAACCGCAGTTTCTAATGAAGGAACGAAAGATGGATATGAAGTGGAAACCAGCAGGCTATCTGGGCTCTTTCATATTTGGTATCGGTTTCTCAGCAGGATGGTCGCCTTGTATTGGGCCTATTCTAACAGCGATTATTGCAATGGCTGCGAGTGAACCCACCACCTGGCTGGCGCTGATTACAGGTTATACTGCAGGGTTCGCCATCCCGTTCTTCATTTTGGCGTTTTTTATTGGTTCGACACGCTGGATCTTACGGTATTCCAATGTCATGATGAAAATCGGGGGAGCATTGATGCTATTCCTTGGAATATTGCTTTTTACAGACCAGATGACGAAGATTACGATCTGGTTGCAGCAGATTACACCAGACTGGATGATTATTTAAACGGATGAACTGAAATTAGATTTTTATTATGCATGATAAAGCAGGCTACATGTTAACCAGAGTCACTCTGGGTCATGTAACCTGCTTTTTAATCGTTTTATGTGAATGTTTATACCAACATCACTATTCGTGCAGGGCAGTCCCGTTTTTTCGTTTAGGTGAAGTAATCAATATTGGCTAGTGGAAAATGTTCAAAGATCCGTTCCGTAATGAATTCGCGCAGCGCATCTTGCTGATCATCTTTATACACATACTTGTACTGGCCCCAGCGGCCCCATTTCATCTTGCGTTTCTCGATATCCATCTCCAGCTTGGTTTTAGGATAACGCTTTTCAATGGTCGCTTTGGCCGTTTTGGTAAAACGGTGCTGGATCATCTCAAACGTAAGGTCCTTGGTTGCTTCCTCTGGAAGTGTATCTGCCAGCTTCTGCAACAGCTCGGAATATCCTTCTTCCCAGCCCTCATACCACATAATAGGAGCGATAATGAAGCCAAGAGGGTAACCTGCGTGTGCAATTTTGCCAGCAGCTTCTATGCGTTCCTCAAATCTGGAGGTAGCCGGTTCAAAGTTTTTGATGACATAATCCGAATTGACACTAAACCGGATACGGGTGTGGCCGTTATGCTTAATGTTCAGCAACGGATCAACGTGATGATATTTGGTTACGAAGCGCAAGCGTCCATATTCTTCTTCCGCCATAAAACGGATCAAGTCACTTAAATTCTCCGTGATATGCTCGAGTCCTACGGGATCAGACGTACAGGCGGCTTCAAATCGAGTGATTTCTGGCGCGCGCTCTTCGATATACCCTTTGGCAGCCTGAATGATCTCCTCGGTATTGACGTACACCCGGACATAAGGTTTGGCACCAAGTGTAGTTTGAAGATAACAATAATGGCAGTGTCCCATACAGCCTGTAGAGATAGGAATGGCATATTCCGCTGAAGGTTTCGACTGGTCGAACTTGAGTGTTTTGCGCACACCAACGACCAGAGTACGCTTCGCCATCCGGTACTTTTCTTGTTCGGTTTCACCTGGTAGATTCGTGATCCGGTTATGCGATGTGGTCATCTGATAAGGGATGTCTTTGGAAGTCACCCACTCCATAATACGTTTACCTTTATCATATTCCAGCGCACCGGGTTCAAAGTACACCAAATCGGGAATAAAGGGTTTAGTACCTTTTGCTTTGCGAACTGGCGGTTGAGCTACACTTGTACTCACGAAATCACTCCTTTCGATGCGGAACTTAGCTTAGTTTGCCTCGTTCGGTGAAAAGTCACGCCTGCCAATTACTTGTGTACCGTGCGCTGCGAAATGTGCAGGACTTGCCAATGCGTATTGATAACATGTATCATTATAAGATAGGGACCAGGCACGAATAGGGGCCGGTCAGAGAGAAAAGAGGGAAGCAGATGCCAACGCCCAGTATGGAAGATTATTTGGAGCGTATATACAAATTAATTGATGAAAAGGGCTATGCTCGTGTGTCTGATATAGCTGAAGGACTGGAAGTGCATCCTTCATCGGTGACGAAGATGATCCAAAAGCTGGACAAAGACGAGTACCTGATCTATGAGAAGTACCGCGGACTGGTGCTTACGCCAAAAGGCAAAAAGATGGGCAAACGTTTGATGGAACGCCATCATCTGCTTGAACAATTTTTGACAACGATTGGTGTTCAGGAAGAAAATATCTACAATGATGTGGAAGGCATTGAACATCACCTGAGTTGGGACTCCATTACATGTATTGAGTCCTTGGTTGAATACTTCCGTCAGGATGAGAGTCGGTTACGTGACCTCAAAAATCTTCAGGACGTCATGAGTAATACGGAGTCTTGAGTTCCAGCAGTACATTAAACAAAGTAATATACAATGAATTGTATCCTGTGATCAAAGGATGCTTCTTGCCGTTTTAATGGCAGGAAGCATTTTTTTGTTTGCATGAACACCATAATTTGGCGAATTATCGCAACTAAACGATCGATAGGAGCGTCTATTAAACTAGTAGAATTTACCGCAAATTTATAATGATTTTGGAGGACTGCACTAATGAATGTTCGTAAAGGATTGATGCTGCTGCTCATTTTTGTACTTGGATTACAGACAGCAGGCATGACGGCACAAGCAGCCGGACAGAAGGAGATTGCTATTTTTCTGGACGGCAACCGCTTGGAATCGGATGTATCACCATACATCTTGCCCAAGGTCAATGTAACGATGGTACCTCTGCGTGTCATTAGCGAAGGACTGGGTGCATCTGTACTATGGTCTCAGGCTACTCGTACCGTGACCATCCAGAAGTCCGATTCCGTCATCACGATGACAAGTGGACGTCAGCAGGCGAACGTGGATAACGCTGTAGTTGGTCTGGATGCATCGGTAGAATTGAAACAGGGTCGGGTTATGGTACCTATTCGATTTGTCAGTGAGAACCTTGGCATTCGGGTGAATTGGAACCAATCAGCCCAGACCATTGATTTGTACACAGGAGACGTTTTAACACCAACACCTGAACCAACTCCGGCAATCCCGGCAGAGCCTGGAGGCACAGGCACTGTACCGGCATCTGAAGAGATGCGGGGAGCATGGATCTCCACTGTAAATGGAGACTGGCCTTCATCCGGGGCGAAGGGAAATGTAGAGAAGCAAAAGCAAGAATATACGAAACAGCTTGATACATTACAAGGCATGGGCATTAACGCCGTATTTGTCCAAGTCAGAGCAAACGGGGATGCCCTCTATCCTTCAGGTCTGGTACCTTGGAACAGTGTGCTGACAGGGACACAGGGTAAAGATCCAGGTTATGATCCCCTCGCCTTCATGATTGAGGAAGCTCACAAGCGGGGCCTGGAGTTCCATGCCTGGTTTAATCCGTTTAGGGCGACCAACTCAACGAGTTCATCCAATCTGGCTGCAAACCACATCTCCAAGCTTCATCCCGACTGGATTGTGAATGCATCCGGCAAAATGTATATTAACCCGGGCATCCCGGAAGCCAGACAGCATATTATCGATACAATCATGGAAGTGGTCAATCAATATAATATTGATGGTGTACACCTGGATGATTATTTCTATCCATCCAATGTGACGTTTAATGATGATGCAGCCTTCAAAACCTATAACACATTGAATACGAAAGACCGTGCTGAATGGCGTCGGGACAATATTAATCAGTTCGTCAAGCAGCTCGGACAGAGCATTCATAGGGTAAAAGCGAACGTTGAATATGGAATTAGTCCATTCGGTGTATGGCGTAATAAATCTGTTGATCTGACCGGCTCTGATACCAAAGCCGGAGTAACCGCGTATGACAGCATGAATGCAGATGTGCGGACATGGATCAATCAGGAGTGGATCGACTATGTCGCTCCTCAGGTGTATTGGAGTATGACACTAAGCGCAGCTCGATACGACAAAGTTGTGGACTGGTGGGCGAATGAAGTGGCTAACACAAATGTAAAATTGTACATTGGTCACGCTCCTTATAAGCTGGGCACGCCGGAGATTGGCTGGCAGACATCACAGGAGATCATCGATCAGCTGAACTACAACAAAAAGTATGGCTCGGTCAAAGGAGACATTTTCTTTAGCTCACAGTACCTGACGAAGAACCCACTTGGGTTGATTGCCAAATTGAAAGCCTACTATGGTCTATAAAACATTTTAACAACATAGTGATAAGACAAACCCTTGTTCTCATAGAGTGGCAGTAGAAATGTGCTGCCTGGAGAACGGGGGTTTTTTGTGATGTTAATTAACGCGGTATTTGAAGGTGGAGGCGTCAAGGGAATATCGCTTGCAGGTGCTGTTCAGGGTGCTCAAGATTGTGGCATTCAGTTTAATCGGGTAGCTGGCACGTCATCCGGCTCCATTGTAGCTGCGCTGCTGGCCGCCGGTTATCGGGCCGAAGAGATGAAAGACATTATTGAGAAAACACCCTTTATTTCATTGCTGCGTCGTTCCCCCATTTTTAATACCCGATGGATCGGACCCGCAGCAAGGCTGTTCTTGAAGAAAGGACTGTATTCGGGAGAAGCGCTGGAATCATGGATTCGCAAGATGCTGGAGCAAAAAGGGATTCGCACATTCGCTGACTTGCCGAAAGGCAAGTTGCTTATAACCGCATCGGACATATCCAATGGGACCATCTTGGTGCTGCCGGACGATATTCGGCGGTTCGGCATTGATCCTGCTAAGTTGGATGTGGCAAAAGCGGTACGTATGAGTTGCAGTATTCCGTATTTTTTCGATCCAGTTGTCATACGCAAATCGCCAGTATTCTCCAAAGGGCTTCCTTTTCAAGATCAGTTCGTGTACGTAGTGGATGGTGGGTTGCTTAGCAATTTTCCGTTGTGGCTCTTCGATGGTGATCGTACGGGACAGGGGGGAGATGTTATTCCGGTCGTCGGATTCAAAATGGTGGGCAAAACGGAGGTGGAGCCTGCCCGGATTAAAGGACCGCTAAGCATGCTTCAGGCCCTTGTGGAGACGATGCTCACAGCACATGATGAACGCTACATCGAACAGATTAACCGGTTTCGTACCGTGAAAATACCAACGCTTGGCATTAAACCAACACAATTTCATTTATCGTTACAGGACAGCACGGCTTTATACCGTTCAGGTGTTACCGCTGGAAGCGAATTTTTCAACGGGTGGAATACGAAAATGTATGATGAGCAGCTGGACAAACAAAGAAAAGAATTGCGCAAGAAACAAGCAGAAGCTCCACCGCTGATTCCTGTATAAACGTGAAAAAAGCAATTCTCCGCATGGGAGAATTGCTTTTTGTACATTCAGTAACTTTTAGTGATATTTCGGTATATCTTCATCGCTTTTACCCTTTTGTCCCTGAATCACCTGGAAAGGATAATCCTTGCGTTTCTTTGAAGAACCACTGCTCTTTCTGGCACTGGACTGTGCATTGACTTTCGCCATGGTTCGTGCGGATGGCTTAATCTTCGGTGATTTGGTTTTGCTTGCCCAGCGACGAGGCGGATATCTGTACAGCAGGAATACGGCTCCGAACACGACCAGAGGAATAATGATCCTGGATGGACTAGCATTTCCCAGCCAAGTCAAGACTCCAACAGCAGCTAGTGCGATGAACGTCCAAAATAAGATTGCCTGCTTGTTCATATCATTCACCCTTTCACAGGATCGAGTGTTGCAACAGGTACTTCTGATGTAGCAGAGACATTGGCAAGCTTGGCATCCAACTCACGCATACGGTTAAACGAAGCAATGGATACTTCTACCTGTTCGTTGGTCGGTTCTTTTGTTGTCAGCAATTGCAGCCACAATCCCGGATAGCCGAGATAACGCAGTACAGGAATATCGCGTACCGAATTCGTGAGCTTTAACAGTTCAAAAGAAATGCCTAGCACAACTGGCAATAACAACAGACGCTGACCCATACGTTCCCAGAGGTTATCGTACGTGAAGAGGGAGTATAGAAACACGCCAATAATGACAGTCAACATGATGAAGCTGCTTCCGCAACGGTAGTGCAGACGGCTGTACTTTTGCACGTTCTCCGGTGTCAGTTCTTCACCAGCTTCATGTGCGCTAATGACTTTGTGTTCCGCTCCATGATACTGGAAGAGACGTTTAATCATCGGCGTCTGTGAGATTAACCACAGATAGGCCAGTAACAGGATCAGCTTAATGCCGCCTTCCAGTAAATTATGCAAAAACTGATTGTCGAATGCATTTTTGAATAGAAAATTCTCGATAACAACAGGAAGCAATGTGAGCACAACTTTACCAAAAAGGAATGAGAGGATAGCTACGGCGGTCACACCAATGATCATGCTAAGGCTCCACCCCGAACCTTCTTTCTCTTTTTGCTTGGCTTTCTCTTCCGGTTCCAGTTCATCATCAGCATAGGCGTCAGCAGAATAATTGAGATGTCTGCTACCTTTGACACTTGAATCTATAATGCTGACAATTCCGCGTAATAAAGGAATCCGCCGCAATTTCGTGACCCAGGACTTGTCTTGCTTGGGAACTTCCAGATACGTAATTTCGCCGTCTTTTCTACGAACAGCTGTAACGTTGACATGTTTCCCACCAAACATTACGCCTTCAATGACAGCTTGCCCCCCATAGCTGACAGGCTTGGATTGTTGAGGCAAATTATTCACCTTCCTATTCTGTTCTTGGCCTTCGCAATCAAAGGCAGTTTAATAACCCTATTGTATCGAATTTTAAGACCAATTTCTAGTTTGTGAGTCAAAGCTTGAAGGATGTTGTTAAGATTGTCCTGTTTTGAACATACTACCTCTTAGAATCAGACAGGAAATTCGGGGCATAACGCGGGATTATCAACTGAATGAAGGAGAATATCGATGACAGAACGTACGCATGAAGATACATCACATCATGAAGGTCAACGACCGAGAGAACGGCAGCCGAAAGACAGGGGCAGGCGCCCTACCCAGAGGCAGGGTCAAGCGCACTACTATACCAAGCCATTTTCCTTTGCTTTGGAGCTTGGTTTCTTTGCAGGTCTAATCTGGGGAGGGCTACACTGGCTATTCTACCTGTTGCACTTTACGATTGTGCCTGTAGGATTTCTCGCAGAGCCTTTTTTCAAACATCAATATATATATACCGCAGCAGGGCATTTAACAGGGTGGCTGTTTTTTATTGTCTTTTCGGTCTTGGCTTCCTTGCTCTACACGTTTACGATTAGAAAATTGAAAGGGCCGTTACCCGGCATGGTGTATGGACTTGTCTGGTGGCTGATTCTCTTTGTACTGGTCGGACCAAAACTGGGAATGATGAAGCCTTTGAAGGGTTTAACATGGGATTCCATCATCACGGAAATCTGCTTCTTTTTGCTATGGGGGCTGTTCATTGGATACACGGTAGCCATGGAGTACACGGATGAACGCAAACGCGAGCCAGAGCAAGCAGGGGCATAGCGCAAAAAAGCTTCTCAATCCGGCAATGCCTGTGTTAAAATAGCAGATGGTTATTTGCAGAGAGGGTGGAGCAGCGATGAAACGAATTATTGTGATCAATGGTCCGAACCTGAACATGCTTGGCGTACGCGAACCAGGCATCTATGGAACGCTTAGTCTGAAGGATATTGAGGACAAAATTCGCAGACAGGCTGATGAACTTGGCGTCTCCATCGCTTTTTATCAATCGAACCATGAAGGGGATATCATTGATCGTATTCACGCAGCGATGGGAGAAGCAGACGGAATGATATTGAATGCCGGAGCATTTACTCATTATAGCTATGCTATACGTGATGCAATCAATGCTGTAAAAGTCCCTACAGTGGAAGTACATCTATCCAACATTCATGCACGCGAAGCGTTCAGACATCATTCAGTGATTGCAGCGGAAACAATCGGGCAGATTGCCGGATTTGGCGAAGTAAGCTATGAACTGGGATTGCTGGCTCTTGTGCGTCATCTGGACAAACAAACCTGAGCCGGGAACCCGGGAATGTGAGAGAAAGAAGGGTTACCGATGGAAAACAAACGAGTTAATAAATTGCGTGAAGCCATGCGTGAGCGTGAACTCAGAGCAATGCTGATTACAAACCCGATTAACCGTCGTTATATGACGGGTTTTACAGGCTCGGCGGGATATGTGCTGATTACGGAACAGGATGCTTTCTTGTTGACTGATTTCCGTTACATGGCTCAAGCGCCTCAGCAAGCCAAAGGATTCACTGTTGTGGAGCATGGGGCTAAGCCGATGGATACGGTGCGCGAACTGCTTGCGTCCGCGAATATCAAAGAAGTAGGCTTCGAGCAGGATAGTGTTACATTCGGCACGCACTCTGCTTATGCTGAAGCACTTCAATCTATTGAACTGAAAGCTGTATCCGGGGTTGTGGAACAACTTCGCATGTTCAAGGATGAAGACGAGATCGCGGTCATGCAGAGAGCGGCAGATCTGGCAGATGCCACATTCAGCCACGTTTTGCAGTTTGCAAAACCAGGCATGACGGAGCGGGAAGTGGATCTGGAGATGGAGTTTTTCATGCGCAAACATGGAGCAACGTCCTCTTCGTTTGACACCATTGTAGCATCGGGTGAACGTTCTGCTATGCCTCACGGGGTAGCGAGCAGCAAGGCTATCGGGCAAAATGAGTTAATTACATTTGACTTTGGTGCACTTTTGGACGGATACTGTTCAGATCTGACACGTACCATTGCAACAGGTACACCTGTACCTGAACTGCGCAAAATTTATGACATTGTACTGGAAGCTCAGTTACATACGCTGGAGAACCTGAAACCGGGCATGACCGGACGGGAAGCAGATGCATTGGCTCGTGATATCATTGCAGGTCACGGATACGGAGATCAATTCGGACACAGCACAGGCCACGGTCTGGGTATGGAAGTTCACGAAGCTCCTCGCTTGTCCAAGCTTAGCGATGATGTATTGAAACCGGGTATGGTTGTTACCGTTGAACCGGGTATATATATTGATGGGCTTGGCGGCGTGCGTATCGAGGATGACGTAGTGATTACCGAGACGGGTATTCATATTCTCACGAAGTCGGACAAGAAGTTCACCGTAATCGGCTAAATTACAGCCACAAGGGATATAAGACGATTTTTAATATAAAGGTACAGGTTATTGCTGAATGTTTTGGACCATATGCAAAAGTAGTGAAGGGAGCGGAATCGATTCTGAAGAAGCGAAGCGCTCGCCTTTGTCTCCTCATTTTAAACCTTATTAAAATCTAGTCGGGAAAATGAGGAGACAACAGCGATCGGAGGAACGATCCGAACCCGTAACGGTCACATCGCACATGGTCATCAATTCAGAATAAACCCACCTTTACATTAACCCATCGTCTTATATCACCTACTTTTCAACCATATCAGGAGGGATTTTTTGTGATTTCAGTAAACGATTTTAAAACAGGCTTGACCGTGCAAGTAGACAACGATATCTATACCGTGCTTGATTTCCAACACGTTAAACCAGGTAAAGGCGCTGCCTTCGTACGTTCCAAATTGAAAAACCTGCGTAATGGTAACACCGTTGAAAAAACATTCCGCGCAGGCGAAACCATTGGTCGTGCCATCATCGAAAACCGCGGCGTATCCTATCTGTATGCGAGTGGTACAGAGCACACGTTCATGGATAACGAAACTTATGATCAGTTCACATTGACTAGTGATCAACTGGAATGGGAATTGAACTTCCTGAAAGAAAACATGGTCGTTAAAATCGTTAGCTACCAAGGTGAAATCCTCGGAATCGACTTGCCAACAAGCGTTGAGTTGAAAGTCATCGAGACTGAGCCAAGTGTTAAAGGTAACACTGCACAAGGCGCTACCAAAAATGCAAAAGTGGAAACAGGCTTGAACGTACAGGTTCCTTTGTTCATTAACGAAGGTGACGTTCTCCTGATTGACACACGTGAAGGTAAATACTCTTCCCGTGCGTAACTTTCACAAGCTGTAAGCTAATAAACGGTATTAACAACCCTTTGCCATTCCTTTGGCAGAGGGTTTTTTTCGAAAAAAGATTAGCCTATCAGGCGCTTTCGTAATATACTGGGTTAAAGTCATTTCTCGTAGAGAATAATGACGATGGACATCAATTATGCATACTGCACAAGGTAGGGAGTGGATTTGCGTTGTCATTGTACGTCATGAAATTTGGGGGCAGCTCGGTCGGAGATACAGAACGCATGAAGCGTGTAGCCGGACGTGTTGTAGAAAAAGCGGATGAAGGACATCGGTGTGTAGTCGTGGTTTCGGCCATGGGGGATACAACAGATGATTTGATTGATCAGGCAAAACAACTGAATAGTGAGCTGCCTGCTCGTGAGATGGATATGCTCTTAACCACAGGAGAACAGATTTCGATCTCTTTGTTATCCATGGCTATTCAAGCGCTTGGGCGCAAGGCAGTATCGTTTACAGGCTGGCAAGCGGGTTTCCGCACAGAGCCAGTTCATGGAAAAGCACGTATTCATGATATTCATCCAGACCGTGTGAATGCAGCACTTGCTGAAGGCAACATCGTTATTGTTGCAGGCTTCCAGGGCATGACGGAAGACGGCGAGATCACAACATTGGGTCGTGGTGGTTCGGATACTACAGCGGTAGCGCTGGCAGCAGCCATTAAGGCTGATGCGTGTGAGATCTATACGGATGTAGACGGAATATATTCTACGGACCCGCGGATCGTTAAGGTAGCGCGCAAGTTGAAGGAAATATCGTACGACGAAATGCTGGAGCTCGCTAATTTGGGGGCAGCGGTGCTGCATCCGCGTGCTGTAGAGTACGCGAAGCATTCCGGTGTACCTTTAATTGTAAGATCCAGCTTTAACCATAATGAAGGAACGGTTGTGAAGGAGGAAGCAGCAATGGAACAAGGCGTAGTGGTTAGTGGAATTGCCTATGACAAAAATGTGGCTCGCATCAGTATTTTGGGTGTGCCGGATGTACCAGGAGTTCTGGCCGAAGTATTTGGTGCACTTGCGGCCAATCAGCTGGATGTGGACATTATCGTTCAGAGCGGAGTGATGGATGGCAAAGCGGACTTCTCGTTCTCTGTGGCGCTGTCTGATCGTGAGAACGCATTGCGTGTCATTGAAGGCCTTCACAGCCGTTTGCCTTACCGTGAAGTCACATCAGAGGAGAACCTCGTTAAAATCTCCATTGTTGGTGCAGGCATGGTCAGTCACCCAGGTGTAGCTGCGAAGATGTTCAAAGTCATCTCTGCTGAAGGCGTGAGCATCAAAATGGTGAGTACTTCGGAGATCAAAGTATCTTGTGTTATTGATGGAGATAAGCTGCATGACGTCATTAAGGCATTGCATACAGCATATGATCTAGACACTGCCGAGCAAGCCGTTATCGGTGGACCACAAGATCGCAGATAAGTTGTTTCTGTGTATGTAAATTAGCAAAGGTGTACTGTTGCCAAGGGGCAGCAGTACACCTTTTTTTGTTTTACTCATCGCCATTCTCACATCAACTTGAACATCTTCCCCCCACGTATGCCTCTATAAGGTTGCATGCGGTTCCCCTCCCCCATCTCGGGAACGCAATCCAGCAGGTTTAATTGAGAACAATACGATATATCATGAACTCTGCCTAACTTTTCAAGCCTCCGTCCGCTAACCGATCTTTGCACCAGATCCGGGATGCTCTCCTGTTTTTGGGATACCGCTTGATGAAGCACTGTGCCGAGATCGTTTAGTTGGAGGGGAGAACAGGATTGACGGTGCAGTTCATCGATGATACATCCAGCACATAAAGCGTCCTCCAGTGCAAATTCATCCTGGTTCCCCGCACATAACAGCAATACATCTCGTTGAAGTTCACATAGAACTGCTGCAACAGCCTGCACATTGAGGAATGAACCAGCGAATACATGTTTCCCCTTGGAAGCCTTGATCAAAGCTCGGGTTCCATCGGTTGTGGTTAGAATAATGGTTTTATCTGCAATGCCTGCGGTCATATATTCATAGGGGGAATTCCCCACCTCAAATCCGGTGATTTTTTTGTCAAAACGCTCTCCGCCTCGAATGCAATCTTTCACTTCCATTTGTTTGGCTTGTGGAACCGTCTCTACGGCAATCACAGCCGAAGCGTCATACGCCAGAGCCGTAACAATTGTACTGGTCGTACACAATACATCAATGACAACTGCACTTCGCCCTGCAATATCAATGGTACGCACTTCATTCACATTGCCAACGACATCGACTCGCACTCCCCACAGCTCCTTTCTGTATCTGGGGATCGGTAGTTCTGTTTTGAACCCGAATGGAACTTACCTATCTGCCATTACTGTATGCATGCGCATCTAGACGGGTGCCTAGAACAGAAGGTGGATCTATGCTTTCAACTCTCAACCGTATTCTGAAGAATTGATAGATTTCAGCGTCATAAATTAAATGTACAGGCATAAACTTGAGATATGAACAAGCGCCAGAAGCGTGAACCAAATGATCTCAAGGTTGGAGGAGCCTACTCATGAAGGTGAACTGGAAGGAACTTTTTCCGGAACCGATCCGAACCATTCTCGGAAGGATGCCACCCGCTCTATTGGAACAAGTGGAGGAAGTACGTATTCGTGAAGGCAGACCCCTGGAGATTAATGCAGACAACACATACCACTTCCTGACACCTCAAGGTTGTCCGACCGGGAATCCTGATGAAGCGTATGTCCCTCAGAAAGAAGTGACCCACAGGTTGCTGGATCTGATCAGTAATCATTCACTTTATACATTGGAAGAGGAGCTGCGCAAAGGGTTCATCACCATACCTGGCGGACATCGAATTGGACTTGCTGGCCGGACGGTACTAAGTGATGGGCGTGTTGAATACTTGCGCGACATCAACGGGTTTAACGTTCGGATAGCCCGTGAGGTACATGGAGTGGCTGATCGTATCCTTCCTTACCTTCTCGACATGAAGAGCGGACAGGTCCTGCACACGTTAATCCTGTCACCACCACAACAAGGAAAAACGACGTTGCTGCGAGATCTGGCGAGACAAATTAGCAGTGGTACAAAGCTTACAGGGGGCAATGAACTGGTTCAAAGCATTCGTCCACGTCTGAAAGTAGGCATTGTGGATGAAAGGTCCGAAATCGCTGGTAGCTACAAAGGAGTACCTGGCTTCGACGTAGGTCCCCGAACCGATGTGATGGACGGTTGTCCGAAGGCTGAGGGCATGATGATGATGCTTCGATCCATGTCGCCCGATGTCCTGATTGTGGACGAGATCGGTCGCCCGGAGGATGCTGAGGCGGTGATGGAAGCCCTGCATGCAGGAGTCTCTGTGATCGCGACTGCTCATGGCCGTGACCTGTCGGAACTGTCGGCCAGACCCGCCCTCAGAACCTTAATTACAGAGCAGATGTTTCAACGTTATGTCCAGCTGCAACGGACGAGCCGGGGCATGACCTTTCGGCTGGCTGATGGCAAAATGCGTGGGTTGCAGCAGAGCGGGGCAGGAGGTGAAGGATTTGGTTAACATGCTTGGTGCGGTAATCATTCTATTAGCCAGCACCCTCGCCGGTTTTTACAAGGCCAGACAGTATGCATTAAGACCGAGACAGTTGCGAGAACTCATTGCGGCCCTCCAGCGACTAATGACGGAGATTAACTATGGGCTCACTCCACTTCCCGATGCCATGAGTAAGATGGGAGCCCAGACCAAAGAACCTGTTAAGACGCTGTTCCTTCATGCAGCCACACAGATGGAACCTCCCCATGGACTCACCGCCCGCGAAAGTCTGCAGTCAGGCGTGGATGTGGCATGGGGAAGATCAGCCATGAAGGCTGACGAGCGTGAGGTCATGATGCAATTAAGCTTCAGCCTTGGCACAAGTGACCGTCAGGATCAGACCAAACATATATCGTTAGCCATTCAACAACTAATGCATGAGGAATCCCGTGCTCAGGCGGATCAAATGAAATATGAACGAATGAGCCGAAGCCTCGGGATGCTTGTCGGAGCGTTAATCGTCATTCTGATCTTCTGAAATAGCCGGGATAGTGAGGTGCCAAGGTCATGAATCTAGAAGTGAACGCAATCTTTCAAATTGCGGGTATCGGAATCATCATTGCCATGATTCACACGGTACTGAAACAAATGGGAAAGGAAGATATGGCTCACTGGGTGACCGTAATCGGATTTGTCGTTGTATTGTTCATGGTGGTCCGTATGTTGGACAGCCTGCTGCAAGAGATCAAATCGATATTTCTTTTTCAATGAAAAACGGTCATAAAGCCGGATGGTGGTGACCTGTGGAAATTATACAAGTTGTAGGTTTGGCGCTCATCGCAACAGTACTCATTCTGGTCATTAAGGAACAGAAACCGATGTTTGCCTTTCTGATTGCAGCCGCGACCGGCATTGTCATCTTCATGTTGTTGATTGGCAAAATCGGTGCAGTCATCGAAGTGTTGAAGCGGCTTGCCGAGAACTCAGGCATGGAAAGTATCTATCTGAAAACGGTGCTGAAAATTATTGGCATAGCGTACATTGCTGAATTTGGAGCGCAGATTGTCAGGGATGCAGGTCAGGAGAGCATTGCGTCCAAGATTGAACTGGCCGGTAAGGTATTGATCCTTGTACTTGCTATACCGATCATCAGCATTATTATCGAAACCGTCATGAAGCTGATGCCGGTGTAGAAGGGGTGTGCGGACTTATATGAAATTAATGCATCATAAGCCGCAGTGGCGCCTTACGGTTGTGCTGATGCTCTGTTTTCTGTTCGGAGTCCTGGGACAGGTGACTGCAAGTGCACCTTCCGGTGAGTGGATGGAGCAACAGGCGGATCAGCTTCCCAAGGATCAGGTGGAGAAATACTGGGACCAACTGATGCAACAATACGGTGGTTTCTTCCCGGATGGGAAGACCCCTTCCTTCATGGATATGTTAATCCCCGGCAATGAAGGGTTCAGCCTGAAATCGGTGTTTGTAGCCATAGGCACCTTCATGCTGCATGAAATTTTATATAATGGCAAGCTTCTGGTCACGATTGTGATGTTAAGCGTACTCAGCATGATTCTGGAGACCCTTCAGACCGCATTTGAGAAAAATAATATTAGCAAAATCGCCTATTCCATCTGTTATATGGTCATCATCATCATTGCAATCAACAGCTTCAGTGTGGCGATTGGATACGCCAAGGATGCCATTACCGGCATGATCAACTTCATGATGGCCATGGTTCCCTTGTTATTCACACTGCTCGCGTCCATGGGGAATGTCATCACCGTCTCCGTGACCCATCCACTCATCATTTTCATGATTCATCTGGTGAGTACATTGATTCACTTGCTGGTATTCCCGTTACTCTTCTTCTCAGCTGTTCTGCATCTCGTCAGTTCATTGTCTGACAAGTACAAGCTGACACAGCTGGCAGACCTCCTGCGCAATATTAGTGTGGCATTGCTGGGTATCCTGTTGACCATGTTTTTGGGCGTAATCTCGGTTCAGGGGGCATCGGGTTCCGTAGCGGATGGAGTCAGCCTGAAGGCCGCCAAGTACATCGCAGGTAACTTTGTCCCTGTTGTGGGCAGAACATTTGCGGATGCGACGGATACGGTCATTACAGCTTCTCTACTGGTGAAAAATGCAATTGGACTCACCGGGGTGATCATCATTTTGTTTCTATGTGCCTTTCCGGCACTCAAGATCCTGGCTCTTGCCTTGATATACAACGTAACGGGAGCCATCATGCAACCGCTAGGAGACACCCCGATTGTAGGATGCCTGCAGGCCATTGGTAAGAGCATGATTTATGTATTTGCGGCGCTCGCAGCCGTCGGACTGATGTTTTTCCTGGCAATTACCATCCTGCTGACCGCGGGCAATCTGACTGTCATGATGCGCTGAATGTATGTTGGCAAGAAAGGGGATGGAAAGGATGGGGTGGCTGAGCAACTGGCTCCAGGAATTGATTATGATCGTTCTGCTGGCGACTTTCGTGGATATGCTATTGCCGAATCGATCCATGGAACGTTACGTCAAGCTTGTGCTGAGCCTTCTCATCCTGCTGACCCTTTTATCACCCATAACCAAGCTGCTCAAAAGTGATCCGGTTGGCGAACTGAAACGGGCAATGTCGGCAATGGATGCTCCATCGGATGGGAATGCAACACTTGAACAGATTTTGGCTCAGGGAAAACGACTGCAAGCGGGTGAACAGGAACAATCCCTGCAATGGACAGCAAAAGAACTGGCTAATGTCATGAAAGGCCAGATTGAAGAAACCACAGGAGCGAGGGTTCGATCCGTAGAGGTACAGCTAGCAATGAGTAAATATGAAACCGAGATGGAAGCTGCCTCATCCGTCGAACTGCCTGTGATCCAGCGTGTGTTGGTTGAGATGGCAGGAGAGGACGCAGGAAGTGAAGTGAAAGCTACACAGCAAGAAGTCGCTGTAAATACACAACCCATATTCGGTACAGACACAGCAACCGACAAGGATAAGTCATCTCAAATGCAGCAGCCCATCCAGATCAGTCAGATTGAAGTACCTGATGTACAGATTGATGTAAATAAAGGACAGCGTGATGGAAATGAAGCGTCTTCCGAGCCTGTTATACGTGATCAAGCAGATGAAACTAAGCAACAAGGTGAGACATCCACAAGGTCTGAACATGCAGTGCAGATTATTACCTTGTTGACTGAAAAGTGGGATGTTGATGCAAATAAAGTTCAAGTGACAGAACCGAAAAGTGCTGAAGTGCTCTGAGAAGGAGGGTATCCGATGAAACAATGGTTCAAAAAGATGGAAACCTGGATGGGTGGCGGAGAGGGTGGGGCAAGGCGGAGTCAAACCTTCCGTTGGCTGATTATCCTTGGTTTGATCGGCGTGGGAATCATGCTGTTCAATTCCTTTGTCAATGTCAAAAAAATTGATTCCGAAAATATCGGTCGGGAACCACCGGACCCGGCAACATCCATGGCATCCATACAGAGTGATCCGTCGGAACAGAATCCTTTTCAGGCGATCGAAATTGCATTTGAAGACAAAATCAAAGGTGTGTTGGAAAACATCGTTGGTGTGGGGACAGTTGATGTGATGGTTACCGTGGACTCCACAGAAGAACTGGTCGTTCAGCGGAACGTTAAGGATTCTCAGCAACTTACCGAAGAAACGGATGCCAGCGGGGGCAAACGACATATGACGCAATACACCCGTGATGGTGAGATTATTACGTACGAAATATCAGGGGATCAGACACCCATAGTGACCAAAAAGCTCAAACCGCAGATCCGTGGTGTGCTTGTGGTTGCGAGGGGTGCAGAGAACAAGGTTGTGAAGGACCTGATAACCGATGCTGTAGAAAAAGGACTGAATGTGGCAGCCTACCGGATCTCGGTTGTACCACGCAAACAAGACTAATTTGGTTTGTTGAATCACAAGATTCAATTCTCATAAGATTGAAGCCAATTTGAGGAGGAAGTTCTAATGAATAACAAACGTCAAACGGTATGGCTCGTTTCCATGCTGAGTCTGATGGTCATTTTGTCCGCGTATTATCTGTTCACTGAAGATTCCGGTCCAATCAACGCGCCGGTGGCTGACAGTCAGCAAGTCGATGGAATCAAGCAAGGGGAAGCGAAGGAGACGGCAGGCATTCTTGATCCTACAGAAGGATTGGTTGTGAATGAAGTAGTAAGTAGCGGCGAAGTTGAAAGTGATCCAAGTGCGGCTGGCGCTGTGGAAGAACCGGCGGCTACGGAAGGTAAAGAAGCTGGAAATACAGAGAAAACACCTGCTGCCGAACCGGGAGAGAATAAGGGTGAAACAGGCAAAGAGACCGACAAAGGGGCAGCAACCACACCGGAGACAGACGGTCAGGCTGGGGGCACTGCAACCAAGACTGATGAGGAAGTCCTCAAGGAAATGGAAGAGCAGAATACGGCAGCATCTGCGAGCAGCCAGTTCCAGAACTATCAATGGCAGCGTGAAGAGAGCAACAATCGCAAGTATGAGGAACTGATGACTGTGGCAGGCGACTTGAGTAAAACACCAGAAGAGAATGCAAAAGCAACGGAGCAGCTCCGTACCTTGGAAGAAAAAGAAGCCAAAATCACAGGCATTGAGGAGACCCTCTCCCAACAGTTCGCCAATGCGATTGTTCAAGAAGAATCCGACAAGTATAAAGTGGTGGTCCTCAGTGACAAACTGGATGTAAAACAGGCGGTATCCATTGTGGATCTGGTGATGAAAGAATTAGCCGTTTCACAGAACAAAATCAGTGTGCAATACGTCACAGAGCAGTAATCCAAATCATGGAAAAGCAGTCCCGGGAGCTTGTTCCACTCTCGGGCTCTTTCCATTTTTAATGATTATGATATAATACATAAAGCCATATGACCGTCCTAGTGAGACTGGCATGATGCCGAAGGAGTGAATAATGGAAATGTTTAAATTGAGTGAGATTAAAGAACTGATCAAACTGGTAGATGAAAGTTCCGTTCAAGAGTTGGAAATTGAAAATGAAGGATCACGGTTATCGATCCGCAAACCGGGCAAAACGGAGTATGTTCAAGCAGCTGCTGTGCAACCGCAAATGATTGCTGCTCCGCAAGTACAGCCGGCAGCAGTGGTAAGTGAAGCTGCACCGCAGGTCGATACTACAAGTCATTTACATAAAATTGTATCTCCGATGGTAGGTACTTTTTACAGAGCTTCCTCGCCGGAAGCGGGTCCTTTTGTGAGCGCAGGTGATAAAGTTGTTGAGAAAACAACGGTATGTATCATCGAAGCCATGAAGCTGATGAACGAGCTTGATGCGGACATCAAGGGAGAAATCGTTGAAGTGCTGGTTGAGAACGGACAGCTGGTCGAGTATGGGCAGCCCCTTTTCCTGGTGAAACCGGAATAACCGTTATAGCTGGTTAACAGCTAACCGCATGAGCTTCGAAGGAGGACAAAACGAAATGAAATTTCAAAAAATACTGATTGCGAACCGTGGTGAGATTGCGGTACGTATTATTCGTGCCTGCCGCGAAATCGGCATCTCAACGGTAGCCGTCTATTCGGAAGCGGACAAGGATTCTCTGCATGTTCGTCTTGCAGATGAGGCTTACTGTATCGGACCGACACTGTCCAAGGACAGTTATCTGAACTTCACCAACCTGATGAGTGTAGCTACCCTGACGGAATGTGATGCAATCCACCCTGGTTATGGTTTTTTGGCGGAGAATGCTGACTTTGCAGAAATCTGTGGTTCCTGCAACATTACATTCATCGGCCCTTCACCCGAAGCCATTACCAAAATGGGGGACAAGGCTGTTGCCAAACAGACGATGAAAGATGCAGGAGTACCTGTTATTCCTGGATCAGACGGTCTCGTTGAAAGTATGGAAGAAGCCATCATGATTGCTAGAGATATCGGATATCCTATCATTATCAAAGCTACTGCCGGTGGCGGAGGTAAGGGGATTCGTATTGCCGAAGATGAAGAGACGCTGATTAAGCAGATTACGGCTGCTCAGCAGGAAGCACAAAAGGCATTTGGTAATGCAGGTGTGTATCTGGAGAAATTCCTGACAGGCATGAAACACGTGGAAATTCAGATTATTGCTGATAAACACGGAAATGCAGCACATTTGGGAGAGCGTGATTGCTCGGTTCAGCGTCGTCGCCAGAAATTGGTAGAAGAAGCTCCATGTCCGATTCTCTCCGAAGATGTGCGTACACTTATGGGCGAAGCTGCGGTACGGGCTGCCCTTGCTGTGGATTACTCTGGAGCAGGTACATTGGAGTTTCTGCTCAGCCCGAATGGCGAGTTCTATTTCATGGAGATGAATACGCGTATTCAGGTAGAGCACCCGGTAACTGAGATGGTTACTGGCGTGGATCTGATCCGTGAGATGATCTCTGTAGCGGAAGGCAACCCACTTTCATTCCGTCAGGAAGACGTGGTTATCAATGGCTGGTCCATCGAATGTCGTATCAATGCAGAAGATCCGGACCGTAACTTTATGCCATCACCAGGCAAAATCGGATTCTACCTTGCACCGGGAGGACCTGGCGTTCGTGTAGATAGTGCTGCGTATCCTGGTTATACCATTTCACCTTTCTACGACTCCATGATCGCAAAATTGATTGTGTGGGGAGCGAATCGTGAAGAGGCGATTGCCAAGATGAAGCGTGCACTTGGGGAATTTGCGATTGAGGGCATATCTACAACCATTCCTTTCCATCAGAAATTGCTGGAGCACCCGACGTTCATTCGTGGTGACTTTGATATCAAATTTCTTGAGGAAAACGAGATTTAATAGGTATATTGGGCTTGTTTGTCATAATGTAGCCCAAATGATATAGTATGTAATAATAAGAGCGCATGTCTCCTGCAAAGGATAAGCCCGCACCTCGCGGATGTTTGCAGGAGTTCCGGTAAAGCCGGACCGGAAGGGTTCTGAAGGTTATCTAACCTGAGTCCAGCGCCCTGACGGATGGCCGCAAACTTATCTCGCGAAAGGTGTGTTGAACAGTTATGAGTACACTACCGACTGAATTTGAACGAACGGATATCGGTGAAATCCAAATCGCACCTGAAGTTATTGAAGTGATTGCTGGATTGGCAACCCTTGAAGTAAAGGGTGTTGCAGGCATGAGTGGCGGATTCGCTGGCGGATTTGCTGAATTGCTTGGCCGCAAAAACCTTTCCAAAGGTGTTAAAGTTGAAGTGGGCCAACGTGAAGCTGCAGTTGATGTTTCCGTAATTATCGAGTACGGATACCGTCTGCCACAGGTAGCTACGGAGATTCAACAGAACGTGAAACGTTCCATTGAGAACATGACAGGATTGAATGTGAATGAAGTGAATGTGCACATTCATGACGTTCAGTTCAAGAGCACCGAGAAAGTGGAAGAGATCGACCTGAACAGTCAGCGCGTAAAATAAAAGAAGACAGATTCCCCCGGCATATTCTGCCGGGGGTTATCCCCGTCTTGGACAGGTCTTCATTATAGTGAAAGCTAGATGACGATCTCATTTTTGCTAGTGAACAGGTTAAGTCATGTTAGTGAGCAAGGGAGGCTGTGCAGTTCGTGGCTAAAATACTGGATCGGCTTCTGTTGTTTATATACAGCATAAGCGTTGGAGCAATATCGGCAGCCGTCATTCTTCTGATCAGCGGTGTGCTGCCTTACGAATTGAATTATCAGCAGGAACAAAACGTTATTGTTGCATCGGTTATTGCAGCAGCCATTTTGTTTGTCCTGAGTTTGCGATTTTTCTACATCTCGGTTCGGCGTGAGCGTGCATCGTTGCCGTCTGTAGATCAACGTACGGAGTTTGGTGATGTACAGATTTCGATGGAGACGATTGAGAATCTCTGTTTGAAGGCAACTTCCCGGTTCCGGGGAGTACGTGATGTCAAGGCACGCATACGCGTGGTTGAGTCAGGACTGGAGATTATGATTCGTGCGGTAGTGGATGGTGAGACACCTATTCCTGCGCTGACTTCTGATCTGCAAAAGGCGATACATGATCATGTACAAGAGATCACGGGCATCCCGGTTTCTTTTGTAACGGTGTATATCGCCAATGTAACCCAGTCGCCTAACTACAAGAGTCGAGTGGAATGAGGTGAGTTTCACTGATGCTGTGGAAAGAGATTTGGGATAGTCATAGAGGCCGAATTACCGGAATTATCGGCGGCATCTTTTTTGGATTTCTTTATGTATGGATCGGTTTTTGGGATATGTTGTTCTTTGCACTCTTGGTGTTCATCGGTTATACGTTAGGCAGACGAAGCGATTCGAAGCTGGGTTCGTCCATTCCCTGGAGGGAGTGGGGACAATGGCTGGGCGATCGCTGGCGTCCGTTTAAATGACCTACCTGAACCCTGCAATATGTTTCTTCCGAAAATAGAGCTGTAGTTTAGGTTGCCCGTTTTTTGGAGGAGACGTATTGCAGGTTTTTTTGTGAAAAGAGATAACAATAACAATACCGTGGAAGCCATCGACTAATCCCTTGAGGACTTGATGAGATGGTTGCATGAATTATAAAATAAGCATGATGACGCTCTAGAAGGAGCGTTGCAGGAGGCAGGACATGAAAAGACGTTTGGCAAGGGAAATTGCAGTACAAAGTCTGTATCAGATGGAAATGAATGAGGTGGGTGCAGCAGAAGCTGTAAACATGTTGATCAATGAAGCTGCTGAAGATAATGAAACCGAAGTGGTTATTCGCGATGCAGATGTAATGCGTACTTATGTTACCGAAATTGTACAAGGAGCTTGGAACAATAAGGAAGCCATCGACGGATTGCTCGTGGATTATTTGAAAGGTTGGCAGATTAGCCGTCTTTCGCGTGTAGATCGCCAGATTTTACGACTGTCTACGTATGAAATGGTGTTCCGTGATGACATTCCGGCAAAGGTATCTGTCAATGAAGCGATCGAACTGTCCAAATATTTTGGTACAGAAGAATCCGGCAAGTTTGTCAATGGCGTGCTTGGACGCATGATTCAGGAAGTGGATGCCATAAAAGCAAAATTGTCTTAAGTTATGATTAACCATAGTGCGTGTTCAAAAGGACCGGTTTTCAGTGCTCATCTTAATCAAAAGCGGTTTTTTTGAACAACCTCTAATTTTATATTCACATAAGGGAGAGAGAGTACAATGACAGCATCTATTATTAACGGTAAAGAAGTATCCCAAGAGATCCGCGCAAGCATGACAGCAGAAGTAAAACAGCTTAGCGAACAGGGGGTAGTACCTGGTCTGGCTGTTGTGCTCGTCGGGGAAGATCCGGCATCCCAAGTATATGTGCGTAATAAAGAAAAAGCATGTCATGACCTCGGATTCTACTCCGAAGTGCATCGTTTGGATGCAGACACATCCCAAGAAGATCTGCTCGCGCTGGTGGACAAGCTGAACAATCAACAATCCATTAACGGAATTTTGGTTCAACTCCCACTGCCGAAACATATTGAAGAGAAAGCGGTCATTGATGCGATTGCTGTGGATAAAGACGTAGATGGATTCCATCCAGTTAATGTTGGTAATCTCGTGATTGGAGACGATAGTCTGCTTCCATGTACCCCAGCAGGTGTCATTGAACTGATCAAGCGTACTGGACTCGAAATGTCTGGTAAACATGCAGTAGTTATCGGAAGAAGCAATATCGTTGGCAAACCGGTATCGCTGTTGCTCCAACGCGAGAATGCAACGGTAACCATGTGTCACTCCCGCACAGCAAACATGAAAGAAATCACGCGTCAGGCTGATATTTTGGTGGTAGCTATCGGTCGTGCAAACTTTGTGGATGCTGATTTTGTTAAACCGGGTGCTGTGGTCATCGATGTCGGCATGAACCGTTTGGAGAACGGCAAACTGGCAGGAGATGTAGACTTTGAGAGCGTGAAGGCAGTATCTGGTCCAATTACACCGGTTCCTGGTGGTGTTGGTCCAATGACAATCACAATGCTGATGCAAAATACACTGATCGCTGCCAAGCGCGCTCACGGATTGGCCTAGGGCTCTGTCTGTGGCAGATCAAAAGATCTACTCCATCAAAGACCTGAACCGATACATTCGGATGAAACTGGAATCGGATCAGGTCCTGTCGGACGTTTGGTTACGCGGAGAGATATCCAATTTCACACATCACTCCAGCGGCCATATGTATTTTACATTGAAGGACAAGGACAGCCGGATTAAGTCGATTATGTTTGCCTCCCATAACCAGCGATTACCCTTTGTACCGAAGGAGGGTGCAAGGGTTATTGCCCGTGGTAATGTCTCGGTGTATGAACGGGATGGGCAGTATCAATTCTACGCTACTCACATGCAGCCGGACGGGATCGGCAGTCTGTATCTGGCTTACGAACAGCTGAAGAAAAAGCTGGAGGATGAAGGCTTATTTTCACCTTCGCGCAAAAGAGAGATCCCGCGTTATCCACAGACCATTGGTGTTGTTACTTCACCAACGGGAGCAGCGGTACGAGACATCATGATTACACTTCAGCGCAGGTATCCATCTGCTAAAGTGGTTTTATATCCTGTGCTGGTTCAAGGCAAAGGTGCTGCGCCTTCCATTGTTAAGGCGATTGGCAACTTGAACCGGATGGGAGAAGCCGACGTACTCATCGTTGGACGTGGAGGCGGCTCACTAGAGGAATTGTGGGCTTTTAACGAGGAGATAGTGGCAAGAGCAATCGTTGCTTCGGATATACCTGTTATTTCTGCAGTTGGACACGAAACGGACTTTACGATTGCGGATTTTGCGGCTGATCTGCGTGCGGCGACGCCAACAGCTGCTGCGGAGCTGGCTGTACCTAATCGAGCTGAGTTGCTGGATCAGATTGCACAACGTCAGCGCCAGTTACAACACAGCTTGCGTCAGCGTGCTATCCACAATCGTGAACGGCTCGCAAGATTACAGCGTTCGCCGGTGCTTGTTCATCCAAGACGTACCTTGATGCAGCACACGGAACGACTGGATATGATGCATCAACGGCTGTTGAGAACAGTGGATACGCGTATGAAATGGATGGGAGAGAAGCAGGAGCGTCTTCGGGCGGCACTGCAACGATTCAATCCTCGTGATCAGGTCAATGCAGCACGCCGCGAGAATGCGGCAGCACGCAGACAACTGGAACTTGCGATCAGATCCATAACCAGATCGAAGCAGCAACAGTGGAAATCATCTGTGCGGCATCTGGATGCGCTTAGCCCGCTTAAAGTCATGTCTCGAGGATACAGTCTTGTCTATGACGAGCAGGAACAGCAGTTGATCAAGTCGACGAAGGATGTACAGCCTGGAGATTCAATTAAGATTAAATTAACAGACGGACAGCTGGACTGTCAGGTTTGGGGAATGAAGGAGGACGACAATACCCATGGCGAATGAACCGGAATTGAATTTTGAAGAAGCAATGGCGGCATTGGAAGACATCGTAGGTCAGCTTGAACATGGTGATGTTCCGTTGGAGCAGGCCATCGATCTATTTCAGCGCGGGATGAAACTTTCGCAACTTTGCGGTCTGAAGCTGGAACAAGTGGAACGTAAGATCGAGATGATCGTAGAAGAAGATGGAGAGCTTCGCAAGAAGCCTTTCGGAACTGCTGACGATGAGAGCGGTGAAGTCCATGAGTAATCGTCCTTCGTTTCAAGCATACCTCGAAGAGGTCACAGCTGAGGTGACAGAAGCGTTGAAACAGACGCTTCCTGATCACTGGGATGTACCCCAATCGCTGACTGATGCGATGCAGTATTCACTTATGGCCGGAGGCAAACGCCTTCGTCCTCTTCTGGTCGTTGCTGCGGCGGAAGCCTTCGGTGCACAGCGTACAGCTGCAATGCCGGTAGCCTGCGCCGTGGAGATGGTTCATACCTATTCACTGATCCACGACGACCTGCCCGCTATGGATAATGATGATTACCGCAGGGGAAAATTAACGAATCATAAGGTTTATGGTGAAGCAACAGCCATATTGGCAGGCGATGCACTGCTAACTCATGCTTTTTATAGCATTGTTCAAGCTGGACGCCGTAGTGGTGTGGCAGCAGATGCATTGCTGTCTATCGTGGAGGACATGTCCGAACTCGCTGGAGCAAGAGGCATGGTCGGCGGCCAGGTTGCGGATATGGAAGGCGAACAAGGCATGACGGATCTTGCACAGCTTCAATATATTCATCTGCACAAAACGGGTGACCTGATTGTTTTTGCCCTCATTGCCGGAGCACGAATTGGTGGAGCAACGGAAGGACAATTGGAAGCCTTGCGTGTATTTGGCCGTGATCTTGGCCTGGCGTTCCAGATTCAGGATGATATTCTCGACCTGACGGGCGACGAGCAGAAGATGGGCAAGAAAACACAAAGCGATGTGAATCAGCAGAAGGTAACGTACCCTTATTTTATTGGTATGGAGGCTTCTGTAGACGAAGTAAAATCCCTTACCCAATCTGCTAAAGATGCACTTGAAAGAGCCGAGTTACCTGATGCATCGAGATTGCTGGAGATTGCAGATTATTTGATGAGTCGAGACCATTAGATTCTGACAAATGCGCTGTTTCAAACCCTGTATAACCGTGTAATAAATGTAATGTCCTTTTTCCGAGTGGATGGGATAAGTCTGTCCCGAGTGGATGCGGGAATACATATGGAGAAGAATTCTAAATAACTTGCTGGCGAGAATGCTCGTTATCGGGAGTATAGTGCAGGAAATTATGATTCTTATTCTTTTATGTTATAATGATTTAATGTTATTTGATTCATAATGTATATATCGATTTACAACAATAAACTAAACAATCTAGGAAAGCGGGGAGATTCTCGTGCTGCTTCCACAAATTAAACAACCCAGTGATCTAAAGTCGATGTCTCAGGATGATCTTGCCCTTTTGTCGGCAGAGATCCGGCAGTTTCTGATTGAGAAGCTGTCCGTTACAGGGGGGCATCTCGCACCTAACTTAGGCGTGGTTGAGCTCACGGTAGCCCTGCATTACTGCTATAACAGTCCGGCAGACAAAATGATTTTTGATGTAGGGCATCAGGCTTATGTGCACAAAGTTCTGACAGGACGTATGGACCGCTTTGATACATTGCGTCAACATAACGGACTGTGCGGGTTTGTCAAACGCAACGAAAGTGAACATGATGTATGGGAAGCCGGGCACAGCAGTACTTCATTGTCTGCTGCGATGGGGATGGCCCTTGCACGTGATCTGAAGGGTGAGGACAACCAAGTTATCGCGATGATTGGTGATGGAGCGCTTACTGGTGGTATGGCTTTTGAGGCTCTCAATCATATCGGTCATGAGCAGAGAAAACTGATGGTTATTCTGAATGATAATGAAATGTCCATTGCTCCAAACGTTGGGGCCATGCATAAATATTTGAGCAAAATTCGTTCGGATCGTCATTATCTGAAAGCAAAAGATGATGTCGAGGGGATGCTTAAAAAAATTCCTGCTATTGGAGATCGTTTGGCCAAATCGGCAAGCTGGATTAAAGACAGTGTCAAATATATGATGGTACCAGGTGTTCTTTTTGAAGAACTGGGCTTCACATATTTGGGACCGATTGATGGGCATGATATTCCCAAATTGATTGAAACCTTTAAACAGGCGGATAATGTGGATGGTCCAGTCATGGTCCATGTACTTACAACCAAAGGTAAGGGTTATCAGCCAGCAGAAGCCGATTCGCACAAGTGGCACGGGATTTCTCCGTACAAAATTGAATCGGGACAAGTGCTGAAAGCAGTTGGAAAACCAATGTACACGGAAGTGTTCGGTCAAACGCTGATTGATCTTGCGAAGCAGGATAAGCGGATTGTAGCGGTAACTCCGGCAATGCCTACGGGATCTGGTCTCATTCCTTTTAGTAAGGAATTTCCTGATCGCATGATTGACGTAGGGATTGCAGAACAGCATGCGGCCACCATGTGTGCTGCACTCGCTATGGAAGGCTTGAAGCCGGTCTTCGCGGTGTATTCCACATTCATGCAACGTGCATATGATCAGATTGTACATGATATATGCCGACATAACGCCAACGTGATGTTTGCCATTGACCGTGCCGGATTTGTTGGACCGGATGGGGAAACACATCAAGGGGTATACGATGTGGCATTCATGCGTCATATTCCGAATATCGTGCTGATGATGCCAAAAGACGAAAATGAATTGCGCCATATGATGAAAACGGCGCTTGATTATAATGAAGGTCCAATTGCTTACCGTTATCCACGAAACAATGTGGTCGGTGTACCTCTGGATGATGTACTTGTTCCGATTCCAATCGGATCATGGGAGCAACTGCGTCCATCGGAGGGATATGCTGTCATCGCTTCCGGGTCGATGGTACAGCTTGCTGAAGAAGCAGCGGAGATGGTGAAGCGGGAAGGTATCACAGCAGGCGTAATCAACGCACGCTTCCTCAAACCTCTTGACGAGCAGATGCTGCGTGATCTGGCCGTTCGCGGAACCAAATTGATTGTACTTGAAGAAGCATCCCAAGCAGGTAGCATGGGTAGTGCAGTGCTGGAGTTCTATGCAGAACAGGGACTGCATGATGTTCATGTACAATTAATGGGGATTCCGGATCGCTTCATTGAGCATGGCAGTATTAAGGAACAACGTGAGGAAGTGGGTCTTACCGTGGAAAATGTATGTGCTGAGCTGCGCAAGATGGCCGTTCAATCATCCTACGGCATCCCCAAAACACGTTTTCCTTCGTAAATCTACATGATAGGAGAAATACATGTCACTCCCGAAAGAACGAATTGATGTTCTGCTGGTTGAGCAGGGCTATTATGAAAGCCGTGAGAAGGCAAAAGCTGCAATCATGGCTGGACTGGTGTATGCCAATAATGAGCCGATCGAAAAGGCGGGCATGAAAATTCCAAGGGAAGCCGAGCTGAAAGTTAAAGGCTCGGTACATCCCTATGTCGGCAGAGGCGGATTGAAGCTGGAAAAAGCGATCCGTCATTTCGGCCTTGATATGAATGGACTTGTCATGCTCGACATTGGTTCATCCACCGGTGGATTTACGGATTGTGCACTACAGCATGGTGCGTCTCACGTTTACGCTATTGATGTGGGTTATAATCAGCTTGATTGGTCTTTGCGTAATGATGAGCGGGTGACGGTTATGGAGCGAACCAACTTTCGCTATGTCACTCCTGAAGATCTGACGGGACCGTTGCCGAACTTTGCGAGCATTGATGTGTCGTTCATTTCACTGCGAATCATATTACCGCCACTTCTGGCTCTGCTGAGACAACCTGCAGATATCGTTGCATTGATCAAACCTCAATTTGAGGCAGGACGTGAAAAAGTAGGCAAGTCCGGTGTGGTACGTGATACGAAGGTGCACAAGGATGTATTGCAGACGATGCTTCATTTTGCCAGTCAACTTGGTTTGCATCTGAAGAGTTTAACTTTTTCCCCGATAACCGGTGGAGAAGGGAACATAGAATTTCTCGCACATTGGCGTCTGGAAGAACCAGATGCATCACAACCAGAGAACGATCCAGCTTCACTTGATGCACTTGCGGAGCAAGTTGCCAAGGAAGCAGCTCATACATTTACGGGAAACTCATCATAAGATGGGTTTCTTTTCGCTGGAAAGATGATTGGTGTAAAGGGAAATCGGGAATGAACCTCGAATATGTCTTCGAGGTGAGCGATAATGGATGGTCAATATGACACAATCGTTATAGGTGTACTTGCTGTCTGTTTGATCTTGTGGTTGTTCTTCGGCTTGCGTAATTGGGTAAACCGACCGATACCGGTAAGCTTGTCTGGAATGCAACTGAACGTGAAGATTCAGGATTCTCCTGCATTGGATTTGCTTGAAGCACAGGGTTACGAAGTTATCGGTGGCAAAATGAAAGTCCCTCTGGCTTTTGAAGCCAATGAATCCGTTTATTACAGCAGATTATTTATCGATTATGTTGCAGAACGTGAGGATCTCAGATACCTGGTGAAAACATCACGTCGCAGACAGCCACTTGAAATGACCGGCCCTGCGCTCAGGGATCGCTTTCTCAATTATCTGTTGTTATATCCTGGCTGTGAAGGATTGCTGTATGTTGACTTGGAGGATTCCGATATTAAGTTAATCAGGCTCATGGACTATCAGGAAGATGTTTATGATGGGGATGATCTGGACTAATATAAAAGAATAAACATCGCAGGGCAAAGTCTGCGGCGGATTACAATTGCTGCTTTATTGCAATACATTTAACTGGAGGCATGTATGAAAGGACAAAGGCACATCAAGATTCGTGAAATCATTAGTCAAAATGAAATCGAGACTCAGGATGATTTGGTTGAAGCACTGCGGAAATCAGGTTTTCAGGTGACTCAAGCGACGGTATCCCGGGATATCAAGGAACTACTGTTAATCAAGATCCCGATGGATGACGGACGGTATAAATATTCTTTGCCGACAGATCAACGATATAATCCGATTCAAAAATTGAAGCGTGCACTCGTTGACAACTTCTTGCACATTGATCACACGAACAACCTGGTTGTGATGAAATGTCTGCCAGGAACAGCCAACTCCATTGCAGCGCTGCTTGATAATATTGAGTGGAATGAAGTCATGGGCACAATCTGTGGAGATGATACCATTCTTATTATTTGCAGGACTGAAGGAAACAGCGTGACCGTTATTGAGCGGATCATGGGTTATATTGCTTAATGAATGATTCAAAAACATAATATCTGAGGTAGTCATCCGGAGGTGTTTTTGCAGATGTTAGTTACGTTATCGATTCGCAATCTGGCTGTGGTGGAAGAAGTGGACGTTGTATTCCATCCGGGATTCCATGTACTTTCAGGGGAAACGGGTGCAGGGAAGTCGATCATTATAGATGCTCTTGGCTTAATTGCAGGTGGACGCAGTTCGGCTGATTTGATTAGGTACGGATGCGAGAAGGCAGAGATGGAAGCTCTGTTTGAGATGGAACAAAGTCATCCGGTATGGCAGACATTAGAGAAGCTTGGTATCCATTGTGAGCCGGAAGAGCATTTGGTTATTCGACGTGAGTTAAATACTCAGGGGAAAAGTACGTCCCGCATTAATGGACAATTGGTCAATCTGACCATGCTGCGTGAAGTAGGCGAGAAGTTAATCAATATCCATGGACAACATGAACATCAGAGTTTGCTGCGTGCAGAGAGCCATCTGGGGCTTCTTGATACCTATGGCTCGGAAGTAATCGGACCTGTCAAAGCGAAGTACCAAGAACGCTACAGCAAGTTTATCACGGCGGAAAAAGAACTTCGTGCGCTTCAGGAGTCGAGTCAGCGGGCATATCAACTCTTGGACATGTATCGCTTTCAGCTTGAGGAGATCGCAGCTGCAAGCCTTACACGTGGCGAGGATGAATTACTCGGGGAAGAACGGGTCAAACTATCCCATAGTGAGAAAATGATGGACAGTGTCGCTGGTGCATATGATCTGCTCAGTGGTCAACGCGGGCTTGAAGCTGTGAGCATTGCTCTTTCAAGAATTGAAGACATTTCTGGATATGACAGCAAAGGATTACAACCCATTGTGGAACAGCTGCAATCCGCATTTTATCAATTGGAAGATGCGACATTCCAGTTAAGGGATTATCGGGAGAAGATTGAATTCAATCCGGCAAGATTGGAAGAAGTGGAGCAAAGGCTGAATCTGATTTCTGGCCTCAGACGGAAATACGGGGACAGTGTTGAACTTATTCTGAGTTATTATGAGCAGATTAGCCATGAAACCGATCAACTGGAGAACAAGGACGAACGGCTGGAGAAATTGCGAGCTGAACGTGACAAAATGCTTAACCTTGTGATGGAGTCTGCTGAAGAACTCAGCAAGGTTCGCAAACAATGCGCGGAAGAACTTGCTGCACAGGTGGAAAGTGAGCTCAAAGATCTGCAGATGGAACGCACCACACTGCGTGTTCAGATTACCCCATTTGAAGATCCGAAGGGCATAGAATGGAACGGACGCCGTATTCGTCTGAATCGTCAGGGTGCCGACAATGCGGAATTCCTGATCTCACCGAATCCGGGCGAGCCATTACGACCACTGGGCAAAATTGCTTCAGGTGGTGAGTTGTCACGAATGATGCTGGCGATGAAGAGTATCTTTGCACGACATGACCGGATACCTGTGTTGATTTTTGATGAAGTTGATACAGGTGTTAGCGGTAGAGCGGCTCAATCCATTGCTGAAAAATTGTTCCGTCTCTCTTCGACTTGTCAGGTTTTCTCAATAACTCACTTGCCACAAGTGGCTTGTATGGCAGATCATCAGTATCTCATTGAGAAACATGTCTACGATGGACGGACGATGACGCAAGTGGAATCGCTGTCAGACGAAGGCAGAGTGAAGGAATTGGCACGTATGCTAGGTGGTGTGGAAATTACAGAAAAAACACTGCATCACGCACAGGAAATGCTGAATTTGGCGGAAGCCAAAAAAGGGTGAAACGAACGGCTGGCGTAATGATTGACAGTAATAAAAGCCTGGGGGCAAGGTTATCTTAAAGGTACGCAATTGGCGACCACCTTTCGTCAAGCGAAAGAAGCAAAGGGAGTGTGACAGCCATTGAATTCCCCCCTCAGGAAGAAATTGCTAGGTCTTTTATTTGCCTTCTTTCTTTGTGTGATTAGCCAGGCCATTCAGCCTGTGCAAAGTTATGCTTCACTGCCGGATGAATTGCAGGTGTTTGCTGGCAGGCAAGCAGATGTCCGGCTCGCTGTACCTGCTGCTTCAAGCGCCGTTGTAGATCGTCCGGATATTGTTGGCTTGGATGATCAGGCCGCGATGCATGTTACGAGTCAACAACCTTTGCATCTTAACCCACAACAGACGGGACATGCCAAATTAACGTTGAAGTTGTGGGGGAAAATTCCGGTCAAAACAGTGCATGTGAATGTGATACCGGATTTGCGTGTTGTACCCGGGGGTCAAACGATTGGCGTCAAAGTGAAATCGGCAGGCATTCTGGTGGTTGGCCATCATCTAGTCCATTCCGGGCAGGATGAGCGTGTATCGCCAGGAGAAAACGCAGGCATTAAGCTCGGAGATCTGATCACGCATATGGATGGTAAACGTCTGGATGGCGTGGCAGGTGTCTCTGAAGCCGTTGAGCTTGCAGGGAAAAGTAAAAAAGGTATTGATGTTGTGTTGAAACGTGGTAATGAAACGGTCAAGACTCGATTGACTCCGGCTTATGACTCCGAGGATCAAGCGTGGAGGCTTGGTTTATACATTCGTGATTCCGCAGCCGGCGTTGGCACACTTACCTTCTATGCTCCCGATCAGGGCGTATACGGCGCACTGGGCCATGTCATTACAGATATGAATACACAAACATCTATTGTTGTGGGTAGTGGTCAGATTGTTCAGTCCAATGTGACGTCCATTTCGAAAAGTGAGACCGGTGATCCGGGTGAAAAACGTGCTCATTTCCTCAAGGAAAGCAAAATTTTGGGCAATATTGAACGCAATACGGCTTTTGGCATCTTTGGTAAAATGTCCGGAAATCCTGAGCACAGTTTGTATTCAAAAGGTATTCCCGTCGCTTTCTCACATGAAGTCAAAGAAGGACCGGCCGAAATACTTACCGTGGTTGACGGTCAACAAGTTGAACGCTTCTCCATTGACATTGTCCATGTGGCAGATCAAACGGAGCCAGCAACGAAAGGTCTGGTACTACGAATTACGGACCCGAAACTGCTGGATAAGACCGGAGGCATCGTTCAAGGTATGAGCGGTAGCCCCATCGTACAAAATGGTAAGTTGATCGGTGCAGTTACTCATGTATTCGTGAATGATCCGAAATCGGGTTATGGTTGCTTCATTGAATGGATGTTACAAGATGCTGGTGTGATGATGAAAAAGGAAAACACCAAGAACCTCAAGGCTGGATAATCAGCCTGAGGTTCTTTTTTGTCGAAACGAAACATAATATATCGGATAATGAAATAAATTATTTATTATATAGGATTGAGAAAAAAAAATAAAGAAAAATAATTTTCGACAGGAGGAATTTAACTTGCTGTGTCGAAAATTTAACCTGTAAGGAAATGTACGAAACGATGTTTAATTTAAAGGAGGATACCGTTTTGCAAAAAATTGAGGTATTGCTGGCCGATGATAATCGTGAATTTACGAATTTGCTTGCCGAATATATATCTGAGCAGGAAGATATGGAAGTAACCGGTATTGCATACAATGGAGAAGAAGTACTGCAATTGCTGGAGCAAACTCGGGATGTGCCGGATGTATTGATTCTGGATATCATCATGCCTCATCTGGACGGTCTGGGTGTGCTTGAGCGCTTGCGCAACCTGAACCTGTCTCCACAGCCTAAAGTCATTATGCTGACGGCATTCGGACAAGAGAATATCACACAGCGTGCCGTGCAACTCGGAGCTTCCTATTACATTCTCAAGCCGTTTGACATGGAAGTGCTTGCGAACCGGGTACGTCAATTGGTGGGAACACAGACTGCGATGTCTACAAGCAGCGGTTCATCCATGTTTATGAAATCCAATGTCGTGCCAATGGGCAAACACAAAAATCTGGATGCAAGCATTACGTCCATCATACATGAAATCGGTGTACCTGCGCATATTAAGGGATATCAGTATTTGCGCGAAGCGATTACGATGGTGTATAACAATATCGAAATTTTGGGAGCTATCACCAAAACATTATATCCTGCGATTGCCGAAAAATTCAAAACCACGCCTTCTCGCGTCGAACGTGCGATTCGTCATGCCATTGAAGTGGCGTGGACGCGTGGTAACATCGACAGCATCAGCCACCTGTTTGGCTACACGATCAACATCAGCAAGTCGAAACCAACAAATAGCGAGTTCATCGCGATGGTTGCAGACAAGCTGAGAATTGAGCATAAGGTGTCCTGAAAGGATCAGGAGTGATGTGGGGAGGAAACTTGTATTCAGATTAGTTTCCAGCCGCATGAATTTGGCGATAAATATCTGAATTGGCACATTTCATGGCGATCAACTTCTGAGATATATGCTAACGAATACCGTCATTTATTGGATGTAGTACATCCAGTAAATGACGGTATTTTTGCTTTAAACTATTATGAAGCAAAATGATGAAATTGATCTGTGTACGAATTATTCCCAGCATTTGAGATTCAGTATTAGAGTAATACGATTTAGTTAATTTTCAGTAGAAGGAAATCTTTCATAAACTTTTACCCTCAGTTAACGCTTTTTTGAGTAGAAAGTGGTACGATGTGACCATTGACAAAGACCTACATATATATTTGGGAAGTCCAGATTAGATGCTACGAACAAAGGAGTAGAATCGTATGTTTACGCAAATAGGCGAGATTGCTGAACCAATTCCTGTAGTACAATCTGATACAAAATGTGATATCGTCTATCATCTGTTCAAGTCCAATGCCAGTCTGGAAGGTATAGCTGTTATGGGGGAGAAGGGGGTGTCTTTGATGATGCGCCAACGATTCTTTCAACAGATTGGGACTCAGTATGGCTATAATCTGTATATGGGACGTACTGTAGAACTGGTGATGAACATGCAGGCACTGGTTGTGGATTATTCGGAACAGATTACAGATGTCAGTGTTCTCGCCATGGACCGAGATGAAGGGGAAATATATGACCTTGTGCTGGTCACGACGGGAGAAAGTTTCTTTGGAGCTGTGAGTATTCGCCGTTTGCTGCTTGCTGTTGCTGATGTACGCGCTGAAATGGCTATTTTTATGAACCCCCTGACTGGATTTCCAGGTAACCATATCATAGATGAAAGGCTATCTCATGCTCTTCAGATGGACCATTTTAGCGTACTATACGTTGATCTCGATCAATTCAAATCCTACAATGATAGCTATGGCTTCAAAATGGGGGATCAGCTTATTCAGGCGACAGCTAATTTGCTTCGTAAGCTTTTTGTTTTTCCCGAAGCTTTTATTGGACATATCGGTGGTGATGACTTTATTGTGATTCTCAATCACCATGATTACAAGCGCATTAGTGATGAAGTCATTTCGGGTTTTGAGAAAATGAAAAAGACGTTCTACAACGAGCAAGATTGGCATCATCAATATGTTCTGGGGGAAGGACGTTCCGGGCAGACTCGGCCCATTCCTCTGGTGTCGGTATCCATCGCCGTTGTCACCAACAGCAAGCAAAAATATGAAAACATAGATCAGATTATTGATGAGGCCACACGGATCAAAAAAGGCTGTAAAGCGATTGCCGGCAGCATCATCTGTGCAAATGATACCACAAGCAATCCATGTTAGAAGTGGAATTCGCATACGAAATAAATTGAAACATACATTTATAAGAGAATATAGAGGACAGAATGAACCTCAAGAAGTGAAGCATCGTTTTAAACCTATACCATTAATATGCAGAAATGAAGAAAAACCACTACTTATCAGGAGTTAGTCACCTGTAATAGTGGTTTTTCTATCATTGGATGCGAGTTGAGAACTTTGCTATGAAAACAAAACACCTCAACCCTAATATGTATACATATAAGTTATGTTTGAGCAAATGGTACTCAGATTCGAATATCTACAGATGGATATGACGTAGCTGGAGAGGCGGAAGCCGGAGTTTGCGTGCCGTTTCCGGATTTCTGATTCGTGGCTCCCACATCTGATGGCTCCTTACTTTCCTTTTTCTTTCCTTCATTTACTTCCTGATCTTCTTCTCCAGATGTTGCAGAGATCGGAGGTTGTGTTGTTTCTTTAGGTGCAGGCTGATGAATTTCTTTCACCAGATCGCCAATCTTTTGATTGACCTTGCTGAGCTGAGAAGTGATGTCCTGAACAACCTCTCGTTTTGCCTGAAAGACGGTACGCTCTGAGTTTTCCAACATCATTGATTTGCCGAGATCAGAACTATTTGCAGGAGGATTGATCTCCAGAACGAGTCGGTCGAAGCGGGTCTCCCCTTCAGTGGTCTGAATGGAGCCCTGCATGCGATCACGCAAACCGACGAGCTTACCCAATTGATCATAAGTCTGACTATGTTTGATTAGATGATCCAGTGAAGGGGCTTGTGTCTCATCGCTAGGTTTGGGTTGTTGCTGTTGAGTCTTTTCGGGCTGTCTTAATTTGTTCTTCTCTTGCAATTCCTCTGCTTTAATCTGAGCAATTTGGCTATCGATCTGGGATATGGAGCTTGTTAAGGATTTAATCCGCTGAGCTTTGGTTTTGGTATCCAACTCATCATTGGTTTTTACCCCTTGTATTTCTTCATTGAGCCGCACCTTCTGCTGCATAAGTCCCTGAATTTCTTTATCCCGACTGGAGACTTGATTCCCGGGAGTGAAACTGCTTTTGGTTGCAGATGAGATTGAATTCATATCCTCGTTCTCCTTCTCTCTTTATCATGGTTCTATTTACATATATCGGATGTTAAGAGAAGCATTTGAATAGCTTTATGTCAGTCAGAATGGTCTCATTTACCTCGCTTGTATTGCATACTTCATCATATTAATTGATAATGGTTATCAATAAGTGGGTGGAAATCAAGACATAATACATGAAGACGGAGTTGGGTTAGCGAAATGTGGAATGATTATTATATCCTCTGGAACTATGCTGCGGTGAGTATAGCAGATATCCGTTACATGGAATTAGAGGCATATGAGGAGATGAAATACAAATTTCCAGCAAGTACCTTTGTGCTCACCATTCAGGGTGAAGCTGGAGTGATGATTGACAACGCAACGTATGAAGTGAGTCGCTTTTATATTCTCCATGGCGGTAAAGGGAGCAAATTGGTGATTCAAGCAGGCGAAGCCGGATTGCGCTTCTATTACTTGATGTACAAAGCTAACCTACCTAGCAGAGGAAGAACCGATCTGGGAAGGTTAATGGAGCGTATCAATCCGTTTCGATTGAACTATGGCTTTACCCCCGATATGCCAACCATTCTATATGAGCAATTGAAGCAGATGCGTTTTTTGTGGGAGCAAAAGAACCCCATTCAGCACTTTCAGGTCAAGAGTTTGTTTTATGCATTTGTGGAGCAGATATCGTCACAGGTTCCTCTTGTATCCAATCGTTATTATCCAAGTATGATGGATCAAGTCAGCAAAGTTATTGAAATTGTAGAGTCTTCCTATACCCAGCCACTTACACTTCATGTTTTGGCAGACATGATCGGCACCAGCCCAAGAAGCTTGTCACGCAAGTTCAAGCAGTCGACGGGAACCAGTCCCATCGATTATCTGATTCAGTTTCGGTTGTTCAAAGCCAAGGAAATGTTGCTACAAACGGACGCCACGTTGGATGAGATTGCAGCCGGTATCGGTTATCCGGATGGTTATTATTTGGGACGTATGTTCAAGAAACATACAGGTCTTTCTCCTTTGCAATTCAAAGATAAGACCTCAGAACCCTTATATTGGCCTGATCTGACATCAGGCGTGGCGCGAAATGACATTTTCAGAGGCGGAAGTGGAAGGTATGTTTATAGTGATGGTGATAATCATTATCAATATAAGCATGGAGGGTCAATCAAAATGAACAGACAGACAAGAACGGGAATGCTGCTGAGTATTCTACTAAGTCTTACATTACTGTTAAGTGCCTGCTCTACAGGGGCTGCGAGTAATTCAAACGTGGATGCATCTGGAAACAATAGTGCTTCAAGTCCCACGAAAACAGCAACAGGAGAGAGTGAAAGCAAAACATCTGAACCACGTACAATCTCAACGGTGAAGGGAAATGTTACAATCCCTGCTGAACCTAAACGGATTGTAGTTGACTTGTATCTAGGGAGCCTAATTGCCCTGGGGATCAAACCTGTGGGTACACCCGAGTTGAACCTCAAGAATCCTTATTTTATCAAGTCACTTGAGGGTGTGCAAAATATTGGCGAGTACGAAACGATCTCTCTCGAAAAAGTGTTGGAACTTGAGCCGGATCTGATTGTGACAGGTAATCCTGATTTATTTGATTCCTTTAGCAAAATTGCACCTACGTTAGTTATTCCGTTTGGCGAATTGAAAAACACCCACGAAGAGATTGCCTATTTTGGTAAAGTGCTGAATAAAGAAAAAGAAGCTGAGGCATGGTTAGCCGATTATGATGCAAGAATTGCAGATGCCAAGAATCGCGTCGGTGAGGCGATTGATCCAGCAGCCGAGGTGTCGGTCATGCAGTTCAATGATAAAGGCCCATTAGCTTTTGGTGATAATTTTGGTCGGGGAGGTCAAGCAGTCTACAGCGCGCTTGGTTTGAATCCTCCTGCAGATAAAAAAGAGATCTTAATGAAGGATCAACTAGTGGAAGTATCCTCAGAAGCAATTCCTGAATTTGCTGGTGACTACATCATTCTTACAGCAGATGAACTGACTCTCGAAGAGTTGAAATTAAAACCGGTCTGGAGCTCATTGGATGCGGTTAAAAATGATCGTGTGTTTATCTGGAGCCCCGATCGTTCGTGGTACTTTGATCCCATTGCAACATTGGATCAAACAGAGGAATTGGCCGCGTGGTTTACGAAGATCTCTGAACCAAAATAAGCGTAACAAGTGCTTGATGAGATGAAATCCAACTCCTCTCTAAAATTACAGTTGATAATGAAAATTATTATCATTTATAATAAAAGTATATTATTAGTGAAACTCTGCTCCGCATATGTTGTCGGATGTATGACAGAATGATGCCTTGTAAGGTCTTTGTTCCGGATGAGGCTGGGATTGGAGAGTAATTGATGCAAATAGATGAACAGATAAAATGCTGGAATCTTGCCGCTGTTAAGGTTCTGGATATACGCCGGATCGTTATGGAGGCGGGGGAACAACTGAGTTCCTACACACTTCCGGCAAATGGTTTTATATATACAATCCGAGGATCGGCTGTGCTTCAATTGGATGGACGAGCATACAAGGCAGAGCGATTTTTCATGCTTCATGGGGCCAAGGGTGCTTCATTGGATATTCAAACCAATGAAGATTTGGAATATCTACTGCTCTATTACAGAGCATTCCTTGCCTTTCCTGGTTATCGCAAAACGTGGTTGTTGACACAGCCTGAGGTTGCACCGTTCTCTTTGCAATATGGTTTTACGCCGAATAGTCCGCTTGGACTGTTACGTTACCTAGATGAGCTTGAAGATGCATGGGCACAGTCCGGCAGTCTGGATCTGCTTCATACGAAAAGTTTATTTTACCAATTCATTCATGAAATGCTGATTCAGCTAACAGAGCAAGAGATCAAAACAGAACATGCTGATCCGGTGAAACAAACACTTCGTTACATACAGAACCATTACAGGGAACAGGTCACGCTTGATTCTCTGGCTGAACAATTCAACTACAGCTCTCGTCATTTATCCATGCAATTCAAACGAAAAACGGGTTACAGTCCGATTGATTATCTAATTCAGACTCGACTTGCCAAGGCTCGTACTCTGCTTGTACGATCTGATGCAACGCTTGGTGAAATTGCAGCAGAAGTGGGTTATTCGGATGTGTATTATTTTAGTCGTATCTTCAAAAAACATGTGGGGATCTCACCAATCCAGTATCAACGAAATAGGAGAGAAGAAGCGAGAGCAGAGGATCGTCCATTACAAATATCTGAATCGTCCATTGGCCGTAGATGGAAGTCAGGATATATTGATTATGAGAATCATTATCAATATATAGACGGAGGGTCTACACCAATGAAAAAAAGAAAAACAAGTTCAAGTATGATTATGGTGGCTCTATTGAGCATCACGATGCTGCTCTCAGCCTGCTCTTCAGGTACAACCACACCAACAGCTGGCGAAGGAACGGGTGCCAGTTCCAATAACAGCAGTACGACCGTGTCATCAGACACAGGAAACCAGACCAACAAGGACAATGAAACACGCACGGTCTCGACGGTTAAGGGTGAGGTCGTTGTCCCAGCTGACCCCAAACGGGTTGTTGTTCTGTATCTCCAGGGAGATGTCGTTGCCCTTGGGGTTAAGCCGATCGCTACCTCAGATGTATATGACGGGGCTGCATATAAGAGTGAGCTTGAAGGTGTAAATGCTCTGGGTACCTGGTTTGAACCGAATCCTGAAGCTGTCATTGATCTTGATCCGGATCTGATCATTGTTCCCTCTGAAGAGACATATACGTTATTAAAGGATATTGCACCTACTGTATATATTCCGTACGAGAAAATGACAACAGAAGAAAGACTGCATAGTATAGCGAGTATTTTTGGCAAAGAGCAGGAAGCCGAGAAGTTACTCCTCAATCTCAAAACCAAAGTAGAAGAGAGTAAGAAAACTCTTGCAGATGCAGGCATACTGGACAAAACGATCTCCATTGTGGAGGGCGGTTTGAAAGGCATGGTCATTGTAGAGAGCAAACAGTTTGGCCGAGGATCTCAGGCGGTATATGAGTACTTGGGAATGAAAGCGCCTGAGGTTGTACAGAAAAAAATTGATGTGGTTTCGGAGGCAGCTGGCTCCAGTATTTCTATGGAAGTACTGCCTGAATATATCGGTGACTATGTATTTCGCTCTGTATACGATGGGGCAGATAACTTGACGGATAATCCAATTTGGAGCAGCATCCCTGCGATCAAGGAAGGTCGTCTGATTGAGATTGATTTTGATTTCTTCTACTATTCAGATATCTATTCAATCAATAAACAACTTGATTTTGTCGTTGAAAAGCTGTTGGCGGCTCCAAGAGCGCAATAGTGGAGTACAGAGTAGTTCGTAAATGTTTTGTACAAGAAATGTTTGTTTTTTAGCCATTGTATTTTGATAAGATTACCATTACACTAGGATTTAAGTGATAATGAGAATCGATATCAAATACTCGATGTTCTGGATCGAATTAACGGAGGTATTTTTAATATGAATCAGCAGTTAGAACTCTATGATGTAACCATTATCGGCGGTGGCCCTGCGGGCATGTACTCTGCCTTTTATAGCGGCATGCGGGATATGAAGACCAAGTTAATTGAGGCACGGGACAGATTAGGCGGTCGCATGTTATTTTATCCGGAGAAAATGATCTGGGACGTCGGGGGTGTGACGCCAATCCTGTGTGAGGATCTGATTAAACAATTGGAAGAACAGGCACGAACTTTCGATCCAACGCTTGTGTTCGAACAACAGATCGAAGGATTCGAGCGTCAACCTGATGGCACAATTCTGTTAACTTCTGCAACAGGTGAACAACACTGGACACGTACCGTCATTATGGCAATCGGATATGGTATATATAAAATGGCCAAGCTGGAGCTTGAAGGTGCTGACCGTTATGAGGTTAGCAATCTGCACTATACCGTGCAGGAACTCGAGCCATTCCGGGGTAAACGGGTACTGATCTCTGGTGGAGGCGACTCTGCTGTAGACTGGGCGAATGAACTGGAAGCATTGGCAGAGCAAGTGACAGTTGTGCATCGTCGTGACCGTTTTGGCGGGTTGGAGCGTAATGTACTGCGCATGAGAGAATCCTCAGTAGATGTCCGTACACCTTATGCGGTAGAGACATTGCATAGTATGAGGGGCGATGTGATTGAACAAGTGACCATCTCACATGTGGACACGGGCGAGACTGAACTGCTTGAAGTAGATGCTGTCATTGTGAACCATGGCATGAAGAGTGACTTTGGTCCAATTCGGGATTGGGGACTTGACCTTGGCGAATGGCACGTCACTACAACGGAGAGATTACAAACGAATATACCGGGCGTATTTGCTGCAGGTGATTTTGTAGATTATGGTAGTAAACTTTATCTGATTGCGGGTACTTTCACTGATGCTGCTCTTGCGGTGAATAGTGCAAAGCTTTACATGGACCCTGAAGCGGAAAAAGTGGCTTATGTTTCTTCCCATAACAGTCGCTTTAAGGAGAAAAATAAAGCCCTTGGTGTTGTAGAAGAATAGAGGGTTACATTTGGATACGAGTAAGATGACTTCGGGTTAATCCCGAAGTCATCTTTTTTGTATAAAATGGGTAATAAGAAGGCATAATTTCAACAGACACAATGGTTGCCGAATTGAACATGTGCTACCAAATGTCTATAATAGGCCTGAGATACATTAGAATGACAAAAACATCATCTGAAATAATCATTTACACAATAACGGAGAGGACAGAAAAAGTCTGGGGATTATAGCGATTGGAAGATTATTCTGTCATCGTAGTGTCAGTGAAAATATTTTTTATATATAGATCCAATAAATCCAATAAATAGATGAGAGTGGAGTGCAGCGTATGAAAAAGGGATCACAGCCACAGCGAGGTTTCACCTTCATCCAGCGGTGGTTCAAACGATCTGATAAAAAAAAGATCAAATGGTCTGAAATATATCTTGCACTTGCCGGGGCACTTCATCGCTTGTTGGTTGAAGGACGGCGTGAACGTACAGCAGCCAAACGGCTGCATCAAGACTTGCCCATTAACGCATTAGGCGAGATGAAGCTGGAGCCTGGAGATATTGTGTACACACCAAGTTCGGAATCAACGTATTACGCCGGGCATATGGGGATTATTGGGCTGGACGGCAAAGTGTATCATGTGCATCCTTATGGGCCTGTATTTGCTGATTCATTAGAGTGGTATCTCACACGTTTCTATGAAGGAGATCGCTTCATTGTATTCCGTTCCAGGCTGAGTGAGGCAGGCATGAAAGCAGCCGGTTGGGTACAGGACCATTACAAGCAGGTGAAATTTTACCGTTTGCAGACCAATCTTCGCAGTATTGAGCGTAATTACTGTTCCAAGTTTATATATCAGGCCTATCAGTTCACATCCGGACTGGATCTGTGGAGTCGCAAATTTACCCGAATGAATCAGGGGTATATCTACCCGTTTCGAATTGAGCGCTCACCAGAGCTGGACGTTCTGGGAACTTTTTATAAATAAGGTGGGAACCGACTAAAATACTGTTCTTCCAAAAGGAAGGAAAGCAGGTTATGTCGGTTTTTTTTATATGTGTAGAGATTAAAAACAGGAAAAATGCCCAAAACGTCGAATAGATTATGAGATAGGCATGCACAACTTGGAATCGTATACATAACAGAAGGCGCGATAATTTTTAACCAAAAGCGAAAAACGACTACGAGGTAAGCGAACAAGAGAGAGTGAAGCGAGATGAAATGGCTGGGCTTCTTACAACGATTCCGACAGAACCAAAATGTAGTGAAGCTATCGGACTATATCCCAAAAAAAGAAAGGAGGCACTACTGTTCCATATGTAAGAAAAACGTCAGATCGGTTGTGCATTATGCGGCGCCGCAGGGAAATGTTTCAGGTGTATGCAGTTCTTGTAAGTCTTTGGCGGATGAAAGAGGAATGTTTCCCATTTAATAAGAAGAGATGCGCTCAGGAAATAAGAATTTTTTGATTTATGCGCGTTTTTGTAGTACATTAGCAAATGTATTCGAAGGAGGATTCTAATGTACTCAGGTAGACAAGACGATACTTTATACATCATGACCTACACCTTAAACAGCGGTATCAAGGGTACGGTTCCACTGTCTAATAAGCAGATTATTGAGTGGCTGGATTGCTACAGAAATGAGAAGCGCTTCGTGACCGAAATCGGCAAGGAGTTTTTTGGATTGAATGCAGGATTGGTAGCAGACTTTAAGGTTCAGAATCATCTATCGGATTATCAGCAGACCATTATGCCTACACAGCAACAGGATAACCTGGAACGCCTGTCCAGTGCTTATAAATCAACCGAGTTATTAATGAAGATTGATTGTAAATGCGGCACGGCTTACGTGACGGAATCTCCATACAAGCGCACGAAATGGTACTGCACAAAGTGTAAAGAGATTGTATTTTTGGATGCCAAAAAAGGAATGGTGGAAACGTCGCGTGGTGACGCTTACTACATGACCAACAAATATTTTGTTTCCCGAGACTAGCGGGAAGTGATCCTGTAAGCATCGCTGCAAAGCGGTGCTTTTTTGTGCAAAAGTTCGCTGCGATAATCAAAAAAAGCCCAAAAAGGGCTTTTTGGAGGATCTTAGAGATCATTTAGAAACTATGATGAGCATTCAACTTTGTGAGGAGGAATGAAGCAGCAACGACAGCGCGGCTCGTAAGCTTCTGAATCGCCAATCATAACAACCGGACCCAAGGTAACGGGTTCCCCATTGACGATACGTTGCGTAAAGGCAGCATCCGGGCTACCACATACGGCACAGAAAGCCGAGAGTTTCTCAATGTCATCTGCCATGGCAAGCAAACCGCCGATATATCCGAATTCCTTACCACGGTAATCCATATTAAGTCCGTCCACAATAACATGTTTGCCACAATAGGCTAGCTCCGAGACCAGTTCCATGATGGCACTGCTGAAAAATTGTACTTCATCAAATGCAACAACATCAGCATCTATGGTTTGATTCAGGATCATTTCTACGGATTCCGGGGTTAATTGCCGGGGAATGGAATGAGCAGGCAATCGATAACCAATTCGGCTCACGATTTCATCTTGGGCAAACCGATCATCCTCGGCTGGTTTGTAGGCCACAACCTTTTTACGGCCAAATTGAATTAATTTCTGACAACGGCGAATGAGTTCACCGGACTTTTCACTGAACATGGGTCCAGTAATTACGGTAATACGTCCTGTTTGCACGGTGCTGCTACTCCTCTCACATACGGGATTCAACAAAAAAAGCGACCATTACAGAGTACCACAAAATCTTTGGTAAGAGCCAGAACTAATCTGTGCAGCTTTGTGTTACTATATGGAATGTTAAGCCGTTGGTTCCGCCAGCTGTTACTAGGAGTTATGGAAAAGAGGTGTTTACGATGAGTGAAGTATTAACATCACTTCAAGAACGATATGAAAGCCTGAAAGAGCAGGCATCACTGGATGAAGCGGCGCAGGCATTATTTGCAGAACTGTTCGCAGAAGCGGAGCGACTGCAGGCAAGTAACCTGACGCTGCGCAGAACGATCCTGAAGTCTTCTTCCAAAGAATCACGTATGTCTACCAAACTGAGGGATGCCTTATACGAATGACCCGGAGATTACTCCGGGTCCTCTTCTGTCTTTAATTTGCGAGGGAATAGAATACCTGCTGTAATTCTGGCAATCATGGCAAAGGTGAGACCTATGCCTGCAAACATGTAGATGACAGTAAAGGCTTTACTGAATCCGGTGGATGGCACAAATTCAGGATGTCCAACCGTAGTCAGAGTAACCGCACAGAAGTATAATGCATCGATCCAGTGCAAACCTTCAACACGAGTGTAAAACAAAGTGCCTGACAGCAACGTTGCTGCCGTTAACGCGAACAAAGCCAGAAACTTGGGGTCTTTGAACGCATGGAAAATGCCTTTGAGCAGTCGTTGTAACGTGATTAAAAATGATACCATGATGATCCATCCTGTCTATGTAAAGTAGGCGGTGTGTTGTAAAAACACACAAAAAGCCCGGACTCAACGAGTCCCTCCGGGCGTCTCTGCTTTTTCGGGTACATTATTGGATCGGAAACGGGGACCTACATAATTACGCTTGCGGTCACGGAACAAGATCCAGCCTCCCAGAAAACTCATACCTGCGGCAAACAGGACAAGTCCACCGCCAAAGGAAAGCCACTGGAATCCTGGTGAAATCAGTTCGTTCCCGTGCTCGGCATAATATAGGAACAGGGCGTCTTTCATCATCAGAAAACCCTTCATTGCCATTAAACCGGGGATGACCAGAACAACAATCGCCAAAAATCGCGCAAATACCAATCTTGTATTCATGAGCATTATACCCTTTCTGCCAAAGTCGACATTAAATAAAGGTTACGCTTACAGATCATACCTGATTCCATCATAGCTTGGAATGCACGGGCTGTCCATGTGTGATTGGTTCAAACTTTGAGTTGACCGCTCAAGGAGAGTACAATGGCATATAGAGGGTATAAGCCAAACCATGATTCAAGCCATCATAAATGATACTGAAATTTGATTCATAGAGGAGAGCATGAGAGATGCCAATTACATGTGATGTAGCAATTCTTGGAGGAGGAACTGGTGGATATGTAGCCGCAATCCGAGCTGCACAGCTAGGAAAACAGGTGGTTATTATTGAGAAGGACAAGCTCGGCGGAACCTGTCTGCATCGTGGGTGTATTCCGAGCAAAGCTTTGCTGAAAAGCGCGGAAGTGTACGCCGAGATTCAGGAGAGCGAGACGTATGGTATTGAGACAGCTGGAGCCACACTTGTATTTCCCAAAGTACAGGCGCGTAAGGATGCGATTGTGGAGCAGCTCCATCAGGGCGTTCAATATTTGATGAAAAAAAATAAAATCCAGGTCGTACACGCGAACGGTCGCGTGATCGGACCTTCCATCTTCTCCCCGCAGAGCGGAGCGGTCGCTGTAGAGTTTGAAGATGGGGAGATGGATACGGTTGTGCCGACCAATCTCATTATTGCTACTGGTTCACGTCCACGTGTGCTGCCAGGGCTGGAACCGGATGGCAAGTTTATTATGAGCAGTGACGAAGCACTGCGTATGGACGAGCTTCCTGCATCACTTATTATTGTCGGCGGTGGTGTGATTGGACTGGAGTGGGCATCCATGCTGAATGACTTTGGTGTAGACATCACGGTGGTAGAAGCTGCTGCTCACGTGCTGCCTGCAGAGGATGAGGATGTTGCAAGAGAGATGCAACGATTGCTTGGTAAGCGGGGGGTTCGTTTCCTGACAGGAGCCAAAGTGCTAACGGAAACCTATAGCACGGATACAGATGGCATCCAGATTGATGTGCAGCTTGGTGACGAAAAGCAGGAAACGCTGAAAGCGGAGAAAATGCTCGTGTCGGTTGGACGTCAGGCCAATGTCGAAAATATCGGACTCGAAAATACAGATATCAAGCTGGAGCGTGGCTTCATTGCTGTGAACAAACAGCTACAGACAGGTGAAGGTCACATCTACGCCATTGGCGACTGCATTGGTGGTCTACAGCTTGCGCACGCGGCAAGTCATGAAGGCATTCTCGCTGTCAATCATTTGGCAGGGGAAACGGTACATGCCGTTGAATCCCACCGTATACCGCGATGTGTGTACACACGTCCGGAAGCAGCCAGCATTGGATTCACCGAGCGTGAAGCCAAAGAACGTGGCTATGACATCAAAACAGGCAAGTTCCCGTTTCAGGCGATTGGCAAATCGCTCATTCACGGAAGTCGTGATGGATTCGTGAAGGTGATCGCAGATGCCAAGACGAATGATATATTGGGGGTACATATGATTGGCACCCATGTGACGGAATTGATCGCTGAGGCTTCACTGGCTCAGATGCTGGATGCGACACCTTGGGAAGTCGGCCAAACCATTCATCCACACCCTTCTCTGTCGGAAATCATGGGTGAAGCCATGCTGGCGGTCGATGGAAAGGCCATTGGAATGTAAGCCAAAGAGGCTTATGAGAAAGGTTCTTTCCTTTTTTGGGTAAAAGGGATTATAATAAGGTTAAGCCAAGTCTTAGTACCAGGTTATAAGATCGGGTAGTAAGAGTGGCACAGGCTCTGATTAAAAGGAGGTACCTCATATGAGTTCACAAGGTACTGCAGACGCGGTCCATCGGCATCAACAGCTGGGACTTAGCGATGGTGAAGTATTGGATATGTACAAATACATGCTGCTCGCACGCAAGTTTGACGAGCGTTGCTTGCTCTTGCAACGGGCTGGCAAAATTAACTTTCACGTATCCGGTGTAGGGCAGGAGGCTGCGCAAGTAGGCGCTGCTTTTGGTCTGGACCGGGATCACGATTATTATTTACCGTATTACCGCGATTATGGTTTTGTACTGGCGGTAGGCATGACTCCGCGTGAGTTGATGCTGTCTGCTTTTGCAAAAGCGGAAGATCCGAATAGTGGCGGTCGGCAAATGCCGGGTCACTTCGGTCACAAAAAGCTGCGGATTGTGACGGGCTCCAGCCCGGTTACAACACAGGTTCCGCACGCTGTCGGGTTTGCGCTGGCTGCCAAAATGAAGAAGCAAAAATTTGTTTCTTTTGTTACGTTTGGTGAAGGATCAAGCAATCAGGGTGACTTCCATGAGGGAGCCAACTTTGCAGGTGTACACAAGTTGCCTGTCATTATTATGTGTGAGAACAACCAGTATGCGATTTCGGTTCCAATTCACAAGCAGCTTAGCGGTAAAATATCGGACCGTGCACTCGGTTACGGTTTCCCCGGACTGCGTGTAGATGGTAACGATGCGCTCGAAGTATACGCTGCTGTGAAGGAAGCACGTCAACGTGCCATAGCAGGCGAAGGCCCCACACTAATCGAAGCGATGATGTATCGTCTCTCTCCACACTCCACTTCTGACAATGATCTGGCTTACCGGACCAAGGAAGAAGTTGAAGAGAACTGGAAGAAGGACGGCGTGCTTCGCATGAAGAACTATCTGATTGATTGCGGCATCTGGGACGAAGCCCGGGATGCGGATCTGGCTTCCCAGCTTGCGCTGGAAATGAAAGAAGCGACTGAATATGCAGACAACGCGCCATATCCGAAACCTGAGGACACTCTGACGCACGTTTATGCGGACAGCGAAGAAGGGGGACGGTAAGTATGGCAGTGATGGAATATATTGATGCAATCCGTCTCGCGATGAAAGAAGAGATGGAGCGGGATGAGAATGTCTTTATCCTCGGTGAAGACGTAGGGGTCAAAGGTGGTGTGTTTACCACAACCAAAGGCTTACAGGATCAGTTTGGCGAGATGCGTGTCATGGACACACCGTTGTCCGAATCCGCTATTGCAGGTGTTGCCATCGGTGCAGCGATGTATGGCATGAAGCCGATTGCCGAGATGCAATATTCGGACTTCATGCTGCCGGCAACAAACCAGATCATTAGTGAAGCGGCCAAAATCCGCTATCGTTCCAACAATGACTGGAGTTGTCCGATTGTTATCCGCGCGCCGATTGGTGGCGGAATCTTCGGTGGGTTGTATCACTCCCAATGCCCGGAATCGATTTTCTTTGGTACACCTGGTCTGAAAATTATAGCGCCTTACTCGGCATACGATGCCAAGGGTCTGCTCAAAGCGGCCATTCGCGACCCGGATCCGGTACTCTTTTTTGAAAATAAAAAATGCTACAAGCTCATCAAGGAAGATGTGCCTGAGGATGATTACATCGTTCCGATCGGCAAAGCCAACGTACTTCGTGAGGGTGCGGATATTACGGTGATCGGCTACAGCCAGCCGCTGCATTTTGTCATGCAGGCTGCTGAGGAGCTGGAACGTGAGGAAGGCATTACCGCACACGTTCTGGATCTGCGCACATTGCAACCGCTGGATCGTGAAGCGATTATTGCTTCCGCTCGTCTGACAGGCAAAGTGCTGATCGTTCACGAAGATAACAAAACGGGTGGTGTAGGTGCCGAAGTTGCCGCGATTATTAGTGAGGAATGTCTGTTTGAACTGGATGCGCCGATTCAGCGTCTCTGTGGACCTGACGTGCCAGCCATGCCAATTAGCCCAACATTGGAGAAATTTTACATGCTGAGCAAGGACAAAGCCAAAGCAGCAATGCGTACACTTGCCGAGTTTTAATTTCGTTTTATTGGATCGTTTAATCGTTTAAAAGTAAAGTTTGGAGTGATAATCAAATGGCTGAACGTATGAAATGGATCGAGGTCATTATGCCGCAATTGGCGGAATCGCTGGTCTCGGCTACCATAGGCAAATGGTTGAAAAAACCGGGCGACCGTGTGGAACAGTACGAGCCGATCTGTGAAGTAATCACGGATAAAGTCAATGCCGAGATTCCATCCACGGTGGATGGAATTATGGGTGATCTTTTGGTGGAAGAAGGCACAACGATTGCTGTTGGTGAAGCAATCTGCCGCATGCAGGTCGCAGCTTCTGACGAAGAAGCGGCTGAGCAGGTAACACAAGTATCGCAGCAACAGGAGCAAGTGCAGCATAATACGGCCCATACTCCTGTTGCCGCCTCAAATACAGCAGCACATGACCTTAATCAGCCGATGCGTAATCGGTATTCCCCGGCAGTGCAATCCCTGGCAGCAGAGCATGGTTTGAACTTGCAAAGCATCCAAGGTACTGGAGCAGGTGGTCGTATTACCCGCAAAGATGTGCTGGCATTTGTTGCACAGGGAGGTAATGTGGCTGGATCGTCTGCGTCTGCACAAGCATCATCTCCAGTTGCACAGCATACACCTTCTGGTGTGCCGTCTGCTTCTCCATTCAGTGGCGTAAATCGTGGAAACGGAGACATGGGTTTAACCGCTGGAGAAGCGATCTCAGCGTCCGATGCAGGCGTTCCTGTGAGACATTCAGGTATTCATCTAACCGAAAGCCCGAAAATTCCACAGATCGAAGTAGAAGGTGGCGGCCAGGGAAGATCGGAGTATTTCATTGATGTTACCCCTGTGCGTAATGCGATTGCGCGGAATATGCGTCAGAGCGTATCGGAAATCCCGCATGCATGGACGATGATCGAAGTAGACGTGACGAATCTCGTAATGCTGCGCAATAAACTCAAGGATGAGTTCAAGCGCAAGGAAGGCATCAATCTGACATATCTGTCCTTCATGATGAAGGGAGTCGTTAACGCGATTAAAGACTACCCGATCATGAACTCCGTATGGGCAGTAGACAAAATTATCGTTAAACGGGACATTAACCTGTCCATGGCAGTAGGAACCGAAGATTCCGTACTTACACCGGTAATCAAACATGCCGATCAGCGTAATATCGCAGGTCTGGCCCGTGAAGTGGATGAACTGGCTCGCAAAACACGTGAAGGTACATTGAAGCTTGATCATATGCAGGGTGGTACGTTCACGGTGAACAATACAGGTTCATTCGGTTCAATCCTGTCCCAGCCAATCATTAACTATCCGCAGGCAGCGATTCTTACATTCGAGTCGATTGTCAAGAAGCCCGTGGTTATTAATGATATGATCGCTGTTCGTTCGATGGCTAATCTGTGTCTGTCGCTGGATCACCGAATCCTGGATGGCGTAATCAGCGGACGTTTCTTGCAACGTGTCAAAGAAAACCTTGAAGGATATACCATGGAGAGCACGGTGTATTAAGTAAATAGTAGACGGGAAAGTGTATGTGCCGGAGGCCGTGCACTTTTCCTGTTGTCTATGGACAAGTGCTCAATTGTACATTGAACCTGAAGCAGAAGGGTGTGGGGAATCATGAGCAAGCCGCTGGATGTTGCATACATACCGATGCTTGATTACGAAGAGGCTTGGAACCGCCAGAAAGCGATTGTGCAGCGATTGGACGAGGGCGAGGGAGCCGAGCAGATGCTGCTTTTACAACACCCGCCAACGTATACGATTGGTTCACAAAATCATCCGGAGCATCTGCTTCTCAGTCCGGAAGAATTGCGTGAGCAAGGGATTTCTTTGTTTCAGATTGATCGGGGCGGTGATATTACTTATCATGGCCCGGGCCAGTTGGTAGGTTACCCGTTATTGATTCTTGGTCGGGATGAAGACTTGGATCTACACGGATATTTGCGGAAACTTGAGCAGGTACTTATAGATTATCTCGCAGACCAAGGCATCGAAGCCGGACGCAAAGAGGGGTATACGGGTGTGTGGATCGGCGATATGAAGATTGCTGCGATCGGCATCAAGTTTAATCGCTGCAAACATCGCCGCGGTTTCGTGACCAGTCATGGGTTTGCTTTTAACATCAGCTCAGGCATTCAACATGCTGGTTTTCAGGGGATTGTTCCTTGTGGAATTGAGCAATATGGTGTTACTTCACTGGAGGATATCACGGGCAAGTCTTATACAGTGGAGCAGGTAGCACGCGAGATTGTTCCGTACTTTAATCGCATTTTTCCATATCAAATCAATTGGATTAGCGAAAAAGAAGCCCTTCAACGTCTGTAAACAGTTCGTCGAAAGGCTTCATGTGGCTATCCGAACAGCAACGGTTCGAGAGCGATGAAAAGGGTGGACCCGATCATGGCGATCAGCATGAGATAGATGATGATTTTGAACCATTTCTTTTTTTGCATGATGAGAGAACTCCTTTCAACATAAAGTAAGCCATAGTAATTGTATTGTACCGTATCCACGAGAGGGAGGAAAGTCCTATGATTAAACAACAACGTGTTATCGATCAGTTCATGGAACTGGTTCAGATTGATAGTGAAACGAAAAATGAACAGAACATCTCCAAGGTGCTTCAAGAGCAGTTTGCAGATCTCGGCCTTCATGTCTATGAGGACGACACCATGGAACAAACCGGACATGGCGCGGGAAACCTTGTCATTACCTGGGAGGCCGAAGGAACAGATGGTGTTGCACCCATCTTTTTCACATGTCATATGGACACCGTAACGCCTGGACAGGGCATTAAACCTGAACTGGGTGAAGATGGCTGGATTCGCAGTGATGGAACAACGATCCTGGGAGCAGATGACAAGGCAGGGATTGCGGCACTGTTCGAAGCGATTCGTGTGATTCAAGAGAACAAGATTCCACATGGTAAAATTCAATTCGTCATTACGGTGGGCGAAGAGTCTGGCCTGGTGGGCGCACGTGCCATGAATCCGAAGGATATCGATGCCGAATTCGGCTATGCGTTGGATTCCAACGGAGCTGTAGGGACGATCTGTGTAGCTGCACCGGCCAGAGCCGAAATCCAAATGAGCATCTATGGGAAGTCCGCACATGCGGGCGTGAACCCGGAAGACGGGATCAGCGCCATTCAGGTTGCTGCCAAAGCCATTGCAGCGATGAAGCTTGGACGAATTGATGATGAGACAACAGCAAACATTGGTAAATTCCAGGGTGGATCAGCACTCAACGTGGTATGTGACTTTGTACAGATTGAAGCGGAAGCTCGCAGTATTGTGCAGGAAAAAGTGGAATTGCAGGTAGCACAGATGCGTGATGCGCTCGAAACAACATGTCGCAAATACGGTGCAACGGCTGAATTCAGAAGTGAAATCCTTTATCCGGCATTTGGTTTCCATGATGAGCACGAAGTTGTGCAGCTTGCACAGCGCGCCATCCGCAGTATGGGTCTCGAGACTCGTACGTTCGCTTCTGGTGGGGGCAGTGATGCCAACATCTTTAACGGATTTGGTATTCCAACCGCGAATCTGGCGGTAGGGTATGAGGATATTCATACAACCAAAGAACGTATTCGTGCCGAAGACATTGTGAAGTTGTCCCAAGTGGTGGTGGCAATTATTCAGGAAACGGCAGCTGGCAAGAAATAAGATACTGCACATGTTACCTCACATGTTTTTAGACAAAAGTCCGAACCCGGTCTGTACGGATTCGGACTTTTTGTAAATTCATGTTATATTTCAAGGGAGAAGACTCGTTAATATTGGATGAAACATGTGTCTATGGCTGAATAGATCAATGCCCCATTGATTTGCGTCCAGCGAGCAGATCACTTAATTTGGCATCCGGTCCCCACTCGTGCAACCATTGCTTAAGGATGAGCTGTACTTGCCGGGCTTGTCCTACCACGTGTACGGATTTAGGCGTCAAATAACTGTTCATCAAAATTCCCCCTGAATTGTTTATATTTGCTGTGAGAGTTCTATACGCTCACCATATGCCCAAAATCAGAGATTTATACATTAAACGAATATATAATCCAATGATATGGAGTTGAAGAACGAATGAAACCAAACCAATCTGCTCAATCCATCCATACAGCGCAACCTGCCAATCCGAAGTTGGATGAAGTGACCGTATCCACCAAGCCCATCTTCGAGGGGAAAGTGATTTCACTACAGGTCGATACGGTTAAACTGCCGAACGGTGAGACGGCTACACGTGAGATAATCCGGCACCCTGGAGCAGTAGCTGTGCTCGCTCTGAATGGGGATCGCATGCTTGTAGTGGATCAGTATCGTCAAGCAATGGGGCGCACCGAAGTGGAGATACCTGCGGGAAAACTGGACCCTGGAGAAGAGCCGGAAGTGGCTGCCGCACGTGAATTGCGAGAAGAGACGGGATATGTGGCCAAGTCACTGCGTCATCTGCGTTCGTTCTACACCTCACCAGGGTTCGCAGATGAGATCATTCATCTATACATCGCTGAAGAGTTGGAAGCCGGAGATATGGAACTTGACGAAGATGAATTCCTTGAAGTATCCGAGATCACACTGGAGGAAGCCTACGCACTCATGGACGATAACCGGATTAGTGATGCCAAAACGATGATGGCTGTGTACGCGTGGGACCTCTACAGAACGACAGGACGGTTCTAGGGATGAATGACCAACTGAAAACGTCCACGATGTGGGAGCCCTGTTATACAGACCTGCATATTCACATCGGACGAACCTCTCGCGGCGAGGCCGTAAAAATCAGTGGCAGTCGCGATCTGACATTTGAGAATATTGCCCGGGAAGCATCGGATCGCAAAGGAATTCATTTGCTGGGTGTGATTGATTGTCATTCGCCGGTTGTACAGATGGATATCGAGCAATTGCTGGAGAACGGTACGATGTCCCAGATTGAGGGGGGCGGTATTGCCTACCAGGACACCACCATTCTGCTGGGTACAGAGATTGAGCTGCGCGAGCCTGAAATGCGCGAGTTCCATATGCTCGCATACTTCCGTGATCTGAAAACGATGAAGTCCTTCACGGACTGGATGAAACGTTATATGAAAAATGTGAATCTCAGTTCTCAGCGGGTATACGTGCCCGCTCTAGAGATGCAGGCCGAGATTAAGGCACGTGGTGGACTAATTGTGCCTGCACATGTATTTACACCGCATAAAGGCATCTATGGCAGTACAGCCCCCCGTATGGGCGATGTGCTGGATACCCGTCTTGTGGATGCGGTAGAGCTGGGGTTAAGCTCAGACTCATCCATGGCCAGTTATATTCAAGAGTTGGACCGTGTACCGTTCCTGACCAATTCGGATGCTCATTCACTTGGTAAGATTGGACGGGAGTATAACGAATTACTAATTGCTGCCCCTTCTTTTGATGAATTCCGTATGGCACTTCAAGGAGAAGATGGCAGGAGCATTGCTGCCAATTATGGACTGAATCCAAGGCTGGGCAAGTATCACCGTACCTACTGTGCGGCGTGTGGCAGTATCATGGATGAGCAAGCGATGTCGGCAGAGCGTTGCCCTCACTGTGGCAGTCTGAAGCTTGTTCAAGGGGTATTGGATCGCATTCTGGCCATCTCTGATCGGGAGATTCCTCATGTTCCTGCAAACAGACCCGCCTATCATTATCAGGTACCACTGGAGTTCATTCCGGGACTTGGCAAAGCCAAATTGCGCCAGTTACTGGACCATTTTGGTACAGAAATGAATGTGCTTCATCGTACGCATGAGGAAGAACTTGCTGCGGTTGTTGGACCTGTGCTGGCTGGCTTGATCGTGGCTGCGCGGAATGGGCAACTGGAATTGTCCTCCGGAGGTGGAGGAACGTATGGTAAAGTTGCTGTTCAGGAAAGAGCCACGGAGTGACTCGTGTAAATATGCTGTAGTTATATTCCGAGGTTCAACTCATATAGCTTTCACCATACAGGGAACCAATCTGGACAAGAAGTCATACAGGTGCATTCCGGTTCATAAGAATGACTATGAGGATGTAACTGAGAATCCTTGCAGCATGATACCGGAAAGGGGACTCGTACCTGTATGCGCTCATCCTACTTTACATTTAAAGGTCAGACTTCGTTATATGTATTCGTGGCTGTCTTGTTTCTGGTCGGTGTCATTTTTGGCGCGCTTATGGTGAATGCATTGTCTCTTGATCAACGCCAGGATCTGGAGGGTTATCTCGGTAATTTCTTCATGACCGTGCAGCACAGTGCACAGGTGACAGAGACCGGGGCCTATTGGGACATCGCCATGCTTCATCTGAAATGGGTAGGTCTAATCTTTATTCTGGGTTTATCCGTCGTTGGACTGCCCGGTATACTGGTTCTGGATTTTCTGAAAGGTGTGCTCATTGGATTCACTGTGGGTTACCTGGTTGGACAGTATTCTTGGAAAGGGCTGCTGTTTGCACTGGTTTCCGTGGCACCACATAATCTATTTGTCATTCCAATCCTTCTGATCTGCAGTGTGGCGGCGATGACATTCTCGCTATACATCATTCGCAATCGTGTTTTGATGCAGCGAACACCTGGTCGACAAAGGCCGTTTGCTTCATATATAGTGTTAACTTTGGTTATGGCTGCAATGCTGCTCGGCGTGGCGTCTTTTGAAACATGGGTTACACCTGCGATGATGCGCTGGGTCACGCCAATGCTACTACCGGCATAACGTGCAATGCATAGTGTAAAATGTTGACTTTAATTACGCACTCCCCCTATAATGAAAAGAGTGGGTTAAGTTGCAGTGTGCAGTGATTTCCTAGGGGGAGGGAGAAAATGGAAGCACGGATTGATAAAATTAAGCAGCAACTACAGTCCCAAGGATATAAATTAACGCCCCAGCGGGAAGCCACCGTAAGAGTACTTCTTGAGAATGAAGAAGATCATCTGAGCGCAGAAGACGTATTCATGCTCGTTAAAGAAAAGGCTCCCGAAATCGGTCTGGCAACCGTGTACCGTACCCTCGAACTGCTGAGTGAGCTGCATGTTGTAGAGAAAATCAACTTCGGCGACGGTGTAGCGCGTTATGATCTGCGCGGAGATACATCCAAGCATCACCATCATCACTTAATCTGTGTTCAATGCGGAAGTATGGATGAAATACGTGAAGACTGGCTTGGACCGCTTGAAGAGCGTTTGGAGCGGGAATTCAACTTTTCGGTAGTAGATCACCGACTGGATTTTCATGGAATTTGTTATCGTTGCAAAGCTAAAAATGAACAGAAACCCAAAGATGAAGAATAACATAGCATATCTTCAAGCTCTCACCGGCGGTTTTGACGGGAGAGCTTTTTTGGCACCGGACGTGATCTGGAGTTTACCCCGAATGGCATAAACTTGTGTTTATGGACATACCCTGATTCAAGGACGTTACCGGATTTGAATCAGAAGGGGGATATACCCATGATTATATCAGTGCGGAGAGGGCTCCGTTTTATTCGATTTATTATATTTTTTGCTGCACTAGTCTATCTGTTCTATCATGTTCTGGATCTGTTCAATGGCTGGATCTCACCTGTGGACCAGTATCAGATGCCGACTGGCAATGCAATCAAAGTATTTCAGGAAACGGATTGGCCGGGTAATGGAGAAGGACGTCCTACGATGGCAGAGCGTCTCCGTTTGTTCTATTGGTACGGGGAGTAGCTTCGAACAGTCAGGGATGCAAATACGGGAGCAGTCTGCCAGAGCGGCAGATCTGTCAGTTGAGGAGCGTTGTACATGAAACAGACGATACACGCCTATGCCTTATACTTGGAAGATGATAAAGGGATGTCGAGCAGCACGCTTGAATCGTATCTCCGAGACGTGGACAAGTTCATTGAATTTGCAGATAAGGAGTTTGGCATACACAAAGCCGATCAGGTCAGACGCACGCATGTCGTCCTGTTTGCAGGTCAGCTCAAACAGGCAGGACGTGCCAACGCAACCATTGCCCGCAGCATCGTATCTCTGCGCTCCTACTTTCACTTTTTGATGCGCCGGGGGGAGATTATACAGGACCCTACGTTTGATGTGGAAGCTCCCAAGGCGGACAAGTCGCCACCACAGGTATTAAGCATACAGGAGATCGAACAACTGCTGACAGCGCCTGATATTCGTTCACCGCAGGGTGTGAGAGATCGAGCGATGCTTGAACTGCTATATGCTACAGGTATTCGGGTCTCGGAACTGATTGCGCTGGACATTCGGGATGTACAGCCAGGCATGCGTTTTATACGATGCGGTGGAGCGGGCAAAGAACGTATTCTTCCCATCGGTGCACCCGCTGCACATTGGGCAAGTGTATATGTGGAGGAATTCCGCAACAAATTGCTCAAAACCGATTCGGACGAGCAGGCACTGTTCGTGAATGTATCTGGCAGACGTTTAACCCGGCAGGGCTTCTGGAAGCTGCTCAAAAAAGCGGCAGTGGACGCAGGAATCTCGGACGAAATTACACCGCATACGCTGCGTCATTCCTTTGCGGCGCACCTGATTGCCAATGGGGCGGACACACGTGCGGTTCAGGATATGCTGGGTCACGTAGAGCAGCCGGGGCAACAATATGGCAACCATGGTCGCAAAACCATGAAAGAAATCTATGAAACCCATCACCCGAGGGCAAAATAGATTTTGACGCATGGCATTCACAAATAAATGCGGAACATCGCGACGATTTAGGATAAAATAAATTGAATACATCCAAACGCCGTTATACATAAGCAGTTTGCATAAATTCGGATTGAATAGATTTTGCAAAATGCGTCTATAGACGGATCGTTTCAACTCAAGGAGGAACATACATCGCATGACAGCATTAAACCAACAAATGATTTCGGAAGCAGCCTCTTATATTCAAAGTAAAAGCTCCATCAAGCCGGAAGTCGGTTTGATTTTAGGTTCGGGTCTTGGCGTACTGGCAGAACTGATTGAAGATGGCGTAAGCATCGCTTATCAGGATATTCCACATTTTCCGGTGTCCACAGTAGAAGGACATGAAGGTGAGCTATTGGTCGGCACCATTAAAGGCCGTCCAGTCGTGATGATGAAAGGCCGCTTCCACATGTACGAAGGATATGGTCCGGAATTGACAGCTTTCCCGGTACGAGTAATGAAAGAATTGGGTGTAAGCAGCTTGCTTGTAACCAATGCAGCGGGCGGCGTGAACACGTCGTATGAAGCTGGAGATTTGATGCTGATCTCTGATCACTTGAATCTTACAGGCAAAAATCCACTGATCGGACCCAATGACGCTGCCCTGGGCGTGCGTTTCCCTGATCTGTCCGAAGCCTATAGCCGCCGTTTGCGTGCGCTGGCAAAGGATACGGCGGCTTCACAAGGTTTTAACGTACGTGAAGGGGTATACGCAGGTATGCTTGGTCCGAACTACGAGACACCAGCAGAGATCAAAATGCTGCGTACATTGGGCGCAGACGCCGTGGGCATGTCCACTGTATCTGAAGTGATCGTGGCACGCCATGCAGGTCTGGAAGTGCTCGGTATTTCCTGTATCAGTAACATGGCTGCCGGAATTCTGGACCAGCCACTGTCACATGATGAGGTGATGGAAACGACGGAGCGTGTTCGTGAGTCGTTCCTGGCGCTGGTATTGGCTGTTATTCCACAAATGTAAGCAAGAGTTGAGTAGAGAAGGTTACCTCTTCGAATGAGAAATCATCGGGGGTAACCTTTTTTTGTTGTATTGAACGTCCGCTTACTCATGCGTTGAGTAAAGTGCGTTTTTTTCGCTTTGATCACATTTTCAATAAAAGTTCGGGAAATCATGCTTTACATGGAATAATTTACTGGAAACGGGCCGACAATGATTAGCAGTACATGCATGGAACATGCAGTAAGCAAGTCATTTGAGGAGGTAACCTTGTGAAGAAAAGAATAATGGCATCGTTCATGACCCTTTGTATCCTGCTGTCCCTTATGGCATCAACGGCATTGGCTGAAGAAACACCGAAGGCAGCGGGAGGGACGGATCTTGCCCCGTCGGCACGCTCTGCGATCCTAATGGATGCGGACACAGGAACCGTCATATATGAGAAAAACAGTCATGATCAGCTGCCTCCGGCGAGCATTACAAAAATTATGACCATGCTGCTTACAATCGAAGCGATCGACTCCGGCAAGCTGAAGCTGACAGATAAAGTAAGAACGAGCGAATATGCAGCTTCCATGGGCGGTTCGCAGATCTTTCTGGAGCCTGGGGAAGAGATGACCGTTGATGACATGTTAAAAGGGATCGCGATGGCTTCGGGCAATGATGCCTCAGTGGCTATGGCTGAGAAGATTGCTGGTTCGGAGGAATCCTTTGTACAGCTGATGAATGAGCGTGCGAAGGAGCTTGGCATGAAGGATACTCATTTTGCCAACTGTAACGGTCTGCCGGTGGATAATCATTATTCGTCAGCCCACGACATTGCCGTCATGAGTCGTGAACTGCTGAAGCATTCCGGGATTACGAAGTACACCGGTGCCTATCAGGATTATCTTCGCAAAGACTCGGAAAAGCCATTCTGGCTGGTGAACACGAACAAGCTGGTTCGTTTTTATGAAGGGGCAGATGGTTTGAAAACAGGTTATACATCCGAAGCGAAGTTCTGTTTGTCCGCAACAGCGTCCAAGGAGGGACTGCGTGTCGTTTCCGTGGTACTTGGTGAACCAAATACCAAAACACGAAATAGCGAAGTGTCATCGATGTTTGATTATGCCTTTAGTCAATATACGATGAAGGCTCTCTACAAGGCAGGGGATCTGCTGGGCAGTCTGAAGATCGAAAAAGGTGAAGTTGCCGAATTGCCTCTGAATGCCACGCAAAATTATAGTGTGCTGATGCGCAAAGGAGCGAAATCCAATGACATCCGGCATGAATTGCTGGTTGCCAAAGAATTGAAAGCTCCGATCAAGGCTGGACAAAGTATAGGTAAACTGGTGGTGTACCAGGGCAATGACGTCATTAAGGAATTCGACATTCAGGCTCCACAGGACGTGAATAAAGCTGGCTGGTGGAAGCTGTTTAAACGGACTACGTCCAACCTGTTTGATTAAAAGGCGAATTACGCGAGTTGTTCGCATCCTTCGAACATATTTTGTAGTTAAATAGGGGTTTTCTTCTAGTTTTGTCGGGGGGCAGGAAAAGCCTTTGGATACGTAGAAATCCTTGTTCAAGACAGGGAGGAGAGTGGGCAAACGTGAACTTGCATGTGGAAATGGAACACCATCGCGGGATTCTGATTGTACGATTATCCGGGGAGCTGGATCACCATACAGCTGACATGGTACGGATGCAAATGGATGAAGCCATCCAGCGGAGACAAAGCGAGCATCTGGTACTCAGCCTGAAAGATCTGCAATTTATGGATAGTTCGGGCCTGGGTGTCATTTTGGGAAGATACAAGCTCATTAAGAACAAAGGCGGTAAGATGGTGGTCTGTGACGTCAATTCGCCGGTGTACCGTTTGCTGGAAATGTCGGGTCTGTTCAAGATAATGCCGATATACGAAAATGAGGGAACTGCTCTCTCAGGTCTGGAGGTCGTCTCATGAATGAAGGAACAGGGACAAATTTCATGAATCTGCAATTCGCGGCCAAGTCAGAGAATGAATCGTTTGCACGGGTAACCGTTGCTGCATTTATCTCCCAGCTTGATCCAACGATGGACGAGCTCAGTGACCTGAAGACGGTCATTTCGGAAGCCGTGACCAACAGCATCATCCACGGATATAACAACAACTCCGAGGGTGTGGTGTCTATCCAGGCCGAGATTCGGGAAGACATGATCACGATTATTGTGGAAGACCGCGGTGAAGGTATCGAAGATCTTGAACTGGCCAAGCAGCCGTTATATACCTCCAAACCCGAACTTGAGCGGTCGGGCATGGGCTTCACCATTATGGAAAACTTTATGGATGAATTCGAAGTCAGCAGTGAGCCCGGCAGAGGCACCTCCATCAAGATGAAAAAAAGGATTGAATCCAAGAAAGCATTGTATAATTAGGGGTTGGTGTTCTTATGGATGCTGAAGTGAAACCATCTTCACAGACCTATTTGGACGATGCCGAGGTCAAACGGCTGATTGCGCTCAGTCAGTCGGGTGACCATGTTTCGCGGGATACGCTGGTGAACTGCAACATCAGACTCGTCTGGTCCGTCGTACAGCGTTTTATGAACAGGGGATATGATCCGGAAGATCTGTTCCAGATTGGTTGTATCGGTCTGCTCAAGTCAGTAGACAAATTTGATCTCAGTTATGACGTGAAGTTCTCAACCTACGCGGTACCGATGATCATCGGAGAAATCCAGCGATTCCTGCGAGATGACGGTACCCTGAAGGTCAGTCGTTCACTGAAAGAGATGGCGAATAAAGTCCGCAAAAAAAGGGACGAACTGTCCAAACATCTGGATCGACTGCCAACGATTAAGGAAGTTGCCGCAGAGTTGGGAGTAACCCCGGAGGAAGTCGTATTTGCCCAGGAAGCCAACAAACCGCCGACCTCTATCCATGAGACGGTATTTGAGAATGACGGTGATCCCATTACATTAATGGACCAGATTGCCGACGAGTCTCAGGAACGTTGGTTTGACAAACTGGCTCTGAACGAAGCCATCGGTGGTCTCAGCGAACGGGAGCGGTTAATCGTCTATCTTCGGTATTATCGGGATCAGACGCAGTCCGAGGTTGCCAGCAGGCTGGGTATATCTCAGGTGCAGGTATCCCGTCTGGAGAAAAAAATACTGCAATCCATCCGCGACCAGATCGCGCAGTGATTCGGGGATTGCAACAACAATATTGGCGGTTATGCACCAATATACGACAACTAACAACCTTCTATCGCGCATTATGGCGGGGGAGGTTATTTGTTGTTAATTCAGTGAGATCCCGAACGATTGGACTGCATGACCAGCATCATGCCAAGAATACATGCCGTACCGATCCATTGATAGATGCCAAAGGGTTCATGAAGCCATATGACGGTTGTTCCAACCGCAGCAAGGGGCTCTGCGCTCCCGAGTAGACTGGTCTCTTTAGGAGAAAGCCTTTTGAGACTTGCGATATAAAACCAAAAAGCAATCATGGTTCCAAAAAGGAACGTAAATATCAAATAACCGTAAGTTTTAAGACTGATGCTCGCAAAATTCATGACCCAGGGCGGGTGAATAAAACTCATTCCCAGACCACCGATGATCATAGCCCAGCCAACCACAACAAGTGAATCGAACCTTGTAATTAATTGCACGGCATACAGCGTATAAAATGCAGCGGAAATCCCGGATAACAACCCCCATATAACTGCAAGCCAGGAGACAGATAACTGCGTAAACGAGCCGTTCGTTAGCAGGAGGAAACAGCCTCCGAGAGCCAGTACGGCGCATGCGACGTCATTTCGTGTAAGGACAGACTGTTTCTGGAGGGCGATGTAAATCATGATCATAACAGGGGACAGGTATTGCAGCAGTGTAGCTACTGCGGAATTGCCATGTTTAATGGATGCCATGTAGGTATATTGAACGGCAAGCATGCCCACCAGTCCAAAAATGATCAGCTGTATTGCTGTTTTCTTATTTCTCCACACATCCCAAATCTGAACTCTTCCACGTGTAAACGATTGAATAACCAAAAGGAGTAGCCCAGCAATCAGCAATCGAACAGTTACATACCAGTTGACCTCAATGCCATCCAGTTGAAACAGTTTTTGAGATACCGTACCTCCGACTCCCCAACATATTGCTCCCGTCAGGACGAGTAAAATACCTGAATATTTGGATTTTGCAAAAGTTATCATGCTTGTCGCCTCACCTTAAATATAAGAATAGTGTTATATTAAGGAGGAATTCAGTACATTAATATCAATATCGCACTTAAAAATATAACAATATTGAGATGAGGCCTATGCAGAATATTGAATTTATCATTGATCACAATTTGAAAGAAATGACGGAACACCGCACCGATGCATTATCGGTAGCCTGTTATGAGACAACCATTGTTCAACATGTTCACGGACATATTCCTCTCCACTGGCATGATGAATTGCAGTTTGTTGCTGTTCTTCAAGGTAAGGCATTGTTCCATATCAACGATCAAAAAATAGTAGTACCCAAAGGTGACGGGATTTTTATCAACAGTGGTATGATGCATATGGCCGAAGATCACGGTGTGAGCGAGAACTGCATTTATTTATGTCTGAATTTGTCCCCACACGTTATCATGCCTTCGGAATTGTATATGAAGTATGTACATCCATATGTAACAGCAACTAATTTGCCTTTTCTGTATATCGAAAGAACGAATGTGTGGGGAGAACAGTTCCTGGACACAATTGCACGGATTAGAGGAGAGTTTGTGGACCAAGTTCCGTTTTATGAAGTGAATGTTGCTTCTGCGGTGCTGGATATGTGGAAAATGTTGATTATGAATGGATATTCCCTGGAACATGATCCATCGGAGATGAGCAGAAACAAGCGAATGAAAGACATGTTGCAATGGATTCATCTCAACTATGCTGACCCGATCAGGCTGGAAGATATTGCGAGGATGGGACAGTTAAGTCGATCAGAGACATGTCGTTACTTCAAGCAAATATTGAGAACAACACCCATGCAATATGTGATAGAGTACCGTATCCAAAGAAGCATTGAACTTTTACAACTCTCCGAACGAAGTATTACCGAAATTGCCTATGAAGTCGGTTTTAACAGCACAAGTTATTACATTAATCAGTTTCGCAAAACAATGAATTCAACCCCTTTACAATTCAAAAGGAAATTGAGTCAACAAAGGAATCCGTAATATTTTTTAAAGTAATTCTTGAGCTGTAAGTCTATCAACCAACACCGGAGAGTCGCCCATAAGGCGACTCTTTTGATATGGAATACAATGCTCCACACTCAGTTTCCCTCAACCTGATCAATAGCCGCTCCCCGTCTAAGCAAAAATAACCTCAAAAACTCATCTTATAAATCCCTTCCTTCCCACTCCCTAGCATATTTATTACAACGTTTGGAAACGGGAGGACGATGGGCAGCGGAGGGATGGAATCGGTCAAAAGGAGCGAAGCGTGAGGACTTGCCTAATGATACACAAGCAACGCAGGCGGCAGATTAGACCTGAAGAAGCGAAGCGTTCGCCTTTGTCTCCAAATTTCTAACACTTAGAAATCAATCAGAAGAATTTGGAGACAACAGCGATCAGAAGGTTGGTCTGCCGTCGGAGTGTCTGCATGTATCCTCCCCCGAGCAACAGCGATCAATGACCGATCTATCCCGCAGCGCCCGCACCCACCTCCCGATCTTTTTCCAACCCGTTTGTAATAAATTTGCACATTCTTCAAATACTAACCTAAATTACGCAGCAAAGGAGTGTTATGGATGTCTCAGACGCCCACTCCAATGGTCTACGTTCGACTGCGCAGCCGCATTCGCATCCAGAGGGGCAGGGCAGTCAAGCTTGGAGACATTGCACATGTACTGACCACTTCTGAAAATCAGGAGAGCAGGCTACTGGAGCTTGAACTTTTACGTCCTGGACCGGAGGATGGCAATCTGATCCTCATTGATATATTACAGATTATTCCCCGAATTCGGCACATCTTGCCGGAGGTCAGTGTTGAACTGATGGGATCAGGTCATACGTTGGTTGAAGTCATCGCGGGAAATGGTCAACCTTCCAAGTCCCTGTTCATTTTGGTGTGGTTACTTCTTTTCTTCGGATCAGCCTTAACCATAATGAATTTTCATGCCGATGTGAACATGCAGGAAGTTCAGATTCGAATTGTGGAGATGCTCACTGGGCATCGGGACGAACATCCCTACCTGTTCCAAGTGGCATATTCGATTGGCATTGGATTCGGAATGGCAGTATTTTTTAATCACTTGTTCAAGAAAAAGTGGAATGAGGAGCCTACCCCGCTGGAAGTGGAGATGTTCCTATACCAGCAAAATGTAGATCAATATGTGGTCATCGAGGAAAGCGAACGGATGCATGAGCAGGAACGCAGGGAGATGAATGCGGATGAGCGTTCTTAATGGAGCAATCAGCATTGTATTGGGTATTGCCGGAGGAATTGCCGTAGGAAGCGGCGTAATTGCGCTTATTCTGGTGCTCGATATGATTCCCAGGTTGGCTCAACTTACGCAAACGTATGACAAGACTCACTGGTACGAAGGGGCGCTAATCGGTGGTTCACTGCTCGGAACGGTGGCGGACTTCTGGCATTGGAAAATGCATGGGGTGCTGCTGCTTAGCCCGATCGTAGGGTTGTTCTGTGGTGTGTTCATCGGTCTGCTCGCCGCAGCACTCACCGAGGTGCTTAATGTACTGCCCGTGCTAGCTAAACGATTAGGCATGAAACCTTATTTGTTTGGATTACTGCTCGCCATGATTTTGGGTAAAATGACAGGTTCCCTGTTTGATTTCTTTATATATCAACGGTAACTCGTGGCCATAGGAGGATGGAAGATGGATGAACGAACGGAGCACACAGGCCAGGAACATAGTGAAGGTATAACGGAAGAGATGCTGCACAAGTCTGCATATGAGATTCAGAAGGAAGAAGAGGAGAAAGCGTACAATAAGAAAAAACAAAATGAGATGTCCGACAGTATTGAGGAATCCGTACAGTATTGGCAGGAAAATGATGATATTTCCCCTCGGATGAGTGAAAACAAAAATACGCTCAAGCAAGTTCTCGGACTTGGGGAATCTTTTGATGTGGATATGAGAGAGATGGTGCTGGGTGGCAAACATGTGGGATTGCTTCTTTTGACGGGTTTCGCCAAGGATGAGATCCTACTGGAAGTATTAAAAAGGTTAACCTATCTCACGCCTGATCAGGTATCTGAGCACGCACTAAAATCTTATTTCGATTGTTACATTCCCCATATACAGGTGGAAAAAGTCGAGAAGATGAGTGCGGTCATTAACAAGGTTCTTACAGGTATGAGTGCATTGTTCGTTGAAGGGGATCGCTCGGTCCTAGTAATGGATACCCGGAGTTACCCGGTTCGTTCACCAGAAGAACCTTCATTGGAAAGGGTAGTCCGAGGTTCCAGAGATGGCTTTACGGAAACCCTCCTGACTAACGTAACCTTGGTGCGCCGCAGAATACGCGACCCTGGACTTAAGTTTGAGATCATGCAGGTGGGGCGGAGAACACAAACCGATGTCTGCGTGGTATACATTGACGATATTGTGGATAAAGTGCAGGTGGACTCAGTCCGTGAGAAAATTCAGCGGGTGGATATCGATGGTATTCCCGCCGCAGATAAACAGCTGGAGGAAGCGATTATCAACAAGGGATGGAACCCATTCCCGCTCGTTCGATATTCGGAGCGGCCGGATGTAACAGCATCCCATCTGCTGGAGGGCAGAGTCGTCATTTTCGTTGATACTTCTCCCAGTGTAATGATTTTGCCAACGACGTTCTTCGACCTGTGTGAACATGCAGAGGAAAATAGACAGACGGCATTGATGGGGACGTATTTACGATGGGTTCGTTTTGCAGGGATTCTCATATCGCTGTTTTTGCTGCCCCTATGGCTTCTCATGGTAATAGAACCTTCGCTCAAACCGATGGGGCTGGACTTCATTGGTCCACAGGAAAATGTGAAGTTGCCTCTGATTTTGCAGTTTCTTCTCATAGAGCTTGGTGTCGATCTATTGCGGATGGCTGCAGTTCATACGCCTACACCTCTGGCATCGGCCATGGGTTTAATCGCGGCCATTCTTGTTGGAGATATTGCTGTGAAAACGGGATACTTTGTTAATGAGGTTGTACTCTATATGGCCATTGCAGCCATTGGAATGTTTGCCACACCAAGTTACGAGTTGGGACTTGCCAACAGGTTAGTCAGACTGTTTTTACTCATAGCAGTAGCGATATTCAAAGTTCCGGGATTGGTTGTTGGCTGTACATTGCTCATATTGGCACTCACCGTTCACCGGTCATATAATTCTTCGTATCTATGGCCTTTTATACCGTTTAATGCAAAGGCCTTGGGCAACTTTTTATTCCGGCTGCCTTTACTGGAAAATAAAAAACGTCCATCATTCAACAAAACCCGTGACAACACCAAAATGTCCGATGATCCGGACGGTGAACTGCGAAAAAGTAAAAAACACAAATGATCTTCCGAAAAATCCATTCATCTCGCCGCCTAATTTGATATACTGGTGTAAAATCATTGGAATAGCAACTGTTCCAGTATACAAAAAAGTGAGGAATGCAGATTATGTATTTACATGGTACAAGTAAAATAAATGCGCAAGGGCATCTGGAGATTGGCGGAGTGGATGCAACAGATCTGAAAGAACAATTTGGAACTCCCCTGTATGTTGTGGACGAGCAATTGGTTCGCGAGCGTTGCAGAGAGTACATGGAAGCATTCCGCGCTTCCGGCTTGGGTTTCCAGGTTGCATACGCAAGTAAAGCATTCTGTGTAATGGCGATGTGTGCACTTGCAGCTGAAGAAGGACTTTCCCTGGATGTTGTATCTGATGGTGAACTGTTCACTGCACTGCAAGCAGGATTCCCGGCTGAGCGCATTCATTTCCACGGTAACAACAAAACGCTGGAAGAGATCGAAATGGCTCTTGATGCAGAGATTGGATGCTTTGTTGTTGATAACTTCAATGAATTGCATCTGTTGCAGGCTGTAGCTGCGGACAAAAATCGTAAAGTAAACATTTTGCTTCGTGTGACGCCTGGTGTTGAGGCCCATACGCATGAATATATTTCCACTGGTCAAACGGATTCCAAGTTTGGATTCGATATCGGCAATGGTACAGCATTTGAAGCGATTGAACTGGCTTCCAAGCAGTCTAACCTGGTATTGCTCGGTGTGCATTCCCACATCGGTTCCCAGATCTTCGAAGTTGAAGGCTTCCAGATGGCTGTTCAACGTGTTGCTGAATTTGCAGCAAGCGTATATGAACGTCTTAACGTTGCTTTCAAAGTGGTTAACCTTGGTGGTGGATTCGGAATCCGTTATATCGACGGAGATACACCACTTGAAGTTGCGCAATACGTGAAGGCTATTACAGACGCAGTTAAAAATCATTTTGCCCAAATCGGCTATGCCGTACCTGAGATCTGGGTTGAACCAGGCCGTAGCATCGTGGGTGAAGCAGGAACAACGCTGTATACCGTTGGAACAAGCAAAGACATTCCGGGCGTGCGTAAATACGTTGCTGTTGACGGTGGTATGACCGATAACCCTCGTCCTGCTTTGTATGAATCCAAGTACGAAGCTGTGCTTGCTAACCGTGCAAATGAGGCTGCTCAGGAAACGGTATCCGTTGCGGGTAAATGTTGTGAGAGTGGCGATATGCTGATCTGGGATCTGGACCTGCCAAAAGTGGAAAGTGGTGATCTGCTCGCTGTAGCTTGCACAGGCGCGTATAACTACTCCATGGCGAGCAACTACAATCGGATTCGTCGCCCAGCTGTTGTGTTTGTCAAAGACGGTCAAGGAGATGTCGTGGTACGCCGTGAGACGTATCAGGATATCATCCAGAATGACCTGGTACCAGCGCGTATTGGCAAACAGCCAGTAACTCGCTAATTCGTCAAAGATAATGCGTTTCTGCATGATTCAGGATATAGGGATTCTATAGTTGAAGCAGATGAAAAGGGAACTTCCTTTTTCGTCTGCTTTTTACGTATTCGGACTAAATTGTGAAAAAAGTTGCCGTTTTTTTTGCGATCCAGTCATTTTCGGTGTACACTAAGAAAAGTGCTGTAATGCTTGACCCAGGGTCATGCGTTTTGGCACCATTAACGATGGTCAATACGAAAGGAGTCATTTACATATGGCGAAACAAGCGAAAATTAAATTGGCAAACGGCGGAGAAGTTCTGATCGATCTGTTCGATCAAGAAGCTCCCAACACAGTAGCAAACTTTGAGAAACTGGCTAACTCCGGTTTCTACAATGGTCTTACATTCCACCGCGTTATCCCGGGCTTCGTAGCTCAAGGCGGATGCCCTAACGGTACTGGTGCAGGTGGCCCAGGTTACACAATCAACTGTGAAATCAACCCGAACAAACATGAGCGTGGAACACTGGCTATGGCACATGCTGGCCGTAACACAGGTGGAAGCCAGTTCTACATCTGCTACCAACCACAACCACATTTGGATGGACAACATACTGTATTTGGTAAAGTAACCAAAGGTATGGAGTTCGTGGACGCTTTGGAAGGTAAAGACAAAATGGAGACTGTTGAAGTTGTAGAAGCTTAATAAGCTTTGTAACGTTGACTTACTTGATTTAAACTCGGAGTGCTTCTTTTTATAGAAGCACTTTTTTTATTTTCATCATGAAATAGTGCAAAATGAGCATAATGAATCTGGCGAAAGTTCTGGCATGGGGTTATTCTGTCGTTAGACGAAGCGACAAGGGAGGATGAAGAACCTTTGAATACAGTGGATCAATTACGTTTGTTAAAACAAGTCTATAGCGGACCCACACGATGGGACGAAAAACTACAGGCATCCCGACATGATGTTTCTCAGAGTATATCCACACCGGATTTAGAAGCGCTTGAGACAGCGGGGCATGAACCGAACCGGTTTGTACGTCCGGGGCATGATGAAACGATCACTGAGCTGAAACAACTTGCAAATCAATGGACGATAAATGAAGCAGCACAGGCCTTTGTTGCATCGATGTGGTCAGCACCCATGATCTGGCGCTCGCTGATTACGGGCAAACTTATTGCAAGCGGTATGCCAAGCCATGAACACACGCCATATCCATCTTCGAGTACTTGTCAGATCTGCGGATTAGGCGTAGATCAAGCAACCGACTCGACGTTGCAATGGTATTGGCGCATGACCAATGGAACACCTTTGGATGGTGATCCCTTTGGACATGTACTGGCACTTCGAGAGCTAGCTTCCGCGCAGGAGCTTCCAATACCTAATGATTACGACCACTGGACACTCCGTGCGGTGTTAACGGTGCTGCGCCAATTACCTCCAAAAACACGCTACAGCAAAGCAGCAATAGCACTCAAGAAGGAACGTCTTTTGCCTACACAAAAGGAATATGCCTATCGGGACTTGCTTGAGACATTAGCTCTGATTGGCATACTGGATACGCCGGAACATCCCGGAATGATCACAGAATACACGACTTACATACAGCGTGACGCGCGCCCCAATGTGCGGGTTGAGGTACAGGCGCCTCTGGCGTGGTGGGACTCATCTGTCGGAATTAATGAGAACAACCTGAACAAGATATTCCATGATTTTGATCTGAGTAATATATCTCTTGCGGATAAGCCTGAAGAGAGTCCACCTGTAAAGGAAACGATCCTGGGAGCATTGGAGAAGATGAGAAGTGTTCGAGGGAAAGTGCCAAAGAAATCTCCTGATGCAGGCACAGGGGAGGCAGAAGCTGGAGATGTGTATGCTGTTCGGGTCAGGGAAGGTGTATGGGTGACGGTATACTGTCATGAAGTCAGAGACAAACGCGTTATTGTTGAATATCTCGATGGTGTCTTTCCTGACATGCCGGGAAAAACCGATTTGCAGAGAACGTTTCGACCGAGGACGACTGGACGCTGGCAATGCTCGGCTATCGCGATCGATTCCACAAGTTGGGTCAGAAGAGTTGCGAGAGGTATTCCGCTTCCCAGTTCGCCGCTGCCAGAACCTGACCGCTCGCCATTTCACAATGCCAAAGATTTGAAGCATATGGTGCGATGGTGTTTTCCTGATATGTAGAATGCTGTGATGGAACTGAGAAGGATGTAAACTAAAATCTATAATCTAAAAACTTAAAATCGTGTCTCTTAGTGAGATGCGGTTTTTTTGCTGTATCTTAGCTTATTAAAAGTTAGTATGTGACAAAAAGGAACAAAAAACAATTGATTTTTTGGCATTAAAGTGCTAACATCCAATTAATAACGAAAGCAATCCTTCAGGGCAGGGTGCAATTCCCTACCGGCGGTGATGCAGAGAGTGTAAGGACACATGTCCAGCACTTGATGCAAAGTCCGTGACCTGTCTGCCTGTGGCAGATGGCTGATCTGGTGTAATTCCAGAACCGACAGTATAGTCTGGATGGGAGAAGGAGAGGTGCAGACCTAACAGGTTTGCATTCAGCAGGAGTTTGGCTGTACAGTCACGATGTGTTTGTCTTGCACTGTGCAGGGAAGATCCGGTTAGGCCGGACAGTTCCATACATATGCCACACGATAAAGCTCTTTACCTGTAATTGATGTTCATTAAGGTATGTGTCTATTTTCACTTGCCCGAAATGAAGTTTTGGGCAAAGTGTTGGCGTGCTGTATCCATTTGACTCCTGTTGTTGACATTTGTCTCTCATCATCCCCATCGAACGGTTGTTCGACGGGGATTTTTTAATAAACAAGACTTTAAACCGCGGGGTGAACGGATTTGGAAATGATCAATGATGAATTTTATATGGCACTGGCACTAGATATGGCGGAACGAGCACAGGGACAGACGGGAATTAATCCGGTTGTTGGATGTGTGGTTGTGAAAGAGGGGCGTATTGTAGGCCTTGGGAGCCATCTGAAACGTGGAACCGGTCATGCGGAGGTACATGCACTGAACATGGCGGGCAGCGATGCAGAAGGCAGTACGGTATACGTTACACTTGAGCCCTGCAGTCATTATGGCAAGACGCCACCTTGCAGTGAACGCCTGATTCATGAAAAGGTAAAACGTGTTGTGGTATGTTGTGAAGATCCAAATCCGCAAGTATCCGGCAGAGGCATAAGCATGCTTCGTCAACAAGGCATTGAAGTTGAAGTTGGCGTACTGCGTGAGCGTGGAAGACGCATGAATGAAAAATTCATTAAATTTATTACAACAGGCCTTCCTTTCGTGACACTGAAAACGGCTACGACTTTGGATGGGAAAATTGCCACTCGCAGCGGAGACAGTAAGTGGATCTCCAACGAGTCCGCTCGTGAGATTGTGCATGCCCTTCGTCATCGTCACCAAGGCATTATGGTTGGTGTCGACACGGTGATCGCAGATAATCCGGAGCTTACAACCCGCTTGCAAGTGGAAGGCATCAGCCCGGTACGAATCGTGGTGGATTCCAAGTTGCGTCTTCCAGTAGGTTCCAAAATGGTTAAGGATGGTCTTGCTCCAACATGGGTATTGACAACAGACGAAGCCAGTCCTGAAGCTGCTGAACGTTTGGAAGCCTACGGTGTTGAAATTATCCGTTGTGGTCCTGGACCACGTGTGGATCTGTTAAACGGACTTAGCAAGTTGGGTGAGCGTGAGATTGGTTCGATTTTGCTTGAAGGCGGAGGCACTCTGAATGGAGCGATGCTGGAGGCACGGTTGGTCGATCGACTGCTCATGTTTATCGCTCCTAAGATTGTAGGCGGTTATGATACACCTGGCAGTTTCCGCTTCGAGGGTGTGGAACGTATGAATCAGGCAATTCAATTGAATCAGTTGGAGATCGAACAAGTTGGAGATAATATCAGCATTGGCGGTATTCCGGTGTGGCCTGAATAAATAAATTAAACAAGGGAGGCGGCAGCATGTTTACCGGTTTGGTGGAAGAAGTTGGTCAGATCCGGCGTATTGGTCGGAAAGGCGAAGCGATGGTCCTGAATATCGGAGCTTCCGCCATCATGGACGATCTGAAGATAGGTGATAGTGTAGCAGTGAACGGAGTATGTTTAACTGCGACAACGTTGGAAGGTGGCGGCTTTACCGCCGATGTCATGCCTGAAACGTATCGCCATACCAATCTCAGTCAGCTGCAATCCGGCAGTAAAGTTAATCTGGAGCGGGCCATGCAATCCGGTGGCCGTTTTGGCGGACATATCGTTCAGGGCCATGTCGATGGTACTGGAGTGATTGGCAGTATAACACGTGATCAGAATGCGATTGTGTTTGAGATCAAGCCGGATGATCACCAGTTGTTCAAATACCTGATCCCCAAAGGATCGGTTACACTGGATGGCATTAGCTTGACCGTTGTCCATACATCGGATACCGCATTCACGGTTTCCATTATCCCGCATACCATTGGTGAAACTGTACTAAATGTGAAAAAGACAGGGGATACCATTAATATCGAATGCGATATTTTGGGCAAATATGTGGATCATCTGCTCCAGTATGGGAGAGGACATCGAGAGACGGGTGCTGGCAAGCCGCGCAGTATCAGTGAAGATTTTCTCGCCAATCACGGATTTGCATAAATAGAGAAAGAAATAAACTGGAGGTGGGACAATGTCAGAACAATCCATTTTGGACACGATAGAAGCAGCCATATATGATCTCATGCGTGGCAAACCCGTCATTGTTGTGGATGATGAAGATCGGGAGAATGAAGGCGATTTTATCGCTTTGGCTGAAAAGGCGACACCTGAAGTCATTAATTTCATGATTACTGAAGGTAGAGGTCTGGTCTGTGTTCCGATTACACAACAACGTGCGGATGAACTTAACTTGAAACCAATGGTTCAACAAAATACGGATTTCCACGGAACTGCCTTCACGGTCTCTGTGGACCACAAAGATACCACAACCGGTATCTCGGCACATGAACGCTCTATTACCGTGAAAGGTCTGATCGATCCTGAGGCGAAAGCCGGGGACTTCCGTAAGCCTGGTCACATGTTCCCGCTGATTGCAAAAGACGGCGGTGTACTTCGTCGTGCGGGCCACACAGAAGCGGCAGTAGATTTGGCCATTATGTGTGGTTCGTATCCCGCAGGCGTTATCTGTGAAGTGATTAAGGAAGATGGCACAATGGCCAGACTTCCGGATCTGCAGGAGATTGCCCGCAAACATGATCTGAAGCTGATCAGTATTCAGGACATGATTCGTTACCGTAATGAAAAAGAACAGCTGGTTCAACGCGAAGTGGCTGTACGTATGCCAACAGACTTTGGCGAGTTTCAAGCAGTGGCCTATACAAATGCTGTAGACAACAAGGAACATGTGGCTCTGGTTAAAGGTGAGATTGATGGTTCCAAACCTGTACTTGTACGGGTACACTCTGAATGTCTGACAGGCGATGTATTCCATTCCCATCGTTGTGACTGTGGTCCTCAGTTTGATGCGGCACTCAAACAGATCAATGAAGAAGGCAACGGCGTACTGCTTTATATGAGACAGGAAGGTCGAGGCATTGGACTCATCAACAAACTCAAAGCTTACAAGCTGCAAGAGGAAGGTCTGGATACGGTGGATGCAAACCTGAAGCTGGGATTTGCTGCCGACTTGCGTGATTATGGAATTGGCGCCCAAATTCTGAAAGACCTTGGGGTTCGTCAGATCAGACTGCTAACCAATAATCCTCGTAAAATTAAAGGTCTTGAAGGATATGGACTTGAAGTCGTAGAGCGTGTTGCGATCGAAATGAAAGAGAACGAGGACAATACGGTGTATCTTCATACGAAGCAAGCCAAGCTGGGGCATATGCTCAAGTTTGATGATATCGAGCAGAACGAACAGTAAATGCGTTTTAGATGAACAACGTTCACCATGTAATTTATGGAATTGATTACTTAGGAATTTCCGTTACTTACATTACATTATACCGTTAGGGAGATGACTTGAATGCCACAATTTTTCGAAGGACATTTAGTATCAGAAGGATCAAGATATGGAGTTGTCGTTGGACGTTTCAACGAATTTATCACCAGTAAATTGCTTAGCGCAGCGCTCGATGCATTCAAACGTCACGGTGTGCAGGATGATGAAGTAGATGTAGCCTGGGTTCCAGGAGCGTTCGAAATCCCTTTGATTGCGCAGAAAATGGCAGAGAGCGGCAAGTATGATGCAGTGATTACCCTGGGAACCGTTATCCGTGGATCAACTACACATTACGATTATGTGTGCAACGAGATGGCTAAAGGGGTAGCAGCAATTAACCTGAAAACTGGCGTGCCTACGATCTTCGGATTGGTTACGACAGAAAATATTGAACAAGCGATTGAACGTGCCGGAACCAAGGCGGGTAACAAAGGTTGGGATGCAGCTACGGCGGCAATTGAGATGGCAAACTTGACGAAACAGCTAAAATAGTGCTTATTTAATAGTAGTGCCCTGCTATGCGCAGACGAAGACGGGAGACCGGATTCGGACGGCTTGGCAGGGTTTTGTATTTTTCTGGCGGGAGGATTCGTCTAGTGACGGTAGTTACATACAAACTGGAGACTTTTGAAGGGCCTTTGGATCTGCTGCTTCACCTGATTGACAAGGCTGAAATTCATATCCAGGATATTCCCATCAGCGATATTACCGATCAATACATGGCGTACCTGCATTCAATGCAGGAACTGGAACTGGATATTACGAGTGAATTTTTGGTTATGGCAGCTACATTGCTGTCAATCAAGAGCAAACTTTTACTGCCCAAACCACCGGTCATTGAGGATTTCGAGGATTATGATTATATGGAAGAAGAAGATTATGATCCACGTGCAGAGCTGATTGCGCGTCTGATAGAATATCGCAAATACAAGGGAATTGCGCGTCATCTTCATGAACGGGAATGGGAACGCAGCCTTATATTTTCCAAAGAGCCCGAGGATCTGCGCCCTTATATGCCCGTAGAAGCTCCTTCGAACCCGGTTGAGGGATTACATACCTCTGACCTGATTGCAGCATTTCAGAAGGCGCTACGCAAGGCTGAGAAGCGTACAACCGTAACCCGTATCAAACGGGATGAGATTTCGGTTAAGGACCGGATACGGGATGTCATCGGCGCTTTGGAAAGTATGGGGCCGGGAGGCAGACTGTTATTCTCCAAATTGATGGATGAGCATATCTATCGCCATGAGATTGTTGTCACTTTTCTGGCGGTGCTGGAACTGATGAAGATGAAGCAGATTGTCTGTTATCAGGAACGGTTGTTTGAGGATATCGTTATGGAGTGGAGAGGGGAAACAAAGAATCATGGATTTTCCGAAATTGAAATCGATTATTGAAGGCCTGCTGTTTTTGTCCGGAGAAGAGGGTCTAAGTATCAAACAAATTGCCGAGATCGTCGACCAGCGAGTGGAGCTTGTAACGGACGCGATTGAGGAGATGATTCGTGAATTTTCACAGCAAGGCCGAGGCGTACAGATTCTAAAGATTGCTGGCGTAGTTCAGTTGGGCACCTTGCCTGAGCATGCTGTGTATTTTGAGAAATTGGCGTACTCTCCAGCACGGACTTCCTTATCCCAGGCGGCTCTGGAGACATTGGCCATCGTGGCGTACAGGCAGCCGATTACCCGGGTTGAGATTGAGGAGATTCGGGGTGTAAAATCGGAACGGGCTATTCATACGCTTGTGAATAAGGATCTGATCATTGAAGTGGGACGAGCGGAGGCAATCGGACGCCCCATTTTGTACGGAACGACCAAGTCATTTCTGGATTATTTCGGACTAGCTTCAATCAAAGACCTTCCGGAACCAGGGTTGTTTGAAGATTCGGAAAACCTGGAGGAAGAGACACAACTGTTGTTCAACAAACTGGATTTGCAACAATTGGAACCGGAAAGCGCTGATCCGACAGATGATGGGAGTCAAATAGACAACGAAGACGATAATACGGATTCATCATTCTAATTTGCAAATTCATGATAACCGACACCCAGCAGTGGAGTCGGTTATTTGTGCATTGTTTTAGATAGATTGAACTAAAGATTTTACACATAACGGAGAGGACAGAAATAATCTGAAGAAACGGAGTGTTCGCCTAAAAGCTTTCTGAAAGAAAGCTGCATCGGAAGCATACGCTTATCCCCGGATTTACCCTTTAGAGAAGGGAATCAAAAAAATCTGGGGATAACAGCGATCGGAAGGTTATTCTGTCATCGGAGTGACCAGTGTAACTAATCTTAAGTGCAAATTTGTCTATATAAAAGGTTACGGACCGGTTCCAAATAAATCTGAAATGGGATTTTTAGGTCAGACGTGAATTTTTTCCTATCCAGAGTGCCATACTAGACGAGAAAAGAATTGAGGGCTTGGAGGTAAGGCCTGTGTGGATTTGGCTTGGAGGAATCGGTTTATTGTTCGCATTGCTGATTGCCGCAGTCCTCATCTCAAATGTTCATGTACATTTTACATTCAGTAAGCATAAAAGTGATGATTACGCCAATATTAATGTTCGTGTTCTTTATGGAATTGTGCGGATTAACTATGAGATCCCAAGTATTGTTTTTCGCAATATGAAGGAAGGTTTTCTGGTCAAGACTGAACAGTCCATGAATCATTCCAGAGGGGAAGCCCAGGGTAGTGAGCGGGTGAACAAACGTAAAGTCAAAAAGTGGGCCAAAGATGTAAAGGTTATGCTAAGAGCGACTGATGCACTCAAGCTGTGGCTCAAGCAAACACTCATGCATGTGCATATGACTCAACTGTCCTGGTCTACCCACATCGGCGTTGGCGATGCAGCATACACCGCGGTGCTGACGGGCTGGGTGTGGAGTATCAAGTCCATTATTATTGGTTTTCTCACCTATCAGATTCGTTTCGATGATACACCCGTGCTTCAGGTGATGCCGGTGTGGTCAGACGAGATGGAGTTCAGAACAGAGCTCGATTGCAGAGTAAAGATTCGGATTACAGCTCTTTTGATCGCTGGATTTACACTGCTAACCCGTGTGCTCCAAGTCGAAGGCGGATGGCGGATGTGGCTTCAGCTTCTTCAAGAACAACGCCGTAAGCGTAAGGAGAAGCGAAAGCAAAAGAAAAAACTTAGTGGGACAGCACTGTAGATGTCCATCTTAGTCGGTCTGTTTTTGGGAGTGTGAGGTTGGAGTTCAGTGAGTGTACTTAAATTGCTTATTTACATAAGTCCCTTCAAGTTTGGGGATGATATGGTTAGATCAAACCTAGCTTACATTGAAACTGGAGGGAATTAAAATGTCAGATCATCCAATTCAAGGCTTAATGGAAACCGCTATGGAGAATATCAAGGCCATGGTGGATGTCAATACAATTGTTGGCGATGCAGTCGAAACGCCGGATGGTACCGTGATTCTGCCAATCAGTAAGGTGGGATTCGGATTTGCTGCCGGTGGTAGTGATTTTCACGTCAATGGAGAAAGTAATGGCAAAAGTGGTGCCACGGGGACTTCTACTGAACATGCCAGTTCAGCAAAAGTGGCTTCTCCATTTGGTGGCGGTAGCGGCGGCGGTGTATCCATACGTCCTATTGCGTTCCTGGTGGTAGGTAAACAGGGGGTACACATTGTGCCACTTGATAACTCCACACATCTGTTTGAGAAACTCATTGACTCTACGCCTTATGTTCTTGATCGAATTCAAGGCATGTTCCAACGTAATACAACACCAACGAATACAACAGATGTACCGGTTACACCAGATCCTTCAACCTATAGCTGAATAAGTTGGTCATGATCCCTCCCGCATCCAAGCGTGAGGGATTTTTGCTGTTTGTTTGGTGAATGGTGAGTGGTTTTTTGAAGGTTTTTGTATTGTATGAGACTTATGTCTATGATCCGCCTAACCTAGACATGAAATAGGTTATGGAAGGGGGAACGTTAATGCACAGAGACACCGTTTTTATGGTTTTGTTTGGCTGGCTGCTATCGGCAGTCGTGTATTTGGTAGGAGGGATTGATCACCTGTTTATTGCAGTGACCATCTTTGTGGGGCTGGATTACATCACAGGCGTAATGTCTGCATGGTATAGGAAGGAGTTATCCAGCAGGGTTGGATGGTGGGGGCTTGCTCGTAAGTCATTGACATTTGTTTTTGTCATTATTGCACATCAACTGGATATGGTTGCAGGCAACTCCAATGATTTTATGAGAGATGCGATGTTAATGTTCATTATCGGTACAGAAGGAATCAGTATATTGGAGAACCTGGGGAAATTGGGCCTGCCTGTACCAAAGTTTATTACCTCAGCTCTCTTTAAGCTTCGAGGCAATGAAGATCAAGTTGAAGACGAGGGGAAGATGTCATGATACAAATCACCAAAGACTACATCCCGGTTAATAAATACAGCCGAGTCGGACTGAAATTAAAAGCGAAACGTGGAATTGTGATGCATTATACAGCTTCTCCCGGAGCGCCCGCCAAGAATATTAGCAAATACTTTGCGAGCTTGGCACAGCAAGATTCCAACAAAGCAGTTAAAGGCCGCTATGCAAGTGCACATTACTCGGTAGATCGAACTTCGATATATAACAGTCTGCCGGATGATGAATTGGCCTACCATTGCGGGAGCGCAACATACACGAAGGAAGCTCTAGCCAATCTTGGGACATATCCGAACAATAGTACAGTGGGCATTGAGATGTGCATAGAAAAGGATGGCAGTATCCATGAAGATACATTCAATAACGTTGTAGATCTTGCGGTATACCTGATCAAGGAACGAGGCTTCCCACCTGTCTTCTTTACACATAAAGAAGTGGTTGGATGGAAGGAATGCCCACTCCCATGGATTAAACAACCAAACGAATATGAAAGATTCAAGCAAGCAGTACATACAAAATTAAACCCACTACAACCAATAGCAGTCACGGAGGATGATGACATGAATACCGTTTTGGATTACGCACAATGGGCCTGGAATGAACTTGATCAGTACATTGGAGATGCCTATAACGACAAAGTAATCGATGATTGGGCCTGGGTAGAGAAGGTACGCAAAAAGAAGTTAACGTATGGAGAGTTGCTGTTACTGAAGGTCTTGATTGATGAGCGCAGACGCAAAAAGTCCTAACCGTGAGATTCATGTGGATTAGGAGCTAAGGATGCCTGCCGATTAACCATGAGTTAAAGTGTGCTTGATCTTTCAGAAAATAAAAATCTTGTATAATCACGATATGATCAGGATACTCAAGTTCATACTGGATCTGAATCGAGGATTCATCGACGATTCCAATAACCGCGAGTTGATTTGTTTTAATCACATGTGTTGTTGCGGGTGAGCTCATACAACCATCCTTTCGTATATTAAGTCAGAGTCAATAGGGGCGATGAAGAGGTCCATGGTCCCTAGATGACCTATACGAAGCAGGATGGAGAAGATTAAGTTGATTTGATCAAAATGCTTCCGAATTCATAAATATAAATAAAAGCAGAACCCCACGTTGAATGTAATGTGAGGTTCTGCTTATGTAATTATTCTTTTGAGAACTTGTCTAGGGCCTCATCAGTAAGATGGAGTTCTGCAAAAGCCCTGCATATCTTTTGGAAAGATCTAATCGTATTCGTTTCGTACAACATCTCAATGGGATCAAAACCTAACATAACAAGCGAATCCACAAGTTCTGTCTGATCTACTTCAGTATGGTGTAGCGCTTCAAGCAAATTTTCAATAACTGCTAAAAATAAAATGGCCTTATTCACTGTCTCGATCGGTGTCCCCTCCTTCGTAATACTACTAGAATAAGCGGAGGAGGACATAAAATAACGAGAAAGCCCAATTTCTCAGTAGTTAATCTATTTAATCTAAAAGTGTGGAGAGAATAATGGGTTGATGTAATTAAAATCTGATGGTAAGCTCTCCCCTTGTATGTAAGATTAAGCTTTTTTGTTTACTTCGTGGAGAATGGAATCAATTAATTCATCATCAATCAGCGTGCTAGCTTTTTCGAGTGCCAACAGAATACCTTGTGGTTGTTCAAAAAAGACTGTAGAGAGAATAGGTGCAACCTCATCTAGATTAATCTTCTCAGCTTTGACCATACTGATCAAGGCAACAACGATCTCATGTCCCTCCACATTACCTTCCATAAATCTTGTTCTTAAATGAGTTGCTACTATTTCAGTCTTTGACTGCGAGTACGCCATTACATTTCCCTCCAACGGTTCGAATATCTTAGCAGAGCTCCTCTTCATGCAAGTTTAAACCAGGTTAGATTAGGAGTTATCTTAACAATAATAAGGCAGATAGTTTAATTTATCAACAGCCACTAAGTCAATAAAATCGGATTGGAATCACCGTTTTATCCAATAAAAAAGACCCGGAGAGGGTCATTTTTTGGGTCTGCCTTCCCAATAATCAGGGAATCCGTTGTAATCCCAGGCGTTCAGATTTTCGTTGTCGGCTTGAATGGCAACATCTGCTCCGGAACCTAAGTCAACACCAACGGTATGCAGTTCTTTGGCCTTAATAGCCAGTACCTTGCCGGGAGCACCTGCGCATACCAGAGCAAGCTTCCACGGTGTCTGTTGATAGATATGTTCCATTTGCTTGGAAGCTGTGCTCACATGAGACCATGAGGGACAGTCCACCGTTCCCACGATGCTTGTCCACCCGTATCTCCGCTCCAGAACTTCTCGATATTGTTCGGCTTTGGCCCCACAGATCAGAATAGGCATGTTCTTGAATGTTTCATAGAATAACTTGAATCGGGCAATGTAATTATTCTCAAAAGCATAGAAGGTCTCTTTGGGTTCCACATTGTAATAGGCAAGGCACATATCAAATAACGGTTTGAAATACCAGTGATCTGTCTGGATCAGATGTCCGACGTAGTCCGCTTTTCGCAGGCAGTGTACGATAATTTCTCTTGCACTTGCATTGGGTAAGGTTATCCCACAATAGGTAGGATCGTTCAGCCAGCCGTAATGAGACTTGATGAAATCCATAGTCAGAACGGTGTCGTGAGCCAGAATGGTGTTGGAAGCATCCCCAAATCGAACAGAAGCGTGGGCTTCTCCATCAGAGGCCATTTGGAACCAGTTGCGGATTAAATCTACACTCCCCAGCATGCATATCACCTTCTTCCCATCTGTGAATAATGGTTTCTTTGGTATACATATTCATCAACTCCTTCTGTACTAGAATAGGAAAAATGCTTCGTTCTCTCTCTTCTTTTGAAGAATCACTACATTTTGTTCAACGCGCGAAGGTTATAAAGGAACAGTCTAGACTATGTAAAAAGGGAGAGGGGATAGACTGTGAAAAAGGTATATATAGGTAGTCCTGTGCGAAATCGGGCTTGGATTATGGAAAGGCACTTTCAATCACTTGAACAACAAGCTGTGCAGAGCCAGTATATGTACATCCTGAATGATAGTGAAGATCAGACGGAACATATCCTTGATCGTCATCAGATTCCTTATTTGACTCACAATCTGGGGAGAACATATGGACATATACGTGGACAATATTCCTATCACAATCTGGCGTTGTTGAGAAATATGCTTCTGGATGAGTTTCTTAAATCGGACTGTGATTATCTGTTCTCAATCGATACGGATATCATCATTCCCGAGGGTAGCCTACTGCAGTTAATGGATAATGACAAGGATGTATGTTCCATGCTTATACGGAATCATCCAAAGTTGAAGGCTCATAATGCCATGATTGGCGGAAAACATATACCTGAATTCAAAGCGGCTTTGTTTCAGGTAGATCTGACAGGTGCCGTATATTTGATTAAGCGTGAAGTGATCGAAGCAGGCGTTCGATATGGTTCTCATCCAACAGGTGAAGATGCACCATTCTGTGAGCAAGCACGAGGATTGGGGTTTGAACTGTATGTAGATACTCGGTTGCGCCCCATTCATGCCTATGCGGAAGGAGTGGAGTTGATTGCTCAATTGGCTGCTTCGTAGAAAACAACGAGAAAATCCGGGTTTGGAAAGTATGGAAATGACCATCGTCTACCCGCCTGCACTTGACTGGAACCTCTTGTTCCAACGTCCTCAGCAATTGATGACCGCCTTCTCCAATATTCCAGGTGTACGGGCTATCTTTATCAATGAAGAAACGTATAAAAAGCAGAGCCGCCCGATTGAAAAGTTAAATGAGGATCTGTTCCTTGTGCAAAAAGGCGTGAACTACGATCACTTGGTCAAAGGGAAGAAGGTACTCTGGTTCTCGAATCCAGGCCAGTACAATTATTCGGATGGGCGGAAGTTTGATTTTACCGTATTTGATTACCTCGATAATTCAGCTGATGAGTTTGCTGTGTGGAAATCCTACATCCCGAAATGTTTTGACCGTGCAGATCTGATCGCTACAACTGCCAAGGTGATGTATGAAGCCCATAAACATGACGGCAAACCAATTTTTATGTGCCCCAATGGGGCAGATGTTCATCATTTTGAGAAAGCGCGAGCGGATCTGCCGAAACCGGCGGACTTCCCCGAAGTTCATGATGGGCAGAAGGTGGTGGGTTTCCATGGGGCAATGGCATCGTGGGTAGATTATTCGCTGATTACCGCTATTGCAGATAAAGGTTATCGTGTCGTTTTGATTGGAAACAATGCCCTTTATCAAAAAAATATTGTGCATCCCTATGTGACTTGTCTTCCGCACAAAGATTATAAAGTGCTTCCAGCCTACATTGCTCAATTCGACGTCTGTATCGTGCCATTCAAGCTGACAGAGATGATCCGTGGCTGCGATCCAATCAAGTATTACGAATATTTATCTGCGGGCAAGCCTGTGTTAACGACGCGTATGGAGGAAATTGTTCATAAATACAGCGATGTAACTTACTTTATGAATCAGCATAATTGCGGAGTGATGTTGGAGAAAGCCATTCGTGAGAATAGTGCTTCCAGAATTGCTGAGCGAGTAAAAGTGGCTAAGTCTAATAGCTGGGATGGCAGGGCAATGGATGCCGTGAGGATGATTAATCAGGTGATGGGAGGCAGAAATCATGAAAAAGATATTTAAACGAATGTTTGGTAGTCAATCAACGACTCCGCCAATGGAGCTTCCAAAAATAGAGATTGATGCGATGGAGTTCAATGTTACGACATACACCCCAAACACGAATACAACGATTGTATATCTGCCTGCGATCGATTTCCATAGTGAACGATTCGGGCGTCGACCACAGCGGCTGTTAAAAGCACTCGCGGAAGTAGGCTACAAAGTAATATATATCAACTCCAGTGATGAGTTCTATCAGGTAGATGCCTTGGAGTATCCTCATCCGGAGCTTCCAAACTTTGTCGTAGCCCGTGTGGGCCAGAATGTCCGTACGCTGTTTCAGGGGGATCGCGTAATCTATTGGGTGAACGATAGTCGGCTGGCAAGTTCGGTCGAGACAGCATATCCTGATCTGGTCGTATTTGATTCGTTGACCGATCCGGATCAATATGAGAAGCACAAGCACAAGATGGAAGCTATTGCTGACGTTGTCTTTATTACTCCCGAGAGAATCTATGAGCATGGCAAATATTGCTCGCATGTTCATCTGATTACTGCCGATGAATTTGAGATCAAAGAACGTGCAGAACAGGTAGCGCAAATTATAGATGCTTTGCCAAACAGAACGGCCCCTCTGATGTAGGGGTCTTTTCTTTGATTAGATATAGGGCTATTCCTTTTGCAAGGATGACAGGGCAATTCGTACTTCAATATATTTCGTTTACATTATCGTTAGGGAATGAAGATTGCGTTCTACACTATAAAAAGCAGAGACGGCCAATAGCCAGACAGGTTAACGAAGGATCTCCCGATCATCAAGTCATTTAACCTGATCCCGGCTTAAGCAAGTCTCCGTAGCTCAAATTACATAATTATCCTAAGGAGTGGACTATTCAATGGCTAAAAAAATGATTATTAAAGGTGTAGGTACGTTTATGGCTAAACGCCTCCCAAAAGATCCGATGGGCGAAATTGAGGTAGTTACCCTGGGTACGCTGCAAGATCTGAAAATTGACCTTAACGTGGAGCTTGAGGACATCTTTGGTGGTGACGGTCTGTTCGCCATTGATGTACTGGTGAAGTCGAAATCGATCGAAGTATCGGCAACAGATGCCAAATTCGATCTGGATGCGATCCAGCTGATGATGGGTTCAACGGTACAAGAGCAAGTGAAGTCTTATGTATGGGTACTGAATGAGCAGTCTACAGTGGCTGCTGGCGTATCCAATTCTGGATTTGCTGAAGCCAAACCGAAGCATGCGAGTGATATCTATGGAAGTAACGGTGACATTACGGTTCGTCTCAAGGATTCCAACACGTTGTTGAAACAACTCACTTTAAAGGGAACGGCCGTGGAACCGAATGAGTTCTTCTACGACGAAGTGAATGGTGTAGTCATCCTAAATGCGGTCCATATCGGTAAAGAGATTGTGTTGAACTACAAGCGAGATCAGATTGTAGACATGGTTGATCTGTTGGTTGATGAAGTCCCATTCCCGATCTCTGTCATTCATCATGGTACGTTCCAGCAAAAAGATGGTTCGTATGCAGGTGTTGAAACTGAGCTGTACATGTGCCGTGCAAAAGGAACATTCAGCATCAATGCCCAGCGTGCTGCCGCTTCTGCATCTGCCATCTCCTTGCAGATTCTTGATCCGGAACGTGCTGATGGAAAAATTGGCAGTATCAAACGCTTCAGTGCACCAAGCAAGATCTAATATCTAAATAAGGTTGATTGCTCCTGGCAAGGTATCAAACGGCATCTGTGTCCTCCCCTTCACAGCGCCTTGCCTTGCCAGGTTTTTTATTATATGGGGGAGAATGTCCTAGGGAGGTCTTTAAATTCATGGAAACAGAACAAGAAAAAGCTGAGCGGGAGCTTGCGGAAAAGCTGAATGAGGAAGCGGCACAACGAATCAAGGATGATCCGGAGAACAAACGAGTGACGCCAGAGGAAGTGGAAGCAGCTGAGCGTGCATTCTTTGAAGATGATGAGATTATTACGCTGCGGGATCGACGGAAATATCGAATTCCGCCATGTAACCTGAAGGATGCCCGTCGTCTGATGAAATTGCTGAAGACGGTGAATATCGATGCCATTATTCTTAACTTCATCCCGACGGAGAATGATGAACTGGACGAAAAGCGGCAGCAGGATTTATTTGATGTATTGGCAATGGCATTCAAAAACTATCCACATATCGTGACCAAAGATGAGCATGGTGAGTATATCATCAATCGAGAATATCTGGATGAGTACCTCGATCTGAACACAGCTCGTAAAGTCATTGATATGCTCATTGGACTCAATGGTTTAAAAAAGTAGAACGCACCGAGGGGGAGTCTTTGGAGGGAACCGAAATCCGTGATACGGAAACACAAGAACCCGTTCACTGGGGAGAGATCTTCTTCACCCTCCATAAACACTGTGGGCTGAACAAGTGGGAGATTTGGGAGTACACACTCCCTCAGGTTGCGGAGCTGTGCAAGTCAGCCGAGAAATATATTCAATTTGAGATTGAACTTATGACAGCACCTCTTCGCATGTTCGGTGGCGGTGGGGGCGAGGAAGTCGAAGACGATGGGACCGTCAGACGTAAAAGAACCTTCAATGACGAGGATTACACGGAGATATCAGAAGATGATATAGGTATGCTTGCACAAGCGCTCGGAGGATAAGAGAGAGATATCCCGTTTTGCCTAAATGAAGGTAGAACGGGATTTATGCATAAAGGCGGTGATTCTATTGACTGAAACAGAAGGACAAGGAGACAAACACTCCTTAACACAAGAAATATTAACGGATAGAGATCAATTAACTGGACAAAAGGCAGCGCTGAATGGGAGCTACCTATCAGGTGTTAGCACGCTGGTTAGACGTGTGGAGACGATCAGAAGTGATATGCAGTCGCAGATGATTGAAACACTGACTAACGATCTGGAGCTTTTTTATCGTGGAGCGTTCAGGGAATTGAAGAATGTGTCTGCAGCTGGATCACAGGAGTTGTTAGACTCCGTGTTGAATACGATGAAATATATTTCAGCAGGTGAAACCAAGGGGTATTCGTCAACAATGCTCAAGAAATCCCTTGACTCGTCGCAGCAGATGGATCAACAGATGAGCCGGGCCGACCAGAATATCGAGCTTAGATCATCTGGGTCAACGAATGACAGCGGGCAATACACACAAACCGGAACGGTCAAAAATCTGCAACGAATTGCACTGCAACATGGTATGGACCAGGAAGATGTAGGTCTTGCCTATCGTATTGGTTCTCGTAATTATGATCAAGCATCTGAAGCTGTCGCGTTTGCAGAAGAAGTAGCCAAGCTGAATGCAGTAAGCAATACGGATGTGGAACAGACGGCAACAAGTCTGGAAGCTGTTACTTCGGCCTCGGGAAGCAGTAGTTTGGATCTGTCCCAAGTCACAGACATGATGATCAGGGCTGCAACGCTGTTGGATATTGGCGTTCAGGACTTGATGGATATGATGCGTCAGACCCTTCCAGTGGTTGGTAACCCTAATGGAATGCTTGCATCAGAAGAAGAAGATACATTAGCCAACTGGATTAGCAAGGCTGCAATGGCGGTTCAGGACAAAGGAGATATGATTCCGCAGCAGGCTTTTGCATCAAATCGAGTTAGATTCGATCTTCTTGCTGAACAATTGAAGGCTACGGATGCTAACACATCGATTCATCAGCTCACCGGAAGTAGAGACAACCTTCAATTCCGACAACGAGAGATCGAGATCGCATTTCAGATTGCAACACATGAGGCGATGCAAGGGTTGAAAGATGAATTTACCGAGCTGGGCAATTATCTGAGCGCAGTCATGCGGTTAATTGGTGATCGCACGGGTGGCATTGTTGATCATATGGAACTGCTTAACCGAATTATGGATGAAGTCGGAGTTCAGGTTGCGTGGGATAAGTTCGGTGAAGTGATGAATGAAGGCGATGAGAAACGATATGCTGCTACAACATCAGAACCGGGGAAACTCAGAAATACGGGAAGTGATGTTCCCGAGCGACTTGGAGTCACGGATGTGCAACGTGCTGGTGTAGCACAAGAAATGGGCAGACAGCAGAGTCGTCTACAGACTCTGGATCATCGCAGAACAGAAATTCAAAGTAGGGTCGCAGTTAAGCAAGATGAGGTACTTCAGGCACGGACTAACCGAGATCATCAACATGATATGTACAATCAGGCTATACAAGATGGGGATATAGCGGCTTCTTCCATTCATGCAGAAGAACGTGACGAAGCTGAGAAGCGAGTCAAAACGTATAGTCGAGAACTTCTTCTGTTGCGAGAAGAAATGCATTCACTCGATATTCAGATTGCAAAGACGAAGCGAAGTCTTGAGTTTCTAGGCCGAGAACTGGATGACACGAGTAAAGCCATAATGCAACTTGAACATCGATCTAGAGTTTTGATGATGGCGATGGATGACATGGACCTGGATGCAGTTGAACTACGAAACAAGTTGTACTTCCTTAATGCTGAGTTTACATACGGTTCCACCGATGTTCAGCGCTACGAATCCGAGATCCAGAAGCTGCGTAAACAGTCAACGCTGTTGAATGATGTTCTCTCTAAACTGAGAACCGAAGTCAATGAGTTAAATGCGTCTTTTAGACAGGGCATGATTGATGCTACAGCATACATATCCAAACTGAAGGAACTTGAACAAGTTCAGCTCGCGAGTATGATGAGTGGTCCAGGAGGATTGCTAGTTGTTCCAGGAGCAGGAAGTGGTGAATCCCCTGTTAAGGATGACAAGGAAGATTCAGCAAACAAACCCTTTCTAGAGAGACATCAAGATCTCATCAATGATGCAATTAAGGATATGGCTACATCAAAGATTGAGGAAGTTATGGATTTTGGCTCAGACAAGAAGAAGAAGGACAAGCCCAAGCGACGAGGGATTAAACAAAGATTCGAAGATATGAAGGAAGTCGGTAGTAAAAAAGCATTTTTCAACGGTCATGCACCTATTCGTGACAAGGATGGAAAAGTACTCAGAGGACCGGATAAACCTGACGGAACCCCTGGAGATATCCTTACCCAGCGTGATATCACGATCGAGCGTAAGAAAAACGGAGACATTCCAGGGAAATGGGCAAAGCTCGGCAAGTTGGGTAAGACGATACTGAAACCCCTAAAAGCCGTTCCTTATCTTGGGGCTGCCATGACTGCTGTGGATGTAGTGTCCGGTCTTGTTGATCCGCTGAGTAATATGGGTAAGTCAGAAGCGGAGAAGCAAAGTATTCGTGCATCAAATAAAGAGGAACTGGCCAAGGATTTTAAAGATATGGAGCAGTCTTCAGTTGTAGGTAAAGTGTGGAAAGGCCTTAACCTTGGAATGGATGCAGTTGTTAAGGGAGGAATCAGCAGCCTATTTGGTAACAATGCCACCAATAATAAGTTCGGGGACTACTGGAAGGGATTTAAGGCGGTATGGAGCGAAGACGGCGGAGATGCAGTTGAGAAGAAACTGGCCAAAGAGTATAACTACGAGCAAGAGAAAAAAGAGGCCCAGATTCAAATGGATAAAGAGTCAGGCAAGCCACCTGGGGATAAGAATCAACAACAACCGCAGATACAATACATTCCACCCCAAATGCAATACATACCTGCTGCCGGCGGAGTAGGGGCCATGGCGAATGGGTATAAGCCTCAGCCGCAAAGCAATGGTATTGATGAAATGATCGCCAAGATTAATCGGCAGCTTAACAAATCGACAAGTGATAACGAAACCAATTACCAAGTCACTCGATCCCGTCTGTTGATTAGTGGTGTTCGCGAAGATTCGGGTCAGATGCGTGCGCTAATGGAGAAATATTTGCAAGAGAATATCAAGTTCTTCGATAAGGCCATTGCAAGTTTACAGAAGACGTACGACAAGATGGCTGAAGGTAAGGATAAAGATGAACTGGGCCTGGAGATTAATGAGAAGAAACAGCAAAAGGCCCAGTCAGAGCTTGAACTGAATGGTGTCAAAAACAGCCAAATTGATGAGCTTAGACGCAAGATGAATGATCAGTTTGAATTGACGGAGTTGGATTATGATAAACGAATGTATGATCTCCTTGCAGCTAATGGGGGTAAGGAAGATGCACCCGAATTAATTGCATTGAACAAATCCCGTGCATCCGAAATGAACTCACAGATAAGTTCGATCAAGCAAGAGTGGAAGAATCTACTGAGTAGCGGTGTATTTAAACCAGGGTCCAATGAATATATGGATATTTTTAAACAGATTCAGTCATTGGGTGTAGAACAAGCCAAAAATTTGGCTGAAATTAGTAAAAAAATGGATAAACCGATATCCACTTTCAACATTCCAGCAGGTCTAAAAGTCATGGATTACTTTGATTACATGACTACGAACAATACACATAAAAGTGTGATGGTTGGTTCGGGTGATGTCACGGTTCATGTGAACATCGACAATATGACAGGCAGCACAAAAGATGTGGAGAGACTGACATCTACGTTGGACAAGACACTGCGGCAGAACAACCCGGGTATGGTGAACTATATGGCCAGCAATGTTGGTGCGGGAATGGGAACGAATCATATCCCTAGATATAGTAGATAAGGAGGAACTCTGATATGACTCAACAAAATCCGTTTGGCTTAGTTAATGACCGGTATAAAAGAAAGCTATATGTAGATACAGGCATGAAGTTCGAGCCAGTAAACGGAAGAATTATTGATCCGTACTCTTCACCTTCGCCCAATCCGCAAGTAAGGGAAATTAAAATGATTAATGCTCCCTCACATTTTCATCAGATGGGTGTGTCTTCGTACAAGGCGATCATTAACATCCTGTTTAAAGATAAGCAATCCTATCACGACTACGTCATGTACGTAGGCTGGACACACAAATTTTATGATGAGAAGGGCAATATCTATGTTGGTGTTGTAGAGTCCATCAAAGTTGACCCAATTTTCTACCATCAGGATACGATGGATAAGGATCAGAAGGGGTACAAGGTCGAATTGACCATGACCCTGATCAAAAAAGATGGATATGATCGAAAAAGTGCGATACAGTTTCAGGATTTACAGACGACAGAAGGCAAGGACCACTGGGCAAGAGATTCCATTGAACGCTTGGCTGATTTGGGACTGACGGTTGTAACCCAATTGGATGGCACACCCATTCTATATTTCAGACCGGAAAACTTCATAACCAGAGCAGAGTTTGTTACTTTTCTGATGCGTACCAAGCGTTTGCTGGAACGAACAATTCGAGAGTAGGGTGACCTACTCTCTTTTCTGTCTATTCTAAATATAGGAGGTGTTTATCATACGAAAATGGGTTGATGTAAACGAAGGGGACTGGTTCTATAACGATGTTATGGAAGCCACGAATATGGTTTTGGAAGATGGTGAAGTCTTTGTTGCCGGGATCAACTATAACAAGTTTGAGGAAGGCAAACCTTTTGTATATGAAGAAATCAAGGGGCAAGCGGGGCAAACCTCATTCAGTCTGCCTGTGCTGATTAAACCAACAGATGACAATCCACTGTATGTGTTTATTGACGGTGTTCAAACCATCTACCAAACGGCTGAAACCAATAGTAAGGGATTAACCGATGTGGAGTTGTATACCGGTGTAAAAGCAGGACAGGTGGTGTCCTTCTGTAGTTATGGTGAACCGTTGCTGGACAGTGCTTGGAAAAGGCCACCGGTGTCCTGGACTGGAGATCTGCCCAGAGCTGTACTTAGCGCAGCGACGACCTATTTCTACGATCCATTCAGTCGTAATCATCAGGAATATTTATATGCAGCAGGCCAACCGCTTCGCAGACTCAGTATTCCTTCCGAGGTATGGGCAGACACCATGGGAGACGCAGAGGCGGTAACCAAAATTGCAACCAAGGCGATTGGTTACCGAACGGATGTATATTGTGTCAGCCCTGGGGGCTCGGTGTTTCTTCCTTTTAATCTGAACGGTGTCACCTGCAAGTTCAATTATTGGACGAAGAATAACAAGTTCATGAGTGAAAATATCAAAGCAACAACCCTCAAACCAGCCTACAACAATTGTTTTTTTCCTAATGCCATTATACAGCGGGGAGAAGCCTTTCATCTGATTAACAAGTTGCGCAAGGTGTTCTATGCCAGATTTACGGACATGAAAGCACCAACGACGGAGATTAATCAGCCTATTACGGCATTTCAAGGTCAACGGGTCTTTAGACTTAACGGCAATTATCCGGCAGGTAAAAAGAAACTTAAAGTCACAGTGAAATTTAAAGACGAAAAAAAAGATAACGTCCCAGAAACCCCCGCTTATTCGGAAATTGACAACCACACGGTTGTATTTAATCAACCTTTTTCAGAAGGCGACGAAGTGACGTTCTATTATCTCAAAGATGTGAGCGAGAGGTTTGCAGACGTTGGCAAAGATTCAGCCATTTATTATCAAACCAAAGGTGAGCGGGTAGAACAGTCCAAGGATGCCTTTTGGAAAATAGCCGTCTCAGAAATGGAGGACGAAACATTTGCGAACAATGATCCACTCATTAATGGCATTCCTATCAAGAAAAAGATGGATGGTGCGGCAGTAGTTACGGAAATGGGGAGACCTGTAAATGGCACAGACGAAGAAGAGATATGGTTCCTTGGAAATTCCGCTATGACACGGGCTGAAGCCGCAGCTTTCCTGGACCGATTCATGAAATGGACCATCGAGCGATTCAAGTAAGGGGGAGATTACAATATGATTCCAATTTCGGATGAGGTTATGAATGTGCTGTCCCAGCGTCTGAAGCTGGGGGAAGGAGCGCTTCCCAATATCCGTGTCGAAGTAGATCGGCTGGCCTTTATCCCGGGACGGACAGAAGAGTTCAGGCATATCGTAACCGAGCAGGTACCCATCATCAGTACAGAATCCGTTTGGGTGGATGAGTCGAGCAATGGTACATATAATGGTTCGACTCATGCGAATGCTCAGGAGATTTTTTTTCCTGTCAAGGGTAAAACGATTGATAGCATTACAGTTACAGATAAATTTGGTTCAGCCAGAGATGGGGGGTCTCGAAGCCATAGAGGCATCGATTTGTGGGATGAGATCGGAACCCCGATTTTGGCTGCTTGGGCTGGTAAGGTCGTACATACAGCTCGCAATAAAACAAAGGGTGCGGGGAATGCCGTAACGATCAGGCATGCCAGTGGTTTACTCACCAAGTACTTTCATCTGAAAGACATTCTCTGTTCGGTGGATGATCAAGTGGCTCAGGGAGCAGTGATTGGTACTCTAGGTAACACAGGGGGAGTGTACACCAATGGTCACAAGGTTTCAGCTGCTGAACGTGCCGCTGGCAGAGGAAGACATCTACATTTTGAAATTTGGGAAGGGGTTAGTCCAACGTCTAAGACTGGAGAGGGAGGTAAGGCAGTCGATCCCCGATTATATCTGAGCGGAAAGCGTAAAATGCACGGAAATGCCACAACAACATTTACTGATGTAAAGCCGGTTCAGGTCGAGGGATATCCCGGAGAGATTAAACTGAATGAGAAGTTCGACAAGCGAAACTGGCATGAGAAAGACGTTTATACAACCGGATTGAAATTTTCGGATTATGCCAAGATTGAATCGGGCTGGACTATGTTTGATTCAGGAGGCAAGTTGCTGTATACGTTTGAAGGCAAAGCTGCCGTAGCTGAATTCGAAATTAACGTGACGAAACTGAGTATGCCCACACAAGGGTTGCTTAGTATTGGAATGGGGACTAATTTCAGTGAAGCGGAAGGGGATTCTTTCGTCGTGGTGATTGATGGTAAAACATATGCCTATGTCAATAAATTCAACGGGGCATATGATCTGACCAAACTGACGGAATTGAATAATATTGTGATCCCTGCAAAAGCCAAGAGTATCAAGATTAAGGTGACGTATGGGGGCAAACAAAACTCCACTGTCCCAACCGGGTCTGTTCCTGCTTCAAGTAAGAAGTATAAAAAATTCGCCATTGATTATATTCGCATTCAAGAGTTGTTGCCTGCTCCGTTGAAGAATCAAAAGAGTGAAGAAGGGCTCGATCCATCTAAAGGATATTATCAAACGAACAGCTACACAGATTTTATCAATAATAAAAGGGTCGAGACGGATGTTATTCAGGTCGGGTCTTTTGTTTATATGGACACACAGGTTCTTCCCAATATCATTAGTGCCGAAATCGATGATCAGTTTGATTCTGAAGCCCGGGAAGCACGGCTGACGATCTCTAATCCGAGAGGATTCTTCTCCCCCGATTATAATCCTGCTCATTTTCCTGAGCTTGGGGGCGTACCGTCTCCATGGTCGTATTTCGCAAACGGATTCCATATCGGGGTTCTGAGTGAAAACACACCGATACGCATATATATGGGATATGGTCAGCACATGATGCGGGTATTTACGGGACTGATTGATAAGGTGGACATCAATGGCGAAGGCTCCACGTTGGAGATCACGGCTCGAGATATGTACAAGCGTATTATCGAGAAAGTCATTTCCGAGAAAAAAGCCTATCCGGAAGTGGATGAGATAGATAATGTGCCAGATCCGGTGCCGCCTGCAGCAGTTGGCACGGATCGGACATCATCTATCATTCAGGCCGCACAGGCTCAAGCTGCAGCGTATGGTGTACCTGATCATAAGTTTTTGCTTGCGATATGCAGGCATGAGACCGTTCTCGGAACACAAGGTAAGGGTAAAGATGAGAACGGCAGCTTTATTCTTGGATACGGCTGTCCTAGTGAGGGACCGTGTACTGAGAAATACGGAGGTATTCAGGAGCAAATGAAGCGCGGAGCAGAACGGATGTCCAAGGCACTGGCTTCGAGAGGGAAAAAAGTGACTTCCAAGGCAGATGTACTTTATTTCCATAATGGTGGAGACATTGCCCCCATGACCTGGAGTCAGGATCGGGAGAATTGGGTGGACAAGGTATGGACCTATTATCAGGAGATGCTCGCAGACCCGGCAAGCTGGACCATTACAGCAACCTCCACTCCGACAGTTACACCAACACCCGCTCAGCCTGTAGAATTCGAAAAGCCGGCTTGGGTCAAATCAACCGTTGTACTGGATCTGGTTAAACATGCAGGTATGGTCGGTTGGAGGGCAACCAGTGAGGATCGCTCTTATCCTGACTATGTGATTGACGAGACCTATCTGATTGAGGTGAATCAAAAGACGGGCAGGGTCATTGTTCCCGTACCGGGTCAGGAAGGTGAGTTTGAAGTTAAGGACGCAAGTACAGTGCTGACACCGAACGGATGGCTTAATCCATTTATTGAGGAGTATGGCAGGACGTTTGAGCAATGGTCAGGCAAAGTTACGGAAGCCGTTCAGGAGGTTATATCGGAGCTTCCGTATCGAAGCTACTGTGACCGTTATGGTACATACCGATTGGAGCGCCTGAATTATGACAAACCGGTCGCAGCAGAGTTTTCCGAGAATGACAATCTGATCTCCATTACCAAATCTACGGATTGGTCCAGAGGAAGAAGTCACATCGTTGTTATCGACTCAAATAGCAGTCAGAGCAGTTTTGTAGACAAAGAGATTTTGCTTGAACTCAAAGGAGAGATCCGAACCATGGTGCTGGCCGTTCCTTGGGCGAAGACGGTTGAAGCCAAAAGACAGGTGGCAGAACGAGCTTTTTTTGACATGAAACGCATGTGTCGTACGCTACAGGTATCCATACCTGCCAACCCTGCGCTTGATCTGCTCGACAATGTCGTTGTGACGGATAAAACGACCACCACACGAGCTGTATATACGATTAAAAGTATTAAAACCAGTTATTCGGTCGACCGGGGCATGTTACAGGTTATTGATATGATGTGGGCAAGAAAGGGCGTGATGGTGTAATGGCCGGCATTGTAAATGAAAATATTGTTTTTCCCGTGCTGGATCTCATCCACCGGGAACTTCGCAAATATAGCAGTATCTCCAATTCGAATATTTCTCCTCTCGAAGGTGAGCCCTCCGTTACATTATATCGGGAGCACATGCAGGACCCTGACCGGGTGACTGGAGCAGACCTCTTGTATGAATCGGCATGGAAGGTTTCGATCTGGATGAAGTTTGGCTCAGAGGATGAGGAAGACTTTCCTTCCGGGGTGGGCTACTCTCACCCGGATTATGATTATTATAAGTATTTTAGGCTAACGCAGGTGACGGCCCGTACATATGATGCATCTGGAGAGTCGATGTTCACTTACAATATTGCTCTAAATTATGATGACGAAGGACGCTTAACTGGAACGAGCGTAAGTCGTATATAACATGTAGGAGGTGGTTCCATGGCATTTAATGTATCTTACATCGCGGGTGGCGTCATCGACAAAGTGCGCGAGCTGCCGTACCCACACTTCAGTAAAAAGACGATCCCGTTCATTCGGGGACAGATGTTGGACATTCCGGCGGCGAAGACCACCAAGTCGGATACATTCACCTTGGCGTATGACACGGAGTTTCTGAGCATTGCGTTTGCTGCGAGCCACTACTGTGTCGGCGATTACTGGGAACTGACGATCGGGACGGAAAAGGTGTGCCGCACCATTTATGCGAAGGAACTTCCCGAGTCGGTTTCCATGGGGAATAGTTTCGGGATTGTCTACCCCATTCCAGCGGGAACGACCATCACGTTTGACTTTTTTAACGCGGTGGCTGAAGCCAAGTCGGTCTGGTACAACATCAAATTTTTGAGATAAGGAGGGTGACGATGGCACTACAAAAACCGCAGACGAACTTTGCCGCTTATATTGACGGAGAGTCGGAAGCACAAAAATTAATCAACACGCTGGCCGATGAAATTGTAGGTGCTGATATTCCTAGAGTAGAGGGCGGAATTGACGCCAATCGCTGGGAGAAGGTCTATGAATCTGATGGAGCTGAATGGGTAACCTACAGCAAAAGCTATAACAAGGGTATTATTGGGATGTACGCCCATTCTGACGGGAATCAGTACGAAGTTTACAAAATTCCGGATTGGACCGAGGCAAAAAGTCATTCGGGCGATTCTGCCTTGGATGCTAATGGCTGTCTTTGGGAAGTAAGGCAAACCTATTTCGATGACACCATTGAAGGCATGGCCCAACCGGGCAGAGCAAACATAGGAATTACTTACGGTAACTATAGAACAGGACGTAAAATTCAGGTAGTTCAATTCACTTACCAAGATGGTCAAACCAATGAAACAAAGTACGTAGATATTCCTGGTTGTTTGGTGACTGTTGTTGTGGATGATTCAGTTCCTGACGGGTATAGAGCATACTTGGTAAATCAGGTAATTGGAAATCTCGATGGATCGACTAAATCGTCAAATGAATGGAATCAGTTTGAAATAGTCACAGAAATGCCGACGGATTGGGCATATGCGATCAAATTAGCCCCCAAGGGAAAATATCAATATAATTTTTCTAGAAAAGTCAATGACTATGGATACAGTCCCTACTGGATATGGGCAAACATTGTTGATACTTTTTATGAACCTGTAAAGCAACTTTACAAGTTTGATGAACTATTTTATACAGCGGATGTACTGAACAATGTAACAGCTCAGACAGTAGTGAAAGCAACGCCTACAGTTCCCACAGGAATTCAAGTTCGTGATTATTATGTCATGCTTGAGCAGCCAGCTCATGACTGGAACTACATTAACATCTACTATGGAGAAGGCTTCGAGGGAAAAGTTGCTCAAGGAAGCCAGCGCGAAACGTATGATGGGATCTGTGATCCTGAAACCATAACGATTGGGAAGGCACCTACAGTCATTGACCAATTGAAGGCACATTATATGTATTTGACATGGAATGATTCTTTAGCCATTAAACCTTTCATCCCACCGTCCACGAAGTGGAAGCTGGATTATGACGGCAAGACAGAGATCGTAAGCCCGGCTGCTCGCTTTTTCCACGGCAGACATTCTACAACCTCATGGTTGCCTAACAAAAAACGCAGACCGGATTACCTGGTAGCTTACACTTTATCGGTAAATAATGATCGAGTAGTTCTTGTTTTGGAAGGTGATCCTTCACCGAATATTCATAGCTATTACCGTAGTTTTGGATACATAGGCAAGATTGTTCCGTTCAATGATTATGACCATGGAGGTAACTTCGGTGTCACTGTAGGTATGGGTGATCTGCGAACAGATATGACAGGTTATACGAAAAATGATATTCTCACGGATCTTAATCCGGATCTCTATGCCAAATATGGTGAGTACACTTCAAATGGCATGGACTCCATGTCCATGTTGAAGACACGCAGTAATGTCTTGTTCCAGCGCTATTACCCGGCATTTATTTCGCATCTTCCGAACTATCCTTCTGTGGGTAAACTTCCCCCGGGCCTTGCTAAATTGATTGTAGATGCGGATGGCTTCCAGAAATCTCTCTGGACAGGAAAGTATCATGCGAGTCCAATCTACCTTGTTCATCAGGCAGAAGGATATCGGGGTTATATGGACGGTGTAGTTGCGATATACGACCATAACCTGGTCAATCGCGATGAATTAATCGTAGATACAGAAATTCTGAAAGATCCTTCCAAACCTGCGTTGGGTACGTGGACAGAAGTTTACAAGTTTTTCAGTATCAAGAGTCCGTTGAATCTATTCAAACATTCCCCATCCCCAGATGTAATTACGATTGCATTTTTGAAAGAGATAAAATAAGGAGGATTACATAATGGCAAATTTTAAATATGTAGAAACAATCACCACTTCACAGGACGTGTTGACAAAACTGAAAGAGGAAGTAACAGGGTTTAAGAGTTTCCCATTTGAATCCACTGCAGGCGAGTCTCAGGAACAAAATCTGTGGGAAGTATTCTACGAGGAAAAGGACAGTAGCGACCGAATTCAGGAACTGATTCTTCGTGGAACCATGACCATTGGAACACAAGCAACACCGATTACTAAGCATTTCTATGTAAGTTTTATCAATCATGCTCTGGTACCACGTGTTGTTGCACCAGTTCCAGCCTATGAGGAGCACAGTACGTTGACTGTGCAGTTGCTTGAAGGATTCGAAGGTAGCGAACCAACTACACTACCAGTAACTACTCGTCCAACATTCAAGTTGACAGGACATCCGGTACTCTACCAATGGGCACTAGAAAACTATACACCAACGGATCGAAATAAAGAAAAACCTGTATACATGTATGTGAATGTCATGAACAATCGTTTGGCGATGGTTCTCGTTGCTGACCCAGCAGTAAACTTCCTTGATTACAAAAAATCCTTCCTGTATGCAGGTGCATTGAAACCGTTCAAATACAACCTGAATGATGTAGACGGAAACGTAATGCTGACAGCAGGAGCGGTAATTGAAGAACCGGATATCGCTCAGATTGCCACAACAGGAACGTATTACTACGGTCAATATACCTCAGCAGGTAACAACACACTTCAGATGTTGAAAACCAAATCAGGTATTGAATTCCAGCAGCACTATCCTTCCTTTATCACGCAAGCTCCACCGAAAGGTAAAGCTTATCAAGATCCTGAATTGGGTGATACCGGTTTGGAACTGGAGCCACAGGGCTTCCAGGCATCCAAATGGACGTCTAAATATCACTTGTCTCCGATCTACGTGGTTCATCCTTATGAGGGCTACCGTGGTCAATTTGATAACTGCATCGCGGTTACGAAGCATAATATCCTTCATCTGGATGAGTTAATTATTGATGTGGAAGGCAAGTCTTGGGACCAAGAGGTGTATCGTTACTTCGATACCGATACAGCACAGAATTTCATGAATCTGTCTGCTAACCAACGCATGGGTGTGGCTATTCTGAAGGAAGTCCGTTATACGGCGTAAGTTAAACTGAATCAAAGCTGAGTCGTATAGATTCAGTGAGAGGGAACTTTCTGAGACTCCACTCAGGGGTTCCCTTTTTTTAGTTGGAAGGGGGCAGTGACGTGAATCAAGTAATCAACAAGTTTGATTTCACCGTTATAGATTACACGACAACTCAGTACGGTTACCTGTTTACAGTCGGAACTACAGGAAGCAGGCCTGAGGATTATCGATTTATATATATGCCTTACAGCCGGTATCCAAGTGTCCTGATGCTTGATTTCTACATGGCAAGATCCATCTCACATGGATTTAATCATCAACTTGTGGAAGCGATTCGCAAGGATCTGGAAGGAGAAGAACGATTTATTGTCCTAAGTGATGCTAAACAGGATAAAGAAGGACTTTTGCAAAGTTCCATGGAAGGATCGAGCTCAGCTACCAAGCAAGGCGATGTCATGGAATTTTCGTTCGAAATGGAGCGATCTGCGTTAATTGAAGCTTTGGAAATGGATCATCAAGACGAAGGCCACAGGCCCGAAGGATTAAAGGATTCATTCATTCATGAAAATATGTCAGAGGGCTGGCGCGTAGATAACGATAAAGAGTTAAAGATTGTCCGTAATTTGGGTCTAACTCGTAATTTTGTGAAGAATCTGGATAAGTTGGAGCCAGGAAAAATCAGTTTCAGGGTTAGTGAATTTGGGATGATTGCGGATTATGCAGATAGTGCAGAGCAAGATAGCAGCTCTGAACTGGAAATTAAGCAATGGATACACGCTGTTCGAAACGACAAACCGGATATGGATGTGGCAGAGGTTTTCGAGAAAGTGGAGAAAATCATTGGACGCCGGACACAAAATGATTTTTTGCTAGAAGCCATTCAGGACCACTTCAGAAGTACAGAACTGGAGAGCAGTCTTCAATCCAGGAAGGTAAGCAAACAAGATGTGGAATTTCTATATCGGGATCTGCTAGGTTTACGAGATGGTCATAAAGAAACATTTGCCGAACAAGCTGCCATGATGGGGAAAAGGGTAGATGATCATCAGCAGTTATCCATTCTATCGGATATGTCGACTGCTTATATTCGTCGCTTTCAGGAAATAAAGTATATGCATTTTGATCGGACATTGCCTTTAGCTCAAAGAATCTCTAACACATCCCAATTGACACTCATGCAAACACTAGGGACAGCTATGCGAGAAACAACCTTTACTGGAATGACTACTGGCAGAATTGTTCAAGCAGTCAGAGACATTGAAGAGAAGATGTTTCTTTCACGACTGAATCAGGCTAGGCGGGTTATTGAGAATGAATTGACTACTCATGAGAATGTACTTGCCAAACTGAAGGATCGTCAGTACCCCACAGTTCTGCATACCGATATGAGAAGTACGCGAGAAGTCAACGAGCAACTGTACTTTCATGATGATCTAATTCAAAGCAGCCGTGACCAACATCGTAATGCGTTAGTCTTTCGTGCTAGTAATACCCTATGGCATCCGCTCCAAGCTCACAGAATAATAGACAAACATCCGGCAACTACAGCATCCGGTATCATTTTGGCATCCAGAGATATAGGAACTATTACGGATGTGGAAAGGCAGTTTCCTTGGGCTGTTCGGGATCAAGCAGAAGATATGAACGTCATAGGTGATCTGACTACGGGACAAAGAGTTTATTTGGAGAAAATGTATATTGAGCATGAGCGTCCTAAGGCGCGACGGATTTATGTGGTTCATAGTGAGGTAGACCGTCATGCAGAGCAGGGTTATCGTGAAAGTAGGGAGCACGGTTTTGTTTTTAGAGATTTGCAGGAGAGCAGAAGGATCAGTAAGGTTTCGGGGTATGTGGAAAGGGAAAGCTGGCTAAGCAAACGAGTGACAGCAGAGGCTCTTGAAATACTCAACAAGCAATCACTCGGTGAAAGAGAAAGCAAGTTAGACAGCTATATTGAGAATAACTTCCATACTGCAAAAACAGAAAAAAGGAATCTGTACATCCCGAACAGCGAGGAAGGTGCAGCAAGAGAAACTGCCTTTGAAAGCTATGCGGCTGGTTCAATAACGGCAGATAGAGCAATAGCTCATGATTTGTGGTTACCTGAGTCGGAGGATCAATTGGCTGACAAAGAATTATTACGTTCTACCATGCTCGAAAAGCTAAATTCATATGGAAAGAACGACGAACAGAAGCATATACATCTGACTGAGAAACCTCTTTTGTTACATAGAGAACGTAAAAAGCTACATCTGGAAACGCTCCGGCAATCCATTCGAGATCGTAGTCGACCAACCATGATTCGGGATGAGCTCTTGGATAAATTGGTTGGTGGAGGATGGTTGGGGAATAAAGCATACCCAGGGTATCTGGATGAGGAATTTATTGTTGGGGAGATCTTGGAGAACAGCCCGGCTGTCATTCTGGAGATGATGATGGAAGCTGTGAATAATGCAGACGCTTCGGTTTATTTTGATGAACCGTTTTTGGCTGGGGTTAGAGAGCGGATAGATGCGTTAGTTAATTGTGGGATCTTAACAGCTGACAAAGAAGCAACCAGATCAGGCATCATTTCCTTTAATTTCGAAGGTGCGAAGGAATCTCAGCCAGGTGATATAGGGACAGAACTTGCAGAAGCATCCAGAGAGTTGAGCATGGCAGTACTTGAAGATGAATCTAGATCGGCTGAACTGAACAGACGTAATTCTACTCTAGAGACAGATATTTTCGAGGGAGTGAAAATAAAGGAAGATCAGCATGGCGAAATTACGGAAGTTATTTACGGCGCAGATTTTAATGCAAGACCGGCGATTATTGAGTTTGAAGATTCATTAGGTTACCTGAATCCTGGAGGGGCACTATTCCCGGATGACCCAGCGTATGAAGGAAGTCAAGTTGAACGCAGAGGACAAGCCTTTGATGAGCATGGGATAGGCGAGAAAGACAAACGGAATGGAATGGCTCTTGACCATCATATCGTAAGTTCCAACATGAACCGCGAGAGTGTGATTCATACCGAATTCAATATGGGCGGAGTATCCCGCGAACGCTATGGAATGATTGATGATGAATACACCATGGGTGGTACGAACTTGCGCCAGATGCTTCTCAATAGCGAATATGCTATTGGAACGTCAAAGACTCGTGAGGGATACGTGTATGATCAACAACCTATTTCTACTAATCCAACAAGAGAAGGTTTAATCAGTGGGGAGTACTCTATAGGCACAGCCAATATTAGACAGTTGTATTTCAATGAGAGCTATTCGATTGGCATGATTGACCCACGTCAGGCGGCTACTGATATCGATTACTCACTGGCGGCGATGGAATGGAGATCAGCATTGCTTAACGACGAGTATTCCATAAGCAGCGCGAAATATCGAAATGGAGTAGCTGAGATTGGATATACTCTTGGTTCATCGTGGGCAAGAGGAAGTGCGATGGATATTGAGTTTAACGCAGGTATGCGGCAAGCTTGGGAATCCACTTTGATCAATAATGCTTCTGAAGCGATTAGGGTAGATGGATATGGATCGGTTCAAGATGAGATATCTCTAGCCAATACTGTAATGAAATTTGCAAATCTTGACGATATGAAGACGGCTCATTCAATCATGCGCAAAGGGCAATTCAACGTTGAAATCCTTTCGGATAACATGAACAGATTGTCTCTTATGCTTGAAGAAAACCATTCTACAAGAATTTTGAAAGAGGCATCCGTCCATGAGATGGAGAGTGAAGTTGTCAAGTTACGCTTGAGTGAATTGCATGGTGAGGGTTGGTATGGTGGTAAAGGGTTCAGAGATACCGACTTGGTCGAACTGATCTATGATTCGATAAAGAGTACAAAGAATTCGGCATTGGATCGTGATGTGATCCTTGCCTACAAGCATACTCACGATGCTTACCTTCATGAGACAACGGATAGCACGATTGAAAAAATTGCTAATCTTGAAGAACAACTGTTAGCGGATAAACCGCAATATGGTTACATGGACCTCACGCTACCACTAGGCGGTACTAATCTGAAATATGCTGATGTTCCAGTGGAATCCGTGGGTGGGACGGGGCTCAGTTATGGAGATATACCTGTAGAGATTGTTGGCGGAACAAATCTGAAATACGGTGATGTTCCAGTTGAGATTGTTGGTGGAACAAACTTGAAGTATGGAACAACAGAGATTGTACTCTCAGCGGACAAACCCCAGTACGGCAATATGGAAGAGAATCTGCTCGCCGACAAACCGCAACATGGATATTTGGAAGAGAACATGTACGGTCTGAAAAATGCCAAAGATTCCACTATGGATGAGCAAATTCATGCGCTTAAAAACGGTAAAGAAGCTGATTTGATCCAAACGCTTGAGTTAAATAAAAAGGATCGATCAGCATTCTTGCATGAAAACCTTTTTGGAGGAAAAGCTGAGAGATGGGCTCATACTCATGAGACGATCAATGATGTAGTGAAGCTGCGAAATGGATTGTTGGATCAGGACATGTTCTACGGAAACAAGGAATTTAATGAATCTATTTTGGACATGGAACTTGTTGGCTTCCAATATAAACAGATAGACCTGATCCAAAGCGAATATTCTTACCTTAAAACGAGAGACGTTCATATTGAGGATAACTCTTTCATGAGCTCCAGAAGTTCTTATGACGCGTATAACCACCAATTGGATTCTGGAATGAACTTGTTAAGAAGCACGACTCTGGATTGGGAGCAATTCGCAGCGGGGAAAATGGATCGATATGGTCATTCACATGAAATGGAAAGTGGCGTTGGGGGTGAGCGAGCCGGTGAGCATTTTGATGGGATATACGGGACCACACTCCAGAGGTTTGCATTCTCAGGTGACGAGTTAAGTTACGGAAGTAGTCTTCCGTACACAAGCTACGTTGTTAATGACGGGGAGAGTTTTGGCAGCAAGTTAATAGACCCGGGTTATCTTAGTGAAAGTGATTTTAAAGGGATAACTGAGGAACGTGAATCCGGCATAGAAAGAGAATTACCGACTGGAACAGCGAACGCCAGATTGTCTGAGATTGAAAATCCTGATTCTCTCATGGCTTCATTTGAAGAACGCTGTTCTCAAGTCATCACAGGTTTTATTTTCGCTGAAAGACCTGAGAAAAGAGCAGAGTATCTAGAACAGTTGCACGCGTTCCTTCCCGAGAGAACAGCTCATCTTATGGAACTGTATCACGAAGCCAAGATGGAACCACGTGAGAGCTTCACACTGACGGATCACCCGGTGGCTGAACGGGAATCCGCTGAGGCTTACATTCCAATGATGGACACCATGGCGCAGGGGCTTATCTTCGATTATTCGGAAGATCTGCTGGATCGAGGAATAGATCCTGAAGACTGGGAAGGCGGGTTGGGCGTGCCGGAGGACTACGATCCGAATGATCCGTTTAATGTGTACTATCCGTATTCCAAGGATATGGATGCGTTGGAGTTGTCTCAGTCCGATGATTGGACTAAATTCGGTCAAGGCGATTGGGATCGGGATCAATTGCTTGGAAAGTTTTATTCCAAGGAAGATACGAAGGACATCAGTGGATGGTATCGTAATAATTTCCTGGCTGAGACGTATAAATTCTCCATTGATTTCAAGGTAGATACAAGTACGGATGGCGATGGCGCAGGAATTATTTTCAAATACTTCGATGAACATAATTATTGGATGTTTATGGTTCACGGAGGAGACAGTGATAACAGTCTGGATATGAGAACGCCGATGCAGCTATATAAAATCGTTGCTGGCAATCCAACTGCAGTGGGTTCCCCGATGCAACCTTTCAAGTGGGAGAAGGATAAATGGTATACATTGTCCGTAACAGTAATGCAAAATAAGATCCAGATCTACACAGATTCGAAATTGCAATATGATCTGACGGGCACCGATTAACTCGGTGCTCTTTTTGTCGTATAGAGAGAATGGGAGGTGATTGGTATGGGTCATACATTTGGTTTGTTCTCCAAATCACAGAAAGGTGTATTGTTCGCGAATATGAGAGCGAAGATTGCGGACGAGAGTTACAGCAACCCCAATAACCCTGCGTATTTACCGCAGAGTCCCAATGCACCGAGGAGTGAAACGGACCGGCACGGCGAAGAAAATAATCCTATTCTGGGTGATCCAGGGTACGGTCAGATCGGACGATGGCAGACGGTTCAATTGGATGCACTGGAGAACAGTATTGATCAGATCATTGAGCAATATCTGAAGGATAAGTCTTGGTATGCAAGTGTGCGATGCCGTGAAGCACTGTGGAATATGTACCGCAGGATTGAATGGTGGGTAGAACAGCAGCAGCCTCCAGATAAAACACAATATCAGAGAGTTCTGCAAATGGTGAAAGACTGTATTTACAAAATTCTTGAAAACGCCCAGAAGCCTGGCGGTAGCCATCATGGTGTGTCATTGCCGATCTGTCCGGCACCCTACTACCATCATTTTAGTGGGAATTACTTCAATCATTTTGATGCAACCGTATATGAGATTCCGCTCTTTTCGATGAAAAAAGACGTCCCATTCTCGAATAAATTCCCTGATTTCTTCAGATATGTATCCTCAACGGAGGATCAGGAATGGGTAGCTGTCCACTCCGTAGGCCGAAATGAACAATCTGGTTCAGAGATGATCTTGAAACTGGACCTAGGACTTCTGGAGATTGGCAACTCATCCAAAATTACATTTAACTGGCGTGTGAAGCGTTATGGACAGATCAGGTTCAAGTACCTGGCTAGTGCCAAGCGCGGTAATGGCATGCTGTTCTATATTAATGGGCAGCAAGTTGGGGGCGAATGGAGCGAGAATAGCGGATGGCAAGAAGCTGCATTTACGTTGCAGCCAGGACAGATGTACAAGTTCGACTGGTTAATTCGTAAAATGAGACCTGAAGTGTGGCAAAACAATGGCATTTATATCAAGGATGTTGAGGTCGTTGAGATTGTGGATACACGCAAGCCGCCTGCTCCTTTGGATATTGATCTGGATGGGGAGGGAAGTGATAGTGATTGGTATGTAAAGTCTTCAAAAAGCATTGCACAAGCCCATTTTCAAGCTCAGTTCATTACAGATGAAGATCGAAGTAAAACGATGAAAATGGATTTGGATAATGAATGTGACGGTACAGTTTCTTTTGCTTACTTCATGGGAGTAGATAAAGAATCATATCCAACTATAGATTATGAATTGTTTTTTGATGACATTTTTGAATCCAGAACTCAGCATGGAGAAAGCAGGCATGGTAGCCATGCTCAATCTTTACACGGTGTAGAGTGGAATATCAATGAGGAATATTCAGAAACAACAGCTAATCAAGCCAAGATTGAATACGAAATTATAGCAGGTCCTGAGACGACTGTAGATTTAAGAGGTGTAGTTGAAGTTATATGTCCAACGTACGAGATTGATTATTGGGAACCATCGCTTCATGGTCAAGGGATTGGGAGTTATCAGTGGCAGATGTCGGGCAGTCCGCCATGGGTAAGATCAGGGAATGTATTAAGACTGGATGAACCTATAGAAGGGGATATGATTGCTCAAACCGAAGTGAACTTGCAAGATGAGGGTTGGTTTTTGTTTAGTTATTCTCATCAATTACGAGCTACGGAATCGTTCGAGGTGACTGTAAATGGCATGCTTGAATACTATTCAACGATGCATAGCCAGGGGGAGCAGATACGAATTCCGCTAGAGGAAGGTTTAAATATTATCCAATTCTATATTCGAGATTATTACACTGAGCAGCCTTTCATCGATAACATAGAAAAATTATTCACGTACGGGAACAATACTGGGAATACATATCGAACTGTAACTGATCTAGGCTCGTATGTTGATGTGACTCGTGGATGGGATGTAACAGATGCAGGAGCTAGAACAGAAAAATCTGGTGATACAATTAGATATAATGCAGAGTTAAATCCTGGAGCTAAGTTTAGCATTCAAGAGCATATGCGTATCTATCCAGCGATGGACTCGTCATACGATCCAGACAAAGGGGTAACAAGAGATTTTAACGTTTTTGAAGAATTGTTTAATGAGGAAGGCAAGTATCATGAAGCATTAAGATTCTCTGGAAACTGGGTGTGGAAAAAAATTGTAAACGGTGATGGGGTTATGTGGGCACAGGGGCATGATCAGGATTTTATATGTGATTTTGAAGCTCATTTAGATAATTCTGGTTACATCTGTTGGCAATACGGAGGGCAATTTGATCCGGGAGAAAAATTGGAACTACAAATTGATGGTGTCTCTGTATGGACAGGCAGTCAGTCGAATGACAGAGAAGGGACCAATTGTATGTATCCTCTACCTTCGGGGAATCATCAATTCCGATGGAGATACCGTGACGGTAAAAAATATACACCAGGTAACGGAGATGGGGGGGTGGAAGATTCCACTGGACCAGGTACGGGAACTGATCAGCAAGGCGATACAACGAAAGATCCATATGGAGTGAAGTGTTATACAGGAGATTCAAAAACGAATAACATCCAGTACGCGCAAAAATCATATGGAGGGCATTCGCCACGTGCTGCTAAGTTTGATGCAACCAATAGAGGTGAAGTTTACTCATCCTCTGGTCAAGCGTACGCATTGGGTGTTACTAAGCAAAATTCGACAATTGTTCGTACGTTTACTGCCCCTAAGATTGGAAGTTTCAATTACTCTGAATTGTTGACAGTCTATCCAGTAACAAAGAGAAGAGTCTTTGTGAAAAGAGAACTAAATAATAAGAGTGCTCAATATGATCGTGCTGAAACTATTAACAAATCAAATGGTACAGTGGACTATTACTCATTGGATGTTTCTGGAAACAACCCTCAAAGTCCTGAATATAGTTTATTTGGCTCAGATACCAAGAAGATAACTTTTGAATTCTATTGTGTTGAATCATTTGATATTAAATTTAAATATTTGTGTTACCTGTTACAAGATTCAATTCAAGCCGGGCGACTTAGGGTTGCTTATTATCCTAAAGATAAAGCAAGTCAAGCGGTAACAATTCTTGATTGTAACGATAATTTTGGAGATCAAAAAGGATATAATAGCAAAAGTATTGATGAAACAAAATGGAAAAAAGCAGAAAAGTTTTCTATTCCAATTACAGTTGAGAAACCTGGAAAATATACATTAATTATAGGTCTTACTGATACTTATAATGGGCGTGAAAGAGGAAAAGAAGGTAATTACTATTATGCAGCCATCAAAGATCTTGTGGTTCGCACGGATGATCCTGATGGTGTGAATCAAAATAAACTGCTAAATCCAGTCTTGGTGGATCGATCAACTTATGTGAATGTGCAGTGGTTTGATTTAACAGACGAAAAAAACAAATTTAATCCTATTAAAGTATCCGTTGAAAATGGTCAAAAAGTTAGCGATTTCATTAACAGCCCTCCCTCATTAATACCCGGGCACAAATATAAAGTGGTTTACACACTTATTAAAGATAAAACCTCAACCAACGCGACAGGTCTTGATGCAGGTGGATTTACATTAAGTGAAGGTAGTTTTTCCGAGAGATGGCCTAACTACTGTATTGATGCAAGTGGAAACATGTTCCCTGAAGGCAATTCCCCTCACCCAGGCAAGGATCCATCGAATCCACCAGACACTACAACACCAGATGGTGGGAGTCATGCTTGGCTAGATGTTATTCGTCTATATAAAAATAACAGCAGAGCGTGTTCTGGGACGAAAATCGTTATTGAAACCTTCGAAGAAGGGAAATTTCTTCATTCCCGAGATGTGACGAATCAAGATGACACATTGGTTACAATTGAAGTTGAAAATACCTCAGATGAGAAGCGGAAGTATGAAGTTCAAGTTCGTTTTGTACAAGATTGTCCTGGAGATGGCGCCATGATCTGGGGAGGTAAACTTAATATTGATGACATTATTAAAGTTGATCCATCCTGGGCTGAGGTGACTCACTTTGAAGTTTGGAATAACAAACCGATCTGGATGGGCGGCTGCGATAACAGTAATATGCGCGTGAAAATTACCCGTGAGGACGGAAAAGTGTTATGGGATGAAAAGTATTACGGAGATGGTTTCCGTGGCTTCGAACTGAATGAACTGGCTCCCAAGCCTTATAGCAAGTATAAAGTGGAGATTACAACAGATCAGAAGGGACAGATCAGTGACTGGACAGGAAAACGATATCTGACCACCTTCCGGGTGCATGACTTCAAAGCCTACGAAAGATGGGTATGGGTACCTGAGCCGTTTGATTGTCAGCTGGATTTTTTCATTGATGATGAGTTGATCAAAACATTCACCCAGGAGGGTGGATACTATACATTTTCACATCCAGTGCCCAAAGGCAAACATGAATTCAAATGGGTGTTTACCTCGCTTCAGGAAGTGGGTACGCGTAGTTACGAATACGCTAATCTGGATTGGATGGAACTGACCAACTGGATCTGTGATGACGTCTATGTCATTCCCTACTGCGAAGGCGGTGGGGGAGACAAGTGTGTTGAAGCGCTTATTAAATGCCTGCTGGAAGTATGGAAAGCACGGCCTAAGATGTGTGTAATCGGTAAACGCATCTGGTTATTCACGTAAAGAAAGGAGGACTAGTATGGGTGTTGCAAGATTAAAAGAGTCAGGCAGGATATATGAGGATGCGTTCGCAACCGCCAGCCTGGATTCCAAATGGGAAGTACTCCCTAACGATACTACTCGCTATGAAGCGGGTAGTGGCAGCCTGGTGCTCAATCATGGTCCAGATCCACTGTATATGTTCTATAAGCCTCTGACAGATATGAAGCAATTCGTCATGGATGTGAAAAACAATTATAATCCCGATACGGAGGGATGTTATGGTGGGATTATTGTTTTGGTAGACGAACATAATTACATGGAGATTGAAGAGTTTCTGGATATGTCTTTGCCTACGCCTTTGTTAAAGACCTACCCGTGGATACGTTTGATTCGAGATTACAACTATTACACGGCGTATTGGTCGGATGATGGTATGATGTGGAACATCATTGGTTCTGTAGAACTTGTGGGAGCTCCTAAAATAGGTCTCTATCTGAAGGGTGAAGGAGATCATCCCATGCATGTTCAGTATATTCGAATTAACAAAGGAACATCTATTGCCGTAGACAATCTGACCAAAGGAACTGTGGTTGATCTAATCGATCAGAATGGTGTTGTGCTTGAATCCAGGGTATGCCGATCTGAAGAGACGGTTGTACATTTTAACATGGATCCTTATGCATATCCGTTTGAAGGCAATTTTGGGATTAGGCTTCCAGATGGAAATCGGTTTCAGGCCATAGATTCTATAAAGCTATACCGAGGAGACCTCATGTATTTTGAGGTTACACCAGATCTGTATTACAAAGAGTCAAATCCTGAAACAGGAGAAGATTTCGATGTGCTTCTCTATCCCAATACGGATCGGTTTCTAGGCTATTTAACGGCAGGTGGTTCCGCTACACAAGAAGTTCGAATGTTTGCTAAAAACCCCATGATATCAGGAGACTTTAAAAATGTAACCTTTGCGCTCACAAGCGGTACGGATAAAGTGCAGATTGCGCCTGATGTTGATGGCATTCCTGGGTCCTTTAGCTACTCGGTCACCGCATTTACCATTTTGCCAGGAGCGTCCTATCGATTTTGGCTGCGAATGGAAAGGGAAGAGTCTCAAGACAGGTATGCTTCTCAGGTCAAATTTTCGTTACAGATGTATTCGACATACATATGACTTAATCGAATTGGACTAATTACGTATAGAGCAAGTAAGGCATGAATGGAGGTGGTCAAATGTCAGTAAGAATTAACCAGTCTCATCGATCATCCGCCAAGAGTCATAAGGAATTGAGTGATATTGGGGTCCGTACGCATGATGAGATTGATTCCTGTCTTGCAGAGTTGGAAGAAGCCAGAGGGTCTGCACTCAGTCTAGGTGACCGAATCACTCGCGTAGAAGAGTCTGCAAGCGATAGTCGAGATGCTGTTAAAGATCATGAGCAGAGACTAGGCGATGTTGAGACTAAGGTTATCTCAAACAGCTCACGACTGGATGATGTTCAGCAGGATATTCTGACGGCAAGAGCAGATGTCAATACTCTTTCTAAGGGCCAGGATGACCATGAGAAGAGGTTGAGCCTCGCTGAGACGGAAATAAAAGAAGCACGTGGAGCAGAGGCATCCATAGATCATCGATTTGACACGTTGGAGAAAGCGATTGAAGTTGTAGCGAAGCAACCCATTCAGGATCTCAGTGTTACCAACCCCACGTATCTAGATACAAATAACAGTGTTCAAGTTACGATTAATGCAGGACGAGCCAGTATCAATAAGGTTATTGTAGATCAGTTTACTCAGACATTCAGCATCCCGGACATTGTGGCAAACACAACATATTATATTTTCCTTCATGAAAATGGGGAGTACTCTTATAGTTCAGATCAAAAAGAGCCCAAGGATGCCATGATCATTGGTGGACTCGATGTCGGAGTTTCTCCAACAACTTCACTTACAGCTTTGGATTTCAGGTATTTCTTAACAAAGGGTTCTATTGAAAATGACATGTCTGTATTGGGAGTTCGTGTAGATGATCTGGAAAAAACCGTTGGTGAGCAGACCGCAACAATTGCTTCACATCATACGGCGATCGAAGCGATGGAAGCCCAATTAGAAGCAACTGCTGAAGAAGTTGTGGTTTCAAGAGAAGATAAAAACGGAGTCGTCTATGATGCTCTCAAGGACAGACTCGACAACATGCAGAGTCGTCTTGAACTCGCTGAGAGTCGAGGCACCATGGAGCATCAATCCGTATTTCATTTCACTTCTGCTCCTAACAGCAGGTTGTCGACGACAAGGGATTTTCAAGTGCCCAGATATGTGATTGGTTCGAATTCCGCAGAGGTATTTCTGGACGGAATACGCATGGATGCAGGAGACGATTACATTGAATATAATGATACGCTTATACGGTTTACTTTTGATGTGCCCAGGGAAGCGCGGGTAACGGTCATTGGTCGTGGGTCTATTATTAACACCACTTCGGTAACCGAATACACCTATTATCCAGATGGAAAAGTACATACCGAGAAGATTGATGGAGGAATTAACCGCACTATTGAGCACTTTTATAGCCCGGATGGAAATCTGGAACGACAAGAGGTTACGGAGAGTAACGGACAGATTAAGTCTATTGAGTATCAGCGTGACATTACGGGTAAAGTACTGCGCGAAATCAACAACGGTGCAGATTATTATGTACTTCAAGGTGGTGCTACCTTCGATGACACGGACATCCGGAGGAGGCTTGTCTTTCTTGAAGGAAGTACACTTGAGCTCGATGTCGTGTATAACTACTTCTCTAATGGTGACATCGAGTCAGAAGAAGTGTTCTCCGTAGAATTGACACCGCAGCTATTGAAGAAAACATCGTTCACTTACAATACAGATGGTACCGTTAAGACCGAGACATTGATCTATGACGGTCAGGGCGTTCAAAAGGCGTTTGAATACGATGCCAGTGGTAACATCAAACAAGTAAAAATTAGAAAGGTTGTGATTTGACGTGACGAGGACCGTGCAGGATGTGAAATTTGCTCTACATACCATTATGGATAAATTAGTGGGCAATCACTCGGAGCCATACAGTACAGAGGAGATTGAAATTCTGATCTTTGCTTTTGAGAGCAATATTCTGTTTGATAATGTGGCTCATAAATTTCTGCCTTCACTGAAAGGGCTACCTGAAATTCATGAGGCTGCTGCTAGTGGTGTGGAGACAGAGCATGGAGTTGGGGACAAAGAACAGTCTTATCAAGAGAATCTCATAAATGAGAGAAGCGACATGGTGAAAACAGTCTTGTTTACTGTTATTAAGGAACATATTTTTCGTGATATGAGTTTAAGATTCGGGACTTAAGGAGGTATTAGAGTGGCTGAGAACATTCTACTAAGCGCGCTACGAAGATACGAGTTTTATTCTTACTCGTCCACATTTATTTCAGAACTCTATAAAACTGTAAGTCAAGAGTTATATGGAGATACCAACTGGGAATGGGAATACAATACAACGAATGAGTATGCGATTCCAAGAAGCTGGAATAGCACCAGTAGATTTACAGGAAACCAAGGAACGATAACGGCAAAAAATAAGAATGATCCAAGTTTATTTTTTACAATAAGTATGAACATCTCAAGATTTTATACTAATTATTATACTAATGACTACACACGGAGTTATTTACTTAGAACTGGATATAGAAACAATGGCTCAGTAGTGAAACCTGATCTTTATACTGAAGTAGGCGCTGTGTCAGAAATACCACTAAATACCTGCATCAATGAGGCCTATTCGGACAGAAGCACTGCCCCAAATGTATACTGGAAATGGAGCTTATTCAGCTCACAGCATTATATTTTCATGTTAGGTGAACCACAGAATGCTACTGACGTAGCGTATCCAGTAAGATTGTATCTCGGAAAATTGAAACCTTTCGAAAATGAGGACCCTTTAGTAGCTAACGATTTTGTAGGCGTTTTCGGACATTATCCTCTAGGGTTGAACATGTCGGACGACGAATTAAAGTTTAGTACAGGGCGAGGCTATGTGAGAACATCAAGAAACGGCACAGCCAATGCTTTATATCACTTTTCAACAAGTTCTCAAGTCTCTTCTCCGGGTTTGGGTGGGAGGTACTTTGTTTCGCCCTTCTATGTATGGCATGAATCAGAAGGTGTTCGTGGAGAGTTTTATGGTATTCGAACAGCTGTTTTGAGGGATGCAGGTATGTATCCCGATGGTTCTATTCTAGATCTTGGAGACGAACGCTATTATGTTTTTCATGTTATGAACCAGCAGCATCCCGCAACACATCAAGGTTTTTATGCAAGCAATGGAGCTTACTACAATGGCCAACCCTATTTCTTTGACTCCCCCTTACTCCTCGGCGGCGGGCAGCGGGTGCTGCTTTTCGAAATTGAGAAGGAGGTGTAGGGCATGACCATGATTCGCAGACACGAGTTTACCAGTACGCTAAGCTTATTTACTTCAACACTTGTTAACACATTGAAAGATGCACTTGATCCTTACTGGGATACCCTACATACGGCCGAAACGACTTACGCCAACTGGGGTAATGCGCTGCTTACCAATAAAAAAAATATATCCATGCGTTTTACCATGTGTGTATGGGCGCACGCCAGAGGAGTCAACATTCGCTGGGGACTGAAGAACCTGGGAAACAATGTGGCATCACCAGATCTATTCGTAAATCCGCCCGTGGACACGGATAAATTCATGACGGAAACGCCATTTTTGTGTCATAACGTGCAGTACAATGTGAACTATAAGTGGTCTGTAATTACGAATGAGGATATCCTGTTTATCCATGGAGAAAGTCTGAATTACCCGGAACGAGCGTACCCAGTACGAATATTCCTAGGCAAATGCCAGCCACTAGAGCAAGAAGACCCGGCGATTGCCAATAAATTTTATGGCGTTTTCCCACATATGCCTTTATCCGCTTCGGATAACAACATAACAGATCAATACGATACACCGAGGGGTGTGGTTATGACTTCACGGAATGGAACGGAGTATGCACTTTATAATTTTGGAACAGAGTCGATTCCTTCCCCAGGTGTGGGTTCCAGATATTATGTTACACCTTTCATGGTCTATCATCCATCTGAAGGGGCTAGGGGTGAATTCAAGGGTATGCGCTCCATTGTATTTAAAAACAGTGCACAGCACCCGGACGGATCGATCCTCGATCTTGGCAATGATGGCAAGTACTACGTCTTTCATGTCGTAGATCAGGATTACCCGAATACAGACTATGGACGTTATTACTACAATTCGAACCAAGTTCCAGTGTATTCAAGACCAAAGTTCTTCCATGGTGCCCGACTGCTTGGTGGGGGGCAGAGAGCTTTACTTTTCCAAATATAGGAGGTGTCGATGAGGGATGGCTAATTTCACAGGCAAAGTGAAGATGAATGAATTATTCGCGAATATTGTTCAGGGATTTAAAACGATTGCGGGATCTCCATGGTCCATTTTTTACGAGACAGCGAGTGTGATCGTGTTGAAATCGGTGGGCACAACGGGTTCAGATAAACTGTTCTTCAGACTTGAGGTTGGGAACACGAAGGGAACAACGGGAAACACATTGACTGTGAGTGTGGCTGAAGATGTGATGGCAACAGATGGCAGTATTCCCTTAGGCAGAGCCGAAGTGAAAAAGGACTTCTTATGTCATACGAGTGCCGTTGATACGAATCTATTAATTGATTACCAAGTTTCAGTTCAACCCAACCGAATTATTATTTATTTGCAGGGGGATGTGAACTCGGTTACCGGTATATCCAATCTGGGTTACTTTGGAATTCTGAACAGGTATGCCACAGAGACAGATTCCTCGAGTTTGAGTGTAGGCCTCAGCTACAACGGAGATAACGGGATCCGGACGTTGCGCGATAAAGATAAACAGATGGTGAATAACATATATGATGCTTACTCTGCCATGCTTCCTGTTAATCCAGGCTGGGGGTCCCTTTATCATCTTGCTCCGGTTATTATGTGTAATGGTGTGGAAGGACCGAGAGGCGAACTTATTGATATCTATGCGGTACCTTCTGCCGGAGTTTCTCATGGAGATGAGATCAAAGTGGGCACCAAAACATATAAGGTATACTCTCTATCGATTGGTGGACAAAGCTTCTTATCAGGAGCTACGGTTGCTGTCCTGATGAATTAAGGTGGTGAATGGACATGGCAATACATCAAGGGAAAGTTGTAGGGACCGCCGAGAGCGGTTCTATTTTTACCCAGAGTAAGGCAGTGGTCCTCCATGGCATTGGATACGATCTGGATGCCGTTCCGTTAACCATTGAGGGTAAGGAAATGGTCTATTCATTAGGAACGTTATCAACTACGGCAGAATTAATTGACATCTATCGCTGGGGTACATGGAGGGTACTGGACAACCATAACGATCTTTTGATTGGATACGTTACAGATAAGTATATTTATGGGCCACGAACGAGCGTGGGAGTTCCTAATGAAAAAAATATGATACTGAAGCATAAATTTTTGACCCAATCCAGTGGAGTAGGTTTAATTCGAGAAACCATAAGAGGACTAAAAGCAAAACAAAATTTTGCGGGGCTCGATTGGTGTATTAAGGTCAAGATTCCTACCCAGCAGGCGGGGTTAGTAGGGAAAACGTGGGGGAATTGGTCTTACAGCGGAAGTGGCAACACTTCTGGCAATCATCTTCGTCCACGACGGTATCCGGGTACACATATTCCTAGAAGGAGGGAAGACTCTTGAACAGGACATGGAAACTGATGGAGGAGATGAGAAAAGTGCTATTGCCGGTATCGTTTGCCCAAAGAGTAGAGTATGTTGGAGGTGGGGCGAAGGCAATGATTGATATTCCCATGGAACATCCTCGATTCATGATCAAAACGATCAGAGTCATTCCGTCCAGAGAGACAAATGTGGAAGTCCATGTGTTGAATAGTGCCGGTCCACATCCAGAAGTTCTCTATTTCAACAATGCCCAATACTCAACGGGGAATTTTATGGAAGGGATCTATGATATGATCGATTTGCCATATGAGGACGTAGATGGGACTTCAACACTTCACTTGTCGTTAAAAAATCTGGGTACAGATGTGGCCAACTTCGATATTGAGGTCGTTGGCTTGACTACGAGGTAGGAGGGGACCACCACATGGATATTGTTTCATTCAGCAAAGCTGCCAAAGTAGAACGTGAAGTTAAACAAGCCAGGGATTCTTATGCCTCACTTGATGGCAGATTGGACGCGGTGTCAGTAGGAAACGTGGTCTCGGTCAGACTCAAAACAGAACTGCCCACCGTAGGTGAAGCAGGAAGATTATATCTGGTACGCCAAGACCCAAGCAATCAGAATGAATCAACGACCTATACATACAGCAGCGGGGAATATGTAAAGGTGGGTGGTGATCGAGTTTCAAACCATCCGGAGAATGGAACCATTAATCTTAATGGTACCAGAACGGTGATCTACAACCATCCTGATACACACAGTGCTGATATGCTAACAGATGGAGCTCATAATGTTATCATGACACTGGATGAACGTGAGAAATTGTCCAACATTGAGCGCGAGGCCAATCATTACACACATCCTGATACACATAGTGCCGATATGATTAGTGATGGAGAGATCCATGTGAGCATGACTTGGGGGGAACGAAAACGCCTGAGTGTCATGGACCCGTTGGAATCGATCAGTGACTTGGTGGATTATACCGTTGTGGTTACATATTTTGCTTTTGACATGCAGGGAAGAGTTATTAGACAAGTCGTTACGGACAACTACACCGAGCAGCTGGTTAGAGAACCTGTGCTGACCATGCCGATTTCTTCAGAGGGTTACGCAAAGGGTGATTCCTTCTTGGTCATTTCCATTGGTGAGATTTATCGATATGACGGTCTGGACTTCGTGCAACTCCCACCTTTGGTTGATGTCATTTATCAGTATGATAACGAGGGAAGATTGGTGGCGAAGTCCATCGCCAGAATGGGAACAACACCTATTCAAACCAACTTTCAATATATATATGACTCATTCGGCAATCGCATAGCGGTTAAGAAATACTAATACGGAAGGACAGCATATGCTGTCCTTTTTTCTTTTAACAATGAAGTTATTAGTGTATATCCATCACCATATGAAGACTAGCATTAACACTTGGCTGATCAAGTCGTATAGAGAAAGTAGTATGAGAACGTAATTATTTCGGGAGGTAGTGTACGATGAATATTGAACTGACTGCTCATTTCTATTTCAAGGGAAGTGGGAAGAAAAAAACGGTGAACTGGATAGAAGATAATCCTAGATTACAACAGAAAGAGAAAGATTCGGATAAGGTCGTACGTGAAATCCCGTTAACAGCGGATGAGGTCAAGCAAGAATATCGACGACTTTTCACTAAACACAAGAACGAGGGGAAATCGATCACGCTGGAAGATACAGACTATGTGGTTCATATCATTGATCTTACGGATGTACGAAACATTGAATTGACTTCTAAGGAGGGGAATACAGATGCTGTACAGACTGACCTTCGCACTGAATGATGAGGAAATTGTGACTACCGAGATGACTTCGGATAAGGAGGATCTGGTTGGAGCAACCGAAGAAGCATTCGATTTGATCGAAAGAGACTATGGAGCCACTGTCGCTTTGAACCTGATCGCGTTTAGCCTGCTCAAAATAGAGCTTACCAATGAAATGATAAATTAAGCGTTTACGCTAACTAATGTTAGCTTTTCAGCATCAACTGCTAATTTATTTGAATAATTATAAAATATAGTTAATAAAGTGATATACCCCAAGCCTAGTTCTGGGGTCTATTCCTTTTTCATGAAAAGATGAACGTGACTTGATTTAATGCATCCATTGAAACTTGTCTTGTACAAGTAGTTTTGATTAAACTAGGTTGAATTCATATGTTCAGGGGCAGTAGAAGGGGTCAGGATGATTGGCAAGGAGGGATGGGACATTGAGATAAAAGACTTGGAAAGAGAGCTCGCAAAGTTGGCATCCAGAATAAGAAAAGATTTTACTGAACGCGGGCCGGTAGATACCAGAGTCTCTATCATGAATCATTTTATCATCTTAAAGTTTACAGCAAAATTCACCAAGCCTGAAGCATTCATGCTGGAACATATGCAATCACACTCAAGTCAAATTTTCGCCGAATACAAGATGAAGCTAGCACATATGATGAGAGAAAATTTCAACCCCGTTTTCTCCTATATCAACATGGGTCTGAAGATCGAAGACATCGAAACAACATTTTTTGGCCCTGATTTTGCAGAACAGATTACAGTCTTCAAGATGAACAAGGATGTTGAAGTGCTGCTGAAAAATGATGAGATAAACATGCCTTAAGTCCTATTAACTAAATTTTGAATACTATACAGGTTCTTAGGAACTAATTTTTGTTGTTGACAATATCCTACATATTTCCTTATACTACCCTTATGGCGATTGAATAGATTAATAATCTTGACGAAGCCTATAACCTTGTTAAAGAACTTGAAGGCCATATCTTCGGTAATTGGGACGAAATAGATGTCAGACCAAGACCGACACATTCCACCATTTTGGTATTTTCCAGTGGTGTGCTCTGTGTTGGTCTTTTTGTTTGTAAAAAATGCTGCTTTACCTTTCACCGTATACTTCGTATATAGTCAGTAAAAGGCATATAAGCGAACGAAATAAATAAATGTTGCGAACATTAGTTCGTATTTGTTATTCTGAATGTAATAGGATGGGAATGAGGAGGCGGATCAAAGGGGGATTTTTTGATCGTTTGTATGTAATTAGGCTTATTAGTTTCAATTGTTTGTAACAAGACTACATATGGTATGTGAGATTTAGGGAGCAATAGCGGGTGTGTATAGTAAAATCACGCTGGATAGTAACTAGATTGTGAAGAAAGTATACGACCGACGATAATTAAAAGTTAATGGGGGAAATGTATTATGTCTGCTACAACTGCTATGGGTTTTGATGATTTATTTGAGATTGGGGATATAGACATGTTCCTGAATAAAGCTCAGGAGAAGTGTCGTCACAAGCTTAGAGGGAAAACATTTGCAGGGATGGAGAAAGAAGATGTAACCCAGGAGATTATGATCAAATTGGTTAATTCCCTGGACAAGTATGATGCAGAAAAAGCGAAAATGTCGACGTTTGTTGATCATCTTATCGAAAATAAAATCAAGGACATGTACCGCAAGTGCATGTCTGAGAAAAATCTCAGTGTGGTTAACGCTGTACAGATCATGTGCACGGATCAGAGTGGTGGCGATGAATCGGAAAGTTCAGATATTGCATTAGCGCTTGGTCATGCTGGATTTGCATATGAGAATTTTGAGTTTGTAACAGATATTATGGAAAATATGAGGCTGAACGAACGTGAGAAGCAAATCTTTAAACTTCGGACTTCGGGGTATGAATTTGTAGAGATTGCAGGAATGCTAGGTGTATCCAAGGCACGTATATCCCAGTTATGGAAAGCGATTCGTGAGAAGTACGAAGCATTGTAGTCATAAGTGGCAATTAATAGCCTAAGTTAGATGAAGATAGATTCAGTAACCTACATAGAACAGAGAGAGCACCCTTAACTGGGTGCTCTTTTAAGTCGTATAGAGTGATTAGTACAGAAAGAAAGGCGGAACAAGATGCTTAGTGTGGTGGTTTTAGGATTTACGATGGAACGTCTGAAGGGGTATTCGGATATCGCTTGGGCAAGTCATGATTCGTCGACAGCTGCTGATTTAAGCAACAGGGAGTATGCCTTGATTATTGAGAAAGTAGTCGTACAGGCTGATGCCGTCTTGGTTAATCTGGCTATGGATCATTTGACCTCTACTGATATTGTGATCATGCATCATGCTTATATACATAAAAAACCAATCTTGGGTGTGGGTTTCAAACCATTGGAGCCTGTTATCGAAGATTTTGTATCCAAACGAGTGACTGATCTGGATACAGCTGTACTCCATATGCGGACGAAGTATTTGATCCTAAGCAGCGGAACCAATACTTCATCTGCGGCTCCAATTTAACTGCTGCTCCTATAACACGTATAGAGAATGTAAGGGCAAGAATATTCGCGAGACTTTAACTAATGGAGGAATAATTCAATGACACATGTGATCAAAGCAAAAGAAGATAAATTAACGGAAGAAATCGTAGCCAGCATGATTGGAAAGTATATCCACGCACCAATCAATATGCATGAGGTCCAGACGCCAACCGGTGCAACAACCCAGGCTAACGTATGGTTTGCTGGCAGTGTAGCGGGTTACGAAAAAGCCGTTATTGGATTCAATTACGAAGAGGGTACCTTTCATGAAGAACCACAAACATTTTATAACGTTCATTTAACGGATGGTATGGGGTACATTCTGACAAGTGCTTACGAATTGGAAATTCATGAACTGACCGAAGAGGAGTTTAATCAACTCATTGAAGAGAAAAAGGAAGAAGAACAAGACTCACGTGGTGAAGAGCAATGAAGGTGTTGAACTACGCCTCTGATTTAGCAGTAAAAACGTTTGTGTCCACTAGCGCTGCAGGTATGGAAGAACTGATCAACGCATGGATGTTATCCAAACCACACACATTTGTTACCGGACTGGAGTTTACCTCCACCGTTGATCCACTCAGCAGTATGTTGGAATTTGCAGCAATCATTGTATACCAACCAAGTGAACAAGACCAATCCTAACTTATGCATGAGATTATCCCTTCTATAATATAGAGGCTTTCAGTAAGGAGGTGGACGAATCTGTTGTTCACTTTAGAAAGAGTAATAGGTGTTGTTATTGCTGTTGTGGTATTGGCTTCGCAATACGGGAGTCTATCGACATCAGAAAATTTCAAACGGGCTTACGAAGAAATAGTTGGCTCTCAGAGATTAAAGGAAGTAACACAAGAAGAGCAGATAAAGCAGATAAAGCAAGTAAAGCCAATGAAGCAAGAGGAACAAGAAAAACAACAGAAACAAGTTAAATCGGTTGCTCCTGCGCACATACGAATGACGGATATGCTTGAGCAGTATATAGAACTCCACCAGGAGAAAACAGTGAGCCGCGCAAAGCTGCTGAAGTATGTGAGGTGGGTAATTCAATATTCGAAGGATACGGATATCGATTCCGTCTGGATTCTGGCAATGATGTGGCAAGAGAGCCGGATGTTAGAGGAAAGTGTATCATCCCATGGAGCGATTGGTTTACTTCAGATTCTGCCTAGCACAGCGAAATCGTTTGGAGTGAGCCAACAGGAGCTACATCAGCCTGAAACGAATATCAGGACAAGTATTACCTACTTGGAATATCTTATGGATAAGTACGATGGGAATCTTCGTACAGCAATCATTGCGTACAATCAGGGAGAAGGCAACGTAGCTAAGGGAAAGGCTCGCCCCTGGTATTACAATCAAGTGAAGGAACACCATAACAAAATGCTTGAAATAATCAAAAAAGGTCTATGAACATCAGTTAACAATAGAATTTGAATATTACAATACCGTTTATCAATTTTACATAGGGAGATCCAAATGGGAAAATTTCCAGAACATATTAGTATGAATTTACAGGTAGATAAGAAGCATTACACAATGGATGACGTAGAAAATATTGAACGTTGTAAGCTCGATGAACATTTCCTCGGGGATTGCATTCTGGTCAATGAGAACCTGATTTGGCATTCCGTTCATAAGTATATAGGAAAGCCGGAAATGATTATTAAGAATCATTGTGTAGAAAAGGATGATATTCTACAACTGGGCCGTCTTGGATTTATCAAAGCGATTAGGGCATTTGATACCGGGCGTGGCGTAAAATTTAGCTCGTTTGCTGTCACTGCGATTGTCAGAGAAATTCGGTGTTTTCTAAGAGATAGTGCAAGCATTATTCGTCCAACTCGCACAGCTACGGAATTAATTAACCGAATTAATCGACTTGAACACGATATGGGCTACCTGCCACCAGCACATGAAATCGCACTGCTGTTGGATGAGGAGGAAGATAAGATCAACAAGGCACTTCAGGTGGGTAAAGGTGTGAAGTACCTTGATGAGCCTGTAGGTGCTGATGATCAACAAACTCAATCCGTGACGTTGATGGATACTATCTATAGTGGGGAGAACATTGAAGAAGGTATTCTGGATAAGTTATATGTTGATGCGGTCATTGATTCGGTCAAGCGCAAGCTTAGTGAGAAAGAAGTTACGGTTCTGAAGCATCGTGTAGACGGATTTAATCAAACTCAGACCGCAGATATGGAAGATATTAGCCAGATGAGAGTCTCCAGAATTATGCGAAAAGTGGCTAAAATGCTGAATAAACCGGATCAGGCGTAATCGTCATCACAGCCATTGATATTTTATATAATGTTTCATACATAACGTCCCTCTCGCTCCAAGCGTGAGGGATTTTTGCTGTTTTTGCCCTATGGGACATACTCCAAGTTGTCCGAACATAAGATAGTACAAGATTCCAAGCGACCCGGAGGAATGAATTGATGCGAAAAATAACGAAAGTTCTTGCATGCATGCTTATCCCTGTCTTCTTGCTGTCTTCCTTAGGGGTTACTCAAGCCCAGGCAACAATTCAAGGTCCGTCCACACATGCTCAAAGCGCTGCTCTCATCGATGTCACATCAGGGCGGATCTTATACAGCAAGGATGGGGATAAGGAACTGCGAATTGCCAGCTTGACCAAAATCATGACGGCGATCGTAGCGATTGAACACAGTAAGCTGGATGAGAAAGTGAAAGTGTCTCCCACGGCTTTTGCCAAAGAAGGATCGTCTCTCTATCTGAAGTTAGGTGAAGAGATGACACTCGAGAACATGTTGTACGGGCTAATGCTCCGTTCAGGCAATGACGCGGCTTCTGCGATCGCAGAGCATGTGGGGGGTTCGGAAGAAGGATTTGTGCTATTAATGAACAAAAAGGCAGAGCAAATCGGTCTGACGCACTCCCACTTTATGAACCCTCATGGACTGGATGCAGAAGGTCATTATTCTACAGCCAATGACTTGGCCAGATTAACTGCCTACGCGTTGCACAATCCGGTGTTCAAACGCATCGTGGCCACGGAGGACAAATCCGCACCGAACCCCAATGAAAGCTGGGAATACTCCTGGCACAACAAAAATAAAATGCTGCGGATGTATGAAGGTGCAGATGGTGTGAAAACCGGCTATACAAAAAAAGCTTTCAGATGTTTGGTCAGTTCGGCTACACGCAATGGACAGCAGCTCGCCGCGGTAACGCTGAACGATGGAAATGATTGGAACGATCATGCTCGGATGCTTGATTTTGGGTTTGAATACTTCCCATTGGTAGAGATTGCGCGGCAAGAACAGCTTGTGCAAAATACAGATGTCGTTACAGGCCGGGGATTCTGGTATCCACTTGCTGAGAGTGAGAAAAGTTCATTGACTAAAAAGTTGATTTTGCACGGAAATCGCGCCCAATCTGAAACGGAAGGGAATAAACAATCCACAGACCCTACATTTGGATTGGCAGGACGCATCGATATGCAACTTGACGGAAAACTTGTTGGCTCGATTCCAGTATATCGCAAAGGCAGTTTTATTCCTCCTGAACCAAAGACAGATGAAGCAACGATGGGGGGAATCGGAGACGTGTCTTCCTGGGCAGCAGCTTGGCGTGCCGTGTTAAGTCACCTGTTGTCTCCTTAGTAGAACCATCGTTGAAGGGAGGGTATAACCATTGATCAATTTAATTTGGCTACTAATGATCTTAATCGGATTTGCTTTTGCAGCCATCAACGGCAATATTGAGGTGGTCACGCAAGCCGCTTTTGATGGCGCGGCCACGGGAGTTACAGTATGTTTTGGACTGATCAGTGTGCTTGTGTTCTGGATGGGCATGATGAAAATGGCTGAGGATGCCGGTCTCCTGTCTCGGATTGCTAAGCTGCTCGGTCCCATTGTGGGCTTCCTGTTCCCCGATGTGCCCAAAAATCATCCGGCGATGGGTTATATTCTCTCCAATATGAGTGCCAATCTGCTGGGGCTAGGAAATGCGGCGACACCAATGGGAATCAAAGCCATGCAACAGCTGCAGGAGCTTAATCCGGATAAACAAACAGCTTCTCCAGCCATGTGCACCTTACTGGCTCTGAATACGGCCAGCATTACCATTATTCCAACAACGCTAATTGCCATCCGATTAAACTATCATTCCGCCAATGCTACAGAGATCGTGGGAACAACATTAATGGCTACCATTATCGCTACACTTGCTGCTATAATCGCCGATCGCTGGTATCGGAATAGGGCTTTACATAAACCGCCACGTATACAGAAAAGTGGCAAACCCGGCATGAAAGGATGAGTAGCTTTGTTAACCTTCATCAACTGGATCTCTGTCTGGGCCATCCCGGTTATTATCGCGTTTGTTCCATTATATGCGTTTACCAAAAAGGTCCCGGTTTACGAATCCTTTGTTGATGGGGCCAAGGATGGATTCTCTACTGCAATCAGTATTATCCCGCATCTCGTAGGCATGATGGTCGCAATCAGCGTATTTCGTGCCTCGGGTGCACTGGATTTTGTAATTAGTCTATTGGCTCCATTGGTGTCCTGGATGGGTGTTCCAGGCGAAGTGTTACCACTCGGAATACTGCGTCCTTTGACTGGGACAGGCTCCCTGGCGTTTACAACCGATCTGATCAAAACCCATGGCCCCGACTCCATGATTGGACGTATGGCATCTACGATTCAGGGGAGTACAGATACTACATTATATGTGCTGACTGTCTATTTCGGGGCTGTAGGCATAAGGAATGGTCGGTATGCACTCAAAGTAGGGTTGTTTTCCGATGTCGTTGGTTTTATTGCTGCCCTCGCCATTTGTTTGCTCGTTTTTGGTTAAAAGATATCTCCTTTCCTTCCGATATATTAGTTATGCTAGAATAATAGCGGAGGAGAGTGAGACATGCAGAAGAGTTGGAAACGAATGCTCCGTGTTGGAATGTCAGGTGTGCTTGCCATTGCAATGCTCGCTGGTTCAACGGGGCTGGCGGCGGCTCAAGCCGTTCAGACGATACATTTTACAGGTTACTTCGACAAACAGCTGCGTGCACAAATGGCAGTCACAGCGGATTCTTTCCCCGTCGTGAATGTACGTTTGGTCAAGCAGAATGAACCCGATATGGTATATTATGATATTGGTACCTCGATACTGATCTCGAAGGATGAAGTGCTCACGAATTACCATGTGGTTCAGAGTTATGCTGAACTGTCTGATGGTGATGAAGGCACACTGACTGTTGCGAGTCCGGGTTCCTTAGGTAAGCCTGTCAAGGCAAAGATTGTGAAGACAGATCCGGTGACAGACATGGCGCTGCTGAAGCTGGACAAGGAAATAGACGCCCAACCGGTCTCATTTGCAAACGCGAGGGATAACCAGGTTGTCTATACGATTGGATTCCCCAAAAATCCTGCTGGTGATCTGGTCATCCTGGATGAAGATTTTCCTTCAACCTACAATACGATAGCCAAAAGCAGAGTATTCAGTTCCCAAGCCTCGGATGTTCCGGGTAAAAAAGGAATCGGCAGTATTGTGAAATCCATGGCACAAGGTAATTCAGGTGGCCCTGTGCTGGACCAGAACAACCGGGTCATTGGTATGATGACATTTGTATACGGTGGACGCACCTATTATATTACTTCCAAAACATTGCAGTCTTTCATTAAGGACAGCGCTACGCCTGCCAAAAAACAGGTTGCAGTTGCCGGAAAAGTTTCCAATTAATTGGTTTGAGGTAAAGGCTTATCTTTACGCTATCTGTGTTGAACAGATCGTGCAAAGGTAGGCTTTTTTTTACGTGAATCTCAAAGGGGAAGTCAGCCTGAAATGGATATTCGTGTCGTCAGTTTACAAAATCCTTGGATTATCCTTGTGATTTCCTTGCGTGATGGGTATCATTAGTGTGAGGTGACATGACAAACATGGAAAGATTACAAAAAATTATCGCACAGGCAGGCATTGCATCCCGCCGTAAGAGCGAGGAACTAATCCTGTCCGGCAAAGTAGAAGTTAACGGGGAGGTCGTAACCGAACTGGGTACGAAAGCGAACCCCGAAGAGGATATGATTACGGTTAATGGAAAACCGATCCGCAGTGAGAAAAAAGTGTACTTGATGTTGAACAAGCCAAAAGGCGTAATCACAAGTGCATCTGACCCGGAAGGTCGGAAAATTGTATCCGACTACCTGAAAGGTGTCAAGGAACGTGTTTACCCTGTGGGTCGTCTGGATTATGACACAGAGGGCTTATTAATTCTGACCAATGATGGTGAGTTTGCACATTTGTTGACGCATCCGAAACATCACGTACCCAAAACGTATCACGCAACGGTCAAAGGTGTGCCGCATGGTTCGGCTCTGGAAAAATTAAAGACAGGCATTATGCTGGATGATGGCATGACTGCTCCTGCAGAGGTGGAGTACAAAGATGTGGATACAGCGGCCAATGAGTCGGTGATCTCCATTACGATCTATGAAGGGCGTAACCGTCAGGTTAGACGCATGTTCGAGGCGATCAACCATCCGGTAACCCGGTTGAAACGGATTTCGTTTGGTGGCATTTTGCTACAAAACCTGAAACGTGGTTTGACACGCAATCTGACCAAAGAGGAAGTTAACAACCTGATTACCCTCGCACAATCAGAACCAGCCAGAAAAATGAAAAAAAGGTAATGTGAGGACACATAATTTTCATAAAACCGCCGCAGTTTTGTGACGAAATTCGCTATAATTGTTCATAGGATGTTCACAGTTGTCCAGTTCAATAATATGCGAGTGTTAGAGTCACTTAAAAGGGGAGCAGCACATGGGGAAATCAAGAAGAACGGTGCAAATCGTCATTTTGACATTGATCCTCGTGTTGGGCGGATATGCGATTACGACATCGGTATCCGGCTCGAACGGCAAGCCAAAGGAAGGGGACAAGTCTCCTTCTTTTGAACTGCTGGGCCTGGATGGTCAAGTTCATACGTCTGACGAGTACAAAGGAAAAGCATTGGTGATCAATTTCTGGGGCACCTGGTGTGAACCTTGTGTTAAAGAAATGCCTGCACTTCAGGCACAAGCTGACAAATGGAAGGACAAGGGAGTACAATTTGTCGGAATTAATGTTGGAGAAGACCAGATGACCGTGGATAATTTTGTTCGGCAGGTTGGGGTTACATTTCCAATCATGTTAGACCGTGAGAAAAACTCGGTTCGTGATTTCGGGATCTCTCCGATGCCAACAACATTTTTTGTATCCGACACCGGCAAAATCTCTACGATTCATATCGGGCAACTTGATTTGGACACACTTGACACTCAAATTTCGCAACTGGCGAAGCAGCCCTGACAGGAGGTCTATTCGTGTTCCAAAATACCAAATGTGAGTGCGGACACCAAAATCCGGTTGGCACTGTACTATGTGAAGCATGTGGGAAACCACTACTGGAGTCTGAAGCTAAATCGAATGAAGTGCTGGAAATGCGTTACGATGGCATGGCGCGCCGTTCACAGCGCAGTAATCCCAACATCATTGATCGCATCTGGAACTTTTTTTCATCCGTCAAAATTGCTGTCTATATGATTGTGTTAACGCTTGTAGGCTCTATGCTTGGCACGATCTATCCGCAAGAAAGTACATTTCTAAATATTGATCCTTCCGTGTATTACAAAGAAACATACGGTCAGTTGGGTCATATCTATTATCTGTTGGGTTTATCCCATACATACGAATCCTGGTGGTTTATCTTGCTGTTGGTGCTGATTGGTGCATCATTGGTGATATGCAGTCTGGATCGCGTCCTACCGCTCTACAAAGCACTGAATAAACAGAAAATACGTAAACACACGCAATTTCTAACAAGACAGCGTCTGGTGTACCAAGGTCCTATCGAAGAGGCACCAGAAGACTGGATTAAGAAAGCGGTTACGCCGCTGAAAAAGAAAGGCTACCGCGTGCATACTCAGGGTGATGCTTTACTCGCCGAGAAACAGCGATTCAGTCGATGGGGCCCATATGTCATTCATATTGGACTCATTATATTTCTGCTGGCGGTGCTTGCACGAGGGCTGCCTGGCCTGAATCTGGATGAGCATGTTGCTTTTCCGGAAGGTGAGATCAAAAAGATACCGAATACGTCGATGTATCTGAAAAACGAACAGTTTAATGTTGAATTTTACAGTGAGGAAGAAGTACCGGAGCAATTCCGTAACCTGAACAAGACCGTTCCAAAACTGTTCGAAACAAAAGTTGTTTTGTATGAATGTACAGCAGATTGTTCGGATCTTTCAAAAAAACCTCAATTAGCTGAGGTGGCCAGACATGATGTTCGTGTGAATCATCCCTTAAATTATAACGGTCTGAAAGCATATCAGTTTGATTATGATCTAACACCCACCATTCGATCCGTAACGCCGGATCTGGTTAATACAAAGACTGGTGAAGTATATGGGGCGATTAAGATTGATATGGTCGATACCCAAAAAACATTTGAAGCGGGACCTTATGAACTGACCGTGAAGGAAAAGTTCATGGACTTTGGATTGGATGAGAATGGACAGCCCAAATCAATATCGCCTTCACCTAATGCACCTGCTTTTCTCTTTCTTATTAAGGGACCGAATCTGCCGGAAGAGGGGATACAATATCTTTATTTTGCGAAGCAGATTGATAAACAACGGTTTCAGCAGGATGCAATTAACCAACAGCTAATTGGAACAGAGATTCCTTTACAGTTGGAAGTGGACAGCATGGACAAGGTTGATATTATTCAATCCGTAAGTTATCTCAATATACGCGTAGATAAAGCAATGCCTTTTGTGTGGGTAGGAGCCGGCATTGTCATGTTGGGTCTGGTCATGGGTTTTTATTGGCATCATCGCCGCATCTGGATTCGTTTTGATGATCAACAGCTTACCTTGGGTGGACATACCAACAAAAACTGGTTTGGCTTCAGGCGTGAAGTGGCGGCTGTTTTGAAACAAATGAATTTGGAAGTGGAAGAGAAGTCGTTGGATAACGGGGGGAACCAAGCATGAATTTATTGGATTTCAGCAGCGACGCATTTATCGTAGCTTTCTTTCTCTATTGTGCCGCATTCTTTTTATATGGTGTTGCGGTAATGGGCAAAAAATGGAGCAATCGTGATCCTCTGGCGCACATGAATCGCTGGGGTAAACGAGCTTTCATTGCCTCGACTGTCGCTTTGGCGGCACATCTTGTATTCTTTGCAACCCGATGGGCTGGGGCAGGGCATATTCCTGTTAGTAACATGTACGAGTTCATGTCTTTTCTGTCCATGATGATCATGGTTGCATTTATCGTTGTATACGCGATATATCGGAAGTCGTTACTGGGTTTGTTTGCCTTACCACTTACCATCATTATAATGGCTTATGCCGCTGTATTTCCTCAGGAGGTACAACCGTTGATCCCGGCACTTCAGTCCATCTGGCTGAAAATTCACGTGACGTTGGCCGCACTTGGTGAAGCATTCTTCGCCGTGGGTTTTGCCGCAGGGTTCATGTATTTGCTCCGTACTGTTGATTTTAGTGGTAAGGACAAGTCTTCAAGACGTCAACGAGGATGGGTTGAATTCACCCTGGTTACGATCGTTGTCGTTATTGGATTTATAGGAACGGTATTTGCCTTTCGCGCAGCTGGCTATGAAGCGGTTTTTGTGCAGAAAACGGTCAGCATTGACACGCAGGTACAGGAAAATAGTACAATAGAGAAAGTGAATTATCGCATGCCTCCAATTTTTGCGCCATATAATAGCGAAGTGGAGAGCATGACACCGTTTCTTGGCATGAAAAAACCTTTACTTGAGACGCCTTCCTGGATGAACGGCGTAAATGCCGGGCGTAAGCTGAATACGGTGATTTGGTCACTTATTGTAGGTCTGATCCTGTATGGAATTGTACGACTTCTTGTGCGCAGACCCCTTGGACAAGCGTTACAGCCAATGATGGATGGAATCGATGCCGATGATCTGGATGAGATAAGTTATCGTGCGATTGCCATCGGTTTTCCAATATTTACACTGGGAGCATTAATCTTTGCCATGATCTGGGCTCAGATTGCCTGGAGTCGTTTTTGGGGTTGGGACCCCAAAGAGGTGTGGGCGTTAATTACATGGCTATATTATAGTGTGTATCTGCATTTGCGTTTATCCAGAGGTTGGCAAGGTCAAAAGTCTGCATGGCTTGCGGTTCTTGGTTTCCTGGTTGTCATGTTTACGCTGGTTGGGGTGAATCTGATCATTGCCGGATTGCATTCGTACGCTGGAGCGGACTAGGACAGACTCGTCTTGCAAAGGTTGGATTTAGAAACGGGAAACACAAACGTACCTTTTTATTGAAGGGTATTCAAATATTGTTCGCCAGATCGAACATAATAGAAGTGATCAGGAGTTATTGCAAAGGGGCTGGAGAGGCATGGCTGAACATGAGAATCGAATACTGGTCGTGGATGACGAAGAGAGAATCCGCAGACTTTTGAAAATGTATCTCGAAAAAGAAGGTTATGAAATTGATGAAGCTGAGGATGGGGAAGCTGCGCTGCGTAAAGCAACAGCAGGGGACTACGGACTGATTTTGCTTGATGTGATGTTACCGGGTATGGATGGAGTTGAAGTGTGTACCCGTCTTCGTCAGGTGAAATCAACGCCGGTTTTGATGCTCACTGCAAAAGGTGAAGAGATTAACCGGGTTCAAGGCTTCGAAGTTGGCGCTGATGACTACGTAGTAAAACCATTCAGTCCGCGTGAAGTGATTTATCGTGTCAAAGCGATTTTGCGTCGATCTTCCGCGACAGCTTATCTCTCGAAGGAGAGCAATTCGAGTAATAACATCGTGTTCCCACATTTGGTTATTGAGCATGATGCCCACCGGGTCACGGCTGGTGGTGAAGAGATTAGCCTTACACCAAAAGAATATGAATTGTTGCACTACCTGGCAACATCTCCCGACAAAGTGTTCTCCAGAGAAGAATTGCTCAAAGATGTATGGAACTACGAGTTCTTTGGCGATCTTCGTACCGTGGATACGCATGTGAAGCGTCTTCGCGAGAAACTTAACAAGGTATCGCCAGAGTCGGCGGCCATGATTACGACGGTGTGGGGTGTCGGTTATAAACTGGAAGTACCGAAGTAGTTTAAGTTTCTGGAGATCGCTGGTCGGGAAGTTATGGATCACTATTATCTGCCTTGTGGGTTGTGTACTTATAGCGCTGGGTCTTTTTTTGCTGCCCTACATTGATACGAACTTTGCAGAATCCGAGTCCAGAGATATTAAACGGTTGTTCACCTATATCTGTATTATCGGATTCAGTTTAACTACCTTTTTTGCATTGTTCCTATTCACCAAAATAACGCAGCCTATGCAGCAATTGATTCAGGCAGCCAATGCGATTCGCAAAGGCAACTACGGAACACGTCTCTCCCTGGTAACGAGTGATGAGATTGGTGAATTGGCCAATACTTTTAATCATATGGCTGCCCAACTGGAAGATAATATTCGAAACCTTAACCATGAGAAGGAACATTTGGCTAGTGTGCTTCGAAGCATGACCGATGCGGTGGTTACATTTGATGGTGAAGGCAAAGTTATTCTGACGAATCCGCCAGGAGAGAAGATCATGCAGACTTGGTATGATCTGGATTGGGCGAAAGTGGACGAAGGAAAAGATTCTGAACAGTTTGACAAGTCTTCACGTGATGTACCTGAGCCCCTTCTTCCATTGTTCAGAATGGTGATGGAGCAAGGTGGGGATCAGAACTCCAATGTTCATGTACAGCAAGGCGTTTGGTCTGTCCAGATGGCACCGCTGTATGCTGACAGTGTTGTCAGAGGCGCTGTGGCTGTCTTGAGAGATGTAACAGAAGAAGTGCGTTTGGAGAAAATGCGGCGTGATTTTGTGGCTAATGTATCTCATGAAATACGAACTCCGCTATCCATGATGCAAGGTTACAGTGAAGCCCTACTGGACGGTATGGCAACCTCACCGGAAGAGAGCGAAGAACTTATCCAGGTTATTCATGATGAGTCCCTGCGAATGGGCAGATTGGTCAAAGACCTGCTTGATCTGGCTCGGATGGAAGCTGGACACACGGACATGGTGATGAAGGAAGTTGACCTTGGGGAACTACTTGAGCGTGTATACCGGAAGTTCTCAGTGCGGTCGAAAGAACAGGGAATTCAACTGCACTTCGAATGTGAACAGCCAACCATTGAACTTCAACAGGCAGATGAGGATCGACTTGAGCAAGTCTTTACGAATTTGCTGGATAATGCCTTCAGGCATACGCCGACTGGCAAAAATGTAATGATCTCGGCAGAGCGGGTCACTTATCTTCGTGCGCCATTCGTTAGAGTTTCAGTGAAGGATCAGGGTGTAGGTATCCCTTCATCCGACTTGCCATTTATTTTCGAACGATTCTACAAAGCAGACAAGGCTCGTGTTCGGGGAGAAAGTGTAGGTACAGGGCTTGGGTTAGCGATTGTGAAAAATATTGTTGATGCGCATCAAGGCATGATTACCGTCAACAGTGTGCTTGGCGAAGGAACAGAGTTTATTTTACAATTTCCCTTGGATTCATCGAAATAGCCTGATTTCATACAAAAAGTGCGGAAACACCCTCTTACGGAGGGTGTTTTTTGTTGAAGAGTACCGTTTAATCTTGTTCATCGTGGAACATGATTTTTTTTTATTTTTGACTTAAAAGAGTGTCCAAGATAATTTTCCTTCCTATGTTACATAAGCTTGAAAAGCAAGCAAGATAGAGGAGGATTGAGTTAAGCATGTCCGATGATCGAAAAAGGGTCAATATTAAAGCTTTTCTGGAAGGCAGATCTTTTAGAGCGGGCTCTCCGTTTATTCCCATAACCACTAAAGAACAGGAGCAATTTGAATCCATACTGCGTTCTCTCGCTGTGACTATTCCAGCTGCACTCGGCCAGCCGACTTCAGCCAATATACTAGCATTACAGAATGGATTACGCCCGTTACTTACATTTGTAAATGAATCCGGATTTCGTGCCGGGGTAAAAGCAGAATTACAAGCAGTACTGGAATTAACGATTGCAGGCTCAGAGGTTATTCCTGTTCCTTTAATTAATCTCGCAGGTAACTTGCAACATTTACTAGATGATTTATTGAGTGTGACGTTACTTCTTGAAGTGCCACCTGTAGAAAAAGATAAATTCGTAGGGTTAATCCGTTCGATATCGTTATCCTTAAGTCGGGCGACGACAACTCTTGGAAACGGAGGAGCTACCGGACCAACTGGCCCACAGGGAGTTCCAGGAGTACCAGGTGTTCCGGGTGTTCCCGGGGTGAAAGGTGCTACTGGACCGGCAGGAGGAATTGGACCAATCGGCCCAGTAGGACCAGTTGGCCCACAGGGAGCACAGGGTCCGGCAGGAGCACCTGGTATAGGTTTAAACAATATTACCGGATATGATCCAGCACTTGGACCGACATATGCTCAGGGTCAGGTAGTAAGCTATGAGGGGAATCTTTATGTTGCTAATGTAAACGGTCCGTTGGGTATACCCGGGAGTTCCCCGGATTACACTCTTTTGTTGGCGGGAGGAACGACCGGAGCTACAGGAGCAACCGGAGCTGGTTTAACGGGTGCATTAGCATTTGATCTAGCGCTTGCCCCGGGTTATCCAGCCGGTCAGATAATTACGTATAACGGGAGTACGTACATTACAAGTGTTGCCAGTCCTCTAGGAACACCGGGAACTTCGTCAGATTATACATTAATTGCGGCTGCAGGGGACACCGGTGCAACTGGTGTAGGCCTAACTGGAATAACTTCTTTTGATCCGGCTCAATCCCCGACATATCCAACCGGTCAGGTTGTTACGTACAACGGGAGTACTTATATTACGAATGTTGCAAGTCCTGGAGGAGTACCAGGAAGCTCCCCGGATTACACGCTGCTTGCGGCTGCGGGAGACACGGGTGTAGGAACGACAGGAGCAACCGGGGCCACAGGCGTAGGTTTAAGTGGTATCGTGCCATTCGATCCGGCATTAGCACCAACCTATCCCGCTGAACAGATCATCACATTTGGGGGAAGTACTTATATTACCAATGTGGCATCACCAACAGGTACACCCGGCAGTTCACCAGATTATACACTGCTAGCAGGTTCTGGAGTTACAGGTTCGACTGGAGCTACGGGCATAGGCCTTGATGGTGCAGTTACGTTTGACCCTGCAGTAGCTCCAACGTATCCAACCGGTCAGGTTGTTACCTTAAATGACAGTACGTATATAACAAATGTGGCTTCTCCTGCGGGTACTCCAGGGACTTCGCCAGACTATACATTGCTTGCAGGAGCAGGACCTACAGGAGCCACAGGTGCCTCAGGTGTAACGGGAGCAACCGGGGCAGGACTAACAGGCATTTTGCCATTCGATCCAGCCGTGGCTCCAACATATTCAGTTGGTCAGGTTGTAACGTTTAACGGGAGTACGTATATTGCCAATGTAGCTGCACCAACGGGAACGCCGGGTACATCGCCGGATTATACGTTGCTTGCAGGCGCAGGAGCGACGGGAGTTACCGGAGCCACCGGAGTTGGGGTAACGGGAAGTACCGGCGTTACAGGGACTTCAGGTGTAACGGGAGCGACAGGTGCAGGTTTGAGTGGTATCGTACCATTCGACCCAGCGGTAGCCCCAACGTACCCAGTGGGTCAGGTTGTAACGTTCAATGGCAGTACGTATATTGCCAATGTAGCCTCACCAACGGGAACGCCGGGCACGTCGCCAGATTATACGTTGCTTGCAGGCGCAGGAGCGACGGGAGTTACCGGAGCCACCGGAGTTGGGGTAACGGGAAGTACCGGCGTTACAGGGACTTCAGGTGTAACGGGAGCGACAGGTGCAGGTTTGAGTGGTATCGTACCATTCGACCCAGCGGTAGCCCCAACGTACCCAGTGGGTCAGGTTGTAACGTTTAACGGGAGTACGTATATCGCGAATGTGGCATCACCAACGGGCACGCCGGGCACGTCGCCAGATTATACGTTGCTTGCAGGCGCAGGAGCGACGGGAGTTACCGGAGCCACCGGAGTTGGGGTAACGGGAAGTACCGGCGTTACAGGGACTTCAGGTGTAACAGGAGCGACAGGCGTAGGTTTGAGTGGCCTCGTGCCATTTGATCCAGCCGTAGCCCCAACGTATCCAGCGGGTCAAGTAGTAACGTTTAATGGCAGTACGTATATATCCAATCTTGCATCTCCAACGGGCACACCGGGTACATCACCAGATTACACATTAATTGCGGGTGCGGGAGCAACAGGTGTGACAGGTGCAACGGGAGCTGGAGTGACAGGGAATACCGGAGCAACGGGTGTTACGGGTGCAGGACTCACGGGAGTGGTGCCGTTCGATCCAGCAGTTGCGCCGACGTATCCAGTCGGTCAGGTCGTAACGTTTAATGGAAGTACGTATATCGCGAATGTGGCATCACCAACGGGAACGCCAGGGACTTCACCGGATTTTACGTTGCTCGCGGGCGCAGGGGCAACGGGTGTTACGGGAGCCACAGGAGTTGGCGTAACCGGCAGTACTGGAGACACAGGGGCATCCGGTGCAACTGGGGAAACAGGAGCGACGGGAACGGCAGGGCTAACCGGAGTCACTGGTGGAACAGGAGCAACAGGTATAACGGGGGCCACTGGAGTCGGCGTAACAGGAAGTACCGGAGAAACGGGTGTCACTGGTGAAACAGGAGCGACAGGTGTGACTGGAGCCACGGGAGTCGGCATAACGGGAAGTACGGGAGTAACGGGAGCCACTGGTGAGACAGGAGTGACAGGGTTAACTGGAGCAACAGGAGTTGGCATAACAGGAAGTACCGGGTCAACGGGTGCGACAGGGATAACGGGAGCCACAGGAGTTGGTGTAACGGGAAGCACTGGACCAAGGGGTGCCACTGGTGAAACAGGAGCGACAGGTGTGACTGGAGCCACGGGAGTCGGCATAACGGGAAGTACGGGAGTAACGGGAGCCACTGGTGAAACAGGAGCGACAGGGTTAACTGGAGCAACAGGAGTCGGCATAACAGGAAGTACCGGGTCAACGGGTGCGACAGGGGAAACAGGAGCGACAGGGATAACCGGAGCCACAGGAGTTGGTGTAACGGGAAGCACTGGACCAGCGGGTGTCACTGGTGAAACAGGAGCGACAGGTGTGACTGGAGCCACGGGAGTCGGCATAACGGGAAGTACGGGAGTAACGGGAGCCACTGGTGAGACAGGAGCGACAGGGTTAACTGGAGCAACAGGAGTTGGCATAACAGGAAGTACCGGGTCAACGGGTGCCACTGGTGAGACAGGAGCGACAGGGTTAACTGGAGCAACAGGAGTTGGCATAACAGGAAGTACCGGGTCAACGGGTGCCACTGGTGAGACAGGAGCGACAGGGTTAACTGGAGCAACAGGAGTTGGCATAACAGGAAGTACCGGGTCAACGGGTGCCACTGGTGAAACAGGAGCGACAGGGATAACCGGAGCCACAGGAGTTGGCATAACAGGAAGCACTGGACCAACGGGTGCAACTGGTGAAACAGGAGCAACAGGGATAACCGGAGCCACAGGAGTTGGTGTAACGGGAAGCATTGGACCAACGGGTGCCACTGGTGAAACAGGAGCGACAGGGATAACCGGAGCCACAGGAGTTGGTATAACGGGAAGCACTGGACCAACGGGTGCGACAGGGGAAACAGGAGCGACAGGGATAACCGGGGCCACAGGAGTCGGCATAACAGGAAGTACCGGTATAACGGGTGCTACTGGTGAAACGGGAGTAAGTGGAGTAACGGGTCTTGCAGGGGCGACCGGAACGACTGGGGTTACAGGAGCTACAGGTACAACCGGACCAACGGGTGTCACTGGTGAAACAGGAGCCACAGGAGTCGGCGTAACGGGAAGTACGGGAGTAACGGGCGCGACTGGGGGAACAGGAGCGACAGGTATAACCGGAGCCACGGGAGTCGGCATAACAGGAAGTACCGGACCAACGGGTGCGACTGGTGAAACAGGAGCTACCGGTGCAACCGGAACATCTGTAACATCTAACTCTGCTTTTGCTGAGAACACTAATGGTACGATTGTTGTAATATTGGGAGGTACACTCGTTCCATTGCCGAATAACCAAAATATCGGCACAGGTATAACCGTCAATGGGACAAATGACACCTTCACACTTGCCAATGCAGGTCGTTACTACATCTCATACAAAATAAATCTGACAGCTGCACTTGCTATTCAATCTCGGGTTTTACTTAATGGTACAGCTATTCCAGCGAGTGTAGTATCTCCAGCACTTTCTCTCAGTCAGCTTCAGTCTGACTTTATGGTTACCGTTACAGCTGGTTCAACAATACAGTTACAATTATTCGGGCTTGTTGGCACAGCTATTCTTTCTCCTCCAGGATCTACACTAAATATTATTCAGTTAAGTTAATCGTCTGATAACGTCTTAAGATGAATCACTAATGGGCAAAAGAAGAGGGACTCATTACGGGATTGGTGCATCAGAATCCAGAGAAACCCAAATCGTTTTTATAACTCGGGTTTCTCTTTCTTTCCAGATAGTGGTCAATCAAACAACAGGTGTTTGGGGCAACCGAAAGTGCACGGCCAGAAGTATCACTCACCATTATCAAATTTAACTTGAAAATGTAAATGAAAACTTCATTTAATTCGCGACAAAAAAAGGCGGAACCATGATGGTCCCGTCTTTTCTTTTACATTTATAATACGTATGATTATTCCAGCACGATTTCAACAGCAGTATTGATCTCAGGCAGCGCAGCAAGCTGCACAAGCACGTCTTTTGGCACAGCTTTATCTACGGTCAGAATCATGATGGCTGCACCACCAATAATCTTACGTCCAACCTGCATGGATGCGATGTTGACATCGTTTTGTCCAAGCAGTGTTCCTACACGACCGATAATACCTGGCTTATCGTTATGTGAGATCAAGATTTGATGACTTTCCGGAGCGATATCTACCGGGAATTTGTCCAGACGAACGATACGTTCTCCATAACCTGCAAGCAATGTACCTGCTACACGGCGTTCCTCAGCATCCTGAGTTGTAACCAATGTTACAGTAATCAGGTTAGTGAATCCTTTGGTTGCAGAGGTTTGGCTTACAACCACATTCAGATCACGGATTTTGGCCAAATGCATGGAGTTGACGATGTTGGCTTCCCCACCCAAATGTCTGGCGAGAATACCCTTCACAATGTAACGCGTAAGAGGCGATGTATCTACTTCAGAAAGTTCGCCAGCATAGTCGATTCGGATCTCCTGCACTGCATTTTGTGTAATCTGTGCTGCAAAACTTCCCAATGTTTCACCCAATTTGAAATAAGGCTGCAATTTGTTCATTACGGTTGGTGCAACAGCCGGCATGTTAACTGCGTTCTTGAAAGGTTCATTGCGCAGAATGTGAAGAACCTGTTCAGAAACGTCAATTGCCACGTTTTCTTGTGCCTCAACAGTCGATGCACCCAAGTGAGGTGTGACGATGATGCTAGGGTGATTCAGGAATGGATGGTCCTGAGCAGGTGGTTCACTTTCAAATACATCAAATGCTGCTCCAGCAACAATGCCTTCGTCAATTGCTTCCACAAGTGCCATCTCGTCAACTACACCACCACGAGCACAGTTGATGATACGCATGCCTTTTTTCATAACTTCGAATTGTGGACGTGAAATCATGTGCCGTGTTTCCGGTGTTAATGGCGTATGAACGGTCATGAAGTCCGCATTACGAATGATATCATCTACACTAGCCAGCTTCACTTGCAGCTTCTCGGCACGCTCCTCCGTCAGGAACGGGTCGTATGCAAGGATGTCCATTCCGAATGCTTTGGCGCGTTTGGCAACTTCACTACCGATTCGTCCCATACCCAGTACACCTAGCGTTTTATTTCTTAATTCCACACCCAGGAAGGTTTTACGATCCCACGTACCCTGAATAGTCTTGGCGTATGCCTGAGGAATGTGTCGTGCCAATGCCATCATCATGGCAAACGTATGCTCACAGGTTGTGATGGTATTGCCATCAGGTGCATTAATAACGATGATCCCGCGCTGTGTAGCAGCTTCCAGATCAATGTTATCTACACCAACACCTGCACGTCCAATCACTTTAAGGTTGGTACCCGCCGTCATAATACGATCTGTAACACGAGTCTGGCTACGAACCAAGAGGGCATCATAATCACCAATAATGGCAACAAGTTCATCTTCACTAAGACCGGTTTTCTTCTCAACAACAACATCATTTGCATCCACCAGTTGCTGGATACCGAGATCACTGATTGGGTCCGACACTAACACTTTGTACATGGTTTCTTCCTCCTTAGGTATGTGTATCTATATCGTCAAGGTTTGACCTCAGGGAAGAGGTATTCCTTAAAACCAGATTGATTCTTCCGCCCAACAACGCGGTGTCGCAACAGAGGGGGAAGGTGAAGCAAATAGAGTGATTCCACAGATATCCATTAAAATAAATCAAAAAACTCTCAATCCACATACTGCTTGCGCAATAAGGGACGAGAGTTGTCGTGGTACCACCCTAATTCACCGCCGTTTCGCAACGACAGTCTTAGCGGTCAATGAAGACCGAAGAGGATAACGGGTCTAAACCGATTGCACCTACTCCAATTTCAATGCAATAACTCAGGAGCGCTCAAGACCATTTGCCTGCCACCGATTCACACCAACCATCGGCTCTCTGTAAGACGAAGCAACGTCTTTTTTCCATCATCGTGTTTAACGTGACTAATTTTTTCATAATGTATCATGGCTGACATGAGCATGTCAATAGGCTTAAATGTTTTAAATTGTTTCGCAGATGGCTTTCGCTTCTTACCTATACCAAGACACCATAAGCAATGCATTCCTTATTCTATCTACTACAAGAAGATGGAATGTAAGCTGTTTGGTGAATCGGATTTTACTGCTATAATGAAGTAATGTCACTGACGCAAAACCAGGACTTGGGGCAGGCCTTGAACCTATTTGGTTTTTTGGCTATGATTTAGTATACTATCCGATTGGACAACGTAATTGTTATCCATCAAATTTAACTCAAGAGGACAGACGCATCCGATGAAAAAATTCAAGTTTCCCAAGTTCAAGATTCAGAAGGCTGAGCCACAGCAGCTCACCGAGCGTTTGCTTTTAATCAATCTATACTTTACTCAAGGTCTGACACTGATTATCGGAGTTGTGTGGGTCTTATTGCAAAAACGAAACTTGTTAGATGTACTCGCATGGCCTGACAATTACCAATTTGTATGGTGGGGTCTTGGTCTTGCTGGCATTATGCTTGTTATGGACTTGGTACTGTCGTATGTTATACCTCAGGATAGCATGGATGACGGTGGAATTAACGAGATGTTGTTCCGTGGACGTCCGATCTGGCACATTGTATGTATAGCAGCCATTGTTGCTGTGTGTGAGGAATTATTATTCCGTGGAGCCATTCAACATGCCATCGGTCCTTACTGGACAAGTATTTTATTTGCAGTTATCCACATTCGTTATTTGCGCCACTGGATTCCAACAGGCTGGGTGTTTGTCTCAAGTTATGGATTGGGTTGGATTTACCTGCAATCCGGCACATTATGGGCGCCTATATTATGTCACTTTATTATTGATTTGGTGTCCGGATTAGCGATACGTTTTCGGAGGGGATCATGAATCAGCCATTAAGTAGAATGAAGACATATGGCAGTCAGCGCCATCGTCAATCGGATAAAAAAGAGACATCCGAGCGAGAGATGGCTTCTCAAGTAAGCATCGTTGCTGAAACAGCAGCAGCTGCTGAGGTTGGCGGAATTACACCAATTACTTCCGTTACTTTACCTAGATCACAGCGCAAGCCTTATACAGAAAAGCTGGAAAGTCCAGTACTTCCTCAAAGGGCACCATCACGCTCCAAAAAAACGCCAAAATCGACAGAAGAATCGATCCCCGAAGCGGGTTCGCTTCCTACACGGACAGAATTACATCCTTCACGTCGTTTAAAATTGAGCAAGAGGTTTGTCAATTCACTCATTTTTATTTTTGTCATGCTAACGATTAGTCTGGTTTGGTGGGGAGTAAAAGGGGCCCCCGCTCTGAATACGTTCCTTCCCTTGCCGTGGTAATGTTATTACTCGCAGGATTAATCATTTTGATTGGAATTTTGCTACTCTCTCATATGTGGCGTCAAGCCCATGTTCATCAATTGATTGAAGAAGAGGTCGATGTTCCTCATCTGCCAACATCCTTTGATGGGGCCATGATTTTGTATGTATCCGACACTCATAAGCGCAAGCTAAAGCAGAAGGATCTGGCAAACTTTAAAAACAAGGTGGACTGGGTTCTGATCGGTGGGGATGTTGCGGAAAGAGGAATCTCATGGTCTCTAGTAAGACATAATATGAAACTCTTATCGAACATTGCTCCTTCTTTTACCGTGTATGGCAACCATGACAAGCGGGCTGGTACCACTCAACTTGCTCGTATTCTTCAGCAATCGGGCGTTCAGCTCTTGCAGGATAATGTGGAATATCTGCAAAGGGGCAACGACAGATTAAGCCTGATCGGTATAGATTATCGTTCCAGACAGGGCGATGAATTGTTAGAGCAGATCGGCGACAGTTTTTGCAAAATTGCGATTGTTCATGATCCTTTGCAGGCCCTTCGCTTGGAGCAAAATGCAGATCTTATTTTAAGTGGTCATACACATGGCGGGCAATTGGTATTACCATTTTTTGGACCCGTTTTCCTTAGTAAAGCGTATCGTCCCATATCGAATGGGTGGTACTCCCTGAAGCGCAATCCGGAGGACGTTCATCGAGAAGGTAAAATGCTGGTCAGCAGAGGATACGGTACGAATCATCTTCCTCTCCGACTAGGTTGTCCTGCGGAGATGCATATCATCACATTAAGAGTGCCCGCGGAAAAAGCACTCACAGAGAAACAGCCTTGATCCATTGGATTAAGGCTGTTTAACTTTTGATGCGAGAAATAAGGATTTAACGAGCTTCCAATTCGATTGCACGCGGATCGACAAATGCGTAGCCTTTCTTTTCGAGCTTGGTCAGCAACTCATCCAATGCTTCAACCGTCCATGGCAATTCATGCATCAAAATATTACTTCCTGGATTTAACTGGTCCATTACATTTTGAATGACTTTTTCCGGTTTGTCTTTGGTGCTTTTATCCCAATCAAGGGAACCATTAGACCATGTCATATATAACATGCCATTTTTCTTCACAGCAGCTTTCAGTGCATCATTACCCGATCCAAAAGGTGGGCGGAAGAATTGCGGTTCTTCACCAATGGTATCCTTCACTATTTTTTGGACATCTGTAACCTGTTTTGCCGCTTCAGCATTAGACATTTTTTTGAGATCCTCATGATCCCAGGCATGATTGCCTACAATCTGACCCCGTTCGTGGATAAGTTTGAGCAATTCCGGATGACTTTTCACCCGATATCCATTGACGAAAAATATCGCTTTGGCGTTGTGTTTATCAAGAGTGTCGATTAGTGAGGTAATCATTTTTTCTTCTTTAGGTCCATCATCAAACGTTAACAAGACCACTTTGCTTTGGCTTGTATCATCGTTCGGTTTAATATAATAATTTTCATTCATATGATAGGTCTTTTCCACTTTCTCTTCTGAAGAAACCTTCCCCGAAGATTCGGTTTCTTCTTCAGTCACAGTTGTATCATTCGCTGGGAGTTCAGGGGCACTGGTTCCGGATTCTCCTGTTTCAGCCGGGTTAGAATTACTTTGTTCTTCTTGAATCGTGGTGGATTCGCCTGCTGATGTGGAATTTTCTGATGTTTTTTCTTCGGCTACCCCACAGGCTGACAGCAGCAAACTTGCAGCAATAATCAGGGAGGCTGTATGTCTGAACATGATTTCAACTCGCTTTCCTGTATTTATGCGGAATGAGATTGCTCACTACCGCAAACACTAAATATGATTTTAACACTTGAAGGAGGTTGGTGTAATGAAGACGTCATCCTTTTTTTGGGGCATTGTGATTGGTGTTGCAGCCAGTTCATGGCTGTCCAAAGGCAAATTGCCCATGATGTCATCGGGTTCATCACGAAACATGATGGATCAGGCAAAACATAAGATGATGGAGATGACTTTCCCGGGTATGGATGGGTTCACAAGCAAGCAAAATCAACATGGTGAATCACACAAAAATCCAGTGGCAAAGAGCGCAAGAGCAATCACACCACAGGAAAAAGAAGCGAATATGAGTATGCTCAAAGATTTTATTCGCACTAATCCAGATGTGAAGCATGAAGTTGAGCAAATTTTAAGCCAAACAAACACAACAGTACCGGGTTTATAAACCAAAACCTCCAATTAGAATCATCCACAGTCTTGATTGGCTGTGGAATGATTCTTTTTTTGTCGATTTTACTTCGTGCATTTAGAGGTATAAAATGATAACATAACTACATAGATTTATTTTCAGCACATATTGTTTTGTGCTTCATAATCTGTTATAAGACTTGCTTATAAAGGGGAGATCCTGTATGAAAATAGAACGACTAAGTCACGATAAGATACGGATTTTCCTGACCTTTGACGATCTGAGCGAGCGCGGAATACAAAAAGAAGATATGTGGCAGGAAATACCTAAGGTTCATGAACTGTTCACTGAAATGATGGATCAGGCCTATTCCGAACTTGGATTTGATGCCACGGGTCCACTCGCTGTCGAAGTATTCGCACTTCCCGCTCAAGGGATGGTTGTCATTGTCACACGTGGAAAATATGATCCGCAACAATATGGTTCAGGTCATGAAGATGATCTTCCTGAAGAAGTATATGAAATGGAAGTTACACTCGAGCAAAGCGATTCCATCGTCTATGCGTTCAAGGACTTTGAAGTGCTCATTGAAGCTGCACATATGTTGCGTCAGCATGTTACGGATGCTGGGAGACTTTATTCTTATAAAGACAAGTGGTTCTTGCATTTGGAGCCAGATGAGGTTGATTCCACCAAACATGCGGCATTGATTGCCTTGCTTGCTGAATTTGGTGAAGGCTCCTCAGTGACTCCGGCAGTTATGGAAGAGTATGGTAAAGTTGTTATTCCTGCACAAGCGATTGATGTTATCTGCACCCACTTCAAACGCCAGGATTAATCTCTAGTTGTAATCGCGTCTTTAGTCAGAGGAGGGAATTTCGGTGCTTTTGTTTTCGGTCTTAGCGGCAGCAGTTGCTCCGGGTCTCGCCTTGTTAACATACTTTTACCTGAAAGACCGTTATGATTATGAGCCACTTCATATGGTATTGCGAGTGTTCCTCATGGGAATTCTCATGGTATTGCCAGTGATGATCATTCAGCGTGGCATGATGATGTGGCTCGGAGATAATCCTTATGTTGAGTCCATTCTGATCTCAGGTGGCGTGGAAGAATTCATCAAATGGTTCGTGCTTTATCATATCATCTACAATCACACCGAATTTGATGAACCGTATGACGGGATCTTATATGCAGTTGCTGTCTCGCTTGGATTTGCCACAGTTGAGAATGTGTTGTATGCCTTTGCGGGGAATGCATCCGTCTCAGCTATGTTTCTCCGGGCGTTGCTTCCTGTATCAGGGCACGCTATGTTTGCGGTAATCATGGGTTATTACATGGGCAAGGCCAAGTTTATCGGTGGCAAGAAAAAGCGGTGGTACCTGGTTCTTTCCCTTGTGTTACCTTTTTTCTGGCATGCGTTATACGATGTCATCATGAACACCATGGTGAATTATTGGTTATGGTTTATAGCGCCGCTAATGGCGGGCCTGTGGTATGGGGCAATGGGTAAAATCACACGTGCCAATAACCGTTCTCCTTTTCGTTTTGTGAAGCGGGAGGAAGAGGTTAAATTATAAAAATACGGACACACTGGTGGACATAAAGCGCATATTGCGCCTATGGCTCCGGTGTGTTTTTATTTTTGCGAAATATACTCCGGGGAATGACCAACAGAAACGGAGATTAACTGTGATGAGAATTAAAATTAAAATCAGATGCAAACAATGTGGTGAACGTTTTACATTACGTGGCAAGAAAGAACGGGGCCGAATTGAGACGGGATTCAAGCAGTGCCTCTGTGATAACAGAGACCAGTTCGAAATTGAAGAAGAGGGCATGGCAACTGGGGTTCAGTTGAATTAAAAGCAGGACCCTAACGGTACTTCAGCAGCCTGCTTGTGTAAGGACTGGAAATCGCATGCATAAGAGGTCTTTCTTCGATCCACAATAGAGGTAGTGGTTTAGAAGAAAGGAGACTCTACCGATGTATAAACGTTTAAGTTCAGTTATGTTTCCGATATTTGCGGTTCTGCTGGTCGGTGCGCTCGTGTGGGGCTATCAGGAGAATCAGGAGAAGAATGCGATTCTGATCAAGGCAGAGAACCAATATCAGCGTGCCTTTCACGATTTATCTTTTCATATGGATAAATTGCATTCGGAGATTGGCAACACCTTGGCGGTTCACTCCACATCACAGGGAATGCACCGCAAAGGTTTGATGAATGTATGGCGACTCACCAGTGAAGCACAGAATGAGATTAACCAGCTGCCACTCACCATGCTGCCATTTAACGAGACAGAGGAATTCCTCTCGCGCATTTCCAACTTTGCCTATCGGGCGTCGATGCGTGACTTGACGAACGAGCCGCTCAGTGAGAAGGAAATGGGCAACTTGAAAAAGCTGTATCAGAATTCATCCGAAATTACCAAGAATCTGCAGGATGTACAGCAGAAAGTGCTGACGGACCGTTTGCGCTGGATGGACGCGGAGACTGCCATGGCAACACAAGAGCAATCCATGGACAACACGATCGTTGACGGTTTTCGTACAGTGAATAAAAAGGTGCAGGAATACCCGGAGCTTGATTGGGGTCCTTCCGTATCCAATATCTATGCCAAACGAACAGTCAAGAAACTGGACGGCATGCCGGTGACCAAAGAACAGATTCAGAGCAAGGCTGCAAAATTCTCTGATGCGGACAGCAGCAAAATTAAGGTGCAGGAAAACGGTAAAGGAACGGACTGGGAATCGTATACTGCGACGGTCGATCATGCCAACAATGGCAAACTGATGATGGATTTCACCCGTAATGGGGGGATGCTTATCTCTTATAGTGATACACGTCCGATTGGAACCAAAAAAGTATCTCGTCAGGATGCCATGGCAAAAGCAGATCAATTTCTAACGAATAAAGGCTACAAAGATATGAAAGCCGTCAATTACGATGAATTTGGTAATTTGGGTAACCTTACTTACGTGCGTAAGCAAGGGGACACCTTGATCTATCCTGAGAAAATGTCAGTTCGTGTAGGACTGGATACAGGAGAAGTAACCGGATTTCAGGCGAGTGACTTTGTCTATGAACATAATGACAAGCGCAAAATTCCGAAAGCAACACTTACGGAGCAACAGGCACGTCAAAAGCTCAACTCAGACTTTGAAGAAAATTATGTACGAAAATCTCTGATTGAGAATGATTACAGCAAAGAAGTATTGTGTTATGAATTCGGAGGGAAAATTAACGGTTCTCGTTACCGGATATACATTAATGCGAATACAGGAATAGAAGAAGCGGTTGAAGAGATCAAACCGGTCAATGCAACCTCATAAAAAGATGGATAATCTCAATTTTAAGTTGAGCGAATAATTGCGGCAGACCACGATGTGGTCTGTTTTTTTCTTGTTCAATGTGAGAAAGGTCATGGTATAATAGTCCTTGTACATACGAAGATAAATACATAAAGTGGCGGTGAACAGCTTGTTTCCTAAAATAAATGAAATTTTATTCATCCAGATTGCTTCTGCAGATGAAAAAGAGGAACACAAAGAGTACAAATCACGCATTGCAGATATGGATGACAGCAGTTTTCTGATTGAGGTCCCAATGCAACAAGGAAGCAGCCGTCTGAAAAGACTTTTTTTCGGAGAGGAACTGTCCATTTCATACATTACGGAAGATGGAGTCAGACATTATTTTAATACCTTTGTCACAGGATTTGAAGAAGATGTGGTTCGTCTTGTTCGTATACGCAAACCGCTTGCGAGCGATATATCCAAAATACAAAGGCGTAGCTTTCTTCGTGTTCATGCAAATCTCGAATTGGCCATCCAGAGTGAAGATCTGACCCGTGCCGTCGGATTGACTGAAGATATTGGTGGCGGTGGATTGTCCATCTACGGCGAATCAGGGTTTCCAATAGCTGAAGGTCAAAAATTGAAATGCTGGTTGCTTGTTCCATACCGGAATTCAATCATAGAACATGTGAATTTTGAAGCTGAAGTCGTGCGGATCAAAACCCTGGAAACCGGCAGACAGCTATGCATGCTGAAATTTGTGCAGATCTCAGATTCGGAGCGCCAGAAAATTATCAAGTTTTGTTTCGAACGGCAACTGGACTATCGCACGAAATAGGAATGTTGTGGCATAAATAGAGGGAACTGCGGGCACTGTAATGTAAAAAACGGAGGAATTGTCTTGAATTATCGTCATGCAACCCGCAGATATGAACGACTTTATTATGTTTTCTCCAGACGAATGGAACGACGGGTTACGATTCTGATTACAGGCCTTTTAATCCTGCTTGTGGTGTATCAATTACTGCTGTTGGTACCAGGCTTCAAAAAGAATTTGACCACTATTGACCGTCTGGAAGGAACGCCAGTTCAATTGCAAATGGTGAATGAGTACGGGCAGCGCTGATTTGTCTGTTTTTGCATCCATGTGTAGAGTGTGGTATAATTTTCACGATGCAGGCAATGCCTGTTTTTTTATTGAGGTTTATCGTTTGAGGAGGAATGCCCCGTTGGCAAGCCAGAACACATCAGAGAACGGGAAAATGAACGTTGCAATTGACGGACCTGCCGGTGCCGGGAAAAGCACGGTGGCCCGATTGGTTGCAGAGGCGCTCGCGTATGTATACGTCGATACAGGCGCAATGTACCGTGCGGTAACCTTGCACATGCTTCGGAAAGATATTGCGCCAGAAGAAGTGACACAGGTACTTCAGGAAGCCCAAAAGCTGGTCATTGATTTACAACCGGATCCCGACGGACAGAAAGTGTTCTGTAATGGGGAAGAAGTAACCTCGGAAATCCGCTCCCGTGAAGTGACGGGAATCGTGTCCCGATATGCGCAAATCGAGGGGCTGCGTACGCAATTAGTGGATACTCAGCGGCAAATGGCTTTGCGCAAGGGCGTCGTTATGGATGGACGCGATATCGGAACGACAGTATTGCCCGATGCGGAAGTGAAAATCTTTATGACTGCCAGTGTGGAAGAGCGTGCGCTTCGCCGCTTCAAAGAACTGGACCCCTCTGAAGGACTGACGTTGCAACAGCTGGAGCGAGACATTGCCACCCGTGACAGATTGGATGAGAATCGGGAAATTTCCCCACTGCGTTGTGCTGAGGATGCTATCGTCCTGGATACAACAAAGATGAACATTCATGAAGTGGTTGACAAAATCGTATCTTATTGCACAATGGTCAGAGGAGAGATCGGTCTATGATTTACACATTTTGCAGCACATTACTGCGGATCATTTACACCATTCTTTTCCGCTTGGAGGCCGTTGGACGGGAGAATATTCCGGAAGAAGGCGGCGTACTTTTATGTTCCAATCATATTAGTAATTTCGATCCTCCAACTGTTGGTATCAAAATTCGCCGTCAGGTGCGTTTCATGGCCAAAAGCGAATTGTTTGAAATTCCGGTACTCGGCCGAATTATCAAAGCCGTGGGCGCTTTCCCCGTTAAACGTGGAGGTGTCAGCAAGGAATCCATCAAAACCTCACTCAATATTTTGCGTGATGGTCAAGTGCTTGGGATCTTCCCCTCGGGAAGCCGTCACAATGATGGAGGTATCGGCAAAAAAGGAGCAGCGAGTTTTGCTCTCCGTAGTGGCGCTACAGTTATTCCTACTGCTATTATCGGTAACTACAAAGTTTTTCGTAAGATGAAAGTTGTATATGGAGCACCAGTAAGTTTGGACGAGTTCAAGGAAGACCCCTCCGGAGAAGCTCTGGAGAAGGCGACCGAAAAGATTATGTCCAAGATTAACGAAATGGTGCAAACGGGCGTGCCAAGCAAGTAATGGCTTCGTCGGTAGCTGAGTGCATGTTTCCATATTTTTGAGGGAGACTAAAGCTTGAGTACTCAGTGATGAAAGTGTTTTGAACTCTGCTACAGGCAGGTTTGAATATAATGGGGTTTTTGAATTGAGGAGGGTATTTGACATGTCGGAAGAAATGAAAAATCAAGAAGCAACCCAAGATGAGTTGGATCAATTCGTTTCCTTGAAAAAAGGAGATACCGTAAAAGGAACCATCGTCAAATTGGAAGATAACCAAGCCTATGTGAGCATTGGATATAAATATGACGGTGTCATTCCAATTCGTGAACTGTCTTCATTACATGTGGACAGCGCGTCTGATGCAGTAGAAGTTGGACAAGAAGTTGAAGCTAAAGTTCTTAGCATCGACGACGAGAAAGAAAAACTCGTTCTGTCCAAACGTGCAATCGACAGCGAAAACGCTTGGGATCAATTGCAAAAGCATTTTGAAGACCAAGACGTATTCGAAGTTGTTGTAGGTGATGTTGTTAAAGGCGGTCTGGTAGCAGACGTGGGCGTGCGTGGATTTATCCCGGCATCCATGGTTGAACGCCATTTCGTTGAAGACTTCAGCGACTACAAAGGACGCACACTGCGTGTTAAAGTGAAAGAGATCGACCGTGAGAACAACAAAGTGATCCTTTCCCAAAAAGACGTACTGGAGCAAGAATTCGAAGCAAACAAAGCAACGGTTATGGCTGGTTTGCAAGAAGGTCAAGTGATCGAAGGTACAGTACAACGTTTGACTCAATTCGGCGCATTTGTTGATGTGGGCGGAGTTGACGGTTTGGTTCACGTATCCGAGCTGGCTTGGACACACGTTGAAAAACCATCCGACGTTCTGTCTGAAGGCGATAAAGTTAGTGTGAAAGTGCTGAAAGTTGACCCTGAAAAAGGCAAAATCAGCCTGAGCATGAAAGCAGTTCAACCAGGTCCTTGGGAAACTGCAAGCGAGAAATTCAATTCCAGCGATATCGTAACAGGTGTTGTAAAACGTCTGGTCGACTTCGGTGCATTTGTTGAAATCGCTCCTGGTGTTGAGGGACTTGTGCATATTTCACAAATCTCCCACAAACACATCGGCACTCCTCATGAAGTGCTGAAAGAAGGACAAGAAGTTCAAGTTAAAATCTTGGACATGAACCCTTCTGAGCAACGTGTAAGCTTGAGCATCAAAGAAACTGAAGAAGCTCCTGCTCAACCACAAAAATCAGAGCGTCCAGCAAGAAACAACGCTCCACGTGAAGAAATCAACAATCCAAACGTTTCCTTGAACAATCAAGGTATGAGCACTACGCTCGGCGAACTGTTTGGTGACAAACTAAGCAAATTCAAATAAGTTAACAATGCATGGTTCTAAGTTATATACTGCATATTTTGCTGAATAATAAAAGCAAGATCGGCGAGCCCCAGGCGGGTTCGCCGATTGTTTTTATTGCAAGTAATTTGGCATGAAACGTTAGCCAAGACTTATCTTTTTTGCTATGATGATTATCGTAAGTATGGACAGGAGGAGTGGACTGTATGGCAAGACCCGTTGTGGCAATTGTCGGACGACCGAACGTGGGTAAATCCACCATTTTCAATCGGATCATCGGCGACAGACTGGCCATTGTGGAAGACAAGCCGGGCATTACCCGTGACCGTATATATGGAATCGGTGAATGGAACGGTAAACCATTTAGTATTATTGATACAGGTGGTATCGAAATTGATGGTGAAGATGTAATCTTAAAATCGATTCGGATGCAAGCAGAGCTCGCTATTGAAGAAGCAGATGTTATTGTATTCATGTGTGATGCAAAAGCAGGTATTACGCAATCGGATGAAGAGGTAGCAGAGATGCTATACCGCTCAGGCAAGCCTATTGTTGTAGCGGTTAACAAAGTGGATAATATCGGACGAAGTGAGCTCATTTATGAGTTTTATGGATTCGGTTTCGGTGATCCCATCGGCGTATCCGGAAGTCACGGTACAGGTGTAGGTGATTTGCTTGATGCTATTGTGGAGAAGTTGCCAGAACTTGAGGAAGAGACTTACGACGAAGATGTCATTCGTGTAGCTCTGATCGGACGTCCTAATGTGGGTAAATCTTCACTGGTGAACGCTATTCTGGGGGAAGAGCGTGTCATTGTAAGTGATGTGGCTGGAACGACCCGGGATGCGATTGATACACCTTTTGAAAAAGACGGCCAACGTTACGTGCTGATTGATACAGCAGGGATGCGTAAGCGTGGTAAAGTATATGAAACAACTGAGAAATACAGTGTAATGCGTGCTATGCGTGCGATTGAGCGTGCAGATGTCGTTCTGATTGTCATTAATGGTGAAGAAGGCATTATTGAGCAGGACAAGCATATTGCTGGATATGCATTTGAAGCGGGCAAAGCTTCTTTGTTTGTCGTGAACAAATGGGATGTAGTCGAGAAGCATGACAAAACGATGAAAGAGTTTGAGACGAAAATTCGGGATCACTTCCTGTTTATGACGTATGCTCCAGTCGTATTTTTGTCAGCCCTGACAAAACAACGCTTACAAAAATTATTGCCGGTTGTAAAACATGTGGCGGAACAACACTCGTTGCGTGTTCAGACGCATCTGCTTAACGATGTCGTATCGGATGCGGTAGCTATTAACCCTCCGCCAACAGATAAAGGACGGAGAATGAGAATCAACTATGTGACTCAGGTTGCCGTTAAGCCACCGACCATGGTTGTTTTTGTGAACGATCCGGAATTGATGCACTTCTCATACGAGCGCTATCTGGAGAACAAGATCCGTGCAGCGTTTAACTTTGAAGGTACACCAATCCGTATATTTACTCGGAGGAAGTCCGACGAAGGTTAGGGGAGAAGTGTGTGATTTTACCAATCGCAGCGATTGTGCTGAGTTATCTGCTCGGTTCGATCAGCTTTAGTGTCCTCCTTGCAAAAGCGATACGGGGGATCGATATTCGTCAGCACGGAAGCGGAAACGCAGGAGCTACCAATACGTTGCGTATATTGGGTAAAGGACCGGCTATTGCTGTTCTGTTACTTGATGTACTTAAGGGTGTTGCAGCTGTATGGATTGGAATCTGGCTCGGCAACGGTTCTGCCTGGATTCCTGCACTCAGTGGTATAGCAGCCATCGCAGGACATAACTGGCCTCTTTACTTCCATTTTCGTGGAGGAAAAGGGATTGCCACGGCCATTGGTGTTCTGGTGAGTCTTGCTTTCCTACCTGCGTTATGTGCTGGGGTGATCGCTATTCTGTCTATTGTATTGACCCGGTATGTTTCATTGGGGTCTCTGATTTTTGTAGCATTTACACCCATCTTTATTCTGGTATTACCCGGATATTCAATGAATATCTTCTGGGGGAGTCTGATTATTTGTCTGTTTGCGTTCTGGAGACATCGTACCAATATTGCGAAGCTCGCCAAAGGACAGGAAAATAAATTGGGATCGAAAAACCCTGGAGGGGGTAAACGTGTTGTCTAAAAAAGTTGCTGTTCTGGTTGCTGGGAGCTGGGGAACAGCTCTGGCCAGTGTACTTGCCGCCAATCAGTTGGACGTGATGATGTGGACACGTGGTGAAGACCAGGCTAACGAAATCAATAGCAAGCACACCAATGCTCGCTATCTACCGGATGCGGAGCTTTCACCACGAATTCAGGCAACAAGTGATATGGAAGCAGCGGTGGAAGGCGCTATAGCTGTGTTAATTGTTGCGCCTTCTTCAGCCATGCGTTCAGTTACGAACCAGCTTAAGGCTTATTATAAGCCTGAGATGTTAGTCATTCATGCAACCAAAGGTTTTGAGACAGAAAGCCTGAAACGGATGTCTACAGTCATTTCAGAAGAACTTGAATGTGAAGAAGGCCGTGTTGTAGTTCTTTCTGGCCCAAGCCATGCGGAAGAAGTGGTGAAGCGTTGTCCGACTACTGTGGTTGTAGCTTCATTGGATAAGTCATCTGCCGAGGCTGCTCAAGCTTTGTTTATGAATGCCTATTTCCGGGTTTACACGAATCGGGATATGCTCGGTGTTGAGCTGGCAGGTGCATTCAAAAACATTATTGCTCTTGGTGCAGGTATGTCCGATGGTCTTCAGTTCGGTGATAATGCCAAAGCCGCTTTGCTAACACGTGGTCTGGCAGAGATCACACGTATTGGAGTAGAGATGGGAGCGAATCCGTTAACGTTTTCGGGACTTGCCGGAATCGGAGATCTGGTTGTAACGGCTACAAGTCAGCATAGCCGGAACTGGAGAGCAGGTTCGATGCTGGGCCAGGGAGAGAAGCTGGATGATGTTCTTAAGTCCATGGGCATGGTGGTAGAAGGCATTCGAACTACCCAAGCTGCCTATTTCATATCGCAAAAATACGGTGTGCAAATGCCGATTGCGGATCAGCTGTATCACGTTTTATTCCAGGAGAGACAGCCGCGTGATGCAGTTGAAGCCTTGATGGGACGTGACCCGAAGACTGAAATGGAAGTCATGAAGCTTGAAACCTGGGAGCAGTGGCATTCCTGATTGTAATCCGCCTAAACCTATTTGTGAAATGAGAAGCTTATTCACCTTTTCTGTTCCGGACTCATACTATACACATGAGTATTGCCGGAGGAGGGGAGACGAATGGGTAACAACATTTCCAAAGATGCGCTGAATGCAATCAACAAGAAAACGGGTAAAACGATCACAGAAGGTGCCGTCAAGAAATTGGCAAGCACGGTGAAACCAACGACGATTCAAAATGAAGCTCAGTTGCGCCAATTGATCAAACAAGTATCCGCCATGGCGAAAGTTCCGGTATCTGAGGATACGGTTAAGGATATTGTGAGTGCGGTCAAGAAAAGCGGATTAAATCCGAGCAGTATGGAATCGTTAATGAAAATGATGATGAAAAAATAATAGATCACGCCTGCTTGTGCAGGTGATCCAGTAAGACAAAAAGACGAGTCGGCTCCTGTCGGCTTGCTTTTTTGTCTTTTTTTTGGAAAGTTGCGCTGAATTTCGTGTTATAATGGTTGCAATTGTCACAGTGTCAGTGATGAATATCGGACTGAAGGGGAGATTGCTGGATTATGAGCGCAATGGACAAGATGTGGCTGTCATTGGTCGCCATCCTCATTATGGGACTATCTGTATTCCTGATTACGTTTGCTCGTGCCAAAACAAAAGGTATTGTACGAGGGATTCTTTCCTTCATTGCATTTTTGATTATGCTGATTGGCTTTTTCGGTGGAATCGCTTCTCTGACCTGATTTCCTATGCCTGAAGGTTAACATCCGCATAAGCACATCATAAGAACTGACACAATGAACACGGATGAGGGGAGTGTGAGCCTATGGGGCCGCATGATACGGAGGGTCGGACAGAGCGTTATCCGGAATTACACGCGGCTTTGCTGGAAACGGCCAAAGCCTGGAACACACAGCCACAGACATGGTTGCTTGGAGGAAGCTGTGGGTTGCTGCTTCAGGGGGTAGAGTTGCAACAGGCTCCCAGAGATATTGATATTTATGCGGATGTTGCTGCTGCTAAGGAACTTCACCGTAGTGCTCCAGGGGAAATGCTTGACGAGCCTACAGTGGATAAAACAGGACCTTATGCTTCTCTGCTAAGCCACTATCAGGTTGGTGAATGTGCGCTGGAACTGGTTGGTGGCTTCGAAATATGGGCTCGCAAAAGTTGGTACCGCATCGATATTGAACATGTACTTGCTCCGCATGCACCAGTAGCACAAGTGGGTTCATATCCCCTGCGACTGATGCCGCTTGCGCATGAGCTGTTGTTTAATATGCTGCGAGGTCGAGAAGATCGTTATGTACCCATTGCATCACAGATGCGTCAGCAACCAAATGCCCATCAGCCTATAATGATGCTTTTAAGTCAACAGAATGTATGGACAAGCCGCTTCAGAGCCGAAGTGGAAGAACTTGTTGGCTTTGCCTGGTCACAGTAGGGAGGAACATAATGGACTACAAAGTTACTTTTTTACCCATGAACAAATCAATCGTGCTTAAACCAGGGGCGACACTTCTGCATGTAGCACGACGAGCCGGAGTGAAGATTACGACCCGATGTGATGGTAAAGCTGCTTGCTTGATGTGCAAGGTGAACGTAGGCGAAGAATATCGGGCGGAACTGTATCCGCCAACGGATGCAGAAAAGCGCAAGTTGGGTTCATTGTTGGAAACAGGTACAAGACTGTCCTGTCAGGCCAAGGTGTGTGGTTCTCTATCGGTTCATGTTCCGGAGGACCCGCTGAAGGCAGCCATACGGAAACAACTGGAACGTCAGCAGCAGGAAGACGACTGGTTCTGAGATAAGCGTTATTCTAGGAGGACACGAATGATTAGGAACAAGCCAAAAGGTGTTGAAGGAAGCGGACGGCACCGTCTGATGCATCAGATGAGCGGTCTGCTGTTATTCCTGTTGTTTGCTTTTACAGCAAGTGGTTGTATGTATCCATCGCAGAGCAATTCGGACCCTAAAATAGCCTATCGGGAAAGCGTGAGCCGTATCCAGAGTGCGGTAGAGGCATTCCAGCAAGATGAGGGGATTTTACCCATCCTCAATGCAGATATGGAAACGCCAAAATATGAAAAATTTAGAGTGGATCTGCCCAAATTGAAGCAACTGGGGTATCTGGATGAAATACCGGGAACCGCTTTTGAAAGCGGTGGTAGCGCTTACTTCCTTATCCAGGATGAAGAAGTGAATCCCACCGTTAAAGTGATGGACCTCCTGACTGTTCAGAAAGTCAACGATGTGCAGCGAATGGTTAATCAATATAAATCCGTACATAACAATAAGCTGCCAAGCGGGGAAGAATTGTATCCGGGGTTATATGCTGTGGATATGGATCAGGCTGCACAGGCAGGAACTCCTTCCACTACATTGAATAGTGTGTATTCGGGTCAGGCATTACCTTTTATGATGGATGACGAAGGCAAAGTCTATGTAGATTATGCTTTTGACATTATGCAGGCAGTGGAAAAGTCTGATGTGTCTCCAGCAGAGACGGATGATGTTCGGGATCTTCTGTTGGAACACTCCTACTTCGTACCTGTAAAATCTGTTTTATACACTTGGCAAAATAATGCACCAGTGGCACAGCCAACAAAATAAGTCTGGTTGCCATTCATATGATCTAACTGTATGCCCCCCGTGCCTCCAAGGGTTCAAAAAGAGATATTCCAAATCAGGGATATCTCTTTTTTCTTTTGTCCGTATGAGCAATAACCGTCATAAAAACTTCATGGATCACATAAAGTAGATTGAAATAAAGACGCGCAGTCCGAGATCGGGGGATTCTCCTAATGTCATCACCATAAGATAAAAAAACAAAAATACGCGTCATATTGCCGCATACGGATACATAAGATGATACTAGTCCAATTGCATGTACGAGTTAACGCCGCTCTCGCCGGTTTCATCAGAATGCAACGTTCGGCGGCGGACGACTTCCGGGCACTCACAAAGGCGGCTCTACCGTTGCAGGGATTTCAGTCTTCTGATTGAAAAAACGAAGCGGATGCTCTTTAGCATTTTTCCTTCGGAGTAATTTAGGGAGGGGATTTCATTGGAGAAAGTGGACATTTTTAAGGACATAGCTGAGCGGACCGGAGGGGATATTTATCTCGGGGTTGTCGGCGCAGTCCGGACGGGAAAATCAACATTTATTAAACGATTCATGGAAACGATCGTATTGCCCAACATCGCAAGCGAGGCCGATCGTGCCCGTGCAGTGGATGAACTTCCACAAAGTGCAGCAGGCAAAACCATCATGACAACCGAACCAAAATTTGTACCGAATAACGCAGTTCAGATCAAGGTGGCCGAAGGGCTTGATGTCAATGTACGCCTTGTGGATTGTGTGGGTTACGCGGTGGAAGGAGCCAAGGGGTACGAGGATGAAAATGGTCCGCGCATGATCTCCACGCCTTGGTTCGAAGAGCCAATTCCGTTCCAGGAAGCCGCCGAGATTGGGACTCGCAAAGTCATTCAGGAGCATTCCACACTGGGTGTTGTGGTCACAACAGACGGCACAATTGCCGAAATTGCCCGCAGTTCCTATGTGGAATCCGAAGAACGGGTTATTGCGGAATTGAAAGAAGTCGGTAAACCGTTTGTCTTGGTCATCAACTCCACTCGCCCACGCAGTGAAGAAGCCCTGCAATTGCGTAGTGAACTTGCTGCCAAATACGACATTCCGGTGATGACACTCAGTGCAGCCACAATGACTGAAGATGATGTGACGGGTGTACTTCGTGAAGTGCTCTATGAGTTCCCTGTGCATGAAGTGAATGTAAACCTGCCGAGCTGGGTTATGGTGCTGAACGAGACTCACTGGCTGCGAAGCAACTACGAGAATTCTGTACGGGATACCGTGAAGGATATTCGCAGACTTCGCGATGTGGATCGGGTTGTCGCTCAGTTCATGGAATATGAATTCATTGATCGCGCAGGCCTGAGTGGTATGAACATGGGGCAGGGTGTAGCTGAAATTGACCTGTATGCGCCGGATGAACTGTATGATCAGATTCTCGTGGAAGTGGTCGGCATCGAGATTCGCGGTAAGGATCATCTGCTGCAATTGATGCAGGAATTCTCGCATGCGAAGAGAGAATATGACCGCTTCGCAGAAGCGCTGGAGATGGTCAAAACGACCGGATACGGCATTGCTGCTCCATCTCTCGCCGAGATGGCTCTGGATGAACCTGAGCTCATTCGTCAGGGCACCAAATTTGGCGTACGTCTGAAAGCTACGGCACCGTCCATTCATATGATCCGGGTTGATGTGGAATCGGAGTTCGCTCCAATTATCGGTACGGAGAAGCAAAGTGAGGAACTGGTGAGATACCTGATGCAGGACTTCGAGAACGATCCGATCAAGGTATGGGATTCAGATATGTTCGGCCGTTCGCTACACTCTATCGTGCGAGAAGGGATTCAGGGCAAGATTGCCATGATGCCGGATAATGCAAGATACAAACTGCAAGAGACGCTGGGAAGAATCATTAACGAAGGTTCAGGTGGCTTGATCGCTATCATTTTGTAAGACATCAAAAGACCGTAAGGGGAAATCCCCTCGCGGTCTTTTTTATGTGATTTCTTTATTTTGGATGAAATGGATGGGGAGAATAGTGCTTTCAAAAAAAACTTAGCGATTTTTAGCTTTAAATTACTAAAACCCATTTACATACTAGGGATTAGCCGTTATATTAATATTCAACTATTGTGATCGAGATCACAGAGAGTGGACAGGGGGAAACAGAGATGAAAAGAAAAGGGACAAAATGGGTATGGTTGAGTGTGTTATTAGTATTTACATTGGCGCTGTCCGCTTGCGGAATTAAAAAAGAACCGGCAGCAACTCCGGCTTCGGGTGCATCAGATGATACACCAAAAACAGAAGCAGTCACAGGTCCACTAAGCGGAAAACGGATCGCACTTATTATGGAATTCAATACAGGTACTTTCTCGCAGCAATATGTACAGGGTGTAAAAGAAGAAATCGAAAAATTCGGTGGAGAACTGACAACGTTTGTTGCCGATAATGACAAAGCAAAGATGGTATCCTTGCTTGATAGCGCTATTAACCAAAAATTTGATGCCATTCTCACGGATCATGGGGATTCCCTATTAGAGCCAGGCGTGAAGAAGGCAGTAGAACAGAATATTCCAGTAGTTGTATTCGACGCAGCTATTAGCGTTCCGGGAGCTACAGTCCTGTCACAGGATGACCAGAAGATGGCTGAGCTCACACTGGAGCAAATGAAAAAAGATATCAATGGACAAGGAAATATTGTGAAAGTATGGGTAGCTGGTTTCGCACCGATGGAACGTCGTCAGATTGCATACGGTGAATTCATGAAAGCAAATCCGGACATCAAGGAAATAGCTACATTTGGTTCCGCACAGAATCCGGCGCTGGATACTCAAGCCAAAATGGAAGCTATTCTCAAGCAATATCCAAAAGGTGAGATTACAGCTGTATGGACTGCATGGGATGAATTCGCCAAAGGTGCAGCGCGTGCCATTCAACAAGCTGGACGTGACGAGATCAAAGTGTATGGTATCGATATGAGTGACGAGGATCTGCAAATGATTCAGGACCCGAAAAATCCTTGGGTTGCTTCTGCTGCTGTTGATCCAACGGATATTGGTCGCGTCCAAGTCCGTTATGCTTATCAGAAACTGAACGGGGACGAGACAGAAGATTCAGTTGTGCTTAACCCGGTCTATGTTCAACGTGAAGCTCTGCCAGATCAACAAATCTCCACTTCGGAGCTGTCAGAGTTCGTTGAAGGATGGGGTGGAAGCACACAAGGAATCAAGGACTGGATGAGCGAATACGGTATTACTGCTAAATAAGCAGCGTATAGGAAGCGCGCCGCAAGGCGCGCTTTTTTCAAACATAATGAAGATATGTATGGCCTGGATGAAAAAAGGGATGCTCCCGGAAGGGAACGATTGGAGGTTAACATCATGAGCACTGCACCGATTCTGCTTCAAATGGAACACATCCACAAGCAGTTTTCAGGCATACCTGCACTGAAGGATGTGGATTTCTCTGTAAAAGGCGGAGAGATTCATGCACTGCTGGGAGCCAATGGTGCCGGTAAGAGTACGTTAATGAAAATTTTGTCTGGTGCTTATCCATTGGATCAGGGGACGATTCAGCTGAGTGGACAAGCGCTTCATTTAAGTTCTCCGGGAGACGCGAAGGCAAGCGGGATTCACTGTGTCTATCAGGAAGTGGATGCGGCACTGGTGCCACAGCTGACGGCTGCGGAGAACATTATGTTGGATCAGTTGGCTTCACCTGCCGGGGGGTGGTGGAAAAGTCCGCGGAAGCTGCAACAGCGTGCGATTGAGGCATTGAAGCAATTAGGGGCGGACATATCCGTTCACCAAAAAGTGGCGGATCTGACGCTTGCAGAAAAACAGATGATACTGCTGGCGCGGATTTTGATTCAGGATGCCAAGGTCATCATTTTTGACGAACCTACTGCACCGCTGAGTCAGGAAGAAACGGATGCATTTTTCCGGATTGTTCATCTGTTGAAGGAACGGGGCGTAGCCTGCATTTTCATAACACATCGTCTTGCTGAAGTGACGGGTCACTGTGATCGCGTTACGGTTATGAGGGATGGGCAACATGTATTTACCGGCGAAGCAAAGGGACTGACAATCAACGATTTGGTTACTCAGATGTTAGGCAAACCATTTGAAGAAGAGTTTCCGAAGACGGAAGCCCCCGTGGGGGAGATGCTGTTGGAAGCTCGTGGGCTTCGTCGTGGAGTGAAAGTTAAAGGTGTTGACCTCTCTGTACGCCGAGGTGAAGTTCTCGCTGTGGTTGGCCTGGTAGGCGCGGGTAAAACGGAAAGCTCCCGTTTGCTGATTGGTGCAGATCGGCTAGAGGGAGGAGAGATTCGGCTTAACAACCGTAATCTCCGTCTGTCTCAGCCTGCGGATGCGGCGGCTCTGGGGATTGTTTCTGTACCGGAGGAGCGACGTAAACAAGGAATCCTGATTCAGGAGAACGTGGAACGGAATCTAAGTCTGCCTTTGCTTAGCCGTCTCAGTACATTAGGTTTCGTAAACCGCAAACGGGAACGTCTGAATGCTGAGTCATTGGTGAAACAGCTTGGAATCAAAACATCGTCAGTGAAGCAGGAAGTGAAATATCTAAGCGGTGGTAATCAGCAGAAGGTAGCCATTGGCAAATGGCTTAACGCGGATGCAGATGTATTTATATTTGATGAGCCAACCAAAGGCGTAGATATCGGGGCAAAAAGTGACATTTTCCGCATTATCAACGAACTGGCTTTAGCCGGCAAGGGCGTCATCTATTTCACCTGTGAACTGGATGAAGGCATGGGAATTGGCGACCGAATCGCTGTCATGTGCGAGGGTGTTATCGTGAAAGAGTTCAATCGAGGCGAGACTAATCAAGAACAGCTGCTATACTATGCAAGCGGTGGACAAGAGGTGCAATCATGAAGGATAAATCACTGGATTTTGCGTTCCGTTACGGAGCAATTATAGTTATTATAGGAGTTATCGCATTTTTCGGCATTAAATTGCCTTATTTCTTTACGTACAGTAACTTGACCGATATTTTGGGCTCCATTTCAATCGTCACGTTTGTAGCAATAGGTGTTACGTTATCTCTCATTGTTGATGGATTTGATCTCTCTGTAGGGGCGACTGTTTCATTGACCACCGTCGTGACGGCTTCGTTAATGATATGGTATCAACAACCGCTAGCAATCGTCATTATCGTGCCACTAATTATCGGTGCTGTTATTGGTTTGTTGAACGCTTTGCTCATTGTAAAATTGCGTATTCCGGATTTGCTGGCAACTCTCGCCACGATGTACATCATCGGAGGTATTCACAAAACGTATGCACAGGGATATACCATTTACAATCATATGCAGTTCCCTGATGGAAGCAAAGCTGCGGGCGAGATGGACCCGACCTTCCTGCTTATAGGGCAGGGTAAATGGCTGGGGATGCCAATATCGGTTATCCTGCTGCTTATTGCGGTAATAGGTGTGCATATCTTTTTGACGTATACGAAATATGGGCGCCAGATGTACATTACAGGCGGTAATGAGGAAGCTGCACGATTGTCTGGAATCAAGGTGAAAAAGGTGCGTACACTCGCCTATGTAGCCGCTGGAGTGTTTGCAGCAATCGGTGGTATCATCTATGCTTCCAAAGTAGGATCTGGGCAAATCGATGCGGGATCACCGTTGTTAATGGAATCCGTAGCGGCAGTGTTTGTCGGTTTCTCTGTGTTCGGCGCGGGTAAACCGAATGTCATCGGAACCTTCATCGGTTCGGTTCTGATTGGTGTTCTTGTGAACGGGTTAACGATGATGAACGTACAGTATTTCACGCATGATATTGTAAAAGGTGGAGTTCTCGTGCTTGCCCTGGCGGTTACATTTTACGTCTTAAACCGCAACCGGACTTGAAATTGTGGGCTGTCTGTATTAGTATGAAATTTGTTCGGCGTCTGAAATGCCCGTGGTTTCAGACGACATTCTGCCGAAAATGACTGTTAACCGCAAGCGGAGATTTGTGTTCATCGCTCAAGATGTACGTAGATTTTTTGCGTATGAACGTATATTTCGCTATAAAACGGAAACACAGTATAACATTCAGGACATTGATACAGGAGGTGAAAAACAAATGAACAAATCAGACTTGATTACACACGTATCTGAAGCGACTGAATTGTCCAAAAAAGATGTAACGAAAGCGGTTGATGCCGTATTCGAAGCAATCTCTGAGGCTCTTCAAAGCGGAGATAAAGTACAATTGGTTGGTTTTGGGAACTTCGAAGTTCGCGAGCGCTCCGCACGTAAAGGACGCAACCCGCAAACAGGTGAAGAAATCGAAATTCCTGCGAGCAAAATTCCTGCATTCAAACCAGGTAAAGCGCTCAAAGACGGAATTAAATAAGATTTCTACATATTCCATATGTCGACAAAAAGACCGTGACTTGTTCACGGCCTTTTCTTTTGCCCTTTAACGATGATTCTTGCGGCTATCCGAGTGCTCAGGATCATCCGGTTGCCCGGTATAAGCAACGAGAATCAGTTCTTCGCCAGCAGCTGCAGACAGATGCTGTTCAATTTCTTTTAACTGATGAATATGCTCGTCTGTAAGTGCGGCAGGGGTGTACTTCATGTAGATTCTCCTTTCTGTGGGGGTACAACTGTAGTATGACCCGGGGGTAGCTGATTCTTGCGGTGCATTCGTATAAGGCGCAGGTTGACAAATGAAACAATCTTAATCATCATTAACGCTATCGAACTTAAGAAGGGGACATGCGTGATGGATCATCCAACCGGCAATGATTATATTGTAATTAAGGCAGAGGAAAATGGTGTCCAGGTGATCGGATTAACCCGAGGTCAGGATACACGTTTTCACCACACTGAGAAATTGGACAAGGGTGAAGTGATGTTTGCCCAATTTACCACCCATACCTCAGCTATTAAAATCCGGGGCAAAGCCACGCTGATTACCAAGCATGGACAGATTGAATCGGAGTAATGTACAGATTGAATACAATCAAATGAAGATTGCAGGCATAGCCTGCTTTTTTTCATTGTACAATGAGGTATGAGCCTTTACCGGACAGACTACACTAACAGGTAAAGGCAGGGAGGCGTATATGAATCCGCGGATGATTGTTACTGCTTCAATGCTGGCAACGGTTGCGGCAGTCTTTCTGCTTGTTGCGATACAAACCTTACATATGCGTACCTGGGGCGGGGAAAACGTACAACCTGCCTCTGCATCACATCATCCTGTTCAGCTAACGAATGACAATTTGGTTGATGTGCTAAGCTCCATGCAACTATCCACACCCATCGCAAGAGTGGAATGGAAACAGTCCATTTTGACACTGGACCTCAAAGTAAAAGGAACGGGTACAAGTTACACTGAAATCTATGAGAACATGGCAGCTGTGGCGGATCTGGGCTTTCGTACTCTGGATAACGTGGATCAGGTGCTGCTGCGTGTGATGGCAGAGGATGAATGGATGCATAAACGACATCTGTTGCTTGCTGCTGATATTCGGCGTGGTGAGTGGCCCCTGTATGCGATTGACACATTACGGAACTGGAAAAGTGCGGCCTTTTCAGAGGAATTGAAGGACTGGTTTCATTTGATGGAAACCGAACTCTGGAAGAAGCAATTCGAAATGACAAGTCAGGGGTAATAGAATAGCAGGATTCAGTGCGTGCCCGATCAACATATGCTATAATATATAAGATTGTAGTGCAGAAATGGTTTAACAATGTTAAGGCTCGGAGGCTGAGAATGAATTCATATCGCGTACCCCAACTAGCAAAGAAATATACGGATTACGACATGATTCGACAACATACGGAAATCCCATCATTTCCGGATAGCCGAGCACGTCTGCTGCAGGTATTTGTGGGCCGCACAGACGAAAAGCTGCATCAAGAGTTATATGCTCTTGCAACTTCGCTCGTTCAGTTGGCCATGGATACGCATGATCGAATCGATACCATTTCCGGTGAGCGGAGAGAGCAGGAGATGCGTTCACGCCAGTTGAATGTACTCGCCGGAGATTATTTAAGTAGCCGTTTTTATCAATTGCTTGCCCAAGCGGGCAGAATTGAAATGATTGGCAAACTCAGTGGTGCTGTATCCGAAGTGAACGCACGCAAGATGACGCTGTATGAACGGATGAAGAAGCTTCTCGTTTCGGCTGATGAATACTTGCGTGAAACGGTACAGCTGAGAATGCAGCTGTTTCTTTCATTTACAGGCATGATTCGAGATAACGAAGAATCACTATGGAACAGCCTGTTGACCGAATTCAGCTCCTGCGAAACGATCGTGGAAGAACTGAAGCGGATGAATGACGAAAGACAATATCTCCACAGCTATGCATACTGGCACATATACGAGCATGGTAATGATGATGAGCGCACTGTGCTGCGTCAATCTGAACCGGATGTACGTGCATGGAACGCTATGATGCTGAAGCATAGGGTTGGTGAAGTTTTGCTGGACAAGCTTCGCGATTGTACACACCGCATTCAAGTGTTGTTGCAAGACGAGGAAGGGCGAATGGGCTTGCATGAGATCCATGCGATTCTTGAGCCTTACTTGGCATATTTGCAGCCTTCACATGCGGCAGTAAGGGAAGATTGAGGGGGAGACAGACGAATGGGGAGCGGAGAGACCAAACCGAAAGAAGAATATGTCCATTCGGTTTTTCAGAGCATAGCCGGAAAATATGATGTCATGAATGATATTCTAAGTTTCCGCAGGCATAAGGCTTGGCGCAAATTCACCATGAAAAAGATGAATATGTCCAAAGGTGACACCGGTCTTGATTTGTGCTGCGGCACGTGTGACTGGACGCTTGCTATGGCAGAAGCAAGTGAAACAGGGCACATGCATGGACTTGATTTCAGCAGCAACATGCTGGAGGTAGGCCAGACGAAGATCAATGCGGTGCAACGTCAGAATCAGATTACCCTGACACAGGGAAACGCCATGTCACTTCCTTTTGAAGACAATTCATTTGATTATGTGACAATCGGGTTCGGGCTTCGCAATGTACCGGATCTCAGACAGGTGTTATCTGAAATGAAACGTGTGGTCAAACCGGGCGGTATGGTTGTGTGTCTGGAATTGTCCAAGCCAACATGGCAGCCGTTTAAAGGTATTTATTATTTTTATTTTGAGAAGGTTTTACCGAATCTTGCCAAAGTGTTTGCTAAAAGTTTTGAGCAGTACAAATGGCTGCCCGACTCTCTGGCAATTTTTCCCGGAAGGAAGGAACTGGCGGACATTTTTGCAGAAACAGGATTACAAGAAGTGCAGGCCTACCCTCTAACCGGAGGTATCGCGGCATTGCATATTGGAACCAAGGAGAATCAGCATGTTTAGGAAAATTCGCATCTTTTTAGAAATGATCAAGATTGAACATACGCTTTTTGCTTTACCCTTTGCATTTATGGGGGCCATTCTAGGCTCCATGGTAGTGAATGATACCTTCCCAAGCTGGATGCAGATCATGTGGGTATTGCTTGCGATGGTCGGTGCACGTAGTGCAGCATTTGGTTTGAACCGGATTATTGACCAAGCGATTGATGGTAAAAACCCGCGTACTGCGATGAGAGCCATCCCGGCAGGGCTTTTGAAAAATGGGGAAGTTGTTATATTTGTCATTATCTCATTTATATTGTTATTCTGGGCCTCATCCAATCTTAATGTATTATCCATGCAGCTGTTGCCTATTGCTGTGTTTATGTTGGTACTGTATTCGTACACCAAACGATTCACATGGTTATGCCACGTTGTTCTCGGAATGACGATTGGTTTGGCACCACTTGGTGGCTGGGTAGCTGTAACAGGCACGATGGATTGGACAGCGATTGTGCTGTACGTTACGATTGTGTTCTGGACAGCGGGCTTTGATATTATCTATGCATGTCAGGATCTGGAATTTGATCAGGGAGAGGGTCTTCACTCCATACCTTCCCGTTTTGGCCTGGTTAAATCCTTGCAGATCGCTAAGTTCTTCCATGTGATTACTGCAATTGGTTTTCTTGCATTATTGTTGATGACAGATCTGAGCTGGTGGTATGGCGCAGGCATGTTGGTGACGTATGGAATTCTGTTCTATCAACACTATATTGTATCGCCTAATGATATGAGCCGTGTTCAAACGGCGTTTTTTACCATGAACAGTTTGCTTAGTATAATCGTATTTACGTTTACTCTGATTGATCTGGCGGTGAAATAAATGGTACAGCAGCCGGACAATAAACGACTGGTTGTCGGAATTACCGGAGCGAGTGGCAGTATATATGGCATTCGATTAATTGAAACGCTGCTTGATTTGGAATATAACGTTCATCTGGTCATATCCAATGCAGGGTGGCGTGTATTGAAAGAAGAAATGGACTGGGATGTGACGAATCGGGATGCGGTGCTGGAAGAAAAATTCGGCAACCGTGCCGGTTCTCTGATCTATCATCCTGTGAGTGATATAGGGGCCTCCATTGCAAGTGGTTCTTATCTGGCCGACGGCATGATTATCATGCCATGTTCTATGGGAACTCTTTCGTCCATTGCGCAGGGATCCTCGGATAATCTGATGTCCCGTGCAGCTGATGTGATGATGAAAGAGGGAAGAACATTGATCCTCGTACCACGTGAGACGCCTCTTCATGCAATCCATCTGGAGAACATGCTGAAGCTTTCACGTCTTGGTGTGCGTATGATACCGGCTATGCCTGCTTTTTATTACAAACCTCAGACTATGGATGAGTTGATTCTGTTTTTGGTGGGAAAAGTGCTGGATAGCTTGCGCATCCCACATCAACTTTTTACAAGATGGGGAGAACCGGATGAACGGGGATAATGACTGAGTCTGATACAAGGCAGTTTTTTGCCAAGGTGTTGCTCGGTTTATTTGTCCCCCGAATCCCGGGGTATTGGTGAGTGCTGATGGTGAGTCTTCATGAACCACAGTCTTGACCCATGCTCCGGCAACTTCTGTATTTTGTTTCAGAACAAGTCGCAGAGTTTAATTCCCGGGTGTCGGCCATGACATTCGGTGAAGAAGAATACGTTAGATCTTTATGGAAAAACACAAGCAAGAACGGTAAGACGGGTTTTTCGTAATGCCTGCAGGCCCGACTTGCTGGAGGGGAAGGTAAGCATGGATTTGTGGACTGACAATACGCTGATACGGGTGAACGAATGAAACTATTGGATATTTTCGGGTTGTTAAAAAAGGACATGGATTACATTGAGAAAGAGCTCTATCGCAGTGTTCGAGGAGAACAGAAGCTGCTGAGTGAAACGTCGCTTCATTTGCTCAAAGCAGGAGGAAAACGGTTGCGGCCCGTTTTTGTATTACTTGGCGGGAAATTTGGTACATATGACATTGAACGTCTGAAGCTGGTCGCGGTTCCGCTGGAACTGATTCATTCCGCATCCCTCGTTCACGATGATGTGATTGATAATGCGGAGACACGCCGAGGCAAACCCACGGTGAAGTCAAAATGGGATAATCGGATTGCCATGTACACAGGAGACTATATCTACGGTAAGGCACTTGAGATGACTGCCGGATTATCCGATCCAGCTATTCATCGTATTCTTGCCAAAGCCATGGTACAGATGTCCATTGGTGAAATGGAGCAAATTCGCGACTTTTTCAATACGGGACAAAGTGTTCGTAACTATCTGCTGCGGATTCGCCGTAAAACAGCACTTCTGATTGCGGTTAGCTGTCAGTTAGGAGCATTGGCCACACGCGCGCCTGAGCATGTATCTTCCCTGCTGTATACATACGGATACAATGTGGGGATGGCTTTCCAGATTCAAGATGATGTACTGGATCTGGTAGGTACCGAGAAACAACTTGGTAAGCCACCAGGCAGTGATATGAAGCAAGGAAATATTACTCTTCCTGTACTTTATGCCCTAGAAGAATCCGATCTGCGGGAACCTTTGCTTAAGGAGATTTCCCGTGTCCAGCATGAAGAAGGACGGGCAAGTGCATCGGATGCAATTGGAATGATTCGCCAAAGTCAAGGAATCGCTAAAGCAGAAGCCCTTGCTGACCGATATATGAAGAAAGCGCTCGATGCTCTCGATCAGCTACCTAACATCAAGACGACCAAAAACCTGCGTGACATCGCTCATTTTGTGGTTAAACGTACGCATTAAACTTTGTATGACCTTCAACTCTCAGATCGCTCATACCCAAAGATGAACAGACTTGTGATATTCCTCATTGGGAGGATTTGGACATGTATGTTACAATCAGAGGGATTGCGTTTACATAGTGATTAACTTTGAACCGTGAGTGAGGAGTGAGCTGATGGATCGTACATTTTTGATGGTGAAGCCGGATGGTGTGCAGCGTGGATTGATCGGTCGAATTATTAGCCGTCTGGAAGACAAAGGATTTAAGTTGGTGGCAGGCAAATTGGTGCAGATGTCTGAGGAACAGGCAAAACGCCATTATGCTGAACATGAGGGCAAACCGTTTTTCGATGATTTGGTTCGTTTTATCACATCTGGGCCTGTATTTGCCATGGTGTGGGAAGGGGACGATATTGTGGCGCTTGCGCGCATCGTCATCGGAAAAACCAATGTGAAGGAAGCAGCTCCGGGTACCATTCGCGGAGACTTCGCCAGCCACACACCACATAATCTGATTCATGGGGCAGATTCACCGGAAAGTGCTTCCCGTGAAGCAGCCAATTTCTTTGCTTCAGATGAATTGGTGGTATACGACAAGAGCATCGCAGCCTGGTTGTAATTATTAGCCAAAAGGGTGATACACGATGCTGGAGCAAGAACAACTACTAGACCCGGATTACACCGGATTCATTCGTAAAATCAAAGAGAGCACAGGCATTGATCTTGCTCAATACAAGGAAGGCCAGATGAAAAGAAGGCTGACCACACTTCGCAACAAAAACGGGTTTCATACATTTTCTAACTTTTTTGATGCTATGCAGAAAGATAAATCATTGTTCTACGAGTTCCTTGATCGCATGACCATTAACGTGTCTGAATTCTGGCGTAATCCCAATCGTTGGGAAGTGCTGCGGGACGAGATCCTGCCTGAACTGCTAGGGTCCAAGCGTCGTGTCAAAGTCTGGAGTGCAGCCTGTTCAACAGGTGAAGAACCATACACACTTGCCATGATTTTGGACACGATGGGCATTTTGAAGGACAGCTCGATTACGGCAAGTGATCTGGATGAAGGTGCATTGGCCAAAGCCAAAGAAGGGCGTTATATGGAACGCTCACTTAAGGATGTGCCAAAGGAAACGGCGAACCGTTACTTCAAGCAGGATGGCCTGGTATACCGTATTGATGAGCAACTCAAAAATTCGATCAAGTTCATGAAACAAAATTTGCTGGTGGACCGTTTTGACGATGGGTACGATCTGATTGTGTGCCGAAATGTCATGATCTATTTTACCGAGGAAGCCAAAAACCTGTTGTATCACAAATTTGCAGCAAGTTTACGTCCAGGCGGTATCTTATTTGTGGGCAGTACGGAGCAGATCTTCTCCCCGGGACAATATGGTCTGGAGACAGCAGAAACATTTTTCTATCGGAAAAAATAATGATAATGGTTGTTCAGCCGTCTGAAGCACATGTACATGTGTTCAGGCGGTTATTTGTATACCAAGTACAAGAAAGAGCCGACTTTCTTGTCAAAGCCGGTCAGCTATACTATAATAAGCAAAGAAATTATGGGATTTTAGCAATGTGAAGTTTAACAGTTTAAAGGGGGAACGTATTATGAGTTTACGCTATTTAACCGCAGGGGAGACGCACGGACCCCAATTGACCGCTATTATTGAAGGATTGCCAAGTAATTTGACGATTGATTTTGAAGAACTGAATTTCCAGCTTCACCGCCGCCAAAAGGGGTATGGTCGTGGACGCCGGATGCAGATCGAGAAGGATCAGGCGAATTTCGTTGGTGGGATCCGTCACGGATATACAACAGGTGCTCCGGTAGCGCTGGTTGTTCAAAATAATGACTGGAAACATTGGCAGAATATTATGAATATTGAGCCGATCGAAGGCAGTGACGAAGAGAAACGTCGCGTTCATCGTCCTCGTCCCGGACATGCTGATCTGAACGGTGGACTCAAGTATAATCTCAAAGACTTGCGTAACGTATTGGAGCGCTCCAGTGCACGTGAAACAACAGTACGTGTGGCATGTGGTGCCATTGCACGTCAATTCCTGGCTGAATTTGGAATCAAGGTAGCTGGACGTGTACTTCGTATTGGAGAGATCGAAGCTCCATATCAGGACCTTCCGATTGATGAACTGATCGCAGTGACAGAAGCTTCCTCTGTACGTGTCACGGATGCTGAGACAGAGAAGAAGATGGAAGCCTACATCGACCAGATTAAACAAGAAGGCGATTCCATCGGAGGAATCGTGGAATGTATCGTTGAAGGGGTGCCAATTGGTCTGGGTAGCTATGTTCAATACGATCGCAAGCTGGATGCGCGAATCGCTCAAGGCGTAATGTCCATTAATGCATTCAAAGGTGTAGAGATTGGTATCGGATTCGAAGCCGGAGTCATTCGTGGTTCACAGGTGCATGATGAAATCATGCATACGGATGAACGCGGCTACCACCGGGCAACCAACCGTCTGGGCGGATTCGAAGGCGGGATGACGAACGGTATGCCAGTGGTTGTACGCGGTGTGATGAAGCCAATCCCAACGTTGTATAAGCCACTGCAAAGTGTGGATATTGATACGAAAGAAGCATTTACGGCTCAGGTTGAGCGTTCGGACGCTTGTGCTGTACCAGCAGCAAGTGTGGTGATGGAGCATGTTGTAGCGTGGGAAATTGCCAAGGCATTCCTGGAGAAATTCGGTGGGGATTCCATGGAAGAGATCCGTGCTAATGTTGCTAACTATAACGCTCAACTGGAGAATTACTAATATGCGTCAGCTGACGGTACAGTTGGAGGAACGCTCATATCCGATTCTGATTGGTAGCGGCCTATTGGCACAAGCCCCTCAATATTTTGAGCAATATGGCCTAACCAAAAAAAGTCCGTTACTCATCATAACAGATGAAAATGTGGCTCCCAAATACTTGTCAGGTTTGGAGCAAACGCTGCGTTCGGCTGGTTATACAGTCGTATCGGCGGTTGTACCCTCTGGTGAAACATCGAAATCCCTTTCGGTGTATCAGGATATGATGACCGTCGCGATCGAAGGCAAACTGGATCGGAGTTCTGCGATTCTGGCCCTAGGTGGTGGTGTCGTAGGTGATCTGGCAGGCTTTGTTGCTGCTACATATATGCGTGGAATCAAGTTTGTTCAAGTACCTACAACGATTTTGGCGCATGACAGCAGCGTAGGTGGCAAGGTGGCTGTCAATCATCCGCTGGCCAAAAATATGATCGGTGCATTCCACCAGCCCGAGCTGGTACTCTACGATGTGGACACACTTCAATCCTTGCCGCCACGAGATGTTTCGGCAGGTTTGTCAGAGATGCTGAAGCACGGGCTGATCCGTGATGCGGCTTTTGCACACTGGTGTGAGGAACATGCAGAGGAGTTGCTAGCGCTCAATCCCGAAGCACTGGGATACGGCTTGGAGCGCGGGTGTGGTATCAAGGCAGAGATCGTATCCAGAGACGAACGTGAAAATGGAGAACGTGCATTGTTGAACCTTGGACATACGATTGGTCATGCCATTGAAGCGATTGCCGGTTATGGAGAATTCCTGCACGGAGAAGCAATTTCCATCGGTATGGCTGGATCGGCATTGCTTGGTGAGAAGCTTGGTGCGCCAGCAGGGCTGTATGAAGATACGGTCCGCATGTTGCGTTCACTTCGCCTTCCAACAACGATGCCTGCTCATCTGGACACGGATGCATTAATGGAAGCGATGATGCATGACAAAAAATTCCGTGAAGGTCATATGGTGTTCATCATTCCTGATCGGATTGGGGCTGCAAGAATTGTGAAGGACGTACCTGTGTCGGCAGTTAGGGACGTCATTGAATTGCTCAGGAAGGGAGAATAACAGCAATGGTCACACGGGGAATTCGCGGGGCTACAACAGTCACGCAGAACAACGAAGAACAGATTTTGAAAGAAACGGCTGTATTGCTGCAGGAGATTGTGGATCGTAATGAGATCCAACCGGAAGATATCTGTAGTGTGTGGATTACGTTAACTGGGGATCTGGATGCTGCTTTCCCGGCAAAAGCTATCCGCCAACTGGATGGTTGGGAACTCGTACCACTGATGTGTGCGCTGGAAGTTCCAGTTAAAGGTGCCTTGGCACAATGCATTCGATTCATGGTACATGTCAATACAAACAAAGCTCAGAACGAAATCCATCATGTGTATCTGAACGGTGCACAGGCATTGCGTCCGGATCTGGCAGCACCTTCTGGATCTTAAAGAAGCAGGTTGTCAAACCGATCATAATGATGTATAGTGAGAACCAGTTGAGTAGAGTAGAGATTGAGCTGAGAGCAGCTGAGCTAGTGGAGTATATAGCAGAGTCCAGTGGGTGGTAACCGGGGCAACAGAAACCGGTCAACTGATTCACGGTACGTCGTGCTACGGAAGTTGTAACAGGAACAGGGAAGCAGCAAATGTGTCGTAGGACACCTTTTGTGTAGATATATATCGGTACAACACAAACATGTACTCTCCCATATTTTACGAAATATTGGAATGAGTAGTTGATGTGTTATAACTGATTTATTTTCCCGCATTGGATGATGTAACATGCATCAATTCAGAGACCTGTAATAATCCGAGAGCGAAGTATAGGGACTTGTTATTTATGAAGCATCACCCTGTTGAATACAGCTTATAACCAAACCTCTACCTGATGGTAGAGGTTTTTTTGTACATATTATTTTTCTTCTACCCTTATAGGTTCAACTAAGCTTTTTACACAAACGGAGAGGACAGAAATAACCTGATGAAGCGGAGCGTTCGCCTTTATCACCGGATTTTCCCTTTAGAAAGGGAGTCAAAAAATTCTGGGGATAACAGCGATCGGAAGGTTGTTCTGTCATCGGAGTGTTCAGTGTAAACCTCACTAGTTGAACTTATATAAATCTGAAAGGACGTGATTTGATGATAACGCCAAACGTTAATCAAGTACTGAAAATGTCAAATGAGTATAATCTGATTCCGGTAGTCAAACGGATTTTGGCAGATATGGAGACTCCGATTCGAATATTCCGCCGTTTTGCTGACAACGACCGGGCATTCCTGTTGGAAAGTGTAGAGGGGGGGATCCAATGGGCGAGATACTCGTTCATCGGTACAGATCCGTTCCTGATGATTTCGGCCAAGAAGGGCCGGATTGTAGTGGAAGAAGCGGGACAGACTCGTGAATTGCCAGGCAAACCGATTGAAGAACTGAAAGCACTGTTGCGTAAGTACCGTAGCCCAAAAGATGATGAACTGCCACCATTCACAGGCGGGGCAATTGGTTTCTTCGGATATGATCTGCTGTCCTATTATGAGAAGCTTCCAGCCCACGCGCTGGATGATCTGAATATGGATGACATCCGTTTTATGTTCTGTGACCAGATTATCGTGTTCGACCATGTGAAGCAGCAGATGCTGCTTGTCGGTAATGTACACGTCAAGGATGGTGCAACGGATGATGAGATACGGCAAGCGTATGCGGTGACTTCGGAGAAGCTGGAGCAGGCCGCTGAACGGTTGCAGCAGCAAGGACCAGGGGAAAACCTGAATCCGCGTTCCATTCCGGGAGACGTGGAACTGGGAGATATTCGCTCCAACCTTACGAAGGAACAGTTCATAGGTAATGTAGAGCAAGCCAAAGAGTACATTCGCGCAGGTGATATTTTTCAAGTGGTATTATCCCAGCGTTTTCACATTGATACAGAGGTTTCTCCGCTTCACGTGTATCGCGTGCTTCGGACCCTGAATCCATCACCTTATATGTACTACCTCAAAATGGATGATGAAATTATCGTCGGCACTTCGCCTGAAGCACTGGTCAAGGTGGACGGAAATCGTGTGGAGACACGTCCGATTGCGGGAACACGTCCACGGGGGGCAACCGAAGCGGAAGATCGTGCACTCGCTGCTGATCTGCTCCAGGATGAGAAGGAACGTGCGGAGCATCTCATGCTGGTTGATTTGGGCCGTAACGATCTGGGTCGGGTATCCAGCTTCGGCAGTGTGAAGTGTGACATGTTCATGGAGATTGAACGGTATTCTCACGTAATGCACATGGTATCCAACGTTACGGGCGAGCTAAGAGAAGACAAGGATTTCTTCGATGCGTTCCTCTCATGCTTGCCAGCGGGTACCGTATCGGGTGCACCGAAACTGCGTGCAATGGAGATCATCGCGGAACTGGAGAAAGAGGCACGCGGTGCATACGCCGGAGCGATTGGATACCTCGGTTTCTCGGGTAACATGGACTCCTGTATTACGATTCGTACGATTATTTTCAAAAAAGGAAAAGCATATGTGCAGGCCGGAGCAGGCATCGTGTGGGATTCAGTGCCTGAGAATGAATATGTAGAAACGGTTAACAAAGCCAAAGCATTGCTTAAGGCGATTCGAACAGCAGAAGCCATGTTTCCTGCCAAAGAAAAGGACAGCACGTTGAGACTAGCAAATGCAGATTACTTTGTCACACCAGCGGCCGCTAAAAACTAAGAGAGGAGAGACCGGAGATGAACATAAACCCGATTATGAATGAAAACCCTGTAACCCCAATTACTGAGATGACTCGCGAGAATGGCATGAAGAATGGATTAGCGAAGATTTTGGAGGGCAGCCATCTGGAGCAAGCCGAAGCGCGAGATTTGATGTATTCGATTATGAGAGGTGAGGCAACGCCGGCTCAAATCGGAGGTTTGTTAATGGCGCTGCGCATGAAGGGGGAAACGGTGGATGAGATCACCGGTTTTGCTGAAGCGATGCGTGGTCAAGGCGGACGGATTCTCACGGATGGCAGCGGCTTGTTGGACACTTGTGGAACAGGCGGATCGGGAATTCATAAATTCAATATTTCCACGGCATCTGCCATTATTGCTTCCGCCGTCTCGGTTCGGGTCGCCAAACATGGCAACCGTTCAGCTTCAGGCAAAGCAGGTAGTGCAGATGTATTAGAGGCACTCGGTGTAAATATCCATCTGAACGGGGAACAGGCCAGACAATGTCTGGATGATATCGGAATTTGCTTCTGTTTTGCCCAAGTATATCACCCTTCCATGCGACATGCGGCAGGACCGAGAAAAGAGCTGGGTGTGCGTACCATTTTCAATATGCTCGGACCCTTAACCAATCCTGCGGGAGCAGATCGCCAATTGCTTGGTCTGTATGATCGTTCCCGGACGCCGATGATCGCTGAAGTGCTGAATCGTCTTGGTCTCAAAAGAGCGTTGGTCGTGGCCAGTCATGATGGTTTGGATGAAATCAGTATCTCGGCGCCAACTCAGGTATCTGAACTTCGCAATGGTGAAGTGCACACCTACGATATTGATCCACGTGATATGGGCTTGTCTCTGCATCCGCTCGAAGCGGTGCTTGGAGGAGATGCGGCACAGAATGCCGAAATTATTAAGAGGATCTTCCAGGGTGAGCAGAGTGCCTACCGTGATGTCGTACTGTTGAACGCTGGAGCATGCATCTACGTATCCGGTCTTGCAGATAGCATTGCTGAAGGGGTCACACTTGCCGCTGAAGCGGTAGATTCAGGCAAAGCTGCCGGGAAGCTTGAACAGTTAATTCATACAACGGAGGCGTACAGTCATGTATCTTGATCGAATCGTTGCAACCAAACATAAAGAAGTAGAAGTATTGGCACAGACATTTCGCATGGATGAGGCTATCCAAAAAATCGAACAACTACCCGCAACCCGGGGATTTGAACAAGCATTATCAAGCAGACGTAATCGCAAACTCGGCCTTATTGCTGAAGTGAAGAAGGCTTCACCATCCAAAGGGTTAATTCGCCCGGATTTTCATCCGGTAGAGATTGCTGCTGCTTATGAGCGAGCAGGTGCAGACTGCATCTCCGTATTAACGGATGTGTCGTATTTTCAAGGGAGCAACGAGTACTTGCTGGCGATCCATCAAGCGGTGAATATTCCGCTATTACGCAAGGATTTTATTATAGATGAACGACAGATTGCCGAGGCAAGATTACTGGGTGCTGATGCGATCCTGCTGATTGCCAGTATTCTGACACCTGAACAGATTCGTCAATATCTGGAATTTGCCAAAAGTTTGGGGCTGGATGCCTTGATTGAAGTTCACGATCGAACAGAACTGGAGCAGGTATTGGAGATTCCGCAGGCCACACTTGTAGGCATTAATAACCGTAATTTGAAAACATTTGAAACCAGTCTGAGCACGACACTGGATTTGATGGAATTGATTCCAAGTGGGGTCACTTTGATTAGCGAAAGTGGTATTGACGGACCAGAATCAACAGTGCCTCTGATCCAAGCCGGTGTTCATGGTATTCTCGTAGGTGAGCATCTCATGCGTAAGGATGATGTCGAGGCGGCTGTATATGATCTGATGGGATCCAAATGATGAATACTTCCATACACGATGGCACAGGTGACAGTATGTCTGAACGGAGAAACCCGCTGCCAGCGGCCGTAAAAATATGTGGACTTCAGGACGTTGAAGTGCTAAAATCGATGATAAACTTGCCTGTGGATTACATTGGTGTTGTTTTTGCCAAATCACGCCGCCGAATCGAACCCGAGCAGGCTGCTGCATTAAGATCCGTGTTGTTCGAATGGTCTGCCTATGATCGGCCTAAACTTGCGGGTGTATTTGTGAATCCTACGCTGGAAGAGCTTGAACACATTATGGAGATTGCTCACCTGGATGTTATTCAGCTACACGGACAGGAGACTGCGGAATTCTGCCATCAGGTCAAGCAGCGGTGGAATGCCGAAGTATTCAAGGTTTTTTCTTTTCCCAAAGATGAAACGGGTCCGGAAGCTGATGATGTAGCCATAAGGGCTCTTGATGCTTACGATAAATTCGTTGATGCGATATTGCTCGATACCCATGATCCTCTATATGGAGGGGGCTCCGGGAAAACATTTGCCTGGGAGCGAATTCCTGCCTATGCGGAATGGGCGAAAAGTCGCGAAATCTCTCTGTTCGTTGCAGGAGGTTTGCAGCCGGACAATGTACAGCAATTAATACAGACATATGCACCTTTCGGCGTCGATGTATCCAGTGGCGTTGAGACTGAAGGTGTGAAGGATATTGCCAAAATTACAGCATTCGTAGAAAGGGTGAAGCAGGCATGACACATCAATTGCCGGATCAACACGGGCGTTTCGGTCACTTCGGAGGCCGCTTTGTACCTGAGACACTAATGAACGCACTTATTGAGTTGGAGGAGGCATACAGCCACTTCTCTGAAGATGAGGAATTCAACAAGGAACTGAATTATCTGCTGAGCGAGTATTCTGGACGTGAAACCCCATTGTATCATGCAGAGCAATTGTCACGCCGATTGGGCGGACCGAAAATTTATCTGAAACGTGAAGATCTCAATCATACAGGCGCGCACAAAATTAATAACGCCATTGGACAAGGTCTGCTTGCCAAACGGATGGGCAAAAAGAAAGTTATTGCCGAAACGGGTGCAGGTCAACACGGCGTTGCAACGGCAACTGTAGCCGCATTGCTTGGACTGGAATGCAAAGTATTTATGGGCGAAGAAGATACAGAGCGTCAGCAGTTAAACGTATTTCGGATGAAGCTGCTCGGAGCAGAAGTAATTCCGGTTACGTCCGGAACACGGACACTGAAGGATGCTGGTAATGAAGCGCTTCGCTACTGGGTCAGCAATGTGGAGGATACGTTCTATGTGCTTGGATCAGTGGTTGGACCTCATCCATATCCGATGATGGTACGGAATTTCCAACGAGTGATTGGTGATGAGACCCGTCGTCAGATTCAGGAGATCGAAGGACGTTTGCCGGATGTAATTGTAGCAGCTGTCGGTGGAGGAAGTAATGCAATCGGCATGTTCTATCCATTTATCGGTGACCAGGATGTGAAGCTTGTTGGCGTTGAAGCCGCAGGCAAAGGGGTCGATACCGAGTATCACGCTGCGACGATGACCAAAGGTACGCATGGTGTGTTCCAGGGATCTATGAGTTACCTGTTGCAGGATGAGTATGGACAGGTTCAGCCAGCGCATTCCATCTCGGCCGGACTTGATTATCCGGGTGTTGGTCCGGAGCATTCCTATCTCAAGGATATTGAACGGGCAAAATATGTACCGATCACGGATCAGGAAGCACTTGATGCTCTGCAACTCCTATGTCGGACGGAAGGAATTATTCCTGCTCTGGAGTCTGCACATGCGGTTGCACAAGTTGTCAAACTGGCGCCTGAACTCACAGCAGATGATATTGTAGTCATTTGTCTGTCGGGACGTGGAGACAAGGACGTTGAATCGATCATGAAATACACGGGAGGCGACTTGGGATGAATCTGATGGACCAGACCTTCCAGCAATTGAAGCAACAGAACCGAACGGCACTTATTCCATTCTTAACCGTGGGAGACCCGGATGTGGATACAACGATCGATATCATCAAGGAGCTTGAGCAGGCCGGAGCGGATATTTTGGAATTGGGTGTTCCTTATTCCGATCCACTTGCAGATGGTCCCGTCATTCAGCGTGCTTCCGAACGTGCGCTGAAAAGCCAGATTACCATTCGTACGGTTATGGAAACCGCAGCAAAAGCTCGTAAGGCAGGCGTGAAACTGCCGTTTGTGCTGTTCACCTATTATAATCCGGTCTTGCAGACCGGGTTGGATGTATTCTTTGAAGAATTGGTCAAACACGATATTAGTGGCATGATCATTCCGGACTTGCCAATTGAGGAAGCGGAAGAGATGCGACAACGTGCTAATCGCGCGGGAGTACATCTGGTGCCACTTGTTGCACCTACATCTAATGCACGGATTGAGCGGATTGTGAATGGAGCAAGTGGCTTTATCTATTGTGTATCTTCCCTTGGAGTAACCGGAGAGAGAGCTTCTTTCTTTGATGGTGTAGAAAGCTTCATTGAGACGGTGAAAAGTCTGACAGACGTCCCTGTAGCGGTAGGTTTCGGTATTTCTAGTCATGAGCAGGTGGAACATTTCTCCCGCATCTGCGATGGTGTTGTTGTAGGTAGTGCCATCGTTCGTCAGGTGGAAGAAGCGATCCCTCTGCTTGGAAATCCGGACACGCGTGCAGAGGGACTGTTGCAAATTCGCAACTTTGTGGCACAATTGAAGGGATAGAGATGTCTTGAAAGTACATCCCTTGGACACATGAGGTGCACGCTCATTCGTGTCTAACATTATTTCAATAACAGGAGGCGGTCGGGTTGAAACCGAAATCCCAGATTGTCAATCTGCCTGTGTACCAACCGGGCAAACCGATTGAAGAAGTGAAACGTGAACTGGGGCTTGAACAAGTCATCAAACTGGCCTCCAACGAAAACCCATACGGCAGTTCTCCTGCCGCCCTGGAAGCCATTACGAGAGAAATGACTAACATAAGCATATACCCAGACGGTAGCTCGGTTGAGCTGACTGGAGTTCTTGCCAAGCATCTTGGTATTGAACGGAACAACTTAATATTTGGTTGTGGTTCTGATGAGATTATTGCTTTGATCACGAGAGCTTTCTTCTTGCCGGGTGACGAGACCATCATGGCAGATCAGACATTCTCCGTATACAAAAGCAATGCCGATATTGAAGGAGCCGTTACCATCGAAGTGCCTCTTAAAGATGGAACGCATGATCTGAGCGCGATGCTTGCGCAAATTAACGACAAAACGAAAGCGGTCTGGGTGTGTAATCCAAATAATCCGACAGGTACGATTATCTCTGAGCAGGAACTTACAGCCTTTATGGACCGTGTACCTGCTCATGTGATGGTTGTACTGGACGAAGCTTATTATGAATTCGTAACCGATGAAGCATATCCGCAAAGCATACCATTGATCGAACGGTATCCGAACTTGGTCATTCTGCGGACATTCTCCAAAATTTACGGTTTGGCTTCGCTCCGGATCGGATACGGCATCGCACGTCCCGAAATTATTGATTTGATTAACCGTGTACGTGAGCCGTTTAACACTTCGCGATTTGCACAGGTTGCGGCAACCGCTGCACTACTGGATCAGGATTTTGTTCAAGAGTGCTCGAAGCGGAATGCAACGGATCGGGATTTCCTGCAAAATGAATTTACACGGCTCGGATTGTCGTATTTCCCTTCACAGGGTAATTTCATTATGGTTGATCTGAACATGCCTTCGGCAACGGCGTTCCAATCCTTGCTGAAACAAGGCATTATCGTTCGCCCAGGATTCCACGTATACCCAACTTACATTCGTGTGTCCGTCGGAACATCAGAACAGAACCGTGCATTTGTCACGGCACTGGAGAACACGCTGGCTGAGAAGGCGGTAGCAAGCCCTTAATACTGGCGATGAAAGAGTGAGGACCCATGAAACTAAAAATTGCAATGATTGGTGTAGGACTCATCGGCGGTTCACTTGCGCTCTGCTTCAAAGGCAAGCCAGGTGTAACCGTGATGGGCTATGCCCACTTGGATGAACTGAAGGACAAGTACATAGCGAGCGGTGTAGTGGATGATGCTACACTCTCTCTGGAAGAAGCGGTAGAGGATGCCGACTTTATTTTTTTGTGCGTTCCCGTAGGTTTGCTTGAGTCCTATTTCGAGAAGCTTTCCAGGCTGCCATTGAAGAAAGGATGTATCATCACGGATGTAGGAAGCACCAAGGCTTCCATTGCCGCTTGTGCCGAGCATGTGCGGCTGACTGACGCTTACTTCATTGGTGGTCATCCTATGGCAGGGTCGGAGCGTGCGGGCGTGGATGCGGCCTCAGCCGTGTTGTTTGAGAATGCATATTATGTCTTAACCCCTTCAGAGCAAGTACCTGAAGAAGCTTACAGCAGGTTGTCGGAGCTGCTTGCCTATACGCGCGCACAGATCGTGCGTGTGGAGCCTCTGCTGCACGATGACATCGTGGGTGCGATTAGTCATTTGCCACATGTTATTGCTGTTGCGCTGGTCAATCAGGTGCGTGAATATAATGAGTCAAATCCGCTGTATAAAATGCTGGCTGCAGGTGGTTTCCGGGATATTACCCGGATTGCGTCCAGTGATGCAATTGTATGGAGAGATATCTTGCTTAGCAACCGTGATGTCCTACTGGGCTTGCTTAAGGACTGGAATAGCCAAATGACGGCCTTTACGGATATGCTGGAGCATAAGAACGGTGATGGCATAGAGGAAGCATTCCGTCAGGCCCGTGAGTTCCGCAGTGTATTGCCCGAACGACGCAAAGGCATGATTTCACCGTTATTTGATCTGTACACCGATGTCCAGGATGCTCCGGGTATGATTGGTAAGATCGCAACTGAGCTTGGGGCGAATGACATTAACCTGAGCAACTTGGAGATTATCGAAAACCGGGTGGATGTGCCGGGCATCATGCGTCTGTCTTTCCGTCAGGAAGAGGATATGGAACGAGCCAAGACATTGTTGGATTCCTTAGGCTATCAAGTGTGGGTATAAGACGAGAAAGAGGGCGAAAGCCCTCTTTTTTGTGGGGTTGTATTGGAGTTGTTATATGAATTTCCTCAGAAATCAAAGAGGGTGATATATAAAAGATGAATGCAAATATTAACCTCTAAACTAGAGGTAATTCCTTTTTGAAGACAAAAAAAAGACCGCTTACAAAAGCGGCCATTGCTCACGTGGAGCAATACAGTTATTGGATAGGAGTGGAGAGAAACCATACTGTACCCTTATTATATGTATACGTTTTCATTCTGTCAACACTTTAAATAAAATTGTTTGAATTAATTATATCTTTCGGTAATTCAGGATAATAACTCCTTTTTTTGAGGGCCTGAAATCAAAAAAAAATATCACATTTTTGTAACCTTTTCAGTATATCATGCGTCTATATATGAAAGGCTTACCAAAAAGGCTCTAAATGAAGTCATGAACGTGAAAATGACTGCATATGAATGACAGGTCGGGTTCTGTGGACAGCAATGGATTTGCCAGGATGATGCAGACCGTTGTACAATAAATACTGTTAATGTAGAAACGTTGGGGAAATTGCCATTACATAGGGGAATTTGGCGGGAAGGCCAGTTATGGCGCTGAACGCTGTTTATATGCGGTGAAAACCGCAACTTTTTTGTGCCTGTTCGGTAATACATGGATAGAGTCGAACGGGGAGAAGCACATGGATGGGCGAGGAGGGGTCGCACTCAAATGACGGATTCCCAGTTGATTCGAGAGATCAAGGAAGGTAACCTGGAGTTATATTCCGAGCTGATGAGTCGTTATCAGCGTAAAATACTGGCTTTCGTATATCATATGTTGAAAAGTTCCAATATGGAGCTGCTTGCGGAAGATCTCTGTTCTGAGACTTTCTATAAGGCGTTCCGCAGTCTGCACTCTTTCCGTGAGGTGGATGCCTCATTCTCAACCTGGTTATATACCATTGCGAGAAATACGGTACTGAGTGAGCTTCGCAAACAGCGCAGCGGAAATGTCCCACTTGAAGAGAGCGGGATTGTTCCCGTTGCTCCTTCGGAGAATGCACCGGAGTATGCTGTACTGCGCAGCGAGCGGGTGATGCTGGTTAGAGATGCGATTAACAACTTGCCGGAGAAGCAACGTTCTGCGATTATACTCCGCGAGTATGATCAACTAGACTACCAGGAGATTGCGAATATTCTTGGGCAGAGCGTCAGTTCTGTGAAATCGCTATTATTCAGAGCAAGATCAAGCGTAAAAACTCAATTGGAACCTTATTTCTTCGAACCGGTGTACGAGCCATATGAAGGGATGAAGAACCGATGAATTGCAATGATGCCCAGGAACTGTTTGCACTGGTCTGGGACTTGCCGGAGAATCATCCTCAGCGGATTGCATTTCATGCTCATCTCGCTGGTTGTGAAGACTGCTCCGAGCAGTTTGAGGTTTGGGAAGAAGCCCAGATCTTGCTGCACAGCATCCCGATTCCAGTGACAGAACAACAGGCAGAGAGAGTGAACCGTAACGTTATGGACCGGATTTATGCGGAGTCTCCATGGTTATTGCCGGAGGAGGCAAAGGTTAATCGTTTCTCTGCTGCGATCCGCAAGCATATGTCTTTGTGGATTGCCGCGTTCCTGGCTATTTTTTTATGCAGCTTTCTGTACATGGCAATGTTTAAGCCAGATGTGTCAGAAGCTGAGCAAACCAAAGTTGTTGCTACGGGTATTCTGGAGACAGGAGTTGCCGGAAGCGCACCTTCGTCATCTGGATTATATCAGTACGACATGACTGGAGCGGATAGAGGAAGCATTATCGAACCTTTTGTAGTGAGTATGGGACCTGCTTATCCGCAGTATTGGATGGCCCTGTCTTTACTTGCAATTGGAATGGCGTTATTTTCTCTTGGCCGTATGCATCGAACAACGAATAAACGTAAACAAAGTGCGAGTGCATAGGTAATAACCTTTCGTTCGCCGTGTGGAGAAATGAGGGATGTAAGTGCGAATCGGGCTTATTCGTCACGGTCTTACAGACTGGAATGCGGCAGGCCGTATACAGGGGCAGACTGATATACCTCTGAATGGGGAAGGTCGTGAACAGGCTGAGCGACTGGGAAGACGTCTGTTGACTGAAGATTACCAGTGGGACCATATCATCACAAGTGGATTATCGCGGGCACAGGAAACAGGGGAGATTATCTCCAAACTGTTAAATGTACCTATGCTTGAGCCGGACGCACGGTTGAAAGAAAGGGCTTTTGGTCAGATTGAAGGTCTGACGTCAGAAGAGCGGGTTGCCCGTTGGGGCCAATCCTGGGAGACATTGGACTTGGGACAGGAGAAGATTGCGGATATCCAGCTTCGTGCAATGGCGTTTCTGGAAGATCTATGGTCTGCCTATTCGGACCAAAACGTACTCATTGTCACTCACGGAGCTTTTCTGGCCAACCTGTTAACAGCCTTGTTTAAAGATCGGTATACGCAGCGGATTGGAAACCTGTCACTGACGATCCTGGAAAAGGAACGTGATGACTGGAGTCCGCTGTTATATAATTGCACACGACATCTGTCTTTGGACACAGCAAAACAACCTGAGTAATCCAACTTGGGTTGTTTTTTTTGCATTTTAGGGGGAATAAAGCCTTTATATGATTTCAAACCTCTCATTTTTCTTCTGATTGGCCGACTTGGGGCATAGTATGATTAACAATTAATTTCATAATTCACTAAAGATATTATGAAATTGATTCAAACATAAAAGATTTCCAAAAAGAGGTTTAGATTATGGGAATTCCGTCAACGATGTTTACAAAACCAAACTATTTCAGGCTCCGAATCAGCAGCCGAAGTAGTTAACGGGCGAGGCGATGGACCCATGAATCTAGCGGATATGCTTACTTTTGCCGATATTGGCCAGCTTAATCGAATTGCAGACTATTACCAATGTGAATGCAAACCCAACTCCAAACATGAACTCATCCAGAGTATTCTCACTACATTGGGCAGCAGACCCTTTTTTGAGCAGCAGGTACGACAACTGAATCAAGCAGATCAGCGCTTTTTGAACAACTTGTTGTTTGATCCTCGCCAGTATTATGGTATGGAAGAACTCATTGCCATAGCCCGTCAATCGATGGACAAAAAGGAGAGTGAGGCAGGCGCCAGTCCACGTGATCTCATCGTTCGCTTCAATAAGAGTGGATGGTTGTTCAATGGGACAACGCAGCAGACCAGGTATTTGTATCAGGTGCCACAGGATCTGAAATTAAGATTCAGGGATGTGTTATCCACACATCTGCGAGCAGGGATCACCAAAACAACGGAACCGCCCATGTATCGGGATGAGTATCATCTCTTAGCGGATGATCTCAAGTTGTTCTTACAGTTTGTCCAGCAGCACGAAATTGCCCTTAACGCTGAGGGCATGATGTACCGGCGCTCTCAACAGCAGATTATGGAGCATCTACACATTAGTGAGGAATTGGTGGGCAAAGGTGGCTGGAGATTCGGATATGGTCGTTCATTCAAGGATTACCCGGATCGTTTTGCACTTCTCTACGACTATGCATTTCACCACCGGCTGGTTCGTGAGGAGCAAGGCACGCTGAAGCTGTCACCAACCGGAGAAGACAAGCTGGGGGCTGAGAAAACGGCCGAAATGATACAGCTATTTAGGTTTTGGTTAAGATTGTATAAAGGTGCTATTCCCAATCTGTCCTCTATTGTGTATTGGACAGGCGAATGTGCCTTGGAATGGTCGACCGCCGAGTCGCTGTTTCGTCAGATCGGTCCATTCATTCAGCCGTTCTATTATGATACGGCGGAGGCCATCTATGATAACAGAATTGTTAAAATGATGTTGCATCTTGGCATGGTCCGAATTGGGGAACATGAGGAAGGTCGGACGATACAAATGACAGCTTGGGGTTCACGTCTTGCTGCATCCTGTCGCTCCATTTCAGGAGACGTTACACCTATTATGTTTGACAAGTGAAGGACAAGTTGCTAAAATCACTCCCAAATTAAGGAGTGATAATAATGATAATTCCATACAAAGGCCTACAACCTCAGTTACACTCTTCGGTATATATAGCTGAAGGTGCGAAACTAATTGGTGATTTGAGAATGGGAGAAGAGTCTTCCGTCTGGTTCAATGCGGTCCTGCGGGCTGATTTGGCTCCTATTGTCATTGGAAAGCGCTGTAATATTCAAGATAATGTTGTTGGGCATGTCAATACGGATCAACCTTTAATTGTGGGAGATGATGTTTCCGTAGGACACACAGCGATCATTCATGGTTGTCGTATTGGAACAGGATCATTAATCGGCATGGGAGCCATTCTGCTGAATGGAGCAGACATTGGGGAATATACGCTGATTGGAGCCGGTTCTGTTGTTACTGAGAATAGTAAAATTCCGCCCTATACTCTTGCTTTGGGGACACCTGCCAAAGTGATACGTGAGTTGACTGATGCTGATCTGGAGCGGATGTCCAGAACTTCACTGGGTTATGTCACCAAAGGAAAAGAATATAGGAGCTCTTAAATCCGTTTTGGAGGTGCATCCTATTGGATAAAATGAAAGTTACGTATGAAGTCATGTTGGGGCTAGCAGCTGAGATGGTGTGGGACGAAGCGCTTCGCAAACAGCGCAGCGAGAAGCTCTATTTGGAAATCGATAAAGCGTTAGCTACCGGAGACGAAGTAGCTTTCCGGAGTCTGACGGATGAACTGAGGACCATAAACTGATGGGCAAAATAGTTCCTTTCTGAGATAAAAGGGAATGCGCAGATGCGTGTTTCCTTTTTTGATATGTGAAATTACGAAATGAATGTCTGGATTTATAAGAAATGGTCATATATAATATGGGAATAAAATGGATAGAGAGGGGATATAGGGAATTGAAATTCAGTGAGATGACTCAAGACAGCTGGGCTGAACTGCAACTCTATCTGGATACATGCCTTATTCCATATACAGCTCTTAGCGGTGAGCAGTCGCCGGTTGAAGTTACCGAGGCATTGGAGCGGCTGAGAGATTTTCTGGATCTAGTCGAAATTCCTTTCAAAGGGAGAATCATGACTTATCCAGCCTTTCACTATGCTAATCCGAAATTGTCAATGACATTAAATTCCTTGTCTTCACAGCTTAAGTCTTCCGGATTCAAATATGTGGTTATTATGTCATCAGATGGTCAATTAAATGAGGTGGAAATTCCTTCTGCTGATCTGGTTTTGAGTCGGTCCGTATTAACTCATGAGGTCGGAGAAGAGGGCATTGCGAGATTTGTAGGGGAAAAGATACGAGAGTTGTGGAAAAAATAGTTTTTGGCGACAAATGTGACAATTTTACAACATTTTTTTTAATAACGCTTACAAATGAACCTTAAAAATGTGTGACAAATTCTTGACGGTGTTCTAGGGCTACTATATGATTATGTATGTTCTAGTAAGTCGTGGAATTTATGAAAATGAAAACGGTTGAGAGAGTTGGCTGAAAAAGGGGGTTGGAGACAGTATGAGCAGTGAGCATGACCACCACGAAGCTTCATTGAAATTGCCAAGCCGCATGGAGATGTCACGCAGGCAGTTTTTGACCTACACGCTTGGTGGAGCTACAGCCTACATGGCCGCCGGTGCAATCCTTCCTATGGTCCGTTTTGCGGTGGACCCGATTTTGCAACATAAGGGAGAAGGCACCTCTGTCAAAGTAGCTGAAATCAGCAAAATTACGAATGAGCCTCAAGAATTCACCTTTGAACTTAAACAACAGGATGGTTGGTATCTGAGTAATGCATCGTTAGTGGCGTGGATTCGCAAAGACGAGCAGGGTAAAATTTATGCACTTTCACCTATCTGTAAACATCTGGGATGTACAGTAGGCTGGAATAGTGACAAACAGTACCCTGACGAGTATCATTGCCCCTGCCATGGCGCGCACTATGACAAGGAAGGGAAGAATCTTGCCGTAGCCCCCAAACCGCTGGATGAGTACGTAGTCAAGGAAGAGCAGGGTTGGGTATATCTGGGCGACATTGTTCCGAACACCCGAGTGAATTAGGAGGCGTGAACGCAGATGTTTAAAAATGTCTATGACTGGATTGACGAGCGTCTCGATATCACGCCAATATGGCGGGACGTTGCGGATCATGAAGTTCCAGAGCATGTAAATCCGGCTCATCACTTTTCCGCATTCGTGTACTGCTTTGGTGGATTGACGTTCTTTATTACTGTTATTCAGATTCTGTCAGGCATGTTCCTGACCATGTATTACGTACCTGATATTATCAATGCCTACGCAAGTGTGGAGTATTTGCAGACCAAAGTAGCCTTCGGCCAAATTGTTCGCGGCATGCACCACTGGGGAGCCAGTCTGGTTATCGTAATGATGTTCTTACATACGATGCGTGTGTTCTTTACAGGCTCTTACAAGGCACCGCGTGAAATGAACTGGGTTGTCGGCATGCTGATCTTTTTCGTCATGTTGGGCCTGGGTCTGACAGGGTACTTGTTGCCATGGGATAACAAAGCCTATTTCGCAACAAAAGTAACACTGGAGATTGCCAATACGGTTCCTTGGTTGGGACCAATTATTAAAGAATTCCTGCAAGGCGGTACGATTGTTGGTGCACAGACACTAACCCGATTCTTTGCCCTGCACGTATTCTTCCTCCCCGCTGTGCTTCTGGTGCTTCTGGTCGGACACTTTATCATGATCCGCAGACAGGGCATTTCGGGACCACTATAAACGAAAGAAGGGAGGAATCGCAATGGCTCACGGACATAAGAAGCATGATGAGGAAAAGGTTATCTTTGTCGGTGATTCACGGGTTCGTAAAGGTGCGGGATTCATTACCCCGCCTGATTACACGGCGTATCCCGGCAAATCAGAAGCCTTTATTCCTAACTTCCTGCTGAAAGAATGGATGGTTGGTGTCGTTGTATTGGTAGGGATTTTGGTACTAACGATCTCAGAACCTGCACCTTTGGGGTATCCGGCCAATCCAAGCGCATCCGTTATACCCATGCCGGACTGGTACTTCCTTTTTCTGTATCAGTACTTGAAGTATCCATACGCATCGGGCGATTACGTGTTGCTCGGGGTACTGGGGGTCAGCGGGGTCGCTTTTGGAGCGTTGCTGCTGGCACCATTTCTGGACACAGGTAAGGAGCGGCGTTTCTATAAGCGCCCCATTGCTTCATCACTGATGATTCTGTCGGTCATTTCTGTATTCTATCTGACGAATGTAGCGTGGACACACTACGAGCATGAGTTGGAAGCAAGTGGACAGAAGCCTGAACATATTCAACGTGAAGAAGAAGCACTGGAGAGGCGTGAACAGGGGCTCCCTCCAGTTTCCAATGCACCTGGACAGCAAGAAGAAGTTGCGATCGTGGAACAGGATGATCCTGCAATGGAAACGTACAAGAAGGCTGGGTGTATTGGCTGCCATGCGGCTGATATGAAGGGTGCAAGTGGACCTTCACTTCGGGGTGTAGGTGACAAGCACAGCCAGGAAGAGATTCTGACCATTATCAAAGAAGGCTACAACGAGATGCCTCCTCAGTACAATAATGCTATTGCTCAAGGTGTAACGGATGAAGAGATTACTCATCTGACCGAATGGCTTGCGAAACAGAAAGCAGAACAGTAAAATCGAAATAACCAATGAAACCTGATCGTTTATGCGGTCAGGTTTTTTTGAAGTGTTTTTTGGACAGCACTGTATGTGCGCAATATATGATGAAGGAAGGGGCAGGGAATGTGGCTTTATCGTATTTCTGGAGCAGGGAGTTTCTGACCAATCGTTATTTCCTGTGGCTATTATTTTGGTGTAATGCGGTAGGAACGGTATACGGATACATCTGGTACGGAGAGCAAATGAAATTGACGCTGGCTGAGCAACCGGTGTGGCAGATCGTATTTGTGCCAGATAGTCCAACAGCGAGTTTGTTTTTTACTTTAGCGTTGCTATGGATCTTGTACCCACCACGGTCCATCGTTATCAAACGGATCGGACATGTGATTCAGGCGCTTGCTGTGGTCACATCTGTGAAATATGGCGTGTGGGCCGTATCCATTATTTTCGCTGGCTGGATGCAAGGTGGCACACAGCACTGGCAAGACTGGATGTTGATTGCTTCCCATAGCGCAATGGCGATTGAAGCTCTTATATATGTACGCTTTTTCGGCTTCCGATGGGCTGCCCTTGTCATTGCAGGTCTCTGGACGCTGTTGAACGATACAATGGATTATACATATGATATTTACCCTTGGTTACCCGCCTCCCTCTATGATCATGTTGATGGTGTGCGTAATTTCACATTCGGACTGACACTGGTGAGCATTCTGTGCGCGTGGCTAGCCTTAAGACAGGCAAGACGTACCTGAGCTCATACTTTGGGGAGTGGATAACAGTCTCATGAAGAGTCGCTATTTTAGCGGCTTTTTCTATGTCACAAATCGATTAGGGTACGGAATCCTCTTCTGCTTGTTCTAACGAGTTGTCCCCCGCCATACATTGGTGGTGGGAGGGATGTCCATGAAGAGAACGTTCGGGATCAAAACCGGCTTATTGGTGGTATCGTTCATGGCTCTGCTGCTTTGGACGAACTTAGCATATCGTGTATCCGCGCAAAGTGATGGACTGAATTCGATTTCGGATCAGCAAGTGTCCACTAGCAATTCAATTGCGCAACTTAATGAAGAAGCAGCCATTTTGTATCGTCAGGCACTGGAGAACAATATTGAAGAAGTGCGAGGAAGCATTCTGCGTATCAGTAAAAGTCTGGAGCATATCTCCTTTGAGGGACAAACGACAGTCGAAGGCATTCACGCCTTGTCCGAAACCATAGTTGAAGTGAAACAAGCCGTTGTGAAGGTGAAAAATGACGACGCTTCTCTTCAGCAGTCCTCTGCCAAACTCAGACTTGCAGCAGATAGTCTCGCGAATCCAACCAAGCCTTTATGGCTTCAGTATTATAAAATCGTGAAAAACGATCTGGATGCTTTGTCCGCTGCTACAGATCAAGGGCAAACTGCGGCTGTGCTGGCAAATCGCTACACCGTTTTGGAGGAGCATTATGAGACGATACGTCCTGCCGCTCTGATTCGACGTGAACCGTATGAAATTGCTCAGATGGACGCTTGGTTATCTCATACCAAAGGGCTTACCGCTGCAAAACAGCCTGATCTGGCTCAGTTAAAGAGCATGGTGGGCCACGGTGAGGAACTGGTGAACCAGTTATTTGGTCGCGAGAAGGACGAGAGTGCCTTTGTACCGTTTGTACAAGGCCCTGATCGAAGGGCAGCCGGGCTGCTGATAAGTTCGGTCATTGTGGCGACGCTAACTTACGCCGGATATCGTAAATATCGTGCACAGCAGCAGGGGATTTTTCCTTTTCGGCGCTAATTGGATATAAACGTGATCGTGGTATATTTATTATAAAAAAAGACCTCTTTCGCATAAACAGCCACGGTAACGGCTCTTCATGTGAAAAGAGGTCTTTTTGTAGTTTCTACAGCATGTCAGCTTTCTTTGAAACCTTCTCCATGTACATCGTGAACATCGCTGATGATGACAAAAGCTCTGGGGTCTATGGAACGTACAATAGTCTGCAGACGCCGGAACTCTTGCCTGGAGATCACACAGTAGGCCATGTGTTTGGCCTGTTTAGAGTATGCGCCAATGGCTGGAATGAGGGTAACGCCACGATCCATATCCCGTGTGATCTGGTCCGCAATCTCGGGTGCATGGTCACTAATGATCATAAATGCCCGGGCAGAATATGCACCTTCCTGAATAAAGTCGATGACTTTGGAAGCGATGAATACAGCTACGAGCGTATACAGGATTTTTTCTTTGGGGATGTAGATGAGAGAGAGACCGATAATAACAAAATCGATGCCAAGCAATACCCGTCCCATACTCCACCCATACTTGCGATTTAGAATGCGAGCAATGATGTCTGAACCGCCCGTCGTTCCACCCCAACGAAATACGATGCCAAGACCGGCTCCAAGGGTGACACCTGCATATAGTGCTGCTAACAGCAAGTCATTCTCGGTATGTAATGGTTCAATCCAGCCCAGATGAATCAACTTTTCAAACAACCATAGAAAAACGGTCAAAGCCCCGATTCCGATACCCGTATAGATCATCTGTCTGCCGCCCAAAATTTTGAGCCCGATCAGAAAGAGGGGGACATTAAGAATCAAGGTCGTTAGAGAAGGTGAGATGCCGAAAGCATAATTGATCAGCACGGTAACCCCGGTGAGGCCACCTTCCATAAGCTGGTTAGGGATAATAAAATAGAGGAGCCCAAAGGCATATAAGGCTGTACCCAACAGGATGGGGAGTACCAGTTTAACTTGAACCCAGGTTTTGGCAGTGCTCATAAGATCCCTCGCTGTATATAAATTAGAATGAAGAAGCAATCATTCCCATCCTAGTATACCTGTTTATTGATTCTTTAAAAATGATTTGTCGCTGATGATGGTGGAAGTGAATCTAAATAACTGATATTATTAGGAACAAATACGACATCATTTCAAAAGGAGAATCCGTTCTCATGGAGAAAAGCATCGCAGAAATGCAGCGTGAGGTTGATCAGTATATCTCCCAGTTCAAGGAGGGGTATTTCAGTCCTCTGGCTATGTTGGCCCGGATGTCTGAAGAGGTTGGGGAGCTTGCCAGGGAAGTGAATCATGAGTTTGGCGAGAAGCCAAAGAAATCTTCCGAAGCGGCCAATTCCATTGAACTTGAGCTTGGAGATATTTTATTTATCACGATTTGTTTTGCGAACTCACTCGGCATTGATCTGGCTGAGGCGCACGACAAAGTCATGCATAAATTTAACACCCGCGATGCCAATCGGTGGACTCCCAAAAACACCGATTAGGCGTAGATTACATATGCTGTACCATCACCCGATCGGGGAGGGTCAGCTTAATGATGAAACCGGAAGAATATATGCAGCAGGCTTACCGCTGTATATTGCAAAATGATTTTGAGCAGGCGATTCGTTGGTTCGAGTCAGCCATTCACGCTCATCCCAAACATGCGGAGTTATATTATCGCTGTTCCATTACCCACGCCCGCAGCAAGCATCTGGTTCCGGCGCTTGAATATGCGCGTAAGGCGGTTGAATTGTCGCCAGGAACAGAAGAGTATATATTACATCTGCAGACGCTGGAAGCGAAACAATTGACCTCCAGAGCGAAGTTGCTGTTGGAGCAGGCGGGTATTGCAACACAGGAGCGCTATGTGGAAGCGTCAACGCTTCTGCAAGAAGCGGTCAAACTTGATCCGCTCTCCGTGGAAGCTCATGTTATGCTTGCGCTAGCTTACAGTGATTTGAATGAATTTGACTATGCCATTCAGGTGCTGCGTGAGGCAATTTTGCTGGACCCGCAGAATGGGCAGCTGCATCAGATGTTACAGGAAATCAAGCAACGTATGAAATCCATTCAATAAGAATTCATTTTGCAAAGATTCTTTTGAGTTGAAATGGATTCAACGATATGATCCAACATAGCGAGGAGATGCAGTCAATATGAGTGAAGTAATTAGAGTTGCCGTCATCGGAGCGGCTGGCCGAATGGGCCGTGAAGTTGTGAAATTGGTACTTCAGGACCCGGAATTGGAGCTTGCAGCGGCTGTCAACCGCTCCGGAGCAGGCACGGATGCAGGAACCCTTGTTGGTTTGCCGGAGTGTGGAGTGCTGGTGACTGATGATATCGAAATGGCGTTTGCCGAAACAAAACCTCAGGTTATGGTTGATTTTACAGTGCCGCAATATGCATTTGCACATACCGAGATCGCGATTCGTCATGGGGTTAGACCTGTCATGGGTGTTACCGGCTTTACGCCGGAGCAGATTGAACAGTTGGACAAGCAATGCCAGGACAAAGGAATTGGAGGGCTTATTGCCCCTAACTTCTCGATCGGTGCCATTCTGATGATGCGATTCGCAGCACAGGCTGCCAAACATATGCCGAATGTGGAGATTATCGAATATCACGGGGATCAGAAGCTGGATGCTCCTTCCGGAACAGCGATCAAAACGGCTGAACTGATTGCTGCCAATCGGGAAGAACTTCGCCAGGGTAACCCGAATGAGGAAGAAACGATCGAAGGATCACGTGGCGGTTATTACAACGGCTTCCGAATCCACAGTGTACGTTTGCCTGGTGTATTCGCACAGCAGGAAGTTGTTTTCGGAGACTATGGACAGTCACTCAAAATTCGGCATGACTCCTACGAGCGCGCAGGTTATATGCCTGGTGTTAAGATTGGTGTGCAAAAGGTTATGGAATATACAGGAATGATCTACGGATTTGACCACTTTATCGACTAAAAGGAGATTGTCATGTTGAAAATAGCATTTATCGCCCATGATCGTAAAAAAGAAGAGATGGTTAATTTCGTGACAGCATATGAGCCTGTTTTTACGGACCATCAATTGTATTCTACAGGAACCACAGGCCTTCGTATTATGGAAGGAACCTCTCTGAAGATTCATCGATTTGAATCAGGCCCATTGGGCGGAGATCAGCAGATTGGAGCTTTGGTTGCTCAAAATGAGATGGATCTGATTATATTCCTGCGAGATCCACTGATGGCACAACCTCACGAGCCGGATATCAATGCATTGTTACGTCTTTGTGATGTGCAGGGAATTCCACTTGCCACGAATATCGCAACCGCTGAGATTCTGGTTAAGGCACTGGATCGTGGCGATTTTGCCTGGAGAGAGCTGGTACATAAATACAAGCCGGAGGCTGGATTGAATTCAGGTGATTCCGAATGAGTCTGGATATTCTCATCTTTGGAGCTCATGCGGATGATGCGGAGATTGGTATGGGTGGAACGATTGCCAAACATACCGCTGCTGGCTTGAAAGTAGGCGTGTGTGATCTGACTCGTGCTGAGATGTCCTCCAACGGAACAGTAGAGCGCAGAACCGAGGAAGCGGAGCAAGCCTCCCGCGTCCTCGGTCTTTCGTGTCGAACGAATCTGGGGCTTCCTGATCGTGGGTTGTATCTTACTCCAGAACATGTACAGGCAGTAACGGCTGAGATCCGCCGTCATGCCCCTCGGATGGTATTTGCTCCCTATTGGGAAGATCGTCATCCGGATCATGTCAATTGCAGTAAGCTTGTGCAGGAGGCTGTTTTTAATGCCAAGCTTCGGAACTACATGCCAGATATGCCTGCCGTGCAGGTGAAGGAACTTTATTTTTACTTTATTAATGACATTGGACCTACGGATTTGATTGTAGATATTACGGAACACTATGAGCAAAAAGAAACTTCATTGCTCTCTTATCGTTCCCAATTCGAACTGGGAGACGGAGCGGTCTCGACGCCATTGAATCAGGGGTACATTGAACGTGTAAGAGCCCGTGATTCGTTGCTCGGACAACGAAGTCTCATCCCGTTTGCAGAAGGATTTGCTACAATTACGCCTTACGTGGTTCATCAATTTGGCCCGAGTGCCCAATAAACGATTTCATTTTCTACGTATTAATGAGACGATTTGTTTCATTATTCCGTTGCATTATATCAACCTGCATGAAGCGGGAGATCAAAGGAGCGTCCACCGGATGGATCAAAAGTTAAAAATCGGCATCACCTGTTATCCGTCCCTCGGAGGGTCTGGCGTTGTCGCAACGGAGCTGGGCAAATTGCTTGCCGAACAGGGGCATCAGGTTCATTTTATTGCCAACAGTATCCCGTTCAGACTGGGTACGTTCCAGAAAAATATTTTTTATCACGAAGTTGAAGTGAATGATTATTATGTTTTCCGTTACCCTCCGTATGATCTGTCACTGGCAACGAAGATGGCCCAGGTGGCTAAGTCACAGCAGCTGGATCTGCTGCATGTTCATTATGCAGTGCCACACGCCGTATGCGCCTTTCTCGCGAAACAGATGGTAGGGGACGGCTTGAAAGTAGTTACCACGTTACATGGAACGGATATTACGGTTCTGGCTCAGGATGAATCTCTGAAGGATCTGATTCGACTTGCCATCAATGAAAGTGATGCGGTTACTGCTGTATCACAAGATTTGATTCGGGAAACGGTCGAATTGCTGGATATTCAACGTCCAATTGATTTAACCTATAATTTTATTGACAAACGAATATATTATCCGCGGGATGCTGCCAGTCTGCGAAGAGACTTTGCTGCGCCTGAAGAAAAAATATTAATGCACATTTCCAACTTCCGACCGGTGAAGAGAACTCAGGATGTGGTAGAGGTCTTCCGTCAGGTACAGGAGCAGGTTCCGGCAAAACTGTTATTTGTAGGAGAAGGGCCCGATTTGCCGAAGATGCAATGGAAGATTAATGATCTCGGCTTAAATGATAAGGTTCATTTCCTTGGTAAGCAGGATGATATTGCCCAAGTGATCTCCATGGCTGACGTGTTGATGCTTCCATCGGAGAAGGAAAGTTTCGGACTTGTGGCGCTCGAAGCAATGGCTTGCGGCGTACCCACGATCGGTTCACAGGCTGGAGGAATTCCGGAACTGGTCTTACATGGCAAGACGGGATTCTTATCCGCCATTGGGGATACACAATCCATGGCCGAGAACACCATCCGTTTGTTAACGGACGATCGTTTGGCTGCGGAGTTCAGGGAAGCGTGTCTTCAGCGCGCACATCATGACTTTTGCAATGATGCCATTCGGCATGAATACGAGCAGATTTATTACCGGGTGTTGGGAAGGGAAGTTCCGAACTTGAAGCCGGTTTGCGGTTAATCAATTTTTTGACGTAATTATACTGTGCATACCACAACAGGCAAGAGAAGAGGTGATATGTGGTGGTTCAATGGACACAGGTTGATCGTGAAATGGCAATTCAAAGTGAGAATGTACTCACAACTTTAAACAAACATGGCTACAAGGCATATTGGGTAGGTGGTTGTGTTCGTGATGAATTGTTGGAACGTGTTGTAGACGATATGGATATCACGACATCTGCTTCTCCCCAGCAAGTCATGGAATTGTTCGACGATTGCATTCCTACAGGTTTGCAACATGGGACAATTACCGTGCGTTCAGGCGCTTATTACTTTGAAGTGACCACGTTTCGAACAGAATCCGACTATCAGGATAACCGCAGACCGGCTGCAGTTCAATTTGTTCAGGATATCAAGGAAGATTTACAGCGGCGTGACTTCACAATGAACGCTCTTGCGATGGACGTTACTGGGACAATCGTTGACCCGTTTGATGGACAGGCAGATATTAAGGAAGAGCGAGTCAGATGTGTAGGTTCTGCGATGGAACGGTTTGGTGAAGATGCACTGCGGATGCTCCGTTGTGTGCGATTTGCTTCGGTATTTGATTTTAAAATTGCCCATAACACGTGGAAGGGTCTTGTAAGGCAGAAAGACCTGCTTCAACATATTGCAATGGAACGGGTACGGACCGAGATGGTAAAAATGATGTCTGGGCCGCATCCATTAAGAGGGTTGGAACTGTTATACAGAAGTAATGCGCTTGCACATGTCAAAGCGCCGGTAAGCTCGGCCCGATTCAACAAGACGTTGTTATTTAATCTGGAACAGCTGTCAGGTGAGCATGTGTTGCTCCGTTGGTCACTCATTCTGCTTGCTGGCGGTTATAGCAAGGACGAAGCAGACGTATTATTACGTCAGTGGACATTCTCTAATGAACATCGTTCTCGTATATCAGGGGTCCTTCAGGTGGAGCAGTTGATTTATACTTCCGTTCAGGAGCAGAAGGATACGGTTAGTCTCCGTTCCGATTGGATTGTTACTGTACTGGCTTGTGGTGTTCAGGCTACTAATGATTGGCTTCGCATACAGTCTCTACTGCCAGCAGGGTGGCGGAATCAGACCGAACAGGCAGAAATGCAGGTTGTTTTGGTTCAAGAAATGGCAGTCGAATGGAGTCAATCAATCCCTGTGCATGACTTGAAAGAATTGCACATCACAGGGGAACAAGTATTACAAATGCTGCAGCGCAAAGGCGGGCCTTGGCTGGGTCAACTGATGAAACATTTGTTAAGAGAAACGGCGATTGGAACGATAGCGAATCAGCATGAAGCACTAAGTGCAGAAGTGAAGCGGGTGGTTGAAGATGACCAAGCATGAAGATCTGTTACATATGTTATTAGATGCAGAAGGACGGTTTGTATCGGGTGAAGAGATTAGCCGTCATCTGTCCATCAGTCGGACTGCTGTGTGGAAACATGTGAACAAGTTGCGGGACATGGGGTATGAGTTTGAAGCTGTATCCCGCAAAGGATATCGTCTGGTCACGAAGCCGGACAGCATTGACGCAACTGCCCTCCAATTGGCGCTGGATACGGCCGTATTCGGCCGTAAGGCTGTTCTGTTAACCTCGACCTTGTCTACACAAGGGGATGTTCTGAAGCTGGCTGAGCAGGGGCTAGCTGAAGGTGCTGTGGTCATTGCGGAGGAACAAACAGGAGGACGAGGACGTTTTGGTCGCCAGTGGTTCTCTCCCCCGGGAAAAGGAATATGGATGAGTATCCTGTTGCGCCCTGATCTACCACTTCAGCATACGCCACAGCTTACTTTATTAACAGGAGTGGCTGTATGTCGTGCCGTTCGAGCTTGTACAGGCACTGATGCAGGCATCAAATGGCCCAATGATCTGATGATTGATGGACGCAAGGTATGTGGCATATTGCTTGAATCCACGGTGGAAGATCATGAAGTCAGATACTGTATTGCAGGTATAGGCGTTGACGTGAATTTTGATCCCGAGGATTATCCGGAAGATCTGACAGATATAGCTACTTCACTCAAGATGGAGACGGGGCAACCTGTTGATCGTACCAAGCTCACGGCTGCCATTTTAACCGAGCTGGAACAGTTATATTTTTTGTATCAAAAAGAAGGATTCGGTGTGATCTCAGCTCTATGGGAGGCCTTGTCCGTATCGATAAATCGAGAGATTACAGTGACGAATCCTCAGGGTGTCATTGAAGGGACAGCAATCGGTCTGGCCCCTTCAGGAGCACTCCTTGTGGAAAAACATGATGGAGAACAAGTACACGTCATCTCTGGTGAGATTTCCTGGAAATCGTAAACAATATGTCGAATTTTACTGGGAAAATGAACATAAGACGTGAAGTTTGAGCAGAACTTTGGTATACTGTCTTCGTGAGGCGATATCGGCTAATGCAGACCGAATTGCACTCCCGTAACAGTAACCTTTGTTCTGCTTTGATGTGTTTGATGTAAGCAGATCGCAGTGCAAGAATGAAATACGTTTAAGTGAGTTGTTGGATTCTGCTCTGAGCCGAAGAGGACCGAGACAGAAGGGACGATCGCAAGTGACTCTTTTTTGACTTTTCGGGACTTTTTAGTGGAAAACTAAAAGGTTTTTTTGTTGCGTTTTATTTGAAAAGAAGAAAGGAGCCATGAGAGAAAATGGCAAACAAACAAGCGATGAATATTGTGAAAATGAAAAAATATAAGCAGGATGGCGTGCCGCTTACGATGATCACGGCTTATGATTATCCTACAGCGCTCCTCGCAGAGGAAGCAGGAATCGATCTGATTCTAGTTGGTGATTCACTCGGCAATGTAGTGCTGGGTTATAACTCAACACTTCCGGTGACCATCGACGATATGGTGTACCATACACGTTCCGTCGTACGCGGGGCGGAGAAGACGTTTATCGTGGCTGATATGCCTTTTATGACTTATCATGGCAGCGTGGATGAGACGCTTAAGGGTGTACGTCGACTGATGCAAGAGGGGCATGCCCATGCGGTTAAGATGGAAGGCGGGGTGGAGATTGCGGACACCGTCAGAGCCGTTGTGCAAGCAGGTGTGCCTGTTCTTGGACATATCGGGCTGACACCTCAATCGGTCAATCAAATTGGTGGATATCGCATTCAGGGCAAGGATGCAGCGGATGCGAAACGTTTGATGGACGAAGCCAAAGCCTTGGAAGCTGCTGGTGCATTTGGCATCGTGCTTGAACTGGTTACGGAAGAAGTTGCACGGGCGATCTCGGAGGAACTGTCGATCCCTACCATTGGGATTGGTGCAGGACGGGGCTGTGACGGACAGGTACTGGTATTCCACGATGTGGTTCAATACGCCTCCCCGTATACGCCAAAACGTTTTGTCAAAACCTATGGAGATGTGGGTACATTAATCAGAACCAGCATCGAAGCTTACGTGAAAGAAGTTAAAGATCGTTCGTTCCCGGCCGAAGAGCATGTATTTAATGCTGCGGATGGTGTTCTGGATCAATTGTATGGACAACGCAAGGAAAAGGTGGGAAGTAACTCATGAAAGTATTACGGACAATCGCAGAGTTAAGACAGGAGCTAAGCTTGAAGCGTCAAGCGATTCGATCCAATGCGTCCGTTGTAGGTCTGGTACCGACAATGGGGTATCTACATCAAGGTCATGCAAGCTTGATGCAAGCAGCCAGACAACAGAGCGATATCGTGGTATTAAGCATATTCGTTAATCCAATTCAATTTGGTCCTAATGAAGACTTTGACAGCTATCCGCGGGATGAAGCCAGAGATGTGGAAACAGCACGCTCACAAGGAGTGGATATCGTATTTATTCCCTCAGTTGAAGAGATGTATCCACAGGCAACGCAGACAACGGTATCTGTGTCAAAATTGACTGAGCGCTTATGTGGCGCTTCCAGACCAGGACATTTTAACGGAGTAACGACGGTAGTATCGAAGCTTTTCAACATCGTACAGCCACAGCGTGCTTTTTTTGGTATGAAAGACGCTCAGCAGGTTGCGGTTATTCAACAGATGGTGAATGATTTGAATATGCCTGTAGAAATTGTTCCCTGTCCGATTGTTCGCGAAGAGGATGGTCTTGCTCTTAGTTCACGTAATGTCTATCTTAGCTCGGAGCAGCGTACACAGGCATTAGTTCTGTCGAAAGCACTGCGCACAGCCCAGGAAGCTGTAGATACAGGGATAGCTAGGAACGCCGCAGATATCCGTCGTATTCTGCGCGAGCAGATTGCAACCTCATCGCTTGCAGTGATCGACTATGCTGAGATTCAGGCTTTTCCAAGTCTGGAGCCGCTCGCAGATCAGGAAGAAGTTCAAGGACGTGACGATCTGCTCATTGCACTTGCGGTGAAATTCGGAAAAACAAGATTGATTGACAATATAAGGTTGCAAAAATCGGAGGTGCTGTCCCATGTTTAGAACACTCATGAAATCCAAAATTCACCGGGCTACGGTAACGGAAGCCAACTTGAACTATGTGGGTAGCATTACCATAGATGAAGACTTGATGGAAACATCCGACTTGATGGAAAACGAGAAAGTGCAGATTGTGAACAACAACAATGGTGCACGTCTGGAAACTTATGTGATTCCAGGACCGCGCGGAAGCGGGGTCATCTGTCTAAACGGCGCAGCTGCTCGTCTGGTGCAGCCTGGAGACAACGTCATTATCATTTCTTATGCCATGATGTCGCAAGAAGAGGCAAATACTCACAAACCAACCGTTGTGTTTGTAGATGGACAGAATAAACCTGTACAAACCATGAAGCAGGAAGTTCACGCAACAATTATGTAATCGACTGGTAAGGAGAATGAAATCGGCCCTTGAAGCAAAAAATGAGTACAGGTCACTGCACTAATCCATTTTTTCAAGGGTGGGGATGCAACGATGTTCCAGCATGTTTTCGCAGAAATGAACGACATGTTAGATGAAATTATCAAGAGCTATCCTTCCGCTGAAGGTCTGAACAAACAAGAATTGCTGCAAAAGTGGAACTTGCTTAAGCGGATGAGTGACGGAATGTTGGATGAATGGCTGATGTTTGAAGAAAAGATGAGCCAGGTGAGGGAACGGGAGATGGATAAGCCTGCGTCCCTTGAACCGGAACAGGAAGCTGTCACCGCTCTGCCTGAACTCCATCTGGAATGTTTCAGTCGAGGACAAGGGTATTTCAAATTACAGATGTATCCGCAGGCGATCTTGCAGTTCTCCCGGGTTGTGACCGACCATCCGGAGAGTGCATTAACTCGTTTTTACTTGGCACTCGCATATCTGAATCTGGAACAAATCGCTGAAGCCGGGACACATTTGCAGCAGATCATGTATCTTAAGGGCTCACCTCGCTTGAAAGGGCTTGTATGTAACGCTCTGGGCTGTATTCAAGCCAAGCTTGCGAACCCGGAGGCTGCATGTTCACTCTTTGCACAGGCCCTTCAGTATGACCCGACATTGACCGAACCGCTGTACAACATGGAAGCTTGCAGGTTGAACAGGGGAAAATTGCAATATGCTAATCAGCTGACGACCCTTCATTAAGCGGGAATTCGGCGACAAAAAAACGGTGTTCCCTCCTTTGGCATAGCGGCGGGGACACCGCTTTTTTGTCAGTTAATTTTCAAATCCCCTTTTTTTTGCTATGCTGTAACATAGACTGGAATGGAAGGGACCGTATATTGCAATGAAATTTGCCGTATTGGATTTCGAAACAACCGGCACGCAGTCCGACGGTGAGATTATACAAGCCGGACTTGCCATCATAGATCATGACTTCAGCATAACTCAAATATATAGTTCTTATGTGAACCCTGGTGTCCCGATTCCCCCGTTTATCTCGGGGCTAACGGGTATTACCGATGAAGATGTGGCGGACGCTCCATCACTCGAAGAGATGATGATGGAGATGGTTCCGCTGCTTAACGATGTGGTGCTTGTTGGACACAACGTCGCTTTTGATTTTCACTTTTTGCAGAATGCTCTTGACCGTTGCGGTTATCTGCCGTTCACTGGCCGTATTCTGGATACCATTGATTTTCTGAAGATTACGTTCCCATCACTGGGTTCTTATCAACTCGGTTATGTGTCTTCTGAATTTGGATTTCAACATGATCGCCCTCACCAGGCCGACAGTGACGCACTGGCGACAGCCTATGTGCTGCTCAAGTGTCTGGATGAGTTAAAGGAATTACCGCTCATAACGATTCAACGGCTCAGTGACCTGTTCGCACCAGAAGACAGTGACTTGGGTTGGTTCTTGGACGGGATGCGCAGTGAGAAGGAAGCAGAGCCGATTCAGGATCTGGACGGACATACCTATTATCGGCAGCTTGCTCTTAATGTAAGTGATTGGACCGATATTGGTGCACCACGTGATGAGCGGGAAGGTAACCCCCTCGATGGTGTAAGCTTCGAACAGTTTATGGACCAGGTTCGGGAGAACCTGAAGGATACGCTGGATCATTACGAAGAGCGTGAAGCCCAGACCCAGATGTTCAGCAGTGTAAGGCAAGCCCTGGATGAAGAGAAACATCTCTTGATCGAAGCTGGAACAGGTACCGGTAAATCTCTGGGTTATCTGCTGCCAGCGATATACGAAAGTGTGAAACAAGAACAGAAAGTCATGGTCAGCACGCATACGATCAATTTGCAGGAGCAATTGAGAGAGCGAGATATTCCGATGCTGACCCAAGTGGTTCCGTTTCCGTTTAAGGCTGCTGTCTTCAAAGGACGTGGACATTACCTGTGCCTGCGCAAATTTGAACACAAAATCAATAAACGTGAATTCGCCACTCCCAAAGAGGATTATTTCACAGCCGCTCAGATGATCGTGTGGCTCACACAGACTGAAACTGGAGATGATGAGGAGCTTAACCTTAGCGGACGCGGAGGCGACTTCTGGGAGACGGTACAGAGCGAATCCGAGTCCTGTCTGGGAAGATCCTGCCCATGGTTCCGCAAATGTTTCTATCATCGCGCCAAACATGAGGCCGGGTTGTCTGATATCGTAATAACCAATCACTCCAAATTGTTTACGGATGTCAAAGCAGCACATCAGTTGTTGCCAGCCTATGAGAGTCTTGTGATCGATGAGGCCCATCATCTGGAAGATGTAGCGGGTAAACATCTTGGAATGCATATGAAATATTTCACGTTGGTTCATACCCTGACCCGTCTGTTCAAAGACAGTCGTAATGGACAATTGCCTATGCTTCGTTCGCAGTTATCCGGGCATGAAAATTCGGTGCAATGGGGCTCCATGGTAGATCAGATGTTCCCGCTAGCTGTTGAGGTTAAGGAACTGTGGGATCGTATGAGCGATGCCCTGTTCGGTCTTTTGCCTGAACGAAGTGATGCTTCACCGGGAGAGACAGGGCAATTTTCCCTGCGCCTGAAGGCATCTCAGAAACCTGCGAAATGGCAGGAGTTGCAGGATCTGGAGAACCAGATCTATGTGACTCTGGGCGATTTGGTTCGCAAAGGGGACAAATTGCTGCTTGAGGTGAAAGAGGATCAGGATGATTATCAATCGGATAGTCTGATTACGGACATTACAGGACTGCTGAAAGATCTGACCACATTGAAGGAGAATCTGCGATTCTTCATGCGTATGGATGATGCCAAAACGGTGTACTGGATGGAAGCCAGCGGTCAGTTCCGCAGTAAATCTCTTCAACTGTACGCCGTACCTGTCGATGTCAGTGCACAACTGAAGGATTTGTTCTTTGATAAAAAGAAAAGTGTTGTGCTTACATCGGCTACGCTCTCTGTAGATAAGTCATTCCAGTTCATGATTGAGCAGCTTGGCTTACAGGAAGCCTCTGAGAATAATCGGCTTTTAACGTCGATGCTGCCATCACCTTTTAATTATCGTGATCAGGCACTTCTAGTGATTCCGCGTGATTTCCCAAGTGTGAAAGGCAGTGTGGGTGATGCGCACTTTGTTAATATGCTGGTGCAATCACTCGCAGAGACCGCAATTGCCACGCGTGGACGCATGATGGTTCTGTTTACTTCATACAAGATGCTGCGACAGGTCTATGATCCGCTGAAGGAGGCACTGTCTGGTAACGACATCTCGTTGTTGGGTCAAGGTGTGGATAGTGGAAGCCGCTCCAAGTTGACTCGCAGGTTCCAGGATGCCAAAGCTACGGTACTCTTGGGCACAAGCAGCTTCTGGGAGGGTGTAGATATCCCGGGAGAAGCACTGACCTGTCTCGCTATTGTGCGTCTGCCTTTCCAGCCGCCGAATCATCCGTTGGTTGAAGCCAAGAGTGAATTGCTCCAGGAGCAAAAGAAAAATCCATTCATGAAACTGTCTGTGCCGCAAGCGGTCATTCGTTTCAAGCAAGGATTTGGCCGATTGGTGCGAACAGCGAAGGACAGAGGTATTGTCATTGTTTATGATACACGTGTGATCGAAGCGTACTATGGCAAATTCTTTTTATATTCATTACCTGGTCCCAAAATGGAGCATATGCTCACGGAGCAGATGGTTCCCCGAATTACCGAGTGGTTAGAAAAACCTCTTAATGAACAAGAATAATGGTTAACTTTGTTCGTTATATCATTGCATGACACTATCGTTTGGCGTTAAACTTTATTAGATATTTCCGTATCCGATTAAAGCAGTTGCACGTAAGAACTTATAACCTAAATTACAAAGAGCATTCTGTATAAAATGTCACGTCTATCTTTGAGTTTATACAGAATGCTCATCTTTTCATCTATTATTTTATCGTGGCATTGGTAAGGGGGAGCAAGAATGAAATCGGATAAAATTTCGGAAGCGGTGGTACGACGTCTGCCTGTATACTTGCGCTATTTGAACGAGTTGCATCAGCGTGAGGTGGCTACTGTTTCTTCTCAAGAGCTTGGACAGAGGCTGGATCTGAATCCGGCCCAAATTCGAAAAGACCTGGCTTACTTCGGTGATTTTGGTCGAAAAGGGATCGGGTATGATGTATCCTATTTGATCGAGAAAATTCGTCACATTCTCAAAATTGATCAGCAAATTAATGTAGCTTTGGTAGGTGCTGGTAACCTGGGACAGGCCTTGTCCAACTACAACGCATATCTGAAAGACAACATGAAGATTGTTGCTGTATTCGATGCATATGGACCGAAGATTGGTAGTCAAATCAACAGTTTGACGGTAAAACCAATGAATGAATTAACGGAAGCGGTTAAGACAGATAACATCCGCATCGGAATTATTACAGTTCCGGATACGGAAGCTCAAAATGTAGCCGATCAACTTATTGAGTCGGGAATCGAAGCGATTCTTAATTTTGCACCAACTATTCTAAAAACACCGCCACATATCCGCATTCACCATGCTGACTTTACAACGGATCTGCTTAGTTTGGCCTATTACTTGGAGACTGGAAAGGACGACGAGGAAGATGACAACAAATAGATGGGTAATCCACAACGGCAAATTTGCCGTTAATGAAGGCACGACATGGAACGTGGTTCATGGATACATGGTTGTCGAGAATGACAAGATTGTGCATATTGGTGAGACATTGCCGGATGGAGACGAAAATTGTACCAAAGTGGATGGAAAAGGATTGTTCTTCCTGCCGGGTCTGATCAATACGCATGGTCATGCAGCGATGTCGTTGCTTAGAGGACACGGGGACGATCTTGCGTTACAAGTATGGTTGCAGGAAAAAATGTGGCCGATGGAAGCAAAAATGACTTCTCAAGACGTATATTGGGGAACTTCGCTATCCGTGCTTGAAATGTTGAAAGGCGGAACTACAGCTTTCCTGGACATGTATGATCATATGGATCAGGTTGCCAAAGTTGTGGAACAATCCGGCGTTAGAGCAGCACTTGCACGTGGTGTAATCGGGCTGTGCTCGGAAGAAGAGCAATTGCGGAAGCTGGAGGAGTCGGCAGCGTTTGCACGTGAGTGGAATGGACAGGCAGATGGTCGCATCACAACCGTAATCTCGCCACACGCACCATATACATGCCCTCCTGACTACATAGAGAAGCTTGTACAGGTCGCAAATGATCTTAACCTTCCTCTGCATACACATATGTCGGAAACGCTTCGTGAAGTGGAGCAGAACGTTACAGAATATGGACTGCGTCCTGTGGCACATCTGGAGAAACTGGGCTTTTTCTCCCGTCCATCCCTGGTAGCACATGCGGTGCACCTGAATGATGAAGAGATTGAAATTTTGGCCCGCCATGATGTGGCTGTATCCCATAACCCGGGAAGTAACCTGAAACTCGCTTCCGGTGTTGCGCGGGTACCTGCATTACTGAAAGCAGGAGTTACCGTGTCACTTGGAACCGACGGACCGGCAAGCAACAACAACCTGGATATGTTTGAAGAAATGAGACTGGCTGCATTGATTCACAAAGGTGTGTCTGGTGATCCGACTGCCGTGCCAGCGGGCGAAGCGTTACTACTCGGAACTTCATATGGTGCTAAATCCATCTTCCTGAACAATACCGGTGCGCTTCAGGTAGGCATGAAGGCTGATTTCATCGCCCTGGACATTGAACAGGCACACTTCTACCCACATACAGACCTGATCTCGCATACGATTTATTCAGCCTCTGCCAAAGATGTGGAGCACGTATGGGTAGATGGGAAACAAGTGGTTAAACATGGCGAATGTCTGACGCTGGACGAAGAACGTATTTTGCGTGAGTCTCAATTGGCATTTGATGGTTTGCTTGCTCGTTAATTGTATTGCGGAGCATCATAGGGAAAGGAAGTTCGGCTTTTGAAGAAAAAAAAGAAGTGGATATGGATTTCGCTGCTTGCACTAGTTCTGATTCTGTTTGGACTTCAGCGTTATTACGTGTATGTCACACAGGACCAGCGTAAGGAAGAAGCGCTCGCCATACAGGCAGCACAGGAGCAACTGGGCATTACATCTTATGATGAATTGCGTAAGTACATCTGGGGTGATAAAGAAGGCTCTGACAACATCTACTGGACCCTGCTCGGCAAAAACAAGGATAACCAGGATGTTATGGTCTGGGTTAAATTCGATGCAAATAATCAACCTGCTACAGGTGCTAACGCTATACACAGTGAACTGCTGCAGAATGGCATGTCCGAAGCACAGATACGCAATCGCTTTAGTTCCGAAGTTCCAGCCGGTGAGATTAAACGAATCATGCCCGGAGTTGTGAATGGAATATATGTGTGGCAAGTGTATTATAAAGACGGTACGCATAACCACTATCGGTTTTATCGTTTTAGCAATGGAGAACAGGTAGACTTGGTTTACACACTCCCGAACAGCTAGAACAAATAGAGTAACTTAGCTAGAGAATCGTAGAAATGAAAGAACCGGCAGACGGATATCCGACTGAACCGGTTCTTTGTGTTGCCTGTGAACAGTTTTGATTTAAATAGTTAAAATTAATAATTTATTCATATTTTCGCCTTCGAAATTGTATATACGATGTGATATACTCAGTTATGTACTCAAAGTTACATTCATAACAAATAAACCTGTCGAAATTCTCGCAGGAGTCAATGTGCACATATTCGTATATACCAATAGGCCAGTAAGTTAGGCCAAAATCTGGGAGGGGTAATTCACTTGAAGCTAAAAGTATTGCCTATTGCTTTAACTGCCGTCATTTCAGCCGTTGTGTTGTTTGGAGGTTGGTTTGTGTATCGTCAGGTGGCTTTGCAGAATCCGATTGAAAAGATGGTTACCCAGTACGATGGAGTCAATGACGTTCAATTAACTATTAACCGCAATGACGTACAATTGAAACTGGATCTGCAACCTGATGTTGATTTGGGCAGACTGGTACAATATATTCACAAAGAAGGACAGACCTTGATTGGAACTCGCTCATTAAAGTTGGATGTTGTAGATCATTCCAGTGAAGCACTGGAAAGCTGGTGGGGTGATGCGATGTTTACCGTGGCTCAGGCGATGGAGAACAAACAGTACACCGAGATCACACCAACATTGTCCAAGATGGCTACGAATGGAATAAAGGTAAATACAGCGATGGATGACAACAATGTATATGTAAGTCTCAGAGACGGAGATGCCAGCAAGTTTATTATTCTGCCGCGTGTGCCCGGTCAGATAGGAGTGTGGCCTAATGCCTAAGTGGACCAAAGAAATTGCCATTGGATTTGTCCCTGTGTTGATTATTTTTCTTGCTTTTACTGGTGTTAATATTATTCCGATTCTAATTGCAGCGGTGTTTGTTGGAGCTTTGTTGTTCATGATGCAAATGCGTGGCGGGATTACCGTAGGCGCTGCACAGGAGCGTAAACGGAAGAAAAAAGGTCCTTCCAAGCTTACTTTTGAAGAAATTGGTGGTCAGGACAGTGCCAAGCAAGAATTGCGTGAAGCACTGGACTTTCTCATCAAACATGAAGAAATTCGCAAGTTCGGGATTCGCCCGTTAAAAGGGATCTTGCTGACAGGCCCTCCAGGGACAGGGAAAACGTTGATGGCCAAAGCGGCTGCGCATTACACCGATTCTGTTTTCGTTGCTGCATCGGGCAGTGAGTTTGTGGAAATGTATGTTGGTGTAGGTGCCAGCAGAATTCGGGATTTGTTCAAGGATGCGAGAACCCGTGCCACCAAGGAAAATAAAGAAAATGCTATTATATTTATCGATGAGATCGATGTCATCGGGGGGAAACGTGAAGGCGGACAACAGCGGGAGTATGATCAGACGCTGAACCAGCTCTTGACGGAAATGGATGGAATTTATTCTTCCGATACCCCAAGAATACTGGTTATTGCTGCAACAAACCGCAAGGAAATGCTGGATAGCGCCCTGACACGTCCAGGACGTTTTGACCGCCATATTCAAGTAGACTTGCCTGACAAGAAGGGTAGAAAGCATATTCTGGAACTGCATGCGGTGAATAAACCTCTGATGAAGGAAGTGAATCTGGAGAAGACAGCGGAAGAATCGTATGGTTTCTCCGGTGCGCAGCTTGAAAGTGTGATGAACGAAGCAGCGATATATGCCATGCGGGATGGGCTGTTACACATAGAACAACGGCACTTGTCTCTGGCTATTGATAAAGTCATGATGGGCGAGAAAACAGACCGTGAGTCCAGTGTGGAAGAGAAGAAAAGGGTTGCCATTCATGAATTGGGACACGCCATTATGGCTGAACTTGTTCGTCCGGGCAGTGTAAGCCAGGTGGCACTCAGTCCGCGTGGACAGGCACTGGGATATGTGCGTCATAACCCGCAACAGGAACAGTTCCTTTATACGAAGCGTTTTCTTGAAGAGCAGATCATGATTGCACTTGGAGGAGCTGCTGCAGAGGAAATGTATTACGGTGGGCGTTCTACGGGTTCGCGCAATGACTTTGATCAAGCAACCAATGTCGTGCAAACGATGATGGCTTCCGGATTGACTTCTCTTGGGATTGTGAATATGGATATGGTTACCACCGAAGAGCTCATGCGAGAGAATAAATTAATATTGCAAGAACTCATGGAACAGACGAAGCGCTTACTTGAAGAGCAACGGACAATTTTCGACAATTCGCTCGACATCCTGATTCGAGAGGAAGTTTTGTCCGGCGAACAATTTCGTTGTCAATTTCGTGACAGTGCCCGTTTACCAGCATAATTTCTTTATGCTGGTTATTTTTTTTTACATTTCACTCGTGCTAAGATATTATTATATGTTGGGTCGAAATTTGTAATTTTCGGCGAACAGGGTACAATAGAGAAATAGAGAACCGAAAGGATGGAGCAGAACCATGTTTTTCAAAAAAATAGGAGTTGTCGGCGGCGGTACGATGGGGCAAGGTATTTCCCAAATGCTTGCAGCCAAAGGACTTGATGTGCTTCTCGTGGAGCATACAACACAAAAACTGGATCATGCCTATGACATGATCGAAACGAACCTGGATAAACAACTGGAGAAATGGGCGATTACAAAAGCGGAGAAGAAATTGATTCTTTCCCGTATTACCAAGGTAGCTCATTTAGCTGAACTTGGAACTTGCGATATGGTCATTGAGACGATTTCAGAGGATCTGGATGCAAAAAAAGCAGTATTCAGCCAACTGGACCAAGTTTGCCCAAGCAATGTCATTCTGGCAAGTAATACATCCACGCTGAGTTTGACCGAGCTTGCAAGCTCGACCAAATATCCAGAGCGTGTTATTGGTATGCACTTTATTCACCCGGTATCCCGGGTTGATCTTGTAGAGATTATTCGTGGACTGAAAACATCGGATTCAACATTCGAAGAGACCAGACGTTTTGTTGAAGAAGTGGCAGACAAAAAAGGAGTCATGATCTATGAATCACCTGGATTCGTAACTTCCCGCTTGATCTGTCTGTTGATTAACGAAGCGTTGCATGTATTACAGGAAGGTGTTGCATCTGCTGAAGATATCGATGATGCAATGCGTATCGGATACAACTTCCAACATGGACCACTCGAAATGGCTGACCGTTTCGGATTGGACTCTGTTGAAGCTGCACTCGAAAGAATGTTCCGTGAATTCGGAGAATTGAAATATCGTCCTTCCACGGTCCTGAAGAAAATGGTGCGTGCAGGACACCTGGGTGTCAAAACAGGCGAAGGATTCTTCAAGTACGACAAGGATGGTGACCGACTGTGAAAGTACTCGTAATTAATGCGGGGAGTTCCTCGCTCAAATATCAACTGTATAATATGACTGACGAATCTGTCCTGGCTAAAGGTCTGGTAGAGCGGATCGGAATGGATTCCTCCATTCTGACACACAAACCGACAGGCCGTGAGGATGTTACAGAAGTTAGTGAGATTCTGGAGCATACAACAGCAATCCGTAAAGTCATTGATATTTTGACTCATAAAGAAAATGGTGTACTGGATTCTGTAAATGAAATTCAAGCTGTTGGACACCGTGTTGTTCACGGTGGTGAAGCATTTAAAGAATCTGCATTGGTAGATGATGCTGCCAAAGCTGAAATTCGTCGTTTGTTCGACTTGGCTCCACTTCATAACCCTGCAGCAATGATGGGGATTCGTGCGGCTGAATTAAATATGCCAGGTGTGCCTCAGGTAATGGTCTTCGATACAGCGTTCCATCAAACGATGCCGGAAAAAGCATATCTGTATGCTATTCCGCGTGTACTTTACAAAAAATATAAAGTACGTCGCTACGGCGCACATGGTACTTCCCATGATTTCGTAAGCAAGGCAGCTGCTGAATATCTGGATCGTCCAGTGGAAGATCTGAAAATCATCACTTGTCACGTCGGTAACGGTGGTAGTGTAACAGCAGTTAAAGGTGGCGTATCCGTTGATACTTCGATGGGTATGACTCCACTAGAGGGACTGATGATGGGAACGCGTTCGGGTGACCTTGACCCAGCCATCGTACCTTATGTCATGAACAAGGAAGAACTGAGCGTAAGCGAAGTGAACTCCATGTTGAACAAACACAGTGGATTGCTTGCAATCTCCGGAATCAGCAGCGACATGCGTGAGATTACAGAAGGTATGGAGAATGGCGATGCGAACTCCACGCTCGCTTTTGAAATGTACGAATACCGTCTGCGTAAATACATCGGATCATATGCAGCTGCAATGAACGGTGTAGACGTGATTGTCTTCACAGCTGGTGTAGGTGAGAACTCCGTTGTTCTTCGCCAAAAAGTATGTGAGCAACTTACGTATCTTGGCGTTGAGCTGGACGAAGCCCTGAACGCAGTCCGTTCTGGTGAGCCGCGTCGCATCACAACAGCGAACTCGAAAGTGGATGTTCTCGTTGTTCCAACAAATGAAGAATTGGTCATTGCGCGCGATACGCATCGAATCGTATTGAATTCTAAGTAATCTAACTGTAAAGTAAATATAGAGTGGCAAGGAAGTGCAGAGGACAGGCAACAGCCTGTCCGCTGCATTTTCAAATTTCAGGAACCAAGGGGAGATATGGCATGAATACGAATTGTGTAATTCGTAATGTGAACGAGCATGTGGGCGAGACCGTAACGATCGGTGCCTGGATTAACAACAAACGTTCCAGCGGCAAAATTCAGTTTTTGCAGTTGCGTGATGGAACCGGATATATTCAAGGGGTTGTTGTAAAAAGTGAAGTTAGCGAAGAGATCTGGAACAATGCGAAGAGCCTGACTCAAGAAAGTTCTTTGTATGTTACAGGGATTATTCGTGAAGAACCTCGCAGTGCGTCCGGTTACGAGATGACTGTGACTGGGGTCGAAATTATACATCTGACTGAAAACTATCCAATCACGCCTAAAGAGCATGGTGTTGATTTCTTGATGGACCATCGTCATCTGTGGCTCCGTTCTACGAAGCAACGTGCGGTTATGGTGATTCGTGCAGAGATTATTCGTGCTGTTCAGCAGTTCTTTGATGGTAACGGATTCACACAAGTTGATCCTCCGATTTTGACACCGTCGTCTGCGGAAGGAACGACAAACCTGTTCCACATCAAATACTTTGATGAAGATGCTTATCTGACGCAAAGTGGTCAATTGTATATGGAAGCAGCAGCTATGGCGCTGGGCAAAGTATATTCCTTTGGTCCTACATTCCGTGCTGAGAAATCCAAAACACGTCGCCATCTGATTGAATTCTGGATGATTGAGCCGGAAATGGCATTTGTAGATCACGAGGAAAGTCTGCGCGTACAAGAGAAATTTATTGCTCATGTTGTTCAATCCGTGGTGAAAAACTGCCGTGCAGAACTGGAATCCATCGGTCGTGATGTATCCAAACTCGAAGGCATCGTAGCGCCATTCCCGCGAATTACGTATGATGAAGCGATTGAATTCCTGCATGGACAAGGCTTTGATATTCCTTGGGGAGAAGACTTCGGTGCACCGCACGAAACAGCCATTGCCGAGAAGTACAATACACCAGTCTTTATCACGCATTACCCTGCAGGAATCAAAGCTTTCTATATGAAACCAGATCCAAATCGTCCAGAAGTTGTTCTTTGTGCTGATATGATTGCACCTGAAGGCTACGGAGAGATTATTGGCGGTTCTCAGCGTATTGATGATCCGGAATTGATGCAACAACGTTTTGAGGAGCACAATCTCTCGGATGAAGCTTACCAATGGTACCTGGATTTACGTAAATACGGATCGGTTCCTCACTCCGGTTTCGGTCTGGGATTGGAGCGGACGGTAGCATGGATCTGTGGATTGGATCATGTGCGTGAAACAATCGCATTCCCACGTATGCTCTATCGTCTGTACCCTTAATGCTTAACCGAGGACCGTCTATGGAAGATACCACATCCAAAGCCTGGTTGGATGGAGCAGCTTATGGCATGACTTCGGGTACAGCTCATCTGCCTTATGCCTTGTTACGTTATTATCACCAGCTTGGCCTATCAGATGCAGAAGTGCTTCTTCTGATTCAACTCCTAGGGTTCCGTCAGGCGGAGTTCAATGAGTTTCCGACGCTTGAAGAGCTTGCGGGGCGTATGGGACTTGCACCTGAAGGCATTGCCAGAATGTTGCAACGTCTGATGAGGGATGGATATATCGCTATTGACGAGCATCGTGACGAGGAACATGACATCCAGTACGAACGATATGACTTACATGGACTCTATGCCAAGCTTGCAAAGTGCACTGCGGAAGAAGTAGCCGCATTGCGTGCGGAGCAGCTGAGCAGCAGTGCAGCACGCCAAGATTCGAACAGTGTTCAAAAAGAAGAGGAAGAACGGAACATGTTCTCCATCTTTGAAAAAGAATTCGGACGTCCGCTCTCTCCAATGGAGTGTGAGACGATATCCAGCTGGTTGGATCAGGACCGTTACCAAGAGGAATTGATTCTAATGGCTCTGAAGGAAGCGGTTTTTGCAGGTAAAGTACATTTCCGGTATATCGATCGAATACTGCTTGAGTGGAGCCGTAATCGTGTCAAGACCGTTCAAGACGCGAAGGCATACACGCAGCGGTTTCGTAATGGTGGACGTTAATTCAGGTGTGGGCAAGAACAAGAGACAGGCCAGAAGTCATTCTGTGCCTGTCTTTTTTTGAATTATGGATTGGGTGAGTGATCAGCGACATCAACCTTTCAGGCAATGATTTCACTTTGTTATACAAAAATTTGATAGATCACGCAGGGGTAAACACACAAGCTGTCGTCTATTGTATTGGAGAGGAGGGGAGAGTTATTGATGAAGCGCGCGTAATCGAACAAATCCGTCAAGGAGATACATCGCAGATGCGTACTCTGATTGATAAGTATAGCCAGCATGTATACCATGTTGCCTATTCCGTACTCAGGAACGATCAGGAAGCACAGGATGCAGCTCAGGAGGCGTTCATACAGATGTATAAGTCTCTCCCCGACTACCGTTCCGAAGGTTTCAAAACGTGGTTAACCCGAATTGCCTTTCACAAAGCGATTGATGCCAAACGTAAGCTGGGCAGACGAACGGCCGAGGATCTGGGTGGAGAAGAAAAAATAATAAACATGCCCGGACGGGATGAAGACGTTCTTACCCGTCTCGTTCGTGAGGAACGTGAGGACAAACTTCGCGAACGGATCAATCAGTTGCCTGCTCAGCACCGTGACATTATCACTGCGTATTATCTAAGCGAAAAAAATTATGAGCAGATTGCCAGCGATGCACAGGTGGCTGTGAAAACTGTGGAATCCCGCTTGTACCGTGCCCGGCAGTGGATTCGAAAACATTGGAAGGAGGATGAATGGCGTGAGTAAACAGGAAAAGTATACCGCTGAGCAATGGACGGATTATATTGAAGGTTATATGAGTGAAACTCAAGCGAGTCGAATGGAGCAGCTTCTGATGGAAGACCCGGATGCGATGGACAGCTATCTGGAAGCACTCGGCATCCATGGAGAACTGCCCTCGTTGCCTGACCCGACAGGGTTTGCAGATTCAGTCATGCATCGGATTGAGGGGATTCACTCCTCCAAGGCACAACGCAAATCCCGTGCTGGACGAAACCGGCGCTGGCTTGAACATAAAGTGTTCCATTACGCGGTAGCGGCCTGTTTGACATTGATCTTCCTCTCGTCTGGACTTTTTGACAAGGTAGCACCTTATCACAAGTTTCAGGATGGCGACCACAGAGGGTCTTTTACGGAGAAATGGACGGAGGCAGCCACTTCATGGCTGGATAACCTCAAGCCTAAACCATAAATGGTTTCACATTGCCTGAAAAGAAAGGATGACGACTGTGCACTCAGATCGTAATAAATTACTCGCATTTCTATTAAACCTGATACCCGGTCTTGGTTTTATGTATTGGGGTAGGCCGGCAAGGGCTGTAATTTATCCATTGCTTTTTTTTGGAACAGCTGTTGGTTCATTCATGCTGGCAATGCTGCTTGCTGAACATGATTTATTGATTATTGGTGCCATTTTTTCGGCTTTCTTCTGGGGGATCAGTATGCTGGATATGATTATTGTTCTGCTCCGTGCACCTACTGCCCGGGATGCTCACTACAGGGGATACGCGGCGCACTATGGGCCACAACAAGGAGCAGCATACCAGGGAGCATACATGGGTCAACAAGGGCCTATGGAACCTATGAATGAAGATGAGCAGCATCAGCATCCAGGTAGTGAATATAGTCACCATGAGGGTGGATATGGTCAGCCCATGTATCAAAAAGGCAGTGAGGGTGAACGATTCTTCACCATTTTACTTTCATTTGTTCCTGGATTGGGACATCTTCATCTGGGATTGTTGCATCGCGGGTTGTCCTTCCTGATGGCGTTTTTTGGTTCATTTGCCATGATGGTCTTTGTAGCTTCAATCACTAATGAATCGGTGTTTCTAATGTTCTTGCTCATACTGCCCGTAATATGGGTATACTGCATGTTTGATGCGGTGCAGCATGTCCACCGTAAGCAGGCTGGAGAGGTACTGCAGGATCGGACGTTATTCGAAGAATTGGAGATGGGCAGAGTAGCTGGACGACGCAGTAAAGTGCTGGCAACCCTTTTATCTGCTTTTCCAGGTGCGGGTCATCTATATCTGGGTTTGCAAAAAAGAGGCATGCAATTGATGTTCCTATTCCTGGGCAGCATTTATGTTCTGGACCTGCTACACCTATCCGTGTTCCTTTTCATGATACCGTTAATCTGGTTCTACAGCTTCTTTGACGGGCTACAGTGTTCCAGCCGCTATGGACGCGAGCCATTGATCGATCAGCCGATCTTCAAGGATTGGGCCCGCCATCAGCGACTGATTGGATTCGGGATTGCCGCGCTGGGTCTATATTACCTGACGATCCGTCTTGTCATTCCACAGCTGAATGAGCTCTTCCCTAATGCATTTATGACGTATGAGATTCGTTCCTATTTGAACACCGTTATTGTTTCCTTGCTGCTCATTTTTGGCGGCTTGAAGCTGCTGTTCGGCAAGCAACGGGGAACAGGCACCAATCATGCGGTTCATCGGAATGACGAAGAAGTGGATAGCCTCTTTTTATTCAAGGATCGGAATGATCGGCTGTAAGTTGTAATCGAAGTGGATCAAAGATGATTTTATTGACGCTGCGATGACAAAGGAATTTTCTATTCCATATCATCCCACAACATAGAAACACGCCAAGGACTGTGAAAATTCAGCCTTTGGCGTGTTTTTTGTTTTACATTTTAGATTTCAAGATGAATGATTGCTATTTCGTAGCACCCTTCAGCAGAAGTTGACGGTACATCACTTCGAATAGGAATTCGAAAGCTTCCAGGTGACGTTTTGCTTCAAAAGCATCTTTGCCCCACGCATATATGCCGTGATTACGAAGCAAGATTCCTGGCACATTGGCATCCAGAACATCCGGCACCAACTTAGCAATGGATGGGATGTCGGCAAAGTTAGGCAAGACAGGGACACGAATCTCGGCATTTTCTTCCCAGATGTTGAAAGCCTTAATCAGTTCGATGCCCTGAATCGGCACTTGACCCTCTGCTCCAAAGAATTCACTAATCAGATTGTTAAACACGGTATGCACGTGGAATACAGCACCGCAGCCGGTCAAACGATAGATTTCGCAGTGAATCAACGTCTCGGCACTTGGTTTCAACGTTGTTGTCTCAATTGCTTTGCCATGTTTGTCCACAAAAAGGAAGTCTTCCGGTGTGCGAAGAGATTTGTCTTTGCCAGAGGCGGTAACCGCAAAATAAAATTGCTCCGGGTCAAAATCTCCTACACGCATCGACAAGTTACCACTTGTACCCGGGAACCAGTTACGGCTGGCGAACAACGCTTTAATATCAGCCAGTTCTTCAAGGACCTGACGTTTGTGTTCCAATGTAATCTTTTCAAAGCCCATCGTTTACAGCACTCCTTGTGTTTGCTTCTGTTTCATATCTTCGATGATATCGTAAAAGGTAGCGAATGGCACATGGTCCACACCAAGTTCAATACATTTATCCGTCAAAATGGAGCGGGAGTAGACGAGATCGGCAATCTTTGCACCCTCAAAATCTGTCAGACTGTCTCCAATGAGGATTCGATTGTATTGTTCTGCCGGGAATGTACGAATCACGGTCGTTTTACACATTCCGCAACCGTTCTCACAAGGAGGCTGGCAGGGATGCGGCCATTCAATGCGGATGGTCTCACCTGAGAAGTCAGCGCCGTTACAATAGACATGATCCTGCGGGATATCGAAGGGCGCGAGTAAGGGTTCGATAAAGAAGTCCATACCACCGCTGGTCACATTGAATTCAATCCCTTCGCCGCGAACATAGTCAAGAAATTCGCTGAACCCTTCACGGATGCCGGCTTGTCCAAGTACGAATTCGACAATTTCATCTTTTTGCGATGCAGGCAACAGAGCGAACATGGCTCCAACCCCTTCACGCAGCGAGATGTTCTGCTCAATCGTATCTTTCATAATTGCTTCAATGCCCTCAGGCTTGAAATGTTTCATAATCGCGACAATATTGTCCGAGAGGGTAATTGTACCGTCAAAGTCACAGAAGATGACGGTTTTTTTATCACTTCTCATCGTTCGCCACCCCACAGGTCCAGTGCGCTTTTCAGTTCTGGATGATCGATTGCATATTCAGCGAGTGGAATGGAACGCTGAGCCGCCTCAATCGCTTGCAGGAATGCACGTCCGCCTGCTTCAGTTCCCATAGGATGCCCATGAATACCACCACCAGCATTAACGATAACATCTGTCCCAAAGTCTCGCAAAATAAGCGGTACTAGGCCTGGATGGATACCGGCTGATGGTACTGGCATACTGGATCTTACAGGCAGATCAGCTGTCAGTAATTGTTCTGTGATTGCCATATTTTCTTCCTTCGGCATCGTTACCGATCCATAAGGAGAAGGGAAGAGCACCAGATCGGCACCCGCAAGACGCATCAACTGGCCAAGTACAACCGAAGCCGAGATGCCGTAATGTGGTGAAGGATACAATGCTCCTGCAAGTGCAGGGTGAGCCATAATCGGCACATTAATATCAGGATCACTGCTGAGTTCATGCAGGACATCATACCCGTAGGACAACACGTTGAACAACAAGGCATTGGCTCCAGCACCGATGGCACGTTCAGCCTGCTCTTTCAGACGAGATGTAGGTCCTGTGAGATTGGTTGCATACAGTAGCTTCTTGCCTGTCTCTTGGCGTGCCTGTTCGGCAGCTTTGATGCAGACCTCGACTCTTTTTTCGATAGGTGTTAATTTGTTCTCGAACAGAATTTCATCGTCTTTGATCAGATCCACGCCACCAAGTGCCTGACGGATAAACTGTTCACGCAGTTCATCAGCGTTCAGCCCGATGACGGATTTGAAGATACTCATTAACAGCGGACGATCATGTACACCAAGCAGATCACGAACACCATTCAGTCCAAACTTGGGTCCCGGGAATGCACGGAGGAAGCCATCCGAGAAACCAAGCTTTGTCAATTTGATTCGGCCATCCATTGAGATTTTGCCAAAGACCGTTACGAGCAGGGCAGGGATATCACGGCTAAAGTTGATATCAGGATAGCCGATGGTAATGTCAGCGTAACGCTCACCCGCAGCCATTCCATCAGCTTCATGTACTTCTACGCTTATGACTTCACCCAGATGCTTCTGCATCGCTTCACGTTGAGCTTGTGGTAACTCCGTCCAGCTGCCCACGGTCATGCCGATCGCGATGGACTCGGCCTTCTTGCGGAAGTCTGCATGATCATCATGCAGACGATATGTGGCTGTGCACATGTTATTCATTTTTTAAATCCCCTTCCAAAGCAGCTCCCATCTCCCGTGAGCGCTCTGCACAGCGGTTGACGGCTGCGATTACATTTTCAAAGAAATCACCTTCGTCCAGCGTCTTCAGTGCTGCTTGTGTTGCCCCTCCCGGGGATGTCACATCACTGCGAAGCTTCATCGGCTCCATACCGGTTTGCTGTACCATGCGTGACGCGCCGAGCACCGTCTGAACAGTGAGATCACGAGATTGCTGACTGGATAAGCCACCACGAATGCCCGCGGCAATCATGGCCTCCATTAAATAGTATACATAAGCAGGGCCGCTTCCGGAAATCCCAGTGAGTACTTCGAGTTTATCCTCAGGTACAATGGTTACGATTCCGACCGCTTCAAACATGGTCATCACCGTGCTGCGCTGCTCATCCGTAATTTCCGCAGAGAAGGCAAGTCCGGTTGCACCAAGCCCGATCGTACTGGATGTATTCGGCATGGTTCTGGCAATAGGCTGTTTACGTCCAAGCAAGGATTGCATCGTGCGGATCGATAATCCGGCAATGACAGACACGATCAATTGATCAGGTGATAACAGCGGACCCAGTTCGCGCAGCGCTGCGGCAGCATCTTTGGGTTTCATACAGAGTACAATGACCGGAGTGGAAGCGAGATGATCCAAGGATTGCGAGGCAGTTCCGGTATGTACAGCATAACGGGTGCTGAGCTCCTCCTGACGTTTCTGGTTGCTGCGGTTCAGCATCGTAATATCCTGAGGACGAACGACAAGGCGGGAGATGAGTCCCCGCACGATGGCTTCCGCCATCGCGCCTGCTCCGTGGAAAGTAATCTTCTGTTGTAGTAACGTCTGTTGCTCTTGACTCATATTAATCGTTCCTCCTATATAACTGGTGCTGGATATTATTGACGAATCTGTCCATTGCCTGTAATACGATATTTGGTTGATGTCAGTGCTGGCAGCCCCATTGGTCCACGTGCATGCAGTTTTTGGGTACTGATGCCAATCTCGGCTCCATAACCAAATTCGAACCCGTCCGTGAAACGAGTGGAGGCATTGTGATAGACTGCTGCTGCATCCACATCATGCATGAAGCGTTCTGCATGGGCTGTATCCCGGGTTACGATACACTCGGAATGTTTGGTTCCGTAATGTGCGATGTGCTGCATGGCTTCGTCCAGGTTCTCAACCACACGGATATTTAAAATATAATCGTTGTACTCGGTCGCATAGTCTTCCTCGGTTGCCTCAAGGGCGGTAGGGACAAGACGGCGCACCGTGTCGCAACCTTTCAAGACCACACTCGCCTCACGGAATTGCTCGGCAAGAGCAGGAAGATGCTCTTCCGCGTATGCGGCATGCAGCAATAACGTCTCCATGGAGTTACACACGGATGGGCGTTGTGCCTTGGCGTTGATGGCAATTTCGGCTGCCATGACGGGATCAGCTGATTCATCCACATAGGTATGACAGATGCCTGCACCGGTCTCAATAACAGGTACGGTCGCATTGGCAACCACATTACGGATGAGGGAGGCCCCGCCGCGTGGAATGATGACATCCAGCAGTCCGTTCAACTTGAGCATTTCATCTACGGAAGCACGATCCGCATCTTCAACCAGTTGCAAAGCATCAGCAGGCATGGCTGTCGTTGCCAGTGCATGATGCAGAACCTCTACAATTTTGCGATTGGAGGACAGGGCAGAGGAGCCACCGCGCAGAAGCACTGCATTACCTGTTTTGAGACATAATCCGGCTGCGTCTACAGTGACATTGGGACGAGCTTCGTATATGATACCGATTAGACCAATAGGCACTCTTAACTTTTCAACATGCAATCCGTTGGGGCGCGTGAATGTCTCCAATACCTCACCGACAGGATCAGGCAGACCTGCAATCTGACGTAGTCCTTCGGCAATGCCTGCGATCCGTTCCTTATTAAGTGCGAGTCGATCCAGCATCGATTCCGGCGTGCCTTGTGCTCTGCCTCGTTCGAGATCTTCAGCGTTTGCTGTGATGATTGATTCCGACTCCGTGATCAATGCATCGGCCATAACACGAAGGGCCGCATTTTTCTGATCTGTATTCAATCGGTTCAGCTGTGTAACCGTAGCCTGAGCTTTGCTGGCTTTTTCTCTCACTTCACTCATCGTAATTCCTCCTCATATATAGTTGAGTTTTTTTTCGACCAATGTATAGCTCCAAGTCTATTTTAACGTAATCCACTCGTCTCTATGAATAACTTCAAGTCTGTGGATACTGGCAAGCTGTTTCATCACTTCGCCACTGGGAAGTCCGGCAATGAGTCGAAGCTGGTCATCATCATAATTGACAATACCGCGACCAAGCAAGGTTTCATCCATTCCAATGACCTCTACGACGTCTCCGGCGTGGAATGTTCCCAGCACCTTTTTGACCCCTACAGGCAGCAGACTATGCCCACCATGCACAAGAGCCTCTTCAGCACCAGCATCCACAACAATTGTACCGAGCGGAGTGGACATGAAGCCAAGCCATTGCTTTTTACGGGATAACGAAGCGAGTCGTGTCTCAAAATAGGTTCCTTTGCCCGTTCCGTCCACGGCCTGTTGCATATCTCCAGGCTCTTTCACACTTCCTACAAATACAGGGACACCACCACGGGTTGCTACCTTGGCTGCATCAACTTTGGATCGCATTCCGCCTGTACCAACCGATGATCCTGAACCGCCGGCAAACGCATAAATCTCAGCCGTTATTTCAGGGATGCGGTCGTAACGAATGGCTGATGGATCTTTACGTGGATCGGCGGTGTACAGCCCGTTGGTATCCGTTAGAATGATCAGATGTTGTGCTTTTACCAGGTTCGCCACCAACGCGGACAATAGATCGTTATCACCAAACTTCAATTCGTCTACGGATACCGTATCATTTTCATTGAATATCGGAATCACTCGCTGTTTGAGCAGCTCTTCTACGGTCATTCCCGCATTACCCATACGTTTACGACTGTGAAAGTCTGTGCGGGTTAACAGAATTTGTGCCGTAGTAACGCGGTGCGCTGCAAAAGCCTGTTGATATGCCTGCATCAGCAATGCTTGCCCAACGGCTGCTGCAGCTTGTTTCTCATGCAGCAGTTTGGGCCGCTGAGGGTAACCAATCTCCCGGAAACCTGCCGCCACTGCTCCAGAGGTAACCAAGAGCACCTCATGACCCTGGTCAGCCAAGGCTGCAATTTCTCCGGCAAAAAAGGTGATCGAACTGCGATCCAGACCGCCTTCTTCCGTGGTAAGCGAGCTGCTTCCAATCTTAACTACAATACGTGAAGTCATGATTTCACTTCCTTAAACATGATTAATAAGTGATTTTGTGTGAGGCTTAAGCGGGTACAAAAAAAACTCCCGCCCTTTAGTTAAAAAGGACGAAAGTTCGTTACTTCCGCGGTACCACCTTTATTGATGATTAAATCATCCGGCTTCATGCCCTGTAACAGAAGGCACTGTCCTGTACGTAACAGGCCGCTCAGGGGTAGGTTTCAGAGAAGAGCCGCGGTAAATTCTTTCAGCAGGGTGGAATTTACTCTCTGGGCACGACTGATATTCTCTTACTGGTCCCGTCATCACGTTTCGTTCAATATTTCTTATAACATACCATGGAAACTTGGCATATGCAAAGGGGTTATCGTCCTGTAAATTACTTGAATAAGTTCAGCTTGCCAATCCGTTCCACAGCTTCGCGTAATCGGTTTTCATCACTGAGCAGTCCTGCGCGGACATAGCCTTCACCATGTGAACCAAAACCGACACCTGGGGCGACTGCCACCTTGGCTTCCCGCAGTAACAAGTCTGCAAATGAAGCAGAGGTATAACCTGCAGGTACAGGTAACCAGCTGAAGAATGAACCTGCCGGTTTCGAAGCTTGCCAGCCAATCGAAGAAAGAGCGTCATAGAACACATTACGACGGGATTCGTAACATGAGACCAGCGAAGTGACACATTCCTGAGATCCAGTAAGTGCTTCTGTTGCCGCAGCTTGTATCCCACCGAAAAGACTGACATAGATATGATCCTGAAGCAGATTGATTTTAGAGACAATCTCCGCATTACCCAGCGCGAATCCAACGCGCCATCCAGCCATATTGTACGTTTTGGATAACGTATAGAACTCAATGCCCACTTCTTTGGCACCAGGGGCTTGTAAGAAACTTACTGGACGATGTCCGTCAAATCCAATCGCACCGTAAGCAAAGTCGCTTGCAACGACGATTTGATTTTGAATGGCGAATTCAACCGTATCTTCGTAGAACGACAGTGGAGCCGTTGCCGATGTTGGATTGTTGGGATAGTTAAGGAACATCAGCTTGGCCTTCTCCCGATCTTCGGCTGTAACTGCTTCATAATCCGGCAGGAATGCATTGGACTCGAGCAAAGGCATAAAGGACATGTGTGCTTTCGCGAGTGCAACACCAGACCAGTAGTCCGGATAGCCTGGATCGGGAACGAGAACAGTGTCACCGGGGTTAAGCAGAACCTGAGGTAACTGAACCAGTCCTGTTTTGCCTCCGAACAGAATGGCTACTTCAGTCTCGGGGTCCAGATCAACATTGTAATCTTCCTTATAACGTTTGGCGACCGCTTCCTTCAGGAAAGAGTACCCTCTAAAAGGGGAGTATTTATGGTAGAGAGGATTTTCTGCCGACTCTTGCAGTGTTTTCACAATATGGGGTGGTGTAGGTGTATCCGGGTTCCCCTGACCCAGATTAATCACATCATGTCCACTTGCGATTTCACGATTTACATTTTGAACAAGGGTAGCAAAAAATTGCGTTGGCAGCTGTGTCATTACATCAGAAGTTGGTATGGTAAATGCTGAACGAGCAGTTATATGGTCTGAATGGGTCATTAGTTTCATCACTCCGGTTATTAATAATGGCAAATAGTTCTCATTAATTTATCACGCTAATCCCGAGCTGTATAGAGGGAAATACACTTGATTATGCAGTACATAGGTGCCAAGAGCAGGAGATTGTACAAAACTGGAAGTGCTCATTTCGTTTTGTCCATTGAGCTGAGAGAAGCCATGTTTTATGATAATATCCGATAATGATAATCAATATCATTAAATTATATTGCACAATGCACATGATACAGGGGGAGAAACAGCAATGAAAAAGGGCATACGAAATACGGCAGTATTATTTACGATTACGTGGTTATCCGTGCTGCTACTGGCTTGTGGAAATCAGGCTGCAACACCTGCTGCTGGCGCAGAGGATTCCAAAGCAGCCACAGAAACTCAGGCAGAAGGAAAGGCAACCAATCAGGAACAAACTGCAACGGAAGAGACAACGAATGAGGGTGAGACCCGGGTATTCAAAGATTGGACTGGCCATGAGGTTGAGGTTCCTGTAAATCCGAAGCGAGTCATCTATCATGGAGAAGTTACCGGGGACCTGCTCGCGCTAGGTGTTGTACCAGTAGGCATACTGCATCAGGAGGGAACCGTATACGATGATCAGGTTGCTCAGGCAGAAGATGTAGGATTTCCGATTAGTGTGGAAAAGGCGTTAGCCTTGAATCCCGATTTGATCATCTTCTCCAACAGTGATGAGGCGCAATATGATCAGATTGCGAAAGTTGCACCCACGGTTACTTTTGACTCATTCGGGTCAATAGAAGATCGGTTGCGTATCCTTGGCGACTTGTTGAACAAGAAGCAAGAAGCGGAGGATTGGATTACGAAGCATCAACAAGCAACAGATGCGATGTGGAAGCAACTGCATGAGAACGGCTTGAAAGAAGGGGAGACGGCTTCGGTATTCACCATGTATCCCGGGAATCGTCTGTTTGTCATGGCAGGTGCAGGATTGCCACAGTTGTTATATGGTAAGGACGGACTGAAGCCAACCGCGGAAATTCAGAAAGTATTGGATCAAGACATGGGATTCGTAGAGATTTCGACCGAAAAATTATCTGAAATTGCCGGTGATCGGATATTTATTCTGGACCCTGTGACCGATGATGCCAAGCAATCCACCAAGGAATTGCTGGATAGTTCAATCTGGAAGAACCTGCCTGCGGTGAAGGAAGGAAAAGTATATCGTTTTGATATCGTAAAAGCTTCAAGTGATGCCCTTTCCAGGGAGTGGCTGTTACAAGAGCTGCCTAAACAGATGATCCAATAATTGGTGATGAGCCAGTAAGGCACCAGTAATACCTTTAAGTATGTTGATTAAAAAGTAAAAGGAGCCTTCAACTTTTCGTTGAGCGCTCTTTTTTGCTGATTAAAGTCATAGCTGGATTATTAACCATCACTCGCTTATAATCAGACCATACAGAACGATTGATAATCATTCTCATTTTAGAAAGACGAGGTGAACCGACATGCAGGCGCTGGATGCCGATGGGGGAGCGTTGTTCTTTTCAGCATTCATGTTTCGGCTGGATCATCTGGTACGACGAATTGAGCCACCTGAACAGGTGATGCTAGAAGTTGATTGCGAGAAACATGCGTTCCTGATCTGCGAAGAAGGAGAGGGACGTTTATATATTGGAGATGAACAGTATCCGTTTACTACGGGATTTGTTTATCCACTTTCTCCGGGAGAAGGCTACCAGATTGAACATCGCAAGGATTCGGAATTGAAATATATCGTGATGAGCTTTGATGTTATTCATGTGTTGACGAGCGATCCAGAGCTCTATACCCGCCCTGTATTTGCACACAGAAACCAGTTGAATGGCTATCCATATGCTCCGTTAAGTGGGCTATTGGAACAGATGTATGTCATTCGGAACTATAAAACAGACGCCGAGTACAGTCATCTGAATGCACAGTTCCAAAAATGGATGGAGATAATTATTACCCGGTACACTTCTCCAAAGAAGGAGCAGAGTATGGAAGCAAGGCTACGCAGTACAATTCAGTATGTGGACGACCATTATACTGAAGAAATCACTGTACAGAAACTGGCCCGTCTTGCAGAGATCAGACCTGTGCAGTATACAATTCTATTCAGACAACTTACAGGTCACAAGCCACTTGATTATGTAAACCACGTACGCATTAAACATGCCAAGGAATGGCTCCGCAAATCGGATGAGCCTCTTCGGGATATCGCAAGCCGCGTGGGGTTTAAGGATGAGTATTATTTCAGCAGGCGTTTTCGCCAAATGACTGGATTATCTCCTCGTCAATATGACAGATCTATTCAGCAGCAGACGTTGGTACAGGACTGGATGGGTCATGAAGTGAATATTCCTGTAAATCCGGAGCGAATTATGTATTACGGAGATTCCGCGGGAGATCTGCTGATGCTGGGTATTCCGGTGCTGGGAGATCAGACTTATGACGCGGTTGCTCCGGTTAAAGTGGAAGCAGCTGTTGTCATGAATCCGGATCTGATAATTTTTGATAGTAACAATGAACAGCAGTATGAACAACTTTCCCACATTGCACCAACACTCGCTTACAATTCACATGCCATGTTGGACGAGCGAATGCGTGGTTTGGGCAACTGGTTTGGCAAACAACCTCAGGCTGAACAGTGGCTAACCTCCTATGCGGAGCGTACTGAGCAGATGTGGGTGAAGATCCATACAGCGATTGAAGAAGGGGAAACAGCATCCGTATTTACATTCCATCGAGGTGCACGATTATTTGTTATGGGCAATATCGGGCTGGCGCCATTGTTATACCATCCAATGGGGTTCAGGCCGGTTACCAAAGTGAAGGAAGCACTTGCGGCGGGCAGGGCCTATAAGGAAATTTCAGCAGAAGCGGTACGACAGTATGCGGGGGATCATGTATTTGTTATGCTGCCTGAGGAAGTCGTGGCAAGAAAGGCTACCGAGATGCTGATGAAAAGTTCCAGTTGGCAAGCCCTTCCGGCTGTGCAGAATAGACGGGTGTATGCTGTGGAGGAGTCGATCTGGAACATGGGTGATGCGCTCACAAGCGATCGATTGTTGACCCTGCTGCCTGAGTTATTGTGTGCAAGTTCATAACAAAAACAGGCTTGCAGTCTTCAAGAGGATCAAGCTATGATAGCAGGTATTACGGTTCAGAGGAGTGCTTGTCATGACAGAACAACAACAGGGAGAAATGCGTGTAGCTCTGATTCAGGGGGATATCCAGCTCGGAGACCCTGAGGCTAATCATAAACATATGCAGTCGTTGCTTGAACGTGCGGTAGAACAATATCCGGATCTAGGGCTGGCTGTGCTGCCTGAAATGTGGAATACCGGATACGCGTTGACGCAAATTCATGAACTCGCTGACCCGGAAGGACAGAAATCACGGGAGTGGCTGTCTGCTTTTGCTCAAAAACATCAAATTTCCATCGTTGGCGGTTCCATTGCCGAGAAACGGGATGGTCAAATATACAACACAATGTACGCGTATGATCGTGAAGGAACACAGGTAACGCGATACGATAAATTACATTTGTTCCGTCTGATGGACGAGGAGAAATATTTAGAGCCTGGTGCGGAACCTGAAATTTTTGAATTGCAAAATGGTCTTACAGCGGGTGCTTCGATCTGTTACGACATCCGGTTTCCGGAACTCGCCCGCACCCTTGCTTTAAATGGTGCCAAGGCATTGATTGTACCTGCCGAATGGCCGAATCCTCGTCTGCATCACTGGCGTACATTGCTTACGGCAAGAGCGATTGAGAATCAGATGTATGTGATCGCCTGTAACCGTGTGGGAAAAGGGGGGGACACCGAGTTTTTCGGACATTCCCTCATCATTGATCCATGGGGTGAGATTGTGGCTGAAGGTGGCGAAGGGGAAGAGATCGTGACCGGAATCATTCGCCCTTCCCTGGTAGATGAGGTTCGCGGACGTATTCCCGTGTTTGAAGACCGTCGACCTGGCGTTTATTTTGGTGATAAATAAAAAAATGAAATAAATTCTGCAGAAAAAGTGTTTATTCTTCCAGCGTGCGGGTAATGATAACTATCCCGTTACCAAGGAGATGATCAATCAATGGACAACCATGTGAAAGATACGCTCAGGAGACTGGAACAGGATAACACAAGGGAAGATCACTTAAGGGCATTCTTAGAGAATGGAGCAGGAGGGCTATCACCGCCTGATTCAACTGTTCAGGACGAAGGCCGTGTAATGAATCAGCAAAACAGGCTGACAAGCGATCGTAATTTGCGAAAATAAACCGTCACACATGAAGTTTTCTTATGTACGTTTCTACATTAACATTATAAATTATCATGAAAGCTAAACAACTTAACAAGCAACATTGTACTCTAACCAGTTACTGTGATTGCGTTGTAAGAACTCTATCCTGCTTATGCGGGAAACGAGTATATGACAAAGGCTTGGCCCATTAGGGTCAAGCCTTTGTTTTGGTCTGTGTTGTATGTCTCCATACCCCTAGGAGAAATTCCTTAGTCTCCCTTGGACAATTCGGCCACCGTTTGTTGAAACGTATGGATGAATGCTTCGGCTGCCTTCGACAGTACTCTGCCTTGCCGGTAAGCCACAACAAGTGTTCTGCTGGGAGTTGGCTCAGCAAGCGGCACATACACGGGTACGAATTCACTGCGCGGCGCACGGGCAATAAAGCGTGGAACCAGTGTAATCCCCATCCCTGTGGCGACCAGTGACTGAACGGTTTCAATATTTGTGCTCTCGAACACAACTTGGGGATCAAAACCAGCCTGCTCACAGAGATCAAATGTAAGTTTGCGGAAACCTTGTCCTTTTTTCAATACAACAAATGGCTCATCCCGAAGCTCTTCAATTCGCACAGGAAGCGGATTATCCGGATCTGCCCTGCGTGCCAGAGGGTGATTTGGGGGAACCGCCAGATCAATCCGTTCTTCGCCAATAGTTACATAAGACAAGCTTGGTTCTTGTAAAGGAAGAGATAGCAGGCTCAGATCAGCTTTGCCGCTTGCTGTCAATTTCTCAAGCGTAAGTCCGGAGTCTTCCAACAAGGTGACTTCAATCTCGGGGTACGCTTGTTGGAATGCAGGAAGCACGTGTGGGAGCAGGTGTGAGCCAGTGATCGGCATGCTGCCCACAACGACTTTACCTTTGCGAAGCTGGGAGATGTCTGACATTTCCTGACGTAATAACTCCATGGCATCTACGATCTTTTGGGCTTGCTCCACAAACGTAACACCTGCATGGGTTAACTCTACTGTACTCGTATTACGCTGAAACAGCAGTACGCCCAATTCTTTTTCCAATTTGGATAATTGCTGGCTTAATGAAGGTTGAGCAATATGCAGTTTTTCTGCTGCCCTGGAGAAATTGCGTTCGGCCGCAATTTGCAGCGTATATTGAAGTTGTCTGAATTCCATCGTCATTGGTCATTCCTTTCGTTATGCCACCATTATATCACTACAGATAAAGAAATCATTCTTATTACCGGAACTACCGGTAAACTCAATTATTAAGAGGTGGCTTCTTTATTTTGTATAAAAACATTGACAGCGACGAAGCGGGAACGTACTATAAGACTTACATGATAATGATAATTGTTATCAATTGAAACCTCTGCGATGAGCAGTGGTTTATTTGCCTTTCTTTTATTATAGGTTAAACCTATTACATCTATAGATATTATATCTTGGAACAATGAAGGACGGGGTGATATATTTATGTCATTCAAGAGCTTCACTTTTTAAAGGAAAACAGAGGCTCTTCCAAGGACCGAACTTATGATGAGGTGAAAATGATGAGTAAAAAAACGATGTTTGAGAAAATTTGGGAAAATCACGTAATTCATCAAGAAGAAGGCAAACCAAGCATTCTGTATATCGATCTGCATCTGGTGCACGAAGTAACTTCTCCGCAGGCATTTGAAGGACTTCGTCTGAGTGGACGTAAAGTTCGTCGCCCTGAGCTGACATTTGCAACAATGGACCACAACGTTCCAACCAAAGACCGCTTCAACATTACAGATCCAATCTCCAAACAACAAATTGATACCCTTTCGCAAAACTGTCGTGATTTCGGCGTGAAGTTGTATGATCTGGACACGGTTGATCAAGGCGTTGTGCACGTTATGGGACCTGAACTTGGTCTGACTCACCCAGGTAAAACGATTGTATGTGGTGACAGTCATACGTCCACACACGGTGCGTTTGGCGCACTGGCATTCGGAATCGGAACAAGTGAAGTTGAACACGTTATGGCAACGCAATGTTTGCAACAAGCGAAAGCCAAAACGATGGAAGTTCGTTTTGTCGGCAAACGTAACCCGGGTGTAACCGCGAAGGATATGATCCTCGCAGTCATCGCCAAATACGGTACAGACTTTGCAACAGGTTATGTTATTGAGTACACGGGTGAATCCATCCGTGAATTGAGCATGGAAGAGCGTATGACGGTCTGCAACATGTCCATTGAAGGTGGAGCAAGAGCAGGATTGATCGCTCCGGATGAAACAACATTTGAATATCTGCGTGGACGTGAATACGTACCAGCGGGTGCGAAGTTCGATGAAGCTGTAGAAGGTTGGAAACAGCTTGTAACCGATGAAGGTGCGGAGTTCGACCATGTGGTTGAAATCGATGTGGAGACATTGATTCCACAAGTAACTTGGGGAACAAGCCCTGGCATGGGAACCGACATTTCTTCGAAAGTTCCTGTTCCGGCTGAATTGCCTACAGAAAACGAACGTAAAGCGGCTGAAAAAGCGCTTGAATATATGGGACTTGAGCCGGGAACACCAATTGCCGAGATTCCAATTGATTATGTATTTATCGGTTCTTGCACCAATGGTCGGATCGAAGATCTGCGTGCAGCTGCAAAAGTGGCTAAAGGTCACACGGTATCCAGTCAGGTTACAGCAATTGTTGTACCAGGTTCAGGACGAGTTAAAATCCAAGCAGAACAAGAAGGTTTGGATAAAATCTTTACGGAAGCCGGATTTGAATGGCGTGATGCGGGATGCAGCATGTGTCTGGCGATGAACCCGGATGTATTGAAGCCAGGACAACGTTGTGCTTCGACGTCCAACCGTAACTTTGAAGGACGTCAAGGACGCGGAGGACGTACACATCTGGTATCTCCGGCAATGGCAGCAGCAGCAGCGGTTAAGGGTCACTTTGTGGACGTACGGGATTGGAATTTCAAAACGGAAGCAGCGATCTAATCTATAACAGACAGAAGGGAGAACGTTTAATATGGAAGAATTCAAAACATTACAAGGCATCGTTGCACCGGTAGACCGGGTCAATGTAGATACAGACGCAATCATTCCGAAACAGTTCCTGAAACGGATTGAACGTACGGGATTTGGACAATTTTTGTTCTACGAATGGCGTTTTGATGAAGAGGGTAACAATAATGCATCCTTCGAAATGAACAAACCTCGTTATGAAGGAGCATCCATCCTGATCTCACGTGCCAACTTTGGCTGTGGATCTTCCCGTGAGCATGCGCCATGGGCAATTATGGACTATGGATTCCGTTGTGTCATCGCTCCATCTTTTGCAGATATCTTCTATAATAACTGCTTTAAGAACGGGATCTTGCCAATCAAGTTGTCAGAAGAGCAAGTGGAAGACTTGTTCCAACGTACAGCGACACATGAAGGCTATGAGATGAATGTAAATCTGGAAAACAAAACGATTACCGATGCATACGGACTGCATATCGATTTTGATCTGGATGAGCATCGTCGTCAATTCCTTTTGCAAGGACTGGACGATATTGGTCTCACTCTTCAACATGATGACGAAATCGCTGCGTATGAGCAACGCCATGCGGCTAAACTATTCGGTTAATCGCTAGATTAGCGTACAGCAGAAAGCTTCTGTCTCGCCAAAGGAACCTTGTTTCCTATGGATGAGACAGAAGCTTTTTTTATAATTTCAGAAGCTAAAATATCTTAATGAATCATCTATACATAGAACTCCCGATCTTTCTCGATTGAATATTTCAACATGTAATATCTTCAATATATGACATCATTGATACGGAATTGATGTACATTCATGTAAAAGAGAGGATGTTTTTGAATGTGAGCTGCTTTTTTTATCTTATTTCCGACTGAATATGACAACGTTGTAACCGGATGAAGGGACAATATCTGATAAACTGATTAGTAGATTATGGAAGGTTACATAGCGCCATTGATGTTACGCTGCAGAGAATCAGGTCGGATGTTCAAAAGACAAAAAGAATGGTGGATGAGGTATGAAAAAATGGTCCGCAGCAATCGTTTTTCTTCTGTTCCTATGTTTATTTCCAGTCATGGCCCATGCAGACACCACTCCCTCGATTGTACTCGACGGTGTAACCATTAACCAGCAGACAGGAGCACCTGCTGAAAATATCGGAAAGACGGTCATGGTTCCGATTCGAATTGTATCGGAGAATCTGGGTTATAAGGTGAAGTGGGAGAAGGCAACTCAGTCAGTTCAGGTTCAAAAAGGAAACAGCACAATTCAAATGACGGCTGGCAAAGATGCAGCTACAGTGAATGGAAACGTGGTGAATCTGGATTCGCCTCCACTGATCAAACAGGGAACGACACTTGTTCCGTTACGTTTTGTCGGGGAAGGCATGGGTCTGCGGGTTGGTTGGGACAATGGGACCAAGACAGTAAGCCTATTTAGTATTCCTCCTGTAGTCGGAACGGAAGGTGACAGTGACCCCGTCGAGGCTCCAGTCCCGGATGGTCTAACAGAGCTTCAAGGGATCACCTTCAGTGGAGATCGGTTGATTGTAGCAACAAATGGGAATATCAGTCCCAAAGTATCCAGTATAGGCGGGCCAGACCGTATTATAGTTGATCTGCCTTCAGCCACATTTTCTCAGGAATTCATTCAGGGACAAGCCTCTAACGTGGATGGCAGTGGACAGATTCTCGTTACGGATTCATCATTCGTTTCGAAAGTCCGGTATGCCATGTTTAGTAAATCGCCTTCCACCGTGCGTGTCGTTCTGGATCTGAGTCAGCCGGCTACTGCCAAATGGTCAATTGGAGATAACAATGTCTTGCTTGTTGACCTGACAACTACAAGTGGAGAACCCACAAGCAAACCGGCATTACCTACGAATGATGGCAAAGCCATTGTGGTCATTGATCCCGGACATGGTGGTCGTCAATCCGGTGCAGTAAGTTTGTCTGGAGCTTATGAGAAGGATTTCAATCTGGCTGTAGGGCTGAAGGTACAGGCTATCCTTCAAAAGTACTCAAATATCCAAACGGTCATTACACGCCAGGACGACACAGAGCTTTCACTCAAACAGCGAGTGGATATTGCTGAATTGAATCAGGCAGATGTTTTTGTGTCCATTCATGGAAACAAATTCACCACACCCGTGCCAAACGGGATTGAAACGCTATATAGTCGCAAAGAAAGCAAGACTTTGGCTGATACTCTTCACAAATATGTGTTGCCGGTAACCGGACTCAAGGATCGTGGGGTTAAAACGGCTAGTCTACATGTGACCCGTGAAACAACCATGCCTGCTGTGTTGCTTGAATTAGGTTTTTTAAGTAATTCTTCAGATGAAGCAGTCATGCTCACAGAAGAATACCAGGAGAAATGTGCTCAGGCGATTGTGGACGGAATTGTTGAATTTTTGGGACTCTAAAATGAATTGTGCGTAATTATGCAGGTTAGGCTAGTACGTTGTTTAGAGATGTATATTTGATAAATAAGGAAAAAATAAGACATTAAAATGTAAAAAAAGCTTGATCTGACAACGTTTTTTTTCTGTTATGTTGGAATATATTCGCAACTTTTGAGAGCGAGGGGCGTCTAATAGGTGTCTGGTAATGCCCAAACGGTCAGTCGGAGTTGGAAAATGACAACATGCGGCAAAAAAATATGAGAATGGTAGGGGTGAAGGATGAAGAAGTTCGGTTTTTTGGTACTGTTATTTGTCTTTGGGCTCGTATTCCCGGGCTATAGTCACGCAGCAACAGACACGAAAATTATCCTAGACGGAAAAGAAATCGTACAGCCATCGGATGCAAAAGCGGAAATTATCAACAGCAAGGTGATGGTTCCGATCCGGGTTGTGTCCGAAAATCTTGGATATAGCGTGGAGTGGAAGCAGCAAACGCAAACGGTGACTATCAGCAAAGACAACACTGCCATGCAGATGATTGTTGGACAGAAGACGGCAACGGTGAACGGCAGTAACGTAAACCTGGATGCCCCGCCACTCGTTAAAAATGGTACTACGCTCGTACCTCTCCGATTTATCGGTGAGGAAATGGGTCTTAAGGTGGGTTGGAACAATACCACGAAGACGGTAACATTAGTTACCCAGAATTCAGGTTCCGGAAACGGGACAACCACACCTCCGAACTCTGGCAATGAAGGCGGAGGATCGGATCAGGAAGGTCTTGTACTGGTGAACGGCATCAGCTTCAGCGACAACCGCCTCATGATAGCAACAAGCGGGAGTACGAAGCCGAACGTCTTCACGATGACAGGACCAGATCGAATCGTTATAGACTTGCCGAATACCGCATTTGCTGATTCATTCAGTGAAGGACAGGCTCTAGACAGCAACCAGAATGGACAACTCGTCGTTAGCGGCTATCCGGATGTGTCTAAGATTCGTTACTCGTTATACAGCAACAGTCCATCCACAGTTCGTTTTGTGATCGATCTGTCCAGTTCGAAAGGGTACAGTGTGCAAAATGATTCCGGACTGATCATGATTAATCTCGACAATCAAAGTGGTACACCTGCTCCTCCCGTTGGGAATAATGGCAAAAAAGTTGTCGTTATCGATGCAGGTCACGGAGATCAGGATCCAGGGGCAATTGGTGTAACGGGTAAACGTGAAAAAGACTTCAATCTGGCAATGGCTCTGAAAGTGGAAGCCTTGTTGAAAAAAGAATCCAAAATTGACGTTGTGTTAACCCGCAGCGATGATACATTTTTGGCATTAAAAGAACGTGTGAAGATTGCACAAGACATAAAAGCGGACATCTTCATCTCCATTCATGCTAACAGTGGCCCTGCTGCTGCGAACGGTGTAGAGACATTCTATACACGCTCCAACAGCAAAGCACTTGCTACAGTGATGCACAAGTATCTCTTACAGTCTTCCGGACTGAAAGATCGCGGAGTGAAAACGGCAAGTCTCCATGTTACCCGTGAAACGACAATGCCAGCAGTTCTGCTGGAAGGTGGATTCCTTAGCAATAAGAGCGACGAAGCAGCCCTCTTCACGGAAAGTTTCCAGAATAGTGTTGCCAAAGGGATTGTTGCAGGAATCAAGGAGTATCTGGGAATTAAATAAGGGACAAGCCCTTATGTTGAGGAGGCGGAGTTAGAATGAACAAGAAAATATGGATTGTAGCCTTGCTGGTAACGGTTATGGCAGTTGCTGCTGGATGTGGAAGCAAGCCAACAGCTGCTCCGAATCAGACGCAAGGCGCGGGAACGGAAAACAATGTGACCGAGGTTGAAGGCGAAACCATTACCGAACCGGTAACTGCTGAACCAGAAGAGAACACAACACCAACAGAATCCACGGAAGGCAGTTCGGAGGGAACGACTACAACTACTCCGCCAAGCGAAACGTCTACGGACACGCCAACAACTTCCGAAAGTAATGAAAAGAAAACGATCACTGTATTCTATACGGATGAAGAAGAACTGGAGTTGCACAAAGCTTCGGCAGAGATTTCATACGCATCGGATGATGCCAAATATAAAGCTGCCTTTGAATCACTGCAACAGAGCAAAGACAATAAACTTGTTCCACTGTGGTCTAAAGAAATTGAATTGAAATCTGTTCAGTTCAAGGATGGAGCTCTTACCCTGGATATTCATATGCCAGATACGGCACGTCTTGGAGCAGGCGGAGAAGTCTTTGCGATGGATGCTCTGAAACAAACGTTCTTCCAGTTTGATGAAGTAAAATCACTTGATTTACTGGTGGATGGTCAGCAGACTGAGAGTCTGATGGGCCATGTGGATCTTGAACATCCAATGACAAGATCCGAATAGGTTGTACAGCAGTTGTTGTACCGTGAATCCACGGATTATGGGTCGTTTTACATGAGAGAGGGGAATCATAGGTGACTTTTAAATATAACAATCCATCACACTCTAAAAAAGTAGTATCAGCCGTGCTTGCAGGCATGATGGCCCTTAGCGCCGGCGGAGCTGCCATGGCAGCAGAATCAACAGAAACGGGGCAGGGTCAGACAGCTGCAATAACGAATACGGCTGCACCAACTGGTTTGTTCAGTGACATCAAGGTCGGATACTGGGCTGAGAAACATGTGTACAAACTGGCATATCAAGGCATTCTTCTCGGTAACAACGGCCTGTTCCGTCCAGGAGACGCGGTAACACAGCAAGAAGCTGTAACGATGGCAATCCGTTTTATGAATCAAGAGGACCAGTTGAATACCGACACGGCTGCGGCATTACCGACAAACATGGAAGTGGGAAATTATTTCAAGCCATATGTCGCGCGGGCACTTCAACTGGGACTGATTGACAAGACGGAAGAATCAACTGTGGATGTATCCAAGACATCATGGGGGCAAAAGCCGGCTTCACGGGAATGGATTACGAAATTGTTAATCCGCTCATTGGACAAGGATGCGGAAGCAAAGGCACAAAACAATCAATCTACCGGATTTGCTGATAATGCAGATATCTCTGAAAGTGGTAAAGGTTATGTCAATCTGGCTGTTAGCCTGGATCTGGCCAAAGGTGTGGAAGGCAACAAATTCAATCCAACTGGTTCCGTAACCCGTGCTCAACTCGCTACCTTCTTCAGTCGTGGCGAATCGTTAACGGATACGAAGTATCCGAACACTTCTACGGGTTATGTAACTGGATTGAAAGATGGGCAGATCACGCTGGTTGTGGACGGCAAAGCCGTTAACTTCGCAGTGAACAGCAGTACGCCTTACTTTACGAAAGACAGTGAGACGCGTGCTTCATCCACAGATGTGAAACTATATACGAAAGTTATGGTTGTGGGTTCGGCTGGCGGGGCTTCCTATGTGGAAGTCGTTGATGCTACACCACAGGTGGAAAGCGTTGAAGGTACATTTGCACGTTCATTGTCTGGCAATAAGATTGGTATTTTTGTGGGCGAGAATTACGAAACGTACAGTTATGATGAGGCAACGGCATTCATCGATCAGAATGGTAATGCAATCAAACTGTCCGATATTACGGCAGATAGTGTCATCGAAGTACAGCGTGAGACGTTCTCGGCTGACAAAAAAACAGTCGCAATCCGTGTGAAATCCGGCATTGTGAACAAGAGTGACAATGGCGTAGTTGCTGAAGTATCTACTTCTGGTAAAACCATTAAACTTGTCAATGCAGCGGGTGCTACCGAGCAGTTTGCTTACAATGACAATCTGCTTATCACATATCAGAACCGTATCCTGTCAGTGGCTGATCTGAAAGCCGGCAGTGCTGTAAAATACACCGTTAAGGACAGTGTTCTGCAAACGATCGTATTAACTCAAGGTGTGGAGCAATCTGTGCGCGGAACACTGGTTGAGATCGGTGGTAACCAATCCACGTTAACGTTCAAACGTGAAGGAGGTTCACTGGAGGCGAAACTGCTGACTGAAAAGCCGGAAGTCATTATCAATGGCATTCAGGATGCAACGCTGAATGATCTCATCACGGATGCTACGAACGGGGATCAGGTGGAGCTGACATTAAACGCTGATGACCAGGTAACGCGTATTCAGGTCATTGGACGCCAAATGGAACCTATGAACGGGGTAACAGTTGTGTCTTACAATAGTAAAACAAAGGTACTTACCGTGCTGGACAACAACAAAAAACCGTTTGTATTTACATTGGACGAGAAAACAAAGCTGGATTATAATACGACCAAACCTACACTGGCTGGTCTGGAGTCACTCTTAAACGATGGTCGAAAATTGGATCTGACATATGTGGGAACACGTGCATTGTCCGTTAAAGTGATTTACAAGTATGAAGGTACAATCAGCAACATTGATACTTCTGGCAAGAAAATCAGTTTGTTGTCCGGTAATCAGACGATTACAGTGCCTTATTCTACGGTTCCTACAGTCGAGATGTATAATAAATCCGGCGCAAGTCTGGGAGATCTGAAGATTGGTGACAAAGTTACCATAACACTTGGAGCAAATCAGGATGTAGTGCAGAAGATTGCACTGAACACTGTGGCTCAATTCGAAGTGGTTGCCTTGGAAGCAAATAGTCGTATTCGAGTAAAATCAGATCTGTTGACAAGTCAGTTCTACGTGGATCAAGCGGTACTGACAGGAGAGAGTGGTCAGACGATCACGCCTTCACAGCTGACAGCAGGCAACCTGATTAATGTAACATTTGAAGGAGTTACGCCAAAAGCGGTTCAAGTCGTGAAGCGTACGCTGGCTGAAGTTACAGCAGTGGATGCTTCATCCGTAACACTCAAGCAGTTTAACGGCCAGACTGAAAACGTGCCTGTTAGCGGTTCGGTTAAAGTCGTAAAATCTGGCTCTACGTTAACTTCGCTGACTAGTCTTACGGTCGGTGATCGTGTTGAAATGACAAAAGATACGGATAATTCAACACGCTTCAGAGTACTAACTGTCATGAGCAAACAATTCTGGTCTTATGATGGTGTGGGTAACCAGATTTTGGTTAAACGGGAAACGACAGCAGACACAAACTATCGTTTTGCACTCGGATCAAGTGTATTTGTTCACCAGGGTGACAATACTTTAAGCGTGCAATCTCTCAGAGATAATGATAATATTGTATTGTATCTCCTGAACAATGTGATTATGGAGATTCAAAAACAGTAATCGTTTCTTTTCGAGGATCAAAAGAATGACCGTCTTGATACGGGATCTTTCCCGCATCAAGACGTTTTTTTTGCAAGCTTTTTGAGGTCCCCGCAAAGTATTCGGATGAAGCTTCGAAGTAAGGCTCCGCAGAGTGGAGTCATTTTGTGGGAGGTAGCTCTTCATGAATGCAGCGACGGTTAGGCATATACTCGAAACGATGGAAGCAATGTTTCCTGATGCACATTGCGAATTAAATCACAGCAATGCATTTGAATTGACGGTAGCTGTCCTTTTGTCTGCCCAGTGCACCGATGAAACGGTGAACAAGGTAACCGCAGATTTGTTCCAGAAGTACAAAAGCCCAGCAGATTATCTGGCGGTTCCTCTCGAAGAGTTGGAACAGGATATTCGGCGAATCGGTTTGTATCGGAACAAGGCCAAGCATATTCAGAACATGTGCCGAATTTTAATAGAGCAGTATGGCGGTGATGTACCGCAGGAACATGATCAGCTTGTGACGCTACCAGGTGTCGGGCGGAAAACCGCGAATGTAGTTGTTTCCAATGCGTTTGGAGTACCGGCAATTGCGGTAGATACTCATGTTGAACGTGTATCCAAGCGGCTGGCACTTGCAGGTTGGGATGACTCCGTACTTGAAGTCGAAAAGAAACTAATGAAGCGCGTACCCCGGGATGAGTGGACACTAACTCACCACCGGTTTATATTTTTTGGACGCTACCATTGCAAGGCACAGAACCCTGCGTGTCATATCTGTCCATTGCTGGACATATGCAGGGAAGGGAAAAAACGTATGAAAACGTCCCAAATCAGGAAAGATAAGGAACGTGTCACCACCCGAAAACGAAAAATAAATTAATGAGCAGAAAAGGATGAATAATCATGAAATGCATTTCCGTGTACACTGACAATTTTGAGGCCTTCTCCGATATTTTTGAACAAATCGTTGAACAGGAAATGGCGGAGAATGAAGAAAAAGAAGTAGAAGGCATCACAGTAAGCCATTCTGGCGACGTGCCTGAACATTACCTGGAGCGTATGTCCGTTAAACCAGAAGTTGTGGTTATGAGAGACAAAGGCAGAGACATTACAATTCTTCAGCATGGACAAGTATTTGAAATCTTGCTTCCTTCCATGGAGAACGCAGTTTCCTAAGTAGTGATTACACAATTGGGTTCTGTTGTATTAAAGAGTAAGCAGTATGCTAAATACTGAGTATAGAACGTCTGACAGATAAAACCGACTTGTTCGGTTTTATTTTTTTATAGATTTATATGTTCACAGCGCACCTGAACAATTCGGTAATTGCAAGAATAGCAATCACTAAACACGTTCTGTCTTCTGTGAAAATACGTTGATCAACGTTTTTCTTATATTTGCATTTGTATATATAGGATAGTTCAGGTATATTCCATTCAATCGTTCAAATTCAAACTTGATAATGTTAAAATAAATGTTGTAAAAGAGATAGACATCGAAACGGATGTCAAATTAGAGGAGCCAGGGGGAAGGCCAGTCATGTCCAGAACAGATTACCCAAAAGAAATGGCCAAACCTCTGCTTCCGCTGCGTGAAGCGATGGAGCAGACAGGGGACCATACGGCTGTACAGGCTTTAACGGATTTAATCAGCAAGGCGGAAACGAAACATCTGACGATTGCGTTCTGTGGTCATTTCTCTGCAGGCAAATCGAGTCTCATCAACAGTTTGTGCGGTAAGCGGGTGCTGCCTTCAAGTCCCGTGCCAACAAGTGCGAATGTGGTATCGATACGTAATGGTAAGCCGAGAGCGCTGATTTATACTACGCCAAACGTAAGCGCTGACAATGGAGCAGGAACACTTGAAGTTTCTCCAGAGGAATTGGAGGCGTATTGCAAAAATGGGGGAGCGTACAGCTCCATTGAGGTATGGGATGATATTCCCTTGCTGAAAGATGATGCTGTTCTGTTGGATACACCCGGTGTGGATTCTACAGATCGTGGGCACAGTCTTGCGACCCATTCCGCGCTCCATCTGGCGGATGTGGTCTTCTATGTCATGGACTATAATCATGTCCAGTCCGAGACGAACCTTTCATTTGCCAAAAGTTTGTCGGATTGGGGCAAACCCTTGTTTTTGATCGTGAACCAGATCGACAAGCATCGGGAACGTGAGCTTTCTTTTGAACAATATACCGAAGGGGTCGAAGCTATATTTGCAGCCTGGGAAGTTAGATATGACGGACTGTTGTTTACTTCCCTCCGCGACAAGGAGCATCGCTACAACCAGTGGGATATGCTGCCGGAACTCATTGGACACATGATGCAAGAAAAGGAAGCGTTAATTACGCACAGTTTGGCAAGTTCGGCTAGTCATGTAACGGAGCAGCACCTGACGAGAGAAGCGGAGAAACGTGAGGATGAAGAACAATCTCTGCTGGATGAGATCGGTGGTAAGGAAGGAATTGAACGCTTGGAACGGGAGCTGGAGCTTCTCGATCAACAAGCAGAAGACATTCGTACCGGGCCTTCGCGAGTGCGTGAGAAATTCCGGGCAGAGCTTGAGCCTCTTCTGGCGAATGCAAATCTTACTCCTGCGGATATTCGCGCGTCGGCTGCTGCCTATTTGGAGAGCCGCAAACCGGGTTTCAGGGTAGGCTTATTGTTCTCAGGCGGCAAAACCGAGCAGGAGAAACAACGCCGTGTTTCTGAACTGGTGCGTTTATTACAGGATCAGGCTTCCGGACAAGTGGAAGTACATATTCGTACGATGCTTAGGCAGCTGGGTGAATCCCATCAGATATGGGGAGCGGAGTGGGAGCAGGCGCTCAATACGGAGCTTCCTGCTGTGGATGAAGCACTATTGGAGATGAAACGCAGTGCCAGTGCAGAGGTATCTCCCGAGTATGTGATTCAGTTCAGTAAAGATGTGCGGGGCGAGATTGAGGCCCGCTATCGCAGGTCGGCCATGATGCTGGCCGACCGCATGCTTGAAGCGCTGGGTGCGCGAGGCGAAGCCGCGCTCCAGGCGCTGGACGCCAGCCGCGCAGCGCTGCTGGCGCAATCCGCGGCGGCGGCGCGCTACACGGCGCTCCAGCGCAGCGCCGCCGCAGAGGCAGCAGGGCTGCGCAGCCTGCTGCCTGATGCGGGCCCCCTCCCCTCCGGGCTATTGCCGGAGGTGAAGGGCCCGCACGTGCCCGCGGTGCCTGGACCGGGCGAAGCACCCGGTCCGCATGCGGGCACGTCAGCGTCTGTGGCTGCGCAGCCACAGACGCCAGAGGCACCGCCAGCGCAGCGCGCAGTCGCAGCGGCGGTGCCAGGGCCAACGGCGGCGGCTGGCGCTGAACGCCGCCGACGCCTGGACGCAGCAGCGGCACGGCTCGAAGCCGCTGCTGCGCTGGTAGAGCCGTACCCCGCCATGGGGTCGGCGGTACGGGATCTGCGTGCACGCGCGGCTTCGCTTGCGGGCGGCACGTTCACACTCGCGCTGTTCGGAGCGTTCAGCGCCGGCAAATCCTCCTTCGCCAACGCGTTGCTGGGCGAAGCTGTACTACCCGTCTCGCCGCATCCAACAACAGCGGCGATTAACCGGATCATGGCTCCTGCCGGGGGCGCGGAGCATGGAACAGCCCGGGTCCGCATGAAGACCCGGGACGCCTTCCATGAAGACCTCGCCTATTCCTTCCGTTTGCTTGGACTGGGTGAGCCTGGAACCGAGTGGCAGAAGCGAGTACGTTCCCTCTCGCCACAGGATGTGCATCCGGCGGGGCGCCCGCATTACAGCTTTTTGCAGGCGGCAGCAGCCGGCTGGGAAGAAACAGCGGACCAGCTGGGCCAGGATGTGCTGGTGGATTTGGAGGGTTACCGTAATTTTGTCGCAAACGAGAAGAAGTCCTGCTTCGTAGACAGTATCGATCTCTACTACAGTTGCGATGTAACGGAACAGGGTATTGTGCTGGTCGACACACCAGGAGCGGATTCCGTCAATGCTCGTCATACGGGTGTAACCTTCAATTATATGAAAAATGCGGATGCACTCATTTTTGTGACGTATTACAACCATGCTTTCTCACAAGGAGATCGGCAGTTCCTGAATCAGTTGGGACGTGTTAAGGATAGTTCTGCCATGGATCAGATGTTCTTTGTTGTGAATGCTAGTGACTTGTCTTCCTCCGAGGAAGAACTGGAGCAGGTTCTCGATCATGTGAGCACCCAATTGCGCAGTAATGGAATTCGGGCACCACGACTCTTCCCCGTATCCAGCATATTGGCGATGGAAGGCAAGATGGCAGGTGATTCAAAGCTGCTTGAGCAATCCGGATTTATTCGTTTTGAGGAAGAGTTCAACCAGTTTGCAGGCAGAGAATTAGCCGATCTTGCCGTAGGCGGAGCTTCCGAAGAGATGGCACGTGTCATTCAGCGGCTGAAGAAACGCGCGGAGGATGCGGCTCAGGGAGAGGAAGCTTTGCAGCAGCGGCGGAATGAACTGGAGACGATCCAGGGACAATCACGCCAGCGCATCCAGCAACTTGCAGCACGATCCATGAAGGAAGAACTGTCACAGGAAACAGCAGAACTGCTCTTCCATGTGAGGCAGCGACTTGCCTATCGCCTTGGCCTATTCATGGCAGAAGCATTCCATCCATCCGTACTTCGGGAGGATCGGGGCAATCTGAAGACGGCTTTTGCGGCCTGTGGACGTGAACTGTTGCGCATGATTGCGATAGAACTTGAGCAGGAACTGCTTGCGACCACCCTCAGACTTGAACAGACAGGTCAGACTTGGCTGACAAAACAAGTTACAGATTGTATAGATGACGTCAGACAGTTATCAGGTGGGGTGGATGTGTCACTGCCACTGACCGAACGCTGGAGTACACCTGTGCTTGAAGAAGTCCGTCTGGAAGAACCGTCTGGATGGAAAAGCTATTTGAATTATTTCCGCAATCCGAAACAGTTCTTCGAAGGGGATGGGCGTCAGCGGTTACAAGAGGCGCTTGATCCGGTCCTCAAACAGATGATCATTGAAGTTCTTCCTGCTGCGCAAGACAAACTGATTCAGTTTTATGACAACCAGCTCAGTCAGTCATTGCAACACCAATCCCGTCAGTTGGAAGAACGTCTGGACGAGGCAGTGAGCGGAATTCAAGATACACTGGAGAGCGGAATTCCGGCGGAGCAATGGACCAGCTTGTCCAACCAACTGGAACAGATTGAACACCGTTAGAATCGCGGCATAACGCGTATTCTCTGGAAGTCTTTGTAAAACAAAATGAATGATACAGCAACACATTGAAAATGTTGCGAAAATCAACCTAAAAAGGCCCCTGCCGAAAAGGCATATAGGGAGCCTTTTTTTGGTACGAACAACCTGAAATAAAGAGAATATTCAAACATTTGATTGAAAGGTGGGTATTTACCTTCATTAATGCGTCAATAAGCTGAAAGCAGGCAGAATATGGTCTGTTATTCGCTTTGCCGCGAATGGGGTACGGTGATAAACTTCATAAATGTTCATAGTATTTTTGAACGACATAAGAGGAGGAGAAACATGGATGTTCTTAGGCAACTGCAAATCTTTTTTTGGGAAAAGCGAACGTATTTATTTGTATCAATCTTGTTCCTCGCCTTAGCGACCGCACTTGGGTTGGTGTATCCGTACATGCTGAGGATACTGATTGATGATGTTATTGTTCCGCGCACTTTTGAAGACGTTCCCATAATTGCCTTAACTGTGTTAGGTGTAGTGATTTTAAAAGCAGGAATGCAGTTTTTACATGGCTTTTTTGGAGGACGCTTGGGTAACTTCCTGGCGTACAGACTTCGTAACGCATGTTATGAAAAGCTTCAATTTTTATCCTTCCGTTATTATGATACGGCCAAGACAGGTGATCTGATGTCCCGCCTCACGGGAGATTTGGAAGCCATCCGTAACTTTATCGGATTTGGTTTCGCCCAGATTCTCAACATGGTATTGATGGTCGTATTCGGCGCAATCATGATGATGACCATGAGTTGGCAGCTTACACTGTTCACGCTCATATGCATCCCATTACTTGCCTTCGTTGCGCTGAGATTCGAATCCAAAATTCACCCTGCGTTTCAGGAGATGCGGCTGGCGCTCAGTTCACTGACGACAGCGGTACAGGAGAATATTACTGGCGTGCGTACGGTAAAATCCTTTGCACGTGAGCCTTATGAAGTGGAGAAGTTCTCCACACGCAATGAGCGTTACAAGACGAATCAGATTCATGCCGCAACATTGTGGAGTCACTATTTTCCGATCATGGAGATTCTTGCTTCGGTGAGCATCGTGCTGTTGCTGGTAATCGGTGGAAGAATGGTTATACAGAATACGCTGACACTTGGTGAACTCGTTGCCTTTTTCAGTTTGATCTGGTACATAATCGGTCCAATGTGGAATCTGGGGTTCCATATCAACAACTATACGCAATCGAAAGCTTCAGGTGAACGGGTGCTCGAACTGCTTAATACGCCAGTGGATGTGGAAGAAACGCAAGATCCGGTCATTGTGGAAGCAGACCAAGTGAATGGTCATGTGACATTTGATTCCGTTACCTTTGCCTACGGCAACAAAATGCCAGCGGTAACCGATATTAATTTTGATGCTGCACCCGGTTCTGTAATCGGTTTCCTCGGGGGCACAGGGTCAGGTAAATCGACGATCATTCAGCTTCTGATGCGTGCATATAACGTCAACTCGGGTACGATTAAGCTGGATGGCAAAAACATCAAAGATATAGGCATTCGCAGTTTGCGGAGTCAGATCGCTTCTGTTTTCCAGGAGACATTCCTGTTCTCATCCAGCATTCGCAATAATATTTCCTACGGACTCAAGAATGTCACCATGGATGAGATTATCCGTGCAGCCAAGCTGGCCAAGGCTCATGACTTCATTATGGAGTTCCCGGACGGATATGACACGGTGGTTGGTGAACGCGGCATGGGATTATCGGGTGGACAGAAACAGCGGATTGCGATCGCAAGGGCTTTGCTGAAAAATCCGAAAATTCTGGTACTTGATGACGCAACAAGCGCCGTGGACATGGAGACGGAACATGAGATTCAATCTGGTTTCCAGGAAGTTATGCGCGGTAGAACTACATTTATTATTGCACACCGGATATCTTCACTAAGACATGCAGATGAGATTCTGGTGCTGGATGAAGGTCGCGTGGTACAACGTGGCAAACATACCGAACTTATTGAAGTACCTGGACCATACCAGGATGTTTATAAAATTCAATACGCAGATTATATTGCCCGCGGTAAGCGGGAGGCTGGGGAGCAGGTGAATTCATGAGTGCCGAGACGATAGCAGACAGGCGCGAGGCCAAAGGGGCCTCCGAGAAGAAACTGAATGAACGATTTGTGTATCAGGATGATGAAATTATTGAAAAACCGTTTAACTGGAAAGAATTTGGACGTTTATTTGCATACATGAAACCTTATGCGAAACAACTGTTGCCACTCGTTATTCTAATGATGATTCTGGGTACCATTACGAAATTATCCGTACCTTTTCTGATCAGTCTGGCGATTGACCGGGCCATCGCACCGGCCACAGGGCTGCCAAGTATGACGATGCTTTATCTGATCGCAGGCTCCATATTCGTGTTGTATCTCATTCAGTGGGCTGCCAATACGTACCGGATCAAATTGACGAACATTATTGGACAGCGCGTTATCTACGATCTTCGCTCGGATCTGTTCAAGCATATCCAGAAGCTGTCCTTTAACTTTTTTGACAAAAGACCGGCAGGTTCCGTACTGGTGCGTGTGACGAATGATATTAACTCCCTGCAGGATCTGTTCACGAACGGTGCAGTTAACGTCATGATCGACTGCGTGCAGCTGCTCGGCATCATTGTGATCTTGCTGTTGATTAACTGGAAACTGGGTCTTGCCGTAATCATTACGGTGCCGATCATGTTTATCATCTCGACCAAACTGCGGGTGCTGATCCGTCGTGCCTGGCAGGATGTTCGCATGAAGAATTCCCGGATTAACTCTCACTTGAATGAATCCATTCAAGGGATTCGAGTGACTCAGGCGTATACACAGGAAAAAGAGAACATGAAGTATTTTGACAACATGAATCTGTCCAGCAAAAAGTCATGGGATAAAGCATCAGCGATGAACCAGGGCTTCGGACCACTGATCGAGATTACCGGCGGATTCGGGACATTAATCCTTTTCTGGTTTGGTGCCTATCTGATTCAGGATGGTCAGTTAACCGTAGGGTTACTTGTCGCTTTTGCCAACTATGTCGGCAACTTCTGGGACCCAATCAACCGTCTGGGACAGATGTACAATCAGCTATTGGTTGCGATGGCATCATCGGAGCGTATCTTCGAATTCATGGATGAAAAACCAAGTATTGCGGATAAACCAGGTGCCAAGCCACTTCCTTCTATTAAAGGAGATATCGCATTCGAAAACGTGGTGTTCGAATACGAGAAGGGCAGACAGGCGCTGAAAGGAATCAGCTTCTCGGCGGCTGCGGGACAATCAATTGCACTCGTTGGTCATACCGGTTCAGGTAAAAGTACGATCATCAACCTGATCAGTCGTTTCTATGATATATCCGGTGGACGTCTCACCATTGACGGACAGGATGTGCGGGATGTAACGGTAGAGAGTTTACGCAGCCAGATCAGTATTGTCTTGCAGGATACCTTCATCTTCTCGGGTACGATTCGTGACAATATTCGATTTGGACGATTGGATGCAACGAATGAAGAAGTGGAAGAGGCCGCCAAAGCAGTCAATGCGCATGAGTTCATTATGAAGCTGCCTGGCGGATATGATACCGAAGTGGAAGAACGAGGAAACGTATTATCCATGGGACAACGGCAATTGTTATCCTTTGCCCGTGCGCTGCTTGCCGATCCTCGCATATTGATTCTGGATGAAGCTACTGCCAGCATTGATACCGAGACAGAGCTTAAAATCCAGGAAGCACTGAAGGTATTGTTGCAGGGAAGAACGTCCTTTATGGTCGCTCACCGTCTCTCCACCATCCGGAATGCAGATAACATTATTGTCCTGGATCATGGTGAAATTAAAGAAGAGGGCAACCATGAGCAGCTTATCCAAAAACAAGGCGTATATAATGGATTAATAGAAGCTCAATACAGATTTTTGTAATAAGACCTTCGGACGGCTTTTAAAGTTAAAGTGTCTGAGCGCATATGAACGTATAATACTCTGGCGTTCTTTAGCCTGATCCTCAATAATAAGTGCATTTTATTTATTGAAGACAGGTTAAGGATAGCCGGAGTGTTTTTTTTATCTTTAGTTCGTGTGGTATGTTATGTTTTTAAGAATGAAATCAGCATAATCGTTTAAGTCTGGAGGGAGATCAATGCAGATGGACAACAACGAAATAGACACAAAACATTTTGATCACCTGGATCATATGAATTTTAGGCTCATTCAGGTGAATTATACGACTGATCCTGCGACGGAGTGGCTTCTGAGGAAACACTTTATTGAAACTTACATGTTATTATTTGTAGCGAGTGGCCAAGGTTGGTTAAAGATAGATGGGACTTTCATTGAATTGAAAGCAGGCGGACTGTACATAGGTTTTCCAGGGCAGTTGATTGAGGCAAATGTGCATTCGTTGGATGAACGAGGCGTGTATCACATGAGTTTTGATGTCATGTACGCACTGGAGCAGGAGGGTGGAACAGCCCTTGATATGATGAAGCAACTTTTACGTAATGAAGTGAATGGCGAGGTCAGCTCATCTTCTCCCATTGCCGTTGGCGTGATCTGTCAGATGATTTACCACCACACAATGAAGAAGGATGGCTTGCAAAGGTACTATGGTCAGATACGTTTTCAGGAACTGTTGTATACCCTGTTTTACGACGTGGCCTGTGCAGAAAAGACGGATCTGGCTTCACCGATTGAACATGTTAAAGCCTACATGGAGCAGAATTATTCCAAGAGATTAACTATTGAGGAATTAGCAAATGTGGCACGAATGAGCCCTCGACACTTCATGCGTTTATTCAAGAAAAGGTATGGCTACAGTCCAGTCGACTATTTAACGCTATATCGAATGAAACAAGCCCAGATCTTAATGAGAAATGATCACAGTTATCGACTCAAGGATGTGGCATCGTACGTGGGGTATCAGGATGAGACGTATTTCCGGCGTAAATTCAAGCAAATCTCCGGCGTTCCACCGGCAGCATTTATACGTAATAGCAAACAAAAAATTGCAGCGATTCATTCCCTGAGCATTGGTATACTGCTTGCATTGCAGATCATTCCATGTGCCGCGCCGGCAAGTCATCCATGGACATATTATTATAGACGTAAATATGAAACGGACAAAGTTATGCCACTTGCGGAGAGTGAGACCATCTGGCTGGAACAGCTTCGATTAGTTAAGCCTGACTATATTATTACGATTGGGACGGAGTCTGAGGTTTTGCAAAGTCAGCTTCAATCCATTGCTCCTGTGTGTGACCTCCCGTGGGAAAAAGGGGATTGGAGAGAGCATTTGAGAGTTGTTGCAAGTTTTTTGGACAGGTCTGATATTGCAGAGGTATGGCTTCAAAGATATGAAGAGAAAGTATCGGTCATAAAGAATCAGCTTGCGGATTCCATACGAAAAGACAAGCTAGTTGTACTCAAATTTTATGGCGAAGAGTTGCAAGTGTTAGGCCCAAGGAGCATTGCTTCCGTTTTTTACATTGATATGCAAATGGATGGTCCCGAAGGAATTGAAACTTATTGGGAACGGGGAACAGTGCGCATTAAGGAATTGTCTGTTCTTAACATTGAAAGAATATTACTGATTGTGGGTGATGATGAGACATCCAGGCTGACATGGTCTGTTGTGCGTAAGTCTGAAGAGTGGCTTGAGCTGTTAGCGATACAGAATGGCGTAATAGATGTCCTTTTGTCGAGCGTCCTGCTGGACTACACGGCGTTTACCCATGAGCTTATGTTGGATGAAATATTAAAGTTATGGCAAGATCGTCCATGGCAAAAAGTCTGAATAGTCAATATCATGCCTGAACATATTTGATTATACTACTCCTATATCGTAGTGATAATGATAATTATTATTGATTAGACATTGTCATATATTAATGACCTATAGGGGGTACATACAGAATGAGATTCAGATGGTTAACCTTCATATGTGCAATGATGTTGATGCTCGTTATTTCGGCTTGCGGGGCATCAGGTAAAGGAGCGTCCACGAGTGAAGGACAAGAAGCGGGTACCGCCAATTCTTCAGCGACAGAAGCAAGTCAGGTGAAGAAAGTGAACACGGAAATGGGAGAGATTGAAATCCCGATAAACCCACAAAAAATAGTGGGTCTGTCTGTGGTATATCCAGAATTTTTATATTCACTTGGGATCGTACCCATTGCTGTACAGAACTATCATGAGGAGTTTCCTTCTTACTTACAGGAACCGTTCACAAACACGATGAAAATGGGAATCGGAAGAACACCTAATTTTGAAGCCCTCATGGAGGCAGCTCCGGATTTAATTATCGCTCCTGACTGGTGGTCCAAAAAGGACTATGATCAGCTTACGCTGATTGCACCTACCGTACTTTTACCACAGCGTGATGATTGGCGTGATGAACTGCGGGATATGGCCAAAATTCTGGATAAAGAAGAGCAGGCAGAAAAGGTTATTCAGGATTTGGTCGCTAAGGAGAAGATAGCTGCTGACAAATTTCATAAGCTGATTGGTGAAGAGACTGTTCTCTACATTAGAGTGATGGAAAAAGAAATTGTACTGCATGGAGAGAATCTTGACCGAGGAAACTTTGTCCACAAACGATTGGGAATGAAACCACTTCCTAATTTCCCGAAAGATCAAACGGCCATGTCCGTATCCTTGGAAGTACTGCCTGAATACGACGCAGATCATCTGATCGTTCAGCTGGATGATGATACTAATCCGGAAATTAAAAAGAAATTTGAAGATATGTTATCGTCATCGTTATGGAAAAATCTGAAAGCAGTCAAGCAGAACCATGTTTACATGGTGGGTGGCAAGGAATGGTTCAATCTGGGAATGTCCCCGCTTGCCGACGAATATGTCATTGATGATATTGTAACTGCTTTTGAAGAAAAAAATAAATAAGGCAAACCGTATGTTACCAGAATCTCTCTAATTCATAACTAAATTAACAGGGTGTGTTCAAGATGAATGAAGAAGATATCTACGATGTAACCATCATTGGAGGCGGACCTGCCGGCATGTATGCGGCTTTTTATGCAGGGATGCGTGATATGAAAGTAAAGATCATTGAAGGTAAAGACCAGCTTGGTGGTTTTCTGCACACCTATTCTGAAAAAACAATTTGGGATGTAGGCGGTCTGCCGCCTATGAAATGTTCGAGGTTGATCGAGTGGCTTGTTCAGCAGGCCAATACGTTTAACCCAACGGTAGAATTGAATTGTAAAGTCGAAAGGTTCACTCGAATGGATAACGGAATATGGAGGATGTATACCACTGGAGGAGAGATACATTATACTCGTACGATCATTGTTGCAGTAGGCCGTGGTATCGCAGAGATTCAGAAGCTGGAGCTTCAGGAGCCGATTGAATATGAGCAAGAGAATCTTCATTACACCGTGCAAAATCCAGAACATTTTTCCGGGAAGCGTGTACTCATTTCGGGTGGAGGCAACAGTGCAGTAGACTGGGCAATTGAGCTTGCTCAACTTGCTCACAGTGTAGTTGTAATTCACCGGAATAATGAGTTCCGTGCAATGGAACGAAATGTCAGTGAGATGAACAATATAACGGATGTGAGAACACCATACAGCATCACGCAGCTTCATAATAATGGTAAGCGAATCCAGCAGGTTGTGATTACGCATATGGAAAGTCAGGCCAATGTCGTGTTGGAAGTGGATGAAGTCGTTGTTAGTCACGGATATAAAAGCAATCTAAGTGATCTGGCCAGTTGTGGGCTGAAGATGGACGATGGAATGGTTCGAATGAGCCACCATGCACAGACGAGTCTTCCAGGTGTTTTTGCAGCAGGGGACTGTTCGACCCACGAGAGCAAAGTCAGACTCATTGCCGGAGCCTTTAATGATGCGATTGTTGCAGTCAATAGTGCGAAGCAATACATGACTCCAGACGCACCCAAGATGGCTTACGTTTCCTCACATAATGAAATTTTCAGAGAAAAAAATCGACAAATCCCAAGATTTTAAATTTGGGATTTGTTTGTGCACCCCGATTCTCTGAAATATTAAAATCTTCCCTTTTAACTTTTCCTTAATTCTGGGAGGAATGGAAAGAGTATCGAATCTGTGAGCGGTAATTGTAAAATTTGATCGAAAAAACACAAAAAATCTTGTAAAATTCACAAGAAAAATAGGGAGCACTCTTGCAATCTTTAACCAAAACCCCGAAAATAGAGAGACAGATATATAGAAGATTTCTCTTTGGGAGGATTGGAAAGAACATGTGGGGTGCTCCTTTTACGGCTCAAGCCAAAAAAATGCTGCTATTAGGCAGTGGAGAATTGGGAAAAGAGGTCGTTATTGAGGCCCAACGACTGGGAGTAGAGACGATCGCTGTTGATCGTTATGAGAACGCACCTGCAATGCAGGTCGCGCACCGGTCTTATTGCATCGACATGCTGGATGCCGAAGCTTTGAAACAATTGATCCGTAAAGAAAAACCTCATTACATCGTACCTGAGATTGAAGCTATTGCAACAGAAGCTTTACTGGAGCTTGAGGAAGAGGGATTTTGTGTAGTACCTACTGCCCGTGCTGCACGTCTAACGATGGATCGCGAAGGCATCCGTCGTCTTGCAGCCGAACAATTGAAACTTCCGACAGCTGATTACCTTTTTGCGGACAACCTGGAACAACTTCAGGAAGCCGTACGTGAGCTTGGCACACCTTGTGTCATTAAACCATTGATGAGTTCTTCCGGCAAAGGCCAGAGTGTATGCCGTACACCGGGGGATGTGGAGGATTGCTGGAACATTGCTCTTTCGGGAGCTCGTGGCAAATCCGTTCGTGTCATCGTGGAGAGCTTTGTGCAATTTGATAGTGAGATTACATTACTTACCGTCAGGTCTGTATCAGGCACCGTATTTTGTCCTCCGATTGGCCATATTCAAAAGGATGGGGATTATGTCGAATCGTGGCAGCCTCATGCAATGACGCCTGAGCAATGGAAACAGGCTTGTCATATTGCCAAATCCGTTACGGATGAACTTGGCGGCTATGGACTGTTTGGAGTGGAATTGTTCCTAACATCGGATGGTGTTGTGTTCAGCGAGGTATCTCCTCGTCCGCACGACACAGGTATGGTTACAATGGTGACGCAAGACAGTTCCGAGTTTGCGCTGCATGTACGTGCAATTCTTGGTTTTCCGGTCACAGGTGTACATCTGTTGACACCGGGAGCTTCAGCAACGCTGAAAGCTAATGATGAAACATCTGACTTTACTGTAGGCGGGATTGAAGAAGCACTGGCTCTTCCTCGTACTCAGATTCGTGTATTTGGCAAACCTGAGACGAAGGTAGGACGCCGAATGGCTGTAGCGCTAAGTGCTGGCCAAGATGTGGAAGAAGCTCGTAAAACAGCGGTGCAAGCCGCTAATATGCTGAAAGTGGAGGTAAATCATGTCCAATAATGTTGAGGCCCCTGTACTGATGATCCGAGAGTGTGAACTGCGAGATGCTGAAGCGGTAACAGGATTGATGCGAGAGGTCAGCTATCCGACAACAGCTAATGTCATGAAAGAACGCATTGAATGTTTGGAAACTAATCCAAACGCATGCATGCTTGTTGCCGAAGTGGATGAACAAATTATTGGTGTGATTGGCTTGCAATGTGTGCAAAGTCATGCCTATCCAGAACCTGCCGCACAAATTACTTCCCTGATTGTAGGTCAAGAACATCGTGGTGGTGGTATTGGCCGTCGTCTGATGGCTCGTGCCGAAGATTGGGGCAGACAGCAAGGTGGTAAACAACTGTTTGTCACGGGTGCAAACCGTGAAGTGACTTCAACAACGTACTCTTTTTATGAGCACATTGGTTTCCAGAAGAGAGGCTATCGGTTCAGTAAGGTTCTTCTATAGTATAAAAAGGTCTTTCCTACAACATTAAATTCTCATGATATCCTGATCTGCATGTTCTGATGTAGTGACTGATAAATAAATGGTGAAGCGACATTCGACTAGCTTTGTTAGTCTGAATGTCTTTTTTTTATGGCTAAAAAATGACAAAAAAGTTACTTTTCCATATTTTATAGGTTCACAATCTCTTGTTGAATTGATATACTGCTAGAGTATTAATTACAAAGTTGTAATAACTAATTTTAAGGAGATGAATGAATTTGAAAAAGAAATGGATGAAAACTGTCGTAACGAGTAGTCTGACAGCCGTACTGGCCGTAGGTGTAATGCTCCCTGCTTCCGCGTCTGCTGCAGATTCAACATATAAGACTACCACAACGTATAAAATTACAAGTACAGACAGCCTGAAAGCATATATCGAACAGTGGCTCAAACAAAACGGATACACTGTATCCGAGGGACAAATTGTAGAGAAGCCTGCTACGCAGCCTGATCAAACGACCAAACCTGCTGAGCCGACTACAAAGCCAACTCAGCCGACAACTAAGCCTGAGCAACCGGCTAAACCAGCACAACCAACACAAGAAGAAAAACCGGCAACCACGCCAGCTAAAGATTCTTCAAACACAGGTAATACCGGTAACAATACAAGTAATAATGGCAGCGAAAGCACACAATCCGACTTTGCTACGCAAGTTGTAAAGCTTGTGAACGCTGAGCGTGCCAAAGCAGGTCTGAGCGCACTGACTTCAGATGCTCTTCTGGACAAAGTAGCTGTAGCCAAAGTAAAAGATATGAGCAACAATAACTATTTTGATCACCAGTCACCGACGTATGGTTCTCCGTTTGATATGATGAAACAATTCGGAGTAACTTACAGCTATGCAGGTGAGAACATTGCCAAAGGACAAAAAACACCTCAGGAAGTTGTAACAGCCTGGATGAATAGTGCAGGACACCGTGCCAATATTCTGAGCAAAAACTTTACACATATCGGTGTAGGGTTCTACAACGGATACTGGGCTCAAGAGTTTATCGGTAAATAAGTAATTATAATGAAGTAAATAAAAATTTGTATATCAAAAGGTTATGCCAGCACAGTTGAAATCTGTGTATGGCATAACCTTTTTTCCGTTAAATGACATATAGAAAATGAATTCTGCGAATGTAGCGGCAAAATTTGCAAATTAACGACAGAACATTTATGTTATTTAGGAATAGCATCATCAAGGCGTGTCTTGAAAACTCCGAAGCAAGCGGATTTTCAGACACGCCTTGATGTAAAGTCATTATAAATTATTAAGCACCCAGACTGGTGTACATGAGCGGAGATGTGATGATGAAAAAGAAAAAAAGCCTTGATTCAGCACCATGGATCTGGAGAACCGTCAGTACAGTATCCATCTTGGCAACCTTGTTGTTGTTATTTGGATTTGGATACGCTATAAAAGACGTGATTTTTCCCGAGGGAGATTCAGCGTTAACTACAGGCCAGGAGGCAACTGCTCCATCTAAGGATAAGGAAGGTGAACCGGCCGTAGTGGAAGATGGCAAGATTCGGATGGCCGTCATCGGTGATTCCTTGGCAAGAGGTACGGGGGATGATGAGGGACTTGGTTTTGTGAGACGTGCAGGGAACTTGCTTAAAGATAAAGGATATGATGTTCAGGTTCTAAATAATCTGGGTGTAAACGGGTTGAGAACGGATGCTTTATTGGAGAAACTCGATGAGCAAGGCGTGCGTTACGTCCTACAGCAGTCCAATTTTATTTTGCTATCCATTGGCGCGAATGATCTGTTCAAGGGAGGGCAAGTTCTACAGGGGGAAGATCCGCCAACAGCAGAGCAGCTGGCAGCGGCTTTACCGGAAACGTCAAAACGCCTTCAAGAGATTTTGAAGAAAGTCAAAGAAATCAATCCCGATGCACAGATTGCGTACATAGGGTTGTACAATCCATTTGGTGATGTGAAAGAATTGGAGAAGCCAGGGAATGCGGTTGTTGCCGCTTGGAACGATGCTGCACTGGCTATTTTAAACAATGAGGATAAGATGACACTTGTCCCTACATTCGATTTATTTGAAAATCATCTGGGGGAGTATCTCTCGTCAGATCATTTTCATCCAAACGGCCAAGGTTATGAGCAAATTGCAGTTCGGATTGCACAGGAATTCCAGGCGGATACACCGGCAGAAGGGAGCGGAAAATAAATGGCAGAGCAGCAGTATGATTCCGTCCTGTCTGTACAGCATCTGAAGAAGCGGATCGGGCGCAAGTGGATCATTAAAGACGTTACATTTGACGTGAAACCCGGTGAAATCTTTGGATTTCTCGGTCCTAACGGTGCTGGGAAAACAACAACAATACGGATGCTCGTGGACCTGATCAAACCGACAGAAGGGAAAATTAAAGTCTGTGGTTATGATGTGAATCGGGACCCTGAGCGCGCTTTGAAGTATGTAGGCTCCATTGTTGAAAATCCTGAGGTATATACCTATCTGACCGGATGGGAGAACCTGGAACATTTTGCTCGCATGCAACCGGGAGTGGACAATGATCGTATCCAGGAAGTTGTGGATATTGTACGATTGGATCAGCGTATTCACGATAAAGTCAGAACCTACTCCCTTGGTATGCGTCAGCGGCTCGGTATTGCACAAGCGCTACTTGGGCGGCCTCGTCTGCTCATTCTGGATGAACCGACGAATGGTCTTGATCCAAAAGGAATTAAGGAACTTCGTGTCTTTATTAAACAACTTGCGAGTGAAGGCATGGCTGTATTTGTCAGCAGTCACTTGTTAAGCGAGATCCAGCTTCTCTGTGACAGAGTGGCGATTATCAGTGCGGGGCGTGTGCTTGCTGTTGGAGGCGTAAGCGAACTGATTGAAGACCATTCCAAGTTGGCCATATGGCACATTTCACCACTGGAGCAAGGCAAAAAGATGTTACTGGATGCAGGCATTGCTCTGGTAAGTCGACCTGCGGATGTAATGGATGATACCATTGTTGCGGGTCTTGGTCCCAACGCTGTGGTTGCCGAGATGCACGAAGATCTAATTCCTGATATGGTACAGCAGATGGTTCAAGCTGGTGTACAGGTTGAAGGGGTACAGCGGATTCAGCCTACGCTCGAACAACTATTCTTAAAAATGACAGAAGGTGAATCCATTGAGTAATATCATGCCGCTGATTCGCAATGAAACGATTAAGATGGTGAAGAAAAAACGGCTTTATATTATATTTATTGTACTTGCGATCCTGGTACCGATGTTTACGTATGCCCAGATGAAATCTGCGGAGAATAATCGTGACAAATTCGGAGGCGATTGGCGGCTTGAACTGCAACAGGCCATTACAGACAATCAAAACTCGCTCGGGAGCGATCGCGTGCCAGAAGAGTACAAGAAATATAGAACCGTGTATATCCAGCAGATGCAGTATTATCTCGAAAATGACATCAATCCCAAAGAACCGGGTGGTGTTACCTTTACACGGGAGTTCATGAACAATGCAGTAGGATTGTTTATTCCACTGTTAATCATGGCTATTGCTTCAGATCTTGTTTCAGGTGAACGTACCACAGGTACGATTAAAATGCTTTTAACGCGTCCGGTTAGGCGCTGGAAAGTGCTTCTGAGCAAATTAATTACACTGATTATGTTTGTTTCGATCATCGTGGTATCAGCCTACATTATATGTTACGTCATATCGGGTGCGGTCTTTGGCTACAAAGGCTTCAACATGCCAATCTTTACAGGATTCAAAGTTGTGGGAACAGATGTAGATATGTCGGCAGTGCATGCTGTGGACCAGTGGCTGTATATGCTTATGCAGGCAGGACTGATCTGGTTTGTGAGTGTAATCGTGGCTATGCTTGCATTTATGGTATCCGTACTTGTGCGAAGTACAGCTGCAAGTATCGTGATTATGATGGCCGCTCTGATTGCAGGAACTATCTTGACGAGTATGGCTGCATCTTGGCAAACAGCGAAATATCTGTTCATGGTTAACCTCGAACTTCCTGATTATTTGTCAGGTGGATTACCGCCAATCGAGGGTATGAATTTAGGTTTTTCTCTTATTGTGCTTAGTGTTTGGGGCGTTGCTTCACTCATTGTGTCATTCCTTGTCTTTACGAAACGGGATATCTTGAATTAAAATGGACAAGGATAAGAAAACATCTGTTTGCATTTTAAGCATTTTTTTAGTTGCAAGTTAAGAAGGGGGAGCATGAATGGTCGAGCAAATCGATATGTCGGCAGGTTCGACAGGCGGAGGACAGGGGTCTTCAGGCTACGACGCGGACGACATTCAAGTACTTGAAGGGCTGGTAGCAGTACGGAAACGGCCGGGCATGTACATCGGCAGCACCAGCACTTCGGGTTTACATCATTTGGTATGGGAAATTGTCGACAACGCTGTCGACGAACATCTCGCCAAATTCTGCTCCAAAATCGATATCACGCTGCATAAGGACGGTTCTATTACGGTTCAGGATAACGGAAGGGGAATTCCGACAGGTATACATAAAACAGGGATTCCTACTCCCCAGGTCGTGTTTACGATTTTGCACGCAGGCGGAAAGTTCGGTGGATCAGGATACAAAAAATCAGGCGGTTTGCACGGTGTAGGTGCGTCAGTTACAAACGCATTGTCCGAGTGGCTTGAAGTCGAGATTTTCCGTGATGGCAAGATTCATCGTCAGCGATTCGAGTATTGGAAGGACAAAAAAGGGATTGAACATGTCGGTGAACCGGTCTCCGGTCTCGAAGTGTTGGGCAATACCAATCGGACAGGTACGAAAGTGACATTCAAACCGGATATTCGGGTGTTCCAGAATGGCATTCAATTTAATTATGATACATTGGCAGAACGCCTTCAGGAGATTGCTTTTCTGAATTCAGGTTTGAAAATTGTGCTCAAGGACGAACGTTCGGGCAATCAGGATGAATACATGTATGAAGGCGGAGCAAGCCAGTTTGTTGCTTTTCTTAACGAAAATAAAGATGTGCTGCATGATGTTATTCACTTCTATGCGGAGAAGGATGACATTGAAGTCGAAGTGGCAATTCAGTATAACGCGGGTTATACGGAAACACTGGCTTCGTTCGTGAACTCGATCCCTACTCGGGGCGGCGGTACTCATGAGACCGGATTCAGGGCTGCGTATACCCGTGTAATGAATGATTACGCACGGCGTACCAGCATGATCAAGGAAAAAGATAAAAACCTCGAAGGTAATGATCTGCGTGAAGGCATGATGGCCGTCATCAGTGTCAAAATGTCAGAGGTTGAGTTCGTAGGTCAGACGAAGGATCAGCTTGGGAGCGCAACCGCGCGGAGTGCTGTGGATTCGGTCGTGTCCGAGAATATTCAGCGGTTCCTGGAAGAAAACCCGCAGGTAGCGCAAACGTTAATTCGCAAAGCGGTTCAAGCCTCCAGAGCCAGAGAAGCAGCTCGCAAAGCACGTGATGATATGCGTACAGGCAAGAAACGCAGTGAAAGTTCCAACCTGAACGGCAAGTTAACGCCGGCGCAATCCAAGGATTTTACCCGAAATGAGTTGTTTATTGTCGAAGGTGATTCCGCGGGTGGTTCTGCCAAACAGGGACGCGACTCGAAGATTCAGGCGATTCTGCCCCTCAAGGGAAAACCGCTCAATCCGGAAAAATCGAAGCTGGCGGACATTCTCAAAAATGAAGAGTACCGCGCCATAACCGCGGCGATCGGGGCGGGCATAGGAACCGAATTTGCAGTTGAAGACAGCAATTATTCCAAAATTATCATTATGACCGATGCGGATACGGACGGCGCACATATTCAGGTGCTGTTGTTGACCTTCTTTTATCGTTATATGAAGCCTTTAATTGATGCAGGCAAAGTATATATTGCTCAGCCGCCATTGTACAAACTTACTCGTAAGTCTGGTAAGCTCGCGAGTGTTCGATATGCATGGACGGATGAAGAACTGGCGAATTATATGAAGGAATTCGGTAATAATGTTGAGCTTCAACGTTATAAAGGTCTTGGTGAGATGAATCCGGATCAACTGTGGGAGACAACAATGAATCCGGAAACTCGTGCGATGCTGAAGGTACAGATTGTTGATGCAGCAAAAGCAGAACGTCGTGTATCTACGCTCATGGGTGATAAGGTTGATCCGCGGAAACGCTGGATTGTAGAGAACGTCGACTTTACAGAGTACGAAGAATAGAAGGTGCTTGGAATGAGTCCATCAGAACAATTTATGCCGGCCTTTCTCGAAGAGGTCGTAGGGGACCGTTTCGGTCGCTACTCCAAATATATTATTCAAGATCGAGCCATTCCGGACGTCCGGGATGGATTGAAGCCAGTACAACGGCGTATTCTGTACGCCATGTACGATTCAGGTAATACGCCTGACAAGACTTACCGCAAGTCTGCCAAAACCGTTGGGGACGTAATGGGTAATTATCATCCACATGGTGACTCCTCCATCTATGAGGGAATGGTGCGGATGGCTCAACCATGGAAAATGGGCCATATGCTCGTGGACGGTCATGGTAACTGGGGATCACAGGATGATGACCCGGCAGCGGCGATGCGGTATACGGAGGCCCGTTTGTCGCCCATCGCGATGGAGATGCTTCGCGATATCGAGAAACGGACGGTTCTGTTTAAGGATAATTTTGATAATACGGCCAAAGAACCGGTTGTATTGCCATCCCGTTATCCGAACTTGCTGGTTAATGGTGTCAGCGGTATCTCCTCAGGGTTTGCAACGGAGATTCCTCCACACAATTTGCGTGAAGTCATTGATGCTTCGATCGCTGTGATGGAGAAACCGTCAATTGAGCTGGACGAAATCATGATGTTCATGAAGGGTCCTGACTTTCCAACAGGCGGATTGATTATGGGCGGTGACGGCATTCTGGATGCTTATCGCACAGGTAAGGGACGGATCTATATCCGCTCCAAAACCGAGATTGAAAACATGCGCGGTGGCAAACAGCAAATCGTCATTACCGAAATTCCTTATCAAGTCGTGAAGTCGCGTCTGGTTACAGCGATGGAGAACATTAGACTTGAGAAAAAGGTCGAAGGTATTGCCGAAGTGCGTGATGAGAGCGGACGTGAAGGGCTGCGGATCGTGGTTGAGCTGAAAAAAGAAGCTGACGCACAAGGTATTTTGGCTTATTTGCTGAAGAAAACCGACCTTCAGGTTACTTATAACTTCAATATGGTTGCGATTGTGAATAAAGCACCACAGCAAATGGGATTGAAATCAATTCTGGAGGCTTACATTGCCCATCAGCGGGAAGTTGTCACATTCCGTACCCGGTTTGAGCTGGAGAAAGCGGAAGACCGTGCACATGTGCTGGAGGGCTTGGTTAAAGCTCTGAACATCCTTGACGAGGTCATTGCAGCAATCAAAGCGTCCAAGAATCGGCAGGATGCTCAAAATAACCTGATGTGGATGTTTGGATTCACGGAACGTCAAGCGGATTCCATCCTTACTTTGCAATTGTATCGTTTGACAAATCTGGAGATTAATTCTCTGGAGAAGGAACTCGGTGATCTGATGAAAAAGATTGCGCAATTACGATCCATTCTGGATAGTGACCGCAAGCTTATCGGAGTCATCCGCAAGGAATTGATGGAGATTCGTGAGAAATACGGTATAGACCGTCGTTCTGCGATCCAGGGTGAAGTGGAAGAACTCAAGGTTAATCTCGAAGTACTTGTGAATGCAGAAGATGTATTTGTTACGTTATCCAAAGAAGGATACGTGAAACGTACAGGCATGCAGTCCTTTACACGTTCTGGTGGTGAACGGAGCGGAAGTGGTGTAAAAGACGGCGATTATATCGCTCAGGTTCTGGAAGTAAATACGCTTGAGAATCTGCTTGTCTTTACGAGGAAAGGTCAGTATTTCCTGTTACCTGTTCATCAGGTACCTGAGTTCAAGTGGAAAGACCCGGGCACAGCCATTGTGAACGTCATTCCTCTTGCGAAAGACGACCGTATTGCAAGTGTGCTTGCTGTGAAATCCTTTGAAGAGCCGAATCACAGTCTGGTCTTCGTTACACGAAGAGGACAGGTGAAGCGGACGGAACTGAAGGATTACGTTACCAAACGTTCCGGAGCAGTTGCAGCTTGTAAAGTGGGTAAGGACGATGAAGTGTTATCTGTACATCTGAGTACGGGTGACCAAGATATTATGTTAATTACAAAAGAAGCCATGGCGATTCGTTTCCGTGAGGATGAGGTCAATCCAATGGGACGTGTATCCGGTGGTGTTCGTGGCATTCAGTTGAGAGATACAGATGAAGTTGTATCCGCCCTATGGGTTGCAGGAGATGAGGGTGAAGTTGCCGTGTTGTCCGATTTGGGATATGGTAAACGTTCATTACTGCTGGATTATGCTGTGCAGAGTCGTGGAGGCAAGGGACTTGCCACATTCGAGTTCAAGGAAGGCAAACGCGTGAAACCGAATGGCAGTCGTATTGTTGGCGCTTTTTATTGCAAAGAGCAACGCAACATCACTGTCATGACCAAGGAAGGCCACGTGCATCCGATCTCTTCGGAAGGTGTTCCGATTACGGAACGCAAACATATTGGCAAACTGCTCGTTCCTGTGGATAAACAGGACGAGATCGTTGAACTTTTGAGGGACTTCAATGAGAATCAGCCAGCATCAACTTGATAAAGAGTAAGCATAAAAGACTTTTCGCAGCGCAGCTAATCCTGTCATGCGAAGAGTCTTTTTTTGTTGTTCGAAGGCGGATTAGAAGAGCACATCCATGCGAAGTTTAACAACCTTCGTCGATTACGGTCGATCGCTAGGAAAATGAAAAAAGGCAGCAGGAATGCGGCTTTGGAGGGCGAAAACTTAAGCAGGTGAAGTGATAACCGGTTGCAGAGAGGAGCGATGCAAGATGTATAATTCCGATTTTGCCAAGTGCTGGTCCAGACTAACCAAAGATTATAAACTGCATATGGATCAAGAGCTGGCCCCCTCATTGACGGAGGCTCAGCTAGCTGTCCTGGAGGTGCTTGAGGATCATCAGAAGATGAAACCTTCGGATCTGATTCCTTATCTGGCGACTACGCCAGCTGCCGTAACCATGCTGCTCGATCGGATGGAAAAGAATGATCTGATTCGCAGGAATCGGGATAATCAGGATCGACGCATTGTCTGGGTTTCTCTTTCCGATAAAGGAAGAATGGAAACAGAGCGGGGGATTACCATCCGCAATGAATTCATGAACTCTGTTCTCAGTAACATATCGATGCACAATCAACAATTGCTGGTATATCTGTTAGGCAAAATGACAACACCTAAAACGAAAGAGCCTGCATTATCCACTTCGGTATAATACAATGCTGATTCTTCTGAGTAACCATAGGAGTACCTGCTCGTTTCGTGCAGGAGCCCTATGGTTATTTTATTTACAAATTACATATGATACACATTGTGTCCAGGTTAGTTGAGGAAAGGGGCAAGGAAATCACACAGTTTAGTATGCCCCAATATTATTTTGTTGATTTCATATGTAAAGAGTTGACTATGTAAATATTTTTGTTATAATAAATAATTGTTCCCCTGATATTTCGTGTACGAAATATTATATTCCATAAGTAAAAGGGTGAAACAATGACTGATACGTATGAAGTATTCTATATTATCAATTCGTTCCGCCAAGTGAATCAAATGCTTTTTCGAGCATTCTGGAATGAAAACAAGGAGATCGAGTTGACTTCGATTCAGTTTATGGTGTTATCCATCCTGAGGGAGCGTCCTTCCATCGGCATCAACGAAGTAGCTGAGCTATGCCATATGGGCAGCAGTTCCATGAGTGCTGTTGTGGAGCGGCTCGTCAAGGGCGAGTATATCGTTCGGACACGTTCTGATGCTGACCGCCGATCTGTTAAACTTCAGATCACGGATAAAGGGGAGCAGGCCCAACAGGAAACCCACCATCTTTGGATGGAGAGAGTGTCACCCATTCTGGATATATCGAAGGAAGACCTTGAGCACCTACTTAGAATTCATAGTCAAATGATTGAAAAGTTACAAGGAAGAGAGATGAACAACATATGAGCACGACTACTGCTGCAGCTCCATCCTCCGCGATGGACAACATCAAGAAAGGCCCGATTGTAGCGGCATTGTTAATTGGTGCCTTCGTGGCATTCCTGAACCAAACCCTGATGAACGTAGCTCTTCCTAAAATTATGGAAGACCTCGCGATCAATGCAAACAAAGCCCAATGGTTAACCACGGGTTACATGCTCGTCAACGGTGTACTGATTCCGGTTACGGCATATCTGATTGCGAAATTTTCAACTCGTCAAATCTTCATTACAGCCATGACTCTCTTTACCATAGGGACGTTAGTCTGTGGTCTTAGTCCAACCTTTACGATTCTGATGGTGGGTCGTGTCATTCAGGCTGCAGGTGCAGGTATCCTGATGCCTCTGATGACCGTTGTATTCCTGACCATCTTCCCGATTGAGAAACGTGGTCAGGCCATGGGAACCATGGGGATCGCGATGATTCTGGCTCCTGCGATTGGGCCTACACTTTCAGGTTATGTAGTTGAGCACTATTCCTGGAGATTATTGTTCTACATCATCTTGCCATTCTCTATTATTGCAACGGCAATTGGTATTGCTTTTGTCAAAAACGTAACACGCCAATCCAGACCTAAACTGGATTATCCAGGCGTTATTTTATCTACGCTTGGTTTTGGTAGTTTGCTTTACGGATTTAGTGATGCGGGTACTGATGGATGGGGCAGTGCAATTGTCATTGGATGTCTCGTCGTAGGTGCGATTTCCCTGATTCTGTTCGTTATTCGTCAACTGACAACAGATCATCCGCTCCTTGAATTCCGTATTTTCAAGTACAATATGTATTCTTTAACGACAATCATCAATATGCTTGTGACGATGGCGATGTTTGCAGGTATGATCCTGCTTCCAATTTTCCTGCAAAACATTCGTGGTTTCTCACCGATTGAATCGGGACTTCTGATGATGCCTGGTGCGATATTGATGGGGATCATGTCTCCGATCACGGGTCGCATATTTGATAAGGTAGGCGCTCGCTGGCTTTCAGTTGCAGGTCTTGCCATTACGGCGATTACAACATTTGGACTGAGTCGTCTGGCCATCGACACGACTTACGGTTACATGATGTTTATCTACACGGCTCGTATGTTCGGTATGTCGATGCTGATGATGCCGATCCAGACAGCAGGTCTGAATCAACTGCCTCAACGTCTGAACGCGCATGGTACAGCGATGTCCAACACATTGCGTACGGTTGCCGGAGCGATCGGTACAGCCATTCTCGTTACCATCATGAGCAGCAAGCTCAAAACACATCTGGCCGATGCAGTGGCTGCGGGTCAGGTTGATCCTACTGATAAGACAGCGATGATAGCTGCTACGGCAGATGCAACAATATATGGTGTTAACTATGCATTCATCGTGGCTACCGGAATGACCGTGGTTGCTTTAATTATGGCATTCTTTATTCGTAAAACGAAACCGGCTGTTGAACCTGTTACTGTAGAACAGGAAAAAGCGACGGCTACCGCATAACAAATATCAGATAAAAACCATAAAAGAGAACTCTAGCAGTTGAAAAGGGGTAGCCCCTAACTCTGCCTGAGTTCTCTTTTTTGGTGTGCTGAAATATGGAGAGAGGAATCTTATTCTGGCTGGATCGTTGGATCGATAAGAAATACAGGATCGGGCTCATGTCCGAACCGTTTGAGATTAATGGTTCCGTTTAGTTGGAACTCCACACCTTCGCTAATCAGTTCTGTTTCCTGCATCATGCGCGAGTGTTCATCCGGTATGGAGATTTCGCCTTTTACGTTGACGACACGGTGCCAGGGCAGACGCTCCTTGCGGCTCATCGAGTGCAGGATTCGTACGACTTGTCTCGCTGCTCTTGGACTACCGGCATGGGCTGCAATCTGACCGTAAGTCATCACTTTGCCTTCTGGAATCGCCGCAATAATCGCAATGACTTGTTTGGTAAACGGGGTCATCAAAATGTCTCCTCTCTGTATTTTAGACATATAGCTGGAAATATTAAAAAACGTGTCGTCAGATACAGAATCTGAACGACACGTGATATGGACAGATCTAACCTGATCCTGTGTACTTATAGAGGTTGTTCAAAAGCTTTTTGGTACAGTGCAGCAGGCCATTCTGCCCAGGGAAATTCTCTTGCAGGCAAGGATTGCAGAATAACTTCTTCCTTGGTAACTGGATGGGGGAAGGCTGCAATCACAGACCATAGCGCAATCTGTTGCCCAGGTTTATTCACGCTTGCACCGTACTTCTGATCCCCGTACAGAGGGCAGCCGACTTCTTTCATTTGCACCCGAATCTGATGAGATCTGCCGGTGTGCAGTTCGATATGGACGAGGCTGTAACGGTCTGTCTCCCCAATAACGCGGTAATCGAGAACGGCATCCTTCCCACCAGCTGTACCCTTAGGTACAACCGTAACAGTATTCGTGCGTGCATCCTTCAGGAGCGTATGTTTTAACGTTCCCTGTTGTGCAGGCAGCTTGCCATGTACAACTGCCGCATATATTTTACGGAAATGACGTCCCCGCACTGTCTCGGACAATCTCGAAGCTGCTTTGGATGTCTTGGCAAAGATCATTGCCCCTCCAACAGGACGATCAAGTCGGTGTACCAACCCGAGATAGACATTGCCAGGTTTGTTATATCGTTCTTTCAGATCCTGTTTCAGCAATGTAAGCAAATCCGGATCACCTGATGCATCTTCCTGGGTAGGTACATTGACCGGCTTCGTAATGCCTAATAGATGGTTGTCTTCAAACAGAATCGGAATTGCATCATGATCATGCCGATGTTCTGACATGATTAGGACTCCCAACGGCCCAGAATACCACAAGGCAGATCAAGACCACTGCGTGTGATCGGCAGCCCGATTTCACCTGCAGTAATGTCACCACCGTACTGAGCAGACATTGTCATGGTTAACATGTTGCGCAGAACCGTGGAGGAGATACCCGTGGTGTAGGAGTTAACCAGCATGAATAATGGATTATCCGACAGGATTGTCATACATGATTTCAAGAATGGATAAAGGTTCTCTTCCAGTTTCCATGTCTCTCCATTCGGACCACGGCCATAAGAAGGAGGGTCCATGATAATGGCGTCATAACGATTTCCACGCCGTTGCTCCCGTTGTACGAATTTGAATACATCATCTGTAATAAAACGAACAGGGCGATCAGCCAGTCCGGATAATTGAACATTTTCCTTGGCCCATTGAACCATGCCTTTAGCTGCATCCACATGCACGACAGAAGCGCCTGCGTAAGCTGCGGCTACCGTTGCACCGCCTGTATAGGCAAACAGGTTCAAGACAGAAATAGGGCGTCCTGCATTGGAGATTTTATCCATCATCCAGCTCCAGTTGGCAGCTTGTTCAGGGAACAGGCCAGTATGCTTGAAGCTGGTAGGTTTAATGTGGAATTTCAGGTTTTCGTATCCGATCGTCCAGCGCTCGGGAATGGGCTTTTTCATATCCCAGTTACCGCCACCGGAAGAGCTGCGATGATAGTGACCATGCACTTGACGCCATTCATTGGTTTCTTGCTCAAGGGGCCAAATAATCTGTGGATCGGGTCTGCGTAAAATCACATCTCCCCAACGCTCCAGTTTCTCGCCGCCTCCTGTATCGATTACTTCATAGTCCTTCCAATTCTTAGCTACGTACATAATGATTTATCCATCCTTCAAAAGTCATTTGGATACTATTGTACAACAAAAAAGGGCTTGTACGCCAGTTGGGGGACGGTATCATTGGAGGAAGGTATGACATCGGACCTTAAAAGGGTGAAGGATGTTTAGCTGTGTTGAAATCCAATGTGCGCCATATATTGAAAAACAGAGATAATCAAAATTTAATTTGACAATGATAATCATTATCACATATGATTTTGTTAATTCAAATTCATTCTTTCTTCGGAGAGAATATTAACATGATCCAATTAAAGTGAGGGAAAAATAGATGGCTAAATTGTTAGTGGCTTATGCGAGCATGACGGGAAATACAGAAGAAATTGCAGAACTGATTGTGGAAGGAATTACACAGGGAGGACACGAGGCAGATCTGAAATCCGTAACGGATTGTAATGCATCCGATGTATTGGACTATGACGGATTCATGATTGGCGTTTACACTTGGGGAGACGGGGAGTTGCCAGATGAATTCCTGGATTTCTATGAAGAGCTAGATGAGCTTGACTTGAGCGGGAAGAGAGCCGCGGTGTTCGGAAGTGGTGATACCTCGTATGAGCAGTTCTGTGGTGCAGTTGATCTCGCTGCTGCCAAGCTGCAAGAGCGTGGGGCGGAGGTTTCTCCAGAGATGTTAAAAATAGAATACAGTCCGCTTGAGCAGGAGAAGGATTCATGCCGTGACTTTGGCAAACGCTTTGCTGCTGCCGGATTACAGGTGTCCTAAAGATCATGTTAAGACATAATATTCAGGCGGCGATGCCGGTCGGAAGGAATGACCTTCCTGTCCGCTTGCTTGAAGATTACAGATTGGAAGAAATGCTGCGCAGCCCAGACCGGTTCATCCGCCCTGAACCCGTGTCTGAGCAGCGTCCTCCACTGCAATGGAGGCACCGTGTACAATATGCGGTGAGCCATGCGGTTAATGCCTTTTATAGCCTGGACCCCGATGTTCGCAAAGAAGTACCCGTACAGTATTTACTTGAGAAGTGGTGGCCCAGAAAGACAGATGGTTTCGAATCGGTACTCCATTACTGGGATGTGAAGAGCAAGATCACGGATGAATTGTCACTCGCCATTGCAATGAACGATGATCTGAAGCATCCAGCCATTCTATTTGAACAGTGGAGAACGGAGTTACCTTCATTATCCATGCATTTGTCGATGATATTTCAGGCGGCCTGGCAACCAGAAGGATGGGATTCGCTGCTTATTCAGAAATATATGGTTGTCCATGATCCGAACGTAGTTGAGGCGTTTCAGCATATGGTCAGTGCATTCTGCTGGGAAGCTTTCGGAAAATTACCGGGGATGATCGAGATATACTGCTTGTTGGAAGGACGCAAAATTAGGTACATCCCTGGACGCCAGTCTCTGATTCGTTCCATGGACTACATTCACTTGATACGTGATAGCATGCCGCAAGCAGAAGTGGTGGAGTCAGAACAGTTTACAACGCGTGATAAAGTGCGCATACACGAAGAGGTAGATCGCTGGAGAACGGAAGCCGTTGAACCGAAGAAAACATGGTTGATGTGAAGGCGGTTGAAGGATAACGATATATCATGCAGATAGAGGAGGGAAAGTTGCCATGTCTACTGGTCTAAGTCAAGATATAAGCAGTAGCAAGAGACGTGCAGGAACTTGTGAATTCAGTCCGTTGCCAGTACCCCAATCGGTTATACGAAAGTTGCTTGATGAAGCAGATCCTTCATTATATGTGATGAGTTCAGAACCTTGGAGGTTTATGTTGTTTGCAGGCGAAGGGCGACAGCTATATTTGGAAGCGGTCAGACAGAGCTATCCACCCCATCTGGCTGATCGTTACGGCGAGTGGGCTACATATCAGTACACGGAAGCGATCCCTACCCATCTGGTTGTGGTAGCGCCTGTGAATGCCCGTGAGGATAATCTTCTGGCGGCTAAAGCCTGGAGCAAACGTTTCAGTATTCTGGCTGCGGAACAGGGGTTGAATGCTGTCTGGAAGATCAATGATTATCAACAACATCCTGTATTTATGAATCTGATGGGTTTGACAAGTGCAGAGAAGGTGTTAGGTGTATTCCATATCGGTTACGGAGACCAGCCTGGATTGCGGGATGTCGATGCAAGCAGACCGGCCTCTGAACTGATGACGGTCTATGACCATCTGGTATAAAATGAATCTTTGGTTCTCTTATTTGCTGGTATTGGTTAGAAAATCACGAACGAGCTTACGATTTGTCTGATCTTTGTTATATACGGAGTATAATCGATTGGATACGGTAAGGACATTGCCAAAAAAGAATCGTTCGAATTGAGTCTGTCTGCCTCCGAACGATCCAGCCCCAAGTTCCCAGATCAGACGGAACAGAGCGTTGCGTTCATAAGAAGCCATATCGTTCCCTTTCAGATAGATATTCAATGAAGGGGCGATATCGGATTGAAACTCTTCTTCCTGAGGGATCATAATTACCCCACTCGAACCCAAAAGTTGCAGAGTTTCAATCATCTCAGGATAAAGTTTCGGGAAAAGAAGATTGGCTGCCATCAATGGTTTGGGTGCAGGTAATACAAATCCTCTTCCATCTGGTATCGCACCTGCCTCCGCAGCCAAAGCCAATGCTTTTAATGATTCAAGACCTGCGAACAGACGTGCAGTTTTCTCAATAACATGTGCTTCCGTATTCAGATCGAGAGTATCCGTGAGAAGCTGAATTGTACCGAGGACAAATTCCGTCTTGGCAATATAACGACACAATACCTGATGACCTGCGTGAATATGAAAGTTACTACCACTGAAGAGACGTGAGGACATCTCCTCACTTCCTGCAAAAAATATTCGTTCATGTGGAACGAGTACCCGGTCAAAGATAACGATATTGTCCATTTCTTCATATCTGGAACTCAGTGGATAGTTGGTGTGAGATTCGGCTGCATAGGTATCCCTGCATACCAGACTGATTCCTGGAAGATCATTGGGGACAGCAAAAGAGAAAGCAAATGGATTTTCGTCATCAAATGGGGCAGGAGAAGGTGACGGATAGACAAAAATCTCATCCGAAGTGGCCGCTTGTGTAGCCATCATAAATGCTCCGCTAATAATGAGACCTTCTTCGGTACGATCTACGACTTTTGCGGCAATAGCATCCTCAGTGGCATCCAATTGCCCTGACATTTTGCTGGCATAAGGCTGAATGAAGGCATGAGATAGCGTAATATCATGATCACGGCAGTAGGCATAATAATTTTTGAGATTTTCTGCATATTGGGGAGACAATTCGTTCAGAAGATCGGCACCTGTGTAAAAGGACATGATGGCTGTATTCATGTAATCGGGTGAGCGTCCAAGAAAGCCATGATGGACATTTGCCCAGATATTCATCCCTTCCCGTCGTTTGCGGAGGTCGTCGGCACTGGTTGGGGGAAGGAAGGATATGCCCACAGGTTTTCCATCGGCCGGAGAGGCATACGTCATCGTTTCCGTAAATTTAGGGTCAGATTGCAGATCATACATGTACATCTGAGTCTCCATTAAACCAGCAAATGCTACATGTTCAGAGCGTTTTCCAGTAATAAGGTTACCTTTGTACCAGCAAGGGACGGATTGTGCATCAATTCGTTCACGATACTGTGTGCCACTTTTAACAGGCATTGTTATTCACCTCTTGGTTCTAATCGTTCATGGGCAGATTGACTTCTTACGTAGTGTACGTAGGTGATCTGTCCAATGTGCATTTAAGAGGTGAGAAGGATTTTTACAGATTAGGGCTTGATAATAATTATCATTCTTGTTACAATAGACAAAGAAAAAAGGAACCGGTAAGGGCTCCTTTAGGGAATTACAAGAGATTACTTATTTTACTTCAAAAGTCTTACAGTCTGTTTCAGCAGACTGACTTGCTTCTTTGGAACTGTGGCTTACGATGTAGATTGAAGAAGCATTACATTTGTTCTCTTGAGCCCAGTGACGACAGGAATTAACTTCACACAATACGTCTTTTGCCATGATTGTTAACCTCACTTTAATTGGATTACATTCGTTGGTATAAAGAATCCAGATGTAGCAAGTTGCCGCTTGCGAATATGGAAAATTTTTGCTCTCACGAAAATTGGAGGGCTTTTTTGCGTTATACACAACGATGCATATTTAGAATAGCAAATTTTATTGAAGCTTGCAACCAATGACTACCTTCTGTGGCAGAATAGTGGACGTGCTTTGGTTAGACTTGCAAAAAGGCATTAGTATGTTATTATTTAATAGTAATAATTACGATTAAAGTCTATTGGATTCTATATAACTTGAATCACGGACTGAAACTATAAGTGAAGGAGCATTTGTTACATGAGCAAAATGAACCATATGAACCGGATTCCACGAGCAAAAGGGATCGATATGGCTGCTTTTTACACACCCAAAGAGTGTAGGCGCAAAGCCCAGCATATTGTATTTTCCGCTGAAAATGAGCGTATCATTAATGAATTCATCACCATTCTGGGCATGAAAGAGAAATTCAGAGAGCATGATGTGTCCATCCCCAATAAAATGGTCATGTTCGGGCCACCTGGTACAGGAAAAACATTAACGGCATCACATCTGGCAGAGCGGCTTGATTTGCCACTGGTACTCGTGAGATTAGATGCGATCATTCATAGCCACCTTGGGGAGACGGGCAGTAATGTACGCAAGTTATTCGAATATGCACGAATGAATCCCTGTGTGTTATTTCTAGATGAATTTGATGCCATAGGTCGGACGCGTGAGAGCAATGATGAAGTGAAAGAGATGGCTCGTGTCGTCAATACGTTGTTGCAGTGTCTGGACGAATTCGATGGAGACAGTATTCTGGTGGCTGCAACGAACCTGGAAACCCAACTGGATCATGCCATATGGCGGCGTTTTGATACGAAGATGACCTATGGTATGCCTGATGATTCAAGTCGCAGATTGTATATCAGCAAGTTGGTGGGGGCATTTGAACAGGAGACCCGGCTGGAAGATTACATATGTGAACACTTGGCGGGGTGCAGCTATGCGGATATAGAGCAGATCGTTTTGAAAGCAAAACGGAAAGCGATCATTGCCAGCAGTACACTTCATAAGCAACTGATCTCGGATGCTTACGATGAATATAGGCCACGTGTATTAGAGTGTTGACTGTAAAAACGCTCAAATAGCCCAGTCTCCTGAGTGGAATCCTGGGCTATTTGTAGTGTTAGCATGCTGCGTTACACTTTAACGGCTGCTCCGTATGCTTTTTCCGTATTCACGGCTTCTTGACTTGCAGTCCAGCGTGGCAGGCTCAATCTGAACGTGCTGCCTTCCGGACTACTGGAGAGAAGTGTCAGTTCACCGCCTTGTTCCTGAGCGAGTAACCGGCTATATGTTAAGCCTAGACCCAGGCCGCGGTTACGACGTTTCTTGAGCTCTCCACGATAGAAGCGTTCGAAGATCTTGGGTTGATCTTCGGACGCGATGCCTGTGCCGTTGTCCTTGACATCAACGTATAACATCTGTTCTTCTGCGCGTAGATAAATATCGAAGACAGCCTTTTGTTCAGGAGCTGTGGCATGAAGTGCATTATTGAGCAAATTAACAATGATCTGCTGAATGCGGAGAGCATCCCCCATGGTAAAGAAGTTGACTGGAGGGGTGTGCAGCTGAACCTCTGGCATTTTATCCTCATACGCAATCTTCCACTGATAGATGATCTCACCAACCAACAGCTTCAGATCCGTCCGTTCCTTGCGAACCGTAACACTTCCTGCTGCCATGGCGTTATAATCCAGCAAATCTGCGACCATACGCTCCATGCGTTCAGATTCCTTTAAAGCGATATCCAAAAATTCTTTTCCTTCCTGTGGACTTACAACATCGTCACGTACTGCCATTACGAGCCCCTTGATGGAAGTTACCGGTGTCTTGAGTTCATGACTTACCCCTGCCAGCGAAAGTGTGCGCCATTCTTCAAGTTGTTGGAGACGAGAGGCCATATCGCGGAATGAATTAACAAGTTCATTGATCTCACGCTCTCGTGTATTCAAGTCAAGACTCACATCATAATTGCCACCTCGAATCTGTTCAGCTGCATAGGCTACCTGACGAATAGGTCTGGATAACTTATTGGACAGGAGATAGATTGTGAACCATCCACAGAGGATTAGTCCTCCGAGGATTAGAGCCACGAGCCATATGGTCTCTGGACCAAATGTAATGGATTGTTTGGACTGCATGACCCACACTTTACCCAAGGTTTGATCGCCCTCGGATATGTTGACCGTTACACCTGCATATTTGTTGTTTCGCGGTTCAAGATAGTCGTCTGACAGTCGATATTGTACATCTTTTTGCTCCATTTTAGGCTGGGAAAAAATCAATTGATTGTTGTTGTCCAAGATCATCACACAAAAATAATGATCTGTATTAAATAGTTTCTCTCGCTTGGTTACCAGTCTGTCCAGATCGGGTGGAACCCGTAGCATATTATTTTCACTGGTCACATGATCTGCGATCTCCAGACCCAGCAGTTCTGCAGTTTTGAGGCTTTTCTCAATGGAAGTTGTTCGAATCCAGTAGAGTGCCCCAGCCACAATAATTGTGAAACCAATACATAAAATCAGAAAATATCGCAGTGTCCAGTGTGACAGAATGGATATCGTTCGTTTCGGTTTCTTCTGCTTCAGTTGGCGATCCAAAATTGATACCCCATTCCTCGCAACGTCCGAATTTCTCCTGTCTCTGGCGACCAGTGGGAGAGGGCTTGACGTAGTCGTTTAATCGATAGATCCACAGCACGGTCACTGCCATCATAGTCCATCCCCCATACCTGTTCAATAAGGTGATCCCTGGTAAACGTACGATTCGGATAATCGGACAGGAAGAACAGTAATGAGAGGTCACGAGGTGTGAGTGCAACTTCTGCACCGTTCAGCAGCACCTGCTTGGCAGCAAGATCAATGACGAGATTTCCAAAGGAACGTTTCTCTTCGCCGCCTGAGGTCCAATGTGGATTACGGCGCAACACCGCATTAACTCTGGCGACCACTTCTTCCGGTACAAAAGGTTTGCTCATATAATCGTCAGCACCGGCATTCAATCCGTTAAGACGGTCTGAAATGTCATCCAGTGCGGTTAGCATGATCACGGGACAAGCACTTTTTTCACGAATAATCCGCAGCAGATCCCATCCATCCATTCCTGGCAGCATCACATCAAGTAATACAAGGGAAGGCGTTACGGTATCAAAAAGGCTAAGTGCAGTCGGTCCATCTGCTGCATGATGAACTTCGAATTCTGCTTTTCTCAGATAAGCAGCCAGTACTCGTGCAATAGCTTGTTCATCCTCGACGATAAGTATGGATTTCAAGAAAAGCGTTCTCCTTTCATTTCATAAACTTGTACTGATTTTACATGAGCCAGAGCGTAAAGCCAATCCTGTATTACGGATTCGAAAAAATATGGGCTGTGTCTTTTCTTGACTTCTTCCTGACACATTCAATTGATATGATCCATTCAACAACCAACTTAAACAATGATGTACTGGAGGAAATAGAGATGAACAAGAAAGCAAAAGCATGGCTCATAACAGGTGTAGCGGCTGTTGTCGTAATCGGTGGCGGTGGATACTATCTCAGCAATAGCTATTTGGGGAACAACGTGGAGATTGAGCAGGTGATTCCTGCGAGCACAGCGACTTCCACAACTACGGTAGACAGCACAGGAACGGCTGTAGCCAATGAAACTGCGGGAGCAGAGCAATTGAACGGAGACTGGAGCATTAGTGAAGGTTCCAAAGTATACTTCTCTGTAACTACTTCGCAGGAGACCGTTAACTTTGTGGACGAGCAGATAACAGGCAATTGGACTATTAATGTAGACGATGCTGCTCAGATGAAAGCAGAAGGACAGATCGAGATGGATGGAATTGATTCCGGGAATGGACAGCGTGATGGTCACGTGAAGCAAGCGGATTTCTTCGACATTGCTACATATCCGCAAGCAACATTTACAGCGACTTCATTTGAAGGGGTACCTGCAGAATGGCCTGTCGGTCAAACGGTTGATATCAAGATGAAGGGTACTTTAACCGTTAGAGGTATTGAAAAAGAAGTCACTTTTGATGCAAAAGCGGCTTATGAGAATAACGAAGTTTTGTTGTCAGCGACATCGATGGTAACCTTCGAAGATTTCGGAATGGAAAATCCGCACTCGGTTGTGCTTTCGACAGAAAATGATATTCAGGTACAGCTTGAATTAAAACTCTCCAAATAAGTATAGCAACGATCATATACCTAAAAATCTGTTCTGCATCCGCATTCCGGTGTACGGACAGATTTTTTTGTTTCTTACAAAAAGTGTGATTCTTATAGCTCAAATGTAACTTTTACAGGATCATATTGTTAAAATAACTGCTGTTTCCTTTGGAAAATGCCGTGTTACCCACCACTATTAAGCGCTTACAATGAGGAGGATTGATCACATTCATTGATCCATGCACAATCAAACACAAAAAGGGGGAGATCAAGAGTGAATAAAAGGTACATAAGTGGTTGTCTGGTCTTACTGATGCTGTTCTGTGATCTGGGACTGATGGTTCGTCCAGCGGCTGCGGAAGATGCGAAAGTGAACGTGGCACTTAACAAGGCAGTTACGGTAAGCACAGAATATTTGGAGTGGGGAAGCAAGAAAGACCATTTGGTTGATGGTAAAAGTGACACGCATTGGGCAGCTACGGCTGGAGTGACAACAGAACAACCTCAGTGGGTCATGATTGATCTGGGTGAAGACTACAATCTGTCCGGAGCGGAAATCACGTGGAGAGAAAACACGGTTGTGAAATATATGGTAGAAACATCTGCTGACCAGCAAGCATGGACCAACGTTGCTGATCAAAGTGAAAATGCCGATCCCAAACAGATCGCCGATCTGACCTTTCAGCAGAATGATGTACGATACATCAGACTGAATATATCTTTTTACAAGGGTGAGGGAGTCTGGCCGGAAATATTGGAGTTCAAGGTGTGGGGAGAAGCAGATGGCACTGAACCGGCCAATATTAAAGGATATGATGAGATCGAAGTGAGAACGGTGACCAGAAGTGCGCCAATTCTGCCCAACGAGGTAAAAGCACAGTTCCAGAATGGAAAATCGGGGATGGTACCTGTGACTTGGGACCATATCGACCCTATGGAGTACGCCTCTGCAGGCGATTTTACGGTAACAGGGACTGTATATGGTGCGCCTCCAGAGCCTCAGCTTAAAGCTAAGGTGATCGTTGAGGGATATCGTGAAGACTATGTTAGAGGTGTCGATATTTCCACATTGACTGCCATTGAGGACAAAGGTGGCAAATACGTTGACAGCAACGGTACGGAGCGTGATTTGCTCGATATTCTCAAGGATCGCGGTGTCAATTACGTGCGTCTTCGTCTGTGGAATGATCCACAGAAATCAGGGGGCTACAACGATAAGGAAGATGTCATTCGTTTGGCTACGCGGGTGAAGGAAAAAGGTATGAAAATCCTGTTGGACTTCCACTATTCGGATGAGTGGGCGCACCCGGGTCAGCAGCTTCGTCCCAAAGCTTGGGAAGGTCTTTCCCACGAAGAGTTGAAGCAAGCCGTATACGATTATACGGTTGAAGTTGTGGGAGAGATGAAAGCAAAGGGCGCCATGCCAGATATGGTGCAGATCGGTAATGAGATCAACAGTGGTGTTCTGAACGGCTTGAGCAGTGACGTCGATTTCGAGAAAAATGTTGCATTGCTGAAAAGTGGAATTGATGCTGTACGTGCAGTAGAAGGAGAGATCACCAATAACGCGGATAAGGTGAAGATCATGATCCATCTGGCTGAAGGCGGCAAGGCGGATATGTTCAAATGGTACTTTGGAGAGTTAAGTAAAGGCGGACTGGACTATGACATTATCGGACTGTCATATTACCCATTCTGGCATGGGACGTTTGCGGATGTACAGAATACGATGAATGAAGTGTCAGCCGAGTTTGGCAAAGATGTCATTATCGCCGAGACGTCCTATCCGTTTTCCTACAAAAACGGGGACGCGCATGGAAACATCATCGGGTCGGACGAAGCGCTTCATGTAGGGGGAGCAGACTTCCCCGCAACCGTTCAAGGTCAATATGATGCCATCGCCGGCATTATGGACATGATTGCAAATGTGCCGAATAATCATGGTGCAGGTTTCTTCTACTGGGAGCCAGCATGGATTCCGGCCGGTGTAGGCTGGATTGCATCTGAAGGGAATGCATGGGAGAACCAAGCGATGTTTGACTACGATGAATTTCCGGCTAACGGCGGCCATTCGTATGAAGGCAGAGCATTATGGTCCCTTGATGTGTACAAGCGCGGATTAAATCTTCTGCCGGCAGACCGCCAACAACTGGCTGCGGCGCTTGCACGAGCCGAATCATTAGTCGAGACTGATTTTATTCCTGAAAGCTGGGGTACTCTGGCTCCGGCAATCTCCTCAGCGAATGCAATATACCAACAGGCATACACGCCGGGTGGCGTGACTCAAGCAGATACAGATGCAGCGACAACGGCATTAGAACATGTGATGCAGCAAATGCAGGTTATCCCTCCGCAGCTTGACGAGCTTCGAGCCAAATTAGCAGAAGGGCGTACGTATCAGCAGGCTGACTGGTCTGCGGCCACTTGGGCGGTATTGACCAAAGCACTGGAAGGCGCTGATCAGGTCTTGAATGATCCAAGAGCAACACAGACGGATGCAAATACAGCGGTTAAACGTTTGCATGATGCCATTCAAGGTCTATCCAATGTCGACAAAACGCAACTGCACCAGTACATTCAACAAATGCAGCAGCAGAACGAATCCTCATATACACGTCGGAGCTGGTCTGTATTGCAACAATCTTTGAAGGCGGCGATTCAGGTCCGAGATAACCAAGCTGTTGTCCAGTCTGAAGTGAATTCAGCACTGAGTACGTTGAAACAGGCCTTTACTAATCTGGTCTCTCTGGAGGCTCTCACAACGGGCAAAACGGCAACGGCTTCAAGCAGTGCAGGGACAGGAGGCAATCAAGCCAACTCACCTGAAGGTGCGATTGACAACAATCCAAACACTTCATGGGGAACGGATAAGAGTATTGATCGCTGGTGGCAAGTGGATTTGGGACAAGTCGCTAACCTTCGCAAGATCGAGATGTCGATGTGGAGTGGCGGCATCAAATACAAGATTGAAGTGTCCAATGATAACCAAAATTTTGTGAAAGTAGTGGACACCACAAGTGATGTGGTTGTATCGACCGCACCTAGCCATGTTCTTCCAGAAGGCACGGAGGGACGTTATATTCGCGTAACGATTACGGCAGGTCCTACATGGGTAGGATTCATGGAATTTGAAGCCTACGGTACGTTCCCGGCGGACAAATCTGCACTGCAAGTTTCTGTAGATAACGCTGAGAAATTAAAACAAACGGAGTACACGACTTCAAGCTGGAATGTATTCAGTAAGGCGCTTTCTGAAGCGAAGGCGTTCATGCTGGATGTTGAATCTTCAACACAAGATGTAAGCAATGCGGATCAATCGTTACAAGATGCTATGAGTAAGCTTGTGCGTCAAGATAGTACACCTGGCCCTGGTCAGCCATCACAACCAAGTGTACCTTCACAACCTTCCAACCCGGGCACAGCTCCTTCGACGGGGAATCCCGATGTAACCCCACCCGTTGGATCGGGCACTGCACCAGAGAAGGGTTCAATCACGATAAAAGGAACAGCAACCGGGGATGACAAGTATTCGATTCGTCCGGCTGCATCCCAATTAACTCAGGCACTGCAATCCATGGATGCAGGAAATCGTACGTTAAAGCTGCTTGCAGATGTTCCTGATACAGCCAACACAGTTACATTCCAATTGGCTGCAAGTCAATTGGCAGCATGGGTTCGTTCCGAGGAAGTAAAATCTCTGGATGTAGTCGTAGGACAGACTACCGTTCGTGTTCCTCTAAAATCACTGCCGCTAACCATTGCTGAGACTACGGGAACGTTCGACATTGTAGTGGCAAAAGGATCAACAGATGCACTATCCACATCTCAAAAAGCAGCAATCGGTCATCATAAGGTTGTTGATGTGAATTTATTAATGAACAATAAGCCAATATCATGGACAAACAGAGCGATTGAAGTTGCTCTATCCAGTGTAGAGCAGCCTAAGCTGAATGATGTGGTTACGATCGTACATTCCATATCTCCAACTGGGGAGATGACACCTGTTACGTACTCCAAGTACGATGACAAAACGAAGACGATGGCGTTCAAACCGCTGGAATCCGGCAGTTTTGTCATAGCAGAAGTTGAAGTGCCATTACATGATTTGCAAAATTATAATTGGGCTCTCCAAGAAGTGCAGAACCTCTACGGTAAGGGAATCATTACGGGGATGAGCGCAACTCGTTTTGCCCCGCAAGGTGAACTGACCAGAGCACAATTTTTGCAAATGATTATTAAAGGCATTGGTGATGCACGCCAGTCCGATGCATCCATTTCGCTCCCAACGGATGTGAAGGAAGAGCAGTGGTATGCGGATTTAGTACGACTTGGCATTGAAATGAACATTATTCAAGGCCGAGCGGATGGAAGCTTCGGGGCCAACGAACGCATTTCACGAGAAGATATGGCCGTTATGCTGAATAGAGCTCTTCAGGTTGTGCAGCGTGAGCATGCGACCCATTCTGTACAAGGAAATATGGTGTTTGCAGACAACGACGAGATCGCGCCATACGCCAAAGAGGCTGTAGACTTGATGCAGCAACTTGGACTGCTGAATGGCATGCCTGATGGCACGTTTGCTCCGAAAGAAACGGCGAACCGTGCACAAGGGGCTGTTGTGGTAGCCAGATTGATGGAACGACTGTATTAGAAAATAACAAAGCAGGTAAGGAGATCGAATCAACTGATTCGGTCTCTTTGTTTTTTTGCGAAAAAAAGAGGTTTAGAACTTAATGCTTTTCGCCACATAGTCATATAAATCATTTGTTAATGTCGTATTGACAATATCAAATTCATTTGTTATCATTTCGATAATATCAAAACGACAATATTAAGAAATGGGGAATGAGCCATGTTTGGATTCCGATTTGCGAAGTTCCAACCCAGTGAATATGTAATGAAAGTGAAAAATGGCAAGGTACAACGTCAAGGTGTGGGATTGTCTTTCTATTATTATGAGCCGACCACATCGGTAGTGGTGCTGCCCGTGTCCTCGGTGGATGTACCATTCATGTTCGAAGAGATTACGGCGGACTATCAGACTGTTACAGTGCAGGGACAACTGAGCTATCGCATTGTAGATTATTTGAAAATAACCCAGAGCCTGAATTACACGTACAATTTGCGCAAGAATCGGTATATTTCCGACGATCCCGGCAAACTGGACCAACGGGTGATTACCACAGCGAAAGTACTAACCAAGAAATATCTGGAGAAAATGCCGTTGAAGGAGGCCATTCAATCCAGTGAACGGCTGGCAAGCAGCATGAAACGCGAAGTTGTGCAGAGTGAAGAGTTGGAGAAACTGGGCGTTGAGCTGATGAGCCTATCCATCCTGGCCATTTTGCCCAATAAAGAGACGATGCGTGCATTGGAAGCACAAGCGCGGGAAGAGATTTTGCGTCAGGCTGATGAAGCGCTGTACGTGCGTCGCAATGCATCAATTGAACAGGAACGCCGAGTGAAGGAGAACGAACTGAACACCGAAATTGCCGTGGAGACAAAGAAACAGCAAATTCGTGAGACCCAACTGCATGCAGAACGCTCGGTGAAACAGAAACAAAACGAGATGGAGCAGGAGCAGCTTCAGTTCAATACAGCGATGGAGGAACGTAAGCAGCAACTGATTGAATTGACCATTGCCAATCACAATGCCGAGGCAGATGCCAAAGCGTATGAGATTGCTGCCGTGATGAACTCATTGCAAAATGTACAACCAAATGTACTGCAAGCGATGGCAAACATGGGCATGAATTCCGATAAGCTGATTGCACTTGCATTCCAGGAGCTGGCTGAAAATGCAGGCAAGATCGGACAGCTTAATATCTCGCCGGATTTGTTGCAGGGGTTGATGTCTCCCGCGCCGGGCAGAGATCAGGGAGGTAGAGGGCGATGAGATTAGGAAGAAGAGAGCAGACAGAGCAAGCAGGGAAATCAGTACGTCATCAGGCTGCGCCGGACGATCGAATGAGCGAGCACAAGCTCATTCTCGTTAAGCGTCGGACCCGACTGGAAGAGTTGGTAGTTCGATATAATACGGTGCAGCAAGCTCAGTTTTATATTGAACGTCTGGGCGCCGACTTCAGTGATTATATGGAGGAAGACCGTCGTTATCGGTTATCTGTGCAGCAGGCGCAGCAGCAACTGGGGCAATTGGGTCGTGTACAGACCATTGATCGGGAACATGTGCCGAACTTTATTTTTGGAGAGCAGGATATCGTGGTTGTGGTTGGACAGGATGGGCTTGTAGCCAATACCCTCAAATACGTAACCGAGCAGCCGCTCATTGGCGTGAACCCGGACCCGATGCGGTGGGACGGGGTGTTATTACCTTTTACTGTGGAGGATCTAAGCTTCATTGTTCCTGATGTCATTCGAAAGCAACGGACTTTGAAAGAAGTCACTCTCGCCAAAGTGGAACTCAATGATGGACAGTATCTATATGGTGTCAACGATCTGTTCATTGGTCGGAAGACACATGTATCGGCACGTTATGAAGTGCGTTTGGGTACATCCGTAGAACAACAATCCTCCAGCGGTATCATTGTATCCACAGGCATGGGATCGACAGGTTGGTTCAAAAGTGTGCTGGCCGGGGCCACTGGAATTGTAGGATCGGCGGCGTGGCAGAACATGAATTCGGAAGATGAGGTTGCTGTAGCATCCTCATCCATTCATGGAAGCAGGCAGGAGCTGAATCATTTTAACTGGGATGCGCCGTACTTGTATTTTTCAGTAAGAGAACCCTTTCCAAGTCGAACGACAGCGGCCAACCTGGTGTTTGGACAGATCCATTCGAAGCAACCATTGCACATTGTATCCCAGATGCCGGAGGATGGAGTTATTTTCAGCGACGGGGTGGAGCAGGACTTTCTTGAGTTCAACTCAGGGGTGGAGGCTATCATTGGTTTGGCAGAGAGAAAGGGGCGTCTCGTAGTCTGACCCTTTATTTCCAAGCCGTTTCCAACTAAAATGGGTAACTAGGTGTGATACATTGACGTCAGGAAACGGGAAGAGGGTTAACGATGCAATCGATATTGTTGGTTGAAGATGATGCCAAGCTTGCAGGATTGCTGGCGGCTTATCTGAACCGAAATGGATTCCAGGTACAGGTCACCGGTGATTTTCGTCATGTATTGGATGAGTTCGTGAAGATGGAACCGGATCTTGTGCTGATGGATGTGAACTTGCCTCAATTTGATGGCTACTATTGGTGCAGACAGATACGTACACATTCCATATGTCCCATTCTATTCATATCCGCTCGGGATAGCGGCATGGATCAGATTATGGCATTGGAACATGGAGCGGATGATTATATTACAAAACCTTTTCAATATGAAGTTGTGCTTGCTAAAGTCCGCAGTCAGCTGCGCAGAGCCTATGGTTCTTACGCTGCTGTGCAGCAGGAAGTGAAAGTGAATAACGGTCCCATGATTCTCTATCCTGAGCGATTCGTATTGGAATATGATGAACGCTCTACAGAACTGACTCAGAAGGAAGCGATACTGGTGCAAGCGCTGATGGTGAAGGCAGGTCGAGTGGTCAGCCGGGAAAAATTGCTAGAACAGATGTGGGAAGATCAGCATTTTATTGATGATAATACGTTGAATGTCTATATTACACGTGTACGTCGGAAGTTGAAGGAACTGGGAGCAGAAGAGATTTTGGAGACGGTTCGCGGAGCAGGTTATCGCGTGTTGGATCTGGGCGCTTCTGCACAAGGACAAGGGAAATGAAACTTTTTCTGAAAGACCACCAGATGTTAGTTGGATTTTATGTGCTGCAGATGCTGCTTGTTCCGTGTGTATATTGGCTCTCTGGTGAAGATCGCCCGATGAAAATTATCCTCTATGGCATGCTGATTAGTACCGTTGTGTTACTGGTCTATCTGGTCGTACGTTACTTCCAGCTACGAGCGTATTATCATCTACTTCAACAACCACGTAAATGGGTAAACGAGTCTTTTCAGACCCTTGGAAATTCGGTTGTAGCTGAGGCTATCCAGGAATTGTTACACGAACTGGAGCGTAATCGGCAGAACGAGATGGGTCAGTTACGTACTAGCAAGGAACAGCAGGTGGTATTCATGAATCGCTGGGTTCATCAGATGAAGACACCGTTGTCTATTATCCAACTGACCTTGGAAGACGTGGAAGATGAGACGGCTGGCAGTATTCAGGATGAGCTGGATAAAATGCGTAAAGGACTTGAAATGGTCTTACATTCATCCCGGCTTGAACAGTTCGAAGGAGATTTTCGTGTGGAGCTGCTGTCTCTGCAAGAGGTACTTCGGAGCAGCATTGCAGAGAACCGACGTTTGTTTATACGCAGAGGTATTAAGCCGGATATCCGTATGGAGGAAGATCTTAAGATCTACAGTGATTCCAAGTGGCTGCGGTTCATGTTCACCCAGATCCTGACCAATGCGGTGAACTATTCCGATAGCAAATCAGGCAAAAAAGTGATCATTACCGGCTATAAACAGGAAGAGCGTACAATCCTGGATATTCAGGATGAGGGAATCGGCATCTCGTCCGAGGATATTCATCGTGTGTTCAATCCCTATTTTACAGGTGAACGTGGCAGGCAATACCATGAATCTACGGGAATGGGATTATATCTGGTTCGTGAGATTAGTGCACGCCTGGATAACCGGGTAGAGTTATTTTCAGAGCTGAATAAGGGAACATTGGTTAGATTCAGCTGGGTTCATACGAAAGTTCCGCAGTAAAGAGCGCTTTGCCCACAGCCGTGGGTGAGGTGTTTTTTTTATATAGACACCAAAAGTTATGGAGGCAGGGGAACAGAACCTTAAACGTACTGTAAGGAAAGTTTAAGGTAATTCGATAGCACCGTTACGGAAGGTCAGTTAGGATAAGAATAGGATTAACATATAAAGAGTAATAGATTCGGAGGGGAATACACATGGAAATGTTACAAGTATCAGCACTAAGCAAAGTATATCAGGGCAAAGTACAGACTCAAGCCCTTAGTGATATTCATCTGACAATCAAGCAAGGTGAGTTTGTGGGCATTATGGGCCCGTCCGGCAGTGGCAAAACCACATTGTTAAACATGGTCTCTACCATTGATGAACCCAGCTCAGGCAAGGTGCTGATTAATGGTATGAACCCGTTTGATATGAAAAAGAAAGAACTTGCCATGTTCCGGCGTCGGGAACTCGGGTTTGTCTTTCAGGATTTCAATCTGTTGGACACGCTGACGGTTGCCGAGAATATTGTACTTCCATTGACACTGGACAAGGTCAAACTGAAGGAGATGGAGAGTAGACTACAACGCATTACAACCAAGCTTGGGATTGATCATATTCTGGATAAACGAGTGTACGAAATCTCGGGCGGTCAGCGACAGCGCACAGCCATTGCGAGATCCATGATCAATATGCCTTCAATTGTATTGGCGGATGAACCTACGGGCGCATTGGATTCCACTTCATCTCAGGCTGTCATGGAGTCGCTCGAACAGATTAATCAGCAGGAGAAAACGACCATTATGCTGGTGACACACGATCCCCTTGCAGCAAGTTATTGCAATCGAATCGTATTCATCAAGGACGGGAAACTGGCAGCGGAGGTACACCGCGGAGATAATCGGCAGACGTTCTTCCAGCGGATCATTGATACGTTATCCTTCTGGGGAGGGAATTCACATGAGCTTTCCTCAGTTCGCGTTTAATAACATTCGCCGCAATGGGCGAGCGTATATTGCTTTTTTTCTAAGCAGTGTGTTTATGGTCATGATTTTCTTCGCTTATGCAGTGTTCATCTATCATCCGTATGTGACAGAGTTGCCGATGGGTGACACAACTGCTATGGGGATGCAGGTGGCTTCGATCATTGTATATGTGTTTGCATTTTTCTTTGTCATGTATTCCATCAGTGCTTTTCTCAAATCACGGAACAAGGAGTTTGGCATTCTAACCATACTTGGTGCGGAGCCTGGACAGATTCGGAAATTAATTATATTGGAAAATATGTTGATCGGCTGTCTTTCCATTATTGCGGGTATCGGCGGAGGCATGTTGTTGTCGAAGCTGTTCCTGATGTTAACCACTCGTTTTATCGGGATGGATGATCTGCCCTTCTATTTTCCGGTGAAAGCGATTCTGATTACGATCGGGGCATTTCTGTTATTATTTTTCTGCATTTCACTTTTCACATTGATATTTATCGGAAACAAACGGACGTTAGAGCTTTTGACAGGGACCAGCAAACCTAAAAAAGAACCCAAAGCTTCGTGGTTTTTCTCACTTCTGGGCCTGACATTACTTACAATCGGATTTGTAGTACTCCGCAGTAAATTGAGCGGCGGTACGATCTTACTCGCAGCAGTAACAGGCATCGCGGGGACGTATTTTTTCTACTCACAACTTTCCGTGCTCATTATACGGGTATTAAAGCGTAATCGTAAAACGGTATGGCATGGTACTCGTCTGTTATGGATCTCAGAGATGAGTTACAAAATGAAGGATAATGCTCGCATGCTCTTTATGGTGACCGTGGTCATTGCGATTGCTTCGATGAGTGCAGTTGTGATTTTGTCACTGGATCAAGAGAACCGGGAGCAATTTACCAATAACGATTTTGCAATCCAGTACAATGTGTACACACCTACGGATCAAATGAATATGAGCGCTATTAATTCAGCACTTGAAGCCGCAGGCTTGGATTATCAGCAAATGTATCTGGAGTACTTCTGGTCGGATGCGGATCAGAGTGCTGTCTCGGTTATGCCACTTAGTCACTACAACCGATTCAATACAATTCTAGGAAAAGAGACATTCCAATTGGATTCAAATTCAGCATTGTTCGTAGATTCCCGGAATGAGAAGGATCAGGCTCAGATCGATCGCAACAGGTTTCGCAATTTTTCGGAAGGAGACACATTGACCTTGAATCTAGAAGCTGGCCCAATGCAAGCAAGAGTTACAGCTACAGATGTGGAGCCAAGGTTTGCAACCTTAATCTATTCAACAGGTGTAGTTGTCCTCCCGGATGAGAAGTTTGAAGAGATTACACAACAGGTCCATGAAAATAGGTTATCTGGCAAAGTTCTGTATCAGATTCCTGCCTGGGGTCATGCAGTACCTGACCGGCACTCCTCGGAAGCCATGGTTAGCGATCAGTTACTTTCGTCCGCAGATACCATTCGAAGCGATAATGCTTCGGATGAGAATTACTCCGGATATCTGAGTACACGGTACGGTGATTTTGAAAGATTCAGACAGGGGACAGCACTATTTACCTTCTTGGGCATATTTATCGGATTGATCTTCTCCATCTCTTCCGCAAGCTTTCTGTATTTCAGACTGCATACCGATCTTGAAGCGGATGGAAAGATGGTGCATTCTCTTTCGAAAATGGGTCTCAGTTTCCAGGAGATGAAACGATCATCCACCGTTCAGATTGCTATTCTGTTCTTTTTACCGATCGGGGTAGCTATCATTGAAACGTTGGTCGTGGTTAAGCCATTTCTTACTGAATTCGGTATTACCAATTATACGATGCCGGTGTTGACTGTATTTGGTGCCTTTGTACTTGCACAGACGTTTTATTTCATCGTTATACGTTCGAGATATATCGCTTCTCTGCGCAAAATGATGGTGTAACCATCTTAAAAACAAAGGGTCGTAAGGATCGACCATGATCTGTTCATTGCCTGCATTCCTTGATTCAGATCAAGGAAATGCGGGCTTTCTTGCGATAAGATGAATGTATTCACAGATTATATTATCGAGGAGGAAGATTAATCATGAGTATTACGTCATTGCAAGAAGTCAAAACATTCAGCGAGGATCGTTTTACGAAACGGGTATTATTCCAACAGGGTGGGGGAGTGACCTTTGTCCTTCATTTTCTGCCAGGACAAGAGCTTCCCGTCCATCAACATCCGGGCACAGACGTTATTCTGCTGGTGGTCGAAGGCACAGGCACACTTATTCTGGATGGTGAAGAACAAGTGGTGAATCAAGAGGATGTAATCCATTGCGGCGGCGAGGTAGAGTTCGCATTCCGTAATACAGGAGAACAGGAAGTTCGTTTGTTCGTGGTGTTAAATAAAGTGCCAGCAGCATCGTATGCAAAGGACATCTAAGATCCAAAATCATGGAATAGATACAATGATTCACTGATCGGCACGAATATAAGGGGGAACTCTATTCTGGAGTTTCCTTATTTATTTTTTTATCCAAAAATCACTGCATGTGTCCGACAAGGCCATTTCGTAGGAGACGATCCAGTGCAAGTCAATCCTTCGCAAAACAAAAAGCATACCTGGGTCTGAGAGAACATCAGATATCAGGTATGCTTTTTCATATTCCGTCAGCAACTTGTTCATTCATCCGGTCTATAGTCATTCGGCCTAGAAGTATCCTAGCATTTCCTTGGCTTCATTCGACATCCGCTGTGGAGACCACTGTGGCTCCCACACGACTTGAACATCAATATCAGTCTTGCCCGTATTTTCCTGCAAAACCCACTTCACCGCACCAACGATGGTATCGTGCAGCGGACAACCTGGTGTAGTCAGTGTCATCCGCACATGTACTCGTTCAGGTTCTTCTCTTACTTCATACACCAGACCCAAGTCAACGATATTGACACCTAATTCAGGGTCATACACTTCCTTGAGACATTCGAGTAAATGCGTCGTTTGTTCCACCTTTTCCACGCTCCGATCGATTTCATAATTTTAACGTCTGAATACCAAAGCAATATTTGCGATATAAACGATGGAGACAAGAGACAAAATCGTTCCACCAACCATCATGACCTCCGCCAGATTAATCATAATTCCACTGACAAGCAGCAGGCTTCCAGCCACCATGGCGAGCATCCCCCAATTGACATACCGTTCACTCAGCATACCTGCCATCAGCGGTGTTCCGGGTCTGCCTGCCTGCTTGCCATATTTGTGGGTCCACCACAGAAAAGGCACGATTTTGGAGGCATAGCCAAGTATGGTGAGAGACACCCAGCCCCCGAGATATATCCATCCAGACAACAGAACAACACGTGGATGGAGCAGCAGTTCAGTCCCTTGTGCGGAATAGATCAGTAGGGCGACAGTATATGCGGCAAATGCACGGCTTACATACACAGACCAGCGAATGCCTGGACCTGGGTTGCTTTTGTGTCGTTTCTCCTGAATTTGCTCCAAGTGATACACATAGACGAGTAAGGCTGCGGTAAGGAGAAGTAGCGCGAACCAGAGCCAACCTCCCTTGAGCCCAGTGAGAAATGCAACAACGCCTGTGATTACGGCTGCGTTCCACAGAACCAGGACCACTTTCTGTAATCGAATGGAATAATTGTGGGACAGGTAGAACATGGGCAGCATTTTGTAACTGAAACCGGTAATTAACATGCCAAACCAACCGAGTGTACCCATCCAGATGTGTGCGCCGAACAAGCGTTCATGCAAGCCATTCCAATCACCAAAGGCAAAATTCAGACCCATCAGCATACCGGACAACCCGGTAAGAACCAGATAAAGACAGGAACAAGCTGCGCTGATCGTTACCGGATTCCATTGTGAAGCTCGGAAGAGGGTAATAGCCATATTCCATCCGAACAACAGAATGCCAGAGAGCGCGAGTGCAGCAGAACCGGCAATCCAGATGACATCAGCATGAATGAAGCCATATAACATGCCCAAGATACCGATACTGAACAAGAAATAATGACAATAACCGAGAAACAGACCATAGATATTGGATTGCAAAATAACATGTATCAACTGATATATCGCACCCATAGCCAGCATCGTTGCCCATCCAAGCACAAACAAATGAGCATGAAACCAGCCTTCGGGTCCTCTGAGTTCATCACCAAGCCAGCCTGTCAGCGAGAGCAGGGAGAAGACATGATACATTACAAATCCAAAGATGCCCGTGATGATAAAAAGAAACGGCAACCTGGACATGGCTTTCGCCTCCTTACCCTTTTTCAATTCTCACTTTGGCTGTGCCATCGGTTTGATCTTCAACCGTGTAGGTGCAACCGAGATTATTCAACTCTTCAATCAGGAATACAGGTACACGGTCATTGTGGATCAGCACGACTTCCCCAGACTTGCAACGATCCAGAGCTGCGAGTGTTCTCACCATGGGTTGTGGCGGTTCCAATCCGCGATTGTCCAGTATAATGGTGGGAGCCTGTAGAGATTCTAGGTTTTTAAATGCAGCAGGTTGCTCCTCTGGATGTCCATGGCATGAAGCTGATTCTTCATCTGAATCAGGTTCTAAATTAACTTCTGATCCAGATAAAACCATTGCAGAAATTGCCTTTGCACCGGTTTTATTTTTTTTGTGCACAAACGTGGTGACCCAGTGATCTGAAGCCTTTCGTTCCGATGTGCTGGAGTATCCTTTCAGCTTGAGAATACCGAGCAGAGGTGTTGGCTTGAATGGAGCGTGTAGTACAAACACATCGTCACGCTGAAGGCCTTTGACCGTGTCCATAATCAGCTGAAACGGCTCCACCTTGTTACTCAGATGAGGACGCACATCCAATTCAACAACATGAACATCAGATGGATACATGTGCGTTCACATCCAATCCTGCTCCAGTTCCAGCCGTCTGCTGTACTAACTGTAGAGATGATTCATACAGGCCGGCCATCCCACCGTACAGTGCATAGAAGAATGAATCCGGCGCACTGAGGGAGAAGGACAGATAAGATTTGGGGTCTATGCTGAGCATCTGTTCAAATAGTCTTGCACTGTCATAGGCGTAAAAACAGAAATGAGTATATTCGAACACCGGCATTTTTTCGTAAATGGTAATAATCTCTTGCGCATATTCGGCCTGTTCACGCTGTGCCATCTTCACCATGGTTATGGCATCTTCCAGCCGTAGCGTGATGCGAAGTGTAGTATCATCAATGATTTCAACGTGCGCCATCGCGGTTCAGCTCCAATCTATAGTTTGCTGATTTTGACCTGGAAGGTTGTAGGGCCCTGCTCAATATATTCCCAGTTGAAACCATCCGGATGTGTGGACTGGAACTGGAATCGAAGTGGCTTTGGATCGTGATCGTTAATGAGCAGCATGGATTCCTGTGGTCGCAACTGATCAAACGTTTCGAAAATCACTTTATGTTTCAAATGCGGTGCATACTCCGTGGCATTAATGGTTGCTGTGTATGTGTTCATGTGTCATTCCTCCAATTAGGGATAGTGTGGTGTTGCAATTTGATTATAGGAAATGTGAAGAGGGATCTGTGTGAGCCTGCTCACATATTTGCAATGTCATTGTCTCGCCTTATATGACGGGATTCTGCATACGCAAAGAGACCTTAACGTGGGTTACGGGCGCTAAGGTCGTTTTGTGCAAACACAGTTTTATTGTTAGAGTGTGGGCCAAAAACAAAGTAGCCTGGGTGCAGGGAGATCAAGTATCCCTTTGCTGCTTCAAAGCTTGCAAATCATGAATGATAATCCGGTTGCGATCCACTTCGAGCAGATTCTCTTTTGTAAGCTGGTTCAAAAGCCGATTTGCTGTTTCCCTGGTTGTACCAATGGAATTGGCAAACTCCTGATGTGTCATGGGCAGATTGATGACAATATGTCCTTCATGTTTGTGTCCGTGCTGCTCTGCGAGCATAAGAAGGAAGGAAAGCACACGATTGCGCACATCCTGACCAGAGAGCACCTGCAACTTATCCTGCAATTCTCGTATTTTATCACCGAGCACACGCATAATTTTAATCGCAATGGAGGGTGTACTCAACATTAATCGTTCGAAAAGCCGCACAGGTATGGCCAGTAGCTCGGTAGGGGTAATTGCTTCCGCAGTAGCCGGGTAGGGGTGCGCGTTAAAAAAACCGGTGTGTGGGAACATATCTCCTGTTTTGAGGAAAGAGACGATCTGTTCATGCCCGTTCTCATCGGTTTTGTAGGCCTTTACAATGCCGGTACGTATGAAAAAAACAGCTTCTTTTTCGCTTCCTTCGCTGAAAATAACCGATTTCTTCTGAATGCTTCTGGAAATGGCGATGTCTTCGACTTGCTTTAATTCCTCGGGGCTAAGATCCTGGAAGATGGGGAACTGTTGCAGAAACTCCGCTGTGGTATCTTTGTTTACCCTACTCATGAGAATCTCTCCTATCTGTGCTCATATTTCTGAACTACGACATCATTTTATCATAGCGTGATTTTTAAACACATCAGGTGATATAGATCACCGTAAAGCCACATCACTGTTTTTGATTGTTCAACCAGGGTTAATGGAATGATAGAAGCTAGAATATGATTGAACAAGAGAGGGGTCGACCCGGATGTGGACTGCATTCATGTGGGGCGGCATCTCTGCCTCAGCGGTAGTCATTGGCGCACTCGCAGCATTGTTTGTGAAGATTCCCAAACGAATCATTGGCTGGATCATGGCATTTGGAACAGGAACATTAATTGGTGCAGCAACCTTTGAACTTCTCGGAGATGCGCTGAATGATGGAGGTATTATACCCACAGCCATTGGATTTACAGCGGGGGCTGTTGTGTATACGCTGTTTGACCTGCTCGTTTCTGCAAAGGGAGGGGCAGGGCGTAAACGTTCGGCAAAGTCGGGAGACTCCAATCAAAGCGGCCTGGGCATCTTTGCAGGAACGGTAATGGATGCGATCCCGGAATCCATCATGCTTGGAGCCAGCTTGCTAGCTGGCAACGGTGTCAGTGTAGTCCTGGTGGTATCGATCTTTGTCAGCAACATCCCTGAAGGTCTGTCCAGTACGGTTGGGCTACAGGGCAAGTACAGTCGCGGTAAAATCATGCTGATGTGGCTGAGTGTCCTGTTGATCTCTGCTCTTGCGGCACTGGGGGGCTATCTGTTTCTGGAGCAGCTTCCCAAAGAGATGGGTGCAGCGATTGGTGCATTTGCAGGTGGCGGAATTATTGCCATGATCTGCTCAACAATGATGCCGGAAGCCTTTGAAGAGGGCGGGCCTGTAGTGGGATTGATTGCATCCATGGGACTGCTTGTGTCGCTGTTGTTGGATATCTGAATGACAGGACCATACGAAAGAGTATCCGAACAGAAGCTCTCTGTTCGGATACTCTTTTTGGCATAAACAGACTGCTCGTACCTGCAAGCTTGCTTACCACGTTCATTGGCTTAACGCTGGCGGTTCAATTCTTTCCCTGAGCTGTTCCAATTGAAGAATAAGAATACAGTTCCCTGTAACCTGAAGAAGCCCCTGCGCTTGCATCATGGCGAGTTTACGACTAAGCGTCTCTGGTGTGATACCAAGTAATAGTGCCATGTCTTTTTTGAAGACAGGCAAACGGATCTCATGTCTTGCATGATTTCGGTTGTGGAAGAACAGAAGCAGCTTGGCAATCTTTTGTTCCGTTGTCATGGCACTAAGCGAGCAGTTCCATTCATCGGTTTCACGCAGAAGGTTGGAAATGGCAAGCAGGAAATGATAAGCAAGCTTTGGATCATGTTCAAGTAACCGGTCAAAATCATGCTTGCCGATGGAGCAGATGGCTGAAGGCTCCAGAACTTCGGCGTTCGCGGCATGTGGTTTTTGGTGTAACAGGGAATCTTGTCCGAAGAAATCTCCAGGAAACAGAAACCGGATAATATGTTCTTTGCCATTTTCATTATATTTGGATAACTTCACACATCCCTGATGAATCACATAAAGCGTATCTGAGCGTTCGCCCTCCTGGACAACCATCTCACCTTTGTTATATCGGCGGGTATGCAGAAGGGAGCTCAGCAATGCAGCTTCGGATTCATCCAGATGCTGGAACAGAGATACTTTGGAGAAACAGGTATCCTTCGCTTCGTGCGCACAGATCATCATATAATCACCTCGAAATGTTCAGGATGGGTACAGCCATTACCTATTGTTATGTCTTTAGTGAGACATGGCGAATCCACCATGATCTTTACCATCCTTGGTCACACGCAGAACAGCAGCAGCTCCTTTTGCTACATGATTGAACTGGTGGGTTACGATCGCATAATCGCCTTCTTCGGTCACGGTAAACTCCACGACAGCTCCACCACTTGCAGGAAGCATAACCGTCTGTATTCCATACTGGATATTGCGTGGATTCCCATCGGTATATACACGGTCCATAATTGTACCTACAACGTGGAAGGATGAGACTTCATTGGGCCCGGCATTGCTGACATAGATCCGCACGGTATCGCCAACTTTGGCTAGCAGGGGATGCTTGGTCAATCCATAATCATTGCCGTTAAATACGACATATTCAGGTTCTTCGTTCAAAAAAGCTTCGTAATCATGCTCTTTATACCATTCACTTTGAACCAGGGTATACTCACGATCAACCAAGTGATCGGAAGGGTATCCAGCCTTTGGCTCCACAATAATCATGCCATACATGCCGTTCGCAATATGGGCCAGCACTGGTTTGGTTCCACAGTGATACATGAATACACCGGGCGAGGAGGTTGGATAGGTGAACGTTCCTTTCTCACCTGGCATAACATCTATAAATTTGCTGCTGGGAGCGGCATGTACCGCGTGAAAATCCATGGAGTGAGGCAAGCTGGAATCTTTATTTTTTAGTGTGAACACCAAGGTATCCCCCTCGGTCACTCGCAGGACGGGTCCCGGAACAGTACCATTAAATGTCCAGGCGTTGTAGATCACACCCTCGGAGATTTCGATGTCTGTAACCTGAGCCGTCATTTCAATATATATCGTAGTTCCTTCTCTACGAATGATTGGGTCCACCGGGGGTTGACTGGCCGCAGAGGAGGAGACTTCATCGTTGTGAACAGGTTTAATCGTATCGGTGGAACTACAGTGAGAGAGAGTTGCAGTGAATATGGCGAATAGGAGTGACCATTTATATACATTAATGAAGGAAAACATAGGTGCACAACCTTTGCTAAGTGATGTTTTTCACAATATAAAAAGCAGGTATACTTTCAATCCAGTATTTATTTAGTTATAGATTACGTTATTGAGGCAGGAGCTGGTGTGACGGGGCACACACTTGGGTATGTCTTATTAGAGCCATTTTCAACAATCTGGCTTCCATTCTTGTGCTGAGGAACGGAGTTACATATAATTTTAGAGAGATGGATTGGTAAATGTTACGTATTTTCATGCTGTGTATATCTTAGTTACAGAAGGAAGGGTGGATACGGAATGAAACGTTTCGAAGATGAAGGTGCGTATAAGTACAGTTTCTATGCGGTACTTCGTCGGGGCGAGCAGGTTGATGTGAAATGTCCCCAATGCGGTGGGCACGCATCTATAGAACAACGGAACAATCAACTGGGATGGAAGTGTTTTGAATGCTACGCTCAAGCTCTTGAAGAACCAGTGTATCAATATAGAGCCAAGGGGAATTGTGCTGTATGTGAACGTTGGTTTAACGTGGAGGTCACAGACGAGAAGAAGACGTCCCACCGATCATCGCATGTGGAATGTCCACATTGTGGTTCTGTTAATCAGGTTGAATTACATGCGAAGCCGATGTACGGCAGGTGTTTTTCCGAGATTCGTGCAGGGAAAGATCCTGTATTCGGGTTGGAGTTATACTTCCTGGATGAGTTCAGAGGAAAAATAATATGGGCAGTGAATCGGGAGCACTTAAATTATCTCATCGCATATATTTCCGCAGATCTGCGTGAAAAACCTGGAAATATGCCTTTAAAAACAGCTTCACACAGTATCCCAGCTTATATTAAGGATGCGAAGAACAGGGATGTGGTTGTTCGTACACTGTCGAAGCTTCAGCATAAGACTGGATGAGACTGAAAGCGAAGATGAAGCGTTAACGCTGCAAGGGAGAGTAAAACATGAAACTACGATTGAAATTAACTATTTTTGCAATCATTCTGGGTATGTTGATGATTCCAGCTTATTTTATTTTACAGACTTATGGTGTATTTCAAAAACAGACAGTTTTATCTGACTATGCTCTCGCGGTTGATGTGAATGGCAAGTCCTATGCAGCCTGGCCGCTGATTAACAGTTTTGCAGCGATGGATAAACAAGAGGATAACCGTCAGTTTTATTACCGGATTGATATGAGTCATATCCAATACCTGTTTAATCTGGCCTATCGGGAGTATGAAGTGAAGCCCGGTGGGGACAATCCATATCTGGATGGTACTGTGAACTATGAACATACGGACCATAACTACGTGCAGACCGAGAGAAAGTACGAGAATGCCAATGACTTCTCAACGGTCTTAAATCTGTATGATCAGGATGGGCAGATCGTCTATACCTACGATAATACTGGCAAAGCGGATAACGAATTGGTGAAGTCCATAATTCATCAGGGAATGAGCCGTACCAGTGGGAGTGGCAGCGAAGCTGCTCGCGATCCTTATATCAATATTACGGCGCTATTCCGTGACAAGCTAAACATCGATGTGAAACTGACGGTGGATGAGGAGCACAAAGTAGTTACTATTCGAATGAACAAATCGGAGGCGAGATGATGAATGAGTATGGTGTACAACACGGACCTGTATATCTGGAAGGTTTGACAAGAAAAGAAGAGGACGTTAAGTCCGAGGAAGTGGAGTGGAAAGGCAAGCTTCTAACGAGTGATGGTCATGATAAATTCCATATTTTTTATTATGGTGACTTGACGGAAGATGATCTGATTACCTGGCATGATTCGACACCGCTTCTTGTATATGCGGAGCATACCGTCACAGGCGAACGTTACCTGCTCATTGATGCCGCCAAGCACGGATATGATGCCATGTTATGTGAGAACTATTCGGAAGAAACACTACGTGACAGACCTCTTCGCCCTTATCTGGATGTTGAAGGAGAGGACATCTTTGAAGTGGAATTGACGGCCTACTACAATGTGCCTTGGGATGAAGAGTTCGGCGAAGATGTAGATGAAAATGGTGCATATGAACTGATTACGGGAGAGCGCATGCATTTTGCTCAGGTCAAACGTGATGGATATGATGCCTTTGCCATTCGTATTCTGAATCGTAAAGGGGTCTGGACTGACATTGTACAGGAAGAACTGGCTTAGATATGTAACGAATGAACCAAATTGAGATGGGAGATGCCAAAACAATGTATATCGTATCCCGTGCACTTAAGCCGGTTCCAGCAGAGGAACTGGATCACTTTGAACAACAGCATGCCATCTCACTACCTTTGTCATACTGTAACTGGATTGAACAATATGGGGAAGGCACATACACGGGCTGGATGAATGTGCAAAGACCGGACCCGGAAGTGTTGAAGCCTTTTGTTGAATATGATTTTTGGATACATACGGATGAATCGCCTATAAGTCAGCATCAACTTGAGCAGTGCATTACCATCGGCAGTTCTGTAGATGGAGATTTCCTTGCTGTTCATCCGGAAGTTGAGGGGCTGTTATGGCTACCGCGTCATGATGAGAATATCACCTTATGGACATGTTCGGAGACTGAATTTGGCAAAACGCTGGATCGGATCTATTGTGGGTATTACCATCAGGATACACCGATAATGCCTCGATACTATGAACCGTGGAATGAGCTGCGGAAACATACGTTTTACCACTTTACAGGTCTGGAACAGGGAATTTCAATGAAGGCTCTGGTGGAGAAGTGTAAAACGGAATACGAGTGGGACGCTGTGTTGGAGAATGAATACATGTGCAAGCTGTTTATGGCGTCAATGGGCGGATATGTACGTTTTAACTATGCAACTGGGAGAGAAGTTGCCTTGTTTTATGAAGAAAAAAGCGGTACTGAAGAGGCTACAGATAACGATATCAGTCTGTTTTTGCAAGCACATCATTGCACGGCATATGAATAGGTTAGGGTGGAGGGGAACAGATGAGTTGGTTAAAGGAAGACATCGCGGAACAATGGCGCAATGAAGGTAAGCGTTATGCAAGGGATGTCAATACATTTGTACGGAGAAGCATGGAGGGAGAGCAACCAGATGAATCCGATCTGGAGGGAGACTCCAGAAGCGCGATGAGTGCTAAAGTGTTCCATATGGTGAGACAGGCCAATCTCCAAGGTGACCTAGAGGTACTCCGACGTGAATTGCCAGCAGCAACATGGCCATTGAGCGAAGCCTTTCAGGCTTCCATGCAAGCGGTGAATGTTGCAGGTTATTTGAACGAAGAAACGTGTGTATGTAATACGGGTATCTTCACGGAGAAGGGTCAGGTCTATACGATGGATCAGCACGGATGTCAGTTGATTTCTTCGTATACTTTTGCAGGGTGTTCATCAGACGGATTGGACTATGCGCTTGCAGGAACGGATGGGATTTGTGTCATTCGTCAGCCTGATCGCAGGTTGGAAGGACAGGAGTTGGCAACATATCGTTGGGAGGATATTCAAGCCCGGATACAGTCTTCCTTTCCTCGGATCGAATCGCTTGCGGACTGTGAGCATCCCGAACGGACACTTGAGGGACTTATCCCTATGGATGCAGGCAGAGCACTACTCATACAATCACGATATGGGATATATCTGGTCACACAAGCTGAGGTGACCTTGCTTCATCCCGATCTGGCAGAGATCGAAGAGTATGAGTTAGAGGATACACAAATAGATATGGGACATGCAGCGGTATCTCGGGATGGCCGATGGATTGCCTATGGTAGCCAAGGGAGCAATCATATGGTGATGGACCGTCAGGTGAACAAAACTTACTCCCTCTATCCGGAATCGAGTTACCCTCATTATGCCGCATTCATGAGTGCTAAGCAGAGCGTGTGGTTTAACGCATGTCATTTCTATAATGGGGTCACGATACAGGTTCCGCTGGAAGATATACCAGGTAACGAAACGAAGGAAGACTGGCCAGTCATGGATGAGAATGCACGTGTGTATGCGGCAGTGGAAATAGAGGCGGGCATGGTGCTTGGAGATGCATATGGTTACCTGTACTGTGTGAATGGCGAGGGTGAGGAAGTATGGCGTCATTTTGTGGGCAGTACGATCTATTCTCTGGCTGTATCCCCTGAGCAGTCCAAGTTGGCAGTAGGTACCTATGGTGGCATGTTGCATGTGCTCAATCTTCATTCCAACGAGATGGACGAGTATGGGATCGGCACAGGTACACTACGTGAGTTAGAGCGGTATGTATTGTGGCGTGGAGAAGAACCTCTGCGCTGGTGAGGTAGCATGATGAGCTGGTTAGGGGTGAATGTATGGAACGTGAAGAGGCTGTAATGTTATTAAAATGTCATGCTTTTTCCTATGATGATCTGAGTCATCCCAAGATGCAGAACGGTTTTACTGGCAGTCTGCGTCCCTTTCGCGGACATTTGATTGAGGAGAATTTTCATGAATTGATGGAGATATTACGGGTTCTGGCACCAGAACTTGCGCGGCCTACACTGGATCGGGAAGTCATGGCTTGTCTATGGGGAATTACTCACATGGCACGTGCCTGGGCTGTTGAACCCGAGGGCATGCTCCGCAGAAACAATCTCATCTCGGACGAGCAGGTAGTGTTGATGGAACAATGGCTTAATTTGTTATCTTACGCAGTCATGATCCTGATCGAGGGTGGTGGAGAGGAAGAAGCATTCTGGGAATATCATCAATATGTGCAAGAAGGGAATGGCGTAGCTAAGAAAGGGGAGGCCTAGTGAAACCGGAGTCGAATGTAACATTAAACGTACTTATGGACGAGCTGAATCGATTGCTTGATGAAAAAATACAGGATCAAGAGATTCGCCAATTGTTTGAAGAGTATCAGCATCGGGATGGGGCATACGAAGAAAGTCTTGATTTGTTCGAAAAGGAGTATGGAATTAGATTGCCTGCTGATTTTCGTGCTTTTTACAAAGGCAAAGATGGCAGTGGCTACGGGTTGCATGTGCTGTACCCGGGTGATGCTGAGGCTGGGCATTGTACGCCATTTTATCTGATGTCATTGGAAGAGATTCGAGAGACCAAACAATATTTCTGTGAAGTGGATGAGAGGCTGGAAGAGTATTATTCTGCGGAAGAGATCAGCCAGTTGGACCCGGAGATCAAGCCATATCTGTTCCATAAACCATGGATTCCATTTGCAACGATCGCAGGAGGTTCATTATATCTGATGCTCGATTTCGATCCAACGGAAGAGGGGACGTATGGGCAGATTATTATGTACGTGCATGATCCTGATTTTGTCTATTATCTAACGCCTACCTTCACGGATCTCCTCAGCATGTCGAACCGAAATCTGAAGGTGATGGATGAGATCACGTATTAAGTCCAAACGATTAGAGGATAGCTCTAGATGAATAAAGAAGCTGCTGAAGCAGCTTCTTCATCTGATCTGAACCTGGACTTTGAATGAGTCACATGTTTACCACTGAAAAAAACGATGTCCGTGAAATCCTCCGCCTGGAGGTCCTCCGTGTCCACCTGGACCGCCTGGACCGCCGTGAGGTCCACCGGGATAGACACCTCCTGGGTAATGACCAGGGTGTCCACCGGGGTAACCACCGCCGGGATAGCCACCATGCCACCAAGGACCACCGATCGGAAATGGCAGTGGAACAGGAACGATGGGCGGGTATGGATAGGGATAAGGGTAAGGGTAGGGTGGCGGTGGTGGTGGCGGATAATAAGGGTAAGGATAACCCGCAGGTTGCGGGGATGATACTGAACCAGGGCCGTATGCCATGTAACAAGCCTCCAATAACTGGATTGATGATATCAGCCTATGCCACAGTGGTTCCAGATGATACAGCAGATTGAAGATTAATCAATATAGAGTCATGAGGGGGAACCTATGGTAGTTGTAGCTTTTCACACCGATCCAAGTGGAACTGCCTATGAACTGTTGATTGACGAATTGATCGAGAAGACAGATCGTTTTATGCTGGTTGACCGAAAGTATGTTGAGGGAGATACACCTGAGCGGGTTGCCAAAGTGTTACAAAGACTTGAGCCGTATCTGATTGAAAAGAGTACGATGGAAGAAATGATGATGCTAAGCGGCGCGATGTACTCAGAGGGCATCTATTACATATATCGGTGCACGCCTGATTCCGGGCAGGTCCTTAAAGAGGAAGCCAATCGCTTTCATGACTGGTTATATCCGTCATTGCCGGATGATCTTTGTTTTCTGAAAGAGGATGGGAGCGATTACTTCTACACGGTTGCTCATGAGCATATGTATGGCATGCACATTACACAAGAAGAAGCAATTGAGCTAATGGAGCGTATTCCAGGCTTGTTCTTCGAGTTAGATCGTCAGAGAGATATTCATCGACTGTTGGACGATGCCATCAGGCATCAGACTGATGTGCTGAATATTAGTTCACATTTCTTGAAAGAGATTCCGGAACGAATTCGGGAATTGACACATTTGAAACGTTTGACGATTTTTGAGCAGGATGTATATACGCTTCCTCCAGCCCTTTTTGAACTGACATCATTGGAAGAATTGGAGATCATGACAGCGGATTTGGAAGGCATTCACCAAGACATTGGAAAATTGAAACAACTTCGAGAGCTTAGAATTTATTGCGGTAGTTCTTATCATGTTCCTACCGGGTGGAAGCCGAAGGAGAAGTCGGATCTGGGTCTGAAACATATTCCAGCCGAGATTGGCGAATTGAGTGAACTTGTGAGTCTGGATATAAGTTACTCTGGCATTCGTGAAATCCCACCCGAACTGGAGCAGTTGAAGAAACTGCGGTATCTGAGTATAACGAATAGTTTAATCGAAGGAATGCCGGACATAGTCAAGCGGATGACATGGCTTCAGAGTGTAAATCTGGAAAGCACTCCATTAGGGATCAGTTGGGAGGACATCTCCGACGAAAAAGAATTATAATAGCCAAATATCCCTGCTCCGTGTATCCGAGTCAGGGATATTTGTTATGCGATAAAAACTTGGCAGAAATGGGCTCACGTCTCTGGGCACTGGGCATAAGCTGATATATAGGTTATGACCTAAACCGAGAGCGAAGGGCAGGCGTTTTATTTTGGCAACCTCAACCATGGATTATACTTTACCAACCACCCAATTTACTTACGATTTAAGCAACAATCCGTTATTCAAGAAGGATGAGGACAACTATATTAACTCTCTCTCCATCAACCAGTTAAACACACTGGGCAATACTTCCTTACTGGATATTTTCCTTAACACAGGCAATGTGGTTGAACCACATATTCATCAGAATGCGACCGAACTGGTATATTGCATCAGCGGTTCTGCCGTTGTGTCCCTCATCAATCCGTTCACCAATGAGTTGCTTCATTTCCCAATTACTCCGGGGCAAGTGGCGAATGTACCTCAAGGCTGGTGGCATTATGAAGTGGCTACTGCAGATCATACGCATTTACTGGCGATCTTCGATGCACCCGTGCCTGAAGCGATATTTGGTTCAGACATCTTGCGACTTACACCTGCCAAACTTCTGGCTTATACGTACTGTCTGGACGAGAAAAGAGTTCAAGAAGCGCTGGCCCCCATTCAAAAAACAGTGATTATTGGCCCGCCGGCAGATTGTATGACGTCCACTGCCCCTATCTCTAACAGTGCTCCGAATGTGAATCATCAGCCGTACGTAATGCCTAATGTACAACCAAACATGCAGCCCAATGCACAGCCCAACATGCAACCAAACATGCCGCCAAATACTCAGCCCAATATGCAACCTTACGTAAACCGTCTTCCATACTGGGGTACTTGGGTCGATCCACGTATCATCCACGAACCGGGTTGTCCGTATTATAGAGAGCTTCCTGTGAATACGAATAATCAAGAGGGAAGATGACGGTTTATTAAGCAAAGTTTATATAGTACACATAGGTACTTCAGTTAAATAAGGTATAGAAAAAGAAGCGTTTCCTTGGCGAACGCTTCTTTTTTCTTGATTAAGGGTGTCTTTATACTTGCGGAAAGCCGTGTTTAGAGCTAAGCATGAGGCGCTAACGAATCGTAGGCGTCTTAATCAAGGATTAAAAGCGTGCCCAGAAGTCTAAAGAATCTGAGACACCTACTTACGATGTGTAATTTCGTCCCAAACCAATTTCCGTTAGTAATTGCCGATAAGCAATTGAAGTACGGTCAGCGGGAATGTGGGCCTCGGCATGCAGATCAAGGGGCAGATCCTCCGGTTTCTGTGACTCGACCATCTCGCGATCTTCTTCGAATACCTGCAAATTAAACTTGATTGTGTCTTCAATAGGAGCGTCTTTGTCAAAGTTGCGTGTGATTGGACAGAATAGACGGGTATACCGAGCAGAGATCGGCGAAGCACAATTCAGAATATTCAGCTTGTCGTCTCCTGGGAAATGTACCGTCAGCGAAGCCGCAAAAGGCGGGAATACCCGAAACTCACGCAACCATTGGAAACCTTCTGGAGCAACAAGATCTTGCCCTTTGCCATAGTTGCTCACCGTACTCCAATACTCGGCCAGTAACTCATTACCTTCACGTTTCACTTTGTATTGAGGGACTTCTGTGTTGTTTTTGTCACCAAACGTTTCCGTATGCACATAGGCAAAATGGGATACATCGAGGAATCCCTCCATTTGTCGCCCAGAAGAACCGGCAATATCAAAGTTGGGTGGCAAAATATTGATATATTCCGGATCATCCCATCCAGGGAAGGAGGGGATCTGTTCTTCCGTTCCCGCCAAAGTGGTCCAGATTAAACCATAACGTTCAACTGCGGGATACACAATAAGTTTGAGCTTAGGCGAGATCTTGGAGCTTGGGTGTGCAGGTACTGCGGTACATTTACCCTCACAATTATAACGGAAGCCGTGATAAGGGCAGACAATCTCACCATTTTCTACCCAGCCTTTGCTAAGTGGGGCCCCGCGGTGGAAACAAAGATCCTTGGCTACGACAACCTGATCATTACTACGATAGAGAACCAGCTTCACATCGAGTAATTGAGCAGCAAGTGGTTTGTCTGTTACTTCGGTAGCTTGTGCTACCGGATACCAATATTGTGATAATACATGCCAGTCTTCAGCGGTGAATGTACAACCTCTAGGCAATTCGGACGTATTAGGGTTTGCGTTGGAAGTTATCATAGTAAAAACACTCCTTACCAATATGAATAAACATTTCTCTTTATTATGTTAGAAAAGTTAACTTTATTAGCCGTATGTTACTACTCTTATAGTCAAAGTATCAATATATCCAACCTATTTTTGGTTGAAATCACAAACGGTACAGCAAAAACCGTACACGAACACGGAAATTTTGGAGTTTACTTTACATCAGATGTTATCTGTAGGGGGAGGAAACAACTTCTAGGCATGTTATTTCTTTAACTGATGGATGGCTGTATGGAGATGTTTTGTTAGAATCTCATTGTAATATCTGTTAGTTGAGCAACCATTCTTGTGGGAATAAAAAGATTTTCGTAAAGTATGTCACAGATCCCGGCCGTCGTTTGTCTACAGTATGTAAACCAAATGATGGAGGCGAATGAAATGAATTTAAGAACCAACTACAGAGCAGTGAGTCCAGGCGCTTTTAAAGCGATGATGGCGATGGAGCAGTATATATCCGGGCAATTCGAAAATAAAGTATTGTATGAGTTGTTAAAAATCCGTGTGTCCCAGATCAATGGCTGTGCCTTTTGTCTAGATATGCATGCCAAAGATCTAATGAAACTGGGTGATTATGCGGATCATATTCTATTGCTGAGTGTGTGGCGTGAAGTGTCTTTCTTCACGGATCAAGAACGTGTTATGCTGGAGCTGGCTGAGGCGGTGACCCGTATCTCGGAACATGGTGTACCCCTTGCGTTGTACGATAAGGTTCGTGAACATTTCAGTGAAGCCGAACTGGTGGATCTGATCCTGGCCATTAACACGATTAACAACTGGAACCGGATTGCGATTACAACAGGGATGTATCCGGGCTGCTTTAACTAAAATACATGCACCATGCCAGAGGAGGCCATTCTTATGAATTCCAATCTTCACGCCAATGAACCAGAAGTGTCTTCTCTGGATGTTGGTGAGCTGTATATACGGTATAAAAATTATGCATTTTCAATCGCTTATCGCATGCTTGGCAGTGTGGTAGAAGCTGAAGATATGGTTCAAGATTGTTTTGCGGGGATTCAGAGCAATGCTACTCAAGATATTCGTAATCCGAAGTCTTATATCGCCAGACTCGTGGTGAACCGAAGTTTGAACCTGCTCAATTCTGCCCGCAACCAGAGGGAGAATTATGTTGGAGAGTGGCTTCCGGAACCGATAGCAGACAGTAAGGCGGGAAACATACCAGAGGAAACGATGCAGAAGAAAGAGATGATTTCCTATGCCTATCTGGTCATGTTGGAGCGGCTCTCGCCTGTTGAACGGGCTGTTTTTGTACTTCGTGAAGCTTTCCGGTATGACTATTCTGAAATAGCGGATTGGCTGGGCAAAACGGAGAGTAACTGCCGTCAAATCTTTAGCCGAGCCAGACGGAACTTGCCTGAAAAACTTCCACCAATCGAGCAGAGTGATGCCGATATGATAGCGAAGGGTGAATTAATCAGCCGTTTTACAACGGCTTTCCTTCGTTATGATGTCGCTGCGATGCTCGAGTTACTGGCAGATCAGCCTGTATTTACAGCAGACGGCGGTGGCGTTGTGCATACTGTGATGAGAACGATGAGCGTTCACAAAGGCGTGCTTGCCCTTCTGACCTCACGGCGGGTCCTTACGCGATTGCGTGAAAGAGAATGGGTACCGATGTGGATGAATGGTGAACTTCAACTTGCATTGATGAAAGAAGGACAATTGTCCGAGGTGCTCTGTTTGGGGTTGGACCCTTCAGGAGAGCGGATTGAGGGCATTTATCTCGTCGTTAATCCGAACAAACTTACATCAATTGACACTTCATCTCTTTGATCCAAACGTAAGGTGTGGTATGTAATGCAAAAAGGCGGCAACCTCGTTCAGAAGGTGTGCCGCTTTTCTGCATTTGTATTTGGCTTTTCTCGATCCGGGTTAATCAAGGGCAAATTGTTGTTGAACAGGTTCAATGATTGCTCGGACTTCAGGTGTAAGCTCATCATTGTTCTGATTCAGAACCTGCAAAATCTTTTCCATGGTATCGAGAAGAACACTCTCCGTATTGGGCTCCCGCTTAGCCAAAGCTTTCTCGTAAGCTTTTTTCACCTCAGGGTCCATGGTGCGGATTTCTTCATCCGTGTACCAATCATATACAGGCGTGTTGTCACTTCCGTAAAAGAGATATTCTACAAATAACCACTGCTTCACTGTTGAGGTGCGATTGGAATTCGGGAAGTTGTTCAGAAAGGCCTCTTTCTCCAATATACGCTGAATTAATTCATTCCAAGAGATGATAATGCCAGCATCTGCAGTCGTCATTTGATTGGATTCGGTAGCCATAATGTCGATGTATGCAGCGATATCAGCCTTAACAAACGGTTTGAACTTTTGGTAGATCTCATAATTGATGATAGGGTAATACAAGCCTTCACTGGTTTCCAGTTTGAATCCGAGATCAGATGCTTCTTGCAGAACCTTCCTCACTGTCGGATCTTTAATTTCTTGCAGCAGACGACTATATGTAAGCTTCTGTTCGTAACCAAGTTGTTCATGGGCTTGAGATAGGGCTTGTTGAAACTGTTCCGTATACATTTGGTGATCCATATCCGCCAGCTTCATATTCTGCATATTCTCCAGTTGCAGCGTCATTAATGTTGCCTGCCAAGGACCGACTTTGTCGATATGATTCATCAGGTATTTACGTGCTTTAGCCACACTTGCTGTGGATTTCGCTGCTTCCGTTCGATACGTTTGGAATTGATGATACACCGCTTTGGAAGCGGAAACGGGTGCAGCCAGTGTTGTTGAGGTCACAAGTGTTGAGCCGATGGCAGTACAGCCGAGAGCCATAGCCAGTAAACCAAGTTTAGCAGGTTGCTTCCATCCCATTCGTATACCTCCCTATAAATAAGAAAAAGCCATTTGAATTCTCGTATAACGGCATTTCACGGTATTCTATATGTATGATCCGTAAGTTGACTAAGTACGGGTTTGTCATTGATTAAACCAGTTTCTGGTAACCGAATCAAGAGTCCTCAGTAGGAAAATGATTGTAAATAAGCAAAAAACAGCCCCTAAAACCCAAATGGGTTGAAGAGACTGTTCTGGGTCTTCAGACTTTATGTTCTAACTTAATGAAGTGGTTTATTGCTGTTAGGCATCTGAGGTGCTCCGGTTGCTGGGATATATGCCTGAAGCATCTGTTGTGTATCACTTGCAGTGAGTTGAGGCACTTGATAATAGGCGTTTTTATTCTGGAACATGAAAATTTCATAAGCCATTTCGATAAAATGCTGGATCTGTGAAGCGATGACACGGCGAACCGTTCCGTTCGTGATCTCGCTGCAGGACATGCCGAGCAGACTCGCATGTGATTTAATGAGTCCAAGCATATGACCGCTAATCCCGGCATCCTTAACATCAGCCAGGCTCTGGTTTGGCTTTTTCGGTGCTGATGGCTTAAGGCCATATACTGGCGGTACGATGTTGGGGATCATGTAGGTTGCCGTCTCTTGATGAGGCTTCTGTCCGGATGCAAAACACTCTGCTGTCAGATTGTACTGGGATAAAATGAAGTTATACTGCCGGTCCAGAATGCCAATCAGTTCCTGGCTTTGCACGAATGAACGGAAGATCATATATTGATCCAGCACGTTAATGGTGGAGGACAAAATCTCGTGTACATCGAACATCTCATGACCGCCATGATTCATGTTAGGGCTGATATTTGGATTTGTATTCAAGCTGTGCTGCATTGCATTTTGAGGGTTCATCGAATTTGGATTCATTGGTAATTTGATTCTCCTTTGGTAAATGGTATGATTCTAGTATGCTTGGAGAGTAGTGAAATTATGTAATACGTATGGATAAAAGCGTAAGCACAAATAGGAACAGGTTTGATCGAGATTAAGTTGAAGGAGACCGATTGGGGTGTATTAGGATAACTGTGGATTGAATTTACGTGTTGAAAAGAATAAGGAAGAATTCATCGCTTTTCGGCAATGAAATGAAATCTTATCAAGTGAGGTCAGAATCATTGAGAAAACTGAACTATATTCGCATATTTATTTTCCTTTGTATGGTCACAGCCGTAACGCTGGGCTTGTACTATGTAACCGCAGATTGGCTGGATCAGCGTTATTTCCGCTTCCTGATCTGGAATCTGTTTTTGGGCTGGATTCCTTTTGTGTTCTCCTATGCATCCTATCTGCTATCTGATGTGAAATGGAAAGGTGCCGCATGGCTTGCAGTCGCAAGTGGGCTGCTGTGGTTATTATTTTTCCCCAACTCTTCTTACATTGTTACGGATTTGGTTCATCTGACAGCGAGAAGTTCCCGGTATTATGGTGGAAATGGAGTGGACTACACCTATTGGTACGACTTGAGTGTTGTTTTAATGTTTGTCTGGACGGGGCTCCTGCTTGGCTTCTTGTCCATGTATCAGCTTCAGGAAGTGATCTATCACCGAATCGGACGCTGGGCATCTTGGATCTTTGTACTCGCAGGCTGTGCTTTGGGAAGTTATGGAGTATTGCTTGGACGTGTATATCGACTGAATAGCTGGGATGCACTGACGAATCGCGAGACGCTGATTGAGCTGATGCACGAAAGTGTAAGCCGCCCGTCTCTTGCATTTTGCCTGTTCTTTGGCACGTTTATCATCACAATCTATGCCACACTATATTATCTGATAAATACGAGGTCTCTCCGTGATATGAAGAGTAGTGCAGGAATTCCAAGGTATAAAACGAGTGGAACAAGTGATTGAACAGCATTTGGGTATACTTTGTTCAACTTAGTCTTACCTTGTATGAAGAAGGGATATTTCCTTTTATAGGGGGTAACTCTTCTTTTTTATGGAAATTTGGCAGGTATGCAGGATGATATAACGAAGAATTAAGAATGAGAATGTAATGAATACATAGACAAGTAGGTGAACAACAAAATGTTGAATGTATTAGAGCTGACAACAAAGGTAGAAGAAGTCATGGAACGCGTGAATTTTTCGGGTGTTGTATTACTCCAACAAGGCGGGAAAACCCTTTTGAATATGAAACGTGGTCATGCGAATCGCAGTGAAGAGCTTGCCAATCAGGTGGATACACGGTTCGGTATTGCATCAGGATGTAAGATCTTCACGGCAGTGAGTATATGCCAGCTCATTGAAGCGGGTAAGTTATCTGCTGATTCCAAGCTTACGGATGTGTTGAATGTGGAATTTCCGCAGTGGGACGAAGGAATTACCATTCATCAATTGTTAACACATACGTCGGGTATTCCAGATTATTTCGATGAAGAAGTGATGGAAGACTTTTCGGAATTGTGGAAAGAGAGACCCGTCTACGCGATGCGGCGATTAAGTGACTTTCTGCCCATGTTTCAGCAGCTGCCGATGAAGTCTGCTCCGGGTGAACGTTTTCACTACAACAATGCGGGTTTCATTGTGCTGGGGCTTATTGTGGAACAACATTCAGGACTGTCGTTTACAGATTATGTGGAAGAGCACATTTTCAAACCGTGTGGCATGAAGGACTCCGGTTATTTCGTAACAGATCAGCTTCCGCGTAACACGGCTTTAGGGTATATCGATCATGAAGATGGCTCCTGGAACACCAATATGTTCTCCATTCCTGTCAAAGGTGGATCAGATGGTGGAGCCTATGTTACAGCGCCGGATATGGTTCGATTTTGGGATGCTTTGCGGGGTCACCAATTGTTGAATGCTGAGACAACACGGCAGTTATTAACTCCACATGCTCATCAAGAGGATGAAGAGTATTATGGGCAGGGGATCTGGATTGACCGCAAGGGGGAAGGGATTTTCAAATTTCATGTCATGGGGTTTGATCCAGGGGTGTCGTTCATGTCTTCCGTGTATCCAGACTATGATCTACAACTGGTTGTGCTCTCGAATCAAGAGTCTGGTCCGTATCCAATCACGGTTGCCGTAGAAGAAGCTTTGGCATGACAAATAACCCTCAACCTATGGGCTGGTTAAGCCTTCATAGGTTGGGGGTTCATTGGTCTGACCATGGGTCGAACAACATACAAGAGCGGCCTGCATTTATAGCATTTTCCATAGTTCAGGAGCGATTAAACGAGGGAAAACATCCAGCGGAGGTTTCTCTTTCTTTCGTTTGTCATTGGTTAACACCGTAACAAGTTCCAGCTCAGGCACAATATATACATACTGACCACCAAATCCTCGTGCGTAATAATAATGGAGATTGGGTCTGTCGTTTTCAGCAGCAATATCTTCAGCAACAGACCTTTCATTCGGATAGACATCGACCCACCAATGCCAAGCATAACTGCCGTAATTAGGTGGGCTGACTGTAATGAATGGCTGCGTTGAACGGGTAACGAGATGACTGGAAATGAGAGACTCGCCTTCCCACATCCCTTGCTGTAGAAACAGCTGACCGAATTTTAGCAGATCTACGGGTAACATCTTAAGACCGAATCCGCCGGTGTGTACACCTTGGGGGTCACTTTCCCATTCATAGTCCTTAATTTCAAGCGGGTCAAAAAGATAACGTTCTGCGAACGCGGCGAAGTTCATGCCTGCATTTTGCATCAGAATGGCGGATAGAATCTGTGATACTCCTGAATTGTACTCCATATGTGTACCTGGTACATGACTTAACCGTTGTTCCAACGCAAAATCCACCCAATGATCGGTGCGGGTCATGCGAGGAAATGAATTCTGCCCGCCGAACTCATCCCAGTTGAATCCGGCTGTCATGGTGAGCAGTTGTTCCAGTGTAATTGCTGGCTTACGCGGGTCAGGATCGGATGTCAACTGTGGGAAAAAGGTAGAGATTGGGGCTGATGCCTCTGGCAACAAGCCTTTATCCATCGCTATACAGATGAGTGCGGATAGCACACTCTTGGTACAGGAATTGATTTTTGCAATATCGGTCGCAGCCTCTTGGTTGCGGTAGTGTTCGTACATAAGCTCACCGCGTACACTGACGAGGCAGCTTCGCAGATCCAGCGGTGGAATGATCTGTTGTAACTTGGATGAAAGTAATGAAGGATTCATAGTGTCCTTTCTGTACGGTTGATTTGTAATAGAATTTTGAATTTTGTAGAAATGGGTGTCCATTATCTTAGCATACTCCCGAGGTAGGGCTCAACAAGCGTAAATGTTTTGCTTGAAAAATCAGCTTGTAAAAGCTGCGAGTTCATCATGTGAGTAGTATATTTCAGAAGTAAGGGTGGTATATCATGCTTCAACAGTTACTGACTTATTTTAAGGCAAATCCTGAATTTTCAATCGTTACCACTATTGTTTGTACAGCTATTATCTGGCTTTATAAAGAGTTTAAAGTCATGATTGAAAGAGATAATCAAAATAAACTGGCGAGGATTCAGAAGCGGATGGATTCATACATTAAAGTTGAGGCTGCCATAGCTAGTATTTTAGCTCAACCCGCCAACGTAGGAGTGCTTCAGAACTTATACGATAAATTTGGTGAGTGTAGTTCTTACTTTTCCGAAGATATACGCGCTTTGATAAGAGAGTATTACACTAGGCAAGATGTTGCCAACCTAGTAACGATTATGAGTTTTATGAAAATTGAAATTAGGAAGTTAGATAGCCAAAGAAATAAAATAGAATCTCAAGATGTTTCGGGCGATGATTTTGATTCCATTCTTCGTTTATACAGACCCTTGAAACCCATTTTACTTATTTTTTTGTTGTTCTTTGTTACTATAGGGTTCCTATTGCTTGCCTTATTAGAGAACAGTGTATGGAACAGATTATTTTTAGGAACTAGTTTTGTAACAACATCGCTAAGTGTAATGTTTTTATTCGCGGTTGTTGTAGTCTGGAAGAATGGTGAGTTATATATTAGAGGGAAATTAGAATCATCTCTTAAACTCAGCATGATGTTTTCTTCTCTTTTGATACTTCTTGATTGGAGATTGTCTGTTCTGTCATTAATTATTCAAATTGTTGCAGGTATACTGATAGCTAGGAGTATGAAAACAAGGCTGATCGTAATGTAAAAGTAATTAAACATTAGGAGGGTACACCTTTGTTCAAAATCGGAAATCAAGGATCGTTCGAAACGCTTCCTGATCATGCCAGGGCAATATATGATGGAGACACCGATGCTGTAGAACAATTCATTAAACAGGGCATGGGTCTTGAAGAAGAGATCACACTCAGCAAATACATAGCATTAACGCCACTCGACCTTGCCTTAATCTGCAATCAGCTGGAAGTGGTTAAGTTGTTGGTCGAGCATGGAGTTAATCTGAATGTCAAAAATAATTCGGCGATCCTGAAGGCAGTTAGATATTGTGGAGAAGAAATGGTGCGATACCTGTACCAGCAAGGTGCCAAGTTAAATGGACTTAATCGGGTCAAATCCAGTGCATATGATGAAGCCTACTATGGTAACAAAAAGAATATAACCGTGCTGAATGAACTGGGGTTGGATATTCGTAAATATGGAGGCAAAACGTTGCGCAAAGCGGTAGCTGATCACGATATGAAGACAATTCAGTACTTGCTGGATCAAGGAGTGGATGTCAATTACAATGAACCGGATATGGTATACCCGTATAAGGCGACACCTCTCACGGTAGCTGCAAGACTTAATAACATGAAGATGGTTCGATATCTGGTGGACCAGGGAGCAGATGTGACCATTCAGGAGAAGGATGGAGAGCGAGCGTACACGATCGCAGTGAGTCAGAAAAATGAAGAAATGGCTGAATACCTAAATGGGCATGAACCTCAAGAATTTCATGATATGAGCAACAAATTGCATGCATTAAAGTCTTATAAACTTCCCCAGCAACTTATTGATTTTCTAACTAGTGGACCCAGAAGAATAGACTTGCCAGATAGTGAATCAGGCATCCGATATATAGAATTCTTTCATCTGATCGATACCGTAGAGATGAAAATGGGCAGACAGAAGCTACTGCGTATTTCCTCGGATATCGATCAATACTCACATATCCTGATTGTCTGGAATCCGAGCAAAAAAATGATGGGATATGCGGATATTGAACATCAAGAACATGGAACGATAGCTACCTTTGAAGAGTTCATGTTAAATCCAGATACAGCTATAGAGGATATCCTGAATTAGATGGAGTAACACGAGAATTCCATGAACCTCTTTCCTATGATCATAATGGAAGAGGTTCTTTACTATTATGAACATGTTAATATAGGAAAATTTTCGTATGAAAAATGAACTATGCTAGTGCGTAATAAGGTTAGAAATGGTAAAATATCAATGCCTAAACATGAAAACAAGTTAATGAAAGATCATTATAGCTTTTTAATATAGGAAATAGTGTAGAATCAGTGTTTTAGCAAGAGTGTTTTTATCAAATTATAGTAATCTAATACTGAATTGAGGAATTGAACATGGCGATTATTGACGTAATTAAGTATGATGGCTCACCTGATGTGTTTGCTTGGAAACATCCCGAGACTGAGTTGGGAACATGGACCCAGTTGATTGTGAATCAATCTCAACAAGCGATTCTTTTTAAGGATGGAAGAGCGCTTGACATGTTTGGACCAGGAAGGCATACGCTGAGTACTGCGAATATCCCGATCTTGAACCGACTCGTTAACCTTCCGTTTGGAGGAAAGTCACCTTTTGCAGCAGAAGTCTGGTATGTCAATCAGGTTAGCGCATTAGACGTTAAATGGGGAACAGCGAATCCGATTCAGATCCAGGATCCCAAGTATAATATTATAGTTCCCGTAAGAACATTTGGACAAATGGGAATTAAAATTTCGGATTCACGAAAGTTTTTGGTCAAGCTTGTGGGCACACTGCCTGAGTTTAACCAAGCTAATATGATTAATTACTTCCGCGGGCTAATTATCATGAATATTAACTCGATGTTGTCATCCTATCTAATACATAGAAAAGTTAGTGTTTTGGAGATCAATGCCTATATCGCCGAGATTTCAAGGCATTTCGCAGACACAATAGCTTCTACTTTCGAAGAGTTTGGTATTGAGCTGATCAACCTGTATATTCACAACGTCAATCTGCCCGAAGAAGATCCTTCCGTTATTCGATTAAGAGAAGCGTTGGCGCGCAAAGCTGAGATGGATATTATTGGGTACACATATCAGCAAGAACGTTCGTTTGATACGCTGGAAGGTGCAGCCAAAAATGAAGGAAGCATGCAGTCAGACATCATGGGCGCAGGACTTGGTATGGGTATGGGGGTTGGACTGGGAGGTTCTTTCAGTAGCGAGATGTCCCAGATGTCTAAAGTGATGTCGACTAAGGAGACGCCTGCGGTAAGCATATGTAAACAGTGTAATCATCCGAACCAGGAGAACAGCTCTTTTTGCAGCAAATGCGGCAATTCATTAGCCGAAAAATCCGCAGTAACAACAGATTGTAATAATTGTGGACATGCTTTGCCAAAAGGAACCAAATTCTGTCCTAACTGTGGTGACAAATACCATGCGTGTCCATCCTGTGGAGCGGATAATGCTGAGGACGCATTGGAATGTATCCAATGTCATCAACCGATGCCTAGCCCATGCCCGAACTGTAACCATATGAATTCCGGTCATACCAAATTCTGTGGCAACTGTGGCACAAGTTTAAGCTTGAAATGCAGTCGGTGTCAACATGAAGTAAAACCCGGCCAGAAGTTCTGTCTTGATTGCGGAAACAATCTGCAAGAAGGAGGACAGGCATAGTGATGGTAAAACGTAGCAATCTCCTGATTTTGGATGTCATCTATTTAATATGCATGCTCGTATCGACAATCGTTTCTTTTACTTTGTTTAATCATGCGCTACTATCGTTATCTTTTTGGATGAACCTCGTGGCTTCTTATGTAGCCATTACGGCTATTTGGATCTACGCACGGTTCATCATGCAAAATATGGATCGGTTTAAACGGTTTGTTCCAGGTTACACAGCGTTAGGTGTAGTGTTGGTTAGTTATTTGATTTGTGTGATGATCTATACGTTGTTGACAGGTTCAGCAGATCATGCGCTTCGCTGGTTTGTATTGTTGCATACGGTAACGTTTGCGATCGCAACTATTTTATGTGGAATCATTATGATCTACATTCACAGTCTGCGAAGTCATGAAGCAAATGAACATACTAAAATCGAAGATTTACATTTAATCGAAAAAGCGTTACAGCAATTGCTTCACACCATGATGCAACATCCCGTTCTAACTGTGGAAGAGGAGCGGAAAACCGTTCAATCATTAATTGAACTGGTGAAGTATAGTGACCCGATCACACCGGATTCCCTTGAGAAAAATGACCGCCAGATCTTGATGGACATTGAATTGATGAACAGTGAACTTGCAAATCAGTACGAAGCAGGGGAATTGGTAAATAGTGAACGTATTGCTTCGCAACTATCCCAATTAAGATACCGTTTAAAAGAGCGCAATCAACAGATCTTGATAAGTAAATCATAAATTGCAGGAGGAAACGCGGTGAAGAAATTTTTTGGCATTTTATTCATTATCCTTTCGTCCGTGACGATCCTGTTATCTTTAATATTAATATCCGAAGGAACAGAAACGGCCATTATCAGTACGATTATTCTTTTTATCCCTGGGGTTATCGTACTTGTTACGGGCATAAAAATGTGTGGTCGACCTAAATCTCAGTCTAAGACTGATCCATACCAGCATTACGATCATTACGATTCTAATGATAAGCAAGATCAGGAAGATCAGCATCGTGTGAGATATGACGAGGCCCCTCAAGAAACTGTAGCCGTGAATTGTTCAGGGTGTGGGGCCAAGGTAAGGGTATATCCTACTTCGTCTGCGGATTGTGAGTATTGCGGAACAACGATGAGGATCTCGTAAACTGCATAGGAGGAATGGTGTTGTTAAGGAAGTTATTTGGACTCTTTTTCATGTTATATGCCATTGCGATCCCGATCGCCATGTTTAATGCAAATAATTTCAGAGGTACTAAAAATCTCATTGCTATGGCTGGAGTTATTATCGTTGAATTTTTATTTTTATATTGGGGTATTAAATTGCTTAGGAAAAAACGTGTGAAGAAAAAGCATGTCCCTGAACGAAAGTTTTATGGGGGAGATTATGGCGGTCATCTTGATCGCGAGAATGCAAATCCGCATACGTATTCAAGCTACAATAGCAACACCGTGAGTTACAGTAGTCATAATACCATTAACTATACAGAGATTAATTTTTCAGATAAGCAAAACGCTGAAGAGAAGGTCGAAGAAAAAGTAGAAGAGCCACAAAGGCCTATTTCAGTAAGTTGCCCGGGGTGTGGGGCGAAGGTAAAAGTGCTTCCCAAGCAATCAACGGACTGCGAGTATTGTGGAACAACGGTTGTAGCAACATAGGACGGTTCAGAATGGGTACGAGAAAGGATCAGGCCTCATTCCTATGGAGTCAGGCTTTTTTCTTTTCAATTTAGAATATAACAGACCTTCATATAGACTAATACGTCATATTATCCTGCGTGTACTACTCTCGTGTTGCATCAATAATGAAACGTTTCGAGTTAATATCTATCGTTGATCCATAATATATGTAGAATTTGTAAGCGTTTTATTTTCTTGTTTACGGAAATGGGAAATTTATGATAACATATACACGAAACGTTTCGAATTCATTTGAAGGGAGAACATCATGAAAAAAGTAAAACTATTCAGCTTCATTTTAACTTTTTGTCTGTTCGCTAATCTAGCTTTAACTCCGATGGCCTCAGCAGGTGAATCAAGCAATTTAATTGGATTTCGAGCAGAATTGAAAGCGATTGCATATAAAACCTATTCGTATTTTGAGGATTATACGGATCAGAACACTGGCTTGACTTACGATGAAGTTCGGCTCACTGAAAAAGGGACAGAAGAAGCTAAACGCACCTCGCCCACGAACATCGCCATGTATATGATGAGCACCGTTTCAGCGCAACAATTGGGTATCATTTCGAAGAAAGAAGCTGTTCATCGCCTGCAAACGACTATCAATTCCCTCGAAAAGTTAGAAAAGTGGAACGGCCTATTTTATAACTGGTATAACACAGATGACGGTTCAGTGAAGAAAGATTGGGGACAATTTATATCCCAAGTCGATAATGGCTGGTTATCCGCTGGTTTAATTGTTGTGGGGCAAGCCTATGAAGAACTTCATAGGGCAACAAGCGAGTTGGTCGAAAATATGAATTATACTCCGTTATATGATCCTGAAGTCGGTCAATTCCGCGGAGGCTATGATGTGGCTAAAGGCACACTGACGGATCACCATTATGGAATGTTTTACACGGAACCACGTGTAGGCAGCTATATTGCCATTGGGAAAGGTGATGTTCCGCAAGAGCATTGGTGGAAGATGTATCGCACATTACCTCAAGAATGGGATTGGCAAGCTCAGATTCCTCAAGGCAAATCCGTTAAGTACGATGGAGTGGATGTGTTTGAAGGAAGTTATGTATACAAGGATAAAAAGTTCGTGCCAAGCTGGGGAGGTAGTATGTTTGAAGCTCTTATGCCCGGTATCGTCATAAAGGAAAAAGACCTGGGTACTCAAGCTTTGGGCTTGAACAACCAGCGTCATGTTGAATTGCAGATCGAATATGCCAAAGAAAAAGGGTATGCAGCATGGGGGTTTTCACCTTCTGCAACGCCGACAGGTTACAGTGAGTTTGCAGCAACGCCGTTAGGGACCTCAGGTTATAAAGATGGAGCAACGGTTACAGCACACGCAACATTCCTTGCCCTCGATTATGCCCCTGAAGCTGTTCGAAAGAATATTAAAGCTTTAAAAAAATTCAAAATGTTTGGCAAGTATGGGTTCTATGACTCAGTCAATGTTGAAACGGGAGAACTCGCAAAAGCTTATCTGGCACTGGATCAAGGGATGATTATGGTGTCGATCGCTAACTATCTTCAAGACGGTGCTATACGCGATTATTTTCACAGTGATGTGATAGGGCAGACGCCAGAAGAATTGTTGAAAAAAGAAGTGTTTTCTATTCAATGAAGGGGAGGAAAACTTGCCATACCGATGTTTAAACGGAACGAAGCGGCGTGTTTTCTGCTTCGTTCTATTTGCATTTGTCGAACCGTCTCTTAGGTCCAAACCTCCTATCCGTAGCGAGAACCGCCAAGAGCCTTCCGGTAAACTTGAGATGTTTAGGCTGGGTGAAAGGAGTTGGTACTTCTCATGAATGATGCAATGACTTAGAGTTGGATTGGTCGTTATCAAGATCCTATAGAGAAGAATTTTTCTTCGTATTTAATACCTCAAATGCCTCTGTCAAAAAATCCATGGTATGCTTAGGGATCAACGACTCATAGGGTTTTACGTTTATATAAAGTTCTTCGTTCTTTTCTTCGTCATGGAGAATCAGTTGATTTAATTGGGTATTTGTAATGATATCCTTCAACTGTTGCTGTATGGAAGGATGATCTGGTTTAAGATCGTGTAGGGTAGCTCGATGGACAAGCAATACCAAATTAAATAATTGTTCATCCAAATAAGTTTGCTTAGAGATATCCTCTGGGAACACCTTTTCAATAATATCCACAGAAACATACTTTCGAAGTAGCTTTTTTTGGTCCTCCTCAACACGCATCGAGTTCATAAGTAATATGAGCAATTCTGAGTTTAATTCATTGAATTGATCTTTTTCCTTTAACAATTTCATTCGTTTAATTAATGCTAAAGAACAATCAATAGCTTTTCTCCTATGTTTAAGCGATTGTTCTTGAACTCTAATGATTTCATCAAAAGAATATTGCGGATTATCCAAACCGGCTTTAATCTCGTTTAATGAAAGTCCTAGACTTTGCAACAATTGAATTTCATGCAGCCTTTTAAAATCCTCATTTATATATACATGATGATCATTTTCGTTCTTTTGTGAGGGAACCAATATGCCAAGTTGTCGATAATGTCTTAACGTACGAACTGTCGTGCCCGCCAGCTTTGCAAATTTACTCACTGTTAATTGCATCTAACGTCCCTCTTTTCAAATAATCAGTTCTTGTATTTTCGTGCCAGAATAATTCCAATAGAAATATTATAAATGACATGTGCAAGGATTGGGGGAATTAACGACCCGGTAAAATAAAAGAGCAGTGCAAAAATCAAACCATTTACAAACACAACGATAAGGACACCCGTAGCTCCTCTATATTGAGGAACGTGTATTATCCAGAATAGAAAAGTGCTTATTAGAATGACGAGCCAATCTACGAACAAAGAGTATCCAATAAATAATCCGATCAGGACCCCTCTAAAAAAGAATTCTTCAAATATACCACCTATCGCCGTTAAAGCTATACCACTTGGTTGGATCATTATTTTTTTAATAATATCTGACCCTTCGGTTTTAGGGAGTTCTGTTCTTGTTCTGATAAATGTAATTAGGACAATCGTAGTAATAAAAAAACTGGCAATAAGACCAATGATGATTACGGATAATAAACTAATCTTGTTCGGCATGAATAAGGAAGCTATAAATGGCAACATTTCTCCCCACTTAAATAAACCAATAAAAATAAATCCAATAAATAGAAAAGCTGATTGCGTTAGTAATGCGATCAACAGTATTTTGTAATGTTCCTTTGCATAGGTCTCAGACATAATGAAAACTCCTTTATCACATTTTTTTCATTGTAGATTGTGACGTAACGTCCTCCGCAACAGCTTTTTTTATCAAAGTATGAGCAGCTACTCATAACAAACGTTTGAATTCTTGCTCGGTGATCACAATATGTTTCTTTTGCAACGAGGAGGAGGTTCGTAATTCACATATTTACAGCCTTGCGCCATCTGCAACCATCCACATCAGGGCTGAACGAAAAGTACCGCAGTAGCGCGGTTTTACACACCCTATCGTGACAATGCAGAACCTACATATTTACCGTGTCATCTTCGTTTCACTATACTTCGGATTGTAAGCGTTACCAAAAAGGAGTCAGCAAGAATGCAAAGCAGCAACATAAACCGTAGGTAATGAAAGACATAGAAAGGAGTGAGAGAGTGAAGGAGAGTCACACAGTAGTATCCGTAAATCCTTCATTGAAGAAGAACTCCCTTGGCAAGAGAATTTGGAAAAACTGGGAGCTTTATCTGTTCATGCTTCCCGCTTTGTTGTATTTCCTTATTTTTCATTATGGCCCGATGTACGGCATTCAGATTGCTTTTAAGAATTTCGTACCTTCAAAAGGAATTACAGGCAGCGAATGGGTTGGTTTTGATCATTTTGAACGGTTCTTCAATTCTTATTTTTTCTGGGATCTGCTCTGGAACACATTCAGTATCAGCTTCTATGAACTTGCCATCGGATTTCCGTTGCCTATCATATTGGCGCTGGCCTTCAATGAAGTCCGCAACGGCCCGTTCAAGAAATCGGTCCAGACGGTCACCTATGCACCCCATTTCATTTCTGTAGTTGTCATGGCAGGTATGATCATTACCTTTTTATCACCCTCAAGCGGAATGATTGTCCGGTTCATCGAATTCATTGGTCTTGAACCAGCACAGTTTTTGACTGATCCCGCATGGTTTAAGACGGTATATGTATTCTCCGGCGTCTGGCAGAGCACCGGGTGGGGAACCATTATTTATCTCGCAGCCCTGTCAGGCGTAGATCCCCAGCTTCATGAAGCAGCCATTATGGATGGAGCCAGCCGAATGAAACGGGTGCTACATATCAATCTGCCGACGATATTACCCACGATTACGATCATGCTGATCTTGAATATGGGTAATATACTGGGTCTTGGTTTCGAGAAGATTCTGCTGCTGCAGAATTCACTCAATATGGAAGCATCCGATGTAATTTCCACCTATGTATATCGCGCCGGATTGGTGAACGCTCAGTATAGCTTCTCAACGGCTGTCGGATTGTTCAATTCGGTTGTCAACGTTATTTTGCTTGTTACGGTCAACCAGATCGCCAAACGCACCAGTGAGAACAGCCTCTGGTAGAAAGGAGTTGAAGTCTTTGGTTACTGCGATGAAAGAATCTCGGGGGGACAAGCTTTTTCTGATCAGCACTTATATTTATCTGGGTCTGGCAATGTTGGTTGTTCTCTATCCGCTCATCTATATTCTCAGCGCTTCAATCAGTTCGCCGCAGGACGTCAATTCGGGAGCGATGTGGTTGTTTCCGAAAAATGTAACACTGGACGGATACAAGCTTGTGTTTGAGAACCCAAAGATATGGAGTGGTTACTGGAACACCATTATCTACACAGTGGTGGGCACTCTGCTCAATCTCGCCGTCACTCTTCCGGCCTCGTATGCGCTCAGCAGATCTGATTTTGTCGGGCGCCAATTGTTCATGGGCCTCATTCTGTTCACGATGTTCTTCAGCGGCGGAATCGTGCCGACGTATCTGCTGGTCAAGAATCTTGGACTCATGAACAGCATGTGGGCATTGGTCCTGCCGGTGGCCGCTTCGGTCTGGAATATCGTCGTAGCCCGTACCTTTTTCCAGACGACCATTCCGAAAGAACTTCAGGAAGCAGCGCATATTGACGGCTGTACGAATCTAAAGCTGTTCATTCGCATTGTTCTACCGCTGTCGGCACCGATTGTAGCCGTTATGGCCCTGTTCTATGGGGTTAGCCACTGGAACAGCTACTTCCCGTCTCTGATCTATCTAAATGATGAAGCGAAGTATCCGCTGCAGATGGTTCTGCGTCAGATCCTTGTTCTTCAGGAAATGACAGCGGAAACGACGGGCTCTTCCATCAACGGCGAGGTGGCGACCGCCATGAATAATAAGGCAGAAACGGCATCCCTGATTAAATATGGAGTCATTGTTGTCTCCACACTGCCCATCGTGGCAATTTATCCGTTCCTGCAGCGTTACTTTGTCCAAGGGGTCATGATAGGCTCTGTTAAAGGTTAAACAGCTAAAATGTGATGAAATCAAGGGAGGAATTATAAATGCCAACCACACGTAGGTCATGGAAGCTTCTGTTATCTTCGGCTTTAGTTATTACATTACTGGCAGGCTGCAGCAGTACAAACGAAGGTGAAGCGAACAACAATCTCGGAAAAGTCGCTGTGAACAATGAAGGTTTCCCGATTGTTAATGAACCCGTTACTTTGTCGCTTATGGCGCCAGATGTAGGGATTCAGAACTGGGAGAACATGGCTGTGCTTCAGCAGATGCAAGAGAAGACCGGTATTAAACTGGAATACAAGAACGCACCGAAGGATAGCTTCGAAACGAAGAAAAATCTGGTGCTCGCCAGTGGAGATTACCCGGATATCCTCTATGCTGCCGGTTTGACAACTGCAGAGCAGATGAATTACGGAGAGCAGGGAATCCTCATTCCACTGGAGGATCTGATTGAAGAGTATGCTCCGAATTTCAAGGCGCTGTTGGAGGAGAATCCGGATGTCCGCAAATCGATAACTGCACCGGACGGGCATATCTATTCCTTGCCAGTAGTAGAACTTAGCCAGCACTGGTACCGCAATCCGATGTGGTATAACGGAGACTTTCTCAAGGCGCTGAATATCGATAAACTCCCCGAAACGACAGAGGAGCTGTATACCTATCTGAAACGTGTGAAAGAGGAAGATCCCAACGGTAATGGCATAGCTGATGAAATTCCGATCTCCTCGGTGACTACACCCGCTGCGAACCTCCGCGATATCCGTACATGGCTGCTGGGTGCCTTCGGCATTTATGAAGAAGAAATTTACGTGGACGATGCGGACAAGGTGCATTACACACCGCTTGAAGAAGGCTACAAGGAATATTTGACCTATATGAACCGACTGTGGTCTGAAGACCTGCTGGATCATGAGAGCTTCTCACAAACAGCGGAGCAAAAAAAGGCCAAAGCACAGAACAATCAAATCGCCCTCTTTTCGGACTGGCATGCCTACATGAGCAAAGGTGGAGAGCCTTCGACGGCAGATCCCATGTTTGCACCTGTCCACAGTGAATCAGTTGCTGCCCCAGCGATTGCAAAGAACAGGGGGATTACAAGCGGTGCCTTTGCTATTACGCAGAGTAATCCTGCGCCGGAAGCCTCTATGCGCTGGGTGGATTATCTCTATTCTTATGAAGGTGCCATGTTCTTTAATAAAGGTCCAGAGGGCACTCTCTGGGAGTACACAGACAAAGAGAATCGGGTCAAACGTTACTTGCCAGTACCGGACGGTAAGGAAATGGAAGATTATCGGGCAACTCTGACACCTAACTACGGCATTCCCGCTCCAACCCTGTCCATGGATGATATTAATAAGGGGCTGAAGACAGACTTTGACCTATGGGTCGAAGAGGAGACCAAGCAGAAGCTTCTCGATAAAGGCGCACGGATTCCGTTTCCGACCCTGTTCCTTACCGTGGAAGAGCAGACCGAAATCAGTGGCCTGAATTCTGATTTGAAGACATATGTGAATCAGATGGAGGCGAAATTCATCACTGGAGCGGAGCCTCTTACGGGCTGGGACAGTTATGTGGCGACAGTCAAGAAAATGGGCGGAGAGCGTATGGTTGAAATCAATCAGGCTGCCTATGATCGTTGGAAATCCAACTAATCAGGTCCATGCGAAAACGCGTCCCTGAACATTCATGCAGATGCAGGAGGAATAGACATGCAAATTACGAGGCATCCGAATAATCCCATTGTTGTGCCGGGCGATTATGAATGGCGTAAGGTTACGGTTTTCAACCCGGCGGTTATCATCGATAACGGCAAATTTTATATGATTGAGCGTACAGCGGGTTCCCTAACTCCATGCAAAAATTATTTGGGTCTGCTAGAGAGTGAAGACGGGGTGAACTTTACGCACGTGAAGGATGAGCCCATTGTGACGCCAGACATGCTGGGATTCCCTTATGGTAGTGTGCAGGATCCGCGGATTGTCAAAATCGACGGAACCTTCTATCTAAACTACGCCCTTCGTCCCTGTGCCATGAGTTATTACCCTACCGGGGCAGGTGTCCCCCTTCGCTCTATTCCGGAATATCCGGACGGGTGGGGGGACGAGGCGGGACATTGGCTAACCCGGTCCTCCATATTGAAATCAGATAATCTGCTGGATTGGGAGTATGTGGCGGACACGACACCTCTTGATATTAATGACCGGGACAACATTCTGTTCCCTGAGAAAATAGGTGGCAAATTCGTACTGTTGCGCCGTCCTGAGGAATATGTAGGAGAAGCCTACGGTACGGATAAGGCGGCCATGTGGATTACCTACTCCGAGGATCTCGTGAACTGGGAAGAGCCCAAGCTGCTTGCTACCGCCCAGAACTTCTCCTGGGAATCAAGGAAGATTGGCGGCTCAACGCCTCCGATTCGTACGGACAAGGGCTGGCTGGTGCTCTATCATGGCGTCGATGAGGACATTGTCTACCGTGTGGGAGCCATGCTGCTGGATTTGGAGCAACCGGAGAAAATCATTGCCCGAACGCATCATTTTATTATGGAGCCAGAGATGTATTATGAGAAATTTGGGTTCCAGATCCCAAATGTCATCTTTCCGACTGGAAATGTGGTCAAAGATGGACTGCTCTATATCTATTATGGGGTAACAGATACGGCGATTGCTCTTGCAACAGTTCCGCTGGACGAACTGGTAGAGCACATCCTCCAGGAAGGGCAGTAGCTAAGCAAAATAAACCTTAGATGAAGCGTATCTTTTAATATAAAAATGTAGTGCAGAAAAGGCGGAAGCTCCACTAACTTAAACAGGTCCTTTAATAGTGGCTGCTCTCAGGGCATGTTCCTTGCGATACTGACCTGGTGTCAAACCGATTTCTTTTTTGAACTTGCGGATGAAATTTGGCGCATCCATGTAACCGACCTGTTCGATAATTTCTTTGAGGGGTGCGCTAGTGTTCTCCAGGAGCCGCATGACTTCATCTACACGCCGCTGCCAGATATATTGTGAGAAATTGCGGCCGGTCTTCTCTTTGAAGCTCCGGCTTAAATATGAAGTTGAAATGGCAAACTTAAGTGCCACATGCTCTAGGCTGAGTGTGTAGTCTGCAAACTGTTGATCCACGTAAACCAGAATATCATCCATTAATGTTGACTCGCTTGTCTTTGTATTCAGCTCCACCTGCGCGCAAATGTCAGCAGCCAGACAGAGCAAACGACTCTCCAGCTCTTCGAGTGTTTCAAAGGCAGTCAATTCTGACATATTGGCGAACACCTCGTTCATACCAAGCTCGGAGGCGGTGCGTAGAAAAGCGTTTAGCAGATCGAAACAGATGCAGCGCAGCAGGTGAACCTGTAATGGCTCATTTTTGATCATATGAATGGTTTCGGTAATCAGTTGCACGGTTACTGATTCGTTGCCCTGCTTAAGGCTCTGCTCCAGTTTCAGCATGGATTTGCGTGGAATCCAGAAGCTCTCGGAAGCAGAAGGGTTCAGCTCTGCAAGCTGTTCGAAATAAGTTACCTGACCGCTGTGTTGGATGATCCGGTGCTCCAGAGCTGTAGCAGCTTCAATGAAGGATTGGTTAAGACGGGCCAAGTCCCCGTATGCCGTGCCGACACCGATACTCAGAGATAGCTGCGAATGCTCGCGGATTACCAATTGAATGGCTTCAATTACCTCTTCCAATTGGTTTTGAATCGGCTTCTCCACATCACCGGGAAGTGAAATTATCAGAGCAAACTGCTCTTTGACCGAGAATTCAACGCCGAAGATCTGAGCACCGGTGCCTGGTAGACATACATTGCTAAGTATATCCTGCAACAGAAGGCGTTCCTGCCAGCACTTGTCGCCAAGCAAAGTATCATCCCAAGACAATATAGCCGAGAAATAGAGGCCTTGTCCTTGAGGATGCCGGAATCCGGCGCTCAGAATCATTTGTTCGATCTCAGGATCATCCGGCTTGCCGTGCTTGAGTAACAGCAGCATGCACTGATTACGGACGAAGGGCTCCTGAAAATCAATTTTCGCACTGTAATTGTGTAGGGTCTGTCGTATCCATTCCCATTCATTGTGGAGCTTGGAAGCATCATCGCCGTTGCCTCTCATCTTGTCCATCAAATCTCTGATTGGATGGTACTGCCGTTTGGCTAGCAACAGCGCAGCAGCTATACCGGTAATGACAGTAATGCAGAAGACGATCAGGATCAGAGTCTGGACATGGGCGACACGGCTGAAGAATTGGAAGCTTGGCATGGTGGTTACATAGGTCCAGCCATTTTCTTCCGATTGAACAGAAACAACGGAGTATTGTTCTCCGTCCATCTTCAAATTATGGATACCAGGCGCAAGTGTAGCTAAGTTCTCAATTTCGTTCTGTGGAAGGCTGATGCCATGGCTGTTCGCGGTCAACACCTGTCCGGAGGGACTGAATATATAACTGCTTCCTGAAAAATCACTCAAAATCGAATCCATGACCCCGGTAAGGTTGGATTCTTTCATTAAATATACAACGGTCCCATATGGAAAGGGGTCATTCGGTTTAACAGGCACAAGCATGACGAGCATCGGCTCCATTCGGGAATTAACCTTCACGTTCTCAGCGGGACGGACCAGCGGCTGTCTAGTTTCATTTAAGTCCTGCCGCAATTCTTGCAGATTCCAATGTTCGAACTGATAAAGGCTAGCAAAGGTGACATCAAGATTAGCCAAACCGCGGTGCGAATAGATGTGGGAATCATTATGGAAATAGAGAAGCAGATCCTCTGCAATGCTGCTGCTAGCTTTGTAATTGGCCAGCGCTTGAATCGCCTCCAAGCTGTAATAGGGGTGCTTTACCATATAAGGGGTCAGGTGTTTGTCATAGGCGATTCTCCCCGCTATTTCCTGAAGTTCATTCATCCGGTTATCTATAGTGCTCTTCACCTGGTTAAGTTGATTGACATTTGATTGTTCAATCTCAACACGCAATCCCTTGACAGCGTTTTCATACACAAAAATAGTTACACCTGTCAGAGGGATAAGAAATATGAGAATGTAAGAAAAGGCATATTTCAGCAGAAGCCTTGATTTGAAATGATTCCAGCTGAGCCTGAATCTGTCGAGCAAGGATGGCTTGAATGCGGAATTTGCCATGAAGCAGTCCCTCCAGTGTTAAAATAATCGGATTTTGAATTGAAAATCGCTGTTCTCTTCTGGATTACACTTGTGCTAGTATAAACATTATAACATTATAATCTTTGAAGTGAAGTAGCTCATCAGGCTTATTTTAACGATTTGGAAATACAGATCTCATGTCATGAATCATTTTTTTGGAATTTGCCTGTATACCGTGGTTGAAAAAGGAGATGGGATGAGTGGGCACAGAGAATGTGCTGCGCAATTTGCAGCTTGTTGACGGGCGGATCGTGGATATCACCATTCAGGACGGGATCATCACCGCCATAACACCGCCAGGCCAAGCTGAAGGAGAAAATGTGTTGGATTGTTCAGGGTTATATGCGTCCAGTGGGTGGATTGATCTGCATGTGCATGCCGTCCAGGACCTTGACCCCTATGGCGATAATATCGACGAAATTGGTGTGAAGCAGGGGGTAACAACGCTTGTAGATGCCGGAAGCTGTGGTGCAGACCGAATAGGAGCTTTTTATACCGCAAGACTACAGGCTGCTACACAAGTATTTGCTCTGTTGAATATTTCAAGGATCGGACTTGAACGGACGGATGAACTGTCACAGCTGGAATGGATTGACCGGGCCAAGGTCTTGAATGCGGTAGCGGCTTATCCTGATTTCATTGTTGGTCTGAAAGCCCGCATCAGCGAAAGTGTCGTTAAAGACAGCGGGATACAACCCCTCAAGCTCGCACGCACACTCTCGGAAGAAACGAAACTTCCGCTCATGGTTCACATCGGTTCTGCTCCGCCCGCGATCTCGGATGTGCTGGAGTTATTACAGTCTGGCGATGTAATCACCCATTACCTTAACGGCAAGTCCAACAATCTTTTTCATCCGGACGGCACACCGCTGCAAGAATTACTGGACGCGGCTGCTCGGGGAGTTCATCTGGATGTGGGACATGGTACAGCGAGCTTCTCCTTCCGAATCGCAGAACAGGCCAAGGCTGCAGGCATTGCGCTGAATACAATCAGTACGGACATTTACCGAGGCAACCGTATGAATGGTCCGGTATACAGTATGTCGAATGTACTGACGAAATTTCTGTACCTCGGCTACAGTCTGGAAGAGGTCATTCGCGCGGTTACAAGAAGTCCAGCGGAGTGGCTCGGTAAGCCGGAGCTCGGGAAGATCAAGGTTGGACAGCAGGCAAACCTGACTTTGTTTTCCCTGGAAGCAGGCGAAAAGCAGCTTGAGGACTCGGAAGGAGATGTCCGGGTCACACAACACTATATTGAGGTTAAAGGAGTGTTTGCTAATGGGTCACTCACTACAGGCTAAATATGGATTGAAGCGTGTTATTAATGCCAGTGGAAGAATGAGCATCCTTGGCGTTTCTGCACCAACGGATTCAGTCATGGATGCGATGAAACAGGGCGGACAGCGGTACGTGGAAATGGCTGATCTTGTGAACAAATCCGGAGAATATATTACACAGTTTCTTGGTTCGGAAAGCGCAGTTGTGGTGAACTCTGCATCCAGTGGTATTGCGCTTTCGGTAGCGGCCATTGTGACCGCCGGAAATCCGCGTATCAGCCTTCGTTTGCATCAGGAGCCGGTATTGAAAAATGAAATTATTATGCTAAAGGGCCATAATGTGCAATATGGAGCGCCAGTAGAAACCATGGTATTCCTTGGAGGTGGCCGGGTAGTGGAAGTTGGATATGCGAATGAAGGCCGCAAGCAGCATATCGATCAGGCGATCGGTGAAAACACGGCAGCCATTCTTTATGTTAAATCTCATCACACTGTGCAGAAAAACATGATTTCAGTGGAAGAGGCCTGGGAGGTGGCACAGCGCAGAGGGGTGCCGCTGATTGTGGATGCGGCAGCGGAAGAGGATCTGCGCAAATATGTCCAATTTTCGGATCTGGCCATTTATAGTGGGTCAAAAGCTATTGAAGGCCCTACTTCCGGTATTGTCGCCGGCAAAAAGAAATATGTGGAGTGGTTAAAGGTACAACTTCACGGGATCGGCCGCAGTATGAAGGTTGGCAAAGAGACCATCTTTGGGTTACTTCAAGCTTTGGAGGAATACCAGGACAAAGCGGACCATAGTGAACGAGAGAAGCAGAAGCTGGAGGCTCTTCAGCCACTTGGTGAACTTCCTGGTGTTTCGGTCCGCATTGTGCAGGATGAAGCCGGCAGATCGATTTTCCGAGGGCGTGTCCAGATTGATTCCTCTCTTGCTGGGGTGGATGCAAAGAAAGTGAATGACCAGCTGCGTGAAGGTGTTATTGCGGTATACACCCGAGACTATGGCGTCAAGCAGGGTTATTTCGATATTGATCCAAGGTCGCTGCAAGGGGATGATTTGCAGGTCATCGTCAGCAGAATACATGAAATCGTGGGAGGCAAACCAGAATGAGTCATATTCAGCAGTGTCTGTATAAGAATAGAGCCGCAATAAATGTACTGGCAGGAAGTATCGGGAACGCTAGAGATGTGTACGAGGCTGCGGAAGGTTATGTACTTGTTGGTGTGCTCTCCAAAAACTATGCTACGTCGGAGGAAGCTGTAGTGGCCATGACTGAATATGGTCAAGCGATTCAAGATGCAGTATCCATCGGACTCGGAGCTGGAGACAGTCGTCAGGCTGCAGTTGTGGCGGAGATTGCCGCGAGCTATCCGGGAAGCCATATCAATCAGGTATTCCCGGCAGTGGGGGCAACCCGTGCCAATCTGGGACCTAAAGATAGTTGGATTAACTGCCTGGTATCTCCGTGCGGGCAACCAGGCTATGTGAATATATCGACTGGCCCCGTTAGTTCAGTAACCACTCCACAGGCCATTGTTCCAGTTCATGCCGCCATTGCACTGGTTCGTGACATGGGAGGGAACGCACTCAAATATTATCCGATGCAGGGATTGAAGCTGGAGGAGGAGTACCGTGCGGTTGCCAAGGCTTGTGGGGAAGCGAGTTTTGCTCTGGAGCCCACAGGCGGAATTGACCTGGACAACTTTGGACCCATTCTAGAGATTGCACTACAGGCGGGTGTACCTCAAGTTATACCACATGTGTATTCTTCAATTATTAAGTCACAGACCGGGAATACCAACGTACAGGATGTCCGCAGATTGCTCGAAATAATGAAATCGCTGGTGGACCAGTATGCATAGGGTTGCTGCTTTTGGCGAAGTGATGATGCGGCTGCAGGTTCCGGGATACGAAACGCTGGTCCAGAGCAGCAGGCTGGAGTATTCTTTTTCCGGCAGCGGGGTGAATGTAACGGCAGCACTAGCCAGATACGGCCATAACGGTGCTCTTATTACGACTTTGCCGGAAACTCCGGTGGGCGAAGCGGCTATCGCTTATCTGCGCAAGCTTGGGGTGGATACCTCTCTTATTAGACAGGGCGGTAAACACCTTGGGATGTATTTTCTGGAGAATGGCTTTGGAGCCCGCCCAGGCAGAGTCACTTACACAGACCGGCTGGGCAGCAGTTTCAATACTGCGAGTGCGGCCAATTATGATATGAGAGATCTTGCGTCCCGGATCGACGTGCTTCATTTATGTGGCATTACGCTGGCTATGAATGATGGCGTGCGCAAGCAGATGAAACAGCTTGCGGAGGAAGTGAAGAATGCTGGAGGCAAGGTTGTCTTTGATTGTAATTACCGTCCTGCGTTATGGGGGCCGGATGGCTATGTCAAGGCCCGCCCGCATTATGAAGAAATACTGGGGCTAGCAGATCTGGTGCTGATGAATGAGATGGATGCGAAGGGCATTCTTGGCATCGGTACCGAAGAATATGATAGAATGACACGGATGAAGCAAGCGATTCCTGAAGTTGCACAGCGCTTCGGAATCGGAACGGTAGCAGGAACCCACCGTGAGATCAACGCGGACCATACGCATTCCTTGACAGGATATATCTATCATCAAGGTACGTTCGTATTTTCCCGCAAGCTGACGTTCCCGGTATACGACCGGATTGGTGCCGGCGATGTGTTTGCCAGCGCCATCATCCATGGGGAATTGCAACGATATCCACAGGAACATACGGTTAATATGGCGGTGGCGGCAGCGATGCTGGCCCATACCACACAAGGTGATACAGCGCTTTTTACCGAGAATGAAGTACTCCGAGCGCTGTCGGACCGTACCTCAGATGTTGAAAGGTAGTGAACAGGAGAGTGTCCCTAAAGCGCAAGCAAGGTCCTTTATATCAGCAAATCCAAAAAATTCTCAAAGATCGGATTCTACATGGCGTATATCCTCTCGGAAGCATCATTCCCTCCGAACCACAGCTGGAGAAGGAATTCGGGGTCAGTAAAATGACAGTCCGCGGTGCGGTCCAAGAGCTGTCCCAGGAAGGCTATGTGCAGAAGAAAAGTGGAGTCGGTACAATTGTAATGCGCAATACCTCTCATCAGAAGCTCTCAAAGGGCAAACGGTTTACGGAACTGCTCGTAGAAGAGGGTCATAAGCTGGAAAAGAAAGTTCTGAATTCCCGGTTACTGACCAATGATACTGGTACGGAGGAGTATGATCTCTACGGGCCATATTGTCAGCGGATTGAAAGACTCTACATTCTTAACGGACAACCTTATATTCATCTGATACACTTCTTGGCAGCAGCTGCATTGCCCGGCGGAGGCAAGGAGGAAATCAATGGAGACATCCAATCGCTCTATGAATCACTGGAGGAGAACGACATTTTGCTGGAGAACTTCAAAGACCGTTTCTTTGTAGAGCCGGCAACTCCTGAAGTATGCCAACTACTGAAGATCTCCCTGGGAACGCATGTGCTAAAGCGCCTTCGTAACTCCTTCGACGGAGAAGGCAGATTAATTGAGCACAGTATCGGGTGTTATAACACGGAACTTCATCATTATCTGGTTAGTTATGACACTTGAGGCCGGCGGACATATCGTGAAAGAAATTGTATTCATACAAAAAAAGGGTCCTGCACTTTTGATAACAGGGCCCTTTTTGCGTAAACAACGGTTTAATGGTGAAATCCCTAGAAATCTTTCAAACGTCAAATACCTCATATAATTCCTCGTCATTAACTTCTACCGAATCATCTTGACACAGTTCCTAATTCTGCTGCATCTGCTCTAGTTGACTTAATTGACGAATTTCCTTCAAACACTGCTTGTATTTTCGTTCTGCACCATTTGATGCTAAGCTACTTGTAAATCAGGTATTCTGAAGAACTAACAATAAATGGATTATATCCAAGTCATTCAGAGACTACCATTTTGGGATAGAGTCGAATAGGCCTGAATACTTTTATAAAAAGGAACGATGTCTATGGATGCAGGTATGAGCCGTAGCAAAAAACTGGGTGAGTTTTTGAAATCACGTAGAAGCCGCATTCAACCGGAACAAGTTGGATTGTCAGGATCTTATGGACAGCGAAGAACACCGGGACTAAGGCGGGAAGAAGTAGCGGTATTGGCTGGTGTCAGCGCAACGTACTACACGTGGCTTGAACAAGGTAGGGAGTTGGCAGCTTCACGAGAAGTAATACAAAGCATAGCGAACGCGCTCCGGTTAACCCCGGAAGAGAAGATTCATCTGTTTGACTTATGGGACCCGAATGCGGAACATGAATTTCTTGCATCGTATTCACAACTGGACCCAGGTTGGCAGAGTATTATTAGTCAGTTGACTCATCCTTCCTTTATTACCAATGAACGCTCTGAGGTGCTTGCTTGGAATGAAGCAGCGGATACGAACCTCTTTAAGTTCTCGTCGATGAATATGAATGAGCGTCTATTGATGCGGATTTTATTCTTGGATGAAACGCTGAAGGAGCGCATGCACAATTGGGATGAATTCGCACGGCACTCGGTAGCTGTCTTTCGTACGTATTATGATAAGTATCCGAGTGACCCCGGATTTGGCAGCATCGTGAAACAACTGAGTGAAGAAAGTGTGGACTTCCGAACGATCTGGAACCTGCACCAAGTCGAATTAAAACAAGTCAATCGTGTTCTGCTTGAGACGACGGAACGGGCAGATGGTGTTGTGCATGCGTACGATATCTTTTCCATGAATAATCTGAACAGCCAATCAGGCATTCATTGTTGTATTTACGTCCCTGTTCTTATGTAGAAGGTTGACTAGACTAGTAATTTCTTTACTAGCATACACGGAGTGTGGTTGGTGTCTCGGTATTAAAATAGAATGAACTTAAGCTCACTCGTAGCTATTTATCGTTTCTATTTTAAGATGAAAAGAGGAAGCCTCATGCTCAAGACAAGAACGTTAGGCAAAGACAAATTACGTATATCTGGGCTCGGCCTGGGTGTGATGATGATGCCGGATAATGACGAATCGGTACATACCATTCAGGGTGCACTGGATGCAGGAGTCACCATGTTTGATACGGCGGATCTGTACGGAGAGTATGAAAAACAGCGATTTGGAGGAAATGAAAAACTGCTTGGTCGTGCGCTTCAAGGTCGAAGATCCGACGTTGTTGTTGCCACCAAATTCGGTATTACGCACACGCAGGGCCCCAAGGGAGATCCGGCCTACATCAAAAAGTCAGTAGATGCGAGTCTCTACAACCTGGGAATGGATTATATTGATCTATATTATCAACATCGTCCTGATCCGAACACCCCCATTGAAGAGACGGTAGGCACACTTGCCGATCTGGTTCAACAGGGAAAGATTCGATATATTGGTTTGTCCGAGGCGCCAGTAGAGATCATTCGGCGTGCACATGCTGTTCATCCGATTACAGCGTTGCAGACGGAATATTCATTGTGGAGTCGGGAACTTGAGGATGAGATTATGCCTGTCCTGCTTGAATTGAACATCGGCTTGGTTCCATATAGCCCATTGGGACGTGGCTTCCTGACTGGTCAGATCCGATCTATAGACGATTTGGCGGAAGATGATTATCGTCGTCACTATCCGCGTTTCCAAGGTGAGAACTTTCAGAAAAATCTGGAGGTTGTTGGATTGATCCAAGAGATGGCTAAGCAAAAAGGATGCACCGTTTCTCAACTTGCTCTGGCCTGGTTACTTGGAAAGGGAGAGCATATCGTTCCGATCCCGGGGACTCGCAACCTGGAAAGAGTTCACGAAAACTTAGGCGCGTTAGAAGTTTCGCTTACGGATGATGAGATGAAGCAGATTGATCGCATATCACCCCAAGGCATCGCAGCTGGAGGCAGATTCCCGGGCCAAGTCTAACTCTTTAAGACATGATTCATGAAACCTGCAGTTTCGGATGAAAAGAATGTATAACAAGTCAACGGTATTATCTTCCTAATCTCCGGCATACAGTACAACAATGAGATGTATGCTCAAGGAGGAGAAATGATCGTATGATGAATCCGATTTTGCAAGCCCCAAATGCTCCACTAGCTGCCGATTCCAATGCGGTTGTCAATTATCAGAGGGATTCACGCAACTATGTAACCCAGTTGTTTGGAGAACAGCTGCCGACCATTGCCAATGGTTTCTTCAACGTGTACTTAAGCAAAGGAATTATTGTACAGCCACACTGGCACACCAATGTCACGGAGATGGTTGTAGTTATCAGCGGTGAAATTACAGCGTCAGTCTTCAATCCGTTTACGCGTGAACGATTGACATATCGCCTGAAACCAGGTCAAGTTGTGGTATTTCCGAAAGGTTGGTTTCACTGGTTTGTCGCTGAGACAGATGATGTATATGTATTAACGATCTTTGATCAACCAACCCCTGATATTGTGTTTGGAGCGGATTTCTTGGCAGCTACACCACCGGAGGTGGCTCACCGCGCGTACTGCTTGGATGAAGAGGCGTATGCCAGAGCCGTTGCGTCCATTAAAAATGATGCCATTCTGGGCCCTCCAATAGGATGTGATACGGAGGTTTCTGATCAATCGACTTCACCTTCCAAGACGCCAGTGTCACCATCCGATAAGCAGAAGTCTTAATTCAAAATTCCTTATTTATCATTATATAAGTACAGAGCCTGTAACTGGGGAATAACAGTTGCAGGCTTTTTGATGTGCCGATGTAATCATTATCGTATGAAGTCCATGGAGGGGGTAGCATTATATTAGAAAAAAATTCAAAATACCTGAGTCAGTGCCTTGCGTTCTCTGTTAGTATAGTATGAATATCCAATGAAAACGGAGGACTCCTTAATGAACATGTCAGAGATGGAAACACTTGAAACTGCAATGAGTTATGCACCTATTTTGATGTTTGACAGAGCAGAGCCCTTTTATCCTGATTTTGTTGGTATTTCTGTGTTGCTTCAATCCGGGCCTTCACCATCGTTCAGAAGGGAAATTGCGTTTCCAAGCGAGGTCGTTCAATACGTGATTGAATATGCAATTTGGTGGGATTATGAGATTGGACATCTGTACGAAATGGAGCATGTATGGATATATGTGGGTCATAACGGAGAGGTAGTAGACTGTGAAGCGAGTTTTCATGGTAAGGTTCTGCGCGGATTATTGAAGGAACGGGTTAATATGGTTGGGCATCATGTATGTCTGTACTCGCAGCCCGGCAAACATGCTTTCTCACCGCTTCCGGTTGTATTTGAGTTATTGCCTAACCTGTATAGTGCAGCGGGTTCAGATGCTGGATGTGATGGGCTGCTTGTGAATGAGTTGTTTCAAGGTTATTTTGAAACGAATGAACAGATCGATGCTCAGGTGGAGCGTTATCTAAAGACCAAAGCGTTCGTTCCTACCATGGAGTTTGAAGAATATATATTAAGACCGGAGATGTTCATGACGTGGGATAACCTGTTTGGTATTATTCCGCATAGGATTAAAGACCGCTTAGTGGAACTGGAACAATTATATAACACATGAAAATTAGTTTTAAATGGGTTATATGTTAAATTAAAGTATCTTTTTTTTGCTTCAAACCAAACTTTGTTGACTCGGGTTTGGTTTTTTTTGTGGGAAATTGGACTCATTATATGTGAGTATTTAATAGACTTAAGTCTTGTAATTTGGAATTGGAATGTTTTGATACATATATTTTTTTACAAGAAATATGAATGTGTTAGACGTAAGAACTATATAGTTTCTTATGTAAATTTAAGAATACCATATTACATGAAAATTTGTATGTAGATGTATATGCAAGTTGATGCTAATTGTTTTGTTATGCGTAGATATGTAATTTTGAAAAACAATTATATAGGTAAAAAGTATATAACTCATAAAAAAGTAGATTCTTTATATCTGAAATAAAAATTCATAATAACGCAAATTCATATAAATAAAAATCTTCTATTCAGTTTTATTATATTTATGTCGAAATAAATCGTAAGTTGTCTGGAGCGCGACCAAGAGAAGGGTTTGCCAAGCGTTATATACATAACTGGACACTACGATGCCTAGGAGGAGATTACATGAAGTGGTTTGGAAACTTGAAAACAGCAACAAAGATTATCTCGGCATTTTTAATTGTGTCGATAATCCTCGCGTCACTTGGCGTCTACTCGGTAGTAACATTGAGAAGTACGAATGAACGAATGCAAGAGATGTATAACAATAATCTGATCTCGGTTAGAGAACTGTCCTCAGCTCAGGTTGATTATCAGAGATTGCGAGTTAACGTGCGAGATTTGAATTTTGAAACTGTAGCAGCAGAACAGACCAGAGTTACGGAAAATATGGCTACAATTCGTCAATCCATGGAGGAGCGAATTGCTACGTATCGTCCTCTTGCTACTACCCCGGAAGAAACGGAATTGCTTCGTAAGTTAGATACCCAGTATGACAGTTATATGAAACTATTTGATCAAGGCGTCACTATGGCGTTATCTAATGATGATGCAGCTTTCATTACATTCCTCAAATCAACATTGAAACCTCCGGGTGATGAGGTGGTAAAAACACTCTCTGATTTGGTAAACCTTAATGTAACCCTGGCAGAGCAGGCAAACACGAAGTCTGAAGAAGCCTATACAACTTCTTTTGCAGTAACCATTATTCTTGTGATTCTGTCTGTACTCTTCAGTATCCTCATTGGTTACATGATCTCTCGCTCGATTTCAAAACCACTCATGTCCATGTTGGTTCTGGCTAAGGAAGTCGCCGGGGGAAATCTGGCACTTAAGTCAGACATCTCTAGTAAAGATGAAGTGGGTCAACTGGCAGCAGCCCTGAATCGTATGGTCGACAACCTGAAAGAGTTAATCAACAATATTGTGTTGAACTCCCAAAGTGTTGCTGCCTCTTCGGAACAGATCTCAGCCAGCACACAGGAAATAGCAAGTACCAGCACAAGCCAATCCAGCGAGGCAGGAAACATCTCGGAATTGTTCAAGGAGCTCTCACTTGCCATTAACTCTGTGGCTGCTAGTGCGGAAGAAGCTGCTGAATTGTCCAATGATACTGTGAAGACTGCCCGTGAAGGTGGGCTTGTTGTACAGACTTCTCTGGAAGGCATGCAAGCTGTTAATACGAAAATGACCAAGCTTGAAGATGATTCCCGTAAGATTGGCGACATCATTGAAGTGATTGACGATATTGCTGAGCAGACCAACCTGCTTGCGCTGAATGCAGCAATTGAAGCGGCACGTGCGGGAGAACAAGGACGAGGATTCGCCGTAGTAGCAGATGAAGTCCGGAAGCTTGCAGAACGAAGCGGCGAGGCGACGAAAGAAATTACAGCCATTATCAAAGCGATGCAGGAAAATACGAGACAGAGTGTGCAGGCAGTAGCGGCCAGTGTTGAGCAGTCTTCCATGACTGGACAGGCATTTGATCAGATCATTGATATGGTCAATAACTCCTCCCAGAAAGTAAACGAAATTGCAGCTGCATGTGAGGAAGAGGCGGCGCAAGCGGCAGAAGTAATGAGTTCTGTTGAAGCCATCTCGGCTTCCAGTGAAGAATCCGCGGCTGCATCAGAAGAGACTGCGGCAACCTGTCAGTCTTTGGCACAACTGGCGGAAGAGCTGGCGAAATCTGCGGCTGCCTTCAAAACCCATTAAAACAAATTGAATTGAGGGTGAATCGATGTCTTCACTTCAGAAAGAACAATATATTGAGCTGTCTGTAGGTTCAGAGACTTGCGCCATTCGAATCGAAGAGATTCACGAGATTATTAAAATGCTAAGCATTACGGATATCCCATTTAGCCGTCCGGAGATTAAAGGGGTAGTTAATCTGCGGGGCAAGGTTGTATGTGTGATGAGTCTGCGCAACCTGCTGGGTATGACGGATGAACCGGATACCAGAACAACACGAATTATCGTAGTTCGGTATCAGGATGAATATATTGGCCTGATTGTGGATCGAGTGAACAAGGTAACCACATATTCGGAAATACATCCACCAACCGGGGGTTACGGTCGTAACCGTGAAGACTTTTTCCATGGCGTGGGTCAACAGGAAGACAAGCTTGTGGGCATTTTGAAACTGGACGAAATATTGGGCGGTTAGGGAGGTATATACGAATGATGGATTTGTCTGCCTACCGTGACATCTTTATCGAAGAACTGAATGATCAACTGGAACGGATGGATCAGTCTTTGCTGGCGTTGGAGCTTTCGCCTTCTGTTGAACTGGTTCAAACGCTGTTCCGGGCAGCGCATACCATCAAGGGATCGGCATCGACAATGGATTTTCGTGAATTAAGCGACCTCACTCATGAGGTGGAGTATGCCCTTGAATGGGTTCGGGAGAAAAAACCGGAGATGACTTCCGAGTTAATTGATACGTTATTCCGCTCTTTAGACGCCATGAAGGTGCTTCGTGATCAGTATATCCGTGGAGAAGCCTATGCAGACTTTCGAGCGGTCGTACGAGAAATTAAGGATCTAATTCAAACCCCGGCAGTAGTTGGGAAACTTGCAGCACCTCAATTGCAACCAGCGGAGGCAAATGTTGCACAGGTTGCTGTTGAGTCAGGAAAGCACCTGTTATCCATTCACATTGTGCTTGAGCATAAGTGTATGATGAAGGCGGCCAGATATCATATTTTGCGCCAACGCATTGAAGACATATGTGGGACGGTTGTTACAACTTCTCTCATGGAGATCCAGCCGGGCGCGCAGAATGAAGATGATCATTACAGTCAGTTCATCATCATCACGGCAACTTCGAAGGACTCTCAGCAGCTTGAGACAGAATTGTCTACAGACTCGGATATTCATACGCTGGAGATTCATCCATATATGCTGGAATCCAATGACGTTGCAGCGGCTTCTGCACAACCTGAATTAATGAATGAACCAGAGCAGACAAAACCAAGCTTGCCTACCGTGGCTACATCTGGCCCGGAAGAGAAAGCGAAAGCTGCTCAACCTACAGTTCGTGTGAGTGTTGAACGTCTGGATCATTTGATGAATTTGGTCGGTGAACTGTTAATTGATCAGACATCCCTTGCAGATCTGAGTGCGTCGGGTGCGCGTAAGGAGTCTTCTTCACTGATTCAGAGTATTAGTGGTGTATCCGATCATATGGGCAGCGTTATCAAGGAGCTCCAAGACGGTGTGATGAAGACCCGGATGTTACCCATTGATCAACTGTTCAGTCGCTTCCCGAGGTTGGTTCGGGACCTTTCGCAGAAGCTGGGTAAAGATCTGGAATTGGTTATTCAAGGTGGAGAGACTGAGCTTGACCGGATGATTATTGAAGAATTGAGTGACCCACTGATCCATCTCATTCGCAATAGTGCAGATCATGGTATTGAAAGCGCAGAGGTTCGTGGAGAGTCGGGCAAGCCGTCCAAGGGACGTATTACCTTAACATCATTCCATGAAGAGAATCATGTTGTCATCCGGTATTCGGATGATGGCAAAGGTATTGATGGGGATAAGATCAAGGCTTCCGCCTTGAGCAAAGGCATTATTAGTGAGGAACAGGCTGCACGCCTATCAACACAGGAGGCTGTACATCTCATATTTGAGCCCGGTTTCTCCACAGCTTCTTCTGTAAGTGAAGTATCAGGTCGCGGCGTTGGAATGGACATTGTGCGCAGCCAGATCGGGCGACTGAACGGCATCATTGATATTGATACGGAGGTTGGTGTGGGTACTACGTTTACAATTCGTCTACCGCTCACTTTGGCGATTATTAAAGGTCTGTTAGTCAAAGTATCGGGGCGTGTTCTGATCGTGCCGATGTACAACGTGTCCGAGATTGTTCGGATTTCACCTGAAGATATTCAGATGATCCAGGGGCAACAGGCGATCCTGAACCATGGACGCATTGTACCCTTTCACCGCCTGTGTGATAAATTGAACTATCCACGAACGGAACGCAAATCCAAAACCATTCCTCTGGTGATTGTGCGCTCTGTCGATAAAATTGCAGCTTACGCAGTAGATGAGATCATAGGAAATCAGGAAGTCGTTATTAAGACACTTGGTACGTATCTGGGCGCGATGAACCATCTTTCTGGCGCAACGATCCTTGGAAATGGTAAGGTTGCCCTTATATTGGACGCGTCCTATCTGGTCAGTCACTAATCGTTAGATAAACTAAACATTATGCAGGCCAAAGAGCCTCATCATCCATAACGGGATGGTGGGGCTCTTCGTTGTGCTTTTTGACATGGTAACTAATCAGGACTGGAAAATAAGATCCATAAAGCGGTTGGCAGCCAAAGAAATCGGCATATTGCGCTTGGTCATAATCCCCACATGGGAAGGGGGGAGTGGAACATCAAGCTGAATCTCGAAGAGGGAGCCTTCCTCCAGCTCTTTAGAGATGAATTCTCGTGTCACATAGGAAATACCCAGTCCTCGACGCGCAAACTCAATCAACAGATCAACGCTACCGACCTCAATCTCAGGCTTCAACGTGTAATTATAGCTGTTAAACAACTCGGTTATAGCCATACGAACCCGGCTGTTCCGGGAGAAGAGGATCAGTTGATGCTCTAGGAGCATCTCAAGTGTCATGACTTTACCCTTCAGCTGAGCATAGCGTTCTCCGGCTACAAAACAGTCTTTCAACTGAATGCTTTCTCTGACTTCGAGCTGCGGATCAACAATGGGCATCCGAACAACACCGAGATCGATCTTGCCTTCTTTTAGAAAAGTGATGACTTCCGGCGTGGTTCCATGACTCAGATGTAGCTTGATGTTAGGATACAGGGTGTGGAATTCCTCCAGATACGCCAGCATGTAATGCTTGAACAGGGAGTCGCTGCCACCAATCCGGAGTTCACCATTGTCCAGATTCTTCAGTGCGGCCATTTTTTCTTCCGCAAGCGAGATCAGAATCTGGGATTGTTCAATATAGGAGTACAGACTGGCACCTTCCTGTGTCAAGGCTACACCCTTGGAGTTCCGATAAAACAGGGTAAGACCAAAGCTCTCTTCCAATTGCTTAATGGCATGACTGACGCTGGGTTGAGTGATATACAGTGCTTTCGCAGCCTGTGTCAAACTTCCCGTTTTGGCCGCCCAATAAAAGACTTTATATAGTTCATAATTTGTTGTCATAGATGTTGTCTATAGCTCCTGTGAAATATATTAATTACTTGTATGGCTATAAAACGTATTATAGTGTAACTACAACAAAGAAACCAGAGTTACTTGGAAGGAGAACGGTGAGATGGAACCAACTACCATTGTTTTATTTGGTGCTACTGGCGATTTAGCCAAAAGAAAAATATATCCTGCCTTATATAACTTATATCTTGAGCAGAAGCTTCCTGAAACCTTCTCATTGATTGGTCTGGGGCGTAGAGAGTGGTCTGATGAATTCTTTCAGGCACAAGTGGAAAAATCATTAAATGAATTTTCCAGACGCCAGGCTGATCCTGAAGTTGTGAAGTCATTTGTGAAAGCTTTTCGCTACAGTGTATTGAATATAAGCCATAAGGAAGATTATATAAAGCTGTTGGGATTAGTTGAACAAAGAGAAGCTGAACTTGGCATTCCGTCCAATCGCTTGTTTTATCTCTCGGTTGGTCCGGAATTCTTCGAACCGATTGCCGAGAACATTCAACAAAGTGGGCTGGGTTCCACAGAGGGCTGGAAGCGTCTCGTCATTGAGAAACCATTTGGTCACGATCTGCCGTCGGCCCGAGACCTCAATCGCAAATTAAGCGAATCGTTCACGGAGGAAGAGATTTATCGGATTGACCACTATTTGGGCAAACCGATGGTACAGCGCCTGGAGACGTTACATCAGAGTAACCCAATCATGAAGGCGTTATGGAACAACCGTTACATCTCCAATGTGCAAATTACGGCTAATGAGACTGTAGGTGTCGAAGAACGTGCATCCTATTATGATCATGTAGGTGCAGTGCGAGACATGTTCCAGAATCATATGCTGCAATTGCTTATGATGATGGCGATTCAGCTTCCATACAACAGTTCTTCCGAAAAAGTTGGATTGAAGAAAAAGCACATCATGGAATCGATCCAGCCGCTACAAAAGCAAACCGTGGGCGCAAGCATCATTCGTGGGCAGTATTCAGAAGGCAACATTCAAGGCCAACCAGTCAATGCTTATGCTGCTGAACCGGGTGTAGCGGAGAATACGATGAATGACACATTCATTGCTGCCAAATTGCAAATCGATGATTTCTTCTGGCGCGGTGTTCCGTTTTACATTCGTACGGGTAAAAGAATGAAGGAGAAATCAACACGTATTGTGATTGAATTCAAAGAACCTTCAGGACAGACGAATGTGCTGAAAAACAAAGGCTCCAAGCCAAACCTGCTCGTCATTGAGATGAGTCCAGATCAGAGCATGACATTGCAACTGAATGCAAGTGATCCAGAGAATAAAGGTGAATTCAAACCGGTTCATATCGATCTTTCTCCGGATAAAGGTGACCTTGCGGAAGCTTACGAGAATCTGATTCGTGATGCTTTGCTGGGAGATCCAACTTTCTTTGCCCACTGGGATGAAGTAGAATTGTCATGGGCATGGGTGCAACCCATTCTGGATGCATTCCAGGAAAATCTGCTGCCACTTCACCTGTATCCTGCAGGAAGCTATGGACCAGCTGAATCAGATGCTATGCTTGAAGAAGATGGTCACCACTGGTGGTTTGATGAGCCGGCGGATCAGGAGTCTGTAGTTACAAATAGCATGCCCTTGGCGGTTAATGCGAATCTCTAAACCATAATAAAAAATATATCTGGAGGTAATTAAATCATGAAATTTTTTATCGATACAGCTAACGTGGAAGACATCCAAAAAGCATACAAAATCGGTGTATTGTCTGGTGTAACAACGAACCCATCTTTGGTAGCCAAAGAAGGCGTGAAATTCGAAGATCGTATTGAAGAAATCTTGCGTTTGGTACCTGAAGTGGAGTCCGTATCTGCGGAAGTGACACCAGATGCCCTTACTGCTGAAGATATGATTGCACAAGCAAACGAATTGATCAAAATTAACAACAGCGACAAAAATATTACGATCAAATTGCCAATGACACTTGCAGGACTTGAAGCTTGCCGTTACTTGACCAAAAAAGGCGTGAAAACCAACGTAACGTTGATCTTCACTGTGAACCAGGCGCTTCTGGCTGCTCGTGCTGGTGCGACATATGTATCTCCATTCCTGGGACGTCTTGATGATATCTCTGAGGATGGCGTACAATTGGTTACCAAAATTGCTGAATTGTTCCGTACACATAACCTGGATGCACAGATTATTGCGGCTTCCGTAAGACATCCGGATCATGTTACACGTGTAGCAATGGCGGGAGCACATATCGCGACTGTTCCATTCTCCGTTATTGAACAAATCTCCAAACACCCACTTACAGATCAAGGTATGGACAAATTTGCAGCGGACTGGAAAAAAACAGTACAATAATCACTGAACATTTATTCGTTTCAACTTACAATAGAATTATATAAATCATGGAGCATTGGGAGGACATAATGAGTAAACAACAGATCGGTGTTATTGGATTGGCGGTAATGGGTAAAAACCTGGCTTTGAATATTGAAAGTAAAGGGTTCTCGGTATCGGTATTTAACCGTTCCCCAGAGAAAACCCATGATCTTCTGAAAGAAGCAGAAGGTAAAAACCTGACAGGTGCGTTCACTATTGAAGAATTCGTGGAATCTCTGGAGTCTCCGCGTAAAATTTTGATTATGGTACAAGCAGGTAAAGCAACAGATGCAACGATTGAACAACTGCTTCCTCATCTGGATCAAGGCGACATTATTATTGATGGAGGTAATGCTTACTTCCCTGATACACAACGTCGCAGTAAAGAGCTGGAAGAAAAAGGTTTCCGCTTCATCGGAGCAGGTGTATCCGGTGGTGAAGAAGGCGCACTGAAAGGCCCGGCAATCATGCCAGGCGGTCAGGAAAGTGCTTATCAATTGATAGAACCGATCCTTACAGCAATCTCCGCCAAAGTGGGCGATGATGCTTGTAGCACATATATCGGACCAGATGGTGCCGGACACTATGTAAAAATGGTGCATAATGGTATCGAGTACGGAGATATGCAGTTGATTGGTGAAGCGTACCACTTGCTCAAATCCGTATTGAACGTTTCCGTTGAAGAATTGCATGAAATCTTCACAGAGTGGAATCAAGGGGAGCTGGACAGCTACCTGATCGAAATCACGGCAGACATCTTCTCCAAATACGATCCAGAAACCGGCAAACCGATGGTTGACGTTATTCTTGACGCTGCTGGACAAAAAGGAACTGGTAAATGGACGAGCCAAAGCGCGCTGGATCTCGGCGTCCCATTGTCCATGATTACAGAATCCGTATTCTCCCGTTTCCTGTCTGCGATGAAAGACGAGCGTGTAGCAGCAAGCAAAATCCTCAGTGGACCAGCAACTGAAGCATTCTCTGGCGATAAAAAAGCGTTCATCGAGAACGTTCGTAAAGCATTGTTTGCAAGTAAAATCGTATCCTATGCACAAGGATTTGCACAAATGCGTGCAGCTTCCGACGAGTATGGCTGGGATCTGAAATACGGCAACATTGCCATGATCTTCCGTGGCGGATGTATCATCCGTTCACAATTCCTGCAAAACATCAAAGAAGCATACGACAAAGATGCAGCTCTGAAAAACCTGCTGCTTGATCCATATTTCCAAAACATCGTTGAGTCTTATCAAGGTGCATGGCGTGAAGTTATAGCAGCTGCTGTAAAACAAGGTATTCCGGTACCAGGCTTCTCCAGCGCTCTTTCTTACTACGACAGCTACCGTACAGAGCGTTTGCCAGCAAACTTGCTGCAAGCACAACGTGACTACTTCGGTGCTCACACGTTCAAACGTGTGGACAAAGAAGGTTCATTCCACTTCCAATGGATGGACACCAACGAGTAATATTCGTTTCAAACATATAGCATTCTTGCAGTCGGTCATGAATTCAACTTCATGGCACCTGCAAGGGTGCTTTTTCACGTTAATGGTTCGAATTTGAATATCATCAAATTGTAATAAAATGTACGAATCTGGGTTGGGCAAACAGATGATCTGGCCCTTCAACTACGTTATACTTGTTCAGACGGAACTATATCCGTGATTAAAAATTCAGCATACAACTTATTGACGTGGAGGTTAGACCGGGCATGTTTGTATTAGCGGGTATATTGTTTTTGGTCGTATATGGATTATTAGTGTTCTACATAGGCTGGAGCGGTTGGAGTTGGATGAAACCAGTAGTGTCCGCCAGATTTCGATGGTTTTATATTATAGCGCTTGTATTCCTTGCTGTTTCCTTCATTTTGGCACGTGTGTTTGGAAGTATTTCGTTTCTCAGTATTATCGGTTCTTACTGGCTGGCGATCTTTTCGTTGTTATTGCTGATCCTGCCCGTCGTTCATCTTACGATGTGGTTGCTGAGATTAACCCGTATTCCTAGACATCACACACAGAAATGGGCGGGTGTCGTTACACTGGTGCTGTTAGTGTCCACAATGGGTTATGGAATTTTCAATGCTTACAGCCCGGTAGTGAGAACGTATAATATCCAGATTGATAAAAAAGTAGAAGGTGTGGACAAGCTTAACATTGTCATGGCTGCCGATATGCACTTTGGATTACTGTCTGGCCCTGCACATGCCAAACGCATGGTGGAGGAGATTAATGCGCTGAAGCCGGACCTGGTGCTATACCCGGGAGATATTATTGATGACAATCTGGATATGTATCTGAATAGCGGAATTGCTGATATTATCAGTGGAATTCAGGCTCGATATGGTGTCTATGCTTCTCTCGGGAATCACGACAAGTTTGATGGTCCAATTGAAGAGTTGATCGCTGCGCTGGAGAAGAGCAATATGCAAGTTTTGTACGATGACAAGATTGTCCTGGACGACAAGATCACCCTCATTGGACGGAAAGACCGGACAGAGAAGGATCGTGCAGAAGTAGCCGCATTAATGCAAGATACGGACTTGAGACAACCGGTACTTATGATGGATCACCAGCCGTATGATCTGGATATTGCGGAACAGAACAATGTAGATCTGGTGGTATCCGGTCATACTCACCGCGGTCAGATTGCACCTGCTCAGTTCATCACACAGGCTATTTATGAGAATGATTGGGGTTATCTGCAAAAAGGTTCCATGCACTCCATCGTAACCTCGGGATTTGGATTCTGGGGGCCTCCAATTCGTACAAGCAGTCGTTCGGAGATTGTGCAGATTCATGTGACGTTCCAGTAATGATGAAGGCCCGTTGAGAAAAGGGATAGCTTATAAACACGTCAACCGTAGATTGATGATACCGGCTCCGCTTTATGATGACAAGCTCAGATCACTGTCATGATAAAGCGGAGTATTTCATATGCGAAATTAGATGGGCGCGCGCTGATTATTTAAGGCGTTTTTACTAGTATAAGACGGCTTGATCTCTCGGAAATCGGAGTTTAAGCCGCCTGTTTTTTATTATGTAAATTTAGTTTCTTACCCCGTTGTCAGGAAGGGCTTCAAACGAATAAAATGCGCCTTTTGTATTGATTTTACCGATAAGCGTTGTGGCTCCTTTTTTCGTGAAGGTGTATTCGTTGTTTTGGATACGAACGGAATAACCGTTTAGCTTAATACCAAATATAGATCTGACTGTAGGTGCAGCGAGGGATAGTGCTTTGTTTTTGCTGAGCTTGGGCTTGGCGAAAGACTTTTTGAAATCAGTATCATTTTTCCAGTTAATACCTAGTTCGTTAGTGACTTTCCATACTTTTCCGGTCTTGCTGCCGATATGTACATAATTTAGATTGTCGTCATCCCGATACTGCCATAACATATCTTTTCCTTCTACGGTAAATAAGGTGTAATCAAAAGCTTTTACTGAGGGAATTCCAAGTGTTTTGAGTGAATTTCGTGCTATGTTTGTCATCCAGGCATAGGAATCATCGATTTTATATTGCAGAATTGCCGACATTTGATTACCTTTGTCCACATCGATGTAAAGTTGTTGACTTGGTCCAAAGATGACCCAGTAGTTCTGGAGTAAATGTCCATGTTCTGGATCATTGGCTTTGAAACGCCAGAAACCACTCTTAATGAAGATATCTTCATCTTCAAATGTTTTTAGGAAGGCATCAAGCTTCAGGAGCAGCGCATTATCCATGACTTTATCCAGATCAGCGTTATCATACATGATATGGGTGGACGCGACACGATTAGCATCGGGATCGTATGTTTGTGTGAAATAGGCGAACCCGGTTTCATCAATAGTTCCGTTGATGACCCACGGATCAAATGATGAATCTATTGTGGTGAATTGAATGTTCTGTTTTCCCACGAGTTTAACTAGTTCTTCACTTGAAAGTTTTTTTGTCTCCGAATCTAGGTGCTCAGCAGACTCTTGACTCTCTATCAATGAGAGGTTATTGGAATTTGCGGCCAAGGTGAGTGGGGCAGACAACAATAGTGACATGGTGGCGACAAATGCGGTCAATGAAACGATTTTTTTCAAAATGAATCCTCCTGTTAAGTTTAGGTCATATTATTAAATGTCAGTACGCACATATCTTTCAATGTACCATAAAAGTAAAATGTTGCCTAACCATATAAACGCAAACATCGGTTTTCTGTTGACACCGTTTTCAGCTTATGATAAATTAGATCCGAGGCTTGTTACCGGTAATGCGGGCAAAACCACTATGGAAATGATTTTATTATTTCTGTTTTGGTTTTGCCCTTTTTTATTCCTCAAAAAAAACCAGGTGGGTCCAGAATGATTATTAAACAGATATTTAATAACAATATTGTCAGTACCGTGGATGACAAAAATCAGGAACTACTGATCCTCGGCCGGGGTATCGGATTCAAGTTCAAAGCAGGCGATGAGATTGATGAAGAGCGGATTGAGAAGGTATTCCGTCTTCAGGATACATCGATCTATGAGAAATTTAAATCCATCGTAGCTGAAGTGCCGATTGAGATTTTGCAGGCAACAGATGATATTGTGACACTGGCACGAACACAATTGAATAAAACCATCAGTGACGGGATCTATGTCTCGCTGTCGGATCACATTCACTTTGCTGTTCAACGCTTGGAAAAAGGAATGATCACTCGTAATCCACTTTCTTGGGAAGTTCAGCACTTCTATAAGGCGGAGTATGATGTGGCCAGAGAAGCATTGACTTTGCTGAAGGAAAGATTGGATATTGAGTTCCCCAAAGATGAGATCTGTAATATTGCACTACATTTCATCAATGCGGAAGTGAATGATTCCATGAATGATGTCACTCATCTAATGCAGCTGCTGCAAGAGATTATGAATATCATCAAATATCACTTCAATATCGAATTGGATGAAGATAGCGTCAATTATTTCCGCTTCATCACCCATTTGAAGTATTTCTGTCAGCGTGTCATTACCCATTCTTCACATGATGATGCTGAGGAGTATCTGTATGAAGTGGTTCGGAAAAACTATCCGGAGACATTCAAATGTATTGGCAAGATCGAGACGTTTATCCATAAGAACTATCAGTATGACATGACACACTCGGAGCAGTTATATCTCACGCTCCATCTGGAACGTCTGATGAAAACCAAGCGGGACGTATAATGTTCACGCGATCGTATGAAATTACAACTGGATATCCCATGGGCTTGTTACTGTTCAATCAGGCAATACCCGAATGAGATGGCGCCACATTTTTGCGCTATATTCATTCGGGTATTTTTTATTGGAAAAATGAGGAGGAAAACATCATGAAACATCAAGAAGCGGCGCAGGAAATCATCAAAGCCGTTGGGGGAACTAAAAATATCAATTCAGTGTATCACTGTGTTACACGTTTGCGTTTTGATCTGAAAGACAACGACAAAGTCGATAACGGTTCACTCAATAAACTGGATAAAGTCATGGGTACGAATATTTCTGGTGATCAATTTCAGGTCATTATCGGTAATGATGTGTCGAAAGTATTCGACGCCATGGTGAAGGAACATCCTGCAATCCAGCAAAGTACGGAAAATAAAGAGCCTAAGTCGGATAAAAAACAAAATGTCGTGCTGAAAATTTTTGAAACGATCGCAGGTGTCTTTGCCCCGATGCTTCCAGCGATTACAGCGGCAGGTATGCTCAAAGGGTTACTGGCACTATTCGTGTCCATAGGTTGGATGTCCGCTGGAACAGATACGTACCGTATTCTCTCAGCCATTGGTGACGGCGTATTCCACTACCTGCCCTTACTGATTGCAGTCAGCGCTGCTCGCAAATTCGGCAGTAATCCGTTTGTTGCCATTGCACTAGGTACGGCATTAATGTACCCAGACATGACAGCATTGCTATCTAGCGGTGAATCGGTTGGATTCTTGGGAATTCCGGTTACGGCTGTAAGTTATGCTTCATCGGTTATTCCAATCTTACTCGCTGTATGGTTGATGTCCTATGTTGAGAAATGGGTTGACCGTGTTATTCCTGCTGCACTCAAGCTATTGCTTGTGCCTTTGATTACCTTGCTTGTGATGGTTCCGGTGACACTGATTGCAATCGGTCCATTGGGTACATTTGTAGGTAGCGGATTGTCTGGCGGCATCAACTGGCTGCTGAATGAAGGCGGATTGATTGCAGGTATCGTACTGGGCGGCGCAATGGCGCTCATTATTATGACAGGAATGCACTATGCACTTGTGCCGATCATCTTGAGTAATATCGCTACACTGGGCTTCGATAAATTCTTGCCATTGACCTTTATCTCCAATATGGGTCAGGCTGGTGCAACTCTTGGTGTATTCTTCCGGGCAAAAGATAAAAAACTCAAAACCGTGGCATTATCAACGAGCTTCACGGCACTCATGGGTGTAACGGAGCCGGCGATGTATGGGGTTAACATGAAGTATAAAAAACCATTTGCCGCAGCGATGATTGGTAGCGCAGTTGGTGGCGGCTTCGCCCTTGCTTTTGGCGCCAAAGCATACGTACTTGCAGGTAACGGTGGTCTCCCAGGACTTCCTTCTCTGATCGGTCAAACGTTCTGGTATTCCTTTGGCGGTATGATTCTTGCATTTGTTGTAGGTACGATTATGTCTACGATATTCGGTATTAAGGAAGAAGAAGGAGACGCTGAGGCATTGGCTCAATTCTCACCAGGCGCTTCTTCTGCGGCAGCGAAAGTAGCTTCAAGTGATGCTGCCAGCGTGAACGTGGACGATATGGGCGCTCCGTCACCAACGAGTGATGCGGTAGCCGTAGCTCCGATGACAGGTAAAGCGATCCCGCTCAAAGAAGTCAATGATCCAACATTCGGTGATGAATTGATGGGTAAAGGTGTGGCATTTGTTCCTACGGTGGGCGAATTGCTATCTCCAGTGACGGGTACGATCATGAATGTGTTCAAAACGAAACATGCGATCGTTGTCCGCAGTGATAACGGAATGGAATTGCTGATTCATGTCGGAATCAACACGGTGAAGCTGCGTGGACAGTACTTCGATGCACATGTGGCTACAGGAGCACGTGTACAAGCCGGAGACAAGTTACTCACATTTGAACTGGCCGAGATTGCCAAAGAATACGACATTACAACGGCTATGGTTGTTACCAATACGGCAGATTACAAGCAGGTTCTACCGGTGAAATTGGGCGATATCACGATGGGTGAAGACGTCTTGAAAGCTGAAATCTAAACCGTCTTAGGACTAATAGACAAATTCAAAAAAAGAAGGAGAGATACGGATGATTCATCGACAAGGGTTTCCGGAAGGATTTCTGTGGGGCGGCGCTATTGCCGCCAATCAGGCTGAAGGTGGATTCGACGCTGGCGGCAAAGGATGGTCGACGGCCGACATGGTTCCTTATTTTGAGAAAAAGGATTACACCAACCTTAGAGAACTGATGCATGTTACGAGTGCAACGGTTGAGAAAGCAATGGCACATCGCAGTGCGGAAGGTTATCCGAAGCGTTATGGGATTGATTTCTACCACCGTTTCAAAGAGGATATTGCGCTGTTCGCTGAGCTGGGCTTCAAAACATTTCGTCTGTCCATCAACTGGCCGCGCATTTTCCCGAATGGTTATGATGCCGAGCCAAATGAAGAGGGACTGCGCTTCTATGACGATGTGTTCGATGAACTCCGTAAATACGATATCGAACCTCTCGTAACACTCTCGCACTATGAGATGCCGATGGCACTTGTACTGAAATATAACGGCTGGGCAGGCCGCGAAGTGATTGGACATTTTGTAAGATATGCAGAAACCGTGATGAATCGGTATAAGGACAAGGTAAAATACTGGTTGACGTTTAATGAGATTAACACGACCATTATTGAACCGTTCACAGGCGGAGGTATTATTGAAGACCGGGTGGAGAACACGATGCAGGCTTCCTATCAGGCACTTCATCATCAATTTGTAGCCAGCAGCCTGGTAACGGAAAAAGCACGTCAGATTAACCCGAACTTCCAGATCGGATGTATGCTTGCACGCATGATTCACTACCCGGCGACATCGAAGCCAGAGGATGTGCTGCAAGCACAGATCGATAACCAGCTGAACCTGCTGCATACGGATGTACAAGTTCGTGGTAGTTACCCAACATTCATGGCTCGGTACTGGGCAGAGAACGGGATTACCATTGCCATGGAACCGGGGGATGAGCAGATCCTGCGTGAGCACACAGTTGACTTCATCTCATTCAGTTATTACACATCCTTGGTGTCCGCAGTAAATCCAGAAGAATATGGAGTGACTGGAGGCAACCTGTACAGCACGATTAAGAACCCTAATCTGGAGCGTACGGAGTGGGGCTGGCAGCTTGATCCGATTGGTCTGCGTGTAGCATTGAAAGAGTTGTATGATCGTTACCAATTGCCATTATTTGTGGTGGAGAATGGACTTGGCGCGAAAGATACCGTTGAAGCAGATGGTTCCATTAACGATGATTACCGGATTGATTATCTGAGAAAACACATTACACAAATGAAAGAAGCCATTATGGATGGTGTGGACCTCATGGGCTATACCAACTGGGGAGCGATTGATATCATCAGCGCATCCACTTCGGAAATGTCCAAGCGTTATGGCGTGATCTACGTGGATCAGGACGACAACGGACAAGGCACATTGAATCGGTATAAGAAAAAGAGCTTTGGTTGGTACCAAAAGGTCATTGCCTCCAATGGCGAAAACTTGGAATAAATTAATCTAAAAAGGCACCCCAGGCATAGCTAGTGTTACGCCATCGGGGTGCCTTTTTAATATCATCTCGCAGGATTTTCATCCACGCTAATGGCACTTCAAGGTAAAAGGGATGACTTCATAACATACTGGATGGTATACTGTGATCGTATTGGGGGAGGGATAACCATGAAGAAGCCTATTATTGCTGTAGATATGGATGACACGATATGTCATCTGGTCAAGCGGGCTATATATCACAACAACCTTAACTTCCCGACCCATCCGTTGCGGTATGAGGATATGATTCATTGGGATACGTCCCATTTGCGTCATCCAGAGAGCACGCACGATGTATTTTATGGTCGGCCGGGTCTGTTCGAGGAATTGGAATTATACGACGAATATGTTGTAGATGAGATGCGCAAGCTGAACGATGCCTATGATGTCATTGTCGTGACAGCAGCAGAGCCAAAAACAGTGGTTGAGAAGTGGAACTGGCTTCAGCAGCACATGCCTTTTATAACCGCTGAACAGTTTATTACATGCAAACGAAAAAACTTGCTCGGATTCGATCTGCTCATTGATGATGGAGCACATAATCTGATTCCCGCGCATGAGGATGGCAAAAAGGTTATCTGTATCCCGCATCCGTGGAATATACAGGAGCGTGAGCGATACAACTTTCCGTTGATGTCTTCATGGAAAGAAGCCAAGGCATACATAGATGAAATGTTACAGGTTGTTGGTGTCTAAAAGGTAGTTAATCTTATCGTCCAGAGTGAAGTGCTCTGGATTTTTTGCGATAGGCGAGAGGTGTTTCGCCTGTTATTTTTTTGAATGCGGCATAGAATGAATCCATATCCCGATATCCGACCAGCTCGGCAATCAGGCTGACTTTGTGCTGTGAATTCTTTAGAATTTCGCAGCTTTTTTGTATGCGTAGATGTTGCAGGTGGCCGCTAAAGGACTGTCCGGTATGCCGCAGAAACATTCGCCCAATCTGCTTTTCGCTCCAGCCTGATATGCGTACCAGATCAGACATCCGAATACGATTGCTTACGTGTTCCTTGATATAGTGAAGGATGTAATCAAAGCCAGTGGAATGATTCTCTTCATCCTGATCCTTTTGATACAGTTGTCTGTAGGTCATCAATACCAACTGGCTTACCAAGGTGTATAACATGGTAGACGAGCCGATTCCAGGAACGGAGGATTCACGATACAGCTTCACCATTAGTTCTTCCATCTGATCGTTGCGATCCACAATGGATATATAAGGAACCTGATTTTGTGCCAAGTCCATCAGATGTTGAATGATTTCTTTCTCCTGAATGATGGCTGTCAGCGTGTTGATCAACTCAGCATTAAACAGACAATTATAGATAATTAGCGGATGCTCGGTCACGTTTGTACTCGCAGGACGAAAGACATGAGGAACGCCAACAGGAATGACAAACAGCATGCCTTTCTTCACGGGAATGACATCTTCACCGATATGATGAAAGCCCTTTCCTTCAGCAACATAGCTATACTCAATAAAATCATGTGCGTGAAAAGGGAGCATAAAATCTTCAGAGCAACGATTGACAAAAAGTTGCAGATGATTATGCAGAAAGTATTCGCTTTTCATAAGTTGTACAGATGAATCCACAGGCAACCTCCTCGCATAGATGGCTGAATCACCGGATGAAATAGTCCGGATCACCGGGTATTTACGACAGCAGGATCGATATAATTATATCGTAACCCCGAATGGGAAGCCAAGATGGAAAGGACGATCTGCTAATGTTCAACGTTAGTCACCTTCGCTGTGAATATAGAGTCAACCCGATAGGCCTCGATGTAAAATCACCGAGATTAAGTTGGCAGTTGCAGTCTGATCGGCGGAACTGTATGCAATCCGCTTACCAGGTACAACTCTCCCTAACGAAAGATTTTGAAGGGATTACATGGGATTCTGGCGAGATAAGCAGTGATCAATCCATACATGTGGAACTAAACCATTTTCAGCCTTCTCCGCAAACACGATACTATTACCGGGTTCGGGCATGGGATGATACAGGAAGTGATTCGGGTTGGTCCGAAACGGCTTATTTCGAGATGGGACTTATGGATCGTCATAACAAGTGGCAAGCAGAATGGATCACAGCTCAAGCATCAGATGATGGAGATACGTCATGCCCGCGTATGCGCAAGCAGTTTAATGTGAAACAACCTGTTACGTCTGCCAGAATATATGTCACAGCACTTGGATTATACGAGTTGTACATCAACAACTCAAGAGTAGGAGAAGATTATTTTACACCTGGCTGGACTTCTTATCGTAAGCGATTACAATATCAAACCTATGATGTTACCCACTTGCTTCAAAATGGACAGAATATATTGGGTGCATATCTTGGAGATGGCTGGTATCGGGGATATCTTGGCTGGAACAAAGAACGGGAGATATTTGGTTCAACGTCCGCATTGCTGCTGGAACTGCATATGAAATACGCAGATGGATCAGAGGAATGTATTGTATCCAATGGTGAGTGGACGACTGCTCCAAGTGCCATTCGCATGTCGGACATCTATATGGGGGAGACGTATGATGCGCGATTGGAGTCTGATTGGTCGGATACATCTGAAGTGAATTGGTCACCTGTGAACATATTGGAACATCCCAAGGATATCATCGTTGCGCAGGAGAATGTACCCGTTACCCAAGTCGAACAAATACAGCCAATCGCCTTCTTAACAACTCCACAGGGAGATCGTGTAATAGACATGGGGCAGAATATGGTGGGATGGGTGAGATTTAGCATTCAAGGTGAGGTCGGTCAGACGGTTGAGCTGCACCATGCTGAGATATTGGATCATGAGGGCAACTTCTACACCGATAATCTTCGAGCTGCCAAGCAGTGTATTCGCTATACATCCAAGGGGGATGAAGTAGAAACATTTGAACCGCATTTTACGTTCCAGGGGTTCCGATATGTGAAGCTGGTTGGCTTTTCTGAACACATTCATCTCGATAATTTCACTGGCATAGTGCTGCACTCAAATATGGAGCAAACAGGTCAGTTCTTGTGCTCCAGTCCCCTGGTGAACCAACTGCATCACAATATATTGTGGGGGCAAAAGGGGAATTTCCTTGATGTGCCGACAGACTGCCCACAGAGGGATGAACGGCTCGGGTGGACCGGTGATGCACAGATGTTTGTCCGCACGTCCTCCTACCTCATGAATACGGCGCCTTTCTTCACCAAGTGGTTGCGGGATCTGGAAGCGGATCAGGGAGAAGATGGAGGTATTCCATTCTTCGTTCCGGATCTGAGAAGTTCCACGTCGGAAGGATGGGGAGACACCAGTCATTCCTCCGCCGCTTGGGGTGATGCAGCAGTCATCTGTCCTTGGACCATCTATGAGATGTATGGGGATGCCAGATTACTGGCTGAACAATATGAGAGTATGAAGCGGTGGATCGAGTACATTCATGGGCAGGGCGATAACCCATATCTGTGGAACACAGGATTCCACTTTGGCGATTGGCTGGGACTGGATTCCAAGCCGGATAGTTATGTTGGCGCAACGGACACGGACTATGTAGCAACTGCATTCTATGCCTATTCGGTTTCGTTAACTCAAAAAGCGGCAGAGGTACTTGGTAAGACAGATGATGCTGAATATTATAGAACGTTGCATACCAACATTGTTCTTGCGTTTAACAAAGAATTCGTCACTCCAGCCGGCAAAATTGCTGTTCCAACGCAAACAGCGCATGTTCTCGCGCTGCAATTTGACCTGCTGGACGCGACTGCACGAACTCGCGCTGTCGATCAATTGGCAAAACTCGTGAAAGAGGCGGGCAATCATCTTACTACAGGCTTTGTGGGTACACCTTATCTGAATCCGGTACTGAGTGATGCAGGTCTTCACGATCTGGCTTATACATTACTTTTTCAAGAGGATTATCCGTCCTGGTTATATCAGGTGACTCAAGGCGCAACGACAGTCTGGGAACATTGGGATGGGATCAAAGAGGATGGCAGTCTCTGGAGTGCTGATATGAACTCATTTAACCACTATGCGTATGGTGCGATTGGGGAATGGTTGTATCGTTATGTTGCCGGAATCAAGTCCGATGAACATCAGCCAGGATTCCGAATGGTGCATATTGAGCCGCAACCCGGACCTGGACTGGATTGGGTGGAAGCGAGCTTGGAGACGATGTATGGTCAAGTTGCTTCAAGTTGGCATCGGCTGGCGGAGGGAGAAATGGAGATACGCGTGCACATTCCTGTCAATACGAGAGGTACGGTACGTCTTCCTGGAGCAGGTGCACAGATCGTTCTGGAGCAAGGGAAACCGTTGGATCAGGTAAATGAAGTTCAGGATATTCGAAGTATTGGAGACGATATTGAAGTTACACTTGGATCAGGAAGTTACCAATTCAAGTACAAGGACACGGATATGAAGAAGGACCGAGATGTTCAGGATGTTACATTGACAGAGTCCGTATAATAATAGAATAAACGGTAAGATGTACTTTTGAATAGGATCTGCTCACACGCAGGTCCTTTTTCGAACTTGTCTGATGGAAGAGCAAGAATGTTGTGTCCTGGAAGCGGCAGCATGGTAGTTTCAATATCTGTTGGGAGGGTGTAATGACTGTGGGGAAAGAACATGTTAGATTAATTAAACCATCGCGAGCGTATAAGGATGCATATTTGGAATTTTATGAAGACTGGGTGAGAAGTGGAGAGTTGATGGTACCGTGGGTCATTTCCAAAGATCCTTCTGCATTTGGTGAGATGTTGGCGTTTTTGCAGCGCAATGAACAAGGTATCGATATTCCCGAAGGTTGGGTCAAAGACAGTACATACTGGCTACTCACCGAGAGTCAACAAATCGTGGGTGCTGTAAATATAAGGCATGAGCTTAACGACAAATTGTTCAACAGTGGAGGACATATTGGATATGGCATTCGTCCTGGAGAGCGGCAAAGTGGCTATGGTTCCGAAATTCTCAGGCTGTCTTTGGAGAAAACGAGAGAGCTTGGAATCACCAAAGTATTGGTCGTATGTGATGCAAATAATGGGCCATCCAGAAGAGTTATTCTTCGAAATGGTGGCATTCAGGATGAAGACTATGTGGAGTCCAATGGCAATGTTGTTGAACGATTCTGGATAGAGAATGTCGAATAATGAAGAATGATGGTGAAATTTAACGAAAATAATATAGATTATGATTGTAATACCCTCGCGTGCTGATTAAAATGAAGCATAGAATCTGGATTGCGGCCGGAAACTATCATCCCATATCAGGCACAAGTGAGGTTATTTTATGAATCAACCGGTTAATCGGCCCCGGCGTATTGAGTATCTGGATCTCTATCGTGCATTGGCCATCATGGCAGTGGTAGCCATCCATGCGACTTCAACAGCAGTTGCGCATTACCCCAAGCACACGTTAGATCATGATGTGTATTACTTCTGGAACACGTTCCTGCAATTTGCCGTTCCAGCGTTCCTGTTCTTGTCCTCCCTGGTTCTGTTCTACAACTACAGCTCCAAGGTGAATGAGAAGGGTTGGATGCTCACCTTTTACAAAAAGCGTTTATTCTATGTATGTGTACCCTATGTGGTATGGTCCTTTATCTATTTTACCGTTAAACAGTTGCTTGCGGGTAAAGAACCTTTGACCCATGGTGTGCAATTTGCCAAACAATTAGTGATGGGAACCGCTCATACCCACCTGTACTTTTTTCTGATTATTCTTCAATTCTATATCGTTTTTCCATTGCTTCTGTCGCTAACACGCCATCTTCTTTTTACTCGGTATTTGCCATTATTCTTTATTATGGGCCAAGCAATCTTCTATGCACTGCATTTGCAGTTTCACTTCGAGCGAACAGGAAGTTTGTTACCCAGTTATTTGATTGTAATTGGTTTTGGCGCATGGGTTGGGCTCAACTTTGAGTGGGCATTGAAGAAACTGTATACTCACCGTTATGCACTTATAGTTGCGTTATTGAGCGGAGGTGCCATTTTTATATATGGTAATGCTTATATCAAAACCGCTTTTCCTGCATACCCGGGGGTAACCTATACCGTGTTGTTCCTGTTCCGCAATCTGTTTACGTTGTCAGCCTGCTTGCTTCTGCTGATCTTTAGTGAACGGTTGGGCGCAGGAAAACATACTGAAGTTCGTAAAGCTACGCATGTTCTGGATTCCTTGGGTACAGTTGCGTTCGGTGTGTTTTTAATGCATCCCCTCGTACTGCTCTTCTGGAGACGTGAATTCTCAGATGACCTGGCTCGGCACTTCAGCGTGGGTATCATCCTATCTTATGTTGTGGCGCTCCTGATCTCATGGATCTGCGCGATGGGATTGCGCCGGATGAAGTGGGGATGGGTCCTGATAGGACGTTAAGTTAAAATAAATCTATGTCATCTAAGAAAAGAGTTTTCAAGCCATCAAGCATTGTAATCGGGTACCCATACACTGAACACGTATAAAAGCAGTGTTTAGTGTATGGGTACCTTTATTTAGAACAATTCTATGGAATCAGACTCATACTAATTGAGAGCGCTTTATCAGATGGAATGAACTCATTGGTTCGTATTGGATCTACTGTTACTGTTTGTGGTAATATGTATGAATTCCATGGGAACGTCCTTAAGAATATTTTGACCAAAGATGCTAGGCCATTCACCTTTAAGTACAAAAGTTAGAGTCTACCTACATATTTTTTGCATATTTTAGTAGTAAACCTACCTCGACAACCTCACTCATTTATTTCTACAGATTATGATCAATTTCACATTTATGTATAATATTGTTGATTTCAGTCTAGGAATCAACTAAAATTTAATAAAACATTCCAATTTCTTCAAATGGGGGCGACTTTTGATGACATGGAATTTGTACAGTATGATGCCCAAAATGATCATGGCTCCCGGCTATTCTGAAACAGTATGTACGGAGCCAAATAGAATTTTGGTAGCGTTTACCGAACAGTCTTTTGAAACGAGGTATCGTGACACCTCGTACTATATTTCCTCCAGGGACTTGTTGGTGGGCAACGATCTCATCCTGTTAAACCGATTGTCAGTACCTGTCGTAATCAGCGTTCTGACCTTGGAAAACATGACTAAAATGCGCTTTGGCTTTCCAATGGTATTATCCAGACAAGACGACGGAGTCAAGTTGTTTGTAAAATGCGTTTTAGAGATGTTCGAACAGAGCACTTTCAAACCTGAGTACAGCAAACAACTATCCCTTGAATTCACACGATTTTTCAATATGTACCGGGTGATGAACCAGAGCACCGATAATTTGAAAGGTAAGATTGACAACCGATTAATTATCGTTCATCGCATGATACGAAGTCAATATTCGGAGCCGCTTACTCTTGAAGACATGGCCGCACGAATTAGCTGTAATCCGGTCTATTTAAGTAACACATACAAGAAAGTGTTCGGTTGTTCACCCATTAAATCTCTTCAGAAAATTAGAGTACAAAAAGGACGCGAACTGCTTAAGCATACCGATCTGACGATCAATGAAATTACGAAGTCTGTCGGTTATATCTCTAGTTCACAGTTCTCCGGGTACTATAAAAAATATTACGGGCGCTCTCCAAGTGAATATCGTAAACATCTGTGCAATAAGACAGGGGAGGGAATCAGTGATGGAACAAGTATCTAACTCGATGATTGAAGGAAAAATCATTCAGATTATTCACAATATACTTGGATATCACTTGGACATTCCTCTGGATGAGCGATTAGAGAATCTCGGGTTTAACTCAATAAAATATATTTCACTAATTGTTTCACTAGAAGAGGAGTTTGAGATTATTTTCCGCGACGAGGACCTGTTGTATGAATGTTTTGCTACAGTCGAGCAGATAGAGTGGAGAATCTCAGGTATGGTATCTTCTGCGTAAGAAATAGCTGGGGAAAATATGGACAGCGACTTATGTTCAAGGCTCTATAATTAAATTATATTCATCAAACAACATGTTAACGACAATTTATGCGATGAACGTATCACAGAAATCGTGCAAAATAAACACTGCGAATTCATGGAATGAGGGTCTGAATTGAAACGATTATGTGAGTTGTTAGATCATTCAGAACAACGATATCCGCATAAAACAGCTTTGATCACAGACGAAGGCCATTTTACTTATAGTCAACTAACTCAGGAGAGGGATCGTATATCCACTTATTTGCAAACCTGCGGTGTAAAAACTGGCGAGCGAATCATACTGCTTTTGCCTCATGGCAAATTTCTCGTCTCATCCATTTTTGCTGCCTCCAGGCTTGGAGCAACTTATATCCTCTTGCATGAGAGTACAACAAGGTATCAGTTGGACTACATTGTTAAAGATTCGCAAGCTTCCTATCTGCTGACGACCGATGCTTTTGTTGAAAAGTTGGCGATGTCATCCTATATAGGGATTAAGGTCATATCAGAAAATGACGTGACCACACATGCAGTGGAGCATAGCAGATTAGATGACCCCGATTACGAAGATCGCTCAGGTAATGAAGTTGCCTGCCTGTTGTATACATCGGGAAGTACAGGCCGGCCGAAGGCCGTGGTGTCACACCACTCTAGCATGCTATTTGTACTGGAGAGCATTCAGTCTTGCCTGAAAATAGAAGCAGACGACGTAATCGGCAATTTTCTTCCATTGTCTTTTGATTACGGGATGTATCAGGTTTTTTTAGCATTTAATCAAAATGCAACGATAGCCTTGGGTCAGCGATCTGATGTGGGCCCGGCGCTCATTCATAAAATAAGGGAATGGGGTATTACCGGGTTACCAATTGTACCTAGCATGGGAGAAGCGCTGATCAAACTTATGCGCAGACAGATGACGCAATTACCGGAGATTCGTTTCATTACCAATACAGGAGCTGCACTTCCTCAAACTTATGTAAACGAATTCAAAACATTTTTCCCGAATGCCCGGCTACATCTGATGTACGGACTGACGGAGTGTAAACGGGTCTCCATCCTTCAGCCGGAATTTCTCGCTGATAAACCGGGTTCTGTCGGAACATCTCTTCCGGGTACAAGTTGCACCATAATCGATGAGAGAGGATTGCAACTGCCACCAAATAAGGTTGGCGAATTGGTTGTGCATGGTCCTCATGTCATGATGGGTTACTGGAATGATCCGCAACGAACACAGCACGTTTTTCGAAATATGGCTTCTCCTGAGCGGAGCTTGCACACAGGGGACTACTTCTGGATGGACGATGAAGGTTTCTTGTATTTCTACGCTCGCAAGGATGATATGTACAAGCAAAACGGCTTTCGTGTAAGTCCTACGGAGATCGAACTGGCAGCAGTCGACATCGATGGCGTCGAACAAGCCGCGCTGATACTGACCGGAGACACTGCTGTGCCTATTCTTGCGGTGAGTTCTACACGGACTGCGGATAGCCTTCTCGACGAATTACGAATGCGGCTGGAAGATTACAAGATGCCAGCACACATCTATGTTACAGACCAGTTACCTTTAACTTCGAACGGTAAAATTGATAAAAACAAGCTGAAAACAGACCTGGAAAAGGAGTGAAGCGTTTGGACTATGGAGAGTTGCGGTCGAAATACGGCAGTCCGTTATATATATACGACTTGAATATTCTTCGCCAATCCTGCCACAGGTTGAGAGATGCATTACCCGAGCCTTCGATGTTGTATTACTCTCTGAAGGCCAATCCTCACCCGGCAATCGTTAAGCAGTTGTTAGATTTGGGGTGCAGGGCTGAAGTTTCATCGCTAGGTGAGCTGAATTCCGTGTTAGAAGCTGGAGGATTGCCCCGGGATGTATTGTACACGGGTCCTGGAAAGAGCGAATCGGAATTGAAGGTGGCTGTTGCACAGGGAGTACAATGGTTCTCGGTCGAATCAATGAAGGAGCTGGAAAGATTAAGGTCTGTAGTGTCTTCTGGTACACCTCCAATTCAAGTCATTATGCGAATCAATCCCGATCAGGGCTTGGCTGATGCTGGACTGGCCATGACGGGCACACCCTCTCAGTTTGGAACGGATGAGCAGAAGCTTTTGCGAGAGCTGAAGGAAATGCAGGAATGCGACGAAATTCGTATTGCCGGTTTTCATATTTTCAATGGCACCAATACTGCGAATGCAGAGAGACTTGCGGAATCTTTTCTCTCTTCCATTCAGGTGATTGCGAGAATATCCAAGGAGACTGGAATCCCACTCCAATTCGTGGATTTAGGAGGAGGATTTGGACATCCTTATGCTGTGTCAGGCCCCCCTCCGGATTTTAGTGAAATCAAGGTCCAATTGGAGACTGCTCTCGATAAGCATATGCCGGGATGGAGAATGGGAGAGCCTGCTATAGCATATGAGTCCGGACGATATCTTTCGGCCGCATGCGGTGTTCTCGTTAGCTCGGTTGTGGATATCAAGGAAAGTAAGGGCAGCCACTTTATCGTTCTAGACAGCGGCATTCACCATCTGGGCGGGATGGCGGGGCTCGGACGCATTCCACGTGTTCAGTATGACATCAAGCCCGTCACAGAGAAGACCGACCCTCATCCGGAGTCGACCCACATTGTAGGACCGCTGTGCACCCCTCTTGATTTTTTTAACAAAAAAGCAGCTATACCTTCCTTACAATTGGAAGAGCAGGTCTACATTCCGAATGTTGGGGCTTATGGGATTACGGCCAGTTTATTGGGATTTTTGAGCAGGGAAATTCCCGTTGAATTGGTCGTGGATGACGGTAACGTGAAGCATGTCTCACAGCTTGCTCTAACACGAAGAACGCATTTGAATGAAATGCATGAAGGGAGGACTATTCATGAGCATGGAATACATTGAACATGAAGTCACGGCGCTGGTAAAGCAGAAAATTCATCGGGATCTGGAGATGACGGACGATCTAAAAAGTGCAGGTCTCGATTCTATGAAAGCGATCGATTTGCTGCTAGAACTGGAAGAGAAGTTTGAAATGACTATTCCCGACGAGTACATGATTAATGATACGTTTGCTTCCATGAGCAACATTGTGAACATGATCCATACGTTGAAGCAAAATGCTTAGCTTTTCTATTAGGGGCGAGGGAGGATGCCATGGACGTACTTTTCATCTATAGCGGAAAGGGTGGAGTCGGAAAATCCACTTTCGCTGTAAATTTGGCCTATTCATTACCAGGGTTAAGAGTAGGATTGTTTGATGCAGATTTTGAAGGGCCAAGTATACCTACCATGGTATCCGGAGTTGAAGACGAGTCTATGGTAGCAGAAGGACTTGGAATCCACCCGGGAACCTACGCAGGCATCCGCATCTCTTCCTCTGGGCTGATTGAAAACAACGGTCTCAGCAGATCTCTTTCAGGCAAATATCTGGAAGGTGCGCTGGATCAGTTACTGATAAAAGCCCGCTGGGATGTAGATGTATTAATCGTTGATATGCCTCCAGGGACTTCCGAGATTCACCATCAGCTGCTTCGTCTGTTGAAAGGGCGATGTCTTCTGATTACAACGCCTCAGACGGTAAGTTTTGCAGATACTCAGAAAGGGATCGACTTGATGCGACGGATGGAGGTTCCGCTGCTTGGTATCGTCGAAAATATGTCTCAATTCCAATGCGAATGCTGCGGGCATTCCACTGCAATCTTTTCGGGGGATACCCAAGGCATGTTAGCTGTTCCGAACGGTCTGCAAGTGCTCGACACGTTTCCTATAATACCTGAACTTAGTGCAAAGGGGAACGCTGGCATTCCATTTGTACTTGCGAATCCAGAACATCCTGTTAGTGTGCGAATGGCCGGACTTGGACGTCAACTAGTTATTTTACTCACACAAAAGTTCAACACATGGAGTGTACATTAAGGGTCTTACTTTGGTGAAGGGGAGGATGCCGTTGCTAAAACCGTTAGAGCTGAGCAGAGGACTTATCCCGGAGGATATGCTATCGCAAGCGTTAGAGCAGTACGGCATCATGGAATACACAACGTACCCGTATCTCAATATGAATGGTACTGTCGTTCCGATCAACCGGGTTTCGGAGACATCCAGAAAAGCCCTTGTTGAAGACCGGGAGGGAAACCTCTACTTTTTGAAAGAAATTCCTTGGTATATCCGATCCATTGAGCACGCCGTGAGCATAATTCAGCTCCAGCATGAGCTGGCTCAGAAAGCGGTTCGTGTCCCTGCCGTTCAGTTAACTACATCCAGGGAGCTGATTGTACATGCAGGTAACCAAAGTACATTATACCTTCAATCGTACATACCAAACGGCTCAATATACAATGCGCAGCCTCAACAGATACGTGCTGCCGGCGCTTTATTGGGTGAATTTCGTGTAAAGGCTGCGTCCGCTAATTCATTTCAGACCCTGAAGTTGCCTGAGCAATCTCCTTATGTTTCTACAAAGGATGTACTTGTTCTTTTGCTTAAAAAGTACATGCAGAAACGCAATGAAATGAGCAAAGAGGATCAGGAGCATGTGCAACGTTTTGTCCAGGTTTGCAAGAAACTGGTAGACGAGTGGTCTGTTCAGCATGCTGACAGAGCAGAAGCGGTGACATCGATTGCGCACGGAGACTTGAATCCGATGAATTTCATTTTCTCATCCGACGGTTCGGTGTCGGCGCTGATTGATTTTGACAATGCATGCTTATCCGATTCCCTTGTGGATCTGGCTGAAGGATTGCTTACTTTTTCCGGCATAACTTACCGGTACGGCAGCTCGCGTTTTGAAGCCGTTCATGAATTGGAACCTCAGCCGTTCCGACAGTTTCTTGAAGGCTATCAAGAACATCATTCCCTGCTGGCCGAAGAAATTACGGTACTTCCGCTGTTAATGGGCACAACGTGCATCAGGCTGGCAAGTCTTGGTCTCATTCGAGGGGATTGGCCAGTTTCCTCAGCGAGTATGCACATCGATAACATTCGGAATGTCGTGAAGAACTCTCAAGCGTATTTGAGTGAAAATTACTGAACCCACAAGGGGAGGGAGGTTGGACATGGAAAAGAGAACGCTGGGAAAGACAGATATGCATGTAGGCGTCATGGGGTTCGGCAGCTCCCAGATCGGTTATGAACAAACCAGCCAGGAAACAGTGAACCACCTACTGAATCTTGCACTGGATCATGGACTTAATGCTATCGATACTGCTGAGTGTTACCCGAACAGCGAGGAACGAATTGGTCAGGCCGTTTCGGGAAGGCGTGCAGAATTCTATCTATTCACCAAATGTGGCCACTCGGACGAGGACAAGTATCACGATTGGGACCCTGACTGGCTGGAACTGAGTGTAGACCGGAGCCTGAAGCGACTGGGCACAGATTATATTGATGTTTTGCAACTGCATGGCTGCTCTGAAGAGATTTTACAACGTGGTGAAGTCATTCAGACGCTAAAAAAGATTCAGGCAGCGGGAAAAGCGAGATATTTGGGTTACAGCGGGGACGGGGAACAAGCGAAATATGCGATCAAGATGCAATGTTTTGATACGCTGCAGGTGACCGTTAATATTGCTGATCAAATCGCCTTAGACGAAATCATTCCCTTAGCACAGCAGCAGCAGCTTGGGGTCATTGTGAAGCGTCCGATTGCCAACGCCGCTTGGGTTAATTCTCTGGAGCATAAGAAACGTTATGAACGCCAGCTTGCTATGTGGAAAAGAATGGGCAAGACGCCGGAATCTATGGTCAAGCCAGCAAAAGTAACCTATGAGGAGCGTTTGCTCAAGCTGGGGTATTCCTTTCAAGAGGATCCTTTGCTTACGACAGAACTGGCACTGAGGTTTGCGCTGTCGATTCCCGGTGTGCACACAGTCATGATTGGCACGACGAAACCAGATCGTTGGCGGGACAATTATGCATTGGCAAGCAAAGGGAACCTTGCTGAGGAACAATATAAGGCCATTCGAGAGCGCTGGAAGGAACGGATGGACAAGGAATGGTTCGCGGTTCCATAACACCAATAGCAAGAAAGGAGTTGCTTGATCATGGGTCTGAAATCGCGTTTTCTAGATGATGGTTATGCTGTCGTTACAGGAATTTTTGTATCGGATGAGGTGAATCAGCTAAGGATTGCGATGGAAAAATTGATCACCAAGGTGAAGCAGGAACCACTCCGGTATACGACGCGTTACACCTTGAAACAGGAGCCTGATTACGACACTTGGGGTGTAAATAATATTTTCAAATTGGACTTGTACGAGCCCGCCTTCGGAGACGTTTTTGGGAACGAACGTCTGATGGAAGTACTTCAAGAGATATTGGGCGAAGAATTGCGATTTTGGGGAGCCCATGCGCTGTGGTCGCCGGAGAAGATCAATTATCGATTGCGTTGGCACCGGGATTACGGGGATAACGAGTTATATCACCCAGAAGGTATTCCCAACCATGTGCAGTTCAATATTCCCTTGTACCCAGACTCTTGTTTTATCGCGATTCCCGGTTCTCACCGACGTGCACTTTCCGATCAGGAGAGATGGGAAGTGAACAATAACGGGGCTAATCCGTTACCTAACGAGGTTCGAATCACATGTCAACCCGGAGACGTTCTATTTATGAATGCGCATACACTTCATCGCGGAGCATGTACGTCTCATGACTACAGGAGAACGTTGCATTACAGCGTTCAAGGTAAAGAGGAAGCGTATGGAGGACATACTTCCTATCCGGAGATGAAGGAAAAGGCATATCTGGATCAGATGCACCCCACGGTTCAGCAACTGATGATTAATTCTGTCCTATGGGATGAATCTCACCCCCTGTCTCCATCGGAGTTGTTACGAAAGGTAAGAAGCAAGCACGAACGGGAAAAGTATATCGCCGGCCAGGTTTGATTTTAACTCAAAATAATATCCATATGAGGAGAGATGAGCTTATGTTAGGACCTTATTATACAAAAAAAGACAAGAAATTGGGATATCGCGGGAACAACATATACGATGCCTTGGATAACGTACTTGCAGGGCAATATACGCTGGCAGAAGCTGAAAATCGGGTCAAAAGCTTCAGCGAACAGAAGTATTGGGGCGCTATCGCCAGAATTAATCATCAGATCAATATGTCAAGCAATCTGTTTTTTGGAGAAATGAATGCCCTGTTTACACTGCTGCCCTTGACTACTCGAATGATTTCTTCCCCAGGTGCCGTATACGGTCGCGAGGCCATCAGTTATACAACGGATGTATGCCCTATTTCATTGGAGTGGTTTGATCTGCCGAACAAGGCATTTTTATCAGAGTCCTCACAAATTTATCTGGAATTGTCGGTGCTCCAGCACCAGGTAGATCATGTATACTCCGTGTATAACTCATTCCGCAAGGAAAATGTGGATGCATCCCATCTGTCCGAGTTTCACCATATCGAATATGAAGGCGCGGTTGATCAAGTAGCAAATAAGGAGATAATCCGTCAATTGTTGTTTAGAGTCATTCAGGATTTGCTCAAACATAATGAAGCGGATCTGAGTGTGTTCCTTTCCCAAGATCGTCTGAATCAACTTGACGAAGTCAGTCGCAGTCAAAAAATAACGGAATTAACTTTTGAAGAAGCTATAGCCGCACTTTACGAAGATACAAAAGATGAAATCTACAACAAATTCACACTTGAACACTTCGGTTCTTGGGAAGAAGTCCGACTCACCGAGATTTATGGCGGATTCCTGGCAATTAGTGAGTTTCCTTTGCTTGAAGTACCGTTCTACCACGCCGAAATGAAGGGTCGGGACAGACGCGTTGCAAACAACACGGATTATATCTGGCCAGGGTATCGGGAAACGATCGGGAGCGGTCAGCGTGTGGGTACCCTTGAGCAATTGAAAGAAAAAGCAGAAGTGTTTAACCTGCCTGAAGAAGATTACGCATGTTATCTCCAGTCCAGAACGCTCGATAACTACAGGGAGACATCGGGTTTTGGCGTCGGATGGGAGCGATTGATCCATGGTTTGCTGGAGATGCCATATATATGGAGTGCCGTTCAGTTCCCAAGAACCAATGTGACTTTGAAACCATAAGGTGGGAAACCATTGATGATAACCAAGTGGGACCATGTTCAGGACAAGCTACTAGGTTTAATCGAACACGCAACAGCAAAGTCTTCATTCTACAAACAAAGGTTACAAGGCGTTACCGATGCCAGCTGGAGCCAAGCCCGTTTTGAGCAGATACCCATATTGGAGAAATCTGAGTTGACCGGCAGAGAAGAATCGCTGCTGACGGACAATGAGGCCAAACTCTATGTCGAATATACCAGTGGTTCCACGGGACAACCGCTCAAATGTTATAAATCAGTTGAAGAAAAATGGAAAAAAGCACGCCTCTTATGGGGCCTTCGAAACACTAATGGAGGTATTGGACCTAAAGATCCGTATGCCATGTTTTATGCCTTCAATGAAGATGATCTGTCAACGGATCCCATATCCATCTACCATGAGGTCATGTATCTCTCCATGCTTGATCTGTCCCCGGAACGACTGGATGACTATTATGAAGCGTTGCTGAAGTATCGTCCGCAGTGGATGCTGTCCGTATCTACCGCACTCTATCTATTCGCGAATCATCTGCTGGAGCGAAAGCTGGATCGGAGCAAACTTCCGTTTAAATATATCGAAATTAACGGAGAGATGTTATTTGACTATCAGCGTAAGACGATTGAAGAGGCCTTTGGTCCCATTGTTTATAACCATTATGGTTCCCGCGAATTTTGGTGTATTGGCATGAGCTGCAGAAGCGGTAATCTGCACTTATCTAGTGATCAATTATATGTGGAAATTGCGAATTCGGACAAAGATGGCTATGGAAACGTAGTGATTACTGACTTGACCAATCGAATCTGGCCTTTGATCCGGTATGACACGGGAGATATTGGCAGGCTGTCTGAACAGAAATGTGATTGCGGATCGCGATATCCCGTTATCGAAGTGACCGGTGGGCGGGCAACCCAATATATTCGATCAGGTGATTGGATCGCCAATCCGATTCTGTTTCATTATGCTGTAACCAAGGTCAACCGGAATTTCCCGGATGCCGTTCGACAATTTCGTGTAATGCAGGTGCAGGAAAAGCAATTTATGTTTTACCTTGTGCCTGGCAAGGGATTTCAGGAAGCATCCGAGTTTCTATTGCAGCAAGAATTGCTGCACAAACTGCCTGACGATGTTAACCTGACGATTGTTCATCAGGACAGACTGAGTATGGATGGTCCCAAGTTCGATTATTTTATTCCTTATCGCCAGGCGAATACATGATGTCAGCAATATTACCAAATCATTCTATATCTGAGGGTGAGCATATGTCGCATTATGAAACGGTGTGCAGGCTCGTAAAAGAAGAGCTTGAGGATCGAATTGAAGAGAATTATGTCTTTTCGGGAAAAGAAAATCTGGTTTCTGATCTGCAACTGGACTCCATCATGATTCTTCAGTTGATCATCAAGATGGAGGATGAGTTTCAAATCACGATTGAGGATGATGAACTTACACCGCAACTATTTGAGAATGTTGAAGTGTTAACGGCCTTCGTTGATACCAAGACAGCGTAAAGGATGAATATTCGTGCACATTTCTCTTCAAGGACTTCGATTGCTTCTTGTTGGGGGTTCGGGAACGCTTGGAGGGTGTCTTCTTGAAAAAATGCTGCAAGAAGGGGCGATTGTTGCTGCCACCTATAACCAAACCCCTATTCATAGTAATGATTATCATATGGGTATACAGGATCGTCTGCATGTCGGTCATCTGGATGTCACGAATACGGAACTACTGGATGAATCATTGCAAGTACTGATGGATCGACTGGAATGGGTGGATGGGCTGATATATAATGCCGGAATTATCAACGATGCGTCTTTAGAGGAGATGAGTTATGCTCAATGGCGCGATGTTATGCAGGTTAACCTGGATGGCGCATTTCTCGTCTCTCAGAAGGTCAGCAAGGTGATGAAGGAACGAGGCAGGGGGAAAATCATTCACGTGTCCTCTTACCGCGGTATTGTAGGAAGCGCACAGCAAAGTAATTATGCAGCTTCCAAGGCCGGACTTAATGCTCTGACCAAATCAATGGCACGTGAGTTGGGTTCATTCGGCATTGCCGTTAATGCAATCTGTCCCGGATTTATGCGAACCAATCTGAACCGGCATCATGCTGGAAAATATCAAAAGGCTCTCGATGAGAGTCTTTTGTCCCGCATTTCCACACCGGAGGAGACAGCGAATTTTATTCTCTACCTGTTGTCCGAACACGTTGCCAACGTCAGCGGGCAAATCTTTCAAATGGACAGCAGGGGCTAGACAAAATATACGCGAAGGAGGCGAGTGGATGAAGGATATGGAACCTCGGTGTATCGGGGAAATACTGTTACATCAGGCAGAACGGAGTCCGGATCGGATTGCCGTAACATTCGGCGAGGAGAAGTGCACGTATAAGCAACTTTTGTCCACAACCGCGGCCTTGCAGTTAAAGATTGAGGACCGTGTTAGGGAAGGCGAAGTGGTGGTGATCTGCTTGCCCAACTCTCCTGCCTATATCCATGCTTACTTCGCGGTTACCTTACTGGGAGCGGTAATCATGCCGCTCTATTCCGGCAGTTCCGAGGCAGAAATCAGGCTGGCGTGCCGCACGGTAGACGCTGCTCTCTGTATCACTACTCACGAGATGAAATCCAAGCTACGTATTCAGAACTTGTCCGTCCTGAGCCAGGAAGATTGGCAGGCACCGGATGAGGAGACCAAGCCCATATACAGGCCTCGTCTTGCAGACGAGGTTGCCTTAATGCTGCAAACGTCGGGAACGACCGGGAATCCCAAAATCGTGCAGCACACTCACCATAGCCTAATTACCAATGTGAAGGCTCATTGCGAATCTCTGTCACTGACGGAGAAAGATACCGTGTTGATTACCCTGCCTATGCCTTTTGGCTATTGCAATACCTCCCAGTTCTTGAGCCACCTGTACCTGGGTGGAGAATTGGTCATTATGACTGGTCTATTTCTACCGTCTTCATTCATGAAAACGATGCAAGAGCAAGACATTACCGTAGTTACTGCAGTACCAACCATGCTGCAAGCGTTGAGCATGCTGAAATCCGATTATAAAGCGCTGCCCCATCTGCGTTATATCTGCTTTGGGGGAGGACAAGTCACGCCTAACATACTGGAATCTGTTCGCAAGAAACTGCCTTCCCATGTGAAAATGGTGCAAACGTACGGCCAAACGGAGGCTGGTCCGCGTATTACAACCAGGATCATTTCGGGAGTATACGAACCATCTAATGTAGGGCAAGCCATACGCGGGGTTGAAATCTCTATAAGAGATGAAGAAGGGAATCGCTTAGGCGTTCATGAACCTGGTGATATATGGATTCACAGTCCCAGCATCATGAAGGGATATTACCTCAATGCAGCAGAGACGGATAAAGTTCTGCAAAACGGATGGCTTCGTACAGGAGATCGAGGTTACTTGGACGAACAAAATAATCTGTGGCTACTGGGAAGAACCAAACTGTTGATCAAAACAGGAGGAAAACAAGTACATCCTGAGGAAATTGAGCGACTGATCATGGAGCACTTTCCACTGGAGCAAGCCATTGTCAAAGGAGAGGCCGACCCCTGGCTCGGCGAAGCACTGGTGGCTTACATCATTCCTCGCAAGTCGGATACACTTGTTGAAGCTACAGACATTTTGCGTTTTTGCCGTTCCAAGTTATCCGCTTACAAGGTACCTAAAAGGGTGGAAATTGTGCAAACCCTTCCGAGAACCGCTACCGGAAAGATCCGAAGAGATTAAGGAAGGAGGAACTCTTCTGTATATTTATCGTTACGGTCCCTTTCATGTGCAGGTAGATTTTGCATCTCGTCTTCATGCGCTTGAGGAACGAACCAGACAATGGTACTCACACGTCTTGATAGATGATCAACCGGAAAAGATGGATCATCACTGCAGGATTGAAGCTTGGGACACAAGCCCTTGGATTAACAACCCGGAACGAGACGAAGTAATTTGGGGCGAAGACCGGGTAGAAATTCGTTCCAGCCTTCAGTTCAATTATAACATCGACTGGGATTCTGCTTGGAACAGCAGACTGCATTTTGTTCAGCGGACGGGGTATGACGAATATGAAGATCGGTCATGGGAATTCTCTCAACGGATTTCTCTTTTTCCCAAATTGATGGACATGAACGCATTTCTCTTGCACTCGGTATGTGTTGTAGGTCAAGACGGAAAAGCGATTATTTTCCTAGGAACAAGCGGAGCCGGTAAATCGACGATTGCCCAGAAAGCAATCGATTCAGGGTACTCCGTCATTACTGATGACACGGCGTTGCTGATGTTTGTCGAGGATGAATTGAGAGTATATGCCACGCCGTATATTTCCCGATCTGGTCTTATTGGACAGCCTGGATTCTGGACGGTCGGTGCGTTTGTTCTGTTGGGGAAGGATGCTGTTAATACTGTCATACCGGCCAGCAGACAACCGTTCGTACAATCTCTGCAGGAACGAATTTTTGAGACACAGTATCTCACTCATATCTTCTCATTCTCCAGCGGAGGACTAGGTGGCGACATTGCCAAACGATTGCTGGGGTATACACGTAAAATTACGAGGCAGTACAAGGCTTATCATCTCCAATTCAATCTGCAGTTGAAGCTGGATGACGTGATGGGCGAATTCCTATCTGGGGAGGGGCAACATGTACGTTAACGTACGCGCTATGATCGAAAGAGTGGTGAACGGTGAGCTTCAACTTTATTTACAGATTCGGGACAAGCCCAATCAACCCAAAGCATGGGAATTGCCTGGAGGGCAACTCGAAGAGTACGAGTCCATGATCGATGGACTGAAACGGGAGGTCAGGGAAGAAACAGGCCTTGAACTGACTCGTATTTCAGGTAAGGATACGTATTTGCAGGTAAGGACAGGCACAGGTTTACTGGAGGGCATTCAACCTTTTGCTGTCTACCAGACACTGGAGGGACCTATCGATTCAATGGGCGTGTATTTTCGCTGCGAAGCTGAAGGCATAGCCTTGCAGTCTGGCGATCAGGCTCGTGACGGACGTTGGATACCTGTCAAAGAATTAAGGCAAATGGCAGAGCAGGATTTGGAAGCCTTCAGCTGGATTGATTCTGTGGGTATCCAGTTGTATCTGCAATCGGAAGAGAATAAACTATTTCAACCATTGGAGAAGGGGGATTTAAGATGAGCAAAACAACACACGACACCATTGCGTATTTCAAAAATAAAGCGGACAAGTACGACTTGGTAGAGGAACAGGCATATTGGCAGCTCTCCGACCAGCTGTTATGGAACGTTTTCAAAAAAGAGGTCTTGGATCGATTACCCGCCGGGTTCACGTTTTTTGACGCGGGTGGAGGGACTGGTCGCTGGTCGCTTAAAGTCCTTCAAGAATACCCGGAGAGCACCGGATATACGTATGATCTGTCGGAAGACATGCTGAGACAAGCGAAGGCCAAACGCGAAGCGAATGATCTTCAGGATAGATGGACGATCCGGCAAGGTGACCTTCATGCTATTGAAGGCGTACAGCCGGCATCGGTGGATGTCTGCTTTAACTTTCATAACGTATTGGGATTTGTGGAAGAGCCGCTTAAAATGCTGCATGAAGTCGTAAAGTTGCTTAAACCCAAGGGATACTTGGTATCGTTTACACCTAATCTGTACCATGCCCTGTACTTTAATATTTCCCTAGGCAGAATTGAAGAGGCACGGAAGTTAACGGGCGGCAAAGGGCGCTTCACGCTTGAAATGCCCGATATTTATATGTTTACTCCCAAGCAGCTTCAAGAATATTACGTTGAATGCGGGCTGAAGGTATTAAATCTTAAAGGCTTCCCTGCCTTCATTTATCCCGGATTTCTGGAGACACAGATTGAGGGTAACACCCAAACCCTAAGCGAGATTTTGTCTGATCCGGCTGTGTTCGAGAGCATTTTGGAGATTGAATCCCAGTATCTTGACGTAGAAAAACTTGTATCGCGTGGAAACAATATTTTTATTGTCGGGCAGAAGTAATTCTCTTCCAAGGCGAAAGGAGCTGTTTTCCATGTCATCAGATTCTACCCTAACCGATGAAGAAAGATTGGTTTTATTGTGTTCAAAACCTGCTCTTCGGAATGCGGAGGTTGAAGATTTTCGTCAATTAATGGCTGCTCACATGGACTGGAGCCGAGTATTCGGCATGCTGCATACCCATGGTGTGATGGGAACCGCATGGCAGAATATCGAGCGTTACTTTTTGGTGAAAGGCACGGAGAAGGCAGTCTACGGCAAATTCGTTAGTTCGGTCAAGCAAATGTATCATATGCAAAAAATGCGAGGCGAACAACAGTGCAGATTCACCCTTGATATTTGCCATGAGCTGGACAAGCGAAGTATTCAATACAGTTTGCTGAAAGGGATCGTACTTTCCCAAGTCGCCTATGGGGATCTAGGAAGCCGGGATTTCAAAGATAATGATATGCTTATACATTCAAGCCAAATTGATGAAGCGATAGCGATTATGAAGGAAATGGGATACGTGCAGGGGATGATTAACTATAAAACGAATTCGGTTACCCCGCTACCTCGCAGGGAAATTATGATCCGATCGATGGTGTCCCATGAAGTCATCCCTTTGATCAAATATATCGAAAATAGTCCGTTTCTCGAATATCATGCGCTGGATTTGCAATTTTCGCTTGATCTCATGACCAGCCGCCGAACAGATACGGCAGTGCAGCAAATGCTGGAGAGAAGCCAGATTATTGATGTTGCAGGACATCCTGTTCGCACTTTGGAATGGGAAGATCTGCTGTTATTCATGCTTATCCATCTTACCCGCGAAGCAACAAGTGAATTGGATGTTATTGCCTACAAGGATATCCTGCTCTATAAATTCATGGACATTCACCGATTCCTGGACAGCCCTCAAGTGAATGTGGATTGGGATAAGGTACTGCAGCGGGCTCAGGATTTGAATTTCCAAAAGGAAGTATTCTATGCCCTGCATTATACGCAGATCCTGTATGGCGAGGCCGGACCGGAAAGATTCCTGGACAAGCTGAATATTGAAGATCGGGAATTCCTCGATCAGGTGTATCGGTACAACAGTGAAGATATTGCTATCCGTTGGCAGAATTCCTTTGAGGAACGTTTATTTGATACGAATCGACCGTTCAAACTTCAGAAGAGCAATCCAATCGTTCCAGGGAAAAGATGAAGCATTTCTGACCAAATCCATTTGAGTGAAAGGGATTTTGATATGCGATATTCGTATGAAGTATCCGAAGTCACGGACACATTGTCCGAGGTAAGAATGGCGGCAAAGCGATTTGCTGAAAGGGCCGGTGACCTCGACCGGGATGGGTCCTTCCCCAAAGAAAATATAGCTGACTTGAAGTCTGCAAGCCTGATGTCAGCATCAATCCCTAGCCGGTCAGGCGGTGAACGGCCTTCACTCCGTTCCTTGTCCTCTATGGCAGAACTTTTGGCAAGCGGGTGCTTATCCACGGGAATGATATGGGCCATGCACATACAGCAGGTGGAGGTATTAATCCGTCAAGAACAGAATGATTTTTCAGATCATCTTCTGTCCAGACTGCAGGAGGAACAGCCCTTAATCGCCTCAGTCACAACTGAAAAAGGAAAAGGGGGGCACTTGCTCTCGTCCCAAAGTCCGATGGTTACCAATGGAAGCTCGCTCTATATTGACCGAGATGCTCCAGTCGTAACCGGCGGTGAGTACGCCGACTGGTTTCTCATCACAATGAAACCTTCTGATGAAAGTCCCGACAGTGACGTTCAACTGGTTTTTGCCGAACGACATCAACTGGAACTGGAAAGTGTCTCCGAATGGCATGCCATGGGGATGAGAGGGACCGGCAGTGTGGGCATGCACATTCGTGGCTCAATTGAAGAAGAACAGCTGATCGGTGCAGCGATAGACTTCAAACCGTTAGCTGTACAGACGATGATTCCCATGGGACATATTTTATGGTCTGCCTGTTGGCTTGGAGCCGCTAAGGGAGTATACGAAGGGTTAATACAACTCATCCGTAATCCGCAAAATCGTTCCCGCTTCAATTTGCAGTCCGAGTTGTTCTATGCAAGGCTTGCAAGGATTCGACTGCAGTTGGACACAGTTAATATATACCTGAACGAGATGATCCAACAGTATGAAGATCATTCCAGTCAGGGGAATTTGAAGCTGCTTGAAGCGCCGCGGTTCAATATTCACATCAATAATCTTAAAATTTTGGCATCAGAGACTCTTTTTCAGGCAACGGATCAAATGATAGACATTGCAGGACTATCCTACGGATATACCGCTAATGACCAGCTTCCCTTGGAAAGGGCTTTTCGGGATTTGCGTTCTGCAAGTCTGATGTATCACAATGATCGGCTGTTACTGGCGAACGGAAAGCTGAATTTAATAGATCACAGGTTGCTGCCTTGAAAGGGCGCAAAGTTTGAGGGTGACATATGAAGGATAATGTCTCAGCAGCAATACAATCTAAACAATCGGTACCTCCCCAAGACTCACTATTTAAAACTTATCGATGGGTCCTTTCTTATGTGCAAAAATATTATGGCATGTTTTGGCTGCTGGTATGTTGCGGTATTGGAGTCACGTTCATTCAGGTTTCCATTCCCAAGGGTGTTCAGTACTTCATCGATATCATCGTTCCATCCGCAGACGTGATCCGATTCCGATGGCTCATTATACTGTTGGTTGCCGGCATGTTTCTGATGTTTGGTCTGATGGCATGGCAAAATCTGTTGCAGAGGTCCATTCAGGAGAAGGCGGCACGAGATCTGCAATACGATATTTTTAGTCATATGAGGAAGCTGGGGTATTCTTATTTTCAACAACGCCCTGTTGGTGAAAGCTTGTCGTTTATGAACACGGAAGTGAGTATTCTGCAGGACTTCTATCGGTTTCTTCTTCCGCATACGATTCAAAACATTGTAGTCTCTATTGTATCTGTCACAGTGATGTGTGCTATTAGCATTCCTTTAACACTGATCATGGTGCCGTGCCTGCTTCTCTATTATCTGGTCGGACCATCCATCGAAAGAAAGGCTACCATCTTGGCCAAGCAGAATACGGAACAGCGCATAGCCTATAATCAAAAAGTATACGAGAGTGTGTCAGCTCTGACCGAAATGCGTGCTCACGGAGCCGAGGACTGGGATTGGAAACGGTTCAAGGGACACATGCAGCCTTTTTTGGATGGAAGGGTTCGCATGTTATGGATGGCCTTTTGGAGGGGAACGATACGCCGATTATCCTATTACGTCGGTGGGGTGGCAGTCATCCTGTACGGCATTCACTTGGTCAAGGAACAGGCGTTGAGCGTAGGAGAGATGTCTGCATATTTGCTTTACTATTTTCAGGTCATGCAAACGGTAACTCTGGTCATTACGGTTATTACGGAGCAGAAAGTTCTGATGCATCAAGCTTCCAAAATCCATCGCTTCATGCAAACAGAACCTCAGGTTGTCGAAGAGGCCGCACCTATCTGCTTGAAGGAAATCAGAGGAGAGATTCGGTTCGAACACGTCACATATCGATACAACAAGGGTCCGGAAGTGCTCGCGGATTTTAATCTGGTGATTAAGACCGGTCAACGAGTGGCCATCGTAGGTCCGAGTGGACACGGAAAATCTACCCTGCTTCAGCTTCTGGTTCGTTTTTATGATCCACAGCAGGGCGAAATTCTGTTGGACGGTGTACCTATACGAAAACTTTCATTTGCACAATTGCGAGAAAGTATAGGATATGTGTCTCAGGAAACGTATCTTTTTGGCGATACCATTCGCAATAATATTCTTTTTGGTCATCCGGATGCGACAGAGGAAGACATGATCCAGGCGGCCAAGGCCGCATATGCTCATGATTTCATCTCTGCTCAGCCGGATGGATATGACACGCTGCTTGGGGAAAGAGGCGTTAACTTGTCCGGAGGTCAAAAGCAACGTATATCCATTGCACGTATGTTTATCAAGAAACCTTCTATTCTATTGCTTGATGAGGCAACGTCCGCGCTTGATACAGCGAGTGAACAAGAAGTACAGCAAGCCCTGGAACGTCTCCTGCTAGGCCGGACGACCATTGCTGTTGCTCATCGGTTATCTACCATTAAGGATTATGATGTAATTGTTGTACTCGAACATGGACAAATTTGGGAAATGGGAAGCCACGAGGAATTGATGAGAAGACAGGGAGCGTATTATCAGCTGAATTCGGGAGAGGAGGGGTGAGCATGTCGCTGAAACAGCATATTCACTTTCTGAAAAAATATATCATGTCGCGTCCCTCATTGCTGCTCATCTCCATCATTCTGATGTCCCTGGAGTCATTGTCTTTCCTGAGTATCATCGGCCTCCAGCAGCGTCTCATTGACAATATTTTATTACAAGGCCAATATGAGCTTGTGCCAGAGATCGTCTGTCTTTTTGTGCTGGCTTTCCTTCTTTATGCCGTGCTGTTTACCTATGCTCCGCACATGATGCATCGAAATCAATCCGTTATTCAATCCCATATGGCCGATGATTTTATGTCCTATGTATACAGAATTCCAATACGTCAATTGCAAAAAGAACGCATAGCCACATATGTGCATTACATTACCCAGGATCTGGACAAGGTTGCCGATATGATCGGAAATCAGATTCCTCGCGGTATTCAGCAGCTATTTGTTGTTCTGTTTGTAGCTGTCATGATTGGCATGGTCAGTCCAGTCATGCTGATTGCCTGTTTTGTACTGGGTACGGCATACGTGATTCTTGGCAGATTCTTCGCAGTTAAACTGAAGAAGGCAGCCGGCCATGTTCAGAAGGCGAAATCCGATGTGCTCGTTCATATTGAGCAAGGGATCTCGTCCACCCGAGAGGTGCTGGCTTATCACAGACTGGACTGGGAGAAAGAGAGATATGACAAGCTGTACAATACGTATTATGAGAAAGTAATGCAGGAAGGCAAACAAGTGAATCTCAAAATGATTACTAGCGAACCCCTGAATTGGGGAGTAAGAGTGCTCATTCTTGGATATGGAGGTTTGCTCGTCCTACAAGGCGAACTATCCATTGGCATGTTCGTTGTGCTTTTCCAGCTTGGATTCCAGTTTATCCAATACTTACAGGATTTGTTCAATTCATTCATGGACTGGTCCGCAGGCGGTGCCAGCGTGGAAAGACTGCTCAACGTGATGGAAGGGGAGCAAATGGAGGAAGGCAACTCTCCTGTACCTTTGCCGTTGCAAAGCATATCTTTTAACCATGTTGACTTTAGCTACGAGCCAGGGCGAAATGTTATATTGAATAATCTGACCTTCGACATTCCTATGGGACTTAAAATTGCCATTGTTGGTACCAGCGGTTCCGGAAAGTCAACCATTGCCCAACTCCTCATCCGTTATTTCGATCCGGATGCCGGTTGTATACTGGTGAATGGTAAGCCGCTCAACCAATTGTACCGTTCAGACTGGACAGAGCGTATAGGCATTGTATTTCAGGAACCTTATCTTTTTCCGGATACCATTCAAAACAATCTTTTAATGGGAACAGAAGATGAGCAGTGTGCCAATTTGATGAGATCCGCTTGCGAGGCAGCACAAATCAATGATTATATCGTGAGTCTGCCGGAGGGATACGATACTTTTATTGGTGATCGGGGGATCACCTTGTCTGGAGGCCAGCGTCAGCGTCTTGCCATCGCCAGAGCCTTAATTCAAAACAGAGACATTCTGATATTGGATGAAGCAACCTCGGCGCTGGACTTGACAACAGAAAGACGCCTGCAGCAAGCTATTGACTGTTACCGTAAAGGGAAAACAACCATCGTTATTGCTCATCGTCTATCAACGATTCAAAATGCGGATCTGATTTTTGTCATGCATAAAGGGGAGATGGTTGAATCAGGGACGCATGATCAACTGTTGAATCGAGAGGGATTGTACCGGGATATGGTCAGTCTACAGGACTTGAATGGAGAAGGACAACAAACGGACCTTCTCCAGAGTTTGAACCAAAGTGGGCCGTCAGCTTTGGCTTAATATCGGTTTGCCACTGCGAATACCCCGACTGTTGAAATCATTTAATAACAGCTCAAGTGATTCTTTCTCCAGTTGGTAGAGAGCACCTAATCTGCCCATCAAGCTGATGATATGATCCTCACGTTGGGTCATGCCGTATTTTAAAAACTGATTCAGGATAATCGTTGCTTCTTGTTCAACTCGAATATAGTTATCTTTAAACTTTACGGGAAAAACATAGTGGCCTTCCTGTTCTATATATTTAATTTTGAGATTCATAAATTTTTTGTGTTCTTTCAACGTATACAACAAACGTGTATCAATGGTTCGCTGCTTGGAAAGCATCATTTCAAAAAACATGATTAGTTTATGATAGATATCCAGACCGAAGGTTCGATCCGAATAAAGCGCTGGCGTATAAAAGCTCTTGAAGTTTTCCGTTTCATTACGAGAGGTATAGTAGTTTTCCATACACTCGGCAAAGTAGGAGAGAGAAAACTCATAAATTTTTCCATTGTGGTACTCCGGGTTAATCTTTAACAGATGGGTGAAGTTAAGATAATCATCATAGATATCACAGTGCTCGAACGCCGTCTTCAGATCATCATAAGAGACGGTTGTTCGAGAATAAATCCGATACTTGAAGAATCCAGCAAGCTGGAACTCCCGTGCGGTGTCATCATATCCATAGATCATAACCGCATGTGCAAAACGATAATTGCGAAACGAAGGCGTATCAGGAATATAATATTCATCCACGTGAGTCCATACGTAATACCCGGAATCGATCTGATCCTTAATAAACGAGATGAAATCGGGAATTGACCCCAAGATTAGATCGCGGTGCAGTCGCTGTGAGTCTTTGAACCAGGGATTAAAGTGATGTTCCGGTGTCTGTACGTAGAAGTCCAGGAAAATCTCGTCATTTTTCCAATCGGATAGAAATAGATTCGTATAATTCGAGTAAATCCAAGGTTGGCACTCCTGATGGTCAGAAATAATGGAAAGATAAAAGGCATGTTGAGGATAGTTTGAAATGAGAGGATCACAAAGAGGCAAAGTTTTCATCAATGGTGCTCCCTTCACTAGATAAATTTTTTACTCATATACCTTAATTATGGGAGATTATTGCTTGTTTATTTGTATTTTAGTATATATTTGTTAAAAATTCAAATATTTAAATAGTCACAGATATTCAAAATTGTAAAAATAGCGATATTTCATTAGATTTCTACTTTTTTTGGAAATGAAAATTAGTATTCTGGCTATTTTTGCCGGAGAGGGTTGCGTGGAAAGGAACACTAAATTCAATGCAAATGATCGGGAGTGTTTACCCGTACTTATATATTAACATGTGAACTTTTGCTTTATAATCTGGCTTAAAAGAATGCTTAGGTTTAACAACAATGTCCTAGGGAGAGACGTTATGATGGTGAAAATTGAATTACCCATTCAAGATACTATTATCAACACATTTAATGTTTATGGTAGTATTTCATCTATTATATCTAACAATAAAAAGTGCTTCCCCTGGTTTTATAATAATTTTATTCAAATTCGATATGTGTATGATTGGGATACGTTTTTTTTTGATAACCATCATTTATTATTGGATAATTGTCCTTGGTTAAATCATCATATAGTTCCTCGTTTCGTTATCGAAAGTAAGTGGGATTCAATAGTAGATTTCATAGTGCACTCAATAAAATTGGGTCATTATGTTTACTTGTATGTTGATCGATATTCCATATCTGCTTCTAAGGCCTATCTAAAATGGTCTCATGTACATGAGATCTTTATTTATGGGTTCAATTCAGAAAGTAAGAGGTTTTTGATAGCCGACAATTTATCTGATGGGAAATATGTACAGACTGAATGTACATTTGAAGAAATTGCACAGGGACATAACGCAATCGAAGTAAGTAATAATTTTTTTCTCAACATTCACTTATTAAGTAAGAAAGAGGAGGAGGAATATACTTTAAATCTTCCCCAAATTATATTGTCCATTGAAAATTATCTCAATTCAGTTATTACACTGGATGTTTCTTTCAAAGAAAAAACTCTGTTTGGTCAAAATGCAATATTATTTTCAGTAGATAAAATGATAAAGGATGAAAACAAACTACTAGACAAAAGAGCGTTTCATTTATTCTTGGAGCACAAGAAACTAATGTTGAGTCGAATTAATTACTTAATCCATGTAAACGAACTAAAATATGAACATGTCTCAGAAAGTTACAAAGACATCCTAAGAAGATTCGAAATTATAAAAAACTTGTCTTTAAGATATAACATAACCAAGGACCGGGATGTTTTATTTAGGATCAGAGATCAGATATTAGATGGCCTGTATGAAGAAAAGCTTATTTTGGATGAAATGATAAAGCTAATATCCAAGTGAAAAGTGGCAAAGTTTATTTAGACACGATTCAATTTGTAAGCTGAGACCCAGCTACCTTAGCAGAAAAGATAGTTTATAGAGAGGGGCATTACACATGTATTTTGTTATATTTTTGCTCATAGGACTTGTTTTATGTTACTTGTTCCCATTTGGTCCAATAGTGGCAGGTGGCATTATTTTTGCACTTGTTGTGGACCAATATCGCCAGACGATGCATATGCGTGATGATATCCGAGACATCAAGAATCATCTGGGGTTAATGAACAAAGGCGAGGCGCAGGAGTACGAGATGAATAAAGAATACAAGCAAGTCGATCGTTTGGATTCAGAACAGATGGATATCATTAATCGAAGAATTGAAGCGGAACTGGAGAAAGAAAGCAAAAACAATAAATCGTAAATTATTGTAAAATGATTCTTGTTTTGCTTACGCTTGTGAGTATATTTACCTAGATCGGGAGTCATTTTAATAAGATAATATCTTTTTGTTGCACTGTGTAGAACTTTGTAATATTATGAGGGAAGCGCGTACAACATATCGGGTTGTAACTGTTGAATCAGGCAAAGCCGTTTACCTTGAGAAAAGGGACTGGTTTGTCTTTTTCTGTATATTGGAGTGATAAAGTGAAAATCGAGAAGGTGCTGAACAATAATGCTGTAGTTGCCATGAATGACGAACAACAGGAAGTTATTATCATTGGCCGGGGGATTGCTTATCAGAAGCGGGCGGGTGATATGGTTTCCGAGCAGCATATCGATAAGATATTTACTTTACAGAATGAAGATATTCAGGAAAACTTCAAGGCATTAATCTCAAGCATTCCTTTGGAATACATGAAAGTGTCCGAGGAAATCATCGCTTATGCCAAATTAAAACTTGGCAAGAAACTGAATGAGAGCATTTACTTGCACCTCACAGACCATATTCACTTTGCCATTGAGCGGTATCGCAAGAATCTGCCTATACGCAACGGGTTGATCTGGGAGACGAAGCAGTTATACAAAGAGGAATACGAAGTAGGAATGGAAGCGCTCAACATGATCTGTGATCAGTTTGGCGTAATTCTGCCCGAGGACGAAGCCGGTTTTATGGCACTTCACTTTGTCAATGCAGCTTTGAACGAGGAAATGCCCAACATCAAGAGTATGACGCAGGTCATGCAGGAAATCTTGACGATCATCAAGTATCATTTCAAGATTGATTTTGATGAGAACTCACTGACATTCTATCGCTTTGTGACGCATTTGAAGTTTTTCGCTCAACGTTTGGTGAAGGGAAAACATTACAAGAGCAACAACGACGATGAACTGTTCCTGATGATTCAGAAAAAGTATCCAGCAGCGCACAAGTGCTCGGAGAAAATCAAGAAGTTCATTGAAAGCAACTACACCTATCAACTAACTGACGAAGAAATCATGTACTTAACGATTCATATTGAGAGAGTTGTGAATGCAACTTCTGAATAATCCCATAGATCAGCTTGCAGGGTTGCAACCACTAGGGCAAAACCTGAACGATTGAATGATAGAACATACCGTTAACCGGATGTTCCGTACATTCAGATGTTCAGGTTTTTTTATTCTCTCCAATAGGTTTCGAATCCGTCTCTAACCAGAAAGGAAGAAAGTAACTTCATGAAACATGAGCAATTAGCCAAAGACATTCTGTCTGGCGTTGGTGGTAAACAGAACATTAACAGCGTGGTGCACTGCGCAACCAGACTTCGTTTCAAATTAAAAAATGACAATAATGCCAAAACAGATGAACTCAAAAATCTGCCCGGAGTCATAACAGTCATGCAAAGCGGTGGGCAATATCAGGTTGTTGTGGGTAACGAAGTGTCTGATGTGTATAAAGCCTTGCTACAGGTTGGCAATATGAGTACTGATGGACCAGTCTCTAGTGATGATGGGTCTGAATCTTCCGGCAAAAAAGAAAGTCTTCTGGGTCAGTTTATCGACTTGATCTCAGGTGTATTTACACCGATTCTCGGTTTGCTTGCTGCAACAGGGATGATCAAAGGTTTCTTGTCCATGTTTACTTCTCTCGAGTGGCTGGACCCGGCTTCGGGAACATATCAATTGTTGAATGCTGCAGGAGACTGCCTATTCTACTTCTTCCCCATCTTCTTGGGTTACACGGCAATGAAAAAATTCGGTGGATCTCCATTCCTCGGGATGGCCATCGGAGCATCACTTGTATATCCGGCCTTAACCGGTCTAAGTGGCGGGGAACCGTTATATACGTTGTTTACAGGCACATTGTTTGAATCACCGATTCATATCACGTTCCTGGGTATTCCTGTTATCCTGATGAGTTATTCCTCATCCGTAATTCCGATTATTATAGCTGCCTATTTTGGAGCAAAAGTAGAAACGTTCTTCAAAAAGATTATTCCCTCTGTTGTGAGAACGTTCCTCACGCCATTCTTTACCATTCTGATTGTTGTACCTGTAACATTCCTCTTGATTGGTCCAATTGCGACATGGTCTAGTCAGCTGATTGGTGCTGGGGTATCAGGCATCTATGGATTGAGTCCATTGGTAACCGGTATTGTTGTTGGTGGATTGTGGCAAGTATTGGTTATCTTTGGGCTACACTGGGGAATTGTACCAATCATGTTGCTGAATCTGTCTACACTGAAAGCAGATCCGATTCTGGCCATGATGTTTGCTGCTTCCTTTGCTCAGATTGGTGCCGTTCTTGGCGTTATGCTTAAAACGAAAAATACCAAACTGAAATCACTGGGTGTTCCTGCCTTTGTATCTGGTATCTTTGGTGTAACGGAACCTGCAATTTATGGCCTAACTTTGCCGTTGAAGAAACCATTTATTATGAGCTGCATTGCTTCTGCAACGGCTGGAGGTATTATTGGATTCGCTGGTTCCAAAATGTTTGTATTTGCTTCAGGCATCTTCGGTGTTCCAGCGCTCATTAGTCCCACAGAAGGGATCAACTATGAATTCTGGATGGCCATGATGGCTACGATTATTGCTTTTGTATTAGGCTTTGTTCTCGTTTATTTTGTAGGATTCAAAGATCCTGCTAATCCAGAGGCTGCAAAACAGGCTCCTGAGCCAGTAAAAGAAGAGAAGGCTGCACTTGAACCTAATCCAAACAATCGTTATGAAATTGCCAGCCCGATGACGGGTGAGGTGGTTCCTTTGCAAGAAATTGATGATGCTACTTTTGCTGGTGAACATATGGGTAAAGGTATTGCGATTCGTCCAACCAGTGGAAGAGTCGTATCCCCGATTAATGGTGTGGTACAGACGATTTACCGTACCAAACATGCGATTGGACTTGTAGATGATCAAGGTATAGAGATTCTAATCCACATCGGTCAGGATACGGTACAGCTCAAGGGTCAGCATTTTACAGCACATGCAAAAGACGGGGATCGTGTGAGTGTTGGCGATTTGATCGTTGAATTCGATCTTCAAGCTATTATTGAGGCGGGATATGAGACCGTCACACCGATTATTGTAACCAATACAGCTGATTATTTGGACGTGGTTGCGACAACAAATCGTGAAGTGCAAGAAAAGGATAAATTGATTACGATTATTGGTTAATTCTGTCCGTATCTTATAAAGACCTGCAAGCTGCACACGTTGAAAAAAAGTGATCTCTTGCGGGTCATTTCTATGTTATTTCGATCAGAAACAATGCATGGAACGTCATGAATTGACCGGTAAATATATTCATGTTGTTAGAACGACAGGTCATTGATGATTATTCAATAATTTATTAAAATAAGTGTTGCAAACGTAGTTCAGATGTACTATGATGAGTTCAAGAAGTAAGCGCATACATCAATCGGGTTGTAACTGTTTAATCAGGCAATTCCGACCATTCTCAGTTCAGAGGATATGGCATGCAAATTACTTTCACTAGTAAAATAATTAAATACCAATGTGTACAGCCTTACAGGGTTGCAACCGTTAAGGGCAAAACCTGAATTGCTGAATAACACGACTGATTTCCGGACGATCCGGTATGTTGTGTATGTTCAGTGGTTCAGGTTTTATTTGTTTCAAAAGTAATGGGGAGTTCACTTAGAGAGGGAGAATTACAATGAGCAACTACGATCAATTAGCTAAGGACATTCTGTCACGTGTAGGTGGTCGCGAGAATGTAAACAGTGTATTCCATTGCGTAACAAGGCTGCGGTTTAAACTAAAAAATGAAAGCGTAGCCAAAACGGAAGAACTTAAAAATCTGCCAGGTGTTATTACCGTCATGCAGAGTGGTGGACAGTATCAAGTTGTTATCGGCAACGAAGTGCCGGATGTATATAAAGCAGTTGTTAAAGCAGGAAATTTGTCTGCTGAAGGTCAGATTGATGAAAATGAAGTAGACTCTGCTCCTAAAGGAAATCTCTTTAACCGTTTTGTAGACATGATCTCCGGCGTGTTCACACCAGTTCTTGGTTTACTAGCAGCCACAGGGATGATCAAAGGTTTCACGGCGATGTTCGTGTCGCTGGGTTGGATCGACAATACTGCTGGTACGTATGCCTTATTGAATGCCATAGGAGATTGCTTATTCTACTTCTTCCCGATCTTCCTTGGATACACAGCTATTAAAAAATTCGGTGGAAGTCCATTCCTAGGTATGGCTATTGGTGCATCGTTAGTCTACCCAACACTTGCGGGAATTCGTGCTGGAGAACCGTTATACACTTTGTTTGCAGGCACTTTGTTCGAATCACCGATTCGGATCGAGTTTCTAGGTATCCCGGTTATTTTAATGGATTATGCTTCATCCGTTATTCCGATTATCGTAGCAACGTTCTTCGCGGTTAAAATCGAACGTTTCTTCAAAAAGGTTATGCCTAAAGTAGTCAGCAATTTCCTAGTTCCATTTTGTACTTTGCTAGTTATTGTACCCGTAACATTCCTGGTAATTGGACCGGTTGCGACATGGGCGGGCCAACTGTTAGGTGCATTCACATCTTCGATTTATGGACTGAGCCCTTTACTTACAGGACTTGTAATCGGCGGTTTGTGGCAAGTATTCGTATTGTTCGGACTCCACTGGGGACTCGTTCCATTGGTATTCGTTAACCTTGCAACGCTTGGCTACGATTCGATTCTGGCATTGTCTTTTGCAGCTTCCTTTGCTCAAATTGGTGCAGTGCTTGCGGTTACACTGAAAACGAAAAGTCAAAAAATTAAAACGCTTGGTGCACCTGCGTTTATATCCGGTATTTTCGGTGTCACTGAGCCAGCGATTTACGGTGTAACATTGCCATTGAAAAAACCATTTATCATGAGCTGTATTGCTGGTGGTATTGGTGGAGGTATCCTTGGTTTTGTCGGAACTAAAGGTTATATCATTGGTGGTCTTGGAATCTTCGGTTATCCGAGCTATGTAAGCCCTACGGAAGGAATGAATTCCGTATTCTTCTGGACTGTTGCAGCAACCATTATTGCATTCATCCTTGGTTTCATCTTGACATATGTTGTTGGTTTCAAAGATCCGGTTGACAAAGCGTCTAAACCAGCACCAGTACTTGATCCAAATCCGAACAGCAGATACGAAATCGTAAGCCCAATGGCTGGTGAAGTCGTTGCACTGAAAGATATTAATGACGTAACGTTTGCAGGAGAGCACATGGGTAAAGGGATTGCGATTCGTCCAACCAGCGGTAGAGTGGTATCTCCAATTACGGGTATTGTTCAAACCGTATATCGTACCAAACACGCCATTGGTCTTGTAAGCGATGATGGTGTAGAGATGCTGATCCACATTGGACAGGATACGGTCAAGCTGAAAGGCGAGCATTTTACAACCCATGTGAAAGATGGAGACCGTGTTAACGCAGGTGACCTGATTGTTGAGTTTGATCTGCAAGCGATTAAGGATGCTGGATATGAGACGGTAACACCGATTATTGTCACGAATACTTCGAATTATCTGGACGTTGTAGGAACGAAAGATGCATCCGTTCATGAGAAAGATAAATTGATCACGGTATTAAGCTAATTGAAATCACAGATGGTTTAGGAGGAATTCCTCAATGAATGATAAATTTACAGCCTTCCCGGAGAATTTTCTCTGGGGAGGAGCAACCGCAGCGAATCAATTGGAAGGTGCCTATCTGGAAGGTGGCAAAGGGTTAACTACTGTAGATCTAATTCCGATTGGTGCCAATCGATGGAATATTGCTCTGGGTAACCTTGATTCGTATGAGCCAAAAGCAGGTGAATTCTATCCTTCACATGAAGCTATAGACTTCTATCATCGGTATAAGGAAGATATTGCGCTATTTGCAGAAATGGGATTCAAGTGCCTGAGACTCTCCGTAGCCTGGGCACGGATTTTCCCTAATGGGGATGAATCGGAGCCAAATGAAGCAGGCTTGCAATTTTATGATGATGTATTTGATGAGTTATTGAAATACAACATTGAACCTGTTGTGACGATCTGTCATTTCGATGTACCTGTACATCTGGTCGAGACTTACGGCGGGTGGAAGAATCGCAAGATGATCGGTTTCTTTGAGAAATATGCGACGACGCTATTCAATCGATACAGGAATAAAGTGAAGTATTGGATGACGTTTAATGAGATCAATATGCTACTGCATCTTCCTTATATCGGAGCAGGCATTGTTCTTCAGGAATGTGAAGACAAAGAGAAGGTCCTGTACCAGGCAGCGCATCATGAATTGGTAGCCAGTGCCCTTGCTGTGAAGGCCTGTCATGAGATCATTCCTGACGCACAGATCGGCTGTATGTTAGCCGCTGGCATGGTCTATCCATACAGCTCTAATCCGGATGACGTGTGGAAGGCTATGGAGAAAGATCGCGAGTCATTTTTCTTCATTGACGTGCAGTCGAAGGGAGCATATCCGGGTTATACCAAAAGATTTTTCAGAGAAAATGATATTCAGATTGAAATGCAACCAGAAGATGCAGATATCTTGATGCAGAATACGGTTGATTATATCGGTTTTAGCTACTATGCAAGCCGTTGTACAAGTACGGACCCTGAAATTTTGAAAGATTCGACTGAGGGTAATGTGTTTGGTTCAGTGAAGAACCCGTATCTGAAAGCATCCGAATGGGGATGGACGATTGATCCTAAGGGGCTTCGAATTACGTGTAATCAGCTGTATGACCGCTATGGCAAACCTTTGTTTATCGTGGAAAATGGACTTGGGGCGACCGATGTGTTGTTAGACAATGACGTCGTTGAAGATGACTATCGTATCGAATATCTGAATAGTCATTTTGCCGAGATGGCTGAAGCGATTCAAGACGGTGTAGAGCTCATAGGTTACACAAGCTGGGGACCGATAGACCTGGTCAGTGCGGGTACCGGAGAAATGAAGAAGCGGTATGGCTACATCTATGTAGACAGAAATAATGATGGCACGGGCACACTTCGCAGAGTGAAAAAGAAAAGTTTTCATTGGTACAAAGATGTCATTGCGAGTAATGGCGCACAATATTTCTGATAGGTGTTCGACGCTATAGAATTGACAAAGGGCAGTCTCGTTATTACAAGATTGCTCTTTGACTGGCAACCGAGAAAATCGATTGGGATCATTTATATGCCAAATGGGAACAAAAGACGAATACTTTTAAAGCAAAAGAAGTAGCATCTTACATGCAGATGCCCTTCTTTTTTTATTCGTGAAAAGCGGAAAGGATATGCCCGGCAATCGTGAGGATAGTTAGTGTATCATGGCACCTGTAAGCTCCTATAGGCATTCAATCGTCCGTAAGTCCAGTAGACACCGGAGCCGGATACTGGATCAGAAGCGAAGCATAGTGCATCCCGAATCTGGGCATTGGTTTTACCTTGTGCAGCGAGAAGTGCGGCTACTCCAGCCACATGTGGTGCTGCCATGGATGTTCCACTTAGGTAGGCATAGGAACCACCCAGATAGGTGGATAGGATGGTATCTCCTGGTGCAGCCATATCGACCCACGAACCATAGTTGGAGAAATTGGATTTGAGATCGGAAGGATTGGTTGAAGCGACAGCAATGACGTTGGGATACGATGCGGGTACGATCGGGAATGTAGTGTTGTCGTTGCCGGCTGCAGCAATAATTACGGCTCCACGATCCCAGGCATACTGCACAGCAGCTTGGAGGAATGCGTCTCCCATCGGACCACCAAGGCTCAGGTTAACCACCTGTACACCGTTATTGGCAGCATAGACAAGACCGTTACCGACATTACCGACCGTTCCTTGCCCGTTGTTATCCAAGACCCGGAGCGGAACGATGGATGCAAGTGGTGCAGCGCCTGCGATTCCCACACCATTGTTGGTAACAGAAGCAGCGATCCCTGCTACATGGGTACCATGTCCGTTCCCGTCTTCAGGGATATTATCATAATCAACATAATCGTAACCGGGTATGAGCTTGGAAGCCAATTCTGGGTGGTTTAGCTGTACACCAGTGTCGATAATGGCGATTTTAACAGAGCTGTTACTTTGAGTGATATCCCATGCAGCGGGTGCATTGATTTTGGACAGGTTATACTGGTAAGGGAAGAAAGGGTCGTTAGGGGTGAAGGAAGCCTCAACAAGGTAATTTGGCTCTGCATGTTCAATCAACTCATGATCTTTGTAATGTTTCAGGATCCGGTGCATTTTTTTGCGGGATTCCACACGGTACCAACCCAAATCCTCGTATGTTTCCGCGACTTTACATCTCCCTTTTTTGTGAAGGGTGTGCATTTCATCTGGTGTTGTACCTTCCTTGAATTTGACTAAGAGCTGCTTGGGAGCATGGGGGTGAAACTTGCTCTCGGCACGTTGGTCCAGAAAACGATACACGAACACGATTATTGCTAGCGAAATGAAACCAAAAACACCTAACCATAACCACATGAGCGTTTCTCCCTCCAACATGGATTGTGACACGCCTTATCGTATGCGAACTCTATCAGACTGTGAGGGCATGTTTTTAATTTGGTTAGTAGTGTAGATAGATTGATAGGGAGGGACAAATTCGGTAAGATGAGATGAAGAGAGTCGATCTGACATGGCATGAAGAAGGATCAAGGAAATGCCTAGAGATCGCTCCCAATATAGAGGAGAAGGAATGTGGATCTTTTGACACAACTTCAGAGTATACCGACAGTAACACCAGTTCAGGCACACCAGATTCATGATGCCATTGATTTTGCCATGCGTGTACGTAGAGAAGTGTTTCCCATGATGGATCACACGAGGTTACCTGTGGATTTAGAGCAGTTCACTGAACATTATCTGGTATCCAATGAATCGATTTTTCTTGTTGCAATGATGGGGGATGCGGGCATCGTCGGAACGATTGGAATATTACCATATGATGGACGTATTCAGGCCGTAGACGGTCGATATGCAGCCCAATCTGCAGCCGAAATTGTGAAATGTTATGTAGATCCTGCGTATCGCAGATATGGCATTGGGTCCATGCTGGTAAAAGAACTGGAGAATGTGGTGAAGGATATGCACTATACTACGCTCTACTTGCATACACATCGCTTCTTGCCAGGAGCCATAGATTTCTGGAAGCGTCAAGGGTTTACGGTTATTGCTGAGGAAAATGATGACTGGCAAACTGTACATATGGACAAGTTGGGATGAAGGTAATCATAACTCAATGACATTACAATGGTATTGGAGGAGATCTATCCATGTATTCAAGTCTGATTGAGAAATTGGAACATACCGAGGCTATACGCTGGTTCCCGAACCATCAAGTTCAAGAGAGCTGGATTGTTGAAGTTGAACAAGAGTTGGGCTTTTCGTTACCCCCATCCTATCGCTGGTGGCTTCTGAATTATGGTCAAGCGCTGTTAAGCGGAACAGAAATTCTGACGATTACGTCTTCGGAACACCGAGAGTATACCGATGCTGACATTTTGTATAGATACCGACTTGCCGATGAAGACGCAAAGAAGGAAGGGAAGCTGGAGCTGTTTGTGCCGGACGAGGATGAATATTACTACTTTGATACGCAGACGGCTGATCACCTTGGGGAGTTTAAAGTGATGCGTTTGGATTACTTTAATGGGGAACCTGAGGTATACGCGGATTCTTTTGCCGGATTTTTGGAGAAGTTGATCGATCAGCGAACACCACGAAATAGGTGATTTTATATCAGGAAAATGCCTGTCGGCACTCGCTAGGTTAGACATAGACAACATTACATGACAGGGGCATAAGCAGATGCAAGAAATGAAGCGGAAAATTGTATTTATTGATATTGATGGCACATTGGTAGATGATGACGGAAACATTCCGTTGTCAGCGCAGAAGGCTTGCAAACAGACCAGAGAAAATGGACATCTGCTCTATTTATGTACAGGCCGGTCCAAGGCGGAAATCTATGATTCCATCTGGGATGTAGGGTTCGATGGCCTGATTGGTGCAGGTGGAGGTTATGTGGAGTTTGGCAAGGATGTGTTGTATCACAAAAGGGTTACAGCGGAAGATGTTCGTCATATGGTCGATTTCTTCAATGAACACGGCATTGACTTCTACCTTGAATCTAATTCGGCATTGTATGCGAGTAGTAATCTGCAACCTCACTTAGAACGCCGTATCTATGGTGATGTGGAGAATGATCCTGTAGCCAGAGAGAAGAAGGAATTGAAGCCACACCCGTTTATTGCCGGATTGACGTATGGAGAGAGCGACCTGTACAAGGATGACGTGAACAAAGTATGTTTCCTGGAGAGCGCAGTGATCCCGTTTGAGCGAATCAAGCAGGAGTTCGAAGGCAAATTTGAAGTCATTCAGTGCACGGTGCCGATCTTTGGTGAAGGAAGTGGTGAGCTGATGATCCCTGGCATTCACAAAGCTATTGCAATCGCCGATCTGCTGAAGCATCTGGACATGTCGCAGGAGGATACATTCGCCATCGGTGATGGCATGAATGATGCCGAGATGCTGGAGTTTTGTAACGTCGGCATTGCCATGGGCAATGCTAAGCCAGGTCTGAAAGCCATTGCAGACGATATTACTGGCACAGTTGAGGAAGATGGCTTGTATCATAGTTTTGTGAAGTATGGATTGATTGAGGGGTAAGTAGACTTGTTATGTATGTAAATTGAAATGAGACAGGCAACATGATCATCGCTCCCGAATGAGTTTAACATACCAACTAAAACGAATGAAGTCTGCTTACATATAAGTAGAGTGGTGTGGCTTACTCAACATTTGAATCCTACTGACCGATATAAAGTAAGTACGCCCATATATAAGATAGAGAAAGGAGTGAAGATCATGGATATTGCAGCATTATCAATGGCAATGAGCCAAGCTTCAGTCGTACAGTCGGCAAGCTTGCAAGTGATGTCAATTACAAAAGACATGGCACAGCAGCAAGGCCAGCAGATGACGGAGATGTTGAAGTCTGTGCCTGCTCCTCATCCCAATCTGGGTGGAAGTCTCGATCTTTCGGTTTAATTGATATTACAGCATGTGTTTTAATGTAACACCCATTGCAGCAAGCAAAACCCGACCCGCTCCAATTCGAAAGAATGGAAGCGGGTCGGGTTGTTTTTTCCATAGATATGTTTAGGCGTTTACTTCCAGACTTACTTCTGCTCAGCGTAGCTTCGCCAGGCTTGGCAATCTGCCTTCAAAGGGCAGTGTATCCTTCAACGTCCATAACTCATCGTAACTGGAAATCTGAAGATCGGCTTTGGATAAGTCCTGGTTGCCTGATCCCGGATTGTGATAACCGATGCAGCGCATGCCTGCACTTTTGGCTGCCTGAACACCATTACGAGAGTCCTCAATCACCAGACAATTGGACGGCGATGCGCCAATCATTTCAGCTGTGGTTAGGAAAATATCCGGTGCCGGCTTGCCGTTCTTGACTTCCTCTCCGGTCATTCGTACCTCAAAGTACCGCCCAAGTCCGGTCTTGTTCATGATCAAATCAATCAGTGCACGTGGAGAGGAAGAAGCAACGGCTATGGGAATGTGTTGCTCGTGCAGCCAGCTTAACCAACGTTCCACGGAAGGCATTGCCGTCAAGTTGGAATGAGCCAGCATGGTTTGCATCACATTATGCTGATGATAAGCCAATACTTCATCTAACGTAGCTGTCAGTTGATGTTTGTCCAATACTTGCTGCCACATGGACTCCAGCGTAACTCCAACATAAGTATGGTGTTCTTCTTCGGTCATCACTGCGCCAAAATGGGCAAAAGAGCTGCGCTCAATCTCGAAATATATCGGTTCGCTGTCAATCAGTACACCATCCATATCAAAAATGACCGCTTGAATGATGTTATCATCGGCCGCACCCAGTCCGCCAGATTCTTGGTTTGCTACCATGTTGTATTCCTCCTCCAGGATTGTGTAAACATATATCTCTAATCTACTCTATTTTATCATGGTTAGCTTAGCGTTTTAGAAACGGGAACCGCTGGATTGCAGTACAACTTTGATTGCATGTGAAGAGGCTTGAAGTGTGCGCCCCTGGATATCGCAGCCAAGTGTGCGGAATGCTTCTTCGTAATCCTCCAACGGGAAGGAGTGGGTAATGATTTTTTTAGCCGGAATGATCTCTTGTTCAATCATGTAATGTGCTGTTGCGAATGTGCCCAGAGAATCAATGGAGCCAATAATTTTCAGACTGCGGTCCACGACTTCTTTTGGATTAAAGGACGTATTTCCATCTCTCAGACCTACCAGCATCAGATAACCGCCACTGGCGAGCTGGGAAAGTACTTGTGTACCTACAACACCTGTAGTATCCACAATCATATCGACCTGATGGGTTGCAGGTGACAGCGATTCTATTGCATTTTCGAAGGATGAATGAACCTGCCAGCGATCTGGTGCAATGGAACCGGCAATCGCCAAGCGTTCCTCCGAGATGTCGACCAGACAGCCAGTAACACCTTTGGAAGCGAGCGCGTAGCTGTACAGAATGCCAATCGGGCCTGCGCCGAGGATGATCGTTCTGAAATTCGGCAGTAGATGTATCTGATTAATCCCCGTTAGCATACAACTGAGCGGTTCCGTCAACGTCGCTTCCTCATAGCTCACATGATCCTTTAATTTGTACAAAAAGCGATCTTCAGTCACATAATAATCCGTAAATGTCCCGTCAGCACTTACACCTGTCTCCGTAACAGACTTATGTGTACAATGATTTTGTCTGCCTGTTCTGCACATGTCACATTGTCCGCAATAGTAGGTAGGGTCGATCACAACCCGGTCGCCCGGTTGTAATGTCGTTACCGCAGAGCCAACATCGATGACTTCCCCGGCAGACTCATGACCGAGAATAACGGAAGGGACCGCATGATATTTGCCGCTGACAATACCGAGATCGGTACCGCACACGCCTGTCGCCCGAATACGAACTAATACCTGATTATCTCTTGTAATTTCCGGGACGGGCCGTTCCTCAAGTGCAACATCCCAGGCTGATTTATATACCAATGCAAGCATGATATAACCTCCTTGTAATTATATAAAATATAAATATAGCGTTTGATCTTAAAGCAGTTTCTGACAAGATACGAAAGTAGTGAAGGGGACGAAATCGATTCTGGAGAAGCGAAGCGTTCGCCTTTATCACCGGATTTTTCCCTTGGGAAAGGAAAATCAAGAAAATCCGTGGATAACAGCGATCATAAGAACGATTCGTAACCGAAACGACCACTTCGAACAGTTGCATTGAAATGTTTTAATGAACGCTGGCAAGCACCGAATCCAGCCGCTCCACAATCTCTACCAGTTCGTCTTCGGTTGTGGTAAGAGAAGGCCGGACCTTAACCACGTTACCGAAGCCATATCTTGAACTTCTCAAGATCAGATGCTCATCTGTAAAAGCGCGATCAACAATGGCATTGGTTTTAAGTGTATCCGGTTCATTACCGTCACCCACGATCTCCAGCCCCCACATTAACCCGACACCACGAGCTTCCCCGATACTTGGGTATTTCATAGCCAATTCATGCAGCAATTCACCCAGAATTTCACCTTTCCGTTTCACGGCATCGAGAAATCCGGGTTCAGATACCACCTCCAGGGTGGATTTGGCAGCGGTTACGGAAATCAGATTGCTTCCAGAGGTGAAGGAGTGTTCGTGCTTTTCGAGCACATTTAATCGGGATTGCATTAATACAGCAGCAACAGGTACGCCGATTCCGCCAAGACCTTTGGCAAGGGTAATCATGTCAGGCTGGATATCAAACAGCTCGCTGGCAAACATGGTTCCCGTACGACCGATGCCGGTCTGTACTTCGTCCGCAATGAGAAGCATGTTGTACTCATCACACAGTTTACGCAGTCGTTTGAAATATCCGGCAGGAGGAATGATATTGCCACCATTCCCCAGAATGGGTTCAATGATCATGCAGGCGACTGAGCCGGAACTTGCATATTCAATCGCATCAGAGATAGCTTCAACGCATTGATAGGCGCAGTCTCCGTTTGAGGATTTGAATGGGCAGCGATAACAGTATGGGGCAGGTACATGAACAGCGTTAGCCGCTGCTGAATTGGGGAACCGTTTCCGTCTAAAGGCATTTCCCGAGATTCCGGTGGCAAATTGGGTCTGTCCATGATGGGATAGATACAGGCTGATGATGTCTGTCGATTCGGTATACTTCTGTGCAATTTTTGTTGCACATTCGTTTGCAGTTGAACCGGTAATATCCCGCATCCATCCGGCATTAATGTCGTTTGGAGCATATTCGATTAAGTGATCAAGTACTTCATTTACGTATGGTTCAGTGAAGGAGGAAGACATATGCGTCAGATTGCCGACTTGTTCCTGAATTTTGCTGACTACATGTGGGTGATTATAGCCCAGTGACAGATTGAACGTACCTGATACGCCATCGAGGTATTCAACACCTGAATCGTCAATCAACTTAATCCCTTTTCCGGCTACGAAGCGGTTGTTGGTCAAAGTTTGCATACGATTTCCTCCAATATTATGGTGTACTAGCTCGAACGAAGCTCAACAATCCCGGATGATGCGGGCATCACCTCCCTTAAGAAATGAAGTTTACATTTCCTTACTATGTTGTGCGAGAGCTGCACTTACGGTATTATTCTTAACAGTCCATAGATGAGAGACCATCAATGTGAGAAGAAGGATCAGACAGAATCCGGCCAAAATCCAGATGGTATTCACAATAGGCCAGGCACTCATACTCCATCCAGTCACATACTGCAAGACTGCACCTCCAATACCACCCGATGCGATCAGGATACTGGTTGTGCGTTCGGTCATGCCGGGAATCAGAACATTAGCATAGACGAGTGCGATACAGAACAGCCCTGACATGAACAAACCGGTCCCGAAGATCAGCACGTACGTTGCCCACTGTCCAGTTACAAATACCATAGCCACTGCGAACATAAGCGTGCCGATCGTACTCCAGATCAGGAAAGGCATATAGTTGACCGCTTCCGCTATTTTTCCCGAGAAAAGACGGCCGATGATCATCGCAATCCACAGGATGGAGACACTCAGTGATGCGACAGATTCCTGAAGCTGCAATCGTTCTACGAGAATGGAGGGCAGGAAGTTCATCAGTCCCAGTTCCAGTCCCATGTAGATGAAAAAGAAGATGACGAAGATCGTCAGCAGACCTAGATGTTTTTTTGAATATCTGGCTTTACCTGCGGCATGCGCCACTGTATTCTCACCAGCTTGTTCCAGATATAGTGCGGCTGGCCGGGGCATAGTGATCCACAGCAACATGAGAACCAGTGACAACACGGCCACCGCATAAAAAGTGAGATGCCACATGTCTATCCAGATAAATAAAGCAGCGACAGCGGGGATGAGAAGTGCTCCAAGAGCAAAAAAGACATCCAGCTTGGACATGGCGACTGCCTTCTGATTCTCAGTGAATTCGATCGTGAATGCACCTACAGAGGGTTCGATGATACCTGAACCGAAACCTACGATCATTGTGAGAAAGAGAACTACAGCCCAGGATGGCAAAAAACCGAGTAATGTATAGGCGGCTACAATACAGATCAAGGCAAGGGTAAGCATCGCTTTTCTTCCAATCCGGGCTGTCAGGGCAGGAGCTACAAGTACACCGACAAGAAATCCAAGAAACTGCAGAAATAACAAAAATCCGCCATCACTGTAACCGCGCTCATAATATGACAATAAAACAGGGAGAAGTGCACCGAGCACAACGCTGGTTATGCCGATTAACAGATAAAAACCGCAGCTTAGAGCGAATATTCTTTTCAAAAGCCCGCCTCCTAATTGGGTTAAAATTTTATATTATGTAATTAATGTTTATTTCATATATAACTTATACCATAATTGCCCAAATGTACATGCTTTTTATTGTAAAATAATGTTAAGTTTTGAACATTCGTGTTACATTTTTTTCTAAAACGATTTCGTGTCGAAAGGATAGATACGATCCAATCAATATGAACTTTTAACAGTGTTGGCATTTGAATTGAACGAGGATTGTAAACTGGGCATATATCAAAAAACGTTCCCTGTCTGAGTAGACGGGAAACGTTCTGATTAGCCGTTCTATATGATGGTATTTGACCTCAACATATCGCCATTAAGCAGTCTGTACAAAGAAAATTGCATCGAATGGTGCGTGAGCAGACGCGAGACCCTTTCGCAAAAATAAATAACCGTTAGCATCCGAAAGACCCAATATATCCCGATAAGGATCAGGAAAATCTCCGGAATATATTTGGCACACCAGTTGATACTCCTCTACCAGATGCTCAATTCCCTTCACACCGTTTGGTAAAGTCGGAGAGAAAAACGAACATGCAGGGAACTCCTGATCGTCCAACTCCATTTCAATCAAACGTACGCCGCTTAACGGAATGGGTGGAAGGGGGCATACGGAAGTTAGCGGATGCGAAGATACCGAGACATAAGTGTATCCTGCGAGAATATTTTCGTTCCATTCCAGCTCATCTCCCGCATAGGTTACCTGGTCCAGAAAGTATTCGGAGGCGGAGTAGGTGGAGAAGACCGAGATATATTTATCTTGTGGTAAAGAAGGGATATCGACATGCTGCGAAAGTGTATGGCAATGGATGGAGAACAGATGCATTAAAGGCTGCCCCTCAGGGTTGACCGGCCAGTCTGCAACGTATGCGATTTCTCCACCAATCCATATGCCAGATTCTAGGTTTGGATCATCGGGAACAATTGTAAGTCGAGTAACTTTGTTCATGGATACTCCTTCCAGAGTGTATTTTGGCTTTCCTATGAACCGTGGTATGTGTTTTCATACAACCATTCATTGCTTCGTATCAGTATAAATGAGATGATGGGGAATGAGAATCAGTACAAGGTACTAACTCTTGCAGCAGTAAATGAACGTATCATTCATTAAACCAGCAGATATACTACAGATGAGAAGCGGTGACACATGTTAATTAACAAATACATAAGTGAAACGGGATTCTGCTCCCGCAGGGAAACGAACCGATTAATTGCAGCCGGACGCATAACGATCAATGGCAGGGTATGTGAAAAAGGGGCGAAAGTTGAACCTGACGATGTGGTACTCATTGATGGCAAGCAGATTCCTCGTAATGACAGCGAACCTGTCTACATTGCTCTGAATAAACCGATCGGTATTGTCTGCACAGCAGCAGAACATGTGGAGGGCAACATCATTCAATATATGAATTATCCTTCTCGCATATTTGCAATAGGCAGGCTGGATAAGGCATCTGAGGGGTTGATTTTGCTTACGAATGATGGAGGCATTGTGAACAAGATGATGCGTTCGGAGCATAATCATGATAAGGAATATGTAGTGACTGTAGACAAACCTATTACAGATGAATTTGTAAAGTCCATGTCTGAAGGTGTTGAAATTCTGGACGTGGTGACCAAGCCTTGCGAAGTGAATAGGCAAAGTGAACATGTGTTTCGTATTATTCTGACACAGGGGCTCAATCTGCAGATCCGCAGAATGTGCAAAGCTTTGGGGTACCGAGTATTGAAGCTGGAGCGCATCCGAATTATGAATATTACGCTGGATCAACTGGAGCGGGGGCAATGGCGTCATCTGGAGCAAGAGGAACTGGAGATTCTGCTGTCTCAATTGAATGAGATCACATGAATGAATTCTGCTGCATGTCAACGGTGGGCAACCAAGCGTTCCAGTTATATCCGTAAAACTGAAGCAAACACTAACCCATCCGTGGATTAGTGTTTTTGTTGTTAAGATTGTGTGCCTTGCGCTCTGAAATGTAAGAGCCGAATAGGGTTAAGAACGCACCAATTACAATCACCCAGGTGATCTGTTCCCGAAGAATGAGTGCAGATGACACGACAGTAATGACAGGCACCAGATAGATATATACACTTGTTTTCATAGCTCCGAGAAGATTCACAGCCCGGTTCCAGGTCACGAAACACAACGCGGAGGCACCCAGACCGAGGTAAAGTAAGTTAGAAAGATTGGTCATACTTGTGAAGCGCCCGAGTTCCCAATGGAATTCAAACAGGAAAAGAGCTGGCAGCATGAAGATCAGGCCATAGAAAAATACTTTGCGAGTCGCACCAATCGTGTGAAAGCGAAGCTGGCCAATTTTACGCATTAATACAGAATAAATCGCCCATACCGCAGGTGCTATGAAAGCAAGCAGATCACCTGCCGGATTCAGTTGCAGTACGAAACTGCCATTCAGTGCGATGAGTAGGATGCCGCTCAAGGCAATCCCAAATCCGATAAGAAAGCGGCGTGTTAACTTCTCACCATCCAGGAAGAAATGTGCGAGTACGGCAGTGAAGAACGGGGCAATGGAGACAATAACTCCCACGTTGGAAGCGGTTGTGTACAGCAACGCAATATTTTCAATGAGAAAATATAGAGTCACTCCACATATTCCTGCTCCGATAAATAAGCATTCCTCTCTGAATGAGGCGGTCCGCAGTGAACGCGGATAGATCAGTATTAGTACCACATACCCGATCAAAAAGCGAAAAAATAAAATTTCCACTGGAGTGAAGTCAATCAGCAGAACCTTCGTCGAGACAAAGGTAGTGCCCCAGATCAATATGGTAAACAAAGCGAGTAAATGCCCAGTAGAGACCGTGGTGTTCTGATGACTCGTCATACGATGTGCTGGGTAGTTCGTTTCGGCTCGGTATCATGATTGAAGATACGTCGGTATTGCTTGGGCGTCAGGCCAATCAGTTTTTTGAAAAAATTCGTGAAGTGGCTCTGGTCGCTAAATCCTGTCTGTGCAGCAACTTCAATCGGAAGCTGGCCCTGTTCCAAGAACCGTTTGGCATGGTTAATACGAATTGTTTCCAGGTAGCGGTAGGGTGATATGCCTTTCTGACGAGTGAATAAACGCAACAGGTGATATTTGCTCATCTCCGTCAAGTCGGCTAACTCGTTTAATGAGATGCTCTCCATGTAATGAGTTTCGATGTACTCACATATGCGTCTGATCTCCATAGTAACATCCTGAGTGGAAACAGGCGGTTCAGCATCTGAATATTCTCGCATCAATTGATCCAGCAGAAAGAGTAACAATTCTTCTTTGCAGAAATCCGATTGCTCCTCCAAAATCATCTGATGCAGCTCGTGAAGGGAACCCACAAGTTCACTTTGGTAGAGAACGGGGGTTGTAAACCGTGGCAAGTAAGCTTGTCCGGTAATCTCTCTCGCATACTCTCGCATCACCTCAGGCTGGACGTTGATACAGCGATAATCGAGTGTTCTGCCATCGACCTGTTCGCAGGCATGAGGATCGTGTGGATTAAAGACAATCATGTCCCCGCTACTCAAAATGTATTCTTCACTGTTGCAGACGAGGTGACGCTTGCCTTGCTCAATAAAACCAATGACGTAATAGTCATGAAAGTGATTGGGAAACTTCTGCATAATGCCTTCAAACTGATAAGCTTCTAGCTGTAAGTCGGTATCAAATACCACAGTCCGGACTTCCCGAGTCATGATGCACCTTCTTTCTGTATGTTAAGGTCATTATAGGATGCAAAGAAGGAATTTTCTTGAACGATATTGCTATGTGCTCCAAGTGTTTGATTGTACAGTTATCTCCAAAAAAAAAATACCCGCAATCCCGGAGGGAAAGCGAGCCCTTTGCATAGTATAGTTGATACATGGGATCAAACCTACATATATGTGAGAAAAAATGATGTGAGAAAAAATGTCTGGAACGATAAATCATTGTTCTTAGTGTAGCGTAGCCAGTGCTTCAGGTGTAAAAGTCTGAATCTCAGAGACGCGGCCTTCGCGTATTTTGGCAGCCCATGCCGGATCACCAAGGAGTGCACGTCCCACAGCTACCAGGTCAAATTCCTTTTGCTCATATCGCTTCATAAGTTCGCTCATCCCGGGATGTTTGACTTCATCGCCTTCTGCTTCAGGTTCATCTGCCATACCTACAGAACCGACCGTTATCGTGGTTTGACCACTTAACTTCCGCACCCACCCTGCAAATCCAAGATCCGATCCTTCAAACTCGGGTTCCCAGAAGCGTCGTGTGGAGCAGTGGAAGATATCTACACCTGCGTCAACCAGCAAACGAAGGAATTGTTCCAGTTGTTCCGGTGTGTCGAACAGTCGGGCTTGATAATCATTCATTTTCCATTGGGAAATCCGCATTGCAATAGGAAAATCAGGACCTACCGCAGCACGAACTGCCATGACAAGTTCAATTGCAAATTGAGTTCGTTTCCGAAGGTCACCACCGTAGCGGTCTGTCCTTCTATTTGTCGTTTTCCAGAAAAACTGATCGATCAAAAATCCGTGTGCACCGTGAAGCTCAATTCCGTCAAAACCGATGCGTTGCGCATTAACGGCTGCATCAGCATAAGCTTGAATCACCATTGCAATCTCTGCCTCCGTCATGGGCGCACCTACTTGATTACCCTCCATATCCATTCCCGATGGACTGAGTGATGCAGCTTCCGGGTGTGGGTCAGATCCTGAAGGACGAACGATTCCCATGTGTAAAATCTGAGGGAAGATTTTGCTGCCAGCTTCATGAACTTGTTTGACCACTTCAGACCAGCCTTGAAGAGCTGCTGCTCCGTACATATGAGGGATTCTAGGCTCACTTGATGCAGACGGATGATCAATGGTCGCACCTTCGGTAATAATGAGTCCAACACCATGCTCGGCACGGCGACGATAATATGCGGCTACATCGGGGCCCGGGACACCATCCGGGGAGAAGGCTCGAGCCATGGGAGACATGACGATGCGCGAGGACAAGGTTAGCTTGGCAACGGTGTATGGTTGAAACAAACGCTCTGTAGAAATAATGTTATATTGTGGATTACTCAACATATGCACCTCCATAATGTTGTACCTCTCAGTGGGTACGAGTGCAATGTTAGCAATCCCTACAAGCTTACTCAACCAACAGTTTGATTGTTTTGTTGCTTAAGCGAAAGACACGGATTATTGTATGGCGTCTTTGCACTTGCTTTCACTTGTTGAACCAATAGCACTTATCTATAATAAAGGAGTCTCGCCAAATATGTTATGCACAAAGGAGGACTGGGACTTGTCTGGTGTATTGTCTCCAAACTCGAACGATCCGCGTGTAGTTCGCACTCGGCAATTAATTCTTGATGCGTTTCTGCACCAGTTGAATCTTAAAAATTTCAACAGCATTACGATTCAGAATATTACGGAACAAGCCACAATTAACAGAGCCACTTTTTACGCTCATTTTCAGGATAAATATGCATTGCTTGAAGCCTTGTTATCGGATGCTTTTATGGAATATGTAACGAAAAGGGTGGACCCGGATGCCCGGTTATCAGCGGAAACCATACAGCAACTTATATTTTCATTATGTGATTACCACGTCTCAAGCAATGACTGCATCAAGAAATATGAGACGGTTGCACCGATAATTGAAGAAAACATTAAGACACAGCTGGAGCAATTCTTGCTTGAATTAATGAGCAGAACGGCGAAGGATGTAGATTTCAAAACGCTGAATATAACTGCAACGATGCTAAGCTGGTCGATCTACGGAATGACGTATCGATGGAATATGGATGGAAGAGAGGAATCTCCTACTGACTTGGCCCAGCGAGTTGTCCCTTATATGATGGGCGGATTGGAATTGTTGAATTAACTTCATGAATTAACTTCATTAATTAACTTCATTTAACGAAATCGCTTTACTATTCGAATGGACGAAGGAGAAGTGACAAGATGATTGAACATTTGGTTGTTTTCAAATTTAACGATAAAACCACGCTAGCCAAACAGCAGGAATGGGTGGAGCAATTGCTCGCGCTACAGGAACAAATCCCGGGGATTGCCGCGTTGACTGCAGGGATCAATGTAACAGAAGAAACAGACCGTATTCAAGGTTATACGATTGGATTGAGAGTGACGTTTGCAGATCAGGACGCACTGCGTGCTTATGGTCCACATCCTGCTCATCAGGCATTTGTAGCCTCTCTCGATGGTTGGGTGGAAGATGTCATTGTTGTTGATTATGCGATATGAAGTTGCGATTCTAGAGGTTAACGACTATAGGAGTTGAAGGTTCCCATGTGTTTAATTTTATTTGCTTACCACATGCATCCAACGTATCCGCTTATACTGGGGTCAAACAGGGATGAATTCTATCACAGACCTACGGCTCAAGCACATTATTGGGAAGATTACCCTCAGATATTGGCAGGGCGAGACTTGTCAAAAATGGGAACCTGGATGGGCGTAACAACCGGTGGGCGTCTGGCTGCTGTTACGAATTATCGTGATCCGAATGAAGAGATACATGCCAAGGGCTCAAGAGGAGATCTGGTTGCTGACTTTTTAAAGGGAACGTCCACACCTGAGCAATATGTATTACATGCAGAGCAAAGTCGCAATGATTATCCTGGCTACAACCTGTTAGTGGGGGATCGCGATGGGCTCTATTATTATTCGAATGTGGGTAATGTCGTGATGAAGTTGAAACCGGGAATATACGGGATTAGTAATCACTTGATCAATACAGATTGGCCCAAGGTGAAACGTGGGAAAGAAGGGCTGGAGAGAATCATTCAAGGAGAGAACCTGGACGAGGATACTCTCACTGAACAAATATTAAATCTGCTACAAATTGCAGATCCTACAGTGGATGAACTTCTGCCTCATACAGGTGTTCCATTGGAGTGGGAACGTTTGCTTTCTCCCATCTTCGTCAGAAGTGAGAAATTTGACTATGGGACGAGAGCTTCATCCGTTGTTCTGATGAACAGAGAAGAAGTGTTTTTTACAGAAATGGTTCACCAGAACGGTGAGATAATGGAGCAACATTTTAACATCAAGCTTCTCAACTGACAAGCTAAGAATATGCAACAAGTGATGTTGAGAAATACGCATTAACATGCAACACTGAATTTAAATTCCACATTTATGTCTCTTTTTTTCGAGTGTCAAAGAGGGCTATCCAACCTCCTGTGTCAACTAATATAACGCGACATAATCGGTATGAGAGTACCTTTTGTATAACACGCCCAATTTTAGTTGGGCTCTTTATCTCTGATCACAATTCTATGTTATGAATCATGGAACTTCCCTGAATAGTTTATATAATGTGAATCAACATAACATGATTTTTGCAGCGGTTCGGTTGATTCTAATTTCAGGGGGCAACGTGGGATGAAAGAAACCAAAAAGATGAGAGTTTTTTCACTGGGGATTCAGCACGTACTCGCAATGTATGCGGGAGCAATTCTGGTACCTTTGCTCGTGGGCAGAGCGCTAAATCTGACAGCAGAACAGTTGGCGTATCTGGTATCCATTGACCTGTTAACGTGTGGGATTGCAACATGGCTTCAGGCTCGGAAAGGCAAGTACTTGGGGATCGGTTTGCCAGCAGTGCTCGGCAGTTCCTTTGTCGCGGTGACACCGATGATTGCGATTGGATCGCAATACGGCATTCCTGCCATATATGGGTCGATCATTGCAGCGGGTTTATTTATCGTCATCTTCGCCGTGTTCTTCAGTAAAATCGTCAAATTGTTTCCACCAGTGGTGATCGGTACAGTGGTAACCATCATCGGTCTTGCGTTAATCCCAACCGGTATTAAAAACATGGCGGGTGGAGCAAACAGCGAGAATTTTGGAAGTTTGGACAATTTGGCTCTTTCATTTGGTGTTTTACTTTTCATTCTGATTCTGAATCGATATGCTCGCGGCTTTGTTAAATCCCTGGCTGTTCTCCTTGGTATTATCGCGGGGACCCTCATCGCAGCCTTCATGGGAAAAGTGAATTTTGCCGCTGTACAGGAAGCCTCCTGGTTCCATTTACCTCAACCCTTTTACTTCGGATGGCCTACTTTCGAAATTGGTCCCATTATTACAATGATCATTGTAGGTACGGTTGTCATCATTGAATCAACAGGTGTTTTTATGGCTTTGAGCAAAATCTGTGATCAACCTATTAACGAGCAAGATCTGGCACGGGGATATCGCGCAGAAGGTTTCGCGTTTGTCCTGGGCGGCATATTTAATGCTTTTCCATACAATACCTTTGCACAGAATGTTGGTTTGGTTCAGCTCTCGAAGGTGAAAACGACCAATGTCGTGATTGCAGCCGGAGGTATTCTGGTCTTTCTGGGACTGATTCCGAAGGTAGCTGCTTTTGCAACCATTATACCAAGTGCTGTCCTCGGAGGAGCGACGGTGGTTCTGTTCGGAATGGTCGTCTCATCCGGGATCAAAATGCTGCAAAACGTCGACTTCAGCAAACAATCCAATCTATTGATCGTGGCTTGCTCCGTCTCACTTGGGCTTGGTGTTACTGCTGTACCTGATCTTTTCGCCGAGCTTCCTCAAAGTATTCGCATCATTGTTAGCGATGGTATTATCACAGGAAGCCTGTCAGCGATCCTACTCAATATCTTCTTTAACCTCGGTTTCAAAAAAGAAAGCTTGCCTGTACAACCCGTACAGGTTCAGGAAGCACATACGTAATTCTTGTAATAACATACATGTCATCGCGTAGACGGAATAGATCCAAGACGGTTTTTCCGGGAAGTGGAATGAAAGGGAATGACTCCACTTAGCAGAGAATCTTCTTGGATTTTTTTGCGCGAAACCAACAATGGGTTATTTCCCTTATCAAAGTGACTATTCATGAAGAATGCAAAAAGAATGCAAATATGCTAAAGTTTCATCAAGAACATTTTATATGTTCGTTTAAGTCAACATCCTCTTGAATTTCCATGCGACTACATAAATGAGCATTGGTTCACAAGGCAAGAATATAACCTGGGATGATCCCTTGGTACAGAAAAGGAGTTGTGATCACCATGCAAGAAGAAACGTTGAACAAAGGATGGAATTTGGACAACAGTTATGCGCAGTTACCACAACCTTTTTTTACAAGTCAGAGCGCAGTGCCTGTTGAATCACCAAAGCTAATCATATTCAATAGACTGCTTGCCTCCAATTTGGGACTGGATGTGGAGTCACTAGACAGTGATGAAGGAGCGCAAATTTTTGCAGGTAACCTGGTTCCGGAAGGAGCTGAACCTTTAGCGCAGGCGTACGCAGGACATCAATTCGGCAATTTTAACATGCTTGGTGATGGAAGGGCTTTGCTGCTGGGAGAACAGATTACGCCACAGGGCGAGCGAGTGGATATCCAGTTGAAAGGTTCAGGAAGAACCCCCTACTCCCGTGGAGGGGATGGACGAGCTGCTGTTGGACCCATGTTGCGTGAATATATCATTAGCGAAGCGATGCATGCACTGGGTATTCCAACGACTCGCAGTTTGGCCGTGGTGGCAACAGGAGAAAACATTATTCGCGAAACAGAGCGGCCTGGGGCTATTTTGACTCGTGTGGCTTCCAGTCACATCCGAGTAGCAACCTTCCAGTACGCAGCCAGATGGGGTTCTATTGAAGATCTTCGGGCATTGGCTGATTACACGTTGCATCGACATTTTCCTGAGGTTGCTCAAGCCGAAAATCGTTATCTTCTGCTCCTTCAGGAAGTGATTAAGAGGCAGGCGGCTCTCATTGCCCAGTGGCAGCGAGTTGGTTTTATTCATGGCGTGATGAATACGGATAACATGGCTATTAGTGGTGAGACCATTGATTATGGTCCATGTGCCTTTATGGATGCCTACAATCCTTCAACCGTATTTAGCTCCATTGACAGACAAGGTCGCTATGCTTATGGCAATCAACCGTATATTGCAGGGTGGAATTTGGCTCGATTTGCCGAGACGCTTCTGCCGTTGTTGCACGAAGATGAAGAGCAGGCGGTGCAACTCGCGCAAGATGCCATCGCACAATTCTCTGAATTGTACCATCATCATTGGCTCCAGGAGATGCGTGCCAAACTGGGCTTGTTGGATGAAGAGGCCGAAGATGAAGCCTTGGTCAAGGATCTTCTTGAACTCATGGAGAAGCATAGTGCAGATTACACGAATACGTTCCTGGCTTTGACTTTTGATACTTTGGAAGGAACAGCCTGGTTTGGCACGTCAGAATTTGCTGAATGGCATGAGCGTTGGCAAGCCAGATTGGACAGACAGCAAGGTGGGAAGGAAGTCTCTACGCAGTTGATGAGAACGAGCAATCCAGCGGTCATTCCCCGTAATCATCGGGTCGAGGAAGCCCTTGAGCGAGCGGAGAATCATGGGGATCTTAGCGTGATGGAGAAGCTTTTGGCTGTCCTTTCAGATCCGTTCGCACATTCACCTGAACAGGCTGAGTATGCTGAACTACCTGCACAATGCGATACTTCGTACCAGACTTTTTGTGGGACCTGATTGAACAGTAAGGAAGAAGAGGCTGCCTTTGGCAGCTTTTTCATTTTTTTTATTAAAATAGGCAGGTGCATTCATGTCCAACATGTTAAACAAACAACAATTGGCAGACATCCTTATACAGCTTTTAGAGCGAACTTCTTTCCGCAGGGAACAGATGCAGAACTATGTTAACCGCCTGTATGAGACCTTTAAATGGGACGGTGTACCCTATGTGGAGTGTGGAAAAGATACGTATATCGTTCGAATATACGAACGTGGTCTCGTCTCGTTAGAGAAACGAGTAAAACAGCCGGAGGAAGTCATCTATTGGCTGCTGGAGGATATTATTTTCACCGCGACGCATGTAGGGTTGTTGGAAAGACATGGTGTCGATAATAAACGGACGCATTTGAACTATACAGATGAAGTGATGAAGGAACTGAACAGGGGTGTTCAGGAAGCTTTCCAGCAGATCGGTGATCCGTATTTACATTGGTATCAGACGGGTAAACGTCAGGAATTAGAGCGTTTGGAATAAAGAAAAGTGAGGTGTGTTACGTGAGCGAGCAAGATATCCATGATATTTGGTATGAGTATGCTGTATTATTTGTCGAAAAAAAGAATGAATCTGAACAGGCATGGGCTTCGTTGAATTCGAACGAGCAGGACATTGCTGCTTTATGGCTGTTAGAGGCGGATGTCTTTAATGGCGGTTTTATACAGTTTTTCTGCAACTGGGGGGAAGAAGTATACCGTTACGCGTTACGGGCATTACATAACATTGGTGCGACTCAAGTAGTGGAGATTATAACCTCGGCATACGGCTGCATTGAGCATCTGAAAGAGGATGAAAGGCTTACTGGACTATGGGACATTCCTAAACTACTGACAAAGGAACAAGAGCACCAGTTAGATGCGCTGGATCAGCAATTTTGGAACAATGAGGATCAGATCGCGGAGAAAGCCTATGGTTATTATCAAGGAAAATTGAACATGATGATTATATCATCTGGTTTTAACTAAGCATCCGTTGTTCTGTTTAAGGTTTGCATACTTGGTCTTGCAATGACCGAAACGTTCGGCTATACTTGCTATAAATTGAATACATGAATCACGTTGATAGAGCGCAGTAGCGGCTTTGTCCCTGTTACAGAAAGTCAGGGGTTGATGGAACCTGATACATACAAGGGCTGCGAATTACACTCTGGAGTACTTGGGTAATGCCAAGCGGATGGGCAAACGATATATTGCCAAAAGTGGTATGGATAGCGTGTTAAGGTTATGTGTTATCCATGCAATTTGGGTGGTACCACGGTTATGATAATCGTCCCTGTGTCTAATGAAGACAAGGAGGCGATTTTTTTGTGTCCAAAAAAGCCGTTCCAGCGTGTTATTTCGTAAATTAACGTAGATCATGACTGAATTTTGAGGATAGAAAAGGGGTTATACGAATGAATATTATTGATGAACTACAGTGGCGTGACGCCATTAATCAGCAGACGGATGCTGAGGGATTACGTGAATTGACTGAAACGAAGTCCGTTTCTTTGTACTGCGGTGTTGATCCAACGGGAGATAGCATGCATATTGGACATCTAATTCCCTTCATGATGCTGAAACGTTTTCAACTGGCAGGACATCGTCCAGTCATTTTGATTGGTGGAGCAACAGGTACGATTGGTGATCCGAGTGGTCGTCAGGCAGAGCGGTCATTGCAAACGATGGAGCAAGTGCAGGAGAATGTGGATGCACTGACAGCGCAGATGAAGAAGTTGTTTGTAACAGATGGGGATAATCAGGTTCGCATGGTGAACAACTACGATTGGACGCACAAAATCAATGTCATTGAATTCTTGCGTGACTACGGCAAAAACTTTAACCTTAACACAATGTTGGCTAAGGATGTAGTGGCGAGCAGACTGGAAGGCGGCATCTCGTTCACTGAGTTTTCCTACCAGATCCTTCAGTCACTCGACTACCTGCACCTGTTCCAGAACGAAGATGTACAGCTGCAAATCGGCGGTTCAGACCAATGGGGGAATATCACGAGTGGTCTTGATCTGATTCGTAAAAAGGAAGGATCTGAAGCGAAGGCGTACGGTCTGACCATTCCACTTATGCTCAAATCCGATGGAACCAAGTTTGGTAAAACAGCTGGCGGCGCAATCTGGCTTGATCCGAACAAAACGACACCGTTTGAATTCTACCAGTTCTGGGCGAATACAGATGACCGTGATGTGATCAAATACTTGAAATACTTTACCTTCCTGAGCAAAGAAGAAATTGAAGCTTTGGCTGAAAAGGTAGAGACAGAGCCGCACAGACGCGAAGCACAGAAAGCACTTGCGGAAGAAATGACAAAATTCGTTCACGGCGAAGAAATGCTTGAACAGGCTAAACGTATTACAGCGGCGCTGTTCAGTGGTGATATCCGTTCCCTGACGGCAGACGAAATCGAGCAGGGCTTCAAGGAAATGCCTACCTTTGAAACGGATGGCGAAGCCAAAAATATTGTGGACTGGCTCGTGGATCTGGGTCTAGAGCCATCCAAGCGCCAGGCGCGTGAGGATGTCACCAAAGGTGCGATTTCCATGAATGGTGAGAAAATCACGGAGCTTGAATTCACGGTGTCTGCAGAGCATGCCATTGGCGGTAAATTCATCATTATCCGTAAAGGTAAAAAGAACTACAGTCTGGTTAAACTTCAATCCTAGTACAACTACAGGAACAAAAAGACCGTCTTCCATCTCTGTCAGGCGACAGAGCGGAGACGGTCTTTTGTATCACGGGTCATTGCTTGACCTATTTTATTGATTAACAATCGCTGTGATCTCTTCATCCAGATCAAGTCGTACGTTCTCACGGTACGCCCGAATGTTGTATTCGCTGTGCAGGTAACGAAGAATCGCTTCAATCATATTGGACTCTACCAGATATTGACTACGGCCTTGAATCCAAACTTCAGCGGAATAACCTGTATCTTCTTCCCAGCTCAGTTCTACATTCACATCGGTTGGACGTACACCCTTACGTTCTGCCATATGAATACAGATTGCATTCACAATTTCATCCATGCTCAGAACCATAGAGATTAGTACCGTCCGTTTCTGTTACGGTCATCATCACGATCATTGCGGCGGTCATAACGGCCATCCGCTGCAGGTTTACGACGATTTGTAATGGCTCTGAAGAGTGCCATAGCCAGCATAACAATCAACATGATTGCTGCAACGTTCACGAGCAATCCAAGGATGTTACCCAGAGCGCCCATGCCACCGAACAATCCGCCGAACATCATACCCGCAAGACCACCTAGCATCATGCCTTTCATGAATCCGCCGCCACCGCCGAAGAATCCACCACCACGAGTTGCAGCTGCACCAGTACCGGAGTTATTACCGGAATTGGATTGATTCACGTTGCTGTTGGAGTCGGATTTCTTAGGTGTGTTGGTATAACTTTTTGTACCGGATTTGAATCCGCCACCACGTCTTGCATCCGCAGAATCCGGATTTGTTACTCCCACTGTTGCGAATAATAATGTAAAGGCCATAAATACCATCATTAGATGTTTAACTCCGAATTTTTTCTTCATTGTAAAGATCGTAACCCCCCGATTAATTTGTTTGATTCGCCCATAATTGGACCTTACTCAAGTAATACGGTTAACCTACAGGAACGTTTCAAATTTTATTAAATTTCAGAAACGCTTGGACTGGGGTCTTGAATTGCAGCTTGACCATCAAGCAATTGGGTAACCCAATGACACCATTCCAGACCTGTTTGCGCATGCATTAACCCTTTTTGTACCAGGATGTAGCTTCCAAAATCTCGATTGCCTACACGAAGATTATCCAGAGGTATACGTGACTTCAGATCCTCGAAGTACCGTATACGTTCCATAAACCAGCTTTTACGCTCATTCAGAATGCGTCTCATGCTTCCGTCTTCCGCTATGCCAACACACAAAATACGCAAATTAAATTCATCGCGTGTAACCGGTGCGGTAACCGGAGTGATCATCCATTCCAATAGCTTTTCAATGCCTTTTTCCGTAACCGCGTACATTTTCTTATCCGGTTTGTCAGACTGTTGTACCCAGCGGGAGGCCAATAACTCATCGTTTTCCATCTTGGACAGGAGTGGGTAGATCTGGCTGTGTTTTGCCTGCCAATGCGGCTGGATTTTCAGCATTAGATCATAGCCCGATGACTCCTCGCGGGTAAGCAGCCCGAGTAATCCGTAGGAAAGTATGTTCATGCACATGTCTCCTTAATATTAGGGCTGGGTCAGAGAAAACAATTGATTTTGCTTTCTTTGACCGCTTTCATAAAAGTGTACACTGAAACTGTATGGTTTGACAACCTGATAGAGCAACCGCCTTAATTTAGACAAAAAAAGTGCGAACCATAAGGTCCGCACTTCAAACCATTTAGAGAGATGCCTGTTGTCCATACCCTTCAGCGACAACATCAAGCTCACCTGTGGCAGAATCGATAACCATGCCGTGAACAGGTACATTGGGAGGAAGTAATGGATGCTTCTTGATCACTTCCACAGTTCCTTTTACCCCTTCTTCAACACTGTCAAACCCACGCAGCCACTTTTGCAGACGAATGCCGGAATTTTCAAGCGTAGACATGACCTCTTCGGAAACCCCACGTTCTGTCATGTGACCAATCATCGTTTCAGCATGCAGGGAAGCCATACCACATTCTGTATGACCTACCACCAATACCTCATCAGCGCCCAATTCATAGATAGCAACCAATACAGAACGCATAACACTACCAAAAGGTTGGGAGATAATGGCACCTGCGTTTTTGATGATTTTTACATCGCCATTTTTCAGATTCATCGCTTTCGGCAGTAGCTCTACAAGACGGGTATCCATACAAGTGATGATGACCATCTTTTTGGTTGGAAACTTGCTAGCCGTATACTTCTCGTATTCTTTAGTCTCGACAAATGATTTGTTGTAAGCCAAAATCTCTTGAATGTTATTCATGTCCATTGCCTCCTGTTATCCAATACGACGAGCACGGCCACTTGCAATTGATGCAGCTTGTCCTACGCGCCTTTTTGCTTTAATAATGTATCACGGTCAGCAAATGGCATTACTCCAACCTTATAGAGGTTGTTCAAAAAGTCCACTTTTGATTACAAATCATGCCCGAAGGGCATCATCAGCATCGAAGTTGAAATTCATTTCTATCTTCTCGGTAATGAAAACCAGACTTTTGGAACACGTATCTTGAGGAGGATAATGCGATTTGCCTCTGTTAAAAGTTGATTATACGCAATAGGAAAAGTATCATCAATAGGTGAATAAACTTTTTTTGAAGAGGTGAACGATAACAATGGATAAACAAACACAGGAACATTTGGAATCCTTCCGTAATCTGGCTCGTAAAATCAAGAGCTATCATGAAGCCATTGGTTTGCTTCACTGGGATCTGCGCACAGGTGCGCCCAAAAAAGGCGTTCCGACTCGTTCGGAGACGCTGGGTATGTTGTCCACCGAAGCATTCAAGCTGCAAACCTCGGCTGACATGAAAACCTACCTGGATGCATTGACTACTCCAGCAGTATTGGAACAACTCGAAGATATAGATCGTCGTCTGGTTGAAGATTGCAAGAAAGAGTATGATCGCAGTCAATCCGTACCACCTGAGAAAGTGCAAGCCTATACCGTACTCACGGCCAAATCCGAAACCGCTTGGGAAGATGCCAAGCATAACAGTGATTTTGCAGGGTTCTCCCCATATCTGACAGATATCGTTAAGCTCAAACAAGAGTTTATTGATTATTGGGGTGTAAAGGATACGCGTTACGATACGCTGCTTGATATGTACGAACCGGATCTGACCGTTGAAAAAGTGGATGCTGTATTTGCTCGGCTCAAAGCACGTTTGGTGCCTTTGCAAGAGAAAATTAATGCTTCGGACAACCAGCCCAATACAGAGTTCCTGAATCAGTTGTTTGACACCAAACAGCAGGAGAAGTTCAGTCTGTTCATCTTGGAACAAATGGGCTATGACTTTGAAGCTGGACGCTTGGACGAGAGTGTGCATCCTTTTGCAACGGGGCTTAACCCGGGTGATGTGCGGATCACAACACATTATCTGCAGGATGATGTAGCAAGCGCAGTCTTCAGTTCATTGCATGAGGGCGGACATGCCCTGTACGAGCAAAATATTGATGACAGTCTGGCGGGTACCCTTCTGGCTGAAGGAACGTCCATGGGAATTCATGAGTCTCAGTCCCGTCTTTGGGAGAACATGATTGGTCGCAGCCTGCCATTCTGGGAACGCTATTACAAAGATTTGCAGCAGCATTTCCCGCAACTGAGCGAAGTTGAACTGGAAGATTTCTATCGTGCAATCAACCGGGTGGAGAGTTCACTCATTCGGATTGAAGCGGATGAACTGACCTATAATCTGCACATTATTATCCGATATGAGATTGAAAAAATGTTATTCAACGATGGCTTGGAAGTGAAGGATCTGCCAGAGACCTGGAATGCGAAATACAAGGAATACCTTGGTATTATGCCAACGAATGATGGAGAGGGCGTTCTGCAGGATGTTCACTGGTCTGGTGGCGACTTTGGATACTTTGCTTCGTATTCTCTGGGCAATATGTATGCAGCACAAATTCTACATACATTGCGTAAGGAAATGCCGGAGTTTGATACCCTCATTGCCGAAGGTAATCTGATTCCGATTAAGGAATGGCTTACAGACAAGATCTACCGGCATGGGAAAAGTCGGACACCTTCCGAATTGATTGTTGCCGTAACGGGTGAAGAATTGAACCCGGATTATCTTGCTGATTACCTGGAAGCTAAATACGCCGAGATATACAAGCTGTAGGTACCACATATATAACGTATTGAATAGCATTATGAATAGCGGAAGAGTCGGGCATCATTGCCCGGCTCTTTTTTTGCATTCAAGTTCTTAACCTTTTGTTGGGCAGCAGCATATCCATAATAGAGAGAAACTGCTGAAACCAGTGAAGGAGGGAAACAACATGAAATACACGCCATGGTTCGTCCGGGGCATCGTTATTCTGCTGATTATCATTGTGGCGCTTACCAGCTGTAATAAGGAAGAGAATGAAGCCAAAATTACGATTGGCGAAGTGACTCGCTCGGTATTTTACGCACCGGAGTATGTGGCTGTGGCTCAAGGCTTTTTTGAGGAGCAGGGACTTGAGGTGGATATTCAGACGACTGCTGGCGGTGACAAAACAATGGCGGCATTACTCGCAGGTTCGGTGGATATCGCCTTGGTAGGAGCGGAAACGTCCATATACGTCTATCAGCAGGGAGCGGAAGATCCGGTCATTAACTTTGCTCAACTCACCCAGACGGATGGTACTTTTCTGTTCGCACGTAACCCCGAAGGCAGCTTCGATTGGGAGCAACTGAGGAATTCCACATTTTTAGGACAGCGTAAAGGCGGCATGCCGCAAATGGCAGGGGAGTTCGCATTGAACAAACATGGCATTAATCCGCAGAGTGATCTGGAGCTGATTCAGAATGTGGACTTTGCCAACATTGCATCTGCTTTCGCCTCAGGCACGGGAGATTATGTTCAACTATTTGAACCCCAGGCATCGATCTTTGAACAAGAAGGTCGAGGTAAGGTTGTTGCATCGTTTGGAACAGAAAGTGGTCGTCTGCCCTACACGGTCTTCATGACGAAACAGAGCTATATTAACGACAACAAGGATATCGTGCAAAAGTTTACGTACGGTCTGCACAAAGCGCAAGCGTGGGTAGATTCACATACGGCTGAAGAGGTTGCAGAAGTCATTACTCCTTTCTTCAAAGACATTGATCCAGCCATTCTGGTCAGCAGTGTAAACCGTTATAAAGAACAGGGCAGCTACGCTATGGACCCGATCATTGATGAGGAAGAGTGGAACAATCTGCTTGATGTTATGAGTGCTGCCGGAGAGCTGAAAGAACGCGTGGATATGAATGCAATTGTGGATAATGTCTATGCGAAAGAAGCTGCAAATTCAAAGTAATGGGTATTCAGGAAAGGAAGTGAGCAGAATGCCTGAATCCGAAAGTGTGATCCGACTGGAGGGGATCTCTCAAGTATACGTCAGCGAGCGGGAAGCTTCATTGGTGATTGAAGACTTGAGTCTGGAGATCCAAAAAGGAGAGTTCGTCAGCCTCGTTGGACCGAGCGGATGCGGGAAAACGACATTGTTGTCGATCATCGCTGGGCTGCTCACACCGACCCGAGGAGAGGTTAAGGTTAAGGGGAAACTCGTTGGCGGTCCCTCCGCACAGATTGGTTATATGCTTCAACAGGACTATCTGTTTCCATGGCGGACCATTCTCGATAATGCATTGATTGGTCTTGAACTGACAGGCAGATTGGATGTACGGAGTCGTGAGCGTGTACGGGAACTGCTGATAAGTATGGGCTTGGCCGGAACAGAGAATCAGTACCCTTCAGAGCTTTCAGGGGGCATGAGACAGCGGGTGGCTCTGGTGCGCACGCTGGCAACCGACCCGGGAATTTTATTGTTGGATGAACCATTCTCGGCACTCGATTATCAAACCAAGCTGCAATTGGAAGATCTGGTCTCGGACACGTTAAAACAGTTTGGCAAAACCTCTGTACTCGTCACCCATGATTTGTCTGAAGCCATTGCAGTCAGTGATCGCGTCATTGTACTTGATCGCAATCCTGGGCGCATTCGTCGTGAATTTATCATTCCCGATGAAATTCGGAAGGCTCAGCCATTCCATGCCAGGGAGCAAGAAGGGTTCAATGCATTGTTTCAGGCATTATGGAGTGAACTGGATCAGCCCGGGGGAGGTGAGAAAGACGCGTGAATCAAACGAATCCCAAGCAGGAAAAGCGTGACGAATGGATGGGACAGCTGCATCGGAATCATATTCAGCAGGTGGCCAGATGGCGACATCAAGTTCTTGGCGTACAGTTATCTATGCTCGTATGTATGTTCTTGTTATGGGAAGTGGCGGGCAGGCTCCGTTGGATCGATGTACTGTTATTCAGTTATCCAAGCAAGATATTTGCACAGATTGGCAAGGATATCGCTAGTGGCGAATTATGGGCGCATGTTGGGGTAACCGTAGGGGAAACGGCCGTTGGTTTTTTACTGGGGACACTCGTTGGAACTTTGCTTGCGGTTTTAATTTGGTGGTCTCCTTTTTTGTCCAAAGTGCTGGACCCCTATATGGTTGTGTTCAATAGTATGCCAAAGGTAGCACTCGGCCCAATCTTTATCGTTATGTTCGGCGCAGGTTTTACAGCCATTGTCATGACCACGTTGTCCATCACCGTCATTATTACAACACTGGTGGTGTATAACAGCTTTAATGAAGTGGATCCCAATTATATTAAAGTGATTCGTACGTTTGGTGGAGACCGTTCCGAGATTTTTACGAAAGTTGTATTACCAGCTTCTTTTCCGGCGATTGTATCCACCTTGAAAGTGAATGTAGGCATGGCCTGGGTGGGTGTAATTGTAGGGGAGTTTTTGGTCGCCAAACAAGGGCTTGGTTATCTCATTATCTATGGATTCCAGGTATTCAACTTCACGCTTGTGTTATCAAGTCTGTTAATTATTGCAGCAGTTGCAACGGCCATGTATCAACTTGTTGTCTATGCAGAGCGCAAATTGCTGGCTGGGCGCAGATAATGTGGCTATGTTTTGTTCGTTTGATGAACGTTTATATATGTATACAATTTCACAAGGGGTGTCACGTTGCCCGATACCGTAAAATCAAGTACCATATTTAGTATGAATATTCCGCGCTGATCCGGAATGAATGCGATGATTGGAGAAGAGGGCCTTGAGGTTCTGTCGCAACGATCTAACTTGCCAGCATCCCTCATTCGGGGCGTATTGCTGTGACCGGCATGCATGCGCATGTCGGTTGATGTCGTCTAGTTTACACTTGGACGAGACATACTAGTCATGATAAATGAATGAGGCGACGAGCTGGCTAACAATTTTTTTACAGCTTAGAGGAGATGGAATGTTAAATGGGTTTTAGGGTAATTAAAACCGCAATCGCCGCATTAATGGCTGTGTTGATTGCGGACTGGTGCGGCTTGCCAGGACCAACCTCAGCAGGATTGCTTGCCATTCTTGGGGTGGATGTAACGAGAAAACGAAGTATTCGCACCATATCGGCGAGGTTCTTTGCTTCAGTCGTTGGACTTCTATTTGCAAGTGTACTTTTTCACTTTCTAGGATTCCATTACTGGGTACTGGCCGTATACATATTGATCGCATTCCCGGTTATTGTCCGGGTGGGCTTCAAGGAAGGTATTGTAACAGGTTCAGTCGTTGTGTTTCGCGTGTTCAGCGGCGGAGAGATGGACGTGAATGTTGTCCTCGTACAAATTGCTTTGTTACTGATTGGTCTTGGTTCCGCAATGGCGGTTAACCTGGCCTATATGCCAGCAGCAGATCCACAGATGCTGCGCATTCGTAAACGGATCGATGAACTCTTTTCGAAGATTTTCAAAGAATTCGCGGCGACGCTGCGTAATCCCAATGAAGCATGGGCGGGTAGAGAACTGATTGAAGCAGATAAAGCGATTCTGGGTGGTATTGATGCAGCCAAGCGTTCTCTGGAGAATCAGGTGATTCATCCGAATGAGGAATGGAGTGTCTACTTCTATATGCGCAAAACGCAGCTCGACTCCATCCAGCACATGATGCATCTGGTGTCCCAGATCTATCAGAAGATGCCACACGCGGAAATGGTCTCGGAACTGTTCGATCAGCTCAGTCAGGATGTACTTACTGAATCCTACACCGGACGAACTGAAAAACTTCTTGCGAATGTGCAAGAAGAATTCAAACGTATGGAGCTGCCGGATACAAGGGAAGAATTCGAGATTCGTTCCGCAATTCTCCAGTTGTGCCGTGAACTCGCGCTGTATCTGAAAGTCGCGAAGAAGGACAAAGCACCGTCCCCAATATCGGACCGGTCCCAATCTACAAACGAATAATAGAAAATAGTTGTCACCCTAGACGAATGCCCTGCATACACTTGTAGTGAATGATTGTATGGAGGAGGTTTAAAGATGTCATTGAGTCATAAACATCAATGTAGAGAGATTATCACGAAGGCGATCTGCGGCAAAGGTCGTAAGTTCTCTACCGTAACACATACCGTGACTCCGCCAAATGGTCCGACAAGTATTTTGGGGGCTTGGATTATCAACCACCAATATGAAGCCGTATCAGCGGGTGACGGAATTGAAGTTATTGGTACTTACGATATCAACATTTGGTATTCCTATGACAAGAATTCGCAGACGGATGTAGCCAAAGAAACGGTGTCGTATGTAGAACATGTGCCTTTGTCCTATCTGGACCCGAAACACCGGACTTCCACAGTGGAGGTATCTGCGGATGCAACGCAGGAACCTAGCTGTGTGGAAGCCACAGTATCGGCGGGTGGAAGCAGTGTAATTATCCGGGTAGAACGGGAATTCGCTGTCGAACTCGTTGCCGAAACCAAAGTTTGTGTGAAGGTCTGCACAGATGGTTGCGGTGATTACGAAGACAAGGATTATGAATTTGGCAGTGGTGATGGAGATTATGACGATCTCGATCCCGACCTGCTCGACGATGAGCTGTGAGATTGACTCAAGTATTTGATAACCTAAGGTATCATATGCGCCAGAAGGCGCGGTGAAGAGGGCGTAAGCCCTCTTTCTTCTTAAATATTGAAAAATGGGTGGTAACGAGCCTCGCAATGCGCATGGAATACCTTTCACGGGAAGGCTCCGCATTGCGGGGTTATTTTTATTTTGTTGCATGATCGGGTAGGGGGAGACGTCATGAATGTGATGGAACAAGCGGAGGAGGCATTACGCCGATATGAAAGGATGACCTCCGGAGAACGTACAGAACGGTTGAAACAGGCAGGCATTGAAGTATTGTCACTGCGCGATCGGCGCAAACGAGAACCAGGCTTGCGTGTACGCTATGATGTAGAGATAAGTTGTCTGCAGGCGATCCGGATCAAACGCAAGGATACGAGTGGCATGGGAGGGGCGCAGGAAACGCTGTTGGAGCGTGAAACGAGTTCAACCTTGTTTAAGCGCATAGAACGACTTGCGATCAAAACGCTGTACACACTGGGACTGGATCATGGAGCCGTTCGAATGGAATCCTCAGGGAATGGTGGTTGTGCAGTCATTTCGATCGATCCGAGTCCGTGGAAAGGGGTGACGAACCTTGCTGCAATCTACAGGGAAAGCTGGAAGCAGCATCAGGAACTGCTGGATGAGGAGCAGCGTCGCAGACCTATTCCCATACTTGGCATGGACCCTGAGTTTCTTCTGGTACAGATGCCGGAATCCAAAATTGTCCCCGCCTCCAGATTTCTGGAACGTACCGGAATGGCAGGCTGTGATTCCGTGACAATAGGTGGGCGGCGCATCTACCCGGTTGCCGAATTGAGGCCCGCTCCCAGCCCCGAACCAAGAGAGCTACTGGCTCATCTGATGAGGGCATTTGCAGCAGCTTCCCGCAGCATAAGCGATCACTCGCTCATCTGGCAGGCAGGGGGGATGCCACAGCGGGGGTTACCTCTTGGTGGTCATATTCATTTTAGCGGCGTGAACCTTACCGGGGAACTGCTCCGCGCACTGGACAATTATCTGGCATTGCCACTGGCATTTCTTCAGGACCCCCGTGGATCGGGAAGACGTCCACGTTATGGAGCGCTTGGTGATTTTCGCCTGAAATCCTACGGTGGGTTTGAGTATCGTACGTTACCCAGCTTTCTTGTGTCACCCCTTGTTGCCAAGGGCGTTGTGGCATTGGCAGGTTTAATCGCAAGCGGGTATACTCAATTACTGCTGCGTCCGTTGGAGAAAGCGGAGGTTCATACCGCTTTTTATGAAGGAAAGCGTGAAGTGATCAAGGAACACATTCCAGCTCTGGCAGATGATCTGAAGAGATTGGATGGATATGCACGTTATGAACGCTATGCGTCTCCGTTACTCCTTCAATTAAAATTGGGAAGAACCTGGGATGAGAGCCGGGATATCCGTAAACTCTGGAATATTCGGGCAGGTTCATGAAGAACGGACGTTTTTTTGATATAATAAGAAACAAGTCTTTTATAAGTAGTAATTACGGAAGATATGGAGCAGCAACCTTTGAAGGAAGTGGCGAATAGCCAAAACATAAGGCGGAGGCGCTAACACGGTGCCTGACCGTCTTATTGTCCTTCCAGGACGCGTTTCTTCCTGACATTATAGGAACGGGATGGAGGATATTCATCATGGCTCAGTATACGCCAATGATTCAACAATATTTGCAAGTGAAGGCCGAAGCACAAGATGCTTTTCTATTTTTTAGACTGGGTGACTTCTATGAAATGTTCTTCGAGGATGCGATTAATGCTGCTCGTGAACTTGAGATCACGCTGACTGCACGTAACGGAGGCACTGATGACAAAATTCCGATGTGCGGTGTACCTTATCATTCGGCTGACAATTACATACAGCGTCTGATTGAAAAAGGATATAAAGTTGCGATATGTGAACAGATGGAAGATGCGAGTGTAACCAAAGGCATGGTACGACGTGAAATTGTTCGTGTGGTTACACCCGGAACGGTAATGGAAGGCAAAACACTAGGGGACAAATCCAACAACTACATGGTGTGTCTTACTGGTAATCAGAATACGCTCGCGCTCGCAGCCTGTGATCTGTCAACGGGTGAGTTGTATGTGACATCCGTACCCTATTCCAAGGAATGGCTTAAAGATGAAATCGGTATCTACGAACCATCGGAGCTGGTGGGGGATGCAGCGCTGCTTGACACGGTAGAAGCCGAGGCATCTCCAATCGGTCGCCCTGTGGTCTACACGGCGTGGACAAAGAATAAGGAAGATCTGGTTCGTCAGCAGTTTGGTGAGGCTGTGTGGGCAAGATTAGAACCTGAACGTCAAGCGTGCATTGCACGTCTTTTCTCCTATCTGAGTGAGACACAGAAACGCTCTCTGGGACAATTAACCCAAATCTCAACGTATGAGCCAGATCATTATATGATCTTGGACCCGTTTACCCGCCGGAACCTGGAATTGGTTGAAACCGTGCGTGAACGCTCCAAAAAAGGTTCATTACTCTGGTTGCTTGATCGGACCGAGACGTCCATGGGTGCAAGAATGCTGCGTCGCTGGGTCGATAAGCCATTATTGCAAAAAGGGAAGATTAATGAGCGTCTTGAAGCAGTGGATACGTTGTACAACCAGTTTATATTGCGTGAGGACCTGCGGGCAGAACTCAAAGATATCTATGATCTGGAGCGCTTGGTTGGCCGGATTGCGTTTGGTAATGCCAATGGTCGTGACCTGAATGCGCTCAAATCATCACTGGAGAAAATTCCAGGACTTCGTCAGCATTGCTCAGGATCATCTTCCGCAACACTTCAGCATATTGCCGAAACGATGGATGATTGCAATGATCTGCGTGAAGCGATCGGGCAAGCCATTGTGGACGAGCCGCCTGTATCCGTAAGGGACGGAGGCCTGATTCGTGAAGGGTACCATGAACGTCTGGATGAATTGCGTGAGGCTTCGGTTAACGGGAAACAGTGGATTGCGGAGCTTGAAGCGCGAGAGCGTGAGGCGACAGGCATTCGATCGCTGAAGATTGGATATAACAAAGTGTTTGGTTATTATATCGAGATCACCAAGTCCAATCTGTCCGCACTGCCGGAGGGACGTTATGAACGTAAACAGACACTTGCCAATGCAGAACGTTACATTACGCCGGAGTTGAAGGAAAAAGAGACGCTGATTCTCGAAGCTCAGGACAAAATGGTTGATATTGAGTATGGACTGTTCGCAGAACTGCGCGAGCGGCTGAACAAAGAGATTGCAAGATTGCAAAAGCTGGCTGAACAGGTAGCCGAAATTGATGTGTATCAATCTTTTGCGGTGATTAGTGCTGAGCGAAACTTTGTACGGCCTACATTGACCGACGGTTATGATCTGGTTGTGGAAGAAGGACGCCATCCGGTGGTCGAGGCAGTTATGCGAGATGGTGCATTTATTGCCAATCACACGGCAATGACCAAGGAAGAGGCCCGTATTCTGCTGATTACTGGACCGAATATGGCTGGTAAGAGCACATATATGCGACAAGTCGCTTTAATTTCCATTTTGGCGCAAGTGGGTTGTTTTGTGCCTGCGGGTCAAGCGGAGGTGCCGATCATGGATCGCATTTTCACACGAATTGGTGCAGCGGATGATCTCATTGGTGGTCAAAGCACATTCATGGTGGAGATGGCTGACATTCAGGTCATGACGGACAAAGCAACACCACGCAGTCTGATTATAATCGATGAATTGGGACGGGGAACATCAACCAGTGAAGGCATGGCTATTGCTCAGTCTGTTATTGAATATGTACATGATATCATCGGCTGTAAAGCCCTCGTATCCACACATTTCCATGAGCTTGCTCATCTGGAGGAGAGTCTGGACAAGCTGGCAAACTACTCAATGGCGGTACAGGAGAGCGGTGACAAGGTTAATTTCCTGCGCAAACTGATTGCCGGAGCAGCCAGCAGCAGTTATGGTATCTATTGTGCACGCCTTGCAGGTCTGCCTGATAGCATTATTGAGCGGGCGAATGGACTGTTGCATGGATTCGAACATGCGGCTGCGCAAGTAGCGGTGGGTAGTGAATACATCGGAAACGAGAAGCAGGAAGCAGGCTTGAGATTAAAAGATGGAGAGCTCCAACACACGGATTCAGCGTCTATACTCCGGGAGCATGTTACTGCGGAAAGTGCAGATTACACATCTCCTATTGAAGATTCAACCGGAGCTGGGAAGCAGAATACCAAGAAATCTAACAGCAAAGCACAGTCCAGCGCAAGCCATTCGGATGTGGTTCAACTGTCCATCTTTGGGGATGATGAGCCGAACGTGGCAACGAAAACGGATGTAGTTGTGGTGGAAGATAAGCCAGCACGAGAATTCATACGGACGATGAAAGATATCGATGTCATGAACATGACGCCTCTTCAGGCGATGCAGATATTAAATGATCTCAAATTGAAGGCACAGCAATTATCCTGAATATAAGGGAGGGGAAAACCTGTGGCGAAAATACATGTGCTAGATGAACATATTGCCAACCAGATTGCGGCTGGTGAGGTGGTCGAACGACCTGCTTCAGTCGTCAAGGAGTTGCTTGAAAACTCGGTGGATGCAGGCGCCACCAAGATTGAGGTGACTGTGGAAGAGGGCGGACTCCTCAGTATTCGTGTCAAAGACAATGGGTCAGGTATTGAGCCAGAGGATATGGAAACGGCCTTTTATCGTCATGCAACCAGCAAAATAGCCCATGGACGAGATCTGTTCCAGATCACAAGTCTTGGATTTCGCGGGGAAGCCCTGGCGAGTATTGCCGCAGTCTCCAAGGTAGAGGTGTTATCGGCAAGTAACAATGACGGGCGGGGGCGCCGCATTGTAATTGAAGGCGGGAATCTTGTCTCTCATGAAGATGCAACCTCGCCCCAAGGTACAGATTTTGTAGTGAAAGAACTTTTTTACAATACACCAGCCAGACTCAAATATATGAAAACGATCCAGACGGAACTCGGACATATATCTGATGTTCTATACCGAATGGCGATGTCGCATCCAAACATTTCGTTCAGATTGCGCCATAATGAGAATGTGTTGCTTCAGACGCTGGGTAACGGCGATCTGCTGCAAGTGGTTGCAGCCATCTATGGGACAAGTGCTGCCAAAGCGATGCTTCCTATTCAGGGTGAAAGTCTGGATTACCGGGTGAGCGGGCTGATCAGCCTGCCAGAATGGACACGAGCGAATCGTGGTGGTATGTCGACGATCGTTAATGGGCGATTTGTTCGCAATTACGGTCTCAATCAGGCGATTCTCAAAGCCTACCATACCTTGCTGCCCATCAATCGCTTCCCGCTTGTCGTGGTGCAGTTGGAGATGCATCCCTCTCTTGTGGATGTGAACGTGCATCCGGCCAAGTTGGAAGTACGTTTTAGCAAGGAACCAGAACTCTATGAATTTGTGGAGACGACGTTGAGGGGGATCCTCCGGCAGGAGGTATTGATTCCGCAGGTCAAGAAGCAGCAGATTCGACGTGGAGATGATAGTTCCTTTATCCAGGAACAATTCCTCTTTCCGCGTGGTCCGCTGAAAGACCAGTCTGATGCAGAAGGCTATGGGCAACAAGGTCCACTCGGAAAACCTTCTAAGGCATTGTTAAAGTTGACTACGGAAGATGATGATCTGGATGCTCCGGCGGATCTTTCCGAAGTACAACCGGTATCTGAACAGGGACAAACCGTGCCGCTGCCCGAAGCTCCACCTGAGGTTACACACCCCCCTGAGCAGTTAGAAAGTTGGAACGGGCATATTTTGCAGAAGGGGTCGAGTCATGATGGAGGGCAGACAAATGCTAACGTGCAGGAAGTTACTAAAGAGGTAAGTGCAAGTTCTTCCGAAGCTTCTCCAAAGTCTGACCTGTCTTCTCAAGATCGTGTAGCAGCAGAGAAACCGCTGACTGATGGCAAACCGACTACCTACCAGTCCGATTCCGTAACTTTGCCGGTTAGGGAAGCTCGTTCACCCTACAATCCGTCTTCGAGTGCGAGAACTGAACGGATGTGGAAAACTTCAGGTTTGCCTGATGCCACTAAACTTGCTGCTGCCATTAAATCGGATGCATCCATGCCGGCATTTCCGGAGCTGAGCCTCATTGGACAGCATCATGGTACGTATTTAATCGCGCAAAATGACCAAGGTTTATATTTGATTGACCAGCACGCCGCTCATGAACGTGTGAATTATGAATATTATTACGAGAAATTCGGCAACCCTGCTCAAGCCTCACAAGAGTTACTGCTACCGATTACCTTGGAATTCACACCTTCAGAGACTGAAAAGCTGAAAACAAGGCTGGCCTGGTTCGAGCAGGCCGGTGTATATTTGGAGCATTTTGGTGGACAGACGTTCCGTGTTCGTTCCCATCCATTCTGGTTCCCCAAAGGGGATGAGAAAGACATTATCGAAGAGATGTCCGAATGGGTTCTAAGCGAACGAAGCATAGATGTGGCCAAGATGCGAGAAGCTGCATCCATCATGTGTTCCTGCAAAGCGTCTATCAAAGCCAATCAGAAGCTGACGGATCAGGAAGCAGAAGTGCTGATTCAGCGTCTGGGTTCATGTCGTCAGCCCTACACCTGTCCACATGGGCGGCCGATTGTGGTTTCATTTTCAACGTATGATCTAGAAAAATTATTTAAACGAGTGATGTAGCTATTTAGGGGGACATTATGTACATTACAACCGGTGACAAGGAGATTGCCTCTCAGGTGGAGCGTGCGCGTAAGCTCGCCGAAACGACAGGAGGTACCTACGTACCGCGCAATAGAACGTCTTTACCCAGACTGATTGAACATTATGGTATCAATGAAATACTAGTGGTACTCAATGGCAGAGCCCGTCTGTTTCGCAAAGATGCAACGGAGCTTGAATTTCACCCCAGTATGGGATTTGTTCGCGCTAAACGTGTTCTAAGAGGCGAAGCTGATCCCATGCTGGAAGCTGGTGCGGTACTTGAAGGAGACACCATTGTTGATTGTACCGCTGGACTTGGTTCTGATGCGCTGGTATTTTCGGTTGCGGCTGGGTTGAGTGGACGGGTCATCGCCTGCGAAAGTTCTCAACCACTCTATACACTGTTGCTGGAGGGCATGTCGCATTATAAGAGCAATCAACCCTTGGTGGATGAGGCTTTTCGGCGCATAGATCTGCGGCATGTGGATCATCTTGATTTACTGCGTTCCATGCCAGATCGAAGCTGTGACACTGTATATTTTGACCCCATGTTCCGTGAACCGATGATGGATTCTAGTGCGATACAGCCCTTGCGAGATTATGCGAATGCTCATGCGCTGGATGAAGAGAGCATTATGGAAGCGAGACGGGTCGCCCGTAAAAGGGTAGTGATGAAAGAAAAGCGCGGCAGCGCGGAGTTTGACAGGCTCGGATTTGAAATACTTGATCGAGCGAATGCAAAAACCCTGTACGGAGTGATTAATGTTGAACGTGAAAGTTAAACCAAAACCCAAACTGCTTGTGCTGGTTGGACCAACAGCAGTAGGCAAAACAAGAATGAGCATCGAGCTTGCCCAAGCTTTCGATTGTGAGATTATCTCAGGGGATTCGATGCAGGTATATCGTGAAATGGATATCGGAACTGCCAAAATTACCTCTGAAGAAATGAAGGGTGTACCTCATCATCTCATTGATATACATGAACCTGAGTACCCTTACTCTGTGGCCGAGTTCCAGGAGAGTTGCACCCGATTGATTAGTGAAATCCATGAACGTGGTAAAATGCCTTTTATTGTAGGTGGCACCGGTCTGTATGTGGAATCGGTATGTTACGGCTTCCAATTTTCCGATAGTGGTTCGGATGAAGCGTTCAGGGAGCAACAATTCAGCTATGCGGAGCTACATGGCGCACAGGCCCTTCATGATCGTCTGAGGGAAGTAGATCCGGTCAGTGCAGATCGTCTGCATCCGAATGACCAAAGGCGAATTGTGCGTGCGCTTGAGATCCATCACCTCACAGGCGAGAAGTGGTCTGATCAGCTGGCAGTACAGAAGAAAGAGTCGCCTTATGACCTTCTTATTGTTGGTTTGACAATGGATCGGCAGAAATTGTACGCCCGGGTAGAAGAGCGGATTGATCTGATGATCGAACAAGGTCTGGTAGATGAGGTGAAATCCTTGTTGGAACGGGGCGTGGCGAGAGGTCATATTTCCATGCAAGGGCTGGGATATAAGGAAATTGCAGCGTTCTTGCAAGGGGAAGTGAGTTGGGAAGCTGCGGTTGAGTGGTTAAAGAGGGATACGCGCCGGTTTGCCAAAAGACAGCTGTCCTGGTTCCGCCATATGAAGGATATTGAATGGGTAGACATGACGGATACCCAGGATTTTGAAGGGAAATACAAGCAAATAAGTGAATTGATTACACAAAAATTTGATTGATTTGAGCGATGATTAGTATTCTTCTGACAGGCATCGATTAGATCAAGATATGTAAACCTCTACCTTTTGGTCATCAGAAGGATAGAGGTTTTTATGTATCACTAGAATAGGTGTAAGAGATTAAAAATTCGCCAAACAATGAATAAATGAGCTTTAAAATGAAGAGTTTGTCCCTCTTTTGCAAAACTGGCAAGCGGTGTATAATGGATAAGTCTTCTATTTGTTTGCCTTGCCAAGAATGGGTGTAAAATAGCAGACAAGGGGTTTTTGTGGATTATATGAAACTGTTCATGATATAATAGCACGAAAGCTACTCAGCGATATTGAATATTACTTGAACACGAATTCAAATGAACCAATGGGGGTACGGCTAATGAACAAGTCCATCAACATCCAAGATACGTTCTTGAACCAACTGCGGAAAGAAAATATTCCTGCTACGGTCTATCTGACCAACGGCTTCCAAATCCGCGGGACGATCAAGGCATTTGACAATTTTACGATCGTCATCGACAGCGACGGACGCCAGCAAATGGTCTACAAGCATGCCATCTCCACGTTCACGCCGCAACGCAGCGTATCGCTGATGCAGCAAGAAAATAGCGGCGAAGCTTAAAAAATTACGAAACCTTTTCACCAACCATTTCGTCTACAAGTATAGGTATTGAAACAGAGCAACCTGAATAAAGGGTTGTTCTTTTCATTCCGGGCAAAATATGTTTAATATATGCTTGAGCCAACAGACGAATAGAAATTATGCAACTGAAAGGGAGTCAGGAGGTAACATGCCAAACGATCCGTTGTCGAGGTCTAATAATCGCAACAACAATAACAAGTCACCCAAAAAAGCGAAGCCAAAGACCTCTAAAAAGAAAAAAATTACGGGTAAACGCGTTGGATGGACACTGTTTTTCACAATGGCAATCGCCATATTCTGTGCACTAGGCGGATATTTATTTATTATGGTGAGTGGTGAAAATCTGCTCAAAGCCAACAAGGACAAAACTACAATTAATGAAACTTCAAAAGTATATGATCGCAATGGCCAATTAATGGGGGAGCTATCCATTCAGAAGCTGGAACCCGTCAAAGAAGATGATATTCCTGAGCTGGTGAAGCAAGCCTTTGTTGCAACAGAGGATAAGCGATTCTACGATCATCAGGGCGTGGATATCTGGTCCATCGGGCGTGCGGCGGTTAAGGACGTCATGGCTCGTTCCATGGTGGAAGGTGGTAGTACACTAACCCAGCAGCTTGCCAAGAACATGTTCTTGTCCCGTGACAAAACGTTCTTCCGTAAAGCAACGGAAGTATCCATTGCCATGGCATTGGAGCGCAAGTACACCAAAGACGAAATTCTGACGATGTATCTGAACCGGATTTTCTTCGGTCATCAGCGTTACGGGATTAAAGCGGCATCTGAATTTTATTTTGGAGTTACCGATCTCAAAAAGTTGAAGTTGTGGCAAATTGCTACATTGGCAGCGATGCCGAAAGGCCCTTCTGCCTATAACCCGGTAAGCAATCCAAACGACTCCAAAGCACGCCGTGGTGTGGTATTGCAGCTGATGTATGAACAAGGCTACATCACCAAGGCGGAGATGGATGAAGCAAAAGAGATTAACTATAACTACAAGCGACCAGAGAAAGACATGAAATATCAAGCCTTTATAGATTATGTGCTCCGTGAAGCTGAACGCGTAACAGGTAAAACGGAAGATGATCTGAATATTGGCGGATACAAAATCTATACAACCATGGATGCACAGGCTCAAACAGCCATGGAAACTGCCTTTACAGACGATAGTCTGTTCGAGGCAAGTAAAGACGATCAACAGGTTCAAGGTTCCATGGTCATCATGAACCACGAGAATGGCAGTCTCGTTGCCCTCCTGGGTGGACGTGATTATCAGACTAAAGGTTATAGCCGTGTTACGCAGAGTCGAAGACAGCCGGGTTCTGCTTTTAAACCAATTGTGTCTTATGCACCGGCGCTTGAAACAGGAAACTACAGTGCCAACTCGGCGCTGAGCAATGCGAAGCAATGTTTTGGTAACTACTGTCCGGGTAACTTGCATGGATATTCTTCGACGATCAGTATGACAGATGCCATTACGAAATCGGAAAATATTCCTGCGGTTTGGTTACTTGATAAAATCGGCGTTAACACAGGTATTAATTTTGCCAAGAGTGTAGGTATACAGCTGACAGATGAAGACAAAAACTTGGCAATTGCCCTCGGTGGTCTGAGTAAAGGGACAAATACACTGGAAATGGCGCAAGCCTATAGTGCATTTGCCAACCTCGGAGAATACCGTCAAGCCTATTCGATCAAGGAAATAAAGGATAGCGCAGGCAAAACAACGTATAAACACGATAACTCGGACACCACGCGTGTCATGAGCGAGCAAAATGCGTATCAGCTTACACAGATGCTGCAGAATGTTGTTAATGATGGTACGGGACGTTCGGCACGTCTGGATCGTCCGGTAGCGGGTAAAACAGGAACGGTTCAAAGTGGTATCTCTGGCAACAGTGCCAACCGTGATGTATGGTTCGTTGGATACACACCGGAATGGACTGCCGCAGTCTGGATGGGCTATGACAATCCGGATGCCAATCATATGCTTAAGAACAGCAGTAAGCTGTCAGCAGCTTTCTTTGCCAAAGTCATGGGGGATGCCTTAAAAGGCGTTCCAGTGAAGCAATTCAAAACACCGGCTGGAGGGCAGGCACCTCCGCCAGTAGAAGAACCAGAACAACCAGCACTATCCGTTAGTGGTCTGAGTGGATCATACGATCCAAATGCTCAAACCGTCTCACTGAGTTGGACTGGAACAGGTGACACGAGCACGCAGTATCGGGTGTATCGTAAAGAAACCTCCGAAGGCCAGTTCACGCATCTCATTGATTCAGTGGGATCGACCAGTGCACAAGATTTAAGTGCATTGCCTGGCCTGACCTATGAGTACTATGTGACAGCTTACGACTTGGCATCAGGACAGGAGACGGATCCTTCGAACACCATTTCCCTGATGATTGAAGCGCAGGAAATGCCACCAGAGGAACCTGATCCTGGTATAGACCCTGGTACAGAAACAAATCCTGAGCAGCCAGGTACGGAGAATCCGGACAATGGTTCACCGGATAATGGCAACTCGAACGGTAATAACGGAAATGGGAATGAAAATGGCAACAACGGAAATGGGAATGGTAATAACGGCAATAATGGAAACAATGGTAATAACAGCGGAGCCGGCCAAGGTAACGGTCAACCTGGTGGAGGAAATACGACCCCACCTGGTCAGGGGACAACAGAGCCAGGCGGTACAGGTGAAGGCTCTGATGATGGGGCCGTAACAACACCGGGCGAGATTGTAACTCCAGACAGCGGAACGAGTGGTGACACTGGAGGAACAGACGAACCTGCAGATTCTCAAGCTGGAACTGGCGGCTAAACCAGTGAATAACTAAATAGCTGCATGAATTAAACTGCTTCCCGGAATTTCGGTGAAGCAGTTTTTTTTGGTTATACGAACCTTCTTTAATAGAAGATCATTTAATGAATAGGTGGGACAAAGCTTGATTTTGAGTGTATACCTTAAATATGGTAAGCTGTAACTATTCGTAATACGTTGTGCAAGGTGGGCCCAGAGCGCTGGAATTTATCATGCGGACGTTATTACATTGTTCACCAATAACATCAGAGCAGGTCACGGACCTGTAGTCGGCAAAGAGGGGTTCGTATGAAACGGAAATTCGGGGACCGCGCGAACTGGCGCCGGATTACGAACCGACAATTCACATGCCGGTTCGTTCAATCCAAAATTTTCACAGGTTATATTACGTTGTACACCATACAGGATTTGAAAGAACCTCTGTGGAAAACATATGGAGGCAGTACCTTCTGTATTGCAGATAAAGGGTATTCTTGGCTGCAATACTACCCGAAGGGAGAGCATTTCGTTGTTACAGCGATGTTTGATGATCAGGAGCGGATTGTGGAATGGTATATTGATACATGTCGCAGTCAGGGGATAACCGATCAGGGGGTACCTTGGTTTGATGACCTGTATCTGGATGTCGTTGTGCTGAAAGATGGAGAGGTCTTTTTGCTGGATGAAGATGAGCTTGAAGATGCATTGTCGCGGAAGCATATTACGACAGGTGATTATGACTTGGCTAACAAGACGGCAAAGGAATTGCTGCATGCCATTGATGCACATGTATTCCCATACTTTCAGTTATCACTGAAGCATAGGCAGAGTTTGTTTGAGAACGGAGAATTTCGAAAAAACATTCAGATCTAAGACATATACCTAACCGTAGAATTCTTCATGATCCTTCTAATATTGGAGCGCCTGATAGAATACATTAATAATCAGGAGAGTTCAGCCCGATAAAATAGAGGTGATGGCGAATGAACGGACGGGTCATGGCTGCAGGAGAGCAACCAGGAGGCAGACCATCCAGACAAATTAATATTGTGTTACGTAACCAGGAACCTCAGATGTTGGTCAAAGATGAGGCAGCGGCAGTACAGGCGGCCAAGAGCATAACCAAACATGCGCACTTCCAGGAGATACAGGGTGAATTGGAGCAGTTGGTTGGACTTGAAAATATCAAAGACCTGGTATTTGAGATCTATGCTTTCTTACAGATTGCTCAGATGCGTACCGAAGCAGGCTTACTTAGTGGTGCGCACGTGTATCATATGATCTTCAAAGGTAATCCGGGGACTGGTAAAACAACCGTGGCGAGGATTGTTGCCAAACTTTTTCAGAAGATGGGTGTGTTGAGTAAAGGTCATCTTATTGAAGTTGAGCGTGCGGATCTGGTTGGAGAATATATTGGTCACACGGCGCAGAAAACAAGAGATCTGGTCAAGAAGGCACTCGGTGGGATATTGTTCATTGATGAAGCCTACAGTTTGGCCCGCGGCGGAGAGAAGGATTTTGGCAAGGAAGCCATTGATACGCTTGTTAAGTCCATGGAAGATAACAAAAATCAGTTTATACTGATTCTTGCAGGGTACTCGGAAGAGATTGATTTTTTTCTTCAAACGAATCCCGGATTGCCTTCCCGCTTCCCCATTCAAGTGGAATTTCCAGACTATAGCATTGATCAGTTGATTCAAATCTCTGAGATTATGGCCAAAGAGCGTGATTATATTCTAATGCCTCAGACCATACTCAAACTTAAGCAGCATTTGCTTCAGGAAAAAAATGATTCGCTACATGCGTTCAGTAACGCCAGATACGTTCGTAATGCCATTGAGCGTTCGATCAGGCATCAGGCGGTTCGTTTGTTGGAACAATACTCGGAAGGCAGTCCAGGGAAACTGGAGCTGATGACAATCCGTACAGAGGATTTGAACTTTGAGCGAAAGTAAGCGATAATATAGTTTTTACACTAGCCGGCCGGGCCAACCGGTTCGGCTTAAGGCATGCCATGGCATATTTGTGGTAATGAATATCAACGAATAAGTAATTAGAGGGAGTGAACATATACATGACAAATGGCACGCATGATACAGATATGGTCAAAAAAGATCGCGCCGTCTTGGTGAGTCTTGTTACGGATGATGTAAAACGCACGGGTATCAATCCTGAGTACTCTTTAGAGGAATTGGTGAAGCTTGCCGAGACAGCTGGAGTGGAAGTGCTAAGTGTACTTTCTCAGAACAGGGAAAAACGGGATACCAAATGGTTCATTGGTAAAGGTAAGGTAGAAGAGCTTCGTGCAATTGCAGAGGAACTCGGAGCAACTACAGCTATTTTTGATCAGGAATTGTCAGGAGCACAGGTTCGCAATCTGGAAGAAACCCTTGATCTCAAAATTATTGATCGTACCCAGTTGATTTTGGACATTTTTGCACAGCGTGCCAACACGAGAGAAGGTATCATTCAAGTGGAGTTGGCTCAACATAGCTACTTGTTGCCACGTTTGTCGGGTCATGGCAAGAATCTGTCCAGACTCGGTGGGGGCATCGGAACAAGAGGGCCGGGGGAAAGCAAGCTGGAGACAGACCGTCGTCACATCCGTGGCCGCATTGACGATCTGAAGCGTCATCTGGAAGAATTGACACGTCATCGCAAGTTGCACCGTGAACGCCGGAAGAAGACAGGTATTGTTCAAGTGGCCCTTGTTGGTTATACCAATGCTGGCAAATCAACCTTGCTCAAGCAGTTGACTGCGGCAGATGTGTATATTCAAGATCAGCTTTTTGCTACTTTGGACCCAACTTCACGCACGATGGAACTTCCAAGTGGTAAAGAAATCGTACTTACCGACACCGTTGGATTTATTCAAAATCTCCCGCATGATCTGATTGCGGCTTTCCGGGCAACACTGGAAGAAGTGAATGAAGCAGATCTCATCCTGCATGTTGTGGATGCCTCATCAGCTATGCGTGAAGATCAGATGAGAACGGTTAACACGATTTTGCAAGAACTTGGTGCAGGGGATAAACCGCAGTTAGTCCTGTATAACAAAAAAGATGCGTGCACACCAGAACAGCTTGAGATGCTTCCACTGGATAAAGATCATATTAAAGTAAGCGCATTAGATTCAGAGGATCTGCTTAAAATCCGTGAATTGATTCAGAACGAGCTGACAGGTGACACGAAACGCTTCCGTATTCCGGCAGAACGTGGGGATCTTACGTCGGTACTCTACAAAATTGGTGATGTAGTGGATACCAGCTTTGAGGAGAATGATGTCATTTATGAAGTGGAATTGCAAAAAGGTGAATATGAGAAATTTGGTTATATGCTCGAAAATTTTATTGAATCGTAATATTCATGACATATTGATGTGATAAGTTACACGATAATGACTATTCAACGTCAGATTCGTGCTATGAAGGGGAATGAAGTAAGATGGTAAGCTTTGATTCAGAAATATCTGAACTTCAGCAACAAGTGGAGCGTCAGATTGAAGGACAACTTCAACAGATTGATCGGATCACAGATCACAATCAATGGAAAGTGATTAACTCTTTCCAACAGCGAAAAGTAAGTGATTTTCATTTTGCAGGTTCAACAGGTTATGCGTATAACGACCGTGGGCGTGAAGTACTTGATGAAGTATATGCTGATGTGTTTGGCGCGGAAGCCGCGTTGGTACGTCCTCATTTTGCTTCAGGTACACATACGATTAGTACAGCTCTCTTTGGCGTATTGCGCCCAGGTGACGAATTATTGTACATCACGGGTAAGCCTTATGACACATTGCATAAAGTGATTGGCAAACCCGGTGATGGTACAGGTTCGTTACGCGATTTTGGTATCGGCTACCGTGAGACGGCTTTAACTGTTGAAGGTGGCGTGGACTGGGCAGCAGTTGAGAAAAGCATTACACCGGCTACAAAAGTCATTGGGATTCAACGTTCACGTGGTTATGATTGGCGCTCATCCTTCTGTGTTGCTGAGATTGCCGAGATGGTGACACGTGTTAAAGGGCTTAAGGAGGATGTCATCGTATTCGTGGATAATTGTTACGGTGAATTCACGGAGGAACGTGAACCGACAGAAGTCGGAGTTGATCTGATGGCCGGATCACTTATTAAGAATCCTGGTGGAGGTATTGCAGAAACCGGAGGATACATATGTGGGAAGGAACAATACGTACAGTTGGCAGCTTATCGCCTGACAGCCCCGGGAATTGGGGGAGAGGTTGGAGCAATGCTGGGAACAACACGTGGCATCTACCAAGGACTTTACATGGCACCGACAATCGTAGGACAAGCTATTAAAGGTAGTACGTTTGCTGCTGCGATGTTTGCTGAATCGGGATTTGTAACCAAGCCCGCTTGGAATGAAGCTCGTACAGATCTGATTCAGGCTGTTCAGTTCAGTTCTGCTGAGCATTTAATTGCCTTTGTGCAGGGAATTCAGCGTGCAGCAGCTGTAGATAGTCATGTGGTTCCTGAACCGTGGGATATGCCTGGTTATGAACATCCTGTCATTATGGCGGCAGGTACGTTCATTCAGGGCGGAAGTCTGGAATTATCAGCCGATGCGCCTATTCGGGAGCCGTATATTGGGTATATGCAGGGCGGATTAACGTACTCTCATGTCAAATATGGCGTTTTGATGGCATTACAGACCATGAAAGATCGTAAATTATTGTGAGTTTATCTAACACATCATTGACACTTGGTAACAACTAAATGTACAATAGGGTGAAGAATAGATGACTGGAAGGTTGATGAACATGGGTGATGAAATTCGCAGAAATATGGCCTTATTCCCAATTGGTATTGTAATGAAACTTACGGATCTGTCTGCACGTCAGATTCGTTATTATGAGCAGCACAGCTTGATCGTTCCTGCGAGAACGTCAGGTAATCAGCGGTTATTCTCTTTTAATGACGTAGAGAGATTGCTAGAGATCAAGGCTTTGATTGAAAAAGGAGTTAACATCGCAGGGATCAAACAAGTGATGAATCCTGTTTCGAAAGAATCCGAGGAAGCTACAGTGATCACGCCAGATACAGAAGTTAAACGCAGAGAACTGTCCGATACGCAGTTGCATCGTTTGCTGAAGCAGCAACTTGTGTCAGGTAAGAGACCTGGACAAGTATCTCTCATTCAGGGAGAGCTTTCCCGATTCTTTAATAAAAAGTAAGTTCGCATAACTTGGCGAGTGAGAGGAAATCATGCACTTATGGTGTAAGAATCCTTGACCCGTGGAACTTTCTAATGTACAAATATAACAGGCAAGCCAAATACGCAGATAAGAAAGGGAGAGGTTATAGTGAGCTATACAAAAGAAGACATTCTCCGCATTTCGAAAGAAGAAAACGTACGATTCATTCGATTGCAATTTACCGATTTGCTTGGAGCTATCAAAAACGTTGAGATTCCTGTGAGCCAGTTGACTAAGGCTCTGGATAACAAAATGATGTTCGATGGATCTTCCATTGAAGGTTATGTACGTATTGAAGAGTCCGACATGTACCTCTATCCAGATCTAGATTCTTGGCTTATTTTCCCATGGGTAGCAGAAAACCGTGTTGCACGCCTGATCTGTGACGTATACCTTCCAGATGGTAACCCGTTTCCAGGAGACCCACGTGGTATCTTGAAACGAAACCTGAAGGAAGCCCAAGATATGGGATTCACTTCCTTCAACGTCGGTCCTGAACCTGAGTTCTTCTTGTTCAAAACAGACGAAAAAGGAAACCCGACCAACGAGCTGAATGACCAAGGTGGATATTTCGACTTGGCACCTACGGATCTTGGTGAAAACTGTCGCCGTGACATCGTTATCACCCTTGAAGAAATGGGCTTTGAGATCGAAGCTTCCCACCATGAGGTAGCTCCAGGTCAGCATGAGATCGACTTTAAATATGCTGATGCGCTGAAAGCGGCTGACCAGATCCAAACGTTCAAACTCGTTGTTAAAACGATTGCACGTCAGCATGGTTTACATGCTACATTCATGCCTAAACCGCTGTTTGGTATGAACGGATCCGGTATGCACTGCAACCAATCTTTGTTCAAAGGCAATGAGAACGCATTCGTTGACGAGTCGGACGAGCTTGGTTTGAGCAAAACTGCACGTCACTTCATGGCTGGAACTCTGAAGCATGCACGTGCGTTTGCAGCTATTACTAATCCAACTGTGAACTCATACAAACGTCTTGTACCAGGCTATGAAGCTCCTTGTTATGTAGCATGGTCTGCGAGTAACCGTAGCCCAATGATTCGTATTCCAGCTTCCCGTGGTTTGAGCACACGTGTTGAGGTTCGTAACCCGGATCCGGCTGCTAACCCTTACCTGGCTTTGGCTGTTTTGTTGAAAGCAGGTCTGGACGGAATCAAACGTGAGCTTTCCTTACCAGCTCCAATTGACCGTAACATCTACATCATGTCAGAAGAAGAGCGTGTGGAAGAAGGCATTCCAAGCTTGCCAGCTGACCTGAAAGAAGCACTGAATGAATTGATCCGCAGCGAAGTTATCTGTGATGCTCTCGGCGACCACGCCTTGGCTCACTTCTATGAGCTGAAAGAAATTGAGTGGGATATGTATAGAACACAAGTCCACCAATGGGAACGCGATCAATATATCACTTTGTACTAATAGCTCAATCCCTTGGCGCTCTAGCGCTGAGGGGTTTTTCTTTTTGTGGGCAATCCCTAAACATTTAAAGAAAAATCAAAATGCCCCCAAAATATTTTTCTACACAAAAATTTCTTCAGTGAATTTCGTATCTTCCCCGCACTCAAGTAAAAGAACTACGCAGGCCTGAGATAGTGAACGAAAAGGTAAGGAAGATCACAATGTTCTAAGATTCTGTTAACTCTAGATTCAATAACGAACCTCAAAATATTCCATTGAATTTTGTTTCCTGACCATGAGTAAAAAAACTTCGTTCAAACTTTGAAAATGATAAAATATGATGCATAGCTATTTCGAGAATTTGATTTAATAAAGCTCTTTTCAATCTGAATAAGCAATAATGACTCAATGAAACATCCTCTTAAGCTATAATTCAACAATTAAAAGAGCATTATCTCTGGAAAACATAAAATAAATTTATCGCTGTACTCATCCTTGTCTACAAAGTATAAAAAATGGCCCCCCCATTAATATAGCGGGGAGCCATTGAATATCTACTAAAATATTATTTAGCTGGTTTTTGTGAATTGAATTGTATAAGGCTCGTTATAGTTGTTGATACCGTTGTCCATAATTCTGAAGTAAACCTTCTCACCAGGTTTAGCATTCCAACTAATCGCCTCAGGGTATCCCCGTCCATTCCAGTTATCCATTTGAATGGACAGGATCGCACCGCTTGCATTCATTTTAATAACACCCATAACAATGTCGAAGTTAGCTGGTGGAGTGGCTATAACAGAATATGTGATTTCGGATGTACCGTTTGTGTTGTCGACTACATAAAAATCATTGTCGCTCATGCTATCTAAATACTGTGTTGCGCTAAATCCAGAAGACTGGTTTACACTTGAGTACATCACTTCTGCTGTCTCAAATGAATCAGCCCAACCAGTTTTAGCGAATGCAGAGCTGGAACCGAATGCTAATAGACAAGCAGTTGCCATAACAGAAATAGAGAATTTTCTTAATCTTTTCATATTCAAACCTCCCAAATATACTAGAACCAATAGAGTAAGATTCTGTTTTAAGTTGTTATTTGAAATTAAAGATATCGAGTAGAGTTCAAATAATTAGGTTGGCCAACCATGGTTAAATATACCATATAAGATTACTATTTGTAAATAATATAGTTGTAAAATGTTGGATTTATGGATATTCTTTTGAAATGCTAATTTTGACTAATTGATAGAAATGATTTATTAAGCATGCCTTTTATCGAACTAATAGATTTGGGTGATAATAAGATAAATATACATATAAGACATTAAGATATGAAAAATGATTTCCTCCCGGTAGTCTTATGTAGGTTCGGGTACCTATCTAGTATTTGATTATAGAGGAGTAGTAGAAGCGTAGCGCACACTATCCATTAAGAACATGGAAAAGAGAAAATTTCGTGATACATTCGAGTAAAAGATTCAAAAATAGGCCGGCTTCTTTGTTTACTATGCAAACAAAACCAACACAAAACCACAAGTCATTGAATTAGAGAAATTACTTCTCCACGTCCGCAGAGTTATCGGCAATTAGGACATATGATCTCTATGTTGACATTGCGTAAGATTTACAAGGCTACATCCATCTCTTTAGATCTCAGTACATATAATCTTCTGGAGAAATAAAGATGAATTCTAATAATACCCAATAATTCGCTATAGTCGAACACTTACATAAAAAAAAGGGTAGCTTTCTCATATCTTGAAACGCCTACCAAATTTCAGAAATTTTCAAATTAATGTTTCAATATTATGTTGATAGTTTCATATAGAAGAGGTATACTTTAATTGAATTTTGAGCAATTTAATTTTAAATAATTAATTGGAGATGTTAATATGGATCAGGCAAAACAATTGGTGACAGAACAACGTACATTTTTTTATACAGGACAAACTAAAAATATCGAGTATCGGATTAATGCACTTCAACAGCTTAGAAAAGGAATCGAAAAGTATCAGCAACGGATACAAGATGCACTTCGGGTGGATCTGAACAAATCCGAGGCGGAAGCTTACGGTTCCGAGATTCGCATTGTTCTGGGTGAATTGGATTTTGCATTAGAACATCTGGAGGAATGGGCTGCGCCAAAACAAGTCCCAACTAATTCGGCTATGCCGGATGGGGTGAGCACCATTTACCCTGAACCATACGGAGTGGCTCTTATTATTGCACCTTGGAACTATCCTTTCCAACTGGCGTTTGGTCCACTGATTGGAGCAATTGCAGCCGGTAACTGTGCAGTTATCAAACCTTCTGAATTAACACCAGCCGTATCTCGTCTGACGTATGATCTTATTCAGGAGATCTTCCCTCAGGAGTATATTGCCGTTATGGAAGGGGAAGTCGAAGCCAGCACAGCATTGTTGAAAGAGAAGTTTGATTATATTTTCTTCACAGGTAGTACGGGTGTTGGTCGCATTGTTATGAAGGCAGCTGCGGAGCACCTGACTCCTGTAACTCTTGAATTAGGTGGTAAGAGTCCTGCTATTGTCCATAGTGACGCAGATCTGAAGCTGGTGGCTCAGCGTATTGTTCGTGGTAAGTTCCTGAATGCAGGGCAAACATGTGTTGCTCCGGATTACTTGCTTGTGCATGAACAAGTTCATGACGAATTAATTAATCTGATTGGCGCAGAGGTCAAAGATAAATTTGGGGATGATGTGTTACAGAATGCTGATTTCCCACATATTGTCAACGCGCGTAACTTTGATCGGTTGTCGAAATTTCTTACAGATGGCAAAACGCTGATAGGTGGACGGTCTGTGCGTGAGCAGTTGCTGATTGAGCCGACTGTACTTGGAGATGTGAACTGGGATTCACCTGTCATGCAAGAAGAGATCTTTGGTCCGATTCTTCCCGTATTTACGTACAGCGACCTGAATCCCGTGCTGGATGAGATTGTTCGCCGGCCAAAACCATTGGCACTATATCTCTTCACACAGGATGAGCAACTACAGGATCAGGTGCTGAATCAAGTTTCCTTCGGTGGGGGATGTATTAATGACACGCTTTCTCATATGACTTCGCATTATCTTCCGTTTGGTGGTGTAGGAGAGAGTGGTATGGGCTCATATCACGGACAACAGAGCTTTGATGTGTTCTCGCATCACAAGAGTGTTCTGAAACGCAGCGAATAATTATCCGATAAAACAATATAAACATAAAAAGAGGTTGTCCTGTTCATCAGGGCAACCTCTTTTTGTATTTCAGTGTATTGCATCTAGTTTTGTTACTCAGGTTAGATATTAATGAATATCTCGGAAAAGGCCAATGACTTTACCCAGAATACTAACGTGTTTCAAACGTAAAGGCTCGAAAGTCGCATTCTCCGGTTGAAGGCGAATATGATCTTTCTCTTTATAGAACGTTTTCACTGTAGCTTCATCGTCTTCAGTCATTGCCACTACGATATCACCGTTATCAGCAGTTTGCTGTTGACGGACAATAACGTAATCTCCGTTAACGATTCCTGCTTCCACCATACTATCTCCGACTACCGAAAGCATAAACACTTTCTGTTCACCTACATAATGTGTAGGAAGAGGGAAGTAGTCTTCAATGTTCTCGGTTGCAGTAATTGGAACCCCGGCTGTAACCTTACCAACGACAGGAATACGTGCAACGCTATGAGCAAATTGATGAGAATGCTCAGATTCTTCCTGGCTCAAAAGCTCAATGGCTCTTGGCTTGGTAGGGTCGCGTCGGATCAAACCTTTTTTCTCCAGGCGATCCAAATGTCCATGTACTGTTGAGCTGGAAGCCAGTCCAACAGCTTCACCAATTTCCCGTACGGAAGGAGGATACCCCTTCAACCGGACTTCATTTCGTATAAATTCCAGAATTGCCTGCTGCCTGCTGGATATCTTCGACATACCGTATCAACCCCATTTTAGTAACGTTTGGGAAAATTATAACATAGAACCTCCGTTCGTACAAACATAAGTTCTAAATAAAATGGCATATAATCAGTGTTTTTTAACTTATAGAACCGAATTTATCCAAAAGTCAGAGCAGAATACTGCAAATGCTTCGCAGAAGGGTTTGAATTAAGATATTTCTCCTTCAAAAAACAAGCGAACAATTGTTCTAAAAATCTATTGAACAAAACAAGTGTTCGTGTTATATTGATTTCAACAGATAGGAACAAACGTTTGGAGGCGGGTATTTAATGAGATATTCAACTTATCAAAGTATTTATGAACCGATGAATTCGGAACTGGTGAAGTCTAACATAGGGAACTACAAGAAGGTTTTAGCGCGTTTCAAGATTTCTTCATGGATATTAAAGGTAGCCATCACTTCTTTGATTATATTTATTGGATGTAGCACTGTATTAACGGTATTTGCTGGCAATGAGAATGATGTTCTGCCTGGAGGAAAGATAGCCGTTTCACAAGGGGAAACATTATGGAGTATTTCTTTGGAACATAAACCGACTAATATGGATACACGTATATATATAGAAGCAATTAAGAAAGTGAATCAACTTCAAGCGACTTCGATCCAAGTGGGACAAGTACTAACTCTACCGCAATTCGCAGAATAAATGCACATCAATGAGAGTTAACGCGTGTCAGCTTGACAAGCAGCCTTTATCATGGCAAAGTTAATATGACTTTGTATTTTTGGAGGGGACAAGCTTGGATATAGATAGTCTGGTAGCACGTATTAACGAATTGGCTCGTAAGCAAAAGTCCACTGGATTGTCGGAGGAAGAACTTGCTGAACGTGCCGAGCTAAGAGAGATTTATTTGAGTAATATTCGCAGCAATTTCAGACAACAACTGGATACCATTGAGATTGTTGATGATGAGAATGACAAAGGCCACCAAGGCAAACTCAAACACTAACGAAACCTAATGATATCATTATGATATTTAGGTTTCTTCCTGTTATTCTGAGTATGCAATTTATAGGGGGAAATGTTGGTTTACAGTTATGTAAGCCGATACAAAGACACATAAGGGGGATTCTCATGTCGCGTTCGTTCGAGAGAACGGTTAAGAAAAATTCCAAGCAGTTAAATCAGCAACGCAAAAAAAGTGGTCAGCCAATCACAGGTACACCAGGTGAAGAAGTCTTTAAGGGACGTAGCCTTTTGTTCCCTATATTTTTGATCGGTCTCGCCTTTTTGTATCTGTTTATGAGCACGTTCCTTGTGCAAGCTCCGATGACAACCTGGGACTGGGTGACGATGCTGCTTTACGTATTTTTGGCAGTCATCTTCATGCTTCGTCGTCCATACATCAAGATCAGCAGTAATCGGATTATAACAACAAAGGGTAATCGTGAACGTTCAATCGGGGTTGAAGATATTGTCAAATTCAGAATTGAACCAGGCACAGTTGTTATCGAACATAAAAGTCGCGGGAAAAGATGGGTGTTCACCAAGTTATTGAACCGTTACGATACAGATGCGATTGCAGAACGTTTGCTGAAGTTTGCAAAAGCACACCAGATCACCGTGGAAACGATCGATAAGTAATTATTGCATAAAGGGGTAGATGATCGGAATGGCGTTAAAAGCGATTTTGTTCGACCTGGATGATACTTTATTGTGGGATGAGCGCAGTGTTCGAGAAGCATTTCGTGAGACTTGTCTAATTGCAGCACAAGAGACTGGGGTCAAACCGGAGGAACTTGAAGAAGCTGTTCGTAACGAGGCACGTGCACTGTATGAATCTTATGAGACCTTTCCTTTTACCAAAATGATTGGAATCAATCCGTTTGAAGGCCTTTGGGCCAACTTTACTGGTGGGGATCAAGCTGAGTTCCGTCAGTTGGAACAACTTGCTCCAGCTTACCGTAAAGAATCCTGGCGTCGTGGCTTGTTGAAGTTGGGTATAGATCGGGAAGATCTTGCTGAACAACTGGCCGCGCAGTTTGGAGTAGAACGTAGATCCAGACCTCATGTGTACGAAGAAACGATGGATACTTTGCGTCAATTACAAGGGAAATACAAACTTTTGCTGTTAACGAACGGTTGTCCTGCTTTGCAACAAGAGAAGTTGGATGGTGTACCTGAATTGACTCCTTTCTTTGATGAGATTGTTATCTCGGGTAACTTTGGAAAAGGAAAACCAGATCCGTCCATATTCGAGCATGCTTTGAGTAAACTGGGTGTTAAACCCGAAGAGAGCATGATGGTTGGGGACAAGTTGACGACGGATATTCGTGGTGCTCTATCAGCAGGCATCCAAGCCGTATGGATTAACCGTGAGCATAAGAACAACAATGAAACGTATGCGCCTGACCATGAAATTACGCATTTATCCGAATTAGATCAACTTATTGCTAAGTTCTGAGCAAATCAGCCATAACATCTTTCCTCAGCACTCTGAAACATTGGAAGCTTCAATGAACGATGATATCGTTCTTGAAGTTACCAATGTTTTTTTAATTTGAGTAAATTAACTAAGTTACCTTGTTAAATGAGATTTCCATTTATTTTGCTAAAAGTTATTGAAATTAGGGGGGAGCTGGATTAAAATATAACTAACATACTAGTATGACTAGTATTTAGATTATTCTGAGCAATTTCTTTTGACTTAATTCATTTGAATTCATTTGAATGGAAGCGAGGGTTGTTGCTAATTATTTTTTATTTGTTGTAAGCGCTTTATACACTTCGAAGACCTTCTTTCGATTTGGAGATCACACCAATTATTAAGTGCTAATACATGATGTGAAGCACCTTGGATTGAGTGATTTTACATAAAACATCAAAATGATATCGCTTACATTGGACTGTACTCTATTTCGTGGTGGGGGTGAAATTGAAGGATTGGTTGTTTTCTACCAAAGAAGCGATGGGAATTGCTCGTGAAATAGTTTATATCTATCAAGTCCTGGATTGGAGTGAAAACACATGGAGTCGGAAACCGCTAAAACAACGTTAACCATGACATCTTTACGTAAAGAAAGCAGATTACGAACGGCAGCAACTTTGTTCCGCAAAGACTGGCAGTTGTATTCACTATTAATCCTTCCCATCATCTATCTCCTTATTTTTAAATATGGGCCGATGATCGGAAATGTGATTGCGTTCAGACGCTTTGTTCCGGGAGGAAGTATATTTGGAGAAACGTGGGTTGGGTTAAGATACTTCAAAATGTTCATTGAGGACCCTACCTTTTGGAGAGTATTTGGTAACACGCTGATGTTGGGCGGACTCGCGTTGCTCTTTACATTCCCGGTTCCAATCATTTTTGCCTTGATGCTTAACGAAGTGAAGAGTAAACGATTCAAAAAGTTTGTTCAAACCGCGTCCTATCTGCCTCATTTTCTGTCCATCGTTATCGTGGCGGGTATGATCCTGCAGCTGACAGCAGTGAATGGTTCCATTAATGGACTGGTAGCTTTCTTCACTGGAGACAATATTCCTTTTATGCAGCGGGCGGAGTGGTTCCGAACAATCTATATCACTTCTGAGGTATGGCAGGGTATGGGTTGGGGAGCGATTCTGTATCTGGCTGCACTGACAACCATAGATGATTCTTTGTATGAAGCTGCGCGTATCGATGGTGCCAATCGGTGGAAGCAAACGATTCATGTAACGATACCAGGGATTTTGCCAACGATTGTGACATTATTGATTTTGAACATGGGTAATTTCCTTGCTGTTGGATTCGAAAAAATCTTACTCTTGTACAATCCGCTAATCTACGAGACATCTGATGTCATCTCGACTTACCTGTATCGGGTCGGACTGGAATCCAGTAACTTCAGTTATGCTACCGCAATTGGCTTGTTCGAATCGCTGATCGGTCTGATTCTGGTGTTCTCCGTAAATGCGATCTCACGCAGACTGACACAAAGAAGCTTATGGTAAAGGAGGAGCATCATGCAGGAATCCAGATCTTACAAGGTATTTAAAGTATTCAATGTTATCTTTCTGCTGTTCGTAGTATTTATAACGCTCTATCCATTCTTAAATGTCGTGGCACAATCCTTCAGTAGTGAGTCCTATATTAATTCGGGCAAGGTTAGTCTGTTCCCAAGAGGATTCAATGTGGAGACGTATAAGACCATCTCGCGTGACAGCATGTTCTGGACGAATTATAAAAATACGATTATCTACACCGTGGTAGGTACGCTAATCTCCATGTTCATGACAACTATTTTCGCATATGCCCTGTCCAAAAAGAGATTAATGGGTCGCAAATTTCTGACCATGTTCGCCGTATTCACCATGTTCTTCAGTGGTGGATTGATTCCAAACTATGTGTTGATTAATTCCCTTGGGTTCAACAACACCATGTGGGCACTTGTTGTTCCTGGCGCAATTAGCATATACAACATGCTGATCATGAAATCATTTTTTGAAAATATGCCTGAAGAACTGGAGGAAGCTGCCTCGATTGACGGTTTGAACACTTACGGAATCTTGTTACGCATTATTTTGCCACTAAGTAAAGCAGTTATGGCAACCATGGTGCTGTTCTACGCAGTGGGCCATTGGAATTCCTGGTTCCCAGCCTTTCTGTATTTGGACAAAAAAGAACTGTTCCCGGTAACCATTTATCTGCGCAATATGATTGCAGGAGCGACAAGCGGGGCGTCTGCCGGTGCAACCTCAGCGGATAACCTGACACAGATTGCTGCCAATATTAAATCAGTAACGATGGTATTAACCATTTTGCCGATACTCACCATCTATCCATTTGTCCAAAGATACTTTGTAACCGGAATCATGTTAGGGTCTGTCAAACAGTAAAAAGCAGCAGCTAGAGTAATTCACATGATTAATTTTTAGATGTTGTTTAAAGTTTAAGGCAAAGTCAACCTAAACCAAATTCAGGGGGATAACCTAAATGAATCAAAAGCCACGTAAGTTTGTTGGTAAAATGGTGTTGGCAACAATGATGACCTTCGTTCTGGCAGCATGTAGCAGCGGTACTGGAGCTGGAGGTGACGTCACGGAAGTTCAAACCAAGGCAGCGATGGAAACGTACAATGTAGGGGATACATTCAAGGCGACCGAGCCATTTAATCTATCCATACTATACAGTGATCATCCTATTTATCCTTATAAAAAAAACTGGTTACTTTTCGATAAAATTACCGAACTGACGGGTGTTACGCTTGAGCCAACGATTGTTCCCATGAGTGACTACTCTCAGAAGAGATCCCTTCTAATTAGTTCAGGCGATGCACCGCTGATTATTCCCAAAACCTATCCTGGTGAAGAATCTGCATTTGTATCTTCCGGTGCGGTCTTGCCCATTAGTGATTACATTGATTTGATGCCGAACTTCAAGGATAAAGTGGAAAAATGGGGTTTGGAGGATGAACTGGAAGGACTTCGGCAAGAAGATGGAAAGTACTATGTGCTCCCGGGTCTGCATGAAGAAGTATGGCCGGATTATACATTACTGGTAAGAACGGATGTTTTTGAAGAAAATAACATCGCCATCCCGACGACATGGGACGAATTGTATGATGCAGCCAAAAAGCTGAAAGAAATCTACCCCGATTCCATTCCATTTTCGGATGGATTTAAATTCAATAGTACATTGAACATCGCTGCTACCGGTTTTGGTACCAAGGCTGGATGGGGTTTTGGTAATGGATTGACGTATAAAGAAGATCAGGATGAATTCGTATACACGGCTACAACACCAGAATACAAAGAGCTGTTGACCTACTTTAACAAGTTGGTATCTGAAGGATTGCTGGACAAAGAAAGTTTTACACAGGATGACGATCAGGCAATACAGAAATTTGTATCCGGCAAATCTTTTATGATTAACGGCAATTCCCAAACGCTGGTAATGCACCGAACTGATATGAACAAAACGCTGGGAGAGGGCAAATTCTCAGTTGAGAAGATTACAGTTCCTGGTGGACCAAAAGGCCAATTAATGTCAGGCTCCAGACTTGAAAACGGTGTCATGATCTCTGGGAAAATTCAAAAAAGCGAAAATTTCAAAGCCATTATGCAATTTATTGATTGGTTATACTACAGTGATGAGGGTCAAGAGTTTGCCAAATGGGGTGTTGAAGGCGAAACATTTACCAAAGAGGGCGGAACACGTAAATTGGTTGAAGACGTTAACTATAATGGTTTGAATCCAAAAGGAACGAAGGATCTGCGTATTGACTTTGGCTTCTCAGGTGGTGTATTTGCCTACGGAGGTACAACAGATCTGCTGCAATCGATGTTTAGTGAAGAAGAGTTGAAATTCCAGCAAGACATGAAGGATACCAAAGAAGTGATCCCGGCTGAACCACCGATTCCATACTCTTCTGAGGATCGTGAACGGGTGACACTTCTGAGTACTCCACTGAAAGATTACTCAGACCAAAATACACTTAAATTTATCTTGGGTGAGCGGGACTTGTCGGAATTCGATACGTTTGCCAAAGAGCTGGAAAGTCAAGGCCTATCCAATTATCTGAAGCTTGCAAATGACACGTATAAAGCCTACAAAGAAAACAAGCAATAACATAGTTAAGGTTGGCCAAATTACCGTTTCACACCGATATTTAAGTGGAACGGTAATTTGTGCTAATATGAATGAATACGGCTGAGAGAAAGAGGTCAAGGCATGTCAATTAATCAAAAAATTAGAGGCTCGACCCGGGCATATTCATATAATTTGTTAAAGGAACGAATTCTGCATCTGGAACTTAAGCCTGGTACTAAAATTTCAGAGAAAGAGATTGCAGATGAATTGCAAGTGAGCAGAACCCCCGTGCGAGAAGCATTCATGAAGCTTGCAGAAGAAGAACTGCTGGACATTATTCCCCAGAGTGGAACGATCGTCTCTCATATTAATCTAGAGCATGTGGAAGAAGGCAGGTTTACGAGGGAAAAGATGGAGAAGGAAATCGTGACTTTGGCATGTGTTTCTTTTCCTGAAGAATTCCGATTTCGACTTGAAACCAACATTGCGATGCAGGAAGTTTGTATAGGAAAAAACAATTTCTATCGTCTTTTTGAGCTGGATGAAGAGTTTCATCAGATTTTGTTTCAGGGCACGGGTAAGCTAAGAACATGGAAAATGTTGCAACAACTGAATATTCCGTTTAATCGGTTGCGTTTGTTACGTCTAGCGGAGGACTCCAACCTGGAGGTCATTATCTCCCAACACAAAGATATATATCGACTTATCACAGAGCGTAAAACAGAACAGGCTGTTCAGGTAATGGAAGCTCATCTCAGACTGGTTGTGATTGAACAAGAATCGATAAAAGCGAAATACCCGCATTATTTTATATAATGCACGGATGTTGTATAATAATCTCCATATGCATATGCGAAAACCCCTGTTCAATTGAACAGGGGTTTTGGTTAAGCAAGTTATAACATGAGAGTGTCAGGCGTTTTTGATAAATGTAGGATCAGGGTATGGATCTGCAATCCAGCCATCTTTTTCGATGAACAGACGTACAGCGATAATTTGTTTGTTCTCCATTAAGGTGAAGAAGTGCGGTGTATTCTCGGGTACAGAAATGACGTCTCCAGGAGACAGTTCTACATTAAAGTAACCTACATCATCTGTGGCTTTGATAACAAAGATTCCTTTACCAGCGACAATCGCACGGATCTCATCTTCAGCGTGGGTGTGGATCTCTTCGAACTTGGCCAGCTTTTCTTCGATATCTGGTGTTTGCTCGGATAGTGTGATCACATCCCAGATTTGGTACCCGCGACGTGCAGCCAAATCTCTGATCTCATAGTCGTAAGTTTCCAAAACTTCGGTTTTCTGTTCATCCGTTAATCCAAAGTTATTTTGCAGATCAGTGTTCAGTTTGGATGCGTCCCACTTCTCATATAATACTTCGTATTTGTTTAAGAAATTTCGAACATTTTCGTCACCAGTGATGCGTTCGTTCGTATTTCGGATAACAATTTCAGCCATGTTCTTTCCCTCTTTTCCACTTGGTTTAATTGAATTATATCGGATTGCTCTGTTTTTGTCGATTCTCAAATTCCGTTCATAATTCGTGTAAACCCGCCATCTTTCGCGAGAAAACCCGATCTTTCACATTAAGTTAGTTTCTGTTAAACTAAGATTTAACGTTTTGCGGGGGTGAAGATATTGGATAAGATTAGTCTACACGATGCATTAAAACAACGAATATTAATCCTCGACGGTGCGATGGGGACCATGATTCAACAAGTTGATCTGACTGGCGAAGATTTTGGCGGCGAAGATCTGGATGGATGTAATGAAATGTTAGTGCTTACTCGTCCAGAGCTGATCCAGCGCATTCATGAAGAATATCTGGAGGCTGGCGCCGATTTAATTGAAACCAATACATTTGGTGCGACATCGGTCGTGCTTGCTGAATACGATATTCAGGATCGGGCACGCGAAATCAACCTGGAAGCAGCCAGAATTGCGAAAGCTGCGGTTGATCGTTTCTCTACACCGGAATCTCCACGTTATGTGGTAGGTGCGATGGGACCAACAACCAAAACACTGTCTGTAACCGGGGGAGTAACGTTCCAGGAACTTATCGACAGTTATTTGGAGCAAGCGCTTGCTTTAATAGAGGGAGGCGTTGATGCGCTACTGCTTGAAACCTCACAGGATACCCTCAATGTAAAAGCAGGTAGCATCGGAATTCAGCAGGCCTTCGAACAGAGCGGTGTTACACTGCCCCTGATGATCTCAGGAACGATCGAACCGATGGGAACGACCCTTGCGGGCCAGAACATCGAATCCTTTTATATATCCTTAGAACACCTTAACCCAATTTCGGTAGGACTAAACTGCGCTACGGGTCCGGAATTCATGCGTGATCACATTCGTTCGCTTTCCGGAATGGCATCGGTTGCGGTTAGTTGTTACCCGAACGCGGGTCTCCCGGATGAGAACGGTAATTATCATGAGTCACCAGACTCACTCGCTCAGAAGATAGGTGCATTTGCGGAACAGGGCTGGTTGAATATCGCTGGTGGATGTTGCGGGACAACCCCTGCACATATTCGGGCTATGCGTGATACGCTTGCCCAGTACCCCCCAAGAGAAATGAACGGAACACATCCACCGGCATTGTCTGGTATAGAACCAATCTATATCGAACAGGACAATCGTCCCTACATGGTCGGTGAACGTACGAATGTGCTGGGATCACGGAAATTCAAACGACTCATTGTCGAAGGCAAATATGAAGAAGCTTCGGAAATTGCTCGTGCTCAAGTGAAAAATGGAGCGCACATTGTCGATGTGTGTGTACAAGATCCAGACCGTGAAGAGTCAGAAGACATGGTGAAGTTCCTTGAATTGGTTGTGAAAAAAGTAAAGGTTCCTCTCATGATCGATACGACAGATGCTTCAGTCATTGATTTGGCTCTTCAGTACTCGCAAGGTAAAGCGATAATTAACTCCATTAACCTTGAGGATGGCGAAGAGAAATTTGAGCTGATCACGCCGTTGCTTCATAAATATGGTGGTGCGGTTGTTGTCGGAACGATTGATGAGCGGGGTCAGGCGATTAGTCGGGAAGACAAGCTCGACGTAGCCAAGCGTTCTTATGATCTGCTGGTGAACAAATATGGACTCAAACCAGAAGACCTTATTTTCGATACATTGGTGTTCCCGGTAGGTACGGGAGATGAACAGTACATCGGTTCAGCCAAAGAAACCATTGAAGGTATAAGAGTGATCAAAGAAGCGATGCCTGAATGTCATACGATACTTGGGATCAGTAACATTTCATTCGGACTGCCTGAGGCAGGCCGTGAAGTGCTGAACTCTGTATTTTTGTATGAATGTACCAAAGCAGGTCTCGATTATGCCATCGTGAACACAGAGAAACTGGAGCGTTATGCATCCATTCCTGAAGAAGAACGCAGGCTCTCGGAAGAGCTTTTATATAACACGAATGATGATACACTGGCGGCATTCGTAGCGGCATTCCGTAACAAGAAGGTGGAGAAGAAGGAAAAAATCTCGAACCTTTCATTAGAAGAGCGTCTCGCTTCATATGTTGTTGAAGGAAGCAAAGAAGGATTACTGCCAGATCTCGAACAGGCACTTGCCAAATACACAGCACTTCAAGTGATTAATGGTCCACTTATGCGGGGGATGGAGGAAGTAGGTCGTCTCTTTAACAACAATGAGTTGATTGTAGCCGAGGTGTTGCAGAGTGCGGAGGTTATGAAGGCTTCTGTAGCATATCTGGAGCAATTCATGGAGAAGAACGAGACTTCGGTTAAAGGCAAGATCATTCTGGCCACGGTTAAGGGTGATGTGCATGACATCGGGAAGAACCTGGTAGAGATCATCCTGTCCAATAACGGTTACCAGATCATTAATTTGGGTATAAAAGTACCACCAGAACGTATTATTGAGGCTTACCGAGAAGAGAAAGTCGATGCAATCGGTCTCTCGGGGTTATTGGTAAAATCAGCCCAGCAGATGATTCTTACCGCTCAGGATTTGCGAACAGCAGGGATTGATGTACCTATTATGGTTGGCGGAGCGGCGCTAACTCGTAAATTCACCAAAAACCGTATCCGACCTGAGTATAATGGAATGGTTGTATATGCCAAAGACGCGATGGATGGTCTGGATCTGGCGAACAAATTGATGAATCCCGTTACACGTGAAGCCATGCAATTGGAGATGGATGCGGAGAAAGAAGCGGATGCTTCAGGTGCTGTAGCTGTTCAGGCCCTTCCAGAGCTTACACGAGTGGAGCGTTCGGATATTGCTGTAGATCATCCGGTTCTTGTACCGCCGGATCTGGAGCGACATACGATGCGCAACTATCCGTTATCACATATTCTGCCATACGTGAACATGCAGATGCTGCTTGGACACCATTTAGGGTTGCGCGGTTCAGTTGAACAACTGCTTGCTTCAGGTGACAAAAAGGCTACCGACCTGAAAGCAGTGGTGGATGATATCATGCAAGAGGCTGTTCGTGACGGGATTATACAGGCGCATGCCATGTATCGTTTCTTCCCGGCTCAGTCCAGTGGTAACAGCATCATTATCTATGATCCAAAGGACACGAGCAATATTTTGCATACATTTACGTTCCCACGTCAAAAAGTCGAGCCATTCCTGTGCCTGTCCGACTTCCTGAAACCTGTTGAATCCGGTCAAATGGATTACGTTGGCTTCATGGTTGTTACTGCCGGACACGGTGTGCGTGAACTATCCACGGCGTGGAAAGATCAAGGGGATTATCTTCGCTCGCATGCTCTTCAATCCGTAGCGCTCGAAGTAGCAGAGGGATTAGCTGAGCGTGTGCATCATATGATGAGAGATATCTGGGGATTCCCAGATTCTGCACAGATGACGATGAAGCAACGACACGGTGCGCGTTATCAGGGGATCAGGGTATCCTTTGGATATCCGGCTTGTCCGGATTTGGAAGACCAAGGACCGCTGTTCAAGTTGTTACAGCCTGAGGATATCGGTGTGGAATTGACGGAAGGTTTCATGATGGAACCTGAAGCATCCGTATCAGCGATGGTATTCAGCCATCCGCAAGCCAAGTATTTTAACGTAGAAAAGGCATAAATCAGTTGGGTGTCAGGCAAAGCCCTCCGCATTGTCGGAGGTTTTTTGCTGGCAACAGAAAGAGGTGCGATCCAGAGTGGAACTATATTTCCTGGGAACTAATGCTGGTGTACCTACGCTTCAACGGAATGTAACTTCCATTGGGCTACGCATGTTGGATGAGCGCAGAGCTTTGTGGTTGTTTGACTGCGGGGAAGGAACGCAGCATCAGATTTTAAGTTCTCCGCTTAAACTAAGCAAATTGGAGAAAATATTCATTACACACCTGCATGGTGATCATGTATTTGGACTTCCAGGACTGCTTTCGAGCAGAGCCTATCAAGGTGGCACTACACCTTTAACAGTATATGGTCCGCCAGGTACGGAACGAATGATCAGTACAACCATGGAGCTTAGCCAATCACGGGTCAACTATGAGTTGAATATCGTGGAACATACGGGCGGCGTCCTGTTCGAGGATGAAAGTTTTATCGTGGAAGCTGCTTTGCTTGAGCATCGGATTGATAGCTACGGATACCGAATTACGGAAAAAGATCGTCCAGGGAGCCTGGACCCGGCCAAACTGGCGGAATACGGTTTGAAACCAGGCCCGTTGTTCGGCCGGCTGAAACGTGGAGAAACCATTACGCTGGATAACGGTGATTCGCTTCGTCCAGAGGATGTATTGGGCACCCCAAAACGCGGCATGGTAATCACCATATTGGGTGATACACGTCCATGCGACAATGTACAGCCTCTATCCGTAAATGCAGATGTGCTTGTCCATGAAGCTACATTTATGCATGATCTGGCCGATACAGCGCATGAATACTATCATAGTACTTCAAAACAAGCGGCGGAAGCGGCTAGAGCAGCGAATGTCGGGCAATTGATCATGACTCACTTTAGCTCACGTTATAAGGATGAGGATCAACTGCAGCCACTTTTGGAAGAAGCACAGTCCGTATTTCCGAATACCAGACTTGCAAACGAACACCAGCTTATTCCTGTCGTGCATCGCAAGCAAGAATCTTAACCATGATTGCGATCCATTGCACGGCTAAACACGTCATATAATGAACCGGGTAATTGCACGGGACTGAGGGAGAGGAACTCCCGCGGTCCCTTTTGCAATCTGGTCAGAAAGCGTGTAGGATGGGCAATATGAAGAGGGAAATGATTCAAATTATTTTCCGGGAAAGCGCAGGAAATGACAAGCTTGTGCAGAAGACGCGCGAGTTAAACCGTCGGTGTTCGATTTGGTTCGACTTGTTGCGTGCACATGTCAGCAAGCCATTATTTTTGCCTGAATACATAGGTTCGCGGTCAAGTTCAAGGTAAATGATTAAGGACATGAAACGTTAATGGAATAAAGAAAGGAAGTGCTGTGTGTGATTAAGGCCTATCTGATTGACTTGGATGGTACGCTCTATCATGGCAGACATCGTATCGAAGGAGCCGATCAGCTTATTCGAACACTGCAAGAGCTAGGCAAGCCGTATTTATTCGTAACCAATAATTCTTCTCGTACACCACAAGGTGTGGCAGACCATCTGAACGGGATGGGCATACCTGCCGATGCGTCTCAAGTGTGTACTTCTGCTGTGGCTGCTGCTGAATATGTTGCCGAAGAGTCTCCGGGTGCAAAAGTGGCATGTATTGGTGAAGCAGGACTGCTGCAAGCCATAGAAGAAGCAGGACTACAGTTGACAGAAGATGCACCTGATTACGTGATACAGGGTATTGATCGTGAATTTTCCTATTCTAAACTGACCAAGGCGCTAAGGTGGATTAATGCGGGATCAAAGTTCATCATGACCAACCCGGATCTGCAGCTTCCTTCCGATGATGGACTGACGCCTGGTGCTGGAACGATTGGAGCAGCAATTGAAGCCGCAACCGGAGTTCGTCCTACAGTCATAGGCAAGCCATCCAGTGTTATAATGAAGTCAGCCATTAGCCGGCTGAACCTGGCATCTCATGAAGTGGCAGTGATCGGAGACAATATGCGAACCGATATCGCAGCTGGAGTCGCAGCAGGATGTGAGACGATGCTGGTACTTACCGGTGTGACAACACGGGAAAATATGGATGGACACATTCAAGCAGCCAAGGCTCGACCTGATCATGTGTTTGAAGATTTGCATAAATTGATGGAGTGGCTGTCGCAAGAGACAGACCAAACTTCCAAAAAGGGGTAATGTACGATGCCGGAACTGCCGGAAATGGAAAATTACCGGACCTTGTTGTCCGAGAAAATACTTGATCTACCGATTACAGGTGTTGTAATTAACCGCGATAAAACGATAAATACGGAGCCTGATCTGTTCATCAATGAACTTACAGGCAATCGCATCATATTTGTTGAGCGCCGAGCAAAGCATTTGATTTTCCACCTGGCTAATGGCAAACGTCTGGTGCTGCACCTCATGTTGGGCGGTATGATTTTCTGGGGCACGGAAGAGGAACGCCCTGATCGTTCCACACAGGTGGAAATCCAGTTTGGAGATCACATTTTATTCTTTATTGGCCTGCGCTTGGGGTATTTACATCTGCTTACTTCAAAAGAAACCGAAGCGGCAATGTCCGATCTTGGACCGGAACCTTTGGATCGACGGATGAACGTGGAACGTTTTGCTTCTCTGTTGAAAGGTCGTCGGGGTACGCTCAAGACAACGTTGGTGAACCAGCATATCATTGCAGGGATTGGCAACTGTTATTCGGATGAGATTGCGTTCGCTGCAGGTCTGAGACCAAGCTCCAAAACGCAGAACATCGCGACTTCACCTGAGCTGACGGAGCGTTTGTTCCATTCGATGCAGTCCGTGTTGCGCGAAGCAGCATCTGAAGGTGGATATATGGAAATGCCACTGATGCAAGGGGATACGAAGACAGGAAGCTTTGACGAGCAATGTCGGGTGTACGATCGGGAAGGCGAGACTTGTCCGCGCTGCGGGGGAACGATTGAACGAGTGGAAATTACGGGCAAGAAGGCATTCTTCTGTCCGAAATGCCAGCATGAAGCCTAACTACGGAATCGGGGCACATGTCAGCACGAGAGGTGGATTTCTTCAGGCAGCCAAGAGAGCATATGCGATGGGGGCAACGGCGTTTCAGTATTTTCCGAAGAACCCGCGTAGTCTTGGTCTGAAAAGTCTGGATCTCAAGGATGCTGAGCAGTGCAGAGATTGGTGTGAACAGCATGGACTGGCTTCGATTGCCCATTCACCCTATCCTACGAATCCGGCGTTGGGCATGACCCGTGGAGAGGCGGGGTTTCATGCTACAATTGCTTCTATTCGCAATGATCTTGAAATTTCGAATGCTTGCGGTTCTGTTGGGACGGTGGTCCATTTTGGACACATCAAAACAAATGATCCGCTTGAGGGGTATCAGAACCTCATTCATTGTCTGGATACCGCCTTGGAGAATTGGAATGGTCATTCGAAGGTGTTGCTTGAGAATCAGGCAGGTGATCATGGCCCCATGGGCACGACAATGGAAGAAATGATACAGATTCGCAAATTGTCTCGATATCCAGAGCATATTGCATTTTGTTTTGACACATGCCATGCTTTTGCTTCTGGTATGTGGTCGTCAGGCAACGAATCAGAGATGCTTGATCAAGGCAGGGTGCTCGGATACTGGGATGATGTTGCTGCTGTACATTTTAATGATTCCAAATATGCGTCTGGTTCGTGTAAGGATAGACATGCGAGGATCGGACAGGGATATATCGGAAATGAATCACTGAAAACATTGATCAATGCGCCTGAGTTCCAAAAGGCGGTTGTTGTGCTCGAGACAGAAACGGGCGAAGATGGAACGCACCGTGATGATATAGCGCTCATGCGTTCCTGGTTATAATGGGGAGAGGAGCGATTGTATGCATGTTTTTTTGGATGACTATCGGGCATGTCCAAAAGGATTTGTTCTGGCAACGAATGCAGAAGAGTGCCTGATGCTGCTAAGAGAAGGTGACGTGGACATATTGTCTCTGGATTATGAGCTTGGGCCGGATTCGCCGAATGGCGGTGAGGTTGCGGCATCCATTGTACGAGAAGGTTTATTTCCGCGTGAAATCTATTTGCATACGTCCAGTATGTTTGGCAAACGCCAGATGTACGAGATGTTATATAGCAATAAACCCGATACGGTTACCATTCATAATGGTCCTATGACGGGTGAGGTTATGCTGCGTGTTGCTGCGGGAGAAGAAAGTTCATGAAGCCAATTACATCCAAAATGTTAATGCGCGGCGTATGGGAAGGCATGCCACAGGCTGTGTTTATATACACCCCTTTATGTGGGACATGTGCGGCTGCACGGCGTATGTTAGAGGTTGTTGAGCACATGCTGCCAGAAGGTATTTTATCCGAAATGAACATCCATGACATTCCTGAACTTGTACAACAATTTCAAATTTCAAGCGTACCAGCCGTGATGCTGTTTGACGGCCAGCAAGATGTTCCAAAAATGGTTTATCGGATGAGCTCTGTGGAGCATTTACTCTCGGAGATCCGGAAGGCGGTGCTGAAATGAGTATAATCTCAATGGAACATGTCTCACTCAGACGAGAAGAGAATCAGATTCTGGATAACGTGCATCTGCGCATTGAACAAGGCGAGCATTGGGTTATTCTCGGCCGGAATGGTTCTGGTAAAACAACGTTACTGGAAATGATGAACGGATATCTGTTTCCAAGCCAGGGACGCATTGAAGTACTCGGTAATCTGTATGGACAGTGTGACGTCAGGGAAGTACGTAAGGAAATAGGTTATATCAGCCAAACGTTGATTGAGAAACTCACACCGAGAGATCCGGTATGGGAGGTCGTGGCTACTGGGGCTTATGCTTTTTTGCGTTTTTATCAGACCATTCCTGATGAAGTAAAAGCAAAGGCAATGAGTTTACTAGATGACATGGGCTTTGCCAACCTCGCCAACAACCCGCTTGGAACGTTATCCCAAGGGGAGCGCAAAAAAGTCATGCTTGCTCGTTCATTAATGGCTGAGCCAAAACTGCTGATTATGGACGAGCCTTGTGCCGGGCTGGACTTATATGAACGTGAGAAAATGCTGGCTGAGATTGATCGTTTGCGCCAGCGTAACATTACAGTGGTGTATGTAACACACCATGTTGAAGAGATCGTACCTTTATTTACGCACGTGGCCTTGATCCGCGATGGACGCATTTCGGCGGCTGGCCCCAAGCATGAAGTTTTGACACAAGATACAATTAAGCATACGTACGATGTTCCGGTCGATATCCAGTGGGATGATGGTCGTCCGTGGATACGCGTACGTTCTGGAGGGTAACACAATTTGAGTACACAATCGTCTTGGGAAGAAGGCAACTTCTCCCGTTTTATCTGCACAGCCAATCATGGCTTTGCCCCTTATGCACAGGAAGAATTACGCCGTACGTTTGGTGCGGTGAAGAGCACAGTACTCGTACCGGGAGAAATTTTGTTTGCGGGTCTGCCTGTAGCGGAGGAAGAAGTTGCAGGTAAACTGCTGGAAGATTATCCAACGTTTTTACGTCATATCCAGCCTGTTCAGTTTCAGGAGAATACAGAAGATTCGGAGCAGTCTATTGAGAAATTGATTGCATTTGTAATGAATCATAAGGAACTGACGGGTACCCCTGTCGTACTACAGGTACGGAAGACAGACGGGGCCTTTTGGCAAGAAAATGCAGCTTCATTGAAACAATTGCTGACAGAAAAACTGGATGAGCTTGGCTGTGAATGGGTCGTACGTGATGCTGAATATGTCATTTCCGTATTTGCTGCGAATGACATGTTGTATGCAGGTGTATCCAGACCTGAACAGAACCTGTCAGACTGGAACGGGGGCGCCGTACGTTTTCAAAAAGAAGATGGACAGATCTCGCGTGCCAAGTTCAAATTGCTTGAAGCCGAGCAAACGTTTGGCATTGACTTTACTTCATTTCGTAAAGCACTTGATATCGGTGCAGCGCCAGGTGGATGGACCTCGTTCCTGCTTGAACGCGGGCTTGAAGTTACTGCGGTAGATCCCGCGAAGATGGATGCAACGCTGTTGGCATCACCAAAACTGACTTTCTTGAAGAAAAATGCAGGCGATGTACGCTTTCGCGAAGGAGAATTTGATCTGCTCGTATGTGATATGAGTTGGAGTCCCAAGTTGATGAGCCGACTTGTATCAGACCTTCTATATAGTCTTCAACCTGGGGGAACAGCGATTGTTACTGTGAAGTTATTGCATAAAAAACCGCTCGCACTCATTAAGGATGTTATCGATACGTTTGAGCGTTCGCGAATGCAGATTCAACGTTCCAAGCAGTTGTTCCATAACCGGGAAGAGATTACACTCTATATGGTCAAATATTAAGAGATCTAGCCTTGATTAAAGCAGCTAAATGTATTATGAATTGATTCGATTAAGCACATTAAATTTTGTGCTTTACAATCTATTCCGGCCTGTACTATAATGATACCAATATTAACCATAACAAACCTAAGGGAAAGCATCCCGAAGCGAACGAAACCGGATATCCGGTCTGTTCTTCTTCGGTGAAGTTTTCCCTTTTTTGTTGTGTATTGAAGGAGGAATTGGTATGAGACATCCGGCCAGGCTGGAACGCGGAAGCCTGCTGGGAGGTAGATATCGTATCGTATCCATTCTGGGAACAGGCGGAATGAGCCATGTATACGAGGCGGAGGATCTGAAGCTGCCGGGCAAGATATGGGCAATTAAAGAAAGCGTAACGGCTATGCCGTATGAAGGCAGCATGGAGACAGAGGCCGCTCTCCTGACATCACTCCGCCATCCAAGATTACCGCAAATTGTTGATTTTTTTGTCCCGGATGAAGATGGGTACACGTACTTGGTGATGGAATACATCGAAGGGTTAACGCTCAGTGAGTATTTCAAGCAGTGCCGCGGGAAAATTCCGATGGAGCAGTTAACGGAGCTAGTGCTTCAATTGCTGGATGTGTTGAGTTATCTGCATAGTCTGAATCCACCTGTCATCTATAGGGATCTGAAACCATCCAATATCATGATCACCCCGGAACATGAAGTAAGATTAATCGATTTTGGCATCGCCAGAAGTTACAAGCCGCAAAGTGCCGAAGATACCATCAAGTTGGGAACAGCTGGTTTCGCCGCTCCAGAACAATATGGCTCGGGTCAGACCGATGCCCGTTCGGATCTATATGGACTTGGAGCATTGTTGCTATATCTTATGACTGGTGGTGCATATACAGAATGGATTCAAGGTGTAGAAAGCTCTATTCGGAGTGATGTTCCACGGACGTACATCCCTGTGGCGAGAAGACTGTTAAGGTATAATGCCGAGGAGCGATTCCAATCTGCGGATGAGGTGAGGAAGGAACTGCTCCGCATACCTGGTGGAATAACGCCTGGTGGAGATGCGACCATGACCCTGAATGGCGGAACAAGAGTTATTGCTTTAACTGGTGCTTCATCTGGTGTAGGGGTTACCCACACCGCTATAGCTATCAGTCATTATCTCGAAAGGCAAAACTTTAAAGTCGCTGTGATTGAAATGTCACCTCGCTCTCAATCCTTTGCAAGAATCCAACAAATCGCTCAAGCCGGTAAACCGGTGCCGGCAGGTAGACAATTTGCAGTGGATGGTGTGCATTATTGGAAACAATCCGGGCGAGCAGATATTTTGTCTTTGCTTGGGGGGAGCTATCAGTTCATCGTGATGGACCTCGGTAGTGGTCAGGACCAGAACCGGCTGGAGGAATTTCTGCGTGCAGATCTGCCGATTGTTATTGGCTCAGGTGCCGAATGGAGACAGGCGGAAATTGGCGCCTTTGTTCGATCACATCATCGGTATCCACGAGAGAAATGGATATATTGTCTGCCCCTCGCAGCAACTGAAGCTGTTCAGCGCATTCGTAAAACGCTGGATACATCGAGTGTATATGGTCTGCCGTTACATATTGACCCTTTTGACAAGGACGCACAGATGGATAAAGTGTTTTCTCATATTTTAACGCATATGATGGGACAGCAACCCAAGAAACGTTCGTTCTTTTCAAGAAGGAAAGTTCATGATTAGACGAGATTACGAAAGGAGAGCCTCTTTTGTCTAAATTAAGAAAACAAAGCCGTAAACTGATCTATGCCGGGCTTATCGGAGCAGGCGCTGTAGGGTTGGTGTTCGGAGGATATGTTATTTATAATGTCAAAACGATGGCTGATGTCAGGTCAGCTGTAGAAGCCCGTTATTTATCGGCATATGAGGAAAAGGAAGCTGAATTAAAGCAACAATGGGATTCGGGAGCACAAGGATGGGTCACGGTTCGGGATATTGAAGCAGGTGAACCGATATTAGCGGAGGATCTGAAGCTCATTGCTGTTCCAGATGCACAAGCACCACGAAATCTCTGGTCCAGTACCAAGCAAATGGAAGGCCAAGTGGCCAAAATAGAGTTGAAAAAAGGAACAGCCATTACTACCGAGATGGTGTATGAGGATACACCGGCTCCGCCTGATTTAAGAAATCGAGAGCTGCAAGTTGTATTATTGCCATCCTCACTCGTTAAGGGAGATATTATTGATGTTCGTATTCAGTTCCCGACAGGGCAGGATTATGTTCTCTTATCGAAGAAAAAAGTGGAACGACTCAATTCAGCTACCTTATGGATTACGATGACGGAGGAAGAGATTCTGTCACTCTCCAGTGCAATTGTAGATGCCTATTTACATAAAGCTTCAATCTATGCCTTAACCTATGTAGAACCACAGTTTCAGACACCTGCAATCGCGACGTATCCTGCCAATTCAGAAGTATTAAAACTGCTGGAGAGTGATCCGAATATTGTTCGACGAGCGGAACAGGAGTTATCCAGACAGGTGCGAAGTTCGCTTGAAAGTTCACTGGCTGCCTCCGTGACAGCCCCATCAAAAGGCGTTGAACAGGATGTGGCACAATCCTCAGTTACCTATAACAGTCGTCCATCAGCGAATAATTCGGCAACATCGGATGCAGTGATGTGGAATGATGGTTCAGGTAACGGAGCAGAAACTAATACTGGAAGTGTTAATGATCCCGTTGAAGTTTTACAGACAGAACAGCAGAGTTTGTTAACAGGCGGAGAGTAGAGGCCGATAGCAATGTTCACGTGTTCAGTTGAATAAAATTCAGATAACAAGGTTTTTGAGAAATGAGAGGGAGTGATAAGATCTATGCGATCATGGATCTTTGCGGGTTTGTGTGAGAAGAATGATTTGATGTTATATCTTTGCAAGATATTGGCTTCGACAGGTAACAAGGTCTTACTCGTAGATGGAACCTTACTACAAAAGTATGGGTACGGTGTAGGTGACAGTCAGCAGTCTTTGCGAATTACGGAATTTGAAGGATTTGATATCGCTTGTCATTTTGTCACTTCAGCAGCTGTAGAGAATCATCTAGAAGTAAATGGAGAACGATTGGACAGTTATGACTATGTGTTATATGACATGGAGACCTCACATTTTGCTTCACGTAATCTCTGGCTAAGCGCTGATGTAAGAGTCTGGGTAAGTGATTATGAGCGTTATAATCTGGAACGTGGCAAGGGTTGGTTGAAGCGGTTGCTTGAAGAACAGTCATTGCCTGGTGAGCTGTCATTTCAGCGGCTCTTAATTAACGGGGTTGATTGCAAACTTGAAGCTCGTTATCTGTGGGCATATCTGGAGGGCAGTCCATTTGTGTGGACAGGAGAATCCTTAGTGCTTCCGTGGGATGAGTTAACAGCGGCGGTTAAGCTTGAGAATGAGCATCATCGCCGAGTTCATCTTGGACCTTTATCACGAAATTACAAAAAATCGTTGTGCCGCGTGGTCGAGCAGCTAACAGGTTGGGAAAGTGTTCGTAGTCGCCGTGCGATGAAAGAAGCAGAGAGGATGAGAGCATGAGCACGATTACCTTTTGGAGCCCTTTTGCAGGAACAGGCTGCACTTCAAGCACATTAATTAGTGCCTATGCGATGGCACTTCACTACAGGACAAGAGTGTTACTTGTTAACGCAGGCCTTGCTGGAACTGGCACAGAAGCTGCTCTACCATCCAAAGATTCGGATTCAGCGGATTTTATGTTCTCCTTCGAAGAGGGGGGCTGGGATGCGATTGAACGGCTGCATTCGAGCGGAAGTCTGAATAAGCACAATCTCAGGGATTATACCAAGCCACTTTTGAAAGAAAGACTTGATTTCCTGACCGGGAGAATTGTTGAGATGGAACGTTCCCCGCAGGAACAGGGTGAGACTGTGAAAAAGCTGCTGAAAGTAGCTAACGAGTATTATGATCTGGTTCTTCTGGATGCGGATCATGCTGGTGTCGATTTGCAGCTCAAGCTGCAACAAGCGGACTATGTTGTCATTAATCTCGATCAAAATATGCGAAATCTGGAGTTGTTCTTTGAAGAGATTCTGCCAACACGAATGAACAATAAGAATATGCATGTTGTCATTAACAAATACGATTCTCACTCCCGTGCAACGCTTTCCAATATTCGGCGCCAGTTTAGATACAAAGGTACGATATCTGCGATACCGTACACAACTGGTTACCTGGATGCAATGAATCGACGAGATGTCGCCAGGTACTTGCAGTTGGAAAGTTTGTCTGAGGATAAGGATATTCGTAAAGGGAGCTTTGCTGCAAGCATGAGCGAACTCGCTCGCCTGATTATGGACGGTGCAGGTATGCGCACAGTTCTGAAGAGGCTGGAAAGGGGAGCCTGAACCTCCAATGCTCTGGAATACCATATGGATAAGTTTAATTTTGATTCTGTGTCTGACTTATGTCTGGTTCAAGTATAGTGCGTTTCTTCGTGAAAAGAATGCTCGTGTTCCTGAACAGCAATCCTTCACGATTGACATGTTGATTGAGAAGGTGAAGAACTCACTTCATGAGCTTAGTCATAGTCAGCTCGCGGATGCAGGTCTGCATGAAGAAGAATATCGTCGAAGAATCAATCAACGTGCAGAGATGAGAAAAGCGCTGAAGGGCTGTGTCTCAGGCAGTATCAGTGACAAAACGTATGTCAAAAATCTGATAGGGGATCTTCTGATCCGAAGCATAGGACTGAACAAATCAAATGTAGATGAAGTCATTTTGTTTGCAGAACCGGATTTATTGACGATCCAGGACCGATTCGAAATTGTGTTTTATCTGTACCGACAGCAATTCGGTGTGGATGCACTCTCCCGAATGATTGATACCTACGATCTGGGAAGGCTGAGAATGGAGGAAGGAACGGAGGACGGAGGGAGTTATTATATTTCCGAGGAAGACATTCACTATGTTTTTGAGTGCGAATATCGAGAGCTTGGGTTCAGAGAAAAGACAGATATCATCGTGCAGCGTATCTATCAGCATTACAAAGGATTTTCGGTTGTTGATGAGATAAGGGACCAACGTATTGACGGCGTTAGTGGTGGTGTCAGCGGTATGTTGGATACTGCTCATAATATTGGATTTCAGAAACCGGCATCATGGAATGATCTGTTGGAGCAAGGACTGGAGGATGATACTCATGAAGAACCGCTTAGCGGCATGGAGAGTGTCTGGATTTTCTATAAAGGGAAATCCATTCATCTACCTTTTCTGTCCTTCGGCAGCATCCGTGAACTGAAAAGGGTATGCCAGAATATATACAAATACAATTATCCGGGACAGTTGTCAGAAGCAAGTGGATACAAAGTGAACGAGATGAAAGACGGTTCCCGTGTGGTTGTTGTCAGACCTCCTTTTGCAGAATCGTGGGCGTTCTTCGTCCGGAAGTTCGATATCCCAAATGCTTCACTTGAGCAATTGATTACGGGTAACAACGCAGATCTGCCAATTACATTGCTTCAATATTTGATGAAAGGAAGCCGGATCACAGCGGTAACCGGAGCACAGGGTTCTGGTAAAACGACATTACTTATGGCTATGGTCAAGCACATCTATGCATCGTACACCCTTCGGGTGCAGGAGATGGCGTTCGAACTTCAATTAAGACGGATCTATAGCCGACGTAATATTTTGAGTTTCCGAGAAACTGAGCACATTTCAGGTCAACAAGGGCTAGATTTGCAGAAAAAAACGGATGGTACCGTCAATATTCTTGGTGAGGTTGCGAGTGATGAAGTGGCCGCATGGATGATTCAAATGTCTCAGGTTGCCAGTCTGTTCACCCTGTTTACCCACCATGCCAAAACGTTTCGTGATCTGGTCTTCTCTCTTCGTAATTCCTTACTCAAGACAGGCATGTTTCAACATGAGCATATTGCTGAGGAGCAGGTTGTGAGTGTCATCAATTTCGATGTTCATATGAAGAAAGATGCTGAGGGACGAAGATATATCGAACGTATTACGGAATGTCTTCCTCGCGCGAATCAAGGTGACAGCGTGGAAGAGAGGGCAGGTTTTACATTTCGTAATGTAGTGGAGTACAGAGATGGAGAGTATGTAGCAACAGCTCCAATCTCCTCGGAATGCATGTTGGATATGCGAGAACAGATGACATTGCAGGATGCCGAGAAATTTGGACATTTTATGAGGCAACACTGGGGTGATCCGCATGACAATTAAATGGATTCTGCTCCTCGTATTAGGTATTTGTGCAGGAGGGTTGCTGATCACACTTCTGGTTTTAAATGTATTACGTCGCAGAGAAAGGGGTCCAACAAGTCCATCCGGCGTTATTCTAACTCCCGGAACGAAGGGGTTCAAGGGACTGGGATCATTCTTGTTGCAGTCCTACCGCCTGGGAATGAAAGTTCCACTGCTATCCACCTATATTCTACAAGTGCAGAAACGTATTTCATTTCGACATGTAGGGGATGAGCCTTCACTTCGAAGACTGACGATGACAGTGGTTCTGATTATTCTGGGAGGCTATGGAGGCATAAGTGTCATTCTGTTCCTTCTGCAGCCGGGTATCGCTTTTGTAATATTGTCCGTGCTCTGTGCTGTGGTGCTAAACAGCTTGGTGCTGGATATGTGCCTCAGTCGTATGGAGAAACGGTTGCTGGTTCAAATGCTGGATATCTTTGCAGATGTAAGACATCGGTATCACCAGCATGGCATGGTTGAGGAAGCACTTTATGAAGCGGCTGAAGCCGGTACAGGAGAAGCAGCAGAACAGGTAAGACTGATCTATGAAGCTCTAACTTCTCCAGATCCGAATGAAGCACTTGAGCGTTACTATGAAGTGGCACCCAACCGTTTTCTCAAAGGCTTCGCCGGCGTTTCCTATATGGTCATGGAGTTCGGGGATAAGGACCGAGAACAAGGGTCTATCTATCTTAAGGGACTGGGGAACCTGACACAGGAGATTCATCTGGAGATTTTGCGGCGTGACAAATTGGATTACCTGCTTAAAGGACTTAATATCATCGCGCTTGCCCCTGTATTATTCACCGCTCCAATTGAACGCTGGGCCAGAGTCAGTTTTCCAACGATGGATGAATTTTATCGCAGCAAGATTGGTTTTGTTACCAAAATATCAATTTATGTCATCATCATTCTTGCTTATTTGCTTCTGCAGAGGCTCCAGCAATACGATGAAACTCGTTACCGCTCAGGACATAAGCATTCATGGTTGGATCAGTTTCTATACAGGCAGACCTTCATCCGGAAATTGGCGATGTTGTTTGCGGCGAAACCTGGCAGTGTACAGTACAACCAAACGATACGGCTTATGAGGGAGAGTAGCTCGGAGTTGAAATACGAATGGCTCGCCATTCGCCGAGTGATGTTATTCGCAGGTTGTTTGGTCCTTACACTGGGTTGCATCTTGCTGTTGCACCAGGTTGAACGTAACCACATCTTGCATGATCCAATCCGGGACGATCGAATGTTTGGTGCAATGGCTGAAGCGGATCTCAGGAAAGCCAAGGAAAAAACAGCATTGGATCAATCCGTGCTGGAAAGTGTAGAGATGAACCGAGGAGCTACATACGAAGAAGTCTCCAACGCGTTACAGCAGTTATCTCCCGTTCAGTTGGACCATGATACCCAGAGTGAGACCATCATGCGCATCATGCAGAAACTTGAGGTGTATAACAAGCAATATGTACGCTGGTGGGAAATGATTATAGCAATTCTCATCGGTGTAGCAGGGTATTACATGCCCATATGGCTCATGTTATTTCAGCGGAAAATGCGAAAGTTGGATATGCGGCATGAAATCTATCAATTTCAGACAGTGATATCCATTCTGCGTGAGATGGATCGGATGTCAGTCGAGGAGATATTGGAATGGCTTAATCGATTTGCCGTCATTTTCAAGCGTCCGCTGCAAAAGTGTTTGTTGCATTTTGAACATGGGCCAGAGCTTGCACTTGATCAATTAAAGGAAGAGGCGGGCTTGCCCGAATTCCAGCGACTGATTGATAAATTGCAGCTTGCCCTTGGCAAAATCTCAATACGTGAAGCTTTTGATGATCTTGAGAGCATGATGGCATTCTATTTTGAACAACGCAAGCAGGAGTACAGCAAAATGATTGATGTTAAAGCATCCTGGGGGAGAACCATCGGATTTGCTCCCATGTATGCCCTAATCTTTTTGTACCTGGTCATACCATTGGTCGGTATGAGCTTCCTGCAGATGAACATCTATTATGAACAAATTCAGAAACTGTAGCACAATTCTTCTGTGTGACAGTCTGAAATATATTAATAATTTATAACTTGGGAGGATTTATCATGAACAATGCATCAAGCGCTTTAAAGGTAGCAGCAGGGATATTTTTGACAATCGCTCTGATCACAATTGTAGTTCTGTTATTTATTTCGGCTCAGGAAGCAACCAAGACGGCGCAGAACAATTTTGCTGATATTCAGACCGAGCTGTCTCAGGCTGCATTCACGGTGTATGACGGAACAACGATCAGTGGATCACAGGTAACTAATGCGCTGCGTAAATACGCGGACAAGGATCAGTTCGGTATTCAAGTCATTACAGGTAAAAATAAAGCGGGTCAATGGTATGGCAACCAATTGAACATTTCACAGGATCTCAATAACGCGGACTACGGCTCGGTTATTGCTCCTGACGATAAAGTGGGGATTATTAACCAGACCATGAGTGAAAAGGACAATCAATATGTCAATCCAAGTGGTAAATTCAAAGCCATTATTATAAAAGACCGCTCCAACGTGGTAAGAGGGCTAATCTTCCAGCAATCCTGACAGGAGTTGGTTTAACATGTCCCAGAATACCCAGCATCTTATGTTGTTTTGTACGGCGGTTGTCCTGTTTGTGACAGCCTGCCTGTACGGGCAACAGAATGTTAAGATTTTATCAGCTTCATTGAACGATAGAGTACGGACAGCAGTCGGCATGGAAGGTCGTCTGACAACAACATTGCATACCACCAAACCATCTCAGTATAGTGGTGCGGAAGTGTTACATACCGTAAGACAGATGACAGGCACAGGCGTGCCTGTGGAGGTAGACGGGACTTCATATGTAATCGATACACTAGTCAGCAAAACAGCGACTATTCCTGTCCAGCTCGATGCTACCTACAGACCAGAGTTGATACGAAATGAAACTGGAGAACTGCTCAAGATTGTTTTTTGGAAGGAGGCCAGTGTGAATTGATTAATGCTGCATCCAAGTTGCTTGCCGTATTGCTCGCAGTTCTTCTGCTCTATGTGTATCCAGCTGCTGAAACAGCCGATCGGCAGGATGATATAGCACGTATGACGGCTATACAGAATGTAACACGTTTTGTCGATGCAGTCCGCACGAAAGGGTATATTTCACCTCGAATGTTGGCTGAGTTTGAGGAGCAACTGGCCCAGACGGGCAATGTGTATGAGGTGTCGATGGAACATTTACATAAGAAATATGTACCTCATTATACGGACCCGTTGAACATTAATAGTTTTACTGGGACGTACGAGGTTGTACAGGATGGATATTATGCAGCTCAGATTCGAGAGAGACTATTCCCTACCTCAAGTGTGATTCCGGCTGATGATCCTGGTCGAAGATACACGTTGACAACAGGAGATTTTTTTACCGTGACGCTCCAAAATACAAACCGTACACCTTCCATGCTCATTCGTGAATGGCTTAGTGGTACGGCTCAGGCCTCAGCGGTATTTGTAACCTACGGAGGTATGGTCCTCAATGAAGATTACTGAGCTATCCATAGTATTCGTGCTGATCTTCTTCCCGCTCTTCTGGATCATCTCACTCCATACCCAAGATGCCGAAGAGGCTAACTTTCTTGGACATCGATACAGATCTGCACTTCAAACCGCAGTGATGGATGCAGGTGCAGTTATGCATCAAAATGAGAAACAAAGTGATGAAGCAGGTTATGATTCAACCAAGTTTGTTAAAGCGGATAAGGAGCTTGCCTTGTTGACGTTTACTCAGACGATGGCTTTGAATATGGGGATTCAGGATGATCCCGCAGCTATTCGAAACATGTTTAATTACATTCCTGCCGTGGTTATTCTGGATTACGATGGCTATTATATGATGTCCACAGAAACAGAGTTGACAGGTAACCGGGAAGATTCTTTCAGGCAAGTATGGAGTCCCAAGAAACCTTATACATATTCAGATTCATACGGTAACAGTATTAACTTTACATTGGACGACTATGTCTATGCCTACGACGCAAGCGCAGGGAGATGGGTGGAGGGCTTTCAAAAAGAACTGGTTTCAACCACACAGATTCCTTTACTTCAAGATAGCAGCGTATTTGAACAAGTTCGACGAAGCCGGATTGTGACTTCTGTGCAGGATGATCTTGCTGATGTGATTAATCGCCATAATGAGTTTGCCAGAAAGAACGGTGTATCCTATACATTTACGATGCCCCTGATAGCACAGGAAGATTGGTACAACTCCATCAACGATACAGGAATTATGGCCTTTATCCAAGGTATAGGTGTTGGTGACCAGAAGATCAACAATTATGCGATTGGTGGAGGCAGACTTGTGAAGAAAACGGCCATCGTAGGTGGAGTAGATCCTTTAACGGGTATCAAGTACTACTATCCCTCCACATGTGGTAATGGTTACCGTGCCGAAGAGGTGTTCACAGACGGAAGACAAGCAGCTGCACAAGGCTATTTCGAATATAACTGCTCTAATCGTTAGCTTGCGTACATGACAAAATCTTGGAAGGAGTTCCTGAACTGTTTACATTACTTTCAGAAAAGACGAGACCTGTGCTAGAATAGGGGTTCGGAACCATAATAAAAGTAATGTCTAATAGATAGGAGCAACCTCATCTTATGAGTTTATTGTCAGTAGAGAACGTGAGTCACAATTTTGGAGATCGCACGTTATTTAAAAATGTATCGTTTCGTTTACTCGCCGGAGAGCGTGTAGGACTTGTTGGTGCCAATGGTGTTGGTAAATCCACATTAATGAACATCCTTACCGGTAAATTGCTTAAAGACAGTGGAAAAGTGGAATGGACACCTAAGGTCCGTTATGGATATCTGGATCAGCACACAAAGCTTACGCCAGGCAAAACGATTCGTGATGTGCTTAAGGATGCTTTCCTTCCGTTGCTTGAATTGGAAAAAGAAATGATGAATATTACGGACCAGATGGCAGATGCAGATCCAGATAAGCTGGAGCAGTTGCTGGAAGAGATGGGCGATATTCAGGAACAACTGGAACAGGGCGACTTTTATCTGATTGACGTAAAAGTTGAAGAGATGGCCAATGGTCTTGGTTTGTCTGCAATTGGTCTTGATCGAGATGTCGCAGCTCTAAGTGGTGGACAGCGCACCAAGGTGCTGCTTGCCAAGCTTCTGCTCGAAAAACCTACAGCTCTGTTACTGGATGAGCCAACCAACTATCTGGATGTAGAGCACATTGAATGGCTGTCGCGTTACCTAAAGGACTACCCGCATGCATTCCTCTTAATTTCCCATGACACGGAATTCATGAATGAAGTCGTAAATGTCATTTATCATTTGGAATTTGCCAAATTAACGAGATATGCAGCGAACTATAACAAGTTCCTGGAGATGGCTGATATGAATAAAGCCCAGCATATTGATGCATACGAGAAACAGCAAGAGTACATCAAGAAACAGGAAGATTTCATTCAGCGTAATAAGGCGCGGGCTTCAACTTCAGGTCGTGCGAAGAGCCGCGAGAAACAGCTGGACAAGATTGAACGTATTGATCGCCCAGATGAAGCGGCTAAACCAACGTTTAAATTCAAGGATGCCCGCGCGAGTAGCAAAACGGTCTTTGAGGGCATTGATTTTGAAATTGGATATACCTATCCTTTGCTGCCCAAAATGACGATGACGATTGAACGTGGTGAGAAAATTGCCATTGTAGGCTGTAATGGTGTGGGTAAATCGACACTGCTGAAAACCATCCTCGGGAAAATATCTCCACTGAGTGGAAAGACCTTTTTGGGAGATTATCTCGAAACGGCCTATTTTGAGCAGGAGGTTCGTGCTGGAAATATCACGCCGATCGAGGATGTCTGGAATGAGTTTTCACATTTGACTCAGAATGAGGTCCGGGGTCATCTCGCTCGCTGCGGATTAAAGAATGAGCACATTACTCGTCCGCTCAACATGCTGAGTGGTGGAGAACAAGCCAAGGTTCGTTTATGCAAACTCCTGATGCGCGAAAGCAACTGGATTTTATTTGATGAGCCGACAAACCATCTGGATGTCACAGCCAAAGCGGAGTTGCAACGTGCCTTGCAAGAATTTAAGGGAACGGTGCTACTGGTATCTCATGAACCTGATTTTTACGAGGGTTGGGTCACCAAAACATGGAATGTCGAAGAATGGTCTGAGAAAAACTAGATGATTTGAGACCATGTTTAACAGAAATGACGGTGACAAAAAAATCCGTCTATGGTAACATAGGCTACAACTTCATATGAACACTAGGGGGGCCGCACGATGCGGCTGAGATGGAAGAATGCGATTCCGGACCCTTTGCACCTGATCTGGATCATACCAGCGTAGGGAAGTGGCGAGCGCGTTTCAGTGAATGACGTGAGCAAACGGCAACTCGAAAAGATTTCAACCGTCTGCTTAGCGAATTGAAACATGCAGTTGCGTGTATAACGTTATGGCTATAGATCTATAGCTGTACTGCACGAAATAAACTGTATGCATCAGTCAGTGATCTGATCCTATAATTCATACGCAGCCACTCCCCTACGGGAGTGGCTTTTTTTGTGTTTTCATAGCATTCACGCATGGAAGGAGAGGGAGGGTACCGCAATTTTTCATGAGCATGTTGACGAATCATTTGAATTGCATGTTGTATCTACGGGTGCAGGAAATCGAGCATCTTTTGTAAAAGCAGCCAAGGACGTTTGGCCATGGGTGGACTATATTCACATACGAGAGAAACAACTTACATGGCAAGACAAGATCGGCTGGGCTGAAAGTCTGCGTAATGTTAATATTCCATCTTGTCGCATCGTTATCAATGGTTCAGAACTGCCTTCACAGAATGATCTCTATGGCGGTGTTCATTGGGGGCAAGATGCGATACGTAAATACAACCCTGCTGTCATAAGCAAAATGCAGCGACTTCGTCTGGGTGTATCTGTTCATTCCATCGATGAGGCAAAAATCGCTGAAGAACAGGGAGCTGATTACCTTTTCTTTGGGCATGTCTTCGCGACCAATAGCAAGCCAGATCTAGAACCAAGAGGATTATATGCTCTTGATGAAGTATGCAGAGGTGTCTCCATTCCTGTCATCGCGATCGGAGGCATAGAGCCGGGAAATATCCAAGCGATTCGCACTACAGGGGCACAGGGAGTCGCCGTGATCTCAAATGTATGGTCGAGCGATTCCCCGGATCGGGCAGCTGCATCACTAAGGCAGGCTATCGTTGCTACAGGAAGTCTAAGCCGGTGAAAGGAGATGAGAGGATGAATGAGATCGTAACGGGTCAGAACAGGAATCATTTCAGTCATCAACTGAACTCTGAAACGGAATCAAGAAGCAAAAGTGTAACTGATAATCCGGATAAGATTCATGCAGAAACGATTATTGTAGGCGGAGGTGTCGTTGGTTGTGCCATTGCGTATGAGCTTGCTTCCCGTGGACAGGATGTTTTGTTGCTGGAGCGTTCCGCGATTGCGGGAGGCACTTCTTGCGCAGCGGCTGGAATGCTTGCGCCAGATAGTGAGGATTTTGCTCATCCTTTGATGGCTAAGCTTGCCAGGCAGAGTAGACAGTTACTTATTGAGCAACAAGGGATAATGGGTACCCTCAGTGGGGTAGATATCGGCCTGCAACGCCATGGATTCTTGACCCCTTTTCGATCATACAGTGAATTAAACCGCTATAAGAACAATCGAAAATCCGGTTTGTCTGCTGATGAGGTGTGGTGGGATCGTTCGGTTGTGCAACAGGAGGCATCGTGGCTTAACAGAGATACATACGGAGCCTACTACAGACCATACGAGAGTGAAATCCTTCCTGTCCATCTAACTAGGGCATATGCGGAATCTGCTCAAGCCATGGGAGCTCGGTTTATAGAGGACATACAGGGTATACGTGTACAAGCAAACGAACACGGCGTGCAGGGGATCACCACATCGATCGGTGAGATAACGTGCAAACATGTCGTTATAGCGGCTGGATTACAGAGTGAAGCATTGATGAGACATGTGAATCTGAGCTTACCTGTGTGGTCGGTAAAAGGAGAAATAGCTGCCGTTCAGTTCTCAGATGAACATGCAGGGTACAGACCTGACAGAACGGTTTATGCAGAGGATGTCTATATTGTTCCCAAAGCCAATGGCGAAGTTTGGCTCGGGGCAACCAGTCTGCCGGGCAGAACGGATTTGAATGTTTCTGTACAGGGTGTTCAGAAGCTGCTAACAGCGGCTACCCACTGGGTACCCGGGATGAAAGAAGCGCAATTTAAGCGAGCGTGGGCAGGTGTAAGACCGGCAACGCCAGATGGGCTGCCTTATATAGGTGCATGCAAGAGTATACCTGGACTGTTCGCTGCCTTTGGGCATTACCGTAATGGTATTTTGCTAAGTGCGATAACAGGCAGGCTTATCGCGGAGTTAATCACTGGCAAAAGCTCAGAAGAACTCGGAATTGAAGTGCTGAATCCAGAGCGTTTGAACAGAAAGGGAGTGGTGCAGTGAATATCATTGTTAATGGACAACGGATGGAGATTGAAGACAGATTAAATCGTGTGGATAAACTGCTCCAATCGTTTGACCTGCAAGTCAAGACTGTAGTTGTCGAGCTGAACAGGCATATCTTAACGCGTGAGTATCACGAGTCAACGGCATTAAGAGAAGGCGATCGAATCGAGATTGTACATTTTGTAGGAGGCGGTTGATGATGTTGAACATTGGTAAATATACGTTTGAGTCCAGATTATTGCTCGGAACAGGCAAGTTTTCGGATTTTGAAGTGCAGAGTCAGGCTGTGGATGCTTCTGGAACGGAAGTTTTAACCTTTGCTGTTCGTCGTCTGAATCTGGAGGAACGTAACCAGAAGCATTTCCTGGATACATTGGATCTGGATAAATACACGCTTCTTCCGAATACCGCCGGGGCTTCCACTGCGGAAGAGGCAGTGCGGATCGCCGAGCTTGCGCGGGCTTCGGGACTTTGTGATATGATAAAAGTCGAAGTCATCGGAGATGGAAAGACATTGCTCCCAGATCCGATTGAAACGTACAAGGCTTGCGAAATTTTGCTTGAAAAGGGCTTCACCGTATTGCCTTATATTTCAGATGATGTCATTCTGGCCAAAAGGCTGCAATTGCTTGGCGTACATGCCGTAATGCCTGGCGCTTCTCCCATCGGAGCAGGTAGAGGCATCATTAATCCCTATAATCTTGAGATCATCATTGAGCAGGCCGTTGTGCCTGTGATTGTGGATGCAGGGTTGCGCTCTCCAAAAGATGCTGCTTATGCCATGGAACTTGGTGCAGATGGTGTATTGTTGAATACAGCAGTATCCGGATCAGGAAATCCGGTGAATATGGCTAGAGCGATGCGAATGGGTGTAGAGGCAGGTAGACTGGCATATGAGGCAGGCATGATTCCTGTGAAGCGTTATGCAGCGGCCAGTAGTCCGGTGGAAGGAATGGTTCATACATGATAGATCAACAACAATCAATTTCCTCCGAGCAGGCCGACCGGTATTCCAGACAGGAAAGGTATGCGCCACTTGGCAAGGAAGGCCAGGACAGATTAAAGGACAGCAGAGTTTTAATTGTAGGCGCTGGCGCACTCGGAACAGGAATTGCCGAAACGTTAGTGCGTTCAGGCGTCGGGCACATAACGATCGTGGATCGTGATTATGTGGAGTGGAGTAATTTGCAGCGGCAACAATTATATGTAGAGCAGGACGCAATTGAACGGATGCCGAAAGCGATGGCTGCGAAAAAACGTTTATCTGCCATTAATTCCACGGTTCATGTGGAAGGAAAGGTATTGGATGTCAGGGTAGATGAACTGGAAGAACTCATTCAGCATGCAGACTTGATCATGGATGCAACGGATAATTTTGATACCCGACTACTCATCAATGATATGGCACAAAAGCATCGTATTCCCTGGATTTATGGTGGATGCGTGGGGAGTTACGGCATCACCTATACGTTTATGCCTGGAGAGACGCCATGTTTAAATTGTTTGCTGGGTGAAGTCCCCCTGGGTGGAGATACCTGTGATACGTCTGGCATCATTCCACAAGCGGTACAAATGGTAACGGCGAATCAGACAGCAGAAGCGATGAAGCTGCTTAGTGGCAATGAGAATGCATTGAGACGCAAGTTGTTGTCATTTGACGTGTGGAGGAACGAATACATATCCATCAATGTGGATGGTGCGAAAAAGCAAGACTGTCCTTCATGCGGTGCTTCGGCAACGTATCCATATCTTTCTGCGTCCAATCTGGAAAAAACCGATGTGTTGTGTGGAAGGGATACCGTTCAGATCCGCCCTGCACGGCGCATGAATTTGAATCTTCAACAAACGGCGGATCGCTTGAGCAGACTTGAAGAAGGAAAAGTGGAATCCAATCCGTTTCTGGTTTCTTTTACAACAGGAGCTCATAGAATGGTCGTATTCCAGGATGGACGTGTTCTCGTGCACGGAACAAAAGATACAGCTGAAGCGCGTACTCTCGTTCATCGTTACTTTGGTTAAAGCAAGAAAGAAACAAAGTCTGTTCCCTTGAGGGAATGGACTTTTTCATTTTACGGCATGCTAACTGTACCAACCACTGCTACGAGCGGCGGGGATAGAGACAGGCCGGGTGAAAAACAGTGAAAACAGCCATTTTGCTGATTGGAGCAGGAGAGCAGGTTAGCCTTATTTACGACGTTTTATGTGCTGAAGGGTATGAGGTGCAACGAATGGAGTGTTCTGAACTAAACCAATCCGTCAAGCCTTCGTTGCAGCATATTAACCTGATCATCCTGGTAGACCGGGAAGAGGAGCATGCACACCTTAACCAGGATCAGAAATCAGAGTTGAAACGTTGGATAGAGAGCGGACAGGTGATCCCTCTGCTGGTTATTACTTCAAATGCATCTCCTCAGGTCATCGTGGAATGGCTGGATTACGGAGCTAATGACGTGATGGAGGAGCCCATTCACTTGACCGTGATGCTAGCCAGAATACGAAATCTATTGCGTGTTTTTGCGAATGCAACGCAGGAGAGTGAAGAAGTGATTGTAGTTCATGATCTTAAAGTGAATTTACGTTCAAGGCGGGTAAATCGTGCGGGTGAGTACCTAACATTAACGCCAAAAGAGTACGAATTGCTGGAATTTCTGGCGTTGCATGTGAATGAAGCATGTACCCGGAGTGATATTTTAAGGGAAGTGTGGGGGTATGAGTATGCCATGGATACGAACGTTGTGGACGTGTATATCAAACATCTGAGGGTTAAGGTAGATAAGGGAAGAAGTGTGAAGCTGATTCATACTGTGCGTGGGATCGGCTATATGCTTCATGATAAAATTTAGAAATTTCAACCATTCCATGAATCTCCAGTTTAAAGTGTGGTGAAAAAAGGGTAAAAGAAAAGACCGGATCATATTATCCGGCCCTTACTGATTAAATATGAACTATAAACGGTTCTAGAGTACACGACGAGCTTTAACGTAAGTTCTTTTCCAAGTACCGGAGTTCAGATCCGAGATCGTTACGCCTGGAGATCCATACGTATGCAGAATCTTTCCGTCACCTGCATATACGCCTACATGAGTAACGTTGGAGCCTGTAGAACGGCTACCGCTGGAGAAAAATACAAGATCACCAACACGCAGATTAGCTTTGGATACAGCTTTACCTTCTTTAGATTGTTTCACGGAAGTGCGTGGCAAGTCTACACCATACTTTTTGAAAATATATTTCATAAAGGAAGAGCAATCAAAAACTCTGGTTGTTGTTGTTGAAGCACCAAATTCATATGGAGTTCCAGTGAATTTTTTACCATAGTTAACAATTTGTTGACCTGTGGACACAGATGCAGTTGCTGCCTGTGCGACAGGGGCGTTAGTCATTAATACAGCTCCAAAACCTAGTGTAGCGCACAACCCGACGGTTACGGCCTTTTGGACAAAGATGTTTGTTTTCATATTAGTTAGTACCTCCAAAATTCGTTTTCGTTAAGTTGCTAGAGCGAGTATAACAGCTTTGTAACAGCCTAGAAATTGGATGGGCATGTGTAATCCCTTGCGCCACAATGGTTTGGGTATGTTTATTAAAATATAATTAAAAATGTCAAAAAATTAATCATTGACGAATAATAAATAAAGATGAAATAGAAAAGACCCTTGAATCTCAAGGGTCTTTGTTGTGTATGAATCTATTTTATGATCGAAATCATTGGTTACAAAAACGTAATAATTAAAATGCCATGCGGATACATTTAATCTTTGCTTTGAATGATTAGTAGTAGGCCGCTATCGATAGTGACGGTACCTGAAGCGCCTAGAAGTTGGTTGCTTATGCCAAGGGATTGGCCCATGCGAATAGTCGCTTGATTCAGCGGATACATGAAACCTTCCAGTGTTATTCCTGTAACTTCATGAGTTAAGGGGAGTAAAGAAACATATTTATAGTCACGGTGTTCAACTACAGCTTTGGAAGTTGTCAGAGTCATATAGTTATGCTTGTCCTGAATTACACATGAGATATGATGCTGCATTGCACGAACCATAATATGTACATTAGCGAGTGTATGATCCATCCGAGTACCTGTAGCGCCTAACATCAGAATGTGAGAAGGTTCGTGATCTAACGCTGTTTCAAAAGCCATTTCCGTATCGGTAAGATCTTTATGAACAGGGTCGCATGTAATGAACTTTGTGCTGTTGTTACTAACAATTATACGTTGCTCTTCGGAGATAGAGTCGAAATCACCAACTGCAATATGAGGCTGAACGCCGTGTTCAATTAAAAATAATGCGCCGCGATCAGCCGCAATGATCATGTCATCATCACGTATTTCCTGAAGTAATTCCGGAGATAGATTTCCGCCTGTAAATATAACAATCCGTTTCACCGTCATTTTATTTCATCCTTCCTAGTTCAAAGAAAAATAGTTCGTTGTTCAGATATGTTGTAGGAAACTGTACAAATATATTCACCAAACCAGTATAATCCACAAAATGTGGTTGCACAATTTCAGTGCTCGCGGATACAATGGGTAGAGCGACATGGAGATGACTTGAAAAGTGAGGTTTGAACAGGTTGGACTTACACATTTTTGAAGTATTCAGTATTATAGGCACCATCGCATTTGCAATGTCCGGTGCTTTCGTGGCAATGGAAGAGGAGTATGACATTTTGGGTGTACTTGTGCTGGGACTTGTCACGGCATTCGGAGGCGGAATTATTCGGAATGTACTTATAGGTATACCTGTAACTACACTCTGGAGCCAGGGATCACTAATTATGTTGGCCTTAGTATCTGTAGCGATTGCGTTTATATTACCTCTTAAGTGGATTAGTCACTGGAAGCGAACAGAGGCGTTGTTTGATGCAATCGGACTTGCAGCATTTGCAATCCAAGGTGCACTGTACGCTGCAAACATGGGACATCCTATTAGCGCAGTTATTGTAGCGGCTGTAATGACAGGGATTGGCGGGGGCGTTATTCGTGATGTGCTTGCAGGGCGCAAGCCGCTTGTATTGCGAGATGAAATCTATGCTGTATGGGCAATGACAGCCGGTTTTGTCATAGGTATGGGCTGGTTAACAACGAATGCCGGATTATTGTTATGTTTCGCGGCTGTTGTGTTTTTCCGAATGTGTTCTGTACATTATAAATGGAAACTGCCACGCCGTTCGCTGGTGCCATCCGAGACGGGAAACATCGGTCCTCAGCCGGAAAGCATTGTAACACAGCCAACATCGTCGGTACTTCAAGGTACGTTAAGCAAGGGGGATTAATATGATTCACGTTTTATTTGTATGTCTGGGCAATATATGTAGATCACCTATGGCTGAAGCAGTTCTTCGCCACAAAGTCCTGGAGAATGGGCTTGAACAACAGATTCGTGTGGACTCAGCGGGTACGGGGAACTGGCACGTTGGTAAACCTCCGCATGAAGGGACTCGAAAATTGCTGGATTCATACCAGATTTCTTATGCCAACATGGCAGCGAGACAATTCGCCAGCGAAGACTTTGATCAATTTGATTATATTGTGTGTATGGATAATTCGAATGCAGATAATGTACGCAACGTTCCAGGCGGAGCTGAGGCGGAAATCATCAAGTTTATGGACATGCTTCCGGAGGAAAAACTCAGGGAAGTACCTGACCCGTACTACACTGGCAATTTTGAAGAGGTGTACGAGTTGGTTAGCGCAGGCTGCGACGTTCTGTTGAGTAAGATTAAAAAGGAACATTCCATAGCCTAGTAACTAAACGTGAACTGATATTTCACTTGTAATCGGACAAAGAAGCAGGAGTGGGCATTTAACCAGGCAGGGAATCCTGCTTCTTTTTAGATTACAATTGTAAGCGGTATCATTATGGCGCAAAACAAAAGCGGCATTTCAGCCGCCTGTTGAAGTGATCCAATTTATTTTTATCTTTCCTGAAGAAAATATAACAATGCATCTGGCAATTCATTCTGCCAAAAACCCCATTGGTGGTTCCCGTCTTTCTCCTGATAGGAGACGAGAGCGCCACGTTTTTCCAGCAAATCACGCGTATCCCGGTTTAATTGAACGAAATTATATGTACCTGTGTCTGCCTTGAATGCAGTTTCCTGCAAACCAACGATCATCCAGATCGAGAGCCAGGACAGATCTTCGGCTGCAGCATAGATTTCTTGAGAAGCAGAATAGAAGGCACCGGACATGCTGATTACACGTGTGAACAGATCCGGATATAACAGAGCAAGATGAAGCGAAACACTGCCACCTAGCGAGTCTCCGGCAAGAATACGTTCCTGCGGAGAACGGCGCACAGGATATTTCTCTTCTATATAGGGAATAATCTCTTCAGCGAAGCAAGCGGTATATGCCTTGAACCGATCTCCGAATGGAGCATATTCCTGCGTTCTTACAGACACATCGACCTGAACACCTACAATAATGAAAGGTTCAGCTCCTTCGTCCAAAATAATTCGGTTAGCTGTTGTGGCAATTCGACCGAAATTGAAAAACTCTTCACCATCCTGACAATATACGACAGGGTAGCTAAGTAATTCGTTATAGCCCGGAGGAAGATAAATACGGAGCGTTCGCTTCTCTCCGAGATAGCGACTTTCAATCTCTTCCTTCACAATCGTGCGTTTCAAATAGCGGGAATCCGTCATAAAACGTCACCTTTCTCGGTTAATTTTTTGCATTCGACCGCGCAATACGGTAAGATTACCCTTGTGCGGGGTTAGGTCAAACACGCAATCATGTATTATGCTGTTATACCAATATTAAGCCCCTGTTATACATACAATCCGACAGGAAACATAAAAAAATTACGGATTTCTTTGACGTATGGAGTGAAACAGGTGTATAATAATATTATAACAGCGGAACTTGATATTCAAATTTTTTGTTGAGGTGAAGAAAAAAATGAGCAAGGTTCCTTATGAAGTGTATACAGAGGATGTAGAAGCTCTGTCCGTGCTGTCTCCTGACGGCGAAATTGTTAACAAAGACATGATGCCTACACTTTCCGATGATCAATTAAAAGAAATTATGTACCGCATGGTATTTACCCGTACTTGGGATGACCGTGCAGTAAACCTAGGCCGTCAAGGTCGTCTTGGTTTCTATGCTCCAGTATCTGGTCAAGAAGCTACAATGGTTGGTAGTGAATTTGCAATTGAAAAAGAAGACTTTGTATGTCCTGGCTATCGTGACATTCCGCAACTCGTATGGCATGGACTTCCTCTTTATCAAGCATTCTTGTACTCCCGTGGACACCAACATGGTGGACAAATTCCAGATGGCGTTAATGTATTGATGCCACAAATCATCATTGGTGCACAAATTCTGCATGCAATGGGTATCGCTATGGGTTACAAATTGAAGAAACAAAAACAAGTTGTTATCACGTACACAGGTGATGGCGGTTCTTCTGAAGGTGACTTCTATGAAGGTCTGAACTACGCTGGTGTATACAAACTGCCTGTAATTTTCTTCGTACAAAACAATGGTTATGCCATCACAACTCCTTTTGCTAAACAAACAGCAGCTCTGTCCATCGCTCACAAAGCGGTAGCAGCAGGGATCAAAGGTGTTAAAGTTGATGGTATGGACATCTTCGCTGTTATCAAAGCTGTTCAGGAAGCTGCTGAACGCGGACGTAACGGAGAAGGCGCAACATTGATCGAAGCAGTAACATACCGTTTCCGCCCTCACTCCCTTTCGGATGATGCTTCCAAGTATCGTACAAAAGAAGAAGAGGCTGAATGGTCTGCTAAAGATCCTATCGCACGTTTCGCTAAATATCTGGAGAAAAAAGGTCTTTGGACTGAAGAAGATACAGCACGTGTGAAAGAAGAAGCAAAAGCTAAAGTAAATGAAGAAATCAAAAAAGCGGAAAAAACCGAGAAAATGACGATTTCGGGCTTGATCGACAGCATGTTCGAACAAACGCCTAAGCACTTGGAAGAGCAAAAAGCTGATTTCCAATAAGTTTTTTCCGATAAAGCATAAACATCCGCGACTTTAATGTCCCGGTATACATGTACGAATTCAAATGTGAACTGTCAATGTTTAAGGAGGAAATGAAGCAAATGGCACAAATGAACATGAAAGAAGCAATCCGTGATGCGCTTCGCGTGGAGTTGAAACGTGATCCTAACGTTCTGCTTTTCGGTGAAGACGTAGGTAATGTAGGCGGCGTTTTCCGTGTAACGGAAGGTCTGCAAAAAGAGTTTGGCGAAGAGCGTGTGTTTGATACACCACTGGCGGAGTCCGCTATTGGCGGTTTGGCTGTAGGTCTGGGTGTGCAAGGCTTCCGTCCGGTTGCTGAGATCCAATTCGTTGGTTTTATCTTCGAAGCCCTTGACCAAATGGTAGTGCAAGCTGCTCGTATGCGTTTCCGCTCCGGTGGAAAATACAATTCTCCAATCGTATTCCGTACACCATTCGGTGGCGGTGTAAAAGCGGCAGAATTGCATACAGATTCCCTGGAAGGTCTGCTCACGCAAACACCAGGTATCAAAGTAGTTGTTCCTTCTAACCCATACGATGCAAAAGGTTTGATGATCGCTTCTATTCGCGATAATGACCCTGTATTCTTCATGGAGCACTTGAACCTGTACCATGCTTTCCGTGCAGAAGTTCCTGAAGAAGACTACGTTGTTGAATTGGGTAAAGCGAACGTTGTTCGTGAAGGTTCCGATGTAACGATCATCACTTACGGTATGATGGTTCATACTTCTGTGAAAGCAGCAGAGGAACTCGAAAAACAAGGTATCAACGTTGAAGTTATCGACCTTCGTACGGTTAGCCCGATCGACATCGATACCATCGTTGCTTCTATTAAGAAAACAAACCGTGCAATTGTTGTACAGGAAGCTCAAAAGAGCGCAGGTGTTGCAGCTGAAGTTATTGCCCAAATCAATGAAAAAGCAATCCTGCACTTGGAAGCACCGGTTCTGCGTGTAGCTGGTCCGGATACTGTATATCCTTTTGCACAAATCGAAGATACATGGCTGCCTAACCCGGCACGTATCGTTGCTGCGGTTAACAAAGTCGTGAATTTCTAATCTAATCATCTGACATGCCGCAAGGCGCAGTATGGTGATTCACACCGCAGCGCAGGCTGCACTGTAAACAGCCATTAGCCCCTTGAGTAACAGTTATTTGCATTAGCAGTAACAGTTGGTTCTTGGAGTTAAGGGTTGTTTTCAGGATTGAGCACATAATCAAGGAGGTTTTTCAGTTGGCTAAATTTGAATATAAATTCCCTGAACTAGGCGAAGGCCTTCACGAAGGCGAAATCATCAAGATGCACATCAAAGTCGGGGACAAAGTAACTGACGATGATATCATCATGGAAGTACAGAACGACAAAGCGGTAGTTGAAGTACCTTGTCCGGTTAACGGAACAGTGACTGAAGTATTCGCTAAAGACGGTCAAGTCTGCCACGTTGGTGAAGTTGTTGCCATCATTGATGCAGAAGGTGAAATTCCTGAGCAAGAAGACGCTCCTGCTGGCGATCAAGGCGAGCAAGAGAAAGATGCAGCTCAAGGCGGAGCTGATACTAGCGGTTCTTCTGCAGCAGCTTCCAGCTCGGATTCAGCTAAAGAAGGCGGAAACAACAGCGTTCCGGCAGTACCTGCCAAAGACGTTCTGGCAACGCCAAGCGTGCGCAAATTTGCTCGCGAACAAGGTGTAGACATCGCTCAGGTTAACGGTACTGGCAACAACGGTAAAGTAACCAAAGAAGATGTTGAATCCTTCAAAAACGGTGGCGGTTCTTCCGCAGCGGCATCTTCCGAAGCTCCGGCTCAAGAAGAGAAAAAATCCGCAGCACCAGCAGCGGCTGCAGGTGAACAATACCTTGAAGAAGAGCGCGTACCATTCAAAGGTATCCGTAAAGCGATCTCTAACGCAATGGTTAAATCGGCTTACACAGCACCTCACGTTACAATCATGGACGAAGTGGACGTAACTGAATTGGTTGCTTTCCGTACTCGTATGAAACCTATTGCAGAGAAAAAAGGAACAAAAGTTACTTATCTGCCATTCATCGTTAAAGCACTGGTTGCGGCTTCCCGCCAATTCCCTGCTCTGAACGCTATGATTGATGAAGAAGCTAACGAAATTGTCTACAAAAAATACTACAACATCGGTATCGCAACAGATACAGACAACGGCTTGATCGTTCCTGTTATCAAAGATGCTGATCGCAAATCCATCTGGATGATCGCTGATTCAATCCGTGATCTGGCAGCTCGTGGACGTGACGGCAAATTGAGCGCGAATGAAATGAGAGGAAGCACAATCTCCATCAGTAACATCGGTTCTGCTGGCGGTATGTTCTTCACTCCAATCATTAACTTCCCTGAAGTTGCTATTCTCGGAACAGGACGCATCAGCGAAAAAGCAGTGATCAAAAACGGCGAAGTAGTTGCAGCACCTGTAATGGCTCTTTCCCTGAGCTTTGACCACCGTATCATCGATGGCGCAACAGCACAAAACTTTATGAATTACATTAAACAGCTGCTCGCTAACCCTGAGCTGCTTGTTATGGAGGTGTAAGATATGGTAGTAGGCGACGCTTCTCTCAATATCGACACATTAGTAATTGGTGCGGGTCCTGGCGGCTATGTAGCTGCCATCCGCGCTGCTCAACTGGGCCAAAGCGTATTGATCGTAGACAAATCCGAACTGGGCGGTGTTTGTTTGAACCGTGGATGTATTCCATCCAAAGCCCTGATCTCTGCTGCACACCAATATGAGTCTGCACTTCACGGTGAAGCTTTTGGTATCTCTGCTGAGAACGTGAAAGTGGACTTCAGCAAAACTCAAGAGTTCAAAAACGGCGTTGTTAAGAAAATGACTGGCGGCGTAGCTGGTCTGCTCAAAGGCAACAAAGTTGAAGTTTTCAACGGTGAGTGCATGTTCATCAATGAAAACGAAGCTCGTGTATTCAATGACCACGAGTCTCCGCGTTACAAATTTAAAAATGCAATTATCGCAACAGGTTCCCGTCCAATCGAACTGAAACCTTTCCCGTTTGGCGGACGCATTCTGTCTTCAACAGAAGCTCTGAACTTGCCTGAAGTACCAAAAAGCATGATCGTTATCGGTGGCGGTTATATCGGTGCTGAGCTTGGTCAAATGTATTCCAAATTTGGTGCGAAAGTAACAATCATCGAAGGTTTGGATACAGTACTGCCAGGTTTCGATAAAGACATGACTAGCCTCGTGGCTAAAAACATGAAGAAAACAGGCATCGAAATCGTAACGGGTGCAAAAGCTGAAAGTGCTGAGCAAACGGATAAAGATGTAACTGTTAAATATTCTGTAAATGGTGAGTCCAAAGAAGTAACTGCAGATTACCTGCTGGTAACTGTTGGACGTCGTCCAAACACAGATGGTGAGCTTGGTTTGGACCTGATCGGTGTAGACGTTGACGAGCGTGGATTCGTTAAAGTTGACCACCAAGGTCGTACTAGCATTCCTCATATCTTCGCTATCGGTGACATCGTATCTGGTTTGGCTCTGGCACACAAAGCTTCTTATGAAGGTAAAGTGGCTGCTGAAGCAATCGCAGGACAACCATCTGTAGTTGACTACAAATGTATGCCGGCTGTTGTGTTCACAGATCCAGAGTGTTCCAGCGTAGGTTACACGGAGAAAGAAGCTAAAGAGAAAGGTTACAAAGTTAAAGCAGGCAAATTCCCTTATGCGGGTAACGGTCGTGCTGTATCTTTGAACCACGCTGAAGGCTTCGTGAAAATCGTAGCTGACGAGGAAAGCGGCCTTGTATTGGGTTGCCAAATCGTAGGTCTGGAAGCTTCTAACTTGATTGCTGAGCTTGGATTGGCAATTGAAATGGGCGCTACTTTGGAAGATCTGGCTCTCACAATTCACGCTCACCCAACTTTGGGCGAAATCGTGATGGAAGCTGCGGAATTGGTTATGGGTCACCCGATCCACATCATCTCCCGTTAAGATCATCTAAGCTTCGGATCCGTCCGGCATTATACGTATATCAAGAGGTGAATAGCGCTAACGCGTTATTCGCCTCTTTTTTGTGAGTGTAGAAGCCTTCCGTAGAGTTATATCATGTACTTTGTGTTGTAAAACATAGGTCCGATTGAATGTGTTTTCAACTCTTTTTCCATCGTGCACAGTGTGATAAACTATTAAGATGATCAGACATGATGTAACTCAGACCAATCTGGAACTGAGTGGCAACATATATAGAGATGCGAGGGGAAATCAACTTGAAAAACTATCTCGATTTATTACAGGATATTCTGAACAATGGCGTTCATAAAGGAGATCGTACGGGAACAGGAACACAATCCGTATTCGGCAGACAACTCCGTTATGATCTCTCCGAAGGATTTCCGCTGGTAACAACCAAACGAATTCATCTCAAATCGGTTATTCATGAACTGTTGTGGTTTTTGAGTGGCGATACCAATATATCTTATCTGAAAGAAAATGGTGTGAAGATCTGGGACGACTGGGCGGACGAAAATGGAGATCTTGGACCGGTGTATGGTTCACAATGGCGTACTTGGGAAGCACCCAATGGGGAGAAGATCGATCAGATCTCTGCAGTCATTGATTCAATTAAAAATAATCCAGATTCACGACGTCATCTTGTCAGCGCATGGAATGTGGCAGAGATCAATAATATGAAGCTTCCACCTTGTCACTTTGCGTTTCAGTTTTACGTTGCAGAGGGTAAATTATCATGTATGCTTACGATGCGTTCAGTGGATACCTTCCTCGGGCTGCCTTTTAACATCGCGAGTTATGCGCTCTTAACTCATATGATCGCGCAGCAATGTGACCTTGAGGTGGGTGATTTCATCTGGTCTGGTGGGGATGTTCACATCTATTCCAACCATGTTGATCAGGTCAAAACTCAGCTGGAGCGTGAACCTTATGCGTTACCTAAGCTAGTAATCAAGCGTAAGCCCGATTCGATTTTTGATTATAAGTTTGAAGATTTCGAGTTTGAGAACTATCAGTATCATCCGGGCATTAAAGCTCCAATTGCAGTCTAATTATGTGTTCAATCTCGATAAGTGCGTGTTCAAAAAGTCTGGTTTTCAGTAACAAGAAGATGGAATGAAGCTAGAAATGGAGTAGCGGAGCGTAGGCAAACTACGTGAGCAACGGACATTTCGGTTGAATTTCAACTTCGACGCTGATGATGCCGCTAGGCATGATTCGTAATCAAAAGTGGATTTTTTGAACAACCTCTAGAAGAGACTTGGATTGAAGGAGTGTATTACCCTTGAGTATTGAATTGGTATGGGCAATGGGGGAGAACGGTGTGATCGGATTGAATAATACGATTCCATGGCGGTTACCCAAAGATATGGCCTTTTTCAAACAACGTACGTTAAACAAAACGATTATTATGGGACGTAACACGTGGGAATCTTTTGGCGGTAAGCCGCTTCCTCAGCGCCGTAATATCGTAGTGACAAGAGATCTGAACTACAAGGTGGAACAGGCTGAGATCGTTCATACGATTGAAGAAGGGCTGAGCGTAACCAAAGGTGAGGAACTGTGCGTAATTGGAGGTTCCCAAGTGTATCGCGAGTTCCTGCCCTTTGCAGATCGTCTTGTGGTGACCAAAATTCATGAGAATTTTGAGGGAGATACGTTTTTCCCCGACGTGGATTGGTCTGAATGGGAACTGATTGACCAGATTGAAGGCGAACAGGATGAAAAAAATGTTCACGCATATACGTTTGAATTTTATGAGCGTAAACAGTAAATATGGCATATAAAAATCCTGAATTCGGTCGTGGTTGTATGGTCGTGGTTGTATGATGGGAGGCGCTGATTGCGAAATATTCGTGAACAGCGTCTTTTCTTTATAAAAAAATAAGCCATTTGTTTAGAATGGAATCCATATTACATTAATATAACATGAATGATTGAAATGTATGTATATTATGCATACGATTCAGCATTAAATAGTAAAAAAGTGTAAAAGATTTGGGGATTTAACGTTGTGAAGCCCTAAAAGAGGTCTGGAATTCGGAAATACGAACGATTCCTAGCAGAATATGTTGAATTTCATGACAAATTATCTAACATTTATATGACGTTTCGACTTATTAACTCTTTATCAAACACCAGATTTCGGAGTTCAAGACCACATTTAACGCCAAAATAAGGGTATTGACCATAGGTAGACTTCAAAGATATGATGTATAAAATACAAATAATTATGCGGATAATCCATTTAATATTCACCACAGTAAATGCTACTATAATTGAAATATCTTCGAGAAGATTTTGTGATACAATAGACAAAAACTCAAGTAATGAGTAATCCATTTCATATAGAACCATGCACATGAAGGGATTAAGACAAGAACGGATGGGGGAAAACGTAAGATGTCTACACCTACTGGATTTATGGAATACAAACGTCAACTGCCAGCGGATCGTGAGCCAGCGGAGCGGATCAAGGATTGGGAAGAGTTTCATAAACACATGGCTGAAGAAGAACTCAGAACACAAGGTGCACGATGCATGGATTGTGGTACCCCGTATTGCCATACAGGTATAGATATGACTGGCGGCACGTCAGGTTGCCCCGTGCATAACCTGATTCCGGAATGGAATAATCTTGTATATCGCGGACTGTGGAGAGAAGCACTTGAGCGCCTTCACAAAACTAATAATTTCCCGGAATTTACAGGTCGCATCTGTCCAGCTCCTTGTGAAGGATCTTGTACAGTTGGCTTAATCGGTCAGCCTGTAACCATCAAAACGATTGAAGAAGCAATTATTGAAAAAGGTTTCGAAGAAGGATGGGTCGTTCCGGAGCCTCCTGAAAAACGTACAGGTAAACGTGTAGCTGTGGTAGGCTCAGGTCCAGCTGGCTTGGCAACTGCGGCTCAGTTGAATAAAGCGGGACATTTGGTAACCGTATATGAGCGTTCGGACCGTGTCGGCGGATTGCTGATGTACGGTATCCCAACGATGAAATTGGATAAAAAGGTCGTTCAACGTCGTGTTGATCTGCTTGAAGCAGAAGGGATCCAATTCATTACAAACACCGAGATCGGTAAAGATATTGCAGCACAACAACTGGTGGATGAATATGACGCTGTTGTATTGTGCGGTGGTGCAACGAAGCCGCGTGAATTCAATATTGAAGGCAGCGACTTGAAAGGCGTTCATTACGCCATGGATTTCCTGAATGGCAGTATCAAGAGCTATCTGGACTCCAATCTGGAAGATGGTCAATATCTGTCCGCTAAGGACAAAGATATTATCGTCATTGGTGGCGGTGATACAGGATCTGACTGTGTAGCTACATCGCTGCGTCATGGTTGTCGTACGATCACTCAATTTGGTACGCATACGCAAGCACCTATGGAACGTGATCGCATTAACAACCCTTGGCCACAATTCCCGAACGTATACACACTTGATTATGCACAAGAGGAAGCCAAAGCGTTGTTTGGTCAAGATCCGCGTGAATTCTCCATCATGACAACGAAATTTGTTGGAGACGATGAGGGGAACCTCAAAGAATTGCATACAGTACAGATCGAGCGTATTGTGGATGAAACTGGTCGCAAGATTTATCAGCCGATTCCTGGTACAGAGCGTGTATTCCCGGCTCAGATGGCCATGATTGCCATTGGTTTTGATGGACCGGAACAAACGTTGGTAGAGCAACTGGGTCTTGCAACAGATCGTCGTACTAACGTTAAGGCACGTTACGGCAAATACAACACCAATGTGGATAAAGTATTCGCAGCAGGTGACATGCGTCGTGGCCAAAGCTTGGTTGTATGGGCAATTAATGAAGGCCGTGAGGCTGCTCGTGAAGTGGACAAATACTTGATGGGTGCTTCGGTTCTGGTGTAAAAAGTATAGAACGAGTATTAATGACAACCTTCGCGATCAGCGAGGGTTGTTTGCTGTTATTTTAACCAATTTGACTACATATTTCATATAAGTGTGAGCAATAGCATTGCTTTTTACGTGATAAAGATTTATTATTATATTATAATAATTATAAATAAGGATTGAATGAAACCACGAATCCGTACGATAAAAGTAAATTTCAATGAATATAAACCGGAGGTGCGACCTGCTATGGCAAGTAACCGGGACAAGTCCATTTCAGAACAGATATTTCACATTAAAAATCAATTGGTTGAAAAAGGATATAAGTTAACACAACAACGGGAAGTTACTGTACGTGTGTTGCTTGAACATGAAAAGGATCATTTTAGTGCAGAGGAAGTTTTCCTCTTGGTTAAAGAGCAGTTCCCTGAGATCGGATTGGCTACGGTATACCGAACTCTCGAACTGCTGAGTGATCTTCAAGTCGTTGAAAAGATTAACTTTGGCGATGGTGCTGCGCGCTTCGATCTGCGAAGTACAGATGGTTCTCATCATCACCATCACTTGATCTGTACCGAATGTGGGAAAGTAGAAGAGATCATGGAAGATGGTCTGCTTCGTTTGGAACAACAGATAGAGCGTCAGTATGGCTTTGCTGTCACGGATCATCGTCTGGATTTCCAAGGTGTATGCAAAGAGTGCAGACAAAAACATGTACTGAAAGAACAGGCTGCAGTTTAATTCATTCTGGGAGGGTGCTCCCGAATCCAAAATCTGATATAATATGTATCAGAAGCAAGGGGCTTCCGTCGGCGGAAGGCCCCTTTTTGCCGTCATGCGGACGGTGAAGGAGGAGAGATGGACGGATGAAGACACTGGTTATAGCGGAAAAACCCGACATGGGTCGAACCATTGCCGCCGTCATAGAACCAAAGGCCAAGAACAATCGCACCTATCTGGAGGGTGAGCATTACATCATCACATGGGCGATAGGGCATTTGCTTGGACTGGCTGAACCGGATGCCTATGATACGAAGTACAAGCGTTGGAATATAGCGGATCTGCCGATCATACCCGATCAGTTCAAGATTGTACCCAATCCGAGAACGAAAGATCAGCTCAAAATGATTGGAGAACTGGCGAAACGGGCTTCAGCGATCGTTAATGCTTGCGATGCAGGGAGAGAAGGGCAGTACATCTTCGCTCTTATACAACAGCAATTGAAGCTGCGTCAGCCTGTAAAGCGTTTATGGATATCGGATTTGACAGCAGAGAGCATTAGACGTGGTTTTGATGGGCTGAAGGATGCCTCTGAATTTGAAAATTTGACCCATGCTGCTCGCGCCAGAAGTGAAGCCGATTGGCTGATTGGTATGAATGCCTCACGGGCATTTACAACCCGTCATAATGCATTGTTGTCTGTAGGCCGTGTGCAGACGCCGGTACTTGCGCTAATCTACGATCGGGAAATAGAGATTGAAGCGTTCCAGTCGCAGACCTTTTATGAAGTGGCCGCCTGGTTTCGGCAGGAAGGTGTCGAGTACCGGGGACTGCGTCAAGGAGATAAGTTGACAGATGCGGAGGCAGCAGAGGCCATTGCAACGAGTGTGAAGGGCAAGAGAGGGCAGATTACCAAATATGAAGCGAAGCAGACGAAGGAGTATCCGTATCGTTTGTATGACCTGACCCTTTTACAGCGTGAAGCCAATGCCAAATTCGGATATGGTGCCAAAAAAACACTGGATATCGCGCAGGCCTTGTATGAAAAACACAAGGTAATTTCGTATCCGCGGACGAACTCCAACTATGTTACGGAACAGAATATTGAAGGTATGCACAAAACGCTAAACCTGCTTAAAAATGGTGCCTATAGTGAGCTTGCGCAAGGGGCTAAACCAGAGCTTGTTCATAAGAATAATAAAGGGGTATGTAATCCGAGCAGGGTTGAAGATCACCATGCAATCTTACCTACTTTGAAGCGACCAGGTACCTTATCCAAGGATGAACAGAACATCTATGATTTGATAGTAAGACGTTTCTTGTCTCACTTTTATCCTCCAGCGGAGTATAAGCAACATACCGTGCTCACCGAAGTGGAGAAACATCAGTTTAAGACATCTGTCAAAGAGCTGCTGTCCCTCGGATGGAAAGTGGTTCTCGGTTCCGGAGATCAGGAACAGGGCGGGGCAGGCAAGAAGAAGACCAAGAAAAACGGCAATGAAGAAGAGGAAGCTGAAGAGTGGACGGACAAGGCATTTAGCGTACAACCTGAATTGCCTGTTCAATGTACAAAGAGTGAGTTCAAAGAGAAGGCGACCCAGCCTCCCAAAAGTTATACCGAGGGAACATTGCTAAAAGCGATGGAAAGTGCAGGCAAACAGATCGAGAATGAAGAGCTGCGAGATGCGATGAAAGACAGTGGTTTGGGTACTCCGGCTACACGTGCTGCTACAATTGAGCGCCTCAAAAACGTAGGTTACATTACGATGCAGGGGAAAAAAATGCAGTTAACGCTCAAAGGAAGAACGGCTATCGAATTGATTCGCCGAGCAGGCGTAGATCTGTTAACCTCACCCGAGATGACAGGCCAATGGGAAAGAAGATTATATCAGATTTCCAAAGGTGAGGCGGGGCAGGACAAGTTCATGGAGAACGTTAAGAAATTTACGTTGTCCATCATTGAGAAAGTGCGTGTGCAAGCTCCGGCGCCGGCAGATGCTTTTGGAGAAGATTCGCGTGCAGGCAGGGGGAAAGGCAAGGGAGCCAGAACCCAGGCAGGTAATACAAGGACATCAGCCAAGACAGCTAGTGGCGGTTCAACTGTAAAAACGTCCCGTCAGACTTCGGCATCTTCATCGAGAGCCGGCAGTGCGAAAAGCACCACCAACAAGGCGCCATCTTCCACTGCGAGCCCAACCGGAGTGAGAGAGTTACTGGCACCTTGTCCTTCTCCCGGCTGTACAGGTCAGATTATAGAGGGCAAGAAGGGTTATGGATGCTCACGTTTCAAGGAAGGCTGTTCGTTTGTGGTATGGAAAGAGTATGCGGGCAAGAAAATCACCAGTACGATGTTAAAATCGCTGATTGAGAAGGGGAGTACCCAGGTCCTATCGTTCAAACGAAAAGACGGGAGTACCGTGAAGGCACGTATTATTTTGCAAGACGTGGTAACAGGCAAGTTATCTGGTGAGAAACAGGATGCTTGATGTTAGTCATGATAAAGTAAAAGGACCCTTATCCAAGGGTCCTTTTTTGTTGCTGCTGTTGTATATTTTCGTGTATGACTTTGGGTACCTCTTCCAGTGCAGTGATGGTATACATCGATGTTTCCGGATTGGGTTGAAGTTCTACGATGTTGTATTGCCATTCATTTGGTTGTTTGATATATATGCTGTGTATTCCGGCTTTTACCGCGGGCATAATGTCTGTCCGCAGTGAGTTGCCAATCATCCATGTCGCACGACGATCAAACGGACCGTTAGACAGAATGCCTTCCAGTGCCTCTATGTTTTTGTGTTGTCGGATATAGATCCGATCATCAAAATACGCCGAGAGTTTCATCTGATCAATCTTACGCTGCTGGATCACAGTTTCGCCGCCGGTATATAAGTAGAGGGAATGTCCTGCGCCTTTGAGGTTCTCAAGCGTTTCAACCATATGAGGATAGGGTTCAACTTCCTGTTCGTACACGCTCATACCCAATTTGCTCAGATAAGATTCTTCTCTGGGAGAAGTTGATCTGGCAAACTTCCCAGAAAAGTAACGATAGGTATCAATCAGGGATTGCGGGAAATGGTGACTTGCAAAGCCAAGCTTGTCCACTCCGGTTACATCGATCTCCAGCTGTTTCTCACGGATCTCTTGCGTTGTCAAAGAATGTCCATCAAACCACTCCTGCATATTCTCAAAGAATTCTCCCAAAATCAGGTTGAAATATTTATTGCAGTATACGAGTGTATCATCAAGGTCAAACAAAATATGTTGTTTCATTAATTTCATGATCTAACTCACTCCTTGTAGCCAGCAACTCCACATTGGGTCAAATGAATTATATGCGAATGTAAGATTCCAGAAACATATTCAATTCAGATACGCCATCTGGGCGAATACTGTATTTCTCTTTACGGTTGCTTCCGAGCAGATGAGTTCGCAGCAGACCTGCGATGCGCAGCGCCATCACCTGATCTTTGACCGTATCTTCGTCTTTGCCCAATTCTTCACACATCTCAGCGAGAGACTTGGGTTCATCCGATACGTAACGAAGCAGGCGAAGTCTTTCGGGATCAGCCAGTGCATGGGTGAATCGTAAAAGGCATGTTGGCGGCTGATCTTCATTTTCTTCAGGTGCATCTACCGGATACTGCATAATCATCATTCCCTCATAGAAGCAGTACATATTAATAGGGCGATTGTGCACCGTTGGAAACAGGATAACTTCGTTCAGTCCAGGCATCGGTTCAACAAGAACGCCCGCTGTAGCATATTCAATAAGCAGTTCAGAGCCCATTTTATCAAGCAAAATGCGTTTTTCCTCGGCATCTTCTTCCAGCCATACACGCTGATCTTCGCTCATATTCTGGCAGTAGTGTTCATCCCATAGTCGCAATAATGGGACATAACTGTTCCGAATGCGTGTAGATTCTTCTATTGTAAGTGCGGGCAGAAGAGGAGACACACGTGCATATAGGTCTTTCGCTGTCATTCCGGCAAGCATGTCCAGGAAATCACGATTCTCTGATGTATCATTTTGATATGCTGCCCATGCAAACAAAACATCAAAATCATCAAAAGGCCAAGTGGCAGCAGGTGCGAGCGCAGCTCGTACATTGGAACTTAGTTTGCCTTCCACTTCCAGAATCCATTCAGGACCAATATCCAGATGCTGAATCCATTTTTTCGTGACATAAACCAGAAAGCTGTTAAGCATTTCATATATCGGTGAAACATCAATTTTCACATGATAAGCCATAATGTTGCAGAATCCTCCCGTCACATCTAAATGTACGCAGCGACTTAACTACTATTATGGCTTGTTTTGCAGGGCGTTGTCCACTATAATGTTCAAGTCCGGGGCAAAGCCCTGGTCCATGAATAGCAGTTTAAAACCATATGTATAACATACGAAAGTCGTCAGCGATGGCGATTTTTCTTTGTGTGCTTGCAGGAGGAATGAATTCGTGTCATCGATTACTCGTCCCAAACGATCACACTCGACAGCCAATTATCTGATTCTGATTACGGTTATTGTGGTGGCGGGCATAAGTCAGGGGCTTTTGCTTCCTGTGCTTTCGATTTTTTTGGAGCAAAAAGGGGTTTCACCAGGTTTAAACGGATTAAACGCTGCCGCCTTGTATGTTGGTTCATTTGCCATGACGTTAGTTGCGGAGCGACTACTGGGTGCATTGGGGTTCAAAAAGCTGATTGTAGGCGGCCTGTTATTGGTCATGGTTCCTTTGATCCTGTTTCCTTATTTACCGGATATTAAAATATGGTTCATTTTACGTCTGGTCGTTGGAATAGGAGATAGCGCACTACATTATGCGGCCCAGCTCTGGGTGCTGCTTGTTACTGCACCTGAAAAGCGTGGACGTTACATATCGTTATATGGCATGTCCTACGGTCTCGGATTCAGTATTGGTCCTCTCGGAATAAAGCTGCTTGGCTTCGGTGATGCTGTCCCTTTCTGGGTCTTGTTCATCTGTATTGCAGCAGTACTTATCCTAGTATTAATGAAGCTTCCGGATACGAAACCGGAAAAAGCAGAGCATGGCCAACTGCCGGAACGTCGCTTCCGTCGCAGTCTGGCATGGGCCTGGTATGCACTTTTACCAGCACTCTTATACGGATATATGGAGGCCGGTATGAATAGCAACTTCCCCGTGTACGGCCTTCGGATTGGATTCGATACCAATCAGATTTCATCGTTGCTTCCATTTATCGGTATTGGAGGTTTGTTCCTTCAATTGCCCCTCGGAATGTTGAGTGACCGATATGGGCGTAAGAAGATATTGATGTTTGCGGGCATCAGTGGGGGGATTGTATTCATGCTGGTTCCTGTTGCAGGTACGCACTTCTGGTGGACACTTGTATTGTTAACGATCGCAGGTGGTCTGGTCGGTTCCTTTTTCTCATTGGGCTTGGCCTATGCCGCAGACATTTTGCCTAAAGTGTTGCTGCCCGCAGCCAACGTGGTGGCATCCTTTCATTTCACGATTGGAAGCATTATCGGACCGAATCTGGGTGGTCAGATGATCAACTGGATCTCACCCGGAAGTATGTTCACACTGCTTGGAATCATGTACCTTCTTTTTGGTGTGGCAGGTATATTATTTCGTCGTAAACCTGAGTTCGAATCTGTGTTAAAATAGAAGCTGGTGTTCGCATGGAAATTGATGTCCATTTCCGAGTACACTAGTGGTAGGGAAAAACATGGACAAGAGGAGACATCGCGATGATCAGAGTAGAGAACTTGAGTAAATCCGTTGGCGTGGACCGCGTTCCCGTTCTGCGGGATATTCGATTTGATATGCAACAAGGTGAGATGATTGCTGTCGTTGGTTCAAGCGGCAGCGGTAAGAGCATGTTGCTTAAATGTTTGGCCATGATGGAAAAATGGGATTCTGGCCGATTCACGGTGGATGGTGCCGAGATCTTGAAAGAAGGCTGGTCCGGAAAACGGAAAATCAAACGGGAATGGGCATACTTGGAGCAGAATCCTGAGTTATTCCCCAGACGTACAGCTCTTAAAAATGTATTAATCGGGCGATCGGGTCAGACTCCCGTATGGAGAATGGTGACCGGTATGGTACGTTCCGATGATTATATGGGTGCTATGGATTATCTCGAAGGATTGGGATTACTCGATAAGGCACATCAAATCGCAGAAAAGCTTAGTGGTGGCGAGAAGCAGCGTGTTGCCATTGCAAGAGCACTTGCTCATGGTGCCAAAGTGGTTCTGGCCGACGAACCTGTGATTGGTCTTGACCCTCACACGGCAGATTCGGTGCTGGAAACGTTGCGCAAATTATGTGAAGAAGAACGTGCTACAGTCATTGCAGTACTACCTATTGAGCTTGCTGAGAAACATGCCACGCGGATCTGGGGATTGGCAGAAGGCAAGATTGCTTTTGATATTCGTGGGCGGAGACTGACGCAGCAAGAAAAAAACCAGATTTAAACTATTGAAAAGAGTGATGAGATTGTTTAATTCACGGTGGGGACGCTTCATTGCAGCAGGAACTATGGCAATTATGCTTGGTTCTGTTCTGAGCGGATGCACAGTCATAAGTGACCCCAAGCTTCTGATGAAGCAACCTATGATGTCCATGGATAAGGAGAAATTATATACGATTGTACAGAAGGAACAACCACCGGAGAGTAAGCTAATCAGGCCTAAAGATCTGAATAATACAAGCATGATTCGTGTTGCTGATTTGAATGGTGATGGTACTCGTGAGGCTATTGTTTTCTATGAAACCCCTAATGAGAATGTACGAATTCATGGAATGCTTTTAGAGGAACAGGGTGATACATGGGTGAAAAAACTTACATTTGATGTTCCGGGTAATAGCTTGCAATCGTTTAAATTATTGGATATTACAAATGACGGAAATCCGGATATTGTTCTGGGGGTAAGTGTTGAAGCGCAAAAAGCCTTAATGGCATACTCCTATAAAGGAGGCGCCCTTGAACAGGTAATGGGTGGTGTCCCCTACAATCAATTTATTATTGATGACATTCAAGGAAACGCGCTGGATTTAAATGGGGATAAAGAAAGTGATTTTGTAATAGTGACTTTAAATACGAGTGGTTTTGCTACAGTTGCCTTGTATCAATTTAATGAAGGTAGTTTTAAAGAAGTGGATCGTATGCAGACTGACTATACGGTTAAGGAAATATATAGTGCACTTGGCGGACAGATCGCTGAGAACAAAATGGGAATTGTATTGGACGCTGAGTTAGACGATCGAAGTACTTTTTCGCAGATCGTGTATGTAAAAGACGATAAATTGATAAATGCTTTTAAATCACCCGATCAAACGTATAGAGATGACAAAATTTTAAGTAGTGATGTTAACAATGATGATATTATTGAGTTTGGATTAAAAGAAACACCTAAGGGATGGGAGCATTATGTTTTTGATGAGCGAATGTGGTTCTATACGTTTTACCAATGGGATGGAAAAGACGGCAAGAAATTCGTCTCTTTTCAGTATCGAGACGATGCAAATTCATTCCATCTAAACCTCAAAGCGAATTGGTATGGAAAAATAACTATTGATACTAAATCGGAAAAAGAAAAGTATATTCGTTTTAAAAAGATTGACAGCGATGAAACGGTTGGTGAAATTAAATATTTCACACTTTCACAGTGGGAACAGGAGAAGGGGAATAGCTGGAAAGAAATCACACGGAACAATGATCATATTATTGCTTCACGTGGTTCCCAACTCGACACAAATCCTGGACTGCTAGAGAATTTATCGCAGACAAATAGAAAGGAAGAACTTAATGAGTAAAGTACTTATTCTTGAGGATGAGGAATCCATCCGCAGTTTTATTGTAATCAATTTGAAAAGGAACGGTTTTGAAGTGCTTGAAGCTGGAGATGGGCATGAAGCGCTAAGGATACTGCAAACGGTACCTGATATTGATCTGGCTCTGCTGGATGTCATGGTACCAGGTATTGATGGATTCGAGGTGTGTCGACGGATCCGTGAAACGAATGAACGTCTGGGCATCATCTTTTTGACCGCGAAAGTTCAGGAACAGGATAAAGTGTACGCACTCTCTGTTGGTGCAGATGATCACGTAAGCAAGCCTTTCAGCCCAACAGAGTTGATTGCACGTATTCAGTCGTTATTACGCCGTGTGAACGTGCATCGGGAAACTGCGGCGAAGGTTACGTTCCAGTCCGGACCATTTTCGCTGGACCTCATTTCGAAGCAATTTAAGAAACAGAATGAAGCCATTGAGCTGACTCCAACGGAGTTTTCCCTGATTCAGTTTTTCCTGGAAAAAGAGAATACACCGCTCAGCCGCGATGTATTGTTAGATCATGTATGGGGAAAAGAGTACATGGGTGATCCCAAAATTGTGGATGTTAACATTCGTCGTTTGCGTCAAAAAATTGAGAACAATCCTTCCGAGCCCGAATACCTGCAGACTGTATGGGGTCACGGGTACAAATGGAAGGGCCGGGAGCAATGATTAAAAAAGGCATTACGCGACAGATCGTTTTACACTACTTTATCGTAGTTTTTCTGGCTCTGTTGCTGGTTGAATTTATATTTATGCTTGCAGTGCAAAGATACTACTATGAGAGCATTTATAACACTATAAATCAGCGGATTACGATGACGAATGATTTTAAAGAACCTTTGTCACTTGTGAATGGAGCAGAAGATGGCAATAATCTATCTTATTTGCTTGTGAATCTTCAACTTGATAATACTGAGTTGCAAATTCTTGATTTGAACGGAAGAGTATTGGCAAGTTCCACGGCATTCGAGTCAGAACATGCTGTTCTTCAGACCAGTGATATATCACAGGCGATGAATGGAAATATAGGTCGTTGGGTCGGGAGACAACCTATTACTGGAGAACAAGTGATGGCTGTTGCTCATAAACTTGATCTAGGAGGCGAGAATACTTACGTTGTAAGATATTTGACATCCCTTGATCTAGTCAACTCTAAATTGCTAGTAATGGGGCTGCTAGCTGCTGCTGTAGGTGCTGCTGTGCTTACTCTTGTTTTGATCATTAGTATTGGGATGGCGAATTCCATTGTACGTCCAATCAACAACATCACCGCAGTCTCTGCCCAAATGGCCAGAGGACGGCTGGATGTCAGGGTAAAGGGGAATTACAAGCACGAACTGGGCGAATTGGCATCAACACTTAATTTCATGGCACATGAGATTGTGCGCAGCAATCAGATCAAGGATGATTTTATCTCGTCGATCTCCCATGAATTAAGAACACCGCTGACCAGTATCAAGGGCTGGAGCGAGACACTGGACTCAGGCGGTTATGATCCGGAAGAAACCCGTATCGGCATGGGTATCATTTCCAAAGAAACCGAACGATTGATTGGACTGGTCGAAGAGATGCTGGATTTCTCCAAATTGCAGCAGAATCAGATGAAGCTGGTTAAAGGAACGGTCAACATACGTGAGATTGTGCAGGAAACGATGTTGAATGTCTGGGCCAAAGCGGAACAAAAACAGGTTCATCTGAAGCTGGAAACAGACGAGACTCGAGCTTATAATGTCCATGGAGACGGCAATCGACTGAAACAAGTCTTTTTAAACATTGTAGATAATGCGATCAAATTTTCACATGAGAATTCCTGGATTTTCTTGTCTGTTAAAGAAGAGAATGGTCAGATTATTGCAGCGGTTCAAGACACCGGTATCGGAATTAGTGAAGAACACCTGATCAAAGTACGGGATCGCTTCTTCCAGGTCAATCATCAAAATGGGGGAACGGGACTGGGACTTGCGATTACGCAAGAACTGGTTGAACTGCATGAGGGAACAATTACGATGCAGAGTGAACTTGGATCGGGTACAATCGTTACGGTGACGTTACCGGCTGTGGCTGATGAGACGGGTACAGAAGAATCTGTAACGCAGTCTGGTGATCATGCATTGCCTCAAGAACGAGCAGCAAGTGATGTAAAATTGGATCAGGAAAAGTCTTAAGCTTGAATCCATTTGCGATCACCGACCAGGTCTGCTTCACAATATTCATATCAATATCAAAAAGGCGAGCCATACAAGGCTCGCCTTTTTGTATAATGTTTATTTCATTAGGAAGAAAGTTCACCAGCGCGCAAGCGCCCACTTTTCTCATATACTTCTTTCAACATACGAACGGGTTGCGTACGGACAGCCGGTTTGGCAGAGACGACCTCGTTAGGTCCAACGACAACAATTTCATCCGCTGTACCCTTCACAATTGCACCGTCTTTGATAATTGCACCTTCACCGATGATGGCGCGTTCGATGTGAACCCCACGGCCTATACGTGCGTTAGGCATAACGACACTGTCTTTAACCTCAGAGCCTTTACCTACTTCAGCGCCGCAGAAGATAACGGAACGTTCTGCACGACCTTCGATGGCACAAGAGTCATGAATCATGGAAGCTAACTGTTCGATCTTCGCATTTCTGGCTTTGTAAGCACTTGGCTTGGAACGCCAGCCGCGAGTAAACATCGGCCAGTTTTCTTTTTGCAGACTCCAGTTCTCATCGTTGTAGAGCAGGTCCATATGGGCATCCCACAGACTCTTAACTGTACCGACATCTTTCCAATACCCATTAAAGTTATAGACAAAAAGGGGATTGTTTTCGTTCAACATCTGTGGAATAACATCTTTACCGAAGTCATGGCTGGACTCAGGGTTAGCAGCATCTTCCAATAGATGGCGCTTCAAGTACTCCCATTTGAACATGTAAATGCCCATTGAAGCCAGATTACTTTTTGGTTCAGCCGGCTTCTCGGCAAATTCTGTTACACGCAGATCAGCATCGGCAGCCATAATGCCAAAACGATGTGCTTCGTCCCAAGGAACTTCCATAACTGAAATCGTTGCTGCGGCATTATTGGCCTGATGAGCCTCCAACATATCACGATAATTCATATGATAAATATGGTCACCCGACAAAATTAGAACATTTTCGGGGTTTTGTTGATCAATATAGTCAATATTTTTATAAATAGCATCCGCCGTTCCCAAGTATTCGTCATTTCCTGTATGATAAGATGGAAGTAAGGAAATTCCTGCCTCATTTGAGTTGCCATGTCCCCATGGTTCTCCTCCACCAATATGATCATGTAACGATTCCGCTTGGTACTGCGTCAATACTCCTACAGTATCGATCCCTGAGTTTACGCAGTTACTGAGAGGAAAATCGATGATCCGGTAGTGCCCGCCAAACGGTACAGCGGGTTTTGCGATACTCGAGGTTAAAGGGGCTAATCGCTTCCCTTCTCCTCCCGCCAACAGCATAGCGATGCAATCTTTATTAAACATAATCGTTTCCCTCCCAAAATATTGTGCATTGTAGTACATCATTAACGCAAAGTAGAGCAATTGAAACTATTGTTGCTGTAAAAATTCAGAAAAAATACAACATTTTCTAAAGCACCGCATTTTTCTTTTCAACTTGGCTAGAATGGGGTAATGGTAACTGTTATATCTATTTTCTTGAGAAGAAGGTGATCTCTTGGCCATTCAACCGTTAGCACATCCGGATATTTTGCCGGAGCATATTTATTTATTTCATGAAGGAAACCTTCATCACAGTTATCGAATGTTGGGCGCGCAGCCTGAGACTTGCGATGGCCTTCAAGGGTATCGCTTTACCGTATGGGCACCAAATGCCGCAGAAGTAGGACTGGCTCTGGACCGCAATGAATGGAAAGGCGAAAAGGAACCTTTATATAAGATACCCGAATCAGGATTTTGGAGTCGTTTTTTTCCGGAAATCAGTGAAGGAACTTTATACAAGTTCCGAATACTAACGGAAGATGGCACAGAATTGCTCAAAGCGGACCCATACGCGTTTCAAGCAGAGGTTCGACCTCAGACAGCTTCTGTCACCAGTTCAATCGAAGGGTATAAATGGAATGATGGAGCCTGGAGACGCAAACAACGCGCCATGTATAACAAACCTCTACATATTTACGAAATGCATATGGGAACCTGGAGGCGAAAAGAAGACGGAAGCCTCTATAATTATCGCGAGATGGCTGATTTACTTGTTCCTTACTTATTAGAAATGAAATATACACATGTTGAAATGATGCCCCTCAGTGAACATCCATACGACCTTTCGTGGGGATACCAAAACACAGGATTTTACGCGCCAACCAGTCGTTATGGGCATCCGAAAGATCTGATGTACCTGGTGGATACATTACATCAGGCTGGGATTGGCGTATTGCTGGATTGGGTTCCTGCACATTTTGCCAAAGACGCTCATGGGCTGCGTATGTTTGATGGTACGCCTTTGTATGAGTATGCAGATCCGATGTTAGCGGAGAAGCCGGGTTGGGGGACACTCAGCTTTGACTACTCGAAACCTGAAATTCGTTCATTTCTGATCTCCAATGCATTATATTGGATGGAGATGTATCATTTTGACGGACTCCGTGTTGATGCAGTTACGAGTATGCTTCGGCTTGATTTTGAGAAGCAGCCAGGACAATATCGTACCAATGATGAAGGTGGTCTTGAAAACAAAGAGGCTGTAGCTTTCTTACAGCAGCTAAATGAGACGGTGTTTAAGTATTTCCCTTATGCATTGATGATGGCTGAAGAATCAAGTGCATGGCCAATGGTGACTTTACCAGTACATGAAGGTGGTCTGGGCTTTAACTACAAATGGAACATGGGCTGGATGAATGACACGCTTGATTACATGGAATCTGATTTTCATGAACGTCCTTCCAAACATCATTTGCTGACTTTCCCGGTCGTATACTCCTTTGCTGAAAATTATGTGCTTCCTCTGTCTCATGACGAGGTTGTTCATGGCAAAAAGTCGCTCCTCGACAAGATGCCAGGAACCTATGAGCAGAAATTTGCTGGCATGCGTGCTTTTCTGGGCTATTTTATGACTTTCCCAGGGAAAAAGCTGTTGTTTATGGGTGGAGAATTCGGCCAGTTCATTGAATGGAAAGATGAGGATCAACTGGACTGGTTCTTGCTGGATTATGACAGTCACCGCAATTTACATCAGTTTGAGCGTGAGCTGTCTAACCTGTACTTGAGCGAAAAAGCTTTGTGGGAGCTTGATCATTCCTTGGACGGTTATGAATGGATCACTCCGGATGATCAGGACCAGAGTGTCATTTCATATGTACGCAAAGGAAAAAAACCTGCGGATACACTCCTTGTGCTCATAAACTTTCAGCCGGTCAAGCGGGAGCGTTACCGGATTGGTGTCATGCGTCCCGGTATGTATACCGAAGTTCTGAACAGTGACCATTCCGTCTACGGCGGTTCAGGCATTACTAATGATATGCAACTGCCTACCGAAAAGATTCCTTTTCATGGGCATCCGCATAGTCTTGAATTAGTTTTGCCTCCGCTGAGCATTGTGATTCTAAAAAAGAACACGCGTCGGAAAACGGATGAATCGCCTGCGAGTATTACTTCCGTCAGTTCAACAACGAAAAATAAGAAAGAAAACAACACGCTAAAGCCGAAGAGGAGGACAAAGGCATGAATATTTTATTTGCTGCTGCTGAAGTACATCCATTTATCAAAACAGGTGGCCTTGCTGACGTAATCGGTGCACTCCCTTTCGCATTAAAGAAGAACGGGGCAGACGTGCGGGTGATTATGCCTAAATACAAAGGGATTCCTGATGAATATAAAGAGGCATTGCAACCAGTCATCACAACTGATGTGCCTCTTGGTTGGCGCAGACCTTATTGTGGGATAGAAATGCTGGTTTATGATGGAATTCCAGTTTATTTTGTGGATAATGAGTATTATTTTGGTCGTGATGGAGTGTACGGGTATATGGATGACGGCGAGCGTTTCGCCTTCTTCAACCGTGCAGTTCTCGAAGTGTTGCCACAGATTGAGTTCAAACCTGACGTGCTGCACAGTCATGACTGGCATGCAGGAATGATTCCTTTGGTACTTGAAGCCCATTACAAACATGATTCATTCTACAGTGATATTCGTACGGTATTCACCATACATAACTTGTTGTACCAAGGGGTATTCCCGCATGAGTTATTCAGTGAAATCCTTGAGTTGGACGATCGATATTTCACCGTAGATGGAGCCGAATATTATGGTAATGTCAATTTCCTGAAAGCAGGAATTGTGTATGCTGACCATGTGACAACTGTGAGCCCAACATATGCTCAGGAGGTGCAAACCTCTTATTATGGATACGGATTGGACGGACTGCTAAACTCACTTGGAGATCGTTTCAGCGGGATTGTGAACGGGATTGATACCAAGAGCTACAACCCGGCAACGGATACTAAAATTCCAGTAAAATACAGAACAAGTCTGTCCAAGAAAACGGAGAACAAAATTGAGCTGCAAAAGGAACTTGGACTTCCAGTTCGTCCCGATGTACCTCTCATGGTGATGGTGACAAGGCTCGTGGACTCAAAGGGGCTTGATCTGGTCTGCCGTATCCTGGATGAATTGTTGTACTATGATGACATTCAATTCGCTGTACTGGGAACAGGAGAGCCAACGTATGAACACTGGTTCCGTGAAGCCGCTAATCGTTATCCGCTCAAAATGTCTGCCCAGATCACGTTTAACGATGGGTTATCCCGCCGCTTCTATGCAGGGAGTGATATCTTCCTGATGCCATCGAGGTTCGAACCATGTGGTATTAGTCAGTTACTGGCTCTGCGGTATGGGAGTGTGCCTCTGGTAAGGGAAACAGGGGGGCTGAATGATACTGTGCAGGCATACAATGAGTATACTGGAGAAGGGAATGGATTCTCATTCACTAGCTTTAATGCACATGACATGATGAATACCATTCGACGTGCCGAGGAAATCTACAAACAGCCAGAACATTGGAAGAAGATTGTGAAAAATGCAATGAGCGGGGAATACAGTTGGAACGTCTCAGCTGAAGAATATATGGACATATATCGCCGGATCACACATGAGCCTGTAAACTGATGTAATCCTGAATGAGTCGCAGCATATCATGCTGTGGCTTTTTTTAAACTAATAAACAAAAACACTTCCAAAGTTCAGAATGAAAGTCAACATCTGAGACAGTGGTAGTGTTTTCTCTTTTTTTATATGACTGTTTGAATATAAACTTCAATAGTGTTGGATGTTTGTCTGATCAAGCTGTCTATACAAAATGCGGTACCCATACGGGTCAAGTTTAATATTCATCATTCCATCGGTTGGAAATACAGGCTCTTCGGTTAATGCATCCTTCCAGTCTTTCGTTTCCATGGGATGAGAAAGCGTTCGATCTTGAGGTGTATTATTCATCCATACGGTAAAGTGAAGGTTGTCATCCACACGCTCGTACACAATACAGGGATCATGGTGATCCGCCTTAAGGAAACGGAAGCGTCCTTTACGCAGGGCTTCATTGCTTTTACGTAAATCAATCATCAGACGATAGAAATCATACAGTTCTCTGTCTTGCTTGGCGGGGTCCCATTCCATACATTTTCGACAATCTGGATCAGCATCACCACTAATTCCCACCTCATCGCCGTAGAAAATACAGGGTGTACCGATATAGGTGAAAAGAAATACAACCGACAACTTTAAACGGCGTTTGTCTTCTCCTAACCGGGTCAACAGTCGTGGGGTATCATGGCTGCACAGCATATTGAAGATGACTTCGTTGGTTTGTTGTGGATAGCGCATAATAAGTGAACCCATCTCATTGGCAAAGTTATAACCATCCATTGAACCACAGAAGAACTGAAGCACTTTGTCGGCAAATGGGTAATTCATGACGGAATCGAATTGATCACCCATAAGCCAGGTCAACGAGTCGCTCCATACTTCACCAACAATATAGGCTTCCGGATTCGCCGCCTTAACAACCTTGCGAAAATCACGCCAGAAATGGTTGTCCACTTCATTGGCTACATCCAGACGCCAGCCATCTAGCTTGATTTCCTTAATCCAGTACTCTGCTACATCAAGTAGATATGCTTTAACCTCTGGGTTGGCTGTATTGAACTTGGGCATGTTGCCATAGAAACCAAATGTATCGTAGGTAGGGATACCGTCTTTGATCTGAACCGGATATTCATTGATGTGGAACCAGCCGGCATACTTTGAGTTTTTTCCATTCTGGAGAACGTCTTGAAAAGGAGGGAAGTCTTCACTGCAATGGTTAAACACAGCGTCAAGCATCACTCGGATACCCAGACGATGGCATTCTTCTGTCAATTGTTTGAGCAGGGCATTGTCACCAAAATGAGGGTCGACTTTTTTATAGTCTATTGTGTCGTATTTGTGATAGGAATTGGCTTGGAATAGCGGGGTAAAGTAAATGGCGTTCACGCCAAGTTCGGTCAAGTCATGCAAATGATCCAGCACACCTTGCAGATCTCCACCAAAAAAATTGTCCAACTCCGGTTTGCCACCCCATTCATGCGTTTCTGGAGGATTCAGCTTGGGATCACCATTAGCAAACCGTTCAGTCATGATCTGATAAAAGACGGCTTCTTTGGCCCATTCAGGTACCTTAAACACATCGATTTCATGTATATACGAAAACTCATAATATCCTCCGGTTGGATAGGGGAGCTCATAATGAATTCCGTTATCGGCAAGAAAAACATCTTCCGAACCGGCGGTTATTCGAAATATATAGGTGAGACGTTTGAATTGTGGCTTGACGGCAGCCTCCCAATAATCAAATATGCTATCCGCAGCAGCCTTCTCCAGTTGTATTTCCTTATACGTTCCGTTCCAATTGTACTTATCTCCGGTCAGTGCAGTCACGTATTGTACATCATTTCGTTTGGTTCGTACACGCAGATGTATGGTAGACGAATTATAGGCATAAGCCCACTTGTCACGAGGAACATGATACATGGCTTCGAGCAGCATGACAGCACCTCCTCAATATAGGATAAGTTATGAAAACCGGTCTTTTTGAACACGTACTTATATCAATAAATAACCAAGTTAGCCAGCAAATGAACCACATTTACTGTAATAAAATGAATTATTTTCATCGTTTTCAAAGGTTTCTTTCACAGCATCTCCAGCTTCTTGTTGAATATACGTACAACTAATTAAGAAAAAGGCACCCTGAGACAGCTTGGAATTCAAGTCTGTTAAGGGTGCCTATATCACATGTTGATTAGATTCTTAGCGAATAGCTTGCTCGAATTCCGTTCGGATGGTTTGAAGCAGTTCTGGCTGACTGAGTATGTCGTAGGCTGTTGTAGCAAGTGCTTTTGCTCCCAGAATCATGCCATCCAGCGCGCGGTCCTGAAGTGCAAGATCACGGAAGGCAATGGAGTGCAGGGTATGAACTTCATCCACTACACGGATGTAGGGGTGAATTGCGGGACATTTCAGGGAAACGTTACCGATGTCCATGGAGCCATGATCGTTACCACTCACAATCTCTTCTTGCGGGATACCGAGTTCCATCAGATTTTGACTAAATGCCGCTGAGAATGCCTCATTGGTGACCATCTCGTCATAGGACGTTTCATAGTTGGATGTCACGAGCTTGCAACCTGTCTGCAGCGCAGAACCTTCAGCGATCTGAATCACACGTTCAGTGAGGATATTCAGTTCTTTACGGGTTGCAGCACGCACATAAAATTGTGCAGAAGCGTAGTCAGGAATGATGTTTGCTGCCTGACCTCCGTTATTGATCACACCGTGAATCCGAACGGTACTTTTCACTTGTTGCCGGAATGCATTGATTCCGTTGAACGTTTGAATGACGGCATCCAGAGCATTAATGCCTTCATGCGGACTTGCGGCAGCATGTGAAGATCGACCATGAAATTCAAATTGAACAGCATCAATCGCCAGCGAGCTGCCTGACTTTTCGTAGGCATAGTATGGATGCGCCATAAGGGCAACATCGCAGTCATCGAATAAGCCTGCTTCCGCCATTGGAACTTTGGCACCACGAGTCTCTTCAGCGGGTGTGCCAAACACTTTAATTGTTCCACCTGCTTCATCCAGAATGGCTTTAAGCCCAACAGCAGCTCCAAGACTCATCATGCAGATCAGATGGTGACCACAAGCGTGACCGATCTCCGGCAGGGCGTCATATTCGCACAATAATGCAATGGTAGGGCCAGGTTTGGCGGCGGAATACGTTCCGATAAAGGCTGTCTCCAGTCCAAGAATGGGAGCCTCTACAGTGAAACCATGATAGAGAAGTTCTTCTTTCAAACGGGCAGAAGCGAGATACTCTTCATTTCCCAGTTCGGGATTCGCACCGATATATGATGAAATGGCTTTAAAACGGGAAGCATATTGATCAATAACCGTAAGAATTTGTGATTTTTTAGATGTCATTGGTAAACTCCTTATGCGTAATGAAAATAATTCATTGATTATATCATGTTTGCTTTATTTTTTCAGAAACAAGTCAAGATTTGTAATTTCAAAATGCATTGCATAATCATGCATTGTACTTTATAATGACTCAGTCATCAACATGAGAAGCATACAATGTACTGTAAGGGGAGAAAAAGGTTGAAATTGATAAGTCGTTACACCATGATGCTGTTGACCTTTGTTATTCTGCTGACGACTGCCGTTCCTGTGGCATTGGCAAGTGGAACTACAGATAATTCAAGCAGTAAAAAGCTGGTGCTCGGTACAAGTGCCGATTTTGCACCATATGAATTCCATAAAGTGATTAATGGTAAAGATGAAATCGTTGGTTTTGATATTGAGATCGCCAAAGAGATTGCCAAAGATCTTGGCGCTGAGCTTGTGATTGAGGATATGGGCTTCGACGGTCTTCTGCCTTCATTGCAGAGCGGGCGTGTTGATCTGGTGATTTCAGGTATGACGCCGACGGATGAGCGGAAGAAAAGTATCGATTTTTCCGACACCTACTATAAATCAAAACAAGTGATCATGGTTCGCAATGTGGATAAAGACAAATATCCAACCATGACCGAACTTGAAAATGCGAAGATTGGCGTTCAGAAAGGCTCCATTCAGGAAACGATCGGACAGAGTATTCCAGGAGCGAAGCTTACTGCGCTTGATAAAATCTCGGATATCGTGCTTCAACTGCAAACCAAACGTATTGACGCGGCAATCGTAGAAGATACCGTGGCTGCAGGTTATCTGGACGATATCATTGGACTTGCTGCTGCTGTTCCGGACGAAGAGCAAGCAGAAGCGGCAATCGGGATTCGTAAAGGCAATACCGAGCTGCTAGCAGCCGTAAATGGAACACTGGAGCGATTGAAAAGCGAAGATAAAATCAATCAGATGGTGACGGACGCCAGCCTCTTGATGGCGGACAAAGCAAACAAATCACAAAATATTTTCCAAGTATTCTGGCAGTACAAAAGTTTCTATGCTACAGGTATAGGCTACACACTTCTATTGTCTGCACTTGGGGTTATCTTCGGGGTAATTATTGGATTGATCATCTGTTTGTTCCGTTTGCATGACGCTGCAATTTTGCGGTGGATCGGTACTGCTTACGTTGAAGTGATCCGTGGTACACCAATGCTGGTACAATTAATGATCATTTACTATGGTTTTTCCCTAAGCTTTGGCATTAACTTCACTGCACTTCAGGCAGGTATCATTACACTTTCAATTAATAGTGGTGCTTATCTGGCAGAGATTTTCCGTGCAGGTATTCAAGGTGTGGATCGGGGTCAGTTGGAAGCAGCTCGTTCCCTGGGAATGGGTAGAGGGGCAGCAATGCGTTATATTATTTTACCGCAAGCCTTCAAAGCTGTATTACCGGCGATCGGTAATGAATTCATAACCATCATCAAAGAATCCTCCATTATCTCCGTTATCGGTATGGTGGACATTATGTATCAGGCAAGTGTGGTCAAAAACATTACGTACCAAGGCTTGAGTCCATTTTTGATTGCAGCAGCCATCTACTTTGTAATGACGTTCATTTTGTCCAAGCTGCTGGGACGACTGGAAAGGAAGTTGAGTGCAAGTGATAGACGTTAGACAATTACACAAATCTTATGGAAATAACGATGTGCTTAAGGGCATTAACGTGACGATTGGCAAAGGTGAGGTTGTCGTGGTCATCGGTCCTTCCGGTTCAGGGAAAAGTACATTCTTACGTTGTCTGAACCTGCTGGAACAACCTACCTCGGGAGAGATTGATTTTGAAGGCGTGTCAATCACCGATCCGAAGCACAACATTAACGCAACTCGTGAGAAAATGGGTATGGTGTTTCAACATTTCAACCTGTTCCCACACAAAACGGTAGAACAAAACATCACAATCGCTCCGATCAAAGTAAAGAAACAATCCACGCTGGAAGCGGAAAAAATTGCTGCTGATCTGCTTAACACCGTGGGCTTGTACGATAAAAAAGATGTATTCCCGAATCAGCTGTCCGGTGGACAGAAGCAGCGGATCGCCATTGCTAGAGCACTGGCCATGCAGCCGCATGTCATGCTGTTTGACGAGCCTACATCGGCACTGGACCCCGAGATGGTCGGCGAAGTTCTGGATGTCATGAAACGTCTTGCAGAAGGCGGGATGACCATGGTCATCGTAACGCATGAGATGGGGTTTGCACGTGAAGTGGGAGACCGTATCCTGTTCATGGATGGCGGGGTTATTGTGGAAGAGGGAACACCTGATGAGGTGTTTGGAGCACCGAAAAATTCACGTACACGTGACTTCCTTGCGAAAGTACTCTAAATGAATCGATTAAATAGCGTTACTGACTTCGAGTCGGTAACGCTATTTTTTTGTAGAAAATAATTACATATGGGATTCAAAAAGTAACTATTCTGTTACCAAATATATAGCGGATACCTGGCCCAAACACTTTTAGATTATTCAATATTCTTACACGTGCTTATACATGTTGAATCCATTTGGTAAGAATTACTACAAGTTCAGGTTACAAAATTGTGATATATTGAACTCTGCCGAAACTTCCGGACAGGGAGTGCGGGGGATGTAACGATGCAGATAGTGCAGGGGGAAGATCTACAGCACACTGCTTGGGGTGAATTAGGGGTACATATCGTTTCAAATGTAATGATGGACCTATAGGGTGGGCTCCTCATCCGAATCCGACAACTAACTTCGCAGGCACAATGAGGGAGGAAGACCATGATTAACAAGAAACGTATAGCCAAAACAGCAGTAGCATTAATGACAACAGCAATGCTCATTCAAGCCGTTCCGGCTCACGCCGATTCAGTTCATGTGGCCAAAGAGGGGGATACCTTCTACACCTTATCGAAACAATACGGAGTATCAATGAACACGTTAGTTAAAGCAAACAATGACATTTCGCCTTACAACATTTATGGTGGTTTGAAAATTACGATTCCCGGTAAGGCAAACAATGTAGCTGCCGCGGCGACGGAGAGCAAGACCCAAGCCAAAACGGTTACGACAGCAAGCTTGGACGTTAACACAGATAACAAAGTGGTTCAAGCGTGGGGTAAAACATTTGATTACAGTAAAACTGTGAACGTGAAAGCAACAGCATACTCTGCAGATCCGTCTGAAAATGGAGGATGGGGTGCGGTCGATTATTTCGGAAATGACCTTGAACTGGGTACGATTGCAGTAGATCCTAGTGTCATTCCTCTTGGAACCAAAGTACTGGTAACGGGTCACAGCCATCCAGGATTGCCAAAACAGGCTTTTGTGGCTACAGCACGTGATGTGGGCGGTGCAATCAAGGGTCACCGGATTGATATCTTTATCCCTGGTAGCAAACAGTCGGTAAGCACATTTGGTTTTCAGGATATCGAGCTGTACATTCTGAAGTAGAGCGTAAATTTCATTTAAACTGAATTCAAACAGGGTGTCTGCCAGTCGCTAACTTGCGATTGAACAGCACCCTTTTAATATTTCCATGATTACCTAACACGGTTATTCTATTCTTTCGCCTTCGGTAATCCCAGCATTTCGTCCAAGGTGACCAGTTCATATCCCCGGTTACGCAGTTCCTCAATAATTTCAGGCAAAGCCTCAATCGTGCCATTCAGATTCGATCCAACACCGCCTCCTGCATGTTGTAGAACGATGGAGCCAGGTTTTACAGCAGACAGGATGTTATCTTTCACCTTTTCCTTGGAAAGACCTTTCCAGTCCAGAGAGTCAACGTTCCAGTTCACAATACTATAATGTTGTCTGGCAGCCCATTGCAGCTGTTCTTCATTAATGTCTCCATACGGAGGTCGAATCATCTTGGGCGTATATCCCGCCAAATGGCGAATGATATCCCCGGTATGTAAAATTTGTTTGCGGAAGGCATTCATCGACAGCTTACTGAACTCCGGATGATTGTAGCTGTGATTGCCAACGATGTGCCCTTCCTTAACAATCCTTTTTACCAAATCGGGGTGCTTCTCAGCACGACTACCAACGATGAAAAACGTAGCTCTGACTTTATACTTTTTCAACAGATCCAACACCTGCGGAGTAAACCGTGGATCGGGCACATCATCAAATGTTAACGCAACCTGTTTAGTTGAAGGACCATTAGTTTTGAACGTATCGGCATATTTCTGACGTAACTGTCCCAATGTTAATTGTTCTTCTTCCACGGAATCAGTATTGGATACCGATTCACTTGGCGGGTCTGAAGCATCCCGTGATGAAGCTGATGGTGCTTGATATCCGCCTAGAAAAACAACGATAACCATCAGCATAATGAGGCGTACGCGCATAATAACAGCCTCCTTTTCCAAAATGACGTTCTCTATGGTATGCCCGTGGACTTGAGAAAATATGCGCAGTGTGAGAAGTTTCATTGCTGATTTAACTCATGACAGCCATAATTCCTCCATATATAACATATAGAAAAGGAGCGGTGGAATAGCCATGAGTACATATGATTTGAAATCGATACGTTTACAGGTGATTGAAGCAGGAGAGGATAAGGTTTTTCTCGTTACGGGAGGAAAAGCTCATATTGGCGCTGTAGCCACGTTCTATGTGGAAGATGAGCGGGTCAGCGGCACGACAGTCCATATTCCGGGACATAAGGAACAAGAACTGTGTGAGCGGCTTGCCCGAAAGGCTGCCCAACAATTAAAAATGACCGTTACGGTAATTATGGGTATCCATTTTGATTCCATTACACGGATGCAGATCGATGAAATCGTGCAGACTGCAGAGAGGCTAATGGAGGATCATCTGAGCAAGGATAAACGATCTTCCTAATATAAAGAGCAATCGCATGTTTTAATTTTATTTGCTAAAATTGAAACGAGTTGTAGATTGTTACGTATGTATGTTTATATACGATGTAATATCGACTAGGAGGAATAACATAATGTCCATTTTCAAACGTTTACGTGATCTAACCATGTCTAACATCAACGCTATTATTGACAAGGCAGAAGACCCAATCAAGATGACGGACCAATATATCCGTGACATGCAAGAGGATCTGGAAGATGCGGAGAAAGCAGTAGCGCAACAGATCGCCATTGAGAAGAAATTCAAGCAGTTATTCGAAGAGCAGGAAGCTCTAGTGAAAAAACGTGAAGAGCAGGCGCATACGGCGGCACGTGCTCAAAACTTGGATCTGGCCCGCAGGGCTTTGGAAGAGAAAAAAGCAGCCGAAGAGAAGATGACTGAGTACAAAACCAGTTATGATCAAAACAAGGCTTCAGCAGATAACCTGCGTGGCAAGCTGGACGAAATGCGTAAGCAACTGACTCAAATGAAGAACAAACGGGAAACACTGGTAGCGCGCTACAATGCAGCAAAAGCCCAAACGGAAATCAACAAAGCGTTGAATGGATTTGGCTCCGATACTGCAAGTGCGGGTATGAAACGCATGGAAGAGAAAATGATGCAGATGGAAGCACAGGCAGAAGCAAGCAACGAGATGTCTTCCAAAGGCAAATCGCTTGATGAAGAGTTCGAGAAGTTGGGTAAAGATCAGGCTGTTGAAGATGAACTCGCAGCATTGATGAAACAGTACGATAATAAGAATTAATACCTTGGTTGTCAGCAGGGTTAACCAGCGGAGGAGAAGAATGTTTCTCCTTCGCTTTTAAATGCGGTTCATGTTGAGATGTGGGGGCTGTGTAAATGGATTTGAACATTTTGGCGATGCTGGTCTGGACGGTATCTGGTTCGGTTTTGCTGTTTGTCTTGATGTACGTCGATTCACTGTTCACGAAATATAAGGATTTTGCTGAAGTTAAGGCTGGCAACATGGCGGTTACCACTCGTATGGTGATGAAATTATTTGCACAAGGTTATGTACTTGCTACGTCCATTTCTACGGCTGGTCATCTTGGAGAAGCGTTGTTGGTGTCCGTGGTATCCTTTATCATTTTGTTGATTCTGGAGAGTGTCGTTCACTTTATGATTCGCAGATGGGCCAATCTCGATCTGGATACAGGAATTCAGCAAGGTAAGACAGGATATGGGTTGTTCTCTGGCGCTTTACATATCGTGGGCGCACTGATTATTGCAGCTTGTTTATAAGATAAGGAACAGGAGTAATTCTCATGAGTGTATGGAAACGAATTAAAGGAATACTAACGAAACCTGAACCACCGCAGGCAGAGAAAACCATGCTTCAGCTTGCACCTGGTGATATCTGTGAGGTTTCTCTCGTCACTTATGAAGTCGTTGGTCGGGTACAAAATCGCGCTCGAAATGCAGTTGTGCTCACGCTGCAGGATGGTACCGCATTTCGATATTTGCATATCGAAGAACGGGAACTCACACGTTACGCCCTATATACACCCATTGATGGCAGGCTTGATGCACCTGATGAAGTACCTACATTGTTGGATCTGGATGGACGCGCATATCATCTGGAGGAAGAGTATGGAGGAATGGTGTCAACAGCAGGCAGAACACCGTATGGCCAGGCTGGGGAACAATTGGTATGGCAGTATCAGTCCGATGATAATATGCTTCTTCGCGTGGAGTGGCAAGACAGAAGATTTACACTGTATGAGGGTGAGTCCATTCTTCCTGCGGATATCAAAGTGATTCGTTCGAGCTAGGAGAGGTTCCAATGAAAAAACGCTTGGCACATGGATTAAAATTAATGCTGGTCCTCAGCCTTGTGATGTCTCTGTTGTCCGCGTGCGGAGCACCTTCTGTTCAGGACACATACCCGCTTGAATCGGTTAACGGCAGTGGTAACTCAACGTCGTATGTGTACCGGGCTTCGGACCGCACCGTTCCGGAAGTGGCTCAGGAATTGTCTGACCAAAGGCAACCGGATCAGATCTCGGCAGAGAACACAGAGCGTATGTTCCTCGTGTATCAGGACGAGTATTATCACCTGCAACAAGACCCGAACAAGCCGGAGGATACCTTGGTTGAGGTGGACTCCAAAGAATATGTTCGACAGAACTACGATTCATCTTTTCTACAAGGCTACCTGACCGCTACATTAATTGGTAATCTTTTTGATTCGTTTGGCGGGCGAGGTTATGGCAATTATCGGGGATATACCAATAAAGATACGTATAAACCGAGTGCAGGATCTTACCGTGCGCCAACAAGCAATGACAAGAAGCTTGCACCACCTATTACTGTCGATCGGAAAGGTACGATTACAAGGCGCGGAAGTGATAAAGATTCAAGTGTGGGATCTGGCGGAGGATTATTCAACCGCAACAAGGATCAGAGCAAGGGAACCATTGATCGCAACAAAAGCAGTGGTGGTCTGGGCGGGTTGTTTGATTCACCCAAAAAATCCTACAAAAAACCGAAAACTAGAGTGGGCGGCGGCCGCATTATGAGGCGTAGATAATAATCTAATCCTAAGCGTGGTAACCAACCCTCAAATAGTCCAATTCATAAGAACAGTGAAAAGGTAAGGCGGATTTATCTCTGCCGGCACATTTACCTTGGAGCTGTTCTTTTTGGTTTACGATTTGCGAACATGGTTGGATTTACGTACACGGGGAATGGTTGAAGCAGGTTGTTTGCGAATCCAGCGGATAAATGGAACCATTCGTTCATCCTGTCTCAAGGACTGCAGATCCGTAAGACCAAGCGTTACAATATCGCGATTGGTATATAGCGAATGGATCTGTTTGTGACAAGGGATGCACAAGTTGGCCGTAGGCAGAAAGGTTCCTCCCATTTCTTTGGGTGTCAGATGATGAACGGTCGTGTCTACAGGTTCTCTTCCGCATAGTTCACATTGGTCATTCATGATGATTACCTCCTTTTGTAAATTATATTATGGGCAGACAAGAGTCCTTTCATGTTAAATATAAGGTCGACGAATGTTACACCTGTATGAAAATAAGATTTTGTCACAGGATTCAATTAACTGATGTGCTTGTTATCTTACAGCATTCGGGCTACACTTTCTTAAAAGATGATATGTCTCTAGGAGGTAAGAATACTTTTGAAACTGAACTCACATTCACATGATATGACAACTGCCAAGTTCAACCGTACAGCTGTACAGGTCCCGGATGCTCAAGCCAAAGTAGCAGCACACGTAAATTCAGGCTCTATAGAGAAAGTTCACCTTGAGTCTGCCCATGGACGTACTCTTGCAGAGAGCATTCAGGCACCTCATCCGTATCCATTCTTCCGGAGATCAGGCATGGATGGATTCGCAATTATAAGTACAGATACCATAGAAGCATCGAGTGATCATCAAGTTTGGTTTCGTGTAATTGATGAAATTCCTTGCGGCTACACCTCGGACCAGACCATTGTGTCAGGTACGACCGCTCGCATTATGACGGGTGCACAGGTTCCGGAAGGTGCAGATGCGGTAGTTATGATGGAGATGACGGAGAGCAAGATTGAGAACGGGGAACAGTGGATTGCATTGAAACGGCACATATTGTCGGGTGCTAACATCACACCAATCGGACTGGAAGTCAAAGAGGGACAGCAACTGCTGGAAGCAGGAACAATCATCAGAGCAGGAGAACAGTCCGTGTTAGCTACTTTTGGCATAGCAGAAGTTCCCGTCTTCCAACGTCCAAAGGTGGCTATATTCGCAACAGGTACGGAGTTGCTTGATGTGGATGAGCCATTACAACCAGGTCGGATTCGCAACAGTAACAGTTACATGCTGCGCTCTCTGGTCGTTGAAGCCGGTGGAGAGCCTGTGATGTATGGTTCAATTGCGGACGATGTGAATACGGCAAGAGCCAAACTGGAAGAAGCCATTCAAGATAATGATATCGTAGTGACCACAGGTGGTGTCTCTGTCGGAGATTATGATATTATGGGCGAACTTGTGCTGGAAGAACATGTGGAGATGTTGTTTAACAAAGTGACGATGCGACCAGGAAGTGTAACCACAGCTGCTGTATATAAAGATAAATTACTTTTTGCACTTTCGGGTAACCCGGGGGCTTGCTTTGTGGGTTTTGGTCTCTTTGTTCGCCCAACCATTCGTTCCATGCAGGCGGATGCTCATCCTTATTTGGAAGAATGGACTGCAATTTTGGAAGAAGAATACACGAAAGTGAACAATTTTACACGGTTCGTACGTGGACGTATAGAGATCCGCAACGGAATGGTGTACGCGATACCGGCTGCTTCCCGTGTAGATGAGTCCAGTGTGATGATCACCATTAAGGACAGTGATTGCCTGATTGTTGTTCCACCTGAGAAAAAAGGTATTCCTGCGGGCGAGCAGGTACGTATTCTTAAACTGCCCACAGGTCATGTGAGGTAGTTGATCGATGACGACAATGAGTAATACAAAACCACATATTATACAGATTGTCGGATACAAAAATACGGGCAAGACAACCCTGGCAGCCGCATTGATCGGGCACTTTTCTTCCATGGGACTTAAGGTAGCGGCGATTAAGCATGATGGACACGATCATTTTGAGATGGATCAACAAGGAACGGATTCATATCAATTTGGCGAGGCAGGGGCCGCGGCTGTGGTTGTCATGTCAGAGAAACGTACTGCAATTATGGAAAGAAAAGCAACCAGGTTGGAGGATATGTTAAGTCATCTGTCCGGGTATGATTGGATTTTGATCGAAGGATTCAAGGATACTTCTTATCCCAAATTCGTGATGGTTCGAGAAGACAAGCATCTGACCTTGGTTGATCAGCTTGAAGGGGTAGTGGGTATAATCTCATGGTTATCTTCAGAGAAGTTTATGGAGCTGAGCATCGTAAGCAGAGATATGACTTGGTACTCCGTTCATGAAACGCAGGAGATAGCCCAATCGTTGTTAGAGAGGGTCAAGAGCGAATGAGTAGTTCGTGGGTAAGGTAGGAGAAATGTTACAACGTAATATTTATTATGTAAACTAAAATTGTTTAGAAAATCACTTCGGAACAAGATACATCTATATTAGCAAAAGAATTCATCAAAAAAGCAGCAGGCATTTCTCGGATCCTCATCCTTGAAGCGCTTTGCTGCTTTATGTTGTTTAAGATGTTACATCCCGTCGTCCGTACGACGTTCGATGGCTTCGGACATCGTTTTGTCAGTAAGGTGAGCATAGATCTCGGTTGTTTCCGTAGAAGCATGTCCAAGCTGCTCCTTGGTTTTGTAGATATCATTTTGCAAATAATAGTCGGTTGCGAATGAGTGTCGCAATTTGTGCACGGTCAAGTAGGGTTTGCCAAAACGTTTGGCATATTTCATGATCATGGCCTGAATCGCTCTTTTGGTCATTCGGCTTCCTTCTGAATCTCCGTTACGCAAAGCAATGAACAGACCTTTCTCCCGCTTGGGCGTACGGTAACGTGATTGCCGCAAGTTCATATAGTTCGCGAGTTCGTCCTTGGCCTGTTCCCTGAAATAAACGGGTGTTTTGTACGTCTCATCATTATTACCTTTACGATATACATACAGGAGTTTGTTGTTCAGATCGAGGTCATCGACGTTCAGGTTCACAACTTCCGATACTCGTAAACCTGAATTGAGAATCAGGCTGGCAATGCAGGCATCCCGTTCTTTGTTGAGCTCATGGGAATATAATGCCTGCTTGTTCTTCTCCATATCGACAGCATAACCTTCAAGGATATATCCGATAAATTCCAGCAGTTCCTCTTCCTCCAGAATTTTACCTTTGAGTTTGGCAGCGGTGTCTTTGGGTTTATGGGTTCGTTTGATCTCGATTTTGGCCATAATGTTCCGCTTCAGCAAAGGGTAGAAGTCTTCATCTTCCGCAATCTGGCTCAGGTAATGAAAAAGAGAGCGAAGGGAAGAGAGTTTGCGAGAGACGGTGATTCTAGAATTGGTTCCTTCCCGTTTGGTTGTGAGAAATAACCGATAGGCGGTAACCGAATCCATGCGCAGGACTTCCAGTTCATTCAACGTTACATCTTTATTAGAGCTTGCCTCGGACAGCCCTTCTGCTCGCAACCAACCGAAGAAAGCCTCATAATCTCTCAGATATTCGAGCAGGGTAGAGGGGGACAGGTCAGGTAGCTTGTAGTCCATGAATTGCTGAACGAACCAAGGCATGGAAGGTAGTTTATCATCCAGCTTGCGTCGATCAATCTCTTTTTGCACGTTGGTCAAGTTCGACACCTCCATGTGAAAAAACATATAAATTAATAATCAATCTAATCGTATTCTATTCTCTAGTGTACCATAATTTACATGCTCACAGCTTGTTCACCAAAGTAGGCGTAAGTATGGGATGCTTCCTTGCCCTTCGGCGCGTAAACCTTTAAAGTAATCAGTATACGTAGAGCAGAGGAGGTGAACCGGATGAATATGAAAATAGAGCTGGTTCCCCGTGAACGCAGTCAGGTGATTCGGCATTTAATGCAATTTTATCTCTATGATTTTACCAAATATCTGAATATTGATGTGGACAGTAACGGCATTTTTCCTGAATATCCCGGTCTAGAGGCATTCTGGACAGAAGAAGACCGCAAATTTCCTTTTTTGATTACAAGTGATGGGGCACCTGCAGGGTTTGCTCTGGTGGAGAAATTGGAACCTGGAAGCAAGGATAATGACTACTATTTGACTGAGTTTTTTGTGATGCAAAAATATCGGCGCAGTGGCGTGGGCACTCGGGCAGCCTATGAGTTGTTTAAACGTTTTCCAGGAAGGTGGAAAGTGACTCAGGTTCGTAACAATGTCATTGCACAGGCGTTTTGGCGAAAAATTATAGGAGATTATACGGGAGGCCGTTTTCGAGAGAAATTCCATCCGGAACTAGGTAATCCAAGCCAGTATTTTGTAACCTGATCCCAATCGGGATTTACTTACATATAAAGCATTCTGCTTAAATGAAGAATTTAATGAAGGAGTGAGTGACATGAACGTACCCACATTCCATCTCGATGGACAGACAGCACTGGTGACAGGTGCAGGGAGAGGGATCGGAAAAGCAATTGCGATTGGACTTGCCCAGTCAGGCAGTGACGTTGTACTTGTATCCCGAACAATGAAAGAAATTGAGGAGACAGCCGCTTACATTTATGAACAGACAGGGCGTAAAGCGCTTGCTCTAACTGCAGACGTGACTTCAAGAGAACAAATGGAAGAGACGTTTCAAGAGGCGATCTCGGAGATGGGGAGTCTTGACATTCTGGTGAATAACGCAGGTATGAACATACGGACACCAGCACTTGAAGTTACGGACGAGCAGTGGGAAACCATCATGCAGACAAACTTAAAATCCGCTTTTTTTGCTTCGCAATTGGCGGGTCAGCATATGAAGGAGCGCGAGGGTGGGAAGATCATCAATATCTCTTCGGTAGGCGGCCACACAGCTCTACGAACAGGTGTCGTATATGGTGCGACCAAAGCTGCATTGATTCATATGACCAAAGTTCTCGCATTGGAATGGGGGAAATATGGCATCCGTGTCAATTCAGTGGGACCATGGTATTTCCGAACACCGCTGACCGAAAAACTGCTGGATGATCCCCAGTATTTGCAGGAAATTGTGAGCCGCACACCGCTACAGCGAGTGGGTGAACTGGAGGAAGTGGTAGGACCGGTTGTGTTCCTAGCATCAGATGCAGCGGGATATATCACAGGTCAGACGTTATTGGTTGACGGTGGCATGTCCATCTACGGATTTTAGATGAGTTAAGTTGGTAAAAGTCCAAAAAAGTGGGTGGCATCTCCAACACATGGGTAATAACATAAGGGATGTTAAGCTATATTTCTATTTATCTGGTACCCAATTCATTGAACTTGGAGGAAGATAACCATGGAAACGCGTAATTACGGAAACACAGGTATGCAAGTAAGCACACTAGGATTCGGTGGGTCGGAGATCCGGAATTCATCCAGAGGCGATGTTGAAAAATTGCTGAATAGTGCCTTGGATGCGGGATTAAATGTGATTGATACGGCTGAATGTTATGGTGACAGCGAGGAATTAATCGGTGAGGTCCTGTCACATCGGCGTGATGACTACTATTTGTTCACCAAATGTGGACATGCTGCCGGGATTGATGGTCCGGATTGGGATGCTAAAGTACTGACGCAGACAATTGATCGTAGTCTGAAGCGGTTGAAAACGGACTATGTGGATGTTATCCATTTGCATAGCTGTTCTGAAGAAGTTCTTCGACAAGGAGCAGTAATTGAAGTACTGCAACGTGCCAAGGAAGCAGGAAAGACCCGATTTATCGGATATAGTGGGGATACAACAGATGCGCTGTATGCGATTCAGACCGGAGTATTTGATAGCCTGGAGACTTCATTAAATATAGCAGATCAGGAAGCGATTGAACTGACATTGCCCGAGGCGAGAAAGAGAAATATGGGGGTAATCGCCAAAAGGCCCATAGCTAATGTGGCCTGGACGTTTGAAACGCTCTCCGAAGAAGCATATCCTTATGTATATTGGAAGCGTTTAAGCGAGCTTAAATATGGTTTTCTGGGTGAAGATGCCCGGGCAGCGGTAGAAACTGCACTGCGTTTTACACTAAGTACGGAAGGTGTAGATACAGCGATTGTAGGAACAGCCAAGCCCAATCGCTGGCAGCAAAATGCTGACCTTGTGGCCAAAGGGCCACTACCACAGGAATTATATGATGAGATTAGAGCACGATGGAAAGAAATCGCCGGAGCAGATTGGCCTGGCCGGACTTAATAAAATGCATATATTTTAGGGAGTCGCCATTTTGGCGGCTTTTTTTATACCCTACATAAAATATTTTCAACATATGAAAAATTCACAATGGATTCGGAACAGAGGCTGCGAAAACTTCAGGCAATCATGTCTAGATCAGCCTAGCCAGAAAACAGGTGAAAAAGGATGAGAAAAAATGAAAAAGAATGAAAAAGAACATTCCCAGGATGGGAACCTTCGTTTTACAAACGACTAAATTTATAAAAAAACGACAAAGCTTTTGAGATCATACGAAAAATATCAAGTCTGCGTTCGATACGAATGAAACAACAACTTTATTATAATATTTCAACATATGAAAAATTCAAAATAGAAAGATCGTTTTTCCCCTTAGTTACCATATCACATAAAGTTTCGTTAACGCTCCAACATGTTTAAAAGGAGTACCGCTCCAAGCGTTAGAAGTCAACAACATTTTTTGCGAATTTTAAATAGGATTGAAAATATTCTTCAGAATGTTGTCTAAAAGTATATAGCTTATATTCATCATCGGATTAAAATAACATATTAAATATTATGTAAACTAACAATAATTCTTTTGGCAATACGGACATAAAACCTCCATGACCTGTAAATCGTAAGGGGAACAGGTTGAAGGAGGAGCTTCATGAAAAGTCAGCAACACCGTAAAAACGACGAAGAAAAACTAAGTTGGGTAAGCCTGTCTTTATTTGGCGCGGGTTGCACACTGGGAACGGGATTTTTTCTAGGAACCAGTCTCGCGATTCATTGGGCTGGCATATCCGTGCTTATATTGTTGGTGCTGGCGGCGGCAGGGACTTACTTTGTATTTGGTGCGCTGGCACAGATGACCGCAGATGACCCAAAGGAAGGTGCTTTTCGAACCTATGCGGGCGAAGCATTCGGACGTTGGGCTGGTTTTGGTAGTGGATGGATGTATTGGTTTTCTGAAATGCTCATCATGGGCAGCTCATTGACTGCACTTGGGCTATTCTCTCAATTCTGGTTTCCCAAGATTCCGCTGTGGGCATTTGTTGCGATCTATGCCGCTATAGGTCTGTTCATTGCAGCACTGGGAGCGAAGGGATTAACCAAAACGGAGAATATCCTTGCTGTAATTAAAATTGCTGCAACGGTTGCATTTATAGCTATAGCAGGAGCAGCTTGTCTGGGGTGGTTACCTGTAAAAGTGACGCCCGAACAATTAAAGAATGAATGGTTCCCTCATGGAGGTATAGGGGTATGGACTGGTTTCATCTATGCATTCTTTGCTTTTGCCGGGATCGAGGTCATGGGCTTGATGGCAGCCAACCTGAAAGAACCAAAAGATGCAGTGAAATCAGGCCGAGTAATGCTATTATCGGTGAGTACACTCTATGTGATTGCCATTGCATTGATCCTATTTATTGTGCCTTCTGCTCAATTGACCCCGGATGAAAGTCCTCTGGTCAAAGCCATGTCAACCATTGGGTTAACCGTAGTAGTTCACATTCTCAACGGAATTCTGATTATTGCCGGATTCTCGACAATGGTGGCTTCGCTATATGCCATTACGTCCATGTTGGTGAAACTCGCAGAAGATGGAGATGCACCTAAGCTGTTCACGAAGACCTGGGGGAAAAAGGACATGCCACTTCAGGCATTGTGTTGCACAGCGGCCGGATTGCTTCTGTCTACGTTGATGGCATTATGGATGCCCAAGAGTCTTTTTGAATATGTGACGACAGCAGGCAGTCTGGTCTTGATGTATACATGGCTACTTATCTGCATCACATACATTAAGAAATTGAAGCCTGTGAAATGGAATCGCATCAAAGTATGGATTGCCATGGTATTCATTGTGGCTGCTGTGGCCGGAACAGCGATGGAAAAAGCCAGCAGAACGGGTCTGCTGGCAAGTGTGGGACTTGTCGTATTTCTTGGGATCATCACATATATTGTTCACAAAGTACGTGGCTCCAAATCGGCACAATCTTCACCATCCAGACCTTAGGATTATTTCGTGAACTTACCTAAAGCTTGCTTCATCCGCATGAAAGGACATTTGGAAGGTGTCTGCTCATCATCAGGCAAGAAATACTGTTTCCATTCCAGATTATCCTGCTGACCATACCACATCAGTGAAGGGTGAGCAGGTACAGCATCATACGCAGCGAGACGTTTGCGAATCAAAGTTTTCATTTTACGGCCTAGAGGCGTGTTGTCGTTAATGGATTCGAATACCCATCGTGGTTGAAAGGCAAACATGAGATAAGGAAAGTGCCGACTAGCTCGGAGTTCATGTGCTGGAGTCGCACAGAAACAAAAATATGGCTCTCCGCCAAAGCAAAACTCCCATGATGAATCATGAGGATCAGTTGAAATATGTTCAGGCCACGGCTCGGTATCGTGTGAACTTACCCGATTAAGCATTTGCCAGAATAACGTCTGATATTGCTCTACCGTTGTATGCTCTTTCAGATCACTTGGCGTCTCACAGATCACAACCATCGAAGCGTATTGACCGGTATCTCTGGAAACAGGGCCATACTGTCTGAGCAGATCGGCCATATCTACAGCAGCCTGTTCTGAACGAGGGTCACACGTAAAGCCGTATCTCAAATGTCCTGACAGAAATCCCATTCGTCCAGGTACACACGGATACGTATTATGTTCATCGGCGATCATCTTGGCAAATTGCGAATAAGCGTCCTGCTGCCAAGATGGAAGACGCTCATATAAATTATTTATTTCGTCGGCACTATACAGCTCCGCCATGAATACCCAACTCCATTCCACATGATACCGTTACAGTATTAATGTGGGGGAAGTTGGGTGACTGTCCAGCCTGATTTTATTGTCAGAAAAAAATGGAACGCACGGCTTCGTACCCGAAATATAAACCAAATCCGATCAGGCAGATTCCCGAAATGATGGAGATCCAGCGCAATACATTCTCACTACTATGTTTGTGGAATCGGCTGGCCATGCCAGCCATAATGACATCCCACACCAGGATACCGATGAATATGCCTGAACTGTAGAGCAGCAAATGGGCCGTGTCGGTATGCTTCACAGTCGTCGCAAGAATGGAGCCGTAGATCCCGAGCCAAAACAAAATATTTAGTGGATTGGACAGGGCCATCAAAAAGCCGGATATAAAAGATTTCTGAACAGTGGCCTCTGCAGTAGATGTACCTTGAATCCCCTGTTTCAGCTTCGAGAGCGTTTCCACTCCCGTGTAAATTAGAATAAAACTACCAAATGACCAGAGAAAAGAGCGCATGAACGGCGTGTCCAGAAAATGGGCAACCCCAAAGTAAATCAGCAGCATATACACCAGATCCGCAAACATGGCACCGAGCCCCAAAATCCATGCATGCATGAATCCATGTCGGGCTCCACGGTCGAGTTGGGCGGCGTTAATCGGACCGATTGGAGCGGACAATGATATTCCCAGAATAATATAACTGAACAGTACAGACATAAACACGTTCACTCCTTAACGGGTTCGATGAATTGTACCAGTCGTCACAGAACATGGGTACAAGTCATCGTATTCCCGCAAGGAGTGAATTAGAACAAGCTGCTTTTTATCGTATTGTATCAAGGCATTGTTTATTCTGTTAAAGTTCCACATCCAATTGGATTGGGGTGCAGTTGTAGCCGTTGCAAGAGCTTTCTTCACAAGGACAAGCGGAGAGCCCAATCGTGAGATCCATTAACGCCTCCATCTCGATATAATCCCCCGCACGAGAATCGGGAGCTACAACATCAATCTTGCCTTCACTGTCTACAACGGACTTCATAAACAAATTAAAGGGATAGTGTTGATCCGGTGGTAAGATCCCAAAGGGTTCCAGTGCCGTGTTCAGATTGTGGTAACAACTGGCGTGATCCTTTTTATCGTATAACACCTCATACATCTCTGGACGACAAGCGGAGTTGAAGAAATCATGTACTCCAACGGTGTCACGAACAATCTTGAGTATTGGTTGATATTGATTGGAATACACATACTGTCCCGGTTTAATTCGGTAAGTACGCAATACGTCCATGGTCACACCGGGGTCCAAGCGATGATTAGCATCTGTAGCATCGTACGCTACAAAATCAATAACTTGTTGTCCCTCCAGATCTGTTATGCGTAGTAAGGAACCTTTGCTTACTTTCAGAGCATATCCCGTTTTGGCAGGGATACGATAAGACTGTTTATGGCGTTGATTCGTATTCATCCGTCACATTCCTCCGCTACTTTTTGTTTTCAGTATGCGGAGCAGATGAAGTTTTCATGCTGGGAAAAGTGGATTACCTTTCATCCCGATCCAGAGGTCTGATTGTTCAAGCTGTGCAGCCAGATGTAATAACCAATCTTCACGTCCCTTGGTTGCCATCACTTGAACACCCATTGGCAAACCTTCAGGTGTGAGATGCAGAGGTACACTTATCGCAGGTTGGCCGGTCAGATTCGCAAGCTGGGTGAAAGGTGTATACGTAAGACTGGGCTCAAACATTTCATAGATGAGTTGTTGCTGCTGGGTCTTGTCCAATTCACTAATTCGCATCAGATTATGGATCTGTTCGTCGTGAGGTGTTAATTCTCCAATCTTAGGCGCAGAAAAAGCATTAACAGGTGTGACGTAGAAGTCATAACGCTCAAACAAGATAGACATCTGAGCTGCGGCTACATCCCATTCAGCTAAACTATGTACAAATTCTGCTGCGGACACCTTTTTTCCAGCTTCAGCCAGAACCCAGGATTCAATCTCCATATCATCGGAGGTCAGAGCCCGGCCCATGGAGCGTTCCATGGAAGAGATCATCGCGGCCATCTCTCCACTGTTCATCATGTAATAGTTCTCCATCAATCTGACTCCGTTGACTGGACTCAGCTTTTCTTCAACATGATGACCTTGGTCTTCCAACCAGCGAACGAGCTTGAATACAGACTCTTTGGCTTCTGCACTGACGGGTGTACCCACCGGTGAATCCGTTGTATATGCAATTTTCAGTTTGCGTTGATGTGGATAGTTCATATCTGCCAAGTAACTGCCTGGAAAGAGTGGAGCATGAAACGCAGCTTCAGGCTGTATGACTTGCAAAGTATCCAGCAATGCAGCACTGTCCCGAACCGAGCGAGAGAGGGCAAAATCAATCGATGCGCCTTGCCATTGACGACCAACTCCCGGTCCTACAGGTGTGCGCCCGCGGGTTGGCTTCAATCCAAACAATCCGCTAAAGGAAGCCGGGATACGAATCGAACCGCCTCCGTCACTGGCTCCAGCTAGGGGAACAATACCCGAAGCTACAGCGGCAGCGGCACCACCGCTTGATCCACCTGGCGAGTGATTGATATTCCAGGGATTGCGACTTGGACCATGGAGGCGGGGCTCTGTAATATTTTTCAAGCCAAACTCGGGGGTATTCGTATGTCCTATGATGATAAAACCCGCATCTCGGAGTCGAGTGACAAAATTGGAATTGCGTAATGCCCGATGCTCGCTGAACAGACGGGAGCCTGAAGTCAGAAATTCACCTTCCAAGGATTGCGAGATATCTTTCAGGAGTAGGGGCACACCGGCAAAAGGTTGTTCTCCAGGGCGAACCAAGCTTGCTTCCTCCCGGGCGCGAGTTTCGTATGTACGAATAACCGCATTGAGTTGCGGATTCACTTCTTCAAGGCGTGCAAACGCCGCTTCCAGCAATTCAACCGGGGATACTTCCCGGGATCGGATCAGTTCAGCCAAACCTACGGCGTCGTAGGAGGTATATGAGAATGAAGACATGATGATCGTTCCTCTCTGAATATAATTCATCTGTTTATTCCATATGTCATCGTACCACCGGATTGGACAAAAGACAAAACATTGAAGAGACGTAGTGCAATGATTTGCATATTCGATATGAGGTTGAAGGGAAAAGAGGGGAGGAGTTTCGATATCAGTTGCGATATCGAATAAAATAGGGGGTTAGTAGCTCGTATTACTCATTGAGAAAATGATCTAGTCATATCAATGGAGTGGAAATGAAAAAGCCATTGCTCATCTAATCCGATGTACAATGGCTTTCTTTTAATATTTGATAATTATTGATCTATATGTGATGTGGATATTACCTTACTCTGTTCGCAGCTTTGGTGCCGCATCGGCCACAGTGGATGATCTTTCTTGCTGTTTGGAAATGGCAAAGAGGGCAACCCAGATCAAGATGAAACCAAGCAACTGCTCCCATGTAATCAGTGTACGGAAAGCAATCCAGTTCACCAACACACCTGCCATCGGGAAGCTAAGCTCTGCGAGTGTTGCAACAGAAGCTTTGGTTGACGACAGACCTTTGTAATACAGCAGAAGACTTAGCAAACCTGGTAACAATGCCTGACCAAGAATATTGAGGATAACAGCAGTCTGTTCACCCGTTCCGGATGGAAACGTCCATGCCGCACCTTCGTTCCACGTCATAAAAATCAGGAGCGGGAGCGCAACGACAAAGCGAAGGGAGGTGACGGTTTCGTAACGCGCCTGTCCCAGCATCAATCGTCCCATAACGGTTGAACCTCCCCATAAGGCAGCAGCCCCAAGGGATAACAAGCTTCCAGCATGAATCCAGTTGTCCCAGTTACCTAATGGCAATGTGAAGCCGAATGTGAGCAGATACGTTCCTGCTAATGCGATGAAGAACAATCCACCGAAGCGACGTGGTAACGTCTCTTTCAATAACAGCTTAGCCAGCACGATAGCGAAGAGTGGTTGCATTTTTTGCAATAAAAGAACCGTGTTTGGATCATTATGCGTAAGTGCCATGGTGAACAACACCGTTGCGAGAGCTGAACCTCCCCATGAGATAAAGATCACGGCAATCCAGTGGCGAGCACGCAGGTTTTTCAGATCAGCCCGGAATTTCCACAGCACAGGAATGGCGATCAGACTGACAATGATATGTTCCACCAGTACAATCTGCGTGGATGTCATCGTATTTAGCAAAATAATGCGGAAGAGTGGGTCGACACCCCATAAAGCGGCGCCGAGAACTACAAGCCAGAATCCGGTATTACTTCGTTCCTTGCGGTAAACAGGTGATGCTGCTGATGTCTTTTCCATATTCAGGACTCCTTCGTCAGAACACGGAATCTTCAGTTGGCAAAATCGACAAAAGCCCCCGTTTTGGTATATACCAAATAAACGGGGGCTCATCCAAGGACATGCGTCAGGAAAGAGGCCTTCCCGTGAACGGCATGTCAATGTGTTGATCTTCTCTCATCCGGACTGTACCGTCGGCCTTGGATTCACACCAAGTCAGTCGCTAAATGTCCTTTGTTAAGAACAAATAGCGAGTCGCGGGCTGGTTCCGAAGAACATCACCGCCGGTTGGGAATTGCACCCTACCCCGAAGATCCTATTCAATTATATAGTGTGTTGAACAAGCTGTAACATTAATAAGTTCATCTTATTCCTGTAAGCGCTAGCAGTTCAAGCATTTTTTTTAGAAAACGATTTTCCAGCTTCCTTGCTGTCTGCGAAGCAGCACAATCTGTCCTGCGTGATAGGCATCATGAAGTATCCAGCGGGCAAGTTCGTGTACCCATTTCTCTTCGGAGTCCATATACGCAGCTTCAAGGTCTGACTCTTCAAGTGCAGCCAATTGATCTCGCAATTGTTGGGCTAATCGAGTTGTACTCTTCATCAGTGTATTCCATCCGGCTGTGTCCGTTGCATCTCCAGGATTGCCAAACGTGTATTCATTGGAGTCTACAGCAGGAAGGGTAGGTTCTTTACCTTGCATGCGACATAATAAGCGATGATTGTAATAATACATATGGTTAACCAACTGCCAGATGCTTAATCCTCCTGAGGGTGGAATCCAGGCTGCTTGCTCTGCTGTAAGACCTTCCAAAGACTTCGACAAAGGTACAATCCAATTGCATTGATCCCATGTATCATCCTTTTGAATCAGTAACACATCTAATGCTGTTGTTTTCGTCATTGCCGTTCCTCCTTGAGTATTATTGTGATGTATGACGTAACTAGCTAAAACTGATTAATGAGGTTACACTTAATATAACACATCAAAGACAGAGTGTAACCACCTTTATTGAATTAAGATGGTTACACTAAACGGAGGTAGACATGGACAGACTTTGGACTGATTTTGTAAACAGCGATTATCACGATTGGCGTGGGGGAGATCGATCGGAGGACAGGCTCGGGAAGGCGAACTGGCAGCAAGAATTTCTGGATCGATGGCAACTTCAGGCTTCTGTTCCTGCTTCTCCAGAAGATGAGTTATTGATGAGAGACTTCAGGAATGAATTGATGGCTCTTGGAGCCCGCTTGTCTTCTGGAGCATCATTAACGGATGAAGAACAACAATGGCTGAATGATGTTATGGAAGCAGGGTATGTAAAAAGAACATTGACTACAATTGATCAGGGACTGAAACTCCAACTAATAGCTGTAGAAGCTCATTGGCAACAGGTTATGGCTGAGGTAGCTGCTGACTTTGCAACAACGTTGGTGGAGGGAGAAGGGGGCAGAATTCGGATCTGTGATAATTCGGATTGCCGCTGGATGTTCTATGATGATACCCGAAGCAGAACTCAGAAGTACTGTGATGATAAGATGTGCGGCAACCTGATGAAGGTCAGAAGATTTCGAGCCAAACGCAAAACCCAAAATTGAAAAATATTAACAACAGCTATATAATGTATATATACTAGCGAAATAATAGTCAGAAGCAGTACGGGTTCGTATGCAGGATGTAATCGTCTTTCAAACCAAAATAGATGGGAGATGTGTCTTGTGAAGACAAGTTATCTGTTGAAAAATGGCTGCGTGTTGTCGATGGATGCACGGATTGGACAGTATAAAAGGGCGGACGTTCTAATTCAGGATTCATTAATCATGGCGATTCAACCCGACCTGGATATTCCGAATGTGGAGGTCATCGATGCTTCATCCATGATTATTATGCCTGGGCTGGTGGATACACATCGGCATATGTGGGAATCACTGGTCAAAACAGCGGGAACCAATTGGTCATTGCCTGTTTATTTGCAGAATCTCTATTATGGTGCGATGGGAAGCAAGCTCCGCCCACAGGATAGTTATATTGCTAACCTGCTCGGTTCCTTGGAAGCGCTTAATGCAGGTGTTACGACAGTGTTGGATTGGAGCATGCCGTATTCCTCAGACCATACGGATGAACTGATTCGTGGTCTTCAGGATGCGGGGATTCGGGCAGTATTTGCTCACGGAGTTCCTGGTGAGACGAACTACTGGAACCGGGATAGTCAACTGACATATTCAAACGATGTGCGAAGAGTCAAAGAACGTTATTTTTCATCACGGGATCAATTGCTTACTTATGGGCTTGCTATTCGTGGTCCAGAGTTCAGTCATTGGGATACAACGGTAAAAGAGATCGAACTGGCCCAAGAACTGGATGCCATCTGTTCCATGCACGCCGGATTTGGCAGCTGGGGATCGGTAGATCGCTCGATTAGTCACATGTATGAAGCGGGGTTGCTAAGTCCTCGAGTAAATATTGTTCATGGTAACACCATGGGTATGGATGAATATAAAATGTTGGCGGATAGCGGTGCTTCCCTGTCGGTCACACCTGAGGTTGAAATGATGATGGGTCATGGATACCCGGCCACCGGCTATTTTCTTGAACATGGGGGAACCCCTACACTTGGTGTAGATGTTGTCACGTCCACAGGAGGAGATATGTTCTCGCAGATGAAGTTTGCACTTCAGGCAGAACGATCCAGAGCCAACGAACAACTTCTGCAGCAGGGTGAGATGCCTGGTGAATTGAACTTGCAGTCCAGCCAAGTACTGCGATTTGCAACTTCGGCTGGTGCACAAGCATTGGGATTGGAGCAGAAGGTCGGTACGTTGACCCCAGGAAAGGAAGCAGATCTGATCATGATTCGTACTACGGATCTGAATCTGTTCCCCGTCCATGATCCAATCGGCGCTGTCGTTCAGTTCGCCAATCCTTCCAATGTGGATACGGTCTTTGTAGCAGGTAAACTCGTGAAGCGAGAGGGTAAGCTGCTCCATGTTGATTTGGACGCCATTCGTCATACCGCGATGCAGAGCCAAGAATATTTGTTATCCCAGTACCGGATGTCAGACGCGGAGAGAATTGCTTTTTCCTGATTCGCTTTTTCATAAAAGCCAAGAAATAGTTACTTCGTATTTTCATATACACCTCTAGCTGTATAAAGAGGAAAGGAAGAGCCATATCATGCGATGTGGCTCTTTTACATGCTTGCATATCGTCGAATTAGACAGGATAACGGAGGAAGGGACAGCGGAAAAAGACGAAAAAAGCTCTCATTCTCTTGGCTTCATATAACAGAGGGTTATAGATGATTTACTTAGAAAATTAGACTCATAAAAACTGCGCATAATATAAATTATACGCAGTTTTGTTTTAAATCAATTTTCATATTCAATCCCGTGCAACAGTTCATGATAATTTTCGCGAAAAAAGAACAAAATAAGAGATCCTAAAAAATAAATTTAACCAAGCAACGCGATAACGTGTGGAATTCGATAGGTTTTTATAGTTGATCGATAAGATAGAACAAATGACTTTTTCATAGAACAGATGGGAAACCATTTAATCTCTGCTGCATCCATAGCACATTCAAGATTCATGACGAGAGGAACATGACTATGCGTGAGAACGAACATCGATCTTCATTATTTCGTAAAAAACCAATTGCTTCGGAGGGAGATAACAGCAGTGCATTAAAACGGGCGCTCGGCCCCTTGGACTTAACCACACTTGGGGTAGGTGCAATTATTGGTACCGGGATTTTTGTGCTGACCGGTGTAGCTGCCGCAACGTATGCTGGCCCGGGTCTTGTACTGTCATTCTTGCTGGCAGGTATCATATGTGCCTTCGCTGCATTGTGTTACTCGGAGTTTGCCTCAAGCATACCGGCATCGGGTAGTGCGTACACGTATAGTTATACGGCTTTTGGTGAAGTAATTGCCTGGATTCTGGGATGGGATCTGATATTGGAGTATGGATTCGCGAGTGCGGCGGTAGCCAGCGGATGGTCGGGATATTTCCAAACGTTATTGTCCGGATTTGGATTGGAGTTACCACATGCACTGACGAGTGCGTTCAGCCCGGAAAAAGGAACCTATTTTGATATCACGGCTGCGGTCATTACGTTAATTATCACCTTCTTGCTAACCCGAGGGGTGAAGGAGGCGGCTCGTGCGAACGGCATCATGGTTGCGATTAAAATTATCGTGGTGTTGATCTTTATTGGTGTGGGTGTCTTCTATGTAGAGCCAACCAACTGGCAGCCATTCTTGCCCTTTGGTATCTCAGGCGTAACTGCGGGAGCAGCGACCGTATTCTTTGCTTATATCGGATTTGATGCGGTCTCCACAGCTGCAGAAGAGGTTAAGCGGCCACAACGGGATTTGCCGATTGGAATTATTGCGTCACTGGCGATCTGTACCGTGCTCTACATCGTTGTATCATTGATTCTCACAGGGATCGTGCCGTATAACATGTTGAATGTAAGTGATCCGGTGGCGTTTGCATTTGAATTTGTTCAATTAAAGGGATTATCCTGGATTGTATCTCTTGGAGCGATTGCGGGCATATCGACGGTATTGCTGGTCATGATGTATGGCCAGACACGACTGCTCTATTCCATGTCTCGTGATGGACTGCTGTCTCCCGTTTTCTCCAAAGTTAGTGGCAAGAGTCAGACACCAGCCGTAGGGACTTGGGTTGCGGGCATTATCGTGGCTCTGTTCTCCGGGTTCATCTCGCTGGGACACTTGGCAGAACTTACGAACATCGGAACGTTGTTTGCTTTTGCAGTGGTAAGTCTGGGTATTATCGTGTTGCGTAAAAATAACCCGAATCTCAAACGAGGCTTCCGCGTTCCACTTGTGCCGCTGATTCCGATTCTGAGTGCCTTGGGCTGTGTATACTTGATGACACGCCTTGCGGCTCTGACATGGATTACGTTTTTTGCCTGGTTAATCATCGGGTTGATTATTTACTTTGCGTATGGACGCCATTATAGTCATCTGAATCCGGCACGCCGAATCTCCAGTGCTATGAGAGCGAAGGATAAGTAAAGTAGACAAGCAGAGAACAGATTAAATCGAGAAATATCTTCTAGTTTCCTCATTTTGTATCGCTTAGGCGAAACGGGATGGGGATTTTTTATATAGAAGGACAAAGGGAGATAACAGCCGGAGAAGGTTGGTATTTTCTTCATATATGGGTAAGTATTAAGGGGCATGATTAACATAATTAGGGAGCCGGGGTTGCGGCTAAGCCAAATATGAAATATATTTGGGGATGTGACATGCCATCAGACAGAAGAGAGGGGATGTATCATGAACACACCATTACATACGAATTCAGAGCATCAAAATGCAGCGTTTGGATTTGCTTTGGCTGACTCAACCGTACTGTCGGAGGCTCAGTTGCTTGTTTCAGATTCAGAGGCTTCACAAACTTTACAGTTGGATATAGATCCACAGCGCCTTTTGAAGGATGGACGTAAAGTATCTGTCATTGCACAACCGTTGGAATCACCCGTCAATCGACAAGACGCCCATATCATCTATGGTCAGGAGCTGGCATACGTACAATATGCAGTTAACCTGAAACCAGATAGCACGATCTCTATTGCTTCAATTGAAGGTGTTGAACAGCCTGTTCATCTGGGTTGGTCAGCATTTACAGAAGGGGAATACGAACTTCGAATCTCCCTGCATATGAAAACACCCCGTATTGCTGAAGGCACGCTCGAACCTGAGCAGATTGCCATGGTTAAGTACGCGCAGGTGATTACCGTATATATATCGCTTTTCCCGGCAGAAGCAGCGTCGTTGAATTCACCATCTCAAGCTGTATGGAGCAGAAACCATCATGTATTTGACTCCTACGGTAGAGCAGGATTTATTCTTGCTGACCTGCCTCGGCTCGCTAAGCGTGTAGAAGAACTGATTGGACCGGGTAACCATAATCTGATTGAACAATTTGCGGAAGGGGATCTGTCAGATACTTTATTGGAAGAAGGTCTGATGGCGATGGCTTGGGGCGTGACTCCCTGGTGTTATTCACTCTATTCTGCACCAGACAAGCAGTCCGCTCGAATGATAGCTGTAGACAAGCTGGGGGATGAACCTGAACGGCAAGGGATCTACTGTATGGACACGTCCATTCAGCAATTAAGTATCGTGCCGGCGAATGAACTGGCTTACTGGCCTGCATGTGTTCAGAACGATTGGCCTGTTATCGATGTGGCAGGTGAAGGTGAGACTTTGCATATGGATCTGTATACTCAGATCTGTGAATCCGTGAATGGGCTGCATGAGAATCCATTGCCATCGTTTGTACTTACGCGCAGTCAAGGCAAACCCGAAGTGATCCTTCCGCTAATTGACGTTGTTATAGTGGATGAAACATAGGGTTTGTGTTCAGCAGAGCCAATTTTAACCGAATCGAGGTGACGTAGACAGATGATGACTGAGGAGATCCAGGAGCAGTATGCGGACGAGCTAGAAGCTTTTCACATATGGATGAAGGACGCCGGATATACAGGCCATACGGTAAAATCATACACAGGTGACGTGGTGGAATTCCTGGTCTCCATTCAAGGAAAGTCACTGGAGCAGGTCAAAAAGCTGCATGTGTTGTCTTTTCTGTCCCGTGCGCGGGAGCGTGGGGTTAGTGATGCCACGAGAAATCGCAAACATGCGGCGGTGAACTGCTTTTACAAGTCCCTCATTGAACTCGAATTGTTAACGAATAATCCGGCTTTTGGGATTAAGAAATCCAAAACCGAGAAAAACCGTGCGCCCGTTTTCCTGGATGAAAGTGGGCTGACACGTTTTCTGGAGTCGGTAGAAGGCAAGTATCGCACACGCAATCTGGCTGTTTTTCTGCTGATGGGGTATATGGGATTACGGGTTGGAGAAGTGCATGCTTTGGACTGCAAAGACTATAATGCGGAGCGGCGTACATTGGATGTATTTGGTAAAGGTCGTAAATGGCGCTCGCTACCTGTACCGGAGACCGTGGCAAACGTCTTGTCTCAAGCTATGGCAGAGCGTTTGGAACCTTGGCGACCGAAAGAGGAAGCATTGTTTGTCTCGCAAAAAGGAAAGAGACTGTCGATTCGCAGCATTCAGCTCATATCTACGGAAACCTTTGAACGCTTCCAGCAGGAATCACCAGCCAATCAGCGTCAAAACTACTCCAGTCATAAGCTGCGTCACTCCTTCGCGACCATGATGTTACGGCGCGGAGCCGACTTGCGAACGGTGCAGGAGCTGCTCGGTCACGCATCGATTCAAACGACAACTGTCTATACACATGTCACCAGTAGGGAAAAAGAAGAGGCTATGGCTCTGCTTGACGTTAAACTTCCGACATATTAAGAAATAAATAACGCTTATTTAATCTGAAGAGAAGTCTGTCCTATGGACAGGCTTTTATTTGTTTTCATGTGGAGGGGAGAATTAATAACATAATATATATTATGTTAACTTTATAATTTAAATAATCATAATCACATTCACAATCATAGTTATAATCAAAATCAAACCAAAGGGAAGCATCTGAAGCTTCTCTCTGGAAGACTCCAATGGTCCCTTTGGGTATGACAGATATGTTAAATGACAACGGTTAACATGCTTAATCGTTCACGACATGAATGATAAGCGGTCGGATTATTCCAAGCCAGCGATCTGTTCTTTTAATTTGTTAGCAGAAGCCTGGAAAGCCACTTTTTCGGTTTCATTCAACGGAAGAGGAAGGATCTCGCGCACACCGTTGCGATCAACAACACATGGAACGCCCAGATATACATCCGATACGCCATTGTAATCTTCAAGCAACGTGGACACGTTCAGGACGGAGCCTTCGTTGCCGAGAATTGCAGCTACAATGCGGTCCAGAGCAAGGGCGATTGCATAGGAAGTGGCCCCTTTGGCATTAATAATCTCATACGCTGCATTTTTGGTATGGTCGAAGATATCCCGCTGTGTTTCTTCATCCAATTCCAGATCTGTTCCTGCAACGTTAGCCAGGCTCCATACCGGTACTTCGGAATCACCATGCTCACCAATAATGTGGGCGTGAATACTACGTGGGTCGATCCCTTTATTCTTACCAATGAGGTAACGGAAACGTGCGCTATCGAGCAATGTGCCTGAACCGATGACACGGGAAGCAGGCCATCCGCTTTGTTTCCATGAAGTATAGGACAAAATATCTACAGGATTCGTTGCAATTAACAAAATACCATGAGAATTCACTTCAGTAATACGCTCAATAATTTCTTTGAAAATGCTTGCATTTTTCTTCAGCAGATCAATCCGGGTTTCGCCTGGTTTCTGGGAGGCACCTGCTGTAATAATAATGATATCTGCATCTTTGCAGTCGGAATAATCGCCAGCCCATACTTTCACGCCTCCCGTAAACGGAAGACCGTGGTTCATATCCAGCATTTCGCCGGTTGCCTTATCATGATTCACATCCACAAATACCAACTCGGACGAACGCTGTCTCAACATTAGCGTGTATCCCGTTGTTGTTCCCACCGCACCCATGCCTACAATCACGACACGACTTGGTTTCAATGCTGCACTATTTGTCATGTTCACATCCACTCCTTTTGGGTTATACTCCCATCCATATTAAGGGATTACAGAATAGAAAGCGAGTGTTGTCTATAAAATAGTTCACATTACATGTCTTTTTACCAATTATTCCGTCGAAAAACAATTTAGGATGAAATTAATGATAATAAATGTGCAACACCTAGCCCAGAGCTTCAGTTAAAAAGAGGGAGTAGGGCAGCCCTAGAGGGGGCAATGAGCCTTTTACACAAGGTTTGTGGTAGAATAGGAGCAGTGGATTCTGATGAATCGTAAATATAACGCCATAGGACAGGCATGCGCGCCTGTATATTGGATGAGAGAGGTGGAACCCACTTGCGTTTGCAATGGATCAAAATCGCGCAGACAGCATTGCTGTCTATAGGTATAGCAGCCTTACTGGCTGCATGCACCGACTCAGATCAACCTCCGGAAGCAGAACCTCCGCAGCAGCAGGAGGATTCCGGGAATACAGGGCAGACATTAACTGTCGTTCCCCCTGTCAACAGTACAGAATCTGCGGATATGGCCAAGTATCAAATACAGACCCGTTTGACCGATTTCCAGTTGCTTAATGACAATGGAGGGTTGGCATGGGGGGTGACGCGTAATGCGCTGCGTCTGTACTATACACAGGATCAAGGAAAGACCTGGACCAATATTTCACCTTCGGAAAATGTACAGTTTCCGGCTAACCCTCAATATGGACAAAGCATTTATTTTGTAGATCGTACGCACGGTTGGATTGTTCGCGAAGGCATGGGTGGAACAGACACCATGGTGCTTCGTACCAACAATGGAGGGGTAAGTTGGAGTCTATCATCGCTTTCCAAGACGGATAAAGTGACTGCGATCTCCTTTGTATCTCCTGAAAAAGGATGGATTCTCACCACGGTGGATACCGCTATTGGTAAGCAGGACAAGAAACTGTACTTTACCGAAGATGGTGGAATCACTTGGAACCGGATGTCATCGAGTGATGGGGATGGTACACCGAAAGCAGAAGAGATTTCTCAGCGTGGATACACAACAGGTATGACCTTCTCCGATCCGAAGCATGGTTTCCTAACGGCGATTGAGTTCGGCACACCGAAGTTGTACGTAACGTCAGACGGTGGAGAGAACTGGGATAAAGGACCATCTTTCTTTGATCGGAATAAATTCAACGGGTGTGGTAATTTTAGTGTCAGTTCACCCCAATTTTTTGGACGTGAAGCACAGTCAGCCTGGATGTCAATGTCCTGTTCTCAAGGGGAGAGCACGACATTTAATGGTTTTTTCACTACAGATGGTGGAAAGAGCTGGAAGTTATCCAATTTTACTTTGAATAAACAAACGGGTCCGAATCGTAACCTTTCACCGGTATTTCTGAACGCTCTAGAAGGTTGGGCGATGCAAAAGGGCATAACCTACCACACCAAGGATGCGGGCAAAACATGGAGCGCTCTTCCTGCGAGCAGTGTACTGGAGAAAATTCTTGAAGACTATCCGGAGATCGTGAAGATTCAGATGATTACCTCCAAACTTGGCTGGATATTGGTTGAGAATACAGATGCCAAAAGATCGTTGTTATTGCAAACGGTGGACGGCGGTGTACATTGGAAAGTGCTTTAAAAGTAGAGTGTTATCGATGTGATTAAATATAGGGAAAGTGAGGAGCCGAAAGGTTCCTTTTCTTTTTTGTTTATTTTGTGAAATAAATCACAAATAAAGTTGTTAGAAGGTGATATATTTAACTCAACAAGAGAAGGAGTGATGAAGATGAGAACCAACGGACAGACTCAATTCACGCAGGCGGATGATTTAACCAGATATATGCTTCAATTATGCTACACATGTGATGATGCCAATCGTTGTACGACAGAAGAAGCAGTGAAGGCTTGCATGGCAGAACACGCAAAGACAGACCAGCCCGAACCAGCCGAAGGTGGAGAAGTAACTCGCGGGTTTATGGATCTGATGTACGCTTAGTCATCAAAACTGATCAAAAAAAGGCTGATATATCAACGTTTTGCCCCCTGCTGGGGGCTTTCTTTTTTTGAAAACAACTGAAAAAATCACATTTCCACAGCGCACTCATATCACTTCACATTACTATGCTCGAAGGGAAAAATTAGTTTACGTACTTTCCATAATCCGGTATGGCAATACGGTCAAATTCATTAACCAGTTTTCTCAGACTTGTTGTTAGTAATTCACCAGACATCGGTAGTCCATGGCCAGTTACAGCAACCAATGGCTTTAAACTCTCAAGTTTAACAACAGATTGCTTTGCAGCTTCCCAATCTGTTGTTAAATAGCGAGGGGGTCCACTTATCTCCAATTCCTGATTTAATACTTTATACATATACTCTTGTTTTACAGTAGCAAAGGCGTCACCTGCGATTAATGCTCCGTCACTTTCCCTAAACAACGAAACATGACCGGGAGAATGTCCTGGGGTATGAATCCACCTAAATCCTGGCATATGGGGTACAGTTCCGTTCGGAGGTAACGTTTGTACATGACTTCCAAGGTTTATTGGTTCGTTAGGAAAAGCTGGGGACATCTTTGCTACCAAACCACCTTCAACCGTAGGGTCTGGTTCCGGGTAGCTTTTAACCCCTGTGAGGAAGGGGATCTCCAATGGATGTGCATAAACCGGAACTCCCCAGTGTTCTACGATTTCGATCACCCCTCCGACATGATCAAAGTGTCCATGGGTCAAAATTACTGCTTTGGGCCGGCTGTTTGCACCGAAACGTTCCTCAATGACAGAAATTATTTCATTTGCTGACTTTGGCATTCCGGCATCTACTAAAACGAACTCGTCAGATTTCGGGTTACCTACTAAACAGATATTTACAATTTGAATCGTGTAGCAAAATAAATCAGGTCGTATTTCAGTCCCCACACCACTTCCCACTGAAGTTACAGGAATAAACTTATAATCTGTACCGTAATTCAATTCTTCTTTCATTAGCTCATCCTCCTTATCGATGTTAAATTGACTTGCTGTAGTATACCCAGAAGTTTAGAATTATCCGATTTTGTACCCTTCCGCAGGCGGATTAGCAAACAATTAATGGACAAAACTAGCGCATCTTACATGCATGTCGCTGTGTAAAAAAATGAATCCATTATACCATCGGTATTTTTTAACTTATGAATATGTATCTCATGAACATGGAACTATACTTCTGGTGGTCATTAAAATTTGAAGGAGCTGTTTTGATGGGAATATTAAGTGGTAATCCAAAAAATGAACCTATGCATTACGGTGAAATCTTCAGCGTATGGCAATGTTCAACGGTTGCGAAGGGGGCACTTTCCTTTTACCAAGCATTTTCTAATCATGCAGGAGATAAAGATTTGAAAAAAATATTGGAGGCACTAATTGATCAAGCTAAACTTGAGATCAAGGAGTGTGATACTCTACTCATTGATAACGGAATTGCTACAACACCAGTTTTACCAGAAAGACCTCCAGTAAAACTGGAAGACATTCCTGTTGGTGCAAGGATTACAGATCCTGAGATAGCAGCAAGTATTGCTTCTGATACTTCAATGGGATTGGTTGCTTGTAGTCAAGTTATGGGCCAATCCATTAGAGAAGATATCGGAGCCTTATTTGCGAAATATCACGTTACTAAAACCGCGTTAGGCCTTCGTATTCTCCAAATGAGTAAAGAAAAAGGGTGGCTTATTCCTCCGCCTCTTCAAGTGAAAAGACCGGAAGCTGTGGAAGTTTAAAAATGAAAAAGGATCCCTGCTGACATTAAAAGTTAGCAGGGATTTTTATATTTTAAAATAAATTATGTTGCTGGATTGATATGTAACCATATATTATTCCATAGGACACCTCTCTCTAACTGCTCGATGCTTTCTTTCCGCTGCCCAAAGCAGGGAGGATGCGTAATATGATTCAATATATAAAAGATACTTTTTATAACTAAAACTCAGATGGGAAGTAATAAATCAACTTGTATAACTACAAACTTATGTCAGCGAAAAGATAGTAAGATGGGTCTGATATAACGCTTAGCTATATTCACGGAGAACGCTCCTGAGGTTCTTTTTGATTTGGAGTGAAATGTATGCGCTTTTAAATGTACTTCGCAAATATTGCAGCATGGGTTATTATAGAAATAATTAAGGTAATTTTCTCAAAATGTGGAATTGATTTAAGCCACCACTATCGAACCGTAAATTATCAACCTAAGTGAATACTTTGGCCAAAGCTGGATTTGCCATTGAGCAATTGATTGAGGAATCTGATGATGAATTAATGCAACTACAAAATAAAGGCATGAAAACTATAGTAGATAATAAGGGTGTAGCGAATGAAGATTAATCAAAAATATTCCTATGTTAATAAAGCAATCACTTCTGTTCTTGTACTTGTATTCATCATAATGACATGTCCGGGATCTGTGCGCGCTGAGGTAGAGCAGGTGGAGACAACACCCTCCAGAATTGCGTTGTCTTCACTAGAGGAAACGATTGATTCATATGTGGCCACGAATCAAAAGAAAACCGCTGCCGTATCGGTTGTAGCTATCAAGAACGGTGAGACGATTGTGAATAAGGCCTATGGTTACGCAGATTTTGAGCAAAAGAGACAGGCAGACACCTCTACTGTATTTGAATGGGGTTCAACCTCTAAACTGTTGGTCTGGACGAGTGTTATGCAACTTGTAGAGCAGGGGAAGCTTGATTTGGATACCGATATTCAGGAATATTTACCAGAAGGGTTTCTTAAGAAGCTTGAATACGATGCTCCCATCACCCTAAGGAACCTAATGCATCATAACGCAGGGTGGGAGGATAGATTGATCGATTTATGGTATTCATCCGAGAGTGATATTGTGGAGTTAGGTGAAGCTTTGCAAAAATTTGAGCCAAGGCAGATTGATCAACCTGGGAGTGTCGTTGCTTATTCAAACTATGGTACGGCTATGGCTGCTTACATCGTTGAAGTGCAAAGCGGACAACTATTTTATAAATATGTAAATGAACATATATTTAAACCGCTGAATATGAAAGAAACTTCGATGCACCCGTCACAACATGATAATCTAAACGTCTTGAAAAAGAGAAATGAGATTCAAGGGTACACTACGAGTCTGAAACTCATCCCTAAGAACAGAGCATACATAAGCTTATACCCTGCGGGGGCCGCCATTGGCACAGCAGAGGATGCAGCTAAATTTCTCGCAGCTTTAATGCCGGTGGATCATAGCAATTTATTATTCACGAATAAGGAAACGTTAGACGAGATGCTGTCACCAAGTCTATATTATGATGGAACTTCTAATCCTCGAATTGCACATGGCTTCTTTGAAGTGGAGTACTGGGTGCCTGCACTTGAACACGCTGGAAGTACGGCGGGATTTACAAGTAAATTTGTTATTGACCCGGAGTCTAAATTTGGGTTAGTGGTCATGACAAACCAGTCAAATGAAATGGCTTATAGCGTTGGTCTTGTTCAAAAAGTGTTTGGAAGTAGCTTCAGTACAAATTCGGTTACATCTGAGAGTGGAGGATATTATCTGCCTGCGCGACGGGTCGTTTCTGGTTTTACGAAGGCATATTCGATGTTAAGTCTGCAGAAGTATACAACATTTGACCTTAGTAACTTTGCAAATGTTGTTGAGCGTAACGGGACTATTGAGAAGGTCTCCATTCCTTATAATGACTTTTTGCCCGTATCCAACTTGACGATAAACTTGATCAAAGCATCTTTTATTGCGCTTGCAGTAGCCATCCTGCTCAGTTTGAGAGCGATAATTGGCTATTTTATTCGGTTATCCAAATACAAATTAAAAAACTGGGAAAGACCCGGTACAGGCTTTGATAAGTATCATATTGCTATTAATATTGCCAGTTTAGCATTGATTTTAAATACGACCCTATTGTTCATGCGAGCCTTAGGCTTTGCCCCCTATTCTTCATTACGCGTACATCTCATCTTAAACCTGGTTTATGTGATTCTAGCAGCAGCGTACCTTGTCTTGATGTTCTACAAGCTCCTGAAGAGAAGTTACAGCAAAAAGCAAAAGGCGGTATACATCATGTCTGGCATATCTGCTTTCCTATTTGCTACTTTTATTATGGGATGGGATTTGTACTTTTAGAGCGATATGCAACGTGCACTCAATCAGAAAGAGTACGAAATAACAGAAAGGACGAAACCATGAATATTCAGGATCTCCCCATTGAAATAAAAGAACATATAGGGAAAGTTCAGAAAATCACTTTTCCTAAGCAAGGTCATACTTCTACTGTGGCTATTCTACATACGTGCGACCAAAAGTACATCATCAAGAAGACAGAAAATGCTCTTTATAATGAATGGTTATCCGATGAACATCGGGTGCTTCAATACCTTCATCATTCGGGACTCCCTGTTCCAAAGGTATATTCGTTTCATATGGAGGAGACATCGAGATGGCTTCTGATGGATTATATTGACGGAATAAGTTTAAGAGAATTTCTCTCTACAATGCCTGACCTTGAAAGTAAAGAAAAAGCGATTTTTAACTTTGGGCGTTGTTTAAAGAAAATACATGAATGTTCTTGTCCTGTTGAATTATTGAGTAATGACAGTCCTTGGTTAGATACAATGCTTAGCAAAGCAGAATATAATCTAACTCATTTTGCGGTAGACGGCTCAGCAGAACGACTTCAACAGTTGAAAGAAGCACGGCCAAGACCAATAGATAATACTTTTATTCATGGAGATTTTACTATAGATAATGTGCTAGTTAATGATTGCAATATTGTTGGAGTTATTGACTGGGCAGGAGCGGCATATGGCGATCCAAGATATGATGTAGCATTAGCCATTAGACCGAAACCTAATGCGTTTGATAATGAAAGAGATAAAGAAATATTTTATAATGGGTATGGAAAGTTAAGAATAACGGATGAAGAATACAATTATTTTGAAGACGGGATATATAACTTCTTTTAGTTTGGTTTTATATTATTATATTCCAACGTATATCAATCTCTATAGAAGGAGTAAAACAAATGAGCCCTCCAAAACATATCGTATCTGCCGCTGCAATCGTGATCAACGACAAAAATGAATTATTACTTATTAGAGGCCCACGAAGAGGATGGGAAATGCCGGGTGGTCAAGTGGAGGAAGGAGAATCTCTTAGTCAAGCTGCAATTAGAGAGACGAAAGAAGAATCTGGCATCGACATTGAAATTATCAAATTCTGCGGCATCTTTCAGAATATCGAAAATTCAATATGTAACACATTATTTTTAGCCAAACCAATAGGTGGGGAATTAACGACATCATTGGAGAGTTTAGACTCTGGTTTCTTTCCAATGGAAGAAGCCATTTTAAAAGTCGAATGGAAAAACTTCAGAGAAAGAATAGAGTTTTGTTTAAACCCTGAGATGCAACCTTTTTGCATTGAGTTCAGTGATAAGAGTAATATTTAATGTTTCCGGAAAGGAAGTCAATCAATGAAACGAGTCGATGTAGTTTACTCACTACTGACCAATCCATCCAAGTCTAAAGTGCTTGCAGTAAAGAATGTAGGGCGTTCAAGCTGGTCGCTGCCTGGCGGAGCTGTTGAAGCTGGTGAATCATGGGAACAATCAGCAATCCGGGAAGCCCAAGAAGAAACGGGACTTGATGTTAGCGTGCACGGTATTGTAGCAATCAACGAGTGTAAATTTGAAGAAATACAGGAACATGCGATTTTTATCACATTCAGAGCAGAAATTGTCGGAGGGGGAGAAGGGATATCAAGACCAGATGAAATCTCTGAGATGGCATGGTTGGATATTACACAGGCAGATGAGCTCATGCCGTACTACAAGAGCGGCTTTAAAAGCTTACTTAATGGCCATGAGATTACATATTTCAACGAAGGTAACAAGTGATGTTCTGGATGTAGTGTATAAATGGGAGGCTAACAGATGAACAAGAACAGTGTTTATGAAACAAACAGCTTCTATTGGGATACAAGAGGGAATGACTATTTGAGAGCAATCGTGCTTCCGCATTATGGAGCATTCATATCAGAAGAAAAATACCAACTATTTGGGGATGTCTCAGGATTAAAAATGTTAGAGGTGGGCTGTGGAGATGGCCAATCCTTGCAGTATCATGGGGATCACAATGCTGGTGAACTGTGGGGTATGGATATATCACAGAAACAGATAGAAAAGACACAACAACACTTGAGGACACACGGTATTTCGGCAACATTGATATGTTCACCCATGGAAGAGGAATGTGGAATTCCTACGAATTATTTTGACGCTGTGTATTCAATTTATGCCATCGGTTGGACCACTGATCTTCAAGGTACTTTCAGCAGAATCGCTTCTTATTTAAAGAAAGATGGCATTTTTATTTTCAGTTGGTCTCATCCAATTCATAGATGTGTCGTTGAAGAAAACGATAGATTTGTCTTCAATAAGCCATATTCTGATGAATCGTGGTATGCGGTATCTCCTGATCTTGTTCAGGGTGAACTAACTTTAGCGGATCGGCAAATATCAACCTATATCAATTCGTTGGCAAAAGCGGGATTTGTCATTGAACACATGATCGAGGAATCCGATGAGGATATCATGCAATTACATGATAATAGCGATAATCTCCTTAAAAGAGCGAAGGTGTTACCTGTAACTTTTGTGATCAAAGCGAGGAAACTTTAGAAGCGGACTTAGTTATCGGGGGAACTTATGTGAACAAAATACCTTTATTTATAGTGACAGGCGCAAGTGGAACAGGAAAAACAACGATCTCATCGCTTGTTCGCAAGCAACTTCCCGAATTTGACGTCTTTGATATGGATATCATCAATAATGTGGATTGGCAGATTGCCAAAGAGAATTGGTTGCATATCCCTAAGTGGACGAGGAACCGTTTTATGCGGAACGATGGTGCCGGAAAACATTGCATCGTCCGACTACATCGATCGATTCGATCAGATTCTATATATGAATTTGCATTGTGACGACGTTACTCGCGAGACGCGTTTAAGAGCTCGTGGGTGGGATGAGAACTCGATCGAAGATCACAAGCATTTTGCAAATTGGCTACTCCAGAATTCGGAAACTGCATTTGACCCGCCCATGCAAAAAATCGAAACGGCAGAACTTACAGCAGAGGAAGTAGCTGAACAGATCAAAGAATGGGTTCTAAAAAACTGGTGCGAGGAATGAACACCTAAAATAACCTTATAGTTAGATTGAGTGGGAGGAACAGATGTTACCTTTTCAAGTAAATGAATCTATTGTATTAAAGCTGATCGAATCTCAAGATCGAGATGTGTTGTATGCATTAATAGATGAGAATAGAAAGCACTTGAGAACGTGGTTACTCTGGGTTGATAAACGGCAATCGCCCCAAGATTTAGATTCTGTGATAGAGTTATGGACACGTAATTATGAAGAGCGAAACGGTTTTGATTCCGGAATATGGTTTAATGGACAATTGGTCGGGATGATAGGGTTGCACTATATTGATTGGAACAATAGAGCAACGAGCATTGGATATTTTTTAGCTGAGTCAGCACAAGGTAAAGGAATTATTACCAAATCGATAGAACAATTGCTTCAATATCTCTTCAACGAGTTGAAGTTAAATCGTGTAATCATTCAATGTGCAGAAAACAATTTTAAAAGCAGAGCCATACCTGAGAAAATCGGATTTATTAATGAGGGTACATCGCGAGAAGCTCAATGGGTTTACGATCATTACGAGAATATATTGACTTATAGTCTGTTATCTGGTGAATGGGATACTTAAACGGTAGAGTATATCGTCTGCTAAGCGAAGGAGGGCACGGATTGTTTCTCAATGGATTACTTTGGTTGATCATCCTCTGGGTGATATCTATCTATTTCAGTTTTCCCAAGAAAGATCGTATGAACAGCGTCAACGTGCCAAGTACATATTACATTCAATCTTCCAATCAACTGGATATGCAAAAGAATAATGAATGTGCTGCATTTTCCAGTGCGTTCGTCTTGAGACATTTCGGTTTGGAGTCCAACGGAACTAAGCTTTATGAATCCTATCCTCGCAAATTACTGGATGGAACCGTATATCCGAAAGCGGTTGTTGTTTTTTTCAGAAAGCTAGGATACCAGGCAATGTACTTACGTGGTAATGTGAATACGTTGAAGCAACAGATCAGCCAAGGGGTGCCTGTTATTTTATTTATTAAAGTCCATGCCAAACAACGTTACTTGCATTTTGTTCCCGTTGTTGGTTATGATGAAACGCATTTTTACTTGGCAGAATCGTTAGATCACAAGGTTAATTGTGATGAAGAGTATTACAACCGAAAAATCAGCATCAATGAACTCAACACGGTATGGAGGTCATGGTTGCCCTTTTGTCAGAACTCATATATCGTCGTACATCCGAAGAAGACTTAAGAAGGCCCACTCGAGGGAAAGGAATTTACTTTGAACGAACGAATTGGCATTATTCGAAAAATCTGCAGGGTTAAGACATGAAACTCATGCCCAATTGGCATGAGTTTTTCTGTGAACAAATCTACTCACGTAAACAAGTTCGCTTTAATCGCTGGTTATGAAATATAGATAAAACGTATAGGCAGTTGCTACCGAATTTATAGTTTTTCTTATAAATCAGGCTAAGCTTTTTAATTAATTGGTTGTTCGTCCACGCATCTATTTATCTACATACGTACGTTAAACTATGTCCATAGGGAGGTGTCCACACGGTGAGTCATTCAGAAGTGAAGAAACGAATGAAGAGAAAAAAGGCAACATTACATCCGTGTAAACTTAAAAGAAAAGAACGCCGAATGAAAGTGGTTAAGAAGTTCGTTCACGTAAAATGTCCGCCTCCAGAAGTGAATATATCTACCCCTACTGTCGTTGGTCCAACAGGACCGCAAGGGATACAAGGCGTGCAGGGTGTACAGGGTATTCCAGGTAAACAAGGGGTAGAAGGGCCACCTGGAGCTCAAGGACCAGCGGGAGGGCCGCCTGGACCACAAGGACCTCAGGGACAGCCTGGTCCTGCTGGAGCCGTAGGCTCTCAAGGTCCGGTCGGACCTGCTGGCCCCATGGGAGCCCAGGGCATTCCGGGAGAAGCAGGGGCTGTAGGGCCACAGGGTCCGCAAGGTAATCCTGGGCCTGCCGGTGCAATTGGAGCTCAAGGTTTTCCTGGTCCCCCTGGAGCTGTTGGGCCGACGGGTGCGACAGGAGCAGCGGGCCCGGCAGGCACAGCCGGTGCAGCAGGAGTGGCAGGCCCTGCTGGAGCAGTAGGCCCGGCAGGCACAGCCGGTGCAACAGGAGCAACAGGCCCTGCTGGAGCTGCAGGCACAGCTGGTGCAACAGGAGCGGTAGGCCCTGCTGGAGCAGTGGGCGCGACAGGAGCGACAGGAGTAGCTGGTCCCGCTGGGGCAACAGGATCTACAGGAGCGACCGGAGCAGCCGGAAGCGTGCTGGGATTCGCTGACTTTTTCGCACTGATGCCACCTGATAATGCTGCAACGGTTGCTCCCGGTACGGATGTAAGCTTTCCTCAGGATGGGCCAACAAGTGGAACAACTATCGCCCGCACGGGGCCTAGTTCATTCAATCTGGCAGCCATTGGTACGTATCAGATTTTGTTCCAAGTGAGCATCAATGAAGCGGGTCAATTAATCTTGACCCTCAATGGGGCAGATTTGGCCCCTACAGTAGTTGGGCGAGCTACGGGTACGTCTCAGATTGTGGGTATGGCCTTGGTACAGACAACCGTGATTAATTCTATTCTGACCGTTCGAAACCCGGCTGGTAATTCTACTGCGTTAACAATTACGCCACTTGCGGGCGGAACAAGACCTGTATCGGCACATCTTGTGATCACACAATTAGCATGAGTCCGTTATCAGCCCTGGCTAAGTGTACTTTGCTTTATTAAATAGGCATCCCCAATGTAACATTGGTGTGCTTGAACGGAGATCTCAGTGCTTTACTCAGGCTGTTATCTCCGTTGGGGCTGATGTTGTACATATTAATTAGATTTGAAGACCAAAAAATAATATTAGCCCTGTTTCGGTAGCAGGTAGCGGACAAGAGTTCTTCAATGAAGCATACCTATTCATTCACTCCTTCTTTGATTTAATTGTTCAAATATTTAATCGGGTTAACAAGTTCCGTGTCCGTCCGCATATACATTACAGGAGACGGGTCAAGACTCCGGCTGTCCTAAGTTGTATGAACGGAGGGAGAGACATGGGCATTGAATCATCCTGGATGTTTGATTTGTTTGGAACCGTCTTTCCGGTTGTATTTGTTCTGATTATAGGTATAGTCCTTCTGTCGATGGGAAAAGAGGTATGGAGGTGGGGACGCAACAACTCGGAGCCGCTGTTGACCGTGCCTTCACGAATCACCAGCAGACGGATGAAGTTGAGCCAGACTCAATCTGAACCAGGCAGTACAGCACGAACGTTATACTACGTCACCTTTGAAGTGGAGAGTGGAGATCGACTCGAATTCAAAGTTAATGGCGAAGAGTATGGTTTGTGTGCTGAGGGAGACGAAGGACGGCTCTCGTTCAAAGGAACGCGTTATGTAGGCTTCGAGCGATATAATCGTGTGTATTCCGAACGCCTACGGGGTTAAACTAAGCAGCTTGCGCCAGGATGGCGTGAGCTTTTTTTGATTATTTGCTGGACAAGCGTTTCTTAATGGCTTTAACGTGTATTTATATAAGAAGAGGCATACTGAGATTATGATCAAAGGATCATTACCATAGAGGAGGCAATGAACATGTCATTTACAGACCAGGTTGTTGTTGTAACCGGTGCGGCACAGGGAATTGGACGGAGTGTGGCTGAGGCTTACGCGGTCGCCGGTGCCAAAGTTGTACTTGCTGACTACCAGGAAGCGGAGGGTGCGGCAGCTGCAGCTTCCATTCGTAATGAAGGTGGAGAAGCCATTTTTGTCCAATGTGATGTTCGAAGTGAGCGGGACATTACGAACCTTTTTCGCACAACCGTGGAAGAGTTCAATCAAATTGATGTGTTGGTGAATAATGCAGGACTCGCCAAATGGAAGTCCCCCTATGAGCTAACGCTGGAAGAATGGGACGATGTACTCAATACGAATGTGAGAAGTTGCTTTTTGGCAAGTCGGGAAGCAGCCAAACATATGAAAAGCAATGAGCACGGGGGTGCCATTATCAACATGGCTTCTACACGTGCACTGATGTCTGAGCCGGATACCGAAGCTTATGCCGCATCCAAAGGAGCGATAGTAGCTCTAACGCATGCGCTGGCGGTCTCACTGGGTAAAGACCAAATTCGGGTCAATTGTATCAGTCCGGGATGGATTGAAACGGGTGACGTGGAGAAATTGAAGAAGGAGGATTATGAACAGCATCCATCCGGTCGAGTGGGTGTTCCTTCGGATATCTCCCGTGCTTGTCTATATTTATCTGATCCAAGCAATACCTTTGTCACAGGGACCAACCTCATTATTGATGGAGGCATGACCCGAAAAATGATATATGAGGACTAGAACCGGGATCGATCCGGGCGAGCCCGCCACTATACCAACTTAAGAGTAATAAGCCCAAGTTAAGCACTTGGGCTTATTTGTTTTTGATAACTCGGTTGCTATAATAAATGTGATTTTACAACCGTAGAGGAATGGAGGGAGTATATGTTCGGGAAACAATCCCGGAAGGTATTTTGGCTGTTACTGCTGATCGGAGGGATGATAATGATAGGGAATGAGTCACCTGCTGAAGCTGACGGCGCGGATATACGGGCGGCCTGGGTATGGCAGGCACAGTCTGTTAGCAACGGAGATGAGCTGTTGGCCAATGCAGCTAGACATAAGATAAACAGGCTATACGTAAATGTAGACATGACGCTGTCCAAGGAGGTATACCAGACGTTTATAGCCAAAGCCAGCCGTGCAGATATCGCGGTTGAAGCGCTAGGAGGCGATCCATCCTGGGCAGTCAGTGGCCGTGAAGGCCCCATGCTCAGATTAGCGTCGTGGGTAAGTGACTACAATCAGGCTGCTGAGCCCAACGAGCAATTTGATGCCATACATCTGGATATCAAGCCCTATGTGTTATCAGCTTGGCAAGAAGATGCCAAGCCACTGGTACAATCCTGGGTGGCCAATATGAATCTGTTATTTGAGCAAGTGAGACAGAATGGCGCGGTTGCCGTGAATATGGACCTGCCATTTTGGCTGGATTCCTATACTATCACAGGGAATAGAGTTTCGGAGGATGCAGATAACGAACCATTGTCACGTTGGTTCATCGAACAAGTGGATCATGTCACTTTACTCGCTTACCGTGATAACGCACAAGGAAACAACGGTATCATACGTTTAATTGAACAGGAAATGAACTGGGCCGACGCCAGCAATGTGAGTGTCACGGTTGGGTTGAACACCAAACCAATGCCTGGCGAGGAATTCACGACTTTTGCCGGTAAAGGTGCAGCGCAGCTGGAAAGCGTTATTGAAGAAGTTGCCTCCGCATTCAGTGAACATACTTCATACGCCGGTTCTGCTGTACATGACATCGTATACTGGGGACAACTGGAGCCGTCAGAACTGCCATTACCGGAGATTCCAGCCAATCAGCCCGAGATTCGGGGGACGTATATCTGGGAGGCCTCTCAGGTGACGAATGACGGGGGAGAGCACATACTAGAGTTTGCGAGAGCGCAAAATATTAACTGGTTGTATGTTCGTTTAGATCTGGATCAACCGTATTCGAGTTACCGCAGTTTTGTAAAACGGGCCAATGCACAGGGCATTGAAATCCATGCCATGGGCGGACATCCGATCTGGGGCAAAAAGGAAAACCGTCCACGCATTCAGCGCCTGATTGATTATGTGAAAAACTATAATGCGGAATCCGAGCCGGATGAACGATTTGAAGGTATCCATCTGGATATTGAACCTTACACTTTGCCGGAATGGGAGAATAATCGGGACACCCTGTTGACCGAATGGGCAGCCAACATTACATTTTTCCAGGAAGAAACGAAGAAGGACAGTGATCTCGAAACAAGTGCAGACCTTGCTGTATGGCTGGATACCTTCCCGTTGCCGGGAAAAGACATGTCTGTGACAGAGTTTATGATTGATACACTTGATCATGTGTCGATGATGGCATTCCGTAATCAGGCAGAAGGGTCCAATGGCATTGCTGCTGTTGTGAGTCAGGAGATGGAGATTGCAGATCGTCTGGGCAAAAGGTTAATGATTTCCGTAGAAATGAAGCAGAACCATGAAGGTCAGCATATTTCTTTTTATGAGAAAGGGGCGGCGGAAATGGAACTTCAGCTCGCCAAGCTTCCGGATCTGCTGGCTGAGCATCAGGCTTACCAAGGCAACATTGTACATGCCTATGATTATTGGATTGAAGCCAAGCCTTAAACCGGCGAGTATTATAAGAAACGAATTGCTTCGGGACTTCACCTTGGGTGGGGTTCCGGGCTTTTTTTATGGAAAAAAGATGGAATCGTGTCACCGAATGGGCTCCTGCACAATACGATGTACGGTGATGAACAGCTGAAACAAAGGAGGAAACAGACTATGGCTGTTATTAAAGCCAACTCAGAGGACGTCAAGCTGCTGGCTAGGCTGCTGAGGGCGGAGGCTGAAGGTGACGGCGAACAAGGCATGCTGCTTGTAGGTAATGTAGGTGTGAACCGGGTGCTGGTGGATTGTCTGGACTTCAAAGATATTCGTGACATCAACCGCATGGTATTTCAGAACCCCGGAGGCTTCGAGTCAACACAGAAGGGTTACTTCTACCAACGGGCGAGACAATCCGAGATTCGTCTGGCACAACGTGTAATTAATGGAGAACGGTTTTGGCCAGCCAGCAATTCATTGTGGTTTTTCCGACCTGTGGGCGACTGTCCGGATACGTGGTATAACCAGCAAAATACAGGACGTTTCAAAGCACATTGTTTCTTCAGTCCGACAGGCGACGACTGTCCGGAAGTCTATTAAATTTGGGGAGGAATCACTATGATTAATCAACCGTATCAACCTACGACTCAAACAATGGGTCAGCAAGCGAATTCCGTATTGGGCCAGCAAGCGAATTCTGTGTTGGGTCAACAAGCCAACTCTCAGGTTCAAGGTACATCTTACAAAATTGGTAACGGCATGCCTAGCATGTCACCAACGCCAGGAATGGTATCCCCTAGCTCAACTAGTGTACCGCCACTCGTATCCAGCGGAAGTCCAATGACTCCCTCGGGTGCTGTGGTTACGACAACGGCTCCTCAATTTGAGCAATCGTACATTGAAAATATTCTGCGTCTGAATCTCGGGAAGTACGGCACGTTCTACATGACATATGAAGGCAACAAAGAATGGAATGCTCGCATATTCCAAGGTATTATTGAGGCAGCGGGCCGTGACCATATTATTATCAGCGACCCGAAGACTGGAAGACGGATCATGCTGTTGATGGTCAATTTCGACTATGCTACATTTGATGAGCCATTGTTGTATCAATATCCGGGCGTGGTAGGCAATTACCCACAAGCTCCGAGCAGATTCTAATTGGTGGTTCTTCGTTTCAATTGATTGGATATGTCTAACACATCCTGATATATTATGCTGTCCCGAATGTGGAGATGATCCGCGGACGGGACAGCTTTTTACATAAGCATTTAAGCGGAATCGTTACAAAAATAATTGAGTCAGACGTAACCTTTTGATAAAAAGATGGCACTTATATATGAACAGAACAAGCAACATGCCTATATGAAGGGAGTCCATAGCATTGAAGTCATGGATTGAAGGAGCAATGAAGGGCGAACCCGAAGCTTATGCGCAACTGATGGCGCAATATCGCGGAATGGCTCTTACTGTAGCCCATCACCGGCTGGGGGAACCATTCTGGGCAGAAGATGTTGTGCAGGAGGCCTTTACGGAGGCCTTTGGCAATCTGTCCAAATTGGAGGACCCAGAGGCCTTCCCTGGGTGGTTCAAGGTAATCGTGGAGAGGCAGTGTTATCGCTGGCTACGACGCAAGCAGCATACCATGATTCCCGTTCAGGAGTTGGAGCATGTTTTCCAGGAAGAGGATCAGGCGCATAATCCGGAAAAACAAGCGGTGCAAAACGAAATGAATCGTACGCTGCGTGATTCTGTTGCAATACTTCCATCATCGATGCGGATAGCTGTTGAACTGTTTTATTTGGAAGGATACTCACTCAAGGAAATATCGGATTTCCTCGGGGTCAACGTACCTGCATTAAAGAAAAGACTGTTCGATGCCCGATCCAAACTCAAGCGCTCTATGCCTGTGAGAGATCTGGTCTCGATGTTCAATGATTTATATGAAGGAGGAAAAGGATTGTTACACATTATGAATGGGGACCACGCTGCCAATCGTTTAAGAGAGAGTGGAATCGAGGGGGATATCCTCGTATGGAGAGAATTATATACGTTTGGACCGGTAGTCCAAGATATGGGAGGCGCAGAAGAGCGGAAGAATCGGGCATCCGTATTGGAACGGCAATTGGGAATTCCACAGACGGAATACTTGCAGATTGAGGAACTTGAACGCAAGTTGCATTCGTTTCAACAATATAAGGAGATTGTCCTATGGTTTGAATACGATCTCTATGACCAGACGATGTTATCTTACCTGTTACATTATTTCAACGGACAAGCGCTCCAGAATACGAAGCTGAATCTGCTCTGTATCGACTCGTATCCAGAGATTGAGCACTTTAGGGGATTGGGTCAGCTTACTTCCTCGCAGATCGAACGGTTGTCCGGGAGTTGGCATCTGATTGAGAAAAAGGAGCTACAAGCCGGTACACAGTTCTGGGAAGCCTATACGTCAACGGATATACGGAATCATCTGGATTATTTACAGGCAGAGACTTCTGCGCTACCCTTTGCAAAAGCTGCCTTTAAGGCGCATTTATCCCGTGTGCCGTCGGTATCCAATGGCCTTGGAGTCATTGAACAGACGACCCTGGAGACCGTTAGAGCGGGAGTAGATCGTCCATATCCTTTGTTTCGCGAGGTAGGGGAGAAGCTGCATATTCTTGGGATGGGTGATCTTGAATACTGGGCACATCTGAGGCGGATGACAGAAGGCCCTCATGCTCTGCTTCATATGATTGGAGCAACAACTTTCCCTAATTTCAAGCAACATGATGAAACATTCCGTGAAGGAGTCCTGTCGCTAACGGAACTCGGAATTCAGGTTTTGAATGGAGAAGTCGATTGGGCACTGCTGAAACAGGATGAATTCTGGATCGGTGGATTGCATAATGCAAGTGGGAAACAGCCCAGCTGGCGCTGGAATCCTGCCTCTGAGACTGTAGTGGAGATTGAGTCTACATCGTAATTAGTGGATAGAATCTGGGGAAAGAATAGTATTGTAAAAGAGAGTATCCAGCCATGCGGAAGCATGAGCGAGGGTGCTCTCTTTGGTTTGGTTAGATGATTGTATGTGAAATGTTAAAAAAAACAGCGTAATCATTACTTTTGTTAAAGAAAAAAGGCGATTGTGCCATTTCGTTGTCATAGGACACGGATTGACTGTGTAGTGTAGAATTATATAATAAAAGAAGCATATCTTTGTTATTCGACAGAACAAGGTGGAGGTGGAAGCATTGGGAAGTTGAAATTGCATATGAACGGCAGAATGGCTAATATCCTACATTTTCGAAGGAGGTGGACCTATTTGCCGAAGAATGACGGCGAATAGGATGAAAATTTGAGTGACCCCTTACCGAGTATTTTAAATTTAGTATTAATTGGTTTACTTGTATTGATGAATGGTTTCTTTGTGTCGGCGGAATTCGCGATGGTGAAAGTTCGTGGAAGCCGGATCGAGACTTTGGTGGAAACAGGCAACAAAAATGCAATATATGCTTCCAATATCATACGTAATATGGATGCATATCTATCAGCTTGCCAATTAGGTATAACGCTCGCTTCACTTGGACTTGGATGGTTGGGAGAACCCGCAATTGCACACTTGTTAGAGCCCATGTTTACCGCATTTGGACTAGGACCCGTCTACGTTCATGGAATCTCTATTGCCATTGCATTTGTAATTATTACAATCCTGCATATTGTACTGGGGGAACTAGCTCCCAAGACGATGGCGATTCGAAAGTCTGAAACGATCACGCTGTGGTCTGCAGCCTTGCTAACGTTCTTCTACAAGTTAATGTATCCATTCATATGGGCACTAAACGGTATGGCTAATGGCTTGTTGAGACTTTTCCGAATGGCACCCGCTTCCGAGATGGACGACGCGCATAGTGAAGATGAATTACGTATTCTCATGAAAGAAAGCAATAAGAGCGGTTTAATTGATAACACTGAATTAGCACTTGTTGATAATATATTTGATTTTACGGATACAACCGCCCGTGAAATTATGATTCCGCGGACGGAAATGATCTGTCTGAATGCCAATCAGTCCATGCTGGAAAATCTGGAGATTGCCAGTGAGAGTATGCGAACAAGGTATCCGGTATATAACGGAGACAAGGATCATATTATCGGCTTTATTCACATTAAGGATCTGATGCGATCCCAACTTACGGATACCATCTCCGTGATCCGGCCTATCCTGGCTGTGCCAGATACCACCCTGATCAGTGATCTGCTTAAGCGTATGCAGCGTAGCAAAACGCAGATTGCGATTCTGATTGATGAATACGGGGGAACCTCCGGGCTTGTCACACTTGAAGATATCATGGAAGAGATCGTAGGCGAGATTCAGGATGAATTCGACCAGGAGCGTCCTGCCATTGAGCAAGTGGATGAGATGGAATACTCCATTGATGGCATGATGCTGATTGAAGAAGTCAGTGAACGATTCGGACTGGAGATGGACCGTGCCGATTACGATACCATCGGAGGTTGGCTATACTCCAGAGTGGATGCCATTCCACCTGAGGTCGGTCAATCGGTTGAGTATGGAGGTTATGTATTTGTCATTCAAGAGACAGAGCATAAGCGGATTTCCCGAGTGAATGTGATTAAGCTGGAACTGTTGGTTGAAGAAGAAGGCGCTTAGCCAGATCGAAATTCGAACAAATGAAGCTGTATGGTGACGAATGGTCATCGTACGGCTTCTTTGCATGCTCATGATTCCTGGGGTGTGAACAACAATACTTACATTACTGAATACATACGGGATGGAATAATTTAGGTTTCACCATATTTGAAAATGTATAAAAAAACAAAAGACGCTGCCGACATAGAATCGGAGCGTCTAATTTTTTTTGAAACCTGTCACCTGATTCGTCCGTTTATACCCTTACACAAAATGAAGTATAGAAGCGGAGGATGGATCAATATGCGGAAGATGAATAATAAGAGTGCAGTATCTATACTAAAAATAACCCTTGTTGCCTTGTTCATGGTGCCAACACTTCTGGTTATTCCTACGTCTGAACCAGCCGTTGCAAGCCCGATTATGAAGGTGTCCTCTGGTGCACTTACAGCTCCACCGCCGCCAGAACCATCCATCCATTCGCTCGCTAACACTCGCGAACGGGGACATATCTATCAAGCGGTCGGTGCAGTCATCCCTGGTGGAGGACTGTCGGCCATCGTGAATACCAAGACTACGACCTATACAGCAATGAAGACACTTTCCGTAGATTATCGGCTTGAGCGTTGGACAGGAACAGCATGGGTGACTTTCAAAGCTGGTTCCAACAATGAAATGAATACAAACTTACTCAATGCCTCATCGGATTGGACCGTTATGCCAGGATATTATTATCGCGTTACCAGTATTCATACAGCGTATGATGGAAGTACTACGGATACAAGCAAACATGTCTCTGGCACCGTGTTGTTTTGATATTATCGGCGGGTACTGCCAGGAAACTTCTGCTCTTGAAAATCGTTGGCAATCGCAGTCATTTCTTCTTCTGAAAGGGTGCCAAACAGACTCATATTGTTCGAGCCCATCATCCACTGAAAGGAGTTATAGGGTGGGCCGATATACATTAGTGCTTCCGTACCGTCTGCCAGCTTAACGGTGCTCATATCACGAAGCATGGCCCCTTCAATTTTCTCCCCAGGCATGACATAAACATAATCAAACTGGATAATCTCATCTTCTATGCTCTTGCCTTCACTGGTATATTGAACTCTCATTTGGGTGGACTCATAATAATCGTCTGGATTCACAGGGTTTTCTGTATCAAGCACAAGTTCGAATTTGACCTTATTGAATCGCTCCGGAATGGCCTTGGATAACAGAAAGTCACCCATGAACCCTTCACGTGCAATCTCTTCCGTAACAAGCACTGGACGAAGCACGTGGCGCGATAACTCATACGAAGGTGTATTAAGAGCCTCTTCTTCTTGTACTCTAAGAATATCTTCCAATGATGTTTCCGGTGGTGGAGGCGTTTTGGCGGTTGACGGATCAGCCCCCAGATGGGTCGTGCGATCTTCGATGATAATGGATTTCATGCCGTTGCCCCAATCCTTGATGGATTGCACGAATGGGGATACCGCTTGCGTACCGGATGGCAGGCTGAAAATAACCGCCCCGATGGTCACGGATGCAGCTACGACAACTGAAAGTCGCAAGGTACGTATTCTTTTTTTACGTAAACCGATTCTGTTAATTTCCCGTTGTACCTTCTGCCAGGATTGCTGCATGGATTCGGTATGGGAGGCGGAAGGGGCAGAGACAGCTTGATGGAAAGCCTCATCAAAAGCCATTTCAAACGCAGCGTCGAAATATTCGTCTTCTAGCTCGGAATCGAATTGCTCCACATGCTTATCGGACTTGCCTTTGCTCAATGCTTCCACCCCATTCCTTATGTAATTTCTTCTTGATACTGCCGCGGGCTCTGAACAAGCGTTGCTTCACAATCTCTTCGGAGGTATCCAGCAGTTCGGCCATCTCTCGGTAGGAGAGACCTTTTTTCCACCGTAACTCCACTAGTACACGGTATTCCGGTTTGAGCTGTCCGAGATAATATTCAATGGACTCTTCCATCATCTGCGTTTCTACCATACTTTCCACGGAAGCTGCTGTCTGATTCATCGTCTCCATATCTATAAAAACACTATCCGTATCCAATTGGTTACGGTTATTTTTATTTTTTCTCAGATAATTAATAGCGGTGTTCCGTGTGACGACCTTGAGCCAGGCTTTCAGTTTGACCTCGTCTTCGAAAATGGGTTTGTTTTTAATAATTTTAATAAAAGCTTCCTGAATAATATCTTCTGCTGCAGCACGCTCCTTGATAATATAAACGATAAGACCATGTACCATATTATAATATTCATAATACACTTCTTCCTGAAGTGCAGATCCTAAATTATGGAAATCTGAGGCAAGTAGTAACTGGAGCCGATTGGCCATGATGTTCTCCTTTCTGGTGAACAATCCACAAACATTGGTATCATTACATTTTACAACATAATATGGAAACGATACAATGGGAGGTTGGTCCGAGAAAAACCAGAAGAAGAGAGCATGTGCAGCCTCCGGACAGTTTGCTGAAAATTAATAAAAAGGCTGTCTTGCAACCATGAATACATAGTTGCAAGACAGCCTTATGACCGAAAAGTGAGAATGTTTCTTTCGAGCACTTTTCCGTAATCAGTTAAAATGCCCAGTCTCCTTTAAGGAAGATGGGCTCACGTTCACCGTTTGCCGTAATACCGTAGATGTCCGTCTCGGGGGAGCCCATCATGAAGTCCACATGGGTGATACTGCTATTCATGCCACGGGCTGCAAGCTCTTCAGGAGACATCGTTTTGCCACCTTCGATATTGAATGCATAGGAACTGCCAATCGCAAGGTGGCAGGACGCATTCTCATCATACAATGTCGTGTAATACAGGATGCCACTCTCAGAGATCGGTGAATGAAAGGGAACCAATGCGACTTCGCCGAGGTAATGAGAGCCTTCATCCATCGAAATGAGTCTTTCCAGTGTGTCCTGACCTTCTTCAGCATGAAAATCAACGATGCGTCCGTTCTCGAATGTGAGTGAAAAACGATCAATGATACTGCCACCGTAGCTGAGTGGTTTGGTGCTGGACACCTTACCATTAACGCCATGTTTGGATGGAGCGGTGAATACTTCCTCTGTCGGGATATTGGCAACAAAAGGGATGCCTTGCTCATTTACGCTACCCGCCTGCGCCCAAATATGGCCTTCTGGAAGCTCGACTGTAAGATCCGTCCCGGGGGAGAGGAAATGAAGTGCTTGATACTTTTTGTTATTGAGTGCCACAGCCTTGGTTTCCAGTCGTTCAATATGCTGTTCCCAGGCCGCTACAGGGTCCTCCAGGTCGGCTCTCACCGCAGCAAAAATGGCTTCCCACAGCTGGTTAACCTGCTCCGTTGCCGGGAGATCCGGGAATACTTTGGCTGCCCAAGCGGGAGAAGGACAAGCCACACCCGTCCAGCTCATTTTATCCGCTTGTTGATACTGTCGGTACTTGGCCATCGCCTGACCAAATGTACGCTGATGGGCCGAGATCCGCGCAGGATCAATACCTTTCATCAGATCCGGGCTGGATGACAATACGGTCAGGAAGGCTGCATTATTGGCCGCCAGTTCTTCAAGCTCCGCTGCATGCCACTTTGGCGGCTCTTGGAAGGATTCCTCTGGGGCCATCTCAAACCGCAATCGATTCACCGTTTCATCACTGTATTTTACAATAACCTGCTTGGCACCGGCCTCGTATCCCTTACGCACAAGCAAGCGTACGAATTCAGCGGTATCAATCATCGCACTAATGACAAATACTTGCCCAGGCTGCACGTTGGCACCTACTCTTACAGCCAGTTCAGCGTAACGATCCAGTTTTTGTTCAAAACTTAACATATGCATTCCCTCCAGTTATTGAATTTTTCGACCTGTTGACGCAGGAAAAGAGAGGAGTAATCTCCTCTCTCCACATCAAACGGGATTAAAATGCCCAGTTTCCTTGCAGGAAGATCGGCTCTTCCGCACCTTCGGAGGTTACACCGTGGATGTTCATTTCTCCAGATCCAATCATGAAGTCCACATGAGTGAGACTGGAGTTCATGCCACGTTCAATCAACTCTTCTTTGGACATCGTTTTACCACCTTCCAGACAGAAGGCATAGGCATTACCGATCGCCAAATGATTGGACGCATTCTCATCAAACAACGTATTGTAGAACAGAATATTCGTATCCGAAATCGGTGACTGATGAGGAACAAGAGCAACTTCACCCAGATAGTGTGCGCCTTCATCCATCTCGATCAGGTTTTTCAGTGCGTCTAGTCCCTGCTCAGCGGTATAATCTACAATTCGACCATTCTCAAATGTCAGGGAGAATCCGTCAATCAGATTACCGCCGTAGCTCAGTGGTTTCGTGCTGCGAACGGTACCGTTAACACCGGTTTTCAGGGGAGCTGTGAATACTTCTTCGGTAGGCATATTGGCAATAAAGACATGTCCTTGCTCATTCACACTTCCACCGGATACCCAGATATGACCTTCTGGAAGTTCAATGGTCAAGTCTGTGCCTGGCGCTGTATAGTGAAGCTTCTTGTATTTTTTGTTGTTCAGCAGGTCAGCGCGGGAATCGAGATTTTGCAAATGGGTTTTCCATTCGGCAACAGCATCCTGTTCACCGATCCGTACGGTTTTGAAAATAACATCCCACAAGCGGTCCACTTGCTGTGCTTCCGGCAGGTCCGGGAATACTTTAGCTGCCCATTCCGGAGAAGGAACGGCTACAATAGACCAGCTGAATTTGTCAGCCATCTGATACGAACGATATTTTTCGAGCGCTTTACCGCGCACTTTTTGACTCGTAATAATGCGTTCCTGAGCTACACCGTTCAGCAGATCCGGGTTCTCAGCAATGACGTGCAGTACAGCTGCTCCTTCTTCAACGAGTTCAGTCATTTCAGCTGCAAACCATTTCGGTTCAATGGAGAAGGCTTCATCAGGTGCAAGATCGTAATGAAGACGTGTAACGGTTTCGTCGCTCCAGTTTACTTTGACCAATTTGGCACCTTTACCGTAAGCTGCTTTGACAATCAGTCGTACAAAATGTGCTGCCGAGATTGGTGCATTAACCACTAGCGTCTGCCCAGGATGGATATTGACACCGACTTGTACAGCCAGTTCAGCATATTGCTGCAGATTCGTTTCGAAAGTATTCATGCTATTTTTTCCTCCAATGTGATAATAATATCGTAGCTTGTTGGCTATTATAGATGTTGGTCAAACACGTATTATAGTCCTCATTACAACTATGTAAGGACTCAAATGGTTCCTTCATTGAATAAGGTATACGTTGCTACGTTATATATTGTACAATTAACCAATAATAATTACCAAACTAGGTTTACCAGAAATGTTGGAGACCGACTGTAGATGAAAGATTAAAGGAGAGAATGATTGTGAATATTGAAATTATCCGTGCTGAAATGCGCCGTGAAGATGAAAAAAGTTTCGTAGGAAATACCGTTTTCCGTACAGAAGGTGAAAAGTCAGTATATGAGATTACCTTCATGAGCAAGAACGGAAAAGATTGGGACTACAGTTTGCATTTCACGGAGCAATCCGGTGATGAAGAAGAGTTACTGCGTATGGACGAGTTACTGGAGAATGATGATGATCTGTACAATCAATTGCTCGATGCTGCTTTGGAGGCATATCCGGCTTAACTGGCCGAGATGTTCTTGTTCTATTGTGTCGTGTCGATGACTATACTAGACGGTGTATGCCCGAAACAGGGTGTATACCGTCTATTTTATTGGAAATGTTGAATAGATGATCCAAAAAAGGGAAGTCTACGAGATGAATGGAACCAGAGAAATAATCCGCCAAATGGGAGGTAACCGTGAATGGCATCTGACAATCTGATTACAGAAGGGTTGACGGGACTTGAAGAAGTCGCGCCCGATATTCTCAGTTTACGTACACTATTCGTTAATGTCGTGTTCATCGGAGAGCCAGGAAGCAGGAACTGGGTCCTCGTGGACACCGGAATGGCGAGGTTCACAGATCATATTGTTCAGATTGCAACAGAACGATTTCAAGGTCCGCCGTCTGCGATCATTTTGACACACGGTCACTTCGACCATGTAGGAACCGTTATTGAACTGGAACAATTCTGGGGTGTGCCCGTATATGCTCATCCGCTTGAAATTCCGTATTTAACGGGATTGAAAGATTACCCGCCAGCGGACCCTTCTGTAGGTGGAGGTTTAATGTCCAGGTTGTCATTCGCGTATCCCAATGAGGCAATCAATCTGGATGATCGGATATTCAGTCTACCCAAAGATCACACTGTTCCAGGCTTAGCAGGATGGGAGTGGGTGCACACGCCAGGTCATACACCTGGACATGTGTCACTGTTTCGTGAATCGGACCGTCTGTTAATTGCGGGAGACGCAATCATTACAGTGAAGCAGGAATCGCTGTGGAGTGTGTTGCTTCAGGACAAACAGTTGCATGGCCCGCCTTCCTATTTTACAACCGATTGGCAGGCTGCTCATCAATCGGTCCAGCATATAAGGCATCTGGAGCCGAAACTTGCGATTACCGGGCATGGGCATGCCTTGAGCGGAGATATGCTGAGAGAATCCCTGAAGAGGCTTGATATGGACTTTGAAGAAAGCACTGTGCCGGATCACGGCAAATATGTGGATTAATTCAACGAACATATGAAAGTATGCAGAGACAGCCGCAGGGGATTGCAGCTGTCTTTTTCCTGTCTTTTTTGTTTTTCTATCATGAATTTGTTCTCTTTCATAGATTGGTATTTTGTGCTCGGGCATGATATAGTCGAGCCGTATAATATAACCTTAGTATGCAGGAGGTACATATAACGATGACACAACAAAATGCAGCATTTGAAGAACAATTTGGAGGGATACCGGCCATTTGGCTTCGTTTTAATCAGTTTGAAGCGGCTGTTATTCCAAGCGTGGGTGCCAACCTCGTTGCTTTACGTGATACAGAAAAGGGTTTCCGTTACTTAAGAGAGCCGAATCAGGATCAGATGGATGAGTTTATGGCTGCACCAGCGGTCTATGGAATTCCGATTCTATCTCCGCCGAATCGTTATGAGGATGGACGTTTCCCTTGGAATGGTCAAGTCTATCAGTTGCCTGTGAACGAACCGGCTACAGGTAACCATTTACATGGATTTTTGCATGATGCGGAGTGGAAGGTCGAAGGATATGGTTCTGATCAGCTGGAGAGCTATGTGTTGCTTAGCCAAGATGTGAAAGAAGGACATACATTCTATCAGTACCTGCCGTTTACGTTCACCGTGACGCTTCGTTACTCTTTGAGCAGCCAAGGGCTTCAGCAACAATTAATTGTTCGTAATAACGGGCAAGAATACATGCCTAATCTGTTTGCATTCCACACGGCAATTGCTGTTCCTTTTGCACCGGATAGTCAATCCTCGGATTACACGGCCAAAGTTACGATTGGACAACGACGTGAATTGAATGAGCGTTCTCTGCCAACAGGACAATTTCAACCGCTTACACCTGAGGAAGAACAATTGAAGAAAGACGGAGTTAGTCCGTTCTTTGCTGCCATGGATAATCATTACACTGCAGAACCGCAAAATGGTCGTAACTATATGGAGCTCACGGACCACCGTACTGGAGACAAACTGGTCTATGATGTAGGTACTTCCTACAAGCACTGGATGATCTGGAATAATAACATGGGTGGCGAATTCTTCTGTCCTGAACCACAGATGAACCTGGTTAACGCTCCTAATGTTGAAGGCATCCCGGCAGAAGAAATCGGATTGGTCGGTCTGGAACCAGGTGAACTATTCGAACAGAGCAGCCGATTGTATCCAATTGCGGCACAAAAATAATTGATATTCGTTTTGCGCTACGCTTACAATTTTGTCGAAAAGGTGAAAACCTGCTCGTAAATCATGTATAATATGACGAGATACACACGCTTTGTAGAGACCCAAACCATCTTTTTGGAGGAGGACAAGCAAGTGGAATACCGCATTGAGAGAGATACGTTAGGCGAAATGAAAGTACCAGCCGACAGGCTGTGGGGAGCTCAGACGCAGCGCAGCAAGGAGAATTTCCCGATTGGCAGCGAACATATGCCGATGGAAGTTATCCGTGCCCTTGCCATTTTGAAAAAAAGTGCTGCGGCCAGTAACCATAAATTAGGTAAATTATCTGCCGCTAAGTCCGATGCCATCGCTTATGCAGCAGACGAGATTATTGCAGGTCGTATCGATGACCATTTCCCACTGGTCGTGTGGCAGACTGGTAGCGGAACGCAATCCAATATGAACGTGAACGAAGTGATTGCCAATCTGGGGAACCAACTGCTGGAGCAAAAGGGAAAAGAAGAGCGTCTGCATCCAAATGATGACGTGAACATGTCCCAGAGCTCCAACGATACATTCCCAACGGCTCTGCATGTCGCAGGTGTTCTAGCTGTTGAGGATCAACTCTTGCCGGCCATTGCGGTATTAAAAGCGACTTTTGCAGACAAGTCGGAGGCATTCAAAGATATTATCAAGATTGGACGTACTCACCTTCAGGACGCAACACCAATTACGCTTGGCCAGGAGATCAGTGGTTGGGAAGCCATGCTGGGCAAGAGTGAGCGTATGATCCGTGAAAGTGTACAGTACCTGAAGGAGCTTGCGATCGGTGGTACAGCTGTCGGAACGGGCATCAATGCTCATCCGGACTTTGGGGACTTCACTGCCAAGGAGATTGGTAAACATACGGGGAAAGATTTTGTATCTGCACCAAACAAATTCCACGCCCTTACAAGTCATGATGAAGTTGTATATGCGCACGGTGCCGTTAAAGCGCTTGCAGCTGATTTGATGAAAATTGCCAATGATGTTCGCTGGTTGGCCAGTGGCCCCCGCAGTGGATTGGGCGAGATCCGTATTCCTGAGAATGAGCCAGGCAGTTCCATTATGCCGGGTAAAGTCAACCCAACTCAAAGCGAGGCCATCACTATGGTGGTTACGCAGGTCATGGGTAATGATGCAGCGATTGGTTTCGCGGCAAGTCAGGGTAATTTTGAACTGAATGTATTCAAACCGGTTATCATCTATAACTTCTTGCAATCCGTGCAACTGCTAGCGGACTCCATTATTGCGTTTAATGACAAGTGTGCCGTAGGCATTGAGCCTAACCTGGATCAGATTGAACATAATCTGAACAATTCGCTCATGCTGGTTACAGCCCTCAACCCGCATATTGGATATGAGAATGCAGCCAAAATTGCGAAGCTTGCGCATAAAGAAGGCTTGTCTTTGAAACAGGCGACGTTACAAACAGGCCTGCTTACCGAAGAGCAATTTGATCAATATGTCGATCCAGCCAAAATGATCGCTCCAAAGGCCTAAAATCAGACCAAATGAACAATATAGATCAATGAAGAGGGCGACCTGCACAAGCAGGTCGTTTTTCTTATGCTTACCGATGAACTTAAAGCTTGTCAGACTATACGTATCCATATAAACTACATATGCACCAGTTTTCATTTAATAGAATGGGATTCGTATATATTTGGAGGTTTCCGCGTTGTCAAAAACGAGAAGATTTACGATACGCTCCAAAATTTTATTGGGCTATCTTGTGGTTGTGCTTTTGTTTGGAGCTGTTCTGCTAGTGCTTACGGCCCAAATTAATGTACTACAGAAGGAAAATGATTTTATCTCTCATCATGATCTGGAAGTACATAATCTGACCAACGCGATTGAAAAAAATGTCTTGAACATGGAGACAGGACAGCGTGGATTCATGATTACAGGCAATGAGAGTTACTTGGAACCTTATTCTCAAGGTCTATCCCAGTGGAGTTCCAACTATGATCAGTTGAATGCTCTCATTAGTGACAATCCTTCGCAGCAGCAGAGTCTGCAAAGCATCAAAACTCATATTACGCGCTGGATTGAGATTGCTGGGGAGCCGTTGGTAAAGTTGAAAAAGCAAGAGGATCAAGCCAAAGTTGTTGCATTCTTTCAAACTGATCCGGGTAAAACTGAAATGGATCTACTACGCTCCCAACTTACTACCTTCCGTAACACAGAGATCGCATTGACAGAGGCAAGGGTAACCGATCTAGCCACACGGAGCTCCACATTGTTGACCATTATGTATACGCTGTGGGGGATTATTGCAGCATTATCGATTGCAGCGGCTCTTGTGATATCTGGAAATATCGTCAAAACGTTGCGAGATGTTATGCAGACCATCAGTGATATCTCCAAAGGTGGGAACCTGAAGCAGCGAATTCAGGTGCGGACACATGATGAAGTGGGGGATCTGGGCCACGAAACCAACAAATTACTGGATGAAGTACAGGAACAGAATCGGGTCAAGGACCAGATTACAGGCATTGCGACACTCTTGCAGAATCCGACCAATCTGGAGGGATTGTCCCGCTTGTTCCTGAGCGAGCTTGGCATGTTGTTTGAAGTTCCCTACAGCGTCTTGTATTACTGGAAAGACAATCGACTGCTGCGTGTGGCTGCATATGCTGCGGATGGAGAGAAAGAACGTTCGCTCGGTAAAGTGTCGCTTGCCCCCGGTGAGGGGCTGGTAGGTCAAAGTGCCGTGGAGAAGCGAGTCTTGCGCATGAATGATCTGCCCCAGAACTATATTCGAATCTCTTCGGGTCTCGGATATACATCTGCCACCTCTCTTACCGTAGTACCGGTCCTCTTCGAAGGCAGAACGATTGCGGTCATCGAGCTTGCTTCGATGAAGCCATTGCAAGAGAATGATATGAAGCTGATGCAAGAACTGACGGACATTTTTGGTGTTTCTTTACACTCGACCGTCACTCGCATGGAATTACAGCAATTATATGATGAGTCACAAGTTCTGAATGAAGAGTTACAGGCACAATCGGAGAAACTTCAGTCTCAGACCGAAGAAATGCTGTCTCAGACAGAGGAACTGCAAATGCAGACCGAAGAGCTTCATATGCTTAATGAACGTCTGGAAATACAGAAGAGCGCTGCTGAGACATCAGCCAATGAACTTGCAGTTGTGGCAGATCAGTTACGAACAAGCTCGGGGTACAAATCCGAATTCCTGGCCAACATGTCCCATGAATTACGGACACCGCTTAACAGCATGTTGATTCTGTCCGAAATATTGTCTGAGAATAAAAACCAACACTTGAATAGTGAAGAGCAGAACTATGCTTCGGTCATTCACAAGTCAGGCAAGGACCTTTTGAATCTGATCAATGATATTCTTGATCTATCCAAGGTAGAGGCCGGGCAGATGGAAGTGGATTTTGATGATGTCTATCTGAGCAGCCTGCCTGAAGTCATGAATCAGTATTTCCTGAAAACAGCGGAGCAGAAAAAAATAGATTTCCGAATTCAGCTCCAGAGTCCTTTACCGGAAACCATCGTGACTGACGAGATGAGAATGCACCAGATTCTCCGAAATCTGCTCTCAAACGCATTCAAGTTCACCAGTGAGGGTGAAGTTGCCTTAACCATCTCCAGAATGAGTCTGGCTCATCCTGAAGTGAAAGACCAAGAGACCGAAGTGATTGCTTTCTCCGTCAGTGATACAGGGATTGGCATTGCGGAAAACAAACTTTTGCAGATCTTTGATGCATTCAAACAGGCGGATGGAGCTACGGCACGTAAATATGGCGGGACAGGACTTGGTCTGTCGATCTCTCAATCGCTTGCAACTTTGCTGGGGGGTTCAATCTCGGCAACAAGTCGTGAAGGACATGGCAGTGTGTTCACGTTGTTCCTGCCACTGCGAAGAGATGAACCGGAGACCATGAATGCATCGCGGTTGTTCCTGAATGAGGTGGCAAGCACTACACCTGAGATCAATAAGCTCCCTTCAATGACTTCCGAACCATCTGATGTTTTATTGACACCTCTGGAGGAATCTTTGCTCAGCGGTCGTCAAGTGCTTGTTGTTGATGATGATATTCGAAATGTATATGCGCTAGCTAACGCTCTTGAGCAGTACGGCATGAATGTCATTTCAGCTCAGAATGGCTATGAATGTCTAGAATTGTTGGAGCGTGGAGGCGTCAAGCCTGATATTATTATGATGGACATTATGATGCCGGAACTGGATGGTTATGAGACGACTCGCCAGATCCGTGAACGGCTTGGCATGACTCAGCTTCCGATTATTGCACTCACAGCCAAGGCCATGAAAGAGGATCGGGAGAAATGTATTGCAGCAGGTGCTTCAGACTATCTCAGCAAACCGCTGAATGTCAAAGATGTATTATCTCGTATGAAATTATGGATGAATCACGAAACTATGGAAATCTGATCTGAAAACCTATGCCGATTACAGCAAAGTGCGCTGTAATTAGGTCATAGGTTTTATTTTTTTGTCGTGTAAGCTTTATTGAATGAATTGATGTTATAATACTTAACAACAAACGAAGTTAAATGGATGAATATAGATGTAATTAGTAATGTAATCCAGAATTAATCCTGTGGAAACGAAAATAACATGATTTTGTGTTATATATATGGGAGGTAGTGTCCATGCAACTTACGGTTAAAGAGGCTTTACAGGTATACCCGTTGTCCGAGGCCAAACTGGTTGCGGGTGGAGAAGGGACTTCACGGATGATGAAATCCGTTAATGTCATGGACGCTCCTGATATCGCGGATTGGATCAAATCCGGAGAAATGTTGTTCACCACCGCTTTTATTATGAAAGACAGTGAAACAGATGCACTGCGTTTGATGCGGCGCTTGAATGAACGTGGCTGCGCAGGTCTGGGCATCAAGCTGGGACGCTTCTGGCAGTCCATTCCCCAAGGCATTGTCGAGGAAGCGGATCGACTTCGGTTACCATTGCTGGAGCTTCCTTTTCAATTCACCTTCTCGGACCAGATGAATGCCTTGTTCAAGGCTGAACATGAACGCAGTAACCGATTGCTACATGAGGTTGTGCAGAAGCAAAAGAAATTAATGCAGTTTGCACTGCAACAACAGCCACACCGGAATGTGTTTGCCGAACTTGCTACGGTGTTGAACTATCCACTTGCCGTCATTGGTTCACGTGGGCATGTGCTCTATGGTAGTGAAGGCATTGCAGGGGATGCTGTAACCCAGGGCTGGCCATGGAAATCCGTCATGCACCGAGTGAAATGGAATCAGGGAAGTTGTCATCGCGTACCGATCAAACAGAATGATGAAGAATACGGATCGTTGCTGGTGTTTACCGATTCAGCCTTATCCCTTCGAGCAGAGGAGGAACTGTTCCAACAGGCTGCCGATGTACTGGCATTCTATATGGATATGACTTATCGCGAGCATATTAATCCAACCGTTCAAGATGAGATGCGTACGCTGCTTTCGCAGTATCTGGATAACAAAATGACCATTCAGGAATTGACCACCTTGAGTGAAAACAAAGGTGTACATCTGTTCCAGGGAACGTATCAGTGCGTACTGATTACGCTTGAGCCGACTCTCTTCGCCGAGGGAAAGCTGCTTAAACAGATTCATCGTGAATTACAATACAATCCGCTGATGCAATTCACGGCCTCACAGCATTTTCAGATCGAAGATGGCATTCTGTCCATCTATACCTGTCCAACAGGGAGAGACTATGGAGAGGAACTGTCAGGTTTTCTGTTGAACCGGTTCGGTGATGTACTGGCAGCACAAGAAGCAAAAGGGGCACCGGCTCCGCGTTTCTGGATCAGCAAAATGAAACATGAACCCAAATCGCTCCGTGAAGCGTATCAGGAATGTCTAGATACTCGACAACTGGCTCGTCGATTCGGCATGAAAGACCGTGCGTTGCAATTTGAAATGCTCGAATTTGCCTATGTGTTCCAACATGTACCGGATAACATCATGGAGAATTACTGCAATAAAGTACTTGAACCGTTACTTGCCAGAGACGGTGATCCCAATCAGGTATTAATGAATACATTGGAGTCCTTTATTGAGAACGATGGACTGATCAATGAAGCTGCCAAGCAGCTGTTTGTGCATCGCAACACAGTCACTTATCGTATGGAGAAAGTCGGCAGCTTGCTGCAAATGGACTTTAAGAAAACGAATGATCTGCTGAAATTAAAGCTGGTATTCACCTTCCGCAAGTTTGTGCGGGACAAAGCAGCTGCAAGACCGCATAATGTGCAACTCTAACCGCGCATTGTGCAAGATGACAATGCTACTGGGTCTTAGACCCATGAACCGCATTCCCTCGATGGAGTGCGGTTTTTTCATGTTTAAGGACAATAAAAGCTGAACTTCCCGTGCACAGCAAACAAATCGAAACTCTGATGTTATGTTATATTACAAAATTGCGTAAATATTGTTGTCGCGACATTGAACGACACTTAGAATGAAGAACAATAATCCATAACAGACCGGAGGTTCTAACATGAGCGACTTAATTAAACTTGTTAACAACTGGTCTATCACGCAGTTTGTGCATACGTTTGGCGGCTTATTTGAAGAATCACCATGGGTGGCTGAGCGTTCCGGGCTTTTACGACCTTTTGATTCATTTGAACAGATGATGAACGTGATGAAGAACGTGGTTCAGGCATCGGATGACCAGGTGAAGTTGCAATTGCTTCGAAATCACCCGGATCTTGGAGCACGAATCAGCATGAGCAGCAATTCCGTTCAGGAACAAGCTGGTGCAGGCCTTGATTCACTCTCACAAGAGCAATACAACGAACTTCAACAATTAAACAAAGCATATACAAGCCAATTCGGCTTTCCATTCATACTGGCTGTAAAAGGCCATACCGCAAGCTCCATCCTCGAATCCATGAGGCAACGTCATCGCCGAGGAAGGGAAGAGGAATTCGAGACTGCATTGAAGGAAGTATTCAAGATTGCAGGCATACGTTTGGAGCAATGGCTTGTACAGATCGGTCATGAACATGAGTTCGTGAGCAAGCCAGCCGCAGTGCAGCAGCGGACCATGTATTACGGCAAAGGGGATGTGTGGATGTACCGTTCCTACGCCAAACCGTTGACGGGCATACAGTCCATTCCGGAATCTCCTTTTATGGGACGCAGCAATATTCTGTTTGGATTAAACATTAAGGTCGCTGTGCAGGGTGATGAATTCTTGCCTTCTTTTGCAGAAGGGGACAATTCGCTGGTGGTCGCAACCGATTCAATGAGTAATTTTATCCTCAAACATGCAGCGGATTATACAGGGGCAACGGTGGAAGGATTTCTTGCGCTGGTAAGCCGTCGTTTCCTGGAGACGTATCCGCAGATGAGCAAGGTTCAGATGACAGCGGACCAGATTCCTTTTGAAGATATACTCATTGGATTGGAAGGCAGTTATCGACCGAGTACGCTCGTATTTCGTTATTCACAGAATGATCGTGCGACAGCTGCCGTGGAAGCAGAACGAACAGGAGACTCGATCGAATTAAGCAACCATTTCAGTGGTGTAGCCGATCTAAGACTGATCAAGGTCAAAGGCAGTGAATTTGCCGGATTTATGCAGGATGAATATACCACTCTTCCAGAGACATGGGATCGACCGTTATTTATTTTCCTGAACATCAATTGGCGTTATGAAGATCCGAGAGATGGCATGGATGATCAGCGTGGACGGTATGTAGCGGCGGAACAGGTCAGAGATTTGGCTGCTGCGGTGTTTCACGAGTGTCGATCTGCTTCCATTCAACATCTGATTTACCAGATTGGACGGAGGTTGTTAAGTCGATTTGAGCAACTGAGTGAGGTTTCATTTGAATCCAACAATCGGACTTGGGAGACAGTGCTGGAGGAAGTGAAAGAGGGAGAAGGCAAAGTATTTACCGAACCGAGACCACCTTATGGATTCCAGGGTTTCTCGATGACAAGGGATGATCTAGGAACAGACGGCCGTGACGCCGGGAAAGAAGGTGACGTCTAATGTCGATGTCTAGCGGCCGAATTACAACACATGTGCTGGATACATCCAAAGGCGTCCCTGCTGTGGGTGTTCGGATCGAACTGTATACCTTGAAGAGGGATGGAGAACAGGAAAACAAGACAAAAGTAGCTGAGTCGGTGACCAATGCGGATGGGCGTTTGGATGTACCGCTGCTGGATGGAGGCAAGTTGGAGCCAGCGATATATGAGCTTCAATTCCATGTCGAGAGTTATTACGCACATCGTTCATTGGAGGAGCTGGGGCAGGCATTATGGACGATTGTTCCGATACGGTTTGCCGTATCTGATGCCTCAAGCCATTACCATATTCCATTATTGATTGCTCCAGGAGGTTACAGTACATACCGGGGAAGCTGAACATGCACATATACCTGTTCAGATTCAGGGGGAGGGTCATCCACATGACAACATTTGATACCATCATCCGGGGGGCCCGGGTGGTGCTGAGAGATCGGGTAGAGCAACTGGATATTGGCATTACGGGTGAGAAAATTACGGAACTATCCACGCGGCTGACCGCTGGTGAAGCGACTTGCATCATAGAAGGTGAGGGTCTGACAGTGATGCCAGGTGTCGTGGACATTCATGTACACTTTAATGAACCTGGACTCGCCAGTTGGGAGGGGTTCCGGTCTGGCTCGGCAGCCCTTGCCGCAGGGGGAATCACGACTTATGTCGATATGCCACTTAACGGCGTACCACCAACCACAAGGCCGGAAGCATGGGACATGAAAATGAAAGCAGCCGCAGACCAATCGTATGTTGATTTTGCTTTCTGGGGAGGTTTGGTTCCCGGCAACCGGGATGAACTTGCTCCACTGGCACGGCTGGGGGCTGCAGGATTCAAGGCATTTATGTCCGAGCCGGGTGGAGATGGGGAAGACATCTTTGCCAGAGCTGATGACCATACGCTGCTGGACGGGATGAAAGAACTTGCAACATTAAACCGTGTGCTGGCACTTCATGCAGAGGACGAAGGCATCGTTGCCGAACTTGCTACGAGAAGCATCGCAGAGGGAAAGACGGAACCGATGGATTATATCCGGTCTCGTCCTGTGGAAGCTGAAGTCGTCGCGGTTGCCCGAGCGTTGAAATACGGCGAACAGACCGGGTGTGCGCTGCATTTTGTGCATATCAGCACCCGGGAAGCGCTGGATCTGATTGCAGCAGCCAAACGGCGTGGGCAAGACGTAACTTCGGAGACATGCCCTCATTATCTGACGCTGACCGAGAAGGATGTGGTTCGATTGGGTGCTGTAGCAAAATGCGCTCCACCTCTTCGCAGCTCTTCCGAACAGGAGCAGTTATGGGATGCACTGACTTCAGGATTGATTGATGTTATCGCCTCAGACCATTCTCCTTGCCCACCATCCATGAAACAATCGGATAACTTCTTTGAAATCTGGGGCGGTATATCCGGGGCACAAAGCACATTGCTAATCATGCTGGAGGAAGGACATCTTCAGCGAAATATCGACCTTCCGTTGCTCGGAAGAGTGCTCTCTCTGCAGCCTGCCAGAAGGCTTGGTCTGGAGAATAAAGGGGAGATTGCAATTGGCATGGATGCAGATCTGGTTCTGATTGACTGGGGTAAGAGCACGACCCTGAACACGGAAGATCTGCTCTACACGCATAAACAGAGCCCTTATGTGGGACGTACCTTTAAGTGTCAGATTGCAGACGTATTTTGTCGTGGGCAGCGCGTCTACAACTCGGAATCCGGGTTATCTCCTGTTCCTATCGGGCAACACATTGCGGCTTATTCTTCTAGTCCCATCGAAGCGGGAACGGAGGAGACGCCATGACGGAGTCTGGAGTATACCGGTCATCCGGTACCAATAACGCACCGCTTCCTTTGCCAAATGTGGAACAGGTGGAGCTGCAAGCCATGCTTGACTGGCTGTCGACATATGGTGCGGATGCACAGGGCGGCGTCACACGGCTGTTGTATGACTCGGCTTGGTGTGAAGCACAAGGTGCCCTTGCTGCCAAAATGCAGGAAAAAGGGCTGTCTCCCAAGTTCGACCAGTCCGGTAATCTGTATGGCACACTGGAGGGCGAGGGTAAGGGATCAGCGACTGGTACTGAAGAATTACCAATCGTGACCGGATCACATATCGATACCGTGGTGTATGGTGGAAAGTATGATGGTGCCTACGGTGTGGTGGCGGGTGTCCTTGCTTTGGAGTATTTGCAGAAGCATTTCGGAGCACCGAAGCGCACACTTCAAGTGGTATCCCTATGTGAGGAAGAGGGGAGTCGATTCCCTTTTGCATATTGGGGCTCACGCAGTATAACAGGAACAACGTCTCTGCAAGATGTAGAGCATTTGAAGGATCAAGACGGCGTCACCTTTGCACAAGCGATCCGCGATGCGGGCTTTGGACCCGATAGTGCATATAGACCGGCCGCAAAAAAATATGGTGCCTTTATTGAGCTTCATATTGAGCAAGGTCAGGTTCTGGAACGTCTTGGACATTCGATTGGCGTTGTATCCGATATTGTAGGTCAGAAGCGGTTCAGTATCACCGTCAGCGGAGAAGCGAATCACGCGGGAACGACACCGATGTCCTGGCGCAAGGATGCATTAGCCGGAGCAGCTGAGATGATTACTGCAGTAAGGGATATTGCATTGCAAGCAGGAGAACCGCTGGTAGCCACGGTTGGGCGAATCACAGCCGATCCGGGTGTGGGGAATGTGGTTGCAGCACGAGCTGTGTTTTCACTGGATATCCGTCATATTCGGCAGGAAAGTATTGATCGCTGCTGGCAGGATATGCTCCAGGTTTTTAGTAAGATCGCAGCCGAGCAGCAGCTCGGACTGGACTGGGAAGAACATCTGTCGGTGACGCCCATTCCTATGAATGCAGAGATGATCTCAGACATCCAAGATACCTGTGAGCAGGAGCAGTTGTCCTATTGGCTAATGCCAAGCGGAGCGGGACATGATTCGCAGATTTTTCAGCCGGCTTGTCCGACAGCCATGATTTTTGTGCCGAGTCAGGACGGTATCAGTCATAATCCACTTGAATATACAGCTGAAGCAGACCTGATGCACGGTTTTCGGGTTCTGGTTCGGCTACTCTATAAATACGGTTACGGGAGTTGAATGCAGATGTCCAGCTATAAAGAGTTATCTCCGTCCTTGCGGACCATTATGACCCCGGGACCGGTTGAAGTTGATCCACGTGTTCTCAGAGCATTATCCTTCCCGATCCTGGGGCAGTTTGACCCCGAGTTCACATCCTTGATGAACGAGACGATGGCGATGCTGCGTGAGTTATATATGACAGATAACGAGTGGTGTTATCCGATCGATGGCACATCCCGTTCAGGCATTGAAGCGGTGTTGGTCAGTCTGATCCAGCCTGGTGACAAAGTTCTGGTCCCGATCTATGGACGATTCGGACATCTGCTGGTTGAAATCTCGGAACGCTGTGGTGCAGAGGTCGTCTTTTTTGAAACGGAATGGGGAACGGTATTTGATCCGGAAGAGGTGATCAAGGCAATCCATGCCCATAAACCGAGTCTGGTTGCGATGGTTCATGGTGAGACTTCCACTGGCCAGATGCAGCCCCTTGCCGACATTGGCAAAGCCTGTCGCGACCTTGATATTTTACTCGTCGTCGATGCTGTAGCAACCATTGGCGGGACACCGGTGGAGACGGATGCCTGGTATCTGGATGCGGTGATGGGCGGAACGCAGAAATGCCTGTCCGTTCCTTCAGGGATGGCACCTCTCACGTACAACAGTCGTGTGGAACTGAAGCTGATGAGCCGCAAAACTGTTGAACGTGGACTCCGAGACGCAACCAGTGCGCGGGCAGAAGGCCGCACCATTGCCAGTAATTATTTTGACCTGAGCCAACTGCAGGATTACTGGAGTTCGGCCCGGCTGAATCACCATACAGAAGCCACCTCCATGCTCTACGGCCTTCACGAAGGATTACGTATTCTGCTGCAAGAAGGGTTGGAAGCCAGGTTCCAGAGACATCTGATGAATGAACGCGCGTTGGTCGCCGGAATTCAGGGAATGGGACTGCAACTGTACGGGGATATGTCCAGTAAACTTCCGGTGGTTACCTGTATTACGATCCCGGAAGGAATTGATGGTGAGTCGGTGCGCAGCATGTTGCTGAACGACTTCAGCATTGAAATTGCCAGTTCATTCGGACCGTTGAAAGGGCAAATCTGGCGGATCGGTACCATGGGATTCAGCTGCCAACGCAAAAACGTACTTCATGTGCTCGGAGCGCTGGAAGCTGTTCTATTGCGTCATCGACACGTATTACCTGCCGGTGAAGCAGTGCAGGCTGCTTTGGATGTGTATGCAGGGAAGGAGGGTGCCTTATGTTAAACCAGATGCCAATCTCCAGAGAAGTCATGGTTACCACTCCTCATTATCTGGCGAGTGCAGTGGGAAGCTCCATCCTCCAGCAGGGCGGGAATGCTTATGATGCTGCTGTTGCGGTCAGTGCAGCACTGGGCGTGGTATATCCGCATATGACCGGACTTGGCGGGGATGCCTTCTTCCTGATTCATGATGGAGCCAGCGGTGAGATTACCGCCTATAACGGAAGTGGCCGCTCAGCCGCAGGCATTCATGCGGATACGTTCAAAGCGATGGGTATGAATGCCATTCCTCAGCGCGGTGTACTTAGTGCTATCACGGTTCCAGGAATGGTCGATGCGTGGTGGGAAGTCTGGTCCCGGTACGGAAAGTTAACCTGGGGGCAACTGCTTGAACCTGCTGCGCAGTATGCGGAAAAAGGATGTCCTGTATCCCGGAATCTCCGCCTGTGGATGGAAAGGGATGAAGATTTCATTATGGGGCATACACCGCTGCGAGCGGTATTTGCCCCTAGGGGTACACTTTTGCAGGAAGGTGAGCTGCTGATCCAGCCTGAACTTGCTGCCTCCATTCGTCTGATTCAGACGGAAGGGCGAGATGCTTTTTATACAGGAGAACTCGCGGATCGTCTGACTTCGGCTATTCGTGAGGATGGGGGCATGCTTGCACCAGCGGACTTTGCGGGTCATCAGGGAGAATGGGTGAAGCCCGTCAGTACGGGGTATCGTGGGTATGAGGTTCATCAGATGCCGCCCAATTCGCAGGGTTTCTCCATGCTAATGATGTTAAATATGCTCGAGCATATTGATCTGTCCTCGGTTGCACGTACCTCACCGGAATTCTATCATCTGATGGCGGAAGTGGTAAAAAAGGCGTTTCGTGATCGTGACCAATATCTGACGGATCCGGATTTCAGGGACATCCCGCTGGAACATCTGTTATCCAAGGATTACGGAGACCAATTGTGGAATGAGATTCAGTCTGCTCCACCTGTGGCACAGCCGTTTTTGTCCAAAACAATAGGTCAGGACACGGCGTATGCAGCAGTTGTTGATAGCGAGGGTAATGCCGTTTCCTTCATTCAAAGCCTGTATTTTGACTTCGGTGCAGCCTATGTCCCAGGGGATACGGGTGTTATCATGCAGAACCGGGGGTCGTTTTTCTCCTTGGACCCGAGGGATGCTAACGTTCTGGAACCCAACAAACGCTCATTCCACACGCTCATGCCGGGCCTTGTTACACGAGATGGCAAACCCTATATGCTCGTGGGTACACAGGGGGGAGAAGGCCAGCCGCAGACCCAATTATCGGTGCTTACCGGAGTGCTTGATTACGGGCTGAACATTCAGGAAGCAATCAGCTTGCCGCGTTGGGTGTACGGACGTACATGGGGCGAAGACGGCGATACGATGCGTGTGGAGAACCGATATCATGATGACGTATGTGCAACCCTCGCCCAGTGGGGACATAACGTTGAAGCCAGAGCACCGTGGGACGGTATTATGGGACAGTCGCAAGGCATTGTCATTCGTGAGGACGGCATGATCAGCGGCGCGGCAGACCCCAGAGGTGATGGTATAGCTATTGGATGGTAACAGACAGCGATCGGAAGGTTAATTTGTCATCGGAGTGCAAGTGTAAGTATGTATGAGTTGAACGATATAGACAGATACAGATAGGGGAGATTGGCATGGGAACGATCCTGCTGAAAGGCGCACAGCTTGTGACGATGAATGCAGAGGAAGAAGTGTTCATTGGAGATCTGTTGATCGAGGATAACAAAATCAAGGAGATTGCAACGCACATCGATGTTCAGGCTGATCAGGTCATTGATGCGCGTGGCAAAGTGCTGTTGCCAGGCTTTATCCAAACGCATATTCATCTGTGTCAGACCTTATTCCGTGGACGTGCGGACGATCTGGAACTGATGGATTGGCTCCGTCAACGGATCTGGCCGCTGGAAGCAGCGCATGATGAGGAGTCCGTATATTATTCAGCAATGCTCGGACTTGGCGAATTGATCTCCAGCGGAACCACGACCATTCTGGATATGGAGACGGTACATCACACAGACTCGGCGTTTCAGGCGATGGCACAGAGCGGCATCCGGGTCATCTCCGGCAAGGTGATGATGGATCATGGAGACGAGGTTCCGGAACCTTTGCGTGAGAATACAGCAACTTCGCTGCAACAGAGTGTGGATCTGCTGGAGAAATGGAACGGATTTGGCGGAGGTCGCATTCAATATGCGTTCTGTCCACGCTTTGTTGTATCGTGTACCGAAGAGTTGCTGATAGAGGTCCGCGACCTGTCCAATAAATATCATGTCAAAGTCCACACCCATGCCTCCGAGAATCGCGGAGAGATTGAACTGGTAGAGCATGAACGTGGAATGCGTAACATCGTATACCTCGATCATATTGGTCTGGCGACCCCAAGATTGGTGCTGGCCCACTGTGTATGGTTGAGCGAGGAAGAGAAAGAGATCATCCGCAAGCGCGGAGTCAAAGTCACTCACTGTCCTGGATCGAATATGAAGCTTTCCTCTGGAGTAGCGGATATTCCGGATCTGCTGAATCGTCAGATCGCAGTTGGGATCGGGGCCGATGGTGCCGCGTGCAACAACAATCTGGATATGTTTCAGGAGATGCGCCTCACAGCGCTGATGCAGAAGATTCCTCATGGCCCTACAGTGATGGATGCCCGGACTGTATTGCGCATGGCTACCATGGGTGGTGCAGAGGTGCTCGGCTTGTCGAAGGAAATTGGCAGTCTCGAAGTGGGCAAAAAGGCAGACATGCTGCTGCTGGATCTGGATGATTTCCACACGTACCCTTCCTATGAGACGGATGTCTATTCACGCGTGGTCTATTCCGCAACACGCAGTTGTGTGGACACCGTAATTATCGATGGCAGCATTGTGCTCAAGAATCGTAAGATTCAGACAATTGATCGTGGTATTGTGCTGCGTGAGTCGGATAAAAGCATTGCGAGATTGATGAAGCGCATCTGATCGAAGGAAACGTATGCAATTCAGAAAGGATGGAGACCGATATGGAAATGCATGATCTGTGTACAATCGCAGCCCGTGAAATGCGCTGTGTGCTTGCAACAGCGATTAAGGTAGAGGGTCATGCTTACCGTAAGCAGGGAGTCTCTATGCTGTTGACCGAGGAAGGCCAAATGCATGGCAGTATCAGTCCGGGATGCCTGGAGAGTGACCTTCAGGCCAGGGTGAGCCATGTGCTGGATACCAAGCAGATGGAGTTCGTGGAGTACGACATGCGTCCTGAGGATGATCTGTCCTGGGGGGAGACCATTGGCTGCGGCGGGCTCGTTGTTGTGCTGCTTGAACCTGTGTGTGGTGAACTCCGATCTACGTTGCAGAAGATGCATGAGTGTTTGCAATCCGGCGCTGCAACAACGTTAATCCGAACATTCCATGATGATTACACAAGGGTTCAATATGGCTGGAAACGAGTTGAGCCTACGGCAAAGGGGCATCCGGTCTTGCGTCCTTCGCTCGTCCCTCCTCATGATCGTGTGACAAATTATAATCTAACTTCATTGCAGGTTGATGTACAACACAGCAGAGAGAATATCAAGCATGAACATACCGCATTAACACAATATTCTCGCGATATACCTCGCCTAACGCTTGTGCCTGAAATGGTACCTGCTACGTCAAACGGATCTCACTCTTCCCCTCCGTCCAGTGATTCACAACATATCTCTGAGGCTGATATACCGACTAACGATGCGATTTCAACAAATCCTTGGGATCTCCCGCAGCAACTTACTTCGCAGTACACACCTAAACCTCGCCTGATTATCATCGGAGCCGGAAATGATGTTATTCCTGTTGCCAGACTCGCCGGGTCCGCAGGATTCCGTGTTGTGGTAGCCGATTGGCGAGAATCCTTATGCACCTCGGAACGGTTCCCTGGAACCGAGCTCGTTTTGGGTTTCCCATGTGAGATCATGCCTCTGTTAAACGTAAATAAAGGGGATTATTTGATTTTGATGAGTCACAATTTCCCCCGCGAACGTGAACTGTTGGAGATGTTAGTGAACTGTGAGTATGCGTATCTTGGGATCATGGGTTCCAAAACACGAACAGCCCGTCTGCTGGATGGTTTACCACCATTGAAAAATGTACATTCTCCCGTTGGTCTGAGCATCGGAGCAGATGGTCCCGAACAGATCGCCATCAGCATTGCAGCGGAATTGATCGCATGTAAACATAAGGTTTCTGCCTTGAGTACTGAGGTAGGGCAGAAGGGAAGCGTTGCACATGCGAATGACGGGCATCGTTCTGGCAGCAGGTAGGAGTTCTCGCCTTGGTCGGGATAAACTCTCGGTTGTCATGCCAGACGGGAGGTCACTGGCTGCATGGTCACTGGAAGCTGCGCTGGATTCAGATCTGGATCAGGTGATCTGTGTGGTCAAACCGGAAGATTCATTGGCTTGGTTGCCTGTAAAATGGATTGATTCTGCCACGTATGCGTATCATCCCACAGCGCGACTTCGAATTGTAGCCTGTGCTGACTATGCTTGCGGTATGGCCAACTCTCTTCATTCTGGCGTATTGTCGGCCATGGAGTACCAACCGGAGGGCATTCTCATGTTACTGGGTGATCAGCCTTTAGTAAAAGCGCAGGATATTAATCGGGTGACTACCGCACTGGCTACCCACAAGCTGAGTGACTATGTCGCAGCTACCGACGGTGAGGGAGGCAAGCCGCCCGTTGCTTTTCGCTCCCATATGTTCGGACCTCTGTTGTCTCTGCATGGAGATGAGGGGGCACGCAAGATTATGCGCAGCGCTAACTATTCAGGTGTGCATGTGCCACTGTCTGAGACGAGTTTCTGGGATGCGGATACAGAACCGGAATTGGAACGCATTTTGAATCATGTATATGAATCGGGGCAGGAGACCATATAACAGGAGAAGATTAATGACCATGTATAAATTTATAACATGATGAGGTCAGCCAGGCAGTCTGGTTGGCCTGTTTGTCTTCTTTTTACGTGTGGTGAAAGAAACTTCATGTTAGCTTTCGATAGATGATAATGCATCAAGCACAAATAGAACGCAGGTTTTATACATTTATCCAAAACGATGTGAAGGTAATTGACGTTGCTGCTTAACTCTCATATGATTTGAAGAATTATCTGGATCAGACGGTTGAATGTCCTGCCCATGGAAGAGAGAGAAAGGGGATGCGGCGATGGTGACACCGGCATACGGTTCTGGAGCATTGCCATCCGTATGGCAGCCTGAGAACTTGCAAGAACTGCAAACGTTGAGAACTAGATTCAAGGGAATATGTTGTTTCACAGCAGGTGGAACATTACTGCGAACCCAGTGGGAGGGCGGCTTGGTTCCGGCGCCTGAACACATGATTAGCCTGGCTCGTATTCCTGAAATGAGCGGTATATCGAATCGTGAAGATGAGATCGTCATTGGCGCAATGACCCGTTTAAAGGAATGTGCTTCACAGGCGTTGCTGCATCAACTGCCGATCCTGCAAGAAGCGGTAAATGCAATTGCAGCTCCTTCCATTCGAAATGTGGCAACCATTGGCGGGAATATTGTGTCTGGAGTCGGGGATACCCTGACTGCTTTGCTCGTATATGATGCGAAGTTGCATTGGTTAACGGACAACGGAATTGAAATTCGAAGTGTGTCTTCGTGGCTTCAGGGTGGACCGGATGGTAGCCGTAATCCAGGGGACGTATTAATCTCGATTCATATCCCGATGAGACCGTCCTCTCTGCTTGATGTGGACAGTGGAAACAAGCCTGCTGCACGAGAGGTTTCCTTTTACCGCAAGCTGGGTCGACGGGAGACGTTCAGTGCATCGCTGGTGACGGTTGCGTTATACGGTGAGATTGATTCGGATCATCGCTGGACCAAGATTGCGATTGCGGCTGGTGGAGGTTCAGGCATGGCGATGCGACTTCTGGAGTCGGAACAACAGCTTTTTGGTAGCGAAGCTTCTGTCATGCAAGCGGCGACTCTCGCAACTGCTGTGGCTGATGAATTTACGACTTATGGCGATGCATTTGCAACGGAACATTATCGTCAACAGACCGCAGGCAACCTGCTTGGTGCAGGGCTATGGGAGGCACTTCACAAATAGATCAATGGGATCAAGCAAAGGGGGAGAGGGATTATGCTGCTGAATCGGAAACAGAGCGGGAAACGCTGGCACCTGCGGCCAGATGGGGCACCCAAGGTAACAGGTCAGCTTCAATATCTGACGGATATGACGCTGCCTGACATGATTCATGGCAGAGTATTGCGAAGCGAATATCCTTATGCTCGCATATTGTCTATAGATACTTCGGAAGCTGAGGCGTTGGAAGGTGTCTATGCGGTTCTGACCTCCAAAGATGTACCTGGTCTGAATCGTTTTGGCATTGCGACCCCGGATCAGCCTGTATTCTGCGAGGATATCGTTCGTTATGTTGGGGATGCCATTGCAGCGGTTGCTGCGGATTCCCCGGAACGTGCGGCACTTGCGCTGGATGCGATTCGTGTAGAGTATGAGGAGCTCACGCCGCTGAATAGCACAGACGCTGCGTTGGCTCCCGGTGCACCAGAGCTGCATGAGCATGGTCCAGGTAATGTGCTGCATCGGACGGAGATCAAACGTGGAGACGCCGAGCAAGCCTTTGCCACATGTGATCATATCGTGACAGAGACCTATTATACGCCACGCCAGATGCATGCGTACATGGAGACAGAAGGTGGCCTGTTTGTCCCGGATGAAGAGGGAAGGCTGAATGTATACGCGGCAACGCAACATGGCTATAAAGACCGGATGCAGCTTGCACGCATTATTGGCTGTCCTGAAGAAGATATTCGCGTGGTGTCTTCACCGATTGGTGGTTCATTTGGCGGAAAAGATGAACTCAACGTACAGCCTTATGGTGCACTGCTGGCCTTGAGATGCGGACGTCCTGTGAAAATGCATAATTCACGTAAAGAATCCGTGCGTGCAGGGCTAAAACGGCACCCCATGAAGATTGAAATGCAGACCGGTATGAGTCGAGAAGGTATCATACAAGCTCATCGTGTCCGTATTACAGCAGATACGGGAGCGTATGCCACACTGGGTGCACCCGTGCTAAACTTCTGTACCGAACATTGTCTTGGACCATACGCCATTCCGAATGTGGATGTGGAAGGTGTGTCTGTGTATACGAATAATGGATTGTCGGGTGAGTTTCGCGGATTTGGCGGGAACCAGGCGATTTTTGCCATGGAAGGCCAGATGGATCGGCTTGCAGAAATCATGAACATGGACCCTTGGGAGTTCCGCAGACGCAATATGAGGGAAAAGAATGATCCCGGACCGCTGAATCAACGCATTTTGGTCACGGATGGACTGTCCCAAGTATGGGAGGCATTGGATCGCTCCGAACTGTGGCAAAAACATCAGCATCCCCCGACAGATCCTACTTTGCCACCATGGATCAAGCGTGGTGTCGGAGCAGCAATTGCCATGCATGGTGCAGGGCTCGGTTATGGCATTCCAGATCCTGCGGGCGGTCGCTTGTCCCTGAATAATGAAGGCAAGATTGAGGTGGCATTCAGCTACGAGGAATTCGGTCAGGGGCTCGTTGCAACGCTGGAAATTATGTTATGTGATCTATTCCAATGCAGTACATCGGATCTCAGTATTATCATTGGAGATACGGATCGTGTGCCACACAGCGGATCAAGTACGGCTTCACGTTCAACAACGATGGCCTGGATGGCCCTTCAACGTTTGCAGTCTCCATTTCGTTCCCATGTCCTCGCTGTTGCATCTGAGGCGTCGGGCATTCCGGCGGATGAACTGGTAACAGGACCCGGGGGGATATGGCGCAAAGGTCAGCTTCCTGCCGAAAGTTCAGAAGTAGAAACAGATGTGCAAGGGACAGGAAAAAGCAAGAAGGAAGTAACCTTGGCACAGGAAGACGTAAATCAAATGTCTGAAGAAGCAGGAAAAGCAGAGAAGGCTGAAAGAACTGAAGCGAAGGCGAAAGAAGGAGAGCGTTCAGACTCCGTGATCTCGTATGCTGAACTCGCGACACAGGGCGAAGCCGATGAATGGATTTTTGATACGAAGTTTGATTATCCAACTACGCCGGACAATGTGGTAGGCGGGCATTATTTGTATACGTATGCGGCGGTTGCGGCAGAGGTGGAAGTCAATACGTTGACTGGAGAAACCAAGCTGCTCGATACACGTCATGTTGTAGCGGCAGGTCCAGTTATCAACCCTATGGGCTATATTGGACAGATTGAAGGCGGCAGTGTCATGGCGCTGGGATTCACGTTGACCGAGGATGCGGTCATGCAGGACAGCCGTTATGTAACCACGAACCTTGACACGTATATGATCCCAACCATTCAGGATATTCATACCCAACTGGAGGTTGAAGCTATTGAAGACTTACCCGAAGGTGATGCGTTTGGACCGAGGGGGATCGGTGAGATTGGTTCCGTAGCGCTTGCGCCAGCCATTACTGCCGCAATACATCAGGCGACAGGTGTATGGGTTAACCGTCTTCCTGTACCGAGGGAACAACTGGTCAGACCTTTAAATGTACCTTTGCAGGAAGGAGTGAGCCCATCATGAATAAGCCACTTGAGAATCACTGGACAGCCATTGTGAATGGTGAACATAAACATCTGGAGATTGCGCAAACGATCCGACTTGTCGATGTGCTTCGGACTCATTTGCAACTGACGGGTACCAAAGTATCCTGCGAAGTTGGTCGCTGCGGCTCATGTATGGTTCTGATGGATGGAGAGCCGGTGAATTCCTGTCTTGTCATGGCTTATCAATGTGAAGGCAGTGACATTGTGACCATTGAAGGTCTGCATGGCGAGGAGAAAGGCACCCTGCATCCGATTCAACAAGCTTTTGTGGAGGAAGGGGGCTTCCAGTGCGGCTACTGTACTCCGGGCATGGTGATCTCAACCAAGGCATTACTGGATGCACATCCAGAGCCATCTCAAGAACAGATTGAGTCGGGGTTGTGCGGGAATCTGTGTCGTTGTACCGGCTATGGTGGCATTATTCGGGCGGTACGCAAGGCAGGGGAACGCTGTGCGATAAAGGAAACGTCTGCCGAAGAAACAGTTAGTTGAGTTGATGCGTAGGACGTAAGCATAAAAACAAAAATAAAAACAAGGAGAATTGAAGAATCATTCTTTAGAAAAGCATTCGATCCAGGAATGCTTTTTTTGTTTTGTTTTTTTAGGTGTTCTGCCAAGTACAATCATATAATGGGAGATGAGGTTTACGCCCGATTCTGGTTAGATAATGAACCGTTTTCGATTGTCATCAATATTGGTGAAATAATAGGAATATGGCATTCAAAGTACTGGTACAAAGGAATTTCAAATGTTTACTTTAACCATATATTTACAAATATTGACGGGCGTGATATGTTTAAAATGAAAGCGCCATCATGAATGGGTTCATTGACATTTCATTATTATATTTTACATGGGAAGGAAGATGGAATGGATGAAAAATTTGCTCAAAAAGGCAACCGCAATGATGCTGGCATTGGCCCTGCTGCTTGGATTAATGACAGCGCCCGTTCATGCAGACACCCCACTGTTCACCATCGAAAGCGAAGATGCGCAGCTCACCCCGGATCTTCAAGTGGTCACTTCGATCTATGGACAACCCAAGCCTGGATTCTCAGGGGCCGGTTTTGTCTGGATGCAGAACTCTGGCACAATAACGTTCACCGTTACTGTTCCGGAAACTGGCATGTACGCAATCTCCACACGATATATGCAGGAGCTCAGTGCGGATGGAAGGTCTCAAAATTTAATCGTAAATGGTGTTACAAAAGGTGCGTACATGCTGCCTTACACGACAACATGGTCAGACTTCGATTTTGGCTTTCACAAGCTGAATCAGGGTAGCAATACCATTGAGCTGAAGGCTGGCTGGGGCTTCGCGTATTTTGATACTTTTACCGTGGATTATGCGGAACTGGACCCTCTGAATGTACAGCCAATTCTAAGTGATCCTGAGGCGACACCGGAAACACAAATTTTGATGAATTATTTAACGGAGGTATACGGAAACAACATCATCTCTGGTCAACAAGAAATCTACGGAGGAGGGAATGACGGAGATTCAGAACTTGAATTCGAATGGATTCATGATCTGACCGGAAAGTATCCGGCTATTCGCGGCTTTGATATGATGAATTACAATCCGCTGTATGGTTGGGAGGACGGTACAACCGATCGCATGATTGATTGGGTGAATAATCGTGAAGGTATTGCAACAGCTTCCTGGCATATCAATGTACCCCGCAATTTCAATACGTATGAACTAGGGGACTTTGTTGATTGGAAAGAAGCTACGTATAAGCCAACCGAAACGAATTTTAATACTGCAAATGCGGTCATTCCTGGTACCAAAGAGTATCAATACGTGATGATGACCATTGAGGATCTGGCAGAACAACTGCTGATTTTGCAGGACAACAACGTGCCGGTTTTGTTCCGTCCGTATCATGAAGCGGAGGGCAACGGCGGACTGAACGGGGAAGGCGCATGGTTCTGGTGGGCTTCAGCAGGCGCAGACGTGTACAAAGAGCTATGGGATCTGCTCTATACTGAACTGACCGAGACGTATGGCTTGCACAATCTGATCTGGACGTACAACAGCTATGTATATAGTACTTCTCCGGCTTGGTATCCGGGTGATGACCAGGTAGATCTTGTCGGATACGACAAATACAATACGATCTACAACCGTTATGACGGTTTGTCGGGCGTGCCCAATGAGGATGCGATTACCTCGATTTTCTATAAGCTTGTTGAGTTGACAGGTGGTACGAAAATGGTAGCGATGACGGAGAATGACACGATTCCAAGCGTGAAAAATCTGACAGAGGAGAAATCAGGATGGCTGTACTTCTGTGCTTGGTATGGCGAGCATCTGATGAGTTCTGCATTTAATTACCCGGCAACACTGAAAACGCTTTATCAAAGTGATTATGTCATTACGTTGGATGAGCTGCCGAATTTAAAGGTTAACAATCCTAACCCAAGCGCATCCATTACACCTGCAAACGTCGAATTTGACAAATATGCACCCAATCAAGCCGACAAAGCCGTAACGGTGAATGCAAATGGTAATACGCTGACCGCTCTTCGGGCAGGCAACCATGTGTTGACCGTAGATACGGACTATACCCTGAGCGGAAGTACGCTGCTGCTGAAAAAAGCTTATCTGGCGACACTACCCGTTGGCGAGCATTCGATTGTTCTGGATTTTAATCAAGGCCAGGACCCTGTGTTAAAAGTCAAAATCGTGGATTCAACACCGAGTACCGATGCTGTGATTTCACCTGTGAATGCAACATTCGATAAAGCGACGAATTACGCGCAAGATATGAATGTGTCTCTCACCTTGAATGGCCGTCAGCTTACAAGCATCACGAAGGGGAATGTGACGCTTGTAGCGGGTCAGGATTATACGGCATCCGGCGCTGCTGTTGTGTTGAACAAATCCTATCTTGCCACGCTGCCGCTGGGCCAAAACGTATTGACCTTTCACTTCAATGGAGGAAATAACGCTGTATTAACAGTGAACGTAGTAGACAGTACAGTTACTGTGCCTGTCGGAGATATGACGATTCAAGCGTTTAACGGCAATACAAGTGCATCCACCAACGGAATATCACCCAAATTCAAATTGATCAACTCTGGTGATTCGGCCATTCCGTTGAGTGATGTCAAACTTCGGTATTACTATACGATTGACGGGGAAGAAACTCAGACGTTCTGGTCGGACTGGGCCAGTATGGGAAGTGCAAATGTAACCAGTCAATTCGTTAAATTGGCCACTCCAGTTGCAGGGGCAGATCATTATCTTGAAGTGGGCTTTACAAGTGCAGCGGGAACATTGAATGCAGGGCAGAGCGCAGAGGTTCAAGCTCGCTTCTCTAAAAACAATTGGACGAATTACACCCAGACTAATGATTACTCGTTCAAGGCATCTGACAGTCAGTTTGCAAACCATGATAAGGTTACCGGGTATGTGAATGGTCAGCTGGTATGGGGAATTGAACCGTAAGGAAGAGAGAACATTGAGGGGCTGGATCAGGGAGTTAACCTCTGATCCAGCTTTTTATGATGTAGACGGTGTACATTCGTTAAAAGGAATGTTCTTTTTCAAGCTCAGTACGTGACAATGTATACCTATCTGTTCATATGCGATCTATGATCTTATTCGTATGGCCCATGATGAACTGAAGAAGCAGACCTGCGCAACATACAGTTAATAATGTACCAAGCCCGATCGGTCCGCCAAAAAGGAATGCCAGCATCAAAAATACAAAGTAAATCAATGTTCTCGATACGAATAAGGGCGTTCGCGTGATTTCGTGCAGAATTAAGGTTAAGCGGTCAATTGGAATGGGTGCGAAATTGGTTTGTAAATAGATGGCCGTGCCGATACTTATGATCACTAATCCAATGACAAAAGTCATCAGTTTGCTGTACCAGACCTCAGGCGTGATTATAGATTCAGATACATATAGCCATAGATCAATCCCCACACCAGTAATGAATGCGGTGACGAGCCCCAGAAACTCGGGTTTTTGCTGCTTCAAAAGCGAATTGCATCCAATTAATAGGAACGCAATGATGACCTCCCAGCCTCCTACACTTAGCCCTACATGTTGGGAAAGCCCCACCAGAAGTGCATCAAACGGTGAGGTGCCCAGTTCAGATTGGATGGTAAGGGAAATGCCAAGTGTCAAGATGAGAATACCTGCGACAAAAATGACATATTTCAATTCATTCAACCTCTTTTTGAGATTTTTTTGTTGCAAATACAACAAAAATAAGATAAATTCAATGTAATCCTTTTTTATTGCATTTGCAACAAATGATTCATGATTAACTTGTTAAAGGAATGTGAACCTAAATGACGATTCGTATAGACATATGTACCATTGAACATGTATGTGAACTGCAGGAGATTAGTTATGAGACGTTTAATGAAACGTTTGAAGCGCAAAATTCATCCGAAAATATAAATGCTTATCTGGAAAAGGCGTTTAATCGGGAACAATTAGAAACGGAACTGTCCATGGCGGATTCGCAATTTCTTTTTATTTATGTAAACCATGAACTTGCAGGATATATGAAAGTAAATATCAATGATGCGCAGTCTGAGAAGATGGGCGTGGAATCCCTTGAGATTGAGCGGGTATACATCAGGAAAGAGTTCCAAAAGCATGGCCTTGGTAAAGTATTGCTCCATAAAGCCATAGAGATGGCAACAGCACATCACAAAACGAGTATCTGGTTAGGGGTGTGGGAGAAAAACGAAAATGCCATCGCTTTTTATGAAAAGATGGGGTTTGTACAGACAGGAGCTCATGCTTTTTACATGGGAGATGATGAACAGATTGATTTGATAATGACCAAAACGATACTGTAACTGGTTCATTGAGGGGAAAGCTTGGGAGAAAAAATGCTAATTAAGCAGAATTCTTTCGGGCTTTTTTATGTTTTGCCAGAACCGTTGAATAATAAAATGTAGAAATGGACGAGAAATGTTTCATAATAAATATTATGTAAACTTATTATTTTCGATGACCATTATAAGCTGCATCTATGGCATTAGTAAAAGTTAAAGTCCTGATTAATACATAATTGGCAGTATTGTTTAGCTCAATATCCCTCAAGGGAGCAGGCTGGTCTCAAGGTATGTTATTACAATGTATTAGTTTATTTCTGCGTTTGGACAGCCAGTTGAAAATCGTTTTCGTTTGTCGTCTAATAGATCGTGTTACGTTCTTAATAATCACTATATTAGTTGTACATATACTATGTTAAAAGAACTTCTTGCGCATGAACAGGGCGTGCTAATTCATCATGTTAAACTATTTGGTTTTAGACGCGGAAAATGGAAAATAAAATTAATATTTTAAGTGAAAATCAGGCGAATAAGGCTCTTGAAACGAGCCGAAAAAGGACTGAAATCAATCAAAATATTAATTGGATAAATAAGGGATAAATCGTCCGAAAGGCGCTGCTGCGCCGATTACAGATCAATTTCATATAGATTTGCGATGGATTTAGTGGCGCTTTCACGATATGCTTTTGGAAATTGGAAAGGAAGTGGGAAAAATGGAACGCGAACTGGCGTTGGAAATTGTCAGAGTAACAGAATTGGCTGCGTTAGCTTCAGCACCCTGGATGGGACGAGGTGACAAGAACAGTGCAGATGAAGCGGCTACTTTGGCCATGCGCGCCATGTTCGATTCCGTGTCTATTCGCGGCACGGTGGTAATCGGTGAAGGAGAAATGGATGAAGCACCCATGTTGTACATCGGCGAGGAAGTGGGCAACGCTGAGGGGCCTGAGGTTGACGTGGCTGTAGACCCGCTCGAAGGTACAGAAATCGTGGCCAAAGGACTAAACAACGCTCTATCGGTTATTGCAGTGGCGGGAAAAGGTAACCTGCTCCACGCACCGGACATGTATATGGAGAAATTGGCGGTAGGACCTGCGCTTGTAGGCAAGGTCAGCATTGAAGATCCGGTTGAAGTCACACTGGAGAAAGCCGCTACCGCATTGAACAAAAACATCTCGGATCTAACGGTGATGATTCTGGATCGTGTGCGCCATGAGAGCACAATTAAGACCCTGCGCAAGGTTGGGGTGCGGATCAAGTTCCTCAGTGACGGTGATGTTGCGGGTGCAATGGCACCGGCCTTTCCGGAGGCAGGCATTGATCTGTATGTCGGATCAGGAGGAGCGCCAGAAGGAGTGCTGGCAGCCGCAGCGCTATCTTGCCTTGGGGGCGAGATTCAAGGTCGCCTGATGCCTGCCAACGCCGACGAATTCCAGCGCTGCCTGCAGATGGGGATTGATAATCCATACAAAGTGTTAACGATGCAGGATATGATCGGCACGGAGGACGTCATTTTTGCCGCAACGGGAGTGACGCCAGGTGAAATTCTGGGAGGGGTACGGTATCTTGCAGATGATCGCGCCGAGACGGATTCGATTGTCATGCGTGCCAAAACCAAAACCATTCGGTTTATTCGTTCCCAACACTTCTTACCTAACAAAGAAGTGCTGCACAAGGTAAGACAGCTCCAATCCACGCCAGAACCATCGGACCGCATTCCGAATCTTGTGAAAACGATGGAGCAGGCTGAGTTTAGTCAATCCTCCGTTGATCATGGCGTTACAACCACGTTGTGAGCTGGACTCTCCATAATTGAACAAATAGGATCAACTGAAATCGTTGTATTGAGTGTTGATAAGTAACTTGAACCCCTAAGATTACAGGTGCTTGAATCATTGAAAGTACCATCTCTGGTAAGATAATAATGAGGGCTTGGATTAATCCACAGCCCTCATTATTTTTTGTGTTAAAAGCATTGACAACGGTTACATGGCATGAGAAAATGTACGCGCGTACATAAATATCGATTTTTAATTATTACACCATTAATAGGTGAGCTAGAAAGGGTTGAAATCCATGGCATCTCGTAAAGAAGTGGCTGATCTTGCGGGTGTTTCCGAGGCGACGGTCTCCCGGGTGCTTAATGGGGTAGGTCCTATTAAAGAAGAGACACGCCGCAAGGTTCTTGAAGCTTCCGAACAGTTAGGCTATGTGCCCAGCGCTCTTGCTCGCAGTTTTGCCAGAAGTAAAAGCGGGAACCTTGGCGTGGTATTACCTTATGTTCCGAAGGCGCATCTGTTCTCGGCGTATTTTTTCTCGGAAATGCTGAGTGGGATTGGAAGCAAAGCCAGAGACCATGGCATGGATCTGCTGGTTATGTTCCGGACACCCGGTGAAGTAATGAATTATACGGATCTGTTCCGGCGTCAGAAAGTGGACGCTTGCATTATCCTTGGTGCCAGAGATGATCATGAAGAACTGGCGGCCATGCAGCAGCTTCACCAGGAAGGACACCCATTCTGTGTCATGAATCAGCATTTTGAGGGCCAATCGTTTACGGAAGTGGATGCGGATCATGTGGAAGGAAGCAGGCTTGCCATACGACATCTTACGGATCAGGGGTATCGCAAAATCGCTTTTCTCAATGGTCCAGACAGCTATTCCAACAGCCAGGAACGAATGGAAGGTGTCCGTCTTGGTCTGCAAGAAGCAGGTATGGAACTGGACCCGAGTCTGTTGCTTGAGGGGAATTATAGCAGACGAAGTGGCATTGAGGCGGCAGCGATTGTAGCAGATCGGCTGCATGAGATTGATGCTGTATTTGCGGCCAATGACCGGATGGCCATTGGGGTCATGCATGGTTTGCGTGAGCGGGGAATAGGGCCTGCGGATTTCCCGGCATTTGTGGGTTATGACGACTCCGATGCCGCCGAGATGGCGGTTCCGCCGCTGAGCAGCGTCAGGGTTCCATTTTTTGAAATGGGTGAACTTGCAGCATCGAAGCTTATGCATGGCTCTGTTGGTGACACACATAATGCGAATAACTCTGTTCTAGCGGTAACCGAATCAGCGAGAGCGTTGTTGCCTACCGAACTGATCATCCGTGCTTCTTCTATCCGTCGATAGTTTATTGGTACACATATGAAAAGAATTTTTATTATTCCAAAGGAGGAAATGACCATGTCAAATCGTCTTCGTGTCGGAATGGTTGGATACAAATTTATGGGAAAGGCCCACAGTAATGCTTATCGCAGTCTGCCGATGTTTTTCCCGTCTGCTCCGCTGCAGCCTGAGATGTCTGTGATCTGTGGACGTAACGAGCAGGGAGTGCAGGAGGCAGCGAATCAGTTCGGCTGGTACGAAAGTGTAACCGATTGGCGCGAACTGGTGAAGCGGGATGATATCGATCTGATTGATATTAACGCGCCAAGTGATGCCCATAAGGAAATTGCGTTGGAAGCAGCTCGTCAGGGCAAACATCTGTTTTGTGAGAAACCATTGGCCCTGTCCCTTGCGGATTCGCGTGAGATGCTTCAGGCAGCAGAGGATGCTGGAGTCGCACATATGGTCGGGTTCAACTACCGTTTCTCACCAGCGGTGCAATTAGCGAAGGATCTGGTGGAGAGCGGAAGACTGGGTAAGATCTATCATTTCCGTGCTTTTTTCTTGCAGGACTGGATCATGGACCCTTCGTTCCCGCTGGTATGGCGTTTGCAAAAAGAAGTGGCTGGCTCCGGTTCCCATGGGGATCTGGGCGCGCACTTAATCGATCTGGCTCGTTTCCTTGTTGGTGAATTCCAGGAAGTCATCGGCATGAGCGAAACATTCATCAAAGAACGACCGCTCGCAGCCGAGATGACAGGACTGAGCGCTAAGGGCAGTTCGAATGCGGATGCACCGAAAGGAGAAGTGACCGTTGACGACGCGACGCTGTTCCTGGCACGATTCGCAGGAGGTGCGCTGGGCAGCTTCGAGGCTACACGTTTTGCAGCGGGGCATCGCAGTACGAACTCGTTTGAGATTAACGGAAGTCTCGGGAGTGTACGGTTTGATTTTGAGCGGATGAACGAACTGGAAGTGTATTTTACCAAGGATGAAGAGGATGTACAGGGATTCCGCCGTGTACTGGCAACTGATCCTGCACACAAATATGCTGAGGCCTGGTGGCCTGCCGGACATACGATTGGATTCGAGCACACGTTCACCCATGAGATGCTGGAGCTGGTGACAGCGATCTCTGAAGGACGACAACCATCACCGAGTTTCCACGATGGGGTCGCTTGTCAGGCTGTACTGGAAGCGGTGGAACGTTCGGTGACGGAGCGGCGCTGGGTGACGCTTGAAGAAATGTGAGCAAAGATGGACAGCGAGACAGAGACGTCAGGATTAGAGTTGAGCACAACTAATATATCCGAAAGCGAGTGATGAAACGATGAGTAAAGCACTTATTGTATGGGGCGGCTGGGATGGACATGAACCGGAGCAGGTAGCAGCGATTTTTGAACGTATTTTGAAGGAAGAGCAGTTCGAGGTTGAAGTCTCAAATACGTTGGAGTCTTATGCAGATGCAGAGAAGCTGATGGGTCTGGATTTGATCGTACCCTTGTGGACGATGGGACAGATTGAGCAGGAACTGGTCAATAACGTATCAGCGGCTGTTCAGAGCGGTGTGGGCTTGGCTGGTCTTCACGGCGGGATGTGTGATGCCTTCCGAAATAACGTGGACTGGCAGTTTATGACGGGTGGACAATGGGTTGCCCATCCAGGTAACGATGGTGTGGAATACATGGTGAACATGAAGCGTGGCTCCAGCCCGTTATTGGATCATATCGAAGATTTTCAGGTGAAAAGTGAACAGTATTACCTGCACGTAGACCCGGCCGTGGAAGTGTTGGCCACAACTCGTTTTCCAGTGGTAAGTGGTCCGCATGCAGCGAATGGACCGGTAGATATGCCTGTTGTCTGGACGAAACGATGGGGAGCAGGACGGGTATTTTACAACTCACTGGGACACCATGCAGACATTGTAGACATGAAACCTGTGACTGAAATGATGCGCAGTGGTTTCAAATGGACAGCAGCAGGCAAAGAGCTTGCCAAGAGTCGAGTAAGTACAGCAACCGAAGTGTATACAGGTATGGCGGACAACCAGAACTAATGAGATCGTAGTTTGATTGCAAACGTAACTTCAGTGTCAACAATTCATCCTCAATGGATAAACCATTTCTGATCCACGGCGAAGGGAGCCCCAGGCATGAAAACAATGAAAGTAGGCATTATTGGCTGCGGTAAAATCAGCGGTATATATATGGAAAACTGTCACCGGTTCGAGGTGCTGGAACTTGTTGCTGTTGCGGATATTGATCGGAAACGTGCAGAGGAGCAGGCTGCAGCCTATAACGTGCCAAACGTATACAGCGTGGATGAAATCTTGGCTGATCCCGAGATTGAGCTGATCATCAACCTGACGATTCCTTCTGTTCATGCGGATGTATGCTTGCGGGCACTCGAATCAGGCAAACATGTCTATGTGGAGAAACCGCTCGCAGTTACCCGTGAGGAAGGTCAGGCTGTGCTCGAAACAGCGAAGCGTAAAGGACTGCTCGTGGGCTGCGCACCAGAGACGTTCTTTGGATCAGGCATCCAGACTTCACTTCAATTGGTGGAGGAAGGAGTGATCGGCAAGCCAGTGGCGGCGACGGCATTTATGATGAGCCGTGGTCATGAGCACTGGCACCCAGATCCGGAGTTTTATTATGCGTCAGGCGGTGGGCCAATGTTCGACATGGGTCCGTACTACCTCACGGCATTGGTTCAACTGATGGGGCCGATCAAGTCCATTGCGGGCATGACAGGTAAAGCCATGGAAGAACGCACGATTACGAGTGAGAAAAAAAGAGGTCAGGTGGTTCCCGTTGAAATTCCGACTCACGTTACGGGTCTGTTGCAGTTTGAGCAGGGTGCCATTGGCACGCTGATTACGAGCTTTGACGTATTTGGCGGAAGTGCACTGCCACCGATCGAGATATATGGCACGCACGGTACTTTGCAGGTACCTGATCCCAACACCTTCGGCGGTCCTGTTCGTTACCGCTTGCTGGGTGAACAGGAATGGACGGAAGTTCCGCTTCTACCAGGGTATCAGGAAAATACTCGCGGCATTGGTGTGGCAGATATGGCCTATGCAGCTCATAGCGGACGCGCACATCGGGCGAGCGGGGAACTGGCGTACCATGTTCTTGAGGCCATGTGGGCATTCCACGATTCATCCGACGAACAGACTTTCTACCAGATGAAAAGCTCGTGTCAGCGCCCGGCTGCATTGCCAGCGGATCTGCCATTGTATACATTGGATAAGTAAGATAGCCATTATTGTTTATGTCATAACGAATAGCCCCTTTTCCTGCAAATCAGGAAAGGGGCTATTTTTTATTAAATCCAAGAAATCTGGGGATAACTGGGATCGGAAGGTTGTTCTGTCATCGGAGTGTCCAGTGTAAATATTCTTTGGACAACTTATATAGTCATTTACGGCTCGAATCCAGCCTGACTGATCCAGATTTCATCCTCGGCAAAATAGTCTTTCATCCGCTCAACGACGATCTGATACGCATCTGGATGATACCAGTCCGCCATCCCCACTTGCTGGTAGAGCGACTCCATGCCGAGTCGCCGGGTGCGCTTGCCCTCACTGCCATCGCCCATGAAATAATCGTCAATGCATACACGCTGAACGAGAGGTCTCAAGATGGCTGCAAAATCCTCACTGCTGGGTAATACGGGAGCAATCGCAACCTGTGTGGGTATTCCGGCATCCCGCAACTGTTCCAATGCACGTAATCGGCCTGCAATCGGTGGAGCAGAAGGACTGAAATGTTTGCGCATATCGTCCAAATCCGTCTCGACAGTCATACTGACCCGAACCCGGTCTCCTAACTGTAGTAAGAGATCTATATCCCGGGTAACGAGGGGACTGCGGGTTTGGACCAATACAAAATCGGGCGGATACTGTACCATCGTTTCAAGTAATGAACGCGTGATACATTCCTTGTATTCGGCGGGTTGATACGGGTCTGTACTGGATGACATGAACAGCGTGACTTTGCCTTTCGCCAGGGCACGCTGCAATTCTTTGGCGAACACTCGGGAGGCCTCCTGTTTCACATCAACCCAGCTCCCCCAATCCTCTTTGCGAAATAGAGAGACTGGCATCTGTCTGACATAACAATAGGAACAACCGAAGGCACAGCCTGTGTAAGGATTCAACGTATGTGTATATCCATTAAGGAAACCTGTTCCTTTGTTCAGTAACGTTTTGGGTACTTTGTAAGAAAGGTTGGTTTTCATGAGTTGTCATACCTTTCGCGGTAATGTGCAGGTGTAAGACCTGTGTGTTTGCGAAATACAGTAATGAAATAAGCCGAGTTAGGTATACCGACCTGGCGTCCAATATCCGTGACGGTTAGTCTGGTATGTTCAAGCAACTTCCGGGCTTCGGTCACTCGTTTATCCTGAATATATTGAACCGGTGTGCGGCCTGTAATCCGCTTGAATACACGATGCAGATGATAAGGGCTGCCGTGACTCACGGTGGCAAGGACATCCAGGGTTAGCGGTTCGGCGTAATGATGTTCAATGTAATCGGTGATCCCATATATCCACTCCTGATCAGGTACCCGCTCCCCTGTAGGTTTGCAACGTTTGCAGGGCCTGAACTTTCGTGCCAACGCTTCTTCAACACGTTGAAATATCAGCACATTTTCAGCTTTGGGTGCTCTGGACTTACAGGAAGGGCGGCAGAAAATGCCTGTTGTCTGCACACCGTAAAAGAACGTTCCATCATAAGAATTATCGTTGTGGATGATGGCACGCCAGTATTTTTCATCTATCGATTTGGGCAGTATGCGATCTTGATCCGGACTTTCCATGGTGATCACCTCATCTCTAATTATACCCCTGATTCCAAGGGATTGACGAAGTTTCAGCTTAAAAAGCAAGATATCAATACCGGGATACCGTACCTTTCTTCAATCTGAATGAAATATGAGCTACAATATACAAGATGGTATAAAAGGTTATATAGGTTCAACTAAACTTTCTACACGAGAACGGAGAGGACGGAAATAACGTGAAGAAGCGAAGCGTTCGCCTTTATCCCCGGATTTTCCCTTTGAAGAAGGGAATTAAAAAAAATCTGGGGATAACAGCGATCGGAAGGTTATTCTGTCATCGGAGTGGTAAGTGTAGATACTTTAGTTGGATTCATATAGAACTCAAATGAAATTTATAGATGAAAGAGGTAGGTAGGCATGGTTCGTTTTGGCGTAGTGGGTACCAACTGGATTACAGAAAGGCTTCTGGAAGCCGCAGCACAGGTTGAGGGATTCAAATTAACCGCCGTGTATTCAAGAACTGAAGATAAGGCTAATGCATTTGCAGATAAATATAATGTTGAGCATCGCTTCACCGATCTGGAAGAGTTGGCGGCAAGTGATGTGATCGATGCAGTCTACATTGCAACACCGAATACGGTTCATGCAGAGCAGGCTGAACTTTTTCTGAGAAATGGCAAACATGTATTGTGCGAGAAACCTCTGGCTGCAAATAGCGCCGAAGTTCGGAGTATGATCGATACAGCACAAGAACATCAGGTTCTGCTTATGGAAGCGATGAAATCTACTCTTGTTCCCCAGTTCAAAATGGTGCAGGAAAACCTGCATAAAATCGGTCCTGTCCGCAAATACGTAGCAGGATACTCTCAGTATTCTTCGCGTTACGACAAGTACAAAGAAGGGATTGTCCTGAACGCGTTCAAGCCTGAACTCGCCAATGGTGCGTTAATGGATCTCGGTGTATATTGTCTCTATCCGTTGATTACATTGTTTGGTGCACCTAACCGTGTCCAGTCCCAAGCGATGATGCTGGAATCTGGCGTGGATGGACAAGGGAGTGTGCTTCTGGATTATAATGGGATGGATGCGGTCGTTACCTATTCCAAAATCTCCAACTCTCATGTACCAAGCGAAATCATGGGGGAACTGGGAAGCATCATCATTGACAAGATTGGTTCACCAGAACATGCAGAGATACGATACAATGACGGTACGGTGGAGCAACTCACAGTCGAACAAAACCATCCGGCGATGTATTATGAAGTGGAGGAGTTCGTGAATCTGGTTCAGGAAGGCCAGATGGAGTCCAGTATGAACACGTATGAACGCTCTTATGTTACGATGCAGGTCATGGATCAGATTCGGAAGCAGATTGGGCTTGTGTTCCCTAACGATTGATTCCAAAACAAGAAAGGTAGCTGAGACGAGATGAGCAGAGATGAGCAGAAGAACAGCAGAGAAGATAATCGTGCCAATGATTCTGGTAGTTTGGAATTGTCACAGATTGTCTTTATAGGAAGAACCTTCGAGGAATATATGAAAATGTTCAACTTAACGGTAGAGGAGATTACTGGCAAGTCGATTCTGGATTGTCCCGGCGGAGCATGTTCGTTCAGCAGTCAGGCGCGCAAGTTGGGTGCAGACCCCATAGCTGTAGATATTGCCTACGACTACGGGATCGACGAGCTTGAAGTAAAGGGATATCAGGATATTGAGCATACGATGAAACAGATGGAACCCGTGCAAAACATATATGTGTGGGATCAATTTGGATCAATCCAGGGGTTAAAGGAAGAGCGAACTCGTGCCATCACAGATTGCATCGCAGATATGAGAATGTTCCCTGACCGTTATGTGGCGTCTGCGCTCCCGGATCTTCCTTTTGCCGATGAACAATTCGATCTGACGTTATCCGCTCATTTCCTGTTTACGTATGCGGATCGATTGCATGTTGATTTTCATGTTGCAACCGTAATGGAGCTGCTGCGTGTGAGCAAACGAGAGGTTCGCATTTTCCCAACAGTGGATCTGTCTGGCGAACGTTACAAGCACATGGATGAATTAAAATTAATACTCGAACAGCGTGGATACGCCGTTTCCGAAGAACCAACGTCATATGAGTTTCAACGGAATGCTCACACCATGCTTCACATTGTTAAATAGAATTGAACAAGATAGGAGGTTTTTCGGATGAATAAAGTCCTTATACTTGGGGGTACACGCTTTTTTGGAAAACGTCTCGTGGATCACTTACTGTGGGAAGGGAAGTCGCAGATCACAGTCGCCACTCGTGGTAAAACGGATGTCGACTTCGGACCCGAAGTGAACCGGATCAAGATGGATCGTGAAGACCCGGAATCTCTGGCAGAGGTTGCGCAGACAGACATGTGGGATGTCGTGTACGACAATATCTGTTATACACCAGATGCGGCAAAATCGGCATGCGAGGCATTCGCTGGGCGAACCAAAAGATACGTTTTGACATCCACACTCTCGGTGTACGGTGATCCCAGACCTGGATTTAAGGAAACGGATTTTGACCCGTATACATATCCATTACAGTATGGGAGTGCGGAGGATTTTTCGTACGGAGAAGGTAAACGGCTTGCAGAGGCTGTCTTTTTTCAGGAAGCGGATTTCCCGGTCGTAGCGATGCGTATTCCAATTGTACTCGGGATTGATGATTATACGAGAAGACTCCATTTTCATATTGAACATGTGCAAAAAGGAAAACCGATTGGCATGCCAAATCCGGATGCAGAGATTGGATTCATTAATTCTACCGAAGCGGCAAGATTTCTTGCTTGGCTGGGACATTCTTCCATTACCGGTCCGGTGAATGCAGCTTCTAAGGGTGCAATTACGCTGTCAGCCATGATACATCTGATCGAGACGGTCACGGGCATGCAGTCCCAGATCCTCACGGAAACGGTGAAAGAAGATATGTCTCCCTTCGGCGTTGAGCAATCATGGACGATGGTGACGACCAAGGCAGAACAAGCTGGATATACGTTCGAACCTCTGATGGACTGGTTCCCGGGACTTGTTCGAGAAGTCGCTCTCGCATTACAGTCGGAGCGGTAGACATATCGCATTGGATAGAACTGAAATATCACGGAATGAACATAAAGAGGGTGCAACCAGAGCGTAATCTCTGGTGCACCCTCTTTATGTTGTACTTTTTTTCAGAATTTGAACGTGACTCAATCCAGATAGGAGGGAGAAATCACGTACACGATAACGATAACAGCAATGGGTAGGTTGTTCTGTCAGTGTGGCTCTCGTGGAGCAGAGGCAGAAGCCCTTATGCGCATTTCTGACGGTAAAATGATGGTTTGGGGCTCGGAAGGGGCTTTTCCCTCAATCCTGTCAATCAGCATCTGTACCCCCTGAAACCCAAAGTCATATGCCGGCTGTGCCGCTACGGTCAGAAATGGATCAAAGGCAGAAGCCAGATCCAGATCGTCGAAGCACACGACAGATATGTCTTCTGGTACACGTAGTCCACGTTTGCGCAAAAGTCGGATGACCCCAATCGCCAGCATGTTGTTGGCTGCAAAAATAGCGGTTGGTTGCTCCGGTTGTGAGAGTAGTCGATCCAGTCCCTCTTCATCGGTGAAATTCCGATACCCTGTTCGAAGCACAAGCTCGGGATCGATCTCAGCTCCGGCCTCACGTATACCCTCTATATAACCTTCCTCCCGCAGTCTGGCGGTAGAAACCTCGGAAGAGCCATTAACCAGAGCAATGCGCCGGTGCCCCAATTGCACCAGATAGCGGATTAGCTCAATTGCGCCTTCCCGGCTATCTCCAGCAATGATATCGGACGTAATGCCAGGGACGGTCCGGTCCAGAAAGACAAACGGAATGTGACGTTCCTGCAACTGTTTCAGATGAGGGAGAGAACGATCTCCAGCCGGGGCAAAGAGTACACCATCGACGCGAGTTGACAGAATCGCATCCATGTAGTCCTTTTCCTTATTGTAATCCTCATCACTGTTGCCAAATAAAAGACGGTACCCTCGAAGATGGGCTGCATCCTCAGCACCACGGGCGAGTGTTGTATAAAAAGGGTTGGTAATATCCGTAATAAGCAGCGAGAGCATCTGGGTTCGCTGAAGCACAAGGCTGCGCGCATTCGAGTTCGGGATGTAGCCAAGTTCGTCGATCACCTGCTGCACACGTTCACGTGTAGCGGAACTTATGCGGCCTGTATGGTTAATGACCTTGGAGACCGTCATGGCGGAGACGTTGGCTTTTTTAGCAATATCGTAAATGGTAATCATAAGAAATCTAACCTTTCCGCAACATAGTCTTACCATTCTATAGGATAATGCCAATTGACAGCAAGATAGGCTCATGCTATGTTAGGGTTACCGATAACCCTAAGGGTTCTGAACGTCACTACTACATAACCATTTTGTTAAATTCGCTCATGCACGTTCCATTTTCTAGAATAGAGGAACTACATATATAGCTGATTAATGAAATGGTTTATTGTATTTTTTCAAACTTGTAAACGCATTCAATATTCGAGAAAGCTCTTGATAATCTGTATATGCAGTTCTTGTGTGCCACCCGGGTATCGGTTGTAATACCGTCACTATCTCATGCCATTCAATACACATGGATCAGACAAAAGATTTCTCAATTCAACCCAAATTCTATGAAACGAATTGAAGGAGGACACTTTAGTATGACACATCAGGATTATCGTTATAAGCAGGCTTTCCCCAAGATTGGTATTCGTCCAACGATTGATGGAAGACGCAAAGGGGTCCGTGAGTCACTGGAAGAGCAGACGATGCGGATGGCGACATCCGTTGCCGAGCTGCTTGCAGCCGAACTGCGTTACCCGGACGGTTCCGCGGTGGAATGTGTTGTCGCTGAGACTTGTATTGGCGGTGTGGCCGAGGCGGCCGCAGCATCTGAACTGTTCAGTCGTTCCAATGTGGGCGTAACGATCACCGTGACACCATGCTGGTGTTATGGTACGGAAACCATGGATATGTCGCCATCCATCCCTACTGCCATCTGGGGTTTTAACGGGACTGAACGTCCGGGTGCAGTATATCTGGCAGCGGTACTCTCTGCCCACGCACAGAAGGGGATTCCGGCCTTTGGGATCTATGGAGAGGATGTGCAAGACGGCGGGGATACAACGATTCCTGATGATGTGCGTGAGAAATTGCTCCGGTTCAGCCGTGCGGGTCTTGCAGCCGCTACCTTGAAAGGGCAAGCGTATCTGTCCATTGGATCGGTATCCATGGGAATTGCGGGTTCGATTGTGAATGATTCATTTTTCCAGGAGTATTTGGGTATGCGCAATGAATACGTGGATATGAGCGAACTTACTCGCCGTATCGAAGAAGAAATCTACGACCCCGAGGAGTATAAGCTCGCGCTGGCATGGGTGAAGGAGAATTGTAGCGAAGGTCCGGATAACAACGCTGCCCATCTGCAAACGGATCGTAAACGCAAAGAGTACGAATGGGAAACGGTTGTGAAAATGACCCAAATCGTGCGTGACTTGATGGCGGGCAACCCGAGATTGGCAGAGCTTGGGTTTACAGAGGAATCGATGGGCCACCACGCGATTGTATCCGGCTTCCAGGGACAACGGCAGTGGACGGATCATTCTCCGAACGGAGATTTTCTGGAGTCGATATTAAACTCTTCCTTTGACTGGAATGGCAAGCGCGCGCCCTATCTGGTTGCAACAGAGAATGATAGCTTGAATGGTGTGTCCATGTTGTTTGGTTCACTGCTGACACATACAGCACAGATCTTCGCTGATGTGCGTACGTATTGGAGTCCGGATTCGGTACAGCGTGTGACGGGGCATCAGTTGGAAGGAAACGCGAAGGATGGCATTCTGCATCTGATTAACTCCGGTTCCGCAGCTTTGGATGGCACAGGACAACAGTCCAGAGAAGGGAAGCCTGTCCTTAAGCCTTTCTGGGAAATTACAGATGAGGAAGTTCAGGACTGTCTGAAAGCAACATCGTGGAGACCGGCATCCGTTGAATATTTCCGCGGAGGCGGTTATTCTGCGGATTTCCTGACCAAAGGTGGTATGCCCGTAACGATGACACGTCTCAATCTTGTCAAAGGACTGGGACCAGTGCTGCAGATCGCTCAGGGTTACACGGTCGATCTGCCTGAAGCCGTGCATGATACGCTGGATCAACGGACAGATCCAACCTGGCCATCCACCTGGTTTGCACCTGTTCTAACCGGGGCAGGAGCGTTTACTTCCGTATACGAGGTCATGAATCAGTGGGGTGCGAACCATGGCTCCATCTCGTATGGACACATCGGTGCTGATCTGATTACGCTCGCTTCCATGCTTCGCATTCCGGTAAATATGCATAATGTACCAGAATCGGAGATTTTCCGGCCACGTGCATGGGGATTATTCGGCACAAGTGAACCCGAGAGTGCAGACTACCGTGCTTGCAGTGTGTTTGGCCCGTTGTATCGTTAAAATAAAGTTCCATTCCTGTCAAACGCCATGTTCCTTGTGAAATGAAGGTACCATGGCGTTCTCTTGAAAGCTGTGTTCAGAACTTGAATACAGCTCATCGCGTAGCGTTAAGGAGGCTTGGTAGATTGGGCGATCAAGCAACACATGTGCTTGCTGCCGATTACGGTGCTGGTAGTGGACGTGTAGTCCGGGGTTCTTTTGATGGAAGCAAACTCTCGTTACAAGAAGTACATCGATTCAACAACGAACCCGTGCAGCTGGGGGGCGGATTGTATTGGGATTTCCTGCGACTTTTTCATGAATTAAAACATGGCATTGTGAAAGGGACGCAAGGTATCTCTCCATCGGTCCGTTCAATAGCAGTGGATACATGGGGGGTGGACTATGGATTGGTGGATGGTGCGGGAAGATTGTGCTCGAACCCACGTCACTATAGGGAAGCACGCAATGCACAGTGGATGGAAGAAGTTCTGCACATGGTGAAAGAAGAAGAACTGTATGCCATGTCCGGTGTCCTGCCGCAGCAGATCAACACCGTATTTCAACTGGTAGGGAGTGTACGAGAGCAGGCCGAAGGTTTGCGTCCGGATGTGCGGATGTTATTCATGCCTGATTTATTTCACTATTATCTATCCGGTCATCAGGCTTGTGAATATACGATTGCAAGTACCAGCGGGCTGTTGCATGCAGGTGAGGCGCGATGGAATAAGCACCTGTTCGGGCGTCTCGGTCTACCGGAAACATTATTTCCAAAACTCGTTCAGCCTGGTACCATACTGGGCAATTTAACACCTGAGTTGTACGCCGAATTACGGACTGGACCGATGCAGGTGGTCTCTGTGGGCTCACATGATACCGCATCTGCCTTGGCAGCCATCCCTGCGATGGATTCGAATTTCGCTTTTATCAGCTGTGGAACCTGGTCTCTTATGGGTGTGGAGCGTGATACACCTGTATTGGATGACCAAAGCCGTGCATTGGGATTCACCAATGAAGGCACCGTAAGTGGTAAAGTGCGTACCCTGAAAAATCGTTCAGGTCTGTGGCTGCTACAGGAATGCAAACGACAATGGGAACGGGAGAATCAACGTTTCACACATGAAGAACTGGTTCAGCTGGCTGCCTTGGCAACGCCGCATCAAAGTTACGTATCGCCGGGAGATAGCGTATATTTGGCGCCAGGGAATATGGCTGAGCGAATACGACAACAATGCAGCGCCAGCGGACAGACTGTACCTGAAACGACTGGAGCGGTTGTACGCTGCATTCTGGAAAGTCTTGCTCTGGAATTCAGACAGACGCTGGATGAACTGCAGTTGATTACAGGTACAAGACCTGGTGTCATTCATATGGTTGGTGGCGGTGTGCACAATCGACTATTGTGTCAGTTTACAGCCAATGCAGCCGGTGTACCGGTGGTGGCAGGCCCCGCAGAGGCGACTTCAGCCGGGAATTGCATGCTGCAATTCCTTGCTCATGGAGAAGTGAGTAGCTTGGCCGATGTTCGGGAGGTCATGGCTGCTTCCTTTTCCCCCGAAACCTATGAACCTGAGGATACAGAGGTGTGGCAAGAAGCTTATGAAAACTACCAAAGTCTGAATCACATCAAAAGGTAATGAACAGATTCAAAGTAATGAGCATAAACGCAAAATGCTAAAAAAGAAAAGTTCGAGGAGTGGTGAGGAACATGTCTGAACAGCAAATAAGGGAAGAGCTGACGAAATATGCCCGCAGAGCAGTTGCCCAAGGACTGGTCGTAGGCCCAGGTGGTAATCTGAGCGCCCGTTCGGAGGGGACGATGTTGTTGTCTCCGAGTGGTTACGCGCTTGAAGATCTGGAGCCTGAAGAATGGATTGCAATTGATATCGAGACAGGGGAGACTCGTGCCGGAGCAACACGCCCTTCCTCTGAAGTCTTGATGCATCTGTACAGCTATCGTGTGAATCCGGATATTCAAGCCATTGTACATACACATCCGGCATATACAATCGCACTCAGTCTCGTTTTCAATGAATTGCCACACTTGTTTCCGGATCAGTCCGCATTGGTGGGTGATATCGGATTCGTGCCTTACGTTCTGCCAACGACCAAACTTCTCGCGGATGCAGTCTCAGCAAAGGTAGAGGAACATACGGCACTCATTCTAGTCAATCACGGATTGGTCACAACGGGTAAAAACCTCCGTGAAGCCTATTACCGCACCCAGGTCGTGGAAGAAAGTGCGAAGGTGTATATGATCGCCAAGGCAGCGGGGGAACCCAAAGTGCTTACTGCCGAAGAATACAAGGAAATTCAATCCCTTGAGAGTGAAGCATACCGTGTGCAGTTGCTGCAACAACTCAAGTCCTGAGACCTTATTTGTTCCTTCGTGAGTGTGTTCATGATTCAAAATATTACTTCCATGAGGGCAGTTTGCATCCTCCAGCTAAACGTTGGACTAAAGGATGTAAAATGCTCTTTTTTATTGTTGAATTAGAAAGCATCGAAGGTTGGATTCGTGGCTATCAGCACAAATCCGAACAATGCGTTGTAGTTGGTTTTCTACTGCCTTGGTTCAGGCGTAAGCGGAACAGAACGCGGACTGTTATGCAGCTATCTGAATGGATAGGCACAGGCTACATAAAGCAACTTTTTCCGACAGCTATTGCATATGCTGAAATACCGAGTATAATACTTGGTAAATAGACGAAAAGGGGATGCAATAAACGATGAAAACACATGCTGAATTGAACTCACTTCTTGTTGACGATTATCTGGATCTCCTGAACATTGCGAAACAGCTAGGTGATGACGAATGGAAAGATGCCATTCTGCAAGCATTGAAGGAAGAAGTCGATGCGAATCATCATCTGGATTCAACAGAGGTAAGACAGGATCTATGGAACCAATTTGAAGGCATTAATGAACAGATGCATGAGCTGTTAATGCAACTGAAGCATGCGGACAATCCGGAAGAGAAAGAGCAGATTATCGAGATGATATGGGGATTGAAAGTGGACCGTCATGCGATTACACGTAAACTTGAAACGATGAGCCGTGCCAGCGCTGGACGTCAATAAGCTCCAGGTTGATTATACATTGAAAACCCGCGTGTTTCCTGGGAATATCCCTAGGTCGCACGCGGGTTTTGTTTTTGGTTTAGTTTTGTTTAATACACTTTAAGTGAGTGTTCAAAAAGTTCGGTTTTCAGTACCGAGAAGATGGGATGAAACTACCTCTCTAAAACTGTTTTGCGAAAGTGCGCGCCTGTTCAATGGCTTGTTGCTTGATCTCATCTGCACGATCTTTATATTGATTATGTCCCTCTACAAAGATGCCATCAAGGTTCGGCACACCGAGGAATGACATGATAATGCTTAGATAACGATGACCGGATTCCATCTGAGCCGCTGGGCCTTCGGAATAAATGCCACCGCGTGCTTGAATATGCAGCGCTTTTTTGTCAGACAACAGTCCAACAGGACCTTGTTCTGTATACCGGAATGTTTTGCCGGCCACACAGATAGAGTCCACATATGCCTTCAGAATGGGAGGAAATGAGAAGTTCCACATCGGGGTTACAAAAACATATTTATCTGCTGAGGCAAATTGATCCGACAGTTCATTCAAACGGCTTACTTTCGCCTGCTCTTTCGAAGTCAGGTCACTGCCCGATTGCAGTTTGCCCCAGCCACTGAAGACATCCGCATCGATATGCGGAATATCCGAGCGGTACAGATCGAGGTGAACAACCTCATCGGAAGGGTGACTTTCACGATACGCATCAATAAATGCTTTGCCCGTAGCCATGCTGAAGGAGGTTTCATGATCATGAGGATGGGCAGTAATATACAATAAGGTAGACATGCAGTTCTTCCTCTCTGTGCGATTAATGGTTGAACCAATCTTGGCAATAATGAAGCGACCGCAGTAGTATGCATCGTTTTCCTCGTTTTATACGTCAGAAAGGAATTGAATGGATGGAGCCGATACTGAATTGAATGCTATATAGTAACCAGATACTAAATCCATGTATAATATACAGGACGAGTATTTGTGTTCCAACGATAATAGGGATGAGTGAGATGAGCGCACATGGGAATGGACCTGGAGAAGCAACGATTAAGCATTGAAGCAGCGAAATTGTATTATCAGTCCGATTACAGCCAGCAGGATATTGCTGCAAGATTGGGCGTGTCGCGTCCAACCGTATCAAGGTTACTTCAGTATGCGAAAGATCGGGGATACGTCCGGATTGAAATAATGGACCCGCTGGAGGATATCGATATCATTGCCGGAGAACTCAAGTCGAAATATGATCTGGATACGGCACTTGTGTGTTTTGCCCCGTTGAAGAGTGATGAGGAAATACAGAAGCATATCAGCAAACGAGCAGCAGACTACCTTCAGGAGACGGTTCAGGATGCGGATATTATCGGGGTGACTTGGGGAACAACCATGCATGCCGTAGCACGTCAGCTCCGTCCCAAGCAGGTTAAAGGTGTCGAAGTTGTACAATTGAAGGGGGGCGTAAGCCACTCCCATGTCAATACGTATGCTGCTGAGATTGTACATTTATTCGCTGAAGCTTTCCACACGGTACCAAGGTATTTGCCACTGCCCGTTATTTTCGACAACATCGAAGTGAAGAACATGGTGGAGGCCGATCGGCATATCGGCAGAATCGTAGAACTGGGCAGACAGGCCAACATCGCTTTGTTCACCGTGGGTACTGTAAAAGAAGATGCTTTATTGTTCAGGCTTGGCTACTTTAATGAAGAAGAGCAACAATTATTAATGAACTCTGGTGCAGGTGACATTTGTTCACGCTTTTTCGATGCGGAAGGTCAGTTGATTAGTGAAGAGATTAACAGCAGAACCGTCGGCATTGACTTGGCTGAATTGAGAAATAAGGAAAAATCCATCCTGGTCGCCGGGGGTCAACGCAAAATTGAAGCGATTCACGCCGCGCTTAAAGGTCATTATGCGAATATTTTGGTTACGGATCAGTACACAGCCCAGGCATTACTGCGGTTCTAATTTCAAATGGATATGGATGACAACATCTGCCACGTAAAAAGGGCGGATGTTTTGCTTTGTTAGGCAGAAAATATAATGAAGCAAGAACGGTAAGTCAAGGTGTGAACAAAAGTTCAAGTTGATTTTTACATATGTTCATGTTAGTGTAAGGGTATAGAAAATAACTAGTTCAGATAAGGGAGAGATTCAATTGACTACACCACAATTAGCTAAAATGATCGACCATACGTTGCTTCGTGCGGACGCAACGCAAAGTGAAATGGCCAAGTTAACCGAAGAAGCGAAGCAATATCAATTTGCTTCTGTATGTGTTAATCCAGGTTGGGTTGCTTATGCTGCTGAGCAGTTGCAGGGTACTGGCGTTGACATCTGCACCGTTATTGGTTTCCCTCTGGGAGCATCCACAACGGAGACAAAAGCTTTCGAAACCAAGGATGCGATTGCTAAAGGTGCAACTGAAGTCGATATGGTCATTAACATCAGTGCTTTGAAAGATGGCAAGGATGATTATGTTGAACAAGATATTCGTGCTGTCGTTGAAGCGGCTGCGGGTAAAGCTTTGGTGAAAGTTATTATTGAAACTTGTCTGTTGACGGATGATGAGAAAGTACGTGCTTGTCAGGCAGCTGTACGAGCTGGAGCTGATTTTGTTAAAACTTCTACAGGTTTCTCTACAGGTGGAGCAACGCCAGAAGATATCGCTTTGATGCGTCGTACTGTAGGTCCTGATGTTGGCGTTAAAGCTTCCGGTGGTGTACGTAGCCTGGAAGATATGCAGAAAATGATTGAAGCGGGTGCGACTCGGATCGGTGCAAGCTCTGGCGTGAAGATTATGCAGGGCGGTCAATCTACATCTTCTTATTAAGCAAAAAGTTTAATAAGCACAAGCTTATCCAACAAAAGTAATGTTATGTTCTCTGTACTTGAGCGTTCGTCTCAGGTACAGGGAATACAATTTACACTTATATTTTAATTAACGGAACTTATTGTAAGCGCTTCATAAGTTTTCTGAAAGATTACTGTTAAAAATGCTTTAAGCACCCTTTGAGCTGAATTTCACATCCGGCTTAACTACCTTCAAAGGAGAGATCAAATGAAATTTCTAATTGCCCTTCTTGGTTTACTCGTTGTTTTTGGACTGGCTTATATCGCAAGCAACGGTAAAAAGAAGATTCGATATCGGCCGCTGGTCGTTATGATTGTTTTGCAAGTTATACTAGCTTATGCTCTGTTGAATACAGGAGTGGGTACTTTTTTAATTGGCGGTTTCGCTACCGTATTTAAAAGTTTACTCGACTATGCGAATGAAGGTATCGCATTTGTATTTGGGGGTTTAACTACCGTAGGTGCAGAGAGCGGGGGGGCGCCCTTCTTCCTGAATGTGTTGATGCCGATTGTTGTCATCTCGGCACTTATTGGGATATTGCAGTATATCCGAATCTTGCCTTTTGTTATAAAATATATTGGTCTGGTATTAAGCAAAATCAACGGAATGGGCAAACTGGAATCATATAACGCGGTTGCTTCGGCTGTATTGGGGCAATCTGAAGTGTTCATTTCTGTGAAAAAACAAATTGGGTTGTTGCCAAAACATCGGCTGTACACCTTGTGTGCTTCGGCGATGTCCACGGTCTCGATGTCCATCGTTGGTGCTTATATGACCATGATCGAGCCGAAATATGTGGTTACAGCTCTTGTACTGAACCTGTTTGGCGGTTTTATCATTGCTTCGATCGTTAACCCTTATCGGGTGACGGAAGAAGAAGATATATTGGAAGTGCAGGATGAAGAGAAACAATCGTTCTTCGAAATGCTCGGCGAGTACATCCTGGATGGATTCAAAGTTGCTATCATCGTAGCTGCGATGTTAATCGGTTTTGTTGCCTTGATTGCCCTTGTTAACGGAGTTTTCAGCTCGGTGCTTGGCATTTCGTTCCAAGAGCTGCTTGGTTATGTGTTTGCACCATTTGCCTTCATCATGGGTGTTCCATGGAAAGAAGCGATTCAGGCAGGAAGTATTATGGCAACCAAAATGGTATCCAACGAATTTGTCGCTATGCTTAATTTGAAGGAGACTGCAATGTCTGCCAGAACAACGGGTATCGTATCCGTCTTCCTCGTGTCGTTCGCCAACTTCTCCTCCATCGGTATCATTGCTGGTGCGGTGAAGGGACTCCATGAGAAGCAAGGTAATGTGGTCGCCCGCTTCGGTCTGAAGCTGCTTTACGGTGCATCGCTTGTCAGCGTGCTGTCAGCGATTATTACTGGACTGTTCTTGTAAGCTGGATTATTTGGAAGGAGTGCTTAGGTTATGTCAACATTTAAAAGAGTACATCTGATTGTTATGGATTCTGTAGGGATCGGCGAAGCGCCGGATGCAGCAGAATTTGATGATTTTGATGTAGATACCTTTGGTCACATTGCACGTGAACGCGGAGGTCTAAACATGCCTCACATGGCCAGTCTCGGACTGTCCAATATCAAAGAAATTGAGGGTGTGCCTGTAGTGGATGCACCTAAAGCGTATTACACCAAGATGCAGGAAGCCTCCAGAGGCAAAGACACCATGACAGGTCATTGGGAGCTGATGGGTCTTTATATTGATACACCTTTCCGTGTGTTCGAGAATGGTTTTCCCGATGAGTTGATTCAGCGCATTGAAGAGAAAACGGGCCGGAAGGTCATCGGTAACAAACCGGCTAGTGGCACGGAAATTCTCGATGAACTGGGTGCAGAGCATGTCGAAACTGGCGCGCTCATCGTCTACACATCCGCGGATTCGGTTCTGCAAATTGCAGCACATGAGGACGTTGTTCCACTGAAAGAACTGTATGAGATCTGTGAGTTCTGCCGTGAAATAACACTTGAAGATCCGTACATGCTCGGCCGCATTATTGCCCGTCCATTTGTCGGTGAAGCGGGTAACTGGAAACGTACTGCGAATCGTCATGACTACGCGCTCAAACCTTTTGGTCGTACAGTAATGAATGAACTGCAAGATAGCGGATTTGATGTGATTGCCCTCGGTAAAATCGCAGATATCTATGATGGCGAAGGTGTAACCAAGGCTGTTCGTACTGTCTCTAACATGGATGGCATGGACAAGTTGTCTGAGACGATGGATGAAGCGTTCACTGGACTCAGCTTCCTGAACCTGGTTGACTTTGATGCCCTATATGGTCACCGTCGTGATCCACAAGGGTATGCTCAGGCGCTTGAAGACTATGATGCAAGACTGCCAGAGATTTTTGCCAAAATGACCAATGATGACCTGCTGCTGATTACAGCTGATCATGGTAACGATCCAACTTACCGTGGAACAGATCATACACGTGAATATGTTCCGCTGCTTGCCTACTCTCCGCGCTTCAGCGAGGGCAAACAGCTTGATCTGCGCAGCACTTTTGCTGACCTTGGTGCAACCGTAGCCGAGAACTTTGGCGTGAAAATGCCAGAATACGGCACCAGCTTCCTGAAGGATCTGAAATAGGTTTTTGCTGAAACTGGATAGGGGATATCGGAGTAGCTCTGCTGCTCCGGTTCCTGCCATCATAATAGACTAAATATATAACTGGAGGAGATTCATTCATGAGTACACATATTGGAGCAAAACCCGGAGATATCGCAGAAACAATCCTATTGCCAGGGGACCCTTTGCGCGCGAAGTATATTGCAGATACGTACCTCGAAGATGTTGTATGTTACAACGAGGTTCGTGGAATGCTTGGTTACACAGGTACATATCAAGGACACCGGATTTCGGTACAAGGTTCAGGGATGGGCATTCCGTCTTTTGCAATCTATGCTAACGAGTTAATCAGTGAATATGGCGTGAAAAACCTGATTCGTGTAGGGACTTGCGGCGGTATGCAGGAGCATGTACGTGTACGTGACGTCATCCTTGCACAAGCAGCATGTACGGATTCCAGCATGAACAAACATGTATTTGGTGGATATGACTTCTCGCCAATCGCTACGTTCTCTCTGCTGAAAGAAGCATATGACCGTGCAACAGCTAAAGGCATGAAGATTCATGTCGGTAACGTGTTCAGCTCCGATTCATTCTACCGTGATGACCGTTCCGTCACTGAGAAATTGATGAAGCACGGCGTACTCGGCGTAGAGATGGAAACAACAGCACTGTACACCATCGCTGCTAAGTTCGGTGTTAACGCACTGACCATCCTGACAGTAAGTGACCACTTGCTGACAGGCGAAGAAACATCTGCCGAAGAGCGTCAAAAAACGTTCAACGACATGATGGTAGTGGCTCTGGACACAGCAATCACACTGTAATTGTTGTATTTTATATTCATCATCATTTGATTTAATCGAAACTTTTGTTTTAAGCACGGAGTGAAGGACCCGGAATCGATTCTGAAGAAGCGAAGCGTTCGCCTTTGTCTCCGAGTTTTCCCATTGCCAAATGGATCAAAAAACTTGGAGACAACAGCGATCGAAAGAACGATCCGGAGCCGGAACGGTCAACGGTCTAATAACAAAGTGTTCTATACAATCAATACACACAAGGAGAGATCATCATGAGAATGGTAGACATTATTGCCAAGAAACGCGACGGTAAAGAACTGACAACAGCTGAGATTGATTTTGTTGTTCAAGGATACACACAAGGAGAGATTCCGGACTATCAAGTCAGCGCATGGGCGATGGCGGTATTCTTCAAAGATATGACAGATAAAGAACGCGCGGACCTGACCATGTCGATGGTGAATTCCGGTGAAACGATCGACCTGTCTGCTATCGAAGGAATCAAAGTAGACAAGCACTCCACAGGAGGAGTGGGCGATACAACAACACTGGTACTCGCTCCGCTCGTTGCTGCGCTGGATGTTCCTGTTGCCAAAATGTCCGGACGTGGACTTGGTCACACAGGTGGTACAACCGACAAGCTGGAATCCGTTGCTGGTTTCCACGTAGAGCTTGAAAAAGAAGAGTTCATTCGTCTCGTCAACGAGCATAAGGTTGCCGTTATCGGACAAAGTGGTAACCTCACGCCAGCTGACAAGAAACTCTATGCTCTGCGTGATGTAACAGCTACCGTTAACTCCATCCCACTGATCGCCAGCTCCATCATGAGCAAGAAAATTGCAGCAGGTGCAGATGCGATTGTATTGGATGTTAAGACGGGTGCAGGTGCATTCATGAAAACAACGGAAGATGCTAAAGAATTGGCACATGCCATGGTTAGCATTGGTAACAATGTTGGACGTAAAACGATGGCGGTTATCTCCGACATGTCCCAACCACTGGGTCTGGCGATTGGTAACGCGCTTGAAGTAAAAGAAGCTATCCTCACCCTGCAAGGGAAAGGTCCGAAAGATCTGGAAGAATTGTGTCTGGCACTTGGACGTCAGATGGTATTCCTTGCTGGTAAGGCAGATTCTTTGGAGCATGCTGAGGAGAAATTGAAAGAAGTGATCCAGAACGGTAAAGCACTGGAGAAGTTCAAAGATTTCCTGGCAAACCAAGGCGGAGACGCTTCGGTTGTGGATCATCCAGATCGTTTGCCACAAGCACAGTACCTGATTGAAGTACCAGCAGACAAAGACGGATATGTTGCCGGAATCGTTGCTGACGAAATCGGAACTGCTGCAATGCTGCTGGGCGCGGGCCGTGCAACAAAAGAGTCTGAAATCGATCTCGCGGTTGGTCTGATGCTGAACAAAAAAGTCGGTGACCCAGTCAAAGCTGGTGAGTCCCTCGTAACGATCCATGCGAATCGTGAAGATGTAGCAGATGTCATTGCGAAGATCAAAGAAAACATTACGATTTCGGATCATGCCGATGCTCCTGTATTGGTTCATGATATCGTTACGGAATAATAAACAAATCAGAGCAGATGAAATCTAATCTAATATCTGACTGAACACGAAAGCCCCAGACTATGAAATCCATAGTTTTGGGGCTTTTTTGTCGTTGAAGAGCCCGCTGTTAATGATAGCGATTATCGGCTCTTAATTTGTTCATACGCCATTACGGAATCGGCACTTGTATAAATGTAAGGCGTGGACGGCTCGGATACAGGTGTCACCTTTGTTGCACGAATCTCAATGGTATCTTTGCCATCTACTTGTGCAGAGCCGATGGTGCCATCGATTTGCACCCAGCTGTCAGTAGGGAGATTATTTGCTTCTGGGATGTGAACCATGACGCCGAAGGGAGCAGCATCAGCAGGACAGCACATGACGAGAAATCGTCCGAGTGCAAAATGTGATTCATGATCCATGCTTTTGTCCCGATAAACAAACCCGGATAACGAGATATCTTTGCCTGCAAATTGTCGCTGGAACATATCGATCGTGCCGAGTGTTTCAGAGAAAATTTCAGGATAGACTCGAATGACCTGTTCGGCATATAACTTCTCTGCCAGTTCTGCGAATTCACGGCTGTACTCATCCGGCGGTACAAATTGCACGGTAGTGGCCGTTGTAGATGTAACAGCAGTTTGTTGCTGTTTTTGCTGTGCAAGATCCTGTACATTTAATTTTACTGTTTCAGGTAAAGGCTCTTTACGACGAATCTCCGGAGGAGCATAGGTGAGAGACATGCCTTTCTGACTGGCCATAGAGCTGCCAAGAGCCCGATCAGGTAACAGAAATCCCAGCAACAAGGGAATAGCAATCAGACCATAGACTAACGAGCTGCGTAGCAAACCGGAAGGCGGTGGATGTTCACAGTCGCAATGAACCTCGTTTCTGCCGAATAATCCATGCCAAGCCATGATAACAGCAATAAATAAAAAGGGAACAGGGCAGCATAACAGCAGTTTTTGCATCGTTGGTGCCAAATAATAATGAAGAGAATCACTCGAATTCAAGTGAATAATGTATACTGCTAACCCGCCGATCCATCCTGCACGGATCAGGTTATGCCATTGGATGAAGTGTGATCTTGGAACAGGAGATTTGGTTATCGTATAAACAGTGTGGTTCATATCATCACCTCATTTCTATATCATAGTTAGGATGAAAGTTCATGGGGTTAACCATTCAGGTCATGAAGTATGTTGCTCAACGTTTATACCAGCAGGTTAATCAACCAAGAGCCGACAAAGACGAGTGTGATAATCGCCAGACTTAGACCGATAACAAACCGGGTACGGAAGGTCGAGAGCAGCATAAGCGTGCTTTTAAAATCCAGCATCGGACCTAACACAAGGAAGGATACCAGCGGCCCCAGTGCAAACGTATGTGAGAACGCAGAAGCCACAAAAGCATCCGAAGTGGAGCAGAGAGACAGTACATAAGCAAAGGCCATCATAAACACATAGGAGGCGACAGGACCATTGCCAAGTGAGATGAGATCGCTGCGGCTAATGAATGTCTGGATGCAGGCTGTAATCAGGGCACCGATCACCAGATATTTGCTCATATCGATAAATTCATCTCCGGCATGAATGAAGAAGCTGCGCCAGTTTTTCACATGGTTGTGTTCATGAGCATTTGCATGAGCATGAGGTTGAGCCATTTTAAATCCAGGATGCGTCTTGACCTCTGTCACTGCAACTTTTGGCAATCGAAGGGGATTTCGACGAACGAACACATATACCAATCCACCTATGGAAGCTGCCACGGCAAAGGCCAGTCCCATGCGGGCAATGGTAATCTCAGGATGGGAGGGAAAGGCGAGCAAGGTTGCGGTAAATACGATGGGATTCACTACAGGCCCACTCAAGATGAACGTAACTGCGATATAGGCAGGCATGCCTTTGTGCATCAACCTTCTTACGACCGGGATCATTCCACATTCACAGATAGGAAAAATAATACCAAGCAGCCCCGCAACCAGCACACCGCCGATCGGGTTCTTAGGCGTAAGTCTGCGGACCATTTCTTCGGATACGAACCACTGCATGAGCGAAGACAATAGCACACCCATGAGCAGAAACGGTGCGGCTTCAAGGAAAATACCTATGAATACGGTTTTCATATTTTGCAAAGCTTCACTGTTCCATGCTTCCTTCAGATCTGGAGCCATCGTGATCAACACGGGAACAAGAAATGCACAAGGGATAAGGAAGGACAGGAGCTTCAGATTGGCTGCCATTTTCATGAAACAGACCTCCACAACTAGGACTTTGCTAAAATATATGCTTGTACGTGCAGCAACATACATCATTTCTGTGTTCTAATCAACATTTTTACGATTAATCAAGATTCTTTATCATAGTAGAGTTGACAATCTAAAGAAAACTGAGGTATAGTTCGGATTGATCATGATTAATGGTAATAATTACGATTAAGGCTACAACTTAAACAGAGTGGAGGAAGTAGAAATGTCAGATCAACAGGTTCAACATCGGGTTCCAGTAACCGTACTTAGTGGATATTTGGGTGCAGGCAAAACGACACTGCTCAATCATGTGCTTCATAATCGCGAGGGAATGCGGGTTGCTGTCATCGTGAATGATCTTAGTGAGGTTAACATCGATGCAGGCTTAATACGAGATGCTGGAGGATTATCACGTATTGATGAAAAGCTGGTAGAGATGTCGAATGGTTGCATCTGCTGCACGTTGCGGGAGGATCTGCTGAAAGAAGTTGAGCGGCTGGCGCTGGATGGTTCTTTTGACTACATATTGATTGAATCCACGGGTATTGGAGAGCCGGTGCCTGTTGCACAGACGTTTACGTATATTGATGAGGAACTCGGCATTGATTTGACGAAATTCACTCGTCTGGACACGATGGTTACGGTTGTTGATGCTGCCCAGTTCTGGCGTGATTTTTATTCCAAAGAAACATTGAAGGACCGCGGACAGGAAGCCGGCGAGGACGATGTTCGAGGAATTGTTCATCTGTTGACGGACCAAGTGGAATTCTGTGATGTGCTGATTTTGAATAAATGTGATCTGGTGTCGGAGGAAGAACTGACGAAGCTTGAGAAGGCACTACACGCCATGCAACCGGAAGCCAGGCTGATTCGCACCACACATGGGCAGATTGATCCGAGAGAAATATTGAATACAGGACGTTTTGATTTTGAAAAAGCAAGCCAGTCCGCGGGTTGGATCCGCGAATTAATGAAAGAGGAGCATACACCCGAGACCGAAGAATATGGAATACATTCATTTGTCTATCATCGTAAACGTCCATTCCACCCGGAACGCTTGCTGCGTTGGATTGCCAAATATCCAGATAGCATCGTGCGATCCAAGGGTCTGATGTGGCTGGCGACAAGGAACCATATGGCGATTTCGTTCAGTCATGCAGGGACATCGAAGCAACTTGCGCCAGCAGGAATATGGGTAGGTGCGATGAGTGAGGAGGAAAGGCAACTTCACTTTGGCGATACATTACCAAACATACCGGATTGGGATGATGAGTGGGGTGACCGGGTAACGAAATTGGTATTCATCGGTATTGACATGAACAGGGCGGAGATTGAACGTACTTTGGATGAGACTCTTCTTACGGAGGAGGAGATGCAATTGAACTGGCGTGAATTGAAAGATCCTTTTCCGGCGTGGAGTTGACAAAAGAAAAGGCATAGGCTAATATCATTAAATAGTAATTATTACGATTAAATAAGAGGAGGCAACAACCATGAGAGTCATTGTAACCTTAGCCTGCACCGAGTGCGGCGATCGCAACTACACAACAACCAAAAATAAGCGTAACCATCCGGAGAGACTTGAGATGAAAAAGTATTCCTCACGTTTGAAGAAAATGACGATCCACCGGGAAACCAGATAAATTTTTTTGATATTTTTAAATCGTAAAATTTACGAAAAGAGGGAGCGGCATGATCCTATCTTCCATGCGTGATGTTGTATTTGGATATGGCAAAGAGCCAGTCATTGATCAACTGTCGCTGGATATCCATGTGGGAGAGTTCATAGGCATTACAGGTCCCAATGGCTCTGCCAAAACGACCCTGTTAAAGCTGCTGCTGGGGCTGCTCAAGCCCTGGAGCGGCACGATACATATGAATCCACAGTTGAAACGTGGGAACAACTCCAATATCGGTTATGTGCCCCAGCAGGTGGCATCGTTTAATAGTGGATTTCCCAGCACCGTAATTGAACTGGTTCGGTCAGGGTGTTACACCAGGCTGGGACTATTCCGCAGATTCACAGTAGAGCAGGATGCCATCGTTGAACGAAGTTTGCGTGAAGTTGGCATGTGGGAGTATCGGGATACACGAGTTGGTGAACTGTCCGGTGGACAGAAGCAGAGGATCTGTATCGCGAGAGCGATGGCTGGGCAACCGCAGGTTCTGGTACTGGATGAGCCTACAACAGGAATGGACCGCCACAGTCGTGAAGGATTCTACAATCTGATGCGCCACTATGCTGATGAACATGGGATCACCATTATTATGGTTACTCACGGGCTGGAAGAAATGGGAGATCGATTGGACCGAACGATAACTCTGGAGCGGCAAGAAAGTGAGGAATGGCAGTGTTTGAGTACGAATTCATGCAACGTGCCTTCTGGGCAGGGGGACTGATTGGAGTCATCGCTCCAATTCTCGGAGTCTATCTGATGCTCAGGCGGCAGGTACTAATGGCAGACACGTTATCCCACGTCTCACTCGCAGGGGTTGCGCTCGGTTCAGTCATGAATCTTAACCCGGTCATCTGTGGATTCGCTGTCGCATTGATCGGTGCATTATTGGTTGAACAACTGCGGCGAAGTTACCGAACCTACAGTGAGGTACCAGTAGCGATCATCATGACTTCGGGGCTGGCCCTTGCTGTAGTGTTAATGAGTCTCCAAACTAATCTGTCGAAGGCATTCAGCTCATACTTATTCGGATCAATTGTCGCAGTTAGCGATATACAGTTGTGGATGATGGCAAGTGTATGTGTGTTTGGTTTACTTTTTTTCATTCTGTTACGCAGACCTTTGTACAGCTTTACCTTTGATGAAGAGACAGCTTCCATAGGGGGTGTTCAGGTGAAAGGATTATCGTTTGCCTTTGCCATTCTGACAGGAATGACTGTAGCTTCAGCCATGCCCATTGTCGGTGTGTTGTTGGTATCAGCTCTCATAGTACTGCCCGCTTCCTTGGCACTGAGAGTGTCTCGAAGTTTTACAGCAGCGATTATTGTCGCGGTAATTACAGGATTAATCGGTATTTTTAGCGGACTCACAACATCTTACCATCTAAATACACCTCCAGGAGGAACAATTGCTCTTATCCTGCTGGTCTTTCTATTGACTGGAATATCAGCGCAAAAGCTGATTGCACGATACAATCGCAAGCGTCACCGCACAGAAACAAAATCACAGCACGTCATTCGGGTCAACCATTCAAGGAGGAAAACATCACATGAAATTCAGTAAAAAAGCTACGCTCGGATTATTGTTCAGTCTTACACTTATCGTTGCAGGCTGCGGACAACAATCCGCTTCGAATACAAATGCAAGTTCTGCAGGTACCGGTCATACGGCCCCCACAGAGAGTGAAGCTGCCAAACTAAACGTACAGGTCAGCTTCTACCCGATGTACGAGTTCACCAAAAATGTGGCAGGGGATCTGGCAGAGGTGCATACGCTCGTTCCAGCAGGGATGGAGCCTCATGATTGGGAGCCCACACCACAGGACATTGCCAGCATTGAAAAAGCGGATGTACTTGTATACAACGGTGCGGGTATGGAATCATGGATGGATCAGGTCACTGGAAGTTTGAGCAATGCTTCGCTCATTCAGGTGGAGGCAAGTAAAGGCATCAACCTGCTTGAAGGTGGAGAACATGATCACCATCATGGAGATTCTGAGGCAACAGAACACGATCATGACCATGACCATGCGAATGGAGCGACTACAGATGAACACGACCACGATCATGCGGTTGGAGTGACTACGGAAGAACACGACCATGATCATGACGCTGAAGCGGAAGAAGGACATGATCACGATCACGGTGGACTGGATCCCCACGTATGGCTGTCACCTGCACTGGCTGTCAAAGAAGTACGTAATATTGAAGCGGGATTGGCACAGGCTGCCCCGGAACATGCTGAACAGTTCAAGAAGAATGCAGATGCCTACGTTGCTCAGCTGGAGTCACTGGATCAAGACTTCAAGTCGGCTGTGGCGGATAGCAAACGCAAGGATTTCATCACACAACACGCTGCATTTGGCTACCTTGCACAGGAATATGGATTGCAACAGGTGCCCATCGCAGGATTGTCTCCGGAACAAGAACCTTCGGCAGCGCAGATGGCATCCGTCATTGACTTTGCAAAAGAGCATCAGGTGAAGACGATTTTCTTCGAAACACTAGTGTCCTCCAAAGTGTCTGAGACGATTGCAAGTGAAGTGGGAGCCAAGACGGCAGTACTGAACCCGATTGAGGGGCTCACCGAGAAAGAGATCGCGTCGGGAATGGACTACATTAGTGTGATGAGACAGAATCTGGAGGCTCTGAAACTGGCATTGAACGAATAATAAAAGATCAGTTTGATGCCTTTCAATGAAAAAGGTACAATAATACAACATGCTGAGGAATGGGAGTGCCATTCCTTTGCCTTTTTGCGAAGCAGAGAGCACAGGGATGTGCTCTCTCTTTGTTGATGAGGTGACCGGATCAAGGAGAACAGGAGGACGCATTGGATGAATTTAAATGAAGAACATGAAGTGCTGCTAAGTGAACAGCCTGCCCATCTGTGGAGACGGCGCAAGCTGGAGCTGATGCACTGGACGGAACGCGACAAACATACGGTTTCCGCGAAGAAAACGGAGATATGGAACGGTGTTGAAGTTGATGCCGAGCTCGTGAACGCATTGTCCATACTTCAGAAGGCGGGGGTAACGACGGAATTTTCATGTGCAGGGGTGAGTCCGCTTGATGAACCTGTTGATCATTCCCTCTATGCTTATGTTACTCTGGTACAAAGTGAAGTTGCCGATCAATTCGTGCACTACGCGCTCCATCGGATGCGGAATCGACTACTCGTTACGCTAGAGGCCGAAAAAGGCCGCTATGATCTATCTTCTTTTTTCATTGGACACAATCGGAGCTTCTGCTGGTGGATGGAGCACTGTGCTTTACAGTTCGGAAGCCGAAACGAATCGAGTGAAAAAAGCGTAGTATAAAGGATAGGCTTGTTTATTTGAAGGTAAAGGAGGTATGACACGATTGAATAAGTGGGTCAAAACGATACTTTTTCTATTAGGCTCCGTCTTTCTCACACGATTCATCCCATTCTCGTCCCTGTTCCGCAACCTAGATACGATGATTCACGAATTCGGCCATGCACTAATGACGTTAATATTGTCGGGTAAAGTGCTGCGGATTGAATTGTACGCTGATCATAGCGGTGTAACGTATTCATCCATGCTGACGCCAGGCAGATCTATATTGGTTTCTCTCGCAGGATATATCAGTGCATCCTTGTTCGCCTGGCTGTTGTTTTACTTATACCGCAAAGGCTTGCATATGTGGGGACTCGGGATTATGACGGCTGTCGCTCTGGTGTCGCTCCTGTTATATGTAAGAGGAGAGTTCGGCATGTTATGGCTGACCGGGTTCATCGTACTTAACGTTGTCATTATGATTTTTGGTGCCAAGATTGTGAAGTACTATTATCTACTACTGGCGTTTCTTACACTGGAAGAGTCTGTCGTTAGTGCCGTATACGTTGGACTGATGTCCTGGACTCAACCTTCTCGGGCAGGCGATGCGGCGAATCTCGCTCAGCAGACATTCCTTCCGGCGCTATTCTGGGGAACACTGTTTGCTTTGTTTGCACTGTGGTGCGCCAAAGGTGCGCTGACACTCTTTTTCCGCAAAGAAAGTACTTCGCGTTCATCACGTTCTCGGGGATTACGAAGAGCGTAACGAATATGAAGATATATCAAGCAAAGAAGGCACCTCCTTTCTGCCTGAAGGGAGAGTGCCTTTTGCTGTTGGACTTACATCGGATATAGATTACACGGAATTTAATCTCCGAGATTTTCCCATAGCACATAAAAGTAATAAATCTCTTCCATAATCGCCTTATCATCCTCTGCCGCAACGCCGCCCTTGATCCGCGCAAGGGTGCCCAGAATATCATATATGGTTTCACGTTCCACACTGAACTGAATGCGGTTGACAATTTTATCCCAGGCCTTCATGGCGTAATTAACTTGAGACTTGGCTTCAGTCCATTTTTTACCCTCAACTTGTTTCTCTAATGTTTGTATAGATTCAAGCAAGCGATCATCGGTGCCAAATGGCTTTTTAAGAAAGGCTCCGCTAGCCATAATTGCAACGAACACAAGAATGAGGCAGATCGGAAGCACATATAACAGCCAGAAACGCGTTTTCATTCAAACGCCTCCTTGATGTAAAGAGTTTAGAAAGGCCCCTCATAATCGCCCATATCGATTTTATCGGTGATCTTGTCCTTGAACAGATCAACATACAATTTGTCATTGGGCAATATCGCGGCAAAAGCAATATCCTGTATCGTGATCTTTTGCTTTTTCAGCTGCTCGCTGAGCCAATTGATATCCTTGTTTCGTTCCTCCAGATTCTGCTTAATCAGAAGGCCGTCAATGATGATTTCTGTCATCAGCTTGCTCTTGGGCGGGTGCATATGCATGTCTTTTGCGGTTACAGGCTGATTCTCAGGTTTCAAAACGACGGAGAGGCTTCCATCCGGTTCAAGAATGGCATAGTCTAGCGTCGTGATATCAAATACATCTTTTTGCCTAAGCATCATGGTCAACTCGTCAAATTTAACTCGCATTTTGCTCAGGTTCTGTTCGAGAATTTTACCGTTCTGGATGATCAATGTGGGGTCAGAGTCCATTAGTTTGGAGATGGTACGATTCTTCAGTGTAATATACTGAAAGATGATCGTAATGATTGTGAAAATGGTCAAGGCCACAAAATGAATCCACGCTTTGGAGGAAAGATCAGTTGCAAACGTTCCCGCAATGGAACCAATTGTGATGCCGTTGATGTAATCAAAATACGTTAAGTTACCCATTTGCTGTTTGCCCAGCACCCTTGTGTAGATGATGAGGGTCAGGAAGGCAATAATAGACCTTACTGCAACAACCCATGTTTCTTCCATCATATATGTATCACCTTCCTTTACTTCACTTCTCCAATTCTCTATGACAAGCATTTCCTAGGCTGGGTGATCTTATGCTTGAACGCAAAAAACCGACACATGGATAAGTATTCCAAGTATCGGTTTCAACAATGACCTATATGAGTTGAACTGAATCATTTACATGTAACGAAGATAAAAGAAAAAACTATGAAAAGGAAGCATTCGCTTTTATCGTTATACACCCGAGTACGCCATAAATCCACCATCTACTGGAATGACTGTGCCAGTGACAAAGCCGGACTGTCTTTCATCCGCAAGCCACATCAATGTGCCAAGCAGGTCTTCCGGTTTGCCAAAGCGGCGCATGGGTGTATGTGCAATAATTTTACTGGAACGCTCCGTAGGTGAGCCGTCTGGTTGCAGCAATAGATTACGGTTCTGCTCGGTCAGGAAAAACCCGGGTGCAATAGCATTGACACGAATACCCGATTCGGCCAGATGAACGGCAAGCCACTGCGTGAAGTTGTTAATTGCGGCCTTCGCAGCACTATACGCTGGAACTTTCGTCATGGGCGATGGGGCGCTCATGGAAGAAATATTAATGACAGTGGCAGGAACATCGCGCTCTATCATATGTTTTGCAAAGATCTGAGTGGGGATGAGAGAACCGACAAAATTCAGATCCATCACCTGACGAAAACCCTCTACAGATACATCGAAAAACGTAGTGACATCATTCTGCGCCAGATCTACCAATCTAAAAATTTCATTCGTGGTGTTGGCACTGGCGTTATTGCCACCGGCGCCATTAATAAGAATATCACAGGGTCCAAGTTGCTCCAGCACAGCATCTGCCGCCGCTTGCACGCTCTCAGCCTGGGTTACGTCACAGGCAACAGCAATCGCTCTGCCACCTGCAGCTTCAATTGCAGCTACAACTTCTTGTCCCTTGGACACGGTACGGTTCAGAATGGCTACGTTTGCACCATGTCGAGCGAGTTCTTCCGCCATGGAGCGGCATAATACCCCAGCACCTCCGGTGATTACAACTGTTCTGCCTTCGAGACGAGTTGAGCGTTCATATTGGTGTTCACTCATGCTTTTGCCCTCCTTTGCAGGGAATCCCAGACGCCCCAGAGATACATGATTCCCAAAGCCCGGTCATAGAGTCCATAGCCAGGTCGGCACTGTTCTCCCCAGAGATGACGACCGTGGTCGGGTCTTGCATAACCTTCATAACCGATATCGTGATAAGCCTCAACAACCCCCGCAATATCAACACTGCCATCCTGACTGCGATGTGAAGTTTCGATAAAGTCGCCGTTTTCGTAGATTTTGACATTACGAATGTGGGCAAATGGAATCCGATCCTTGAACTCGTGTATCATGCCGATAATGTCATTATCCGCATTTGCTCCCAAAGAGCCACTGCATAGTGTCACGCTGTTGTAAGGGCTATCATAAAGATTCAAATATTTCCGAACATTCTCCTGACTTATAATAATCTTCGGCAATCCAAAGATTGGCCAAGGCGGGTCATCCGGATGGATGGCCATTCGAATCCCCAGCCGTTCGGCTGTAGGCATAATCTCTTGCAGGAAATAACGTGCGTGCTCCCACATATGATCCTCGGTTACATCCTTGTAGGCTTCGAACAGACCTGTTAAATACTGCAATCGTTCCGGTTCCCAACCTGGCATGGTGAGTGCGGAGTTTTCCGTAATGCGTCGAACGAGTTCTAGAGGTTCTATATCTGCGAGTTTACTGTGCTCATAGAAGAGGGCAGTTGAACCATCCTCCATTTCCTTGTGCATATCCGTGCGAAGCCAGTCGAAGATCGGCATGAAGTTGTAACAGATGACCTTCACACCCACCTGAGCCAGTTTCTCCATCGTTTTAATATAGTTCGCAATGTATTTATCCCTTGATGGCAGACCCAACTTGATATCTTCGTGGATGTTCACACTCTCAACGACATCCAGATGTAACCCGGCCTTGTCCGCTGCCGTTTTGACAGCGAGTATCTTGTCCATCGGCCATTCCTCGCCAGCAGGAACATCATGCAGTGCCCACACAATACCTTCAACACCCGGAATCTGCCGGATATGATCCAGCGTTACCGTATCATTGCCTTCGCCGAACCAGCGAAAAACCATTCTCATCACGTTCACCTCATCATGAATAGTAGTAAGAAAAATGCAGTCATTGAAAATAGGAAGGATATGTATCCTGCAGGACAGCCAAATCGGTAACAGTTAAATGCAAGTGTTCCTGCATCAGTCGCTCTGCTGTGTCGGCATCATGCTGTTGAATGGCCTTGACCATCGACAGGTGTTGTTCAATTAAATGATCCCACTGATGATCCGAGGACAGGCGTAACATGCGACTTCGATTCAAGTGTACATTCATCTGCTGGATAACAGTCCAGATGTTGCTTTTATTGCATCCTGCAAAAAGAGTGCTATGGAATTCCTCATCCAATTGAAACATTCGTTCATCATCCGGTTTGATCCTGCATTCCTGCTGCCACGCAAGGTTCTGTTCAAGAGCTACCATTTGTTCGTTTGGAAAGTTCTCGCAGGCGAGCCTGATTACGGCTCGTTCGAGCTGTTCACGCATGAACCGTGCTTCCTCAACGAGATCGACCTGAATCAGAGAGACGTATGTGCCACGCTGTGGATACACTTCCAGCAGACCTTCCTGAGCAAGTCTTACAAAACTCTCTCGAACAGGTGTCCGGCTTACCTGAAACTCCATTGAAATTTCCTTCTCAGAAATAGCTGTTCCTGGAGGCATTTTCAGACTTAAAATGAGTTGTTTCAGCGTGAAGTAAAGAATATCTCGCGTTGAATAAGATTGTTTATTCATGGAAAACATGCTGCTCGCAACAGGTAACAAATCGGTTTTGGATGATAACTTCGGGGTATATTCCACAACTTCAACTCCTTCATTGACATACTACCATACTTGTATGGTAGTATGGAAGCGCTTTATCGGCATTATATTAAATTTAGTTGATGATTCACTTGCAGTTCAAGGAAATGCAGAGTACAATTCAGTTTATTAGGTTCGAATGTTTAAACCAACAGACGCAAATAACGGAGAAATTACACGTTGGAATATTGATAAAGAAATATAAAGAAATCGTATAGAGGTGAAACCATGGGACAAAAAGCAATCAGCGTTTTTCAAACCTGTATCCCGTTATTTCAGGTGTTAAGTGACAATCACCGTCAAGCCATTTTGCTGACACTCACCGAGAAGGGCAGAATGACCGTGAATGAAATTACTGAGCAATCCAGTCTATCCCGGCCAGCCATATCTCATCATCTCAAGCTTTTGTTAGAGAAAGGACTCATATCAGTGGAACAGAAGGGCACACAGCGATATTATTCGGCTTCATTGAATGCATCGGTGGAACTTCTGAAGGAACTGGTAGCTGCTTTGGAAGAAGAGTGCCTGTAGAGGAATAGTGCTGTAACATGCTTTTGCATGTACCTAATAGGTTCGTAAGTTTAAACGCTTAATCAAAACTAAACAGAGGAGTATGTATATATGACAACGATTATGCAGGAAGTAACCAGTCAGGAAGTTGAACTAATTTTGGAGCAGCAACGACAATTCTTTCATTCCGGGGCCACACGATCAGCAGAAGCTCGAATTGCCCGTCTGACCCAACTCAAGCAGGCGATTCAAAAGTATGAGACCAGACTGACAGAAGCTCTACATCAGGATTTGGGCAAAAGCGAGTTCGAATCCTACACGACCGAGATTGGATTTATGATGGACAGCATTACACACACCATTCGTAAAGTGAAAAAATGGGTGAAACCCGTTAAAGTGAAAACGCAAATGGCACTCTTGGGGTCCAAAAGTGTTATTATACCTGAACCCTATGGGTCTGTTCTGATCATTGGACCATTCAATTATCCATTTCAACTCTTAATCGAACCATTGGTAGGGGCGATTGCAGCAGGTAACACAGCCGTGCTCAAAGCGTCAGAGAATACACCGGCAGTGTCCGCGGTTGTACGTGAAATGATTGCGAGTGTGTTCGAACCGGCATACGTACAAGTGCTTGAAGGTGCCAAAGACACAACGACAGCGCTGATTAATGCGCCATTTGACTATATTTTTTTTACAGGCAGTGTACCGGTAGGCAAGATTGTGATGGAGGCAGCTGCCAAAAATCTCGTTCCCGTTACGTTAGAACTGGGAGGCAAGAGTCCGGTCATCGTTGATGAACAGGCGGATATCAAAGTAGCTGCGCAACGCATTATATGGGGCAAACTGCTCAATACAGGACAGACCTGTATCGCACCCGATTATTTGCTCGTGCATGAGCGCGTGAAGGAACCGTTAATTACAGAGATGAAAGCAGCGATCGTGTCCTTCTTTGGATCGGATATCCAGCACAACAAGGACTATGGACGAATCGTGAACAAGGGTCATTTTAAACGTCTGACGACGTTGATTGAACGGGATCAGGCCAAAGTGATATATGGTGGCGCATCGGATGAGGAAGACCGTTTCATTGAACCTACATTAATTGATGCTGAATCCTGGGATGCAGCTACGATGGAAGATGAAATCTTTGGACCGATTCTGCCGATCATTAGCTACCGTAACGTAGATGAGGCCATTGTAGAGATCGTAAAGCGGCCGAAACCACTCGCCTTGTATCTATTTACTTCCGACACACAGATTCAGGACAAGGTGCTGCGTGAAGTTTCTTTTGGAGGCGGCTGCATTAACGATACCATCACACATGTTGCGAATCCGCGTTTGCCATTTGGCGGTGTTGGTCATTCCGGTGTTGGTTCATATCATGGAAAGTACAGCTTCGAAACGTTCTCCCATCTCAAAAGTGTACTGAAAAAAAGCACCAAACTGAATCTGCCGATTCTGTATCCCCCGTATGATAACAAGCTGAAGCTGATTAAACGTTTGTTGAAATAAATAAGAAATCAATAAAAAAGACGAAAGCCTGCTACTGGACCTTATTCCAGAGCAGGCTTTTCCTGTCGGTAACGGGATGGTGACATGCCGGACCAGCGCTTGAATTGACGACTGAAATGGGCAATATCCTTGTATCCAAGCATGACGGCAATATTCTGAACGGATAGCTTCGGATTGCCCAGAAGTAGCTTCGCTTCATGCAAAACCAACTGGGACAATACAGCACGGGGAGACTGGCCAAATACCTGCTTGAACACGCGATTACAGTGAGAAGAACTGATACCCAGCTCGGCTGCAATATCATCAATGCCATAGTGACCACTCGATTCGTGTCCCTGTTTGAATTGCTGACTCATCAGGCCCTGCAGTCGATTGCGAATCTGGTGGGCGAGTTCGATCTTTTCATGTCCGTCGGTAAACCATTGTGCTGCCTCTTGCGAGACCGCCTCCCACAGATGACCAAATAATTCGAATACCGCAGATTGCAACTGCATACGCTGCACCATCGTATTTGCAGTTTCATCATCCGCAGATGACATCAATTTGTGTAAAACCGGCTCAATCTGCTGTGTAACCGGACTATCCGCGCTGAATCGTATTTGCTTGATGCGTGCCAACAACGATAGGAACAACTGATCATCAATATCAAAGTGCATACAAAAATACGTGAATCCCTTGCCGTTATGGCTCTGACTGGAATGAATGCTTCCCGGTGGAATCAGGAGCAGTTCGCCAGCCTTTTGAATATATAGGGTACCGTTCACCATCATCCTTTGCTCGCCTTCGGTAACATAATTCAGTTCATATTGAGGGTGCTCATGCGCCGGATAATCCCAGTCCGTACCAACTCTTCGTAAATGAATGGCGAACAGATTGACTGTTGTTTGCACATCTGGATAAAAAACTTCATGGACACTTTCTCCCAAAGCAGGAGGCAAGAACGTTGACGACATGGAAGATCCCCCTTTTATAGAGATTGTTCAAAAAAGCGCTTTTGATTACGTACTTATTTCAAATGGAATGCTTTTGTGTAACCGCTTTAATCCATTATAGTCTATCAGCTTGATTTGGGTAAATATCAGATTGATTTGATCATGGTCTGAGGTGGAACCACGTGTTAGGATGGGGCTAATGAAAACGTATGCAAACTATTTAGAGAGGGGTTATGATTCGTGAGCACATCGAAATCCATCTTTTATAATGCACATCACGCACCGATTGGTGCTTTTGCGAGTTTCACACTGGGATATAAAGGAGCCAAAGGCGGGCTGGGTCTTGAGCTCGGCAAACCGGCAGACCAGAATGTATATATTGGATTACAATCTCGCGATGGAGAGAATTATCAGGCGCTTCCTTTTTATGAAGCTTCCGAGGATGAGAGCAGCCGTTATGATGTAGAGAAGTTGGAAAATGGGGACACGGCGCTGACCACAGCGTCCAAAGTTCCGCAACCTCTGATTGCGGCTTTTCGTGATGAAGAGATTACCCGTGAATTCACCTCAGGTACAGATACATGGACTGCAGGAGATCTGACATTTTGCATCTACTCGCCTGTACGTCCAGTACCTGACCCAACGAGTGGAGATCGTGAAGCCTTAATGGATGCACTCGTACCTGCCGTATTGGTCGAGATGACGATTGACAATACGCAAGGTCAACAAGCACGTAAAGCCTATTTTGGCTATCAGGGCAATGATCCGTACTCTGCAATGCGTCTAATTGGGGGACCTGAGGGCGGCTCCATCACAGGTGTGGGACAAGGTCGACTTACAGCGATTATGTCGGCAGATGACGGACTGTGGCCAGCACGCGGATTCACGCTGGAGAAGCTCTTGCAGGAGAAACATCGGGATAATCTGGCATTTGGACTTGGCTCAACCGCTGCACTACTGATGGAGGTGCCGGCTGGAGAGAAACGTACGTATCAATTCGCCGTATGTTTCTATCGCGGGGGCATTGTGACAACCGGAATGGACACAACGTATTGGTATACGCGCTACTTCTCCGATATTCAGGCAGCAGGAGCGTATGCACTCCAACGATTCAGTGAGTTGACCGCATCCTGTGGAGAGGTTGAACAGCGCCTTGGAACGACTGCTTTGACCGAAGATCAATCATTCATGCTTGCTCATTCCATTCACAGTTATTATGCCAGTACTCAATTGCTGGATGCCGATGGCGAGCCACTCTGGGTGGTGAACGAAGGGGAGTATCGGATGATGAACACACTTGATCTGACGGCCGATCAGTTGTACTTCGAGCTTGCCTTGAATCCATGGACGGTGCGTAATGAGCTGGAGTGGTTTGTCAAACGATACAGTTATACCGATCAGGTTCGTTTCCCGGGGGAAGAAAAGTTACATCCGGGCGGAATAACCTTTACCCATGATATGGGTGTTGCCAACGTGTTCTCACGCCCTGGACACTCGGCATATGAACTGGTTGGCATTGACGACTGCTTTTCACAGATGAGCCACGAGGAACTGGTGAACTGGCTCTGCTGCGCGACAGTATACATTGAACAGACACAGGATCAAGCATTTGTGAAAAACATGCTGCCTGTTATCCAAAATTGCTTCGAAAGTATGCTTAATCGTGACCATCCTATCGCGGAACAGCGTAACGGTCTGATGGGCCTAGATAGCAGCCGTACCCAAGGTGGAGCGGAAATTACAACTTATGACAGCCTGGATGTGTCACTGGGTCAGTCTCGCAATAATATCTATCTGGCGGGTAAATGTTGGGCGGTCTATGTTGCATTGGAGAAGTTGTTCGCAACGGAGAAGTTGGCGGATCTGTCACATCAAGCGGGGCTTCAGGCGGATCGCTGCGCAGCCAGTATTGCTGCACAGTTGACGGATGGCGGCTACATTCCAGCTGTTATTGCAGAAAATAATGATTCCCGAATCATTCCGGCGATTGAAGGTCTGGTATTCCCTTACTTTACAGGCTGTGAAGCAGCATTGGATGTCAATGGTCGTTTTGGACCTTATCTGAAAGCACTCCAAACTCATCTGAAGACGGTTCTTGTACCAGGAACATGCCTGTTCGAAGATGGAGGCTGGAAACTGTCCTCAACAAGCAATAACTCGTGGCTGAGCAAAATCTATCTGTCCCAGTTCATCGCTAGAGAGCTGCTGGATGTGGAATGGAATGAGACAGGCAAGGCAGCGGACGCGGCTCATGTCAACTGGCTGTTGCATCCGGAGGAATCGTACTGGTGCTGGAGTGATCAGATCCTGTCTGGTGTAGCGGTTGGCAGCAAGTACTATCCGCGTGGTGTGACGTCGATTCTATGGCTACTCGAAGGAAAAGGGAATCACCTTGCACAGATCTATGCTACCAAGGAGGCGGTACAATGAACCAATCTATCGTTCAATCTGCTTTGTCAGGTCCACAGTATGATGCATGGCTGGGGTATCACTCCGAATTGCCAAAAGCGAATGGAATTGCCCGTATGAAGGCTCCTGCGTGGAGCAAGCTGATACTGGCGGAAGAGAAGCATGGAGTAATCACAACAGCGCTGACAGAACTTTCACGGGGACTGGAGAAGCTGTATGGCGTGAAACCGACAGTCAGTCAGCTGTCTGATGCTCAGCAAAGTGAGCGGCACAATCACGATTCCGATCCCGCCATACGAATCGGTACTTGGACAGGGAGCGATTCGGTGGCTGCGTCGTTCAGTGAGACAGAGCGTTCTGCTGTTCAAGGAGAAGGGTACATCATTCGTGAAAGCGAGGGTGTGCTGGTCATTGGTTCAGAGACTCCCCAAGGATTATTGTATGGTGCATTCCATCTGCTTCGGGAACTGACAATGGATCAAGGAAGTGCAAGTGAGGCGGATGGCGCTGTGAGTAAATGGAGCTTCATTACAGAGCAGCCTACCAATGCGCTACGGATGATCAATCAGTGGGATAACGTGGACGGCAGCATTGAACGTGGATACGCAGGAGACTCCATTTTCTATGATAACGGGGAATTCACACTGGACTTGGACCGCATCAGGGACTACGCACGTTTACTCGCTTCGACAGGCATCAATGCCATATCGATCAATAATGTCAATGTACACCGCCGTGAGAGCTTGTTTTTGACGGAACGTTATCTTAGCGATGTGGCGAAGGTTGCTGCTGAATTCAGAGCGTATGGTATTCGATTGTTCCTGAGCGCCAACTACGCGAGTCCAATCGAGATTGGTGGGTTACGTACAGCAGATCCGCTGGATGCGCAGGTACAGGAATGGTGGAACATTCAAACGGCCAAGGTGTACGCAGCCATTCCGGATTTTGGCGGTTACCTGATCAAGGCAGACTCCGAGAATCGGCCGGGACCGTTCACGTATAACCGTGATCATGCTGATGGTGCAAACATGCTGGCTGAAGCCCTTCGGCCATTCGGTGGATTGGTGATCTGGCGTTGCTTCGTCTATAACTGCAAGCAGGACTGGCGGGATCGTTCCACTGACCGTGCACGTGCAGCATATGACCACTTTACGCCGTTGGACGGGCGTTTTGCCGAAAATGTCATTTTGCAGATCAAAAACGGGCCGATGGACTTTCAGGTGAGGGAGGCGGTATCCCCGCTGTTCGGAGCCATGGAACATACGAATCAGGTAATTGAATTTCAGATCACACAGGAGTATACCGGACAACAGCGTCATCTCTGTTATCTGGTTCCCCAGTGGAAAGAAGTATTGGACTTTGACACCTACGCCAAAGGCAAAGGTTCAGAGATCAAGAGAATCGCGGATGGTTCTCTGTATAAACGACCTCACAGCGGCTTCGCGGCAGTCTCCAACATTGGTGCAGATGCCTGTTGGACAGGACACCCACTCGCGCAGGCGAATCTGTATGGATACGGAAGACTTGCGTGGAATCCGGAGCTGTCGGCAGAAGAGATTGCCGATGAGTGGGTGAGACTCACATTTGGACATGATGAAGAAGTTGTACGGCAGGTTACGGATATGCTTTTGACATCACTAGATATCTATGAGAATTACACGGCGCCTCTCGGTGTGGGTTGGATGGTTAATCCGGAACATCATTATGGACCGAATGTAGATGGATACGAGTATTCCAAATGGGGAACGTATCACTTTGCCGATTGTCATGGCATTGGTGTAGATCGTACCGTGAAGAGCGGTACAGGATACACCTCACAGTATCACCCTGAGAATGCGGATCGCTATGAGTCCTTGGACACCTGTCCGGATGAGCTGATCTTATTTTTCCATCACGTGCCATACACCCATGTTCTGCATTCTGGTAAAACGGTCATTCAGCATATTTATGATACACATTTTGAAGGTGTTGCACAGGCAGAGGCATTAGCTGAGACATGGAGACAGCTTGAGGGCCATATCGACCCGGTTATTTTCAGCAAAGTTGCTTCATTACAGGATAACCAGGCCGAACATGCCAAGGAATGGCGGGACATGATCAATACGTATTTCTATCGCAAGAGCGGTATTGCGGATGAACAAGGTCGAACAATCTATTAATTGATGATTTAAAGAGGGAAGATACCTTGTTTTCTTTGATGTAGAATAGACAGCATGGACATACCTGAGGAGGAGATACGTATGGGACAACATCAACTGCCCGAGAACATGAAGGCCGCAGTCATGACAGAGCCAGGACATATTATTATTGAGGAACAACCCGTTCCCCAACCAGAAGCGGATGAGGTGTTAATCCAGGTGATGGCTGTCGGGGTGTGTGGCTCGGATGTGCATTATTTCGAACATGGGCGCATCGGCAGATTTGTCGTGGAAAAACCGATCATTCTGGGTCATGAGTGTGCGGGGATCATTGCTGCTGTGGGCTCGAACGTATCACGTTTGAAAACAGGGGACCGGGTTGCTATTGAGCCTGGGGTGACTTGCGGACGTTGCACGGCATGCAAGGAAGGTCGCTATAACCTGTGTCCGGATGTACAATTTCTGGCGACTCCTCCCGTGGATGGCGCATTTGTACAATACATGGTGATGCGTGAAGATATGGTATTCCCGATTCCAGATCATCTGTCTTATGAAGAAGCAGCAATGAACGAGCCATTCTCCGTTGGGATTCACGCTGCACGCCGGAGCAAATTGGCTCCGGGTACAACCCTGGCGATTATGGGCATGGGTCCAATTGGACTCATGGCCGTGGCTGCTGCCAAATCTTTCGGTGTAGAGAAGATCATTGTAACGGACCTGGAAGAAGTTAGGCTGGAAGCGGCTCGCCGCATGGGGGCCACTCATGCCATTAATGTGCGGAATGAAGATGCGCTGGCTGTGATTCGCGAGTTAACAGGTGGTGTGGGTGTCGATACCGCATGGGAAACAGCGGGCAATCCAAAGGCGCTACAATCCGCTCTGTACTCACTTCGACGCGGAGGCAAACTTGCGATTGTGGGTCTGCCTGCACAGGATGAGATTGCACTCAATGTTCCATTTATTGCGGACAATGAAGTTGATATCTATGGCATATTCCGTTATGCCAACACGTATCCGGCAGGGATCGAGTTCCTGAGCTCCGGCCAGCATGACGTAATGTCCCTGATTACAGATCGTTATTCACTCGAAGAGACACAGCAGGCGATGGAACGTGCATTACACAATAAGAGCGGTAGTCTGAAGGTCATGGTATATCCGAACGGCAGATAGGCACAACTTGAGAGAGTCCGGCAGTTCAGGACTCTTTTTTTGTTTTTTTCACAAAATTAAGGGATAGACAAGCTCCCATAACATGGTATAATTCATGAAGATTTTAATATATAAAAGGATACACACCATCATGGTGAATAAGTACCTTGAATAAGTACCTAGCGAAAGGAAATGAAAGTTGTGAGAGTACATGAATTTATGATTCACGCTGATTTTCATCGGGATGATCTGATGTCGGTATCTTCTCAAGCGTCACGTTTTTCCTCGGATATTATTTTGTCGTATATGGAGTCTGAGCATGAGCATCGTGTAGATGTCAAAAGCCTGCTTGGAATGGCGTTACTACCCATTCGATATGGTAGTGTTGTCAGATTACAGACAAGGGGCAGGGATGAACTGGAGGCTTTGGAGTACATGCTGAATGTACTGGAGAAAGGAACGGCGTAACACCTGATTAGGTGCAAAATCACAGATATCATATTTTTTTTGGCTATTCCTCAAATCCTGCTGGTACTTTGTCCAAAAAAAGAGTATAATAAAATTTAGTTTGATTCTAAAGAAGTACCCATATTAAAGGAGTGTAAATAGATTATGCCAAAAGTTGACATCCATCCAAAGACACAAATCGTAATTTTTTACGATGCAAGTGCTGATTACAAATTCCTGAGTTCTTCCACGAAGTCCTCTAACGAAACTATGGAATGGGAAGATGGTAACTCTTACCCGGTAATCCGTGTGGACACTAGCTCCGCATCCCACCCGTTCTTCACTGGTAAACAAAGAAACGTGGATATCGGTGGTCGTGTTGATAAATTTAACCGTAAATACAACATCAACAAATAAGTTTGTCCATACATTACAAGAAAACCTCGGGATTCGTCCTGAGGTTTTTTTGTGTACATATTTAGGGTAAAACCTTGTGATTTTTAATTAATATTTGTAACTATATAAATTGAACTAAACATTTACACAAAACGGAGAGGACAGAAAGAACCTGAAGAAGCGTAGCGTTCGCCTACAAGCTTTCTGCAAGAAAGCTACATCGGAAGCATAAGCTATCCCCGGATTTACCCCTTTTATAGAAGGAATCAAAAAAATCTGGGGATAACAGCGATCGGAAGGTTGTTCTGTCATCGAAGTGACCAGTGTAAATATTCTGTAGTTCAATTTATATAGAGATAACCATCTGATTAAAAATTAATTCAACCAATTATTGCGCTTACAACACATTCGGATGTACACTAGAAAACAGAGCAAGAACATATGAAGGAGGAAATAGAGATGAGCAGCATCACACATATGGTAACGTTTACACTATACGCAGGTAAAGATACACCTGAGGCAGAAGCCTTTTTGAAGGAAAGTTCGGATGCACTGGCAGCCATTCCTGGGGTAGAGCAATTTCGGGTTCTGAGACAGGTAAGTGAGAAGAATGAGTTTGACTACAGCTTCTCGATGGTCTTCGCGGATCAGGCTGCGTATGATGCATACAACAATCACCCGGTTCACCGTCAGTATGTAGAAGAGCGTTGGGAAAAGGAAGTCAGTCGCTTCCAGGAAATTGATCTGACCCAGCATAATCATTAATATTCTCTACATATAGGGAAGCAAGCTGACTTACCATATACAGCATTGTACAATGCTGTATTCTTCTCTTCATAATGCGTGATTGTAGAGATAATACAATACTTCCCGAAACCGTTTTCGTTAAAATAAATTAAAGGAGGTTTTCGCTGTTATGCAATTGGATCTCACTGGAAAAACTGCTCTTGTTACAGGCGCAACCGGACAACTGGGGAGAGTCATCGCACGCACGTTGGCCAACTGTGGCGCCAATCTGGCTTTACATTACATCAATAATGATACCAAAGCTCGGGAGCTCCAGGGTGAGATTGAAGCACTTGGTCGTAAGGCTGTAATTGTACAGGGAGATATTACGAAGCAGGATACGGCATTTCGGATTCGTGATGAAATTCAGCCTGTCCTCGGCGGAGTGGATATCGTCGTTGCCAATGCGGTCATTCAATATGAATGGACAACGGTGTTGGAACAGTCTCCTGAAGATTATTTGAGTCAGTTCGAGTCCTGTGTTATGCAGAGTGTGTATCTTGCCAAAGCTTTCATTCCACATATGCAAAACGTCAAAGCAGGTCGCTTTATTGGCATTAATACCGAATGTGCGATGCAAAACTTCGCTCACCAATCGGCCTACACTGCTGGTAAGCGTGGAATGGATGGCGTATATCGCGTGCTGGCCAAGGAGGTTGGCGAGTATCAGATTACCGTAAACCAGGTTGCACCTGGATGGACAATCAGTGAACGTGATCGCTCCAGTGAGTCTGGACACGATGAAGCATACACGCGTACCGTGCCACTGAAGCGTAGGGGTGAAGATCAGGAAATTGCCAATGCAGTTGCTTTTCTCGCTTCGGATCTGTCCTCATTCATCACAGGTGCCTATATCCCGGTAAGTGGTGGAAATGTGATGCCTGCCATCTAAATACGAATAAGAGTTCAACCTTAATGAGGGTGTCCCATAAGTCATGAATATGGCGGGGGCATCCTCTTTGCTTTGTTTTTTTGTAATGAACCTGACACACGTTATTCGCCCCCATTTGCCGAGATCTGAGATCTAACGAATCACAGAGACGTTATTTCGTCGATTCACTTGATTTTTTAGGTGTAGAAGCCCGTTTATGACTATATAGCGTTGCTGGGGTTCGTTAAATCTTGCAACTGATGATAATCTTCCTTTTAAGGTGCGGTAGGTTCGTTAGCGTTCGTTAGTCATTGGAGAGAAGCGGTATTCTTTTTGAAAAGCCTAATTTTTGGAAATTTGCTAACAATGAAACAACCGTTATAAGGTGCTTAATTATTCATATATCCAGATATACATATGATTTGGTTCGGTTTTCAGCTGATTGGGGTATAAGAATAGGTATATTACCTGAGTGGAAACATAATCAAAATGAGCTATTAAAGGAGACCCATCACTTATGAAAAAAACAGTCGCGGACGTTCTGGTTGAATCCTTATTGAACGCTGGCATCAAACGAATATATGGCATTGTTGGAGACTCTTTGAATGCGGTGCTTGACTCCATCCGTCGTTCAGGCAAGATCGAGTGGATTCATGTGCGGCATGAGGAAGTGGCTGCTTTTGCTGCTGGGGCAGACGCTGAGGTCAGTGGAAGTATCGCTGTCTGCGCAGGGAGCAGCGGTCCGGGTAACATGCATCTGATTAACGGTCTATACGATTGTCATCGCAATCGTGTTCCTGTACTCGCCATCGCTGCCCATATCCCAAGTGACGAGATTGGCAGCGAATATTTTCAGGCGACTCATCCGGAGTATCTGTTCCAGGAATGTAGCGATTATTGTGAAGTCATTACAACAGCAAAACAGATGCCTCGTTCCCTTACGATGGCGATCCAGACAGCAGTCGCACGTTCAGGTGTATCTGTCGTTGTATTACCGGGGGATGTAGCTGGACTTGAGGCAGCGGACCTGCCTGTGCCAGAGCATGTATATCACGCGACCAATCCTGTGGTACATCCTTCTGAGCCGGAACTCGTGAAATTGGCAGAATATCTGAATCAAGGCAAAAAAATTACGTTGTTGTGCGGTGCAGGCTGCGCAGGCGCTCGGGAACCCCTTATGCAGCTCTGTGATCGGTTGAAATCCCCCATGGTTATTGCGCTAAGGGGCAAGGAATATTTGGAGTACGAAAACCCCTATTCCGTCGGTCTTACCGGCCTAATCGGGTATTCATCCGGTTATCATGCCATGATGGACTGTGATGTATTATTAATGCTGGGGACGGATTTCCCATATCGTCAATTCTATCCCGAAGATGCAAAAGTCCTTCAGGTTGACATACAATCTTCCCATCTCGGTCGGCGTACGAAGCTGGATTATGGCGTATGTGGGGATGTAAAAGCGACCATTGAAACTTTGCTTCCATATCTAACAGAAGAACACAGTGACAAACATCTGCGTAAAAGTGTGGATCGTTATGTGAAAGTACGGAAAGAACTGGACGAGCTAGCCGTTGGAAAACCGGGTAAAAAGCCGATCCATCCGCAGTACCTGACCAAGATCATTAGTGATGCCGCCGCAGAGAATGCCATCTTCACATGTGATGTCGGTACACCGACAGTATGGGCAGCCCGTTATATTGAGATGAGCCGCAACCGCAGACTGCTCGGTTCATTTAGTCACGGTACGATGGCCAATGCGCTGCCACAAGCGATTGGTGCCCAGGTCGCTGATCCCGGCAGACAAGTCATCTCGTTGTCGGGTGATGGTGGTATTACGATGCTGATGGGTGATCTGTTGACATTGAAACAGCATAATCTGCCGATCAAGGTTGTGGTGTTTAATAATGGAGCCCTTGGTTTTGTTGAGCTGGAGATGAAGGCTGCCGGATTCCTGGAATCGGGAACAGAGCTAGTCAATCCGAACTTTGCGCTGGTTGCTCAGGCCATGGGCATGGAAGGTATTCGGGTTGAAGATCCGGGTGAACTGGAAGGAGCTGTGCAGCGTGCGCTTCAGCATGATGGTCCTGTACTGATTGATGTGGTGGTGAACCGTCAGGAATTGTCCTTACCACCGAAGATTGAGTTCAAACAGGCGGAAGGATTCACCTTATGGATGATGAAAGCCGTGCTGAGCGGACGCGGTGACGAGATCATTGAATTGGCAAAAACCAATTTGCTGAGATAGGCGCTACGTTAAAGTGGATATGCACGTTTGAAGGTGTGGAAACACTAACTTTAATAGGGTTATTTATGTAATAAAGAGAGCATGCAACAAGACATTCTAGTTGCGTGCTCCTTCCATGAAATGATGAAAATGTGACATGTCATATAGTATGGATACATATTATATGATTTGTTTTTATGTCGAAAGTCTATTAGAATAGGTAAAGTCAGGAAGGTTTTATGCCATTTTTGACCTACATATGGCATCATTGCATGTACGTACGTTTCATATCGTATTCATCGATCCAATCACAAGATGACACACACACACATGGAGGAGATCAACATGAGTCACGCAGGAAAAGTAGCCATTATCACTGGAGCAGGAAGTGGATTGGGCCAAGCAGCAGCACTAAAGCTGGCTGAGAAAGGCGCATCCATTGTCGTTGTGGATCTTGTCGAAGAGACAGGTCGTGAAACGGTTAAGCAGATTGAGAAGCTGGGAAGTAAAGCTATTTTTGTACAAGCAGATGTGAGTAAAGCACCTGAAGTTGAGAATTATGTAAAAAAAGCAGTCGAAGAGTTCGGACGAATCGACATGTTCTTTAATAATGCAGGTATTGCGGGTCCTGGGATCAAGCTGATTGAACATACGATCGAGCAGTTTGACCAAATTATTGATATTAACCTGAGAAGTGTGTTCTACGGGTTGAAGTATGTGATTACGGAAATGCTCAAGACAGGTGGGGGTTCCATTCTGAATACAGCCTCCACAGCCGGTATTGTTGGTGTACCCGCGGTTGCACCTTACGCAGCAACCAAACATGGCGTGGTCGGCTTGACCCGCACAGCTGCAATTGAATATGGCAAGGACAATATTCGTGTGAACGCGATTGCGCCAGGCACGATTGAGACACCGATGGTTGTTCAGTTTGGTAAAGATAATCCTGAAGTGTTCAAAGCAACGGTGGACAGCATTCCATCTGGACGCCTTGGCAGACCGGAAGAGATCGCGAACCTGGTTTCCTTCCTTCTGGGAGATGAAGCGCCATATATCAATGGTGCAGTATACCCGATCGATGGTGCAGTAACAGCCCAATAAGCGTTAAGCTTATCGGTAATAAAATAGTTTTTAAGATGGTCAAAGAGAGGTCACTGTATGTGTACAGTGCCTCTCTTTTTGATTCCTCTTTTATGCTACGAATGGTATTGCGGATCCATATCAGGAAACGTTGTGTGATGCATCAGTTTATGTACTTTTATTAGATGATGAACGATACGAGCCAATAACAATGATGATGGCCACAACGACCCCGACAGCCCCAATCCAGGTAATCGATGACAATGATACACTGCTGACCGCGATGCCACCAATACCTGCTCCAGCGGCCATGGCTAATTGCATGACCGAACTATTCAGACTAAGCATAATACCTGAGGATTCGGGAGCCATCGTCACGAGGTTATATTGCTGAGTTGGACCCGAAGACCATGCGGCAAAAGACCACAAAATCAGAACAAGCAAGACAGTGAGATGAGAGCTTGCCGTTATATTCAGCAGGACCAGACTCACGATATGCAGTGTCATGCCTGTGATCAACGTCCGTTTGACACCCCATCTGTCAGCACTGAATCCTCCTACTTTTGAACCAATCAGACTAGCTATGCCGAATGCGAGTAAAGCTGAACTGAGTAGTGCTTCGCTCATTCCTGCAACGGTTACGAGATAAGGTGAAATATACGTGTAAGCAATGGAATAACCACCTAACCAGAAAAATGTCACGAGCAGTGCTAAACCAATTCGTGGCTGTTTGAGCAACGATAGTTGTTTCTTCAGTGGAACAGATGCTTCCGCTTTTGAAGGCGGAATGGTGGCCGCAATAACCAGCATGGCGAGAATGCCGAGAACGGCTATACCTGCGAAAACAAGCTTCCAATCCCATGATGAAGCTACAAGCCTTCCTAGCGGAACGCCCACAATCAATGAAGCGGTAAAGCCAGTGATTACTGTGGCAATTGCACTAGCTTGTTTGCCCTCGGCAGCTATTTGGGAAGCGACTGTTAACGCCGTGACAACAACGACGCCTGCACCCAGAGCCATCAAGACACGTGCTGCGACGAACAGACCATAGCCCGGCAACAGATAAGCAAGTACATTCCCTAGAACGAACAGACCAAGGAAGTACAGCAACAGCCTGCGACGATCCCAGCGCGAAGTCAGTGCAATAATGACAGGTGTACCAAGCGCATATACGAGCGAAAAAATCGTAATGAGTTGCCCGGCAGCGATCAAAGAGATATTCATGGTATCTGCAATGCGATCCAAAATGCCGGCAATGACATATTCGGACGTTCCTACAAGGAAACTGACCAAGGCAAGAACATAGATTTTGAGCGTAGAAGACATGGATACATAACCTCTTTCTGTTCGTAATTATTATAATTCTAGAAATATAGAAATAAAGACGAGAGAACAAGGCATGAATCTGTGAATGCAAATCATATGTGAAATGTAACCCATCTGCGAATGGTGATGTAACAATTGAGATCATGATGATTGGCATAAGCGTAAACTTATGTGACCTCATTCTACAATGATAATTGTTCAATGTTTCGATATTTCTAATTATATAGAAATATAACTTAAATTTTTTATTTATTTAGAAGATAGGGAACATACTTCTGTGCGGTCTCCGTGTTCAGGCTGTAGTAGATATATGTACCTTTCTTCTGTGAGGTGAGCAAGCCGCAATCGGACAGCTGTTTCAGGTGATGAGACAGAGTTGATAGGGCAACGGTAACAAGGCGGCTCTCCAGATCGGCAGGACACAGGTTACTTTCGCCCGATAGAATCTGAATGATTTTATAGCGTGTATGCTCACCCAGTGCTTTATGAATTTTGACCACTTGATCAAGTTCATTCGGGTTTGGTTGCATCATCATCCGTCCTTTCGTCTTTATTTCTTATTTCTAGTAATATAGAAATACAGTATCATATGCCCTTTGAAAAGTAAACTCTCGGACGAAGATTCTTCCCCCGAGAGTGATGTGAGTTGTAAATAGTTGTATATTACCGTTCCAGGGAATCAACATAGTCTTTGGCTTCCTTCAACGAAAGACCTCTGGCCTCGCGCAGTCGTTTAATCGCCATAATTTTTTTCCCTTGTTGTATAAGTGCAAGCAGCTCCAAATCCAGATCAGTTTGACCCGGTGGGCTTGTGTGTGAAGCAGATGCTTCCTTCGGCGACAAGGTGAAATTGTAGTCGGAGCGTGGGCTGGCAATTGCGGTTGAACCATTCTCCAGACGCTCCACATCTCTTTTCAATTCATTCAATTGGCGTTGCAGGCTGGTAACTCGGACCAATAATACTAGGATCAGAAGCGACAGAACGATCCATATCAAGGTGTTCATTTCCATGATGTCATGTGCCTCGCTTTCATGTATTCCTTATTAGCCATTATTTAAGTTGAACCGGGATTTCCTTGACACCACGAACAATCATGCCAGGTCTCCATTCCAGTTCATTCACATCTGCCTGAAGCTGCATATTTGGAAAACGATTCAGAAGTGTGCTGACTGCAATCTCACCTTCCAGACGAGCAAGCGGGGCTCCGAGGCAGAGATGAATGCCTTTGCCAAAAGCCAGGTGTGAACTTTTTTCGCGGGTAATGTCGAAGATATCAGCATCCTTAAACTGCTGTTCGTCCCGGTTGGCAGAATCAAGCGCAACGATGACAAGTTCACCTTGAGCAATATGCTGTCCACGGAATTCAATATCTTCAAGAGCCCAACGGGATGTGCTGAACTCTACCGGTCCGTTATAACGCAGCATCTCTTCAATGGCATTGTGAATAAGCTCGGGTTGCTTGATCAGCAGTTCGCGTTGCTCCGGATGCTCCAGCAGGGCGAGAATGCCGTTCCCGATGAGATTAACGGTTGTTTCATGACCGGCAATGATTAATAAAGAGACCACGCCAAGCAATTCTTGTTCAGTTAACTGCTGCCCGGATTCTTCTGCAATGACGAGCTGGCTGATCAGATCTGTGCCCGGGTCTTGGCGTACTTTCGCGAACCAGGCCGTAAGGTAATCTGTAAACTCCTTGGAATGCTGCTCAAACAGCTCAGCGCTCTCCGCTGTGGAAGCGTCGATTACCGTATTGGACCATATGCGGAATTGGTCACGATCCTGGGCAGGGACTCCCAAAATTTCACTGATAACAATGATGGGCAGCGGGAAAGCAAAATCATCGATCAGATTCATTTTTTCCTGTGACGGGAGGTTGTCCAGCAGTTCATCAGCGATGTCCTGAATATGGCTTCGCATGTTAGCGACCATTTTGGGTGTGAATGCTTTCTGCACAAGTCCCCGAAGACGTCTATGATCTGGCGGATCGGAGAATAACATATTATTCGAGAAAATGCTTTGATTTTCAGCGCCATAACGTCGGACCATGTCTTTGCTGAAGCGAGGATCTTTCAAAATCTGGACTGCATCCTCGTATCGGGTAATAATCCAACCGAATTCTCCATGTGGAAACATGACTCTGAAAACAGGCTCATCTTTTCTTAACTTTTCATACACCGGGTAAGGGTTATGTGTGAATTCTTTGGTAAAAAACGCTGGCTTTGAGGATTCGTTTATTTCATTCGGTTTCAAATGCAAAATCTCCTCTCATATTCCTTCATATGTCTGCACCTTCTATATATTCAATACGTAGGCTTTTGAAACCTTGTTTTTGGTCCAGGTGAATGATTGAGCAGGAAAATAGAGGAAGATGGAAGAAGACATGGTAGATAGAAATGATTATTATGCTTGGTAAAAATGAAAACGAGGTGAACGCTGACATGTCTTACACACAACTTCCTTTGCATCAACACCGGATTCCGGCAAGTCGAATGGTTCTTGGCTGTATGCGTTTTGGGGGCGAATGGGACGGGTTTCCCATTACTTCAGATCTTGTCGTGGAGGGTCATCGAGCGGTCGAAGCGGCTATCGAAATAGGGATTAATCACTTTGATCTGGCGGATATATACACACGTGGTAAGGCAGAGCATGTATTGGGGCGAGTCTTATCCGAAACTCCTGGCTTACGTGAACAGATCATTATACAGTCGAAGTGTGGTATACGTCTTGTGGGTGATGATGAAGGACCGCAGCGTTATGACACTTCAGGTGCACATATCCTGGCGAGTGTCGACGGTATCCTAGAACGGCTTGGCATCGATTATCTGGACATTTTGCTGTTACACCGTCCTGATCCACTAGCCCATCCACAAGAGATTGGAGAAGCACTGGCTGAGCTGCATCATTCCGGTAAAGTACGCCATTTTGGTGTGTCCAATATGGGGTCTGAACAGATTCGCCTTCTTCAGCTTCATAGTAAAGTACCTCTGATTGTGAATCAGTTGGAGATGAGTCTGGACAAAATCGGATTCGTAGAAGCTGGTGTGACGGTGAATCGCCCCCAAGCCAGAGACAACGTATTTCCCTATGGCACGATGGAATATTGTCAGGCAGAACATATTCAACTGCAAGCTTGGGGTCCCCTTGCTCAAGGTCGATTTACGGGCAGGGTCGTCGAAGGGCAACGCCCGGAGATTGCGCATACGGCTGGGCTGGTTGATCGAATGGCCAAGGAGCGTGGGGTGACACCGGAATCTATTGTACTGGCTTGGTTAATGAAGCATCCAGCAGGGATTCAGCCAGTCATTGGTTCGATTCGACCAGAACGTATTCTGGCCTGTCGTGATGCAGCAAATATGGAGCTTACCCGTTATGAGTGGTACGAGCTGTATTCCGCTTCATGCGGGCGTAGGATGTAACTAGAGATATCAGAGGATTGCTTCGTTTTGATCGAAAAATTAATAGATATTGTGTGAAAGATGATTGTAGAAGAAGACACGGTTGCTGAGCTGTGTCTTTCTTTGTGATATCTGGCCTCATTTGGTTGAAACACAATATGGAAAGTGTAATGATTCCTATGATCATATGACCTACACTGCGAATGTACTAGTCATAAGCATGCTCTTTTGCTCGAAACCCGTGTGTCGAAACGACTATAAGGATAATTCAACTTCATATTTGTGCTAGAGGATATGTCCATGGGCTTAGGAAGAGTGCTGATAAGAAGGACGTTTCAACCATTTTTATCGTTTTACCGGGTAGATGTTAGGGTGCTGTGATAAAATGATAGGAATAAGAACATACGATCTGTTTATGTGAGAGGAGACACCTTGACGATGGAGATGCTTAAACCACCCGCCGAGACATTATACGAGGTTGAATTACGTGCACTGCGAGAAGAGGATCAGGGAAAACGTCCCCCGAACTGGCTGTTATCTCCCGCCTATGTGCGTGATTTTATTATTGGCAGGGATAAGCCAGCGCTATGGAATGGAGAAGAAATCCCGATTACCCGCAAATTTTATGGCAATGACGTGTTGATCGAACGTGCAGTAGTCACTCTGGCAGGCAATCGGGGATTAATGCTTGTGGGAGAACCCGGAACAGCCAAGACCATGCTTAGCGAACTATTAACCGCAGCGATCTCCGGCACCAGCCTGAACACGATTCAAGGTACAGCAGGTACGACGGAAGACATGATCAAGTATTCATGGAATTACGCCATGTTGCTGGATAAAGGCCCTTCGGAAGCGGCGCTTGTACCATCGCCGTTATATAACGGAATGAAGAAAGGCATTCTTACCCGATTTGAAGAGATTACACGTTGTCCCGCTGAAGCGCAGGATAGTCTGATTAGTATTCTCAGTGACAAGGTTATGAGCATTCCCGAACTGGATGGCGGTGTACTGTTTGCCCAGCCGGGATTTAACGTTATTGCTACAGCCAATATTCGGGATAAAGGTGTTAACGAAATGAGCGGTGCCTTGAAACGGCGGTTCAATTTTGAAACGATCAAGCCCATTCATAACGTGAAGATGGAAGCCAAAATTATTGAATCCCAGGCAAGAAGCCTGTTATTACATAGTGGAATTGATATTGAAATTAACCCGGATGTGGTTGAATTGCTGGCTACAACCTTTATGGAACTGCGCACCGGCATGACACGGGAAGGCTACAAGCTGGATACACCTCAAGCCTCCATGAGTACAGCAGAAGCGGTGTCAGTCTATGTCCAGAGTGCGATGACTTCCTATTACTACGAAGATAAGGCTATTGCGCTGGATCGATTAGTGCAGAACATGCTAGGGACCATTGCGAAGGAAAACGACAAGGATCTGTCCATTCTCAAAACCTACTTCTCCAAGGTTGTTAAAGAGCGTTCCAGGGAAGATGGAATATGGAAGGACTATTATGAGGAGAGAAAATGGATCGGTTAACAGCAGTTTTGGACCCTGATGTTGATCAGTTACAATCCTTGTTCAAGTCCCATGTCTATAACCTGAGTAATCATACGGTCTATTATCCAATACGACACCACAGTCCTGTATGTTCATATCACTTGTTACGATTAATCGAAGAGTACAAGCCGGATATCATTCTGATCGAAGGACCAGAGAGCGGTAATCCATTCATTTCGGTTCTGAGTGATGAGGCAACCTTGCCTCCTGTCAGTCTGTACTACACCTATGAGAGTGAGTTGCAGAGAGAAGCCTGCTATTATCCGATGCTTCGTTATTCGCCTGAATATGTGGCCATGAAAGAAGCAAAACGACTGGGCATTCCGGCGAAGTTTATTGACCTGGACTACCAACATTTCTCCACTCATGCATCCAAATCCGGCCAGATAGAGCAAAAGGAGATCTCCATCCAAGACGAAACCTTGCTTGCAGGGTCGGAATTTATCAACCGATTGTGCCAAAAAACAAACTGTCGCAGTTTTGATGAATTGTGGGAAAAGGTGTTTGAGATTGGTGGACTGGAGAAATCTACTGAGGAATTCGTGCAGGATGTATTCACGTATTGCACGCTATCCCGAATGTGTTATTCCACGGAACGATTACAGTCTTCAGGTGATTTGGCAAGAGAAGTGTATATGAAACAACGTATTCAACAAGCGGTACTTGAGCATGAGCGTGTGCTTGTCATTACTGGTGGATTTCATACTTATGGACTGTTGATGTCAGAGAAACATGAATCAGAATTGGAACAGCCAGAAATGGATAAACAACATGCAGAACAACATTTGGATGCACAAGTTAAACCAGGTAGGTCTCCACACAGTGCGTTTGATCCAAGTGCGGTTCACCAACAGATGTACCCGATGGTCTATACCTTTGCTGAAGCAGATCGGCTTAATGGATATGCAAGCGGCATGCCTTATGTGAATTATTACGATCAGATCTGGAACCAGCTGCTTCGCAAGAAGAGTACACCATACAATCTAACGGCTCTGGACTTGTTATCTCGGCTGATGCGCAAATTACGGGACGGTCACGAACATGTATCAACCAGTGATGCGATTGAGACGTACAGTATGATTCAGGGACTTGCCGGTCTTCGGGGTAAAAGGGAAGGCGGCGTGTACGAGTTGATGGATGCAGCACTCTCTTCCTTTGTGAAGGGGGAGCTTACCTTGGCTACCGATAAACCGTTGCAAGAGCTACAGCAGTTATTGACAGGAGACGTCATTGGAAGCGTGGCTCCCAATTCATTCAGTATCCCCATCGTGGAGGATTTCAAGGCGCGTTGTACAGTCTACAAATTGCAGATTCGCACAACAGGACAACACAAGAAAGTGCTGGATTTGTATGCGAAACCAGAGCATCGTCAGATCAGCCAATTGATTCAATGCATCACGTATCTGGTTCCAGAATTCGCAAAACGGCAATCGGGGCCAGACTGGATCGCAGAGCGTGACATGAATCTGGTTCGTGAAACCTGGGTTTATATGTACTCTTCCCGTATTGAGGCCAGATTGATAGAGAACTCACTCTATGGCGGAACGCTTGCTGGAGCAGCCACACGCAAAATGGAAGAACAAATGCAGGAGATCCCGGATCATCATAGCGGTGAACTTGCCGGGCTCATGCTTCAAGCACTGCTCATGGGACTTCAGAACACAGCAATGAAGCTCTATGAACAGGTGCGCTCGGCGCTGAGAACCGACGGGAATTTCCTATCCTTATGTAACAGCTTGCAAGTCTTGAACCGAATTCATCAACACCGCAGGTTGCTGGGATTATCTTACGAGCAACATCTCCCTGACCTGGTATCCGAAGCTTATAGGAACGCCGTGGACAAGTTGTTGCAGCTCTCCAGAGCCAATCCGGATGAACATGAAGCCATTATTCAGGGACTGAAGCTGCTAGCCATGCTCGCGGAGTCATCGGAGGCGTATTTTCAGGATGAGACATTCCGAATTCATCTGAATGAGCTTTTGTCTGATCACCAGCTTCCGGCACAGCTGGAGGGTGTGTGTGTGGCTATTTCCTCAGGTCTCGGAGACAGGCCCCGAGATGAGATTGTTGATCGTGCTCGCGGGTATATCCATGGTACACCGGATCAGACCCGTCAAACGGCACTTTTTTTACAGGGCGTATTCACAGTCGCACGTGACGCTTTTTTATATGAAGATCAGCTCTTATCCGAGTTGAATGTGTTGATTGAAAAGCTGTCATACGACGACTTCATCAGCATGGTACCGGAATTAAGGCTGGCATTCACTTACTTTACACCAATGGAAACAGGTTTGATTGCTGAACGGGTGGCAAGTCTGCATCAGGTTGAACCAGTGGAGATGTCAAGACCTGCGCTTGATGAACAGATGCTGATCCAGTCCAAAGCATGGGACGAAGCGCTTCGAAAGGAGTTTGCCGCATGGAAGCTAATATGAATGAGGCGAATCGGAGAGCGGGCGAATCCAGAGATAACCATGAAAGTTCCAATCTGGATGGAGGCAAACGAGGGGAGCATCCTTCTGCTGAAACCTTAAATCGCTGGCGTCTGATTCTTGGTGAATCGGCCGAAGAAGGGCTGTGCAATACAGACCAATACACTTCGAGTGAATTTCAATATACGGAAATGGATGAGATTCTGGGCTATCTCTATAACCGTGAATACGGTGAAGAACAAGGTTATCGAAAAGAGGGAGGACGCGGTGCGTCCAACCTGACTGTACCGAAATGGTTACACAAGGTCAGGGACCTATTCCCCAAACCAACGGTAGAAATATTGGAGAAGCAGGCACTCGACCGCTATGGACTGACTGAATTGTTAACAGACAAAAAGCTGCTTGAGTCCCTTGAACCCAACATGAATCTGCTCAAGAACATTATGCAGTTCAAAGGACGGATGAAAGGTGAGGTGTTAAAAAGCGCTAAAGAGATCGTGCGAACGGTGGTGGAAGAACTTCGCAGCAAGCTGGAGTCTCAGACTCGAGCCAGTATCATGGGTAAGCGCAGTCGTTATACCTCCAGTTCAGTACGATCCTTGCGCAATCTGAATTTCAAACGAACCATCACCAAAAATATGAAAAATTATGATAAAAATAAGCGCAGATTTGTGATTGATCGACTCTATTTCGACGGGAATATACAGCCCCATAACAAGTGGAACATCATCATTGGAGTGGATGAAAGTGGCAGTATGCTGGATTCAGTCATCTATAGTTCGGTAATGGCCAGCATCTTCTATCGCTTGAATGCGCTACGAACAAAACTATTCATATTTGATACCCAAGTGGTTGACCTGAGCGACAGACTGGAAGACCCGGTAGACGTGCTTATGAATGTACAACTCGGCGGGGGCACACATATTACCAAAGCGTTGCGTTATGGCGAGACGCTGATCGATAATCCAGGCAAAACGATCTTTATTCTGGTCAGTGACCTGGAGGAAGGTTACCCAATCGCGCAGATGTACAAAGCCTGTAAAGATATCATCGACGCAGGCTGCAAATTGCTGGTTCTCACTGCGCTCGATTTTAACGGAGATTCAGTCTATAACCAACATGCAGCACAGACGTTGACCAATATGGGCGCACATGTAGCAGCAATTACCCCAAACGAGCTTGCGGATTGGATTGGCGAGATCATCACTTAAATTCAAGGAGGAATGTGTAATGCTTACCACAGATCGTGCAGTAGAAACTTTGGTGGAGAAATTCGCAGTAACGTGTTCAAACGAGTATTCATTAAAAACAGATCGAAGCTCCGAGATTATTGATTATGTCTTAGGAACGACAGACAAGTTCCCGGATATGTTGGGAAATTCGAGTCATTATGTGTATCAGACGATTGATCTGCTCATGAAGCTCGCCAAAAAAGAGGACGGAGACATCTTTTACCGTGCCGGGGCTATTGTGATATATCTGGAATCGACTTATTCAAAAAGAAATACATGGAGAACGGATGCCTTTACCATCTGTATGGGAAATGATTCTGAAGCCTACGGCTTAAGCGGGAAGAGCAAAAGTTCTGATCGCATGGGCGGGTTGTTGGCCAGGTTGGAGAAGATCCAACAGTTTGCGGGCGAAAACGAAATTCTGGCTGAATTGAAGAGCAAATTAAAACGTGCCCAGTGGCTTTTTGATTCCAAAAAAGCGGACAGTCAGGGGAATTATCGGGATGTCATTAATGCATTAATGCTCCTGCAACTATATTCGAAGCTAAGTGATACCTCTTCTCATGCAGAGGTTGAATCTGCTGCGCAATCGTTGCCAGCGTTGTTTCAACATGTGATGGCGAATGATCCTGATCAGTTGCGGAATGAGCTACATACGTTGATCGAACCTATAGTGGTCAGTAACATTCAAGGGAAGCATAACGGATCTTCCCAAGAATTGAAAGATGAATTCCTCAAGCAAAAGCGTAGTCAGCTCATAGCTGAGCTGTATCCCAATACGTCTTTCTCTCCTAAAGAGCAATGTTCACACGCTGTATTCCATCAAACGATGGTACTGGTGAGCAGTGCCTTGCTGTACCTGATTAATATTAGTGGAGGCAAACAACGGTTTCTTGATGCAAAGAGTGAGATTGGGGATATTTTGCTTCATACCCTGCATCAGTTACATGAGATTTATCCACTTGAAGTTCGAAGTTACTTGCTGAGTATGGACCCGAGAGCAAAGAGTCCCAATGATCTGCTTGCTGGACTTGTGCCTCTGGATGAGCCTTATCAGTTGGTTGAAATGCTGAGAGACGAGCTTAATATGTATACCATATCCTGGAACATGTTACGATCCACGGTCACGAATCATCCTGAACAAGCAATTCGAGCTTACGAGTTGATCAAAACGCCATTCCTCAAACTTTGCATTCAAAAATTCATGGAGGATCAGGGATTGGAGCTGCCAAATGCAGAGGAGTCATTGGAGCAAGCGGTATTCAGCGCTTTGCGGCATCCATTGGATGGGGGGCGCCAGGGAATTGCGATTGCAAGATACTTAAGTGGGGAAAACACCCTTGAGGAATATTGGCAAGACTCGAATAGTCGTGCGTTGTTTAATCAACTGAATCGGGACAAGAAGCGTGTTCATATTCTCATCAGTATTAGTTTTCTGCCCTTGGAGTCGGAAGCAATGCGCAGATTCGCAATCCTGACCACTCATCCCGATTGGACGCTGGATATTGTCTCAGACATGTATAATTCATACGCGTTTAGTGGAGAGAAACTGCTTCAACGTTATGGGCAAGATCCTGAGGTGCAGCGTGAGAAATTGCTGACCAGCCTGATCTCTCTCAATGGCATGACCGACTACAGATACAAAGCCATGCCACATGACGAATACCGCCGAATCATTCAGCAGAACTTGGACTATGCACTGACACAGTACAAGAAGCTGCCAACGGATACGCGCATTTTAATTCTGGAGATTACTTTTGAACAACGTGATGAGATCTCGAAGAAACAACTGTCCGAAGCAATTCGTGCCGGATTGCAGGATTCGTCCAAGAAGGCCAATGGTGTGGCTTTAGCCGAATTTAACCGGATTCCTGATGAGGACTTGTATACGCTCGTATACCTCTCGGAGAAAAAAGCGGGAATCAAGGAGATGGCTCTGACTGCAATCCGCAGTCTCGAAAACAGCAAGGAGCTGTACGGTGAGCTTTTGAAGAAAGAGAAGGCAGCGGATTGGAAGAACCTGATTCAAATTCTGCTCGATACCGCAGATCTGAGCCCGGAGTATGCTCATGCTGCGCTTGCTGATCAGGCAGATAGCAAGAAGCTGTCCAGACTAAGCTGGTTGTCCCTGAAAGATCTCCCATCCCTGATACGGACAGAAGATAATCAGCCGGTAGATGACCGAATTAAGCTTTATGTGCTGGTGCAATCCTTGGATCATACATCTGGTCCCAATGAAAGGTTAAATGAATTACGGGACTACGTAAGTGAGGCATCGCTCGCTCGTTTTGCAAGTGAATTGCTTCAGGTCTGGATTCAGGAAGGTGCTCCCGCGAAAGAGAAGTGGGTGATGTATGTTTCAGCACTCTTTGGTGATATTCAGATTGTAAATATTCTGGCTCCGCAAATTAAGGAATGGACCGAAAACAGTCGTGGTGCGATTGCAGCGGATGCTGTAAAAGTGCTCGCTTATCTGAAAGATCCATCCGCTCTTATGGCGATTGACAAGATCAAACGTGGTGTGAAGAACCGCCAAGTGAAAGGTGCAGCTGAAGAAGCATTGCAGCTTGCAGCTGATAATATGGGACTTACCTCGGAACAATTGGAAGATCGGCTGGTCACTACACTTGGTTTTGATGAAAAAGGGACCATGCAGCTGAGTTACGGGGAGCGCTCCTTCCTGGTTAAGGTGAATGGAGACTTGCAAGTGGTTGTACTCAATGAAGAAACGGGCAAATCCGTGAAGAGTCTGCCTGCTCCTGCACAGAAAGACGATGCTGAACTCGCAGCACAGTCCAAGGCACGTTTTACGCAGCTGAAAAAAGATCTCAAATCCATGGTTAATATTCAGGCGCAGCGTCTGGAAGAATCATTGTCCAAGCAACGTCTGTGGTCTGCCGATGAGTGGAAATCTCTGTTTGTTGATAATGTCATCATGCAAAAATTTGCTGTTGGTCTGATCTGGGGGACGTATGAGGATGGCGTTCTGATCAGCACGTTCCGTTATATGGAGGACGGCACCTTTAATTCCGTGGATGAAGATGAGGTTGATCTGCCTTCAGGTGCACAAGTGGGACTTATACACCCATTGGAACTGGATCAGGCGACGCTTGAAGGTTGGATAACGCAGTTGGAGGATTACGAGATCAAGCAGCCGTTTGAGCAACTGAATCGTGAAATTCATCAGCCTGAAGATGAGGACAAGACCAAGAATGAATACGATCGTCTACCTGAGTCTGATTTCTCACCAACGTCTTTCCCCAAAGCACTGGAGAAATACGGCTGGATCAAGGGGCCTGCACAGGACGGCGGCTGGTATCATGAATTTTATAAAGAGTACGGAGATCTTGTTGCGGAATTGCAATTCAGTGGTACGAGTATTACGTATTACGAGGGATTGGATGACATTACCCTGGAATCCCTACATTTCTTCAAACCGAATAACAAGCAATATTATTACTACGGTGACAACAAACCCATTGCTCTGGGCAACGTTTCAGGTCGCGTATTCAGTGAAACGATCTACGATATTTTGAGAGCAACGGGGCGTTGATAACGTGAGTGCGTTCAAGGAGAAATTCCGGATTTTTTCGAAGCTGTGTACAGAGGATTATCTGATCCGTTACGCCAACAAGGGATTGTACAAAAGGTCTTTGAAAGAGTTGGACAATGGTGTAACTGTAACATACACATGGAATGAATCATCCGTGAGCTGCGAGTTAAGTGATGGGACACAATGTACGCTTGAGGATACGCTGGATCATTGGAATTGTTCCTGTCCGTCAGAGCATATCTGCAAGCATGTGCTGATTGCAATTCTATATGATCAACGGAAACATTCGTTAGAGGATTCGATCAGTGTTGACGAGAAGCAAATGCCAGATAAGGACTCAGGGATATCGGAAAAGAATTCCTTGGACGTATTAAAAGGTTTAACAGTAACAGACTTTGTGTCAAACGTAGGATCAAATAGGGATGATTCAGACGTAGTTTCGCATGGAGCATCTCGTGAGATCGAGTCTCGTTTCCGCTGGATGACGGAGTCTGATCTTAGCGTGTTAATTAAACCATATAGTGCCTCCATGATAGAGGAAGTTGTATTCCGCTTAAGGTACCCTGAAGAGGTGAAGATCATTGAAGATTCACTTCTTACGGTACAGCTGACAAGCCAGAACATTGAGGTGTCTTTTACTGAGGAAGCCAGTCTTGCGAAAGCTCTTTGCAAGGTGCCGCAGACAGCCGGAAAGCTGGCCAAGCTTGAAGCATTGTTACGGTATCGTGCACTAAAAGGGCTGGATGATACGGATGCATTAAGTGGACGAGTGTACGAAGCCAAGTTTTCTTTGCAGACCGTGCAGGAATGTCGCATGATGCTGGCAGGATTGTTGAAGACGGGACTGGCCCGTCTTCCGCAGTCCTATATGGCACAATTGGAGACACTGGCCATTGCTGCCCATAGTGGCAACCTGCCTGACATCGAACGCAGTCTGCGAGGGATTCAAGGCGAACTACAGTTGTTTTTCAACAGACATATCCGTTTCTCCATGCAATCCATGCTGGATCGAGTAAGCAAGCTGTATCTTGCACTCCAGGTTCTTGAAGAGAAAAAGGTGTCAACCATTCAACAGAGTCAGCTCATTGGCAGTTTTCGAAGTAAATACTTTACGGTTCCTTCACTTCACCTATATGGACTGGGAGCCGATGCATGGGAGACACGATCCGGTTTCCGTGGTATCACCTATTACTTCTATTGTTTCGATGATGGGGAAATCTACACCTATAGCGATGTACGTGCTGTGTATTATGATGATCAGCAGTTCTCATATACAGAGCATTATGGTGCATTTACACCATGGCTGCCTCATGTGACCTTTCGTCAGTTCGTGGGTGAAGAAGTTCAATTCCACTCCGTGAAAGTGAATGAAGAACGCCGGATTTCCTCCGGGGAAGGTGCCAAGCTTACCATTTTGCCACGTTTGGGCGTGGAAACGCTGAATATGGGCAAAATCATGCAGGATGCATCGTCTGTACTTCAAGAGGAATCGCGAACATTCGCCTTATTCACTGCGCCTAGAGAACGACTGGCTGTGATCAAAGTTGCCCGAATTGTGGACCATAGCTTTGTCAAACAAACGCAAGATCTTGTCCTAAAGGTTGAGAGTGCCGATGGAGAACTACTGACACTCACTCTCCCGTATTCAACAGATTGGCAGACAATGATCCAAAGACTGGAATCAGGATATGGTTCCCAATCCCTTGAACACTTCTATGCGTTTGTGCGTGTGGAATCAAGACGGATTAGCCCAATCAGTTTCCTGAAGGGTCAAACGGTGCTTAGTCTTAAACTGGAAATCGGGAATGGAAGGATGGGGAGACTTGGAAGAGCATAATCAGTTCATGCAAAGAATCAGCAGCTGGTCTGAAGAGCTGCTCCTGCGGGGGTTATCCCAGTTTGCGATCCGAGATATTGAAGTTCTTGAGCAGCTCGTAGCTGAATCCATGCGGTTGCAGATGAGTTTCCTGCATGAGTTGTTGAATCACATGATCAAGGAAGGGCGTAGCGTGGCTCTGGGACAAGGTAATGAAGAGATGCTGTTATTTCAGTATTGCCGTCTCACGCAATATGTACAGCTTAGTGTGCAAGAAGAGACGTGATACTGGATAATAACCGCGAAGCGAAGGCACATGAAGCGATATGATGTAGAAAATAAGATATAGTATAGAAATAAGAAGATTTGCAGAAGGCCGTAGAGGTCAATGCAAATCTTTTTTTATCGTGGAGTAAGTAAAAGTCATTTCTCAAACGAATATAAGTAGGAAGCACGGATCAACACCAGCATTTGTGACTCATATGCGCATGGAAGGGAGGGATATATAATCGTGGAAGAAGAACAGATACGGAAGGCAGTAGTGAATCGTGATCCTGAAGCCATGGAATGGGTGATGAACCACTACGCAGGTTTGTTATGGAAGATTGCTCATTCTATCCTACATCATGCATCGGCAGAAGAGATTGAAGAATGCGTAGCAGATACATTTTTTGCTTTTTGGCAGAATCCGGATGCATTCCAATCTGGGCGAAGTAGCTTGAAAAATTATCTTGCAACGATCACAAAACATAAAGCGATTGATCGCTACCGGAAACTTAATCGAAGAACTGAGCTTACATATGTAGAGGAGATTCATTCGGTGCAAACGGATGATTTGTTGGTTCAGATGATCAGTAAAGAGACATATACGGAACTTAATCAAATGATTGAATCTTTTCCAGAACCGGAACGGGAGATTATGAAACGTCGGTTTTACGAAGGACAGAGACCCCATGAGATATCGGAAGCATTGTCCCTACACGTTAGGCAAGTCCATAACAAGCTTTATCGCTCCAGGCAACGATTGAGGACATGGTGGATGAACAGGAAATAAAGGAGGCGATCAAATGCGAAAATCCGAGAAAGAATTCACTGAGAAGAACCTCTTTAATATTAAAAAGTTGTTCTATGATAAATTGGCGATGAATGAACCAGCAACCGTTACGAGATCAGATTCATCATTATATCCATCTGCTCCATCTGCACAGTCTAAGAAGTCCATGAATAGGGGAAGAAAGTATCGCAAAGCCATCTATATTCCTGTAACCGCTGCGTTATCGTTATGTCTTGTTACAGGTGCAGCTGCATCTGTAGGCATCATTGATCTGCCTTCTATTCTTCATTTTTTAGGTGCAGATCGGATTGGCATTCTTCAGCCTGTTCATCAGGTGAGTGAAGATCAAGGGATTCGAATGGAGGTTATAGGTGCTGTCAGAGACGGAGATACAACGGAAATCTATGTTTCATTATCAGATCTGACGGGTCATCGCATTGACGATACATTGGATGTATATGATTACAGAGTAACCGGAGGTAATGCAAACAACGCTCAGATTATTCATTACGATGATGCTAATAAAACGGCTATTGTCCGATTCCTCATTCAAGGAGAAGTCAGCAAAAATCGAATTACAGTTCAGGTCAATACGCTGATGTCGGGTACCTCTCGTCAAGATGGTTACAATGTCCAAGTAGACTGGGATCGATTGTTACAAGATAAGAAAATTAATGACTATGATATTCTGAATCAAGATCGTATAAGTGGCTTGGGAGGTAAAACCGATATTCAGATGGAAACCGATCCAATTCCGGTATTGCATCAGGATGTAACGAATATACCTATTGAGGGCATCGCATGGATGCATATTTCCAATATAGGTTTTGTGGATGGCAAGTTACACATTCAGATTAATCCAGATAATGAAATTGGCGAGTACAATCATGGGTACTTCTACTTCACTGATGAGCAAGGTCAAAAGCTCGATATACCTGAATATTCCGTTAGCTATGGACATTATATGAAAGATGGGGTCGGGTATGGAGGAGATTATGAGGAGTATGTGTATGATCTGTCTGCTGTTGACGATTTAGATAAGTTGAGACTTCAAGGCAGTTTTACGAGTATTAGTGAAGTTGTAAAGGGGAATTGGAAAACGACGTTTAACTTGAGTCAAAATGGTTTGAGTAAAACAGGAAACGTTCAGCTTGATGCAAATGGAGCCTCACAGGCAAATGTAACCCTTTCCGCAGTTGGAGTCACACTTACAGGTGAGGCACTGAGCAAGATTCACATGGAGAATCTGAGTATTGAAGTTCACCTGAAGGATGGTACCAAGTTGACTGGCAAATCCGGTTTCCTCCAGCTTGATCAGGATCTCATTAAGTGGATATCCCCTAAGACCATTCCGGTGAACGATGTGAGCTACCTGTTACTCAATGGAAAGAAAGTGACTTTGCAAGATAGATAAATAATTAAAAAGTGGAAAGCAGTGATCGGAAGGCGGTTTTGTCACCGGAGTTGTGAGTGTGAATATTTTTAAGTCCAACTTATATAAAATGAATTACATGTCATATCCCGATTTATGACGCATACCATTAGGCGAATGCGGTCATAAGGGAGGAAACTGAGATGTCCATGAGCGAACCGCTGTTAACGCAGATTGTGAATCAACATATTCCGGCTGGTGCAACGGTCGTCACTATTGATAAACCTGTTCAACATCAAGCAATCTATGCGGCAGATCTTACCGGTGACGGTATGCCGGAGATTGCAGCAGTCTATCAGTTGAATGGTGAGCTGTATTTGCTCATTCTGAAATTTGTTCAAGGGCATTGGATCAAGATGGCACTAATTAAGGGATTGGGTTATGGGGTGACTTTAATGACTGCTGCCCCTGTAACTTCAACGGCAAGGAACAATCTCATCATTGGTTGGCGGATTGGATCTATTTGGTCTAAGCTTGCTGTATATGAGTGGACTGAATCAGGGCTCAAAGATCTGGCGCCTGACGATCTATATTATAGCTATGCAGAGATTATAGATATGCCTGGTCCGCATGGTCGAGATGGTAAGGTGGAGATTGCACTCTGGATTCATGACACAGGTGAAGCCTATCGTGTAGAGATTATCCGATGGCAGAACGGGAAATGGGTTCCTGCACCGGACGTATATGCAACCTATTATCCCAAAGTGGTGCAATATTACGAGCAACTAACCCAGCAATATCCTGATTATATCTTCTACTGGTATTACCTTGCGGATGCTCAGTACCATGCAGGTCAGTATCCGGCAGCACTCGTTTCCGTTCAGAAGGCACTCCGTTTCCCGGAAGCGTATCCTTCCAGGGAAGTACTACAGGAACTGGAAAAGAAAATTAAGCAGGCGATGGTCCCCATAAGCCATGCTCGGGTAACAACATGGTTATACCCCATCTCCGTTCGAACCACGAATGGGACGCGTTGGGGGTATATGGATGCCCAAGGTCACATTCGGCTTGAGCCAGTTCTGGATGACGCGCAAGCGTTCCAGCCCAATGGATTGGCTGTGGTTGTGAAGGATGGTCATGCCGGCGTAATTAATCTTCAAGGGAAGTATGTCGTTCAACCTGTATACGATTCCATCAATTCCTTTTCTGAAGAACGGGCGATAACCATTGATTCTCAAGGATTTAAGATGATTAATGAACAAGGTACAGTCCTTACCAAACGGGCATACCCGTATATCTCGAATATGAAGGACGGCCGAGCGTTGTTTTACGATTCCAATCCTGGTCAGACAGATGGAACGGTGAGTCTGTATGGTTATCTGGATGCTTCGGGCAATGAGGTGATACCGGCACAGTTCACATCAGGGAATGATTTTCAAGATGGCAGAGCGGTTGTGCAGATCAAAGATAATGAATATGCGCTTATTAATCGCAATGGACATCGACTCGCGACTTATCCATATGCCTATGTGGGACCACTGGGGGATGGACTGCTTGCTTTTCAAAAAGAGGCTTCTGGCAAATATGGGTATATCGACGAACGGGGGAATATTCGCATTCAGCCCAAGTTTTCATCGGCATTTCCTTTTAGTGGCGGGCAAGCGATTGTTAATACAGCGGAGGACTACAAATCGAACTATGGTGTCATTAATACGCAAGGATCATTTATTATTCAACCCGCGTATAATGATATTCGCGAACTAGGAGAGCATCGTTATGCGTTAGGGCAAGCCATTCATCCGGAGCAGCCTTATATTGGTTCTGTATACGCGATTGCAGAGATTAATGGCAGAAGGCTTACGGATTTCATATATCGCGATGTAGGCAATTATACAAACGGTCTGGCATCTGCATCCGACGGAAGACAGACCTATCTGCTGGATCTGAGTGGAAGACCTGCTGCTGGATATCCCCATGTAGAAGGTTCGGGTACGCTGGAAGTCGTGGCACCAGATCTGATTAAAGCCTATGTAGATCAGCGCTTATCATATGTGAACCGGGCAGGACAGATCATTTGGCGGCAAAATACAATCGTTCCACTTCATCCGCCGTACCGTGTACGCGAAGAGAAGTACAAACCGAACAGGGACTACCTCGTATATTATCCGCAAGTGGAAGGATTCACGAACCAAGCGGAGCAACTTGCGCTGAATGCCAAGTTGAAGGAGCTCTCACAGGTTAAACCAATCCCTGCTGATCAGCAGCTAGATTACACGTATACAGGGGATTTTGATATCACGTTCTATCAGCAGCAATTATTGCAATTGCAACTCACAGGTTATAACTACCCGGCTGGTGCAGCGCATGGTATGCCTACGATGATCTATGCGATTATTAATCTGACGAACGGTCAGTTGTATGAGCTGAAAGATTTATTTAAACCGAATAGTGACTATGTCAAAGTGTTAAGCCAGATTGTGGGGGATCAGATCAAAAATGATCCTCAATACTCGTATGTGTTTCCAGACACTTATACGGGCATTAGTGCGGATCAGCCGTTTTTTGTTACAGCGGATGCGTTGCATCTCTATTTCAATCCATATGATATTGCACCTTATGCAGCAGGGTTTCCAACGTTTACGATTCCGTTTGTGCAGATCAAGGATATCATTAATACAGAAGGTTCGTTCTGGAAATCTTTTCATAGTTGATTGAGGGTACAGCCAACATTTTAACGAAAATATACACTAAGAACGTAAGGCGCAAAGACAGCGAATTTTTCCTGCTTTAAGCAAATGTCCGCTGATACTTAGCGTATAAATTAGTCAAAATGTTGGCGCTACCCCATATAGAGCTACTATAAATCAAACATTCCATCCTTTACACACATCAATCCACTCTGAATAACTAGAGTATTTTTCTAATTGTTTTATGGTAAGTTCAATAGCACTATTGCTACTCCCGCAAGCTGGATAGATTGTCTCAAAACGTTTTAGAGATATGTCTAGATAAACAGAAACATCATTTTTAATAGCAAATGGACAAACACCTCCAATGGCATGACCAACCATATCCATGGTTTCATCAGGAGAAAGCATTTTTGCTTTTGTTTTGAAATACTCTTTGAATTTTTTGTTATCCACTTTTGCATCCCCGGCAGCAACTACTAAAACAGCTTGTCCATTCACCATAAAAGAAAGTGTTTTTGCGATTCTCTCTGGCTCACAACCTAATGCAGATGCAGCCAAATCCACGGTTGCACTAGATACTTCAAATTCGATAATTTGAGAATTCATACCATATTGTTTAAAAAAATCTTTTACTTTTTCAATTGCCATAATCACCACACCTCATTTTAAATATTTTCTAGATGATCACAGATGAAACTTGCCTATGTTCTTGGGTAAAAAATCATGTTGTAAATGATACATGGTTCCTGATAGAGATTATTATAGGAATGAAAAACATTAGCACGGAAGCGGAGTGCTTGATTTTCTTTTAAAACAATTTTTTTTGTGTTGACTACCATTTCTAACATACCTTGTACCACAAAAACATATTCTTCCACACCATCAAGGTGTCTTTCAGATGGATGGTGACATCCAGGATCAAATTCGATATAAAATATTTCAACGTTACGGGTAGGGTCAAAAGGAAAAACAGGAAATGCTCTCATTTTTCCATCATTTTCAATGATAGCGTCTTTGGACCGTGTATCAACCACACTGCACTCATCTTCTAGCTCTTCCAATAATAAAGATAAAGGGACTTTTAAGCCGACTGCGATTTTCCAAAGAGTTGTAATCGTTGGTGAAGACTGTCCTCTTTCAATTTGTCCAAGCATAGGCTTACTTACATCAGTCAGTTTAGAAACATCTTCAAGTGTAAGATTTCTAGTTGCTCGTATTTCTTTTAACCGTTCTCCAATAGTTAATACCGGCGATTGCATTGCATCACTCCTTTTGTATGTTATAACATTTTAAAATATATCATAACATACAAGCGGTTGGATTCAATAGGCGACAGTTTAATGATATAAGTAACTACTTCTCATATTTATCCATAATAAATGGAAAATATTACGGGAGTTAAAGATCAAAAAAGTCACATTTGTCTATACAATTAAAAAAACGAAAATTTTCTCCGACGACACTTCTTTTGCTTGGCGAGAATTGTAAATAGAATCAAAAATGAAGCCGCCAGTCGGCTGCATGAATATCTGAGCGGTATTCGTGAGATCAAGACACCCACAATATGGGGGGGCAAACGTTTTGAACGGATGCGTCGTTCTTTTGATGAATTGAAGTCAGCTTCCATTGGGTTGGAAGGCATCATGGGACCTACAATTGAGAAGAAAGCAAGAAGGATGAATATCTGGCCAAGTATGATGCGAAATCTGCAGAGTGGAAACAAAAGCTGGAGGGGGCTGTACATGGTGAATCCTTTGCCGTAATTAAGACATATCCAAACAACCTAGTCGTCTATTCATATAAAGGGGCAGCTGAGATGTTATACGGTGAATGGGGCCTGAAGCGCACAGAGGGGGATCCCTGATCCAGAGGGCTGGGGCGGTAAACAGATCGCACAGGAGGCTCTGGTTACTGTTAATCCGAATCGTCTGCTATTGATGGAGAATAGCGAGAATAAGATGGTAGACAGCAAAGTGTGGAATATGATGAATGCAGTGAAGAATGAAAAGATCTATAAAATGAGCTTATGGACCGCCTGGATACGATGATTCTGGAAGGTCAGAAGTAGTCGTTGGATGAGACCAATTTACGATGGATTAACTTTAACATTTAACATAACCTAATAACGCCTATGTGTAATTTGTTCGAAATCATGTAACTTGAACGATCCTGGCTGCGTTTAGACATTGGGGTGATCTGATGTTGGTGAACGCGGTTCAACGTTACATGGTATTAGGACTGATATTTATCGGGATCTTCTTTACAGCACTCATCGTTCTTGAGAGGATTGAAGGGTACCATATTACAACGACAGAGTATTACGGCTTACGTAATCTAGGGGGCTTGATATATATTTTGTCGCTTATCCTGGGATTTGGTCACTATTTAGTCGTTTTTTATGTTGTTATTCTTATCCCGATCTCATGGCTGCTGCGGAAATATGTATGCTTTCCTATGATGAGAACTTTCATCTATATGATTGGGTTTGGATGGGGCGGGCTGTGGGTTTTTGATCTCATGTACAATCCATATTTCGTGAATGGATACCATCTGAACCGAATGACATCGATATGGGTATTTGCCATCGCCGGTTTAGTCTATGCCATTGTGGAGAATAAGATTTGGCGAAGAGGGCAGATGCAGAACGAACAGAAGGCTACTTAACAAATGTTGAGTAGATTTTCTTGGTTTACATAATTATTATGGTGTATTTATTGGAGACTCAGAAGCTAAATATTAGAAAGGATGAGAGTAAGCAGTGTGAACAGCAATTAAGTTAATTCGAAGTTTGTTATAAAATTCACAAAGGTTGCAATTAAAATGAAATAGGAGTTTTATCGTGAAAAGGTAAAATTTTCTGTTATACTATTTGAGTTGTGTACATAAAGTTAGATATTTTAATGAAGGGAGTTCAGGAAGTAATTTAGAAATTTAGTTTAAAATTGTAGTTTGGAGGAAAACATTTTGTATAAAGCAGGTTTTTGGATTAGATTAGGAGCAAATGTATTGGATAGTCTTATTATTTCAATTCCGTTAGTTATTATTGCAGGTGTGCTTACGGGTAATTTTGATACGGATGAACCGATTGCCAAATTACTTAGTGCGATATATTCAATTTTATTACCAGTTTACTGGTATGGCCGAACCATTGGAAAACGTATATGTGGAATTCGAATCCGTAAATACGATACACATGAACCGCCAAAAATTGGTACGATGCTGATGCGAGTTGTTGTGGCTGGACTTGTGTATGTAATAACTTTGGGTATCGGAGTTATTGTGAGTGCTTTTATGGTTGGTTTACGTGAGGATCGACGTGCGATTCATGATTTTATTGCAGGAACAGAAGTAGTCTGGGATTAAACGGAATGCTTATAAGAATTGGCTGTACAGGGTTGTACGGTGAACTTAAAATACTTGCATTAAAAGTCTTGATACTCAAGGCTTTTTTTCTTATGCACTAATCTTAACTTCACAAAATAAATGAAGTTAAGATTAGTGCATAACTTAAAAATGAACATAAACTTCTTGCATAACTTCTAGCAATAGGTTAATCTATTTTCAATAAATATTGGAATTAATTTCAAGGGGTGATTTATGTATAGTCCAATCCCATTAACTAAGTCAGAAAAAACAGGAGTTGGGTACTGGGAAGCCTACAGTCCTAAACTTAAGCGAGATGTCACCCTTCTGGGTGATCTAGAATACGATTACTGGCTCTTTATTGAAACAGATCCTAGAATTCTATCGTATTGTGAAAGACCAATTTTAATTGAATCCTCTTTCACAAGTAAAATTATCACCTCCGTACCTAGTTATTGGGTGAAATATCAAGATAACACCGAAGCAATCATCAAAGTTAGATTTTCAAAAGTAGAGACGTCAAAAAATGGAAAATTAAAAAATCAGTTGTTAATAGAAGAACAATGGTGTAAAGAAAAAAATATTAAACATTGTGTTGTAAATGATCAAGAAATTCGCTCTAACCCTCTTCTTCTCTCCAACAAGAAACTTCTTATCTCAATAGTGTCTAATAGGCTGCATCCAATTGATACAGACATACATCTAATCTCTCAAATACTTAGTCTGAAAAAAATAACTATACAGGAATTAAAAGCTAGCTTAGATAGTAAGATTCCTTTTTTACGAGTAACTGAAGGCGTTTGCTGGATGATTTATAAAGGATTTATTAAAAGTAGTTTAGATAGAGCTCCAATAGGTCCAAAATTGGAGGTGTGGATCGATGAGTAAAAGAAAATTAATAGAGAACACTGAATTAGGTCATGCTATTGACTTATCACAGTGGTCTACAGTTAACATCGATAAATTATCCAAACATAATCAAATTGTTTATGAGAAGAGAAAGAAAGCCGTAGAAATGTATTTTGCTGATCATTCTCATTTTGAAATAGAAGATAAGACAGGACTGCATCGTAACGAAGTGGCCCGATTGGTGAAAAGATGTCTTGCACTCGATGCTCAAAAGGCTCCATGGGGATACAGGGCCCTTATACCTAACAAAAGAATAACCGTTTATAAGCGTGAAAATCTTCCAAATGCTGAATTTGAATCATCTGGTATGAACGGATCTTTTGAACTCTTACTTGAAACATATCCTACTATCCGTGATGAAATTCATCGGTTGTATTACAGAAAAAAATCACGCTCTGTCTCAGATCCTGTTACAAGAGGTAAAGACATTCACAGAGCAATGGTAAAGGAATGTAGGAAAGTTGGTTTGAAAGCACCCAATGATTATCCGTTTAATACAAAGGAAGTGGCAAGGCGAAGTCTATACTCTTATCTTAAAACTTTAGAAGACCACGATATCAATAAAGCCTCAGGTCGATACGGTCAGGATATATCCAAGTTAATCAAGAGCACTGGTTCTGATGAAGTGTACAGACAGATCATAAGACCCTATGAGCAAGTACAGTTTGATGGCCATAAAATTGATCTACATGCTGTTTTAGTTCTAAAGACTCCTGAAGGTGATGATATCTATACCGTTATAGATAGAATTTGGTTACTTGTTATCTTTGATGTAGGTACTCGGACCATTTTGGGACACTATTTGAGTTTTAACCGTGAATATTCTTCAACCGATGTTTTACATTGTATTCGTAATAGTGTTGTACCTTGGGTACCTAAAATTTTGACAATCCCAGGATTGCAATATCCAACTGACGGAGGGTATCCCTCTACGATCATTGAAGAAACTCAGTGGGCAATATGGGATGAAATTCTTTATGATCAGGCAAAGGCTAACTTGGCCACTATAGTCAAAGACAGATTAAAACAAGTTGTGAAGTGTAGAGTGAATCCTGGGAAAGTTGGTTTTCCTATTAAAAGAGCTCATATCGAAAGATGGTTCGGTATTTTTGAAGAAAATGGATTTCACAGATTACCTAGTACAACAGGTAGCAATTCAAAGGATCCGAGAAGGGCGAATCCTTCTAAATTAGCTAAGAAGCATCGTATAACTGTACAGCATGTTGAGGAATTGGTTGATGTCATGATTGCAGACTACAACGGTACCGAGCATGAAGGAGTGAACTTTATGACGCCACTTGAAACAATGAAAAGTCGGCTTCAAAATTTTTCTGTAAACCAACTACCAGAGGAGCAGAGGAACGAAGTAGCTTTTTTATCTTTACAAACAACACGTGAAATCAAAGGTGACGTTAAGCATGGTCGACGTCCATATATTCAATATGAAAATGTTAGGTACACAAGCTCATTGCTTTCTCGTTCACCTGGTTTAATTGGAAAAAAAGTCGATATTTTTGTTAATGTGGATGACCTACGAGTAATAAGAGCATTTCTACCTGATGGTTCCGAACTAGGAAAACTAAAAGCAGCAGGAAAGTGGGGCATTACACCGCATACCTTACAGGTTCGTAGAGAGATATTTAGGCTTAAGCGAAAAAAGCTAATACGTTATTCTTCTTCAGAAAACCCTATAGAAGTTTATCAAAAATTTCTAGGAGAAGGAGCAAAAACGAGCAGTAGAAAGGCTGGAAAAGCATACGAACTATCCAGAAATCAAGAAAGAAATAAAGATGTCTCACTTGAGCAAGATGATCATATAGATCAGCCTAGTTTGCCAGGTGAAGTTTGCCAAACTGAAGTTAATTCAAATAATACGATTTCCGCGAATCCTAAAAAAATAGTAAAACCGACAGAGGAGGATAAACATGGAGATTCAAGGAAATTTAGAAGAGCTATTATCTACTGAAAAAGAACAAAATTCTCCTCCAAGTTTAAAACGCCCACTTCTGCCTAAAGGAGCTCATCCTGTTGAAACTGGTAAATACGATATCCCTACCAATGAAATTAACAATCTTTATGCAAGGGTGAAGGAAAGTATTGAAGACCGATTACCCGGAACAGTTGTCCATGGTAGACCACGTCTAGGAAAAACCCGTGCCATTGCTTATCTAATGAAGGCATTACCTATGGATTTCGAAAAATTGCCTATGTACAATTTGTTATGTCGTGAGCATACAAAACCAAATGAAGATGTTTTTTTTACGGAAATATTAAAGGATATAGGACATGGATTCTACTCTTCAAGAAATGCTGTTCTTAAGCGGGAGAGGTTATTGAAATTTCTTATTGAACAAGCGGATGCTGCTGGACAAAATCGAACTGTCTTTTTTTTAGATGATGCACAGAGGCTTCATGAAATTCAATATGGCTGGTTAATGGATATTTCTAATGAATTGGATCGTTATGGGATAAATCTAACTGTATTTTTAGTCGGCCAGAACGAACTACTTAATCAAAGATCTGTCTTTTTTGAAGAAGAAAAGTATCAAATCATTGGAAGATTTATGGTGGAGCCATACAAATTTCATGGAATTAGATCAGAGGACGATTTAAATGAGTGTTTGCTTTGTTACGATGAGGGGGCTTTTTACCCATACGATTCTGCGTGGTCGTTCACGAGATATTATTTTCCTGAAAGCTTTGAGAAGGAAGAATTCAGGCTGAGTAATTATTCAAAACAACTTTTTGATGTTTTTGTTTCATTGAGACAAGAAGCTGGGATCAGCAAGTCATTCGAAATTCCTATGCAGTATGTAACTAGAACAATAGAATTTGCTTTGAAAAAATATGGGTGTGAAGGAAATGATGTAGAGAGTCTGAATCAAGCCCTATGGAAAAGAGCAATCAAAAGCTCAGGGTATATAGAAGCAGAAATTTATAGAGGTCCAGATTGATGAGCCCGCCTAAAGATGTTTATACATGGAGAGCAAATTGGATAAAGCCTTATGAATCGCCTTGGAGTATATTCGAAAAATTTAAAATTGCTAATGAAGTTCTGGATTTAGATATTATTAGAAAGTTTGGAATAGATGAGGTGGAAAATCTTCGTGTTATTAGACCTAGCCATTATGATTTAGTTAAAATGTTCTCTTTAAATGAACAGTTAATTAAAGACGTATTTGGTATTGACCTAGTTCAAAGAAATCGTAAAAATTTAGATGAACTAATAAGGGTTTTACCTCAAGACCATTTATTGGGTGTAGTTAGTCCATGGGAAAGTGTTTATTTAAGAGAAAAATTGTACTTTTGTGTTCAATGTTTAGAGCAAGGTTATCACTCAATATTTCATCAGTTCAAACTATTGCATCATTGTCCATTCCACAATAAAAAACTCATACAATGTTGTCCAGAATGTGGCTCGGAATATGACTATTCATTATCCAACAAAATGTTTGATTCCCCATTCATATGTAGTTGTGGTCATGAATATTGTCAAATAAACCAGGATCAACTTTTTTATGATTCTTGGAATCAACCCCAAGAACATTACAATACACTTCCACCTGAGCTTCTTCAATGGCTAACACTAACAAATCATCAGAAGTCCAGGCTTAAAAAAATGTACTTTATCCCTCAAACTGATTTTGAAAAACATCCAAATTCATTAATAAACTTTTTAACTGTTACAAATAAAGCGAACAATATTCCAGGCCATAACTTTGTAGAGAGTAGTAAAAGTATTAAAACAATAAGAAGTTTTGAAGAGAAAAAATTTGCATTCAAATATTCAAAGAAAGGTGATTTCTCAAACCTAAATGAATTTTATATCAAAAAGGCTAGATTTGATATATTGCAGAAAGAATTTTACCAAAACTACAAACGGATTATTGCTGGTGTCTCCAAGCATATAAGGCAAACCATCTTAGCTGAACATAAATCTTGTCTATATGAATTGAAAAATTTCAAAGGGCGTGGACCAATTTGTAGTTATGCTTATGCGTATATAGCTTGGCGTAGAACCATTCAAAATTTTGATCATTTCTCATTAGTCGATAATATGGGGCGTCCAAAACGTCTTAATAAACCTATCTTTGAGTTTCCCTCAAGTGCTTACTTTCTCTATGACCTATATGATCAATGGAATAATCAGATAGATGATATTACCTTGAGTAGTCGAGCGGCCACGAAATGGTTGTTAAATCGAATCTTGGTTCAATTTTTGCTAAAGTGGTTTGATAACTGGCTTCAACATTCTAAAGAATTCATTTCAGAAGGAATTATGCCAGCAGTTCCTCAATTTGAAGATAAGTATCCTCTATTTATTGCTGTTTTCTCAAATGAGAGTAATGAAGAACTTGAATTTCATTGGTGGGACGATAAAAGAGAGTATAATGAGCTCGCGTGCCCATTTTCAAATAACAAGTGAGTTCATAAAGGTATAGGAAACTGTTTCATAACCTATACCTAGATCTTTTAATTTTATTTTTCTAAATTCATAATATCGAATAATTCTATAGCTAAAGTCTTAGAACTTGAAATACCTTTTAAATATTTAAAAGGACCATATATAGACCAATCAATATTTTTTAAGCGTTTCACTGACTTAATAAATTCTTGATGGTCTATTTGTGTTGAGTTTTCTTTTTTACAGTGGAATAGCATTTTGGATGCTGCCATTGCTAATGCATCCAAACATACGATGTGAGTAAGTTTGTATTCTTTATAGTTTAACCATTCATGAGGATATTCTTGACGCATTATATTAAAAAATACAAGAACTATATCTACCTTTTCGTGTTTTGATAAGTTAGTAACTCCAGTGTCTTTGAAAAAATACTTTAACATACGATAAAGATTCTGAAGAGTAATATGTCTTCCTTTACTACGTTTACCTGTGATGCTACCAATATGATAGAAAGGACTATCGTTTAATATCAACAGCTCAGTAGACATCCAGCTTAGCTCGTCGTTTTCTCTTTTCAAAAACTTACTTAAAGAAGTACCTAGCCCTTTGGCTTTTGTATTAATTATATCAAAGAATTGAATTTCTTCATCGTCATCTAAATAATGAAACACCATGAAGGGAACATTTATTTCTGATTGTGTTTCCTTCGTATAACGTTTTATACCACCTAGCCGGTGCTGTCCATCCATTAAAGATGCTTTATTCTTGCAGAATAATCTTCCAAACATTGGTCTACTAGAATCATACGCTGTGAATTCCCACATACCAGATGCATTCAATAGAATCGGTGTGAATAATGCGTTATCCCCTTTAGAAAGGTATAAAGCAAATTCATCAACACGTTTTTGATCAACTGGCCGTTGATATCCTTTTCCAGATGGGTCGTTATATGGTTTAACATAGGTTAAATCCACAGCAATTGAGGATGGAAACGCGCTTTGATAAGCGATTTTTCCCCTCATTTTAGTTTGAACTACATTTTCTATAACTATTTGATGAGGTAATTGTCTCATTAAGTACACTCCTATAGAATTTTTATTATATCTAAATAAAATATATATCTTAAAATATATAATTACTAATGGTAATATATAGTTTGAGTATATTTATTTCATACATAAGTACACCTACTCTTAAAAGAGAGGTGATTGTACTTATGATAAAAATCAGTGCTTTCGTAGGTGAGCGAATAAAATCGTTAAGAAAATCAAAAGGATTGACCCAAGCGAACTTAGGTGAACAAGTAGATCTCCCACAGCCTTATATTGGTGGGATTGAAAAAGGGGAGAGAAACATTTCTTTGGAGACCCTGCAGAAACTAATTGAAGCTTTAGATGTTACACCAGCAGAATTATTCCGTCATTTTGAAAATGAACTACCAAACAAAGAGATGTTTGAAATCTTAGACAGAATTAACGAGGTTCTTTCACAAAGAAATATTGAAGAAATTAGAATAGTTGAGAACTTTATTTATGATCTTCTTAAAACAATTGATAAATTGAAAATTTCTAGTTAAATCTGTTCTTTAGTTATGTTCTTTAAAGCAGTTAATTCAGGTTTAATTAGTTTTTATTTCTAAAGGAAAAACTTGTTTTCTATTTCCTATATTTCTAAAAAATTATTGTCCAAGAGGTGTAAATAATCAAATGATAGAGAAAATTAGATTAAAAGAAATCGCATCTTATAATAATTTTGGCGTTAAACTAGAAAATCTTAAAAATGTCAACTTCATCTTTGGAAATAATGGATCTGGCAAGACAACATTATCAGAGTTTATTCGAAATCCCGTAAATTTCCCAAGTTGTTCTATGGAGTGGAAAGGCAACCCAATGACCACATGCGTTTATAATCGTAATTTCGTAAATGAGAACTTCTTAAGTAATTCCATTAAGGGTATTTTCACACTTGGCAAGGAATCTGTAGAATTACAAACAAAGATTGACGAGTTAAAGGGAAATATTATTAAGCATGATGAAGAGATCAGAAAGAAAAGAATACTACTAGGAGAAAAAAGTCACGACAGAGCGGTTATTGTCGATGAGTTTAAGGAAAAGTGCTGGAGGCTAAAGAAAAGCATTGATCCGGATTTTAAAGAGTTAATTGAGGGGTATAGAAATTCTAAAGAGAAATTCATGCAAAAATGTATAGAGGAATCAAAACTAATAAATTCCACAACCAGTATAAGAACTTTGGAGGAAATTAAGATTCTTAAGGAAGGTTTATATAATGGAAAGGTCGAGCTAGTAGCAATGCCTACACTAATCAATTATGATAATACTTTTGAAAGCGATCCAATTTTTAAAAATAAAATTATTGGAAAAGAAGATGTAGACATCGCAAGGCTTATAACAAAATTAGGAATAAGCGATTGGGTTAAACAAGGAATACTAAAAATCCATGATACAGATGGGATTTGTCCATTTTGTCAGCAATTACTTCCAGATTACTTTACAGAACAAATAAATTTATATTTCGATGATACATATGAACAAAATATTGAAACACTTGGAAATTCCTCTGAAAATTATTTGTTGCACACAGAAGAAATTATCTCTAAAATCAAATCGTTTTGTAATGTTCACTCCAATAATACTTTTGTAGATCTTGAGGAAATAATTTCAACATTACGTTTAATTGAATCAAAACATGAAGAAAATAAATTACTTTTAAAACAGAAAATCAAAGAGCCAAGCAGAAGCATTGAATTGGTTGAAATTTCAGAATTAGTTCAATTACTAAACATTTCAATAACAGCATCAGTAATAAAAATCGAACACCATAACAAACGTATGGAGAATATAAAGCTTGAGCGAGAAAAATTATCAGCGGAAATCTGGTTATACATAGCAGATCAAATAAGCGAAGACTTGAAAATTTTTGATAATATTATAGCAGATAAAGATAAGATGATCAGAGGAATTGAAAATTCTATATCAAAAAAAATCGAGTATAAAATCTCTCATGAAAAAGAACTGGCTATAAATCAACAACAGATAACAAGCGTCGAACACTCGGTAAATGAAATAAATAAATACTTAAATTCTTTTGGCTTTAAAAACTTTAAGTTAGCAGCTGCTGCCGAGGAAGGAAATTATAAAATCATCCGTGAGAATGGTGAAGATGTAAAAGATACACTAAGCGAAGGAGAGAAAACATTTATTACTTTTCTCTATTTTTATCAATTATTAAAAGGTAGTAACGACATCAGTAAAATAACTACAAATAAAGTTGTTGTAATAGATGACCCAATATCTAGCTTAGATAGTAGTGTTCTCTTTATGGTGAGCAGTTTAGTGCGTGAAATCATGTTTGATGTTAATAGTGGGAAGTCAGATATTAAACAGTTATTTATATTAACTCATAATATATACTTTCATAAAGAAATAACTTTTAACAAAGGCTCCAAAAGGTTTGGAGAAGGGACTTATTGGATAATAAGGAAAGATAACAATATTTCATCAGTAAAATATTTTGAGGAAAACCCTATAAGTACTTCTTATGAACTCCTATGGAAAGAACTTAAATATTCAGATAATATCAGTTTTGTCTCTATCCAAAATAGTATGAGGAGAATACTAGAAAACTATTTTAAATTTTACGGTGGTATAAGTCTTGATGTACTTGAAGATAAGTTTGATCACGAGGAAAGAATGATCTGCCGCTCCCTAATATCTTGGGTTAATGATGGTTCTCATTTCATTAGCGAAGATTTGTATGTAGAAAATAATACAGATTTAATTCAAAAATACCTTGTTGTGTTTAAAGAGATTTTCATAAAGAATGGTCATTCTGCTCATTATTCCATGATGATGAAGGAAAATGTTGAACCAGTCTCTCCTGAAGACAAAATCGAGGATTCCAAACAAAGTATGAAGGAGATCTTATCTGGAGTACAGGAAGTTGCAAGTGTAATTTCCGAGTAAGAAATGCTTTCCGTATTTATCAACGAAAAAACGCATATAAAGGTTACCTTATGGGTATATTGCTATTAGGTAGCTAATTGACCTTAACTCACAATATAAGTAAAAGCGTGAACTAATTAGTGAATAAAAAATGCCTTCATAATGGTATTATCCCCTGTTAGTAGACAGTGTAAAAAGAGGACATGTTACAATGAGCTCAAACTCCAGTGAAGAAAGTCCAAACCTTTAATCGATATAGCGAAGAATCGAAGAAAGAGGCGGTTCGTCTGCTGTCTCAGGAATTATTGTTCCATTCAAGGTCGCTATTTTAGCGGCTTTTTTATTTTATCTGTACAAGTTCTTGTCCCAAGCCAAGGACAAGAACTTGTACAGATTACCGTAATGGGCAAGAACATGATCCGATTGCTGATTAGGTATATAACTAATCGGTTTCCACCCGTTAATCATTAAGCTAACGGGCAGGATAGTTCAATTGAACAAGGGTATAATCTCACCAAAAAAAAGAGGTGCAATTTGTTCCTAGCACATAGCATATGCTCAGCGTACTTTCTTGGAAAGAAGTTGTTAATATGACATTGAACATCACATTGTATGGGTTTGGATGAAAAAAACTCTCTTTTGGGAGAGTTTTTAGTGAAGGTAAATTCATTTCATGATGAAACCAGAAATAAGCTGAAGATATTACGTAACCGTGATCGTTCCATAATACATGTACATGCCACAATTGAATTGATACGTTCCAGGCTTCAAGTCATTTAAAGTCACGAAGTTATCTCCCTTTTCGAGATACACATCTAATCCTAAATCAGTAGATTCAACGCTTCTTATACAAGTATAACCTGAGTGTTTTATGAAATTTATTTTTGTTGGAACACCCGCTTTTATCTTTATATTTTCATGGCTGAAACCCTTAGCTGTTACATCGACTGAAACGATTTGATACCCTACATTTTCTTGAAGGGTACTTTGATCGCTTGATTGTGAGTCTTGTGATTGAATCGCAGAGGTTTGGTTATCGTATAACTGGAAAAACAGTAATATCCCGATCGAAACGGTTCCAAAAGCAACCATAAGTACACCCCAAATAAATGGTAAACTAATACCATTTTTCTTGGTTTCATGAGTTTGGCCCGTTTCTTGATTGGCCAATTGGAGAACAACGCTCATAATAAAAATAAAAAGGATGTCAATAAATAATACCATCATATAGGAAAAACCCACCATGGCCCCGAGCATTGCGCCCATCAATCCACCCATAATTCCTGCAAGCATCCCATCCAAAGCAGCCATTAAGCTTACAGGTTTTCCAATGAAGTATCCCGCTCCCAAACCAAACAAAATGGCGATTATTGATGGGACTTCTAAACTGTGTTGAAACACTAGGCCTAATTGAAAACCGAGTGCAAGACTAGATATCATACCAACGGTCATTGCAATCATCATACCAGCCATACCTGCAAGTTTCTCTTTTCGTTTATAGGCAACTAAACCAATGTATCCAGTGAATAATACAATCATAACTATGCTTAATATGGTTAATATCACATTTTTACCCCCTTAACATCTGGTGACTGAGATAGAGTGAATGTAGTTTCTATTCAATGTAAAGATCGATCTAATAATATATAAAATTTTATATAGTTCTGTACTACGAATTGTAGTGCAATTATTGAAATTACAATAGATCAAATTTCAATAATTCAATAATTGTTCATACATTTATGGCGAAATTGGTCTGTAAGCGAAAAATCAAGATGTTTGATGAGCGATAAGGATTATTCGAAGAATGTGTAGTAGCAAATCATAAGCCGGCCCGATATTGGGCCGGCTATAAAACATGGGCGAAGGCTTTTTGTTTATTTTATTTGGCTCACAATATACTCCGCATCTGCTCCAACGCCTCCGATCAGAGCCGATCCTCTGGATGACTGCCAAGGGATTCCTAGAAAAAACAACCCCTGAACATCACTCACGCCTCTTTGATGCCGCACCCCGCCTTTTTCATTAAATAGCGTTTTTTCTTTGATCCAGGTGTAGTCTGTACGAAAACCGGTAGCCCATATCACATTATCAACCTGCAATTTGCTGCCATCTTCGAACTGTACATGTCGATCCATAACTTGAACCGCCCGTGGTACAAGTTTGATTTTTTTATTACGGATCATCTTTTTTAGGTCTATACCGAAAATAGGGTCGGCTTTCTTTTGAATAAACTTGCTCAATTTGCTTTCAGCACTGACATTCATAATCCCCAATCTTCTGAACCAAGAAAAAATGCTCGTTCCCATGACTTGCAAAGGCATGAAGTGTAATGGACGGCCAACGGATAAAAAAACGTCCCGCTCCTTGGCCAACTCCACCGCAATTTGTGCTCCTGAATTTCCGGCACCAATGACGATAACAGTTCCTTTGTTCAATCGTTTGGGATGGGAGTACGCCGAAGTGTGAATCTGAAATACGCTTTCATGGAATTGATCAGTAGCTAAAGGTATGTAAGGTGACTGAAACGGGCCCGTGGCTACAATGACATTTGTTGCTTTTAACATCCCCTTGGTTGTATTTATATCGAAACTTTGCTCGGCTGCTTCAAGCGAAATGACTTCCGTAGATAGCTGAATTGGCAATGTAAAGGTAGTAGCATATTTCTCCAAGTAAGTCGAAATTTCGTCCTTGGTTGCATATCCGTTCGGATCACCTTCTAGCGGCAAGCCTGGTAGCGAACTGTACGATCTTGGTGTAAACAATGTTAAACTATCATAACGTTGTCTCCATGATTCCCCTATGCGATTAGACTTGTCAATCAATAAAAACCGAAGGTTTCGATTCTTTAAAAAATATGATGCAGCAAGACCAGCCTGTCCCGCACCAATAACAATGACATCGTATCGTTCTATCATGGCTCTCTCCCTTAAAGTCCATTTATTTCAATCTCTTATTACATAACTGAATGAAGGTAATCTACACCTAAGAACAAAGATGTGGTTGAGCATTGACGTATACATTAGTGGATGCTAATATGATTAACATATTAATAGAAACTAATATATAATGCAATACTTTACCGTACAATGATGTGAAGTAAAGAAACGGAGTGATTGGCCATGTCTGAACAAAATCATCCGAATTCCTGTTGTTCTGAAACGGAAGGATGCAACTCATCAGCAAAACAACCTGAGCCACAACAAAAAGTTCAGCAGGAAAGTTGTTGTTCAAGCCATTCCTGCACCGATTCCATTCAACCCAGCGTCAAACCAGGCACTACGTTTAAACAGCAGATTCAGTTCACGGTAACTTCCAAACCAACGAAAAAAAGTGACTGCTGTGCGGATGAAAAAGACTATTGCAGTGCGGGGCAAGAAAAAAGCAAAGAAGACTCTTGTTGTTCCAGCTCTGTAGCTTCCGTTCCAAGGGTCTCTGAGTCCGATTTGAAATTAGTTACAGGACAGATGCTTCAATATCGGGTTCTGGGCATGGATTGTTCTTCTTGTGCGGAAACGATTCAAAAGAGCATCTCCCGCATGGAAGGTACAGGAGAGGTTCAAGTGAATTTCAGCACGGCCAAGATGAGTGTTGCCGTCTCCGATCCATCCATCGGAAATCGAATTGAATCACAAGTTAAAAAATTGGGGTATTCCATTGAACCGATTACTCCGATACAAACCGGTCAGACCTATGTCATTGAAGGCATGGATTGCGGGGCTTGTGCCGTCACCTTGGAGAAACATATGCTCAGGTTTCCTGAAGTCCGTGAAGTTAACGTAAACTTCTCGACGGGGAAGATGCGGATCGATCATGATTTAACGAATGATAAAGTGAAGGAAGAGGTATCCAAAGCGGGGTTCAAGGCGTTGTTGCCTACCAATAGTCGGTCTTCATCTGATACGGTGGAAGAGAAATCGAAGAAGCCAATACCAGCAACCTTGTACTCCGGCATATTTTTGGTTATGGGATTTGTGGGCTCGTACGGCAATGTGTCGGAAATGCTCATCACATTGCTCTATGCTCTGGCTATCGTTATAGGTGGATACAAACCTGCCCGAAGTGCCTATTATGCAGTACGAAGCGTTTCACTCGACATGAACGTATTGATGACCGTTGCGGCTGTGGGCGCCGCACTGATTGGCGAATGGTTCGAAGGCGCCACGGTCGTTTTCCTGTTCTCGTTAGGGAACACCCTGCAGAATAGAGCGATCGAAAAAACAAGAAAATCCATTCGTGGTCTAATGAACTTGGCTCCTCCGGAAGCATGGGTCAAACAAGGGCAACAATTGGTGCGCACACCCGTAGAAGACATTCATATCGGGGATGTCATCGTCATCAAGCCGGGTGAAAAAATACCGTTGGACGGTGAAGTTACAAGAGGGCACTCTGTGGTCAATCAGGCTCCAATTACCGGTGAATCCATCCCTGTAGAGAAGGAACCTAGAAGTATTGTTTATGCAGGCTCGGTAAACGAAAGTGGTTCTCTTGAGGTAAGCGTCACAAAATTGGTGAAAGATACCACGATTGCGAGAATCATTCATCTGGTGGAGGAAGCACAAGAGAAAAAAGCCCCTTCGCAAGCCTTCGTAGACCGTTTTGCACGAATTTATACCCCGATTACATTTGCTATCGCTCTTTTAATCATGGTAATCCCTCCTATGTTTGGATGGGGCACTTGGGGCGATTGGTTCTACCGGGGGCTTGAGTTGCTTGTCGTGGCCTGTCCTTGTGCATTGGTCATCTCCACACCGGTCGCCATCGTGTCTGCCATCGGGAACGCAGCCAAAAACGGCGTGCTGATCAAAGGCGGAACGTTCCTAGAGGTTGCCGGTTCGATCAAGGCGATTGCCTTTGATAAAACAGGAACACTGACTGTGGGTAAACCCCAGGTATCTGTGTTATTTACGCAAAAGGTCTCCGAAGAAGAATTACTTCGCATTGCGTTAACGATTGAAGAGCATTCGCAACATCCAATCGCATCAGCCATCGTGGAGTACGCGAAGCAGCGGGAACTATCCCCGCTCCAAGGTGAACAATACGGAGCTCTCGTGGGTAAAGGTGCGTATGCAACCATTCAAGGCACCGAATATTTCGCTGGTAATCCAAAGCTATTTCAAGAAATGGGCGTACCGATGGTGCACCTGGAAGAGCAGGCTTCCCGACTCCAACAGGAAGGAAACACCTTGATCCTTGTCGGTACGCAATCCAATCTGCTCGGCATGATAGCCGTGTCTGATGCAATTCGGGAGACTACAATAACCACGATGCAGGCGCTGAAACAATCGGGCATCGAGCAAGTCGTGATGCTTACCGGAGACAATGAGGGCACGGCACGCAAAATCGCAAGGGAAGCTGGACTTGATCGTTATTTCGCCGAATTGCTTCCGGAAGAGAAGGTTTCCGCAGTGGAGCAGCTTCAAAAAGAAGGCAAGCTCGTGGCCATGGTAGGAGATGGGATCAATGATGCTCCTGCGCTGGCTACAGCCAACTTGGGCATTGCAATGGGAGGAGCCGGCACGGATACGGCCATGGAAACAGCAGACATCGTCCTGATGGCCGATAATCTGGAAAAACTTCCTCATACGATGAAACTGAGCCGCAAAGCGCTTCGAATTATTAAGCAAAACATCTGGTTTTCGCTGTTAGTAAAAGTCGTTGCTCTTTCTTTCATTTTCCCTGGCTGGTTAACCTTATGGGCAGCCGTGATGAGTGACACAGGAGCGGCATTGCTGGTGATTTTGAACAGCATGAGATTGTTGCGAATGAGAAGCTAAGATCTGAACGTTATTTAGAGACGAGGTTAATTTCTGAAACAAACAGCATTCGCGAAAATTGATCATTGCTACGTTACTGAGTGCGTTATTGCGGGGAGTAGGATAAATCATATATGACTACTCCCAGAACAACCCTGTACTTTCCGAATTCCACGAGTAGTTGTTTGAAGCTCATAAGCCTTAAACCTTGAAGTACAACGGTTGAATTGAATCTTCTATGGCAACATGCTAAATTTAAATTAGTATCAATAGTGTAAGGTTTGGGGGGATAAAAATTGAATACAACCGGCTGTGAGGTAAAAGCCAAGTTTCTGAGAGGATTCAGCGACAAAACGAGGTTGCTAATTCTAGATTCCATACATCAGAAAGAAAAAACGGTTTCGCAAATTGTAGAAGAGCTTGGGGGCAACCAATCCAACATTTCGCAGCATCTCGCCTGTTTAAAAGGATGTGGAATTATCATAAGCAGACAGGAAGGAAAGTACATCTATTATTCCTTAAGAAATGAACAGATCAGGAACCTATTGCAAGTCATGGATGATGTGTATGCACAAGTGGAGAATGAAGTAGCCTCATGCGATAGAAATGAAGCGTTGAACCTATAAATTTAACTGTCATGTACTTTTGACAGAAAATAACCTAAGAAGCTGATTCCTTCAGAAATCGGCTTCTTGTCGCTGGTAGCAGGATTATTTACCGAGGTGCAATTTTTACTGAATTGTACTCTAATAATTCGAAGGTTTTCTTAGAAGACCAATTATGACAAACAATACATATACGATACGATGCTTAAAGTAATTTCTCCATTGCCATCACATCTACAAAATTCCCCTCTAGAAAGCCATGATTCTGAAATACACCTACCTCTCGGTATCCGGCTCTATGATACAAGCTCTGCCCAAGCGTATTAAATGGAAAGGTGAAAAGAACAAACTTATAGAAGTTATGCTGCATACCGATTTTCTCTAATTTCCCAAGCAACTGTTTGCCTATCCCTTTGCCGCGGTGATCACGATGAATATAAATCGAAAGGTCACCGACACCGTCATAAGCGCTTCTAGGATTGTAGACATTAATGGATGCCCATCCGATAACACATTGGTTCACTTCAGCGACGAGTACGGTGTAGCGTCGCTGGTGTTTTTTAAACCATTCATACATATACACCTCGTCTTTTAACTCGGTTTCTAGCGTGGCAATGCGGTCTTCGATACCTTGGTTGTAGATAGTCAAAATGCTACCCAGATCCCCTTCGGTAGCTTGTCGTATTATTACCATGATGATCACTCCTACGTTTGTTTTTTACATGTTTATATATCATACTGTAATTCGAAATGGGAAGGGCAAAGAATAAAACAAAAAAACATTTGCGTTTTGCAAATAATAAGGGTATAACTATAACAAGAGGTGAGGGAATTGGAAAACAACTTAAGAGTGATGTTTCAGATCATGACACGGCGTTTTGGATTATTGGATAAAAACTGCTGCACCGCAGGAGGGTTGGATATTTCACTCGTTCAAAGTCATATCATTTATGAAATTGATCGTAAACATAATCCCTCCATTCAGCAGGTGGCAGATGCACTTTCCATTGACATCACAACGTTTAGCCGTCAGGTTCAAAGTCTCGTGAAGTTGGGATTGGTTCAAAAAACGCCATTACCAGAAGATCGGCGGATTTACATATTATCCTTGACTACACAAGGTAAATTTGTCGCTACTGTCATTGATGAGCAGATGAATGATTATTTAAAAGAAGTTTTTTCGCATATGTCTGAGTTTGAACGTGATATGGTGATTAATGCGGTCAAACTGCTAAACGAGAGTATGGCGAAATCCAGCGTATGCTGTACACCACTGGGATAATAATTTGTTATCCCATTTGCTTCATATAATACTTGTAAAATGCAAGTAATTTTGAGGAGGAAAATATAATGTTTAAAAGTATCCCTGTTAACCAAGTGAACTGCTGCGAATCACCCGTAAAAGAAACAAACCAATTACCTGTAGCGATCATTGGAGCTGGACCGGTTGGTCTTGCGGCAGCAGCACAACTCATTTCAAAAGGTGAGCCATTTATGTTGTTTGAATCCGGAGATGAAGTGGGAGCAAACATTAGAAAATGGGAACATGTACGTCTGTTCTCACCTTGGGAATATAACATCGATAAAGCTGCTAAAGAATTGCTGCTTTCCACGAATTGGGTCGCTCCTCAAAACGAAACCATCCCAACGGGTAAGGAGATTGTTGAGCATTATCTAAAACCCTTGGCTGCACTACCTGAAGTAAGTCCATACATGCATTTGAATACGAAAGTTACTGCGATCAGTCGTAAAGGGTTAAGCAAAGTGAAAACAAGTGGACGCGAGAAACTTCCGTTTGTTATCCATGTTGAACAAAACGGATCCCCGTTTATTTATGAGGCGCGGGCAGTTATCGATGCTTCTGGAACATGGTCCAATCCAAACCCGCTTCGTTCAGACGGTATTTTTTCAGAAGAAGAAAAAGCGCTTGAAAGCCACATTTCATACGGTATTCCTGCTGTATTAGGGAAAGAGAAAAATCGTTATAAAGGCAAGAAAGTTCTTGTTGTAGGAAGCGGACATTCTGCGATCAACACTTTGCTTGAACTTGCAGAGCTTCAAAAAGAGGAATCGGGAACTGAAATTGTTTGGGCAATTCGTAAGGCAAATATTGAAGATGTGTATGGCGGTCGAGAATTAGATGGGCTACAGGCAAGAGGAGAACTGGGTACCCGAATTCAAAAGGTGGTTGAATCCGGTACAGTAAAAGTCATGACGGCATTCCATATTGAAGAACTTAAACAACAAGGTGGAAAAATACAGGTTTCCGGAGCCATTCGAAATGTAAAAGTGGTTATTGATCATATTGATGAAATCGTAGGTAATACAGGTTCTCGTCCTGACTTATCGATTGTCCGCGAAGTGCGGGTATTAATGGACCCCAGTTTAGACTGCGTTTATGAGCTCGCGCCATTAATTGATCCCAATATACACAGCTGCGGTACAGTTAGACCTCATGGCGAAAAGGAACTACGTCAACCTGAAAAGGACTTTTATATCGTTGGTGCTAAAAGTTATGGAAGAGCACCAACCTTCTTAATGGCGACGGGATACGAGCAAGTCAGATCCATTGTAGCGGCTTTAGTGGGAGATATGGATTCAGCACAAAAAGTAGAGCTGGAACTGCCGGAGACAGGTGTTTGCAGTCTTGGTGCTAGTGGTGCAGATAGCTGCTGTGAACCCGTACAAGTGGAGGAAGCCTCTACGAATTGCTGCTCTCCTTCAAAATCGGAAAGGTAGGATCAAATTCTTGCTACGGATAAACAAGAATTCAAAGCTACTACATCCTTAACGTGATGCAGTAGCTTTTTTATAGAAGGAGGGCAAAATGGAAAACATTATTTATGATTGCATTGTCATTGGCGGTGGTCAATCAGGTTTGGCAGCAGCATATTACTTACAGCAAGCTAGACGGAGCTTTATTCTACTCGAAAAAAGTGAAGAACATTTAGGATCATGGGCAAATTATTATGATAGCTTAACGTTGTTCTCACCCGCAGCGTACTCCTCATTGCCAGGACTTATATTTCCAGGCGGTGCAAATTATTATCCGCGCAGAGATGAGGTTGTTCAATACTTAATTTCCTATGCGGCTACATTTAAGTTTCCAATATACTCAGGGCAAGAAGTAATCAAGGGGGATAAGGAAGGCAATATCTATACGGTCCATACCTTGAGCGGAGAAAAGTTTCTTACACGGTCCATCATTTGCGCAAGTGGGGCATTTGTAAATCCTCGTATTCCAGACATTCCAGGGATGGATCAATTTAAGGGGGAAATGCTTCATGCCAAAGACTATCGAAATGAGGCAGAGTTTAAAAACAAACGCATCGTTGTTGTGGGCGGAGGGAATTCAGCTGTCCAAATAGCCGTTGAACTTGCCCGGGCGGCCCATGTAACAATTGCATCCAGAAGTCCGATCAAATTTAAGCCGCAGGTCATTGCGGGGAAAGATATTCATTTTTGGCTAACCATACTTAGACTCGATCAATCGACTTGGGGTAAACGCTTACTGCAGAAAAACAGTGAAGGTGTCCTTGATAATGGTTTTTATAAAGATGCAATTGATAAAAATAGGCCAGACACTAAAAATATGTTTAAAGCTTTTACGGAAAAAGGTGTAGTGTGGTCAGATGATGCTCGTGAAGATGTGGATGCCGTTATTTTTGCTACAGGTTATATTCCAAATTTTGAATATCTTAACGGATTGAATGTTCTTGATTCCCTGGGTAACCCCTTAAAACAAATCGATGAAAATATTCATTTTGTAGGTATACCCTGGCAGACATCATTTGCTTCGGCGACGATTCGAGGTGCAGGGGAAGATGCGAAGAAAGCGGTCCTAGCGCTTGCGAAAAAATTGTGAGGTATTGGATTTAGAAATGGTATAAGCTGTGAACTAAAATGAAGGGGAGTCATTGAGTATCAGACGAAGGATATTAAAGATGGAAGACGGTCACTCTTTCATTAAGTCAAAATGTGTATTTTTAGTTCGAGAGCAAAGATAGCGACGTTAAAGTCGGTAATTTTATTACCGGCTTTTTCGTGAATTGAATTTTATATAATTTTATATATATTCGCAATTGATTATATAATTGGTTTATTATATGATTATATCATTAAATGAAGCCAACGAAGATAATCACAGGGGAGGTACATATGGAACAAAAAATTCAGGAAATGGCTGAGGCATATAAGTTATTAGCTGATAAAACGCGGTTGACCATTATTGCGCTACTTCAGGAACAGGAACTTTGCGTATGTGATATCACAGACATTATTGGGATGTCTCAACCAAACGCCAGTCAGCACCTTCGAAAACTGAAGGCAGCTGGTTTTCTTAATGAAAAGAAAAAAGGGCAGTGGGTTTACTACTCCCTTAATCCTGAAGCGAAAGCATATGTTCAATGTGTGTATCCGTACCTGCCTTCCATGAAAGACAACATAGCAGGATTGAAAAACTGCTGTGGTCCTGAGGAGGAAGCATGACACTCATTGCAATTTTAATCTTTTTGCTTACACTCACTTTTGTGATTTGGCAACCTAAGGGACTTAATATTGGGTGGTCAGCATCTGCTGGAGCTGTTCTCGCTCTCCTATTTGGGGTCGTAAGTCTATCCGATGTGGGTACGGTTACAGGAATTGTATGGAATGCCACGCTTGCTTTTGTAGCCATTATTCTGATTTCACTTATTTTAGATGAGATCGGTTTTTTTGAATGGGCTGCTCTACACATGGCAAGGCTCGCAAGAGGCAATGGTAAGCTGATGTTCGTTTATGTTGTGCTACTTGGTGCAGGGGTAGCAGCGTTCTTTGCGAATGACGGTGCCGCACTGATATTAACGCCTATTGTGCTTGCCATGGTTCGAGCGCTCAAGTTTGATCAAAAGATGATTTTGCCTTTTATTATTGCAAGTGGTTTTATTGCAGATACAACTTCGCTCCCACTTATAGTCAGCAACCTCGTCAATATCGTTTCTGCTGATTACTTTGGTATTGGTTTTGTGGAGTATGCAAGTCGGATGATTATCCCTAATTTCTTCTCAATATTAGCGAGTCTTCTGGTCTTGTTCTTGTTTTTTAGAAAAAGTATTCCAGGGAACTACGAAGTCAGTCAGCTCAAAACGCCAGTTGATGCAATCAAAGACAAGAAGCTGTTCAAATTCTCTTGGGTGATTTTAGCCGTGCTTCTTGTCGCGTACCTGATGAGCGAGTTCATTCAAGTTCCGGTGTCTGTCATCGCTGGGATTATTGCAATCTTGTTTATTTTGGCTGCACGCCGCAGTCAGGCAATACAAACGTGGAAGCTCATTAAAGGGGCTCCATGGGCAGTCGTGATTTTCTCAATTGGTATGTACGTCGTAGTTTATGGACTACGAAACGTGGGATTAACGGATGAACTTGGGAAAGTCATTCAAGCCATTGCCGACAAGGGGCTCTACATCTCCACAATCGGCATGGGATTCCTAGCTGCGATATTGTCTTCGGTCATGAACAATATGCCCACAGTGATGATCGATGCGCTAGCTATTGATGCGACCAATACGCAAGGTGTGATTCGAGAATCACTGATTTATGCCAATATTATCGGCAGTGACTTGGGTCCAAAAATCACACCGATCGGCTCGCTTGCAACACTATTATGGTTACACGTACTGTCCCGTAAGGATGTAAAAATCACATGGGGGAGTTATTTTAAAATTGGGATTGTGCTCACTATCCCAACGCTCTTTATCACATTGACAGGACTATATTTGTGGCTTCATTTGATCCATGCAACAAGCGTAAATGTTTGGTTAATCATTGCGGTTATCACTGTAGTATTAATTGTTATCGCTATGTTGGTAAAAGCTTTGATTAACACAAAAATGGGCAAAGCGAAATTTCAAAATGAACTAGTAAAAGTTAGCCAAACCGAAGATAAAGGAGATCAATAAACATGAACAACAAACCACTTGTTTACTTTTTGTGTACAGGAAACTCTTGCAGAAGCCAAATCGCCGATGGATTTTTGAAAGCACTTGGAAGTGATAAATACGAGGTGAGAAGTGCTGGTCTAGAAGCTCACGGCTTAAATCCCCGTGCTGTTCAAACCATGAAAGAAGCTGGAATTGATATTTCAAATCATACATCGGATGTAATTGATCCTGAGATTTTAAAACAAGCAGATTACATCATCACGCTTTGCGGTCATGCCAATGATAATTGTCCCGTTGTACGTAATGACAAGGCTGAAAGATGGCATTGGGGCTTCGATGATCCAGCAAAGGCGACAGGTACGGAGGAAGAAATCACAGCTACATTCGCTGATGTCCGTGATTCAATCAAAGCTCGTATAGAGCAATTCTTGAAAGAGGGTAAGTAAAATGAATCATGCCGAGAAAAAGTACCATGCACTCATTGCTGACAAAATCTTTATGGGCGGAGCGGCAGACGTTGAGGCAATGGTTCTTAACGAAGGCATTGAAGTCGTGGTGGATCTGCGGGAAGAAGCAACAGAGTGCGCGTATCCTGCGGATCATGTGAAGTGGGTGAAAGTTCCGCTTGATGACAATACAAAAGAAAATGAAGCCGAGCTTTTTAAACATGCAATTGATGAGGTTGTTGGAGCTCATAACGCCGGCAAGAAAGTTGCCTTTCACTGTGGAGGAGGCAAGGGCAGAACGGGGACCGTTGCAGCTGGTATACTATTAGAACTAGGTTTGGCAAGTACACTTGATGATGCTGAAACAAAGGCAAAAGAAATCAGAAATATCATCAATATTAAGCCTGTGCAAAAGGAATTATTACAAAAAATATATTCCAAATAGATTTGATAAAGTCGAATTAGGAAACAATATCGTCCGGATTTTGCTTTCGGGGAACGATAGCTCACTAAAACAAGGAGGCCGTCGGCCAAGAGGGTGAGCTGCTTTTGTTCTACTACCGGGAAACGTTAGTTCAATACAACAAAGAAAGCAGCTGATCAATGTGATCGGCTGTTTTTGTTCAACTAACGGGCCAGGATAGTTGAATTAAACAAGGGGATAATATCACCAAAAAACTAGAAATGCAATTTGTTCCTAGCATTTGCTCAGCGTACATTCTTGAAAAGAAGTTGTTAAAATGCTCAAATCAATCGGAGTATCTTCACAATATCTTCAAAGTTTTTGGGTAAAATGTTAAAGTGACTCGATTACACCCACCCATAAGTACAAAAAAATAAAAGTAAAGGTGCGTGAAAGCAGTGAAAAAATCACTTGTTTTACTTAGCTTGGCAGTTATATTGGTGTTGAGTGCCTGTGGGAACAAGGAAAACAGCAACAATTCCAACACGGCTACAGAAAGCGAGCACTCGAATATGGGTGAGATGGATCATTCAGGATCGGGTGAGGTTCCGGAGGGTATAAAGGATGCGGAGAATCCTACTTATAAAGTTGGAGACGAAGTCGTCATTCAAGCTGATCACATGGAGGGTATGAACGGAGCAAAGGCAACAGTAGTAGGCGCATATGATACGGTAGCCTACACAGTAACTTTTACTCCGACTACTGGAGGAGACCCAATACCGGATCATAAGTGGGTTATTCAAGAAGAAATCAAAGATGCAGGCAGTGAGCCCTTAAAAGAAGGGGACAAGGTTACCCTTGAAGCTGATCATATGGAAGGCATGATGGGTGCTGAGGCCACTATTGACTCAGCTGAGAGAACAACGGTTTATATGGTCGATTATACACCAGCAACCGGTGGAAACCCGGTTAAAAATCACCAATGGTTAGTAGAGAGTGAACTTTCTACAAAATAGCTCTTTATGATGAATGACGTCAGTAATGACGTCATTCTTTCTTATGCTGCAATATGTAGCGAAGTTAAACTACATACTTTATAGACTGTCGTGTTCAAAATCTCAAAAAATTAAAGAATATCTTTCAGAAGATCTAGCCTCTTAGTCGCTAACCATTGTTGGTATACACATGAAAAGAAAAAGTAAAAAAATTGAGGTCGAGAACAGGCAATTAATTCAATAAGATCGATATATAAATCCAAAGGAAGGCTTTCAAAGGCCTTCCTATTTTTATTGCGGGTAAGGGAAGGGCATTTGTTCTATTCTATGAAAAAGCGAATAGAAATGGTAGAGACAAAACGAAAAGGAAGTGAGGAACGAAATGGCACGTAGAAGAAGAAGGAGTAAGTTAGTCGTTTTTACATTTCTAGCATCCTTCATAATTTCCTTGAAGGTTATCCCTATGTACATTGACTTCATTCCTGAAGAGGAAAGCCTACCTCCACGCAACCAGGTAAAGATGAACAACATTACTTCAGATCAAACAGTCGGAATAAAATCTAAAGAAGTAACCAAACTGAGTAAGGATAATCAGGCTTCTAAAGATAAGATAACCAAATCAACGACTAAAACAAAAAATGAAAATACAAACCATGAGCATGTGACTAAGAAGCCAAATAATATAACCGTCACGAAAAACAAAGACCAGCAAAAAAGTGGTTCTAGATCCACACAACCACAAATTCTTATTTATCATACTCATAACCGTGAATCTTGGTTGCCGGAGCTGCAAGGCAAAACCTCTGCAGATGAAGCATTTGACTCTAATATTAATGTCACCTTACTAGGAGAGGACCTCACTAAAAAACTAACAGCAAAGGGGATGAATGTGATTCAATCTACTGCTGATTATCCAAGTGTAGTTAAGAACTTCGATTACGCTAAATCGTATAGTTATTCGAAGGATACATTGAGCCAAGAATTGTCTAATCATAAATCCATTGACTATGTCTTTGATATCCATCGTGATTCACAACCCAAAGATCAGACGACCATAGAGTTTGATGAACTTAACTATGCACAATTATATTTTGTCGTAGGAAAAGAAAATCCCAATTGGCAAGAAACGATGGAGTTTGCCACCAAATTACAGAATAAATTAAACAAGAAAATACCCGGAATATCAAAGGGGATATACTCAAAAGATCATTCTAGCGGTAACGGACAATACAACCAATCGCTTGCTGAATCTAGTGCCCTGATCGAAATCGGTGGTGTAGAAAATGTACTTGAAGAAAATTATAGAACGATTTCGATCTTGGCCGATGTAATCCATCAAATCTGGCATGAAGACCATGGCTCAACCCTCTCATAACAGTAAGTATGCACTCACCCTAATTAGCTCTGCTGATTGGGTTTTTTTATTGATTTTCCCCCACTAAAAGCTGATCATGGGCTGATACATGGAAATCGTGTTGACCATTGGCTATTGATGCGCTTGTATATTTAAGCTATTACATCTTGTAGATATAGGGTGTCCTCCTTTATATTTTCGTCAAAACACGCAGAATCTTCACAATTTTTCTCTATACTGACCTAAAATTATTTTAGACAAGGAGAATGACCCATGCCAAAAAAGAAAAAAGGGCTATCCCTGGGTGTTGGATTTTATCTCGCATTATCATTAGTAGTGATTGTCGGTTTTATTTTCTGGGGGGAGAGTAGAGAAGACAGGACTGCAAATTTGGATCTATTAACACCTCAGTCCACCACCCATCCGCATATCTTTAGTTTTGCAGATGATGATACAACCATATGGATGGGAACTCATAATGGTATATATGAATTTATAGATCAAAAATGGCAGCGAACTCGTAAAGAACTTATGACAAGTGATGTAATGGCAATTGAAACGAATCCGAATAATCCCATGAACATCTTTGTCGCGGGCCATGGTTTTGTGAAACGTTCTAATGATGGTGGGGAGACCTGGGAAACTGCAGAGAATGGACTTCCAAATAAAGCAAAACCCAATGAGCCGGATGTGCACTACTTAGCGATGGACCCGAGGAATTCAAGTCGATTAATTGCGTTGTTGGCTAGTGCTGACAACAATGTGTATCAAACGAAGGATGGTGGGAAACAGTGGAACAAAATCGGAAGTATCCCCCAAGGGGCGTATTCGATTTCTATACTTCCTTCGGCTAAAGAGACCATTTTGGCTGCAACGGAATCAGGGCTGGTTCGCTATAATGTCAAGGGCAGAGATTTGGAACAAATCCAGATTACAAACGAGCCGGCATACGGAGTACTGTCTTTGTTCGATGGAGGAACGATTATCATGACAGAGAGTGGATTTTTAAAATCTACTGATTTGGAAATATGGTCTGACCTCGACGTAGACTTAAATGGTGAGATGCCTTTGGGGATCAAAAGTTCAAAACAAGATCCCAATCGGCTCATCATTGTGACAGATCAGTATTCGGTTTATGAAAGCAATGATGGTGGAGAGAACTGGTCTTTAGGGGAATCGTGAAAGAATAAACCTAGGTAGCTCCTTTATTATGAAAAAGAATTTAAATCAAAGTGTATATATAAAGAAAAAGCTTGATAATTATACTATAGGGGGGTATTCTAAAGTCATCAAATGCAACGGTGGACTTAAGTAAGAGTTGCTTTGATTCAGTCATATGAAATACATGAAGAGGGCAATAAACTAAACGCATTCTTTATAACATTAATTCGGTTAAAGGAGAAAAAGAAGTGAACAATGAAAGATTGATGATTGCAGTTTCCCCACCGGTTCAAGTAGGAGGAAGCTTGTTTACTGCAGTACAACTTTCAGCTATCAGTAAACTTATGGGTCCAGAGCAAAAGACCGAGATGACTCCGTTTAAACAATTTTATATTGAAATATCGGCTGAATCGGAAGGCGTCGTAACTGACAATCTTCGAAGCATTGGACTTGAGGTAAACCCTGCAGGTTATGCAACTAAGGCCTTGATCGCTTGTAATTTCTGCAGAGGGGCTGAAGATTCCGGACTAGACATTGCTCAAAAGTTAAATCAAGCTATAGCTGGGATATTGACACCGACACCTCTGAAGATCGGATATGCTGGCTGTGCACTCGGGACTAGTGAACCACTCTTGAGAGATATCGGAATCGTTAAAATGAAAGACAAATTCGATATGTATATAGGTGGAGATCCAAAGGGAATCAAAGCTTCTTTGGCTGAACTTTTTCTAGCTGGTTTAACGGAAGCGGAAGTGACACAAAAGGTAATGAAAATAATCGATTATTACAAAATTCATGCAAAAGGTAAAGAAAAATTCAGCAAGTTTTTGAAGAGAATCACTGCTGAAGAATTAAAGAGAATGCTTTAATTCTATAGTATTTGGCAAAAATAAAATTAAAGCACTGCAAGTGGGGAACCGTCTAATAACAAATGAAGTGCATACTACGTAGCGTGAAAAACAATTCGTCCTTTCTGAGTCAAAATAAATTTTATGAGTCGCCATAATGGCGACTGTTTTGTTTTCCTAATATGATTTCAAAAGGTGATATATTCGGTGTGGAATAAAATTCATTTAAAACTTAGCTTTACCATTTTCAGCTTGTTTATTGGGATTTTAATATTGCTAAGTATTGTACTTAACCTCATATTCACGAATTTTTTGTCATCAAAGGTACACGATGAAGCTAATGAGTTAGCAGCACATTTGTCTACTATGCTTGAGGAGCAAGGCAACAGTGCGGAACAAATGGCTGATTTTACAGGCGTCCAGATGTACATCTTGAGTTCACAAGGAAGATTCATTGAATCAAAGACTTCAGACGCCTCCATTTATCCTAACTATATCTGGGATAATCGCAAATTGTTAGAAGGGAAGAAGGTGGAAAGAGAATTCACTTTTAATAACGAACTTTACCTGCTTCATGGTATCCCCGTAACCACTAATCCAACGGTCAAAGGGATTTACGTGATTAGTTCTCTAGAAAATATGAAAGATTCGATCCAAACGATTAGAAATTTACTGTTTATCACTGGATTTGGAGCACTGTTATTAGCGTTGGGTTGCATATTTTTTCTATCCAAAAGATTATCGAATCCATTATTAAAAATTGAAAGTGCAACTCGCCAAATTGCCAAAGGAGAACTGAATCTTGAAATTCCTGTGGAAACTAAAGATGAGATTGGTTCATTGTCACAAGCCATAAACGACCTCGCTAAAGAATTAAAACAATATCGAGATAATCGTTCGGAGTTCTTTGCCAACGTCTCTCATGAATTGAAAACACCCATTACTTATATGGAAGGGTATGCAGACATATTGGCTAAAGATCTTGTGGAAAATGATGAAGAAAAGAAAAAATATCTACAAATCATTTCTGAGGAAGCACGACGTTTAAATGTAATCATAAATGATCTCTTTGAATTGTCTAAGATGGAAGAAGGTAAAATTGACTTGAAACTGATGTCTGTAGAACCCACTTCGATTATTCAAAGGTCTATAGATAAGGTTCAATTAAAAGCCCAAGAAAAAGATCTTACGATTCGAAGTAAGTTGAGTCCCGTACCCCATATTTTTGTAGACTCTAACCGACTGGAACAGATTATTTTGAATCTATTGGATAATGCCATTCGTTACACAGCCGAGGGGTATATTCAAGTTTCTTTAACTTCTGAATTAGAAGGGGTTGTAATAAGCATTTGCGATACGGGACCCGGAATTTCAACAGAAGAACTTCCCAATATATTTGAACGTTTTTACCGGGTTGAGAAATCCAGATCCCGGGCATATGGAGGAACAGGACTGGGGCTGTCCATTGTTCAAAGTCTTGTTTTACAACAAGGAGGAACAATTCATGTGGAAAGTAAAATTGGAGAGGGGACGCAATTTAAAGTGATGTTCCCGTCCATCACCTCTTCTTCATTAAAATCACACAGCTTCAAAATATAATATGTGAAACAAATGAGCTAATGATCGTTCAAATTTACGGTCAGAAACCGCATATTACTAAAGATTAATGAAATGGATGGGATGACCATATGAATAAATTGAAAGCATTAGTTATTGATGACGAATGGAACATGAGAAATCTGTTGCGAATTTATTTAACTAAAGAGGGTTTTGATATTACGGAAGCTCATAATGGAACCGAAGGACTGTCCTATCTTCAGAAAAATTCGTATCATGTCATTTTATTAGACGTTATGATGCCGGATATGGATGGATGGCATCTTTGTGAAAAAATCAGATCGTTTACTGAAACACCTATATTGATGCTTACAGCTCGAGGGGATGTGAAGGATAAGGTACATGGGTTAGGTGTCGGTGCTGATGATTATATGGTGAAACCTGTAAATTCTGATGAACTCATTGCTCGCTTGTTTGCGCTTGTTCGACGCTCTTCACAGTCTTTAAGCCTTAAAGAAATCGGTAAAAAAATCATGTATACTGACATGATTATTTATCCAGATCGAAGACAGGTTATGGTACTCGACACAAATCTGGATTTGACCCAAAAAGAACTTGATATATTGCTTATATTGGCCGAGAATCCACAAAGAGTTTTCTCTAGAGATGAAATCATTGAACGTCTCTGGGGAAGTGACTTTTTTGGGGATAACCGAGTCGTAGACACCCATGTGAAAAATATCCGGGAGAAGTTGCAGTTGGCTGGATTGGAACAGAACCCCATTCAAACGGTTTGGGGCATAGGGTATAAGTGGTTGTATAGTGTAGAGGAGCCTTGAACTTATAACTAGAATTCGGCAATACAAAAAGAACATGTGCTAAGAAGCGATCGCTCCCTAACTTCAGCAGGAGACGGTCGTTTCTTTTTTAGAATAAGATATACGAGAATTCCACATTAAATCCACACAATTTAACAATATAATACTCTATAGGTTACAAATATTTAACTATTTTTGCCGAATTTCGTATTGAAAACGGGGGAACCATTTGTTGGGTGAATTATTCTTGTAAGAAAAGAATATAGGGAGCCTTTAACCGAATCCTTAAGCTAACTCCGTAGGCATCTAAGGGAGGAACAAAAGTTTGAAGAAAGTCATTTTATCGGTTCTTGGAGCAGCAGTTTTATTTACCTCCACAGCAACAGGTGCATTTGCTAGTCAGGCAAAGCTAACAGAAGAAATAAAAGAAGTGGTTGGAACGCCATACCTTTATGGTGGGACAACAACATCTGGTTTTGATTGTTCCGGTTTTATCCTGTATGTTTTTAATAAGTTTAAACTAGATTTGCCGCGCACCTCTAGTATGCAAGCAGCAAAGGGATCGTTTGTAGAGAAAGAAGAATTACGCCCAGGGGATCTCGTTTTCTTCAATACGAATGGTCGCAGCATTTCACATGCGGGAATTTATGTAGGTAACAATCAATTTGCACATTCATCAAGCAGTAAGGGTGTTCGAATTAGTAGCTTATCTGAAAGTTATTATAAAACCAAATATGTAACAGCTCGTAGAGTGGTTAGCGAGCAGAACTATCTTAAAATGGTTAACGATAGTCATTAAAATGGACAAGCCCGTGGGTAATTCACGGGTTTGTCCATTTTGTTTAGCAACTTGCCTCGAACAGATAGAACCATTCTCCAGTGAACTAAACTAATAAATAAGTAAATAACTTATCTAAACTGTGATTTATGATATGGACGGTAATCTTTCACAGATTCCACATACATAAAAGCTAAACTAATCTTATATTGATTAGAGGAGAATAGCCCTATGTGTGGATTTGTAAGTTTATATAACAAATATCGTATGCCAGTAGATGCAAACATTCTGCAACATATGACCGACTCCATAGCTCATCGTGGCCCAGATGATGAAGGGATATATATCCATGATCATATCGGTCTGGGTTTTAGGAGACTAAGTATACTGGATATTGAGCACGGGGCACAGCCCATGACCAATGAGAACAAAGATATTTGGTTGGTATTCAATGGAGAGATTTATAATTATAAAGAGTTGAGGGATTGGTTGAGTCAGAAGGGGTATACATTTTATACAGATTCCGATACCGAAGTATTACTGAGGCTTTATGAGGACGTTGGAATTAAATGTGTCAACTATTTACGAGGCATGTTTGGGTTCACCATATGGGATCAAAGGAGTGATCTTTTATTTGCGGCACGGGATCATTTCGGAATCAAGCCTGTTTATTACAGTGAGACCGCCTCCGGATACATGATTGGCTCTGAAATTAAAACGTTGCTGGCTTCAGGTAGGATTGATAGGGAAGTGGATGAAAATGCTCTTTATCAGTATCTCACATTTCAATATGTACCTGAACCTCTAACGATGTTCAAAGAGATCCATAAACTGAAAGCAGGCCATTATTTGATTGTACAGAATAATGGAATGACCATCAGACCGTATTACGAAGTGAAGTTTGAGCCCCATGAAAGTAGGTCGTATTCCGATTTAGTAGAGGAAACACGATCAGTAATAACGGAATCTGTTCGTATTCATAAGAACTCAGATGTCCCTAGGGGAGCATTCTTATCGGGTGGTATTGATTCAAGCAGTTTAGTTGGTTTACTTCATCGCTTGGAGCCAACCCAAACATTCAGCGTTGGATTTGATATGCCGGGCTATAGTGAATTGGATGATGCTAGGAAGACAGCAGCCTATTTAGGGACTGAGCATCATGAAATTCGGATTAATGCCCGCGACTATATAGATATACTACCTTCTCTAATATGGCATATGGATGAGCCAGTAGCAGACCCATCAGCCGTGGGTCTCTACTTTGTATCGAAGTTGGCTAGTCAGCATGTTAAGATGGCATTTTCAGGTGAAGGTGCAGATGAATTTTTTGGTGGCTACAACATTTATCGGGAACCCTATGCTCTCCGCATGTTTCAGGGTCTTCCAGGTCCATGGAGAAGTCTTGCAGGACATCTTGGAAGATTAATGCCTACCGGCATGAAAGGCAAAGGATTCTTGGAAAGAGGGAGTCTTATTCTGCAAGAACGTTACTTTGGAAATGCGAAGATTTTTATGGATCATGAAAAAAGTAAGGTATTAGCACCATGGTTATCGGAGCAGGGAGTATGTAAACCAACCCAGCAGGTGACTAAGCCACTTTATGAACAAGCGAAGTTATATGATGAAGTCACACAGATGCAGTATATTGATATTCATACGTGGCTACGTGGGAATATCCTAATGAAAGCAGACAAAATGTCGATGGCAAATTCCTTGGAACTTCGCGTTCCCTTTGTAGATACCAAAGTATTTGAATTAGCTGCTACCATCCCTACAAAGTATAAAGTTACACCCACAGCAACTAAATTATTACTCCGTGATGCTATGAAAGATGTGGTTCCACCTGATGTACAGCAACGAAAAAAATTAGGTTTTCCTGTCCCAACGAGAGTATGGTTAAAAAGTGAATGGTATTCATGGGCTAGGAATCTGATTATGACAGCAGACGTAGATCAATGGATCAATAAAACGTATGTATTGCAGCTACTTGAGATCCATAAGGAAGGGAAATTGGATGCAAGCCGTAAATTGTGGACCATTCTTGTATTTATCTTATGGCATCAAATATATATTGAAGATCGTGCGTATTCCTTTTCAGGTCCATCTTCCAATAGAATGATATTGTAATAAAAAAGTCAGTAACGTCGCCAATATAGTTCTGAAATATCGTCCCCTCGGATTAGAGTTCATTTTAATGAGTTCTCTATACCTGGGGGATTTTGGTATGCTAGCTAATAGAAGAGAATGATATGCATTTAAGCGGAACAGTATCGCTTTTTTACAATTAAGGTGTTTCTAAAAAAATGCGGCAACCAATCCTCGGTTACATTCCGGGAAAGATCGCCGCATTATAATTTCTTCTGTTTATCTTTTAACGTATTATTAGCAGATCTTAATAAAGAGTAAATCAATGCTACTTATTTATTCCGCTACGTTCTCCACACTCGGATCAGGTGTATAGTTACTTTCATAATCTGTATACATGACTTCCGTTACCATTCCCGCGGAAGCATGATGCAAGTCATGGCAATGGAACATCCAATTTCCAGGGTTATCGGCTTCAAAAGCAACAACATAAGTTTCCCCTGGTTTAACATTTAGTGTATCTTTTATGATCGTTGATCCCTGATAGGATTGACCATTTTTACTTAGCACTTGGAAAAACTGTCCATGGAGATGCATAGGATGGTCATCCGTTTTGGACTGATTCACAAAAGTAACTTTGACCTTGTCACCTTTCTGGACTTTTATGACATCTGTATCCGGAAATACCTTTTCGTTTATGGTGTACACCATTTCTCCATCTTTCATTTCTGTATTTAAATTCATTGTCACGTTTTGATCAAATATCTGATTCAACGAAAATAATGAATCTGACATGTTACCATACTTTTCGAAGTCAAACACAGGAAGCGTAGCTGAAGCATTGGAATTGTCATTTTGAACTTTTGAACCTTCGTATTGGATAACGGCTTTCATATTTTGTTTCGGCGACTCAATTCCATGTTCTTCAAGTAGCCAGGAGCCTGGATTATCCGCTGTAAATTCAATATCATAACGTTCTCCAGGAGCTATAGAAAGTAATTGATCTTTTATCATCTCGGGTTCATTTATGGGCTGTCCATCCGACGCTATTACTTTAAAATTGTGGCCATGTAAGTGCATTTGATGACTGATGTATCCTGCATTAATTAAGCGAATTCTAACTTTATCGCCCTCTTTAACCATGAGTTTATCAATGGCAGTACCTGATTTCCCGTTTATCGTGTATAGGTCATACATGCTCATATCATGTCCGCCCATACCCGTAGTGTTCTCGTCCATGTTCATATCCGATCCGGACATATTCATTTCATTATGATTCATCTCTTTCATACCCATATTGTCGGAATCACTCGTATTCATGTCGCTGGAACTCATCCATTCATCTAACATGAGAGTATAGTCCCGGTCATAGTCATTTTTCAGTTCCTCAACAACAAGGGAACCGTACAAGCCTTTATCCACTTGGTTTACACTGTCTTGATGAGAATGATACCAATAGGTACCTGGTACATTAGCTTTGAACGTATACGTAAATGTTTTACCTGGTTCAACGGCATCTTGTGTAACGCCAGGAATGCCATCCATGTTATTCGGAACGGGGTAGCCGTGCCAATGAATGGAGACAGGCTGATTCAACTCATTTTTTAGATTGATTTTTACGTTGTCTCCAACCTTTACACGGATTTGAGGTCCGGGGACAGAATTGTTGAAAGTCCAAACAGGTAATATCTTACCTTTGGAAACTTCAAGATTGCTCTCTTGTGCGGTGATCGTAAATTCTTTGCCATTTACCACTGGAGTACTAGATGTGAATTTCACAGGACTGGAACCAGCCGAAGTAGGATTATTCGTGTTTGAATGATCCATTCCTTCCATTGCATTATTTTTAATCGCATTAGTACATCCCGTAGCGAGAATAGCTAAAGAACCAATTACGATAAACCTCTTTAAAAGCATCAATTTCATATTCTTTCCTCCACCGTTTTGTATTTGATTGGTAATAACGATAATAGTATAGAAAATATATGTAGAAATAATGTAGATGAATTTCATTTTGTATAGTATAGGGGGGCTATAGTATAATATAAGATAAAATAATGAGGAGTGATCGGAAAATGGGAGACCTAATTCAAGAGCATGAGTCATGCAACACGGAAGAACGCAGGAGCCATCATTCTGAGAAAACAAAGAATAATTTAATTAACCGACTTAACAGAATTGAAGGACAAGTTAGAGGGCTAAAAGGATTAATCGAAAAAGATACCTATTGTGATAATGTGCTGAATCAGATCTCTTCAGTCCAATCGGCTTTGAACGGTGTTGGAAAACTTTTGTTAGAGCATCACATGAAAAGCTGTGTAATTGAACGAATTCAGGAAGGTGAAAACGAAGTTATAGATGAATTGTTAGTGACCATAAATAAATTAATCAAATAGTGCTGTAAACAAAAGAGGGTTTGCAAAAACTCTTTTTTTGTTTACAGCTAAATACTTTGACAAATATAGTGAGGGGGGGTATGGTATTAATGAAGGAGGTGATGTACATTAAAAGTCATTCATTTGGACAATATAGGATGAAGTTAATGGTCCAATGACAAACAATCATTGAGGCCTAATGCTCCTATCCGCTGCAGGTGCACTTAATGGAGTCAACAAAGCATATTGAAGTAGTGAATGAATTAATCAAAAGAGTTCATGCCTCAATGAAATAACATATATTTAAACTCAATTAAAGGGGAGTATGAAAAATGGAAAATGTTACACTAAAAGTAAAAGGTATGTCATGTGGGCATTGTGTAAATTCAATTGAAGGTGCCTTAAATCAAATAGGCGTAGAAGGAAAAGTAATTCTCGCGGAAGGTAAGGTTGAAGTTAAATTTGACGAAACCAAACTAGAGTTTTCGGATATTAAAGAAGCAATTGAAAATCAAGGCTACGACATAGTCGAATAACATGATCTTCTTGAATCATTACTTCAAGTTAGAAGAAGGTGAAGCGTATGCATGTCGAGGTATTTACAACGCCAACTTGTGAAGATTGCAAAAATTTCAAAAAATTCTTAAATGATCATCAAATACCGTATACAGAGTTTAGTATAGCTGATCATCCAGAAAATGCTGTCCTTCTGCGCGAACGAACAGGTAAAAATTTGGTCCCTACAATTTTCATTGAAGGTAAAGTTTATTTCGGATTTGTCTTCAATCGTCAAGAAATTGAAAAAACACTTCTTGGATAAGAACCCTAAATGATATTTCGGTTCACTCCATCGATTGTGAAATGTGCACAGAATTATCCTCTTTCACACTCTAGAGTAGTAGATTATCTTCTGAAATGCCGCCATGAATAGAAATTTCTATATGGGGTAAATATAGAATAAGGGACTACCCTACTACTTTAGATACGAGAGGAGAATTATAATGTCACATCAAAAGTACAAAGAGTGTATTGAAGAGTGTTTAAAATGTATGGTTGCATGTAATCATTGTTATGTTTCTTGTTTAGATGAGGAGCATATTGGAATGATGAAAGAATGTATTCGCTTGGATCGTGAATGTGCGGATATCTGTGAATTTGCCGCTCATGCCATGTCGATCAATAGCAAATATGTTAAAGAGATATGTCTTGCTTGCGCAGACGCTTGTGAAGCTTGTGGGAACGAATGTAAAAAACATGATCATGAGCATTGTCAACAATGTGCAGAAGCGTGTTTTGCTTGTGCAAAAATGTGTCGTGAAATGGCCGCTTAATAAAAGAAATGTAGCACAGAAGGAGTTTTCTCAGAATCAGTTCATAAATTCTGAGAGAACTCCTTTTATTAAATTCCTAAGAAATAATTCGAATTTTGAAAAGGAAGAATAACATAATTACATATCAACAATAAAATGGGCTTAAAATTTTCGGGTATTGCGCTTGACAAAATATAGGGTAGGGGGGTATTCTTTATACATGAAGTGAAGTTAATATTACTGAAATAAAAATCTCATATATAAGGAGAAGTGAATTATGAAAAATGAAGTGTTAAATGTGAATGGCATGTCTTGTGTACATTGTGTCAACTCAATCGAAGGTGCTTTGAAATCGCTCGGTGTTCAAGGGAATGTTAATCTTGAAAATGGCACTGTTACCGTAGTATATGATGAAAATAAGGTGACTCTAGAGACCATTAAAGAGGCTATTGAAGAGCAAGGATATGAAGTCTAAAAGGTGAGGTGTATATATAGTGTCAACAATTGAAGAGAAAAAATCACAAACATCAATTCAACTCTCAGGTATGACTTGTGCTGCTTGTGCTTTAAAAATTGAGAAGGTTTTGAACAAGCTGGAAGGTGTATCAGAAGCTAACGTAAACTTTGCGATGGAAAAAGCGACAGTAACATATGACCCAAGTAAAGTCGACATCGGTAAGATGGAAGCAAGCATTGAGAAGCTTGGCTACAGTACAGTTAAGGAAGCCGTTGATTTGGAACTTGTCGGTATGACTTGTGCGGCTTGTGCCTTAAAAATCGAGAAGACTCTGAATAAGTTACCTGGCGTAAGCACGGCCACCGTAAATTTCGCCATGGAAGTTGCTCATGTCGAATATAATCCGGCAGATGTTTCTGTGACTGATATGCAAAAGAGAGTAGAGAAACTCGGCTATCAAGCTGTACCGAAACAGGAACAAAGCGACCCAGCTGAACGTCGACAAAAAGAATTATCAAAACAAAAAAGAAAACTTCTTATTTCTGCGATTTTATCGTTTCCCTTACTCTGGGCAATGGTAAGTCACTTTTCATTTACTTCGTGGGTATGGTTACCAGATCTCTTTATGAATCCATGGTTCCAATTGGCATTAGCAACGCCAGTTCAATTTTATATCGGAAGACCCTTCTATATTGGTGCATATAAAGCTTTACGCAATGGCAGTGCAAACATGGACGTTCTTGTTTCATTAGGGACCTCAGCTGCTTATTTTTACAGTCTGTATTTAACCATCGTTTGGGCAATTGAAGGCGGTAGCGTACATCATGGACCTGCGATGTACTATGAGACAAGTGCCGTGTTGATTACCTTAGTGGTTATGGGGAAACTGTTCGAATCCCTGGCAAAAGGACGTACGTCAGAAGCTATTAAATCCCTAATGGGACTTCAAGCCAAGACGGCGATAGTTGTCCGAGAAGATCAAGAATTGACCATTCCCGTGGAAGAAGTGATTGTAGGTGATGTTGTAATTGTTCGACCAGGGAGTAAAGTGCCTGTGGATGGGGAAGTTCTGGAAGGACTCTCGTCTGTGGATGAATCGATGCTTACTGGTGAAAGTCTCCCTGTAGAAAAAAAAGTGGGGGATGCTGTTATCGGAGCAACCATGAACAAAAACGGTGTGCTTCGAATGAAAGCAACAAAAATAGGTAAAGAAACAGCTCTTGCACAAATTATTAAAGTTGTCGAGGAAGCGCAAGGATCAAAAGCTCCTATTCAACGGGTAGCAGACGTCATCTCAGGGATTTTTGTGCCGATTGTTGTAGGAGTCGCTGTAGTGGCATTCTTGGTATGGTACTTCGGAGTAACACCGGGTGATTTTGCTGGTTCTTTAGAAAAAGCAATTGCCATTCTGGTTATTGCTTGTCCTTGTGCACTTGGGCTTGCTACACCAACCTCCATTATGGCTGGTTCTGGACGTGCAGCTGAACTTGGAATCTTGTTTAAAGGTGGAGAACATCTGGAACAGACCCATAAAATTGATGCAATTATTCTCGATAAAACAGGTACAGTAACAAAAGGTAAACCTGAACTTACCGATGTTTTGGTCGAGGGCGATGAAACAGAATTCCTTAAACTTGTGGGGGCAGCTGAGAAAAATTCAGAACATCCATTAGCTGAGGCTATAGTTGCGGGCATTATGGAAAGAAATATTGAACTGCTCAGAACAGAATCCTTTGAGGCCATTCCAGGCTTTGGAATCAAGGCTGTTGTGAGTGGTAAAGAGTTATTAATTGGTACACGTCGTCTAATGGATAAATTCGATGTAGAAGCAAAACAAGCTTACAACATGATGTCTACTTTAGAGGAATCCGGGAAAACAGCTATGCTTGTCGCTATTGATAAAGAGTATGCGGGGATGGTTGCTGTGGCAGATACCATTAAAGAAACCTCTCAGGCTGCTGTCAGCCGTTTGAAGGAGATGGGTATCCAGGTCATTATGATTACAGGGGACAACGAACGGACGGCAAAAGCGATTGCGGCTCAAGTTGGCATTGACCACGTCCTGGCTGAAGTTCTCCCTGAAGGTAAAGCGGAAGAAGTTAAAAAACTGCAAGCACAAGGTAAAAAGGTAGCGATGGTAGGAGATGGTATAAACGATGCTCCGGCCCTTGCTATGGCAGACATCGGAATGGCTATTGGTACAGGAACAGACGTTGCTATGGAAGCTGCTGATGTAACATTGATGCGTGGCGATCTTTCAAGTATCCCTGACGCTATTTATATGAGCCGTAAAACTATGGCTAACATTAAACAAAATTTATTTTGGGCACTCGGTTACAATACGCTGGGTATTCCAATAGCTGCGATCGGCCTTTTGGCTCCATGGGTAGCTGGTGCTGCAATGGCATTAAGTTCAGTATCTGTTGTTCTTAATGCACTTCGGCTACAACGTGTGAAAATACGTAATTCTTAAAAACTGACGTGATAAAATCATTGTATAATATAAAGATAGGGGTACGTTTGTGTTACATTATATAAAGTATCAGTAACAGGGGTACCCCTCTGTGTACGTTAGAAAAAGATTGCCAAAACTCACTTGTAAACTAGAAATTCGTTCAGGAGAATGTTAGGTTGAAAAAATGGATTATATTCTGTATTAACCTGGTTGTATTTATGCTTGTTTTCATGAAGCGGGATTTATTGTATGCATGGATAGCTGGGGATAATACGGCTAGCTTACCTCTGATGTTTCTTGTAATTACTATTCTTGCTATGTTTCCTGTGATCCCGTTTGGCATTGTAGGTGGAGTGATCGGCGCTAAATATGGTGTAGTATTGGGCAGTACTATGAACGTGGCCATATCCACTTTAGCTGCGATTATTGTCTATCTATTGGCAAAATACTTACTTTATTCTTGGGGAAGAAGGATTACCCAGAGATTTACATCTCTAGATCAACTACATGCGATGAGTAGCCAGCGCCTGTTTTGGATGATTCTATCAGCTCGCATCATACCCATTTTACCAGCTGCGGCAATCAATATTTACGCAGGAGTATTCCATTTAAATTTTAAGATTTTCATACTCGCAACCTTATTAGGTAAAATCCCCGCAATGATGACCTTTGCCTATATAGGGCATGAAATATGGAATGAAGAAACACGACTAGTACAAGTCAGTTTGATGTATGCTTCATTTTTATTACTGGTTTTTATCGGCTATAGAATATATCTTCGATATAAAGAATAAATACAATTCAATAAGGTGACAAAAAAGGCTCTACGTCCTCGTAGAGCTTTTTTGCTTTGCCTTCAGCTATTTGAAATTTGGTTGTATTGATATAACAAAAAAACACACTTCCTTCAAATTTAAAATTTACACTGTTACTTAAGAACGACCAAGAGGAGTATTATCAGATGAACAATCATTACGATGCAGAAGAACCAGCACCAATCAGTTCTAAGTTTCGCATTAACTTTTTCTTTTTTGTATCCTTTGTCATTTTTTCAGTTATCATCATTCGTCTCGCTTATATGCAATTCGTAGAAGGCCCCGAGCTTAGCCGTTTACAAAGTGAAAGTGTCACCAGAACAAGTCCTTTGTTGCCCGTTCGTGGTTCCATTTATGATTCATCAGGTAAAATAAAATTGGCATATTCCGAGCCCATTCAGTCGTTATACATCACATTGTATAAAAATTATAGTCAACAGGAGGGGGGGCCTAAAAATCCCAATCGTGAGGAAGCTGGTCAATTTGCAGAAAAATTGTATGAAGTATTTCAGGAATTTAAAGATCCAGGGAGTAAAGAGTTCTCGGTAGATGATATTTTGAATGCGATGGATCTGGAATATCGACAGACCCAAGGTTATTCTCCGAGATTGATCAAGAGTGACCTATCTGATAGAGAAGTCGCTTACTTTCTTCAGAATAAAAATATCATTCCTGGATTGAGTGTAGTGGAAGAAAGCAAACGCAAATATGATAAGGATAGCGTGGCTGTTCAAGCTATTGGTTACATGAAAACATTCAAAACATCAAAGACACTAGCAAAATATAAAGAAATTGATCGTTTAAATCCAACTCAAACCAATCCTGGGCTTGTATACTCTGAGCTAGAAAATGTTGGTGTTGATGGTCTTGAACTTCAATATCAGGACGTGTTACGAGGACAAAGTGGTTTTAAAGAGATCCCCATTAATGCGTTAAATTTGCCTGAAGAGGGAGGAAACATGCTCCCTCCAGAAAAAGGATACGATATCATCTCGACCATCAACAAAAACGTACAAGTTCAAACAGAACAAGCTATAAAAGAACAGTTGAATTGGTTACAGCGGACTCCAGTTTCAGGAAAACTTCATACTAATGCAAAAACAGCTTTTGCTGTCGCAATGGAAGTAGATAGCGGTAATGTCGTGGCTATGGCAAGTATGCCTGATTATGATCCGAATGCGGAATGGGATTATGAAAAGATTAAGTACATCTATAGAAATGGTACAGTTGAATCCTTTCCTCCAAACGACACCGGAAAGCACCCAGAGTCAACCGTATTATTGGGGTCAACAATAAAACCATTAAGTGTTTTGATTGGCTTAAATGAAGGATTTTTCACTCCGAATTCAACATATCAGGATCGCGGATATGCGGAGTTTGGTAAAGACCGTACCAGAGTCAGAAACTCTTCAGGAAGTGTATATGGACTTCTAAACCCCGAAACAGCCATTATGAAATCATCTAATGCTTTTATGATTGACATGATCGGTGAGCAGCTTTGGAACAAGTATAATGTTGAAGGTATTAAAGTATGGGACAGATATATGAAAGAATTTGGCTTGGGCGTGGACACTGGAGTGGATTTGCCCAAAGAATTTAGAGGTAGAATTGAATATAACCAAGAAAATCAATCTGCACTCACAGGCTTAGCTTTTGCTTCATTTGGGCAACAAGGGAAATATACAACAATGCAGCTTGCACAGTATACCGTGATGTTAGCGAATAAAGGACAACGTCTTGAACCACACCTAGTAAAAGAAATACGTGACTCTAAGGGTAATTTAGTTAAAAAAATTAAACCAAAAACACTAAATACAGCAAATTATGATGACAGATACTGGAGTGCCATTCAACGTGGAATGTCTACCAATGTAGATGCCGCGTTCAGTGGGTTTCCCTATGATTTCGCGAGAAAGACAGGCACCTCTCAGCAGACTATTTATATAAATGGTCAATCGATTAATGTTGAGAACGGCGTATTTATCGCCTTTGCACCTCGTAAGAATCCAAAACTGGCAGTAGCCGTGGTTGTACCTGAAGGGGGGTATGGATCAAGTAGCGCAGCACCCATTGCTCGTGAAATATTTGATGCCTATGATAGGGAATATGGACTGGGTAGCAATCCAGCAAAATGAGCCGTCAAATAAAAACAAAAATATTATTCAATTGATTTATAGTGGCCATATGATAGCAAGAGTTGTTAGTAAGAACTGGGGGATAGGGCAGAATTCCGATTGTTGCACGCTTTTCTTGTTTGGACTTGAAAAGTGAAGAAGAAGTCACTTAGGGGATATCGTTTAGGCTCCTGCGACACAACACAGAAATAACTATATCGGAGAACAACAACGTAGGCTGAAAATCATAAATGTCCTTGGATGTACTAGCGAGCAAGCATTTGATATAAACTAAGGTTCATCTTAGACATAGTATTCGGCTATGGAAATAAAGTAATAGCACAAGCCTCGAATTTCATATATATCCTCCATTGTAAACAATTCCATTTGGGATGGAGGAGTACTATGGTTATCACACCGGATATCCCGGATCTTCCCTTTACCGTCGAAGAGGGAATGAAGTGCTTTGTGTTAGTTGCGGAGCCTGTAACGAGAGAACTATTGCCTGGAATAAAAATGAAGGGCTGGGGGTATAACGGTTCCATTCCGGGTCCAACTATACGAGTTAAACAAGGCGATTGGGTTAAGATCAGGGTTATAAACCATCTACCGGAGGCAACCAGTGTCCATTGGCATGGCCTGGATATCCCCAACTCTATGGACGGTGTTCCTGAAGTTGAACCAACACCCAAAATTAGACCAGGTGAATACTTTGATTATTGTTTTCAGATTATGAATGCACCGGGAACGCATATGTATCATACTCATCACAATACAGTTACTCAAGAATTAATGGGACTAGGGGGTGGATTTATAATAGAATCGGAATGTAATGACTATATTCATAGAGATTACTTCATCATGCTTCAGGAATTTCATCTTCAAGGCCTGCCTAAGGGTGAATTGAAGAAAGGAGATTACGATTTAGACCCCTTAACGGACAGTTTTAATTTTTTCACAATGAATGGGCGTTGTTTTCCATATTCTAATTCTTTACCAGTTAAATATGGCGAAAACATTCGTATTCGTCTTGGGAACATAGGAATGAATGCACATCCCATTCATCTTCATGGACATCAATTTCTTCTCACAGCTGCAGACGGTAATGAAATCTCAAGTTCCGCCAGATTACTTCGAAATACGATAGAAGTTTCGAGTGGAACGACATACGACTTACTCTTTTGCGCGAATAACCCAGGAACATGGCCCTTCCATTGCCATATGCCACATCATATATCCAATAACTTCACTAAACCAATTGGTGGAATGTTTAAGACAATTGTCTATGAGAAATAAGAAAAAAATGATAACCCAGTAAAGAAAGCGAATGGAGGGGCTAAAATCTCATTAAGTGGAGAAATATTTTTTGATCCAAAGACGGGATTAGAGAACCTTACGATCTGGTCCTCTATAAATAACAAAGAACTACATGCATCAATAACCATATATAATGATCAAAAGAATACAACCTCACTTTTAGTTCATATATTCTATAATGATGGTTCGTACATTTTTCCAGTATACCCCGGAAATTCAAGAGCATGTAGCTGTCAAAACATAACCCAAATAATTGTAGCACCTGAATCAGAAATTACGAATAACTGTAGTGGGAAATTTATTATGGAAATATTCTGACTACATTCAGCAGTTCTAATGGTAATTAAATGAAAAAATGAAAAGAGATCCTCAAACCTCTCGCTATGCACACATTGTGGCAGCAGACCGCAGATGGCGAGGGACAAGAACATATTCCCATTGAAGTCGCTATTTTAGCGGCTTTTTTATGTTATCGGTACAAGTTCTTGTCTCAAGGTAAGGACAAGAACTTGTACCGATTGCCGAAATGGACAAGGACAAGAACATATTCCGATTAGATGATCATCTAAATAATAAGCATATGTAGTTAAAACCTCAATAACACTTAGAGGTTCACCGAGTATCGGGAGAAGGCTGTTAGCATTTAAAAATTAAACTAGCTCTCAAGAGTAATTAAAGCTTTTTCTGGACAAAATTCTTGAGTATGTGCAGGAATGTCTTGATCTACCCCAATCAACCGTATCTCAACATTTGCAGAAACTTCGCAGTGCCGGTGTTGTCGCTACAGAACGGATCCATTATGTGGTATTATTTGGATTGAAGATAAAGCTCTACGGAGGACGTACAAAATATGTAGGAAAGGGTGTAATTATGAAATTAAATCATCTGAACCTAACAGTTACTGATGTTCCAGCTGCTCGCGAGTTTTTAGAGACTTATTTTGGTATGAAATGTGAAGGTACGAGGGGAAACGCATTTGCAGTTATGTTTGATGATGAAGGCTTTATTCTCACTCTAATGAAAGGTAAAAACGTACTCTATCCAGTGACTTTTCATGCATCCATGGGTGGTACTTCTACTGCTGTCGCTGCGCCAAATATACCGGAATTTTGCTCCCCGCCGGAAATAATGTTTAATTTGATGTTAAATTTATCCTTGATTATCTTCCCAAACCAACCCGGCTGCTGGTATGGATATATATGGTATGGTAAGAACGATATCAAATAATCTCATATAATTACGTAAAATAATAATTTGACGAATTTAAATAATAAGAATTATAATATGTACATAGTTTTCTTTTTTAATTTAAGAAAAGGAGAATTCCATGGAAAAACAAACAAAAATCAAATACTTAGAACGTATTGAAGAAAAACTCGATGGTTTGCCCTGGTATGTTACAGAATACATAGATAGCAGAAAAAGAAAATTATCACCAACTACCATGCTTAACTACTGCCATGATTATATAATTTTTTTTGACTGGCTTATTTCTGAGGGGATTGTTAAATGTAGTCGTAAAGAAGTCGAATTGAGTGTACTGGAATCATTGACTGTACGTGATGGAGAAAACTTTCTTTTCTTCTTGGAAAATCAATTAGGGAACTCTAAAAGTACAGTGAACAGAAAATTGGCTGCACTTAAATCATTGTTTAATTACTTACAGAATAAAGCTGAAACCTCTGAATTAGTTCCTTATATTAAGCGTAATCTGATGGCCAAGTTAGAATTAAACACTGTGCTAAGCACACCTCAGTCGAGTGCACAAAAAATCAGTGGTAAGATTCTGAAACATGAGGAATTCAATCTATTCAGACAATTTATTGCAAATGATTATGGTGAATTGATTAAAGGAAATAAGAGATCATATAACTATTTTATATTTAATCGTGAGCGTGATACAGCCATTGCTTCTTTGATTTTGGGATCTGGATTGAGACTGTCCGAAGTGGTTGGCGCTAACATTGAAGATGTAGACTTGACTGAAAATTTACTACGAGTAATCCGTAAAGGCGGTAAGGAGCAGTATGTTTACTTTAGTGACCTTGCATTATATGACATCAAAGAATATATGAAAATCAGAGATCAAAGGTATAAACCCAGCTCAAAAGAGATAGCCTTATTTATAGCTGCTCCTGTAGGAAGAAAAGGAGGCACACGAAGACTTACTCAAAGATCCATAGAAAAGTTAATTCAAAAATATGCTAATCTTTATGGTAAACCATCTTTAAATGTGCATGCATTGAGACATTCATTTGCAACTAGATATCATAAGGCTAACAATGATGTTCCAAAACTAAAGGATCAACTAGGTCATTCATCAGTACAGACAACGATGATATACACACATTTATCAGATGACGATCTGAAGACAGCGGTTAATAAAATGGATTTAAATTTTTTTGTGCAATAATTTTAAGTTCAATTGTTAACTCAGTAGATCATTATTGAAGATAAAGTTATTGCATTATTGGATGTATGATATGATTTATGCAACAACTTTATCTTCATTTTTGCTTATGCAATAACCTTAATTTCACTAATGCAATAAGCTTAACTTCAACGGACAAGGGTTAAAATCACTGTGCAGCTTTTAAATCATTAGTACTGTTTCACAAAACTCGTATTTTGTACATATGTTTAATGCAGATCTTTAGCTCTAATTTGATGTCCTAAATATGTTCCTTATAGATTTCACCCAACTGGAGCTATGCGTAATTTAGATTCTTTGAATTACTTCTCTCCCTCATGACATGAATCTATGTTAGTTAAAGAAAAGCAGCCGATCAAATCGATCAGCTACTTTCTTAGTTTTATTGTACTATCGTTTCTCGTTAGCGTAACGATTAAAAGCCTTGTTTCAGAATATTTTATTTAATAAATCCTTTTGCACCGGCTTAATATTAATGATACTTCTGATGCTTTTTGCCTTTATTTCAGCATCCTCAAACGTATTTGCCAACCCTAGCTTTAATAATATCCCGGCTGCAACGGTACCCGTTCTTCCCTTGCCTCCTCCACAGTGAAAGGCAACTTTCTTGCCAGCGTTATACGCTCCAACAACCTCATCAATGGCTTGTTTGAAAAGCTCGGCTTCATGTTCTTTCGTATCGTCATCAAGCGGAATCTTTACCCACTTCACATGATCTGTTGGATACGCGCACTCTGTTGCTTCTTCTCGAAGATCCACCACGACTTCAATGCCTTCGTTAAGAACCATTGCCTCTACGTCGGCAGCTCCGCCCATAAAAACTTGTTCAGCAATAAGTGCATGATATTTCTTTTCTGCGTGATCCATTTTACTTACCTTCTTTCAAGAATTGCTCGATACGAGCTTTAATTGAATCGCGAACCTCAGCGAATGTAGCTGTGATTTCTTCCTCTGTACCTGTCGCCTTGGCTGGATCATCGAATCCCCAGTGCCATCTTTCAGCTTTGTCATTACGTACAACGGGACAATTATCGTTGGCATGACCACAAAGCGTGATGATGTAGTCTGCTTGTTTTAAAATCTCAGGATCAATTACATCTGATGTATGTCTCGAAATATCGATTTCAGCTTCTTTCATCGTTTGAACAGCACGAGGATTTAAGCCATGCGCCTCTAATCCTGCGCTTCTCACCTCGTATTTATCACTACCAAGTGCCTTCAAAAATCCATCGGCGATTTGGCTTCTGCAAGAGTTTCCTGTACATAAAAAGTAAACAAGTGGTTTATTGTTCATGATTACTGATCTCCTTTATCTTTGGTTTGGCTTACTTGTACTTTCGCTTCGCCCATTTTTGAGTGAGTTAATTAACGTTTTTATGATCATTGCGATAACAACCAATGCTACTGCAATAACGCCAATCATTAACCAAACGTTTATGCTTGTTGAATGAATCAAGTGTAGCCACAAATATAGTCCTGTTAACGTAATAAAGAGTGTTGGAATAGTGAGCACAATCCCAATTTTGAAATAACTTCCCCACTTGATTTTTACATCCTTACGGGACAGTACATGTAGCCACAAAAGTGTGGCGAGCGATCCGATCGGTGTGATTTTTGGACCCAAGTCACTGCCGATAATATTGGCATAAATCAGCGATTCCCGAATGACCCCTTGCGTATTGGTTCCATCAATAGCAAGCGCATCAATCATCACTGTCGGCATATTGTTCATAACCGAAGATAATATAGCAGCCAGAAAACCCATACCAAGTGTGGAGATGTAAAGTCCCTTGTCGGCGATAACTTGAATGACCTTCCCAAGTTCAACTGTCAATCCCACATTTCGTAGTCCGTAAACCACGACGTACATACCAATGGAGAAAATCACGACTGCCCATGGAGCTCCTTTAATGAGCCTCCACGTTTGAATAGCGTGACTCCGCCTTGCAGCTAAAATAAACAAGATTGCAATAACCCCAGCGACTACAGACACCGGAACTTGAATGAACTCGCTCATCAAGTACGCAACCAGTAGCACAGCTAAGATCACCCAAGATATGTTGAACAGTTTCTTATCCTTGATCGCTTCGGCTGGCTTTTTGAGCTGACTGACTTCGTAGTTCCCTGGAATACTCTTTCTAAAGAACAAGAATAAGACCAGAAGACTCGCTAATATTGAAAAGAAATTGGGAACAATCATACGACTTGCATACTCCACAAAGCCAATGCCAAAGTAATCGGCAGAAACGATATTGACGAGGTTGCTAACGACGAGCGGAAGTGAAGTTGTATCTGCAATAAAACCACTTGCGATGATAAAAGGTAAAATCATCTTTTGATCAAATTTGAGCGCTCTGACCATAGCCAGCACAATAGGCGTTAAGATCAGTGCGGCACCGTCATTTGCAAAGAACGCTGCCACCCCTGCCCCAAGCAGCACAACATAAATGAACATCAACTTACCGTTACCTCTTGCGAGCCTTGCCATGTGTAGTGCAGCCCATTCAAAAAATTTGATTTCATCTAAAATCAGTGAAATTAAAATAATAGCTACAAAAGCAAGCGTGGCGTTCCATACGATCCCTGTGACCGTACCTACATCGGATAGACTGACGACTCCAAAAAGAAGTGCAAGGACAGCTCCAGCTGACGCTGACCATCCAATATTAAGCCCCTTAGGTTGCCAAATCACAAAAGTCAGTGTAAGTAGAAAGATTAGAATAGCGATAATGGTCATGCTTCCTCCTGAGGAACGCAGCAGTTTTTCAATCCTGCTATTTTATCTTTCATGGATGGCAGATACGGATACACACACTGAACATATGCTTCTGCATCTGAATTAAGAGAGTAGTACACCCACTGCCCTTTTTTCTTTTCATTAAGGAGACCAGCTGCCTTTAGTTTTCGAAGATGCTGACTGGCGTTTGGTTGTGACATGCCAATAATGTCTGTGATATCACATACACAAAGTTCCTGTTCCTGAAGTAGCGCAATGATGGTCAAACGTGTTTTATCAGCTAATAACTTATACGCCTCAGCCATCTCCTGAATGTTTTGTTCCATATGTACACCCCCTGTGCTTAGTCTTGTCGGCTTCATTTAATGATATAAGCATATTATTAATCACTTATATAAGCAAATACGAATATAAGGAATTTTAGTGCATCAAAAAAGTCGGCAATAAAGATTACCGACTTTACTCTCGAACTAAAAATTCACATTTTGACTTAATAAAATAATGACCGTCTTTCATATTAACTATAACGTTCGTTTGATACTTAATGACTCCACCTTGATCTAATAATTCATCATGCTGATACACCTCTACATGCCATTGTTTGATGATTGCATCATTAAGTTGTGCTGCGGTATACAAAAGTGTACCTTCATTTAGTCACCTCGAGAATAGTTATAATTACCAATTATAACATCCTCCTGAAATTCGATAGCTCACATTCTTTTCACAAGCGATTGTACAGCTTTTTTCGCGTCTTTCCCAGAACCTCGAATCGTCGCAGACGCAAATGAGGTCTGCCACGGTTTTCCGTAAAAGCTTTAAACATCAGTTTGGCATCCAGCTTACCTTGATCGAAAGCATTTTTGTATATACCTGTATCAAGGACACCGTCACTGCTTTTTTGCAATAATCGTTTACCCAAATTGGATTGATCAAGCATAAGCTGACTATTTATAACCAAGGTATTGAAGACCGTATTGCCACGCTAGAAACAGATATAAAAGATGAAGCTTACATGTCTGAATGGTTTAACAAGCACCAGGGACGTTACTCGGTACTTATAGCCGAACAGAATGATCAAGTGGTTGGATGGGCTTCTATCAATTCATATAACCCTAGAAGCGCATATGACGGTGTCGGTGACCTCTCCATTTATATTCATCGTGATCATCACGGTAAAGGGGTCGGAAAACAGTTACTTCAGAGATTAGAGGAAATCGGTAATCTGAATAACTTTTATAAGTTTGTTCTTTTTACCTTTCCATTTAACACGCTAGGTCAGAGCTTATATCACAAAGCTGGATATCGAGAAGTAGGTGTATTTCAGAATCAAGGTATTCTAGAGGGGAAATTTGTGGACGTGATGGCTATGGAAAAATTATTATAAGCATCGCGAGCCGTATTGATCTTACAATACTAGGTTTTCGAATTACTTGAACACGATACAATAAACTATCCTGCCCGTTAGTTTAATGTATTGAAGGGCAAGACGCCGCTTAAATATACGTCTAATCGGCAATAGGAACATGTTCTTGTCCCTCGACACCTGCAGCCATACCCCGGTGCCAAATCCGTGAGATCGATTACATATTTCTGAACATAACCTTCCGAATAAAAGGTAATTACCGAATCTGTCGTTGGCGCAGCCACCGCAATCGTATCCGGCGTAATACATGGTTATGATCCATATGGTTGCCCCTGATTTCGCTGCGTCCAACCGCGCTGAATAATTTGCTGGTACGCCAAAATACTGTTCGAATGATTCATTTTTTTGAAGTTGATGTCTTCACAATCATACGGGCTTAACGTCACTCCAATGTAAATTGATTAATTCAGAAAAGGTGCAATGCTCTCCTCCAACGAAGTTATTGGTTTGCCCATCAATTGCTCAAGGTCCTTAGACGTAGATCCGGTATCAATACTGCTTAAAAAAGGATAGATCCAATGCTGTACCGACACATCCTCGATGTGCATGACAGGTTTATCCGCCAATGCTGTGAGCACCTCAGCTAGATCAGCAAAGTTCCAAGTCTTTGGTGCGGCTAACTCATATATCCTCTGCTCATGCCCTTTCTCTGCAAGCACGTTCGCAATGGCCCATGCAAGATCACCGCGTGTAACCGCATTAAACCGCCAATCCCCAACTGAAGTTGTTAGCACGCCACTTTGTATCGCTTCCTGTAGTCCAAGGACATTCACAAAATCAATATACAGCCCATTGCGCAAAATCGTATACTTCATCCCCGAATCAAATATGACCTGCTCGGTAAGTCTATGCACGCTACTCGAACCTTTAAGACTCGTCTGTGGGAAAGCAAAACTGGTATAAAGGATATGTTCAACTCCAGAGTTCTTCGCCGTATTGATTACACTTGTATGTTGAGTTAGCCGGACTGTATCATCGGTATGTGAGCTGGAAATCAGCAGCAATTTACTCACACCGGCAAAGGCATTCTGTAGCGTTTCCGGCCTGTCATAGTCAATACAGCGAACCTCCCCACCCTGATCCTTTAAAGCTTTTAAAGTTTCGGACATCCCCCCATTACGGACACCTGCGATAATTTCTGTAGCGGGGACCCGGACTAGAAGATTTGCAATAATCAGATTGCCTAATTGTCCTGTGGCTCCTGTAATCATGATCGACATCCTGCTTTTCCCTCCTGTAAATGAATTGCATCAAGTAGTTAAGTTATTAACTAAATGAACAGAATGATTCACTGGACTACAACACATTCCTCGCTGAACCAATCCCATCCCTTTCCAACACATGTCCTGCCTCAAAATTCATTGGTCTTAGTATCATTTTAAAGTGTATTAAGGATCAAGACCTGTTCAGCTTCTGTAACAGAACAATCAACTGATGCTGCTCCTGTTCATCCAACTTGCCCATTTGTAAAGCCACAGCTTCACGATTACCCGGCAGATGCTCCCTCAATAATGTCTGTCCTGCATCGGTAATGGAAATCACCGTCTTGCGACCATCTCGGGCATGCTCAGCCCTCGCAATGTATCCATCACGCTCCAGCGGAGTCAGCAGCAAGCTAATGTTGGCCTTGGTGACACCGATTTTTTCGGCAAGCACTGAAGGCAGCATCGTTCCCCCATCTTTTGCAATCTCTACAAGTATGCGAATTCTTGCTCCATTCAGTCCTTGGGATTGCCAGTATTTCTCCGACACGGCCACCAGATTGGCAGTCGCCTCAACCATCGTAAAAAAAGCTTCATTGGGCAGTGGCAGACTAAGCAAATATTCTTGCAGCGTATCTTGTTTAGGATCAATTGGCAGTATGTTCTCTTTTTGCAGATTATCCATGTGTTCTGTCATCTCCATTTAGTTAATAGCTTAACTATATAGGCAAAGATAACTTCCCCCATAGAAAATGTCAAATCATTATTTCTTTTCTATGAAAATCAAAACGCTCGTATGCTGGACTTCGTCGATTAAAGATAGCCGTTTCCTTAAAATGACCCATAGACAACAAAATGAACCTGGCTGCAGGAGCTGCTTTTGGATCCAAATTGATACATATTCCGAATATTACCCTCTTAATCAACCCCAAGGAGATGTTATAAAAAGATATATTTTTAACGTCTTTGATACGTAATTGATATTACTTTTGTACCCACTGTTTGAAAGAGTCCTGTTTTGTTGAACAGGGTAACAAAACATGGACTCTTTCTTTGAGCCGTAAACGAATCTTGTACTTCCAATCAAAAATGTGCAACATCTCATCTGCTAAATAATAAGATCCTCGAAACCACTCTCCCTTACAAAACTCTTTTTACTCCGATCCTCCATCAGCACTTGAATCTTTCCGGCTGTGCCATCCGGAAGCGGCACTTGGACCGATATTTCAAGCTCTGGGGATTCTAAAGGTTGCAGTGTGAGATGGTCAAAGTTCAATATGCCTGCCTCTGGATGATACATGATTTTATGTGCATCGTAAGCATCCAATACTTCATAGCTCTGCCAGTACTCTTTGAATTCGGGGCTTGCCTCACTTAACAATTCAACCTGTTCAGCCCACCAAGGATCATCCACATACTTTGCATATTCTGCCCGAAATCTGGCAGTAGTACGTCTGGCGTGAGCCTCCCACTGATCCCCTTTTAATGTGCGAAAATATTCCGATGTGAACGTAATCCAAAGAAAGTTCCGCTCTCTTTCCGAATTGCCCTCCAGGTTCACAAAATCGCCCTGAAGCGCAATGAATGCATCATTCCAGGCAAGTATGTTCATTCTGACATCCATAGCCGCAGCGGGAGATGTTCCCAGGCTATCAAGATGCCGCTGAATCACCGGGCTAACCTGCACATCCAAAGAACGGGGGCGTTCGGGAGGATGCTGACGGTGAGCCAGCAGAAACATATGCTTGCGTTCCGTTTCATCCAGCTGCAGCACTCTCGCCAAGCTTTCAAGCACTTCAATGGATACATGAATTTCCCGCCCCTGCTCCAGATAGGTATACCATTCAAGGCTGATGCCTGCTAGCGTCGCTACCTCAGCCCTGCGAAGACCCGGCGTACGCCGCCGCCCTTCAGGCAAGCCAAGCTGCTTTGGTGATATACGTGCCCTGCGGTTGCGCAGGAATTGAGCCAATTCACTGTAGCGATTCGGTTGTAATTCCGGCATGTTTATCCCCCTCCTTATGTTCATCCAACGTAGCTTGGTAGTGACAATACTAGAATAAATGCACCTCTGCATATCCATTCAACTTGATTATACAATGGGTTTCGAGCAGATACAGTATAAGACAATAAAGGAGCGATACTCAATGAATATACAAAATAACACCATCCTGATCACTGGCGGTGCTACTGGTATCGGATTTGCGCTTGCCTCGAGATTCCTGAAAAACGACAACAAAGTAATCATCACCGGCAGAAGAGCCGATAAGCTGCAGGAGGCAAAAGACATCCATCCTGAACTGGTTACTTATGTTAGCGATGTGTCTAAAGAGGAGGAGCGCATTGCACTTTTTGAAAAAGTGACCCGTAATTTCCCCCAATTGAACGTTGTACTCAACAATGCCGGGATCATGCACTATCTGAATTATGATGGCGTGGAGCCATGGTCGCATATTGATTTGGAAGTAAAAACCAATTTAGGGGCGCCCATTCACTTAACCCGGTTGTTCACATCTCATCTGCTTAAGCAAAAGGATGCAGCGATTTTAAATGTGACTTCCGCCCTGGCTCATGTACCGCTGGCTGCAGCCCCCGTGTACAGCGCCACGAAATCCGCCCTACATTCCTATACACAATCGATGAGACATCAGTTCAACGGTCAAATCAGAGTCATCGAGATTTCTCCGACGCTCACGAACACCGATTTGGGCATTCCCGGGGCAAATACTACCGGCGTTCCTGTGGACCTCTTTGCGGACGAAGTTATGGCCGGATTGGCACGAGGCGAAGAAGAAATAACTTATGACTTTTCCAAAATTTCCGCGAATGCTTCCCGCCAGGAGCGGGACGAGCTTTTCAAACAGCTGAATGCCCAAAACTATGCCTAAGAAAAGTGATTATGCCTTATTTTCGCAGATCACAAACGACGTCCCTAATACCATTTATTGTTATATTCCATAAAAATATTGAATTATTCTGCCCGTTAGCTTAATGATATTGCTTTGAACATAGTTAGATACTTATCTAATCGGAAATCGGTACAAGTTCTTGTCCATTCCGGCAATCGGTACAAGTTCTTGTCCTTGGCTTGGGACAAGACCGGCTGTAAAATCTGATTTGTTCAGTAACTATGTCTACTGAAGGATTCACTGTTTTTGTAGAAGTACTATCGTATCTTAGGTAGTCATCTGGATCGACTTTCTGCGTTTAAAGTATAGCCACGTATCTCCCTTACGCTCCCTTCAGTGTGTTAGTTTTAAAAGTCTGAATGCCTTTACGAAACTGTGTGTCACTGCTATTTCACCCATTATAATGCGCTTAGGAAAAATCGAGTAATAAATGGGGTGCAAACTTGAGCGAAACCTCCTTTTGTTTCGAGAGGATTCGCCTCTTATCTCTAACCGTAAACAAGTTTTTTGCGCAAAAAAGCGAGCCATCTTTTGGACGACCCGCTCTTGTATCACCATATGGATTGGACCGATCTTATCCCTAATGAAAGAATCGACCAATTGGATCTACACATCACAGTATAATTTAAAGTTATTTATCTTCTTCAAATGTGCTAAACAAATCTCGAGCCTCATGAAGCGCTTTTATGTTCTTTTGAAACTCCAAAGCCTCTTCATACGACTTAAGGTAATCATCGACTTGAAGCTCTTTTGATCAGACCTATTCTCAACTATACATTCCCACTTTCCTTGCTCTTTTTTACTGGGGATTATATCTGTAATACGCAAATCATATACGCCCATCACTTCAAACAGTTCCAGATCTACCCCAAGTAGGTTGATATTCTCAAAAGGATCAAATGAAAATCGAAGTATACTTTATATTCTCTCTAAATGGCTCTTCCTTAACAAAGGATGCGTACAGTTTAGGCATGAAATTGAAAAGTACATTCGCACTTTGTCTGTAAGTGTAGTTAACCTGAGTCACCTCTGGAACCGAGTCCAATAAAATATCACTATACTGTTCAGTGGTCATAAGAGTCTCCTATAGGTGTTGTGTTTCACTGCTAAATCAAAGAATCATTACAATAAAATTATACCTTATGAATTGCAATAAGGCATGAATACAAGAATTTCTTTTTATCTCTTGGAGAAAGTTATTCCCCTTGGCTTTGCATTAAATGAAAATCCTCATACGTAATTTTAAATATCCTATTTGGTATCTAGTTACCTCTGCCTGTACCCTTACCAACGCTGAATGCAACCCTTCACTTTCAATGGTTACTTACAGATCAATGTAATTGGAAGTTAAATAAGAAGGGGGTGTCTCAAAAGCCATGAAATGGCTGCTTGAGACATCCCCTTTGAGTTGGAGATACGTTAGCTCGTGGTGAGGACGCCCTGCGAACGGACCAGACCTGCCGATCCACAGCTGGAACATAGGCCTTGTCCGCCTCATTGCCAAACCGAACGTTTATTTTCAACACATCTTCCCCCAAAAAAATGGTTATGCAGCTATCGATTCCAGCCGGAGGTTAAACCGTTTCGGCAGAAAAGTCCTATGTCCAAAGTACGTACGCAGCCAGCAAAGAAAGGCTCACGCCTGCCTCATTACCTCAGCGAGCAGCTCATACATCCGGCATTTATGTCCAAAATCCGGCGATACCGTAGCCAGCATAATCTCATCGGCATTGTACCGGTCCGCCAGCCGGATCAGCTGACGCTTCATCTGTTCCGGGCCGCCGACAAGCATCCGGCCGCGGCCGGCCGCCATGATCTGCCGCTGCTCCGGCGTATACTCTCTGGCAGCGACATTCTCGATGGACGGAACCCTCAGCAGTCCGCCGCCTTCCCGGATGTTCAGCAGATAATCGTCGAACACGCCGGCCAGCTTCTCCGCCTGCTCGTCCGTCTCCCCGCAGACGGCAAAAGCGGACACCAGCACCTGCGGTTTCCCGCCTGGAGCTGCGGGAACAAATTGCTCCCGGTATGCCTTCACGGCCTCCGGTCCCCCTTGCCCGCTGATGAAATGACCGAACGCAAGGCCCATCCCGTGCCGCGCGGCAATTTCAGCGCTGCCGGAGCTGGAGCCCAGCAGCCATAAGTCCGGCGGCTCCGTTGGAACCGGCCTTGGCAAGGGCTGCTCGCCGGAGCGGCGGACATAACCGGTCAGCCGGGCAATCTGATCCGGATAGTGCCGGAACGAGCCGCTGCGCCCGTCCAGCAGCACCCGCGATACATCCGCCGGGCCTCCGGTAGAGCGGCCAACGCCGAGGTCGATCCGCCCCGGGTAAAGGGCGGCCAGCACCGCGAAGCTTTCGGCCACCTTGAACGGGCTGTGCATCGGCAGCATGACGCCACCGGATCCGGTCCGGATCCGGTGGGTGCCGGTAGCAATAGCCCCTGCGAGAATTTCCGGCGCAGAGCCTGCAAGCACATTGTTGCCGTGATGCTCTGATACCCAATACCGGTGGTACCCCCACCCCTCCGCAAGCCGGGCCAGCCGGACGGAATGAGCTAAAGCCTGTTCGGGAGTCTCTCCTTCGGCAATTTCCGAATAATCCAGGATCGACAACTTCATCTATGATACCTCCTATGACAACAGGCGCCTTCTTTCCGACGCCGGTGCTCACTGATTTCTATTCATTCCTGTTTAGTTTATCCATGTTATGCCCAGGCGTCCAATGGAGGAATAGAATGCCGTCAGGCCACGCCCTTTAAATACGTTTAGCGTTTATTCCCTGCCCCGTGATTCATGCCGCCAAAGACGAAAAAGGCGCCCCCTGCGACGCCAGCACAGGAATCATCTTCTGTTAATACACAGCCTTCCTTTCCGTATTACATTTTTCCGCAGCGGGACTATTCTGCCTGCACCTTCAGATTAGTGAGAATTCCCTCAAACCACCCTGCTGCATAATAATTGTGAATCGCCTTTTCGGATAACGATGTACTTTCTTGTCGTTGGGTTTCAACAAGAACAGATTTCGTTAAAGCAAAAAAAGCCGCATGATAAGCGGCTATTAAGCGTGTATGTTCTTGTGTCTTACAAAATAGCACTGCCGAATCGTTGCTTGGCTGCGTCCTTTTCGGTCGAAGTACGATCGTGCTAGATGCTTAGCTGTCGTGTTCGGGATGGGTATGCCCGGGACAGCTCTAACATCACCACCTAGCAAACGTTATTCAAAAAAAGTTTCCCGCGAGAAATTCACTGCTGCACTTTCTCATCGTTTTAAGTACTACCCTTGAAAACTGGATACGAAACAAATCTGTATTTTAGCCCCTGCTTTATTCTTCCAGGTGAATTTGGATAATCCCAGGACCGATTAGTACCTGTTAATTTCATGCATTGTTACTTCTACCTCTGGCCTGTCATCCTCGACTCCCTGCTATGCTCCCGGAGTCAAACAGTTGATTCTCTTCATGCCGTTACCGGTGATGCTATGAAGGGTTCACAAAGTTAAATCACTGTTTTTTCTTCTATGACCATGATGCCGACAGAGCTGAAGTCAATGAACTTCTTTTCGTCCGGTTGAACTTTTTGCAGGTAGTTGTCCGATGTAAAGAACGCGTCATGTTCGGTCCAACTGTCGAACCAGATTTCAGTAAGCCCATCATACGCTGGTTGCGGATAGCCCTCGGCGGCAACCGGGTGAGACACCACATATTTCCGGACACATAGAGTCTTTATTCTGCACACAAGTCTATTTCTTGAAATTAAATTGTATGCAATATATACTGAACTGCCATTTTCACTGGCAGTTCCTTTTGTCTAATTTTAGTTTGAACAAACTCCCTCGAAACTTTGCCTTGTTGCTCGATATTCATTTCGAAGAAGCCTCTGTACTGTATCGGTGGCTTCTTCATCTTTTGGTTTAATTGTACAGATTCGTCTATATACTTCTCAACAATGAAGCTGTCTCAAAGAGAGTTTTGTTAAGTTCCTTTCCATTTGTTGCATTAACGTTCTTAGAATCAAACGGTCTTCCTCAGAAATAGACTGAAGCAATTGGTTTTGCTGTTCCCTCCATTTTTCATCAACTGGTATTTCTAGTTCTTTTCCTTTTTCGGTTAGATATAGTTACTACAGAATTGCTTGTTACTCGGTGTGTATCCATCCGGCGTAACCTATTGAATCGGGTCGGTGGTTTCAATGAACGGTTTGTACTCTATGGGCTTGAAGACTGGGATCTGGGTTACAGGCTGCATCGTTTGAAAGTGCCCTTCTACTGTATGAAAGAGGTCGTAGGTTATCATCAGGAACATCCCACTCATTTCCGAGGGGAAGTGCTCAATACAGAGAATCTAAAAATCATGCTCGAAACCTATGGATTCAATGATTCCGCACTCAATTTATTCTACGTTGTACCACCATCAGCTGACCTCGAAACCTACAAAAAAACGCTGCGAATCTTGCGCAGAGGCTTCCGGTCCAGAACAACACGTTCTTCCGCACGATTGTTAAAAAAAACATTACGGATTGCCGCCAAACACTTCATGCTGCAAACAGATGTGGAAGCATATAAAAAATCTCTCGCAAGAATACAGAGAAAAGCAAAAGGCAGAAAAAGTCGGGTGGCTCGCGTTTTACAGGATATGGCGCAGAGGTCTGAAAAACTGGTGGAGTAGTTAGCTGTATCAATAACTTCGCCCATACTACTCCTGCTCCAATTGCATTCACTTTTTTTATACAACAAAAAGCCCCTATCTACATCTTTAACCTGCGCTTCCTTTGTGATATCTCAGGGATTTTATTTTAAGATTTACTAGTCCAATACCAATGATAATCAGAACAAGTCCCACCACCATCTTCGTAGTAATCGTTTCTCCCAAAAAGATAACACTGATCACTATTGCAATGAGTGGAACCAGAAAATTGTATGATCCGATTTTCCCAGCTTCACCCGATCTGACAAGCAAAAAGAAAACGAGCCAGGTTAGGGCCGTACAGAAGATCGCAATAATCGATAACGTCGTGATGAATTGCTGATTCCATATGATATCAGTCCAGGTTTCAACGGTTGTCCCTGCACTTAACAAAACAATTCCACCAAAGATCATCTGAAGAGTAGTCAACCAGATTGCATCGACTTTAGTAGATGTTTTCTTCATATAAATCGTACCGAATGTCCAAGTAATGGTGCTGGCTAAACCAAGTATGATACCCAGGATGGAAATTTGGCTAGAGCCATCATTTATGCTAATCACAGCAACCCCTATGAAGCCTAGAATAAGACCAACGATTTTGAAACTGTTCATGGATTCACCTAACCACAACCATGCTCCGATTCCAAGTAAAACGGGTTGCATAAATACGATCGTCGAAAATAAACCAGCAGGCATCAAATTTAGTCCAAACGTTTGGAAACCAAAAAAGAGAATAATATTTAACAATGCGGAGATCAGGTAAATATGCCAAGTATCTTTCAAATTAATGTATTTATAACGTGGTAAAGCGAACAGAAGCAAAATAAAACCACCAATCGTGATCCTCAAACCGGCGAAGAGCAATGGTGTTGCAAATTCGAGCGCATATTTAGATAGCGGCCAATTCACCCCCCACATCGCTACTAAAAACGTTAAAAGCAAAAAAGTATGTGTCTTTGAAAGCTGCATGAATGATCAGGCTCCTTTGTATAATGATGTTTACTTATGGTACAATGCTCTGAAAAATAAATAAAATGCATTATTATTATTAAGGAGATATCAAATTTGTTATGAATATTTCTCAATTTAACTTGTTTGTGAAGATCATTGAGACCGGTAGCTTTACCAAAGCTGGAGAACTACTGCATATGTCGCAGCCTGCTGTAAGCCGTGCCATCTCTACACTCGAATCAGAGTTAGGAGTTACTCTCCTGATACGGGAACGAAGAAATGGGGTTATTCACCTTACCGATATTGGTACGCGTCTGCTTGTCATGTTCAGAGAGATTTTAAATGGAGTTAATAGGGTTGAGCAGGAGGTTACTGCTGAAAAAGGGTTTGAAGTTGGCACCATTCGTGTTGGTGTATTCCCAATGGTGTCCGCGCACTTCTTGCCAAAAATAATGCGAATTATTGGGGAGAAACATCCGGGGATGGCATTCGAACTGTTTGAAGGAACCATCGAAGAGATTAAACATGGGCTAGAATCCAGAATAATCGATGTCGGATGGATTATTCCGCCATGTAATGAACTCGAAACGATTCCTTTCTTTCGTGATGAATTATGTCTGGTTCATCGGGATGACCATCCATTGCAAAGTCGTGAAACCATTCATATCACAGATTTAGATAATGAGCCTATGATTGTGTGTCAAGGTGGTTTTGTAACGCCGATTATTGAGATATTCAAAGAATTCGGAACCACTTTGTACGCCAAATATAATGGCCACAACATAAACACGGCATTGAGTATGATTCAAGAAGGGCTTGGCGTCTCAATTGTTTCAAGAACTTCTTTGTCACTATCGTCAATACCGCCCAATGTGCGCATCCGGACAATTAATCCGCAACCCGTTAGAGAGATTCACCTAGCTGTTCCTTCGTTGAAGGAGTCATCGCACGGGGTGAAGCTCTTCCTTCGGACCGCTAGAGAGTTGTATTTATCTGAGAGTTGATCCACTAGTGTATAATATTTGCGTATTATAGACATTCTCAAAACATCCCATCAATCACACCCCTTCATTTCGATTCCTACACCTGTTTACTATTTACTCAGCTTCAACATGTAACTTCCCTAAAAAATGATAAAAAAAACGAAAAACGCCCCTTTGGGGGGCGTCTCTGGAAAGCGAACTCAAATATGAAGTTAAATTTAACCATCATAAATTGGTTACCACCAGAACTTTGTGATAAAGATATCTACCGCTAATTCTTATGTTAATCCTAAATTTTAATACTAGTTCGTTCAGTTTGAGATTCCAGAACATTATATAGAGCCAAGCTTATAATTTATTTTATCCAGGTTTATCTTCATAAAAGGATCTACACTTAAAAAGGGTTTACTGGACAGAAGGCTTGGATTCTTCCGGTTCATCTTTTAGATCGGCAACCTTTATCACCGGGTATGTTTGTACCGCACGGTCCAAAGTCTGCTTCTCCATCAGTTTTCCATCCAAAACAACTGCGGATACGCTTGTCGTGTTTCGAATGTCCTCCAGCGGGTTCTTGTCGAGCAGCACGAGATCGGCGAGCTTTCCTTTTTCTACAGTGCCCAGTTCCTGCTCTCTCTCCAAATATCGCGCCGGATTCAGCGTTGCCGCCTGTAAAGCCTGTAGCGGGGTGAGGCCGCTCTTAACTAGCAACTCCAGCTCATCATGCAGAGAAATACCGTATATGAAGTTAGTCATTTCGAAACTGGAATCACTACCTGCAAGCATAGGCACGCCGGCATCATTCAATTTTTTGACCATGCCTGGCGTTAGGGAATTGATGGCCTCCATTAATTCCGTTTGTTCGGGAGGAGTGGCACGAATCACTTCAGCCCATTGCTTCTGCACGGCCGTCGGTACGTATTTGGACCGCTGATCGATTTCGGTTTTGGCCATATTCAAATAGGTAACAACGGTCGGTACAGGCCAGACTCCCTTTTCTTTAAATTTGCGAAAAAGCTTGTTGGCCTTAACAGAATCATAGGATTCAGACGCCTCGATCTCCGCCAACGAATAACCGAGTAAATCGCTCATGTCGGCATTCTTGAAAATATCGTCTTCAATGCTTGAAGTGGCAATAAACAAACCGTGCAGATGTTCTATGCTCTTGAATCCTAGTTGAATGGCTTCAGTGGCCCGTACCTCAACCGGCAAATGGCCCACTACCGGCAAACCGTACTTTTGGGCTTCATCTATGACCGCCAGAAACAGAGGGCGAGGCAACCAGGAGTATACCTTGATATGATCCGCTCCATGTGCAACGTTAAGACGTACGGCTTCCCGTGCCTGTTCCTCTGTGTTTAAATAAAACATGTGAGGAGCCTCATCAGCCGGACCTCCATTTAAAGTAGACCCCGCGTAGACAAGACGTGGGGCAGGCATACCGGCACGTATACTTGTTTTCCATATATCGACGTTCTTCAAAGATGCTCCCATCTCTCGTATCCCGGTCACTCCGTTTGCAAGAAACAGCGGGAAAGCGGTTTTATAGTTATCTTCCACATGGACATGCATATCCCACAAACCAGGAATGACATATTGGCCTGTAGCATCCCGTACTTGCGCATAATCTGGAGTAGCCGTTTGCTTGCTGTTTCCAATATAACTGATCTTGTTATCCTTTATGATAATGGTTTGATCATTGCTTAACTTTCCAGATCTTACATCCACGATCGTTGCATGCTCAAGCACCAGCGTCTGCTTAGTCACAGGCTCAATGCTTGCATATCCAGTATCTGTACCTCCCGTTAATGCAATCAATAATGCCAAGATCCCTAACAGGGACTTTCTGAAGCTGCGTATTTCTTTCTTTAAACTCATCCTTATCCTCCTCGTAAAATAAATCATATCAACCGATATAATTTGATTATAGAGTTCGGATCCTGCTTTTTTATTAATTCATTCTTACAAAAAGCTTACACTCTTGCACGAAGCTTAAGGGTTTTGTAAGAATCGAGTAATAAAAATGAAGGCTTTCCCCTTTATAATATAGATAAAATGACTGCAAGGGACTGTACATAGAGGAGAGCAAAAGTAATGACATTTATTGTACGTAGAATTAACGTCACCAGAGAACTGCGGAAGGGGGATGGAGTCGTTGCTTAAACTGATCTCGATGGAACTAAAGAAGTACCGGTTCGCCCGTTATATCGGCTATGCCGCCATGGCTAACCTGGCGATCCTTCTGTTCCTTACGATGATAGGTATTACCGATTATGGGGCACAGGATTACGCTTTTGCCACTTACTCGGAGTCGTTCATGCTAATCGATACTTTTGTCAGGGCAACCTTCATGATATTTGCTGGGGCGCTGCTCTCAACTATGATTGTTGGGGAATACAGAAACAAAACGCTCGGCGTGCTCTTCACATATCCGATCAAACGCCGCAAGTTTATCGCTGCCAAATTGGTCATCATCTTCGTCTTTACATCCGGAATGATCCTGCTCACCGACGTGCTTATGGGTTCCGTTATGTTTGCCCTGGATGGCTTCTATCCCTTCATTTCGGATTCGCTGACGATGGAACAAGTTGGGGTGCTATTGCTTGAGTACATCTTTAGCTCGCTGTCTGCTGCCGCAATGTCCCTTATTCCTTTGTTATTCGGGATGCACAAAAATTCGGTTACGGCCACTATGGTTACCTCCATCCTGCTAACGATCATCGTATGCTCCGGAGTTAATGGACCGCTGGTATCCATTAACTCCTTCATTGCGATCCATTTGTCGCTTGGAGCCGCCGGATTGTTGATTGCCTTACTATCAATGCTTCGTCTTGAGATGAAGGACGTGTAATGATTTGATGTTTATTTAATATGATATCTCGGAAACGTTATACGAATTTCATTCGGATCTACAATACATGTCGATATGGTATTAATACATATTAATTTATGCAACAAATTGATGAGTTGAAAACAACATGAAAAACTCCAGCCATTCGTGCCGTTTATTTACTCAATAGAGACCACCACTTCTACTTAGATGTTTTCTAATCGGAAATGGGAACATGTTCTTGTCCTTTTCGGCAAAGGAACCAAGTTCTTGTCCTCCGCTTGGGACATTAACTTGGTTCCTTAAATCAAAAAAGCCGCTAAAATAGCGACTTTGAATGGAACAATGTTCTTGTCCCTCGAAATATGTCTAATATAACTATCCCAATTGATTTTGATCAGCTCGGATATGTTCTTCTCATCTTCACAATAAGAATATTAATCATGTTACAGTTCACGTTTATCCAAATCCCTTTATAGTAAAAGGCGGCCGGACCCGTGTTCCTTTTCCCCAACTTCAGCTTGGTCGGGTGTGTCATTTGCAGTTGCTTAACAAGCATTATAGTATTACACATGACTGAATTCTTGCAACCAACCGTGCTTAGTGAACAACTCCCAAGCCCGCGATGGGGTGAAATTATTATATGCGTTAACGCAACAATCTAACGAGACCTTTCCACATCTTGAAGTTTTGGAACCTGATTGACAAATTTCCCGTTAAAAAATGATCAAACCCAGCATATATCATGTCATCGTCCAACATTAACGATCTTCCTGATCCATGTAGGCTCACTCGTCGCCGCCCGCACAAGGCAGTCGGCACTGTCTGCAAAGGGCAGCGCCTGGAGTGGAGCGATACGAGCTAATGGACCTGCTGTATATTTTAGAGTGCCCTCCGCGTATTTAAGCACTGACGCTCGTACAATGACCCAGTCCAGGTCACTCCGTATTACCGCATGCTCGGCAATCCCCTTATCCTCAATCGCCTTCCAAAAGATGCGGCGCATCATGCCTACCATCCACCGATTAACGGTGGAAAGTTCTTTTCCATCGCTTAAATTAATGCCGCTCTGCATGACTAGGCGCTTAACTCCAGCACGCTGACAGGCCGCAAGAATATTCGGGATTCCTTCCGACATGACGGTACCCGGTGAGAAGTTTGCAGCCATGACATTCTTTGCTGCCATAATATTATTCATATCCGGTGAGAGGTTACTCGGCGGGCCTATGCAACTGATTACGGCCTCAGTACCGGCAATGGCTTTGGCTATACTCGACGCGTCGAATACATCCCCCAGCCGGGTACTGAGCCGCTTTGCGGGAGCGATGACTTCCGGCCGGCGAGCCACGGCTACAACCTCATGTCCCTGCTCAAGTGCCCGCTCCGTCACTTTCCTTCCAGTTCCCCCTGTGGCTCCAATAATCGCAATTTTCATGGAAATGTTCTCCTTCGATTGGTGATCATGATTAACTCCATCCCCGTATATTCATAAAATGCACATTAGTATATTAAGGAACGACTATGTATAATTATATACAGAAATAAACAGTCTACAATTCTTAAAAAGACAGGTTCCGTGCATTAGTTCACAGATCCTTTGAAATTGTGAATTTATTATTAGGAAAGCTGGTGATCCTCAAGTGTTAAAGATGGATCGAAGGATCCGCAAATCCCAAGAAGCAATAAAAAAGGCTGTTATTGAACTGATGATTGAAAAAGAATTTGATCAAATTACGATACAAGATATCTCCGACAGAGCGGATGTTAGCCGAAGAACTATCTATCTTCACTACACGGACAAATTTGACCTTCTGGATAAGCTCATCGAGGAACACATTGACAATATACGGGAACTCTGCGATTCGTCAGACGATGATACAGATTATAGAGATGCGGTATTGCTATGGTTCGAGTATTTCGAGGGTCATTCATTATTCTTCTCCGCATTGCTAGCGAGTAAAGGGAGCCCATTTTTCCGCAATCGATTCCTTGAGTTTTTCCTCCAAGAATTAGAGAAAGAGAACAACAGTAAGCCCGAAAGGAGCAATCAAGGATTAACTGACGGTGCGAATGTTGACATCCAGTTTTTGGGGGCTGCTATCGTAGGGGTAGTGGAATGGTGGTTTAAGAATGGAAAGCCTCTCCATCCTTCCTTAATGGCGTGCCGGTTGGGGGGATTGCTTGAACGGAATCTCGAATTTCTGGAACACAACAAGCATCAGATAGCCCCTGCCCAGTAGTACAGGCAATGGCTGGTAAGATGCTATATGTTCATTATCGCCCATTTTCTCCCCCCAGGAATAGCCTTCGTTTCATTTTATCATTGTGTTAATCTGCCCGTTAGCGTAACGAGAAGCAGCCGGTCCAAAGGCCGGCTACTTCTGTCTGTATTGAGCTATCGTTTCCCGTTAGTTGAATGAATATTTTACTTATATAACTTCCAATCCCCTCTCCTCTAGAAATAATTAAAAGTGGGGCTCGAATATGAATACGTTCTTATTTATGTTGCATTAAGAATGAATTGTCCTTCTTCAGCTCTAATCTCAAATAAGTATTCTGTATCATTAATCAGGCCATCTAAATGCTTGCTGGTCCCAGGAGATACTTGGAATTCCTCAGTAACAATACCTCCTTTTGCATCTTTAACTCTCAATAACACGTTTCGGTCACTATTTGCTCATTAATGATGGCCTTGTGATGACCATGAAAAGGCGGACTCATTATGCCGGCACATTCTTCATTAGATGTTCAGGTTTAAATGTCGAAGCTTCCTATCACTATCATTACCGGTTAGTTCATAGACAATGCTCGCCTCTAGAGATCGTCCCTCGATCAAGGTCGGGCATCCTCTACTTCATTTTGATGTTAGTCGGCGCTATCACGGTATTCCCCATCGCTCATCAGTCGGTAAGCTATATCATTAGTACAGCAACGATCTTTCTTTTGCTTGCCCGGTTACAGTGTCGGGCGTATTTCAAGCTTTGGGCGAACCGGTAAGTACCTTTAAACCATCTTCCTCTGCCTGACCGCGTTTCTGTTGATGTTGCGAACTGTTACCAAAATCCTGACCCGTGTTCCAGATGGAAACCCCATCGTCGCTGAACTGAATTCACCAATTCTTCTTGGTTCTCAAGCCACTCTTCTAATCATTCTCACCATTGGTTCTGCTTTCTATAATATTCTTTACGACGTTCCAGACTACCTCCAGAATATTATGAAACAAGTAGGCATGGATCTAACCGAATGTAACGCTATGAACAGCTGGGTCTTGCCCATTCCTTCCACTTTCATGATCGACGAATCTGGAATTATCCGTTCCGCTCATGTGAATCCTGACTTTATGCAGCTAACGTTTCTTCATTAGTTGAACAGTGATTGCTGAAACAGCCGTTTTTAGTTGCTCAACTAACGGGCAGTTTACGACAAAACACAGTGTGTACAACATAATGCATACACTAGCCCTCAATAGCGTGGTTTCACTTAGGCCGCATCTTTTACATTTATCCCCTTTATAACGATAATAAATATATTTTACCCGGGTAATATTGACTTCTTATTTTTACCCGGGTAAAATAACAATAGTATTTAAAGGAGGTTGTACATAGAATGAGAGATGATCAAACGAGCGTTTACTGCACGGCATTTTTGGGTGTGAAAGTCGTCGCCAGCGGTACGTTACAGCACGTTGTTTCCACAGTGAAGGATGCTCTGGGTGACAGAGACCTAACACAGCTGTTTATTTTTGACGATACCACGGGGAAACAGATAGATGTTGATTTTCGTGGGGAGATCAATGACGTACTTTTACGATTAAGAGAACAGTTTGGCGACTTGTCCAGAACCGAATTAAATAACCAACCTACACGGCGAGTCGGTCGGCCTAAACTGGGGGTTGTATCCGGTGAGGTTACGTTATTGCCACGGGATTGGGAATGGCTAAAGAGTCAACCTGGAGGAGCATCGGTAACATTACGAAGACTCGTTGGTGAGGCGCGCCGTGCTGGAGGTAAACAGAGTAAGATTCGAGAGTCACAAGAAGCAACGTATAACTTTATGACAGCTATGGCTGGGAACTTTCATCAATATGAAGAAGCTCTGCGCGCACTGTATGCTTATGATCTCGATCGTTTTTATCACTTCATCGATGACTGGGCACCTGATATCAGAAACCATATCAAAAAATTAGCTTCTAATGTATTCCCTGAAGGGGACTTATAAAAGAAAGTATGTGTAGACGTTTAACATTTAACTTGGAACAAAAAGGAGTTTCACTATGACAGAGTTTAAACCTATTCGCTATATCGAGCACACCCTCCCATTTCTCCGTGAAAGCGGAGGTGAGATCATGTTTCTTGGCGATGGCGGGGAGTTTCTTATCAGACCCGAAAGAGTACATGGCCGGTATCGGGCATCGCACTACAGCAATTGAAGAATCATGCCTACTACCTATGACAGAACTTCTGATATCAAAATTAAGGAGGAGAACATTATAATGAACATCCTGAAAGTCAACTACATCGATTTGGCCTATGACAGTTTCGGTAACGAAAATGACGAGGCTATTATCCTAATCGCCGGGCTTGGAACCCAGATGATCCGATGGTCAGATTCGTTTTGTCGTTTATTAGCAGCGAAGGGCTTTCGTGTAATCCGTTTTGATAATCGCGACGTCGGTTGCTCGACGCACTTTAGCCATTATCCGACACTGGATTTCAACGCACTTGCGACTACTCTCATGTCGGGACAGCGGCCAGATATCCCCTATACTCTCGATGACATGTCCAAAGACACTATCGGAATGCTCGACGCCCTATCCATTGATCGAGCTCATTTCGTTGGCAGGTCAATGGGCGGAATGATCGCCCAGATTATAGCCAGTGATTACCCTGAACGGGTTTTATCACTCACATCCATTATGTCCAGTACTGGTAATCCCGCACTTCCGCAAACTTCCCCAGAAGTTATGGCGATGATGACTAAACCGGCGCCGAACCCATTTGAGGATGAAGCAGGATTCTTGGCGCAAAAGCTCTCCTTTTCCAAACTCATCGCCGGCACCGGCTATCCGTTTGAAGAGGATTCTTATCGGGCGCTCATTCTCGAGGAAATCCAACGAGATTACGATCCAGGCAGTGTCGGACGACAAATTGCTGCTATGGCTGTCGCCGGTGACCGTCGTCCGCGGCTTGCGACCATAAAAGTACCCGTACTTGTCATTCATGGGGTGGATGATCCCCTGTTTCACCCAGCATGTGGCAGAGACACGGCTTCTGCCATCCCGGGCGCCGAGCTAATGTTGGTTGACGGCATGGGACATGATTTGCCACACCAACTGTACAAAGTAATCGCCGATGGCATAGAGCGAACGGCTCGTCGTGATTGACACGTCTTCCTTTTCTTTTGGTTTAATTAACCTGCCCGTTAGCTTAACAAAAGCAGCCGATCACGATGATCAGCTGCTTTAATAGTATTATTGAGCTAGTATTCAGTCTACAATGGCTACCAATGGGCAACATTGGACTTATAGGGTTCCAACGTTATTGTTTTTCAAGTCCAATTGTTAAAGCAACATCACATTTCTCTAACCAACACCAATATTTCTTACCTATGATAGGACGGTTTGCTTTAACTGAATAACTGAACTTCTTAGTTCTTTCTCTTGTTCTAGGTAAGCACACAACGCTTGAATAACCGACCTCTTTGGATTAGTCTGAGAAATTTCGCTATTCAACAATTGAAAAATCTCATGCAATTCCTTACGGCGTTCAATCCCCCCTTTCCAGACCTCAATGATAGCAATCACTCTGCTGAGCAACTCTTCGGTGATCCGTTTTTTTTCTCCATTCCAGTCATTTGAGCCTGAATGAATAAATGTATCATATGCGCTTTTCCCGAGCAGCCCATTCGAACCTAACTTGGACATGTGGTTGACTAAAGCTTCCATTTTATCAACGATAAACCAAGCTGTATCCTCAATGGATAATAGATTCTCTTCGGAGATGACGCGCTGTAGATAATCTTTAATAAAAGACCGGTAAATAAAGATCAAATCCCAGAGAAACGGCTTAATTCTAGGGCCGTAGACTTCTAAAAGCCATGATCTGTGCCACTCCATCATTCGCTCGCGAACGTGATTCCTCAATTTGCGGAATGTTTCGTACTGCGTAATTGGTAGATCAATGAAATCCACCATAATATGACGATATTCCATGAAATACTGAAAGCGAAATACAATCTGATCCACTAGTCTCTCCTGGGGGCTTCCCTTTCCGATATCTTTCAAACGTTCAGCCCGATCAAAATAAGCCATTTGGCAATGATCGAAAACCTCACACAACAAATCCTCTTTAGAAGGGAAATATTTGTAAACGGAGCCCTTTGCTATGGAACAGTCCTGGGCGATTTCCTGAATGGATGTTCCCAGGTAACCTTTTTCTTTAAACATTTTAGAAGCCGAATAAATGATATCTTGCTTCGTTACGCTCATGCTCAGACATCCCCTCTTGACAACTTTGAACCAATAGTACAAAATTGTGAACACTAAGTCAATGAACAAAAGTTCAATTTTATGAACTTACTATTAAGGATGAACAAATTGAAATTGGAGTGTGACTAACATGAAAGAGCATTTATATCAATTTTCTAAAACGGCTTTAATCGTAATCGACTTGCAGAAATGGATCGGAAACCAGTATGCCCCTCATTCAGCAGAACAAGTTGTCGAACGTGCCGCTGCCATGGTCCAAACTTTCCGTGAGGTTGGTGCCTTCGTTGGACTCGTACGTGTTTCTTCGAAAGATTTCAAAGATATGCCCCATCCGGTGCTGGATCAAGAAACTCCAGCGATCAATCTGGTACCTGGATGGGATGAAATTGTGCCTGAAATTGGAGTCACTACTAACGACCATCTCATTACTAAGCGTCAGTGGGGTGCATTTTACGGGACGGATCTGGATCAGCAGTTACGCCGGAGAGGCATCACTACGATCATACTCTGCGGAATTGCTTCAGGGATTGGGGTTGATACAACTGCGCGAGAAGCATTTGCTCATGGGTATCAGGTGATTTTTGCAATAGACGCAATGACCGGATTCAGCGAGGCAGAACATGAGCACGTAAGCAAAGTCATCTTTCCACGTATCGGCCGAATCCGCACTACCGACGAGATTCTCGCTTGTGCAGCGCTTCAATCATAGATCCACATAAAAGAACTTAATAGATTAGAAGTCCGATAACAAGCACGTATCGGGAATGATACCATGTTAATTTTTACGAAACCATTCTTTCTAAATTAAAGCAAAGGCACGCAACCAGGTATCTTTGCTTTGCATTACTTTTCTAATCTGTTGGCAGGTACAAGATCTTCTCCTTGGCTCGGGACAAGATCTTGTACCGATAAATTAAAAAAGCCGCTAAAATAGCGACTTTCAATGGGCATATGTTCTTGTCCCCCGACAGTTTATCAGTTCCAGAAATACTGCATCTTCTTATACCCGACATCCCATACTTTCAAGTCGCCCTTAATAGTAAGCTTCAGCTCGTTTCCCGGCTCAAGTGGAATCTCGAATAACGACGGGAACAGATCAGGATCAGTACGCTGAAGTTCTCCAGAACTGCTCAAGATCTCCCGGCCATCCAGGGTCATGCTGATGCTTCCGGAATAATTCGTTGGTTCCGGGATTCCGTAATCGAAGGAGAAAATCGTCTGCCCCTCAGACTTATACGTAAACGTTCTGGAATCTCCACCTTCAGCGCCATACATGTTTGAATCGGGCTTCACCTTCTGTCCGTTGATTAGGATGCTGTCCGGCTTGTCTCCGGCGGATGAATGGCCCGAAGTATCCGTCCATTCGTTAATCGCCGTAAAAGGGCCCTCTACTTTTGTTGTTATTTTGTCTACCGCCGCCCCTACTCCCCATAAAGCTATAAAAAGAACCATACCCGATATAGCCGTTGCGACCAGATTGCGCCCGAGGCTGCGGTAACGGAAACCAAGCTTGTATGCCCCAAAACCGAGGACTGCTCCAATAGAATTTTGAAGAGCATCGTTGATATCGAAACTACCCAGGAATGTAAGGGCCTGGATCGTCTCCAGCACAAGAATCGCTATGAAGAATAGGGTGATGAACCGGACGAAGCTGACCCGGTACAGCCATGGAATCAATATACCGAAAGGAATAAACGCAATAGTGTTTCCGAAACCCACCATGCTCATTAGGCTGGGATGCAGAAGTTCGGATGGAGATGGCAAACTAATGAAGTTATCGGGCATAAAAATAAAGGTGTAGCCTGAAGTATGCTCTGAAGCCTCTCCTCTGCCGAAAGCGAAAAACATAAAATAAAGAACAAGCAATGTGTACAATACGGTTATAGTTATTAAAATCTTACGTTGATTGGCCATGGTTAACTCCCCCACTCTATTTTTCCATCTATTACTATAACTTACTTACCCATTTCATGCACTCCTTAGCTTAATTAGAATTGCCAACAGGGGTGAGAACGCCGCCTTGTGGTGTCCCTTCATCGGAGCGTCGCCTTACGTTCCCTCGTTCATAGTACACTTTTTGCTTGTGTTATCATTTAGGCAAAGATATTAGCCTAATCGGCAATCGGTACAAGTTCTTGTCCTTGGCTCGAGACAAGAACTTGTACCGATAAAACAAAAATAGCCGCTAATATAGCGAATTCAATAGGATCACTTTTGGAGTCTGCCCTGCACTTCACCTGAAGGATAAGAAAACTCTGCGATAAATACAGGTATACCCCCGTTATATTTCAGAATCATTATTTAGTGGCTGAACGTTATCATATACAAAAAAAGGTACCTCTGTGGAGAGGTACCTTTAGCAACGGATAAGCATTAAATCATGCTGCAGATTTCAAACACCATAAATAAATTTAGTTGTCATTGTATACAGCCTCCCTTTTTCGCAGTACCACTACGATATCTGTCTGAGGTACAAATAAATTATAATTCGTTACATGCACTTGTCTCGTTTCGGTTACGGATTCTATCTTTAATTCAGGAGGAAGACAGCGCTCAATATGAGTAATTAATGTTTCTTTGGTAAATCTCCAAATTACACCATCAATCGAAGAGTTCGCCATATAACCACCGTCTGTTACAGAACCTGAAAGAGACTTGAGAATAACCGGGTCCGCAATAATGATAGATCCACCGTCACGTAACAGTCTGCAGCTCTCTATGAAGGCTTTTTTGTGATAGCGAATGTGATGAAAGCTTCGTGCAAACAAAATCATATCGCAGCTATGATCAGGTAAAGAAGTTGGCTTATCAATGAAAGCATGGATATAAGAATTAAACCTTCCCCATTTCTTTCCAAGTTTTAGAGCATTTAAATTCGGATCCATGTTGAGAAAACGAACATCCTTCTGCTTGCGAAGATACTTGTTCAATAAACCTGTACCACAGCCCACCTGAAGAACATCGCCCTTTAAAGGGGGTAAAATTTTGTAGACATTACGAGGAATAGGGAAATTTTGAACGTACATGGCCAATTCGTAGAAAATCGGATAACGCTCTTGCAATCGAACCAATTTACTGGTATAGAAAGGTTTCCGCTTTTTGTGACGTTTAAAGTCCCATTTGTTCAAATAGTAGACAGGGGTTAACAGCAAGAACAGAATAATAAAGACACTTTGGACGCTATAAATTCCTAGTTTACTAAAACGATCATTGGAATTATGAGGCATCATTTGTTTAGAAGTATTCAAAAGCATCACTCCCCTCTCACAACGCTATGAATGGTGTAAAACCTGTTCTAACATAACGAACGAATCCAATTTAATGACTTACGAAGCGAAGGGAATCTGATCATGCACAATTCAATCGTATTTAGAGAAGAGTATTTTTTTGACTCCTTCTGCCCCGTCCATTTGAAGCTGACAAAAGAAGAGCCGTTTACGATGATGCATCACTATATTTTGTTGAAATCGCTTATGTATAGAAATCATTTTTTCGTGAAGGCCTCAATTGGACAATGTTTGTCAAGCAGCGTAATGAATTTCGCAATGTATTCGAACTAATGTTACATCAACAGGAGGCGGATACACCTCATCTGAGCATCGAAAAAGCCGCCCACAGGCGACCTTTTGAGCAAGAATACGATTTTCAACTTGAGGACGCTGGATTATATAGGTCTGCATCATGTTCGGAGATCCAATCAATTTGCTTGTATCCACGGCCAGCCATCGTTTGCTGTCGCACATCCAGAACCTCTAATTTCGGTGCCTGCCAAGGCGCTTTTTTCGTTTCCAGCGGTCGTCTCCTCCTTTCTACAAAACTGGAACCAAGATGCGAGCACCCTTACATTACTTGCGTGATACAACTTTCAAAGATACGAAATGTATCTTTATGGGGAATATAAGACACAATACGTATCTAAGTAAACAAATATTTCATCCCTTTCCTTCTATAAATATCTGCAAAATTCAATCCGATTGCTTACATCCTTACTAATAGATATATTACCCTTGCGAAGAAATGCCGCGCCTTCGTTCACTTTCGCTCGTTGTTGGACTTCCATCTTATCACCTGTTTCATCATAATATATACTACCCTTTAACAGCGCCTGCAGTCATACCGTCTATGAAGTATTTCTGGAAAGCAATGAACAGTATAAAAATTGGAATGATGGAGAAGAAAGAGCCCACGATCAATAGATCATAGTTATTGCCATAGGGAGTTAATAACGTTTTCAAACCGATTGGAAGTGTATACTTACTCTGATCTCCTAACACCATGAATGGCCACAACAGATTATTCCAGCTATTCATCCCATTCAGAATGGCCATTGCCGCAAAGGATGGCTTCATAATCGGCATAATTAGCCTGAAATAAATTGCATACTCGTTTGCCCCATCAACTCGCCCAGATTGAATAATCTCTTTGGGTATGCTTCTTAGATATTGCCTGAAGAAAAATATTGTCGCGGCATTGGCTATACCTGGCAAAATGATTGCCGAATAGCTATTCACCATTCCCAAATCATTAATTAGGCTATACAAAGGAACCAGCAGTATTTCAAAAGGCACCATCATAATGAGCAAAACACATATAAAGAGGAAGTTCTTGCCTTTAAAATCATATGCTGCAAAACCATAAGCAACAAATGCGCTTACAAAAAGTGTTAAAACCACTTGAAAAACTGTTAGAATCATACTATTCCAAAACCACACAAAATAATCATGTTCTCCAGTAAACAGAAAGATGAAATTATCAAAACTCATGATTTCAAAATCCAAACTTAGGTTAAGACCATATCTAACTAATGATTCACCTGGTTTAAAGGAAGATAGGGCCACTGCGTAGAATGGGATCATAATTATAACGAATAGTATAATGAATAAACCAATAATTACTATTCTAGAGATGAAATCACTCCTCGTCTGACTTCTGCCCACTTTAATCCTCCTCCTTTTTGAACATTCCACTAAATTTCAACTGTGTTAAATTGATAACCATCGCAATGACTAACAGAATGATACCAACGGCAGCTGCGTAACCCAGCTTATTCTGCTCAATCCCTTGTCTATACAGATATCCAACAATGGTTAAGCCAATATTTTGGGGTGATTTGTTACCGTTGAACATCATCAGACTCTCGGTAAACATGGCTAAACCAGCATAAACACTAATTGTGGTAACATATACCGTGGTCGGCTTCAATAATGGCATTGTGATCATTCTAAACTTTTGCCAAGCAGATGCACCGTCAATTGAAGCAGCCTCATAATATTCATTGTCAATGCTTTTCAAACCCGATAGATAATAAAGCATATTAACGCCTGTCCATCTCCAACATGCGAGGATTAACAGTGCTGCCATACTCCAATTTCCGTCTTTCAAAAATTTAATAGGTTCTACACCAAATAGACCCAGGAAACTGTTCATTAATGAACCTTCCATTTCACCGAATGTCAGGCGGAAAATGGTACCCGCAACTGCGACAGATGTCAATGCAGGGAGAAAGAACGAAGATTTAAAAAACTCTCTTCCCATCATTAACTTACTGTTGATCATAACGGCGAATAACATGGGAAAGGGAATTAACAGCACTAAGGTTCCTAACATGTACACAACGCTATTTTTAATCGATATCAAAAACACTTTATCTGTAAGCAATTTCGAATAATTTGCTTCACCAATCCATTTAGGATCCTGCCCCAACATCCGATCTTGAAAACTCATTATGAATGAATTTACAAGCGGGAAAAACCAGAACATCAAAAATATGAGTATAAATGGCAATACAAAAACATAAGGTGCAACTTTTTGAGAGTATACAAATTTCTTTATCATATTCTCAATCTCCCTTGACTATGGTTAAACCTGCCGACCACTATACCTGCCAACAGGTTTAACCAAATCATTTACGTATTATATTTATTTCAATTCTTGTTCAATGGCTGCTTGTGCTTCATCCAACGCTTCTTTCACGTCTTGGCCATCTTCAAAGATCGCGTTCAAAGTAACCGTATTGAATATATTGCCGATGGTTGGTGAAGCTTTAACGGACTTTATCGCTTGAATTTCGTCCTTGATTTCATTCAAAGTATCAAATGCATTTGTTTTAAAGTATTGGACGTATTCATTTTCAGGATTTTTCGTTATGGCATCATCTTTCCATACTTCCATGTTGATTGGGTCAAATCCAAGTGTATTCCAAATTTCAGTCGTAGCTTCTTTCGAAAGCTTAGCAAAGGCTACAAATTCTTTTGCCAACTGAACGTCTTTACCATTTTTAGTAACAACTGTGCCAGTACCGCCTAAGCCAACGGAACGAGGGTTACCTTCTTCGAATACAGGCAATGGAGCTATTGCATACTTCCCTTTAAGGTCTTTCATTTCGTTTACAAAGCGGGACATGTACCACTCAGGCATTAATGCACTTGCGTAGTTGCCTTTGTTATATTCGCCTTTCGCTTCTTCTGTGTCGGGTTGTCCGCCAGGGATCGTATGAATAACATTGTTCTTCTGCAGATCGACTAACATTTCAAACGCTTTAATCATTTCAGGCGAATTCACTTTTGGATTACCATTTTCATCTGTAAAATCAGCATTTTGCTGAGCGAGTAGCAGCGATGCTTGGAACGAAGCTGACGTATCAGCAGTACCTAAGTACTTGCCAGTCTTTTCGTAAACCTGGATACCTGCTTGTTTGTAATCTTCCCACGTTATGATTTTCTTGTAGTCAACACCTGCTTGTTCGAGAATTTCAGTGTTGTAGAAAGCAAGCGTAGCCCCTACGTGATAATCAAAGCCATAAACCTGATCGTCTTTGGAGTAAATCTCGACACGTGAAGGAACAACAGCGTCTTTGTATGGTGCATATACATCATTCAAAGATTCCAGGGGAACGTTGTCACCTTCCAAGAATTTCGGGAATTTACCTAGCTCAATATCCGCGATATCAGGAGCACCTTTTCCACTTGTAACTGCCAGTAAGAGCTTGTTATGCATATCATCGTAAGGCATAACCGTTACATTTAACTTAATCTGTTTGTCTGGATTCTGTTGGTTCCATAACCCCAGCATTTTATCCAAATGCTTGCCGTGCAAATCTACAAATGTCCAAAATGATAATTCTGTTGCATTCTCACCGGCATTAGCGCCTAATTGACGTGTTTCCGTTTTTGAACCAGAAGGATTACCACATGCAGTAAAAACAAGTGACATAATAAGGAGTGTAACGATGGAGATTAAAGCACTGCGTTTTTTCATTTGTTCGTCATCCTCTCTTTTTGTTATGCATTTGAAAAGTCGGCTGACTAGTTAGTTCTGTTGATTTAAGCGGTTACAATCCATCTTGGCACCACCATCCTTAACATAATTCTAACCTTTCAAAGAAAAGACCCCTTCGCAACAATTTCTTAGACTCCGTACTGTAAGCGCTTAACATGCCGTATTATAATATATATGAAATAGGCTTTATATAACCATTTGATTATAAAATCATAAAGTTTATGGTGAGATGCTACTCTTTGAAAAAGCTTCGGCCAACGGTCCGCATTCCTTCTGAACAATAACTAATGGACGAATTCAGAGTAAGTAAAAAGACCCTTCCACCGAAGAGCTTTGTAGTCTCTGGAAGAGGAATTGCCTTTTCTATAGGAACAGCCACTTTTTCTGCGTTAGCAATTCAAATGCCCGTTAGCAGAACAAAAGCAGCTGATCACGTAGATCGGCTGCTTTTCTTGGTAATATTGAATTATTGTATCCCGTTACCTCAGCAGTGAGGAATCTTAGAGCTTAAAATGCCTCCAATTCCCTTCGGAAACCACTTCTACCGCTCCATCGATCACCTTAATGGCGGTCTGATCATCGATTGCATATGCCGGCCCTTGAATCTCTGCGACCCAGCTCTCAGCTGTAGCCATAGTGTTATCTGGCAGCATGACGTGATCAAGATGCGGAAAAATTGAAAAATCAACCAATCCCAATGTTTCATCGCCACCGGTAGGTGAAGTCCACCCCACAAAGTATTCCCCGATCTTAGGTGCCATCACCATACTGCCGGCGCTCATTCCCACATAAACGGCCTTCAGTGAAGGCAAGAGTTCTGCCAGTCCGGATTGTCGCATCCAATGGTATAGGAAGAGAGCGTCGCCACCCGATACCAGCAAGACGTCTGTTTCCCGGACCAGAGGCTCCCAGTGGTCTTTACTGATGCTTGGCAGTGCGGTGAGCTCCAGCACGCCTACAGACTTCCAGCCGAGGTCTACCATGGGATTCTCGGATTTCCCGCTGATAAACTCCCAAGTTTTGACGCCAGGGCCAACCCAGGGATGTCCGTACATCGCCGTGGGAATGCACAGGGCATTGGAGTCAGCAATCGGCTTGTCCAACATGCCAACTAACGCGTTCTGTATACTTTGATTATTAACACCTGCAGATGTCAGTAATAATTTCATACCCTCACTCCTAGTCATTTGACCTTAATAAAATCTGTTAGCTGAATAAAAGCAGATCATATTGATCAGCTGCTTCTTCGTATTATTGGACTATCGTTTCCCGTTAGTTTAACCTATGAATCTTACGGCTATGATCTTTAGCGTTATCTGGATCAAACTTTTTAGCGAATGCTACGTACAATACGACACCAATGTTTACAAAAAAGATGAGCCATCCAACTGACTTATATAGATAAGAGCTGAAAGTAACAAGCTAAAGCTACCGAAATGTTAAAAATATTGAATTATCCTGCCCATTAGCTTAATGATATTGCTTTAAACATAGTTAGATACTTATCTAATCGGTAATCAGTTCAAGTTCTTGTCCTCAACAGCTAGTTCCAGTACCATTATTTCGTTTCATTAATACCTAACCACCCGTGTTTTACTTTACATTGTGTCCCATAACAATGTGAATACTTTTATGTATTATGGTACTTAATGAGGTTTTGGTGCATGAGCTCATAGTTAGATATACGCCTAATCGGCAATCGGACTAAGTTCTTGTCCTTGGCTCGGGACAAGAACTTGTACCGATAACAAGAAAAAGCCGCTAAATTAGCGACTTCAATGGGACCATGTTCTTGTCCCTCGACAAATAATTGAGTGATACAACTCGTTGAACAGCAATATTAAAATTCAGTCATTATTATTGTATTTAATGCATTTTTTAGTGCTAATTTATCATTATCAGTCATGTTTAGAAGCACCTTTTGATTCAACTTAATAGTTGCTGCTTCAACACCATTTCTGATTTCTAAAGATTTTTGAGTGGCTATCACGAAGACATTTCTACGATTTTTTGGATCTGCAGAACGTTCGATTAATTCTGCCTTGTGCATTTTATCCAATACCCCCGAGACAGTTGAAGCTTCTAAAAATAACATTTCTCCAATTTGTTTTGGGGTTAATTGCCCTTCTCTCCATAAAACATTTAACACGCCATATTGAGACGGTGTTATTCCATATTCTTCTAAAAGCTTGCTGAAATATTTAAAAACTTTGTTCTGACTAACACTTAATAGAAAGTTCATGCAATCATTTAGTTCCATAGTCCCTGTCCCACTCTCCCCCATCTTGACAATACCTATTATACCATGTTAGATTCTGTTATAAAACATTTCTGTCACAGAAATATTTTATAACAGAACTAAGGGGGATTTTATGGATAACTTCAAGGCAATCGTCGTAAATGAAGATAACGGTCAAGTAAGTTACAGTTTGGAAATTGTTAATTTGGATAGTCTCTCCTATGGGGAGATTTTAATTAAGGTATCTTACTCTTCAATAAACTTTAAGGATATGTTGGCTGTTCAAAAAAATGGTGGTGTTATAAGAGATTACCCTATGATTCCAGGAATTGATTTGAGTGGAACGATTGTTCACACAGCAGATAGTCGTTACCATGTGGGACAGGAAGTCATTGTTACAGGATTTGCTGTTGGTATGAGTCATACAGGAGGATTTGCGGAATATGCAAGGGTCCCTGCAGCTTGGATTGTTCCTATGCCAGAAAACTTCTCCCCCAAAGAGGCTATGATTTTTGGAACCGCAGGGTTTACGGCTGCTCTTTCTATAATGGCTTTAGAGAAAAACGGTATGGACATAAATAAAAATCCTAAAATCCTAGTCACCGGTGCAACTGGTGGAGTAGGTAGTATTGCTTTACAAATTTTATCTAAAATCGGTTACAAAAATATTTCTGCCTTAATTAGAAAAGAACATCAATTAGAGGTGGCAAGATCTTTAGGTGCTACAGATGTCGTTTACGCAGAAACATTAGGTGAGCAAATTAAGCCACTAAATAAGCAAAAGTTTGACTTTGTTTTAGATACTGTAGGTGGAGATATTGCTTCCATATTAATTCCCCAAATTTTTTATGGTGGTAGTATGAGTATGTGTGGGAATGCGGGCGGCATAAAACTAACCTCGACCGTACTGCCGTTTATACTTAGAGGAATCAGCCTCTTGGGCATTGATTCTGTAAATGTACCTATTGAAAACCGCGGATATATATGGGGTAAATTAGCAAATGAATGGAATATCTGTCAAAGTACTCTCGTGAAAGAAATTACACTTGAAGAACTATCTCAAACGATTGAAGCTATAAAACACGGAAACCATTTAGGAAGAACAATTATAAAATACGCATAGCTAGAGGTATTTATCAGATGAAAGTACTTTTTATTCTTATAAATTACCCCTCCATCACATTCAAGTAGTTGACTAAAAAGCAGCCGATCATAGGGATCAACTGCTTTCTTTATATATTTGAGCTATCGTTTCCTGTTGGCGTAATTTATATCTATTAATGTAATGTATTCATATGCTCTTATTTTCTTAGATAATACTCACTCTTTACATCAGCTTAAGCCGCAGATTCGGACGAAGGTCAAAACCGGAACTTGACTAAGAAGGCATACTGCGTTCGCCAATGTCCGTTGGGTTTGTTTTTTGAGTGCAGTTAAGTAGTAAAGACCGCCTGGTATTCTCCAAGGCGGTCTTTACTACATTTATAATAATTTTTTGTCTCTAATCCAAGTATAGTAACGGTATATTGAGATTATAATAAGCACAGTCAATAAACAAAACACGAACAGTATCATACCAAAGATTCCGCTTTCGGATAATTCATTACCATTTCTAAGGATAAATATGAGTAACCCGATGTCTGCTATAATAATAATTAATAGGGGGACAGCGTATCCTATCCTTTGAAAAATGATCTCACCCCCTTTTTTTAAAATTAAGAGCCCGGTTTGTAGTTTATACCGTAATTAGCATCGTTGAACATATTATAAACCTGATCAATAGCATATTGTTGGTATTGAGCTGTATTTTTAGTTATTGTAAGTCTAGAAGCGGTTCTATAAGCTGATGAGGTAATTCCAATTAGTATAGTTAATGCATTAGAAGAGTTTAAAACCATGGTTACCCATCCAGCAGGACCGGAATATGTGAGGTAAAATAATAGCATAGATGCAATTGTTCCGCCCCAGCTTAGTGATTCCATTTTATTATTATATTCCAAGCCATCAACTACATATCTTTCGTAAGTATTAATATAAGATTTAAATGTTGAGAGTCTTGATGCTTTCCCAGAGTCATTACCGATATTACCATGCAGGCTGGTGTACATATTAGGCTCGCCAGATAAACCTAAGACTTGAGCAGTGAAATCACCGTTATTCCACATTGTGTCTATAATAATTATCAAACGCTCCACAAGATTCTACACCATTAGATACTGCAGGACAAACTGAAACGTTGAGTGAGTTATCCATTATGTTCTTAGATTCTTGAGAAGAAAACTGAAGTTGGATATCTTTAACTTGTTCACGTAAGAGATCCATATCTTTATAAGTTAGGCCTTTTTCTTCACTGACCCTAGCTAAAGTTACAGGCATTTGATCAGGGGCACTAATCAGTGGAGTGGAGTTTTCATTCGGTCTAGCGAACGACCCCCGGTCTTCTTCAGACCATAGCAACTGTCTTCCATCAATCAATTCGAACACCTTTTAACCATTCTCATCCCGCTTAACACTCATCCGTTTACCCCTCTTTCAATTTGAATAGTTTTTTGTTGGAGTCACAACAGTATGCAAATTTCCCGCACTTGTACTTCAGGCATTCGTAATAATCTCCGTTGTCTGTTTTAAGAATCCATCGTAGTTGTGTGCTTGTACTGTGTTTTCCCGACCACGTAATCCTTGGTGTAATAACCATCGGTACTTCCACAATGATTACAACTATTTTCCAGAATTGCTGGGCTTGGATCCTCTGCATGCCTTTCGGGATTTTTTTCACATGCTGCCGCACACTTACCGTTTCGAGTTGACATGATTAACCTCTTGTAACAAATTTCAGCTTTTAGCTGCGTGGTTATTATTTGTGCCTCTTTTCATATCATCCCCTCCTTTTTTTTGTTAACGTGTTAAGCCACTGCAGCGCATTTGCCGATTTCCCAAAAATTAATCCGGGTACCGGGTGATCCTTGGTTCATAATATAGATTGGTTAAAAATACTAATCACGAAAAGGAGCGGCGTCAATGACCGAATCGTAGAACTCATTGAAGATGTGTGTCATCTTGAAGCCACCTGCCGACAAAATCAGCGAAGCGGTATCCATCGCAATAAAAGAACGCGCGGGTAATGCCGGCTCGCTTGAACTTGAAGCCGACGCCTTGGAGAACATGACCTCCCGCAATGAAGTCAGCCCCGAGATGGCCGTTATGGTCCGAAAACTTTGGCGAAACGGCAGAACGCTACGCGTCCGCTTTCTGGACGGAGAGCCTGCGATTCAGGCCAAGGTCGTCCGATGGCCAAGGAATGGGAAAATTATGAAAATATTATCTTTGATTTCGGCAATCACCGGGAGGCGTAGATCCGGATTACCTTTCGCGACAAAGGGAAAGCCTACTCGGCCGTATAAGCTGCCGGGCTTTTTGGTGAGAAGCGGGGAAATCCTACAATTCTTCAGAATAAAAAGCTTTAGATACGGATTCCGTAGCTTTATCAATAAAAGCTGCAATTTTACTCGGGCTTTCCTTCAGACCACTACTCACCCACTTTTTAATAATAGCTATACTGCCATGAGCGGTGAACGTATACCAGGACTCAAATAATTGTGGATCAAAATATTTTAATTCCGTCTTCCATCGTTCAATAGTTAAATCGTGACTGATATAAAGGATTCGTTCTAATAATTCTTTATCGCCATGCTCTGAGAACAGAACCTCACATATCGTTTTATTCGCTTTTATGTACTTACATAATTCATAAGATAACGTTTGAGGGTTGGAAGAACTCATCCCAACTTGCTTAATGTCTTCGTAAAGATCATTTTCAATCGTTGAAAGAAGCTCAAACTGATTAGCATAGTGTGTATAAAAGGTGTTGCGATTAATCCCTGCTTCTCTGCAAATGTCGGTCACTGTAACTTTATTGATAGACCGTTCTGTCAACAGCTTCAATAGGCTTTCTTTGATAACCATTTTTGTATATCTCACTCTGTGATCTGTTTTTTTGTCTGTCATAATATCCTCCTAATTTAAAATAATGAACAAATCTAAGGTGGTTTGTATGATAACTAACATATCTCAATCGAACAGCCTGTTGTTTAAGTAACACAGTGAAATTATAATTTATTTGAACGTTCAATTCTACTTTTTAAACTTAAATGGAGGTAAAATATGGGTGATATAACTGTAGTACCTGTATGGATAATTCAAGATATTATAGTCTTAATTGCTGCTGTTCTAATGGTTTTCTATATCCTGGATAAGGAAACACATCCCAAAACGGTTCTACTGCAGTTTATAGGTTTTGTGTTTTTTTACGCAGCCGTTTTTGAAATTACTGCTTCATCGCTTGGGGAAGGTTTTTACGCTTATGGGCGGAGTATTTTAATGTTATTTAATATACCGATTACTGTCCCTATTATTGAGTTTTTGATCATTTATTCAACTTTGCGTGTTCTAAAGTCTGTAAATATACCGTCCTGGACTAAACCATTTATTACGGGATTGAGCGCTATGGTTTTTGACTTTTCACTCGACCCGGTGGCTGTTAAACAGATATTTCAGACTACAGATGGACTCATGGCAAGATGGACTTATTATCCGCTAGCCGGTGAGCCTCAGATCTATGGGGAACCTGTGATGAATTTTACAGGATGGATTTATATAGCGGGATATTGGACCGTCTTTATTCTAATTGGAGAATGGTGGCATAAAAAGAAAGGCTACAGTAAATCAATTGGTTATATCTATCCGTTTCTGGCGGCCATTCTGTCATTAGCGTGTATGTTCTCACCTTTATCTAACTTCTTTAATTATATGGGGCCGTTCTTCGAAAGAACCTCTAATATGCAATGGGTGATGTTGATTACACTTTCTGTAATTACAATCGGAATTTTAGCATTAGCTTTTATAAAGTTTTGGGACCGGAAGGTTAATTATTCAATCACTCCCAAAAAAGATTTTCCAATCATGTTTACTTTTGTTGGGTTCCCCCTAGTCAATACTATATTTTGCATTATAGGAAGTTACACGGAGGTGTTGTGGCTAGTCGCTCTGGCTCAGATCTTATTATTACTAGGCTGGATTGGAATTTACATTATGGGTAAAAAAGCAAGTCCAATCACGAAATAACATAAACCCAAGCATTGTGGCAAAGACACACTTTTATTAATATTCCTTTTCGGCATTTTTATTTTGGAGCTTCTTGCTTACATGAACAGAAGTAGACCGCCCACCCTTAGGTAACACTCATTTCCGACCACTACTCTTTATGTAGTTAATGTACACTGGAGTCGTGCTCCTACTGACACAATTTGGCTCTGCCACAACTAATTCGAGCAATACACCCCAATATATGATTCGATAAAGGCTGCTCCTTAACACTTTTCCGTGCTTACTGATTTCAGCGCACCTCAAAGCGTAGATTCTACTTTAGGTGGGTAGAGTAACCCTAGAATCGAACAACAGCAGACATGGTCGAAAAAAATAGAGCTATGTCTGGGCACTGGAAATCCTAAGGGCATTCGTCTATAAAGCCCCTGCCAGCTTGCGGGAGGTCAGCCGATAGGTGGTCGGAGACATCCCCAGCTTGGCCGTAAACTGTTTGATGAAATAAGTATCATACTCAAACCCCGTGGCACGCGCAATTTCTATCAGGCTCATATCGGTATGGGTCAGAAGGTCACGCGAAACCTTTAACCTATAGGCAATTAGGTAACCCATCGCTGTATTTCCGCACCTTTCCTGAAACCGTTTATTCAGCGATACACGGTTCAGATGGGCGCAATCCGTTAGTTCCTGCAAGGCAATCTTCCGCGAGTAATGCGTATGGATATAATCCAGCACGGCATCGACGGGCGAGTGCTCCCTCTGCTGATTCAATTCCTCGAGCAGGCCTAAAATCTGGATCAGGTATCTTTTGATCCTGCACACCCAAAGGGAGTCGCTTTGTGCTTGAACCTCCGTGCCCAGCACAAAAAACCATTCAAATAGCAGCGGATAAGCCGTTTCGGTTATACGGGGTACACCATAACAGCCCTGCTCTCGTTGAAATAGGGAAAAGCCTGTATGAATCCTTGGCACTGCCGGAAACGACTTGGTTTCAGACAAAACAGTCGAGTTCAAAAACTCCAGATGAAAGCTGAAAGATTGGGCAGCAATGCTGCATTTTTCCGTTACCTCCACCTTATCCCCGTCTGCCAGACAAAGAATGCCGGGGGCGCTTATCGATACAGGTCGCTCATTGAGAGTACCTTTAAGTCTTCCGGACGTAATAAAAATCAGCGTAAGCCGCTCAGGATAAGGCAGTTCCGTAAAATTCTCCACCGGAGCAAATTCTATGTGTACGGTCCGGTTTTTGTATCGGTCTATTTGAGGCATCTTCGTCATCCACCTATCAAATCGTATAGTTAAATGCTTCATTTATAACAGTGTAGCACGCCGGACCGAAGGATATAATGGCGTTGTGAATCCATTGAATAAAAGGAGGAGCAGCGCTATGGCTGTTGAACGATTTCACATTCATGTCTCTGATCAAGTCCTTGATGACCTGCAAGACAGGCTGCACCGTGTCCGCTATCCCGATCAGCTGGAGAAAGTCAATTCCAATTGGGAACGGGGGACGAATCTGCAGGCTTTAAAATCGCTCATCTCGTATTGGAAAGACCATTATGACTGGCGCGCCCAGGAATCGGTCCTTAACCAGTTGTCCCAGTACCGCTGTCAAATCGACGGAATCGATATACATTTCGTCCATGAACGCGGGAAAGGTCCCGCACCCTTGCCTTTAATTCTCACCCACGGGTGGCCGGACAGCTATTTGCGTTATCAAAAAATTATCCCACTGCTGACCGATCCGGCCAGCTATGGAGGAGACACAGCGGATGCTTTTGATGTCATCGTCCCTTCGTTACCCGGCTTCGGTTTCTCCGGCCGTCCCGGGTATGCCGGCGTAAACAATTTTCGCGTCGCCGAAATGTGGGCTAAACTCATGAGTGAGGAATTAGGTTATGACCGGTTTGGTGCCGCCGGCGGCGATATCGGCTCCGGCGTAACCCGCTACCTGGCTTCCAGCCACCCCGGACAGTTAGTTGGCATACACCTGACGGATATCGGCATCATCCGGGATCTTATGGCTGCGCCGGAGCCGGACAAACTTTCCGAAGAAGAACGCCAATACAGGAAAAACGCCGCAGAATGGATAGCCAAAGAAGGCGGTTATATGTCGCTGCAGACGACACGTCCGCAGACGCTCGCTTACGGTCTTTCCGATTCTCCGGCAGGCTTAGCTGCCTGGCTCATGGAGAAATTCCGGGCCTGGAGCGATTGCAGCGGCGACCTCCAGAGCACGTATAGTTCGGATGAACTGATTATCCATATTATGATTTATTGGGTTACCAACACGGCAGGTTCATCAGCCCGGATGTATTATGAAAATGCAAATACATTGCCGCCGCTGGCCAGAATAGAAGTCCCGACAGGTCTGGCTTTGTTCCCGGCAGATATTCTACTGCCTCCCAAGTCTTGGGCTTCCCGCAGCATGAATATTACTCGCTGGACTCCGATGCCCCGCGGAGGCCATTTTACCGCCTTGGAAGAACCCGAGGCGTTGGCAGAGGATATCCGCGCCTTTTTCCGGCCGCTAAGGAACAAGAAGATTCGTCCGTAACAACATGTATCATTGTTAGATATCGAAGAACGGTCATGATACGCGTCTCTGCGCCGTCTGTTACGGCAAGTTTAGGGCCATCCTTCGCGGATGGCCCTTTTTTAACTTGATTTATTATTCATCGTGCCCGTGAGCTTAAAACGTAATCGAACTAAATGCAAACATTAATTCAGTTTCACAAACCAGTTCATTGTTTACCGTGGCAACGCCTTTTTGTTTGACGATCTGTCCTTAATTCGAGGTACATCGAATACAAAAAGAGTTGGTCTCCTGGTTTTACTTGTCATCTGATACGACAATTATCAATGCTAGTCAAAAAAACTGTTTTGTGATAGCTACTCATGATTGCCTCCTCTTGTAGTTTATTTAACCGATTCAAGAAAATCCCGCTATATCTTAGATACTTATCTAATCGGTAATAGGAACATGTTCTTGTCCCTCGACAATGATCAGCTGTTTTCTTGGTTTATCAAAAATTAAAAGAGCCGTAGGGATGCTTTCCCATACGGCTCTCTTGTACGTGCGCTTCACGATTTAACCAGTTCTTATCACGTCATCGGACATCACCATCAATGAGTTTAATACCTATCCACTAATGACCAGGTAATGATTAAGGATAATATATCCTTGTACCATCGAAATAATTAAATGAAGTAATACTCCAATCATTGGCCTTCTTAGTCATCACAGCTTCAATACTGTAGCTATAGTTATAGTCGCCAACAATCCCATCTGAATTATAGACCGCTTTAAATTTAGTAAGACTTTTATTCCATTGAATATACTCTGACTCAGGAAGACCAATTTCTACGTTATTTTTATGAAATTGAATCCAGTATTTCTTTTTGGACATCGCATTTGTTGCAAGAGTCAATGCTTGATTATCTGTCAATGGACGAGCGTATACCGTAATGTGCTCAGAATTTCCTGTCAAAGTAGATTTATCCCATTTGATATAATCGTTCGGATAGAAGAAATTACTTAAGGCTTTAAATTGTACATACACCGAGCCATTTTTCAACAATACTCCATTACCAACAGTAGCATTAAAAGTCTTCCCGCCTTTAGTTAGTGAAGCAGTTTTCGTCTTCTGATTCCAAGTTATTTTTACATCAAAATATTTATCAAGTTGTTCATCGTATCTGAATTGATAATTTGTGGCCATACTACGGAGAGGGGCATATAATCTACCCTCAGAAAGCAAACCGTTTACTCCGTCATATGCATCATAGTCATCATTTGCGGCATAAGAACTCATTGGATTAATCATTAAAGCGCCACTCAACAAGGATATAAAAACAACCCACAAAATAGGTTTTTTCAAACTAATGTTTTTCATATTTACTCCTCACTATTAATTATTCATACTACCAATAAATTTTACATGAATTAGCAATTAATAAAAAAGGTAAAATTATCCATTAGTTTACCCTTTAGTTGAGAAACAGCAATTTATTTATTATATCCGTGTGCCTAAAAAAGCGATTATATAGCCCTCTTCTACGTTCCCCTCGCAGCTGGGCATATATTTAAGTAGTTTATGCTTTTTCATTTTCAACACGCTCTAGATGAAATCAAGCTGTGCTCAAAACCCAGAATGAGTTATTCAACTAACCTGCCCGTTAGCCTACTCTAAGCTCGTTATAGAGTTGGGTATCCTCAACAATATAGTTGATTAATTCGATGTTATTCTTTCGGAAGTCAGCAAAGGTTTCACTTTCAGAATCCTTCTTTGAGATATTCTTCGCAACTAAGATTCTTTGGTCTTCCTTCGAAATAATGTAATCCCCCCATAATCTGACGTACTTTTTTAGACGAATCTGGAATGAATTTGTTGCGTTATCCTGCCCATTAGTTGAAAAAAGCAGCCGATCATCTAGATCAGCTGCTTTTTGTTTCGCGTGCTTCACGCACTCAACTGGCAAAAGCCATATCGAAAAAACGCCCTTTTTGAAGGGGCGTCTCTGAAGTGCGCACTTAAAAAATGAAGTTTAAATTTAACCATCATATTTGGTTACCACGCAGAACTTTGTAAGAGCGATATCTACCGCTAATTCTTATGTTAATCCTAAATTTTAATACTAGTTCGTTCAATTTGAGATTCTAAAACATCATATAGAGCAAGCTTATAATTTATCTTATCCAAGTTAAAATAGAGATCCCTTATACTCTGCTCTATTTCTTTTTTATGATTGAGCATCATCAATTTTCGTTCTGAAATTGTGGAGTCCCCTTCCTTGTATAAGTAAACGTATTTCTGAATTTGGGCAATAGGCATTCCTGTAGCCCGAAGTGCTGTAACAAAGTGTATCCAACTTAGATCTTCTTCATCGTATAAACGCTTTCCATTTTTGTTTCTTTTAACATGTGGGAGCAATCCCTCTTTTTCGTAATAACGGAGGGTGTGTGCAGCTATTTCCGTTATTTCAGTAACTTCTTTTATAGTCAACATAATTACTTCCGTCGCCTCCTATTAAAGTACACTTTAAAAAGAATTCTTCAACTTTACTAATTAGACCCTCTAATTTTATGTGGAAAATGAAGAAATTTATGATTAAATCAGGTTTTATTATAAAGCTTTTATTATTCAAAAAAAACCTTTGACTTGAAGTGAACTTTACAGACTATGATAGCAAGGTGAATTAAAAAAAATTTTGAGGGGATGCATGCAGATGAAAAAGAAACATTTTGTACATGAAGCTACACAGACCACTATTTCAATCGTCACTGGCGGTAGTCGAGGAATTGGTCGTAATACTGCCATTAACATTGCACGACATGGTGGTGATGTCATTTTGACCTATCGTAGCCAAGCTGAAGAAGCAAAATCAGTCGTTGCTGAGATCGAAGCTCTAGGACGAAAAGCGATCGCTCTACAACTTGATATAGAAAACACATCCAGCTTCGCTAACTTTACTGAAACGGTTGGTTCTGTTTTAGACACGAATTGGGGCAGCGCCACTTTCAATCATCTGGTGAATAATGCAGGTCATGGAGAAATGATCAGCTTTACCGAAACAACAGAGGTCCAATTCGATAGTTTGTTCAATGTACACGTAAAGGGCGTGTTTTTCTTAACTCAAGCGTTACTGCCGCTTCTTGCAGATGGTGGTCGTATCGTTAACTTCTCAACGGGTCTTACTCGTGTTTCTTATCCCGGATTCTCTGCTTATTCGGCAGCTAAGGGTGCAGTAGAAATTCTAAGCATCTATATGGCAAAAGAGCTCGGCCACCGCGGTATAACTGTTAATACGATTGCCCCTGGTGCAATCGAAACTGATTTTTTAGGCGGCGCTGTACGTGATACGCCATCTTATAATGATGCGTTTGCTTCGATGGTTCCTCTTGGTCGTGTGGGTGTACCTGACGACATTGGTCCTGCAGTTGCCAGCCTACTCGATCCTGACAATCGCTGGGTGAATGCACAGAGAATCGAGATATCTGGTGGTCAAAACATTTAATTTTTCATAGGAACACAATGATATCCTGCACTTTTTATGTAAACTCGCTTTATTTACACAATATGATTTCCATCATTTAACTATTTAGATAATAATCTAATCGGAAATCGGACTATGTTCTTGTCCATTTCGGTAATCGGTACAAGTTCTTGTCCTCAGCTTGGGACAAGAATAGCGACTTTGAATGGAACAATGTTCTTGTCTACCGACAACAAGAACATGTACCGTTAAAGTTCCTTCTGAAAGTTCTTGATTACATTTCAACCTTAGTACATTCTAATTTATTTAATCATCTTTGAGCAAATAAAAAAACGCCAGCAAAGCTGGCGGGAAAAGTAAGAAGTGAGCTATTACACTAAGAAAGCTTTAGAGATAATAACCAATAAAATAAAGAGTACGAGTATTGCACCAATGGACGTAAAACTACCATATCCTCCACTTACTCCTCCTACATTACCATAACCTACTTCACTCATGCTTCCATCTCCTCCTTTGTGGTATGAGATAGATTATTCAGGTGCATCTATTTTGACAAGGCATTATAAAAAAAAAGGCCCTCAACCATTCCACATCTACTCACAGCTCCGCTAACGCACCCTTCAGTGCAATTAAAAATACTATTTTAATGCCTTTATCTCTCACTTTCGTAATCATTAATGATTACTTCTATAATATTACGTTGTTCATCTGCAACTGCTTTGTTAGATTGTTTATTATAGTTGTAGGTTATTAAAGCCTTCCATAAAGCCCAACCTCTTGCTCTATTCCAAGTTTCTGCATCAAAATTCAATGCATTCTTAAATGTCTTTCTGCTACCATCATCAAAAAAAGTCCATGCCATTGCAGCATCACAAGAAGGGTCTCCCACCCCCAATATTCCAAAATCGATAACCGCACACAATTTACCATTTTTAATTAATATATTTCCTGGGGCTATGTCACCGTGGACCCAAACTGGTCCAGCAGCCCACTTTGAAGTTAATGCCAATTCCCAGATTTCTTCCAATAGGTGTTTATTAAAAGTATTTACATTATTATTAATGGCATCTCTACACTCATAATCGTATACAGCAATATCTCCGCCTCTATAAAAATTATGTTCGCCAGCTAAGGGACCTTCACTGGCGTCAATAGATTGTAATTCAACTAAGAATCCCCCCAAATCATTTGCAAATTGATTTGAATCATCTATATTTTCTAAAGTTAACGTCTCTCCATCCAACCATTTGTTGACTGACCAAGGGTGCGGGTAATCCTCACTTGGTTCTCCTTTAGCTAATGGTTCAGATATTTGTGTAGAAAGATGCCTGGCTAAAATGGGTAACCATTTTTGTTCTTTTTCAACTTGGGGTACATAGGCTTCATCACTTGGTAACCTAACGCTCATGCTGTTGCCTAAGTGAAAAGTTTTATTATCATTGCCACTTTTTTTAACAGACTTAATTTCAAAATTAGTCCACTCTGGAAATTGGCTATTTATTAACTTTGAAACTAAATCTACATCAATTTTTATCATATATAATTCTCCCTTTAATCTTATTTACTCATCACCCAAAACCCAGATACAGACACAAATTTATTTGATAAACTCAACCTTATCAACCCCTTTAACTTGGTTACATTTAATGTACCATATACTTACTAGTACAAGAACTTCTTATTCCATTAGTTGAATGGATTAACGGGCAAAACAATGTAAATTCCGAAAAATTCGGCTTCATCGTAATTATTTTGCTTCATAAAGATCCCTCCGTGTTGTCATCCAAAATAATCCATTCATTAACTCTACTATAATAAACGTATTAACAAGCAAAAGACCCGCCTGATTCGCAAGGATCCGGCAGGTCTTTTATTGGTCGAGTGATATTTGAATATCTATAAATCGCTTTGCGAGAGTCGAGCTTCCGATTGCTTTGAAGATGGCCCAAAGATCTTTAAGCTCACCTTGACATCTTACTTGGACAAGCCGTACGCTTTTCGGATCAGCGAGAAATATTCGTCCGCCTTAACCACCTGGAACTCGGCTCCAAGAGATTCCGTAATCGCAAGCACATCCGATGGGGTCATGCTCCATGCATTAATCCCAACCGAAATAAACGTTGGAGATTTGCCATCCCATTCGGTCTTGGTACGATTCAGAATATCTTTACCATCCTGCACCGTTGAGATGCCTCGTAGAATGGAAACCGGAAAGCTACCATTCATGATTTGAACATTGGCTTTGTCCTCGCCTGCGAGGAACAGGCCTGGAAGTTTATAGTTCTTCTCATACGCCGCTGCAATTGAATCACTCAGCGGAACGTCTTTTCCAAGTTCACGATTGAGCACAAAAGGGTACGACATGTTTGTTTTCTTCAGATAAGAGAAGGTTTGTTTCAGATACTCCGGGAATGTGTCTGTTGGCCAGACATTTGGATTGAAGTAACCCACTCCGGATGGGCCTGCAACTAGCTGATCATTTGGCGTCGCCGTTGAACGGTAATAGTTTAGAATGGCAGGCGCTGCATCGTAGAGTAACGGACTGGAAGTCCAGTTGATAGGCACTTTACCCCGAGCGGGATCAGCCCACAGGTTGCGCATATGATTCTGATCGTATTGCAGGTTGTCACCTTCGCCAAAGGTATAGGTTACATAGATTTTGTTCTCCAGCTTGGGTTTTACCGGTTTGGGAGCAGGCTGTTGTTTTACGTTTGTTCCTGAAAATACGGTCATGTTATGGAACCAGTCGGAAGGAACAACATAGACACCATGACGAGATGTGAGTTCTATGCCAGCAACTTCGCCTTCAAAATCATTGTCGAACCAACCCAGATAAGGTGTCCCTGGTTTTACATCGGACAGAATCTTCTCAAATAGCGCCTTTTCCTCTGGCACACTGGTAGACAACCAGAACACCATGGCTTTGTTCGCTACAGCATAATCGCGGAGATAGCCATAAGGTTCCTTTTCTTCAGACGAGAGTGGTTGAACATTGCTCGCAGATACCTTGTATTGGTTCCACATCTCGATCGATACGGTTAGTTGCTTTGTGTCCGCTGCAGGCTTAAATTCGTATACAAAGTAGTTTCCATTATCTGCGAAGCGGTGATCGCTTCCAGGCAAAAATTTGGAGTTATGTCGGTCATAGAGAAATGCTTCTTCCTCAGAAGAACCCGTTTTGAAATCCGCAATAATCTGTCCATCTGCTTTCACCGTCACTTGATGAACGGCAGGTCCCCAGCCATCCTGAGGAAAGGCATCATTAAAGCGGAGGTAGACCGCTTCTTTTCCCAAATAGGATGACAAGTCATAGTCATAGGTCTTCCTGTTACTTGCATCACGAATCTGTTCCTTCTCGACTCCAACCGTTTGGAATGAATCAAAATTTCCGGATGGAATCGGGATAGAGGTGTCTGGACTCAATCCGACCAACATTCGTTGAGTCGTCTGGTTCCAGAGATGCTCATACTGCCAGTTGTATGCATCCATACGATTCTTGAACTTGTCCTGCAAGTCTTCGATTACCGACAGGTGATACGGTGCAGCAGTCAATTGTTGAGCCAGTTCAGGACTGGCAACAACAGCTTTTTTGAGTCCGGCAAGTGTCGTTGCCACATTAATGGAGTCCGGCAGCTGCGGATCATATACGATAATGCCTTTGATCTCTTTCGCATATTTCTTGAGAACATCCATTACGTTGTCATGCTGCTTATAAGGGACGTTCAAGTCCTGCAGCCAAGGGTCTACTTTATTCTGTTGAATGTAGATTCGCGGCTTTTCTCGATTGATTACCCCTTCAAGCGTCGTCAAAAGCAATTTGATATCGCCAGATTCCTCATATACATTCGCCACATCCAAACGTTCTACTTTATTGAAAGTTGGCAGTGCTTGATTTTGAGGCCACTTCAAAGAGTTGGTATGCTTCAACTCATCTGTGGCAGCAAATGCACTAGCCGATAACACGGTTGTACAGACCAGGGCAACACACAAAACAGTTAATTTACGAATCATAAAGTTCATATCTCCTTTTAATGTTTTTATGATTTGTTGTGATGTTGCGTCTGTGATGTTCTTCGCGTTCGTCGGATCAACCTCACCTGTCCATTAATTCCTGATGTCAGCGCTGATTTTCCATACAAATTCTCCAGTGTATTTGCGGCATGTAAGTTCATTTCATTCATTCCTTCTTGAATATATGGCGTTATGTTCCATTGGTAAGGCGGCCATAAACGAATACCTGCTTCAATATCATTCACATATAGGCTTGCTGTCTCCCTTATATCTTCGGCTTCCAGCCATAGCTCCTCATTTGCAGCTAAGTTTACGTTAGACAGATCCACCTGCTGCGAGTAGACACCCGTACCTGAATAATAAGGATAGCCAGCAGTATTCCAACATCCACCCGATTGTTCCACATCGGTATTTAACGTCGTATCGTTTTCTATCGCGAACGGACCAATCAGAAATGCTGGGAATGAAATAGCAGGCATCGGTTCCAATAACGAAACCGTCAGAATTTCCAGCTCATTCTCGCCAGCCAACAAATGTGGAGTGATATCTACACTGTCAACATCACCATCCTGCCACGAAGAGCGTCTTAACGCTTTCTGTCGTACCCCATTAACGAATATTTCCAGATTACGCCTACGCTGCAAAAATCCGATATGGGATGGAATGTTCTGATCTACATCATCCAGAAGCAATTCCATCCTGCCCCATGAATCTTCTCCCGCCTTACCGGAACGATCCGAAGCATACCGGGATTGAAGCCGTTCAATCAATTTTGGCGTCATGCCAAACGTCGTGCGATACGTATTTACTTGCCCGGGCATGGTCGCGTTCATCCTGGAATGTCGGTCATTCAACGTAACATGCCATTGATCTAGCAGAAAAACGTTGGGGCCTGCGGTCCTGAACCCCCACTGCTCATCTAGAATGACCTCTACCACATTCGTGGAAAAAGATTTATCTCCTAGGCACGCTTGCTCTGTATACTCCGCATGATCTGTACGTTCTTGCGGAAAAGAGGAGCTCTCTTGGGGGCTTACCGACAGCACACGCAGCTCTCCGGGTACGAATGAAAGGAACGATTCAGCGTCAATGCTGCATACAGTTCCACTCTCCAACTCCCACTCTTCCAAGCCACCTTTCTTTTCATCGCAAATGAGCTTAATGGTCACGGGGTGCTCCGACCAATTCATCAGCCATACATACACCAGATTTCCAATTCTGCGTTCGACGCTAATCAAATCGTCAGACTGACCTTCAATCCAATCCCATCGTATTACCGGTGGTTCTCTGATCAACTCCCCGAATTGAATACAAAACGCTTCGAGTTGATCCAGACGCTGACTCTGACCGCCTTGATGAACAGCGTCATCCATGGAATAAAAGAGGCTGTGTGCCCCTTGCCAACAGCACGTAATTTTCCGTGCGGCGGATCGGAACCAAACAGCTGCTGGATATCCTTCAACAACACCGGATCATGCCGCAAAGATTCACTATGCTGCGGAATCGTACCTATCGCAATTAACGTGCCGCCCTGGTTAACAAAGGATACAAGCCTGGCTGCAACATCCCTTGACATCACCTCTATCTCCGGCATAACGAGGATCGAATATCCATGGCCATGGCCATCAAATTGCAAACCCTCTCCTTCAACAAGGAGCGCTTCGCGAAGCTGGCATTCATCCACATAGTCGTAGTCGATAGATGATCGCAGCAAGCGATCTGACAAAAGAGAGAACAGCACATCTGATGAAGGCTGCATGTTTGCTTCGCCTGATGTGAACATGGTTTCATATACCGTATGGATAGGCGATAACAGCAGAACTTCTGGCGTTCGTTTTCCTTTTGCTCCAAGCAGACTCAATCGCCCTATATAATCGGCAAAAGCACGATAATGCAGCCAATGGGGTGCATGTTTGAATTCAGTCGGTGGAAAGTCGGTCTTCCGATACCCGGCAAACGAATAATAGAATGCATGCGGAATAAACAGATTAACTCCCAAGAAAGCCATAAAATTGGCATCAAGTCGCCGCTGGCGCATGGAATAACCATGACCACTTGCACCAAAGGCTTCACAGATCACCCGTTCCTTCCTGTTCAGCTGCGCGACAGAAGCCGCCGTCTTGACGGACACAATGCGATGCGGATTCGCCTTTGACCCGATGCCGGGAGTGAGATAATCCACGCCTGCATAGTGGAATTGCTGCAATACCCGGGTCTGATTGCCTTGAGATCGAGCCTGCCCCCAGACAGGCTCCTCCAGCGTATGACCGATATAGAGCAGACCGGATTGTTCACACCATGTACGAATCGCTGCATGATATCCATCCACGTACCAGCGGGTGATCGTATCATAATATTGCTGTCTTGCGGATCGGCTGCCGTCTGCCATGGGATACAACAATGCCCCCAACCGCGGGATTAGATCATACCCGTTCTCTTGCTGATATCGTTCAGCCATTCCCTCGGTCCAAGCGAAGACGAGGCCGGGCAACGTAGCATCCACGTCATGAACGGCGGTACGGATGGCCTCCACCCCGAAGAAGCCATCGTGAATCATAAGACCCGGCTCGTCAGTAAACACCCCTTGAATGGTTGATCCGTAATAGGGCTTTAATGCCAGAAACGGTTCATAAGACATCCGAATGAAAGACTGAACCGCTTCCGGATTCAATGTATCCAGGTAATACCCTTTAGCGAAGGTGATTCCCTCGGCAATCTCACATGACCAGCAGGCGAGAACAATATAAGAATCACGGGCGTGACCCGGACTCCACTCCTCTCCCCAATAATGCGTGATATTTTCCGGTTCATCATGAAGCAACCACTCTCCATTGCGGTTAACCGCGCGATAGGCCAGGATGGCAATCAGCTCATTGTGATCATGGTAGGCAAAATCCAGCTTCAAGCTTTCCTGCGGCGCATCTCGCACATATCGCTTTTCCTCTATTCTCAAATAACGCATGCGATATTCCGGTTGTTCCCGTGTCAGTCTGCCGCCCAAGGTTCCGCTCGGCCAATTCTCCTCATCGTACAGCCAGACGACCATATTCCGTTTCTTGCATTCTGCTGTGCAAAACTCCAGCACATCCATAAATTCCGGCGAGAGATATGGGATTAGCATTCCGTGCCGGGCATGCAGAACCACACAGCCGACACCCGCTTCATACATGGATTGAATCTGACGCTCCAGTTCGGTCTTCTCCAGCGCATGATTCAGAAACCAGAAAGGCTGCGGACGATACGTTGCATCCGGATTCGCAAATTGCTGCTTGAGCTGATGTAAATGATCACAGATTTCCTCTGTGCCTGCCTTCATATTCACTACCTGCCTTCACACCCATTAGTCTGTAGACTGTCTCATGAGTAATTGGATAAAGAAGCCGCCGACCACAGAACGATTCTGAAAATTCATCTGCTTAGCGGTGATCGTGTCATACCAATCCGTTACGGGAACACGAGATGAGGTTTCGTTCATGAAATCCCACAGCGGTGAAATGAAAGACTCAAACTGCGCTTTCGTTGAACTCATGGAGGCACACCATACCAGCCAATCGGATTTGGTATACGTTTCACGGCTATCCAGCGGCAAGCCATAGCGGTTTTGTTTGTGCATGTAATATTCAAGTTCTTTGGCGGCGATCTCTTTCGGGAACAGGTGCAGGTCGAGCAGATGATCCCACACCAGATTGTACTTCATGCTCCATGACTCGGTTGGACTGTCAAACGTCAGCTTATAATGGTCCCCGGCATCTGCCATGGACACCCACTCCTGAGCCATGTTCCGAGCTTCCTCCAGGTACTTCGCCCCTTCCTGCAAACCGAGCTTTTCACACAGGTAGGAATACGCAGCAATACCCAATATGGCCTTGATCGATAAATTGGTATTGTGCGCCAGATGCCCCGCGAAGTCATCCGTGCACAGCTGGTTTACAGGATCGAGTCCATTGTGCAGCAAATAATCTGCCCATCGCGTAAGAGGTTCCCAATGCTGCCGAGCAAATTCGATATCTCCCTCATATTTGCTGACCGCCGCAGCCATCAGCAGCATATTGCCGCATTCCTCAATCGGCATCTGGTATTCCAGCTTATTCTCACCGTACACCTGACCGTTGGCCCTAGGGTAGGTTCCTACATCATGAGGAGCAAAATCAAACGTCCAATCCGGGCTCATCGCATACTTGTAAATTGGACGCATCATGCCCTTGATCAGTTCAGGGTTGTATCTCAGGAATAATGGGATCGAAGGGTAACTGACATCCACCGTAGCGATACATCCGTTGCTGAAATTCTCTTTGGAGAAAAATAAAACATTCCCCTCCTCATCGGCAACCAGCTTATGCGCTGCAATCGCCTGTCTGTAGGTTAGCGCCACAATATCCCGGTATTTCTCACCGCCTGCGGCCTGACTCTCTGCCATGAGTTCAAGATTAAAGCTGTCACAGCGCTGCTGAATCTCTTCGTATTGTTGAGCTGCCAGTAATAGCATTTCATGAAACGTTAATCCATTTCTTTTCCAATAGGCATGTAAAGGCTGTTGAAAATATTCAATCGCATGGATATCGTCATACGCAAGCATGAGAAATTCGGATATCGGTTCGTCCCGGACAGCCCCCAGATCGATCTCGGCGGCCATAACCGGCATGTTGTCCGATACAGCTCGCGGCTGAGGATGATCATCTTCAATAGGCAATTGTCCAGTGCGTGCATACTGCTCACGGCCTGTTACTGAATGAATGGCCGTCTGGATATCGGAAGATTGGGGAACAGCCAGAACCATATATCCCCAATCGATTCGTGTATCATCACCGGCAAGCTGTAATACGGGCTGATCCACAGTGCCCATGGACATGACATTCCATTGCCCCTCAATCACATGGCGTTCCCATGTAATGTGTTGATCGGATGTGTTTACACACCATTCACCTGTCACATCAAAATATATTTTGACTTGATGGGATGCCCCATCGATGGATTTGGCCTGAAAAGTCAAATACGTCACCGGCCTGGATAACAGGTCCAGATCATCCAGCAATAAAGGTGTATGGAACTGAACATGAAGTTCAATTCCTTCCCCTTGAAACGTATATCGAGTCGTTACAGGCTGGACAGTCAGGTTGGTCTGCACCAGCACTCCAGGTTCCTGGACAGCTGTACGCTCCTCCGATCCCACTTTCCCCATAAATCGTCGAAGCTTTCCATCGATCACCGCCAAGCCCACCATGCCATTCGTTTTGTTCGTCCAATGCCGGGTATGATCTTCATACAGATGGTCCGCGGCTGACCATACGCTAAAATAAGGGTCCACAGTAACCAGAGGTACGGCAGGTGGTCTGAACTCAGTCGTCATATGAATGCAACTCCTTCAAATTAAAATTAAGAATATGGGGGGTGATCAGTTCGGCATCTGAACGGTAACTACGTCTTTTCCTTTCAAGTTTTCGTTCGTAAACTGCATGGCTTGATCATATCCGGTCTTCCGAAGCTGCTCGCGAAGCTCGTTGATAATGCCCAACGCCGCTTCATCCGATTTCGCAAAGATGGCTTCCTTCCAGGCATCACCCATCCGATCCATGGAAGGCTTCAGCATCTCCCATTCCGGTGCTTTGGTCATCACATCGCCCGGGTTATAGGCTGTAATGACATGAATGCCATTAGGACGCAGAATTTTTCTGGCTTGTTCCATCGCATCCAGCCGTTTCTGATCGGCCCAGATATCTCCGCCTGCGACCGAATTGATTCGATCAGGCCCCGTGATGGATTCCAAACCAATGGAAATGCCTTCGTTCTTGCGAACTTTACCCGATTGATCTGCCGTAAATTTATCGAACCACTCCTTTTTGGCAACAGGTTTACCCTCCTTCATATCCCAATGAACGCCCTGCACTCCGTATCTTGCCAGCATAAATCCTTCATCGGAAGCCATGTAATCGAGGAACTTCAGCGCCGCATCTACACATGCGCCCTTGCAGTTTTTGGTGATCACTGTTACGTTGTTGCCCTGAATGCCCAGATCCGCAGGGCGATTCGTTTCAACATCTGCACGCTCTAAAGGGCCGATCGGGATGTAATCGCTTCCAGGGTGTGAAGTAACATACTCTTTGGAGGCATCCAGAATGGCCGGATAGTGTGCGGCCAGAATGGCGATGCGGCCCTGATTGATTTTCTCCTTGGCGATCGGGTCAGTCTGGGTGAATGCTTCCGGGTCCATTAACCCTTCTTCAACCAGTTTCCGATAGAACAGGGTGTATTCTTCATAACCTTTGGTGAAAAAGTTATGCTCTACCGTTCCGTCACCTTTGTCAACATAACTGCCACCCGAATTGAACATGGTATTGCCGATGCCGACGGACCAGCCGTTGCTGAAGCCACCCAGTGGAAAGACCGGCTGCCCGTTCTCTTGCAGATTGGCATCCTTGATTGCTTTGAGGAAGTTATAGAATTCCTCCTTTGTCACGACCGATTGAGGGTCTATACCCACCTTATCCGCGATATCCTTGCGAACATAGAAGCCGTACAGCCAATCCATGCCATCTTCATTCTGGGCAGGCTGGTTTTGCAGGAGTAGATATTTTTTGCCGTCATAGGCATTAATCGCTTTTTCGTAGAGCGCTGGGGGTACATTTTCTTCAGCAATGGATTTCGCGAGGTTAGGATAGTCCCCCAATTTGTCGGAAATATCGACGAGCTGCCCTTCTTTGGCCGCCTTGATAATGCCATCCAGCTCACCTCCCCATGCGGGTCCGGTATAGATATCCGGCAGATCCTGCGTGGCAAATATATGGTTTACCTTCTCGGTCTCACTGCCTTTGGTATACTCCCAATCCAGCGTGACGCCAGTCTTCTCCTTGATGACTTCTTCCACAGGCGTTATTCCGTTGTCCGAACCACCTGAACCGTTCCAGTTGTGCAATATTTTGAGCTTGTATGAACCATCAGCTGCTTCTCCGCTATTCCCGTTTCCTGATGAATCCGTGCATCCGCTCAACGATCCTCCAACCAAGATGGACACGAGTAATACGGATACGCCTTTCGACCAAATTCGGTTCAAACCAATCGCCTCCTGAAATATGATGATGAATGATCTGGGTCAAGCCTGATAAAACTCAGCAAATTCCAGGTTAGGATCACCTAACCTTTCACCGAACCGATCATCACTCCTTTTACGAAATATCGTTGCAGGAACGGGTAGATACACAGGATCGGGAAGACGGTAATGACAAGCAAAGCCATACGCAGGGATTCGGGTGTCGCACCCGCTCCGCCTGAACTGCCAATCGTCTGCCCGCCCTGTTGTGCTGCGCGCTGCATCGAATTGGACAGCGACTCCGCTTCGGTCAGCATCTCCTGCAAGAGGGTTTGCACCGGAATCAGATCCTTGTTGGATACATAGTAGGCACCCGAGAACCAGTCATTCCAGTGGGCGACCCCAATGAAGAGGGAGATGGTTGCCAGTACGGGTCCCGAGAGAGGCAGAATGATGCGAATGAAGATTTGAAAATCCCCGTACCCGTCAATGTGGGCTGATTCCTCCAGCTCTTCGGGAATTCCTTGCAGAAAGGTCCGGATAATGATGATATGCATGAAGTTGAATAACAGCGTCAAGACGTACACCCAGAAGGTATTGATCAGATGTAGCTTCTGAAGCGTAATGAAGAACGGGATGAATCCGGCACTGAAAATCGTAGGCAAAAAGATGTAAAAGGTGAAAAATGCACGGCCCGGCAATGATTTCTTCGAGAGCGCGTAAGCCATCAATGTACACAGAATCACATGAAGGAACGTACCCAGCACGGTTCGCATGATGGTGATCTGGTACGCCTTCCAGATGCGTGCATTATCAAATACCTGGGCATAGTTCTCCAATGTAAATTGTCGTGGAAGGAAATAGATCGCGCCCTGCATGGAATCTTTGCCGTCATTCAGCGAGTACGCCAGGATGTAAATAAACGGGTAGATCATGGAGAATCCGACCAAAGCGAGAATGGTATAGTTTATAACTGAGAATAAGGACCATTTGCGTGTCATCACATCACCTCCTTAGAACAGGGATACATCACTGACTTTGCGGGCAATCCGGTTGACCGTTAGCACCAAAATAAGCCCAATTACACTCTGGAACAGCCCCACAGCTGCCGCGTAACTCAGACGCCCTTCCCGGATACCCGAGTTAATGGCGTGCACGTCGAGTACACTGCCCATGCCAGCGGTCGCAGGTCCATTCAGAAGAAGTAGCTGCTCATAACCCGCGCTCATCAAGTTACCCACGGCGAGAATAAATAATATAATGGCGACATTACGGATACCCGGCAGGGTCACATGCCACACCTGTTGGAAACGCCCTGCACCATCGATCTTGGCAGCTTCATATTGCTGCTGGTCAATTCCGGCAATCGCAGCCATGAATATGATGGAGTTCCAGCCGATGTTCTTCCAAATATCCGATCCAACAATCATCTGATAGAACCAGGTGGGATTGTTCAGGAATTGGATTGGATCAGTTCCGAACGACCCCAGCAAATCATTCACTGGTCCACCGTATGGCGTGAGCAATCTCTGCATCAGGGTGACAACCACAATCCAGGATACAAAGTAGGGTAAATAGGAAAGTGTCTGAACGGTTTTCTTGAACCTGATCATGCGGATTTCGTTTAAAAGAATGGCGAGAATGATTGGCATCGGAAAGCCGATTAACAGCTTCATGAGACTGATGATCACTGTGTTGCGGATGATATCACCAGATTGATAGTAGTTAAAGAACTGTTGAAAGTACTTGAAACCTGCCCAAGGGCTTCCGGTAAAACCGCCAACGAAGGTATAGTCCCTGAAGGCAACCTGGATTCCATATAAGGGAACATAGGAGAATAAGAAAAACCAGATAATGCCAGGTAACATGAACAAGTAAAAGAGTTTATGCTTCCAGATTCGCTTCATTAACACACTGTTCTTAATCACATTCCCAACGCTCCTTTCTCTTAAACTAACCTTTCAATCGCAGCGAGATGATCTCGAATGGTGTGAAGGATACAACTACGTCAGATTGATCCTGAAGCTCCAGCGATGAAATGTTATTTTCCATGAGATCAACCGCCCAAACTTCAGCAGTATCCCATCCGATAGACAGTTTCGTTTTAACCTGGGTTCCCGAGGTCTCATACAGACGGACAATAATGTCATTGCTGTCCTCGGCTTTTTTGATGGACTCCACCATGATGTGCGGATGATCTGGCTGCAGGAATGTTTTCGTGTAAGGCAGCTTTTCCTCTTCGACATCCATTGAAGGTGCAGGCAAGGAACTCAGGCGCAGCGGAATATTGAGCTCATTGCCTCTTCGATAGATTTCAGCCTGAACATGGTTCCCCTGATGCGGATATAACGAATAGGTGAATTGGTGCTCTGCACGATCCGCCACCGGATCCGGGTACGAACTGCTGCGCAGCAAATGAAGGTCAAGCACATTGTTAATGGCTCGATGCCCGTATTTGCAATCGTTGAGTAAGGCGACTCCGTAATCCGGTTCTGATATATCCACCCATTGGTGAGCGCAAATCTCATCCTTGGCAAAGTCCCACATCGTATTGCGGTGAGTCGGCCTGCTCAGGCTGCCAAACTGGATTTCACAGTGTACCTGATCGGTACGAATCTGCACCGGGAACGAAGTGCGTAACATTTTACCATTTTCCCGCCAATCCACGATCGTCTCAAAATCAATACGCCGACTGCCCTCCGTTAAAATAACGGTTTGGGTTAGAGACGATTCTCCGTAGCTGTAATCAAAAACCAGCCCAACTTTCGGACCATCCCGAAGCTCACAGATATCATTCAGAATTAATGGCATCCCCACTTGCGCTGAATACTCATGGCGGAAATCCCAGGCATCGCCTTCGTCATGATATACACGAAGATCGTTCCCCCGCTGTCCTTGCAGGATAACTTCACGTGCCTCCAGCTTTTCCAGGATTGAGGTAATGCCGCCATTGGGGTCAAATTTCACGATGAGAATGTCATTCTCCATACTGTACTCCTTGGCTGTTTCACGGAAATCTGTTTCCAGCGCAGCAATATCCGTTTCAATACCAGTTGCGATCTCCCCCATGACCTCCTGATCTTCATGATTAGATACCACGGTGTAGCCCATGGATGGAACCTGCACCTTATGCCATCGTCCATGGAGGTGCAGCCACTCCTGACGTTCCCACGGTAGTGAGTTGAATACCGCAGTTGAATTGGAGTTTTCCTTTTGGGAAGAGATATAATCTGTAATATAGCTGTAGGTTTCGGTGATCATGCCTTCCGTCTGCTGGAGCAATGCTTCATACCGTATTAACGACTCATCATATACTCGATTAATCGAAGATCCGGGGAGGATATCATGGAACTGGTACAGAAGCACTTCCTTCCAGATCGTCTCCAATGTTTCGGCCGGATAAGACTTGCCTATGCGGGCAGCCAGTACAGCAGCAAATTCCAGCTCGCGCAGAGCTTTCTCCATCTTGCGGTTATACCACTTGCTCCGTGCCTGACTGGTCAGGGTTCCTTGGTGCTTTTCGAGATACAACTCCCCACGCCAGGTCTGGAATCGCTCTCTTTCTTCATTCAATCGTTCAAAAAATTTCCAGGAAGGTTCCTGCACAACAGGTGCCAGACCGAGCAGGTTCTTCTCCCGCTCCAACCGTTCCAAATGCTCTTCTCCTGGCCCGCCGCCGCCGTCTCCAATGCCGAAGAGCATCAATGCGTGGCTGGAAACATTTCTGTCCAGATACTCCCGCTCTGCTTTGGCAATGGAACGTGGGGCGGCCGGACTGTTGTACGTATCCTCAGGTGGCATATGTGTTAACACCGAGGAACCGTCGATCCCTTCCCACAGAAAGGAATGGTGAGGATGGCGGTTGTACTCACTCCAGGAGAGCTTCTGGGTCATCATGTAATCTACACCGGATTTTTTCAACAACTGCGGCAAGCTTGCGGAGTAGCCAAATACATCTGGCATCCACAGCGACTTCATCTCCATTCCAAATTCCTGTTGGAAATAACGTTTGCCATACAGAATCTGGCGTACAAGAGATTCACCGCCTGGCACATTGGTATCCGATTCCACCCACATGGCTCCTTGCGGTTCCCATCTGCCTTCCTGCACCCGTTCCTTGATCTGGTCATACATCTTGGGATAGTGCTGCTTCATCCAATCGTATAGCTGAGGCTGACTCGCTCCGAACACATAATCGGGATAACGCTCCATCATGCGAAGCACCGTGGAGAATGTTCTTGCGCCTTTTCGGATCGTCTCACGGATCGGCCATAACCAGGCCAAATCAATATGTGCATGCCCAACCGCACTTATGTTCAGCACAGGATCGCCGCCACGACGTGATAATGGTTCGTTCAATAATAACTTGGCGCGATGTATGCGGTCAGGCGTTAATTCCGTCAATACTATGGAAGCGTCATACAGGGATTGAAGAATCCTTTCTCTGCGCGCCATGTTGACAGGAAGGTGTTCTGCCGTCTCCAGAAGCACTTCGGTATCGTAATACAAGCTTCGTATATCTTCATGACAAATGGCCAACATCGCTTCTTTTACCGTACCGCCCTGATACTTTCCAAATAAGTCGTTATTGCCGGCATCAGCCCACAGCTCGAATGCCCCGTCCGTCACCGTTATTGACGAATGGTCCAGTTCAACAACTCTTTTCCCAGGGAGACCCAGTGTGAATTCAAACTCTGAATTGATCGTTGTCAATCCCTGTACAGGCGTTCCTTCGTGGTCCACCAGACAGAGTTCGCCGTTCACGTCCAGTAGAAGAACAGCCTTGGCGTCACTACCGGACGGTGGAATGCTCCCTGTAAAACAAAACCAGGCACAATCCCATAACTTCCCCCAATGCTCGCCCTGTGAAAGAGTGATTTGCTGACCTGACATTCTTTCCTCGAATGGAACAGGCTCCGGGGTAACCCATGCCTTTACATTCAACTGGGCAATGGGCTCATATATGGCTTCACGGAGTTTGGACAGCATTTGATTCAGATGTCCGAGTCTAATCGGTTCATATGGCATAATAGTTGTGTTCTCTCCTCTCGTTCATCAAGTTTTTGCTTTTGCATTCTCATGATCCCACCTTACTTGAATCTCAACCTTGTTCTTGCTGCCATGCTCATAGTTCAGCAGTACGGTTTTCGATTTTGAATCCCATTTCCATTCGGCAGGTACAGTCTGGTGTTGATCTATGCTGCAAACGGATATGGGTTCAAATGGGCAATAGAATCTGGCGGTGGCCTGCATGTTGGTCGGACCCTTGGCTACACATTGAAAACCTGTATTCGTTATCGTCAGATCTTCAATTCTGGAAGAGGCAGAGATCAGGCCCACCTTGTCTTGCTGTGGCCTTCCGGCCGTAATGTCGTATAACAGTGCTTGCTCACCAGGAGCCAACCTTACTTCTTGCCGAACATGCAGGTCAGGATCGAACAAGTCCACCACCGGACCTGGGATAACCAGTGGTTCTTCGGATATGGACTCTTCCAGGACAGAGGCTATGATGTAGGGCCCACGTTTAATTTTAAAATAATGCTTGGCTTCCCAACGGAAGTTGGAATCCTGTAGTCTCTCCCATGTTTCTTTCACAGTCTGGCGAAGTTGATCTGCACTCGCTTTACTTGACGCACATGCAGCCGGATGTACAGGAAGCCAATGCACCGCCCCTTTGCCCACAGGGTGAAGCCCTTCCTGTTCTAACTTAAGCCCTAGCTGTTCAAACAAGTGCTCGCGTGGTGAGGGATATATGGTATGCGTGCTTTCCCTGCGCTGGTCATCATTCCACCAAGCCCGGATGTTGTGATAGGGGTCGCTGTCGTCTCCCACATAAATCAATGCACCACCATCCTGTACCCATTGGGCCAGTGCATAATGGATATCGGAGTGCTCCGGCTTCATGTACTCATAACTCAACAGCAGAACACGATATGGAGCTAGGTAATGTGGATAGCGCCTCACATTATCAAGCTGGACGGGTCTCACAGGTATTCCGTGTTTAAGCAATGGCAGGGCAAGCCCATAGAATGGAGAGAAATCCAGCAGCTCCGTGTCGCCATCCGCTTGGAAGCCTTCCGGATCTGTGCCGTCATACTTTGCAGCATTCGATGCCCCCAGCTCCGGCTTCATGCGCTGAAACATCGCTGAGTCGGCAATTAATACACCAATGCGGGGAGATTGACCTTCTGTTTCGACATTGTCTTGATCCATGTTGCCAAGCGTGTGCATGACATGCAGCAATGTCGTTGCATAGTCAGGTGGAATCCGCTCTTTATGCGTGCCTTCATCGGAAGGATAAGTTCCTTTGAAAATTCTTCGCGGCCAAGGTGCGACCTCGTAATGGGAAACCCCGGGATGAAGCAGGGAAGCAGCAACGGTCTTCAGGTAGTTCTGTTTATAGTCGGCCCATGTATAATTCGGATTGTCCTCGATAGGGTCATGCAGAAACCACATTCGTCTGTCTGTACCCCGCACAAGCTCTTGCATGACACCATATTCCAAGTAAGCGGTTTCAAAAGTGCGTTCTTTGCGCACCCCTTCATACACGTTCGGTGTTCGTGATGTCCCGGTCCAGATTTGTGCAATATATCCATCTACGGAGGGAAGCTCTATCAATCGAGACTGCGGGCTAACAATTCGCCACTGCGTATAATTGATCAGGCTGTGGGTCGGAACGTAGAATCGTAAGATGCGATTGTAACGTTTCAGAGCGTAATCTTTCATCTCGGTACACAATCGGTCTAACACACATGTGTATAAATACGCTTTCAATTTGGAAGCCCGAAACTGTGCATCGGGTGAGGAGTGAGGCGGACTCCAGGGTTCTTTGTAATATAACTGCCATTCTCTCTTAAACGATTCAGAGTACCCCCCATTTACCCAAAATTCAGGCTCCTCCAGATGGATCGCCTCCACGCCAGAATCAACAGCCGCACGGATGCGTTCAGCGATATATTTACCAAAGGAAACCGTTGGGACCATGTAAGGAATAATAGGTTCCTTCCCATGTACAATCATCTCGCCATCGCGATCCATCTGGGCTTCATCCCAGTGCGTTTCCCCGTCTACTTCCCCGTCCAGATAGTCGTTATAGGTCCCCCATGCTACTCCTGTCATTAAATGAACCACGTACCCTTTATCCTTCCATTCCTGAATACGTCGCGGCATCGTATCGTCCATTCCATAGACCATGACAAAATCCGTTTGCAGATCATAATCAGGATGATAGGGTGCTGATTCCTGGAATCCGGTTCGTTCTTCTTTCCGATCTCTAACCAAAGCTATGACCTCCCTGCCCCTGTTGGATTGGTCTGTCGTTGTAAATATTCACCATTTTACAAAATATAATATATATTAAGAATATATTCAATATGTTTTTATAAAATAAAAAAGTCCTTTCCGTACATCTACGGAAAAGACTTAAATTTAAGCATTCATATATAATGATTAGGGACATCTTCCAGTCGTTTGACGAACGACAAGTTCAGGTTCAATCAGAATTTTGCTGAAGCCCGTAATCTCGCGGTTATTCCGAATGACTTCTAGAAGCTGGTTGCCTGCTCGGATTCCCATCTCTCTCTCAAATTGCTTTACATGTGTAAAAATACTGAATTCCTCCACGATGGAAGTGGGGTCATCAAAGCTTACAATCGATACATCTTCGGGAATGCGAAGACCGGCTTGCTTAGCCATTTGATAGATCTGAACCCCCAGCCTGCCATTCAGCGATATATAAGCAGTCACCATTTTGTTGCTGATATATCGGTACAACGGATGGGCTTCGGCGTCTTTCAGAACAGACAGCGGTTTGAAATCTGTAATCATATGTGCAGGGTTAATCAATGCTTCTTTATCCTTCAGTGCTTCAATATAACCATCAATCCGTTCCTGGACAGTGACGGTTTGTAATGGAGAATCCGAGCAGATCGCTATATCACGATGTCCAAGCTCCCATAGATGTTCAACTGCCAGCTTCACGCCCAACCTTCCATCTGCCGCAATGTAATGGGTTTCGACGCCAGGCAAATATCGGTCAATCAGCAAAAAAGGGAAGCCGGATAACTTCATGCCGAGAATCTCCTCGTTATAGTTACCTTCATCCACAGGAAAGATTAAGAGCCCCTCAGTTCCAAGTGCCTTTAACTCCCTGATCGCATCCTTTTCTTTCTCGATGTTGCCATGCGTCAGCATGATCATGCTGCGATAACCTTCCTGATTGAGTGACTGCTCGATTCCTTCGATGAGTCGAATCGCAAAGTAGTCGTGAATCGTAGGCATGATCACCCCAATCATTCTTGTACTCGATCTGCCTCCCTTTACTGCCGGAGATTCAGAAAATGCGGGGTCTGCTGCATCTGTGCCTTCCGCGACAAAGCTTCCTTTCCCCGGGACGCGTGCAATCAATTTCTCGTTAGCCAAGCCTGTCAGGGCATTCACAACTGTAATTTTGCTGACGTTAAATCGATCCATGAGTTCCTTCTCTGTCGGTATTCGATCACCCGGCTTCATATTTTCGGAAGCAATGAATTTGCGGATGTAGTCTTGAATTTGTTGGTACAACGGTATTCTATCATTCGTACTCATGATAATCACATCACCAATTCATTCATTATATTTTTATATATAAAATATTTTTACACATATAAGTACAATAAACAACCGCATAATGCCTGTCAATCCTTCATTCCTTGACTCATCTTCTCTATTGGGGAGACAAACCATTTTTCTGGGCGCAGGTTCATCAGGTGTTGATTCCCTACTCTCGTGTGGCCATAAACTAATCGTGCTTGGTGATCCCTTAGGAAACAAAAGCCTTTTTGGTTCAGCGATTCAGGAATTCCAACATTAGAGTTGCAGTCCGCCCAGAATCAAAACTTCTGAATCGAATCTCGCTATGCAGCGCGGTGAAAAGTGGAGACGCCTAGGATTTTTTTTCGATGCGGCTATCCATCAAGACTTCCCGATCGCAGACTTAGGATTGAAACTCTTTTCCCCATACTCTTATAGAATCGATGATACTCGACAATTTATTTCCTTGTTCAGTGAGGGAGTATTCTACTTTGGGTGGCACAGTGTCATCTACTATCCTCTTCACAATTCCATCCGCCTCAAGTTCCCTGAGCTGTAAAGTCAACATCCGTTGTGTAATCCCTGGTATTAATCGTTTAAGTTCATTAAATCTGACCGATTTTTCGGATAAAATGTCGATAATGATTCCCTTCCATTTTCCTCCTATCATATGTAAAACCATTTCAACAGGACAAGCCTTTATAACCTCTTCACTGCAATCCCCATAATTTTTTAATCCATATCCCATATTGTCACTCCATTCATTAAGTTACAAAAATGTGCGTACTTATAAGTCTCAATCATTTCCACTATATTAACTATATCAAAAATGAAAGGAGATATATCATGGGTACAATGAGAGAATCTTAATGGCAGTCACAACTATAAGAATTAAATATATTTTCGTAGGTACAGGTTTTAGAAAACAGATTAGGGAGGCAATCTTATGAATAAATCCAAGATCGTATTAATTACAGGTGGCAATAAGGGTATTGGTTTTGAGACAGCAAGACAATTGGGAAACATGGGGTATGAGATTTTAATAGGAGCAAGAAGCGAAGAAAAAGGACAAGAGGCCGTAATGCACTTGGAAACGGAGAACATTAAAGCTAAAACGGTGGTTCTTGATGTCACAAAACCCAGCTCCGTTCTCTCCGCAGTAGAATGGATTGAACAAGAATATGGATACCTTGATATCTTGATTAATAATGCAGGCGTGTTTTTTGAAGGCACCACCTCTCCAAGTGAACTGGAACTGTCCGTTCTCAAGAATACTTTTGAGACAAACGTTTTCGGCGTATTTTCTGTCACGAAATCATTACTTCCCTTGCTCCAAAAATCTTCTGCCGGAAGAATCGTAAATCTTTCCAGCGGATTAGGTTCCTTAACTTTGAATTCAGACCCAACGTCGGAATTTTATAATGTGAATTCGCTCGCCTATAATAGTTCCAAAACGGCTGTAAATGCTTTAACTGTTTTCTTTGCTAAAGAATTAAGAGATACTCCTATTAAAATCAACTCGGTTTGCCCTGGATTTACAGCTACCGATTTAAATGGTAATAGTGGCTATCGCACAGTCGAACAAGCAGCTTCCAGTGTAGTTAAGCTCGCCACAATCAATAATGATGGTCCAACCGGTAGATTTTTTGATGAAAATGGAGTTGTGCCTTGGTAAACCATTTTACCCGAGCAATTTCTGAGTATTCCGTAAGTTATATGCAGTTTCCCAGTCCCATTCACCAGAGTAGCGGGAGTAGACTCTCTGTGTAGTCAACGGCTATAAGGGTCAAATTCATGTGCCTGACCAAGGACATGAACTTGACCCTTTAAATTGAAAAAAACGCGCCTAGAGCGGGTTTGTATCGGAATGGTCTTAGTGGTCAAACCCTCAATCCCTCCACCCGCATAGCAGGTGGTTTTTGTTTCGCGCGTTTCGCGCACTCAACTGGCTAAAGCCATAATAAAAGCCTGGGCGGCATACACCCAGACCTTTCACTTGGTTCTGGTTTACCATCCGATAGCCGCACCATCGCAGCGGGGGTCTGTGCCCCCGAGCAGGAAGCCATTGTCATCGATCATAGTGACATGCGCATGTCCCATGACTCTAGCAAAATCTTCAACTGTGTTGACCTTGTGTCCGGCTAGCCTTAAACGCTGCTGCACTTCTGCCGCGATTCGGTCCTCCACTCTCAATTCTTGTGTTGCCTCTCCCCATGTTCTTCCCCACACCCAGCGGGGTTCACGCACAGCGGTCTGGGGAGTCATACCATAGTCCACCATGCGAGTCAGCAGCGCGGTCTGAGTCTGGGGCTGACCTTCTCCTCCCTGGGTACCGTACAAAATATATGGCTTCCCATCACGGCAAGCCATCGCCGGCATCAGCGTATGAAAGGTTCTTTTGTCCGGTTCCAGCCTGTTCACATGCGACGGATCAAGGGAGAAGAATGAGCCTCGGTTCTGCAGCAATATACCGGTGTCTCCCCCAACCACAGCCGAGCCGAATTCAAAATAGAGACTTTGGATAAATGACACAGCATTCCCCTCGCTGTCTACTACTGCCGCATATGCCGTATCATGACCTACCGGCTGGGTATCCATGGGCAGAGCTCGCTCCATATCGATGCAGGCCGCCAGCTTCGCAGCATAGGATTTGGATAGCAGTCGGTCCAACGGAATGGAGGAAAATTGTGGGTCTGTCAAATAACGATCACGGTCACGGAAGCTCAGCTTCAGCGCCTCCACGAGCAAGTGATAGTACTCATAGGAACCGTGCTCTATATTCTCCAAATCAAACTGTTCTATAATTTGAAGCGCCATTATACCGGTAAAGCCCTGTGAATTCGGTGGGACTTGATAAAGATCAAGCCCTCGGTAACTCCCTTTGATCGGCTCCACCCATTCACCTCTGTGTCTCGCAAAGTCCTCCAGTGTCAGTAGACCTCCCTGCTCCTTAAGTGAGCGAACAATCTCCTGACCAACACTGCCTGAATAAAATACATCACGACCTTGATCCGCAACCTGGAGCAGGCTGCTTCCCAAAGCAGACTGCACAAAGCGGCTGCCTTGCTCCGGAACCTTGCCTCCAGGCAGATAGATGGCGGCAGTCTGTGGATAAGCTGCCAGCACATCGAAACGCTCAGCCGTATTGACATGCTGGTCCGGCGATAGCGGGAAGCCTTCCAGCGCATAACGGATCGCGGGCTCAAGCACCTCCGCCAGCGTCTTCGAGCCATATTCCTGTAATATGGCATCCCAACCGTCCACCATACCCGGCACGGTAATGACGCTTCGGGGTCCCCGCTGCGGGATGGCTGATTCGCCGGCAAAGCAGGCCGCGGTAATCCGACTGCCCGAACGTCCACTCGCGTTATATGCCCTGACCTTTCTCTCTTCGGTGCTATAGGTCAGCCAGAAGGAATCACCTCCCAGCCCCGTCATATGGGGGTATACGACGGCAAGACAGGCGCTCACCGCCACGGCGGCATCAAAGGCGTTACCTCCCTGCTGCAAAATACGCGATCCTGCCGCGCTGGCCAAAGAGTGAGGACTGACTACCATCGTCTGTGTGCCTGTGACTTGTGGAACCATCTTGCCACCTTCTTTCTCTTCTATGTTCAACTGAGGGTAATTCCTGTTTGTTGCTAATCATGTTACCAGTTCAGACGCGAATGCCTGAGCGGTATGCAAAGCAGACTGCCATCTGCCGGAGGCATACACCCAGCGACTCATTTTTGTACCTGATAACAGCTGCGTCACATCCGAAGCATCCGTGACAACAAAGTTGCACTCATACCCTTCTTCTATTCCATACTCGTCGCAGCCCGTGATTCCAGCAGGTATATCCGTGATCATCCGCAGCAGCTGTACGAAATCCCGTTCACTGCCCATATGGGCAGCATATGATGTGATTTGTGCAATCTGTATCAGATCCCCGCGACCGAACGGATGGAATGGGTCTTGAATATTGTCGGAGGCAGCAGCAAGCGGAATGCCTTCTGCAAGCAGCTCGCGAATGCGTGTTGTGCCCCGTCTTACCAGGCCGTGATCTTCCCGTCCTTGAAGATACAGGTTCACCGCAGGCAGCGTTACCGCGTTCAGACCGGCTTCCTTCATCTTCGCCATCACATACTGTGCATCTTTTTCCGTCATTGCGGACAATGAGCACAGATGATCTGCCGTCACTCTGCCCTGATAACCGTAGCGAATCGTATGCTCAGCGATGCTCAGCACGGTTTTTTTTCCGGGATGATCACTTTCATCAGCATGCAGATCAATGGGTACACCGAAACGTTCTGCTATACGAAAAATCCTGCTAATCTCTCCTTCAGAGTCATCTGCCAGATGAGGGGCTCCGCCAAGTACATCAATTCCCATCCGCAGTGCTTCCTCGATGGCCTCATCCGCAGCTTCATGATTGCCACGGAACGGAACCATGAGCGCATATTGGATAGCCATATTACCCTTCAACTTCTCCCGTACTTCCAAGGCTGCCTCAATTGTCCGAAAGGCCACCTCTCTCCCCAAATGAACAGGGAAGTCGAGGTGGCTCCTTATGGTCGTGGTCCCGTAGCTCAGTGCCATTCTGGCAGCCGTCAGCATGCGTTCCGCTAACTGCTCCTTGCTGAATGTCTGTACAGCCTGGCTGTAATTAAGAATAGCTTCATGAAGTGTACCGGATCGATTCGACACCTGCTCAAGCGAGAAGGCCTTATCCAGATGCATATGACAGTCAACCAGGCCAGGAAGCATCATGCCGCCCTGCAGATCGATGCAATCTGCGTCTGCGAGCCGTTTCAGATCCGATCCAGCCTGATGCGGGACCATCAGACGGGAAGCGCCGCTTTCCCATGCATCAAGGAAATCATCTTGCCGACGGATGCTAACCCATTTTCCAACCTCCGCCTTTAGTTCATAAAGACCAAGGTCTTTCCGGTGCGGAAGGCATACATTAATGAAACGCAGCCCTGCACTCATTGTGCGGTAGCCAGCGCCTGAAGCACGGCCAGATCCTCCTCGTCAAGCTTGGTGGCCGGACCCGCTTTGATCATATCCGAGAACATTTCGTCCGGTACCATGGTCGTCAGACAATACAGACGTGTGCTGCCCGTGTTAATAATATCGTGATGGTTGCCCGGTGGAATGATAATGAACGAGCCTTGGCGGACCGGAGTCTCATACTCGCTGCCAACTTTGGCTAGCCCCTCCCCTTTTAACACATAAAAATATTCATAAGCTTCCCGGTGTTCATTGGATGGAGTTCTGCCTCCAACCTCGAAGATCTCCACAAATGAAGTGAAAGGAACCTGCTCCCTGTCGCACAGCAGGATGAACTTATTCGTATCCTGTGCGGAAATTTTGTGGACGGGACAATTCTCAAAGTTACCAGCAACCAGACCTGGAATGTTCACCATATACATTCAACCTCACTTTGATTGATTTTAATTTATGCTTCGCTTTTTATCTTTTTACCGGTAGCCTCAAACAGGATATGTCCTGTTCTGTACTGCGAACAGCTGTGGTAGCAATTTTCAACCCACCTGTTCCCGTGCTGTTCATCTCGTCTCTAACACCGTTTGGATGCCGGGCGAATAACGGGAAGGCGCTGCCTGTCAACTCAAGCCGGACATACGAGCCAGCCGGAAGGGTGGCCGCCAAGGGACGCAGCCGGATCTGCGCTGTTCTCCATTCATTGGAAGCATCTGCTCCTTCACTGCAGATTTCCGTGCGACCCACACTCAGTAGCCGGGCCGTTCCTTTCTCGGATACGGTGGTGAGGATGGCTACCAGATCCGTCGGACCTCCCAATGTTTGGTACTGCACGGATAACTCCGGGGACCCAAAAATCGGGATATCCTCTGCAAGCGGCCCTCCCGTATATACCAGAATTTCTTGCCGTTCCTGAATGGCAGCTCGGTCCGACGGCAGGTAAGAGTCCAGGCGCATCGGCAGACGTGAGTCGTACACGAATACATCCGGCACAGCTTCCTCTACATCTTCCTTATGCTTTTCGAGTCTCCCCCCTCCTGCCGCACCATTCGCCGGGGTCTGTGACCCGGACAGATAAAACCATTCGGACGGAGAGGCCCCATCCTCATATAGAGAAGGCAGCTGTTCTCCCGTATGCCATTCATGACTCAATTGGTCAAAATATCGGATCGGCAGTTCACCAGACAGTTCCATGTCTTCCTTGCCCTTCAGCCAATAATCAAACCAGCGCAGCTGCTCCAGATGATGATCACCATCCGCCTGCTCGCCATGATCGATTCCGCCCGCTCTTCGCCCCCATGGAATATGGGCCCACGGGCCGACAATGAGCCGATGAAAGCAATCCGGTGTGGCCGTAGCTTGCAGAGCTTCGAACGACTGTAACGTGCCCATGAGGAAACCGTCATACCATCCCCCAATATGAAGCGCCGGCACGGGTTCCTTTACGATATCGTTGATCCAGTTCATCTGCTCCCAGTACTCATCGTACGCTTGATGATCGATCCAATCATAAAATGAGGGAAAGTATTGCTCCAGAATTGGATGTCTTTCATTCAATGGCATTTTCCAAAGCATCTCATCGGGGCTGCGCATGAGTCGTGAGCATTGCTCTGCCGTTTCGAAGTCACCCGCTCTTTGTGCCGTGTCACGAGCCAGTTGGAAAGCCCACGGCAGATGGTTGCCAAGTGCGAAGGAGCCATGTGGATAAAACAAGCCATGATACATGTCTGCCGGACACATGCTCGGTGCAATCGCCTTGAGCGCAGGAGGGTGAAGGGAAGCTGCTGCCCATTGTGTTAGCCCTTGATAAGAGAAACCGTACATGCCTACGTTCCCGGTCGAGCCGGACAGACTGGCTGCCCATTCGATGGTATCAAATCCGTCCTCTGCTTCTTGAACAAACGGATTAAATTCGCCTTCCGACTCGCCCCGCCCTCTGACATCCTGGATTACCACGATATATCCCTTACTTGCATACCAGACGGGGTGGGCATGCGTAACGGTAGAAGCAATCGACCGTCCGTAGGGCTGGCGCATCAGCAGCACAGGATATTCTCCTGTCTCGTCCGGCAGGTATATATCTGAATACAACGTTATGCCGTCGCGCATCGTGCAAGGGACCTTTCGGCGGATGACTACATTTCCAAATTTCATGCAACTCGCTCCTTTGCTGTAGATACGGATTGACTAGTAAAATCCGCATGTCACGTTAACTGCTGCAGGCTGCGCCATTCTTCCGTCACCCGTTGATCAGATACCGCTAACTGCCGAACGCTTTAATTTCTCCTGATTCAAAATTCCCTTCGGGTCATTGCGATGTTTGATTTCCCACAAACGATCATGGGCGTACGATCGCCCGCCTTCCTTCAAATCCCATGTATGCGGATTGTTGACGATAACGCGGTTTTTCTCGTAACATTCCATCAGCTGATTCAGGTTTTCCTCCGTTGTGAAGGGAACCAGCGGCAAGCCGGAGATCAGCAAATTTCCGTTTTGCCGGGCAAACTCGATATGATTCATCACTTCCGGATATTCCTTTTTCATTGATGAGATTTGCTCAAGGGCACTGGAGGGGTCAAAATTGAGCTGCAGGTAAGTCAAGTCAGGATCTGCCTTGCGCGCCCACAAAGTTGTATGATTCCATGTGAAATCGGAGACACCTACACCTTTGTGATACTGTTCGGCAGAGACCTTCATAGCCAAGTGCCCTCCATACTCCGATAGGATACGTTCAAGCTGGGATTCGTTGGCTGTATCCACTTCCAGTAATGCGACAGCATGGTCAGCGGGGAGATCAAGCGGAAGAAAATAGGATGGTACCGGCCATTCATGGATGGAAATTAGCCGTTTCACCAAGGAATTGTCCTCAGCTACCGACTGCCCGAAGCGAAAAGCCTGTTCAAAACGGTCAAAGGTCACTGCCCATTGCATCCATTCCACTCGGGGAGCCAGATTGATTTCCACTTCGGACAAAATGCCGATTGTACCGTAAGTATGCAGGTAAGGCAGCACTTCGTCCCCCTGGAGCTCAATGGTACGGGGATGAACCTCAACAGTCTTGATTTTTAGAGAACGTACCAGCCCATCCCAGATCGTTCCCCAGCTGATCGAACCGATGCCGCCAAAACCGCCGCATAAAAAACCGCCGATCGTCGCGGATTGAAAGGTGGAAGGCATCGTACGCAGCTCGTAACCTGCCTTGCGGGCAGTAGATTCCATTTTGCCGAGTCTGGCCCCGGCCTGGATCCGCATCGTGCCTTCTCCCATTTCGAGCACCTTGTTGTATTTGGCCAGATTCAGGACGATTCCGCCTGTGACCGGAACACATTGGCCATAGTTGCCGGTGCCGTTCCCCCTGATGGTTAGCGGAACTCCCAGCTCTGCTGCTATGGAGAGCAGATCGTCAAGTTCTTCCTCGGTGCGCGGACTGGCGATGCACTCGGCGACCTTACCCTGCAGCTGACTGGCCAGCACAGGAGAGAAGTGATGATAATCCATCGAATATTTGGCAAGCGCCGCCTCCTCCCAATGCAGCAATTCCGGATCCATGCGTTCTTTCAATACGGTTATCCAATGTTCATTCATTCGGTTCCCCTCCCGTATGTTGTAATACTGATCTCATTAAAGGAATCTCTTAGGAATTCGGCAAGAACTCATCCGTAAATACTTTGCTGACATCAGGCTCCTCTTTCAATGCCCCAATCTCCTTAAGCTGCTTTCCGAGCTCCGTCCAGCGTTCCTCTGTCATGTAGCCAACACCATGTGTCGCCGCATCACCTTCATATACAAACGGGATAAGCGCTTCTGCGGCATAGTTCAGCTTTTCTTTCGTAAAATCAGGGTTTTCCTTTAAAATGACGTCATTCACGGTATCATAATTGGTTTTGTAATAATCCCAGCCCTTCATCGAAGCCTCGACATAACCACGCACAATATCAGGATGATCCTGGATATACTGCTCCGTGGTGAACAGCACATTGGAATACGGGTTATAACCGGCATCCGCCAGTAGCAGGAAATCAATGTCTACATTCTGCTGCTTCATCTCGTACGGCTCACTGGTTACATATCCCTGAATGGCAACCGTTTCATCGGCTACAAAAGGAGCCAAAGAACCGGTATAAGCCAATTCCTTCACGTTACCCAATTGGTATTTACTCTTCACAAAATCCCAAAACACCGAGCCTGTCCCCACGTATACGGAGCGGTTGTTCAAATCGGCCAGGGAGGACATGTTCTGATTGGCATGAACCATAAGTCCCTGCGGGCTTTTCTGGAATATCGTTGCAATCGCAACAAGAGGGATTCCTTCTTCACGAGCGACCAGCAATTGATCCGCTGTTGCCAGTCCGAACTGCGCCTTGCCTGAAGCCACAATCTGTGTTGGAGACACCTGCGGCCCACCTGCCTGGATGGTCATATCGAGACCAGCCTCATTGTAATATCCTTGTTCCTTTGCCGCATACAGACCCCCGTGCTCTGCTTGTGCAAACCAGTTCGTCACCTGTGTAATTGCCATGAGTTCCTCGCTTCCCCCTGCAGCAGAGGCATTCTCAGCCGTTGGCTGATTCCCGCAAGCCGCCAGCAATGTGGATAAGGAAAGTATTGCTGCAAGTAAAACGACAGTTCCCTTTTGTCTGTACTTGTTCATCTCATTACCACTCCCCAAGGAAAATTACTGATGATTTATACGACTTCTCCTACCGGATTTCGAAGCGTCATAAAGCCACTGATTCTACACTCGGCCACATCTCCTTGCTGAATCCGGACGGACCCGGGTGTGCCTGTCATGATCACATCACCCGGATAGAGAGTCATCATCTGTGAAAAATACGAGACAATGAACCATGGATGATACATCATGCGAGACACCGTATTGCTATGAATAACCTCATCATTCAACACCGTTTCAACGACGAGGCTCTGCAGATCACTTATTTCATCAGGTGTTATTAGTTGTGGTCCGAGACTGAAGAATGTATCGAATACCTTGGATCGCTGCAGGAATCTCGGGTTCCGTGCGTGAATGTCCTGGTTAGTCATATCCAGCGTTGCGGCAAAACCTGCAATGACCTCCTGCGCACGTTCTTCCGGCACATTTTTGCAGGTTCGGCCGATGATAATGCCAAGCTCTGCTTCTGATGTCACATTCACATCCTGAGCCGTCAGCTGGATATACTCTTCCGGCCCGATCAGGCTTGAGTCCGGCTTCATGAAGCAGACTGGCTCACGCTCTGGAGGAGTGGATGCGAGATCGATTGCTTTTTGCACATAATTCATGCCAATTCCCCATATTTTACGAGGGTGGCGGAAGAGCGGAGCAGCTATGGCTCCTTCTGAAGGTATGAAAGGTATTGATGAAACTGCTCTATCCCCGTGCTTCTGATACCACTGGATTAGCTCCTCTAGCTGGCCTTGCTGCAAAATCTCCATAACGGAGGTGCCCCATGTGCTTCCTTCCGCCCTGTTGATCTCATGCAGAAGAAAGAATTGTTCCGCATGTTCAATCGCGGCCTGTTCGCCATCGCCGTATTTCAGACTGACGAGCTTCACAGGGTGCTTCCTGCTGGCTGTTGAACCGGTTCGGTCCTGCGGACATCGGTGATTTCAAAATCACACAGTTCCTCCAGCGCCTCTGACAAAATCGTTGAGATTCTATCCTGAATAATGCTGCCTTTCTCAGGCGTGGCCGTCGTAGCATCACCAGCAATGCCGGTAGCGGAGATATCAGCCATCTTCCAGGCGAAACGAATTTTCCCTTCTAATGTAAGAAAGCGGTAAGAGGACATATCAGGAAGCTCTTTGACGAGGAACTCCTTGTCCACCCAGTCCGGTTTGATGGACATCACGAGAGAGGTCTCATAATCACCACCATGAATACCGTATTCCAGCTCCTCGGAAGACAGGAGATCCTCTGCCACATTCAGACTGCCGGGACTGAGATAGAAAACCATCATCCCCGTTCTGATCCGTATTTCTCGTGATACCGTATTTAGCAAATCCGCGTTGCCGCCATGGGTGTTAAACAACAGTAACTTGCGAAAACCACTAGCCTTCAGACTTTCTGCAATGTCCAGCATGATGGCATGCAGTGTGCTCGCAGATAAGGAAATCGTGCCCGGAAGTCCGATATGTTCATTGCTTTTGCCATACGAGACCGGAGGCAGCAGCCAGATTTCTTTATCCGCCCGCACCCGCTCCAGCGTTTGTGATAATGTCGCTTCCCCAATCAAAGTGTCCGTATATACAGGCAGATGGGGGCCATGCTGCTCCACAGCTCCGACTGGGAGAATAATCAGCGCCTTATCCTTTGGCAGTTCTTGAACCTGTTTGCTTGTCAGACGGGGCAAAAATCGTTCCTCCCACGCTGTTCCTTCATATCGTTGAAACATAACAGACACCCTTTCTCCTGAGGCTTTATTGTTTATACGTGTAACTTCATGTTCATATATCGAATGATGCTCTTATCCTTTTACTTCTGAATTTATTGCTGAAAGAAAGGATGTGGCCCATTCCAGCAGACGTTGATCTTGTCCCGGACCGGCAATGATCGAAATACCGACCGGGCAGCCCAGTACCTCCGCAGCGGGAATCGTAAGCTGCGGCAGACCCGACAAGCCGGAAATGCAGGTTAAACGCATCGTTTTCACTCTTCGTTCTTCAATTAAAGGCCCGCCCAAGCCCAACTTCGGGGCCGCTCCAGTCGTCGTCGGAATCACAAGCACCGTATCCGTTCTGAGTAGGTCAGCCATGTGCTTGCACACCTCAACCCGGCGTTTGGCTGCCTTCTCCTGATCGGCACGTTCAACGGTGCTTGCCCAGGAGAATCGCCCGGCCGTATCTGGTCCGAAGGTCGGCTGCTCACGTTCAATCCACGCCCCATGCTCCTGCCATATTTCATAACCCTGGATCGTCCTGAACATGGTCATCCATTCAGGTAGACCCTGAGGGGCGATGCGAACAGTTTCATGGCTCGCAGCCATGCCGCACAGCAACTTCAGGTAAGGGGTAAGCGCCTCTTTGCTCTCCGTGTCAGCAAGCTCCCACGCATCCTCACCGATGAGCACCCGGCTGAAGCCTGTACCCGAGTCTGTCTGCGGCAAAAGCACTTCTCCTACCCGGCACAGCGTTTCGAGATCACGTGCCATCCAGCCGATGGTGTCGAAGCTGGGAGCGAGTGGGATAACGCCTTTCGCGGAGACAAGGCCATGCGATGGACGCATTCCATAAATTCCACAGTACGAAGATGGAACACGGACCGATCCTCCCGTATCCGTTCCAAGGGAGAAGTCAGCAAGCCCAGCGGCGACGGCAACCGCCGATCCGCTCGATGAACCGCCAGGGATGCGATCGGGAGCCCTTGGATTCACTGGTGTTCCATAATGAACATTTTCACCATTCAAGCTGAACATCAGCTCATCCGTATGCGTCATGCCCGTTAGCCTTGCTCCTTGCTGCAATAACAGGTTGAGCGTTTCCGCGTGTTCCGCCTCGGGTCCATGCGTCTGGAGCCAACACGGATTACCCGCGCCATTTGTATTGCCACGGACGGCATATACATCCTTGACCATATAGCTGAGTCCGTTCAGCCTACCCTGTCCTGTCGGTTCAACGATCACCTGGTTGACAATGGCGTTCCATTGGTCCTTCATTTCTTCATCCCATCCTTCCGCTCAGCCTTCTAAGGATGCCAGCTCTTCCGAGGTATTCCTCTCTATAGGAGTCGCTCCCCCGCTCAGCTCTTGTACCAACCAGGTGGAATCCGCAACGAAGCCATAACATTGCTTGATATTGTACAATGTCGCTTCTATGCAGAAATCCGGGGAGCTTGTTGCCGAGCAATCCTCCAGAAGTATGCCGTCATATCCGAGACAAGCCGCGTCCTGCAGTGTATGCATGACACACTGATCGAGATTTACTCCGGCAAACAATACCGTTTGAATATTGAGATTGCGTAGAATACTGTCCAGTGGTGTATCCCAAAACCCGCTCATGCGATATTTATCCACATAGATATCATCGGGGGACGAATCCAGACCATCGACAATGGCCGTTCCCCAACTGCCTTTCTCCAGCACCTTGGAGCCGTTCCCCGGCAGCGGGTCCCCGATGCCGTTGCCTCGCCCATCCGAATTGTATACATGAAGCACGGATGGCGGCACGTTCATTCGGTCTTCCCGATTGCCCCAGTTCACCCATATCACAGGCACTCCCGCTTTGCGTAGCTCGGGCATCAGTCGGTTCAGCCGGCTGACCGGGTTAAGGAGTGGAGAGGTATCGACCCCAATGGAATCCAGCCATCCACCCGGTGAACAGAAATCATTCTGCATATCGATGACAATAACTGCCGTATGGTCGAGATCAAATATGACTTCCTGCGGCTGTGCAGGGAGGGTTACTGACTTGCCGTACTTTTGCGTTCGCCTCAGATCCACCAGCGTTTCGGACACTTGCCAATAGCTCTTTCGATTTCCAAGTTTGAACATATTAAGTCCCCTCATTTTTTCTGAAATTTCTGATTTGAAGCTTCACATTACTTTTGGTTCAGGTCTATGGCTTCATCAGATACTCCGTTGTAAACGCCTGGGTAACATCTAGTGATTTCGTTAATCCTCCGCCCTTGATCATCTGATCCTGCAAGGTGCTCCAGCGTTCCTTTGTCATATAACCAACACCATTTGCTTCGGAATCCTTGTTAAGAATAAAGGGTTTTTCCTGCACTGCTTCATAATTCATTGCTTCTACCGTCATATCGGGATTGTAGGTTTGGATAAACGGGTTTACCTTTTCATAGTTGTCCAGATAATAGCTCCAACCTTTCTGACTTGCCTGCACCACAGCTTCAACAACATCAGGGTGCTCTTTAAGGTAATCTTCCGTCGTAAAAAGAACGTCTGCATAGTTCGCATAACCGGAATCGGCGATTTTCAGATAGTCCACCTCAACCCCCTGCTGAGAAAGTGCGTAAGGCTCATTCGTGATGTAACCCTGATTGAGCGAACTGGGATCATTGATAAAATTGACCAGCTGTCCGTTATACTTCATTTCTTTTACATCTGTCAGATTGTATTGGCTCTTGATATATTCCCAGTAAGGCACCGCTGTACCGATGTATACGGTTTTGCCGTTCAGGTCTGCGAAATCCTGAATGTTCTCCCCCTTGTGGTACATCAGAACCTGCGGTGTGCTTTGGAAACCGGCAAGGATACCGACAACAGGGATTCCCTGTTCCCGCGCCTTCAGAATTTCATCCGCATACGAGATACCGAATTCAGCTTTGCCTGCAGCGACAAGCTGCATGGTTGACACCTCGGGGCCTCCTGGCTGAATCGTCATGTCTATGCCCTTGTCCTTATAAAAGTTCTGCTGCAATGCCGCAAAATAGCCTCCATCTTCCCCTTTGGCGTACCAGCCCTCGATCAGTTTCACCTGCTTCAAATCTGTTCCCGCTTCCCCTCCCGCCGAGGCGGCGGATTCTAGAGCGGAGGAATTGGAGCATGCGTTTAGAAGCAGTAGGATCAAAGAAGCAGCCGACAGCAGCCATTTCTTGTAACGAAAGTTCATATGATGTTTGGACATGTTGGATCTTCTCCCCCGGTTCTGGTATCATTTCATTGCTGATTCATGCCAGGACTTCAAAAGTTTGTTCGACACCATGTTGATGATCAGGAAAAATGCGATTCCTAGGGCAGATGCCGCTAAACCGCAGGCGAACAGATAAGGCGTTTGCAGGCGGGTTGCCGCAACAGTAATCCCGTAACCGAGTCCGCCTTGTCCGCCACCAATGCCTGCAATGTATTCACCCACGATCGCTCCGACAACCGAACTGGAGCATGAAATTTTCAGTCCTGCCATAATGTATGGAAGTGCCGCTGGAAATCTCAGCCTCCAAATGGTTTGCAGCTTGCTTGCATTATACAAATAGAATAAATTCTTCATGTTCTGATCCGTTGAATTCAATCCGATCAGCGTATTTGATAAAATCGGGAAAAAGCTAATTAAGAATGAAATGATCACAATGGCATTTATTCCCGCTCCGAACCAGATCACTATGATTGGCGCTACCGCAACGACCGGAATAGTCTGTAGGATAATAGCGTAGGGATATACGCTTTTTTCCACTGTTTTGGAAAGGGCCAGTAGAATGGCCAATGAAATACCGAGCACGACACTGATCGTAAAACCGATCAACGCCTCAACAATGGTTGTGCTTACTGATGTAATCAGATTCGCACTGTTCTCAGCAGCGGCTGCGGCAATATCGGATGGCTTGGGCAAGATATATGGGGGCATTCCGAATATCCGCACGATTAATTCCCATCCACCGATAAACAGGACAAACACGACGATTGGCGGCAGAATTTTTTTCAGCAGTCCAATGATTGGGCTCTCTTCTGCCGGATGATGGCTGCGGGCATTGTCCTTCCCAGAAGCTCGGATACCTGGTGTTGTTTCAACGGCTGGATTAGCTACCATCTCTTCCATGTTGCTTCCCTCTCCTCTCATTTCTTGCTATCAATGATTCAGTACATTGGACACGCTGCGTACATATTCACCGAATTCAGGTTGGGTCCGGAATTCATCATCCCTCGGATAGGCAAACGGAATATCAATGAAATCCGAAATTTTACCGGGACGAGGCGTCATCACCACGACTTTTGTCGATAGGAACACACTTTCAAAAACGTTATGCGTAATGAACAGAACCGACATCTTCTTGTCCTGTTCCCAAATATTTAGCAGTTCATTCTGCAGCGTCTGTCTGGTAATTTCATCAAGGGCGCCAAACGGTTCGTCCATTAACAGCAGCTTGGGACGAGATATCAACGCTCGTGCAATAGATACTCTCATCTTCATTCCGCCTGACAACTCACGGGGCAGCACTTTCATATAATCCTTCAGGCCTACCAGCTCTAGAACCCGCTCCCCTTCGGTAATCCGCTCCTTTTTGGATACACCACGCAAAGTAAGAGGCATGGTGACATTATCAATCAGCTTGGCCCACGGGAGCAGGGTATGCTCCTGAAATACAAAGGCAATTTCATTCTGTTTGCGTGCTTCCTTTGGGGAAGTACCCAGCACGGTCAGATGACCGGAGGTCGGTTCCGTCAAACCGGCAATCATATTGAAAATGGTAGATTTCCCGCAACCGGAAGGACCGACAAAACATAGGAATTCTCCTTCCCCCACATGCAGATTCGCATGCTGCACAGCTACAGTGCCATTGGGGTAGATTTTGCCGACATCATCGATTACAAGCATGGAACGACTGTCCTTTTGGGCCGCTGCCTGTTGATTTTGGGTGAGCTGCATCTGAATCCCCTCTTCTCTTTGAAGTTGTGTCCTATCATATAGCCAAAAAATATGAGTGTAAATATTCCTAACACAATTTTGGTTTTTTATCTAACGGTATACGCTTTATGTTGGTTCAAAAACAGAACATTTGATGTTTTGTGTTAACTTATATTACATATATATAACAAAAGGGATTGCAGAAATTCGACAAGCCCCTATATAATTACTTAAAAAGTTACATGGTGTCCGGTACCTGATTCAGATATGTATCTTTTAGGAGGATGAAATGACATGCAATTGACGATAGAAGATGCGTTGGCGGTGTACCCGTTATCGGAAGGCAAGTTGGCAGCCGGTAAAAAAGGAATTTCTCGAACGATTAGCTCCATCAATTTGATGGATGCGCCGGATGTGATCAACTGGATGAAAGAAGGGGAACTCTTGTTGACTACAGCGTATGCGATTAGGGATTCACCCGAGGAATTTGTTAATTTGCTGCAAAAGCTGAATGAACGTGGGGCCTCCGGACTTGGCATCAAGCTTGGTCGATATTGGGCCGAAATACCAGAGATAGCCCTGCTGGAAGCTGATCGGCTGGGCCTGCCCCTAATTGAGCTGCCTTTTCAATTCACCTTTTCCGAGCAGATCACTGCTCTCTACCAATCCGAGTTCCAACGCGATACGCGCCGGCTGAATGAATTGCTTGAAACACAGAAGAAGCTGGTTGATTTTGCGATGCAGGCGGATGAGTACACCAATTATTTTCAAAGTATCACAAGCATTTTAGGGGTTCCTTTAGCCATTGTTACCTCTGAAGGACAGACCTTGTATAATATGACCCGCTGTTCCGATATGGAGCTATTGAGCGATTGGCCCTGGAATCAGGACAATCGGTTTTACAAGTCGGCGAGCAACTTATTGTATCGGGTGCCCCTGCTGAAAAACGGAAAGTCATACGGCTACTTGCTGATACAAACTGAAAACCTGCTCGAAGCACATGAAATGGAGGGCATTTTTCACCAAGCTGCCGTTATTCTTTCCTATCATCTGGAGGTCATCCAGAATCAGGAGGCAACTGCAGCAGGTAGTCGTCTTGGCACGGCCATGGAACGTTACTTAAAGGGGAACGCCTCTTTAAAAACGGTGCTTGAATTTGCCGAAGCATTGGGCAGCACATTTTGGAGCACGCCTTACGTATGCATGGTATCTTCCTCAAGAGCGGATGCTTGGGACCATGAAATTCAGAGGCGCAAACTGAGGGAGATTCAGAATAGGCTTCAGGATCATCCCAAAACGTCCTCCTTGGAATCCCATCATTTTTATGTGATGAATCGCATATATTCACTCTTCCCCCTTCTAGAAGAAGAGGCCAAGGATCGAAAAAAGTATGAGGATTCGGTACGTTTGTATGCGGATTTGATGCATTCATGGGACCACGGAACAAGGACATGTTTTATCAGTAAAGTAAGAACGGGAATGGAGGAGTTCATCGACGGCTTCCGGGAGTGCGGGGATGCTGAGAGAATCAGTACGGAGCTTGGTTTAAGTGAACCGATTGTCATGTTTGCTGACCTGGAATTTATTTATCTCTTCAAACATATTCCACAGGAGGTCATGATCAGGTATTGCTCTTATTTATTCCGTCCTCTACTGGACAAAGAAGAGGAATACACCAGCGAGATGATGCACACACTTGAAGCCTATTTCGCCAACAACGGTCAAGTGAATGAAACTGCACGTGAGTTATATATCCATCGCAACACCGTACTGTACAGACTGGAGAAAATTTCGGGGCTGCTGAATCTGGATTTAAAGAATACCGATCATCTGCTGCTCTTAAAGCTGGGACTTATGTTTAGGCATTTAATGTCTTCCGAGAGACAAATTTTTCAAAAAAAGGTCTAGGGTATACCTAGGAACCTCAATTTCTTTGCTTTATATCTAACGTCCGCCATGCAACAAGCATTCTAGGATGAGATATGAGCCTCAGTGATCCAAAAACGTACCCATACAATTGCCATAGCTAACAAAATTGATCCAATCACAGTATTGGAACTTTTGGATATCAATCAGCAATGACTGGAGGTCGCGCAGACTTCGCCAAAGTAAATCATTTCGAGGTAAATTCCTTCTTCTATTTTTATTTTCTTCATAATGTACACTTCCAGCTAGCAAATGATATCGTTTAGCTTTAAAAAGGGGGAGGCTACTCTAATCTAATCCGTAATATGTAGATTAGATATATATCTAATCATCAATTGGAACAGATTCTTGTCCAATACGGTAATCGGTAAAATAAAAAAAGCCGCTAAAATAGCGACTTCAATGGGAGCGTGTTCTTGTCCCACGACACCAGACCGTCCTTCGGATAGCCGATTGCGCGAATGTTATTCCTTCTCTCGAGCCCCCATCATTTTGCCGAAGAGTTAAATGTGCCTCCCGGCCAGCAGGTGCCAAGTCCCAGTGAGGAGGTATGACGCACCACCTGCTCCATGACAATTCTCATCCGTTCGGTCGAAAGCTCCCTCAATTCCAACGCCGGTACCAGGAATCGGTTCGTCCCGCGGATGACGCCATAGGAGAACTTTTTCTTGTTATAAACAAAAGTGCACTTTCAGTTTACAGGAGGCAAGCCGGGATCGATCCCTGTCATGTCGACGGATATATCCCACAGTTGCTTGGCAAGCTTCGGATCTCGCGCCTGCTCGGAGCAGGAGCATTCGCGGGAAGGTCCCCGCAACTCGCCTAATCCTGACGGCCCGTAATAGCCGCCTGGCTTTATCTTCCCTGAGGCTGCGTGCAACGCGCCCCAGGCACCCATGGCAGGTTTGGCAAAGAATAGGCCGATCAACGGCATCATCACTTTGCCAGCCATGTTATCGCGTCCAAGGTCCGTCCCCACAAGGCCCGGGTGACAGGCCACGACTGTTACTGGTGATCCCGCAGCACTCAGCCGCCGGTCCAACTCGAAGACGAAGAGCATATTCGCGAGCTTACTCGCGCCATAGCGTGGGAGCCATTTGTAGCTCTTTTCTGCATTAAGATCGTCCCATTCGATTTTCGCGTCTTTGTGTTGACCGCTACTTGTGACGACGATGCGCGACCCAGGCGTTTCCATGAGCTTGGGCAGCAACAGTGTGGTGAGCGCGAAGCAACCGAGGTGATTGACACCGAACGTCAGCTCGAAGCCTTGCACTGTATGCCTCAGCTTCGAACCCTGTACGCCGGCATTGTTGATCAATACATCGACGCGCGGCTCCTTGGAAGCCAATTCGGCTGCACTCCGCACACTCTCCAGGTCCGCCAGGTCGAGCGGCAGGAAAGCAAGGTCAGCTCCGGGGGTATTCATCCGAATCCGATCCATGGCTTCTTTCGCCTTCGTTTCGTTGCGGCAGGCCAGCAGCACCCGTGCACCTCGCGCTGCCAGTACTTGCGATACTTCGAAGCCAATTCCAGTATTGGCCCCGGTGACGATGAAGCATTTGCCCGACTGGTCAGGTACATTGGCATCCGTAAATCCTGTGTGACCGATTTCTCCGCTTTTGCCCGTTTGGCGTGTCAAATAAATCACTCCTCTAATTTTTCGGCGAGTTCAGCGTCTTTGTTAGTTAGGAACATTCTTACTTGTATTCTTTGATGAGAACTAATGCTAGGAAGTGATTGTCATGGCATATATTCCGCTGAACCAAATTGTCGATGCGCTTGAAGAGCTCCAGCATGGTCACAAACAACTCTTGCTACCAGACGCCCAACGGTTAGTCCCGTCGCCTGTATACGCTGAAACACCTTTATCACGTGGGAAGTGAATTAGCTTCTTAATAAAATTGTGTTCACCACCGCCATGACCCGTTGCTGAAAGATGAAGCACCGACACACGTACCTCTTGAGACGCCAGCGAAAGTACTGCTTCTTCCAGAGTTAGTGGAACTTATAGTTAAGAGTGTTCAAGAATACTTTCTGTGCCTGGCATCTGTTTCATTATTTGAATCTCCATCCCCCATGAAGTTGTTATATAGAAAAATCCAAGAGGGCTCAGCTCTCTAACTTTAACATCAGACTGTTCTGCAAAATACTTCAAAGCCTCTTCTAAATTGGTAACTGTAATAGCTAGATGAGCTACACCGATATCACTGGGTTTTAGGTGAACATTCTGTTGATCTGGCGTCGACCATTGAACCAATTCAATCTTTCTACCCCCGTATTGTAAAAATGCTGCCCCTTCCACAACGGAATTCTCGTGAACCCCGAAGCACCTCTTTAAACTATCGTCTTCAAATTGCATTCCTTTTGGCCGGAACAAGACTTCAAAACCCAAAATGTTAGTGAAGAATTCAACTGCTACTTCAATATTGGGTACTACAAATCCCGAATGTTCTATTGTGCCTTGGAAAATTGCGTTTTTCATATCGTTAAGCCCCTTTATGCTAGCAGATTGAGTTAAATAGCGTTTACCGATATAACAAAAGGGGCAGCCGATGTCTGCCCAAATCTCTAACTTTTAATTCGTTCCGCCCCTTTCGTGTGCTTGCTTTTTTAGAATCTTGCCGCCAGTTCAGCCGTTTTTTTCAATCCGGATTCGATAATCTCCGCAGCTTGGTCCCGATATTTAGCATGTCCTTCAATAACGACGCTCTCTGGATTTTTAATACCAAACAATAATCCGATTATATTCTTGACGTAGTTTAAACCCATGTCCAACGGGGCCACTTCTTCCGATGAGAAGTCACTGCCGCGCGCATTGAGAAGAGCAAATTTTTTGTCCCCAATCAGCCCTTCGGGTTGCCCTTCTGCCGTGTATCTGAACGTTTTCCCTGCTTGCAACAAATAGGAAAGATAAGTGATGAGAGGGGCCGGAACTGTTAAGTTCCATAAAGGGAATGCGAAAACGACTTTGTCCACGGACAGGAATTCGTCCAAGTAACGGTTCGCGATTTCCGCAGCCAGCCGTTCTTCGGCAGTGACTTCCAATCCCTGAGCATTCTTATAAAGTCCCGAGATGGTCTCATTGCCGTAATACGGCAGCTCCGCACTGTAAAGGTCGAGTTCTATGATGGTGTCCTGCGGATTGCGCTCCTTGTATGTTTTCAGAAAAGTATCGTACATTTGAACGCTCACAGCTTGTTCTGCTGGTCTGTTGTTAGCTTTGATGAATAATACACTTGTCATAAGGATAACCTCCAAAATAATAATTTTTTATATCTCAAGCTTCCATCTATTTGCGAGTTAACTTGTTAAATTCCAAGTCACTTATATTTAGCTGTAAACACCTCGCTTTTTTATCACCTATTGTTTTTACAACACATGTTGTATAATTGAATTATATTATTATTCAAATATTGTTCAACCAACAGTTTTAAGCCGATGTCGGATATCCGACAAATAAGCAAATATGTATAGAAAATAGTAAAAAGAAAAGGAGATTTCTTATGGCTGAAACAAAAATAGATCCACGTATTATTCGAACACGTAGATTAATCATGGATGGATTTATTCACGTTTTAAAGAACAAAGAATTTAAGGATATCACCATCCATGATATTACGGAAGAAGCAACAGTAAATCGTGCCACCTTCTATTATCACTTCATTGATAAATATGATTTATTGGAAAAAGTAATAAAAGAGGGATTCATGACCACTGTGTATAATGAAATCGTTGAGTATAGAGAGCTAAATCAAACAACGATCATAAATGTTTTCCTGTCCATCACAAATTTTCAAGTGGATTTATCAAAACAGTGTCGAAGCGGCTTCGAGACTTTTAAGACAACAATTGAAGTCATAATACAAAAAGAACTAGAGCTTTTATTTTACCAAATGTTATTAAAACAACATTCCACAGACAGCGATGAATCACTGAGAGTTGCAGCAGTCATGTTAAGCTGGGGAATTTTCGGGGCTTCAGTTGATTGGCAACACAATAACACTGTGCCACCAGAAGAATATATAAAAACGGCTATTCCTTACGTTATGCACGGACTTGATTTCCTTCATTCAAGATGAACACCAAAAAAACAAGTTCGAAATCTCGAGTTACAAACTGAAACTCGAGATTTCGAACTTGTTGCTGTTCCCTCTAATTGTACAGATTTTAAAAGCAGATGATCTGTAAGTAAGGCTATTGGATATGTTGAAATAAGTCATCAACCACTTGTCCATTTGATCAGCCTCTTTTTTTTGCTCTTCAATTCGTTGTTCAATATTCTCTTTGACAGTTAAACGTAATTGAATATCGATAAAATACACTCCTATATTAAATAATGGATTCAATAAATTGAAGCGTTAACATCTCAGATTCTCAATTATCGTGGTAACTCAACTGAGTACCCACACTAAGATATGAACTTGCAATTATAAACCGATCGGTTTATAATAAAACAAACGGTATAGAGAGTGAGGCGATTCATGAACAAGTCCCCTTTCGTATGTCTGATCCAAATAGCTTGTGTATAAACAAAATATAACAACTAATGGAGGTATTTTCCATGGCAAAAGTGAATGTAGGCGCTGAGAATGAACAAGCAATTGAACTCTATTATGAAGATCATGGTGCGGGAAAACCAATTATTCTGATTCATGGCTGGCCTTTGAGTGGGCGATCCTGGGAGAAGCAAGTTCCTGCCCTAATTGAAGCAGGCTACCGTGTTATCACATATGACCGTCGTGGATTCGGTCAGTCTTCTCAACCTTGGGATGGTTATGACTATGATTCATTTGCTTCGGATTTGCATAAATTGATACTTCACCTTGATCTGCGTGATGCCACATTAGTCGGATTCTCCATGGGTGGCGGCGAAGTTGCACGTTATGTGGGAACCTACGGCACAGAACGCGTTTCTAAAGCCGTATTCGCGGGAGCGGTTCCTCCCTATCTCTATATAACCGAAGACAATCCTCAAGGCGGATTGGATGATGCAACGATTGCAGAGTTCCAAAACGGGGTAAAAGCGGATCGGCTAGCATTCCTGGATGGTTTTACAAGCAACTTTTTCGCTGCTGGAGACCGCACAGATCTTGTGAGCGAACCATTCCGTATTTATAACCGTGATATTGCAGCTCTGGCTTCACCTAAAGGCACACTGGATTGTATTGCTGCCTTTGCCCTTACGGATTTCCGTCAGGATCTGGAGAAGTTCAACATTCCTACACTGGTTATCCATGGTGATTCCGATGCCATCGTGCCTTTGGAGGTGAGCGGACAACGTACTCATGAATCCATCCCTGGCAGCCGTCTGGTCGTTGTTGAAGGTGGACCACACGGTTTCAATGCGACCCATTCTGAACAATTTAATGTAGCATTGATCGAATTTTTGCAAGATTAAAGTTAATTCGACTGATCATTTAGCTAAAAGAACAAAATGAGAGAACAAGCAGAACGCCTCCTATAGAGGAGAACGTCCTGCTTGTTCAATATTTTCATAGGATATGCATATGAAGAATGAACACTCTCGTGATCATTGGTAATACACCAAAAGTGCCACTACGCATAAGATTGACGGCTACTTGGTACATTATGAATCTGAACCGATTCGAAATTTGTATTGAATTTCGGATGTAAACTTGCACTTATAAACCGATCGGTTTATACTGATACAAACAGTTTAGAAAGCGAGGAAATCTAATGAATAATTTAACTCCCCCATTCACTCTTGAGACAGCAATCCAAAAAACGCGTATGGCTGAAGACAGCTGGAATAGCCGAGATCCTCAGCGCGTCTCACTTGTGTATACTGAGGATTGTTATTGGAGAAATCGGAGCGAATTTATAACAGGCCGCCAAGATATTGTATCTTTACTAACTCGGAAATGGGCCAAAGAACTGGAATACCGCCTGATCAAGGAGCTTTGGTCATTTACGGATAACCGTATTGCCGTTAGATTTGCATATGAATGGCGTGATGATAGTGGCAATTGGTTCAGATCGTATGGAAATGAGAATTGGGAATTTGCTGAGGACGGCTTGATGCAGCGCAGATTTGCTTCGATTAATGACATGCCGATTAAGGAAGAGGAACGTAAATTTCATTGGCCTCTCGGCACGCGCCCCGCTGATCATCCAAGCCTAAGTGAGTTAAACCTATGACTCGTACTGTTTTTGAAAAAGCGGATGTCATCCCTCTCGTTGCTGAGGTATTTCGTGAATTAGGTTATGAGGGCGCATCTTTGAGTAAAATTACAGCCCGTACGCGTCTATCTAAAGGAAGCTTGTATTATTTCTTTCCGGGTGGAAAAGATGAGATGGCTGCTGAAATTCTTGCCCATATTGATCAATGGTTTATCAAGAACATTTTTGAACCGCTCGAAAAGAATGAACCCCGGGCAGCCATTGATCATATGTGGCAAGAGGTCGATACTTATTTTCAATCCGGTCAGCGTATATGCCTTATTGGTGCATTCGCTTTGGACGAAACAAGAGATCGATTCGCTGCTGTCATTCGGCAATATTTTATAAGATGGATTGAAGCCTTCAGCGCGGCACTAGTTCAAACAGGTATCTCTAAAGAGACTGCTGACCAAATTTCAGAGGAAACCATTGCCAGTATTCAAGGGGGATTAATTCTGAGTAGAGCTCTTAATGATGAATCCTTTTTTGAACGTACGTTGGCAAATCTGTCACAACGAGTGTCAACTCATGTTTCCAAAAGCAACTCTGCTAACTGACACAAAATTGTTTAATAGGAGGTCCATATCATGAGCAATTTTGTCGCTGATCAATTGGGATTTGTTCGCCGTCAGGCAGTTGATTATGTGAGGGATATAGATGACTCTGCCTCGGAAATCATTCCAACTGGTTTGAAAAACAATATAAAATGGAATCTAGGCCACATGTATGTAATACATGAGAAGTTCGCGTTCCAACTTTCTGGGGAAGAAACCAAATATCCTGCTCATTTTAGCAAGTTGTTTGATCCAGGAACTAAACCGACTGACTGGAATATAGAGCCTCCAACGATGGCACAGCTAATCGACTTGTTAACTGAACAAATTGAAAGGGTTGAAACGATACTTTCAGGCAAATTGAAAGAAGAAATCAATCCCCATTACAAGTCTTCTACAGGACTTACCTTTACAAATGTAGAACAATTACTGAGTTTTCTGATTTACCATGAAGCCATGCACTTTGCAACAATTAAAAATATCAAGAGCATTATTGACAGTTAGTAATGTCCCTTCATTAAAACAAACAAACCGACCTTACATACTAATTAAATCGGAATAAGGTCGGTTTGTTTATAAAGTGCAAAAAGATAGTAGATTACAAACCTGGGTTGAAATTCAATGTAACGAGTTTAAGCAGCCTAAACATGATCAGGAGTTAAGAATTACGTTTGAGTGACACAATTGATCCTCCTATCAAAAAAGCAGCTCCGTCAGGAGCTGCCTCATGTTATGCCTTATCTTGAATTGTATCTGTTTTCGCTAACCGGCCAGCTTACTCACCGTCCGGATAAGGATTGATCTTCTGAATCGTTCCGTCTTCGTTGTATTTCAGCTCGGAATATTTAACGCACCGCTTGTGGTTGACGCCTTCCGACAGGGAGCTGTCGTGATAGAACAAATACCACTTGTCTTCAACTTGCACAATGGAGTGGTGTGTTGTCCAGCCGATAACCGGAGATAGAATCTCACCCTTGAACGTGAATGGTCCCATCGGATTCTTGCCGATCGCATATACGAGCTTATGTGTGGTGCCTGTAGAGTAGGACAGGTAGTAATATCCGTTATATTTATGCATCCACGGTCCTTCAAAATATCTCCGGTCCTCATCCCCCGCCAGAATCGGATTCCCGTCTTCATCGACAATTGATATCTCAGCAGGCTTGCCCTGGAAGGACAGCATGTCGTCGCTAAGCACGGCAACTTGCGGTCCAAGCGCCGGCTGGTCAGGAGCCGGTCCTTCTGCATCTGGTACGAAGCTGCCAGTCTGCCACTTCTCCAGCTGGCCACCCCAGAGTCCGCCGAAATAGATGTATGACTGATTGTCGTCATCCACCAATACGGCCGGATCGATACTGAAGCTGCCTTCCATATAATTCGGCTGCGGCGTGAACGGGCCTGCCGGAGACTCTGATATTGCCACACCCAGACGGAAGATGCCGTCGTGGTCCCGTGCCGGGAAGAACAGGTAATAGGTATTGTTCTTGTAAGCGGCGTCCGGTGCCCAGAGCTGCTTGGAGGCCCATGGAATATCTCTCAGATGCAGTGCTTCACCGTGATCGACCACCGGGGAATCGAAGTTGTCCATTGAGAGAACATGGTAGTCTTCCATTTTATACTGGTCGCCGTTATCGTTGCTCGGCTCATCATGATCGAGGTCATGGGAAGGATAGATGTAGATTTTGCCCTCGTAGACATGGGCGGACGGGTCAGCAGTGAAGATGTGGGTTACGAGCGGCTGGTGAGGCTTAGGTAGTTGTTGTTGATTCATAAGGCATCTCCTTTGGTATTGGAATAATAGAATTACAGGGTTGAGTTAATTCATTGAATGCATCGTACCCTCTCTCAGCAATTAAAGCAAGCGCTTACAATATATGATGTAATTCTACACTCCCCGCTAGTTTTTTCCTATACACATACTAAAGGTCTTCCCCCGATAAAATATACAATTCCCACATAGAAATTAACTCTTTTTTCAATCGCAATATCTATATATCGTTCATGTGATAGAGAGCAACAAAAAGTCGCCCCGCATAGCGGAGCGACTTTGAATAAGCAATCATTAAAATTTATCGATTATATTTGGTTTAATCCATCGAATCGGTTACTGCCCCTTTGGAAGCAGATGAAACTAATTTGGCATATTTGCCCAGTACACCAGATTTTACTTTCAGCGGAGGTTGTACCCACGCTTCCGCTCGAGCGGCTAACTCTTCTTCTGACACCTCAACCTTCATCTCCTGGATGTCACTGTTAATGGTGATCATATCCCCATTTTGGAGCAAAGCGATCGGTCCACCTACCTGTGCTTCAGGTGATACATGGCCGACTACAAATCCATGCGAGCCACCCGAGAATCGACCATCTGTAATGAGAGCAACTTTCCCACCGAGTCCTTTGCCTACGATGAGTGCTGTTACGGAAAGCATCTCTGGCATACCTGGTCCACCCTTCGGACCACAGTAACGTATGACCACGACATCGCCTTCTTTAATTTCATCATTCATAATCGCTACTGTCGCCTCATCTTCGCTATCATACACCTTAGTTGGGCCAGAGAACTGTTGTATCTTCATACCTGACATTTTTGCAACAGCGCCTTCAGGAGCGAGGTTTCCGCGAAGCACAACTAATGGTCCATCTGGCTTTAGCGGATTATCGAGCGGACGTATAATCTCTTGACCATTCGGAAGTGGAGCAGCTTCCGCTAAATTCTCCGCCAACGTTTTGCCTGTTACCGTGAGGCAATCCCCATGAAGTAATCCCTCAGCAAGCAATAGCTTCATTACCCCTGAAACGCCACCGATATCGTTCAAATCCTGCATTACATATTGACCACTTGGCTTCAGATCCGCCAAATGAGGAACACGCAGGCGAATGCGCTCAAAATCATCCAAAGTTAAATCGACTTCTACCGAGTGCGCAATAGCTAGCAGATGGAGAAATGCGTTAGTTGATCCCCCCAGAGCCATAACAACAGTGATCGCATTCTCAAATGCTTTCTTCGTCATAATGTCTCTTGGATAAATCTCTTGTTCAAGCAGTGAGATGACCTGTTTACCGGCTGCTTCGCATTCCGATGCTTTATCCGCTGAAATTGCTGATGTCGAAGAAGAACCAGGTAAACACATCCCCATTGCTTCTGCAGCGGCTGCCATCGTATTAGCGGTATACATGCCTCCGCAAGCGCCTGGACCTGGGCAAACACTGCATTCTACCTTATGCAACTGTTCATCTGTTATTTTACCATCTTGATATTGACCAACGGCTTCAAAAGCGGAAACGATATCCACTTTTTTGCCGTCGAGATTACCTGGTTGAATGGTTCCCCCATATACATAAACGGAAGGAATGTTCATGCGTCCAATAGCCATCAGACATGCAGGTGTATTCTTGTCACAGCCACCGATTGCAACAACGCCGTCAAATCGCTCCGCTCCGGTCACAATTTCAATCGAATCAGCGATAGCTTCCCGACTTGGCAGCGAGAACAACATCCCGCCGTGCCCCATCGAAATTCCATCCGAAACGGTAATCGTATTAAAAATCAGTGGAGCACCGCCGTTATCACGTGCGCCCTGCTTAGCTTGTACCGCCAAATCATTGATGTGCATATTACACGGGGTTACCTCACTCCACGTACTCGCTATTCCAATCATTGGCTTTTTAAAATCATCATCCTGAAAACCAACTGCACGCAGCATGGCTCTGTTCGGTACACGGTTAGCACCTTCACTGATTACCTTGCTTCGAATACGAAGATCTTTTTTATTCTCCATGTTTTTTATTCCTCATTTCAAAGTATTTCGTACAGTTCCTGCATCGGTCGGATAAAATTTTGTTTCATTATTATGTGAGCATCATCGCTATTTTTGCCTTCAAAAGCTTTAATAATCAAATCATGCTCTTCCACTGAAGCTAGTGTAGCCGTGATGGGTTGTTTTAAAAACACATACTTAAATCGCCTAATGTGAATCTGTAGAGAGGCATTAAATGTGGCTACATAAGGATTATCTGAGAGCTCCACAATATAGTTATGAAATTGCTCATCCACCTCCATAGCTTGATAAACTTGTCCATTTTTAATGGAACTAGCAAATTCCAAATTTATGGATCTTAGTTTCTCGATCTGTTCTGAAACAATAATTTGGGCGGTGATTTCAGCAGCTAAAGCCTGAAGAGCAGCCATCGTTGAGTACATCTTGAAAATATCGTTTTTCTCAATATTCGTTACTTTTGTTTCTTTTCCTGGATGCATAGACACGAGGCCTTGAACTTCGAGCAACTGAAATGCCTCCCGAATCGGTGTCCGGCTGACTCCAAGCGATTCAGCCAATTCCGCATCCATAAGCTTTTCACCTGGTTGCAGTGTTCCATCAATAATCCATCGCTGAATCTGAGAAAACGCTCTTTCTTTTGCAGACATACGGGCGGGTAAGGCAAAATCTTTGGGAATTGGCATGGTTTTCATCCTCATTACAATTAATCTTATATGCAATATATCGCATACACGATTGAGAAGCAAATATTATTTGATGACGAAAAGAAAAAACCGTCCAATTCCAATAAGGAGTTTGGGCGGTTTATGATTTTGCCTATTTCGCTTGAACTGACTATCTACACGCTGTTCTAAAATACATTGTGATTGCTCTCTCGATAATGCTTTCATAGTATCTTTGTCTTACCAATACCTGGATTTATTTATTGAGATGCTTGGTTAAGAGCTTTTAAAAATACCTCTGTTGGTTGTGCGCCGGATATCGCGTATTTTCTATCAATGACAAAGAAAGGTGCTCCTGTAATCCCTAATTGTTTTGCTGTAGCTTCATCTGAACGCACTTCGCTAGCATATTTGGAGCGGTCATGGAGAACTGCCATGGACTCATCTCTGTTCATTCCAACTGATTCTGCAATATCTGCTAAGGTTTCATAATCGCTAATTAACTTGGCGTCCGTATAATAAGAATAGAACAACTTCTCTGCTAATTCCTGATCTTTACCCACTGATTTGGCATATTGGGTTAAACGATGCGCATCAAACGTATTGGTGGGCTGTATTTGGTCGATATTATACACGAGCCCCATCATTGCTGCTTGTTTTTCAAGTTCAGCATGTGCCTTTTTCGCTTGCTCGATACTCATACCATGTTTCTCAGAAAGGATTTGATGCATACTTTTGCCTGAGTACATGGATGTTTGCGGATTAAGTTCAAAGCTTCTATATTCAATGACCACTTCATTTGGATGAGCGAATTGCTCCAATGCAGACTCTAATCGTCGTTTACCAATATAACAAAATGGACAAACATAATCCGACCATATCTCGATTTTCATTTTGAATTCTCCCTCACTAACCACCTTAATCGGTGAATACTTCATTTTTATTGAGTTTATTTGTTATAAATAATAGGCATTTTTCTAATCAATTGGTTGTCACGAGCAGCAGAATACATGAATTTGGCAACATTTTCTCTGGAAACAGACATTTTAGCCGATTGATCTCCAAATGAATAGTCATAAGACTGCCCTGTGTATTTAACATTGGGGTTAATAATTCGAACGACTGTCCAATCCATATTCGATGTTTTAATTATTCCTTCTATTTTCTTCATTTCTGCATAACCGTTCGGAAGGAGAACTTTGGCTAATACACCTGGAAGTATCGTGGACATGTTTTTCTTATCGTCATCTGATTGCAAAGCTGGCGTCGCAAGTGTAATGAACCTTTTTTTGTTATGTTTCTTCATAGCCTTAATTATCAGTTCGTGTCCGTCAGCAATCGGCGTGCCTTTAAGCTTTCGTGACATATCGGAGGCTGGCCCCAATGTGCTGATTACGACATCAGATTCGGCAACGGCTTTCTCGATGGTTGAGCTATTCGAAAGTTCCCCTTGTACAAGACTCAAATTTGGATGTTTGAGGCTGATTTTTTGGGGGTTTCTAACGTATGCCGTAACGAAATCTCCGTGATCTAATGCTTGTTGGGTCACAAGCTGTCCAATTGCACCAGTTGCACCAAAAACAGTGATATTCATATTCTTTCCTGTGTCTCCTCTAATATAAATTATTCAGCTTACACTTTATCTTCAGTTATAAACTCTTCTACTCTGTCTCTTTTGCTGTACATGTCGTACCAAATATCAGCGATTTTATCTTGAACTCCTGAATTTGGCTGCATCCAAATTCCGATCGAAAGGTGACCTGCATAAACTCCTTTGTCAGCTAGTTCGCTGTTCAAATTAAAGATATAATTACGAAGTCCTGAAATTGCAATGCCGACATTACCCATCATCGGTACCGGGTGTACTGAAGCACCTCCCGTTGTAAATAACAGAGCACCGCTTTGCTTATCCAACATATCCGGAAGCACTTGTTTAACACTTGATAAAGCACCTAAAACATTATATTGAAATTGGTATAATGCATTTTCTTCAGTTACATCTAGTGTTGGCGCTACTGAGTCAAAGCTCGGCGTTGGACTGTATTCAAGAACATCAATAAATCCGTATTTCTCTTTAATAGCAGCAAATGCCATCTCAATTTGTTCTTTATTTAATATGTCCGCTTGAAATGAAGCAGCTTCGATTCCCAATTGTTCTAATTCAATAACTAGTTGGTTCAACTTTTCTTCATTTCGTGCAATAAGCGCTACGCGGAATCCATTTTGTCCGAATTTCTTTGCAATGGACATCCCTAAACCTGCTCCTGCTCCAACAATCGCTATCGTTTTCATCTAAAATCTCTCCTTTAATTAAAGTTAATTATCAACCAGATAAATAATGGTCAATGTGTTGTATATTTATCTTTTGTTTATTATGATAAATAAAAGGTCAGCATTCAATGTTTAATAATTTTGATTTTGAGAGATAAAATACAGTTTCAACTTAAATGTCGTATATCTAACAAAAAAAGTTAAGGGAATGAGCCATAATGAGCAAAAAAATCGATTTACGTATCCTTCGCTCCAAACATTCGATAAAAAAGGCGTTTATAGAACTTCTTAATGAAAAAGGGTACGAAGGAATTACGATTCAAGATATAGCCGATAAGGCGATGATTAACCGAAATACCTTTTACCTTCATTATCAGAACAAACCCGATTTGTTAAACGTATCTATGGACGAATTATTAGAAGAACTAAAGAGTACACTCAATCTTTGTTCGAGCAGCAAATCTCCTATAAGCGGCTCTATGCTTGAACAACTAATGCAAACCATACTGGAGAAAATTAAAGGCAATATTCCCTTTTATAAAGCATTGTTACTTGATGAGAATAGAATTTATGGGTTTCAATCAAAGATGGAGGAAATTATAAAAAATACAGTGGAAGATGGCTTGGATAATATGCCCCTTCAGATTTCAAAGGAATTATTACTTCAATATATCGCATCTACTTTTATGGGCATTGTAATATGGTGGGTTAAAAATGATTTTTCTTATACCCCAAGTGAACTTGCTTCTCAATTCGGAAAAATTCTCACTCACGGACACTTAAAAGCCGCAGGTATTCCAATAGATGATGAGTGATAAATGCTTGCGAACAGTAGCTGGGTAGATATCACAGAAAAGGAGCCCCTCGAATGACGGCTCCTTTTCTATGACTGCACTTTTAAAAAATAATATTGTACGCTTGAAGATAAATCAAAACATCTCCGCTCTTCGCTTTACCACTATCCTGCCCGTTAGCTTAATGGAATTGATAAATTTCGTAATTAACATGTTCTGTACCTTCAACCCAGCCTTATTTCTACTCGCTCTGTACTGTAAGTTTACAATAACATTAAGCTTTGCGAAGCATTTGTCTCTCACTTAACTGTGATAGCATATCTTTCGTCATGGTCTTTAAGTCGTAGCGGGCATGAAATCCCCATTCTGTTCTCGCAGCTGTTGCATCCATGGAGTGCGGCCAACTATCGGCAATTGCCTGTCTCTTCGGATCAACATCATAATCCAGGATGAATCCGGGAATCTCTTCCCGAATCGCGGCAGCGATCGCTTCTGGATCGACGCTCATTGCGGTGACATTAAATGAGTTTCGATGTATCAAACAGGATGAATCCGCTTCCATTAAATCAATGATGGCGTTCAGCGCATCCGGCATATACATCATGTCCATATTTGAGTCTTTGGCGATATAAGATGTATACCGACCACTCGTCACAGCTGCATAGTAAATTTCCACCGCATAATCCGTCGTTCCTCCGCCGGGAGGCGTCATATAAGATATCAAACCCGGGAATCGCAGTCCCCTGGTATCAAGACCATATTTGTGAAAATAATAATCACAAAGCAGTTCGCCGGACACCTTGTTCACGCCGTACATCGTATTAGGCCTCTGGATCGTATCCTGCGGGGTATTATCTTTCGGAGTCGAAGGGCCAAAAGATCCAATGGAGCTCGGAGTGAAAAATTGGCAACTGAGCTCCCTGGATATTTCAAGTGCATTCATCAATCCGCCCATATTCAAATTCCAGGCAAGCAGGGGCTTCTCCTCTGCCGTAGCCGAGAGTAGCGCAGCCAAATGCATGACGGTATCTACTTCGTACCGCTTGGCGATTTCAAACATCGCTTTATCATTTGTCACATCCAGCAGTTCGAATGGCCCGGATCGGGTGATCTCGTGGGATGATGACCTGAGATCCGTAGCAACAACGTGATCCGCACCATAAATCTCACGTAATTTAACAACTAACTCAGAACCGATCTGGCCCAGTGCTCCGGTCACCAATATCTTCTTCATAGACATTCCTCCCGAAATAGTCTCCCGCGAATGTAGCTAAATCAGCTTCATTTCTGTGCCAACTTTCTCATAAACGGAGATCACCTGTTCGAGCATCTCCTTAGTATGGGCTGCTGTCGGCATGTTGCGTATTCTTCCGGTTCCCTTCGGGACTGTCGGAAACACGATGGCCTTAGCGTAAACGCCTTCTTCATAGAGCCGTTTGCTGAACTGTTGGGTGGTTACTTCATCGCCAATGATACAAGGGGTGATCGGTGTTTCACTTTGACCTACATTATATCCAAGCCTGCTCAATCCATTTTTCAAATGATTGCCGTTCTCCCACAGCTTTTCAATCAGCTCCTTGTCATTCATCAAAATGTCGATCGAAGCGCTACAGGAAGCGATTGCAGCCGGAGGTAGCGATGTGGAGAACAGAAACGGGCGGCTTCTCAGCTTCAACCATTCGATCAGTTGTTTTTTTCCCGCCACATAACCGCCGACAACGCCAATTGCCTTGGAAAGAGTACCTATTTGAAAGTCGATACGGTCGGACAATCCAAAATGCTTCACGGTTCCTGCACCTGCTCCGAGAACGCCCGAACCGTGGGCATCATCCACATAAGTAATCAGATCGAATTCTTCTGCTATTTTCACGATTTCGGGCAGCTTTGCTATATCACCATCCATGGAGAAAACCCCGTCGGTGATGACCATAATTTTATGGTACTGACCGGATTCCTTGGTCTCTTTCGCCAGCCGTCTTAAATCATTCATATCCGAATGCTTAAAGCGAATTACCTTGGCTCTCGACAGGCGGCAGCCATCAATAATGGAAGCGTGGTTCAGCTCATCGGATAAAATCGCATCAAGTTGGTCCATTACCGCGGATATCGCAGCCATATTGCAGTTAAATCCCGATTGATACACGATAACGGCTTCCGTTTGTTTGAAACGGGCCAGTTTTTCTTCCAGCTCAATATGAAGATCCATCGTACCATTAATTGTTCTCACAGCCCCTGCTCCTGCCCCGTATGTCTGCGCCGCCTTAACAGAAGCATCAATCAGTCGGTAATCTGTTGCCAAGCCCAAATAGTTATTAGAAGACAAATTGATTAGGGACTTTTCGTCAATACGAATAACAGGACCATTTGCACCCTGCAGTGTATCGATGGAGTTATATAGACCTTTATTCTTTAAATCTTCGATGTTCGAACTTAAAAATTGGTCCAATGCTTGACTTGACATTTGATTCCCTCCTTAATATACGTTTGTCCTTGTACAGGAGACATGTCATTATGCGAAAAAACCTTGTTGTTAATGGGATTTTACTAATTTCAATGTAGCATCATTTTTATTCTTTTTACACATGTGAAGGACAAAAATTAAAAAAATACGCAAATATACATAGTGATTATTCCCCCTTCACCGGAAGTAATCGGTATTAAATTTTTGTTTATATCTTTTGCCGCTCGGTAACTTCCTGTGCAGCAATTACCTCTTCTCCATGTGCTTTGCTATGTATTCCTTCATCCCTAGATCCGAAATCAACTTCTTGAGTGGAGTTGCACTACTGTTGACTCCTCCTTTTTTCAACAAAAAGAAAACGAACTATCTAATGATAGTCCGTTGAAATTAGTTACAGTTGAAGCCATCTAGCCACATCTTCAGATATAAGACCATTCTGACGATGTGTGACAGGCATTTCACTGATTTGTAGCAAAAAGTAACTATCGTGTGTACGTAGACACTCAAGAAGATACTTATCTAACAAATCAATATCATCCGCTGTTTTAATTAAATACACTCTGTCATGAAGATGTTTGACCTCAAAAAGATGTTCAAGATGAAAGTTAATACACTCCTCAGTCCATCCTTCATTTTTAGGCTTATAAGAAAACAAATAAAGTTTAGATATAATAGTCGCCCCCTTTTACTTTATTACCCGGCTTCTTTTGAAGCAATCCCCTGACGTGGATTAAATAACACCTTTAACAATGGTGGCGCTATTAAAGTTGTAAGTATGACCATTATAATAACTGAAGTGAAGTATTCAGGTAAAAGAAGTTCTGCTTGTAAACCAGTTGATGCAATAATTAATGCAACCTCTCCTCGTGATACCATCCCAGCTCCTATAGCAAAAGAAGAAACATTGCTGAATCCTGTAATCTTTGCTCCCAATGCACCGCCGAGTAATTTAGTCAAAACAGCAGCAACGGTTAGAACGATAAGGAATCCGATCTGTTGACCTACACCTTCAAATGAAACATTGAGACCAATGCTTACAAAAAATACGGGCACAAAAATTGAATATGCAATGGGCTCGATCTTCTTTTCAATAACATTCTTAAAATTTGTTTGTGAGATTGCAATACCGGCAGCAAATGAACCGATTATACCGGCCATACCCATCAGATCAGCAAAGTATGCAAATCCAAAGCAAATGAAGAGTGCGATTGATATTATGGGCTCTGTTACTTTAAGAGTTGAGAGCCATTTCATAACACGAGGAACTATAAATGCCCCTGCAACAAATACACCTATGAAGAACAGCACTTTCTTTCCTACTAGAAGTCCCAAGGATACATCCTGACCTGTACCCAAGAAACTCATCATAAATGCTAAAAGGATAACAACTAAAATATCGTCTACTACAGCAGCTCCAAGAATGGTTGTGCCCTCCCTGGAACTTAAACGATCCATATCCTTTAGCACCTGTACTGATATACTTACAGATGTTGCACTGAATAAAACTCCCATAAAAAGTGCATAGTTCGTAGATAATCCAAATAAATCTGCTACTCCAAATCCACCTACAAAAGGAAGTATAATCCCACCAAAAGCAACAGCAACTGCTGATCTCCAATTTTTCTTTAACTGATTTAGGTCAGTTTCTAATCCAGCAATAAACATAAGTAATAACACACCTACATCAGAGACATAATGAATGAATTCATTATTATCAATCCACCCCAGAATTGCAGGTCCCAAAATAATACCGACAACCAATTTCCCAAGAACAGAGGGTTGCCCCAATTTCACGGATACATGTCCTGCTATTTTTGTACTAACAATGATTAAAGCCAAATACCATATAAACTCCATTCTACCTACTCCTCAACAACAATATCTCAAACAATGCGAACGCGTTCCGCAACATAATAATAGACCTAAAACTATAGGTCAATATAGCTTTTTAAGAAACAAAACAGGGTCGTTACCCTTATGAAAACCATCATTAATCCCCATATACGTATTTTTGATAAAAACTCTAAAAACGAGCATCAGGGACGTTTTTTAATATGTACAAAAAAACATAATAACCAGAAACGGAAACACAACGCATAATTTCGGTAACAGTATGACTCCAAGGCAACATTACCTGCTCGGTGAAGCACTAAGCGAATTGTGCTTTTATCTCGCCACATCATTTCTGTCATGATAATCATTGGGTAACACTCTAATCGGTAAAAATTCTCTTCTCCCGCGACAGCAACAGGATGATTAAATGCGTCCACAAATAAAAAGAGCCCCGAGCAATCACCCGGGACACTCTTGAGTTGATTTCCAATTATTTCGAAGACCACAGTTCCATACGCTGAGCATATTTCTCGTTAATGATATCTTCCACTTTCTCATCGCCAGCCTTCTTCATATCCTCCAGCATCTTGTCAAATACAGAGTTGGCTTCAGCTTCACTTGGAGCAATTATCGCTCTCGTAATGCTCTGATCCATAATATCCTTCACCTTCTGGGCGGTCAGAGCTTGAGGTGTTCCCCCATCCGGATTCAGGTTGTCATACTGCGCTGTATCCCATACGGAATCGCCCAGACTCTTAATGGCCAGTTCATCCACTTCACTGCGCTGGAATTTAACTGCCATGTCATACGGCTGTCCGTTCGGGTCCAGACCATTTTTGATAAACCATAACCATTTGCGAACGCCGCTTTTCTTCACCGTATCATCCCAATTATCCTTGAAGCTTTGCAGGAATTCAGGTTTTGGTTGTCGCTTGCCATCCACCATGGTGTACTGTTCGCCTTCCCTGCCCCACAGCAGCAAATGCTGTCCTTCATCACTCGCCAGATAATTAAACAGCTTTATCGTTTCTTCCGGGTGTTTGTTGTTTTTGGTAATGGCGATTGCATCCCATCCAAGCGAACTTCTTGGGCCAAACGTCGTTTGAGCCGGATCTACACCTGGAGCAACAACTTTGTAAGCAAAGAGTTGATTCTTTTCCCCGCCATCCTTCTTCAAGGCCGCATTGCCGTTCCCCGGATCCCAATATGCACCTGGGGTAGTAAATACCGCACCAGTCGTCAGCTTTTGAATCCAGGTCTGTGTTTTGCTAATCGCAAATTCCTTTTCGATCAGACCTTCTCTATATAAGCGATTCATGTATAACAGCATCTCGCGATATTTGGGGTCCTTGACATCATATTGCAGACGTCCGTTGTTGTCATAATACGTTTTTAAGCCCCACATGCCTTTGAATGTGCCCAGATTCGCACCCATGTTCTCCCCGTTCATCGTCATCGGAATGGACTCTTTGCCATCAATCGTATTGTATTTCTCTTTAAAATTTTTCAGGAGTGCTTCGAATTCGTCTGTTGTGAGGGGCTGTGAACCATCTGCTTTGTCCGGAAGAAACTCTTCCAACAGGCTCTGTCTCATCAGCATACCGAAAACCGGATCACTGTCGAGTCCATACCAGTTTGCCAGATAGTAGTTCTTGCCGTCTGTATTACGTGTTTTGGTCAAGGTATCTCCGTACATTTCTTTCAGATCAGAACCATATTTCTCAATCAACTCATCCAGTGGAATGAATGCGCCGCTTGAAATGTACTTATCAAGGGAAGCATCTCCCCGGCTCATGACCACCACATCGGGATAGTCCCCACTCGCCAGCATTAGGCTCAGTTTTTCCGTTGGATTACCCGTTGGCTGCTGGATGGAAATCTCTATGCCCGTCTTTTTGGTAATTTCCTGGGCAACAGCATCGGTAAAAGGTTCTCCCTTGGTATTGCCATCAAACCAAGTCAGCGTAATCGGCCCTTGTTCCCCGTCTTTACCTGCTGTATTGTTCTCCCCATCATTGGAGGAGCAACCCGCTAGTAAACCAAACGCTAATGCAGCCGTAATCCCCATTATTATCCATTTTTTAGTCTTTGTCATTGACACCCTAATTCCTCCCAATGAATAAATTCCTGTCGTGCTAGATTGAGCATTTCCAAAACGATTTTTGCCCACCCCCTTTCAGGGAGAGGCCACCGGACAAGCCTTCCCTGTAACCGGATTATGGAACAGATTAACTCTTGACCGCTCCCAAAGTCATGCCTTTAACAAAGTATTTTTGCAGGAACGGGTACACCATAACGATTGGTAAAGTGGCTACCATCGTAGCAGCCATTCGAATGGTATCGCTGGAAACGGCATTTCGTTTGGCAGAGTTAGCTAGCATTTGCGTTTGGGAAATCATGCCACCAGTCTGAAATTGATTCAATATTTTGACAAGCACGGCTTGAAGAGTTTTCAGGTCCGAGCTGTAGGTGAACGCATAGGAATCAAACCAGGCATTCCAATGCCCAATGGCTTGGAAAAGACCCACCGTTGCAAGCACAGGTGTTGTCAGCGGCATCACAATCCGGAAGAAAATCGTCAGATCGTTAGCCCCGTCCACCCTCGCCGATTCTTCAATCTCATGGGGCAGCTGTTCCATAAAAGTACGGACGATAATCATATAGAAGACATTCATCAAACTTGGCAAAATGAATACCGAGAATGTATCGATCATGTTGAGTGCCTTAAGCACCATGTAGAATGGAATGAGTCCACCACTGAAATACATGGTAAAGATAAAGTACAAGTTCCAGCCTTTGCGTCCAATCAGATTCCGCCGACTTAGCGGATACGCAAGCATCGTAATGACCAGAACCGACAGCGGTGCACCAATAAGCGTTCGCTTGACGGTGACCCAGAGCCCGTTCAATATCTCGCTATCTTTCAGAATCTGCTGATAACTATCCAAGGTCAGATCCCTTGGCCACAGGTAGACGCCGCCTCGTACCGTATCTTCCGCGCTATTCAATGAAAGAACGAGTATATTCCAAAACGGAAGAAATGTAACCAGTAATACGAGAATAAGAATGAAATACACAATTATTTTGAAAGTACGATCCCCGAATCTGTTCAGAATCATCACAAGCGCTCCCCTCTGTCTTTTATAGTTAGAACAACGCCTGGTCGTTCACTTTTCTGGAAATCCGGTTCACGATGAGAACAAGAATAAAGGCAACAACGGATTTGAACATCCCTACAGCAGCCCCGTAGGAGAACATGCTATTCTGTAGTCCGTATTTGTAGGCATAAATGTCAATCACTTCGGAGTATTCAAGTACGGTGTTATTTTGCAGCAGGTATTGCTGTTCAAATCCTGCATTCAAAATACCTCCGACCGCGAGAATAGCCAATATGACAATGGTAGGGCGCATAGATGGCAGCGTAATATGCCACATTTGCTTAAATCTGCTGGCTCCGTCCACCCTGGCAGCTTCATACAGCTCCGGATTTATGGAAGCGATTGCAGCGAGATACATAATGGCGCTGAATCCCATCTCTTTCCACATGTTCGACAATGCGATAATCCACCAAAATAGAGGGCCGTTCTGCAAAAATGCGACAGGTTCTTTGACAATACCCAGCAGAACCAGAATGTTGTTTAGCATTCCATCCGAAGCCAGCAGCGTAATCACAATGTTGGCTGCAATAACCCATGAGATAAAATGCGGCAGATAAGAAACCGTCTGCACAAAACGTTTGAAAAATCCCTGTCTCGCTTCATTCAGCACAAGCGCGAGGATGATCGGGGCAGGAAATCCGAAGAACAGTGTCAGCAAGCTTGTCGCAAGCGTATTACGCATAACCCGGTAGAAATCACCTGTAGTAAAGAAATACTCAAACCATTGGAAACCTACAAATTCGGCATGGAAGAACTGGTAAAAGAACGATCCCCCACCCGGTTGATAATTCGTAAACGCCATATACAATCCAAACATCGGACCATAGGAAAATAACAATGTCGCAATGAAGGCAGGAAGCATAAGCACGAATAACCATTTTTGCTCTTTTAGTCTGCTTATCAAGTTATTGCTCCTGACTGTTTTGATAGCGCTTACCTTATGCATTAAGTACCCTCCCTTTTTCTATACAGCAGCATGGTCGGCCATATCTTGATTCAACTTCTCTCCTATTAATCATAAATTTGACACGGATTACTCGCCATAGTTGAATTCTCCGAAAGATACCGCTTTTTAAAGATGTTTTTGTGCAAAGTGAGGATTGGATTTCCATATTCACTCTGCTATGATGAACTGTGCAACGAATATTCAGTCAAGAGAGGGCTTCCGGATGCGCCAATTCTATCGAAAATACATATACATGCCTTTTGTTAACCTGAACTTTCGTTCCAAATTGTTCATGGTATTTGTTCTGGTCACCATCATTCCAATGATGCTATTGGTTTATTTTTCCTACGAACTTACCAAAACGAAACTTACTGAGCAGATCTACATCAATATGACGAACTCAACAGCTCAGATCACTAAAAATCTGGAGAACAAACTGGATAGCTACGAACACATTTCCGCCTCCATTTATTTGGATAACCGCCTTGCCAATTACCTGACGAACGAGTATCAGGATGACCCATCCTATCTGGACGTCTATAATTACATTGGCAATCGAATTGACACTGTGATGGCTGCCTACCCTGATTTTGATAGCGCATTCATTTATTCAGACAATCCATCATTGCCCAAAGACAATTATTATATCCGGCAGATTACACCCGAAGTTAAGAACACGGAACTGTTCCACAAATTGAAACAATCCTATGGGAACATTATTCATCTCTCAACGCCGCAGACAGAGAACGGTCCTGCCATGTTTACACTCGCCCGGCTGCTGAACAACAATAGTAATCAGTATCCCTATGGGATGCTGGTCTTTCAAATCTCGGAGTCGGTCATCTATTCCTTAATGGAAAAGGAAGCAGGCGGCAAAGATATTTTCATCATTAATGACAAAGGTATGATTCTGTCCTCCGCCGACAAACAGTTAATTAATACAAGCCTGCCCGAACTTCTTCATCAACATTTTGACGATACGGCTTCTGGAAGATTTGATACAACGTATCAAGGGGTAAAGGCTCTAGCGGTTTATAACACGCTCAAAAACGGCTGGAAAACAGTATCCATCTTCCCTTATGACAGTATTATCAAGGATGCCAAAGCTCTCTCTCAGCTTATTATCAAAATTTCACTAGGCTTCATCGGCGTGGCGCTGCTGCTCATTTATATTACCGCATCGCTGTTCAGCAAACGCATCAGGACGTTAATACGGATGATTCGGCGCATTGAACGAGGAGATTTCAACCCTACCCATGAGGAACAAATGGGCAGTGATGAGATCGGACAGCTTCACTTTGCATTTGAACAGATGACAACCCGGTTGAAAAGCCTGGTGACGGAGGTCTACCAAAAGGAGCTGCAGAGCAAGGAAGCCGAGCTTGACCTGCTTCAAGCTCAGATCAATCCTCATTTTCTGTATAACACACTCGGCTCGATCTCCTCTCTGGCCGTAAAGCATCAAGATCCACAGATTCAGGATATGGTCCTTCATCTGGCCAAGTTTTATCGGATATCCCTGAATAAAGGAAAGAGCATCCTGACCATCAATGAGGAACTGAAACTGACGCAGAGCTATAATGCCATTCAGCTTATTCGATTTAAGGGCAAGCTCAACATCATCTACACGATAGATCAATCGATCCTGCCTTACTCCACTGTGAAGCTAGCGTTACAGCCTTTTGTGGAGAATGCAGTCATTCACGCTCTTTGGAATCAGGATCGGCCCCTAAATATCCATATCAAGGGCGTCATCGAGAACAGTAGCATCATCTTATCGGTTATAGACGATGGAATGGGCATGCGGCGTGAGACGCTTCAGTCTTTGTTTGAGGAGAAAGAAGGACGGGGCTATGGCATTTCAAATGTGGATCGGAGAATTAAGCTCAAATTTGGTGAATACTACGGTGTCAAAGTGTTTAGCAAACTAGGCATGGGAACCACGGTCCAGATCCGTCTGCCTCAAAAAGAGATTCAATAAAAAAGGAGTGCGATGCAGCCACTATTGGCTTGCAAAGCACTCCCTTTAAACCATTCTACAGAACGTTATACTTGCTCACGAATACGATACACCAGGCTGTCAAAATCACCGCGTAGAGGCAATTCCACGCCAATGTTCATCAGAGCACGGCCACGGACCGATAACCCCAACTCTTCAATTATATAGGTCTTGTCAGCATGGAGACCTACCAAACGGAGTCTGGGCAACGGTTCACCCAGCTTCTGCGAGTGAAGAAAGGCGAACAGCACATGGTCACTTCCAGCTGCATCGCTGTACTGTACAGCGGTAACTCCCTTATGACGAAGCGCAGTCAAACGGAATTGTCTACCGAATTGTACCAGGTGGCGAATGGCTTTGTACTGACCGATGAATTCCTGGGACTGCTCAATCCATTCATTACTCCACTCGTTCAGGTTGGAGCCAATACCAAGCGTGCCCATCATTGCACTGTGGAAACGATACTTCAGGGAGACGTTTCGACCATTCATTCCTGTAGGTGACTCGGTTACCCAACAGGTCATCATACGTGGCGCGTACGTATACGAGAAGCCTTCCTGAATGCTCAGACGGTCGAACGCATCCGTATTGTCGCTCGGCCAGGATTGGTCAGCATAACGGAAGATACCCAGATCAATCCGCGAGCCACCTCCTGCGCAAGTCTCAAACTCGACATCCGGGAACTTGGCTCGTAGCTGTGCCCATATATCATAGAGACTCTGGACATGCCTTACCCATATTTCTTTCTGGCGGTTAATGGGGTGACCCTTCATGCCAGGCTCCGTGATGGTCCGGTTCATGTCCCATTTAATGAACTTAATCTCATGGTTACCAAGCAGTTCGATCATAAAATGGATAATGTATTGCTTAACCTCAGGCTTGGAAATGTTCAGCAGCAGCTGATTGCGAAGCTCCGTTCGTCCCCGGGTTTCAAAATGATATACCCAGTCTGGATGTGCTCTATAGAGATCACTATCCGGGTTGACCGACTCCGGCTCTACCCATATGCCGAATTCCATCCCAAGTCCGTGAACCCGGTCAATCAGCTCCACAAGTCCGTTCGGAAATTTCTCCTTATTCACGTTCCAGTCACCCAACCCTGCACGGTCGGAGTGTCGCTGCCCAAACCAGCCGTCATCCACGACAAATAGCTCCACACCCATCCTGGCTGCCCGCTCGGCAAGCGCCATTTGATCCTGTGCGTTCACATCGAAGTAGGTAGCTTCCCAGGAGTTGTACAGCACTTTCCCAATTTTACTGCGGGGCAATATGTACTTGTATTGATATTGATGTAAGCGGTGGCTCATTCCGCCAAAGCCCTCAGGGCTGAATCCGCCGACAAAGACAGGTGTCTCAAAACTCTCGCCCGCACCCAGCAACCATTCATTGTCAAAATCATGGATGCCACCTGTGACCCGCACATGCGTGAATGGCGTCTTCTCAGCGACCATCTTCCAGTTGCCGCTCCAGGCGAGAGCACCAAACCATACCCTGCCGCCTGTTTCAGTCGAAAGGCCGTCATCTATTGCAAACCATGGGTTGGCATGACCGTCAGTGAAACCTCTCCGTGATTCAAGCACCTTTTTCCCCTCTGTCAAAATGGTATTTCGCAGTTGGAATTCACCCGACCATTTCCCCGTAACATGCGTCAGACGGTAATCCTGGAGATATGGCAAAGTCCAGGCTGCGGATTGCATGCTTTCCAGCACGATATCCTTCTGTCCCATATTGATGATGTTGGCGTAACGCTCCACCAGATCGAATTCCGGGATGACCCGATATATCAGCTGCGTCTCAAGTGCATATACCTGATCCTTCAACGTAATTATCAACGTCTGTCTGCCATCCTGTTCTATGATCTCGTGACGGTCATACCTTACCTGAAGATCGCGGACACCATCTGGCATACGCAGTTTCAGAGATGGCTCTGTATAAGAAGCACCTCCCCAGAAGCTATACTCCTCCACCTCTCTCTCCACTTCCGCGTCAAAAGAGCTATGGGATTGTAGTTGGAGCAACGGCGCGCTGTCCTCAATGTCAACGAGGTCACCCCAATACAGATGTTGGAGGTGGTCTCTCTCATTAATTCCGAAAATGTAGGACGAATTTTGCGTCTGTATTGCAAATATACGTAGCTGTTCATTATATTGAATCGTCAAGTTTATCATCCTTTCGAGTTCCTGTTACCCTCGTGCTGTGTGTTGTGAACATACTTATTATTGTAAGAAGCAGGAGTTACATTAGCCATATCGCATTCTTACAATCCATAAGGGATATCGTCTGTCATTTCAAAGGTATGAAAATAAGGCTGCGATGGAATTCGCAGCCTTAAAGCCTACTTCAAAATTAAGTTATAGATGACCTGAGCCGCTTCAGCACGGGATGCAATCTCTTTCGGCACAAACTGTCCCCGTCTTTGGCCTTGAACCAGTCCTAGTCGGGCTGCATCCTTTACCGAATCAGCTGCCCATGAAGAAACTTGATCCATATCGGTAAACAAGATATCTGTAGAACCAACAGGCACGTTCCCAACATTCAGTTCATATGCCTTCATCAGCATCACCGTGATTTCCTCCCGGGTAATCTGCGAATCCGGCTGGAAGCTGACTGCGCTTCGTCCCTTCACAATACCGGCTTGGGTCGCAATCGAGATGGGTTCCGCGTACCAGGCATCTGTCGCAACATCTGAAAATTGTATTTCTCCAGCTACGGTCAGCCCCAGAGAATGAACGAGCATGGTGGTGAATTCAGCGCGGGTGACTGCACGTCCTGGCTCAAATTGATCCTCGTTTGTACCTTCGACATAGCCCTTTGCTGCCAACTCCTTGATTACAGAGTTGGCCCAATGACTGGCCGGAACATCGGTAAAAGTCCGATCGAGTTCCAGCACGGCATACTTGCTGAAGTGGCTCACTGTAGTCGTTAATACACCATTCGCATAATCCGATTTTAAAAATTTCAGTTCGTCATTTTCGTTAATATAATACATTCCTCCCTGTGAAGGGTCGAAGCTCTCGGCTGCTGCCAGGCTCAGCGTAATGGGGTGATCAAACACAGAGAGTGTTTCGGTTGTACCTGATTTGGTTGTTGCCGAGAGGCTGAATTCATAGATTTCTCCCTTAAGAGCAACGGTTGCCCGAGATGATGATTCCACTGCTGCAACGACCTCCTTGGCCTTGCTGCCAAGTGGAACCATTTTCAAGTAAATCGTACTTTCTTCCTGTTGCCCTGCCGGTAACTTATTTAACAGCTGCTTGAACAAACTCGAAGGAATTTGCAGGGATAGCTTGCCTGATTTCACTTCCAGTGTATAGTTGCCGAGCTGGCGTAAGACAGCCGTTGAAAGTTTTACTTCCTGAGTATCTGCTTTGATGTCTACGACGGCTTTCCCTGCTCCACTGTCCACTTTCAGCATATCCGCTGTGATGACCAGTGTTACTGTATCGTTCTCCTGAGCTGTGCTGTTGCCGGAGTTCCCACTAGTAGTAGTATTGTTATTGCCGTTGTTGCCAGGATTGCTTGGATTACCTGGGTTACCTGGGTTGCCTGGATTTTCAGGGATATTCTTTTTTTCGGTCAATTTAACCAACTTCGATTCAGCCGGCCCCAGCGAGATGGACCATGAACCTGTGGCTGACGAAGATTCACTTGTCCACAAGTCTTTTAAAGTATAGGTTTTGGAATCATTCAGTCCGGCGCGGCCCAGATCGATCGTTTTGTTTGCTGAACTGTTGCCGTTGTAATTAAATATAGCAAGGTAATAATCATTGCCTTCCTTCAGAACAAACGTATCTGCGGCGTTGGCGTTTGTATTCCCTTCAAGTGGTTTGAATACTTTCCCTTTCAGCGCCACCTGAAGAACATCCGTGTTATTGTACAATGCCGTCATGTACTCCTGTGCCTTCGGATCATTCACATCATCGGAATCCAGCATCACCGTACCGGCAATTACACCGGAATTCACGCGGGTACGGGCTTCCTCCAGGCTGGATGCTCTGCTTAATGCCAGATGATCAGGGTCTGTGTAGGAATAGATCGTTCCATTTTGCCAGAAGCCATATGTCAATGAATTAAGCATGTACTCCGTCTCGTTGATTTTGCCATAGGTGTCACAGGAGATCCGTCTGCTGTGCGCGTATTGGCTCGGAAAGATTGGTGCGATGGACGCACTAATAAACATTTTCCCGTCCAATCGTTCTTCGACGTAATGCATTCCTTCATTGTACGCCTGAATCCCTGTCGTCACATTAGTATCATAATGTTGGCCTTCCAGCGAGCCATGGGTTAAGAAATCCAGTTTGATGAATGTGAAGCCCAGCGCTTTAAACTTATCCAGAAAATAATTCATGCGCAATTGACTCCCCGGATGTGTCACATCCAGTGCATACGCTCCATCCAGTGTAGGCAGAGGTTTCCCTGCACTATCCTTGAGTACAATGTCCCCATACGTATATTGCCCATTGGTACCATCCACTTTTTGGCTCATATCGTTGCCCCAATATACAAATGGTCCCCAATAGATGCCCGCATGCTGACCATTGTTCTTAATGACGGATACGGCTTGGGCAAGCTCTGCATCACTCAGATTATCCCAGTAGGAATCCATATTAATGAACACATTGCCGTTATTATTGAACTTCTTCAGGCTGTTCTTAAAATAATTAGACACATCCACTACGTTCTGATACGACAGCCCGCTATCATAAGCTCCCCAGCTATTCCATCCAACTGGAACACCTTGCGGCAATTCTGGATTCAAGGCCAGGGGAGGTGTGATGATCGCATTGGCTTTACCGTATTCTTCAAGTCCTGTACGATAATCACTGAAACCGCCTACCATAATCATAGGTGAGGATATTTCAGTACCGGTCAGGCTGCCATGTGGCTGGGTGTCACGAGTAACGTCACTCGCTGCGCCACCGTACACAGCAAATTCATTCAAACGATTAGCAGACCCTTTCCAATCAATACCAGTCTTCCATGTGTCATGGGTTACTGAACCGATCACCAGACCATGACGAGACGAGTTATTAAATACCGTCGTCATTTCGTAGCTGGTATCCGCCCGGTTCATCGTTTGAGATTTGTAACGAATCCAGGCATCATTGTCAAAAGGCACGGTCAGTACTCGATTATCTGAGCTGACGCCGATATCTACACCGCCCGTATTTTTCACCGTTATGGGTGACATGTAATTGCTCTGAATCTCTGTATCACTGAGGGCATCCAGACGGTTGAGGAAATACGATTGATCTTCATAAAACCGATAGACTTGCTTCAGAGTTGGCTTGCCAGTGGAAGTATGAACAAAAGTCAGCTCCACGCCTTTGCCGAAGCCATCCTGAATTTCCACCGGTTTTCCACCGCTTACATGACTCTCATACCCTTTGGTTTCAACAAGATTCTCCCCAATTTTAATGCTGCTGAAGATACCACGCATCTTCTGTCCGTCTGCCCAGCTGTACCCGGCAAATCCGGTTTGGGTACTATAAGACACTTCATATTTTCCGTTCGATACCAGAAGGCCATGGGTGTAATCGGTCACCGTGATATCCCCGTATCGTTGTGAGTCACCCGGTGTTCCCAGATCATCATCGCCTTCACCCGGAGTTTCGGGTTCCGTCTCTATTGCAGGCTCAACGATAATCCGATCCAGATCGGGAGAATAGCCATTATTGTCTGAAAAAGTTATCGTATTCTCGCCTTCATTTAATGGGAGTGTAAGATCATACGTACCTACCGTATCCCAATCCGGGGTTTTGGGCAGGTCATGGAACTGCTCTTCCCCACCATTCGCATGGACATAGAAACTCCGTGGATCACCGGAAAAATAATCTACCTTAACGCGGTAATCACCTGTCATGGGGGCTATAATTTTGTTGAACGTCAAGGAGCTCCCACCATTCAGATAGCCGACCTTTTTGCCGCCGGAAGCATTCGGACTCTCTGTTACACGCGCTTCACCAGTCAGCGTATTACCCGAATCTTCGGCTTCATAGCTAAGCGTATACGGGATGACTTCAATTCGGTCCAAATCGGGGGAGTACCAATCATGATCCGAGAACGTAATGGTATTAACTCCCTTATGGAGGGAAACTTCCGCATCATACGTACCTACCGTATTCCAACTTGCCGTTTTGGGCAGATCAATCATCTCATCCGTGCCATTGTTTACTTGCATATATACAGGTCGCTGGTCACCAGAGATATAAGATATTCGGATCAAATATGTACCCTCTGCCGGTACAGTAACATTCGTAAATTGCAGTGAGCTGTTTTTGTTCAGATCCGTTACTTTTTTTCCGCCTGAACTGATACTGCTGTCCACCACCTTGGCATTGCCTTTCAAAATATTGTCGGCTGCTTCTGCCTCAATGACTGCACCATGCAGATTTTTCTTCCAGTCGTCTCCGCCACCTTCTCCAGGATGACCACTGTCCAAACCTCGGATCACGATCTTGTCGATGTCGGGAGAATACCAGTTGTTATCATCGATCAGGATGGCGTTGGTACCCGCGTTCAACGGAAGGGTCACGTCAAACATTCCCACCGTATCCCAGTCAACTGTCTTGGGCGGTTCTTCATATTGCTTCTCCCCGCCATTCGCACTAATATTGAATGGCCGCGAATCACCTGAAATGTAGTAAACGGAAATCTTATAATTTCCTGTCTCACTTACAGTAATATTATTAAATTGCAAGGAACTGCCCTGATACATGCCTCCGACTTTCTTGCCGCCTGAAGCCGTCGGGCTATCAGAGATTGTCGCGTTACCAAGCAAAATATTCCCCTCGGCCTCAGCTTCATAGGTATTCATCTCATCGGCGTGAGCTGTTCGGGCGAACTGGCCCCCGCCTATGACCAAACAAATAATGATAAAGAACACAAATCCTTTTTTCATAATTCGTCCCAACATATCATGCCTCCATTTTCTTTTGATTGAGTTAGATCTCCATATGCCTATCCTTTAGTGGTTCATAGCTATTATCTGTAATCGCTTTCATAAAGAGCTGTTAAATCCCCTCTCTCCTCCTTCCTTTCCTATATGCCTAATTGTAAAAAGGAGGAGGGGGATGTTCCATACCACAATGTTATTATTCATACAGGAAAGCCTCTTTCATTTACCATATCAATACCATCATTACCTTTATCGTCATATACTTTTCCTGTATTCGTTGGGTGTTACGCCCTGTGTCTTAAGGAATAGAGAAATAAAATAGGATGTACTCTCATAGCCCACGTTCTGCGCGATATCGTGAATCTTGAGCGAGCCATCTGCCAGCATTTCCTTGGCTTTATCCAGTCTGATGTGTGTCAGGTAATCATGAATAGTCATCCCTGTTTTGTCCTTAAAAATGGATCTCAAATAGTTCGGTGACAGATAGACCTGATCAGACAGGCTGTTGATGGTAATCGGCTGATTGTAATTCTGATCGATGAGGGTACGGACCTTATGAATCAATTTTGCATTTTTGTCCATAAACCGTTCACCCAGCATGCTCACAGCATCTTCCGCAGTACCGAGAATCAGATCTTCGATCTCATGCAGAGTCAGTGCATTATAGATGGAATGATATAGCTCAGCCCGCTTCGGAACAGGTTTATGAAGCTGCTCCAGCAGCTCATTCACGAGATCTATCGACCAGTCGCAGATGATTTTCTTCTTGACTCGCAGTTTCGCCAATCCCTCAATATACCCGTGCAGATTCTGTGCCGCCCATTCAAAATCTAGTCGGTTAATAGCCTCAAACCATCCCTTTTGTTCAAAAGGGGGCATATGCTCCGTATAAAACTGGTTCGAAAGTGACTCCGCATGAATAATCGTGCCTGTACCTTCATAGAAACGCTCGTTCAAAACGATACGCGTCTGTTCGTACAGACAGTGAATATGGGCTAACTCGGTCTCTTGTCCTCCTACAGCTGCCGTCACCGTGAAATCCAGTGCACTACGAATAGCCTCAGCCAAGTCTTCCCACGCATAGTGTCCCGGCTGCTGGGCTGCTTCCATAAATACACCAGTCTCTCCTTCCTTGTAATCCACAAAGATCCCTTTCATGTTCTTCGCCTTGAAGAAATGGTCGAGAAAAGCCACCAGCCGACCTGTACATTCCTCCAGACTTTGCTGTTCCTCTTCAGCCTCCTTGGGATCGATACTGAACAAGGCCATTGCATATCGGTCGGTCTCTGGTTGTCGGGTTAGACGGCTGTAACTACAAGCAAGATCATTAGCACGAGCCTCATTTTTTTCGTAAGATAACTCCTTCAGGATATTGGCTTTGGCCGCCTCCAAAGAACGGTTCTTCATTGCAACCTCTTCACAACGCTGTTTAACTTTACTGATAACGCTTTCAATTTCGTTCATATCCAAAGGTTTTAACATATACCCCACGGCCCCTACGTTGATAGCCGATTTTACATATTGGAATTCGTCGTGTCCGGTCAGAAACATCACCTGGATCGAGTCGTAGCTCTCATATATCTTTCTAGCCAGATCAATACCGTTCATTATCGGCATCTGAACATCGGTAAGAACGATATCCGGCTGGGTAGCCTCAATCTTCTCCAAGGCCTCCCTGCCGTTACTCGCTGTTCCCATGATATAGATACCCATCTCTTCCCAACGGATATAATCCCTCATCATCTCAAGTCCCAGTTCTTCATCGTCTACCAAAAAAATACTGTACATCCATGTCCCCTCCCTTTGTCTCTTTCTGTCTCTATTATATGTTTTTCCCCCCGTGGGACCATGGTTTATATCAATGAAAGTCATTTTCAAGTATAGATCGTTATTTTACCAACTCCAGCTCGCTATTGAAATAGTACCTTTCGCCTGCTTCGGCATGAAGGATTGTTCTTTGTTCCCCCCAACCAATGGTGAACGTTCCTGACGAGCAAGTGTGAATGTTCGCAGAGGTCAGCTTTCCATTCTCCCAGACGATGTCAACCTCAGCATTCCCTTTTGCCCGCAGACCGGAGATAGATCCTGTGCTCCATGCCTGTGGCAGTGCTGGGAGAAGGTGAATCTCGCCCGCATAACTTTGCAGCAGCATCTCCGCTAAGACAGCTGTACCGCCGAAATTTCCATCAATGACGAAAATATTACTCTCTGCTCCTGCAATTCCGGATTTGGAATAGGTGAACAGATTATCAAAACACAAGCCGCCGATCAAATGTGAGAGGTGTTTATATGCCATTTCCCCATCGTGCAATCCTGCAAAACCCAGTCCAAACAAAGCAGCTGTAAATTCAACATCCTCCAGCTCTTCCTGGACCATGCGGTTCTCCAGCGTTACTCGTGCTGCCGCACTGAGTTCCGGTGTACGTTCAGGTGTAATCTGACTGTCCGGATACAGAGCATACATATGGGACAAATGCCGATGCTCCGGCTGCCCCTCCTCATAATCCTCCAGCCACTCTTGTAACTGGCCTTTCTTGCCGATCTGTAGAGGTGGAAGCTTGCTAATTGCTTCATACAGCTTGCGTCCAAGTTCCTCGTCTTTGTTCAGAAGTTCAACTGAATGAAGACAAAACTCAAAGAGCCTGCGCACCAGCATCTGGTCCATTGTCGTTCCCATGGACAGCTGCTGTGTCCCCTCTCTTGAATTATCAGGATAAAAATGATTCTCCGGCGAATTCGAAGGACCCGTTACCAGCCAACCGTTCCGAGGATGCTCACACATATAGTCCAGATTGAAAACCGCCGATTCTTTAAGTACGGGATAGGCCACATTCTCTAGGAAAGCACGATCCTGACTGTACTCATAATGCTCAATCAGGTGTGTAGCCAGCCATAATCCTCCTGTAACATTCAACCCCCACGAGGTCTCCCATCCAGGTAACGTAAAACCCCATACATTGGAGAACACATGAGCGACCCATCCGTCGCATCCATATACGTTACGTGCCGTTTCTCTGCCCGCCAGTGCCAGATCTTCAATGTAGCGCAACAGCGGAAGATGGCTCTCTCCCAGATTCACAATCTCTGTGGGGTAATAATTCATCTGGGTATTCACGTCCAGGTGATAGTCACAGCTCCATCCCATCCGGCACGCTTCACCATCATTCCAGATTCCCTGGAGATGGAGCGGTAGCGGAGAGTTCTTGCGAGAACCCGCAATGGTCAGATACCGTCCATATTGAAAAAATAAAGCGAAAAGCTGCGGATCTTCATTCTTGTCATTCTGTTCCAACAAACGAATGCGTTGGTCTGTAGCCAGATCGGCTTTCCTCTTGCCCCCCAATTGAATATCAACCTTGTCATATTGCTCGCTGTAATCGCGGACATGCTCCTCCCTCAACGAGGCATACCCCTTCTTTAAAGCCTTCAACAGCGTAGACTCGCTCTCTGTTTCCCAATCCTGATCTGTACGGCGATAATCTGTGCTCACACTAAAATAAATCCATGCCTCATCCGCTCTGGTCACAGTTAATCGACCATCAATACTTGCGATGGTCCCCCCGGAAATAACCAACTTGACCAAACCCTTGGACCATACGCCACAAGTCCCATCGCTATGTACATTTTCCGTTGCCTGTCCTTGGAATTCAAGCGTATTGTCATCTAAAGCTACAACCTTGAATGATTCCGTGCCTGCCTGTAAGCCAAGTGTAAAGGTTACTCCACCCGGAGCTTCGCTCCAGACTCTGGAGGCCACTAAATCATCGACATTGGATGCGAAAACTTCACGTCGAATCATGCTGTTGTCATCCTTCCAGAACGCTCCGGCAAGCGCTTGAGTCAGATCCAACTCACGTTGGAAGCTTCCCGCTTCATCCGAACTCGAATTCTTCTTCTCCATATCAATAACAACTTCACATAATCCGAGATGGGTACCGAAATTACCCTTCTTTGGCTGCAAATGTTGTTTGGCAAGACGATCTCCTTCATCATAATCGCCGGAGAAGAAATGGCTACGCATCTCTTCCAGTGCAGCCTTGCTTCCTGCAGAAGGCTGTTCTTGTTCAATCCGACCCGACCAGAAGGTAACTTCGCTCATACTCCATACCTCTCGATGGGATGAAGCCATAACAACTGCCCCTATTCTTCCATTTCCCAGCGGCAGGCCTTGAGACCAATGTGCAGCAGGCGTTGAATACCACATAGTAAAATCATTCATATCATGTCCTCCGGTCCAAAATGATTATCTCTAGAAATAGACTCCTTCCCAAAAATAGACAAACGCGCGATCTGTGAGATACATAAGCGCGCGTTTGTCTTTGTTTTTATTCTAAAACTGAACAAGGCTTTGAATGGTCACTTCGCCTCAGGTCAGTTTCCCTTCACAGTCAATCTGAAGATTTTGGATTCCGCAGGTTCCAGTGAGACAGTAAGCCCTCCAGACGTTTCCCCTTGTGAGCCTTCCCACAGATCCTGCAAGCTGTATACAGCATTGGAATTTAGTCCGGCCCGCTCCAGCGAGATAGATTTAACCGCAGCTTGTTCAGCATCAAAGTTGAAGACGGCGAGATAGAAACTGTTCTCTTCCGGCGATTCCAAGACAAACACGTCAGAAGACAGCTTCCCATAATCACCTTCAACTGGACGGAAGGTTTTGCCCATACGAACAACGCTCAAAATATCCTTGTTGCCAAGCCATTCTTTTGCTCGTTCGGCAGCTTCCTCTTTACGGAAGTCATCCCCTAGCAGGAGCACCGTACCGGCAATAACTGAAGCGGTCAGACGGCTGCGTCCTTCATGCCAACCGGTAGCTTCCTGGTTGAAGCTTTTGTACAATACCGAATGGTCAGGATCATTGTAGCGATAGAGCGTATTGCTCATCCACCAGCCGTGTGTCAATGAGTTCAGCAGGTATTCCGTATCCGCAAGTGTACCGAAGACATCACAGGAGATACGGCGGCTGTGGGCAAAAGCATAAGGAAATAATGGAGCGATGGACAAGTTAATGAAAAACGGTCGTCCGATTACGTCTGGCGAGAGCTTATGTTGCAAATAAGACATGCCATAATGATAAGCCGCGATTCCTGTTGTAATATCCGGGTTGTGGTGCTGCCCTTCAAGCGCGCCATGCGCCAAGAAATCCAATTTGATATATTCGAAACCTTCCGAGATGAATTTGCCCGTGAACCAGTCAATCCTTTGCAGGTTTCCAGGATGTGTCGGGTCAATAGCCAGACCACCGTCTACATCCGGCAGGATCTCGCCCTCACCGTCACGCAGCAGGATATCAGCATAGGTGTATTTGCCGTTACTTCCTTCGACCGTCTGACCGAACTGATCAGGCCCTCCCCAGAAGGCAAATGGGGTCCAGTACGTGCCCGCTCTATGTCCGTTTTGCCGTACCCGGTCCAACGCACTCTTCATTTCTTCCGGTGTGAAATTGTCCCAGAACGCATCAAAGTTAATATATAAAGTATCTTCATTCTGGAATCCAAGTGGTTGCACTTCTTTTTTTAGAAAATCGCTGGTTGCTGTATACAGATCATAGTCCAGATCACTCATGGCCGCAGACCAACTGTTCCACCCGATTGGAACACCGCCCTCCCAAGGCAATTGAGTCTCAATCCAGGTATTCGCCTGACCGTAAGCTTCAAGACCTTCACGGTAGTCTTCATAGAACCCGACGAATACCAGGGGAGATTCCACTCTTTTTCCCTTCACATAACCATGAGGCTGGGAATCGCGAGTCAGTTCACTCACGGCACCACCGTACAGATCAAGTCCCTCAATCCGTCCGCTTTTTTCGCTTTGCATACGAATCCCTGTTTTCCATACTTTATGCGTAAGGGAACCCATCACAATTCCCCGTCGGCTATCGGGAGCGAACAAGGCTGTCGCTTCGTAGCTCTCCACATCAAGCGGCGGCTTGACCACCGTATATCTCACCCATTTATCGTTGTCAAATGGTACACGCAGAACGCTCGGTTCATCCTGGCCGGAATTTCCGCCGAGGGATATGGTTTTGGATTGGATGACAGCCATGCGATTCGCCTTAAGCTCTTCATCACTGACTATAGCGGTCTGCACCAGTACAAACGGTGAGGATTCATACATATAAAAATGCTGCTCCAGTTGCGGCAGCAACGAGGTTTTATGCAATACGACCAAGCGGATACCTTTTCCAAAACCTTCTCGAACAATATCTTCCTGTAACGCCAGCTCATGGTTCTGATAATGATCGGTGCTGTATTCCCGGCCCTGCCAGCGAAAAGCACTACGAATGCCCTTTACATGGGAAGAATGCTTGCCGATAAAGGATACTTCACCATTTTCAAGATTAATCTCCAGGCTCACGTGCCCATTTGTAATGCTTACAAGATTATCATTCTGTTGCTGCACTTGTACGGCTGTATCGCTAGTTAGCATGATGCGCCTCCTTATTGTTGCATGCTGTGCCCTGAGCGGAGCTGGTTATGTCTCTCCTGCCCAAGTCTGCCCTAATTATAAAGACCGAATAGAGCATTTGCCATGCAACGATCTTCCGATACATAACGCGATTTAACTCAACTTAACCTTGTAAGTACGTCCTGCAGATGTAGGGAAGCTTATGTGATTTAAATCGATGCTCTCCGTTTCAATCACGTTGCCGTCAAGTGTTACCACAACTGGACCTTCACCTTTAAGCACGCAGTCCCGGCTCAGGTGTGAAGTGATATACGCTTCTGCAAGTTGTCCGTTGTCCCACCGGATACTAACCTCAAATCCGCCTCGGGCACGCAGACCGGAAACGCTGCCTTGTTGCCAAGCATCCGGCAGTGCGGGAAGCAGTTCCATATAAGGACGGTGAGATTGCAGCAGCATCTCGGCTATCCCGGCAGAGGCGGCGAAGTTGCCGTCGATCTGAAACGGAGGATGTGCTCCCAGAAGATTCGGATAAACCCCTCCATGGTTGTATTGTTCCGACGACCCATCTCTGACCAGGCGTAGCATGTTGGATAGCAGACGCAGGGAACGGTTTCCTTCCCTGAAACGACTCCAAAGCGCAACACGCCATCCCAGGCTCCAGCCCGTGCTTTCATCTCCCCGTCGCTCAAGCGAGGTTCTGGCAGCGCCAAACAACTCTGGTGTCTCCTCGTCCGAAAGCTGGCGACCCGGATAACCCCCTACCAGATGTGAGGTATGCCGATGATAGATATCCTCATCCTCAAAGTCCTTCGACCACTCCTGCAATTGGCCGTATTTGCCGATTTGCAGCGGGTGAAGACGCTCACGGATGCTCACCAGTTCGTTTCTGAAATCCGGGTCCGTTCCAAGAATCTCCGAGGCTTCAATACAGTTGGTGAACAATTCCCAGATCAATGAGATATCCATGGTTGAACCTGGACTGACCGCTGCTACACCTTGCGCTGTTCTGAATTTATGCTCCGGCGATGTCGAAGGTGCAGTCACAAGACAACCGCTACCATCGTCAATCAGCCAGTCCAGTGCGAACAGGGCTGCCTCCTTCAACACAGGATAAGCGGAAGTACGCAAATACTCCTCGTCTCCGCTAAAGGTATAATGCTCCCATAGATGCTGAGTCAGCCAAACACCTCCCATCGGCCAGAAGGCCCAGCTTGGATCACCGTCACCATAATTGCCCACCGGCGCCGTCTGTCCCCAGATATCCGTGTTATGATGCGCGGTCCACCCGCGAGTTCCATAATTGACCTGTGCTGTTTCAACGCCCTTCTTCGCCAGATTGCTGATCAAGTCCAGTAAGGGCTCATGGCATTCCGCCAGATTGCATACTTCAGCAGGCCAATAGTTCATCTCCGTGTTGATGTTCAACGTATAATTGCTGCTCCAGGGAGGGCGAGTTACTGCATTCCATATACCCTGAAGGTTCGCGGCTTGTGTTCCCGGACGGGAGCTTGAGATCAGCAAGTAGCGCCCATAGTGAAAGAGCAGTTCCACAAGCCCCGGGTCCTCCGCTCCATAGGTTGTAATCCGCTGTTCGGTGGACATCTCCTCCGGAGCAGGTGAATTCCCAATCTGGAGCTTCACCCGATCAAACAACCTACGGTAATCTTCAATATGCGAGTCAAGCATGCTGTCATATTGCTTGGCTACCGCCTCATCCAGAAATGAACTTGCAGTGAAGGAAGCATCTTTTCCCTCAACTCCCGGAATGGCATCCATACCGTTAAAACTTGTAGCTGCGCTGAAATAAAAGGTTGCCGTTGTTGCACCCAATACATGAATTCCATTGCCATCCACCGTTACCTGTCCGTCCTCTGTCTTCACCGCTAGCTGTCCTTCAAATACCATTGCCTTGTTATGTTCAGGGTCACCGTATCGAATCGGCTCATCGCTTGCAAAATAGCTCGGATCTACATGCTCCGGGGCAGTTCCTTCCAGAACCAAACGTTCTTCCCTAGCACTAGTCACATGCCGAAGCGGGCTATCCAGTGACGCATGTACATTCAGCGCACCTTCCACACTAGCAGCCAGCCGCAGCACAAGTACCTGATCCGGATGCGACGCAAACATTTCGCGGGTATAAATCACATGGCCAATCTGATATTCAAGGCTGTGCACTGCATTTTCTACATCCAGCGTCCGCTTGTAGGAATGGTAGATATCCCCGTGTTCAAAATGCAGGAGTAAATCTCCGAAGGGTAGGTACGATTGGGTGTACGGGCCCATCATCTCTCTGGTCAGCGTGTCTGCTTCCGTATAACGTTCCTCCTGTAACAGCGCGCGGACCTTTGGCAGAGTATCCTTTGCCCCAGGATTGTTGCCGTCCTTCGGATAACCGGACCACAGGGTGTCCTCATTCAAGCTGATTTTCTCCTGCTCCACCCCACCAAAGATCATGCCGCCAAGACGGCCATTACCTATGGGAAGCCCTTCCGTCCATACATTTGCAGGTTTGTCATATTGAAGTTTCATGTGCACTCTCCCTTAAAATTCTCTCATTAGCTAGCCAATTCTATTTGGAACATCCGTAAACGTGTTATCGACAAGGTTAACCTTGCTGCATGCGCTTACATAAACTGTTTCTTCAAAACAGGATAACTTTCCTGTCTCTGTGGTAGACAATTATTTATTCGACTTGAAAACCAACCCACAAGTGTACTTGGCTTTCAGAATCTGGACATCACTGCAAGATGCGAAACGGTGTCCAGGTTATGTTCTCAATGACATCCTGGCTGCCAATACCATCCGGTACCTGATGAGCAAGCCAGCAAAAGCTCACGAGCGCTTAAATGCTCAACAGCAGCCACTTTGTTGGAGGTGTAGGTCGTCAACGAACCGGAACGGACAGATTCGATCTCATCACCAGATAAATCACTAACAAATCGGAAATGGCACAATGTTCTTGTCCCGCGAAACTTTTGATTGTCATCGTCTTTCAGCCCGGTAGTCGAATAAGGCCGCTGATCCTGTTGATCAGCGGCCTCCTTTGGTTTTATGGAACTTTGTTTCCCGTTCGTTTAAACGTGTTTGCAAGGCAACATTCCTTTTAGCTTTAGACTATCTATATATTTCCTTTTCCATATATGCTTTCATTAATTTTGATTAGCAATTTCTTTAAGATTTGCTTCTGCTCGTCATTAAAGGTTTGAGCAATTTCATCCTCTTCTTTTTGGAATGAGTGAAGGTCGGGTTCACTACGATCGAAGCTCTTCAGTCGGCTATTGCCAAACCGGCCCGTTGTTTTGGCCTACATGATCGCGGCCGGATTACCGAAGGTGCGCGTGCGGATCTTATTCTCATAAACGGTGATCCGACCACTAATATTTCTGATACCTTGTCAATCCAATCCGTGTGGTTCAATGGTTCGCAACAACTAGGTTAAACCTAGTAAATTATGGCGTTGCTAATTGTGAAATTTCCAAGAAGAGGGACTTCAAAATGAAGTCCCTCTTCTCGTTAGGGTACCATTAAGTTTTTTCATTGTTATGGACAGCACTACGAGCTTCTTCCAATTTTTCAAGTACGTCTTGGGCATGCGGTAAAAAGCGTTTGCCCACAGTTTTAAAAGCGAGTTGCTTGCCCAATTGATTCAAAGAGTCGAACGCCCAGCACATCTTTCCGTTCTTCTAAATCATCGTATATACCCAATAACGGAATTCGTTCCATGCTCTGGCCTCGCCGTCCTGAATGAATTCGATTCGAATATGCAGCTCCTTTTTTCCTCTGGTATAGGATTCAGGGATTACAAACTCATCATCCAGCCATCGTTTATAGGGATTTCGGTCCGCCGTGTACCACGTTCTTTCTGTTACTTTCACCCCATCTACATGAACAAAGGCCCGTTGTCTGCCTGTGATCTGATCACACCGCCGCCGCAGTCTTACGCCTCTGTTGTCCTCCCTGATACGGATTGTGAATTCACTATAACCATTTGTTTCATGACCGCTGTCACGAATTATGATATCGTCTTGGTCGCCTTCATAAGCTGAATCCAGAGTATAGTAACCGCGGCTGCCTTCTGTTTTGTAATCATGGTTCCTCTCCGATATCGGATCGCCAATATCCATTTCGTCCGTCAGAACCATTCCGGGTTCGTCCACACCATAGTAGAACAGAATGCCTGAATGTTCGAGATACTGGTTGTTATACTCGCCTGCTTCGATACCAAATACAAGCTCCGTCTGAAACGGATACCAGTCACCGCTGCACATTCTGACCATGGACCATGGGTTGTCAGGGATTCCGTCATAGGCGCTGGATGGATTACATTCGGGCGGCGTGGGAAACCCCCAACCATAACATACCCAGCTCTCGGAACCGTCGCTCTCAACTTGTGGTGTTGCATTGCCGTCAATGTGGATACGGACATCGCCTTCACAGCTGACTGTGCCCGGTTTACGGGTAAAGCCTGTTACGTGCCCAGCTACCATGTGTCCTCTTCCCTTGAGCTGACCGATGATGCTGTCCGACCCTAGTGTTGCCTTGCGTTCATAATATTTCGATGTGCGAAAATAACCGGTTCGACCCTTCTCATAAACAGCGTTTCGCTCTGCTGTAAATTCAATGTGTAATTCGGATAACAAAACGTCACGGTTCCCTTTGTTCACCAGTTCAATCACCGCATGCTCCCAGTACGGCATGGAGAAATAGTTATAGAATGATTCGTCCCCTCTTCTTCCATGCGAGAGTACGCCGACAGGATTGAATCCAAGCTCGTTGCCAAAGAATACACCTATGGGGCACCAAATATCCGGTTGCTCATGTTTATCCCAGCTTGCTTTGATCCAGAGGTGTTGCAGGTCTTCAGATGCAAAGGAGTGGGGATCGAACGCAGCGCTTATGGAGGCGATACTGCCTTGACCCGCCTCTTCCAGAATGGTTCGTTTCTCTCCTGCTTTAACGGCCAGCATTTCGTAATATCGGGATTTGCATCTCACGGCTGTTTTGGGATCTTCACCAACCCGAGACCATATTTCGATCAGCGGGGAATAGTTTTCTTTTCCCGTGAACGTAGATATTTGATCAGAGTCATCATAGGAATGATAAACGACATGGCCCCAACCGCCATCCCCTTTGGCTGCTCCTTTTAGTTGAATATCCGAAGTAATCCTGCATGATTTCTTGAAAGGCATAGGCACATAACTTCGAACGACGCGTATCGGTCCACGCCCATTGTCCTCGGGTCCAATATAAGCGTCTGCCAGTGGAGTTACGAAAGGAAATTTACTCCCGAATTCGGAGGCCTTAATTACAAATTGGGGCGTATCTTCGCCGTCAAAATAAAAAGAAAAGGTGGGTTCCGGACTTTCGGGATAACGGTGTTGGACAAAATTATAGATGCATCCTGGACCGCAATAATCAAAAATCACCCATTCCTCCTTGTCCTTATAAAGCCACCAATCCCAGTCCGCATTGCGTCCTTGCTTGTCGATGCTTCCTTCATAGTGAACCTGCACACCGTCTTTTAATACAGGAAGCAAGTCGAACCTCTCCATATTGCCAATCCCTTTAGGCTGTAAATGGGTCGTCATATGTCTGCAACCTCCGAGTCATTAGATGAATACCTTCCAAAGTCACAAAGCATTTCCAATCCTGTCATCCTCTCTGCTCAGCCATACAACGGGCCATATGCAGCACATGCACGATAGTCTGCACCCTCATGATCTTTTGTGCCAAATGCTGACCAGGCGCTGGGCCTAAAAATGCGCTTTGCTTCAACATTGTGCATGTTAACCGGAATGCGCAGTATGCTCGCAAGTGTAATCAAGTCGGCTCCGATATGGCCATAGCTTACAGCACAATGGTTCGAACCCCAGGCTTCCATCACGCTGTAGACGTCATCAAATATCGGATCACCTGCTACCCGATTCGGGACAAACCATGTTGTTGGCCACGTTGGTGTCGTTCGCAGATCCAGTCGTTGATGCACTTCCTCTGGCAACTCCAACGTATACCCTTCCGCAAGCTGAAGCACCGGCCCCAGCCCTGCTATGAGGTTAATGCGTGCCATGGTGACGGGCATCCCCCCACGCGTTGTATAATCGGTAGAATAGCCTCCGCCTGCAAATTGGTCCATATAGGTTGGTCGCCAGCTAACCGCATTGAGGCAGGCATGAACTTCCTTCTCATCAATCTCCCAGTGAGGTTTCATCGCGGGATGACCGTCGCGAAGCTGCTCTCCCGTTCCATCAAGCGCTGCCGGTCCAGAATTGATCAGATGTATGAATCCTGCCGTAGCCAGACCAACCGGCTGCCAGTCTGTTACGCGTTTCACGGCTTCCGGGCTCCAAAATGCACGAACATCCGCAAAAATCTGGGCAGTATGCGACAAATAGTGATTGAACAACATGGTGATGGCGTTCAGGTTGTCGTTCTCGGTGGCGACCATGTAGGGTTCGCGAGTGCCATTCCAGTCGAATGAACTGCATAGAATCGCCTCTAGCACGTCTGCACTGGGAAGGTGATCGGTCCATTCACGCTGTCCCTGAAACCCGGAAGCAATGGCATTATAACCATACGCCTCTTCTTCGTATCCCATTTCGGCCAGTTTGGGATTGCCGATCATCAGATCACGCACAATCAACGTCATGCGAATGGAAGTTTTCCAGTTCTCCTTTTTGCTCTCTGGATCGATTTGAACCGACTCCGGATTGGGATCAGGCCCTTCCTTGCAATGAAGATCGGCCCAAGCCATAGCTGAGTGGAATTCCTGCTCGTCATAGATTTGCTTCTCCAGCCTGCGCGTAACCTCAGTCATGTCTACATAGGCATTGCGCATACCCAGATAACGCTGGTAGAAATCTTCGTCTACAATACAACCTGCGATGCCCATGGAGACGGAGCCGATCGACAGATAGGATTTTCCTCGCAGCAGTGCAGCAGCCAGACCCGCACGAGTGAACCGGACCAGTTGATCCCGAACATCCTCTGGCAGTTTGCGTTCCTCCAGATCCTGAATATGTCTGCCGTAGATTTTGAAAATGGGCAGGCCTTTCTGATTATGCGCCGCATGCAGCGCAGCCAGGTAGACCGCACCGGGGCGTTCAGTGCCATTGAATCCCCAGACGGCGTGCGGCAGGGTTGGGTCCGTTTCCATCGTTTCAAGTGGATAACACCAACCGTTTGCAACTGTGACCAAGACCCCGACGCCTTCCTTCCTGAACTGTTCGGCACAACGGGCTGCTTCGCTCATTCCGGAGATGCATGTATCAAAGATGACAACCTGCACCGGGGAGCCGTCCGGGTTTCGGAGAATGGAGGTAATCGCAGCAGCAGCTTCGTGCGCCAGTTCCATCGTGCTTTCAGCCAGTGAAGCCTTTACAAGCTTACGGCGATCCACGATGGGGCGAATGCCGATCTTTGGAAATCCACTCTCATAACGATGCTTCATATCCGTCATCTGTATTTCCCCTTTTCTGCATATTTTATTGGATCGTATGGATTGGGATGGAGAAGATGTGTTGTCCCGGGTTCAATGTGTGAGAACGGCGTAGATTCACGGCATTTACCATATCAGCCGGCACGACAAACGTGGCTGTGGTTCCTTCAGGGATCGTCACCTCCATATGAAGCCCTGCCTCGTCTTTTTTCCAAGTTACTGCAATGAGTCCATGTGCCGTCCTGAGCGAAGCGCTCACCCTTTCCAACTTCGAGGGGATCATCGGCTCAATCCATATTTTTTCGTAACCGGGAGAGTCGGGCCTAATACCAGCCAGCCGCGTGTAAAAAGAAACGCTGATGCCCCCGAACATGGCGTGGTCATGGGAATGCATGCCACCTTTCTCGCTCCATTGCTCCCAGAGCGTCGTTGCTCCGCGTTCAATCTGGTATCCGAACCCGGGATATTCCTTTTTGCTCAGAAGCTCATAGGCAACATCGATGTATCCGTAGTCCGCCAGTACGTCAATCAGATATCTGGTGCCATAGATGCCTGTATGAAGATGACCGTCGTGTTCCCCAATAGCTTCCACAAGCCGTTTTGCGGCTGAGGCCCGCTCTTTGACCGGCACCATGCCAAAAGCGAGCGGCAGAAGCTGAGCGGTCTGGGAACCGCTGCTGTAAACGCCGTTCCCCACGTCCCATTTTCGATGAAAGGCCTGGTTGATATCCCGAGCCAGCGTCGAATAATGTTCATGATCTGCGCTCAAGCCCAGGATCAACGCCGTTTCGGCAACAATGGACGTGATTTTGTAGTAAATACTTGTATTCACCAGTTCGACTTCGTGAAAGTAATTTTCCCAACCATCATCATTGGGAGGACACCAGTCCCCAAAGCCATCCCTCACCTGATGGTGTGGCCACTCCTGATGCAGATGGTCAATATATGCTTTCATGGACGGATAACGCTGGAGCAAGATATCCAGATCGTTATAATGCTGATAGAGACGCCAAGGAAGAAACACTTTGTCCCCGCTCCAGTCCGGGTTGGTCGTGCTTTCTTCAATATCTCCGAGCCATTTGCGATAGTAATTCTGCATATTGAAATGGTGCATGCCGGCTTCCTCCACAACTGCGGAATCCATGAGACAAGGCGTACGTTCATCTCGCTGACAGCAGTCCGTGGGTATGCTGACCAGATTGTTGAGGTACGACCATCGAATATTGCTGTAGAGCTGATTGAGTCCTTCATCCGAACTTTCAAAGCTGCCTGCCGGCTCTACATCTGCATGAATGGGAATGGCCTGAATGGAAAGATGATCTGCCTCACCGCTGACTTCCACATAACGGAACCCATGATACGTGAAGCGAGGTTCATAACGTTCTTCCGCCTCCCCACGGAGAATGTATGTGTCGGTTGCTTTGGCATTTCGATTCGTCCAGGGATCAATGTTGCCTTGTTCATCGACCAGTTCGCTGTATCTCAGCATCACTTGACTGCCTTCCGGGCCTGTTACCTGAATGCGAACCCACCCTGCCATGTTCTGACCAAAATCGTATACGCCCACGCCTGGACGTGGCCTTAAGACAGCGATGGGCTCGACCGGGTTGTGAGGTACAACAGGAGGTTGAATGTTCGCTTCAAGCTTGCCGACAGGTGGTTCGGCAGTTACTGCCCTCGACCACTTTCCGTTTTCAAGAAATCCCGGTTGATCCCAACCGATGTGCTCCTGTCGTGCATCATAGGACTCTCCGTCATAGATATCATTGGAACGTATCGGGCTTGACGCGAATGACCAAGATTCATCGGTTATAATCGTACGCTTGCTGCCATCCTCAAACTGGAGGTCCAATTGCATGATAAAGGTTTTATCCTGATTCCATTTCCATCCCCACCGTGAATAATTGAAATGGTAACCATTCCCGAGCCACACGCCGAGTACGTTATCTTTGTCTTGAAGCAGATGGGTCACGTCATAGGTGTCATAGAGCATTCTGCGGGAATAGGGCGAATTGGCTGGAGCCAGAACTCGGTTGTCCGCCGGGTTCCCGTTGATGCAGAGCTCATACCAACCTACCGAATAGATGCGCAATCTGGCTTCAACTGCGGACGATGGCAATTCAAATGTTTTTCGAAACAGAGGGCTGTCAACTGGAATGGGTGCCTCACAGATCGACAGCATATTTTCCTCAAGCACAAGCCCATTCCCCGAAGGGCTAATCGTATCTGTGGTAAAATGAGTCGTCTTCGGATCATAAAAGCGGTTGGAGTACAGCACGCGGCCATCACTCCCGCTGAGCCTTAGATCACGGAAGGTTGCCTTTTGCCCGTCAGTCGTCCGGAATGCAATCGTTCCTTCATAAGCTGCTGCCATGCAGCGATGCGTGTAAAGTTCATTGATGGATACTTGCCATTCCCCGGCTTCCGTACTTATCTTGAGTGATAAACGTTGAGGAAGTTTGTGCAGTGCAGGTAAAACCATCTTCCCCAGAACCTGGCGTACGTCTTCTTCAACGCGGTATATGCACACGTGTGTCTGCTGTGCATCTTCTTCAGGCTCAAGCAGTTCAATACCACAGTGATTGCCTTCGTCACGATAACCGAACAGAAATGCTGCACCGCCTTCTTCCACACTGAGAATGACTTCCGCCTGATATGAAATCCAGTCATGAGGCTGGACTACCGGGCGTGTAATCCACTTGGCACACCATTCGTCAGATACGGATTTCTCCTTCGTTTCCGCCATGTTCTTCATGGATGTCATGTTGTCGCTCCTTCCTGTCAGTCAGCACGATTTACTTGTGATAGGCACGCCACTTCGGGATATCTCAAACGCATTCCAGGCACTTACCGTAATGCCGTCCAGGATCACGTCAGGCCCGATTTCAAACGGGATACGTCTCTCTTCTCCCGCAAGCAATCCAAAATCATTGTCATCCAGATAACAACTCCACTCGTCTGGAAAATGGTGAATCATCACTCGAATCGCAGGCACGTTTCCCATGTTTCGAATGACAATGAAACCGCTCTGGTCTTGGGTCTCGACAGACCATTCAAGCGTAGTGCGCGGAAGTTCACGCAGCGGTGCATCGGAGAGTTCGGCGTACAATGCAAATGCCTGCTTAGCCTCATCGCCAGGATATTCGTTTGCTTGATGGCGGTGCTCTCTCTCAAACGTGATCAACTCAGGAGTCTTCGGCTGGGCATTGAACCAATACCACTGATCGGACACAAGATCTCCATTGCTTTCATGAAGCGTGACGACAATCAAGAACGGCCGAATTGCTGATTCTTCCGGCAACGTGACTTCCAGTTGATCGATACAGCTCGCCAGCCCGGTCTTCACGGTTAGAGCCGGATAATTCCAATTCATCACCTCGGTTAATTGACTATCGTACATCGAGACTTGGATAGCTGCATTGATAAGAGCGTTACGCGAATCGTTCACGACATGCAGTGCTGCGCGGAATATCTCACCTGGCTGCCACGCATCCAGTTTGGTGCAGGTGATGAAGGCATTTTGCGGACGTGAAGCCTGTTTGGCACGATAATAGGAAAGCTTGGCTGTTCCGTAATAATCGACCACCGCCCACGAATGTCCGGGAAAACAATCCGTGAATTTGTAGTACCAGAAGCCGCTCTTATCTCTTCCTGTTCCCGCCCTCTGTACATCAGCGGTCAGTCGAATCGCATCACCTTGAGCGGTCTGAGAATACGTGATGTAGTCCTGCCAGTTGCGGATCGGTCCGTACGCCGCGTAGCGCATGACTTTAATGACATCCTTCAGACCGAACTGGTGAAAATGCGCTTTCCAACCCCTGCTCTCCTCAGTTGGAGGAAATGACGCCAACGTTTCTTCCGGCATATAGCGCAGACAGCTTGAAACATTGGTCTGACTTGGAATGCCGAATTCGCCGTAAAATACCGATGGCATCGCTAATGTTGCCTCATCCAGGGATTCACCCCCGTGATATACGTTCCAGTTATGCACACTTCCGCCCCATGGATCGGTTCGATGGAACGGACGGGACGGATCGTATCCGCGGCATCTTTTTCCGACCAAAAATAATCCTTCGTCTGCACCGCCATGATTGCCGTTTTCATTGCCGCCCCCCCACATGATCAAGGAAGGGTGGTTTCTGAGCCGTTTTACTGAAATGGTGGTCTGGCGGTCAATAATGCCAAGGTCCGTCAGTGGTGAATCGGGTGGACCCCAGCAGAGCGGGAATTCCTGATAGACCATAATGCCTTTTTCATCACACAGATTATAAAATTCGTCACTTTCCACCAAGCCGCCGCCCCATGCCCGGAGCATCTGCACATTTCCCCTGCGGGCGAGCTCCAGCAGCCGTTCATACTGCCCATTCTGATGGTCAAGCATGGCATCAGGCCAACACCAGTTCGCGCCTTTGATGAACATGGGCTCGCCATTGATGACAAACTGCCAGCGATATTCCGTTTCCGGTGCGGCATCGTTCATAGGACGCATTTCAATCGTACGGATGCCAAAAGACGTGTGAGCTTCGCCAACGTTAATGGGCTCAGAATTGGATCCAGATAACACAAGCTCATAGAGAGGCTGTTCCCCGTAACCCGTCGGCCACCAAACCTCGGGATCAGTCAGTCTGATTACGGTACTGAATTTGCTGCTGCCATATGGCACTTCAATGGAATACGTAAAATGGGTATCCCTTTGGCAAAGTGTCTGGTTATCAGGGTCAAATGAATCCACACTCGTTTTCGATTTCTTCGATCGGATACAGCCTTTGATGGATAATTCCACTTGCTCAACGAGATTACTCTCAGCCGTAAACTCCAAGTGAAGCACAGCTTCATCCGAGGTGTGGGACAGGGTTACAACATACGGATCAAGCAAAGCGATGTCCGGTTCGGCCACCACCCGTACATCCTTCCAGATGCCGAGTGAAATCAGGTGTCCATAATGCCAGCCAAAGCCCGGACTGGGCTTCATCAGGCCGTTCCAACTTTGAGGTGCAGGGTCCAGTCGAACAACAACCACATTGGATTTATCATGTCGAACCAAGTCTGTAATATCACGAATTGGGCCGCCAAACATGCCCTGATGATGTCCCAGTGATGCGCCATTAAAAAATACGGTGCCCGAGTAGTCGATCCCGTCGAATTGTAAGGAGAGTCGGCCTCCCACCCATTCTTCAGGCAGTTCAAATGACGTAGCAAACCACCATTCCTTGCATTCCACGCATGTCCTGCGGAACCAGACGGGGGTCTCTTCAGGCATACCGTGATTCTCCAGTTCATCGATCGTGTTGGTATTCCAGTGGGGATCATCGAGCAGTTCCTGATCAACCAGGGCTTTCTGCACCGTTGTGGGCACGCTAACTTCCAGCCAATCGCTCCGATCGTGATCCGGTTCGTACCAGCGTTCCCGCATGCCTTCACTTGCCTGGGCTTTTCGTCCAAACCAGCCTGTCGCAGGCGCCGGATCTCCATGATCAGCTGCCTCGCCTCCCTTCATACGCCAGATTCCGGACAAAAGTAATGTTTCTTTGAAGGCAGAATTGCGAGCGTTGTGGTGATTGGTATATGTGAAATCAGCTGATGGCTCTGCATCGGCATGGCGGGGTGCTATTGAAATGTGCACTTTGTCTGTCGTACAGTGGATTGGAATGTGGCTGTCCTTCTCCACCCATGCATCCCCATGCAGCGAGGAACGGACGTAGGCCTCGTCCTGAACTTCGTCCAGAAAGCGTTTACCTTCATCTGAACGGTAATATGAGATGTGTGTCATCGCGCTAACTCTCCATTCTTGATCAGTTTCGCTTTGCATGTGCACTCATAATGTCCTGTGTACCAGTACTGGTCGGTATCCTTCAGGTGCTTCCATCACAATTGCAATTTCTTTCGGAGCACATACCTCCAAATGAAACGTGGACTCGCTACCTTCCTCTTCCCGAATCTCCCATTTCACGTCGATCCTTCCGTTGCCAGGCAGAGGTACAGCTCCTTTCGCCCATTGCAGATTGCAAGGCTGGGGGGCAACCTTAACTTGTGTCCAACCGTCTGCAATCGGGCGAACCCCGAGCACGGATGTTCCCAAAAAGTAACCTGGTGCTGCCGACCAGGCGTGGCAATGACTGCGTGTCAGGTATTTCGGATGGGGCCGATTCTCGGCAAATCCCGGATACATCTCCCAGCAAGTGGTCGCCTCATGTTTCACCATTTCCCCAAACTTCTCTCTCATGTCCCGGAGCATTAGATCCGTCTTGCCGTGCATCACCAGCGCTTCATAATAGAAAAACGTCATGAACGGACTGCCTATGGCTACAAAATCTTCAGGTGGCGATGTTAAATATGCGTTGAGCTTCTCCTTTCGCTCATCAACTGCAATGCCGGTAACCAGCGCCATGACCTGCGTCTGCATACTATAGGTGCTGGAAAGAGAGCCATCGGCATGAATGCAGTCCATATAAGCCTGCCGATCCTCACTCCATAGATGATTGTTTATGGCGCGGGTTACTCTTTCCGATGCGGAACAGTAGTAAGGGCTGTCTTCTGCGCAACCTGCCAATTCGGCCAGTTGGGCCGCATCTGCCAACGTGCGCGCAAATATCGCATTTTGATGGGTGACCGTTCCGTCGTTCGGCTGCTCCAATGGTGCCCAGTCCAACAGATTCCAGGCTTCAATGAACAATAGTCCTCTGGCATCGATATGTGAGATATAGTGATCAAGCGTGAACTTTACCTTTGGCCAGATTTTCGCTGCAAAGTCCCTGCTTCCAGTATGTCGGACATATTCAAGGCAAGCGGTGACCCAGAAAAACGTCCAGTTTGGAATCACGCTACTCCAGCCGCTAGGTACCTGATTCACATAGAGCGGCGTTTGCCGGCTTGATCCCGGAACAAGCTGCAGACCATGTTGTACGATATCTGTTGCACCGAATAGATAGTAGTTCACGAGTGCTTCATTACGGCTGTCGCCAACCCAAAATACCTGTTCATACGTGGGACAATCCACAAATGTATCTTCCATGCACAGTAAGGTAGTATGCTTGCTGATCTCCCAAATGTCATTCAGGATCGCGTCCGAACTATGGAATCGGCCGATCTCTGTCACCGGATAGTTGCTTTGCACAAGGCTAATGCCGAACAGCCGTACTGGTCTCGTATTTCCGTGTATGGTAAGCATGAGATAACGAAGTCCGCGCCGAATCGGCGATTCGTAGCGTTGTCTGCCTTCGCGGCATACGTAGCGAAGCGTATTATCCACACCAAAGGTATCCTGTCGCCAGTCACCGTCCATATACTCGAAGCCATACGCGTCGATGACGGTGCCTTCCCCCGCATCGACCTCGAATCGCAGATAGCCCGACCATTCGCGGCCAAAGTCTAGAATCAGCTCCGTGCTCCTTCCGCCAGAGCTTGTCGGCACGATTGCCGGCTGCCGATTGGCGACGCATATCTGCTGCAAGTCCGCAGGAACGGGACGCGCCTGCTCCTGTATCTTCCAGATGCTGGACGCAAAGATTGAAGCTTCCGAGCTAAGCCTCTCGGGGAATGGCTTCATCCAGCCGCGGAATGGAACAAGCTCAGGGGTGGCAGCCAAGCTGCGGCATCGCAGATATACCTCGGCATCCGGAAATGCCTTTTCGTCCAGAGGTAGATTTCCGCCAAAGCCCTGATATGCACGGATGGGATCGCGATCCGGCTGGTGGTCGATATGCACGAGGGTGGCAAACGGACCAATCAGGACAAACGGTGTGTTGCCTATTGGCGCATCATCGAATGGCGATACAACCGTAAACGGAACATCGCAGTCGATTCCAAAGTGCAGTCCTCCGCCATGATCCTGCCCTGCCAGCTCGATCAGCAGCAGATTCTCTCCCTGCCGCAACCTAACTCGCTGAAGCCTGCGCGGCCGTTCTCCCTCCATATCTGATGCAGGGTAATATGAGCCGTTAAGCGTGATGCCGCGCAGAGCATGGAACGCGCTGAAAAATCCGACAACTGCTTCGGCTTCGCCACTTGCCCGAATGACCGCTGCGACATAACCGGCAAAGGATACCGGATTGGCGTGCATCCGACTTGTCGGCTCCATCGCTTCGCGTACATCGAGCACATGCGTCCAGGACACAAGAGTTGCTTCTTTCAATGATTCCACTCGGACAGGCCATACTTCTTGCTCCGTCAGTTCCGGAATATCACTTGCGACCAAGCATTCCCATGGCGCATCGCCAGGCGTGCCAATGATGCGGGCAGGAGTCCAGATTCCTTGCTCTTCGAGCGTCAAGGTGTCAACTTCTTGCCAACGATCATTCCAGCAGCGAGCATCCATCTGTTCGGCAAAGCCAAGCTGACAGGACATGCGTGCCGCCCTTCGTTCATATCCATCATGCAGAGCGGTCTGCCAGGATGCATCCGTACCCACGATGAGTTCTTTTCTCAGGTAACTCCCATCAGCCTCATAGCGAACGGACTCCAGTTGAGCGAGAAGCCCGCCCCTTCCCGGCAAATACGCAAACGTAGCTACACCATAGCTGATAACAAGTACAGCCAGCGTATTATGACCGGAATGCAGCAGATGGCCCACTTCATGCACGTGATAGTTAAGTTCAAAAGGCCAAGAGCGATTGGGTCCTCTTCCGCACAGCACTCCGTTGACATATAACACATATCGGGCATCTGCTGTAATGGTTACCTCAGCGCTTCCATGGTCCCCATGATGCCATTCGAATTCCCGGCGAAAACAACGCCATTCGTTGCGCGGCCAGTCCTCGCCTTCTCCCCAGATCCATGAGGCATGCCACGTGAATGCTTCCGTCTGAACAGCGTTCTCTTTCCGTTCCGTCGGCAGATCCCTCCCGCCAGTCGATAAAATATGCTCCACGGCTGTATCAACTCCCGTTTGACTGAATGTTTTAAAAGAAAAGGAGCTAAAACTTCACAGCTTTAGCTCCTCTTCGTGACGCTTGTCGTTACGAGCGAAGTCGTATTACAGCCCGTGAGCTTGACGAAGCCGCTGCACTTCGGCGTTATACCAAGCGGTAAACTCATCTGCTCCTGCTTTTTTGAATGCCGCAAGTGCAGCCTGTTTATTTGCTTCGAATGCCTGTTCATCCTTGGAAAGAATCACTTTGGCCGCTTCGCGCGCTGCCAGTTCTTTAAGTTCTGCTTCCTGTTTCTTCAATTTGTCGTCCAAGGTTACGCCTGGAACGGTGTTCCGCTGTACGATCTCCTCGTCCGTCATGCCGTCCATCCAGGTGGTGAACGTATTTAGTTTGCCTTGATCGATCCAATTTTTGAATACTTCTCCCGAGTAAGAAGCGCCATAGTGTTCTGCAAAATCTTTCTCAAGCGGGGTGGCCGCTTTGGACAGCGCCTCCTCCGAGGTAAAGAGGTCGATTGGCATCTTGTCATCAGGATTGACCATGTCGCCGCCCAGACCGATGATGTTGCGATCCAGTGAAAGTCCAGTTGCTTCGTATGGAGCTCCGCCTGCTGCTTTCAATGCGAGTGTTTCGTCCGTAAGTGTCGGTTTGCCGTCTACCATCTTCCAGTGCGTTCCTTCTACGCCGTTATACATGGTGCGTGCACCTTCATAGGAGTATATATAATTGAGGAATTCCATCGCTTTTTCAGGATGTTTGGATGTTTTGGATATGCTGTAGGCTTTATCCTGCCATCCGAGCGGATTGACTGCACCCGTCCAGGCCAGTTTGCCGGCAGGTACAACGAGATAACCTTTGCCATCCTTGGCATGCTGTGCATTGAAATCCCCCATCGCCCAGGTGGCGGGGCCAACAACGATCTGTCCTGCAGTTGCCTTAGCCATGTAGTCATTGTTCTTCATCGTCAGGGAATCCGGATCGAGCAATCCTCTGCGTTGAGCCTTGTTATAAAAGTTAAGTGCAGTCCAGAAGTTGGAGGATTCGTCGGTCAAGTTGCTGATGAAATCGCTACCGCCAACTTTGGCTGCAGTCAGGTCGCTTGTCGTGCCTACATTCTCGGTAAAGATAATTGGCGGAATCGTATAAGGCCATAATCCCCAATCTTGCCACATGGACACGCCGTACACTTTTTTGCCGTCTTCGGTCTGCGGGTGCTTTTCCACAATTTTTCCTACAACGTCCAGCAAGTCATCCATTGTGGCCATTTCCGGGGTGCCGATCTCCTTATACCAGTCCCAACGAATCGTCGGGCCTATGGTAATTGGCGCAATGGAAGTGCCCGGTTTGGATTGCACTTGGGGAGGCAGGAAATACAGGTTTCCGGTGCCGTTGCTCCAGTTCTTTTTGCTGTATTCGACCACAGTACCGATGTTCGCCGTGATGTCTTTGCCGGATGTAGCGAGCAGATCGTCGAGCGGAACGATTAGATCCCCTTCAATTAACTGTTTTTGATATTTGTTCACGTCTGTACGTACCAGGTCGGGCAGATCGCCGCCAGCAAGCAATACATTGAATTTGTTTTCATCTGCTTCAACGTATTCAATTTTGACACCGATCTTCTCGGCAATAGCCTTGGCCACTTCGTTGTTCTGCTGCGTATTCCACTTGGAGCCGGTTTCCATGATGAGCACTCGCAGCGTCACGAGGTCTTTGTCCGAGCCGGTATCTGACGAACCGGTTTCCCCCGTGCTGGTCTGGCCCGTTCCCGAGCCGCTGCCCGTACAAGCTGCCAGCAGCAACGATGTCATCATGAGCAGTGCAATTACTTGGCGGAACGACTTTTTAGTTCTCATGTCATAACCCTCCTGTTTCTTCTTCTATAATTATCGGCGATTGCCGGATAATCCGGTGTGATTGCACCTTTTACAGTCTTAACCCTTGACGGCTCCCATCATGATGCCTTTGACAAAATACCGCTGCAGCATCGGATACACCAGGACAATCGGCAGCGTGACAAGCATCGTAATGGTCATGCGAATGGACTGCGGTGTGAGCGTCCGGACAACATCGCCGCGGGTCAACTCATCTGTCGTCATGTTGGACAGGTTACTGGACTGGTTCAGGAAGTTGTAGAGTACCAGTTGCAACGTTTGCAGCTTCGGATTTTCCACCAGGAAAAAGTTGTCGAACCAGGTATTCCACTGACCTACGGCGGAGAATACGGCAATGGTGGCGATAATCGGCATCGACAGCGGGAAAATAATGCTGCGATAGATCCGGAAGTACCCGGCCCCATCGATCTTGGCCGATTCCTCCAGGGATGCGGGTAGCTGTTCGATGAACGTTTTGATCAAGATGATGTTAAAGCCCGACATCGCGCTTGGAATGATGTACAGCAGGAAATTATTCTGCAATCCATACGTTTTCATCGTCAGATACCATGGGATAAAGCCTGCATTGAAGTACATGGTGATCAGTACAAAACGGTAAATGATTTTGCGGAATGGCATCTCTTCTTTGGTAATGAGATAAGCAAAGAAGGAACAGCTGAACACCGTAATTAACGTTCCGAGCACGGTCCGGGAGACACTGACAATGGCAGCGTCCATGATGCCCGGCAATTTCACCGTCGCTTGGTATGCTTCAAGGGAGAAGCCGGCTGGCCAGAAATATACCCCTTTCTGAACCTCGATGGGATCGCTGATTGAATAGATGAAGATATAATAGAACGGATAGATGGTGATGATGACAATCAAGGACAGCACGATGTAATTAAAAAGGGTGAACGTAAGGTCTTTCCAATCGGTATGGCGGACGGGACGAAGCGTCTGTCCTGCGGGTTGTGTGCGCATGTTTGTTTTGCTCCTTTCCCTGGGGTCAGACGATGCCTTGACCGCGAACTTTCTTGGATAGAATGTTGACGCTGAAGAGCAGCAGAACGCTAATTACCGTTTTGAAAATGCCCACAGCCGTCGAGTACGAATAGTCACCTGTCACCAATCCGAGCCGATACACGTAGAGGTCAAGCACTTCGATCCGGTCTGCAATCATGACGTTGCTGAATACGAGATATTGCTCAAACCCTGCGGACAGCAGGTTGCTGACAGAGAGCAGCAAAAGCACAATGAAGGTCGGCATGATGCTCGGTAGCGTAATGTGCCAGATCGTACGCATGCGCCCGGCGCCATCCACCTTGGCTGCATCATACTGTTCGCTGTCGATGCCAACGATGGCAGCTAGATAGATGATGGCGCTCCATCCTGCGGACTTCCACAGCAACAGCAAGGTTTGCACCGTCCATACCCGGTCATAGTTACCAAGAATATCCACGGGTGGACTGCCGATCCCCGTTTTCATCATGATGGAATTGACGGCTCCCTCCGTACTGAACATGCTGAATGCGAGGGAAAATACGATGATCCAGCTAATATAATTCGGTAGTGTAGAGACGGTCTGCACCAGCCTTTTGAACCAGCCGGAGCGGACTTCCGAGATCAGTATGGCAAGCAGCATCGGTACGGGAGCGGTTGCAATGGACAACAAGCTTAGTGCCAGCGTGTTCGCCAGCACGGGTCCCATCCGTGGATCATCCAGCATGTTGCGGAAATTTTCCAGCCCCAGAAAAGGGGTTTGTTGAAGTGGGATGCCTGGTTTGTAATCAAAGAATGCGTAGATCCATCCGAATAAAGGTACGTAGCTGAAGGCCAGCGTAAACAGTACAAATGGTGTGGCCAGAAGCAGGAGGTGTATGCCGTCCTTGCGATTCAGCTTGCCGGTCCTTTGGGTTACGGCTCTGTTCAGGGTCTTGGTACGTTGCATATGAATTTCTCCTTTGTACGTGTGCTTTCGTATTGGCTTATTCATATGATAACGCTTTCTTGATGGTCCTTGAATGAAAGATCTCCTGATTTGCTTGAAAAAAACAAAGCTGCCCTCCGAGCCGACTTGAACAATTTTGAGACTCCGCTTGAACGAATAAGCAGTGCTCCAATATGCAAAAAACGCCCTCATGTGCTGCCTTTCGGCGAAGCTCACGAGAGCATGGATCATTCGAAGCCGCAGCTCCTCTTCTATCATCGATGTACAGGCAAGGTAACGATGGCCTCTGCGCCCTGATCGGCCGGAACGAAATGAATGCCGAAGTCCGGTCCATAATACAAACGAATCCGTTTATTGACGTTATTCAGTCCGATTCCGCTCCCGCCAACAGTGGATTTGGGCGATTCTCCCTTAGCCAGCTTTTCGTTTAACTTTAAGATGCTCTCTGCATCCATTCCGACGCCGGAATCGGTGACCCTCAGCATCAGACGTTCCTGGTTGACTGAGGCCGTAATTCCAATCTGAATGGCAAAATCTTCACTCTGTCTGCCGGAAGCAATGGAATTTTCCAGCAGCGGTTGCAGGATAAAACGTGGCACCTGACAATCCATCCACTCTTCATCCACGTCCATTGTAAATGTAATATTATTGTTGAATCGCATATTAATGATCTTCAGATAATTGTCCAGATACGACAGTTCGTCCCGCAGAGAACACATGGAGTCTTTGCTGGAGAATACGGGGCGCAATATATTGCCCAGTGCTACAATCGTATTTACGATGTTGTCCGCCTTCACAATGACAGCCATCCAGCGGATCATGTTCAAGGTGTTATACAGAAAATGCGGATTAATCTGATACTGCAATGCCTCCAGTTCCAGCTCCCTCTTTTTCTCCTGAATCTCATTGTTTTTGTCCACCAGTTCTACCATGCTGAGCGACATCTCATTAAAGCGGCGAATGACCGTGCCCAGCTCATTATTCGGAACGTGATCGACGGTAACCCCGAGTTCACCGCGGCTCATGTCTTTCATTTTGCTAGACAATTGGTTGAGGGGTTTAATGATTTTGCGAAGCCAGAAATAGGAGGCTATGAATATCGCAAGCACACTAATCGTGAACACGAGTACAAGCATTCGTTGAACGCCCAGAATCTGGTCTGCGTACTGACTGAGCGGAATTTCTTTCAGCAGGTACCACCCGCCGTCATGAAGTTTGTAATATACAACCTGCATGCTGCGTCCGGCCTTTTCGTCATCCAGGCTTCCGTAATCTCCGTCCGTCAGCTCCGCTCCCGGTGTGAAGTGGCTCTGTGTACCGACCCGATCCGCTTCACTGGCCGAAATGATTGTTCCCTCAGCGCTGGCGATATACATGTCGCCTTCTTCACTGTTCAGCGCCGTAGCGTAGATGGATGATAGATACCGTTCATCGATATTAAAAATCAAGGTGGCGCTTGTGGTTGGATCATAGATGGCACGCGTGCCACGCATCAGGCTGATCAGGTAACCATCGTCTTCTCCGGTCAGATACGGATTGTAGAATGATTTTTTGATCCCGGAATGCATAACCAGATGAGGGTACTGTTCGAGCGTTTGACGGAAGGGCTCGGAAGTAAAGAAGCTCTGCTGCCATGCGACCCGATCGTAAACGAGCGTCCGCTTCTGACTACCTCCTACTGCCCCGAGATTATCCGCCGTAATATAAATTGAGTCAATATAGTTGTAGTTGTCGATGAAATCGGCAATGACCCGCTGCACGTCGTTTTTCGATTCGAGAAATTCCTCTTCCGTTTTCTCCGAAATTTTGTACAAAAACTGCTGAATGTGATCATCCCGCAGAAAAAGCATGGATAGGCGATCGATCTCTTTCACCAGGCCGCCTATGTTATGGTCAAGCTGTTGGAATTGCTGGTAGAGCAACCGTTCGTTCTGGATTTTGATCATGTTCTGCATAAAGGAATAAATAAAATAAGAAGCCCCCGCCAGTACGGCGAGGCTGATGACCATAATATACAGAATAAGCTGTGTTCGGAGCTGTCTGGAGACAAACAGGGATTTGACGGATGTTCTCATTCATGTCACCCTCTGTCTTTGAGCGTCGTTTGGCGCCGATATTCGTTCGGATTAAGACCCGTGATTCTTTTGAATACCTTGCTAAAATACGTATACTCGGGCGAAAAGCCGACCAGAGCCGGCACATCGGAAGAGCGCAGTTGATTTTGGGCAAGCAGGTCCTTGGCGCGTTCAATCCGATAACGGTTCACATAATCAATATAAGTGATCTGCAGCTCTCTCCGGAACAGGTTGCTGAGATACCCCATGCTAAGACCTACATGGTCTGCAACCATCTGGAGGCTGATGTTTTCGGTATAATGACGTTTGATATACTCAATGGCGCGGGTAATCTCATCACTCATTTGTAAGCGCTTGCGAATTAAATCAACCAAGGTGTCAATATAGATAACGACCTGGTCAAGCATATCCGGCATCGTGTCACAGATTTCCAACTGTTCGGTCATGCTAAGCAGCAGCGTTTTTTCATTGTTATGATCATATACATTCGTATTAATCCATTGCACAAACTGGTAAATCGTGATCTCCATTGATTTTCGCTCTTCGTTCATGCCGCGTTCAATCTCATCCAGGAATTCGTCATATTCTTTCTGTTTGAGCGAAGGAAGCAATTCCCGAAGAGGTGTATGGCTTCGAAGCCGTTCAAGTCGTTCAAGCACGCCCGAATGGTCTGCACGCCCTATTCCTTGATGATGTTGTCCGGGGCCGGTGATGAATTTACGCTGCAATGCGCGTTGTGCCTCGGCATATTGTCTCGGCAGCGAGTCATATCCCCCGTTGATGCTGCTGATCCCGAACGAAACAGTACTGTTGAAATAATGACGGATCGTATCCTGAACATGTTCGAGCAACTGCCGAAGTTCCTGCACGATGGATTGTTCGGACAGTATATCGGCATAATGCAATACAAGCGCGTAATGCCGATCGTTGATCTGAACCGCCTCTCCCCGTTTATAACCGGACATAATCTCGCTTAAAATGTTTAACAGCGACATCTTGACCAAGTGGCCGTGTTCATCCCGAAAACGTTCCTTGAGCGAGGCATATCGATCCACTTCCATTACGCACACGACGAGACGAACGGGCGAAAGGCGTAGACCGCTCTCCGAGACGAATCTGGCGAATTCCTGCGTTGAGAAGATGCGATAGAACATAAAATCTTTAAACATCTTTTCCTTCACAAGCTCCATATCCGGAGACGCCGTCCCTGTCTTTTGCGATTGGGGTGGGATATGCTGCTGATCCAGCTCTTCCCTGACCCCTGTTAGTACCTGCTCAATCTCTTCTTCGGTCATGGTTAGTTTAAGAATATAACTGGACACATCCAGTGTCAGTGCTTTGCGAGCCAATTCAAATTCTTCCAGACATGACAGCACAATGACGCGTGTATGTTTGTCTTGCTTGCGGATGTTGGAGATCAGCTCCATTCCATCCATTCTGGGCATACTGATATCGGTAATGACCACGTCGGGTTTCTCGCGCTCATAATAATCCCATGCGGCCAGGCCATCCGGGAAATCGGCCGTAACCTCCAAGCCGAATTTACTCCATTCGACGGAATTTTTCAGTCCGATGCGAACGAGCATTTCATCCTCTACGATCATCACCTTATACATGCATTAGACCCCCTTCAAAATCAAAATCCAGTCATTCCCTCTTCCGCTGGTTGGGGCTGCAAAACGTTTAATGCCTTGATTCGGTATTGTAGAATCTGAATCTGAAGAAACCTTGGTTGTATCTCCTGTTCTGGGGCAAAACCACATGGCATTTGTTTTCTTGCCCTCAATATACCCCATGACGACATCGACGTACAAGCCATTGGCTAGATAAATGTAAGCGTTATATTTACTCTGCGCAGCTACGGCATGATTTGCGCCTGCACGGTTCTGATGAATCAGATTCGAATTGGGTCTCCAATCCGGGCCCAGCTCCCCTTCGAGTAATGCACGCGCATGGCGCATCTGCTCCGCACCAGGACGATGCAGTGCTTCCCGCCAGGACATAATGAAATAATCCCCTTGGCTGTTCGATTCAATGAGATCATGCGGACCTTGGTACATTGACCATATGGAATGGTGTCCATACGTATGACCCAGCGCACCGGCAAATAAAGCGTAATACGCAGCTTTCCTCACATCTGCTGCATCGAAATAACCTTGTTCACCCCGGAAGCCGACAGGGATATCCTCGTAACATGGCTCGGCATCAAGCGTGGGTTTCGCCGGCTTACGTTCATAATCTTGCTGCACACGTCTATCATTGGTAATCTCCCGCTCCCCGTGTCCGGATTGAATCATGTTGAAATCAAGCCACGGCTCATCATGCAGTTGGCGAGAAGATGACTCGCATCCCGGTGGATGGAACGTCATTAGTTGCCGGGCACCGCCTTGTTTCAGCCCCTGTGCCATGGACGTGACAATGTCGAAATGACGCTTCGTCTCCAGAGGACGGTCTCCCCCCAGTACCCAGATAATCTGAGGATATTCAGCGTATCGCTCTCCCAGCCATTTTCCGTAATCAAAGGCCGTTTCCGGTGAAAATACTTCTGGGCCTTTCCCCCACTTCCTGTTGAACTTGTCACCCCAAGTCGGGAGCAGTGCAACATACAGACCCAGATTGCCTGCAAGTTGAAGCATAGCGTCTACATGATCCCAATAGGAATAAGGTCCATCGGTATCCGGACGGATTGGTTCAGGTTGACCGTTCTCGTCCATATGAAAAGGCAGTCTGCCTTGAGCATTGCCCGTTGTGGTACCGCTGAACTCGGCCAGCAGCACCGTTTGAATGACCGTGAAACGCTGGTTGGCCCTTGTACGAAGGTACAGTTCAGTCTCTTCCCGGTTCAAACGATGCAGAAGTTCCCAAGCCGTGTCACCAAGCCAGAAAAAAGGGACTCCTTCCGACGTTTCCAGATAGCGACCGGTGTCGGAAACCTGAAGCGCAGTGATGGTAGAGTATGGATTAGTTGACATGTTATTGGACCCTCCCTATTTTTACAGTTCCATGGGCATTGCTATGACGATCATTTTCATGTTTCTGACGAAACACTCTCTAATAAAAGCATAAAATGCACATTTGTATTCGTAAAGGGCCTTTACCAAGCAGAATCGTTCAACCCGGCTTCGTTTTGTTCAACCTCAGCCGTTATTTTTTCAACTGTATCCATGGATAATTCAAATCTTACTTATATTGTAAACGCTATCATTTTAAGTGCCGCAAGTCGACTGTCTTAAACCACCTCATGGAGTAGCCCTTGCGGTAAACCATGAAAAAGGAGAGCTGAAATGAAAAGTAGATCCGGTCGTTTAGCTTCACAATGGGCAATTCCGTTCCTTATATCCACCATGCTCGCTTCGTTTGTTCCCGCTCCTTCCCTCATTTATGCGGATCAGAACGAGAGCCAGAATCTGAACCGTACCAGCCACACAATTACGATGGATACGAGTGATGTGATTCAGGATGATTTTCTCGGCGTCGGCGTCAACACCATTCCTACGGCCCTCATGCCCGGGCAAACTCAATACGGCTATTCGGAAGCCCACTGGGAGGTAGACAACAAGCGAATTCAGACCATTCAGCCCAAGGTGGCCAGAGTGTGGTTTCAGATCGACTGGATGGAACCCGCGAAAGGAACCTATACATGGGACAGTGCCAAAATGAAAGCTTTCTACAAATATCTCGACGCCTTCAAGGCTGCCGGAACCGAAATTGAGCTAAACTTTGGTTGGAAAGTCGGATCGACTGTGCATGACTGGTTCACAATACCGGGCATTGATCCATGGACGAGTGCGCCAGCTGATTTGGATGCTTATGCCGCTTCTGCCTCTGCCCTGCTGGAGGAATTGATACTGAACCGCGGTTACGACAACGTGAAATATCTGACGTTTTATAACGAACCGAACGGCAGTTGGGACTTTGAGGCTCCCGGTGACCAGAAAGCCTATTATGCCGAAATGGTGAATAAAACGAGTGCCAGGCTGACTGTGGATGGTCTGCGCGATCTGATCGAAATCTGGGGTCCTGAAGAGACGGGCGCTCCGGCCTGGATTGAGTACATGAAGCAATATGCGGATGACGCCATCGATGGATACAGCTTCCATGTATATGGAGAATCGTATGAAGGGCTCGGCAACGCCTTTGCGCTGCGGAAAGGGTATGTTGGCGACAAGCCGCTCCACCTGACCGAATTCGGCTGGGCAGATGATCAGGCGAGCAATTGGGATGCGGGATATGCGAACTCGGTCATCCAAACCGCCAATATGGGTGTGAAATCAGCCCTCATGTGGCAGTTAAACGGGGTTTGGACCAATGATCCTACCGGCGGAACGAACGGCACATATACGATGTGGGATGCGCTTGTTCTGGGGCTGACCCCTCGCAAAACATTTTATATCGCAGGCATGCTGAACCGTTATATTCCCGAGCATAGCGAGGTTCTGGCTGTGGACACGGGCGGTTCGAACGATGTACGCGCTGCGGCGTTCAGAGGCGACGACGGCAATTATACCGTGCTTGTGGAGACCAAAGCCGGCACGGAAAAAGAAATCAAGCTGAATTTTGGCGATACTGCGGTGAATCAAACGTTCCGCAAATTTGTATACAACAACGATATTGTTCAAGAAGCCAACGCGGTTCTTCCTCCGGTTGCAGCAACTTTTCCAGGAGGGAATTCGTTGACAGACACCAACGTGGATGGAGATTACAATGTGATCATCTACACGACCCGACCAGCCGAGACCCAGGTCAAGCTGGATGAAGTTAATCCTACGGTTCGCTCAGGTGACTCCATCACGCTTGGGGCAGAAGTAATTGATAATACCGGAAGTGTGACTTGGAGCGTGGTCGGACAGAACAACGGCACCATTAACAGCAGCAGCGGCGTATATCAGGCACCTCAGGTGACGGATGAAACGTTGATTGCCGTTCGTGCAACCAGCACGGCCGATCCATCGGCGTATGGTGTCGCCCTCGTACGCGTCCTGCCTTCTTCACAGGCGGGTAAAGTTGAAGTTCCAACATTCAGTCTGGATCGGCATATATTCCCTAGCTCCGAAGTGCTCTATCTGGAGACAACGACGAGCGGAGCGCAAATACGGTACACGACAGACGGCAGCGAGCCTACAGCCCAGTCTTCCCTGTATGTCAGACCGATTGTTCTGAACGAAGGTTCGCTTGCACACTACAAAGCCAAAGCATTCAAAAATGGGTTGCAACCATCCGGCACGGTGTCCTCCCTGTATCAGATTGGACAAATCAGCAGCGCTCCGGACGGGTATAAGCTGTGCATGATCGAAAACGGCGGAGAGTGTTATTTTCAGGGGAAAGCGGTTGTCGCATACGGTGCAGACGGATTATTTAATTATTCCATTCAGGAAAACGGCGTTGCCTGTACAAGTGCCATGCTGGGCGATCCGATTCCGGGTGTAGACAAGCGATGCTTTGTTAACCTCGAAATACCGGATGAGCTTCCTGTGGTCACGTTCTTCAACGCTGGTTTTGAAAAACCGGCTACCACATCGGCCAGACCGGGACCCATGACCAACGGATGGGTGTTCGACAGCCGCTCCGGCGTACAGCATAACAACGGTCCATTCCAGGCTACTGCTGCGCCTCAAGGTGTACAGACAGGTTATCTGAAAACGGATGGCGGCGTCTCCGGCACGATAAGACAGTCGATCCATTTCAAGCCGGGAACATACCAAATGTCGTTCAAGGCGGCCAAACGCACCAGCTTTGGCGGCACGCAGTCCTTTGACATCTATTTCGATGATCAGGTTATTGGCTCGTATCGGCCTGAATCCAGCAACTTCCAAACTTTCCGAACGGAGCCCTTCGAGAGCGCTGGGGGCAAACACACGATCAAGTTTGTAGCCACAACGACGGATGGTGACAATACGGCTTTTATCGATGATGTACGAATTACGTTGCCACAGACTCCGGAAGACCCTTATATCACCAATTCGAGCTTTGAGTCACCTGGAGTTACTGATCCGTCTGGCACGGTGAGCGGCATAACTGCTGGATGGAGCTTCAATGATCAGGCGGGGATATTGCGAAGTGGCAGCAGCATGACTTCTACTCCAGCACCTGCCGGGGTTCAGGCTGCATTTGTTCGAACTCAGGATGGCGTTCATGGTTCATTTCAACAGTCGCTGACGTTTCCAGCAGGCAGCTACGTCATGAACCTGAAAGCTGCCGCTCAGAATGCAGGGCAAGCTCAACCGGTGCAGATTGAAGTGGATGGGCAAACGGTCGCAACGATTACGCCGTCTGGCAGCACCTACGAATCCTTCACTACGGATTGGTTTACCGTTGAACCTGGATCGCATACGATTCTATTTTCCGCAACAGGGACAGGCACAGGTGCAACGTTTATTGATCAGGTTTCCATAGAAAAGGTTGCCGTTCCTGACTATGCCGCTCTGCAACATGGCGGATTCGAAAGTCCAACCGTCACGTCCCAGAACGGAGTAGCTGTGGCAAGCGGTGACGGCTGGAGCTTCAAAAACAATGCAGGCCGCATTCGCAATGGCAGTGTGTTCGGTGCTTCCAACGCGCCTGAAGGCACGCAAGCTGCATACTTGCAGACCCTGAATGGCAAGCAGGGCGAGTTCAGCCAATCGCTGATTTTCCCAGCAGGCCACTACGCCATTCAATTTCAGTCTGCGAAGCGGAGCAGTTTTGGGGGGCAACAGTCCTTTGATGTCTACATGGATGATCAGTTGCTCGGTTCATTTATACCGACAAGCGGTGCTTATGCCGAGTTCACCACGAACTCCTTTCAGCTCAACAAGCCCGGAAAACATCAAATTCGGTTTGTGGCAACTTCGGGAACCGGGGACAACACAGCTTTCGTGGATGATATCGTGATTACTGCTCTTCCATAGAAACATAAGCACCAATTCATTACCTTCCATTAGGATAAGGAAAATCGTAACCACGCGCTCGGTGAGCTGTATCTTAAATTGTTGGAGGCTATCTAACGATTGGAGGTGCAGTTCATAGCGGGTGGTTTTTGACAATTCCTCACATCCACTCTGTTTGCCTGGTGACGAAGCCGTCGATTGACCTGTTCTATGAAAGAAACTATACTATTCAGCAAAGAAGGTGAGTAGATTGAAACAAATAAGTAGTCGCTTTTCGATGGCCGTCCATATTCTTTCCATGATCGCGCTGGACCCGCTTTACAGTACAGGCGATCGAATTGCGCGTAGCATCAATAGTAACCCTGTAGTCATTAGAAGGATCATGGCCCAGCTCAAGAAAGCGGGTTATATCGATACAAAACCAGGAGTTGCAGGGGCCTCTCTTCTGATATCTCCTGAAAAGTTAACGCTACTGGATATCTTCCAAGCAGTCGAATCGGTGGACGGAGACCAGCTTTTCAAAATCCACAAGGATACTGACCCCAATTGTTCTGTAGGAATGAACATTGAATCCATTCTATTACCCCAATTCTCTAATGCCCAGAAGGCTATGGAGGATGAACTCGCTTCTGTTACCCTTGCTCAAATTGTGGAGCAACTACGGATAAAGGCAAATACAAAATAAAGCTGCTCCTCTAATGGAGTAGCTTTATTTTGTATGTATTGATGTTGCACCAATTCAGACAGAAGCTGCCTCAGGCTCAACATATTCAATAAAACTGCCATCTGGATGTTGAACAAAAACGCTTGGACCAATAGGACCATGCTGATCTCTTACGATAAGGGTATTTTGTTTGGTTAATTCTGCCTTTAATTCGTCCATGGAATCGACATACACCACTGCTCGGAGTGATCTAGCAGGTTCCAGCGCCTCAGGACTTCCAGACACAATGACGTAAGGATATACTGTGGCTAAAGATAAGCCTGCCTCGGGAATATTCCACGTACGATCCATAGATCGATTCGCAAGAGATTCATAATATGCAACGGTTACCTCCAATTGCTCGGTAAAAACGGGTATAAAATGATTTATGATTTTCATATGAACCTCCAATTTTGATTTTTTAAATATAACCATAATGGTTATAACTAATTTAGTTATATATAAACATTTTGACTTTGTCAAGCTTTCAAAAAGATCAACACGATCAAAACGTGGTCGATAAAATAAAAAAAGCCGCTCAACAAAGCGACTTTAATGAAAAACACCCTAGAGAAGTTCAAAATGAAGTTGAGTTTCAGATAAATCAGTAGTCCCTTTCGACTGATTTGCACCGTATCCCAATTCTAGAACTGCAGCAATACGCTCGTTATTCAGTACACCAAACACTTCAGTACGGCTCGATTCGTACATCCAGTCATGCAATGTACAGCGCACACCCAGACTCTGCTCATATGCTAGCAAGCGGAAATTTTGAATTAGGCAGCAGACCGCTGCAAAATCCTCTTCCCGCTTATGTTGATCAGCCTCTGTTTTTACCAAGACTAGAAGATACGAAGGGGCCTGCTCTTGCAATCCCTGCAGGATGTCTCCATACGGGTTATCAACAAAGATAAATCGCCACGGCTCTCGGAGTCCATCATTTGGTGCCCATACGGCATGATTGAGCAACTCAAGAATTAGGTCCTGCGATACCGGTCGATCCAAAAACTCACTCGGGCCGCCCATGTCTCCTTCCAGATCTGACAATTTCATTTTTTACATCCTCCCTCTTCTATGTAGATTGACCTCGTAATATGGTCCACTTCTGCTCGGCTGGTGTTCTTTTCCGACTTCTCGGCACTTTGTCGAAATACCCTATATGAAGAATGCCAACGAATCTTTCATCCTCACGCATGCCAATTCCTCTGAAAAATCCTTCATGCTGAATCATGGACTCTGTATCCCATAACATTCCTAACCCATGTTCCCAACCCATCAGTTGGAAACTCTGCATCATCCCGCAGGCAGCCGCATAATTGCGGTCATTGGTCAAACGATCCGGCCCTACAGTCGACATAACAATGACGTGTGCAGGAATATCGGTAACTCTCTTTTTGAACACCTCCAGAAGTTTTCCGGGAATCAGTTTGCCGAGTTTGCTCTGCGACATCTGTTCGAGCATGCAGTCCACCAACCGTTTGCGCGCTTCTGGAGTTCCGGCATATACCACACGCCACGAGCCAGCCTCATCAAATGGTTGAAGCCGATTAGCCTTACGTAGTAATTCAACAACTAACTCCTGGTCCACCGGCGTAGAGTTACATTTACGAATGCTTCTGCGCTCCCTGATCAATTCCGCCAGACTCAAATACCTCACTCTCCTTCGTTTGATCTGGATTCAATATTGATGCTACTGTCTTGAAGAAATTGATGAATGACTTTTAGCTCTGTATCCGAATATTTGTCGAGCGTACGATAGAAGCGTTCAGCCTCATGTACATGCAGACGTTCATGCAATTCAAAGATCTTTTTGCCTTGCGGTGACAACCGGAAATAACTCTCCTTCTTGTTGTCATTCATTTTTGTGCGTTTGACGAATCCTTCTTCCAGCAGTTTGTTGCCAATTTTGGTGATACTTGCTTTGGATAAATTCATCGCCTCGGCAATACCTGTGTTGTTAATAGGCTCATGCTTTCCTATGCAATCGATCATATGAACGGCGGTCAAATGCTGAGGAATGTTCTCGATGCTTTCTCGCTGGGCGATACTTAGGAAATGCTCAATTTCTGTATTCTTGTGGTTCTCATATACATGTAAAAAACGGATAAATTGGTCATGAAGCAATTGTTTTGTTCGATCTTTTGAAGTCATCTTGTGATCGCTCCTTATTTACTTGTAAACAAAAATATTTCTTAAATAATAAAGTATTTTTAAATAATTACTTATATTTTGTTTACTGGTGAACAATATATCATGAATGATAATGTTTATCAACTGCATTCCTCTGGCATTACAATATCACTTTACAATCTAGGACAGATAACTGTACTCTGTCATCCTTCTGAACATACTAAATTCATATGCTCAAGCTCTTGTAGACAAATGAACAATAAAAAAACCGTTGATCATCTGAATTAGATCAACGGCTTATTAATTATGGAAATTGCTGTTTTATTACTGTTCTTTATACACGCGTACATAATCCACTTGCATCGTCGCCGGGATATCAGATGCGTTCGGAGTGCGGCCGCCGTCAAAGTTTCCGCCGACTGCCAGGTTCATAATGAGGTAGAACGGCTCATCGAAAGGTGCATTCGGATTGTTCGGTGTAGCTGCGGAATACCACTGCTCGTTAGTGACTTTATAGTAAAACTTGCCGTCTACATACCATTTAATGTTGTCCTCTTCCCAGACTACTGAGTATACATGATAATCATTGGCAAAAGTTTGCCCTGCCGGGAAGTGATAATCGCCGCCCGAATACTGGTTCGCGGGCCATTGTCCACCAAAGTGTATGGTACCGCTTACGGATCCAGGCAGACGGCCTCTCGCTTCCATCACATCAATTTCACCTGATGCAGCCCAAGTGCCGTATACAGAGTCTTGTGGAAGCATCCACAGTGCTGGCCATATGCCATCACCGGTAGGAAGTTTGGCTCGAAAATCGACTCTGCCGTACTTCAAGGACAGTTTATCCTTGGTGTTAATCTTTCCAGAAGAATACTGTGCATACCGATTAGGGTCCTGCGGGAAAGATTTACTGTCGTTCATAGCTTTGATATTCAGCTTTCCGTCCTGTACATATACATTTTGGGTGCTGTTCGTGTAGTGCTGTAGCTCTGCATTACCCCACCCCCATGTACCGGGATCGTTGTTGAGATAATATCCTGTTTCATAGTTCCATTTACTTGTATCCAGCGTAGTTCCGTTAAACTCATCCTGCCAGATGAGGTTCATGCCCGCGATAGCCGGGTTGGTTGGCGTTCCGATGGAGATATCCTCTTGGTCAGATATATCCGGACGCGGAGCATTGGGATTGCCGATAAAGGTATAGTTGACGAAGTTGTTGCCAATACTTCCGCCCGCCTGACCGTTCAGTGGATAGCCGATACGAATCTGCATATTTTCCTGGATCGGCTGGAACCACAGGCCATAGACGTAATCGGCCCAGTATCCCCACTGGTTGGCATCGGACATATTGTTGTACCCATTACCGGAGTATGCAAATTTGCTCTGGCTGGCGTTACTCAAATCAACCCATTGTCCATTGATGTTAATTTGGTATACAAAATTGCCCAGTTCCTTGGCGATTGGCGCCCCCCCATCAATTTTCGGAAGCGGAACCCCAATGGAACCATTCGCATCTGCTGTGAAGGTTGTTCCTTCGTATGGCGTAATGACATATGAATTTCTTGTAGGTTCATTAAACGTAATGGTATAAACAAGGTTAGCCGAAGAAGTCTTTGATTCCAATTTGACATTGATCGACTCCGTTACGTTAAACCAGTACCCACCGCCGCCATCCGTGAATTGGCCAAAATTTTGATCGTAGATCCAGCCGCTAGCTGCGTTATTGTCAATATCAATCCAAGTGCTGCTGTTTACAGGTTTGACATATACCTTCAAATCATCCGCAACAGCTTCATAAGTGACCGCAGGATTATTGTTGAACGTTGGATATGTAAAACCTGCACCGCCGGTGAAGCCTGCTGTGATCTGTGGACCTTGTGTTGCATTCATCGCTGTGATGGTTGTTTTGTTGATGTTTTGAAATACAAGTTGATACTCCAGCTTCACACCATTTGCTTTGGAGTACAGTTGAATCTCGGTTGTTGCGGAGAGTGTGAACCAATAGCCATTGAATCCTCCATCGCTCCAGTGCCCCCAGTTTTGGTTATAGATATATCCGCCTGCCTGGTCGATATCAACCCAGTTGTTGCCCACTTTCACATTAACGCCTACATCACTGTAAACATCATTCCATGTCGCGGAGCCACCATTGAACTTAGGCATAACAAATCCGTAGCTGGCCTTGCCAACACCTGATTTTGAAATAACAGGCCCGTCTGCGGGTGAGAAGTACTCCATTGAGGTTACGGTAGTTCCCGCTGCCTGAACCTTTGAAGCCGGAAGTATGCCAATACTAGCCAGTATCACAACCACAAGCAACATACCGAGTACCTTTTTCATAAACCGTTTCTCCCTAAAGTGAGATGGATTCATAATTGCCCTCCTTTAATAGAATAATAGCTTCTCCCAATCCATACGTATTAAGGTAATCGCTTACATAAGGGATATCTTTATTCTATCGAATAGGTTAATTTGCTGAAAAGGTACAATTGTTTTTGTGGTATCCCATTTTTTTGGCTTTTGATTCAATCTGCCTTCTGCCGCATCATCTGTCGGTACTCAGTGGGTTGGATCTGCATCACCTGTCGGAACGCACGTGTAAAGCTTTTATAGCTTTCATATCCAACCATAGCAGCCACCTCAACAATTTTATGATCAGTTTCGGCGAGAAGCCGCCGCGCTTTATCCAGACGTACATCCCGTAGGTATTCAGCAAAACCTTTACCCATATTCTTCTTAAACAGATTTGAAAAATAAGCATAATTAAGCGATACATGATTGGATACCATCGCAAGATCCAGCGGTTTATGGTAACTCTCGTGTATAAAACGAATGGCTTCATTAAGATCGTTCGAATGGCGATAGCTGCATTTATAGTCATAATAGAACTGATTCAGCCGAAGCAGCTGCTGTTGTAGTGCTTGTATATAATCACGCATCCCTGGATAATCAAAGAGATTACGCAATGATTCAAGGTCCAGCGCTTCCTCCCCCATATAAGGGCGGATAACTCGTTCGTATTCCTCCATCATCTGAACGGTGGCTGCGCAGAGCTGCTGGGTATAGCGAATAGGATAGCGTTGCAATACCTTTTTGTGAAATAGTGCAGAAATACCCTGAGTCATTATTCCACTGTTATCTGTTCCGATTGACTGGAAGAGTTCATATAAGTCTTCATAGGGAAGTTGCCACTGCTGCTCCATATGCTTAATATGTGCTGGGAAGATACTATACTGATCAGGAAACAGGTAACTGTGGCGATAGAGCTCAAGCACTTGGGTATAGCTGTGTGGTAGTTCTTTTAACCCCTGAATCGGGTTAGTCATGGCTGTTATGGCATCGATCTTTCCTTCCTTGAGTGCTGCAGAAAAAACACTTGGATCTATGGACGCATCCACCGCAAGGATCAGGTATGGGCGATGTTGCAGGCAAATACAACCTTGTCTGCCGAACACACGATAAGCAATGGCTTCCATGCTATGGACGCTGCTGGCTCCGGGCTGCTTAATGCCAACTTCTTCCTTCAGCAGGGCTAGGCGATAATTACGCCATAATACATCATTTTGTTCCTCAATCTGAAGAATCCATGTATCATCACTTAACGCACCTTGCATAAACATTCTTAATTCTTTACTCTCGGTCTCTTGGGCGAGACGGGATACATGCTGCATATTATGCGTAAGTGCCTGCCGTGTCTGGATCTCTTGCCATATATGCTCAAGGGAATTGTGCAGATCCTCTCGTTTCAAAGGTTTTAGCAAGTAGCCCTTTGCCCCAAGTCCGATCGCTTTTTGAGCATATGTAAATTCACTATAACCGCTGATAATGAGGTATTCCACATCCATGTATTCCTTTTTGCTTTGAGCCATGAGTGCCAACCCATCCATATCCGGCATCCTGATATCGGTAATAACGATGTGAATGCAATGCTGCCGCAATAGGCACAGCGCCTCCATCCCGCTCGCGGCACAGTAAATGTTGTTCAGCTTCAGAGGAAATTGATGCAGCATGGCCTGCAGGCCGTCACGAATGTGTTTTTGATCGTCCACAATCAGGATATTAATCATGCTCTACCACCCTCCAAGATTTTCATTTTCCCAAGGCAAGCGTATCGTTACACAGGTATATTCGCCTTGCACACTATCAATCCAAAGACCGCAATTCTTGCCATAATGAAGCTGCAACCGCTTATTCACGTTTTCCAAACCAAGTCCGCTCCTGCGGGTTACCATCGGCGTATCCGATTCGCTTCGCAGTACTGCCTGAAGACGTTGTAACATCGCAGGCTCTAACCCTTCTCCGTCATCTTTTATGTTAATGAATAGCAGACAGTCATTCTCCACAGAAAACGTAATTTCTATAGATACGCTACCGCCTGAAGGTGCTCCGTGATGAACTGCATTTTCAACGATGGGCTGCATACACATCTTGGGAATGGCGTAGCGAAGGATCTCCTGCGGAAGATCTGCCGTCATAATGATATTGCCACCTTCCATGAAGTTGATAAATTCAATATAACTTTGGATGTTGGCAAGCTCGTCACGAAAAGCAACAGTATCGCTGCGCCACTGCATGCTGTAACGTAGCTGGGAGCCGAGCGACACCAATGAATTGGCTATAGCAGGTTGCCGCTGTACCTCTGCCACCATTCGAATGGATTCCAGCGCATTATATAAAAAATGGGAATTGATCTGCGAATGCAGAGAGTGTAACTGTGCGTTTTTGGCAATTAACTGCTTATCCACGACCTGTGTCATCAGGCGTTTGACTTCATGTAACATTTTATTATAATTCACCGCCACCTCATCGATTTCATCTCCTCTTTCGTTCTCATCAAGGCCTGTATCAATCATTGCATCCAGCTCCCCTTTCCGTACCTGACGCATTGAAATGAGTACGCTGTCCAACCGCCGGAAAATACGCCGCGTCGTTTGGGATACAAGTAGCATAATCAGCAGCAATACACATAATGTAATCGTCACCACATATGCATACCAACTGCGTGGTCCCTTCATCAATGCCTGATGAGAAGCGATATCGACCACATAAGTGTTCAACGGAGCGATGTATCGATACAATACATAGTAACTCTGATCTCCCACCCTGACCTGAAGCGGGCTTTCCTGCGGCGATATATCGAGCTGACGATGGATACTGCCGAGGATCTCCTCCAGCCCCAGCCCGTACTTCTCCGAAAACTCATGCTGGGGATTGTAAACATACTGGGGAGAATCGCTTGCGTTCATCAACACCGAAAAGAAGTCCCCCTTGTTCTCTTGTAGCAGGTCGCTGAAAAACATGCTGTGGGGAACGCGCACTTCCATAATGCTAGGGCGTTTTTGTTCCTGCCCTTGAAGGCGAACCAGACGATAGTAGGATAAGGTGTGCTCACCATCCCTAAAAGAAAATAAGCGGTATCCCGCACCGCCTTCATCCCGAAGCTTTACCCAATAATCCTGCGGTGAAAATTTCTTGTAATGATAGATTTCAGGCCAGATTTCATACAAGTTTGGGTTATCGACGTAAAAACTAAGTTCACTGATCATCGCATTACTTTGAATGATATTGAGCATTTGCTCAAACTGGTTTTGCTTAAACTTCACCAGACGCAGTCCATCCACAAGCATATTGGAATGAATAAAATCCACAAATGACTTTTGAGTGAGGGCTGTATTGGAAGCGTTCTCAATTGTATCCATTCTTCTGCGCAATTGTTCATTCAGCCATGTAACGTGGCTGTTGCCTGTCGCCATAGCGTCCTTATATAGCTGGGTTTCTTGCATGCGGATATACACAAAGGATATCAAAACAACAGGTATGGCAATCATCAGGCTAAATGCCAGAAACAGCTTTTGGGATATACGGGCATTGCGATAAAGCTTCCTCAATCTCGTCAGTAGGTATTTCATTCTGATATATTCACCACCTTTGTTATACCGTATATTACTAGTTATTATGTCGGTAACAATGTATTAGGGAATGGTTATCTGGCTATCTTGGATTTTCGCAGTTCCAGTTCAGCTTGGCGATATTCCATTACCTGGTTAAAGCCGTAGTTCACACGACGGATCAGAAAATTTTCGAAAATTTTGTCAAAGGCAGCTTCATCCTTCGCTGTAATCAGTTCTGGCAGCACCTCTTCCCAATTCTGAGAAATACGTGACCAGGCTAATGCTATATCGGAATCCCCTACAGGATCGAGTCCCTTATAGATGCCGCTGTCCAGATCGGCGTGTTGGTTAGCGAACGCCTCCATTTGCTTAATGGACGGAGTATGCTCGGGTCTCCACGGGTTGACGAAAGCAGGGTTTCGCAGCATCCAGTAGGTATCCATAATGCCATATTCCTTTTCCAGCCGCTCCCGATCCGTGTCATACAACTGGACCATTGCCGCTGTCAATCGGGGTTTGCCATTCTCCATCGTCCAAGTTTCACCTTCTTTGCCCAAAAATAAATCTCTTTGGCCTTCTTCGCTGGCCAGATAGGTCAAAAAACGGATGGCTCGTTCAGGGTTTTTCGTGGATTTGCTGATCATCGTAACCATCCAGCCATCCATGCTGCCAGGGAACAGTTTGGCGGATTCTCCCCTGCTGTTCCGGGGTCCATCTACAGCAATATAGGTTGAATTTTGATTCGTAAGGACTTCCAATTTCGAATTGAGGTCCGATATGTCTGTCCATTCCCGAATCATCATAAAATATTGGGCATGGCTGGTTTTTTCCTGCACCTGTGCACTGGAGTCGACCAGAAAATCAACATTAATCAAGCCCTGCTCGTATGCAGTACGAAATGTTTTCAGCCACTCGATATAATCGGGATCTGTCATTCGGTCGTATACCTTTCCGTTCTGTTCATGGGGGATCGCAAGCAAATTTTGCAAGTATTCGGTCATTCCATAGGATGCATTTCCCTGTGCCCAAAACGGACTGATTAGTTGGCCTTTATAAACCGAATATTGATTCTTCAACAATCGCAATGCATTAAGAAAACCTGTCGGCGTGCTAAGGTCCGGTTTGCCCATCGACTCATACAGATCTTTACGTACGAGAAAGGTTTGGTTTGCTCCCGTCAAGTCGGTTGAACGCATCTGTTCGGGACTGTACGCATCATTGGGAATGACATAGGTATGACCGTCCTCCTGCCGATACCATTGTAGAGCACCATCATCTGCTACCTTGAAAAAGTAAGGATCATACTGGTTGGCCAGCTCATCCAGGGCATAGATGAGATGACTCTCCCGAAGTTTGATAACCGCACTCTCCCAGGAGCCGATGGTTATCAAATCCGGCAGACGATCGGTCGTCAACATCCGTGATAACCTCTCGCTTGGTTCACCAGTTAATACTTCAAATTCGATATTGACCCCTGTTTTTTTGGTGACATATTTGGAAGTCAGACTCTCACCCCAAGTGTGCCCGTACCATTCGGCTCCAACGAACCACGTTAGATTGACGGGGGTGGTATCCAGCTTCCATGACGGCTCTTGCACATTCAGATTAAAATGCTGGCTCTGCTCTGTGAAGTCAGCATTTGTCGTAACACCCCTATCTTCCGCATGCTCTGACTTGGAACAAGCAGCCAAGCCCGACATCAGACACATCATCAACAAGGCTATAATAAAAGGACTTCGAAATAAGAACACCTAACTGCCTCCTTTCTGTACTAGTCATCTTCAATCCCTATCTGCACCAGCATTCATACCTAGTGGTGGTACAACCGATTTTACTATCATTGGATTAAAATGGAAATGCTTTCATGATCGATTCTCGGATCATCCGCAACATTCCCCCTAATGAAACATAACTTGTAATAATTCAATGGAAGGGAGACCAATGCGTGTATCTAATCTGGATACTTATTGTCGGTGGGCTAATTGGCTGGTTAAGTGGAAATCTGATTGGACGGGACGTGCCGGGAGGCGTACTCGGGAATATCATTGCTGGTTTTGTTGGATCATGGTTAGGGTATGAACTGTTGGGACCGAGGGGGCCGGTGGTGGGTGGATTTCATATCATACCCGCGATCGTTGGCTCAATCATTGCTCTCTTGATTTTCTATGCTCTGGCCCGTGGTGGAGCGTTCCGAAGACGTTAACAGGCGGAGACGTAAACCTGTTGTATATTGGATAATCCTGATCAGAGATGCTGCGACATCAGAGACTTTCATCAAAAAGGCCCGAACCGATAATCTTAGAATGATTAACGATTCGGGCCAACATCAATAATAATCCTTCCATCGTTATAGCTGACTTGAAAAATATCTTCTTGATCCAAGAATTCCGTTTGAAAGCAATAATTCCTGGTGAAAAATCTATGTCATCAAACATAATTATGCCCCCCCTCACGTTTGCTAGCGTATTAATGAAGAAGTCATCCGGATCGGTCTGAGTAAATTGGTCGTGAGGGCAGCCAATTAATTTGGTCGGCTGCTTCTTAGTTTTTTGTTAAACTATAATTTCGCCGTCAGTTCAATAAAAAATTTTCACCTTTAAGATATTTCCTAAAATAGTTCTGAATAACTGACGGGAAATTTTCCGCTAAGGATGGTTGTTCATTTGAATTTAGAGAGTGGAATGCAAAAGTCCTAATTATTGACCAAATAAAAAATGCTTCTAATAACTCGAAATAATTCTCTTGTAGTTGATTTACTTTGCTATACGTTGAAATAAATACTTTCCTATTCTCAGATGAAAGATGCATAAATGTTTCAGCCATATCAAATAAATAAAAACCATAGCCACAATTGGAAAAATCTATGGGTCGAGGAGTATCCTCATAAAAAACATAGTTACTCTCATGAAGGTCAGAATGAATAATTCCCCAGTTACTTGGCAAACGTTTATGATTTTGTATCACATTTGCTATTTTATGGGCTGACTCCTCCACATAAACAAATACCTCACTTGAGATAAGCTCCAAATTTACTAACTGTTTTAATTGATTAAGTGATGAATATAAATGATCAGAATTGTATATTGGTCTATTAAAGCCTTCAGGTGGATTCCACTGCATAGAATGTTTATGGAGAGCCGCCATTAAGAGAGCCAAATTTTCAGTTTCATTACTTGTTGGCTCTCTTCTAAGCACACTTCCATGAATCCAATGATGAATAGTCACCATGATTGTATTTTCGCTAAGATCAGTTGATATTTCTGTTACCAGATCACCTTGAAAATTTCTGACAGGGGCAGGTACGACGAGATTTGTATCTTTAACCAAAGCTTCAAGCCAAATAAGCTCTGATGCCACATTCCCTTTTGGATGAATGGAAATCGTTGAGATATGGATTTTGATAAGATACTTTTGATTATCATCGTTGGTCTGAACTTGAAATGTAACATTATCATTCTTTCCGAGATACACAAGTTTTTCCCAAATGATTGGGTATCGATGTAAAGCTTCTTTCGCTACCTTCGCATAATCTTCCTCAGAAAGCATAGTATCCACTCCAGTTGATGTGATTTTTACTCCACAATTCTACCAAGCAGACTTTATCTTCTGGTGATAAAAATTGATTATAACTAAACTTTACTGCTCAGTAATTGAATAAAGCCGCCGATCCTGTTGATCGGCGGCCTTCTTTGATTTTATGGAACTATTGTTTCCCTTGAGTTAATGAACCGTCTGCCTAATTAAACCCACCTCGAGAATGGATGATTTGTCCGGTGATCCATTGGGAGTCATCGCTTGCCAGAAAAGCAATCAGGCGGGATACATCTTCAGGAAGACCGATCCTGCCCATCGGAAATCCCGGTAGCAAGGCTTTTTTCACTTCTTCTGACATCCAACCCGTATCAGTAGGACCGGGATCAACCGCATTCACAGTAATGTGAAACGGAGCCAGCTCAGCAGACAGACATTCGGTAAAGGTGGAGACAGCGCCTTTTGTTGCGGCATAAGCGAGATTGCCAGGCATCGGCCCCTTACCCTGACCGGATGTAAGGTTGATGATCCGGCCACCGCAAAGGACCTGCCGACCGGCCAGTTCAACCTCCAGCATACGCGCAAATTCGGCCGATAGCATGAACGTGCCTCGAATGTTCATAGCGCAGTGCGCATCGATCAGTGATGCATTCAATTGACGGAAATCAGCTGATACGCTGTACGTAGCGTTGTTGACGAGAATGGTCGGCAGCCCGACAGCCGACCGGCACGCATCAAGCACTCGCGCCGGAGAAGCGGGATCGGTAAGATCGACCTCCATATGCGCTGCCTTAATGCCATACGAGCGAAGTTCTTCAGCGAAGAGATCCGGCCAGTTCTTGTCGGCATCTCCCGGATTCTCTGTCTTATCGTAATCGTACAGATGGGTATAGAACACATTAGCGCCTTCTTGCGCCAACGTGCGGCAGACGGCGGTTCCGATCCCACCAGGGCGGCTTGTGCCTGTCACGATAGCCGTTTTTCCATATAGTTTGCTCATTTTATTTCCTCCGTTTAATAGGGGAGGGAGAAATCCATTTTTCGTTGGAGATGGAATTATCCTGGGTAAAACAAAAAACGGATACATCAAGTATCCGCGTCCGGGTTTGATCAAACGGTTCCTCGCGTCCCTTGAATGATTGCAGATCGGCATCACAAACGAGGCGTGTGGTTATAACCAAAACACCAAGTCGAGCGATCCAGTTTAGATAATCATTACAAGGAAGTCCACATTGTCCAGCGAGTCCCCTTTCCTACATCTCCACTTCAAATATTACGAGTCAGACTCAATTACTGTCAAGATAATAAATACGTGGGATTACAGTTCCAGTGAATATGGTTGGGTGGTCAAGCACCCAGCTAACCTGCAGACTGTTTCTTTTTGGACTGTAAATTGATATTCGATTTTTACAACTTCAATTCATATCGTATATCAGGTAAATTCTCTTCATTTTCTTGTCCTCTACCAGTGATTTCAAAACCATTATTCTCATAAAATCTTTGGGCATTTTTATTAATTTCAAATGTATACAAAGTTAAGTTTCCATTTGCTTGTGCTTTTGCTTTATTAAGCAAGGTTCGCCCTATTCCATTCCCTTGATAATCAATATGAATATAAAGTTGGCTTATCTCAGTTTCACTATAGGCAATCATTCCAACTACTTTTTCATCAATTAACGCTAAATCTATTTGATACTGTTTAGATAGGATATGATTTAAAAAATTTAGATGGTCTTCGAAGCTATGGGTTTCAGCCTGGCCAATTGCCCGTTCCTTGCTATCTCTCCACATTTTCACGGTATGTTCAGCATACTTGGGATTATAGTTAGTTACTTTAATTTCAATTTTTTTCATCAATATACCGCCTTAAATAGAAAGATTTCAAATGATGAAGTATTTACTCTATTCAGTGCCAACTATCTTCATCCTATTATTTCCTTTACATATTTATAGCACTCTTGGACTAAGTTATGTAAATTATTCGAGTCTAAACATCAATAACATTCATTCTATAATTATACCTGATTTGAAAAATATCTTTTTGATCCAAGATTTCCATTCCATTGTAAGAATAATTCCTGGTGAGAAAGCAATTTCATCAAACATGAATTATGCTCCTCTCACTTTTGTTTTAAATATTACAGTTTTTGTATGTCTCATAATCCAAACGACCATCCCCCGGTGGAATACCGAGAAACGGTCGTAGCTTAAATTTCCCCTTTTTGTCTACTTTGACAGGGTAATGATCATAGATAGTGACTTTTACTTAACTAATGTTCTTGTCCCTATCCAATTTTTTCTAAAGATTATATTAAATCAGTGTTCTATGGCCCTCAGTTACCTATGCAGGCTCATCTGTTATATGCGTTCATTAATTCTGATCAATAATTTCTTTAAGATTTGCTTCTCCTCGTCATTTAGGGCTTGAACGATTTCATCCTCTACTTTTTGAAATGAGTTATTAAAGTCTTCAATCAAGTCAACCGCTTTTGGTAATACATAAATATTTTTTTGCCGTTCATTATTGGCCGGGATTTTCCGTTCGATGAAACCTTTTTGCTCTAGACCTTGAAGCATGCTTGTAACACTTGCCCCACGCAGATGAAACCGATCTGCAAGATCCTTTTGAATAATATGATTATCTTGATTCTCATAAATATAATCGATTACTTTTCCTTGTTGAGAACTTAATCCTAACTCTTTTATACTTTCATCCGCTCTTTTCTTTAACTTAAGACCGATAATTTGAAACAACTCCATATAAGGCGTATCTTCTCGGGAATGCATGACCGTCCATCGTCCCCTCTCTAATTGTTAGGAATCTAATTGTAAGTAGCTAAAATATACAGTGATCCCAGTAGGCTTGTCAAACGATTGTTAGACTATTGACTGTTAGGTATCTAACAGTTATACTGCGAGTTGTTCAGTCACAAACACATTAGGAGGATTTATGATGGAGAAATTAAATCAGAATGCTGGGTTAGAAAAAATTACTGCGATTACGAATGTACGGATCTTTGATGGATATCAAATCATCGCTCCCAGACATATTGTCATTAAAGGGGTGTCCATTATTTCAGTGGGCGGAGACATTCCAAGCGACGCAACAATTATCGATGGAGAAAATGCGACATTAATACCCGGCCTGATTGATGCACATGTCCATACCTCAATTGGCGGATTACGGGATGCCTTAAAATTCGGCGTTACAACAGAACTCGAAATGAACGGCGACTTTACTAAAAGAGGGCGAGAAATTCAGCTAAAAAATGTCGATGACATCGCAGACGTCCGATCTGCTGGTACGGCGATTACCGCTCCTGGTGGGCACCCAGATGAATTACTGCCTGATGGAGATGAAATACCTGAATTCGTATTAAAGGAACTGGAGAAGTTATCGGAGGAAGACCGGGAAGCCATGTTGGCCGCCTACGCTCACGATCACGACGAAATACCTCAAGTGACGACGGTTGAAGAAGCGATCAAACATGTGCATACCCAAGTGGAGAATGGATCCGACTATATTAAGATCATGATTGAAGAAGGAACGGTTATGGGTGCACCTGGCCTGCCTGTTCTAAGTGATGAGATCCTAAAAACAGCCGTTACTGAAGCCCACAAGTTTGATAAGTTGGTTATTGCCCACGTTTTGACGGCTCTTTCATCGAAAGCAGCCATCGATTTTGGAGTCGACGGTTTGGGGCACTTGTTTATCGACAGACCCGAGTACACGTCCGAATTGGTCAAATCCATAGCTGATTCTGGAGCTTTTGTTACACCGTGCTTGGTGTTGAATTCATCGATTATAGGTAATCCGGCATCGGAATTGGCTAATGATCCACGAGTTCATTCCAAATTAAGTCCAGATTGGATCGATATCTTGAACTCAAGCTTCAATACGTTCCCACATGGCAATATGGAGAACAGCTTTAAAAATGTGATGGATCTTCACCGTGCCGGAGTTGATATTCTTGTAGGGACGGATGTCGCACCGGTTCCCGTTCCGAACCTTGGTGGCCTTGCTCATGGGGCCAGTGTTCACCACGAAATGCAGCTGCTGGTGAAGGCTGGGTTCACTCCGATCGAAGCTCTTCAGTCGGCTACTTCCAAACCGGCCCGTTGCTTTGGTCTACATGATCGTGGCCGGATTACCGAAGGTGCACGTGCTGATCTTATTCTCATAAACGGTGATCCGATCACTAATATTTCAGATACATTGTCAATCCAATCCGTGTGGTTCAATGGTTCGCGAAAACTAGGCTAAAAACTAGAAGATTATATCTTCCTAATTGTAAAATCACTAAGAAGAGGGAATGCAAAATGCAGTCCCTCTTCGACTTTAATCTACCCTCCCCCTCTACTTAAGGAGCATACAGCTTTGGATTCAACGGGACTTTGGTTTGTCTCCTACTGAGATGGCAATCCTCTTTTGCAGTATAAATAGAAAACCCATGTTATCTTAAAAGACAGCATGGGTCCTGAGAGTTGTTCAATTCGTTTCCTTGTTAAAATGATATTGTTGGATGTTACTCCATCCGCTTACATCACATTGTGCATAATCATTATCACCCACAGCAACCATCGTACCATCCGATTTCAATCCAATTGTGTGGGCACAGCCCGCTGAAATAGCTCTAATGTCATGCCAGCCCCTTACGTCGCATTGTTGATGTTTATTAGAACCCACAGCAACCATTGTACCGTCAGACTTAAGACCAACGGTATGATAACTTCCCGCTGCAACTGCGACAATATCGAGCCAACCGCTTACGTCGCATTCCCCTTCATGATTTCTACCCGTAGCCACTACCTTGCCATCCGATCTAAGCCCAACCGTATGAAGATACCCTGCCGAAACAGCCAACATGTCGCCCCAGTCGTTTACGCTACATTGGTTATATTTATTGTTACCAACTGCTGTTACCGTACCGTCTATTTTTAGACCAACTGTATGCCAGTCCCCCGTCGTGACCGATATAATATCATGCCAGCTGCTCACGTTGCATTCCCCTTCATTATTTCGCCCCACCGCAACCACGGTGCCATCTGATTTAACCCCAACAGTACGGCACCAACCTGCTGAAATGGTTACGATATCGCGCCATTCGCTTACATTGCATTGATCATGCTTATTCCAACCTATAGCTGTTACCGTACCATCAGATTTAAGACCAACGGTATGAGCATTACCGGTGTTCGTAGCCATATGAACATTACCGGCATCAACGGCGACGATATGGGACCAATCGCTTACATCACATTGACCGTATTTATTATCACCCACGGCTATGACTGTTCCGTCAGATTTAAGAGCGACGGTATGACGGCGACCTGCCGCTACAGTACAGTTACGGAACCCTTCTGTCTCAAACACTGCTACCTTCCGTGAATTGTAGTCCATAACTTTCCTCCCCTCCACCCATTAAAATCCTCCGTTGTTCAACGGTGAGTCACCAATGTACTACTCTTATTCAACGTTGTATTATAATACTCCTGGCTGTCAAGATAACGGAACCATGCCGTGCTATCCAGACCATTCCTCTGAAGGATAAATTCTTGTTTCGGGTCGGAACAATATGGATAAATATGTCTATCTGTATGTAACTGAATCGTGAGTTCTCTCATTTTATATGGTTAATATGCCAATCACAAAATTTAAGACAAAAAATACCGACCCTTCAATTTCAAAGGTCGGTTTACCCAAAATCGGGAGAAGAAAACAATGGTTATAGCTGTATTATATCCACCCTATGCCGTTATATACCGTATTCTGCTCTAACTCTATGTTTATCTTGGCATATCAGTAATATCAACGCTCATATGTTCAGTAAGCATTAAGGTCACATCCACTTTCACTTTGCTCCATAATAGAGTCATTTTGTGAAGGTAACCTCTTACCGAATAATTTACTGTTAAACTCAGCTCGGATCTCTCCTCTTCAATGATTTTTATATGATGTTCCTTTAAACTTTGTTTTGACTTGTACATCTCTAAAGCAATTTTCTTTTGAGTACCGTCCAGGTAATCAATATACACCGATTTCATCTTAAAGTTTGAAGCGTATATTTTATGCTTATCTACCTCCAGAGCACCTAAAAGATACGGAAGCTCAACCAGCCTCTTGACGAGTGCAAGTTCCTCAGAAGTTTGTCTCACCGTACACACCTCCTCCTTCTTCAAACTTTACAGTGACCAGTTGATCAAAATCGACCCATTCAAATCCATTATCCATTTCAATTTTTATTTTTTTTCCAAAGGCACTGACTGAAGTGACGATCCCGTGTATATACCGATTGCCTGACTCATGAAATACTTCAAAGGTGGCTTGCAACGTATAGTTGAGGGACATATCTATATGTTGAGCAATAATCTCCCACTCATCTTCATGAATCAGAGGTTTCGCTTGAACATGAATTTGAGTACGATGCTGTATAATTCGTTCTTTATGTTGTGGAAGCATCATGCGGCTCGATTCCCATAATCCATTGGCCTCCAGTTTTTTGCTCATTTGTAATGCCCCCCAATTTTAGATGCTCGATCGATCGCTTGGCCCGCAGCCGTAATGGAGCTCGCTCGAAGAATGGCAATGTCGCCATATCGATCCTTGATGTTGTCCATCACCTGATCAATGGCTCGTTTCTGCTCTTGATCATCGAAGAAAGATAGTTGATATGTATCCGCATTGGATAATTGAGATAGGGATACGCCTACACGGCGCACAGGTTGCCCATCCCAATGTTGATGGAATATGCGTTTGGCTATTTTGCACACATCAACGGTTATGTTTGTAGGATCAGACAGTTTAACCTGCCTGTGAAAACCCGTTGGGTGATCAAAATCTGCTCCCGATACACTCACAGATATGACACTACCCATCAGCCCCTTTTTACGGGCTCTTCTGCACACTTCTGTACAGATATCGAGAATAACCACTTCAATCTCCCATGCTTCTGTGAAATCTCTGGGCAGGGTCATTCCGTTTCCGATATCCTTTTGTGTATTGTGTGTGTTGACCGTTACCGGCGAATTGTCGAGTCCATTGGCAACCCTCCAGATGACTTCTCCATTAACACCCCATTTGCTTCTTAATTTGGAAAGAGGCGTATTCGCCAGGTCTTTAATGGTTCGGATACCCATCTTCCAGAGATGTTTTTCCATTCTTGAGCCAATCCCCCACATATCGCGGATGGGCTTATCTCCAATGTGAAGATGTAACTCCTCTTTCTTTAAGTGAAAAATGCCACCTTCCGCTTTTTTAGCAATCATATCGCAGCACAATTTACTGATAATTTTGTTTTCACCAATGCCCGCTCTGGCGTAAACCCCTGTTTCGTTATAGATTTTGTCTTGAATTTGTTTGGCCAAATCGATTGGATCATTACCAAATAAATGCATAGACCCTGTAAAATCAGCGAATAATTCGTCTATACTGTATGGCTCAACCAGATCGGTGAATTCCTCAATAATGGACATAATTTGGGTGGAAACTTCAATGTATTCTTGCATGTGAGGTCTGACAATGATCAGTTCAGGGCACTTCTGAAGAGACTGCCAGAGTGGTTCTGCGGTAGATACCCCCTTAGCTTTGGCTAATGGACAAGCGGCAAGAATAATGCCAGAACGTCTTGCTGGATCGCCTGCAACGGCGAGAGGTCTATTTTTGTATTGGGGCATTTTTGCCTTTTCGACTGAAGCATAAAAACTCTGCATATCAATGAGCATGATGGTTCGCTGCTTAGTCCACACTGAAATCACTCCTGTACATTTAAGAACGTATGTTTGTATATATTATAAACCGAACATGTGTTCCTTATGCAAGAGGTAAATATTTATATTTGGCATAGGACCAAGTGAAGGATTCAGATCATACTAGGTTACGCTCGCAAAAAAAGCCGCTAAATTAGCGACTTCAACGAGAACATTCTTATCCTTTATGAAATTTCCAGATGCAATAGCGGGAACGGATTACCAGAACCATCGAATTCGGAGCGTCCGATCTGTACAAACCCCATTTTGCTATAGAATTGTGCAGCTCCAGGATTCTGTTCGTTGACATCCACCTTCAGGTGGCGTCCTTTGATCTTGACAGTATGTTCGATCAGCAGACGACCAACTCCCTGTCCATGCTGACTTGGATCGACGAATAACATCTCAATAAAGTTATCTTGCAACCCGATAAAACCGACAGGCTGATGTTCTTTATCTAGAGTTTCCCACACCTCGACTTGCCGTTCCTGTAATACTTTGCTTACCACATCCCGATAGAATTGAATGTGTTGTTCCTCCAAAAATGAATGTGTTGCTCGAACAGCTCTCTCCCAAATCTGAACCAGTCGTTCCTGATCTTGCTCCCGATATGACACAATATCCATCTCAATCTCTCCATCTCTCTTTAGGGCGTGTCTCAAAACTCGCTGAAGTGCATCTTTCACCGCCTTTTCGCCCCCTGCTGCGTCACTTTCCCTTGACGTGCCCCGGCACGCCTGCAGAAAACTTTCTTGCTTGGAACGAAAATTCGGCAAAATCTGCTCCCTTCGGAGTTTTCAGACACGCCCTAGTTAATTTAAATCACTGTTTCTTGCTTAGCTTTTCAATAGCCAGTTCTTCCTCTGTTACGAAGAATATATCGTTCCCCATGTTGCTTTCATAGATAAAATCTCGAAGACTTTTGCTAGTATAACCGGAAAAATCACCAATGATCGCAATTTTGGTCTGGTAATTGATGAACTTTTGCAACACTTCACCTGCCAGCCGTGTTTTCAGATCAAAAAACACTTCACTGACAGCAGATTTGTTAACTATAATACGGTGACAATCGGCTTCATATCGAACCGTAGCCATAAGATCGATAGCGGATTGAACATCGGTAATTAATTCTTCATCACTCGTAACGTAAGCAATAGATACTCCATTTTCATTTATTTTTCTGATATTCATGTCTTCTTTTCCCTCATTCCTTATATTGAAGAACCCAATATCTTGATCCAGGTTCACCTTCTTCTACAATAGCTTTCCAGCCTTGCTTTTTATAAAATGTGAGTGCTTTATGATTATCCGAGACACATTTTAATGTGACAGGCGTTCCCAGTTCGACCACGGATTGCTGAAGTAACTGCTTTCCCACCCCTTTGCCGGCAGCACTTGGGTGCACAAACAAATTATGAATAAAGCGGTCAGGTACATATAGTGACGCAAATCCAAGTACTTGATCGTTGTCCTCTGCCAAAAGAATCTGTTCTTCCGATGTATCCCGGTCAAAATCTTCTAGACTCATCTCATCGGCATTGGCCCAGTGAAAGCTCTCCCGCCGGGAATCCAAATAAATATGTCTCAATTGTGGATAGTCTGCAATACGGGCTTCTCTAATGATCATCCGATCATTCCCCCATTTCCTCTGTGTCATCAATGTCGTTGTTACCTGGAGCCGATCTTTACCATTTGTTTGGCCTGCACACGACCTGCCTGTAACAAGTCATCACTGAACTTCGCATCACTAACTGCCCGTGCCAGTGCAACGGTACCTACCATACTGCTTACCAACGCATAACCATCAGCGGTATTCATCCCAGCCATAGTTGTAATAAACGCGATAAAACGTTGCAACTCCTGCGTGTAAGCTTGTCGAATATCCTCCGATAGTTGGGAAATCTCTCCCGATAAAGCTGGTAAGATACAACCGACTTCCGTCTGATCTCGGTGCAGGGAACTTAAATAAAAATCAATGACAGCCTCAATCGACGTCTGATCTTCGTTTTTGTTTTTGTCTGCAATGCTCTGTAGCATTGCAATGGTATCACTAATGGCGAAATGACAGGTCTCCATCACAAGCTGATCTTTATTTTCAAAATGGGAGTAAAATCCCCCATGTGTCAGTCCAGCACCTTTCATAATATGTGGAAGACTAATATTCCGCACGCCATGGGTTCGAAATGCTTTGGCCGCACTGGTAATAATATGGTTCCGAACTTTGAGCTTGTGCCCTTTTGGATAAGGCATCCCTACTTCTCCCCCTTATATAAGTCTGTATCTGTGAGTGTATTTTAAAATATTATAGTTATCATATTATTTAATGTCAATTCATATATCACCATCTTCAGCAAAGGGAGAGTGATTATAAATGGAGTATTGACTCCCTTAAAATATGATGACTATAATATATTACGATCATCATATTTTAAGTTTGGAGGTACGAATCATGAATTTATTAGAAGTCGTAGATACGCTGGTCATTGGATCAGGGCCTGGCGGTTATGTGGCTGCTTTACGTTCGTCACAACTAGGCATGAAAACAGCCATTGTAGAGCGCCAACAGATCGGAGGTGTCTGTACGCATGTAGGCTGTATTCCTTCCAAAGCGCTCATTGCTGAAGCGGAGCGTCTTCATATGCGCAGACAATGGGGAGCTGTTGACGGAGCTTCTTCTTATCAGGAGGCTCAGGTGTTCAAGCAAGCTGTGGTGGATAAGCAGTCTGGAGGGGTTCGGTTTTTACTCAAAACGGCGGGTGTGACTGTTATCGAAGGAGAAGCTAGATTAACTGATGCGAATATCGCTGAAATATATCACGCTGAACAGGGGGCGCGTCGAATAAGCTTTAAGCATCTCATCCTGGCTACCGGTTCCCGTCCGATTGAAATAAGCTCTCTTCCTTACGGCGGACGGATTCTCTCTTCCACTGAGGCGCTATCGCTGCCCGACATACCGGAGCGTCTCGTTGTGGTTGGCGGCGGTTATATTGGCGTGGAACTGGGTCAGATGTTTGCGAGATTTGGAACTAACGTTACGATGCTCGAGGGCGGTGAACAGATTTTGCCGGGATTCGAAGCAGAGCTTGTTGCACCTGTCGTTCGTCAACTGAAAAAGGACGGGATAACCATCTTAACCGAAGCTAAGGTTACAGGGGCAGACCAATATACGAGTCACATCGATCTCCACTATATGCGTCAGAATAAACACCATGTTGTTCAAGCTGACTATGCATTAATTACGGTGGGCAGGAAACCGAACACAGATGGAACCTTGGGTCTCGAACATATAGGTCTGTCCCCTACTCCACAAGGCTTGATCGAGATTGACGAACAGTGCAGAACATCCATCCCGCATATCTATGCCATTGGAGATATTGTTGAAGGCCCTGCTTTGGCTCATAAAGCTTCCTATGAAGCAAAAATTGCAGCAGAAGCTATCGTGGGTAAACCCTCTGTCATCGACTACAAAGCTATTCCGCTCGTTGTGTTTTCTCACCCGGAGATTACGAGCGTTGGTCTTAGCGAAGCGGCATGTAAGCAAAAATCAATTCCTGTTGTCGTTGGCAAATCTGTTTTCTCCATTAATGGCCGTGCACTGGCTCTGAAGGAAACCGAAGGATATGTCAAAATCGTTGCTCACGCTGAGTCTGGCCTTGTATTGGGTGCACAGATTGTCGGGGCTGAAGCATCTACTCTTATATCTGAGCTTTCCCTTGCGATTGAGATGGGAGCAACAGTAGAAGATATAACCATGACCATTCATCCGCATCCAACGCTAGGCGAAATCATCATGGAGGCCGCAGAACAGGCCCATCAGAGAATGGAAAGAAGGTAACCGGAGTCGTTTGATTACGGTTGGAAAGTTGTATGTGAACGAATTCATATCATAAAGAGAGTAATTAGATAGGGAGAGATTATCTTGAAGACTAAATGGAGATTATATATCATCATAACTTTGATCATTATTTTGGCAGGCGGTTTGTTGATCGCGAAGGGGACAGACGCCGTGAGTCAGGCTGAAAGTAAAAAGCAGGGAATATTGAATACGGAACCTAACACTGAAGGGTTTTATGTTGATCTGTATATTCCAGAATCACAGATTAACCAGCTTCAGGCAGATCAAAAGGTAAACGTTCGTTTTCCATATCTGGAGAATCTTCTTGTAAAGGAAGGTGTGGTTACGTCGATCGCCCCCTCTCCTCAATTCGCCAATCTGCGAATGACGCGGGAAAAAGGCCAAGCAGATCTAAGTATGTTTCTGATCCGGATCTCTATTCCAACAAGTACAGATTTGCTTCCGGGAATGACTGCGGAGGTGCAGCTTGATGAAATCACTGGCTGATGAATGGAAGCACATACGCGGGAGTAAGTGGATCATTATTATTTTTGCTGCCCCTCTAATTGCCGCTGTATTTTTCGGGCTTATGTTCTCCCGCAATCAGTTGAGCGAAACACCGGTTGTCGTTGTGGATGAGGATCACTCTTCATATTCAAGGCAACTTATTGAAGAAATCAATGCTTCTCAATATATGAAAGTCACAAATGTGTTTGCCAATCGCCTCTCTCCGGATACGCTGCTGGCGAACGAGAAGGCAGTGGCAGTCATTTTCTTGCCGGAAGGAATAGAGCAACGTAAAGACCAGGGATTGCCCTCAAGTATCGGGGTATGGATGGACAACACCATGCCTTCTAGCCTGAGTGGTATTCGGCCTGCAATTCAAGAAATAATAACAACCGAAAATATGACGCTTGCTGTATCACGTCTTGCTCAAACCGGCATGGACATCGAATCAGCAAAAGCTCTGGTATCCCCGCTGTCTCAAGCGCAGCGCATGTTATATAATCCCAATTCAAGTTATATTGGTACCATGGTGATCGGATTTGTAAATATCATTATACTGATGCTCACGACGGGTGCAGCTGGCGCGATCGCTCCCCGTCTTCGGCAAGAGGGTAAGCTTATATCTGAGGGGAGTTCCCCCTTCCAGCTGTGGATTCGTGTCTTGCCCTATGTGATATTAAGCACCTGCTCTTCCCTGCTCAGTTATGGGATGTTAAAACAAGTGGGACATATGCGATTTGAAGCGGCACCGTATGTCTTTATCATTCCTTTATTGCTGTATTCGATGGCATTATGTTTGCTCGCGATGTTACTCGGTTATTCTGTTCAAAACGTGTCCAGGGTTGGTGCCAGAATGAGCTTGATCCTATATCCATCATTTCTGGTAACAGGTATTCAACTGACGCCGCTTGCATTTCCAACATTTTTTCAGGTTACAGCATGGGGTTTGCCTATGAATTGGCTCAATCGTATGATTCGTGGAATGGCCTTTAGACACGGTGAGTTGACTTTTTATAGTGTAGAGCTAGGAGCCTGTATACTGATTATTGGTTTGGCTTCATTAGGTATAGGATTATTCCTGCGAAGAGAATCACAGGTGCTAACGTCAACACTTGAAGCAAAAGCAGTTTAGATTGGACAATCGCCGTAAGCCTGTAAAAATAATAGGCTACGGCGATTTATGTTAGAATCAAAACCAGAGAAATGAAGCCACCAGCACCTGCAAGAGAACATTACACAGAAAAAGTGAGGTTTATGATATGAAGAAATCAAACGAAGTATATTGCGTGACTGAGCGCCTTGTTATTCGCAATTTCATTTTGCAGGATGTACATTCGTTCTATCACTACCGGGCTAATCCAGATGTTTCCCGTTTTCAATCCTGGGAAAATTATACGCTCCAAGAAGCTGAAGCATTTATTAACAAACAAATAGTACATTCCCCTAACCAGCCCGGGACCTGGTTCCAATACGCCATTGCTCTAACGGAGTCGGATCAATTAATCGGCGATTGTGCCATTCATACACGTGCAGATGAACCTCAGATTGTCGAGCTCGGATTCACTCTTGCACCTGAATTTCAAGGCAAAGGATACATGAATGAGGCACTTTGTGCCCTGATGGACTATGTATTTGGCGCTCTAAATAAACATAAGCTGATCGCTTTTGCCGATGTAAGGAACACCAAGTCGATTCAAGTGTTAGAGCGATTGGGCATGAGACGTGAAGGACACCTGCTCGAAAATTACATGTCCAAAGGTTTCTGGATAGATGAGTTTCAATATGCAATGCTGCAATCGGAGTGGTTGAACAAACAACAATAAAGCTGGAGATGATCGTTCTTTTTCTACAGGAGGAAATGACATGTTGAAGGAAAAGTATGCCACAGAGAACGGCTCTATTTTTCGAAAGCTGGCACTCGGTCTAGTACTGATGTTTATGCTGATTGTACTGATCTTCTGGTGGATCTATCGATTAAATGTGGAAGATATTCAACGAGAGTTAGAAAAGAATAAATTGGGCGAAGTGCGATTCATGTCCTCCCAGCTATCAAATCAATTTGAACAGGTATTAATGAATGCGCTAACATTATCAGAGGATCAATCCGTCAGAGGTTATACATATGTTCTTCATTACGGAAATGATTTTGCTAAATACAAGGCCAAGCTGGAGCTCATTGAGAAGCTGGCTTTGAACAGTGCTTCCACCTCATGGAACAATACCATTATTTTATATTATCCGGATCAAAAGGACACGGTATCTTCTGATCCCCAGTTTTTCCTTCCGATCATTCTCCATGTCTCAAGATCCGCTCGATCAATGGATACTACATATGAACAAGGATGGCACAGGTTATTATTCACATCTCACCAAGGGACATCGAGGGCCGATGTATATCGAGATCAGGATTTCATTAGACGTATTGCAAAAAATGATGTCTGATTATACATCCGGAACACCGATGCTGTATGATTCCCATTTTCAAACAGCCATTCGAGGTTCAGGCTCCCTTCAACTTGCCCAGGCGGATGCCGGGGATATCTCCTCCACCTTCAAGAACTACGGGTAATTCAACGAAGAGCCTTTTGGGTTTTGCACGAGGTTAGCCAGCTTAGTTGTAAATTCTTCGACCATGTTAGAAAGCGGTTCATCTGTTCGTGTGATTCTTCCCAAGATGGCTTTCTCAGAGCTGAATTGTTGCAAAGGAACTGTTACTAATTGTTCACGATAGGTGGAAGACAACGCATTTAATATAAACTCTGGAGCAATCGTTATAGCATTGCCATGAACAATCATCTGGCATAATGCATCGATGTTATTCGTGATTAAGGCGATACGGTTGGTAAGATTAGCGGACATTAATGTGAGAGCGATATTTTCAATATGTTCATCTTTGTATAGGACAAATACTTCATTATGCAAGTCTTCAGGCGAGATTGTTTTGAAAAAGCGTAATGACGAACGGTTGTTCATGATCAACACTGCGCTGCCTTCGACGATAGGAACCCATTCGTACAAATCGTCCTGTTGGCTTTTATTATATGAGAGTAATCCCATGTGCGCATAACCCTCTTGAACATGTTTCATCACCGTAAGTGTATCTCCTTCGATCATCTGAACTTTGAGTGTCGGATATGTATTCATCAGTTCCAACATGGTCTGCACCACTTGAGGAACAAAACCAGGAATGGTGGAAATCGTGATGCACACGGAGGATTCTTCTTTGAAACTGAGCAATGCACTTTGCATGTGTTCAATATTTTTGAGGATGGTTGACGCATGCTGTAGAATTAATTCCCCTTCTGCTGTAGGTGCAACTCCCTTTTGGGTTCGGTAAAAAATAACAGTGTCCATCTCTTCTTCCAATTGTTTGATGGACTGACTGATCGTTGGCACGGTAAGATGATGCACGCTCGCCGCCTTCGTAAATGAACCCCACTGTGCAGCAGATAATAAATATTGCAACTGTGAAATATTCATTTCATCCCTCTTATCCTTAAAATAATATTTATGATACTAAATTATATTTAAATATATTTTATGATTGTATTCAAGTATTCTTTATATAGGAGGTCGATATGATGCGGAGTATACGAAGTTTCTTAGTCGAATTGTTGCTGAGAATGACCAAAAAGAAGCTTGATGTGAATGAGTTTATGGTGGAACGCGGAAAGAGTAACAGCATGCCCTATGAAATACCTGCCAAACTTAAGCAGAAGTATAATATTACCAAAGCACACAGTCTCCCGGTAGACACGTATATATTGAAATCCAAATCTCGTTCGGGCGAACGAGTTGTTCTGTATTTGCCTGGTGGAGGATATGTTGAGCAACCACTGACATGGCACTGGCATTTTTTACACAACTTAACGGAGCAACTACATTGCACGGTGTATGCGCCAATCTACCCGAAAGCACCGAATTATCAGTACATGGATGCCATTGAGAGTGTTCTTAGGGTATATGAGCATGTATTAAAAATAACTGAACCGGAAAACATCGTCATAATGGGCGATTCTGCTGGCGGTGGTCTTTCCTTGGCTTTTGCGCAATATTTATTAGAACAAGGATTGCCACAGCCTAAGGACATTATTCTGCTGTCTCCATGGCTTGATATTACATTAAGCAACCCTAAAGTAATCGCCATGATCGATAAAGAGCCGATGTTGAACTGGAACATGCTGGTTGAGTCTGGGAAAAGGTATGCAGGCGAAACCCCACGCTCACACTACTTGCTCAGTCCGATTCATGGGGAAATTAAAAATTTGGGTAACATTTCACTGTTTATAGGAACACATGAATTATTTCTTCCGGATGCCCGAAAATTCAAAGAAAAAGCTATCCGGCAATCGGTTGATATCAACTATTTCGAGTATCCCAAAATGAATCATGTCTTCCCCGTATTTCCTATACCCGAAGCCAAAAAGGTGCTTAAACAGATTGTGGATATTATCCAGAGCTGAGGTAAGTAGGAGCGATCGCGTTAGAAGTGAAGTGTAGATATCAGTAAACTGCAACTGAATAACACAAACTAAAGGACATAGATATAAAGAACACAGAAAAAGCCGCATCACAGCGGCTTTTCTTGAAGTTCAGTGGTGTATTGACAAAATCCGCCTTAACTGCATGAAATCCAGCTCTTGCAAACTTATCTCGAACATCATTTCCAGTTTCAGTCCCTAGATAATCACAGGCCTCATGCCTGGCCGTTTATTGCTATTAGAAGTTAGCGTATTCGCCTATCCTCTATTATTTTTTCAGAAGATTGATATGATCCAATTCCGTGCTGCTGTTAAATATAAATTCAAGTTTATAAGCACCACGGATGTAAGTCAGCTTAGTTTGGGAAAGTTTGCCCGTTTTGATCGTAGTGACCGAGTTTGGCGCAAACCAGTTTTTCTTCACCATAGCGATCGTGATGCCACCGATGTTTGTTTGACGTTCTACATTGGTTCCGAAATAACGCATTTCACGGATTTTATCCAGTTTATAGTTGAAGGCGTATCCCGGTGTCCCCATCTCAGCTCCGTAAACGTCGAAGCCATCGGCGTCTTTAGCCGGCACTGGCGCTTTGCCGATAGCCTTGATCACTTCTTCTTTAGTCGTTTTGCCGACTATGAAGCTACTAACAACACCGGGAAAGTGGCCGTTAAGGGCAGGTTTATAAAAGCTGTTCAAAGTGTTCAATGCTTTCTGGGAATCCGATTGGCTGACCGAAGCTGCATGGGCCTGTGGGACAGTCACTACAGTGCTGTACAAGCCTACTGCTGAACCCGCGCCGATTACGCCGGCTGCAGTTAATGCGATTGCTGCTTTTTTGAATGGTGTTTTTAAGTTCATGATGATCTCTCCTTTTATAACTCTCTCCTATTTTATTTACCCATTATTCCCTTGTTTTTGACTGCCGGGTTCCTTTTTCCTTTTACCCGGATGTCTCAAAAGCTATCTCAACTATAACGGACGCCTCCTGTGAAGGGGTTACGATCTTATGAAAAGGTAATATCAAATTTGATACTCTCATTTGAAGATAACGGGTGAAGCTGTGATAGAATATAATTTGAAACTTTACTGCTGGAACAATGATTTTGGTACTCGCTTCTCCATTTTTGGCTCACGCATTTTAATGGAATGATTGCTAGTTAGATAGGTTTCTTCATATGCAAACCGAAATAAGGAATGTACAAAAACGTTCTAAAATAGCGACTTCAATGGAAGCATGTCTTGTCCCTCAACATGGATTCTGTGTATTTAGAGCTAAAACCACTTGGAGATTATTACTCTCAGATCACCTTTTTATTGCAAAATAGCCGTTAATCATCATACAGATTAACGGCTATTTTGCTCCTTACTGGCCAGCACATCCACAAGTTTAACTGCATGAGGATGACCATTCTCTTTAGGTGAGAAAGACTCCTCCAGTTTAAGATGATCGGTACATGATTTCCCCATAGGTTCCAACAAAGATAAATTTCCCGTACATCTTAATGCCGTCCTTCATCATCTCGGTACCGAATACCTTCACCCCAGGATGTTTTTCTGGCATGGCAACCTTTTTCCACTGGATGCCATCCTTAGATACAAAATACTGATCAGAGAAAACATATTCCCCGTCGGTTTCGCTATAGGTGTGATTCATTGCGAAGAAGGATCCGTCGAATGCGGTCAGTAAATTAAACCCAGAAGTATGATCTACTAGATTTGTAGTTTTCTTCATCCAATTCAGACCATCTTTCGATACCCACGCCTTTCCAGCTACATAAGGGTCAATGGCCACATAAGCGGTACCTGACCAAGCAAGATAAGTCTGATTCAAATCCAGGGTCTTCACCAGGTTCCAATGAACGCCATCCGTTGTCTGCATAAGCTTCGTCGTACCAATTCCGGTATTATAGTTGTGAACACGGAAGGACGCTAGCAGTTTTTTTCCATCCCATACCATTGAAGTCAGCCAATCTTTGCTTACACTGGGGACACGCGTCCAATTCACTCCATCTTTGGATGTATACGTTCCGTACACCTGATCGGAAGCTACAAAGAACGACCCAGCCCAAGTAATGTTCGTTAAATCCCCAAGCTGATCTTTGAAAGTTACTTTGGCCTGTTTCCAGCTTGAACCATCCGGGGAATAATAGACCCCGCCGTTGCCGACGGCTACGAATTTATTTGCTCCCCAAGCTACATCAAACAGGCTGGCTCTGCCAAACTTCTCTCTATAAGAAAAAGGATTGCTGGTTCTCCAGGTTTTCCCGTCATCCGTATAAACGACACTTCCGTACATGCCTACAGCTACTGTTCTCTTTCCATTTGTGGCAAGGGCATTAAAATCACCGCTTGTCGCCGTACCGATTAATCGGTAACTCCAGGTTGAACCGTCCTTCGTATATATCGAGTAGGTTCCATCCGGGGAATTCTGCTTATCATTATCTAGATTAATTTTATTCAAAAACTGCACCTCCAATTGTTAGATGGTATCCAACAAAAGGGGTGCAGTTCACCGTTGATCAGCGGGTTTCTTGTTATTATTGAGCTATCGTTTCACGTTAGTTGAATGCCAAATACAAGGATAAACGGGTGGCCTATTCGGTCCCGGCTTTCATTATTACGGCATCTCACTTGACGTATTACTACATTATTTGGTGTTGCAGAGCGTCCGCACTTCGCTTTAAAAGTTTTCATAAAGAATAGAACGTTCAAACACACTAACACTTAAGGGTTTACTATAAAGGTAACCTTGAACAAAGTCACACCCTAGTTCTTCTAGTTCTGTTTTTTGCTCTGCTGTCTCTACACCCTCAGCAACTACCTTTAAATCAAGACCTTTAGCAAGAGTAATTATTGCTTTCACAATTGAATTTCCATCCTTAGATCCTAAGTTATTGATAAAAGAACGATCAATCTTTAGACTGCTTATCGGCATTTTAGACAAGTAAGCAAGGGAGCTGTAACCCGTACCAAAGTCATCCACACTTATTCCAATACCTATATTTCGAAGTTCTTCTAAAACTGAATTCGCTACTTTGAAGTCAACAGCAATGCTCTCTGTTATTTCAAATCCGAGAAGTTCTGAAGCAATTTCAGTCTCAGCTAGAATATTTTTAATATCTGAAATTAAATTTTTGCTATAAAACTGTCTAACCGATAAATTAATACTCACAGGCACAACAGGATACCGTTTTTCTTTCCAGTGTTTAATTTGGTAGCATACGTTATGTATGACCCACCGTCCAATCTCTTCAATTAATCCGCTTTCCTCAGCTATTGCGATAAACTCATTTGGCCCCAGATGACCTAAAGTTGGGTGGTTCCAACGAATAAGCGCCTCTGCTCCTATTAATTCCCCTGTTTTGATCTCATATTGTGGCTGATAAAATAATTCGAATTCATCCCGCTCAACGGCAGTTCTTAAACTACTCTCTAAAATAATATTACTTTTAAGCTGAGACATATCTTTGTTGTACAATACAAAATAATCGGTCATTTTTTTGGCAGATATCTGGGCAATCTCAGCATGTTTAAGTAGCTCTTGAACATTTTCTGTATCCTTTGCATAAATTGCCCCGCCGATACTAGCAGTAATATATATATTCATTTCTTTAACTAGGATCTCTCTTTTTAACTCTTTTAATAATTCATTAATAAAACTGTTTGTTTCTTTTTCATTTATATTTGAAATTACAATGGCGAAATCATCTCCACCCATACGTGCAGCAATACCCTGTTCCCCAACAATTGTCTTAAGTCTTTCAGCAACCATTTGGAGCAAGGTATCTCCTATTTCATAACCTAGAGTATCGTTAATTCTTCCAAAACGATCTAAATCAACATAAAGGATTAAAATATTTCTTTCAACTTCTTGCTGCATTGCTGCTAATTTTTTTTTGAGTGATTTTCTATTCAACAGCCCAGTTAGATCATCATGATAAGCTAAATGTTTTAATTGTTTCTCATCCTGTTTTTGTTTCGTTATGTCTATAACGATCCCATCCAGTCGAATCAGTTCTTTATTCTCATTGAACACGGGAACGGTCAAATCTTCAATATACCTTATTTCAGAACTTTTCTGGTGAATAATCCGGTATTGATGCCTTAATACCCCATTATTTAATTTATTCTGTGCTTTCTTCACTCGTTCCTTGTCGTCTGGGTGAATGACTTCTAGCCAAAAATTCCGATTTTCTAAAAATTTATCTAAATCTACTCCGTAAATATTGGAAATTGGTTTAGATGCGGTTATGATCTGATCCCGAAAGACATCAACCGACCAGATGCCAACTTCTAGATTATCTATTATTTTTTCCATAAGATTTTGTGTTCGATTATACTCACTCTGAAGTTTATTGAAGTTAGTTCTATCTCTTGCTAAGCTCAATATTACTTTTTGTTTGTTCCACGTCAGTAAACGACTGATTAATTCGATATCAAATAAAGAACCATCATCTCGGATACATTTAATTTGTAATCTGGGATCAATTCTACCTTCTTCGCTATACATACAGTGTATCCAATCACTGACCACATGGAGATGATCTTTAAGTATAAATTTGGCAATAGGCTGGCCAGTTAACGATGGCTGATCGACACCAATCATCTTGTGGGCAGTTTGGTTGGCATATAATACAACGGTATCTGTGTGTATAATAATTGCTTCCTCAATTGCTTCTGAAACAGCTTCAAATAAGTGTTTGATTTGCAAAAAACTCTTAAGCCTTTTTAATTGTGAACTATCTACTCTACCAATACGCTTATTTGATTCACCCATAGGAAAAACCCTCTCTAATATACTGTGTGGAAACCTATAGAACTTTTAGTCTGAACTGTTCTTAAATCGCGTTTCCCTCTTTAGTATTACTCTAATTTATAGTTCTATAGGACTAAATATCGGTTTTAACAAATGTATAGTTGAGAAATATAAAATAAGAAAGAACACTTACCAGCGTATACCCAAAAGACCATGCCTATAGTCAAGTGAATTCTGTTAGAGAAGTAATCTTGAGCAGAATTCATTTGAACAGGCGCTTCAGCCTGATGATGTATAAAACAAATGGCATCGAGGAAATATAAGTAAAAATTGATTGCCGAGGTTACTATAATGCAATTTAAATGGCTTAAGAAGAAATTGAAAAACTGGGAGATGACCCTTCCAAACTCCGACACACCTGTAACAACTCAGCAGAGTACGGAGCCGCGTACAGTCGATCTTGATCTAAGATTAGACTGGCTCACCCAGCATCTCTCGAATTCATCAGATCTTGCCATCCATTCCTTTGTCGCCGGAGCGGAGTTGAAATGTGCCTTACTCTACATCAAAGGAATGATTGATCTAAAGGCCATCGAACAGCACGTTCTGAATACGGTGGGAGAGTTCGACCCATCCTGGACAACTGAGGATATCAGCTTGCATATCTTTGTGTACAAGCGGCTCCCAATCGCTCATCAAAGTGTTCACTTTAGTATGCAGGAAGCCTACCAAAGCCTGTTGGAGGGAGGAGCATTACTGCTTATGGACGGAGAGTCTCGCATGCTTGCGCTCTCCGTGACTGCCTTTGAAAAGAGATCTATTCAGGAAGCTCCAAACGAAGCTGTAATTCGAGGGCCACGTGAAGCTTTTATAGAAAGTATGGATACCAATCTAACCATGATCCGAAGAAGGCTCAAAACGCCAGCGTTTAAGATGGATCTGATGCATATAGGCACGGAGACTCATACCTCCGTAGCCATCGTGTATCTACAGGGAAAGTGCAAGCAGGCTTTAATCGATGAAGTGAAAAAGAGACTATCTGCAATCGAGATTGACTCCGTTCTCGGCTCCAGCTACCTGGAGGAATTTATAGAGGATTATCCATTCTCCCCTTTTCCCCAATTGCAATCTACTGAGCGTCCGGATGTGGTCAGTGCCGCGCTGTTGGAAGGAAGAATAGCCATCATTGTGGATGGTACCCCTATTGCTCTTATTGCACCAGTCACGATCTTTATGTTGCTGCAGTCAGCAGAAGATTATTACCAGCGGTTTGTTGCAGCGAACTGGATTAGGGCTATTCGGATGCTCTTTCTGTTCATTTCACTGTTAATGCCGTCTATATACGTAGCTATAACGACATTTCACCCGGATATCATTCCAGAAAGGCTACTAATTACAATAGCTTCTTCAAGGGAAATTGTACCCTTTCCCGCGCTGGTCGAGGCCTTCCTAATGGAGCTGTCTTTTGAAGCTCTGCGTGAAGCAACTGTACGAATTCCTAAATCAATCGGTCAGTCCGTATCCATTATTGGAGCCTTGATCATCGGCAATGCTGCTGTTGATGCGGGTATTGTGTCAGCTGCAATGGTGATTATTGTGGCATTAACCGGTATCGCTTCTTTTATCATTCCCCATTTTGACTTGGGGCTTTCCTTCCGACTGCTTCGGTTTCCTATCATGATTCTGGCTGGTACTTTTGGGTTGATTGGCATAGTCTGCGGGTTGATTCTAATCTATCTCCATTTACTTGATCTCCGCTCTTTTGACCTGCCCTATTTATCCCCAATAGCACCACTTCATACGAATGATCTCAAGGATACTATCGCAAGAGCCCCATGGTGGGCAATGAAGAATAGACCTTCTTTCTTCGACGGGAAAGGTCGAAGTAAGCGTTTGAAGACCCGAAGTTGGGGGCATGCCAAAGAAGAGGAGGAGTGAAACTAGATATGTATATGTTAAAGCTCCTGAAGGTTTTTATGGCATGTATTCCTATATGTATGTTGTGTGGTTGTTGGTCCAAGATTGAAGTAAATGACAGAGCATTCGCCAGGGTTATGTTGCTTGATCGAACCAACGAGGGTATAGAGATGACATTGGGATTTCCGTTGCCGAACCGATTGGCAAGCACGTCTAAAGGCGGGGGCGGAGGTTCCTCGTCTAAGCCGTTTACTTTTGTAACAAAAACAGGGAGTGATATTGGAGAAGCGTTTCAGAAAATACAAGCTGATTTGACCCGAAGAGTTACACTCGGTCAACTGAGACATATTGTAATCGGCAAGGGATTTGCACAGTCGGGCTTAAAGCCAGTAGTCGATTTCGTTGCACGTGACTTCTCGATACATATTAATGCTTACCTGTTCATTAGCGAGGATAAAGCGAAACGCGTAACCTCCATTCCTGTAACGTTCGAAGAATTCCCAACAGATATCCTCTCACAATTTGCCAAGGAGCGTCAGACAATAATGGTCACAGTAAGGGATATGCTGATGTCTACCTATAATCGCGGTGATCTTGTTATTCCCATGCTTGTTTTTGGTAAACAAGGCGTTGCGTCAGAAGAAAATAAGGAGAATTGGATGGGTACGGATGGGGCAGGAGTTATCAGGAATGGAAAAATGATTGGCAAATTAACTAACGAGGAAACGCAAGGCGCTTTATGGGTTCTCAATCAGTTAAACTATTCTGCGTATAAAGTTAATTCTCCTAGAGATAACAAGCCGGTCAACTTTCTAATCCGGAATGCTAGCACTCACTTAAAGGCACAGGTTCATGGTGACGACATTTCAATTCAAATTGAGTGTAAAGCAATGGCTGGCATTTTGGGAACAGAATCAGCTATAAATGTCACTGAACCGACTGAGCTTCGAAAGCTTGAATTGTTGCTAAATGAGCAAATCAAAGACCGTATCCGCCGAGCTGTGGCCGTGTCTAAGACATTGAAATCAGATGTTTTTCAGTTCGCAGATTATATTAAATGGAGATATCCGGGGAGATGGAAAGAACTTAGGCCAGCATGGGGAGAACTTTACGCTGACCAGGTGAGAGTAGATCCTAAGGTTAATATTTCTGTTAAATGGTTCGGCACCTCGCAGAGACCTCAGTGGAACAGAACCCTGCCGGATGCGGAGGAACACAAATGATAATGATCGCCATCGTTTATGGTGCAGTCGGTATTTTAGAATGGAGATATCTGCGGAAAAATAAACGTTCTTTGCGCTGTGTCATGATTCTGGCGTGTTTATGGCTAGTTATGTTCACCGGGATGGAAGTAACTTATGCCATAAAGGATTGGTGGTCCCTTGGGCTGATTATCTCGTTTATTTTTGAGCCCATACAGCAGTTCTTATTCATCGGAGATTGAAGGAGGCCCCATGGGAAAAATAACATCGCTTCAAGTGTACATGTTCTTTGCTCAATTCCTTTTCTCAAGTACGATCGGTTTCTTTATCAGTCCCTTGGTTAAACATGCCGGATATATGTCTTGGGTGTCGGTAATACTCGGAAGTCTAATCGGACTTCTCATCGCTTATCTAACATATAGGTTATGTCTTCGCAGGCCTACACATTTTCTTGGACAGTACGGAAAGGACATCTTGGGCAGATGGATCCATTATCCACTGTTTCTGATCGTCATCTTTGTCAATCTGTTCTCAGCCGCGTTTATCACACGCCAGTTTATTGACTTTGTCGTTCAAATATACTTACCTGGTACACCGGACTGGCCTGTAGCCATTTTATTCGGTTTTTGTGTAGCCCGTGGGGTTCGTTCAGGCCCGGTTGCATTATTTCAAAGCGCTCAAGGGGTATTTTTCTTAAGTATACTCTCAGTTCTGGCATTCCCCCTGTTCGCCTCGAAAGAAATAAATATAGACATGGCCGTTGCATTGGTTACAGCTGGGCAGCCAGCTGGAATATGGAATGGTACAATGATCGTCGTGGCCCTATTCAGCGAAATGGCTTTTATCGTGTATCTATTTCCGTATTTTGTTGGTACAGACAAGTTAATGAGGTCACTAATGGGAGCTACGGCTACGGCTGTTGTGATTATACTTGCTGTCCAGGTGGTATGCTTACTGTTATTTGGTTCAGAACTAACAGCGAATCTTACCTATCCAACATTAGAAATGATTCGTTATGTTCATGCGGGGATTTTCCTGGAAAATTTGGATCCGCTGCTGATTGTCTTTTGGCTGTTTAGTATATTTCTGAAGATATCTCTCTTCCTGCTTATATCCGTAAAGGGATTTGCTCACTTGGTTGGAATGAATGATCATAAACCGTTTTCTTACATTATGTCTGTTGCCATGGTGATCATGTCGATTAATATGTTCAAATCTACAGCCCACTTGGAGGATGTCACGAATCGGAGTGAAACGGCATTTCTTCTTTTTACAGGAGTAACTCCAGTCTTATATTATCTGGTGGACCGGATTCGTTTTGGTAAGCTGAAGAAGAACACTAATCAGGCAGAGACAGACAGCTAAAGAACACCTGTTAAGAAGTACTTTGATATTGTAATTACAAAAAAACTGAAGACCTAATCGTCTAATCGAATTCTAGTACTTCCGACCATACGTTTAGCAAAACCTGTTGAATTTGACCAAATTCCCTTCCAATATACCCTGTCATAATACGTAAAAGGGAGCCCTGTGAGCTCCCTTCTTTGCATGAATAACTTCTATTGAATAATCAAATTGAATCCATTTTGAATCTGATGCACATTGGGGTTGGCAATGTTGCTCGTTGTCAGATGGTTAAACGTTGCTGAACCATTGCCGGTATACGTGTATATCGCTGCTCCTTTATGCGGCGTTGTGAAGCGTGATGTCTCAATTCCATCTAGACCGGTACCATTAATATTGATGTTGTTAAACACAATGTTCTCGAAACCACCGCCGTAGCCGAATTGAATGGCACTCCGCTGTGTATTGAGAATATCGATGTTCGTAAAGGTTACATTCTTAATGGCATCATTGGAAGCTTCCAGATCGATCGCTCCGCGTTCCCCGTTATACAGATCCTTGCTGGTACCACTATTAATAATCGTGGTATCCGAGAACTGAATGCCCGTGTTGTTTTGGAAATGGTACCCCGGGAAGACGGTATTCATTCGGATTGCTGAACCGCCAACTGTATCAACAATCAGATTGTTGGTGGCCTTATGTCCGCTCCCACCAAAAAAGGCGATTCCCGCTGCACGCCAGTTGTTCTCGATGGTGTTGAACGAGAAGGTGTTGTTCACTCCTGCAGGAGCACCATTCACGTTGCTGGTCCATACGGCCAGACCATCATCACCGTTGTTGCGAACACTGCTATTGCGCACTGCCGAGTTGCTCGTGCCTTGGGCAAAATTGACACCATCAGCAAGGTTATTGCGAATACGACTGTTCTCAATGACCAAGCCATCGGCGATGATCGCTGGTGTGTGAGCATAATCCCCTACCCAGAACCCACATTCAAAATGCTCAACCCAAACATTGCTGACCTTTGAGTTTTTACCAAAATTGTCCATAAACCCCTTGTAGACTGCATTCTCGCTATAACGCGAGCGCAGCATGGAGTTCATATAGACATTGCTGAAATCCAGTTTGCCTTGCACGCGGAATGATATGCCTCCAGATGCTGCATTCGGATTAGTGAATTGAATATTCGTGTGCCAAATACCTGCACCAACTACAGTGAGGTTCTCAATCATATTCGATGGCGTGCCAATTTTCCACATGTTGCCCAGATGGAATGTACCTTCTGGGATGTATAATGTTTTGCCTGTAGTAACGGCGGATTGAACGGCTGCTTCAAATGCGGCAAGATCATCCTTACCATCGTTAGCCACCGCACCAAAATCGGTTACAGAAACAGCGTTGGCCGGACGCGAGATTGCAGCAGGTACAGATTCAATTTCAAGAAAATCAACGCCATATTCAAGACTATCCCCATTGGTCTTTTGAATACGAATCGTGTCTCCAGCTTTCAGAGGTGTATCCAGTTTCCAGTGAACTTCGTCAAAACGGAACAATGGACGTCCTGCACTTGGCGTATCTCCCGGATGATCACTAGAGAAATACTGCCAGTTGTAATAAGAGGTCAGAGGAACGGTTTTGACCTTGCTGCCATTTACATACACATCCAGTGATCCATCCAGTCCCATACCATCTGCCGAATCCGGCATCGTAAATCGCATGGTAACTCCGGCGCCGCCTTCGCCTTGTCTGACCGTCCATTGAGCGTAGGAACCATTCGATGGCAGAGCAATATACTTCTGCCCCGAGGCTTCCGACGCCGTTAATGCCTGGTCAAAAGTCGGTGCTGACTTCAGCGTTGCACTACCTCCACGAGTTGCATCATCCGTATCATACCTTGTGTACGGCATGCTCGCTCCGCGGGCAGAATATACAGTCAGCGGGGTTGTCGATACGTTGTTCGATTGTTTTACCTGGGCTTCATTACTATCGGCGGCAACGGTCGTTGTCACATTATAGTTACCGTTTGCAGCTGTCCAGCTGCCGACATTCACATTGACAGATGCACCCGGAGCCAACACACCGTTATACGAGCCAGAGTATGTCTGAATCGGTGCTCCGGCAGCATTTTTGAGTACAACTGTAACACCGTGCGCACCGCCTGCTGAAGCCTGATTTCCCTGATTTTTCAGATTAACAGTAAAAGCTACCGTGCTGTTGGCGGTAGGATTGCTCGGACTCCAAGAGACCGTTCCTACCAGATCCGAGCTTGTAATTGGTGCAATGATCAGAGCGGATGAATGCGTATAGTGGTTGTTACTTTCATTCTCTTCGATGATCTGATTTTTCTCATCCACCTTTGCGCTTAGCGTATATGATGCGGCGGTCCGGTTGCCGGCGTTAAGCGATACTGTTGTTGAAGCCCCGGCCTGCAGAGCATTTACAGATGCCGAACCAGCCAGCTCATTATTCAGATAAAAGTTGACGATAGATGCCGGAGATGCAGCAGAGCCCATGTTTTTAACTGTGGCATTCAGCGTGATTGGACTGTTCTCCACAGGTGAAGAAGGCGTCCAGGACATGCCAGTAATCGTCAAGTCGGGATTCGGTGCAGCGGTGCCAAATACCTGAAATTCAGCAATTTGACCAGCTGGTGCGCCCGAGTTCGCTGTAATGTTTAATTGCAGACGTTTCACCGTTGCTGCAACGGGAATCTTCACGTTGTTACCTGAAGCTGGATTAAACGTGTACGATTGGGCAGACACCAAATTGCTGAAAGTGGTTGTGTCCTGGTTATGTCCAAGTACTTGAATCGTCTGCGTTCGTGTACTCCAAATCGGATCCGGGTTTAGTCTCAGTACAATGGCTGTAATCTGATGATTGGAACCGAGGTCCAGCGTCAGCGTGCTCGGATTGCTGCCTCCCTCCCAGTACGTATTGATATTATTATCGTTTGCATTTGCAGCGACATAAGACTGACTGCTGGAAGAAGCCGTGATTGCTTTGCCGATCGCAATATTCGTTCCTTCCACAGGCGCTCCGGGTTCAGTCGGGTCAGGATTCGGTTCCTGCGAAGGCGGACCGTAAATTTCAAATTCGGACAATTGCGCAGCGGGCCATTCGGTATTTCCTGTCACCTTGAGACGAACATATCGTGTTTCTATTGCCTCAAAATTAATCGTAGTCGTATTCTCTGCCAGGGATGGATCAAATATATAGTCCTTGGAAGCAACGATATCTGTGAACGTTGAACCGTTACTGCTTCCTTGAATGGTGATCGTCTGTGAGCGAGTTTCCCAGGCTGAAGGCAGCTTCAAGTTGATTTGTTCAATAGTCGTATTGGCTCCAAGATCCACTTGAATCCATTGCGGAAATGCGTTGTTTGCACTCTCCCAATACGTCGTCTGATTATTATCAATCACATGGGCCGGGCTATACGTTTGGTTATAGCTGCTTGCGGTAACCTGTTTACCCAGTGCCAGATTCTCCCCACCTGCAGCCGAAACTTTGGCAGGAAATCCTACATTCAGGAATACGTTGGAGACCAGCATCGTTAATACGAGTGACCATACAATGTATTTGCTACGCATTTAATTCCTCCTCAGGATGCTATATAAACCGCTACTTTCGCATGGATGTTTCTACGGGTTATATAGCATAATTTTTTCAAAAAAAGTGAACTAAATTTCAAATTATTTAACGTTCATATAACGCTCGTAAGCATCATTCCGGATGGTCACCAATTGTTCAAGACCCATATCATTCAGCTTTTTGACATAAGCATCCCACCCCTCTTCAATGCCGCCTTTCGTTACCCATTGGGCACGCATCGTTGCCACATAACCATCAATATCCGTTGTCAGCGTTGGCAGCTCCTGAAACTCTTCTGCATTGTACATGACCTTCGGATAAGGCGTTGTTACATCCGCGCTGCCCAACTGATCGATTTGCAGTTTGAGTCCGTCTCCCGCCTCTGGATTGAGCTTGATGTTTTCTTCAAAGGAAGGGCTTACATATTTCGGGCCAAAATCGCGCAGCGATTGATCCCAGTACCAGGCATCGGCACTTGTGCCTGCAGGAGGATCCATCAGTGTGTAGGTGCCATCATCATTTTTCTCAATGACAGTTCCGATCGCACCCCAGAAATTCTGAATGCTAGCTTCATTCGTATAGAATTGATCGGCCCAGCGTGCTGCTACTTCCGGAACTGTACATGAACTTGTGATGAGCAATTCATTACGGGCCAGATTCATGCCGCCAGGGTCACCTGGCTGATAACGTTTGCCATCAGGTCCTGCAATAGGCGCAATCGCTTCATACTGGTCGCTCCACTTGCCAAACACCGCATCAGGGGTCCATTGGTTACTGAAGCCGACAATGGGAATGTCTGCATTTTGCCATTTGGCTGAGGTCATGGTGTTGTCTTGGGTGAACAATTCCTGATCGATCAGACCTTCTGAATACAATTTGTGTGTGTAAATAAGGCCCTCTTTATAAGCGTCCGTTGTCGGATAATAGACCGGTTTTCCATCCTGCACGATCATACTGCTCGCATTAATGTCCGTGATCCCGAACGGATTCAGAAAGTCCATATTCAGACCCGTTTCCGTGTATGGAATCTCATCCGGTTTCCCGTTTCCGTTTGGATCTTTCTCTTTAAACGCTCTCAATACCTGATACAGTTCTTCTGTAGTTGTAGGTGCCTTCAACCCAAGTTTATCGAGCCATGCCTTGTTAATTACAGGTTGATTCCTGCTCTTCGGACGGGAAGGTAATCGGGTAGGCATGGAGTAAATTTTGCCGTCAGGAAATGTGCTTATTTTCTTCATGTCAGGCGTTTCTTCCATCGCTGCCTTCAAGTTAGGCATATACGAATCGATGTATTCATCCAGCGGACGGAAGTAGCTCAGGTTATTGACGATGTCCGAATCGCTGAACACCTGATCCCCCAGAATAATATCCGGAAGCGTACCGCTCGCCAGCATAATCGATTTCTGCTCACTCCAATCATTGGAGGACATGACCTGCCACTCAATTTTCACATTGCTCTCCTTCTCCAAATCCTTGAGCCATTGGTTCTGGGTGAAGGTGTCACCCATGTTCCCCCAGCGCACCGTTAGTACTTTGAGTGTTACTGGATTATTGACAATCGGCAGTCCTTCTTTATTAAAATCGCTTGATATTGGAGTCTCTGCAACCTCGCTGCTATTACCACTGCTGCATCCAACAACGCTTACCAGCATCACGGTAACAAGCAGCAAACTATTCATTTTGGTGAAAAACTTCTTGCCTATCTTCTTCCCCATGTGGGACCCTCCTTGATTCGTAATGAATGACATCTGCCTTATTCCTTCACTGCGCCGATCATCACCCCCTGATTGAAATACTTTTGGATGAACGGATAGACACACATGATCGGAATCGTGGCGATAATAATCACGGAATACCTCATTAGATTTGCAAGACGCAAGGCCACTTGTGCAGCCTCCCCGGTTCCCATGCCCGACTGCATCTGATTCGTAATGAGAATGTTACGCAGGATCAATTGAAGCGGATACAGGTTAGGATCTTTCAGATAGATGAGGGCATTAAAATATGAATTCCAATACCCTACGGCAATCCATAACCCCAAAACTGCGATGATTGCTTTGGACAACGGCAGTACAACCAGCACAAAATACCGCAGATTACCGCAACCATCGATCTGGGCTGCCTCCCATAGATCCCCAGGAATGCTGGTCTGAAAGAATGTCCGGGCGACGATCATATCAAATACCACTACGGAGAACGGTAGCACCATCACGAGAAATGTGTTGTAGAGATGAAAATCACGAATGGTCAGAAAGGTTGGAATCAATCCGCCACTAAAAAACATCGTAAAAATAAAGAACAGAGAGAAAAATTTTCGTCCAACCAGATCTTTTCTTGATAAGGCATAAGCCGCCGAAATATTAACAACAAGTCCGATAAGCGTTCCTACCACCGTGTATAGAATGGTATTTCGATATCCGATCCATATATTTTCATGCCTCAGCAGTTCCTTGTACCCTTCAAGCGTAAAGCCTTTGGGAAAGACCCATACCTGTCCGTTAGCCACAGAAGAGGGATCACTGAAGGAGGCAATGACTATAAAATAGATCGGGTATATGATCGCAATCAGAAAAAGAATAGCAAAAGCATACATTATAGCTTCTGCCACAGTAATGCGTGCTCGTCGTTTAACATGGGGAGTTCTGGTGGTTGCTGCCGTCTCCATAATGCTCAATTTGTTTGTCTCCCCTCTACCATAGGCTGTTCTCACTGTATTTCTTGGACAACTGATTAACTAGAATCAGCAAAATGAAATTAATCACCGTATTAAACAGGTTAATTGCCGAGGAGAAGCTGTATTGACTGCTCAGCAAACCGATTTTGTATACATACGTAGACAGAATCTCACTGGAAAGGATGTTCAAGTCGTTTTGCATAAGATAGACCTTCTCAAATCCTACACCAAGCAGTCCGCCCATCCTTAGAATGAGCAGCGTGATCGCCGTCGGCAAAAGCATCGGAATATCAATATAACGAATCTTGTGCCATCTGCTTGCCCCATCGACCGTTGCCGCTTCATAGAGGCTTGGATCTACGGCAGACAACGCGGCAATATAGATGATGCTGTCCCAACCGACGTGCTGCCACACATCAGACCATACATACACACTGCTGAACAGAGCCGATGAGCCCAATAAGTCCGGCGCCTGTGCTCCAAATAGCTGATACATATTGCCAACCAGTCCAGTGCTAGGCGAGAACAGAATTAGCATTAATCCGACCATGACTACGGTTGAAATAAAGTGGGGCATATAGGAGACGGTCTGGAAAAATCGCTTGAACCTCCCTGCCCTCATCTGGTTCACCATTAATGCAAGCATAATCGGCAGAGGAAATGTAGCCAAACTGTACAGGCTGATTATAAGTGTGTTACGTATCGTATTCGTAAATTGATAGGAATGAAAAAACTTCTCAAAATACTTGAATCCCGCCCATGGACTGCCCCCGATTCCTGAGGCGGGACTATAATCCTTGAATGCGATAATAACGCCGTACATTGGCTTATAAGCAAAAAGTAGTGTTAACACGAAAGCCGGTAAAAGTAAAACGTAAAGCCCCCAATTGCGCCTGATTCTTTCCATTGTCTTTCCAAAGAATAGTGGGTAAGTCCGCACAGTTCTTTCTTCCCTCCTTCCGATATACTGATGCTGTTTTCCCGTTTGAACCTTTTATCTCAGGAATAACCTCAGTATAAACGGCTTCCCACTCTCTTTATCGGACCCCTTCGTACGGTATTCGGACTTCTGATGTTCCTTTATGGGGTTGTCTGCGGGTAACCTCAAGCTTGCGAAAGAAAACATATTGCAATCCAGACCTTCATGTGTGTATTCCGGACTTTTGAACTCCAAAAAAGCAAATCTTTATGTTTTTTTTAAGCAAACGTTTTATACTATTTCTGAGATATTAAAGCGTTTACATTATAAAGCATTCTAGAAAGGGTGTATTGTTCTGGCAAACCTGGGCGCCATTAAACCCTATCCGATTCGGCACTATATTCGTATGATGTTCGTCATTTCATTTGTCGTGTTTGTTCTGGATCTGATCATCAGTGTCGCTTCCATCTCCTTGGTCAGGCAGCAGTCCGCCCAATACTTGCAGGACACCACGGATCTGTACATTAATCGCATTAATCATGATTTTGCCTACATTAATCATTTCATGGGATGGACTCTTGCCAATGACGAAAATCTGGAAACGATGAATACGTATGGTGTCAATAGCATTCCTTTTCTGAAGTCCAACGAGAAATTACATAAGCTTTTTGCCGAATTACAACGAAACTATGGCCAGTCGTACAATTTCTTTTATTATTTGGAAAACAGTGAATACTTCCTCAACTGTGCGCCAATAAGCATCTCTTATTCGGATTATTCTGAAGTGAAAAGACAGATCATTACTCTTACTCGTGATAAAGCTGTATATGAGAAGTTCTATTCCCATTGGACACCTATTCACGTCAATGGCACCTCATATCTGATCAATATTGTACCGTACTACAATAGGTATCTTATTGCGTTGATCTCCGCAGATGATCTCATCGCTCCGTTACAGCAAATGAATCTGGGCGCGAGCGGATACGCCTCTCTCGTGGATGTGAATGGCATGCAGCTTTCCGGACCTGCCAGAGGAGAAAACAGCGTTGAAGCGAAGCCTTCGTTGATGGATGTACTCCAGTCAAACAGCATTGTCAGCAGCGACTTTTCCAACGCCGATTTTAGTGCACGCATGGTTATCAAATTCGGTGCATTTGAGAAAATCATGGTGGCTCAGCTGCTCATCATGCTGCTTTTTTTGATTGTAACCTCCTCCTTAAGCGCAATCCTTATGTTTTTCAGAAAGAATCTGCTTGTTCCCATTCAGCGTTTTTCCAAAAATCTTGCTCGAATAAACGACGGTGATGAGGCGACAGATCATAAGAGCAGCCGGATTATGGAACTGGAACAGGTTAATGAACAATTCAAGGAACTGGTGGGCCAGATTAAGCGTTTCAAGATTGATCGCTATGAGCAGGAATTGGAGAAACAGAAAATACGTTTGGATTATATGAAGTTACAGATCAAACCTCATTTTTTCCTTAATTGTCTGACAAGTATGTACAGTATGGCACAGATGCAAATGTTTGAGGAGATTGAAAGTATGGCTCTCGCCACGTCCCGGTATTTCCGTTATATCTTTCAAAGCGGAGACAATTTCGTTCTGTTGGAGAACGAGATTGAACATGTGAGAACGTATCTGGACATCCAGAAATCACGTTATCGGGATGCTTTCTCCTATCGAATTGCTACGTCCGAAACGATCACAGGTATCGCTGTTCCACCACTGGTTATACAAACCTTCATCGAAAATGCTGTCAAATACGGAGTCTCACGGGAACGGGAGTTATGTATTACGTTATCCGTAAATGTAGAACAACAGGAAAATGGTGATCGAGTGCTGATCCATATCTCTGATACGGGACCCGGATTTAAGCCGGATATTCTTGAAGCTCTCATCCGTGGAGATGCACTGGAACAAACAGGAGGCAACCGGATTGGCATTATGAATACCATTCAACGTTTGGAGCTGCTATACGGGCATGAAGCTGCAATTACGTTTGCAAACGACACAATTGGCGCTCGAATCACGCTTTCCTTGCCTAAAATGGTATTGAATTCAGAGCGTACTGGAGAGGTGATAAATCATGAATATATTGCTGGTTGATGATGATTACTTTGTTGTCATGGCATTGGAGAATAAAATTGACTGGGGCGCCCTGGGAATTAATACGATCTTCACTGCCTACAATATTGCGCAAGCCAAAGAGGTATTGCAAAATCATCCGGTTCAGATTCTTGTTTGTGATATTGAGATGCCGCAGGGAAGCGGACTCGAGCTGCTCGCCTGGGTCCGTGATGAATCGTATAACGTACAAACGATCTTTCTTACCAATTATGCAGATTTCAACTATGCGCAAAAAGCCATCGAACTGCAAAGCTTTGATTATTTTCTAAAGCCCATCGAATTCGACAAGTTGACTCTGATTATTCAGAAGGCAGTTGCCAAAGCCCGGGATCAGCAGTTTATTCAGAAGGCCATCTATGAAGGTGAACTTTGGCAGAAAAATAGAAGCAAGCTTATTGAGGACAGCTGGCGCAGGCTCATCTCCAGTAAAGTCTATCTGTCCAACTCCGCTGATGTTTCTGCATTTTTGACTGAGCAGCATCTGCCATATGAGCCAACGGATCTATTTCTTCCTATGCTGGTTAATCTGTTTCCGTATGATGGTACGCTGGGCAAAACCGACAAAAATCTGTTTGATTACGCTTGTTTGAACGTGATGGTTGAACGGTTTCAAGACCGTTTATTCTCTATTGAAGCGATATCCGAGATCAAGGATCATAACTGGATGGTTATTATAAAATGGAACAAGTTACCAAATGTACAACTTATTGAATCCATGTGCAACGCCTTCATTCCGGAGGTAAATAACTACCTGAAATCGGATGCCTGCTGTACGATCGGTTTCTCCCTGCCGCTCGGGCAAATCCGTCATACGGTGAATGAGCTATTGTTGATGAATGAAGAGCGAATCAAACACCGCAACCAAACCTTCTTGCTGGAGAACTATACAAGGCCCGAATTAGATTATATACCGCCTGATCTGGGCTTGCTGGAGCAATTGCTGAATGAGAATCGTTTCCAATCCTTTCTGGATGAAACCGGTCGTTATATGCATCAACTTGTCCATGAAGGCAACGTAGGTACCGCTGTTCTCAGTCTGCTGCGTCTTGATCTGGTGCAGTTGGTTTATGCCCAATTGAAAAGTAAGGGAATTGAAGTCCACAAGCTGTACATGGGCAGTACGAATGATCAATTGTTCATGCAGTCTCTGCATTCGATTGAAGATATGCAAGCGTACATTGCCTATCTGGTCAATACGGCTGCGGAATATTTGAATGTTTCCGAGCAGCCGACGTCGGTTGTACACGAGATCACCCATTATATACGCACCCACTATGGAGAAGACCTGACAAGAAATAGCCTTGGAGACAGGGTCTATATGAACCCTGATTATCTCGCAAGGCTGTTCAAGAAAGAGATGGGCATATCCCTCGGCAATTATGTTATTCACATCCGTCTTGTAGCTGCCAGGCATCTATTGGAGACCACCACACAATCGATTCATTCCATTGCCGGACATGTGGGGTATACCAACTACTCACACTTTACCAAACTGTTCAAACAGGAAATAGGATGCAGCCCTAATGAATATCGCAAAAAGCATAGAGAAAGTTCGAAAGTTCTCACGAAATAGGATGCAAAGGCTCACGATTAAGTTAATCAACTGCTTTCTTAGTTGTATTAAGGTATTATCCTGCATAGCTGCTTATTGAAGTTTTAAATACGTCAATTATTATTCAAATAACCCACTAATCGGCATTCGGTACAAACTCATGTCCTCGGCTTGGGACAAGAATTTGTACCGATAAACAAATGAGGTGAAATCTGAGTCTTTATGTCTGATATGATTTAGATTATTGGATAATTCAGCTCGTACCTTGGGTAGCAATAATATGGTGGTCTCAGTCCTATTTTTGACATGGGCCAGGAATCCTCCATATAGACCATCTTTACTTTTTCATTTGAATGGTTTACAAGCAATAGCTTTACTTCTGGATTAAACTCATATCTCAAAATGGCAACCCCCTTCAATTAGGAATGTGTGGATTCTCCCCCATCAACATGAAGAACTTGACCAGTAACAAAACGAGAATCATCAGAAGCAAGATAGACAAAGGTTGGTGCGAGTTCAAATGGATGGGCAACTCGTTCCATTGGATTAAATGCTCCATATACAGCGACTTGGTCAGACGAGAAGCTTGCGGAAATAAGTGGAGTCCAAATTCGTCCGGGGGCGACGGCATTGACTCGGATCCCTTGTTTCACGACATTTTTTGCCAGAGCACGTGTCCAACCCACTATTGCGCCTTTTGTGGCCGTATAATCAATCATTTGCTGCTCACCTACATACGTCACCACCGAAGAAGTGCCAATGATTGAACTGCCTGGTTTTAAGTGAGGAAGCGCTGCTCTTGTTGTGTAAAAATGAGAATATATATTCACTTTGAAGGTGTCATCAAATTGCTCATCTGTAATGTCAAGCAGACTTAGTTGTTGGAATTGAATACCCACGTGGTTACAAAGAATATCTAGACGTCCAAACGTATTTACTGTTTGTTCTACAATGGAGATACACTGTTGTTTGTCTCGCAAGTCACCAGGCATTAGAATACAACGTTGTCCGAGTTGTTCAATCCTCGTTTTTGTTCTATTTGCATCCTCATGTTCATCTAAGTATGAAATAGCAACATCTGCGCCTTCTTTAGCAAACGCAATGGCAACTGCTGCACCAATACCGCTGTCACCTCCTGTAATAAGTGCAACTTTTCCTGTTAACTTTCCGCTCCCTTGATAATTCGGATTTTCGATAATTGGAAGGGGCACCATTAATTTTTCCACGCCGGGATGGCTGAGCTGGCGCAGTTCAGGCAAACTTATTGGAATTTCTTCGTAACGTGTGATTTTCCCATAGTTAGGGTACATAGGATAAGGTTGAGTTATCATATTCGCTTTAAACATTTGTTGCATTTGCTTTATTTGGTCTAGTTGACGACTTTGGTCGTTTTGATCCATGGAAACCTCCTGTAGAAACAATTTTCTTCTATAGAATGTTTATGTTGATCACTAAAAATAAAGTAATAATAGTGAGAAAAAAGTTGATTCATGTTGTCCACTCTCTTCTCTCCTCTGGTAATTTGCCTCTAAGACATAGCTGCAATAAATCGTGTACATTCATGTCCCCGGCTTGGGACAAAAACTTGTACCGATAAAACAAAAAAAGCCGCTAAAATAGCGACTTCCATCAGAACATGTCTTGTACCTCGGCAACCTCATACGTTTCGCTAAAATGTCGTTAGATGTAATGTTTTAGAGTAGGGCTAATTAACTTAAGGTTCCTCTTTGTTCTTTCAAAATTTGCATAATTTTTTTATTTTAATGTTTTAATCAACCAAGCCTTTATCAATGGCAGAACTATTATTGGTTGCATTGCTTTGGTGTGATTTATCTCATTTCCCTTTATGATTTCTACCTCCCATCCCCAGTGTTGTAATTCTTCTTTAGTTTTTTCTAGTATACCTACAATATCAACTGTGACACTCCCAAAGTTTTCTCCATAAACAATGGTATCGTGTTCACCTGCAAACGTCAGTTTTGGAATAGACAATAGATGTTGAATGTTTCGATCATTAAAATTCAATAGATTTTTATACATCGTTACAAATTGTTTGGTTTGATTTGTGTCAATCTTCACCTTTATTGTATCCCAATCGATCTCTTCTGGACTTTCAATGTTTTGTTGTTCATCGAAAACTGGATTGTTCTGATTCTCCAAAGCCTGTTGGTACGTCTTGTTGGTAACTACCATCATTTCTTTATATGGACCATCCAATGGGGGAAAACCACCCATAATTAAACTTTCTAATCGATTTGTCCTAATGGCTAATTGTAAGCCAATTAATGCCAACCACGAGTAACCATAATAGCTGAACGTATTTATGTTCATTTCATCAGCAATCAACATCAAATCATTTACAATGTGATTAGGTGTAAGATTTTCTGGATTCGTGTTTTGCAATCGATGTCCTTCATAGTCAAAATACAAAACTTGAAACTCGTTTACCAGTCCTTCAACCAAGTGTTTTCCAAGCTCAGGATCCATTCCCCACAACTTTAAATTTTCGGCTTCTTGCCCATAAACAGATTCCTTTGCTATGGGTAACATGATTGTTTTATGATTGGGATTTCCTACTAAACCAACTTTTATTTCTGTTTCATCCACAAGTTTTATAATTTTCTCCATATGAATCCCTCCTGGCTTGTTTATACTACTATCATATAACGTTCATGCAATCTTTCGGTTTTATGATTAATATCCCTTTAGTGATAGGAGTTCAATTAAAATATACTTATTGAAGCACTTGAAGCTTTTACTTTAATTAAGGAGTATTAAAAATGGATAAATACACTCCCAAGCAGATTGCTGAAATTTTAAATATCAGCACCACAACCTTGCGAAGATATGAAGAACAAGATCTGATCCCAGAGGTACCAAGAACGATAAGTAATCACCGTATCTATACATCGGTCCATTTCCAAGCTTTTAATGTTATTAGAACTTTGTTAAAAGGTTATGAAATTCCTAGGGTCTATAAAGTAATGAGAACGATTAAGAAAAAAAGATTTGATACAGCTCTTTGGTTAGTAAATGAACAACTATTTCATATACAAGTCGAGAAACAAAGAGTGGAAGAAATACTCACTATGATTCAAACTACTGATTTTACACAATTTAAAAAGTTTAAATTAAAGGAACTCATGAGTATTGGAGAGGTTGCAGAGATAGCAGGCGTAAATACTTCAGCTATACGGCATTGGGAACACGAAGGATTGATTCATTCAGAACGAAACAAAAACAACGGTTATAGGTTATTCACCCTGCTTGAACTACGCAAAATATTAGTCATTAGCAGTTTAAGAAAAACCGTTTATTATATTGAAAAAATGAAGAAGCTTTTACATGATCTGGATTCACACTCCTATGTTCAAATTGAACGATCTCTTCAGCTCGCTTTGGAAAATCTAAATGAACAACTTTTTCTTCAATTTAAAGGCATCGAAGAACTAATGAAATATATAGATTTATTAAAATAGAAATCATATATACAAGATGAACACTGGTTAGCTCTTCATCAACAAATTTTATGAATTGTTATCATTCTTGGACTAACTTGCACATTAGCATAACAAAGGAGCAGCCGATCACATTGATCGGCTGCTCCTTTGTTTTATTACGCTACTGTTTTAATGAACTCGTTTTTTTAAAGAACAAGAAAGGATCTCAACATCAATGTCGAACAGCATGATTTCTGCTGGCCCGGTAACGCGGAAAGTGATCTGATTAGGGTTATTTGAGTATAAAACCGTTGCATACCTTGCTTCGTTGACAAATAGAATTGCAATTGTTAGCATAACCTGAGTTACAGAGACAGGAGGTTATCCCTATTCAACCCCGAGAACGCCAAGAGAATGAGCGTAGCGAGCTGCGAGAAAAACGTCGTTTAAGCATCATTGAAGCTGCCATTTCTATTTTCACACAGCAAGGATTCGAAAAGGCCACCATGCAGGAAATTGCCAAGGCTGCGAGCCTTGGCGTAGCTACTGTATTCCGCTATTTTCCCAAGAAAGAGCATTTGATTGTTGCTGTTGCTTCACATATTGTTCAATCCGAAGTGATTATCTTTGAAAAGATTGTGCATGGAGAAGGAACCTGTTACGAGAAATTAAACGAAATATTCGATGCCCTGATCTTCTTTCAGCAAACAGAGCATCAACAAAACTCCAAGTTGATTGAAGCCTTTGAATGTTACGTGGCGCTTTCCAAAGAGCCTGTAGAGCATATGGAATTATATCAAACGGAATATAACAAAATCATTGGATTATTTACCGAATTGGCAGCGTTGGGAGAACAGGATCGTTCTGTCCGCACCAGTTCAAATTCCGTCAACAACCTACTTACGATGATGAATGTATTCGGAACATTTTCCAAGAAAATGTCCATGCTGGAAGGTATCGATGCATTCAACACTCGTGTAGACCCATCCGAGCAATTCAACTTACTGAAATCTCTTTTTCTAGAGTCTTTGAAACCTTGATTTCAATTCGTATGAACGTTGCAGACAGATTCATGAAATCCGACGGAGAAGGCGCTGCAGTTTGTGCAGCCCCCTCATCCTCTACCTTTTTACAGGTGAGTTCTTCCCAATAATAGGTTGATCAAAACCACTGGTATCTTTATGGTTTTCTCGCATAACCGATTCGCCTTCTACATCGATGTTAGGCAACAAGCGATCAAGCCATGCGGGGATATACCACGCGCTTTTTCCAAGAAGGGTCATTATAGCCGGCACAAGTGTCATACGCACGATGAAAGCATCCACGAGTATGCCGAATGCCAGAGCTAATCCCATGGATTTGATAATGGTATCTTCGGCAAAAATAAAGCTGGCAAACACGGCAATCATAATCAAGCCAGCAGCTGTAACGACTGGCCCACTATGGTTTATCCCGCTTTTTACCGATTGTCGTGCATCTCCAGTATGAGTGAAGTCTTCACGCATCCGGCTGACAAGGAACACCTCGTAGTCCATGGCAAGTCCAAACAGAATTCCAGTGACGAGAATGGGAAGGAAACTAAGCACCGGCCCAGGCTCAGGGATACCGAACATATTGGCCAGATAACCATCTTGAATGACCAAGACTATAAAACCGAGTGTTGAACCCAATGTAAACAGAAAACCAAGTACAGCCTTGATCGGTACAAGCAAAGATCGGAAAACGAGCATAAGCAGTACAAAAGCAAGACCAACAATCAATAGAGCGAACTTAGGTAATGCCTGTTGCAATTTCTCGGAAATATCAATGTTTACCGCAGTTCCACCCGTAACCATAATCTCGACCTGTTTATTGTTTTGTTGATCGGCTTTTTCACGTATAGTCTCCACAAGTTCAGTCGTTCGAATATCGTGCGGGCCTGTCTTGGGTAACACTGTAATGATGGCTGCATTTCCCGATGGACTCGGTATTGCGGGTGTTGCACTATAGACATTCGGCAGATCGCTGATGTAAGCCGTCGCTTGAGCAATTGCTGCTTGAGGATCGTCACTATGATTAGCTTTGGCGACAATCACGAGTGGGCCATTGAACCCTTCACCGAATCCCTCAGCCATGAGATCATATCCACGACGCTCAGTCGTTTCAGTCGATTTCAGGCCATTATCGGGCAAGCCAAGTTGCATATGCAGAAAAGGCAAGGCACACATCGTTAAGACGGCAATACATAGAATGGTAGTAAGCCAAGGCTTTCTTGTGACAACTCGACTCCATGCGTTTTCGCTTGTTTTCTCTTTTTTGCTCCCGGACCATTTTCTCAGCCAACGATTTTCGCGGGACGGACTGATGCGGTCTCCTGCTGCAGCCAATATGGCAGGTACGAGAATGATCGCAATGAGGACAGCTACAAATACGCTAATAGCAGCCGCAAGTCCCATCATCGTAATGAAGGGAATTTGTACGACGGATAACCCCACTAGCGCGATAATTACAGTCAGTCCTGCAAATACAACCGAGCCTCCTGCTGTTGCGTTAGCCTGAGCGATCGCTGTTTCTCTGTCATATCCTTCTGCCAACTGCTGACGGTACCGTGACATGATAAATAGTGCATAATCAATACCGACTGCTAAAGCAAGCATGACTGCTAACGTAATGGAGAATGATGACATCGATACGAAATTAGAACCAATAATGACAGTCATTAGACCAATTCCGAGTCCTATGACCGCTGTAAGTATGGGTAGTCCTGCTGCTAGAAACGAAGTAAACGTAAATGCTAGAATCATGAAGGCAATCAGGATGCCAATGACTTCGGATATGCCCCCAACTTCTATTTCAGAAAAGGCAACACTGCCTCCTATCTCTGTTTGAATCCCTTCCTTACCGAGCCACTCTGCAATGTTCAACACATGCTCTTTCGAGTGCTCATCCACTTCACTGGCAGGTTTAGAATACGTAATGTCCGCATAACCAATCTTTTTATCCGCACTTAGAGTCATTGACTCAAATGGGCTAGCTACAGATTTGACTGATAAATCCGTCTTTACATCTTTCAGGGCTTGCCGAATGTAATTTTTGTTTGCCTCGGAAGTCAATGAATCATTTTTCGCTTTGAAAATGAGCCTGATCTGACCACCGTCATCTGATGATGGAAACTCTGAGTTTAGTACTTTCGCGGCCTGATCCGACTTCGTCCCTGGTATAGTCATTTCACCCGTAAACGAAGTACCCATACCAAGTCCTAAAGATGCAAGCACAATAAGAAGTGTTAGTCCCATCGTAATGACCATTTTCCGTTTTCTCGTTGACCAAACCCCGAGACGATACAACCATTTTGCCATAACTTATTTCTTCCCCTTTCACTTCCACAAAAATCCAAGAGCTATCTAAGGAAATGCTCTGTATCCTCATGTTAACGAAATAAAACCAAAAAAAAATCGTACGAAAGGGCAAGCCTTTCATGTACGATGGGGCATAGAAGGGATATGTCATAACGGGCATACTATTTTTTATCTTTGATTACGAAAGGGTGCCTTACAGTTATAGGTTTACAAGTGTAAGATCCCCTTCTCGACAGCTACTGCAACAGCTTCTGATCGCGAATTCACTCCAAGTTTGTTGTAAATGTTGGTGAGATATGCTTTTACTGTTCTCTCGGCAATACCCATATCAAAAGCAATATCTCTGCTGCGTAAACCACGAGCCACGGCTTGTAAAACGAGTAACTCTCTCTCACTAATCAGAGTTGACTCCTTGTCAATTAATAGTTGTGGCTGTGTTTGGGGTTCTTGAGCAGACTTCGTATGAAACGCAAAGACTCTTGACGTTATTTCAGGTTGAAGTAGTGTTTCTCCACGAATGGCAGAATCCAACGTTCGAAATAATTGTTCTCGGCTCGTATCCTTGAGCAAGTACCCTTTGGCTCCAAGAGAAAGTCCTTCGATCATCAAGTCATCTTCGTTGTAAGTCGTTAGAATAATCACAGGTATACGAATGTGTTGCTCGTTCATACGTTTCAAGGTATCCAAGCCACTTAGTCCCCCCGGCATATTTAAGTCCAGGAGAATGACATCAAGTTTTTTGTCTAACATAATTCGGATAGCTTCTTCTCCTTCCTCAGCCTCTCCGACAATCAGATAGTTTTCACTGGTCTCCAATATTAGTTTAAGTCCTTCACGTACCACCCAATGATCATCTACGATGAGTATGTTATATTTCATTCAGACTTCTCCTTTTTCAAGTGGAACACGAAACAAAATAGTCGTTCCTTGTTTTCCGCTTTCAATCTCAATGTTGCCACCGATCAACCTGGCCCGTTCATTCATCCCGATCAAGCCATAGTGCCCGGATTGTTTTCCGATTCGGTCTACGCTAAAGCCCCTTCCGTTATCTCGTATAATAAGATGGAAATCTTCTTTCTCCATAGCCATGTGAATGATTACGCTCGTTGCCTGAGCATGTCTGGCTATGTTCATTAGCGATTCACTTAAAATGTGCAATACGTGCTCCATGCCTACTTTGGATATGAAACTCGGAGCATTCCCTTCCAAAACGACTTCAATTCCGGTCGCCTGTTGGAAACGTAGCGTCTGTTCCTGTATTGCTTCTCCAAAGGTAATAGCCGGTGTGGCCTTGGTTCGAAGGTCATCAATGGCTTTGCGTGCATCAGCCAATGTTTGGCGTGCTTGGCCCATTGAACTGCGGATAATCTCGTGGGCGCGCGGAAAACTCCCTCGATTCATGTGCTCGTCGACGGCCTCCAGCTGCATTATAATACCGGCGAGTCCTTGAGCCAATGTATCATGCAGATCTCTTGCCATACGTTGTCGCTCGCTTGTTAGCGTCAATTCCTCTACTTTTTGATGAGCCTTCTCCAGCTCATGCAGAAATGTTAATGTTCTAACACGAGCATTAACCTGACGATAGAAAAGCACCGCGTAGGATACCACAACAACGATCATCATTAACAGTAATAGAATTAACAAGGCAACATCTGTACCCGAACGTGTAAACAGGGTTACCGTGCAGAATAACAAATATAATACGAACGCAACTAACACAATTTTTGCCGTCTCATAGTATATGGCAAGGGTCTGTCCAATCAATACGGGAATTAAACCAATCAATACAGCAGGCATACCGTCTGGCATTAACATGGCACTTCCGTAAATCAACCCTGATTGAAGAAGTATGTAGAGTAATTTGGATCGTTGTATAAGTTTGTTTACTTCCCAGTACACCATGGTATGAATTAACATTGCAGCTACAAAGATAATACTGGGTACTAATATAGGGGCTGACATCGTTTGCAGGATCATAGTAGCCATGGCAACAAGCCAAAGCCAGATGATTATGGGAATACGTGAAGACGCAATCGGGTCCGTTTCTTCATTTATTCCGGCCGGATTCGTCTTCTTCCGTACTATTTTCATGGGATCACCTCTTGTATAAGTCATTATAGTCCAAATCACCACCTAAAAGATGTACGATCGTGCATGCCCTTTCGTACATCCCTTTTTATAATGAAAATCGTCCACAAGTTAGACTTATGGACGATAACTTTGAAGAATTATGCGAAACTTGCCAAAAGGGTCCTCCCTCCGGAAAGTTCCTATATTTATAGCAATTCAGAAGGTGAACTTGAACCAATGATTAGAGTGTGATGCCACCATCTGCGAGGATGATTGATCCTGTCATGTAACTGGAATAATCAGATGCAAGAAACGCAACGATCTGGGCGAGTTCTTCAGGCTCTGCATAACGCCCGATCCGCATATTCGGAAACTCTTCAGGTACGTAGCCGCTTTCCTGCAGCGATTGCGGAACCGCAGCCGTCAATGTTGTAGCCACACCTCCTGGACAGATGGCATTAATACGAATGCCTTTGCGCACATATTCAATAGCCGCCGCTTTAGTCAAACCCGCAACCGCATGTTTACTTGCGGTGTATGCACCCAGACTGTGTTCAGCACGAATAGCCGTAGTGGATGCCGTATTAATGATATGCCCGTATCCCTGTTTATCCATAACCTGCAAGGCATATTTCATGCCTAAAAAGATCCCTTTCACATTCACATCCATGATCCGTGTAAATTCTTCCTCGGAGATATCCTGGAAACGTTGGAATTTCTGGAGTATGCCCGCGTTGTTGAATGCCACGTCAATTTTTCCGTAGGCATCTACTGCTTTTTGAATATAGTTTTGAACATCGCTTTCTTTGGATACGTCAGCCTTTACAAAAGTAGCTTCGCTGCCATTTTCGCGAATCAGTGCTAACGTTTCTTTCCCTGTCTGCTCATTGAAATCAACCAGCACAAGCTTCGCTCCCCGAGATCCCATCATTACCGCGCTCGCTCTACCTATTCCACTCCCAGCTCCCGTAACAACGATCACTCTACCTTCCAGAGAAATACCTTCTTTATTTCCTGTCGGTGCACCAATTTCTTGCTTCTGGACTGTTGCTCCAAACTCAATGGCTGCAAGTTCCTGCTTCAAACTCTGAAGAGTAGGCAAAGGAATATCTACCTGAGGCAATGCAGCTAGTTGATCCAACGTAAAGTTAGTGGCCATCTTGAACGTTGGTTCCTTCACGAATTCTGGCAAATGCTTCTCCAGTACAGCAAACGATTCTGCGTTGTTCAATAATTCACCAATTTTGATATTCTCGTTATAACTCATTAGGTTCATCTCTCCAATATATTAGTATACGACCGGAAAAGCTTTGAGTCCCCGGATGATCATTCCTGGCCTCCACTCCAGCAGCTTCGCATCCGTATTTAACCGGATCTCCGGCAGCCGATGAAGTAAAGCGTTGATCGCAATCTCGCCTTCAAGTCTCGCAAGTGGAGCGCCTAGACAATAATGAATTCCTTTACCAAAAGCAATGTGGTCATTAACTTTGCGAGTAATGTCAAACGTATCGGGGTTTTCATATTGACTGGAATCCCTATTCGCTGAGGATAAAGCGACCAGCATCATGTCTCCTTGGCGAATTTGTATTCCTTGAAAATCAACGTTTTCCGTAGCCCAGCGAACATTGCTAATTTCTGCGGGCCCGTTAAATCGCAGCACTTCCTCAACCGCTGCTTGAATCAGATCCGGTTGATCCATAAGTAGTTGCTTTTGCTGCGGATGTTCCAGCAACGCCAGCATGCCGTTCCCTATCAGATTCACTGTGGTTTCATGCCCTGCTATGATAAGTACGAACACAAGTGCATATAATTCCTGCTCTGTTAGTTTGTCACCTTCTTCCTCTATACCAATGAGATCGCTGATGAGGTCTTGTTGAATATGATTGCGCCGCTGCGTGATCAGTTCTTGTAAGTAATCTACAAAAGCCTTCATCACTTCATCGCTCTCCTGGTTCATCTGCGGATTGCTGACACTCTCCATAATGGTGTTGGACCAGGCTCTGAATTTGTCTTGATCCTTCAGCGGAACACCTAACATTTCACAAATAACGATAATGGGCAGCGGGAAAGCATAGTCCTCGATCAAATCAAACTCCCGAGTGTTTCCGGCCTGAATCTTGTCTAGCAATTCATCGCTTATTTCCACAATTCGTCCCCGCAGCCTCTCAATCATGCGGGGAGTAAATGCCTTCTGAATCAAGCGCCGCAGTCGACGATGATCTTCTGGACCAACACTGATCAGATTCCGTGAGATAATCGCCTGATGCGGAGGAAGGGACTCCTCCGTTTCATCGTTCCTGTTATCGAGAACCCCGGTTACAAAGCGACTATCCTGCAAAATGTTGACGGCATCCTCATATCGGGTAACCATCCACGCAGCATGCCCACTTGGCAGTAATAGTCGATGGACAGGCTCTTCGGCACGCAGCTTTTCGTAGACTGGGAAAGGCTGCTGAATGAAAGAATGATCCATGAAATCTACTTTGGACTTGGAACGACCTTGATTTTCATTGGTAAACATCACATCACTCCTTAAAATGATAGTATTAATATCACTACAATATAAAGACTATCATATTTAACGATTCACTTTCAAATAGGTTCATTTAATCCCAGTAATACGCGATAACTTGCATCTTCCTAAGGATTTAAGCGTTCTTCCAGTTCTTTTACAATTTGAGGATACTTCTCATCCAAATCGTACTTGCGCAAGCAGAGATACGTAAGTACGAATATCACCAAAGGAAGATATACCGTCAGAACCAGGATGCTGGTAATCGCTGAATCCGCTTGTGTTATTAACGCTCCATCGTAATTGCCCAAGGCAAGAATCCAGCCGATCATCGCGGCAGCCAGGCCCATACCAATTTTAACGCCAAAGCTGTTTGCGCTATTGACCATCCCAACTAATCGTTTACCTGTCTTCCATTCACCGTATTCCACGGTGTTGTTCACCAACACCCCGCCTACAGCCATCATTGGAATGGTTGCCAGTGTCGCGATACCGCCAAGTACTATAGCTGCAATAAAGTTATATGGCATGAAGCAACGAATAAGTGATGAAACGATCCCAAGAATCATGCCTATCCGTGCAGTTCTGGTAAGTCCGAATTTCTTGATCATGGGTCCCACCATAACAAATCCCAAAAAAACCGGGACTAATCCAACTGCCCCCATGATTCCGATCAGGTTCTCATTCCCGAGAATATACTTGGTGTAATAGATTCCTGTTGAACCATTAAGTGTATATAGCATGTTGATTAATAACTGAGCAAACAGCATGATGACCCAGTATTTGTTCTGGAATAAGAGCTTGATGCTTTCCCAGAAGGGAATGTTATCGCTTTCAACAATACTTATGCCAGCATTATTTTCTTTGGATGCTAAGAAGGTCAGGATCAAGGAAATGAAAGATACAATACCCAGAACAACCGCAACGATAATCCATGCTTTTTGATCCCCACCAAGCATATTGGTTAATGGAATTAATGCGATAGCGATAATCATTCCGATAATATATCCAAAGATGGTTCGGGTAAGGCCCATTTTACCGCGTTCTTCTACACTTCTGGTACGGATCGCCATCAAGCTTCCGAAAGGGATCGCAATTCCCGTATACACAATGGCTGAAGCAAACGCTACTGTAGCTAAAGCATAGAAGGTTTTTACCGTTGATGATGCCTCGGCGGGCACTGTGAACAGTAATATGATAGATGCCAGGGTGGGTAGTGCCATCCATAGAATCCAAGGTCTGGCCTTTCCGTATTTGGATTTTGTCGCATCAACGATTCTACCCATCAGCAAGTCTGCTATTGCATTGATAAATTTGGTGATAAGCATAATCGTACCCACTGTGGCAGCTGCAATCCCTACCTTATCTGTATAAAAATAAGTTAACATCCCAATCAATCCGTTGATGGAGTTTAAGGCAACTTGCGCTGCTCCGTCCCCTAAGTAATGGTAAGGGCGCATTGTTTTCTGGATTCCTTGGGCATCAAGGCCCAATGCCCTGGACTTCTTACTTCCCTTTACAACTGGTGGATTAAGGATTTCCCGCTCTGCTTTCATTGCTGTTCCCCCTTATTTCATTCGCTTCATGGTACCGCTTTCAAACATTATTTTAGTCCTCCTCAAGGGTTTAATATGGTAACTTCATTATTTTTTTAGTAAATTCGTGTTGGTGCTTATCCTTTTTTTATGTGCTATTCTTTCGTTCTTCCATAACGAATTTGTGTAATACAAAATGGCGCTGCTCGTATCCGGCAGCGCCTTCTATGTTCAAACCTTTCCCCTTTTCATCTAGGAGGCATTGAGCATTTGAATGACTCTTCTAAATAACTGTTCGGTCTCCTCAGGCGTATTGACCAGCATTTCGCTTACAGATAAATCATAAGCATATTGGATCATCGGGTGATCCAGCATACCGGGAGCGTGCTCGTTTAACATTCGAACTGCTGTGGGTTCTTCCACAATCTCTTTGAGTGTGGAATCCATCGTAAACCGTTCTCTTTCGAGACTGATTTGCGTCGCATATTCGAAGCTGTAAGATCCGGAACCAACCTCCACAGGCACAGGTTTCTCAGGCAGTACAATAATTGCGGTTGTATTTGCTGGTATCGTTACATTTACAATAATGTTACCCGCCCTGCATGACCAAGAGCTTTTTATCTCTCCGTAGACCGAATCAAAAGCAGCATCTACCGAACTGATTCCTCGGATGAACTGAGGTTTTATTAGAATCTTCTTATAACCTGCTTCAATTGAATTAATTCCCGCGAGTTTTCTATACATCCATTCACCAATAGATCCATAGGCGTAATGATTCAAGGAGTTCATACCTGATGAATCGAAATCACCATTAGGCAGAATGGAATTCCATCGTTCCCATATCGTGGTAGCCCCTTTTTTTACGGCGTACAACCAAGATGGGAAATCCTCTTTCAGAAACAAGGTACCAGCAAGGTCATGCAGGTCATTGTCGGATAAGGCATGACACAGATATGGAGTACCAACAAATCCTGTCGTGAGATGGTTTTTATGTTTTGCAATATTGCTCTCAAGCGTCTTCCGGATTCGATCCTTGTATTTTTCCTCGGCAAGGTTGAAGTGTAGCGCTAACACGCAGGCCGTTTGAGTTTCGCTGACCAGTCTGCCGGTTGAAGAGATATATTCTGCATTGAAAGCCTGTTTGATCTGGCTATGCAATTTTTCGTAACGGACGGCATCTTCGGTTTTGTCCAGAAGCTTGGCTGTCTTTGCAACGAGTTCGGTCGAATACGCATAATAAGCGTTTGCTACCAGATAAACATCTGTAGCCCCTGTTCTTTCGTTACTAATCTCCTCTTTGTCCAACCCTAACCAGTCCCCATATTGATAACCAGTCTGCCACAATCCATTGGCTCCACAACGTGCAGTAATATAATCAATCCACCCCTTCATGCTGTCGTATTGTTCACGCAGCAATCGAAGATCTCCATAGGTTTGGTACATGACCCAAGGGACAATAACAGCGGCATCGCTCCAGGCAGCGGCCCCTTCCTGATTTCCAAGAATGTTAGGGACGACATGTGGAACCCCATATTCCTCCGACTGTTCAGAGGCAAGGTCGCGCAGCCATTTCTTGAAGAAGGAGGCAACATTCATATTAAACGCAGCGGTCCCGGCAAATACTTGTGCATCTCCTGTCCACCCTAGACGCTCGTCTCTTTGAGGGCAGTCCGTCGGTATATCCAGAAAGTTACCTCTTTGGCTCCACTGAATGTTACTTTGCAGCTGGTTCACCATGGCATTGGAGGTCTCGAAACGGCCTGTTTCCTCCAGACTTGAATGCAGCACGCAAGCTGAGAATTGATCGAGCTGGATCTCCTCTACCCCTTCAATGGCGATATACCGAAATCCATGGAAAGTGAAATGAGGGCGGAAAATTTGATCTTTACCGTTACAGATCAATCGATCAATCGATACTGCCTGCCTTAACGTATCCGGATAGAAATTTCCCTCCTTATCAAGAACCTCCGCATGCCGTATGGTTATCGTTTGCCCTTTCCGCCCTTTGGTTCGAAGCTCTACAAACCCAGTAAGGATTTGCCCGAAATCAATGACACATTCTCCTTTTGGAGTTGTAATCAACTGAAGTGCAGGAAGCCTTTTTGTGATTTTGACAGGTTCACTTTCCTGAGCAACAAGGCGATTTTTATCGAAAGAGGCCGTTTCCACATGGAAGGACTGACTTTCATGAGAACAAGAATCATAAGTCTCACCCATGTAAATTTCACTTGAACGGATGGGTCCGGTAGTCACCTGCCAGGTTTTGTCGGTTGCAATGATCTCTTTTGTTCCATCCGTATAGACAATGTGGATTTCCGCGAGTGCAGCAACTCTATCTCCGTAATGGTTGGGAGTACAAGTAAAACCAAATATGCCTTTATACCAGCCATTCCCCACCGTAATCTCTATTTTATTCTGGCTCTCCAGCATCCCGTCCAAACGGTAAGTCTGATACTGCAATCGCTCGTTGTAATTCGTCCATCCAGGTGCAAAGTAGTCTTCTCCTACTCTTGTCCCATTGATCGCAATTTCATAGACACCGAGGGAAGTGGTATAAATTCGGGCTTGCTGAATTTCCTTTTCGATAGAGAATTCTTTGTAGAAAACGGGTGGAGCACTTTCTTCGCTCGGGAATGGATGTGTAATCCACTCTGCCTGAAAGTTGCTGCCGTTCAGCAACCCGGTCTCAAAATGTCCTTCCATGACTGCGTGATTACCTTGGTTATCCCAAACTTCGATTTGAACCTGATACATAGTCGAGGCCTGTAAACGAGGACCAGCATATTCCACTAAAACGGAGACGTCTTCATCCCTCTTTCCAGAATCCCAGATTTTCTGCAAATCTTGTGTGACACTTATTCGGTAAGCGGATTGCATTACGTCCTGTTCAGTAGAACCTAATTTCCATGAGAATCTTGGGTTTACTGTGTCCAGTCCAATTGGATTAAGCATGTATTCAATCCGGAAATCTTTTAATTCCATGAGATGACCACCCTTCAACATAGATCTCACACACCTAAATGTTAACGCTTACTAAAATATCATAAAGAATTTCCCTCATACAATATGGTAATATCATTGTAATTTTATAATTTTGATGTGATAAAATGATTGAAAAAAGGAGTCGAACACAAAATGGATCTAAAACGTCAATGTAAACTCGTTGCAGAACTTTTTGATATGTCCATCTTCTTTGTAAGCTCCACCGGAGAGGTTCAATTCGAACTGATGGGTAATCGAATACTTAATCCGCTGTATAAAAATGATAAACAATTCTTTTTTTCAGTGTTGGGGTTTGATCCATCCGTGGGTAAAGAAGATCCTTCAATTGTAAGAACGATGTTTTTTGAGAACTACATTTTAATTCGTATTGGTAATGATCTGAACGATGAAGGAACCATCATTTTAGGACCTTCCCTTCCATTTAGCTTGATTGAACATAAAATAAATGGGCTCATTAATGACACACATCTCTTTGCGAACCGGGAACAAGTATATCATTATTATCAGTCTGTTCCTGTGATAACCCATGAGAGGCTAATCAACATCACGATCTTGGTTAATCAAATGTTTAATCACGAATTGATCGAAGCTGAGGATGTAGTACAGGACTATTTGCGCGGTATGTATATCAAGGAAAAAGAAATACAAGGTTCCATAAATTCTTCAAAAGGCTATGATGAGACGCTCCATCACAACCCACTAAATGAAAAGAAATTGTTAACGATCGTCAAGGAAGGTAAATTAGATATGCTCAAACACTTTACACAACTTGGTCATGAAAATACAGGAGTCCTGTCCAAATCAAGTCATATCCGTTCTAAAAAGAATCTTGGCATCATCGGTATAGCACTTGCAGCCAGAGCAGCCATTGACGGGGGGCTTTATTCGGAGATTGCCTTTTCGGTAAGTGATATTTACATACAGCGCCTTGAGGATCTACGAACCGATAAAGAAATCGATCAATGCTGCTTGGAAGCATTTTTTTCGTTAACCGAGAAAGTCTCTCAGGTTAAAGAATCGCAGCATTCTAAAATCGTAACACTTTGCAAAAATTATATATATAACCACCGTTATTCCAAAATTACACACGAAGAAATTGCTGAACATGCCGGTATTAGCCCAAACTATCTATCTGTACTATTTAAAAAAGAAGTTGGGATTCCCGTGAATGAATATATTCAACAGATCAAAATTGAGGAAGCTAAACATATGATTCAATTTACGAGCACTCCACTTTCTGAAATCGGGTCTCTTTTGAGTTTTACGGATCAGAGTTATTTCACCAAAATCTTCAAAAAACACACAGGCAGAACCCCGAAGCAGTATCAACAAACGCATCATATGATACAGGAATAAGCCCGACTATGACGGGCTTATTCTAATTATTCATGCATTCAACGGTTAACAGCGGATAAGATAGTCTGTAGTGTTTCTTCTGTGAACTGACCGCCACTCATAAGTGCTGCATTGTGCAATGTGGTACCCATAACTAATTCCTGCATTCCCTCACCCAGTCCTGCTTCATTCCCGTCATATTGCCCCATCGCACCCATAATTTCAGCTCCAACGGGGTGTTGCAGTAACTCTCCGAACGTGGAATGCCTGGTAATTGGTTTGGTAACAATAACGCTCGATTCTACCTCGATCGTTTCAACGAGTTCAATCTCTCTTGAAGATTTTCCGACCATAATGTCGAATTTACCTGTCTCCACATGCCAGTCTTTTAGCTTAATATCGTAGTAAGCAAAGGCTCTTTTATCCAGTTCAAAATGTACGGTGGTCTCTTCACCAGGCTGAAGCGAAACTTTGGTATACCCCTTCAATTCCTGAAGTGGACGTGGCACCGTTGATTCTACATCATGTACATATAGCTGCACCGCCTCTTTGCCCGCTCTTTCACCCGTGTTTTTAATTTTTGCTGTAACCGTTACACTGCTGGTATCTTTGATCTGTTTATGACTAACCTGTAGATCACTATATTCAAATTGGGTGTAACTCAAACCGAAGCCAAATGGAAACAATGGCTCCACATCTCTTGTATCGTAATGACGGTAACCTGTAAAAATACCTTCCCGATATTCGGCAGTCTCGCCGTCTCCGGGGAAATTCAAGTACGACGGATTGTGAATCAGCTTTTTAGGGAATGTCTCAGCCAGTTTTCCGCTTGGATTTACGCTTCCAAAGAGAATATCAACGATTGCACCGCCCAAAGCCTGTCCTCCAAGGTATGCCTCCAATACAGCCTTAACTTTATTCAGCCAAGGCATTTCAATAGGCCCTCCGTTGCTCAATACAACAACAATATTCTCTTGAACCTCCGCGACTGCTTCAATTAAAGTTCTGTGACTTTCCGGCAATTGAAGGTGTTTCCGGTCGAAACCTTCGGACTCATAACGTTCAGGCAGCCCGGCAAATATCACTGCAACCCGTGCATTCTTTGCGGCAGCTACTGCTTCTTGAATGAGTTCTTCGTTTACAACATCTTCGTCTAATCTATAACCGGCGGCATACGAGATGCTTGCACTGTCAGTGGCTGTTTTAAGGATTTCTTCATAGATGTTATCCAGCTTCGTCGGCATAATGTGTGAACTACCACCGCCCTGGTAGCGTGGTTGTTGCGCAAATGCTCCGATAACCGCGATGGAATCTTCAGTTTTTAGAGGGAGAATGTTCTCTTCATTCTTAAGCAGGACCATACATTCACTTGCAATCTTTCTGGCCAACTGGTGCTGTGCCTCTACATCAACCGATACTGACTTCCTCAGGCTATCTACAGCTTTGGATACAAGTGACAACAATCTCTCAACAGACTGATCCAGCACCTCTTCGCTCAGCTCTCCCGATTGAACAGCCTCAATAATTTTCTTGCATCCTATTCCGTTGCTGGAAGGCATCTCAAGGTCCAGACCGGCAGCTAGTCCCTGATCCCGTTCATTGACAGCCCCCCAATCCGACACCACTACGCCTGCAAATCCCCATTCTTCCCGAAGAATCTCAGTCAATAACCGGCTGTTTTCGGAACAAAAATCACCATTTACTCTGTTATAAGCGGCCATGACAGTCCATGGCTCACCCTCTTTCACTGCATATTCAAAGCTAGCCAGGTAGATTTCCCTTAGAGTCCGTTCATCCACCACCGCATCGACAGACATACGCTTATATTCCTGGTTATTTACAGCGAAATGTTTGATGGAAGTACCCACGCCTTGGCTTTGTACGCCTTGAATATAGCTGGCTGCCAAAGTTCCCGATAAATAAGGATCTTCAGAATAATATTCAAAATTTCGGCCGCACAGCGGGGAACGCTTGATATTCACACCTGGCCCCAAAACAATCGAAATATCCGCTGCCACTGCTTCTTGTCCGATTGCTTTCCCCATCGTATCGGCAAGTTCACGATTCCATGATGAGGCAACTCCGCTTCCGGATGGGAAGCAGGTAGCCGGTATACTTTTGTTTAAGCCTAAGTGGTCTGCGCTCCCCTCTTGTTTTCTAAGTCCGTGAGGGCCATCTGTCATCATAATAGAGGGAACCCCAAGGCGGTCGATGGATATGGTGTTCCAGAAATCTTTACCTGAGCAGAGTTCTGCTTTTTCTTCCAATGTCATTTGACTGATGATTTCTTTCAAATTAGGATTCATTCGCTCTCCTCCGTTGGTAAACGTTAATAATGTAATCGGTTACTTCATAAGAGTAGAGCAAATGACCCTGAATATATGGTAAGATCGTTTTCTTTTTGGAAAAATAATATCTTATTTATAATGTGTGAACTCCGTAAGTGCTGACCTTATTTCTGCTTCATAAACGAATTCATGATTACTCCAAAGATTAAAGGAATGGAGTGAGTCCATATTAATTTTTTGGCAAAAAAACTGCACCTCCGATCTGTTAGTTGGTGTCTAACAATTGGGGTGCAGTCACACTTTGGTCAGCAGCTTTCTTGTTTGTATTCAGTTAACGTTCTTGTCGTCTAACTTATGCAATAGGAGTGCCGTTAGGGATTTCAGTATCCGGCGTTAACAGAATAACATCTCCTTTTTCCGGGACTCCGCCCAAAACTAATACCTCCGATTTGAATCCAGCAATGCGCCGAGGAGGAAAATTGATGATTCCTACAATTTGTCTTCCTATAATGTTCTCAGCCTTGTAACGCTTCGTTATTTGTGCACTTGAGGATTTCATCCCGATCTCCGGTCCAAAATCAATCTTAAGCTTAATCGCAGGGATCTTTGCTTCTTCAAAAAACTCCGCTTCCTTAATCGTTCCCACACGAATATCTAGTGCTGTAAAATCATCGATCGTTGCCAATGTTTGACCTCCCCAATGTTCTAGTTTAATGCGCTGGACGAAACGGTTTCAGGATTCGAATCCCTTCCTCAATGGATCCCTCCATCAGTTCTAAGAGCTGAGGCACAAGTTCTTGCATCCGCGGGGCGTTCAGGTGTCGATCGAGAGCATCCCGGTTTTCCCAGCGCTCGTGGATGATGAATGTACCAGGCTGGCCTTCTACCTCGTGAGCCTCATAGTCAATGTTACCCTGGTCGTTCCGTGACGGGGTGACAGCTGCAGTCATAAACGCCTTCATCTCGGCTTCTCTCCCTGCCTTGGCTCTCGCCTCCCAGAGTACAGTAACGTAACGGTTATTGGTATCGTTCATGTTGATTCCTCCTATGTTATCAATAATGCATGTTTAAACGGTTGTTGTGACATCAGTCATACTCCCGTTACTGCAGCTTCATCTGGCTGCGGAGCATCCGGTCGAGAAGTTTATCCGGGAGAATACGAACCAGTCGGGTCAGCAGTGCCGAATCTCGGCCAGACGTATAGCGAGTGCGCGGATTACTTGCGTGGATGGCTCGTGAAACCACTTCTGCCACTTTCTCAGGAGGAATACCGCTCGTTGCCCACGATTCAGCCTGCGCCTTCACGGCGTCAAAAAGGCGGTCATGTCGTCTGTGCTGATCGGGCGTCATCAACTTGGACAGCCGATTGGCTGTCGTAACCCCTTTCTCCGACAGGCTGGTGCTGACACCGCCCGGAGTAATCATGATAACTTTGAGTCCGAACGAGGACATCTCTCTGCGGAGGCTGTCATTGATCGCTTCCATCGCGTATTTTGCAGCTGAATAAATTCCGAAACCGGGCATTGAAATTTTGCCGCCAACGGATCCGATATTCACTACGCGTCCGCCGCTCTTCAGCAAGGCGGGAGTAAGCGCCTGAATAACCGCAACTTGCCCGATCACGCTGACTTCGATCTGACGGCGTAATTCATCCAGCGGAACCATCTCAAGAGGTGCATTAACGGCAATGCCAGCATTGTTGACCACGGCGCGCAACGGGCGACCAAGTGGATCTTGCTCCACTCGTTCGGCCAGCGTCCTTAGTGTGTCGATAGCAGTAATATCGAGAATGACCGGTTCGATATTTTTTTGTTTGATTTTGTCGGCATCTTCCTGACGGCGAACCCCAGCTAAAACGTGGAATCCTTCAGCGGCAAGCTGCTCCGCGGTAGCCCTGCCGATTCCACTTGAAGTACCTGTGACGACAACCATTTCTTGAGTTTTATATCGCATTGTAAACCTCCCGAGTTTGATAAGTTATGAATCACTGTATAGCACTGTTATACGGTCATTATAGCACCGCTATATAGAGCTGTCTATAGCGGTGCTATATATTTTTCATATTGTAATCCTCCTGCGATCTGACATCATTAATGACGGGCACAGCGTGATATACTTCGACGCTCACGACATACCGTAGCGCGAGGAATGAGCTCATCGAAACCCTTTGAAAATGAAAAAGATCGCCATCCTGCTTGGATAGGCGATCTCTCTTATGTGCTACCATTTGTGGTTCATCATCTTTACCATGAAACAAAACAAAGCCCACATAGGGGCTTTGTCTGGAGTCTCCAAGCTTTTTCATCGATCCCTCATTTTGAAGCAGAATCCGGCATTGGGATCAAGATGATCTGCATCACGCTTTCTCGAATGAGATCAACGACGTCGGGCTGGGGTGGGGGTACCTTGCGAATTTGGGACGTCACATACAGCCATGAGGCCGTATTGGCAGAAGCCCAGACCAGATCTGCCGCAGTTTCGGCTGAAACAGCCAGTTTTCCTGCGGCGGCAACTCTTTGAACATTTTGCACCAGTGCTTGATGCGACTGATCTGCCGCCTCGATATGGGCGCCCTCTAGCAGCCGCCCCATCATTGCCGCATATATTCGAGGACGGGCTGCCGCGAAGCGGACATAGTCATCCCACCCCTGACGAAGCGCCATCTCTGGAATAGGTGACTCCACTGCGGCAATTTTGCTATCAAATAACTGTTTGAATGCTTCCACTATAGCTGCACTCAGGAGTCCATCGGCATTACCGAAGTGGTGGTAGAGTGTTGGAGCCGTAACCTGCGCGATTGAAGTGACCGCTCGCGTCGAAAATTGGGCTCCGCCCTCTTCCTCCAGTACCTTAAGAGCAGCTGCTAATATTTTGTCATATGTGTTCATAACTTTTATTATAGCAGTGCTATATACATATGTCCATGATGCAGGTTGTACTCCTGAGACTATGAATCCCGTTTGAGATCACAACAGGGTGAAGCTCTGCCTCTTTATGTTTTAATCGGTTCTATTGATCAAAAGGAAGTGCAGGTAATTCATCAATTTTCATACGGAGTAAACTATACGGTTTTTGTCGCAGATCTTTTCCATAATGAAATCTTGCCTGCCTATGTAATTGATTCACAATTACATATAAGTATTGATCCGGACCAATAGAAAACGTATCTGGCCATAAAATTCGGGGATCATGGGCGATGGTTTCCATGATTCCATTCGGCAATATCTTGCGAATACTATCATTCTCATAATCTCCAGCATAAACGTTTCCTATTGCGTCCGTGATCATCCCATCCGATGCTCCCTTCTCTCCCCAATACTGCACAAGATCACTTAACTTGAAATCCGGTATCGTTCTGTCTCTTAACGATTCGGTTGAGATCGAGTATAGCTGGCGACTGGTTAATGGACAATAGAATAACATTTTCCCATCAGGGGAAATGGCTATCCCATCAGAGGCCAAGCGAAAGGGAGATGTCGAACCATCCGCGTTTCGATTCATCAAAATTTTACCTTCCACTTTCGGTACAAAATACGGATCGGGTGAGGTTGAGCTTGCTCCATGCAACCGTCTATACGCATTGCCGTTTTCTAGATTTACGACGATAATAGCGCCTGGACCATTGGAAGAAGAATCCGTTATATATGCGTAACCTGCGTTACCTACACGAAAGTCAAATCGGACATCATTCAGATACGTTGTCGGCAGGACCACATCATCTGCAAATGTATATACTTTTCTTATTGTATTTGTTCCTAAATCTACCGCGACTAATTTTGCCCCTCCTATAATGGGCTCAGAAAAATTAGGTGCAGCCGTATCCAGTACCCACAGGGTTCCTCTTCCATCTGTTACAACACTTTGCACACTGATGAAAGACATAGCGTTATTCGATGGGTTACTCAAATTGGTTTCTAAATTAGGATAAGGTTGCAACTGACCCTCAACAATCTCCGCTACCGTAAATCTAACGTCATCTCCCCATTTCGGAAAGCAAACAAAGATACGCCCGGTTTCGGATACACTAACACCTGTAGGCATAGCCCCGTAAAAGGAATGAACGAGTTCCAACTTACCAAAATATTCTTCCATAGGTAACATAGGCAGTATGATGTCCTCCTCAACATAGTTGGATAGATATTACCTATAATTATGTTCAAGACTTTTTCTAATGCCTGGCCCTTAATCATTCTTTTTCAACCGTGATTTTGAAATTGTCCGATACATCTAAAAATACAAAAAACTTCGGCGTGAGCCGAAGCATGTGACCGTAACTATATGTGTTCTAGGAAAATTGCTTCCTCCGATCGTCAACGCAGGGTAAATCCCCATGCAGAGAGAATCGGAGAAAATGCAGAATAGAAGGAAAAACTCTGCCAAGCTTATCAGTACTAGGACCGTTTTATTGTTGGTCCGGGAGACGTAATGCGTTTGCGGAAGTTTGCGCTTGATCTAAAAATTCATCTGCTCGGGTCAATTGCTGCCGGGCTTTTTCCAACGCTTGTGAATCTGTTGCATTAGATTCATTTAACGAGCTTATTGCCTGATTTAAAGCTGTCTGCACTTCAGAAACCGCATTAGATGCATGCTGCTCCAGTGTATTTCCACTCGAGTTAAGGGCACCTTCTGCCGGTTTTCTTGCATTTTCGGTGGCTAGATCAATTTTGTTTTTATTGGGCACAGTGAGTCCTCCTCCCTTTTTGCAAGATCATATAAAACACAAAAATAAGTATCGGATTAAGAAATTGTTTATATTCCTGCAAAGGTATGGGAATATTCGGATCTTCCATCTTCCGCAACCCTTCTAAGATTTTAGTATAAGATCCGATTCGTTGGAAAATCTAACGTTGATGAAAAAAAGGAGGTGATCAGTTCTCCATGAACAAACCAACACTAGCGCCGCACGAATCGATGGAACTGCATGAAGCTTTAAACTTCAAAACACTGTGCATCGCCAAGTCAAAACTGATGCAAGGCCTGGTCTTTGACCAAGAGCTAAAAGCTTTAATGCAGAAAGACGTCACTCAGTCCATACAACAGATCGCCGAGCTGCAAGCCATTTATGCCAAAGCTCCTTTCCAAGCGCCTGTTCCAACTAGTCCGACACCTATAACACATTAAGGGGAGCTCAAATGAATACCGATTATTTAGACCCGATTAATTCATTAAATATGCCGGAAATGGCAGATATGACTTTTGCCATGGACTTCCTTATTCGTGCCAAGGAAGGTGTGCGTAATTTGTCCATCGCCCTGACGGAAACGGCTTCACCAGATGTAAGAGCCCTTCTGCACTCTCAGCTTAAACAAGGAATCGCAATGCACCAGGAAATCTCGGAGCTCATGATTCGCAAAAAATGGTTCCATCCTTACGAGCTGAATGAACAGTACCAACTCGACCAGCTTTCGGCGAATAATACGGTGATGATCGGGCAGATGAATCTGTTCCCGGGTGATACGTCGCGTAAAGGGATGTTTGATCGGACCCCAGATGAACATATTGGAGGACATAAAGCATGAAGGCGGTAACGTATCAAGGGGTTAAAAATGTCGTGGTCAAAGAGGTTCCGGATGCAAAGATTGAGAAACCGGACGATATGATCGTAAAGATCACCAGTACCGCCATTTGCGGTTCTGACCTTCATCTTATTCACGGGATGATCCCTAACCTTCAGGAGAACTATGTCATCGGACATGAGCCGATGGGCATCGTAGAAGAAGTAGGCCCTGGCGTGACAAACCTAAAAAAAGGCGACCGTGTAATCATCCCGTTTAACATCGCATGTGGAGAATGCTTTTATTGCAAAAATCAGCTGGAAAGCCAATGTGACAATTCCAACGAGAACGGAGATATGGGCGCATATTTCGGCTACTCGGGAACGACCGGCGGATATTCTGGCGGGCAAGCTGAGTATTTACGGGTTCCATTTGCCAATTTCACCCACTTCAAAATTCCTGAGAACTGCGAACAACCGGATGAAAAGCTAAGCTTGATCGCAGATGCCATGACTACGGCATTCTGGAGCGTAGATAATGCAGGCGTAAAAAATGGAGATACGGTCATCGTGCTCGGATGCGGCCCAGTCGGACTCCTGGCCCAGAAATTCTGCTGGCTGAAAGGAGCAAAGCGGGTCATTGCCGTTGACTATGTCGATTACCGCTTGCAGCATGCGAAGCGAACGAACAACGTCGAAATCGTTAACTTCGAACAAGATCAGAACATTGGCAATACGCTCAAGGAAATGACCAAAGGTGGCGCCGATGTTGTCATTGATGCAGTAGGAATGGACGGCAAGATGAGCGATCTTGAGTATTTAGCCAGCGGTTTGAAACTGCAAGGCGGTACTATGAGCGCATTTATCATTGCATCTCAGGCTGTCCGCAAAGGCGGCACCATCCAAGTCACTGGGGTATACGGTGGACGCTATAACGGATTCCCACTGGGTGACATCATGCAGCGAAACGTGAATATCCGTTCCGGACAAGCTCCAGTCATTCACTATATGCCATATATGTACGAGTTGGTTACGTCTGGAAAAGTGGACCCTGGCGACATCGTTACACACGTCATTCCCCTCAGTGATGCCAAGCGTGGTTATGAAGTGTTCGATACAAAAACGGACAATTGTATTAAAGTCATCTTAAAGCCTTAAATATGGATAGATACATGGGAGGACAATTCGAATGAATTCCAAATACGCATTGCATGAGGTGCTCGAGGTACATGAAATTGCTGCATTCAAGACGGTTTGCCTGACTAAATCCCAGACCATGCAAGCTCTCGTAACCGACCCGGAGCTCAAGCAAATTTTGCAACAAGATGCGATATTATCACAACAGCAGCTTCAGGAGCTTGGTGGAGTGCTGACTAAAGCGACTGTATAGGAGATAACCAAATGAACCCAATATTAGAACATATGTCAGGCCTTCATACGCTAACGGATGATGTGATCGCAATGGATCTGTTGATAAACGCCAAGAGTGGAGTCAGAAATTACGCCATGGCTGTGACCGAATGTGCCACTCCCGAAATCAAGCAAATTCTGATGAAACAGCTCGATGAAGCGATAGACTCTCATGAGAAGATATCAAATTATATGGTACAGCATGGGTTATACCATCCGTACCATATTCCAGAGCAAATTCAGCTCGATCTGAAAAACATTCAAACGGCAATGAACATTCCGTCCTGACAGCGCCTAACTACTGCCGGAGATTTCTAAGTGCATAATGTACCCTGTGTCCATAATCCAGTAATGAAACAAGGGCGGATCCATTCCACCCTTGTTTCTGCTGCGTCACGATACATACTTAAAGAAACGTCCTCGACTTGTTCACCCTTCCACCCTCCATGTTTATAATCCAACCATCCAACAACGTCTCATGCATCTATAGAGTGCCAGTCTCAAACCAGCGGATCAATTTGTCGTTTCCAAGCCTTCGCTGTGTTCTTTTTATATGAATTTCAATGTATACAAACTTCATAAATTCCTTCGTTTTTATACCACTCCTTCTTCATTTGCGTCCTGTAGTATGACTTACATCGGGATAACGAAGGAGCAGAACGAATGAAGAAAACGATGATGTTAAGCTTACTCATAGTCATTACAGCAGGAATGATCTGGTGCAACTGGGGGCTTGTTAGGACAAGTCAGAATCAGCCGGACTCTATACCTGGTGCCAGCGGCTGGCAGGAAAACAGGCTTATTGCACATGCATTCGGTGGAGTTGACGGTGCCAGCTACACCAATTCTTATGAGGCATTTATAACCAATTACAATAGAGGGTACCGTTTGTTCGAGGTTGATCTTGTGCAGACGACGGACGGGAAGCTTGTAGCCAGACATGATTGGTCGCAGAAGCTACAGCCTGACTTGGCCGCTCATCGCGGACGAAACGTAACCAAGCTTCAGTTTGCAAACTCGCTTATTATGGGAAGATTCCACCCTCTTACCCTGCCGGACATACTGCAGCTGATGCAGCAATATCCTGATTTTGACTTAATTGTGGACACGAAAGCAGGCAGCAAAGAACAAATTCAGCAGCAGTTTGCGCATCTAGTCAATGAGGTTCGACGAACGGATCCTGCACTGCTCAACCGGGTTATACCTGAAATCTTCAGCCCGGAAATGTATGACACGGTTATGGGAATCCACCCCTTTCCAAACAAAATATATTCACTTTACAAAACTGGCGCCTCTGCCGAAAGTATTGTAGAATTCGTAAGGGACAAACAACTGACAGCCGTTGCCATGCCTGCATACCGCGTGTATCTAAACCCCAATTTAGTTCCAGCACTGAATAAGTTTGGGGTAAAAAGTTATGTTCACACGGTCAACAGCAGACCGGTTATGCAGATTCTGTCCAGGTTTGGAGTACATGGGTTTTACACGGATCAGGAACAATCACCAGAGGAGCTAATGCTTGCAGACGCTCCCCTCGGCCATGTTGAATTTTCGGGATACATGAGTTCCGGATTAGCAAGTATAAGAAATATCGTGATGAAGGTGAGAAATAATGGCTATCAATAACATTCTTGTTGTAGACGATGAACCGGAAATTCGAGAAGCGCTCGTTATTTATTTGAAAAGCGAAGATGTGGATGTATTCACTGCCTCTAACGGATTGGAGGCGCTGGAAATTCTTGAACAAGAAACCATTCATCTTATTATTATGGACAACATGATGCCGCAGCTCGATGGAATTAAAACGACATTTAAAATTCGTGAAAACAAAAATATACCGATCATTATGCTTTCCGCCAAGTCAGAAGATAGCGACAAGATTTTAGGACTCAACGTTGGTGCTGATGACTATATTACGAAGCCGTTCAATCCTCTAGAGCTGATTGCCAGAGTCCGATCTCAGCTGCGCCGGTTTACGAATTTAGGTTCCTTTCAGTCAAACGGGGATGAGCTTATACAAGTAAGAGGACTCGTGCTGAACAAAAGCTCGAAGACTGTTGAGATAGATGGTGAGGACGTTAGATTAACCCCGAAGGAATACAAAATTCTGGAGCTGCTGATGGAGAACAAAGGCAGAGTTTTCTCCATTGAAGAGATTTATGAGCGCGTGTGGAATGAACTGATCTTCACTTCAGAGAATACGGTTGCCGTACATGTAAGAAACATCCGTGAAAAAATTGAAATCAACCCTAAAGACCCAAAATATTTAAAGGTGGTATGGGGAATTGGATACAAAATCGAGAAAAAATAAAGCCGATCGGAAGGTTCCAATCGACCTTATTGTCATCATTGTCGCCGCGATCTCATGGATCCTCATACTTATAAACTCGTATTCATACACGGGGTTGAGTATTAGCTATTCAACTTCAAGTTACATCCAGGCACTGCTTGCCTTTATTATTCTTTGCTTACTGGCAAGCAGGTTGTTTCTTTATTTTAAGGCACCCCAAGCTGGACGTTCCTTCTGGCATGGTAGCCTGCTGATGGATTACTTTCATAGCTGGAGAACCGGTCTTAGAGCCAGTTTGCAGAACTGGAGATTAACGTTTGGCATCATCATGATGTTTCTGCTAACTCCGATAGCGGGCATTTGTATTTGGCAGGCAGCCACATATTACGGTGTATACGAACAGGACTTGCTCATACTTTATGTGTTGCTGTATGTGCTGTTCCTGGTTCCGTATATCCTTTCCAAGCTTGGACGCTTTATCGCCATCATCAACGGGAGCAAAGAAATTGCTGAAGGCAATATTCAGAATACGATTCAGGTAACCGGCAAGGATGCCCTATCCAAGCTTGCTGGCTATATTAACAATATGAAAGCCGGGTATCAAAGCGCGCTGGAGAATCAAATGAAGAGTGAACGATTAAAAACAGAGCTGATTACCAATGTATCGCATGATTTGAAAACCCCGCTTACTTCTATTATCAACTATGTTGATTTATTAAAAAAAGACGATCTGTCTACGGAGACTACCCGAGCCTATATTGAAACCCTGGACCGGAAGGCGCTACGGATGAAGCTGTTGATTGAAGACCTGTTCGAAATCTCCAAGATGGCCAGCGGTACAGTAGAGCTGGATATTGAATACGTCGATGTCGCGACATTATTGACACAGGCGATCGCCGAGTCCAACACTGGTATGGGACAAGCGTCGGCAGTGATTCGGGAGAGGATCGCGAAATTCCCCATCCATGCACATTTGGACGGCAATAAAATTTGGCGTGTATTCGAAAATTTAATTGGCAACGCGCAGAAATATTCGCTTCCAGGAACCAGAATCTATATTTATTTGGACGAGTCTGATGATCAGGTACAATTCAAAATTCAAAATACGGCTGCGTATGAGATTGATTTTGCTGCGGAAGAGTTGTTCGAGCGTTTCAAAAGAGCAGATGAATCCCGCCAGACAGAAGGCTCTGGCCTAGGGCTGTCCATTGTGAAAAGCATCGTTGAGCTGCACGGCGGGGAGATCAACATCGAAATTCATGGCGATCAATTCAACGTTATTCTGCATTTGCCCAAGCAGCGCTTAATTTAAAACTCCTAAAACCAAGTTAACCCTCAATGCTCCTTTTCAGGATGCATGAGGGTTAACTTTTCATTTTTATTCAGATATTGAAGGTGAATCGCATGAATGGCTTACCAACATTGCTCACTACTTATTAGTCCAGAAGACTGTAGATCTGAATGCTCTCGACCTTGGCATCCTTGATATGAAATGACATCACATCCACATAATTGGACGGCTCGTAACGGAAGTCATCCTCCTCATCTGGAGCGCCATCACCAACGAGTTTCCCCTCAGGGTAGGCGTTTTTGAGTGTATCGAGGCTATCCCCTGCTTTAATGTTTCGCACTGTGGCGTACTTAGGATCTGTGATTTCGATATGAAAGATGGAGTCTTGTTTCCCCTCAGGTATACTGATGGTTTTAATCTCCAGACCGGGATACGTGTACACTTTTTCCGTAAAACCGATTAAGTTATCCATATTGGTTCCATCGTCAGCACTGTACGTATGAGATTTCAGGTTATCCGGTTTGCCCAGCATCTGTTCCATCTGTTCTTCATTCGCTGTATCCGAAATCGCAATGGTATGCTCATTATAGACAAAAGCAAGCTCCTTCAGTACCACATTGCCTTCCTTCTCCATCGAACCTTCCTTAATAGCTTCAGTTCCCTTTTCTTCAGTACTTTCGGAAGCAGGCGTATTAGCATTTGTTGTACCTTCGCCTGTGTTCTGTTCGTTTGCTGTGTTCTGTCCGGTTGCTGGAGATGTAGCATCACTGGATTGACAGCCCGTTAATGCCGCAGTTAGTAACGCACCTAGTACGATAAAACTTGCAGCTTTCTTTGTTAATTTCATCATGATCCCTCCATAAATGTGTGATTTGTTCTTATGAAGTGATTATAAATAAAAGATTTGTTAGTCTTATAACAGAAATGTACCAATCTTGTAACGTTACCTATTTAGGCTTGGGTTTGAAATGCAGGGCTACGCACGAGGCAAAACAATTGTAACGGTCGTCCCTTTTCCCAGTTGACTTTCCATGTCGATATATCCATTAAACCGCTCTACAATCTCTTTGCAAATGGAAAGTCCAAGACCCGACCCATTTGCTGTACTTGCATTTTTCGCTCGGTAAAAGCGTTCCTGCACTCGCTCCAGCTCATCGCCCGCGATGCCTATGCCTTGATCACGTATCCGTATAACGACCTCGCTTGGCGTATGTTCCAACTTCAATTCGATCAGCGATGGACTGCCTGAATATTTGATGGCATTGTCCACAAGATTGGCGATGGCATGGGACATCAGCATTGGATTCACGTTGGCTTGCACTCTTGTCATACCGTCATCTTCCGGTTCTTGCTCCGCCTGACTAACTCTGATCTCGATCCCTCTATCCTTAGCCTTGGCTCCCATATTCATTGCAACTTGCTGAATCAGTTCGTTCATTTCCGTCTTCCGGGCTTCCAAATCATTAGAACCCGCCTTATCGAATCGAGATAATAATAACAGTTCATTAATCAAGCGGGTGAGTCGATCTGATTCCTGCAACAGATGAGCATAGATTTTTTGCAGCTCCTTGTTCTCAGTCTCTCCTTCAACCAAGTATTGAGAGAAACCACGAATGGCTGCCAAGGGTGTTTTTAACTCGTGAGATACGTTGGAGACAAATTGTTTCTGGTACTGAATGTAATCATGAAGCTGTCGCCCCATGGAATCCAGCCCATCTGCCAGCATGCCCAGCTCATCCTTCCGTTTTAGATGAACTCTCCGAAACTCCTGTCTGGAGAAGCTTTGCACAGCGCCAAGTAGTATCTTAATCGGCTTGGTTGTATTGCGTGCAATCCACAGACTGGATAACGTAATCAGCACAATGAAACCGCCTGCACCTGCAAACAGGATATAACGGATTTGATTCATGATCGCATAAAAGTAGGAAATGTCATCCACGAATTCATACACATATGCGTTTTCGTAGAATTGATTCTGAATGGGCGTCGCAAAATAAAGCTGATGATCTTCCGTGACGGTGTAGGCATAACTGCCGCTCAGTGCTTTCTCTATATTTTTGTCGAAAATAAGCGGTTTGCCATCATTAATGATGATGCCATCCACAGCCAAGCCCAGTAATTGCTTGGAGCTATCATAGATACGTACTTCCTTGCCTGAAGCTTTCAGCTTCTCCAGAGCAAGTCTGACGATTTCCTCCGTCTGCGGCTCTCCTGACGATGACCTGTGCTGTGCCAACACCTCACGGAAGGACAGCTCGGACAGATCCGCCTTCTCCATCATCTGTTTCTCAATGGTAACGAAGCTGTAGTAATCGATTGCTTTGTTCACCGCAAAAATGATGATGCCAAAGGACAGCACGGAGAAAAATAAATAATTCAGCAGTAACCGGGTTGCATACTTCAGGCCTCGCCACCTCCAAGTTGATAGCCAAATCCATAGATCGTCCTAACATACTTCGGTTCGTCCGCGTTATCCTCCAACTTCTTCCGTAATCGCATGATGGTCATATCCACACTGCGACTGTCTCCCATAAAGTCATATCCCCACCCAATCTGCAGCAATTCATCCCGGGTAAAAATTTTTTCTGGCCTTTTGAGTAACGTTTCCAGAATTTTAAACTCTTTGGCCGTTAAAGACACAGGTACATCGTTTTTCAGCACTCTTCGGCTTTCCAAGTCAAATGTCAACTCTTCATGAATGATGCGTGTAGATGTCACCTCTGTTCCTTCGCTTGATTCCTCCTTGCTCTCGTTTCTTCTCAGAATCACCTTGATGCGAGCGAGCAATTCACGATTATCAAAGGGTTTGGTCATATAATCTTCCGCGCCTAGTTCTAGTCCAAGCACCTTGTCGATTACCTCATTTTTGGCTGAGAGCATAATCACAGGAATGGCGCGTTTTCCGGTAATTTCCTTGCACAAGTCATATCCGGAGCAATCTGGCAGCATCAGATCAAGTACCACTATATCGGGTTGAAAAGAGTCGAGCAGCCTCAGGCCCGTTTTGCCGTCCTCTGCGGTCTGCACATCATAGTTTTCTCGCCTTAGCACCAGCTCAATTAAATCTCGAATAGCGATTTCATCATCAATGACTAAGATTTTCTTCAAAATGTACACGCACCCCTATCTACCCTTGTTCTCCAACGTCTTCAATCCTATATTAACCCATCTTAGCACAGACGCTTTAGATTCCTCCACCGACAGGAAGATGAGGTATAATCCAACGAACCCCACATAACTTGTAATAAACCCGAAGAAAGGAGAACAATCCATGGATCTGCTCTGGGTACTCATTGTTGGTGGACTTATTGGTTGGTTAAGCGGCAACTTGATTGGGCGAGATGTACCGGGCGGTGTACTTGGGAACGTTATTGCGGGTTTTATCGGTTCCTGGTTAGGAACGGAATTGCTGGGACCAAGGGGACCGGTGATTGGCGGATTTCACATTATTCCAGCCATCGTTGGCTCCATTATTGCCCTGCTCATCTTCTTCGCTCTCGCACGTGGCGGAGCCTTCCGAAGACGTTAATCAAGAGAGACGAAGACCGATACCGTCGTTCATTAGATAAAAGGACCGAAAGCATTCATCGATGGGAGATGAACACTTACGGTCCTTTTTTTGTACTACTTTATCCATTTTTCAAGCCTAAAAAAGCATGGAAGATCAAACATTTAGCTGCTCCAAAAATATTGCATCCGTTTATAGCCTACATCCCATACTTTTTCGTTCCCTTCGATGGTAATCTTCAGTTCGCTTCCCGGTTCGAGAGGAATCTTGAATATCAACGGGAATAGTTCAGGATCACTTCGCTGATCTTCTCCAGAGCCGGTCATTATCTCGTTTCCATTGAGGGTAACACGAATTTTTCCTGAATAATCTGTTGGTTCAGGGATTCCGTAATAAAAAGAGAAAATCGTCTCTCCCTCAGACGTGTATGTAAACGTTTTAGGATCTCCGCCTTCAGCGCCGTACATATTATAGAGAATCTTTACATTTTGATCGCTTATTTTGATGCTGTCCGGTTTGTCTGCAGATGATGAATTACCCGAACTGTCCATCCATTCGTTGATTGCCACAAAAGGGCCTTCTACTTTAGTTGCTGCGTTATCTATCGCTCCGAATAATCCCCATACGACTAATAAAAGAATCATATCGGAAATAGCCGTTCTTACCAGATTGCGCCAGAGGTTCCGGGAACGGAAACCAAGTTTGTACGCCCCATAACCAATGGTTGCTCCTATCGTATTCTGAATGGCATCGTTTATATCGAAACTACCAAGTAAGGTAAGGGCCTGGATGGTTTCCAGCACAAGAATCGCTATAACAAACAAGGTAAAGAACCGGGCAAAGGTAATCCTGTACAACCATGGCATCAGGATACCAAAAGGGATAAAGGCGGCAATGTTACCCAAATCAACTAAAGTCATGAGACTGGGATGCAGGAGTTCAGATAGAGCCGGCAGTTTAAAAAAGCTATCTGGGGAGAAAAGAAAGGTATAGCCAGTCGTTGTCTCTGAAACATCTCTTCTACCGAAGGCGAGGAACATAAAATAAAGAATAAACAATGTATAGAATATGGTTAAGGTTAGAATGATTTTACGTTGTTTGGTCATGGTTAACTCCTTTGCCAGATGCATGTGCTTATCTAGGCTTATTGCCCCGTCTATTTTACCACATATTATAATTAAGCTGCTTATAGTGTTATGGAACCTCTGATCCTTCATCATTTTCGGCAACTAAAGGATAGAAAAAACAGCGGCATTTGTAGGACACAATATCCTGAAATGCCGCTGTATAGAGGAGTTAATGAACAATGAGGACTGGGCAACTTGATAACTGTGAAACCTTGTGGCTGACACTTCCAAGCATCATTTCTTTTATGCCTCTTAGCCCACGGCTCCCGATAATAATAAGTTGCTGCTCCGTATCCCTTGCATAATTCAATAGTTCATGCCCAGGATCTCCCTTAAGATGAATAGTTTCCGGGTTAATTCCGGCAGACTTTAATTTAGATTTGGCTTGATGCAACTGTTCCAAACTCGCTTTCTCCATTTCGTTCATTATGTCTTCCAAAAAATTCTCTGGTAAAAACGTCATGCCGATCGGCACATAACTCTGGCTAACATGAACCAAGGTAACTTGAGCTTGTTTATTTTGTGCTATTTCAACGGTTGCATCAAGGAGTTTGTTCGTTATTTCGCCTTTATCAATGGCGACCAGAATTTTGTCAAACATAGTTATCATCCTTTCCGTGACATTTCGTAACTATTTTGACTACCTACAAAGCGGTTGTTTGCTGCTCCTATACCCACTAAAAAGAGTAAGATCGAAGCCCCTAGAAGAATGAAAAGTGGCAGGTTCCAGCTATTTGTTGCATCATGCAGATATCCTATAAGAGCTGGACCGAGTGCGGCAAGAAGATATCCGATCGATTGGGCCATACCAGATAGTTCCGCTGCTTGATGCGCATTTTCAGTGCGTAACCCGAAAAACATCATGGCCAAACTAAAGGCGAAGCCTCCACCAATTCCGAGTATGATGATCCACAACAGAATGATATTGGAACTGCCATAAAGAAGTCCGAGCGTCCCGGTCAAAAGCAAAATGGTTGTGATGACGACTAACAAGCGTTGACTAGACATACGCCCAGCAATCACAGGCACAATAAAGGTAAATGGAAGCATAGCTAACTGCATGATGGAGAGATACCAGCCTGATTGGTTGGATTCAATTCCTTGCTGCTTTAAAATTTCAGGCAACCATGCGATCAACACATAGAAAACCATGGACTGTATCCCCATAAAAATCGTTACTTGCCAGGCAAGCGGGGATCGCCAGACATTCACATCGTTGCTGGCCATCTGTTGACTCGTCTTGGCTGTTTGGTCCGTTTGATTTCTTAATTGAGGTAACCAACACAGGATTGATACAAAGCTTAGTATCCCCCATACCGCCAGTGCTCCCTGCCATTTTAGCCCTGCGGTTATGGCTAGCGGTACACTGATTCCCGAAGCGATTGCCCCAGATAAATTCATTGAAATAGAGTAAACTCCTGTCATGGATCCGATTTTATTTGGAAAATCCCGTTTGATTATACTCGGCAATAATACATTACATACGGCAATGGCGAATCCAAGAACTGCTGTCCCAATAAACAGATTAACTGCACCAGATAAAGATCGTATTACAATACCAACAGTCAGCAAGATTAAGGCAATCAAAATGATACGCTCAACCCCATACCTTCTCCCTAATTTGGGTACGAGAGGTGATAATAAAGCAAAGGCAAGCAAAGGTACCGTTGTGATCAGACCTGCTAATGTATTAGAAATATGAACGTCATCCCTTATAAAACCCACTAAAGGACCAACTGAGGTCAAGGGCGTGCGTAAATTAGCTGCAATAACGATAATGCCGAGAATGATCAACGCTATAGAGGATGGCACGAATTTTTTATTTTGTTTAGTCGGCATTCTTTATGTCTCCTTCCTGAATTCTTGCATATTATATTTCCTTCCTGTTGCTTAAAAACTTTGCTATAACATTCGCGCGAATAACGAAAGTATATTATAATATACTTTATTAAACAATAATTATTTTATGATATACTAAAACTACCTAAAAAAATGCAGCTCCGAGTTTCCGTCATGGAATTCGGAGTTGCATTTAATAAGTGGCTTTTCGACTTTTAGAAACCATATTTTAAGGATATATGGAGCACTGTTTCGCTATTCGTATGATTGGTATAAGCGTGAGGGTAATCTGCACGGAAACTGATCGTATCATATTGATTCAATATGTGAATCTCTCCATTGACTTGTAACTCAATGGAACCGGTCATTACTGTCGCAATTTCAGTTGTATTCACATGATGACCTTCAGGGTAATATGAGCTGTTTGGCTGTAAATAAGCCCGGCACATTTCAATATCATTGCTTTTAAAAACGGGTTCAATGATCCAATTTTTTTCATCATTAGAAAACCGCAGTCCCTCGCCTGCCCGATACAAACTAACAGGTTTCTCTGCTGTGAACAAAGCCAATAGCGGTAAAGATATTCCCTTTGATATTTTCCATATAATGGCCAAAGTTGGATTGGTCTCGCCACGTTCTATATTTCCCAGTGTAAGTTTGCTTACGCCTGTTAATTCGGATAAGTCGTCTAAGGTCATGTTTTTTTCTTTTCTGTACTTTTTCAATGCAATGCCGATTTGTAATACAATTTGTTTTGATTCATGCATTTCATCCATTTGATATTCACCTCTACAAAAAACTATATAGCTAGTATATTGTTTATTTGGATTCTTTTCCATACTCTCCTAACGACGTTACTCAATAACGAACATCATACGTGTTATATTTGAAAAATGGTATAGGTTATGAAAGGTGGTTTGACAAATGAAGATTCTCATCGTTGGCTATTTTAGCGAGACCTCAAAATTAAATATTGCAAGGTGTTTTCCGCAAGACTGGAACGTTGTAATTGTTCCGCCTGGAAACGAAATGCTGCATCATATTAAAGATTGTCAGGTAATCATTCCTGAACATATTAAAGTGGATCATAGCCTGCTTTCTATCGCAAAAAAATTGAAATTGGTACAGACGGGTGCGGGATATGATAATGTGGATGTCCCTGCCTGTACACAGCTCGGCATTTGGGTGGCCAATGCTGCAGGAGTAAATGCACAGGCAGTGGCCGAGCACGTAATGGCACTGATATTGTCTTATTATAAAAACATACCGTTTCTGGATACTTTCATGAAAAACAAGATGGATGAACATCAATTAGACTATGCAGGGAGTGAATTAAAAGGCAAAACGATTGGGATTATCGGTTTGGGCGCGATCGGAAAAAAAGTAGCTGCGTTTTGCAGGGTCTTTGATATGAATGTGCTGGCTTATGCCAGAAATGCCACTGCACAATCGGACGATTTGGTGAAAATGGTGGATTTCGATACGCTTATAAGCACATCGGACATCGTCAGTGTACATGTACCCTTGAATCAACAGACCAAACAGATGATCAACAAAGCGACATTCAAAAAAATGAAGAATACATCTCTTTTTATCAACACAGTCCGTGGCGGGATTGTCAACGAAAAGGACTTAATAGATGCATTAAAAAACGGGGATATTTCAGGTGCATGCCTGGATGTGTTTGAATCTGAACCCCTTCCTCTGGACAGTGAGCTCCGGAATCTGAGTAATGTAATACTTACTCCCCATACAGCGGGAATGCCTGATGGTCGGAAATATCATAAAACAAGATATGATTTTTTTATAAAGAATATAAAACGTGTAGAAAATGGTGAAGAGCCTGAAAGCAAGCTCAATCAGTTACCTTGCACTCCCTCCACGGATAATCTAATGTAAGAATAAAGGTCTGGGTGTAATCTGCCCAGACCTTCTTCCTGTTCTGCTTTTGAATGCCTACATATCTTCAGCATATGTTTATGCTAATTTGGCAGCCCCACCAGTGTTTTATCGATAAGCGAAATCGCAATTCGTACGGATGAGGTTGATTTTCGTTTTAAACGCCACGGGGTGCATATGCGCAAAGAAAGACACGTACCCCTTCAGTGATGATATGTTTGGTTTGTTCCGCCCCCAATGTTCCTGTTTGTCCAGGTTGATTAAAGACCAATAAAAACGTTAATGCAGTGAAATGTTTGGTAGCCATTTCAGGATCGGGCACATCAAGCAATCCGTCTTGACCAAACGCTGTAAATCTCCTGATGAGCCTTTCTTCAGTTGCCTTATCCAGCCTTTCCAAAAATGAGTCTGGCAGGTTGGCAGCTTCCACCATAACCAAACGGATCAAAGCCTTATAGTCGGATGAGCCGTTCGCAGAAGCTACTATTTGCTCGCAAAACAAGATGAGTGCCTGTTTCAGATCTGTGAATTCCGAGAGGTGGTCTGAAATCCCTTGCTCGATCATGTCAAGAACCGCAGAGCTGGAATCTTCCACAACGGTAAGCAGCAGGTTTTGTTTGTCACCATAATAATCGTAAACGGTCCGTTTGGAAACACCTGCTTTTGCTGCGATCGCATCGACACTGGAACGCTCAAAACCATCTGAAAGAAATAGATCTCTTGCTGCTGTAATAATTTTAGCTCGTTTGTCAGAAGAGCCCTTTCGGATTTTCTTGTTTTCCGTATGTTCCATTCCTCTATTCCCCCTATATGTATGCTATCAGAAAACGCTTAGAGTGAAAGCTTTGTTTACAAACTACACTGCACGGTGTAGTATAACATTTGTAACCTATCAAAACAATGATCAAGGAGGGTTCAACCATGAATACCATGCGGTCTTTTGTTGATGTTCTTATTGTCGGGGCCGGTCCCACTGGGCTTACACTTGCCTGCGATCTTGCCCGTCGAAACGTCGCCCATCGTATTATTGAACGAAGCACCTTATACAACGTTGCTTCTCGTGCTAAAGCAATCCAGCCTCGCTCGCTTGAAGTGGTCGATGACTTGGACGCCGTTCATCACATTGTTGGCACAGGTGTCGTAGATCTGCCTGTTCGTTATTATACCGCAGATGGCAGGAGTGTGGATAAGCCGTCTATTACCGTGGCAGCCAGCGTCGAACTTGAAACCCCCTATCGTGATCCGGTCTGGATTGCTCAATTTGATGTGGAAAAAGCATTGCGTGACCGATATGCAGAGCTTGGCGGGCAAGTTGAGTTGGGCATGGAAGCTGCAGGGCTTGTTCAGGATGTGGATGGTGTAACGGTAACCGTAAATTTACCACAGGGAGAAGAGCACATTCGCGCTCGTTATGTCGTCGGCGCTGACGGGGGCAAAAGCAATATTCGCAAGTTTATTCAATTACCGCTGGTTGGAGAAACACACGATCATGAGCGATGGTATCTTGGCGATGTACGATTGGAAGGATTAGATCGTGACCGTATCTATATTTGGACATCTTCAGAGGGGATGGTCGGAGTGACACCGCTGCCGAAATCCGATATTTGGCAACTGCAGGCTACCATTCCAGCAGACCACGAAGAACCAGAGCAGCCGTCGCTAGAGATATATCAAGCCATGTTTGACCGGCGCGCCGGGGCTGGACGTGTTCGACTCACAGATGCTTCCTGGCTGTCCATCTACCGGGTCAACGTTCGAATGGTAGAACGTTATCGTAAAGACCGCGTTTTCCTTGCTGGCGATGCTGCCCATGTTCATTCACCGGCAGGCGGTCAAGGCATGAATACCGGCATACAGGACGCGTACAACCTGGGCTGGAAGCTCGCTGCTGTCATTCGCGGAGCGGATACCTCCTTACTCGACACGTACGATGAAGAGCGCCGTCCTGTGGCTCAAGCCGTGCTTGAGGACAGCACGAAGAAGATGGGAGCGGTTGTTGCAACGGTGACAGAAAGCGGAGAGTTGTCCCAATCTTTGAGTACCATATCCGACGATCTGACGAGTGGACTCCTCATTTCCTATCGGTCAAGTTCTCTTACTCGCCCGTATGCTTTACCCCAGACTGCCTCTCCCTTTCCTGGGGACCGTGCTCCTAATGCTACGGGCCTGCAAGGCACCGGATTTGCAGGAAGTATATTTGACCTATTGCGCGGCCCACACTGGACGCTTTTGGCTTTTGCAAACTGCGTTGATTGTATTGTTCCTTCCTTAAATAACTTCACCGACGATGAACTCCATGTGCATTATATCCTGCCATCTAACGCAGATGGGACGGAAGGCATCATAGACACAGAAGGCAATGCCTATCGAATATACAATGTAGCAAGCAAAGAACTCGTCTTGATTCGTCCCGACGGTTACATCGCACTGCGTACCTCTCTGGATGATACCGCATTAATTTCGAATTACTTGAATTCCATCTATCGCGTAAACTGATTGGGACACTATCGGAATATGGGTCTTGTCTTCGGTTTGGGACAAGAACATATTCCGAGTAATAGCCGCTAAGTTTCCAGGAAGATGAATCAACGATTTTTAATAGCATCTTCAGAATCGTAATTGAAGAATTCTACATCCGCATAGCCTTGTTCTGCTTCGTGGTTCAAGTTGTACACGCCGACCCGGTCTCCTCGATAATGCCCCCATCCAAGTGGAAGACTTAACCAAAGCTGATAAATGACTCTCCATCCAGACTGTATTGATATATGTTTTCACCAGATCATTTGAATGCAAAACCGTCATACCAGGTGAGCAATGCAACGTGGAAGAGATACCAATGTTAATCCTTAGAGGCAATATCGTTATGATAGGCATCTTCATTATAGTAATGTTCTAAATGTCTGTTCATTTTACTAGCTATGAAATGGGTTCGCCGGGAATGAACAATGGCTCTAAGGACAAAAAACAGAGTTAACAATGTAATAATCGCATATATGATATCTATAATCATCAATGAACTCCTTTCCAGAAGGTAGATGTCATTTCTTTTACCATTCAACCTGATTAAAACGCATATCTTTGTAGTAGAATTCTCGATCCTGTTCGGTAATCTCACGAAGCACTCTGCATGGATTTCCAACAGCAATTACGTTTGCAGGCACGTCCTTGGTTACAACACTGCCGGCACCAATGACACTACCCTCGCCAATTGTGACGCCTGGTAGAATAATCGCTCCGCTTCCAATCCACGCCCCATCTTCAATAACCACGGGCAATGCAAACATTCCGCCTTCTTTGCGCTTCTCAGGGTGCACAGGATGACTCGTTACAGCAATCGTTACATTTGGGCCAAACATGACATCATTCCCAATGGTTACTGTATAGTCATCCACCACGGTCAGATTGAAATTAATATATACATTATTCCCTAGGGTCGTATTTGAGCCATAGGACATCCGAAGTGGCGGCTCCATCCACACATTTTCCCCCATACTGCCAAAAAGCTGCTTCATTAACGTGTTTCGCATTTCAACATCATCTGGATGCAAATTATTTATTTCATAGCATAAGGCTTTACCTCGCTGGCGTGCTTTGGCTAATTCCGCAGCCTCTTTCGGGTAATTTGCATCATCATCTGAAAATAATTGTTTGCTTGCCATTCGTTCACGGATATTCATATCATCTTCTCCTTTATGAAAAGCTATTATTTAGTAGAGTAAGTTACATAACCCCTGGTAAGATCAGGTTTATGTAAAGTTTCTAGTTAAGTTATTGAGCCACTTAAACTGACGATAACGGGTGAAAGCAATGGGTAGTTTAATTAACTCGTCTAAGCTGATGATGACGTATAAAAAAATGGGAGATACTTGCCAAACAAAAGCGCACAGGTAACTAAGTGGTAAAATAATAAGCCACATGACAACCATGTCACACCATAATCCGAACTTCGCATCTCCACCGGCCGGGAATATACCTGCTATCGTTGTGGAGTTAAAAGACTTCGCAATACAATAATACGCACTAATGTATAACATGCCATCCAGATCGCTTTGAGCGACTGGACTCAGACTGACGATGGAGTAAACTAAAGGTTTAATAAGCAAAATGCTACAACCTGCAATGGCTCCAAAAATGAGTGCATAATAACACATGTGGTTACCCGCATACTTAGCTTTCTCCATTTCACCCTGCCCCAGATACTTTCCAATCAGTACAGAGCCCCCGGTAGCTATGCCGCCACAGAGAACAACCGCCAAGTTCTTGACTACAGATGCGATGGAGTTTGCCGCTACCATATCGGAGTTCACATGGCCTATAATGGCAGCCGTAGCGGTAAGTGCTCCTCCCCATACGATATAATTCCCCTGCACAGGCAGGGTATATCTCAGGAAATCCTTTAATAGATTACGATGCATACTGTCACGTACTGGTAAACGAAAGCGAATGGATCCCTTAGTAAAGGAATGAATCACACAACATGCCAGTTCAATTATACGTGCCAAGACCGTGGCAAGAGCCACTGCCGCAATCGCAAGTTCCGGATTGGATGGGAATAGTACAAAAATGCCAATAGCATTAAATATAATGTTTAAGACCAAGCATAATGAACTGACCCACGCACTGAGTTTTGCATTTTCCATACTTCGAACTACACTCAGATACATATGCGATAATCCCATGACGAGGTAAGAAAAGGAATTAAACTGTAAAAACCTTGAACCATATTGAATCAATTCAGGATCATTGGTGAATAAGCGCATGAGTGTATCGGGAATCAGGAAGGAAGACAAGAAAAACAGAATCGATATGCTTAGGGAGAATACACAGGCAATACTCAGAATGCGCTGTATGGTTAATGAGTCCTTCTTCCCCCAGTACTGGGCAGTGAGGATACTCGCCCCCGCTGACAATCCCATGTAAAACAATGTTAAGGTAAAGGTGATTTGTCCGGCGAGTGATACGGCTGCCATTACAGATTGACTGATCATACCCAGCATGATCACATCAACAGATATCACCGTTGCGGATATTAGATTTTGTAGTGCAATGGGGATTACAAGCGAGACTAACTCTCGATTAAAATCGCGTTTGCCGAACCCTTGAATCTGCATGCGTTTTCTCACCTGTATCTGTCCTCTCGGTTGTTCTCAATAATATAAAGATAGTACGTAATCGTTGTTGTTTCCATCAATATTGGCTATAATTTTATTAATATCGTATACATTTGTGCAAAGAAGGGATTCTCAATGACAGATTTAGAGGTGTTCTCTGATTTATCAGAACGGTTGGATTATAATCTTCCTGATGTCCCCCTTTATGTCCGCAAAGGAAGCCTTCATCAATTTGATAATCATGCCGCAGTTGCACATTGGCATGTGGATCTGGAGTTTATCTATATATTAAAGGGATCAATGGATTTCTCGGTTAATGGAAGTATCACGCGATTGCATCAAGGAGACGGACTTTTTGTGAATAGCCAACGTTTGCATTTTGGTTACGCTGCTGCGGATCACGACGATTGTTCGTTCCTGGTGGTCGTTATTCATCCCTCTATCCTTGGAGAGAAAACTTCATATCTTAAGACGTACTGGGAAGAGAAGTTCAGTTCCAATATGGCTGATTTTGTTGTACTCACAGAGCAGATGGCCTGGCAACAAGACATCGTACAGTCCATTCAGGAACTCTATCGGGAAATGCATAGGGAACATACGCCTCCCAATCCACTTCGTTTGGTATCCCAAGCGTTGTCGTTGTGCGCTACAATTGGCGATCAGTTGAAGCCTGTTTCCGGTCAACCTGGCATATTAACGCATGTTCAGGAAATGACTCAATTCATTCACCAGAACTATGATCAGAAGATAACACTTGAGGAGATCGCATCTGCCGGAGCTGTTTGCAGAAGTCGATGTTGCCAATTGTTTAACAAATATGTGGGCCAATCGCCAAACAACTATCTCACCCAATATCGACTTCAGAAAAGCTGTGAAATGTTAAAAGAAACACGGAGATCCATAAGTGAAATTGCACTTGCCTGCGGTTTTCAAAGCTCCAGTTATTTTTCGTCCATTTTCCGAAAACAGATGGGTGTAGTTCCACAGCATTATCGCAAACAAGTTACCAACAACGACTCGGACCCCAAGTAACGTTTTTATCCAATGAAAATAGGGCAATCCTAAGATTGCCCCCGTTAGATCGAACATGTAGTACCTTGTCAGACAAGGATTACTGCAAATCCAGTATTTTTTGAACCGTTAGAAGAACGCCATTCTCTTCGTTGGATTTCGTGATGAAGTTTGCTGCTTTTTTCGTATTATCACAAGCATTACTTACTGCAAAACTATATTTGGCGATGGCCATAAGCTCCACATCATTCTCACCGTCACCAAATGACATCGTCTCCTCGTATGTGACACCCAGCATGTCTTGCAGCTTCTTCACGGTCTCTCCTTTGTGTGTGTGTAATGCCGTAATATCCAGCCATCTGGCTTCCGAGTCAACAATGTAAACCTGTCCAAACATTGTACCCTCCACATGCGCTCTTAATGCTGTACTGCGTCCTTCTGTATCAAAGACCGTAATTTTGATAAATTGACTCTCGATGGTTTCGAAGGAATCTGTTTTGATTACACGTTCATAGGAGCCTTTCACGACTTCGTACATTTCTTCCGAAATGGAAGAATGAACGTAAGCAGCATCGCTTGCACATACGATAAGAGTCATCGTGTTGTCGAAATCCTGAATTCGATCAATCGCCTTCATGGCAAGTTCCTTTTCCATGCTGAACTCTTTGATGACTTCACCATCTTTTTTGATTCGAGCAGCGCTGTCACCCAGAATCCAGACTCCTTTGCCATGTTCATCAAACAGTTTTTCTACACGTTCACATTGTTTCCCGGTACAGGCTACAAAAGTAACTCCTTTTTGCTGCATCTCGGCATAAACCTTTTTGAAAAGTTCAACATCGTACGAACCCTTATTGTTCAAAAACGTTCCATCTAAATCAGTGACTACCAGTTTAATCATATTTATGCCCTCCATTGTATAATTTGTTTGCTCTTGTGCTGGAGATAATCCACTTTATTTAAACACTTTATAATGTATATTTAATAAGTGTTTAGAAAAACTCATCATGAGTTCTACATGAATGATTGTGATCTCTCGCTACAAAACAAGATTAAAATATGTAACTGGTTTCATGTCAATTTTTTTATTTTCTTATTCCAGTTGCAAGCGGCTCAAGAAATATGACGGACCGAGGGTAACTGAGAGATACAAGTGATCGCTTCATTTCACATTTCTTTTGGGTTATCCATCCAGTTCGTTCTCGATGTAATATCATTTTGACTTAAAAATTTCCTCAAATCATTGTTCAGTTGTAAAATCTCATTGTTCGCATTATTTGCATAATCCGGCAACATCATATCCCTAACCATTTTAGTTCGCAGCCATGTCATAAAAAATAGATCCAACAATAAATTCGGAAATTTAAGCACCATTTTAAAAATGGGCGGATCGAGTGAAACGCCAGCTTGTTGTATTGCCCTTAGATACGTTTTCAAAGTGACTGTTATTCGGTGGGCCGTCGTTCTGGTTCTGGCTGTTTTGTGATCAATGATCTTATGTTGAGGATGCAAAAAGCTCAACATGGCAATGTCTGATACGGAATGTGTGATGAGATACGATTGCATATCCTTTTTAATAACGTAGGGAAGCTTGGCTGTCTTAAATAATTTTGCAAGGTTCTCTATACGCTCTGTCACCACACCTTTAATTTCTCCAAATACAGTTGCAGCTATAAACTTTGGTAAAAATCGAGCATGTAATACTTCATCTTTAATCTGTCCTCCGAAGCCTGGAAAAGCTGGTAAAAGTCTATCTCCTACGATATCCAGCCACGAGGAAAATCCAATGGAGTTACTAGTCATCGTAATTATATTTTTGCTTTGATTATCTTTTAGCGCGAACAACGCTGATTCGGATCGATCATAACGAACGGTAACGAAAATAAAATCATATACATCGTCATGTTCGAGTGTATCAATGACATTCACTTTAATCGATCTAACTGCCCCTTTTTCTACATATTGCAGGCCATTTTTTCTCAATGATCTATATCTATTCGAATGTGCAAACACGGTAACATCAAATCCTGCTTCAATAAACTTAATTGCGTACATGCTCCCGATAACACCTGCACCAAAAATTAAAATTCTTTCTTGTGTGGTTGACATGATCCACCCCCCTAGGTAATAATATTTCCTTTTGATTATCAGACAACATGTTGTATGATGCGATTATAAATCTTCATTATGCCTTGATCAACCAGCAGTTTTTTAATATTTGTCGGATAATACTCGTAATCCATAACAGGAGGAAAACATGAAAAAGCAACCTCAAATAACGGAGAAAACAAGACAAAAGTTTATAGAAGTTTTCTGTGAGCTATATAGTCAAAAGCCGATTGAAAAAATTTCGGTTCAGGAAATTGCAAAAAACTCAGGATATAACCGCAGCACCTTTTATCAATACTTTACGGACATTTACGCATTGTTAGACGCTGTTGAAAATGATCTGTTGAATGACATATAACGCCATACTTAATTGAGTTTTACCTGACAACTTCCCTTGCTTTATTTCGTCTTTGGCTCCAGCGTGAAAAGGATTTATCATCAGAAGAATTTCTCAATTTAGTGCAGAACCTATACTCAAGAGGAATTACCCATCTGGATCAATACTAAGGGATAATTGATTCCTGTGGCGGTGGCATCTCATAGGCTCCTGCCTTCTGTTACATCGCTCCCTTTAAAAAAGAAAAACTCGTACAGGCAGGGTATTTACTTCCCTGCCTGTACGAGCGTCTGTGCTTAATTACACTCCAACATTTAATCCGGATGTTTTTAGCAATCGTTTTAATTCATATAGTGATATTCCAGAAGGTCCTTCAAATTTGAGATTTTCTGCAGCAGCTTCTCTCCAACATTGGTTTCCTTCACCAGTTTTCGTTCCAGTTCCTTATCCACCAGTCTTTTTACAGACAATACGTCCGTTCCGTTGCATAGCACATCTTCTTTTGAATTAAATTTCTGATGGGCGACGAGCTGCATGCCAAAGGAATTAAACAGCAACGTATATCCGGCAATGCCCGTTGTGGATTGATAGGCTTTGGAAAAACCGCCGTCAATCACGATCATTTTGCCGTTTGCTTTAACAGGGCTCTCTCCACGAATTTCTTTGACTGGCGTGTGGCCGTTAATGACATGTCCATGATCCGGATTCAAATCAAACTCCTGCAGGATTTTCCGGCACACCTCTTCATTCTCACGTAAATGGTAGTAGGGATTCTTGTTCTCCTTATGTGCTTCTTTATCCTGGATAAAATACCGTTCAAACGTAGTCATTTCTCTCTTTCCAAAGAGCGAGGAACATTCCCCAGTCCAGATGTACCATACCATATCCGTTGCCAGATCTTCTGTCTCCTCCGGATGCGCGAAGGCGTAGCGTAGATAATCTTCAAAAACATCAAGCAATTGACGACCCGCATATGTCTTGTCTTCAATCTGCATTTCTTCCATATTTCCTTCTTCATCCAAAGGAATACAGCCGTGGATTAACAAATTCCCGTTGTATTTTAAATAAAGACTACCCTTCTTCATAAGAAAGTTCATATGTCTGGCCAGCTTTTCGGAATGCTGAACGGAGAACAGGAGCTTTTCCATTACCTGACGTTCTTCTTCCAGCAATTGCTCAGGCTGCTGCGGATTTACGGTGCTAAAACAGGTGTTTTCCAATGTGTACGTTTTTCCGCAGATATTAATTTCATTGTTGTCGTAATCAATCTTCTCCAGCAAAAGTCTTTCAGACATATTGAAGTATGGGCGTCTCTTAATAATCGGGATTTCCAGTTTAAACTGGATCATGGCAATGGCCTGGTGAATTTTGGTGATCTGCAGAATTTCCTGCTCCGATACGTTATGGCCAGCTTGCAGTTTAGGTCTAAAGGGCAGATTGTCTTCGTAATATTTCTCCGCCAGATTTAGTAGTGGGCGCAGATTAATTCCGTACACATCTTCAATGATGTCCAGATTATCGTACCTGGCGCAGATCCGGATAATATTCGCAAGGCAGACCAGAGAACCCGCATAAGCACCGATCCAGAGGACATCATGGTTCCCCCACTGAATGTCTACAGAATGGTAGTTGATTAGCGTGTCCATAATTTTATCAGGGTCCGGCCCCCGGTCATAGATATCTCCAACCACATGAAGATGGTCAACTACCAGGCGTTGGGTCGTATAAGCAAGGCCGATGATGAGCTTGTCCGCCTGTCCCAAGGATATAATTTGTCGATATATTTCCTCGTAATAAGGGTCCTTATTGTTGGTCGAGTCCGTCTTATATAGAAGCTCTTCTACAATATATACATACTGCTCCGGCAGAGCTTTACGCAATTTCGAGCGCGTATACTTGGAAGAGGCATAAGAGATAAGCTTAAGCATGTGTTCAATCGTTCGTCTATACCACTGGTTCAGAGCCTGTTTATTGCTCAGTTCACCTATGACCAGCTGTATTTTTTCTTCCGGATAATAAACCAAAGCGGCAAAATCATTGATTTCTTGATCTGTCCAAGATTCCCGGAATAATTCTTTGATTTTCTCTCTGACGGTACCCGAACCGTTTCTTAGTACATGCTGAAATGCCTGGAACTCCCCATGCAAATCGCTGACAAAATGCTCGGTTCCCTTCGGGAGATTGGAGATCGCTTCAAGGTTGATGATCTCGGTTACGATCTTTTCTTCCGTATCATATTTTTCGGCCAATAAATCTAGAAACTGCTCATCCAAAACAGATGTCCCCCTCCAAAGAAGTAATGTCTTCCCCAATCATACTCCAATTCGTCGTAGATGAACAAATTTCATTGAAACTGTATGTTAATGTCTATCTTTAAACCGTTTAATCGCATCCTCAGTCACGGGCTCAAAAAGGTTAAGTAGGTTGCCATCGGGATCGCGGAACAGCATGGAACGGTTTCCCCACGGCATCATGGTCGGTTCTTTTACCCAATGATCGACAAATGACTTTAAGCGCTCATATTCGGCTTCTACATCATCGACTCGAAACTCAATAATGACAGTACGGTTATGAGCGCTCAGTACAGCATCCGTACCGAATAACTGTGCCGTCTGGGTATGTCCTATTGCAAGGGTACATGATGGCACAACGAGTTCGGCAAATACCGGTGCAGGTCGTTCTGCCGTAACCTCCAAGACTTTTTCGTAGAACTCAACGAGACGATCCACGTCGTCAGTAATGATGCGTACAGAAGAAAAATTCACAATATATCATCCTTTCTAAATCTAACTGTGTCCTATTTTTTTGTAAAACAGACATGTTACTTATCCATATCTTTTACTTTTACATATCCAATGATAAAAAAACGCTACTGACAACGTTATGTCAGTAGCGTTTTAAAATGATTGGGGCTTTCTTTCACTTCACTCTAAAGTTATTTTGAGCATATTTGGATACGACAGGTACCGCACTGAACAGATAGCCTACAGTCAACACAATTAAGACAACAGTGAGCACCCACAGAGTTGGACCTAAAAACATCGTTATAACAAAGCCTAATGAAATAAGACTGTTCACTAATGTAAAAAGAGGATTATTGGTGTCCAACTCCGTTGTGTAGGGTTGGAATACATAATATACCAATAAATGATGTACTGAGAAAAATATGGACAGTGTCATCGTCATAAACCAGATGGCAAGCAATGTACTTATATCCTTTCCTTCAGACAAAACAAGTATAGAGATACTTAGTACGGCTGCTAGACACGCACCTAATTTTAGGTTTAAGGATAATACACTTCTAAATCTTAGACGAAAATGTTGCTTCGCATGCTTGCGATAAAAGGAGTAGCGCATAAGCTGCATATCACAATGGTAAAATAGCCCCTTACAAACCTCTCGACCTATTGTCAGGCTTAGCATAGCCATAATGAGTATAGGCGTAAATCGTTCCACCGTGTTTAGAGAGACATGATCTCATTTGCAAACATATTTAAAAGTTGTGTCGTTTTCATATAATCAGTCCTCTCATTATTTTGAGAATCGTCTTTCTTGATCGATATAGCCAATATTGGTAAAATAGACAATCCTTCATAATGTATTCAATTTTGAACGTAGAATCCCTCTCTTTGAACCACTTTATATAAAGTATATGATCTTATTAATTTCTAGATTCTTATTTTTCCGTCAGGAAACGATAAAAAAAGCCGCCAAAATAGCGACTTGAATGAGCATATGTTCTTCTTGTCCCTCGACATCTAAGACATTCCAGCTTGCTGTAAAACATCTTCTAATTTCAATTTTCCAACAACTTGATACCCTTTATGGTCTCCCAGTGGTTTAATAATGACTGTCTCCATACTCGAGAGTTCTCCTAATCCCAGACCGCTAGGAAAAGAGTGAGCTACAATAAGCCTGTTCGAATTCGTTGGAGAGGTTTGCTCTACTTCATTTGTAAATGCTTGAATTGTACTGTTTATATTTTCTGTGTCCAGATTTTGACTGAGTTTATATATGTTTAACCAAAATGTATTTTCTTTTACATTTTGTGCACCAAACGCAATCTGAGCAGTTTGGAGAGTTCGACACAGGGGACTTGCTTCCACGGGGAAATGGACGGGGATATTTAGTTTCCGAATAGCATGACCATATTTTTCTGCCTGTTCCTTTCCAAGCGCACTTAAATTCCTCTGTGTGGAGCAATCTGTCAGACTAAAATCTGGTTGATCAACTCCAACTGTTGCATCTCCATGTCGGACATAAAGGATGTAACCCCCTTTTTGTAGATCACTAATGAGAGAAGATGTGGATATTTCTGATGCTTCGGCAGTATGATATGCTCCAAAGAACAGAAAAAGACTAATGGCTAGAACGGTTAAACGGTACATGGATTTCCCCCCCTTTTTCTCCCTACTCTCCCCCTTCTTATCATTTTTTATTCAACATTTCTTCTCCTTGGGGGACATCAAAAATCGATAAATCCTCTCCTTTGAAAAAGAGGACTTTCTCCTCACCTGTTTCAATACACGTCGAATTGTTTTATGTTATCAACAGCTGGCTTTCCGAATGATAACTAGCCGGACTAGCACATACTAAGGAAAAGTTGGATGAAGATTACATAATGGAGGTCTCATCATGGTATTTACCATCACAATTATCATCGTTGCACTGTTTGCAATATGGGGGGGCGTCGCTCCTGATCAGCTGGCGGATGCAGCAAACGTTGCCTACAACTTCTCTATTCAGAATTTTGGCTGGTTTTATTTGTTAGCGACACTGTTCTTCCTGATCTTTGCTTTTTATCTGGCATTCAGCCGATTTGGCGGGATCAGGCTGGGGGATGACGATGATGAACCGGAATATTCTACGATTTCCTGGCTGTCCATGCTGTTTAGCGCTGGTATGGGAATCGGACTGGTTTTCTGGGGAGTTGCCGAGCCCCTGTCCCACTATTTATCTGCCCCGGAAGGAGCAGAAGCCGGAACTGCGCAGGCAGCAAGACTTTCCATGCGTTATTCCTTCTTTCACTGGGGGCTGCATCCTTGGGCGATTTATACCGTTATCGGTTTGGCGCTCGCTTACTTCCAGTTCCGGAAAGGTTATAAAGGGTTGATCAGTTCTACCTTTATTCCTCTGATCGGTGAGCGTCTTGCGGCTGGCTGGCTTGGCAAGATCATTGATATTCTGGCTGTTATTGCCACCATCTTTGGTGTTGCAACCTCTCTTGGATTGGGTGCACTTCAGATTGGTGGGGGACTGAATTACTTATTCGGTATTCCTAACTCGACGTTGTCCCAGATTGTCATTATCTCAATTGTAACCGTACTGTTTCTAATCTCGGCAACCTCCGGTCTGGATAAAGGGATTAAGATTCTAAGCAACACCAACCTCGTTATAGCTGTGCTATTGATGGTGTTTGTATTAGCGACTGGACCGACTTCTTTCATATTTGACACATTCACGACAACCTTGGGCAGTTATATGCAGAACATTATTAACATGAGTTTGAGATTGACGCCGTTCTCAAGAGAAACCTGGATTGGAGCATGGACGTTATTTTACTGGGCTTGGTGGATCGCATGGGCTCCTTTTGTCGGCACTTTTATCGCAAGAGTATCCAGAGGCAGAACCATCAAGGAATTTGTAATTTACGTCATGGTTATTCCAAGCCTTTTCGGATTTATATGGTTCTCAGTCTTCGGCGGAACCGGACTTCACATGGAATTGTTCAATGCCGCTCATCTGGCGGAAGCCGTCAAGGAAGATGCGACAACCGCCCTATTCCTTATGTTGGAGCAGTTGCCTTTGGGCTCGATCGTAGCATTCATCGCAACACTCCTCATCATGACCTTCTTTATTACGTCGGCTGATTCGGCTACCTTTGTGTTAGGCATGCTGTCTTCAGATGGCAAGCTAAACCCAAGTACAAGAGTGAAATTGACTTGGGGAATCATGCAGTCCGCTATTGCGGTAGTGTTGCTGATTAGTGGGGGATTGAACGGCCTCCAGACGGCCTCCATCGTGTCTGCATTGCCGTTCGCTGTAGTCCTTATCGGGATGTGTTTCTCCCTGCTCAAGGCACTGCAGGCTGAGGACAAAGAGCGACGTCAGAAGGAAAAACGGCAGCGCCAAAAGCTGAAACGACTGCTGGAGGAACAAGAAAACTTGCAGCCTGAAGTTCCGGGCACGTAATGGAATGTAGTACAATCTTCTCCTTCTATTACATGCAAGTACATAAAAAAACCAAAGTTCCAATCGGAACTTTGGTTTTTTTTTATGTAACATTTGAAGTTTTTTGATTCCTGTTGACTTTTGCATCAGGTGCTTTGGATAGCTTTAATAACTTCAACCTTTTTATCTCCTGCCGACTTCGCTACCTCTAATGTTGTTTTACCTTGGAAAACGACAATTCCGCCAGTAGCCAGCATAGAAACGATTAAAGCTGCGCTAACGGCTGTGCAAAGTTTCTTCTTGATCATAACGATACCTCCGATTTTTTTATATGGATTCACGTCACTCAACACAATGTGCCGTGCCGATCCCGTAATCAATTTCTACTTATACTTTGTCTCGAACAATTACATTATTTCACTTTTATATTCGGTATTCCCATCGATTATTTTATTATAGCTTACTGACAATGATTGTAAAAGGTTTAATTGGAGATACAACATGAGAACAAGTCCTTTTTTCTTCAATCGAAACACGAACTTGTACAAAAAAAATAAGCCGCTGAAATAGCGATTTAATGAAAATATGTTCGGGTCCTTTGACATTTTTCCGCGGCTGAGTTGTTTACATATTATTCCATACTGCTGAAAAATCGTTCAACAAATACATCACCATATATTTTCTTCATATGCGCCGTGTTAAAAATATATTGTTCCATATGCTCAAGCTTGCGCAGATTGCGAACGAGTACTTTCCGATCATCGTCAGATAGATCAGCGTCATCGTCTATCTTCTTCATAGCCTTTTTCACACGTGAGGATACCTGTTCAACATATACATGGTTTTTTGATTTTGGCGGAATACATTGCGTTAGGTCACAGCCTACAAAACGAACTCCGTCAAGGATGCAGTTTTCAAAATTGGCGATTAGCTTTTGTGTGCCATCTCCTTCAAACGTGATATCCACCAGCTTGCCGGTAAAGGAACAATTGACGATATTCGCCGCTTGTAGAATCCGGTCATTAAATCGGCATTTAAAAAAAGTACAGTCGATAAACGTTGCATTCTCCAATGTCATGCCTCTCAGATCGCAGGAGGAAAATTCGCAATTGGTGAAAACAGCTTCGTTCCTGGCAATGCCAACAGAGCGTAAGTCGGAACGGATAAAAGTACAATGATCAATCGTACAACCGGCAAAAAATCTCGCATTGGTAAAATCGCAGGTATCAAATACAAGATGTTTCAGGTTACAGCTCCAAAATATAGGTGAACCAATATTCGAATTTGTTATGGTTGTTTCGCTGATCGTTTCGTGTTCATACCTGACAATATCAGTGAATATTTCGTTGTCTATTGTCATGCCAGACTCCAGTCTTCTCATCCCTATCACCCTATCATTTCTTCGAAATATTCTTCCGTGCTAGAAAAAAAAAGTCCCATTCGGTGCCCCGTTTGGATAACTTCTAGGTAATTGACTATGATCTTGTACCAATAATATAAGAAAGTCGCTTAAAAAGCGACTTTAATAGATAGATGTTCTTGCATATTGCCATGACTTCTTCAATCCTAAATTTTGGCGGTCATTCTTTTGGATGTAAAGTTTCAACAAATGCAATAAACCTTTTGGCTGCTGGAGAAATATGATGATCTTCTCTCCACTTCAACCCGATTTCCCAGTACCATCCTTCATCAAGGATAGGGATCCAGACCAATTCATCTAACATTAACCCCAATGTCTTTGGCAATACTGATACACCAAGACCCGATTTGATAAAACCGGCTACAGTGATCAGGTCCTCCGCTTCATAAGCCGAAGCAAGAACAAAACCGGTATGTCGAAAACGGGACATGATCGTTTCTTTTAATCCGCAGTTGTTTTTCAATCCAATAAACGGCTCGCCAGATAGCTCTGCCAAACTAAGAGCATTACAATCTGCATAACGATGTTGGGAGGAAACAACGATATATAAAGGAACATTTTGAACCGTTTTCCAGTGATGATTGTCCAAAGTAGATTCCCTCGATGTAATCATAACATCCGAAAATCCTTGTTCTAGATGTTCATCGATATCCCCTAAATTTCCTTGTGTCAATTCGAACCGCACTTTAGGGTACTTCAATTGATAACTCCGGATTAGGTTAGGAATCAATTCAACACCAAGAATGTTTAGATAAGACAACGTAATTACACCCGTATCAGGATTGGACCACTCTTCGATTTCCCTGAGCCCATTTTCAATATTTTGTAGGGCTCTACCAATCCATTTAGAGAACATGGTACCGTTTCGGTTCAGCTTTATATTGCGTCCATTGCGCTCAAATAATGGAGCTCCTATTTCATTTTCAAGCTTGGCAATTGCATGACTTAACGCTGGCTGAGTAATACCGAGTTTTTTGGAGGCTAATGTCATATGTTCAAGCCGTGCAACGGTCATAAAGTATTCTAATTGTGTAAGTTCCATTAGGACAACCTCCTATATTAATATTATTCATCATTTTCATTATTATAATAAATTGGACGTTATGAAAGTGGCAAGTGTAGTATTAGTTCTAGCTCCTCTCTCATAACACAATGTTAAGAGACAAAGCAGTTTTTAATCATTGAATATCATTACTAGGAGGAATAATTATGCATAAAGAATTTGAGTACTCTCTATCTGAATTTAAAGGCAAAAAGGTGCTGGTAACTGGAGGAACAAAGGGAATGGGACAAGCTGTTGTAAAAAGACTTGCAAACGCCGGAGCTACAGTCCTTACTACTGCCCGTTCAGTATCCACTGACTTGCCCAATTCAGTGAAATTTGTTCAAGCAGATGTCGCCACACCTGAAGGTACAGATCAAATAATTACAGCAGTAAAAGAACAACTTGGAGGCATCGATATTATTGTCCATTGCGTAGGTGGATCAACCACACCACCTGGAGGCGCACTTGTATTGAATGATGACGATTGGCTTCATGCATTAAATTGGAATTTACTCGCAGCAGTTCGACTTGATCGTGGCTTAATTCCACTTATGTTAGAAAATAATTCAGGCGTTATTCTTCATTTCACTTCTATCCAAAGACGTTTGCCTTTATATGAAACTACACTGGCTTATGCATCTGCAAAAGCCGCGCTGGCTAATTATAGCAAAGGACTATCAAATGAATTTTCCCCTCAAGGAATTCGCATAAATACATTGTCTCCAGGGTTTATCCAGACAGAAGCGGCTGATGTACTAATTGATCGGATCGCAGCGGAAACTGGAAGTCGAGAAAGTGCTCTTGAACAACTCATGACTTCACTCGGAGGTATCCCCATTGGACGGCCAGGGTTTCCTGAAGAAGTCGCTGAGCTGGCCGCATTTCTGGTATCAGACCGAGCAGCATCTATTACAGGTAGTGAATATGTCATTGATGGGGGAACTATCCCTACCGTCTAAAGCGATTTAATAAGAGGAGGAACAATATGGATCTCAATCATTTACCGTTTGTAATTAGCAAATACATTCATGCATCTAATAAACCAGACCCAGCAGTATTTGTAGATTGTTTTTCAGAAAATGCCGTTGTATTAGATGAAGGAAAAAAGCGAAATGGTAAACAGGCGATTCGGGAATGGAGTGATCAAAACCATTTCGCGGCGAATGTAACCTTAAAGCCAACAAAAGCAAAAAAAATAGGAGATGAAATTGTGCTAACATGCAAGCTCGATGGTACCTACGACAAGACTGGTCTACCCGATCCACTATTATTGAATTATCATTTTGTACTTGTTGACGATAAAATCGTCAGATTATCTATTATCTAAAGATAAACACAAAGGCCTTAGAAATTGTTTTCTAAGGCCACTTTGGATGTCTATGATTCATCATTTCAATTCGGTTTGTTACGCTGAGCTGTTCGAACAATTCCGTCAATGACCATTCCAAACAGCTGTTCCGGCAAATCATGTCCCATGCCTTTAAGCACCATATATTCGGAGCCCGGGATGGCTTTCGCCGTGTCTTCTCCGCATGCTGGCACAAACATGGAGTCTTCCGCTCCATGGATGACTAACGTGGGCACACCTATTTTCGCGAGTTGCGGACGCCGGTCTCCGGATACGGCAATAGCTGCAATTTGTCTTCCGATACTGCCCGGATCATACGCTCGTCGCAGTTCTTCACGAATCATGGAATGATACTCTTCCTCGTTAAACGCATAACCCGTACCTGCAATCTGTCTGGCAAAAGCCGTACTTTGAGCCAGATATCCTGCCTCATCCTCTCTCGGGTTCGGAGCTGGACGAGTCATTAACGCCATGATCTCTGGTGAAGTCTGTGGAAGTTCTGGATTGCCTGTAGTGGACATGATTGAAGTCAGCGAGATCACTCTATCGGGATAACGGCTTGCAGTGAGTTGGGCTATCATACCACCCATGGAACGTCCAACAATATGTGCTTTCGCGATGTCCAGTGCATCTAACAATCCAATCGTATCATCAGACATATCCTCAAGCGTGTAAGGTATATGGGGGCGTTGTCCTGACATAAGTGTTCTGGCGAGTGTTTCAAAATCCAGAGGATCGTGATGACTAAAATGAGTAGATAATCCGGTGTCTCTATTGTCAAAACGAATTACCCTGTATCCTCTGGCTGCCAGCATTTCACAAAAGGGGGCCGTCCATCGGATCATTTGTGTTCCCAGCCCGGCGATCAAGAGAATGGTTTCATGCTTTTCATCGCCATAACTGTCATAAGCAAGATCAATACCATTAACGTTTAATCTATTCATTAAAATATTCTCCTTCAAATTTATATTGGTTGCATGAACGCACCTTTGGCCAAATCCTTAACATAGTCTCTGATATCTGGCGTCCAGTCATCAATCCATTCGTAAAAAAGAGCTTCATTGCCGGCATACAGTGCTCTCAGAGCCTCTTCATACTGGTCAAAGTCGCCTGCCATTGCAGTCATGAAATGATACGTCGCTTCTTGAGCGGCACGAACTTTACTTTCACTCTCACCCACACGGCGGGCTTCATCAATCAGTTTCCTCAATGTGACAGAAGCGCCTCCGGGTTGAGCTTTCAACCATTCCCATTGCCTGGGAAGTAGCGTAACTTCGCCAGATACTACGCCCAGCTTGGGACGACCAACCTTGCGAGCAGGCTGTTCATTTTCTTTTTCTGTTGTATCCGAAGTAGGCCCTTCCATACCCTCGCCGTGTAATCGGTCAAGCACTTCAACGGTGCTCCCGCGAAAATCAACGTCAACCGGTTTACCTGTCCCATCATGGAAAATAAGGATTTGTGCAAGTTGACTGTCCTCCAGATTATCTTTGGCAATACCAACAACATGTTGTAATGAGCCCTTCGCGAAGCAGGCTCGATCCACAAAAGCGGTGTAGCTGATTGGGTGTGATGAAGCTTGCATATGACTCCTCCTTCTCTGATCTTACCTTGACTCTTTTATATTACCCGGGTAAAAATATAAAGTCAATATTACCCGGGTTTAATTATTTGTTTTGAAAAACGTCAAAAAACAGCAGCCCGATGAATGGGCTGCTGTTATAGAGCATATAGGTGGGGAATTTATTTTTTGGAAATCAATTTTTCTCTCCATGCACTTACGCCGCCTTGAAGATTAGAGATCTGAGCGTAGCCTTGCTTGCTTAATATTTTGGCTGCACTCTTGCTGCGCATGCCACTCTGGCAGTATAGAAAAACACGCTTTTTCTGTGGAATCTCGCTTAATCGCTGCTGCAGTTGCGACAAGGGGATGTTGATTGCTCCCGGAATATACCCTCTTTCATATTCAGCAGGCTCGCGCACATCCACCACCATGCCTGGAGGGTTTGTTTTGATGGCCTGTCGGAATTCATCCGGTTTTAGGTTGGTCAGGCCGGTGACCGGCTTCAGTCGAGTATAGAGGAACCATACAATCAGAAGCAAAATGGCGATATTAATAACAGTGCTTGTGTTCACTGGACTCTCCCTTTCTATTCATGGCAAAATAACAACCCTTCACTGCATACAACTGTCTGAATCCACGGCGTGCCAGTATGCGGGCTGCTTTTTGGCGGGATAGCCAATTCCGTGAAAAGATCATGACCTCCTGATCGGGTGACAGCTCCTTCATCCAGACTGCAGACAATCGGCCAATGGATATATTAATTGAACCCGGGATATGATCTTGCCAGTACTCGCTTGAGTCTCTGATATCCAGTATTCTGACGTTAGACCACCGTTTCTGTGACGGGTCCCATTCCTTGCTGTTCACATAGGTTAGGGAGGAGACCGGCCAGAGCTGAATGATTAGCCATAGGATACCAACTGTAGCTGTAATATACACCAGTGTCATTCATGACATCCTTTCTTCCACGTGCTTTCATTCCTGCAGTGAACAGGTCTTATCTAACCAATTGATCGTAATCTGTCCAGTTGCTAAGACCACCTGTCATATTCACAATCTGGAACCCTTTCTCATGTAAAAGTTCACAGGCCAGGCCGCTGCGGTTCCCGCTTCGGCAGATCACAATGATCTCTTGTGAGACTGGCAGCTCCTCAACTCGTTCCATCAACTGGCCTAGCGGAATATGTTTTGCCCCTTGGACATGTCCTTCTTCCCACTCAGCATCCTCCCGAACATCCAGCAGGTATAGCTGCTCCCCTTGTTTCAACTGCGATGATACCTCTTGAGGGGTGATTACTTTTGGAATTTGAAATGCCATCTACATCCGCTCCTTTTATAAAAAAAAATATGGTCTTCACGATGCTTTCATTTATCTTCAAACCGAACATATACTGAATGTATCCATATGCCGTCTATTATCATTTTAAACATATACCCCTATGGGTATTACAACAACGAGCTAGAACTTTCTCAAGTCTAGCCAGACTCTCCATTTTAATTCTGATTCTTGTACCTTGCCTATCGGCTTTTCACAAGAAGCTCTACCGCTTCCTTCACTAACTTACTCGTATCATTATTGCCAGCTTCTTGTTCAGCCTTGATACATTGTTGGAGATTATCTGCCACAATTTGTGCTAGAGCCCGGTCAGAAGCATTACGGACAGCGGACAACTGAGCAACAACCTCTTTACAAGGTTTATCTTCTTCCATTAGACGAAGCACACCACGGACCTGTCCTTCAATTTTGCGCAAACGTGTTTTTAAGCTATCTGAATAATGATATTCCATATTCAATCTACTCTCCTTTATAGCATACCAGTATAGGTATATTATAGAGCAAAAAAGGTTAGCTTACACCTTTAAATAAATAAGTTTACCTTTCCGTTCGATGCATCACCCAGATAAGCAGCAACACCTGCATATTGCAAACCATCAAGTAACTCTTCCTGTTTTAAACCTAGAAGATCCATGGTCATGGTACAAGCAACCAGCTTCACTCCTTGTTCTTGTGCCAATTCCATCAATTGAGGCAGGGATAAGGCATTGTGTTTTTTCATAACATGTTTAATCATTTGCGGACCCAAACCGCCAAAATTCATTTTGGAAAGACCAAGTTTGTTGGCTCCTCGTGGCATCATCCATCCAAAGGCCTTTTCCAGAAAACCTTTTTTGGTCTGGATAACCTCGTCTTTCCGAAGAGCATTCAGCCCCCAGAACGTGAAAAATATCGTTACTTCGTGATCATATGCTGCTGCTCCATTTGCAATAATGAACGCCGCGATTGCTTTATCCAGCTCCCCGCTGAATAAGACGATCGTTGATTTATCTGCCATTAATCTTAATCCCCGCTTTCTTGAATACATAAATTACAATATCTTGAGAATGTGTTTCGCTCATCTAAAGAATTGTTGACCAAACTTTCACGGCTGTCAGCGCAATCAATACAACGAGTCCATACTGAAGCACCTTGACATTGATTTTGGAACTGATTTTGGATCCTAGAGGAGCCCCGATCAAACTTCCTACGACTGTAAATAAAGTTGGCCATAAAGGAATATGTCCGCCAGTAAGCTTTCCAATTACCCCGCCGATGGCTGAGATAAAGACGATGGCAAGTGAAGAAGCGATGGTCGTACGTGTCGGTATTTTAAGAATGGTGAGCATGATGGGAATGAGAATGAACGCCCCGCCCGCACCGACAATTCCCGAGACAATACCCACGATAAACGCTGACACAACCGCGATGATTTTATTAAATTGAAGATGATCTTGTATATTATCCGAGCCCCTGCGAGGAATCAGCATCAGTATAACTGCCAACAAAGCAAGAATGCCGTAGATCAGGTTAATAACATCTCCTTGAAGCAATCCCGATATATATCCTCCGATCAGACTTCCTGCCAGAATCCCGCTTCCCATATAAACAACGAGTCCCTTATGAATGACGGGTGTCTCCAGCTTTCCTTTGCTGTTTTTCTGAAATGCCAGAACGCCTGCAAGCGAAGCAAAGAAAACCTGAAACATGCTAATTGAAGAAACCTCATGAGCTGTGAAATGAGCTACCCCGAATAGTGGAGGTACATACAGCAATAGCGGATAGTTAATAATGGCCCCACCGATCCCTAACAACCCTGAGAAAAAGGACCCGATTAAGCCAAGAGTGATCATAATGATCAACATGAGGAAATCCATAGTTCTCCTCCTTTCCCTGGCTTAATCTGAATTAAGCCAGTTTTAAACACGCGAACATTTGCCCGGCTTCCTACTGCGTGTTCGCTTATTGTAGTGATTTAGATTTTTCGAACGTAAAACGTATACACTCCATCCTTTTCCTCATGAGAAATCAATTCCTGTTTCGTTTGCTTCACCCAAGCCTGAAAGTCATTAAGGGAACCTTTATCCGTAGACAGGACTTCCATGATCTGTCCGGCTTCCAGACTATCCAGTGCTTTCTTTGCTTTAACAATCGGCATAGGACATGCCAATCCTTTCGTATCTACAGTCATATCTGTTTTCATCTCATGTTCCTCCTTTTAATTGTCATGCACGGCACAGCGGTTGGGACCAATTTCCATCTCACGTTGTTTATCTTCATCGGGTGTAATTTTGCCCATGTTTGTCTGCCGGATCTCCTGATACGCATTCGGTTGAGGTGGAAGATTCTTGGTCACCGTGCGACGGAAATCTTGCTCATCACCAATGTTAAGGCCCGGATTTTTTTGATACAAATCAGAAAGTTTCGCCATAACCCGGCCGCCTTCCCCGAGCTCCGTTACTTTTCCAAAGTGTGCAGGCAGGACGATAAGCTCTGGAGAAAGTTCTTTATATCGTGTATAAAGTGTTTCACGAAGATCACCTACCCAATCCTCTGCAAGACCCGCCAGATCAGGACGACCAATCGATTCAATGAACAGGATATCGCCGGTCAACAGATATTGGTTATCTATAATAAAGGATGTGCTTCCGATGGTGTGTCCGGGAGAGTAAATGGGCTGAATTTGAATCGTTGTGCTGCCGACCGTGATGTCACGCCCTTCTTCAAGCTTCTCATAATTAAAAGTAACTTCAGTTGCATCTTTTGGAGGCAGCCAATAAGTGGCACCCGTATGCTCAGCTAATTTTCGTCCGCCTGAAATATGATCGGCATGCAGGTGTGTATCCAGTGTGTGTTTAATTTGTACTCCTTGCTCTCTTGCAAACTGTTCAAACACTTCCGTCATCCGCAGGGTGTCAATCACTGCGGCTTCTCCCCCCGAAATAACCATATAAGACAAACAGCCTTTCCCAACTCTTACGAACTGAAACAATGAACCTCCATCCTTCAATTCGCCAACTTTGACGGGTTCCAGATGTTCACTCCATGATTTCATGCCGCCTTCAAGGTAATAGACGTTGCTTCTGCCAGCTTCAACAATTTGTTCTGCCACAAATTTGGAAGAGCCTTCCTTTGCACATACAACAAGCAATTTTTTTCCATCAGGAATCTTGTCGAGTGCATCATCAACGCCGTCTAACAGATCAAAATAAGGAATGTTCACGATATCTACACCGTATCCTTCAATCTTCCAATCGTTGAAATCTGTTTCATTCCGAACATCAAGGATAAATATATCTTCTTTAGCCAAGACAATAGTAGTTAGTTCCTTTGCCGTCATTGTTCTTAATTCCATTGCTAGTTTCCCCTTTCATCCTGCAAGCTCATTAGAACGACAATGTAACATTGGCATCCTTCGCAAAATCTAGAAAAGTGACTGCTCCGCCGACCTCAATCCCATCGATAAAGTCTTCTTTGGTCAGGTTCATTACATCCATCGTCATTTGACAAGCTATAATTTTGACTCCCAACTCCTGAGCCATTTCTACGAGCTGTGGAATAGATGGAACATTTGCATTTGTAAAGCCTTCAGCAATATGTTCAGCTCCTGCCGGGAGCGGCAGCTGGTGATGGGCTTGCTTATGAATCAGGTTTAATCCTTCAAATGTGAAGAAAATGGCAACCTCTGCTTCAGTTGCTGCTGAAGCGGTAGCAATATTAAACACTTTGTATGCATCGAACATCCCACCATTGCTTGCAATAATAGCCACTTTTGTACTCATTGTTATTACCTCCGATTTTTTAATTGTTATTTATTTTTCTGTTGGCCCTGTCCAGTCAGTCATGCCTGGCTCTACATTATTTACTTTTTTGAATCCTTTTTCGGTAAGAAATTGACAAGCCAGATCACTACGGTTGCCGGTTCGGCATACAACATAAATATCATCTTCCTGATTAAGCTCCTGGATTCGGTTCTCGAGTTCACCAAGCGGAATAGAAATGGCTCCCGCAATTCGATTAAATGCATATTCAGCAGGTTCACGTACGTCCAGTACAGTCACCTTCTCATGATCTGCAAGTTTTTTCTGTAATTCATCAGTTGAAATGACATATGGATGTTTCTTCTCTTCTTTGGTTTCGGTCGCACTCGCTTTGCGAACATAATGTTTAAGAACGTCATTATCCTCTAATGTTCCCAGATAATGATGACCTGTATTTTTGGCCCAGCCTTGGATGTCCGCGAGAGAACCCTTATCTGTAGCTTGTATTTCAATAACTTGACCAGCATCAAGTTGATCGATAGCCTTTTTCGTTCTTACGATCGGCATAGGACACGCAAGCCCCTTGCAATCAATGGTTTGATCTACTTTAATTTCGGACACTGTAACAACCTCCTCCAATATGATTATGAATAAGACAAGCATTAGAACAGAGCAACGAATGGTATGTTTTTCTTCAGAAATGGCTCTGCACTCCGTTAAAAACTGGAGATTAACCATAATACGTATACCCCTATGGGTATAATACAAAGATCATTTGTTTTTGTCAACACTTCACTAGATAGGAGATATCACTTAAATTCTGGAATAAAGGTTCTGAATCTAAAAAAACCAACCACTTAGGTGGTTGGCTAATCTCTACTCCGATATTCTGAAAAAAGCTGTCACATGGAGTTTTACAAATCAATATAACTGACAGCAATTGAACCAGGACCTGTGTGCGAGCCGATAACACACCCGCCCTCAATAAGAATAATATCTTTAAAGTGATTCGTTTGCATCAGAGATGCATAAAGTTTATCCGTCATTTTCTCTGCAAAGGTTTGAGCGATAATAAGTACGTTTGGACAAATCTCATCTTTACGGCTAACAATTTTTTGTACAACTCCGTCCAGAGCCTTTTCCATTTTCCCGCGATACTTCCGAATAGAGCGCACTTCTCCCTGAATATTATTCAGCACAGGACGGACTTTAAGGACATTCCCGATCAAATGCTGTAAACTGCTCACCCGTCCACCCTTATACAGATAATCCAGACGGTCCACAAATACCTCAATATTAACCTTCTCTCGTACATTCTCAATATCCTTGATCACATGTTCAAGCGAACAACCCTCTTCAAGTGCCCTTGCCGCACGTACCACCAGCATGGCATAGCTTGCAGACAGATGCATGGAATCCACGATATGAACCTGCCCATGCGGTAGCTCGGATGCTGCAATATGTGCATTCTGGTTAGTGGAAGACACCTTGGATGACATGCTGATATATAAGATTTGTTTGCCTTCTTTGAGTGATTTTTCAAAATAATGAATGAAATCGGTTGGAGATGGCGCAGCTGTTTTGGGGATGATGCCTTCTTCATCTGAGCGACGATACAATTCTCCAGTCATGATATCTATATTATCTTTGTACGATTGAGCGCCCATAACGACATATAAAGGTACAACGCTGATATCGTACTGATCGAGCAGTTCCTTTGATAAATCTGAAGTGCTATCCACCATTAATTTAATGTTCGAAGGCATTTCCATAGCTGCATCCGTCCAATCTCTTCGTATTTTGTGAAAATATAAAAACTTAAATTATCATTTGATATAAAAGTATATCACTTTATGGTGTGAGTCAACTTTCCTGTGAGAAGCACAGAAAAGTTGATGCCGATATCTCCGTATGTCCTTCAATTCATCTGGGGACTAATATGATTAACCAGATCCGTAAGTCTGGCTGTAAATTCTTCAACCATTATAGGGATTGGTTCATTCACTTTTGTAATTCTACCCAGTATGGGTTTGTTATCGGAGCCGAGCTGTTGGATTGGAACCGTGACCAATTGTTCCTTATAGGTGGAGGCCAAAGCATTAACGATAAAATCGGGAGCAATTGTAATCGCATTGCCCTTTACAACCATCTGACCCAACGCATCAGTGTTATTCGTAATTAGAGATATTCGATTGCCAGCACTTGCAGACATCAGATCATGGGCAATATTTTCGATATGTTCATCTTTATATAGAACAAACACTTCGTTCTCCAAGGTTTCTGGAGATATCATTTTGAAATAACGCAGTGGTGAGCTTGTATTCATAATGATTACAGCACTGCCCTCTACGATCGGGAACCATTCAAACGTAGAATTTTGTTGACTTTTACTGTAGGATAATAAACCCATGTTCGCGTAACCTTCCTGTACTTGCTTCATGACGGTCTGAGTATCTCCTTCAATCATCTGCACCTTAAGCGCCGGATAACTTTGCATTAGCTCCAACGTTGCCTGAACGACTTGCGGAACAAAACCGGGAATGGTTGCAATCGTAATGCTCTCCATATGATCTTCCTTTAACATGAGCAATTCTTGCTGCATACTGTCTATATTTTTTAGAATAGCTGCTGCATGTTTCAGGATCAACTCCCCTTCTGTTGTCGGAGAAACGCCCTTTTTGGTGCGGTGAAAAATGATGGTATCCATCTCTTCTTCAAGCTGTTTGATGGATTGGCTGATTGTTGGCACGGTTAGATGATGTACACTTGCTGCCTTGGTAAATGAACCGAATTGTGCAGCAGATATTAGATATTGAAGCTGGGAAATATTCATCTCATTCTTCCTATCCTTAATTAATTGTTTAGGATACTAAAATATTATTAAATATATTTGATGCTTATAATCAAGTATGATTTGTCTAAGGAGGTCGATAGTATGCGTAGTATTCGAAGTTTTCTTGTAGAATTGTTGCTCAAAATGACGAAAAGAAAAATGAATGTACATGAATTTATGGAAGAACGTAGAAAGAGTAATAGCGTCCCCTATGAAGTCCCTGTGAAGCTTAAACACAAATACAATATTACCAAGGATCAGAGCCTCCCCGTAGATACTTATATTATGAAATCCAACACTCAATCTGATGAACGGGTTGTTCTATATTTGCCTGGCGGAGGATACGTTGAGCAGCCACTGACATGGCACTGGCATTTCCTGAATCAATTGACGGAGCAATTAAATTGTACGGTGTATGCATCAGTGTATCCAAAAGCGCCAAACTATCAGTGTAGGGATGCAATTGCATGTGTGTTGAACATCTATCAGCATATCTTGAAAATAACCAAACCGCAAAATATCACCATCATGGGTGATTCTGCGGGCGGTGGCCTTACGCTGGCCTTTGCGCAATATTTGGCAGAACAAGGATTACCTCAGCCCAAGGATATCATTCTGTTATCCCCATGGCTTGACATTACATTGAGCAGTCCCGAGGTCATTGCAATGATTGATGAGGAGCCAATGCTAAACTGGGACATGCTTGTTGAAGCTGGAAAATTATATGCAGGTGAACTGCCACTCTCTCACTACTTGGTCAGCCCGCTTCATGGCGAGATCAAAGATCTGGGTAAAATCTCCCTGTTTATCGGGACCCATGAATTATTCCTTCCGGATGCACGTAAATTTAGAGAAAAAGCGGCCCGGCAATCTGTAGATATCAATTATATCGAGTATCCAAAAATGAATCACGTATTCCCGGTATTCCCCATCCCTGAAGCCAAAAAGGCGCTAAAACAAATTATAGATATTATTAAAAGTTAGAACTGCTGGAATAGCATTTCGGCTGTGATCGTTTCATTATAATTAGCGGCCTTCTATAGGCTCCCACCCATTCCCCTGCTCAATGGCCTACATACAATACATTAGACTAATGAACAGGAGTGATGTGATATGACATTTTTACCTCCTTTTGGACCTGGCGGAGGGTTTGGTGGACCTGGGTTTCCCGGAGGACCTGGGGGACCAGGAGGACCCGGTGGAATGCCTGGTCCGCCATCGTTCCCCGGTGGTGGAGGCGGTGGACCACAAGGCGTGCAAGCACCTACCGGGCCGCCACCATCATTCATTCCACAGCAACCCGCATCGTTATTTGCAGTTGATCCAAGAGCCATATCTGGCTGTCTGTTTCGTTACACATATATTTGGCCGGATCGTGGTCCCGGCTTCTGGATGTACCCGGTATTTGTAGGTAGAAATTCGGTGGCTGGGTTCCGCTGGAATGGCTTCTTCTGGTTATACACCGGCATTGATCTGCAGCGAATCAGCTCGTTTAGCTGTTTCTAGAAGAAATCCCCCTGTATACGGATTAATCCGCATACAGGGGGATTTAATTTATGAACTAATTAGCTGTCTAAAGCAACTTAATCAGCTTTTCCAGCTCATCTACCAGACTTTTTGCAAGTTCAAAATTAGTATCTTTCAGAGCCATTTCGATTTTCAGTTCAACAGACTTTTTCTTTTGTTCCGTTTCAAGATAGTCTTCATTAAAATGACTCGTATATATCATCTCTCTAAATTCTTGAATACTCATTTTAGTAATCGTCTTGTCCTCGATAATCAAAACATAATCCATACCATTTACAACCGAATAGAAATCGTGAGAAATCATGAGAATCGCACCTTTGTAGTCCTCAATAGCTTTCTCCAATGCGATTTGGCTATAGATGTCCAAATGGCTTGTCGGTTCGTCAAGAAGCAATACGCTCGCTTGACTGGCAGCAACTTTAGCCAATTGGAGCATGTTTTTTTCTCCACCAGATAAAGACTCTATCTTCTGATCAAGGATTTCTCCTTCGAAGCCATAGTGCACAAGATGCGATCTAATCTCATCATACGTTTGAAAACCGGCATCAATAAAGTCATTTAGTATGGTATTCGAATCCTTAAGCATTTCACCTTGAAACTGAGATAAATAAGCCACTGTAGCATCAGCATTTATTTCAATTGAATCCTGATTGTTTTGGAAGATTTCACGGAGTAAGGTCGTTTTTCCGGTACCGTTTGGACCGATCAGGGCTACTTTATCTGTCGATTTGATCTCAAAGTTTACATGGTCCAAAAGCAACTCGTCAAAGGAAACGCTATAGTTATTGACGTTAACCACAACGGTGTCTTCTATTTCCTTTTCGATGCCAAAACGAATATTCGGCTGCTTGATATCGACAAAGGGCTCTTTAATTCGACGTGCTTCCAAGCGCTCTTGAAACCTAACTCTGGCTTTTAACGCTCTGCCTCTCGAGGCTTCCGAATTATAAGTGGCGATCTCTCTAAGATTGTCGATGATGTGATCGTATCTCTCAATTTCTTCAGCTTCAGCAACTGCAATTTCTTGTAACTCGATCTTCGTCTGAAGCAGCGAGAAGTTATAGTCGATGTATCTTCCATCAAACTCTTGGATCTCCGTGTTTTCAAGGTGTATTATTTTATTGAAACAATGATTCAATAGATAGCGATTGTGCGTAACAACGAGCAGCATACCTTTGTGGGTATTAATCAATTTTTTAAGTGCGTTCAGGTTTTCAAAGTCTAAAAATACATCGGGTTCGTCCATGATCATTAAGTCTGGACGATTCAGCATTTCCTTCATTACTTGAATAAGTTTGAATTCCCCGCCGCTTAATTCGGATACATCAAGGTCTTTTAGCTTCATGAGGTTAGCCAGATTTAGCTGTTTATTAATGGTGTTTTCGAAATTATCCCCGTCCATGGCCTGGAAGGCATCCAAAGCCAATTGAACTTTATCCATCAGCGAATCCATATCCGATGTAGTTGCCATTTCCGCATAAAGGGCTGTGATTTCATCTTGTATCTTGATGAATTCTTCTCCGATATATTCAAAAACAGTCATTTCTTTCGTGTTATCGACTTGCGAGAACTGACTCACATACCCGATTTTGCAATCGGGGTCTATCTCTAACTTGCCATCGAACAAATATCTTTCCGGATCCATCAATATATCGATCAGTGTACTTTTCCCACTGCCACTTGTTCCTATGAAAGCACAATGTTGTGCCTCTTCAAGCGTAAATGAAATGTCTTGATATAGTTCCTTTTGCGGGAACGAGAAGGATAGGTTATCAACTTTTATCATCATGTTACCTTTCTTTATACCTAAATTGGTGATCATCATTAAATAATTTGTCGAACACAGACTTTTAGAGTAACACTGTTTACCACCAAGCACAATCCATTTGTAGCCCTTCCTCTCACTCCCAGATTCGAATACTTTCTATATGTTCACCTCAATTGAATAAAACTTAACATGAATATGGCTCCTGTTTTCTCACCTGTAACCTATATGTATATACAAATTTAGATTTAGTCTTCATTTCCCTCTTCAATGTTACGATAAATAGTATGGGGTTATACAAATAAATCATATTGCTTTATTACATCCAAGGGGGAGCAGAACGTGAGACAGACTCGCAAAAAAAAGATGGATTTAAGGTTTAAGCTGTATTTAATCATTCTGGTTCCACTACTGACCATGGGCGGTCTAATCATGTGGACCACGATCGATTCCAGTAAAAATGCGTCACTAATGACCATGCAGCATAACAATCAACAGTTGGCAGTGAATACTGCCTCTCAACTAGGCAAGGAATCTGAATTACTCAAGACATTATCCTCTACTGCTTCAGAGGAGAGCAGCGAATACAAAAGTCTTAGAGACGAACTTGTTAAAGTTAGGCTTCAATCGGGAGCCTTATATGTTTATATGTATGAAAAAACGTCGGACGGATGGATCTACACTGTGGATGGAGCGGATTGGGACGATACGGAATATAGCCCATACGGGACTGCCATGGAATTCAACCCCCAGATTCAGGAACGTTTAGTAAGCGGTGAAGTCGTGACAACAGGTATTGTAGACGATCCAACCTGGGGACAGCTACTGTCCTCTTTTACACCAATCAAGGATTCACAAGGTGCGATTATTGGCTATTTGGGAATCGATATATCTGCTGGAGCGGTGAATCAAGTCTCCTCGATCTCCGTGAATAATGCCTATCGAACCATTATACCGATTTTCGCGGTTGTATTGATTCTATCGCTGGTCATGATGTTATTGGTGGTAAGAGGTATCCTCAGACAAGTACGGGATATTAAGTCAAGTCTGGAACAGGTTGCGGATGGGAATCTCAAAGTAGTATCCACACATATGACCAACGATCAGCTCGGTGACATCAGTGATCTGATTAACGTCATGGTTGCCCAATTGACAAACATCCTGATGGGAATACAACAAGGTTCGAATACGCTGCAGCAGTCCTCGGCCAATATTGCGGAAACTGCTCAGACGAATCAGCGTCAGACTGAAGAACTCTCCAGAGCAATCGAGGAAATTGCTATAGGCTCCATGAAACAGGCAGAAGAAACCGAACATTCCGTCCAGCATTCGGAGAATCTCGGCAAAATTATGGATGAAGTAGGTTCTTACGTGCAACAGTTTACTCATACTTCAGAGCAGCTGTCTGCCGTACAAGTACAAGTTACACGTGAACATGAGGTTCTGCTTGAGAAAGGCCGGGAGAATGCCAAGCGGGTTGAGCATCAGCAGGAAATTTCCAGGTCCCTAACCACTCAATCGGAACTCGCTTCCTCCATTAGTGGACAAATCCACAACATCCTGAAACAAACCCAGATCCTATCGCTAAATGCTTCAATCGAGGCAGCTCGTGCTGGTGAGGCAGGTAAAGGTTTTGCGGTCGTTGCTGGTGAAATGGGACTGCTTGCTCAACAGTCCGAACGTTCCATCCAGGAGATTGATGTGATTCTGAGTTCATTTGTCCAAGAAACCCACCGGATGGGCAGTCATTTTGAAGCGAACATGGTGGCGGTCAAGGAACAGGAAGCACAGATCGCGGATTGTCTTCAGGCGTTCCGACAGGTTAGCCAATTATCGACTGAAGTGCATGAGCTTGCTCAGCGTTTGGAAAACCGGACGATGGATATGCATTCCATTCGACAGGAGGTGGAACAGCACCTGAGCTATATCGCGTCTGCAACCGAGGAAACTTCAGCCATGGCTGAAGAAGTCACGGCCAGTGCTGTGGAGCAGCAGCGATCCGCGAGTGAACTGTCGGACATCTCCGGGCAGCTCGCTGGCCTTGCTGGCAACCTCAAATCCTATTCCGATCAATTTCAGATTGAGGTCACTAAATCAAATCCCCCAACGTAATAGGAGTTTTGTCACGTTGACTAATTAAGGATTCCTCATTTATAATTCGGACATCGAAAGCTAGGCAGAATACTGCTTGCCAGGTAAGACTGAACTATAGATATGTAAACAAAACTCAACCGTGAAAGATGTGAGTAATTATGAGCAAACAAAAGGTATACTACGGTAAGGATATCGAGGTTATGTTTAATTCGGATGTCTGCATTCATTCCGGTATTTGCGTAAAGGGCCTCCCTGCTGTGTTTGATTTGAGCAAGCGTCCTTGGGTTGATCCTGATGGTGAGACTTCGGAGGCCATTGCCCGTCATATCGACACATGTCCAAGCGGAGCATTGACGTACAAGCTTCTGAACGATGAAGACTCAACAAAGAAAGAGGATGAACATGCATAATGTAGAACATGAAGTTGCCAATAAGAGATTTCTTATTCATGATAACGGCGACATTGCTGCGGTAATGACGTATGTAATTTCAAGTCCAGAACTATACATTATTGATCACACATTGGTTGAAAATGCATACCGGGGACAAGGGCTTGGGGATGAACTTATCAAAGCTATGGTTGAATATGCGCGGGAAAACGGTATTAAGATTTTACCTTTATGCCCTTTTGCCAAGGGACGTTTCGAACGTATCTCCGAATATGCGGATGTTCTCCATCAATAAAACTAACTTTCTCCGCTGAATTTCATGTGGCTAACCAATGTAATGGTTAATTATTGGCGAATTCCGATACTCCCGCCACACAACAATTAAAAAGCGTCTATATCATTCAGAACATGATATAGACGCTTTTTACGTTTCCTGCTTATACGTTATCGCTTAAACCAACGATTGTTTCGAACGGTCGCAACACCAGTGGCAGCATGCCACTCTCATAGTTGGTAAGCCAGATCTCCGAGAAGTTGAGGCCAAGCTCATCTTCCTCAAGCTCCACGATATGTTCGGTTAGATTGATGACAACCAGCACCTGTTGGTCTGCCAGTGTACGTGTATATGCATATACACTCGGATGATCCGGCATAAGAAGTTCATAGATACCGTAAGTCAACGTATCGTGTTTTTTTCGCAGCTGAATCATTCGTTTATAAAAGTGAAGGATGGAACGTGGTTCCTGAAGTTGTTTCTCTACATTAATATTGACGTAGTTGTTATTCACTTTTAACCATGGCGTACCGGCGGTAAACCCGGCCTCTTTGGACGAAGACCACTGCATCGGCGTTCTGGAATTATCACGACTTGAAGCCCAGATGATGTTCATGATCTCTTCATGAGACATCCCCTCTTCACTTTTAATCTGATACATATTCCGATCGGCGATGTCGTTATAATCTTCTATGGAAGGGTAAGCCACGTTGGTCATGCCTATTTCTTGCCCTTGATATATGAAAGGTGTGCCTTGCATGAAGAAGTACATGGCACCAAGCGCAGTGGCACTTTCATACCAATACGCACTGTCATTTCCCCAAGATGAAACTTTGCGGGGCTGATCATGATTTTCAATAAACAATGCATTCCAACCGATGTTTTCCAGGGATTTCTGCCACTTGGTCAAGACGTTTTTCAATTTGGGGATATCCAGTTCTCTGTCCGTACTGTTTTTCCAAAGGTCTAGATGTTCGAATTGGAAAACCATATTAAATTTCCCTCTGACTTCACAGATCCAATCCAGCAGATCTTCCTGGTCCTCTACCTTTACTCCGTTCGCTTCCCCAACAGCCACGATGTCATATCTGGACAATGTATTCTCTTTCATTTCTTGCAGATAACTCTGGATTCCCTTCACATTCATATGTTTTTCAAAAGAAGAGATGTATTTGAAGCCTTCTTTAACAGGCATGTCCAAGAGGCCCTCTTCCTTGTGAATATGGCTAATGGCATCCACACGGAACCCATCAATCCCTTTATCTAGCCACCAATTCATCATTTCATATATGGATTTACGAACATCTTTATTAGCCCAATTCAAATCCGGTTGTTTTTTGGAGAACAGATGGAGATAGTACTGTCCGGAGACTTCATCATATTCCCAGGCAGAACCGCCAAAGATGCTCTCCCAGTTATTCGGTTCCTCTCCGTTCTTCCCATCTCTCCAGATGTACCAGTCTCGTTTGGGGTTATCCAGCGAAGCTCTGGATTCAATAAACCACGGGTGTTCGTCACTTGTATGATTAATCACCAAGTCCATAATAAGTTTCATGCCACGGTGATGCACTTCATGCAGTAATTGGTCAAAGTCTGCCATCGTGCCGAATTCATCCATAATGGAACAATAATCACTGATATCATAACCATTATCATCGTTGGGTGACTTATACATTGGGCAGATCCAGATCAGATCAATACCGAGATCTTGGATATAATCCAGCTTGGATATGATCCCCTGAATATCACCAACACCATCTCCGTTGGAATCCATAAAACTTCTTGGATAGATTTGATAGGCTACTGCTTCTTTCCACCATACTCTTTTCATTGAATATAATCCTTCTTTCTTGAGAACTGACAATTATATAACATATTACGTAGTATGCTTTAATTATGAATAAGGTACATTCTTGCTTCATATGGGCGTAATATGCTCTCGGAGAGCTCACCTGTATAATTGGATATCAAAAGCTGATTGGACTTTGTTAAATGCTCCTGAAGAGAAAGTTCGGTTGTATCGCCCTCGAAATTGCACACCACCAGAATCGTAGTACCATTCAACGTGCGGGTATAGGCAAACACGTCTGGGTTTTCTGGAAAGATCAGCTCATAATCACCATATACAATGACTTCATGGTCTTTTCTAAGTTGAATCAACTTCCGGTAATAATGGAATATGGATTCGGGGTTATTCAAACTTTGCTCGGCATGGATATGCTTATAATTCGGATTTACCTTAATCCAGGGTTCCCCTCGTGTAAAACCTGCGTTATCAGAAGTATCCCACTGCATGGGTGTTCGTGCGTTATCGCGGCCCTTGGCGTAGATTGACTCCATCACGCTGCTTTCAGGATAACCTCTCCCCATTCTTTCCTTATAAAAGTTCAGCAATTCAATATCTCGATAATCCTCAATCGCATATTGTACATTCGTCATACCCAATTCTTCACCCTGATAAATATAAGGCGTGCCTTGCATGCCATGAAGAAGGGTAGCCAACATTTTAGCCGATTCGATCCTGAATTCGCCATCGTTCCCCCAACGTGAGACAATTCGGGGCAGATCGTGGTTGTTCCAGAACAAACTGTTCCAGGCTTCGCCCCCTAGCTCCGTCTGCCATTTGGACAGCACTTTTTTCAATTCCAACACATCCAAAGGTTTAAGAGCCCACTTTCCTTTGCCTTCTTGTTCATCCAGACTGATGTGTTCAAATTGGAATACCATTGAAAACTCGCTGCCGTCCGGGTTGCTGTACAGTTTGGCGATTTCCGGAGTGGCGCCCCATGTCTCGCCTACGGTCAGAAGGTCTTCCGCGTTTTGGAACGTCTCCTTGCTTAGTTCCCTGATATATTTATGCAGATTCGGTCCGTTGCCCGTAATCTTTGCATCCGGTTCTTTGCCAATTAAGTCGATAACGTCAAGTCGGAAACCACCAACACCCTTGTCGATCCACCAATTGATCATGTTGTATATCTCCTGCCGGACTTTCGGGTTTTCCCAGTTGAGATCTGGCTGTTTGACGGAAAATAGATGTAAATAATATTGCCCGATCTCAGGCACCCATTCCCAAGCTGAACCACCGAAGGTTGACCCCAAGTCGTTCGGAGGGGTTCCTTCAACACCATCTCTCCAGACGTAGTAGTCATGGTATGGATTGTCTTTGCCTTTTTTGGCTTCTTGAAACCAGGGGTGTTCATCCGATGTATGGTTCAACACCAGATCCATGATGATCCGAATATCTCGTTTCTTCGCTTCAAGAATTAACGTTTCCATATCTTCCAAAGACCCAAACATCGGATCGATATCCTGATAATCTGAAATATCATAACCGTAATCATCCTGAGGGGACTTGCACACAGGTGATAACCAGATCGCACCAATGCCGAGTTCCTGCAAATAATCCAATCGGGATACAATGCCCTTCAAGTCGCCGATGCCATCTCCGTTACTATCTTGAAAGCTCCGCGGATATATTTGATACACAACGGTTTCTTTCCACCATTTTTTATTTCCCATGTTCATTGAACCTCCTTAACGTTATTCTTTGACCGATCCGACGACAATACCAGTCACAAAGTACTTTTGCAGTAACGGATAAATCAGCAACAGCGGGATAACAGCGACTACGATTTTGGCTGCGTTCAGGTTTTTGTTCGAAATTTCAGTCAGGTTGCTGAGCTCGCTGGAATTCGTACCGGCTTGAAGCAAATCGGCAATATTCACGTTAAGGGATTGAATATAGGTCATTAGCGGATAATTGCTGACTTTGGTCATATAGATCAGACCGCTGAAGAAGTCATTCCACGTCCCCACAATACTGAACAAGGCAACTGTCGCCAGCGCTGGAATGGACACGGGAACATACACTTTGAACAAGACTTGAAGCGGATTGGCTCCATCAATGAAGGCTGCTTCTTCAAGCGCTTTAGGTACAGCAGAGAAGAAGTTCATCACGAGGATGACACTGAAAATCGGAACAGCGCCTGGCAGAACAAGTGCCCATATCGTATTTAGCATATCCAGGTTTTTGATCAGCAGGTAAGTCGGAATCATACCTCCACTGAACAACATGGCAAAAATCATGATATTCATATAAATGTTTCTGCCTTTGAATTCCCGCTTCGATTTGGATAACGGATAAGCCATTAAAATAATCAGAATCATATTAAGCACAAGGGCAAGTGCGACACGTAGAACAGATATGCCAAAGGAACGCCAAAACTGAGCATCATCGATAATTTTGGTATACGCTGCTGTTGTAAAATTGACCGGAACGAGACCTACTGCATTGGCAGATACCGCCTCGCTGCTGCTGAATGATATGGCAACGATATTCCATAACGGAAGAAGGCAGATCAATGCCAGCATAATCACAATGGCATAGATGACAAACCGGCCAGTTCGTTCTTTGAAGCTTGCTGAATAGGACACAGGTTTGGCCTCCTTAGAATATTTTTCGATCCGTATATTTTTTGGCCAACTGGTTGGCAGACATCAGCAAAACAATACCGATTACGGACTTAAACAAGCCAACAGCCGTACCGAAGCTATACTGTCGCCCAACGAGACCAATTCGATAAACATAGGTGTCCAGAATATCGCCCGACTCATAGACAACCGGATTATACAGATTATAAACTTGATCGAAACCGGCGCTCAAAATGTTGGTCAGGCTCATTACGCCCATGAGCAGAATAATAGGCAGCATGCCTGGTAAGGTGATATGCCATACTTTTCTCCACCAACTGGCTCCATCCATACCTGCCGCTTCATACAGACCGGGATCAATCGACGTGATCGCAGCCAAATACACGATGGAACTGTAACCAAACTCTTTCCATACATCTGTACCGATAATCAGTGGCTGGAACCAGGTGTTGCTGCCAAGAAAATTAATATTTTCCAGGCCAAAGAACGCGAGCATTTGATTCACAATGCCATCCAAACTGAACATGTTGACAACGACCGATGCCAGTACAACCCAGGATAGAAAGTGCGGTAGATAAACGATCGTCTGCACCGATTTTTTAACGTATTTGACACGAATTTCATTTAACAACACGGAAAAAATGATGGCCATCATCGTTCCAAGCAAAATCTTGCCAATCGCTATCACCAACGTATTGCTGACGACTTGCGCGATATCCGGCAGCTTGAACATATAAGTAAAATGTTTCAGCCCTACAAATTCAGAGCCAAACATGCCTTTGGCCGGTATATAGTCCTGAAAAGCCGTAATGATGCCGACCATTGGAACATAGCTGAATACCAGCAAAAACAAAATGCCTGGCAGCATCATCATATGGTACATGGCACCTGGGCCAAGCCGGCCTCTCGCTTTCATATTTCCCTGTTTCATGAATGAACCCCTTTCGTTGAAGAAAGGCTGCGTATCGCAGCCCCGCTACTGTTCATAGATGTTATTGTTTGGATGCGATCTCGTCCTCAATTTCCTGAATGACTTGATCACCGCCTTGTTTTTTCCAGTTATTCACGAATGTATCGAAGTAATCCAAAGGTTCTGAACCCGTTATAATTTTGATAAACGATTCCTGTTCGAGCTTCGTCAGATTGGCCCACGTCTGTTTCATGCTTGCTGTGGTTCCAGAGAAAGCAGGTGTCATCCATTCGAATTTCTTTTCCTGTGTCAGTTTGTCGATTAGTCCAACACCGTTGATCCGTGAATGATATTTGGACCAAGCAGTCACATCATCCGTATCCATGTCGCTCAAATAAGTTTTGATGCTGCCGATATTGTTTTTCGATTCGGTTGTGCGAACCTCATCCAAACCAATCTCACCTTTGATCCCACGAACAACGTCAGAGTAATCATCCAGCAGCGATGTAGCCGAGTTGACTTCGATATTAAAAGGTCTCGTAGATCCGTCTACCCCGGTCTCCTGGTACTTGGCAGCTTCCGGCATGGTTGTAGCGGCATCTTTATCATTGGCCAGTTTATCGTAGAACAGGTTAAGAATCTTAACGGCCAGTTCAGGGTGTTCATATCCCTTTCTCACCACGATAAACTGATTGGATGGATTGGCATGCGCCACGTTAACTTTGCCACTTGTGTCCTCCAGCGTATAAGCCGAGAATTTCGCATTTTTATCCATCTGTTTGGCACTGATCAGTCCCCAGTCAGGGATATGCCACGGTCCAAAAGCAATACCGCTTTGGCCATTGGCGTAGAGTGCGGTAATATCGTCAAACGTGCGGGTTCCAAATTGCGGGTCAATGATCCCATTCTTGAACCAATCCGCCATGATACCGAGCATCTTCTTCGTTGCTTCTGTCGTGGAACCATACACGATTTTGCCGTCTTCACCATTCATCCAATATTGCGGGAAGGCTCCTTCGGTTGAGGCCACACCCAGCATCGTATATGCAGAGCCATTGTAATCTGTTGTATTCATCGTGTTCACAAAGGGGATACCTACCGGGTTTCCGGATTGGCCAGGGTCTCTTTCCAGGAATTCCTGTGCCGTTTTCTCTACTTCATCGAGCGAGATGGCACCGTCTCCGTCTGCATCAAGTTGAATCCCGAGCAGATCCAACCAATCCTGACGAACCCAAACCATCGTGGGTGCAGAATCCAGAGAAGTCGCCGGAAGTCCCATCAAACGTCCGTCAATCGTCGCATTTTCTAATGCACGGCCATCATAGGAATCGTATATCTGCTTGATATTATCCGTAGCATATTGATCATATATGGTTGTCAGATCCTCAATCAGATCATTATCCACCAGCTCTTTTAATTCATCTTTGGAATCAACACGCATCATGTCTGGCAATTCCCCAGATGCGATGGCGAGCGAAACCTGACGGCTATAATCTTCGCCATTGGCTTCAAATTGATCTGAAATCTGAGCGTTAAACGTGTCTTTGACCAGCCGAGTATACGCGTTATTCTCATAGGTATCACCACTCGGCAGTTTCGGATTGGCTGTGGTTACTCGTCCCATGGTGACGGTAATTTCGTCTTTATAGGCACTGAACGGATCTCCCGGCGTTACCTCATATTTGCCTGCTTCTTCTGCAGTAGGAGGAGTGGAAGAGTCTCCACATGCCGCCAGGACAGCAACCATTAAGGCAGACATGGATAGCACGGCCAGACGTTTTGTCAACCGATTGCTTTTCATGGACCATTTTGTTCTCATCTAGTTCGATTCCCCTTTTTCTGATGTTTAATATTTGTGTTTGCGCTTTCATTATAAAATGGAGTGAAGCTCTATCGTGATAGGGATTACACGTCCGTTTGGATAGAGATATGATTACAATTTTTCAGTCCGTATGATGAAGTATGGTTAACTTGTGAGCATTTACCCTACTTACGGATCTACATTCGTCTAACCACCCTTACTTTTAATCAAAAACAAAAGCCGGCAGCTCCTAAAACAGGAGGCTGTCGGCTATTTATTTCCTCTACCCAGCTGCCGATATTCGCTCGGCAGCAGACCTGTCAGTTCGCGGAAAATGCGGCTGAAATACTTTTCATCCGTATACCCCACTCGCTCCGCAATCCAGAAAATCGTATTATTTGTATTGAGCAAATACTCTTTGGACTTCTCTACCCGGATATATCGGGAGTACTCATTAAAGGTTCTACCCATCAGATCTTTGAAACATTGACTGAAATAACTTCGGCTGATGTTGAGTTGTTGCGACAGACCTGAAGCTGTATAGGCGTGTTCCATATCATTTTGTACGATCCTCACTGCTTTCTTAACGGCATCGATGATTTCCTGCGAATAGGAAGTCTGGGCATCTGCTTTTTGAATGCTTGCAGCTGTCTGCTTGATCCATGCTTCAACCTCGTACCAGGACTCAAAAGAATGAATCATGGCGATTCTTCCAAGCGTAGTTTGGGCAAAAAGGTGGTTCCATTCCATAACGATCGAGTACAGCAATCCCATCAACTGACCTTTATGTAATCGTAATGATATAAACTGGTCAATGAGTTGGTTGTAGTAACTGTCGCTGTGGGTCCATGGTGTCTGGAACCAACTTTGCTTAATTCGATCGATATCTTCATCCTGCGGTTCTTTTAAACTTGTGTTGTCCTCATTCATCGAAACGGTAATGACTTGGTTATTGGGGTTGTACGCATAGAAAAATGACGTATCTGTATAATTCATAATCCAGTTTTTGATCTGTGACCATGTGCGCTCTTGTACATCAGACAAAACCAACAACGTACTATGGGCATCTTGATGCAACAATTCTTTCAATTGATGAAAGAGTTGATCCTCTTCCGATGGACGAACAGCCCACATGCAGCTATTACGCTCAACCTCCCACCTAATCTCATCTTCATGTGCAGTTATCTCCATTGGCCACTTAGGCTCTGATTTGCGATCCTGTGAAACCAGTGCATACACATGTTGATAATGGACGTTGATTTCATTCTGCGAAGGCATCTTTCTGATCGTGTTCGTCAACCCGTTGATTCGGGTATGTATCCGTTGCAAAACATGCTCGAATTGTTCTTTCTCCAGCTGGACTTTGGCTATATAGTCAATGGCTCCGAGTCTAAGTGCTTCCTGGATATAATCGAAATCCTGATGCAGGGTTAACACAACGATATGAAGTTCCGGATAGAGCTGCCTCGCAGCTCGCATCAGTTCAATCCCTGACATAACGGGCATCGCAAGATCCGTCAGCATCAGATCGACCGGTTGGGTTTTCAGGAAATCCAGTGCTTTCGCCCCGTTACTTGCCTCTCCTACAACCTCCATGTTGAACTCGTTCCATGGCATCGCAGAGCTAATGCCTTTGCGTACCAACTTATCATCATCTACAATTAATACCTTAATCATGCCGAGATATCTTCTCCTTTAATAGGCAGTACGAGCAGGATGCTTGTCCCTGTCCCCAATTCACTCTCGATCACCAGTTGTGCTTGGTCCCCGTACTGTGCCTTCAACATGCGGTGAACGTAATTGAGCCCGATGCCCATCCCTACTTTTTGTTGTTCAGCTACACGATTGTTTAGCAGATTATGAATGGTTTCTTCGGTCATGCCTGCACCATTATCTTGTATCATAATGTTCAGCGTTGCAGTGCATGTCACTTCAATCTGAATAAAACCTTCGTCACTCAATCCATGATATAACGAATTTTCAACCAGCGGTTGCAGAATAAAGCGAGGCACAGGAATTTGAAGCACTTGTTCATCTGCAGTAATGCGGACGTCAAATTCAAAGTCATAGCGAATTTGCTGCAAAATCAGATATTGTCTTAACGCATCAATCTCCTCTTCCATCGTGGATACTTGCCCTAATTTGCCCAAATTGTAATAAAGCAGCTTGTTCAATGATTGCACCAGCTTGTCGATCTCCCCTTGACCATTCATGACGGCCAACCAGTGCACCGTATCCAGTGTATTCATCAGAAAGTGCGGGTTAATCTGATAGAGCAGTTTTTCCACTTCCAGGTCTGCACGAATCTTCTCTTTCTGCTGAACTTCCTTGAAGAGGTCACCAATCTGATGCTGCATATTCGAAAATTCACCGAGCAGAAAATCAAATTCGGGAATCTGAGTACGTGCTCGGCTCCCGGTCGTTTGAGGATTCTTGGACATCCCATCGATTTCCGAATGGAACAGCCCGAGTGGTTTGTATACCATCTTCCACAGGAGCCAAGCGAGAAACACGGTAAAGCCGAGGAAAAATAAAGCGACCAGCAAAATTTGAAGCAACCACTGGTTTTTCTCCTGTTGATATTGAGCCTGCGAAATGACCGATACGACACTCCATTTCTGTGAGGAATCCTCCTTGAACCAGTGATACCCTCGGGATATTCCGTCCTTCGCAGGATCGACTGTTAAGCTGGAGAAATTCTCGCCGACCTTCATGGCCTCCGGTATCTCACTGTACACAATGTTTCCTGTACCATCTAGGATGAGGTGAGATAATGCGCCGTTGTATTGATTGTAACCCAAGATATCCTGTGTAAGCCGAAAGCCGGACTCCACGTAAATGTACACATCGTCCCTCTTGGAGAGTTGTACTTTTCGCATAGCGGACAGAACGAGTTGGTCATCGAATCGGTTCATACTGATATGAGGGCCATAGTATTTAATGCCATAGGTTTGAAAGAGCACAGGTAAAGAGTCAAAAGACAAACGATCCTTGATTGGAAAGTTGCTAAACTGCGTTGTACCTTCTTTATCAAAGTAATATAGCGTCAGTCCGATGTTGGGATTGGTAAATGTGACCACACTTAACTCGCTCTTTAATTCGTCCCTGGCCTCAATCAATTGAAAGATATCAGAGGACGGATTCAAGAATTCATCCATGCTTTTGCCCAAAGTTCCCCTGTAGGACAATTGCTGGGTAACGTGATTCATATTGGTGATTGAATTGTCCAATGAGGACGTGACCTGCTGTAAATTGCTACGGATGCCATCATCAATTTTATTGGCGAAGATGGAGTCAATAGTATAATAAGAGATTGCAAATATGCTGATAAAAGGGATAAACGCACTGAGAAAGAACAGTAAAAATATTCTTTTTTTAAGAGTCATGGGAACCTATTCTCCTTCTGAAAATGAAACAGCAAGCTTCCTGTGTATGGAAGCTTGCTCCAAGTCCAATTTCCTTTCATCATTATAGATTGATATTCAAATATGTCAAACGCTTTCATAGTGGATGGTAAGATCTAAGAGATTAATAAATGAAGTTCTCTAAAAGGATCAAAATTTGCTCAATAAAGTGCTATCGATTTTGACATAATGAGTTCCATAAACTCATTCAGATGATTAGCCACTTTTTTAATTTCTTCAAATTCTGGTTCTTCTCCATATACGATGGCTCCTATTTCATTGGATAAGTCAATAGCATAGAAGGAATAAACACCGTTAACAGAAATCATGATTGGTAGATAATGATTCCACCATGTCGTTATTTCTGATCTCCATTGATCGTCCTCGTTTGCTGCTTCCAAGCTGAGCAGTTCAAATTCATTCCATTGAAAATCAGCATCTGAGCTATTTTTGTATTCACTCTCACAAAGGAACCATGTCTTTTCATCAGGAGTAATGCATCGTTCCATAACACGTAAAAAATCTAAATATTCTTCAGGAATAACTTTGTATCTAGTTATGAAACTAACATCTAAATCTAAATGACAATTCGATTTCTGAGTTATGATCCAACCGTTTGACTCAGCCCAACTCATAAATTCATGGATTTTGCTGCTCAAAGTGCACCTTCTTCCCTCAAAATGGACTCTCTTTACAATTTTATCGCAAAATAAGTAGAAAGTGCTACTCCTCGAATGGATGAGGAATAGCACTTTTTTATAAACCTAACCTACTTTATTTCATTGTGGATAATGGAATGCCTCAAACCTCTCAGCTACTCGCGCACCGTCACATTTAATTTGGTTGATCTGGTTTCCCCTGAAGGATTACGAAGCACAGCTTCATACTCATAGATTCCAGGTGCCCTTTCAGAGATTGCGGTAACCGCAGACTGTGCGCCAGGTGAGTGAGATTGCAGCGATTGTGTGTCAATCTTTACACCATTTTCGTAAAGTTCGTATTCGGTTGCGTTTGTTCCCCACCATAGATTCATGGTGACATTAAAGTTGCCGTCACCGTCCCAGTTGTCATGCGACAGAACGGCTTGCCCCGGGGAAGCATCCGTGACAACAACTGTCAACGGCGTACTCATGGTTGTACCCAGTGCATTGATTAGTTCCCCGGTATAGATGTAGGTGCCATTTTTCTTACCAGTAATATCAACTTGAACAGATTGGGCAGATGGGGATTGATCCACCAGGGAAATTTCCTTAATCAATTCACCATTCTCATACAGCTTGAACTGATTGCCGTTATTTCCCCACCACAGATTCATTGTGACGGTATAGTCCCCGTCTTTGAGACCCGTGTCATAACCATTATTGTCAGACAAGACCGGAGTGCCAGGGGCCCCGTTTGCGAGTGGCGTTGCCTGATGGAGCCATTCCTCCCACTTGATTAGCACACTTGCCTGCTCATCTGTAAATACGGTTCCTCTAGCTGCTTGAACGTCATTACCGTAGGATGCAAGCAATTGACGCGCTTTTGCTCCTTCACGATCGCTTGCTGCCTGTTTGGCCTGCTGTAACGTGTTTGTGAGCTGATCAGCAAGAACACCGGCATTCGGATCGATCGAATCAACTGCAAAGGCGCTGGTCAGATTGATCAGGCTGTCGAATGTAGCAATAACCGCAAAACGATATTCTACCGTCTGTTCCCACCCAGCCACATCGGAGACGGTTGCCGTAACCTGATTTAGGCCGGGTTCCAGTGTATACGCCGGAGTGTCCAGAAGCACACCCTCCGGTTCAGCCACACCGGATGCCGTATCGGAAGCGGTATAGCCAATTTCCACGTGCTGATCAATGGTGTACTCGGTTTGACCATGAATTTCAATGGTTGGTGGTACGAGATCAATGGATATGGACAACAATTGTTCGCTCTCTTTGTTACCGTCAACATCGATGCTCCAGTAGGTGATCGTATGTGTACCTTCTTCAGTTAGGGTCAACTGCGTGCCACTCACCGTTTCGCCACCATTAATTTGATAATAGGTCCCTTCGATTTCGGAGTCTTCATCGGTTGCTGTAAAGGTCACTTGTACAGGAGAAGTATACCAGTCGTTCTGCGATTCCCCTTCCACAGTTGCCTTAGTATGCGGGGCTTCCTGTTCCGGTGATTCCCCTTCCAGTGTGACAAAATCAGATAAAGGGATATTTAAATCTTTGACAAGGCCTGCCACGAGTTCAGACACCTTGATTGCACCGTTCATCTGCAAATGTGTGTTGTCTTCGGTTGTACCTACCCACATGAATATCGATTTGGTTCCTTCAGTGCCAAGTTCCTGAAAATGCTCCCAACTGGCCTGATTGAGATCGATGAGGAGTGTCTCCGTTTCCTGCGCCGTCTCTTTCATCGCCTGTACGTATTCCGGGAAGCTTTTGTTCAGCACTTCTCCGGTAAAATCACGACGATTCACTGGCGTAACCAGCACCGGGATCGCCCCTCTTTGAAGAGCACCGTTAATGTATTCTTTCAGATATACCTTAAACTGCTCTGGCGTAAGATAACGCTCCGGACGTGAAGGTGTGGAATCGTTATGAGACCACTGCATGAACAGATAATCGCCTTCGTGAATGGCGAGCAGAATATCATTGAGATATCCGCCAACCAGGAAGGTTTTGCTGCTCAAACCGCCAACTGCCCGGTTATCAATGCTGACTTCATTTGCATCAAAATATTCACCCAACGTTTCGCCCCAACCTGCTTGTGGACGGTAGCTCTCCGCGTAATTGGCCACAGTTGAATCGCTCGCCAAATATATAACAGGTTTATCGCTTGCGCTGTGATCTGGCAGACGCTCCAGCTTCAGCGCATTGATCTTCGGTGCATTTCCGGTGAAGTTGAAGTTAAATACCCCATCAATCAGAGCAATATCGTACGTAATTTCTTTGAATTCGCCCTTGGCAACCGTTGTGAGCGGCAACTTGTTCATTTGCTCCACAACAACATTTGCGCTGGTTGATTCCTCTGCATCCCCGATGGTCATCGTTACCCGATAATTGGCCGGCTCCATTTCCGCCAGGAAGGAGGTGCCATTTACTCGTGTGAAATCCTCTTTGAGCGCATCCCCGGTCTCCCGGTTCTCATCTTTGGTCAGTGCAGTATCGGCAAAACCGTAACCGTTGCCTTCGATGTACGCTCTCTTGGCATCTACCTTGATGTATCCTTCGGCAGCACCGCCGGAACCAAAGTCAAATCGGTATTCACTTATCTCTTCGCTTGGTTCACTTGTCAATGAATCCTTTGCCACAGTTAACATATTAAACGCATGGTCAACTTGAGCCTGAGTGGCTTCCGTATTAAATATCGCTTCCGCTGCTGTCAAAGCCCGGTTCAACACGGCCTTTGATGCATCTGTATAATCCGACAGATCCAGTGCTTTAATCTCATCGTACAGAGCGATTAATGCCGTCTGATCGCCACCATCCGAAGGAAGCTGCGTGCCTTCAATCCGCACGTTGTCGATCTGGGTAGTCCAGTTCAACGTGCCTCCACCACCTTTTCTTGTTCCGAGGAATCGAATCGCTCTGACATTGTCGGCATATGCGATGGAACTCATAGGGATATCTTTAATCGTTTGTGTAACGGTCGGATTCGCCACATCTGTTAATGTGAGATCCAACGTTTTCTTCGCAAAATTAATGGTCGCATCCACAGTGACCCACTGGTTCTTGGAAATCTCAGTAGCCGTTCCCCCTTCGGGTATAGCTGTATCTCCTGTGCCGTAGTCCGGATTATATGCACCGATATAATAATGAATTTTGGTACTTCCGGTTTTGGTATACAACGTGAACAGGGCATTTTCGTTGGAATCCTGGACCGTGAGATGACCTTCTGACGGATAGGCACTCACATTACCGGATTGCCAGTCAAAGTTTACCTTTACCTGATCGCCGTTTACGGCATCAAACAGACGGAACACCTTGGCCCGATTGCCTGATCCAGACCCTGTGACAGACAGTACCTTATTCCCGGACTGTTCAACCACCGTTCCCGCCATGGTTCCTGCAATACCCGTGGCATTGACCATCGCATACTGGTAGCCCGAAGGGTCGCCTTCAAAATCCTCCTCATAGAGCTGGGTTTCCGGCTCTGGTTCTGGTTCGGAAATATCAGGGTCAATGACCAGCGATGAGATACTCAGCCCCATGTCTTTGACCGCACCAGCAACGAGACCGGCAATTTTCTGTGCACCATAACTGCTAAAATGAGTATTATCATTGATTCCATTCGGGTATTTTGGATATTCACCCGGATTAGCATATAGGAATACTTTTTCTGTAGCTGTATTACCAATTTTGTCGTAGTACGCAATACTTAACTTGCTAAGATCAATCAGCGGCACGTCAAGTTCCTCCGCCACTTCTTTCGCTGCCTGCACATATGCCGGGAAGCTGACATTGAACTCCTGAGTCACTGTATTGAAATCCCGGCGTCCCACTGGAGTGAGTAATACCGGGGTAGCGCCGCGCTGTTTGGCACCGTTTACATAACGAGCCAAGTAGATCTTATAGTCCTCCGGCGAGGCATACCGGTCAGGTATCCCTGCACTGGCGTCATTATGTCCAAAGGAAATGAAGAAGAAGTCCCCCGGCTTAATTCGCTGCAGGATCGTATCGAGACGACCGTCTACCATGAAGGATTTGCTGCTTCGACCACCGATCGCATCGTTCACGACGACTGCCCCATTGGAGAAATAACGTCCGAACTGCTGGCCCCATCCTTCTTGAGGAGCCTGCGCTTCACTGTAAGATTGCATGGTTGAATCACCAGCCATATAGATCGTTTTTGCCGCACCAGCCGCTTTCTCTGGATATTTTTCGATGATGACATCCTGGATGTCTATGGCTGTACCGGTGAAGAGCAGATCAAGCTGTCCATCCACCAATGCAACATCATAGGAATACTCGAGCGGTGCTCCCGCTGTCACATTTGTTACGGCGAGCTTCTGAACGAATTCGGATTTGACCCCCACGTTGGAGTTATGCGCATCACTGCCCAATCGCAGCGTCACCTTATAGTTGGCATTTGGCAGGTCAACAGCGAATGTCGTACCTGTTACAACCGAAACCTCGTTTGTGCCTACGGTAACCCCGCTTGCATCCTTGAAGCCGTATCCCTTCTCTTGTGTATATAATGTGTCCTGTATAGCCGTACTTCCTGACGCTGTTTCTGTACCAAAATCAAAACGGTAAACCTGTTGCGGCATTTCTGCTTCGCGGGTCAGCGCCAGATCGGCTTTCGGGAATGCTGTAGCTTCTGCTCCGAGATAAAAGCCGGTGTGAGGCGGCTGATTGTAAGATACATTTTGCCATGCTACGCCAAGTCGATACACAGGGTCCTGCATCAGCGTAGGGATGCGATAATCCGAAGGAATGGTCGTTGTGTAGAGACGATATTCCGAGCTATCTTCGCTCCGCAGCAAAATTTCTTCACGCCAGTCGCCCAGAATGTCCGCCTGAAGCGCCGGATTACCTTTGGTATGATTGTTCGTTAACGTACCGGTTGCCCGGAAGATTTCATTCAGCTTTTTATTTTCGTAATCCCATTTGTAAATGAGTGGAATTCCTTTGGCCGTACTATTATCCCACTGATGGTCAAACAGCTCCCGCTGAAGATCTCCGTCCCACCAGATGGCGAAGTTGGCAGTTTTGGGCCCTTCGTCCACCGTGTAGATCGCATTTCCTGCAGCAGAATAGGTATTGGTTACAGGTACACTTTGCCCGTTGGTAACGGTCGTGGCCCATGATTCGTAGCCCGGATAGTTCGGATCGATGTCCGCCGACATCCCGCGACCGGTGTCAAAACCTGTTTTCTCACCCCAGAGGATTTCACCTGTGGAGGCATCGCGCATCTCCAGTCCGTACGCCGCATCTGAATGCTCGTGAACACTGACGACCTGATAGCCATCCCGATTCGGGTCAAGCTGACCTGCGTGCATGGCATCACCGTGTCCAAGTCCGGTGCTGTACATCAAGCTGCCGTCATCGTCTATAGCTAGGGCGCCAAACATAATCTCGTCTTTGCCGTCATGGTCGGCATCCAGTACACTCAGATTGTGGTTGCCCTGTGCTTGATATTGTGATCCTGCTTCGTTGGTGTCGAACGTCCAGCGTTTGACGAGTTCTCCACCAACATAATCATAAGCAACAAGCACAGTGCGGGTATAGTAACCCCGACTCATCACGACGCTTGGTTTCGTACCGTCCAGATAAGCAATCGCGCCAAGAAAACGGTCTACACGGTTGCCATAACCATCCCCCCAATCACTTACGTTGCCTCTTGGCGGATCATAATTCACCGTGGATACGGCTGCGCCAGTCTCACCGTCAAACAGCGTGAGATATTCCGGCCCTGACAGTATGTATCCGCCGTCATTTCGATAATCCTTCGTCCCGTCACCAATAACTGTGCCTTGGCCGTCCTTCGTGCCGTCCGCTGTCTTAACAACAACCTCGGCCTTTCCGTTGCCATCCAGGTCATACACCATTAACTGTGTGTAGTGCGCTCCGGCACGGATGTTTAAGCCCAGGTCAATCCTCCACAGCTTCGTGCCATCCAGTTTGATGGCATCGATATAGACGTTGCCCGTATAACCGGCCTGCGAATTGTCCTTGGAGTTACTCGGACTCCACAAGAAGACGATTTCATATTCGCCATCCCCATCCAAGTCAGCTACGGAAGCATCACCTGCATAATAGGAGTAGGTTCCGCCGTCCTTGGTCCGTCCGTCGGCCGGTTTATCCAGCGGAATAGGCAGATAATCGTTATGCCAGACAGATACAACCTCCGGCTGCATCTGCTCCTTGCCTGAAACAACAGTGGAAATCTGATATTGCGAGCTGTCGAAACCCGTGGTGTCCACATAGTTGGTCACGTCGCTTATGGGCGACGTATTCACTTTGGTTCCGTTTTTATATATATTGAAAGCGATATCATCTGGGTCGTTGTTTAAATACCTCCAGCTCAGAAAAACACCGTTGTCTACAAGAACCGCAACCAACCCCCGGTTCAGGTATTCTGCTTGGCGACCCGGCAGGCTGTTTGAAGAAGACTCTGCACGCATCGGTGCTGGAGGAACAGCCAGAGAAATAACCATAAGGAGTGCTAAAAAAAATACAAACATCGATTTCTGGATGGAAACAGTTCTTCGGATCATTCGATTAACGCCTCCTTATCTAAAAATTCATTTTTAGAATCAACAGTTCGATCCTGCCCTGCTTGTTGTCATAGGAACACAATTTATAGCCACCTCCTCTTTATGTTACCGCTTACATTTATCTTACAGGTCTAAAAAAAGACAGACAATCTAAAAAATGTGACGTATTATATAAAATAATTGACTTTTTCAGGAAGGAGATTCACGTATGGTTCATACGGTATCTTACGCTTTTCGTAATGACGATACATCAATCATGACACTGGACTCTATTGGATGGCAGATCGTTTCGAGCGAGGAATATCGTTGTCCCAGTGATGATAGACCGGACCCGGGACATGTTGTTTTTCAATACACACTTAATGGTCAGGGTTATCTGGATATTGATAATCAAACGATTCCTTTACCCAAGGGACATGCCCTGCTTGTTAAAATCTCCGGAGAACATTGCTATTACTATAAACAAGAGAACAACGAACCATGGGAATTTATATGGATTAACATTCGCGGGGATGAAGCCAACCGAATTTGGGATATGATTCATGATAATGAGGGACATGTCATTCGACGAAACGCAGATTCTCCCTTGATTCAAGAGTTATGGCAAATCATCCATTTGATTCATCAGGATAAAGTCACCGACAAGTATCGTTTGTCTATGCAAATCTACCGCTGGTTGCTAATCTTGGTGCAGACGAGTCGGGATGCGGAGAGGGATATTGGTGCCCTTTCCATAACAACAATCGAGAAATGTAAAAAGTTCATCCGGGAGAATTATGCTTCTCCATTGACGCTGGATCTGCTCGCAAGCCATTGCGATATCAATAAACACTACTTGTGCAGGTTATTTCAGAGATCGGAGAAAACATCACCGCTCGCCTATCTCAAAGACAGACGCATTGAGGTGGCAGTTAGACTTCTCCGCACAACGGAACTTCCGATTTCCCAAATTGGTCAACAATGCGGCTTTGAGAGCCCAAGCTATTTCGGCAAAGTTTTTCGGCAATATATGTCCATGTCACCCAAAGAATATCGCTTGAATAAGTTGGAGTTTCCTTATGAGGCCATCTATTATGAGTAGCTAAACTGGCTATTTGCTAGTTGTCATTGGCTCGGGAACTGCTCTTATACCAATAAAATAAAAAAAGCCGCTAGATTAGCGACTTTTAATGGAACTATGTTCTTTCTTGTGTGCTTTGACAATTGCTACACTTATTGTGCAGTGTATCCTCCATCTATGATCAGGCTATTACCTGTCATGTATGAAGAATCGTCACTAGCCAGGAACAGAACAGCTTTCGCCATCTCTTCTGCTTGACCAAGACGTTTCATCGGTGTTAATGCAGCAAGTGCTTGTTTGCTCTCTTCCGGGATAATCGGTGTATCGATGAAGCCTGGGCAAAGAGAGTTCACCCGAATATTCTGCTCAGCATACTCCAGCGCGAGGGAACGAGTCAGATTCACAACGCCACCTTTAGCTGCATTGTAAGCTGCTGAACCAGGAGAACCAACCCATCCGTACATGGATGCCGTGTTGACGATTGTGCCGCCGCCAATTTTCAGCATTTCGCGAATTGATTCACGAGCGACCAAGAAAACGCCGTCCAGATCAACATTGACCGTATTACGCCATTCGGCGTAGTCAAGCTCATGTGTAGGATGAACACGTCCAATTCCTGCATTGTTGAATACGATATCCACTTGACCGAAGGCTTGGACGGTTTGTTTGAACATCTCGGAAACCTCTTCTTCACTCGTGATGTTTGCTTTGATAAAGAGAGCTTCCGCATTAAGCGCTTTCAGTTCCTGTTCGAACGCCTTGCCTTTTTCTTCATTCAGATCGACCAAAACCACTTTGGCTCCCTCGGAAACGAACAGGCGAGCTGTTGCTGCGCCGATTCCGGATGCTCCTCCTGTAATAATTGCTACTTTATCCTGTAGTTTGCCCATGAATAAATCCCCCAGTATAATATTTTGAATAGCGCCTATATAAATAGTGCTATATGATGTTTACAAAACTAATTCTATGCTTAAAATTGTAACATTCCAATCATTAAGATATGACCAAGTGTCTACCTCGTAGACACTTCATAAAAATATGTCTATATTTATAGGAGTTTTTTTGAATGAATAATGAACTTATTGTGACTGCTCAACATCGTAATCGAACCAAGGAGCACCTAAAAACCGCTCTGATTCAGCTCATTAAGAAAAAAGGATTCCATGGTGTGTCTGTCAAGGACATCGTTGATCAGGCGGGTTACAATCGCAGCACGTTTTATTTACACTACCAGGACAAATATCTTCTCGCTGAAGAATTGCTGAGTACAACACTTCAAGGATTAAGAGGGGCAGTAGGTAGGCCCTATTGGCACGGTCAAAAAGTTTCAACGAACAAGCTGGATGCCGAATCTTTTCAAATCGTGGATTATATCTATGAAAACCGAGACTTCTTCGAACTGATTCAATACGATGACACGTTACCCGGTCTACATACAGGTTTCCCCCAAACTATACTCAAAATCTATCAGGAACAGTTTGTCTTTGAAACGATCAATAACTCCCCGGTGAACATGGACTATTTCAAGTACTATACCGCCTACGGTTTTTTTGGACTATTGAACAATTGGATATTAAGCGGATATCATGAATCACGTGATGTTTTTATCAAGAATGTGATCGAACTGACCAAAACTCATATTCACTCGTTTCATTATGTGGGTGAGACGTTTGATTCATGATCTCGAGTAGGTTGATTTGAAAATCACGATGAACGATATGTCTGCCTTAGATAACAACTGAATTAGTTATCAGCGGCAAAAAGTTGGAGAGGTCGATGTTTTTACCATGAAGCTGGTTCCAAGGATGGTCCAGTTATATTGTTATTACATGGGTTTCCATTCAACTTTACATTTGAGAACCTGTTCCAGGTGATTGAAGGTTTTACTCAAGCCCTATCTCTCAATAAGTATGTACTATATGTATTTGATTACGGTGCACCTGTGGGGAATAGATTGGCCGTTGCTCATCCGGAAAAGGTTTAAGCTATCATTAGTCAGAATGGGAATGCATATATGGAGGGATTTAGTGACGCATGGGGAGCCTGGGAGACGTACTGGCACTTACCGACACCGGAGAACCGTGAAGCATGTCGCGATTCCTTAAGCCCTGAAACCATTCGTGATTTTCAGTATCTGCAAGGTGCCGACGCCAGCCTGGTTTTACCTGACGGGTATACACTGGATATCGCGTACATGTCACGACCGGAATTTGTTCAGATGTGCTCATTGATTCTGTTTCAATTTCCTTATTTATTCCGATGGAGTCAATACCTTATTTGGTAACCAGCCCTTTTCACCCTCTGCGGTATGAACAAAACTCCATTCATTTAGTTCAAATTCTTTTGTAACGATGATACCGGGTTTTACGGTTAATTCGTGTGCAGAATAGTCTGATAATGCCGTCGCGATCTGTTCTGCATTGGGAGTGCTTAATATTTGCTTCGGTACCCAGCCGCTTTTTTTAGACTGCACGGATTCACAGAAAATCCAGTTGGGGAATTCAGTATCTTCTCTCCCATATAGGACCGTATCTCCTTTAGCTAAAACGATGGGATCGGGATAGTTTGAATTATGGGGTTCAATAACTTTATACAATTTCATAATACGCCTCCAACTATTATATTCGACCTGTTACCGCCAAACATAATATCATATTATTATATAGTTATTCATCCCTATTCGTATAAAGCAGCGCCCCCTTGTGAAGGGGGCGCTGCTTTATACGAATAGAAATATTTTATCACGAGTCCACCTTATAACATTTAGGGAATATTAAACAATATTCTAATTTATTGATAACTCCCAGACACACCGTCCGCAGAATCTATATGGCTTAATGCATTCACTTCATGCTTTGTTTCTCTATACACAAAGTAATCAAAATCGGCATGTTTTCGAGTTCCACCGAGATCCTGCACACAAAGTCCGATGTAGGTTCCCGTAAACCGAATATACTCCGGAGATTCATCGCACAGATGTGTGATATCAACCCACTCGCCTACATGATTCCAGGATGAATCCTTATTTAACGCATAGTAAAAGCGGGCGCGATCATAATCAACCACTACTTTTAAGCGAAGCGTATTCACCGACTCTAGCGGAATATCCTCCAACAGTTCGTCATACACCCCGTACTTGGACTGAATAATTCCCAAGCACAGCCCCTTTTCTTCATGATAAGTTACACGTAAATAGAGATAGTCCTTGGTATCGTAGTACAAAATCAATCCTGCCATCTGCTGTGGATGATCCGGCGCAAATTCCAGAACTGTTTCGGCTTCACACTCAAACGTTTGCAATCTTCGCGCGATCATGCTTTGCCTATGCGTTGAACTCATCGACTCCATACCGTGCAAGCGCAAGTAACCGGGACGTTCCGACAAGCTGAGCCAAGTCGGGTCGGGTGGAATGCGAAGAGTATTCCAGTCATTCCGAAGCTCGGTTTGATCAAAATGATCCATTTCAGCTAACGGTTCAAACGGATGTGCCGTAATCTTCGGTGCAATGACCTGGACCTCGGGATACCGGTTACCGCTCGCAAGCCTCAGCCAGCCGTCCTCGCTCCACGTACACGGCTGAAGTGCGGTCTCACGTCCAAGAATACAATACTTTTGATGAACAGGTCGTCCAACCAGATGAGCCATGTACCATTCGCCGGTATGTGTTTCAACAAGACTGCCGTGGCCTGCCTTCTGCAGAGCCAAATCCGTTCTGCCATATGAAGTAAGGATCGGATTGGCAGGATCAACCTCGTAAGGGCCTTGTAGTGTCCGGGAACGTGCTACTGTAACCGCATGCTCATAACCGGTTCCCCCTTCAGCCGTAATGAGATAATAATAGTCCTTGTGTTTATACAGATGAGGTGCTTCGGTTAATCCTAAAGCGGTTCCTTCAAAAATGTTCTTGGCTGGCCCGACCAGCTTTTGCTCCCCAACCGAATACTCCTGCAGAACGATGCCTGCAAACCGGTTTTTGCCCTTGCGGTGATCCCATATCATATTGACCAGCCACTTCCGTCCGTCCTCATCATGAAACAGGGAAGGATCAAAACCGCTACTGTTGAGATATATCGGTTCGGACCAAGGCCCTTCAATATCGGTTGCTGTCACAAGGTAATTGTGAGTGTCTTTAAAGGCGCCTACCCGGCTTTTGACATCGGTATAGATCAGGTAAAACACGCCGTTGTCATAACTGAGACATGGTGCCCATACACCTCCGGAGTTAATGTTGCCCTCCATGTTCAACTGCGTTGCACGAGTCAGCGGTGAAGCGATTGGTCGCCAATGAACCAGATCTCGCGAATGGTGTATGCGTACACCGGGGAACCATTCGAAGGTGGACGTGGCGATATAATAATCTTCTCCCGCCCGGCATATGGACGGATCTGGATGAAATCCGGGGAGGATGGGATTGGTGATCATTTTCTTGATACTGTTCATGGAAGAAACCTCCGGTATGAAAGTGATAATCTGTACAACAGCAGATACACGAAAGGTAGAAATCAGTACCAGCCCAGCGCTTTTTTGCCGGCTTCCAGAGCAGTTACAATTCGCTCTACATCGTATACATTGCCTCTCCATGTTCCGCCGCTGACAGATTGCAGCGCAGCCCAGAGCTTTGTATCGTCCGGCAAAGCTTCATCAGGCCGCATATCCGGATGGAAGGTCCTTTGTGCCAGGATGAGAGCACCTTCTTCCGGCGAAACCTCAATCTCTCCTTCTCCGACAAAGTTAATGCTGCCCTCCAGCGTGTTCCGATCCACCACGATGTCAATCAGGTCTCCGTTCCGCAGCTTGCCAATTGGTCCGCCTGCCAGCGCTTCGGGGCCAACATGACCAATACACGCACCGGTGGAAACACCGGAGAACCGGGCATCCGTAATCAGTGACACGTATTTGCCAAAAGACAAATGCTTAAGCGCAGAGGTTAGCTGGTACGTCTCCTCCATTCCGGTTCCGGATGGACCTCGTCCGAGCAGCACGACCACATCCCCAGCCGAGATACCTCCGGTCTTAATCGCACGGATCGCCTCGCGTTCGGTGGTAAATACCTTGGCTCTGCCACGATGACGGTACACGCCATTCTCATCCAGCACAGCAGGATCAATAGAGGTGGATTTGATGACAGAACCTTCCGGAGCGATGTTTCCGGTTGGAAATGTTACGGTCGAAGAGATGCCAAGCTGCTGGGCGTGTTCTACACTCATGATGACACTGTCCGGATCGATGCCGTCCTGCTCTTTCAACTGCTTCCGCATGAGATGGCGGCGTTCCGACGATTCCCACCAATCCAGCACCTGCCCCAATGACGTACCTGTAACCGTTGGTACAGACTCATCCAACAGACCAAGCTGTCTGAGGTGAAGCATAACCTCTGGTACACCTCCGGCCTGAAAGACGCGAATGGTCGGGTAAAAGATCGGACCGTTAGGCAGGGCACTAACCAGTCTTGGAACATTCTTGTTGACTTGTATCCAATCCTGTACCGTAGGCACGGTTAAACCAGCCGAATGGGCTATCGCCGGTATGTGAAGAAGCAGATTGGTCGATCCGCCAAACGCAGCGTGCACGGTCATGGCATTGCGAATGGATGCATCCGTGACGATGTCTGCCATCCTCATTCCCTGAGACTCCATATGGATGAGTGCGCGTGACGATTGGCGCGCCATTTCAATCCAGACGGGCTGCCCGGAAGGTGCAAGCGCGGCATGTGGTACTGTCATACCCATGGCCTCTGCTACGACCTGGGCTGTTGCGGCGGTACCTAGAAACTGGCAGCCTCCTCCCGGCGTAGCGCACGCGCGGCATCCTAAATCCGACGCCATTTCGAGCGAAAGTTCCCCGCTGACGTATCGTGCACCGATGGTCTGAATTTTACCGGCGTCCTCTCCATCGGTAGGTGGAAGCGTGACGCCACCGGGAACAATTACACCAGGCAATTGAGGCATACCGGCAAGCGCGAGCATCATTGCCGGAAGACCTTTGTCACAAGTAGCGACACCCAGCACCCCTTTACGTGTCGGCAGCGAGCGAATCAGTCTGCGAAATACCATGGCAGCATCGTTCCGGTAAGGAAGCGAGTCGAACATGCCGGTCGTTCCCTGTGATCTGCCGTCACACGGATCACTGACATAGCCGGCAAACGGGATTCCTCCTCGGCTTGACAGTTCTTCTGCGGCAGCTTTCATCAGTAGACCGACCTCCCAGTGACCCGTATGGTAACCGAGGGCTGTGGGACTACCATCCTCGTTGCGAATGCCGCCTTGTGTACTTAAGATCAGAAATTGTTTTCCGTTCAATTCCCCAGGTTTCCATCCCATTCCAACATTCTGGGACATGCCGAACAAGTCGCCACTTGGAGCATTTCGCAGTAAATCATCCGTTAATGGCAGACGTCCGGCAGCTCCTGGAGCATGTGCTATGATATCGAAGCAGTTGGCTTCCTTCTCCCCCATAATCGACGTAATCTGTTCGTGCATGATAGCCCCCCACAGTTTATGACTTCACGAAGACCGTTTTGATGGCGGTGAAAAACTCGATAGCCGCTTGCCCCTGTTCTCTGGAATGTGAACTTGACATCTTCATTCCACCGAACGGAGCTTGCAGCTCTACGCCGGCCGTTTCTGCATTAATTCTGACAAGTCCTGCATCCATGTCCCGGATGAAGGACAGCATCGCCCCTACGTTCTGAGTATAGATGGAAGCACTTAAGCCGTAGTCGCTGTCATTCGCCGCTTCAATCGCTTCCTCCAGGGAATCTACTGCAATTAAGGCCAGAACCGGACCGAAGATTTCTTCCCGGGCAATGGACATATGGGATTCGACCCCTTCAAATACAGTCGGTTGCACATAGAATCCCTCTTCCAGTCCGGGACCGTCTCCTCTTTTTCCGCCAGCAAGCAGAACGGCACCTTCATCCTGACCTTTTTGGATATAACTCAGCACCGTATTGAGTTGTCCTTCACTCGCACATGGCCCCATCCAGCTTCCAGCAGACATGCCGTCACCCAGCCGGATTTCTTGGATTTGCGAGAGCAGTTTTTCTTTAAAGGCATCGTATACGTTTCGTTCAATGATGACCTTACTGGTAGCTGTACATTTTTGCCCTGTTGATTTCAATCCACCACTGATGGTGGCTTCGACAGCCAAATCCAGGTCAGCGTCAGCTGCAATGATGATCGGGTTTTTGCCACCCATCTCGAGTTGATACTTGGCCCCACGTGCTAGCGCTGCAGCACCGACCCGTTTCCCCACTTCATTGGAACCCGTGAACGTTATTCCTCCCACATCCGGATGCTCGGCAAGTGCTGAACCGATCACTGAGCCTCTGCCGCAAATCAGATTAATAACGCCTGCCGGGATACCCGCCTCTTCAAAACATTCCATGACTTTAGCCGCAGTGACCGCAGTTTCCTGAGCCGGCTTCAACACAACTGTATTGCCATAGATTAAGGCCGGAGCCATTTTCCAAATCGGAATGGCTACAGGGAAATTCCAAGGGGCAATAACTCCTACTACGCCAAGGGGTACACGAGTCGTAAACATCAGCGCTTCACTGTCTGTCGAGGGGATAACGTCTCCTGTTTTTCGCATGCCTTCTCCGGCGTAATACCTTAAGATCGCTACACCGCGCATCGTCTCTCCTTTGGCTTCAGGAAGTGTTTTGCCCATTTCCCTGGTCATCGCCTCTGCAACTTCATCGGCCCGACGTTCCAGCACATTTGCTGCCTGAAATAGATAGTTGCCGCGTTCTGCACCCGATAATCTCCGCCATTTTTTTGCTGCTTCCTTCGCCGCTGCGACAGCCCGGTTCAAATCCTCTACGCCGGAAGTGGGTACATAGCCGACAACTTCCTTCCGATTCGCAGGATTGATGCTCGGTTCGGTCTCACCAGATGTGGCCTTCACCCATTCTCCGTTAATATAATTGTTGTACGTCTGCTCCACTTGAAATGCGGTCATAGCCTTATCCTCCTTATAGATTAGTTTGAAATAACAGAATTCACGAGTGTCCCGATATCACTAATGGATATTTCAATCCGGTCTCCGGGTTCAAGTGTAAATTCATTAGGGGGAACGATACTTGTACCTGTCAAAAGAACCGTACCGTCAAACAAATCATTGTCCCTTGCTAAAAAAGAGACCAATTCATCCAGCTTACGGTTTAATTCACTTGTGTTTGCCTCGCTCTTAACAACCAGTTCACCTGCGCGATAAATTTCGCAGACAATGCTGAATGCGTAGGGATTCTGCACCGTTTCTGCCAATCGGATAGCCGGACCGATGGAGCAGGAGTTGCGCCACATTTTGGCTTGTGGCAGATACAGCGGATTCTCCCCTTCAATATCACGGCAGCTCATGTCATTACCGGCAATGTATCCTACAATACTTCCGTCACCCGCAAGCACCAATCCAAGCTCAGGCTCCGGGATCTGCCACGTGGAGTCGCTTCGGAGCGTGACGGCATCATTCGGACCTACCGTTCGTGCTGCCGTGGATTTAAAGAAGATTTCGGGTCTTTCCGCATCGTATACCTTATCGTAAAAGGTCGTTGCATCCATTTTTCCATCCGTCGCTTCATAATTTCTCGCTTCCCTGCTTCGTTGATACGTAACACCTGCCGCCCATACTTCCGGGGCATCCACTGGTGTGATCAGGTGTAAGGTAGTCCAATCATCCGTCAGCTTGTTTAATGGTTTAAAAGCGCTTTCAACAAGTTGAACAGGTGATATCCCTTGTTCTTTTGCTTGATGGATCAAAGTCATAAAATCGGCTTGCGGCAAACGATAGGCTTTTTCATCATCCGTAACGGCTGCCAGCCACTTTTGTTGCCCGTCCAGAAATCGAATAATTCGCATTCAAGCTTGCCCCCATTCTCCCTATTGGGTTGATAATATTACCTTAGCACCAGCCAGGTTTCGTGACGATGTTCTAATCACTCCAACGAATTACCCTTTTCACGCATTTTTTTTCTGTTAAGATAAATCTAGATTAGATGAACCAAGGATGATGTACTCATCTCTCGTCCCTGTGTGTATTCTCAGTTCAGTGGATATCAACGAAATGATAAGATTTTGAGTATAGAAGGATAAGGAGGTTGGGGTGCTGTGGCCAAGCTTTCGGAAGCCGTGTATTTGGGTCGTTTGCCTGATGTTCGCATGTCTTTTCAATTATTGGGGCTACATGCAAGAAAAGTGGATTCAACCTGGACGTATCCATCTCATGAGCATTCAATGTATGAAGTGCACTGGATGATGGACGGCCAGATGAATATGGTTGTTAACGGACAGTTATACAGTCAGACTGTAGGCGATCTTCTGTTCATTCGCCCTGGTATGACCCATTCCTGTACGGGTGCCGGACCGGAGGGGTTCACATACTTTTCCGTGCATTTCAGTGTACAGGATACGTCCTTTTGCAGAGAACTCAACCGTTGCAAAGACATCTATTATCCGGCAAATTCGAATTTGGCTCTGGGGCTGTCCTCTTCCCTGTCTACCTTGTATAATCTGGCCACAGAGCATTTGTCGAGTTCGCTATCCTCTTCCAAACAGATGAAGGTACATGCCGCTGTGTTCGAACTGCTCGGTTCCCTGGTCGGACAATTATCTCAGCAAGCATCCGTTACGTTGTCGAGAAAAGAAACCATTGCCCATCAGATTGCTGAGCACATTGAGGATTCGGTGAGATATATCCATCTTCATGGGGAAATTCAGGAGAGCGAGCGAACCTGGATTCAAGATATTGCCAAGTCGCTGAGCATTAGCCCGTCACAGGTTAATCGTATTTTTCGGCAGGTATACGGCATCGCTCCGCGTAAGTTTCTATCGGAAACCCTTCTGAACGAAGCGCAGCGCTTGTTAAAACAAACGGACCTGAACATAGACCATATTGCGATGATGCTGGGGTATAAGACCAATGCGCATTTCAGCCGCCAGTTCAAGCGGTGGACAGGCACCGCGCCAAGTGAATTTCGCAGTCATTCGCAGCAGAATGGTGAAGCCACACATTCAGATGCCTGAGATGCAGCAATCTCTGAGCCGCATGAAGCTAACCAATACAAAAAGCAGCTGCTGGATGTCCAGAAGCTGCTCTATCTTTCTCAGGTATTCGATGTTCTGTTGTAACTTTTACGCTAAAATAAATGCAGCGAGGCTCGCACTTCCCGAACCCCGATATGTAAAATACAACGCCTGTATACCATCCGGAATATTAATCTCGGCTGTATAGGGTTTCCAATGATTAGTGAAATGTACCGGTATTGTACCCAGTGCAGGACCGTCCCATGCTGTTTTGACCTCGAATACCCCGTTACAATATCCACGCACCTTGATTGAGACCTGGCGAATCCCTTTGCAATCAAAATACTTAAACCCTGCCGTTGCAGATTCAACCATATTGGCAATATAACCGATCTCTTCATCACCATCTCTTCCATCCTGGGTGATCTTCGGAAATCGGCTGTCCAGCCAGGCTCCTGCCCCGAAACCCCCAGTATACCTTTGATCCTCTCGGGTAAAAAGATTGCATGCAAGATACGCAGGGTACTCGCCTCTTCCCTCCAACGGTCTACCGTTTGAGCCGCAGGAGGTCATTTCCACCTGAGGAATGCTGCCGTCCTCTTCAAATGATATCTTCTCAATACAGCCCTGGCGGTTGAATGCGTCACCATTGGTATGACGGTGATAGAAAACATACCAGTCTCCGTTGATCTCTACAATGCTGCCATGGTTATTGCCTCCATAATTCATGGGTTTGTCAGCAGGTTTGTAGGAGTCGATATGGAGATCACAGTTGCTTACGATGACGCCCTGATATGTAAATCCTCTATTTGGAAACAGACTGGTGGCATAACATAATTCATGCATAACGATAGAGGAATATACCAGGTAGTAGGTATCCCCTCTCTTGCGTATGGAAGGTGCTTCAAAAAATTCATGGCCCTCATAACCGCTGCCCTTACTGTAAGGTTCGCTCGGTGCTACGAATACGGGTTCTTCCAAAATCGTCAGCATATCTGAACCTAACATCGTGGCCATCGCGCCATGTCTTGATGGGTCTCCAGGTGCACAAAAACCGGTATACAGATAGGTATGCGGTCCTTCAGTCATCACGCCGGGATCGAACTGCGGCTCATCCCCATCTCTTTCGCCGAGACGAGTGCCGTCAGCATATTGTACATACCCATAGAATTCATATTTGCCAGCAGGTGTATCACATACAGCCACCGAAACAACGGGTACCTTGTCTAACACATAATACAGATAATACCGTCCATCGGGACCCCGCGTAACATCTGGCGCATACAGGCACATATGACCATTTGGATTAAGGGGGTCATCAGTTTTTTGGTAGATTACCCCTTCATTTCGCCAATCCCCAAGGTCATTCACGGGTGCAGACCAGCATACATAATCGTTCAGACAGAAGGCATGTCCGTTAAAACGGTCATGTGAACCATACACATACACTCGTTCATTGAATACATAAGGCTCGCCGTCGGGGACATATTCCCAGGATGGAAGGTATGGATTCAAACCTTGTTTATTCATTCAATGCACTCTCCTTATATAAATTGATAGACCATCTATTACACTTACGATTACTTTCGTATAATAGAGAACAACTACAATGTTCCATAAGTGTCTCTATTTATTCCATAACCTGCATGGTAAAGGTGAAGAACAATGAATACGATTTTTTACGTCGAATATGATGCTGCCCATAACCATCCGTTTGTGTTTGATATTCCAGAAGGACATGATTGCTGGCTGTTAGTTGTTACGCAGACTCCTGCACAGTTCTGGGTGGGCGGGAAATTGATAGATTATCCACCTCATTGTGCCGTTCTCTATCCACCTCATCAGAAAATATATTATCGCTCTTGTACGGAGCAATATGTGAATGATTGGATTCGTTTCGAAAGTGATGAGATGTATGTAACCGAAACTTCCCTACCGAAGGGCGAACCATTTCCATTAGATGATCCTGAATTTTGTCACAAGCTGTTTCAATTACTTGTTGCTGAGCATTCTTTCCAGAAAAACAACCGAGAATCAACGATAGATTATTTACTACGAACGCTGTTCAACAAGCTGTTGGAGTCTTGCGTTCAAGAGAGTATTGGCCCGCAGCATTATCCTCTGATGAAGCTTCGAACAGAGATTCACAATAATCCGAGTCACCCATGGACAGTTGCTGCCATGGCCAAAACCATGAATATTAGTCCGGGATACTTACAGCTTGTATATAAGAACTCCTTTGGGGTGTCGTGTATGGAGGATGTAATTCATAGCCGAATTCGGTTAGCTAAAGAGTACCTCAGACATCATCAATATACGGTTGCAGAGATCGCCGACAGGTGCGGGTATCGTAATGTCGAGCATTTTTGCAGGCAATTCAAACAAATGACGGGTGTATCACCCAAGCGATTCATAAACGACATAAAGAACTCGGCTGACATAACAGAATGAGAGATAAATCTCACTCTCTCGCTCTGTCCAATGGGCAGTTACACTTAACTTTTTAGCCATCCAAAAGGTATACGTCAACGAGTTTGTTAGCGTTCTCTGCTGTCATTTTAAGTTAAGGTTTTAGCCTGTATAATGCAATGACATATTCTCAAGCATAATTGATCTATTATCATATTGTGATACTTTATAATGACATCTTGTTTTTGGCATATGCAGCCGCACCAATCATCCCTGCTTGCCCGCCTAATTTCGCTTGCACTATTTTACATGCATGGGATGAAAGCTTTAGCGCATGTTTCTCAACAGTGTTGCGCACTGTATTTAGCAATCGATCACCGGCTGCCGACATTCCTCCGCCAATAATAATCATTTCAGGATTGAACAGATTGATTACATTGGATAGACCAAATCCGAGAATCTTACCTGTCTCATGCATAACTTCAATTGCAAGTGAATCGCCAAGATCATATGCTTCCGAGATCATATGTGCAGTCATTGTCGTCCAATCCTCTCCTACCCATTCCAGAATCATACTTGATCGGCCTTCCTCAAGCTTGTCTGTGAGCGTTTTGACGATTCCTACCGCAGACACGTATCTCCCCAGACAGCCCGAACTTCCACAACGACAAGGCCGACCCTCCCGGTACATATTCATATGACCTATTTCACCCGCACTCGATGTAGTACCGTAAATAACCTTTCCGTCATTGACGATACCAGATCCCAGACCTGTGCCTAACGTTATCAATATCAGGTTTTTATAGTCTGTGCCTGCGCCAAACTGCCATTCACCATACAGATTTACCCGAACATCATTGTCGATGTAAACAGGAAATTCAAAATGTTTTTTCATATAGTTCACGACATGAATGTTTTCCCAGTCTGGAAAATTAGGTGAAAATATGGATAGTCCCTGCTCCGGATCTAATAATCCAGGAATGCCCATACCCATGCACAGAATAGAAGCTGGCTCAATCCCCTCAGAAGACAGCATTTCTTGGATAATGTGTACAATTCGGTTTAATACATGGAGCGGTCCTTTTACCGCCTCTGTAGGGTCGCTTCTTTCGTGAATTTTTTGAAACTCCAGGGTGAAAATGGAGGACTTAATTTTGGTTCCACCCAAGTCAATTCCGATGATATATTCTCGCATAATAATCTCCGCTCTCATTTAATTTGATATTGATGAACAAACAGCAGCAATTGGCTAATAAACTCATGCTCTATTCGGCCATGATGATGTACTATGATTCTCATTATAACTTTGTCATACACCTAAAAGATCTCTTATGCAGTGAATGCTGAAGAGATCTTTTTAATTTTAGATATAATCGATGATTGCATCTCAATAAAGCCAAGTACTTTAGAAGCAACAATTACCATCCTGAAATTACACTGGATCTGTTGTTTCCGTCCTGCTTCTCAAGTTCTTAAATAGTAATATGACAAGAAGTAAAGCAATGCCTACAGCTCCAAAACCCAACCAATTTAAGTACAGGACTGATGTACGACTGATCACAATCCCGCCTAATCCAGATCCCAGTGCAAAACCAAATTGGATAAACGACGTATTGACGCTAAGGGCAATATCAGGATTACGAGGTGCCAGTGTAACCAGATATAGTTGCTGGGCCGGAGATATGCTCCACGTGGCTAACATAAAAATCATTAAAACCAAGATTAACATCACAAGATTAACTCCAGCTAGAGCAAACAAAAGAAGAGTTACGCCTTGTAACAGAAGGCCTAGACCAATTGTAAACTTTGATCCCTTTGCATCTGCCAATTGTCCGCCCACTTTTGATCCGACAAAGCTGCAAATTCCCGCGAGAAACAGAACACCGCTGATCTCGGTCATGGTAAGTGTGGATGTAGCTTGCAAGAACGGCGTGATATACGTGAACAGTGTTGAATAGCCGCCGATATACAATAACGTAATAAGCAAGGCCGTCAGAATGAGTGGATTTTTTAAAATGGAGAGCTGCATTCTGAGGGTGATCTTTTCTTCCTCTTTGATTACCGGAACCTTTTTGTTGATAATAAGTAATGGAAGAACACTTAACAATCCAATCAATACAAATAGAACTCTCCATCCAAACCTTTCACTAAAAAATGTACCCACTGGGACACCGAGCACTAACGAACTGCTTAGCCCCATCAAAATGATGCCGATGGCATTGCCCCGCTTTTCTTTTTCAACCATTCGTGTAGATACGGCCATCGCTACTACAGTAACCATGCCTCCGCTAGCCCCTTGAACTATTCGTACCCATAGTAAAGTTTCGTAAGAAAGGTTAAAAAGCATGAGCCCGTTACTGGCAATAAACACACTGAGGGTGGACAACAGTAACTTCTTGCGATCCATATTTATTGTAATTGCAATGAGAATCGGGGCAATAATGGCGGCTGACAGAGCGAATACAGTCACCAGTAACCCCACTTGGGAAGTAGACACGCTCAAGTCTGAGGCGATCATTTCAATGACTCCTGTAATGATGTACTCAAGCGTTCCGATCAGAAAAACAGTTAACGCCAAGATATATATGATCCATTTATTTTTCACTTTACTCCACTCCGTCTTCTTCAGTTATCTATTTAGTATTGGGATCTGTATTTCTATGAATTGTGCATCTTGTTCTTGAGATAAGGGTAAATATAGTTCCCTACCCGCTTCGTTTTCCTTGATCTGATAGTTATTTTTCTCAATCCATGTAGCTAAATGAACACAGGCTTTGCAGGCAAAGGTGGCATTGGAACGATAAGCTATGGTGGCCATCATGGGCTCTGCAGGAAGAGTCCGGAGTTGAAATGGATATGGAGGTAATTGCAGCTCACAAGTTAAGAAATAACCTATTTCCAATTCGAACTTTTCCTCTTGTCCGGGGATTTCTCTCCACAAAACAACCTGTGGCCCCTGGATCATTTGACGTATTTCTTTGGTTAATGACTGATCAAAATGACGAAATAAACTCGGAATATCCTCATCCCCCCCGTACCCAGTCTGAAAAAGAAACTGCCGAGCACTTTCCTCTTTGATTCGGATTTCTTGCCCAGTTTCGACGTGCCCCTCTTCCTCCATAAGCTGCAAGCGTTCCTCAATTCGGACTAGTTTAGCTTGTTCTGTATCGATAATCTGCTGAATTTCGCTTTTTTTCAGTTGAAACATGCCTTGAATATTCTCCAATGTAATATGTTCCTGTAGCAATTGTGTGATTTGTGGCAACGTAAACCCCAATTCTTTATAAATGAGGATTCGGTTGAGCTCCAGAAGCTGATCTGCGGAATAGTAACGGTAACCCGTGTCGTGATCTACCTTTCTCGGTTTAAGTATGCCAATCTGGTCATAATAACGCAGTGTTTTTAACGAAACCCTACTTAGCCTGGAAAATGCACTGATCTTGAACAACATATCATCTCCAATCTATTAATATAATGCGAGTATATAGTTTCCCGTGCAGGGGAAAGTCAAGGGGAATATGCTTCTCATTTTTATAGTTAAATCAACTAAATCAACCATCATCCTTGTCTTCACTCTATGTTGGGCTTATGGGGAAGTCAAAGAACCGTTTCTGAATGAAACGTTCATTTTTTTTGAACAAAAAAATGCCACTTATCGTGGCATTCTCTCGGTATTCATTCAATTATCCTGCTCAGGCAGGGTTGTATTATTTTCCGGTTTCGGCAAATGCTTTAATACGTTCCCCGATCTGGTCACGGACCCTTTGGAATACGGCCCATTTCTCTTCATCTGTACCTTGCGCTTTGGCAGGATCATCAAATCCCCAGTGTTCCCGCTTCACATGTGGAGGCGTCATTGGACATTTATCTGCGGCATCCCCACACAATGTGACTACGAAATCAGCGTTGTTCAACAATTCTGAATCAATGATGTCCGAGGTTTGAGTCGAAATATCCAGATCAACCTCGTTCATGGCTTTAACTGCTTTTGGATTCAGACCGTGGGCCTCTATTCCTGCGCTATAGATGTCCCAGTCTTCACTCAGATATTTCTTGGCCCAGCCTTCGGCCATTTGACTCCGGCAGGAATTACCGGTGCATAGGAAGTACAGTGTTTTTTTACTCATGTTTATCTCTCCTTGTTATTTAAAGTTATAAAATGATTAACCACAGATACAGACCCACTAGGGTAATAAGCAGAGTCGGAATGGTGATTATGATACCTGTCTTGAAATAAGTGCCCCATGATATTTTGACACCTTTGGTGCTAAGTACATGAAGCCAGAGCAGGGTCGCGAGTGAACCAATCGGGGTAATCTTGGGACCTAAGTCCGAGCCAATAATATTGGCATAGATAAGCGCCTCTCGAACAGTCCCTGTTGCTGTCGTTGCATCGATGGCAAGTGCATCAATCAACACGGTAGGCATATTGTTCATCAGGGATGAAATGATTGCCGCGATAAAGCCCATACCCATTGTTGCAGCAAACAATCCTTGATCTGCTACAGCCTGAATGACTACGGCCAACAGATCGGTCAAGCCTACATTACGTAGACCATAAATCACGACATACATGCCGATGGAGAAAAATACGATGGCCCAAGGTGCTTCTTTGACAACCGATGCAGTCGGTACAGCAGAACTCCGGGAAGCCATGATCAGGAAGAATATCGCGACAATACCTGCCACAAAGGATACGGGGATTCCGAGAAATTCACTGGTAAAGTATCCAATGAGAAGAACCGCTAATACCACCCATGACAACCGAAACATCTTCATATCCTTAATGGCAGTTACCGGAGGTTTTAATTCACTCGCATCAAATCGTTTGGGAATACTCTTGCGGAAAAAGAGATACAGTACACTAATACTCGCCACCAGTGAGAACAGATTCGGAACAAACATTCTTCCTGCGTACTCCATAAACGTAATACCAAAGAAATCGGCAGACACAATGTTAACCAGGTTACTCACAACCAGCGGCAAGGAAGTCGTATCCGCAATAAATCCGCTGGCGATAATAAATGGAAATACTCTCTTTTCATCAAAATTCAGTGCACGTACCATGGCTAGAACAATTGGTGTCAGTATCAGTGCACCTCCATCATTGGCAAAGAAAGCAGAAACCACTGCTCCCAGGATGGAGACGTAAATAAACATTCGTACACCATTGCCATGAGCGGCTTTGGCCATATGTAAGGCAGCCCATTCAAAAAAGCCGATACGATCCAGAATTAACGAAATCAGAATGATTGCGACAAATGCAAGCGTAGCATTCCAAACGATTTGCGTTACATCCCAGACGTCATGAAGATCGACCACACCCACAAGTAAAGCAAGAATTGCTCCGCCGCAAGCAGACCAACCAATGGACAGGTTCTTAGGCTGCCAGATGACAAGGATTAGCGTAATTAAAAAGATCATGCACGCTAGCAGCGTAGAAAACAATATATTTCCCTCCTTTCAGTTCCGCCATCTGATTTATATTTGTATATAACAATATACTTATATATTGATTAAAAATTAATTACATCCGGATGTAAAGTTCTCTTTATTCAAAGACTTAAGAATCGTTGCCGTGTCCGGCATCAGTTCCAAGACAGATTTAATATAAGGTGTATTCTCTACATTTAAAGAGTAGTATACCCACTGGCCACGCTTATTCTCCTTAACCAAGCCTTGATCCTTCAGCTTGCGTAAATGCTGACTAATTCCAGGTTGTGACATGTCTAAAATCTCTACAAATTCACACACACACCATTCACGTTCTTTGAGGAGTGTAAGGATCGTAAGACGTGTTTTATCGCCCAACAATTTAATCTTTTCTGCTGCATTTTGAATGGAATCCATGTCACTTCCTCCTTCCGTTAAACATAAGTGCATGCTTATATTATAATATTAAAAATTTGAAGTCAACATATTCATGGGATCTTTGACATGAAAAATAAGGCGCGTAACTCAGTTCGAGCTCTGTCAACTCCTGTATATGTCCTCCAAAATATGATTTATTGATATGATTGTCAAAAACGCCTGTCAACACTGCTAAAAGCGAGTTTTTGACAGGCGTTTATATTGGATCAATTATGAAATAACGATTCAAATGAATGTCTTATGTTAGAGTATAACAGGCTGAATCAATCCGTCCTTGCCGAAAAGAAGCAGATCAATACATATTTCACGATGATAACCCTTTCCAGAGGAAAATCTGGAGAGTGGCGTGACAAAACGGTGATAGGCTATCCGGTACTGATCAGTTTCGGGCTCATTAAATATACAATGATGACCTGTGCCCAGCATGCCTTTCTCCACATTTTTGCTCAGAATCGGGTATTGATAGGTGATCGGACCGTATAATTGCTCTGACGTACCGTAATTCACATGATAGTTCTCACTGCCCGTATCATCACAGGACCACGTAAAGTGGTATAGTCCGCCCCGCTTCAACACCGTTACCGCCTCACGAAAATCATGGAGCCCTGAGAGATTGCTCATGGTGTCCTCTAAGACACTTGTCATGTCGTCACCAAGCTCCACAATGGCAGCATGTCCATTCCCGAATAGCAAATACGATTTTCCATCCGTTTCAGTATAGATAGAAGGGTCGATAGCTTGCCCCATGGTGATACTCAGACGTCTTAACTGCTGCATTGTGATCAAAGGCTGCGGCTCGGCCAGGAATGGCCCAATCGGTGTATCCGCTACAGCAACGCCGATGGCACTCTCTCCATTCAGCATTTTGCCACAGAAATAGAAATAGAACTTTCCGTTGCGGGTGGCAATGGCTGGTGCCCAGGCATTACCGGTTGCCCAGGTGACATCCTCTGTCCCCAGATCAAGGATCACACCTTCGTCTTGCCAATGCTTCAGGTCTGAAGAAGAAAACACCTTGAACTGTGTTCCCGACCACCCCTCGAAGCCATCTGTTGTTGGATACATATAGTAACGATCCTCAAACTTGGCGACATCTGGATCGGCATATTGTCCAGGAAGCACCTGATGACCATCCCCGTAAGCCGCGAGAAGTCGGCTGCACTCCTCAGTTGTGATGGGCAGGACACTTCCATGACGCTTTTGGTTCGTTCCCATATCAAAATCATCATCAGGAACGATTCGGAATTCTCCGCTTCCCAGATCTGTAGTCAGCAGAGGAAGATAACCCTTGCCTTCAGCAAATCGATCAACAATCAGGCACCATTCTTCCCGGTCATTGAATTTAAATATCTGAGGTCCCTCCACACCTGCCACAGCCTCCAGAATCGGGGCTTGCAGCGGAACAAACGCTTCTTTGTCGAGAGAGTCACCTTTTTCTACCCGTATGTTTTTGGTTGTTTCATCCTTGGAGTATCGATAGTAACAACCACCCGAAGGAAGAATCGTTGTATCAATAATATGATTATCCCGCTCAATGTATTTTTCCGATGCGGAGAACGTACGAAAGTCTTTTGTGCGAGCGCTGTATATTTTTTGCTTTCGTTCTTGCTCCTGAGGCTCTTGCGTTGCAGAAGCCCAAAATACGAGAAACTCATCTGTTGTTTCATCATACACCGCTTCGGGTGCCCAGACACAACCGGTCCCCTCAACTCCTAATGTAACGTTCCAGGGGGATGACCAATTCACGAGATTGCTGGATTCCCATATAATTACGTCCCGGCTCCCGGCATTAACGGCATGAGTCCATCCTTTGCCGCTTGCGATGCGCAGATCTGTAGCAATCAGATAGAATTTATTTTCCTTGACTGAACGAATCAGAAACGGGTCCCGTACTCCTTTTTCTCCAAGGTCAGAAAACAGCACAGGTGATCCGCCATTAAGATCCTTCCAGTGAAGACCATCCTCGCTATAGGAGAAATAAACCTGCTCTCCATCTGGTTGTTCGCCAATAAAATGTACAAATAGATACCCATTATAATTTGAAGATGATGTGGTCAATGGAAAAGCCTCCTGAAATGAGATTGAGTTTAAATGATTTACTTTAACTGAAAAATGAAAGCGTTCTACTTATGTTGTATCATACTTCAAAAATAGTGGAATGAGTATATTTTTATAATCTCGTCTGTTGTAGATCATGTGAATCTTTCGCTGGAAACCTATTGTCCAATACATCGCCTTATTTTGTTTATTTTACCTCAGGTATACAAAATTCTTGGTTTTCATTTACAATTGAATGCTAACCTTTTTAATGATGAACAAATGAATATAGATTCATGCATTCATTTTTGTTTTCGAGATATGATGAGGAGGAATCATTGTGAAATTATCCAAAAAAGTATTACCAGCGGTAGCGCTGACTCTGGCTGTATCGGCTTCTACTCTCTTGTCTGCGGGACAAGCAAGTGCCGTTCAAGCTGTAAGTGTGGAGAAAAAACAAATCAAGAACATCATCTTCCTCATTGGGGATGGCATGGGGACCTCTTATACTTCGGCCTACCGCTATATGAAGGATGATCCTTCAACGAAGGGCATGGACAAAACCGTATTTGACCCTTATCTGGTTGGGGCACAAATGACCTATCCGGATGATGATAAACAAAATGTGACGGATTCTGCTTCCGCAGCAACGGCCATGTCGGCGGGCGTGAAAACATACAATGCGGCCATTGCGGTTGACCCTGAGCAGAAGGAAGTCAAAACCGTACTTGAGCAGGCCAAAGAAAACGGTAAGTCCACCGGACTCGTGGCTACGTCGGAGATCACTCATGCCACACCAGCTGCATTTGGTGCCCATGATATCAGTCGAAAAAATATGGATGCCATTGCGGACGATTATTATGATGAGTTGATTAATGGCAAGCATAAGGTGGATGTACTTCTGGGTGGAGGGAAATCCAATTTTGTACGCGAGGGTCGGGACCTGACGAAGGAGTTCCAGAAGGCCGGATTCAGCTATGTGACGGATCGTTCCGCTCTCCTCGCTGATAAGAATCAACAAGTTCTTGGACTGTTTGCCGATGGAGGATTGGACAAGATGATTGATCGTACTGCTGCAACGCCATCATTGGCTGAGATGACCAATACAGCGATTGATCGCCTCAGTTCGAACGATAAAGGGTTCTTCCTAATGGTTGAAGGCAGCCAGATCGACTGGGCAGGACATGATAATGATATCGTTGGCGCGATGAGTGAAATGGAAGATTTCGCAGCAGCATTTCAGGCAGCTATTGATTTTGCCAAAAAAGATGGTGAAACCCTTGTCGTGGCTACTGCCGATCACTCCACGGGCGGACTTACGCTTGGAAAAGACGGAGAATACAACTTTTTCGTAGACCCGATCAAAGCTGCACTGCGAACACCAGACTTTATGGCAGCACAGATTGCGAAAGGTGCTTCGATTGAAGAAACACTGAAAAGTTATCTGAAACTCGAGTTAAAGGCCGAAGAGATTGAATCGGTGAAAGAAGCAGCCAAAAGTGCAGATGTAACGAAGATTGATAATGCCATTGAAGCCATTATTAATAGCCGTTCGTTTACGGGCTGGACCACAGGTGGACACACAGGGGAGGATGTTCCTGTATATGCCTACGGCCCGGCAAGTCATCGCTTCGCCGGTTTGATCGACAACACAGATAATGCGAAGATCATATTTGATATCCTCAGCAAGCACCAATAATTCCAGCATAATTCGGTAATTTATGATCATCCCTTCTCTTCTTTCATCTGAAGAGAAGGGATTTTTTCATTTCTGATGGTGTCACTCGACATCAATGGGATGTTTGATTTGATCCTCATAATAATCGATATAGATCCTGCCGTCGCTTCCTTTTACAGCATAAAATACATCGTTTATGTTCTTGCTTTTCGATTCAAGCTGTTGCATTAATTGCTTATCTGATATGCCATTTAGTTCTAGATTCTTGCTTAACATCGTTCCGTCCATAATTAACTCCACAGGCATGCGTTCAGGTTTGGACTCTACCTTCCTATGAACATCCTCAACCGTAGCCGTTCTATATTTGTTTTTTTTCATGACTGAAACTTGTCCATTCACTTCGAGTAAGGCGTACTCTACTTCCTCCATATTGAAAATGTCTTTCTGTCTTAGCATTTGGTTTAAGGAATCCAATGTCAGTTTATTCTTGGCGAGATTATTTTCAAGGATTTTGCCACCTTCAATCAATACGGTAGGTGAACCTTCTGCCAGTAGACGGATTTTTCTGCTTTTCAGATTTAATTTAGATAACAGATAAGAGGTTCCGGTAAAAACAATTAGAGAAATAATCAGATGTGTGACTTCTATTTTCTCGTTAAAAGCTAGATTGGCAGCTATGGCTCCCATGATGACTGCGGTGACAAATTCATGGAAGTTCATATCAGACAACGTTTGTTTTCCCAATATGCGAGCAATTCCCAATAAAAGCATAAAAGCAAAGATACTACGGATGAAGATAATGACATGTTCGTACAATACAAGCATCCTTTCGCGTGTTAGACAATTATGGAACTCTTTTAAGTATTCACCCAATTGTCCTTAAATATGTTGCCTTATGCATTACAAAATGAAACAAAACAACATGATCCGTTAATATGAGAAAAATGATATGAACATGAAATCAGTTTGGAACAAAACGCGGAGCATTTTATAGAGGGGATGGCGATTTTATTTCCGTTTGGGTTCGTTCTCGCTCCCGTATAGTCATGCATTATTTCCCATGAAGATGGGTACTCTAACTTAACCATCTATGTGTTGAAGGAGAGAAATCCGATGAATGCGGTTAACGACTGGTTGAGGCAGATTGCCCACAATTATATATTGATTGTGATTGCCGCGATACTCTTTTTTACGGTCAAAGCAATCATTGGATACTATACGTACAAGCATTATGATAAAAAATTAAATGCACTGTCAGATCAAATGGATCGTCTTATGGAGAAGAAAACGACGGACTGATTTAAGGCATGAAAATCCATAATTGAAGTAACTAGCTTTGGAGGAAAAATAAATGTTAGGAAATTTGCTTTTGGGTATGATTCTTCCCATTCTGTTGGGCGTGTGGGTTTTGCGACGACACGTTAAAATCCTCGTTATTTATTATCCACTGGGTGTGGCTATTGCTGCTTGTATCAACAACGTGGGGTTTAATTATTTCTGGAACATACTGCCGAACACTCGCAACCAGTCTTTTGCCGCTCTCCCTATGGACCTCGGTATCTATCCAATTGCCGGATGCCTGATGATGTATGCCATTTTAGTAAAAGGGGCGAAGCCATGGGCAGCCATATTTGCGGCCTCCTTATCACTGACATTCATAGAATGGATTGCTAAAATGCTGGGACATGTGATCTATTTTAACGGTTGGAACATCTTTTGGACTTTCTTGTCCTATCTCCTGCCATTTGTGCTGGCTTACGGGTACGGCGTGTTATTGAAACATCTACCCAGCGATCAAAACCCGGTCTGAAAAGTTAAACGCGTACATACAAAACAGCTAAGGGTTAACGCGGATGGGCATACGTGCATATGTTAACTCATATTCGTCTTGGAGGGATTCGTAATGTATGTGGCATATCCTTATGGTTACAGGTACACTTTTACTCCGGTATGGGCAACATCAACAGCCGAAGCACTTGAATTAATCAAATCCGCTGTGCAGGGAGAACGAAACGATGAGATGTTCTATGATTCACTGATTCAGTTATCACCTGATGCCAATCAGGCTGCCATCATCACGAGCATCCGTAATGATGAACGTGGACATAATCAAATGTATCGGCAAATGTACAAGGATCTGACAGGTCAGGAGATTTCGGGCGTAAGTAATGAGCCGGTTGAGAAGGTCACTTCTTATCTAGGCGGGCTGCAACAGGCGTTTCAAGGTGAATTGGCGGCCGTGGAAAAGTATCGGAGAATATGGTTTGGTCTCCCTTATGGCATATATAAAGACACGGTCTGGGGAATCATTCTGGACGAACAGAAACATGCGGATAAATATAACAATCTGATTACTTACAATCTGCCGAGATAGTCAGGTATGGGATAAACAAACGCGTGGATTCCTTCCCAGAAACACAATTGAAATCAGCAAAAAAACCAGTGATTGATTAAAGCTCACTGGTTTTTTGTTTTGCTGAATTTCTCATTTAAAATCTAAATCTTATATGCATTCTTTCAACATATCAGGTTCCACATGAACGTGAACGGTGTATACGTCATGCTCCTCCATTAACTCGTTCTCCACGTCTGTACAGATATCGTGTGCTTGTTGAAGATCCAGCTCAGCATGTACGGTGATGACAACATCCACGACAGCATTATTGCCATAATTGCGTGCTCTTACATCTTTGACCTTCTCTACACCGTCTATTCCGGCAATCGTCTTTTTGTATTCCTGAATCAGTTCAACATCAAAACCATCGGTCAGATGATGTGTGGCTTCTTTGAAAATGTCCCAAGCGGTCTTGCAGATCAGGAAACCTACGATAACAGCCGTTACGGGGTCCAACCATGGAAGTCCGAACTGGGAACCCACGATTCCAATGACCGCACCGATACTCACCCAAGCATCGGAGATATTATCTCGCGCTGCAGCCATGACCGCCTGACTTTTGATACGTGTAGCAAGTCTCTTGTTATATCGATAGACCAGATACATAATAACCGCGCAGAAAATACCTGTGTACGCGGCGATGATATCCGGAGATTCATGTGTACCCTGGAACACAGAACTGATGGCTTCAAACAGAACTTGTAAACCTACTGCCATCATAATGAAAGAAGCAACTAGTGACGCAACGGTCTCTGCTCTCCAGTGACCATATGTATGGTCTTTGTCGGCTGGGCGTTGGGCAAGCTTCAAACCGATCAATACAGCTATGGAGGCCACAATATCGGTAGCATTATTTAATCCATCCGCCTTAAGCGCTTCTGATCCGGCCATATTGCCAACGATCAGTTTTAATAAGGTCAAACATATGTAGGCGATAATGCTAATGATGGCTCCGCGCTCCCCCAGCTTTAGATTATCGTATTTTAGTTGATCCACAATGACATCCTCCTGCAATCTTCATTTCTAGCACGACTATGATGGTATCATTGCTGAATTGTGTGGGTCTAGAGAAACGTTTTGAGTGTTACGAAACATAATCTGTAAGCGGCAATTCTTTTAAGAGAATCCAAAAAAGTTGGATTTGGCAAACTTAAGTGTTTGATGGGTACGAGGAAGGTGGCCTATTGGCTTCCTTTCCTGTGACCACACCTTCTTGCTCCTAAACAAAAAGAGCCAAATGGATCGTATTGATCCACTCGGCTCTTAGCGTTATTTTACAATAATTTGTATAACATCACTTACCGTTGTTTCATTTCCATTCATTCATATTCACTGGTCTTGTTCAGAATGTATCGGTTCATCTGGCGCCTCATTTGCAAGCAACTGCGAATCATCGGAATGCCGTTCGAACATAACTGCGTCAGCCCTTGTATAGATCATATCCGCAGGAAGCGTTGGCGGGTCTACCGTTGTAGGCGTAACCCTTGTTAAACGAACATACTCGCTGCCGTCTCCCGTGAAGTCAAACGTGCCCAGATTAACCCAACCCGATGAGCCGGCCGTTGCATCCATATAGGTGACCTCGGTACCCGTCTTATGCTTCACTTCCACTTTGACATTATTATCATTTCCCGTTGTATGGACGAGCTTGTAGATGGAAACGGTATATTTCCCTTCTGGAAACTGGCCTTTCCACGTTGCGGATGATCCTTGAACGGTTGAGTAGCGGGATTTAACCCCAATTTTGTATCCGGCTAAATTACTTTGGCTCCAAGACCCTTCTGTTGTGTATAACCCTGTTGTATCTGTACTGTCGACGATAATCGTTAGGTCCTTAATCGTGATGTTCAAATGCGGTGTGGTTAAGGTCACTCCGTCAATCGTTACCGTGGCCCATACCTCAATGTGATCCGTGTCCCCATCGAGATTGAGAAGAGTCAACAACCCACTGCTGTTCACTTCAGCCAGATCCGTACGATCAACGAAATACTGAACATCAGCCTGTGTCAGATCACCGATCAAACCGTTATCCAAATAACCGGTTACGCTTAGTTGTGCGGTTTGAGTCATCTGCAGCTCGTTCCGATCAGACTGAACTATGGCAGACTCCAATTGCGGTATCCTGTTCGGGTCCACCCACATCATTGCATCGGCTACGACTCTGGATTTGTTGGCCTTGTTCGTTAGTTCCACGTACCCGCTATCACCTGCAGCAAACGGATAATCCCCCAGGTGCACCCAAGTACCGTTCGCCATTGTCTCATCAACAGTAACCGTCTCGGAGCCTCCGCTATAATAAACGGTAAACGAAGCATTGGTTGCCCAATTTTCACTCGTTGCAGTGATTTGCGGAATCTTGTAATACACACTGTACGTGACACTTTCCGGTAGATCAGGCCGCCATCTCATTTTGCTTGTCGATGTACCAGTCGTAGATTTGGCATACACATAGTTATCATAGTAATAGTCGTTAGCCGTTGTATCCCTTATCCAGACGCCTTCCGTCTCCGCCTCCGTATTATCCACAATGATTGATGAATGATCCTGCCCATCATCGGGCTGGACTGGCGTTTCCGTTACCTGATCCGGTAGATAGAGTGTGCGCTTACGGGTCTGTTTCCCCTCCGATTCCACATAGTACGTGAAGGTTTGGGATAAATCATTCACCCGTATCGACCATTCCATCGGATAGATCGTATCTGGGATGGTCGTATAAGTAGCGCCACCATCCAACGAATAATGGATTGTCGCTGGTTTCGTTGTTTTGGCCTGAACATATGCATCATAGACCGTTTCGTCGGGCTTGACCATCAGCATGCCTTTAACCGCATCAATTGGACTGTGAGTATCAAAGAAATAGCTTGCATCCGATTGTTCAGCTGTTCTGACCTGATGGAGTGGTACATTAATGTCAAGTCCTTCTACAATGATAGCCGTGATGCCCTTGCCTGAAACGGTGGCTTGAATGATTCCGCCACTCATAACGGTTTGCTCAGGTGTACCATTGTCGCGGATGATCGTTACAGTATAATCTTGTGCCGGGTTGAACCCAATGATCTGTTCATTCAATTCAATCGGAGTCTGAATTTCTTCCGACGATGCGTTGCTTAGCCCAATGTAGAATTTATCTCCACTCTCACCTGTGATCCAGTTCAATTGAGGATGATTGGTCTTAATGATCTCCTTCGGCATCCATAGCCAAACGTCGGAATTGCCATAAAATTGACCTGGTTTATTCCCATAGAGGTGATATTTGAACCATAAAAAATTCGTTTCAAATACGGAAGGAAATGTAATGCTTCCGTTCGATTTCAAGGATTGTTCGCTGATCAAATAATCCATCGTTTGCCCGAGCTGCCCCGGAATATGGTGATAATAGATGGATGTAGCACCACTTGGACCTTCCAGAGGGAAGTCCGGTTCAAGTTGGCTAACGGCAAATCCTTTATAATAATAACCTGGATAACTGGAATACCGACCAATAACCGCATTATGAGCAATGTCCTGTAACAGTTTATCCCCTGTATAGAGCGACAATCGCAGCATGAACGGTGCTTCCTGAGCATTCATCCGATAATAGCCGGTTGTACTTCCTGCTTCAAACGTCAATCCGCTTGGTGAAACAAGCCAACGCTCGGCTTGAACGCCTCCGGCAATATCTTCGGGAAGCTTGAGCCGAGGATATTGAAATTTACCACTTTCCGGCCAATGGAATGACTCCGCGTAATTATATGTCTCTGGTTGAGGAATCGTAACGTTTCCTTCAGGAACTGGACGAGCAACAAACATGGTTGCATACCGTTTAGCTTCCTTGTAAGCGGCATCCAAGTATTTGGGGTCCTGCGTTTCTTCGTACAGCTCCAAAATTTCCATCCACAGCTTACTATAATAATAAATGAACTCATTTTTACTCACATCGACAGATGCAGGCGTATCGATATGTTGTGTAATATAGTTGTCGGCTGCATCCTTCGCAGCCTGCAAGTACTGTGCCTCTCCCGTCATACGATACATCATTAGAGGCTGAATGACAGGCCCGCGGTCTTTCTGGTCAGGATCACGCATAAGGTACTCTTCCTCTGCCAGCGCCCCAATTCCTGCCGAAGTGCCCATCATCTGATTGACAGCGGCTACGCTTGAAACATCAAACGGCAGGGTAGCCATTTTCCATAAGGAAGGTACACCGTATACTTTCTTCTGCGTCGGCGACCAACCGATACCATTTCGCGATACGCCATACTGAACGGACGGCAATGCTCTCGTATCATAAAGCTGGTCATCCCCGGTCAAATAGTAAGCCCCCAGAAGAACCGCATTCGAACTTGTTCTAACACTATCCTCATTTTCAATATCAATAAAACCCTTGGCACGGCTCCACCACCCGCTGGGTGACGGGACATAATTAACAGAGTCGTCTCCTTGCGGCTCAATCTTGAGCAAATCGATCATATTAAACATCGCGTCAGTAAGCGACTTATTTGATACATTTTTACGATATGCCGAATAATCGTACTCATTGCGAAGAATATCCGTGTAGGAATCATACAGATTACTTTTTTGCGCGATTAACCCCATATGAAATTGATAGGTGCTTTCAGCGGTCATCTGAGAATAGGTCCCTAATTGAGGAGCATATAGGATGGGCTGCACGCTGCCTTCGTTGTTAACAAGGCTCATGCCCAAACGTTGTTTGGTCACACCTCCCGTCGGTTCAAATTCAACCGGAAGCTCCCCCGAGGGTACAAATATCCCATACGTCAATGGATTCCCCGAACCATCATTCTTCTCAACCAGGCTCATCGGAGCGCTCAGCTCTCTCAAGCTTGTAGATTCCACTGTACCTACCATTTTGGCATGTGACCGGAATCCATTTAACACTTCGTTGATGCCCGAGACTGTCTCTGTTGTGAAAGACTGATATCCAATCACATAATTGCCGTCACGGCGAGGTGTGAAGGCAAAGGAAACATCGGGTTTATCTCCTGCCATGGACCAGTTCACCTGTAAATCGTAATCACTGCCGTGTGAGGAATCGGTTAATACCGCCGTTTGGCTGTCTGGAAAAGAGATCCCGTCAAATGTAATCCAGCGCTTATTCATCGTATCGTAGTAATTGGTTCGGCTGCCCGCATTCCCGTCCAATAAAACCCATTGTTCCTCCAATCTTTCCGATTCATTATTAATTGGCGTCCAATTCCCAGTGTCCGTGTTCTTATAGAACATGTCCCGAACGATGGATTTGCCCCCATCCCATGTCGCCTCATAGAAGGTCGCTTTATAGTTATCATTTTCGATGCTGCCTTTTTCCGTGTAACTGAGATTCGCTAAAGTGCGGCTCCGCAGCGGGGGCAACGGCGGGGCTTTCTGCTGGATATTTCCTTCGAATTTGACTGCATCAGCCCGCGTAATAATGGTACCCGTCGTAGGTTGCGTTCGAGTCAACCTGACAAATTCGGTATCATCCCCACTAAACTCATACTCCCCCAAATCAACCCATCCGACCGATGGACCCGACGAAGGTCTAAGATCCATAAACTTCACATCCGTAATCCCGTTATGAACAATCTCAATTTTCACATTACTATCTGCTTTATCCCCCCAATCCAGCTTATAGAACGATATTCTCGCCGTGCCTGCTTCCAAGCGCGGATTCCATGTGATCGTTCTACCTACAGCATCCGTATATTTGGAACTGGAATTATTGTATCCCTTCACTCCCGCGCTTGTGGTCCAATACGGAGCGGAGAATCCGTTATTGGTATTGCCTGCATCAACAGTGACGACATCATCAATCGTGAGGCTTCCATCATCAATGATGATCGTCTTATGTGGCTCTTTTTGCTCAATATTTCCTTCGAACTTGACCGCATCAGCTCGTGTAAGGATCGTGTTCGTGGTGCCGGTAGACCGGGTCAATTGAACGAATTCTTCCCCAACCCCGGAAAAATAGTACTCTCCCAAATCAACCCAACCCGCCGGCGCGCCAGATGAGGGTCTTAGATCCATAAAGACTACATCTGTTGTCCCATTATGAACAATTTCAATTTTCACATTGCTATCTGCTTTATCTGCCCAATCCAGCTTATAGAACGAAATTTTCGCTGTTCCTGCTTCCAAGCGTGGATTCCATGTGATCGTTCTGCCTGCTGTACTCGTATATTTGGTGCTGGAAAGATCATACCCCTTCACCCCTGTGCTTGTGGTCCAATTTGGAGCCGAAAATCCATTGTTCTCGTTACCCGCATCAGGTGTTAGAACATCATTGATCTTAATACTCCCGTCATCGATGATAATGGTCTGATAAGGTAAGGTCTCCGCATAAGCGGTCCTTATTCCAATCAGGCTGAAAGGAACTACGATCGTCAACATGAAAACGATGAAGAAAAACAGCTTCCTTTTGACCATACAATTCACAGCCTCTCCTCAAAAATGGTAACGCTTTCAATAATAGATTGCCTTTTACTCAAATGATTGTAAAAAGGCTATTAACCTTATCCTTCTGCCTATTCCCGCTCTGTCGTTTTTATCTTAGCAGTCTCAACACCGTGAAATTTCTTTCATTTTAAGAATTTCTTATACGATTTTAAGTAAAAAACCTACATCTACCTGGGCGCTTATTGCAGTCAGATAGAATGTAGGTTTTAACGTGTTTCAAGTGAAATAATTCATTATAATGGCGGCTGCACTAATAACAACTTTCCAAGCTGAATGACCGTTTGATCATACCAATCCGGATGCTGCTGAACATGTGCGATACTTCTTACATTGCCACTTGCTTCAAACACGGCCGCTTTGTCTGTCTTCTCCTGATCGATCTCGAAGCGAACGGTATGTTTCCCATTCGGTAGTTCTGGCAAGAAAATATATTGATTTCGATTATGATCGTTATAGGGTGTGAACCGATCGATAACAATCGGTTCCTCTCCATCCACCGACACCTTCAATCTGCCAGAATCCGGCCCCCCGATATCAAATAAGCCGATGTGGGTTCCCTCAAATTCCACTATGATCGTCTCACCGGGATCAACTGCTCGCCACAGACCGGGGAACAACCAATCATACTCGCGCACTAAGGCAAAATCATCGGGAGTCATGTAAGACCATCCTGCGGAAAAATGAGTAAGACGATCCAGTGGCAGCATGGTTGCATACTCCCAAGGATTGGCCGGAACCAGAGTGTCTTGCGGCAAATGATGTTCCACTTTTCCCACATGATCTCGAAGTTCGCTCATTTTCTCAAATGACCGGGTAATGGTTTCCGTGTAAATCTGATGTCCTTCGGGAATCGTTGGATGGATCGAATCATGTGTAAAAATAATGGCACCGGGAATGGATACATCTGCACTTGAGGTGAAAATGAGCTTTCCACCTGAAACCAATTGACTGACCGCCACGCCCAGATGAATCGAAGGAATGTCGTAATAGTCGGCAACTTCCTCTTGCATAAGTGCACCCTTCTGGTACTCTCCGGATTGAAATAAGTTCAAATCCCGCTCCTTAATCGTATATACGAACAGGATATCGGTGAATAGGCTGTGCTTGCGGATCTGTCGGACAATACCTTCGATTCGCGCCTTGGATTCGGGGACTCCCCCATCATTGCCAACAAATTCAACAAAAACGAGATCAGGCTGATGACGCAGTACATCGGCCTGCAAACGAGCGCAGCCGAGGTCCGATCCTGTCCCATCAATGCCTGCGTTCACAGCGCGGATATCGGCATGGGGATATTGCCCTCGCAGCCAATCGGCCGTCATGACTCTGTATCCTTCAGAACGTGTATTACTGCCGCCAAAATAAACGATGGTCACAGGTTCCCCATTTTCCAACTTCTGAATGACATTAGGTAGCCCTCTTCGAGGGAAAAATTCCTTCATCGCAATTTCACCCAACCTCACTTCGCATTTTTAGGAGCAAAAAATTTCACTGCAAACACTTCATAATAAGGTGAGCCATACGTTGCACAGAAATCAAACCGGATATGGGTTACACCTTGTGCATTCACCTGATGTTTATTCAACGAAAGATAATTTCCGCGGACTTTAATTTCACTCTTGATCCCGTCCTCTAACGTTAAGGTCACATCATAATCCTGAATCAGTGGCTCGATTGGATCGTCAAAATGCTCCAAATTCAGCTCCGAATTGAAGACAAGATGGATTTCATCCAGATTTTTGGGGCTTGCAAAACCAAATTCCAACCATTCCCGTCCTTCTGTACGTTCCGAAATCCAACCGTTTGGCAGACCATAAGGTCTGGAGAAGCCGTTGACGACATTCGCGGGATTATACATATCCTGGGATGGTATCAGACCCTTGAAGCAAATGCTCTTATTAAGCTTCTTCAGCCTGGATGGCTCTTCCGGTTTATAAAAGAAACTCACCGCTCCAGTCATGTTCTCTTCATTGGTGTGTACCGCAAGGCTCTCTGAACCTTCCAATACGATGTAGACCTTGTAATCATCAGGTTTCTCACAGCCCAGGTCCAGCGTAATCCAGTCATCGTAACCCGCTGAAATAAGCAAGTGATAGTCTTTCAGTTCGCTGGTGGGAATATAGTTTTCCTTCCGCTCCCCGCCATATAGTTTCACTTGCAACGTTTCCGATTGCTCGGATCTATTTTTAATTTTGATCTGCACGCTTTCCGCCACGGATGTCTGAATCGGCAAGACCAAACATAACGCTTTGTCCAAGGAGATCTCTTCGGTTGCATGAAGATGTTCATAGCTTCGCTGAGATGAGGCACGAATGGTTAATCCATCTGCGAAATAACGATCCAACGGCTCTTGAAGCCCTACAATCGTTTGCCCGTCTCGAAGCAGCTGTGCCTGAAGCTCACCCATATGGGCTTTGACGAGAGCCGCAGGGTCTGCCTCATATTTTACGCATAACGCAGCAGCGGTTCCTACCGCCTGCCCCATACAACCACAGGTTGCCATGACCCTTGTAGACCCAAAAGCCACATGGGTAGCGCTTATATTGCGGCCAGCGAACATGAGATTGGGAATGTTGCGTGAAAATAAGCTGCGAAACGGGATATTATACAATCCCGGCACAAAATTCCACGCTGTAGCTGGCCCTTCATCGTAGATGCCTTTATTCGCATGCAGATCCATATACCAGCCTCCGACGGATACCGCATCTTCGAAATGAGGTTTTGCTGTAAGATCGTTTTGAGACAGCATGTGTTCCCCTATGAATCGTCTCGACTCTCGCTTTCCCGGAATCGGGCACACATAATCCAGAATGAGATTGTCTACATCATCAAACTCGCCACTGTTTTTGATATAATCCCAGATTCCGTACACCAATTTTCGCAGTTCCAATGCGATGCCTTCATTATTCTTGATAATATCCATATGTCCGCCGTATTCCAGCCACCACAATCCGCCAAGTCCGTTGATTTTCCTTGGAAAAGACCGATGGTTTAACCCTTTTCGGATACTATCGAAAAAGTCCAGTTTCGTAATATCATAGGCAAAGCCAGGCCTTTTGTAAGGAACGGCATAGTCTACGTCACGGGCTTGAAACAGAATCGTATCGCCCATGGTGTAATGATCCGCCACTTCAGGAGCCAGCTCCTCCTTGTATTCATGCGTCGCCTCTCTTCCCCATCGGAAGTGAGCGCCTGCCTGGTATCCAACAATTCCATCCCCGGAGCAATCGATGTAGGTGGGGCTTTCAAAACGAAATTTTCTCTCGGAAGCCAATTGCAGGCCCTCCACCCATTGGATTCTACCGTTCTCCATACCCGTTTCATGTACGCACGTGTTCAGGAATAGAGAGATGTTGGGCTCATCATAAACCATGTCGAGTAAGACTGTATCGGAAAGCGAAAGCATAAGTTTCTTGTTGTATAACGGATTGTAATGAAATATCTTCAGCTTCAGTTCTTCTATCAACCCACCCTCTCGTGCATAGTAGGATGGACTGTTCCCGAGATAAGCCGACCCGTTGATATGCACTCTGACCTCGCTGCTCGCATTTCCCCCTAGAACCGGCCGATCATTAATAAGTGTAACCTGCAGGCCTTGGCGTGCAGCTGCAATGGCAGCGCATATTCCTGCAATACCTCCACCTACGACGGTTACATCAGCTTTTATAGACTCCATTTTGATAACCTCCATGATTAGATGCTCCTATCATGGTAATGGTTTTGGGCCCTGTTTTTTTACATGATTTCACGAAAAAATCATACATTTTTTGCATCCTTATTGGGATTCCTACCGTGTCATTTTGATCCGGTATTGCTTAGGTGTATCGCCGGTATATTCTTTGAAAAGTTTGCAAAAGTAACCTTCATTGACTATGCCTACTTCCTCGCACAATTCCAATAAAGAATAATCCTTCACATGTAACAACTCGAGAGCGAGATTGATTTTTTTACGGTTGATGTAGCTAATCACGCCTTCGTTCATTGTTTTTTTGAATAAACTGCTAAAATACGATGGCGCTAGATTCACTTCCTCCGCAATGGCCTCCAGCGTTAAACGCTGTTTCAGGTTTTTCTCTATAAAATGAATAGCATTCATGATTTCTGCACGATGTAATCTTTGGCCTGAATGCACGTATTCAAATGTGAAGTCGCCAATATAGGCGAGCTGCTCTTGAAATGTCATATATTCCATGGGGAATTCAGCTGCTTCCATGGCCAGCTTGTTCCCCGATTTAAATTTCACGGTAATGTCTCTGTACAAATCTCTAATCATGGTTGCCATGACGGACTTGTGGATTTTATGATCCGAAACAAATTGCAACAGCTCGGCAAGTGCATTGTCCAGCTCTTCCTTGGAAATCTTTCGTTTCAGCCGTATAAGAAAATCATTCAGCTGCTGCTGAAAGTCTGCTTTTTTGTCATTATGGTATTGGAACCGATGCATCGGTGTTTTGACTACTTTTTCGGTATGATAATAGAAATCCTCACTTACATTTGTAGCTTCCGTGTACGCCTGTTTGATCGATTCCCATCCTCGGTGTGGACCTCCAAAAGCGACGGATACCCTTTGATTCAAATATTGATGCAAATGAGAGATGATCTGCCCTCCCAAGGATAGGCAAGCGTATTCCGTTTCCATATCACTGCGGTTATTTTCCCAGGATAAAAAGCCAATAAACCGATTATCGGACAGATCCGCAGCTACACCGCTGCCGCCACTCATCACCGTTTCTTCGATGATATTCGTAATCGCATATTTCAAGATGTTTTGATCTGCGGCAGCGTATTCGTTTCGGAAACTTTCATACGTATTCATCTCAACGATGAAGCAGCAATAGTTGGCTTGAAAGAAATGAAACTGCATACGATTGGCAAAATCCGATGCCCGATGAGAAGGAATTTCACCACGGATCAATTCGTTAAAAAATTGCTTGCGAACTCTATATTTATTTTCAAGTACGGATACGTTTAACGAATGAAATTCCGCTTCTTTTTTTTCAAACTCATCTAAAATTCCAGCTGCCTTATCCAACGCTCGAGTCAGATCAGCTTCCCTTAGCGGAACCTTTACAATGTACTCCAATACGTTGGCTTGAATAGCTCGCTGGGCGTATTCAAAGGATGAATAAGCGGTCAGAAGTATGTACTGGGTATGGGGGAGCTCCACTTTTAACTGCTCAATCATGGAGATTCCGTCCATTCGCGGCATGACAATATCGGATATAACGATATCCGGCTTAAGTTTGATGATCTCCTCGATCCCATTCAGCCCATTATTCGCTTTTCCCACCAGAACAAATCGTCTATTCCTATGAGAGAGCTCACTAAAAAACAATTCCAATCGCTGAATGATCAGATCTTCATCGTCAACAATGAAGCAGGTATACTCTTTCCCCATTATGCATCTCCTTTTTGCAATTCTGCCGGGAATAATGCGCGTATGCGGGTTATTTCCTTAGGTATGCTAATGATCTCCAGTCCGAATTGATCTCCGTAGTGAAGTCTTATTCGACCATGAATATTATTCATTCCGATCCTTTTTCTTTTTACTTCCTCTTCACTCGGTTCTGAGATTAAAATATGCTTTAATTGGTCGGCCGGAATTCCCTCACCTTGGTCAACAACTTCTATGATCACAATACCGTCTTCCCTGTACGCATGAATCGTAATAGGCCCCTCAATCTCGCCTCCGTTATAACCATGGAAGATACTATTCTCCACAAGGGGCTGCAGCAGCATTCGGAAAACTGGAAAATCCATTAACCCTGCTTCGATATGTTCAATCAAATTGAAGTTTCGGTTATACCGAATGTTCTGGATCTCGATATAGTCCGCTACATTACGTAATTCTTGACGTAGGGACACCTTCTCAGAAGCATCGTCTATCCCGTATTCCAATAATGAAATAAGCGACCCAATCACCACATCAACTTTCTCTATTTGTCCGAGACGTATCACATTACTGATCGAACCAAGCGTGTTATACAGAAAATGTGGATTGATTTGAGACTGTAACACCTGAATTTCCAACTTCCGCTCAAGTTCATTATGAAGCTCGGCTCGGCGAATCAGTTCAACAATTTGCTGTAACATCCGATCAAATGCGCGTGAAAGATCTCCAAACTCATCGTTTCGGTTAATGGTTACTGTCGTTGTGAGGATGCCTTGTTCGACCTGTTTCATTTTTCTTTTGAGTGTATATAGTGGTTTTCTTATAAATTTGGCAACCATGAAAGAAATGAACAAACTTAACAGAAGACCTGCAGCCAGAAGCTCAATATAATAGGTTTCCAATCTGGACAAAGCTGCTTTCAAACGTGATTCATCATTAACGGAGACAATGGTCCAGTTGAATTTCTCCGTTGGTTTCTTCAAAAGAGAGACGGGAATACCATCCTTCGTATGCAGTTGAAGATTTGTTTCTGACGTATCCAAAATTTCTTCCGCTGACGTCTCCCCGATCGAAAACGTATGATCTTGAATACTCAGGGGTCCTTTATTTTCAGAAAATCCGGCAATGATCTTACCTGAGGCGGTGATTAGAGCCAGATTCATTTGTTCCTGTTTATTAATCTTGAACAAGGTTTCTTCAATGGCATTTAGATCCAGATCAACCGCAATGGCCATAGGAAACGGAGCACCGTTCAGATAACGAACCATCGTAACAGTCCAGCCGGAGTACTTTGATTTGTATGGTTCACTAACAAAGGTAGTCCTTCTATTTTTGTCAGCCGCATCATATAAAGGTTCTCTTTCCGATAAAGGTTCATCGAATATTCGTGTAGGTGCACTTCCGCCCAGAATGGATAAATCGCTTTTGATCAAATAAATATTACTAACATAATTACTGTTGAGTTCATACAGTTCTCTTAATTGCTCTTTAATCACTTCGGTATGGTTAATATTAGCTTTCACCGAAGTTTCAACCGAGAAGAGGATCGTTTGGAAGGAGGAAAAGTTAACGGTGAAATACTGGTCCACCTTGTCTAATATTTGATTGGTGTAATAAATATCATTGGTTCGTATTTCTTTTTGGACATAGCGATAAGATAATTGGCTTATCAAGATGATGCAGCCCAATACAAATGCAAACACGATAAAAAACAATTTTAAAGGCAAGCTGATTCTTCTTCGCATCGATCATCTTCCTTTTAGTTCCGTTTTGTACTAAGAATAGCATATGCGAATAAAGAGAGGGGCTACGAATAGCCACTCTCTCTTTGTTTATTTTTACTTGATGAGGCCGGCGTCTTTAAATTGCTGGGTGGCTGTTTCCTTATATTTCTGCATGTCAAACTTGGTATCCAACGTTTGGAGGAAATTGTCCCAGTTGGAAAGAGGTTCTTTGCCCGTCATAAATTTGACCAAGCTTTCATTAATGAACCGTTGGCGGTCAGCATCCAAGGTGTCGCTCGGGTCTGGGGTCAATAAATTACCGGGCAACGTTGGCCCCACATATTGCTGATTATTCTTGAAGGCTTCCGCCGTTTTCGGATTCTGGAAGCTGAAGTACTCCGCATCATCACCACGGCGCGGCATTCTATAATGATCGACCCACAGGTACTTCTCTTTCATTTCCTTCGATAACTCCGAGGTTTTATTTTTGATCTTGCCATCTACGACATCCCAATGAATCCCTTTGATTCCGTATGCAAAATTCGGATAAGCTTCTTCATCCGTAAAGAGATAATTCAGCATGGACAAGATGCGAATGATTTTGTCCTCGTCCGCTTTTGCGGATATGGCCCATGAATTACCTTGGAACGATTTTCTCTCTACAATCTGATCCCCGTAAGGACCTTTCATCGGAGGAATAACGATCCATTCCGGCACCTCTCCACTAATTTCTTTCATTTTCTGCTGATAATCCGGCTCCAGTCTGCGGGCATCCCTGATCATGAAACCAACTTTACCCTTAAACATCTTTTGGTCCAACAGATCAGGTGAATTCATCGTCACCCAGTCCGGGTCTACGACTTTGGCTGCCATCATTTTATTAATGTAAGCAAGGGCCTCTTTCATTTTGGGATCGATAAACAGAAATACCGGTTCATTATCTTTAATCTCAACGGCCGAAGGAGGATTAACGCCAAACATCCACATCAGGCTATCAAAGCCGTAGGTTTGCAGATTGCCTTCTTTATTCATACCGCCGATGAATCCGTACGTGTCGTTTTTGCCATTACCGTCCGGATCTTTCTCTGTAAAGGCTTTCATAACTTCAAACAACTCGTCAGGTGTCGTTGGTACATCCATATTCAGCTTTTTCAGCCAATCGTTACGAATGAAGAAGCTTCGACTGATACCGTTTACATTATCATAGCCTGGAACTCCGATCGTTTTCCCTTGATAGGACATCGCCTCCCAGGAGTCATTGCCAAACCGTTTCTGTAATTCAGGAAACTGATCCAGATAAGGGGTCAAATCCGCAAGCACGCCTTGGTCGTAATATTGTGCAAGATCAGCACGACTCTTCAAGAAGATCAAGTCTGGAATATCCCCGCCTGCAATGAGCGTGTTCAGTTTGGTTGTTGCTTGACCCGCTTGAGGAATCATCATATCCAAGTCGATGTTCATCTCTTCTTCCAACAGTTGGCGTTGAATATCTTCATCCCGTGGAGGTACTGGAGCAGCAGCATTGAACGTTCCTTGGTTAAACATGGAGATCTTCATTTTGGTTGCAAATTGGCCAGACTGGCCTTGCGAATTACTCGAGGTTGTCGATGTAACTTCTTCATTTCCCCCACAACCCGACAATAGCGTTCCAAGTCCTAAGATTGCCGACAGAATAACAAACGAAATCTTTTTACGCTGCATATTGACCTCTCCTTTGTTTGTATATTATCACGGTTTGCCCGTAATAAGTTAGGTTGGAACACCTTTTAACCTTTAACGGATCCCAGGAGCACTCCTTTGGTAAAATGCTTTTGCAAAAATGGATAAACAACCAAAATCGGGACCGTAGTCACAACAACTGTAGCCATTTGCACAGCGAACGTACTGACAGCTCCGGAATTGGCGAGTGAATCAGCGCTTTGCGTTGCCACGTTAAGTAGGATATTGCGCAAAATCACTTGAAGTGGCATGTAGTTGGAATCATTGATATAAACAATGGCATCGAAATAACTGTTCCAATGCCCGACTGCGTAAAACAAGGAAATGGTTGAAAGCACGGGTAACGACAGAGGTAAAATGATCCGCCATAACGTCTGAAGCTCACTGGCACCGTCTACCCTCGCGGATTCCTCGATTTCACCAGGTAGTTGCTCAAAAAATCCTTTAATGATCACCAGATTAAATGCACTAATGAGATTGGGAATAATCAATACCCACGGACTATTTAACAATCCGAGAGAACGAATTAGTAGATAGGTCGGAATTAACCCACCGCTGAACATCATGGTAAACACAATGAAGAGTAAAAACGGACTTCTTCCGGGCAAATATTTTTTGGATAACGGATATGCCGCGATTACTGTAAAAAATACATTTAACGCAGTGCCTACAATCGTTCGAAACAACGTAATTTTATACGCCTGCCAGATCCCGTGAGAAACGAATACTTCTTTATAGGCTAAAAAGGTAAAGGATTCGGGTATAATCACAATCCCTCTTCTTAATACTTCCGACTCTGGCGTTACGGAGACAGCAACCACATATAGGAAGGGCAGCACACAAAGTAGGGATAACAAAATAAGCATCACATAAACTACGGTTTGCCAGACTTTTTCACCAATTGTCATATGGATCATTCTAAAGACCACCTCACCAAATTTGCCCATCGAATTTTTTGGCGAGCTTATTCGCTGCCAACACCAAAGCAAATCCGATGACCGCTTTAAACAATCCTACAGCAGTAGCCAAGCCAATCTTGAGACGCTCCAACCCTTCCCGGTATACCCATGTGTCAATAATGTCGATCTTCTCCTGGTTAAACGTGTTGGCAAACATGAATATTTGGTCAAAACCCGCATCCAGGATATGGCTTAATTTTAGAATCAGCATCAGAATAATGACTCCTCGAATACCAGGTAACGTGATATGCCAGAGCTGTCTCCATTTGGAAGCGCCATCCATTCGAGCAGCTTCATATAAGCTTGGATCGATTCCTGCCAAGGCGGCAAGGTACAATATTGCCCCCCATCCAATATCCTTCCATACTTCAGATAAGATGATCAGCAACCTGCCCCAGGCAGGTTCCGTTAGAAACGAGATGGGTTCATCAAAACCAAAATCCTTCATAATCATGTTAAAGAGACCATCGCCTGGGGCTAGTAATGCCACCATAATTCCATACACAATGACCCATGACAGAAAATGAGGTAAATAAGTGATGGTCTGTACGATTTTCTTGAACCATTGGCTATACACTTCATTGAGGAGTAAAGCAAGTACGATGGGCGCGGAGAATCCGAACAATAGCTTATACAGCGATATGATGATCGTATTTTTCATGATGTCCCAGAAATAAACGCCGTTCATAAAATCCGTAAAATTTTTGAATCCCACCCAGGGGCTATCCCATAGTCCCAAAGCCAGGTTGTAGTTTTTAAAAGCAATCATGATTCCCGCCATAGGAATGTATTTGAATACGGCAAAGTAAATTAAGGCTGGTAATAAGAGAGCATACATCACTTTGTGCTTTTGGATTGTCCTTATCCATGACTTTCGCTTTGTGGAGATGGGAACGGCGTCCGCTGCCAGTTTCGCTTGCATTTCATCACCTCGTCTTTGTTTGTATTTGTATAATAGCACCCGCCTATCGGATAAATTTCTGAAATTTCAAGAATTTCTTATAAGATTTTAAGGAGTGTGCCAGGGTTCGTTTCAACAACTGGATCCAGGCAAGTTGGACAAGAACTTGTTCTAATAAAATATAAAAAAAGCCGCTAAAATAGCGACTTTCAAATGGCGTTATATTCTTATTCCTTATTGATATGACTGGGTTTCATTAGGGGGCTCTATACTTCTCCCCAAAACATTTCAGTTTCATAGTCGAATGCAACAGTACCCTCTTGATTATTTTTATCAAATAAATTTCGCAGTGCTGATATCATAGGATCGTAATTTGCATGCCCTGGTGCAGGGCTATAGGAAGATGATAGCAACCTGCCTTTCAATCCTTCGAAATCGAACTCCTGACTCATTCTGAATCGCATTTCATGCATTGAACCTTCCTTGAAAAAAGAGAGCAGCATCGTTTGAGAAATATTTTTATGATTAACTTTTTGGTAGTCGGTTCCATATGTATGGAGCAGTTGATTGTATTCTTCACGAAACGGAGTACCGTGTGTAAGACGTGAATTCCAGATGAGTATTACTCTCCCGCCAGGCCGTAGAATTCTGCGAAACTCGATTTGGGCTGCGGATTGATCGAACCAGTGGAATGCCTGAGCACAGACAATAAAATCAACCGACTGATCAGGTAATCCCGTAGATTCTGCAGAACCTGCTATACTCACGAATTGCGGACTACTTTTTAACGTTTGCTCGGCGGCTTCCCGCATGGCCTGATTTGGCTCGACCGCTATTACATAGCTTCCGCGTTCCAGAAGTAGCTTCGAGATGATCCCAGTACCTGACCCGATGTCTGCTATATTACTGTTCGCACGTAAACCAACAACGTCGTATAAATGGTCAATAGCCTCTATTGGATAGCTCGGGCGGTATTTCAAATACGAATCGACCCGGCTCGTAAACCGTTCTCTACTGTTCATCGATGTCACGCTCCCATCAATATTTTGACATCCTATATATTGGCTTCAGTAGCAGCTTCAGCATCTTACTGCCCCAAAAAGCGAATACAGTCGTTCCTGTCCATGAACTGCGCTTATCTTGGCTGTATTGATCGTTAATCATATAAGTCCGAGTCGAAATAGGACTCTTCAGACCGAACTGTTCCCATTTCTCAGGATCATTCGAACCTCCAAGTTTTCTAAGCATATGGGCCGACTCATGATCTATTTTAGCCGGGATTTGCTCGAATGCTTCGGTAATTTGCGCATGGAATTCATCGATCGGGTTGCGATTGGTAATGCTCTGGAGATGGATGCTTTCGCGAATGTAAGATACGTATGCCAGATGTTCAGCCCAGAACTGGTCGATATAAAAAAGCCGTACACGCTGCTCCGATGGGCTCATCAGTCTCTCGGCTTTCAAAACTCCGAGACGTTCCTCGTATAGAATTCGCCTCTGATCTTCCACCATATCCGAATAACTGTTTAATTCCCGCTGAATATCGAAGTTTTGACCTATAATAACGCGCTGGATATGCTCTATTTTGCTACGGAGCGCAGGATCATCAAGAGCCTCTTCCTGTCTGGTAGCGCGAAACAGTCTATGAATGCCGAAGCGAAGCATCAACTCGTCTTCCAGGCTTATATAAAATACGGAAGCTCCCGGGTCACCTTGGCGGCCAGAACGCCCGCGCAGCTGGTTATCTATTCGCATGCTTTCATTCACATGTATACCTATTACGTATAATCCGCCCAGCTTGGCAACCACTTCTGCCTGAGCAGGATTACCGCCGCCAAGACGAATGTCGACGCCGCGCCCTGCCATATTCGTAGATACCGTTACCGCGCCTATTTCTCCCGCTTTAGCGATGATTTCGGCTTCTCTCGCATCATTTTTTGCATTCAGAACCTGGCAAGGTACGTCACCAGCGGCAAGCGCTTCCGCCAGCATATCAGACTCCTCAACGCTAGACGTACCAATAAGAATGGGACGTCCCACCCTATGAACGGAGGAGATCTCTTGTACAAGTGCCTTATATTTGGCTTCCTTATGGGTGTATATTCGGTGCTTGTGGTCGATCCGTATGTTTGGCTGGTTCGGTGGAATTTGCACGACCTGCAACGCATAGATATCCTCGAATTCCATTGCTGAAGCGTGCGCTGTAGCCGTCATTCCGCAAATTCCCGAATACAAGCTAATAAAATGCTGAATGGTGATTGTTCCGAGAATTCTCCCGCCGGCCTTCCACTGCAATCCTTCTTTCGCCACAAGGGCAGCTTGCAGCCCGTCCGGCAAATACCTGTTCTCGGCCACACGGCCAGTATGTTCCTCGATTAGTTCAATTCCACCATCCCGGACGATGTAATCGACGTCTTTTTTTAATAACGATTCCACATGCAGCGCACAATTCAATGACGTTAACCAATGACTGTTATCGCTATCGTACAGATTGCCGCATCCCAGCAGCATCTCCGATTTCGCAGCACCTGCTTCATTCAAGTAAACGTTCCGCTGGAACTCGTCAAAATCGTAATGCTCTCCTGGCTGCAGCTGCCGGGCCACTTCTGCGAAAAGAACACCATCACTCTTGGTTGTGCTCGAATCGCCACTAATGACTAGTGGCACCCGCGCTTCATCAAGTAGCAGCGAATCCGCTTCGTCTACGACGACGTAATGGAAAGCACGATGCACGGTATCAGCTTCATTTAATGCTATTGTGTCACGCAAATAATCGAACCCTGCTTCTTTAGCCGTAACATAGGTTATATCCCTGGCGTAAGCTTCCCTTTTCTCGAACAGGCTCATGCCCGCTTGAACTGAGCTTACGGTTAACCCGAGGAAGCGATAGATCGGGCCCATCCACTCTGCATCTCGATTTGCCAAGTAGTCGTTGAGAGTAAGCACATGAACGCCTTTGCCTGTCAACGCGTTGAGATAAGCAGGCATAACAGCGGAGAGTGTTTTTCCTTCACCGGTATGCTGCTCGATCAAAAATCTCTCATGCAAAGCGATAGCAGCCATAATTTGCACATCGTAAGGCTGTAATCCGAGTGTTCTCTTCGCAACCTCCCAGACTAAAGCATAAGCATCAACTAGAAGATCATCCAAAGGCGTGCCTGATCTTGCCTCTTCTTGCAGCCAAAGGGATTCCGCTTGCAGTTGCTGATCGTCCCAAGCTTCCAGATTCCGTTTTCTGATAAGCTCCACTTTGTCTCGATAATCTTTCAACAAACGCTGGTTATCCCGCTCTTTGAATCCACGTATCAACTTGACGACTACATTCATCGGAATTCGAATCCTCCTTGGTAGGAATAAGATGTGAAAAGAAAAGACCCCATATGGAGTCTTTTCTGTCGATGATTAACGCATCGCTCAAAGCATTCGTTATAAGAGACAACTACCTTACTTCTCCGATGGGAGCGGTGTAAAGAGCAGATTGACCGGCAGGTTGCTTCCTGGCGCGGCTGAGAACAGAATCGTTACGCTCTCTCCGATTGATCCGGTGCGGTAAAGAACGCTTTGTTCACTTGAATTGGCAACGGCAACATTGCCTTCGGCAATCGATACCAACTGATTGTTCACCAGCGCTACTCCGGAGTACTTCCCTCCACGAGGGTTAAAGGAGATAAGCGTACGCGGTGCAACATTGGTCAGCGTGATTTTGTACAATACGCCGAAATTACCCGCGTTGGATGCGTCTGTGTAAGCCATCGGATCTGTTCCTACCAGATTGGGATCGCTTGAATTGTCACCAAGTGGCAGACGAGCCGGTTTGAGTCCCACGTGCTCATCGTACTTTATGATGCGAGTTGCGTTCGGGTACGTCCCCCGGTTATGCACTCCGTCACGATCAAGCACGGGAAGCAATGGCAACGCTTCGAACGGATCTTTATTTTCTTCCACCAGGATAACGTTATAGTCTAAGGAATAATCACTATATGCATCCGAATAGAGAGAGATGACTTGTCCTTCTTTCATCGGCGTTTTATTAAGTTCGGTCAAAATCAATTTACTTTCCCCAGGTTGAAGGTACTCTTTCTTTTGATCCGCTCCGGTCTGAATCGACTTGAACCATTTATCAATAGACAATTTCCCGGCTACAGTAGCATACGGTGTAGGTCCAGCAAAGCCCATATTCTGCTGTTCGAATACAGCCGGATTCGGGTTGTTATTGGTGGCAATCACATACATTTTTACTCGTTTGCCTGTATTGTTCACGTGGTGAATCATGAAACGGGTCTGTCCCGAAGATGATTCTTTATACACAATGCCTTCCGTATTCACCGTTTCCGGGCTGTTACTACGGATCAACAAACTTGGCTCATCCATATACGTATACGGCACTTTCTCCATTGTAGTCACTTCGCCGCCGTTAAAGGTGAATTTCTGTCCTACTGGCGTGAAGAGTAAATTGAAGTCGGTAAATGAATATAAGGTCTCATTGGTTATGGTGATCACCTTGGAGTACGTGTTTGTAGCGCCGTGATTATCAGTAACCGTAAGTGTTACCGTTTTTGGACCCGGTTCAAAGAAAGCAAGTGAATTGTTCTCCCACACAGCTTTGACAATATTATTTTCATCATCTGTACTTTGGTCGGTGTATGTTATTTTTTCGCCCATTTTATATTGTTCTTTATCCGTGGCAAACATGGCTACAGGAGGAAGATTAGGAGTCATAACTTCAATGGTAATCGAGTAAGGATCACTCCATTGGCCGTTGGCATCCTGTACTTGATATGAAATCGTATATGTACCTGCTTGATCAAATGAATCCTGGCGACCTGTCCAGCGTTCGTCAACGATATCCAATCCATTGGGTGAACTGTTTGAAGTTACGTAGTCCACTGTATCGCCTGCAAAGATTTCCTTTTGGGTAATGGTGAAGCTTGCAACAGGTTTCGTATTCAGATTCAGCACAACCGTCTTGGCTGACTGATTCACTTTATAGGTGATGTTCAGGGCTTGAGTGATGGAAGTTAACGGCACCATGAACGTATTTTTTTGCTGATAAGCAGGGCCTTTCATCGTTCTGGTCTCTCCATTTACCGTGTAGTCCTTGCTGTTCGTCTTGAATCGGAGTTCATCGTCACCACTAATAATGATGGTTTCCTTGGTTTTGTTATCGTATTTGACCCCGTACCCCACACGGTCAACCAGCGCACGAATGGCAACATAGGATACACCGTTTTTGACAGCCATGGGCTGGCCAGCAAGATACGTTTTTCCATCCTGCTCCATTTTGTTGCTATTCATGTATAACGTCAGATTACCACCTGCTGCTACAGGAGACGTCCCGTCAATGGATGGTTGCTCTATTTCAGCTGGCGTAGCTGGCATTTCAACCTTCTCAGGCACTTCCTCTTGAACCTCAGGTTTCGTGCCCGTTGCGTCAGTAGTGGCTTCTTCCCCATCCAATGCAGGTTTCTCACTATCTGTTTTGGTTGTTGCCTGATCGCCAGTCGAGGTTTTAGTTTCCTTGGCTTCAGAGGACGGAGTATTGATCGATTTGTTATTGCTCTCTGTCTTCACTTCACGCTCTGCAATCGGCTGCTCTTGTTTTAACACCTCTACGGATTCTACGTTTGCCGTGTTTACTGACGTGGTGTCACCTTGCTGTGTTGATTGCGCATTCACAGAACCAACTGCAAATGCCTGAAAAACGGCTAAAGCGGTAAAAATGGATAATTTCTTCTTCATATTCATGCGTTGTCTTTGGCTCCTTCTACTCTCTAGTTATTTATTTACAACCCCTCAAAAACTCATAGTATTAGACGCTAGTTTCAGGGAAAAGTTTCTAAATCAATTGAAAATTATGGATTTTGACAACGATCTTTCAAACTTTGGTTATAAGTTCTTGAATAAAAAGCCTCTTTTGAATAATCATCTTGATTTTGCACAACATAATCCATGTCTTTCTAGCAAACTACTGAACTATCTCACGTATGAAGCGAATATCAACAAATTAAAAGAAAACTTACGGTTAAGATGGAACCTGATAGCGAAATTGATGTGAGTCTCCGTCAACGCATAAAGTGCACCTCGTAGAATTTCATCGGATCAACCGTGGGTTAACCAATGTCCATTCTAATGGGTGCACTTCAAATAGTTTCGGACCTTATGATCTACTGTTCTTTAATTCCGTACTACAGGAATCCACATTTCACCATATACCAAACCGTTTTTCTGTCCCATTTCAACCGTTGCATTGGGTCCGCCAACATAGGCATAATCCTTTTCTGCGGGGAGGGCTTGACCAAAGGCAATGCCAGTAAGCATATTACTGAGCGCTTCTGCCGTCTCTGCTTCGCCCGTTACAACCAGGTATTCTCCCTTAGGAAATTGAATTATTCTCGTTGCTTCTGGCAGAGATTCTTCTGTCATGACGCCAGCATAATGCATCATTTTGTTATTTACTGCTTCATTTACAGCAAAAATATAATCATTAGTAGCAAGGGACTTTAATGTGTCCAGGCTTCCATCCTCCCTCACAGTGGACCAAAAATCCGCCTTCTCTTTGCTGATGCCAGCATAGTCTGTGTAGTCACTCTTAAGCTCTGTTCCAATTCCTAATACGATAAAGCTGTCTTTTTCTTCAAAATGATAATTACTCATTGTTACACCATCCTCTTTTAATTTTCAATTGATTTGTGTTTTCACTTGATGGGTTTATAATAACCTTAAATCATGTCAGAATATGATACTGTTTAGGGGGCCCAATGAAAAAAGTAGAACGCATTAATATCATCACGAGGTATATCAATAACCGAGCGCACTTTACCATTTCTGAAATCATGCGAGAATTTAATATTTCGCGTTCGACAGCCATTCGAGATATCAGAGAAATTGAAGCGATGGGAATGCCACTAGTCGCTGAAGTTGGGCGCGACGGGGGTTATTTTGTCATGAACAACTCCCTTCTGCCTACGGTCCGGTTTACCGATAATGAAATCAAAGCGTTATTCATTGCCTTTATGGCGACAAGAAATCAACAGCTTCCTTATCTGAAGAGTCGTCAATCTTTGGCTGAAAAATTGTTGGGCCTTATCTCAGAGAATCAGCAAGATGACCTTGTGCATCTGAATCAAATATTGCTTTTTGAGGGGACCAATCCCCATAATCCAGACTTGTTAGATCTGTCAGACCTGCCCCACCCTACCTTGGAGAAACTCATCCAAATTCTTCTTATCGAACGTTATTTGTTAGTTACTGTCCAAGAAGAGAAAAAAACAAAGTCCTATCCCATCGTGCTCTTACACCTTCATCATCAAAAAGGCCATTGGATCATTGAAGGGTTTGACTTGGAGGAAGAAAATAGACGAATCGTATCTGTCGACAACCTCATCCGTGTAGAAGCATACCCAACGAAAAACAGACGGAGTACGAAAAAGATTGTAGAACAACTAAAACGAAATACGCAGGAAGAGGTCATCAACCTTGTTCTGGAACTTGGCCCAAAGGCGATTGCCCAATATAAAAAGTACCATCCTTTAAAGTTTTCAATTGCCTATACGAATCCGTACCAAACTACAGCCCTTCTAAAGGCATTTACGAACGTTCATAACATAGACGAATTAACTGAAATCACCAATTGGTTGCTTTTTCTAGGTGAAGATATCAAAGTCAAGGAAGTTCCGGAGGAAGTCCTGAACGCTGTACAAGAGAGATTAAACCTATACCAGTTGAAGCAGTGAGCGCTCAGTACGAAAAACCAAAATAAGCCGCTATGTTAGCGACTTGTAATGGAATCATATTCATTATGCCTCACGCCTCACGCCAATCCTTGGCGAGCTGTTCCTTCTATATTAAAAGTCAACATTAGACTGGGCATGATTAGGTGTATGCTGCGAGATTTTTTTGACGAGTAGAAAATAAGTAACAATGGCAATGACACTGGTCATTAACAAAGTGAGTCCTAACGGGACGGCAGTGTCCTCACCTGCGATCCCGACCAGAGGAGCAACCAATGCACCCAGTAGAAAAGGAACAACGCCGAGCAGTGCTGCAGCACTTCCGGCCATCTTAGCTTGACTTTCCATAGCCAATGGGAATGCCGCTGTAGACGTAATGCCGATTGAGCACACGAAGAAGAACAATGGAATGACCAAAGCGAAAAGTGGACCATGAACCAAAGTTACCACCAAAGCCGCGACACTTGCTATTAAAGCAAGCCATAGCCCGGATAGTAGAAGCGTTTGCTCAGGGATACGTTTGGCCAATCGACCCACAATTTGAGAACCGATGATCAAGCTGATTCCATTCGAAGCAAACAATATAGCAAATACTGTGGGCGTAACACCATATATATTTTGGTAAATAAAAGGTGTTCCTGCTACATAAGCAAAGACCCCTGCCGTCATGATTCCCTGTGCGAGCATGTAGCCAACAAACGTACGGTCACGCAGAAGCATTCTGTAATTACCCAATTGCTGTTTGAAGTCGGGAACCATACGTCTTTCGGCCGGGTGTGTTTCTTTTAAGCTCCACTTGGTCATGATCAATAAGAAAATCCCCAGGAATGAAAGCGAGATAAACACGCCAATCCATGTCGTGAAGGAAAGAATGCCACTTCCCGCAATCGGTGCTGCCAAAGGCCCCAAATTCCCTACAAGCAACAGCAAAGAGAAAAATTTAGTGAGCTCATGTCCACTATATAGATCTCTAGCTATCGCACGGGAAATGACAATTCCTGCTGATGCCGCAAATCCTTGCGTGAAACGAAACAAAATCAATAGTCCGATATTCGGAGCAAACGCACATGCCAAGGAACAAATAATGTAGGCTGCCATGCAGATCAACAATGGTCTCCGTCTACCGTACGCATCACTCAAAGGACCCATCACGAGTTGTCCTACACCTAGTCCTAACAAACAAGCAGTAAGACTAAATTGTACAAGTGATGCCGTTGTATTCATATTTTGTGCAATCTCCGGGAAAGCCGGTAAATACATATCAATCGTAAATGGACCTAATGTAGAAAATAAACCTAGCAGTATTGCGAGTCCAAAAACATTCCAATTCGTGCTCTTCGCCATGATAAATAAAATCTCCAATTCCTCATATAATTTTGCAAGCCTAATCGGAGTATAAGACATAGAGTTAACTGTAGGTCAAGTCTTGAGGTTATTAAAACAAAAAAAGTCGCTAATTAAGCAACTTTGGATGGAAGATTATTAAATTGTGTAACACTAATTAGAACCATTCGGAGGAATATTCCGGGATTGTTTGTTTCAGACACTATGTTTTTTTCGACAAACACTAATGATCGAAGGAGATAAAGGATTGAACGGTGTTTTATCCCAGTCCGAATATTGATGTTTGATCCAATCACGGAACGTGACCCAGTGCATAATCTGGTGACTTGTATCATACGTCTGTGTACCTGATACCTTGACTGTAATTCCATCTTTATCAATAAACTCTCCCAGGTGCTTTCCTCTTCGTTGGATAAATCGGTCCTTCATTATACCGGTTATTTCTAACTCTTACATAATCGCATGTACCCGATTATGTAATTATGAATTGAGGTAGAGTATAGTAAGAGTGTTCAAAATATTCTCTAGGAGGCTGCAGCCATGTCACAAAATATCTGGATCAACCTGCCGGTGAAAGACGTTGTGAAATCCACGACCTTTTTCAATGAGATTGGATTCCATGGGAAGAATGTTGGTAACGAGAGAGCCCAGCTAATCATTGGCCAAACAACGATTCTGCTGTTTCCGGATGCAGCGTTTGAGAAATTTACGGGTTCAAAAATCACAGATACTTCTCACAGCGCAGAAGTTATATTTTCCATTGGTGCTGACAGCAAAGAGGAAGTTGATGCTTTTATTCGAAAAGTAGAGATTGCCGGAGGAACCATCTTTGGCAAGCCGGGTGAAACGGATGGCTGGATGTATGGCGCAGGATTTGCCGACCTGGACGGTCACCGATGGAACCTGCTGTATATGGATGAGAGCAAAATGCCGAAGGGTAATTAAATTGTCGGTAACCTTTTTAAAATCACTGGCGTTGCAGCTTCCGATAGAATCATCATCTTGATCCTCGAACAACAAAGAATGATAACACCAACTAACCACTGTTTTAGCAGGTTGTTGTTATCATTCTTTGTTATTTTACCTATCTAATTACCACTCAGTGATCCTCGTTACTGTCTCCATTGCTTCACACACCTACTTCTCCTGCTCCTTGACCACTTGTTCGATCCCCAACAATATAAGCTTCAAGCCGAACTCGAACGCTCCGTCCGTTCCCATCACCTCAAACATACCGCTCTTATACATCCTGCTGAATATTCCAGCTTCCTTCTCACTCATGGCGTCCAGAAGGTGAATCATCTCTTCACCCTGAAGTTCCTCGTTGTCCTTAACAACAGCAGAGATATTACGCTGATGCTGGTAATTGTCCAGAACGAAGTAAAACACATAGTTCACAAGCGTGAGTACGGCCTGTAGTTTTTGTTCTTGCTCAAGTGGCGTCGATTCCATGCAGAGCAATAAACGGTTGGTGAACCGGATCATGTCCGGTTCGTGGGGTAGTGTCATCATCATGAGCTGGGTAGAACACGGGTATCGGCTGAGTACATTCCGTACAGTTATCGCAAGCCCTTCCATCTGTTCCTTCCAGTTCCCATCAGTCTGAAATTCATCCAAAATAATTTTGGATATCTGGTTGGCTAACCGTTGGTAAAGTGCCTGCTTGCTCTTGAAGTACCAATATAGAGATGGAGCCTGAATGCCCAGCTTGTCTGCCAAACGCCTCATGCTGAATTTCTCAATACCCTCTTCGCCCAAAAGCTCCCATGAGGTTTCCAAAATCTTATCTTCCGAAATCTGAGGCTGTTGTTTTTTCATCGTTATCCGCCCTTTAATCTAACAGTGTAAGTTTATGCTTTACAGGTTCATAAGTTCATGATAACATCTAACACTGTAAGGTTCAATCTAACGGTGTTAGATTAAATCAAAAATTAATGATGAAAGTAGTGATCCACATGGATGCAGAAAACCTCCATTACTTTGAAAAAGCACCAATCGCCAAAGCTGTAGCTCACTTCGCTGTCCCAATGATGCTGGGCACGTCAATGAGTGTCATCTATTCCATCTTGAATGCCTATTTCCTTGGTACATTGGGCAATACGGCCATGTTAACCGCGCTCGCCCTAACGTTGCCATTATTCGCAGTCATTATGGCGCTAGGCAACTTAATAGGCATAGGTAGCGGCACATTCATCTCTCGTTTGTTGGGTGAGAAAAAAGTGGATGATCTGAAGCATGTCTCTTCATTTGCCTTTTACAGCAGTTTAGTTCTTGGACTTATCGTACTAGCTGTTGGTCTCCCTTTGATCGGGCCTATTGTTCATGGGCTGGGGGCAACGCCCGACTCCTTCGGATTTACGAAAGAGTATGTCACAATCATGCTTATCGGTTCTCCATTTGTCATCTTGTTTTTCACGTTGGAGAATATCGTGCGCTCAGAAGGTTCAGCAATCACGTCAATGATCGGCATGATGCTCAGTGTTGTGGTGAATATTATTCTTGATGCGCTATTCATCTTTGTGTTCCATTGGGGCGTGATTGGTGTCGCATCTGCAACGGTCATCTCCAACATGGTTGCAAGTGCATTCTACGCTTTCCACATCAGTTATAAGAGCCCGTTCTTAACCGTCTCCTTGAAATGGTTCAAGGTTACCAAGGAGATTGTGAGCAATGTGTTCAAAATCGGAGTTCCCGTCTTTGTTATGAGTGTTTTCTTGGGTGCCATGTCGCTTATTCTTAACCTTTTTCTTGTCGAATATGGGGATCAGGCCATTGCAGGGTATGGGATTTCATCGCGTTTGTTGCAATTTCCTGAGTTTATTCTGATGGGTTTGTGCGAGGGAGTCGTGCCGTTGATTGCCTTCTCATTTACAGCGAACAAATTACGCATGAAACAAACCATTGGATTCACGATTAAAACGATTCTGGCCCTGGCTGTCCTGTTCGGCGTTATCGTTTATCTGATTTCTGACCACTTGATTGGTTTATTTACGACTGATCCACAATTAATTGAAATGGGTAGCTATATTCTCCATGTGACCTTCTTATCCTTGTTTATTACAGGATTAACTTCGTTGTTTATTGGAATTTTCCAAGCTACAGCCCAAGGAACTGCCGCTTTTGTGATGTCCATCATTCAAGGAATTACGCTGATTCCTGTATTGTATATCGCGAATCAACTGAATGGATTTCATGGAGTGATCTGGTCACTTGTTATTGCGGATGCCGTCGCGTTTCTTGTAGGGGCCATCATGTTATATGCTTTGCGAACCAAATTACAGCCGGATATGGCACAATTGGTTCAGTAAATTTGCTGCTTGTATCAGAAAAAACCACGGTACCCATTTCGGTACCGTAGTTCAATAATGATCAATCTCTAATGGAGTTGTTTCATGTAAGATTTGAACTCTTCAGCGATCTCTTTATATTTCGTATGATGCAGGTAATGTGAACCTTCCATCGGGATCATCTTGCCCTGTGCAGACTGTTTCGCTTGCTCTTCGTGCAGCGGAATCCATTGTGGATTATGCTCGTTATTGGATTGAACGAATAGAAGCATTGGCATATCACGAGGGTAAGTGAGGTTTGATCCATTTTTGAAATTGGAACCCAAATGTTTTAGCTCATTGATCATTGTCGGATTTGTTGAAACTTGATTCGAGATCAACCTCATCTGTTCTTTGGTATGTTCGTCATATGCAAGTGATGCATCTGAATCACCGCTTACTTTTGCAATTACTCTCATCAGGCCTGATTGTTTAAGAAATTTCATTAAGTTCAAAGGTAATTTGACATCCATGCCAGGTTGATTCGGAACACTGCTGTCGATCCCGACAAAAGCAGAAACTTCATCCGGATACGTGTTCACATACGTCGCTGCGTATAGTCCTGTGATGGAATGCCCCATCAGAATGTAACGATCAATTCCAAGCTGTTGTACAGCTTCATGAATTTCACTGACGATATTCTCGGTCGTTCTCTCCGTATCGGTTTGGTCACTTAATCCATAACCGAAAGGTTCGATTGCCACAACTCTGTAATCCGAGGTTAATTCATCGATTAACAATTTGAAGTCAAGCACGGGTGACGGGGTTCCTTGTCCAGGCAAAAGCACAATCGTTTGTTCACCGCTGCCTTGAATAGACACATTCATATTTTTTCCATCGACATTAACATATTGGCCATACGATTCAATTTTCTTTTTCTCAATCCCATTACTGATTGTATGAACAACAAACGTGATACCCATAAACAGCACCAGCGCGCCGATAATACCACCCATTATTTTCAACCATAACTTCCGTTTTTTACGGCCCTTAGTCCCCGTTACTGTTGTATCTTCTGTTTTTCCCAAATCCATCTTCTCCTGTCTATATATCTGTAGAGCCGCTCTTGCAGCATAGATATAGTGTAACCATGCAAGATGTACCCTTCGTGACGGGAATATGAACGGAATATGAACTACAAAAAAAGAGAGCTGCTTGTTAGAGCAGTTCTCTTTAGGGTTTAGACCATTTTTAGTGGTCCAGGAATACAAGCTGAATGAAGAACAATACTGCAAAGATATAGAATATTGGATGAACATCCTTGCCTTTTCCGCGAAGCAGCTTGAGTACCGGATAAAAGATAAAGCCTACGCCAATACCTGTCGCAATACTATGCGTGAGCGGAGTAAGGATGATAATCAGGAAGGCAGGAAATGCTTCTTCGAGATCATCCCATTTGATTTTGCTGATAACGTTAATCATAAAGTACCCAACAATGATCAGTGCCGGAGAAGTGATCGCCGGAATGCTTGAAATTACACTTACGATCGGTGTGAAGAACAACGTCAGCGCAAGAAGCACACTTACCGTTACCGCTGTCAGTCCCGTTCTTCCTCCTGCAGCCACCCCTGTGCTGGACTCGATGTAAGCCGATGTTGGGCTTGTTCCGAGCAAAGCGCCACTGGTTGTTCCTACGGCATCTGCCAATAGTGCGCCACGCGAGCGTGGGAATTTACCTTCCTTAAGCAATCCTGCTTGTTCGGCAACGCCGAGCATCGTGCCCGTTGTATCAAACAGTGTGATCAGCAGGAACGTAAATATGATCGTATACAAGCCATTTGAGAATACACCTGCCAAATCCAGCTGCAAAGCCGTTGACGAGAGGCCTTGCGGCATGGATACAATGGATTCCGGCATTTGGAATAGTCCCATGATCCAGGAAAGTATCGCTGTAACCACCATGCCGATGAACAGGTAACCCTTCACTTTGTAAGCCATCAGCACAACAGTAATAATCAATCCGATAATAGTCAGATAAGCCATTGGCTCAGCCAGGTTTCCGATTGTAATCAAATTCGATTCCGAATCGGCAATAATGCCGGCATTTTGCAGACCTACCGTTGTAATAAACAATCCGATTCCTGCGGTTATGGCATGTTTTAAGCTTGCCGGAATGGCATCTAGCAACATGTAACGGAATGAAGTAAGTGATAAAATAATAAACAAAATGCCTGCGATAAATACGGCTCCCAATGCAATCTGCCAAGATACGCCGTATCCAGCAACCACGCTATACGCAAAGAATGCATTCAGGCCCATACCCGGTGCGATGACGATTGGATAATTGGACCATATGCCCATAATCAGAGTTCCCACAATACTTGCCAGTACCGTTGCAATGAATACTCCGTTAAAGTCCATGCCCGTGCTGCTGAGTATTCCTGGGTTTACGATCACTATGTATACCATTGTGAAGAATGTTGTAATCCCCGCGATAATCTCTGTGGGAATGCTCGTACCTCTTTCTTTGAGTTTGAACCAATTGTCCATGCTAAAGCCAGCCTCCAACTTTCAATTTATACTCCAAGCTAAAAACAAAAAAATCCTAATCTTCATATAGGATTGTAATATTAACGCTCCTATATTCGTTGTTAGGATTAAAGATTTAACAGCTATGCTCTATACGAAACATAAAAACGAAACATAAAGATACTCATTTCTGTTTTAACCTGAAGTCCATTTCGTATTCTAATTAAAATAACATGCGATGTCAACGATTTGACGATTTGTTCACAGTTATTTACGAACTATATATATACTATATCTTATATTCATTCGTTTTTAGGACAGAGTGTGCATTTTAGTAACTCAATGTTTGCAACATATAAAAAGACTGCCAGCAATGTTCACTGACAGTCTTTCGTTTAATTCGTAGTAGGTTTCTCTTCATACTCGCTGGATAATTCTTTTAGCGATTTGATTTTACCATGGGGATGCTGTTCTTGCTTTCGTGACTTCCAGGCAGCTTCTTTTCGTTTCTTCTGGTCAGCCATAAAAGAGATCCTCCTCTGGAAACTGAGATGTGTACTACCTCTTTAGGATGTCACTGTAAAGCATCTTTATTCTGTGTTTTTTAGCTGCCAAGAGGAAGAGATTGGAAGCTAATTGGCAGGACCCAGATTAATCAAACTGACATCGGACAAAGAAACAGTTGTGTTACCGTCTTCTGCGCCGTCGATGTTACCCAGATCAAATGAGATGCGAGTATTCGCATAGCTGGCTTCTGTTGCATCAAATGTAAACGTGAACTCCTGTTCTTCTGGAGTCAAATCAACTCGTGCCCCAAAGAATCCATGCCATTCATAGTTGGCAGCTGCATCGACCCATCCAATTCCCAAACCCACTTTTCTGGACTTCTCCGCTTTGGCTTTAAACGTTAATTTGTATTTAAAACCTTGCTGTATGCCAAATCCTTCATTTATGACTTGACGATCCCATGGGTTCTGTCCAGCATTACCAATCTTGGCATGAAGCTGTTGATTGCTAACTTGCATCTCAAGATCAGCTGCATTACCATCCGCGTAGGTAAACCAGCTGTCTTTACCTTTGGAGAAGTCTCCATTGGGAATAAGATTAACATGAGCTGGCTGCCCTCCTTGATCTGCATTCGGATTAACTTCATATAACTGAATGTTATGAATGTTAATCGAGTGTTCACCTGCAGGTAGCGGATATCCTAGTCCGAATGCAAGTATGGCTGCTGAATCAGAAGTATCTCCCATGGTGATTGTATAACTATACGACTGTGGGTCCGTACTTAATTCCACTTCTTCTTCCAAATACTTCACAAAATCCCCTGCATTCTGAGAAAGAACCGCTTGCATGGATTTAGGACTTGAAGCAGATGCCTCGAAGGTAAGTCGGTATGATTTATTTGCATCCAGTTCGATCTGACCTTGTTGCAGCAAAGCCTCCCACCATTGTTCACTTGTTCCCGGCAAGTTGATCGTTAATCCTTTGCCCTCGTCATGTGAAGCTGTCAGATGATCAGGAGTCAGCTCCCAATGATTCAGATCCGCTGCAAGCTGGCTGTTCTGAACTTTGTTTAGTGAAATATCCACCCAACGGGTATTGTAATCTGCTCCTTCAAAATTCACATAATAGGATTTGCCTGCTGCCAAGTTGACCCCTGGGAAATACACGGTTTTGTACGTTTGCCATCCCCCCGTGTCTCCGAGATTCACTTCGGACTGAGCAACGATTGTACCTTGTTCATCCTCAATGCTGAACCGTACTTCAGAATCACTTTTCCCACTGGACATTCGGGCAGACAGAACATATTCTCCATCTTGGGCTACATCGATTTTGTATTGTAGCAGATCTCCCTGATCCATGTAACTGACATGTTCTCCTCCTTCTACGGAGTCCTCCAGCTGTAAGCCCTGCATCGCCCAAGCTTCGGTTGCAGGCACATGTGCGTAGCCATTCACCGAGAGAGGTTTTCCGCGTTTTGTCAGTCGAACATTGTCTACATATACCTTACCTTTCGAACTGCCGAATAACAGTTGTAGTTCGGATTGTGCGATTGCTGGCCCATCTCCAACGATGATCTCTCCGGTATACGTTTTCATTTCTTGGCTCAATGAGAGGTTTTGCCCTTGATGAACCTGCACCGTATGCCCATTACTGCTGACAAGATCGATATCCATACTTCGTGGTGAATCTGCCTTGGCATCAAAGGAGAATCCATACGTTGAATTGGCTTCCAGTTTCAACTCCGGTTGGTTCACCGAAACCTGTTGTGGTTCACCATTTGTTTGCGTAACATCCACAACCAGTTGACGTTCCATAATCGGGAATTTCAAAAAGTTATTTACGCTGATCTGAGCCTTTGCACCTTCTTGAATGTTGCTTGACCAGAATCCCAGACGCTCTTTACCTTGATCAAACGTTCCATTATAAATGAAGTTGCCATCAGGTAACGCATTACGTTCAACCGTTAGCGAATCTGCCTCACCCACCTCGATCAGCCTGACATTGGCAAACCAAACGCTTGTATCATCCAATCCCAAATTAAATTCGAATCTGGCATTGTTATCCGATCCATCCCGCATATTGAAGGTATAGTCATAGGATTGCCAATCAGTCGTGAGTTCAAAGGTGTTCTCACCCGAATAATTCGTCCAACTCTTTTCGAATTGGTTCACTTTGGACATAATCGTGCGGTTAGCAGAAGCCTTCGCATCAAACTGTATCTTGTACTTTTTGTTTTTCTTCATGTACATGGGCATCTGAGTAAGTTGAACCGCATAGTTCTCAGTCCCTGATGCATCAATACTAACTTGTGCTGCTTTGCCTTTCTGCTCATCCTCTACAACTTGCACACTGCCCGCTCCGTCAGCATTCGTAATAAATTTCCACTGTAGAGGCAATCCATTTTCTTCAGACCCTTCCGTAAAACGATCATTGTAGATTAGATTGCCATCGGCTTGTGGTTCACGCTGTTGTACAGGCTCGATGGGATTGGTTGTTACATCAGGCCATGTGTTGAGATTTTTATAAGAGTACACACGTACAAAATCAACATTCATCGTTTCAGAAGTGAAGTCGCTCTCAGGGGAGCCCGGCCAGTCTCCGCCAACTGCCAGATTCAGAATCAGATAGAATGGACGATCGAATGGTGCAGGGAACGTATAATACTCAGGTTGGCCCGCGGCCTTGGTTTGCCAGTTAGTCACTTCATGATGCAGTTTACCGTCTACATAAAAGCGGATCATGCCCGGCAACCATTCCACCTGGAAATCATGATAATCGTCAGCAAAGGTTTCTCCCTCCGGAAGAGTAAGGCTTCCCTGATCATGTCCATGGGAACCATCAGGCTTCACACTATCATAGTGCAATGTGCTATATACCTTGTTATTACTCTCATTGCCACCAATGAGCTCCATAATGTCGATCTCACCAGATGCTGGCCATCCGCCATAATGTGCTTCATCCGTAGGCATCATCCAGATGGCAGGCCACATGCCTTTTTCAATAGGAAGCTTCGCACGTACTACCACTTTACCGTAGGTCCAGTCGCCTTTTCCCATAGAGATCAGTTTGCCGGAGCTGTAATCCTTACCATTTTTCGGACCTTTTTTCGCTTCAATCTGTAGTACGCTTCGGTTCTGATCTTTCGTAATACGAGTGTTATCCGGGCTGTAATACTGCATTTCATTATTATAAACCAGACCTGTATCCTGCACGGTCCATTTGGAGGCATCAATTGCAGGCCCGTTGAACTCATCATTCCAGACCAGTTCCCATTGATCATGCGGAATCGTTGTAGCAGGCACCGGTTTTTCACCCGCAGGATTGCTTGGTGTCGATGGGTTGGATGGTGTTTGCCCTCCTGGAGTAGATTGCGTTGGCGTGTTTGCCAAACTCGTAGAATCCCCAGGCTGTGACGATGCAGGTTGCTGAACTTCCCCTGCCATGGATGTACGCAAACCTTGTTTCACTTTCTCTCCATTAATAACAACATCATTCGCATCAACACTTAATTGTTGAATCGTACCTTTGGTATCCACTCGAGTCTGAGTGGCTTCTGCATGAATATTCATAGAATTAATGAGGCTGTCTGAAGAGATTTCCAGAATGGATTTTTGCATGACATGCAGATCCTGAATGTTACTTTCTCCCGCAATGGCAACTCTGACAGGTTCACCCCGTTTGTCAACGACCACTCGATTCAACTTGGAGTTGCTAATGTCGATGGAATGACTGCCTCCGCCTTTAATGATGACACTTCCTGTAACGGTTACGCCTTGGAGCACCACAGAACCCTCACCTATTCCTTCTGCCAGCAGAAGATTTCCATTGACGATCATATTTTTTAACGTGACATCCGTCGATTTAATAATCAAGTTGCCATCCACCCGGGACTCATATATACCAGGAGCACTTTTCAGATCGGTAATCATCGCCGACAACATGGCCGCTGTCTCTGCTCGTGTAATCGGAGATTTCGGATTTAATTTACCTTGGAAGCCATTTAAAATATTTTCTTTCACCAGATAGGTAAGCGCTTTCTTTGAATAACTGGAAATATCATCTGCATCCTGAAATTCCAATCGTTCATTATCTTCACCTGTAATCGTTGAAAGCTGAAACGCTCGATCTACCATAACCGCTGCATCTTGGCGGGTAATCGGTTTTTGCGGTGAGAGATGTTTACGGTCTGTGCCTTCGATGATGCCGGAACCATTCGCTCGTACCATTACATCATAGTACCAATCGTCTGAAGTCATATCCGCATACGAATCAATCGTCGCTTTACCCGTGAAACCAAAGGCCCGATCCAAAATCATAACGAATTCAGCTCGGCTAATTTCCTGATTAGGCTTGAATGTACCGTTCGTATAACCTTTCAATACATTCAACTCTTGCAACCGTGTAACTGCAGATTGTGACCAATGCCCGGTGAGGTCTGTATAGGGAACAGAGGAGTGCAGGCTTTTCGCCTGCACATTTCCCACCTCCGCTTGACCCTTTACACTTTCTGCTCCAGCAGTTGCTGGATAAACAAGTGAAGCCATTAAACTTGATGCGACCAACCATGCCAGTCCTCTTCTCATCTTACTTCCTCCCTCAGCTCAGTTATCCTTGCATAGTCTAGCTATTCCTTGACTGCTCCAATAACAATTCCCTTTACGAAGAAACGTTGTAAAAACGGGTATACCATCAGAATCGGAAGCGCACCGATAAAGATCTGTGCTGCGCGTACGGTCCGCTGCGAGATATTCTCCAACATGGAAGGATCCACGTTGATTTTGCTGAGATCTTGCTGAACAATAATAGTCTGTAACAGAGAAGCAAGCGGATAGTTTTTAATATCAGACATGTAGATCATTCCGTCGAACCAGGAGTTCCACTGATACACCATTGTAAACAAAGACAAGGTTGCGATTGCCGGTAGCGACAGTGGGACGTAGACCAGAATCAACGTTTTGATATGACCTGCTCCATCCAGATAGGCTGCTTCTTCAAGTTCTTTCGGCAGACCACGGAAGAAGTTCATCATCAGAATGACGTTCCACACGGACAGCGCGCCGGGCAGAATAAGCGCCCAGATCGTATTCATCAGACCAAGCTTCTGAATCAGAATGTAACTGGGAATCAGACCGCCGCTGAACAAAATGGTGAATACAAAGAACCATGTATACAACGAGCGACCTTTAAAGCTGATATCTTCCTTCGACAACGGAAATGCGGTAATGAGCATGATGACCATACCGATGATCGTGGCAAGCACAGTCCGTTTAAGAGACACCAGAAGCGAGTTGATGAAATTTGAATTTCCGAAGGTTTTCACATAAGCGTCCGTTGTGAAACCAATGGGCCAGAAGCTGACCAGATTCGATGATGCCGGCGCCATACTGCTGAATGAAACAGCCAATATATGAATAATTGGTAAAATGCAGAGTAACGATAATATCCCAAGAAAAGTATAGTTAGCGATGCTAAATATGCGGTATCCTTTTGTTTTATAATACAAGCCCTTTTCTCCTCTCTAGAAAACTCGATAATTAGCCAGTTTGTAAGCCATTCTGTACGATATAACAATCAAAATGGTAGCTACCACTGATTTGAATAACCCCACTGCTGTGGCAAAACTCATCTTCCCGTTCAAGATCCCGAGTCGATATACAAAGGTGTCAATGATGTCGCCTTTGTCATACACAAGTGGATTGTACAAGTTGAACACCTGATCAAATCCGGCGTTCAGGATATTGCCGATAGAGAGCGTCATCAATACAATTGTGATTGGCATCAATGCTGGAATTGTAATGTGCAGCGTCTGTTTGAAACGGTTGGCTCCATCCACCTCGGCAGCCTCGTAGAGCGCAGGATTGATTCCGGATAGAGAAGCCAGAAATACGATCGTACCAAAACCAAATTCTTTCCATACATCGCTGACGATTAGCGTAATACGGAACCATGTACCATCTCCCAGGAAGAAAATTGGTTCTCCTCCAAAGGCTACGACAAGCTGGTTCACCATGCCGCCCTGAGGAGACAGGATGTCGAGCAGAATCCCACCGAGAATAACCCATGATAGGAAATGCGGCAGATACACAAGCGTTTGACTCACTCTTTTGAATGCCGTCAAGCGAACTTCATTGAGCAAAATGGCAAACAAAAATGGGGCGAACAGTCCAGCGATGATTTTGAAAAATGCAATGACTAGTGTATTCCAGATCACCTGACCTACATCCGGATATAAGAATAAATATCTAAAATTGTCCCAACCAACCCATTTGGATTCAGAAAATCCCAAGTAAGGCTTAAAATCCTGAAAAGCAATTACAATGCCGCCCATCGGTATGTACTGAAACACCAGTGCCAGCAATACGGCTGGTACGAGCATCATATGCAAGGTCCAATTCCGTTGCATATTCCAGCGCTGTTTGACCCTGGTGGAGCGCCGTTTATGCGGCGTTTCTAACGTATGTTCCTTCACTCCTGCATCCCCCATGTTCTAAAATTTATATTTTACAAGTCATCGTGAACTTGTATATTAAAATTATAGCAATGGAAATTTGCGATCTATATCCTAATATTGCAACAACGATATCACTATTTTAATGAGATTAAGGAGGTTGAACTTTGCTCACACGCATGAATGTCTTTACCAAAATTACATTGTTGTTTGTGATGCTGCTTATTTTGGTATTGTTTCTCTACACGTACTCGAACCGGGAAAGCGTAAGAGTTATCGAACATGAGATTCAGAACAACACGATGAATCATCTTTCGACGTTTGCGGATTCAGTAGAATCCAATATATACCAATTGTCATTATATGGAATGTCTATTGGACAAGATTCCAGTATTCAGGAATATCAACGTCCCGACTACAAGGACGTACCTTATGAACGTGTAAAAGTCGGAAGCGCCATTCTGGAGAAGATGAATCTGTATAACGCAGCGAGTAAATGGCACTCGACGATTACGCTGTACTTCCCCCGGATGAAGAAAGTGATATCAACGGATTATTATGCCTATATTCCCTATAGGGATAACGAATTCACGGAGCCGCTATCCCAGTCGTGGACCTATGCCGATCATCAGTTTATCTGGTATACGACCGATCCAACGACAGCGATGGCGAAACCCGGCAAAGCTCGGTTAATTACCAAAATCAGTTTTCCGGATTACCATTTAACCGCACTGCTGAATCAAAACAAGTTAAACAACAAGGGTGATCCGTTTATGTTCCACCCGGATTATGGTTTAATCAGTAATAGCTCCGGAAAGGATACCTTGAAGGCCATCCTGCCTTCTCTGAAAGAAGCAGATCTGAAAACCAGTGGTGGATTCAGCACAACGTTGAACAAGACGGAATATTACGTCTCTTACATTCAATCCAAGAGCCTTGGCTGGTACTATGTTGACTATGTTCCCATGCAGCAAATATTAAAACCGATTACGAGCAGCCGGAATCTCTTTTACGCTTCAATTGCGGTTCTGATCGTGATGAGTGTTGTTGTGCTGTATACACTCTATCGCAGTGTGCAACTTCCACTTCTACAGTTAGTCAAAGGAACGAATCGTTTATCCACCGGGGATTTTTCCGTTCGGTTGCATCATACGGCGAGGAATGAATTTAGTCTTTTATTTGCACGTTTCAACATCATGGCACAACGAATTCAAGAGTTAATCGAGAATGTATACGAGGAAAAATTGAGAAGTCGCGAAGCCACACTTAAACAGCTTCAATCGCAGATTAATCCGCATTTTCTCTATAACTGTCTCTTCTATATCAAGAACATGGCCCGAATGAAAAATGAGAAAGCTGTGGTAGCCATGGCACTTAATCTGGGAGAGTATTACCGATACATAACCAGGTCTGAAAAGGATCAAGCCACGCTTCGGGAAGAGTTGACGATGGTCAAAAATTATTTGGAAATTCAGTCACTGCGATTGGAACGAATGCATTTTACAATCGACGTCCCCCATGCTATTTTGGATAAAACAGTTCCCAGACTGACCCTTCAGCCTATTATTGAGAACGCTATTATTCATGGTTTGGAACCCAGATCCGAGAATGGTGAGATCAAAATTTATGCCGATTGCGAGAATGATGTGTACACGATTACAGTGGAGGATAGCGGGCTTGGCATGTCTGATGAACAGCTTGAACAATTAAGGAATAATCTTACCAAACCGCTGGATGAGAACATGGGATGTGGCACATGGAATGTCCACCAACGCTTGTCTTTTCTCTATGGTGATGGATCAGGACTGGCCTATGATCATTCTGAATCAGGTGGGATCAAAGTTAACATCGTATGGCACGACAATACTAACAAGTAGGTGAGCAACTCATGCTGCAATTATTACTAGTGGACGATGAACGATCAGTCGTGGAAACGCTGGCCGAGACCATTCCGTGGGAAAGCTGCGGGATTGGCACAGTACACGAAGCCTTATCCGGTTCGGTAGCGTTGGAAATCATGGAAAACCACGACATTGACATTGTCATTACAGATATACGAATGCCCGAAATGTCAGGTATAGCGCTTATTACAGCGATTCATGAAAAATGGCCCCATGTACAGACGATTCTGTTATCAGGTCATGCTGATTTTGAATATGCAAAACAGGCTATCGCCCAGGAAAGCTTTGATTACTTGCTAAAACCGGTTAGCGATGAAGATCTTATTGAAACGGTCCAACGCCTCGTTCATCGAATAAAAGAAAAGTGGGAAACGGCAGCCTCCCATCAACGAGCTTTACACGCCTTTCAGGATCACCTGCCCTTGCTTCAATCCATAATGCTGCATGAATTGCTGACTGGAAAAGTCTATGATCCGAAGACACTGGCAGACAAGCTTGATCTGCTGGAGCTTCCCTACTCCATAGGTGAAGACCTGGGTATGCTGGTTATTCGCATGGAGAAACATCTATCTGAAATGGCACACGGTGACCTTGCCCTAATGGAATATGCGATATGTAATATCATTAGTGAAGTGATGCATAATCATTTTCATATCTGGCACACACGAGACGTTCACGATTACATTGTTGTTCTGGTTAGCATGAAGCACTCCACAACGATGAGCTATAGCAGGAACGAGACACCTCAGACCCTGCTTGAGCAGTATGCTGCCCAGATTCAAACGAATGTTAAGTTATACTTGAAGGGTGCGATCTCGATTTCTGTCTCTAACTGGGGCAAGTTCCCTCACGAAATAGGGGAAATCTATGAGCGGGCCGTTATGTCCATGCGTAAACGGATGGGGCAAGTTCAAGGCTTGTTTGTCACAGCTTCCGATGAAACGGACGCCAATCCGCTTCATACGATCAGGTCACTTTATCAGCCGCCAACGTTGATCAGTCTATTGGAAGCTGGGCGGTTTGAGGATGTGGAACAAAAAATCAGGCATATTTTTGAGGAATTGCTGCATTCGAGTGAACATCATGATATTGTGGAGTCAACCATTGAGGTGTATTTTGCGCTTGCTGGTGCATTTGCGTACATCATTCATAAAAATGGTAAACAAATATCATCATTGATTCCAGCGGAGTCCAATCGTTATTTTCATGCTCCCAGCTATTCTACTGCACAGCAGTTGCAGGACTGGTCCATACGTACGCTTTATTACATACGAGATGATGCCGAACAAGAGCTCAGAGACAATCACAGCACCATTGTACGCAGCGTCAAGAGTTTCGTAGACCTTCATCTGGCCGGTGATGTATCGCTGCCTGCCATTGCTGACCATGTGCATCTGCATCCAGTATACTTGTCCAAGGTATATAAGGCGGAGACCGGTGAAGCACTTACTGCCTATGTATACCGATTAAGGATGGAGAAAGCAGCCTATCATTTGCGAACGTCAACTGCCAAGGTATTTGAAATTGCTGAACTTGTCGGTTACAACAATACCGCCTATTTCATACGAGTTTTCAAGAAATTTTATGATCTTACTCCTCAAGAATATCGGGAAAATCTGCCGGTTTAGGCAATACTCCGACCAGACTTTAACGTTTTGCCAGACTCACCGTTTTCCCCGTTTTCATAGTGCATAGCAAAAGGCATTGCCGGAGTTCATATCCAGCAATGCCTTTTGTCTGCTTATGTGAGCACGATGCATCGAAGTAATACTCGCGTCTCAGTCCTCGTACTATTTTCCGCTTTTCACGGAATCATACCACTCGTTAACTTCTTTCGTAATCTGATCTCCGCCGGAAGACTTCCATTTCTCAACAAATGAGTCGAACGCATCCACAGAGGTTTTGCCATATACAATTTGAGAGAAGGTATCTTTCTCCATCTTCGTCAAAATATCATTGTTCATCTGCATCGTCATGGAAGGTGCACCGGTAAACATCTGATTGAACACGATATCTTTTTGATCCAATACAATTTTGGCTGCATCAAGCATAGGTGTAGGTACACCTGATTTGATTTTTTTCTCAAAAGGCGTTGTTGGTTCTTCACCACTTGCCAGCTTCGCGAGTGTTGTCATGCTCAAACTCGGAATACGCGCTCCATCAAAAGTTAACGTGTACTTCTCGGGAGCGTAACCGCCCGTTAGACTTGCATCAGTTGATGGTTTCCCATCGACCATAACCCAATCGTATCCTTCGGCAAATCCATGTTCGAACTCGTCGCCTTCTTTAGGATTTGCATAGTGATCAAAGAGATAGTTCTGATAGGTGAAAAAGGCTTCCGGATTTTTCATGTCTTTGTTAATCAGAACTACGCCGTTTCCATTCGACGTACCATGTCTTCCTGCCTGACCATTCGGACCGGAAGGAATCGGGTACGCTTTGTATTCAGCCTCAGGATTGTTTTTCTTCACATCCTCCAGTGGCCAGGATGGCATCCAGTGAGGACCTACCACAATACCTGCTTTTCCAGCAGTAAATTCTTCGGCTGCCTTTGTCTCGTCATACACACCGGCTTCTTCCGGGATATATCCTTTGCTCATCCAGCTTTGTAATTTGGCTAAAGCCTGTTTCGCACCGGGTGTCACGGAACCGTATTCAAGTTTTCCATCTTCCGTCAGATTCCATTGGTTCGGCATGGTACCATAAGCGCCAAATACCCATCCGGCTTCTGACATCCAGGTGTTAAGCCAGTTCTTGAAGCCGATGGTCAATCCGTAGGTATCCTGCTTCCCATTGCCATCTGGATCTTGGTTCGTAAACGTTTCCATAATAACTTCAAGATCATCTATGGTTTTAGGTGCTTCCAAATTGAATTTCTTCATCCAGTCTTCACGGATCCACATGACAGGATCGCCGTTATAGGCATAGTCCAGAATGGGAATACCGATTCTTTTTCCATCTTGCATGTATGGATACCATACAGAAGGATCTTCGTTTACGGCTGCTTTCCATGTATCGCTTGCATATTGGTCAAACAACTCGCCAGCATCGACAAATTTTCCAGACTCAATCAATTCACGTACCAGATTGAACTCGCCGCGATACGAAATGATGTCAGGCATTTCAGCATTGGACGCCAGTGATAGGCGCAGCTTTGTCTCAAATGCATTATTGGTGGAAGGAGATATCCACTGGTTTTTCAGCTCAATACCGAGTTTCTCCTTGGCCCATTTGGTATGCACGTTGTTATCCTGATCCTCACCCGGCTTAAACTTCACATCTGGACCCCATGGCCGTAAATATGTAATAGATACGGGTGGATCATATTTCCCATCTTTGAGCTCCAACGTTGTCGCCGGTGCACTCGTTTCTGTCTGTTTGTCGTTTCCGTTGCTGCATCCGCTCAAAGCTGCTGATAGGGCCAATACACCAATCATGACCAAGCTGCCTACGCGTCTCTTTTTACTTGTGTCCAACTTCGTTCCCCCAGTCTATGTAATGTTGCTTACACGTTAATCATAATGAATGAATGATATTTATGCCCATACTAATATTGCAACATTTATTGCATTAATTTAGGATATTGGATATTGAATATATAGATTGAATAATTACAATACCGTTGTATAGCGAAAAAAGCAGCCGCTAACGGCTGCTTCAGTCTACTTAATTACTCGTATATTTGACCCAATCGTACTCTGCATACAGCGGATTGGCACCGTTGTAAGGACCGAGCCAGCTATCTACACCCGTTCCATTCCAGAGATTCATCATAATTTTGCCTGGTGTTTTTGGAATATTGCTGGTTGCCGTATGCTTCAGGACACCATCCACATACCATTTGATATGTCCCGGCTGCCAATCGAATGCATACGTATGGAAACCTTGGGATGCATCAAAACCCAGATTGATAATCTGCTCATGATTGCCAACCCCATTGGTATAATAATTAAACTGCACTTTGGTGGTGTCCTTCCCTAAAAATTCGATATCAATTTCATCCCATTGGGTGCCATGTGAGGGCCCTGTGTATGTGAAAAATGAGGAAACCACACCTGTGTTCTTCGCAGGTTTCATACTGACTTCATACAAGCCGTACCCATACGTATTCGTGGATCGGTACTCTCCGCAATCGAACTTGTTTTGTGCAGAACTGGTCAACCCAAGCTTAAGCTTTCCATCACTTGTGAAATTGACATTGTTAGCCCGCCAGGTACAGTTGAACATTCCCCCATTGGAATACCCATCCGCCTTTTGCCATGTACTTGCGTTAAAATAGGTTAGTGGTTCCCAGAACACATAACCCGCGAAAGCGCTTACTGAAAAAAACAACGAAACAATACCTGTTACCGCCAAAGTATACCAAGACTTCCTCTTCATCATACACCTCCATGAATGATTCCAACATGTAAAAGTTAATATTACTGAGTGCAGGTCAATAAGGTAAAGAGAACTGCACTGTAACTAATAGATAGCGCTTACATGGTTGGTATTTCCATTTTATCTGGAAGCAGAGTGGTACACTATAGAAAATTTCAAAGCAGAGATATTCATTTTTTAATATATTGAAGCGCCTGCCCCTCAGCATCGAAGGAAGCAGGCGCTCTATAAATACCATTTACATGTAGCTCAACATTTTGATTTCTTTATTGACACTAGATCATTTCTATTGGGCTCCAGCCCGTACCAAAATGTCTTCTATTTCCTTAAAACCTCTCTTCTTTGCATGGCTGAGCGGTGACACACCATCACGATCTGTTATGTTTACGTCTGCTCCATGCTCAATAAGTAATTGAATGGCCTCCTGCTGTTGTGCATTGCCATCGTTTAATATGATCGCTTCCAGAAGCGCTGTCCATCCCAATTGATTCACATGGTCCACATTCACTGAAGTTTGGGTCAGGAGTTCCCGTACCACCCCCACATATCCATGCTCCGAAGCCGGAATAAGTGCCGTTCCTCCATATCGATTCGTTATCGCTGGGTCTGCTCCCGCCTCGATCGTCAATTTCAAAATGTCCAAGTATCCTTCAGCCCCAGCATACAGGAATGGGTTATTCTTCATATCATCTTGTACATTTACATCTGCACCAGCTTCAATCAATATTTTTGCTGAGGCCAGATCGTTGTTATAAGTTGCCATCATGGCAGCCGTTCTTCCGTTCTGATCCTGAGCATTGATATGGGCGCCGGCTTGAATCCATTTTTGAATACTTTCGTTATCTCTATCCTCTACCGCCTTGAACAACTGTTCTTCCAGTGAAGTCATGTTCTTCTCCTCCACATTCGAGTCGTTTTTCAACTCAGGTACACAGCCTTGCAAGTTAAACATACTACTTATTAGTATAACGATGATCAGCGACTTACTCATACTGCCTCCTTTACTCCAGGGTCAGGGTAACCGAAGAAGAGACGCTCCAATCCCCAACTGGGTTTAATGTATAGGTCGTACCTGGAGTCAGCTTTCCGTCATTCGTAATGTCGAATACACCTGTAGATCCTTTTCGACTTGAGTATTTATAGGTGGCTGTCAGAACTTCCCCGCTAGGTGCTGTTAACGTTACACTCCGACCAGAGAACAGTTCATCTCCGGGATCTTGGGCAAGTGTAACTTCAATGGAGGTTTCACTCACAGCCTGAGCACTTGCAACCTCTAGCGCATCAAACGATTTTGCAGTGAATGAAGCATTTTCGAGGTTCGCCCAGTCTGAATATACGGTATATGTTACACCTGGTTTCAACACTTGACCTTCAGGCAAACGGAATTTCGGTTCTTGTTTGCCGTCTGTCGATTGTGTGAACGGCACATATCTGGCAATGATGGGCTCGCCGCCTTCTGGCGTAATTACAACTTGTCTTGCCTGCATGGAAGAGATGATTTGAAACGTTTTGCCTCCGGCTTGTTCTTGATCATTCAGCACGAACGCATTCGCGCCTCGACCACCGCTGTAAGCCGAGATAATGTAACCGTAATCGACGACTCCGTTCTCTTGCAATGCTTCAATCTCGAATGTATCATTCGTGACTTGACTAGCTGTGGTCATGTTTATTTTCGTGCCACTGCCTTCAAAGGAACCAGCATCTTGACCTTTGTAAGTAAGGCTGTACACTTCACCAGCATCTTGTACGGACGTTGGAACGATGTAAGTGGCAATCGAGCCTGTTTTCAAACGGGGCATATTGGTTAAGGTCAGTCGACCACTAAACGCAAAGTCCGATTGTGCCTTGGCAAAAGCTTCATCCGTTGCTGTCAGTGGTTTGTCAAATGTGACGATTAACGTAATGGCATTCAGCGATCTAACGCTCTGGATTTGAGCTTGCTCCGAAGGAATGGCTCGGTGAGCTGTTTGCAATAGCACCGCTGCTTCGCCGCGCGTTGCTGAACCGTTCTCGGAGTAGAACTCGCTCATCCAATGCTGAACGGATTTCACGTCACGCTGCATGGCTTTGGATACGACCTGTTCGAGTTCCGCATCTGTCACTTGAGCTTGTGGCTGGAATTGTCCATCGTGTGCCTCCATGATGCCGAGTTCAACAAGCTTTAAGGCATATGGCGAATACCATGCATTGGGATTAACATCTGTTAATTCTAAGGTTTCTCCTGTTTTGCTCTCCAAATGAAACGTTTTAAAAACCAATGACGCTAACTCTGCACGGGTAATTGCTCGATGTTCACCCATGGATTGATCTGCGTACCCGTTCATGATCCCCAAACTATTCAGTTCTTTGACAGCAGCATCAATCTGCTGTGGAGTAAGCTGTGTGGTTGTTGCCGCAATGGTATTAACGTATGTAGCTGCATGTACTTGATTCCCAGTTAGCGGGAATACTGCTGTACCTAATGCAGTTATGGTTAGAAATGTAGCGATTTTGCGGGTTGTTGAATTCATGGTTGAATTCCTCCTCTATAGGTTGTAGTTGCCTGTATCTATAGAATAGAGGACAAAAAGAAACTCCCAATGATAAAGTTATTAACAAAATATAAACTAGCTCTAAATTTTCACGAAACTTATGCAGTAAACCGGTAGCCTGCGCCCCATACGGTTTCAATATACTCCGGATTTTTGGGGTCTGTCTCCAGCTTGCCACGCAGTTTGCGAATATGGACGGTAACCGTTGCTATGTCTCCGGTGGAATCCATGCCCCAGATGCGCTCGAACAGATCGGATTTGCTGAATACACGATTGGGATGACTCGCAAGAAATACAAGTAACTCGAATTCCTTGGTTGTAATTGCCACCTCTTCTCCATTAACGAAAACACGGCGTGATCCTTTGTCAATGTGAAGCCCCCGAATGTGGATTTCATCCTGCTCAGCGGGTTTGTTTTTGCCAAGCAGTCTCTCGTATCGGGTCAAATGAGCCTTTGCTCGCGCAACCAATTCACTTGGGCTGAACGGTTTTGTAATAAAGTCATCCACACCCAGATTAAATGTCCTGATCTTGTCGATTTCTTCCTTTTTCGCGGAAACGACAAGGATGGGCACCTCCTTCACCTCGCGAATACGCCTGCAACATTCGAAGCCGTCGAGTCCCGGAAGCATCAGATCAACAATGATCAGATTGTAGTCCCCCTCAAGTGCCTGCTTCAGACCTTCATCTCCGTTGTGGCAGAGATCCACGGAGAATCCATTGAGCTCAAAATAATCCCGTTCCAGTTCCGCAATCGTTGTTTCGTCCTCAATGATCAAAATGTTTGCCATGACTCATTAGTCCCTCTCTTCATTTAGCCGTTTCAGTTTGATATATATGCTCGTGCCATTATGAGGCTTGCTTTCTGCCCAGATGAAGCCCCCATGTCCATCAATAATTTGCCGGGCAATAGCTAGCCCAAGTCCACTGCCACCCGTTGACGAGTTGCGGGATTGTTCTGCCCGATAGAAACGTTCAAATATATAAGGCAGTGCCTCTTCGGCTATCCCCTTGCCATTGTCTTTAAACGCCATCGTAATCCATTTCTCATCAGCTTGAAGTGTAATCTCGAATAGTTTGTTATCATTCTCCATGTATTTGAGTGCATTATCCACCACATTGACAACGGTACGTTTTAACTTCTCCGGATCCACAGCAGACATAGCGGGACCAGACAACTGGTTATTCCAATGCAAGGCAACACCTTTGTCCTCCAGATCGTATCTCAACTCTTCAATACTGTCTTCCAGGAAATCAGCGAGATCAACTGTTTTGAACAGGAAAGGTTCCTGGTTCAGGTCGAGCTTCGAATATAAAAACAGTTCATCCACCAGCTTATCCATACTAACTGCTTTGGAGTGAATGATATTAACGTAACTCTCCATTTTCTCAGGAGTATTGGCCACTCCGTCACGAATACCCTCAATATAACCTTTAATATTGGTAATCGGCGTACGGAGATCATGCGAAATGTTCGAGATAAGCTCTTTTCGGTTCGCTTCGTCCTGCTGTCGTAACGCATAGGAGCGCTGCAATTGATTCCGCATACTCTCAAATGCTTCGCTGAGTTGCCCAACCTCGTCATTGGAATTCAGCTGAATCTCAAAGGATAGATTGCCATCTTTAATATGTTCGGCTGAGCTTCGTAGTTGATTGAGCGGCTTAATAAAACTGCGCGTGATCCAGCGGAACAGTAGCAGATTGGTGATAATCAGGACACCGATTAGCAGAAGTGACATCACAGGCAGTAATTTGCGAGTAAGTTCCGCAAAGGGGCTTCGCTCCCGAATAACGAAGATACTTCCCCGTTCTCCATCCGAGTATTGAAAATCAAATTTCGCATACGCGTAGAATCGCTCACCTATATTGAAGGTGCTTCGAATCTGATAGTTGTTAAGATCGTAGGCAGGTAGAGCTTGTCTCAGTTCCGGCTGGTTGAAGGTCAGCGATTCGAAGATCTGACTATTCTCCCGTCTGACGTAGAGCCCTGACTTCTCAGCTCTCAGCTTCATGTCATATTCACGCAGCAAAACCTTGTTCTGCAGGTCGTCAGGATCATTTTTAGCCAGAAACTTCATCTCTTGAAAGATCGATTCTCCCTGGTCACTCAGTGGTTTGATCTGATAATGTACCTTGTATATATCACGAAAACTCTGCAGATCCCCTGTGGCCGCAATCGTGTACAGGCTTGCCGTTAGCAGGATGAACAGCAGACTTATTACAAGCATACTCGTGAAAGATAGCAGCATTTTAATTCGAATGGACATGGGTTCCCCTTCTCAAGCAGACATTTGGATTAGTTAGTGCACATGTTAACACAAGATCGATTCAATTGCCCAGATGTAAAAAAGAGGTTTCGTACTCTCGTGATTCTTGAAAAGGTCTTTGTTTAATATGTTGACATTGATAATGATTATCAATAGTGTTGTAGTAAGATCTACAGCCTTTTATCTCAACAGGACTGGCAACATTATTGAAACGAGGTACGGAATGTGAAAGTAGACGTTAATCAGTTAGCAGCGCATTTTGCACACATTCCTTTTCAAGTAGAAGGAATATATCGATATGCTAGAAATCCAGGGGTTCCTCACGCTGACTATACCGATTCCTTCCCTGGATTCGTGTTCCCCCTTACAGGAAAAATACAATTTCAATTTGATGGGACGCCCTATATCTTTTCACCAGGAAAAGTTGTGCATGGGGGAGCAAAAATGAAACTGGATCAGACCGTGTTTAATAAAAATGACTGGGAGTATATCTTGGTTTTATACCGAATATGTAGTTCAGATCTGGAAGAGTCAAGCTTCTCCCATCAGCATTTTGAATTATCAACGGGCCAATCTCCTCGTCTGATCGAATTAATTATGCGTCTTTGGTATGTGTATAACCAGCATGGAGGTATTTCAAGGTTTCAGACAGAAATGCTGTTTCGCGATGTGCTGAATGAAACTTTGTTATGTGTTGACCATAGGCAAAAAAGTTGTGAATCAGTTGTTTTATTTGAACGGGTCTCTGCCTATATTCAAAAATACTATGATCAAAGTCTGACGATCGCATCGCTTGCAGAACAAAATAACGTTAATCGTAACCGGCTTTCCTATGTGTTTAGAAGACATGCAGGTATGGGGCCAGCAGAATATATATTGAAATATCGTATAAAGATAGCTGAACAAATGTTATTGGCAAATGACGCTTCTGTGCAACAGATTGCTGAAACGGTTGGCATTGCCGATCCCTATTATTTTAGTAGAGTGTTCAAGAAACAAAATGGTGTCTCTCCTACTGCGTATCGTCAGAGGTTCATCAATAATCCATCCTGATTTCAACAGGCATCCATGTTACGCCTAAATCTAAATCAGTATACTGAACTTAAACGAACATTACACAGGAGGAATTACGATGCACTATCAAGCTATTAAATTGAATGAGGAATTTGCTAAAATCAACGATCTGTGGTCCCCGAAACTCATTGGAGAAATGAATAATCATCAATTTAAGATCGTAAAGATTGCTGGAGATTTTGAGTGGCATGTTCATGAGGAAACCGATAAGTTGTTTTTTGTGCTCGAAGGGGAAATGATAATAGATTTTCGTGATGGGCAAGTGAAGATTTGTAAGGATGAGATGTATATCGTACCCAAGGGAGTCGAGATCAAGCCTTCCGCCGAAAAGGAATGTCATATCATGTTAATGGAGCCTGGAAGTGAAGTTGTCATGCCTAACTTATCCCCCATTGCCCCTAATTAAATGTTATCTTTGCCGCCGATCACTTTGATCAGCGGCTCTTTGAGATAATTGTTTTATTCAATAATATAAGAGCATGATAACTGGACATTATGTTATTATGACAATTCAGAATATCCGATCAGATATCGATTTAACGAGGAAGCACTTCAAGCACTTTACCACTTCCATCTTCGATAATACGTATACTGTTGTCATCAATGAGTTGAATGGTACTATCTTCATTTAAAATCTCATGCTGCCCCGTTACCCCGTGAGCAATGGATTTGCGAACCAGACCTTTGTTTTTGAATACCAACGTGTAAAGATCGTAGTCTTCCGTTTTTCGGTTGGTATGTTCTATGAGGACAATAAGTAGATTTTGAGGACTCCGCTTGAAATTGATCTTGAGATCATGGGTATTTACATTCATATCCTTTATACCTAATGGAATCAAACTCTTTTGTCCAGTAACTGCATTCGTAATCTCAAGATCACCTTTTGCAGCACGAATCATATAGATGTATCCCATGTTGCTGCCATAAAAAGTATCGGTATAATTGCTCAGCCCAGTCACGATTACCTTGTTCGTCTTCGTATCTTGATGAGTCACTTCCCCGTCCATAGCAGTTGCAAGAAAACTAATGGGTACATAAAGGTTACTAATATACCATACAGGTTCACTGCCCATATCTACTTTTTGACCATCCACTTCGGCAATTTTACTTCCCAAGTGCACTACAATATGCTTCTGACTGTTCTTCAGTACGGCCGTATTATCATCTTCCATCCCCCACGGCAGACCTGCCTTAATACCAAGTGAGAACAAGCTTCCGTAAGTGATTCCATCCTTGTGTAACGTCTCAACATGGTTAATACGGCCGTCCGCCCACTGAATTTCCAAATTAACGTATTTTTTTGCTGCTTCAGATTTTTGAGCCCCCAGTGGTAATAAGACGGACATCACGAATGCAACGACAACTACTTTTTTCAAATACTTCATTTTCACATCGACTCGCCCCATTCATGTGATTTTTAATCTTATAATAGTAACGTTAGATTCCAAATAAAGTTTGACTCCATTCTCATTATCATTTAACGAGTTAATCCGGTTCAACTAGAGTCGGAGACTTGGTTCCTGGTAACAAAAAAAGCCGCTAAAATAGCGACTTTTAAGGGGATTCATTTATAACCCGAGATCATCAGCGAGCCCTTCAACACCTGTGAAGATGGAATCTCCGTAGCCCCAGAAGTTGTTGAAATCAATAATGTAGATTTTCTTGTTTTTAACTGCATTGATGTTCTGTACCTGCTTGTTGGATAGCAGTTTTTCAATTGTCTGTTCAGGATCAATGCCACCAGCATACCTGGAAATAATCAGGGCATCCGGATTAATCTCGATTAGCTTCTCCAGACTGAGTGTGCCGGTTTCATTAATCAGCATATTATGCATATTGATTAATGACATTGCACTTTCAATAAACGTATCTCCATTTCCGTTGTAGATTCCAATCGTTCCATCACCATTATCCGAAAAAGATGCATAGTTGATCGTTTCAGCGCTAGCTCGGGCCGACAACGCAGTCTCGCGTGCTTTTAGCGTCTCAATATATGCCGCTGCATTCGCTTGTACGTTGAATATCTCACCTAATTCAGTAATATCCTGATACAGGCTATCTAACGATGCATCAGGAACACTGGTGCTTTGTACATACGTTTTGATCCCCATATCATTCAAGCTGCTTACTGTACCAACACCCCAATCTGCATCCTCAAACAATCCACCACGCCCCACAACCAGGTCAGGCGAAGCCCCTATGGTCACTTCCTTGCCTACATAACCTTCAGCCAGCACAGGAATTTGTTTAAATTCATCAGCGATATCTTCAGGTACACTTCCAAACAGTGCAGCTACACCTACAAGCTTGTCTGTCAAACCAAGGCGAATCATCAGTTCGGCTGCACCTTGGGTATTAGCAACTACTCGTTCAGGTGCCTTGTCAAACGTTTGCTCCTTCTTCACCCATGTGCCGTTCTCTGTTGTATAGTTTGAAACGGTTACCGGGTAAGTTGTTTCAGCAGGTGTTGAAGCGTCTGCGTCGGTTTGTTCCCCGTTTGTTGCTGCATTCGAGGCGCTGCTCTCCGCAGCTTGCTGTGAGCTGCCATTCGTATCTTCGCTGCCACCATTGTTGTTTGAGCACGCTGCGAGCACCAGAATCATTGCAGTAATCAAACATAGAATCATCCCTTTTTTAACGGATACTAACATGTAAATAATCTCTCCCTTTTGAATTCTCTTTGATCTTTTTGACCAATATGTAAAATCATTATTGTTAGTATATAGTAAATGTCGAAGGTTGTAAATGAGAACAATAATCAATATCATTTACGTGATGAATACAAAGAGACCCCCATTAGGAGGTCTTCTCATATCAATCGATATTTATATCGTTATCTTTCACTTCGTGCCTGATTAACTTTGGTGATAAGTTCATGAATAATTTCGTCAGGTGAACGTTCATTCATCCATTGTTGACCGAACATTTGGAATACTTTGATCATCGGGAAATCTGCCCAGAATCCCACAAACTCCTCATTAAGATATACCTTGTCTGTAACATGCTTGTTCATTTCATTCAGACAATGTTCCAATTCCTTTTTCGCTGCCGGATCACACATCCACTCACTGAGCAGACTGAATTTGTGGAAAGTGATTTCTTCCTTACCAAAGTCACAATGCAAACGTTCCGTAATTCGGAGATCTTTGGACGAGCTGCCAAGTGAAATTTGGAAAAATCCGGTCTCTGCCACCCAACGATTGTACTTGGTGTTGTAGTATGAAAAGTCTCTCTCTTCCAGTTCAAAAGTAATCTTGCGTTTTTCACCCGGCTCGAGTTCAACTTTAGTGAACGCTTTTAATTCTTTCTCTGGACGGGTCCATGTGCACTCTTCATCGTGAACATACAGTTGAACAACTTCTTTCCCCTTGCGCTTGCCGGTATTTTTCAATTGGAAAGACACAGTCACACCGGTAAGGGTCTGTGCCACTTCCAGATCCGTATACAAAAACGATGTGTATGACAAACCGTGTCCAAACGGGAATTGAGGTGCCAGTTCTTTCCGGTCATAATATCGATAACCTACGAAAAGGCCTTCACGATAATACAGCTTGCCGTTCTCTCCGCGAATTCGCATATGTGAGGGGTTGTCCGACAGTTTGACAGGGAAGGTCTCAGACAACTTGCCCGATGGATTCGTCTGTCCGAATAATACATCTGCAATCACTTTACCCATGCCTTGACCCGACAACCATGAATGAATCACACCAGGAACATGCTGTACCCATGGACGCATTGCCAGTGCGGAGCCGCTACTCGTCACAACAATGCACTTGGGCTGAACCGCCGCTACCGCGAGAATTAATTTTACCTGATGCTCGGGTAGATCAATGCCTTGCAAATCATGCATCTCCGATTCGGCATATTCCGGTTGGCCCACAAACAATACAGCAACATCGGAATTCATGGCTAATGAGACGCTTTCTTTAATTAGCTCATCATTGACAGAGTCATCCTCCGGGTACCCTTCTGCATATTTCATGGTCATGGCGTCCCCAGCCAGATTCTTTATCTCGTCCCATGGAATATCGACTTTTGTAGGTGTTACCTTCGCGCTGCCCGCTCCCTGAATTCTCGGTTTTTTGGCAAATCGTCCGATCACGGCAATTGATCCAATGGACTCCTTCCCCAGGGGAAGAATCGAGTTTTCATTTTTCAAAAGCACGATACTCTCGGCCGCCGCTTTACGTGCAAGTGCATGATAGTCGGAATCTGGAGATGATTCCATGTCTGTTTTGCCCGTTACCCGCTCAACCAGTTTCAAAATACGACTCACGCTTCGATCCAACTGTTCTACGGACAGGCTTCCGTTCTGGACCGCTTCAATGATCGCTTTGGCATTGTAATGGGCGGGACCCGGCATCTCCAGATCAAGCCCGGCCTTCAGACCACGTATGCGATCATTGACAGCTGTCCAATCGGACAAGACAACACCTTCATATCCCCACTCTTCTCTCAAAATGTCATGCAGCAAATGTTCGTTCTCACTTGTATACGTTCCATTCAATAAATTATAGGAACACATGACTGTCCATGGGTCGGATTTCTTAATAATCCGTTCAAAGGCGCTTAGGTAAATTTCGCGAAGCGTCCGCTCATCGATTTCCGAACTGGTCACCATTTTCTCGAACTCCTGGTTATTGCCTGCAAAGTGTTTGACAGAAGCACCCACTCCTTCACTTTGGATCCCGTTTATAAACGCCGCACCAAGTTCCCCCGTCAAGTATGGGTCTTCCGAATAGTATTCGAAGTTTCTTCCACCAAGCGGCGTTCTTTTCATATTTACACCAGGTCCAAGCAGCAGCTCGACGTCCATCGTTTTCGATTCACGTCCCAGTGCCACACCGACTTCATGCAACAATTCCGTATTCCACGAAGAACCGATGGCTGAACCCGTAGGGTAACAGGTTGCGGGTACATTTTCCGTTGTAATACCCATTTCTTCATCGCTGTTCGTTTTACGGATGCCGTTTGTCCCATCATACATATGAACTGGCGGAATGTTTAACCGCTCGATTCCTTTTGTCATCCACATATTCAATCCTGCGCAGAGTGAAGCTTTCTCTGCCAGAGTCAATGCTGACAATAATTCATTGATTGATTTATCCATAGTATTCACCCTTCTGATATTAATTTTCTTCCTGTTCTTTCTTCAGTTCCTGTGCATCATACAGTTTGAAAAACGGAAACCAGACAATAAATACAATCACCAGAACAACCGCTAGCAAGATGAGCCCATTGAATCCGGACATAATGTAGGTGGACAGGCCGATCGGTGTATACCATAGCTGGAAGATCTGGCTCGGAATTCGAACCCAACCCCAGTCGAGAGCCAAGTATACAATCACCGGTGTGATAAGTGAGTTAATCCACATCGGCACCATGAGTAATGGATTAAAGGCAATCGGTGCTCCGTACACGACGGGTTCATTGATGTTGAACAAGGATGGGATAATAGTTGCCTTGCCAACAGATTTCAGCTTTTTCGAACGTGCCATCAGGAACCAAACAACTAACGGCAAGGTCGCTCCCATTCCGCCAATACCCAGCCATCCGGAAAAAAAGGTTTCAAATGTGTTGATATTGACGGGAGCTTGTCCCGCTGCGACGAGTGCTGCATTTTCTTCAATTGCAGGTATCCAGATGGCGTACCAGATCGGTGTCATAACCCACGGGCTTACGCCAAAGGAATACAGTACTACGCCGATAAAGTTGAACAATAAAAATCCGGTTAAACTTTGCCCCACAGCATTGATCGGCTCAAATACGTTCACGATCAGTCCAAAAATATCAAAATGAAGCTGATATACAAGCACCCATCCTGTTGTTAATACCAGAGCGATCGGGACGAGAAAATCGAACCAATCCATAATGAATTCGGGAAGTGAAGATCCCTTTTTGAAGAACGAAAATTTGTTGCACAAGATCATTACAAGCGCAACGAATACACCTACTAAGAGTGCTGTAATCATCCCCGAAGGTCCGAATCGTTCAAGAATGAACTGAATGGTACCGTCTTCGTTTAGTGTTGGGTTAAGCAGCATGACGAACAGAGATATCCCCGTCATTCCCGCAAGCAACTTAATTTTGTGTCGTTCTCTTTTTTCCATCACGACATAAGGTGTCAAAAAAGCAATAAACAACCCCAGCAAACCAAAACTGAATGTTGTGATGGGTGTCAGGTCCGGCATTCCCGGAATGAAATCCTGCAAAATTGAAATCAATGTGATAATTGAACCGATGAAAATCATCGGAATGGCGACCATGATGGCTTCTTGAATCGAAGAAACCCAAATATTGTTCGTAAACGCCTCCAATCTTGGCGCAAACGAATCTGTCATCCATTTCATGAAACGCTTCATCCAAAACTCCCCCTGTCTTCCTCTATGCTGCTACAACCATAGTATATCGATTTGTGTTAACGCTTTCTTGTTGGAACTTGCCACGTCATGGATCGTTTTTTGCCCAATTCATCGCTACAGTTCTAGCTTGCCAGCCTGCAAAAGAATTAAACAACAAAAAACATCCCTTCAATACTGAAAGGATGTCTTAAGAGCACTTTTTTCTAATATTGTCTGTCCAAAATGAGTAACATCACGCCATGAGGAGGGAGCACCAATTCCTTGCGCCAACAATCAGCCCTTACCATCTCTGTCTCCATCACCGGGCCGCTCCTTCCGTTTAAATAGAGAATTTCTTCTTCCGTCAAGGAATAGGGTGATCCCATTCGGATCCACTCATCAAATACCGATCCATGCTCCCGGTCCAGTCGATAACTGGTGCATTTATAAGTTCCCTCGAGATTACTCAGGGTAAGTTCATAAGCTTTGCTGCCTTTTTCCTCAAATACGTCATAACGGGTTGAGCAGGATAATTCCGACCAGTCTCCACTAGCAAACAGCCGGTCAACATGCACATAGTGATAGAACAAAAACTGTATGCTTCCATCACTTTTTCGGGTTGCGACATACCCGTCTCCCTTAACCAGTAGCTCATTCCCAAGCTTTTGCATAAGTTCAAATGCATAATAGCTGGGTTTCTTCAGCCCATCGCGGTTAATCAGGCCAAAACCTCCGTAGAAAGGAGAAGAGGGAACGATACTTTCTTCGAATACATCGGTAAAGGACCAGAAAGCCATCGCTTTCACGTCACCGAGCGTGTTCATGGTGTGGTACATGACAAACGGAGCCATGAACATGGTATCGTGCAGCAAGTTTCGGTCATACAGCGAAAAGTTCCACTCCGTGACATGAAGTTCAACATGAGCGTACGATGACGCATTCATTTTTTGTCGCATAAGCTCAACACTCTCTTTATAAAAAGCAGGATGCATGATTTGGGTTAAACGATCATCTTCAACTTTGAGCTTGGGATACTCCGAATAGATGTGGAATGAAAAAAAGTCGAGAGCCACTTCCCGTTTACTGCAATAATCCAAAAAATCCTCAGCCCAGGTATCGTTCCAGAGAGATCCGTAACCCATAGCCGGCCCTCCTACCTTCAGTTCCGGCAAAATCGATTTGATGGCATGAACGGTCGATTCGTAAAACGCAAAGTATTCTTCCTTGCTTCCTGCCCAACAAACACCAGCCAGATCAGGTTCGTTCCAGACTTCGAAATACCACTGTCTCACTTCTTCCGCCCCATAACGATTTAAACAATGGCGAACGAACTCGGCAACAAGCGCCTGCCATTTGGCAGGGACGGATGGTGGGCTGATATTCCCCCTCCACCAAAACAGCGTTTCTTTGGATCTCGCCAGCTGGCTCGGCATAAAGCTTAATTCCACAAATGGCCGAACACCCTGATCCAGCAGGAAATCATACAACTTGTCCACATAAGACCAGTTATAGAGGGACATGCCCTGCTCGTTCTCGCTGTACACCATCATCTCGTCATTGAAGATGCCGTGAAACCGAATATTTTGAAAAGGTATTTTTCCTTTCAGCTCGGAGAACTGCTTTCGCCAATCTTCACGCAAACCTTCAATGGCTCTCCCTGCCGTCATGGTCATATTCCAATGCTTTTCATAGACAGACGACGTCTGATCCGCACATATTTCAATGCTAGTTTGTTCTGACATATGTGTAGACCGTACAGGGAGTGTGTCATGATCGGCGTTTACCTTAGCATCCAGATATCGATACAGTGAGCTAATCGCATTTAACGTTTCCATCTCGTAATAATCTCCGCTTGAAGATTCCTCATACGTTTTGGGCTTGCGGTTCACATTCAACTGATGGGGTTCCGGTGTACGCGAAGATTCGCGATAGGAACCGGGCGTGCAGCCGTACTTTTCCTTGAAGTATTTGTTAAACAGCTTCACGTTCGCAAATCCGCAATCCAGCGCGATCTCCGAAATATTTTTATCGTTTGCTGCGAGTTGAGCCTGAGCCTTCTCCAAGCGAATGAGCGTCAAATACTTTTGGAAAGGTATCCCGATTTTGTCGGTAAAGAAGTGGGAGAAATAATGCAGACTTAAATGTTCGGAATCGGCCATATCCTGCAGCGTAATCTTCTCATTGTAGTGTAAATCAATATATGTGAGGACTCTGTTCAGTCTTTTATAGTCATAATCCTTGCTGCCGTTTTCCAATGCAAAATTTGTTCCACTGGAAAAATACCTCTGCAGGCAGCCGCATAACATCTGTAATCTGCCCATAGTGAAATTTTGATAACCCGGTGTTTTTTTGTTGATCTCCCATACCATCTGTGCAAGATATTGTTTAATGTTATGCAGCCAGGAAGCATCCTGCTCCACATTCAAGGCAGAGTTACAGGAGATAAACGCATTATTGTTCATCAACTCAGGACCGAACTGCAGTGTCAATAACACGTTGTCCTGATTGGTGCGTTCGATCTTATGGACTGACATACTGTTAACCACGATCACATCATCTTCATGCAGTGTATATTGCTGCTGGTCCGAATACATGATGATTGAACCATGAAGAACATATACAACTTCCACTTCCTTATGCCAATGAAAATCAATATGCTTCACCGAGTTCACGAAGAGTTTCATAGGCAGATCGTCCTGATGTTGAATAAACTCATATAAATAGCGAATTGTCCGCACCTTCCTTCATACCGCTTATTATAGGCACAGCATTTTGAACATATCAACAAACTAGACAGTAACAACAAAAAAACCGATCAATTAAGTTCAATTGATCGGCTCTTCTCTATAAAAGTTCAAACTACCTATTCAACCAGATACCCTGCAATCTTACCAACCGCGGTTGGACATGCGCTCTTCTGGAGCCAATTTGGAAATTTCGATCCCTTTCATAGGGGCGCCCAAGTTTTTGGATACTTCGGCAATCAGTTTGTAATCCGTGTAATGTGTTGTAGCTTCAACGATGGCACGAGCGAATTTCTCAGGGTTATCTGATTTGAAAATACCTGATCCTACAAACACACCATCTGCTCCAAGGTGCATCATTAGTGCTGCATCCGCCGGAGTAGCTACACCACCTGCTGCAAAGTTTACGACAGGAAGTTTGCCATTTTCATGAATTTCGCGGAGTAACTCATAAGCTACACCCAGGTTTTTGGCTTCAGCATACAGCTCGTCCTTGGACATGTTTTGCACTTTGCGAAGCTGGCTGTTAATTAGGCGCATATGACGAACTGCCTCTACAATGTTGCCCGTTCCTGGCTCGCCTTTTGTACGAATCATGGATGCTCCCTCGCCAATACGGCGAAGAGCCTCTCCCAAATCTTTGGCTCCACATACAAATGGTACAGTGAACTCATGTTTATCAATATGGAACACTTCGTCTGCAGGAGTAAGAACTTCACTTTCATCGAGATAGTCCACACCCAGTGATTCAAGCACTTTGGCTTCTATGTAATGACCGATACGTGCTTTGGCCATAACTGGAATAGACACAACTTTCATAACTTCTTCAACGATCGTTGGATCTGCCATGCGGGCTACACCGCCGGCTGCGCGAATATCAGAAGGCACCCGCTCAAGAGCCATAACTGCTGTTGCCCCTGCCGCCTCAGCGATTTTAGCTTGCTCTGCATTCATAACGTCCATGATGACGCCACCTTTTTGCATCTCAGCCATTCCTCTTTTTACACGATCTGTACCTGTTTGCATAATTGTAGACCTCCTATTAACTTTTGGGTGATTTTCAATAAAGGCATCGCTCTAAACTATGATTTAGTATAAAATGAGAATGGTCATATAAAAAGATCCAATAATTTCGATTTTTATTGTACCACTTCAATGATAACTCTGGAGGGCATATGCAATTTCACGTAGCTTACAGTTCATATTTAAACCGAAAATATACCAAGATGAAGGCTCTTTATCATGCGATTCGTGATGCTATTCATGAAGGCCATCTTATACATGGCGAGAAGTTACCATCTACTAGAGAGTTAGCAGCGACGTATCACATTTCCCGGGGAACCGTGAATCAAGTGTATGATACGTTGACTGCGCAAGGTTACATTCTTTCTGAGCATGGAAGAGGAACCTTTGTCGCGTATCAGTTGGATTTGAACAATGATGCGTCCACCGAGAAAACGTGTACCCATCACTTATCAGCCTGGGGGAATCGTATTCAGCAGTTGGGACAACAGACGATTCAAAGAGATACACATACCAATAGTTTCAGTATGGAGAGCGACGAAGTGATCGACTTTAGCAAATACCAACCTGATTTCTCCAAGTTTCCTTACGATGAATGGAATAATCGATTGTATGCAGAGATAAGGCATCGTGAGCATCACCTGGAAACAACCTCTGCTATGGTGAGTTCAACAGGTGAGCCTAGATTGAGAGAAGCCATTGCTGCCTATCTTCGGAGAATGCGGGGAATTCAAGTCGATCCGGATCATATCGCCGTGACTGCAGGTTCCATGCAAGCCATAGCTCTACTCACTCAGTTACTTGCAGATCCAGGGGATTATGTAGTAACAGAGAGTCCTTGTTATGTCGGGATATCTCAAGCTATTTGGGCTGCGGGTGCAAAGTTGATAGAAGCCAATCTTGATGGCCAGGGAGTTGTACCTCAAGACTGGGAAGCTCGCATGTTGTTTGTCACGCCGTCACGACAATTTCCTACTGGCGAGATGCTCAGCCTTGAGCGCAGACAAACCTTGCTGGACTGGGCACATCGGCATGATGCCATGATTGTCGAAGATGATTATGATAGTGAATTCCGATATCGTGGAATGCATGTTGAACCGCTAAAAACACTTGATAAAGCAGGTCGTGTTATCTACCTCGGCAGCTTCACAAAAACCTTGCCTTTAGAAGTACGACTTGGCTATGTGGTTCTTCCCCCTACCTTGGCGGATACCTTTAGAAAGGCGCAGGCATTATACGAGCCACGACCCGTCAACCTGATTGAACAACGAGCATTAGCAGCATTTATGACGAGCGGTCAATATGAGCGGCATCTGCGCAGAATGAATCGTCTGTACAGTCGTAAATTCCATCTCTTACTCAAACTGTTGAACCAGCAGGTCTCGACATGGTTTGATTGGGTAGAGAATGAAGCAGGTCTGCACGTGTTTGGCTGGTGGCGAGGTAATGTGACCACTTATGAGGCCTTTCGGGCATCAGCTAGATTACAAGGTGTGGTATACTCAGAAGTCAACAGTTCAACGTCTGATGGTACGAAGTATGGGATCTATTTATCTTTTGCACATTTGTCAGATGAACAATTACAGGAAGGCGTATCCAGATTAAAAAATGCCGTGAACACTCCATTGTGAAGTAAATCGTCTCCAAAATGCAGTACAAGAAGATCATCATTCGGAAGGAGGGCGAGCGTTATGAATTGGTTGAATGAACTCTATAAAAAAAATCAACGGGAACCGCAAAAGGAAATCGAACGTTCTATGGTTAACGCGATCTTCCGAATATATGACCGGTTCCCCCGAATCGGTCTTAGAGAGCGGATCGGACAGCAAGACATGTCACTCGATATCGCCGATGCTTATATCCATGGACATCATGCGATGATTGAAGCTGGTGTTGGAATCGGCAAATCTTTTGCGTACCTGATACCAAGTCTGCTCACGAATCAAATGTCTCAGAAACCTGTCATTATAGCTACATCCTCCATTCAGCTTTCGGAACAGATACATAAAGATTTAAGGATCATTGGCAGTCGGTTGGGATTCTCAACGGTTCGTTCCGTTGTGGGGAAAGGCATGGGTCAGTACGCTTGCCGAAGCAGGGCTGCGGAATTAATCAGGTCTGATGATCCCTACCCCTCCGTGTCTCCTCTTGCCCAGCGCATATTAGATTATGAGATTGATGAGCGAGCTGATATTAAAGCTGGAGTTAGTGATGCCGAATGGTCCCACGTTTCCGTGAATGATTGCAAATTTGAACGTTGCCAGCATAAAAATGCATGTTTATTTTATGATATGAGAGCAAAATTGAATGCAAAAGCTCACGAGATTGATTTTATTATCGTGAACCAAGACCTGCTCATCCGGGATTTGATGAAGAAAAAAGAAGGAACCAAGCGTATTATCTCGGAACAGCCTGCTCTGATCGTCATTGATGAAGCGCATAATCTGGAAGCAAAAGTTCGAGACGCCAGAACTCTGGAGTTCACTTACCGGGGAATCTGCCGCGTTCTGGATACCACAGTGCAGCTGCTCACGAAGCAGACCGGGGATAAAGAGCTCTTTTCACAATCCAATTTTATTAAAAAATGTGCCCGGCATATATTCAAACAGGTAAATATGGATCTGCTCCACCATGCCAAGCAGGATAACGACCGAATCAAAGTGTCGGAGATTATAGGAATACCGTTGAACCAAGCGTTGAGTTATCTGAAAGATTTCAGTCTACGCCTTTCCATTTTGACCTCTCGCCACGAGCGGGAAATAGATGATGCTTTTGAAGCCATCAACGGGCTTATTGCCCTCATTCATGTCTTGATAGAAAAAGAAGACAACTATCTCTCATGGGCGAGTAGTCCCCTAGGTGTAGCCACGATCAGCATCTGTCCCAAAGATATAAGCCAATTTCTAAAATACGCTTTATTTAATGACAAGGTGCCTGTAATCCTAACGTCGGCGACGTTGTGCCAAGGCGGAGATACACTGGAGGAACAATACTCATATTTGACACATTCCCTCGGTTACAGAGGGGAGTTTATGGATCGCAAATCCTCCCCTTTTGACTACACCAATCATGCCATGATGTACATCTCGAACAACGTTCCATATTATGACCATGACCAGCGCGAAAACTATCTTGAAGCAGCTTATAAGGAACTGGTTGAACTCTGTAATCTGACTCACGGTAGAACCATCGTCCTTTTCTCAGCAAAGGAGGACATGAAGTACATTCACCAGAAGTTGATTTCAAGGGGAAGTGAAAATACATGGGCAGTCCATGTTCAAAAAGAGGGATCTTCCCAGGACAGTGTTATCGCTGAGTTCAGGAAAAGCAAAGGTGTACTCCTGGGTACCGGAGTATTCTGGGAAGGTGTGAATATCGAGGGTTCTGACCTGTCACAGATTATTATCTTTCGTCTGCCCTTCCCTGTTCCTTCCGATCCTGTGTATGAATATAAGGCATCTGTAACGAAGAATCCGTTCATGGAGGTGTTTGTACCAGACATGCTTCTTCGGTTAAGGCAAGGAACGGGTCGCTTGATTCGTAGTGAAACCGACCTTGGCATACTCAGCATACTTGACTCCCGTCTCAGCGCAGCGGCAAAAAAGAGTTACCGGGAACAAGTGCTGGACACCTTGCCCTTCAAAAATGTGACTGAGTCTTTGGAGGTATTGGAGAAGTTTGTTCAGAAAAAAGGCATAGGACGTAGAGATTAGACTCAGTCACCCCAACGATATATAATGTTCAAATCACATGAAACGGCCCTTCTGCCAATCAAGCGGATCGGCCTATCTTAATGCTGGTAGCAAGATATATGCTACAATATATTCCATAGTTATGAATACCGAAGGAGGCATTACCATGGTTGAACGACCTAACACAGATGAATATGGAGCTTTTTATGAAGGTTATATCCGGCTTGTGCCTGAAGGGAACATCATCGAACGCTTGGAACTGCAAGCCAATATCGTACCAACGTTGCTCTCTTCATTAACAGAGGAGCAAGCAAATTATCGTTACGACGAAGGCAAATGGAGCGTGAAGGAGGTCATCGGCCATCTTCTGGATAACGAACGCATTATGAGCAGCCGATTGCTTCGTATCGCCAGAGGTGACAAAACGAATCATCCCGGTTACGATCAGGACGTGCTTATGCAGAGCCATCCCTTCAATGCGTATACACTGGCCGATTTGAGCGAAGAATATGCCGTTACACGCCGCTCAACCATTCTGATGCTCCGTCGCCTCACGCCGGAAGCTTGGCTCTGTAGAGGACTCGTCAGTGAGAATCCTGCTTCAACTCGATCGATAGCATATGTTATGGCTGGACATGAGCTCCACCATTTATCCGTACTTCGCGATCGTTATTCGTTAGATTTGGAATTATAAAATTTGTGCAAAAAGACTTTGAACCTACATTTTTCGTAGAATCAAAGTCTTTTCTCACAGTCGTTTTATCGTTAAATTAGCGTTCAAAATGAATCAGATGTGCATCTTCTCGCAAAGATAACGTGGCATAATCCTTTAGAATGGGAATGTCCCCATTGAACTCAATGGGCAGTACCACATAGCTGGACTGAAAGTAGTCCGATCCGTTCCAGCGATCCGCAAAGTACAGGTACTCCTCTGATCGCTTCAGCACAAACGCTGGCTGCGTTCGATACGTCGTTTCATCCCCAAAGTCGCTGAGCATTCCCCATGGGCCATCCATCGTATCAGCTATCGCGAACTTCCCTTGATTGGGTTCCCAACCGGTGCAAAATGAACTCAGCATATAATACTTTCCATTCCGCTTGAATACGGCTGGCGCCTCCCGATACTCCCCCTGCCACAACGTTTCGACAAGACGTTCCACATTAAGATAATCCTCCTGTAGTCGATAGATATGAAGATCCGCATTGTCTCTTGCAGCTGAAATGAAATATGCCTTTCCGTCATCGTCCTGAAAGAGTGTGCAGTCACGCGACATATACCCATAGGGATTAAAGCTGCCATGATAAACAAAATGGCTATCCGGATAATCCGAGGTGGCGATGGCGCATGCGGCATCGTTATAATTATCACCATTCTCATAGTGAACCCAAAGTACGAACTTCTTAGTCACCGCGTTGAACAGCACTTTAGGGCGTTCGAGATTGACCTTTCCGCCTTTGTCACTCATTAATCTCAGATTTGTCCGAACTCGAATGGATGCCACTGGAGTAGATATCGTAATGATATGGCTTCGAAACTCCCAGTTGAATAGATCCTTGGAACGATAACAACTCACATATATATCGTCTCTTCGATCTTCGCCATACCAGTAATAATAATCGTCATGGAATAATATATGTCCACCATGGGCGTGGATCGGCTGACCGCTTGAATCATACCAGATGCCACCATTGGTTAATTGATTAATCACACCGTTACCTCTCTTCTCTTCTTTTCTTTTAAAAACATCGTTTAATTTGTACCCGATCCAAATACCTTCACTTCCCATAACCTTGGGGTATACCAGTTGTTAGGGTTATTATGGAGCGTCGCATTTAACATATTAATCCGTACATACCTAGCGGCAGTGTTCGATATAGAATCTGAGGTGAAGCCATAAGATGTATTGTTAGTTCGATCCAACGCCACGGTCCAGTTTACATTATCCGTGCTGGTTTCTATTTTATATTTGTAAAATCCTTCAGAGCCTTTTTGCATCCACCAGGAGATTTGTACATTACTCAATGCTTGAACGGAGCCAAGATCGACCTTCCACCAATGTGGCCAGGAACTGCCTGTGCCCACCCATTCGGTTTGATAGTTGCCGTCATTCGCATAACTTGCAGGGTTCGTTCCGGTAGCCGTTTGCGCTGTTGCCGGTTTACCTTGTGACAGTAGTTTTCCATTTTGGACTGGAACTAGCGTATCATCGCTTGTGTTGTACAGGACTTGATCAAAATAATCATAAAATGCATAACCATCGGAGAACCACACGGGAAGCAATCGTTCCTCTGTTGTTCCATTTTGTGTACCTGCCCAACCGAACATCCAGCGATACGCAACCATAACCACGTTGTCACCCGTGTTTGGCTTCACCTGCATAACGGAACCCGATTGCGCCGAGAAGGTTGATGTGTTGCCAATGGTCCGTAATTCAGACCAATCTCCGTCTATGCTTGCTGCGGAAGAATACAAAGGAATACTCGGATACCAACCTGCTGCTTGGGAAGAGAACAAATAATAAATGCCATCCTTTTTGATCATTTTAGGTAGTTCCCTGTGTTGATTTTCATATATAACAGATACCTGATGATCCACATCCAGCCAATCAGAGGTTAACTTATACAGAATCGTGTCCGAATTATTATTGGCGGTAGAGATCAGATAAGCTGAGTCATCGTCATCTTTGAAAATGGAGATATCTCTGGATTCGTTCCCTTCCGGCCGAAAGCTTTTGTGAAATATAAAGTCTTCTCCAGGCGTTGCTGAAGCCACAGATACTCTGGCAAGCGTGTAGTCTGTACTGTTTTCATAGTGAGCCCAAAAAACAAATTTATTCGTAGGCGCATGGTACAGGATGTTAATCCCTTCAAACTTGGAATTCGCCAGATCGGGGTGATCCGTGTAGGAAAGGACCACTTTGTCGTTACCGTATGTGATGTCATCTGTTGACGTCTGTTGAATCATTTCGCCAAAACCGCCTGATGACTTTTGTACAAAGTTAAACCTATAGTAGGTATCCCCCACTTTAAGTTCATTCGGAAGCATCAGAGTGGATTGCGTTGTGTTATCAAAAGTTGTGAGGTTATCTGGAAGACTGTAAGGGGTGTATTCTGGCGAGATCGCAGAGGTTAACAAGGAAGTCCCACCGTATGCCTTCACTTGGTATTTATACGTGTTACCCAAGTTGAGCTCGTAATCATCCGTCGTTATACCTGTTAAGGTCTGTATTAACGTATATGGCGCATTGTTCTCGGATCTGTACAACTCGTATGCAGTCGCCCCCGATACAGGTGCCCAATGGATTTTGGCATTGGATACGTCAGATTCATTTTTCAACACAAACAGTGTTGCAGCTATCTTGGTCTCTTCACCAGCCGCATGAACGGTTTGTGCTGAGGACGTTAAATGAACAGTTAACAACATCAATGCAATGACGACAGCCATCCACGATTTACCTTTGATCATGTCTCATCATCTCCTTTTTTAGGAAACCAACCTCCCTGTTGTTGGAAGGCTGGTTCAGGTGAAAATTGACTTATTTCAAATTCATCAGTGTCATAACATCCGTCTCGCTGGCTTGGTTGTACCATTCGTTAACTTCTTCGATAACCGTGTCTCCGCCTTTTTCGTGCCACTGTGTGACAAAGGTATCAAATGCCTCAAGCGGCTCATTGCCATATATAATTTTGGTGAAAGTTTCTTGTTCCATGGTGGTCAGCTGTTCCCATACATTTTGCATCGTTGGTGTTGGTGGACCATTAAACGCATTGGGCAGCAAAACATCCTTGTTTTCATATGAAATCCGGTATCCGTCCTGGGTCGTTTGGTCCTTTGAAGCGCTTTGAATGAGGACGCCCGTGTCGGCTTTAACACCATTCGCCAGATCATAGTACGATTGGCCGGGACCATCAACACTCGGTGTGTTTTTGGTGAATGCCATCTTCCCAACGCCTTGTATAGCCTCTAATGGCTTATTAAATTTCGTTGGATCAAAAGTCACTTCGTCGTTGACGATATCGTAATCGTATCCCTGAGCGTAGCCGTATTTGAAATCTCCCGTGCTGAACGCTGCGTCGTACATTTTATCGTAGTATAGGAAGAAGGCTTCCATGTTCTGAAAGTCCTTATTAAACATGAACACACCATCGTTCAATTGGGCGGACTGATAGGTCTTATCACCGTTCACGCCTTGAATGGTCGGATAAGCACTAATTTTTGCACCCTCTACGTTCTTCTCTACGTCCTTCACACTGTCGTAAAGCCAAGGACGACCAATGATGATGCCAGCTTTCCCCTCCGTAAAATCGGACAGTGCGTCCCAAGCCCCTTGGGTGGCCAATTCTTTGTTCAAGTACCCTTTTGCATACCAATCGCGTAACTTGGCAAGTGCCTCTTTGTTGCCAGCAGCGACAGATCCATAGGTGAGTTTGCCGTTGTCATTATGCCATTGCCTTGGAAGATGTTTACCCGTGTATGCGCTGAAAATCATGACCGGATCGCTGACCCAGCCTGTGTTGTAGGAATCTTTACCCGAGAATGTAAAGCCGTATGTGTCTTTCTTGCCGTTCCCATCCGGGTCCTCATTGCTGAACGCAGCGATGACTTGCTCAAACTCCTCAATCGTTGTTGGCGCTTTCAAATTCAATTGGTCCAACCAGTCCTGGCGGATCAACATGACTTCGCCTTCCGTCAGATTGGGCGCGATGGCCATCCCGTACACCTTGCCATCCCTAACCACTGGATTGAAAGTGGTCGGATATTGTTTGTATATTTCTTTAAGCCGGTCAGGCATGTAAGTGGAGATGTCTTCCGTAATCTCCTTGACCTGCCCCGACTCGATCAGATCATTGACCAGCATGGTATCATAGACGGGCAGAACGTCTGGCAGTTTTTCCGAACCCGTCAACGCCAGCCGCAGCTTGGTATTATACTGGGAGGCATCTCCGCCCAGCAGGGTGGTTTGGATCTTGATGCCCAGATTTTGTTCACCCCAACGGGTCAAGACATTGTCATTCAAGGTCTCCCCATTGATATACTTTCCCGCATTTTCATCCTGCTGTTTGGCGATGGTGATCGTCATTGGCGGATCATATTTTCCGTCTTTGAGTACCGATGCCGGTGCGGTCTCGGAAGCACTCTCCCCTTTGCTACAGCCAGCCACAAGCATGGCCGACAGTATGACCAGACTTACCGTTTTCCACAAATCATTTCTTTTCTTCATGAATTCATGTCCCCTTTACTCTAACTATTCTTTGACGGCTCCCAGTACGATTCCCTTCACGAAATAACGCTGCAAAAATGGATAAACCAAAATGATCGGTAGCGTGCTGACAAAAATTTGAGCTGCCTTGATACTTTGCTCCGACATGGCTGCCACCTCGGACTGGCTCATCGCCATGTTCTGCATGTTGCTCTGCACAACAACGGTTTGCAGGAACGAAGCCAACGGATACTTGCTGGCATCCGACATATACAAAATTCCGTCAAACCAGGAGTTCCAGTGCCCCACCATAATGAACAGGGATACGGTCGCTATGCCAGGCAGAGATAATGGTAAATATATTTTGCTGAGGATGACGAAGAAGGACGCTCCATCAATGAAAGCTGCTTCTTCCAAGGCTTTTGGAATCGTTTTGAAAAAATTGACGAGAAGAATCAGGTTATAAGCACCGAAAGCACCCGGCAGCACAAGAGCCCATATCGTGTCTTTTAATCCAAGGGCTGTGATCAATATGTAAGAAGGTATCAAGCCCCCCGAGAAGAGCATGGTGAAGATAAAAAACCACATGAGCACGTTGCGTCCCCGGAATTCTTTGGACAGGGCATATCCGGCACAGATTAGGATAAACATGCTGATGGTTGTACCCAACACGGTTCGAGTAATGGATGTCAGCATGGCACCGTTAAAATTGGAATTGTTGAACGTTTTGACATAGGCGTCCACGTTGAATCCGACCGGCCAAAATGACACCATATTCCCACTAATGGCCGCTTTGCTGCTGAGCGATTGTGCCAATAGATGAAGCAGTGGCAGAAAACACGCCAGACCAGCCAGTATCATAAACGCGTAATTAAAATATGAGAATACTCTATAGCCTGTCGTCTTATGGTACATGATCCCTCTCCCTCCTTGTTAGAATATTTTGTAATTGGCATATTTATAGGCCAGCCTGTAGGAGACAACGATCAAAATCAAGCTGATTCCCGATTTGAACAGTCCAACAGCGGTCCCGAACCCGTATTGCCCGTTTAACAAGGATGAACGGTAGACATAGGTGTCAATGATATCTCCTGTACTGTAGACAAGCGGGTTGTACAGATTGAATACTTGATCAAAGCCTGCGTCCAGAATATTGCCTAGACTCAGGGTAGAAATGACGATAATCATGGGCAACATGCTTGGCAAAGTGACGTACCGAATTTGCTGTCGGCGTGTGGCCCCGTCGATCTCAGCCGCTTCGTAATAGGAAGGATTGATCCCGGCAATGGTAGCCAGATAAACAATCATGCCGAAGCCAAAGCTCTTCCACACGTCGCTGATGACAACCGTGAATCGAAACAGATCAGGATCACCCAAGAAGTAAATGGGATCGGTTCCGAAAATCCGGGTCAAGATGTGATTGATGCCTCCGTCTAATCCGAGAATGTCGATCATTAATCCAGCCACAGTAACCCAAGACAAGAAATGCGGCAGATACACTAGTGTCTGCACACTTTTCTTAATGCCCATATTTCGGATCTCACTCAGCAAAATAGCCATGACGATTGGAACGATAATGCCGACGATAATTTTGGAAACGGCGATAATCAGCGTATTCACGATTGCTTGTGTGGCTTCTTTGTACTGGAAAATTCGTTCAAAATTATCTAACCCGATCCATCGTGAACCTGTGATGCCAAGCCATGGTTTGTAGTCCTGAAATGCCATGAGCAATCCTACCATCGGGCCATAGGAAAAGATGCAGACAAACACAAAAGCGGGAATACACAGTACGTACAAAGGCCAGCTTTTCTTAAGTTCCTTTTTCAATGAAGATGGCTGGGGAATCTTTGTTTTTGTTTTTTTCGGGGATCTGGCGGGCACAGTTTCGTTAATGTTGCATACCTCCTCTATGATGGCTCTTCAAAAGCGATCCTTGAAGATAAGCTTAACAAAAGCGCTTTCATTCCAAAATGCCAAAATTTCAAGATCATCACCCCAACCTGAAGCAATTTAAAACCGCTTTCATGTATTGCCTATGCTGCCCTTCCGCTTTTCGAAGGTTTGGCTTATATTAAGGATAATCCGATCTGGAGTTTGCACTACTACGTTTGGCGTTATGAAAGGAACCACATATGATCAGAAAAATGTATATGAAACGATTCATTTATTTTTTTGTTTTTTTTCTGTTGTTAACGTTGAGTTTGTTTTTCGTAATGAATCAATTGAGTTCCAAGACACTGGAAGAAAATCTGATCGGCGCTTCCAAAAACCAGCTTGATTATGTGAAAGGAATTCTTGATGGAGTGATGTACGAGGCAAATATGTACGGGGTTCAGTATGCAGCTGACAGTGATGTCCGGTTTTATCAGAGGCATGTGATCGAGCTGAGCAATTACGATTCGCAAATGAAGAAAAACGATATCGTTGATCGCTTGCGGCAAACGCTTCTATCCAGTCGCTCCATCGAGTCCATCGGCATCTATTGGAAGTCTGAAGAAACATTTCTGTCCACGAACAATACGCCAGAGGCACGAATTCCTTTCAAGGATGTTCATCAACGGGGTTGGCAAATCGTCGGCAATAGCTTGTATTACTTTGCCCTCTATCCTTACATCCAAAAATCCGGACAAAATGAACCGACTCAGTACGTTGTTGGGGTAAAGCTGAATACCGATTATTTGAAAAATCTGCTGAAAAAGGCTGTAAACAATGACAGCTCAAACGCTCTATTTCTGTTTAACACTGATCAGTTATGGAGTGAAAAAGAAGTCGATAACGAACTCTTGAAAGCGGTTACCGATATGGTTTCTCCACAGCCGGAGGTCACTTTAAAATATGATTATCACACCAATTCGGACGATTACTATGTTCTTTCCCGATATATTGAATCCATCGATGCCTATCTGATTACATATACACAGACGAATGATTTCCTGCAGCCGCTTGACCGCAATCGCAAGGTTTTTTTTGCCAGTATTTTAGCCGTTTTTACGCTTGGGCTGGTTGTGATCTTTACGTTTTACCGGAACTATTACCGTAATATTCGTTTGTTGGAGCGAAAGTTTTCACAGGTTGAACAAGGCAATCACAACACGCGTATTACCGAAAATACGGATAGAGAATTCTACAGCCTGTTTAAAAGTTTTAATCATATGGTTACCGAGATCCAGGATCTGTTCGTATCCTTGAAGACCGAAACGGAGCTCAGGCGAAGTGCGGAACTTCAACAACTCCAGGCTCAGATCAACCCTCATTTTTTGTACAATAGTTTGTTTTTCATCATGTCGGTGGCCCAGTTTTCACCTGATTCGGTCATGCGCATGAGCAAACATCTAGCTGAATATTATCGTTATTTAACCAAATTGGATCAGCATGAGGTCACGCTGGAAAGCGAGCTTCAGTTTGCAGAACATTTCCTGATTATTATGGCGCTTAGCAAAAAAATGGAGTACAGCATTGATCTTCCGCCGGAGCTGGCCTCCCTTTCTCTCACGCCGCTGATCATCCAGCCCGTAGTTGAAAATGCGATTCAACATGGGATTGAAGGACAACAAGGTGCCCATCGAGTAACTATTGATGTAAAACAGACGGAGGATGCGATAACGATCAAGGTCTCTGATGACGGGAAGGGTCTTTCACTGGACGATATCCGCAACCTGGAGACTCGGCTTGAGAGCGACTCCCCGCCTGAAGGAATCAAAGGTGTAGGGCTCTGGAATGTAAATCGACGTCTGAAAAATACGTACGGCGAACGTAGTGGGTTACATTTTACTACCAATGATTGGGGCGGCTTGTCCGTCCTGCTGCTCATCCGTATTCCCGAGATGAAAGGAGATAGCTGATATGCGTTTATTAATTGTGGATGACGGACATTACGTCGTGGAGTACATGAAGCATTTGCTCGATTGGAACACTTTCGGCATTGACCAGATCGAGACGATGACCAATTCGATTGAAGCAAGGGACATGCTGACTCAAAATCACATCGACATTCTGATTACTGACATCCGAATGCCCGAAGTCTCTGGTATCGATCTGCTTCAACATGTCCACCAACATGGCTTGTCAACCAAAGTTATCATCCTCTCCGGTTACTCCGAGTTCGAATATGCGCAACAGGGAATTCGTCTGGGTGCACTCGACTATCTGCTCAAACCTGTCGATAAAGATGACGTGGAGAAAGCCATGTCCAAAGCCATTAACAATATTGCAAAGACAAGGCCCGCCCAATCTATTGTATGGGAAAACTTCGATGGATTGGCGTTTCTGCTCTCGCTGCTGGGTCATAACGGGACATTAAGTAAGGAGTATGAGGCTTATACTACATTTCTAGGGGGACGCCATTTTTGCTGTCTCAAGCTGGAGGGTTTCACACAAGAACAGGAGAGTGTTATAAAATATGCTGTCGGAGACAAATTGGATCGTCTAGTATGGGCTACTGGAACCCGACTGACTGCTTTTATTCCGGAAGAAGCTGCTGGAGAACTGACTATCAAACTGGAGCAATCGGTCGTGTCTCCTCCATTTTTGTTAACTGATCGAAACATGACCCGACAGATATTCTACAGGTTCTTCCTTAATGAAGATGTACACTCAGAAGACTTCATAGCCATATTCAACCATTCTCCATCATGTGGTGATGGGGAGTCAGCCGGACACATTATTAAAAAATATGATCATATCCGTTCCCGAAAGCAAAAAGTAATCTTTCTCATGGAGATCATTCGATATGTGTATCTGACGGATAAGGATCGTGATACCTCCGAGACCGTGGATTGGATATTCAACCAGTTACAGTATCCTGATGAACTATCGTCAACTCTCATGGAACGGGTCAGTCGGATCACAAACAACAAACAGATGTCCATTCAAACCATCATCGATAAAGTACAAACGTATATCGAAGATCATCTGTCACATGGCCTTAGCTTGGATGAACTGGGGAAAGTTGCACATCTGCATCCGGTCTACTTTTCCAAACTGTTTAAACAGGAGACGGGCGAAAATGTGTCAAACTACATTTCCAGGAAGAGGCTGGAGAAAGCTTCTCAATTGCTTCAAGATTCGGAACTCCGGGTCCACGATATCGCGCAAATGGTCGGTTACAAAAAAAATCAATATTTTATCCAGTTGTTCAAAGTGGAATACGGAGTTACGCCTTATCAATACCGAAGAAATATAATCCATCAATGACTTCGTATGTATAGGTTGTTTTAATGATATATGTAATGCAGTACGGAAAAAGCCCAACATCCTACTCTTGTGATTACAGAGTGAGTTGGGCCTATTTAGTGCCGTTTAACCTTGAGTTAGTTCGATCATCTTATCGAAGCAATATGAATCTCTGTCATAGCCGTTATGTTCATAAAAAGCATGGGCTTCGATTCGCTTAACTCCGCTACATAATATAATACTTGCTATTCCCCGTTCTTTGGCATAATTTTCAGTCTGTCTTAGTAATTTTGTTCCGATTCCCCTGTGTTGAACATTTCTTTTAACCGCAAGACCTTGAATATGTAGATAACCAATTGGAACGCCAACAGATAAAGCTTGAACAATAGTTACAAATCCGACCACTTCATTTTCTATTAATGCGACAAATGTTTTATAATTCCCTTCCCTATTCATCTCTTCCATAGTCTCTCGAAAGTTTGCAATATTAACATTGCTCATTCCAAGCACATCGTTCCATAAAAAAACAACCTCAGCATAATCATCTGATATTATTTCTCGTATTTTAATATCCATATCTAACCCCCTCAAGATAATATAATCAAACAATCTTCCCTTTCCCTCTAATGGCGCTGTCTGTAACGGCAAGTTATAGGGCCATCCTTTGTGGGGATGACCCATACTATACGCTGAATTTATTCCGTTGTCTTCTTCGTTAATGCCTGCATTTCGCAAACATCAGTGCGTTATTTTTTCTTCACCGGTATCCAGATTTCTCCTGAAACATTTCCATGCCGTGCCATTCCATAATACATTTCGAAAGTAGGGCCCTCAACCTGTTCGTATTCAGATGTCGGAAACCACTCAGAATAGATTCGTACCCATAGTTTTTGCATATCACTTTGCGGCTCGGGGAAAACCGCCCACGTTAATGCTGGGACAGCAAGTTTTGTGAATCTCTCTGGAATCTCAAGTCCTTTAGGTGCATGATAACAGATCATGTATTTGAAAGATTCTTTCGTGTGATCATAGAGGGCGGCATGCAACATGGTATCACCAAAACGTCCCAGTAAGTCATTCATATGATCAACGCTGCCATCATCATCACATTTTATACGGAATTGAGGTACTTCAGCAAATGCTGTTTTCTGATCTGCATTGATAATCCCATATACTCCAAACATCTCAAACGAATCTCTTTGCTCAATACGGTAATTCATTTCGACATCCCCTTTGATTGAAATGTGAAAGGACATTCGAGGATAGGCTTTTAGAGAGTTGCCTGTATTGCGTGCAGATGTAGGCATAATACCATGAAGATTCTTAAAGGCTCGTGCAAACGCCTCCGGCGAATCATATCCATATTTCATAGCTACATCAATAACCTTTGATTCTGTTGTCTGCAGTTCGAATGCTGCCAATGTCAACCGTCGACGTCGAATATACTCCGATAATGATACGCCAGTAATAAATGGAAACATTCTCTGGAAATGATAGGTAGAGCAACAGGCTCTCTGTGCTATTTCATCAATTGAAATAATGTCCGCTAGATTTGATTCGATATATTCCATGGCACCATTCATCCTGTCCAACCAATCCATCGTAGTAGTCCCTCCCTTCAAGGTAAGCTTATGGGAAATACATAATGAATACCTTGCAATTTCTGCACGAAAAAGTCACTCCGACAAAAGAGCAAATTTTCTAGGGATAAATCTTCAATTTATTTATTTGCCTCAATTGTAAATTTCCATTGGATATTTTCGTTTTCCCAGTCACGATGCTCATCAAATTTTTTTATTTTGAAGCCAGGTGTAATTACGGAATTTATTATATCAATTAGGGTGTTTTGAAACCGCATACAATCATATGGAGTACATATGAGATTAAGCCCTATCATATATAATCAATTCTACTCAATAACCCACTGAATTCCTTAAAATAAGAATATTCTCCTGAAGGAATCTACGATTTTTTTCAATGCCTCTATTTTTACACCAAACAACTGCGCTGAAAGCATCGTACAGATCGTAAAATGGCAGCACTCTTTCCAGATCCAACATAGGTCGAATTGATTCATAGCCTTTAATATACGGGATCTTAGTTCTCGGATTGACTTTCCAAATATATCGATTCACTTTTGTGAAATCTATTTCCGAGGAACCGCTACGAGCGCTCTCGAAATCAATAATACCAGCAACCTCGTTACCATTCACTAATATATTACCTGGTCTAAAATCCATGTGAACAATGCATGGTCCGTCAGGATGCGGTAAAGCAGAGAAAACACCATCAAAGTGATGAATACATCTCTCATACAATTCAGAGTCGAGAATTTCTTTACAGGGCTCTTTCCACTTTTCAAAGTTACTTTTGATATATAATCTCCAATTATTTTGGTCAAGTAACTTAAAACCATCAGTTCCATGGTAACCATACCCAGAAGTTTTAACCTCATGGAGCATAGCATGATACATGCCAATCTGATAAGAAAGACGCTCATCCATCTCTCCTGTAAAAGGCATACCTTGAAGTGCTGAAAGGAGCAACGCTCCAACAGCACTTTCATCCCCGTACCAAATGTCCAATACCTTAGGAACAGGTATTACACCCTTCAATCGTTCGAGGATCTGAAATTCACGGTATAGTTTATCCTTATTAAATGGGATTTTCACAAATACATTTTCTCCACTGACAAGAGTAAGTTTGTATACATCAGAACTATATGACTCTGGAACATCTTCAATATGTAAGACCTTCAACTTTAGCTTTTCTATAACTTTCAGAATGGTATTCATATGTCGCCTCCTGTTTTGGAGAATACATGGCTTAAAAGGCTGATTATTTTTACTCAGACTTACTGTTCTTTTCGTTTGAAAAACATCTTGCCAACCATAAGTCCCATAGCAGATGAAATGATCAGATATCCAAAGAACAAGAAAAGTAAATAAACACCATGAAGGTCTGCAGGAATCTGTTTTACACCTTCAAACCAAACCAAACGAAAAGGATAAAAAATGACTACCCAAATGATTAGCAAGAAGAGAAGAAAATTAATTATTTTTAGCACAATTACGATCCTTTCAAGTCTGAGTGGAAAAAGTTGAATGTACATGCTTCATTTTCATTTCGCATTACCTCACCACTGCCCGCACTATAATAGTAAACATATGTATTGGAATTGCTATGTTAATCTATAAAACTACAAAATTATAACAGGAAACATTAGGGGGATTTCTTATTTTTCATCAGATCCTAAATATACGTTAAATCCTTCCATAAATTCAACATAAATTAATAAGTTAACGTAGATATTACGATCTGCTATAACGTACACAAGAAAACAAAAAAGTCGCTAAATTTAGCGACTTCAAGTTTGCACAAATTTATTGAGTAACAATAATTGGACCATTTTTAGTAAGAATAATCGTATGTTCGATCTGAGCTACATGGCTGTTTTTAGTAGCAAAGGTCCAGCCGTCTCCGGTCTGGAATACTTCTTCTTCTGAAGTTGAGACAAATGGCTCGAATGCAATAACCATGCCTTCTTTTAACAATTCATCATCCGATGGATCATTATAATTATAGATGTGGTCAGGGGCTTCGTGTATCGCACGTCCAACACCATGCCCCGTAAGGTTTTTAATAACCGTTAGTCCATGCTGTCTGGCCGTTTGGAATACCGCTTTTCCGATTCCACTTTTTTTGGAGCCCGGTTTTGCTTTCTTAAGTCCTGCTTCGAATGCCAGTTTAACAACGTCGCATATTTTCGTTAATACTTCTTCACCTTCGCCTACGACAAACGAAATTCCAGTATCTGCGAAATAGCTGTTCTTGGAGCCGGACACATCAATATTCACGATGTCCCCTTCTTGAATAACCCGCTCTCCCGGAATACCATGTGCCACTTCTTCATTAACACTGATACAAGTAAATCCCGGGAAATTATATTCACTTTTTGGAGCAGACACTGCACCAGCTTTCTCAAAAAGTGCTCCGGCTAGATCATCAAGCTCTTTAGTTGTTATGCCTGGAACTGTTTTTTGTACTAATTCATCTCGAATAGCACCAACAATTTTTCCGATTTCTTTCAAACCATTAAAGTCTTCTTCTGTTCTTGCGATCATTTTTTCTACCTCACTATCTTAATCATCAATTAATTAATCATATCCAAAGCAGCATAGCTTCGCAACTTTTTTATCAATATTGGGCTGTAGTTGCTCACTTATCGGTTTTCCTGAACTTGTTGATTATGTCTGTCAGAACTTGAATATCTCCACGGTTAGCAGCATCCAAATGTCATGAGTCATGATTGTCACATAAATTCAGTTTTATCAGAATGACTAGTCGGTGGAGTTCATCAAAACAGAAAAAAAACGAAGGTCAATGCCTTCGTTTTTTCTATTATGCTTATTTGGAAAGTGACTGCGAAAAAAGCCTCCAGTGATCCTACGTCCTCTTTAAAAACGTAGCCATACGCTCATCTCACCAGCCTGGCGATTCCCCCACAAATAATAGGGAATGGCCTTAAAACGTAAAGCCTTTCTCTGATTAATATAAGAACGGTACGGTATCCCGTCTAACCATAAATCGCTGTCGTCATTCACACGACCGACCCCCTCTACAACGACACAACCACCTAGTAGATCTGGATCAGCATACTCCGTTAATTGTGGCTCCGCAGCCAACGCGATTGTAGTGAGCGGGGCTCCATTGTCTGCTTCTTCGATGCAATACACGAGCGGGCCGCGTTGAATGGCTACTTTGCCAGCATCTGCCCGAATGGATGGGTGTGCAGCAATTAAATTTGGCTTAACCGGAAGCAACCACTCTACTATATTTCCATCTGACCAACTTCTCTTTATTTTTGCGTACCCATTCTTAATATGAAAATCTTGTCTTTCTCCATTCACCTTCAACACGGGCTGTTCCTCCTGGAACCAATCCGGTATACGTAGCGCAAGTTCAAATTCGACAGATTCGCTATCCTTGGGAAGCTGAACCGAGAATTCAACATGACCGTTCCAAGGCAGATTAGAACGTTGATGCAATGTGATTGTACTGTCGGCAAGTTGAAAGGAAACTTTGCTTCCAATATACAGATGAGTATAGATCGATCTCTCTTCTTCTGATATATCGTATATATAATCGTCCAATGAACTTAGTAAGCGTGAGACATTTGGAGGACAGCAGGAGCAACCGAACCATTTTTGTCGGACGGGCTTGACGTGATGTTTATCTGGATTTTTCAGACTTGCTTCTGGCCATACCTCAAGTGGATTGACATAGAAGAAATGCTTCCCATCCCTAGACATGCTACCGAGAACATTGTTGTACAGCGCTCGCTCCATAACATCTGCATATTCACTCTTCGCTTCCAATTGAAGCATGCGGCGCGCCCAGAAAATCAAACCAATGGAAGCACAGGTCTCTGCGTATACGGAATCATTCGGAAGATCGTAATCAAACGTAAAAGCTTCCCCGAGATGTGTCGAACCAATGCCGCCGGTAATGTACATTTGTTTGCCTGTTGTGTTCGACCAGAGTCGTTCACAGGCCTCCTTCAGTCCGTCGTCACCTGTTAATCTCGCAAGATCAGCCATCGCTGTGTACATGTAAACTGCCCGAACAGAGTGCCCAACCGCTACTTTTTGCTCACGAACAGGAAGGTGAGATTGATACATTTCCAGATTAGGCGTTCCATGGGACCAGATGTTTGTCCGGTTACCACCTTCCCACTCCTTGATAAAATAATTAGGCTGTTTACCACGTTCATCTATGAAGAACCGACTAAGATTCAGATATCGCTCTTCACCTGTAATGGTATGAAGCTTGACCAACGCTAACTCAATTTCCTGATGCCCACAGTAAGCTCTTATCTGTCCGGGCTTGGGTCCGAACATACGATCAATCAGATCAGCGAATCGGCAAGAGATGTCGAGTAATCTACGCTTGCCTGTCGCCTGATAATACGCAACTGCGGCTTCAATTAGATGACCTGCACAATACAGTTCATGCGCTTCATAAAGATTGGTCCATTGTCTCCCAGGTTCCTGGATTGTGAAATAGGTATTCAGATAACCATTGTCATGTTGAGCTTGAGCGATCAATTCAATAGAATCATCGGCGATCTGCTCCAACCTCGGATCGGGATGGTGACGGAGCGAATAAGCAACGGCCTCCAACCATTTGTAGAGATCACTATCCTGAAATACCCAACCACCAAAATCGCCTTGCTCCAAGCCAGCAGCAATACGGAAATTTCGAATGGCATGACTAGGTTCAGCGTCCTCCACCCTGTCGTTCAGAGCTTCCCATTGATAGGGAATGACTGTTTCTCGTACAAGATCAGAATATGTATTCCAAAATTGGTCTTGAATTTCAATTTGCTTTTGTCCCATTACACACACCTCGAATTTATAAAATTTGACTCTTTACAACGTCGAGTATATGCTTTTTCGTAAAGCCATAATAGTAATGGAATGAGCTTTTTTCTATACAAAATGACACTGAAAATGAGGTTGATTCATTGGACAAAGAATTCATTGTTGCGTTACAAACCCCACCCCTTCCATATTACTGGGAATCTGGTCGTTCAACGTTTCGTGTAGGAGACCGTCATCCGAATCGAAGAAATTTCGGCCTGTTTGATGTGCTACTCGTGGTCGATGGAGAACTACATATCGGTGAGAACGGGTCGGAATGGACACTTGCTACAGGTGATGCACTAGTATTACTGCCGGAAGGTGAGCATTACTCGTTCAGGCCCTGCGAACAGGAAGCAACGTTTTACTGGGTTCATTTTGAGCATGTGGACTGGCATCAAGGTCCCTTAATAGAAGAGTCGGAAGCAGCAATTCCGCTATCGCCATTTGATAAGCCTAAGTCCATACGAATACCTAAGAAAACCACATTGCTAAACCCCCAGCTCGCATTTGATATGATGCACCAGCTTGTACTATTGCCCGTGGGAGAATCCTTCTGGGAGAAGCAACAGCTGCTATTCCGTTTTTTGGCTATACTCGAAAATGACACCTCAGATATGGCCAAGACACCTGCTTCACGCCTTGCTGAGAGCGTAGCCTTATTTCTGCAACAGAACTACCAAGAGGAGATCACCAATGAAACTCTCTCGTCAGCATTGCACTTCCACCCTAGCTACATCGTTCGTTGCATGAAAATGAAGTACGGTGTGACACCTGTTCAATATTTACATCAATTCAGGATAGAGCGGGCCAAACAGCTTCTGGTTTCGACGGAATGGTCGATAGATCGTATTGCGACTGAAATAGGATTTCAATATTCTCCCTACTTTTCTACCTGTTTCAAGCGAAATGTTGGAATATCTCCCCTTCTGTTTCGCAAGAAATATCTGAACTAGTGAGACAAATTCATGAACTTATTAGGATACTGTGTGTAATTACGAACAGACCGAAAACAACCTGCACTTTTTTTCTATTTATTTTAAATAACATAAAATAACTTCATTGGGTAACACTACAAACAAATTTCCCAGTTTGGAGTGAAGCCTGTGAGGACATCCGCAACAACAATCAGTACCTCTGAAGTAATAATTGTAGTTATTAACTCCATCCTTGGTGCAGGAATACTAACGCTTCCTCGTACGATTGGCAAGGCGGTAAAAACACCAGATGTATGGATCTCCGTCATTCTGGCTGGTTTGATCGTAATGACAATCAGCCTTCTTCTTGTAACGTTATGTCGCAGATTCCCCGGTAAAACGGTGTTCGAGTTTATTCCTGAAATCACGGGAAAATGGATTTCTTATCTGTTAGGAATTCTAATTATCGTATATTTTATTGTTCTATGTTCATTCGAAGTCAGAGTCATGGCTGAAATTACAAGTATGTACATCCTTGAGCGTACCCCTAGCTGGGTCACCATTATGGTTAGTTTGTGGATTGGTATTTACATGCTAACGGGTGGTCTTATGGTCATCATTCGTGTCTTTTCAATCGTTCTGCCCGTTACGCTGGCATTGCTCGCACTGGTATTCCTTTTGAGTACGAAAATGTTTGATATCAATAATCTCAGACCCATGCTAGGTGAGGGGATTATGCCTGTATTGAAGGGACTTAAGCCTTCTTGTCTCTCCTATTCCGGATATGAAGTTTTGCTCATCGTCACAGCTTATATGACAGACGTGAAGGCAAGTAATAAGACGGCTATTTTCAGTATACTTATATGTACGATTATATATATGGTAACAATTGTTACAGTCGTGGGGAATTTATCTCTGTCGGGTGTTGAGACACGGATGTGGCCAACGTTTGATATGGTTCGGAGTTTTGAAATTGAAGGATTTTTATTTGAGCGCTATGAATCGCTTTTCATCGTATTTTGGCTAATGCAAATTTTTGCAACCTATGCCTTCAAGCACTATTTTGCATCCATTGGTATTCGAGATTTGTTTCGTCTCAAAAATATTACCGGAATACAATTTGCGATGTTACCCGTGCTCTATTTGATTGCTTATTTACCCAAAAACCTGGAGGAAACGCTAGCTTTGGGCGATTTTCTTGGTAATATGTCCATTTTTTTATTTGGTTTGTTACCACTGCTGCTGCTGATTCTTAGCTTTGTTCGTAAGAAAGGCGGGAAGCAAGCTGCTAGTGGAAACCTTAAGGTAAGTTAAATGTTGGGTTGTATAATGCACGGTGTGATCCGTACAAAAAAGAAAAAAAGCCGCTAAAATAGCGACTTTCAAGGAAAGTGTGATTATTTATTGAAAGTAACTTTCTCTGAACTGCCTTCAAAAATGATTGAAGTGTCCCTCGGTTTCGACTCCGCAATTTTACGACCGCCTTTGAAGGAATACAGTACACCGGCTTGTTTGCGAACAGCCTCATACTCGTTCTCTGCTTCAAGTACGATAAAGTTAGCGGGTTTGCCTTCTTCAATACCGTATACATCTTCAATGTGTAACGTTCTTGCGCTGTTTTTGGTAATGAGATCAAGCGAATTCACGATCTGGTCGTAACCAAGCAACTGCGACGCATGAATCCCCATGTGCAGCACTTGCAACATGTTGCCCGTACCCAGCGGATACCACGGATCGAAAATGTCATCGTGACCAAAACATACATTCAGACCTGCTTCCTGCAACTCTTTAACACGTGTCAGACCTCTTCTCTTCGGATACGTGTCGAAACGTCCCTGCAGGTGAATGTTGACTAGCGGATTAGAGACAAAGTTCAAATCAGCCATCTTAAGCAGACGGAACAATTTGTACGTATAAGCGTCATTATACGACCCCATTGCTGTTGTGTGACTTGCCGTTGTGCGTGAGCCGAGTCCACGTTCGTAAGCTTCCTTGGCAACGACTTCTACGAAACGAGATTGCTCGTCATCGATCTCATCGCAATGGATATCAATGAGCCGATCATATTTTTCAGCCAGATCAAACGCAACTTTCATGGAATCAACGCCGTATTCCCGCGTGAATTCGAAGTGTGGAATACCACCGACCACGTCAACGCCCATTTTCAGTGACTCCTCCAGCAATTCCGCACCGTTTGGATAAGAGTGAATGCCTTCCTGTGGGAAAGCAACAAGCTGAATGTCCATATATGGAGCCATTTCTTCTTTGACTTCAAGCATCGCTTTAACTGCGATCAAGCTTGGATCTGTAACGTCCACATGAGTCCTTACATGCTGGATGCCCTGTGCCAATTGCCACTTTAGCGCCGTTTTGGAACGTGTTTTGACATCCTCAAGCGTCAGGGATACCTTGCGCTCTGACCAGCGCTGGATGCCTTCGAACAGCGTTCCGCTTAGATTCCACTCCGGCTCGCCTGCTGTTAGCGTTGTATCGAGATGAATATGAGGTTCGATAAATGGTGGCAGTACAAGTGATCCGTTGACATCAAGGATCTCTTCATTGTCGGTCACTTCCAGTGATTGTGTGATTTGTTCGAACTTCCCGTTTTTCACAACAATACTCCATAATCCTTCTTTACCCCGCAATTTTGCGTTCTGTATAATCATTTATTTTCCCCATTTCTTTGGATTCTTTGGCAGGAACAATCAACATCAAGATGATATAAGCTACTGCTGTACCAAGCAGTGCATTCAATGGTGTTACGCCAGGAGCCAGTTGAGCGAATGCCACGCCGATGGCCCAAGCGACGAGCGCTACCCAGTTTACATTTTTGAAAGACATATCCGCAAAAGGCTTATAGTTTCTACGTTTCACAATGAAGTAATCTGCAATAATAATAGCTCCGATGGATGGTATCGCCGCGCCAAGTACGTTCAGGAAACTGACGAAGTTGTTGTACATCCACATGGCGAATACGGTACCGACGATGCCATTAACAACGACGAAGAATTTCTTTGAAATTTTGGTGATGTTGGCAAAACCAAGACCTGAAGCGTACAGTGCATTATCGTTGGTCGTCCAGATATTCAAGCCCAGAACGATGATCGCCGGGATGATCAATCCTTGCAGGAACATGACCTCCGAGATATCAGCCAGGTTATACGCCATTGCGCCAACTGCTCCGAACAGAAACATAAGCGAGTTGCCCAGGAAAAAAGCAATAACGGTTGCGGTAACTGCCTGTTTGGATGTCCGGGAGAACCGGGCAAAATCGGGTGTCAGTGTTCCGCCACTGATGAATGATCCGATACAGATCGTTAATGCGGCCGCAGCAGTAAGTGACTGTGTTGGCGTGTATTCAAGCAACCCTTGCAGACCTCCCAGCGAACCTGCACCTTCGAACATGGAGTAACCACCGAGAATGGCAATCGCAGGAACCGCGATATATCCGAGAATGACGAGAGACTTCATACCGAAGATGGCCGATGCCGTCATGGCAAGTCCAAATATGATGATCAACAGATACACGTTCCAGTCCATCGCTTTCGCGACTGGAATGGCGAACATGGCTACGCCGACTCCGAACCATCCGACCTGTGTGAAGCCTAGCAGGAACGAAGGCAGATACGACCCTTTTGCACCGAATGCATACTTAGCGAGCAAATGTGTGGACAAGCCTGTTTTGGCAGCGATATGGGCCAGTGCCCCTGTATAGATACCAAGCACCAGATTGCCTGCAAGCACGATGCCAATGAACTCCATGAACGTCAAGCTGACGCCCAATGTGCCTCCTGCCAGCATGCTTGCTGAGAAAAATGTAAAACCGAGCATGACGGATAACGTCTTCCAAAAGTTGTTTCTTTGTCCTTTCGGCACCGCTTGCCATGAAAACTCTTGATCTTGTTTGCTCATCAGAATACCCCCAACATAAAGTGTATCTGATACCAAAAAAAGCAGAAAAAAGAGGCTACTTCATCAGGTTTTACACTGACAAGTAGCCTCTTTTTGTATCATAACCCGCGCGAAGACACAGAGCATCCCATGACGGGATATGCCCTGATTCTCGCGTGATTATGAAATCCGCTGCCCTTGCCAGCCTCTCTGGACTGAATTAAAGGTACCAGTATTCAATTACATTCTATTATTTTGGAAAAACCTGCAGTTGTCAATGTCATTATTATCCAACGGTTATTAATCCCTTATACAGCATGCTGTTTTTTGTCGTAATCACCTCTCGGCATTAGCTCAACCTAATTTGTATAACAACTGATTATTCATATCATACCTCGGATCCATATCGATTACGCTCCACATCAGAGTTTGGTTGGAGAATCCTGAAATTCCGACTAGATTTATTAATACAACAGCCAATACAACAAACAGGATGTCTCACAAGTCATAAATATGACGGAGGACATCCCTGCTTAATGTGATTTTGTGCTAATGAACCTGTAAATAAATAAATTTTATTTATGTGTGCTTAATAATTCTTCAAAAGCTTTTATATTCGTGTCAAAATCAGGAACGGTTTGTGTTTCTTCAGCAGATTTGACCAGCTTTACAACCAAATCATTATAAGGTGTCGCAATTCCGGTGCCTTCTGCTTTACTTGAAACTACCCCGTTAATATAATCAATTTCCGTTTTGCGGTTCTTCTCCAGATCTTGAAGCATGCTTGCTTTGAGCAGTCTGGATGGCTCCATCACGTAACGTAATGTTTTCACTCGTTCAGGGATATCATCTTCGCTGTTCAGTTCGAGTGAAGCGATGTCGAATCCATTCATTTTAACCAATGTGACCCCATTAGCACGAGCAACTTTAATCGTCTCGTCTGCAATATGAGCTGCACTCACAATGCCGGCTTCATGATCAATAATGTCCCCATATTCCCCATTCAATGCAGCTGACAACCCACTGAATGCATTGTTGATCAGCAATTTGGACCATTTGGTTCCAACCAGGTTATCGGAAATATGTGTTCCGCCCACAAGGTCCAACACCGATTTCACTTGTTGAATTCGTTCAGTGATGTCACCATACAATTCACCAATTTGAAAAGCATACTGCTTAAATTGCGTGTACTCCGTTGTGAGACTGGATACACCTGGTTCAATAAACGTAGCGCCAAACTCAACAGAGCCTGCGATGACGCGTTTTTCACCAACAATAGAAGCGACTTTTTCTTCCGGAATCCCGTTCTGCAACGAACACACCATGCTGTCTTCTTTCAAGAATGGAAGTAATTCCTGAAGAATGGAATCGTTATAGAGTTGTTTGGTCAAAAGTAAAATGAGGTCATATTGTCCCGATTTCTGATCAGGCGTAATAGCTTTTACTTTTGCCTGAAACTCCGTAGTACCCGTCACTTTAGCACCCGTCTGATTTAAAGCTTCAACATGCTCCTGGTATGCATCAATTAACTCAACGTCCATTCCGCCATCCGCCAGGTATGCACCTACGATGGTTCCCAATGATCCTGCTCCTACAATTGCAATTCTCATTTTATTTTTCCTCCTTATTTCTCTTCCAGGTAGTTGTATACAGGTTGTGCAGCGTTCAAGGTTAAGTTGGTAAGGATATGAGAAGCGGACACAACTTCCAACACAGGCAGATCTGCCAGAGGTGCCAATGCATGTTCGAACAGTTGAAGCCGCGCAGGTCCTGTCCAAGCCTCTTTTACTTCGATGTCTGTAATCTGAGTTCGGATCAGATCACATACTCTTAAATGCCCGGTATAGTCTGTCGCAATCTTAATCATAAAGTTAGGTCGGCATATCTCATGTTTGGCGAGTTCTTTATCCATCTCTACATGTTTATATCCCATCGTTGCCGTGGCTACACGCAGCGTTCCATAATCAAGTGTGCCGACAAGTGTATCTGAATCGGTATACAACTTCGGTGCGCCCAGCTTTTTCGGATAGGCGGTGAGTTCTCGACCACTTGCAATCGCGGGGAAATTGTCTACATACATCGAATGCACATAATCGCCCTCCTCCCCATTGAATTGCACAGGGATAACTTGTCCAGCTTCCGTGTAGGCGCCCAGTCCAGATACATCGGGCATCCACATCACTTCGAATTTAACCAAAGGTTCAGTAATTTCCAAAGGCTCGGGCACGGCTGCCCGCAACGCTTTTTCATCAGTTCGATAAATAATGTTCAAGTATTCACGATTCACGAATTTGTACGGTGGCATTGGATATGCCGGAGCCGTTAGGGGTGTATTCAGATTTTTAGCTATGTTATTCACATCGATTTTCATCAAAGACACCTGCCTCATACATTAATTAAGTTTTGTTATTTAAAATTTGAACTGTATCTCATAAAAAAATTCTACATCAATATTTAAATTTAATATAATACATAATAAGTACTATATATATTTATCAAAATAAATAAGAGGTGCAGACAAATGGAATTGCTTCAGCTCAAATACTTTCAGACCGTTGCCTATACTGAACACATCTCCAAGGCAGCTGCACAATTGAATATTGCTCAACCTTCCCTAAGCTTGACGATTAAACGACTTGAAGATGAACTGGGTACGCCTTTATTTCACAGGAGAGGACGAAACATTCAATTAAATGCCTCAGGTGCAATCTTATTGAAACACGTAAACCGAATTTTTATTGAAATTGAAAATGCAGAGATGGAGATTAAAGCGGAGGAACATCATATATCCAATACGATCAGGATCTCCATTACGAATACCCGCTTCCTCACCGGTCTCATAAGTGACTACATCAACGCTTCTCCTGATACCAAGCTCCATCAAGGCATTGGAACGCGCGCTGAGATTATTACAGGTTTGAAGAAAGGTGAGTTGAATCTGGGCATTACGGGGCATCCGATTCAGGATGAGGAAATTGAGAGTGTTGTGCTTGTCGAGGAGGATATTGTTCTGGTTGTGCCAACAAATCATGCATACGTCGGAGAGACAAGCATCTCATTGAGTGTTGTTGCAGATGAGCCCTTTATTTCGCTTGCAGATAATAAGGAATATAGCCGGTTTACAACCACCCTCTGTGAGAAAGCAGGCTTCCTTCCCAACCTTGCATTTGAGGTCGATTCTCATACCCTGCTCGAAATTATCAGACTTGATCAGGGTGTTGCATTACTTCCTATCTCCGTATGTAGAACACTCGGGTTAAGCTATGTAGAAATTGCTGATGATTCAGCGATATATCCAATTAGCCTCTCCTGGGTCAAACAAAAATGGTTATCCCCTTCTGTTGGAGAATTTCGTGATTTTATTACTTCGTACTATGAAGACCATGCTGGCTTGTTTAAAGTGCAATAGAATATCTTCCTAAATGACATATGGTAATGATAAAAAACAAAGACCACGTTAATCCTTTTGAAGGAAACGACGTGGTCTTCTATCGATATCTGTTCCTAGTTGAACTGTAGTCTATCCTTGTACCAAACGTCTGGAATCATCTGACGCTCCAGTTCCAACAATTCACGGATGATCTGGTCCGCGTCATGGATGGAACTCACGAGCGGGTCAGTGAGCATCGCTCTTCGCAACTTCTCATAGCTCTGTTCTAGCACAGCTTCCACCGTAAGCTCATGCGTATCCAGTACAATTTCTTGCATCCCTCTGATCCCACGCGGCATCTCGCCTACATGGAGTGGTCTCACACCATTCATATCTACATCGCATAGTAGTTCCAGGAAGGAATCTGCATTCATATTGGTTACCGCACCTTGATTGAGTGTATTGACAAAGAACTTCTTGCCCAAATTTCCCACCATATTTTCAATGATATCGGTCGCATGATCCGGGCCAAATGTGTTCATATAGTCGGCAATCGGTATAGTACCTGCAAGGAAGTCATCCACCTGCTGCCACATCTCATCATGCCGCTGATACCTGTCCTCTGTCTCCCAGATTGATAACGGTGGAATCGTGTCCGTTGTCTTGCCAAGCCCTTGCCAATATCGAACGTATTCCTTCGTATGTGCCGTGCAAGTAGGAATGATTCCGAAAATATTATACAGTTCGTAGGTAATGGCATCGTTAAAAAGAGCTTTGGCTCCCCGATCACCGCCGTTGTTCTCTTCACCTGCCATCTTGCGCATGGCTTCAGCGATCGTGGGCATCACATTGTTTCCTTCATACTCGGCTTTGAGCAGCCAAGTGAAATGATTGACTCCAGCGATCCGAAAATCGAATTTTCGGTCAATTTCTGTGGTGAACTGACTCTTCTCTTCAATGATGCCAGCTCTTACCGCGTAATAGGCTTTTTTATGCGGCATATGATGACTATCACACAGCGCAAACGACTTAAGCTTCGGTGCATAGCGATGTAATGCGATGCCATGAACGGTTGACGGGTTAATATAGTTGATCACCCAGGCCTCTGGACACAGTTCCTCAATATCCTTGGCACATTCCATAATCACCGGCAATTCTCGCATCGCGCGAAAGATCCCACCCGGGCCGATCGTATCACCAGAACACATGCGAATCCCATATTTTAGAGAGACCTGGCAGTCGATGCCACGATATTTCACCGATTGCTCCGCAAAGCTGAGTACAACGAAGTCAGCTCCTGGAAGTACCTGTTTACGATCGACCGAGCCCTCAATCTTTAAAGATACGTTGTTCTGCCTAGCGACCATCTCCGCCAGAGTTACCATTTTCGAGAGCCGTTCCTCGTCTGTATCGACCAAAGCCAGCGTGCCCTGATTCAAATAGGGGGAGTGAACCATCTGCCAGATGGACTGACGACCAAAAAACAGGCTTCCTGCCCCAATAACGACTACTTTCGGATGCTGTGTGCTTATATCATTCATTAAGTACCCCTCCTTGTAACGATATAAGTTCATTATAGGGGAGTGGGATGGAATCGGAATGTGTGATAGTTTTCAAAAGATGTCAAATCGTACGATAGTTAACAAAGGGTAATTCCTTTGATATGATAGGGGAAAATGAAAGATGTCATAAAGTAGAGAGGATTCGGCTGAATTCGATGCAATCGGGAACTGTAAATATGAGTATAATCGACGAGCTTTCGGAGTATGTCACGCTTCGCATGAGCTCTTATCTGGAACAAACGCATGACAGTCATTGGATTGAACATAAGTCACATTCCGATTACGATCTGTGGTTCATTACATCAGGTTCTGTCAAGATTACCATCGCTGGAGTCGAGCATATGGCGGCCACGGGGGACGTCGTGTTTTTTTATCCGGATATGCCCTACACTGCTTCCACGACAGGAGAGCTTTGCCGGTTCATATACATACACTTTGATTTCAGCATCGCTGATCAAAAAAGGATTCTTGGCGAGTTCCAGCTCCCTGGCATCGTACCTGGTAACCTGATTCAGGAGGAATCAACGCTGTTCACCTCTTCCTACCGAAGGTTTAAGCAGAGTAGTGGCGCTACCGGAAGTCCACTTTACATGAAAGCCGCTCTTCTTCTCGTGATCGCCAAAATTTTCGAATTACATGGGCAAGGCTTCTATCACGGTGAATTTTTGAAAGACCGAAAACCGAGGAAAATTGAAGCAAGTCTGGAAGTTCTACAGAACGTATTCCCATACGTGGATGCGAATCTGCATCGTGCCATTCGAGTGAATGAACTTGCTGTTATTGCTGGCGTCTCTGAGAAATATTTTATTTCTTTGTTCAAAAAAATTCTCGGTATCACACCGGGGCAGTACATTAATCAAATCAAAATGAATCGGGCCAGAGATTATCTGTACGAGAAAAAATATACGATCCAGCAAATTGCCGCATTTCTGGGCTATCCCGACCCCTTTACGTTCTCCAAAGCATTCAAAAAATTCTACAATGTGCCTCCTTCCAAATTCGAGTAGCAAATGTAGACAAAAAAAGAGGCAACCTGTCAATCCGGCTGCCTCTATACCTTGGTAAATCATTAGAATCATTGGTTATTCATGGTTTAATTAGGATCTAGATCCTTCAGCGCTCCTCATATTCAAAAGGTGCTTCACTCGAATAGATATCATGGAAAAAACCATTAAATGGTATATCCTCTTCCAGACATTTAATGAGATATAACAGAACCTCGTCATCTTCTTCTGGTTCTTCACCTTCGCGTTGCGCCACCTCAAAATGATCCAAAATATTCTCCAGAAGGCTGACTTGAATAAATAAAGGCAGCTTCTCCAGCATGACAGCAGAGATTTGGGTTTCCGATGTGTATCCAGAGAGCGCGGTTTGGAAATACTCATCCATGAACTGTTTACGTTTGTCTGCATCAGCTTCAAATTGAACCCAACCGACTCCGTTCATCCACAGACTTGCGAGGTCAAACATGTACCAGCCCAAACAGGAATTGTCGAAGTCATATACCGTGATTTGTCCCGTATCAAAATCAATCGAATAATTCCCGTCATTATAATCAAAATGGATCATGCCAAACGTCTCCTGAGTCGAACTCAATTCTTTTACCGCTTGGAGAAGTCCCACCATTTTGTTTCTGAGCAGAGAGAATGATTCAGGGACCAACCTTTCGATATGCTCCTTGTTATATTTGTCCACAAAATGATGCCTGCGATAAACGGGTACATAGCTTTTGGATAGCTGATGCATTTTGCCCAGGACTTTACCGCTATTATAGTAGTATTCCGTAAGTGGTGCCCCTTCACGATACTGATAATGGTTCTCTACCAGCAACTTCCCCTTTGCCTTATTAAACAGGCTTACAAAGAACTTATGCTCAGCATAAGTGATCTCTTCCAGCAGATGGCCATTCTTGGAATTCATTACATTCGAAACACTGGCTCCATGATCAAATAAATACCGTACATACTCCAGTTCGGCAATGTAATCTTCACGCTTTCTGTCAGGCAAAAAAGACACTCGTAGAATTAGCGATTCACATCCCTCTTGCTCACAGGTGTATACGACATTCCGCCCTCCCTCATGAGGAGGAATAAGCTGAATATTGTACCCCTCCAGATGAAACAACTCGGTTACCACCGACAGTACATGTGTATTGCTAATGTTAACAACCTCGTTAAATTTAATAATGATCTCCTCCAGTAAACATTGTTGGGACGGTTTCCCGTACTGCAATGTTCACAAAAGGAATCTCTGTAACGCAAATATCCTTTTGTGAACCTAAAGCACAATCACCTTGTTAGACATTGAATTCACTCCTTTTGTTTTAATATCGCAATTCTACATAATTATTCCTAATTTTACTAGTGCAAAATAAAGACCGCCCATGTGGGCGGCGTGTAAGAATTTTTATGATTACAGGGTTTCTCCGTTCGTTTCAATAACTTGTTTGTACCAGTAGAAGGAATCCTTGCGGGTCCTTTCCAATGAACCGTGTCCTGCATTGTCCTGATCCACGTAGATAAATCCGTAACGTTTACCCATCTCTGAGGTTGAACAGCTAATGATATCTATAGGTCCCCAGCTCGTGAATCCCATCAATTCTACACCGTCAGCGACAGCTTCTTTCATCTGCTCAATGTGGCTGCGCAAGTAATTGATGCGATAAGGGTCATGCACTGTTCCATCCTCTTTCAGTGTGTCGGTAGCACCCAGGCCGTTCTCAACGATGAAGAGCGGCATCCGGTAACGATCATACAATCGGTTCAGCGCGACGCGAAGACCAATTGGATCGATAGGCCATCCCCATTCGGTAGCTTTCAGATGAGGGTTTTTGATCTGACTTACCAGCATACCCGAGTTGCTGTTGTCATTCGGGTCATATTTTCCGATATACGTCATGTAATAACTGAAAGCAATAAAGTCCACGGTATTGTCCCGAATAATGGCATCGTCGTCAGGAGCTTTAACCAGTTCAATGCCGTTTTCCTCAAAATATCTTTGCATATAGGATGGATATTCGCCTCTTACCTGCACCTCTGGGTAGAACAGGTTCATCTGATCTTCCTTCATCGTCTGCAACACATCTTCCGGTTTACTAGAGGCAGCATACGTTTCCAGACGACAGATCATGCAGCCAATCTGAGCATTTGGCATCTTCTCTTTACCACTTTTGACAGCCAGTGAGCTTGCTACAAATTGATGGTGAGTTGCCTGATAGGCTACCTGCTCCGGTGTCCCTTTAATTTTATCTTCCAGAATGCCGCCGCCAGTGTACAGACTTGTCAGCATCATATTCATTTCATTGAAGGTAATCCAGTATTTCACTTTATCTTTGTAACGGTCAAACAGCGTGTTGGCAAATTTCAGATACAGATCGATCATCTCACGGCTTTCCCAACCGTTGTATTTACGGGTTAATTCTACGGGCATTTCGTAGTGTGAGATCGTTACGAGCGGTTCAATCCCGTATTTCAGCAGTTCGTCCAGTACGTTGTCATAGAATGCCAGACCAGCTTCATTAGGAGCTTCCTCCTCTCCTGTCGGGAAGATGCGTGTCCACGCGATGGAAAGTCGGAATACCTTGAATCCCATCTCTGCAAACAGTGCGATGTCTTCTTGATAGCGATGATAGAAATCTACGCCATTCCGTTTGGGGAAATAGACGCCTGAGTTACCACTTAGATATTGTTCTAGCTGAACCGAATCCACGTCGAAAGTGAAATCTTTCCCGTTACGCTCTTCATGAGGGATATAAGGCGCCATATCTGAAGTAGAAAGTCCTTTGCCATCTGCGTCATAGGCCCCTTCGAGCTGATTGGCCGCGGTAGCTCCTCCCCATAAGAATCCTTTAGGAAATGAGTGTTTAATTGTTTTTGTCATGTGGTTTCTCTCCTTTTTTGGGTGAGTACAAAGTTGTTTTATATTGCTCGTAAGTCCTTTTAAAAAAAGTACGCCTTCATACAGCTGTTAGCGAACAGTGAGGAGAAGCAATTCATTCATCGGAATCACCCCCTTCACCTGAACCGGTACCACATCAAGGTAATCTGGTGTATTGGTTACGATGACCGGTGTGACCGGATTAACCCCAGCATCCCGGATGCCATCCAGGTCGAACGCCAACAGCAGATCACCCTTCTTCACTTCTTGTCCTGTAGTAACCTTCACGTCAAAAAATTTCCCTTTGAGCGACACACTGTTCAATCCAACGTGAATAAGAATTTCAATCCCGCTCGTCGACGTTAACATGATCGCATGTTTGCTTTTGGCAACCATGGTGACGATCCCGTCAAATGGGGCTGTCACGCGTCCTTCTTGCGGAAGAATGGCAATACCTTTTCCGGTCATCTCCTCAGCAAAGGTTTTGTCCGGTAGAGATGCAAGCGGCACGACTTCACCAGTGAGCGGGCTGAATACTTCGCCTTTCTTTTCCTCAATTGAATGTACGGTTACAGCTCTTGCCTCTTCATCAGTCACAACAGTGGTGGTGGCTTGATGCGGCTGGGATAGATGCTGAGATGAACCGGATACCACATTACTATGTGTGTTCGGCTCATCCCACTTGAGCAGTAAAGTCAGTATGAATGAAACGGTAAAGCTGATGCCGATACCGATCAGAGCATACCAGAAGTTAGACATGCCTCCGCCTGGGCCAATATATAACGGAAGGGCCAGCAGTCCCGGCACGGCAAAGCCAAAGCACTTCAAACCAACTGCAGTAATAAACCCGCCGCCAGCGGCCCCACCGATCAGTGAAGCATAGAATGGTTTTTTCAACTTCAGTGTTACCCCGTACAATGCTGGCTCGGTGATGCCGAGCAAGGCAGAGATGCCGCTAGATAAGGCTATGGACTTCATGGACTTGTCTTTTGTTTTGAGAAACACGGCCGCCACGGCACCCGCCTGACTCATATTGGTCACAAGGTTGATCGGCAACAAAAGCACGTCATATCCAAGTTTGCTCAAATTCTGCAACGTACCCGGGAAAAACGCATAGTGCATGCCTGTCATGACGATCAATGGCATTAATCCACCAAGAACAATTCCCGTTAACGGACCTGAATGAGCAAAAAGCCAGGAGGTACCCATTTCTAGATAGATACCGATGTAGTTCCCGAGTGGCCCAATGGCAATGAGCAGAATGGGAACCGTGATGACTAATACAATCATCGAGGTGAAGATCACCTTGACTGGGCCAGGAATGAATCGATCCACCCAGCGATGAACATAACTCAGAAGCCACACACCCAAAATGATTGGAATGACAGACTGGGTATAATTCACAATGGACACGGGCAGTGAGAGAAAACGTATCGGCTCCAGCTGATTTGCCAAATATGCATTCAGGATGGTTGGATACAATAATGTACCCGCGAGGGTCAAGGCAATATATTCATTGACTTTGAACTTTCGAGCAGACGAGACAGCAAGCAGAAAAGGTAAAAAGTAAAAGGCTGCATTCCCTATAGATGACAGAATCTGATACTCTCCACTTGTCTCCTGGATTGCTCCGAGTGTAACCAGCAAAGCCAGAATACCCTTCAGCATACCTGTACCTATGATGGCAGGAAGGATGGGAGTGAAGATACCCGAGATGGTATCCAATACAGCATTAATGCCTTTGGAACGTGGAGCACCTGCTTCGGGTTGCGGCTTGCCATCCGGTTTCAGTTGAACCTCAATCTCTTCATACACGGCCGCGACCTTATTTCCGATGACGACTTGAAACTGGTCACTCTGAAATTGGGCTCCGAGCACACCGTCCAATGCTCTGATCTGCTCAAGCTGAACCTTGTCTTCATCACGAACATTGAATCGTAGCCGTGTGATGCAATGCCAGGCTTGCGTTATGTTCCCTTGCCCTCCTGTTAAGTGAAAGATTTCTTTCGACAACTCCCGATGATTCATGCTGCTTCCTCCTTTTTTGGGCGAAAAAAAACCAAATGCCAACCCGGCTCGCCGTAGATAGCGGAGTCGGAAACATTTGGTGGTGCCTGATCGAATCAGTAACACTCCATATTCATAATCATGTGGTATAGCTCCAAGCTGGTTGTATTGAGATCAACCCGTGTCGGAACGGGATGTCACTCTCTCGATGTGAATCATGAGGTATACCATCTCATCGGGAGTAATTGCGAATCCGCGCTGCTGCTCCATCTCTTCCTTTATCTTAAGTGCGCACTGGAAGCTGGATGGATATCGCTCCGACAATACGTCATACAGAAACTGCTGATCCTTGAAGGAAAGCACTTCCCTGTTCAATTGTCGAACGATGAAATATCGGAGATGGGTAACGAAACGGGAAAAATCAGTGGTTTCCTGATCCAGTGTCATTCCAAAATGATCCGTCATGATATCTAATATGTCATTAATCATCTGGGTTATCTTGATCGTTTGATTCATACTGCCGGAATCAAACTGCGAATTCACAAAATGAAGAGCGATGGAGCTTGCCTCTGTTGACGGCAAACTTACCTCAAAAGCTTCGTTAATTAGCTCGACGGCATAGGCTCCGATACGGTATTCCACAGGATACAGATGACGGATATCCCAGTGAAGCGGATTCTGCACGTCCACACCGCTCTTGAAGCGATCCAGCGCAAAGTGAATGTGATCAGCTAGGGTGAGCAGAATGGAATCATTCAACTTTTTACCGATTTGGTTCCGGCCATGCTCAATGATTTGATCGGTGACGTTAATGACTTGCAGCGGGATATCATTAAAAAATTGCTCCAATCGCTGGTATTTGTCATCTGAGCCGATTCGAAATGTTTTTTGAATCTGCTCCCGTTCAATCCATTGTCCTTTCACTTTTTTGAACCCAACTCCGGTCCCGATCACAATGACTTCGTAGCCTTCGGCATCTTCTGCCAGAGCGATGTTGTTGTTTAACGATTTTTTGAACCTCATGATGTTCTCACCCCCAATATGCAAAAAGCACCACCATGGTCCAGAGCACAAGTCAAACAAACTTGTGAAATCCAGACTGTGGTGGTGCCTGATCGAATCAGTGACACTCCTTATTTAGCTGTATCTTATACCACCCATGTAATCGTTGTCAATACCAATACTATGGAATTTACATGCAATTCGTCTATGTGTGCTTTGTCTTATTAAATTGACATAAAAGAAGGAATTTTATACATCAATAGGCGTAGATTCCCTTGCATCCTCGTAATAGTATCGAATCAAAATGTCCTGATCGTAGTTACCGAACCCTTTCCCGAAAAGTGTCAGACCACCACGCCCGGGCACCCCTTCTTCCGGCCTTAATGCAAACGTCCAGTAGGTCGATGAATCGAGTTGCAGATCGTGGATACACACATCCGAGATACGCTGGCCATCCATAAACGTTCCTTCTCTGTTAATACGAAGTACCTTCAGAACACCATACTGGTTAACGTCCAATTTCCACCACAGCGGTGTATGCTTGCCTTTCCGATCCCCAAAGTCCCCGGGGCTTGTCCATGTTCCCAGGTGTTTTCCATTAAGCGAGAAACGGATGTCGGAAGGCCAGTTTTCATTAACTTGAGGTGCTTCCGAACTGAGTTCGAGTGAAATCTCAATCTCTTGGAGATGCTGTTCTGTATTCAGATAATTAGGGACTTTATATTCCAAGAACCCGCGTGCCAACCAGAGTATACCCGCATTAACCCGATCCGGGTCCATAAAGCACGCCGGCGTATCATATTGCCCAATCATTTGTGTTGTTGTTGCAATTCCACAGGTGGGCCAGGCTTCGTAATCCGTGTAGTGACCAACTGGAATAGATATTTCATGATACGGAGCATCAACGGGTTCAGGAGAGAGATTGATCGTCATGAATTCTTGCAGAATAAAGCAGTACTTATATGTGCCACCATTCTCCCGCTTCATGCGACTGCCTACAATCCCGGCTTTTTGCAGCTTGCTCACATGAGTACTCACGATGGCTTTGCTCAGATACAGTTCTTTGGCCAGCGCATTAATGTGCATTTCTCTGTTCTGCAATAATAAGCGAACGATATTTAGACGGGCCTCGCTTGCGAGGGCCTCGTAAATGATTAAGGACGCGGCATCCGTGCCAAGCATCATGAACTTCACTCCCATATCTCTATAAAATCCATTATATTTAGTGATTTAGGATTCGTTTTTTAGCGAACCCTGTAAAATGAACTTGCTCAATATAATAGCATTATGATACACATTAGATAACAAATCAATGAGTTGATTTTGCTTTTATGCGAATTCAACGTGAAATAAAGTCCATGACGCACCTAAAATTAATTCTATGGAGGTTTTCCCATTGCTTACATCCAAAATGCTTATCGATAAAGACTTTCAGATTGCTGAAGTAGATCCACGTGTCTATGGTTCATTTATAGAACATCTAGGACGGGCCGTGTACGGCGGTATTTATGATCCAGGTCACCCTACTGCGAATGCTCAAGGTTTCCGTCAGGATGCTATTGAAGCGATCAAAGCGCTGAATGTACCTATCGTTCGTTACCCAGGTGGCAATTTCGTATCCGGTTACAACTGGGAAGATGGTGTGGGCCCGGTAGCCGAGCGCAAACGCAGACTTGAACTCGCATGGTGGACGATTGAAACGAATGCGGTAGGTACGAATGAATTTGCAGATTGGGCCAAACTGGTTGGAACCGAAGTGATGATGGCTGTAAATCTGGGTACACGCGGTATTGATGCGGCCAGAAACCTGATTGAATACTGCAACCACCCATCCGGCACATACTGGAGTGATCTGCGTATCTCTCACGGTTACAAGGACCCGCATAAATTCAAAACCTGGTGTCTTGGCAACGAAATGGACGGCCCTTGGCAGATTGGTGCAATGACTGCATATGAATACGGTCGTATTGCGAACGAAACAGCAAAAGCGATGAAATGGGTTGATCCAGAGATTGAACTCGTTGCATGTGGCAGCTCCAGCCGTGACATGAAGACATTTGCAGATTGGGAAGCAACTGTACTCGATCTCACCTATGAAAATGTAGACTACTTGTCCCTGCATCAGTATTACAATAACAACAAAGACAACACGTATGACTTCCTGGCAACATCGCTGGATTTGGATCAATTTATTGATAGTGTGGCTTCGATCTGTGATTTTGTACAAGCCAAAAAACGCAGTAAAAAGAAATTGATGCTGTCCCTGGATGAATGGAATGTCTGGAAATCCATTGGCACAAGTCGTATGGAAGAACGCTGGCAGATTGCTCCTCCTGAATTTGAAGATGTATACACGCATGAAGATGCATTAGCCGTGGGTTGTTACCTGATTACCATTCTCAAGCACGCAGACCGTGTAAAAATGGCTTGTCTTGCTCAGTTGATTAACACCATTGCACCAATCATGACGGAAAATAACGGAGCGATCTGGTTCCAGACGACATATTTCCCGTTCATGCACGCATCCAACTTCGGTCGTGGTACAGTGTTGCGTTCCATCACTACTTCACCTAAATATGATTCCAAAGACTTTACAGATGTTCCTTATCTCGAAGCAATCAGTGTGCATGATGAAGAGAATGGCACGATCACGATCTTTGCGGTGAACAGACATCTGGATGAGAAATTGGAACTGAATGTGGATCTGCGTTCCTTCGGAGAAACCACATTTGTGGAGCATATCGTATTGGAGAACAACGACTTAAAAGCAACCAATACCAAGGAAAACCCACGCAACGTTCTTCCTCACAACGGCGGGCACACAACCGTAGATCAAGGTAAAGTGCAAGCTGTACTGAACAAAGCGTCCTGGAACGTCATTCGTCTTAAAACCAAACAAGCTTAATCAGAGCGGAATAGAATTTTCTCCTACTCTGCAACATCAGCATTGTTTTTCGCACCGTGTGCAGCTTCCAGCGCGCGGTGCTTTTTGCTGTATGAGGGTAGTCGGCCGAACTACATGGTATCAAAGTTAGATGTTAGACGCGTATTGGAAATCTCAGTTTGTATTCCTCGCAACGAAGGAATTTAACAAACACAGGGAGTCTTATTTAACCCGATTCGGGCGAATTTTAATGGCTTGATATTGACCCGAATAAGGTTTCTGAGGTTCGTTAGCACTGAGCAAGCATGCGAAATCGAGCTGGTTCAAACCTCATATACAGCATAAGCAAATAAGCCACCCTCCGTTTGGCGTACGGAGAGCAGCTTGCAGTTAAGCATCTAGCTGAGAAGATAAGAACAGATCAGAAAGAGATCAGATCACCCAACATACTAGCAATCCTTCCTTTCCAAATGCAACGAAGGTTGTGTTCTATTTCACTATTTCACGATTTTCATTTCAAGTATTATCCTCGTTGTGCTTCCTCTTCACCTTCGGCATCTGCCGCAGCCTGGCTTGCTGGAGTCATCAGCCCTTGAACCGCCCCCATAAATGGCTGAATCTGCTTAATCATGCCATACCCCATTTTGACCACAGGTGTAAACCGCTGGATCATGCCAAACAACCGCATACCACCGCCTAACATACCTCCAATCGAGCCTGCACCGCCAAGTCCGCCAAAGCCACCACCTAACAATGAACCTAACATAGGCATGAATGATGATACCTGAGCTTGCCGAGAGATTGAACGAGAAGACATCGACCGGGATCGTACCTGCGACTTACGAGTATTGTTCGTCCGTTTACGCTTTCGAGAGGATACTGTTTTTCTTGTAGCCTCTGCTTTAGGTTTGCTTTTGCGAGCACTTCCTTCAGATGAGGGTGCTGAGATTGCGGCCTGAGTAAGCTTTCCGCCTCCGGTAATCACTACCCCTGCGTGATTGACACCAGAGATATAGCCAACGTACGTTTCCCCATTATGAAGAGTCACGCAGACTGGACGATCTTTGAGCCGTTTTGCCTTGACGTGTATTTCATTGGTCTTAACCATGGAATTCACCTCACTTGACTTGATCTACTTTAGTCTACGCAATGGGTGGACGACTTGCCTGTGCGAATAACACAACCGTGTGCCGAAGCAGGAATATTCTGTTAAGGATAATGTGCTACTACAGATTTCTTGTTTTTTCTCAGATATGCTTAATATACATCTCATTCAAAATATAACCCACATGATATGTGTCCTCTGCCAATTCAGATGTCACATAGGATGCAACATCACTCTTATCGATATCGTACATGACCTCTACTTCTTTAGAAAAAAGAAGGTGTCCCTCATTGATTTTCTGCTGCAACGAGGGTATCTGTTTTGGTTTCAGATCAACACCCAACACCTGCTGAAGTGCTTGCACATATGTTTCAAGAGAACGTGCTCCGACAATTTTCATCCCTTGGTTCTCTTCATTTACAATGATAATGGATGGGAAACCTCTAACTCCCAAACTGGCGACACGCTCAAAGTCTTCCTCTAATAACTCTTGTGCAGATTGCTGTGCAGCCGCCTCAACCACTTCTTTTCCATTCAAACCCAGTTGATTGACGATATCCGTCAGCACATCATCTTCTCCAATATTTTGATTAAATGCAAACACGGCTTCACGCGCGCGTCTTAAAAATTCATGTTCCTTACCAGGGTGTGTACTCTGAATGACCTTAAATACGCGAGATGGCGGATAGGAAGAAAGTATTGGATTATCGTGCCATAGGGAACCATCAATGGGCATACGTGAATGTTCCCCCACTTCTCTCCAATGCCCTGCAACGTCCGAAGGTTTCTGAATTCCGTTAGCACCATCCGAGAAACCGTTCCAGTTAGCCAGTAGCCCACCCATTTTGATTTGCAACGTAAAATAATGACCGTATTCCTCAACAAACCGATGAAGCACCGGCTCTAGCGCCCAGCAGTGAGAGCAAATCGGATCTGTTGCGTAATAAATGGTTACCTTTTTCCCAACGTGATTCAGATTAATTTCTTGCATAGCCTCTTCTTCGCTCACACCACATATGCCGGTTTCCAGATCACACATCATAGATTCGTTACTCACATGTATCCCGCCTTTAACTTTATGAATTGATTTCCTTGTATTAGTTTGATTATAATGTCTACAATCTTCTGAACAAGTACGATTCTTTTTCTGACTTAGTATCAAAAAGTATACTATTGGAGGGTATCAAGTGAAATACGAGTTTAATTTCGATCAGTTATGTCCAGCGACTTATGCATTTCAGGTCATTGGAGGCAAGTGGAATCTTCCAATCCTGGCAATCCTCAGTGAAAATGACTGTATACGTTACAATGAATTAAAAAGAAGATTACCTGGCATTACCGGAACGATGCTAACGAACTGTTTGAAGGATTTGATTCATTCCGGTATCGTGCATCGGGAGCAATATAACGAGATACCACCGAGAGTGGAATATTCACTCACCGAATCAGGCAAGGAATTGGTTCCTCTAATTGAATCCATGGTCATGTGGGGTCAGAAACATATGACAGCAGGTGTGAAGGAACAAGATATGTAACACCTCACCTTGGTGGGCCTTGCCTTATGTAACCCCATAGTCTAGGGGCATTTTCGAATTGATCAGTACACTTTGTTCAACGGCAAAAAAGGCTATCTCACTGGACCCTCACGTCCTTTGAAATAGCCTTTCCTTATATAAATAAAAGACTTCCGCTTGTTTATGCATCACTTCATATTCATTCTCGGCTTCGATGTGTTAGACACGACTAACCATACAGTTCCTCATCTTCCTCATTTCCTAAATACATAACCGTGGGTTCTCCCCCAACCAATCTAAGAATCTGCTTTCGTAATTTTGAAGGAAATAAAGGTAGTTCGTTTATATTTTTAATTTCGAGCCATTCATATTCCACCTGATTTTCGTCACTTGGCAGAATAGAACTATCTTGGTCCATCAAACCTATGTACTCGCACAAAAAAACAAAATCTACACGATGAAGAGCTTCACCGTATACCCCTTCAATAACGAATTCCAATGATAACGGTTCTACCTCTACTCTGATTTCTTCTCCGACTTCACGCTTCACAGCGTCGGTCAATGTCTCCCCTGCATTCTGGCTCCCGCCCGGCAGGATATAGATGACTTCATCATGATCATCCTGCTTCATTGCAAGCATCCTTCCATCGTTGATGATCAATGCTTTTGCAGAATTTCGAATCTTTCTTTCCATTGTTAATCCCCCATATATGTCTGTGAAGAATATTTTAACACATACATCTAAACAAATTCTGAACAATCAACTTAGCTCACGCTTGGCGACCTGGATGAAAGCAGCGATGGATGGAGATATCCATTTTTCTCGATGCCAAAGCATTTGTGCAGAAAACGATATATCTGTTAAATCCCAAGGCAATGCAACCAGTTCCCCTTCGCTTAACTCTTGTTTCAAAGCCATTTCAGGCAATAAAGCGATCCCGAGACCTGCCACTGCGCATTGTTTAATGGCTTCTACACTATGAAACTCCAGCTCTGTCAGCACATCTGCGCCTTTCTTCAGAAGAGATTGTTCAAAATAAGCACGATAAGAACAGTTCTTTTCGGTCAGCAAAAAATGCTGTTTGTGAAAGTCATCGATAACTAACGCGGAACGCGATGCTAACATATGATCGGGTGAAACCACCATTTGAAAGGTCTCGTTCTTCAAAAACGTGGAGTGAAGATCTTTGGCACCCACGTGCTCATCCAATACAAAAACGACATCCGTATGCCCTTCCCTCAGACTTGATTTAAGCTCTTGACCAGACAACGGGCGGAACAACAACCGCACACCAGGATAGTCCGCTCGGAAACGTTTGAACAAGGCTGGAAGAAGATAAGCACACAGCACTTCGTCCGCTCCAATAACTACCGTTCCCGCCAATTCCCCGTGTTGACTAGATATGCACTTCGCTTCCTCTACATCGTTTAAGATTTTAGTGGCGTACGGCAGGAATTGCTGCCCAGCATCTGTTAATACAACCTTTTTACCTAATCGATCCAGCAATTTCACGCCCAACTCTTCTTCGAGAGATTTGATTTGCATGGTTATGGTAGACGGGACATAACTCAATAATTCAGCAGTTTGATGAAAGCTGCAAGTCGATGCAAGGGTCCAAAAGGTTTTTAGCTGTCGTATTTCCATGAATCCAAAACCTCCTTTGTTCAAAATAAATGAATGTTATATTCAACAATGTTTCGTTGAATTGATGATAGACGTATTGTAGAGTGAAATCAAGTTATTACTACTTTTATAAGGAGAATCCATCCATGAACGATTATGAAACATATCACCTTGGCGATACATTACTTCAATCGGGACAACAGCTCCCTCAAGCTTTTATTGCATACAAGACTTATGGAACCTTAAATCTGGCAAAAGACAATGTTATTGTCGTTCCAACATGGTTTGCTGGACTTCACACAGATAATGAATGGTTAATTGGAGTGGACAAGGCTCTGGACCCCAGTCGGTATTTTATCGTTGTGCCCAATATGTTGGGTAACGGATTATCGTCGTCTCCGAGCAATACCCCTGCCCCATTTGATAGAGAGAACTTTCCTCTCATCTCCATGTATGACAATGTGCGTGCCCAACATCAACTTATCACTGAGAAATTCGGTATCTCCAAAATTAAACTCGTTGTGGGCTGGTCTCTGGGAGCCATGCAGGTGTTTCAGTGGGGCACGAGTTATCCGGAGATGGTCGAACGAATTGCCCCCTTTGGCGGAACAGCAAAAAGCAGACCCCATACACAGTTGGTATTCGAAGCAATGATCGCAGCGTTACAGGCAGATTCCAATTTTAAAAATGGCAGATATGAGCTCCCTCCGGTTGCTGGTCTCGCTGCAATGGGGAGAGTTTATGCTCCATGGGGGTTTTCGCAGGCGTATTATTTGGAGAAATTGCATCAATCTGAAGGTTACGATACCTTGAAGTCTTATGTTGAAGATTACTGGGACCAGGTGTTTCTATCCTTTGATGCTAACGACTTAATCACCATGCTTCGTACAGGAATATATGGAGACATTAGTGATAATCCCACAGATGATCGCAACTTTGAACAGGCACTGCGTAAGATCACCTCTCCTGCCCTCGTTATGCCTGGGTCCAGTGACTTGTTTTTTACACCAGAAGACAGTGCGTATGATGTTCAACATATGCCGAATGCTGTTTTTCAGCCCATTGAGTCCAAGTGGGGACACTGCTTCGGGATTGGAGCTAACGAAGTGGATTCACTCCTTATCGATCGTCATCTAAAGCAATTTTTGGAGACATGAGTAAAAAAAGAAGGCGTATAGAGTAAAAAAAGTGCACTACGCTTATTTAGCTTTTCTTCGCTACAACTCAAAAGTAAAAAAACGTATGGGTTCTCGTCAATAACCTTTATATCCCCTTTCCCCTTTCTCGTTTAGAATATTTCCAAGAAAGCATTATTGAAATATGACTGATAAGGGGGAAAAGAAATGAACAAGAAAACGAAAGCTTTACTCTTGTCTGTGTGCATGTCAACCTTATTACTTGCTGCATGTAGCAGTGGAAGCGGTGCCGAGAAAGATCCAACGACGAACCCGGATTCCAACGAGGGTGGAACGACAACCATTCACACCGTAACGTCAGAATACTCTTCTGCCAAATATCCAAAGGGCGATGATATCACCAACAATGTGTGGATTAAGCGATACAAAGAGAAGTTTAATATCGATGTCAAAACAGACTGGGTCAGCGATGAATATGATACCAAATTGAATTTGGCTATCGCATCGAACGATCTTCCTGACGTATTCAGAGTTAATCCATCACAACTGAGACAGCTGGTCGAAGCAGATATGGTCATGGACCTCTCCGAAGTATTTGATCAACACGCTTCGGATCGTCTCAAAGGTTACATGGAAGCAGATGCGGACAGTTACGAGTCTGGAAAGAAGGACGGCAAGCTGTACGGGATACCGCAGATGCATTGGGGATTAATTGAACAACCAGACTTCATCTGGATTCGGAACGACTGGAAAGAAGAATTGGGACTCCAGGATCCAAAATCTGTGGAAGACATCAAGAATATTGCACTGAAATTCATGGAAAAGCATGGCGGTTACGGCATAGCAGTAGACCAATCGTTGGACTACCTCAACCTGCTCGCGATTGCATGGAATGCACATCCGGATATGTGGATGGAAGATGCCAGTGGAAAACTCGTATACGGATCTGTACAGCCTGAGATGAAGAATGCGCTGGCGGAGTGGTCGGAATGGTACAAGCGAGGCATTATTGATCCGGAATTTGCAATCAAAGACTTCAACGCGATGAACGCGGACATTGTCGCCGGCAAAGTGGGAATGCAGCCTTATTACCAATGGTGGGGTTATAATCCGGGTGTCGATACCGTATCCAACTTGGGTAAGGACGCAATCTTCTACCCTTATATCATTCCTACCGTCGATGGGAAGGAAGCCACACAATCCATCTTTTTCGCCAACAACAATTATATTGTCATGAAGAAGGGATTCAAGAACCCCGAGAAAGTGATCCAGATTTTGAACGACTATGCTTATATCGTGGATGAAGGCAATGGCAAGGAATCTACAGAAACGCTATCTGCGTTGCTGGATAACGATATTGCCCATGTTGTTGGAGCCTTCCGTGTACTTAACCCCAATTCCGATTACGAGCAATTCGAGGCGGTGTCGGCTGCCCTTGAATCCAAGGATACCAGTGGACTCACGACTTCGGGTATGTGGCAAAAATATAATAACAGTGTTGAATTCATGGAGAACGCAACCCCTGGTGCAGTCGGTGATTATTTGCAACAAGGTGCTCCCAAAAATGCATATGGCCTAGCCAAAAAAGTACTCGACAGCGAAAACTATACGAAGACAGCCTTATGGGGTGTTACACCAGAGATCCTGTCAAGCTATGGAACAACCTTGGATGATATCCTGACAGAGGGCTTTACCAAGATCATTATGGGAAGTGAAAGTATCGATTATTTCGATGTGATTGTCCAGAATTGGCGTGCAGCCGGAGGCGATGATGCAACCCAGGCAGTCAATGAGGCATACGGGGCAAAATAATCTCGTTCATAAAGAGGGGATGAGGGTGATCTCACCCCTCTATTTGATAGCGATTACATTTCCCGCACGATGAACGGAGGAATATGAATGTTGAGAAAATGGAAACAGCAGAGTCCTTACCATCTCATGTTGATCCCAAGCATGGTCTTGGTCTTCATCTTTAGTTACATTCCTTTCTACGGACTTATTATCGCGTTTCAGAAATACAATCCGGGACTCGGCTTCAACTCGCCATGGGTGGGATGGGATAATTTTACGCACGTATTCAATCAGCCGAACTTCGTAAGAACCATCTGGAATACACTGTACATGTCTGTCTTCAAGATTATCGGCGGGATAATCGTGCCCGTTATTTTCGCATTACTCCTTAACGAAGTCCTGCACAGTGGAATCAAACGTACATTTCAAACGCTTGTATATATTCCAAATTTCCTCTCTTGGGTCATTATGGCTGGCATCATGCTGGACATACTGAGCGCTGACGGCATTATCAATACCTTTTTAGGCGTATTTGGAATTGCACCTATTTCATTTCTTGGCACACCCTCTATATTTCCCTGGACAATGATTGTAAGTGACATATGGAAAGGCTTTGGTTTTGGCACGGTTGTTTATTTGGCAGCACTGACCAGTATTGATCCAGGACTCTACGAGGCCGCAGTAATTGACGGCGCCAAACGCTGGAAGCAAACCATCTATATTACCTTGCCTCTCCTCATGCCAACGATTGTCTTAATGACTGTGCTGTCGTTAGGAAATGTACTGAATGCCGGCTTTGACCAGATCTATAATCTCTACTCCCCTGTTGTCTATCAGACCGGTGATATTATTGATACCTATGTATATCGGTTGGGAATTCAACAGGCTCAATATTCGATCGGAACCGCTGTCGGGTTATTCAAATCCATCATTTCCAGTGTTCTCGTTGCTGTATCGTACATTCTGGCTTACAGAGTGGCTGGCTATCGTATCTTCTAAGAAGGAGGAGGAACTCACATTATGATCCATGATAAAAGTATGAGCAGACGTGTATTTCTTATCTTAAACTACACTATATTGCTTCTAATTTCTCTCTTATGTATCCTGCCATTTATTAACCTGTTGGCTGTTTCATTCAGCAGCAGCGCAGCTGTATCTGCGGGGAGTGTTACATTCTGGCCTGTGGAATTTACGACAAAAGCCTATGAATTTGCGTTAACGGGAGGGTCATTTTTCTCCTCTCTCTGGGTGGCCATCCAACGAACCGTTCTCGGAACATTGGTGAATCTGGTTCTGATCGTACTCACGGCCTATCCCCTCTCCAAATCCAAACAAAAATTAATGGGGCGTAACATCTATATGGGATTTTTCATTGTAACCATGTTATTCAGTGGAGGATTAATTCCAACCTATCTCGTGGTTGTCAAAATGGGACTAATCGATTCCATATGGTCTTTGATCCTGCCTGGGGCTCTCCCCGTATTCAGTATGATTATCCTCATGAATTTCATTAGAGGGTTGCCCGAGGAGATTGAAGAATCAGCCATTATCGATGGTGCTGGTCCAGTACAGGTATTGCTTCGGATTCTGCTCCCACTTCTTAAGCCCGCTCTCGCAACCGTTGGTTTGTTCAGTATCGTTGCCCACTGGAATTCGTGGTTCGATGGCATTATTTATATGAACAATCCAGCCAATTATCCATTACAAAGCTACCTGCAGACCCTTCTGCAAAGTTTTGAGCAAATCATGCTGAAATCCGGCTCGGATTATACGCAGCTATTATCCATGATGAACGCCAGAACGGGACGCGCAGCTCAAATGTTCTTGGGAGCCATTCCGATTTTACTCGTATATCCGTTCCTACAGAAATACTTTACCAAAGGTTTGGTGCTAGGAAGCGTCAAGGGGTAAACCAAAGGGCTTGCAGTTCATACTGCAAGCCCTTTGGTTCTATCTAAACTCTGAAATGGCAGGCAGCAAAATGGAGAACTTGGTACCTTCACCTACTATACTCTCCACCTGTATTCCATAAGGTTTCCCAAAATGAAGTTGAATTCGTCGCTGCACATTATGCAGTCCAATTCCATTGGTTCCTGTACCTGCACCGGACTTTTCTTCCATGAGGTTCTGCATCGTATGTTGATCCATACCCACGCCATTATCGCAGATTTCAATGACAACTTCATCCATTCGCAGTTGAATCCGAATGGTGATGATTCCGTCTTCCTCTAGCTCGGCCAGGCCATGAAAAATTGCATTCTCCACAATGGGCTGCAGGATCATTTTGGGCATCCGATAATCCAACACTCTATCCTCAATTTCATATCTCATCTGAATACAATCATAGTACCTGACATTCTGGATCGTTACATAATTGGCTATATTATCGAGTTCCTCACGAATCGTTACGAGGGTTCCATCAGATTTTGTGGCATAGCGGAGCATCGAGATTAGGGCATCAGTCATATCCACGATTTTGTCAGCTTGTTGCATTGAGGCGATCCATTTCACCGACCCAAGGGTATTATATAGAAAATGAGGCTTGATCTGGTCATGGAGCGCACGCATCTCGGCCTTGGCTTTTTCTATCTCTTCTTGCTGCATCCGTTCGACCAACCGCTTCAACTCGTGAGACATTCTATTAAATCGAATGGATAAGTGTCCAATCTCGTCTCTTGAGCCAATAGGTTCAACTTGTTCAAACTGACCTTTCTCAACTAACGCGATATTCCGTAGCAGTTTTTTAATGGGCGTTGTGATCACGTGAGATAGAAAGATGGATATGACGGCAGCAAAAAGAACAATGACTATGGCGAGCGTCACCAGATTACGGCCCAATATTTTTCCATCCGCAGTCAACTCATCCAAAGGCATATATAAGTAAGTTGTCCATTTTTGCTGGCTAAGGGGACTGGTCACCACGACATTGAATGTTTCAGGTGGACGCACGTTGTCCCTGAACAATGTCCCAATTAATCGTTCGTTCACGTTATATACGATTTTGTCATCCTCATCAACGATCATGAATCTGGAGCGTAACCCTTCCTGCAAATTTCGATTGACAATCTCGATGAATTTGATATCAATACTGACAACGATTACACCAAGCAGCTCTCCACTAGACACATCATGAATTTTGCGAGCGTGTGACACTGCCAGTATTTTATTCTCCAATTGCTCGTCGATTCGTGTTGTGAGGGTAATGGTTCGATCATTATCATGCATGAACTTTTTAAACCATAATTCATTCGCTACTTTGTAGTTCGGATCAATGGGTTGATGCGGACTGACAAAAAGGTCCTGTCCCCCGTTCATATTGTAGAGGTAGATGGAGAATACACGATCTTTCATCATGATATAATTCATCAGAATGTTGTATGCGGCAATCTCATGCTGTTCATCACCCGTTCGCAGGAAATCCTGGATTGGAAAACTTCCTTCATGAGTGGCAGACAGATTGTCACTAAGACCATTGCTGGCTAGCAATGAAATTTTCTCAATCTCCTTGAGGAACTCGTCAATGCGAATATTCGTCTGTTTGGCTAGATCATTGAGCAACGTTGTATAGTTCTGTGCCAATAACCGCTCTGAGGAGTAATACGAATTGATCGTCATCACCAATACCGGAAGGATAATGACGGTCATACAGATCACCATAATTTTGTACTTGATTCGGAAAGGCCGAACATGCTTCATATGCTGCACCTCTATTCACCGATTACATATTCATCCCTGCTGTAACTCTCGATATTCCTCAGGGGTGACACCTACCGATTTTTTGAAAATCTTACTGAAGTACGTGTAATTATGGTAGCCTACCTTTTCTGCGATTTCATACACTCTCATTCCTCTGCTCGATAGATACGTTTTAGCGTGTTCAATGCGAACTCGGGTCAAATACGTGATAAAGTTCTCTCCTCGTTCCTGCTTGAACACCCGGCTTAAATACGATGGATTAACACTGATTTGGCTTGCGATGCCTTGCAAGGAAATATCCTCAGCATAATACTTGTCGATCAATTCAGTGGCCAGATCGGTGTAGGTGCTTTCCTGTTTGTTTTGGGAATCGGTTTGGAAGTAATACGCAATATGGGCAAGCATATTTTGGTGAATATCCTCCCAATACTCCCCCTTTAGAACGATTTCATATGGCGATTTTTCTGTTAAAGAAGCTGTACCTCTTTCCGTAGCTCGGGAAAGATGGGAATGTATCATTTCCAGTACCAGGATATATTGCTTGCGAATGCTATTCTCATCCGCTCGTAGCTGCTCCAGATTGAATCGGATTCCTTCGAGGAACTCTTTCGCTTTATTGTTGTCTTTGCTTACCCATAACTTCAACAAATCTCGTTCTTGTTGCGGGCTTAAAGCCCCCTTAACTTCCTGTCGATCTGGGGATTCGATCATATACTCGTAATACAATACCTTGTTGCTACCTGTGAAGAACCCATGTTGTAGAGCCATTTCCGCCTCTTGGCAGGCCTTCTTAATGTGAGGGAAGCCCGAAACCATCGTACTTACCCCTGCGGTGAGGGACAGATTCATAAAGTCCTTGATGGAAGACAGCAATTTGTTACATAGTTTATTTATATCGGTGTGTACAGATTGGCTCTCAGGATGTACATTGACGATCACCCAATAGTCAGAAGAACTTTCAACAAAAATCTCCTTCTCCCACTTCGAGGGAATAATCTCTTCCATAATATTAAGAATTGAAAATCGGAGTAGCTTTTCCCCCTTCTCAACATATTTCCTCTTTGCGTCCTCGTAATAGTTCACGATGAACTTGATGACAACCAGCTGGTCCGAATGGATACGAAAATGCAGTTCTTCTGCTCTGGAGATGATGTCCTCTCCACTTATGAATCCGCTTACAATATCTTGAAAAAAACTATCCTTTAGATATCTTAGATTCTTGGAATAATCCTGCGCGATAGAGGGTGGATTGGTTGGATGAACATGTTCACTTTGCAGTTTCTGTCCAACCGTGCTCAGGAGCTCAATAAGGGAGGATTCGGTGATCTCGCTTTTAATCAAGTAATCTGTAGCGCCAAGTTTCAGTGCCTCTTTCACATAATGAAATTCGTCAAAATTACTCAGGATGACATACTTACAGGTTTTTAGTGAGCCGGAGGCCTCTTGTATAAGCTGCAGTCCATCCATAACCGGCATCTTGATATCTGTAATAATTAGGTCCGGTATTACTTCAAGTGCCAGGCTCAATGCCTCTTTACCATTTCCAGCTTCACCAACAACATGGAAATTGTACTCTTCCCAATTCAGCATAGAACGAATTCCAACCCGCATGAGCAATTCATCATCGACGATCATCAGTTTATACATTCGTAACCCCCAACATGAGCCATTTTTAGGTATTTTACCATTAAACGAACTCCTGCGGAGGAGTCTAACGAACCTTCTTGGATTATGGTTTTCATAAATATCACTTTTTCGGAACGTACGTTCGTGTTATAATCAGATTATCGTATTTTGTGCAGTATATAATCTCTACTTGGAAAGGATACATACCATGAATTTATATAAGTTTGAATTGACGGTGAATGGATATCTGTTACGCGTGCACTTCAGTGCATCAGAAGAAAGTGGACTGAAATGGTGCAAACGAATTGCGACTGAATTCCAGAGCAACGTTGCCAATCTGGAGATTAAGGTTGATATACATAAAAAGCAAAAACAAAAGAATGCATGGGAATATCACGGTAAACCGTATCTATATGATCGGACACTGAAGAAGAAACCTCTTGTGAAGAAGAATAAGGCGTCTGAATCATCTGCTGTGATGTAAAGGATGACTTAGATTGCGTTATATCCATTATCCGTTTGAACTCGCTAACCTTTTGTTTGATTAGGAGCTTACAGCTCTTTTAATGAATAGACAAAAAGACTAAAGAACGGCTACTGACGATAACATCAGTGACGTTCTTTAGTTTTTGAATAAGCACTATCGAACACCACGAACAGGACTCTTCTTACAATTTCACGCCCCGGCGTCTCCAATCATTTGTCGTTCAATTTGCTTCATTTCATAAAAATAACCTTTTTGATCCATTAACTCGGAGAAAGAACCCGATTCTACAATCTTGCCTTGGTCCATGACGACAATCCGATCCATCTCTTCCAATCCCGTCAGTCGGTGACAGATCAGAAGAACTGTATCTTCGGTCGCCTGTGCCAGAAGATGCTGTAATACACGTTGCTCTGTGACGTAATCCAGAGAAGAAGTCGGTTCGTCCAGCAGCCATAACCTTCCGTTGCGCAACATGGCGCGTGCCAGTGCTAGCCGCTGCTTCTCGCCATCCGACAGATTCTCCCCTTTTTCATACACCATGTCGTTCAACGACTTATTTGGCAGTTGTACTTTGTCCAGAACAGCCATTAGTTTTTCATCCGAATGTTCTTCTCCATTCAGCAGCAGGTTATCCCGAATGGTTCCTCGGAAGAAATGACTTTGCTGCAACACAACATTTGCCCTTTGCCAAATACTCTCTTCATTCAATTCCTGCACCGGAATATCGTTTAACCGTATATCACCAGACGTTGGTGTACGCAGCTTGAGTATTAGATCAATAATCGTTGACTTACCTGACCCGCTCGGCCCGACAATCGCAGTTTTGGAGCCTGCTGTAAGCTGCAGGGATAGCTCCCTCAGCGCCGGTCTCCATTCTCCTTCATATTGGAAGTTAACATGAGATAACTCGATTGAAACTGCATGATCGCCTGACAATTCACCCCTTGGCTGTGCAGGATGTACATCGGAGGTTGGCACCGTTTCCGTCAGTCGCTGAGCTGCATGTTCGCTGTCCTGCTTATATAGAGGTAATACAGCCATTCCCGCAGCTTCTTCGAACACAGTCTGCGTAGCCAGGATCAGCATGGCGAGGAATACACCAGCGAACACTCCGTTCATAATTAAGAAAGCGCTCAGGGCAAGCACTCCCCATGTCACGAGATACGTCACAAAAACGTGCATGGATTGCCCTCCTAGCAAGTGCGAAGCGGCTTGTTTCTGTTCTGTTGCCAATGTAGCGGAAACCTGCTGAAGCTGCTGCTCGCGCTGTTCCAATTGGCCGTATACTTTCAGATCCCGGAAACCATACAACACTTCGGTCACTTCCGTGGACAGCAAAGCCCGTTGCTGGCGGACACGTCCGTGGATTTTTCGCTGTCCCAACAAGACAATGCCTGGTACAACAAAAGCCGTGATCAGCATGCCAAGTACCAGCAAACACGCAATCCAGATTGAAAAGACCGAAGTGAACAGCATGGTAGCCAAAAACACCATGACAACAATGATTGGTGGATAGGCGACACGCAAAAAGTAATTTTGCAAGCTCTCCACATCACCCACGATCCGCGCAAGCAGATCTCCGCTTCGGTTTTTGTTCATGATACCCGGTGTCACCGGGATCAGTTTGGCAAAAAAGGATGTCCGCAAACGGCTGAGCATGGAGAACGTCGCCCTATGAGAATACAAGCGTTCTGCGTAACGACTCGCCGCCCGAAGGAAACCGAGCAGTTTGACCATCGAGGTAAGTACGATTAAGGTGTATAGCGGTGGCGCAAATACCGTTTGCGAAATCATGTATCCACTCGCGGAAAAGAGCGCTACCCCTGCTATGCCAGCGATAAATCCGCCCAAAATGGAAAGCAAGATATCCTTGCGCTCCTGAATCATCGCTTTTGACAGAATCGTCAGCTCATTCATGCTAACCCTCCTTTCCGTTGTACATCCACCATCTCCGCATATTGAGGCAGGCGCACCAGAAGCGCTTCATGATGTCCTGAATCCACCAACACCCCATTATCCATAAACAAAATGTTGTCTGCATGTTGAATCGTATATAAACGGTGTGCCACCGTAATCATCGTCGCTGTTTTGGCTAATGACGCAATGGACTGTTGCAGTACCCGTTCGGTGTGAAGATCCAGTCCTACTGTGGGTTCATCGAACAAAATAACGGCTGGTTTCTTCAGAAAAGCTCGTGCCAAGGCAAGTCGCTGCTTTTCCCCACCAGATAACCCCCGACCACCCTCACCAACAAACGTATCCAATCCCTGCTCCAACTGAGCGACAACGCCAGCAAGTCCTGCTTCCTCTGCCGCCTGCTCTATTTCAGCTCTGGAGACGTTTCGACCTGCTCCAATCGCTATATTTTCAGCAAAGGTACCTGCAAAAATATACGGATGCTGTGTAATGTAGCTAACTTGCTCAAACCATGCAGTTTCATCATGTTGCGAAAGCTCCATTCCGTTAACCAGAACCGCTCCCGAATCTGGTTTCAACAAACCGGCAATGAGATGCAGCAGCGTTGTTTTACCGGAGCCGCTTTTGCCTACAATGGCAATCTGTTCTCCCGGTCCAATCGAGAGCTGTCCTGTCTCAAGTCCAAAGGAATCCGGTGTGTACCGGAAACGAACGTGGTCCAGTTCAATGGTTGGTGGCATCAGAGTCAACTCGGCACGACTTGTGCGTAACTTGTCCTGCTGCACCCTTAAATCGTTTGTATCACCGATATGTGTATCCTTCTCGGCTTTCTCATCTATGGTAGGCTTACTTGCGCCACTCGTCTCCTCAAGCATCTCTTCCACCTTACGAATGGCCCCCATACTGGTTCGCCCGCTGTGAAAAGCCGTTCCTGTATTCTTCAATAGACTGTAAAACTCAGGGACGAGCAACAACACAAGAAAGGCCGTGTGGAAGCTCATCGATTTGAACACGAGTAACTGTATAGCCAGTTCGAGCGCAACGATACCGATGCTTAACATTACGATCGATTCCAGCATAAACGTATTTGTAAAGGCAATCTTCAAAATGCCCATCGTGGCATCCCGATAACCCAGACTGCTGCGTTCAATCTCCTGCTGCTGACGTTTAGCCCGTCCGAATATTTTCAACGTAACCAGCCCTTGAAGCGAATCCAGAAATGTACCTGAAAACTCGGCTAGCTGCGCGTATTTCTCTTCGGATTTGTTCTTTGTCTTGAGTCCCACCAAAATCATGAACAGCGGGATAAACGGAGCTGTAAACAGCATAATGTAGCCTGTGTTGGCGTGCTGGGTAAACGTAACGATCAGAATCAGTATCGGAATCATTGCAGCTTCCATCATACGCGGCATGTACTGACTGAAATAGCTGTCAGCTTCATCCACAGCATCCAGAGCAACGCTGACCTTTCCTCCCGTCTGTCCACGAAGGGTTGAAGGCATGGAAGCGCGGGTAAGGTTCTGCAACACAGAAGCTCGCATATTTGTCTTGGCACGTGCTGCCATATGCAATCCCACTTTCCCGTTGCCGTACGTCAACAGTGTGCGCACAGCCATTACTGCCAGCAATAGCCCAAGCAGCAGCATCACCGATGAGAAGGAAGCTTTCTCTACAAAAATCCGTTGGACTGCTTCAGCCACCAATGCCGCCTGACTTATAATAGTCACACCAAGCGCCAGCGAAATGATCGCAAGGAGCAGCCTGTTTGTTCGTTGTAACGACATTTGCTGCGAGATCAGATTGGATTTGGCTTTTCTCTTCACAGAAAGCTCCTCCTTTATTTTTTCCCTTTCACATAATCCGCATCAAACAGGAACAGTTTGAAGACCAGAATAAGAGAAGGAATTAACAGGCACAGCCCACCGATAAACACAACCACTAGCGCAAAACCCATTGCTGGCGGTGTGGCACTGCTCTGAATCGTGATATATGGATCAAGAATATAAGGATACTGCCCAATGCCGTAAGCGAAAAAGGCTGTGAAAAATTGCAGCATAATGAAAATAAAAGCTAATCCGTAACGGCGACCGTTATATAACAGCCACATGGCAATCATGAAAAATGCAACGGATAGCGCCAGCAGCCACCATAAATCCATCATGTTTTGAAAATGACGCTCATTGTGTTGACCCAAATAGATAAATGCAGTCAGCGCGAGAATAATGGTCGGTGTACTCCAGAACAGAGCATAGTTACGCATCAGTTTTAATGCCGCATGATCCTCTGCCCGAGAAGCGTAAAATGTAAGAAATGATCCGCTAATGAACAATACGGATACGATGGCGAGTCCAACGATGCTCCACGATAACGGATTGGTGAACAGCGCCCAATAATCCAGGGAAACCGTCTCCCCCTGCTTTAGAATAAAGCCACCTTCAGACAGTGTCAGTGCCACTGACAACGATGCCGGGATAAGCAAACCCGTAGCTCCGTATAAAAACAAATATATAATGTTATTTTTGGAACCGTAATTCTCAAAAGCATAAAACGACCCCCGAATAGCAAGCAGAATGACGGCAATACTTCCCGGGACAAGCAGCGCGGAGCCATAATAATAAGCGGTATCCGGGAAAAACCCGACGATGCCAATATAGAAAAAGACAAAAAATACGTTGGTGATCTCCCACACCGGTGATAGATACCGGGAAATCAGCCGATTAATCAGATGATCCTGCTTGGTCAGGCGTGCATAAAAGGCGAAAAAACCTGCTCCAAAATCAATCGAAGCTACAATAAGATAGCCATACAAGAACAGCCAGAGTACCGATATACCAATTAATTCATAACTCATCAGGCCTGCTCCCCTCCCTTGGCTGATTGATCATGCTTCTCTTTCAACCATTTCTCCATCTCAAGCTCAGCAGGATTGTTATTGAACAAACGTCTCAGCACGAGCACACAGATGACGCCAAGCACGATGTACAGAAGCAAGAAGACGAAAAATAAAATTCGTACACTCGGTGACGAAGTGGCGGCCTCTTCTACGCGCATATAACCTCGGATGATCCAGGGCTGCCGCCCGATCTCTGCATAGAACCAGCCCATCTCAACGGCCAGAAATGCAAGCGGTGCACTGAGTGCAACCATGCGTAGCATCCACTTGTTAAACTGGTTGCGTTTCTTCCAGAACACAAACAGGAAATACAGAGAAGAGATCGCAAGCAGTGCGAAACCGATTCCAGCCATCAGATCAAACAAGTAATGCACAAGTAACGGCGGATGCTCATCGGGTGGAAATTCATTCAGCCCGGTTACCTCGGCGTTAAAGTTTCCAAAGGCAAGAAAGCTGAGCACTTTCGGCAAATGGAGAGCACCTATGATTTCATGCTCAGCATTCAGCCATCCTAATAAGATCAGATCCGCGCCGCTTTCCGTCTCGAAATGCCACTCGGCAGCCGCGAGCTTCTCCGGTTGATGCTCAGCCAAAAACTTGGCAGATACATCTCCGGCTAAGGAGTTTAATAAGCTGAAGACCAGAACAACGGCCATCATGAGGTTCAGGCCCTTTTTGTGGTAGGCTGACACCCCTTTTCTCAGCATCGCCAAGGCTGCAATTCCAGCTAACAGAGCAGCTCCTGTCAAATAGGCCGAGCTTAATACATGAAATACTTTGGAGAACGTCGCCGCATTCAGCATTGCTTGTACAGGATTCACTGCCAAGAATTGACCTGCTTCCATGACAAAGCCTTCAGGCTGGTTCATGAATCCATTTACTGTCGTGATAAAGACAGCAGACATCCCTGCCCCGGCAACAACTGGTATAGTCAGCAACCAGTGGATATAAGGATTTTTGAACCGATCCCACGTGTACAAATAAATGCCCAAGAAGATCGCTTCAAAAAAGAACGCGAATACTTCCATAAATAGTGGCAGTGCAATAACATTCCCGGCCAATTTCATGAAATTCGGCCACACCAGTGCCAATTGCAGCGATATCGCTGTACCTGTCACCACACCAACCGCCACAGATATGACAAATCCTCTGGACCACCTCTTTGCCATAAGTATGTAATGGTGATCCTTCTTCCGAATACCGATGAACTCTGCAATAGCAATCATCAAAGGTACACCAACACCAAGCGTTGCAAAAATAACGTGGAATCCGAGTGTCAAACCAGTCACCAGTCTGCTCCATAACACCGTATCAATAGCCATTCTTTATGTTGCCTCCTTTCAAAATCTGTTGATTTTTAGTGATAAATATTTGCTTATGATCAGGTCTGCTACTCACTGGTTGCATTTAATATCAGATTAGGACGTTCCTGTAATTCGTGTGTTTAGGATAAGAGAAAATTTTCACAAAGTACGCTACAACGATATGTTGCCACATGTACTTTGCGATTACTCCTGTTGATTCCTGATATTAAATGCATAGAAAATGCTATGCGAGACCTAATAATCAAAATTATTATATCTTTATTTTTACCTAATTCAATCAACGTCACGTCTTCTACCCTAAACGTTCAAGAAAGGATCAACTCTTTCTGACAACTTGGTGAAAAACAAAAAATACACCCAATAGAGCTATTGATTCATTGGGTGTAAACGTGGTATTGCACGTGGATTCACTATTTTATTTGCTTGCTTATTTACTCTGGACTCACCGCATCTGCCTCGCGGCGTACGCTCATGATGATCAGTGATGCAGCTAATACCGTAAGGATAATTCCAAGCGTCTGAAATCCTGTCACATTGAATGTATCCCCCATAACGATACCAATCAATAACGATGATATGATGGTCCCCAGGTAGCGTGATGTATTAAAAATCCCCGATGAAACACCTATCATTTCTTTGGGTGTGCTTTTGAACAGAGCTGCTTGCATGCCAACCGCGTTTAGACCGTTACTTATGCCAAATAAAGCCAAGGCAACAATGACAACAAAGATTGGAGAAGTTTCATTCATGAATACGATGAGTACAGAGCCAATGGTCATTAACCAAGCTGATACGATTAAAGCTGGCCGTGATCCCGATCTGTCAATCCAGCGCCCTGCGATCGGAGCAATAATGACTGAACATAATCCCAAAGCCAGCATGCTCATTCCTGTATGAACTTCGTTGAGATGACGTACCTGCTTCAAATACGTTGGAACTCCAAAAAAAAGTGCGTAAAACAGGATGTTCACCAGCATGTATTGTACATTCACCCAAGTCATCTCGGGATATATGGCAAACGTTCGCAGAGGGATGAATGGTTTGGCTGCTTTTAATTCATGCCGGATGAACATGACAAGTGTAATTAACCCGATCCCTCCTGTCAGCAGATGCCATTTAGAAATATCTCCTGTAGAATTTACTGACAGTAATCCGATGAGCAGAGTCACCAAAGCTACCATAAACATCAGGATGCCTGATGCATCAATTAATGCAAGCCATTGCCGAACCGACATGTGACTAGAGATCGATGGAGAAGACTCGTCCTTCGGAATTGTTTTCCAGGCGAACGCAAAGCTTGCCATGACAAATGGAATATTAACGATGAATATGCTGTGCCAGTCCCACCAATGTATCAATACTCCACCAATAAATGGCCCGATGGCAGCTGCTCCGGAGAGGAATATCGCCAAAGTAGACAATGCGGTGGCTTGCTTGTCAGTCACATTAATTCTTACAATCGCCATTCCGACGGCTACCATCATGCTTGTGCCAATCGATTGAACGATCCGGAATACGATGAGCCACGAAAAGCTCGAAGACCACGGAGCAAGCATGGACGATACAAAAACAATAACAAGACCCGTGAGAAAGATCTTCCTGCGGCCGAACAAATCGCTACACTTGCCCATGACGGGTTGAGCAACAGCACTGGCAATGTAAAATGATAAAATGATCCACGAAACAGCTGTAAAACCAAGTTGGTACACTTGTTGTAGCCTGGAGATTGCCACCGAAATCATGGAGGAATTCAACGGATTCAACATAATTCCGAGTCCCACAGCCAACATCAATCCTTTATTTCGAACGTTCATCAGTGCATCACTCCTTCTTCTGCTGTCATCTTACTTGAAAGTATTCATTTATTCCAACGCATTGTATGTTATGATTTGATGAACTAGAAGGAATGAAGGAATGGTGCAAATGGAGCTTCTTCAACTAAAATATTTCCTGACGGTGGCCCGATGCGAACATGTTACGGAAGCTGCGGGAAAGCTGCATGTTACGCAATCCTCTCTGAGCAAAACGATACAACGATTAGAGGATGACCTGGGAGTCCCCTTATTTGATCGAATCGGGAGAAAGCTGCGACTAAACGACTTTGGAAGAACATTTCTTCAGCGAACTGAAAAAGCCCTATTTGAATTGGAACAAGGAAAGCGGGAAATCGCTGACCTCTCCAACAAAGATCAGGGTATACTGCAATTGGCGGTAACTACGGCAAGTACTTTGCCAGGTATACTACGAGAATTTCGCAAAAATCAACCGGACATTCAGTTTCATGTACAAATGGTTTCGTTAGAAAACATGTCCAGGCTTCTATATCGGGGCGAGGTAGATTTTGGTCTCTCCTCCCCTCCGATGCAAGGTGACGACATCGAATGTCAGATACTTTATGACGATCCGATCGTAGTCGCTGTTCCTATGGGTCATCGATATGCAGAACGAAGCAGCATTCAACTAGCCGAGCTTAAGGACGAGTCGTTTGTTGGGGTAAAACAAGGCTATGGTGTTCGTGATATGGTAGATTCTACATGTCAATCCGCTGGTTTTGTACCGAAGTATGTGTATGAAGGTGATGAGCCTGCACGATTAACAGCCCTTGTTGAAGCGGAGATCGGTCTTGCATTTATACCAAGCACAGCCAGAAACCCGCATGAACGCATTAGATATCTTCAGGTAGAGGAACATAGACTCGTTCGGGAAATCGCTCTACTTTCACATAAAAACAGGTATATTTCAAAAGCCGCTTTAGAGTTTCGCAGCGTGGTTATGGAGTATTTCAATGCTATGCCATGAATAAAAATTCAATCCAAAGGAGATGTCATTTTGAAATTAAAAGCAGAAAAATTTGATCATATTTCAGAGACAGAACGATTAGTCATCAGACCATTACAGAAAAACGATTATGAGAATTGGTTAAATGAATTTGAAAAACGCTTGCCCTCCCAGCACCGCCATGATAAAGGGAAAATGGATATGAGTGAATGTACACTGGATTGGTTTCATGATCTGGTGGATCGACACCAGGAGTTAGCGCGTACAGATGCCGTTTATGTATTTGGTATCTTTAGAAAGGAAGATGGCACACATCTGGGTATGGTTGATATTGCGACCTTGGCAAGAGATGATTTTCAATGGGGAAGCTTCGGATATACGCTCCATAATCAGTATTGGCGAAAAGGGTATGGCAAGGAAGCTGTGAATGCAGCTCTTCATATTGCATTTGAACATCTGAAATTCCACCGTATAGAAGCCCATATCAATCTGGATAATACCCCTTCTGTGAAGTTAGCTGAAAGCGTGGGTATGGAATTTGAATGTGTCCGTAAAGGTTTCATACACGAAAATGATGAGTGGACCGATCATTTGGTGTATTACAAAAATTTTAATTAAACAACTCCTCCGATAATCTAAAGAGCGAACAAAGCACTTTCGTGCCCTGTTCGCTCTTCTTCATTCAATCGTATCTCCGTGTTCTCCTTACTCGCCCAAGCTGTTCCAGAAGGATTGAAACGCGCCTTTTTCAACTTCGAGAAATGCAGGAACATTACCGTAACGAACCAAACCTTCACCGAACAGAACCAGTGGAACCTGTGTTTTATCTTCCAAGGTGAGATAGATGATCTTGCGATCTTCTTTGCCGTAGAGATTCTCTTCCAATTCCGGACTCGTTGCAATTGGTTTAGCAGCAGATAACGCAGAGATGAAGCTTTCCAGTGATTCATCCACTGCTAACGGCTGAAACTGCTGCTTTCCGTTGTTCCAGCTATCAAAAGTCTCCCATTGTGCCGAGGCAACGTTACCTTCGAGATGCAGCTTACCAATCAGGTCGGCACCCGTACCAATGGTGATTCCGTTGTTCTTGTCGAATAGTTGAGCATACACCTGACCATCGATCTCAGTGTAAGACATGATGCGGAAGTCCTTATCATAACCATTCACCGCATAGATGTCTGCTTCGCCAATATTGGAAGCAAGTTCTGTGTATTTATCCTGACCGCTCAGCTCATGGATGCCGCCAGTTGTTGTGCCAAGCTTCTCGCCACGCAGGTTGAGTGCATGTGCGCCTTCAAGCAATGTTGGGGACTGTGTATAGACGTTTCCTCCATACACAACCAATTGCAGCATATCTGCCATCGCGCCTTTACCCTGTGAATCCGGCAATTCCATCTTTGGAATCACAATCGGATCAAACGACGCGCCCGGAGTCACCTCTGCCACTTGAGGAGTTGGTGCGGCTGGTCCATTGAATTGTTGCCACACACTCGGCGCAGCCAATCCAATGCTGGCAGCGATAACGACACTTGCTGCGATATATAGTGGTTTGCGTTGACGTTTTGGCCCCTGATGTTGCGTATTCAAAGCTTGCTCTACCCGTTTTTTCATTTGCTCGTTTGTTTTCATATGATTCACCGCTTTCTTGTAGTCTTGTTTGAATTGTTCTTCCTTCATTACAGTTCCTCTCCTTCCAGCTCCAGTTTTAACAGCTCTCTTCCTCGTTTTAATCTCATTTTCACTGCTGACTCGCTAATCTCCAGAATCTCGCTGATTTCTCGGATTGCATAATCTTCGTAATAATACAGATGAACCACCGATCTATACTTGAGGGGCAGTGACAGCACGAGTTCGATCAGCGCGTGATCTTCCGGGTTGTCCGCGGTAAGAGCATCGACACCCTCCAGCTTGACCTCCCGTTTGCGCCAGCCTCTGCCTAATAAGGATTTGCAATGATTGGTGATGACCCGAATCAACCATGCTTTTTGATGCTCTGCATCGTTGAATGTAGGGGCTTTTTCTATTAGTTTGATGAAGGTATCCTGAGTGGCTTCCTCCGCATCTTCCCGTCTGCCAAGGTTCACCATGGCAATTCGGAACAGCGTATCCGCATATGTCTCGTAGACTTTCATCACATGATCGCCCAGCTGGGGCACTGATCGCTGCATGGTTGTTATGCCCTCCTTTATACCTCTAACACTCCTAAGGACGGCATTTGGTCACATTTTGTTTTGAATTTTTTTATTTGTCCAATTTAGTTAACATGCAAAAAAAGAAAGCAGCTCCATGGAGAGAGAGTCGCTTTCTTCATCTTTTTCGTCTTTATCTTTATCTTGTTATAATCGTATATCTTCTCCCCGACTAGAACTTCTTCTGTAAAAGCTCAATATTATCTTCCAAACTGCTGTCCAGTTCCACGCCTACCTTCTGCAGTTTGTTTTGGTAATATGTCTTCACATCATCCCATTTATAGTATGGGTAGGTCTTTGTTTCGATCGGAAAGGCGATTTCTTCTTCATTTCTAAGCATCTTTACGAGGTCATCCTTACCATTGGAATACAAAATCCATTGGATGTTTGCTCCCATCGGTGAGATGACTGAGCCATTCCAGTTTTCGGTCACGTCCTGCGGTTGGTCGATACTCACATTAGCTCCGGCGATATCCAGGAATGAAGATAGTGGAATAATGGTTTCTGCGTGAGCAAAACGAAATATACCAGCCGTGTCCTTCTGCTGAATGGATTGTTCGGTAGACACGATTAATTCTTTGACCAGGGGTGCGATGATATTCTGCGGCAGATCCGTGGATGTTAAGGATGGACCTTTTTCATAAAAGTCATTGATATTATCAACGCTCTCATACCACTTTAACTGGTTGTTCGTAAAATACCGCCCGAATTCGAAATCACCTTCTCCTTTAATATTCGAAGATATAATGTACAGTTCGTATAAATTAGAAGCAGCTTCCGTTGGGTTACTGAGTTTCACTTTCCCTTTTTCATCCTTCAACTCGAACTCTCCAGAATTCAATCGCTGATAAAAGTCTTCAGAGAAAAATTGCAAAAGGACGTCTTTTGCATACCGCGTTCCAGTGCTCTGTGTGACATAATCCTCGTATAACTTAACCCAGTCTCCATCTTCCACGTATTCGTTATACTTCGTAGCCAGGTCGTAGGGCCGCAGATAAGGATCTTTCCCTTCTTCAAAGGCTGAAGCCACAATGTCTACCTTGTTATCTCCCAAACTTTCCTTTAATCCATCAATAAACTGATCTCTGCTCTGGGGCGTTCGATCTTTGAAAGTGGCCTGAGCGATTACTTTTTTATCTGATGTGAATAGTTCTTTGAAGTTCTGTCCGACTCTGCTTCCTATTCCTTTCAGTTCTTCTCCACCCGTAGTGGATAACAAGCCATAATGGTCTTTTTCAACTTTCATAAGCTTACCAATTTCCTTCTTCAGCTCTTTGCCCAGATTGGTAGCCTGCCCATCCTTCTCAGCGATGTCGAGCAGTTCATAGAGCGTCTTGTCGTACTTGGAACTGGATAGATGTCTGGAACCATGTCTGCCTATGTAATTAATAAATACGGGTTCATATCCATTAGGAGCTTTAGTATAACTCGTTTCCTTAAAAGGGTATGGCGTTTTGGTACCGCGGTATCCCTGCTGATCGTTAATTTTTGCTCCAACAAACACCGATTGGGTGTTGTTATCCCAGTCTACGTCTTGTCCCAGTGCCTCCCCAACAGCTCTTGCCGGCACGTAAGTAACTCCATTGTAGAGAAAAGACTCTCCTTCCACCCTTTGTCCGTTCACGACTACATTAGCCGATTGTTCAGCAACTTCGATCATGCGTTTGGAACCTGCACCATATACGTCAAACATACTCGCAGATGTTAGCATGGTGAGTGATACGACTGAAATCCCGATTTTTTTGATCATCATATTGTTTAGTCTTCTCCTTAATCCGCCTATTATTGGTTTATTTTCGCTCATCATACTATAGGGGAGAAGTGTCTGCGCTGTATCCACCCTTTGTTAAATAAATGTAAAGGAATACATATAAAGATGGACATAAAATCGCATAACGAAAAAAAGAGCCGCTCCTTAGCGACTCTATCTCTTCATAACAGCATGTGATTTATCCGCGGCACACGAATAAAACAGTTTTCCTCTGTTCCGTGTATCAATGTGTCCTATATATTTTTATATCTACTCCTGACTCCGTTGGATAACCCTCTCCCACAAATGTCTCATGGTTCAAAAAGGATAAGGCTTTACTGTCCGTAATCATTTTGGGAGAAGTCCGAAATAAAGCAGTGTTCAGCGTTTTATCGATGTTTCCGTTGTTTTCGATATAAATTTTGCAGCTATCTCCTGTGTGATCTGTCCCTTGAAGCATGTATCTTGCCGATAGCGTATGCGGGTCACCATTCTTCCCAATAATCTGAGTATCCACGCCTCCATCCAGCACTATTCCCTCAAAGTACTTTCCGGTTACACGACCTGTAAAAGTAATCATGACAACTGAATTACCTTCGCTATTCTGTAAATCAAATGATTTCTCGATGTTCACATGTACCGTAAACAGTTCCTCCAAATTCACGCGTTTCCACCTCCATATGAATTTAATTATAGCTCTACTCACCTAAAAAAGATTTACATTTACATATCTCATTCGAATCATTTAAAATGGTTTACATACTGTAAAGGTTAACACAATGTTAATGAAGGAGCTTACGACAAGCATGAGTACATTACCAAAATCAATTCGCTTTCCACTATTCATTCTGATGTTAAATCTGTTTATCGCTTTATTGGGGCAAGGGATGCTTATTCCCATTTTGCCGGAGTACTTGAAGCTCTTTCATGCGGGAGGTACCGTCGCCGGATTTCTAGTGGCAGCCTTCGGGGCAGCTCAATTCTTCTTTTCACCACTGGGAGGAAAATTATCTGACCGCTTTGGACGTAAAAAGTTGATCATGGCCGGCATGTTTCTTTCCGTTGTCTCGGATGTGATCTTTGCACTTTCAACCGCTCTGCCTCTCTTGTATGTCGCACGAATTATCGGGGGAATCAGTCTTGGTTTAATGGTTCCTGCGAATCTCGCTTATGTCGCGGATATCACAACGCCTGAGACCCGCGCGAAAGGCATGGGTTATTTTGGTGCAGCCATGAATTTGGGAATGGTGCTCGGGCCTGGTCTGGGTGGTCTCATCGCCGAGATGGGGATTCGTATGCCTTATTTCTTCGCTGCTGGTCTGGGACTTGTTGCTGCACTGATGACGTTGCTACTGCCTGAGACACTTCCCCCGGAAAAAAGAACCGTCTCCATCCGACTTCAAAAGGGAGATCACTTGGGTAAGAAAATCTGGAGTTCATTTAAAGTACCGTATTTTAAATACTTGATTGTGCTGCTCGTCATGACCTTTGGCCTCATGAGTTATGAGACCGTATTCGCGCTTTTTGCAGAACAAAAATACGGATTCAACGCTGCAACGATCTCCATCATTATTACCTTGGGCGCAATTATCGGTATCGTTGTGCAAATCTGGCTTTTGGATTGGTTCGTACAGCGAATCGGTGAAATTAAGCTAATCCGTCTTTCCCTAATTATTACGCCCATCGCTTTATTATTAATGTTAATTAAAGTAAACCTGACCTTTCTGTTATTCGCTTCTGCGTTATTCTTTGCCTTTAACTCGTTTTTGCGGCCTTCACTCAGCACGTTAATATCCAAAAATGCAGGAGATCGGCAAGGCTATGCATCGGGTCTGAATACGACATTCTCCAGTCTCGGGACGGTGATTGGTCCGCTGATCGCAGGACTATTGTTTGACAAAAACATAAACTTCCCGTATATTTTTGGTGCAATTATGCTGCTCGCTTCTCTCGGACTTACCTTGAACGCATTTCGTTCGAAGAAAGGACAACGGTATACAAGTGAATGAAAACTGGCATCAACAATTGGGAAATAAACATCGTGATGATTTGATTGCAGCAGGTAAGGAGCTTTTTTTGAAATATGGATTGCTGCAAGTGAAGATTAAGGATGTATGTACGAAAGCTGAACTTAGCAGAGTGACATTTTATAAACATTTTCAGTCTATGGATGAGCTTCTTCTGGCCATTCAGATGCAACTGATTGAACATTTAACGGATGAGGTTAGCCTTACATCGGTGAAGGACATGAACGGGCGAGAACAACTCACGGTGATGTTGAATGCATGGGTTGTTTATGCCCAGGATCATCCAGACTACATCCGGTTTATTCAATTATTTGATATCAACTATGAGATGTATGATTTTAGTCCTGAATTAAGAGAAACATACGATCGATTCAACCAGAATGGGAAAGAAAATCATTTCCTGATGGGCGCTTTATCCCAAGGTGTTGTTGACGGCAGTATTAAGAATCCGTCCCCTCCGCTCGATCTGGCTCAGTTTATCTTCACCACGATGATGGCCATGCTCCAACGTATGGTAACGATTCGTGCTGCTCATGATCATGCATTGGATATGCGGATGACGGAGCAATTTGTGAAGATGCTGCTCCAATTTGTTTGCAGCGAAGAAATATCCGAGTGATGGCGTGGTAGATGAATCGGTGAAATCAACGTTTAGTTTAAAATAAAAAGACGGATTCCGTATGCTGGGATCCGTCTTTTTTCTTCATTTTCTCTACATTGATTGACCTTTAATCCGTTTGAACGGGCAACTGTCCTCCAGGTTTCAATTGACCAAGTAAAACTTTAATCCCGGCAGACGTATTTGGCTCCTGCTTTCCATACACTGCAAGCCCTGAGCGCACGTTCTGAAGATAGATCATCTCGTAAGGGTTACCCAATGACAACAGCGTATATCGCAGATTACTCTTGTTCACTGCATTAATCAAGGTTTGATAATCGCTCCATCCGAACTGGCTGGCTACATTCCGGAATTGGTAAGAAGCAAGAATGACATAATTCGCTTTGCCAATCGCCTGGAGCGTTTCATTCATTTTGCCTTGTCCAACAAGTGCAATTTCAGTCTTTAACGACAGGTTATTAGCAGCTTGCAACAGTTGTTTTTCAAGCTGATTCGCCTGATCCTGCTCGGCTGCGACAATAACAACCCGATCGCCTTGCTGAATTTGATCTGGAAGCATACCTTCGCGGCTGCTGAGTACGGTGACCGCACGTTCTGCGATTTTCTGCTCCACCGCTCGATGCTCCTTCGATCCAATAATACCGTTAAGCTGAGTTAGCTTTTGCGCAAGAGTCTGGTTACGTTCAAACAAACCATATTTCGCTTTCATCTCCAGGATTCGTTTCACAGATGCGTGTATAGTTTCATCCTTGATCGTTCCATTGTTCACCGCATTCACCAGCGTTTGATGGGCCGCTGCTGAATCTTTTGGCATAAGGATGATATCAACACCTGCGGAAACGGCACGTTCTACCGATGTATTCTCCCCAAAATGCTCCGCAATGGCATTCATGGTGAATGCATCGGAAATGATGAGACCTTTATATCCCAGTTCTTCGCGAAGAAGTCCTGTCAGTACTTTTTTCGATAAGGTAGCTGGAATCGGCACACGTTCACCGTCTTTGAGTGAAGTGACATGTTCGTTATCGATGGCAGGAAAAGCAATATGCGCGGTCATAATCATCTCTACCCCGTTTTCAATCGCAGCTCGAAATGGTTTTAATTCTACCGCATCCAATCGCTCGCGATGATGAGTTAGTACAGGCATTCCGAGATGGGAGTCTACCTGCGTATCTCCGTGACCCGGAAAATGCTTCACTGCCGCCATCACCCCGGATTGCTGCAAGCCCTTTATCGTTGCGAGACCTAGCCGCGTTACCAAATCTGGCTCCGAGCCAAACGAGCGTATACCAATGATGGGGTTATCCGGATTACTGTTGATATCCAGCACTGGCGCAAAGTTAATCTGAATTCCCAGTGCCTTCAGTTCCTCCCCAGTCAGCTGACCAGCCGCTTCGGCAAGCGCTGCATCTCCAGTTGCGCCCAACGCCATCTGACCTGGCAGATTCGTACCGCCTGGTATTCGCTTAATCACACCACCTTCTTGGTCGATACTAAGAAATAGCGGAATGTCACCTGCTTCTCTTTGCATATCATGTGTGAACGTTGTAAGCTGCCTTGCGTCAACAATATTTTTGTCAAAAAGAATAAGTCCGCCCAAGTCTTGATCATGGATACTGCGTTTCAGCCCCTCATTAACGCTCGTCGTCGCTTTACCATTCCATTGCCTAACATCGGGCATAAGCATCTGACCCACTTGCTCACTTACCGTCATATAAGATATCAGCTTATCCCAATCTTGCGCCCGAATGGCTGCTTCGCGTTCGAAGCGAATGACTCTCGCCATGAATACGGCATATTCAGCGCGCGTGACAGCTTGATTTGGACGGAAAGTGGCATCCGAATAACCACCGACCAAGCCGTTGGAACTCATAATAAGAATAGGCGCTGCCGCCCAATGCTTGTCCGTATCGGTCCATTTTGCAGGCTTCTTACCTTCCGAGAGTGAATATGCCCTTGTAAGGAAGGCCGCAGTCTCTGCGCGGCTAAGCGGTGCATCCGGACGGAAGGTTCCGTTAGGGAAACCACTCGCAAGTCCATTTTTAGCAGCTATCATGATTTCTCGATGGAAAGGGTGTATCGTTGGAACATCCGAATAGGTTGTGCCATCCACTACTCTCTGAAGCTGATCTGGATAAAGCTCCCGTACCATAAAAGTGACGGCTTGTGCCCGTGTCACAAGTGCCTCAGGCTTGAAGATCCCATTACCGTATCCGGCTACTGTTCCCCGTTTCGCCATATACGTGATGCCATCCTCTGCCCACTTTGAATACTTAAGATCAACAAAATTTTCTTCCGCAGCTGCCGTCCCCACCCCTATAAGCACAGATCCGAGGACGGCACCAATCATCGTCATCCATTTTACATGCATTTGTTTCACTCCTGTTGTTATTCTATGGATGAATAGACGCTAATACGGTATCGTTTGTTGCGTTGACATAATTCAATGAAATGATATGCAGATCATGACTATCCCTTCACGCCACCAATCGTCATGCCCTGTACAAAGTATTTCTGCAAGAACGGATACACCATCAGAATAGGAACACTCGCAATAATGGTCATCGTCGCTCGAATTGATGTTGGCGTAACCGCCGTTGCATTGCTCTCGGCAGACTGATAAGCATCACTTGCTGATGAAGTCGCTGAGGTCGTTGAAGTTTGCAGAATCTTCATTAATTCGTATTGCAACGTGCTTAATTCTTTATTGGAAGAGTTGTAGAGGAATACATCGAACCAGGAATTCCATTGCCCAACGGCTACAAAGAGTGATACGGTTGCCATTGCGGGAATCGTTAGTGGCAGGACAACACGGATAAATGTCGTGAACTCCCCTGCCCCATCTATACGGGCTGACTCCAGAATGCCTTCCGGAAGACCTTCAATAAAAGAACGGATGACGATCATATTGAATACACCGATTACACCCGGAATGATATACACCCAGAAAGAACCGATCAATCCAAGGTCTCGAATCAGCAGATAACCGGGGATCAAGCCCCCGCTGAAGTACATGGTGAACACAAAAAACATTGTAACGAACTTACGAAGCACAAATTCCTGACGACTAACCGTATAAGCAAGCATGGCTGTACAGAAGACGGAGACCACGGTTCCAATGACCGTACGCAGGGCAGAGATCAGCGTTGCGTGATAGATATCGGATTCGCCAAAAATGTATTTGTAATTGTCCAGTGTCCATACACGGGGCCATAGATATATTCCCCCCCGAATGGCATCGTTCGCATTATTGAAGGATACCGCAATCATATTAACAAAGGGATAGATCGTCACAATCATCAGACATACCATGAAGATCATGTTAATGGTGTCAAACGCTCGATCCCCGGTGCTGCTATTCCGCAAGCGGGATGTGTTTCCTTTTCGCATGGTATAGGCCTCCTTTTAGAATAGTCTGCTCTCTCCCATTTTTTTCGCTATATAGTTCGCAGAGAAAAGGAAGACAAAACTGACCACAGTTTTGAATATGCCGGCTGCTGTACCCAAGGAAAAGTTCCCCATCCCTAATCCATATTTCAGTACAAAGATGTCCAGATTCTCCGAATAATCCATGTTCATCCCGTTACCTAGCAGATATTGCGGCTCGAATCCGGATTCCAGAATACTTCCCATGTTCATGATCAACAAGATCACAATAACCGGTTTCAAACCAGGCAGCGTGATATATAACATCCGTTTGAAGCGACTGGCTCCATCGATCTCGGCAGCTTCATATTGCGCTGGATCAATTGCCGTAATCGCTGCCAGATAGATAATAGTGTTCCACCCGACATCCTTCCACACCTCGGTTGCCCCAAGAATACCCCAGAAGTATTCACCTTTTCCCATCCATAGTACCGGACTATCAATCAGGTGAAGCTTCATCAGGAGCAGGTTGATAATTCCGTCTGGTGACAGTACGGTTAATACAATGCTGGAGGCAACAACCCACGAGATAAAGTGAGGCAGATAACTAACGGTTTGCACAAAGCGTTTAAATATGACATTTTTCAGTTCATTCAACAAGAGGGCCAGTGTAATTGCTGTCACAAATCCCAATACCAGTTTAATGGAACTCATGACAAGTGTGTTGCGCAGCACCCGGTAGAAGGTATTGTCTTCAAATAACGTACTAAAATGCTGCCAGCCTACCCACTGCTGATCCGAGAAGGATCTCGCCGGTTTGAAATTCTGAAAAGCCATGGTCCATCCCCATAACGGCAGGTACTTGAAGATAAAAGCCCAGATGACAAAAGGTATACACATCGAGGCAAGTGTTCGTTGTTGCACAAGACGTTTGAAGAATGAATGTGCTCTGGTTCCCTTCGGATTCGAGGCTGGCGGCATCGAGTTAAGGGAGACATTAGGTTTCTCCACGGTGAACCTGCTCCTTTCCTATGCTGTTCATCATGCGAGGAGAAACCGGAGTTTATGTTCTTTCGTCTTCTCCTGCGCATGTACAGTTTGTTTTAACGAGTTTGTTCAAAAAAAGAATTCTTGAACACGTACTTAAAGTGTTCGTATCACCATTTTCCTGCGACTCGATCCTTCACAACTTTGGTAATGGTCGCTTCATAACCAGCTTTGTCCAATTTGTTCAATTCAGCCATGTAGGCATCCCACAGCTTATCAAAATTCGAGGGTGCTCCCAAGATCATTTCCGGCAAGTATTTACGTTGCAAATCATCCGATTTGGTCGTGAAGATCTGTTCAGGTGATCCTTGCTCCAATGCGATGGACCAAGCCGGGAACCAAGGCCGCTCTTCCGGTTTGTTGAACAATTCACTAAAAGTTTGGATACCGTAGGCTTCAAGGAATTTCTTGTCTCCCTCGGTGTAAGATGCAGCGGCCACTTCCGGCTGGTTGCCAGGGCTATAAGCGTTACCATCGGATAGTGTAGATTCACCGCCATATTTCGGCCAATCTGTACCAAAGTAGGTGAACCCGAATTTACGGCTGAGCTCCAGATCATCATGAGCCTTGCGTTGATCTTCATTTGCATAATAAAAGCGGCCCTTTTCATCCACACTGTACGTCTCGTCCTTGATGCCCCATTGCACCAGAACCTGATTCTCTTCCTTCAGCAAATTATCAAAGTATTTGATGATACGAACAGGGTCTTTGGCGTTCACCGAGATACCGGTTGCATAGTTGTTAACGAAGCCGGGAGGATCAACATATTGATCCTTAATTCCTTCATCAAACACGATCGGAAGTGGTGCATAGCGCTTCTCATCAATGCCTGCCGAGAGCAGGTTTTTCGACGCATCCCCAATCTGCCAGCCATAATTGAAGTATCCTAACACACGACCCGAAGTCAGTTTGGCCAAATACTGGTCTTTGTTCATCGTAAAGGATTCCGGATCCAGCATCCCTTGAGCATTAATCTCATTTAACTTCTGAATCCATTTTTTCTGTGCATCTGTTCCGGCGACGACTTTCGCTTCATGGGTAGTCATGTCAACCATGACACTGCCATCGTTCGGATAACCGGCGAGATGCATCGCTGGATTCTGCAAGGTGAAGAAGTTATTGGCCACACCTGCAAGTGACACAAATCCGATCGTCTCTGCACCATCAACTGTTGGATGTTTTTCCTTGTAATCCTGAATCAGATCAAAATATTCATCCAGTGTAGTAATCTTGGGATAATTAAACTCTTTGAGAACAGAGCGCTGAATCCAGAAGGCTCCCCCACCAACATTTGGACTACCTGAATACTCACCCTGATTAGCCGTATAAGGCAGCGCATAGATTTTTCCGTCTTCTGCATTTTTCATTTTATCGAAGTATGGTCCATATACTCTTTTGATATTAGGGCCGTATTCCTCAATCAGATCATCCAGCGGAATATAGGCCCCGGCATCCAATAACTTGGACATCTCACCACTGGAGCTAATGACATCTGGATAGTCTCCACTGGCAATCATGACACCGGCTTTTGTCGCACTATCACCTACCAGATATTCCAACTTCCAGTCCACACCTGTTTGTTCTTGCAACACTTTACCGATTGTTGTTTCGCTTGCCAGAGTATCCTTCTTGCCTGGAGAGAACATGTAATACGAGAACGTGACTGGACTGTTCTCATCATCACCTGTGGCTGAAGGTGATGACGAATTGTTCTGATTGCACCCAGCCAGCAAAACAGTCACTAATACAGCTAAACTTGCTATTCTAACTTTCGCTTTTAACATGTGAATATTCCCCCGTTCCTTATGGTCTCTATGGATTGCACTCACCATTTGCCAGCTACACGATCCTTCACTGCCTGTGTTATCGTAGCTTCATATGTTTTCTTGTCCAGTTGATTCAATTGACTCATATACTCATTCCATGTGTTCTCGAACGTAGAAGGCGAGTCCATAATCATTTTGGGTAAATATTTCTTCTGGAGATCTTCTGCCTTGGTGATGAAAATCTGTTCAGGAGAGCCCTGCTCCAATGCAATGGACCAAGCAGGAGACCAAGGACGCTCATCCGGTGTGCTGAATAGTTCTGTGAATGTCTCCACACCATATTTCTCTAACAACAGCTTGTCACCGTCCGTGTAACTAAAGGTAGCCACTTCTGGTTGATTGCCTGGTCCATAGGCGTTGCCATCCTCCAGTACGGAGTTATTGCCGTAACGAGGCCAGCTGTAATTAAAATAGTCAAAGCCGAACTTACGACTTAATTCGGGATCTTCATGTGCCTTGCGTTGGTCATCATTTTTGAAATAAAAGCGACCTTCGTCATTCACACTATACGTCTCGTCCTCAATGCCCCATTGCACCAGAATCTGGTTTTCTTCCTTGAGCAAATTATCAAAATATTTAACAATTCGCACGGGATCTTTGGCATTTACGGTAATTCCGACACCATAGTTGTTCACAAAACCTGGCGGGTCCACATACTGGTCTTTGACACTGTCATCAAATACGATCGGTAGAGATACATATCGTTTATCATCAAGTCCAGCCTTCTTGAGGTTGTTCGTTGCGTCTCCAACCTGCCAGGAGTAACTGAAATATCCCAGAACCCGACCGGACGTCAACTTGGCGAGATACTGATCCTGGTTCATTGTGAAGGATTCGGGATCAAACATCCCCTGTGCGTTAACTTCGCTCAGCTTCTGAATCCATTGTTTCTGATAATCAGATCCGGCTACCAGTTTGGCTTCATGGCTCTGCATATCCACCATCACACTGCCATCGTTTGGATAACCTGCCAGATGCATGGCCGGATTTAGCAGGGTGAAGAAGCTGCCCGACTCACCCGCAAGTGTGGCGAAGCCGATGGTTTCTTTTCCATCGATCTGCGGATGCTTTTGCTTGTATTGCTCAATCAAGTCAAAATATTCGTCCAGCGTTTTGATCTTGGGATAGTTAAACTCTTTGAGCACAGCCCGCTGAATGTAGAAGCCGGTCTGGAAGTTAGGCTCTGACACATAACCAATGTTGGCTGTGTATGGCAAGAAATAGATCTTTCCATCCTCCTGTCTGAATTTGTCCATATAAGGCCCGTATACCCGCTTGATGTTAGGCCCGTATTGATCGATCAGTTCATCCAGTGGGATAAAAGATCCTGCATCCATCAACTTGGCCATTTCACCACTGGAGTCGATGATGTCGGGGTAATCCCCACTCGCAATCATGACACCTGCCTTGGTTGCACCGTCGCCGACCAGATATTCCATCTTCCAGTCAACACCTGTTTGTTCCTGTAACTTCTTGCCAATGGTCGTGCTGCTTGCCAGAATATCCTTCTTGCCACCGCCAAACGTGAAATATTTAAAGGTGACCGGGGTGTTGTCATTACTGTCAGGATAAGAGGCTTGCGGACTGGCTTTATTGCAACCTCCCAGCGTTACAGCCAGTAAAATTGCCAGACCTGTTATAATGTTTCTTTTTCTAAACATGTAGCAAATGCCCCCTTCAAGTATTGTTTGTGTCTTTAAGCCTTCTCAATATATCAAGATAGCGCTTTCAAAGTTACCCATGAAAGTGTACCTCCTACTTTGAAAAGTATATCCCTCATATTTAGTCGCCTGGCTTGGCTGATGGATCAAGTGGAAGCTTAATTTGGATACGTGTCCCTTCTCCTTCCCCTGTCTGGATGTCAAATGTAAAGTGATTTTTATAACAAAGTTTTAAGCGACTATACGCATTTTTCATGCCAACATGCTCTCCCATATCCGTGTTCTGATTCAGATAGCTCAGCAATTCTTCCAATCTAGCTTGTGACATCCCTATTCCGTTATCCGTTAGTCGGATAAGTAGGTGGTCAATTTCAGTCGAAACGAAGAGTTGAATGATGCCTACACCCGGAGATGATTCAATACCATGAATACTTGCATTTTCCACAAAGGGGAGAATTACCATCTTGGGGATTCGGTACATCAGTACCGCAGGATCAGCTTCAATTCTGTATTGGAGTTTGTCGCCAAAGCGATATTTCTGAATTTGCAAAAAACTCTCGATGAGTTCGAGTTCTTCCTTCACTGTCACATCATTCTGATTCCAACTGATCGACTTGCGAAACATCTTGGCCATGTTATGCACAATTTTGGCGGTCTCTTTCTCGCCCTTGATGAGGCTCCGCATCCGTACCGACTCCAGGGTATTAAACAAAAAATGAGGGTTGATCTGGCTATGGAGTGCATGAAGCTGAGCTTGCTGCTGTTTTAACTCTAGGTCTTTCTTCTGAATGTCAGCTAGATATACCTCATGAATCAAGTTATGGATCGTCTCGGTCATTCGATTGAATTCCATCGTGAGCTGACCGATCTCATCTCTTGCATCTTCAGGAGGAATCGTCTGAAAATTCTGTGTTTTCACTTTTTTCATATGTTTTAGAATCCGCACCAGTCTGACATGGATGGATCTGGACATGGCCGCGATGATGATGGAAGGCAAGACAAAATTAATGCAAGCAAGCCAAACCACGAAGGAACGGGACTTCCGTACCTCCTTCAGCACAATTTCTTCATCCATAACGCCATGCAGGGACCACCCTTCCAGATAGTTAATGCCTGTATACGTAAGTTCAAAGGGAATCATTTTGTTCGGAAACTGGATCTCACTGTAACGTTTCCCTATCAGAGATGCTTCTGCTGTATAATCATTTGAAAATTGGATGTGTCCTCCTGGATCAACTAAATACACTTTTCCGTCGAATCCGCTGTTGTGAAAATACTGCTTGATCGTCTCCATGTTGAGGTCAATTTTAAGTAACTGCTCTCTCCCCCCAGTGTCCAGATTGTCGAGCCTTTGTACCAGACTTAACATTTGATCAGATGAGATCAGAGCCGGATAAGGAGCGGAGTATGCCTGAAATTGAACGTACCAGTCTGAGCTTCGGACCACATCAGTTAAACGATCAATATAACCGGAAGATAGAATGGTAGGATTATCGGTATACACTTGATACCAGCGAATCCCCTGATTCAATTGACCGGAGAATTGCCCTTTCAGGTACGAATTATAAGCGTCAATGTACTCAAAATGACTTCGAAACGAACGCGAGATGGTGTCATTGAACACAGGATCCGTATATAACGAATAAGAGAGACCGACGCCCTGATCAATGGTTACACGCAGGTCGTTCTTCAGATTGTTCAAGGCCATGCCGGCATCACGAGTTTTCTGACTACGAATATTGGCGGATGTAACATTGTAGAACACCACATTGGTAACAACAATGGGAATAAACACGGACAGGACATACATCAGCAGTAGCTTATCTCGAAGCTTCATGTAATTCAGGTTCCATCTTGGCATTGTGCACCTCGCTGTTCATTTCCCATAAGGAGATTGCGATACTCTGTAGGCGATAACTTAACGAGCTTCTCAAACTGGGTTACAAAATAATCTGCATTCTGAAATCCCACGCGTGCAGCGACCTCGTACATTCTCAGATCCGTCTGCCGCAGTAACTTCTTCGCCTCATGAATCCGCAGGTTCAGCAGATAGTCATTGAAGTACTGATTGTAGCTTTTGCGGAATAACCGCCCAAGATAAACGGGATTCATGTAGAAGAGCGCAGCAATGCTTTTGAGATTGATGTTCTCGGTATAATTAGCATCAATATACCGTTTGATCCTGCTGATATCCCCTTTGGATCGCTCCATTCGCAAATGAGACACATAATGCTCGGCTTCCTCCAGCGCCATGAGAAAAGCATTCTTCAGTAGTCTTAAATTCCACCCTTCATGACTTTGTTGTGCCAGCTCCTTTAGCTGCTGCAGCCCTTCATCAGTACCATCCATTTCGTGGACTACAGCGAGAATACCCGTTATATAATGCAACAGAGAACCAGCTACAGCCTGAGGAGAAAATCGATTCATATGAAACAATTTGAATTTCTCTTCTACAATGTTGTGGTAAGCTGCCCTATCCCCCTCTTCCAGGCTCAAGATTAATTGATCTACCTCCTCCTGGTATACATTAAAAACAAACAGTGGTTTGTCTTTGATCTCCGTATAGCGCACGACACCACCAGTTTCTGCATATTTATGCTTGGCTGCTTCTTTAGCCGCCATAAGGGATTGTGGGATATCTCCAATCTCTTTGACGAGTGTTCCTGCGTAAAGACCGATGTCCAGATTAAGCTTTTTGCTCAGTGTTATATGAATAGAATGCAGCTTATCCTGTAACGCCATGCCACCTTGATCAGGTTTAGACCACAACATTAATAATGCAAACATGCCGTGCTGTTGCTCACTGATGAACATTTGGCATAAGTTACTCTCGAGAGATTGTACTGCTTCACGTACCTGTTCAATGGTAATTTTAATTTCATCTAATCCGGTCTGAAGTTCAATCAAAGTCATGAGCAGATTGGAATTATGCTTGATCCCGAGCATCTCGGCATGTCGAGGTTCATCCTGCTTCTGTACATGACCTTTGATCAGATCCTCCAACATGATGCTACTGGCCTGTCCCTCAGCCATGAGTATATGTTTTCTTTTGTTGCAAATGAGATTAGCCGACTTCTGCAACGTCGCCGTCAGTTCTTCATCATCAATAGGCTTCAGAATATAGTCATGAACCCCGTATCTGATTGCCTGCTGTGCATATTTGAAGTCATGATAACCACTGATGATAATGAACACAGGTTCCAGATGAGGCATTTTCTCTACGGCACGAATAAGTTCCAGTCCATCCAGGATCGGCATACGAATATCGGTTATAATCACATCTGGCTGCAGGCGTTCAATCAGATCCAGTGCCTCTAGACCGTTCTCTGCCTCCCCGATAATCTCCATATCAAGATCAATCCAGCTTATGAGCTCATACAGCCCCTTCCGTACATACATCTCGTCATCTACCAGTAATACTTTTAACATACCGTGTGTCCCCTTTCCTCCAACGAAAATAAACCGCCGGTAGCATGTCTCCCTATCGGCGGTATCTAATATGGTGACTGTTGTAGTTATTGCAAAATAAATTCATACAGGTCGCGCATAATCCCAATAGTCGCCAACAAGGCCTTCGATGATCGATCCACTGGCCCATGGCATCAGGCAAAACCAGGTGCTGGCTGGTGTACCATCCGCATATTTTTCAGTGACCAGTCCTTCCGAATGACAGAAGCGTTCAGACATCCATCCTTTTTTGCCATAGCCGAATTCTTGATCATAACGATTATAGGTCTGACAACCCCACCCGATGGTATCCATCATACGTTGGCGAACATAATTGTCTTCCCGTTGTCCAACATAATACAACAGCTCATCCACCAGATTGCTGGACATGGGGTGAATATGCGGATTAGCTACCGAAGTAACACTTCCCCCGGAACTGGACCAGCCTAATGTACTAAGCGGTGGAATCTTAATAGGTGAGTTGTAACAAAATTTGAAGCTGAATTCATAACTGATCGCATCTCTCATATGATCCAGATACAGCTCGTCACCGGTCAACGCGTGCAGAAACCGAACAGCTTTGATGTACGCCAGAATGCCTTCCGAATCAACAGCCTTGTCCGCATCCAGCGGAGCGCCGTAACATTCCATGTGTTGCACATAGGTGTTGTAATAGTGGGCTTCACTGCGTCTGAGCTCATCCAGAGAAGATACATCATGGGTTAACCAACAGTGATATGCCTTGGCAGCAAGACACCAGACTCCACTAAAGGCATCATATTCGAGACCTGCTCTTGTCCGCTCTGACAAAATAGTAGGATATTCTCCATCCGTATTCTTCGTGCACTCCAGACGATCAAGTATTTGTTTGACGTAAGCAAGCCAATCATCGTGTCTCACATTTCGAATGCGCCTCTCATAATCGTAGCTTTTCAGAATGTAGAACATCGCTTGAGCTACAAGGTATGAGGAATGGCCCGGGGTACGCATGCCGTCGAACCACCAGCCTTTAACACTCCATATTCCATCCTGATAGGCATCATACGGAAGTCCCGATTTGGGATTCATGGCGTTCTCAATAATATTTGTAATACAAGATAATGCCTGCTGTCGCATGGACTCATTATTCAGGCGCAGTGCAGACATAAGCATGGGTGCGGCTATCGTCATACCATTTGTCCAACTGATTGAGATAATTTTGTTGTATCGGTAGCCACCACTTTCAGCAGCATCTTCATATACAAATGTTGAATAATGACGATCCTCCGGAAGCCAGGCATATTCATAGATGGCATTGGACAGATCCATTACCGTTGTCCGAATGTCACTTCCTTCTCTTGGTTTTTCGTGATACCTCCTATAGATTGTTTCCAGTGCAGGATTGATGCCCAGTTCTGATTCAGACTCGTAGTTATATAGTTCAAGTGTTAGCCCAACTGATTCACCTGCCGCAAGTTCGAAGCAATTTTCGCCAAGGGGAGCTCGCTCATGGACAAGTTTGGATTTGATAAATAACAACGGTGCATTCTCATATCCCAGCGTATATCCGACCGTACCCTTTTCAATAGAACATGTGAATCCCCCATATTGCAAAAAGCTTCCTTCCATTCCTGGATACCATTGCTTCTTCTGGCTTCCCGTATTAATCCAGTAGGGACTTGCGCTCAGACCAACAATCCGACCTTCATCATAGACAAGTGCAGCCGGATGAGACAGACGATCACTTCGGACCATCCACCAGGGTGATGATGGGCGAGAAGGAATGCCCTCCCTCAGTCTGGGGAACTCATTTGGGACATTCTGGGGTGCTTCGCCCCGGTTGCGGCCATACATAAATGCAGGCAAAAAAAACCTCGGATTCTGTTTGTCCAATGGCATTTCCACTTGAATTACTCCAGACCAGGCATTCTGGCCCTCGTTATAAATCTGAATGTCGGCTTGCCATGGGTCTTCCGCACTGCCGTTTCCGTTTATTACTTTTACGTCAGCTTTGAGAGCATGCTTGTTCAATGCCGTGTACTGTACGTTGTCCTGCACTCTACTTCGTGCCGTGAAAGTCAGATCCATCTTTTCCTCCAATCGCGTTGTACACACCTGAGTGGAAACGCTTGCAATTATGTATCCATCATGCTAGGATGGTTACATTTTATAGGTTTAAGTCTGCAATTTCATTGCATAAACGGCTATATTTATTGCGCGAAACGACAAGGAGGTCATATATCTGATATGAATGAGACTTCAGAATACCTGTTTGATCCAATCCAGAATGAGCTGTTGTATCTTCATCGCAACACCACGTATAATATGGGAACCTTCTATCATCGACATAATGCATATGAACTCTACTTATTTCTTCGTGGCAATGTAAATTTCTATATTGAGAACCGTTGTTACCATTTGCAGCGTGGCGATCTGCTCGTTCTTAGCCCGGAGGAGATGCACCGTTCCTTTGCCTTGGACCAAAATGAATATGAGAGAATTACCATAAATCTGAAAAAGTCATATCTGAACCGCTTGTCTACGGCAACAACCAACTTATCCGCATGTTTCGACTACCGTCCCAAAGGTAAGGGGAATATCGTACATCTTGAAGAATACGAGCTTCATCGAGTGCTGCAATTAGCTAACGAGCTTGAACAGTGTCTCTCATCAAGTGACTATGGAGCGGATATTCAGAGGAATATTTTGATTACTCAGTTACTCCTTCTAACGAATCTAACTTTCCAAAATACGGATTTTATTGCAACGGATATTATGCCGGAACTAGTTCGAAACACGATGGATTACATAGAATGTAATCTGACGAGGCAACTGGACCTCAACCAATTGTCAGAGGCTATGTTCACGAATAAAAGCTATCTTAGTCGGCAATTCAAAAAACATACCGGACTCACGATTCGAGCATACATTCTAAGTCGCCGCATAGAGCTCTCGAAATCTTATTTAATCGAAGGTTTAAGCATTACAGAGGCCTGTTATCAATCCGGTTTTGGAGATTATGCCAATTTTATTCGCAGCTTCACCAAGCTGGTCGGTACTTCACCTGGCAAGTTTGTTAAATATGAATGCCATCTTTAAACATTGCATTGAGCAAATAGACGCTAAATCTTGTCTATATCTTAACTATGAAATGAAAAAGAGCGAATTCACCCGTCAATTCTGTCGGGCGATATTCGCTCATGTAAATCGGTAACTTTATTAATGACTAATCTATTAATTCCAATGATATCCTTTTAATTCAATCATGGAATTCGGGCCTGGAAAGGTTAATTCTATCTTTTGGTCCTGATAGGATACGGTTACAGAAGTTTCTGCAATAGAGCGAATTCTGGTATTCAACAGACGACCCGCCTCCCATTCCAGATCTAATTCAAATCCGCCACGAGCCCGAATACCATGAATATATCCTGTTGGCCAGGCTGCGGGCAAAGCAGGTAACAATCGGAGTACTCCGTCATGGCTCTGGAGAAGCATCTCTGCTATACCTGCAGTACCTCCAAAGTTCCCATCAATTTGGAATGGAGGATGATCACAAAACAGATTGGGTAACGTGGAGGAACGTAGAAGTTCCACGATGTTATCGTGTGCAAGTTCCGACTCCTCTAATCGTGCCCACATGTTGAGAATCCACGCCCTGCTCCATCCGGTGTGTCCACCACCGTGTTCCAATCTTCTGTCAAGTGTTACGCGAGCTGCCTTAGCAAGATCAGGCGTGGCTTGCGCCGTAATTTGCGTTCCCGGATGCAAAGCGAATAAATGGGAAATATGTCTGTGGCCAGGTTCCAATTCATCATAATCGTTACTCCACTCTTGGATTTGGCCATGTTTTCCAATGGAGGTCTCCGGTATTTTGGTTAAAGCATTACGGAGCTGTTCTCCGAATTCCTGATCTTCTTGCAAGATCCGTGTACTCTCAATGCAGCGCGTGAAGAGCTCTCTAATAATCTGATTGTCCATCGAAGCACCAAAGCATAAAGCCCCCGATTCTCCATTATCTAAGATATAGCGATTCTCCGGGGAGGAGGAAGGACATATTACCCAATTGCCGGAAGGATCTTCTATCAGATAATCCAGAATAAACATAGCCGCATCTTTCATCGTGGCGTAAACTTTTTGAAGAAACTGAACATCCTGATTGTATTCATAATGGTCCCACAGATGTAATGAAAGCCACGCTCCTCCCATGGTCCAAAACGTCGATGTCATGCATACATCCTGCGGAGCAGCGTCAGCCCAAATATCCGAATTGTGGTGGGCGACGAACCCCCTGCATCCGTACATGATTCTAGCAGTTTCCTTTCCTCGAACATGCAGTCGCTCTATAAAATCAAACAAGGGAACGTGACATTCAGAAAGATTACAGCTCTCTGCGAGCCAGTAGTTCATCTGTGCATTAATGTTAATCGTATATTTGCTATCCCATACTGGAAGCATATCTTTATTCCATATACCTTGAAGGTTTGCAGGTAAAGAACCTGGACGACTGCTTGAGATAAGCAGATAACGACCGAATTGAAAGTATAGACTTATCAATTCCGGATCATGCTTACCAGCTCTAAGCCGTTCAAGGCGCTGATCGATTGGAAGTTCGGAACAGATAACATCTGTATGATCATCTTCAAGATGTATATCCATCTTTTCGAATAAGGATTGATAATCCGAGACATGATCGGCGAGCAGTTCTTTATATGGCTTTGTGGAAGCGGATTCAATTCTTCGGAGGCACTCTGCTTCGAGTTGTTCCTTGGGTATTCGGAAATCTGTGCAAGCCGAGATTAGAATAGTCGCTGAATTACCATCCTCCAGAGAAAGCTGGCCGCTTGAATAATGAACCTGCCCCCCTTCAGATAGAACGCGAATCCCGCAACAAAATCGAATTCCTTCTTCTCCCCCACTTCTTCCTCGGATAATCAAGTTATTCGTTCCACGCTTCTCGATCCGATCCAGATAGGATTGAAAACCAACAGGATGTTTGAGAATATTGGACCATGATGATGATTCCAGAACAGTTCCCCTGCCAAAAATAGTGGAGAAAGATAACTTTCCAGGTACGCTGGATTTGAGATGAACAACGAGCACTTGATCCGGGTAGCTAGCAAAATAATCACGGCTGTATATGGATTGATCTACGGTATAATGCACGTTTACCTTACCATGTTCCAGATCGAGATGTCTTTGATAATCATTCGGTTCTTGTCCACTGTGATCCATAGCGATGTAAAAGTCGCCTAATGGCTCGTAATGTCTTTGCCCGTCAGGAACACCTACCAGAGTATCTGCTGCGAGTTCTTCTGCTTCACTAATCTTGCCATCAAAAATCAGGTTTCTGATCTGAGATAAAGATTCAAGGGCTTGAGGATTATTCCGCTGCATCGGGCCACCATACCACAGGCTATCCTCATTAAGCTGAATTCTCTCGATCTGTGTTTTTCCAAAAATCATGCCTCCAAGAGTTCCATTTCCGATAGGCAATGCCTCTTCCCATGTTCTAGCAGGTTGATTAAACCAGATATTTTTGGTCTTCACTTTTAACCCTCCAACGAAGTATAATTCCTCACATTTCTTCTCATGTTTAGTATGTTCCGTTCGTATGTTATTTTAAGTGTACTGTAATCTCAAGAGCATTTAAATGAACAAAACTAACTTGAATTATCACAATTTTATCGTAGCGAAAAGTGTTTAATCGTAAATTCCGAAGTGAACAGCAAAAGTGCGACTATCGCACCAACCATTTCGTTCAATCTACGCACCACCAGAAACGTATTTTTTCTTATGTTAATCGTATAGACAAATAAAGTTGCTATTATAGCAACTTTATTAAAAGGCATCTTTAGAATTCTTCAACATGTTCAGGTTCATAGATTCCGTAACCATTTTTGCCATTCTTTTTAATCGTGTACATGGCTTGATCGGCATATCTTAGAAGTTCAGAAGGCTCTTGTCCATGGGTTGGAAACAGGCTAATGCCTATACTTATGGATAGATTAATATGGTTTCCAGCAATTTTAAAATGCGTACTGAATGCAGCATCTAACTTTTTGGCAATTGTTATAGCCTCTTGATCATTCTGTAGATGGCTTAAGATAGTGAATTCATCCCCGCCGAGCCGGGCCACCATGTCTGTGCTCGGGATCGTTTCTCTGAAACGTTTTGCCATCTCCATCAACACTTGATCCCCAACATCGTGTCCATATGTATCATTCACTTGCTTGAATCCATCGGCATCCACAAACATGACAGCAAGTTTGCTATCGTGTCTTTGTGCATTGCTAATTGACCAGGCAAGACGGTCATTATAAGCAAGACGATTAGGCAGACCGGTAAGCACATCATGCAAAGACAGATGTTTGCTCATTCTCGCGGACTTTTTAATTGTGGTATATTCCGTCTCAAGTTCTTTAATCAGATTTTTAAGTTTATACACACGGGTATTTGTATTCGTCATGTCAGTAATCTGAATAAGGGCATAACTGTGATCTTCCAGATAGAGTGGTTCCACGTGCATATTTTGTCTGAATATATATTCATCCTCGCCTTCCCTCGGGAGAATGAATGCCTTATGTAAAGCGCTTGAGCAAAATCTGCTCTGACCGTGATACAGCGCATTTTGCAAAATATTCTGATACATACTCGACTTAAACCGTGGGCAGACTTCAAGCAGATTCAGTCCTATAACCTCTTCCGCATTTTTGCCAGTAAAGCGTTCCAACCAGCCATTCCAAAGAACAACTTTCAATTGTCTATCGACAATGAGCATGCCTATATTGGCTTTTTTCAGTGCTTGTGATAGAAGATTATTCATGGCCAGCTCCTAGCAATGCATCAATTTTGTCTAGCAAAATGGAGATGGAGCTCATACTTAACGCAATAATAATTATTCCTTTCACGTCCGTTTCGGCGAGCAAAAACGATGTATGGAGAACAAGTACATATACTTCGTTTTGAAGCAGTATTTCCGGATCAGAGTGAGTGCCATGAATTAATTCAATATCCGGCAGTACATATTCAAGTTTTAACTCAAGGAAATTGCCAAATTCTCCAATGATGGCATTGAGAAGGACATTGCTGACTTCTTTCAACACATCCAGATCGGTATCCATCAAGCGGAAGTTTTCAGGTATGGTCTCAGTGAGCTCCCCAAGACACATATTTGCCAGGATTTTAGCCTGCTCAGCGGGAAACATCAAAAAAGCTTTTCCTTGAAACTCATAGCCAAATTGAAGAGAAGACCTGAATAGATGCCCTTCATTGAAAAAAATGTTATATCTCCGATCTTTCCGATCAACATCGGAGAAAGAAATCAGTTCTACATCAGGAATGTTCAATACAATATGCCTGTCAACAATCTCTGATAACATATTGGCAGCTTGTCCCACGTATACGTTCACAAGTTCAGTAAGCAAATCCTTCTGCAATTCATTCAGCATGATTGGTCACCCGAATTAATTCAACCAACGTATTTGCTTTATCAACAGTTAAGGGCTTATTCAAAAAGCCTGAGATTCCCAGACTCTCTACTTCTTCACGTGTCGCCTTCTGGATATCCGCGGATAAAATAATAATATGTACATCCCGATCGATTTCCCGAATCATACGCAGCATTTCTTGTCCATTCAAACCAGGCATTAGCAGATCCGTTATGATAAGATCAGGCTTGAATGCCTGATATAAGTTATATCCTTGCTCTCCATTGCTTGCAATCTGAATCTCGCAATCCGTAATATGATCCATAATTAGCTTCCGGACCAATTTCTGTACAAAGATGGAGTCTTCCACAATTAGTACTTTCATTTTCTTTAGTCTCCTCGTCAACAATGTTAAAGCTTGGGAAATTCAGGTGTTGTAGACAGTTCTTTAATAAGGAGCACTTGCGCTATTGGCACTCCTGCAATTTATAGAAGTAAAACAATTTATAATACAGTAGTGTCAAATAGATTGTCAACAATATTGTTGAACAAAACTTTTTCGTTCTTCTGGTGTAACTCCCCTTTGTGGATAAATGGCTCTAAACAAGTCAAAAACGGCCACACATGTGGCCGTTCTGGATTATTAATCTTTAACAGAATCTGTTTACCAATCAAGTTTACTCTTTTACCCCGCCAAGCTGCAAGCCATGAACGAAATACTTCTGCAAAAATGGATATACGACCAAAATCGGCAATGCGGCAACAATTGTAATGGCTGCCCGAATAGATACTGGAGTGACCATGTTGCGCGCAGCGCCAAGATCTGCCCCATTGGCAACGGCTGCACTGCTGTTGGAATTCATGGAAGAAGATAATAGTTTCATCAACTCATATTGCAGCGTACTCAGGTTTTGTTTGGAAGAAGCATAGAGGAACGTATCGAACCAAGAGTTCCACTGGCCGACTGCAATGAACAGTGCAACCGTAGCCAACACTGGTTGGCACAGCGGTAGAATAATGGACATGAACGTTCTGAAATCTCCAGCACCATCAATTTTGGCAGATTCGATCAGTCCCTCAGGTAGTGTCTGGATATAGGTTCGAATAACGATCATATTAAAAGCACTGATCAACCCAGGAATAATGTACACCAGAAAGTTGTTTAACAAATGCAAATCTTTCATTAGGAAGTACGTTGGAATAAGACCTGCACTAAAATACATCGTAAGAACAACAATAATGGTAATGGGCTTTCGTAATATATAATCTTTTCGGCTTAATGTGTAGGCCAGCATGGAGGTTAAGAATAGACTTAATACTGTCCCCAAAACCGTTCTCGCCACAGATATACCAAAGGCGCTGAAAATGGTTCCTCCTGCAAATACTGCTCTGTAGTTTTGATCTGTCCATACCCGAGGCCACAGATAAATCCCACCCCGGATGGTGTCATTACCGGCATTGAACGATACGGCGAGTGTATTCACAAACGGATACAGGGTAACAATCGCGATTGCGATCATCAGTATACCATTTAACGTATGGAAGACAATCGGTTCAAGCCGAGATTTATTGATTCCCATCTCTAGTCCCCCTTATATTAATCGGTCTTCCCCGAGCCGTTTGGAAATAGAATTCGCTGCAAAGATCAGCGTGATACTAACTACTGTCTTGAATATGCCTGCTGCGGTAGCCAAAGAGTAATTTCCGATCTGTAGTCCGTATTTCAGGACAAATATATCTATCGTCTGTGACCAGTCGACAACCACACCATTACCTAACAGATACTGAACTTCGAATCCAGCTTCCAGAATCCAGCCCATATTCATGATCAGCAAAATGATAACAATGGATTTGATTCCGGGTAAGGTCACATACAGCATTTTCTTATATCGGTTCGCACCATCGATCTCTGCTGCTTCATAGAGCGAGGGATCGATCGACGTAATGGCCGCCAGATAAATAATGGCATTCCAGCCTACTTCTTTCCACACATGAGATGCGCCTACAATGCCCCAGAAATATTCCGGAACGCTGAGCCACATGATAGGTTCTTGAATAATGTTTAACTTCATGAGCACCACATTGACAATCCCGCCGTCTACAGACAGTGAACTGGCCACGATGCCTGTCACGATAATCCATGAGAGAAAGTGAGGCAAATACGATATCGTTTGAATCGTTCGTTTATAGAACTTATGCTTGATCTCATTAAGTAAAATGGCAAATATAATGGCTGTCGCAAATCCGAGTACCATATTGATTACACTCATCGCAATGGTATTACGAAGCACGTTAAGAAAAGCATCATCAGTTAGCAAAAACTTGAAATGTTTGAGCCCGACCCATTCCTGCTGGGAGAAATTCTTGGCAGGACTGTAATTCTGAAAGGCCATAACCCAGCCCCAAATGGGATAATACGAGAATACGAGAATGTACGCAACGATGGGCAATGACATGAACATTAGTTGTCTTTGTCCGCGCAACCGTTTTAACATTGGTGTTTTGGCAACGACTGTACGGGTGGTTTGCTCTGGTATGGCTCCAGGCGTGTTCGCCATCTTTCACTCCTCCTATTGGCTTACAGCGACTTTATGCATGATACCCGGAAGGTACTCGCCTGAGTAATTCCTTTGGTTAATACCTTCCGAGTGAATCATTGCCGCATTTTTTTATTTAACAGACCAGTTCTCGATTCTCCATTTCAGTTGTTCATTAATTCGGTCTTCATAAGCTTTAATATCGATTTTCTTGTAAGCGTCTACATATTCAGTCCAAATGTTATCGAATTCATTCGGTTTTGACATGATCGCTTTAGGCAAGAATTTCAATGAAGTGTCTGTCATTTGTTTGTTCGCTACCGCAGCATCAGAGCCTTCTTTCAGATCGACCTGCCATGCTGGATAGTACACTGGATTTTCTGGTGCAGGAGAGAAGAAGTCACTCCACGTTTTGAAGCCATATGCATCCAGAAGCTCTTTATCTTCCGGTTTGAGGTTGTCATAGAATTCCTCAGGTTGGTTGATCGCTCCAATGGCATTGCCATCTTCAAATGTTCCTTCGAGCTTTGGTGCCGCAGCATAGAAACCTTCCGCTTTGTTAACCAATCTCCATGCCGGATCATCCTGCTCTTTACGTTGCTCTGGTGTACGATAGAATCTTCCCTCTTCATTCACCTGATAGTCTACACCTTCTTCACCCCATGACAAGAGTTTCTGGTACTTCTCATCCATAAGCTTATCGAGGAATTTAATGAGTGCGACAGGGTCTTCGGCATCTTTACTGATACCAAAACCATTGTTCAAGTTAATGACCGGACGATCCAGATAATGATCTGTGATACTTGTATCATAGACTAGCGGGAAGCCTACGTATGTCTGACCGATTTTCCCCTGTGCTACGAGTGGGTCTTCGCCGGCTTGGAAATTCCAGTGCTGGTCGAACATACTAAGTACACGTCCCGAAGAAATTTTGGCCAGATATTGATCATAGTTCTGAACGAAGGCTTCCTTATCCAGCAATCCTTCATTGTACAGATTGTTTAGTTCCTTATAATAACGTTTGGAGATATCCTTGTCGGCAAAAACACTCGCCACTCCATTCTCATCTACGACTACGCCCCCATCATTAGGGTGACCCGTAAGATGTTCTGGTGGATTAAGCAAAGGGAACGTCCGCCAGTCAGATGCCAGTGTAGTAAAGCCAATCGTCGGTTGTCCATCAATCGTCGGATTCTTGGCTGCATAATCACGAACCAACTTTGTGAAATCATCCAACGTTTTAGGAGTCGGGTACCCGGCATCCTTCAGGATGGACTTTTGAATCCAGAATGCTGGCCCAGAATAATAGTTACTAATGAACTCCCCTGTATACACTCCATAGTTAGGCAACCAGTAAATGTGTCCGTCACTGGAATCTTTCATCCGGTTCCAGTCTTTACCGAAATGCTTCTTCAGATTAGGTGCATGCTCTTCAATGAGATCCTCGAGCGGAATAACCGCACCGGCTGATACCAGTTTGGTATCTGCTGTGATCAAGTCAGGGAAATCGCCACCGGCAATCATAACGCCGAGCTTCTGTTGAAGATCACCCACAAGAAACTCCATCTCAAGATTGACTCCGAGCTCATCCTGGATCTTCTTGTAGATTCGGTTGTCTTTAGCTGGCGCCTGATTTGGCGTTCCGATAAAGGCCGTAATGTTCAGTACCTCTTTCCCATCCGGTGTAGTTGCTTTCTCATTGTCACCGCTGCATCCTGCAAGTGCCAAACTTAAAGCCAGAACGAGTGATACGGAACCCCAAAGCTTCTTTTTCTTAAGTCCCCCCATGTACTTGCCCTCCTTGGAAGTGGTATGTCTTACTGTTTTTAGTATGAAGAAATGTATGCGGTTTCAAAATATATATATTTAAGGTCCACCCCCCTGTAATTGCAGGTCTTATTCGGGAGAGGTTCTTCTTTTTCAAGTCTCAATTCACATACTTTTGTCTGTATTCTAAAGGTTTCATGGCTGTACGTTTTTCGAAGTGTCTTAGAAAATGCTGGTAACTGCGGTACCCTACCTGCTCTGCGATCGCACTTGATGTCTGATTCGTATGCTGGAGGAGACGTTTCGCTTCTTCCATTCGCAGATCATGTACTACCTCGATTACACCTTTGCCGTACTTTCGCAAAAAGGACTGCCCTAAATGGACTGGGTTCACGTAGAATCGTTCTGCGAGTTCCTGGATCGTAAACGTCTCTCTGTAATGCATCTGCACATATTCAGCAACCGTTGCCTGAATGCCACCAAGCTGTCTTTCCCGGAAAATAGCCAGTTCTGACTTGCATTGCAAACAGAAATGTTCCAGATTGCTAGCAACCTTTTCGATATTTCGTTGGCCCTTCTCCAGGATTTCGCTTGCCAATTCATTCATTAGAGCATTAGATTCTCCTCCTAATTCTCTACACAAGGACAGTCCGCGGAATATAATATGGGTAGAGAAAATATGTACAATCTCTGGCGCAGCCTTCATCTCTATAAACAGTTCAAAGGCACTACGAATGCAGCTTGAGAGTTCCTCTACAGAACCGTTCTCAAGCAACTCGCTAATATGGTCCACCTCTGACAGTGTTTCCGGATCAAACTGCCAATTCTCCAGCTGAATTTCTTCGGCAAACAACAGGCGCTTTTGATTAAAAAACAAATAACGCCCAACTTCCTGAGCGGAGCAGAAGGATTCAGATAAAAGCTCCAGTTTGTTCACCGTTGAACCAACCGCGATATGAATATCTTCACAGCCGTTATTTTGCATATTGCTCATCAAACGCTGGGCAAAAGCTTTAACTGCTTCAGAAGTCCCCCCGCTATCATTCACTTCTTCACCCCATACCAGTCCCAATGAGTCTCTTGTTCTGTCTAACACATAACAACTAGTTGTTGCGTCAGCCATTTGTTCAGCTACTAAACAGGCTTCCTGAATATCTCCTTGAAGAGCTATCCGCAGGTATGCCCAATGGGACTTGTTCAAACGAGGAAGGGTCTCTGACATCTCCTGCTCCGATATAGTCTGCTTATCCTTAATCAGTGCGGACAAAAACGCTTTGATCCTTTGCTCGTTGGCATGTTCCCGAATACGCTCCTGATTTTCACGTTCCTGCAATTGCATACGGAGACGAACCAGCATATCCTCTGCTTCCATACTGTCAACGGGTTTGGTTAAATAGTTGGAGACACCTAATCGAATGGCTTGTCTGGCATAATTAAAGTCACTGTATCCACTCGTGATGACAAACAGCACAGACTCATGCTCCAATCGTCGTGCTTCTTCTACAAGTTCAAGTCCATTCATGACAGGCATACGAATGTCTGTCACCACGAGATCAGGTTGATCTTCTTGTATCATACGAATGGCTTCCTCACCATTGGCGCACACACCTCTGATTTCAAATCCATGCTTTTCCCAATTGATCAGAAGTTGTAATCCTTCAATGGCATACGGTTCATCATCCACTAGCAATACTTTATACATGAGAGTTTACCTCCTATTTCCTCTGTTCCAACCTGGAGATTGGTATACGGTATCCTGCAATGGTTTGCTCTCCCGGTACACTGCTTAGATCGAATATCGCATTTCCTTCATAAAAGAGTTCCAACCTGCGGTAGACATTACGCAGTCCTACATGTTCACCGTTTCTGGGTCTTTCAGAACGAATATCTCTCAGAAGCTCGGTTAGTCTCCCTGCATCCATGCCGATTCCATTATCGATCACCTGAATTAGCAATTCAGAAGCATTTCGTCTCGCCATTATCTTGATCTGTCTGCCATTTTTTCGCGCCTGCAAGCCATGTTTGCAGGCATTTTCGACGAGCGGTTGAATACTCATTCGCGGAATTAGCAACGAAGCTGCATCAGGGTCAACCTCGAAGGTGTAATCAAACAGCTCTCCAAAGCGAAACTTCTCAATCTGGAGATACAGATTCGTAAATTGCAGCTCTTCTTGCAAAGGAATCAGATTGTCAGAATGACTGAGCAACTGTCTCATCAGCATGGACAGACTTTTAATAATCTCAATGACTTCTGTATATCCATTTTTCGTACTAACGACCAGCAAGGCATTCAAAGTGTTAAATAAAAAATGGGGATTCATCTGACTCTGGAGCATGGACAATTCGGTCCTTACTTGATCCAACTCCAGATCTTTTTGACGGATTTCCAGTTTATATACGTCATTAATCAACGTATGAATTTTACCAATCATGATGTTAAATGTACGAATCAGCCCGCCAATCTCGTCGCGCCCTTCCTGAATTTCAATCAGATCGAATCGTTCATTGCGAACCTTCTCCATATGTCTGGATAACTTGCGAATCCGATAGTGATAGGAACGCAAAATAATGTAAATCAACACAGAGGGGACTACAATACTAATTGCCAGTAATCCCAGAATGGATTTGAAGGCTTCTTGCAACAGGTGGTCAAGGTGACGCGTATCGGCAACGCCAATCAATTTCCAACCCTTAAGGTACGCTAAATTGCCCAATGACTTTTCGAGTGTATAACCAGAATCGCCAGCTTCCTTGGATATTGGTTCGTTATCCGGGTTGGATATGGCGGTTTCGCTGAATTCTCCGCTTGAAACGACAGTACGGTTGTTGCTATCGACCAGACGCAGCTGAAGACTGTCTGATTCACGATTCAAAATGCTATACACCCGGTTAAGTTCCAGATCGATCTTGGAATACTTGTTGTAATTGGCATAGGAAGTGTAGGTATCCATTTTGCCAATCACACTGATCCTTCTTCCCGCGTTAAATCCGGACGGCTCAACATAATCAACAACAAGAATGCCCCCACTGGTGGATTTCAGCTGTTTCAATCCAGGAAGTACATTCTTGTCTTTCATCACAATATAATGACTGCCCGTCTGAATGGTATCATTATCCGTATAGATACGTACCTCCAGAATATTCGCTGACATATACCGTGTTAATTTATCTCGCAGAAATGCATGATACACATTGTAATAATCGACGGGGGAAGAATAGGTCCGATCCAATGCCTCGTAGAGCGAATCGTCTGCTGCAATAATTCGGCTAAGAGCAACGCTCTCATCAATCATGCCAAGCAGTTCCCCCGCAGCCCTATCGATGGATTTGCGCAGATTTTCCTGTTCTCTAATTTTGATATCCGCAGAGGTTCGTTGATAGAAGAAGATATTAATCGTTATTACAGGAAGGAGAATACTTAGTACATAAATAAGCAGAAATTTTGATCGGAGAGGAATATCATTAACCTTACGGAACATCCAGAATTTATGACGCATATGATCACCCTTGATTTTTGTTTTTGTAGACGGATGGAAGCTCCCCTGTATGTGCTCTGAATTTTTGGGTGAAATATTCAGCATCATGATATCCCAGACTGAATGCAATGTCAGTAATCTTCATATTGGTACGTCGCAGGAGTTTACGGGCCTCCTCAACACGAAGCTGGTGCACATAGTCACTGAAACTGACTCCCATCTCCCGCTTGAACTGTTGACCGAGATAGGCAGAATTCACGTGAATACGATTAGCTACATCTTGTAATTTAATTTTACTTCGATAGTGTTGTTTCAATTCATTCAGCGCTTCTGCAACAAGCCCTCCTGTACCCGATTTTTGCTTCGATTCAGACTGGGAAAGTTGCGCGGACAGTCGAACACACAGGTCTTGTAATGTGCCAGAAGTCCAACTCGCTGCCTCGTGCCATTCTTTTTCACATAGTATTTCTCTGCAAACCTCTCTCTTTCCATATTTCCGTAGCAACTCCCCATGGATATATCGGATGACATGATGTATCCACTCCAATGAAACTTCTGCTTTCTCACTTTTCTTTAGCAATGCCCTCACTGCATCATCGATGGAATATGTGTTTCCTGCTTCAATCAACGCCAAGATCTCTTTGGAGATGTTCATCATTTGCTCTAAATTATATTCTTCGCTTATTTGATATTCATGAAGATGATTTTCATAGGCTTCATCTGTAACCATAATTCCATTCTGCTGTTGTCGTTCATTTCTACGTTTGTCCAGAGGTTCTATCATTTCCATAAGGATTTGATGAATTTCCTCGGGAACAAGAGGTTTAAGCACATACTGATCGACCTGATACCGTATGGCTTGCTTGGCATAATTAAAATCGGAGTATCCTGTAACGATAACGATTTTGGAGGTATAAGCGAGATCTTCTCGCAAGGTGTGAATCAGACCGAGACCATCCATAACAGGCATTTGAATATCAGTAACGACAAGATCCGGTTCAACCGAGTTGAACAAAGCAAGTGCTTCCTCCCCATCGGTTGCCGTCCCACAGAGTTCATATCCACAAGCTCGCCAGTCGATCATCGTTCTCCATCCTTCTAGCATAAACGGCTCATCATCAGCGACAATGACCTTGTACATTAGCTCACCTCTCTTTTGTCCGTGATCAGCTGCATGTATTTTATCTATATCTATGGGTAGATTCCATTTGTTCCGAAAACGCTAAACAGCAGAACAACAGCAGGATTGTTGTCTGCTCGCACAACTTGGAGAATTTCAGGATCTGAAGATGTATGCAATTGTATAATAAATTACATTTTTACCAGTCTAACCATCATTAATCGATAACTTAGAATTGTATCTATCAGTCGTATTATAAGAACGCTCCGATTATAACGAAGCGCCGGGAATGACAATACAAGTGTAACGCTTACATTTTTGTGCAACAACCTGATAAACTATAGGTTTTCACCCGATAAATTATAGGTCGAGCTCAGAAGTAATCCACTAACAGGCAAGAGAATTTATTCTCCGCGCACAATACGGAATCCTTGATCAGGCCCAAAACCATTTGCATCAAATTTGCCTCGGAATGCTATTTCATTGTTATTGACACCGCCCATCCAGCCTCCGCCTTTCACAACTCGCCAAGTTTGATTGGGTCCCTCCGGATCGCTGTACCACTCCCAGCACCATTCTCTCACATTCCCAGACATATCATAGATTCCTAACTCATTCGCCTTCTGAGTTCCGACTTTTTTGGTTTGGTTACGATTACTCTCAATAGCGGGCCAGCTCCAATCACCTGTCAGAATATTTTCGCCGGCATTTATCCAGTACCAAGCAACTTCATCCGGATTATTACTTCCGCTGTATGTGTAATCTAAGCTCTTTTGGCCTCCGCTTGCAGCGTACTCCCATTCTGCTTCTGTAGGTAAACGGTAACCGTTGGCACCTTCGTTGATCGTTACATTCCATTTGATATTGTCGTTTTCATTGTGATTATTCGTATCCAGATTGTCCTTGTCTATATTGTAATAAGGTTTCAGGTTTTCTTTTATACTTTTTTGATTACAGTATTCGACTGCGTCATACCAGCTGACCATTTCAACTGGCAGATCATCTCCCTTGAAGCCAGACGGGTTTTCCCCCATAATTTCCATCCATTCTTTTTGAGTCACTTCATATTTGCCAATATAAAAGGAGTCCAGCGTTTCATTTTTATTAGTAAAACTCGACTTACTGCTCTTGAAAGCCCCTCCTTCGACGAAAACCATGTCATCGTTTAATTGAGAATTACCGGCTGAACAAGCACTCAGACTAACAACCATGGCAATTAAAGTTAACCATACTAGCTTCCTCATTCAATTATTCTCCTTTGCTAAGCTTGAATCCGGCAACGTCGAGGTCCGTTAATCTGCTGAATAACGGTTCCTCAACGCTTCCGGAAAATTGAAATCAAATGCAAGTGCAGACGTTGAATTACATTACATCATTTTTACCAAACCGTTACGTTTGCACTTCCGCTGCTTTGATAACCCTCTGTAGCCATTACCTGATAGGACCAACTATTTCCAAGGTACATCCCTTTGCTCGCCCACGCATTCACATGATTGCTGAAAGTAATGGTAGAATTGACACCAGTCGGTCTCTTGGACTGTCTAACACTCCAATACTGAGGGAAAGTCTGCGTACCATCAATGGAAGGTGCATTGTATCTCATCGTTGTATAGATGTCATATGTGCCACCATCACTGTTCACCGTGCCCTTATACGTTCCGGTCGGACGATACGTTCCCCAGCTATCCACCACGTAATATTCAATTAAAGCGTTTCTAGTCCATCCATAGAAGGTGAGATAGCCATTACCTGAAGGAGCGAACACACCGGCATTGTAATTGACTACCCGATTAGGTGTGCCATATGTCCACCCTTTCCCGACAACAAAGTTCCCGGTATTTTGCCAATTCACGCTGTAATTCCCGCCAGATCCATTCACCGCGTTGACCGTTCCTCCACCATCTGTCCAATTTTGCCAATAATCTGTTGCAGCACTGGATGTTGCTGCGAATACACCAAAACTCATGGAAGCTGCAAGAACAACAGTCATTAATTTTTTACCGAATTTGAACATAAAATGATACCTCCTGATATTTTAATAGATTTGGTTGACACTACAATCCGATATGAATGATCTTCAGCAGATTTCACTTGAAAAGTTGTTGCGAAAACAGATACAGATCGTTCTTCCATACGGGCCAATCATGTCCTCCACTTTCCTCATGCCAAATGTGAGGTACTCCGTGTTGTGCCAGATATCGGTGAACTCCAAGACTAATCTCTATAAGATTGTCCTGCTCACCACAAGAGATCCACAACAGCGAGAGTAATGAAGGCGCTTTCGAAAGATCGGGAACAAGCAGCTCCGGACTTCTGGTGTTTGGGGCTGCAGAGAAAGCACCGATCCATGCAAAATGGTCCAGATTGCTTAATCCGATATTTAAGGCTTGACCTCCACCCATGGATAAACCAGCGATTGCCCTTTTATCCCGGCTTGTATGCACAGGATAGTTGGACTCCATGTAAGGGATCAAATCGTGAAGCAGATCGGATTCAAATCGTTCAAATGCCTTGATTTTTTTAGGTTCAAACAAGTCTCCTTCGGCCCGGTCGTTCGACATCGCGCGACCATTGGGGAAAACAATAACCATTGGCTCAAGCAAGTTATCGTTGTACAGATTATCAAGAATAATTTGGGGAGAACCATGAGTATGCCATTCGGTTTCGTCTCCACCAATCCCATGCAAAAGAAAAAGTACAGGATACATTCTTGTCGAAGAAAACTCTGGTGGGGTATACACCATCGCTTTACGGGCATTGCCAACCGCCCTGGAAGGGTACTCTATCGTCTCCATGACTCCACGTGGTATATTCTCCCGATATTGGTCATATCCCGTTACTGCTGATGAGATCAATTTCATTCTCTTTTCCTCCGAACATATGAATGACTATCCGTCTTAATTAATCCACATAGCCAAAACCCAGAATGGTGAAGCATTTATGTTCATGACCTTCTGCCATGTCGATCTCGATGGAGTGCTCCCTAACTTGTTCTTCGTCAAGCAGAAGTAATGCATGGCAATGGGTCCAGTTGATCTTACGCGGATCGACTTTTTGGACCAATACCCCATCTACCCTGATATCTGCAGTTCCGAATTCGTCGCTACCCGAATCCTTAAAGATCAGAATGAGACGTTTGCACTGCAAACTTATGTTGAAGCTGCTCTGAGACCCTCTTCCCTCTCCCGGACGCATCCAGTTGTTGGGGAACTGGGGTGTACCATAGTCATGAGCATCCATCTCAGCCATCTGCAGATCCGTGTCCGTTTTGCAAAAAGAGCCTTCATCGATAAGGGCAATGTTATTGCCGTTTTTCCGATCCAACAGCTTCACATGAACAAAATCATCTCCAATTAGCGGAGCTTTTTTATTATCATGATCTTGCTCATCCCATTCAGAATGATTCGTCACATCGAACAAATATTCCAAACAATCGGCCATAATCCGATGCCCTATGTTGGTCGGATGATATATATCATGGAAAAATTGCTTTTTGGAAATAATGTTACCCTCATCTATTGTCATGTTGAACTGATCTACGACAGCATCTTTCACACTTACCATTGGCAGATCATAATGCCAGCCAACCGGGGCGAGACGATCCTGCAGATTCCAGTCATTTTCAAATACACTGAATAACAAGATGACTGCTGGCTTGTTATCGGCAGCAAGTGCTTTGAGCACCAGACTCTCGTAACAATTCCCTTGAGTTTCATCATCTGCGTCATTCACTGCGAATTCGATTATGACAATATCCGGCTGAACCGTACCTCCACGTAACACATCACGATCATAACGTACAATCCCCAATTCCGAAGGAGTTCCACCTACGCCTGCTTTAATCAGATGAATCGGACTATCTTTTGAAAGCGCAAACATAAACTTGAACGATTCATACGACCGATAAGCGTAACTTTGAAGATGAATAGGTATTGCACCAGCACCTTGGGTAATGGAGCCTCCAATATAAGCAATAACAACAGGTTCGCCGTTTTTTGCCTTCTCAATGGCTCGTTTTAATCTGACATTAATCCCTTTGTTCAGAAGAGACCGGCCAATCATGTCGCGATATCCTTGTGATTCAAAGTCAATTGCGGGCTTGACTGACGAAGCTGTCACTCCCACTGGATCACGCGGTGCAGTGAATTCCGTGTTTTCACCTGCATCTTCTGAATCCCGGAGCATAAATCACCATCACATCCTTTCGGCTAGATTCTGATCATCCCTCAAACCAAATTTAAAGGACCACAGCTTGTATTATGATTAGATCAGGTGTGATCCTTCTCCCAAAGTGTATCGCTTACATAATTTTACAACAACCTGACAAAGTATAGGATTTCAACCACTATATCATTTTAAGTTAAGTACAATAACATGCGGATCAGAACACCTATAATTTTTCATGTAAACGCTTTAATTTGTATACTATTTCCATGTTATAATTTTGAAAAACCGCATTGATGAAGGAGGAAACGCATGAATATCACAGGTCAAGGCGCGTTGGATACGGGTATGTATACGAATCTGTTTTTGAAGCTAGGCTACGATCAGAATGAGATTACGACCAGATTGGATGAAACATGGAACGCGCTGTTTTATGGCGATGAAAATACTCGAATATATTATCCCATGGGTGAGGACAAGGGATATTTGCTAGATACCGGTAATCTCGATGTTCGATCTGAGGGCATGTCCTATGGCATGATGATGGCTGTTCAGATGGACAAGAAGGACGAATTTGATCGACTCTGGAATTTCTCCCACACCTTCATGCAGCATACCGAGGGTCAATACAAAGATTACTTCGCTTGGCATTGCAAGCCTGACGGTACCCGGCTCTCGCAAGGACCTGCTCCTGATGGCGAGGAGTTTTTTGCCATGGCGCTGTTTTTCGCCGCCAACCGCTGGGGGGATGGTACTGAACCTTATGATTACAAGGCACAAGCCCGCAAGATCCTTCGTGCCTGTATACATCAAGGTGAAAACGGCGAAGGTGACCCCATGTGGGACCCGGAAACAAAACTGATCAAATTCATTCCGGAAACACCGTTTAGCGATCCGTCCTACCATCTGCCTCATTTTTATGAACTATTCGCGAAATATGCGGATGAAGAAGATCAGGCTTTTTGGAAAGAAGCGGCGACCTCTAGTCGGTCTTACCTACATACAGCCTGCCATCCCGTCACCGGACTTTCACCAGAATATGCGAACTTTGACGGCTCTCCTGCCCCAATACAGCCACATGGGGATTTCAGGCATTTTTACAGTGATGCCTATCGTACTGCTGCCAATATTGCGCTGGACTGGGAATGGTTCCGCAAGGATCCATGGCAGATCGAACAATCCAATCGGATTCAGTCCTTCTTTAGTGATATTGAAATGTCTGATTATCGTCGTTATACCATTGAGGGTGAGCCTTTTGACGAACCTTCACTGCATCCTGTTGGTTTGCTGGCTACCAATGCCATGGCTTCACTGGCTGCAGATGGTCCGCATGCTGCCTCATTTGTTCGCAAATTTTGGAACACGCCTCTGCGTCAGGGAGAACGGCGTTATTACGACAATTGCCTGTATTTTTTCAGCATGCTGGCTCTAAGCGGAAGATATCGCATGTACTAAGCGGATGTGTCCGTGCCATTGCACCTGTCCTGCGGACGTTGAACAATGGTTGAGGCCAGGCTAAATTCAGCGACCATCGCCCTCGGAAAGCGGATCTTCTGGCGCTGCAAAGAATTCTAAGATAAATCTGAGCATCTGCATCGTCCCGAGCTGATGCAATGATATGTAGATCCTCTCATGAGACTTATCACACAAAAAAACGTTCCCGGCTCGCATCTGATAGCTGCGAATCGGGAACGTTTTTTTGTGCCAATATAGGCAACATCATCATCATTTCTCTCTCTGTACGACATGCCTCTTTAGGAATTAAATGCGTCTTCATGGTTGCTGGTTGTCTCGTACTCATAAGCTGCGCTCCCCGTCTCGGCCACGGAGAATGGTCGAGCAGGAGAAGCGTCATTCCCCAGATCCAGGTAAACGCTGTATCTTGTTTCTTCCACCCGAAACAGTGGAATGAAGTTCAGGACTTCTCCTTGCTCACTTTCTGCAACGAATGCCAGTTCCTCCCCGGGAAGTCTGACGATCTTCTCATGCAGATTGCCTGCCGTCATTCCCTTCACTCTTCTGTAATCCCCCAGCTGTGCCAGCAAAATGTTACCATACATCATCGCGGCTTTGCTATCCGAACCTTGCAGTGGAACCAGATGCAGCTTGGCATCAATCTCAATCTCGATGATATCCCGATCATGAAATTCTCGCTCAATGACGATGTAACCATTCTTATGTTGCACATCTGGGGCACTGGCGTTGATTTTCACCGCTGCGACAGACTTCTCTTTCAGGTACAATGCCAATATCACGGGTCTTACCGTCTTGATCACCAGGGTAGACACAAGCGTATCGGGATATTTGCTGCACTGCTCAATGCGGGTGTGCTCGCTCCACTCTACGGTTGACGAGATGAATGCATTTAACAGCAATCTGTTTCCGCTTCTGAACCAGATGTTTTTCTGCAGCTCGCTCATCGCCTCGATACCGGAACCCGTACAACACCAGAAGGAATCATAGGCACTGCTGAAATTTTTGGTTACACCGCTTCCCATTGGCTGGTGGTATTGAGACAGCCCTGTCTGACTGCTGGCACTATTCAATATGGCATTATATTTAAGTAATTCCATATGTTCCAGATATTCAACTCCATCGGACCATGAATGCAATCGCTCCAGTATGCGTTCGGTGTTGTGTGCACAACAGCTCTCACTCTCTCCACCTGTCAGTGCATCTTCCAACCTTCCGAAATGGCCCCAATGTTCCGATTTCTCGGAAACTCCGCCTTGGACAGGAGCGAAAGCCTTTGAACTGTTATTGCCATTGGCAAATGTTCTTCCTTTCAAAAATTTGTAGAAATGTATTGCTGCCTCTCTGTATTGGCTCTCGCCAGTGATCTCATGACGGTGCATTGCTGCTATGATCATGGGAAGATGCGTGTTGGCGTGCAGATCTGCAAGCATATCCTGACCATTAACAAGCGGATCTATAAAATAGTCTCTGTCGAACAAATGTGCAAACTCCAGTATTTTCGCATCTCCGGTAAGTTCATGGAGTGAGTAAAGGGCATCTCCCATTCCTCCGAACTCATTCGCCGGATTCAGCCTTGTGCAGCGGAGAATGCCATCGATTTGCCAAAAAGAGAGCTTTGCAAACCGTCCGGATATATAATGGGCCATATTCACTCCAAGCTGCAAAGCCTTCATATTCCCCAGATATATATGACAGTCGATGAGTCCTTGCATTACTTTGTGAAGGGTATAGTACGGTGCCCAGACCTTTGGACTATGCTCGCTTTCCAACTGGTCAAGCTGATCCTCCTCGAAGGCGCTTAAGTATCCGTTCGGACGTGCACAGGATTCCAGGATATCCACTATCTCGTTGGCCTTCGACGTCAGTTCCCGATGCTGATTGGCAAAAGCCAATTTGGCACATGCCGAGAGATAATGTCCTGTAAAATGTCCTCTTAGGCCGCAATCTTCGGCTTCCCATCCATTCAGAGGCTCTGCACACGATGGTTTTCCTGCATTGATTCTGAACGTGTGCATAAGTCGTTCGATACGAAATGACATCAAATAGGTTTGCACAAGCTGCTGCCGATGTGCAAAATCTCCTTTTGTCAACCTGACTTCATTCAGGCCAAAGTTGGTGAACAAAGGGACACCTCGTTTCAATGTATATCTGATTTGTTCCACCTGATGCATGCAATGGGACACCTCAACTATTTGGAAATAGAAGAAGCATCATAGGAAGACTGCATGATTTCCAGATAACGATTGATGTTCAGTCCCTCCAGTCCTTTCACATAATCTTCCCAATCCTTATCGAGACTTTTCGCTCCCGTAATGAATTGCAGCGCATTTTGATCGATATAGTCTTTAAGATTAGTCTGCATCATGCTTGTTTCATCCGCCAGAGACGGGTCAACCCAGAGTGCCCAGTGAGGGAAAACGTCCGTTGGCTCTTTTCCTTCCATCAATAATGTAGCCTCATACAGTCGCCGTTCATAACCGTCATTGGCGTAGATGTCCTTGCCCTGTACTTCGGCGTCACGATAGGCACGGTGATGATTGTACTGACTCAATGCTGCCCAGCTGTCATTGCGAGGTTCTTCTCCGGAAGGAAGCGGAATGGCTTTGTAGAGCGGCTCTATCTGATCATTGAGCGCCACTTCGCCTTCCTGTGGTTTACGCCAGCTTGTGCCCTCTTCTCCCAGATAAGATGCCATGGTCCCTTCTTGGGTGTAGAAATAATCCAGCAGCTTAATGGCTGCAATCTGTGTTTCCTCGCTGGCCTTGTTCGTCAGTACAAAAGACGCTCCGGGATCGATTGGATAGTTATACGTAGCATAGGTTGCATTCGGTCCCTTCAGTGGAGGGATGGGATTGTAATCATTTCCGTAAGGTGAACCTTCGGCAGTGGTTACAAATAACGATGGATGCATCGCTGCTCCTGCACCGAGAAGCTGTGCATCGGCATTATCACCGATCTTTTTGAAAGCACCCACGTTCTGCGTAAAGGCCCCCGGATCGATCAGCCCTTCATCATACAGGGATTTGATATACGCAAGTCCTTCTTTCCACTCCGGCTTATTCGCAACGGTCTCCACTTTCCCTTGGTTAACGATGAGATAATTCCGATCATCGTCATAGATAAAACCGTTCATTAAATAAGGGATAATGTGCACCCCAAAATTCTCGGTAGAACCACTTAGGGGCACTTCATCTGCCTTACCATTTCCGTTTGGATCTTTGGTTTTAAATGCCCGAAGCATTTCCTTAAACTCTTCTGTCGTTGCAGGCTCGGTCAAACCTAATTGTTCCATCCATTTGGTGTTGACCCACATCTTGTTCGGGTATGAACAGTGAAAACATTCATTCAAACCTGTCAGACCATAGATATTTCCATCTGGAGCGGTATTCATGGCCCGATAATAGTCATTGCTTTCAAGCACTTTTTGAATATTCGGGGCATGTTTCTCAATCAGATCATTCAGCGGTAATATTACCCCCTGTTGGCCAAACTTCAACAAGTCTGTCTGGGAGAACCGATCTACCCACGGTATTAACAGATACAAGTCCGGATAATCGCCGGAAGCCAGTGAAATCTGTCTTTTCTCGGCTGCACCATCGAATGGAACCGTGGTCCAGTTGAATTGGATATCAAATTTCTCTTCCATTTTCTTCGTGAATTTATTGGTGGACAGATTGGTGTCCGAGCCTTGGTGTGCAAACACATTAATGGCTGTCTTGCCTGACGAATCGCCGCCTTCTCCGTTCCCCTTTTCAGAACTGGAACATCCGGCAAGAACCAACGAGGTAAATAGCATACAGGCAAGAATGATGAAACCCGCTTTTTTCAATACAATCCTCTCCCTTATGAATAATAAAATGAACCTATCCTTTGACAGAACCAATCAACATGCCTTGCACGAAATATCGTTGTACAAAAGGATAGATAATCAGAACCGGCAGGCTGGCCATGACAATTAATGAGTATTTCATGAGTTCAGCCATCTGTTGCTGTTTGATCATTTCTGAAGCGTCCATATTTCCCGTACTGCTGTTCAGAATAAGAATGCTGCGCAATATCAGCTGTAGCGGGTAGAGCGATTGTGATTTCAAATAAATGAGAGCGTCAAAGTATGCATTCCATTGACCAACTGCGTACATAAGCGACAACACGGCAATGATTGGTTTCGCGAGCGGCAGGATGACACTGAAGATAAAACGGATGTCACTGCACCCATCGATGTCTGCTGCTTCGGACAGCTCTTCCGGTATTGAATTCTGGAAAAATGTACGTGCAATGATGACTTGCCAGACCCAGATAGCATTAGGAATCAGCAGCGCCCAGCGGGTATCAATCAGCCCCATCGTTTTGACCACCAGGTAGGTAGGAATCAAGCCGCCCGAAAACAGCATGGTGAAGGTGATAAACATCATTAGTGAGCTGCGACCAACAAATGTCTTTTTGGATAACGGATACGCAATCATGATGGTCAGAGCCACGCTGATCAACGTACCGCAGGCTGTGTAGAAAAGGGAATTGGCATACCCCGTAAGGACTTGATCATTGCCTAATACAGACTTGTAACCATCGAATGTCAGGTCAATGGGCCACAACCAGACTTTTCCTGAGGAGACGGCAGCAGGGCTGCTAAGCGAAGAACTCACAATGTATATCAAGGGATACAACACGGCGATCAGCACCACCGTCAGCATGAAATAAACAACCGTTATAAATACGCGATCTCCCCAAGATTCGCGGATTGTACTGCTGCTCCTGATTCGGGAACGACCGGTATCTGTTTGTGTGTTAGACATGAATTAGTTCTCCTCCTTTCGCTCCCGTTACCATAAGCTTGTGTTGGACAGTCGCTTGGCGACCGCGTTTACGATTAATAGCAAAACCAGGTTAATTACCGAGTTGAACAAGCCAACCGCAGTAGCGAAGCTGTAATTGGCATTCAGCAATCCTATTTTATAGACATACGTGGAGATGATTTCCGAGGCAGACAGGTTGAGCGGATTTTGCAGCAAATATATTTTTTCGAATCCGACAGCCATGATGTTGCCTACACTCAGAATCAGAATGATGACGGCTGCCGGAAGTAGTCCAGGCAGATCAACATTAATGATTTTCTGCATTCGGTTGGCTCCGTCCACTTTGGCTGCTTCGTACAGGGATGGATCAACACCCGCGAGAGCGGCCAGATATATGACAGCGGAGTATCCCATTCCCTGCCACACATCGGAGAATACGTAGATGGAACGAAACAGTCCGGGCTCTCCGAGAAAATTCACCGCTTCAAAACCAAGAGCACCTGCGATTGTATTGACAATACCCAACCGAGGAGACAGAAAGAGCATAATGATGGAGACCATTACTACGGTAGAGATGAAATATGGAGCATACGTCACCATTTGCACGATTTTTTTGAATCGTATGTTTTTGATTTCATTCAGCGCGAGTGCCAGTAATATAGGAATCGGGAAACCGACAATCAGGCTGTAAAACGAAATGTAAAGCGTGTTCTTGATGAGTGTGATGAATGCCGGATTTTGAAAAAGCAATTCAAAATACTTGGTTCCGGCCCACGGACTGCCCCAGATTCCCTTGATGACGTTGTAATCTTTAAACGCCAGCACCGCATTCACCATCGGTACATACTTGAAAATAATAAAGTAAGCAATTGGTGGCAGGATTAACAGATACAGCTGCCAATGTCGCCTCCAGCTTCTGGATAATGCTCGCTGCAAGGCAGACGATTTACTTGTCTTTTCTACGGACTTCGATTCACTTGTCATTGTTGTTCTCAGAATCATCCCCCCATTCAAGGCTCCCATTCATAATGAGCTTCATCACAATTGGTAGCGCTTACTTTCGGGGTAATCATAAGATTTTCTCTGGGGAGGCGTAAAGGTACAGTTACACTGAAAACGTACATAATACGAATATATATCTCTGTAAACAGCCTACATTAACCGCTATGACCATCCATTTTCCGAAACACGCTTGGCGAAATGCCGCGTACCCGCTTGAACGCTCGTCGGAATGAATGCGCACTGTTATACCCGGTAGCCTCGGCTATCTCGTCAATGGTGCGACCAGTGGACTGCAACAGGTTGGAAGCCGCTTCAATGCGCACATGTTCTACGTAATCAGATAGATTTTCTCCCGTATGTTCTTTGAACAGTTGGGATATATACTTCTCCGACTTGCTCATGTACTCGGCAATTCGATAGATCGTCAAGTTTGCATCCGCATAACTTTGTTGAATAAATTCAATCATTTCGATCACCGTATCCGCATGTGCCCCTGCTCTTCTAGTCTGGAAGTCACCGCAAATGTCTTCTGTCAGTTGCTTAAACTTTCCACGCAGCACAGCGATCGTTTCGGTCATCTGAATAGAGGTCACCCGATTTTTATATTCCTCCAGCAGGGAGGCATCCAGCTTGAATTTTGGCTCGTCCAGCTTCAGGAAGGTCCCTTTCAACTCCATGATGAACTGCTGCGTCATCTCGTAGGACAGTTCCCGCTCCTCCAGATTGCGAAGAAATAATTGCTCCAGAATACGTATCGCCTCTTCTGGCTCCCCGGCTTTGATTGTGTTCAGCAGGCGCTGTTCGGACTCAATCGGATAATAGAACATTTCATTTTCCTTCATCGTATCTTCAAATCTCACCAAATGATCTGTTCCCATATGAATGCCATAATCCAGGGCTTGTTTCGCTTCGTCAAATGAGCGACCTGCATCATTCCAGACCTCATACGCTGCACCTGTACCAATTGTTGTAGATATCCGATGTTCCCTGTAGATCACTTTCATTAAAGTATTCAGCTCTTGTTCACATCTTCGCATCGCTTCATTCAGTGGATTTGCATCCAATGGGCAAGCAAAAGCAATCTGGTCCGTTCCCCAATCCGTAATCAGTACCTGGGCATTCCACTCTACAAGTACCTGCTTGACGAGAAGCCTCGCGACGCCCAGTTCATGAATTGTCTCTTCACTGTCCGGATTAGCATAGCCGTTTACTCTCACCAAACCTGCTAAGCCCTTGCTGCTATGAAGTGAAATGTGTGCCTGTGATGAGATGACTTCAAGCTCCGTGGAGGTATAGAATTCCCCGGTTAACAACCGTTTGATAAAACCGTCTCTCAATAATGGAATCTGCTCATTCATGGCATTTGTAAGGGAGTCATTATTTGCAATCAGATTGTTAATATGGCTTGCCAAGAAATCATATTCATTCCCCCGTCTGCCGGGAGAATCGGTGATGTGTTCCCGGAAAGTGGCCAACAGTTTGTACACGGGGGCACTATTCCGATAAGCCAGAACCAACCCGAACAGCAATCCCAAGGCAATCGTTGCCAAAGTAAAGGCCAGAGTGACTTGTTTAATCTGGTCCGCTTTGGTCATGAGTGCTTTCTCGGGAATGCCTGCCATGTAATTCCATCCATTTTGACTGGATTGAATCGATATCAACAGTCGATCATCACTTCCAGGCTGAACGCTCTGCACATTCTGTACATTCTTCGCATTCTGCTCCGTTTCGGCAGCTTTACCTTCGATCCGCTGACTTTGTGCCACTTGCTCAGCCTCGGCCTGGCCAATGCCTAGCGAGAAAATGATCTGTCCTTCTGCATCGGTGACGAGAGTCCAGCCGCCATATTGATCCACAATATTTTGAGTCAGGCTCGCCATCTTATCCTGATCAATCATGACACCAATCGTCGCTTGCGGTTTGTTGAAGCTGTTCAGAGGAAGAGATTGCAGAAATGTGATGGCCGGAACATCTGCAAGCACGGTACCGACAATTTCACGTTTATAGTTTCGAAGCGGTATGATCTCGTTAAAGTGCGGCTGTTTCAAAATTTGGTCATACCACTGTTCAAACGACATACCGTCCAGCTGATTGGCAGCATAATAATGTTCTGGACGATAATATACGGTTCTTGGTGTGATAATGGCATTGTAGTTTGGAATGTGAATGAAGAAATGGGACAAGTATTCATTGGTGCTGCTGTACATGGAGAGACTGCGCTGCATGCGGTTCATACCATATACATTGTAGAGATCATGCGGCTTCGGACCAGCAATTAAATTTTGCAAATCCGGATTGACGGCAAGCTGTCTGGTAAAGGCTTCGACTTGAAGAAGATTTCGCTCAATGATCTCTTTGCCGAGACTCAGCGACTTGTAGCTGTTCTCAATGGAGCTGGAGCGGGCCGCTTCAATGGAGGCGCGATAAGAGGCATATCCCGCAATTTGAGGAATCATCAGAATGACGAGATAGGAAATGAGGAAACGACGGAACACGGGTGAAAATTTGGACCATAGGAGCTGCATATGTACCCTCCCTTTTTTATCAAGCGCTTACATTTCTCTTTGATTAGGTAGCTGTTCTATGATACACCGGGCATTTCTTCTTAGTGAAGGTACAACTTCTTTCTTATGGTACATTTTCGTACTACAGCGTACAATGCTTGCATGAAAATAAATGTCTCTCTGCTATTTGGTGCACAACTATAGTTGCAACTTACCTTCGCACGGCCTCCATGCCAAAGGATTAAAATAAACGCAAAAGAACCTCCCCAAGACCAGGAATGGCTTGAAGAGGTTCTGTTTAACGTTTTGTTTTTTTAATTGCTGACGGCAACAAATTTCCATTGTTGATTTGTTGCACCCGTGTAGGTGTTCTGCTGCAACTTGGCACCATCCGACGTGGAAGCGTTGGCGACTTCAATCGCTTTGTTGCTGTTCACGTTGATGATACTCCAGTATCCGTTTCCAAGGTCATTCACTTTGAAATGCTGAGCGGTAGTGTTCAGGTTGCTCATGAGCTGGACCACTTCCCCATTGGTGTTGGTACCGTTGCGAATGTCGATGACTTTGTCTGGTGAGTTCACACTTGTCAGTGTATAGTTGCCGCTGCCGATCGAGGTCAAAACCCACTTCTGAGGGTTGCCACCCAGATCGCTCCACTGCTGGAGTTGAAGATTGTTCTCGTTTAGACCACCAGGTACATCAATGACCTTGTTGGAATGCCGGGCTACAATTTTGTAGGTTGCACCGGATACCAGCCCTGTTGTTGGTCCACCTGATCCACTGCCCGGGTAAGTCTGGGCACGTTCATGGTACCAGTTAAACAGGAATCGTCCCATGGCACTCCGTGAAGCATCCCCGTCCCACTTCAGGCCGGCCGTTGGATCAGCAAAAGAGCTTCGTGGTCCTTCACTTAGAATGAATCCGTTCATATGTGCTGCAATGCTGACGTTACCTGCTGCGTTGAAGATCGTTTTGGTATTGGTACCGAAACCTTCATTGCTGCCATTGAACAGGTTCCAATAAGCAGAATCGCCAGGTTTGTTTTTGAACCAAGTTACCTCGGTAATGTTAATTGGATATTTATCAGCGGCTGCCTTCACGTTGGTATTCCACTGGTCTTGCAGGATAGAGAAATTGTCATATGCGCCATAACCAGGGTACCAGTGAACCGCATATCCATAGTTGTTGAGCGGGTCAGTCAATGGATGACTTGCCGTTAAGCTGTAAAATTGGTTGTATCCCAGACCTGCCGCCCAGATGACATTGTCCGCACCTTTGCTGCGAATTGTTGAAATCATGGAATTTTGGAAATTACGCAGGTCATTCCAGTGATCCACAAAGTCATTTTCCCCGTTGTATCCACCCCAATGTCCATTGGCATAGGATTTCACAGGTTCGTTGATCAGTTCGAAGTGAACGTTGTCTGCACTTTTGATCTCCGGGCGTGAAGCGAGATAACCCCAGATTTCATTGAATTTTTGCAGGTTGGCAGGTGTTGTTGCCTGATCATCCTTTAATGTGAAGTCGAGTCCCAGGACCACATATACGCCTTTGCTCTTGGCATATTGGATATACGGAATAATGACATTTTGCGTAACGGTCTGCACACCGGCAAAGTTATATGTACCAGCAGCCACATCTCCCATATCCTGACGGTCGATAAACAGACGTACCTGATTCATATTCCAGCCATGATTGCTTCCGTATTTCGGGCTGGTATCCGCAAATGTATCGGTAATGTCCTTCAGATAAGCCAGAGTAGCTGCATGACGGTTATTACCGTGTAGATTGAGGTAATAATTGCTATCCTGATATGTCCAGTAGGCGCCTGAAGGTTGATGCCAACCGTTCAGAAGCACAGGCTGATTGTTGCTGTTCACCAGGTTTTTGCCGTTAACGTGAAGCTTACCCATCGGCATGCCCACCCATGCCTCGGCTCGGTTACCTCCCCATGGAACAATGGTGATCAATAAAGCAAGAATGATTAAAAGTTTGAAAGATGTCAAAATCTTCTTCACTATAATTCCTCCTCTTCTGATGTAATGCCTTGCTATACTGCGAAGTAACGCTGTCATCGCATTCCTAAACCAGCATATCGCTCAGGTCGGAGCCCGCTCCCGCAACCCATTCCATACCAGCAAGGGAATTCTGCGGAGCGAAGGGTTGCGGTTCTGAAGTGAACAGTTTTGCAAAAGATCGCAGCAAGCCCCCTTTTTACAAGTGGAATGTTCCATGGAATCCCTCCTTCCTTATCCAGGCTGATCGCCGCGCCAAAGGTACAGGTGAATTGAACTTAACCGACGATTCCTGTACGCTCAACACTCTCTACGAAATATCGTTGTACAAACAGATAGATGACGATCAAAGGCAGAATCGCAAGAAGAATTCCTGTATCCTGAATCATGCTCAGATAGAACGGATCAGCTTGGGAGGCTGCACCGTCAGTAACCTGCTGAGCCAGATTATAAGGAAGAGATGACAACTGGGTCGACATGACTTTACTCGAAGTCAGATAAGTTGTCGTATAGAAGCTGTCATTCCACTGCCATACGAACGAAAACAACATGACCGTAACCATGGACGGAATCGCATTGGGTAACATAATGGTTGAGAATGTTCGGCCGATGCCCGCACCGTCCACATAGGCCGCCTCCTCCACTTCCTTCGGAATACCTCTGAAGAATTGCCGGAAAATGAAGATGTATAAACCAGCCTTGAGTGAATTGGCTGTAATCGCGGTCAGAATAAACGGCCAATAGGTGTTCAGCAGATTAACCGGTTTGCCTGTGATAAGCGTCATAAGTCCCATCAGATCAAAGCTCTTCAGATTCAGGTATACCGGAATCAGAATGGTCGTCGGTGGAACAAGAATGGTCAGGATTACCCCGGCAAACAGCCAGTTGCTTCCCTTGAACTTCAGTCTGGCGAATCCGTACCCTGCAAGCGCACAGGATGCAGTGGTCAGCAGTGTGGTTGTTGCAGATAATGCAAATGTATTAAACAGCGTTGCCCAGTAATCCATGACGCGGATAGCCTGCTTGAAATTGTCGATGGAGAAGTTCTGCGGGATCCACACGACCACTGCGGAATACAGATCGCCTTTATCCTTGATAGACGTTGACACCTTCTGGAATATGGGAAACAGGATAACGAAGGACAGCCCGGTAATCAGGACAAACCGGATCATGGCCCACAGCCAGCCTTTCCAATGCTCCAGCGATAATAATCGTGAAGTTGTCACGTAGAGCACCCCCCTTTCTAATCTTGATAGAAGACACGCTTCGAGAAGATGATGGATACGATAACGAGAATGATGGCAATGGCCAGGAAGTAGACCCATGCCATGGCGGAGCTTAAACCAAAGTCGAACTTGACGAAGCCGGTATCCCGGATCAGTTCTGTCATGGCGTTATTGGCAAACGAATCGATTATTGTATAGATCGCATTGACAAAAATCAGCGGGCTGACCATCGGAAATGTAATTTTCCAGAATGCTTCATAACCCGTAGCTCCTTCCATCTTCGAAGCCTCATACAGCTGAGGGGAGATTGTCTGGATGCCTGCCAAAAAGATCAAAATCTGTACACCGGATTGACTGACGATCTGATAGATCCGATCTACGGCGCTGCTCAGGTACGTAACGATCCAGTCGCTTACTCCGGCATTAACCATCAGATTTTCGAGTTCAAATGTCCCGAGTGAACTGCCGCCTGTACTGCTCTGGTTCACCGCTTCAATCAGACTGGTGCTCTCCAGCGTCATAATTACTCCCGATGCCAGAATAACGGGCAGGAAGAAGATCGACCGGGCAACAGCCCGGCCCCTGAACTTCTGATTCAGGATGACAGCGAGGAACAGACTGAATATAACGATCAGAGGTACGTTGATGAGTACGTCTGTGATTGCCTCGATTAACGCACGGTTGAAGCTCGTATTGACGGTTAGCGCCTGAAGGTAATTAGCGACACCGGTGAACTGAATCGCTATGCCTTCCGCGTTGGCCTGAATTGTACTCATGCTGTATCGCAGAGAGGCTAACAGCGGAATGAAGAAAAATAACACAAAACCTATGAGCCAGGGGAGCACGTAAATTACGCCCCACATGGCTTTCTGCTGAGCATACGTACGACTTCCCCATTTCCATTTCAGGAGCGTCTTCAGAGCTGCTCACCACCAGTCACATAGCTTTGGGCTTCCACTGTAACGTTGTCAACATCTACAGGGAAGTCGTTATAATTGACGATTACGAATCCGCCGCCTTCATACATGGTCCGGAACACGCCTTCTTCAATGGATTCATGAGACATCATGGAACGTCCCGTAAATGACTGGTTTACGTCGTTGACCTCATTGTAGATGTCAGCAGCCAGATCCATCCATTGTTCGTAATTCGCCGCATAGAGTTGATCATAATCTGTTTCTTTCACAACATGGTTTGGTGCATTGAACCAGGCAAAGTAAGGGCTCGCTCCATATTCAATCAACTTCAATACATACTGTCTTGCGTCCGTATAAGTAGAAAGATTGTATGGAATGCCTGTATAACTAATGCTGCCGTGTACAACGAGCTGATAGAATGGAATCTCTTCATCCTCCAGCTTGAAACGGCTGCTATTCATTGGAGCATCTGTCAACCCGGTTACATATGGCAGTGCGTAAGCGTTTCCGCCTTCCGCAACGACAGGGCCTACCTGCTGTTTGATCTGTTCAAGTGCTTTCTTGACAGAGCCCAGTGCTTCCGTTCGATCCACCAACTTTTTCGGATTCATGTCGCTGTTCAGCTGAGCGGCCAGGTCATTCAGACTCAACGAAAGTTCATCTTTTTGAAGAGACTTGAGTTCATCCAGCATCTCTGCCGTCACGTTCTCCAGCAAGTTGGGCGACAGCACATAGGAAGGTGAACGATCCCTGTCACGACGCTGTATGGCCTGGTTCATCGGATACATAACCGCCGGTTCCTGGGTTAAGGTTCGGGAAGCTTCTTTAGACGGTTTAAATCCTTTTTTGGATAACACATTTATCAGAGCAATATCCGGATAAAAGCCGATGCCTGCTTCTTTGGTGAATGCACTGAATTCCCGCAATCCCTTTTTGCCACCCACGGCACCGTCCACGTGAATGGAATCGGGCATCCTATGATAAAGCCCTCCGTTAAACCACCCGGCATAGCGAACCTGTATATTGGATACCTTCTTCTCCTTCAAGGTGGTGAGAATGTTTTTGGCTTCATCAAACGTCGTCAGAGCCTCCGTTGAATCGTACGGTATGCCCAACATATGCTGGCTTGTTGTCATGGCACCGAACAGTTGCAGATAAAACGGAACATCATTCTGATCCTTACTGGCGCTCAGCTCGGGAAGTCCGCCATTTTGCATCAGATAATCCCGATAAAGAGAGGCAAGCCCGGAGTACGAGGCCTTATCCGCCCCTACAAAAGCGTATCGAACGGCAAAGTCGGACACGGTCGGATTCTTCTGAAATTTCGGAAGTGTACGAACCATATCGCTTGCCTGAAGTGTCACATCGCTCTTGTTCACAACATAGAAGCTTGGATATACGTTGTTATAACTGTTTAGTTTGCCGCTGATATCGGCATTCACAACGGCAACGGCATCCCCTTCCTCAACAATACCCAGGAACGCCCCCTCTTTCCGAATAAGTCCAAACACCGGCAATCGGGCTTTGGCTTCATTCGAGCTTGCTTCCCGCAGTTTCATCGTCATATCCGGTCCGTAAATATCTTGTTGATAGGCAGGATACTGCAACTTCCCATTATTAAAATGGATAAGAGCCCCCGATCCGTCCGGCACCAGCATGGAGCCTTCTTCATTCAATCCTCCGGCACCAAAATACTCCAGTATGGATATGTTATTGATCGGATATTCCTCCGGAAAATGAATGCCTGATGAAGGAACACGAACTAACAGATCCTCTCCATCCAGCTCATATTCCATCGTGATCATGAACAACCGCGGTCCGCTACGTTCCTGTTCAATGCCGAACTCGGCATGATCCTGAGCCAGGTCCTCTGGTGTGTAACCAGCTGTGTCAAAAGCTTTCAACGCTCGGGACAACTGAAGTCCCTGCATCGCCTTATCAATCCGGACGTAAGTACCTTCTTCTTTGTCCTCTGCATATCCGACCTTCAAGGCCCGCTGCCCGGTCTTATCCAACTGTGCAAGCAGCTTTTGCTCAAAACGCTCTTTGCTGATCTTCATCGGCAAATCTTCAATGGATCGCTCGGTGCTGCCAAACTGGTAATTCACCCGTACGCCGTTTGGCAGTGACTCGAAGCTGATCTGCTTGTGTGCGGCACTGTCCGTGAAAGAATTCACCGTGCTACTCTGACCCAGACTATTGAAGAAACTGAGCTTGGTTTGTGAAGACAACAGGTCTTTGTTTATCCCTGCGGCAATTCCATCCTGTTCACGATCTGCAGGATTGCTGCGCCAGATCTGCCCGCTCTGCATGTGAATCACTGCAATCTCGGCAGTCTCTTCGTGAATGAACAGCTGAAGCTGATCATTCTGTGCAATGCCAATCATGCCTGGAAGGCGGGTATTACTGAAAGATGATTTCAGTTTTTCTCCGGGAGGCAGGGAGGGAACGTCCGTTTGATCTGCGGCAGATACCGCCTGGTTGGTCAGTGGTGCTGACGAGAACTGACATCCGCTGAGCAGCAGACTGCCCGCGAGCAGCATTCCTGTTATTTTTTTGGCTACGGCATATTTCATCACATTCTCCTCCTCCCTTAGCCCCGAAGCACTAATTCCTGATAGATGGTTACGACAAACGATACAATCTGCTGTACAAGGCTAAAGAACAAGAGGCACAGAAATGCCATAAAGGCCATAGCTACAAGTGTCAATAGCATCGTGAGTATCGTTTTGGCTGGTGTGTACTGATGAACCGTCATATTTCCCACAAATAACAGGTACACCGTCCAGGCGACGGCGAGTGCATTGGAGAAATAATAAAAGGCAGTTTCTTGTGCAGAGATCACAAGACTCAGCCAGATCCACGGAAAATGGATTAGGAAAAGGGGCACCAGTGCAAAACAGGTTGACATAAAAATTTCAGAAAACTTGCCTTCCCCGTCCATCAAGGTGGTTAACGACCAGTTAGCCACACACCAGAAGAGGACCGGTACGATCACATATACCATTTCGAGCAGACTGTTCAGGTATTTGGGATTACTGAGATTAATCAGAAAACCGCTGTATTGGGCATGTAAAATTTTAGTGATGACCAGCAGTACCAGAATCATGAAAGCAATCAACAGTGAGTTCCTCTGGTTGCGCTCATATTTTAATTCCCAGTATCCGTCAAACGGATGGAAGATCAGATGCAGCGGGTACTGATATAACTGTTTACTTGATGCCTGCATTCGTTGTCCTCCTTTTCTGCCTGCGAACGATGATGACGGTAACAAACGCAGCGACAGCCAGGAATAAACCGGACATCATCCATGAAAAATGCTCACGCATCAGCTCTTTGCGATACAAAAGAAAAGCTTTGGAATAACCTTTAGGTTCCATACTGCGCTTAAAGTATTTCGCAGATTCGCCGTATTCCTTCTGACGAAGCAGTGCTTTGCCGATTCCCGCATAAGCATATTCCAGATTGGCGTTCATCTCGGCAACTTTAGCAAACAGTACACTGGACTGCTCCTCGTCACCGTTATAATAACTGCGAACTGCTTCATGGAGCGTTCGTCCATATTCAGTTGTCTGAAAGACGGTGATTTCGCCAAGCGCTTTATCCAGAACCAACATCCGGTCTCCCGCACGTTCCAGCGCAACAGGTGTATTAAACTGGCCCAGGCGGTTTCCGATGCCGCCAAAAATATGGAGCAGATACCCGTCTCCATTGTAGGTGAAGATTCGGCCCTTGCTGGAATCCAGTACGGAATACATGTCACTGTCCCCCACGTCCACATCAATCAGACGGGATGGCCCGGCTTCCTGGGTATACACCATATCACCTTGCGGGGTCTGATAGCCTTCTCTTCGCAAAATGTCTGTGCCCTGTGCATTCAGCTTCTTGACCGGATCTTTGCCCCGATCCCCGCTAGTCGCGTAGATGAAGCCTTCTTCATCCATATCCAGATTGGTAAATTCCGTCGGAGTGAACATAACCATCTGACTGCGCTGCTCACGTGTGGCGAAGCGTTTCCATAGATACTCCACCGGGTCTACCTGAACTCTGTTTGCTCCAATAAACGACGAGAACGTACCGTCGGCGCTGAACTCCATGAATCCATCAAATACGCCTTCGGCCATGACGTAGATACGTTCCCCCTTGTCCATAACAACACGCATAGGTTTGAATTGAAAATCCGCTTTTAACAGGTCCGATTTGGGCTCTGCGACAATCTTGACCAGCGTGCCTTTTTCATCCAAATGTACGACTCGATGATTATCCGAATCGGCGACCAGCAGATGACCTTGATCGCTAACGTACAACCCCTGCGGATTTTTAAAATGATCTTCCTTGCCTTCCTGCTTAAATGAATCAATCGTCCGTACCAGCTTGAGGTTGCGATCCATCTCTATAATGCGGCCATTGCCCGAATCAAGCACAAAGACGTGCTGATTGGCGGTAACATGCATGTCGCTCGGCTCTTTCATAGGAATCGTGTTCAGCTTCTTACCGGTGATAATGGTTGTTGCCTCATATGCCGCTGGTGCCGGAACTGCGTCACCCCAGAAGGAGTAATGATACGCATCCGTTTTACCGTCTGCACTCACATAGGATGCCTCTTGAACGAACAACAGGAGGCAGATCATGCCCATGATGATCGATTTGCGTTTTTTCCATGTGCTTCTCCGCACCTCGCTGCCTCCTTTCTACTCTTTCATGCCTGAAGTGGCCATCGTTTGCATGACACTGCTCTGGGAGATGATAAACAGCGTGATCGGTACAATCATCAGCAGCAAGGCCACAGCCGCACCAACACCTGCACGAGCAATCCCTCCCTGTACAATCTGACTGAGCGCATAATGCAGCGTTTTCAGATTTTCACTGTAAATGAAGCTCCCGCCGTCCGTCCCCCATAACGCAGGGAACTGCAGGATCATGAGCGTGAGCCATGCCGGCTTTACATTCGGCATCACAATGCTCCAAAAAATGCGATATTCATTGGCTCCGTCGATTTTGGCTGCTTCCAGCAACGCATCGGGAATCTGCTCCATGAACTGTTTCATCAGGAACAGTCCCAGGGAGAAAGCAAGCGATGGCACGATAATGGAAGCGTGTGTGTTAATCCATCCTAGCCAAGACATGACCATGTAGTTTGGAATCGCCGTGACATGCGGTGAGAACATCAGAGACAGAATGACAATCGTGAACAACACTTTCGAACCTGGAAAACGATATTTCGCCAGCGGATAAGCCGCGGCGGATGCAAGAAGGATGTGTCCTGCCGTCCCCAGGATTGTAATGAGCAGGGTATTAGCAATATAACGGGATAACGGCACCCATGAATTGCCCATAAGGTTGATCAGATCGGCAAAATTCTCTGTTGTCGGGTTATTCACCCAGAAGCGTGGCGGAAAAATAAACAGCTCATCCAGCGGTTTGAATGCATTGTTGACAGCATAGATCAGCGGAAGCACCATAAATGATCCAAACACGGCCAGCAGTGCAAATAACATCAGGCTGACGGTAAATGACCGATTCAGCCTTTTTGGCATGCCAAACACGGCACGTACTTTGCTGGTCATTGTCATTCACCTATCTTTCTAAGCATTTTTTGCGTCAAAACGTTCGTACCAAGCATCAACGCAAACAGCACGGTTGCAATGGCAGAAGCGTATCCCATCTCAAAACGGATTGTACCGAAGTCCATCAGATGTGTGACGACGGTGTGAGCTGCATAGTTGACACTTGGGAAACCGGCCAATGCAATCGATATCTCGGCCACTGCGAATGAAGCCGTAATCTGCATCACCGCACCAAACATCAGTTGCGGTCTCATCGAAGGCAGGGTGATGTACCAGAGTTCCTGCCAGCGATTCTTGATCCCGTCCACGGTGCCTGCTTCAACCAGAGAACGATCGATGGTCTGAAGTCCAGCAATAAAGGCCAGGAAGCTGGTTCCGAGGCTGAGCCACAGCTGTACAATAATGACAATCGCGAGCACGTACTTCTCATCTGCAAGCCATTGGATCGGCTCCAGTGTGACACCAAGGCGCATCAGGAAGCCATTCATATACCCGTAGCTGTCACCTGAGAAGATGATCAGCCAGATGAAGAAGACATTTCCCGATATGGAGGGGGCATAGAACACCAGCGTCATGACCGCTCGAATTTTGGGAGATAGCTCGTTGATGATCCATGCAAACAAAAAGCAGGCGATATAACTGAGCGGACCCGTGATTACGGCAAAAAGCAGTGTGTTTTTGAGCGCGATCAGGAATACGTCGTCATTCAGGAAAAGCCGGGAATAATTTTGCCACCCGACAAATCGCGGCAGCTCCAGCATGTTGAAGTGAAAAAAGCTGAGCCCCAGTGAAATGCCGACCGGGATGACAGTAAACATGAAAAAAATCAGCATAAACGGTGCCATCAACACATAATAATGCCTGCTGAGATACAGATCCCTTCTCAAAAGGGACCACCAGCCGACCTGGCGGGTATGGACGGCAGGAGCGGCGGCTGTCTTGGTTGTTTTAGCTTGCAACCGTTACCCTCCCTTTCCTCTATTTCAGATTAAATTCCTTACGCTTCAACTCAATTTCATCATCAATGTACAGAACATAGTCCGATAAGGCTTCACGCGGATTTTCATTCGCATTGACCACCTTACGGAAAGCGTTATCCAGATGCCGTCCCGTGAAATAACCTCCAGGAAGCTGCGGGATCCCCTGTACCCATTTCCATTGCTTCTCCAGATTTTCATAATCCTTGACGGGCCAAGGAAGCTGTTTCAAAGCTTCAATGTTGGCTGTTGGGTAACGGGCTGCCGCCCCCATCAGACCTTCCATTTCTCGTCCGTATTCAATCTGGGTCTGCTCGTCAGTCCACCATTTCATGAACTTCCATGAAGCTTCCTTGTTGCTGGCGTTCTCAAGCATCATTACCGCGCTTGTTGCGCTGGCCACCTCATGCCTGATGGAACCGTCCGGAAGCTGCGTACCAGGAACAATGGTAAAGTCCCAGAGATTGCGAATTTCCGGAGCCAAAACTGTCAACATGTTATAGGTTGTATAGTCCGCAATTCCAATCGGCATCTCACCGGTACGGAAGCGGTTTGGAAAGTCCGCTTTAAGCGGGAATTTATAATTGGTATAGAATTGTGTCCAGCGTTTAAACGCATCCATCGAAATTTCCGAATCAAGGGCACTCTTCTTCTGATCTTCCGTATAGAAGGTGCCATCATTCTGGTACAGCAGCATCGCAAAAGTCGAGTTCGGCACAAGGTTTGCGTTGTTCAGTGTATCCTCGATGGGCAGATAAAACTCCATATTATGCTTTTGCAGCACAGCAATGGCGTTATACACGTCCTGCCACGTTTTCGGCGGTTCCAGTCCCAATTCGTTCAGGATATCTTTGCGGTAAAAGAGCATCGGAAAATGTTGCTGTTCCGGGAGGGCATACACACCGTCGTTATACCGGTATGGTGTCAACCCGCTTTCACGGAACCGACCCGCAATTTCCTCGAAGTCGGGGAATTTGCTCAAATCCGCTGCCGCACTTCTCATCGCATAGTTTACAGGGATGTCTTCACCCATTTGCATGGCAATGTCGGGTCCTTCACCTGCAAGCGTTGCGGGAAGCAATATGTTGGGCGGCACGAGACGCAGCTGCACGGATACATCCGTATCCGGAGTAAACGAATCATCGATCATGCCTTTCAATACCTGAGCCTGATCCCGTCCAGTCGTGATCCATACAGTAATGGAATCCTTTTTTTGCTCCACGTTACCGATGCTGTCGTAATCTTCGGTATACGAAGCCACGTATGCACCCAGCTCATGTTTCACCTGCTGAATGGCCGTCGCTTCCGCATCTGGCAAGGCTTCACCCGGCGGAGACACGACGAGGTAATCCAGAGTGATCGGCTGTTCACGTACTGACAATATCCAGGTACCCAGGCCACCTACGTTAATTTTGAACGTATCCAGTCGTTTAGGAACGGTCTCCGGCTTGGCCGCCATATCTTCAAGCTGCATGACCATGGCGTGAAGCACGGCAACTTTATCACTTTGCTCACCCGTTGCCTTTTCCAGATAATCCGCTACAGAACGGAGCGTGTCTGCCTGTCGTTCAAAGACTTCCGTCATCTCCGGGATGCGTTGTTCCAACTGATAATCCCGAAGCGGATCGGGGCTGTTGGAGGTGATCATCAGGATTTTGCGATACATCTCATTCAATTCCAGCACGCTGGATTCCACGGTACGAAGCAGAGGAGCGATGTCGCCTAGCGTTACCGTCATTCGAATCCGGTGTTTCCCTTTATCCAGATGAAACTGGTAAGGCTGATTTTCTGCCGCCCCCAGCACCTGAGTTTGCCAGGATGGGCTGTAGTTGAAACGAATGCGTTTCATTTCTTTAAACGGAACCTCGCCGTTGATCGTCAGACTGCGGGTTGCGTAAATACCGCGCAATTGATCCTGTTTTACCTTTAACACGATTTGATACAATCCGTCTTCAGGCACGTCGATTTCCCATTCGATCCATTCACCCGGCAGCTTCCAGTTGATGCCCCCGATCGCATTCATGCGAATTTTGGACACATCATAAGGTTCTAGCGATGGGCTCGAACGATCCGAGATGGGTGCCAGTGTAGGTGAAGACTTGCTGACTGCTTGTTCCCCTTGTACTTTCAGCATGACTGGAGCCGCTGGTTTCAGCCCCTGTGAGGCATAAGTTGCCTCAAGCTCTGCATAGGTCGGGATCTCCCCTTCCTGATACAGCTCAATATAATCAATCGCCATACTTTCTCTTAATGAAGTGAGCGATAACTGCGGGTTACCTTTTTCAAAATAAAACTGAAAGGGCTCCTCGAAATAGCCTCCGCTATCCTTGAAGGAAGTCAACTGCCACTCGGGCTGTTCCACTTGTCTTGGCCTGAGATCGTTATCCCGATCGTCACGACGAACGTTATCCTCGCGATTCCCCCACACCCTGTCAAACAAGAGAACATCGGCCCCTCTAAAAGGAACCTCCCCATTCACCTCGAGTCTGCGTTCAATACCCGAGCTTTTACCCTCTACAGGGTAATAGTGAATGCGAATATTGTACAAACCGCTCATTTGAACGGGAACATCCCAACGAATGGTTCCAGTTTCCGGCGTAATTACAGCGCTCCCATCCAGTCCGGCATAACCTTGCACGACCTCGAATTCCCCGTCAGTTGCCTGAACATAAGATTCGCCTTCAATGCGTATTGTTTTCTCGGGTTTAGCCGCATTGGCATGAGTAGTCAGATAATGGTCATAACTGAATGAATCCTCGGTTGCCGATACTGCGTCAAAGTCCTCAAGCGCATGTACCGTCCCCGGATAACGATCCCGCGATGGATATAGCGTCCATATGGAGAGTACCAGGGCCAGGACAAGCACCAAGATTAGTCCCTTTTTCTTACGTGACCGCATGTTCGAATGTATCCCCTTTCCTCTAAGCGTTGCGAGAACTGGACGATTGACTAACCCGGACAGCCCGCACCATCACTGGTGCGTTCTGCCCGTGTGTCATGATGCTTATTTGTATACCTCATCAATCGCAGCCTGGAAAGGTGCCTTGTATTTCTCAATCAGCGTAGATACAGATACTCCTTCTTTGAGCTCTCCATCAAAGTCCCAGAAAGGCAAGGACGGGAATGTGTTATGGTCGAGAACCAGCATGCCTTCTGCAACCTCTCTGGCGTTGTTGATATCTGCTTCATCGGTCAGATGTGTCTCCAGTGTGGATTGGCCCGGATACTCATAGATCGAATCGATCTCATTAATTTTCTCCCAGATGTACATCAGTTGTTCCGGATTCTCTACTGCTTTAGGAATCGTTATAGCCTGGTAACGGGACTCTCCAGAGTGATACGCTGATGCACTTGGACCTTTAGGGAATGGTACAAAACCGATATCGTAATCCTTCATGTCTGTCATAATGCCTTCAACCTCGTACATGGCACCTGAATACATCAACGTATTGCCTTGACGGAAGAACGTGGACGGCTCAGTCCAGTCGCCGCCTTCAGAAGCTCTGCCGACCTTTTCCGTAGCCAGTTTGGACAGGAAATTCAGCGCTTCCTTCGTTTTGGGATCTTCCAGGTTCTGCTTATCCTCTAGGGTCAGGGAAGCTTCATTCGAATACAGAATCGGTTCAAGCAATCCCGTCTGAGCGAGTCCCCAAGTGTCCAGCTTGCCATCGTTGTTGCGATCCTTGTTCGCTTGTTTGGCAACGCTGAGGAATGTATCCCAGTTCCATTCATCAGCATCCACATATTCCTGTAATGGCTTCAAGCCCAGCTCCTGCATGAGGGTACGATTATAGAAAATTCCGTTGATAAAAGAAGACTGGTCCTCGGTAAAGCCGTAACCTTTGCCTTCATATTGCATATATTCCTTTGTTGTTTTCTGATTGAATACTTTGTCGTTTTTAATATAATCATCCACTGGCCACAAGAGATCCTGTTTGGTCAATGCGGGAATGGCATAGTTTTTGCCCAATCTCACCAAATCACCAAGTGGTTCCCCTGCCATCAGCGAAGCAACCACCTTCTCCTGATATTCGCCGAAATCAATGGAAACGTATTCAATATTAAAGTTGTGTTTTTTCTTCAGCGCTTCGAGATTCTCAAGGCGTTGAATGTTGTCCGGGTTGTTCCCCTGTATTTCCATGTCCCACCAAGCAACAACTTTGATCGTTCTGCCGCCCATGTCAAAGTCCATTTCTGGCGTAGAGTTTTCATTCTTTGGCTCGGTTTCTACGGGTGTTTGTTCCTCCTGTGGTGTTGTCTTTTCCGGCTCGGGTTGAGCGGTAGGTGCAGAACTGCATGCAGCAATCACCAACAAAACCGCGAATACCAGGCTCAGTAGCATGAACTTGTTTTTTCTCATCGTCTTCCCCCCTGATTGTCTTTTGCTCTCACAGTGTATCGCCCAAATGAAAGCGCAAACAACCTGCCAAAATACAGGTGTTTACCCCGGCTGAATATAGATTTCCATGATTTTGTGCGTACAAATTGCATTCTGGGTTCCAATTGGTAAAGAAATGCACTCTCTACAAAAATATGCACATTGTATGCGCTTTCTTTTATTACCATAATGAAATTAAGTCATCATTGAGTTTAATCTGGCGGATTACAATTCAGCAGAAGGTGAGGTATTGCTTCATGTATGATATTTTACTTGTGGATTTCAGCCGTCGTTTGTGCGGAGAGTTGCAACAGATGTTGCTACGGAGCAAAGCTCAATATACTATCGCAAATTGTGTGTTCTCATCGTCCGAAGCTTTGACCGCATTGTCAGAACGAGACTTTTCCCTTGTTATGGTACATACAGAGAGGTTCGATACCGCGGGGCTCTGGTTATGCAACGAGATTCGAAAGAAAAGTCAGATCCCCATCCTCCTGATGGGTGGAAGAGATCACTTCAGGTTCGTACGCAAAGCCCTTACGTATCAGGTGAATGATTATCTACCGTATCCTGTTAGTCCCTCTTCTTTACTTAACAGTCTGCACGGACTTCGATCCCACCTTGAAACCGATCCGGCACACAAAACGTCGTCGTTCTTCAAAACGCCTGTTCAAATGAATGGTAAACCCATGCACTCCAGTCATGTGATTCGTATCGTCAAAGCCTATGTACGGGATCATCTGAGTGATGAAATCACGCTGAAGAAGATCTCTGATATGCTTCATTTTAACTGTGCCTACCTTGGGCAGAAGTTCAAACTGGAAGAGAAGATGTCTTTCAATGATTATATGCTCCAGCAACGTATGGAAAAGGCACAGCAACTGCTGTCTTCCACGAATCTGCGAATATATGAGATAGCGATTGAGGTAGGTTATAAGGATATTGATTGGTTCTATAAAAAGTTCAAAGCGTACGCCGGATCGAGTCCTAATGCTTATAGACGACAAAAAATCCACACGGCCTAGGGTGGATTGCCGATGTGCTATGTTTGTTAAATAACTACAGAAAAACGCAGGAGATGTTCTCCCTGCGTTTTTTGTGGTTATTTGAGCTAGCCAATTCCTGAGAATTCACAATTAACGTACCAAAAGGGATTCCCGGTATTCTTGGGGGGTCATTCCCGTTATTTTCTTAAAAAGTCGGGTAAACGAATGTGCTGCCTCGTATCCCACTTGGAGTGCGACCTCACGTACCATAAAATTCGGGTTCTGAAGCAATTCTTTGGCTCTTCTTATTCGGCAGTCGTCAATGAACTCGGACAGGTTAATTCCCATTTCCTGCTTAAAGAATCGGGATAGATAGGATGGATTGAAATGATGAAGTTCAGCCAATCTTACTAAAGAAAGATCTTTCTCAAGGTTATCCTTGATGTAACTGCATAAAGAATGAATGACAACGTTAGCGCGTTCCTGTTCATTGGACCTCTTGTACCGGACTAATTCATCGGCAGCACGATACAAAAATTGAACTGCATCCTTCATGCATGTATACTCCCCTAAATGCAGCAAACTTCGTTGATCAGGAATCTTCTGTTGAAGACCCCACCGATTGATTGTCGAATGTAATAATAAAGCCAGATTATAGTAGGTTTCCATTGCACGTTCCATCGTAATCTCCTGCTGCAACAATTCGCCTGCAAGTTCCTCAAATATATCGTAAAAAGGCTGAATTCGCCCCGTTTCCAAATATCCTGACATAATCTCAATCCGGTTTGAGATACGCATGGATTCTTTGGGTACATCAGATGAGAGGTCATTGCGATGATCCGTGAGCACCATGGATACGCCATCCCCTATTTTCATCCACTGGAGTAATCTCAGACGTTCATATTGTTTGGTTAACTCGGACCATTCGCAGCTTTGACTGCTTAATGAGAATGCAATGGATACGCCAAGAGATACCATGCAAGCTTCCTGTACCAGTTCCAGTGTGCCTTCTAGAAACCGTACAAGTTTATCATTGGACATCTCTTCTTCCTGCTTGGGCTGAATCAACCAGATTGTATCTCCATAATGGTCCGTTACACTGACGTACGCTGTTCGATCATGCATTAGAGAAGAACCGATAATGCGAACAGATTCCTGGACTTCTGTGAGGTCCGAACCTTTTTCTGGCGGATTATTGAACCGACCCAGTATGAGATAAATCGGCGAGTTTATCTGTAATCTGATATCTCTTTTGAATAATTCGTCCTGCATATCATTAGTAGAAGCCATAACTGCTGTACAATCTTGAAGCAGCTTCCGCAAGTACTCTTTTTGTTGAATCCGTGCAAGCTGAGAGTTGACTTGATGAGAATGTTCCAACAATTCAAGCATGCTGTGACTTTGCCGGATCTCTTCCATCACATCTTCGACAACAGACATCACCTTGTCATAACCTTCCGTTTTGAGCAAGTAACGTACATTGGCCATCTGAAAAGCTTGATAGGCATAATCAAAATCGCTATGTCCTGTCAGAAAAATGACGCGACAATTCGGCCAACTGGCTTGAATTCGCTCTGTCAGTTCCAAGCCACTCATGCCCGGCATGCGAATGTCTGTTAGAACAATATCAATTCTAGAACGCTGCATCCAGGACAATGCTTCTGTAGCAGAGTATGCCTTACATACATCAAGCTGGTCGGGTATATGTCTGGCGAAAGTTTCATAGAGACTATCCGTAATAATCTCCTCGTCATCTACAATCAAAAGTCGATACATTCGTTCTCTCCTTCTTTCCACTGGATTCGAATTGTGACTTTTAATCCTTGCAATTTACTTCTGGATAGGAAAAGACCACTTCCTTCTCCATACGTCAGGACCAGACGTCGATGGATATTTATTAACGCGGTCATTTCATCCGTACCTCCGTCCTTATGCAAGCGTTGCTGAAGAGCTTCAATATGTTGCTCATCCAACTCGCTTCCATTATCCTCTACGGTAATCTCGGCATATGAACCTTCCATAGTAAACCCGATAATTAGAAGACCGGAGGCCGTATTCTTTTCAAGGCTGTGTTCATATGCATTCTCAATAATCGGTTGAATAATGAGTCTGGGAACGTGAATATGTTCCATCTCAGCAGGGAGTGACCCAAAATCAACTTTGATTCGTCTGGAGAATCGTAATTGTTGAATCTCTGTATAGATTCGTGAATGCTCCACTTCCACTTTCAACTTCACATGATCGGTTTCATTCCGGGTGATGAACCTGAAATATTCGCCAAGCATGTTAGTAAACTGCTCAATACGCTCTGTTTCCCCTGTTCTTGCCAGTGAATTCAGAATAAAGAAGCTGTTGTACAGAAAATGAGGATTAATCTGGGATTGGAGCTGTTTCAACTCGGCCCGCTGCATCATCAATGTTTTCTTGAAATCCCGGTCGATCAGGGATTGAAGATTTTCAATCATGAGGTTGAAACGGGTGTAGAGGAAGCCGAATTCGTCCTTTCGATTATGCGCGATGGGAACATCAAGCATGCCTCCCTCCATTTTTTTGAATCTTTTCACCAATAACAGTAACGGAATATGAATCAACTTGTAGCTAGAATACAGATACGCCGTGATGGCAACAAATGATGTAATTGCAAACAGCCAAGCCCAATGATAGAACTTGCTAAGCGGTTTGGTGACAATGGCCTCGGGTAGATATGTAGCTACGGATAAGCCAAGGGTGTCCATATGCAACTGACTCACATGATACATGGTGTCCCCCACCTTCATCCGAAAGCCATCCAGTGTACCTTTTATACTGTGCTCACGGTAATTCGCGAGAATAACACTAGCTTGATGGTTATCTGTGATGGCATGCCCCGTTTTGTCCTCAATCAGGAAAGTCGAACTCTCCGGGTACAGATTAAGTCGTGTGAGTTCATTTTGAAAATGATTTGTGTCCAGCTCCACTTGAATGACAAAAAGCGGGGGCTCTCCCCTCGTGCCGGTCAGCCTGACGGCACTGAGGTTCAGGGTGTCCTCCTTCACCGTGAAACGTGTCCCTTTTCCTTGCATGCTTGAACCGAAGTATAGGTAAGAACTTTTATTGAAATCGTCGATGCCTTGGATCGCGGATATACTTTTGCCGACAGAAGGGATATGTACATGAACGTTTTTGATATAAGCAGTGCTGTTCTTAAATGAAGCGAGTCGTTCGGTCAGGTAATTTAATGTATCACGCCGCTCAACCTGATCCATCATATCCCAGAGAATCGCCAGACGATTCAATTTTCGATCCTCAACGATATCAAACTGCTGTAATTCCATCCATTCCATCTCTCTGTTCAATTCCACGACATATTGGTTCAACCGTCTCTCCGTTGACAACGATATTTCCTGGCTTGCATTGTCGTAACTCCAATGATACAGATACACTCCAAGAAGAATAAGTGGAAGCACGAATACCAGATAGGTAATTATTAATCGCGCAAATATACTATTAAGCCATGATCTAGCAGGGATCTTGATCAATACGTTCACCTCCAATGCCAAAGGCTGAGTTGGTTCCTTGTATGAATAAAGTGAACATTAGTATTCCTTTGGCTTGCTGGTGCGAAACCACGCGTTAACTTCCGATGTGATCTGATCTCCCCCCAGCTTGCGCCAGTTCTCTACGAATTGATCGAACTCATCGATCGACCTGCCTAGAATAATGTTCATATAGGCTTCAAGCTGAAGATCTCGAAGAATGATTTGTCGATCAACCATGGTATCCGTAATGCCGCCAGTGAACTGGTCATAGAGAAGTTGACCGTTTTGTTCATAAGAATCTGCAATGCTAAAAGCACCCGAAGGCCCATAGGTTTGTTTCCAGCCCCAGCCGCTCTCTACATGGTTCACATCATAGGCTACAATTCGTTTGTGAATGGCGAGAGCTTCATTCTGCAGAGCAGAGTAGTCCCCTGTAATTCTGGCATCCCGAATTTGTTTGTAAGCATCTATATTTTTATTACCGGGAAAAGGAGTCACCGGTGAAAGCATCCACACCGCTTTGGAGTCATCATTGTAGTATGTTTCATACTGTGCCTGATCCCCCCAGTTGATGTCCAGATGCAGATTCATGAGCTTAACCACGACCTCTGGATTAGAGAAGCCTTTTTTTACAGCAAAGTATTGACCAGTGTTGGAACGTAGCGGAACAAACAGACTCTGGTCAGACTTTGCAACAATGGGATATGCCTGCCATTCTACATCGTTATCCGTTTCACGGGTGGTCTGAAGCATAAAGGATGTCCACTGTTCCCCGTAGAGCATCCCTATCTTTCCATCCTGAACCATTCTAGACGCCTTGCTCCCACTCTTATAGCCAAAATCCGGATCAAGCTGGCCTTCACGATACATCGTTTGCAATGCCTTCAGAGCCTCTCGGACTTCAGGCTGGATACCTCCATAAGTGAGTTTTCCTTCCGCATCTTTAACCCATATCGTAGGATAGGCACCGTAGCCTGACATCAGTCCTGCAGCTCCCATAACTGGATCCCATAGATGGTTCGTTAGCGCAAGTCCGTACGTATCCTGCTCTCCGTTTCCGTCTGGATCTCCTTCTGTAAACGCTTTCGAAATCTCAAGAAGGTCTTCCATCGTTTCAGGTGGCCGCAGCCCCAGATTCTCCAACCAATCGGTTCTAATCCACAGATATTGTGCAGTCTCAATAGAGGAAGAAGATTCGGGAATAGCCATCAATTTGCCGTCAATGGTTGCCGCATCAAATGCTCCTGTTCCCTCTGCCTCTAATATACTCTTCGTAAGTGGTGAAGCATACTCTTGGTACACACGGGTTAGATCTTCAATCAATCCAGCGTTGCTCAGTTGTCTAAGTTGATATGGATTTACTTTGACCACATCAGGGAAACGTCCTGCAGCAAGGGATACACCCAATTTCTGATTGTACACATCTCCATTAGCAATCCAGTCGTAGTGAATCTGAATTCCTAGCTCCTTCTCATACAAACGAGTCCAGCGATTATCCAGCATCGTCTCCCCAGGCAACTGGCTAATCATACGCTCAAGGTCATCTCCGGTTTCCCTGACAAAAGAGACTACTATGGGAGGAGAATATTTCTCATATAACGCGGGAAGTTGGATCTGCTGCCCATCTGGCTGCGAATGATGTTGTTTGGAATTTCCATCGGTATGACCTGCTGGTATCGACACAGCAAGGAACAGAATAAAGGTCCATTTTGTTATGTCCAGACATCTCTTATACATGACGACATGCCCCCAGTTCGGTTTGAACAACTCTTTTCTCTCTGTCAACTTTGAATCCATATCATTGTACAACAACTTGTAATTATTGAATACGAAAAGCCGCCGTTGGGCGGCTTTTACATATGTTCATTGTTTCTCTTCCGGATTAATCACACAATATTCGAAATTCGAAAAGTCAGCTGTTCCTCCAACCATTTGGGTTGAATATACAAACAACCCCGTTCGGCAACCCATAAAATGATCCAGTTTATATATCATCTTATGGACAATCCCGATATCTCTCCATTCCGTCCCATTGAAGTAGGCAAAAGAACACTCATCCAGATTGTTCTCAAAATTTCCGAATGCTTTTAGTTTAACTACTGGACCTGACACAGGGATACGTTCATGCTCCGTAGCTGGCTGCTGGTCAATCAGATTACCAAATATGGTCGAGTCCTCACCATCTCTAGCATGCATGATCAAGTAAAACTGGTTATCCTGCTTCGTAAGAGCGATCATTCCGTATGAACCAATCAGAAAGCACAGCCCTGCATAGTCGCCATTATTCAGACGGCTGCCATCAAGCGTAACGATTGCTTCGCAAGCGGGCCCCATTGAACGCTGGGTTAGTGTGTTGACGGCGAATGTCAGATTCGGGCTGATCTGTCTCGTCCGAACACGATAAACCCCGGGTTTCTCTGTGACAGACCAGAGTTCTTGATTAGGGGTATGATTCCATTGCCAAAAGTCATGGAGGCGTATTCTGCCATCTTCTTCGGCTTCATAATTGAAATTGTCGCTACCTATTAACGGACTATAACGGTGCTCTGGTCTGGTGCTCGGAATATCAATCTGCTTTGGAGCTTTGCTCGCAAATATCGGAATACCTTGATCGAAATGGAGTGGAACCAAAACAGGAATTCGTCCTACAGCCCCATGATCCTGAAACAGCATTGCGTACCAGTCCCCATTCGGCGTATCCACGATGCCACCCTGAGCAACACCAGAATTAAAATAATCCATATCGTCATTAAATACTTCTCCACCAGTGAAGACATCTTCCAGTGATTCAGCCACGTAACAAGCCTGTGTTCTCCGGCCGGAAGCTTTCGTAATATGAATTAGGAACACAATATATTTGCCATTGATCTTGTAGAAATGTGCTCCTTCATAACCAAGGTGATAAGGCTGCTCTTCTTTTACAATCAAGCGATGCACTCCACCCGGTTTGGGACCGGTCAGATCAGAGCTTAATTCAGTCAGATAGATCTCGGTATTCCCGTACACAAGATACACTCGTTCATCATCATCGAAAAATAAAGAGCAATCATGGTAAAATCCCTCCACTACTTGCTTCTTCCACTCACCTGCGATGGAGGTCGACGTGTACAAGTACGTTTTACGGGTATCATTTGCGACAAAAATGACATAGAACATGCCTTTATGATAACGAAGGGATGCGGCCCACATGCCTTTACTATATATTTGCTGACCATTTTCCAGCCGTTGCGCGGGTGTATCGTCCAGTGTGTCGTACACATAGGTAGCTACTTCCCAATGGATCAGATCATATGAACGCAGAATGACACATCCCGGCATCATATGCATGGTTGTACTAACCATGTAATATGTGTCCTCTACACGAATCACGTCAGGATCTGGGTAATCGGCCCAAATAATTGGATTTGGATACATGCTTTAATTACACCTCATTTTTTCTATTAAACTGCCATTCTCTCAAAAGGATAGTTGAGCTGTCTGTTGTACTTCTAAAGATAATGTACAAGTCTTGCACACCTTGCGCACCCGTAACTTTGGTTGTTACTTCCATCCATTGAAGCGATTCGGTGGCGGGCTGAACAATCAGTTCTCCAATTAAAGGTCCGTCCGTGCGATCCATACGGAGCTCCAACGTACCTTCGGTTCCTTGATTCGAAATCATGGCTGAGAAGGTAGAAGGTCCTCCACTTTCAAAATCAGCCTTGGATATAGCTATCCAGCTTTCATTTTGCAGCTTGGCGGCAATGATATTCGAATCTGATAGAAACATCTCACCCGAGTCCGGATATTGCTCAGTGGATACTCTGCTGCTCCATCCAATCGTGGAACCCGTTACCCGCGCATAGGGATTGAAGTACTTGATTTGATCCACGCCCTGATAATCTGCATGTACTTTCTTAATCTTCCCCGTAGCCGCATCATGCTCGACTCGATTCAGATGTGTTGAACGGTAACCTTCGGGGATATTCATGGCTTGGCATAATGTCTGGGCATGATAGGCAATGTACCACTGATCTGCCAGTTGAAATATAGCCTGGTGGTTGTTGCCGCCAATATCAAAGAAGTGTCCGGGATTCTGAAGCAGCGTGCCCTGATATGTCCATGGACCCATTGGTTGAACGCTGGTCATATATGCAATCTCACCAGGTGGCGGGCTGCCCTCTGGCCGATCTTCCTTGTCAAAATTGGAACAATACGTATAGTAGTAATTATTATTATATTTATGTATCCCTGAGCTTTCAAACATATAAGGCGCCTGAATAACCTTAGCTGTACCAACGACACTGATCATATCGTCTCCCAACCGCATAACTCTTGCCGTATCAGGTCTTCCTGCTTTCCCTTCCGGAATACCACCACCAAAGTAAAGGTAAGCCTGATGATCATCATCTACAATTACAGCTGGATCGAACAGCCAGGTTACGTCTTCCACTCCCGGAGTCTCTCTTGTAACAAGTGCTTTTCCGATGGGGTCTACCCATGGACCTACAGGTGTTGGTGCAGACAATACCCCGATTCCACTAGCGTTGTTAGCGAAATATAGAAAGAAGCAATCCTCGCCATCCAAGATTTGATGAGCAGCTGCCGGGGCCCATGATTGCGAAGCCCATGTTGCTGCACCTTGAGGTCCGGCAACTCTGATCTCCCCATGATCAGTCCAGTTGATTAAGTCATCTGAGGAAATGACCGTAATCCGGTTGATTGAACTATAGCTGTTTTTCTGAGGAAGACCATCCTTATCATATTCAAGCTTATCACTTGTCATATATAAGTAGACTCTATTGTTAAATACCAGAGCATAGGGATCGGCTCCGAATTTGTGGGCCACCAAAGGGTTCCCGTTTGGACGAAGCTTTCCAATCTCCCCTAGATTGGCTGCCTGGTCTTGCTTTTGCTCACCTGAATGTGGTGTAGTATGTTGATTCATCGAAATAATCCCCCTAATAATCGTTATTTGTTACGTCTTTTATAAGAAAGCGTTTGCAATACAAAAGGTATCATGATAGGATGATTACATTTTAAGGTAAGCTGAGTACAATTTCATTGCGTTAACCGCTCTATTTATTGCGTGAAATGACGGGAGGTACTTCATGAGTGGATCCTCTGAGTGTTTTTACGATCCCATCCAGCCTGAACTCTTATATCTGCACCGCGTAACAAAGTATAAGCTGGAAACGATCTATCATCGCCATAATGCATATGAGATTTACCTGTTCCTACGTGGCAATGTCCACTTTTATGTAGAAAATCGATGCTATCATGTGCAACCGGGGGATTTGCTTGTGATGTCACCCGAGGAGATGCACCGAGCCTTTATTCTGGATGAATCCGAGTATGAGCGCATTACAATCAATCTCAAAAAAACATACCTTTATCAGCTGTCTACACCATCAACTAATCTGTCGTCATGTTTTGATCATCGCCCCAAAGGAAAGGGCAATATCGTACATTTGGACGATCAAAGCTTGAAAATGATGATGCAATGGACTAACGAACTGGAGGAACTGCTTGCTTCGGATGCTTATGGCACGGACATCAAGATTAATGCAGCGGTAGCCCAATTGTTGGTTTTGGTTAACGTCTGGTTTCACAACAACTCATTTGTTCCCAATGACATCATGCCCGAGCTGGTTCGTGAAACGATGGATTATATTGAAATTCATCTAAATCAAGATATTACACTTCGCAAACTTGCCGATGCATTCTATATGAACAGCACATACATCAGCAGACAATTCAAAAAGCATACCGGACTAACAATCCGCTCCTATATTTTGGGTCGTCGTATAGAACGGGCCAAATTTCATCTATCTGATGGAATGAGTATTACGGATGCATGCTTTCAATCAGGCTTTAGTGACTATGCCAATTTCATTCGCAGTTTTTCCAAAATGGTCGGCATCTCCCCCGGTAAATATATCAAACAAAGACGTGAAGCAACGGAAGTCTTACTAAAATAATGACAAGTTCATTCAATGTAAACTGAAAACATCGAGCCATGCAGAACGGCTCGATGTTTTCTAGTTCTTGACGTATTTATCTTCGGATCTGTAAACCAACCATTATTGTGATCATATCCGATAGTTAATTGACCTCTTTTCCCGTCCACAATCTAACACGATCTTTAATCCACTCTGAGTACTGCTGTTCCATCCCAACTGCACCTGCTTTATCAAGTTCTGAAATCATATTGTCATATATGCCTTCAAAGGCACTCGGAGAGGATGTAATTGCTTCCGCAATCCGTTTCTGGATAATATCTTGTGTCTTCTGATACACCACGTTATAATCTCCGCTATCCGTAGGAATCGGCATATTATAAGCAGCGCCCCATTCTCTCACCGGGAACTCATCTCCGTTAGGAAAGAGCTCCTTCCAAGTTGTAATGCCGTAACCTTTCAGCGTTTCTTTTTCAATATCAGAGTAACCTTCCTGGATCTGCTCAGGATAGTTGGTTGTATAATAGTTGTCCGTTGAATCTTTGACACCGTCTCCATAATGAGCACCAAAAATAGTGTATAAGTTTATACCGGTTTCTTTGCTGAATGTGCTATTGTCATTGTTTTTACGCTCCTGAATATCTGCCGGTATTTTGCGAACTCCGTCTTCCACAACGTAATGTTCACCTTCAATCCCCCAGTTCCTCAACACTTGACCTTCCTCAGAAGAAAGCCAATCCAGGAATTTGATGGCCCGGACAGGGTCTTCAGCATTAACGGTTATGCCGATACCATATCCATCAAAGCCCATATTCTGAAAATCTTTGCGTTGAAAGCTGTCATTCAGCGTTACCGGATAGAATCCGTAAGTCATGTCGTCCTTGCCAGCACTTTTAAGGGCATTTTCCGCATCGCTGAATCCCCAAAGCGGATCAAGCACCGATAGAACACGTCCACTGGCGATTTTGGACTTATACTGATCATCCTTTTGTACAAAACTGTCTTTATCCACTAGACCTTCATTATACATTTTGTTCAACCAACGGAAATATTCCTTCTCCTCAGGACGCTTATAATGAAGAACAGCTTCATATGTGTCTGGGTTAATGAAATATTCACCATCCCCAGGTCCTCCAGTTGCCATCACAGCCGGATCGGTAACGGTGATCATTCGCCGCCATCCATCTGCACTGAGTGTCAGCGGGATTGTCGGTTGGCCATCATCGGTAGTTGGATTATTTTTATAATACTCACGCAGGACATTTTCATAATCCTCCAAGGTTTTGATCTCGGGGTATCCAAGCTCTTTGACTACTCGGTGCTGAATAGCAGCACCATTCGTGGCATCGAAGCTTTCTTGATCAATTGCACCATTCGTTGGAATCCAATATATGGATGGGTCTTCATTGCTATATTTCAAGCGATTAAACTGCTCACCATAGATTTTTTTCAAATTGGGTGCATGTTCTTCGATCAGATCCGTCAGATCAATCATTGCACCAGCATCAACGAGTCTACTCAGGTTACCTTTAGGGAATATTAAATCCGGGTAATCACCGCTGGCGGCCATAAGGGATATCCGGTCGTTTCCTCCTCCGCTTGAGATATCGAATTCTGCATTAAGGGTTACACCCGTTTCTTCCGTAATTTTCTTCCCTACAGCATCCTGCATATTGTTCCAGTTAGGACTTGCATCTGCGCCAAAGAAGGTAAACGTAATCGGACTGTTGGGGTCACTGGTATTCGATTCGGAATTCTCTGCAGTGTTTCCGCAACCTGCGGAAACTAGCACAACACTCGTTACGAGACATACTCCTAGCATTTTTGAAACGGCTCTCATTATTTTTCTGCCCCCTAAATGGTGTTAGTTGTAATAATTAATCCAGACATTAAGATGGTTCGCTATGGAGTGGTATACGCTTACATATTCAACCGCTAGTGTACAATTACACTCCCGCCTAACCTATTCCATGCTTAAAGTATAAGGAAGTCTACTAACCCCAACCTTGATTATTAAGCCATGAAAATAGCATGATCTAGACATGGGTCTGAGTAGAATCTGATGAGAATCTGAAGACCAAAAAAGCGATGGTTGCCCATCGCCTCATCACACCAAACATATTTTCAATAATATAATTCCAACGTAAATCCTTGGATCTCCGCTTCAACTTCCCGCAACAATTCGATGACTTGATCTGCGTAATCTCCAAGAATTTCTTTGCTCTTCTCGAAGCCAAGCCATTGAACGGTAAGCGGCATGCTTACAGCCCCGGTTAAGACATCCCACAGCGCGTCCAGATTGCCTCCGTAGTTCTCGTCTAACTCAAGCTGATTCCGAAGTACTTGATGCAATTCTTCCTTGCTGTGAATGTGGTATCCGTCAATCTGAATATTGCTCATATCATGACCTCCGTTTATTTTAACTGTTCAAATGACTTGTAATGATCTGTCGTCTTATAGATCAAACCGTCATTCGAGTATAGAATTCGGTCGCTTCCGCGCCGTCCTCCTGTGTAATTGATATCGGCTTCATACCATATCCGGCCTTTTTTGTTAGGGAGTAGTCCTTCCCGGTTCCCGAACACGTCACCGCCGATGCTTTTACCTGGAGCCACTTCATGTAAATTTCCTTCACTGGCTTCCCATCCCAGATCCCTGGCCTCTTTCTTGGTGATATAGTTGGGTGGAAGCTCTTTATGCTCCGAGATATAATTGGCAACCTCATCGAATCCCATATCCTCCGAAACTTGAGGTGATCCGACGTCTAGTAAAGACTCTGATGTACAACCGGAGAACAATAATGCGGCGAGGATGATTACTAATGTGTAAGCGAATTTTCTGAAAAACATAATCTTTTCTCCTTTAGGTGTTCTTGCTATGCTGTCTACCGTTTATAAGCCTATCATTGAAATGAAATTCAATCAATAAAAGCAGTTAGTCCTGCTCCATAGTGCACAGAGTTATTCTTCAACTAAAAAAAAGCCGCTAAAAATAGCGACTTTAATCGTATCACGAATCATGATCATTCGACACATGTATTATATTATTTTAATTTATCCATCCAGTTCCGCAATGCTACGACAACCTCGTCCAACTGTTCTTCTTCCGTAATAGCAGGCTGATTGTCTCCTTTTTGCATACCGTATGAGCCGAATTGACCGTGATTCCCACCCTCAATAGTGACGTATGTTGTGTCTTCTGGAAGATTTGCTTTGGCGCTCTCCCAGTCTTCCCGGTTAAGCACTCCGTCATCCGAGCCTGTAATCTGTAAGATAGACAAGTCCGTATTCTTCAAGCTACCTCCTTCATCCGCATAAGAAGCCAAGAAAAAGACACCTTTCAACTTCTCCGAATGCTCGGCAGCATACCGTGATGCGAATGATCCTCCCAATGAATGGCCGCCAATAACAAATGCTTCATCGGGGTGTTCCTCTACAAAGGAATCAGCCTTGTTCTGACCGAAAATAGCCAAGTTTATTGGCATATTCGCGATGTATACGCGGTGTCCCTCTTCTGCCATTGCTCTGGCAAGCGGAGAATAACTTTCAGGTTCGACCAGACCGCCTGGATAAAAAATAATATTCGGTTCAGTTACCTCTGTACCCACCGGTTCAAACCGGTAACCGTCCTTAATCTTGGTGACATTAACCTGTGCATCACTTATCATTGCCGCTTCAGCTCGTTCAGAAGGACTATACGTAACCGAATTAAGATATACGAAAGCTCCGGCTACGATGATAACGATGGACAAGATCGTCCATATGATTATCTTCTTCCATTTGTTTATACGTTGTGCTGTTTTCAACCCTAAAACCACCTTGTCATGAGGATAATGTGTTCTTATTTTAACTCTTCACAAATTATACTTACCGGTAAGTATAATTACAAGATGATTTTGCTAACCATCGTTATTTGTCATAAAATATTCATGGAGGGAAGTCCAATGACAGAAAAATCACACAAACGTTTGCCTGGAAGACCCAAACATGGCGATGACGATATCTCCATTCAGCAAACCATCATACAAACAGCTTCAAAGCTGTTCATGGAGTATGGCTACGAAGCAGTTACACTTCAGCAAATTGGCAAAGCATGTAACGTGTCAAAACCAACCATTTATTATCATTTCACCAGCAAGCCAGAGCTGTTTAAAGTTGCCTTCACAACGATGCTTCAGAATGTGAGCCGATTAACCTCGCATATGCTCGATCAATCCGAGAGTCTGGAGTCGGGGCTTGTGCGTTTGGCAGAGGCCAGACTGGCCAATCCACATGCAGAGATTGTCACGATGCTCCGAGAAGCTGAGCCTTTTCTTGACCAGGTCCAGATTCAGGACATACGGGATGCAGAGCATCATATTCACGAAGTGTTAGCCATTCATTTTCAACGGGCAATGGATGAAAACAGACTACGGTCGGACGATCCGTTTTTTCTGGCAGAGACCTTCTCGACCATGATGCTAATGGGTAATCGGGAAGATAACCTGAATAAATATGGTTCCAATTTATCATTAGGCCAGAGACTAGTGGATATTTTCATTCGCGGAGCGCAGTGAAATTGATTCTGCTTGAGAAGAGAAATTCTACCCTATATAAGCATGATAAACGCAAAGGAAGGTGTAGTTTTGGAAATTCTACCATGGCAAGAGGTTCATTTAATACTTCCTCTTCTCATAGAGATCAAGAATAAAGCTGTATTTGTGTATTCCGTACTTGAGCAAAGACAACAAGGAACTGTATTCGTAAATAACAAGCACAACATAACTTCAGCCCTGATCACAAGCTGTGGTGGTTTTTACTGTTCATTGGGGACGGCAAGCAATCGAAAATTTAATGATGACGTCATTCGATTTTTAATAAACAAAGAGAATCATAAAATAGATTTTTATGCACTGGCACTATTTTCGGAAGATTGGATCGATTTACTTGATAACTATGAATTACCGAACGCAAAGAAAATCAAACGCACATATTTTTCGTTCAATAAGATGAAGTTTACCGAGAGATACCAAGGAGATACTCACACTTTAGGTAAACACTTTAACCTCGTAGAATTAAATCCATCCATCGCAACGAAGTACATTAATGATTTTTACTCCTACTATTCAATTGTATGGGACTCTGTACTGCACTTTATTGCTAATGGTATTGCGCATTTTATTACTCGAGATAGTGAAATTGTTAGCGTCTGCTCTTCTCCGTATGTAGGTGGTGGTTATGCGGAGATCGATATCATCACACTTGAGGAACATAAGATGCAAGGATTGGCTACAGCTGTCGGTGTTCGGTTTATTCAAGAGTGTATACACAAAGGATTAGTACCGAACTGGTGCTGTCACGCCGATAACATTGAATCATTACATATGGCAAACAAGCTTTGTTTTGATAAGATCGAGGAGCAACCAATGTATTGGTATAACGCATAAATGCGCAAAATTTGGGGCAACAAGGAGAGCTGATATGAATATCCCCAGAGGAACTTATGGGTTTCGATTCGCCGAAGACAAAGAGCTCCAACTGTGTGTACTCTATGCAGCCGGAAGTGATTCAATAACTGAACCTTCTTATCATTGGGATGGACTTGAACGTTCGGACGGGCCTCTTCTATTATTCCAATATACAACTTCGGGTGAAGGTGTATTTGAGTCAAACAATTGCATACATCATGTTTCCGCAGGACAAGCTTTTTTGGCAGAAATTCCAGGAGCACATCGCTATTACTATGATTCAGCGTCAAAAGAACCTTGGGAGTTTCTGTTCCTGTTGTTCAGGCCCACTCTTATTCTGTCCCATTGGCGAAAATTCCTTCGGGAAGCGGGAGAAGTTCCCTATCTCCCCGTTGATTGTACACCCATCCGATTGTTGCGTATGATCGTGACTGATGCGGCGGCAGGCAGAATCACTGATCCCCTGATTGCATCATCCAGCGTATATCAGTTCATGACAGAATTGACCCGCTTACAGAGAACAACATTACGCAACAAGGAGAATTGGTCTGAAAACATTCAAATAGCCGTTGAATATATAGAGAACAATTACTCCAAGATGATCAGTATTGATCACCTTGCCGAGTATGTTTCCCTTTCCAAATATCACTTTATACGTCGCTTTTCCTCCAGTACAGGCTTGACTCCAGGTGCTTATCTCACCCGTGTACGTACCGAGAAAGCTTTCGAACTGCTGCGCGGAACTACTCTTAGCATTGAAGTCATCGCCGAACAAGTTGGTTATTCCAGTGGAAGTTATTTTATCAAAGCTTTTCGCAGTATAACCGGGGTTACGCCAGGCGAATTTCGAAGCGGTGGTGAAAGCCTTGTGTACCGTAAATTATTCTTCGACTAACCGCAATATTTTGCTATTACACACTCAACATTACTGTAGATATTAATAAAATCCTTTATTATGATGAATTTAGCGAGAGCAATAATTAATCAGTAGAGGAGTATTCCCATGAATCATACGCTTGCAGCATCAACTCCACCGCTTGGCTGGAACAGTTGGGATTGTTACGGTGCGGCTGTTACGGAAGACGAAATTCGTGGCAACGCGGAGTACATGGCAGAACATCTTAAAGACTTCGGCTGGAGCTATATTACGGTCGACATTCAATGGTACGAGCCTTTGGCCAATTCTTCGCAATATCGTCCATTCGTTCCACTAATCATGGATGAATATTCACGGCTTATGCCTGCTGAGAATCGGTTTCCCTCTGCTGCCGGTGGACAGGGATTTAAGCCATTAGCCGACTACGTTCATAGTCTGGGGTTGCAATTTGGCATTCACATCATGCGGGGTATTCCACGTCAAGCTGCACATGCAGGGACTTCGATCCTGGGCACAACCGCCACTGCGCGCGATATTGCTCATCCGAACTCCATCTGTCCGTGGAATACGGATATGTATGGTGTCGATAGCTCAAAAGAAGGCGCACAGGCCTATTACGATTCGCTCTTTGAATTATATGCCCAATGGGGCGTTGACTTGGTGAAGGTAGACGATATCGCTGCTTCCAGGCTCTATGATACTCATCAGCCCGAGATTGAGATGATATCCAAAGCGATTGAGCGCTCCGGGCGCACCATGGTACTGAGTCTCTCTCCTGGGCCTGCTCCGGTGGAATACTCGGAATTCTTAGCCGCACATGCAAACATGTGGCGTGTTACGGATGATTTCTGGGATCTTTGGCCGCTGTTATTGGATATGTTTGATCGCTGCCGGACGTGGCAAGGGGTTTCCCAAGCAGGCTGCTGGCCAGACTGTGATATGTTGCCATTGGGTCATATCGGTATCCGTTCTGTAGACGGTGGTGGAGCGGATCGCTGGACTCGGTTCACACCTGACGAGCAATTAACGATGATGTCACTGTGGAGTATCTTCCGTTCCCCGCTCATTTTTGGTGGTGAACTGCGAGATAACGACGAATGGACGCTGTCCCTGTTAACCAATCGTGAGGTTCTGCGAATGCATCGCGAGAGTTATGGAGCCAGAGAAGCCTTCCGCCAAGAAGATCTTATTGTGTGGACTGCCCAACATGCGGATGGTTACGCTTACGTCGCTGTATTTAACACAGGAGAGAACCCCCTTCCCGTGGATCTGTCTTTTGATAAGATTGGACTGTCCGGTATTACCGAAGGTAGCGAATTGTGGAGCGGGGATGCGGCTGAAATCACACTGAATTCTTTAACTACAACTGTGCCAACACACGGTGTACGTCTCTATCGGTTTTCTTAAGCTTCAATAAGAAAAAGAGAGGTCTGTCATTCATTAGGCAGACCTCTCTCATTTATGTTCATCCTTAAGATGAACTCGAATGATGAACAGTTTTGGACATACGTCCAAATTGAAGCATATATAGCATAGTCATCGCAATAACAAACAAGGCGAGCACAATAAATATATTACTGTACACAAAAGCTGTCTTATTTTGAAGCAGAGGGTTAAGTTGAAGCGTTGCTGTTCCCCCGTCAAGAACCTTTCCTAAGGCAGCAGTAGACACAGACACTGCAATGAAGTTAAACATGGATAGTAGCCCCATCCCTATTCCAATTTGCTCTTTGGGAAGCGTCTGAGCAATGGTATTTGAGACCGCAATTTGTATATAAGACTGACCCAGAACACCAAAAACAAGAAAAAAGGAAATCAAGACCGGTGTAGCACCTACAACTAACGATAAGCTTATAAAACCAACAACAAGTAGTGAAGATGCCGTATACAGTAAAAAAGGATTCCCTTTTTCATCCGCGAGCCTTCCACCTCTGCGTCCGAGAAGTGCAGCTACGAGCGCAGAAGGTAGCATAATGACACCTGTCCATGCTGGGGATAGACCATGTACTTCCGAGAGCAATTGTGGCGTAGTAAATGGAATCGCAGGACTGATAGCGACCAGAAGGAATGCAATTCCCATTCCAGCTGAATAGGCTTTGTTTTGAAATAAGGCCGGTTTTACAAACGGCACTTCCGCATAACGAATACGCACGATGAACAGTAGCAATAAGATAATCCCGGTTAGTAGGAACCATGCATTAGATTGGGTTAATGAAAGCAAAAGTGTAGCAACTGTTCCTGCTAATAACGCTCCACCCAAATAATCCATTTTTTCACTGCCGCCTTTTCCATCATCCAGGTATTTTCGATAAAAAGGTAGCGTAGCAAGAGAAAGTAATGGGATCACAAAAAGAAATTCCCAACTCAAAGCGCTCGATACAAATCCGGCCACGATCGGAGCAAGGGCATTTCCAAGAGCTATGCCAATGGCAGAGGTACCCAAGGCTTGCCCGCGTCTCTCCGGTGCGAAGTATCGAACGGGAATAATCATGGCCAATGCAGGTATGACCGCTGCACCAGCAGCCTGCACGATCCGTGCGATAATAACCATCCAATACTCTGTTGCCACCATCCCCAGAAGAGAGCCTGCTGCCAATATCCAAAGACCAAACGAAATTAGAACCTTCATGCTGTATTTATCGGTAAGTTTCCCGTAAGTCACTGTACCAATCGCATATACAACTAAATAACCTGTAACGATCCAGCTCGATTGAGAAGCAGTAAGTTGGAACTCTTCGCCAATCACAGGTAATACAACATTAAACATCATTCCATTCATGACTGATATAATCAGTGTAAAAACAAGAACACGGAGTAATAACGCTTCTTTATTGGTGTTCATCATACTCTCCTCAATTCTTTTGAATATATTTAGTCTGTCAGTACTTACTGTCATTAAAAAGCTTAAAAAAACTAGGGAGTTAATGCCCTAGTAAACGTCCATACACTCTCTGTAATGATGCCTTCCAATGAGAGCCCTGGAAAAAGCACTTCTTCTTCGAGATTATTTATGAATACACCATAATTCAATGACATGAATGAAAAAGCTTGCAGTTCAGGATTGATTTTAGCCAACTTTCCTTTATCATACATGATATTAAAGTAATTGGTTAGAATATCCAAAAGTTGTTGAGGATGCTTTACCGTTCTCTCTCTATAACCGGGTAAATTCTCTACTTCCTTGAGGCTAATCATAAACAATTTTCGATTACGGTTCATGATATTATGATATGTCTTGCTGATTAGCAACAAATCTGTATACAGATCCCATACCAGTTTTTCATTGAAGATCCTTGTCATCTCTTCTGCATAATGATATTGGTCAAAGGCAGTCTCTAACAAGTTTTGTTTAGTTTTAAAGAGACGAAACAAGGTTTTCTCACTTAGTCCGGCTGTTGTGGCTATTTCCTGTGTCGTCACACTTTTATAGCCTTTTTTTGAAATTAAATCGATGGCCGTCAACATTAATTTTTCTTTACTGCTAAGATTACTGCTGATGGACATGTTTATATCCCTCCTTCCTGTATGTCAGTATCCACTGTCATTGATGCAATGTTAACTAAAGAACTTTTTATTGTCAAGGTGTATTTCCAATAGCACTTGAAAGCACAAAAAAAGCCGCTAATTTAGCGACCTGGACGGAACTATGATCTTATAATTTTGATTACGAATCGACAAACAACCTTCATAATGCCCTTCATATTCATAAATCCATTTTCTTGATGGAGACGACGGCTTTTCCTTTCACACGGCCTTCTCCAATATCCCGAAAGGCTTGAGCCGCTTCGCTTAACGCATACTCCCGATAAACAATCGGCACGACTTCTCCTGATTCAACAAGTTCTCTCCACACCTCTTGATCCTCATGATTCGGTTTATGGATAAGAAGCATTATTTTCTTATGTTCAAGTCTGGCAATGAACGGTGCACATATCAGATTGAGAAGAATACGGGGCATTGGGCCTCCGATCATTACGTACCTGCCTCCACTACCTAGTGCACGTTTCAAAGCAAAAACCGAGTGCTTTCCGATGACATCCAGAATCAGGTCGTATTGTACACCTACAGCAGTGAAATTCGCTTTCCTGTAATCCAACACATAGTCAGCTCCCACAGCAAGTATCATGTCGAGCTTTTCAGCACTGTCAACGCCAGTCACCTCAGCCCCAAGCAATTTGGCATATTGGATGGCATATGTTCCGACTCCGCCACCGGCGCCATTAATCAGAACACGCTGCCCCTTTTGCAGCTTTCCCCGATCACGTAGACCTTGCAAAGCCAGAACGGCTGCTTGAGGAATAGCCGCTGCCTGCACATAGTCGATACCGGTTGGCTTGAGTGTCAAGGCCTCCTCAGCCGCACATACATATTCCGCGAATCCCCCCCACCCGCAACCGGAAAGATCTCCGAACACCTCGTCTCCTGGTTTGAACCGTGTAGCAGATGCTCCAACGGCGATTACGCGCCCTGCGACGTCTGCGCCAAGAATTCGATAACGCGGCTGCCTTGCCGCGCCGATGCGGTTAACAAATGGCTTCCCACGAAGGAGATCCCAATCCCATGAATTTACCGAAGTCGCATGGACCTCAATTAACACTTCATGATCCTTGGGCATAGGGACAGATACTTTTTCCAATCGCAGGACTTCTGGTGTTCCATAGGTATCATATACCAATGCATTCATGAAGTTATTTCCCGATTTTTGGGGTAATCCAGCATGATACGTTTTTCCGCCCATGATCAGTCTCCATTCGATAGACATAGTTGTATCCATGGTCCATTACGCATACCCAATCTTCCTGTCAAACAACGGATACGTTGATATATATTCAGCGGTTTCACTTGTAGAAGATTTGTAATGTTGGAATACTTAAAATGCGAGATCATCCATGGCATGAACGGCAAGATGAAATGCTTTCATTCTTCTTTCCAGAAGAGTCTTTTGAGGGCTACCTTCTTTGGCCTTGGCATACATGCTCTCAAGGGATGGAAACAATCCAATCAAGACAAGACGGGCTTCTGTTATATCTTCCTTCGTGTATGAATGAGCTTTTTGATTCCACTGTTTATCCAACAAAGCTAGACCAATGTAAAAAGCTTGGAGACGTTTCTGTAGCAATGTTGTGTTATTACTATTCTGAGTCATATTCACTAAGGCATTTTCCGATTTGCGGATGGTTGATTGAAAGGCTTTGATGGATTCCAGTTTGTCTTCCTGTGACACATTTTCCATGGAGTACAGACCTCGCTTTCTTGCTTGATTTGGTATTCAAATATATTAAATTAAATCACCTCATAAATATAACAAAAAAAGCCGCTAAAACTAGCGACTTTCAATGTGAAAACTGTATAGTCTTCATCAGTTCTAGAGTACCTTTTCCAAAAAGCTGATCGTCCGTTCATTCTTCGGATTTCCAAATATTTGTTCAGGGGTACCCTGCTCGACAATATATCCACCGTCCATGAAGATGACGCGATCAGCTACTTCACGTGCAAAACCCATCTCGTGTGTAACAATGATCATCGTCATACCTTCGCTGGCGAGATCTTTCATAACCCCCAGAACTTCGCCTACCATCTCTGGATCAAGTGCCGAAGTTGGTTCATCAAATAACATCACATCCGGGTTCATGGCAAGCGCACGAGCGATAGCAACCCGTTGTTTTTGCCCGCCCGAGAGTTGAGTGGGGAAACTATCCGCTTTATCAGACAACCCGACACGATCGAGTAAGCTAAGGCCCGTTTTTCGAGCCTCTTCTGCGTTTAAAACCCCTAATTCTCTTGGCGCAAACGTTATATTTTTCAAGACGTTAAAATGAGGGAATAAGTTAAAATGTTGAAATACCATGCCGATATTTTCACGCGCTTTGTTAATGTTGGTTTTAGGATCATTGAGGTCCTGATCATCCACGATAACTCGACCTGCTGTGATATCCTCCAATTGGTTGATGCAGCGCAAGAAGGTACTTTTTCCTGAGCCGGAAGGTCCGATGACACAGACGACTTCTCCTTCGTTGACCGCTACATCAATTCCCTTGAGAACCTGATTCGAGCCGAAACTTTTCTTCAAACCTTCAACTTTAATTTTAGCCACGACGAACCTTCACCTCCAGATAATCAGCAACTTTGGTCAATGTGATGATAACAATCAGATACATAACCGCAACCGTTAACCAAATGTCAAAAGAGGAGAACGTTCTTGCGATGACAATTTTACCCGATTGTGTCAACTCTACAAGACCAATAACGGATAGGATGGACGTATCCTTCAGCGTGATCACCATCTGGTTAATAAAGGATGGAATCATAACCCGCACTGCCTGCGGAATGACAATCTTAATCATTGCTTTGCGATAAGGAAGTCCCAATGAACGGGCAGCTTCCATCTGACCACGATCAATCGATTGAATCCCGCCTCGGATAATCTCAGTTACATATGCTCCTGCGTTCAAACTAAGTGTCAGAATAGCCGCCAAGAACAATGGCATCGTGAAGCCCATCGCCTGTGGAATCCCGAAATAGATAAAGAATGCCAGGACAATCAGCGGAATACCGCGGAAGATATCTACAAATACAGTGGCAACACCACGTAGGAATTTGTTCTGTCCCACCTTCATGAATCCGAATATCAAACCAATAATAAACGCGAAGAACAGTGACACAATCGTATATATAAGTGTGTTCCCCAGACCTTTAAACAAGGCAGGAAGAGATTTCTGAATGAGCTCCCAGCGACCTTGATTGGCGACTTGGGCATTCTCTCCAACATATTCCGCAATAATGCGCTCATACTCACCATTAGCTTTGATATTCACGAGACCAGCATTGAACATCTCCAGAAGCTCCTGATTTTTATCCTTACTTACCGCAAATCCGTAGGAAGCCCCGTCTTCTTTGTCAGTAACCACTTTCAGACCATTATTCTGTTTTACCCCGAATCTTAGTACAGGTTCATCTTCAAAACAGGCGGCGGAATTACCGGTCTTAACATCATCATACATTTGGGAAGAATCGTCGAATGGAACAATGGTAAATCCATATTTCGAAGCGATGGATTCAGCAAAGCTGTACCCCTCTGTACCCGTTTTCACGGCGACCTTTTTACCACGAAGATCCTCGTAGCTCTTTATGGTATCATTATTCGCGCTAATACCCATGACTACGCCTGAATCATAATATGGCTCTGAGAAATCAAATTTTGCTTTTCTTTCATCCGTAATACTCATCCCTGCAATGACACCATCAACCTGATTGGCCTCAAGTGCCTGTACAGCTGCGTTAAATCCGAGAGCTTTGATTTGGTACTTGAAATTTTGGTCTTTGGCGATGGCATCCAGCAAATCCATATCAATACCTACATAATCACCATTCTCGTCTTGATATTCGAATGGAGCAAATGTGATATCGGTTCCGATAATATAAGTTTTACCTGAATCGGATGCTGCAGCAGCGTTCCCAACCCACCCTGATAGACCGCTCACCAGGAGCAGCATCAGTGAAAGTATAAAAAATGAGATCTTCGTTGTTTTCATGTGTCCTCCCCGTCTCGGTTGTCCGAATAATCATTATTTTCTTTGAAATCCGTATTGCTGTTAACCTTTTTGTCGATCTTCTGCTTATTTGATTGTTATTATTTACTGTATATTAACAATCAATGCTTTGCCTTTCCACTTGCAACATTTTCCTCCATCATTTTTTTCCAACCAGTAAAAGCCCTCTTTATACTTACCCTTTAGGTAAGCTTTACGAAACCCAATATTACATCGCAAATCTGAAAAAGGTACATTTACTTTAAAACGTATTATTTAAAATTTAAAACTCAAAAAAGCCGCGATTTCCGCGACTTCTTGTTGTACAGTTTTTTTATCATCTATTAATTTTCTCTGGTTGTCAATACAATCTCGAACTTAGAACCAGCTTCACCCGCAAACACAATGGTTCCGTTCTCAGGCAATACAATTTCATTTTTTCCACTGACCACTGTATGATTAATACCTACACCTGCTTGGTCATATACAGCAAATGCGCTGTTTGAAGACATCTTGACCGTCATTTCTTTACCTGCGGCCGATGCAGGAATTGAGTACCATGTAGCATGACCATTCGCTTGAATTGTTGTCTTCGAATGTCTTCCCGCATAGATCGGTTTTATGATATCTTGAGCGGCATAGACATTGCCTCCGGCTGTAACGTATTCCACACCATTTTCTTCATATAAATTGAACTCCATTGTGTCACGTCCTGCTAATCCAGGAATTTGCAATTGGTTTACGGCTTGGTTAGCTCCCATAATTTTATTGGTGTAGATATAACCAGGCAGCTCATTAAAAGTATGAATGGGAATGATCGGCATAGCTGCATTGTACAATGTGGATGTGTATTTTTCATTGACCAACACGTATGCTTTGCCCTGCCGTTTCTGCCATGCTGCATTTACTTCTGCAGACAGTTCATTAGTTTCAAGCTTTTCTGCTTTATATTCAGAAGAAGCAACTTGTCCAAGTCCGGGAACAGACTGATACGAGCGAGACCACAAGTATGTGTTTCCGTTGACTTCCTGAACGAATTTGAGCTTTTCCGTACCCTCATCATTAATGAATGAGCCATCAGCGCTGTAAGTATATGTCTGATCTTGGCTGTTAGGAGACGACAAGTTAGATAGCGTTAATTGTCCACCATCCTTCACGGCCAAGTTCAATAACATGTTTGCACCACCGCCATACGTACCCGTATGCTTTGTAAGTTCCTTCGGCATGGTTGCTTTTACCGGTACACCATGTGACTTCTCCGGCTTACGCTCTAGAATAATATTCTTTTCCTCAAGCGCGCCAAGCAACAGCTCAGTTGCCAGCAATTGATCGGTTGAGCTATGACCACCCGAAGAGGTTACGGCAGCAGCCATGTTATATTCCGGTAACACAATCAATGAGGAATGATAGGTTATCGTATTGCCACCTTTGCTTACTGCCTGAATGCCGTAATCATTAAAAGGAAACAGGTTCACGCTGTCCCATCCCAGGCCATAGCCAATGGACGAATCGCCTTCTTCCGGCCACATGCCTCTTTTGTATTCTTCTTGCTGCATGGCCTCTACAGATTGCTGTGAAAGAACCGTTTCAACCTCACCTGTAAAGATTTTCGAGAATTGGACTAGGTCTTCTGCGGTGGAATAGATACCTCCCGACCCAATCATATTGGTAGTCTCTAATGGAAGTTTCTCCTCTTGCGACGAGGAATATGTTGCTGCCATTTGGCTAAGGTCCACAATATCCTGCGGTGTTTTAGTATGATCCATCCCAAGTGGTTCCGTTATGTAACGGTGCATGAACGTGGTGAAACTCATGCCGCTGACCCGTTCAACCAGAATTTCAGCTAATGTAAAACCATCGTTACTATACACCGAGTATGCACCAGGATCGGCCTTCAGATGTTGCGTCGCCAATTGTTCCAGTAACGTATCATGTGCATAGGTATCATGATCTCCAAACAGAATTGCACTGTTACTTGACGTTCCGAGAAGTCCGGATGAATGATTCAGGAGCATACGTGGTGTAATCTTATCGTAACGATTGTCTTTCATTTTAAAGTCCGGGATATACTTCACGACAGGCTCATCAAGATCGATTTTACCTTGTTCCACCAGCTTCATTACGGCGGTAGCAAGCACCATTTTACTGGTTGAACCAATGCCATACATGGTATCAGACGAAAGCGGAATGTTGTTTTTTAAGCCATCTTTGCTGGCCTGACCGGAAATTACAATCTCGCCCCCATCCATCAGTGCGTACTGTACACTTGTCGTAGCGTATGATTCGGTAAGTATCTTCGCCTTCTCACTTGCTGCCTTTTTAGTTACATCATACGTAGGTCTACCACCATCACTGGTAGCGGGTGTGGCCATGGCCGACATTGGGGACATCATCGCAAGCACCAAGGTTATGGCTGCGATAGAACTTCGTTTCTTTCGTGTCAATCTCATCTTCTCCTGTCTAGTCTATGGATTAGGAATCTCTGTGGTAGTACTCCAGTAGTGTAACCGAACATGATGAACTGTCTATGGCTTGAATATGAATCGAGTATGAACCAGCCAGGAACGACCAAAATAAATTGAACACATGATAAAGAACCCTTTAGTACAACTCTGTTTTGTTTACAAAAAAAACTTTTTCCATGATAATATATCAATCAATGGAGTGCCAATAACGACCGTAAATACATAATTAAAAGCAATCCATAATGCCCCATATTGGAGTTGAATTTATGCTAAAAGTGAATCGAGATGACCCTCGCCCGATCTGGCAGCAACTTTTGGATCAAGCGATTCAACATATTACAACTGGAAAATGGAGACCAGGTGAATTATTGCTCCCATCCCGCGAACTCGCCCAATTGATTGGTGTTTCACGGTCAACCATACAGATTGTGTACGAGGAATTATTCAGCCGAGGGTATACGGTAACTTCCCGTCGGGCAGGGACAAGGGTTAGTGATTGGGCATACGCCCCGCGTTCATCAGAAGAAACCACGATCCAAGGGCCGCTTCCTCCCGAACTGCCTGCACTAACCGAATCTATTGGTCATCTGCATCGTTGGTTCGGCAATAGAGACCGCCGTAAGATCGAGATAGATTTTAATCCCCACGAGCCTTATCTGGATGAAAGTTTCACAAAAGCCTGGAGGCAATCTTTTTTACAAGCTTCCACTGAACCCAATCTGGATCTTTGGGCTTACGGCGATGCCAGAGGTTTACTGGCGTTAAGAGAGCAGATTCAGCGTTATTTGTCACTTGAACGAGGCATTCATATCGAAGTGGATCAAATCTTGTTAACGTCCGGTGCACAACATAGCATTGATTTAATCGCTCAGGCCCTCTTAAGTGAGGGAGACAGAGTTTCCGTAGAAGATCCCGGCTTCCCTGCTGCTTGGATGGCGATGAAACACCGCCGGATGCAAGTCGATTCTGTTCCAGTCGATGAGTATGGATTATGTGTAGATCTTATTCACCCAGAGACAAAACTCGTATATGTCACACCTTCTCATCAATGCGCAGCAGGTGTTATTATGTCAGAACCTCGCAGGCAACAATTAATGCACATGGCTGCTCATCATCGATATTGGATTGTTGAGGATGACTACGATAGCGAATTTAGGTACCGTGGAGATCCACTTCCGACTATATTCAGTCAGCAACCTCAGAATACGCTTTATATGATGAGTTTTTCCAAAATGGTTGCACCTGGCATTCGGCTATCCGCTATCATCGGGCCCAGAATAGCCATCGATCGTCTTACCCAAGTTCAAGAATTGACTTATCGTCATCTTCCGATTATGGAACAGTTAACGCTAACTCATTTTATTGAGCGTGGTCATTTTATGCGCCATATGAGAAGAGTTCGGAACATATACCGACGCAGACACGAAGTCATGACTAAAGCCATTGTTGCTTCTGGGTTAGGCTCACGATTTACATTAAGTGGTGTGGAAACGGGATTACATATGCTTCTAGAATCAGAAATGTCATTTGATGAAGAAGCGCTGACGAATGCTGCTCTTGATCAAGGTGTGCGCGTGTATCCGCTTAGTAGATATTGCCTGGAGAGTCATCGAAAAGGATGGATATTAGGTTTTGCGAAAGTGGATGAGGATCAGATTGAGGATGGCATACATCGACTTGCGAAGATTGTATTATGATGGAGAACATGCTCTCCAATTGGATTTGAAAGGATGTTTTTGCGATGAAAATTTTAGTGTTAGGAGCTACCGGACGGGTTGGAAGTCATTTTGTCGCTAGTGCCCTACGTTCCAATCATCATGTAACTGCACTGGTAAGAAGCCCGGAAAAGGTACATATCAGCGATGACCATTTCGTCCTGCTTCAAGGAAACGCTCTAGCCAAAGAGGATATTCATCACGCCATTCAGGGTGCTGATCTCGTTGTTAGTGCCTTAGGTACAGATGGAACGACTACATTATCACAATCCACGAAATTAATTGTTGAGGCTATGGCTCAGGAGCATATCAGAAGAATCATTACCATTGGTACAGCAGGAATATTGGAAAGTCGAACGGATCCTGGCTTGTTTCGTTTTCAATCCTCCGAATCCAAACGTAAGTCAACGCGCGCAGCTGAAGAGCATCTGGAAATGTACAACATTCTCAAGGCCTCAGAGTTGGAATGGACGATTGTATGCCCCACCTATTTATATGATGGAGAATCGCCCGGTAAGTATCGAGTTGAGCGCAACTACTTGCCATACGGTGGAACTTCAATATCTGTAATCGATACGGCAGAGTTTGCTTATCAGCAATTAATATCTGATGAGTATATACAGTCTCGTGTAGGAATAGCCTATTAGGGCGTGTCTTAAACTTCACTTATGGTGTATCTCTTCTGTTCAAAAAAATAAGTTCTCAATTTAAGCAAGCAACATTAAAAGCCTGCAATTGTAATCCATCAGGATCAATTGCAGGCTTTTAATGTTGCTGCTCTTAAACTATTCAAGCCCTTCATATAAAGGGTATTGCGAAGTGATTTCGCGGACACTACCTAATATCTGTTTTTTGACATCCGAGTTCGTTGGATTCTTGAAGGCAAGCGCTATAAGCTGACCGATTTCTTTCATTTCCCTGCCTCCAAGCCCCCTTGAAGTCATAGCCGGTGTTCCAAAGCGGATACCACTCGTAACCAAAGGACTTGCCGTATCGTGAGGGATTGCATTTTTATTTGCCGTAATCCCTACTTCATCAAGTAAAGCTTCGGCTACTTTGCCTGTAAGATCAATGGATCGTAAGTCAACCAACACCATATGATTATCTGTTCCTCCTGATACAAGGGTGAGTCCTTCATTAATTAATGTTTCTGCCAATACTTTGGCGTTATCCAGAACACTCTCCATGTATGTTGTGAAATCAGGTTGTAATGCCTCACCGAATGCCACCGCTTTCCCCGCTATGACGTGCATGAATGGACCACCCTGAATTGCCGGGAATACAGCTTTGTCGATCGACTGTGCCCACGGCTCCCCGCATAAGATGGCTCCCCCTCGTGGTCCTCGTAAGGTCTTATGTGTGGTAGTTGAAACAAAATGTGCATGTGGTACCGGGTTAGGATGCAAACCTGCGGCAACAATTCCGGCTATATGCGCCATATCTACAAAGAAAAGTGCTCCCACTTCGGCGGCAATCTGGGCAAATAATTCAAACTCAATGGTTCGCGGGTATGCACTTCCACCTGCAACGATCATGCGTGGACGATACTTATGAGCAAGTTTACGTACTTCGTCAAAGTCAATACGGCCCGTTTGTGCATCGACACCGTATGGAACAAAATTGTACAATCTCCCTGAAAAATTAACAGGACTTCCGTGTGTTAAATGACCACCATGGGATAAATTCATACCAAGGATTGTGTCACCGATCTCCACCGAGGCAAAATAAACAGCCATGTTTGCCTGAGCACCGGAGTGAGGCTGCACATTCGCATGTTCAGCTCCAAAAAGCGTTTTAAGGCGGTGATTCGCTATCTCTTCGACGGTATCTACATGATCACATCCGCCATAATATCTTCTGCCCGGATACCCCTCCGCATATTTATTGGTCAATACGGAACCCGTTGCTTCCATCACAGCTTGACTCACAAAATTCTCTGATGCAATCAGTTCAATCGTATTCCGCTGCCGTACAAGCTCTTGCTGGACAGCATTTCCTATGACTTGATCTTGCTTCTCCAAATGTTTCATGAACATCTTCCTCTCAATAATGAACTTATCTATTCGATCCAGCTCGTTTTTTGGGAATTCTACTATTCATTAGTAGATGCGCCATCATTCCTGCAAATAGTCCCCAAAATGCACCACCAACACCAAGTAAGGTCACATTGGCTGCGGTCGCCAGAAAGGTAATCAATGCGGTTTCGCGTCCTTTAGGCTCCGTTAATGCATTCGCGAGACTGCCACCAATTGTTCCTAGCAACGCCAGTCCGGCTAATGTTGCAATAAAGGTAGCAGGAAGAATCAAAAACAGTGCAGCTAAGGTTACGCCAAAAATACCAACAAAAATATAAAAGATTCCACAAGCAATCCCCGCTATGTACCGTTTTGTTGCATCCTCATGTGCATCTTTTCCTGTACATATCGCTGCGGTAATAGCCGCCACGTTAAAAGCATGTGATCCGAATGGGGCTGCAAGCAGTGATCCCAAACCTGTTACCGCCAGAATGGGATTGGCACTTGTCTTGAATCCATCATTACGCAAAACTAGCATTCCGGGCATATACTGCCCTGTCAGGGTAATAATGAACAGTGGTAGAGCAACGCCAAGTAAAGCATTTAACGAAAACGCGGGGAAAACAAGTACAGGAGAAGCGACCGCCAATTGGATCGTACTGAAGTCCGTTTTTCCCATACATATTAAATAAATCAAACCAACTGCCAATATGCCAACAATGGCGTAACGGGAAGTAAACCTTCTTAGCACGATGTAGGCGGCAAACAGCACAGTAACAAGCAAAGGATCAAGCTTAGCCCCTCCAAAGGCCGAAATTCCAAACTGTAGCAAAATACCTGCTAACAATCCGGAAGCGATGCCTGGGGGAATAAGTCGAACAAAACGTTCAAACATGCCTGACATACCCAAAATAATAAATCCGACTGCTGAAATCATGTAAGCGCCGATAGCTTCTGGATAAGGGGTCACCGCTAATGCCGAAACGAGAAACGCCACACCCGGTGTAGACCAGGCTGTAATAATCGGTTCCTTGTATCGATAACTGAGCCAGATCCCCGTTACTCCAACCCCAATCGAGATGGACCAAATCCAGGAAGCCGTCATTTCCGGGCTTAAACCAGCCACTTTTGCAGCTTGAAACACAAGAATAAATGTACCCCCGTAATTAACAATCACAGATATTAAGGCGGCGATCATCGGTGAGATCAGATCGCGACCACGTAATGAAGCAGATGCTGTCTTCATATTTAACACGACCTCTCACTTAATCATCGATGCGTGTGTTTTCATTCCAGTAATATTCGTCTGGTAAATACCGTGGCCCAAATACACTTGTTCCTACACGAATCATTGTAGCTCCTTCTTCAATGGCGACCTGGAAGTCACCGGACATGCCCATCGATAAAATATCCATTTCTACACGCGGAATATTTTTCTCTTTAATTTGATTGCGAATACGGTTTAACAAACGAAAGCAATGCCGTGTTTCTTCATTCGTTGCATTCAGTTTTCCAATGGTCATTAAGCCCTTCACGTTCAACGTTTCGAATTGAGTTAATTGTTCTACAAGCTCAATGGCTGTTTCTGGAGAGGCCCCAAATTTACTTTCTTCGTAGGAGGTGTTAATTTGAACTAGAATGTCTAGAGTCTTATTCTCTTTGAGAAGCTGGTTATGTAACGCCTGACCCAGCTTCAGACGATCTACGGAATGAATGAGCGTAACATATTTAACAACGTCCTTTACTTTGTTTGTTTGCAGATGTCCGATAAAATGCCATTCTACCTGTTTGTTTTGTTCCATAAGTGGAAATTTGTCCCGAAGTTCTTGAGCTTTGTTTTCTCCGAAAAGGACCTCACCTGCTTGAATAGCCATTTGTAATTTCTCTAGCGGTACCGTTTTGGTGGCGAGCAACAAGGTAATGTCCGATATGTCACGCCCTGAGGCCTGACAGGCCAATGCGATTTGCCGTCTTACCGATTGGAGATTTTCTTCAACTAGATGTTTCATGTCATTCGCCTTCTTTCTATTCCGCACAGGAATGAATCATTAAGATAACCTTCCTCCTTATGTATTGTGAAGATGTGTAGAACGTCATGCTAGTATATCAATCAATGGATTGGTTATACATATCCAAAAACATTATTTTGGAGCAATCCAAAACAAACTACCATTCAATTGGGGCACCTTTTGTAGGCTTTTAAACGCCAATAGGTCCATTTGATGTGATGTCCACACTTATAAAATGAAAAAAAGCCGCTAAATTAGCGGCTTGGTTATATCCCTATGCTCTTCTCCACAAGACGAGAAACATTGCATGTCATGATTTATTCGTTCACGTTTTCCTTCGTTACCAGCTTTAATTCAGCCGGGATCGATGGCTCCACCTGCTTGCCACTGAGCACATCCAGAGCTGCTTGCAGCGCCAGTTGACCAATCAGTACAGGCTGCTGAGCGACGGTTGCCGTCAATTTTCCATCTTTAATGGATTTGATTGCATCATCATTGCCATCGAAGCCGATGACCGGAATATCTTTCCCTGAGCTTTGAATCGCTTCAATCGCACCAAGTGCCATCTCATCATTATGGGCAAATACCGCTTGCACGTCCGGATTACCTTGCAGCAAGTTCTCCATGACATTCAATCCTTTGGACCGATCAAAATCCGCAGATTGTTTGGAAACCACATCGAGTTGCTTGTCAGCCACTTCATGGAAGCCTTTACCCCGTTCTCTTGTTGCAGAAGCGCCAGGCACACCCTCAAGTTCAATAACTTTGGCTCCTTCACCGAGTTGTTCCACGAAGTATTCCGCTGCCATGCGTCCACCCTTAACGTTATCCGAGGCTACTAATGCTGCCACTTCGCCTTTGTCTGCGGAGCGATCCAGCGTGATCACGGGAATGCCCACACTATTGGCCGATTGAACCGCTGTGGAGATCGCTGCAGAGTCAGCAGGGTTAATCAGAAGTGCACTGACTCCTTGCTGAATGAGATCATCCACATCATTGGTTTGTTTGGCCGAATCGTTCTGTGCATCCACCACGATGACCTGTACTCCCTGTTTTTTGGCTTCAGCCATGACCCCGTCCTTTAGTGATACAAAGAATGGATTGTTTAGTGTAGAGATCGACAAACCTATTTTTTTCTGTCCGTTACTTTTGGAAGGGTCAGGTTTGGCCCATTCCGGTGGTTCCAAAGAGCATCCGGCCAGAACGATAATCATCATCACACTTACAAGTGTTATTGTCCACTTTTTCATATTCGCTTCTCTCCTTATGCTGTTTTCTTGCGGTCCAGCAGGACGGCAATGGCAATGACGATACCTTTCACAACCATTTGGTAAAATGAGTTTACTTCGAGCAAATTCAATCCATTATTCAGTACGCCGATAATCAGAACACCGATCAAGGTACCGACAATTCGTCCACGTCCTCCGGCAAGACTTGTACCACCCAATACAACCGCTGCGATTGCATCCAGCTCATAGGATGTACCGGCCGTCGGTTGTGCTGAATTCAACCGAGATGTCAAGATTGCACCTGCCAGAGCAGCGAGCATGCCTGTCAGGGAGTAGATCATAATTTTCACGCGATTAACTTTGATACCCGAGATAATGGAGGCCTTCTCATTACCGCCGATGGCGTACGTTTTGCGGCCAAAAGCCGTTTTATGCAAAATAATCCATAGAATCATAAAGGTAATCAGCATCGTGATTGCAGGTACCGGAATGCCCAGCAGGTATCCACGGCCGAACAGTTGGAACAACAGGTTATCCCCTAGTCCTGTAATTGGATTACCATTTGTATACACCAACGTTAATCCTCTAAATATCGTCATGGTTGCCAATGTAGCGATAAACGGAGCCATTCTTCCTTTGGTAATCATCAGTCCATTCACCATACCCATGACACCACCGAGTGCTACCCCGATAATGATGGACAAGATTGGATCCAGACCGGACAACATCATATTTGCTACAAAAGCACTGGATAAAGCCAGGATCGATCCAACGGACAGATCAATTCCACCCGTCAGGATAACAAACGTCATACCGAAGGCAATCAGTGCATTAATCGAGACTTGACGCAATAAATTCAAGATATTAAGCGGTTCCAAGAAACTTGGATTCAACACCGATACGATGAGAATAAGAATGATTAAGCCGAGCAGCGGTCCCAACTTTTGTATCACGCTTGAGAAACGGAACCCGCTTTTAGCCGTTTTGTTTTCCTGCATTGTTGTCATATCACTGTCCCCCTGTGGCCAATGTCATAATGTGTTCTTGTGTTGCTACTTCCCTTGCAACCTCGCCGCTGATGTGTCCTTCATGCACAACTGCGATCCGGTCGCTCATGCCAAGCACTTCAGGTAGCTCCGACGAAACCATGATGATTGCAACCCCTCGGTCTGTAAGTTCATTCATCAATTCATAGATTTCGCGCTTCGCTCCGACGTCCACTCCGCGGGTGGGTTCATCCAGAATAAGTACGCTTGGACCAATACCAACCCATTTCGCAATAACCACCTTCTGCTGGTTACCCCCGGATAGATTCCTTGCCGCCGTCTCGGAGGATTGTGTTTTGATCTGAAGACGTTTGATCAATGTATCCACGAAATCTTGTTCTTTCGAAGCGGAGATGAAACCTTTGCTCGAGAAACTGAACAGATTCGTCAACGCCATATTCTCGCGAATGGAGAAGTCTAATACCAGCCCCTCATCCTTCCGGTCTTCGGTAATAAATCCGATTCCATGTTTCACTGCATCTGCCGGTTTACGAATGTTCGCTTTTTTGCCGCGGATGAAGATTTCACCACTATCCAACGTATCCAAACCAAAGATTGTTCTCATAATCTCGGTTCGCCCAGAACCCATAAGTCCTGAGAAACCGAGGATTTCTCCCGCTCTCACCGTGAAGTTAATATTCTCGAACAACCCTTTGCTGCTGGCATTCCTTACTTCCAGAACAACTTCACCATAAGAAGGATTTCGGACAGGATAACGCTCGGTAAGTTCACGACCTACCATTTTCCGTACCACTTCATCAAAGCTTGTCTGTGGAATGGGCTGAGTGTCCACCGTTCTGCCGTCACGCATAATGGTAATCCGGTCACAGATCGTGAATATCTCCTCCATGCGGTGAGAAATGTACACGATGGATACTCCGTCCTTCTTCAGTGAGCTGATTACACCAAACAGTTTCTGTATCTCGCGCTCCGTGAGGGCGGCTGTTGGCTCGTCCATAATGATAACCTTGGCATCTGTCATAAGTGCTTTGGCGATTTCTATCATCTGCTGCTGCCCGACAGAGCATTCTCCCGCAGGACGTTCCAATGGGATGTCAACGGACAACTTTTCAAACTGCTCTTTGGCAAGCGCTTTCATCTGTCTCGTATTAAGCAGTCCCAAGGATGATGTCATTTCCTTACCAATAAAGAGATTATCTAGCACTGTCATTTCAGGCCACACGTTAAGCTCCTGATGTATAAAGGTGATCCCTAACTTCTCAGCTTCCTTCGGACTTGCAAAATAGTTTTCTTCTCCGTCTATTCTGATGGTTCCCTGATCTCGCTCATGGAGACCAATCAGAATGTTCATCAGTGTGGATTTGCCGGCTCCATTCTCCCCCATTAAGGCATGAACCTCACCGTCTTTTAGTTCAAAATCCACTCCGCTCAACACCTGATTGGTGCCAAACGCTTTATGAATGTTTTGCATCTGAATATGCATTACGCAACCTCCTTTTAACCGAAATGGACTCCCGATTGTAAAATGCAATTGGCATACGGTGTCGCTTCGCCTGTGCGGATGACCGCTTTCACCTGTCGAGTTAATACTTTGAATTGTTCGTGACTGACGGAAGCATCGATGGCTTCCTCACTGAACTTATCCGTGATGAATTGCATAGCTGCAGGATTGCCTTCGTGAATTTCTTCTGCCACAATAATTTTCTCAATGACCATATCTTCTGCGATAAGCTCCACGACTTCCTGAAAACTGGGTGTTCCCAGTTTGAGGGCCAGATCGATTTTAACAACTCCGTCCGGTACGGGTAGACCTGCATCCGCAATCGCAATCATGTCCGTATGACCCAGATCAGACAGAATTTTGGAGATGTGACTATTCAACATGCCGTATCTTTTCATTACAAGCTCTCCTCTACTTCATCACGCGTTGGCATGCCGCCCTGCGCTCCAAACTTGGTGACTGACAACGATGCAGCCCGATTAGCGAAGCGTATACTCTCTTGCAACGGTTGACCTTCAGCCAAAGCAACTGCGAATGCGGCGTTGAACGTATCCCCTGCACCAGTCGTATCGACTGCCTGCACCTTATAAGTTGGGACTAGAATTTCCTCTGTGCCATCAAAATAACGAACCCCTTTACTGCCTTCCGTGATGAACAGTTTGTTCGCATATTGGCGCAATGCCTGTGCCGGACTCATACCGTGAAACAAAATCTCGGCCTCATGCTCATTTGGTGTGATATATGCAGCATTATCAATAACTTCTTGCGGCAATTTTCTCGCCGGAGCTGGATTAAGCAATAATGGTGTTCCGAACTCAGCACACATTGCACTGACATGAACAACAGTTTCCTCCGGGATTTCCTGCTGAATCAGTACGATATCTGCATTGCGGATCACTTCCGCTGCTTCATCGACATATGCAGGAGTGACTTCGCGATTCGCCGCTTCAACCACTACGATACTATTATCACCTTCCGCCAGAATGATATGAGCCGTTCCACTTTCTAAATGTGTAACCGGTTTCACATTTTGCGTATTTACAGCATTTGTTCTGAAGTTCTCTAAAATATCTTTGCCAAAAGCATCGTCGCCTACCCGGCCGATCATCGCAACCTCGGCCCCCAGTCGCGCAGCAGCGACAGCCTGATTGGCTCCCTTACCGCCAGGGACCGTTTTGAAGCTGTCTCCGAGAACGGTTTCACCCGCCCCCGGCCGTCTTGACGAAGTAACAACCAGATCCATTGAACTGCTTCCAATTACACATATTTTAGCCATCTGATCTCACCTTTCTCGTAGTGCCTCGTTCGATGAAGCTTACGGGCAACTGTATGTTTTTGTTCTCTATTGCAGCTTGTTCCACAAGCTTGATAAGTAATCCCGCCGCTTCTCTTCCCATCTCGTATGCCGGCTGATGGATGGTGGACAATGCCGGCGATAACAGGCTGCTCATCGGTATATCATCGAAACCAATCACTTGGACATCATCAGGAATCTTCCTTCCAATTCGTGAGGCCTCATGCAGTACTGCCATGGCTGCGATATCATTACTGGCAATCACCCCATCTGTGTCCGCATACTTCCTGAATAATTCTTCAGCCCATATACCTGCCTCGTTAATTGAAAATGAGGTCGTCTGGATTACCCGGTAATCTAACCCAGCATCACGGATAATTTCTATCGCCCCTTCAAAGCGATCCTGAGCTGGTCTGATCTGTGACGGTCCTTGCATAACTGTGATCCGGCGACTGCCGCGTTGGATAATCTCCCTTGCAGCTAGTCTTCCACCTTCCCTGCCATCCGCATACACGGATGGACGATCAAGTGATGTTCTATCCAAAAACACGACAGGAATCTTCAGGTTTTTATATATTGAAGAATGAGGGTAGTTCGTTGAAGAGATTACACCGACCACATTGTTCTGGATAAACGTCTGGATGTAATCCTGCTCCTTCCGTTCATCCTCATCACTGTTTCCGAATATCAGTCTATAATCCTGCTCCTGCATCCCATCCTCTACACCGCGAGCCAACTGCGGAAAGTAGGGGTTGGCAATGTCCGGCAACAACAGACCAATCAGTTTGGACTTGCGCTTATATAATGAGCGGGCTACTTCATTTGGCGAAAAGTTAAGTGCCTTCACAGCATCTTCCACTTTCTTGCGTGTATCCGCGTGAACATAACCTCTATCATTGATGACTCTGGATACAGTGGCAACAGATACGCCCGCCTGTTGAGCTACGTCTTTAATTGTTGTCATAAGTTGCTCTCCTCTATGTGTAACCGGTTACAGATATTAAATTATCATATTACTTTCGATTTGACAAGCGCTTTCATTCTGGAAATTTCTCCAAGTAAACATGAAAGTACATTGAAAATTCATTAGTAACCTGGCTTCTTCCCTTCTTATTCAGTCTTCTCTGCTATATTAAGGAGTTAATTATCATTACAAATATTAGCGATATGTGATATGGTCAGTGAGGATATTAGATACATACATATGTGTATAAAATGTGAGGAGAAGATTGAAAGTGACAGACAGAAATACCCTTGAAAACCACAAACCGAGTAAATTTAGTGATCCCATTTTCGTCATGCTTATAGCGAGCCTTTGTTGCTTGTTATGGGGTAGTGCGTACCCGTCCATCAAACTTGGATATATCGCATTTAACATTCTGCCGGAAGACATTGCTTCCAAATACGTCTTTGCCGGATATCGATTCACACTGGCGGGCTTGCTGCTATTACTATTGTCTCGTATCGTTCGAAAAGAAAAGCTGCAATTATCCAGGACTCAGTGGACAAGCCTTATCATGTTAGGGATATTGCAAACCGGTTTGCAGTATATGTTTTTCTACGTTGGCGTAGCTAATACGACGGGTGTCAAAGGTTCCATTATGAACGCAACGACGACCTTCTTCAGTGTTGTTCTGGCCCATTTCATCTATAAGAACGACAAATTAAGCAGAAATAAAATCGTTGGCTGCTTGCTCGGATTCGTTGGCGTCATTATCGTAAATTTTCATACCGATCTGCTTACTTTTTCCTTTTCATTTACAGGTGAAGGCTTTATTATTTTAGCAGCCCTTGTGTTTTCCGTTACAGCCCTTTACGCAAAACGTCTCACCGCGACCATCGATGTTCTAATCATTACAGGGGTTAGCCTGTTCATTGGTGGACTGGTGCTTACGCTGTTAGGTCTATTACTCGGCGGACGAGTCACTCATTTCACCCTGGAATCCACCAGTAATTTGATCTATTTGGCCTTGCTGTCATCCGTTGCATTTTGTCTATGGAATATGCTTCTTAAGTACAATAAGGTCGGAAGAGTATCCGTATACAACTTTCTTATCCCTGTGTTTGGTGCATTGTTATCAGCGTTATTCCTCGGTGAAACGATCTTGGAATTGAAGAATCTGGCCGCATTGTTGTTCGTATCCGTTGGCATCTACTTGGTTAATCGTGTACGTTCTGTACAAAGCGCCGATAACACGCCAATAAAATAACTAATAGTGTATCTTATGCACATTAAAAAAAGCCGCTAATTAGCGGCTTTTGTTTGTTTATACAGTCCCATGAATATTCAATTCTCTGGATTATATCCCTTAATATATACTCGTAAAGTCAATCAAGTCCTCTTCTTCCTCATAGTTAAATACAATGGCGTGATTACCCAAATGATATACCATCTCATAACCACCTACGACTTCATTGTAATATTCTGAAGACGGTTTCCCCATCCATATTCTCACATTCCATGGCGAAAGATTTTGCTTCTCATTGTACAGGTCGAAAACGGCAATACGTGATTTATTGGTAAGCTCGTGCATATATGAATCGAATCCAACGCCGAATTTAGAATAATAATAGAACGCTCCCCATTCTTCGTTAGAACGAGAATTGGGTTTCCCCAGCTTTTTTTGTGCATTTTGAAGCGTCATGCCAATCTTGATGTCCGTTCGCCCAGGCAATGCACCCTTTAATGCAGCGTCCTTCAGGCTTTTCAGGTAAGCACGATCGCCAACACCCGAGTTCGGCCAATCTCTTGTACGAAGGTTGCGCGTATCTTCCAACCGCATTTCCAATTTGTTCACATTCAGCTTAAACGTATTAACGCCATAGACGAATTGAAGGTTGTTGTAATTTTTGAACTGCACTCGGGCACCTGTAAGAGTACGAATTCCACCATCTCTGATCGCGGAGTATGCATCGTCAATTTTTTTTCCTTTATTATCGACATATGTGACACGGCGCAATTCCCCGGAACGAACGATATACGTTTTCACTTCATTGAAATTAGAAGTTCCCCAGTCCGTGATCATCAGCATATCAGGTGTACTCGCCTCTTTGCCTTTCACAACGAAGTTCCAGGTTTGAGGCAAAATAATCGTATTCAGATCCAGTTTTGCTGCTTGCACTGTTCCATATGATGCACCTTTTTTCATTAAGGCCGCCCGATAGGTTCCAGTGTAACTTTTATCTCCTTTTTTGTTTTTCGTCCAACCATTTTCCTCGGTCAGCGTGCTCTTCTGTTCATCATAAGCAAAAATATAAACCGTGTATGCCGTTTGCTTGGCATCACGAAGCGTAAATGAAAGTCGGCTCATACTTTCCAGCTGTTTGGCTGAGATTTGCTCTCCTTTGGCAGCGGCATTGGGCGGCAGCAGGAGCAATGCGCTCAGAACATAGCTGATTAAGGTAAGTAAGGCAAGTGAAGCCCATTTTGCTTTGTATTTAGGGTGTATCATTGATGACTCTCCTCTGAGTAATAAAATAAACATCTAAAATCTCATTTCTAATTTTTAATCGTGCATAATCTCAACATTTTAATAAGTCTTGCTAGAGTGTACTTTGATCAAACTATGTAATTAATATAGGTATATTTCAATAAGCATATCCTCCTACTAGTACTATTTTCCTAAGAATGATAACATACCCTTTCTAATAAAGAAATATAAATCAATCTATTTTTTCGTTATTAATCCATATAACATAAAAAAGCCGCTGATTAGCGGCTCTTCTTCCATATTCGAAAACGATATAATTTATAGACAGGAGTATATCACATTGCGTAAGCGTCGTTGAACATATCCTTCCTGACTGTTCAGCAAATGCTGGGCATACATGACCGTAAGCTCTGAATCCGGATCAATAATAGCCATACAACCAGCAGCACCACTCCATCCAAATTCACCAAGCGGGCTCAGCGAACCACTGCGTGCTTTCGAGATATGTGTACGGACACCTAGTCCATAGCCGTATCCATACATATGATCCCACGAATAATCACCGCGAGTCATCTCGTTCAGATGATCCGTTCGCATCAGTTCCACTGAAGCTTGTGACAAAATGCGTACACCTTCAGGACTCGTACCACGTCCAGTAAGCGCGTTCAGAAACCGTGCATAATCGCTAACGGTTGATAACAACCCAGCGCCACCGCTCTCCAGCTCGGTACCTACACGGAATCCATTCCCATCCATACGTACAGCCTTTTCAAGTTCGTCATTGTATGCATATTGCGGAATAAGGCGTTTCTGCTGCTCATCGTTCAGATTGAACGTTGTGTCGTTCATACCAAGTGGTCCGGTGATTTCGTCCCGGAGATACGCACCAAAGCTTTTACCACTGACGACTTCCACCAAGGCTCCGAGCACATCATGGCACATGCTGTAATTCCAATGTGTTCCTGGCTCAAACAAAAGCGGTTCCTTCGCTAGCGCTTTCGCGAATTCACGTGTTGGCAATGTTCCGTGGGTGTTTTTTACGGCTTCCTGAATACTTGGACTACCTACGTCATAGGAGAATCCGGCGGTCATGGTGAACAAATCGCGTACGGTAATGGCTCTTGTCGCCTTTTCCAGTTGAACCTCTCCGTTTACCATCGTTTTCTTCACCGTCATATCGGCATATTCGGGCAAATAATCGGAAAGTGGATCACTTAGCAGTATTTCACCTTTCTCCACTAGTTGCAGTCCTGCCACACAGGTCATGATTTTGGTCATGGAGTATAGATTGAAAATTGCTCCATCGCTAATAGGCGTTTTGTCCTCCAGATTGGCGTAACCATTACGGTAATGGAAAACAGTATCATTTCGATGCATCACCAATACCTCTGCCCACGGTATACGCCAGGATGTCATGCGGTCAATAAATGTAGCAAGTGGTTTAAAGTCCATTTTTTCCCGTCCTTCTATGTAAAATCGTTTATCATTTTGCGATGTGGTCCATGTTCACTCCACAATCCACAATCCACATAGTAATAATATACGACCTTTTACAACGATTGACCACCTTCTATATCCTCTCTTTTGCGCAACTACCATACATAGTCCTCTGTTGTTACAAAGCTTCGCATGAATAAGCCGATCCCCTAAAGGATCAGCTTAAGTTGGAACTTTTAGACTTCGCCGCGTCTGTTCTCAACCGATTTCATACGGTTTTGATCATCTGGTACACGGTCAACACTGAACTCTTGGCCAGCTTCAACCTCACCATGACCTGAGATATTTCGGGAAAAATTAGTGAATTGCTTTTTTTGCTCATCCAGCTCGTGTTTTTGCTTCAGAAGCTCTTGCGGGTCCTGATTTGTCACTATACTAACCTCCCATTAATGAAACCATATTATTTGTTCGCACTACAGAAGTTTTCCATAAGTGAACTGTAGTTATGCATGAGGTTCAGAATCCTTACATAAAATGAGCTCAAGCTTCCATTAGCAATCAATAAGTGAAAGAGCATGTTTAGCCGTTTCACTATGGAGAGGGTGCTTGTTCAGACCTGTGCACATCGATTACAGAGGAGAGAACAACTAATGAAACGTCTGCTCTTATCCTATCCGCTTAGCGTAAATACTCCCGTATATAAAGATAATCCCCCAGTTGAGATCCAGCAGCAATCAAGCATAGCTCAAGGGGACCCGTATAACCAATTTATCATCACATCCCTCAACCATAGCGGCACTCATATTGATGGGCCTTGGCACTTTAATCCCAAAGGCCAAAAACTGAGTGAGCTTCCATTAGACGATTTTATTTTCTCTCATCCTACGATCCTCGACATTCCCAAAAGTGATGACGAATTGATTACCAAAGCCGACCTGGAGCCCTATGAGCACCTGATTGCAGGCTCTGATTTGCTGCTCATACGTACAGGTTTTGGGAAGCTTCGTTCCTCAGACCCTGTTCGTTATAGTGATCATAACCCTGGGTTTGCCGCATCAGCTGCCAGTTACCTCATGGTGTTTGATTCACTACGAGCAATCGGCATGGATATGATCTCTGCGGGATCTTCACTTCATGAGGATGAAGCTATCGCTTTTCATCAGAAGATCCTGGGAAAAGATCGTGTGGATGGCAAATTTATTCTAGTCATTGAGGATATGAATTTAAACCAGGATTTATCAGATATCGGTGTTGTTTATGCTGTGCCTTTGTTTGTTGAAGGGGTTGACAGCAGTTTCAGTACCATTTTCACTGAAAAATGTTAGCTGGAGCAGCCCGAAGTATTCATAAACAATATGTAGTGTATACCAAAAAAACGCGCCAAGAGATCCTCTCTGGCGCGTTTTTTTATAGTGATTACGTTGTTAGTGAATATCTTTCTTTTTGAAATTGCCACCTCTTACTTCAGCTACATCGTATACAACTACAAAAGCAGATGGGTCAATTTCATGAATGATATCTTTAATTTTGCTCTCTTCCATCCGGTTAATGACACAAGTAATTTCCTTGAATTGTTCATTGGAATATCCACCGTACGCCTCGGTGTACGTTGCACCACGGCCTAGACGGTCACGAATGGTTTCAACCATGATCTCAGGTTGAGTGGTAATAATTTTAAACGTTTTGGAGCCGCTTAATCCCTCTTCAACAATATGTATTACTTTGGAAGCAATAAAATACGCAAGTCCTGACAAAATCGCTCCTTGCAGACCGAACACGGTAGAAACGACAATAAAGACAAACATGTTGAGAAACAGAATGAGATCACTGGTTCCAAAAGGGACTTTGCGCGAAAGAAGTACAGCCAGCATATCTATGCCATCCAATGCCCCGCCATTACGTAATGCAAGACCCATACCGAAACCGATGATAATCCCGCCGACCACCGTAACGAGCAAGGTATCCCCTTCGATGATCGTTGGTACATGGTGCATCAGACTGGTGCTGATCGCCAGTGAAGCAATACCGATGATTGAATATAACGCGAAGCTTTTACCAATCTGCTTGTACCCAAGCCATACAAACGGAATATTAATAATCCCGATGAGCATCCCCAGCGGTAATCCAAACAGCTGTGATCCTACGATACTCAGACCTGTGACACCACCATCTGAGACATTATTCGGGATCAATATGGCTTCCAGGCCATAAGCCGTTATAAATCCCCCAATGATAATCAATAATACTTTGGAGAGGATCTTTAACTTGTTTGACTTTTGTTTTCTGTTTTGATGCATTCCATTTCCTCCTTGATGAACAACCGATAAAAAACAGTCTATAATAAAAATCACTGATTTGGCAAATAGATCGGTATTGTGTGTGTTACATCATTGCCCGATGAACGTGCGGTACGACGAGATTTTATGCTCAAGCATCTCATCGGCTGTGTTAAGGATATGCATCTGTTTTTGAATCGACTCTTTATGATCCTCCAGCAACTTTAGCCGATCTCCCGCTGTATGCTCCCCTTCCTGGAATAAGGATGCATACTTCTTAATGGTAGCAATAGGCATCTGAGTCTCTTTTAATTTGATCACAAATTGAAGCCATTTCAGGTGGGACTCGTTGTATCGCCTGTCTCCACTCGCATCTCGGAGAGGTGTTACAATCTGTTCTTTCTCATAATAACGCAACGTATGTGCACTGATATGGAGTAACTCGGCCACTTCACCAATGGTATGCATGGTTAACCTCCCCTCTATATTCGAGCTTGACTTAGAGTAAGCTCTAATCAGTATAATCAACTCGTGCTCACATCACAATAAAAAATGAAATCAGATCCAGGAGGAATTCCCATGAAATACACAGTGATTACCGGTGCCAGTTCAGGTATTGGATATGAAGCGGCTTTAGCTTTTGCAGCTCGTGGCAAAAATATGATCCTGGCAGCACGCAGAACGGATGAATTGGACAAGTTAAAAGGAAAAGTGGCTGAAATCAATCCTGATCTAGATGTTGTCATTCGTACAGTGGATCTATCCATTGGCACTAATGTGCATGAATTCTATGAAAGTCTTAAAGCTTATTCCATTGAGACGTGGATTAACAACGCCGGATTCGGGAATTTTGCTTCCATTGGCGAACAACACCTGCCCAAAATTGAGCAGATGCTTCATCTAAATATAGAAGCTCTTACGATTCTTTCTTCCCTGTATGTACGTGATTATGCAGATGTCGATGGCACACAGATCATTAATATTTCCTCTGGTGGAGGATATACCATTGTAGCCGATGCAGTAACTTACTGTGCAACCAAGTTCTATGTAAGTGCCTTTACAGAAGGGCTTGCGCAGGAGTTGAAAGGCAAGAATGCAGCAATGCAAGCCAAAGTGCTCGCTCCGGCTGCAACCGAGACGGAATTTGCGAAACATTCCTTTAATGTAGACGAGTTTGAATATGAGGGCAGAGTTCCTAAATTCCATACGGCGGAACAAATGGCTGGTTTTCTGTTGGAGCTGTATGACAGTGAGCGTGTAGTCGGCATTGTGGATGGCATGACCTATGACTTTGAGCTAAGAGAACCGATCTTTCCTTACGCCGCAAGAGCAGCCTCAAAACCACAAAATTAACCCGAAGCTGATGTTTAAACCGAGTCGCCTGATTCCATTTAGACATCACCTAACCTTACTGATAGACATCGATGATAAACATCATTGCATCATCTAGTCATTAAAACATCATTGGACGTTAAAAAGGGAACCTGTCTCCAGGCTCCCTTCTTTTTTATAAACAATTCTGTATTAATACCTTCTATATAATGAACGTTTATGCCAGCCTCATTTTGAAATCCTGATATCCGAATTCGCGAACAACTTCGCAATCGCCGTCTTTTCTTTTGACTGCAATCGCTGGAAGCGGCATGCCGTTGAACGTGTTGGTTTTCACCATAGAGTAAATCGCCATGTCCTCGAATACCAGACGGTCACCTTCTTGTAAAGGCTGATCGAATGAATAATCCCCAATCACGTCCCCAGACAGACAGGTTTGTCCACCTAGGCGATACAGATGAGCTTTCTCGCCCACTTCTCCCGAACCGATCAGCGGCGGGCGATATGGCATTTCCAGCACATCCGGCATATGGCATGTAGCTGAAGTATCCAGAATGGCGATGTCCATGCCATTTTTATGGAAGTCCAGCACAGAGGTCACTAGATAACCCGCGTTCAGCGCAACAGCTTCTCCCGGCTCCAGATATACTTCCAGGCCATAATCATTCTGCATACGCTTGATGGAAGCTTCCAACCTTGGAATATCATAATCTTCACGCGTGATATGGTGTCCACCACCGAAGTTGATCCATTCCATTTGCGGCAACCATTGTCCGAACTTCTCGACAACCGCGTTCAACGTAGTCTCCAGATCGTCAGAATTTTGCTGACACAGCGTGTGGAAGTGCAGTCCGGAGACACCTTCCAACAGATCTGCTTGGAAATCCTCTTGTTTCGCGCCAAAACGTGAACCCGGAGAACACGGATCATAGATCTCGTGCCCTTCTTGGGTAGAGCATTCAGGATTGACGCGCAAGCCGACCTTACGGCCAGCCTGAAGCGCCTTATCCTTGAATTTGGCAAGCTGTGAAAAAGAATTGAAAATAATATGGTCGCAGATGGAGATAATCTCGTCGATCTCTTCTGCGCGGTATGCCGGAGCAAAGACATGGTTCTCTTTGCCCATTTCCTCGTGGCCCAGACGTGCTTCATACAGACCGCTCGCCGTAGCACCGCTCAAGTATTCTCCAATCAGCGGATACATCGCAGTCATGGAGAATGCTTTTTGAGCGAGCACGATTTTGGCACCTGTACGCTGCATAACACCGTTCAGGATTTTCAGGTTTCTCTCGATAAGCCCCTCGTCAACAACAAAACATGGCGTCGGTAATTGCTCGAACCGCATTTTAACGAACAAGCTCCGATTCTTTAACTTCTTCTGGCAGCTCATCAACGAGTACCGGGTTGAAGTCTTCTACCCATGGGAGACCCCATTTGTTCAACTCTTCCATGAATGGATCCGGGTTGAATTCTTCTACATTGTATACGCCTGGTTTGTTCCATTTGCCTGTCATGACCATGGCCGCACCAATCATAGCTGGAACGCCTGTTGTGTAAGAGATCGCTTGGGAACCCACTTCTTTGTAGCACTCTTGGTGATCACAGATATTGTACACATAATATGTTTTGTCTTGACCATCTTTTTTACCTTTGAAAATACAGCCGATGTTTGTTTTACCTACAGTACGTGGTCCAAGGGATGCTGGATCAGGCAGTACTGCTTTCAGGAATTGCAGTGGAATAATTTGTTTGCCTTCATATTCAATAGGCTCGATTGAAGTCATGCCTACATTTTCAAGAGCTTTCAAGTGAGTCAGGTAGCTTTGCCCAAATGTCATGAAGAAACGGATACGTTTCAGACCTGGCATGTTTTTGGCCAAAGATTCCAATTCCTCATGGTACAACAGGTACATGTCTTTCTCGCCAACTTCTTTGAAGTCGTAGACACGTTTGATTTCCATCGGTTTCGTTTCGATCCATTCACCATTTTCCCAATATCTTCCGTTCGCAGAAACCTCGCGAATGTTGATCTCCGGGTTGAAGTTCGTAGCGAACGGATAACCGTGGTCGCCACCATTGCAATCGAGAATGTCGATGTACTCAATTTCGTCGAAGTAATGTTTCAGGGCATAAGCGGAGAATACACCAGTCACACCTGGGTCAAATCCACTTCCGAGCAAAGCAGTGATGCCTGCTTTTTCAAAACGCTCTTTGTAATCCCATTGCCAGCTGTATTCAAACTTCGCTGTATCATGTGGCTCATAGTTTGCTGTGTCCATGTAATTTGTTTTCGTTGCAAGGCAAGCATCCATGATGGTCAGATCTTGATACGGCAAAGCAAGGTTCATCACGATATCCGGTTTAACTTCGTTGATCAGAGCGATCAGTTCGTCAACATTGTCAGCATCTACTTGTGCTGTCGTAATTTTAGTTTTTCCGCCGTCCAGCTTGGCTTTGAGTTCATCACATTTGGATTTTGTACGACTCGCGATGCAGATTTCCTCAAAAACTTCGCTGTTTTGAACGCATTTGTGTACTGCCACGGAAGCAACGCCACCGGCGCCGATGATTAGTGCTTTTCCCATTTTACATTCTCCTATCCCAATATGTATTTTTTTTTAATTGGTTTAATTTGGTTTGATACAGTGACGACAACAAGACAACAAAAAAAGCAAGGTGAAAAATGCCCGCAATCGCGCATCATCACACTTGCTTATCGATATACATCATAAAAAAGACGTGAAGTCTCCATGACCAAAAAAGTTCACAAGAACTCCTTTGGCGGAAAGCTCCTTCATGTATATCAATATTGGATCAGAGTCTATATAGCAAATAATTCGCCTTTACCACTCTTATTGACCGTTTCACAAGTTGATGTGCAATTGCACTGGTTGTAAAGTAACCAACTTATAAAATTTGAGCTTTGAACTCAATCAATAAAGCAACGTAAGTTGCCAATCGGCGTTTGACCCGGCTGTCCGTATGGCCTTAACTTCCTGGTGAAGTGGTCAAAAATTATCTGCTGGAAAGCTCTAATTCATATTGATAAATCAACTTCCCAAAATCACAGGTCTTACACTATCAGACGTTGAAAAAAAAATCAAGCAATTATCAAAAAAAATTTTTGTCCGGCCTCCTCAGATTCGACCAAACCATCGCACCGGAACACATTACACACGGTTCACAACTTGTATACAGAGTGTACTCGCTGAGGTCAAATATGATGTTCGGAACATATTTTCGGATAAGCCCAATTTCTGCATGATGCGTAGGGTCACAAAAAGTGTGCAGAGCAAGCCCAATGGCTTTATGCATAAAAAGTTCATCTTTATTCATATTGTTTACCTCCAATATAAAAATGATGTTCTCAAATATATCATTTCTTATAATCATTTCTCAATGATTCAGATCTTGTTTAAGTTGTTCCAGTTGTTCGGAATGTGTCAGGAGAAAATAAGAGCCGGTTGTAATCAGATTGGAAGTTGTCTCATGTCCAGCAAATATTAATAATGTGATCATGGATATTAATTCATCCTCATTCAGGCGGAAAAAGCATAAAAAAGAGGTCTGCCATTAGCCACCCCCCATATTAATAACGTTGTTTCACCAGTTCCAAATACCACCAACAGGCTTCGGTCACTCTATTAGCTTCGGATTGAAATGCACTGGACTTGTATTCTTTGTGAAACGCTTGAAGCACCACTTCGATCACAGGAATATTTATATCCTCTTTATCTTGTAAAAGCCCTAAAAGTCCCTTCGAAAGTTGCTTCAAGGATTCCGATTCCTTGGATTTTTGAACGCGTTTGTTGAACTCATCAAAATCTTTTAATATATCATCGATGTCCAGACCCATATCATGGTTGCGCTCATCAGCATTCAGGAAATAGAGTGACTGAAAATCGAAAATATGTTCATTTCTCTGGTGCATCGTTCTTAGGATCACTTCAATGTAGGTTAACACTTTTGGAACAACTTCGCTCCATACTGGTTTTTGCGTATTTAGACTTCTTGAGGTGTTGGCAATCTGATGTAATATGCCGTAGCACAATATTGCCCCTTCGTTGGCATATAAGCTAATGTCATTCCCGTACACCTGAATCAAGCGTGTAGACAGCCATTTGAGGTGAACTGTAGCCAGTTTGGCTGAATTAATCTCTCCGGAATAAAACCCCGTCCAATATAATTCCCATACTCGCTCTTTATTAGGTACAGACATAGGAATCGCAATCTGATCTACGAGCAAGTCGTAATCCGATGTATAGTGATTTTGTTCAAGTTCTTTGCGAATGAACACATCCTCTTGCATGCGCTGATCAATAATTGAATATAAACAATCTTCTTTAGAATTGAAGAATTTGTAGAATGTGCCTTTGGATACACCCGATTGATCCAGGATCATCTGGATTGTTGTATTTGCATAACTATGCTCTAAAAATAGTGCAAGTGCTGTTTCCAATAAACTTTGTCTACGACTACTCATATCTTGTTATCGCCCCAAGTTTTTCTATTGATTATACCATTCAATTCCTCAGGAGTTGAAGCATTGATTCGCAGTATAAACGTCATGTGAAATAATTGCACAATGAGTAAATTTGCACAATGGGCAACTTGTTGTTATGATAAACCTCACAAAGTGCATATTCAGTAAGTGTACTCTTCTTAAAAAGAATTAAACCATAGTCATGGTGTGGGAGGTGAACGCATAAGCGGAGAACAATGATTAAACGAAACTTGCGACATTTGAAGAAAGAAGCAACTGAAAAAGCGCTTGCTGTTACAGCGTTTGAACTTACCCTTGAACACGGGCTTGATGGCTTTACGGTCGAAGATATCGTGCATCAAGTGGGTTGTTCACGTAGAACATTTGCTAACTACTTCACATGTAAAGAAGAAGCCGTAGCAAGAGGCGCAATATCCGTTCAGAATACAACGGAACTCGAAGAGTTACTTACCGAAATGCCTGAACATGCCTCCTTGTTAGACGTGCTTTATAACCTGATCAAGATGCAACTTACAACAGAACTAATTGGAAGACTTCATCAGCTACTATCGCTATCCCAGACCTATCCCGTGCTTGAACCTCATTACCTCGGAGCCATGCACCGGATGCAGACGCAGGCACAAGATACCTTATTAGACTTATCCAACGGGAAGTATGACGAGATCTATACTTATCTTCTAATTAACGCACTATATGGAACGATACTGCCATTAATTGATGGAAGACTCAATGTGCTGCTGCCCGGACAAGTCTTTACTGAAGATACCAAGCCCGGTGCTATCACCTTCGATCAATTTTTAGAAACGACGTTTAGTCATTTGCGGGCAGGATTCGAACATGCCAACCATCCACATTCATCATAGAGGGAGTGTAAAATAGATAAATGTCTACATTATTATACAGAGTGGGGAAAACCGCTTTTAGCAAACCTGCCTACTTTATCATTGGCTGGGTATTAATTCTGGGAATTGTCATCTCCATGATTGGTATCAATGGTATTCACATCAGTTCTGAAATGAAGATTGAAGGCACAGAGTCGCAGAAGGTTCTGGATCAATTAGCAAAAGAATTGCCAGCCGCCTCCGGCGGTCAAGGAAGTGTTGTGTTCAAGGCACCGGACAACGAGCGTTTGGATACACCTGAACGTTTGGCTGCCATGATGAAAGGTGTTAATGAAGTTTACGCATTAGACAAAGTCCTTAACCCTGCCGATTATGCAGCTGAAGCGAGTAATTCAGGGGCTTCTGCTGAGATGGCTCAGAATGCTCAGTCTGCGGGTGCGGCTCAACCCGCAACAACCACGCCTCCTCCCTACGGACCTTTGATGGTGGATGGTGTTCCTGTACCTGGTATGCTGATCTCTTCAGACGGCAGTATTGCACTGTTCCAGTTCCAATTTACAATCGAGCAGTCTGCCATAACGCAGGATGTATTTGATTCTGTTATTCAATCCGTTATGACAGTAGAGAAAGGAACCAACATTACGGTCTTGCCAGGCGAAACGCTCAAAGCGGTATCGATTGGGGTCGGCTCCGCAGAAATTGTTGGACTGGTCATTGCTGTAATCGTATTGCTGATCACACTCGGCTCCGTTGTTGCAGCAGGTCTGCCTCTGATTACTGCACTACTGGGTGTTGCGATCGGAGTAGGTGGAGCATTCTCAATCTCCAAATTCATCGAAATGCCAAGTGTCACTTCCGTTCTGGCTCTCATGGTTGGATTGGCTGTTGGAATCGATTACGCTCTCTTCATTGTTAATCGCCAACGTCGAATGATCATTGATCAAGGCTTGAGCGCCAAAGAAGCAACAGCCAGAGCCATTGGTACATCGGGCAGCGCAGTATTTTTTGCCGGGTTAACCGTCATTATTGCATTATGTGGTATGCTCGTCATTGGTCTCACATTCTTGTCTACGATGGCTTTGGTTGCAGCAGCCACTGTACTCATCAACGTATTTGTTGCTTTAACCCTGTTGCCGGCTTTGCTGGGATTGGTAGGAGAACGCATCTGTTCAGCCAAAGCTCGTGAGAAAAGCACGAAACATCCTAAAGCCGCTAGTCACGGAGTTGCGGATAGATGGGTGAAATTCATTATCAAGAATCGTTGGGCTACCATTATCGCGATTATCATCATTCTTGGTTTTGCCGCGTTACCTATCTCGAAAATGGAAATGGGTATCCCTGGCGCTTCCTCAGCGAATCTGGATACGGATGCAAGACAGAGCTATGATGCTATCTCGGAAGGCTTCGGAGAAGGATTCAACGGACCACTTATTCTGGTCGCAGAGCCTAATCAATCTTCCGCCAAAGTCACGCCGGAACTCTTGGGTGGTCTGATGATGGAGCTGCAAGGTCAAAACAACGTAGCACAGGTTACACCGCTTGGAATGACAAAAGATTTGGCTATCTTTAGTCTCATTCCAAAAACGGGTCCTAACGATACGCTCACTAAAACAATGGTCAGTGATCTGCGATCGACTGATTCGAGTATCGCACAGACCTATGATGTGAAGCTTGGAGTTACGGGTCTTACGGCTGTTAACATTGATATGTCTGCTAAACTCGCGCAGGTATTCCCTATTTATGTAGGTATTATCATCCTGCTATCGCTGATCATCCTGTTACTCGTATTCCGTTCGATCATCGTTCCTATCAAAGCAACAATTGGCTTCCTGCTTAGTATCCTGGCTACATTCGGGATTACGACTGCTGTATTCCAATGGGGCTGGCTGCATTCGCTCTTTGGTTTTGATACCGGCGGACCGTTGCTGAGCTTTATGCCGATCATTGTGACAGGTATTTTGTATGGCCTCGCAATGGACTATCAAGTCTTCCTTGTTAGCTCCATGCGTGAATCATATGTCCACGGTCATCGCGGAACCGAATCCGTCGTTCATGGGTACAATCAGGTCAGTCGCGTGGTTGTTGCCGCAGCAGTGATCATGGTCTCTGTATTTGCAGGATTTATCTTCACCGATGATGTCATGATCAAGCAGATTGGTTTCACCTTGGCGGTAGGCATTTTGATTGATGCTTTCATCATCCGTATGGGATTGGTTCCAGCTATCATGGCTATTTTCGGAGACAAAGCTTGGGCCCTTCCGAAATGGCTGGATCGCATTCTGCCAAACCTGGATGTTGAAGGCGAGAAGCTGATTGCTTCCCTTCATGCTGAAGAACAAGCCAACACCAAGTCTGGATTAAAATAATCAGTCCACTTCAATGCTAATACCAGGATTACTCATCATCACGACTAGATTCACCAATACAAAGACCTCTTCTGTTTTATAAACAGGAGGTCTTTTCTCTGCTCCAGATTATGCAGTGATATCTTCAATATGGACATTATAGCGCGGGGATTGAGAAGCATTAACAAACGCCGCAAATAACTTTTGACTACAGTCATCTACGTTGTAGCTGTACTCTGGATGCCACTGCACAGCCAAAACAAATGAACGGTTCGGCATGACTACGGATTCGACGAGTCCGTCTTCAGCGACTGCCACGGCCGTTAATTTATCCGTTAACATTTTGATCCCCTGATGGTGATAGCTGTTTACTTTTATCGTATCTGTTTGCAAAATATCGTATAGGATATTATTTTTCTCAATATGTACATCATGTACAAGATTCGTATACGGCGGACTTTGCTTATGATTAACGATCTTGTTCACATGAAGTTGAAGGCTAGTCGGAATGTCTTGATACAACGTACCACCCAAAACAACGTTAAATAATTGTAGTCCACGGCATATGCCAAAGGCTGGCTTATCAAGCTCAATTACCTTTTGTAATAATAACGACTCCATCATATCGCGTTCAATACATAGCTCTCCACAGGTGACCTCTACATGCTCATGATACAGCTCCGGATTGAGATCATGTCCCCCGGTGAACAAGAAGCCATCGAATTCATTAGCCAATGTTCCTATAATCTCGGTATCCGTTGTCAAAGGCAGCATAATCGGAATCCCGCCTGCTCCCTCTATTGCGTTCATATAATCAGGAAGCATCCAGTAACTTTTTTTGTCAGTATCATATAAAGGCAGTACACCGATCATGGGCTTTTTCATGGCTTTACCTCCCAGCTTTTCATTCATTTTATCAGATCTCTTCATATATAAATTCACTGAATTATTGCATTATCCTACCTCTATTGTCTGCGAACTCGTTTCATCCGGAATGCTGGAAAGGATATGTTGAGGATGAGTGATCACATTCCTACTCCTCTCTCTCAGCTAAGCGCACAAAAGACGCTCCCTTTGGGGAACGCCTTTTGCTTAACACGTTTCGTTTCAAACTTACTTACTTCTAATCTAGAGCTTAAACCGGCGAACCAGTTCTTGCATATTCTCTGCTGTTTTGAATAGCTGTGCAGAAGATGCGGATATCTCCTCCATTGCCGCCATTTGCTCTTGGGCTGCTGCTGAAGTTGTCTGAGCGCTATCAGCCGACACTTTAGAGATGTGACTCATCGCGGCAACGGTAGCCGAGACTTCCTCCGTACTGGCTGACAACTGTTCTGAGACAGCAGATATATCCTGAATTTGATCCACGATATGAGTTGTATATTGTTCAATGTTGGATATGGTTGCAGAAGCTTCTTGGCTGATCCGCATTCCCTCACCAACTTGATTGCGAACTTTATCATTCATAAGGGAGGTGGATTTTGCAATCAGATCAAGCATTTTGCCAATGGTAGCGCCAATGTCGTCCGCACTTTGTTTGGATTGCATGGATAACGTACGCACCTCACCAGCAACAACAGCAAAACCTTTACCGTGTTCTCCTGCTCTTGATGCTTCAATAGAGGCATTCAGTGATAGAAGATTGGTTTGCCGAGAAATATCCGCTATCGCTTCATTCATTCGATTGGCTTCGGCGGACAGACTGGACAGCTCATTAATCAATGCCGAGGTTTCTTCAACAGCTCCGATAATATGTTGCATTTGTTCTCTGACCTGGTTAATGGTTTTTCCACCATTAGCAACAGCGCGCTCCGTCTCTTCAGCCGAATCAACGATGGCACTCGCAGATTCTGCAATTGTACTGATGCCTCTCGCCATCTCTTCTACGGCATTCGCGGTTTGTTCCGAGTTTTCCGCCCCAACGACAGCTGATTCCGCAGTCTGGTGCATGGTTTCCGCCACATGTTGAACCGATTGGGTGGTTTGTTCTGTGCTTTCCTGAATCATTTGGGAAGAGTGACTTAACAACGATGACGTCTGATGAAGTTCGGCAACCACCGATTGAAGGGAAATGGTCATCTGGTCAAAATCATTGGCTAATATACCAAATTCATTTTCAGTTTTAAGATTAACCCGCTCGGACAGATTCCCTTCTCTTACGCTGCGAGTGGCCTTTCGCAGTTTTTGCATGGGTACAATAAATGATCTCAGAATGAAGAAAATAATAACTCCGGCAATCATTACAGATACAGCAATGACGATTAGACTCGATACCATGATGGGTTTCGCTGCGGCGATAAAATCCTCATGGCCCATCAAAGCAATGACATTCCATCCCGTCAAAGCATTAACACCGTTATACACCTCCAAATCATACGCCAGATCCGTTCTAACAAATTGGGAGAATGCCATCGGTTCTTCGAAACTTGAAGCCGTATTCGGATGAACTGGAATTCCTTCGATGAGCGCTCCGCCAAGTTCTCCTCCCCCACCTTTTACAATGGCACCTGACCAAGCCGCGATTGTTCGATTGGCGTCAACCACAATCAGGCTCCCATTACCTCCTACATCCACATCAGATATTTCTTTGGCTAATTGCTCCAGATCAAGTTTAATACTTGCTACACCTTGTTGATTTGAAATTGCCTTTGAAATTTCTACATAAATCTTCCCGGATACTGAATCTGTCATAATACTCGAAAAATAGAGTGATCCATTGTTACTCATACCATTGGAATACCATTCCGTGCTGCGTGGATCATATGTTGCATCCTCTATTGCTGGAGATGATATAACACTTCCTTGGTCGCTGCCCACAGTTATGCCAAGAATATCAGGATATGTATCAGCTAATTGCTCGATTTCTACTTGTACCGCTTCGATGTTCACCTTACCGGGCGAGGATCTATAGATACGGTCTATATAACTCAATAATTCTGCTTTTTCCCCTACCAGATTGTTAATATGCTGTCCTGTCATCGTTAATATTGTGTTGATGGGTTCTGTCATTTTTTGTTGCACCTGATCTTTGGCACTATGATACGAGAAATAACCGATAAGTGCAGTTGGGATAATAAGCACCGCAAGGAAAGCTGCAATCAGCCTAGTACTCATTAATCGTAAATTGGCTCCTCCTTTCTTATAAAATGACCTTTTTTTCTTTTCTTTTTCCAAAGTGAATCTTCCTCTCTGTATCCATTTTTAGTAGAATCAACCGGCAAGTAAACGCAAAAAAACCCATATATGTACACACCCAAAGAAACGTTGAGCATGTATATACATAGGTATTGCCTGAATGAATTCAGTAACAAGCCGTATTTGTTTCGTATTATAGCATAAATAAAAAGGGTTTGTTAGCTATGATTGGTTCTTTATACCAAGCATCTGTTGTTTATATTCCGTAGGACTTAGCCCTGTATACTCTTTGAACACCTTGGAGAAATAGTGCTGATCACTAAACGACAGCAAATCGGATACTTCCTTAAACTTCATGTCCGGCTGGCTTTCCATCAGTCTGCAGGCTTCCTGAATGCGAAGCTGGGTGTAATACTGAACAAACGTAATTTGTGTTTCATTTTTGATCACTCTGCTGACATAGGACGGGCTTACGTGAAACTTCATGGCAATGTCGTTGATCGACAATGGAGAGTATTTATTTAGTTTTACGTAATCGTCAATCTGTTCGAACAGGATCGCCTTGCTTTTGCGGACGTGGGATTGCAGCATATCGAAACACTGTCCCGTCCATTCCGTCAGTTCCCGGCAAAAATCGGCATAGGACTGTGCCTGGACGAATTGTTTTGCCCGAAGCTCCAACCCCAATCTCATGCCCGATCCCTGTTCCTCGTACAGATGAGCAAACGTGTCTACGATCAATCCAATAAACCGTTCCACCTCAGTCATATGTACATTTTCCTCTGCCCATTGATTCAACAATTCAGATAACTTAAGAGTAAACCTTTCTTTCTGCCGGGCCTGTATCATCTGTACAAAAACAGTTTCCAGCACCGAATCCAGACAGCCTGTCTCGGATCTAGCCATTGACACCGGATTCCCGGTATCCAACACTATTCCTTGTTTCAACCGTTGCTGCTCAGACATAATGGATGACATGCGGTGATAGAGCTCAGGCAGATTACTAGACTCAGCCAATAGAAGTTGTCCTCCAATAATCGCATTGATGTCATGCGCAACCAAATGCCGTCTCAAGGATTCAAGACATTCGTGTACGGAAGAATACACCTCAAGTGCACTCTTGTTAACAAAAGCAATAAATTGATATGGCGTTTGGCTGGTATACACACGACAAGAATAGAATGGGAAGAAATCCTTCACCATCGCCTCAAGCTCCAGCTGCACCCATCGTTCATTCCCTGCGGTGAAGGGTTGTTTGCTCATAATCATCATCATCTGGCTGAATAAGGGCGGAAAATCCTCCCCCTTTTTGGGCGTAGTCTCACATTGGGGATGAATGATTTCTTGCAGATCCAGCAGTTCCTTGGACATCTGTTGATCAAGTTGGTCAATTACCCGACCCATGACTTCTTCAAGCGCCTCTCGTTCGACAGGTTTTAGCAAATAGTCAAACACTTGCAGGTTCAATGCTTTTCTTGTGTATTCAAAATCGCTGTACCCGCTAATTAGAATGACCTTCAGATCCGGGTTGGCAAGTTTGGCTTGCTCAATCAGGGACAAGCCATCCATTTTTGGCATTCGAATATCCGTCAACAACAGATCAATCGATGACTGCTTTATCGCCGCCAAAGCCTCCTCTCCATTTGTGGCCGTAGCCGCTACACGAATCGGGAAGCTCAGCGTTTCCAAGAGCATTTTAATATTACGTAATATCGGTTTGCTATCCTCTACGATCATCGCATTATACATCGCCTATGCCTCCTAGTTATGTCGTGTCTCAAATCTGCTTCCTTCGGAGTTTTCAGACACGCCCTAGTAAAAATCCTTTGTCAGTGAGCCGATGATCTGAATTGTTGCTCCACGTTCCTCTTCCGCATGATTGTTAAATATATTAATAAAGAGTCGGTTGTTATACATTAGTTTGAGTCGATTGACACTGTTGATAATCCCCATATTACCAAGGGCTGTAGCACGATCGGCCGTCTGGTTCATTCCGGAGCCCGATGCCTGAATATTGGCTACAATCTCCTGGATCTTATCGGGTGGAAACCCCTCTCCGTTATCCTTGATCTCCAAAGCCCATAATCCGTTATATTGCTTCACGGTAATCCGGATATGCCAAGGCGGCGCAGTGTTGGCAAAGGCATGTTCAATGCAGTTTTCCACAAACGGCTGAATGACCAACCGTGGCAACCGGATTTCGTTTGCCAGTTCGTCAGCACAGATGTCCCATTCCAGATCCTCCTCGTACTTTTGCTGTACAAGGGACAGGTAATGTCTCGTATGTTGAAGCTCCTCAGCCAAAGTCACATGCGCGTATGGTGAAGAGACAATATAACGCAGACTGTCCGAGAGATGTTTACACATATCGGATACAACTTTGGTCTTCCCCTCTTGGGCGGCAATACTGATCAGATATAGAACATTATGAATAAAATGAGGTGCGATCTGGGCTTGCAGCGCAGAATTACGCGCCTTTACTTCTTCATGAAGCGCCGATTTTTCCCGGTCAATGGATTGTTGAAGCCTCTCCATCAGATCCCGAAAGGCTTCATTCAGCAACAATAGATCGTTATTCTTCGGCGTTTCATCCACTTTCAGATTCATATTGCTGTAGTTCATTCGCCAGATCTGGCTACGTAGCTTGCGGATAGGCAGCAGCAGGTTACGCGTCGACAGGAAGATATACACGAACGACACCAGCATCAGTGCTGTAATCAGCAGGATGGACATCGTCTGAACAGAATGGATCGAGCCTAGGACAGATTTTTTGGGCGTTATGATGTATGTAATCCAACCTGTACTCGGTGAAATAGAATGTGTGACGTAATTGTCGTCTTTGTCGACATCTAACCCCTCGTCTGATGAAGGCTTTGTCCAATTCGCAAATGTCTCACTAGCTTCCGTACCTGTCATCTGCTCTCCTTGTTCATTCAGAATATAGACTTCCCCTGCTGTAATGCCTTCCGTAAGGTTCTGTATATAAGCTTGTTCCATCTGAATGCTAAGATAACCGTACACCTTGCCATTCTGATCATTGATCGTACGAACAAAGGAAATGGTATCGACTTGGCGCAGCAGAACAAAACCACTTTCCGTCCACTCTCGTCCGATCTGACTACTCTCCATCAGGGTGTTCAGGATGGCGGTTGGATTACCCGAACCCAGATATGACGTCAGGAGAACGCCGTGATTGTCATAGATGGACATGTCCTTGATATTCATGCTCGGACCGATGGCCTGGAACATGATGTCTTTAATGATCCGAATCTGTTTCAGTCTTTCATAATTACTATGCGCTGAGGAGCTCTTCTCCATGGCTGCAAAAATATTTTTGCTGGATAATATTCGCTGTGACATCTGGTTCTGCTGCTCCACATAGAGATCAACTTGCTCTCTTACCTTCGTAGCGGTCACGAGCGTATCCTGCTCCGTTTTCAATTTGAGCGGACGGACAACGATCACATTCACATAAACGATAAAACAGCCCAGCACAAACAAAAGCAGAGCCAGAAACGTCAAAAACACCTTCGTCTGCAAACTGAATTGAGTTGTTTTATGTATGAACTTCGCCATTATTAGAGATACCCTCCTGTTCTGACATGATGTGAAATCCCTTACATTGATGTCTACTCTATCACGGTACTCCATGAAATGATAGCGATTTCAAGTTCAGGATTTTACACATCAACGTTCAAGCACAGACATGTACCGGGGAGAGAAAAAAATCTATAATCGGACTTGTAAACGGATTCACTACATGTTTTAGAGGGGGATTTGCATTGAAAACAATAAAAAGAAAAAAGGCGATTTCCATTATTCTGGCCAGTTTATTATCCATCTCATTAACCGCTTGTGGTTCAGGAGATACGGATTCAGGTACAGCTGCTGGCGGGGACAGCAAGAGTGGCAAGGTCACATTGGAGCTGGCAATCTCCAAAAGTTCTCAGGACTCTGCCTTCATCCAGCAGGACATTCTCGATGCATTTGAAAAACAAACGAACATTCGCGTCAACTTGCAGCTGATTCCTGCGGAACAAACGACGACAGTACTGCAAACCAAACTGGCAGTAGATGAAACGCCTGATATCATTCAGTACAATCTGGCGAGTGCTGTCACGGACCTGAACCTTGAACGAAACTTCGAGATTCTGGACAACGAACCTTGGGCAAGCAGAATTGTGAACAAGGACGTCCTCTCTTCCGGAGGTCATCTCTACAGCTTCCATGTCAGTCAGGATACGGGGATGCAAGGGGTAGTTTACAACAAACAAATCTTTGAAGAACTCGGGTTGTCGATTCCAACGAACTACGAAGAATTCCTAGCGATCTGTGAAAAAATCAAAGCAAGTGGCATTACACCTGTATTCATGCCATACAAAGATGCCTGGGCTGCCAACATCTGGCCCGCTGCAGCTTTTGCCGATTTTGTAGCCAAAAATGATCCGACGTTTTTTGATGAGTTGAACAGTAACAAGAAAAAATGGTCCGATATTCCCGAATTCAAAACATTCCTGGAACAACAGTATGAAGTGTACACCAAAGGGTACACCAACACCGATGTACTTAGCGACAGCTATGACATGGCAGTAGGTAAATTCCTGAACAAGGAAGTTGCCATGATGTTTATGGGCGATTGGTTAATTGAAGGCGTGGCCGAGCAAGATCCAAATATGGAACTGGGTGTATTCCCGATTCCATCGTCGGATAATGCCAGTCTGGGTGCAAGTCCGCTCGGCGGACAACTGTTCATTCCGAAGAAATCCAAACATTTGGATGAAGCCAAACAGTTCCTCGACTATATCGCTTCCAAAGATGTCGCACAACAGATCGTGGATTCCAAAGGATACGTATCCAATTTCAGTGACGTTACTACTCCGGCACTGCCGGCATACAAACAGGATATTGTAGACAATTACATTACGCCGAAGAAAACCGTGCTAACAACGGATGCATACATGCTGGTGGATCGCAGTGAATTGTACCGATTGTTGCAGGATCAATTCGCTGGTGGATTGTCACCAGAAGAAGTGCTGAAATCCTGGGATGAGAAGTTCAGTCAGCTGATGCAGGATAAAGGCGTAGAAGGTTTCTAAAGAGTGAAATATAAGGCAGCATAACATGATCAATTGTTATGCTGCCTAGCTATAACGGAGTGTGAGACATGAAAAGGACTAAAAATCTATACTCGTATTACATGATATTTCCCGCACTATTGATCTACTCCATCTTTTTCGTTGTGCCTGCTCTCGCCGCTTTTTATTACTCATTCACGGATTGGCGGTTGGACCGGCTGGAGCTGAAGTTCATCGGGTGGGATAATTTCGAGAAAATTTTCTCAGACAAAACGCTGATTCTGGCGTTGAAAAACACAGCGATATTTGCGATTGTCACCGTTGTCGGCAAGAATGTCATCGGCCTATTGCTGGCCGTAGGACTTAACATGCGATTAAGAACGAAGAACCTGCTGCGTGCGATATTCTACTCGCCTTCCATTCTCAGCATACTCGTGATCAGCATTCTGTTCACACCCATGTTGCGTACCGAAGGTACTATCAACAATTTGTTGGAATCTGTAGGATTACATTCGTTAAGCCAAGCTTGGCTGACCAACCCATCGATTGTAATCTGGACGATTGCCATCGTCTCCATCTGGCAGAGTGCCGGGTTCCAGATGGCCATCTATCTGGCAGGCCTGCAGTCCATTTCCCAGGAGTATTACGAAGCCGCCAAGATTGATGGCGCAAGTTCGTGGAGAAGTTTTTTCAAAATCACACTGCCACTCTTGCTGCCCGCCATTAACATTAACCTGATGCTGACGTTGATCGGTGGACTCAAAGTATTCTCCGAAGTATATGTCATGACCGGTGGTGGCCCGGGTAACGCTTCCCAGGTCGTAGGTACGATCATTCTGCGGTCTTTCGGCGAAGGCAACTGGGGACTTGGAACAGCGGTCAACACCCTTCTGTTCGTGGTCGTTACCATTATCGCTATACCGCTATTGATCTTCATGCGGCGTAAGGAGGTTACCGAATAACATGGGCTATACACGCAAACTCGCCATCCGTAACTATATCGTGGAAGGCTTCCTGATTCTGGCCTCTCTTATCGTTCTGTTGCCGCTTGTCATTCTGATCTTCGGCTCATTCAAAACCAGCGCCGAAGTGCTCAGCTTCTCCCTGAGTTTCCCGGAAACATGGCAGTTCTCGAACTATGTTCGTGTCTTCCAGGAAGGCGGTCTGTCGCGAGCATTCTTCAACAGTATTTTGATTACTGGCGTATCTTCCATCATTAATATCGTTGCTTCTTCTGCAGCGGCATTCATTCTGGCACGTCGGGAAACCAAACTATCCGGCACCCTCTACATGTATTTCTTTATGGGACTGATTGCGCCAATGTCCATTATCACGACCATACGGGTTGTACAGGGACTGGGGTTCTACGGCAGCATCACTAGCGTTATCCTGATCTATGCCGCGTTAAATACAGCCTTCAGCGTATTCTTGTACAGTGGATTCATTAAAACCATTCCACGAGCACTGGACGAAGTGGCTTTTCTGGAAGGAGCAAGTGTGTTCGGTGTGTTCTTCCGCATTGTCACACCACTCATCCTGCCCGTTAACGCAACGGTAGCGATCATGGTGTTCATGTCCGTCTGGAATGATATCACCATTCCGGTATACTTCCTGACAGACAGCTCCACTTGGACGATGCCACTATCGATCTACAATTTCTACGGCAAATATAGTCGGGACTGGAACCTGATCTTCGCCAATCTCGTGCTTACTTCGTTGCCTGTGTTCATTCTGTATCTATTTGGACAAAAATATATCGTCAGCGGCCTTACTGCCGGTGCAGTTAAAGGTTAATCCCTATATTCTCGCAGAACTCTAATACGTTAGGAATTCGAGGGAATCCATGTAGCAATCTATAAAGGCTTAAAGATAAACATAAAGACCCACCTTAATTGGCGGGTCTTTCTTTGTTTGTTTTTGAAGTAATGTTCTGTAATAAAGTTTTACAATAACAGTAATATCTTCACGATTATTATTTGGGGTAAGTGTCATACAGATTCGCCGGTAACGCCTGCACAAACGGTGACCACTCGTTCGTTGTGTAGAGTTGAAGTCGGTGCATGGCTCGAGTGCAAGCCGTATATAGAAGCTTGCGATCATATTCCTGGCTGTAAGCTTCTGATGAAGCATCAAAGACCAGAACCGCATCGAACTCGACGCCTTTCGCAAGGTACACAGGAATAACCATGATTCCTTTTTCAAAAATCTGTGTATCCTTCGTTATAAGTTGTAACCCTTCGCCTCCTTGACTCTGTAACCTTTCATAGGCTTCCCGGCTTTCAGCTGCGGTCTTCGTTATTACAGCGATGGAATCGAACCCCTCTGCCTTAAGCGCAGTAACGTCTGCCAGAATACGCGCACCACGCTGCTTCTCGTCCTTCAATCTTGTTAAAAGAGGCTTCCGATCTCTCCTTTCAAAGGGTCTAATCTCTTCTCCCCCGGGTAACATGTGTCTCGTGAATTCAACAATCTCTTGGGTTGAACGATAACTGCGTACCAGGCGGATCAACGTGGTTTCAGCTTCTCCATAAAGGTGGATCAATGGCGAGTTGGACGCTGCTAACTCCGTAGCCTGCATAAAGATGGCTTGCCCGAAATCTCCCAATACGGTCATGCGAGCACGAGGAAACAGTTTCTTGAAATATTCGTATTGAAACGCTGAATAATCCTGACCTTCATCCACGAAGACATAACGAATCTCTCTATTCGTCCGAACGCCCTCGATCAGTTCTTTTACATATAAATAAGGAGTAGCATCCTCATGGAAAAGCTTGTTCTGGAGGATCATCTCCCTGGTTTGTTTGCATATCTCAGCCCAATGCTGCGGGGGGATTGCCCCATTCGTTCGTTCCCGATAAGCGGCTTCATCTGCAAATAGTTGTTCATATATCCCTTTCACATCCACGAACTGGAATTTCCGCACACTCTTCCTTAAAGGTTTAAACATGTTTTTCACCAGTTTCTGACGAAGCAATTCCTCTTCGCGCTCTGCAAAATCAAAAGCACCCTCATCTTGCTCTGCGCTGTTATTACCGTTATCTCGTGCTGCATACTTTTCCGCGACATCGAACACAGGCTTTTCTTTGTGAAGCATACCGTAAGCTTCCACATACTCATCGGTATCCAGATAATTCAACTCCTCCAGAACCCAGTCGGCTTCACGTTCCAGACGTTCCAGCATAACGAGTTCTCTCAGCAGCCATTCCTGCACAAGAAGAATTCGGTTGGACAGTGTCAGATTTTGATCCAAACTGTAAAATTGGTTCTTAATTCGGTCCGCAGTGATGAACTCACGTTCCCGAAATCGAATCCCATTGAACAGCATCCCCTCTCCTCCCAACCACTTCCCGTAGTTTTGGAGCACTTGAAGGAATGTCTCCGAAGCTTTATACTTGATCGCCTCCATACGAGCTTCATATCCTGGATCTCCCTGGGCTGTCAGCACATATTCAATCTGATCAAAAGCATCCTCTGGTCGTAAGGAGGAATCCAGCCAATAATTTAGATATTCCTGAAAAGTGGTCTGCTGCATGTTCTCTTCGCCAAGTTCCGGGAGTACGGTGGATGTATAACTGGTAAACATCGGATTCGGAGAAAAAAGTACAATCTGATCTGCCTTAACGGTCTGCCGGTGTTTGTATAACAAGTAGGCCACTCGCTGTAACGCAGCGGACGTCTTGCCACTGCCAGCTGCTCCCTGAACAATGAGCATACGGCTTCGGTCATCACGGATAATAGCATTTTGTTCCTTTTGGATGGTTGCTACAATGCTTTTCATTTGTGAGTCTGCACCTTTGGCGAGTACTTGCTGTAACAATTCGTCACCGATCGTCTCATTTGAGTCAAACATGCTAAGAAGCTGCCCGTGTTGGATCTGAAATTGACGCTTGAGCTCCATCGTACCCTCGATTTGTCCTGAAGGTGTGTCATAACTTGCTGGCCCCGGAGAGTGATCATAGTACAGACTCGCAATTGGCGTACGCCAGTCATAGATTAGAAAGTTCAATCCATCTTCATCCATGAAGGAAGATACGCCGATGTAGATCTGTTCAGTAAATGTCATGCCTTTTTCCTTATAATCGAAGCGACCAAAATACGGTGTCGGAAGTAATCTCTTTGTATTTTTCCATTGTTGCGTTAACAGCTTGTGCCCACGTTCCCTCTCGGCCAACACTCTCGATTGCTGATTAATGGTGTAGAATGCATCTTCAAAATCGGTGTACGAACCCGTGTTAATCGTCACTTCTTCCCAAAACCGTTTACGAATTTCGGCAGCCTGTTCATGCAGTCCTTCAACCTTCGGTTCTAAGTCGTCGAGTCTTGCCTGAAGCTTGCTCCTTACCTGCACTAATCTTTCCTCTTCCAACTTCCATTCAACGGTTTTATCCATGAATGAACCCACTCCCTTTTCCATTTATTAGGACCAAAAAAAAGAGCATTGACAAATCGGAATGTCGGATGTAAAATTAAATTAGGAGAAATAATGATTCATCCTTTGTTCCAAATCAAAATGTCAATTGCGCTATAGATTATATCATGGCGTTTTTTCTAGTTCAATCTTTTTATTTAATGTCTGAGTTGGAGTTCATTCATAATTGATAATGCATAAGATGTTCCTTGAGTTACAAGGGGCATCTTTTTTTATGTCCTCGATCTAACGGATTCTGGGATTGTGAGAGAATTAGGCAATAGTTTGATAGAAATGTGGTACACGCTGGTTCATTTGTTATGACATACTTATGTGTAAATAGGCCACCAGACCGGTGGCAATAATAAATATCAGAAAGGATTGGAACATAACATGGAATATACGAAACTTGGTAACACTGGCTTGGACGTATCTCGATTTTGCCTAGGATGTATGGGGTTTGGAGACGCCAGTAAATGGGTTCATCAGTGGGTACTGAATGAAGAGGACTCTCGCCCCGTGATCAAAAAAGCGCTGGAGCTGGGCATCAATTTCTTTGATACAGCGAATGTATATTCTCTGGGTACGAGCGAGGGTACCTTGGTCGGGCGTTAAAGGATTTCGCTAATCGGGATGAGGTCGTTATTGCAACCAAAGTACATGGACAGATGCATAAAGGACCCAACGGTTCTGGCCTTTCCAGAAAAGCCATCCTGAGTGAGATTGATAAAAGCCTGAGACGATTGGAAACGGATTATGTAGATCTGTATATCATTCATCGTTGGGACTACAATACGCCTATTGAAGAAACCATGGAAGCCTTACATGATGTGGTGAAGTCCGGGAAAGTAAGATATATTGGGGCTTCAGCCATGTTCGCTTGGCAGTTCCAAAAGACATTACATGTAGCAGAGAAACATGGTTGGACCAAGTTTGTCTCTATGCAGAACCACTTGAACCTCATCTACCGCGAAGAAGAACGTGAAATGTTACCGTTATGCAAGGAAGAAAAGATTGGTGTGACTCCTTACAGTCCTCTTGCTTCAGGCAGGTTAACCCGTGACTGGTCCGTATCGACCCTTCGATCCGAGACAGACGAAATTCAGAAATCCAAGTACAATGCGACCAGTGATGCAGATCGACTTGTGGTTGAACGGGTTGCATCCATTGCAGAAAAATACGGAGTCCCTCGTACACACATCGCACTTGCGTGGTTGCTGCAAAAAGACACTGTAGCGGCTCCAATTATCGGTGCCACCAAACTATCACATCTGGAAGATGCTGTAGGTGCTCTTTCCGTTAAGTTGACCTCAGAAGATGTCACATTCCTTGAAGAACCTTATGTACCTCATCCTGTAGTAGGTGCTCAATAGTAAATTTTCCTAAAAAAATGGAGAACCCCCCTATTTCCTCATCCGGAAGTCGGGGGGCTTTTATGTGTGCAATTTATTTTCGCCAAAATGTTGAACATTCTGCCTTATCCGCGATATTAAACTCAATCATTCTCTCAAGTAACGAATAATCAATCTCCTGTTTCCACTTCATTCGCACCAACTCTTTGGTATGATCATAACCGGCTTTAGTGATCTCTTCCGAAAAACGATTAATTCCTGCCTTTTCGGGAGCAACAGCCAAATGTTGCTTGGATACACTAAAACCAATAATGAAGGTATCATGGTCGGTAAACATCGGTTGGTTCCATGCAATTTTTTGTTTTAAATTCGGGAATCTTTCAGTGATCCAGTTCAAAACTTCTTCCGTTCGTGCCTGGTGTTCCGGGTTATCGATGCGTGCTATAAATTCTGCAAAGGTCTCCATTGGTTTCCCCCTATATCATGAAATATACTATTTAATTTGCCCCATTCAAACTCATTCTATCATGAATATCAAATTCAAGACCCCTATCTGTCCGATAACTCAAAACGATAAGTAGCTGCTAAACTTTATATGTTTTCCTTAATCCAAGAACGCAACTGATCAGCACAGAATGCGCGTTCATCTGGATCGGATTGAGAACCCTTTGTCAGATAAAGTTGATCATTCACGTATCTGGGATAAACATGCAGATGATAATGCCATACATCTTGATTACCTGCAGGTTCATTATGCTGTCGTGTAGAGATTCCTTCACATCCATATGTACTTTTCATTGCCCATGCTGTAAGTTGAGCCGCGTAATGAATCTCAGCAGCGTAGTCCGCAGGAAGTTCAAAGATGTTCTCGAAATGTTGATTTGGAACAATAAGCACATGTCCTTTATTGTTTGGCCACCACTTGCCTGCTATAAATGCCGTTACCTTTTCATTCTGATAGATAATATCTCTTTGTTTGGTTCCCTGATCCGGTCGCTCGATACCCCAAATACAACAAAATGGACATTCATACCCTTCGGGCTGATGTGAAAATGATGCTGTCATCTTTCTCCTTCCACTCCTTTCAAGTTTCTTCAAGTAATTATTAGATTTAGCTAGCTTCACACCTATGTCTGTAGCAATTTCAAGATAGAATATTATAATAACAAACAACCTATATAAGTGGTAAATTATGCAGATAGATCTATTCCCTTTTTTTGTGTTAACCTCTTTAATGTTCTGTACAAAAAAAATATGGGGGTTACATAATTGAAAGTTTTAATTTCATTGGGAGGAGTATTCGTTCTCGTAGCTGCAGAATTACACTTCATTCTCACTAACGGGAAGCATAATACTGCATGAAAAAATATTCTAATATCATTGTATTCCTCTGGGTTCTATTGATCATTGGTTCAACTTTTATTTTAATTGAAAACTCAACTCGCAAGAAAGAAATTGCGGTCAATTCGGATTATTATACTAGTTTTGTTTCGAGAGTACAGAATCTGAATGATACACTTTCTCAAACCAGTGAGGTACATTCTACTGGAGAAATCGAGCAAATGTTTGATGTTTATACTTCCATCATTTTAATAAATGACCGATTAACGCTCATCAAAGAACATACTGAAAATTTCTCTGATTATATAAATGTTCTTATCAATGACTTTTTAATATTTAGAAATGAATATGGTTATCTTGTAAAGGATCAATTAAAAGGAAACCGTACAGATTCTGAAGTACGTATAAAAGTAGCCAAACAGATCAAATTATTCCTGAATGACTTGCCTAGAGAATACCACGATTCAGAAGAATTTTCTGATCAGTTCAGTGCCGCTGCTAAGCATATTAAGCCATTGCTGCATCTTAACTTTTAATTTATTTGAGCTGCTGCTGCGGCTCTTTTTACTTAACCATATCATGCTGAAAGATTAAATATGAATTTTCACCAGGAAGGTGAGCTAAAAAGGATCCTACAATGAACAAGATAAAAAGCAGCTGACCTTATAGGCAGCTGCTTTATTCTATCTTTAACTATCCCTATCAATAATCACACTCCACACTTACATGGTGTTGATATCAATAACAAAGCGATATTTCACGTCAGAAGCCAGTACACGCTTGTAAGCTTCGTCAATCTGATCAGCCGAGATAACCTCAATGTTAGGCGCAATATCATGTTCTGCACAGAAATCAAGCATCTCTTGCGTCTCACGAATGCCACCAATCATGGAACCTGCGAATGAACGGCGATGACCGATCAGAGAAAATACGTTTACGGCTAATGGCTCTGCAGGAGCACCCACGTTCACGAGTGTACCATCCAGCGTGAGCAGTGAGAAATACGTGTTAATGTCAATATTGGCACTCACCGTGTTAATCATCAGATCAAAGGTTCCTGCAAGTTTTTCGAAGGTCTCGGGTTCGCTTGTGGCAAAGTAATGATCTGCACCAAATTGCAGTCCATCTTCTTTTTTGCTCAAGGATTGGGAGAGGACCGTTACTTCCGCACCCATCGCATGTGCGATTTTGACAGCCATATGACCCAGACCACCCATACCTACAACGGCAACCTTCTTACCTGGGCCAGCTCCCCAGTGATGAAGTGGTGAATACGTCGTAATACCGGCACACAACAAAGGTGCAGCTGCATCAAGTGCAATGTTATCAGGGATGCGAACGACAAAATCCTCTACGACAACAATATGTGTTGAATATCCACCTTGCGTAGGTTCACCGTATTTGTCTACTCCAGCGTAAGTTTGAATATTTCCTTTGAGACAGTACTGCTCTTCACCTTTGCGGCAGTTAACACATTCACCACAAGAGTCGACCATACATCCGACCCCTACTCGGTCACCAACCTTATATTTGGAGACTCCGCTTCCTACATCAGTTACAATCCCGGCAATTTCGTGCCCAGGAACGAGTGGATAGTTCACAGGACCCCATTCACCGTGGGCAGTATGGATGTCAGAATGGCAGATACCGGCATATTTAATCTCGATTAATACATCATTGGTATCCAGATCACGTCGTTTAATTTCAGCACTTCTGAATTGTTGGTCTGGTCCGTCAACGGCTCTGGCTTTAGCTATAATCAATGGAATAACCTCCTCGTAATTGTAAGTACATAAATAATCTTACGCCCTCTAGTTAACTCTAGGTCAAATGTTTATCTTATTTTTTATCTCCAACGTACTTTGACATCCAGTAATCCAACATGATAGAATTCACTCGGATCAATCCTAGAGTTAACTCGAAGTCTACCCCTCGTAGAAAGGAATTCATTCTAAATGACCTATTCAATCGGTGAAGTTGCCAAAAAATTAGACCTTACAGTATATACATTGCGGTACTATGATAAGGAAGGACTTATGCCTTTTGTAGAACGTACCACGAGCGGAACGCGCTTGTTCAAAGATTCAGACATCGACTTTCTAAAGATCATTCAATGCCTGAAGTTGACCGGAATGCCTATCAAAGACATCAAGGATTTTATTGAATGGTGTTCTGAAGGGGATTCCACCCTGAAGCAAAGATATGATATGTTCACGGAACGAAAAGCCATTGTTGAAGCACAAATGGAGCAACTAAGAAGGACCATGGAAGTTATTGACCATAAACGCTCATACTACGAAACTGCTTTGGAAGCTGGAACCGAAGAGATTCACAGAAGAGTAAAAACAACAGCCGATGCCGTCACCAATTGATGGTCCATCTTTCTCATGACGTAAATAGGTACAAAAATAGCAGCTTGTAATCCTATAACGGATTACAAGCTGCTATTTGGGATATGTTTAGGCACATCGTATGGAATAACATTTCGGAGATATGCCTCTATATGCGCGTAGAGCCAGCCGTATCATTTTTCCAACAGTTTTATGGATGCATTGATTATTCGATTTAATTTAACTTTATCCGTCGAGGTTCTGGCCATGGCTCTAATGCCGACAGAAATATTGTGCAAATACTCTGCCATTTCCTTCGCATCATGGTCTGAGGAAAATTCTCCATCGCGTTGTCCCCATTCGATGATCTGCTCAAACATCCGCTCTGTATCGTTAAATGATTCAAGGGACCGTGTATCTACATCCGAATCACGTGTGCCCAGCTCTACTGCCGAATTTACGATCAGACAACCCGATGGTGTATCCTCTGCTTCACTGATCATCAATCCATAAATGTTATGAAGTGCTTCCACTGCCGTCTTGGACGCTTTAATTTCTGCAAGTAATGTAGCACTGATCTTGCCTTTATAACGATCCATAGCCTGCAAGAACAATGTATGTTTATCATCAAATGTATCGTATATACTTCGGCGATGTATTCCCATATGCTCCACAAGGTCACTCATCGATGTCTTCTCATAACCTTGTTCCCAGAAGATCTTCATTGCTTTATCCAACACTTCGTTCACTTCAAACTCTTTACTTCTAGCCATTCGACTTCCCTCCTAAAGTCAATCTAACACATCGGGAACGATCAGTAAATAAAAGACGTATACATCTTCTGTACTTGTTGTATATCATGATTGTGCACTTTGTGATTATGTAACCAGCAATGAGCATGTCTTATCCATTTACATCAAATGTTTGCCTATTCCTATCCGTTTTCTACCGCCTAGGGTCAATATACGCTAAAATGTGATTAATTATTATATTGTGCGAAAAAGGAGATTTACGCATGTCTGATCGATTACACGAGCATCAAGACGAATTAGCCAAACGTATTGACCGTTATTCAAACACCAATGGTGTGCACCAGACGGCTATCCCTTCATTATTTCTAATCCGTGAATCGGTTGTTACTGAACCTATATTTAGAGTGAACGAACCTTCGTTCTGCATTATCGTACAGGGTGAGAAACAGGTCCTGCTGGGACAGGATCGTTTCCGATATGGTCCAGGAAGTTATGTCGTGGCAACCGTTGACTTGCCGGTTAGTGGACAAGTGATTCAAGCCTCGTCTGAGGCTCCTTATCTGGCCCTGAAACTTGAATTTACGTCCAGTGAGATTCTGGAGGTGTTGAACCACTCCCATTTCCCGGCAAGACCGCAGAAAACGACGAAACGTGCAATATTTGTAAGCCAGGCTGAGCCATCTCTGCTGGATGCAGTTGTCAGGTTAATACGTTTGTTGGAAGATCATTCGGAAGATATACCACTGCTCGCTCCTTTGTTCAAGAAGGAAATTCTCTATAAAGTTCTGAAAGGCCCCCATGGGATGGCCTTGGAACAAGCTACCATTGCGGGCAGCCATACCTATCGAATCAGAGACGTTATTGAATATATTATGAATCACTCTGAGCAAAATTTTCGGGTGGAGGATCTGGCCGATTTGGCGAATATGAGTACTGCCTCGCTGCACAGACACTTTAAAGAAGTGACTGCCATGAGTCCGATTCAGTTTCAAAAACAACTTAGGTTGCAAGAAGCTCGGCGCTTGTTATTATCCAAGTCCACCGATGCAGCAGATGTAGCATTTCAGGTAGGTTACGAAAGCCCGTCGCAATTCAGTCGTGAATATTCTCGCATGTTCGGTTTACCGCCCAGAGAAGATATTAAACGCCTGAGAGGTATGGATCAATAAAACAACTGCCCTCATCTGTCATGGTACTAGCTAATACTGTTCCGTATCACTAAAAAAGAGCATCTCCCCGTCTTTTAATGACGTTTGGAAATGCTCCTATGTTACTCTACTGTATTTTTCAGTCCAATTTTACTTTTCCGAAAGCAAGCTATCCGAAATAAACTGCAGCTGACCTTCCAACGTTAACGGATCGTTGTACGAGTCTGAAGTCGGGTCAAGCTGGAACACATGATTGGCCTTCACCGCAGGCAAATTCTTCCACAATGGATTATCATATACGATCTTGGGATCAGTTTTGTCTCCCGACCATGGGCTGGTGAAGATGATATCCCCCGCATACTCCGGTAATAGTTCCATGGATATCGAAGCCCAACCAGTACCGCTGTCAATTGCTTCAGCTTGAGCCTTGGCCGGTGCCTTGAGACCAAACTCTCCATAAATAATTTCACCGCCTCGGCCGTAGTTGTGACCAAATACAAATAATCCTTTGGCATACGGATTCAGAATGGATACCGTGCGATCACCCACAGCTTCCTGAACCTTAGGCTTCATTTCGTTAATCTTTGCTTCCCATTTAGCATTCCATGCTTTAGCTGCGTCTTCTCTATTGGTAAGCTTACCCATCTCAAGCATCAGATCCTTGAAATTGCGCTTACCATAATCAATCTGTACGACTGGCGCAATCTGCTCCAGCTTGTCGATGCCCTCTGTGCCTGTGTACACAATAAAGAGGTCGGGTTTTAAGCTGATTAGACTCTCTGGTGTAGGCTTTTCACCCAGATCACTTGTGCCAGCTTCTGCAAGTTGATCCTTGATATACTTGTTGTTCATCGCTCCTGATAAAGCGCCGACTACTGGTGCATCGAGGGCAACAAAGTACCCCGTCGAAAATGACGTCAAATCAATAATGCGCTTAGGATTTTTGGGTACCTGTACTTCACCTGCATCCGATTGGTATGTAACGAGTTCCTCTTCGGCAGTTGCTTCTGTACCAGCTGAAGAAGCTGAATCCGAGTTCGTCTTGGTTTCTGTTCCCGCAGTTTCATTCGTACTGTCCCCGGTTGTACTATTGCTCGCGGTAGATTGACCACAAGCACTAAGTACAAGCAGCAAGATGAGTGCCATTATGATCCATACTGATTTTCTCTGTTTACGCAAAATAAACCCACCTTTTCGTTGATATTGATAATCGTTATCAACGATATCATGCTCTGAAGTATTTGACAAGCTATGTTTATTTTCCTCCCTCTATGAACTCTAACTTGCAAGTCACTAACTTAAGCGGCTATCATCAATAGAGTAGACAAGTCACTTTTATTAAAAAGAGAGATCATTGGAAAGCCAATGAAACGTATTCAAGGAGGACAACATGGAAGAAATTATGTTATGGTTAAAGTATTTGTTTTTAGGTATTGTTCAAGGCGCAACGGAGCCGATTCCTGTCTCCTCCAGCGGTCACTTGATCATCGCGCAGAGACTGATGGGCATGAAGCAGAATGGATTGTCATTTGAGATTTTAACCAACACGGCATCGCTTATCGCTATTATTTTTATTTTCCGGGAAGATATCAAAACGTTGATTATTGGTGCATTAGGTTACCTGCGTACTCGTAAAGAAGAATATAGAGCAGACTTCATGTTTTGCTTATACATAATTATTGGTACGGTTCCTGCTGCTGTTGTTGCGGTCCTGTTCAAGGATCGGATTGAAGAAATTTTCTCGTCCGTCTACACTGTTTCCATCGCGCTATTGATCACCGGGGTTGCCTTATGGCTGATTCGTAATCTTCGTGGTCGTAAACAAGACGGTGATCTGTCTACAAAAGATGCATTGTTGGTCGGTCTCGCTCAGGCAGTAGCTCTTATTCCCGGAATTAGCCGTTCTGGGGCGACTGTAATTGCATCCATCGCTGTGGGCATGAAACAGGAAACGGCACTGAAGTTCTCCTTCATGCTGTACATTCCAATAAGCATTGGTGGACTCATCATGGGTGTATCCGACATCGCCAATGATCCAAATCGATCACAGCTGGCGATCCCCTATCTGATTGCATTTATCACAACACTCTTCGTTACCTATTTCTCCATGAGATGGTTTATGGGCATTATGGCAAAAGGCAACCTGAAATACTTTTCGTATTACTGTTTTGCCGCAGGAACATTGTTGCTGATCTTCTTATAAAAACAAACTAATCACACCAAAAGGAACAACCAGCGATGGTTGTTCCTTTGTTGTATCTAGCAGAGCCATCAGTTAAATCTTCAGCTGAGGCGGCGTATTGTTTTTTGAGTCATGTAGTTCTACTTTACTTTCAGGTAAGATTAGTTTAAACTGATCCCAAATAAACAGTACGGTCTTTTATAATAGGTACTACCCGGAAGGATAGTGTTAATAATGAGTATGGCTGACTACCACGGTAAAGTTAAAAACATTCAAGATACCCCTTTTGGATATACGTTGTCCGTTATTGGTGGCAAATGGAAAATGGTGATTATGTACCTTTTGGCAGAAAACCCGCCTGTCCGCTTCAATGAGCTGAAAAGACAGATCGGAGCCATCACATATAAAACATTGAGTTCACAGCTCAAAGAACTGGAAGCAGATGGCATGGTAGAGCGCAAAGAGTATCCTCAAGTCCCTCCTAAAGTCGAGTACCGACTGACAGCGAAAGCTGAGAGGTTACTGCCCGTTTTGGAAGGACTGTGCGAATGGGGCGCTCAATATCAAGACACATCGATCAATAATAGCGTAACGGATTAAACAATTTTGTCTATATGTTCAGATGAAATCATTGGAGTACATTGCATATATTAAAGCTAAAAAAAGTCGCCCATAGGCGACTTTTTCTTGTATATTATGCTCCTCTATCCGTTCAATAACGGAAGTTATGATTCGTGCGTAACATTTACCTTTTCGTGTACCAGATCTTTCTGATAGGCCAACACTTTATCCCAATTTCCACTGAATACAGGGATTCGATAATACCCTACACGCTCATATAGTGCTGCAGCTTCCGGCTGTAATGGACCGGTTTGCAGTTTCAGGTTGGTATAACCAAGTTCGCTTGCAAGACGCTCCGCCTCAGCCAAAATAGCCTGGGCTATCCCCTTACGGCGGTAGCCACTGCGTGTATACATGCGTTTAACTTCTACAGATGTTTCATCAAGGGGTCTAAGTGCTCCGCAACCAACCGGGTACCCGTCGATCCTCGCAACGATAAAAGCCGCCCGTGGCACTTCAACGTCGGAAAGTTGAAATCCCGCCGTTCCATCACCGCCATATAACAAACCGAGTTCTTCACTCAGTTCCTTGATCAATTGCAACGAATCCTCGCTGCGAATATCTTCAGCTGCTGCATGCACGATGTGTGTCACCCTACATACCCCCTTTATCTCATTGGACTTATTGGTTTTAATGATATGTCTAAATTATCATTCCCAACAGCAAGCGTCAATTCCCCCATCCATTGAATATTTCTATAAGTACGCCTCAACTCACTCCAGAATTGGAAGATTTTAAATTGTTTTGATATGAATGATTTCTATATAAAATCACGACTATTCAAATTTTTGCATGCTACTATGGTTTGGCATACTGCAAAATGGCTGTAGCCGCACGAATTCGCAGCTCTTCTTCTTCACTGTGCAACGTTTCCTTCAGCACATGAATAGCTGCTTGAATTGTAGCTTCATCTATTGCTGTTGAGAGAGTGTGTGTTGCTTCAGCTGCTATGCCGATTGCAAGTCCGCGATCCAGCTGTGCTTGTGAAACGGGATGCTCAAACTTTGCAAGTATGGATGAATCTTTTAGCAGCGACTGAACTTTGTCATTTAGCTCAGCGAGAGGAATACGACCCAACCATGTAACCCCGCGGCGGTGACAGATCAAGTCCTCTTCCGTGCCAGCGGAATCGTCGTAATAATAATCCCCGATATCCCCCACATACGTCCATTCATCATCGCTAATTAATACATAATCCCCATCCTGCATGAGGTTGGCAAACATATGTAATGTCCCGAGTGCTCTCGCCAATTCTGCTTCATCCAAGCTAGCGTGTTGAACCAACCGTTCCTTCCATAGCTCCGGGGGCGTTTGCTCCAGATCTCCTGTACCGGACCAAGCGATACCAATATAATTTTCTTCCAAAAACGATGCTACTCTGTTGATTCCGTGCACGGTAGACTGGATGTGATACAGATTCATGCTTATCGCCTTCCCTTCAATCATTCGTATGAACATAGTTAATCATTGTAACATTAGTGGTGTCTATTTCAAACGTAATGATCTCTTTGATATAGCCCCAGGCTATAACTAGGTATAATTTAATGGAATTACGTTATAACTCCGGATCTGTGATAAATTTTGTGTAACATAAAAGCAGAGGGGTTTTAAACAATGACGAAAAGTAGTGTATTGGGATATCCGCGTATTGGTGCTGATCGCGAATGGAAGAAAGCGTTGGAAGCGTTCTGGGCAGGAAAATTGGAGGAAACAGAATTTCACGCACGTTTGCAGGAGATCCGTATCGATCATTTGTGTAAACAGCAAGCAAAAGGCATCGACCTCATTCCGGTGAATGATTTTAGTTATTACGATCATATCCTGGATACGGCCGTGATGTTCGGCATTATTCCTAAACGTTTTACATATGATGGTGGCTCCGTTCCGTTGTCCGTATATTATGGCATTGCCCGGGGTACGAAAGATGCCGCAGCGAGTGAAATGACAAAATGGTTTAACACCAACTATCACTACATCGTACCTGAACTGGATGGGGCTTCCCCAACTCTGACGGAGAACAAACCACTTCTCGCTTATCGTGAAGCAAAAGAAAAACTCGGCATTGAAGGAAAACCGGTCATTGTTGGACCATTAACCTTCCTGAAGCTCTCGAAAGGCTATGATAAATCCGAGACTGACGCATGGCTAGATCGCTTGCTTCCACTTTACACTCAATTACTCCAGGAACTTGCGAGTGAAGGTGTTCAGTGGGTGCAGATCGACGAACCTATTCTGGTCACCAAATTAGATAATGAAGACGTACAGCGTCTGAATAAAATATATGAGACATTTGCGGCAGCCGTGCCGGGCCTGAATATCATGCTGCAAACGTACTTTGAATCTGTCGAAAACTACAGTGACATTGTGTCATTGCCAGTGCAAGGGGTAGGACTAGATTTTGTACACGGACTCTCTGGTAACATACAATCCATTCGCACATCCGGTTTCCCGGCTGACAAAGTGCTCGGAGCAGGTATTATTGATGGACGTGGGATCTGGAAAGCTTCCCTTCAAGGCAAACTGAAGTTGCTGAATGAACTGGCTGAAGTCGTAACGTCTGAACGTATCATCGTGCAATCATCCTGCAGCCTGCTGCATGTGCCCGTTACCACTGCACGTGAGGCCAAACTTACATCCGAATTGAAAAATGCTCTTGCGTTTGCAGATGAAAAGCTGGATGAGATCGTTCTTTTGACTACAGCCCTATCTTCACCAAGTGCAGAGATTACGGCCAAAATAGACGAAGCAGAGCTTCCCCTTCAGGCACTTCAGCAATCCGAAGATCGGAACCGCACAGCTGTACAGAAAGCCGTTGCTTCCATCAGTGTTCAACAGCCAGAGCGCTCTCGTCCTTTTGCCGAGCGTCATGAAGCCCAACAGACCAAATGGCAATTGCCACTCTTCCCGACAACAACGATTGGCAGTTTCCCACAATCTGCTGAAGTCAGAAAAGCACGTCAGTTGTGGCGCAAAGGTGAGTTGAACAACGAGCAATATGCTGCCTTCATCCGGGAGCAGATTGATATTTGGATTAAGCTTCAGGAAGAGATCGGGATTGACGTGTTGGTGCATGGTGAGTTTGAGCGTACCGATATGGTTGAGTTCTTTGGCGAGAAACTTGCCGGTTTTGCCTTTACACAGTTTGGCTGGGTACAGTCGTATGGTTCACGTTGCGTGAAGCCACCTATTATCTTCGGGGATGTTGCCTTTACAGGTGAAATGACGGTGGAAGAAACGAAATATGCTCAATCGCAGACAAATCGTCCTGTTAAAGGCATGCTGACTGGCCCGATTACCATCATGAACTGGTCGTTCGTACGCGAAGACATTGCTCGGGAGCAGATTGCCTATCAATTGGCGTATGCGCTGAGACAGGAAGTTGAGGCACTTGAACAGGCAGGCATTGGCATGATTCAGGTTGACGAGCCGGCTGTTCGCGAAGGGCTTCCGTTGAAGGAAAATGAACAAGCTGATTACCTGGCCTGGGCGGTCAAAGCGTTCCGCATTTCCACGTGTACGGTGCACGAAACGACCCAAATTCATACGCATATGTGCTATTGCGAATTCCATGACATGATTGATTCCATCGAAGCCATGGATGCAGATGTCATTTCTATTGAGACATCCCGTAGTCACGGCGAACTGATTCATAGTTTTGAAGAAAATACGTATGAGCTGGGTATTGGTCTTGGCGTATATGATATCCATAGTCCACGGGTTCCAAGTGTGGATGAAATGAGCAGCATGATTGAACGCGCCCTGCGTGTTCTTGATCCGAAGCTGTTCTGGATCAACCCGGACTGCGGATTAAAAACCCGTGGACAGGAAGAAACGGTGGCTTCCCTCCGTAACATGGTGGATGCAACCAGAATCGCCCGTACCAATTACGCTTCCGCTGCTGTATTGTAATCTCTGCTGCGAAGCAGCATATTTAAAAAAGTAAAGTCGGACACCCCTTCGTTAAAGGGGTGTCCGGCTTTTTATGTGCTTAAATTTTTGTAGTTACTTTTAACGTACCTTCATTTCACTTGTATTATGAGGGATCTTGGGCGATCTTGGGGGTTCCTGCCGCTTTTCTCACCATCCAACTCTTACAACTAAATACTCTCTTCCAGCCATTGCTGTAAAGGGATGTCTTCAGTAAGTTCGCCCAGCAATATGTGACGGAACTTCCCTTCCTTATCAATAACCATCGTAGCGGGCAAACCCGTAATACGATACATCCCTGATATGTTACCCGTCACATCAATGATGACCGGAAAATCAAACGCTTGCTTATCCATAAACTCACGAATCGTACCCTTTGATTCCCCCACGTTAACAAACAGGGTTGCCACATCATTCTGATAGTCCTGAGCAATCTGATGTACGAGCGGCATCTCCCTTACACAGGGCGTGCACCATGAAGCCCAAAAGTTAATCATGACGGCTTTGCCCCGATAATCCGACAGCTTCACTTGCTCGCCTGCTGAATTAACCGCTGTGAACTCAGGGGCCCTTGCACCTACTTGAATCATATTGGCTCGCCCTGACTCAGGTGTCGATACATTTTCAAAAATAGCCCATGCACCTGCTAACAAAGCGATCAATCCAATCAAAATTGTAAGAGTACGTCTGCTCTTAAGATTCTTCTTCTGCACTGAACTCACCTTCACTTTAAACCAAGACTTGATGAAATGCTGCATGGAGCGAACCGAATTGATCACGAAAGTCACGGGTGGAGCCCTCTCCCACACTACGTCCCTGGTTCATGAATATCACCTGATCCGCAATATCATCTGCAATCTCCAGCTGATGGGTTGAGAACACGACCATGTGGCCATCCTGCTTGATACCCTTGAGGAGCTGAGCTAATTCCTGCATCCAGAACGGGTCCAATCCATTTGTTGGCTCATCCATGATGAGCAATGGAGGTTTGGACAGTACAGCTTGAGCAAATAACACACGTTGGCGCATCCCTTTGGAGAAAGTCGTAACCCGGTTTTTCTTTTGATTCTCCAAACCTACCATAGTCAGTACTTCCTGTACTCTCCCCTTGGGAACTTTCCGCAGAGAAGCCCAGAACAGAAGCATTTCCTCCGCACTTAATCCCTGATTAAATTGATAATCATCCGGCATATATCCAATCTGCTGTGAATAATGTTTGCGCTCCTTCAACCAACGAATATTGTTGACTACAACGTCACCCGTGGTAGGCCGAAGAATTCCAGCGATCATACGCAGCACCGTGCTCTTTCCTGCGCCATTGCCTCCACAGAGGGCAAGCACTTGACCGGAACTCATGCGAAAGGAGATATCCTCAACAATACGTTTCTTTTTAATGGATTTTCCCAATCCCATCACTTCGAGTCCCACCTTATCCATGAGAACGCCCCCTCTCCCAGATCGCGTATATGGTCAGGACAGAGCAGGTGATCCAGAACAGACATATCCCGATGAAAATCCAACTGCCACTGGGTTGCTGCACCCACTCCACCCATTGATAATATTCAGGCCCCAGAATGGATCCGCCTCCCAGTTTGATGACTACGAACAATCGCACCAGCTCAGCCGGATTAATGAACGTTAGCATAACCAGCATCGGTTTGACCCACAGATAAGGCATCAATCCCAATACTGAGAGCAGTAACGTTGGCCATCCAATGACTGTGAAAAACCATACGGTCACCGAGATGGTTAATGCCTGCCACCGATTGCGCGACAACGAACCGATGAATAGAGCCAGTGTCAGAAATAACAACACCAGTCCACACGAGAATGCCAGAAAGAGAAGATATGTCATGACATCCAGTGGATTCCCGACTACTCCGCTAATCACTCCCATCAGGCCGTATCCAAACGCAACAATGGTAATCAATACAATCGACAACCCGACATACTTGCCCACAATAAAGGGCATCGTACCAATAGGATATGTCGCCAGCAGTTGCCAACTGCCATCTTCCTTTTCGGATGTTAGTGAGAAGGAACCGAGGAACAGCGTCATTAATGGCAAAAGGTATAGAATCAGATTCAGCATCGAACCTGTTGTGCCCGAATATCCTTGAACCAGATTCTGCGAATTAAGGAGTAACAAGCTTAAGCTAAATGTGCAAAAAAGAATCAGAAACGAATACGCCCAGGGATTGCGAAATCCCATCTTCACTTCCCGTCTTGCAATCTGTATCATATCTGCCATCATTGATCACCATTTTCTATGGTCATACCTAGTGACCTGACTCTTCTTTCGTCTCATCTTCCTGGTGTGTCTCATCACTCATTCCTTCGTCACTCATACCCTCTTCTCCGTGCCCATGTTCACCCATCATGTCCATATTCTCTGTATTTTGTTTCCAGTCATGCGATGCAAGATCCTCAGCAGTCATAATAGTCCCCACACCTTGCTCTGCAACGAACGCTTCAGCCGATGGCTTGTCCTTGAAAGTTAGAATTCCATAGGCCATAGGCGTGCGCAATGAAGCATCATATACATATGTGGCTTTGCTGTATTCAATCCATTCCTTGTCATTATAGTCACGCACATAGTCCATGCCGATGTTATCTGTGCCATTCTCTGTTTTCCACTGGTTCATGCAACCGATATCATCAAACTTGTAATTTTGGCCGTCTTTCGTAGTGAGCTGCGTTGCATATGCATCGTCCTTCACCTGCATTTTACATATCGCGCAGATATCCACCTCTTCATTGATCGGCAATGCCGCGTATTTTGTTCCGCAAGCTGTTAATAATACGATGCCAAACATAAGTACCATAAGCATTGACCATCTTCCGTTCAAGCTTTTGTTCATTTTCGTGATACCCCCATATAGATAATGATAAAAGTCGCTATACCCAGCAAAGCTAGCCCAATGATCCAAACCATATGGGTACCTGTTGCTGTTTCCACTGTTATGTGCAGATCAGATCCCTTATCCATGCTCAATCGTGGCCACTTGTCAGTAGTCCATTGTTCTCTGCCTTCTGTAAACAAATCACTCAGAAAGACCATGCCCGGTGATTGAAAAAAGAGCTGATACGCAGAATTTCGACTGACCAGTTGCTCATAAAAAGGATTAATGGCATAGGAAATCTCACTGATTCCGTCCTGATTTAGATCGAGCCCCTGAAAGGAGTCCCAGTAATTCTCCATCATGACATTGTTCGTGCTATCCAAAGCCGAAGCCTCAATAACATTGGAGACCCATTGGTTATGTGTAAATTCGTTATCTTCTGCCAGAACCAGCTGAATGCCCACAAAATTCCGAAGTACCGCATTGCCACGGATCTCATTGCCCGAGGATTCTGCTATATTCATACCGACACGGTTGCCCTCCACCACATTGTTGAGTACAGAGGATTGATGTACGTCATACAACAGAATGCCTTGGGAATGAACATGGGTACTTTGTTTGCGAAAAGAATTGCCCGATATAACCGTATTCTTGACGCCCATGATCATGGCACCTGTCATGTTCTCTTCTCCGGTATTGTCCATGACAGAAGAGCCGTCAATGTACATACAGTGGATGCCATACCTTGTATGTAACAGCCTGTTATTTCGAACGGTAGATATGCGACTGTTCTCCAGATAGATGCCATCCCGCATGCCTGTGATCTCATTGCCTTCAATGTAGCTGTCATGGGCGTTGTACAGATCAATGCCATTGCCCTTCTGGCTACTGGTTGCAGAACCAGACCCCACCCACGTGATCTTGTTCCGCTGAATCGCCGCCTGACTTGAATTCCGGATGATTATCCCAAAACCCTGGGTCTGAATATGCAGATCCGTGATCTCACTGTTGTTCCCTTCAACCTGAATGGCTGCAGTCTGTGCATTCGCACCATGTTCAATGGTAAAACCTCTCAACTTCACCCCATCCGAACGAATCATTATTGTAGATGTGGCTTCCGCGTTAACAACAATGACCGTAGGATCGCCCTGAATGGTGATGTTCTTATCAATCGTTATGGGGCCTGCATATCGGCCTGACTCAAGTACAATGACATCTCCGGATGCAGAACGGTCAATCATTGGCTGAAGGGGAATGAGATCACGTTCTACAGAGGCGGCCATGGCCTTTCCCTGCGGGAAATACAATAGGGCAATCAACATGCTAATTAGAAAAGGCAGGACCAGGCCCCTGCTTTTCTTGCAACAGCCAAACACACGCAACCTTTCCCCAAAATTATTCATGATTCATCCCGCGCAAATCTGGCTCCTTGTTGCTGAGGTGTAATACTGTGGCGTTGTGTTTAACAGATCTTACGTCAATCTCAAACATACTTTGGCTGTACACACCATCCCTCCATTTCACTCAGAATCATTCATCCTTATTCCTCATCCATTGAACAACCCAATAATGAAGCGTTATCACAATCCTGATCACAGTGTACTTAAAACGAATTTTTTTCCATATAGCTCAATTAGGCTATAGACAGCACATTTTTGTGTCGATATTGTGATGTAACAAAAAAAGCCGCCATAATGGCGACTTCTAAGTGATCCGATTATTCAAATGGATAGGTCCAAAATTTTTCTCTACCAAAGCGTTTCTTGATTTCTTCATCATCGAGCTCACGATTTCCGACAAGCTCTGCTGCCTGGAATTGGGAACGATGGGCACGAATTGATGCCATTTTTTGACTTAAAAATCCAGTCACATCAACGAATACATCTGCTGTGCCAATGAACTGTTCATGATTATTCGAAAACGCAACACAGTGAACCACTGGCCGCTCAGCTACAGGAAGACGAGTAATCGTGCGAATGACGGCTTCTCCCGTAGCATCATGATCGGGATGAACACTGAAGCCCGGATAGAAGGTGATGACGAGCGACGGTTTCAGTTCCTCAAGCAGTGCCATAATACAATCGTCGAGCAGCTGCGGGTCTTCAAACTCAATCATTTTATCGTGAAAACCGAGCATTCTTAAGTCCTGGATTCCGATCGCTGCGGAAGCTTCAATCAGTTCTTGCTTGCGAATCGCAGGCAATGTGACTCTGTTGGCAAAGGGAGGAATGCCCATGTTGCGCCCCATCTCGCCAAGTGTCAGACAAGCGTAGGTTACATGGGCACCGCCATCTATGTATTTGGCTAATGTTCCCGATACAGAGAAAGCTTCATCATCCGGATGTGGATACACCACCAAGATTCGCTCATGCTCATTGTGTGTCGTATTCATGGTTTTTCCATCCTCCACTTTCATCAGAACATCTCCCGACTCAGTTGTAACGCGACAACCAGCTTGCCTTGAGTGTCGTGACCAGCCAGAATAAGTCTTTCGTTTTCCTGTTCGTCAATATGTGTAAGACCCTCGGCATATATCCATCCCTGAGTGGTTTTTAGACCTACCCGGTATGGACCCGTACCCGAAATGGAGCCCTGCGTATATCGTATGGCCGCATTGGTAATGAATGCCGATGCCGGATGCTTCGAGCTATCATAATGATGTGCATATGCACCTGACGTGAGTTCCAGATGTACGTATAAGTCCTGATCAGCAAGTTCACTGATTCGGAGCTGAATATCTTGAGGTTTGATCGGTTGCATGGCGGCCTCCTTGTCTATTGATAATTGTTCGAATTCCATTTTAACATAACCACGAGAGAATATACATGGAAGGACCGAGTCATCACGGTTGAGGGATACAATGCTGAAAAACAAGAACAGATTTGTGCGTTTTTTTCTCTTTTTATTCACAGAAATATCTATATGATGAAATGTAGGCAAAAAAACGCCTATGATAAACACCCTAAATCTTAAATAAATCTGGCTCCAACGTGTTTGGAAAGGAGTTGAATTTGAAATGAAACCTATAGTACAGCTACTGCATTTCGGCTATCATCAGGCGATGAGCTGCATATTTCCTGTAGCGATCTTTGGCACATTGGCCCTATCCAGCGTCATCCCAGTTCCTTTTCTTTATCGATATGATGCGATCCTGCTGGTATTGCTTGTTGTGCAGTACCTGATGTATCGAAGCGGCTTGGAAACCCGGGATGAAATCAAGGTCATCTGTGTATTTCACATGATTGGCCTGGCGCTGGAGATCTATAAAGTATGGATGGGCTCATGGTCATACCCTGAGCCGGCGTACACCAAAATCCTTGGTGTCCCTCTATATAGTGGATTCATGTATGCAAGTGTAGCCAGCTTTATGTGTCAGGTGTGGCGAAGACTGCGAATGGACATGACTGGATGGCCTGGTATATTACCTTCCGGTCTGCTCGGTGCAGCCATATATATCAACTTTTTCACCCATCATTTTATTCCCGATTTTCGCTGGTGGCTAACGGTGCTTGTATTTATTGTCTTCTGGAAAACGTGGATTATCTACCGGGTACGGGCAACGACCTATCGAATGCCGTTATCCATTGCTTTTGTCATTGTTGGTTTCTTCATCTGGACTGCTGAGAATATCGCTACATTCTTCAATGGCTGGAAATATCCTGATCAACATGATGCTTGGCAACTGGTTAGCTTTAGCAAGATCAGTTCGTGGTTCCTGCTGGTGATCATCAGCGTCATCATCGTTGCGCAGCTCAAATATGTGAAAGCCAATCGAACAACAGATGATCCTGCGTAATATCCATCATCACACCCATATGCATCATCGTTCAACATTCAATGAGCCGCTGTCATTCGCATCTTCAATTCGCTTGCTTGCTATAAGTTCGCCCTCAACATTATAAGCTTGAATTGTATATGGGATATCTGCTGCGAGTGGCAAGAAGGCATACCAGATCAGGTGCTCTAGGCCCACCTCAACTAATTTGGTTTCTATCTCTACTGGTTTTCCATTTTGCTTGATTTCAACAGTTACACGTCTGATGGTTGGGTCTACGATGTCACCAAACAACATGGGAAACGGGGCCGAGACTTTATCCAACTTCGGTATATTCATATAATTCAAAGCAAACTTGGTGTGTAGACCCTTACTTATGGAATAACCTCCACCCCATACCCATTTCCATCCGAACATGTTCTTGCGAGTATACTCCATCTGAAGATTACTGTTGTTTTCCCGACCCTTTTTTTGTGTGAACAAAATCATGCCTCCGTCTACAGCCTCCTGATGAATAAATTGGGAGGTATAAAACTCACCTCTAAATTCCTGAACTGCCCTCTCAGGGCTGTTCGCTATAGGAATCTGTATAGGTTCACTTAATCCCCAAACTTTAGATATGCGTTGATCGGCTAGCCCCCCTGCACGTTCATTCATATACATATATGTCAGGACTGACAAGGGCGAGAGTACAATTACCATTGTGATGATTAGCAGGATTCTCCTGTTACGTTTGGACATCTCCGAGTGCACTCCTTATAATAACGATGAAATATTAAAAACAATCACTCTAATATTACCATAATTAGTATATGGATTCTTGTACAATCCAATTTGTCCAATCAAAAAAGGTCGCCAACGGCGACCTTTCAAGTATTCATCGAAGCTATTCTCCCAGGAAGATCACTTCGGTTTCCAATTCAACCTGGAACGTATCATATACTTTCTTCTGAATAAATTGAATCAGATCCATGTAATCCTGGGCAGTAGCGTGATCCACATTTACGATAAAACCCGCATGTTTCATGGAGATCTCTGCACCTCCGATACGAGTGCCTTGCAAGTTACAATCCTGAATCAGTTTACCGGCAAAATGTCCTTCGGGTCGTTTAAATACACTTCCACAAGAGGGGAACTCAAGCGGCTGCTTGGATTCTCTCAGGAACGTTAATTCCTTCATTTTGCTTGCAATATCTTCCTTGTTTCCTTTTTTTAGCCCGAATTCGGCCTCCAGTATGATATAGTGATCCATCTTGAAGAGACTATTTCGATAACCAAACTTCATCTCTTCTCGAGGGATCTCCAATACTGTACCGTCTTTGGTGATCACAGTCGCTCGTTCAACAACATCTTCGATCTGACCCCCATAGGCACCCGCATTCATGTAGAGTGCGCCCCCCGTGCTTCCGGGAATACCGCAAGCAAATTCCAAACCGGTTAAGCTATGCTCCAAAGCAAGCCTGGATACATCAATGATATCAACGCCACTTTGCGCAATCATACTGTCTCCACTCACTTTAATTTGATCAAAATGACTAAGGGAAATGGTTACACCACGGATACCTCCATCTTTGATGATGACGTTGGAGCCTTTGCCAATAACCGTCAGCGGCAATTGATGTATGTTGGCAATCTCTACGATTTTAGTGATTTCGTCTATCGTTGTTGGATGGATGAGGATATCTGCTTTACCACCAATTTTAATAAACGTGTGATTTTTTAGCGGTTCATTGAATTTTACTTTTTCTAAAGGTATGTGTTGCTCAAAAATATTCATGATTTTCTCTCCCTGCGTTCTCAAAAAGAACATGATTCCTCTATTTTAAATGGAAAAGCACTCACATTACAATCCATCACATTTATTTCACTTCACTGAGCCGTATAATGTATCCTTTCTTCCCTCTGTTCTGATATATGATATTCACCTAACCATGAGGGATGTTACTTTCTCAAATAGTATGAGCAAAATAAAAAAACGCTACTGAAAACTTCAGTAGCGTTTAGTGTGAATCTCAATTTAATTATTGTGTAAATCAAGGTTTTACGTGGTTGGGATATCCGTATCCGTCAGCTCTACGGACAGTTTCCATAGACGAAGAGCTTGCTCAGGATCTATCGCATATTCTTTCACCCCATAGAAACCTCCATCTTCAGGAGCCATTTCACTGATGTCACAATCCTCGCAGTAGACACCGCCTTTGCCCTCAAGCTGAGGAGAAGTTGCTGCCCAGACTTGCGTTGCCGCCCCCTGTTCAAGTGTTTTGAATGCAGGATTGGCCACTTGTCCAGATTCATCAATCCAGCCCAATGCGATCATCTCATCTTTAGGCATATGACGCTGCAACGGCGTCATAATTCCACCTGGATGAACCGAGAACGCACGCACTCCCTGTTCAGCACCACGTCTGTCCAGCTCAACGCTGAATAAAATGGTTGCTGTTTTGGACTGCCCATAGGCAGGGAATTTCTCATAATCATGCTCAAACTGGATGTCATCCCAACGAATCGGTGAGAAATGATGTCCCGCTGATGCCAAGGAAACAACACGTGCCCCACCCTGATTTGCAAGTGCTGGCCATAACAGATTAGTCAATGCAAAGTGGCCTAGGTGATTGGTTGCAAATTGAGCTTCCCATCCAGGACCAACACGCGTCTCCGGACAAGCCATAATGCCCGCATTAAGAATTAACATGTCGATGTTGCGATCACTCCCCACAAACCGCTCGGCAAAGGCACGAACACTTGAGAGATCCGCGAGATCCAGTTCGTCAATTTCCACACCGGACAGTCCGGATAGAGCTTCTTGGGCAACAGCTGGCCGGCGTGCCGTCACAACGACGTGAGCTCCTGCTTGGACAAGTGCGCGTGTCGTCTCGAGCCCCAATCCTGAATAACCACCTGTTACAATAGCAAGTTGTCCTGTCAGATCAATATTACTTAATACGTCCTCTGTTGTACTCCGATGATCGAACCCTGAGCCAATTTTATGTTGTAAGGTTTTAAAGATATCTTCTTCTGTCATCTCATCCGTCTCCTTTGAAATAGTTTCTATCTAATGCAAGTCTACACCTTAGAGTACACTCTAGGTCTAATACAGCGAATCATTCGTCTTAACGTCTCCGTTTAATTTGAAAAAAGCCGCCGGTTGGCGACCTTTTGAATCGGAACCCATAGTTCCAGCCTATGAACTTATCCATAATTGGTATTTCCCTTGTTTCCTTCCAGTTTGTAAACTATGGAGAAAACCTCAAGGAGTGATGAGCATATGGAACTCTCAGTAAAGCAGCTGTTCGATAAGGTAGCCCAAGATTATGATGTGCAACGAAAACAGCTTATCCCTTGTTTTGATGATTTCTATGGAATGGCTCTGAAGCTAATGGAATGTTCGCTCGATTCGCCACGTATTCTTGATCTCGGTGCAGGAACGGGGCTTCTCTCCGGATTGGTCCTGCAAAAGTACCCCAACGCACGATTAACCCTGATCGACATTAGTGATCAGATGCTCGAAGGGGCACATCGAAGGTTTGCTGATGCTACACAATTAGAGTACCTGGTTGGAGATTACTCAAGTTACAACTTCACCAGTTCCTACGATATGATTATTTCCTCCCTGTCTATTCACCATCTGACCCACGCTGACAAGAAAAAGGTGTTTGAAACTGTACATAAGCTGTTAGAACCAGGTGGTCGCTTCATCAACGCAGATCAGGTTCAAGGAAGAACTCCCGATACGGACACCTATTACCGCCAGCGCTGGTTAGAAGCAATTCATCAAAGTGGCTTGTCTGAGGAAGCCATCTCGGCTTCGATTGAAAGACGCAAGGTGGATATCAATGCCACGCTGGAGGATCAGTTTATGTGGTTGGAAGAAGCGGGGTTTCCTGTGGTTGATTGCATGTACAAATCCTTGGACTTTGCGGTATTTTACGCGCAAAAATAAAAAAGACCGGATTAGAGGCGCAAGCTATGCCATGATCCGGTCTTCTCCCTATAATTTTCATTCTGAAACAATTATTTCAGCGATGCTGGAACCTTAACGCCAAGAAGTTTGCCTTCAGCCTGGATAATAATCATTCCGTTTGTCTTCAACGTCGTGTTGTGCAGGTCACCACCAGTGGATACTCGAAAAGCAGGCTGCCCCGTCATCATGTTAAGTGCAAGTAAGGTGCCGTTACGTTGCGCTCGATACATTCCTTTACCGTAAACATCGATCTGAGAAACGGGGGCATCACCATGCCACTGTACCTCCTGACCATTAGCCAGCTTAATGCCTGTGAGTTCTCCCGTGTTGGCGTTTCTGAAGATCAACCGTTCCTGTGTAATGCCAACCCACACCATATTTTCTCCATAAGGGCTACGAAAAGTTCGAAGTGGCGTGGGTTCAGACTTGGTTGAAGTCAATGAATACTCGGCAATTTTATCCCCTTGCAAAATGTATAGTTTATCTTTACTCGTAAAAATTCCGCCATACCCATTTTCATACGGTGGATCACCAGGGATTTTCCAGGTGTATTCCTGACTTCCTTTTAACACACCCGTCTTCAGGTTGTACGCATTAACTTTCCATTTGCGTTCAGGCGAAGATTCGTCATCATCTCCCAACATTGGAGAATAGTAATCCGCTGAATATACAAGACCGTCTTTGATCTGAAGAGCCTCCCCCTGACCAAAATGACCCCATAGCTTCTTGCCTGTTTTCTTGTCGTACGCATTAAGCTGAGTGGATGTAAGTGCTCCTTGAACAAAAAAAGTTCTCAGCACCACACCATTAGCTTCTTCCAGATACTCAGTACCATGACCTTCCCCTAATGGTTCATCTGCCGACCAACGCAATTTGCCTGACTTGATATCCAGTGCAAACGTTGTACTTCCTTTAATCACGTAGAGCGTATCCATTGTTGGCACCAACACTTCTGTACGTTGAACCGTATCAATCCAGGTGGATGTGACAGATTGCCATTTTGCTTTGCCTGTTTTTGCATTCAATGCATAAGGCTTATGATCACTGGTCAGTCCGTATAGGACGCCGCTTTGATAGGTGATATAAGGTGTCAGATCTTTGCCGTAAGTCCACAGCCTTTTACCTGTTGTCGCATCAAGTGCCACCAACTTCGATCCAGCAAACGTGAATACTTTGCCCTCTTCTGCAATGGCACTTGCTCCGATGTACGTCTCATTCATATTCAAATAGTTATCTACATTTGCTGTCCAAGTAGGTTTCAGTTCAGGTACAGTGATTCGCTGATACGAATACCAGTTACGGATGGATACATCCGATGCTTCAGCATGTGCCTGAGATGGCAGTACGCCCAGGACTCCATGAACCATCAGCATTCCAGCAGTAAGGCCAGCAATGATGGGTCTGCCTGCTCTTCTTTTGTAATGCTTCAGTGTGTGACGTTTATGTCGATTGATCATAGAAAGTGATTCCTCCTGTGAAAAATTAGCCTAATATATAACTACATAAAATATAACGAGCATTGAGTCCGAAAAGTTACTCGATTGTTAAATTATTCTAAAAATCAAAAAGCCGCCAGTTGGCGACTTCCTGAATACGACATTAGTTATGTGACAACGTTGGGAACGTGATTTTGTAATGAGGTCCCTGCTTTACTTTAATTCAATCTGGAATACATCACCGGCGTTGCCACCAAAAACGATAAAACCACTTTTCGGGAGCTTCGTTGATTCCTGATTGGTTGCTACAGAGAAATCAACCACTACTCCTTGATCATCATACACTGCGTAACCTCCGCTGTTCGGAGAATTCACCGTGATGGATTTGTTCGCCGATCGGGAATCGATGGCATACCACCTTGCTTGACCATTAGCCGGGATAGTCGTAATTCCTTTTTTTCCACCAAAGATTGGCGTAATTGCATCCTCTGCAATGTATTCCTGCCCATCCTGGATCAAAATCTCGGCACCATTTTTCGTGTAAAATTGTAGATCGAAAGCATCTCTTCCGTTCATCACAGGAATCTGGGCGATGTTCTTCGCATTATTCGCATCCAAGATTTCCGTGCCATTGGCGTAACCATTTTGGGCATCAACAGACAGATTTTTGATCAGCATCGATGGAAGCAGATAAAAGATCGATGTTATTTTTTCATCCAGTGCGTAATATTTCGAGCCGTCACGAGCTGTCCATTTCTCTTTTGTTGTTGCGTCCAGCGCATGTTGATCCAGTTTTTGATAATCATACGTGTTCATTACGGTTTGGCCTATCCCAGGTAACGTTATCACGGCCTGAACTTTAACATACACCTTGTCATTACGTTCCTTCACAAAACTGGCTTTCACGCTGCCATCTGTACTTGTAAAATGTTCATCACCTGTGTACACATAGTTCTGCTCTGGAATAATTCCACCCAGCAATGCAGGCAATTTGAACTCGTCATCCTCGATCTTTATATCCAACGTCTCTCCTACCGTACCGTAGAGACCGGAGTATGTGCTTAATTCTGTGGGCGTCTTCACTTTATCGGGTGACGAGAAGGTCTGATCGGGCTTCACCTTGTCAATAATACCTTGATCCGCCAGAACTTCCAGTAGCACTTTGCTGGCAAACATCTGATTGTAAACGGAAGATCCACCGGAAGATAAGACCGCCATTGAAATATCATGTTCAGGTATCGTGATTAACACGGCATGATACATCATGGTATCTCCGCCTTTGGCAAGTGCGGTAACCCCATAATCGCTGAACGGTGCAAGATCCACCGCATCCCACCCCAAGCCATAATTGATCGTATTTTGCTCATCTGATACCCAGATGCCCTTACGATATTCATGAGCTTGCATGGCCTTCACAGCAGATTCGGACAGAATATCCGGTCTATTCCCCATCAAAACCTCTCCGAATTGACTCAACTCCTCTGCGGTGGAGTACACTCCGCCTGTACCGATAATGTTTGCATTTTCGGTCGGCATCTTCATTGCAAGTGTTGGCCAATAGGTTTCGGATAACTGATTTCTATCAAAGTCATCCATTGGCGTCTTCGTTGATTCCAACTTCAATGGCTCACTGATGTACTGGTCGATATATTCGCTGTAGGATAACCCACTCACCCGTTCCACCATAAGCTCCAGCAACTGGAAGCCATCATTGCAGTAGACGGAATAGGCTCCCGGCTTGGATTTCAGTTTTTCGGACTGGAGTTTGAGTAATAGCTCGTCATGATTGCGGGTGTCATTATCGTCAAACAACATGCTGTTTCCATAATGTGTACCGTAAAGACCGGATGAATGATTCATCAACATGCGCGGTGTGATTTGAGTATATCGCGGATCTGCCATCTTAAAGTCTTTGATATACGAAGTAAGCGGCTCATCCAGATCTATTTTGCCGGAATCGGCCAACTTCATGGCGGCTGCCGTAACAACCATTTTGCTAACCGAGCCTATGCCGTACATGCTTTCCTTGTCTATTGGCTTTTGTGATGCCTTGTCGTGCAATCCAACACTATCTGATAAAATGAGTTTCCCTTCGTCCCTGATCGCATACTGCACACTGGTGACACCGTAGTTTTGCACCATCTCCGTGGCGATCTGCTCCGCCCGTGTCTCAATCGTTGTACTGGTATTCTCCTTTGCGCTGACATCTGTCATCGGTGTAATTACAATCACGGCTGTACATAAAAGACTAATTAACTTTTTCATCCCAATGTCCTCCCTCAAATGTTCTTATGAATGAATTCATCATATCCGGGAAATGACAGATCGAACGCAATTGGACCCTGAATGGAAAAAAACAATCCCCGAACGGTATGTTCAGGGATTGTCGGTGTGAAACGGAAGCACGACCATGTTGTTAAACTTCCGATACGGATGTTCAATACTCATATGTCCGCCATATTTCTCGCATATTCTCGATATATTGGTTAGACCGATGCCATGGTACTCGGGATTTGGCTTTTCACTTTTCAACTCAACGATCGGTTTCTCTACATGATTCATAATCTGAATGACGAGTGCAGAAGATGTGGAGTGAATGGCAATGAGAACATATCGATCCTCCGCCTGTCTAACCTTCTTGGAGGCTTCAATTGCGTTATCGAGCATGTTACCAAGCACCACACACAGATCATAACGATCGATTTGGATATGTTGCGAGTGGAGTTGGATTTTGGTGTCGATTTTGATTCCGTTTGCCTGCCCCATAGCCAGGGTATTTGTAACAAGAGCATCAATGACCAGATTGCCGGAATTCACCCGCTGATACGCACCTTCAATGGTATTCAATGTAGACTGGATATGTTCACCTGCCGCCGCCAGTTCGTTACGTTTGATACATTCATCTATATACAGAAATTGCTGATTGATATCATGGATGATGCTTTTAATATTTTTAAAACTATGAACGGTCTTCTCATAATTGGCATCCTGGTAATCCATCTGACGCTGTAACTGGGTATTTTCATGTGTGAGCTGTACCTTTTCCACCATATTATCGAATACATAAACAATGAACACGTTGAGAAAAAGAGAGCCCAGTACTGAAAAGACGTAAAACAAATTTTTTTCACTATAGATGGAAGCCACATTGATCTGATAGATCGTAATGATGGGCACAATAAGAAACAGCAAATAATAACGATAATGCACAGCAAAACCTCTGCGTTTGGCGACTAGACGCACAATTTGAATAACAATGAACATGATACTGCAACCCAGCAGCATTACCTTGGAGAGAATCCAGTGATTTTCACCATTGAACTGTTCCCATGATATGAAATCTCCAGTGGACTCCAAAACGCCTAGAATATATACAGCTATCGTATTCGCCATTGTAATCAGAACCCCATACAGGATGGTAAACACAAGCTTGATTTTAAACTCCACTTCATAGGATTGTGCCAGACTGAAAATTAATAGCAGAGCTACCCCCGTCGAAACGAGGTCCGAGAAGGAAGTTGCCAAATAAAAGTAATCCAACAGCACAAATACCAAGAAATAGACTGCTCTACGCGGCTTCCGCTTGGACTTCCCCAACACAGAGTCAAAATAAAAATTTGCCTGGAAAGCCATAAGTAAGGTCACGAAGATGATAGAAAACATCATATACATGTCCATTTACTGAACCCTCATAATCATGTATTTGGTATAGGCATCCTTGACTTCCTTAATCTTGGATCTGCCTATGGGCAGCTCCGTCCCATTTAACATAACGACTTGAGTACCGGAAAACTTCTGCACGTGCATCAAATTAATGATAATCGAGCGATGAATCTGTAAAAAACCATGGTCTTTCAAACCGGAAGCATAGCTGGATAAAACACCTTTGGTCTCATGCACATTTTCTCGTGTCACCACATTCAACTTGTTCTTGATCGTTAAGCTTTTGACGACCTCCATCCAGAGGATGTCATCATATTTCAGCAGCAATTCATCATAGTCTGACTTGATCAGCACATACTTTTTCTCCAATGCCTGAAAATATTGACACAGCTTAATCATCTTCTCCTCGAAAACTTGCGGCTGTATTGGCTTGATCAGATATTGAAAAGTGATGACATCGAAGCTCTCCACCATGTATTCCGGGTAACTGGTCAAGAACATAATCTGTACATCCAGAAACTTCATATTCCTGATCTCTTTAGCGGTCTGGATTCCGTTCATTCCGCCCATCTCCACATCCAAGATGAGAATATGAAATGTATCCCCAACCTCTCTGTAGTGTGAGAGCAGTTGTTCTCCAGATGTGAATAGGCTAATTTGAAAATCAAAATTGGTTTTTAGAGATAAGGAGACCAGCATTGATTTCACACGATCTCGCTGCTGCTGCTCGTCATCACAGATTGCAATATTAAACATGGAGGGACATCCGCCTTTCATCAACATCGACTCTGAATTTCACTCTCGAATATACTATTTTAGCATAGGTTTCAGTGTCGAATTAGGATGAGATGCATTATTCCGACCCTAAAACGCAGATCAACAAAAAAAGTCGCCACATTGGCGACTCTTGAACTTGAAACCTTCTCCAGCCATTTCTATGAAAAGTCCGGTCGGTTATTCTGTTTTTTTGGGCACAGCATGGCGGTAAAATCGTATTACCTTGCGATACATTGTCTTGTCTTTTAATTGATTGAATATATATGGGTCGGGTTTGACATTTACCTCAATAATCCAGGGTTTCAGACTATGATCAAGGCCGATATCTACACCAATTTGCATTAGATACGGGTACTTTTTTTTCATATGACGAGCTATGCGCAGGCTAAGCTCATTCATCTCCTTAACCAGTTCATTCCTGCGTTTAGTGGATGCATGTGATTGTAGCAGCTTGTGAATATCCATCGGTGTACCACCACTATGATAATTGGTTACGATTTTCTTTGGATGACCCAGTCGGCCGATGATTCCGGTAGCTTCCCATTGCTTGGTCGGGCTTAGCTGTATCATGACTCGGATGTCAAAACGTCTGTTATTGTGCTTAAGAAGATGGATTCCTCTCTGAATCAGATAGCTTCTTTTATTCACCAAACGTGTCAGACTGGTATAGAACGATTCAAAGCTGTTAAAAGTCAGACGTTTTTGATCATGCTGATAGACAAAATGTTGATGATCTTCCATTTCAGCCTTAATGACACCCATCCCGAAAGTACCTCTCTCAGGTTTAACATAGACCATTCCATACTTGCTGATCATGGATTTCAGATTCGTTTTGTTATATTTCTGTGTGTCTGGGATAAACGGTTTAATAGATTCATTATTAATAATCAATTTTGTTTTTAACCACTTGCTTCTTAATGGCTGCAATTTATCAACTCCCATGTCGTACATTCTTCCTTCAGCAGCCGCATCAAAGCCTGCTGTTTGATCAAGATCCTGCATGCATTATATGTCATACCGATATAGGAACCCTCTACAAGAGCCCCTATTCGTAAAAAATGTATATTAGCACATGCCCTGACCAAACCACTTTTGCACACATACCATGGAAGAAGTCATAACGATATGTGCAAGGAGTTGAGAAGATGTCCGTTCAGCGTGGAATGCAGTTAAATGCTGCGCCCAAGATTGATGTTCTTATACCAGCGATCGAGAAAGATCTGGCTACTCTTCCCCACGTCATTGATAACATTCGCCGTTACGTGAAGCATCCCATCGGAAGCATATATATTGTTTCTCCGGTCAGCTCCAAAATCAGAAAACTTTGTTCCCTTAAAAACTGCATTTTTGTTAATGAGCGATCCGTCCTGCCTCTAACCAAAGACGAGATACACTACCAGTCCTCCCGATGGAATCGGTCAGGCTGGTTATATCAGCAGCTGCTCAAAATGAACGGAGATTCCATTGTGAAGGCAAAGCACTTTTTAGTCATGGATGCGGATACCGTACTGATTAAGCCTCATACATTTCTTGTAGAAGGCAAAACCGTCTTTTACTGCCGTGACTGGAGCCAGCCGGAATATTTCAATACCTACCGCAAGTTGTTAGGCATGAAAGCTCCGCGTCCCCGCTCTTTTGTCACCCATTATATGCTGTTCGACAAATCGAAACTCGCTGCCTTAAAACAGAAAATTGAAGATGTTCATAAGCTGCCATGGTACAAAGCGATCATCTCCAATATCAATAAGAAAAAGCAGTTTGGTTTCTCCGAGTATGAAACGTATGCCAATTTTATGTATACGAAAAACCCTGGCAGCATGGCCCTTAGAAGTTCCATGAATAAAAGTCTGAATGTGAACGCTTCTTCGTTAAAAGAGCAACAAATCCGTAATCTGGCTCTTAAATACCGTTCTCTTTCCTTTCATAAACGGAAAATCTATAGTAAAGCTCCCTGAGCGTAAGGAGGAAGCCCATGCATATCGTATTGCTGTGCGGCGGCTCTGGCAAAAGGCTCTGGCCTTTATCCAATGAGCTTCGCTCCAAGCTGTTCATAGATATACTTCCATCACACGCTGGAGGTAGGGAATCCATGATCAGCAGAGTATGCCGTCAGCTTGGCAGTTCATCCCTAACAGATTCAACACTCATTATTTCACATCAGGATCAGGCTAATATTACGGCACGACATACTCAAGGCAAAATACCAGTCATTGGGGAACCTTATAAAAGAGGCACTTTTACTGCGGCTGCCTTAGCGACGTTATATCTGCAATCCTTCCGAATGGCCAAAGATGACGATGTAATCTGTATCGCTCCAGCTGATGTGTTCGCAGGTGAAGATTTTTTCAGCAACTTCCAATTACTGCCGGATATATTGAAACATTCTCAAGCCGATATCGCTTTAATTGGGACAAGGCCTACACATGCTTCAGAACAGTATGGATACATCCTGCCGGGTGGGGAAGAACGTAATGCTTATGCGCCCATAACACAATTTATAGAAAAACCCGAAACCACCATTGCTGAAACTCTGCTACAACGTGGGGCACTATGGAACTGCGGTGTGTACGCATTCACCGTCGCGTTTATGATATCCCATATTAAAAAAATGGGGCTTCCGGTTCATTATGATCAATTGTCGTCCCTGTATGAAGCGTTGCCTGAACGCAGTTTTGACAAGCATGTTGCAGAAAAGGCACAGCGGGCCGTAGTCCTGCCTTATAAGGGAGTGTGGCAGGATATCGGAAGCTGGGATACGCTGTGCGCCCAGTTAGATACCCATGTAATCGGACACGGTGGAATCTCGGGTTCTTCCTCCGATTCCTATATTATTAACGAGCTTCCCTACCCCATCCAAGTCATTGGTGTGCCAGGTATTATCGCTGCCGCAAGTCCGGATGGCATTCTCATTGCCAACAAAAATAATTCAAATGAAATTAAAGCGCAATTGGGTAGCTTGCCACTAAAACCGATGTATGGCGAAGCAACCTGGGGCAGTTATCGTGTCATTGAAAGTTCGTTAGAAGATGAGAGTGCAACAGTAACCACATTAAACATAACGGTTCTACCGGGCAAACATATCGGGTTGAACTGGCATAGAACTGGGTGGAGAGCATGGACCGTGCTTGCAGGCAGTGGGCAAGTGCTTGTCAACAGAAAGGTCATGCAAGTGAGCATGGGCAATCAGTTCGCGATTACCAAGGAGAGTCTCTTTTCTATTCTGGCTGAAACCAGGATGGTGATCCTTGAGGTCCGGATCGGAGTAACAGAGGAGAAAGACAACATACTTTTTGAAGAAGAAGATTGGAATGTAATCCTAAAAAGTGCAGGTTCATCTAACGTTTAATGGGAGAATGAACCGATTCAATCTGCGTGTCTTATAGCCCCTTCCATTCGCGGAAGGGGCTCATTGGCATAATTAAGGGAAACCTGACACTTCTTCTCCCTATATCTTAGTTAAACAACTTGCGAAGTTCCTCGACTTCCAGGCGGGCAGCTGGCTGGTAGGCCGGACTTAGTACATAGCGCTGGAAGCTGTATAACAACTGTCTGCCCTCCAATGTAGTCATCAGACGCTCCAGATTCAGCGCTCCCATCAGCACTCTACCCTTCCCGACCCGAAACTCCATCAACAGGCCGAGCTTGTGGTTTCGTTCAAAATTATCAATGGTCTGCACGATTGGCCGCAGCTCCTTATTCAACTCATCCAGAATGATGGATGACGATTCAGAAACGATGCTCCACCACGGATAGGTTGAGTGCTCCTCTGTGACAAAATGTTCGAAGACCGGATGATCCTGTTGAATTAACAAGCCCATTGTGCCCACAGGAACTTCTCTTTTCATATTCTCCGATATCGATCGGAACATAGGGTAAGACCAAAAGTCGGTGCTGTAGAAACCTTGGATCGCGTGTTGAATCTGATCAGGATTCGGGAATAGTAGAATATCCTCCCCCTTTTCAAGCAGACCCAGCGCTTGTTCCGAAAGTTCGGTAAAGAGGTTAAGACCGCTCAGACCCACTTCGACTTGCCCGGGGTAGATCCACAAGTCATAAGACTTACGGATATCCGTGCCCGGAATGGACATTCTAAGCTCCACTTTGGTCATATTGGAGACTTCAGGAATACGAATGCTAAGATCCGTGATACTCACATAATGTTCTCCATTGAACGCTGGTAGGTCAGCTCTCCCTTCTACAAGGATGCCGTCTTGTTGCTGCTCGCTTAGTAGCTCCCACTTCAGTTGAAGTCCATCCAACACTTGTCTCCGGAAGTAACTTAGTTCAATACGCGCTTCGAATAATTCACCAGCTCGATAATTATATTTGGGAAATCTCGCGAGCAGCACCGCATCGGAACAGAACGTTCTCCACTCTTCAGGTGTAATCATGCCTTTGGAATCCATGAATGCGTCCAGTACACCTACCAGCGCTGTTCCCTGACCACTGAAATCCTGGAGATCCAGCAGTTGGAAACCTGCTAGTTGCTGCGAACGAAAAGCCGCTTCCAATTCTTCTTTGTAACAGGCGACTGCAAGCTTGCCAGAGGCCCTGAAGTAGGCTTCTGCCAGATGTCCCAATCCTTTGGCTTCCAGACGCTCTCTGAACACTTCGAAGTTTTTGGCTTTAAGAGAGCCTGTATACTTGCTGATCTCCTCAAAATTCGGAAACGTGGCATACTGTCCAATTTCATGCGAGATGATCGGTACATGTGAGATGAGTTGATCACTTCCGGCTTCAGCCTGCACCGTTTTGGAACCTGTGCCATATTGAATCTGAATCTCTTTGTCCCCCGTTTGAGCAGCAGGGCCAGCATCACTACCTTGCTCAGGTACAATGTTCGAATCGTAATCCTTCAATGTGTTGGGCAAGTCGGTCTGTACATGTCCTAGCGGCGCATCACACATGGCATACGAACCTCTGAACAGACGCTCTTTCGAGAATCGAACCCCACAAAAGAATTCACTTTCCTCCAGAATGTCCGGTACAAACTGAAAGTTGTTGGAGCCTTCGGTGTATAGGTGACGATGATCATATGCTTTGTATGCTTTCAGAATTGAATTCAATCTGTCCTTGCTGCCCCAAAGTTCATTTCCCAAGGACATCATGACAAACGAAGGATGATTACCAAAAGCTTGCAGCATCGCAAACCCCTCGCTGATCAAGTAATCCTGCTCTGCTTGATTGTGTGCATCCGAGGATTCGTCCGTAATGGTTCCCCAGAACGGAAGCTCAGGTTCCATATAGATGCCGAGCAGATCAGCCGCAATGAAAGCAGCCTCTGGAGGACAACAGGTATGGAAACGGTAGTGATTAATGCCGTAAGACTTGGAGATCGCGAGAATGCGAACCCATTCATCCACATCGGTTGGCGCATATCCCGTGAGCGGAAAGATCAGTCCGTCATGTTTGCCCCGAAGAAATGTTTTGCGACCATTAATCGTGAATTTGTCCCCAGCTGCCCGGAATTCCCGTAATCCTGTCCATACTTCGGTGGAGTCCAGTATTTCCCCGTTCTCGTCTTGCAGTTGAATGTGAAGCTGATACAGATTAGGCTCATCATCACTCCATAACATGGCATCTTCGCCAATCTTATATGTCAGCCCAATCTCCTGCGAATCCGGAATGAAAATCTGTTCCTTCGTCGTATGAACCGGATCTGCACTGACAGCAACAGCGGATATGACGATATGTACTCCTCTCAGCTCACCGACAAGTGCTCCTTTAATCTCAAAAGACCGATTCGCAAGATCAGGGTAGACCTGCACATTATCCAGAAATACACGCTCAAAAAATTGAAATTCCATCTTCCCGGTAATCCCGTTCCAATTGGTCTGCGTGTCTTCAGATGTAAGATGCCCGCCTTTGGTTGGATAATTGGTATTGTCCACTCGAATCGTGATCGTATGTGTCCCAGCCGTTAACCCTGCCTCCAACTCGTAACGATGAGGTGTATTTAGACTGTTTTGCGTGCCCCATTCTACCCCATCAATCCAAACTGTGGTTACTCGTGTTCGTTCCAGGTGCAAGAAACAACGTTTATTCGCCAAATGTTCGGGAATATCAATCTCACGTGAAAACCAGGCATATCCTTCAAACAAATACTCATCCGTCAGCGCACCGATTAACACCTGTTCATTTTTCTTGCCTTTGCCCGCATGAGAAGTTGTATTAGGTAAAGTAATAACGTCTGAGAAATTCAGACCATTCTCCACTTTATGCTCATCGAGCTGAAGTTTCCAGACACCTTCCAGATTTAATGCAGCTATCATAATTTTGTCTCCTCTGAATTCATCTGTTTAATAGAAGTAATCGCTTCCAAGTCATAGAAACCGTTTTCGGTAAATCATACCTGTATTATAAACTTGATACCCCTCCTCGCATAGGTCTTATGTATAAAATACCGTACCTCTTTTCAAAACAAACGTCTTCAAAGCTAAATAGTATCTTTTATCATATTGATGTGTGGTTATAAATTTCCTAGAACATCGTCAACACTATTCCATTCATAGGTCAGCTCGTTTAACATTTTTCCATCGATCCCAATTTGACTTGTTTTGACTAATTCAGCACCAAAATGTTCATAAAAATAGCGAGTTTTATTTCCCTCAAGAACGTCAACAAATATCCTGTTATAGCCCAATTCCTTGAAATGTTTAAACAGTGCTTTGAATATCTTCCTTCCTATGCCCTTTCCTTGATATTCCTCAAATAGATAAATCGAGGTTAAGTCACCCGAATTCGTCACTTTATTGGTTTCTCTTTTAAAAGCATCTGCGAAACCTATGATTTGACCTTCTGTATTTTCTGCAACAACAACATAATTATCTTCTTTTGCAATATTTTTCGTCCATAGTTCTGTTCGTTGTTCATAAGATAAATTCTTTAGAAATTCATCTGAGATAATGCCTTTATAAGTCGTTCTCCAACTATCAACATGAACTTTCGCGATACCTGACGCATCATTTAATATTGCTTTTCTTATAATCATTTACGCTCCAACCTTTCCTCGTAGATTGATGACTCCATTATAGAACATTTGTGTAAGCAAATATCAACAACGATCTTTAACATGGGCATTAAAAAAGTCGCCAAAACTGGCGACTTCTTATCGTTACTTATGCTGTATCCTGAACAATTTTAGAATATGGTGGGTACCATGCCCCCGTCCATACGGATGGGAGAGCCTCGAAAAGCTGATGCATACGGGCTGCATACAAAAGCGGCGAGTCTGCCTATTTCACTTGGTTTGATGAAGCGCTGTAATTCAGACTGAGGCAGATTTTTTATCATAAAGTCTTTCTCTTTTTCCTCGAAAGTCAACGTCTCATCTGGGTATATGCCCTCAATGATTTCCCGTACGTTTTCGGACAGTGTTGGGCCTGGCAGGATCGTATTAATCGTAACGTCGGTGCCTGCTGTCAGTTTGGACAAACTTTTGGATAATGACAGTAGCATTGACTTGGTCATGCAATACTGGGGCATCTGGCCTGAGGGCATTAGGGCTTCTTCACTTGCGATGAAAATAATGCGCCCGTCATTGTTCTTCATCATTTTAGGTAAATAAAATTGAGACAAGCCATTGGCAGCCAACACATTAATACGGAAATATCTCTCCCACACTTCATCATTCAATTCTTCATATTTCATGATCTCATATATGCCCATGCTATTGATTAATATATCAACTTCGGGAAATTTCTCAAATAAAAATTGGCGTTGCGCTTGATCTACAAGATCAGCCGTGGCCTTCTGCGGAGAGGTGTCTGGAAAAGTGGTCTTGATTTCACGAACGGTATGTTCCACCTCTTCATCATTGCGTCCATTAATCAGCACATGAACACCTTCTTGGGCAAGTTCCATGGCAATCGCCTTACCAATTCCTTTTGTTGATCCTGTAACTAAGGCTGTTTTCTCTTTTAGTCCCATATCCATCCTGCATTTCTCCTTCATGATTACAACTATCCGGCAGCTATTTTTGAACATTATCAACAGCTTCATGCACTGGATAGTTATAATATTACGCAGTCTGAAGGGCTCAGTAACTAGCATCTTGCGCCAGAGTTAATGCCTGACACGCCAATTCGATGGCGTATCTCCTTCCCAGCTCCGAAACGCACGATAGAACGAATTCTGGTCTTCATATCCAACCAGGAATGCGACCTCTTTGATATCGAGCGAAGGATCTGCCAGGTACTCCCTGGCCTGCTCACGTCTGGCTTCGGTTAATAATTGCTTGAAGTTTGTATTTTCTTCCGTCAGTCGCCGTTGCAAGGTACGATCACTCATACGAAGTTCTTTGGCGACCGCCTGGATGTCAGGGCGCTTTCCTGTGAGGTTGCGTTTCAAGATCCATTTGACCACTTCAGTAATGGAATGACTGTTCTTCTGTTCGTTCAGCGACCGATCCAGAGCCGGGGTCAGAATCTCCAGTAACTCCTCGTTATACGAGAGAAATGCAAGACTCAGATCTCTTCGCTCCAGCGTCAGCCGATTATAGTTGGAGTTCGTCTCAACTCGGCAGCCAAAGTAAGCTTCAAGCGTATATACGTTGCCCATCGGTTGGGAGAACTCGACCCTTTTGGCCATCAAAGGCTGGCCTGTACCCCTACGTCCAAGTTCAAGCAGAAATGCCAGCGTAATACCGACCAATAATGGCGGACCTGTTAGCTCCTTATGTAACCATTCGAGTTCAATGATACATTCCTCCCCTGCTTCGGTAATCTGCAAACTCTCGGGAGGACACATTTGCTTGTAACGGACCATTCGATTCAACGCATCACGATAATCACGAGCATGGTACATCGCCAGCACAGGCGGAGGATACTTGGATATCTCATATCCGGTTGCAAGTTTGATGATGCCCTCGGCGGTGTCCCCTATGAGATCAGAGTAAGCCTGCCAGATTGCAAAGTACTGAGATTGGGTCACTACAGGTTTATTTATTGTTTCGAGAGATAGTTGTGCTGTCCGAGCGATGTCTTCTGCACCAATTCCCAATTGATATAATCCGGCCCAAAAGCCTGGGTGAACTTTAATTCGATCATTCGGTTGAGATTGCATGAATCCAGACTCCTTTAGCTTGTTCCATTTTTCATTCTGATTTCTAATTATAGAACGGATGTAGCTATTTTTGAATCTTACCTCAGCGAGCTATTTCGGATAATACGAAAAACACGACTAACCATGAATGGTCAGTCGTGTTCAAATCAATCATTCAGTATATTATGAAAGCATGCCACTATTACCAATTTAGCTACTCGTTCAACGCGGTTTTGATCAGGGCGTTTACCCGTGAATTGAACAACAGACCGATATGGGATACAAGGGAAACAGAAATGTTGTTCGCCCCGTTCAACCGGGACAGTGCCGGGGACACGATCGTATCACTGGTGGAATAGATCGAAGTCACCTTTATTCCACTCGGAGCTGTAGTAGTGGTCAATCGATTAGCCCCTCCCAGGGTAATTAATTTGTCCACTTTGGAAGCGCCGTCACGATTAATTATGTAATACAGACTATTTGCTCCGCCCATGCTATGCGCTACAATGTTAACTTTTGTGTGACCTGTTTGTTGCAGTACATCATCTACAAAACGACTGATGGCTGCGGAGTTCAATAATTGGTTTCCTTGTTTGCTAGGGAGGTCAATCGCGAATAGTTCATCTCTCGTCCACCCTTGGCTACGCAAATAACTCTCAATCGCTGTAAAATTGCTATCTGAACCGGTCAGTCCGTGTACCAATACAATGGGTGTACGTGCAGTAGCTGCAGAAGCCTTTGAACTTGAGCCCATCCCAGGTACCGATATGGCGAGAATCATGCTCATGAATACAACAAGTATTAATTTAGTCTTTTTCACTTCATTCACTCTCCTGTAAAATGATTTATATTCCATATATTACAAGCTAACATATGGAATATAAATGAACCTTTAGTCTCATTTTTACAGGATTATCCAAACGCACTACAACGATTTGATTCCATTTTATCCAGATCTAATTCTCAGCCTTTTATTTATCCTTCAACAATATCTGCACGCAGATCCGTTGCAATCTCCATCATTTTGGGGACAATTGCCTCGTTAGAAATAGCCACATAGATATCGCCCATGTACAAACGAAAAGCAATCTGTGTTCCCTCAAGATCCCACATAAAAAAATCCCCATCGATGGACATGGTGCTCTCTGCTCCGACAATATGAAGAACCGGTGAATAGGTAAATTCGGGCTTCGATTCAAAGTAAAGTTTGCACTCTTCCAGGGAGATGGATTGTTCCGCATTGTTATCTTGTATGGACCGGGTAATTCGAAAACGCTGATTCATTGAGATGCCTCCACCAATTTATATATTTTTCATGTTCTACAGCACTATATTTTCTCATTTCCATCTTCCACTGTCAAAACCATACATGCTCAATTCTTCGAATTCATATATACTGAATACAGTGCACAACGAATTTCTACAATCAGGAGGAGTCATATCAATATGTTAAAAACAGAATTCATTGATGTACTATCTATAGTCTCACATAAATTATATGATTCGGCTGCTAATGTTATGGACACGGCAAGCAGGTTAATTCCAGCAAATACGTTTTGTATTGCCCAGTTGGATCACCTGTCCACCAAAGTTCTGAACGTATATAATCGTGACAAACTAATTCTGGGTGAGGGACTAGTCGTTGAAAACGCCGAGTCATACTGTGCGCTTGTGACAGAACATATCCAAGGCCCGTTGGTGATAAATAATAATCTTACTCATCCTTTAACCAAACATATGGATGCTACAGAATTCGTAGGCGGTTGTTCATTTGTAGGGGTACCTATACATAATGAGAACGGAGAGATTTACGGCTCCCTCTGCTCATTTGATCAGGATTTCTATTCCTATCAGCAAAGAGACGTGGATCTGCTTCTCTCCTTGTCTTCATTCTTCACAAGTCTTCTTGAGATGGAAACGACGCTACAGCAGTTAAAACAAGCGGAAGAAACCGCTGCAAAAGTACTTGAAGAAAAGAACAATTTGTTGGCAGTGCTCAGCCACGAAATCCGTACACCAATGAATGGTGTTCTTGCGATGGCCAATCTGTTACAATCTACCCGGCTAAATGACGACCAGTCGTTATATGTTAATGTCATTGAGTCTAGTGGCACAAGTCTTCTATCGATGATGGATCAGATTCTCGATTATTCGAAAGCTGAGGCTGGTGCGATCTCTTTGGAGATCAATCCCTATAGTGTCACTGAAACAGTAGATCATGTATTACAATTATTCTCTTCTGAAGCACAGAAAAAAGGAATTCGTTTGTACGCAGAATACAACATCAATGATCATGTGATGCTAATGGGCGATCAACACAAAGTTCGTCAGATTCTAATTAATCTCGTTGGGAATGCGCTTAAATTCACGGAGAAAGGTGAAGTATGTATCTCTGCTCAAGTATCTGCTGATAAAAAAGGGCTTCTGCATGCAACCTACGAAATACAGGATACGGGCATCGGCATCCCACAGGATTGTCAGGATCTGTTGTTCAAATCCTACTCTCAGATTCATGGTAATTCAGGGAAGTATGGCGGAACGGGATTGGGCCTGTCCATCTGTAAACAGCTTGCTGAATTTATGGGTGGCGTGGTATGGCTTAAAGATTCCAGTGATTTGGGCAGTCAGTTTGTCTTTAATATTTCCAGCATTGCCCCACCGTCCATGCGAATATCCCGATGAGGAATATATTATTCTATCTGGAACAGATAGGAGGTATATTCATTGACGCAATTTCTAGATGCACGGACATCACAGAATGCCGCCTTGTTTAATTCCATTTCCATACCGATTCCAGTGATCCTTACACCAGAATTATTTGGCCAGATTGGTCTCATAACTGCTGGAGCCGGAACCAATCTAAGAGTTTCATTAAAAGGAACCATCACGGTGCAATTGCCGCGTGCACTTTTTGTAGTGAGGATTACTGTTGTACGAGGTACAATCGCAACCGATCCAATCGTGTACTCGGGAAACCACACCTATGGTCTAGATGGTCTGCTTAACCCAGAGGTGATTGTCTTCGCTACCACTGACTATAACCCCCCGCTCATGCCCCAATTAACCTACACCGCGTTTATCAGTACAAACCTGCTCGGTACAACACGGGTCGGACCTGAGAATTTCGAAGGATTTGTTGTTTCAGATTAAAAACACGTATAACCCCATGCCTCTAAGCTTTTTCCCATTAGAGGTATGGGGTTATTTAGGCCCCTCTCTTTCAATTGAAAACTGGTTTTTTGTTCTTTCTTCTGCAGTTTTCGGACTCTTATATTGGAACGATATGAAAATTTTGTTATGCTACATATGCTAGATTACTAGATTTTGTTATCAAATATGATTCTATTATTATGTAAGAAGTAGGAGGAAACAAACGATGCTTATTAAACGTGCAGGAAAAATTGCTGCGGTTACGGTGATTGCTCTCTCTATCATCGGGAGTACCCCAAATATCGGTGGAGCCTATGCTGCCCCAGCCATCTCGGTTCAATTGGATGATGTCCCCCTGAAATTTGATGCAGCTCCTCGTATTGAGAAAGGTGTCACGTACGTTCCGTTTAGAACGGTTGGAGAAGCCCTTGGTATCGATATTACCTGGAATAGCAAATCACAAACTGTAAAAGCGACGCAAATTGTGAAAGGACAAGCAACAGAAGTACTGCTTCAAGTGGGTAGTACTACAGCGACCGTAAACGGGAAGAAGGTTACTCTTCCTGCAGCACCCGTTCAGCGGGAGGGACGCGTGCTCATTCCACTAAGTTCATTCAGTAACCAATTCGGTGTACAAGTAAGCTGGAATCAGGCAACCAAGACGGTCTCCCTCGTATCTCCACAACGCGAGATGCACCTGAGGGCCTTCTATGCATTACAATCCTTTCAAGAAAAGGATCTTATTCCTTCCATGAATTCTGTAGCATTTGGTTGGAGCCGCATTGATCGCGAAGGTCAGTTTACACTTCAGGGGGATGAGTACCGTCTTCCTGCTGCTTCGGGTGATATTACGCCGCAGTCCATCGTTGCTGACGCGGCAGATCAGCAGATCCAACCGCAGCTTATGGTATATGCCTTGGATGGAAACGGCGAACTGACCAAAGTATTGAGTAACGCTGAGTTGCGGCAAAAATCAATTGAAGGCATAAGTGCTGCTGTCACAGAGCATGGTTTTGGCGGAGTTGTTCTGGATTTTGAAGGACTCGGTTTTAAACTGGATGCAGTAGAACAACAGAAGCTGCTCAATGCTTACGTGAAGCAATTAAAGAGTTCCTTGTCCCAGGATACATCCTTATCACTAGCGGTCCCACCTCTAAATAGTGCTTATAAGGGTTATGATTACAAGACACTTGCCTCTATTGCAGATGATCTTATTATTATGGCCTATCAGTATAATCCGGTTGGCACCAAATCTCAGGTACCTGAGCCAAATAGTCTTGTAAATCAGGCGATTCAATTAGCTATAGAGGCCGGTGTTCCGAAGAGTAAACTTCTGCTCGGGATCAGTTTAAGCAGTGAAACGCCCTCCTCGGTAGATGACAAGCTCGGTCTTGCCAAACGTTATGACCTCAAAGGAGCCGCGTTCTGGCGTCTGGGTCTGTTCCGTTCCTACAATACAAAAATGGAAGATGCCGTGAACGCTTCAGTAATCAAAGAATAGACATCTTTGAGCTGATGCAGCTCACTTCAAACAACAGAAGGACCTCATCTATGGTACGTAAAGACGTGGTCCTTCTGTTTCCATATTTTCACTTCATTAATTTATCCACGCTTCCGAATACAAGCTTCATAACCTGAGTAGGACCAGGAAAACGGGGCTGAAAGAGAAGGATGATCCCAATAATGGTCGCCACTGCAGTAATCCCCGCACTCACTATTCTGGCTCGCTTCTCTTTGCTACTCTTCCACTCTCCATACATTATCGCAGCCGCCAGCATCAAAATTCCAAGGATTGAGCCTATTTTCATACAATCACCTCATTCTCTATAACAGGAGCGATCTCTGTTCAATTTTCGTCCTCATCAGGAATCCCCTGCGGGCCTGTAGATTTCCCGGTACGTACTACATGTGCATCCACTTTGACTTCCACGTCCAATTCAGGATAGATGGTTTCCCAGTTCTTCTCCTGCTTCTTCCATTGGTTCGGATAATATCTGCGGAATTCAACAGCAAATTTGAAGAAATCGGTACGCAACTCCTTCTGGGCCATCTCTAAAGCATCATGAGCCAGTGTTGTAAGCTTAGCTGACCATTCCTGTTCCAATTTAGATAACACAGCGGGATCAGTCAGATCGGCCTCCGTCGTATTTAACACCACTTCTCCCCGGGTTTGGATGTCGACCTTCATACTCCACTGTTGATTTACAATCCGAGGTTTCAAGACCGTTTGGATTTCAATGGGTTGGATCGAAAAAGAACCTTTTAACGGCTTAAATTCAACAGGCATGATAATGTTGTTCAGTTCTTTTGCAAGTAATAGTACACCTACGCTTAGTGGTTCTTTGACCGTCTTGACGTAGCGATCCTCCTTATACAAGCTCAAACCTTTTACATATGGGGTGGTTGTCAGTTTATCCTGATCGGGCTCCGGGGGTAAGATTAACATGCGAGACAAGATGACCGAGCTGCCTGGACCTTCGATCGATTTACCTAGTTCAAGAGCGGTAATCCGTGTACCCAGTTTCAGATTGGCCATCTCACGCAGCGATTCTGCAGAACTTCGCTCCAGAGGATCAAGCAAGGCAAGGATATCTTTTGCCGCCCTTTCGCTGGAAAAGACATATGCATGCTCCCTAAACTGGGGATAACGCAGGAAGAAATCGATGTACTCGCGGATACCGCGTTTACCGGCTTGCTCACTAATGATGATGACTTCGCAGTGGCCCCAGAACATATTCCGGGGAACCTTACGTTGTAACCGATTCAATGCCTCAGCAATTGTAAGTCCTTCCGCTGTTCGAATCATCGTAACCCCGCTTGGACTGCCTCCGCTCCCACTGCTATCTCCTGCACTGGCCTTTCGCGGAATGAAAATCTGTGAAGTCAGTTGCACTTTGCCATCTTCGTAATCTATACCTGTAGCCAGCACAATAGCCAAATCGTTAATCTCAATGCGATCCCAGCATCCACTTAAAAGTACACAACACAATATTGGCATTAGTAGTACTCTATATATTCGCAAGTGCTCCTCCCCCATCAATCAGGTGTTCGCTTGATTCTTTCGAAAATGTGCCCACCCTTTCTTCAGCCATGCGACACCGTAGATCATAGCCGGAAGGATTAATAAAATGCTGATCGTATACAAATTAGCTGAAGGGCCAATCAGACTGGATGTACCTGATCCGCCGGACACAACCCAGTAGGCATAAACCATGCATAGAAACGAAAGCGGCACAACGACGGGTTTGTAATCCTTCAAACCGAACCATTCTGCTGTGGATGTCGCAAAAATATAAAGAAAAACAGAAATCTTGACGAAGATTCCAAAAATCCAAACCGCAATAATCAGGGATTCAATATGTTGCAGAAAGTCTGCAATGGTTATGTATCTTGCGGCAATCATAACCGGATATACAAAGCTATCCGTCAGATCTCCAATTAAAAAAAGGCAAAACAGATTGATTACCGTCATTGCGGTTGTCGTTAGTATAAGGGAACCCAACATAACTCGTGTTGTGCGTTTTCTACGATTGACATAAGGAAGCAAGAAGGCAATTACGATGTATTCACTAAACCATGCAGCAGGAGCAAGGGCTCCTTTAATGCTAGGTAGCGGTCCGTTCTCCATGAAAGGGAATAATTCCGCTGGAGTCAGTTCCCCGATCAATAGAATGAAGATTAGACTAAGCAACACGATAAGCAGGGTCACAAAGATTTGAGAAGTGCGTCCAACTACTTCGATTCCTAGTCTGACATTCAGCGCACACACCGCAACCATCGTCCCCATTACAACGAATAGCGGAGTCCGCGGAAGTGCATTGTTAACGATGAATTCACCGTACGTCCGTATAATCAAGCCCGTCAAATGGGGCAAAAAAATGATATACACCAATCCTATTAATTTTCCAGAGATACGTCCCGCAATCGATACACTCGATTGAATGAGCGTTTTTCCGGGGTACAGGCGATCCAATCCGATAGAGATCGCTACCGCTGCAAAACCAATAAGGGAGCCTATAATTGGAGAGAGCCACATGTCATGACCTGCATAATGCATAGTAATTCCAGGAACAGACAAGATGGCTGTTGCGAGAATGGCAGGAAAGATCATGAATGCCAATTGAGTCTCTGATATTTTTCCTTTGTCAGTTAACATGTGTAATCCCTCTCCCTTGATTGCTTGAGTATGAATTGTTCTAATCCGGTTTGTTCCTTGGTGCTGGACGCCACCATACATCCTTGAGTTCCTTGCTCATCGTAGGGGCTACTGGTGACAGATAAGGTGTTCCGAATGAACGAAGACTGCTCAGATGAATGACAACCAGGATGACTCCCAACATGACACCTGTGAGTCCCAGCGTTCCCGCCAGAAACATCATAGGAAAACGCAGTAATCGGGTCGCGATGCTGGCAGCGTAACGAGGGATCATGAAAGAAGCGATACCGGTTATCGCAACAATGATAATCATGGGGGCTGACACAATTCCGGCACTCGTCGCCGCTTGACCAATAATTAAAGCTCCCACGATACTGACTGCAGATCCGACCTGCTTCGGCAATCGGACGCCCGCCTCCCGCAGTGCTTCAAAGGCGATTTCCATAATGAGCGCTTCCACCAGTGCAGGAAAAGGGATCTCTTCTCTCGCCCGCGCAATACTGAGAAGCAATACGGTCGGAATCATCTCCTGATGAAACGTCGTAATTGCTACATAAGCGGATGGGAGCAGCATGGATAACACAAAAAAAATGTATCGCAGCCAGCGTACAAAAACACTCATAAACACATTTTGATAATAATCTTCGGGGGATTGTAACATGGAAAAGATGGTCACTGGCGCAATAAGAGTGAAAGGCGTTCCGTCCACAAAAATAGCAAAGCGACCTTCCAGCAAGTTGGAAGCGACAACATCCGGACGCTCCGTCGCAATCATCTGTGGAAATGGGGAGTACCGCTGATCGACAATGCCTTCTTCAATGTACTGACTCTCCAGTACGTCACGAAGTTTTAAATCCGAAAGTCGTGTCTTCACTTCCTTTACCAGCTTGGGGTCGATAATTCCCTCCATGTATACAAGTGAAATACTGGTGTTGGTACGATCTCCCATATTACGTGTATGAAGCTTCAATGCAGGTGTCTTAAGACGTTTGCGCAGAAGAGATACATTCATCGTTAACGATTCTGTGAATCCATCCCGTGCACCGCGCACGGTCGATTCAGCTAACGGTTCCTCGGTTGAACGATTTTCAGCTTTGTATAGAGGGTATGTAGTTCCAATCATTGAACCTTCCAGTAGTAACAAAGCTTCCCCCTCTAATATCGCCTGCACCGCCTGAGTAGTTGTTTCAACACTTTTAACTGAAGCCAGGGGAACCTGCGCAGCTTCAATCCCCATTTCCTGAAGGGGGGTTAGAACTTGTCTCTCCAGCCGCTCTGTATCGCATAAACCCACACAATATACACATAGTGCTGAAGTATGGCATGCGGTTTGGAATGTATGAAACATAACATCCGAGCAACCTGCAAAAACGGAGCTTAACATTTCCTGATCAATAGCAAGATGTCCGGTTAACGGCAGGTTCTGTTGTGTTATCTGTGATGTGTCCATACCGCCCTCCCCTTTCTGCGCATGCTCGTCCAGATATTCTCAGTTAAAGGTATCCTTTACTTATACGTTGGTATATATACGCAAAATATTGAATCGCAAAAGAGCCGCCCTCTTGAGCGACCCTGATGATATAGAATGCTGTTCATGCCTATGAATACGGATATCTTCTCTTTGCTATACCCTATTTTCTAATTATCACTATCCTTTTACAGCACCCAAAGCAACACTTCCGATAATCTGTTTGGAAAACACAGAGAATACAACAATAATAGGCAGGATTGAGATTGCTACACCCAAGTATAAGAGCCCATAATCCATCCCATAGTAACCCTGCACTAACGCAACTAGTACTGGAAGGGGGTATTTATCCAGGGAGAAAAACAGTACAAGCGGTGTTAGAAAATTATTCCACGACCCAATAAACGTGAAGATGCCAAGGGCGGAGATGGCCGGCCCCAGAATAGGCAATACAATCTGATTGAACGTCCGGAACTCACCGGCACTGTCCACACGTGCAGATTCAATAATCTCATCCGGGATACTGCTCTCCATGAACTGTTTGATAAAGAATACATTAAACGCGTTAGCCGCAGCCGGCAAAATAATCGCGGCATAGCTGTCCAGAAGCCCCAACATACTGAATAGGCGATATACCCCAATCAGGGCCAGCTGACCCGGCACCATCATGGTTGCTAACAGAAACAGGAACAACCAGTTGCGCCCTTTGAATTTGAATTTGGCAAAACCGTATGCGGTCAAAGCACCAATATACAGAGATAATACAGTTGATGATCCTGCAATGAAAATACTGTTGGCAAACCCACGCCAAATGTTAATTTTGGATACCATGTTCATATAATTATCCACCAAAAACGATCCGGGAAGAAAGGTGAATGTTGAAGCAATCGTTGCATTGTTATGTGTTGAATAGATGAGCATCAGATAAAATGGAATAATGCACAGCACGGCAAGACCAATCAATAACAGATAGATGATGATCTTGCCTGCCGTCAGTCGCCTTGTGGTGGCATATTGCTGAATCGCTGCATTTGGTTGTTCAACTGATTTTGCAGTTTGCATGAGAACTCCCCTCCCTATGAACGGCTCTTCCGCTTGGTCATGATGAAGGATGCAACGGACAACAGTATGATGATAATAAACAGACAAAATGCGATTGCAGCGCCGTACCCAAAACGAGTGCTCTGAAATGCGACATTATAGAGATACATAATGCTTGTCATGGCTGCACGGTCAGGACCACCATTGCCATTGGTTAATGTAAATGGTTGATCAAAAATCTGAATGCCACCAATAATGGAGGTAATCATCTGAAACAGAATAATTGGACGGAGCATTGGCACGATAATATGAATGAAAATATGTTTCTTTTTCGCTCCATCCATCTGCGCAGCCTCCAATAACGACGGGTCTATCCCCTGGAGACCTGCGAGGTAGATGACCATGGAATAGCCAAAGTATTGGAAAAAGAGAATCGAGGACACAATCAGACGCATAAACCAGGGATCATTTTTCCAGTTAATTGGATCTTGTATGATGCCAGTTTGCACCAAAAAATGATTAAGTCCTCCGGATTGCCAGTCAAAGATCAGGCTGACAAGTAACCCGAGTGATGCAGCCGTTACAATATTCGGGAAAAAGTATACGGCTCTGAAAAAATCCCGTCCTCTGAGCAGCTTATCATTCAGGATAAAGGCCAACACCAGGGAAATCGTCAGCTGCGGAACGACAGATACGCCCCAGATGAATAATGTATTAAACAAGGTTTTGTAGAACAACGGATCTTGTAGTACAGCCACGTAGTTACCGATTCCTACAAAGTCAGGCGTCGTGATGCCATCAAAGTTGGTGAAACTGATATAGAGCGAATATAAAATGGGATAAAGCCCAAAAATGGTGAAAATAATAAAGAACGGAGCAATGAAATAGTAGCCGTAATGGTCCTTGCGAATCGTTTTGGCAAACATGTTCTATCCCCCCAGTTATCATCGGATGTGTGATGTGTATAACCATCGCTTACTTCGAGGGCGTGTCTGAAAACTCCGAAGAAGGTTATCAGACCGTCCTAAGCTATTCCACTTCCAGCTCCGGAAATCTCAAGGTGACATCACGTTTGATTCGCTTTACGACTTCTTCCTTGGTCTGAATGTCCTTATTGAGATACAACTGGAGTACATTCTTGTAGATATCGTTGTTAATAATCGCATCATATTTGGTGCGTTCGTATACAGGAACCCGTTTCGCAGCCTCTGAGAAAAATTCGAAATGCTTCTGTCCTCCCAAATAGGACGATGAGAGAGACGGAGCAAGTTCATCATTCACAACCATGTTGCTCGTGAAATAATCCTGCTCTTTCGCGAGCTCCGACAGAAAATCATGGTTAAAGTTATAGAACTCGATAAACTTCCAGGCGAGATCTTTTTTGTCACTTTTACTATACATCCCTATATAAGTTCCGCCTGCACTAAACGCTGACGGTCCCTGCGCCAATCCCCACAAGCCTTCGGTATCCGGGGCATTTGCCTTGAACGTAAATTGCAGGGCCCAGGTTGCCCCGGGATAGAACATGACCTCTCCTTTTTGCATGGATGCAGCGTAACCGGCACTTCCATCATCATACTCGGCAAGTACTTTCCGCTCACGTGCTTCACGTACAAGATCGAGTACTTTCAAGTAGGTTGGGTCGATGACAAGTTTGCCTTCCTTCACCCAAGGTATACCATCATATGAATTCGATATCGCATTCCAATTCGCCAATGCATGTACTTTATTCCCGCTAAGTTGCTGCACCTTCTCTCCAATCTCGAAAATCTTCTCCCATGTATCGATCTGTGAACCCACCTTCTCAGGGTCATCGGTACCCAAGTATTCCTTTGCCAAATCCCGACGGTAATAGATGCCCCCTGGTGTTCCCTGGTAACCTATCGCTCTGACATTTCCTTCACTGTCCTTTTCATTGGCCTGCACAAAAGCATATTGTTCCTGAATAAGTTCATTGGCGTTATACGGCGAAGCTGATAGATTCTCCAGATATGGAACGTCAATCAGTTCTCGAATATTCGCATTTTCAATCATAAATACATCCGGAGCCTTCGAGGTCGTCTGTAGCGCAGATTTCAGCTTGGTGATATAGAAATTACCGGGGATGTTGACAAAGTTCACTTTGATGTCAGGATATTGCTGTTCGAATTTCTCGATGGCATATCCTGCTTCATCCGTAAAACTCCACACGGTAATCTCCTGTTGCTTGCTTTGATTGGATGGACTGAACTGACAACCAGCTAACAACAGTGCTGCACATACAAATACAATTGTTGGCTTAAACCACTTCTTCATAGGCCCCCTCCTTCAAAAAGGAAACGCTTACAATTTATTAGAGTATATTGATTTTGGAGAGGGCTTTCTCCACAAATATTGTGCATTACCCTCCATATTTTGTGATATTCGTACGATGTTTTTTACGAAATTCGGAGGGTGTGCAGTCATTATATTTTTTAAAAAGACGGTTATAGGAGTTTACATTGTTGAACCCATGCCCGATCGCAATCTCCAGAATGGTATCCTGACGGAACAATAAGGCCCACTCTGATTTGATAATTCGAAAATGATTCAAGTATTCCATCAGTGTTACGCCCTTGATCTCTTTGAACAGCTTGCAGACATGGAACTTGCTGAACTTAATATGTTCCGCCACCTGTTCCAGCTTGATTGGTTCAGCATAGTGCTCCTCCAGATATTCACAAACTGATTCAAGGAATTCAAATTTTTTGGAGGAAGTACAGGGCCATCCTGAAGATGTTGATTCATCGGTGGTAACCGGTACAATTGTACGTAGTAAAAGTATGATGAGATCATATAATCTGGATACCATTAACCATCGATATCCCGGCTTCTGGTTTTTCTTCTCGGTAATGATGACATCTATATAATGAGCCAGTTTGCTCTGACTTCCCGTGTTCGAGGGAATAACTGTTGTTTTGTTAAAAAGTTGTCCGAGATCCTGAATTTCAGCTTCGGTCGTGAAACTTCCCGTTAACAATTCGAGTCGGAACAAAATAATGGTTAGCTGTTCAGTCCCTGGAAAAAAACAGTGCACATCCCCTGGTTTGATCAGCAGCACATCCCCTTTTTCCAACTCACAAACGTGGTCGTTCACGCCAATTCTGGCGCTCTTACCATTGACAAGAATCAGTTCAACCTCATCATGCCAGTGTGCGGCATAATTGAATTGATTTCCTGTGTGAATTACCCGAATGGGAAAACCTTCCTGCATATGACCTGTCTCCAGAAACGTAGGTACGCCCATCGTATCACCCTCCATTTATTTCCAAAGCAAAAAAACTCCTCGTCTTTATATTATGCATTCATGGCTACTCTCCTTTCTTTTTAAGTATTTAAAATTCTATAGAATGAAAAAAACTCCTCAACTCAGGTTGAGGAGCCGAACAGAATCGCGTTCCACGCATTGGATGTCCAGTGTATACAACGTCTCAACTACCTCTCCATTCAGCAATTGAAAGAGAACATGACCTGCAAGCTGACCTGCATCCCTCTTTGGCTGACGAAAGGTGGTTAGTGGTGGATTCATGTACTGTGATGCAGGTATATTGTCAAAGCCGATCACGGATAACTGCTCGGGAATTGAAATATCATGCTCTCTGAAGGCTTCCATGCCGCCGATCGCCATTTCATCATTTGCAAAGAAAACCGCGGAGGGCAACTCTCCTTCAAGCAGTTTCTTGGCTGCAACGTAGCCATCTTGCTTCATGTATTGTCCGCCAATTTTCCACTCGGGATTCTCTTCAATGCCTGCCTCCTTCAAGGCTTTCAAATAACCCTGATAACGATGGAGATTACATTCCGATTGTGACGGACCACTGATATAAGCTATTGTCCGGTGGCCTTTATCGATCAGATAACGGGTTGCCAGGTATCCGCCTTGCGTATCACTCATCAAAACCTTTACAATATGTTGAGCATCCAGATCCCGATCCATGACAACAATTGGAAATCCGGCTTCAGATGCTTCAATCAGCAATTGATCTTGAATATTCTGAGCGATAACAATAGCTCCATCAATTCTTCTTTCTCGGATGTAACGATGGGCTGTTGATTTCTCTCCACCCAACGAACTACATACGATCATATCGTATCCATGACTCATGACGACAGTTTCTATTCCGTTCACCAAATCCGAGAAATACGGACTGGACATGTCATGGACAATAATACCAATGGTTTGTGTACTATTTCGTTTTAATTCAGATGCAGGACCATGCCTAACGTAATTAAGTTGGCTCGCTGCCTCAAGTACTCGGAGTCTTGTTGGCTCACTTACATTGCCTTTATCGTTGAGTACACAAGATACGGTTGAACTGGCTACTCCCGCCATCTTGGCTACATCTTTAATCGTTATCATCATATATACTCCTCAAAGACAGTTTCATCTGTTTATTTCATTATGTCGGTAACACAGCATAACACCGGCGTGTTCACTAGCATTTTAACACGTCAGTCCAGTCATGTCTCTTTCCAAGACATCGACTACGAAAAACATATTAAAGAAACCGAGGTGCCTTCATGAGATTCAGTGAATATGTAATAGGTCAGCGCTACGAAACCACATCCTTGGCATTGTCCAAGAACGATATTATGGAGTTTGCCACGATCTATGATCCACAGTACATGCATTTGGATGAGGAGAAAGCCAAGCAAGGCCGCTTTGGCAGTATCATTGCTTCTGGCATGCAAACGATGAATATCTCCTTTAAATTATGGATTGAGGTCGGGGTCTATGGAGAACATGTCGTGGCGGGAACCGGAATGAATAACATTCAATTTCTGAAGCCGGTCTTTCCGGATGATGAACTTCATGTCATTGCAGAAGTTATTGGACTAACGCCCCGACGAAAAGGTAATGGGATTGTTACCGTGCTGCTGAGTACTTTTAATCAGAAGAATCAAAAGGTTTTTCAGGCAGAATTAAGTGCATTAATTGATAATTAAGGGCTGTGAAAGGCCAAAAAGAAGCCGCCCATTGGCGACTTCTCATGGATTATTGTATTTTACTTTTTATGCAATATTAAGCGTTGTAGCCCTTCAATACCTGACCCAAAATATCTACACCCTTGATAATCTGTTCGTCTGACGGGGTTGAGAAATTAAGTCTGATGGCATTACAAGGGTCTTGCTCGTTCACCAGAAATGCATTTCCCGGTACAACCGCAACCCCTTGAGCTGCCGCTGTCTTGGCATAATCAAGCATCGGCACATGTGCTGGCAGGTCACACCAGAGGAACAGTCCACCATCCGGTTGAGTGTAGTTAACGGACTCACCCATATGCTCTTGCAGCTTGTCCATCATCAATGTAGCTTTTCTCCGATATACCTCACGAATGCTGTTAATGTGCCCCGCGTAATCATATTCTGTCATGAACTTGTATGCCAGAATCTGTGGAAGCATGGCGGTATGTACGTCTTCTCCCTGTTTGGCAACAACCATCTTCTCCACCACTTCATGTGGCGCTTGTACAAAACCGACACGTAGTCCCGCCGACAAAATTTTGGAGAATGATCCAACATAGATGACCAGACCCTCATCATCCATAGACTTGATGGTTGGCACATCGTCTCCGTTGAATCGAAGTTCTCCGTACGGATTATCTTCCAAAATCATAACGCCATACTTCTTAGCCAGCTCGTATATAGCCTTACGTTTAGCTAGACTTGTCGTTACACCAGTAGGATTCTGAAAACTTGGGATCACATAGATCATTTTCACATTGGGCTCCGTTTGCAGCGCCTGTTCCAGCTTCTCGATATCCATACCGTCCATCTCCATCGGAACACCCGCAAGCTTCGCACCGGATGCCCGGAAGGAGTTGAGTGAACCAATAAAGCTCGGACTCTCACAGATAATCGTGTCCCCTTCATTACAGAACACTTTACAGGCAAGCTCAATCCCCTGCTGCGCTCCAGATACAATGAACAATTGATCGGATGGCTTACCCGTATCAAAACCTGTCTTCAAATGTTGCGTTAATGCTTCCCTGAGGGGAACATATCCTTCTGTAATTCCATATTGCAGAGCCGTGACCGGGTCTTGCTCCAGAATGGTTTGGGTGAACGTGCGAATCGCCTCAATAGGAAAGGTTTCCGGTGCGGGGTTTCCCGCAGAGAATGGAATCACATTTTGCCCCGAGGAAGCTTTCAGAATCTCGCGAATAATGGATGGTTGCAGTGCTGCGATACGATTGGAAAATGAATAGTTCATCTTAAATAGTGCCTCCCGACATTTCATCTGACTTAGTTCTCTATCGTTACATTAGATTCTATTATACGAGCATTTGCCGAATTTCCAAACTGTCTCCACAAAATTATATGTATACACCAAAAAAGAGGCCGCCGTCAGCAACCTCTTTCGCGAGCAAAGTTTCAATGAATTAGCGCGCTGCGTTCATCTCGGATAACCGTGTGGCCTTCACGACATAAGCAGCTAAACCGGGGATCATCCGAGCCAGACCAGGATAGAATTTATTGGTTTTCGCAAAAGCCAGCTTTTGAATTCTTCTTGCGCGTCTGAGCAATTGGGTGAATTCACGGCTTGCTTCCAGCGTGTAATTACTCTGCCAATCGGCATGTTCAATGTCGCCTTGGAGGTACTTGTCGGTCCACCTTGCACACAGGAGTGAGGAGCGAAGGGCAATGGACATCCCGTCTCCACATAAAGGCGGGATCATCAGCATGGCATCTCCAATATGCGGATATTGAGACCAAGGTTCAGGAACATTGGACAAATGCAGAGGAGCAATCGACACTTGCGTTCCGTCTACAGGTTTTCCTTCGGCTAAACGGGCTGCCAAACTCACGTTCTTAAGGGATGCAGCCTGTAAAATATCGTTTACAGACTTGCCACTTCCCTGGACGGTATCCAGTGTCAACAATGCAGCGACATTCACATTGCCATTTTCAATTGGAGAAATCCCCACATAACCACCCTCGCAAAAATATAACTCGACCCGTGCAGGAATCTCAATTCCGCTGAAGTGGGATTTAACCCCAACATATACGGTTTGGTCTCGCAGATCAGGTGCGGAAGCCATCCCACGCGGCTTCTTGGTACCATGTGCTCCGATGACGGCTTTGGCTCTGTAGCTCATCCGCTCATCTCCCTGTTTCACCTGAACCTCATAACTGGCATCCTCAAGCTGCTCAATACTCGTTACGGTCGCTTTGGTAACAATCTGGGCTCCGGCCGCCAGAGCCTTCTGATGCAAAATCTGGTCCAGCTCATATCGACTTATGCCATATGCAAATCCCGGCAGTGGTGCTTCGATCACTCCACCTTGTGGCATAACGATTTTGGCATGATCCATGGTACTGGGTTTCTTCGTCTGGTCCAGAAGGTGAATGTCCAGAACCTCCAGCATTTCCTTGGTTTCGGGTGACATGAACTCACCACAGGTTTTGTGTCGAGGGAACTCTTGGCGATCCAGCAAAAGGGTTCGATGACCTTTTCCTGCCAGTTGCATTGCACACGTACTACCGGCAATCCCGGCTCCGATGACAATCACATCTATCGAATTCGTCACGTCAGATCACCTGCCCTTTGTGGGAATAACAACAGAGTAACGGAACAAAGGCTTCCATTCATAAGTCATCGTATCATGATTTAGCCGTTGTTTAAGTTCCTTCCAATCCCTGCCTGTAAAGCCTTTGGCTACGGACAGAGGGCCATCATGACGAATGTACCGATTGCGCGAGATCATTCGTGTTGTAATCCAGACGGCTTTATAGGACACGGAATGGCGGTGAATATCGTTAATGACGACACCATATCTCGATGCTCGCAGCATATGAGAAACCATATCAACCAACTGATCTCCGTCAAAATGATGCACAAACTGGGAACCTGTCACAATATCTGCTGAAGCATCGGGCAGTTGTGTAAGATCGGCACGTTGTACCCTGACTCGGGGTTCGTCACGGAATAGTTGTCTTGCTTCCTCACACGCCTCTTCCGTCAGATCAACCAGCGTAATTTCCAGCTGAATGCCCTGACGGTCTGCCCATTGCAGCAGTTTCTGGTTCACATCCCCTGAACCTGCCCCCACATCCAGTAGGGTCAGCTTATTCGGCTTACCGACAGATTTCCATAACTTCTCTACACCAGCAAGCGTTGGGCCGGGTGCTGCGAATATTTTGTTAAGACGTCTCAGATGTCTGAGTGCTTCACGCAGCTCCTCCCCTCCCATAGAGAAGTCATCCATCAGTTCCTCTTCCTTGGCCCGCATGGACAATGTTCTAAAGAAGGACATGATCGTGCTCCTCCATCACTGAAGAGAATGAGGGTACATAAGTGAATTTCATCAACTCCGCAGTAAGTCCCGGTCCAAATGCCATGGCTACACCATCTGTGGAGGATTGACCCTGTACCTTCATGTCCTCACGCATCGCATTCAGTACAAACAGGATCGTGTTGGAAGACAGGTTACCATACGTTCTAAGGATCTGCCTGCTGTACTTTGTTTGTTCATCTCTTAACTTCATTACATTCTGCACAGTGTCCACAATCCCGCGTCCTCCCGGATGAATGGCCCACAGCTCAGGAAGCTCCTCACTTTGCAATAAGAGACGCAATTCCTCTTCTAAATGAACACCAAGCATCTTCGGAATACGAGGGGATAGATACAGGTCATACCCCAGGTTCCCCACCTCCCAGGTCATATCTTCAGTTGAATCCGGAAGAAGCACAGAATAGCCCGTTCCTAGACTCAGAACATTCTTGTGCTGAGGTTCTGGTGTGCCCACTATACAAGAAGAAGCTGCGTCTCCGAAGAATGAAGCTGCAAACAGCGCTTCCCGATCTTGCACCGGCTGAAAATGAATTGTACACAACTCTACACAGACAACAAGTACCTGTGATCCTGGAGCACCCTGCACGACATCTCGTGCCATCTGAATGGCTTTCAACCCTGCGGCACAGCCCTGAAAGATCAACGGCAGTCGGTTAACACGGTCAGACAGTCCCAAGTGACGGATGAGCATAACATCAAGACCTGGTAGATATTGACCGGTGCAACTGACGGTGATGATATGCGTGATGCTCTTGGGAGATACACCTGAATCCGAGAGGGCTTTCTCTGCCGCCTCGATTCCGAGCGGAAGCGCCTCTCGCTTGTAAGTATTCATTCTTTCTTCAGTTGTCGGGATGTCAGATCTCTCACCAGAGGGCAGATAACGGCATTCTTCCAGTGAGCCCAGATAACTCGGTTCTACGGTATATCGAGTTTCAACACCACAGGACTTGAATATTCGCCTGGCAAACCGGGCCAAATCCGGCCGATCCTGAAGAGAAGAAGCAATTAGTTCCGCAATATCTGACTGCGCTACGGGGTGAGCAGGGAGAGCCGTTCCCATGCCAAGAATGGCGATATCGGATGGACTGTTGTATTGGTTCATAATAAACCTCCTGGTATTGGTTATTATTTCCTCTAATTAACACTCTTACCCTTAACGATATCGTTATAATCTCAAGACGGCTCCTAATCCAGTTTATTAACACATCTGCAAGATCAGAAGCTTGGTTTCACCAAGCAATTGAGCAATCACGCCAATGAACTCAAAAAAGCCGCCATTAGGCGACTTTAAGATAACTTTTATACAACTTGCTCAAATGATATCTAACCACTTACCAGTTCTTTCTACACGTCGCTCTAATGTACTTTATTTGGAAAATGCTTCTCTGATCTTGTCACTCATCCGATACCAAGCATCCTCAGCCATCTGAAGATCGCCAAAATGTGTAAATCCATGAGCAGCTCCCTTATACTCCTTATGGGTCACCTTCACACCGCTTTCTTCCAGCCTTGCTGCGTATGTTCTTGCTTCTTGTGCCAGTGAATCTTTCTCCGCCGTAATGATTAACGCTTCCGGGAGACCCTGCAATGATGTCGCAAGCACAGGCGACGCTAACGGATCATGCGCATCTTGTGGCGTTTCAAGGTACATCGCGTTGAACGTTCTGGCGATATCAGCAGGAATGGCTACTTCATAACTCGGTTTCTCGGCCGGATCTGTAGCTATATCCAACACGGCATAATCGATAACCTGAAGTACAATCGGCAGCTCGCTACCACGTTGCTGATTCAGCAAACACACTGCTGCTGCAAGATTCCCCCCAGCACTATGCCCACCAATGGCGAATAGAGATGGGTTCACCGAGAAGGATTCCGGATTGTCGTGGACCCACTTTACAACGTCATAACATTCATGGACTGCGGTTGGAAATTTGTGCTCTGGTGCAAGACGGTAATCGATATTCACGACCACACAATCAGCACGATCAGCGATCAGACGACACCATGGATCATCCATCTCTGCTTGTCCGAGGATGAAACCACCCCCATGCATATTGAAGAAAACCGGCAGAGGTGCGGAATGATCCCGATTCGGTGTATACACAAGTACACTCGCATCACCTTTCGTCGTAGGAATCATAACTTCTTCTACGGTGACGGTATACGTGGAGCTGGGTTGAAGAGCTGCATCTGTACCGACGACATTTTGACGCATTTGTTGTACCATGGCCAGTTGTTGCTGTTGATCCATAGATATCACTCCTTATTTGCATTAAGAATGAATCCGACAATCGGAAATTTGAATCATTCATTCTCCAATGAATTCAAGACAGTGATGTAATTTTCCTCCCCCACTGTCGTTGCCAGTCCACCTTCCGTTGTGACAGCATGTTCATGCGAGATATCAAGCTCCCCTAGTTTCTCACTGTTCGTTGGATGCGCTCTCCTGCTCCATACTTGACTGTTTTGTCTTGTGGAACATCATCCAGACCCCCATCAGACAAAATAAAACGCTGCACCCCATGCCAAACACGCTGCTGGTTTTTAAAGCGAGAGGTGAGGCTTGCATGGTAAGTAGTGTCGCTTGTGTCACGACGATGGATACCATGGCATCGGTGAAGTTAATCATTTTCAATGTAGATATAATTGGGTTATGTAGATGACGATTAGCCCAGGTACCATACACGGCAAAAGCAAGTTTGGTAAAAGCGACTATAGCTACGATATATACAATAAGTCCGCTATATATGAAGGCATCACCGATCAGATACATTCGCAGACAGACGATCGAATAGGATACGCCCAGAAAACATAGAAAAAGACCTCCGCGTTTATACACCGCAAGCTCCAAAGAATATCTTTCTTGGGGAGACACCATACCTTTGGCAACTTTATATTGATGAAGCACCTGGCCTTTGGCTATACACAGAATCAAATAATACACTGCATTTGTGATGAACCATCCGGAAAGGAGATATATCCCCAAGACTAGCTTGCCTATCCCAATCCAGGCATTGATAACAAGGGATGCAACGTTGAACAAGGCCGTTCGATCTTGCTTATTTCCAAGATAACGGTCCCATATGGGCTTCAAGTATGTCTTCATTTTCATAAGATATTCATTCTACTTAGCGAGCAGACCATCGGCATTGATATGAGCGAAATGCCTCACGATTCGGCCAAAGATTCCCGAACCCTTTTCGGAAGGGATTGGATAACCATTTCATACGAGTGATCGATCATGACGTAGACATCCTCATCTGACAAGGAGCCATCCAGCGTAATGGTATTCCAGTGTTTTTTGTTCATATGATATCCTGGTTGAACCGCTTCATGCTGCTCTCTCAGATTCTCTGCAATAATCGGGTCACATTTTAAGTTCAAGCGACAGTTTTTTTCTTTATTTTCAAAAATAAGCGCGAACATCTTACCCGCGACCTTAATCGCGACTGGATCAGGTCCAAATGGATATTCCTTGGTCGCACCTTTCTTGTTCAAACTGTATTTAATTATCGTATCCTTCAAGTCAGTACCTCCCTTTCACCAGTGGACAATATAATGATATCGAATGTAAGTTCGTATGTAAATAAGCTCTCTGTACATACATAATAAAACCTCCTCCATATGAATGAAGAAGGTTTTATCTGCGTTTATTTAGGTCTTAATTGGCTCTATCATTCCTTGTTTTGCTGCTGCGGCTGAATGAACCATTATTTGATTTACTGCTACTACTGTTCGATCGACTGCTACTGCTGTTAGATCGATTGCTATTGGATCTACCGTCGTTAGAACGGCTACTCGTTGTTTTGCCACTCTTGGCAAACCACTCGGATTTGGGCTTGCGTGCCGGGTTAGCCTTGGATTTGGCTGGTTTGCCCGCAGCTGATTTGTTGAACGCGGGTTTACTGCCCGATGGTTTGCTGGTTTTCTCAAACACAGGAACACCTGTCATCGGATATGGATGACCTTTAACTTCAGGAATCGTCTTCTTGATTACTTTCTCAATATCCTTCAGGAATGGAAGTTCATCCTTCTCACAGAATGAGATGGCCATCCCGCTTTTCCCTGCTCGACCTGTACGTCCAATACGGTGAACATACGTTTCCGGAATGTTAGGCAGGTTAAAGTTAATGACATGTGACAGTTCCTCCACATCAATTCCTCTTGCTGCGATATCCGTCGCCACCAGTACTCGCGTAGCCCCACTCTTGAAATTGTTCAGTGCCCGCTGGCGCTCGTTCTGAGACTTGTTGCCATGAATGGCTTGTGCCGTAACATTCACTTTGGCCAAATCACGTGTAACCCGGTCAGCGCCGCGCTTCGTGCGTGTGAACACCAATGCCGTGACGATGGATTTATCCTCCAGGATCTGATTCAACATCTGCTGCTTTTTGCCATTCTCCAGCAAATATATAGACTGCTCAATGCGGTCTACTGTTGAAGATACGGGTGTGATTTCGACTTTGACTGGATCAACCAGCAGGGTTTTAACCATCTTGGTGATTTCAGGAGGCATGGTAGCTGAGAAGAACAGCGTTTGCTTCTTGTTCGGCATCTTGGCGATAATTCTTTTTACATCATGAATAAAGCCCATGTCCAACATCCGGTCTGCTTCATCCAGAACGAGAATCTCAACCATCTTCAGATCAATACGTTTCTGGTTAATCAGATCGTTCAATCTGCCAGGTGTTGCGATAATAATATCTGCACCTTGATTCAGCGCCCGCTCTTGCACTTTTTGCGAAACACCACCAACGATAGCCGTACAACGGATGTCCGTATACCGACTATATACTTTGATATTATCGGCGATCTGAATTGCCAGCTCTCTAGTTGGTGTCAAAATCAATGAACGAATATGTCGAGCGGACTTTGATCCTTGTCCTTTGGATCTTTCGCTTAATAATTGAATGATCGGCACCGAAAATGCTGCCGTCTTGCCTGTTCCGGTCTGTGCACATCCCAGCAAGTCTCTGCCAGCCAATACAGCTGGAATGGCCTGTTCCTGGATAGGCGTAGGATTAGTATAGTTTGCTTTGCTTAACCCTTCCATAATAGAGGGAATAATATTTAGGTCCTTAAATGTCATGTTATCTCCTTCATTTACGCACATCTATCAATAAGACGCATCTTTTATTTCACACGTAACGTATAAGGATAACATTAAAAACGCAATCTGTACATTATCTTTTTAATTCCACTTATTTAACTAACCAATTTAAGACCGACTGCCGATCCGAGCACCATAGCGATAAACAGAATTCTTAGGGCATTTCGGGGTTCTCCGTAAAACACCATGCCCAGAATGGCACCGCCGGAGGCTCCGATTCCCGTCCATACCGCATATGCTGTCCCCATCGGAAGAGTTTCCATTGCAAGGGACAGGAACATAAAACTTAAACCAAACCCGGCTACCAATAGAACGAGTGAAATTAAATTACGGTCTTTGTGCAACTTGTTTATCATCAGCACGCCGATCATCTCAAATACCCCTGCCAAGATAAGAAACACCCAGTTCATTATAGCTGCACCTCCTTGTTCTTCTCTTTACTCAGCATTTTAAGACCAATTACGCCGAGTAAAAGTGTACCAATGAGTATCATTTTTCCGGTTTGCACATTTGCATTAAACAAAAGAATCTCTGCAAGCACCGTTCCAGCGGTACCTAGGCCAACGAATACTGCGTATACGGTTCCCACGGGCAAGGTACGCGAAGCTGCAATCATTAAGCTGAAGCTGATCATAATCGCAACCAGTGTAAGACTCCATTCCAGCAACCCGCTGGCATGTTTTAATCCAATGACCCAACCCACTTCGAACAACGCAGCAATCACAACCGACATCCAATTTTTATTCATACCTGAAACACTCCTTCTCTACTACATTTTTTGTACAACCTGTATGGGTTCATTAGCGAAAAACAAAAAAAGCCCGGGAAACAAACTGCATATCGCAGTTCATCTCCCAGGCTTTTATCCCTCCGTGGCACAACCAACAGGTTGCGGGTTTTCTCTCGGACCAGACCGACACATCCATCGCGGAACCCTAGAAAACCTGTTTGTATTCTAATGTGTCTCCAATTATACACACTTCCACTATCTTGGCAACCCCGTTAATGTGATCATGCCATTTATTTGATAATCAAACCCATTAATCCTACAAATGTGGCGGCTTGATGTGGTGAAATCACACAACCGTTGAGGTCTTCCATGGTTAACACCAAGGAGTCAAATTGGCAATCGCGAAGATCCAAATCTTTCATTTTGGTCCCCGTTAAGGAAGCTTGGTCGATATTACATTGAGTGAACTCCATCTTCTGAAGAGCCAGATAGGCAAAGTCCGCACCAATCAAGGTACATTCCGAGAAGGAGACCTGTTTCAGATGGGCAAAACGGAAATTGCTGTAATCCCCTAGACCATGAAAAAAACTGACATTTTGCAAGCGACTATTGGAAAAATCCGTTCCAACAAACTTGCAGTTATGCCATTCGATTCGGTGCATGAAGGCACCAGAGAGATTGACATTGGAGAAGTCGCAGTGTTCGAACCGGACATCCGTGAATTCGAATTGTTCCAAGGCAGACTCCGAGATCGTCACATGTCTAAATACAACATTTTCAAAGGAAACCTTACTCGCTTCCTGTTGATCCAGAGTCATGTTCTCAATCAGTTTGTGTTTATACTCCACTTTGGATTCGAGAAAACCTATCGTTTCCGGTTCAAGCAACTGCTCCTGAAGCTTGGGTTTGTCCATTTTCATACCGCATTCCCCGATTCCTTCATAGCTACCACTCGCAGTCGGCTTCTGTCCAAATACCATTGTCCATCCCGCATCAGTTGTGGCTGTACTTTTTTCTCTACAGCCTCCATAATAACATCCTGTTCCGCAGGTGCGATACCACTGAATAAATACTCTGCAAAGCTGTCCAACCACTTTCTGGCTCCTGGCTTGAACGGAGTAAATTGGTCAACATGCTGGGCCAGACTAACTCGAAATCCGTTTTGCTCCAGAAGATTAGTATATTCGCCAATGGTAGGGTGATACCATGGATTCCGGCCTTCCCATCTGTATCCACGGGCATGCAGTTCTTCCCGTACCGCTGCTATTAAAATAGCCGTATTGCCACTTCCGGCAAACTCTGCCACAAATCGTCCGCCCGTCTTAAGCGCTAAGTATATGGATTGCACTACAGCTGGGGCATCCTTTATCCAATGCAGAACGGCATGAGAGAAGACCGCATCAAACGGCTCTTCAGACCGATAATGACAGGCATTAGCGACTTGAATATTCATATCAGGATATTTCTGTTTAGCTTGCCTAATTGTCTCCTTCGAAAAATCAATGCCTGTTGTCAGCGCTCCTGCGGCTGCAATTTTGGCTGTCAGATCCCCATTCCCGCAACCCACATCAAGGATTCGTTCTCCATGGGACGGCTGGAGCAAGGTTAAGATCGGTGTTTCCTGTAACGCTGTAAAAGGAGCAGAATGACCACTCCACGATTCGTTCGTTTGACCGGATAAATGTCCGTTATTCATAGAATACAATCTCCACCTCAATTAAGGATATATTATATCTATAATAGCTTTAATATAAGAGAACTGTCAATTCACGAAAAACATACGAAAAAGAACAACCTGTCGCGGTTGTCCTTAAGTAACATAAATATTTGCAAAGTTATACCAATACTTCGAGTCGTTGTTCAATCCGAGTCTCTTCATGCAATAATTGAGCAATATCACGAGTCAGTGCATCCACATTCTCCTGCCGGGTTGCCCAACTGGTACAAAAGCGCACCGCACTATGTGTATCGTCAACCTTTTCCCAGAAGGAGAAAGTATAATCATTCCGTAATTTCTCAAGCAAAAGATTGGGCAGAATCGGAAACTGCTGGTTGGTTGGTGAGTCATACAAGAAGCGTACTCCCTGCTGTTCGAGTGAATCATGAATTCTCAACGCCATATCCACGGCATGATGGGAAATCTCAAGATACAAGCCGTCTTCGAACAAAGTTTCGAATTGAATCCCCAACAATCTGCCTTTGGCAAGCAGGCCACCTTTTTGTTTGATCATATAACGAAAATCTGGTTTGAGCGCATCATTCAGGATCACGACCGCTTCTCCCATCAACGCTCCAATCTTGGTTCCGCCGATGTAAAATACATCGCACAAGCGCGCAAGATCAGCAAGTGTCATATCGCAATTACGGGAGGCAAGTGCATATCCAAGGCGTGCTCCATCCACGAAAAATGGCAGACCACATGCTCTGCTGACTGCGTGCAATGCTTGCAATTCTGCTTTGCTGTACATCGTTCCGTTCTCCGTTGGCTGAGATATATAGACCATACCTGGCTGTACACAATGTTCCGGTGAAGACTCGTTCATGTGCGCATCATAGACTGCTCTAACCTGTTCAGGCGTGATCTTTCCATCCTCACTTGGAACCGTGAGTACCTTATGGCCCGTTGCTTCGATAGCCCCAGTCTCATGAACCGCAATGTGTCCCGAGGTCGCTGCAATCACACCTTGATATGGACGCAAAATAGAGGCAATAACTGTTGTGTTCGTCTGTGTACCGCCAACCAAAAAATGAACATCAGCCTGCTCGTTGTCACAAGCCTGACGAATAAGCATTCTCGCGCGTTCGCAATGCTCATCCGTGCCATACCCGCTTGTCTGTTCCATGTTGGTTTCCATCAGTTTTTGTAAAATGCGTTCATGCGCACCTTCGTTATAGTCACATTCAAATCGTATCATCGTGTTGTCTCTCCTGCCTTCTTGTTCAACTTCTCTTGTATGTTCATCATGGAGGTGTATACCTCTTGAATCTCTTCTTTATTGAGTTCTTGCATTAATTTCAGAATCTGTTGATCGGATCGATCATTTAATTGGGCATACAGCTCCTCACCCTTGGCTGTCAGACGAATCAGACTGACCCGGCTATCGGCTTCAGAATTCACTTTCACCAGCAGACCTTCCTTGGTCAGCTTGTTCACAATGCGGCTCATATAACTGCGATCAATGGTCAGTGTATCCACCAGATTGTTCGCAATGCTCTCTCCCCGAATTCCAATCTCGATAATGACCCGTACTTCAGCAAAGGAATACCCTGTTCCGAGAATATGCTTGTCGAGTACACCAAGTATGTTGGTATAAAAACGGTTAAAACGTCGCATGTCAGCCAGAATATCTGGATTTATGTACTGAGAGTCGATGTCAAACCCTCCTTTTTAGTGGACATTGTCAACATTATAATAATCAGGTTAGTGGACGTTGTCAACATTATATTTTCCCTTGATATTTGGTTACCACATTTTTAAGCCAAACCAAAAAGCCGCACATATGCGCGGCAAGGTTTAATTGATTTAGATACTTTATACAAATACTTAGTCACCTACTTAAGTTTCTATATAAATTGAACTGAACATTTACACAAAACGAAGAGGACAGAAAGAACCTGAAGAAGCGGAGCGTTCGCCTTTATCCCCGGATTTCCCCTTTAAAGAAGGAATAAAAAAATCTGGGGATAACAGCGACCGGAAGGTTATTCTGTCATCGGAGTACCCAGTGTAAATATTTTTTTGTTCATTTTATATGGATTAAGAGTGACTATATTGCACCTGATGAAGACGGCTGTATATACCTCCTGCGGCGACCAATTCCTCATGGTTACCCTGTTCAGCGATACCATCTGTGTTCACTACAATGATTCGATCCGCGTTCTTGATCGTTGTCAATCGGTGTGCGATCACAAGTGTCGTTCTACCCACCGACAATTCAGCGAGTGATTGCTGAATAAGTGCTTCCGTTTCCGTATCCAGTGCAGACGTTGCCTCATCCAGAATAAGAATGGGTGGATTTTTCAAGAACATACGAGCAATGGATAACCGTTGCTTCTGTCCTCCGGATAGCTTGACTCCACGCTCGCCAATGACCGTATCCATACCGTCCGGCAACGTAAGAATCAATTCCTCCAATGAGGCACGGCGAGCGGCATCCCAGATCTGTTCGTCCGTTGCACTCAGGTCACCATAAGCAATATTCTCCTTAATGGTACCCGAGAACAAAAATACATCCTGTTGAACGATCCCGATATGCTTACGCAACGATTGAAGCTTAACATCCCGAATGTCCACTCCATCTACAGTGATTCGTCCCTCTTCTACCTCATAGAATCGAGGAAGCAGGCTGCAGATGGTTGTCTTACCTGCGCCTGACGGGCCAACAAAAGCAACGGTTTCCCCTGGTCGAACAGTCAGACTGATATCATTTAAAATACGGCGACTGGATTCATATCCAAACGAGACGTTCTCAAAACGAATATCACCCTTCACACTTTCGAATTCCACGGCGTTTTTGTTATCCGCAATTTCAGGTTCTGTATCAATGATCTCCAGATAACGCTTGAAACCAGCGATGCCCTTTGGATAACTTTCGATAACTGCGTTAATCTTCTCGATAGGACGGAAGAAGATATTCGATAGCAGCAGGAAGGCCATAAAATCACCCATATTAATTCTGCCATCAATATAAAACCAAGCCCCGCTAATCATGACAAATACTGTAACCAGTCGCATCATCATATAACTGACTGAGATACTTTTTGCCATCGTTTTGTAGGCAAGCAGCTTGGTTTTACGGAAATTCTGATTGTCTACAGCAAAAAGCTCTTTTTCGTGTTCTTCGTTGGCGAACGATTGCACAACTCGCATGCCTCCGACATTGTCCTCAATGCGCGCATTGAAATTGCCGACGTCTCCGAAGAGCCTTCGATACGTCTTCGTCATACGGCCACCGAATACGATAATGACCCAAGCCATAATTGGGATAATGATAAAGGTTAGGAGCGCAAGCTCAAGATTAATGTTAGCCATCAGCCAGAATGATCCGATTAATGTCATCACTGCAATGAACACATCTTCGGGTCCATGGTGAGCAACCTCGCCGATATCGTTCAGATCATTCGTAAGATGACCAATCAAATGACCTGTTTTGCGATTATCGAAGAACCGGAAAGACAGCTTCTGCAAGTGAGCGAACATCTTCTCACGCATGTTGGTCTCAATGTTAATGCCAAGCATATGTCCCCAGTATGTAACGACATAGTTCAATACCGTATTAAGTGCATAGATGGATAACAGCACAATACAGGCAAGCAAAATAAGGGGCCAATCCTGACCGGGCAACAACTCATTAATGAATTTACTGACGGCAAGGGGGAAAGCCAACTCCAGAAGACCTGCGAGTACAGCACATCCAAAATCAATCAAAAACAGTTTTTTATAAGGACGATAATACGAAAAAAAACGACGAATCATACTTATTCACTCTCACTCTCCAGATTCTTATTGGGACCTACATCTTCATTTTGCAGTTCGAAAAGATGGACATACTCGTCGATGACCTGATCAATGGCTTTCAACTCCCCACTGATTATTGGGCGAATATGTTCATACTCCTCCTGACCAAGTTGTCTGGCGAGCGTTGTTCTTCGATTCTGCATCTGTTCCAGAAATACAAGAATCCGGCCGCGACGGAAGGTTTGCGCACCATGGCCCCGTTTCCCCTGATGTTCACCATGTCCTCTGCCACGTCTGGAATGCTCTCCACGTTGCTCGCTGTCACCCACATCACGTCTCGGACGTTCATCTTGACGTACACTTCCATCCGATTCTTCGATCTGTCGATCTCTCATCCTGCCACCTCCATGACGTGTATACATATGTATACAACGCATTCATGTATACGATTGTATACGCGGCGACAAGGAGTGTCAACCTTAATTTTCCAATAAAGTAACTACGTATGTATGTTCATCACCTCTTTCAATAGAAAAAAGCCGCGATTTCGCGGCTTCTTTTGTTGACACACTCTACTCTATTTCACTCATAAACTTCCTATATTCTTGAACCATTTCTTTGGAGCGGGTGTGATGCAAATAATGATCTCCCTCGAAAGTCATCACTTTTCCATGCACTGAATCTTTGACTTGCTCTTCATGCAAGGGTATCCAGCCTTCCGTTTCGGTATCATTCGCTTGTAAGAAGAAAATCAACGGAAGATCTTTGGGGAAGGTCAGGTTCTCCGCTGCTTTGAAGTTAGGACCAAAGTTTTCGCCTTCATTCAGATTGTTCGGATTAAACGTATTTTTGAGTGAAAGGATTCGAATTTGTTCTCTGGACTCATCATCAACATCCGGTGCAATCAGTTGATCAGGGGCCAATTTCATTAACAATCGGTAGAATCCTGATTTTTTAAGCAGTTTGTACGTTTCAGTTGGGAATGGATCATCGTTACCTCCCTGCGTTGGGACACTGCTCTCGATGCCGACAAAGGAAGTTACTTCGTTTGCATATTTGTTCACATAATCCAGTCCGTATATTCCTGAAATGGAGTGAGCCATGAGCGTATAACGATGAATATTAAGCTGCTGTAACGCTTCATGAATTTCACTAACCATATTTTCCGTAGTACGCTCTTTTTCAGTAATGTCACTTAATCCATAACCGAAAGGTTCAATGACAACGACTTTGTAAAATGGAGATAGCTGATCGATGAGCGGTTTGAAATCAAGGGCTGGGGCGGGTGTTCCATACCCAGGAAGCAATACCACCGTTTCTTTGCCTTTTCCTTGAATCAACACATTCATGTTTTTCCCGTCAACCGCTACAAACTGGCCGTATGATTTTATTTTCCCTTCCTCCGATTTGTTGCTAAATACATTAACAATAAAGACAGTCGCAATAAATAATGCAAAAGCGATAACGATCGCTCCGAATATTTTGAGCAAAATGATTAATATTTTTTTCATCATGATGGTTCTCTCCTGTTGAGTTCATTTACTTTTTTAGTGAAATTTCAAATTTGGCGCCAGCCTCACCTGCAAATACAATACGGCCGTTTTCGGGTAAAACAACAACATTATTACCGCTGACTACGCTGTGATTAATACAAACTCCGTTCTGATCATAGATAGCGAAGGCTCCATTTGCAGGTAACTTCACTGTCATGACTTTTCCTTTCGCAGTAGCGGGTACCGAAAACCATTTGGCATATCCATCTGCTTGAATCGTTGTTGCGGATTGTTTACCGGAATAGATTGGTTTTACCAATTCCTCACTGACGAATACATAACCTGAAAATGTAAGATACTCTCCATCGTTCTTTTTGAAGAAATGAATGTCCATTGGTTCTCGTCCGGCACTACCCGGAATCTGCAATTGATTGGCTGCTTCGTCTGCTCCAATAATCTTATTATTGGACATATACCCTGGATTCTCTTTATTCATATAAATAGGCACGATCGATGTAGCATTAAGATAAAACATGGATGTGTATTTCGCATTCACCAGATAATATTTTTTACCATCACGCTTTGCCCATGCAGCGTTAAACTCCTTGGGTAATGTATTGGCTTCCAGCTTCTCCGCATTATATTCTGAGAGAGCCACCTGTCCGAGTCCTGGAACGGAGATATAAGATCGAGACCACAGGTAGGTATTCCCATTTTTCTCCACAACGAATTTCAACTTTTCTGTACCATCATCACTCACAAAAGTACCATCTGATGTATAGGTGTATTCTTGAACCGGATGACTTGGAGACGTGAGAGAGGAGACTGTCATTTGTCCTGCCGTATTTATTTTGATCTTCGTCACTGAATTATTGCCACCATATCTTCCTGCAAACTTGGAGATTTCTTTAGGCATCTCAGCCTTCACAGGTACACCAAAAGATTTTTCCGGTTTCCGTTCTTTAATCATGCCCTTTTCTTCAAGTGCGCTAAGTAATAACTCACTCGCAATGAATTGATCGGTTACGCTTGACCCGTCTGAAGAGATCACGGCTGCAGCCATGTTGTATTCCGGAAGTACGACGAGTGAAGAATGATAAGATAACGTATCTCCACCTTTCGTAACAGCCTTGATGCCGTACTCACTGAATGGGAACAAGTCCACACTATCCCACCCTAATCCGTACGACATAGAAGAATCACTATCCTTTGGCCACATGCCTCTTCTGTATTCTTTTTGCTCCATGGCTTCTACCGACTTGTTGGAAAGAATCCCTTTGACCTCTCCTGTGAAGATTTGCGAAAATTTCACCAGATCCTTAGCGGTGGAATATATGCCTCCTGAAGCAATGATATTATAATTCTCTTTTGGAAGTTGTGCCTCATAAAAAGGGGAATAGATTCCCGCCATTTCTTCCGGATTAACTATATCCTGTGGTGTTTTGGTATGATTCATTTTCAGAGGCTCTGTAATATATTTGTGTATAAATGCCGTAAAGCTCATACCAGTGACTCTCTCAACCAGAATTTCAGCTAATGTAAATCCATCGTTAGAGTACACCGAATACGCACCTGGCTCTGCCATCAGATTCTGGGTCGCCAATTGATCCAAAAAGGTATCATGTGCAATGGTATCATTGTCCCCATACAGTATAGCACTACCGTTAGAAGCTCCGGGAAGCCCGGCCGAATGATTCAGCAACATACGGGGTGTAATCTGTTTGTGTCGATTATCTTTCATTGTAAAATCAGGCATATAGTTCACAACAGGCACATCCAGATCGATCTTGCCTTCATCCACCAGCTTCATCACTGAAGCTGTAAGAAACATTTTACTGGTTGACCCTATGCCATAGATCGTGTTCGTAGTAAGAGGTACCTTGTCGTTTAGATCGTTCTTCCCCGTTTGACCGGACACCGTAATCTCTCCACCATCAATGAGCGCATATTGCAGACTCGTCGTACCGTACGTCTCCGTCAGCAGTTTAGCTTTTTCGATTACGGTTTTCTTTGTTGTCTCGTACGTAAGGTTAATGCTGTTATTCATGACAGCCGGTGCGGCCATTGCAGATAGCGGGGCAAGTATCGTCAGCATGAGAGTCACAGCAGCTATAGTATTTCTCTTTCTTGCTCTCCTCACACTCATCTCCAGTTTTGTTACCTCTCTTGGTTTCATTCTTGCATCTACTCCTGTCTTCATCATTGTGTTAAGCCACCATAACGTGGGCGCTAAACACAATATAACAAACCAAGATGTCCCCCTAATGACTACAACATGAACGGAGGATGAACAGGCAAAAAAAGTTTGCATCATTATACGCAAGGAGGTTTTTACAGGGTGTCATAGCCTAGTGAAGGCATAAAATTCAATCACTCTGTGGGTGTTGTAATTGGCAAGATGACGATGAAGGTCGTTCCTCGTCCATATTCGCTCTCCACCCGGATGTCCCCTTGATGAAGCGAGATGATCTGCTTTACAATAGCTAGTCCCATACCGCTTCCTTCATATTTCTGACTGTGGGAACGATCTGCTTTAAAGAAGCGGTCAAATATACGCTTTTGGTCTTCCGGGAGAATACCAATACCCGAATCCGATATGCGGATATCCACGTTCTTGATATTCTGTTTGATCGTGACGTTAATTCGGGCACCATCTTCGGAAAATTTGATGGCATTGCCGAAGATATTGATCCACACCTGATTTAACTGATCATAATCGGCCGTGATTTGGGTGGGCTGCAAATCAAGATCGATCTGAATGTTACGGGCCGACCATTGGGGTTGAATAGCGACAATTACTCGTCTGATCTGTTCATCCAGACTGAGCGTGGCCAGCCGCATTTGCAATGATTGAGATTCAAGCAAACTCAGCTTTAGCAGACTATCACTTATTTTGGACATTCGTGCAGTTTCAGTGATGATAATGTCGAGATAATCGCTTTTTTCGTCATCCGGGAGGTCTACCTGCTTGAGCGCTATAGCAAAACCGGAAATGGAAGTGAGCGGAGACTGAACTTCATGGGACACGTTTGCTACAAATTCCCTGCGCATCTGCTCAAGCTGCTTTAGATCGTGCATCATTTCTTCAAAGCTGCGAGCCAAAGTACCTATCTCACCCTTTTGTTTAATATTAAGCTTGACGTTGAAATCTCCAGCAGCTATAAGCCGGGTCGCTTTTGTCAATTTTTTGATCGGTCTTACCAGAAAAATAGCCGCAATTAGTATCAATAGGCTTCCTGCTAACAACGAACAAATCAAAAAGGTTACAACAAATTTGATAAGAAATGAGGTGGAAGAGGAAGTGAGGGGCTCTACAAACATTGCTATGCTTCCCATTTCAGTTTTTATCGGCAATCCCAAGAAGATCGTATCGATTCCATTAACTTGGACTCTTCCTCCATCCAGCACTTTCTTCAATTGTTCTGTAGTCACTAGGAAAGGATGTTGTCCTTTAAGTTCTCCATAGGATTGAAACTGACCCGTTGCTTTATAGATTCGGATGTGGTAAGAGTTGAGTTGTTTCATTTCACTTATAAACATTTCTGCTTCGCGTAGAGGCAATGTCTCGTAGATGCGGACGATATCCTGTCCAAAGTCAAGCAAGGAAGCTTGTATGTTTTCGTTTAATTTATCTTGAAATATCCAGGTTGTAGCAAGAAAAGAAAGGATGGTGCCCCCGGTCACGGAGACCAAAAAGGTCAGGACTACACGTGTATAGAGGGAGCCGGTCACTCCTGCACCTCTAGCCGGTAGCCAAGTCCCCGCACCGTTTCGATACGAAAATCGGAGATATCGGTAAAACGTTCGCGTAGACGTTTAATATGCACGTCTATCGTTCGATCATCGCCAGTATAATTAATTCCCCAAACTTGATCGATTAGTTGCTCCCGCGTATAGACTTGTCCCGGTAATCCAGCAAGTTTATACAATAATTCGAACTCTTTAAGCGGCAAGGTGAACGACTCTGTACCCCTCAGGACCTTATAAGTCTGCCGGTTCAGAATAACGTTTCCTAATTGGATGGTCTGCGTTAAACCTATACGGTATCGTTTCAACAGTGCCTTGACGCGAGCCATCAACTCAAGCGGATCGAATGGCTTCGTCATATAATCATCTGTCCCGAGCTGAAATGCTTGTACTTTCTCCCAGGTCTCGTTTCTTGCCGTCAACATGAGTAACGGAAGATCCGGATTGGCTCTTCGAAGTTCCTCGCATAATGCCCAACCGTCCATGACTGGCATCATAATATCAAGAATAACCAAATCGACTGGCGTGGAGGTAAAGATAGCCAGGGCTTCCTTTCCGTCTACGGCGTTGATGGTAGTAAATCCGTCGTTGCGCAAAAATAAACAGACGAGTTTGCGAATGTTCGCATCGTCGTCAGCAACTAATATCGTAGGCATCGTTTCCACTCCCCGAAAAAAGAATATAAATATATCTTCTTCAATTGAACAAAAGCAGCCGATTACTTTGATCGGCTGCCTTCTTAGTTTCGTTAAACATGCTACCTTACTAGAATTCATCTATTTCAATGAAATTTCAAATGTGGAACCAACGTCACCTGCAAATACAATGCGACCGTTTTCCGGTAAAACAACCTCATTCTTACCGCTGACCACGGTGTGATTAATACAAATACCCTTTTGATCATATACGGCAAAGGCACCATTTGAAGGCAGTTTAACGGTCATGACTTTTCCATTCACCGTTGATGGTATAGAAAACCATTTGGCGTAACCGTCTGCTTGAATCGTTGTTACAGATTGTTTGCCCGAATAGAGTGATTGTACGATTTCCTCACTCGCGTATATGCTACCTACAGCTGTAATGTACTCTACTCCATTCTTTTCAGCGAAATAAATTTCCTTTGAATCCCGTCCTGCCATACCAGGGATTTGAAGATCCGTGACTGCTTTGTTGGCTCCAATAATCTTACTATTGGTCATATACCCTGGGGTCTCTTCATTCATATGGAAAGAAAGGATTGGTGATGAATGGAGATAGACAGTTGATGTATACTTCTGATTCACCACGTAGTATCTCTTACCTTCACGCTGCTCCCATGAGGCAGTAATATCTTGGGATAATTCATTGGCTTCCAGCTTCTCCGCCGTATATTCGGAGAACGCCAACTGTCCCAGTCCCGGCATGGATATATAAGATCGAGACCACAGATATGTCCTTCCATTCTGCTCTGTAACGAATTTCAGCTTTTCTGTGCCTTTATCGTTAACAAACGTACCATCCGCTGTATATGTGTATTCTTGAGCCGAATTATTTGGAGCTGTTAGCGCGGATACAGTCATTTTTCCAGCATGATTCATTTCGATCTTCTTCACCGAATTATTAGAACCGTATATACCCGCATACGTGGATATTTCTTTAGGCATATCTGCCTTCACTGGTACGCCAAACGATTTTTCCGGCTTTCGTTCTGTAATAATGCCCTTTTCCTCAAGTGCACTGAGTAATAATTCACTTGCAATAAACTGATCTCTGGCACTCGTTCCCCCTGATGAGGTAACGGCTGCAGCCAGATTGTATTCTGGCAGTACAATTAATGAGGAGTGATACGATATGGTATCCCCACCTTTGGTAATAGCTTTGATGCCATATTCACTGAATGGGTACAAATGTACACTATCCCACCCTAACCCGTAAGATATAGACGTGTCGCTATCCTCCGGCCACATACCTCTTTTGTATTCTTCCTGCGCCATGGCTCCTACCGACTTATTGGAAAGAATGCCATCGACTTCTCCCGTGAAGATTTGTGAAAATTTCACCAGATCCTCAGCAGTGGAATAGATGCCTCCAGTAGCAATGATATTATAATTCTCTTGAGGAAGCTGGCCTTCAACCAAAGGAGAATAGATTCCCGCCATTGCTGCCGGAATAACGACATCCTGCGGTGTTTTGGTATGTTTCATGTCCAGGGGCTCTGTAATATATTTGTGTATAAATGCAGTAAAGCCCATGCCGCTCACTCTTTCAACTAGAATCTCGGCTAACGTAAAACTGTCGTTACTATACACCGAGTACGCGCCAGGATCAGCCTTCAGGTGTTGGTTCGCCAATTGCCCCAGAAACGTGTCATGTGAATACGTGTCATTATCCCCGTATAATGTGGCATTGCTACCGGAGCTGCCCAGCAGACCAGCGGAATGATTCAACAACATACGTGGTGTGATTAATTTGTACCGGTTATCTTTCATCTTAAAATCAGGTAAATAGTTCACAATTGGCACATCCAAATCGATCTTGCTATCATCAACAAGCTTCATAACAGAAGCTGTAAGAAACATTTTACTTGTTGAGCCGATGCCGTAGATTGTATCTGAAGTAAGCGGTACTTTATCCTCTATATCGTTCTTGCCCGTTTGACCGGACACCACAATCTCTCCAGCATCGATTAATGCATATTGTACACTGGTCGTACCGTACGTCTCAGTTAGGATCTTCGCTTTCTCCGCTACTATTTTCTTGGTTGGTTCATACGTTAAATCGCTGTTGTTACTCGTAGCTGGTGCAGCCATGACTGACATTGGAGCTAACATCATTAACACCAGAGTTAAGGCGGTGATTGAAGTTCGTTTTCCCGTTTGTCGTCCCATTCACATCATCTCCTGAGTTTAAATTAGAGTTCTTTCGGATCAACAAATTTCACCTCTGGGTAGATGTCGCTCGGCCCCTGAATCAGGTTTCCACCCGTTCCTTTCAATTGTTTGTTAAAGAAATCGAGTACATATTGATTTACGATATTTGAACCTCTTTTACCATTGATCTCTCCTGTGATCCCGGACAGTTTAATCAGTTCTGAATAAAATTGAAGATCCGTGAAATTGAAGTGCTGGGTTCCTTCTATATAAATTACATTTCCCCCATGTTCAATAACATTTTTCATAATGTGCAGCTCATCTGAAAGAAACTTAGTTACTTCGTCATCCGAATTTCTGTCCTTTTCAAAATTGGCTAACCAGTCTTCAAAATTTCCCGATCTGATAAACATAAACGGCTTGTTTATATCATCTCTATCTTCTACTTCATTCAGTGACCCATCCATATTAACCCCGGCCTTGATTCGATGATCCAAATACGTTGCATTAAACGCCGTTGCACCCCCAAAAGAATGCCCCATCGCACCGATGTTATCTACATCGATTTTTCCTTTAAACTGACTTTCAATTGCACCTGAATTCAGCTTTTCAATTTGATCAATTACAAACTCCACGTCTTTTGTCCATATATCGCCAACTTCTCTGCGGTCATCTATGGTTGTCATCTTTGTTGTATACCCCGTTACACGACCATCAGGAAAGAGGGTAGCAAACGTGCTGTACGTATGATCGATTGTCACTACGATAAACCCATGACTGGCCAGATTCTCCGCCTGTGATGCCTGTAGAACTCTACTGGTTCCCATACCATGAGATAACAGCACCACAGGATAAGGACTTGCCGAAGGTAATATTTCTACATTTTCATAAGAGTTGCTATGACTATATTTCCAGTAGTCGAGCACAAATTCAGGCAGTTTCAAAGAAGCAGAGAAGCTCTGAATATACGTTTTGAACATTTCTTTATTATTTGGAAACAGCGTGTCACGTTTCTTTTTACTAATGTTTTCAGTAGGGTACCAGACTTGGACCATTAACTCCCTCTTATCGGTTTGATCTTCAGTCAAGATTTCATCTCTGTTCTGATCTGTAAAATGGAAGGTTTGAGTACCTACTTTCTCTGGACCCTCGGGCTTCGGCAAATCAAAGACAGGTAAGTATACCGACAAGAGGGTAGAAGCAACAAGCAGAATGACGATTAGGGAAGATAAACTATACTTCAATACCTTTCCTATTTTTAGATGGATCATCTTGTCGGAATGCCGGAGTAAAACAATAAACATGAATAGTGCCGTCATGATATATACCAAAAGCAACTGCCATCTGTATCCCTCAACCAATAAATGAGCTACGAGTATGACACTGCTTCCTATACCTATACCTAGGCCTGTTTTCTTTGCACTTCTTTTAATAAATAGTAAGTCTGCGAGTAAAGCGAAGCAGGATAGAACTAAAAGTATCTCAAATAATCTCATTTGTATTTCCTCTCTCTCATCACAGCAACGTCCGGATTGACCATGTTGTAGAAACCGCCACACAGGACGGTTTTTCATATTCGTTCATATAGATTCGTTCATACAGATCTGTTATTCAAAGGTTGTACGTTTACCCCTATTTATTTCGCTTCAGCCATAAAAGCTCTAACATTTTCAGCAATTTTTTTGAATTGCGTATGATGTAAATAATGGGAACCATCCATTGGAATTACTTTCCCATGAACCGAGTCTTTGATCTGTCCTTCATGCAAGGGGATCCATCCTTCTACCCCTTCATTATTCGCTTGTACAAAGAGCAGAAGTGGAAGATTTTTAGGGAAGCTTAAACCTTGAGCACCTTTAAAATTGGTATAAATATGGTCCATCTCGTTTAATGAGGTGGGATTGTACATGTTTTTATTCGAAATCATTCTCATCTGCTCAACCGTTTGTTCATCGAATGCCAGTCCCTCATAGGGATCTGCACCCACTTTCATCATTAATCTCAAGAGACCTGTATTTCTAAGAAGAGCAAACGTTTTTAAGGGGAACTTCGCATCTGTAATACTTGGTTGGGTGGATACACTGCTATCAATACCGACAAAGGCAGTAACCTCATCCGTATATTTGTTCACATAATCAATACCGTAAATGCCCGCTATAGAGTGACCCATGAGCATGTACTGCTGAATATCAAGTTGCTGCAGAGCTTCATGAATTTCACTTACGATATTCTCTGTCGTTCTTTCTTTTTCAGTTTCATCACTTAATCCATAACCGAATGGCTCAACAGCAACCACTTTGTAATATGGTGATAATTGATCAATAAGCAACTTGAAATCAAGCACTGGTGTTGCTGTTCCATAACCGGGCAGAAGCACAATCGTTTCCTTGCCTTCACCTTGAATGAGCACATTCATATTTTTTCCGTCTACAGATACATGCTGACCGTAAGACTCAATCTTTTTCGCCTCAGAATTACTGCTGATTACATTGGTGATATAAACAATACCTAGAAACAGAACAATGGCAATTAAGATTGCTCCTAGTATTTTAAGTATAATATTTCGTACCTTCTTGACCCTGGTTCTATTCTTGGCTTTCTTGCCTTCTGGTTGTGTCACGCTAATCTTCTCCTGTCCTGAACTGGTAGTTGGGTATTCTTCTTTGCCGCTAATGAAACTTTATCTAATGCACATGTACTCTCCGTGACGACAATATGAACTGAATATGAACAAGTAAAGAAATGTTATGACGTGACGGAGCAGGCGCTTATACTAATGAATAATGGGGTTATTGAGATCCTCCCATAAACTCCCTGAACTGTGCAGCGATTTCTTTGGCATGGGAACGGTATAGATAATGATTTGCTTCCAGCAGCACCATTTCACCACGCGCAGAGTTCTCTATTAACTTCTCGTGTTCGGGAACCCAATTGTCCACTGCAGGATGATTCTTTTGAACAAAGAAAAGAACCGGGAGATCAACTGGGAACGTTAACTGTTCAGCTGCTTTAAAATTGGAATACATGCTTACAATTTCGTTTAACTGAGTTGAATTAAACATGTTCTTTTGTATCAAAATGTTCAATTGTTCTTTGGTTTGTTCATCATACGGAAGCCCAGCATATGGATCATCACTCATTTTCAATTGCAAACGTGGGAAACCCAAGTTACGGTACCATTTAATCGGTACGATTTCTGATGCTTCAACCTTCTGTTCACTAATCGCTGGAACACTGGTGTCCAGCCCAACGTATGCACTTACTTCATCAGCATATTTGTTCACATAATCCAGACTATAGATCCCCGATATGGAATGACCCATGAGAATATACCGATCAATACGAAGATTTTGCAGCGCTTCATGTATTTCGCTTACAATATTTGCTGTACTGCGTTCCCTTTCGGTCTGATCACTTAATCCATAACCAAAAGGTTCCACCACGACGACTCTATAATATGGGGTTAACTCCGAGATAAGTGGCTTAAAATCTAGTGCAGGTGACCCTGTTCCAAAACCCGGCAAAAGCACAATCGTTTCCTCGCCTTCACCTTGAATGAACACATTCATATTTTTCCCATCCACGGAAACATGTTGACCATATGGCTCCATTCTTTTTTGCTCTGAATAACTACTGATTTTGTTAACCGTATATACGGTAGCTACAAAAAGTAAAATTACTAAAATGATTGCGGCAAGCACTTTTAACAAAATGCTTAACACTTTTTTTGTTTTGCTCTTACTCCGCACGCTTTTGTCTGCTTGTTGATTCACATTCATCTGCTCCTGTCCTCATCTGTGTATTGGCCTAAGAGGCCGTTAATGCAAGCCTAACCAACAAAGATGTACTCTCCGTGACCGGAATATGAACGGAATATGAACAAGCAAAAAAACCATGTGTAACATGCAAGAAAACTTGCATGTTACACATGGTATGAAAATCCGGTATTCAATCATCCGATTTTAATTCTTTGGCCTATCCTGCGAGCCTAACTATCCGTTGGTGGATGGATGGGCAACGTGATGACAAAGGACGTCCCTTGACCAGGTTCACTTTCCACTCGAATGTCACCCTGATGAAGCGATACGATCTGTTTAACGATAGCAAGTCCCATACCACTGCCGTCATATTTACGACTGTGGGAACGATCCGCCTTGAAAAAGCGCTCGAATATACGCTTCTGGTCTTCAAGGGGAATACCGATGCCCGTGTCGGACATTCGGATAGTCACATTTTTGATATCCTCTTCGATACTGACTTTAATCATACCGCCATCATTGGAGAACTTGATGCTGTTTCCCAGAATATTCGTCCATACCTGATTTAACTGATCGTGATCAGCCGTCACCTTTACATTCTCCAAATCAAGCTCGAAATGAATATTGCGCGCAGACCATTGCGGCTGGAGTGCCACGATAACCCTTCGGATCTGTTCATCCAGACTTAAGGTATTGAGCCGAAGTTGCTGTGACTGCGATTCAAGCAAACTCAGCTTGAGCAGGCTGTCGCTCATTTTGGACATTCGCTTGGCTTCAGCAATAATAATATCCAGATAACGGTTCCGCTCTTGTTCTGAGAGGTTTACCTGCTTCAGTGCCGAAGCGTAACCGGATATCGAGGTGAGTGGAGACTGAACCTCGTGCGAAACATTCGTAACGAATTCCCTGCGCATCTGCTCCAACTGCTGCAGATCGTGCATCATCTCTTCAAAACTGCGAGCCAACGTACCTATCTCAGTCTTTTGCGTGATGTTCAGCTTGACATTGAAATCTCCAGCTGCAATCCGTTTGGTCGCTTTGGTCAATTTTTTGATTGGTCTAACCAGGTATACAGAAGCAATCAGAATCAGCAGACTTCCTGCAATCAACGAACAGCTTGCAAAGATTAAGCCAAACTGCACTACAAAAGAGGCGGAGGGCGGTGCGAGTGTTTCCAAAAACATCGCTTTTGTGCCCATTTCCGTCTTGATCGGTAACCCCAAAAGAACAGTAGCGATCCCCTTGGGTGTGTCTTGAACAACCCCTCCATCTAACACTTTTTTAAGTTGCTCTTTCGATACAGCAGCTGATTTATGTCCATTAAGCTTCCCATAAGTCTGGAGCTTGCCCGTTGCATCATAAATTCGAATATGATATGAATCAAGCTGTTTCATAGTGCTAACGAATAATTCTGCTTCATCCAAAGGCATCGTCTTATATATCTGCACTACGTCTTGGCCAAAGTTGCGTATGTTAATTCGGGCATTTTCGTTCAATTTATCTTCGAATATCCAGGTTGACATAAAAAAAGAAATAACTGTACCAGCGATGACAGAGATCAGAAAGGTGAGCACCACACGAATGTATAATGATCTGATCATTCATGGACCTCAAGTCTGTATCCTAGCCCACGCACCGTTTCAATCCGAAAATCAGGTGTCGTCGCGAATCGTTCACGCAGGCGCTTAATATGTACGTCTATCGTTCGATCATCTCCGGCGTAATCAATACCCCATATCTGATCGATCAACTGCTCACGTGTATAGACCTGGCCTGGTGTTCCAGCAAGCTTATATAGCAATTCGAATTCCTTCAGTGGTAAAGTAAGCGATTCTGTACCTCTCGTCACCTTATACGTCTGACGATCCAGAATGACATTGCCAAACTGGATTGTGTGTGAGGAGCCAATTTTATATCTTTTCAGTAATGCTCGGACACGTGCGGTAAGCTCCAATGGATCAAACGGTTTCGTCAAATAATCATCCGTACCCAATTCGAATCCTTTTACCTTCTCCCAAGTCTCTCCTCTCGCCGTCAGCATGAGTAACGGGAGATCCGGATTGGCTCTGCGGAGTTCCTTGCATAATGCCCAGCCGTCCATAACAGGCATCATAATATCAAGCACGACCAGATCCACTAGCGTCTCGCCGTACACGGTGAGAGCTTCCTTACCGTCCGCAGCTTCCACCGTCGTGAATCCATCGTTTTTGAGAAAGAGACAGACGAGTTCGCGAATGTTCGGATCGTCGTCCGCAACGAGTATAGTAGCCATAGATTTTTCTGTCCTCTCCGATACGTTTGAATATATGGTTCAAATTATAGTTAATTCTGATACATCCTGCTCATTGTATATCCACAGCAAACATCGTATGCTCCTTTAACGTTCCCTGGATCGGGACAGACTGTGACCCGCACGCTGTGAATCCTGCCTTTTGAAGTACACGGATGGAACCTGTATTATCAGGTACCGCGCCAGCCTCGATGCGTGTAATTTCAGTTTCATGTTTGGCAAATTCCAGCACACATTGCAGGGCTTCGCTCATATACCCTTTTCCTTGATGCAGCACATCCGTCACATAACCTACGATCCATTTGGGGGTTGAATCCATTATGATCTTGAACAATGAAATTTCACCCACAAGTTCATCCGTTGTATGTAGAAAAATACCGAAGGAATAGCGAATTCCTTCTTCTCTTTTCTTGTCCCAGCTCTCAATGAGTTCCCTTTGCTTTTCCATGCTGTAGTAAGAGTCATCCCGATGACTTGCAGAGGTTCTCTCAATTGCCTCACGATTTCGAACCTGAAGATCCAGAAGCAATGAGGTATCCTCTACCTTCCAAAATCTCACATATATACGTTCTGCACTATATTTCATTACATTAGTCCTCCTCTGTTATGTATGAGTCGATGGCCTGCATTTTCCCTGTCATATCCCCCCGTTTGCTGTCATTGTTCAGTGGATTGTAGTTTGATTATATCAGGTCATTATAAGAGTATGAACGGATCAATGAGAATTGTTTCGCCAGAAAATGCGGAGAATAAGGCATGTCGTTACGCAGCCAGGCAACAATGGTACCAATTAAAGCAGACGAACCATACCAGATGGCGATTTCCTTGTGAATGCCGGAATCCTCCAGCACATCTTCCATTTCGGCTTGATCTATCTTAGCTTTGACCAAGGTACTTAACAGCTTCAGGAGTCGTTCTGTGAAAATGGGTGTGCGCTTCGTGGCAAGTACCACCTGATAGAATGAGGCGTTCTCTGCAAAATGCTCCAGTAACTTGACCAGAACTGGCCAGGCCTCTTCTGTTCTTTGCTTCTCAAAATGAGGGGCATATTCTTCCACGATCCGTTCAATATGCTCAATCATCTCATCAGCCATCTTCTCCATCATATCCGTAATATCCCGATAGTGCAGATAGAAGGTTACCCGATTGATCGTCGCTCGTTCGGCAATTTTGTTCACTGACAATTTCTCAATATCCATTTCCTGCAGCAACTCCACAAACGCACCTCGAATTAACTGACGTGTTCGCAATATTCTTGGGTCCACAGGCGATTTCTTCTCATCTTTCACGTGTATCCCTCCTTCAAATTTGGAACATTACAATTTTAAACAATCAGTCGTTTATTTTCGATTTACACAACAATATCATAACATTTGTAAAATAAACGACGAAAACACCTCATAACGTAAATTGTAATCTGTCCGAATATGTATATAATTCAATAAATACAATGTAAACTATACAACACGTTGTAAATTTAGTCACGTTTGGATTGAAAGGATGAAAAGGATTGAGTCAGGTTAAGTTACAAGATGAATCTTCCGTAAAGAAAGGCCCTATTCTGTTTATCATGATTCTGGGAGCCTTTCTTGCAACGTTGAATCAAACGATCATGAGTGTCGCTACACCGGAACTGATGGGTGATTTTAACATCTCCGCCGCAACAGCACAATGGTTAACGACAGGTTACATGCTGGTAAACGGGGTGCTGATCCCCATTACAGCCTACTTCATGCAACGCTTTTCAACCAAGCAATTATTCCAAGCTTCGATGTTTATTTTCCTAATCGGTACCATCGTATCCGCTCTTGCAACCAACTTCGGCACATTGCTGACAGGTCGCATGATTCAGGCAGCAGGTGCTGGGATTATCATGCCACTCTTGATGCACGTTATTTTGACCTTGTTTGCCCCTGAGAAACGAGGGTCAGCTATGGGTATGGTTGGTTTTGCGATCATTTTCGCTCCTGCCATCGGGCCTACCCTTGCCGGTTATATTCTGGAGAACTACTCTTGGCAAACGATGTTTTATGGCATGATTCCATTAACACTTATTGTCATTGCCTTTGCCTTTGTATACCTGAAGAATGTATCCGAACGGGTCAACACCAAGTTCGATACGATCAGCGTGGTGTTGTCCACCATCGGATTCGGCGCATTGCTGTATGGATTCAGCAGAGCAGGAAGTCTGGGATGGTCAAGTGCAGAAGTACTTATCTGTATTGCTGCTGGTCTTGTTGCACTTGCGCTGTTCACTTGGCGTCAGCTCGTTTCGGAAGACCCATTGCTTGATCTGCGGGCTTTCAAGTACAACATGTTCTCCCTGACCACGGTGATTAGTATCGCAATTACCATGATCATGTATGCTGACATGATGTTGCTTCCCTTGTACCTCCAGAATGCACGTGGTTACACTGCACTGGAGTCCGGATTATTACTCCTTCCGGGTGCCCTTGTTATGGGCTTCCTGATGCCTGTAGCCGGAAAATTGTTTGATCGATTTGGAGCAAAATGGCTCGCTGTTATCGGGATGGTTATCACCATTGTGACCACCATTGGTTTCATCGATTTATCGGATTCAACCAGTTATGGTTACCTGGTATTAATGTCGACCGGCCGCCGAATTGGTATGGCTTTGCTCATGATGCCGATTCAAACTGCGGGGCTTAACCAACTGCCACCAAGACTGGGTGCACACGGTACAGCCATCTCCAACACCGTCAGACAAGTTGCTGGCGCTGTAGGTACTTCATTGCTCGTGAGTGTCATGACCTCACGTACAACAGCACATATAGAGGATATGATGGCAACTGGTGCAGCCAATGGCCTCAGTCAACAACAGTTGGCTACCGAGTCCATGATTCAAGGTATCAATGATGCGTATGTTGTTATCATCGGTATCGCTGTCGTGGGATTGGTTCTTTCCTTCTTTATTAAACGCACCAAACAAGCCAAAGAGGAAGAAGTCAAACAGGTTGTCAGACAAAAGGTTTCGATGAATTCAAATTAAGTTATCCAGACTCATACTTTCATAACAAAGCGGCAGACCAAGACGTTCACGTCTGATCTGCCGCTTTTTAGGTTGTCCAATGATGAAACTCATTCCCTTAGCCGACAATCTTCACTGGCAGATGGGTCAGTGACTGTCCCGGAGCTGAAGCGGCCAGATTATTCTCAAGATCAAAAGACTCCACGGGTTCAATCCGAGTAATCTTCTCTACAAATGCAGTCAAGGCAATACTTAATTCCATTCGCGCCAGCGGAGCACCCAGACAAAAGTGTGGACCATTACCAAAGGTAAGATGTCTTTTATTATTATGACGATGAATGTTTAACTCAAACGGGTTTTCAAACATCTGCTCATCCATATTGGCTGCACTCATCCAGGAAATGACAACATCCCCTTTTTTCAAGTCCACTCCAAGCAGTTGATTATCCTGCTTCACTGTTCGATGCCGCTTAGCATTATGAAACCGATAACGAAGCATTTCTTCCACTGCTAGCGGCACCAATTCAGGATTCTGTCTAAGTTGTTCATACAGACTCGGATCATCGTACAGGAAGGAATAGAACGTATTGGAAACCATATGGCTCGTTGTCTCAATTCCAGCTCCAAGTAAAAGCATGGTCGTGCGAACAACCTCATCTTCCGTGAACTTCTCCCCGTCAACTTCAACACTCAACAGATCCGTAATGATATCCTCACCAGGATGGGTCCGTTTATGAACCACTATAGGATAGAGAAATTGATAATACTCTTGAGCTGCCGTCTGTTTTTTCTGTTCGCTCTCCTCAGCAGTCTTCGGATTGGTGGGTTGAAACAGAATATCTACCCAGTTCTTAAAGCGATGGCTGTCTGTAAGAGGGATACCAAGCAGATCGGCCATAACCATCGAAGGCAGGGGAGCGGCCAGCGCCTGAACCATATCAATGGTCGTATTCGGTTTAATATCAGCTACGAGCTGCTGTGCAATGTTGCGAATTCGTGGCTCCCAGTTTTTCAGACTACGCGGTGTAAAAGCAGCGGATAACAACGAACGACTTTTTTGATGACGGGGAGGATCGATACTTGAAATGTTTAATTTGTCCGGAGGTGTGCCTTCGTTGTTCTTCGCTCCGACCGCAATGGTCGTTCGAGTTCCTTCAGCTGAGAAATACTCATGATTGCTTAGGACCTGCTTCACATCATCGTATCTGAACACATTCCAGGTATCTGAATCTTCGTGATAGTACACAGGATGATCGGACAACATTTTTTGAAACCAGTGAAGTGGAAAAAACTCTTCAGATCTGGTCTGGAACCCTGTGATGTCCTCAACACGTATCACTTCTTTATACATTCGAAAGCCACCTCTCAGAATAGTTTCATTGATTGGTTACATGGGTACCTGAATTGACAGTTCTGCACCCACTTCTATTTTATACCACCCGTTCATTTATTGGTATAAAACATTTGAACTAAATCACAAAAACCCCTTAAATAAGGGGTTTTATTGTATACATATCGTATATTTTATTGTCAGAGTTTCAGAAAACACGAGATATGAGCCGATTAATCGCCCAGTTTCGCCAATGCTTCCTCTAGCTGATTCAGCTGTGTAGACAAGATTTCAATCAAGTTCTGCGTCTGACTAGCCTTCTCCTTTAAGAATTGCTCTTCTGAACCGACTTTCGATGCATTACCGATTGGTGATGACTTCAACTCCGACATTTCCCGCTCGTATGTTTCTTGTTTCTCCATAGCGATTCGCAGTTCTTCTTTTGTCGTACCAATCTGATGCTCCAGATATATAATGTCGGACGAGTTCGCTCCATCGGATAAACGTTGTGAATAGGTCATGACTCACCTCTTTCCATCTCATCCATTGCTTTGCCAACATTGTACGGCTCAATATCGATATCCAGTTCCATGCCAAGAGCCAATTTGGCCAATTGACTCCCGATAAATGGCCCCATGGTCAAGCCAGAAGCACCCAGGCCATTCGCCGTAATCAGCCCCAGCCACCCCGGCACAGCTCCCATTACGGGCAGAAATCCAGGTGTGAACGGACGGAATCCAACTCGCACTTCCTGGAACGTGCTGTTTGTGAGACCCGGTGCCAGTTCCAGGCCTTTATTCAAAACCTCCTGCATACCTCCTGCAGTTACTCTTGTATCATAACCTTCCACATCATTTTCATGAGTGGCCCCAATCACAATCTTCTGTTGATCAAAGGCCAACAGATATTGATCTGACGGGGGCATAATCACAGGCCAGCGGCCTGTATCCGCCTCCTCCGTGACATGCAAATGCATAATCTGTGCCTTTTGATAGTGCACTTTAAAGTGTATTCCGAGAGGCTTCAGCAGTGTATTGGCCCACGCACCTGCACATACAACGACTTCATCTGCCAGCAAATGCTGATCATTAACACTCACACCAATGACCCGATCTGCTTCGAATTGAAGCGTGGCGTCTCCATGGACCACTTTCGCTCCATTACGCTGTGCAGACCGGATTAAGGCATCCCGCAGCGCCCGTCCATCTATACGTGCAGCACCGCTAATATGTACCGATTGATAACGTTCATCTAGCAATGGAAAACGATCACGGGTTCCTTTGGCATCAAGAGGTGTAATCTCACCAATCTCCGGTGCATCTGCTTTTCGAAGCTGTGCCCGTTCTTCCATTTTGTTGATTTTATCCTCATCCGTATGAATGCTGAGCGCGCCCATTTGAGCATATCCGGTTTCCGTTTCTCCTTCTTCCTCAAGCTCCGCTATGATACCAGGATAGAATCGCGCACCAGCCTTGGCGAGCTGATACCAGTCCTGGTTGCGTCGCTGTGACAACCATGGACAGATGATACCGGCTGCTGCATCGGTTGCCTGTCCTATATCTTTTCGATCTATGATGATTACTTCTGCGCCCCGTTTGGCTAATTGATAGGCTGTTGATGCCCCCAGAATACCCGATCCAACTACGATGACTTTCTTCATGTTTGCATCCCTTTCCTTAATCACTCATCCGTTATAGCGTATACTGTTTCGCATTCTGTTGGCAAGGCAAGCGTACTTTCAGGTCCATAAATGGAGACTGATCTGACTGCGGTTCATGCTAGTCCATCCAGATAAAACAGTTGCATCGTTTTTTTGAAAACGTTTTATTATCACTTGCCATTCAATTAAAATTATTCCATTTATGTAATATAATTCATTCTAGGTTTCTTTTAACTCTGTAACCACGCCACTTACGCACATGATCCTTTAACGAAAAGAGGAATAACACGACGATGCCGAAACCTAGCATGGGGAATCCACTGGATACCGATATGCCGCTCATGATTACAGGGCAAAACCAGTTGACCGTTGATGAATTGATGAATTGGAGCGACCATTCACGGGATTACAGCATTGTACAGTGCATCGGAGGAACAGGGCGAATCGCAGCTAAGAATCATGAATTTTCGATCAAAAAAGGGACAGCTCTCATTTTGTTTCCGGAGGTAACATACCGTTACCACAATCTGAGTGATTCATTACGATTTGATTGTCTGTCTTTCAATGGCTATTTATTACCACGATTCTTGCATACCTTGCAGATCGGGGAGCTGCGCGCCTTCAAGCCGGATGGAATGCTTCATATCCTGTTGCATGAAATTACGTTGGCGCTGCAGTCCCGGCACAAGGATCAGATCTGGCACGTATCCGCATTACTGTACATGCTTTTGGTCAGATTAACCATTGAAGGTGAACGCTATAGTGCTTACGAACGTTCCAATGCCCGATTACGGTTGGATGAACTCATTACTTTTATCAAACAAAATTATCATCAGGATCTCTCTCTCCCCATGTTGGCTGAGCAGATGGACGTGACCGAACAACACCTGAATCGGATATTTAAAAAAGAATTCCAAATGACTCCATTGGAGTATTTGATGCGATATCGGTTGTTGAAAGCCAAGGAAATGCTTATTGAAAATGATGCAACTACGGCTCATGAAATAGCGCATGCCGTTGGATTTAACAGTGCCAGTTACTTTGGATCGGTGTTCAAAAAATACGAAGGGATCTCCCCGATCGAGCTACGCAAGCAATATCTGGATTAAAGAATCTCCATATCAATCTCGGCCAGCGAGGATAACCGCAGTTCATGCATGGCGAATTCCAGACTACGCGTTACCTCGTTAGGCACGATGATGCAACGAATACCTGCGGCGTTGGCTGCCTTGAGTCCGTTAGGAGAGTCTTCGAACACAATCGCTTCCGAAGCCTCGATTCCCAGACTCTGGAGAGCAAGAAGGTACAGTTCAGGATCAGGTTTGACTCGCTTCACATCTTCTGATGTATGAATGACTTTGAAATAATCAAAAATGCCTAATTTCTTCAAGTAACCATGAACCCAGTCCCGTGTGGAGCTGGAAGCAACAGCAAGCTGAATCCCCTTTTCCCTCGCAGACTGAAGCAACTCATTCACCCCTGGAAGAATAGCCGCCTGTCCCAAATAAGCTTCGTATTTCTGTTCTGAGAGCAGTTTGATATGCTCATGATCAATTTTTCTTTGAAGCGCCTGCTCCAGATACAAAAAAGGATGAAATTCCTCAAAGGATGTTCCCACATTTTTCGACCATAGGTCCAGACCAAGTTCAACACCGTGCTCTTCATAGATATCGCGAAACGCATAATACCACGGCGTCTCTGTATCCACAATGAGTCCATCAAAATCAAATATGAAAGCTTTTACCATGAACCTGTTCTCCCTCCAATGATCGGCCGGGGGAGCGGATTAGAAGCGTGCAGTCAAGTCCGGACGAGTAACATTGACAGACAAAAAGTGACATGTACAGCCCGTTCCAGTCGGCGATTGTGCAACTAATCCAGCTCGAAGTTCCCCTTGTGTCGGCATGCCGAAATATCGAATTAGTTTCCACTCTTCCCCATCAGGAGAATAAAAGAATGATATGCAGTCCTCTACTTTGCGTATACGCAGATAGGGATTAGATACAGAGACTTCAACCGAATTACAATCATCGGATGAACCATCACGTGTGACCACCGACACGATGGTAGGTGCTTTTCCATCATACTCAAAACAAATTTTACACCAATTGAGATCATCCGCCATGACCATCAGGCATCCGGAATCGTATTGATTTTTCATATCTACGGTTAACTGGGTTGTGATTTCGAAGTCGCTAGGTACAGGCATGGACAGGAAGGGTGCAGTTGCACGAATATGCTTGCCCGCAGGGTCCTGGAAAAAGTCAGTATCCGCTTTCGCTTCCACCACCACACCTCCCTGATCCGTGTAGGACCAGCTCTCGGGCTCGTTCATCCAGCTCCACTGATTCCGCGCTTCTGTTGTCATTATGTTCGTCATTCCGTATCCTCCCAAGTGAAGTTAATTTTTAGTTTTTTCTGTACTACATATTCGATTTACATACAGAAAACCCCTTCTTCTACATATTTTTGTAAGGTTTCAGCACTTGGGAGTGCTTTTGTGGATCAGGCAGGAAGAACATGATGATCATGAGTACGATGTATAGACCAAGAATGACACTGAACAACAGCGTTGGATTGTGATGGTAGAGCAAGCCCGTCAGGTAACCCGATGGAATCGCTGTTAACGTCATAACCGTCTGCACAGCCGAGAACATGTCGGCTTTTTCATGCGTCCCCAATCGGTTCATCAGCAGGGAATCTCGATACGTCTGCAAAATGAAGTTACCCGCAGCGAGCACGATTAGCGTGAGAAACAACATGCCTATATTCCCCACCGGAATCAACAGAAAGAGAATGGCCCCCGCCGTACTAAGCACAATGGAAAAACCAACATACTTCTCTTCCGAACGCCGTTTCAGTCGCGGAATAATGACCAGATAGAGCAGCATGACGGTTACCGCAGTCACCACTGGGATAAACGAAATGACACGGTCATCGAATTTCAACTGTTCCTTGAAGAAAATGACCTGAAAGAAATTCAGCTGCAAAATCAGATTCGACAACACCGTAATCAGAATGATCGGGAACAGTCTTCGTTTATAGAACGATTTGCCGAACAGGCGCAGACTTGCTCCCAAGCTCTGAAGCACGCGGGTTTTACTATGCAATCCCATAAGTTCCTTACCAACCTCGGTCTCATCCGTGTATCGATTACGAATGAAGAACATGGCCGTCATGAGGATGCCCCCGACAAAGTAAATGCTGGCCAGTGTAGGTACAATTCCAAAATCAGCTATAACAACTCCTGCAATTGGCGTAAGTACCCCGGCTCCTGTAATAATCATGTTGAGAATAGCAAATACCTTGGATCGTTTGTGTTCCTCAACATCCTCTATGATCAGACAGTTAAAGGCAACCGTTACAAACTTCGATGTTGCGTTAAGCAAGTAGGCGATCAGAAACAGCCAGAAGTTCTGGGAGAAAGCCCAGATGAACATGGGAACACTCCAGGCAAGCAGGTCGAAGATCAGCGTTGTTCGTTTACGCCCCAGCTTATTGGTAATGGAACCCGCAAACAATTGAAAGATAAAAGCAAAATAAAGATTCACCGAATTGATTAAACCGATTTCGATATCCGAAAGTCCGGCTTCCTTCATATATAAAGGAGCGTAGAAGAGAACGATCGTGCCCGGAATGGCCCATACCGGTTCGAGTAAAATGGAGTAGCGTGGATTCTTCGGCAAATCTTGAAGCAATTTCAATCGATATCCCTTCCTTCTGCGGTTTTCACCGCTGCGAATTCCAACTTCTCGCAGCGGCAAACCCGCTAATGTCTACATGCCTATAGTACCTCTTATAGGATAAGAGCTGTTTTGACCGAGTTCATCGGCAATTTCTCTCCAGTATGCATGTCATAACCAATCGTTCCATTAAAGGCTCGTTCATAATCACTCAGCAGTTCTTTGGCTGTCACCATTTGTTCCAGCTCCGGGATGCTTTGGGCAAATTTCAGTGCCGTGCTGATCATCGAGTGGTTAGCAACTGCACCGATGATACTGATGCCATCATTAATCACGGCTGTTGATTTGAAAGTCACCTCATAGCTGTCGTCATATCCCATCGGAATAATCTTTCCACCTTTGGCAATCATCTCAAATCCCACATGAAGCTGGTTACCAACCGCGTCCACCACAATATCAAACTTCTTGTTATTATTGATCTCGTATACTTGATCCAGTGTCAGATCCTGAGGATAGAACACATGATCTGCGATCCCTGAAGCGAACTCTTTGCGATATGGATCAACTTCCGTGCCTACAGTAAGCCTTGCCAATCGTTTACTCACAAGCTGACACAGGGAACCGATTGCACCCGAACCGAGGACCAGCACAGCGTCGCTTGGCTTAGTCCCTGCTTTCATGAACGTCTGAAGCACACATCCCAGTGGTTCGATCATCATGGCCGTTTCCCAGCTCATGGAATCCGGGATGGCATAGATATACTTTTCGTCCCCAACAAAATATTCAGCAAAGGTTCCATGTGTCGTCATCCCTACTTGATAGTCATCAAAATTCTCGCAGTAGATGAACAGACCTTCACGGCAATAGGAGCAGGTTCCGCAAGATTGCGTGGGATCAACCAATACCCGATCGCCAATCTTGAAACCGCGAACTTCTTCACCCACCTCAACAACGGTGCCCACACCCTCATGACCGATAATCGTGCCTTTATTGGCAGGTACTTTGCCTTTGACAATGTTCAGATCTGTACCACAGATACCTGAACCATAGATTTTGATTTTCACCTGGTTTGGCTTTTGAATGGTTGGCTCCTCAATCTCCTGATATGTCACCTGTTTGAGATCCTGATATACGAGTGCTTTCATTGAATATTCCTCCTAGTTGATTGTAATTTCTAAATTATGGATTAGACTTCAAACGTTTTCGATAATTGCATCGAATGGAGATGTTCCTGCTTCTGAATCTCTTTCCAGTCTGACAGGGTCTGTAACAGTGCTTCCTCAACCCACAGCAATTCTTCCCGTGTATGGGCATCCGAGAAAATAAAGTAACCTTTGGTGAAAATGCCGAAGTGAGCCATTCTCTTCACCATGAACTCGCGGAAAGGGTCCGTTTGAAAGTTATCCTCGGCCAAGGATTGAATGCAGAAGCTCGCATACGTCCCCTTCACTTCCAATTGATCCGTTAATCCAAGTAACACAAGTTCAGATGCCAGACGATCCATAATCCGGGTTGCCGGATCACGCCAGGTCGGCCATACTTTCGCATTTTTCATTAATCGTTCACAGGCAATGGCTGCCGCGAGCGCTGTTGTTTCGCTGGAATGGGCATTGCTGAATCGGACTTGTCCCGACAGAGACATCAAGTGCTCAGGCCCCAAAACCGCTGCGAGCGGTAAACCGTTTGCCATACCTTTGGAGATACAGAGCAGATCAGGCCAGATGTCATATTCTCCTGCTGTAGCCTGTTTGCCCATTCGAATACCGGAAGTGACCTCATCAAATATGATAATGATGTCCAGAGACCGACATAGGTTGACGACTTCCTCCAGTGCGTCCTTTTTCCACTCGTTGGGACATAAAACAATACATGCGATATCCTCGGGAGATGAGGTAATCTGGGCCTCAATTCGCTCTGCAGTAGGTTTGTTGACCCAGATCGTTGAACGCTCGATATCTACTGGAATTCCCCGTTCTTTCGTCTGGCCACCATAATAACCGTATGCGGACCAATCATGCCACCCATGATAAGCCGTCGCAATAACCTTGCTCTTGCCACTTGCGGCACGAGCAAGTCGTACGGCCCCACTCACTGCATCCGCACCACTCTTGGTGAAGCGCAGAGACGGATAACGACCCTCGAACCGCTCCAAAATTAACTCGGCGCATTCAAGCTCGATGTCGGCCGGTACCGAAAAGCTTGTCCCTTTTTTCAGCTGGTGAATGACGGTTAGTTGGACTTCATGCCTCGCATGGCCCCAAGACGCCGTACCCATGGCCATTTCGCAATCCAGCCATTCATTACCGTCGATATCTGTAAATCGGGATTTGTAGGCCTCTGCACAGCATATGGGTGTATGCCCCGGAAATAAACGTTCAGGTGCTTTGGCTAAAGTGCTGCATCCGCTCGGAATTACCTTTTCGACTTGCTCCAACCACTCCAGATTACGGGTAAATCTTACGGCACGATCGAGCGTGCTCTCTTTTTCTTTCACCTTAAGTACCTCCCTGTTTATTTTCGTTGTGCGTGAATTACCGTACTTTGGTTCCAGGCCAGCATCCATCGTAGATGCGATCCATCGTAATTACATTGCCATACAGATCAATGATCAGATCCTTGGCTCGATGAGCATGTCTCATCTCTATCCAGTAGCGGTTCTCTAATAAACGGGCGAAATTGTCCACCAAGAACAGTAACCGATTCTCACTATGAATCAGTTCCTTACCCAGTACCTGTGGCAGCCAGATGGCCCCGTTGGAATTGAAGCGATTGGAATAGTCACGTACCTCGGTTACATTGGCAAAGTCAGCTTCCTCCAACTTGGTCCAGAATGTATCCGCATCACTGCGAACCTCGGCAAGGTCAATGCCAACAATCGGCAGATGCTGGTATTCAACTTGACTCTCTAGCTGCGCTTTCAGATGACTGAAAACGAAAGGCCACACATCCGCCTCGATTTGACCGCCCCACTTTTTCCAGAAGCGTGCCAGATTGTTCTTGCGGTTGAAGTTCCGGTGAATGCCGCTGCTGCGTTCCCAGTGATAGGCTTGAATATTCGGATTAATGACTGTATCGTATCCGGCAGCTCGTGCCCGCATCTGATAATCAAAGTCCTCGTACCCGTTAAAGAATTTCTCATCGAGGTTGCCGATGGTCTCGTAGACCTCCCGCTTCATGCCGAACATGGCAAACACCACCAGTTGAACAGAGAAGGTTTCTTTTGGGATATCATCAGGGGATGCGTTCAGGAACAGGTGACGACCGATGGTGTCTGCAAAAGCAATCCCGCAGTGCTGTACACCTCCGGTTTGCGGATACAACAGAACGCCTCCAATCATGCCGATCGTAATATCGCTGTCCAGTGTCTCTTTCATCATCGGTTGCCAGTTCGGCTCTAGAATCGTGTCAGAATCCAGGAAGAAAATGTACTCTCCCTTGGCAAGACTCAGTGCGCTATTAATCGACACGGCGCAACCGAGTGGAAAATCATGCTGAAGAATCTCGATGGTCACACCTTCTTTTACTTCTTGCTTCAGTTTATCCAGATGTTGAAAGACTGCTGAGCCGGAACCGTCGTTGATAAAAATAATCTGAGTGGATGGGCTTACCGTCCGGAGCAGTGAATCTGTGAACAGGTTCAAAATGTTATAGTCCTGGTTGACTGGCACAATAATGGTGTAAAGCATGGAATCCCTCCTGATTTGGGTTGATGGAATGAGTACTTGAGCTGATTCTGAACTGGATAATTGCAGGTCGTTCTGTCCGTCCCCCTCGCCTGAATATTTTGTCTTTATTTGGTAATGATTTGAATCTACTAGAAATTTATATCATTTTTTGTAAACTTGAAATCTTAAATTCTGAACCCTGTTAATATTTGAATATTAGTAAAAATCAAGTCCATAATGTCTGTACACTGGGGAAAGCTGTTGCAAACGCAAAAAAACACCCTCAAGGAGTCTGCATATCTAACGATACGATTGACTGTTTGAGCGTGTTTTCACTATTAAATTCTAATGTTTTTCCTTCTATTGGCGCTGACCTAGTGCTGCTTAAACCCATTATAAAACGTGTCTACTACAAGCGCTGGAGCTGCTTTTCTCGCGATATGACCACTTACAACCTGCTGCCATGTCAGGAACATGATGGAGTACAGCACATCGACAATCCAGGTTTTATCAAGATCGGAGCGGAAATAACCTTTCTGCTGTAACAGACCGACCGCATGCAGTACCGGTTCTCTCAGCTTCAGATCTGCTCCCTCAATCTCTGGATTATAGTTAATGGTGGTGTCATGAGCCAGGAAATATATTTTGTCGCCTAATGGAATCAGCGCCTCGATCAGCTCAGGTATGTACTTTTCACAGTGCTCTTCATCCAGTTGAATTTGTTGCATGGTCTCACTGACCACCTCGATTGCCCGTAATCCCAGATGAACCATGAGTTGTTCGCGACTTTCCACATATCGATGTAATGTAGCGATCCCGATTTTTGCAGATTCGGCAATTTCATTCATGGAAGCATTCGGTTTTTCAATCAATAATTTGGTGGCCTCGTCCAAAATGGAATTGAGCCTGGTTTGTTTGATTGTGGTCATTTCCTTTTTCATTGGTATTACACCTCTTAGCGAGTATAGTTCAACAATTGATCTATTTATCCATCATATGATTGGATTAGACTATAAAATTATAGCATACATTCTCACCATATCGAAGTCTGAACGTTACACGCTACCTGCTATACTCTTGCTGTACATATAAAGCTTAAAAGCCGCCATTCGGCGGCTCTTAGCATCGTTACCTTTTAACGCAGTCTGTTGCTGTTGCTCATAGTTCAATAATTTTTGTTGCAATATTGGTACAAAATTCACGATCATGCTCTACAAAAAGGAGGGTCGGTGTATATTCCAGCAGCAGGTCTTCGATCTGCATACGTGAAATGACATCTACATAATTGAGTGGTTCATCCCAAATGTGCAGATGAGCCCTCTCACTAAGACTTTTGGCAATGAGCACTTTCTTTTTTTGACCTGCACTAAACGTTGAGATATCTTTATCCAATTGCAGTCTGGAAAAATCCAACTTTCGAAGTATCGATTTAAACAGGCTCTCATCTATCCCCTGTATCGCCGCGTACTCAGATAATTGCCCTCCGAGATCAGACGTGTCCTGCGACACATACGAGATTTTAAGCTGATGATCCTTTTGCAAAAGTCCTGTGTAAGCAATATCTTCACCACAGATCAGTTTAAGAATGCTTGATTTGCCAGATCCATTTTTACCGTAAAGGGCAATACGATCTCCTTTTTCAACCGTCATACTGACATCCTTGCACACCGTATTGGCCCCGTACGATATCGACACATGTTCCAATTCGACAAGTTCATTCTTGTGAAAATCCAGCTGATGGATCTGCAGACGTTCTGCACTCTCGATATTTTTGAGAAGTTTAGACTTATCTTGAATCGCAGACTGCTGCCTTTGTTCGATATTTTTGGAACGTTTCATCATTTTGGCAGCCTTGTGCCCAATATATCCTTTATCCACTTTGGAACCGGAGTTTCTTGTACCATTTTTGGTCTTCTCGACTTCATGAGACCATCCACCAGTCCGTTTGGCAGAATCGGATAAACGCTTGATATCTTTTATTAATTTCTCATTACTCGCAAGTTCAAACTGATCTTGCCTTCTTTTATTTTCCCACCAAGCGGAGAAATTGCCTTTCTGAATCTCGATGTTGCTCTTATTGATGGAAAGGATATGGTCTACACTTTGATCCAGGAAGGATCGATCATGAGACACCAAAATAAATCCACTCTTGCTGCGGAGATAATCACCTACGATTTGTCTCGCATGAAGATCAAGATGATTGGTTGGTTCATCAATGAGCAGAAACCGATTGTCCTTCAGAAACAAGGCAGACAGCATCACCTTTGTTTGTTCTCCATTGGATAACGTGTCGAAAGGCCGATACAATACATCTTCCGACACCTTCAACAGGTTAAACTCGCGCACAACTTGCCAGTGCAGATATTCAGGATGAATCTCGCCGATGACATCGATTGTCATGGCTTCCTTATTCTCTAACTGGAAAGGAAAGTATTCAAAGCTAACATTCGCAGAGATATGTCCGCTGTATTCATATTTACCGAGCAACAGATTGAGGAATGTCGTTTTGCCTCTGCCGTTCCTGCCGGTAAAACCCAATTTCCAATCGGAGTCTAACTGAAAACTAACATTTTCAAATATATTATCGTAACTGCCATCATAGGCAAAGGTCAGGTTGGTAACGTTAATTAAAGACATGCTGATCATCCTTTTTATGTGAAATATAAAAGTAAACTGACGGGATTTCACCATTGAACCTGGCATGGATTCCCTCACTTTAATATTTGAACATAATCAGAATTTAGATTCGCTTATACGATAAAGAAACCTGGCGATATAACCTTCAGCGCCAAGTAGATCTATGCATAGGAGGATAAAGTGTCGGATTCTGATTAGCTATATTGTGAACCATGCCATTGTTCAAGTTCGTTGACAGGTCCACATAAACATCTACAACCTCTAATTCTGTCATCCCTTTATCACCCTTTCGAAGCTTAAAATTTAATACAGAAAACTTAACATGGAACAACAACACGGGTCAAGGCGAGAAAGCAGATAGAGCCTCATCGCACAACCAACTTGATTAATATAAGTATCCTAAGAAATCTAGTTCTCCTTCTTCCCATAGCCGGCTTCCAACCTCTTTAATCATTAACCCCTCCACCTTTTGAGTCCCTACTCCAACTGTGGTTAAGGTTTCATGATTAATTTTCAACCACTTACATGTGTTGCTTACCGTTTTGAATCCATTTTTGCGATACAATTCCTCATGATCCGCAAATAAAAGGACAAAATCAACACGCTCTTTAGCCATCCTCTCCACTTCGGAAATTAACAATGAAGCGATTCCTTGAGAGCGAGCAGCTGGAGAAACACACAAATCGATGATCCCCATCACTCTGATCGGTGTTCCATTTAAATTCATCATCCTGTAATCCAGTCCCACTTGCCCAACGAGTTGGTTATCTGGGGTAAATGCCAATACCCTACTCTGTGGTATCTGCTTAAAGAACAATCTGTCTTTCGGATAAACTTCTGGAAAGCTGGCAACAAGTAATTCCTGAAGAAGAGTTGACCATTCTTCACTTAGTTCCACATCATATGTTTTAATTAATTTCAAAAAAAAATTCCTCCTAAACCAAGTGATTCTGTCTTTTACTTTCGTTATAAGTCCAAAGACAATAACAGCAACAATAATAATTAATGTGACGGTCATGATAAACTTCATTTAGTTGAAACTTATGTTAACTACTTCTTGTTTATATCTATTATTCCCTCCTATTTTCTTAAATGTGAAAGCTTTATAGTCAAAAAGCCGCCTTAACGGCGGCTTCATGCTGCGTATGTTCAACTCAATCTACTTTCGCACCATGCGAGCGCACCAACAGAACGGCTTGTTCACGATCCAATCGTACCCCTTTGATATCCAGTGATTTCAGATCGATACCTTCCAGATTAGCCCCTCTTAGATCGGCCCCTTGCAGCTTGGCTCTGCTTAATACGGCTCTGGTAAGATCACAGTCTCTCAAATCCGCTTTGGTGAAATCCGTGTCCGTAAAGTCAGCTTCAAAGAAACGAATTCCTCGCAAGTCCTGTTTGCCTAATCGGGTATGTCTCAGATTCGTATAAGACCAATCGCCGTGACTTAGTGTAATGCCATCCATTTGCGCACCCGAAAAGTCCGATCCTGTCATCTTGCAAGAACTGAATTTGGAAGCAAATAGATTCGCACCACCAAATAAGCAATTTTCAAAAGCCGATTCTGTATGAATTGATCCATTCATGGAAGCCCCTTTGAAGTCACACTCAATGAAACGGCAATTACTTGTTTCGATTTCTTCCATAGAAGCGTTCATAAATGTACATTGTTTAAAAACACAACTTATAAGTTCTCCATAGCGCAGATCACGCCCCTCAAAATGTACTGCCTCATATTCCTGGTCCTTATATTGATACACTGGTTACACCCCGCATTATATATTTCTCCGTCTTTCTTCATTAAAAGAACTTTTTATACTATACCACACCCCTGTCAAGTACCTGCTTAAACACCACTGAAAGTCAAGTATCTTTTTTTGTTAAAACAATCTTAAAACTACAAAAGGAACGCAATAAGCGTCCCTCCATCCCACACCATCGAATATTCCAATGTGTGCTTAAGTATATGAATCTGCCATTTCTTTATCTATTCGTATTAGAGAAACACTATACCAGTATTTTGGACATTCGGTACAGGGAAAGCGAAGGTTTGTTGATTTCCCCCACTCTCTGGTATCCCAGACGTTCATACAGTTTAATAGCTAGTAGATTTTCTCTTTTGACTGTAAGTGAAGACTTGGAGAAACCTTGTATTACAGCTTGCTCCTCTGCAAATTGAATGAGCTGTGTCCCTACACCAAGTCCTCTGCTCTCAGGCAAGGTAGCCAATGTCCCGATGTGGTATTCGTCGTTCTTCGCCTCTTTTAATGTCACCATGGAATAGAACTCTTTCCAATGCTGAAGATTATACTTAATCAGGCTCCAGTTCCGAAGTTCAAACAATTTGGTGAACGTTGGCAAAGCGAGTTTGTTCATTAGAGTGGTCGGATAACACATGATCATGCCCAGCGTTTTGTTCTGCATTTTGGCTTCATAAGCGTATTCGTGACTGAATCGGTTTCGTTTCGAACGCCATAACTTGTTGAAGGTTTTTTCTATAATGCTTGTATCTTTGGTACCCGCAAGCGAATAGGCCATATATTCAAGTGCCATCTGATTCAGTTGCCCGCCGACCAAGGACTGTGGACTGGCTTTTATTATAGAAATCTTATTCATCGTTGTCACTCCTCCAGGTAGTTGAAATTGGACTACATCCTCACATCAGGTTGATTGAAGGATATGCCCTCAACGATGACGTTCACGGTTTCAATGGTCAGACCAGTCAGTTGTTCTACATGCACTCTCACATTGTTTTGCAATTCCCTGCAGACTTCATGTACTTTTGTTCCATAACGAACCACAACCTTTAAGTTAATCTCCAGTCTGGATTCTATATTGCGGATTGCTATGCCATTTTGCAGACTTTTCCCACTCCACTTTTTGGTGATCCCTTCTACAAATCCTGTCGACATGGAGGAAATCTCACTGGTCGTATTTGCAATCTTGCCGACAATTTTGGAGATCACATCATCCGATATTTGAATTTTCCCCAGAACATTTTGAATGGACATCCCATGTCCTCCTTTTCACATCCATCATTTTTGATAGATAATAATATCATTTAATATAAATATAAATCATACAGAGTTCGATTTCAACTTTTTGAATTCAGTCGTCCACATTTCTAACTGTACATACCAAAAAAGCCGCGATCACGGCGGCTTCTGTTGGTCATACTATGGGAATTTCAATTGAATAAGGACAGGAATGCGGGAGGATGACCCGGTGTCTGTTCTCCCTTCCTCTGCTGCCTCGGTTTCTTCTACGTGCACGATCCATTGCCTGCCAATTAACGATTGCAGTAATTCAATCTCATGTTCAGTCAGATGAACATGCTTCAATGACAGATCGTCTTGAACATAATCCCGATCCACCTTACGGTCAAACCGGAAATCGAGCAATCTCTTCAATGCGTTAATATGCAAAAACTTGAACTCATAACCTTGACGTATCGCCATCTCCCAGTCGTCTCCGATATCAGCTGCTGTCTGTAGTCTTTCATCAAAATCCATCGCGGGTTCTTTAACCAGAGGCAGCAACCGGGAAAAGTCACGACGTTGCAACCATTCAATCATGTTCTCCTTGGTTGCACCACTTGTCAGTACATTCTCTACAAGAAGCCCTACAGGAATGGACAACTGAGTTCGACTCATTTCTCGCCCTCCTCATTCCCGAGATACTGATTGAACCAGGCATTCACCTGTTCGAAGCTATCGATCCGCAGTGATGGTTTACCGCTTTTGAGCAAACTGTGATTGGAGCCCGGATAACGGATCAGCTTGGTCTTTTTGCCATATCGTTTTAACGTCGTATATAATTCTTCCGCTTGCGCAATCGGTGTCCGATAGTCCTGTTCCCCGTGCATGATCAGAAGCGGCGTCTCAATATGGTGTGCATGGGCAAGAGGTGAGCGAGACCATAGGAATTCAGCGTTTTCCGCCGGATTACCTCCAATGACTCCCTCCACATAGGAAATACCAATATCGCTCGTTCCGTACATGGATAACCAGTTAGAGATACATCGCTGGGTTACAGCAGCCTTGAAACGGTCCGTATGTGCTACGATCCAGTTCGTCATTACACCGCCATAACTGCCACCTGCGACACCCAGACGTGATGCATCAAGGAAATCATACGTAGCCAATGCATAATCAATAGCTTCCATCAGATCCCGGTAATCGCCTCCTGCGAAGTCACCACGGCAAGCTCTGGCAAACTCCTGACCGTATCCCATACTTCCGCGAGGATTGATCCACAGCACAGCGTAACCTTGCGCAACAAGTGTCTGCATCTCATGACTGTATGTTCCCGTATACATCGCATGAGGTCCACCATGAATTTGAAGTATGAGTGGTAGCTTCCCATGGTTGCCACGTATTGCCGGAGTAGCTAACCAACCTTGAATCGGCCATCCATCGGAAGACTTAAACTCTACACGCACAGGCGCATTTACAACTAAACCCGCCATGAATTCATCATTTCGCCGGGTGAGCCTGAACATCTCACCACTATCCATATTCACGCGATATAACTCTCCAGGATGTTCATCAGTCAACGCAGCGATAACGAGCGACGTACCATCTGGCGTTAAGGTATACTGATACACATCCTTTTCACGAGTGCCCGTCACCGATTGACAAACTCCATCTTCTTGAATGCGATACACGTCCACATTCCCGTAATGCGTTCCGAGTACATATACACCACGTTCCGGATGATGGATATCCGAGACAGGAGAAGGTGATGCACCTGCTGACTTCATATCTCCCAGTGCTGCGTTACCAATCTGCATATCTAACTGTGGTGCAATTATCCTGGGTTCCCCCCGTTGAACAGGGACAGCGTATAAGTTGTTGTGGCTCCCGCTCCCATACTCACGATCACTGGCGATCAAGATCAGCTGCTGCCCGTCCGGTGAATAGGAAAACTGGCTAATTGCCAGACTGGAATCCGTCACTTTGAAGAGCTTATTCTCTCCCAATTGAATGCTGTATACATCTGTAAAGTACAACAGATCCGCATCAAGTTCCTCATCCTCCACTTGCTTGGATATGAAGGAAAGATACTGGCTATCTGGCGACCATGCCGGAGCACTGATATTCCACAGCCCGGAAGTTACCTGCGTGATCTCCCCGCTGGCGATCTCATATACAAACAAATGGCTGTATTGACCATCCCACCATCCAGCCCCTTCTGCCTTCGGCGTTGTACGCTCAAAAACCTTACCTCGTAGCGCAGGTGCGGACTGCTGTTGGGGATCAGCTGTCTTCTGTTGATCCTCCGGTTGCACTTTGCTGGTAAACGCAATGTAATGCCCGTTCGGCGACCAGATATAATTCAATATCTTACGTGCGGGAGAGATCAGCATGACAGACTCTTTTTTATCCGAATCGAGCACCCATAGTCCTTTACCTCCATCCACAGAGCGAATGAATGTGAGTTGTGTGCCATCCGGCGACCATGCAGGCGAAGAATCCTTCGTACCATCTGAAAGTGCAATATCTTCATCACCATCGAGCGAAATCCCTCTTATTTGCGTGTTATATTCGTTTTTATCCTGATCAATGGTTTGTTCCACATAAGCCACTTGTCCGTTCGGGCTGACAACAGGCTGACTTATCCAACGATAGTGAAGCAGATCCTCCGGCATAATTGGTCTTTGATTCATAATGATGGCTCCCTTCTCCGTTTATTTTTGGGTTGTCTCCGTACGTGGATCAAGCACATCACGCAGCCAATCTCCAAGGAAAATAACACCGAGTACGGTAAAAGTAATGGCTAGTCCCGGGAATGTAGCGACCCACCAGCTTGTTGCAACATATTGTCTGCCATCACTGAGCATACCTCCCCAGGATACATCAGGTGGTTTGATGCCCAGACCCAGGAAACTGAGTGAAGCTTCCATAATAATCGTCGTGCCCACATTCATCCCACAGATCACGATAAAGGACGAGAGGATATTCGGCAGAATATGTTTCACAATCAGTCTTCCGTTCTTCGCACCGATCGATCTGGCCGCATGAACAAAATCCCGCTCCTTGATACTAAGTACCTCACTTCTGACCACACGGGTGAATGGAACCCAATTCGTCACCCCGATGACAAAGATTAGCGTTGTAATACCCGGACCAACAATCGCCATCACAACGAGCATAAATAGAATGGTTGGGATCGCCATGAAGGCATCGCCTACACGCATGATGATGGCATCCAGCCATTTCCCGTAGAATCCGGATACCAACCCCAAAATGGCGCCAATGATGCCTGATACAATCACGGCACCCATCCCCACGATTAAGGAAACCCGAGCACCATATACAATTCGGCTCCACATGTCTCTGCCCAGATTGTCGGTCCCCAGCCAGTATTCGGCCGTTCCACCCTCAAGCCATGCAGGCGGTTTAAGGCGATTGAGCGGATTCACTGCCGCTGGATCATGACTCGTCAATAGAGGTGCACCTATGGCGATTAACACCACCAACAATACAAGCACAGCACCAAACATTCCGGTCTTGCTAATGATCAGTTGTTGCCAGATATAACGAAATCCCGTTGGTGCACGCCCATTGTCCTGTCCCTGTTCTGTACCCGGAATTGGCATTTCATTGCTGCCTGTCATATGATTGCACCTCCTTCTAGTCGTATTTGATGCGCGGATCAAGCAGCCTGTAGGCCACATCCGTCAAGATGTTGATTACCACAACGATAAAAGCAATGACAAACACCGCGGCCTGTACAATCGCCATATCATGTGTGTTGACTGCAACGACCAGCAATTGACCCAGTCCAGGCCAGGAGAATACCGTTTCCGTAATCAAGGTTCCCCCGATCAGACTTGTAAACTGCAAACTCATGATCGTCACTACAGGAATCAAACCATTCCGAAACGCATGTTTCACAATGACAACCATCCGACCCAGTCCTTTGCTCCGGGCTGTTCGAATATAGTCCTGATTCAGAATCTCTAACATGCTGGAGCGAATCAGCCGGGTCATCTGCGCGGCCAGTCCAACGCCAAGTGTGAATGCCGGCAAGATCAGATGTGACAATCCTCCGCGACCGGATACCGGCAATACACCCAACATGACGGAGAACAAGAGGATGAGCATGATCCCCATCCAGAAGTTTGGCATGGCCTTACCAATGACGGATATTCCAGAAATGATGAGATCGGTAAACGTATTGCGTTTGACAGCTGAAATGACACCAAGTGGCACAGCCATAAGTACAGCAAAAAACATGGCGGCTACTGCCAGTTCAAAGCTGGCAGGCAATCTCTCCAGCACTAGCTCTAATGCAGGCTGATTGTAGCGAAAAGACTGACCAAAGTCTCCCTGGATCGCACTTCCCAGAAACTTCACGTACTGCGTATATAAAGGCTGGTCCAAACCAAGTGCCTGCGTCAAGACAGCACGATCTTCAGCGGTAGCCGTTTCAGGCAACATTAGCGCAACCGGATCACCGGTGACTCGAACCAAAATGAACACAATTAATGAAACAATGAATAGCACCGGAATGATCTGCAGTAATGACTTAAGTACGTATTTGCCCATTCCTTGTTCACCTCCCTTGTTAAGAAAAAGAACGGCAGGAACATGGTTATCCAGTCCCTGCCGTTCACGGCCTTATCTTTTCAATGACCGGTATAATGCTCGATGTTACTGTGCAACAGGTGTAATCTCGTCAGCATAGAACATCTCGTCACTGCGCGGCGCGAAGTTCACTTTGGCGTTTGTTCCGTACACACCTTCCATTTGGTACAGATATACGGCTGGGCGTTCTTCAGAGAAGATCTGCTGTACTTGCTGATACTCTTTCTCACGAGCCGCTGGGTCCATATTCACCAATGCAGATTGAAGCAGTTTTTCTACTTCAGGATTGTTGTAATCCGACTCGCCTTTGGCTTCTTCCAACATATAACGATTGTAGTTATTCGAAGCATCGAACAAGGAGTTACCAATACCGATCATGAAGATTTCTTTGAATGATTTGGAGCTGTAACGTTCACTGAATGCACTTGCTTCCAGGACATCCAGATTGATTTTGAATCCGGCTTGTTCCAGCATCGCTGCAACAACTTCAGCTTGTTCTTTGTATTGTGCAGAAACGGAGATGGTCATCTCAGCTTCACCTTCTGCATAGCCAGCTTCTTGCAGCAATTGTTTTGCTTTTTCCAGGTCATAGAGTGACGTTTTGTACAATGAAGGATCAGCACCGAAGTTGCCCGGCGTTACGGATGTGCGAGTTACAATACCTGCCCCGCCGGCAATGCTGTCCACGATTCCTTGTTTGTCAATCGCCAGGTCAATCGCTTCACGCACTTTTGGATCAGCCGTGATGCTGCCTTCCGTCTGACGGAAGATCAACTGAAGCACACGCTGGATTGGTGCTTTGACAATCTTCTTGTCTTCTTCACCTTCGATCCGGGCAATGTCAGTGGACGGAATGGAAGACGCGACATCTACACCACCAGCGAGCAATTCGGATACACGTGTGGAGGCTTCAGGAATAACGCGGAATACCACTTCATTCCATTTGGGTTCACCGTCGAAGTAGTTCTCGTTTTTCACCAATTCGACACGATCGTCTTTGGTCCATTTACTGAACTTGTAAGGACCTGTGCCTACCGGCTGTTTCAGGAAAGCATCAAATCCTTTATCCGCAATATATTTTGCCGGCAGAATACCAGCTCCCATTTTGGACAAACGATTCAGCAAGAGCGGATCTGGACCATCCGTGATGATGTCTACGGTATAGTCATCCACCGCTTTAACTTCTACGATATTTTTGAAATAACTGTTTTGTTTCAGTGTCTCATCCTTGGCTACGCGCTCCAGCGTGTATTTTACATCTGCTGAAGTGAAAGGATCGCCATTGTGGAAGGTTACGCCTTCACGCAGCTTGAATCTCCATGTTGTATCATCAACCTGATCCCATGATGTCGCGAGTCCCGCCACTTTTTTCTGTTCACTGTCATTTTTGATCAGATAATCAAAAACGTTCACTAGAACCGCTTCACTGGAAGTGTTGTTGTTGTTGTGCGGATCGAAACTCTCAATATCTGTTGCCGCAGCAATGGTCAGTGTTGTACTTGGACTTCCACTGTCCGTTCCTCCTGTTGCGGTATTATCATTCGTGCTTGTCGTTTTACCTCCACAAGCGCTGAGTACCATTACGATTGCCAGTAACGTAATCCACAAGCCTGTCCATTGTCTTTTTTTCATTGTCATTGCTCCCCCTCAGAAGTTGTATTCCTTGCCAAAAATTCAAGAGCTACTGCTGACAACATGCCCACACCATATGGCATCGCTGTCTCATCGAGATCAAACATGGGATGGTGGAGTGGATAACGAGTACGTTCCTCATCATTACCAGATCCTAGTCTGAAAAACACACCCGGAATCTGCTCACAATAAAAAGCGAAATCCTCGCCCCCTGTAGAGGGTTTGATATAGTTCCATCCCTTCTGCGCATTAACCTGATCACAGGTCTCTGTCAGCAGATCAACCATGCCAAGATCATTCACGACAACAGGGTATCCATCTCCATAGACAACTTCGCATCCTGCTCCGAAAGAATCACAGACCCCTTTAACAACCTGCTCGATCAAAGCTGGCATCTGTTCACGAATGGCAGGTGAGAGTGTACGAACCGTACCAATCATCTCCACTTCCGGGGCGATGGCTGTTCCCATATAACCTCCGGTGATTTTGCCAATGGTGATTACAGCGGGTTCAAGCGGATCTACCATCCGACTAACGATATTTTGCAAGGCGGTGATAACCTGTGCAGATACCGCAATCGCGTCAATGCCCTCATGCGGACGAGCTGCATGTCCACCCTTGCCAAACACCTTGATAACCAATGGATCAGCTGATGCAAATGCAACGCCCTGACTTACGCCCAAGGTTCCCGTGTCCTGTCCTGGGGTCATGTGTAACCCTGCAATGGCATCAACCTTCGGGTTCTCCAGAACACCGTCTTGGATCATGGCTCTTGCTCCTGCAAGTCCTTCTTCCGCTGGCTGGAAAATGAATTTGATGTTGCCTGATTTCGGTCTCCCAAGTCCAGTAAGTAGTTGAGCTGCTCCCATCAGGATGGAGGTGTGAGCGTCATGTCCACATAGATGCGCTTTGCCTTCCACTTGCGAGCGGTACTCCACTGCTTTCTGATCTTGGATTGGCAGAGCATCCATGTCTGCTCGCAAGGCAAAGGTTGGTCCGTCGGTCTCTCCGCGAAGCAGGCCTGTAACCCCGGTCTGTCCCACATTACGTGTAACTTCCAGGCCTAGGCTCTCCAGATGTTCAGCTACGATAGCGGAAGTACGATGCTCCTCGTAACCGATTTCCGGATGGCGATGTAAATCTCTGCGCCAAGCAGTTAACTGGGCTTGTAGTGGCTGAGCCAGCTGTATTAGTTCTGAACGATTCATTCGCTGTCATTCCCTTCATTTTCATCCGATTCAGAAACCAAACGGGCATAGATTGCATCCGCCGAGAATTCGATATGTTTTTTCATCATCTCTCGGGACTTGAATTGGTCATGTGCCTTCAGTGCTTCAAGAATCTCCATATGTACACCATGGTTGACCGTACGTATCCGGTCATCATAAGGCATCAAATCGAGCGCCGGATTAATTTTGGTCCGAATCTGTCTGACTGCCTTCTCGCAATAGGGATTCCCGGAAGCTTTGGCGATGGTCAGATGAAATTTCACATCCAGCGCTCTGAACCATTCCCTTGTACAGTCTGGCTCTATACTTTGCTCCATATAGCTCTCCAGAAGCTCCAGTTCGCCTGCGGTGATCCGCTCAGCAGCGAGAAAAGCTCCCTCCGGTTCGATGATGGTTCGATATTCAAACACCTTGAGCATCTGTGCCCAATCCCGTTTAATCTCTTCTCTGGTCCGTTTATGCGAATTGGCTGTCAGAGGCAATACAAATGTTCCGCCTTTGGCCCCTACCCTTTTTTCAATCAAACCTTTCTCTTCCAGTGAAGAGAGTGCCTCACGAACGGTAATGCGACTTACATTAAAAATCTCTGCCAGATCACGTTCGGCTGGAAGCTGCTCTTCACTCATCAATTCTTTCAAGATAATTGCTTCTTCCAGTTGCTCTCTTATGAATTCACTAACCTTTTTGGTGGATACTTTCTCAAAACGAAATGAAAACGTACTGGACATCTAAACACTCCGATCTGTATATGGTCTAGACCTTATACCATTAATATAATTCCGACTAAACTTATATGCAATACTTTTTTTCAAGTTAATTCATATTTTTTTCTCACCACCTCCCAATTGAACCATTTTGGGCACAAAAAAGACGCATCCGCATTGGGCAGAAGCATCTTCCCCTTAGTTGATTTACACCTTTCACTACGATGACAGAACAACCTTCCGATCGCTGTTATCCCCGGATTTCTTTGAAGCCCTTTTGAAAGGGGGAAATCCAGAGATAGCATATGCTTCCGATGTAGCTTTCTTCCAGAAAGCTTGTAGGCGAACGCTCCGCTTCTTCAGGTTATTTCTGTCCTCTCCGTTTTGTGTAAACGTTTAGTTAAATCTATCTAGTCCTTTCTGCCCTCTATAACTTCTTGTTAGCAAAAGGTCTGAAATCGTCCGTAACTGCAAGTTTGGTGCTTCCCTCCAAGTAGAAGTTATCATCAGCTCTCCACGTATGGCTTTTTTTGTTTTTTCTCCGGTGATACACATAATTGAAAGGTGAGGTCGCGTACGCTTTGAATCCTCTTTTCCTGCATTGTCTCAGGAAGGTTACATCTTCCCCTATTGAACGGTCCGTGAAGCGGACTTTTTTCAAGACCTCCCTTTTGAATAAAATCGTGCCGCCCTGTACAAATTCAACCGGTTTATTTTTCTCAGTAGGTGATCTGACCAATAGTGTCTTAGAAGCACCCAGGTAGACCAGACAGGAATGTTTGCCCACAATATCACTTTGGGTCCGTCTGAGTTCTCTCACCTGTTCCGCCAAATAATGCGGTGAATAGTAGTCATCATCATCAAATTTGGCGATCAACGAAAAGCGAGTCCTTGTTATTCCGGCGTTTAAGCATTGTCCTAGCGATATGCTCTCCGGAACTTGGTATACATGAACATTGGCAAGATTTCGAACGCGTTTCTGATATAATGACAGATTCATATGGTCATGATTCAGAACAATGATCAGCTCTTTGCTTTGATAATGCTGCCGACTGTAATTCTGTAGGATGTTCTCAAAAAATTGCGGCCGATTGGTACATACAACAATGGAAACACCATGACTCGTTTTATGTTTAGTCAAGACATACCCTCTTTTCAACTCCGTTTTCTCTCAGCATATGTGCCGAAATAGTGTCTGGTATGGACCAATAGCTAGTAACCACAACACCCAAAAACCCTCTGTCCACAATAACGGGACAAAGGGTTCTGTAATCTGTTCTTTCTGTATTTCGTTCTGTTCTATGCTTCGTTAGCGTTATTCAAGTATACAGCCTTGCCTGTACGAGCAGATTCATAGAGTGCTTCTAGGATCTGAGATACAACGAGCGCTTGTTTTGGTGTAACGACTGGCTCCTGATCGTTCTCAATCGCTTCGATCCACTTTCTCATCTCCACATCCGGTGCGCTCTCACTCTTGCCATCATAGAATGCTACCCCGCCTGCACTCAGTTCAATCTCGTTGGTGTATAGACGGCTGAATTTCTCGCCATTGATGCGCAGTCCGTTCTTCATATCCGCACCGGCTTCGCTTCCGCTCAAGCTGCATTTGGCTTCATCCACGTCCAGTGAGTTAAGCGCCCAGCTGGATTCCAGCATGATCGTTGCACCATTCTCCATTACAATCATGCCAAAGGCCGAGTCTTCTACGGAGAATTGTTTCGGGTCCCATGGGCCCCAGGCGTTGGCCGCATTTTCACGTTGCGAGAGTTCATGGTAGGTCGTGCCGAGTACAACCTTTGGTTGATAGTTATCCATCATCCAGAGCGTCAGATCAAGTGCGTGCGTACCAATATCAATCAGCGGACCGCCACCTTGTTTCTCCTCATCCAGGAAAACACCCCAGGTTGGTACTGCTCTCCGTCTAATGGCATGTGCTTTGGCAAAATAGATATTCCCCAGATCACCCGCTTCGCACACCTTCTTCAAATATTGACTGTCTTCTCTGAAACGGTTGTTGTATCCAATCGTCAGTTTCTTACCGGTACGTTCTGCCGCTTCCAACATGAGTTGTGCTTCAGCAGACGTCTTCGCCATTGGCTTCTCACACATGACATGTTTGCCTGCTTCCAGGGCAGCAATGGAAATCTCGGCATGGGAAATATTCGGGGTAAGCACATGCACAATATCCAGAGACTCATCCTTGAGCAGTTCCTGATAATCTGTGTAGACCTCAGCATCTGTAGAGCCATATTTTTGCTTGGCTTCATCTGCACGTTCCTGAACAATATCGCAGAAAGCCACCAGTTCAACATTATCCAGTTTACTCAGACTTGGCAGATGTTTACCATTCGCGATTCCACCACAGCCAATAATTCCGATACGATATACTTTACTCATATATATTCACCCTCACTTAAGTATTGGTTGTTTCATTTTACGAAAAGCCGACGGGGTCATCCCCAGACGTTTACGAAATACAGCATGCAAATAGTTGGCATTATTGAAGCCTGAAGCGAGAGCGATCTGTTCGATGGATATGTTACTTTCCTCCAGATTACGGCACACGGCGCGCAGACGAATATCCTCCAACACGCGGCTGAACGGCATCTCAGGCTGTACTTGATAGAAGATTCTCTGCAATTGTCTGCTGCTGATATGAAGTTTCTCAGCTACATGCTCCAGCGTGACTACTGTAGGATGATTCGCCTCCATATACTGCACTGCATACTCATAACGATACGCCGACATATCCCGAACAGGGGCTTCCGGTCGATTCCCACCGGTGTCGTATGCTCGCACGGTTTTGAGTAATATGCTAATGACCAGCTGCTTGATTGATGTATAATAACCTAATAATTTCTGATCACATGCCTCATAGGCTTCCAAAAAACACTGCATCGCGCGATGATAATCATTCACCGGAGTATGCGGAAGCGTTCTCAGCTTTTCAATCGTCTCCTCAGATTCAGCGGCTTCCCAAGGATCGACATGCTCTCTTGGCTTGTGAACGATATCCACATGAAGACAGAGTTCATCCATATCCTCTTTGGCGTCCGCCTCCTGATAATGAACGACACCCGGACCGGTCAAATACAGCATACCTTCCGAGAGTGCATGTGTCTGTTCATCGAGAATAACCTTACCTTTGCCTCTCGGGATAAAATGAAATTCAAACTCCGCATGATTATGGAAATCCACAACTCGGCCCGCTGGAAAAGAAGTCAGATGAAATCGCATTACGCGAATCTCATAATGTCCCCACACCATTGCAATATCCAGTCTCTCTAGGAGATCCTGCCGTTCAAGCATTTTCTCATAAGGATACAGGCTCAAGTTTGCATACCTCCTTCATAAAACCTAACCCTTCAACTCACTCAGAGTGATTCTGCGCCCTTCCTTGTTAGAGAGATTGGCAGCTTCCATCAATCGGGTCAGCTCCATAGCGATCTGCACGTTTTCCGTTGCATCCGTATCATTTTGTATATGTGCAACCCATTGATTGAATGCGCTTTCCCTTTTGTCTGCCAAAGGAAGTTCAGTCCATTCTTCATACTGACCCTGTGCTGCTTTTGTACGAATCAACAGCTTATCATCAGGTGTCCCGTAGAGAAGGGTGCCTTCCGTACCATGGACCTCAATCGTAAACGGAGAATGGCTATTCACAAAACCAGCTTCAACAACACCAACTGCTCCGGAATCCGTAAACAAGGTTGCAACTGCATTATCTTCCACTTCTTTGCCTGTAATGTATCCGAAGTTCGCATTAACCGCTGTTACTTCCTGACCCAGAAACAATTTGGCCAGATACATAGGATGGCAGCCCAGATCAATCAGTGCACCGCCCTGACAATCCTTCAGATCATAGAAGTGTTCAGGTAACCAGTTCGAAATCGCTCCATCATGCGATAAACGTGCTCTAACATAAGTCACTTTGCCAAGCAATCCCTGGTTAAGTACATCCTGAATCGTGAGCGTATACCCTGCATTCAGACGTGGTAAGGAGACTGTCATCTTGACTTTGTTTGCCTTTACCTCACCAAGGATTCTGTTGGATTCCGCTTGTGTCGCTGCAATAACTTTCTCCGTAAAGATGTGTTTCCCTGCTTTTGCAGCAGCGGTGATCACTTCTTCATGGATGCGGGTTGGCGCATCTACAATAACGGCATCGATGTCATCCTTAGCCAGCATATCTTCGAGTGAAGCATAGAATGGTACGTTTAAACGTTCAGCCGCTTCCTGTCCCCGCTTGGCATCTTCATCCCACACAGCGGCGATGACTGTATCCTCATGTTCCTGTGCCTGCTTGATGTAATCCCATGCGTGAACATGCCACAAGCTAATTTTCCCAATTCGAATGGTCACTGTTGTTTTACCTCCAAAGGATATAAGCTGAACCTGTAAAATTTACACTGAGCCACTCCGATTGCAGTACCATCTTCAGATCACTGTTATCCCCGTATTTTTTGAATCTTTTCCTAATGGAGAAAATCCGGGGATAGCGTATGCTTCCGGTGGAGCTTTCTTTCAGAAAGCTTTTAGGTGAACGCTCCGCTTCTACAGATTGGTTCTGCACTCTTCGTTTACATGTAAATGTTACATTCATCTTATATAATATTCTGACATTTATCTATAAGTTATCACAGAGTTAATGTATTTTTAATAGAAACTCACGACAATAAATGTATAAAATCACGACATAGTGAAATTTCTTATTCATCTACAAAAATACCTTAAAGGATTACTGATGATGAGCACTTCTCTCTAACCATCTTTTTCTCTAAACGTAAAAAAGCGAAACTCCCTTAAAGGAATTCCACTTTAACTTTCATTTAAGAAAACATCTTATAAATTTAAGGGCTACGATGTACGGTTTCCCCGTTTAATAAATCAACTTTTTGATCATTAATTGAAATTGTTTGGTTATTGATCCATTCGAGGTCTACCTGATCTGTCTTTCCCTCATAATAAAATACTCTTTTAAACCAAAGAGGTCCTTTCAATTCCCCTACAACTCCAAAAGATCCCATGGCACCAGCATCAGTTTTATAGAAACTTATTGTAAAGTTCTTATCTGGTGAACGTGTAGTTGTAAGTAATTGTTTTGATCCTGAAAATATCGATGTAAATGATAAAGCACCCAAAAGGATGAAGATCAATACTACGGAGAGAACCGTCGAGACACAGCTTCTTATCTTCGTAGACTTGTTCGATTTATCTTTGAAACCAAGTATAGCTAGAGTCAGTCCTAAAATAGAAAGAATTAGAATTACATAGTTGGGAGGACTAACTAGCCATTTATTATTCATATGAGAATATAGTGAATACATCGAAATAAAGTACAAAAAAAGCACTAAAAACAAAGCACTCCAGCTTAATTTTCTCACTAAAGTTCAACACCCTCTTCCCACTTAGGTTACGTATGAACAATCAACGGTATCATTCATTTTTAATAGAACACTCGTTTGTTGATCATTCATCACAAAATCTACTGAATAATATGTATGTTCACTTACTCATCACTTTTTTTACATACTTTTCTGCCTTATAATCTTTTCGAACCTCATGTAGCGTGTTGCTATTCGCTTCCGACCAAGATTCAAGTATCATCCTCGGTTCCCCTTCAATGATGTCTCGCGCCTCAATCATATCACCGTCTCTAAAAGACTCAATCACATGAATTAAGTCAGTTCGATCAATCAACTTAACAAAGTTAATACCAGCTAATGTCTCACACGACTCTGTGAAATTAGATGAAGTAATTACGATTGCTTTCTTAGCCTTGTAATATCTCATGCAAGAAAACACCTCCTGCACAGCGCTGATGCCAACGGGATATTTTATTGAGTATCGCTTTGCTTGGATGACATTTCTAACACCTTCACGATCAGTGAAAACTACGTCAGCGCCAAAATCGCGGCTTCCTAACGTTTTATAGACCCCTGAATAGCCCAACTCAATTAACAATCTGTATAAGTACATCTCGAAGCCAGAGCCATCCTCCATTCTATCTATATCAGCGATAGTAATAGCCTTTAAGTCGTAATTCTCCTCAAAGTGTACCGCTGATCTCTTTTGTTTACGTGTCAAACTCAGAATCCAAAGGCTAAGTACAATAATAACTACTACGAATAATACAAATAAAATATAGTTCATTTGATCTACCTCCATTACAACAAACTAGCACAATAATACCACATTTTTCTATATTAGAAATTAATTATTTTATTGGATAAAAAGAACTTATACCGAGTAAAAAATCCACTATATTAACGACCTTTTAGTGGGTGATTATTTTGACTACCAAAAACCTCCTGTCCACGCTACCGCGAACAGGAGGTTCCTAAGATAATAATGTTCAAACATTAACTCAACGTAACGTATACCCTTGCGTAACGATCTTGTATCCGGATACCGTCTGGCTGTCTCCATCCAACGTGTGCTTGACCCGTTCCAGCACATCGCTCTCATAGACAGAGGCGCACTCGAATCCAGGCTGAACGTTCAATTCAACGGATTCGGAGTTCAGATTATACCAGCGAGCGATCACGTCTCCCGTTTCCTCCGCGATCTTCAATGTGGAGAAGGCTAGTGACGAACTTTGTGTATTCCACGCTAACCATTGCTTCGACAGAGGCAACTCCCCCTTCTGCCCATCAGCTCCAGCATGACCTTCCCACTCAAAAGTGCGTGCTAATGACCCTAGCTGCACAGTCGTCCACGGAATGGGATACATATATGCGGAAGCACATGCGCCTGACTGTGCAGCATCCCCTGCAAATGGAATAATCGCATATTCCACACTCTGTTGTCCCAGACATTGGGCTTCCGGTGTCTCGAACACGCCCCAGTCTCCCAGCTCCGAAGAGGCACGCAGTAGCGTAACCGCAATCGCACTGCCCTCTTCATGTTGTAAAATCTCGTATTCATTCAGCCCTTTGTTTGCAATCATCAAGCCATGAACACCATCCGTCACATGTACAAACGCTTGCTGATGCTGCGCATTACTCGGATTCAGCCATTCCTTGGCCGGTGTGTTCGAACGTTTGGCAACCTCAAAGATGGAATCTGCATAATGTTCCTCTGTCATCAGTCCGGATGGAAAGAGTGCACGCAGCCGATGATCCTTGGCCTGATTGTTAAATTCAGATTTTACTTTGACCATATTACTGCCTGCTTCCAGCGTATACGTTGTCGTAATTACCAGCGGAACCGTGTTCTTCACCCGCTGTGCCTTCCGTTCTGTAAAAGGAACCATTTGGCGCTTCTCCAGCTCGAACAGTTCATCTGCTCCAGCAGGAATGTCCCAGTGTAATACACTCTCCATGACTGCACGATACGGAGATTGCTCCACGATCCGCAGGTCTGCCTTCAGATGATTCGTGGTCAGCGTCATCTCTCCGTCAGGCTGACGATAGACGTATTCATTGCCGATATCACCGGTATTTTCATATGAATTCAAGCCCCTGTATACAGCACCGGAGACCTTATCTTCAATCGTTGCTGTACCATTCTCTTCAATCGTCACCCGCAAATGACCGTTCTCCATCATCATTCCCTGAACCTGAACGAGTTCGCTCGTAGCGGGCACTTCAGCAATCTCTGTTTGCTTCTGAACTGGAATAAGAGCATACGTCTTATAACCCAGCGAAGGTACATCCACCGCCTGGAAAGTCACTCTAACTTTACGAGCCATATAAGGCTGTCGGAAGCGATCCTTCGGAAGTTCATAACCGAAATGCGCACCCAGATCCTTGATTTCAGCCGAGTACGTGTGTCCATCCGAATCGACCAGTTGATATGCTGGCAGTGCATCTTTTTCCACCTTCTGTGCAAGTGCCTGAGGATTAGGCCCTTCCGGGAAAAAGGCTTTGTCCACAATAAGATCCATCTCCATGATGCCATTTCGATTCCCCCCACTCGTGTTGAATACAGTGAACGGCACGGCTTCCTCTCCCCAAGCCTCAGCAGGTTGCGCACGAATGGATTCAGCAATCGCTTGCGAGCTCTGGGAAACCAATTTCTCTGCAAGCTGTCTGCTCTTGGCGAAGCGGGTCACCATCTCACGGTGAACCTCATCCACACTGCATCCGCAGATGCTATCATGCGGGTGGTTCTGCATCAGCATCTTCCAAGCATGTGTCAACAGATGATGCGGATAATCTTTAACCCCGGCTACATGGGCCATGGCGGCCAGTGGTTCAGCTACTTTTTCGAGCAACGTCTGCCCCTGCTGATTCAACTGTTTCAGATAAACCCGTGCGGATGCCGTGTTCACCAGTGTTCCCCAACCATCCGTATGCTGACTGCGAAGTTCACCTTCAATGGTCGCCAGATTTTCAGGGACATCTTTCGTAACCGCCTCAATGTAATCGTCAAAATTGGAGTGAATAAATTCCACATCCGGATACAACGCAGCCGCCGTGCGTAAAGCCTCAGGCAGATCCGTCTGGATCGGCTGATGATCACAACCATTCATGAACAACAGATGTGGAGTCGAGGCGAATTTCTCGGCATCCTCCAGATTTTTATCCCAGTATACTTGAGCTTTCTCTGGATCAACCGGAACTTCCATCCCATTGCAGTACCAATTCGCGAACAAAATACCGAGCACTTCCGAGCCATCCGGCGAACGCCAGATCATCTCGGAATAGGGAGATTCGTAACTATCCGCATCAACCACGGCATTATTGAATCCGGTAGGCTTTACCCCGCGCCCGAAGATCGCGTTATGAATGTCCGCCTGTTGCAGAATCTGCGGTGCCTGTCCCATATTTCCGAATGAGTCAGGGAAGTACCCCGTCTTGGATATCACACCGAATGGACGAGCATCACGATGACCGATGAGCAGATTACGCAAGTTGGCCTCGCTGCTGGTCAGAAACTCATCCTGTAACACATACCATGGGCCAAAATGAATGCGTCCTTCACGAATATAGCGGTCAAGTCTCTCCTGTTGTTCAGGCCGAACCTGCAAATAATCCTCACGAATAATCGTCTGCCCATCCAGATGGAAATAACGATATTCCGGGTCCTGATCGAGCGTATCCAGCAGTTTATCCATCAACTCAATGAGAAGAACATGATGATGTTCATAAGGCATATACCATTCCCGGTCCCAATGGGTATGCGAGATGAGATGTGCCGTCTTTTTGGTTGTCATGTTGCGTACCTCCTGTCATTAACCTTTGGTTGCCCCGCCCATGCTGAAGCCTTTGGACATGTAACGCTGGGAGAAGATATATAGCACAACCGAAGGCATCGTATAAAGTAGTGAAAATGCAGCCAATCTGCCGTATTCAACCATGCCGTGGCTGCCGAAGAATTGATAGATCGTGACCGATGCCGGAAGTTTCTCCGGTGTCTGGAGCAGGATGTAGGGCACGAAGAAGTTGCCCCAACTTCCCGAAAAGGTAAATATCGCTATTGTTGCAATTCCCGGCAACATCAATGGTGCTACGATTCGTCTCAAGCCATTCCAGACGGATGCTCCGTCAATCCATGCCGATTCTTCCAGATCAATGGGCACCGAATCCATGAAGTTTTTCATCATCCAGATACCGTAAGGAAGTGAAGAGGCGGTCAGGAACAGCATGGTGGCAATGATGCTATTTTGCATTTTGAAGAACAGAAACATTTGAAATACCGGAACCATCACGGCCGTAATCGGAAGAGCTGTCATGAACAGAATGGATAACAGGAAGCTCTTTTTAAATCTCATCTCGTATCGGGATAATGGATAGGCAGCAAGAACCGATACCAACACAACCAATATCGCTTGCCCTCCCGACAGAATCAGGCCGACACCGAATGAACGAAGATTACTCGCATCCCCGAGTACATCCTTGAAATTTTGAATGGTCCAGGTACTGGGCATTTTGATGCCCTGCTGTGCGTTCGGATCAAATGAAGCCAAGATGATCCAGAGCAGCGGCAATAAAAAACAGAGCCCTAGAAAGACTAGAATCCCGTACTGGATTTTACGTTGAAGCCCATGTTTGACCATAGGGATCGAACCTCCTTCATGGTTACACTTTCACTTTCATGGATCGCATGTAGAACAGGCTGGCGATGATACCGATGAATAGCAGAACCAGCGATATGGCTGTACCATATCCAAACTGATAATTCACAAAGGCCTGGTTGTACATGAAGATTGGCAAGGTTTGTGTCGAAGTACCCGGGCCACCACCGGTCATCGTATAGATCAGCGTGAACACACCCAGTGTCTGTAGTGTAACCAACATCATGTTGGTCACGATCGACCCTTTTACCATTGGAATTGTAATGTGTCTGACGATCTGGAACCCTGTAGCACTGTCAATAATGGCAGCTTCTTCGACTTCCTTCGGAATATCATCCAAAGCCGATTGGTAGACCATCATTGAAAAGGCTGTGCCGTGCCAAATATTCGCGATAATGACACTCACCATTGGGAAACTGAACAACCAGGAGATCGGATTCGCCCCAAACCAGCCAAGAATCTGATTCAATGAACCATTGTCACTGAAAAAGGCAACCATACAGAATGCCACCACAATCTCGGGTGTCACCCAGCCAGCAATGACGATGATGCCAATGACCCGGCGGAACGTCACATTTTTTTCCTTCATTAGAAGAGCCAGAATGAACCCAAGCAATACCTGACCAATCACTGCGGAGAAGATGAGAAAGACCAGCGTACGCCAGACACTAATGCGGAAGTCCGGATCATGGAACATATTAATGAAATTCTGAAATCCGACGAACTCCAGACTCTTGGCTGCCGCCCCGGTCAGAGCCATATTCGTAAAGGCAAAGCAGATCGTCAGAATGATGGGAACAATGAAAAACACGAGTAATAACAGTACGGAAGGCATGAGAAACAGAAATGAGCCTGGTGCTTTCCTTTTCATAAGTCACTCTCCATTCGAACCGGAAAAAGGGGAGATTGTTCCTCCCCCTCCGAATATATCGATATCCTTATTTCTCTTCGATGCTGTCCGCGCCAAGGGAGCGGGATACGTTGTCCTTCAATTGCGTAATTCCGTCTTCCGGCGTCAGCTTGCCAGAGGCAATACTCTCTACGATACTTTGCAATTGTGCGGATACCGTTGCATACTGATCGTTCGCCGGACGGAAGTGAGCCACATTCAAGAGTTCCTGTGCTTCTTTGGTATATGGACGATCCGTATACCCTTCAACTTCTGTGGAATCATTACGTGGACTGAGGCTGCCTTCCGCTATTACGCGTGCAGTCGCATTTTCCTTATTCATCAGAAACTCGATAAATTTCCAAGCTTCTTCCTTGTTCTTCGCTTGTGCAGGAACGGACCAAGCCCATCCTCCAGACATCGTCGTTGCTCCAGGTGCTTCCCCATTTTGTGTCGGGAATGGCGCAAAACCTATTTTCTCTTCGGCGTTGGCAATTGGAGCAGCACCGTTCTCGGCCCATGTCGAACCTGCCCAGCTACCATCTACAGCCATCGCCAGTTTGTCTTGCGGGAACTGTTGCTGGAATGCAATACTGCCAGCTTGTCCATTCAAGGCGACCTGCATAGTCGGACCTGTTTTATCCGTGTTGAACACTTGATCTATGAATTTGAAAGAATCCAGAAGGCCCGGGCTGTTCACGACCCATTTCTTGCTGGTATCGTCATACAGCGTATCCGCCGTACCATAGAGCAGCATTTCCAGCGTCTGCATGGTAACCCCTTCACCGTTTGCTTTGCCCACGATCATATTAAGCGGTGTCACACCTGGCAGTTTTTGCTTGATGGTACGTGCTGCTTCGAGTACTTCTGCCCAGCTTGCAGGTTTGAACGGAACTTCCAGACCTGCCTGTTGAAACAATTCCTTGTTGTACCAGATTCCGCGTGTATCCGAGGTAGCCGGAACACCGTATACCTTGCCATCTTCACCCGTAACCCCTGCCTTCAGGTTGTCGATGATGTGTTCTTCCCAATCGGACCAGCCCTGAACCTGTGTATCCAGCGGCTCCAGATATCCCGCAGCAGCATCGGATTTGATAATGGATGTATCTTCGGCAATAACATCAGGCGCCGTGTCAGGCGATTTCATCTGCAAAACCATTTTGGACGTATAATCACCTTCACTTGCCAATACAGGAGCAATGTTGATTTTGATATCCGGATTTTCTTTCTCGAATTGATCCACCAATCCGGATTGGAAAAACTTCGTAAGTGTATCTTCAGATCCTGAAGAACGGAACGATACGGTTACTTCCTTCTTGCCATCACTGGTTGTGCCTGTACTTGAACTTCCGCCTGAACAGGCTGTCGTTAGAATGAGCAAGGATGTCATAACTGCTGCTACCGGCATTTTCAAAGATATTTTTCTCATGGTTCGCTCTCCTCTTGTCGGAATTCAACGAACTCCGAACGTTATGATGTACTCGCAGGTTCTCTCTTGCTTTCCTATCTATTTCTGTGCGTAATCCTATTTCTCTACGCGGAATCCGCAATAATCCATCATCAGTTCACTAAAGAGCATGTTAGACCATGAAAACCATGGGCGGGTATACTCATGTGGATCGTTAGCCGAAAAGCCTTCATGGGTAAGTCCGGTGCCCGCATCCGTCTGTTGGATAAGCTGGAGCAATCGCAGTTTTTCGTTGCGATCCGTTGTAGTCAGCCCCTGCATCGATAAAGCGATATGCCAGATGTACCCATCCGGTGTATGTGGACTACCGATTCCAGCTGCTGCTGTTCCCTCATAGAAATACGGGTTGTGTGAGGATAGAATGAATCGGCGTGTATTCTGATACACCTCGTCGTTCTCATCAACATATCCGAGATAAGGTAAAGACAGCAGGCTTGGTACATTGGCATCATCCATCAGATTGTGATTGCCTTTCCCGTCGGTTTCGTACGCATATATGGTGCCATATTCCGGATGTTCGACAGTACCATAATCCTGAATACCTTGGTTGATCTGTTCCTCCAACTGCTGAGCAGTTGCTAACAGCCCTTTATCCTCGAACACGACTTCGGCAATTTCCTGTAGATATCTCAGCGCCACAACAGCGAACATATTGGATGGAATCAGATAACCATATTCACAGCGATCATCGCTGGGACGGAATCCCGACCAGGTCATGCCTGTATAGGCTGTTTCAGTACCTCGCCCCTCTCGGCTGAGCGTATCGGTTTCGGGCGCATCCAGACGTTGGAACGTATAGGGTGATTTCGTCTCATGATGCTGCTCCACTTGCCATAACTGCATGATAATCTGGGTTGCTTTGCGGAACGTATCATTGAATTGAGTTGTTCTTCCCGTGTTCTTCCACAGGAGATAACTGAGCTGAATTGGATAAGCCAGAGAGTCAATCTCATACTTCCGTTCCCAGATCCAATCATTCATCTGCGTTAGATCTTCCTGATGTCCTTTCCCACTCTCTGTCTCATTAAAAGCGTTTGCATAAGGGTCTAGGAGAATATAATTCAGTTGCCGTTCAACCAGTCCAGCGATCATGTCGGCGATATCTTCATCCTCTGAAGCGAGAACCAGATACGGTCTGACCTGTGCAGCAGAATCACGTAACCACATGGCAGGGATATCTCCCGTAATCACAAAAGTTGTTCCATCTTCTTTGCGCTGAATAGTAGTCGCCATCGTATTGGTAAAACAGTTTTTAAACATTTGGTTAAGTTCCGGATAATCCGGCATACGTTTGTTAACTCGATCAATCATGTCGTATATCGAGGGGGAAATGTCTTGATCTTCTCTGGGTGTCAGCATGTTGTCCTCCTTATGTAATCCAGTTTATTAACCGCTTTCATCATCCTAAAACGAATATAATGTTATGTCAATATATTTATTTGTATATTAGCATGTTATTATCATTTTTTAATCTAAATAATATACCAATCAAGGTGATGTTTCCCTTTTTATCCATACCAAAAAGAGACCTCGTTTTCACGAAGTCTCTGATTACACTCAATGAATATAGGCCGCTAAAATTAACCCTTTTGTTTCACTATACTCGTTGATTTCCCCTTCACCAATCGGGCAGGCAAAACAACCCTGTTCACTGCCATTTCGTTGTTCTGCATATTTTGGAGCACCATCTCGAATGCTTGTTTCCCCATATCAAACTGACTCTGTCGCATATGTGTTACACGGCTTCCTTCGGCAGCGTTTGGACTGTCAAAACAAATGATGGACAAATCTTCCGGAATCTTCAGACCAAGTCGATCGGCTGCCTGTTCCGCTAGCAAAGCAATATGGTATTCCGCAGCAAAGAGTGCAGTAATCTCCGGATATTTCTGCAAATGTTCTACCAGTGTCTCCACATCGTGGACCTCGACCTGAGGATCGAACACACTAGGCAATGTCGAAAGAAAAGATTCCAACCACAATTCTTTGTTCACCAGCACACCTTGATCATGATGTGCCTCAATGATCCCTTCAATTCGTTCTTCAATCGGTGTGGTGTTGGCCGGAGGCTGTGTAAGAAAAGCAATGTGTCGATGACCCAGGTGGAACAGATAATTCATCCCTTCTCTCGCCGCCCCTACGTTATCCGTACTGACCGAAGAAGCTGGAATGCCTTTCAGATACCGGTCAATCAGAACAAACGGGAATTTGTTCACGACCAGTTTAAGAATCTCATCGCTGAAATATTCACCCTGTGCAGGGAAAATGATCAATCCGTCCACACCCAGTTCCAGCAGTTCCTGAATGCTGCGTTCCTCCTGCTCGGGAATCCCGAAGGATCGTCTAAGTACGAGAAAACAATCATGCTCTCGTGAAGCTTCTTCCATGCCATATAACAGTTCTGTACCATACATATCACTGAAGTTGGTAATGACCAGACCAATGAGCAGCTTCTTCTCTGGATCTTTAACCGCACCATGCGGAGCAGGTCTGTTAGGTCTTTCCTGCATACCCTCTGCCGTGTCGGCTACAAAAGAACCCCGTCCCGGCTGACGTACAATCAATTGTTCACTCGCCAACATCTCAAGCGCTTTTTTCGTCGTAATCCGGCTAACTCCAAATTCATCACATAATTCCTTCTCCGAAGGAACACGCTCACCCACTTGATATTGATGAAGCTGTATCCGTTCGCGCAAGGATTCAAAGATCTGTTCATACATCGGCTTGGATGCCGAGTCTTTCCCCAATACAAGCACCTCCATAAATACCCATACTTCTCATGTTCTACATCCTAATATATCATGTTATATCATTAATGTGAAGAAAGGAGACGACTTCCCTGCTGTCATATGCAAGCAAAAGAAAAAGCATCCCGATGGATGCTTCATTTTCACATATTTATTTTCACATGATTTTCTGAATTCGCTTTGACATCGTCATTCATTATAGTGCGTTCTGACGATAATATCGAATCACCTTGCGATACATTGTCTTGTCCTTTAACTGATTGAATATATAGGGATCTGGCTTCGCGTTTACCTCAATAATCCATGGAGTCAGACTTCGATCAAGCCCGATATCCACCCCAATGCTTCTCAAACGCGTGTATTTCTTCCGCATGTGCCGAGCGATATGGATGCCCAGGTGATTCATCTCCTGGATCAATTCGTTAATCCGATTGTCAGAGGCATGGGATCTCAACAACGTATGAATGCTCATTGGCTTCGCACCGCTATGGTAGTTGGTCACAATTTTCTTTGGATGACCCAGTCGGCCTATGACCCCTGTCGCTTCCCACGCCTGCCCGAGATTTAATTGAACCATTACCCGAATGTCAAAGCGCCTGTTATTATGTTGCAGCAGATGGATACCTCGTTGAATGAGATAGCTTTTTTGCTTAATTCGATGGGTCAGGCTTCGATAGAATGACTCAAAGCTGTTGAACGTCAGACGCTTTTGACCAATCTGGTAGGCGAAGTGGTGCTGATTGTGCATTTCAGCTTTAATGACTCCCATTCCAAAGGTGCCTATCTCGGGTTTGACATATACCATCCTATATTTCTCCAGCATGGTCTTCAAGTTGGATTGGCTATATCGTTGTGTATCAGGGATAAATGGTTTGATCGCCGAGTTATTCAGCAACATTTTGGTTTTGAGCCATTTACTTCGTAACGGTTGGGATCGTTGTACTGCATCAACTCCCACAGTTCACTCCTCCTGTCATCGTATTTGTTAATCCTAATGCTGCAAACCATGCAGTATATGCATTTTGCTCGAACTAATCTTAGGCGTCAGCTATGAAAAGAGGATATAACAAAAAGCCGACAAGCCAGGATACCTCGGCTTATCGGCTTCTTGCTTCAATGTGCTAAATACAGTTATCTTCCATGACATACTTTGAAATAATTAAGGTTGAAGACCCTCAGCAGACGATGGAGCAGGTTCATTGGATTCGTCCACTTCAGGACTCGAATCTGGTTCTGGATTGGATTGTTCCTGTGCTGCGCTGACGAACAATCGTCCAGCTGCTTCGGCTTCTACTTTGTTGCCAGCTGCATCCTGAGCACGAATTACAATGACTCCACCCTCAAGAACAAGGGTTGAAGGTGTTGTGTACGTACCCGTGTAACGACCTGGCTCAGTCTCCACCAATGGAATCTCTCCTGCCCCTGGGGCATTTAGATTCAGCGGTAACTGAATCCGGAAAGATGCTTGCAGTCCAGGTTTACTGTCAAACGATACGGTGACACTCTCCCCTGATGTGATTCGAACATCTTCAGCTGGCGTAATATTCGTAAGTTCTGGCAACGCCGTTTCCACGTATACAGTGCGGGTTACCGTTGTTTTGTTGCCAGCAAGATCGGTTGCTGTAATGGTTATCGTGTTCTCGCCTTCGTTAACCAATACACGATGACTGAAGCTTCTGTCTTTGCCCACTTGTACGGTTTGTCCGTTAACAGTCAACTTATCGAGGAATTGTTCCACGACATTACCTGTTACATGAACAACTTCCGTGTTGATCCGGCTTCCTTCCGTCGGGCTCGTGATGGTCAACTGTGGTTTGGTTTGATCCAAAATGATGACAACGGGCAGTGAACGGTCGGTTGTTTTTCCGTCCACCACAGCCTCGGCCGTAATCGCATTAATCCCAGAACGGAGTTTCACACCGTATGAGAACTTCCCATTTGCGACAGTTGTTGTACCAGCCAGATCTTTGCCGTTGTAGATCTTAATCTGAGCGCCGGATGCCGGAGAGGTTCCCGACACGGTGAAAGTTGATTGATTCGTATATGTGTTCGCAGGTGCTGTGAGCACAGGTGCATTTACCGGATATCTCACAACTGCACGAATCATGTAGTTACCTTCTTCTGCAGGTGAAGTGCTCCACGCCCCACCTACTCGCTGCCAGCTTCGACCTGCATTTGGACCATCCTCATCGGTAGCGAGTCCCGGAGCGCTAGTTCCAGCTAAGCTCTGTACATACACGATATAGAAATCACCCGTTACAATGACCGGTTCCGGGAATTCAACGGTTGTCCATTGATCGTTACGAAGTGCAGTACCGTCAAATGGTCCAGCTAGTTGTCGTCCCGGAGCTCCGCCAGCACCCGATGCATCATAGACGGCATATTGGAACGCTGTACCTCCAGGTACAGGCCATTCGGTGTTCCAGAAGCGGAACGATGCACCCGTCAGTTGTGCGGTCTCCAGCTCTGGTGTCATTCGAACTGCCCAAGCGTTATCCGCAGCGTTAAAAGCTCGTGCGTTCTCTGCTGTTCCATCATCATAAGCAATTTCCCCTGGAAAACCGATGAACGGCTTCAAGGCAACATTCGCCTCTGCCGTACCATTACCAGGTACAGTCACAGTAACCGTCTTACTGTAATAATCCGCAGCCCGGATGGATAGAGTGTAGCTTCCTTCCAATACCTGAATAACGAAGCTGCCATCTGAACCTGTGTGAACTTCACCTACATTCGCATCTTCCACCACGAGAACGGAAGCATCAGCCAGTGGTTGTCCTGTCCGCTCATCCGTTACTACACCTTCAATCTGTCCATGCGGGATTGCCTCCAGATTAAAGTTGGCTTTGGCTCCACTGCCATCGGTGATTGTCACCTGCTGGGTACGAGGATAATATCCATATGCCTCAGCTTTTAATGTGTAATCACCTGCTACGTGTGTGAAGCTGTACTTGCCTGTAGCCGAATCCGTTTTCACCGAACGTCCGGTTTCCAGTACGGTAACCGTTGCACTTGCAGGCAGGCTTTGTGGATTAACCGAACCTGTGCCTGGTTTTTCGACTTCCGGTTGTTGTTGCTTCGTTTTGTTGAATTCCGCTTTGTCTGTCCGCGTAATTTTGTACCATGGGTTATCATAGGACGGTTTTGGTTTGTCACTGTTAAGCACGACGGCATTGTCCTCTGTAACCGTCTCCACCGCAACACCCAGTACACGGAAATCATCAATGAACCAACCTGTTTTCACAACACTGTTGTCTGAAGTCAGACGGAACCGGAATTGTACTTCATTGCCTGTAAGTGTATCCAGATCATAAAATACCGGTGTCCATTGTTTACCGTTTGTACTATGTGAGAATTTGCCCAGTTCTGACCATGTTGTCCCACCATCTTTGGTGACTTCCACATATCCATAATCGTATCCGCTCTCAATCTCATACCAATGATTAAACGTGAGTGTTCCTTCGGATACATCCGTCAAATCGATGACCGGAGATACGAGCGAATAGTTGGATCCATTCTCGTACGTATTGTCGAGATCAGTCGCCCACACATTCGGCGGAGAAACGGCGCTGGCAGGTCCCGTTACCGGAATGCCGCGTTCCCACTCATCTTTGGTTCCCGAATGAGTCCAGCCATTATCATCACTGCCGTCGAAGTGATCGATGTAGATATCCTCAGGCACCTCCACTGTAATGGAGGCCTCATTAGACTTGTCACTTTCATTTCCACTATAATCCAGTGCAGCAACGGCATAGTAATAGGTCGAATCCGTAACTGTAGTTGTATCCGTAAACGTTGTTCCTGTCGTGCTTCCAATAGCTTCATAACCTGTACCTGCGGTTGTGGAACGATATACGACATAGGATTCGAGATCCTCATCACTCGCTCCAGTCCAGTTCAAGGCTACGTTGCCCAGAATATCAGCAGTTGCAGTCAATCCCGCAGGAGCTCCCGGTGCAAGCTCATCCAATTCTTCAACTGCGAAATCATCAATATACCAACCAGCCTTTTGCACCGAGTTATCACTGGTCAGATTGAATTTGACAAATACCTGCTGACCCGCGTATGCGCGAAGGTCCACATATTGTTTTTTCCAGTTACCACCCGTACCCGTGAAGCTTAACAACTCTTCGAACACATAATCGCTATCCTCGGAAGCGATATATACCTTGCCAAAGTCGATGTTATTCTCCAGATCATACCAGTGTTTGAAAGACAATAACGCGCCTTCCGGGCTCTCAGTAAGATCAATTGGCGGCGCAAGCAGATATGCATTGCTATTCGCCAGATAAGTACCTTGCAGGTTGGTTGCAATCACCTTTTCACCGGAGTATGCACTTCCAGGACCACTGCTTGGTGCTCCCCATACCCATGTACTTCCCGTACCGCCAGTGGTGAAGCCCAGCTGATCTTCTTCAAAATCCTGAAGATATCCGGGTTGAACACCATTGGAGACAGCCACCTTGTATACCTGACTATCGAATCCGTTATTGCCATAGTCATTCACGCGGATATAATACTCCACACCTTGTGGCTCAATGAGAAAGGCAGGAATGGTTGCTGTGTAAGTTCCATCTTTACTATCTCCGGCAATCCGATTCATCGGCAGATAGACGTACTGGTTGGTACCTGTCGTTTTGGCAAAAGCCTCGACGGAGACTACCGCGACGTTATCTGTCACATGAGCCGTTAATGGAATATCAATGCCTGTAAAGGCTGAATTGACAGGTGTGTGTTCCAGTACCGGCTCTTCCAGATCATCTCCGGCTGTAACGACTCTGCCGGATACTGTGCCGATTCCTTCGAGTACAGAACCCACAGCATCAAGCGCATTAATAATGCCGTGACCGTAGCCGTTATTAGGAGATGTCGGATACTGACTATCTGTTCTCGGTGTGGCCGTATCTGTAATGATCTGCTCCAGCTGATCCACCGTAAGGGAATGGTTGGCCTGAAGCAGGAGTGCAGCAAGTGCAGTGGTATGCGGGCCTGCCATTGACGTTCCGTTCCAGCCTCCCTCATAGACACCACCCGGAACTGCTGAACGGATATTGACACCAGGGGCAGATACTTCCGGTTTGATCTCGCCATACGGAGATGGACCCAGCAGGGAGAACGAAGCCAGATTTCCGTTGATATCCGTTGCTCCTGTAGCAAAACTTTCAGGATAGTTGGCCGGGTTAGCAACAGAACCAGGTCCGCCCGGGTTACCCAGTCTCACATTTCCTGCAGAGAATTCCGGGAAAATCTGAGCATCACGCCAGGCTTGCACCATCGGCCGGAACCATTCATCCAGTCCTGCGCCTCCGCCCCATGAGTTGTTGACGACATCCGGTGCAAGTTCAGGGTGCAGATTACCTTCTGCATCCACCGGTGCGATCAACCATTGTCCGCCATCCAGAATAATGGCATCTGTTGTTTCCGGATTAAATATCCGTACACCTATCCACTTCGCACCGGGAGCAACCCCGATCTGATTGGTACCATCTGGTTCCGAGCCAACCATCGTCCCCATTGTATGAGTACCATGTCCGTCTCCGTCCGCAGGAAGCGAAGCATTACTGTGTGGATCATACCAGCTCAGTTCGGGATCAACAATATTGCCCGAAGCATCCAGTCCCCGCCACTTGCTGCGAAGCGCAGGGTGGGTATAGTCCACACCGCTGTCGAGATTGGCAACGACAATCCCCGTTCCATCGATGCCCCGATCCCATACGGCTGGCGCATTGATGTAATCCAGGTTCCATTCCACGTTCTCTGTTGCAAGCTTGTCCTTTGCAGCAGGCTCTTTATCTTTGACTCCGACTGAAGCGTCTTTAGCTGCTGGCGTTTGCACAGCATCTTTGGCTGGTGCCGCACTCGCCGGTTCTTTACTCACTTCGGCTTTCTGTAAGTATCGTGTCTCATTCGGTAGAATCTTCTCTACCTCAGGCAGCAGCGCAATCTGTTCCATGACTTCTTTGGTACTCGTCACTGCCAGTGAATTGACAATAAAATAGCTTTTATATTCTTTGACCTTGCCCAAGTCAACTTCCTTTTCCAGATAAGTTTCCAATGGATATTGTGTACGTGAGGCCGTTTCTCGCAGAGAACTGACGACTGAATTCCGAACGGACAGCTTTGTGGCTGAAGGCGTTTGTTTGGCGATAGTCGCCTTTTCCAGGGCCTGCTTGGAGACTGCTGCTGTATCCACCTGTTCCTTCATTTTCACCAGATAGGTAACATATTCACTACCTTCAAATTCTTTGGTCAACTTGGCGTTTACTTTAGCCTCCGAAACTTTGGCAAGTCCAGATTTCATATCCAATTTGGATGATGTGGAGTTTTCAGCTGAAACCGGATGAATGATCGAAAATGCAAGGAGAAGCGAGAGCCCTATAGAGATGGGCTTGCGTAACCGATTAATCTTTATCAAACTTTTCCACTCCCTTTACCCGGTTTTGTAATTTAGTCTGGTACATATGCCCTTCTCTGCAGAATAAAACGGTAGACTAACCTTGATTACGGACGGAATAAACGCCCTGGATTTCACATAAAGCCTCACCTCCTTTACAGGTTTGGTTAGGGAATTAGGGACAGTATGAGTCAGAAGAGACACACCGATTCATCTATGTTTTTTCACTTGGAAGTTTAGGAGATTTGATACCTCAAGGGTTAAGACGCGAGTGTAATAGGTTGGATGTTTGAGTTATGCGACGAGAGTGAATGTCTATAAGCATTCATATGGAAGGGTAATCAGGAGCGTTAGCAGAACGCTTTCTAAGGAGTGGTGAATATGACTTTCGATCGTGATTCGAGTAAGTGTGCAAATATTTAAATTACATATAATAGTCAATTAGGAATTTAATTGGATTTTATTGGTATAGTATAGAATCATTATTCGATATATACAAGCACTTTTATTGAAAAATATAGAAAATAAGCCTATTAAATGCTTTTATGTGTCTCATGTCGCTTACGCGTTCATACTATTTTTTCGCAATTATGCATTCCATTCTGCTAAATGATCAAATTTAGTAGTTCTATGAAACTACTTTTTGAAGGTCAAGGTTACTATTCAAACCAAGAGGTCAAGTAGACATCTATCCTGCTGTTACCTTTTTCGTTCATCGTGCGTTTGAATCGCGGGGCTCTTCTCCGTAATCATTCGATCTAATAAATGTTAATTTCTGAACTATATATGAATAAAGTATATATTTAACAAAAGTAAGCATAGAAAATCCTGCAAACGTTATTGTATATATTTGGAATAAAATGTACGATTATCTTGTAACATACATTTGGCGCCAGATCAACCTTACTCTCATCCTAGGAAATGACTGTGAGGAAAGCTACTGCTCTATTGATCTTTTGTCTTTGTGACAAGTACGAACTCTACTCTATTTTAAATTTTATATACCATAAGGAGATGTTTGATTGTGAAAAAATATCAAAAAACAGCAATTGCAGCTCTTTCTTCCATGGCGATGCTTTTAGCATCTGTTCCAGCGGTATTCGCTGATGAAGCTCATACGGTAACTCCCCCTTCCTCCCAGGAAGTTCAGACTCAACAACAGTCCCAAGCACAAGATATTAATATTTTTGTTCAAAATCCCATAAGAGAATATTTCAATGGAGGATACAGTACCGATATATACTTGAGTGGAAGTGTCACCTTTAGATTTAATCCTCTTACAACAGGGGAATATGTGTTTAATGTTGAAGATATGAGTGGAAATCTGAAGGGAAGTGGAAGAGTAATCGTGTCTGATTTTGGAACGAAAAGCATTACACTTGGTAACTTGTATGGTTATCATAAAATTGTAGCTTACTCACCAAATAGTTATGGTGGAAGCTATGACATTTACTACTAATGCTTGATAGTAACAGATATCACAGCTATTTATAAAAAGTTCAAACCCCATGGCTCTCATGAGTCATGGGGTTACTTTATGATTTTGAAAGAAACGATTGAATCGGCCCCAGATCAAAATGTATATCGCATCATGTAATGTTTACGCCACCACTTGCATAGCCAACAACGGTATTCACAAGACTGAGTCCAGTTGCCGTCGCGGAGAATACGAGCAGAAGACGTGTCTCTGCTGTCACCGGTATCGCCAATCCGGTTGTTATGCCATTGGAGATGCTTCCCAAAGCAATAATACCTGTGAGTGGCGGCGCCAGTGTAACGATGGCCCCTGGTACCGCAGTGAATGCATTATCCGGAGTAGGTGAACTGAATAATTGCGCGGTGATGGTCACCGTTGAACCGACCAAGGCCAAGGCTGCTGTGGTACTAAAATAGGCCGCGATGGAAGTGATCACGCCATCACGTGGGGCAGAGAACGCAAAGTTAATGAGTGGGCCGACAACCGTCCCCGTCAAATCAATCGTGCCACCCAGAATGCTGACTCCGGTTGCCGAGCTTCCGAAACCGATGAGACTTGTCGTTCCTACCAGTCCACCAGCAATGGTTGTCAATATGGCAGGTCCGCCAGAAGCAAACGGTATAATAGCTCCCGAACCCGTAGCGCCTGTTACGCCAGTGCTGCCAGTTACTCCCGTAATCCCGGTTGCGCCGGTAAGTCCCGTATCACCTGTGGCACCTGTAGCCCCGGTTACTCCCGCAATTCCGGCTGCACCCGCATCACCTGTGACTCCCGTGGCACCCGCTACACCAGGATCACCTGTTGCTCCTGTAACACCTGCTGCACCAACAGCTCCAGTACTCCCCGTTGCACCTGTCGCTCCTGTTGCACCACCCGCAGGGCCTGCCGCACCCGTTGCGCCGGTAGCACCCGTGACACCTGCTGTTCCCGGTGTACCAGCAGGTCCTGCACTACCTTGAGGTCCGGCAGGGCCTGCCGGGCCTTGTGGTCCAGGTACGCCCTGAGGACCCGCAGGCCCTGCAGGTCCAGCCGGACCTTGACTCCCAATGTTTCTTAGCCCTGTAGTAATAGCCAATTCAGTCGCCCGAATCAAAATGACCAGTTGATCTTTTTCAGCCGAATCGATATTTCCCTGTAAAATAACAGAGAGTAGCACATCCAGCAATTGTTGCAAATTGGTCGCCACACTAATTGGAGAGAATGGAACAGCCTCTGCAGATACAATTGTGAGCTCCAAGACTGCTTCGAGGTCTGCGCGGGTTCCCTTTTTCAAATCCGAGTGATGAATCAGGGCCAGTAATTTACGCAACACCTCGATCAGAAGCGAAACATTGTGTGAAGTCGGATTGGCAAAAACCTGTACAATGGCTCCTTTCAACTCGCCAATCAGCTTGAAAAGCAATTCCGCTTCGATTTCAAAGCACTTGTGATGTTCCTCTCCTCCTCTATTTTTCTTAAATATGTTTCCACCAAATTTTATACGTTTTTTTGGCTTCATCTGACGGAATCGCCTCCTTAGTGAGTCCGAGTAAACATACCCATAACGCCATTGTGCTTCCGCGATATTGTGCAGCTGAGATTACTTCATACCAAGTCTGTTTGAGCCATACTGACAGCACTTACGTGAATTATATTCGCAATATGAACTGAATATTTCTCCCCAGGGATGGACATACATCCTTACTTTGCAGTGTTTAGACTGAATTTGACACATTCGACGAAACGGTCATGTATTGATTTGATAAGAGCAAGATTTTTAGCAAACCTGTGTGAATGTACGATCCCCTTGTTTGTTCCTTTAATATATTAGCTAGATACTATTCGATTTTTTCAATCCGAGGGAGGGGGATCACTGGACATGAGCAGGCAAGTAATTATTAATGCAGACGACTTTGGATTGTCACCTGCCATTAACGAAGGCATTATTAAAGCTTATCAATCAGGAGGAATTACGAGTACTTCGATGATGGTCAATATGCCTGGCTTTGATCATGCAGTGCATGCTGCACAGTCGCTACCTGATTTCGGGATCGGTTTGCATTTCAACCTCACCTACGGATGCCCTGTTTGCGATCCGGGAAGCGTATCTTCTTTAGTGAAAAAAGATGGTTCTTTTCATAACGGAAATAGTGTATATGTACGAGATCCCGCTGATATCATCAAAGAACTTGATGCACAATGGAATCGGTTTATAGAAGCCTTTCGTTACCCTACACATTTGGATGCCCATCATTTGCTGCATCAGAACGATCCCATGATATATCAAATTATGGCGGAAAAAGCCATTCGGGAAAATGTACCACTCCGCAAATCTCAGATCGTTCATTCCATTCCCCAAGCGCCTGTCCCCCGAATGACCGAGATGATATTGTTGGATACTTATGGAGACAATGAAGGTTTGCAGCGACTGCTTCATCATTTGTTTAAGCTGCAAGAAGGAACCACTGAGATTGTATGTCACCCCGGCTATGTGGATGATATTCTGCTTGGGATTTCGGAATGGACGGACATTCGTGAGCGGGAACTTGCCGTGTTCATGAACGAGGTAATTCCCCGTACGATGCGGGCATTGAATATCTTGCCTGTTAACTACACAGCGTTGAAAAAATCACCGGAGGAACCATGTGAACTCCCCATACGTCCATCAACACCACAACCCATTAATAAGAAAACTTCCCGTCACAACCCGAATCGTGCAGTTAAACGCAAACGAAAGACACCTCGATTATTCAAAAAACGAGGTATCAAGTCTCGCCTGTCTACCGCTCGAACCCGGAGAAGAGTGTAAGTCATTGCAGAATATTGATTATTACTGCAAAAGTTAAACAAACCAAAGAGCGCTATCCAATGAGAACAATACTCCTGGATGCGCCCTTTTAATAATAACCGTATTGAGAATGATCTTTGAGATTAATCCAATTCAATTTTGAAAACAATCGGTGCATTACTCTTCACAGTTGTCGTTGTGATTGTCAGTGCGTCCGTAGTTCTCTCCCATTGCGGTTTTTCTTCGTGTCCAAGTACTTGAATGTCTTGAATAACGCCTTGGAAATGATGAGAACCTTCCTTCAGCGATTTAATGTGAATCACTCCGTTATCCGGGTAGGCAAGGACTGTGGCATACAGACTGCTTTCTTTTATCGTAAACCGTATATCTTCACTCGTAAACGCCTTGGTATCCCCATCCGTAAATTGCCCTTCCTTCACCTCGGTTGGACCCTCGCCAAACGTACGCCAGAATGTCGTGTCATAGATGGCTTCTCCATTCACTTCAAGCCACTTGCCGATGCTCAGCAAAATGTCGCGATCTTCATCCGGTATACTGCCGTCTGCTTTGGGGCCAATGTTCAGCAGAAGATTTCCGTTCTTGCTTACAATATCGACGAGATCCCGAATGATCTCCTCGGCCGTTTTATAGTTATTATTTTCCGTATAACACCATGAGTTTTTAGCGACAGCCGTATCCGTTTGCCAGAAATAAGGCTTGAGATCAGCGAACTGTCCGCGCTCCACATCCGGAACGGCACTGCCAAACATATAGGCCTCATGTTTATAATTGATCGCAACAGGCTCGCCCCATTCTTCGCCTTTGTTATAATAATAGGCCGCAAATTTCTTCAAATAGGGTTTGAATGCAACCGTTTGAATCCACCAATCGAAATAGAAGACCTTGGGCTGATATTGATCTACCAGTTCACAGCAACGAATCAACCAGTCTTCCAGATACTCCTCGGTCGGAGGCGAACCATACAGATCATGATGATCCGGTTCTGGCATGGCAGGCCAATAGAAATCACCACGTTTCAGGGGCTCTTGAATATCTGACTCGAATTCCTTCCCGTGAGACATGAAGAACCAATGCTCCGCACGGTGGGACGATACACATAAGGTTAATCCCTGCTTCTCATATGCAACCTTCATCTCGCCCAGAATATCTCGTTTGGGGCCCATTTCATATGTGTTATAGTGAGAGATAGAGCTCTTGTACATCTGAAAACCATCATGGTGCTCAGCTACAGGCATAACATATTTGGCTCCGGCCTGTTTAAATAAAGTTGCCCATTCATCGGCATCAAACTTCTCTGCACGAAACATCGGGATGAAGTCTTTATAGCCAAAGTCTTTATGAGGTCCATACACCGCAAGGTGATGTTCATAAGCCTTGGAGCCTTGAATATACATATTTCGCGAATACCATTCGCTATCATAAGCTGGGACGGAATACAGCCCCCAGTGGATGAATATACCGAATTTCGCTTTTGGGTACCATTCTGGAACTTGGAAAGCGCTGAGCGAACTCCAGTTGTCCTTAAATTTACCGTTCTCAATTGTTGCTTCGATCTGTTGCAAATATTCATTTTTGTCCATGAACTGTTCTCATTCCCTCCGTTATCGTCTGCACTTGTATTGTAGTGTTAAGGCCACAGGTTAAACATGCAGAACACTAACTTTTAGATGGACAATACTAACCTTGTATGGAGATGAATAACATGAACCACCAAACGTTGCTTACAAACTATCTGTCCAATCTGCAAGTTGAATTATTCATGGTCAATTATAATCGTTGCGACATCGATTGGAGAGATCTGGATTATACACCCGATTACAGCAAGTTTTATTTCATATGTGAAGGTGAAGGCTGGCTCAAGATTGGGAACGAAGAGTTTTACCCTACGCCTAATCAGCTTATTTTAATGCCGGAAGGAATCAAACAATCCTACTCTGCCATTAATGACCGTCCTTTTCTCAAATATTGGTGTCACTTTAGTGCAAAGGTTGGAGGAATCAATTTGTTCCAAATTCTGAAATTTCCGAATAGCTGCACGTTGGATCAACCTGAGTTGATTCAGGGGATTTTCAGCAGTATCCTTGCATATGCAAAATCCGACTCAGTCTATGCCCATATGATGGCCAAGAGCAAACTGACCGAGTTACTGTCCCACTATATAATGAATCTCGATCTGGATCAGATCTCTTTTATTAACGTACCGGTTATGGAGAAGCTATCCACCATTCTGGCTTACATTGATTCCAACATTGAAGAGAATATTTCAGTTCAGGATCTGGCCCAGATCGCCTACATGCATCCGAATTATTTCATTCGATTCTTCAAGCAGCAGATTGGCCTTCCTCCGATCCTCTACATTACTGGCAAAAAAATCGATAAAGCCAAGGAATTACTGACCTGCACCCCGAACACAATCACTGCCATCGCAGAGCATCTCGGTTTCAGTGATTTGTACTATTTCTCCAGACAGTTCAAAAAGCATACAGGGCTCACACCTACGGAGTACCGTAGACAAACAACAGTACTGACTACGAAACAGGGTTTATGAACAAGCATAATTAAGAGAGAGTTCCCTCATTCGGAACTCCCTCCCTCAGACTTGTTTCTGTTCAACAACTCTTGCTGGATTACTTTTTTGAGTTCTCTCAAATAAGCGTAACCATATTTTTGATCCGGCTCAAGATATGCCCCTTCCGCCCATTCATTCCAGGCGTTAACAAAGAGATATTCACTATTGTACACTGTCCTCGCTCTCTCCATCTGCCTCGCCAGATATATCCCAAACTTCTCTGGGGTTGACCCTAGCGTACTCTGGCCGTCAACGCCTCTTCGCGGTGTATTATCCCAATTGACAAAAGCACCTGGATAGATCATTTCTCCGTTACGATGAGGTGTTCGTTCCAGAATGGAGGACCATACTTTGTCGTAATTCACAGCAATATGCTGCCGACCCTCAATGTTCATTTCGATCCAGATTCCATTCATATGTCCATGTGCAAACGTGTAATGTGGTTCAAATTCCATACTTGCATCAAAGATCTGATGATTAAATGTAGGGAACCCGCCAATGGTCTGCACAAAATGGATCCCTTTCAGGCCATGCTCCAGAGCCAATTCACGCCAAAACTGTATCATTTCCTCACATCGAGGAATGCTTGCTGGCCGATAGATCAGAAATAGCGGTTTATCTTCGACTCGAATATATCGTTTATCCTTAAATACGTTTACCAGATATTTAAAATGCTCTTCCCAATCATCTTGATCCCCATAGTTCTGGGCCATGAGAATGTCCGATTCCTGGCCATCCCATTTTCTTGTCCATGTTTCATTGGCCCAAGACAAACAAAATGGAAAATCAGGCTCTCCACTGCTCAGTATTTCATTCACCGGTTTTTCCAGCAATCGTTTGCCTTTGAACCAGTAATGATAATAACAAAATCCATAAATGCCATGCTGGTTAGCTGTTTCTGCTTGCCACTTTCGCACATTTGGATCGGAAAGATCATAATATTTCCCCTGAAATGGCTGGTTCGGCTGATGATGACCCGAATATAGAGGAGTGGCTTTTTTTACATTGGTCCATTCAGTAAAACCTTCCCCCCACCAACGGTCATTCTCCTCAATCCGGTGAAACTGGGGTAGATGCAGAGCAATTACCTTCAATCAGAACGCCTCCAATGGAGCAACATGATACAGCATACACCCTGAGATTCTTGATGGTTATATAAAAATGATATCCAACAGTCGCAGTGTTTTTTGCAGATGGGATTGATTGTATTTCATGTATGCCAGAGCATGGCTAGCGGCCAGTCTTCTTGCATCAATATTCTGCCAGTAATATTCAAACTTCTGAATGAGTTCTTCACCGGAAGTGTATTGCTGAAAGATACCAAGGTCTACCATGTTACTCTGATTCAGCGATGGCCCTATGAGCTGAAACGTCCCGCATGTGGCAATTTCCATCAAATGTTTGATTGATTCTCCACTATGAATGACCAGTTTGCTTCCGTTATACAACATCTGACGAGCTTCATGTCTTTGAACGGGATAGAAATTCCCAAGCGGAGTCCACCCCTTCCCGTCCACCCGAACGTTTTTGTTATCCAGAAGACCCGATTTGGCAAAAGTTGTGATGATGCTACCCGGTTCTGCATCCCCGATGATATAAACATCCGATTCATACTCCGGGGGAACAGCTTGCGGACAGAAAATATGGGGATCAGGGGGCATTAATAGTTCATTAAGAGCAGAGCCTGCCAGATGCAACTGGTCACTTATTGACCATGAATGCTGCACAAACACGTGATCAAACCATGGCAATATGGCTTCGCTCTGACTTCCATTTTGATTCGGAGACAACCAAATTGCTTTTTTGGCGGTGGATTCTTTTAGAGCTGTGATATTCTCATTCGGCAATTGTTCATCACTTCCAACAATCAGAATCAGGTCAACCTCCATAGCAGACAGACTGGCTGAAACGGATTCTATATATTTAATCTCATTTACATGCCTCACGAGATGTTTAAGGCTATGTTCAATCAGTACACAATGTGATGACATTTCCCGGTCATTACACGGTGTAATCAGAAGCACATTTAACTCCTTATAGATCACTTTGGACTTTACTCGATTAGTTGCATGTTCCTCCTGCATCATTTTTAACCATTGTTGCTTGAGATCCGACTGCTGTACTGCCATATGTTTGCGCATGGATTTGAGTTTTCTGTTCAGTACTGCATGCATCTGTCTCAGAAATAACCGGTTTGCATCGTGAACTGAACGATTCTTTTTTATAGACTTAACCTGCATTTTGGACTTCTTTCGGATAGCAAACCCTCCCGTTCCGTACGAAAACATTCTCTGGCTACAATATGCACGAAATAGTGGCATGGTTTCTTCTATTAATGGCTTCACTGGCTCATCATGTAAAACGGGCTTTATCTCGTACATATAATGTGTAGTCACCCGGGTCGGTTCAAATCTTGTCCTCATAGAATATAAGAATACTATATAGGAGATGATCTCATTGCCAACATTTGATAGTATCCTTGTCACCGGTAATCAGACCATTAATCAGGATCTGCAAGTCAATGGTAATGAAACCATTGGCGTTGATCTACAGGTCAATGGTAGCCAGACCGTAGCAGGCAGCCTCCAAATCAATGCCAGCTCCTCTATCGTTAATAATCTGGGTGTAGGCGGTGTTATTGAAGCTGGAGACAGCGTCAAGGCTACTACACAATTAATGGCACTTAATCAACCAGTGCTTCCAGTAGCTCTGCCGATTGTACAGCAGCTCAGGTATTACAATCCTGGTGTTGCAGGTCAACCCGGTCTAGTCTTAACGGGGACCGCTGGCAATCAATATATTCTGTTCGTTGATGAGAGTAGTGGAACGCCCAATCTTGCCATTCAACCTTTATAAGGTGATCCATCCACAGGTAATGTCAGCAAAAGAAGCGATGTCCATGTATTCTCCGGACGTCGCTTCTTTTGCTTTCGTTTCTGATGAAACCTATTTATAACTTCATCCATTGATCAACCTTTGATTAATACAGACAAGGCACTCTTGCTTTCCAGCTGAAACTTCATCAATGTATCGTCACGCAGCTTGACCTGTACGTTACCCGTCCCATCTCCATCATTGAAGAGGACTAGTGCGACGGAACCGTCTACATTTTTGAAAGCCACGGAACAGATCGCATGATCACTGGACGTTGATTCAATGCGAACAGCCTTTGGACGAATCAAGGCACTAAAGTGTGCCAAGGCATAATAATCGAGTGTATACTTAAGCTCCTTCGTCTGCTGATTCACTTGCACGATACCACGGCACGTACTGCGGCCAAAACCAGGAACCGTAGGCCCATTGTTCTCGTCCAGTGCCATATTCCAAAGTACCAACGACTTGCTGTAATTGCGCAGAATCTGAATCCCCGTTCTCATCACATTCGAGAAGGCTTGTTCAAATGGCGGGATCCACTCCCCACCTGAGCCTTCGGTGAAATGTACTTCTTTGCCTGCAAAGGCTTCGTATACCTTTGTTTGAGCAGATGCATCACCCCCATACCAGTGCCAGGCTACGCCGTCCACTGCCTCTCCCACTTGTTCCAGCACAGTAAGTGGATAGTCCGGTTGATCCCAGTTATGATCGTAACAGAGAATTTTGGTTTGAATATCGTTACGAACAAAGGCTGGTTTGAGATGGTTTTTGATAAATTCCGCTTGCGCTTCAGCCGGCATCAACATACCGGGATAATGCCCTGGTTCATAAAGCGCCTCATTCTGTGGTGTGATGGCATGGATCGGTAATCCATGCTCTCTATACCCTTGAATGTATTTCACGAAATATTCGGCATAAACAGGATACCATTCCGTATTCAATTGTCCGGTAATCATCGATCCGCTCGTTTTCATCCAGCCGGGAGCACTCCATGGTGAAGCAAACAGTTTCAGTTCAGGATTCAATGCTAACGCCTTTTGCGTTAACGGAATAACGTCCTCTTCATCATGCATAATACTGAACCGGGTTAATTCTGGATCTGTCTGCTGTTCTGGCATATCGTTATAACTGTATACCGTTCTCGCATAGTCCGAAGCGCCCATCGGATTACGTATGACCGAGAGCCCAATACCTTTCTCAGGATGGAACAGCCGGGTCATAACCTCTTCCCGCTGCTCCTCACTCAAGATCTGGTTGATCAAATAGGCAGATGAATCCGTAAAAGAAGCACCAAATCCGTCCATCTCCTGATACGTTAGCTGATCATTCAGATGGATGGTGGTTGTCTCCAGTTCAGGGGCAAGAGGTTGCCATTGATCCGAGGACACGGATACAAATAATTCATCTTCTCCTGTGGATTTGTACATTTTGAATGTAGTCATAAGATTCTCCTTCATATTTCATATTTCATTTTTCTATTATTGAATACCTAGTTTCTCTTTGTTCAAGTTCATCTTTTCACTTCGTACCTTCACAATCTCTTCCCAGCGGTTTTCACCCAAAAATGACTTGTAAGCAGCCAATGCATTGTCATACGATGCATCATCTTTGGACCGCACCATGCTGACCAGTGTCGTATTCCATTTCGTATTGATTGCTGACAACGCACGAGCTTCAGGAGTACCTTGGTCCGGACTAATGTTTTCCAGAATGAAGTGTGGTTTCAGCTTGCCTTTGCCCCACTCCTGCATCTGTTTAATCGCTTCCGGAAAAGCATCTGCACTGAGTGCTTTGTGACGATCATGGCCGAAGAACATAAACTCACCCATCCGATAATCCTTTTTGAATTGATCTGCGTTATTCAGTTGCATGTCTTTCACTGCTGGCAGTAATTCGACACTACCGTCGGCCTTGGTTTGGAAGGTCTCCCCTTCGATCCCGTAATTCATAAGTGTCTGTCCTTCTTCACTGAGCAAATATGTGAAAATTTGAATCGCCTTGGCCGGATCTTTACAATCCTTGGAGATGTAATTGATCATCCACCCGGTTATCCCGGATTGATTCAATGTCGGAGCATTGCCTTTGGTGCTCTGCGGACCATCAATTGCAATATATTCTTTGCCCGGGTTGGCACTCATGTATATTTGCAGGTTTCCTCCTTGTTGAGGTGTACCGTCAAGCAGCATGGTCGCGTATTTACCAGACTTTACTTTTTCCTCAAAAGCCGTTCCATCATCAGCAAAACTGTCATCACTGATATTGCCATCTCTGTACACGGTGTTCAATGTCTTCAACCACGTGAGGTAATCTTCATCCAGATTACGATCGTAGAATTCTCCCGATTCGGTCTCCAGCGGGACGCCGATGAAATCTTGCAATGTATCCCCGAGTGAACCCGTTCCTTCACCAATGGAGTTGAATCCAAACGGAATCAGCGCAGGAAACTCCTGCTTAATTCGTTTCATCACACTCTGGAATTCCTCTGGCGTTCCAATGACCGGACTACCCAAAGCTTCGTACACATCCTTACGAATGATAAATGCCGTTTTGGCAGGAATGTTACCGCTATCATAATCTTCCTGTGTATTGGAATAGTTCGGATAACCATAGGTTTTGCCATCCGCCAATTGGAACCAATTCAATGTATCGGCAGCCGCAACTTTATTAAAATAAGGATCATATTTCTCCGCCAGATCGTTCAGCGGCATAGCCCAGGTAGCGGCTTTTTGTACCACTGGAGAATTGGAGTCAAATACCGTTAGCAGGTCAGGCATATCTCCGCCGGCGAAAAAGGTATTTAACTTGGTATCATCACCCGTGATGAATTTAATATTGATGTTCAGGTCCTCTTTAATTTTCTTCGTGACAATGTCCTTGCCAAAATCGGTGTTCCACCAGTCCGCATTGACGTACCACGTCAGGTCTGTAGCTTCTTCCTTTTTATCCAACTGCCAAGCCGGCTTTTCCGGGTCTACCGTATACCGATCTTCAATGGATACCCAATTCCCTTCACTGGAGCCCCCAGATCCACCGCTGCAACCTGTTATCATAATCACTGCTGCAAGTAATGTCGCGAACAATGTAATCCCTTTTTTTCCTGATGCCTTGTTCAACTTCAACATGTTTTTGTTCCTCCTCATAATGGGGTTTTTGTTGCTCCTATTCCTTGACCGCACCCAGCATCATTCCCGAGATAAAGTATCTCTGAACGATGGGATAGATCAGTACGATCGGGAGTGTTGTAATGACAATCGTGGCCAACTGCACGCCTTTGGTCGTTGTTTCGATCACAGCCGAACCCCCAACATTTTGCATGGATTGGGTCTGGGACTGAACGATAATCTCATACAGCATCATCTGAAGTGGATACAGTGACTGATCGGTAATGTATAACTTGGTTGTCATGAAGTCGTTCCATTGCCCCACCCCATTAAATAGCGCAATTGTAGCCATGGCAGGCATGGAGAGTGGAATGAATATTTTCAGGAAAATATGCCAATCCCCTGCGCCGTCAATCTTAGCCGACTCCTCCAGAGAATCCGGGACATTTCGGAAGAAATTCATCAGAATCACGACATCATAGAAACTGAATAACGCCGGAATAATGTATACCCAGAAGCTGTTTAACAATCCAAGGGATTTGATTAACAGGTATGTCGGGATCATGCCGCCCGAGAAGAACATTGTAATGACACCCATGGCAACATATAATTTACGGCCTCTTATGTACTTTTTGCTCAGACCGTAACCAACCATGGCACAGAAGAACACATGTGTAACAACACCTATCGTTGTTTTGGACACCGATATGAAGAAAGCCTGCCATATGCCCTGATCGTTGAATACCGCTCTGTAATTCTCTAGCGAGAATTCCGGTGACCAGAAGATGAATCCACCTTCCGCCAACGCTTTGCCTGAGCTAAAGGAAGAGATAATGACATTCCAGAGCGGAACCAAAATAACGATCGTACAGATGATTAACAAAATCATATTTAAGGTATCAAAGATCCGACTATCGAGATCTTCTTTTGCCACCTTTCCATTCACGCGGGATGCCTCCTTCTACAACACAGATTGATTATCATTTAATTTGCTGGTAATTTTGTTCGCCGTGACGAGCAGAATGACAGATATGATTGAGACACCCAAGCCAACGGCCGTGGCATATGAAAAGTCACCCTGAGACATCCCCATACGATACACGTATGAATTGATGACTTCCGCTTTATCGCGGTTTTGGGAGTTCATGAGAACCAGAGTCTGATCCAGATTCGACCCCAATAAACCGCTTACAGTTAGAATCAGATTGAGGCTGATAATGGAGCGCATATTAGGTAATGTGATATTCCATATCTGTCTGATACGGCTTGCACCATCGATTTTGGCAGCTTCATAATAAGTAGGGTCTATCTTCGCCATAATCGCCAGATACAGAATCGTTCCCCAGCCTGCCTCTTTCCAAATATCCGATAAGGTAGCAATCCACCAATACTTGCCTGCATCCAGCAAAATGTTCTGCGGTTGCGATATCACTCCAAGACTAAGCAACAACTGGTTAAATAAGCCCGTTGTTGAAAACCAGGTGATCAGCATTCCCCCGAGTACGATCCATGACAAAAAGTGGGGTAAATATGAAACCGTTTGCACAAACTTTTTGAAGCGTCCGCTGTTTAACTCATAGATCATGATCGCAAGAATAATCGGAATGACAAAGCCGATCCCCAGTTTCAAAAAGCTGATCCCCAGTGTGTTCACAACTGCATCCCAGAAGTATTTGTCAGACAAAATGATTCTGAAGTTATCCAGTCCTACCCATGGAGCGGTGGAAAGCGTATCAATGACCGTGTAATTTTTGAAGGCAATCGTCAATCCGTAGATCGGGATATAACAGAAAATAATCATAAATATAATGCCAGGGATAATCATGGATTGAATCTCCCATTGTCTTCGATAATCCACTATGAATTCTTTGATCCGTTGCCCGATGGGCTTCTTTCCGTTAGGACCGATCGTTTGTTTACCGGTTGAAGTTTCTACGGCTAATTTATCCACGTTTTTGTACTCCCCTCCGCCTTACGTTTATTATAAAAACGTTTTTATTTTTCGCCATAAAAACCCCCTTTGTTTGTATTTATGTAAAAAAAGACCGGAGAAGCAGCTGAGTCAACTTATGTACGATAGTCTTTCCGGTCGATCTTCACATGACTTGAACCTCTAACCACCAGTTCACCCGCCAATTTTTGCGCTGCCCCTTGTTCTTTCTCCTTGATCATGCCTACCAGTTGATTGATGGCCAGGATACCCTGTCTTGCAATCTGATTTCTTACCGTTGTGAGCGGTGGAGAAAAATACTGTGCGATATCAATATCATCGAAACCTACGACACTAACATCCTGAGGCACTTCAAAGCCCTCTGACTTCAACGCATGCATACAGCCAATTGCACTCAAGTCATTCCCTGCAAGAAATGCATCCGGCCGCTTGCTGGGATGCAAATGAAGAAAAGATTTTATAGCACTATATGTGCTATCCTCTTCAAAATACCCCTGTATAATGTAATCTTCATCGATTGGAAGCTGGTATTCATGCAGAGCAGCCAGATAGCCATCTCTACGTTGCACACTATCGAACATCGTGTCCACACCGGATATATAAGCAATTTTCTTGTGCCCCAGCCCAATCAAATACTTGGTTGCTTCGTAAGCAGCCACATACGAGTCAAAAATGACACTTCCCATCGTATCGCTCTGATAGACCCGATCCAGAAAAACAGCCTTGATCTTGTCTTTCTCCATGGCGATAATATCTTGCTCATCGATCCGAAGCTCTTCGTATATAATGACACCATCCACCCGCCGACCCAGAATATTACTCATAATAACGTGTTTATCCTTGGTCACAAATACATTCAAACCATACCCAAGACGATCACATTCGCGAGACATCGATTCAACCAGCTTATAGAAATACGGGCCCGATACACTTGTAGTGAAAAAACCGAGCATTTTGGTTTGGCCGGACTTCAACAGCTTGCCATTCAGGTTGGGCACATAATTCAATCGCTCTGCCACTTTGAGGACATGTGATTTCGTCTCCGGGTTTAAGACATCTACACCATTTAAAGCGTTGGAGACGGTAGATATGGATACGCCAGCTTCCCTTGCTACATCTTTAATCGTTATTTTTGCCATAATTTTTGTTCCTTTGCTATAAAAACGTTTTTATAATGTTTAAATTATCATAAAACCGTTTTCATGGCAACACTTTAATTTTCGAGCACAAAAAACGGCTCACGTATGAGCCGCCGTTCCTGAAGCTTTCGCTTTCTATTCCCCATCCTGGTTATACATGGAGTAAATCTGTTGCAGCTGCTCTTCCAGACGTTCCAAGCGCACAAAACGATCCGCTCGAATATATTCCTTCTGCTCCACAATCATGATCATTGTTGGAACGGTAAAAATAAGAAACCTGGAAGCGACTTCTTCCACTACGTTAGCATCAATGTGCCCCAAATATATGGATGGATAAGGTTCAAGCAACGCCCTGATCTTCGGAAGTAAAGCGTGACATACATTGCACTCCGGACGAGATACATACAAAAAAACGAATTCATGTTGCTGAATAGCCTCTTCAACCATTTCTATGGATGTTAATTCATGAATATCTTTCACAGAAACTCAACCCTTTCCATCATTCAATGGCTTTCTTAGTTAAAATTTTTTCTTTTCAAGTATAGCCTATGTGCGTTACAATTAAATGGAATATATCCCCATAAGAAAGAGGTTATGGTATGAAAAAATCATTCTTATTTCTGTTCACTGCCCTAGTTGTTGTTACTTCCTTCTCGGCCTATGCACCTGTGTCCAATGCCTCTGGCGATGTTGGAGTAAGCCTGTTGTCCGATCGTCAAACAGGTGTAGTGAAATAAAACTCGATAGAACTCAGCAGGCGACCTCTTCGGATAACATCCGTAACTGGGTCGCCTGCTTTGATTTGTATTTTATTGATTTTGCCTCTTTTATTACATATTAATTCCAATCTCTCTTTCGAAGATAAGATTCAAATACAAAAGTTCCAAATGGCAGAAGACCGGCCACTCCACCCATCAGCCAGCGCGTAATCTTCCACTTTTTGACCACAGCCAGATGCACTAGCGCAATAAGGTACAAAGGAAACAAAATACCATGAATCATGCCCATTACGGCTACAGCGGAAGAGATATCTGCAAAATATTTCAGAGGCATAGCAATAAAAATTAATAGCAGTAATGATACACCCTCCCATATGCCCGCAATTCTGAATCGGCCTGTCACTGTTTTCATAAGGTCCATTCTCACCTTTCCCGCTAATCGTTTGTGAAATATGTAACTTGTAACATGATACGAAAACTTCACGCCACATCTCCGTACAGATATGTTGTTCTGAAGCTTATCCTCAGTATAACGTATGAGGTTAATTCGAAAATGCTTCAAATTTGAATAATTATTGAATCCACAAAACCCGATTCCCCCATCAGGTTCAGGTCTTACGGATTCAAGTTGTCTCACGCTCAATCAGCTGGTATGTCAGCTTCTCGGTTTTCAGCTCTGTTTTACCCAATACAGCCCATAATTGGTGAAATGCTTGGGTGGCTTGCTCTGCGATCGGATTGTGTATGGTCGTGATTCCGAGAACACGGGAAAGCTCAATATCATCAAACCCCACAATGGCGAGTTGTTCCGGTACCTGGATATTTCGTCTACGTGCTTCACTCAGAATGCCGATGGCTGCATAATCATTCGAACATAATACAGCTTGTGGAAGTTCTGGCCCCTCTGCCATTCTGCACATCGCTTCTTCGCCATCTGTGGAGCTGAATACAGAATATTGATACGCTTCAGACCACACAGGTAACCCTTTGCTCTTCATATAAAATTCATAAGCTTCACGGCGGCTCTGGGTATTCAAACTTTCAGCCCTGCCAAATGCATTTGCAATTCGAGTGTATCCTCTCGAAACCAGATGCTCCAGAGCTAACGTATACCCTTCTGCCTGATCCATCGCGACAGACGGAATCTCGTCATTCCCCATTCGCTGCCAGGAGACAATGGGACCATACTCACAATATGCTTTCAACTTGCGAGGGTCATTGACACAAGCGATAATCACCAGCCCATCGACTCGTTTACTGCGCAGATCTTCGAACGCTTGCAATTCAATCTCCGGATCTCCACGGGATGTATAGATAATCGTCTGAAATCCAAAATCCATAGCTGTATCAATGAATTGATTCATGAATGTAAGAATGATCTCTCCTGTGGTAGAGGTCACAATTCCAATCTGCTTCGTTTGCCCTGTTGATAACGATATCGCATTTCGGTTGGGAATATAATTCAACTGTTTCATAATATCCGTGATGATCTGCCTTGCTTCATCACTAACATGCGGAGAATGATTAATCACGCGTGACACTGTCGCTTTTGAGTAACCGGACCGCTTCATAATTTCATCAAACTTGGACATCGGAGACTCCTTTCTTGCTAACGAACGATATAAGTTTAACCAAGATTACTTCGAATAATAGTATGCCTCAGATTGGGATCAAAAGTAAAACTTGACGTGTAACCCGTTACAACGTTTAAGCTTTTTTATGTCATACATGGATCACCTTAAAGTGCGTGTTGAAAAAGATCGGTTTTCAGTACCGAGAAGATGGGATGAAGATAGAAATGGAGTAGCAGAGCGTAGGGAAAACTACGTGAGCAACGGGCATTTCGGCTGAATTCCATATTCGATGCTGATGATGCCGTTAGGCATCTTTTGTAATCAAAAGCGGGCTTTTTGAACAACCTCTTAAATAAAATTTGATGAATGGAGCGATACACATGAGCAACTCTCAAAATCAAACCTATCAATTCCCGGAAAATTTCCTGTGGGGTGGCGCAATTGCAGCCAATCAGGCTGAAGGTGCATACAATCAAGGTGGCAAAGGATTATCTACTCAGGATGTAGCTCCCAAAGGCATCATGGGCCCGATCACGGAAGAACCAACCGAAGATAACATGAAACTGATCGGTATCGATCTGTATCATCGTTACAAGGAAGATGTAAAACTGTTTGCAGAGATGGGCTTCAAAGTATTCCGTACTTCCATCGCCTGGTCCCGGATTTTCCCAAAAGGGGACGAGCTGGAACCGAATGAAGAAGGTCTGCAGTTCTACGACGATCTATTTGACGAGTGTCACAAATACGGGATCGAACCACTCGTAACGTTATCCCACTATGAGACACCTCTTCACTTGTCCAAAGAATACGACGGCTGGGTTAACCGGAAAATGGTTGGATTCTACGAGCGTTATGCAACCACTGTCTTCAACCGTTACAAAAACAAAGTAAAATACTGGCTTACCTTTAACGAAATCAATTCGATTCTGGAAGCTCCCTTCATGAGTGGAGGCATCTACACGCCAAAGGAGAAGCTCAGCAAGCAAGATCTGTATCAGGCGATCCATCATGAATTTGTAGCGAGTGCTTCTGCTGTGAAACTCTGTCATGAGATTATTCCTACGGCACAGATTGGTTGTATGATGCTCAGTATGCCCACCTACCCACTGACACCGAACCCAGACGATATGATTAAAGTCATGGAATTCGAACACAGCAACTATTTCTTCGGTGATGTGCATGTAAGAGGCCGCTACCCTGGTTATATGAAACGTTACTTCCGGGAGAATGGAATCGAGATTCATATGGAACCTGGCGACGAGGAAATGTTGCTTCATACGGTAGACTTTATCTCTTTCAGTTATTACATGAGTATCTGTCAGACGGCAGACCCGGAGAAACAAATCGCAGGTGAAGGTAACCTGCTTGGCGGCGTACCTAACCCTTATCTACCAGCAAGTGAATGGGGATGGCAGATTGACCCGCAAGGTTTACGTTATGTGCTTAACATGTTCTATGACCGTTATCAGAAACCACTGTTTATTGTAGAGAATGGTCTTGGCGCTGTCGATGAGTTAATCACGGGTGCTGACGGTGAGAAAACAGTCGAAGATGATTACCGAATCCAGTATCTGAATGATCATCTGGTTCAGGTTGGCGAAGCCATTGAAGATGGCGTTGAAATTATGGGTTATACATCATGGGGTTGCATTGATGTGGTCAGTGCGTCTTCTGCCCAGTTGAAAAAACGTTATGGCTACATCTACGTTGATCGTCATGACGATGGTTCTGGAACACTCGAACGTTACCGTAAAAAATCCTTCCATTGGTACAAAGAAGTGATCAGCAGTAACGGGAAAAGTTTGCAGCGATAAAGTTTCTCAAGCAAATGTTTAAGCAAATGTAACAGATACATCCGTCTATCCCCCAGAAAATCACGTGAAAAAGTGTCGGTTATACGATACCTTGGCATGTTTACTGTCTGGGGGATTTTATTATGAATGCCCGATGTTAAACGATAAACATCGGGCATTCTCATTGGCTGTTATCCTATTCTTTACTATATGTTCTTCACTACATCCTGTTGTACTTTGTTTTGTCTTCTTCGGTTATCTCGCGAATGACCCTGCAAGGGTTGCCCGCTGCAATCACCCCAGACGGTATATTCTTGGTCACTACGCTCCCTGCTCCAATGATCGTATTGTCTCCAATGGTAACTCCGGCAAGAACGGTCACACCGCCACCGATCCAAACATTATTCCCTACCGTGATGGGTCCAACAATCTCCAGACCTTCATTGCGCTGCTCTACATCAAAAGGGTGGCCAGCAGTATAAAATCCACAATTTGGAGCAATAAAAACGTTATCTCCAAAACTGATTTTGCCTCCATCCAACATGACAATATTATGATTGCTATAGAAGTTCTCACCAATTTGAATATTATAACCATAATCACATACAAAGGGCTGTTCAATCAGGAAACGATCAGTCGTTTTCCCGAGCAGTTTCTTAATTAACGCTTCTCGTTCATGGATCTTGCCTGGATGGAGCTGGTTATAATCGTAACAAAGTCCTTTGGCATACAAACGCTCTTCAATCAACTCTTGATCATAATTGGCATTATATAAGAGCCCTAATTGAGATTTTTCTTTTTCAGTCATCATATCCTGGCACTTCCCATCTTCTATCTATACATTTGTTAAAGCTCTATCTCTCTAATGATTCTGGCTGGATTGCCGCCCACGATCATATTATCCGGAACATCCTTCGTAACCACAGCGCCTGAAGCAATAACAACGTTATCCCCTATGCTAACACCCGGATTTATGACGGCTCTTCCCCCTATCCAGACATTATTCCCTATCGTGACTGGCTTGCCATACTCTGCCCCCGTATTGCGTTCATGCGGATGGAGTGGATGAGTAGCTGTATAGATATGTACATCTGGCCCCATTAAACAATAGTCTCCAATACGAACTTCACACACATCTAATATCGTACAATTAAAGTTGGCATAAAAATGATTGCCCACATGAATGTTATATCCATAATCCACATGAATATTAGGTTCCATACCCAGATGTTCACCTGTAGATCCAAACAGTTCCTTCAGTAACTTGGTTCTAAGCTCTCCGTCCGTTTCTGTCGTTTGATTGAATGTGCGCGTCATTCTGCGTGCATATTCTCGATCCTTAGACAATTCGAGATCAGAAGCCATGTACAGCTCGCCATCCAGCATTTTTTGTTTTTCCGTCTTTGTAGTCATGATCACTGCTCCCTTGGTACACATCATATAATTTAACATTAGATAATACTTTTTAAAACTATTTTAATTATATAGATTACGATGAATAAAACAAGTCTTGCTCTATATGAAAACAGTATATTCTACTCACGCACAATCTCGTAAAGTAGCCAAAAACCTCTACACCCCATTGACTAGGGGATTGCAGAGGTTCAAATTTTTTGTCTAAGTTCTTTATTCTAAGCAACCGCCTGAATGGTTTTTTCCTTCACGCTAATGGCGTAGATGGCAGACACCAAACCAAGCAAAATGAGTACAGAGCCGACCCATCCGGTGTGCAGAATCGATGAATGATCGATCACCATGCCACCGATATAGGTACCGAGTGCAATACCTGCATGTGCTATACCGGAATTGGTGCTGATTAGTGTTTCAGCTGTTTCCGGTGACGTTTTGATAATCAGACTATTCTGTACAGGTGTAACCGTCCAGCTCAGTGCACTCCAGATGCTTAACAATATCAAGAAGGCAATCAAAGGCAATTGAACACTAAACGGGATGATAGCCATACTCACGATAAAGGGAATCAGAACAATGACGATCGCTTTAGCAGGATGCAGACGATCCGATAACATGCCCCCAATGCCTCCACCTGCAACAGCAGCGATCCCAAACATCATATAGATAAAGGTAACCATCGTTGCGCTGGCACCCAGGGTTTCTTGCAGAAATGGTGTAAAATACGCATATAAAGTCAAATGACCCGCAAGTACAAGCAAAGTCGTCGCATGGATTGCCAACATTTTCGGATTCCACAGCGCTGTAAGCTGTTTCTTCAGGGATACAGCAGGAATCGGCTGCACTCGATCCATCGCAATCCAGATAGCTACCATAACCACTGCGGTCAGTATGGCAATCAACATAAACACTTCACGCCAGCCAGCCAAGTTTCCTACAAAAATACCGAGTGGTACACCAAGGATAAGTGAGGCACTGCCTCCCATGGTAATGGTCCCCACCGCGCGTCCTTTATACTGTGGTTCCACAATGCGCGCTGCAAGCGTCAGGGAGAGCACAAAAATAAGTGAACCCGTCGCGGCTCCGAGAGCTCTACCCGCCATCAGCATGTAGAAGCTGGTGCTGAACGCAGAGATGAGATTACTGATCAGAAATACAAATAGCGTACACATATATACCTTTTTACGCTCGAATCTAGCCGTCATATTTAATAAAATCGGCGCAGATAACGCATAGACAAGTGAGAAAATAGAAATTAAATATCCGGCCTTAGCCAGGGATAGATGAAGATCCGTAGCAATCAGGTCCAGAATGCCGCCCAAGATCAGTTCAACGGTTCCGACCACAAATGCTGCGATAGCAAGCACATATACTTTCTTATTCATGTTGAATCCTCCTCAAAAGTTACAACTACGATAGTAACTCATAGGAATGAAAGTTTCAATAGTTATTTTCATTGTTTTTTCAAATAAAGTTATAACAAAAAAACTATTCTCTTGGAGAATAGTTTAATAGATCAACCTGGTGAGCAATCGCTCGATTTCAGCATCCTGCAACAGTTGGTCACCATATTTTTTTGTAATTTGAGTAAGGGCAACATCATGGTAGAAATAATCAGTCATGGCTTTAACAATCGGTTTGGACATCGTCTTGATGGCTCGCCATGAATCGTGTTCCACACCGGCAAACAACAGATAAGCATGATCCACAATGAGCAGTTGTGATGGCTCCGGCGCGTCAAGTAATGGAATCAACGAGTATTTACGCGTTAAGGAGGTCTCCATTCCCCCTACGGCTAACACTTCAACGTACACTCCCTGCTTTTCCTTCTGCTCCAGCAGTTCACGATATTTCTCCATTCGCTCATTCCATGCCAGGAAAAGAATTGATGATTCCGCTTCCTCGATAAGTTGTTCAATGTTTGATCCAATGGATGATTCATCTTTTAACGTCCAGATATGTTCATCCGTGAATGTACGTTTGATTTTGTAACTCTTCAGTTCCTCGATATCTTTATCAAAATCTGCCTTGATCTTATGAATAACGGACTGAATATCTACGGCCATATATAATTTTTTCTTTCCATCCATCGTGGTCAGCACCGTTCCCTTGTCGATCAGTCGATTAAGCACTTCATATATTTTGGCTTTGGGAACGTTCGAGTAATTAACAATGGATGTGGCATCAAGCGGTTCATCTTGTGCAAATATAGCCTCGTATACCTGGCTCTCATATTGTGTAAAACCGAATTTCTGCAACATATTTGGATCGGCGCATCCCTTCTTATTATGTCTGGTCTATCTAGTTTAGACGGCTATACTTCCCATGTCCAGTATGTCCCACCTAACGTGGGATTGTTTGAATCAAAATTAAATTAAGCGTTGTCCCCAAAATAAAATCACTTTCCAGTGGTTATATTAAGAATCGGATACCCATTTTGCTTGTGGAAGGAGCTGTAATTTTTAATGGAAAGCACGCAAGATTTTGTGAAGAAAGTTAATGAAAATGCCGAAAAAGCGCGTCACAATAAAAACAATGGCAAGGGAACACCTGGAGACAAGTTACCATCGAAACAGCATTCTACGAATAAGTAGAGTCTATTTATTGAACAGCATGACTTCTGTCTAGCACCTTTTCCTCTACTTTTCATCTACTATTAAGAACCTTTAATAGAAAAGAGATGATTAGTATGGCTCGTGTCAATGCTGTTCGACAACCAGATCTGGTGTTAATCTATTGGTCCAGAAATCCGCTCGTGCCTGGTTCTGCGCGCAGAATTCAAAGCGTACGTGTGATTGGAAACACCGCTCCGTGTACATTTACATTAGTTCCCGGGGCATTATTGATCAATGCATTAAACTGTTTGTTGGACAACGATATTGGATTCAAAGTGGTATACCGCCAGAAAACATCAGCCATCAGTGGAGTTCTGTTATTGAAACGCAGATAATCAGACCCGAAAAAAATGGTGCTCCCTTTAGGAGAGCACCATTTTCTCATTTTTCATTCTTGGATTATAACAATTAATCCTTTATTGATTAGCAGCGATTGTTTCATTCACTTCCTGTGTAATCTCATCACCGCCGAGTTTCTTCCAATTGGCAACAAAGTTATCGAACTCGTCAATCGACAGGTTACCATAGATGATTTTCAGGAACGTCTCGGCTCTCAATTTATCCAGCGTAGCTTGCTTGGTATTCATTGTTCTCGTTGGTGCATAGATGAATTCATTCATGACAATCAGGTCATTATCCCGATAATATTTAATCACACCTTGCGAACTCTCTGGGCCAAATATCCGCTCCATATGCCACTTGTCGAGATTACCATTCCGATAATCCATAATATCATCATAGAACAGCTTCGCTTCGAGTTCCAATCCGGACGTATCTCCTGTTTGAAGCGCCTGCTCCACTTCGTCCTGCGCCTTCACATTTTTGTTGGCTGGCAGGTTAGAAACCGTCGCATTATGAAAACCAAGACCTGTCAGTCCATTTAAGTAAGCAGCCCGTTCTTCCTGCGCAGACTCACCAAACATTTTTTCAGCCTGGAAATTGAGCAATTTAATTAACGCTTCGGGATGCTCGTAACCTTTGCGAACAGCAAATATGCCGCCCAGACTAAGATGGTTCTGTGTTTTTGCTGGCTGATCATCAATCGATTGAACCGGGTAAGGCATCCAGTCGATGTTCTTGTCTTTCTTAATCATACTGCTAACCTGGAAAGGTGCCCATTGTGGCAGGAAGAACATGCCTGACTTGCCAGCATTCACATCCTCCATCATTTTAGCAAAATCTTTAACGCCAAATTCGGGATCAAGAACGCCCTTCTGATACAGAGTCTGGAGCTCACGCAATCCTTCTTTCACTTCCGGTTGGATCGTTCCATTCACGACTTGACCTGAAGCATCCTTAATCCAGGTTTCGAGATAACCATGATAGCCGAGCAAGAACGCGTTGATAGGTAAATCCTTGTTTAAGGCAATGCCGTACGTATCATCTTTGCCATTTCCGTCTGGATCTTCGAAGGTAAAGGCTTCCGCAATTTGGATGACATCCTGCATGGTTTTAGGTGCCTCAAGCCCAACCTTTTTCAGCCAATCCTGACGAATCCAGATCATATCCGAGGAATCCAACGAACCTGGGAAGCTAACCATGGCGTATATTTTTCCATCCTTGGTTACCGGCTTCAAACCTGCTCCATCTTCAGCAGACATGAACTCCTTCACCAGTTCGGATGCATACTTGTCATATACTTCGGTCAGATCCTCCAGCATTCCCGCTTCATGCAGTTGTTCGAATTGCACAGCGCTCACTTTCAGTACATCCGGCAGATCACCACTCGCGAGCGTAACATTCATCTTATCGTTATAATTGGCATCCGGAACAATCCATTCGTACGATACATCAATACCGAGTTCATCCTTATACCCTCTGGTCCAGATGTTATTGGCGTGTGTATCTCCTTCGGCTAGCGATTCTTTCCCCGTTTCATTCATGGTAGAAGTTAATTTAATGGGTGGGTCGTATTTCGTAAGTGGTCCTCCCGCATCCTGCTGTGTGTTTGGCTCAGCTTCATTCTCGGCACTTCCCGCACCGGACGAACAGGCTGCAAGTGTGGTGGCTAGTACCATGGTTAATGTTAATAATGAGAACTTCTTGAATGATATATTCATGCGAATCCCCCTTTTTTCTCCTCCCGTGAGGTATAATTTTATATTACAAAGGAAGCGCTATCACTTCGAGTGTACCCCGTTTACATCTAGTATCTTTGATTTACCCTTTGAGAAATCCTCTAACTTTTCTGATCCCGATACTCTTGAGGGGTGCAGCCTGTCGCTTTTTTGAAGAAACGATAAAAATAATGCTGATCGCTAAACCCAACCCTCGCAGATATTTCATGCATCTTACAGGTCGAACCCAGAAGCAACTCTTTGCTTCGCTCCACTCTAAGGTCATGGATGTAGTCGGATATGCCTTTGCCTGTAATCCGTTTGTACCAACGTGACAGATAAGAAGGGTTAAGAGAGACTTCCTGTGCGATCCGTGTGAGTGAGAGGTCGTCCTCCAGATGGTGCTTGATATAATGATGGATCGTGATCAGAATCTGTGATTGGTCATTCAGACGAGCATTGCTTCGTTTGGAGATCATCCATTCGTATGCAGATTGATAAAAGATAACCAGTTCGGACCATGCGGTATGGATGTCAAAATGCAGCATTCGGGACAGCGCTATCTCTTCCATTGCCGATTCATACAGCCCTAATTCGTGCAGGACTTCAATGAACACATTGGCTGCGCCAGTATAGGTTTTCATTCGAAAGAACGGATCTTGAAGTCCTTTCTTCGCAGCCTCGGTCCATTTATGGAAGGACTCCATCCACTCCCGGTCACCTGCTGTTATTCGCTGTTTGATGTGCTCCAGATGCAGAACTACGACACCCTGTTGATTCATCATGCTAGGAGTGTAAGGCAATTTATCCTGGATTTTGACACGCAGCAGCTTCTCCATCCCCAGCCCCGGACTCTCATGAATCGATAGACGCAACTGCGCAATAGCCTGATTAACCCTGTTCCATTCTACCGCCTGCTCACTAACCATGATGGATACGGACAGGTTCAAACAGTCCGCACAGGATTGCTGCACAGACTCCAGTGTGCCATAGACAAAACGAAGAGTTTGTTGCCAGTTATCCAGCTGACTTCCTCGCTCCCCTTCAGTATTAGATACGTGGGGCGGATGCACCCCCTGCGATTGAATAAAGCAAGCGATGACCTGAGTGTCCAGATCAATTGCCTTCACCTTGGCCTTGTCCTGCAGCAGTTCCTCTGCAACATTGGCAACGGCATAGCGGATTAGGCTGCGATCGGCCTGGGACTGATAGTTGTTCCATTCTTCTACCCGGATGATTACTGGAATAACGAGTTGATCGGATTCGAAAGGTAGCTGTACAGCATCAAGTTCTTCCTGAAGTGAAATGTTATCATGGCTTTCCGTTCGCTTAAGCACATCCAGCAGCAATTGACGCTGCAACTGGGGCAGCGCTCGGGGCAATTTACTCCGAAACCATGCAGCTTGGTAGCGAAAATCATTCTCTTCGGAGATTTGTGTTAATGCCCGTTCTACCGCAGCACGAATGTGATTCATGCCCTCTGTCTTTAACAGGTAATCAACAACGCAAGGATTCCGAATAGCTTGGTGTGCATAATCAAATTCGTTATGACCTGTCAGCAAGAGGACTTTGCATCGTGGCCACCGATCCATAATCTGTTCAATTAATTCCATGCCGTCCATGCCAGGCATACAGATATCACTGAGTACAATATCAACCTTTACCAAGTTCAGCCAATCGATAGCTTCATAGGCCGAGTATGCCTTGATTATCTCCATGTCCTGAAGATTTGCTTTTTGAAAAAACGCATACAGTCCGTCCAGAATAACGGGTTCATCATCTACTATGAGCATTCTCTGCATGACGTTACTCCCCCTCCCATGGAATCTTCACTATAATGCACAACCCACCGAGCTCACTTCGCTGCGCTGTAAGACCATAACCAGCCCCGAATTTGATTCTTAATCGCTGATTCACATTGATGAGCCCGGTTATCTCTTCGTTTCCATGTTTCCGCTCTGTTTCCTCAAATGCAGATTGCAGATAAATCAATGTTTCATCACTTAACTGATCCCCATCATCCTCAATGCGAATGGACAGATTGTCCAGGCCCTTTTGGTACGAGATCTGTAGGATACCTCCTTCGCTGCGTTTGGCTAGTGCATGCTCAAACACATTCTCTACGATCGGCTGAATCATGACTCTGGGAACGGAAATGACTCTGTATCTTGCGTCCAGACCCTCTAATTCCAATTGAATCCTCGAACCAAACCGGATTTTTTGAATGGATGCATAGACCAGCGCATGGTCAATCTCAGCCCCCAACGATACCTCCGTATGAGAATCCCGAGACATATACCTGAAATATTGACCCAGGTAGTCGGTGAATTCCTGAATGAGCTCCACATTCTCCACCTCAGCCATTTGCTTGATGCTGAACAGACTGTTGTATAGAAAGTGAGGTTGAATCTGGGATTGCAGATGTTTGAGTTCCGCCTCACTTGTTCGAATGCGCGCAACATAATTCTCATCGATCAAAATATGTAAGCGTTCTATCATATGGTTGAATCGGGAGTACAAATAACCGAATTCATCCCTTCTGGATGAAGGAATATATACACTTGTCTGGCCCTGTTCAGCCATTCTAAATCCTCGGATGAGCAACGATAAAGGTTGGTGAATCGATCTATAGATCGAAAAAGAGAAGACAATAATAATTACAACTGACATGAAGGTCACCATCCATAACCATACGTTATATTGTTCCAGTGGTGCGCTCAGCACATCCTGCGGAATAGTGGCTGTCAGCGTGAACGAATGATCTTTATCGTGTAAAGAATAATAGAGATATGAATCAGATTGGAACTTTGTAACTTGCATGGACTCAGACGGTTCAGGCGGAACTGTTCGAATCGGTTTTACAGGTGCTGCCTGCTCTGAAGAAGAGATGACTACATTATGGTGTTCACCAAAACTCAGTGTAATCTCACTTTCACCCGTTTCCGACAGTTGCTGCAAACGATGTTTCAGTTCTTCAGCAGACAAGCGTATTCCTAATATGAAATTGGGTGGCTCCTCATGGTTCATGTTATACGGATTGCTTTTCAGGAAATAGAGAACGTTATTGGAATGCGATAATTCGCCATTCAGATTCCCCATTGTCGCGAGCAGATTCTTCCACTCGGTATCCTCTACATCCCGAATCCCGTCCGCCGCACTGACTCGTTTATGCAGAGCGGGAACGTAATACACAACATCACTAATATAAGGACTCGTCACCATGATCTGACCCAACTTATTGTGAATGTTGTTCAGGCTGGACGTGATTTCATAGCTACTCATAATCGCAGCCCTTGTACTTAGCGTGGACATGGGTTCATCAAATGAAAATTCAGTAACCAGCGCACTCATCCGCTCCAATTCGAATTGCAGATGATTATGGTAGAAGTACAATTTGGACTCATGGGCCTTCTCCACCTCCGTCTGCATTTGTTTGGAGCTGAGTTGTGTAATCATAATGCTTATCCCGTACAGGGGCAGAATGACCAGTATAAAAGCAATCATCAGTTTGACGACAATGGATGACTCTCTCCATCTCCCCCAAATGAATCTCAATGCTCCATCTCTCCTCTCCTCTTTCTTCTCACCTCAATAGCAAAAAAAGGAGCCAGAAATCGGCTCCTCAATCGATTGGTTTTCCTCCTACCGATCTTATCCCTTTACACTTCCGACGACAAGCCCATGAACGAAATATCGCTGCAGGAACGGATACACAAGTAGAATCGGAATAACGGACAAAAAGATCTGGGAAGCTTGGGTAGTTCTATCCGATACCTGACTTAAGAGTGTCGCATCCTCCAGCGTCATCATCTCGCTCTGAATCATCGTCACCTGCTGTAACATGGACTGAAGATATGTAGCAAGCGGATAACCTTCCGGACTTTTCATGTAGATCATGCCATCGAACCAGGCGTTCCAGTGTCCCACCATGGCGAACAGCGTGATGGTCGCAATACTGGGAAGTGAAATAGGAAGATAGATGCTGCATAGCGTGCGGAAATGTCCTGCCCCATCCATCCAGGAGGCCTCTTCAAGTTCCTTCGGCAATCCCCGGAAGAAATTAAGCATTAGAAGTACATTAAAGATCGGAACAGCACCCGGCAAAATTAGAGCCCAGATGGAATCCAACAAGCCCGCTTCCTTAACCACCAGGTAACCCGGGATCAATCCTCCACTGAATAACATGGTGAATACGAATATCCAGGCATAGACTGTTCTTGAACGGAATTTGGCAGCCTCTTTGGAGAGCGGATAAGCTACCAGAATTGTGAAGATCAGATTGGTCGTAACCCCCAGAATGACACGTAGCAGGCTCGTGCCGAATGAGTTCAGGAATTGCTGATTTTCCAGAATGTATTGATAGGAGGACAATGTAAAATCCACAGGCCAGAATGTGACGCTCCCCGCTTTGACCGCATCACTTGAACTAAATGAAATCGCTAATATATTCACAATCGGGAACAGGCATAACAAGGCAAGAATCGTCAGGATGACGTAGTTAAACCCTAGGAACCACCGATAGGCTCTTGAAGCGTGGTGCATGACTCTGCCTCCTTTCTAGAATATCCGATAATTCGCGAACCGATAGGCCAAGAAATAACCAAGTCCGATAAAAATGAACGAAACGACAGATTTGATCAGCCCCAACGCTGTGGATACAGAATACTGTGCATCCTGCAATCCGATCCGATAGATCATCGTATCGAGAATATCTCCTGATTCGTATACCAATGGATTATAGAGGTTGAACACTTGGTCAAAACCGCCGTTGAGTACATTCCCCAGACTAAGCGTTACCATCAAAATGACGATCGGGCGAATGCCGGGCAGTGTGATATGCCATGTCTGTTTCCATCTTCCCGCTCCATCCATAACAGAGGCCTCGTAGAGTGACTTATCAATATTCGTGAGGGCAGCAAGATAGATAATCGTACCAAATCCGAATTCTTTCCATTGGTCTGTGATGACAAGTATGTATGGAAACCACTCGTTACTGGCCAGGAATTGAATTGGGTCAATTCCGAGGGCTTTTAGCAACATATTAACGATCCCCGTGCTGGGAGATAACACATCCACGATGATTCCCGCCAGAATAACCCAAGAGAAAAAGTGAGGCATATAAATTACAGTCTGAATCGTTCTTTTGAAACCTGTCTTGCGAACCTCGTTGAGTAATAAGGCTACAAGTACCGGAATAACCAAGCCGGACACAATTTTCATCGTTGATATAAACACCGTATTCCATACAACTTGCGAGAAACCGGGCAGATCGAACAGATACCTGAAATTATCCCACCCCACCCAGTTCATATTTTTGAATCCGGCAATGGGAGAGAAATCCTGAAAGGCAATAGAGAGCCCCGCCATCGGAATGTAACCGAATACAATAATAATCAGCAGTCCGGGTAGAATCATAAGATGAAGCGGAACGTTTCGGATGAATTGTTTGTAGTTGGAACGCATAGCTGACTCCTCCTTCAACGTTTATTATAGGAGCAGCCCTTTCACCGCAACAGTGTGGGCTATTTACTTTAGGTATCTTTTGTTGACTGCTTTCCACAGTTCAATAGCATACCAAAAAAGAAACGAATCAGTTGCAATTCTATTGTTAAGCCATTAGAATGAACTCTTTTGAGATATGCTTATACATAGACATGGTGGAAGGAATTTGCAACTACGATATGAAACCTTACATTCCAGTGTACGTAATGTAATATTTACCATTAGGGTGTAGAGTAAACTGTTATTTATTTTGATTACAATGAGGGATATTATGAAAAAACAATTTATGGTACTTGGTCTTGGACGATTCGGTTCAAGCTTGACACACACACTCATTAAAAATGGGCATGAAGTGCTCGCTGTAGACAAAAGCGAAACTCTTGTTCAGGAGATTTCAACGGTGGCAACCCATGCGGTACAAGCAGATTGCACTGACAAATCAGTCCTTATGGAGCTTGGAGCAAGCAATTTTTCACACGCCATTGTCGCGATTGGCGAAGATCTGCAAGCAAGCATACTGACCACTCTGTTATTGAAAGAACTTAATGTACCCAAAGTAACAGCCAAAGCAAAAAATGATAACCATGGTAGTGTGCTTAGCAAGATTGGTGCGGATCAGATCGTCTATCCTGAACGTGACATGGCCACAAGGCTGGGGAATCAGCTTAGCTCAGACAACATTATTGATTCCATTGAATTGTCTTCAGATTATAATCTGGTTGAAATCAAAGCACCCTTAAGTATGAATCAGAAGACACTTCTGGAACTCAACATTCGGGCAGAATATGGATGTACCGTTATCGCCATCAAAACGGGGAATAACCTGAATATCTCACCCATGGCAGAAGACATAGTCCGTGCGGGAGATATGCTCCTGTTAATAGGCAGTAACGATGACATTCGGAATCTGGAGAGTGACTATGAACCAAAGAAATAAAAGCACACATGGAAATTCGCCGCTAGATAAGATTGAATCCATTGTGAACAAGCTAAAAAATAATATGAGCCCTCCTCAACTGATCATGATCATCTTCTTCACCCTTATCTGGATCGGAGCCATATTGTTAGCACTACCGGTATCTTCCAGTAACGGAAAATCAATCGGGTTAATTGATGCTCTGTTTACAGCTACTTCTGCAATCTGTGTAAACGGGCTTATCGTACTGGATACAGGGAGTGTCTTTTCAACATTCGGACAGGTCATCATCATGATTTTGATTCAGGTTGGTGGACTGGGGTTTATGACACTAGGTGTAATGGTTGCCATTATTCTGGGGAAACGGATTGGTTTAAAACAGAGGCTTCTTATTCAACAAGCCACCAACACCTCCTCTGCTCAAGGTCTGGTTAAGTTATCCATGTATATTGTACTTATAGCCTTTGCTTTTGAAGCTCTGGCTACGGTGGTTCTTACATTGCGCTGGCAGAGTGATTTGGGATGGGGACAAGCTTTCTATTACGCCATATTCCATTCCATCTCTGCCTTCAATAATGCGGGTTTCTCTCTTTGGAGTGATAGCCTTACCCCATTTGTTGGTGACCCGATTGTTAATCTCACAGTCATTACGCTCTTTATCATTGGCGGCTTGGGTTACATTGTGGTTGTGGATGTATTCCGCAAACGTTCATGGAGAAAGCTCTCCCTTCATTCAAAAATTGTGTTAATCGGTAGTTTTTCTCTGTACTTGTTTGGATTTCTCACTATTTTTTTACTCGAGAGTTGGAACCCTTCTACGTTTGCTGATTTATCTTACAGTGAACGTATATGGGCTTCTCTGTTTCAGGGTACTGCTCCTCGAAGCTCTGGATTCAATACCATTGACATTGGAAGTATGTTGGCCACATCCCAATTTTTCATTATTATCCTAATGTTCATTGGGGCTTCTTCCGGCGGAACAGGTGGAGGAATTAAAATCAATACTTTTGTGGTCCTTATTCTTGCGACCATACAAACATTTCGGGGCGGCGGACAGATTCATGCTTTTGAGCGTAAAATTGCAGAAGAAACAGTAATGCGTGCACTCGCTGTTGTCTTAAGTTCTCTCGCCTTTGTGCTTGGGATTTCCATTCTGCTATCCATATCCGAAGGCATTCTAGAAAATCATTTTCTGGATGTTTTGTTTGAAGCTACTTCAGCATTTAGCACCACAGGACTCTCGATGGGTCTGACGAGTGAGTTGAGTGTTGCCGGTAAAATTATAGTCTCTATTACGATGTTTGCAGGACGATTGGGACCATTAACTCTGGCTTTTGCACTGGCTCAGAAGAAACGCACATCCAAAATCGGTTATGCAGAGGACCATGTCCTTATTGGTTAACATACCGGACTACGACATGTTAATCCTATTGCGAAAGTTAATTGCTTTTTATGTCAAAACAAGTTCAATAGCAAAAGGCCCCCTTATCGGAGACAACTGATGTCTACATAAAGGGGCCTTTGTTTATATATTTTCTTACTGAAGATCCATAATAAGAACATTTACCGAATGAGCTGACAAATCAACAATCACTGATTCACCATTCAATTTTATCTCCTGTTCTTGGGGAACCACTTTCTCATCATTCTTCTGATTCACATTTGGAATATGCACCAAATGATCTTCTCCGGTAAGCGTGAGCAGTCTGGCTGAAGCTTCCACATTCAGATCCTGAAGGCAAATCCGGATTGATTTATCCACATCATCTGCATTCACCAGCTTCACATACACATGCCGTGCGTCCTTCGTAACGGATTGGAATACTTCCCGGTTGTAGGCTTCCAGCTTGTAATCCAGAACTTTGCTGGGATGGAGACCATCTGTATACGAGCAGATCAGATTCTTTCCTGTATCCCCACCATAGTTAACCGTAATCCTATAATCGGTCCCATTCTCGATTGGTTCATAATTGGCCGCTCTCAGATTACCTGCTGCTGAACTGGATGAGTAATCTCCCAGTGTATAACCCTCGACCCCTTGTTTGTACACCTTCACGCCTGTTGCGTTCCCGTCGTAACTGATTGCGTACTCGATGACATCCTTGTTCTCAGGTGAGATATCCGTCAATCCCACGCCGATGTAAAAACCATCCTCACCCGAAATTCTCTCCGCCTCAACGTGCACCTTGTAGTTGGTCCATTCGCCATTCAGCAGGTACAGTCCATTTAATCCAGTAGTTTGTGCTCTCAAGATGAGCCCTTTTCCTGCGGTTAACATGTATCCTTCCGATCCGGGAATCTGGCTCCATGCCTCACTAAGCTCTGTACCTTCCCTGAAATCTTCTTCAAATATCAAGCTGCCATCCACATTGGACGTGACGGTGACTCGTTTCACCACGATGTCTGCATTCCCTGTCGCAATCTCGATGCCGCCACGTGGAATGAGATTCAGCGGTTTGCCTTTGCTATATGTGGAGAACGAAGTCGCAAGGACCTGATCCCCTATATATTTTGCAAAAAGCTGCTGCACATAATAATTCGGTGTGTACCACACCGTTTCATCATCAAACCAAATGCAGTCCGGCGTCCAGCGGTAGGTCCCGTCCGTTAGTACTTTGTTGAACAATGGCGCATAGGCAGCCAGACGAACAACGTCCGCATTATTTTCAAAGCCGGTCATGATCGCAGCTTCCGCAACCGCACCTGCCAGTGTATTTTTGTCCGTGGAAGCATACTCTCCCACAAACACTTTGGATGTTTCTTTCCAGTCGACACTTCCGTCTTCATGATAGGCCCGGTCATAGTAGTTGTAACGATCCACGTTATTCAGCAAATATTCATTGGATCGATAGTAGTGCTCATCTGCGATGGTGTCCATATAATTGTCCTGATTCTCATACCAGGTTACGGTCTCCTCAATGACCTCTGTACCATCTGCAAAAGCAACTTGGGCTGATCCGGTCAGATTTCCGCTGAGGAACTTCCATCCTTCCTGATACGCATCATCATCCGCCTGAGCACCAACCGTCGAGATAATGTGCAGCTCATGATCCGGATAATTCCGTTTCATGTACTCATCTATCGAGCTTTTGAATACTTCGAAATTGGCAAAAAATTCAGTGCCCCAGTTCTCATTACCTACACCCAGATAACGAAGATCGAACGGTTCAGGATGTCCCATCTGGCTTCGTACCGCCGCCCATTCGTTGTGTTCAACATCTGTACTGAGTGCAAAGTCGATCAGGTCGGTGAAGTTGCGGATATAATATTCCCTTAATGCGCCACCCGCAGGGTGAGCATAATCCGAACGTGCCTGACATAACACACCGCAAGCCATCACCGGAACCGGAGCAGCATTCAGATCCTCCGCCAACTGGAAGTACTCCATATAACCAAGCCCCATCGTCATCATGTAACCCCAGACATTATAATTCTCTTTGCGCAGCTCAACGGGTCCTACAGAATCCTTCCAATCGTATACGTTGTCCCATATGAAGGACCCTTCCGAGATACATCCTCCCGGAAAACGCAGGAACTTTGGATGCAGATCTGCGAGTGCCTGAATTAGATCTTTTCTCAATCGATAGTTCGGATTACCTGTGTAGTTGGCATGTGCTGTAGCGGATATTCCTTCTTCTGTCGGATCAGCTCCCCATACATTCTGAGGCACTAAAGACACCATATCAACAGATATGTCACTCGCAAACGTAAGTGCCAGTTGACCAAGTACAGTATGTTTTCCGGTAAGTGACAAGCCGTATTTCTTCCATGTGTTCCCGCCTTCAACATGTAACGTTACCGAATCACTGATGGAAGTGTCTTCTCTATCCTGTAATTGAACAGTGATTGTTCCTGCCGACTCTGCTTTTGCCCATACGGTAAAATCATACGCCTCACCCTGCTTGATAGACATGGCACAATGCTGGTTGGAGTCTGAGAATCCACGATTTCGAATCGTTGCCCCATCCTGAACGGTGACATAATAAGCATTTACTTCGGGATCTTGCACGTTAAAATGTGTATTTAATCCCTCCGTATGCTGCACGAGCATCTTCTCGGTATCCCCTGACCAGGCAAACAAAGGTTCACGATTTCGACCTGTCGAACAACCACATTCCCCCGAATCATGTGAATATGTATCAAATGCAAAAGATTCAAATGATCGATTCTGAACAAGCTCCGCATAGATCCCGCCATCAGCGGCGTTATTAATATCCTCATAGAACAAACCATACATCACTTCACTGATGTCAGCCACCTTCTGATCTCCATGGATGGTGATCGTATACGGCGGGACGTGCGCCGGCACAACAGACACGTCAAAGCTTTGGCTCAGCTTGCTATCACCTTTGTTCAGAAGCGCACGGAGCGTAACCTCTTGTGCTGATGTAATTGCCTGAACCTCTCCATTCTCAGACAGGACTTCCGGATTACTGGAACTCCACTGTACCGTCACTTTATCACCCAGTAAATGTGTGGGTAGTGACACATCTTTGGTGATAATTCGGTTAGGGAAGGACAAATACTTGTCTGCCGCTAGCTTCACAATCGCTTCATCTGTCAGTGATTCACACATCACTTCAATCACCTGATCCATGGTGAGCGCTGCCCCATAGATCCGAAAGTCGGACAACGAACCTGCAAAATCCACATCAGCTGCGTATTGGGAGCGTCCAATATAGTTCTGGTTATAATTCTCAGGGTCCTTGAACGTATCAAACCAATTGCGCAGTTTGGCATAATTGCCACTGGATGTCTGACTGATCGAACCGTCTGCGGCTTTCTCCCCGTTCACATACACAATCGGACCTGCACTGCTGAGCGTCCCTCCTTGGCTGCCTGCCACGGAGAGTGCAATATGCATCCATTCACCGCTTACAACTCCCCCACTTGGGTGAACAACCAGATTATCTCCGGCATATAACGTACCCAGGAGCTGACGCGTCAGAAACATATACGGTCCCTTCTCTCCTTTGCCAAAGTCAAAAATGCGTTCCCACACATTAGACCCCTTGCCCAGGAACACCCAAGTGGCAATTGTAATTCCTGTGTTATCGCTTACATTCCGAAGTAGATCCGAAGGTAACTGCAGATAAGAAGTTCCATTCACTCCCCCGCTAAAAGTTACAGCCGATCTGCCTTTCACTTTGGATCCCACTGGCAGAATCTCGCCTTTTGCCAAACTATCATGCCCATTCCCGGAGTTGTCTTTACCGATCTGAACAGCATCTTCGAATGTGTACCGTGCGATTAATTGGTTTTGATACGAAGTCATGTGCTAACCTCCTATGTAGTGTAGAATTGTCTTCCCCTATTTTGATTCGCATAATTATAAAATGATTGATAAAAGTTTAAAGACATAATCTAAACGTAATACTATCGCATTACAGAGCCTCATTTCAATCCTAAATTTAAAAATGACTCCTGTTTTATTTATGTTTATTTCTATGTAAGAAGCTTGGTCGGTCCATCTCTCTGCTCTTATTTTTATTCATTTTGCTATAAATCCATCATATTTATGGTTTACAAACATATAAACCAATTGATAATATATCAAATGAAAGCGCTTGATTATGATAGGATACTCAAAGGAGGTCTGCTGAACCTTATATCGTGTGTTGCCAAGTATCGCGTTATTTTTCATTCCGGGAATTAGGAAAGGGGAAAAATATGAAACGTTATTGGGTAAATGTACTTAACATTTCTGTACTAAGCACCGTATTACTTACAGCAACAACTTTGACGCCGGTCTCGGTGTTCGCCAATGGTTCAGGGGCAACTGTGGGTAACGCACAGACTTCCATTACACCAATCGTAAATCCAGCTCCATCATTCAAAAATGTTTCTGTTCATGACCCTTCTGTCATTAAGGTGGAGGATACCTTTTATATTTTTGGATCACACCTGCAAGTAGCCAAGTCCAAAGATTTTCTGAACTGGGACCTCGTCGCCTCCGGCGTTACGGATAACAATCCTGTTGTCCCCAATGTAACCAAGGAATTCGCTGAAGCGCTGGAATGGGCACAGACAGATACGTTATGGGCGGCAGATGTCATTCAGCTCGCAGACGGTAAATTTTATATGTACTACAATGCCTGTAAAGGAGACTCTCCACGCTCAGCCCTAGGAATTGCTGTCGCAGATAACATTGAAGGACCTTATAAGGACCAAGGCATACTGTTGAAATCTGGCATGTGGGATCAGATCAGTGAGGATGGTACCATTTACGATGCAACGATTCATCCCAATGTGGTTGATCCTGATGTCTTTTATGATAAAAACGGCAAGTTATGGATGGTGTATGGCTCCTACTCCGGGGGAATTTTCATTCTGGAGATGGATGAGACGACAGGCAAACCGCTGCCGAATCAAGGTTATGGCAAAAAGCTGACCGGAGGAAACCATAGTCGTATTGAAGCACCTTATATGCTCTACAGTCCCGAAACCGATTATTATTATCTGTACCTGTCTTACGGCGGACTGGGTGCTGACGGAGGATATAACATTCGAGTTGCTCGTTCCCAAACGCCGGATGGTCCTTTCCTAGATGCCGAAGGAAACGATATGATCAACGTTAAAGCGGACAAGGATAAACCGCTATTTGATGATCGTTCCATTGAGCCTTTTGGAGTCAAATTAATGGGGAACTTCCTGTTCGAGAGACAGATTGGCGATCCAGGCACAGGCCTGGGAACAGGTTATGTATCACCGGGACACAACTCAGCTTATATTGATGCGGAGACAGGCAAACAATATCTGATCTTCCATTCCCGTTTTCCAGGGCGTGGTGAAGAACATGAAGTCCGCGTACATGAGATGCATATGAATGCAGACGGTTGGCCCGTCGTTTCTCCGTATCGCTATGCTGCCTTGGGAGAGGATACAACGCAATTGACAGCTCAGGATATCTCCGGTCAGTACCAGTGGGTGAATCACGGTAAGGACATCACGGCGGACATCAAGCCATCGCAGGCCGTTCAGTTCACAGTAGATGGGAAGATTCATGGTGCCGTGACAGGAACATGGAGTCTCGGCACAGACAACAAAGTTCAGATTACATCGAATAACGTTGTGTACAACGGCGTTTTCACACATGAATGGAATTCGGAATCCCAAAGTACGGTTCTGACCTTTAGCGCCCTCTCCTCCTCCGGGATTGCCGTCTGGGGAAGTCAAGGTGTTGAACGGAGTGATCAGGACATTGTAGATGCAATAAAAAATGATCTGAGCATTGGTAATACGGATCATGTGTTCTTTAATCTCTCACTGCCTTCAAAGGGCTCAAGTGATGCAGACATTACGTGGAAAAGCTCAAACCCTTCGGCTCTATCAGCTACTGGTGTAGTGCAGCGACCACGCGCTGGCAAGGGGGATGCCAAAGTGAAATTAACTGCTACTATTCGTAAAGGTACTGCGGTAAGCTTCAAAACGTTCAACGTGATTATTCCGCAGCAAGCGGTAAGCCCATTGCTCGGGGAGTATACGTTTGAACACAAGAAAATTGCAAAAATCGCACAGGATGACAGTAAGAACAAATATCATGGACAAGCCTATAATGTGGTGAGTTCTGCTGCAGGTGGCAAAAATCAGGCTGCCACATTTAACGGGACCAACAGTTACATCCAGTTGCCTGGACTCCTGACTGATACCACGGATTTTACGTTTAGCGCTTGGGTCAATTGGGATGGTGGCGGGTCCTGGCAGCGTATTTTCGACTTTGGAAATGGCTTGACGAGACACATGTTCCTTACTCCATCCCAGCATAATGGAGCATTACAATTCACCATCCATAATGAGGGACGGGATCAGAGTCTGATTGCTGCAAATCCCTTGCCTTCCAAGGAGTGGGTTCATGTGGCTGTAACTCTTCAAGGGGATGTGGCTACTCTATATGTGAATGGTACATCTGTTGCAAGCAGCTCTGAGATCTCCTTTAATCCGAAGGATCTGCAAGTGACAGAAGCTTATCTGGGCAAAAGTCGTTATGAGGCTGATCCGTTCTACAAAGGTAGTCTGGATAATGTTAAAGTGTACGATAAAGCATTAACAGCCAAGGAAATTCAGCGTCAGGCCAAAGAAAAGCCTTAACCCAGCCATAACATAGTCGCTGTTCTGCATAACGAACACACACACCAATAAAGCAGCCAATGGTTTGAACGGTATCCTCTTTGTCATTTGTCAGACTGAAGGAGGTGCAGTTCAATGACCAGGCTGCTTTATTGTCATTTCATTCATGTATGCATACATTCGTTCATCGTTCGTTACCTTCACAGTTGGCTCTTGGCGTTCACTTCGAATAATGAATAACCATGTTTAATTTATTGGTCTTAGCACCAGCGTTAACATAGGCATGAGGCTTGTCCGCTCCAAAACGAATGGATTCCCCTTGGTTCACCGTATATTCTTCCGTCCCAACTCGAATCGTAACTTCCCCTTCAAAGACCGTAATAAATTCTTCCGTACCTTCGATATGCGATTCTGCATTTAACGCAGACTGAGAGTCCATCTCCATCATATATATTTCAAAACGCCGCCCCTCTTCAAAAGGAAAATGAGGATATATTCGTACCCTTCCCTCATCCTCCACCAATACTTGAATATCATCGCCCGTTACAACGGTAGTATCTGACTTCGGTTCGTGGATCAAAGCAGTAAAAGAAATTTTCAGGCCGTTGGCAATCTTCCATACGGTTGCAATCGATGGATTGGATTCGCCACGTTCAATCTGACCCAGCATGGTCTTACTGATACCGGACATTTCGGCAACCTTGTCCAGACTAAGCTTTCTTTGTTCCCTAAGCTGTTTCAAGTTTTGGGCAAGAATATTATTAATGTTCTTCAAAATCCATCCTCCTCCATATATAAACAAGTTGTGCTTTATAGCGTACGTATTGTACAATTATAAAGAACATACGTTATAGCGCACATTTTAGTTTATTATATCACACAACTTGAGAAGACATGGAGGACACATGAACATCATACCTTTGGTGACATACGCAATCATCGCATCATTTACACCGGGCCCCAACAATATCATTTCCATGACGCATGCAAGAAATAAGGGTTTCCGCAAGACCCTACCGTTTATTAGTGGAGTTGCAGCCGGTTGCTTGCTTATTATGTTTTTGTCCAGCTATTTCAACCTTATTCTGCATCAATATATCCCCAAGATCACACCCGTTTTGAACCTGTTGGGATGTGTGTACATGCTTTACCTGGCAATCAAAATTATGCGAAGCAAACCTGCAGATACGGAAGAAAACACAGTGAATCATTATTCATTTCTATTTGGGTTCACCCTGCAATTCATTAATCCCAAAGTCATTCTGTATGGACTTACGGCCATATCCGTTTTTGTTCTGCCTCTTGGGCAATCCCATGTTCAACTTATCGCATTTTCCTTGCTGCTCACCTTCATCGGGATTAGCGCCAATATGACCTGGGCTTTTGGTGGACTATTATTCCAGAGCTTTCTATTGCGATATGAACGTCCAGTTAATATCGTGATGGGTATAATGTTAATCTACAGTGCCCTATCGATCCTGATGTAAAATGCAACAGAAAAAGCGTCCACTCATTGAATGAGCTGAACGCTTTTAATTTCAACCGAGTTCCGGTCTCCACCATGGATGTGTAGGGTAGTGATCCGTATGAAGTACAACCTTCTCGCCAATTTTAGGTGTTGCAATCTTAACATTCATAGCATGTGCTGCCTTGGTGATCCGTTCGACCGGTTCATTCCAGGCATGATAAGCCAGCGTAAATGCGGCCCAATGAATCGGGATAAGCAACTGGCCACCTACATCCAAATGCGCTTGCACCGTCTCTTCCGGCATCATGTGAATGTTGGACCACCGTTCGTCATATTGCCCGCATTCCATCAAAGTCAGATCAAATGGACCGTATTTACTGCCAATTTCCTTGAAGTGAGGACCGTATCCGCTGTCACCACTAAAGAACACTTTTGTATGTTGTCCAACGATGACCCACGAACACCATAAGGTAGAATTGCGGTCGAATAATCCTCTGCCTGAAAAATGTCGTGCTGGCGTACAAGCAAATGTCAGACCCTTGAACGATAACTCATCCCACCAGTTATGCTCGGTAATCTGCTCCGAAGGCACGCCCAGTTGAATCAGTCGACGACGGACGCCAAGCGGCACGATAAATCGCTTTGTTTTATCCTTCAATCTGCGAATGGAGTCATAGTCCAGATGATCATAATGGTCATGCGATATAATGATTGCATCCAGAGCCGGGAAATCCTCCGGTTGAATCGGTAGATTCGTGCTGTAACGTTTGGTACCCACCCAGGATACAGGGGATGGACGATTGCCCAGCATCGGATCAAAGAGCAACCTGTGACCCTCGATTTCAAGCAAAAACGCCGAGTGGCCGAACCATGTAACCTGCGGATGATCGGATGCACTGAATGACTCTGCAGGTTCACACATCACTATCGGCATCGTACCTGATGGCCTCCGCTCAACATCTCCACGCATGGAATCTCTCAATATACTGACCAAGGACTTAAAGTTCATGCCAGCTGATGTCGGAAGCTGATTTTCGTATTTTGTCATTGTTCATACCTTCTGTTCTATATAATCAATCTATGATTAAACATTTGGATAACATATATTCATATCGTAGCTATATATTAATTCATTGGCTGGTGATATTCAATTTTCGGTTAATTAAGATAGAATTAAGGCACGGTTTTCTCTCGTATAAGATTGGGCATATATAATTGAGAAAATACATCGAGAGAGTGTGTGAGAAACCATGAAGAAATGGCGTAAAAGATTAGTCAAGTTTTTGATATTCGACCTGGCGGTGCTTCTGTTGCTTCTCGGTACAGGGGTAATCTACCAACAAATAGGTGCAAGACAAGATGCAAAAATACTTGTGCCCCCTGGAGAGTTGTACAAAGTACATGGTGAAAATATGCATCTATATACGGGTGGAAAAGGCGATGTAACCGTAGTGCTCGCCTCCGGCTGGGGTACCGCTAATCCCTATGTAGATTATTATCCATTATATGAAAAGCTCGCTCCCAACACAAAATTCGCTGTATATGATCGATTTGGCTATGGATACAGTGATCAGACCGATAAGAAACGTGATGTTGATACCATAGCTGAAGAATTACACGAGTTGTTGCAGGTATCTGGACAGAAGCCACCTTATGTATTAGTTGGACATTCGCTCGGCTCGCTGGAGACCATCCGTTTCGCACAAAAATACCCGGATCTCGTTAAGGGTATCGTCATGATTGATGGTGGAAGCCCTGAATATTATTCGAAGGACGATGACTCTTTGGCAGACACAATTGGTGGTTTTGCTAATAAATTACGTATCCAAACCGGACTATTCCGCCTCTCCATGCAATCTGACTTGGTTGTCGAAACATCCAATGCCAACCGTAATGAACTGAAACTTGTACCTGAAGATTTAAAAAAATTGGATACAACTGCCCTACTACACAACTATGGTAATGAAAACACGTTGGATGAATTGCGTGAAATAGCTGAAAATGGAAAAGTGGTCGTAGATCACAAGCAACCATTTGCGTTTCCACTCACCATACTGACGGCTGACTACTTTGGTGCAAGTGAGCCCGAATGGGATAAAACACAAGCAGAATTCAAATCTTGGTCAGATGAATCGAAACAGGTAACCATTAAAGATACCGACCATTACATCCATCAATATCATCCTGACCTCGTTGCCGATGAAATATTGGCTATGGTGAAGAAGTAACTTACAATCTGCCAAAGTAATGCAAGGCTATAGTAAAAAAAGAAACCCCAAAGATTATCCATATCTCTGGGGTTTTAAGTATGATTTATTGTGCTATCGCCAGTCTTGGCCGTTGAGACCGGAAATCGTTGAAGGCTTGCTGGATCTCTGAAGAAGTAAGCTGGTGACGAATGAAATACTGCGCCATTGCCTCCATTTCGATTCGATCCCCATTGTAGATCTGTTCAATCTTTTGAATGACCTGCTCATACAGGCTCTCGCGTCTGGCTCTTACAGGCTCACACAACCAAAAGTCTATTCTTTTCACATTTCCGGTTTCCGTCCAAAGTAAATTTTCGTATCGGATAACATCCCAATCCCAATATCCGGCTTGAATCTGCTGAAGCTCTGTCGAGAACATATCATATATCAAGCTTGGAGGAATATGTCCATACGCCGCACGGTATTGTTTCAGATTACATGCGTCAATCCACTCTGTCAGGATGTACTCCCCTGGTGAATACGCATACAATTTAGGTGCATAAGGGTTATTTTGCAATGACCTAATTGCTTCACTTTCCATCTCCCCATCCAATCTTGCTCGTGAAGCGTATACCTTGAGACAATAGTCTTGCAATCTATATACAACCGAGCTATTACTAATAAGCGAAGCCTGTAGTGTGAGATGGCCATTTTTTTCGTAGTGTAACAGCATCTTTTCGATCGTGTTATCGATGGGATGAATGATTATCATAATGAGGTCTCCTTGCATAAAGATAAAAGATATAAATCGTTTTCGATTAATTAAAATTGCACGAATATATTCTATATTACCCTGTTATATTAGTATGAACATATACAATCTTGCAGGAACATGAAGTATTTGCTCAGAAATTCAATGTTTTGTGCTGCCGAAGACTGGCTATACACTTACTCTAATGGCTGAAACCCGTTTCACGTCAACACAAATTATTAACTAATAAATTTCACCTAATAAAAGAGCGATGCATCCTTATGGTTAAGGAACGCATCGCTCTTTATATTGCATAGGTATAATATTAATGCATTGGACCTTGTTGCTCTGGTGTAGATCCAACCTTGACTCGTTTTACGAAGAGTGAAGTGATCAAACCGATTATCGCCAGAACCAAAGCAAAGACGAAAGCGTTTTGTACTCCTGATGTGAAACCTGCCAGTTGATTCTCCGGGGTTTCCGGATTCGCCACACTACTTAGAAAGCTGGATTGCCCTGCACTCAATATACTTACCGCCACCGCAGTACCGATTGCTCCGGATACCTGCTGTAATGTATTCATGATTGCAGTACCGTGCGGATAATACTCACGAGGCAACTGGTTCAAACCATTGGTCTGTGCAGGCATCATAATCATCGAAATGCCGACCATCATGAACACATGCAACGTAATAATCGTACCAAGGGAAGTCGTCGCTTCAATACCTGTGTATAAGAACAGAACAATTGCCACGACAGTCATTCCAATAATCACAAGCCATTTCGGTCCAAACTTATCAAACAAACGTCCCATGACTGGTGATAAAAATCCATTCAACAAGCTGCCTGGTAATAGTACCAATCCAGCAGTCAACGCTGTCACAGCCATTCCCTGCTGAAGATACATAGGCAGGATTAACATGGAAGACAGAATCATCATCATACAGATGAAGACAAGAATCAAACCAATCGTAAACATTGGGTACTTGAAGGCACGCAAGTCCATCATAGGCTGTTTCATTCTCAACTGACGGATGCTGAACAGTAACAAGGACAGCACACCAACAACCAATGTGGATACAACGATCGGACTTGTCCAGCCCCCACCGGTATCCCCATGTCCACCTGCGCTACTGAAGCCGTATACGATACCACCAAAACCTAGAGTAGAAAGGATAATGGATAGTACATCGATTTTGGGCTTGGTCAATTTCGAAATATTCGGCAAGAACAGCAAGCCGCATACCAGTGAGATAATGAAGAACGGCAGCGAAATCCAGAAGATCCAGTGCCAGCTCAGATTAGCCAGGATCAGACCGGAGATACTTGGCCCGCTTGCTGGCGCAAACATGATAACCAAACCGATTAATCCCATGGCAGCACCACGTTTTTCAATCGGGAAAATAACCAATATCGTGTTAAACATCAGCGGCAGCAACAGTGCTGTACCTACAGCCTGTAGTACCCGTGCCACCAACAAAATTTCGAAGCTAGGTGCAAGCGCAGCAACAAATGTGCCTGCAATGGAGAAAATCAGGGACGTTGTGAATAGCTGTCTGGTTGTAAACCATTGCAACAGCATACCGGATACCGGCACCAGGATTCCCAACACAAGCAAGTAACCTGTGGTTAACCATTGAATCGTTGTAGGTCCTACTTCAAGCAGACCCATAAGTGGCGTCAAAGCCACGTTTAATGCCGTTTCCCCAAACAGACCAATAAAGCCGCTCAGCAGCATTGCGAACAAAATCGGAAATACCTTGTATTGCTTCGTTTCTTGTTGATTCTGTGCAGAATCAGCCTTCATGGAAACCTCCACGATCCCATCCTCCTCAAACGTATCGAACTTTCTTTTTCTCTGGCTCTTGCTATAACTCATTGAACCTGTTTGGCGTTCTTCGTCACAACCGACAAATACTCAGCAGCCGTCAGCAGAGGCTGTTTATCCTGATTGGTCAGGCTGATAATCAGTGCTCCCTCCATCAAAGAAATGATCAGAAGTGCAGTCTCCCGCGCCTTCTCTTCACCAACGCCATCCAGAATCAGATGTTTCTTAATGATATCCTGCCAATCTGCAAATACACCCTGACATGCAATACGCAACTGCTGACTAATACACGATGTCTCCACAGCTGCCCAGAAGCTAAATGGCAGAAATCCGGTAAACCCGGCTGCTTCTGTTTCATGAGCCAAATCATGAATAAATCTCTGAATGGCGTCCCCTGTATTATCATGGGCTGCAAATGTTTTCTCAAATGTCTGCAGGATCTGTTCATTGGCTTTTTGAATACACTCGTGCGCAAGCTCTTCCTTGCCATGAGGGAAATAATGATACAACGACCCTTTTGGCGTATTACTCTCTTTGATGATCTGATTCAGACCGGTCGCATGATATCCTTGTGAAAAAAACAGTCTCGCTGCTGTGCTGACAATGGACTCCCTAGCATTAGACTTTTCACTCAACGAAAGCCACTTCCTTCAAATAATTATAACAATCGGTCTATATAATTAAACCCGCTTAAATAGGCACTGTCAATCCTTTTTATTTCAAATTTTAGATGTAAGCATTTTCATATGGATTCATCACGCCATCTTTATTTTTTTATTGTTACCTTTCTTACATTTGTTTCTCAGAAAGTAGGGCACATTTCTCTAATCCAGAATAAACATACATCAGTGTGAGTGAATTACACATAATCACGATTTCTGAGAAAAGGAGTGAGAAACTTGGCAATCCTGCTAACTGGCCCTATTGATAATAGTCCAGTAAATGGCGTACGACCCACCCAGACGGTTTCAATTAAAATTGAAAATCAGAGTGCTGTAAACGCCGCGACTATACTCATACAGGGATATTCATTAATTACAACCAGAGCTTTATATGTGAGTGAGCAATTCACCATTTTACCTGGCGCAGTAGCTACACGTAGTTATTTTGCCGATATCAACAGCTTTGAATTCGTTATTACAGATACAGGCGCAACCCCTGAGGACATTTTAGTTTCTGTTTGGGGGAAAAACAGTGCCGGCTCTTTAGTTGCTGCTCATCGACTTGTTTATTCCGAATTATTTGGCAGTGAGAATTTTAATGGAGCTACCGGGGCTACCGGTACAACAGGCGCTACAGGAACTACGGGACTTACAGGACCTACTGGACCTACAGGAAATACAGGTGCTACTGGCGCAACGGGGCTCACTGGTGCCATCGGCACGACTGGAGCTACGGGTGCATCAGGATCTACAGGACCTACTGGTGTCTCTGGAGCCACAGGATCTACTGGGGCAACGGGCATCACAGGCGCTACTGGTATTTCTGGAGTTACAGGTATTTCTGGTTCAACAGGTGTTACAGGGGTGACGGGCGCCACTGGGGATACAGGAGCGACAGGTCTCACGGGTGCGGTCGGTATTACGGGGGCCACCGGCATTACTGGGGCATCAGGTCCTACGGGAGCTACAGGTATTTCCGGTTCAACAGGTGTTACAGGGGTGACGGGTGCCACTGGGGATACAGGTCCGACAGGTGTTACAGGATCAACAGGCGCTACTGGGGATACAGGTCCGACGGGCGTCACGGGTGCAACGGGTGATACTGGTCCATCAGGCGGTCCAGAAGGCCCTACGGGTGCAACGGGTAATACAGGTGCAACAGGTGCCATCGGAGTTACTGGTTCTACGGGGATTACTGGAGCTACTGGAGCCACCGGAGCTACTGGAGCCACCGGGGCCACCGGAGCTACTGGAGCCACCGGAGCCACTGGTGCCACTGGTGCCACTGGTGCCACTGGAGCTACGGGAGCTACGGGAGCTACGGGTACTGTACTGCCCGATCCCTTTAACGTATATGTTTTACAAGGCGCGGTGGGTGGAAATGGAACACAAGCTAGTCCCTTTGGAACGATTCAACAAGGTGTAACCGCGGTATCTCCAACGGGAACCGTTCATATTCTTGGTGGCACATACCCTATTACTGCAAATATTACTATTAATAAAGCAGGAGTAACTTTAATGGGCTATCCTAGTACAATTATCCTGTTACAAGCTGCTGTTATCCCTTTCACCATCATTGGAAGCGGAGTAACTGTAGACGGATTAACGATCACCAGTGACAATCCTTATGCTGTTGAGTTTATTCAATTAGGCGGAACCAACCACACCGTAAAAAACAATACCATATTCGGTCCTCCTCAAGCAGGTCCCTCTTCAGGTTGGGTTGTTAATCGTGGTCTCGTCACCCAGATTGGAAATATGACCGGATTAATTGTACGCAATAATATTTTTTATTCCTTGCGTCAACCAGCATACTTCAACCCTAACACGACTGGAGAAATCATCAGTAATGTAGTTTATAATACCAGAGGATTTGTGAATGATCAGGCCGTTATGGTTTTCTCTGGAAATTCATGGGGCAGTCCAGTCAATGCGGTGGATATTGCACTGCTCGCAGGTACAATAACAGGGCCTCCTTTCGATCCGCTTACCGATCTGAGTGCCAATAATAGCTCTGCAACAATTCAGGATTCCAGATAAGAATCATTTCTCGCTCTTACAAAGTGCCTAATCTAAAAAACAGCCGCCGATTTGGATGTGAAAGTCCAGATCGAACGGCTGTTTTTAGATTAACAGCAATGTTCCATTACTACTTAATAGTTAACATAACCTGCGTATATCACGGTCCATGTGTAACCTGTCTGACCATCAACTGATTTTAGTGTGAGGTTGTCCCCAGTATGGATCAACATTATAACTTGCTGTCATTGGAATATCACCAAGCGTTGGAATTGATTGAAGTTGAAGGTATACTGGCTGCAAGAGATGTGGAGCCAAGACTGAAACATGCAACGACGGTTAATAGACCAATCATAAGTTTCTTTTTCATCTTCATCTCCCTTTCGTATTTAAGTACATTTTCATCAAATATGATATTATTCTATCAAAATGTAATATTTTTCATATTTTAAAAATATTTTATTTATTTTATGTGAACTACTCTTTCATTTTAAGTTTTAATAGATACATTCAGAGGTTTCAACTGTTCGTTTATTACCTGCCCACACGTCCTGCAAATAACGTCCTTCAGCCTGAAGCTGAATGAGCCATTCTTTCGCTTGCTGGCTCGTTGCTCCCTGCACCTTCTGATACGCCTGCTGCAAAGCCTCTTCCACCGCAGGAGCCATCTGGCTTCCATCTCCACATACGTAGATTCTTCCATTGTTCATGAGCATATGAAGCAACTGCTCGGAATCCTCTTTCATCAGATCCTGTACGTACGTTTTGGGCTTGCCCTCCGCACGAGAAAAAGCAGTGTGTAACTTAACAATGCCTTCTCGTTCGAATCGTTCTAACTCCTGACGATAGATGAAATCTGAATCATCCCTGCATCCAAAGAACAAATGCGCCGCACTCAGCGGCAAACCTCTCTGTTTCATGACAGCTCTTGCCTGGAGGAACCCTCTGAACGGTGCAACCCCCGTTCCCGGTCCCACCATGATCATGGGAACATCGGCTTCTTCCGATAGAACAAATTCGGATTCCGGCGTCCGTACAAACATCAGTATACGTTCTCCGGATTGGCAACTGGCGAGGTATGATGAGGCAACGCCAAGGTATTCGCCCCTGCCACTCCACGCAGGCTCTCTTACTACCGATACGGTTATGCTTGCTTGCTCCGAATTCAGTCGTGGTGAGCTGGATATTGAATAATATCTGGGTTTAAGCGGCGGTAATAGTTCAATACACTTTTCAAAAGGCAACTCACACGCCTCATATTTTTCTAACAGGTCCAACATGGTGATTCGATGGGCAAGAATATAATCCCTATAGCCGTTCTCGTCCAACATGCCTTCCAGTTCACGCTTATGAGGGGGGCATACCGTATGATTAGCCAACTCCTGCAACTGTGTTCTGGTAGCAGGTGTTTGCAGTTCCACACATTGAGTGAGCAACTCTTGTACCTTGACGGGACGGTTAAGGGGAAGATGTGTAAGGTGTTTCGTGTCCGAAGTTAATTGTACATGGACATCTCCACTTAACCCGAACCGACTCAGAACCCGGTCCACATTCTGCGACTGATTGTTAGGCAACACGCCTAGATGATCGCCTTCTCTATAGGTCATACCTTTAGGAAGCAACACCTCAATGTGACGTGTGCTTCTCCCACTTCCCATCTCCTGAAGTTCTTTATTAACTAATACCGTGGCATAGCTGGCATCATATGTTTGTGCAAGCGGCATCTCAGCTTCCTGATGGACAAACTCCATTTGAATTCCCCTTGTGCTTGGCCGGGTTGGCTTCACTACTTCCGCGTTGATTCCCAGAGCGTTCAACACCTGCGGCCACAACATATGCTGCCATGCCTCGACTTGTTTCTCGATATCACCTCCGGCATCGGCTTCACCGCGGGATAACAATCGATTGCCACCTAAATTTTCAAGTTTCTCATCCATTAATCGCGGAATACTCTGGTATGTTCCCGACCAGCTTCGATCTCCACAGCCCAAAATTGCATAGTTCACATCCCGTGCATCCTCTGACTCCGCTTCCTTCAACCAGTCTACAAATGCTGTAGCATTTTGTGGTGGTTTACCATTATACGAAGCAGTGACGATGAGAACCACCCCCTGACGGGGTAAACGGCCCATCCATTCATTCAGAGTTGCAGCTTCACTTGGGATGCCATACGAACGACCTTTCTCCACAAGTTCCCTGGCAATGCCTTCTGCCGTTCCCAGATTGGAACCATACAACACCAGGAGTGATGGATCACCATCTGCTTCAACGAACACATTTTCTCCCATCTGACGGTCGCTTGCTACATTTTTATGAACAACATCAGGTTTCTCTTTTGCATATACAGTTGCCTTATTCATCGGCTGCGTAGCCGCGCGCGCTTTCACCTGGATTCGGAAGTCTCCCGGCTTCAACGTCAGCGTCTGTTTAACATCCAATTCATAATTGCTATAATCGATCAGCTCAAAATGTTTGAGAACCATGCCAAGCACAAGAGTTGCTTCATATAAAGCAAACTGCATGCCGATACATGCTCTCTCCCCATTACCAAAAGGTTTATACGCATGATGAGGCACTTTCGTCGTATCTTCGAATCGCTCTGGACGGAACAGCTCCGCATCCTCTCCCCAAGCCTCTCTGTCACGGTGAAGCTGGGGAAGAAGAATGCTGCAACTCTCCCCTTTCTTCAAGGGATATTTGCCACCTATGACGGTGTCTTCTTTGGCATATACATCAAAACCCGGGGCTGTTGGCCATAGACGTAGCGATTCACTTAGAATCATGCGAATATAGGCAAGCTGAAGAATTTCCTCGTACTGTGGTGAGTCACTGACCAAAATCTGATCTACCTCGTCGTACGCCTTTTGAAGGGATTCAGGATTGTTCAATAAGAAATACAGGGCAAAAGATAACAAACCACTGGTTGTTTCATGTCCGGCAATCAGAAACGTAATAATCTGATAACGGATATTCTCATCATCCAGCATTTCTCCAGTCCCTGGATCTTTGCCATTCAACATACGAGCGAGCAAGTCAACCTCTTCAGATGCTGAACTCGCTTTACGTTCCTCTATAATTTGATCTACCAGAGAGAACATCGTCTGAATATCGTCCTGGAACTGTCGTTTGGTTTTGACCATCAGCAGATTCTGAATTTTCAAACGCGAGCTTTTCTGCATCGCTTCATTTAGTGCCCTGACCATGCTCTCAATAAAAGGACTGTGATCCTGTCTGTAAAAGCTGTTAAACCGATAATTGAATCCACATAGTCCAATGGTATCCAACGTAAGACGTGTCATATCGTCTGCAACATCAATCGTATCGTTGGAATTGAGGCGTGCCCACTTGTTGATTAACTGTTCGGCAATATCCACCATCATGGGATGATAACCTTTCATGGCCTGCTTGCTGAAAGTCGGAAGCAGAATGTTATGGGCCTTTTTCCAGTTGGGCTCTGATGTTCTACTAGTGAATAAACCATCGCCTCCAAAAGCACGGACGTTTTCGAGTTCATTGTATACAAACTTGTCAAAACGGGACACATCACATAACTCAGCAACAAGATCTGGCCCAGATACGATTAAACCGGAATAACCGGGCACGGTAAGTCGATATATCGGTCCATACTGTTCAGCCAGTGCACCTAGCGACAACGTTGGTTTATTTTTATCAATCAAAGGCAGATTTCCAAGCGGTCCATACATTTTAGGCTGTGGTATGTGAGTTGTATTATTCATGATGATCACCTCTTATCTGTACGTCATGGAGCAAGGTATTCGCCAACCAAGGGATGGCTGCTCTGTTTTCATTCATGTATGACCTCTCCTTTGCTTATAATTGATAGTTATATCTATCATTTAATAATATGATAAATCAATTTAAACTTGATATCAAATTTTCTTCCGGTTGCTCCCTCTCTTTGGAATCGTTCAACGTTAAGGCTGAAAACAACAAGTAGAGGATTGCATATGCAATCCCCTACTGTGTGAACTTGTGACGCTATCGCTATGGTTCTATTGGTTCTATAACACTGATTCATATAATCTAATGCTGACTTGGCTCATCCCACTTCTCAAAATTCAATTCAGTATTAATACTTACTGCAGACAATGCTCCCAGGGACGCAGCCGTAATGGCCTGATACAACTCAGAGGCTGCATCACCTGCACTGTACACACCCGCTATGGATGTTTTGCCCGAAGCATCAACGATAACTGTTCCTGATTCTGAAATATCACAACCGATGGCCTTCGGCAGTTCTGATCCGGTGAACAGTTTGGGTTGGAAGAAAACTCCCGTGCATGGAATCGCTGTACCGTCATTCAGTACAACTTGCTTTACCATTCCTTTTTCAGAGTCAATGGATTTAACTGGTGCATCGAATACAGTAACATGATGCTGTTTCAGCTCTTCACGCTCCTCATCGGTTAAGGAATCTGATCCATTCGTACAGATTGTATAACGATCTGTCCAGCCGGATATGACTTTTGCCATATGTAATGCCTTATCTCCACTAACGATGATGACCAACGACTGGTCTCTTAGCTCCCATCCGTCACAATATGGACACACAAACGCACTTTTGCCATAAACCTCTGTTAATCCGTTAATATCCAGAGGCAGATCTTTCTTACCTACTGCAAACAAAATCTTTTTCGTGCGATAGCTTGTCCCCTGTGTAGTCTGGATTACAAAATCACCATCACTACCTGTAACTGCTACTGCCGTATCCGATGCAAATTGAACTGAAGGGTATGCTGCAATCTGCTCTTTTGCCGCTTTGCGAAATTCACGAGGACTGGCCCCATCTCTCGTCACAAACCCATGCGTCTCCTTTGTAACCCAGTTTCGCGGTGTCTCATCGTCGATGACTACGACGTTCTTGCGGGCTCTGCCGAGTACAAGGGCTGCATTAAGCCCCGCTGGTCCTCCACCAATAATAAGTACATCCAAGAGTTGATTCGTATTACTCATATTATTCACCCTTTCCAGACATTTAATATCTCTAATTGACTTCTAAAAATAACCTCCGCTTTCTCTTAAGAAAAATCATTCGGAGATTTACGTAAAATCATTTAAAATAAAACCATTAAAGATATCTTATATCTACAATATACAAATCTCAGACATTTTGCAACCTATATCTTGGTTTACATTCTTCAATCCACCCTATGTGAGTTGAACAAAAGAACATTTACAATTACACTACTAATGATAGAACAAACTTCACATCACTGTTATCCACGGATTTTCTGCTTCTCTCCTGTAACACAGAAATAATTATTTAACAATTAAAAAAAACCTTGTTTTTAAATTGTTCACAATCAAATGACATTATTTTAAATACTAAAACGTTAATTAAATCACATAGTGTATTGAATGGTATAATAGCGACATAATATATAAGTATAGATATAGGAAGTGAGTTCTTGAAAACATTGAACAATGGTTCACAGACCAATATCAGCCTGGAGTATAGCTCGATTCCGAAAGTATTCTTCGATACGATCAAAATCGGAATCATCAAGTCCAACCTGATCGCCATGTTTGCGGGTTTAAGTTTGGCTTTATATGTATTTGATGCTTCAATCTTAGCTAATATTGTACCAATTATTCTTTCTTTTATCGGGTCTTCCCTTATTATTGGGGCAGCAGGGGTGTTTAACAACTTGTATGATCGCGACATTGACGCGATTATGGAGCGCACGAAGACACGTCCTACCGTTACGGGACGCGTAGATACCAAGTCGGGGTTAATTCTCGGTATTGCAATCACCATCATCGGGGGCATCATGTTGTACATCGCTTCCCCATCTGCTGCCGTATTCGGTATTTTGGGACTGTTGCTTTACGTGTTCCCATACACGATGTGGACCAAACGTACAACGATCTACAACACGGAAGTGGGAAGTCTTTCAGGGGCTGTGCCTCCGCTTATCGGTTGGGCAGCCATTTCACCGGAACTGGGTCATTTTGAGATCTGGGCATTGGTCGTAACGATGCTCCTATGGCAAATGCCTCACTTCTACGGCATTGCAATTCGTCGTTTTGACGAATACAAAGCGGCTGGTGTTCCCATGTTGCCTGTCGTTAAAGGTATTAGACGGACATACATTCAGACGAATGTATATCTGGTACTCTTGCTGATATCCAGCTTTTTATTCTGGCCGATGAGTCCTTTTGTCGCTATTGTGGCATTTCTGGTTACCTTGGCCTGGCTCATTCTCAGTGTGGCTACCTTTGATCGGAAAGAAACGGAGAAATGGTCCAAACGGATGTTTATCTTCTCCATTAACCATATCACTATTATCTTCTTGGTCATCATTGCGTATTCCTTGATTGCTCAAATGATGAGATAAAACCGTTACACTCGTTATAACGAAAAGCCATACAGACTATACTCTTTCAAGGAGTAAACGTCTGTAAGGCTTTTTTGGTTTTTATTGGCTTTTCTAATTTATTAAAACTATCCTACTTTAGCGGGAGTTTGTTCGCCTTGCCACAGCAGTTGCATCTCTTCATTGGTAGCAAGCAATTCAGCCAAGCTTCCCTCCGCTTCAATGCGTCCATCTTTCATCACGATAATATGATCTGCTTTGGAGAGCGCTGCCCTGCGGTGAGAAACCGCGATGCAGGTGACATCCGGCTCTTGGAACAACCCTTCCCATACTTGTTGTTCGGTCTCCACATCCAGTGCACTGGACAAATCGTCAAAGATAAATAAATCCGCCTCCGTCATTAACATGCGCCCTGTAGCCGCCCGTTGAATCTGCCCGCCTGACAGCATCACCCCTCTTGGACCAACCGGGGTCTCAAGCCCCTGATCCAGATGGTTGATGTCCTTCTCCATCACAGCCAGACGAATGGCTTTCTCCAGCGCTTGCTCCATGTTACCTTGTTTACCCTGGACGATATTTTCTTTCAACGTATCACTGAACAGTCTTGGCACTTGTGGGGTATACGCTGCTCTAGGCGGCATCAGGAACGTGGCTGGATCAACAGCTGCTCCATTCCAGTGAATGTCCCCTTTTTGCTTGGGTAACAGTCCAAGAAGTGTGCGTACAAGTGTTGATTTACCTGACCCGATCCGTCCCGTAATGACCAGAAATTGTCCGCGTTTCAGACGGAAACTGATCTCTTCTATGCCATTTGCAGAATTCGGGTATTGATACGTCAGATTCTTCACCTCAAGCGATTGCAATTTCTCCTTGGGATCTCTCTGTTCACTTACAAGCGCTGGCGGATCTTCATACAGGTAGATTTCTCTCGAATCCATGATCTGGTCTTCTTCCCCTGGGCGAAATAGCTTGCGCAAACGATCATAGGATACCTTAAGCCTTTTGTGCTGAAACACCATATAACCAAACAGTGAAATGCTAAATCCGATATTAGCCAGATAACTGGTGAATAAAGCAAAATCACCTACGGTAAAGTTCCCTGCTTTCATCTCAGCTGCACACATCATTAGAATCAGCCCGGTGCAGATACTGAGCACATGCTGATTCATTGATCTCATCCACTGTTTGAACAGATTGTCCCGGAGTGCAGCCTGACGACGATCCTCATTCAACTGGTTAAAACGTGAAGAGACGTTCTCTTCCGCCTGACCCAGTTTCAGGGCTTGCACAGCTCCAAACGTTTCCGCAATAAAACTGGTAATTCGCCCAGTCGCTTCGCGGTTAACCTGTGCATATTTCCGGGCCCGATTCCCCGACAGGTTATTAAGTAAGGTCACGACCACCAATGGCAGCACGGCAACCAATGTGATCTGCCAATTAATGTTCGCCATAATGACGATGGACACAACAGCAAATACAAGTCGTCCCCAGAAGTCCACCCATGATTCTACATACTCGACGACTTCATCCACATCATCCCGAAAACGACTCATCGCTTCCCCTGGTGAAGCCGGAAGATTACGGCCCGGCCAGCGCATGATCGCTGCGAGCATGTTGGTACGCAAAATCGCCTGAACATGATACAGATACGTAACCCATGCATAGAAGGCTACAAAGAATGTGCCCACCCGAGCCATTCGGACCAAAGCAATAAAGATAAGCGGCACAGCAAGCCACATATAGTCATTTGACCCCACTGTTGTGCGATCAAAAAACCACTGCATCCCAATACCAATGGCTAACGGCAAGGAATGAAATATACACCATAACAATCCGTTGATTACAAATAACAAAGGCCTGAATCGAAACAAACGGCCTATAAATTCTGCTACAGTCATGCCAATTCCTCCTCTCGGCCTGTAATGAGCAGTCTGGCATAATGAGATGCCGGGTTACTGGCAAGTTCTTCTCTCGCTCCAAATTCCAGTACCTTGCCATCCCCCAGCACCATAATCCGGTCAACTTTCTCCAGTGTAGCCAGTCGGTGAGCAATGATGACTCCTGTGGATTGTTTCATTAACTGGTCAATTGCAGATTGCAGCATGCCTTCTGTCGCAGCATCCAGACGTGAGGAAGGCTCATCCAGAATGACCAGACTTGGTTCGGTCAGGAATACGCGGGTTAGGGCAAATAACTGTGCTTCCCCTGCCGATAACGAAGCTCCACCTGCTGCCAGATACGTATCGAGTCCTTCTGGTTGTGAATTAATCCATTGGCTAAGCCCAAGGCGATCCGTCGTTTCCCTGATCATATGATCCGATACATCCCCATTGAACAAGGTCAGATTGTCACGCAGCGTGCCATCAAACAACTGCACATCCTGTGTCACCATACCCACCCGGCGATAGAGCGCTTGTAATGAAAGCTTCGTGATATCCGTTCCACCTACACGGATCGTTCCCCGATCCAGATTGTACAATCGGAGAAGAACACGACTAAGACTCGATTTGCCGCTTCCTGTGCGACCGATGATTCCCAGACGTTCTCCAGGTCTAATGGCAAAATTAATGTCCTGCAATACCGGTTTATCCTGGTTATAGCTGAAATGTACCTGATTGAATTCCAATCCAAGCGGTCCTTCAGGCAATTGCTCCTCTCTCCCCTCTTCAATCACACTCTGCATGGATAGCAGCTCTCTGGAGCGCAGCATACCTGATTTTGCTTTTTGGAACTCCTGCACCTGATCTCCAAGCATCTCAATCGGATCATTCAGCATCTGCGTATATTGGTAGATTAGAAATAATGTTCCGATACTAATGAGACCTTCCATATAGTAATGCACACCCAACAATAACACCGCAGTGACCGCCAGAGCGAACAGAACTACTGTGGTATTCCATGGAATAACCCGAAGTAGCCAGGCTTTTCTCCCCTTACGGAATACTGTGCGCATCGTGCGGTAAAAGCGGTTCATCACATAGGGCACATGGCCATTCGCTTGCACATCTTCAATCCCGGCAATACGTTCTTCAATTAATCCAAACAGAGCGGCACTTGCCGCCCGTTCATTTTTGGAAGAGTCCACGCCCAGATTTCGGATGAAGACCATGAACAGGATCGATAACAATGTGAACACGGTCATGACCATAGCAATAGGCACATTGACGCTGAACATGAACCCGAGAATTCCGGCCAGCAGTACAAAACTCCCGATCACTTGCACGATAAACATTGCGAAAAAATTGGAGATACTCGTTACGTCACCATCCACACGTTCAATCATCTCTCCAGGTGTTTTCACATTATGAAAACGCATATCAAGACGCAGACAGTGCTTCAGCAGATCTCCACGAAGTTGATTCGTAGCCCGCCAGGCCACATCATTTCCCAGATAACTGACCGCTACCGTGATGTGTTGATTAAACACGGCCACAACCAGAAATATTCCTGCAAGCTGAATGAGATTGGTGAGCACTCCACCATTTGCCGCTGTATCGATAAATCGTTTGATAATCTGTGGATTCAATAGCTGAAGCCCCGTTGATGTCAGCAACATGAGTAAAAGTAAGGCCAGCCGTCCTTTGACTGGTTTTAAATAGCGCAGCAGCCAAGACATGGAGCGTTTCTCTGTTTTGGGCATAACCCCTCACTCCTTCGTATAACAATTCTTTTCTGTTCTAATGATTCAAACCATCTTTGTTCCTCACTAAGATGAATCATACATAATAACACTAAATGCAACATTTCCGACCCGTGGATGTATTTTTTCATGTGTGTTTACCATCTTACATTCTCCCATCCTCTCTGGCACTCTTCCCGAAATCGTTGGACCCATTGTTCAGAGATCTCATCTGCAATCGGGTCAAAGGAAGTGGCTGATACCGTAATACCGTCCGATTGAACACCCAAAAACGCTAACACATCCATGACGGTCCCCTCATAATCTTGTATAAAATCCTCATATACAATTGTCAGCGGTTCAATGCCTGATTCGGACAGAAAATCTTCGATTGCAGCTTCGCACATGTTACTCTCAACAAGCAAATGTTTAATCGCATCAAAGTTGTATTGATCTGCAATATCTTGTATGTGAGGGCGATCTCCATGCTTGCGATGCCACTCCCCCGAAACAATGGCTCTCCACCACGACACCGCCAATCTGACTTTGTTGCGACGTGTCATGTATATATGCTTGTTACAATTCGGAAACCCCGTACTCCATACCTCAGCTCGTGATAACACTGGTGGCAGATGATAGAGACTACGGAATGCATCAATCCATCGTTGTTCAAAATTAATCTTTATGCCAAACACGCCGTTTGACGTTGTCCCTTGGCTCCAAATCTGCTCCAGATCTTCAATCTTCAAATTTTCTGGACTTTTAAACTGATAATGCAGCCATTCGTTCGGATAACCGGCCACACCTGTAGAACTTAAAGCGTCACCCAACAGAGTACTGCCCGTGCGTTGGGAGAACCAAATGGTATAACTTTGCGCAGGTTGCTTCATAAGGTTACCTCTCTTTCTTCCCTTAAGGGTATGTTCATTGCCAAAAAGAAAAACAAATGCTCCTTTCCATGTGAACGGATTGGTGGGATGCATGCAAAAAAGCCATAGATGAACTAAAGTTCATCTACAGCTTATAACCGAAGGAATCCGGATGAAATGCAAGCATTTCCCGAATCTCCTCTGCATCGCAATAATGATGAGCGTCCACGACAGGGGTGCACAAACATGACTGTCCCAACGCGATCATTGCAAAAAAATCGGATTAATGTCACTATGCTTATGCGTATTCAGTTATTGATTCGAAATCTGTATAGGCATAAACATAATCATCATCCCACCCGTTTCACATATTTGTTGTTTATTGTATTCGCTGGTTTAACATCCGTCAAGATAATTTTAACTGAATTGTTATTTAATTCATGTCATTAATCTTTCAATTCCTGCTACATTCCCAATGATGTGGACTCCGTTTGCTTCTCTCTAACAACAAGGCGTCTATGTGCGATCAGAAGAAAAGGAACTCCCAGTGCAGTCGTCAGCGCAATCGGTACAAAGACAGCGAGTCCATTCTCCGCTCCAAATTGACTTAATAACACCCCTCCCATTACAGGAGCAATGACACTACCAATATTATTGAAGCCGATGGTCCCGAAATACGTTCCCTTCCATTCCGGCTTCGCAATCCGGTCGATGAGCATATCCATCATCGTGAACAATAATACTTCCCCAATGGTAAATAGTATGACACTCATCATCATCATGAGTACACCTTCAGCGATTCCAACCATCATCAGACTGGTTGCAACCAGCAGATTACCCACAATCAGAGGAACAAGCGGTGGAAAGTTTCGGAATGTTCGCACAAGCGGATACTGAATAATCAATACCGTCACGGCATTCAGGGAAAGCATGTACGAGAACATCTGGCTTCCATTTTCAAAGATCGGGCTCCTCGCCAAGTACTGTGCCAATGTAGAACTGAAGTGTCCGTAACCCAGAACACAAAATGTGGTACCGATCAATACTGGCAGAAACACCCGGTCGCGACCAGTGGTCATGAGTGCTTCACGCAAACGTGGTGCGGTTGCCTGATGACGCTCTGGCAAATTGGCATGCTGTAGCTTGAATTGCAGAAACAGTACAAGTCCATAGGCTATGTATACCAAGCCGGAAATCACAAACGGAAATGTCGATTCAGACGATCCCAGTTGAAATCCGATAATTGGCCCAAAGACCACGCCGAGATTAATCGCAGCATATCTGAGGTTGAACACCAGCAATTTGTTCTGCGGAGAAGTAATATCCGATAACAGGGCTCTGGAGGTAGGCTCGAATACTGCACGGCATAATCCGTTTAACGTATTGGCAACAAAGAACACCCATAGATGCTCTGCTGCTGAAAAAATGAAAAACACACCTGCCCAGCTAAATACCGAGATTAACATCACGATTTTGCGACCAATCCGGTCCGAAATATAACCGCCATAAAAGCTGACCATTACACCTGCCAGCGAGCTAACGGCCACAGTAATACCGGTCTGGGTCGGTGTAGCCTCTAGTACACGTGTCAGATAAATGGATAGAAACGGGATACTCATTGACGTGACAAGACGTCCAAACATGGTTCCGATAATGATGGTCCATGCCAAGGGGTGAATTTGCCTTAAATATTGCTTCATGCGAACTTCTCCTATTCATTCTAGATGCTTCAAAAGCGGACTTTTTGAACAACTTCTACTAATTCGTGTTCAAAAAGTTCGGTTTTCAGTACCGAGAAGATGGGATAAAGCTAGAAATGGAGTAGCGGAGCGTAGGGAAAACTACGTGAGCAACGGACATTTCGGCTGTATTCCATAATCGATGCTGATGATGCCTTTAGGCATCTTTCGTAATCAAAAGCGGACTTTTTGAACTACCTCTACTCATGTATAATTGTAAGGATAAAAGGGGGAAGTAAAAGTGTAAACATTTGATCACACTTTTCACCTTTAATAGAGGAGTTATGCACATGGATACTCTACATACACACTTTCTAAGGCTCGCCGGTTCCGAACAACTTTCATTCAAGCTCCATGAACCTGTAGCGGTAACCATTGATAGCCTGTCCGCTGCCTTGTGCTGCACCCCTCGTAATGTGAAGTTCATTATTAGAAAATTGGAGGAGCAAGGCTTCATCCACTGGCAACCCGGGCGTGGTCGTGGGCACCATTCGGAATTAACGTTGCTGCGTAGCATGAATGAAGCGCTGGAAGCGAGTTTTACCCAACTTCTCGCTAAAGACAAAATGAAAGATGCCATTGAACTCATCGGAACCATTCAGATGCATGATTCATTGCGAGAACAGCTCATGCTTTCCCTCCATCAACAGATGGGATTTCACAGCCACGACGAAACTTCCTCAGGTCAGGATATCCTGCGCATTATGAGGTCTCGCCAGTTAGGCGATTTGGATCCAGCCTTTGTGTATACTGCTTTTGAAACCTATCTGTTGAGCCAGGTCTGTAATACATTAATCACTTATGATGCCAAAAAAGAATCATTCCGCCCAGCATTGGCTCATATGTGGGAGTGCAGCGAGGACCACCGATTATGGACCTTCTATCTCAGGAAGGGTGTACGTTTTCACAACGGTCGTGTCATGACCTCCCGGGATGTGCAAGCAACGTTGCAACGATTAAAAGACGTGCATAGTCCGTCCATCTGGTTATATCGGGATATCGAACACGCGGAAGTAGCAGGTGATTACTGCATCAAGTTTGTTCTTCGTCGTCCTAATCGGTTCTTTTTGCATCTGTTCAGCTGTATTCGAATGACGATCCTGCCCTACGATTACAATGTAGCCAATACCTTAATTGGTACCGGTCCTTTCCTGATCTCTGAGCTGAATGAAGATGTATTGGAACTTACTGCATTTGATGCCTACTACGGCATTCGGCCACATCTGGATCAAGTCCATTTCTGGTTCGTACCTGACCTGAGTCCGAATGATCGTTATTATGAGCTACCAGGTACAGATCGATTGAGTCTCGCAACAGGCTTTGAACGGACCAACAGCATCAATTATCCGGCACTGGGTTGTCAGTATATGCTGTTTAATTTTCACAAAGAAGGCATCCATCATCAGCCTCTATTTCGACAAGCGCTTCGTATCGTCTATGATTCGGTCGCTCTTGTCAGAGATCTCGGTGGCAATCGGATCACACCAGCCAGCAGTTTCCTTCCCTGGAGAAGTGCAGCCCAAGACTGGACAGCGGTTTCTCTTGACCATGCTCGTGATTTGCTGCATGGCTGTGGATACCAGGGTGAGACGATAACTTTATCGTATAAGCAAAATAAGGATGCAGATGTTGCGGAGTGGTTCCAATGTCGTGCGCAGTCCATCGGAATAAACATCAGCATGCAGCCCGTTGTGGATTATTTCAACTCAGAGGAAACCACGAACGCACAATTGATCTTGGCTGAAGAGATACTGGAGGAAGATTGGCAGTACGGCATGATTCATTTTTTCAAAAACCTGTCCAACCATTTTCATATGTGTATGTCTCCTGCATTCCAGTCTCAACTGGATGACAAACTGGATCATTTCGCGAAGCTTCATCGGGAAGACCGTACAGTGCTCCTGGACGAAGCTGAAGCCTTGCTTCGTGATCAATGCTGGATCTTGCATGGGTGCCACATGAACAAGCAGGCTGAACTGGATCAAAGCATCTTCGGCATGCAGATAGCAGAATTCGGATATATGGACATCTCCAAATTGTGGATCAAAAATCCTTAGGGATATTCGTGAGCAGTTGCATCTATGGGATATAGGGGTGGACCAAAATCATGGAACAGCAAAAAAAGCCGCTAGTTTATTTGTGATAAGCTAACGGCTCTATTGCCAATCTATTTTTTAGTACAATTAGAAATTAGTTTCAAAGATTATGTTTGACGTAATAGGTTTCCAAGACTTGCATGATGGACTCGATTTTAATCGGTTTGCTGACGTACGCATCCATGCCTGCCTTCAAGCATTTATCCTTGTCTCCTCTTAACGCATTGGCAGTTACCGCAATAATATACGGACAACTCTCGGAGTGCAAAGAATTTTTAATCACTTTTGTCGCTTCGAATCCATTAAGCCTTGGCATATGCACATCCATGAAGATAATATCATATGAATTGTGTTTTACCGCTTCGACTACCTCAATACCGTCCGCCACACGATCCACAAAGTGTCCTTTTTTCTCCACAATTCTGCTAAGGACAAGCTGATTCACATCATTGTCTTCTGCGACTAATATTCGCAAGGCTGAGGTTCTGCTCTTCTTCTGCTGTTGATCCAAGCTGTTGCTTTCTTCACCATTATTTAATTTGAATTGGGCAGTAAATATAAATATTGTACCCGGTTGATCCGAATCCTCAATCCAAATCTCGCCCTGCATAAGCTCCACCAGTTTCTTGCTAATGGCTAGGCCAAGACCGGTACCTTGAGGTTTGCGGGTCATAAAATTCTCCAGTTGGTAGAAGGGTTCAAATAATTGTTGTCTCCTCTCAGCCGGAATCCCAATGCCCGAATCCTTTACCTGAAAATAAAGTTTCACGCTATTGCTAGACTGCTCCTTAACCCCAACTTTAATATCCACGCCGCCTTCTGAAGTGAATTTGACCGCGTTGCCAATGATATTGGTAAGCACCTGTTTCAGTCGATACGCATCACCATATACCGGAGTTGGTATGACATCTTCTACGCACATACGAACATCCAGTTTTTTTTCAATAGCCAGTGGTTTTACGATTTGTACCGTCTCGGTCACGATTTCTACGAGATCAAAAGGATCTTCTACCAGATCGGTTTTGCCTGACTCGATTTTGGAAAAATCAAGAATATCATTAATGATAGCCAGCAAGGAATCTCCACTCTTCTGAATGATTTCAATATATTCCTTTTGTTCCGCGCTAAGTCCAGGAGTATCCAATAGCAAATCCGTCATCCCAATTACACCATTCATAGGTGTGCGGATCTCGTGGCTCATCATCGCCAAAAATTCACTTTTGGCCTTATTCATTCTCTCCGCTGTTTCTTTGGCAACAAGCAGTTTCTTCTGCTCCATGATATCCTTCGCAATCAGGTAAAACCCGACATTGGATTTATTTACAATGATTGGAGCAAGCGTAGCCAAGACTTCGGTCTCAGAGCCATCGGTGTGCCTTACAGCGTTGATTTCCTTTTCAGCCATCTCATAATTACTGCCCAAGATCAGACCCAAGTTGTCGGCTCCGATAAATCTGCTTATGCTTGTGCCGATCATCTCAGCCACGGGACAGCCCGTCATGTTCACCGCTACGGGATTGGCATTCATAATATTACCATCCATGTTAAACGAGATAATGGCGTCATGATTGTATTTTTTAAGCGAAGTGTAGCGCTCCACAGATTCCTGTAATTTAAATTCGATGCGTTTGCGTTCAGTTATATCCTGTAGTGTCCCGTTTAGCTGGACTGGCTGATGATCCTCATCGAACGTAATCAATCCACGCAAGTGAAGATACTTCTCACTTCCATTCGTACTAATGTGCTTGTACTCGAAATCTAGCGCTTTCCCTTGTTTTACCCATTCCATTTGTTCGTATAAGGAGGCTTTATCCGCAGGATTAATCACATTAGCTATATCGCTTGCACGATATGATTTTCGTGTACGTTCGAATTCAAGAATCTCAAAAATCTGATCTGAAAGAGCGATCTGGTCATTGACCATATCCCATTCCCAACTGCCAATTAAGGCGATGCGTTCAGCCTCTGCACTGATGTCTTTATGTTTTTTCCGTTCGGATACATCTCGTCCAATTGAAAAAATCTGCATTCCATGCTCAGCATCACCAAAGACCTTGTATGTGGTTTCAAACCACAGATAATGCCCATCTTTATGACGGACCCTAGTATTCAACAGATTACCCTTGGTCAAGTCCATCTGTGAAATCCGTTCCAGATCTTGTGGATGAAAATATGCATCATTATTTTGACCAATTACTTGTTCTGGCGAATAACCCAGTAAACCTTGAACGGAGGGTGAGCAGAATCGACAAACACCCTGCTGATCGGCAATATAGATGATCTCCTGAGCATGATCTGTTATAAGTTTGAACATCTCTTCACTATGCAGAAGCTTTTGTTCAGACATTTTGCGGTCAGTAATATCAACAATATGGCAGATAAAGTAAATCGGTTCATCCGTAATTTCGCTACGAACTAATGTAACATGCAATGACGTCCATAAGATGTCACCATTTTTATGGATGTAACGCTTTTCGTATTGATTTTCTTTTATTTTACCCTCAAATAGGTCGTAACTACAGATCATATCGTGTGGTGAATCATCCGGATGTGTAATATCCTGATACGTAAGATTCATTAGTTCATCACTTGTGTAACCTAGCATACAGCAAAAAGCAGGGTTCACTTTCATCCATTGCCCTGTCGGAGCAACGAGTGCAATCCCAATAGGCGCTTGGTTGTAAATCTGCTCGAACAATTCATGATGATCGACCTTTTGAACCTGCATTGTAAGCTCTCCTTTTGGCATATAAACTCCATCTAAAGATTGTCGAAATCTAAGATTTTTCCTGATAAAAGATCTTCTATAATAATTAGTCGGTTTTAAAACAACAGTACCTGCTTAATACCCAGAATTTCAATCCTTGAAACAAAACTTTCCAAGAAATTTGTGTCTATGAAGGCAAACAAGGCCCGGAATCCATCCTATGGAATCCCGACCTTTGTCGTTATCTATCATTATAAGTCATATGCAGTAAGGCATCACGAGAAAAATGGTTTATCGCTCACGACCCACAAGATAATCCAAAAGATGTCTCAAAAATGGAATAGATTTCGGCAACTCGTTTAATGCATCTGTAGCAAGACAGTAATGTTCCCACATCTCTTTCTTCGCGCCTTCATCACCCAGGATGGACACAAAGGTTGAATTGTTGTTCCGCTCATCCTGACCTGCAGGTTTCCCAAGAATGAGGTGATTTCCCTCGTAATCCAGCAAGTCATCCTTGATCTGGAAGGCGATCCCCGCATGATAAGCGAACTTTTTCAGCGTTGCCATCTCCGGTTCCTTCACTTGAGCAAGTATGGCTGGCATGACCAGAGCAGCTTCGAAGGCAATGCCTGTTTTGTAAAAACAGATCATATTCAACTGCTCAAGCGTTAACACTTTGCCTTTGGAGTTCAGATCCATCGCTTGCCCCATACACATATCCTCAGCTTTTTCAGCCGAATATTGAATAAGAGTAAGTACGGTTGCTGCATCAAAGCGATTCAATGAGGATTGTTCTCCTATCGCCTTCTGAATGAGAAACAGACCCGTAAGCTCTGCTGTGGCGCTATTGTGTACCTGATGCAGTGTGGAACGTCCACGCCTTGTCGAAGCATTATCCTGCGTAGGCAGATCATCAAAGATCAGGGAAGCAGTATGCATGTACTCCAGCGATCGTAGCAGCGGAACAATAGATGATTCGGGTAGGCCATACTCGCGCACACCCATAACCCAGGTTAATATGGGGCGTAACCTCTTTCCGTCTCCCTGCAAGCTATAATTGGCTGCATCGATCAGCGTTTCTTTCATCTCATGAAGTCCACCGGGCTTCGCAATCTGCAACTCCACATTAATCTGTTCGCGAACTGTTCGAATGGTCTGCTTGAACTCCTCTTTCTCCTGCTTGTCATGTTTCAACTGAAGCACAACCTGATCCCGTAACAATTTATCGAGAAAATCAACGTCATCTGCTTTTCTCACCATCTGTTGAACCAGTTGATTGAATTCAGGCTGTCCCGAGGCAAAGATCGTCATTACTTCATCATATTTCTGCTGCCCCAACCGTTCTTTACAACGCTTCAGACCATTTATAGCCCGATCCAGGATGACCTCCCGGGTCTTGGCGTCCGAGTTGTATACATCGTGGATCAAGTGAGAGATGACTGCCCAATACAATTCATATGGATTAATCAGATCAGGGCGCAAATCACGATACTTCAAATAGTACGTATAAGGAGTTACAGCCCCTTCTTCCATATCGTCAAACATATCGGCAAAATCATCTGCCAGCTGATTATATATCCCGTAATAGAACGTCCGCAGATCAAATCCTTCATCCACTGGTGCACTGAGTACAGACCGGACAATTAATCGGGAAGACGAAGATTTAATAATAATTGGAATGTACAATTCTTCATTGGTATAATTCGCATTGGCTAATTTCTTGTTGCGATCCATCTCTTGAGACTGAAAGAAAACATAGGATTGCTCTAGGAACGTGCGTTGTTTCTCTGGGTGCTGGTAATTCTTGATGTACTCAAATGCTTCCCGAAGCTCGGAATGCACATATTCAATCACTTCAAGGTTAGCACCTTTCCATTCTCCGAGATCAGGTACAACCCCGGTAAGAAGTGCATCGCGTATCATCAGGGAATATTGTTCCTTTTCCTGAGCAGTCAAGGCTTGAGAATCCAGCAGGTCATCCACAAATGGATACGTCAAACCGTAGGAATAACCGAGTCTGATCGCCGCATCAAATCTTCGGGCCCGTTCCTCAGGTGGGGTCTGCTCGTTCATCTCATCGTCCACATGAAGAACCACGCCGAGAATAATTTTGATAAGCTTCCGCTGCGCCTGCTCTGCATCCAGCTCCTTCGGGATGTTGGATGCTACGTTCTTTAATTTGTTCATCACCCAGATGACAGCCGTTTCAATGTGCTCTTTCTGCCCCCACCGGTACAGCGCAGCCAGACTGATGTAATCGTGCTGTCCTTTGCGCCCAGCGGCAGAGCCCATAAAATATTTTTTGGTATTCTCGACAACGTGCTGAATTCGGGCCTGAGTATCTGGAGAATCAAGGGCTTGCCCCAGATCTCGCATATAGATATATGAAATACTCCGATCCAGGTAATCATCCAACTTTCCAGTCGTATTCAGCCAATGGATATATCTATGCACATCCCGGGGGTCGGGTTTTCGTTTACTTGGTGACAAAAGAGAAAGCCAGGCAAAACGATGAATATGTTTTTTTTGCCACATATGAATATCTTGGGTAAGTATAGTCGTATACGTATTATCCATAAGTTGCTGCCTAAGAGCAGTAAAATACTGAGATGCTTTCTGTTCAGCTAGCCGATATCCTGCATCAGCCTGTTCTGTAAGTACGTTATTCATAGGGTGGATACCTCAACTTCTATTAATGTTAAACATGTATCCATGAAAGGAGATGAGGTGCTCCATGGACGAAAACTGAACTCATTTGATGGTGTATCCAACGTGTCAGCTCATGTTCATAACCTTTATACGGTGATCCAACCGTTTGGTTACGAAATCGTCACTGTTCATTCTACGTACGTGATTTTAAAGAATGGAAGACCAGACTTTGACCGCTGTAATGGCGATAAGTACAATTAATGCATACCGAAGTATCCTCACATTGATCATCGAACTAACCTTAGAACCAATGGACGCCCCCAGCATGCTACCAATCACTGTATAGATAATGGGTTCCAGCGGAATGTCTCCACCCGTCAATTTCCCTATCACACCACCAATGGCCGAGATAAATACAATTGCCAGTGAAGATGCAATCGTCGTTCGCACGGGGATGTTAAGGATTGTCAGCATGATGGGAATAAGGATAAAAGCACCACCCGCACCCACAATTCCTGATACAATGCCTACTGCAAACGCAGTGCCTGCTGCTATCCATCGGTCGAACACCAAAGGAGCCGAGGTATCAAGCTTTCCTTTTCCGGGAATCAGCATGAGCACAATCGCCAGAATTGCCAAAATACCATAGATCAGATTAATAACCCTTCCATCCAAATGACCTGAGACGAACCCGCCAATCAGACTGCCAGCAAGAATGCTGGAGCCCATGTAGAGCACCAATCCGCGGTGAACAAATGCCCCACCACTTCTCCCCGCTTTTACTTTTCTCCGGAATGCAACAACACCGGCCAGTGAAGCGAAAAATACTTGAAACATACTAATCGACGATACCGCATGGGCTGAGAATGGCTCCAGTCCCATCCAGGATGGAACATATAACAGTAGCGGATAATTGATAATGGCTCCACCAATACCCAACAAACCGGAGAAAAATGAACCGACCAGACCGAGAATAAACATGATGATAAAAAGCTGAAGATCCATCGGTTATGCGCTTCCTTTCGTGCCAATATAAATTTCATTTCGATCCCCATCTAAAGTGCTATACAAGGCGAATATTATCCGTTATAATAAAAACCAAGTAAATTAATCCGAAATGAGTGATTAAGCATGTTTAACGTGTTGAAGACTCTTTTTGAAAATAAATGTCCACAGTGTAACGAAAAATTACAAGTTCATAATGATGCTTTGTGTTCAACCAAAAGCTGTTCTCAATGTCATTACAAAGAAGAGAGCTATGGCTCTCTTGGAGTTCGAATTGTATATGACACTACAAAATGATAAAAAGCTATAGCCTTGATAATTGTATCATGATCTCTGAATTTTCGGGATAATTCGACAAACTTATTTCCACCTCCTATGCCACGATTCCTTTATAATGAAATACAAAAACGGTGCAAAACGAATAAATCGTTTTGCACCGTTTTTTTCTGTTTATTTGAGGAGACGTTCCCTTCATCCTCGAAGGGTTACTTATTTGGTTTTGAAGCTGAGGAAACCATCATCTACTGCTACGGTTGTACCATTCATTGCACTTGCTGCATCACTGAACAGGAATGTAACCACACTGGCTACTTTCTCTGGCTGAATAAGTTCTCCACGCATATGTTGAGTAGCAAGTGCATCTTTCATGGCTTGGTCATCGCCAAGAATCGGTGTTTCGATAAAACCAGGCGCTACACCAACGACACGAATTCCATGCTCCGCAAGTTCCAATGCACCAGACTTGGACATCATTACAACAGCCGCCTTGGCTGCATTGTAGTTGAAGCTGCCTACTGCAGCAACACTTCCATAGATTGAAGCGGTATTAACAATGGTACCTTGTACATTTAATTCAACCATTTTTTTCGCGCCATAATACATCCCATAATATACACTGTGTTGATCTACATCAATGACTCTGTGATAGGATTCCGGGTCCATCTCCAGAAATGGCTTCACAAGTCCAATGCCTGCGTTATTGAAGATACCGCTTAACGTCCCGTATTGCTCAACTGTCCAGTCGATCAGGGATTTGATCTCGTCCCCTTTGGATACATCCACTTTATATGCGCCCGCTGTTCCGCCTGCTGCTTCAATCTCTGCCGCAAGCTTCTTCGCTCCGTCTTCATTATAGTCAGCGATAACAATAGTCGCACCTTGATCCGAAAGTTGAAGGGCTGTTTCTTTACCAATACCACTAGCTCCACCAGTAATAATGATTACTTTTCCATTGTGTTCAGTCATGATCCAATTCTCCTTTGTGGCAAAATATATCAAACCCTGGCTCATATTCATCTCGTGATTACTTGCTATAGTCTAGCTCCTGTGACATTAAATATGCATGAGTCAACGGAAAATAAAAAAAGCGAAGATATCAGAAATTCTATCCCTTCGATATCTCGCCCTTACAAAAAATGAAAATTCAAACTGAGTGGTCTCTACATATTGAAAATGAATTCAACTTATTCCCCCTGAAGTCCACTAAGCGGATCTTTCATGTTATTGATGTTGGTGATCAGTTCAGGAATGCCCGTCTTCTCCCAATTTCCCACCGTAAACCCTTGCTCTGTAATCGTATTCTCGAAATGGTCCACAACTTCCGTTAATTGCGTATTGTATCTGACCAGATTCTCATGAATGCTCTCACCGATCGCAGGAGCAGTCAGCTGAGAAAATTCGCTTGCTTCTGCTTGAATCAGATCGATTTTCTCCTGAATCTGAGTGGTTATCTCCGGATTGTTCACTGCACCTGATGCGAGCTCTTGCAGATCTGCGCCGGCGTTCGATACCTGTTCTATATAATCAGTAGCCCCACTAACATAATTTAAACTTTCATTGGCTTGCTCCACGACAGAACAGGCCGAAATCAAAAGAATACTTGATGCGATAAGGCCTGTCATCATTAATGTGTGCCTTCGTTTTCTTATAAACATGATCATCTCCCTTTCTCCTATTCTAAATCCTTGTTCCAAGTCCATGATACCTGTTTAGACTGTTTTATTGCAAATGGATCTGCAGCCAGCGTTATTAACATGTATAATAGTAAAATCACACGGTAAAGGGATGTCATGATAATGCTTCAAGCCTTGAACCAACGCTTGAACCGCATCATGCCACTGATTACCCCAATCAGCATTATTATTGGCGTGTTATGCGGGAGTTTCCTTTCTTCTTATACCTTTTTATCTCCTTGGCTCTTTGCGTTCATGACGTTCGCTGGAAGTATCAGTCTTGGGATACGGGATTTTGTCAATGTACTGAAGAAGCCGTTCCCCTTGTTTGTATGTCTGTTTATTTTGCATTTGGCGATGCCTCTAATTGCTCTCGGTATGGGTCATCTGGTGTTCCCTACAGATGCGTACACCATAACGGGTCTGGTTCTGGCAGCCGTTATACCAACTGGAATAAGCAGCTTCATCTGGGTCAGCATCTATCGGGGCAATATCGCACTTACGCTTTCCATCATCCTGATTGATACGATGCTTGCTCCTTTCGTCGTTCCCGGCGTATTATCTCTGTTGATTGGCACCAGTGTCACCCTGGATACAGCTGCCATGATGAGCAGTCTGTTCTGGATGATTGTAGTGCCATCCCTGCTCGGTATGCTTTTGAATGAGTGGACCAAAGGCGCCATTGTCCCGGTCTGGGGACCGAGATTGAATCCATTATCCAAATTGTTTATGGCATCCGTCGTTGCAATAAATGGATCTGTTGTTGCCCCCTACTTGGCCGATTTCAACTGGAAATTGGCTGGTCTTGCGGTCATCATTATTTTCCTGGCCTCTTTCGGTTATGCACTAAGTTACTTTATTGCTCGATTGTTGGGATGGAATGAGGCCGACCAGGTAGCTCTCGTGTTTAATGGAGGCATGCGTAATATCAGCGCAGGTGCAGTACTCGCTGTTTCGTATTTTCCGCCACCTGTTGCTGTCCCGGTTGTGCTCGGCATGGTATTCCAACAGATGCTTGCTTCCCTGACAGGTTATCTGCTCGGTCGTCGCTCTCAGCTTCTGCATAAGTCGGATAAGACATCTGCCGCCTAACAACATACTGGAATGTAAAAAACGCCGACATGATTGTCGGCGTTTTACATTGGATTGCTTTTATTACTAATATCGCTACGATACAGCTCCGCTTCGTAAATCTAGTCATTCGTTTCTGTCTTTACAAATCCACTTTCATATTACCTAGCATCTGGGCAACTTCAGGGTCGTCAATCTTAATGAATAGACTTTCCTTGGTATCCAGCGTGGAAATGGTTGCGATCTCTTCCGGACTCAGTACAAAATTGAAAATATCAAAGTTCTCGATAAGCCGCTCTTTGCGTACCGATTTTGGAATAATCACGATGTCTTGTTGCACAAGCCAGCGGAGTACAACCTGGGCGATGGATTTGTTATGTCTCCCGGCAATGGAAGCCAGCACTTCGTTGCTAAATAAATTGTTGCGACCTTCCGCAAACGGTGACCATGACTGGTGTTGTATGCCCTGTTCTTTCATAAAAGCAGCACTATCGACCTGCTGTTGAAACGGATGTGTTTCGATCTGATTGATGGCAGGCACAATTTCGTTATGAACAATAAGATCCATCAGACGGTCTGGCAGGAAGTTACTGACGCCTATTGCCTTGATCTTGCCCTCGCGGTACAGTTCTTCCATCGCACGCCAAGACCCGTAGTAGTCACCAAAAGGCATATGAATGAGGTACATATCCAGATAATCGAGCTGCAGCTTACTGAGCGATTTGGCAAACGCCAGCTTGGTACTTTCATATCCGGCATCCTGAATCCATAGCTTGGTCGTGATAAACAGTTCTTCCCGCGGTATGCCACTGCGCTTGATCGCGCGTCCAACTGCTTCTTCGTTCAGGTATCCGGCGGCCGTATCAATTAAGCGGTAACCTGCCTTCAATGCTTCATATACCGTGTTCTCGCATTCATCGGCATCAGGAACCTGGTAGACACCAAAGCCGATGATCGGCATTTTCACTCCATTATTTAAAGTTACAGTTTGCATATTAACGCCTCCTAAGGTTCTATTGTGAATCGCAAGTCTTCACGTATTGCTGAAATTCAGCAAAAAAAGCAGTTGTTCCACTTCCGTCCGACTTGCGTTACAATAACCCTAGCTCCTTCGTGTTACACGAAGTCAAGCGGTCTCCAATATATTTTTTACGAGGAGGGTTACATATGTATACGGTTCAGGATGCTGCCCAGCTTACAGGACTCACAGAGCACGCGGTACGCTTTTACACGGATAAAGGTTTGGTTCCAAGCATTCAACGCAATAAAAATAACATTCGGGTGTTTGATGAGGAATCCATCAACTGGCTGCATGGTGTCAAATGCCTCAAACAGACTGGCTTACCGATTGAGAACATTAAAACATACGTCGATCTCTGTCTTGAAGGGGATTCAACCGTTGCACAGCGATTCGCACTTATGATGGAATACAAGGAAGCAGCGCTGATTCAGCTTGAAGAAGCCAAGAGCCGGGTTGCTCATTTGGAAGAGAAAGCACGTCAATATCAAGCCATTTTGGAGCAACGCATCCCGGATATGACCAATCCTATTCATTGGGAAACCAAACGCGACGAAGAAGGCAGCTGTCCGGCTTCTCGGCTAAAGAGTCGTATTCTTCCTGAATCCGAAGCTTCGAGTCCGTGCCCGGCAGCTGCGCAGTAAATAACGCTGACAATCCTGTCGGCGTTTTTCACTTTACATATTTCATACCACTCCATGACTCCACTCCGTTTTCCGGATATAGCCCACAAAAAAAACCATCAACAAGTGATGGTTTTCATCTAATCATTCTTTGCAGAAATCTGTTGCTGTTCATGATTCTTTGATGCTTATTTCGGTTGAATGTATCCTTCGGCTTTGAGCAATTCAGCGATCAGAACCGCACCACCTGCCGCTCCGCGGAGCGTGTTGTGGGACAATCCAACGAATTTGTAATCATAGAGTGAATCTTCGCGCAGTCGGCCTGTCGATACACCCATTCCGCGTTCGATGTCACGATCCAGTTTTGTCTGTGGTCTGTTCTCTTCTTCAAAATACGTAATGAACTGTTTTGGTGCACTTGGCAGAGCCAGTTCCTGCGGACGACCTTTGAACTGCAACCAACGCTCCAGAATTTCGTCTTTGCTTGGTTTTTTCTCGAAGTTTACAAACACGGTAGCCAGATGCCCATCCGTTACCGGCACACGAATACATTGTGTGGTAATCAATGGAGCAGAAGCTTTGACGATCTGATTGTTCTCGATGCTACCCCAGATCCGGAGAGGTTCCTGTTCACTCTTCTCTTCCTCGCCACCGATGTATGGAATGACATTATCGAGCATATCCGGCCAGTCCGTAAAGTTTTTACCTGCTCCCGAGATGGCTTGATACGTGGAAGCAACGACCTGAGTCGGATTGAACTCACGCAAAGCGTGCAATGCTGGCACATAACTCTGAATCGAGCAGTTTGGTTTTACGGCAATGAATCCGGTTTTCGTACCCAGACGTTTGCGTTGAGCTTCAATCACGTCCAGATGTCCCGGGTTAATCTCAGGAATTACCATAGGTACATCTGCTGTCCAGCGGTGAGCGGAGTTGTTGGATACGACAGGTGTTCCTGTTTGGGCATAAGCCTCTTCGAGCGCTTGAATCTCATTCTTTTTCATATCAACCGCGCAGAAAATAAAATCAACCTGGCTGGCAAAAGCTTCGACCTGCGAAGCATCTTGAACCACGATTTTCTTCACCGCTTCCGGAATAGGAACTGCGAGTTTCCATCTGCCCTGTACGGATTCTTCATATGTTTTACCTGCCGAATTGGCGCTTGCAGAAATAGCTGTTACTTCAAACCATGGATGTTGATCGAGCAGGTCTACAAAACGCTGACCTACCATTCCCGTTCCACCGACGATACCAACTTTCAATTTTGCTGACATTCAATCATCATTTCCTTTCGGTGTGAGTTTCCTCTTATTAAACACTATTCAGGCAATTCCAAAGCGTGTAGTCACAGCCCCGAAAAAACCAAAAAATCCCATCCCCAAGACAATAGTCTCAGGGACGAGATTGAACTCTCGTGGTACCACCCAGATTCGCTGATATGTCACCATATCCGCCTCTTCAAGTAAAGGTTACACAACCATGTTGCTGTTGTATACCTTCCTACTCTAGCTCTGTAACAGGAGCGCCTGTCACACCATCCCTTAATGCTAAGTTCCGATGTGCTGCTCTGAGTCTTTATTCAATAAAAAGTTCTTTACTCCTTTTCAGCTGCCGGAGCTCTCTTTGAAAGAATCGTTTTTATCTACTCGTCTCTTCGTCGCATTTGATATTGCGATTATAATATCAAAATTACCGTGATGAAGTAAACATATTTTTTTGGCTATTAAAATTTATTCGTGATTTCCTTACTGTTTGTTGGCAATAATGGCATACGTCCCCAGTGGACTCCCAGGGCCCAACGCATGATGTGTTCTGAGTAATTTCAGTTCGGAAAGAAGAAGTGTTTTTACTTTGTCAGGGATCGGAAGCCGTTTTAGTTCCTCAGGCGCTTCTGCCAGTGTCATTTCAGTTTCCCAGCGACCGTCCTGCAGTTCGGAAGAATGGATCGAAATCTCTTCCTTCATCATCCAGCCTGACGCAGTGACAAGCTCCTGAATATCCTCCGGTGTAAAAAGCGTACGCACATTGGAGAAGCTGTTCTCCTTGTAACATTCAACCTGGGACTGAATGAGAACGGATAACCAATGCGAGAGCTGGCTCACATCTGTTACTCGTGCATCCCATTCGGCAAAACATAAGTGATGTCCCCACGTCCTAACCTTGCTAAGAATCCGGGCGAGTTCGTCAAACGATTTCAAGTACCAGGAACAATGGGATAGTACAATCACATCAAACTCATTCTCGGCAAATTGAACCTCATTACTTAGAATGTCGAACTCATAATCCATTCGAATTCGGTCACCCAGCGGAGATCTCCGCAGCTTGGCTGCCGCTTCACCTACGGTCAACGGTGAACCATAATCCTCTGGTGCAATATCTACACCATGAACGTACCCATGCTCCCCCACCAGGTGTGCAAGTACGGCTGTTGTATCTCCCTGACCACACCCGATTTCCAGCACACGGTTACCTTTCTGTATTCCCCAAAAGTGTCCCAGTTTCATCCGATGCTCGGTCTGAATGTACTGAATGGCGGCGTTGTCCTCGACGTCCATATACTTAATAAGGTCCCTGATGATAGTCTCATTCATGATTCCTCACTCCTCCAAGAGCAACTTGAACTTCTTGCTCATTGTAGCGTTACTGGAAACATTGTACAATGCTGGATTCGATGAAAGAACCATGGACGAAGGAAAGGCTATCTTGTTGCAGCAGATGTGGGCCTCTGCTTCATATCAATGCCTATACCCACTGGGTTGCAAGCTTTTGAAGATAGGGTGTCAGCATGGGCTGTAATTCCTTGCGCATCAATCCGATCTCCAAGATCGCCTGAATATATCCGAATTGATCGCCAATATCGTAGCGACGTCCTTTCAGTTCAAGAGCTAACAACTCCTCCACCTGACTTATTTCTTTCAAGGCATCCGTTAACTGGTATTCCCCTCCGGCCCCTCTCTCGATCTGATCCAGAATGGGAAAGACGGAAGGTTTCAGAATATATCTTCCCATTACAGCTGTTCGGGATGGTGCTTCTGCAAGGGAAGGTTTTTCGACCAGATTGGTGACTCGGTGAACCCGGTCCTCTGCACCAGCCGAATCAATAATGCCATATTTGCTCACATGTGCCGCGTCTACCTGACGGACACCGATGATCTGGCTGCCTGTCTTTTCATAGAGATGAACCATCTGGGCAAGTGCAGGCGGATCAGACACCATAATGTCATCGCCGAGCAGTACTGCGAAGGCATCATCTCCTACAAACTGCCGTGCACATCCAATGGCATGCCCCAGACCCAGCGGTTCCTTTTGACGAATAAAATGAATATTGGCCATCTCGCTGATCGCTTGCACCTCTTCCAGTAAAGACTGTTTGCCCTTGGCATATAAAGAATGTTCAAGTTCAACCGATTTATCAAAATGGTCTTCTATGGATTTTTTGTTACGTCCAGTCACAATGAGGATATTCTCAATGCCTGACTGCACTGCTTCTTCAACAATGTATTGGATAGCCGGTTTATCCACGATGGGCAACATCTCTTTAGGCTGTGCCTTCGTTGCTGGCAGGAAACGGGTTCCGAGACCCGCTGCCGGAATAACTGCTTTTTTAATGCGCATTTCATCATACACTCCTTTCATTTGCTGCGTATAACTAATATTTCATACTGCACGCAGCTAAGCTCCTATACGAAACACCCAATATCTACTAGCCATATAGTTCAGGACCATTCCCATTAATGTCGCCAGGATCTTGCTCATCACGAGACTCCATCCCAACACATCGTGCAATGTCATCAGAATGAGGGCGGATAATGCAAGAACGATGAGATTGGTGATTAGAAAACGAATAAGTTTCGCTCTATCGTTACCCCCTCGCGTCGCATCTCGAAAAGTCCACCTGCCGTTCAGCCAATAGCTGTTGGCAACACCGCAGCTGTACGAGACTCCTTGAGCAATCAGAATCGGCATACCGACCAGTGCGAGTATAGCAAACACCGCCGCATCCACTGCGGTATTCGCAACGCCCACAATACCAAACTTGAAGATTGTTACCAGACGCTTAGTCATGATGAGCAACTCGGGCTGTCAATCGGGATTGCACTTGCTGACTCTCGGCCTGAACCACGTCTCTTACAATGTATAGTGGACGTGCCTTGGTCTCATCATAGATTCGGCCAACGTACTCGCCCAGAATGCCCAGCATAATCAGGATGAATCCGTTAAACATCAGCATGATACTCACAATGGATGGCCACCCTTTAATCGTAGAATCCGTAAAGATGGCTGAACCAATAACCGTTAACATGTAGATGAATCCGCCTACCGACAGGATCGCACCTACATATCCGGCCAGCTTGAGCGGTTTATGCGAAAATGACGTAATGCCATCCAGGCTCAGCTTCAGCATGCGTTTCAGCGGATATTTCGTTTCACCTGCCAGACGTTCATCCCGTTCATATTCAATAGCCGTCTGACGAAATCCGACCCAACTGACCAACCCGCGCACAAATCGGTTTTTCTCCGGAAGACGTTTCATTTCATCACATACTTTGCGGTCAATGAGGCGAAAATCTCCGGTGTCTACCGGGATATCCGTATCCGTGGAGGCACGAAGTACACGGTAGAACAGACTGGCAGACCATTTCTTGAAGCGAGTTTCCCCACTGCGTCTGGTGCGTCGGGCATATACGACTTCATAACCCTCTTTCCATTTGGCGATCATATCCAGTATCAGTTCGGGAGGGTCCTGTAGATCCGCATCAATAATCACCACCGCATCCCCCACTGCATAATCCATACCCGCTGTTATCGCAATCTGATGTCCGAAGTTACGGGCAAAATCAATCAGTTTCACACTCTCGTCCCAACGAGCGTAATCACGGATCATCTGTGCGCTTCGATCCACGCTGCCATCATTGATAAACAACAGTTCATAGCTCTCTCCTGTGCTGCCCATGACCTTCTTCAGACGCCGATAAGTCTCCTCAATCACCGCTTCCTCGTTATACATAGGAATAATAATGCTGTATCGGTACGCGTGAGCCATGTTCGTCCCCTCCCTTTTCCAACGGACTTCGTTCGAGATTTTCATTACAGTTTATAATTTCACTTCGTACAAGGTCGTCTGTCCGCTAAATCCGAACCCGAATCCAAATCCGAGTCCAGCTTCATTCTCTGTATCTCCATTATTCATGGACGCGCTGTCCGTGCCTGTCTTCCATTCTGAAGTTGGAATCTCGGTTCCATGTTCTTTGATCCAATCGGTAATTTCCGAGTTTCCTCCACGGCCACCCATGCCACCAACCATGAAATATTTCACTTGCCCGCTCTTGACGAGTTCCTCAAGTTCCTCTGTGGTGTACACCGGGTCTGATCCGGAGAAACCGCCAAGCGTAATCACTGCTGCTTTCTCATCGATGATATAAGGCGCTGCCTGATTATAGTCCGTAGTGGCGAAGAGATACGTTTCGCCCGTATTGTGCTCTTTCAGATAATTCAATGTGGCTGTATCCACTTCTTCGTTACGGTTACCCATTCCACCTCGGCCACCCGTTGCAGGCATTTCTGTATCTCCTGCACCGTTACCCATCGGCATGCCCATTCCGGCTCGACCAAACATGCTATTCGAACCCGTAGGTCCTGCTGCCGGAATCATACTGTTGCCACCATAAGTAATTGGGGTGAATGCCCAATAGATTGGACCAATCAGCATCACCATGAATCCCGCGATAATGAAGCCCTGTTTCCATCGATGTGTGCGATGAAGCATAACGACCAGAATGACCGTAACCAGAATGCCTGCGATTAATTCACTAATCGACCATCCTGCACCAATCGTATCGTTATACACCTGCATGATATACCAGCCGAACAGCGTCGTAAGCAGTATGGACACTGGAAGCAACCACGCCTGCCATCCGGTGCGATCACGATATAACTTCCACATCGCTACAAATCCTGCGCCAGTCAGCGCTGCAATTGGAGGTGCAAGCATAATCAGATAATATTGATGGAAGAACCCTGCCACACTGAAAAAGGCAGCAACCGGCAGCAGCCAGGTCAACCAGAATAAGGCCTCCTTGTGCTTATTGGTTATATTTCTCCGTCTTAACCCTGCAAATATGGCAATGCACCCAATCAGCACAACTGGCAATAGCCAACTTGCCTGACCTGACAGTTCAGTCTGGAAGAGACGCAAAGGACCTTTCTCCCCCGTACCAAACATGCCTCCCATGCCTCCGCCACCATTACCGCCAAAATTTCTTCCGTTTGGCATTTCCATATCATTTGGCATCTGTCCGTTCGGGAAATTGCCATTCAGCCCATTCATGCCGCCCATGGCGTTCCTGCCGTTTGAAGCATTTGAATTATCGGTATCCGGTGCATTGGCATCTCGTCCAGCGCCAGGAACACCACTATCCGTCTGATTAGGAACTGAAGACACGTCCCCTTGATTGCCACGATTATTTCCCTGTCCGATCCCATTTGGCATACCAGCGTTACCTGAAGTATTCTGCTGACCCGTTAGACGAGCCAGGCCGTTGTATCCAAATGCCAGTTCCATGACCGAGTTCGTTTCACTGCTGCCGATATAAGGACGCTCTTCTTCGGGTATGGAATCCACAGTGACGGCCCAGGATAAGGAAACGACCGCCAGAACCGCTGTACTGCCGATCATCAGGATGATCTTCCTTCTCCATTTCGCCTGAAATGCGAGCAAATAGAACAAATAAAAAGCCGGGAGAATCATGTAGGCTTGAAGCATTTTCATATTAAAGGCTAAGCCGATTAACCCAAAGGCAACCAGTATGCGCCAAGCACTGTTTTGTTTGCTGCCTTTGAACAAAAACCATGAACCCAGCAGTAGTGTAAACACCAGCATGCTGTCAATATTGTTGGTCCGGCTGACTGCCGCCACGACAGGCACAGTCGCCATTGCAAGCGCCGAGATCCGTGCTGCTGCAAGACCGTATGTAGGTTTCACCATGAAATAGATCAGGAGCACCGAACCGATTCCCGCTAATACCTGTGGCAAAATAACACTCCATCCGTGCAATCCGAAGACATAGGCAAAAGCCGTCTGAATCCAGAAGACCACAGGTGGTTTATCTACAGTGACGGAGCCTGCCGAGTCTAGTGAAGCATAGAAAAAGTTATGGAAGTTGCTGAGCATACTACCAACGGCAGTCGTATAGTAGGAATTGGCATATTGATCGTTCCAGATACCGTATCCATTCAAAAACGCCGCCAGTAATACAATTGGCAGAAGGACAAAATCCATCCTTCTTTTGGTGTTATTCAATGTTAATCACTCCTTCAAAGTTCTTCATGTCTACTATTCTGACATGCCAAAATAAAACTGGGATGAGTGTCCGCTGAATGTTGTCTGAGGATAATTCATAATCCTTTCAGCTAAATTTCAGTTTAGCAAGCGATAATACAACATATAGTCCCTATCACTTGAGGGAGAATTAAGATGGAAGCAAGCAAGGAGGAACCCCGCATTATGAAGCTTAGTAGCGGAATTAAAATACTATTGGCTGATGATGAACCACATATTTTGCAATTTCTGGAGCTTGGATTAAGCAATGAAGGCTTCGATGTGCGTACGGCACCGGATGGAGCGACTGCGCTTGAGTTGGCACTTGAATTCAGGCCACATATGGCTATTCTGGATGTCATGATGCCAGAGATGGATGGATTCGAAGTGGTCGAGCGTCTTCGTAAGACCGGAGCTCAGGTTGGTGTTATTATGCTGACAGCGAAGGACGAAGTCGAGAATCGGGTTAAGGGCCTTTGGCTGGGGGCTGATGATTATATGATCAAACCCTTTGCCTTCGACGAGCTGCTCGCTCGAATTCAGGCCAGACTGCGCAATCAATTTCCTTTATTAATAGGAGCCGTCACCCACGGTCCGTTCCGAATTGATGATCAGCGCAAAGAAATCACCTATCAGAATCAGATCCTGGAGTTATCTCCTACCGAATACGAACTGTTAAAATTTATTGTGCTTAATCATGGGATCGTACTTAGCAAAGCAACCATTTTGAGCCGGGTATGGGGGTATGATTTTGGCGGAGAAGAAAATATTGTGGAGGTATATGTTCGCTCCTTGCGTGACAAACTCGGGGACAAAGAGCATAAACTCATACGCACGCTTCGGGGTGTCGGGTATAGGGTGGACCTCTGATGAACTCACTGCCTAAGAAAAATAAACTTCGTTTAAGACGCTTTCACCAATGGATCTGGCCCCGTTCACTGCGTTCTCAATTGCTCTCACGTTCTCTGTTCGTGCTTGCTGGGTTGCTATTGTTAATCGGTATCCTGCAATTCTGGATCATGGAAAGCTTTCTGTATCGAAATCAGGCAAAAACTATGCAAGAACAGCTCATGTCCATGCCCCCGGTTTGGCTTGGAATCCAGTCACGTAGTGGCTCTTCCAACAATCCTTTTGGAGGACAGGCAGGTAACGGATCTGGCAATCGGGTGCTATTTATTCCGGACCGGTCACTGGCGTTGTTTGATAATCAAGGTACGTTCGAGGATGTTTTTGGGGAAGACGGTCTGAAAGCTCCTCATCTATCAAGCGTTGAATATCAAGACATTACAGCGGAGTTGAAAGAACAAAAACATATTCCCTACCGGATCGTAACGGATAGTCAAGGGAATGAGCAATTGATTGTATTCGCCTCACCAGGTCCACGCAATCGGGGCTTACCCATGGTCCAGATGGGCACAGCTACAAAACCACTGAAAGACTTGATTATTAAACAGCTTCTGATCTTTCTGATGTTATCACTGTTGGCGATGGTAGCCGGTCTTATTCTATACACTAAGGTATTACGCCGGACATTGATTCCCCTGTCCAACATGGTGAATAAAGTTCAGCAGATCGATGCAGGCAGCCTTGCAGAACGACTTCCCGTCGTTCAGGGACAAGAGGAAGTGGATCAGCTCGCCGTTTCATTTAATGGGATGCTTGAAAGGTTGGAGAACTCGTTTGAAGCGGAGCGGGAATCGAAAGAGCAGATGCAGCGTTTCTTGTCCGATGCTTCCCATGAGCTTCGTACCCCGCTTACCTCCATTCACGGCTTCATTGAAGTTCTACAGCGGGGAGCAGCGACCAATCAGGATCAATTGTATAAAGCACTGGACAGCATGCACGGCGAATCGGTACGAATTAACAAGCTCGTTGAAGATTTACTGCTCCTGACCAAGTTGGACCAGGCTCCGAAGCAGGAGCGTGAGGTCATTCAGTTGGACAGTCTGCTGCTTGAAATGCAACCCCAACTTGCGATGATGGCTCAGCTGAGGTCCATTCATCTGGACTTGACGGCTGCGGTCCATTTACTGGCTGACCCTTATAAGCTGAAGCAGGTTGTGCTGAATCTGTTCCATAATGCGGTGCAGCACACCGATCCAGAGCATGGAGCCATCTCCATCACGTTATATGCCACGCACCATAAGGCTGAATTGTCAGTAAAGGATAACGGCACAGGCATTGAACCTGCACATCTGCCCCATATCTTTGAGCGATTTTACCGCACAAGCAGTTCTCGTTCGCGCAAACAAGGTGGTGCAGGTCTCGGTCTAGCCATTACCCGCTCAATTGTGGAGTCGTATGGTGGGAAAATTACAGTACGAAGTCAGGTAGGCGCGGGAACTGAATTTATGATTTTGATGCCGCTGTATAAGACTGATGTCTGAATTGAGGTAGACTCCGGCTTTTCATTGCCATGAAGAATCCCCCATCATTTCAATTAAGAAACGAATGGGGGATTCTTTTTTGTATCTGTTTGATAGAGTGAAGAGTAGTAGTCCAATTGGTTTGAGGCTTCCGGGCTTACAAGCTTAGGAATCTGAAGCCTCTTATTCAAGGATTTACGGCCTATAAATGCTTCTCATAAAATACCATTGTCATTTTGTCGTTAATTGCTTTTGTTGCACCTGTTTTTTTATAGCCTATCTTTTCATACAAATAACAGTTTCCCTTCTCTTGCAAGATGGTACCTAGTTTCCATGATTTTGCATCATCATATATCTGCTCAACTATTGTAAAGACTTTTTGAGCAATTCCTTTTCCTTGATGTTCTGGCAGTATAAAAATTGGGCTAACACTGTAGACTTGATTTTCTTTTTTCACGACTCTTATTCCACCAACAGCAATTTCAAGATGACGAATTATGAAATAATCTGTAAAAGATTGATTGATTTGAGTAATAACTCTTTCTACGGTTTCATTAGCAGGGCTTGTTTCAAAATCCTGATATTTTTCCAACAAAGGCATAAATGATTTAACTTTCATCTCATGAATAGTCACTGCATCTGTTAAACATGCTTTATCTAATGAAACCCCCATTAAATATATACCTCCGATTGATACACTTGTTAGAAATATGATTTTTCAGTACATGCTCTCTTAAACTGGTACAAGAAAGATGTTCGTCTACGTTTATGTTTGTTTCATATACAACTAATAAATTAGAACTAACAAACACATTTTTCTTATTCGACGTTATATTCTCATATTCCTTGCTATCCAAGAGACAAAATCAGTCAGAATGAACTCAAAATTTTTTAGCCCCTCATACCCATTATCTTATGGATTACCAAGGGTATACGCCATTCTCATCAAGGAACTCCCCATTATGGCGTTTACCATCTGTCGCATAACGCACGATAATCGCAGCGCCGGCTTCTTTTGATTTACCGCCTTCGGCATTGCCGTTAAGATCTGTTGAAGTGAATCCGGGCGTGACTGCAAAGACTTGAGCCTTGCTGTTTTTGACTTCATAGGCCATGGAAAGAGTCATGGCACTGTTGGCCGTTTTGGATGAGTTATAGTCGAAGGCATTTAAAGTGAATTCCGCATTTTGCATATGGTCCAGAGATGCCATGTCGGTCGAAACATTAATGATTGTGCCTTCATTATCTTTAATTAACGGGAACAAACGCTGATTCAAACGGAACGTGCCGAAAAAGTTCACTTCGAAGGCGTTCCGCAGGTCTTCCTCTTTCGTATCCGTGAAGGAATGAGAGAATGCACCAGGCATACCTGCATTATTGATCAGAAGGTTTATTGAGGGATACTTCTTATAGATCGTATCAGCTGCCAGTTCGATACTCTTCATGTCAATCATGTCGATCTGCACAAATTCTACATCCAATCCCCTGGAAGTTAACTCCGAAACAGCTGCTTCCCCCCGTTCGACACTCCTTGCGCCAAGGATAACTTTCCAACCAGCTTCACCCAACTGTTTTACAATTTCATATCCAATTCCTTTATTTGCTCCGGTTACAAAAACAGTTTTTTTCATGTGAATCCTTCTTTCCGTCATTAGATTTTTATTTAACAAGGTATAAGTTACTATGCTACACTTAGTGCAGGTCAAATTTTTTTTATAAAAAGGTGGATTCACATGTTAACGATTGGAGAAGTAGCCAAAAAAGTTGATATCTCGATAGGAGCGATCCGCTTTTATGAAAGAAAGGGACTGCTGAAACCTGCTGCACGAAATCAGCAGAATAACCGCCTTTATTTGGAGGATGATCTGAACTGGCTGGTTTTTATCAAATGCCTTCGTGAAACGGGGATGAGTGTGGAAGACATCAAAAAGTATTATGATCAGGTCAATGAAGGAACCTCCACGTTGAAAGAAAGAACCAGGCTAATTGAGGATCAAAAGCAAAAGTTGCTGAATGATATCGAGGAAAAAAAGGCGCAGCTTGTTCATTTGGATCACAAACTGGAACGCTATTATCGCGGAGAAAATTTTTAAAATAAGCCTTGTCCTATAAATAAATGAAAGAAAAAGATCAGGCAGCCAGCAATAACTGTCTAGCCTGATCCAAAATGTTAATGTTATAACGATTCTACATGGGACTATGTTCTATCAAAAATGACCTTCATGCTTACACAGTTGATAATGGTGATAAGGTTCATTCTCGATCTCGATCAAATTTAACCGTTCAAAATTACATTTCTGTATCACCTTATTGGATGCTTGATTGGTAATCAAAGCGATGGCATTTAATATTTCAACGTTGGTATGTTCAAACAAATACTGTGTCATCCCTTTTACTGCCTGCGTTGTATAGCCACGATTCCTGAAGTGTTTCGAAATACCGTACATAATCTCCCGATTGGGTGCTGGCAGTTCGTCCTTGGTCCCTGAGCAGCACCATCCTATGAACTCATCATTCTCTTTCAGTACGATAGCCATACGTAAGTATAAATCTCCAATATCCCCTCCCGCCAATACTGCTTGTTTAAAACGCTGATTCTCAGGGATTTCATATTCGGTGAGCCACAGGGTCCTGTTTTCAATCGTAGCGTTCCATCCGGGTAACATTTCATACACCTCAGGTTGCCACGTAATTTCTTGCAGTTTCTCTAAGTCCTCAAGTCGATACTCGCGCAAATAAATATCCTTGCAATCAATGATTAATTCATCACTTGAAATGGTTTGTTTCATAAGGTTCCCTCCACATACTGATTTACGTTACTTCATTATAGAAATAGAGTCGTGAACCATTGCCTTAAAGGCAATGCCTTGATATGTATAGCGTCAGGATCTTGGTTTTTTTCCAGTTGGGGAAAACACTCTGGATATTGAGCCAAATATTCGCTAACACACCATCGAACCGCCAGTTAATATCTGTTGACCAATTTATCCATTTATGTATTTCCTCCTTTGGAGCATTTTGCAATAATCCATGCATATACCATCCACGCACTCCCCCTTCTGTTTCATTCATTAAATACATCCAATACAACTTTCGCTCTCGTTCGTTCATCGGTTGGCCGAGGGTCGATACTGCAATTTTACGAACAATAGCGGATGAATCCTTAGTGAAGCTCCACAACTCTTCACGTGATAATCCTCCCCTCTCCACTAAAACTGTTAAAGAGAGCGCTCTTTCGATATCATCCATTGAATGAATTGTGTTATAGGGATTTTGATTTTTTATACTTACCATGGGTAAAGTTTTTGTTATGTAGCTTGGCTTAACTGCCCTGTCCATATAACGAATTGTATTCTCAACGTTAATTCGAGGAGCCAGGTTATCATCACCCTCCAGTGGTTCTCCATGCTCGACTAATAAGTGTCTTAGCATCTCAGAACTTAAACTCGGAAATCGGGAGAATAGATGAGCCGCAACACCAGCAACAAGGGCAGCCGCTCCAGATGTGCCCCCATAAAAAGATACACGCCGAGTAGATTCTTCAATTTCACAAAAGGGGATCGTAAGGTCTAGTCTGGGCGCTAATATATCTGGTCTATAGTGACCATCTCCATTTCTGCCATAAGGTTCATCAGGGAAAGGAGCGTGTAATGAACGATCAGCATTTCCACGATCCACGTAGCCGCCTACTGCTAAATACTGTATTGGAGGCATGATGTTATTTAAACGTGTATTCCCATTCGAACAAATAACCAAAATGCCCTGTTGCACAGCTGTCGCCAATGCTTTAACCGTTGAGTTTTCACTCGTATTTTTAAGATAAACTTCATTATCTAATGCCTGCCAACCAGTGCTTAAAATAATTTTTATATTCCATTCGAGCCCATGTTCAAGAATCCATTCCATTCCTTTTTTTCAGACGTTCTCCTTCTCCAGTTGTAAATGCCCCATGATCTAAAACGATAAATGTTGCTGCTGGTGCAATCCCGACATGAATCTGTCCCTCTAATAGAATAGGTTCATGAGCCAAAGCTAATACACTCATAAGGCCATGCTCGCCTTTCCGATTATCCTCCTCCCTGTTCATAGATGAAATGTCTCGCATAGTGACAGTCATATTTTCATGTACGGTAACACATTTAATTCCTGTATTTAAGTGATGTACGAGATGATGTGGTTTAATTGAATCGATAATTACAATCCCTACACCCAGACCAGAAGTATGAAAATCAGGCTGTTCAGCAAAACCTAACCTTTTCCATGTCGGATCAGGTATCCCTTTATCCACACGATCACCTCAGATTTTGATATCATTAGAATATACTCTCACCTTTAGCGTAATGTACATACCATTTATCCAATGATCATTGGCAGACTTCAAGCACCTAGTGATCTTATATATGCTGGAATCAAACAATCAAACAAGCCCCTCTTTTTCCATAAACTCGTCTTTGGTTAATCCAAAGAGGATCATATCCTGGTATTTTCCATCGGTGTAGATCACTTGGCGACGCACACCTTCCTGAATACATCCAAGTTTTCTCATCATGGCTGCAGAAGGTTCATTTCCTTCGAGTACAGAGTCATTGAATTTGTTGAGCCTACGCTCGAAGAAGGCATACTTCAGCAAAATTCGAACAGCTCTGGTTCCGTATCCTTTTCCTCGATGATCCCTGTCAATTTGAATGCCAATGCTAAAGGTACCGTTTCTCTCATCAATGCTGTTCAGGTTTACACCTCCGACATTCTCACCATCCATATTTACAATGGTAAACATGATCCGTCCTTTGGTTAAAGAAAAATCAGAGAAGTTTTCCGTGAAATTCTTAGCCTCACCATGAGTTGGAGGTAATTCTACTGCACACTCCAATAACCGCCCATTCCGAATCCTCCGCCTACTCAACCAAATTTTTACTCCGAGCTACAAATATAATAACCCATAATGTGGAATTGGAGGAGATTTGTTTTTATTGAGGACAAACGAAATAGCCCCCGAACAAGATAAAACCTGTCGGAGGCTGCGCTCTATTTTATATCCATATCACATTACGATTCTTCCGTGTATTGAGGTTTGGACACATTATCCGGAACCGTTTCGTCAAAAACATCCTGACCCGGATAATCCCGTACTTCTCCCTCGTGAAGCTCATGATTCTCATAATCAAAACGATGTGCAGACCTCTGATCCGCCCGCCACGGAGAACTTTTCCCAAGAGACTCGGATAACAGAGATGAACCGTAAGGACCCTCCGGGAATTCTTCGAGTGTGATATCGTTTCGCTGCGACTCCACCGTAGACACATCGGTATATTCTTGTCGTTCTTCACGCAAAAACTTATCTTTCATCGTTTATCCCTCCTGATCCACTTCCAGATGATTCACGCACACTTATTGTGAGCAAGGTCGACCGTACTTATGCATGATCTTTGGAAAACACAGCGTTAATAATTCTAATTCATCACAATTGGCCAATCCATACTAATAGTACAAAACCAATGAGGCCTGCCATGCTAATCCAGGTATCACGCTTGGACCACACCAATAACGAAGAGCGCGTTCCAAGCATAGAGTGCTCTCTAACTTTACGCATTTCCATCGCAATAGTCATATCCTCTGCACGTTGGAACAGTGCCATTAACAAGGGAATCACCATCGGACCCAAATCACGAATCCGTACGGTATTTGGTCTTAAAGCGACCTTTCCACGTGCCCGTACAATCAGTGAGAATCGCTGCCATTCACTCCAGATCATCGGGATAAATCGAAAGATTAACGATACAGCAAGAGCAAACGAAGCTACGGGCAGTCTGATCTTTTTACCGATACCGAGTACCCAATTCAGTCCTTCTACCATTCGCCCATATGGTGTCGTCAGTGAAAACCATAAACTTGCCAACGTGACGATAAACAAACGATACACATTCAGCAAAGTGCCCTCTGCCTGCATCAGGGAAAAGCCAAAGTGCAGACCCCCTCCCTCTGTTGAAAGGGTTGTCCCCGATAGCGCTGTCGATATGATGAAAAAGAATAATAGTGGCTTCATTAACTTCATACATCCAGCCAAAGTCTGACGCGGGAGCCCGGCAAGTGCTGTCACTACCGGCACCAGTGTTAATGTCAATCCCAGCCATCGATGTTGAAGCATCGCGGCGGTGACCAGCAAAATATATAAAATCCATTTCAAACGCGGGTCCATAACACCATATAATCCGCCTGAATGAGTCCATGTGTTCGGAAGAAGCTTCGGATCGTGCTCTTCCATATTCTCCATTGTATCTCCCTCTGCCGGGTTAATCGCTGGTTCGGATGCCACTTTTGCTTTGTTCTGAACGCCCACCTCAACGAACGTAGACTGAATAATACTTTCAGCCATCTCTTCTGGCGTCATCGCGATAGAAGGCAGATCAAGACCCGCAGCCCTCATCTGCTGTGCTAGTCGCATCGAAGGTGGCAGTCCGATCCCTGTCTGCTCCAGCAATTCAGGCCTATCGTGAAGTTCTCGCGGCGTAAGATCGGCGATTAGGCGACCTTCCTGCAATAACAATACCCGATCCGCACAAGGCAAGAATGTATCCAAATCATGTGTTGCTACCACGCCCCCACCACCTGCCTGACGATGTTGCTCCAATGCATCCAGCAAAAGCACGACACTTTGCGCTTCCAAACCAGCGCTCGGCTCATCCAGCAGAAGCCAATGTGGGTTGGTCACCATTCCGAGAGCAAGACCTAGTCTGCGCTTCTCTCCCCCACTTAGGGCAAATGGCGACCTGTCCAGATGAAAACGTCGTTCCAACTCCGGGGATACCGGCGGATCCCACTGATTCAGAGCTTTTGTGATCTGCTCTTGTTGGTGTTTCTCTGAATATCGATAGGAACGCAGAGAATATGCGAATTCACGCTGAATACTTCTGGCAAACAGTTGTTGTTCCGGAAATTGAAACAATAGTCCCATTTGCAATAAAATGGACTTCGGCACTTTTCCTTCTTTCCAGAAAGGTGTACCATCCAATGTGATACTGCCTGCATCGGGAGGTCTCAGACCAGCCAACGTCTGTAGTAAAGTCGTTTTTCCTGAACCCGTGCAGCCCAACAGCAACGTGATTTCCCCACTGTTCAACTGAATATTTATATCTTCAAGCAGTGCACGCTTGCTCGATTCCGATGCTTCTATACGTATATTGGTTAATTCGATCTCCAACGTGCGACCTCCTTAGCCAATTGTTCAGGCCTCAGTGGCATGGCTTCTGGCCTGATGCCTTTTTTGTGCTTGAGCAATAACGCAGTCTTCACAGTGAACGGAGGATCCAACCCTAATCTTTCACAGGGAGATAGCTGCTCTTTATTCAAAATAGCCTTCTCAGTCATCTCTTTTTCATAGAAAAAGGACTCGGGCTTTCCATCGTACACACAACGCCCTCGGTCCATAGCAATAATCCGATCACACAAGGTCGCTTCTTCCAGATGATGCGTAATCCAGATTACCGTTGTCCCCCGCTGGGTGATCTTCTGAGCTATGGTCTCAATACGGTCTCTTGCTCCGGGATCAAGCATGGCTGTTGGTTCATCCAGAATCAATACATCGGGTCTGGACACGAGCGCTACAGCAATGTTGAGCAGTTGTTTCTGTCCACCCGATAACTGTGAGATGGCCATATCCGGCGCATATTGAAGTCCTACGGTATGTAATACGTCCTGCCTGAGCTCCAATTGTTCTTCTACAGTAATCATTAATGGAGACAATGCATAGTGGAATTCCTCTTCAATCGTGTCCCCCAATACCTGGGTATCCGGTTGCTGCAATACACCTCGGACGGTTAGTGCCTCCGGGATAATCCGTACCCCTCCCGATAATGGAATGAATCCAATGAGTAGCCCGGCGAGCGTACTTTTCCCACTGCCATTCGCCCCTACAATACTAATCCATTCTCCTTGATGCAGCGTAAGCGAGATACCGTCCAGCGCTTTCCTTAGTTGACCATCCTCGGAAGCATAATGCACTCGGATATCTTCTAATGTAATTATGGGCAGGTTGCCTTGCATCGTAAATTAGTCCTTTCCCTTTCTATTTTTATGTGGTACGATCCTAATCGTCAACCACATTTATATAATTGGTTAACAATCATATTACCAAAATGGAGAGGATTGTTCAAACATGAAATTATCTTTGCGAGGCATTGTATTCAGCGCCCTTATGGCCGCAATATTAGTACTTTTTGGTTACATAAGCATTCCTATTGGCTTTTCCCCGGTACCCATAACATTACAAACCTTGGCTGTTATGCTGGCCGGAGGGTTACTTGGTCCGTTGTATGGGTTCTTAAGTATTGCTCTCGTTGTTGTGCTGACAGCACTAGGCTTCCCACTTCTACATGGAACTGGTGGTCTTGCTGTTCTCTTAGGTCCGACCGGGGGATATGTTGTAATCTGGCCCTTTTCCGCACTCCTGATCGGTTTGTTCCTCTCCAAAGTGAGAATCCAAGGGGTTAAAGGTTTTATTTTTGCGTTTATCATCATTGAATTATTTGGTTCACTATTAAATTATGTCTCAGGCGTTCCCTGGCTGGCTTATGCATACAAAATGTCCTTGCCCGAGGCCATGATTCAAGGATTCTATCCTTACATTATTGGTGATCTGATCAAAGCGGTATTTGCCACGATCATCATCGCACCCGTGCGCATGGTATTTCCACCTCAACGTCTTACAGGTAACATGCATTCAACGGTTGTAAAAATCGATTCTTAATGAATCTACATATCCTATTGGATCACGAGCATCCATATTCTAAAACAAAAACAGCCAAAATCTCTTTGGCTGTTTTTGTTGGTTGTTCTGTCATGGAAGTGTCCAGTGTAAATATTTTTAGTTCAACTTATATATTCACCCGAATTAATTGACGCTCCGCAATCTGAAATTGTTGATCCGCTGTATTTTCAACGAACCTCTGGTCATGAGATACATAGAGAATCGTTCCTTCATACGCCTTGATAAAACGCTCCAACGCTTCCAAGGCATGCATATCAAGAAAATTCGTCGGCTCATCCAACAATAGAATGTTATATTGCCCAAGAAACAAATAACATAATTGAAGACGAATCGCTTCTCCTCCACTTAATGTTCCCACATTCTTGAGCAAGTCATTCCCTGTAAACTGCATCGCGTGCAACGCACTTCTAAGCTCTGATTCCTCATATTCCGAACGGTTTTTCAGAAATTGTAATACAGTATCTTTCATCGTGAAACGATAGCTCATTTGCTGAAAATAACCGATCTTTGCTTTTGGAGACATCGTGATTCCATCTCCAGCACGGAAAACATGGTTAAGCAATGTGCTTTTCCCGCTGCCATTGGTTCCAGTTATCGCTATTTTTTGTTTTAACGGAATTTGAAAACTTGCATCCTCCAATAATATGTTTCCACCCACTTCAAGTGTAAGGCGATCTGCCATAATTGGAAATCGGTTGTGTAACTCCAATGTCTTCGGCTGACGGAAGATAATCGGTCGATCCTCCTGCACCGCACTCACCTCTTGAAGTTGTTGCATGCGTTGTTGAATCGCTTTAGCAGCACGATGCACTGCTTTTTGACTGGTACCTTTGGATTTGGTCTCAAACATGCGGTTTGCTTTTACCTTGGATTCTTTTTTGGACATGTTTCCAGCCTGCGTTATTTTCTCGGCTTTCTTCATCTTTTCCTGGGCGGCCAGCTCCAATCTTCTTTTCTCTTTGGAGAATTGTTCATGGGCCAGGTGTTGCTGTTCACGCTCCAGCCTCTTCTGTTCCTGATAATCACTATAGTTACCGGTATATACGTGGACTTCTCCCTGATGAATTTCCCAGATCGTGGTCACCAGTTCATCCAGAACCGCACGGTCATGACTGATCAGCACGATTGCCCCATAGTAATACCGCAATTCATCCAGTAAAAATGTAATGCCCTCTTGGTCCAGATGGGTTGTGGGTTCATCCAGTAATAATACTTCGTGGTAATGAGTGAACAATTGAGCCAGTTTCAAACGGGTCTGTTCTCCGCCACTCCATGATTTATCATGTTGAGGAATCGCCAATTTGCTGAGTAAAGCCCCGTCAACCTCCAGATTTTCGTTTGGCTGGGGTGGTTCTACTTGTTCCATGTAACCAAACTCTGCGTAACGTTTTACCTTTCCGGCTATTGGCTGGATCTGTCCCGCAATGAGTTTCAATAATGTACTTTTACCCTGACCATTACCACCCACTACACCGATGCGATCCAGTTGATGCACGGCCAGTCGCTCAATATTCAGAACTGCTTTATCCATATAGGACATTTCAACCTGCACTAATTCAAAACATATCTTTTCCATATTCGCTACCTCCGAAATAAGATTTATTTCGTATCGATAGCGAAGAACACTTCTATCGATACGAGCTTATCGTGCCAGCTCGTATCAATAGAATAGTAATGTCATCATAGCGGCGTACCTCCTGTAGTCTCTATTGAGCATCATATCAGCTCAGACTCGTGATAAGTAAACCAAAAAATCACAGGCCAAAGGCCTGTGATCCAATGTAAACGAGAATACAAGTTAAACCATGTATATAAGGTCAGGATAATTGAAAATGACAGACTGATCCCGTTTACTCTGAACTAACGGTCAGAGCCTTTGAACGTATTTAATTTAACGATTCAAAGGAAAGAAACGCAGTCTCATCGCATTCGTCATGTTCAATAATCCACCTTTCATTATCAGGTAATAGATGTACAATTCCAATTATAAATTTCCAATTCCACCCTGTCAACGGAACCATGAAAACCTAAAACACTGATTTTGCATCTAATCTACTTTATTCCTCTCCCTTTCCACTGTTCAACTTCAATAGAAGGTCCTGGGTATCAACCTGACCTGTTGCCTGCGGAATAACTTCCTCATAGTTGGCGGAATTCGTTACGATAATAGGTGTCACCGTATGATAACCAGCCGCCTTAATCTGCGCAATATCGAATTCTAGCAGCAGGTCTCCCGCTTGAACCCGATCCCCTTCTTTGATATGGGAGACAAAATGCTGTCCGTCCAGCTTGACCGTATCTACACCTACATGAACCAATATTTCTGCACCGGTGTCAGATACTACAGCCAAGGCATGTTTTTTCTTGAATGCAACGGTAACTGTACCGTCGAATGGCGCTACCACTCTGCCCACAGCTGGCTCAATCGCAATCCCTTTACCCATTGCTCCCGAAGCAAATGCCGGATCTGGAACTTCCGATAATTCCACAATCGTTCCCTGAATTGGACTAAATACTTCTTCGTCTGAAGCATTCATTGGACGGGCAGGTTGCTGAGCAGATGACGTAGAATCGGACTTTGTTTCTTCTTCTTCAACCGGATCTTTGAAGCCCATGATGTACGTCAGTACAGCCGAAACCACAAAGGATACTACGATACCCAAAATCAATCCTGGGAAGCCTTGCCCACCTGGTCCGTAGAAGATTGGCAAAGTCAGCAATCCCGGTGCACCAGACGCGAATGCCAAAGTGCCCGCTTGACCAATGATCGCTCCACCAACTGCACCACCGATTACTCCAGCAATGAACGGACGTTTCAGTGGTAATGTTACCCCATAGATAGCCGGTTCAGTGATACCGAATAATGCGGTCAATGTGGATGATCCAGCCAGCGTTTTCAGTTTTTTGTTCTTGGTTTTCAGCATAACCCCAAAAGCCGCGCCCGTTTGAGCAAAGATCGAAGCTGTCGCAGCCGGTTTAACGCCATCCTGTCCATACACTGCAACGTTGTTGATAAATACCGGAATAAGACCCCAGTGTATTCCGAAGATAACGAGTAACTGCCAGCTTGCACCCATAACGGCTCCCGCAAGCAATGGACTGAATCCAAATGCAGCAACGAGTCCGGCTGCAATTGCATTACCAACGTATACACCAAATGGTCCGAATACCAACAGTGTCAGAGGTACCATAATCACTAGCAAAAATAACGGTGTAACAAAGTTTTTCACACTATCGTGAAGTGTCTTATTAAAGAACTTCTCCAACTTGCTCATGACAATGACAGCTAAAATGATAGGAATAACCGTAGATGAATAGTTCATCAGAATGACAGGGATACCGAAGAAATCCGTTGGTGTTCCCTCTGCTTTCAACGTGACGATGGATGGATAGATCAGTGCTCCCGCAATCGTCATCGCTACAAACATATTACCCTGGAATTTACGCGCTGTTGTAACCGCTAACAACAGAGGCAGGAAGTAGAAGAGACTATCTGCTGCTGCATACAGGATCGTATAAGTTGTTTCTGTCGTTTCCAGCCATCCGATATTACTTGCAATCAACAATAACCCTTTTAGAATACCGGCTCCCGCCATAACTCCCAGAAGTGGAGCAAAGATGCTGGAAATGATATCAATGATACCGCCAATCCCCTTGGCTTTTTTGCCCGGTTTTTCTTTGTTCGACGAATCATCCAGAATGTTGCTGATCTGTCCAATGGCATTATAGACTTCAGGCACCTTGTTACCAACAACAACCTGGAACTGTCCTCCATTTTCTTTGACTGCGATGATACCTTCTGTTTTCTCCAGCTTGGCCTTGTCTGCCTTGGCGTCGTCCTTCAATACAAACCGTAACCGTGTTGCACAATGAACAAGCGACTCCACATTTTTCTCACCGCCGACGAGTTCTACGATCTCTTTGGCCAGTTTCTCTTGACTCATAATCTGCACCCCCACTTTTTCTCAAACAGGCCCTTTACCGATTTTTTTGCACGCAAAAAACCTAAGCCTTGAGTAAGGGGACACTGACACAATGGTCCTGACCTTCTCATGACTTAGGTTTTGCCTGCATAACCAGTAACAATCCCAGTTAAATCGTATTCAATTCCTGTTAATCACATATTATTATAATTAAACCATTTTTGTCAACATTTAAATATTATCGATTAACCACTCGTTCGATATGAACTGTCAGATACAACTTTTCTTCATTGGTCAGCTCATGGTTGTACTCTTTTTTGACAAACAACTCAATCTTCTCCGCACACGCTGCGGCATCAGGATGCTTCTCCTTAATCATGTCATAGAAATGATCATAGTTGTTGTCGTAATGCGTACCACTGAGCACTCGCTGAGAGAAAAACTTCAAATGTGTAATGAAGCGAAAATAACTGAGAGAATCCTCATCAAATTCCATTTTGAAATGATATTTCGCTATATTAATAATTTGCTGAATAAACTTCGTAATGTTCATCGTTGTAATGACTTCTTCGTTCATCTCTGCGTTAACAATATGAAGGGCAATAAACGCGGCTTCATCTGGTGGAAGCTCAATATTCATTCGAGTGTTGATCTGTTCCAGTGTCTTCAGACCCAGCTCGAATTCAGGCTTGTACAACTGCTTGATCTCCCACATTAATGCGTTCTTGATCTCCACGCCTTCCCGATAACGTTCGATGGCGAAGTTAATATGGTCCGTAAGGGACACATAGATGTTCTCATTGAGCTTTCGGCCGAGATTCTCACGCGCATACGTGATGATCTCTTCCACAATTTCAATCAGTTCCATCGGAACTTCACGCAGCAGCATTTTGAAATTATCGGATGTCTGTTTGTTTTTCAATGCAAATACTTTTTGGATGCGGGTCTCGTCTACTTTATCCCCCGGCTTTTTCTTAAAGGCAATCCCACGTCCCATCACCACAAGCTCTGCTCCATTCGCCTGATAGATGCTAATGACGTTATTGTTGATAACCTTTGCTATTTTCACTTCAATCCCCCCGTCACGTTCCACTCTCTTGGCAGTTATACATCGTCTTTTGGGCATACAAAAAAAACCTGAAGCATCACAAAATAAACAAGACATGGTGGTCTGCTTTTTTGGTGCTTAGGTTTTGCCTACTTCGAGTAGTAACAATCCCAGAAACGATATAATTGCGTCAAGTATAGCGCGAACCTGACTATATGTCAACGCTTTCACTGTGAGGACCATCGGAAGTGACATGGTTATATCAATTGAACTAGAGAATATTTACACTAGCTACTCCGATGACAGAACAACCTTCCGATCGCTGTTACCCCCTGATTTTTTTGATTCACTTGCTAAAGGGAAAATCCGGGGATAAAGCGAGTTGATACTCACGAAGTAGCTTTCCATTGGAAGCTTGTAGCTTCGCTTCTCCAGCTTTTTTCTGTCCTCTCCGTTTTGTGTAAAAGTTTAGTTCAATTGATATAGATGAAACTTCCGATGTTTTATTGCCGTTCAAGACCATTTTAATTCAGAAAAGTATAAACTACTTGTCACCCAGGTTTGTTCCGTTAGATGCAATCACATTTTTGTACCACTCAAAACTCTTCTTCTTCAGTCGTGTTAGCTCTCCTTGACCTTCATTATCACGGTCCACGTAAATGTAGCCATAACGTTTTCTCATCTCTCCTGAGGATGCACTTACAATATCAATAGGTCCCCAGCTGGTGTAACCGATGATGTTGACCCCATCCTGAATGGCCTCACCCATTTCAGCTACATGGCGTTTCAAGTAATCAATCCGGTATGCATCCTCCACTTCACCTTCCGGTGTAACCACATCATTGGCACCAAATCCATTTTCAACGACAAATAGCGGTTTTTGATAACGGTCATGAAGCTGATTGGCAGTAATACGGAATCCTTTTGGATCAATCGTCCATCCCCATTCGGACTTCGCCAGATATGGATTGGCTACCGAGCCAAATACATTGCCACTGGTCATATTTTTAACCACTTCAGGATCGGTACTCGTAGTACGACTTGAATAGTAGCTGAATCCGATATAATCTACGGTATGATTCTTCAAGATTTCCGCATCACCCGGCTGCATAACAATGTTCAACCCGTGATCCTTGAAGAAACGTTTGGCATAACCCGGATATTCCCCACGTGATTGCACATCAATGAAGAAATAGGATTCTCTATCTTTCTCCATACCTTGGAACACATCTTCCGGATTACAGGTATACGGATAGAAGCTTCCTGCCGCAAGCATACAACCAATCATGGCACCAGGGATAATCTCATGACATGCTTTGACTGCCAGTGCACTTGCAACCAGTTGATGGTGAGCAGCCTGATATTGAATTTCCTTGATATTATCGCCTTCATTGAACGCCAGCCCCGCGCCAAGGAATGGAAGATGAAGCAGCATGTTGATCTCATTAAATGTCATCCAGTATGTCACCTTGTCTTGGTACCGTGTGAATACTGTTTTAGCGTACTTCTCGAATAAGGTTACCAGTTCACGACTTCTCCAGCTACCATACTTCTCGATCAGGTGCACAGGCACATCGAAGTGAGCTAATGTAACGACAGGTTCAATACCATGCTTCAACAATTCATCGAACAGGTTATCGTAAAATTGCAATCCTGCTTCATTTGGCTGTGCATCTTCTCCTGTTGGGAAAATCCGTGCCCAGGCAATGGAGACACGCAGTGCCTTGAATCCCATTTCGGCAAACAGAGCAATATCTTCAGGGTAACGGTGATAAAAATCGATTGCTTCATGTGAAGGATAGAATTCGGTAGCGAGCGGCGTAAAAGCTGGAACATGACCTTTCATAATGCTTCTGCGGCTCTCTCCTGTTGGCAGCAAGTCAACGATGCTCAGGCCTTTGCCATCTTCCAGATACGCACCCTCCGCCTGATTCGCAGCAATGGCTCCACCCCATAGAAAATCTTTAGGAAACTCAAAATTCGTCATCATCATTTCTCCTTCCAAATATGTAATTCAGCTATCCGCTCAAATCGTTAGAATATTAAAAAGACAGCATATTTAAGTTGAACTGCAAAATTACACATTTTTTTGTTCAGCTTAAATAGAAAAAACCCGAACCAGCCTGGGTACACGATTACGTGTAAACAAGCCAGCTCAGGTTATGCCCATATCGGTAACATTCCCAGATCAATTATGCGGATTGGATAAAACTTTAGCAAGAATCAGAACCGTTGTCAACTTCCCGAAACCGGTTTAACGAAGAAATGCCCATTATGATATTTGATAAAAGGCAGCACATGTCCCACCAAGAATCATCTGTTGCTCAGACTCTGATAGGGATTGAATGTGAGTCTTAATGAGACCGTATACTTCAGAATACGAAGCCGCAAGGTTACTCACTGGCCAATCGGACCCAAACATTAACCGTTCCGCACCAAAGGCTTCTATGGCGATATTCAGATAGGATGTAAAGTCACTCGGAGTCCAACTTGCCCAATCTGCTTCAGTCACTATTCCTGAAAGTTTACAATATGTGTTTGGTTGGGCAGCCAACGACTGCAGTGCTTCTCGCCATGGTGAGAGTATACCTGATTTTATGTCGGGTTTGGCTAGATGATCAAGTACAAATCGCTGTTCAGGAAACGCCTTAACCAGGTCAACGGCATAAGGCAGTTGCTCCTTGGATACCAACAGATCATAGGCCAAATCATACTCTTTAAGCAATGAAATCCCGCGCTGAAAATCTTCTCTCAAAACATACTGAAGATCAGGCTCATCCTGTATGACATGACGTACACCCTTCAGAACCGGATTGGACGCGAGCAGTTCAAGCTGATTTCGAACATCATCCGAACAAAGATCCACCCATCCGACCACACCTTTGATAAACTCGTATTGGTCTGCCAGTTGCAGAAGCCACTCAGTTTCTGTCAGTGATTGTCTCGCTTGCACTGCAATGCATCCGTCCATCCCCGATTGTGTTAATATAGGTTCCAGATCATGTGGGAGAAAAGACTGACGAATGGCTTTCATCTCTTCCCCAATCCATCCATACTCGGCAATATTGTATTCCCAGAAATGTTGATGTGCATCCAGCTTCATTTTACATTCCTCCAAGAGTATATGAATCTAATTATTGTTAAAATCAATTATATCATCTCAATTCCAAATAAAATCATTATCTTCACACAATCTACTAGCTAAACCAGATCACTAATTATCACATGAGTTTTATTGCAATTGTGCGGGTATCCTCCTATATATAATCATGATATATTAAATTCCGAAAACGCTTTCAATACATAATTCGGTGGTGATCCCATTTTTGAACAAGTCATGATTTGGTTTGAGTTGAGCTCCATTTTCACAGTTGCTTAACTTCCATTCAAGTTCAACCATTCTAACTGAAGGAGATTATGTTAATGAAAAAAAATCGTAAATCGGTCCTCTCTCTTACACTTGTAACTGCCATGATTCTGTCTCTCTTCTCTTCGGCTGTCGCTTCCGCTGCAACAGACAACAGTGAACAGGCCAGTACCTCAACCGCGCCAAGCAAAATGCAGACATACGTGAACGCCATGGAGCCTGGCTGGAATCTGGGTAACTCTCTGGATGCCGTTGGTGAGGATGAGACAGCCTGGGGCAATCCGCGCATTACGAAGGAACTGATTCAATCGATCGCAGCTGAGGGCTACAACAGTATCCGTATTCCTGTGACCTGGGAAGCTCACATCGGTGACGCACCCGACTATACAATTGATTCCGCTTACATGAATCGGGTCCAAGAAGTAGTGAACTGGGCCCTCGATGCCGATCTCTACGTCATGATCAATCTTCACCATGACTCCTGGCGCTGGATCAGTTACATGGAGAAAGACCATGACAACGTACTTGCCCGTTACAATGCTGCTTGGACTCAGATCGCTGACAAGTTCAAAGATGCATCCGACAAGCTCATGTTCGAAAGTGTTAACGAACCCCGCTTCTCCGAAGGAGGTACAACAGATGCGGCTATTGGCTATCGCATGCTGGACGAGTTGAATACTTCTTTTCATAAGATTGTAAGAACTTCGGGTGGAAACAACGATACACGTCCACTTGTGCTTCCAACGATGCATACCTCTTCCGCTCAACCTGATCTGGATGAACTGAATAAGACCATTCAAAAATTGAGTGACCCCAACATTATTGCAACCGTTCACTATTACGGGTTCTGGCCATTCAGTGTGAATATTGCAGGTTACACCAAGTATAACGAGGAAGTCCAGAAAGACATTACCGATACCTTCGATCGGGTATACAATGCTTTTACAGCCAAAGGCATTCCGGTTATCGTCGGTGAGTATGGCTTGCTTGGTTTTGACCAGCATACAGGTGTCATTGAACAAGGCGAAAAGCTGAAATTCTTCGAATTTGTTGGGCAATATCTGCGTCAAAAACAGATGACAACGATGTTGTGGGATAACGGACAACACTTCGGACGCACAAGCTTTACTTGGTCTGATCAGGAACTGTTTGATACGATGAAAGCAAGCTGGACAGGTCGCTCATCCACAGCTGAAACGGACCTCGTGTACCTTAAACAAAATGAAAGCATTCAAGATAAAAAAGTAAAACTCAATCTGAATGGCAACAAATTCAATTCGTTGAAGAATGGAACTACTCCTCTTGTCAGAGGTAAAGACTATACGATCAAAAAAGATGTGCTTACGTTAAAATCCAATCTGTTAACCAAATTGACAGCCTCTGGTGATTTGGGCGTAAATGCCACACTCACAGCAGGATTCAACCAAGGTGCGGACTGGAATTTTAATATCATAAAATATAACACACCTACGTTAAACGATACGACTGGTACAACCAGTGCATTTGCCATTCCAACTACGTTTAACGGCAACCAACTGGCAACGATGGAAGCGACATATGCCAACGGGGAGAACGCCGGTCCACAGAACTGGACTTCGTTCAAAGAGTTCTCTTACACGTTCAGCCCAGATTACGATCGTCAGGTGATCGAGCTAAAACCTAACTTCTTTAATGAAACCAATGATGGCGAAGTCACCCTCAAGTTCCACTTCTGGAACGGCGATGTGCTGACGTATAAAATCACAAAAAATGGAACCAGTGTTGTTGGCGTAGCTTCATAACGGTTTTAAGGGTTTCTAAATTCTTAGTTCCCATCGGAATTACAAAACGTTCTGTCCAGAGCAATGGGCTCGGACAGAACGTTTCTGTTTTGTTATAAAAATTGCATAGAAATCTGGCGAAAATAATTTCATATGTTCACTTATTGAGGTTCATTGAATCTCACCACAAGCATTGCATCCCCATTGGCATGTACAGGACCGGTTGAGGTTCCTGTAACCGTTGCTATCGTTTCATTCCCGCTTGGAATCAGCACAGGTGTTATCAACGGCAGACCCGCAGCCTGAATGACATCCATGTCGAATTCGATCAATAATTGCCCTGCAGTTACACGATCTCCGCTATTCACATGGGCGGTAAAACCACTTCCTTTGAGTCCAACCGTATTAATTCCGATATGAACCAGCATCTGTACACCTGTCTCATGCTCCAGAATCACCGCATGTTTACTTTTGTTCATGACATGTGCAATGACACCATCAAACGGTGCATACACTTTACCTTCTGATGGCTCAATGGCAATGCCCTCACCCATATGTTTTTCCGAGAAAGCCGGATCAGGAACCTGCTCCAAATCAACGACAGTACCATTCATCGGCGAAGCGATTTCGAGCAATTCTACCTTAGGACGATTGCTTATAACAGCATGGGTAACTGAATTAGCGTGCGGATTAGAATCTGCTACATGAACGTCAACTGATGTTACTCCACTGTGGTCATGGCTCACCGGTTCCTCTGCAATCGGTTGATCCTTATATCCGAAGAACCAGGTAAGTGCAAAAGCAATGGCCATGGCAACCACATTGGACAAGATGTACAACGGCAGTTGGCTGTTGAGATAGAGCAATGTTCCAGGGATAACCGTTACTGCCATGCCTGTACCTTGCAGATGGAACAAGGAAGCGATGAAACCACCCACACCACCACCAACCAGCCCCATAATAAATGGTTTCATATAACGCAGGTTAACACCGAAGATAGCTGGCTCGGTAATGCCCAGAAAAGCAGACAATGACGAAGGTAATGCGAGTGCTTTGAGTTTCATATTTTTGGTTTTCAGACCAACCGCTAGACAAGCGGCTCCTTGTGCAGCCATGGCACAGGTGATAATCGCGTTGAACGGATTGAATCCTGTTTTCTCCAATAGCTGAATCTCCAGGAAGTTAAAGATGTGATGCACACCGGTAACAACAATAATCTGATGGAAGAATCCAATGATAATACCTGCGATGCCAAACGGAAGATCCAATACGGCCGTTGTTCCATGCAGTACCCACTCTTCCAGGGAATGGAACACGGGACCAATCGCGAACAGTCCAAGTGTAATCATAACCGTTAACGTTATAAAAGGAGTCAGAATCAAGTCCAGTGCCTCAGGCACCCGTCTTCTTAGTACCTTCTCGAACTTGGCTCCAATCAAACCTACGAAGAACGCAGGCAGGACCGACCCCTGATAACCCACGACAGGGATAAAACCGAACATATGCAGAGGCTGGGCTGATCCATCCGCCACCGCGTAAGCATTGGGTAATGCCGGATTAACCAGCATTAGCCCCAGTACGATACCAAGTACCGGACTTCCGCCGAATACGCGGAATGCAGACCACGCTACAAGTGCAGGCAGAAATGCAAATGCCGTATCCGTCAGAATCTGAGTAAACAACAGGAAATTGGAAGAGATATCATCTGGTGTTGCACCAAACAAAGCCAAAATTTCATTCTGGGTAAGTAATCCGCGCAAGCCCATAAACAACCCTGTAGCTACCAGTACGGGGATGATGGGTACAAATACGTCACCAAAAGTGCGGATTGCCCGTTGAAAAGCGTTTCCTTCCTTTTTTCCCTGACTCTTCACATCATCCTTGGACGATCCTTCGATTCCCAGCTTCTCAACTTCTTCAAAGATTCGATTCACCGTTCCCGTACCAAAGATAATCTGATATTGACCCGAGTTGAAAAAAGCCCCTTTCACCTTTTCGATGTTCTCGACCGTTTTCTGATCAATTTTCTCTTTATCCTTCACCATGATGCGAAGACGTGTTGCACAGTGTGCAAATGATGCGATATTCTCTTTGCCCCCGATGGCATGAATGACTTCCTGGGCAATCCGTTGATTCTCCGACATGTTATCTCATTCCTCTCACGTAATACTTAATAAATCCATTGTGTTGCTTCGAAATCAGCTTTGCCTCCGTGTGCAAAGAAACGAATATCTACGCTGTCCCGACTTGGGAAAATGCGGCTGGTAAAGACCTCTTCCCCGTCGTTCACAAAGATCTCAACTGAAGATGCGTCTACGAACAGATGGAATTTAATTACGTCCGCAGTAAGCGCGCACCGCCGTACAGCGCCATTTTGCTCTGCCAGCTCGGCACCAGACATCGTCCGATCCAGAATAACTTTCTGCTGAATCCGATCATACAGAAGAACCGTTTTCTCCGTTCCACTTGCACGGAATTCGATGCCGACCATCTCTGCATCTGCTTGGCTTATCTCACATATCAGCTCATAGGAAATTCCATTCAAACCAGTGAAAGATCGACTCTCATGGTCAATCGTTACACGAATATGCATGCCTTCCTCCTGTTGACGCAATTGGTTCATCTCAACAACCGGTTGTTGAATTAACTTCCCGCCTCGCAGTGTCAACTGCCGAGGAATGGTCAGGCAATGAGCCCAACCGTTATCATCTGTCGGATATGCCAGATCAGGAAGCCCCATCCAACCAACCAGAATACGTCTTCCATCCGGGCCCTGCATGGTTTGTGGAGCATAGAAGTCGAATCCACGATCCAACTCCTGAAACTCACCATGATTGAACTCTCTCGTCTGAAGATTGAGCGGCTCACCGATCAGATAACCGGACTGAAAAATATTCTGATAATGATCTCCTGCAGCATCTAAGCCTTGTGGTGAAAAGACAAGCACGCCTTTCCCGTCTATCTCCATATAATCCGGGCACTCCCACATGTAACCAAAGGAAGTGAATTGCGTGCGAATTTCACCAAGAAACTCCCAGTTGTTCAGATCAATTGAGCGATACAGTACCGTACATCCCGTCTCGTTTGTTCTCTGCGCACCAATGACACAATAATATGTACCTCCTTGTTGCCACACCTTGGGATCTCTGAAGTGTTCCGTGTATCCGGCTGGAACAGACGAGATTACGGGATCATTCCGTTTGGTTACTGAACCGCTTTCATCCATGACTGCCAAGCATTGATACGGATGTCTGACCCAAGCCTCATTCCTCATATTGCCCGTGTAGAGCAAGTGCAGCTTGCGATCTTTTTCAATCGCACTTCCGGAATAAGCTCCGTGTGAGTCATACCAGCTATCCGGTTCGATTCCAATCCCGACATTTTCCCAGTTCACCAGATTCTTCGAGCGGGTATGATACCAGTATTTCATGCCGTGTTCTGTTCCAAGTGGAAACCACTGATAGAAGAGATGATAATAGCCTTGATAATATGCAAAGCCGTTAGGGTCATTAAGCAGACCCGTTATGGGCTGAATGTGGTAACTCTGTCTCCATGGACACTCGGATATCTGTGCTTCAAGCTTCGCAATCTCTTCAGGCTCAGCTTGTTCAATCCGTCTATAGCGCTGCTCTCTAGTCATTTTCATAGCTGTTCTCCATTCTCGCTTATATAAGTTAGACCAAGAAACTTCACACTGGGACTACGATGGCAGAACAATCCTCCGATCGCTGTTATCCCCAGATTACCTGATCCCTTATCTAAAGGGTGAAATCCGGTGATAAAGGCGAGCACTCCGTTTCTTCAGATTTTTTCTGCCCTCTCCGCCATGTTTATTTCTTATTTAACTTATACGAAAATCAAATTATAGGAACCGGTTCCAACGGATACAAAAAAATAATTCCATTTGGCATTAATGCCTGCCCGTGTTCGCATATCCGTATTGGATACCCACTATGGAACCGGTTCGATGGAATTATCATAAAGGATGTTTTTATAATTTGTCAACGCTTTCTCGAGGAATCAGTTCTACGTCCAGTGTTGTTCGTGCCTCCACCGACTCGCCTTTGACCAGACGAATAATGTGATTCGCCGCTACTTTCCCTGCATGCAAATAATGATATTTCACAGTCGTCAGCGTGGGATGGATCATCTCCGTAATATCATATCCGCCAAATCCGGTAACAGACAAATCTTGCGGTATGCGAATTTTATTGGAGAACGCGATCTTCATCACACCCAGTGCGATATTATCCGTGGCCCCTACAATGATTGTTGGTGTGATTTCTTTCAGGATGGATTCAGCGGTCACGATGGCTTCAGACATCTTGAAGCTCGTCTCATAATACTTCACTTCACATCCACCACACTCGGCGATTGCTCGCTGGAACCCTTGTTTACGATAGATCCCTACCGCCCGATCCTTCTCGCTAACCCCCATATAGACGATCTTGCGGTGACCCTGTTCGACGACATATCTGCCCATCTCATAACCTGCCTGGTCATCATTATGAACCAGACTGTGCAGTCGCTCATGTTGCTGCCCCACCAATAACACCGGAATCCGTATATCTTCAACAGCCTTCAGATGTGCTTCGGTCACTTCAGCAGCCAAGAGAATAATACCCGACACCTTCTGTCGTGCAAAATCATAAATGGCATCAATCTCACGCTGCATGTCCTGACTCGTATTTGCGATCAACATCTGATATTGATTACTTCGCAGCTCTTCATCAATTCCGATCAGTGTCTGGGAGGTCGCAAAAGAATCGAGACGTGGCACAACCGTACCAATGATACTGGTCTTCTTCGCCTTCAGACTCTGTGCAAATGTGTTAGGAACATAATTGTATTGTTTGATAATACGCTCAATCTTCTGGCGTGTATCCTCACTAACCGATCCGCCATTCAGGTAGCGAGAGATCGTGCTTTTTGCCACACCTGCCATCTGAGCGATATCAGAAATCGTTTTATTCATAAAGACCCCTCTTGTTTCTTTAACTAGTTTACCTTTTATTATACTTCGAATCGCAAAGCCATGGCGAATTAGATTCCCTCCGTTTATCGTGTCCAATATACTTTCCTATGTAATAGCAAAAGCCCGATATCACTGTGACGTTCATACAGAAAGTATGATCCCACATTCATCAGGCTGTTAAACTTTCATCTGCACGTTTGCTCAGATCATTAACACAAGAACACTCGCTACTCCCTATAACTCAAACTTCAATAATAATAGGTAAGATCATAGGTCTTCTCTTGGTTTGAGCGTAAATATAGTGACCGATCTCGTCTTTCAGCTTTCTTTTGATCACATTCCACTGATTCACGCCAGACGCGGTCAGCTCACCCATCCGGTTTAGAACCAGCTCATGAATTTCATGCATGAATTCTTCCGAGTCCTTGACGAATATGAACCCTCTGGAGATAATTTCGGGTGACGTGACCATCTGTTTTTCCGTTTTGCTTAAGGTAGTTACAATCACCAACATACCATCGGATGACAGTTGCCTGCGATCACGCAGGACAATATTGCCGACATCACCCATGATCAGACCGTCTACGAGACTGTTTCCTGATGCAATTTTGGGACCCAGAGAAGCAGTGCCGTCTTTGTACTGGACCATATCCCCATTATTCACGATAAACACATGATCACGCTCTATACCTACAGACTCGGCAAGCAGCCTGTGCTGATACAACATACGGAACTCACCGTGGATCGGAATCAGATAATCCGGTTTCATCAGGGTCAACATCAATTTGAGCTCTTCCTGACTGCCGTGTCCCGATACATGCATTCCTGCTGCACCACTTGAACCATATATCACACGTGCTCCGAGAACATACAGGTTATCAATGACATGTGCAAGATTCCGTTCATTGCCCGGGATGGCTCCGGCCGCAATAATGACCGTGTCCCCAGCGTTAATTCTTACATGTGGATGCTTACCGGATGCCAGACGTGATAATGCTGCCATCGCTTCTCCCTGGCTACCTGTACATAAGACAACAACCTGTTCAGGTGGAAACTGATCCGAGTCGATGGCTTCAATCAACAATCCGTCAGGAACTTGCAGATACCCCAATTCACTCGCCACCGATACCACATTCACCATACTTCTGCCCAACAGTGCCAGTTTGCGTCCCGTCTCGAATGCTGCATTTACAATCTGCTGTACTCTGCTGACATTTGACGCAAAAGTAGAGATAAATACTTTTTGTTTTGCACGGATAAAGGCATCCAGAATGTGGTCTCCCACTACACGCTCGGAAGGTGTAAATCCCGGTCTTTCTGCATTGGTACTCTCGGAGAGCAAAATATGGACACCCTGTTTGCCAATCTCGGCCATGCGGTGCAGATCTGGGAAAGGTCCATGTACAGGCGACATATCAAATTTGAAATCTCCGGTATGCACGACATTGCCCACGGGGGTCTTAAAGAAGATACCAAGACAATCCGGTATACTATGACTGGTTGCGAAAAAGGAAACCTCGATTCCTCCCAGCGTAATGCTGGAGTGAGCATCGATCGTATGCAGGTCCGCCTTGCGCAGAAGTCCATGCTCTTTCAGTTTAAGCTCGATCAACCCTCGAGTGAGCCTGGATGCATACACGGGGATGTTCATTTGTTTTAACAAATAGGGAATGCCACCGATGTGATCTTCATGTCCGTGGGTAACCACAAGCCCCCGTACTTTATCCAGATTCTCCAGCAGATACGCAACATCCGGAATGATCAGATCAATCCCAGGCAATGTCTCATCGGGAAACTTCGAACCACAGTCAATCACGATGATGTCCTGATTGTACTGGATCAAATACATATTCTTTCCTATTTCATTCACGCCGCCAAGTGCAGCGATATACAGTTTGTTGTGGGCTAGATTCAACGCTATTACTCCTCCTCTGCGTGGCAAACGTATGCGATACGGATCTATATTCCTAGTATGGAAGCAATCTCCTCACTTATGCATTTCCTTGTGATTAATGTCAAAAAAGAAAAAAAACCACCACGGAACTTTCATTCCGCAGTGGTTAGACTTACACCAACGATTTATCACGCTGTAGCAATACGTCTTGTTCATAGGTTTTGATATCGGTGATCCACTTTTCACGAACAGGCACTCCCTGCCTAGCACAATAGTAGTCCCAGATTGCGCCAAACGGATAGGATTTGAACTCTTCCGTTAACGCGAGACGCAGGGTGTAATCTCCATCCAGCTCAGCTTGTTTCAAGGCATCCACCGGTTCCAGCATCGCACGAAGAAGGGCTTTGATTGTGTTGCGAGTACCCACAACCCATGCAGCTACACGGTTAATGCTTGCATCGAAGAAATCCAGTCCAATATGTGTGGTCGCAAGCAGATCATGTCGAACCAGTTCACGGGCAATTTCCAGCAACTCATCGTCCATGATTACCACGTGGTCACTGTCCCAGCGCATCGGGCGGCTTACGTGAAGCAGAATGCCACTTGTAAACAATGACAAGGACGACAGTTTATTGGAAATAACCTCTGTTGGATGGAAATGACCCGCATCCAGGCAGATTAACGTATCATTTTGCAAACCGTAACCCATATAAAATTCATGAGAACCCACCACATAGGCTTCCGAACCCAGACCAAACAGCTTACTCTCTACCGCATCCAGGTTGTGCTCTGGGTTAAGGCGCTCGCCGAATACTTCATCCAGTGATTCTTTGAGACGTTTGCGTGGAGTCAACCGGTCAACCGGATTATCCTTGAACCCGTCCGGTACCCACACATTGGTTACACATGTCTGACCGAGCTGTTCCCCGAAGTAAGCACCAATCCGGCGGGATGCCTTGCAGTGATCAATCCAGAACTTGCGAATCTCAGGGTCTGGATGACTGAGCGTAAACCCGTCACTTGATTTTTCATGAGAAAAACATGTTGGGTTGAAGTCCAGGCCGAGTCCTTGTTCTTTGGCCCATTTCACCCAGTTCTCATAATGCTTTGGCTCAATCTGATCCAGTTCAACCTGCTCGTCTGTGTCCGTGTAGATCGCGTGCAGATTGACCTTATGTTTACCAGGAATCAGAGCAAAAGCTTGCTCCAGATCGTTACGAAGTTCTGCTGGTGTGGTCGCAGCCCCCGGGTATTGACCTGTAACGGAAATACCCCCTGTTAACTCGCCATCTTTATTCAGAAAACCTTTAACATCATCGCCTTGCCAACAGTGTACGGATACTTTGATCTCCGCGAGTCTGTTCAGCACCTCTTCTGTATCAATTCCGTGCTGAGCATACAATGCCTTGGCTGCTTCATACGCTTGCTTGACTTGGTTATCCATCCGCAAGAACCCTCCTATTTTAACGTGTAAATGCTGCTGGTACACCGCCATCAATGGTCATCATGCAACCGGTTGTTTTTTCGGATTTTGAAGAGGCAAAGAATGCAATTCCTTCTGCAATATCTCTAGGATAGATATTCACGAGCAATGTCGTCCGTTTGCGGTAATACTCCTCCAATTGATCCGGTTCGATTCCGTATGCCGCTGCCCGTTCGTTTCTCCAGGAACCGTTCCAGATGGCTGAACCCTGTAGAATGGCATCCGGGAGAATCGTGTTGACACGAATGCCATACTCTCCACCTTCTGCTGCAATGCAGCGTGCCAGATGCGCTTCCAGTGCTTTCGCTGAACTGTAAGCAGAGGCACTTTTACCTGCATACACCGAATTCTTGGACCCGATAAATACCATGCTTCCTCCAATACCCTGTTGTTTCATCAGCTTGAACGCTTCACGAGCAACGAGGAAATACCCTGTGCCCAGTACATTCATGTTCAAGTTCCATTCTTTCAAGGATGTTTCGTCAAACGGGCTGGATGTGGCCAATCCTGCATTGTTCACGATAATATCCACTCCGCCATATTGCACCGCAACATCCGCATAAGCCGATTGAACGGCTTCCTCATCCGTCACGTCCATTTTCAGCGCATAAGCACGATTCGCTCCGTACTGATCATTAATTTCCTGTGCTACCTTCTGTGCACCTTCCAGATTAAGATCAGCGAGCACCACATGAGCGCCTTCGGATACCAATCTGCGCGCTGTTTCACTTCCGATACCACCTGCACCGCCTGTAATAAACGCCACTTTGCGGGAGAATTCGGTTTCTGCCGGAGCCAGAGACAATTTGTACAGTTCCAGCGGCCAGTACTCCACATTGTAAGACTCGTTTGCACTGAGCGATACGAATTGACCCAAGCTAGTCGCTCCACGCATAACGGCAATCGCTCTGTGGTACAACGCTCCGCTTACTTGGGAAAGCGCCCAACTCTTGCCTGTGTTGATCATGCCCACACCAGGAATGAGGATAACGCGTGGTGCCGCCTCGAACATGACATCACCTTCGTTTTTGTTGCTCTCAAAATACTGCTGATATTGCTCTTTGTAGGCAGCTACACCTTCTACCAGCTTGGCTTTTAAACCTTCGATATCTTCCGCATCCGGTGTCCAATCGATGAACAGAGGTACCACTTTGGTATGTACCAGATGATCCGGGCAAGCTGCACCTACCTGAGACAATTCCGGGGAATCTGCTCCGCCTACAAAAGCAAGTACGTCCTCTTGATCATCAAAGGACAGAATCATTTTTTTGCTATCCGATACCGCCCCACGAATGGTTGGCATCACACGTGATACGATCTGACGGCGAACATCAGCGGCAAGTGCCGGGTGCTTTACACCACCAAACAGACTTTCTTCGTTCACCCGTGCTTCGATGAAAGCTTCTGCTTCATTGATAATCTTGATCGTTTGAGCGTAACATTCCTCGGATGTTTCTCCCCAAGTCACAAGTCCGTGTTTTTCCATCAGTACGAGTTCGGCATGGGGATTCGAGAATACGCTTTCAGCAATCATTTTAGATAACGTAAACCCTGGACGTACGTAAGGCACCCACACAAAACGATCACCGTAGATCTCTTTCGCCAATTCCTTGCCGTTATGCGCACAACACAGGCTGATAATCGCATCCGGATGAGTATGATCCACATGTTTATATGGAAGGAACGCATGCAGAAGAGTCTCGATGGAGGCGCGCGGGTGCTTGGCATCAATCATGCAATGTCCCAGATATTCAACCATCTCTTCATCCGACATGGATTCACGTTCAATTAATGGTCTGATATCTTCAAGCCCAAGTCCGGTAAAATGCTTCGCTTCCATCGAACCCAGATCTGAGCCGCTGCCTTTCACATACATTACTTCTACATCACGACCACGAAAATCCTTCACTGTCGTTTTGGTAGACGTATTACCACCGTATATGTTACATACACTGCGATCAGAACCAATGAGATTGGATCTATAAACCAGCTGTTCAAGTCCTGTTATTTTCTCAGATGCCTGCGACGCATTCCATAAACTCTGTACCATTTGTTTACCTCCGATAATGTTTGTTTTATTCCTGATACGAGTTTAACATCTTTGTTTTATTTTGAAAACAAAATAATTTTAAACAAAACGGAAATATTCAAAAACCATCAATGATTGAGCCATTTTATTAAAAAAACACCCTGACGTGAACGTCAGAGTGTTCTGTTTCATCGGCCGATTAGAAAATCCCCGCTTTTTGGGAGGTGTTTTTAATACCGTAGGTATCATTAACTACAGTGTTGCCAAAGCTCGTTAAGCTTCCATTCGGACCTGTGGCCATGTCGAGATAGTTCAGACCTGAACTGTTTCCGTACCAAGACCAAGCAAGCCAGCCTACCCCTTTTTCCTGACCATATCTCATGATGGCATATTCATCCACATCGCCGTTAGTGTGATAGCCTCCGAATTCACCAATGATCAGTGCCAATCCTTTGTTCAGCACATTCTCCATATTGGCTTTGACCGTTGCAGCATCTTTGCCAGCATACTCATACATATGAATGGAGAAGACCGTATTTTTCTGAGAGTCGGCTGCAAATACACTTTGTCCATAATCCACGATGGATTGAGGGTACTGTCCCCAACCGGCTGCATCCACAATTAGCGTATTTTTGATTCCGGCATTTCTTAGTTTGGGAATGGCTTGTTTGTAACCATCCGCCCACGCACTTCCATTCCACGTTCCATACCATTCATTAGCGATATTAACGATTACCCGATCTTCTTTGCCAATCAAAGCTTCCTTAATGCTAATCCAGTAGTTCACCGCCGCATCCAAAGAATTATAATCATCCTTTCCTGTGGCGTCATGCACTTCGAGTACAGCAATCATTTTATTTTGGTTAACCACATTAATAATATTTTTAACAGCGTTCAGATCATCTTTGGTGTACAGGCTGCCATTCGATAGAACAATACGTACTGTATTGGCACCTGTTTTGGCGATTGCAGGGATAGCGGTATTCAAATCATTCTTGAACCAGGAATGTCCGTGATTAACACCTCTCATGACAAAAGGTTTACCTGTGGAATCATACAACTTGTTACCACTTACATAAAATCCTGTGGCAGCAGATGCTTTGGGGGCTGCACTCCCCAATGCCATGAACATGAGCGCAGCAATAACCGTGAAGATTGTACACTTTTTCAGATTAACCATTTGTTTGCAACCTCCTGAATTGGATTTTTTATTTCAATTAACCCTGCTCTAGGCAATAAGTTAACTAAAATCTCTAGTAATAGACGTTTTAACGGGTAACAAACAAATAAAGACTAACCTTATTAAGGTTAAGTTATTTTCCTAAAATAAACCTTATCGATAAGGTTATGAATTCATAATAAAATGAAAACGCTTACTAAGCAAGTGTTTTTTACCATTGAATAGCAATCTTTTCTTTTAAACACCACATCAAAAAGGCTCTTTCCCCTCACACCCGTTCGGAGAAAGAACCCTCTGTATTATAAATGTCAGTTAACTATTGTACTCTTTGATTTTGAAAAAGTGTCTTCCCTACCTGCTATAATCAACCCAACCCGGTAATGTGGTCTTACCCGAATCTCATTAAACTTCCCGATCTCCACACCCTCAAACCGCTCTACATAAGCCTGATTCACATAACTCTCAGTCGTTCCTCTTCGAATTGGAGTTATGGACAGACGAAGCGCATGATCGGCCAGCAAATGACGGGATTGCTTCAAACCAAGCATCCAGCTATGCCCATAGTGAATATGATCTGTTAACATCTGATGATGAATATGTGCTGCTGCAACGTCTCCTTCATAATCAATCTCAACCCATACGTCATCTACTTGTTCCGGCCACGCTGTATCCAATCTCAATGTTGCAGCATACTCCTTCGGGTAATCAACCTCTACAGCAGGCTCGTAAGGCGAAACCTGGAATGTGTACGTACTGAATATTCCCCGCTTTGACTGGGATGACACAGCATATTTAGAAGGTAAAACATGCTCTGGAGCAGGATAGAAGGATACCTCAAACTCTGGATGCTCCAGGGAGTTGCATATGAGCATCTCATTCTGCACATACAGATGACTGCTGCTAATTACAAGTCTCTCTTCTCCGCCCACATGGAAACGGTAGGTATGCAATGCCTCTTCACGGGTCAATGTAATGATACGTATGACCATACCGTCCGATGTTGTGATTTGCAGATGATGATCCTTACCAGCCTTCGGGTGAATAACAACTTCATTCCCCTGCTCAGATATGGTACCTTCAGGCATATCCACGTTCGTAACAGACGATATATCCATCACATACTCCGGCTTCATGCCTTCATGAGCATAAAAAACAGCCGTAAGTTCATTATTGACCGTAAATCGGGTCAGTGGCTGAACGGTAGCACTAATGATCTTCATTCCATCCAGATTCATATGGAAAGGCAGAATGGCTGCCATGCCCGATTTCAGCTCCATCGTGCCTTCTCTTGGATAAAACGCAGCCCCTTTGCCAGTATGCAACTGCAATTGTATATCTCGATCAGGCAAAACCATATGATCCTGATAATTGTTCATGAACAGAAATCCTGAACCTTCTTGTTGACGAACAGACCAGCGCAGATTTATTGTGTTCTCCGGTGTTATCGCATGTTGATCTTCCGGTATAACACTACCCATAGGTGCAAGCAGCTCACCGTAAGCTTCCAGGAACATGGACAAGGTTCGAATGCGGTCATACGACTCACCGATACGTCCGAATTCCCCGAGCGGGGCTTGGTAATCATAAGTCATTTTCGGCAATGCCTGTTCGTTCATATATGATTTTTGCCCTACCGGATTGGTTCCACCGTGATACATATAATATCCAACCAGATTACTGCCATTTGCCAGCTTCACAATGGTCATTGCCTCAACACTGTCCGCATCTACAACCGGCCGAGCGTGATAACTGACCTGCATGCCACCAGCAAGTTCACAATACGCCGCAGGATACTCCAGACTGTCATAGTCCACTTCTTCAACAGGATTCATATGCAGATCCCGGAATAAATACTCTCGGCTTGGAGGTTGATTGGGAATCCATGGTGTGTACGCATATCCCGCGAGCATGGGTAACGTTCCTTCTTCAGGCACCGCAGCATTACCCCAGGCCGTGGCAGTATAGAACATGGGATGCATACCGACTTCTTCGGCAATACCGCGAAGCACCTTCAGATGTTCACGACCGTCCCGGCCAGAGGAAATGTATTTGTCACGTGTGTAACCCCAGGCATCCATGGGTGCCCCAGCGTGCATATACTCATTTTCCAACTGTACGGCTATTACAGGGCCACCCTCCTGATAAAAACATCCGTTGAGTTGACGGGCAATCTCACGATATAATCGCTTGGCATAATACAGATACCCTTCATCATTCGATCTCACTTCAAATGGATAACTGAATAACCAATCTGGCATGCCTCCATTACGAACTTCCCCATGACAGAATGGACCAATCCGCACGATCAGTGGCAGCTGATGTTTGCCACACAGATCCACGAAGTGCCGCAAGTTCAGGTTTCCTGACCAATTAAACTCGCCTTCCTGCTCCTCGTGAAAATTCCAGAACACATAAGAAGCAACGATGTTCACCCCGCCTGCCTTCATCTTCAGCAATTCTTCTTCCCACTGCAAGTAAGCGAATCGGGAGAAATGAAATTCACCTACCACGGGAATATGAGCTTTACCATTACGGATCATATAATAGTTGGTAAAGTCATAAGACTCCCCTCGTGGATTTTTGCCTCCATTGCCTGTCATGCGACCCTCACGAATCTCTTTATCTTCTGCCTCCAGTATGAAACGGATCTGGCTTCCTGCTATGCTATCTTTCATGGATTATATAACTCCTTCGGTATAGATGGGATATGGTTAAAACGATTATCAATTATCGATGAATGATTGCCCCTTGATGATTGGGGTTCTTCTCCAGAACCCGATCCAATTCAAGTTCGGCTTCACTTGTCCGACCAAGGCCAAGAAGCCCTAATGCCCGCATGTATTGGCAATGTTCTTCATTACGCTGATTGAGATCGTCGTCAAATACCAGGAAATCGGGCAGAGATACCGCAAAATAATCCATTCGGATGTGATCATGCATATGTCTTTCGGCATAGTCAATTAATTTGTTAAACCGCCTGTTGGCTTCCTTCACATTGCCAAGCTTCTGCCAGGCCAGACCCTGATAATAGATGGATTCCGGCGGTTGATCATTATAAAACATCGCGCTTGAAGGTTCATTAAGACCGATGGATGCTCTATTGAAACTCTCTTCTGCAGCCTGATTATTCTTCAGTAGCTGGTAGGCACAGCCAAGATAAAAGTAAACGGAATTATCTGCGGCTCCCGCTAGCTTACCTTCACCTAAGTTCTCTGGGTAAACCAAAGCCTTTTGCAGCAGCTCCAATGCCAGTTCCGGTTGTTGTTTCTCCAGATTTTGCTTCGCCAGTTCCGTCAGTGCCGTAACATACTGTCCAGTAACCTTGCCTTCTCCACCCTCCCAGGGATGAAACCGCCGTGCCTGAAGAGCATCCCATGCTTCCTGATGGCTACCCTGCATGTTCAATAAAGTTACCCACTCAATATACAGATCATCACGGTGGCGAACCAACTCCATATGCTGTTCAAGCAATTTGATTCGACGCCCGCAAGAATACCCTATCTTCTTGTGCAATTGATCCAACTCGTAGAAGATTCGGGTATCCCGTGAATCCAATCGGAATGCTTCCTCTAATGAAGCCAGTGCAAGATCGGAGCGATTCAGCTTGTTATAATAAGCCAGTCCCAGATTCCGATGTACAGTCGAAAATGCAGCATTCTCCTCGCGTGAAGCTTCCCAATGGGTAATTGCTTCCTCATAGCGTTTATGATCATATAACCAATTTCCCAGGTAATAGTGAGCATGCGAATCATTCGGATCAATGGCCACCACATCCTGAAGCACCATAAATTCAAATAACGTGTTAGGAAAGCAATAATCCGTTGGAGCAGCTTTCCCCTGTTTTTGACATTCCCGGGCCTGTTCCAGATCCCCCAGTTGACGATGCACGTAGGCTTGAGCATAACCAACCATAGGATACGGCTGTAAATTTTCGGATTCAACATACGATAGTACCGTCCGTGCTTCTTCCCACAACCCACAATCCACGTAATCTGCGGCTAGGTTTAGATAATTATGAACGTCTCCCCGCATCAAACGATGAAAATGTTCACGTGCTTGCTCCGCTTGCTCTCTCTCTGAAGGTGCAGTCGCTCCGCTGTAGATCAGGGCTAATTCATGTGCGGCTCCAAACTCAACCGGGTCCAGCTCCAACGTTTCATACGCATATTGGACGGCCCGTTTATCCTGACCCAATCTGCGCAGCAGAGCCAACTTCAGATGCCGAGCCTTGTAGTTTCTAGTGTTACGGATCAGTGAACGTTCGATGTGATCCAGTGCTTCGACATCCCGATGTTGCGCCATATCGATCTGAGCAAGCATGTAATAACCCGTATCCTGGAACTGTGCGGACCATACGGCTTTATACAGTGCTGTGTAGGCTTCTTCCTGTTTCCCCTGTAGTTTCAAACTCAGACCGAGTTGGTAAAAAGCTTCACTATCATATGGATTCGTATTTTTCCACGTCAACGATTGTACAGCCTGTCTGAAATGCTTCTCTGCATCTTGTAACAGACCTCTCCGCAGCAGCAATGTGCCATACGCAATGTTTAGACGAATATCCGTTGCATCACGCTTCAAGCCTTCCAAATAATAAGGTTCTGGTTCATACGTGGCATGCCGATATTGCTCCAAATGAAGACCAGCCAGATATAGTTGTTCATTCGTACGAATCTCGGATGGTAGCGGGAGTGGTGTGGCCGGGTCTGGGACTTCCTGAATCTCAGAACGTTCAGGCTGATAGGCCACAAGTACTTTTCCTTCCGCAGTTCGAACACTTAACTTCAGTTGATGCCATTCATCTTGCCCGCTCCACGGGAATGAAGACTGATATAGTTGCGTAGGTGAGATATTGCATCTCTCATGGAGATATACCGTAGTTAGTCCAATCACTTCAATGGTCACTTGTTCAAAAACCGACGTCGCATATACCATCACGGTTACCGCTCCGTTCGTTTCGTCCATTTCCAGATTAACTGCGGCATCAATGGTTGCATTTTTGACCATGCCGATTCCTTTATAAGGCATAAAATACTGCGAAAATGATTTGGCTTCACAGGGCTGCAACCACGTAAAATCAGGCTGATTATCAGTATAGATCCCGGTCATTAATTCAATATAAGGTCCATCTTCGTCCGTTAACTGGCGATCCCAGGCTTGCCCGAACTCCCCATTCCCCCATGTCCATTGCTTCTTGCCCGGAGAAATATGATGATTGGCTACATGCAGCAAGCCTGCCTGTACCCCGTGGTCATAACCCCCTACAAAATTATAATCCGACTTATACGCCATATAGGATGTTGGAACCGGTATGTTTTTGTATCGCGAGATATCCACACCTTCGGAATAGTCCATCTTGTAATAGGTGCCCGTTGCGATGGGAAAGCGGGATACGTCCCGTTTTCCATGGTCCAGCACAGCCGTTACATCCGGTGGAAACACGGATTGCGTATCATCGTTGACGGCTACAGCCGGGTTGGCCCACCATAGAAAAGTTTGAGGAGCGCAGGTGCGATTGTATACCTCGGCATGGATTTCAAGATAGGCTTTGCCGGGATGTAATGTGAAGCCAGCGGTCATTTTGGTACCATACATGCGGTCAATCTCACCCACCCATACGGTAGCGCTTCCATCTTCATTACTCCCAAATGTATAATCGACTGGACCAAATGTGTTGGGCCGATGATGCTGTGGCCAGTTGAATTCGATCCCCCCGGAAATCCATGGCCCTGCCAGACCCACAAGTGCAGGTTTAATGACCCGGTTATAATATACAAAATCGTAGTCATTGGTCCGATCCAACGCACGATAGATTCGTCCACCCAGTTCGGGCATCATCTCGATACGTACATATTCATTTTCGAGAATAATTAAGCGATACGACTTCATTTTGGCCTCATCTTCAATGCTGTCGATCACAGGATGCGGGTACACCTTACCCGAACTTCCCTGGTAGATTCTCTTCTCAAGAAACATCGGATTTTTGTCCGGTTTACCTGTACCATAGGTTAGGATATCTCTGGTTTCTTCCCATATGCGAACAGTTGATGTCGCTGTCACGTGATTCAATTCCCTCACTCCTCGGCCTCGTATATATTATGATCATACGCTCCGACATGCAGGAAGAACATTAACATTAAGCGGTTCTTGATGGACGATCTTCGGATTCCCTCATAATCAAAGAGAGTACCTATCCACCCAATTAAGCAGTGAAAGGTACTCTCTGATTGATCTTGATTCACTTATCTGCGGCGTGCAAAATCCACAAATCTGAACTTGTCCGGTCGATGCCTCGACTCCGTATACTGAAATTGACTGGCATCCTCCAGGTACACCTGGCTCCTCACCACAACCACATTGTGGAAACCTTCAAGGTCAAGTAATTCCCTGTCTTCTGCGGTGGGTTCTTCCACCAAAATCTCTTTTTTGGCAAACGAAATGGAAAGCCCCAGTTCTTGCTCAATGTACTCATAGATGGAATCATTACAGATCTCTTTGCTGAGCCCAGGAACAAGCCGCTGGCTGATGTAATCTTTGTCCAGTATGACATGCTCTCCATCCACTTTGCGCACACGTCTGATCTCCCAGACCTGTTCATTCAGACCAAAGTTAATTTTCTTGTGCAACGCCTGATCGACCTGCTGCTCTTCAAAAACCTTCACATATGTTTGAGCGCGATGCCCCATTTTTTTGGCCAGTTCCTTGAAGCTAACCAGACCAGAGATGGGAAAATCGATCTTGCGTATGTCCAGTACAATCGAGCCCTTGCCTTGAATCTTCTGAATATAACCTTCTTCGTACAACATTTTCAGCGCTTTGCGAATGGTCTCTCGAGATGTTCGATAACTTTCCGATAGATCCAGTTCCGATTGAAGCAGTGTGCCTGCCTCAATCTCTCCGGTCCGAATACGATCTGCAATATCCTCATATATTCGGATAAATTTATTATTCATTATTCATCACCATTGTTCATTACCCTTTTTTATCATATTGGCAACCTATTATAGCATTAAAAACCAATCAAGCGGTAATGTCATTACTGGCGATGATTGCAGTATCACATCCAAAATTCAATTCCACCTAGATATGACGATCCAACGCTGACGCTTTCTCCACTTGATCTGTATGCTTCTCATTCATGACTTGAATCAGCTTGTTTAGGCGGAAGATCAGTGCTGCAGCTTCGGATCTGCTTAAGTGCTGCATGGGACGGAAGCTGCCGTCTTCATATCCGTTAATCATGTACAAACCTGCAAGCTCCTGCACTTCTTCTTTGGCCCAATCGGATACATCAATCTGATCGGTAAATGCTCTTGGGGAAGTCAGCGGTTCCGGTCTGATCTTACGAACCACATTGGCTATGATCTTGGATGCCTGTTCACGTGTTACCAGCGCATACGGAGCGAACTTGCCGTTCCCCATACCTTGAACCATCTCATGGTGAACGGCTGCCCCAATCTCAGGAGCGAACCACTCCTCATCATTCACATCTTGAAATCCATGCTGTTTATTTACCGTTGTGTCCACACCCATCAGTCGCACGATTAATGCGGTAAACTCTGCACGCGTAATCGGACGGCGCGGTTCGAAGCGAGTTTCACTGACACCTTGAATAATATTTTGTTCCGCCAGCCAGGTAATCTGGTCCTTATTAAAGGTTTGGTTAATATCAATAAATTTGATATTCTTTTTCGCAGGCAAATCAGGTTGTTTAGCGGGTTCAGATTGTGAACTCAACTCATCGGCTTGTTCCGATGTACCATTTGAACTTGGGGTTGCACCGCCACCACTCCAGGCGGATGGTGGATATGGAAAAGTTATAGCTGCTGCCCGTTTGCTCTCACTTTGTTCACCTGCTGAATTCTCTGTCCATGCGACCACCTCATAATGCTGCTCAGCATTTAGTCCTGTCCATACATAACTGCGCTGTGTTCCACGATATATCTCACGATCTTTATGGGTGATCACAATTACTTCATTCATTGAATCCAGTTCCCAAGTTAGCTTAATCGTACTTGTGCCTTGCGCTACGGCTGCTACTGTCAGATCTTCGGAAGGCAACGTCTCGAATTCCGGAACTTGGAGCGCCTCTCCCTCCCCTGCTTCATTATATGGAATGATGGCAAAGTCAGTATAACGCTCTGCACTGTTTAATTCAGACACATGTATCGATGTCTCCGCGGTCGTCCCTACATGCTCTTCATTTCGATAGACTCGATAACCCGCAGCACCAGGAATCAGTTCCCACACAATGTCTGCACCATGCATTGCACGCCCCTCTACTATAGGAGGTGAAGCAGCACTACCAGGCAAAGTCATGGCATGAAGGTAATAACCACCATCACTACTGCCCGAAGCATTCATGGTCTTGACTGTATAGCTGTAGTTCACGCCCGGTTCAAGTTCCTTGTCGTCATAGAACATTTCGTCAGCAGGAACACGAGCAACCTCCACACCGTCACGCTCAATGATGAACTGCTCGGCACCTTCAACCCGGCTCTGTTCCAATAGAAGACGAATGTGGTCCTTCGCCGAATGATACTCTAATTTGGCAGGCGCTGCTGGCTTGGTCAGGACAGAATACGCCTTCATCCCCGATGTATCTCCCTGCTCATTCTCTGTGTAGATTTCGATCAGGTACTGTTTACCTGCATCCAGTTGATCAACGATAAACTCTTTTTGCTCGCCACGGTATAGTTCTGTACCATCCAGCAATACAACGAATGTTTCGTTCCCATAAGGGAAGTCCCATTCCAATTTGGCATGGTCTGTCTCCGGGTATATCTGCATTTCAAGTGAATCAACATGAGGCAAGGTGTAAAAAGGAGTCACGGTCACTGGGCTTCCTGAACCAGCCGTATTATAAGGAATAATCTGTACCTGATCATATCGGGTTGCACTCTCCAGATGAGTTAATATCACCTCGGTGATATTACCATCGTCAATCGTGGTGAACATCTGATCTCCGATCCGTATGGTATATCCCTCTGCACCTTGTACCTTTGGCCAAGAAATTAATCCCTCTTTTTCCCCAATCATACTTGCATGTAGAGGTTCAGTAATGGTCGCAGGCAACGTTCGCACGTGAACTTCGAAACCAGAATCACTCTCACCCGTTGCATTCGATGTTTTGATGGTGTACAGGTAACGCTCTCCTGGTGTCAGACCATGATCTTCAAATGAATTTTGTTCTGCTGGAACCTTAGCGACTTCAACGCCATCCCGCATAATGATGAATTGCTCTGCTCCCCGTGTAGAGCTTCCAGTCAGATCCAGCACCGCAGTCTGATCTGTGATGTGTGTTATGCCTGCCGTCTGAGGGGATATAGGTTTCGTTAAAACCTGAATCTGAATAGACTCTGACCGATGACCCTCTTCATTAATCGCGATGAGTTCGAATTCATACGCTGTACCATCCAGCATACTACTGAGGTGTACAGACGGTTCAGACACGCTCTGCACATCTCCCGTTACCCGATTGCGAATCTCATATGCAGCCGCTCCCTTAACAACTTCCCAAGCCATATCCACCGAATGTGTTCCAGCGTTCACTGTGATCCCTTCTGCAACCAATGGCAAAGTTTGAGTCATTATACTGAAAGTAAGTGGCGCACTGGTTCCACTCGCATTGACTGCCCGAATCACGTAAGTGTATTTCGTTCCTGGCGACAGATCCTTGTCCACGAATTGGGTTTCAGTTGAATCCATTTGAGCAATCTTTCTCCCATCCCGTTCAATGATGTATTGATCTGCCCCTTGGACACCTGTGTTGCTGAAATCCAGACCAAGGCTATTTTTGGCCACATCATATACGGCAACCTTAGCGGGTTTCTCAGGCAAAGTCAGCAGCGATACATCTGTCGCTTCAGAACGAGTCCCCTGTCTGTTGACCGCCCATAGTTGATAGTGATGCCACGTTCCATCCTGGAGCCCTGTAATCGTGGCTTCATTCTCAATTCCCCTATAGATCTCTTTGCCATCCTGCTCAATCACATATTCAGCGGCACCTTCCACGACCGACCAGGAAACTTTTGCCCGATGTACTGCTGGGTCTGCAATTATCTCGTCAGGCGACACAGGTTTGGACAATCGGATGAGCTGCGTTGTCTCACCCGAACCCGAAGTATTCACAGCCTGAACTTCCAACGTGTATTCTGTACCTGGCAACAATTCATCAGCCGTGTAGGTCAGTTCTGTTGTTCTGCCCACTTCTATGCCATTGATTTTCACAATATAGAGATTCGCCGTATCTACAGCTTGCCATGCAAGTCCCATATTTGTTTCACCAGTCCATGTGACATTCAGTCCTTCCGGCCTGCTAGGTAGCGTAAGAATCGTACTACGGGTGGATGCACCGTACCCGGCAACATTGCCCGCCTGTACTTCATAGGTATACTCACGACTGCTTGACAGATGGTGAACTGACAGTTGTGTATCTGATATCTCATGGCTCTGTCCATTGATGACCACCCGATATTTCGTTGCCCCAACTACAGGCTCCCAGCTCAAGATCGCTCCCTGTTCAGTTACTTGAACAACATGAAGTCCCGACGGGCTCTCGGGTAACGTTGTTCCTGACACCGAACTTCGCATACCTTGTCCACTTTCATTCACTGCTTGTACATCCAGTTGATAAGATGTTCCCGAACTCAATCCCGCAAATACCCATTCCTCGTTTCCGGCAGCAACCGTTCCCGACTTCTCTCCATTCAACCATAACTCATAGTGATCGGCTCCTCGTATTGCCTCCCAATTCAGACGAAGGCTCGCTGTGGAAGCATCTGATACCTGTAAACCGGACACCTGCCCTGGTAACGTCTTGAGCAAAGGTAATTCCGCCAAAGGCCCGGGCCCTGTCTCGTTGCCAGCAATTAACGCATAGCTGTAATTGGTTCCGCTATCCAGACCTGAATCCAAATACGCTGTCTGCTCCCCTTCGTATATGGCTGCTCCATCACGTGAAAGACCATAATACGTTGCAGAGGTCACCGTCTCCCATGTTAATGAAATATCATGCTCCCGAATTTGAACAGCCATGAATTCACCGGGCACTGTCGGCAGTGTGAGAAATCCGGTCCTACTGCTACCGCCTGCTCCACTCTCATTCATTGCCGTGACCGAAATGTTATGCATGGTCCCTGGGACGAGGTTACTGATATAGGGTAGGTTGGAAGGATCAGATACCGTCTGATCATACACGGTGGACCCGTCCGAAGTAGCAGCAATGATGCGGTAAGCATCTGCTCCCTTTACTGAATCAAATTGAATTTCGGCCAAATTGGGCTGGGAATCTACTTTTCGAACGTGCAACGTTCCGGGAGCTGCCGGGATCGTTAATACTTGAGCGCTTACTGCATCACTTACTCCGGTATGGTTTCTTACTCTAACTTCGTATTCATAGACCTGACCACCGCTTAGGGACTGATCGATTATACTGTGGTTGGGATAATCCAGTGTCCACGACTGTCCTGTTGTTTTATTTGTTATCTCATACTGATATCCATCGGTGTAACTTTCCCCCGTTGGCAAATCCACTGTAAGTTCTGCTGATGTCTCCGCGATCTGTGTCATTCTCACATGTTTCGGCTGCTCGGGCTTGCGTTGAACATGGTAAGGTGATGATGTTGTCTCATATGTATTGCCTGCTGAGTCCATGGTTTTGGCATGGATGTACCATATGCCTTCCGATTCGATGGATATTTTATGCTCGTCAGAGCGAGCTTCAAGCCAATGATCCGGTAATTCTGCACTGTTTGTAATTTGATAGAATCGTTCCAGTTCCTGAATACCTGAGTGGGCATCTGCATACTGAATGGTAGTGGATATGTCCAAGTCCGTCCAGACATGTCCGTTCGGTGCAAATGTAATCGTTGGAGCCATCTGATCCACATAGGCGATTCGACTGACTTCCTTGCTCACATTGCCAACGGCATCCCTTGCTCTGGCGCGAATGGTGGTAATCCCGTTCATACTTACTGTACCCGTATTTCCTGCCATATACGGACCATCATTCATGCTGTACTCATAGGATATCGCTCGTTCATCCACACTACTATCGATCGAGAATTGCACATGTTCTTTACTCCATCCAGCAGAACTTAAACGAATTACCGGCTCGGTTGGAGCTGTCGTGTCGATTCGAACCGTTGCCTGAGCATACGTGCTTATATTGCCTACATGATCAAGTGAGCGTGCATATACGATCGTTTCTTCCTCATCGGTAACCGTCACTTCGCCCGTGTAATCGATCCAGGGACTTTCTTCGCTCAGTCGATATTGGCTTTTGGCAAGCCCACTGCCTGAATCTTCACCACTGGTTATTGCAAAAGTTACATCCTGATTCGTCCAATCCTCTTCACTTAACGTTATCGTCGGTTGCTCAGGCCCAGTCTTGTCGATTCTGGCTGTTGCCGAAGTGGAAGCACTGACATTGGCAGCCCGATCGACACTTCGTGCATAAATCTCGGTTATCCCTTCTTCACTGAGTGTAAAAGGGGTCCTGTAGTCGATCCATTCCCCCTCGCTTCCCAGCTTATACTGTGTCAGACCAATACCGCTTGCTGCGTCCGTACCCTCCGTTAATGTCACAATTACGGACGCTTTTGTCCATTCGGGTGGATTCAACGAGATGACAGGTGGCGTTGGTGCCGTCCGATCTACCTTGGCAGTCACAGTCGTTTCCTGTCCTGTATTACCAAATGCATCCATACTGCGCGCCATAACTGTTGTGCTGCCTTCACTGCTTATGGCAAAGGGAGCACTGTATTCACGCCATTCTCCTGCCAGACCGACTTTAACTTCAGTCTTTTGGGTTCCGCTCAAGGCATCTTTTCCCTCTTCAACTGTGACGAGAACATCTTCCTTGGTCCATAAGGATGGCGTGAGTGTAACAGAAGGAGCAGTTGGGCCCATCGTATCTTTCATCATCTCTCCAGCGGATATAAATGGGGTCTGTATCCCTTCTCCATTCATTGCCGCAACAAATACTTCGTATTTTCCATCCGCGAGTCCAGTCAGGGCAAACGCTGTACGAGTGGAAGTTGTTGTTCCCGTTGCGAGAACTTGCCCACCTGGACTGCGTATTTCAGTTTTGTACTGAGTGCCGTCAGGGTTGCTATTATTACTCCAGCTCGCTGTAACAGAGTTACCTGATTGTGTCACAGCCGCAGCAACGGGTGGATTGGCCAGTGTATACTTGGAAGATGGACTGGAGTAACCCGTATAGGAACCGCTTGAATTTTTGGCTCGGACGGCAAAAGAATAACTGGTATTCGGAGTGAGCCCTGTCACCTGCCGACTGTTTGTTGTACCTGTATCCACAATCTGATTCGTCGTCATATTTTTCAGTTCATACGTAACGGATGCATCATTCGCCTTCTTATCCCAGTTCACCGTCAAGTTATTGGAATTAACCAATGTATATGTCGGCGTTCCTGGCACTACAAAACTTCTTACCGTAAAGTTAACGGTCCCTGCTGAGGACACCCCACCCTTGTCATCCATAACCCATACTTGTAATGTGTGTGTGCCATCTGGCAGGGTATCAGGCAATGTGTAATTGGTGTTAAAAGACTGATTAGAACCCGTTGCGGTCATCTGGGTCAGCATATTCTCGGCCCCGCCATCAATGGACCATTTCACAGTCAACAGGTCACCTATATCCGTATCTCTCGTTGTACCGGAGATCTGAAGTTGCTCGCCTTTGTAATAGGTTTGACCTGAAGAAGGTGCTGTTAAGGTAAACGAAGGTGGGGCATTTTTGGGGCCGATCCCCACAATGGTTGAAAATTTGCGTGAAGCCTGATTCGCTGTAGCCTTGGCGTCCCACCAAAATTGTGCGGCTGTATCACTCGCCGTTACGGTCTGGCCTGGAGTGAACGCTGAAGGTGAAGACCCTCCCGTGAGCTGTGCGCTATCTGGGCTGCTGTACTGGCCCATATATATGCGATCTGCATTTACAACATTGTACGTATTGGCATAAAAAGCCGTGACCTGAACACCCCCGCTGTAATTACGCCATCCATTCTCAATAACTTCAAATGGAGAAGCATCATTGCCATTCACCATCGTATCCCAATAAAATGTTCCACCCAAATTCAGTGCCGTTCCACTTCGATTAATAGCTTCAAGTTCAACCTTCATGTATCCACCTTGTGAGGTGGCATTAACGATAGATACACGCAAAATGTATTCCACATTGTCCTTTTGCCGCGACATTTCAATCACATTATTGTTAATGCGGTAATAATTCAGCGGCAATGATTTGAAGTTCACGGGAGATCCGTTGTGGTCGATAATGGTGGACACATTCCCGGTATCACCACCGTAAAATACATTTGTGTTTGGCAGTAATACAATTCTGTATTTTCCGTCACTGTTCATCTCCACTTTCACCTTGGAGGACTGAACCGCCTTCATGCTGGACGTATCGGATACAATCCCGATCGTTTCAACCGTTTCAGCCATTACCGTGGCTGCTCCCCATTCAAGCAACAGGGCTTGAGGTGATAATAAAGCAAATGCCAGCACCACCTTGGTTAGCTGTTCCGCTTGTTTCTTCACACGTTTTCCTGATTTCTTCAACGTCTACTCTCCTTTTTGGCACACAAAAAAAGGGAGGCACCCCAACAAAGGAACGATGTCCTAAGTTGGGGTGCCTCCCCTAACAAGTGTCATTTTTTCTTGATTATAACGATTCAGCTCATGAATGTAAACAGTTGATCATGAACACCTTATTTCTCATTTCTCATCTCTGATTTTCAATAACGCTTCATCCAACGCAGCAACGACCTTGTCACACCAGCCATCAAATTCCGGATCTTCGGTCTGTAATTCAGGATGGGCCAGAATGTATTCAATCGTACTTCGTATGCCTTGGTCCGCTCTTGTCGTTGCTACAAATTCAGGAACAAGCCGTTTCAGCTTACTGTTGTCAAACACAACGGTATTGGATTTGTCTCCCAGCAAACCGCCGCGAAGATCCTGGTCACTGCATGCTGCCAAGAATTCGGATGGTACATGTACCGCGTGGAGCTTAACTCCCAAGACGCTGGCAATAATCTCATGAATCTGATTCCAGGTGACGGATTCGTCCGAGGTGATATGTACCGATTCACCAATTGCATGGATATTTCCCATAAGCCCGATAAAACCTTTGGCAAAATCGGTGTTGTGCGTAATGGTCCATAGTGAGGTACCATCTCCATGGATGATAACAGGTTTGCCTTCACGTATGCGCTTGAGAACCTGCCAGCTGCCTTGAGCACCATGAACACCAAGAGGTACAGATTTGTCGCCATACGTATGGCTTGGACGCACAATAGTCACAGGGAATCCATGCTCGCGGTATTGTTTCATCAGATAGTCTTCACAGGCAATCTTGTTGCGAGAATACTCCCAGTACGGATTCGATAAAGGTGTCCCTTCCGTGATCCGGTAATCAGCCAAAGGCGTCTGATACGCAGATGCTGAGCTTATAAAAATAAACTGCTTTGTTTTATCCTTAAATAAACGGTAATCTCTCTCCAATTGAGATGGTACAAAGGCAATAAAGTCTGCCACAACATCAAATTCCAGTTCAGCGATCAGTTCTGCTACACGTGTCTCGTCATTAATGTCCGCTTGAAGTACGTTGATTTCCTTAGGTAAGTCATGGTTATGATTGCCTCGATTAATCAAATACAGTTCACAGCCTTGCTGTGCAAGCATCTCCGTAATGGCCGTGCTGATGGTGCCTGTCCCTCCAATAAATAGCGCTTTCATTCTCGCACCTCCTGATCAATTTTACCCACTTTCCCATGATATCACGCACCAAAAAAAGGAGCAAAGCTCGGTGACCCGAAACCATGCTCCTTCTGCTTAGACGACCTTAATCGTTGCGTATATCATGTACATACCACAGTGAATTTCGTATTCGCCCTTTGGCAGATCTTTGTCGACCGTATAATAATTGGGCCCCTTTTGCATATACAGATCCATGCCAAGCTGTTGTGATCCGACTGATTTCACATGTGTCACCGACCGAGTCAGAATAAAGTTTATTTTGGTCGGTACACCAGCTTTCACCTCAATAACGTCTGGTCCAAAACCATCGTTGCTCACGTCCACATCAATGACTTCATATCCCTTCAAATCCTCCGGTGTCTCGGCTTGTGCAGTGACAGCACTTCCTGATCCCGGGGATACGTCTTTGCCCATAAAATAAACCAAAAATGATCCAAGCAGTACAACAACAGTCAGACCCAGCGTGATCCAAGGCCAGGTTTTTCCAAACCAGCTTTTCATATAAACACTCCTCATTCGATGGTTCCATCAATAATCAATCCACAGACGGATGTATTTTATAAGCATACCTGATTCGCATGACATTGAAAATGACCCCTCTGGGCTATTGTGGTTGAGCCATATAAATTGAACTAAAGAATATTTACACTGCACACTCCGATGACAGCACAACCTTCCGATCGCTGTTATTCCCAGATTTTTTGATTCCTTTTATAAAGGGGAAGTCCGGGGATAGCTTATGCTTCCGATGCATCTTTCTTTCAGAAAGCTTTTAGGCGAACGCTCTGCTTCTTCAGGTCCTTTCTGTCCTCTCAGTTTCGTGTAAATGTTTAGTTCAATTTATATAGAATATTTAAATAAAAAAGCCTGATTTCTCAGGCTTATCTACGGTTATTCCCGTTCATGCTCCGCAATATCCCTTTTCGTCTGGATCAGGAGTAGATTGGTTTACTACGACTACGACTTCTTCTCATGCGTAATTTATACAACTCTGGCAGGGCAACTCCAATGAGTACAATGATAACCCCGAACCATTGCAATCCGCTGACATGCTCATGGAGCACGATAGAGGATAACAGTACTGCAATTGGAAGCTCCACCGCACCCAGAATTCCGGCCATGTCGCCTCCAATATGCGGAACGCCGATAGCGAATAATACCGGTGGAATAAATGCTCCGAAGAATCCGAGCAGCAGTCCAAACACCAGCAACTGGCTCCAGATCAATCCATTGAAGAGGAATGTCGGCGGGAACAAAATGCACAGCAGGATCAATCCGCCTGTTACCATCCACGCACTACGAAAGGCAGGATGCGCTGAAGGAACCGCTTTGCCGCTGAACAATACGAACAAGGAGTAACTTACCGCTGCCATTAGTCCAAGAGCAATACCCAGACCGTTGAACTCACCCAGTCCCTGTTCCAGGAAACCCGCTGCCAGCAAAGTTCCGCCAAACAGCACGATCAACGTCAGGAATGTGACTTTGTCTGGACGTTGACGTTTGCTTATCGCCTGAATCAATACACTAATCCAGGTGAACTGGAACAGCAGGATAATGGCAAGTGAAGCCGGGATGTAACGCAAAGACTGATAATACACAAGACCCGTAATTACCGTTGGTGTTCCGGCAGCCATCAATAGCAGACGTTGTTTCCACGTCAACCGCTTGAATACCTGTGCCACAGCTCCTGATGATTGGCCATCTGCCTGTGATTTGCGTTTTGTTCTAAATTTTGTGTATAGCGCCAGCATCCATGAAAGAAGAAAACCCGTAATCAGCTGTGTTCCCACAACTTCACCAAGTTTATATCCTTCGCCATACGCCAGAACCACAATCGTGGATAATATGCCATAGCTCATCGCTCCCGCGAGAACGGACAGATAATATTTCATTTGTGAATAAACCTCCTGATGATAAGAAAATACGCCTGCATGATTGGTTCATGCCAAGGTCACAGACACATACAAATGCAAAAAATCCTAACTACGAGCAAGGAATATATTGATTCCTTGGCATCGTAGTTAGGAAGTATAGGCTTCCCGTAGAGACCCTCGCCCTGTGTACACTTTCGGCCTGCGAGGTTATACGAAATTATATATGCAATTTGATGTAATTCGTGTGTGACGACTTTTCATATATTACATGGGAGGTGAGGTGGTGTCAACCCTATTCCGTATAAAAAAACGTCAGGTTCGATTAGAGGCTGAGGAATCCCACTCCAATGTTTGCTGTAAACCTGCCTTCAACCCATCCAGATCCAGCCCATCCACAGCAAAAGCCTCACGGATCAAAGGTGGCGCGACAAATTCATCATACTTGCCCAGATAGGGTGCTTCATCTTCAGCCAGTAGCGCAGATGCATCTTCAGCCATCCGACATTCGCTCATAATCTCGGCTAACAATGTCCGTTCATCGACCTTGCCGGATACTACAAAATAATATGGTTCCATGGGCACTACCGAACGCAAAGCCAGTTTGCCCGACAGATTATGCTTCATCAGGCGCTCCAATGTACGGAACGATTTACTCCCTACCCAAGGAAGTACATACATCGAATCTCCCCCAGCCGGAATAACAACCTGCTTCAACAGTCCGCTTTCACGAGCTAGACGGCGTGCCCGTTCAAGTCGATTGACGGCTTGCGGTGACAGGTAGGGATAGATCACTGAGTCGGACAACACTTCACGCATTTTCTGTACCACCGTTGTGTGGATGTCTCCGCCCGCTCCAAGCCATAACGTATCCACTTTACCTTTGGCAGACTTCACATACACAGCCTTGTGCTTGTGATCAACTTCTTCCACTTTCCACAGTTTGCCTGCGAGCGAGAAGCAATAGCCTGGCGGGGGCACGGTTGTAATGGAACCAATCTCTTCCGAGCCGTTCAGTACTTTATGTTCCTCATCGTCCTTAAACACCGCATAGAAGCGATAATTATTTACGATTTTCTCACCTGTCAGTCCGATAATCAATGTCCGGTCCTCGGTCCATTGCAGATGATCCGTCTCAATGAGGTAATTCAGGAAAGCCTGATATTGATCGGGTCTAATCAACGCAAAGGGGGCCAGCGAAAGGATGGCTTCTGCAAGATCTCTCGGCTCCGCCTCCCCCATACTTTTCAGCATGCTCATCGTCTGATGGTAGAGCACCCCTATGGGCATTTTGCGGGCTTCAAGCGGCTCGACCCACTTTGTTTTTACATATAGTTCGATAACAGCAATTGCACGCATTAACGTCCACGGCATACGTGCTGGCAATTGCGCTTCCTCATCCTCTTCCTCCGGACATACAAAAAGCATCTCTGATGCCATGTCCTCTCGTCTCCCCGAACGTCCCAGACGCTGTACAAAGCTGGACGCACTATACGGTGCACCAAGCTGAACCACACGTTCCAGTTCGCCCAGATCGATACCCAGTTCGAGCGTGACCGTTGCCGCAGCAACCGCGGGACCTGATCCGGTGCGCAGGGCAGCTTCCGTTTCCTCCCTCAGCATGGCGGAGATACTTCCATGATGCACATGGAACACATCACGCTCTTGCCTGCGAGCCGCGACCCGCCGCATCTCAAGTATAGTAACCTCGGCGTCGGTACGGCTGTTGGTGAAGATTAACGCTTTTTTACGATGTGTGCTCTCATAAATGAAGTCGTAGTACGCTTTGCGTGCGTTATGAAGCTGCTCCGCCTGCTCCTCATCCTGCGCATCTGGAAAAGAGAAATGTTCCACCCGCAGTCGCAGCTTGCGACCACCCGGAGAAGAGACCACATCCACTCCCTGCTGTGTTCCGGCAGCAAGCCAGGATGTAGCTGCATCATAGTCACTCAGTGTAGCGGATAAGCCAACTCTTCGAGGTGCACAGCCAGCCATACGCTCGATTCTGGCAAGCTCGCTGAGTACTTGAATCCCCCGATCCGCTCCCATGAAAGCATGTACCTCATCAATGATGACATAGCGCAGATCATGAAACAGCGCCGGGATCGCATTCGGTCGATTCATGAGCAGACCTTCCAGCGATTCTGGTGTAATCTGAAGCACACCGGACGGATTTTTCATCAGTTTTGTTTTCTCCGCCTGAGGCACATCCCCATGCCAATGCCAAACCGGAATATTTCCTTCGGTTAACAGATCCTTAAGACGTTCGAATTGGTCGTTAATCAGGGCTTTCAGAGGTCCAATGTACAGAATGCCCACTGATTTGGAAGGCCGTTCATGCAGCTCGGTCAATGCAGGAAAAAAAGCCGCCTCCGTTTTGCCGGAGGCCGTGCCTGCCGCAATCAGCATATGATGCGGGGTATGAAAACAGATATTGCAAGCCTCTATCTGAGCAGGCCGAAGCGATTCCCATCTTTTTTTATATATAAATTCCTGCACGAATGGCGCCAGCCGATAGAATGGATTATCACTCATAATTCAAACTCCGCCAGAAAGTCGTCCAGATCATCCGAATTTGCGGAAGCATCCGCTCCTTTACCCGGTTCCTGGGGTTTGGCAGCCCGTTCACCAAGTAATTGCGTATAAGTCACTTCGGGATTCTGATGGAGCGTATGCAGTACATCCATAAAGTCCCGTACCACTTCACGCGTGGTCAGCAATTCATCCGCCCCCAGTCGATTCACCGCCGTTTGCATAAAATCAACCAATTGTTCATCCGTCAGACTTGCACTGTATCCAAAATGCAACGCATGAATCTGCCGCAGCTTCTGGAGCAAAATCAGAATCTCTTCATGTGATAACATTGCAAGCTTCAGAATCGGGCCTGTATAATTTGCATACGCTTTGGCTGCATAACGACCATCAATAAGCCTGGAGCGAAGCGCTTCATAGCTATATAGTCCGCGCCGTTCATCCTCCACAAATTGCGGCGTACCGCCTACAAATATGCCCAGGTGCTCCGCCTTGCCCTGCATTGTATCATTGAACATGGTCAGCAATTTCTCATAATTGCTTTGACGAGAGACGCTGTTTGTAATTTTGTACAGATTCACCGCTTCATCAATGAACAACAGCAATCCTTTGTAACCAATGCGCGCTGTGAATTCAGACCACAATTTGAAGTAGTCATACCAGTTGTCATCGTCAATGATAACACCGACAGAGAGTTCTTTTTTTGCCTCCGTTTTGGTTGCAAATTCTCCTCGAAGCCAGCGCAGTGCCGCCTGTTTGCGATCATCATCAGCGAGCTTGTACCCATTCCAGTAGGAAGCCAGTACCTTGGCAAAATCAAAGCCGTGAACCAGATTCTGCATCTCCCCTGTCACCGCATAGATCTGCTTCTCTACTTCCAGCGGCAGAGCGGGATCATCCGGGCGCAGGTTCTGACTTTGCATCGTGGATTGTTGCAGGCCTGCGATCCATTTTTGCAAAATCGGCTCCAACGCTCCCCCATCCGGACGTGTACGTGTAGACAGACGAGTCATTAGTTCGCGATATGTCGCAAGTCCCTGCCCTTTGGTGCCCACCAATCGTCGCTCTGGTGACAGATCGGCATCTGCTACAACAAAGTCGCGATCCATGGCATAATTACGAATCATTTGCAAAAGAAAGCTTTTACCACTACCATAACGCCCGGTAATGAGTTTGAACGCGGCGCCACCCTCGGCGATATTGTCCATATCTCTCAAGATGGCTTCCACTTCCGGTTTTCGGCCAACAGCAATCTGCTCCAGTCCTATGCGCGGGACAACACCCGCCGTTAACGAATTGACAAGTGCGGTGGTCAGCCGCTTTGGTATTTTAAGTTCTGTCACTTACGTATCACCTCTTCACATGTTCGAACACATCTATATAATCCGGAACAATCCGGTCACCATCAATCAGAAGATCACCGATCGTATCCATAGCCACATCATTAATTTCATCCAACAGAAGCGTAGGCATCGTTCCATATTGCTCAGCCAGACGTATCAGCTCCTTATCAGGGTTAGCGCCAAGAAGAGCATGAATCACTTGCACCTGCTGAGGGGATAGTCCCTTGGCAAATAGCAGCCATTGTTCATCCAAATCAACCTCTGCACTCACGTCCCATTGCAACCCAATTGATGCTGTTGACCCTTCTATTGCAGTCTCTCTTACCGATGGGTCCTGCTGCATGGAATCTTCTGTTGGTGTGATCTCATGCCTTGCTTCCAGTGCATCGACTGGATTACTTGTAACATTTGCGTTATGAACCTCATCATCCTTCACTTCAGAAGGGTGATCATCCTCAATTGTAAGTGCCATTCGTACGTATTCACTTTCTTGCTGTAACGATGCCAATTTTTCCGTATCAATACGAATCACCGGTTGTTCCACCGTCTCGGCCTGATCAATCGCATATGCTTTGTCCAGGTAACGTTCAATCAGATTCGCAAGTTCGGGCTCTAATGTTTGTCCACGCAATCGGCCTCTGAATCCGAGCAGTTCACGAAGTTTATTTTCAGTACATCGATAGATCCGCGTAACCATCTGTACAAATTCAGCCTGTTCACCAATGGGCATATATCTGAATGATACCGATCTTCCATAGATCGAGTCGTCATAGACCGCTTTGCGAAACAGTATGCGCTCCACCATGCGTTCTTCGTTGGGTTGAAACACCGGTAACAGTCCGACTTCTCGCGTACGCTCCAGATATGAATGAACCAATGCCATGACCCGTGGGATGTACTGCTCCATCACTTCTTTGCCGCCATCTCTATAGAACTTACTGAGCGTAATATCGTAATCGTAGTACCTTTGCAGCATACTCAGCGAAATATCCGACATCTTGTTCTGTAAAACACGTTGCAGTTCCTTGTCCAGCATCTCTGCTGGCAGATACCCGCCCGAAAGGTCCATGACTTCGGATAAAGACGTCTCCATCTGATGGACCAGTACGTAATCGACCACCCACTCTTGCATATATATATTTAATTGAGGGAGCCTTTCACGGTAGTTCAACCATAGCTGCTTTAATTGATCATAACCATCCTGAGCATTCTGCCAGCCAATGCCGTTAATCAACTCATATATATGAACAAATAGATAGGACAGATCGGTATCTGGATATCTCCCCTGACGAACTTCCTTCCTCCAATACAAATACCACTTGCGTTGGGCTTCGTTCATTACGCCATATGTGGGCCAGTAGCTCATAAAGGGAACCCAGGGGGACACATCTCCCTCCATCTCTGACCACTGCTTTGCTTCCTCTACAAAACGTTTCTCCGAAGACAATATGCCTCCACGATGCTGCATCGCATGATGTGCAGGTTGCTGCACAATGGTTGAACGATCAGGAACCGGAACCGCTGCTGTTACGGGTTCTTCGCTCAGATCTATCTCCATAAATTCCAATTGTCTAGAGTTGTCTTTCATAGAACGTTAGCTCACCCTCCTCCGAGACAGAATACGAACAAGTGTATCCATAGGGATCATTATAACACTAGTGCTGTGTCTGCGGTGATGAAATTAACACATTATTAAAACCAAAAAAAGAGAGCATTTCTGCTCTCTCATTTAGTTCATATGGATATGATATTGATCCAGGTGTATTCGTTAAAAAGTAAGGTTACATGCCCTAAATCAGACTACAATTGCTCGATTCTTCCCTTCACTCTTCGCTTGGGCCAGCGCTTGAGTAGCTTTTTCAATCAGATCGGATGCACTTGACTGCTCATCAGGTACCAGCACTGCACCCCCGACACTAACCGTGACGATCCCACTCGGACCCGATAATTCTCGCTGGATCTGCAGAGCCAGAACATGTTGTCTAATCTCTTCCGCAAGCTGTGCTGAATGTTCAGAAGTTGTGCTCTTCATTTTCAACATGAAGGTACCTCCGCGAAGACGGGATATTAGTGCGTTGTGCTGCTCACTGACCACGGTGAGTACCTCACCGATCCATTGCAGACACAGATCGCCTCCCTGAAGTCCGTATGCCGCGTTATATGAACGGAAATCATCGATATCTATAATGAGCAACCCCAGACTACATTTCTCCTCCAAACAATCATCCCAGTCATCCTGAAGCTGAGACTTGAACACCGTTTGAATTGGCATATCTGTTAACGGATCTGTGTTCAGATAATTTTGCAACTGGCTTGTCGTTTCGGTGTAATGGTCATGTTCATGGTGAGACGCCCCGCTGTGCAGAAGCACCATCACAGAAGGTTTTCCTGCATGCGTAACAGCAGCGAGTGTAACTTCAAGCAACAGTGAGGTACCAACTGCTGTAGTGAAATAGGACTGACTTGTAATCAAACTTGTGTTTTTGTGCTTTAATTCCTCAAAATTCTGTTGCAAGGTAACTCTCGTATTGTCAGGTACAAATTCTCTAAAATCCTTACCCATCAGGTTTTGGGAACTCTCGAACCCGAGCAGTTCAGCTGCCTTTGTATTACAATAGATAATCTTACCGTCCGTCAGAGTAAAGAATGCCACGGGCGAATAATCCATTAACTGCAAATAACGCTGTTCATTTTGTCGCAAAATACGAGCGTTCTGAAGTGCCTGTTCCTCAGCCTGAACCAACTGATTCTCCGTCTGCCGACGTACAATGGATTTGAGTAAAGGTAACACACTTAGTTCTTTCGTAGTCCACGGATACGAAGTTGACTTTACAACCTCACGCCATTTCTCGAATGATTTACGAGGTGACAATCGCATGCCGTCATCCGTCTTGAGTACCGCTTTGGCCGGGTCACCCGCCCACTCGACAACCTGCTCAACCTCAGGTCGGAACCAGATCATGTAGTTATGCTGTCCAGGCGAAATGGCAACATAAATAACCCCGGAAGCCTTATCCGGATAAGCTTTGGCTGTTTCATACTCTGAACTCAGTTTCGAAGTGTAGTAACTGTAATCCTCAGACTTTCCTGCAAGCCAACCTGCCAGTTCACGAATCTGGCCGCTGTTAGGCGTTTTACCATATAACAATAACTTGTCCTGGTAACAGATCGCTGCTCCGGCAGCATCCATCAGGTTCAATACCGTCTCTTCTTCTCCCTGTAATTCCTCAAGTACTCGGGCAGGACTTGTGTTTCCAATAAAAATGTTGGCAATTCGTGAAGCAGCTTCACGAGATTGAATCTCGGATTGGTAATCATCTAACTGCTGACGCTGGAACAATTCATTGGAGAAGAACGCCCCCAGGAAATTGCACAGATTCCGCACACGATGGGGGACATATCTGGCCGAATAATGATGGCATGTGATGAGTCCCCATAGCTCATTGTTATGAATGAGCGAGATCGTTACGGTCGCACCTACACCCATATTATGCAGATATTCGATGTGAAGTGGCGATACGCTACGCAGGACCGAAAGACTCAAATTCAGTGGTTTGCCAGTCAGTGGTTGTAGCATAGGTACAATTTCGACCGGTTTATAATTTACATTCACGATAGTCCGCAGCCAATTGCGAAGATACAACTCCCGAGCTTGTTTTGGTATATCCGATGCTGGATAGTGATGTCCCAGGAATGGTTCGAGTTCTTGTTCACGCGCTTCAGCAATAACTTTACCATTCCATTGCTCGTCAAATTCATAGATCATCACCCGATCGTAACCGAGCATTTCCTTGACCTGTTCAGCTGCAATCTGACTTGCCTCCACGCGGCTATCTGTGCTTTTCATCCGACCGAAGAATCGGGATATCCACTCGAAGTCAGTAGTCCCCACGTCCTCTTTTTCGTCATAAGGCTCGATCTCCAGAATGAGCAAACCTTCACTTTCATGAAGCACAGAAGAGAAGACCCGTTCCTCACCGGATACCTTAATGGTAAGATCCATGTAATGCAGGTCAGAGGTAACATTCGCATTGAAGCTGCTGCCCAACAATTTGCTTACTTCTTGCTCGCCAATCAGGTTCTCCAAAGGCATGCCCAGAACAGCCTCATAGGCAATACCCAGATGTTCCTCCGTATTTTGGCTACACTGAACAATAGTTGGCGTAAGACTGGTATTGATGGCCAAAAGAACACCATGAGGTTGAATAAAGCCGGGGATATGAATTGGTTCTTTATCACAGTTATTCAGATCTATCGGATCAGTTGTGTATGTTCCCTGATGAAGCAATGTGCGGTTCAACAAATTTTGTTCTTTCTTGGACTTCGGTTCGGCCATGGCCAGGAAAATCCCCTCTCATGATGTTATATAAGTTGAAATAATGATTATTTACATTGCACTACGATGACAGAATAACCTTCTAATCGCTGTTATCCCCAGATTTTATCGATTCCCTTTTCTAAGGGAAAAATCCGGTTATAAGCGTATGCTTACGATGTAGCTTTCTTTCAGAAAGCTTTTAGCGAATGCTTCGCTTTTCCAGGTTTTTTCTGTCCTCTTCGTTAGGTGTAAATGATTAATTCAACTTATATAGATACCTTTAAAATATGAAATAAAGTCTGCCCTACGTATTAATCCATTGATCCAGCAGTCGGAATGTCTCTGATGCACTGTGCACCATGTTGTCATGATCTTCTGGACTGGTGATGGACTGCTGCAGCAAAATCATAAACTCGCTCCATCTTGTTCTTGTCTCTGAGCCATAGGCGTTGAAATATTCCAATCCACGATCAGCTTCAATGGGCAGGAACTGCGACAAACGTTTGGTCATGATCTGTCCACCGTTCGTGGACCCCTCAATGACATACATGTATCCAAACAAACGGGCTGGTGTCGAAATATCCGGAAGTTCTTTGCAGAGCGGAAGTTGGCTAATTTCCTCTTCACTTGCACCAAGATTGTGCAGATCTTTCTCCAGTAGTCCAGCCTTGCCTCTAATCTCGATATCCAATCCCGTACTTCCCCAGAAAGGCTGCTGTACAGCTTGATCTTCCAGCGGTTTGAGGAATCCATAAAACTTTTCTAGATATGTTCTATATTCTTCTATAGTCACAGTTTGATTCATAATGGCTTTTGCATAAGGGTTCTGTTCTACTTGTCTGTGGTAATGAGCTGTCTCGCTCTTCAGACGTTCCATAATAGTTGTTGCTGTCATCGTAGTTATCCCCTTTCACAATCTGCTCTGCTGTTGCAAACAGCTCATTTAATGCAATAAAGACTCTATGTAAGTATACTTATTCTTGTTTGAGAAAACTACACGAATCCAACATCCGTACACAGTGAACACTCTTCTTCGTTGTTATCTTAACCCACTGTAATCTGCATGATTTAGTATTAACCGAAAATAATAAAATTGACCCCCACAATCTGGAAAGCAGTAGATTTCAAATGTAAACATGTTACACTATTTTTATATCCTGTCATTGGAGGAATGCAATCTATGGATCTCACTGTTCAAGACGTTGTCCTTCATCTTTTAGATAACATTGAACTGCCGGAAAACACGGTGGATCAGCTTATTACCGGTTCACTTGACTGTAAGGTCACAGGTATTGTCATCGCTTTTATGCCCACACAATATGTGATTGAACAAGCCATACAGCAAGGCGCTAACTTAATCATTGCGCATGAATCTCCGTTCTATAACCATCACAGTCAGACGGATTGGCTTGCAACTGATTCGGTGTATACGGACAAAAGAAAGTTAATTGACGAAGCAGGCATCTCCATCTATCGATGTCATGATATCATCCACCGCTTCCAACCGGATGGCATTACCGAAGGACTGATTCAGGCCTTGGGATGGTCCTCTTATGTGGAGCAACGAGTACCGGAAGCAGACATCCTTACTTTTCCGGAAGCAAGCACTGCCCAAGCTATTGCTCACCATGTGAAACGTTGCCTTGGGATCGATTATGTCCGCGTTGCAGGCAATCCCGACATAGTCTGTAGACACGCAGCGGTATTGGTTGGTTTTCGTGGCAACGGCCCTGTGACGATTCCCTTGATTCAGAACAAACAATTGGATCTGATCATCGCTGGAGAAGGATTCGAATGGGAGACACCGGAATATATCCGTGATGCTGTGCAACAAGGCAAGTCCAAAGCACTCATCATGTTGGGGCATGCCGAGAGCGAGGCTCCGGGAATGAATCTATTGGCAGACAGGTTGGCAGAACAATTCACAGAACTGTCCGTTCATTATGTAGGTGAACGGCCTGTGTACACTGTGATCTGATCATGCGATTGATTGGATTAGTTTGGTATGGATTTTTTTGGAGAGGTGTTTAGCTGAATTGTTCAAATCTCATTGCCCGCTAGCCTGGAGCTGTACATCTGTTGTGTGTTCTAGGGTCGAGTCGGCAAACTCTCTTTCATCTTGGCTGGCTCTTAGGACAAATTCTTAGATAGTTAGTAACGAACCTGACACACTCTATTTAGTGAATATTTGCCGATTTTCAAAACTAACGAATTGTAGACACGTTATTCCTCCGTTTCAACTCATTATCCATCCTTTCCTACCTGCCTTAGCCCGATTAAGATGGCTGAGGTTCCTTAGATTTCTTAATTCAATCGAATCAATACAATAAGGTGTCGCTGGTTCGTTAGAGATCATGCTCATTAAAAATGAGTATTCCCGCACATATACCGCGCATCTCTTCATGCTCCAACTGGATTTCCCTGGTTCTTTATTGTACTCTAGATGCTGTGACTTCAAAGCTCAGGACATTTGTCCTTGGCGTTTGGGGTGAGTTTGTCATTAAATAGAAGTCGAAGTAATTGAATAAGGAGCGTACATATGAAAGGAATTATTTTTGCATTACTGGGTGGCGCGTGTATCACGCTCCAAGGTGTTGCCAATGCTCGGATTAGTACCGACATGGGCACATGGCAGGCCGCTACGATTACACAACTGACAGGATTCATCTTAGCGGCGCTGATCCTAATGTTCGTTAGAGACATTAACCTTCAAGGACTCAAACAAGTTAAACCCATGTACCTGGCGGGGGGAGCGTTTGGCGCTGTCATTATTTTCAGCGAAGTAACGGCCATTCAGCAAATTGGGGTGACATTCACGATCTCGGCCCTGCTCATTGCTCAGCTGTTCCTGACTTTTCTCGTGGATAGTAACGGATGGTTTGGTGTAGTGAAACAAAAGATGAAACTGCCGCAATTTCTTGGCATTGCCTTGATGATCACAGGTGTCATCATTATGAAACTGTAGTTTTTCTAGAATATAGTCAGGGGTGAACAAGAGCGTGGAAGAGATTCATGATGAGCAACAATTAATACATTATCTGAAGCAATATCAACTCGAAAAGGTATTTCACGAGCCCCTGCGTCCCCATATGACATTATGTCACTTCGAGAAGTGTGAATTGATCTGTCGTGAAGGGGAAGCCTCCGAATATTTATACGTGTTGGTCGAGGGTAAAATCAAGATCTTCACCACCTCCGCTCAGGACAAAACACTCGTGCTTTGCTTCAAGACACCGCTTGAAGTCGTCGGTGACATTGAATATGTCCGTGAAAGTGATATTGTCAACACAGTTCAGGCCGTGTCACCTGTGGTGATGCTTCGGATTCATTATCAATGGCTCGCTGAGCTTGCCGGCGATTATGCACCTTTACTTAAATTTTTGCTCAAAATCATCTCACACAAGTTCTATATTGATTCGAACTTCTCCAACTTCAACCTGATGTATCCCGTTGAGGTTCGGCTAGCCAGCTACCTTCTCTCCATCTCGACGGAAGAAGCTGGTAGCGTCGTTCATGAAGATCTGGACGCGTTCAATCTGACCGACATTGCGAATCTGATCGGCACCAGTTACCGACACCTGAACAGGGTCATCCAAAAGCTCTGTGCAGACGGATTGATTGAACGACATCAGGGATTGATTATGATTAAAAACCGTGCGGGTCTGCGCGAAATAGCAGGTCACAATATTTATGAGTAAGGAGTTCGACAACCATGTTAATTACAGGGATTTCGCTTGCGCTCTTGGCAGGAGCACTTGTCAGTCTGCAAACCATATTTAATAGCAAAGTCAATGAACGCACCGGTTCATGGTCCACAACAACGTTGGTGCTTTTCACCGGATTCATTGCCTCGTTCCTCATCTCTCTGCTCGTGGAGGGCAAGAATACATTCAGCTTTCAGAATATGCAACCGTGGTATTGGCTCAGTGGAGCCATCGGCGTTGGTGTCGTCTTCTGTCTCGTACAAGGTATGAAGCTGCTTGGCCCCACGTATGCCATCTCGATCGTGCTGACGTCCCAACTTAGCTTCGCCCTTTTGTTTGACTCCATGGGGTGGCTCGGTCTGGAGCAAATTCCTTTCTCATGGAATCAACTGCTCGGTGTGCTTGTCATTGTCGGCGGAATTGTGTTATTTAAATTCGGTGGGGGGAACTCGGAAAAATCAGATCCGTCAGATACATCTGACAAGTCGCCCGGCTCCCTGCAATCCAACTCTTAAAATAACTAAAAAGAGTGTCCGTCCAATCCGGAGATTGGTCAGACACTCTTTTTATGCAATCAAACCACGTATCGTGCAGCTTGCTTACTCTGCGAACTCTACGTTGTGGTACACCTGTTGAACATCTTCAAGGTCTTCGAGCGCATCGATCAGTTTCTCGAACTGAGCTTGTGCATCCTCTGGAAGTTCAATATGGTTCTGTGCAAGCATCGTCAGCTCGGCTACGGTGAACTCCGTAATACCGGCTGCTTTGAACGCTTCTTGTACAGCGTGGAATTGATCCGGTTCTGCATATACGATGACAGCATCATCTTCGTCCACGATATCACGTACATCTACGTCTGCTTCAAGCAGAAGTTCAAGTACTTCCTCGGAGTTTTTGCCTTCTATACCGATAACCGCTGTAGGATCAAACATGTAAGCAACAGAACCGCTGACACCCATGTTTCCGGCGTTTTTGTTAAACGCAGAGCGTACTTCCGGCGCTGTACGATTTACGTTGTTGGTAAGTGCATCCACGATGACCATCGCACCATTCGGTCCGAAGCCTTCATAACGCAACTCTTCATAGTTCTCATCCCCGCTGCCTTTTGCTTTTTCCATCGCACGATCAATAATGGCTTTGGGTACATTATACGTTTTGGCACGTTCCAGCACGACTTTCAGTGCACGGTTCGCTTCCGGGTCCGGTTCGCCCTTCTTAGCAGCTACATAGATCTCAACGCCGAATTTAGCGTAGACCCGGCTCGTATTTGCATCTTTTGAAGCTTTTTTTTCCTTGATATTATTCCACTTACGACCCATATCGTTTCCGCTCACTTTCAACATGTAATCTGCTTTCTACTATGCCATTATATCTTGTTGAGCGTACTTCAACAAGTTAATACACACGAAATAATGGGAATAACTGCGGTGATTATCCATCTCCGCTTGAAGTTTGGCCACAGTTTTTTCTCTCATAAATCTCTCAGCAGTAACTAACGTTACCTCTATTATCTCCATATATAACAGACAAGAAGCACCCCATAAAGGAATGCTTCCGCCCTAAGTCAGTCCTAATTTCAGTTCATCTTACCCGGTCCATTAAGCGTGAAATTGTCGACCATCCAAGACTTCAGGAACATAGCCTGCACGAATGACAAAGTCACCGAAATGTTCACCTTCATTGCGCTCTCTGGCATATTGGTTCACCATTGGTGCCAACGTGTCCAGAATCTCGGTTTCGCCAATGTTTTCTTTGTAAAGTTTATTCAGGCGATGTCCAGTGAAGCTGCCACCGAGATACATGTTGTATTTCCCAGGTGCTTTACCGATAAATGAAATCTCCGCCAGCATCGGTCTTGCACATCCGTTCGGGCAGCCCGTCATGCGAATGACAATCTCTTCGTCTCTCAGCCCGGCTTCGTCCAGTACTGGCTCCAGTTTGTCGATCAGAGACGGCAAATAACGTTCTGACTCAGCCATCGCAAGGCCGCAGGTTGGAAGCGCAACACAAGCCATCGAACTTCTGCGCAGCGCAGAGTAATGTGCCCCATCCGTCAGATTGTATTGCTGAATCAGCGCTTCAATCTTTTTCTTCTTCTGGCTGCTAATGTTACCGATGATCAGATTTTGATTGGCAGTCAGACGGAAATCACCCGTATGCACTTTGGCAATCTCACGTAAACCCGTCATGAGAGGATATCCATCCACATCCTTGACACGACCATTCTGAATGAACAGCGTGTAGTGCCATCTACCATTATTGCCTTTTACCCAACCATATCGATCTCCGTTTGACTCAAAATGATATGGACGTGCCGCATCCAGTTTCCATCCCAGACGGCTGGTCAGCTCTTCGACAAACCATTCCACACCGCGATCATCCAGCGTATATTTGAAACGAGCATGTTTACGAACTGCACGATCTCCATAATCACGCTGAATCATAACTGTTTTCTCTGCAACATCAATCATTTGCTCCGGAGTACAGAAACCAATGACTTTGGACACCTGAGGATAGGTTTTGGCATCACCATGAGACATGCCCATCCCGCCGCCAACGGAAACGTTGAATCCTTGCAGCTTCCCGTTCTCCACAATAGCAATAAAGCCAAGATCCTGTGAATAAACATCCACATCATTGGATGGTGGTACAGCAATACCGATCTTGAACTTACGAGGCAAATACACTTTGCCATAGATTGGTTCAACTTCTTCGTCAGAGTCCTGCGAATCAATCACTTTCTCGCCGTCCAGCCACAGCTCATGATAAGCCCGCGTGCGAGGGTCCAAATGATTACTTACTTGACATGCCCACTCATACACTTCAGCATGCACATCGGATTGATTCGGATTCGGGTTACACATCACGTTACGGTTTACGTCACCGCACGCAGCCAGTGTGCTTAGCAACGAATCGTTCACTTCACGAATGGTGTTCTTAAGATCCCACTTCAGTACACCATGCAGTTGGAAAGACTGACGTGTGGTCAGACGAATGGTCTGATTCGCATATTTATGTGCCACTCTGTCCATCATCAACCACTGCTCCGGGGTTACAATTCCACCGGAAGCACGTACACGCAGCATAAATTGATATGCTGGCTCCAGCTTGGATTTGTGACGCTCATTACGCAGGTCACGATCATCCTGCATATAACTGCCGTGGTGTTTCATCAGACGATTGTCGTCCTCTGGAATTGCACCCGTGATGCGATCAGCCAACGTTTCGGTCAGGCTTCCACGCAAGTAATCACTTTTGATCTTTATATCTTCCACATCGCTATTCGTGCGCTGTGGGTTAAGTAAGTTATTATAAACCATGCTGCTTTCTCCTCTCGTCTCTGCGGGATGGTGCAATCCGGCTAAGCCGGTAATAATTAATAGACGTCCCGCTGATAACGTTTCTCCTGCTGCAACCGTGTCAGATATTCCGATGCCTGCTCAGGTGATAATCCACCTTCTTGTTCAAGAATCGTGGTGAGCGCAGCATGCACATCATGTGCCATTTTTTTCTCATCACCACAGATATATACACTCGCACCTTCCTGAAGCCACTGGTACAATTCTTTGCTGTGTTCCAACATACGATGTTGTACATACACCTTCTGTTCCGTATCACGTGAGAAGGCTACATCCATCTTCGTGAGCACACCATCTTTGAGCCAACGCTGCCATTCCGTCTGGTACAAGAAGTCGGTGGAGAAATGTTGATCTCCGTAGAACAGCCATGTCTTGCCTTCTGCGCCTGTTTCTTCACGCTCACCAAGGAAGGATCTGAACGGTGCTACGCCTGTACCTGGGCCAACCATAATGATCGGCGTATCCGGGTTCTCAGGAAGCTTGAAATTCGGGTTATGCTGTATATATACAGGCAGGGTGTCGCCAGCTTCGATTCGTTCAGCCAGATGTACCGAGCATACACCGTAACGTTCTCTGCCACGCGCTTCATAACGTACCGTACGAACGGTAAGATGAACTTCATCCGGGAAAGATTTCGAACTACTCGCTATCGAATACAGACGTGCCGGAATTTTGCGAAGTACAGCTACAAATTCTGCAGCAGGAATACCTTTCAGATCATAATCATGAACCAGATCCAGCAGATCACAGCTATTCATGACTGTGCGGAATTCGGAATCATCTGCGAGTAACGCAGTCAAGCCACTCCCCGGATTCAGTTTCGCAAGTTGTTCCACGACCGGTTTCGTTACCGCTGTAATCTCAAAATAACGCAGCAACGCTTCGTACACAGATGCCTGATCCCCGTTTTTATTCACGGTCACGCGCTCATCTGCATTCCATCCCATGGCTGCAATCAATTCATCGACAAGACGCGGGTGATTCTCAGGGAATACCCCAAGGCTGTCACCAGGCTCGTAATCTAGGCTGGAGCCTTCCAAGGACAATTCAATATGGCGTGTTTCACGGTCCGATCCTCTGCCATTCAGATTGAGATTCTCCAATACTTCAGCCTTGAACGGATTCGTGCGATCATATTCGGATTGCCCGCCGCTCAACGCAGCTGTAACAGCCTCAGTAGTTACCGTGCTCGCAGCAGCAGATGTGCTACTTAAGGAAGCCAGCACTTCATTCATCCACTCCGCAGCCGGTTCATCAAAATCAACATCACAGTCTACACGCGGTACAAGTGCTGTACCACCCAACTCCTGCAATCGTGTATCGAAGTCCTTACCTGTCTGACAAAAGAACTCATAAGAGGTATCTCCAAGAGCCAACACCGAGTAGCGAAGCCCTTCGAGCTTCGGAGCCCGTTTGCTGTTCAGGAATTCATGCAGGGGAATCGCATTATCCGGCGGTTCTCCCTCGCCATGCGTACTGACGATGATGAGGAGATTTTCAATTTTCTTGAGTCCGTTCGGTTTGAAATCTCCCATCGATGACAACGTTACCTGAAGACCTTGCTCTTCAAGTTTCTTGGCCAGCTTCTTCGATAGGCCGCTGGAATTCCCGGTTTGTGAACCGAAGAGCACGGTAACTTCGCGGGATACTGGCGTAGCACTTTCAGGTGCGACACCTGTAGTTGGTGCAGCCTGTACCAGGTTCGCTGGAACCGCTATTGTTGCGCTTGCCTGAATTGCTGCAATATATCCGCTCAACCAAGTCCGTTGTCCATCGGTCAATGTAGGAATAAGACGATTAAGCAGTTCAACTTGTTCTTGATTAAAAGGGCTATTTGTCACTTGAAGTTCCACTGTTTGCCACCTCGCGCATTGCTTCGATTTTAATTCCGACTAAAATTATCATATTAATTTAATTTCTTCTCTTTAAAACCTAACACACCGGGTGTTGAGGGTCAATTTCAATGATTTTATAGCATTTATCAGTTTCACTGATAAAGGACAAAAAACAACAAATACCCTCCTTTTGAGATCAAGGAAGGTTTTGATTTATTTTTCATTGGACGGTCAGCTCAAGTTGAAGTTGAAAGTGGAATATAGTCCCTAAAATGATCTCCCAGCACGCTGCTTTTATCTCCGTATACTCTGTCCAAATGATTTTCTCCCCACATACATATGCGATCAATGATGTCCTGTAGTGTCAGGCCATATTCGGTCAGCTCATACTCTACCTTGGGCGGAATCTCAGGATGAATAATTCGATGGATGATTTCATTCTTTTCCAAATCACGAAGCTGCTGGGTAAGGACCTTCTGGGTAATGCCAGGAATGGCCCTGCGAAGTTCACTGGTTCGTTTTTTACCTGATATCAGTTGATGCAGGATAAGAATCCTCCATTTTCCACCGACCAGTTCCAGCATCGCCTGCACACCACTCTCATATTTTTTCATTTCTTGTTCCACTTGTACTCCCCCATAATTCACATATATGTATATCCATTATTAAAAGTAACCGAAGAACCTCAAGGTTTCTACAGCACTCGAAGGTGCGTACTTCTCAATAAGATGTCATGAAACTTATAATAACATTGGTCAGAATGTTTAACCAAAAAAAAGAAAAAAGGATGGTTACTCCTACATGAAAGTTAAACTGGTCGTTACTCACCCAAGACAGGATTCCCTAACATTTGCCGTAATGAATCGTTTTATAGAAGGTATGCAGGAGAATTCCCATGAAATTGATATCCTCGATCTCTATCATGACGGATTCGATCCATTATATGGTGTAGAAGATGAGCGAGACTGGCAAAATCCCGATAAACAGCATGCCCCTGTAATTCGCAAAGAGCTGGATCGTGTGCTTGCGGCTGATGCCATTGTATTTGTTTTCCCGATCTGGTGGTATAACGTTCCCTCCATGCTCAAAGCTTATCTGGACAAGGTATGGAATATGGGGCTGTTCAACAAGGCAAACTCCAAAAAAGCGCTGTGGATTGCACTAGCCGGGGGAACGGAGGCTTCATTCCATAAATACGACTATTACAACATGATTTCCAATTATCTGAATAACGGGATCGCGGGTTATGCAAGAATGCAGGAATCCCGAGTCGAATTTCTCTATGAAACGATTTCAGAATCCAAAGAACATATCGAAGGTTTGCTGGAACAAGCCTATCAAATTGGTAAACACTACAATTAATAGTTCTTCACTGATAGTACAACTAACAACTGCAAAAGGATAGGAAGTAACTCGTTCGTTGAGTAACCAACTCTCCCCATGGCAGGCGCATAATCAAGAAGGCTTACTCCAACCTGGTCCCAGGTCAAAGTAAGCCTTCTTTTTCATACACTACGATTCTGGTGTAACCTTACTTATTCCATACCAATTTGCTCATCATCGCATATAGCAGCGCAGCCGATTCAGCTCGTGTCGCTTCATCAAGTGGTTTCACCTCACCGTTGTACCCATGAGCGATGCCCAGATCCACAAGTAAGGCCACACTATCCTGGGCATAAGAGCGAATCTCGGAAGCATCGCGGAAACGAGTCAGTTTATCCGTTGCAGCTGTCTCGGCGTCAACCAGACCAGCGGCTGCAAGTGCTCTAACTGTCAACGTCATCATCTCCTGACGAGTGATCGTGGACTCTGGCAGGAAGCGCCCGTCACCAGTACCACTGGTGATACCTAGTGAACGCGCAGCTGTAACTGCTTCGTAGTATGGAGCCTTTTCGTTTACATCCGTAAACGCATTCCCGGAAGAAGCATTCAAGCCGAGCGCAGTCATCAACCATTGCATGTATTGACCGCGAGTCATCTCCTGTTTTGGATGCAACCGGGTGGAATCCCCACTTGCTTCGGCATCAATCACACCTCGGACTGCCAATGCCTCCATCGCTTTCTTGGACCACTGCACTTCTGCAAGATCTGCGAATGCCTGCTCCACAGACACAACAGCATAATTTCCTGTGAGTGACGTTACGGAAAATACAAGCTGCCCGCTGTTTGGATCGTAGTAACTTTGCGGCAATGGACTTGCCACACCGTTCTCGCCAATGACAAATGCAACAATCCGATCCTGCTGAACATTTTGAGAAGATGGGAAAGGCAGATGAAGTTTGAATCCGCTTTGCAATGGCCATGGTTGACCATCCAGTTGAAGCTCAAGCTGGACTCCATATTGCGTGCCAAGCTGATCTGCCACTGTTTTTGGTAACTCTGTTCTGACCAATCGGATGGATGCCATTCCATCACCAACGATGTCCTTCGTTAACAGTGACGCGGGAAGTTCCAACATGCCCAGCTCTGTAACCATGTTGAACACGTGGGACTCACCCTGATCTATCAACGCAGAGGCAGGCAGAGATACTTCATATGCTGTTGCTCCCGAAACCGGCTTCAACCGAAGTTCGACCAAGCGCTTACCCACATCTGTTACAGGGGCAACTTCGAAAGCATCTTTGATCGTTGAAGCATCCACGTTGGACTGCACTACACCTTTCTGGTCAGGCTGTGCCTGCAACTCCAGAACAGAACGGTCTTTCTCCGGTTTAGGTTGTGGTGCAGCATTTCCTGCACCTGGGCTAACACCTTCTGATTGTCCGCCATTGTTGCTTGAACCTGAACTACTTCCTGAATTTCCACCGGAATTGCCGCCCGGGTTGCTACCCGAACCAGGGTCCGATCCTCCTGGGGAAGAAACAGATGCAGGCACCTTCACCGTCAAAGGTACAGTCAGGGCTCTTGTGTCGTCAGAAATTCGAGTGATTTCCAACTCCAGTATTACTGTTGTTTCCTTAGAAGGTGGGACAATCGTTCCATCCGTCTGAATGACGGACGGTAACGAACTTGAAGCGATCTTCACTGTGAAACCTTGCGGCACGGATGGCAACTTCATTTTTTTCGCACCTACTGAAGGTTGTTCCAGTGCTGTAATGCCTGTAGCTACATCGGCAGCAGTCTGCTGAGCCGTATGCACCTGGTATGCGGAAGATACACCTCTCACCGATTGCCCTGTCGCATCCAAAGCTTCCACTTTGTAATAATATTCCGTGCCAGGGTTCAGTTCACTGTCCGTGTACTCCCGTCCATTGCCGCTATAGACCACCTTGTACTCACCTTGCTCACGATCTGAGCGGTAGAGCTTGTAGCTTGCTGCTCCAAGATGAGCATCCCAATGAAGCGTTGCACTCGTTGAATTCACCGCATCCGCATTGAGACCAGCACTGTCATTAACAGGTGGCATAGCATCTGGCTGAACGATCATTATCCAACTAATCATCGGGTCCTGTGATGCCGTATTGCGCACGGTTAACTCCAGTTTGTTGTCCGACACAATGATGCCTTTGTGTGCTCTAACACTGGCAGGCGTAAACGCAACAGCCCCGGTATTCGTGCCATTGATGATGAAATTGGCTCTGCGCGATGCATTCGTCCACGGATCGTTGAATCCCGCGTACACATCATATGTTCCATTCGGTACATCAAATCTGTAGGTTAAGTCTGTGCCTTTTGGAGAATTGCTGACATTGCCCCCGTTTAGATAACGTACGGTCGAGAAAATATCTCCGCCATTCGAGCCGGATGACAGTGCGTCTGCGCTGGTGTATCCCCAATTGCGACCCTCTGCCGGAGCGTACATCTGGTCTGCCGTTCCCGGGTTGGCCAGTGTTCCTTTCATATACGCACCCATAAGATTGTAATCAGTCGTTTCGTACCCTCCGCTGTTCACAAAATATAGGGCATTCTCTGGAATGACGTTTACACGAACCGCCTGCTTTTTGTTGTTATATTCTGGTGTCGTTACCTGTAATGTGAGTGGTCCTGGCTTAGCAAAATCTTCTGCCGTCATGGCCCGGTTATCAATCGTCCACACTGCTGGCGTTGACACCAGTTCACCACCGTCGCGAACGTTCAATGTCGTTGGAAGAGATGGTACTTTGCCAAGCGCCACGGCTTCCGGCAACGGATCAGCGATATCCACCTTGCCCATCGAATTCAGCAGATCCGGTGTCCAACTGTTATACCACTTGATCGCAATGTCGGAGCCTATTCCAAACTCAATGGGCAAGAACACGTATTTTGCAGCATCATTCGAGAAATTGCCACCGTTCCACGTATCCCCAACGTAAATGAATTTGCCTTTTTCCGGATCTACCGGAATGACGGATGTGGTCTGTGTGCCGAAAGCCTTACCTGGATCAGGATCACTCGGCAACGTGCGCACGAACGGATTGGTCTGCGTTGACCACGGGCCAAAAATGTTATCCGCCACCGTCACTTTGTTTTCGTTAGGGGCCCATCCGGAAGCTCCGGAAGTCAAAATATAATATTTCCCCTGATACTTAAACATCGCTGGTGCTTCGCGTTGCCCTCCAGGGAATACACGCACGTAATCTACGCCATATTCAGCCTGATAGGTCGAGTCACGAACCGGATTACCTTTGTCATCCGTTCGTCCTTCCTTATGCCACCCAGTTACGTCACTGTAGTCTTCATTCAGTTTGGAGATATAGAGTGTCAGGTTTTCTTCGCTCGAGTAGATCAGATAACCGGTACCATCATCATCCTTGAACAACGTCATGTCACGTGCCATGCCCTTATCGCTTGGGAAGTAATCTTTCTCCCCTTCCGGAGCTCTGTCCATCCGGTAACTCTTCTGATACACAAAAGGCCCTGTTGGAGAGTCACTGATCGCATAACCGGCCCGCGCCTTACCGTAGTTCGCATTATCGTTATACGGGTCCTTGTCACCGTCCATGTGAGCCCACATCACGTATTTCTTTGTTTTGTCGTTGTAGATGACCTTCGGTCGTTCAATGATCCGTCCTTTGCGAATATCTGCCCAGATATCCACGCGGTCCTCACGTCCCGCATACAATTTGGAAATTAACGGGTCATGGTCAAAATCATCCATGGATTGAAGTGTCGATAGAGCCATGCCCTCATCTGTCCAGTTCATCAGATCCTTGGAGGAATACACACGCACCCCAACAGCTGGCCAGCCGCCCTTATGATATTCACCATACCAGTAATAGGTCTCCGTCTGTTCATCGTAGAAAAAGCCAGCCCCATGCGCATCAATCGGTTGACCGTCCAGACCTGGCCACAATTGCCCTGGTGTAATGCTTGTGCGAACTGTGGCAACACCCAACGGTGCGGATGCTGGAGAAGTTACGCCGTCCACGGTCGCCTGGATGATGTAAAAATATCCTGTGCCCATCGTCAGACCACTATCGTTAAACGTACTTTCATTCCCACTATAGACCTGCTGATACGTACCCGCAGCACTGGTAGACCTGGAGAGCGTATACGTTACATCAGATCCAGTAAGAGCATTCCACCCCAGAGAGATGGATGTATCCGTAACAGCTGTTGCAGCAAAATCTGTAGGAGAGGCAATGGAGTACGTCATGGCTTCTGCAACAGTGAATGCTGACTCCCCAGCTGCATTGAAGGCTGTTACACGATAGTTGTAGCTGGTGCCAGGCTCGAGTTCCTGATCTGTATAAGTGAGCCCCTTCCCTTCATAGATCTGCTCGTATTGCTCACTGCCAGCTTCGGCCCGAACCACGCGGTAACCCGTTGACTTGTCCACGGCCGACCATGATAACCTCACGCTCGTTGCGTTGAGTGCTTCAGCCTTCAATTCGCTCGGAGCCTGAGGGGCGGTCGCTGAAGTTCGTACTTCCAACGGCGAGGACCACAAGGACTCAGTCAGACCTCCGTATTCATAGGCGAGTTTGTAATAGTAGACCGTATCCCCGCTTAATCCTTCATCTGTGTGTCCCAAAGTTCCGGTGTTGGTTACCAGGGAATAGCCCCCTTCAGGCGTGTTGGAACGATACAGGCGATAGCCTGATGCACCCACGAGTTCAGACCATTGCAGGGAAACCGAAGACGCCGTCTGCTCGGCAATAGAGAGCTGAATATCGTTCTCCGGCGGTCGATCGGCAATGATCACGTCATCTGCATGTACCGATTGCCACTTATTCCGAATGCCCACGGTACCTGAACCGTATGTAGGATCGACCAGATCGAATATCAACCGATCGGAGCCGTTTTCGGCGATATACCCTCGAATGGTTGTACCTGATAACACAACTTTGAGGGTATACCATGTATTCTTGGCAAATGCATAGTCCACCGTTTTCAAAGTGGTATCTGATCCATTCACCCTTTTTGAGAAAACGAGCTTATTATTGGGAACCTGCATTTGAAAATAGTAAAAGTTGCTCTTATCCTGAAACCGCGGCAATATTCCCGGATATCCTTGACCGTTCCCCGTGTAAAAGCGCATGGACACGGTCATGTCCGACATGGATTCTCCAGTAGAGATGATGCCTTCATTGGTATCGCTCTGGAAAAGTGTGAAGTTCGACGCATCTGTCGGGTCCGTGATCACTTCCCAGTTGCCTGAACTTACGTTCCAAGCAGGTGATTCCGTGTAATCCCCATCCGAAAAATCGTCCTGCAGCAACGTGGCGGGTATACTCCCCAGATCGGCATACGCTTTACTTGGTAGCATCAACGGTCCGGAAGACAGCGCAAGTGTTGCAGATAACATGAATATCATGGGTTTCCTGAGTTTATCCAATGTTCATTCTCTCCTTTGGCGTGAAAGATGAAAGCATGGTTCTTAAAGACGCGATGTTGTTGCTCAGCCTATCCTCTGGAACCGGCGGTCAGTACAAAAGCAGGGTCCACCTCCTTATTTTAATGAAACCGGTTTCATTGAAGAGTAAAAAAAGACCCGTCTTCCCTTCTAAGTGCAAAATGGTACCCATACGGAATACCGTGTCTTCTTCGCCCCTATGCAGTGAAACAGGTTACTAACATATAAATGTAATCGCTTTCTTGAATTATATTATTGCCTTATTCAAGCTGTCAACTGTGAATTGGGCACCAACATTTTTCGTTAAAACCAAGCAAAAAGGGCGCGAGTTCTGCCTGTTTTGCAAGCAAAATTCGCGCCTTTTCTCACCGTTCGAGCTTGTTCGCAAGCTCTCTCGTATTATCAGTGCGTGACTTTTGAACAACCTTTATTTAGAATACTTTGGTTGTCCATGACTCACAGTTCCACGTCTCTGTAACTACATCACGGTAGAATTCCGGTTCGTGGGAAATCAGAAGAATACTGCCTTTGTAAGCCTTGAGCGCACGTTTCAACTCTTCCTTGGCATCAACGTCCAGATGGTTCGTCGGCTCATCGAGTACAAGCAGGTTGGTTTCGTTATTGATCAACTTACAGAGACGCACTTTGGCTTTCTCGCCACCACTGAGTACAGCTACCTTGCTCTCAATGTGTTTTGTTGTCAAACCACATTTTGCAAGTGCAGCACGCACTTCGAATTGGGTATATGAAGGGAACTCCTGCCAGATCTCTTCAATACACGTATTGTAGTTGGCATCCTTCATCTCTTGTTGGAAGTAACCAATCTCCAGATGTTCACCGCGTTGAACGGTTCCTTCCAGCGCCTGAATTTCACCCAGAATACTGCGCATCAAGGTTGTTTTACCGATTCCGTTTGCACCAACGAGGGCGATCTTCTGTCCCCGTTCCATACGCAGATCCAGTGGTCTGGACAACGGTTCGTTATAACCAATCACAAGACCTTTGGTTTCGAAAATGAGCTTGCCAGACGTTCTTGCATCACGGAAGTTGAACTGTGGTTTCGGTTTTTCCTTGGCAATCTCGATAACTTCCATCTTGTCGAGTTTCTTCTGTCTGGACATTGCCATGTTACGGGTTGCCACACTTGCTTTGTTCCGGGCTACAAAGTCCTTGAGGTCAGCAATTTCTTGTTGTTGGCGCTTGTAAGCCGACTCCAGCTGCTGTTTTCTCATCTCATGCACTTCCTGGAAGTGATCATAATCGCCCACATAACGGGTCAGATCCTGATTCTCCATGTGGTAGATCAAGTTGATAACACTGTTCAGGAACGGAATATCGTGTGAGATCAGAATAAAAGCATTCTCATATTCCTGCAAATAGCGTTTCAGCCATTCGATATGCAATTCATCCAGATAGTTCGTAGGCTCATCAAGGAGCAGAATATCCGGTTTTTCCAGCAGCAGCTTGGCAAGCAGTACTTTGGTACGCTGTCCACCACTAAGGTCATTGACGTCTTTATCCAGACCGATATCCGTCAGACCCAGACCACGTGCGGTTTCATCCACCTTGGCATCGATCATGTAGAAATCCTGGTTAGTCAGTGTATCCTGGATCGTGCCCACGTCTTCAAGAAGTTGTTCAAGCTCCTCGGGAGTTACATCGCCCATTTTGCCATACATATCATTCATTTCCTGTTCCATGTCGAACAAATACTGGAACGCGCCGCGAAGCACGTCACGGATGGATTGGCCTTTGTTCAATACAGCATGCTGGTCCAAATAACCAACACGCATCCGTTTGGACCACTCCACTTTGCCTTCATCCGGCTGAAGTTTTCCTGTAATAATGTTCATGAAGGTGGATTTACCTTCACCATTAGCCCCGATCAGACCAATATGTTCGCCCTTCAACAGGCGGAATGAAACGTCGTTAAAGATAGCACGGTCACCAAAACCGTGACTTAATTTTTCTACATTTAATATGCTCATTCATGACACCTTTTCTATATAGACTTAATTCTTTGTATATTATAAGCGTTATATCCTGCACAACTCAACGCCCTATTCAAAAATATTGCACCTTTTTGTCTGAAATTTGCCTTATATGAAAGTATGGGTTAAAATTTTGCCTTAACGAATTATTACTATATAGAACGGAGCTCTTCAAAGAGCATCAGGTGAAAAATATGATTGAAGTGAAACAATCCAAGTTGGGTGATGGTGGTGAGTTTAACCGCGGGGTCTTTGCTACCGTTGATATTGCGAAAGGAACACTGATCCATCAGGCACCCGTCGTGCCTTACCCGAATGAAGATCATGAGCATGTCGAAAAAACGATTTTGGAAGATTACGTATTCGAATATGGGGCGAATCATACCGCCATTCTGCTCGGCTACGGCAGTCTGATCAACCACTCTTATGAACCTAACGCTACCTATGATATCAATTTTGATAACCACACCTTTGACTTCTACGCGTATACAGACATCAAGGCTGGCGAAGAAATCGTCATCAATTACAACGGTGAGGAAGACAGTATGGACCCGTTATGGTTCCTGGACGATTACGAGGAGCGTATGCTGGAGTTCAATAAGTCCAATGATGATGAGGGTGAAAAAGAGACCAACCCCCAATCCCAGGATACGGATACGAGTAAATAAACGTTAAACTCAAAAGTTCTGTCGTTGTAAATGCGAAAAAACTTGCGCCCCCGGTGAATTGTAAAATGAACACCTGGAATACTCTTCAGGGTGCAAAGTTTAAGCACGAAAATAAGCAAGCTCTCCGTGAACGGAAGACTTGCTTATTTGTGTTGTATTTCTTGGTAAGCGAGATATACTTGCTCAAATATCATTGTTTAGCGTGCATCTTAACTTGTTTTAATCCGTTATTGGAGGATCTGTGTGCAGATCAGCATCGGGTGGCGTGGATCTCCATTTGGTAAAGGCTACCTCGAACCCTGCACGCTTCGGTGAACACAGAAATGGGCCTGCGTGTTTATTCGTCGGATAGGCGAACCGTGCAACGCGAATCGTACGCCAAGGATGCTCATCTGTACGAGCCCGAATGACAACAGCCTCATTACTGTACGAGGCTCTGATCGTCACAATTCGTCCACCCCACTCAGGTACAGGAGATAGGGACCAATCCGAATATGTATCCGTCACGACAGCTCCAACATGAGCAACACCGTCATTAACCTCAACTCCGGCCTTGATCCATTGATCTTCTCCGTGCCATAACATCAACCCCGCCTGATCATATAATTCGGTGAATGAACTTAGATCAAAAGATACCTCAATCGCTTCCGTTCCGTCCCATGGAGCAAGTATGGCGTGTCCATCCCGATGACAGAACCCATAGAATGTTTCCTCCCAGAAGTCACTGCCTTCCCGAGCTTCCACAACGAAACGATCCCCATCCATCCTTGCGGCAACGGGTTCCTTCGTCCACTTGCCTTCAAGAAGTCCTACAAAATCCGATGACATCGTTATTTTCATCCTTCCGTCCCAAGGGGCTTTTATCATCATTTCTACACTAGAGAACCCAGGTCCGATGCAGCAGTAGGATATGCAAAATTCATGGTGTTTAACTGATCGATAGTCAGATCGAACTGAATAGCCATTGCAAAAAGGTTGATCAATTCTTCTGTCTTGCCCCCGAGCACATGCGCACCCAGAATGCGACCGGTTGATTTGTCGATCACCACTTTGGCCATGGCAAATTTTTCATGAGTTCTCTTGTAAGTATACCATTTCGACATATCATTTACCTGCACCTCATAGCCCTCTTTTTTGGCTTGTTCCGTGCTCATCCCTACAGAACCAAGTGCTGGGACAGTAAACACAATGGAAGGCATCACTTTATAATTGGGTTTGTGTTGATTTCCCTCCAACAAATTGAACGATACTGCCCGGGATTCCTGACCTGCTAACGGGGTCAAAGGCAACCCTTTTGTATCGGTTACATCGCCAGCAGCATACACTCTCGGATTACTTTCGCTTTGCAAATACTCGTTCACCGTAATACCCTTTTTGCTGTAGCTGACGTTGCCTTTCTCCAATTCCAGCCCATCCACATTGGGAATACGCCCGGCTCCATGAACGACAAGTCCGCACTGCCACTGGTGATCTGCACCATTGCGTGTGCCATGAACGATATAGGCGTTCCCCTCTTGCCGTACATACTTCACCTCTGCGTTCAAATGAACATGAATGCCGATCTCTTTCGATTTTTGCATTAAAGATTCAACCAGTTCCGCATCAAATGATTTCAGCGGCTGTTCACTCCGATGCAGGATATGGACTTCCGTCCCGGCTCTGGCCGCAATATGCGCAAATTCAAATGCAATGTATCCACCGCCTATCAGCACTAATCGATCAGGCAGCTGTTCCAGATCCAGAAAGTCATCACTATATACGAGATGCTCTGAACCCTCCATTTGAATTGGCGCAGGCCGTGCACCAGTAGCAATCAGAATGTGTTTGCCATGAAGCACTTCTTCTCCAACTTGAATATGGTCTTCATCGACGAATGAAGCTTTACCATGGAACGTATCCATTCCTTCTTGTTTGAATTTATCCTCACTTGCTCTAGGTATGCTCTCGGTAAAGGTACGTTTAAAGGCCATAAGCTCAGACCAGTTGATAGTCGCCCGTCCCTGAATTCCTTTCCCTTGCATCCGCTCATTCCAGTCAATCAGCTCCGCGGCTCCGGCCAGCACTTTCTTGGGATCACAGCCGCGCAGTGCACAGGTTCCGCCGAACTCACGTTCATCAATTACAGCGATTTTCCAGCCAGCTTCAGCGCAACGGGTAATAACAGAACTTGCCGCGCTTCCTGTTCCAATTGCAATCAAGTCATAAGTTTCTTGTGTCATCATGGTTCCTCCTCATGCTTTTGATACATCTATTGCAGGGATGCCTGAAGTTACAGCAATCCAGCCTGTTTAAGGTACTCTGCTGCAACCTGTTCAGGATTCGCTCCCTCTACGTTCACGTCATAGTTCATCTGACGCATCTCATCGTCCGTAATTTTGCCAGCAAGCTGATTCAGCACCTCAACCAGTTGTGGATATTGATCTGCCGTTTCTTGACGAAGCATCGGCGCACCTTGATACGGCGGGAACAATTCCTGATCATCTTCCAGCACGACGAGTTCATATTGTCTCAACTCACTATCGGTGGAGTAAGCATCTACGAGATTGATATCGCCTCGTTGAACAGCTCCATAGCGAAGCTTCGGTTCCATGGTTGCAACGTTCGGGAATTCAATTCCATATTTCTTCTGAATACCAAGGTAACCGTCTTCCCGATCCGAGAATTCCAGCGTGAAACCTGCCTTCATTTGCTGTTCTACCGGTTTGAGATCCGAAATGGTCTTGAGATTGTATTGATCTGCAATGCTCTGTGGAACAGCCAACGTATACGTATTGTTGTAATCCATAGGGTTCAGCAGCACCATGTTGAACTGGCTCAGCATTCCATCTCTTGCCTGTTCGTACACCTCGGTCCGATCGGTGCTGACTGCTGTTTCCTTCATGAATTCGGAGATCGCTGTCCCGGTAAATTCGGGATAGATGTCAATATCACCCGACTTGAGTGCATTGAAAAGGAATGGCGTTTTTCCTAATCCGGGTTTTAGTTCAACGGTCAGGTCTGTGTCTTTTTCAATCAACAATTTGTACATGTTAATCAGAATCTCCGGTTCCGCCCCCAATTTCCCGGAAATGACGAGATCCTTCTGTCCACCACGTGCCACGAAGGGAATGGTAATCACAAGTATCGCGATCAGAGCTAGCGAACCCAAGGTAACCAATGTTTTCTTGAAGGATAACCGCTGGAACTGACGCAATAGTACATCAAACAAAATAGCCAACAAGGCTGCCGGGATGGCTCCAAGGATGATCAGTGCGGTATCATTCCGATCAATACCCAGCAAGATTAATGCACCCAAGCCTCCTGCGCCGATCAAGGCTGCAAGTGTCGCCGTTCCTACAATCAGGACCATAGCCGTCCGAATTCCGGCCATAATGACAGGCATCGCCAGTGGCAGTTCCACTTTGATTAGACGTTGCCGACTATTCATGCCCATTGCATTCGCCGCTTCGACCATGGAAGGATCAACTTCGGATATGCCTGTGTACGTATTGCGGAGTACAGGAAGCAGCGCATACACCACCAATGCGATAATTGCAGGAAGTGTTCCTATACCAAACAATGGGATGAGTAATCCGAGAAGCGCCAGGGATGGTATAGTCTGCAACACAGCCGTAACCCCAATAATGGGTTCAGCGACTCTTGGTTTGCGTGTAAGGTATATACCAAGCGGAATAGCGATAAGGACAGCGAAGAACAATGCGATAAATGAGATCTGAATATGTTCCAGGAGAGCAGACAATAATTGGCCTTTACGCTCGCTGAACACCTCCGTGAATCTACTCATGTCCCTCACCTCGTTCCTGTAACTGTTCAGACCAGTATTTCATCAGATCTGCCCGATTGATCTCACCAATAATCTGTCGGTTGCGTTCCACTAACAAATGGTCGTGAGAACTCATAATCTCAACCAACTCCGGTAAGGTAGTTGATACGGGAACGGCAGTTTTAGCTGACTTTGGCACATGACCCGGTGAGAGTGGTGACATGATGGATCCAAGATCAAAAACAGATTGTGAACTCGTATCGGTGTTAGGACCTCCAACAAATTCACGTACGAAATCATTAGCTGGCTGTCGGATCAGTTCTTCCGGGGTGCCTACCTGCAGAACCTGTCCATCCTTCATAATGCAGATGCGATCACCCAGCTTCATCGCTTCCTGAATATCATGGGTGACAAACACAATTGTTTTTTTCATCTGGCGCTGGATATCCAGAATATCGTCCTGCAATTTCTCACGGCTCATCGGATCGAGTGCACTGAATGGTTCATCCATCAATACAATCTCGGGATCGGCAGCGAGTGCACGCAACACTCCAATTCGCTGCTGCTGTCCACCAGATAGTTCGGCAGGTTTGCGCTCACTGTACGTATCTCCATGCAATCCAACCATGTCCAGTAGCGTATGTACGCGCTGCTTGATCTGATCTGACTTCCATTTTCGCAGCTCAGGAACAACCGCAATATTTTCGGCAATCGTCATATGCGGGAATAGTGCAATCTGTTGCAGCACATATCCGATATTCCAGCGCAATTCGTGAATGTTGTATTCATCAATTGAGCGTTCATTAATGAGCACTGCTCCATCTGTTCGCTCAATCAGGCGATTGATCATTTTGAGCATGGTGGTTTTGCCACATCCACTCGGACCAATCATGACAAACAATTCTCCCTTGTTAATGTTGAGGTTAACCTGACGCAAAGCCGTAGTTCCATCAGGATATTGTTTTGATACATTTTCGAACTGAATCATCCGCTCTCTTCGCCCCTTTATCAAACCTTTATCAAACATTCATTCTCATCTATTTCCCCAAAAGTGTGTTCGTATAATCACTGCTGTCCGTCGTGCCTGTGGTTATGCATAGATCCATATTTCAATCAACGATGTCAACATGCTGGTAGACAGGCAAAAAGACGGGCACTAGGCACCGTCTTCTCTTTAATTACAATATGTTTCTTCCATTAATTCCATACTGCCATATGATTTTGAACAAATTGCTCCATTGAGATTGGGCCATTCCCCGTCAATCTCAGCACGGTATCCGTTACTTGATCTTCGCGGCCTTCTTCACGGATGGCAATATCCAACCCTGCCAGAGCTGTTGCATAGTCTTCAGGCATCCCGGCTTGAATCATGCTGTTCCTCAGTTCATCGTCGGACAAAGATTCATGCTGGATGGACTGACCCAGTAAACGACTAATGATGTTGGAAACCTGCCCATAGAACAACGTCTCCGGCCCTGTAATCATATGCTCTGTATTATGAGGAATAACATCTGTAAGTGCTCGGAAGGCAACAGTTGCAATATCATCTGCGCTGACAAAACCGATTTTCCCGTCACCCGTAGCACTGTAGATTTTACCGAGTTGCTTCATCGTCTCCCGATGCGGTCCCTCCGTAAAATTCTCCATAAAATAAGATGGTTGGAGAACAGCCCACTCGGGAGCATGCGCTTTTAAATACTGATGTACTTTGCCAAATATGGGACCATTCTCGTCGATCGAAGCACTGCCGAGCAAGACAAATCGCTTAACGCCGCTCCACAATGCTTCCTTGATGAACGTAATCATGACGTCTTCTGGATTCATGTCCATGACTGGCACGACAAGGTACACCTGGTTCACATTTTTCAATGCCTGAGCATACGTATCGGAATCGTACCAATCGAAATAGACATAGTTATCACCAGAACCAGAAAGAGATGCTTTAGTTCTTCCTGCCAAGCGCACCGGATATTGTTGCTTTTGAAGTATAGCCGCAACACGGCTTCCTGTTTTTCCATTAGCCCCTGTAATCAGTGTCACCGGTTTATCATTATTCATGTTTACTTCCTCCTAAGTCCGATTCAATTACGATCATCGGATTCCAATAGTCTTTATAATGTGTAATTTTTCCATTCTTGTGGCTCACCACAGAAATGTAGGTTTGGTTGTATGGCTTGCCTGTAACTAATGAGCGCCCTGTACAAGTAAATTCAGCCACAAACTGTTGTTTCGTGGAATCGGCCAAGATTACCGGTTCAGAAAACTGCTGGATTTCGATCATCCCCAACAGATTATGAACATGATTCGCAAGTTCGGCTTTGCCTTCCAGTTTCTGAGGATATCCTGCTGGTGCATATGGGAATTCGAAGATAGCCTCAGATGTATATAGGTTCAACCACTGTTCCAGTTTTCCTTCCAGTAACAATTGAGTAAATCCGTGCATGATCTGATGCGGTATACTATCTGCTTCCAACTGCTGAAATTGTGTCATCCTTACTTCCTCCTTCAGTTTTGTTTGGCGAACTTTTTCCAGACCAATCAGTCTATAAAAGTTAAAAAATAAACGCCTTACGCGTTCATTTTCAAAAAAAAAATTTATGAAGGTTCATGCTCAAATCATGTGAATCGTTAATCCATAGCCCTTAGAGTCATTTGTACAAAATCTCGCAGCGCTTCTACACTTGCACCGCTCTTCGCCGTAAAGGTCAATGAGAGTCGGGAATAATTCAGATAACGGGCAAGCCCAGGCAATTCTTCCTCTGCGTGCTTAAATTCACCATTCCTCTGGCCTCGTAACAGCGCAGTATGAAAAACATCTTCCATTTGTTGATTAGTGGTTTGAATAAAGGCTGCGATTTCGTGATTTTGTGGTGCCTGTTCCACCGCGCTATTAATGATAAAACATTCATTACGACGTTCATCGTCTGTGAGCACGTTAATCACTTCGTTGAACAACTCTGCCATGCCTTGCCTCACACTTGTGCACTCGTTTAATAGTCTGATGCCCGCTTCTGTCTTCTGCTGAATATAGAATTTAAGCGCAGAGACAAATAAATCATGTTTCGTTCCATATGTGTCATACAGGCTTTGCCGCGCAATGCCAAGTTCACTCAGCAGTAAGCTCAAAGATGTACCTTCATAACCATACGCTCCAAATACGGACGTTGCTTTTCTTAGAACAGTTTCCGTGTCAAATTCCTTGGCTCTTCCCAATTTCAGACCTCACCTCCCTGTTCATTAAATAAAGAATACCTTTTCCAGACTGATCAGTCAAGAAAATAAATGCTTTGATTTTTCACAAAGTGGTATAATGAGAATAGAAGCTGAATGAGCTCTTTTACCACTTATAACCACGACCACATATAAAGGAGTGTACCCATATGTATATTGAAATTACAGACCTGGCTGCAAAACGATTGACAGAAAGCTTGAATGATCAACCTGGATACTTCAAAGTAATCTATGATCTGGAAGGTTGCGGATGTAACGGAGTTATCGCGATTATCATTGTCGATGAACTCGCGGCTCTTGATGCTCAGATTGAAACCAATCTGGTTCCGTTCTATGTTGATCCGAAACAGCAACTGAACCTGGAACAACACATGAAGCTGGATACAGAAGAAAATTATCCTTCCTTCAAATTAAGCAGTGACTCCGGCGTGCTCAGCGGTAATGTTCGTGTGCGCGATACCCGTGCCGTAACTGTGGGAAGCTCCGGTGGATCTGACGCTTGCATGTTGTAACCCACTCGCCAGCATAATTGCAGTAATCTAGATTATCTCTTCACAACAAAAGCCGTTGCATCTACTAATGCAACGGCTTTTAATGTTCTTTTCTTTATATACCTCTTATCAGAGTTGCAAAAAAGACTCTATAAAAGATAGATAAACTAAACATTTACACGAAACGGAGAGGACAGAAAAAACCTGAAGAAGCGTAGCGCTCGCCTTTATCCCCGGATTTTCACCATTATAAATTGGTCAAACAATCAGGGGATAACAGCGATCGGAAGGTTGTTCTGTCATCAAAGTGGCAGGGTAAATACCCTCTAGTTAGATTTTATAGCAAACTTTGTTTACAACTCGGAAACAATTGGAGAACCTATGGATATAATCCTCTAGTATACTCGGTATATAGATTCATATATTCCGAGGAGGAACACACATCATGAAACCTTTTACTCGTAAATCCATCATATCTACAATTCTCATAGGCTCTGTTGTCGCAGGTTCTGCTTTTACTACGTTTCCCCTCACTTCAAACCTGAATCCCGTCGCGTCTGCTGCTAGCTCCAGCTTCACTCAATTTCTGCATGATAATGCACCTGGTCGTACGATCAAAACCATCAAAAATGTGGCAACCGTGACCAATGTGTCCAGTACAGTTGTGCTTGTCAATAAAAAGAGAAATCTGCCTTCGACTTACGCACCACAAGATTTGGTTGTACCTAATATTCCTTTTAGCTTCTCAGGCTCAAGTCCGAAGAAACAGATGCGTAAAGTGGCTGCAACCGCTATTGAAAAATTATTTGCTGCTGCCAAAAAAGACGGCATTGATATCAAAGCCGTGTCTGGTTATCGCTCTTATGCGACTCAGAAATCAATCTTTGACCGGAATGCCAGCATCAAAGGTGAAGCTGTTGCCAATAAAACAAGTGCTCGTCCAGGACAAAGCGAACATCAAACGGGTCTTGCAATGGATATCTCCAGCGCATCCGCCGGTTATGATCTTCAGCAAAGCTTCGGCAACACCAAAGAAGGCAAATGGCTAAAAGCCAATGCCCACAAATACGGATTCATCATTCGTTATGGCAAAGATCAAGAGAAATTAACGGGTTATTCCTATGAGCCATGGCATGTACGTTATGTCGGAGTCTATATTGCTGGTGAAATTACCAATCAGAAACTTACACTGGAGCAATATTTGGAACGAGCCAAATAAGGTAGATATCTACCTTATCTCTAGTCAGCTATTTGATTAGATAAAAGAAGGATGAATATAGATATCAAGGCTGAAATTGAAGATGGGGCCGCAAACGCCCCTCTTCTGCTTCAATCTTTTTCATTTTGAACACATCATCACGTCCCAACGATTCTCCTAAAGACCAGTGGCAATCTCTTCAGACTTTCAGTTCCAGCCCAAGAGCCTGCGCCAGCAAGTAGCGCATTATGACACAAATACAGTGCGACATTGTACACGATTGAACCCAAAATAATCTCCATAACGACAAAACGTTTTAACGTCGAAGATTGGATCACATATACCCGAAATTCATGCGGGTTATGCCCTCCCTTAAATCTTGTGATGAGAGCTTTCATGAATCACCTCTAGTGTTTTATTTTAGCGTATGGCAGGCAATACTTGTCTTATTCAAAAATAATACTTACATAAAGTAACTAAGTGTGTTATAGTAATTTTATAAATCATACATAAGCGAGGGAAACCATCATGAGTGAGTTCGAGAATCTGGTTAAAAACCGCAGGTCGGCTGTTATTTTTGAAGAAGGAATTGAGATTTCGGAGTCTGAACTGCAAGAGATGTTTGCCCTGAACAAATTTGCACCATCTGCCTTTAACCTGCAACACACCCACTATCTTGTGATCAAAGACGAGGAACAGAAAGAGAAAGTCTATGAAGCTTCCCAGCAATATAAAGTAAAAACAGCTTCTGCGGTCATCGTGGTTCTGGGCGATGTCAACGCACACCATCATATCCGCACCATTAACGAAGGTTTGCTGAATCTGGGCGCCCTCACTCCGTTCCAATATGAGCAAGAATCCCAAAGTGTAACCGAATTTTACGAATCTCGCGGCAGGTTCTTCCAACGTGAGGATGCGATTCGCAATGCCAGCCTGTCTGCCATGCAGTTGATGCTGATCGCTCAAGATCGCGGTTGGGACACCTGTCCAATGATTGGTTTTGACGCAGAAGAATTACAACAAAGCTTGGATATCCCTAATCATTACGTACCGGTTATGTTGATTACCATCGGCAAAAAGTCGGAAGCCAAACAACGTCCGCGCGGTTACCGTAAACCAATCAATGAATATGTTAGCTTCAATAAAATGCACGCTGAATAAACAGATAACCTGCAAACTAACAAAGCAAAAAGCCACGGTTTCGTGGCTTTAATACGTTTCATAGATTAATGTGTCCAACATATGAAATTCATCGTCAAACTCCGCGTATATGTACAATCGACCAGCAGGTGTATCCCCCGCATCATATCCCAATCGGAAATACCGATCTCCCTGGAACTCTGCATCAGCCAAAACCAATTCACTGATATCCTCGTCCGGATGGGCCTCGGCAATGGTTTTAAGGGCCTGCTCCTGAAGCATGTCCCATCGATCCCACGTCGCTTCCATATATGGAGACAATTCCTCCATCTCAGCCTTGGTTGAAACCTGTGCAGTGACTATCAGTTCTTTATCCTGAATATGTAAGCGCATCTGATAGTTGGACATTGATGCGTCATACTGAAACACACCCATCCCCTGAACTTCATGATTGGATTCAAAAATCAGATTGTCTGCATATTGCAGTCTCTCCAGCTTGGGATTAACGCTATAATCCAACTCGGTTAATTTGTTCTCGGAACAATAAAGCTCTCTTAATTGCACGTTATGACGAAGATCCAGCTTGCTAATATGGTTGTTAAAACAACGGATACTCTCCAGAGCCAGATTTAAAGTAAGATCCAGCTGTTTGATATGGTTGTGATTACATCGAAGTTCAAGCAAGTTTGGACAGCCGGATACATCGAGATCCAACATGTAATTGTTAGCGCAATCCAGTCGCCGCAGGTGTATATTGTGTTCAAGCTCAAGCGTGAAAAAAGCATTATAACTGCAGCTCAGTTCCTCCAACTGCTCAAGGCGCTCCAAAGCCAGCTCCGACAACATATTCCAATGGCACTCCAGCGTGACAAGTTTGGAATTATGAGAAAGATCCAATTGGCGAAGTCGATTAAAGCTGCAATCGAGTACCTGCAATTCTGAATTGGAGTGGAGGTCCAGAGTAAGAAGCTGATTCTCTCTGCAACGTAACGTCCTGAGCATGTGATTCTGAGCAAGATCCAGACCCGTCAATTGGTTATAGGCACAATCCAACTCTTGAAGACCTTTGAAATACTCAATCCCGTCCAGATTACTAATATCGTGATTTGAAAGCTGCAATGTCTCAACCTCACGAACATCACTCTCCTGAATAAATCCCCTCTCATTACAAAAACGATCCAACACAACTTGCCTGAATCGTTCATCCGTGAAGGCATAGGTGATATCCATATCTCACTCTTCCCCTCCTGTTCTCTTAAAACATCCTTTAACATATCCTTCCTATTCTACGAGTTTTGGTACGGGGAATCAATTCATTATGCAATATTTTTTATACCATGTTAGCATCCAATATGTAAGAGAAAACCATATTGAGAGGAAGATTTCCATGCAAATGTATATCGAAAACCTCCCGTCGTGTCGCCTTGCCTATGTTCGACAAGTGGGGCCTTACGGTCCGGCCAATGCCCAAGCGATGAATACACTCAAACAATGGGCAGACAAAAACCAATTGCTTCATGAATCAGCAACATTACTGGGCATCCCCCAAGATGACCCGACTACCACACCACCCGAAGAATGTAGATATGATGCCTGTATTGTTATCACGGAATCTAAACGTCTGGAAGATGACATAGTTGAGATTGGCGAGTTATCAGGCGGAGACTATCTCATCTGTAAGGTGAGACATACGGCAGAAGATATTCAGCAGGCTTGGAATGTGATCATCCCCCATTTGCATGCAAGTGGTTATGTGATGGACAACAAACCAGTTATTGAACGGTATCGATGGGAACTGCTCCATCAGCATTGGTGCGAAATATGTGTGCCTGTGAGGCCTGTGTAATCCATGTTATGAAAAAACGAAAAAAGTGACTTCAAGTTGAAGTCACTTTCTCGATTAAATACTATTAATACTATATAAGTTGAACTTACACGATAACGGAGAGGACAGAAAAAACCTGAAAAAGCGAAGCGTTCGCCTAAAAGCTTTCTGAAAGAAAGCTGCATCGGAAGCATACGCTATCCCCGGAATTTCCCCTTCGAAAAAGGGAATCAAAAAAAATTCCGGGGATAACAGCGATTGGAAGGTTATTCTGTCATCGTAGTGTCAGTGTAAATAATCTTTAGTTCAAGTTATATAGCCAGATTAGAAATTAAAATGCCCAGTTGCCTTTACGGAATACCGGCTCGATTGTGCCATCCTGTAACTCACCATCGATATCCAGCTCTGCGGAACCGATCATGAAATCGACGTGGGTCAGACTCACATTGCACTCATGCTTCAACAATTCATCGTTAGACATCGTAGTGCCATCTTTCATGTTGAATGGATACGCACTTCCCACAGCCAAATGGCAAGATGCATTTTCATCAATGCCCGTATTATAGAAAATACGATTCAAGTTGGAGATCGGGGAGTCATGAGGCACGAGTGCCACTTCACCCAGATAACGTGCTCCTTCATCCGTGGCAAAGAGGTTCTTCAGATGCTCTTCACCAGATGCTGCCGTAAAGGCAACAACTTGTCCGTCCTTGAAGGTGATTCTCATCTGGTCAACCAGTTGCCCGTTTAGGTTCAGAGGCATGGTGCTGCTAACATAACCGTTCACCCCACTGCGCTTAGGCATGGTGAATACTTCTTCAGTCGGCATATTGGCAACCGTGTATACGCCTTGTTTATTTTCGCTGCCACCACCGCCCCAGATATGATTGTTAACCAATTCGATTTTCAGGTCTGTACCTGGCGCACGGTAATGCAGGCTCTTATAGTTCTTTTGGTTCAGGAGATCACTCATGGTATTCAGGGTATCCAGATGCTCTCTCCAATTTTGTACGGCGTCTCCGCCATCCACACGGTTCATTTTGAAGATGGTTTCCCACATCACATTGATTCGTTCTTCTTCCGGGATGTCGGCAAACACTTTGTTCGCCCAAGCCTTGGTCGGTGCTTTGATCAAACACCAGCTAATTTCATGATTACGTGTATATTTGGAATATCCTTTACGTGCTTGAGCAGCAGCCTTAGTTGCACGGGAGACGTTGTCCGAATTAATCCCATTGTACAGATCCGGGTCAGGTACTTTGATCGTCAATGTTGCTCCGCCGGCTTCAGCGAACTTCTCCATCATGTCGCCTTTCCAGGCCGGATAGTAGTCAAAACTGTCATCCGAGCCATGTTCGAAACGACTGCGGGTAATGTTATCATCATCGAATTCCACTTGCACGTACTTCGCTCCGGCTGCATACGCTTTTTGAACAATCAAACGTGTGAATTCAAGCGTTTCGATGGGGGCAGTGACGAGCAAGTCCTGTCCTTTTTGAATATTTACACCGACTTTGACAACCAGTTCTGCGTATTGTTCCAATGACTTTTCAAAGGTTTGTTCAAATTGACTCATGGTTGTGTTCACTCCTGTTTCATATATTATGACATGGTTTGCAAGTGACTTGGAATCTGCTGATTGGCCGTTACAGCGAAGGATCGTTCTTTAGATCGTCGTTGTCTCCAAATTTTCTTCATCGTATTTTTCAAAGGTTAAAATTCGGAGACAAATACGACCGCTTTCGCTTCTGCAGAATCGAATCCTTCTCTTTCACTACGCAGGCACAATCCCCAAAATTTCATCTATACAAAATGATCTAACTATGACGTTTTTCTTGTTCACGTAACTCAATCCGGCGGATTTTACCAGAGTTGGTCTTCGGCAGATCCGTAACAAATTCGATCTTGCGTGGATACTTGTAAGGTGCTGTAATTTCTTTGACATGGTGCTGCAATTCACGCATCAGTTCTGGTGAAGCCAGTGAATCATCTCGCAGTACAACAAAAGCTTTCACCACGTTGCCACGAATCTCATCCGGACTCGCAACCACCGCGCATTCCTTCACACTCGCGTGTTTCATGAGTGCTTCTTCCACTTCAAATGGTCCGATGGTGTAACCCGAACTGATGATGATATCGTCACTGCGACCTTCAAACCAGAAGTAACCTTCTTCGTCTTTACGTGCACGGTCCCCTGTTACAAAATAATCGCCACGCTGACTCGCTTCCTTCCGTCCCTCATCCTGATAATAGGATCGGAACAAAGCCGGCATCTCTTTGTGTACCGCGATATCTCCAACTTCACCCGCAGGTACAGGTTGTCCCTCTTCATCGATGATTAAAATCAACCCAGGTGTAATCGACTGACCCATCGAGCCAATACGTACAGGCGCATCTTTGAGACTGCCGATCAACAACGTGCTCTCGGTCTGTCCATATCCGTCTCGAATAGTGAGGTCAAAGTGACGTTGGAAGATTTCAATGACTTCCTGATTGAGCGGTTCACCCGCTGAAACAGCACTGCGCAGATGGGACAGATCATAATGTCCAAGATCATCGGCTTTGGCCATTAACCGATACTCGGTTGGTGTACAGCATAGAACATTAATTTGATGTTCCTGCATCAATTCCAGGTAACGCTTGGGTTGGAATGATCCATTGTAGACCAGTCCTGTCGCGCCTCTTCCGAGTACCGACAGGAACGGACTCCAGATCCATTTTTGCCAGCCAGGTGCCGCTGTTGCCCATACGGTATCTGAAGGCTGAATATCCAACCATAGTGAAGAAGCGATCCGCAGGTGGGCATATCCCCAACCGTGGCTATGTACAACTCCTTTGGGATTACCTGTTGTGCCCGAAGTATAGGCAAGAATAGCTGTATCATCACGGTGAGTTTCCACTGCAGCCATCTCTTCAGGTTGATTTTCCATTAACTCATGCACATTGACCCAACCTTCAGCAGGTACGCCAACATCACCATTAGGAGATGCTACGATACGATGTGCCAGTGACGGCAGATCCGCGTTCATCTTTTCCACTTCCGAGGTTGTCTCGGACCATACAATAACAGCCCGCGCCTCAGAGTGACGCAGACGATATTCCAGATCTTTAGCCCGTAACATCTCGGAGGACGGAATAACGGCAATCCCCAATTTAAGACAAGCAATGTAAATGACATAGGCAATGATACGGCGTGGTACCATGACCAGCACCCGATCACCCTTCACCAGTCCTAGTTCACGCAAACCTCCAGCAAGACGATTCGCCTGCTTGAACAAATCACCATACGTGATCTCTTCCAATTCTCGTTGATCGCTGAGCCATCTAAGTGCAATCCGGTCGGATGGATGATTCTCCATCTCGGATGTCAGGTTATAGCTTTCAGGCGAAATCCACTGTTCAAAGTTCAAATGGAGCCTCTCCTTCGTAGTTCAAATGTAAAGCTTCTATATATTATACCCTAAATCCTAGGACCAGGTGCTATGAACTAGGCTCATTCCAAAAAAATAAACATAGGTCAATTAATGAACTATTATAATAGATCTTATCCTATAAAGAAAATGACATATAAAAAAATGGCACCTTCCTGGTTATCAGGACGGCACCATTTCATATTAATTTGCTATTACCATAATCTTCGTCTAACTATAATTTTTCGGTTACCACGGATAATTACCCATTCCGTCAAGAATGATTTCGATCTCATTCAACTCTTCCGTTGTCAGGTCCGGTGCCTTGAGCGCAGCTACGTTTTCTTCGATCTGGGACACACGGCTTGCACCAATCAGTGCGGAGGTTACACGGTTACCGCGCAAGATCCAGTTCAGAGCCAGTTGAGAGATCGTCTGACCTCTTCTTTCTGCAACCGCCTGAAGCGCATCGAACTTGGCAATCCGTTCGTCCGTATAAGCTTCTTTTTTCAAATTGCCTGTTGGATTGGCTCGTTCTTCCTTAATCTTGTCGACATATTTATTCGTCAACTGGCCGCGGCCGAGTGGACAGAATGCTATTGAACCTACGCCCTGCTCATCCAGTACGTCCTGCAAACCGTCTTCGATCCAGCGGTTCAACATGGAGTAATTCGGCTGATGAACCAGACACGGCGTACCCAGACGACGGAGAATGGTCACCGCTTCTTGCGTCTGTTCTGCATTATAATTGGATAACCCCACATACAGTGCTTTACCTTGCCGCACGATATGATCCAGCGCTGTCATGGTCTCTTCCAAAGGTGTATCCGGATCTGGACGGTGATGATAGAAAATGTCTACATAATCCAGTCCCATCCGGCCAAGGCTTTGATCCAGGCTCGCAATGAGGTTTTTGCGGGAACCCCATTCGCCATAAGGTCCATTCCACATGTGATAGCCAGCTTTTGTCGAGATGAGCAGCTCATCCCGATAAGGACGCAGATGTTTTTTATATATCACACCAAAGTTCTCTTCCGCTGATCCTGGAGGTGGACCATAGTTATTCGCCAAATCGAAATGGTTAATTCCGAGGTCAAAGGCACGCAAAATCATCTCTTCCTGAATATCCAACGTACGGTTGCCTCCGAAGTTCTGCCATAGACCCAGCGCAATTTGCGGCAGTCTGATTCCGGATTTACCGGAACGTACATATTTCATCTCATCATATCGTTGTTCACTCGCAGTATAGGGCATCGTTATTCTCACTTTCCTGTAAGGTTTGCCTTGCTGCTTCTAATCTTAGTCATTTCTCGGGCAAAACGATATGGCATTTCACTATAACCATATGGAAAAATGACTGTTATCTCTACCAACGAATGTTAAATCATTGATCTTTTAATCTAATTAATATGTTAAAATGCAAGATGAGACGAAATCATACAGGAGTGAATACCCTTGATTACATATATGTTTAAAAGCAATCATTTTCAGGAGCTTCAGCTCCTTCATTATGGTACGGAAGCCTGTACACCAGGTCATCACTTTGGCCCTGCCATGAGAGACTATTACAAAATTCATTATATTTTGAATGGCAAAGGCACCTTCGAAGTAGGAGGCAGAACATACACCCTGCACAAAGGTCAAGGTTTTCTGATCGTTCCGCATTCTGTTGTTCATTACGAAGCAGATCAGGATGACCCTTGGGAATACAGCTGGGTTGCTTTTCAAGGTAGCAATAGCCAAACCTTTTTACAGCAGGCTTGTCTGTCTGAGCATCACCCGATTTTTGAGCTGGGCAATGAGGATGACGAGATGCGATCCTGTCTGCATCGTATGATTAATTCGCGCCACACCCACAAAGGCTGGGAGATCAGTATGACTGGTTTGCTTTATCAATTTTTCTCCATTTTGATTGATCAGGCCAACTCAGAGCATCTTCAACCCATGCAGGATTATTCGAAGGAAACATACGTAACGCAGGTCATGGACTTTATTGAAATGAACTACGCCAATGCTATTACCGTTCAGTCCATCGCGGCCCATGTGGGCTTGCAGCGCAGTTACCTGTGCTCTCTCTTCAAGGATCAGATGGGGAGCAGTATCCAGTCGTATCTGGTCCATTACCGGATGCGCAGGGCAGCCGAATTGACCCTTGATCCCGGTCTGACCATTGGTGATATTGCCCGCTCGGTGGGCTACACTGATGCATTGCTTTTCTCCAAAATGTTCAAAAAAGTGATGGGCGAAGCGCCCACTTATTATCGCAAACATAAAACAGCACCCTCCCAGTTAAGTTGCTAATGGGAAGGTGCTGTTTTTTGCCAATCGATATCACTTGCATTTGTTCAATACTTACATTCGTTATTCCTTACGTTTGTTTATACCGTCTCCTGCATGGATATGCCGACGACTTGCACTTTAATTTCATTAACCATAACACCCGCTAATTGCTCAACGGCCTGTTGAACGTTATGTTGAAGTTCACGGCATACCTCATGCATCTTGTTGCCATATTGAATGTTAATGCGCAGCTGGATGGTCGCCTGATCGTCTTTGACGTGCACATCAATCCCTTTTTGCAGACTCTTGCCGCTGATGCTTTTGGCAATCCCTTCAGTCAGCCCCACAGACATGGAGGATACGCCATTCGTGCTCTGCGCGGCCATCCCCACAATCTTGGACAGCACATCGTTCGAGATGTGAATGGTACCCATTTGAACAGATTGAGGTGCGATATATTCAGGTTCGTTATATGGTTTTTCGATAATTTCAGACATGTGCTCCACTCCTTCGAATAATTTACATGCTAGGCATTCTGCCATTTGTCCTTGAAGAACATAGTATAGATTCGAACCAAAAGAATTTTAACGATCATATACACCGGGATAATAATCAGGATGGCAATAATCCCACCCAGGTCCCCTGCACCCAAGACCAGAATAATCGTCGTAAGCGGGTGAATATCCAGCTTTTTGCCAAATACGTACGGTGCAACCAGGTTGTCCTGAATCTGCTGAGCGACGAGAATAATAATCAGAGACCAGATGGCAACGGATGGCGATACCACGAGACCCATGATCACAATAGGGACAGATGACACAATCGCTCCGATAAACGGAACAAAGTTCATGATGACCGCGATTACTGTGAGCAGTAATGCGTACGGCAGTCCAATAATCAGGAAACCGATATACATCAGTACACCCAGCGCCAGATTTACCAAGACTCTACCCACAATAAAACCACTCAGGGCCTGATCAATCTCAAGCACAACTTCACGGCTGTCATTTTGGAAACGTTTTGGAGCGATATGGGCCAGTTTACGGCCAAATTTCTCACCTTGTAACAGCATGTAGAACAAAAGGATCGGTAATGTAAACAAGATGATCGCAAAACTGGAAACGAGTGAGAAAAATCCACTTACATAGTTGGTCACAAAGTTAAATCCTTTGTTGATATACTCCGTAATCTGAGAGAAAGGTGTTGAGCCCTCGGGGAACAAGGCTTGAATGGCACCATTCTGCTCCAGCTCTCTCAGCTGTTCACTTAATGAATTGATTAGATTCGGTGCGTTATCGACCAGATTCACCAATTGCTCACGTAACGATGGCCATAAGCCAATGATGAAGAATACACCCAGAATAGCAATAACCAAGTAGATTAGCAAAATACTTAGTGTGCGATTGATTTTCTTTTTCTCCATATAATTCACTAGCGGTCTTAGCAGATAATAAAAGAACACGGACAACATCATCGGTACGGTAATGACCGTGATCATGGTGACAAGCGGCTGAAAGATGAAGCTCACACGTGATAATAAATAGATATTAACCAATATCAGCGCCAGTGCGATACTGAACCGGACAAACGTATTTCCTTTGAACAAAATTTTCCCCTCCACATGGACATTTCTTCTCTAATTTAATTTGGAATCTGAATGGTAAACACGGTTGTCTCTCGCCCACGCCCGGAAAGGATCAGCCGTCCACCCATTTTCTCCGTATTGCGCCGTGCGATGGACAATCCGAGTCCGGTACCTCCGGTCGCTGTCCGCGCCTCATCCCCTCGTACAAACGGGTCAAAAATGGTTGACCACAGTTCTTGAGGTATGCCAACCCCGGTATCTGCTACTTCAATCACCACATGGGTATCCAGCGGAATGAGTTCCACGCGCAGTTCTGTTCCGATCGGATTGTACGAGAGCGCATTGGTGATCAGATTCTGAATGACTCTGGATAGCAGCTCTGGATCATACCTCGCGTAGATCTCCTCATCAGGAACAAGCACATGAAGGACAAACTGTTTCTGCTCAATTTCCCCATACGTATCTGCCATAATCTCGCGCACGAATTCTCCAATTTCTCTTCTCTCAATCTGCATGCGGAAATCAGGCGAATCCACCTTGAGCAGCTCCAGCATATTCTGAATCATGCGTGCAACTTGAACGGACTTGTTATAGATGTATCCCAGGTATCTTTGCTGCCTGTCCTTGTCCTCTCCACGTCCTTCCACCAAAGCCTGAGCATATCCCTGTATAGATGTTATCGGTGTCTTTAGATCATGGGATAAGTCTACAATCAGTCGCTGCTTGCTCTCTTCCGCATAACGTTTCTCCGCAGAGGTGTTCTCAATAACGTCCGCCATGTAGTTAAAGGTCTCACCAATCTGGACAAACTCCCTCTCGGCAGAGATCGACATCCGTGTACTATAATTTCCCTGAATCATCTGCGTAAGACCCGAGGAGAGAATACCCAGTGGCTTTTTGATTCTCCGTGCGACCCAATAGCTATATACAAAGATCAACAACAAAACTAAACCAATACCAATCATAATGTAAAAGGATAACGGGTGCTTCAGATTGGTAATCAACTGATTATCATTAATCCTTACGCTGACCAGATCACGCGGGATCTTGAGCAACACATACGTTGGCGGTCCTTCTGCCGAAAACGAAGTGATGGAGTAATAGTACGGTTGGTCGCTTCGGTTCTCCAGTCCTGCATACAGCTCGGCTTCACTGTATTGGGTGAACGAATCCTGCTTGTCTCCCACATGATGAATGACGTTACGATTCGCATCCAGAATCTCAATCCAACCCCCGCTGTCCTTGAGACGTTGAATCTCTGTATCCTTCCCTCTCGACACCGAACCTCCACCGGAGTAAAACTCGTTTTCCAGCTCTGCCACATACACGTGGGCTTCAACATTCAGCTCTGGATCAACGACCTGATCCGAAATGCGGAAATCCACGACATCCAGTGACACTATAAGGTATACAATCAATACCAGTAACAGCAAAAAGAAGTTGAACAGCAAGAAATCCAGTGTCAGGGATGTCAGCAACAGTCGCTTTTCTCTAGCTTTCCATGGGCGCTTCAATTTTGTATCCCAGTCCCCTTATCGTTTTGAGATATTCCGGTTGTCTGGAATCACGCTCGATCTTCTCCCGAATGTTGCTGATATGTACCATGATGGTGCTGTCCTCGTGCGCATAATAATCGCCCCAGACCGCTTCGTATATTTTTTTACGGGTGAACACTCGGCCAGGTTGATCAAGCAACAATTCCATAATTTTATACTCTGTAGAGGTTAATGTTACAGCTGTTCCTGAACGAAAAAGCATACATTGGGATCGATCCAGCGTCAGATCACCTAAGACCAGATTCTCTTCTTTGGCAGCGGGGATCTCCGCTGCATCAAATTGATTCACTCTTCTGAGCAATGCCTCTACTCTGGCGACAATCTCGAGCGGGTTGAACGGCTTCGCTATATAATCATCTGCCCCAAGTCCGAGTCCAAGGATTTTATCGTGATCCTGACTTTTGGCGGACAGGAATAGCACAGGCATGTGATGCGTAGCCCTGATCTGCTTAATTAACTGCAATCCGTCCATTACAGGCATCATGATGTCCAGTATGACCAGATCAATCTGTGTTGAACGTATACATTGTAGCGCCTCGGCCCCATTCACGGCAGTCTTAATGGTATAATCCTTCTCCAGATAGAGCTGAAGCAGTTCAACAATCTCTGGTTCGTCATCTGCAATTAATACGGTGTATCTCATGTTATTCCTCTCATTTCCTATACTCTATGCCTATCTCTACATTATTACTATATACTACGTCTCTTAATTCAACCTAAATCATTTCTAAAGATAATCTAAATAAATAGAAATAAAGCCCTGACACTGGCCAAGGCTCTAGGAGCAGGTTAACTAAAAATAAGACTGTCTCATTTATGTATTCTAGCTGTTCATTCTTCTTGCAGACTGTCCGTATTAGATTATCAGATCATGCCTTACCCGAACGAAGCCACGGTTCAACTCTGGCCAATAAACGTTCCTTGTCATATTGCACATATTGAACCGCCCGGTTGCGCACAGGATCACCGGCGTAGAAACGTTCATACAGATCATGCCTTGCTCCGAGTGGACTTCCGGTCAGTTCCCATGCCAATTGAAAAAGACGAATCTTCTCCGGGGCTTGCAACGTTACTCCACCAAGATATTTGTTCATCATGGAGCCTATCCTTTCATTGCCCTCAAACATACCTGAAGGAATCTGCATCAGACCACCCGCAGCAATCGTCTTCAAAATCTCCACTGCGCGCGGATAATAACGATTGCCCAGATTACGTGCGGTTTCAATATATTTGAATTCCGGCAGCCAGTTGCCGTATGTGTCAGGCTTGGACTGTGCTTCAGCGGCAATAATCAGTCCCTCAATAGTCTGCATCTGACTAATCATCTCACCGAGTTGTTCCTGCACATTCAGGAAGGAGTCCACCCCGATCTCCTTGGCAATGGCGGAGGTCACGGCTGTAATGAACTCCAGTTTCGAGTGTAATCGGATAACGCTCTGATGATAAGCCAGACTGGACGAAGCTGTATTACAGCGAATCTGCCATACAGCTTCAGGGTTATTGTGCAGCAATACACATTCCCAGGGCACAAATACATCGTCAAAAAATAACACAGCATCCATCTCATCATACTGGGCACTTAGTAGATGTGATCTATCCGAATCTTTTGCCGCGAATGTTTCTCGACACATCATGTGCAAGCCCGGACTGTCCGCGGCTACAATTACCATATGGGCCAGCTCTGGCAGGTGGCCTGGAATTCGTTGAACGGGATACGCAATGATATCATCGGCATACGGCGCAGCCGTTGCAACCATTTTGGCTCCGCGGATCACCACGCCCTCCGCATTGCTTTGCACAATTCGCAGCATGGCATCCTCATCTTCCCCAACAGGCAAGGAACGATTAATCTGAGGGTCCCGCTGGACAATCGTCAGGAAGGCATCTTTTCGTTTGGCTTGTTCATAATAAGTCGATATTTTACCTGCAAATGCGGGATCATATGCTGTCATCTCATGTCGTGTTGCATACCAACCGGTCAGGCGGGAGCGAGCATAATCAGACAGTCTGCTCATTACCCCATACGTCCGCTCAGACCAAAGCCGAAAAGCCCCCGCTCTGCTGTTCACGTCGAGAAGTGAACGGGGCACATGGAAGGAGCGATGAACGTAACTTCCCGTTTGTTCGTCCCAATAGGCCACAGTTTCCCTTGTCTCCGGGTCATCCACCAGATTGAATAATCCTTCTATGGTCTGAAGTGTTCCCTGAAAGGCCTGATGGCGGGTTACCCGGATACGCTCACCATCCAGCCATACATTCCGCTCATCATTCAATCGTTGAATGTAAGCCTGTCCACGAGACAACGTGATGCTCATATATGTCCTCCCTATTGTGAAACGATGTAATGATACATTCTGTATCTAATGAAATAGTACTGTGCCTTGGATGGAAAAGTCAACAGACACCGAGCCATGAGTTCGGTGTCTGTTGGGACATTCATTTTTAGACTAACTTGGCATACATATGACGCAGATACCGCCAGCGTACGAGTGCAAAATACAGGATCTGCATGGAAGCAAACACCATGAAGATGCGCAGACTGTATCCGAAGACTGAGAAATCAACCAACTGCTGCAATGCTACGAAGGCAACCGAGCTGTGGATAACGGCAATCAGAATCGGCAGGAAGAACATAAGCAATAGCTGCCTTGTCACAATCTTACGAAGTTCGGGGCGGCTGAGTCCCATTTTGCCAATCATGCGATACTGCGCTTCATCCCGTTCAAGATCTGCATAGAGTCTGAAATAGGTGAAGCTTGCTGCAAAGGTGAAGAAAACAATGCCAATCAGTCCGCTCAGGATCAGGATAATTCCGTTCGTTTGTTTCGAATTGAGCCAATCCACCACTAGTGCACTCACCTGGAAGTAACCTCTATTGGAATGATTCTGTTGAATTGATTCGATTAATTCAGGAGCAAAGCTCCGTGTACCCATCCAATCTTTCACGATAAATTGGACCGTTCGCCTCGAATAGAAACCTTCAGGCATGCCAACTTCCTCGTTGTACGCAGGCCTCATCTGATTAAACAATTCGTCAGTTACGATGTAGAGATTAATTTCACCTTGATAAGGAATCACAATCTCGGTACCAGGTGTCGATAGCTGAACAGGTACGCGCTGACTATCCACCTCCAGATTGACCTCCGCTCCGGAGAATCCTTGTTCAGCCTGTTCACGGTACTTCTTGCGAACCGCCAAATTGCTTGGTGTCATAAATGACTCATCGACCTGTTTCAACGCACGTTCTTCATACCCAAGTGCCTTCGCCAAACGGTTATAATCACTTAATTTGATAATCTCTCCATTATTATTTTCAGATATAGGAGCATAACTGCCCTTCACGTAGGGAACTTGATGATCAATCAACGTCTCTTCAATCTGCCGAATATGTCGCTCGGAGTTGGGAGTATCCCACATATTCATATAACTGAATGCGTACGGATTCGACATGGATGACAGACCCGGGTCAGCAATCGCAAGCATGGTGCCAATTCCCGTAAATGAAGAAGCCGAAATGATACTTACCATGAAAAACATAATCGCGTTATCTTTCATTCGATACGTAAGTTCTGAAAGAAAGAGCAAATTGGTTTTACGGAAAAATAACCGTGAGTTGCCTTTGAGGGCTCGGATAACGTACACACTGAGCTGTGTGAACAGTAAGTATGTACCTGCAATAACGACCATAACACTCGCCATTAATAGCGGAAACGAGAAGCTTACCCAGACAAAGGTGAATACCCCAGCATAACCTCCGCCAATGAACAATAGGGATAACAAGGCGAGCAGACGTGATGCTTTCGGTTCCGGTTTTGGCTTTTCCTCTGATTTCACAAGGTCAATAAGTGTTCCTTTCCGTATGAGTAAGGATGATGACATGGCAATCACTACAAACAGCAGCAAAAATGCGCCAGCCGTCAAGGCAATGCCTTTCAGCGGAAAATAGAATCGAAGGCTGTTCTCAACAGCCAGCATAGAGCCACAGATCAGCAGAATCAATTTGCCAAAAACAATTCCCAGTCCAATACCGGTAATAATCGAAGCTAATCCGATACACATATTCTCCATAAATAAGAGCCGGTTCATCTGTTTGCGTGTCATGCCGATGATCAGGAAAATGCCAAATTCCTTCTTGCGTGTCTTCAGAAATGAACCTACCGAGTAGAGCAGGAACAGGAATGAAAAGATGAATATAATGATCTCCGCAATCATAAACCCCTGGTTGGCAAGTAAAGTAACCGTTCCATTGGAACCCTTTAAGCCTTCTTTCAGATCGGGATGGAACAATAGCAATGCGTAGGTGAAAAAGATCATGACAGAGAATGTACTGCTCAGAAAATGAGCCAGATAAATTCGTTTATTGCGAACAACGTTATTAATGGCGAACTGGCGAAAATTCATGTCCTGACCCTCCCATTAGGGATAATACATTAATAATCTTCTGGTAAAAGGCTGCCCGATTATCGCCGTAGTGAATCTCATTGTATAGCTTTCCATCTTTGATAAAGACGACTCTACTGCAATAACTTGCAGCTACTGCATCATGAGTGACCAACAGCATCGTCGCCTGATCCTCCTGATTGCGGGTTTCGAGGATCTCCATCACATCTCTGGCCGCCTTCGAATCCAGATTACCTGTTGGCTCATCCGCCAAAATCAGTTTCGGAGAATGTATGAGTGCTCTGGCAATGGCTGTACGTTGTGCCTGTCCACCCGATATCTCATAGGTTCGTTTGTTCAGAATACTTTCAATTCCCAGCTTGCTTGCCAGCTGTTCTACACGTGTGTTCATCTCTGCTAAGGGAACGCCGTCAAGCGTCAGTGGCAGCACGATATTTTCCTTGACTGTCAGGGTATTTAACAGATTAAACGATTGAAAAACAAATCCCAGCTCTTTGCGCCGAAAGAGCGCGAGTTCGTCTTGGTTCAATTCAAACGGATTCTTCCCTGCAATCCGCAGTTCTCCTGATGTCGGATGATCGATTGTGGAGATCATGTTCAGCAGCGTTGTTTTACCACTGCCGGATGGTCCCATAATGCCGACAAACTCACCTTTCTGAATACTGAGATCGATGCCGGATAATGCTTCATAGGACACGATGCCTTTATAGATTTTACTGATCTGATTGACAGAACAAATCTCCATAGTTACAACTCCTCTAATGAAAGTGAATTCGAAAATTAAGATACGCTGATGCTGTGTGTCTGCATAATAAGTGCGGCCTTTCCTGTGATCTTCATGACTACAGTCTATCGAAGTTTCGGTCATTCTCCTATGGTTTAACCTTTCATCAACATGACAATGTTGTAAGGTTGCATGGTAAAATCCAAAAAGACGCCTTCGCCTCAACCAGGCAATAGACGTCTTCATATCCATTTGACACATCATTATGTTAATACTCATCATGCTTCAGCCCAAATTCACACGTTCCACTCTCGTCTTCCACCTGCCACTTCAGGAGCTGAATGTAATTCGGACAGTTGTTCCTTCACCGTACACGGATTCAAGATTGATCTGATGATTCATTCGGGTCAGTATTTCTTTTGCAATATACAGCCCCATGCCAGTGGACTCTTTGAAATGCCGTCCGTTCTCCCCAGTGAAGAAAGGCTGAAATACCCGGTTCAGATCGGACTTTGGAATCCCGATGCCTTGATCCTGCACTTCCAGTAGGATGGAGCGTTCTGATTCATATGCCCGCATATGAATTTTTTGCCCGCTGCCCGAAGAATACTTGATCGCATTAGATAGTAGCTGTACTAAGACAAAACGAATCCACTTGGCATCGGATTGCACAACCAGTGAGGAATCGATATGCATCTCTGGATAGACATGATTGCGAATGAAAAATCGCTTCAGCTCATGGATTGCCTCCTCACCCGCAGTTTTCAGTACTACGGGTTCAACAGTGAAATCCTGTTCAAAGGTATCCAAACGGGCCACATACAGCACAGTCTCCAATCCACGTCTCATTTGGTCCGCTTCCTCCCGAATGCTTATGAGCCGAGGATCGTCATCCTCCTGATCTTCCAAGGTCAACTCAATGACCGACAATGGTGTCTTCATCTGGTGTACCCACTGATTCATAAACGTCAGATATTCTTGCTGTCGCTGTTCCAGTCGATGCAGGTGAGCATGATACTGTCCGTATTGTGAATCCAGCAACTTCTCCAATGCCTGTGATAATGGACTTGTTTCGTTCAAAGGTACAAATTCCTTCAACGAATCCATCGATCTGGATATTCGTTCATAAAACGAGCGATGTGAATAATAACGATAGACCAAATAGCCAACATACAAAAATAATCCCAACGCTACAGCATAAGCAGCGGTAATCCAATCACTATAACCGTCATACCAGAACACCGCCACCACGGTGAACAAGATAGCAACCACCCAGCAAGTTAAAGCGAGATGTTCACGAATAAACAATCTCATGATGGAGAGGAAGCCTTCCAGTTGTTGTTCAATCGGTAACCTGAACCTCTGACCGTTTCCAGTGCATCCGTAATGCCAAGCTCGGCTAATCGCTTACGAACCCGCGTAACGTTAACGCTGAGTGTATTGTCATCTACAAAAGAGTCATCCCACAGCTTCTCCAGGATCGTTTCCCTGCTTACCAGCTTGGGACTGCGACGCAGTAACGTTTCCAGCAGAATGGTTTCTTTCTTCGTCAGCTGCACTTTGCGATCGCCAAGTTGAATCTCCAGTCTTTCCAAGTAAACGACCAAGCCGTCCAGTTCCACCTTGCGTTCTTCATCACGTGCGGCATAGTCCCCATACACCCGGCGTAACTGACTCCGAATTTTGGCCATAACAATCTCGTGTTCGAATGGCTTGGTGATATAATCATCCGCTCCGTTCTCCAGTGCCATGACCTGATCCATCTTTCCGCTCCGGGCGGAGATAAACAGAATTGGGCAGGTAGATAATGTACGAATCTGGCGGCACCAGTAGAAACCATCATAGCTGGGCAAATTGATATCCAGTAGCACAACATGCGGTTGTACCTGTTCAAACTGCTGCACAATCATCTCAAAATCCTCGGCCAAAACGGCCTTATCTCCATAACGCTCAATATGTGACTTCAATAATCCCGCAATCTTGGGATCGTCCTCTACAATCATAATGGTATACATGGTTGGATCTCACCTCTGTCAAAATCATAACACAGGTTGTATTATCGAGCATCGACTTGATTACGCCAGTCCACAATATCTGCGTTCAGCTGCTTCAAGTCTCCATTGGGTTGCTGTTTGTCCGTTAATTTATACTGCTGCTTCAATGCCAGGATACGATATACACTTTCATCGATTCGGGATTCGGAGATGTCCCCTGACTTCACTGCACTTACTAATGTATCAAAAATCGTCTTGGCACTCTCATAACTATGAGCTACCAAAAGAATGTCACTACCTGCCTTAACAGTTGCTAGTGCAGCTTCATTCAACTTAAAGTTCTTCTCGATTGCTCCCATACTCAGGTCATCTGTGATGACGACACCGTTATACTTGAATTTTCCGCGCAGATGTTCACCAATGATGACATCAGATAAGGAAGCCGGATGATCGGGATCAAGCTTCGGAAACAGAATATGTGCTACCATGACTGCTTCCACTTGCTCCTTCACTGCGGCCTGGAACGGAATCCATTCAAGCTCAGCCAGTTGTTTTTCCGTTTTGTTCACAACAGGCAGATCCAGATGGGAGTCCACGGACGTATCGCCATGACCCGGAAAATGCTTCACTACGGGAATAATGCCTTCATTACGCAGACCTTTCATCTCCGCAATCCCCATACGCGATACCAGGTCTGCCGAGCTGCCAAATGAACGATCACCGATCACCGGGTTCTTCGGATTACTGTTCACATCCAGCACAGGAGCGAAGTCCACATTAAAACCTGCAAGCTGGACTTGTCTGGCCAGCAATTCTCCCATCGTTTCAGCGAGCGCGCTATCTTTTGTCTGGCCTACTTTTTGGTTGGATGGAATGGATTCCACGTTCTCCGGCATGCGGCTGACTTTGCCGCCCTCCTGATCCACACTCATGAAGATGGGTACCGGATTGGACTGATTCGTTTCCTTGATGGATTGTACAAACTTGGCTGTTCCCTCAAGCGTCGTTACATTGTTGGCGTAGAAAATAATGCCTCCTACCTTCTGATCCGCAATCATCTGTTTGGCCTGATCATCCAGCGTTGTACCCTGAACACCAGCGAGTATCATCTGTCCAATCTTCTCTTCTAACGTTAATGAACTGAGCTGCTCCTGCACCGGATCGACTTCTTCTGGTACTTCTTCCTGCGGTGGAGCGGTATTCTGCTCCGGCGATGAGGAAGATTGCCCTGAGTTAGAGCCAGCATTGGAGCCGGTATTCGAGTCCGTTGTGGAGGAAGGTTTCTGTGCTTGGCCACATGCCGATAAAAGCAGAATGATCCCCAGCAGAAGACATATCATATGCAGTGGTTTTCTCCATTTTTTGTTCGAGGTGTAACTATAGTTGTACAAGGATATTCATCCTCCTTATGTAATCTCGTCTTGGTAATTCAAAGGTTCAGGAGTAACCTTATCACAAGGTGAATGATTTTCAAAATGAGCGCTTCTGAGGATTGAATCGTTGTGCTGACATAATATGCAGCGAAAAAATTGGTTGCTATAGAACCTGAGATGTGGAACTTCAATGGTGTTGTGACTATGCTCGTGTGTGAAGTATGGGAGTAATAAACAGGTGCAGCGGTGCGGAAAATGTTTTTCTATTGTGAATTTTTCATATGTTGAAATTATAAGTATAGGTAGGTGAAAAAGCCGCCCAAAGGCGGCCTATTTGTTCGTTTATGTTTTGTTTTCGTTTCATTTTTCGTTGTAAATCGTCACCATTCGGCGTTGGTTCACTTTTTTTGCGAAACGTTCTTAGCCTTCAATTAATGAAGGGTTTGCAACACTTCCGTTGTAAATGGAATGATTTCGGATATGCGACCTTCCCGAACTTTGGCAGGCCATTCTGGATCACTAAGCAGAACGCGACCCAAGGCGATCAGGTCAAACTCATGATTCTCCAGCTTCTCATTTAGTAAATCCAAATGGGCATCCCCTGTTCCCTGGTTCTCGGTCGCTCTGTCCACAAATTCAGCTTCAAGCCCTACCGATCCAACCGAAATGGCTGGTTTGCCTGTGATTTTCTGTGTCCAACCCGCGAGATTCAGCTCGGATCCTTCGAATTCAGGCAACCAGAACCGCCGTGTAGAACAATGAAATATATCTACGCCAGCAGCACTGAGTGGTGCCAGGAATTGCTCCAATTGCTCCGGCGTTTCCACCAGACGTGCTTCATAATTCCCCATCTTCCATTGGGAGAACCGGAGCACAATTGGGAAATCAGGACCAACCGCAGCACGACAAGCTTCAATCACTTCAACCGCAAATTGGGTTCTTCGTACCAAATCACCACCATACTTGTCGGTTCTTCGATTCGTCTGCGCCCAGAAGAACTGGTCAATCAGATATCCATGTGCTCCGTGCAATTCAATTCCGTCAAACCCGATTCGCTGTGCATCCGCTGCCGCTTGGGCATACGCCTTCACAAGACCTTGGATCTCCTCTTCTGTTAATGGTTCACGTGATGGCTCACCTGCCATGCTAACCCCTGACGGACTTACAGGTTCAGCTTCTGCGTTAGGCAAGTCACCGGAACGACGTGCTGTACCCACATGCCACAATTGTGGCATGATTTTGCCACCCGCTTCATGCACTGCTTTAACTACATTAGCCCATCCTTGCAACGAATCTTCACCATGGAACAATGGTATACTCGCTCCGCTGACCGAAGAAGGATGATTGATGCCTGTACCTTCCGTAATGATAAGTCCTACTCCGCCTGCTGCTCTTCGACGGTAGTATTCAGCAACTTCCGGTCCAGGTACGCCCTCTGGTGAGAATCCGCGAGTCATAGGGGCCATAACGATTCGATTAGACAAGGTTAGCTTGTCCGAGGTAAAAGGTTTAAATAATGCTGAAAGTACGTTCATCGTATACTGCTCCTTTGCAATTGGAAGTATGGAACTTTCGCATTCATGTGAAATGCGACATGCTTTTGTATATCATAACATTAGTAACTCCGTTGACTGGTTTAGGATTATTTCTCTATCCATTCTATAGTTTCTTAATTTTATTTTCAAATTTTCGAAGTGAGTCATTCGAACTAATCTTTTAGATAAAAAAAGAAAGCTACCTTAACGGCAGCCTCAGTTTGATCACTCTACCGAAGCGGTCTGACTTGCACTCTGATGCATCTTAACGGATTTTCCCGGTCACCAATAATGTGGATGTCGCATAGTATATAATCCATAATCTTCCTTCCAATTTAATTAGCATTTACGGGGATATCATTGCGATTCACTCGAAGCAATTTCCCCGATGAAGTCGATAACACATCGGGATCGGTACCCAGACCAAAGTAGAAGTCGCCCCCGTTCTCTTCAAATGACTTGGCATACGTGTCCTGACTAAACCGTAAAATCTCATTCCATGTTGTCAGATCCGTGGATTGGTAGACCCGATTGATATATAGATTGGCACTTTGACGCGTGTACGTAAGCACATATACCTTACCATCACGCAACAGTACATCCGTAGGAAGCGCCTTGGCATCTGGCAGGTTAACTCGTTTGGCCTGGTTAATATCTGTCATAACATTCAAGGATTTGGGCAGCAGTTGTCCATCATTGAACACCCCTCCCGCTATATAGAGCAACTTATTATTAAAGTTAATATTTTTGCCTATTTTATTATAGGGAATGGTGCCCGTTTGATAAGTGAGTCCTGGCAGCATTTTGTTTCCATAGATGACAACGTCCCGTTTCTCAAGCTTTTCATTGATCTCCAGGATATTGGTTTTGTCATTCCATATTTTATTGGCCGGATACATCATGCCAGATGCATATAATTTGCCATTAAGATGGAACATGGTATAAGCCCGGAAGCCAAACGTATTGATTGTTGCATATTTCTGCCAAGTTTCACCTTCATTATGAGAGATTAATATCGTTGGTTTGGACTCTGTACCTAGCGCGGCAAACATCTTGCCTTGATAGGAAGCCAAATCGTATACGTGTACTCCGAGTGGAAGATTACGATATTTGGTCCAAACCTCTCCATCCAAACGATAGAAATTGCCGAGTTCCCACTTCTCACTATCCGAATCATTACCAGGAATATATAACTTGTCGTTAAGCACTCTGTAAATGTCAATCTGTTCCTCATCCACATACATCTTCGTCGATGGCAAAATGCCAGGGTTGCTGTTGGTCACCGACTGGGTCTTGAATTTCGCGTTCGCTGTATCATAATAAATGACCGGAATAGGGCCTGAATTCGGCGCTACGCCCAGATTACTGCTGTTCCCGTGACCCAAATATATTTTGCCGTTGTACAGTTGCATATCCCAGACGTTATTGGCATATGGTGTTTTGGTAAAAGGCCTTCCCAGCAGTTCTATCTTGGATGTTACATCCGCTGAAATGATCGGTGCATTCGACACCTTGGCAAGCTGACGTTCCGTAGCAGGTGGTTGACTAGTTGACGTGTTATTTTTCGGTTTGGAATTGCCCATGAGCATCCAGCTCATTCCTGCAACGATGGTCAAAATTACGGCTGTCCATTTCTTGTGTCTCTGCATGTCCGCTTCCTCCTTCATATTTTCAGAATGATTCCCTTCATACCGAGATGATACAATTTGTATCTTTTCATACTATGTAAAACCATCTGTACATGCAACAAATTTCGCCCGATCTGGACAAAAAAAAGTAGACAACCACATCTGTTGATGTGTTGTCTACTCGTTCTTACTATCTTGTGGATTCTATTCTGCTTTAACCAGAATCTTAACCTGATTTTTCTCTTTTAGCAGTGCTTCAAAACCATGTTCCACCACTTCATCCAACGAGATTCGTTTGGTTACCAGCTTGTCTGCGGGGAAGAAACCTTTATCCATCAGACTGATGACTGCCGGGAACACATCGCGATAACCGATAATACCGTTGACCGTACGCTCTTTCATAACAATAGAGTTCGGATGAATCGGTGCTTCCTGTTCAAAAATACTTACGATCATCAACTCTCCACCAATACGTGTGGAATCGATGGCTTGTTGCAGCACACGTGGTACACCGGTTACTTCATAAGCTACGTTAACGCCACCTTGTGTACGCTGATGGATTTCTTCTACGACATTGAACTGTGTTGGGTCAATCACAATCGCACCCAGTTCTTCCGCTTTAGCTTTTCGTTCGTCCGATAATTCCACAACATAAATATCAGAAGCTCCCGAGGCCTTAAGTGCTTCAATGACCAATAATCCAATCGGGCCAGCACCAAACACGGCTGCCGTATCGCCCACTTTCAGCTTGCTTTGGCGCACAGCGTGAAGTGCTACAGCCGAAGGTTCAACCAGTGCACCTTGCTCATACGAGATTGAATCCGGTATGGCATGGACCATGTATTCTTCAGCAGTTACATATTCGGAGAATCCGCCTCCGCCTCCAGCGAGTCCAAGGAAACCCATTTTATCGCACAGATTGTATTTACCTTGTTTACAAGCTTCGCAGTGTCCACATGCGTAGATCGGTTCTACAACTACACGATCGCCCGCCTTGAAGCGTGTAACGCCTTCCCCTACCTCAACCACCTGTCCTGAGAATTCATGCCCCATGACTACAGGCGCTTGTTCCCCTGTTAGCGGATGCGGTGCTTGAGCCGGAATAAAAATTGGACCCGCTGTGTACTCGTGCAAGTCACTGCCGCAGATGCCGCACCATTCCACTTTTATTTTGACCTTACCTTCTTCAGGATGAGGTTCGTTAATATTTTCGAGACGTAAATCTTTGACTCCGTGCCAACGTAATGCTTTCATTCATTTCATCTCCCAGATCATAATTTATAGTATAATCGGAAACGTTTCCGTAAATTAAATATGTCACATTTTAGATACGCTGTCAAACATATTTCTACACTAATATGTCTATTTTGTGATCATATCGAGTTTTAATTAAGAACGCTTACACTTTTATTAAAGTTATTTTAGCGGTATTGTGTAACCGCTCTAATCCAAGTTATTAAGATATATCCTGGCAAATAATACTGCAGACGGAATGAAATATAATCATACTTCGGCATAAATGTGGTCCAATCATAGGATACTTCATAGCTCAAATGTTATAATTAAGTTATATACTTATCGCGAAGTGCATACATATCCCTAAATATTCGGAATCGTTTCCGATAAAGTGAGGTAAACGTACATTGAGGAAAGAACAGAAACTGACGATCAAGGACGTGGCTGAGCGTGCCGGCGTGGGCATCGCTACCGTATCCCGGGCCATCAACAATTCAGAAGGCATAAGCAGTAAAACACGAGATAAGGTGATGAAGGCCATTGAAGAACTGGGTTTTGTACCCAACACCTCCGCACAGAGTCTGAAAATCCGGCAAACGCACCAGATCGCGCTCGTTGTACCCGACATACGTAACGCCATTATTCCGGAGATTTCATGGTCTGTTGAGCAAACGGCGAAGCAGCATGGTTACCATGTCGTGCAGATCAATACGGCAGGCAATGCCCGTACCGAGTTGGAGACAATACGTAATGTGAAAAAATTGCATGTAGATGGATTGATCTTCATGCCTCTGGCCTATCCCAAAACGTTACCCGGACTGATTGATAAAGCCCCGCTCCCCATCTCTATGATTAACTACGGCAAGAAACTGGAACCGGGAATGAGGGCAGATATCGTCTCTCTGTCTCAACCCGAAGGCAAACTGGTCATGGAGCATCTGTTCAAAATTGGGCGGACGCGAATCGCCTATGCCGGTGCACCCAAAGACATTATTGAAGAGCGCTTCCGTGCTTATGAGCAAGCTGTAGGCCATGTGGACATTTCTCTCGTCTACTTTGGTGAGGACTTTTCCTTGAATACAGGTGCCAATGCTGCAGATTATTTCTACGGACTTACGCATATGCCAGATGCAGTCTATGCCATTAATGATATGGTTGCCATCGGATTGGTTAATCGGTTCAAGGAGTTGGGGGTTCGTGTACCTGAAGATGTGGCTGTAGTGGGTGTAGATAACAATCAGTGGACCACGGTCTCGTCTCCGCAGATTAGTTCTGTATCCATTATGGGTGAGGAGGTTGCCAGACTTGCTACCGAACTGTTGTTAAAGCGGATTCGGGAGATGAACACGACCGATTACGAACACATTCAATTCGAACCACGCTTAATCGTTCGTGAATCAAGCGTCGCCAGGATTCATTCTTCCCAGCGAGGACGACACAGTTAGATTTTTTTTGCTACACAGATACTCTAAAAAGGTGTTGCTCAGGTCTAACTCTTTCCTGGCAGCACCTTATTTGTCTATAATCCCATATATCTAAAGCTACGTCTTTATTCAGCACCGTTTTTTTCTAAGGAAGCATTTGCCTGATCGGTGTTCCGTTCAGGAACATCGCTATGTTTTCTACGGTGTGACTATAATAGATCTCATAATTGCCACGAGTCACATAACCCAGATGCGGTGTAGCCAGGACATTGGGCAAAGTTCGCATAATATGGTTAACCGGCAGCGGTTCCTGCTCATATACATCCAGACCTGCGCCAGCAATCAAACCACGCTGTAATGCATCTACCATAGCTTCCTGATCAACAATACCCGCTCGCGACGTATTAATGAATAGCGCACTCGATTTCATTTGTTGAAATTCGGCTTGTCCAATCAGATTGCGCGTACGATCACTTAATACCAGATGAATGGATATGATGTCGCTCTGTGCAAGCAGTTGCTCCTTGGTCTCGGACCAAATGACACCATGTTTTTCGGCTTTCTCTCGTGTCAGATTCTCGCTCCAGGCCATCACATTCATGCCAAATGCTTGTGCGATCTCAGCCATGCGAGTGCCTATCTTGCCCAAACCGAGCAATCCAAGTGTTCTCCCATGCAGATCCAATCCTACAGTGCTCTGCCAGTTTCGATTGGAGCGAAGTGCATTATTCTCCGTAACCAGCTGTCTGGACAGTCCCAGTATTAGCGCCCACGTCAGTTCCGTTGGTGGATTAGAGCTTCCCTCGGTTCCACACACAATGATCCCTTTTTGCTCCGCAGCCTTAAGGTCTATGGACGCATTACGCATGCCACTTGTAATCAGAAGTTTCAGCTTAGGGAGCTGCGAAATAACCCTCTCCGGAAATGGTGTACGTTCCCGCATCAGGACCACAATATCGAATTCCTGCAATTCTTGAATGACTTTTTCTTCCGAGCCCATATAGTTGTTGAATGTCTGAATCTCCACCCGATCCATCAACGAACTCCAGTCTGCCGACGTCAGCGCAACGTTTTGATAATCATCCAAAATTGCACAGCGCAACTTCGTATCCATCCCTGATCTCCTCCTATATCTGCTCACTTCTTAAACATATTGTAGCAACTCCGCATCACTTTAAACAGAATAAATCCCTATTACTGCAGCAAAGACAGCGTAACCTTGATGCTCTGCTCTACAAACAAGCGGTCCGGTCCTGATTTCATCAGTACAGTTAGTCCAATCATGGATACAACCAAAGACTGTGCTACCGCACTCGCATTCAAGTCAGCGGACAATTCCCCGCTCTGTTGGCCTCTTTCTATCGTTTCCTTGAAAAGAACACCCAGATACATCTGATGCTCCCGTGTGAGGACAGCGAATTTGGGGTCATGTGGAGCCAGCTCAACCATCGTATTAATGCAAAAACAGCCATGACTAGGCTCGGTTACACTCCCTTCAGCTCCAATATGTTCAAACAGCCCACGGAAGGCTTCTCGCACCGTGGAGCCCTGTTGAAGTCTGGCTCTGACTTGGGCCGCATGCTGCGTGGTATACCTGCGAAGTGCGGTTTCGAATAATTCCTTTTTATCGCCAAAAGCTGCGTACAGACTGGGACGTTGAATGCCCATTGCGGTCGTCAAATCACTCAAAGATGACGCTTCGAACCCCTTGTCCCAAAACGTATGCATTGCTGCATCGAGTGCTTTGTCCGTATCAAATTCCCGTTGTCTAACCATACATTCCACCTCTTTATGTATCGTTCAGTATATTTATATTGTAATCTCATAACAATAAATAAGTCAAAGATCACTCATTTGAAATGAAATAAGTCCAGCTAAAAAGCGTTTTTAACTACTTCGAAACTCTCGTCCAATTCTCTGTTGACAGTGTTCATGCAAATAAAGTATGGTTATCCCGAAACATATCATACCAATCAGTACAGAATAGAAAGGTGACAACCATTCATGCAAATTTCTTCTCCAGATGCACAATTATCCAATAAGGATCGTCCTGCCATGTCAAGGTTAGTTGCTCTTCTCTTTGCCGTGTGCAGCGGACTTGCGGTCGCCAATATTTATTATGCTCAGCCTTTGCTGGACTCCATTGCTCAAGAGTTCAACCTCTCTCCATCATCCATAGGGATCGTCATCACAGTGACTCAAATATGTTATGCCCTGGGGCTGTTCCTTCTCGTTCCGCTCGGGGATCTCTTAAACCGCCGCAAGTTGATAATAATCCAAATGCTCTTATCCGTACTTGCACTGGTTCTGGTAGGAACCGCAAAGTCCAGCTCACTTTTATTCACTGGTATGGCTGTCGTAGGTCTACTCGCGGTCATTACACAGACATTGGTTGCCTTTGCTGCACACTTGGCAGCCCCTACCGAACGTGGTCGCATTGTCGGGCAGGTCACCAGTGGAATCGTCATTGGCATATTACTTGCACGAACGGTTGCAGGTACGCTTAACGATTGGCTCGGGTGGAGATCGGTGTATCTCTTCTCTGCCAGCTTTACTTTACTCGGAGTTGTCGCCTTATATCTTGTTCTCCCAAGGCAACAGTCCCCACAAGTAAAACAAAGCTATGTCCAATTACTCAGCTCTGTCTTGCAACTGTATCGTGAGTTGCGTGTATTACGAGTACGAGGTGTATTAGCCATGCTGATTTTTACAGCCTTCAGCATCTTGTGGACTTCCATGGTTCTGCCACTAAGTAGCCCTCCACTGTCCCTGTCTCATACGCTTATAGGTGCATTCGGTCTCGCAGGAGCGGCCGGAGCAATGGCCGCTGCCCGTGCAGGTAAACTCGCCGATCGGGGCCTTGGGCAAAAAACAACCGGTATCTCTCTTGTCATTCTGCTCTTGTCCTGGCTGCCCATCGGCTATGTCCATCACTCGTTGTGGTTCCTGATCCTCGGCGTTATCCTGCTCGATCTCGCCGTGCAAGCCGTACATGTTACCAATCAGAGCCTGATCTACGAAGTTCGTCCCGAAGCACAGAGCCGCCTGACGGCAGCATATATGATCTTTTACTCCATCGGCAGTGCAACCGGCTCCATCGTTTCTACCCAGGTGTATGCATGGGCGGGTTGGACAGCGGTTTGCTGGTTAGGTGCGGGTGTTAGTGCAGCCGCACTTCTGTTCTGGATGATTGATCGTCATATGCATCGGAATCTCGATCGTTGAATTAGTCCAGTTTATTCCACACCACAATAAAGAGGGTTGCCAAAGGACCCAACAACAGGGAAATCAGAAACCAGTTTCGACCACTTCTGTTTTTTCCCTGTGCAAGTCCGGCATTAATCAAGGCAAGGGTGCCCCAACCTACATAATACTCATTATCCATCAAAAGTCTTCTCTCCTTTATTCGTTCAATTCCGGATACTGCTCAAGGATCACTTTAAGTTTACGGTTACGACTCTCCAGAAATGCCAGCATGTATCTCTTCAGCACAAGTCGCTCCGTTGCCCACCCTAGCAATCCAAGTGGTGCTTCAAACCGCAGCGTGTCTCTCATGCATGTCATCTGTTCTCCAATTGCGCTGAAATGATGTTCATGTCGCATGCTCTTGAAAGCCCCCTTCTCCATCTGATCGACAAATAAAAACGGTCGTTCAAACTGCACAATTCGGGACTTCAACTTCTGTCTGACACCCAGGTGGGTGGCCTGAAAGGTAACGGTATCCCCGGCTCCAATTTTTCCTGTGGTTACTCCAGCGACCGCTCGTTCTCTCGTATGTTTCCAGACAGTCTGTGTATGTAGGTCAATATCCCGGGCATAGTCAAAGCATCGTTCAATCGAGGCAAGTATCGTAATCTCTGTTGTCACTTCAATCATGACGATCGCTCCTTGGCAGGAAAAATAAGGTCTTTGCAAAGTATAACCTTGCTTCGTTGGTCGAACAACACAGCAAAAGGGATATAACAAAAAAAAGGGTCCCCTGTCTTAGTACAGGAGGCCCGTCTTTCATGTATTGGCAGAATAGCAAAGGCTGCCGATATTAAATAAGCAATTCATCAATGGCAAGCGTACGCTCTTTGGAAAGATCGCGATATTCTTCCGACTCCACTTTGATGAGCGGTTTGAAAATATCAGACGTATTGTTCATGACAATAACACCTTTTTCTCCATTGCTGAGCAGGACTTGTTTTCCGATAAAATTAGGAAGTAAATGCTGCATCAATGCCTGAACCGGCTTTTCATTCAATTTACCAAATCCCATTCCATAAATATCTCTTAGGTTGTTGATGAGGTTTGGATTGCTTCCCCCGTGACTCCCGGATCTCATGCCGATATAGATATCAGCTACAGATACGATCTGGGTATAGGGGTGAATTTCACTTTTCTCAAGTTGCATTGGATAACCCGACCCATCTTCCCGCTCGTGATGTTGCAGAGCAACCAGTGCTGTCGCTTCATCCGTCATGGAATTTTTGATGATTTCATGTCCATATATCGTGTGACGCTGCATTTCAAGCTGCTCGTCCGCTGTCAACGGTTCTGTTTTGTTCCGAATCCGGTGGGAGACTTTACACTTTCCAATGTCATGCAGATAACCACCGCGACTAATCTGATAACTCTCTTTTTGAGAATATCCAAGCCAGTTCGCGAGGTAGAAGGACAACAATCCGACTTGAATTGAATGTGTATAGTTATTGACATCATCCCGCTCCAGCATCATCAGGAGATGGACGACATCTTTCTGCTCATCCAGTCCTTCAACCATCGGTTGCAGTGCATCATCCACCATGGTGGCGTTGAACTTGCCAACAGTCAGAGCTTCAAGAAAAGCATTTTGATAATTATGTACGGTCTGAATAAATTGGGACTTCATCTCTTCTTCTGGCGGCTCTTCCTTCGTACTTGTACTTAACCCGGAAGCATGCTTGGCGGCTGCAGCAAAAAATTCTGCCTCAGTGATTTCCTCTTCGCGTGATTCAATATCTACATAATCTACACGGTGCTGCATAAGCAAGGTAATATCCTCACCTCTGATTACTGTTCCCTTCCCGAGAACGTGTAATCCTGCATCGCTGAATGTATCCGCAGTCAGACGGTCTCCGTCTTGCAGGTTCATAATATGGATTCTCAAATCGGTATTCCCCCTGAACAATTCATTATAGTAACAGCACCCAATGGAACGGGGCCACAAAAATACCTATACTTCTTTATATCGTTATAATTCTTCATTTCATACATAGTTCAAACGACCTTAATCACAAAGGTAAATACGAACATGTAAGACTTTATCCTCACTCCAATATCCAAATTAGTCCCGGTTTTAAACTTTTTCACACTTTTGTGTCTTATCGCTGGATCAGAGCAAGCCAAAGAAGTTCAAACGCTCCGTTTGAACTTCTTTAAGACAACTCGTATTAGATTTTGATTGAACCCAGACTTGCCCCTTTAACAAATAAACGTTCAATGCTCTTCTCAACCGAAGCATCGGGAATCAGTGGCGGTGCCTGGTGAGGTTTGGTCCGCGCATCAATAATCACCTGATCACAACCCCAATGCTTGTGGTCATATCCGCTATTAACTCCATACATATCATGTGAAGGGTTACTCCGGGTAAACGTGGCCCACAAAAAGTTACTGAGATTAGCACTCAGGAACGAACTGTCATCACAGAGGATAATCATCGGGCAAGAGTCCAGACCTCCCTGTTCTTTCAATAGAGACGTGAATGCTTGCATCTCCTGCGCTGTATCCGCATAACTTGTGAAGGCTGATGTCTGGATTGCGACGATGCCCGGCATGATGAGCTGTGGATTTTCATATCCGCGTATGTTTTTCAAAGACTCCGGAACTTCCGTACACAGATCCCGAACCTTGTCCCCATATGCGGCAAACACAACCTTGCTACCGCTGTTCAGTCCTGTACCGGAGTAATCCAGCGTATCAATCGTCGTATGGGTGTGGAAATGAATATCTCGCTGCATATTCATACGCTCCAAGATATAGGTCAGGAATTCGACTTCCTTATGGGTATCCAGAGGCTGCTGATCCTCAGCAGTTATAAACAGGTACTTCGCCAGACTGAGCTGACCTGTACCCAAAATTCGGTTGGCAATCGTAAGCAGCTCTGTTGGCTGTTTCACCGTCTGATAAGGCGTATACCGTTCACTGCCGATGGCGAACAGTAATGGATGGACCCCTGCCGCATCGACCGCATGCACTTCTTTAACGCCCGGAATCTCCTGTTTAATGGCATCCCCTGTAATCTCATGTATCAAATCACCAAATGCCGTATCCTCTTGAGGCGGACGACCCACAACCGTAAATGGCCAGATGGCATTAGGTTTGGCATAGACCTTATGAACACGCATTAACGGGAATTCATGTGTCAGGCTGTAATAACCCAGGTGATCCCCAAACGGTCCTTCCGGCTTCGTCTCGCCTGGGTAGATATCACCCGTGATGACAAAATCAGCATCATTGCTGATGCAATATCCGTCCTTGTAACTGTACCGGAAGCGACGTCCGGCGAGCAAACCGGCAAATGTCATCTCACTAAGTCCTTCTGGCAGAGGCATAACGGCTGAAAGTGTATGTGCTGGTGGACCCCCAATGAAAATGCTGACTTTCAGTGGTTCTCCTTTTTTGACCGCTTTGGCTTGATGTACACCAATTCCTCGATGAATCTGATAGTGTAATCCAATTTCTTTGTTCATTTCAAAATCATTGCCATTCAGTTGAACCCGGTACATTCCCAAGTTCGAATTCATGATGCCGGGTTTATCTGGATCTTCGGAATACACTTGCGGCAGTGTCACGAATGCCCCACCGTCCATGGGCCAGTGTTTGATTAGGGGAAGATCCGAGATTTGAATCTCTTGTGCCGACACGGGTAGACTGATAGACTTCTGTTTCGGCAGCGCCTGCCATGCGGCAAGACCAGTGCGGACATGTTGAAACGGCGTCTTAAGCGCCTTCATCGGATCGTCACGAACAGCCATGACCCGTTGTACGCCTTCGAGCGTCCCCCGGAACATGAATTTGCTTCGCTCCACCGTGCCGAAGAGATTCGATACGGCCTGGAACTTCGAGCCTTTTACATTTTCGAATAACAATGCCGGGCCTTTAGCCTCGTGCACTTTCATATGGATGGCTGCCATTTCCAGATGAGGATCAACCTCTTCTTTGACCCGAATCAAATGACCGTGCTGCTCCAGATCGTTAATACAATCTTCCATATTGCGATAGTTCATTGAATGGCTCCATTCTGTGTATGATAAATTGATTAAGTTCATAGATTCACATAACGTCTCTTCTATTTTATCAAATGATTCACTGCTAAACAAAACTATATATGAAATTTTGTTGAGTATCCTAGAATCAAAAAAAAGCAATATGAAGCAATCTGAATCCTGAACGTACAGGAGCCGATTGTATTCATATTGCTGCTTTCAATTCTGGGTTGCCTAAGATGTGATAACCGATCTGGGAATCGTGACTATAAACTGCGTACCTTTTCCAACTTCGCTCTCTACATCAATGGTACATTGATGCAATTTCAAAATTTTAATCACAATGGACAACCCTAACCCATTGCCTCGAAGTGAGCTGCTTCGCGCTTTGTCCACCATATAGAATCGATCAAAGATATACGGGAGGGCTTCCGCAGGTATTCCTTGTCCAGAATCTCTAATCAATACCTTCACGAATGAAGATGACGTCTCAATCTCGACATGAATGGTACCCTCAGGACCGGTGTATTTGATCGCATTGTTTATTAAATTCTGCCAGACTTGATCAAACAAATCTTTGTCCACGGTGATCTCGCAGGGCAACAAGTCCAATTCGATCTGTATATCCTTCTGCGACCAATGCGGCTCCGCCAATAAGATCGCCCTTCTTAATTGTTCATCGACCTGGAACGTGGTGAAATGAACCGGATGATGCTCCGAATCCAGCGAGGCTAGCCGAAGCAGATTATCACTGAGCCTCGATAAGCGCAGCGTTTCCTCATAGATAATATCCAGATGCTCTTTCTGCTCTTCCAAAGGAATAACACCATCCTGCAGTGCTCTGGTAAATCCCCTGATCGAAGTGAGCGGAGACTGCATTTCATGAGAGACGTTGCTGACAAAGTCATCACGAACCGAATCGATTTTTTGCAACTCACTGGCCATATGATTAAAGCTCTCCATCAGTTCCCCGAACTCATCCTGATTATTATGTTTCAAGCGAACAGACAGGTCACCTGATGACATCTCCTTCGCAGCAACCGTTAACCTCTTAATCGGTTTCACAATGTACCCGGACATGAACAGGATTAATAGGCTACCAATGACCAGTACTGTTAATAGTGAGGTTAAGAGCGTGTTGCGCAGTGTGTGAAAAAGAGAAGAGAAATCGCTTTGTATCAGAAATGTGCCGATCCCCTCGTTTGTTCCGGGAACACCTATGGTCGCAATGCCATCTTTACTGGATATAAACATGGCATCGGTTGTCCCCGCCTCAAATAACGAATGAACTTTATCCTCTGGCAAGGAAGACAACACGTCACTTTGTTCATTCACGGGCGTGATATTTAAGCCATAGCGGGCAAAGATATCGAAGCTTGATTTCACTTTTTCCGGATCATCGATCAGGTTAATCATTGTAGCGATGTCTTCAGCAAAGGTAACCATAAAACGATTCGGCGCTTTTTCGCGGGACCCGTTATTGATCATAAAGGAGAGAATCAAACTCACCAGAACAATCCCGATAAAGGTAGCTACAATTCGAAGTCGCAGGCTCTTTCTCAGCATCTTCATGCCCGCTCCAGTCGATATCCAAGTCCTCTTATCGTTGAGATTACCAGTTCAGGTACAGGTTCAAGCCGTTCCCTTAACCGCTTGATGTGCACGTCGACTGTACGCTCATCGCCTTCATAATCGATGCCCCATAGATCATCGATAAGCTGTGTACGTGTGAATATTTTCCCTGGCGAACTCGCCAGAGAAAATAACAATTCACATTCCTTCTTTTTCAATTCAATCGTTTGTCCGTCCGCAACGACCATCAGATTACCCAAATCAATCGTTACACCGCTGATCTGAATGATATTCGATGAACTTTTGTTATATCGTTTCAATAACGATTTTACACGCAGGATTAACTCCACAGGATCAAAAGGTTTAACCAGGTAATCGTCTGACCCGGCATTAAATCCTCTGACCTTGTCCTTGGATTCTCCCTTGGCGGTGACCATCAGGATCGGAATATCCAGATAGGATCGGATATCTTCTGTCAATTCAATGCCGTCGATTCGAGGCATCATTACATCTACAATCGCCAGATCAACTTTCGTATGAGAGAGAAGATCTAACGCCTCTTGACCGTCTGCTGCTTCCAGCACGGAAAATTGATTCTTTTCAAGATAGATTCGGATTAATTTGCGGATATGGGAATCGTCGTCCACCACCAGAATCGTGTTCATGTAGCCATTATCCTTTCCGCCATTCGTTTTATTCGTATCGCAAGGATTCCATCGGGTCCAGTTTCGCCGCTTTTGATGATGGCATCAAACCAGCCACGATACTAATCGCTGTACTTACCACGAGACCAAACAAGATGTAATATCCCGAGAGATGAATCAGTTTTGCTCCAAACGCATTGTCCAGAAGTATATTTAACACATAACTTATGATCACTGCAAAGATTACCGCAATAATACCACTAAATACGCCTAATAAAGCAGATTCCGAGAAGAATATTCGCTTGATATCCTTCTTTCTCGCTCCAATTGCCCGCAGTATTCCGATCTCTTTCGTGCGTTCCACGACACTAATATAGAGTACAACCAGTATCATAATACCGGATACGATCAACGAAATGCCTGCAATACCCGCGAGTACAATGGAAGCCATACTTACGTAAGTCGTGATATTCTCCATGACCTTGGCCATCTGGGAGCCTGCGAAGCCAGCGTCAACAGCAGCTTCATTGATATCATTTACATATTTCATATCGGTGGCATAGGCATTAACCTGAATCGGTCCAATTGATATTCCTTTGTCCGAGAACATCTGCTCTAACGTCTCTGATGAGATGTATCCCGGGGATTGTTGCATTGGAGATCGTTGATCTGCCGCTTCGTAGATCCCTGAGATGGTTACTTCTTTCTCCAAAGTCACTGGTTTATTATTGCTATCCATCTCATTGATATATAGAAGCACGGACTTACCGATCATGGAATCAGCTTGGTCATTTCCGCTTAATTTATTCGCCGTATCAAGGGGTAACAAGATCTCATTTTCTGCCGGGAGAACTCCCGTTGTCATCAGTGCGGGATCAAAAGCATCCGTTAATGTCGTTAACTGCGTAAGTCCCACACTTTGTTTTTCATTCACCATCGTTGATTGGCCTGTAATGGTCGTAATTGTCTCTACATGATCCACATTAGGAAAATTGCGAATCCTCTCGATATCAGCTTCGGTGAACGGTTCACCTGTTGCCATCAAGGCTTCGGGACCTTGCATGTCTTTGGCTTCTTCACTCGGCTTGGTTATATCCACAAGCAAAGGGTCCATACTTGAATTGATTTCGTCGTTCATATACGTCGTTATCCCATTCCCCAAGGAAAGCATCAGGAGTACACTTAATATACCTATAGATCCACCTAAAGCGACCAGGACATTACGCTTGGCGTTGAGTTTCATATTTTTGAGTGCCATCTTGAAGGAAGCAAGCAAGCCCAGGCTACGGGAAGAACCTTGACCACTTTCGTAGACAGTCGTAGAAGGATCTTTGAGATGAATATCATCACTGATGCGCCCCTCTTCTACCTTCACAATACGTGTACCGGAGTCAGCAACTTTCTGCGAATGAGTTACGGCGATCACAAGCATTCCCTTTTGAGCTATGCTGTCGAGTAGGGCCAGGATTTGATCTCCGTTTTCTCGATCCAGCGCGCCTGTCGGTTCATCTGCGAGAATAATGTCCGGATTGTTGGATAAAGCCCGTGCAATGGAAACCCGTTGCTTCTGACCTCCGGATAACTGGTTGGGACGTTTGTTCAGATGATCCTTCAGTCCAACCTCTGTTAATATTTCAACGGCACGTTGATTTCGCTCTTTTTCATTGGTATCCGTCATTTGCATCGCAATCGTCACATTTTCGAGGACGGACAGATGTGGGATCAGATTGAAATTTTGAAAGACAAAGCCGATATTATTCTTCCGATAATCGTCCATTTCCTTCTCTGTCATGGCACTTAAGTTCTTGCCACGAACAACGACGTCCCCTTCATAATCGGAATCCATCCCACCAATGATATTCATCAGTGTCGACTTACCGCAGCCAGATTCACCAAGGATAGAGACAAATTCCCCCGTCTGAAAACTCAGGTTCAAACCGTGGAGGACCGGAACTCTTTCTTTTCCATATAAGGTGTATGACTTCTTCACATTTTTGACTTCTAGTATTTTCATATGGATCTCTTCCTCTCCTGATCAAGCACAATATCTATCTATTTGATGTTCATATCGTACCAAATCTGTATGAACTGATAATGAACTGGGCCATTGGCCTGTAGGAGTGGTTCAAAAGAACGATATGTAAAAAACACCTACAGCTTTGCTTGAAATAAATCATTTCAAGTAAGTGTAGGTGCAAGACAACCCGAATCCTCAGATATAAGGACTCGGGTTGTCTTATTTCGTTACTATTCTGTCATCGTAGTGTCTGTGTAAATAATCTTTAGTTCAACTTATATCGTTTAGATTAATCCGGCTTTTGCCAGTAGCCTTTTCACAATCGCCGCCGATTGCGCACGACTAATATCTGCTTCTGACATCAATTTGCCATCAGCACCTTGTACCAGTTCTTGTTTAATTGCCGAAGCAACCGGCTCTGCAGCCCAAGCCTGTACTTTAGCACTATCACTATATGTGCTCAGCAGACTTGTTGTCTCTGACGCGTCGGCCTGTGCCAGACCGACCAGTTTCATCGCACGTGACACAATCGTCAACGCTTCAGCACGAGAAATTTCGCTGTTAGGACGGAAGCTATCATCAGCATAACCTGAGATCAAGCCGTAGGACACGGCAGTTTGAACCTCATCCTCATACCAGCTGCCTGTCTTCACATCCGTGAATGATGTCGCTTCTGTGCTAATCGGGGAGTGCAGACCCAAACCTCTTAACAGAACAGCCGTGAACTCCGCTCTCGTAATACTCCGGTCTGGCGCAAATACGTTCTCACCGGTTCCTTGTACGATCAGACGGGATGCCAGATCCTGTACATCATCACGGCTCCAGTGACTCGTTACATCACTGAATGTTGTCGGGTGATAGATCAGGGCGTAAGTACTGTTCGTCAAGCTGTTAATAATAGCAGAATCTTGTCCATTTCCTTTGATAACCTTCGTCGGCACATGCAGAAGACTGCCATCTGGCTGAAGCACAACACCAGTCGTAATCTTTGAACCATCTACTCCCTCAGGCAATGTGATGGAGCGTTCTACATAAGAGTTGAAACGATCCACATTGACTTGTTGTCCATTCCAGATGGCTTTTACTTCAAAATCAACTGGAGCTGAAACCACCGTAGTATTCTGCATCGTGTCCGCTGCGGCCTGAATGGCTGATTGCTTGGATGCAGCACTAGGTGCAATAGCGATTTGAATGGTAATATCTTCGAGTGGAACAGTGCTTCCGAATTGGTTCAGAACCTGATCAATCTGAATCTGATTTGCCGGGAGGGTGTACGTACCACTGTCTGTCTGAATCACAACTTCGGCATTACTTCCTTCCATCGTTTTAACCAGTTTGCCGTTCAGTTCACCAACGACCGCATCCTTGCCAGTACCTGTAATCGGCAGCAGTAGTGTTCTTAGTCCACTTCCAATCTGATTGATGACTTTGTCATTATCCACGTGAACAGTGGTGGTAACCAGATTGTTTACCGTTGATGTGGTAGCCGAAGCAGATTGTTCCTGTTTCTGTCCGTTCACATAGATGTCTACACCTTTGGTTACCGCTGGAGTAGAAGGAACAGGTGTAACCACTGGTGAAGTTGGCGATACGCTCCCTCCCGAGGAGGAACCTGGATTAGGTGTAGAATTACCACCGCCCGAGTTTGCTGCTGTAATTGTGATGGTTCCACCGGACAATTGAGTGTAGCTCTGATGTTCAACATTCGTAAAATGCCAATGCTCTGAATCCGTTTGATCTACAGAGAGCTGTTTTGTTCCCGGCGTCGCATTGTTTTTGGCTTTGATCTCGATATCAAACATTTGTTGTTCATCTACAATTGGATTGTTCCCTCCAGAAAAATCAACCCAAATGATCCGTACCCAGCCTTCTGCATTATTGATTTCATACTGGAAATCTGCTACACCTTCTTCATTGGAGGATATGGTGTTGGCGTTGATGGATTTAGGCGTGATCCGAACAATTTCCAGTGCAGACGTATCATAATCAATCTGCATATTATAAGCTTTCACTCCGAAATAGGATTTCTTCAATGCAACAGGTACATGAACGCTCTGCCCTGCCTGTACGCTTACATTTGCGAATTGTACTTGAGCTGCTTCTACCGGCTCTGCTCCAGCTACATTTGGCAATATGAGTGAAGAGAGTAATGTCAGTGCAATGAGACCCGACATTGTTTTTCTGATTCTGGGACGTTTCTTTTTCGGTTGAAACATGTAATAGCCTCCATGTCTGTATCAATTAATAGATCGTATGGTAAAGATAGAAAAAGTATTGTTATTCCTTATCCAAATTAAAAAAAATGAATTAATCAAGGTGTTGTATTTTTTCTTTTCCAACAATGTATACTTTTCTAGGCTCCGTATTGGAGTCCCAAGTGGACTGAGTAATAACTTCGAGCACAAGATAATAACCTTCGTCCTCTTCTTTAACGGTATACTGTGCTCCTGTTTCCCCTTCGATTGGCAGCATATCTTCTCCCGTAGCTTCTGTCGCGCGGTACCACTGGTAAGAAGGAGTATTAAGGGAATCATTGTAATCAATATCCATTATATAATGACGAACCCCAATTTCATTTCCAATTAACATGGCATTCATCAATTCACCATTTAGTACATACGGCGCATCATCTACTTGCTTGAAGGTCAACACATAGTCATTGTTTTTTCCGCCAAGTGTTTTGCCTTTGTATCCTTTTAACAAAGCATCCATGTCCCCCAGAGTGGGTTCCATATTACGATCCACATCCATTCGGTTCATCTCTACATAAGAAAAGCTGCGGCGAGTCATCATGTTACGAAGATAACTGAAAAGGTCAGATGCATCCAGGGAATTCACTTTTCCGTCTGCATTTACATCCCCTTTTTTACTAATGTAAAGCTCAATGTTATCCGTAACAGTCTCTGGTGCACCAGAGATCATATAATTCGCTTTTAATTCGATGCTGATTTTGCCGCTTTGGCGAGGAATAACCACCAATGTGCTCTCAGGTGTTGGCATATTCTCATCTTGTCTGGTTTCTACATACACCTCAGCGATACTGCTATCACTTGAGCTGGCTGTAGGCGGGCTATACTCATCGGATCGAAATTGTGTACTTAGATTGATTCTGATGATATTATTGATGGTCACCTCGATGGGCACATCGCGTAAAGAAGGATCATTTGGTTTCGATGAATAACTTAACCAGTTGATGCCATCATTAAGAACAGGTTGTGAAATGTTTATTACCGGACCAATTGCACCTGCGTCAGCCTGCGGAAGCGTTCCACCTATAGGCAATGCAATGCCCAATCCGAGCGCAGTCAACATGCTTTTTTTCAATATTGGCTTAAGCCGTTTTTTGTTTTGTTTCCCCTTCAATTCATGTTCCTCCTCGTGTACATTTCTAATTTGAACAACTACACGCTCAGTATAACGAGTCATTCTGAACCAATTCTGAACAGGACCATGGAACTATTCCCAGTTGTAATTCGACAAAAAACGCCATGGAGTAAGCCTCCATAGCGTTTTGAGCACAAATATTTTTCCAGTTTGGATTAAATTCACTAAAAATTAAATTCCCTCAACAATCCTTTTGGCTCTAACCTTCACCTCACGGTAGAGTTCATCCTCATCAATCGTTAACAACTTCCTGCCTTGCATGAGGATCTGACCGTTCACAATCGTGGTATCCACATCCGCACCGTTTACACTATAAGCCAGTAACGATTCTACTTCATGTACCGGTTGAAGATGTGGTTTCGCCAGATCGATCAGGATCAGATCCGCCTTGCGCCCCACCTCAAGTACACCCACTTCATCCTGTAAACCAAGCAGAATAGCACTTCCGCGTGTAGCCATGTGTAGAACGTCCTTGGCTGGCAAGCGTGTGGGATCGCCGTAGTCCAGCTTTTGCAACCAAGTCGCTGCTTTGATCTCCTCGAACATATCCACGGTTGTGGCACTTCCCGCTCCATCGGTTCCGATCCCCACGTTAATCCCCTGGGCCAACATCTCGGTAATCGGAGCGATTCCACACCCCAGCTTCAGATTGCTGACCGGATTGTGTGCTACACCACCACGCATACCCTTCAATCTGCTGATGTCTCTTCGATTGAGGTGCACACCATGCGCAAGCAACACATGTGCCTGTTCGAATATCCCCGCCTCTTCCAAATACTCCGTTGGGGTCATGCCATAACGTTCACGAATCTTCACGACTTCCTCTTTCGTCTCAGCCAGATGAATATGCAGCGGGATATCCTCCTTGACAGCCATAGCAATGACTTCACGGAGTGGCTCTACGGGACATGTGTAAGGAGAGTGGGGTCCATACATGGTTGTAATTCGCCCATCGGCGGCTCCAGACCAGCGCTCTACAAGATCAATCGCTTCCTGCAACCTGCGTCCCCCATCGTCCTCCATGAATACCATTCCGCGTGTGAGCGATGCCCGGATACCTGTTCGCTTGACCACTTCGGCAATCTCGTTCATATGAATGTACATATCGGCAAAGGCAGTGGTACCCGAACGGATCATCTCGGCGATGGATAACTTAGCTCCCCAATAGATATCTTCCGGGTTCATCCGCGCTTCAGCAGGCAGCATTTTGCGTTCGAGCCAGTCCATCAGCTTCAGATCATCCGAGAATCCCCGGAGCAGGCTCATTGGTGTATGTTGGTGGGCATTAATGAGACCCGGCATGGCAATCTTATGGCGGCCATCAATAATCTCATCTTGCGGTTGAGGCAAAATGTGGTCAGCAATCTGCGTAATGCGATCTCCTTCAACACGAATATCCCCCGTAAAGGGGGCATCGGCATCTTTCATCGTTAGAATCGTAGCTTGCTGAATCAGTATACTCATTACATTCACAGCTCCTCTGAATTGGTTATCGTTCCTTCCATATCCGAGGTTAAGCCTTCACGTAACGGCAAGGTCAAGTCATTTTAATTTTTGAATCGTCATCTTTCTGAAACTTTGTATAAAAGGTTTGGGATCAATTTCGACCATATATGGATATACTCCAGTGCTCGTGTGCAGATAGAAAAATCCACCTTCATTACCCATACGGCGAAATGACATATCAAACACTTCCGTGATGTTGAACTCACGGTATTTGGTCACGATTTTATCTGAATACAGAATCATCGAACGGGCATTCACTTCAATCTCTTGGGCGAGACCCGTCACTTCTCTCTGTACTTTGTAATAAGGTAATACAGCAACGCAGTTCATGATCTCCCTCCATTCATGCCATGATTATTGTTACATCATAGCAGATCGGAGGGTGCCAGCAAAAGAATATGAAACTAGGTGATCCTGGTCGTCACCTTTAGTGGCGTATGAAGTGCATCCTGAATGTCCTGCAACGAGAGAATCTGTTCGATATGAAACACACCATGCGGCAAAGCTGACTCTATTTTATATACATGTTCGGCCACAGCTGCTGCTACGGCTGCTGTTGCATCTGCTTCCTTATCGCCAACAAGCAATTGTTCGACGCGGATTCGTTCCCCATTTTCCCACCCAATGGCATCGACCTTGACCGCATACATCGGCTCTCCTCCAGGAATAAGACCAAAGGCCTTCACTGTTCCATTCCGAATAGACGGGATACGCAGCAGGGAAAACAGCCCTATACGTTTGGAGATTGCCATGGATGTTGTGATCCAGCGGGAATCCAGGCATAGTCTGGTCGATACGGTTGGAATACGTAAGGTCCGAGCAACCACGTGTTGGTCCGAAAAGTTAAATCGATACGCCTTCCGGTTACCCAATTCCGCTCCAAAATCGATCCTTTTGCCATCTCCGAAACTTTGCACCTCCGTAGGCTTGCCCTTTTGCATCACCTGGTAGGTGGCATTCATCTGATCAACCGTCCACTCCACGGCTGCTTTTCCGTGTTTCTCTCCAAGTCCCAGCATCACGGTAATGTCTGCTTCCTCCACCTGATCCATATGCATGGTCGCTTCGCGTACAAGCAAGTTTGTTACTCCCGGTGATAGTCCAACGCTGAGTATTGCGGTCGATTTGGAATGTTGCATTGTGGTGTGCAGCTGTTCAACCTGAGCGAGAAAATCATACTTTGCAGAAATATCAATATAATCGGTTCCGGCTTGTGCACAGGATTCAACAAACCGGGTATCACTCTGATCGACACACATGATGACCAGCTTCACAGACCGTAGCATGGACGGCTCCACAGGTTTGGTCACATCTAGTTGTAGCGGCAGTACCGCACCACCTGTAGACCTGCTGAATTCTTCCGCACGGTTCATGCGTGTACCCGCAGCCCATACTTTCCCCGGGAACAAACGTCCCAGTTGAGTACATATCATCTGCCCTACTTGACCATAACCGCCAACGACCCAGATCTGATCTTTCATAGGCTTCACGTTAGTTTCGAATTGCATAATACCCCTCCACCCAGAACGCCCCGAAGTAACGTGTAATATGTGAGAAACCGCATTCGGTCAGTAGCTGAGTCATCTCTTCAGAGCATATTGGATCGGATTCACGGCCCAGGGAAGCAGCAAAGCGCTCCCACTCTTCAGGAAGCACACCCACACTGAGCATGTGATCCTGCCAAGCTTGCATCATGATTGAATGTGCCGGAGAACGAAGATCGGCATTTACAGCCGCAATGATCAGTGGTGCACCCGGTTTAAGCCTCGCTGCCAGACTTGTCAGGAATGCTCGTTTGGCCTCCATCCCTTGAAGAAAATGCAACATGAGCATGCTTGTCGCCCCATCATATAAAACAGCCTCTGGCAATGCTTCAACCGTGACAGGTTGCAGCGTCACTCTGGAGCCAATACCCGCTTCCGCGACTCGTTTCTCAGCAAGTTGCAGCATCGGCAGCGAGGGATCTACTCCCGTGAACATCCAGTTGGAATGGCGTGAACCCATCAGAGCTAATTCTTTTCCCCCTCCAGCTCCAGCAACAAGTATATGAATTTCGTTGTTATCCGCAAAACATGCTGCAAGCAGCCGTTCCATTAGATCATGCATATGAGAATAACCCGGAATTTTCAAGGCTATCGATTGTTCGTAACGATGAACATCTGCTGTTTCCCAGCTCATCGGTGATGGATTGTGATTCATGGGCACCGCACTCCTCTTGAATTGAAGTTAGACTTGACTCGTTGTTCGTCTAATTTCATTATAGAAGGATACGCTGAGCCTACAATCCCAGAACATTGGGATATTCGCATAGAGAGAGGAGAAACCTTGTTGACATCACCTATTGACCGGAGCCACAGACTTATCACTTCTCTTGAAAAAGGAACCTGGACCTCACGTACCTACCGGGAAGCTGTTCTCAAACAGATCCAATCGGTTGTACCGTACGACGCATACTGTTTCACCACCGTGGATCCTTTGACTCTTCTCTCCACTGGAGCTGTGACAGAAGAAGGCATTGAAGCTATTCATGATCGGTTATTCATCAATGAATACATGGAAGAAGATATACATAAATACGCTGAGTTAATTCGCAGTGGTGAACATACAGCTACACTTCACACGGCCATAAACGCACAGCATGAACAAAGCCCACGTTATATCAACATTCTTCAGCCAGCGGGGTTCGGTGATGAACTGCGCGCCGTATTCGTCAGTGGAGACGCTTGTTGGGGATATCTGACGCTGTATCGCAAGACTGAGAATTCTTTTTTTACAGAAGAAGAACGGTTGCTGATTCAGACCTGGACTGCTTCGATTGCATCGATGCTGCGGTCCACAAGTCTGACCCTTGTGGAGGAAATCACGAGTGGAAGTCCTGAGGAACCCGGGATTATGATCACCTCGGATACGTTCCAGCTCTTATCCCTGAACGCCCCGGCAGAGTATTGGCTGTCCCAATTGCGTATGCTGGAACATATAGGGCCGGATGTTCTGCCCCGCCCGGTACGTGCAGTGAGTTCGCACTTGCAGCGCAAGAATCGGGTAGAACAGGCTGACGATACTCAACTCACTCCCAAATCGCCCTCCAAAGTCTGTATCCAGCTTCCGGATGGCCGTTACCTCATACTTCATGCCAGTCTTATGCAACAGATTACAGGACCAGATCAGATCGCTATTCGTTTGGAGCAGGCGATGCCGCAGGATTTGCTGCCCTTGCTTGCCGAGAGCCATGGATTATCCAGTCGAGAACGGGAACTGCTGGGTTATGTGCTTCGCAGCTATTCGTCCAAAGAGATTGCTGCAGCGATGCATATTTCTGTCTACACCGTTCAGGATCATTTGAAATCGATTTTCGCCAAAACCAAGGTATCCTCACGTCGAGAGCTCATCTGGTATTTCGTTTCCCGTTTCCAACTGTCGAATGAACCGGCAATATGACGTGACGGAACAGATGAATAGCTGCTCAATAGAATGCGAGTACATTTAATCTACTTCGTTTCTTGAATACAAAGAAGCCGATCCTAAAGGATCGGCTTCTTTCTTAGGCTTTTGCAACGTACAACACGTTCGTACTAAATATCTTGACGATGCAATGATTACGTCCATATCTTTTTCTACGACTTTGCAGGTTTCCGAGTAGATTTGGATGAACCAGATTTTTTATTCTTTTTCTGACTCACTTCCACTATTACAGGCTCCTGCGGGTGTTCTACAGGGTACATCTTGCGGAATAATAACGTCTGTAGTACCAGGAACGAACCCCCAACCGTCCAATAGAGCGGCATGGCTGCAGGGGCTGTTAGAGAAAAGAATGCCATCATTAATGGGGAGAGATATCCCATAATGGCAAACTGTTTTCGCTGTTCAGGCGCCATATTAGCTTGGGATACCTTCGCTTGAATCAGATAAATGACCGCGACCACCACAGCGAGCACGTAATCCGGTGCACCCAGTTTGAACCACAGGAACGAATGTGAGGACAACTCCGGTGTAAGTCGGATAGCCGTGTAAATACCTGAAAGTATAGGCAACTGAATGAGCATCGGCAAGCAACCAATATTCAGCGGATTGAACTTATGTTTCTTGTATAGCTCCATCGTTTCCTGAGACAGCTTTTGCTTATCAGCAGGGTCATTTTTGCCTTCATATTTTTTCTTGAGGGCATCCATCTCGGGTTTCATGGCGTTCATGATGACTCGTGTTCCCTGCTGGGACTTCGCTTGACGCATCATCAATGGCAACAGTGCTAAACGAATGACCAGCGTGATCACAATAATCGCCACCCCATAGCTTCCATTAAATATGGTGGCAATATGCTGAATCAGATACGACAGTGGAAATACAATGTAATGGTTAAAAAATCCCGGTGTCGATGAGGTAATCTCCGACACGTTGTTGCTGCATCCGGCAAGCAGCATGACTGCAAACAAAATAGCAATCAGGCCATAGATCCGTCCCTTGCCCGATGTAAACGTGAATCCCTTGTTCGTCTTATGTTCCATATATATCCTCCTCGTTGATTTGTTGACCAATCGTTCAACGAGGAATGACAATCTGGTTCATCTTCATCGGGCGCTTCTCTTCGTCTAATCATGCGGCTCCAGTCTTCCTGTCTGTGCTGTCTGTCCAAACACAGGGCGGGAAGTACAGGTTCAAGTCCACCACCGACGCCACCTTCCACCCAGTACTCCGTCATGCCACAATGAAGATGGGCAATATAGGCATAACTGACGGTGAAGATGAGTCCAATCGAGAATAAATATGGTAATAACTCGTGCAGTTCAAACAAGGGATTCACCCCCTTTATAGGTTAGTTTTTATATTATAACACTTACATATTGTTTTTGCATAAATCCGTTCGTGAAAATAGCCAGTATTCAACTATTCCGTTCTCAATTTGGACATTTCTAGCTCAGCTCTGTGTTTTGCAACGTTATAGGAAGGCCAGGAACGATTGGATGTATCCCTCTCCAGATAGGCTTGACGTTCCAGCATTTCTCTCTTGAGATCCGGGTACTCCTTCAGAGCAAACTCTCGAAGTAACGGAGTCGCATCTGCCGATAGACCTGCCAGGTAGGATGCATCAATATTGCCAGTTTGACGGTAACGTTCTATGTTCAATTCGGCAATCCTGCGATCCATGCCCACATAATTGACGGCAACATATGCAGTCAGTGCGAGCACAATATACCAACGGATCAACGGAATCGACGTATAACGTATACGAAGGCCGGCAATCAGCAACAGAAGTGTGAGAAAGATCATAAATGCGTGTACCAGGAACCGGATGTACGTATATCCATATGCCTGTTCATACAGATTTAGCCGCATAAACGCGGAATACAACATGATTGCTGAACAGCTGACCAGAATCAGGAGAAGTGCCTGATGCACGATCATGCCTACTTTTCCACTCGGACGTGTGAATTGCAATGCAACAATAAGAATAAAGAAATTAATACCCGTAACGAGAATCAGCTCCGCAAACCCACTTCTCGCATACTCAGCGTATGACAGATCTACCGGAAGATGTCCCTCTCCGGCACCAAACAGATACGAAAACTGCACAAGTACGAACATAACGTACACACAGTTGATGACGATCAGCATGGTGCCCACAATGATGGGGTCCAATCTGAATGGTCCTCGAAGAACCGGAGTGCGTTCGGGCTCGGGTGTAATTTTATTCGTAACCTGACCCTTAGGGAGTGGATCCACAGGAGAGTATATATAAGTGTGATCACGCTTATCAAGCGTGGTTGCTGCTCCACTTTTCCAATGTGCATTCTCTCTCTTCTCTGTCTCATATTGCATCGGCTGGACAAATCCCCATACATAACCGAATAACAATATACCTCCGATGAACATCCAGATGATTCTTGGCAGTCCTGGTGTAAAAGCCAGTTGATTTAACCACTCCGGGAAACCGGATAAATATTGATCGAAGACCCCGTCAGCGGATGACAATAACGTGATCACAACAATAAGAATAGGCAAAGATGCCACAAGACCGATGAGCACTTTAAAAACAACTGTTTTCTGTGATTTGCCTATGCCACGCCCCCCTGCTCTCACAGCAAGGGCCCCAACAGTCCCCCAATGACGTATGGCTTGAGGCAGTAAATGGTCAATCGCCGTACCAATCAACCCGATCTCCCACCACTGCTTCTGTTTTCTACCCATTAGATACGTCATATGTAAGATGATCAGGCCCGGTACAACTAGAAAATTAAGTACACGCAGCAGTTCGTTGTCATATAAGAGGAACGTTAGCGACAACAACAGCACAACACCCGCCACAAAAGCATCAATCCACCGGAAAGACCTCATACGATCCCGTGCAAACAGATACATAAACACGTATAAGAGAATGACAAAGATCGGATACGATACGCCCAAATCATTACCATAGAATAAATACTGGTGAATGATAGCAAGTATCCATGCAGACAGTAGCGTGATTAGAGCACGATACGGTGAAGCCATTATTTTATCAATCATGGGAAAAACCTCCATTAACCTTTCTATGCTATATTCTAGATGATAAAATAGGAATATAAATAGAAATTAAAAACGATAAAACTTCTTATTTTAGAGGAATACGTCAGAGTTTACCTCCAGGAGGGAATCATCACTTTGAAATTACATCAGCAATATCTGCTGTTACATCGCCAATACGGTCATCATACAGAACATGAACTTACGCTTGCCGACCTCGCTGAATTGCTCGAATGCACGCATCGTAATACATTAACGATTGTCAAAAAGATGGTTGCTCATGACTGGATTAGTTGGGTTTCCCAACGTGGCCGCGGTCGTCGTTCATCACTGAATTTGCTTGTTCCGGCCGATCAAATCGCGGCTGAATACATGATGCAAGCCATGAATCGCCGGGAATTGCAGGAAGCTGCCGAGCAGGTGAGTGCATTCTCCAGTTCAACAACCATGCAGGATCATCTAAACCAGTGGTTGCTCGGGTATTCGGGACATCATACGGAAGCCGGCACCAATAATGAGCAGATTGATACACTACGGCTACCCCTGCGCCAACAGCTTCATGCGCTTGATCCGCTGTACATTAATCTGTTGGCTGAATCCTTTGTGACCAGCCATGTCTTTGACGGGTTGGTTCAACGTGGTGAAAAAGGGGAAATTCTCCCCTGCCTCGCTCATACTTGGGATGTTAGTGCAGACCGACAGACCTGGACGTTTTATTTACGAAAAGGTATTACATTTCACAATGGTCAGATGCTGACGTCTCATGATATTGTGCATACGTTTGAACGGTTGCAATCTACAGACCTCCGAACACTGTACCGTGATGTGAGTAAACAGATTCTATCTATTAAAGCGGTAGGTCCTTTAACCGTGTGTTTCCGGCTTAAAAAACCTCACGAATTATTTTTGTCCTTTCTTACAACAAGTCGTGCGGCGATTGTACCCTCACCGGGAACACACGAACAGAGGATGAGGCATACGGGTGATCTGCATGCAATGCAAAAACCTGTCGGGACGGGACCGTTCAAGGTCACGGCCTGGGATGATCACTTGTGCAGACTTGAAGCCTTTTCATCGTATTTTCAGGGTAGAGCACATATGGACCGGGTAGATATCCTGCAAATTCCGTGGAGTGCCTCGGCCAAAATGGACGATAGTCAAGAGATCGAAACTCCGTTCTTCCATCTTGTTCATAATCCATCTTCGTCCGAAGGTGCAGATTGGACCCAGATTAGTGCAGGTGTGATGGTTCATAAATTACTCACATGTAATACGCAAAAAACCGGACCGTTAAACGATCCGGAAGTAAGAGCACACATCCAGTCATGCCTTGCTGAAATGTATAAAGATGACCGACATATAGATGACTCTGAGGTTTTGGTACCTGATTTTAGTAAGGTGAATACGGAGATGGTTGAGCATGAGGGACTTGGAGAGAATACCAAACGACTCACTTCGACTGGTCCCGTCTCCCTGCACATTGCAACCATTCCACAGTATCGCAGGGATGCCCAACATCTGGCGTCCATACTGGAGCGGAACGGTTTTTCCTGTACTGTTCGTACTGCTGCGATGGAGCAATTCAAAGGAAATCTGCGGCTGGAATCTGATCTGATTCTCTTCTCGCTCATTCGGGACAGGGACGAAGAACTGCGAAGGTATGATCTCTACTCCACGTTATCTGAGCATCTGGAAGATTCTGCTCGGATGACGATTCATGAGATTTTGCAAACTATCGTCGCCTCACCAAATGCAGCAGATCGAACTTCTGCATTAGACCGAATTGAACAATTCTTGGTCGGTCAGAATTTACTGTTCCATTTATCTGAAAAACCGGTAGAGACTGCTTATCTGCCTTCCGTGCGTGGTCTATCTTTTAACAGCCAGGGCTGGGTGAACCTGCGTCATATCTGGTTTCCGTGAATGCTCATTAAACATCGTATTATATTATTTTATATAGTGGTACCATCCGATCGAGCGTCTTTTAAAATTATTTTGACATTGTCGTGATCGGCTGTCGAGGCTTCTTTCTCAACGAAATAGTGTCTTTGCGTCGATATACTCCAAGAAGTAAACCCATCATGGCGTATTCTAAGATCAGATGAGAACCGAAACCAATAAAAGGGAAAGTAACGCTAACAACTGGAACCTTTCCCGTAGTCATCGCCAGCGAGTAAAACATTTGCAATGCGAACATCATTGTAATACTAAACACGATCATGCGACCAAATTCATCGAGTACATGAGGTAGCATTTTCAGCATACTAGCAAGAAACCATACGATACCAAACAACAACAAGATGCCTGCTAACCAACCAAATACATCAATAAACATTACACCAGGGTAGTCCATATAATACCCTTTAAAGTGATGGTCAAAAGAAGTCGCAGAACCGTTTCCCCACCACCCGGCGGAATGAAGAATACTCATAATTGATTGGTTATAGCTACCATGTCCTAGCGGGTCATTTTGGAGATTAAACACGGCAGTGAGTCTCTCAAACCGCCTGTACTCACCACTCAATAACAATTGCATCATAGTGATAAGTCCCGCAATTGCAGCCCCTACAAATGTATACAGCCATTTTCGTGTAATCCAGGCAAACAAGATAATAGTTGCTGTTCCGAATGGAAACAATCGTACCCAATCTGAAGCTTGTAACAGGCTAAAAGACGGCAAAGCCACAAGAAGAATATAAGTTGAGACGGATTGTACGTCACACTTCGTACGCAGCTTATCCAGCATAATCGCACCTATGGCGAGGGGCAATACCCACATGGATATCGTCGTGAGATCAATGGTTAACCCAAATACGCTCCAGAACCGTTGTACACCATAATCAGACGGTGATACCAGCGGATTAATCCACAACATACCACTTAACAAAATATAGATCCACCAGGCATATTTTTTCCATTTCTGATAATCAAAATACATCAAAAACACCATCAGTATTAAACCAAAAATAGTGTAGATCAAATGACTTTTATACAAAAACTGAAACCTTTCAACTGAGATATTTGTCGTATAAATCCATGTCAGCAGCAGGCTAATGATTAGCAAACTGGCAAGTCCCGTTAACAGCCCCCAATGCATTCGATGACGATGTAACCGGTGCATACTCTTGCCTACAATAACTGGATCACCCATCTGTTCAATGGCATATGCAATTGCTTCTTCTTCTGAATAACCTTCTTGTTCTTTGTCCAGAATCATCTCTTCCATGTGGTTACCCAACTCATCACGCAAGTCGTTATGTACTTCGCGAGCTTTCACCTGAACACACATGTGATCAAGATAATGCTGAATTCGTTCATCTCGATTCGTCATGTCAGGCCTCCTTCCCCAAGCACCCGATCCACAGCTCTACGGAACAAATTCCACTCCGCTTTTTTACTTTCTAAGGCCTCTGTGCCCTTGTCACGAATCGAATAATATTTACGTTTACGGCCTTCAACCTCCATCCAGTACGACTCTACCCATCCTTCAATCTCCATGGCATGCAAAATAGGATATAACGTGCCCTCTTTCAGATTAAACACACCCTCAGATTGACGATGTAATTCCTTAATTAATTCGTAACCGTACAACGGTCGTCCCTTCAATAAAGTTAGGATTAATGTCTCGGTACTACCCTTAATCATTTGTTTGTTAACCTGCAACGCGCTCACTCCTTCCTTTTCATACTTTTAAATCTCTTCTGATCATATACATCGGAAACCTATGCATAGAACAACTAGGTATGATATTACCTTATCCTTCCTTTTCTGTCTAGCTAACATGCTTCTTTATTTATGTTAAAATGAACAAGTCCTTTCATTCACGTACTCTAGAATCTATCTATTCGTATAACTCAATTACATATCTTATTTTTTGAATCTAGTTAAGGAGGCATTACATTCATGAGCAAACTAATTTTCTTTCTCGGCGGGGCCGGAAGTGGCAAAACCACCCTTGCCAAAGCCCTTTCCCGTAAATATAAAGCAGCTTTCTTCGATATGGATATTCTGCTTCGTCCCGCGGCTGAGGCAATTATGACCCTTCAGGGACTTGATCCATCCGATCGAGATTCGCCTGAATACAAGAAGTTGTGCCGTGATCTCGGATATCGTATTACCATGGACGCCGCTCTGGATAACGTTCAGTTGGGTATTGATACAATTGTTGTGGGCCCGTTTACCAAAGAAATTGGTACCCCAGATTGGATTGCTCAGGAACTTGCACGGATTGGACGTTCTCTGGAAGATACGGATGTACGGGTGGCCTATATTTATTTGGAGAATGAAGCGTTGTATCACAAACGGATCACAGCAAGACAATCTCCATTGGATGAATGGAAACTTGCAAACTGGGATGCCTTCACAGCTTCTCTCGTCCGAAAAGAAGTAGCCTGGCCGCTCCCTGCTTCATCCGTCGCTTATATTGATAATTCCAGTGATGATCCTGCGACTGCCTATGTCGAACTTGAACGACGAATGTACAAGTAAAAAGAAATAACTCACTCATCTTGCTTTGATAATAGGTAGAATAAACGCAACTCTCTCCAAGTTGTGACTTACTTCTTGAACTCTAACGAATCTGAGGCACCTTATTACCTGTTTTGAACTGACATAGAAATTCTAACGAACCTCAGCAACACTAAGCGGCCGAATACGAGTACAAATTGGCAGCAATGCGCTAAAAATAAAGAGATAAGCTGTCTCAGATTCGTTACGATTTTAATATGGCTCATATACTTGAAATAGGGTGTGTCAGGTTCGTTAGCTCTCCAAATATAAAAAAAGGATCTGTCTCACCAAGCCTCACAGGCCGATGAAACTGATCCCTTTTTCATTTAATAGCCTCTCATAACCCAGTCCATCCGTAAGATGAACATTTCCCAACATATGTGCTGAGCATAAAATATACTTGTTCCCTTTATCCGCGCTGACGCGCCGCATGACGTTCAGCAATGCGAGACGTAATCATTCCATGACTTTCATCAATCTCTTCCGGTGTACAAGCGGCCTTCAGCTCATATACTTTCACTGGTGAACGGTCGATAATATCCAAAAATGAATCAAAGAAAGTCATGTCTTTACTATGAATGTACGGACACCAATGATCTGCCAACCCTACGGTTTCATGAATATGCACGCCAACCACGTGATCAATCAACGCGTTAGCCTCACGTACATTATCGTACAGTCCCATTCGATCCATCATCATGCCGTGACCAATATCGTACCATAGACCAAGCGGCGCGCCCTTCATGCGTCCAATAATCGTTCCCGCTTCATGCAAAGTCGGCATCTGATAACAGCGTGAACGAGTCTCAATACCAAAATTCACTCCATATCCCCGCTGCTCCGACAAGTCACATACCTCTTCCAGACTCTCCTGAATCCGGCTCAGGTAATGTGCGCTGCCATCTTCCCGCTTCTCCAGCATCTCTTGCCATAAAGATTGATACGCCGGGGAGTCCGGCCCTTGATCGTGGTATATCTTTTTCAACGCTTCATCTATATTGTATTCAAACGGAACCTCACCCGGATGTACAACAACAGCCTTGGCGCCATAACGATGTGCATACTCGGCAGAGCGAAGTAACAGTTCAATCGCTCGTTTGCGGCGCGGCTCATCATCGAATCCGAGCAGGACGGAATCCGTCCCATAATCTGGATCAGTCACATGCGGAAATGTATTATGCACACTGGATACACCGATTTCTCCTCGTTCAATCATCGGTTCTATTGTCTTCAGCATCTCTTCCGTGACGTTGTAGTTCAGTTCAACCTGTCTGAATCCAAGAGATTTGATTTCTTCAATCATGCCTTGTCCGGTCGTATGACGTTTGATGTTCCAACATGTTGAAAACGAATATTCCTGCTTGTCCGTGTACATGATTGTTCCTCCTGCCTCTCATTTCATCCCTATTCATATTCCATTTATCTCTATCTGTCTCTATCTATTCATTCCTCTGTCCATTGTCTTCACGAAGGGTCAATTCAAATCTCATCTTGTTCGCAGTCCTTCCAGGCACATATCGATAGATGATCTCCGCGTGATTCGAGTACATTAATACGGATGGTTCAGGCGCCTCAGTCTTCACGGTACACGTAAGTCCAGGGAACTGCCATAACGCTGGCGTAATATCCTCCTGACGAAGGGAAGGCCCTCTGATTTCAAAATAAACGTCGATTTCTTCCTCTGTATCCAATGCGACATCAATGGTTAACGAATCTGGCGTGAGATCCGCATCAAACGTCACTCCGCGCAGATGACTGTTCCACCCCTCGCCTACCTCACGGCGGATCAAGCGGAGATAATAACGCTCCCCCGTCTCCGTCTGCCAGTGAATTGTGGCGGGATGCATCTGGCCGTTGGTATTCACACTTCCCGACATGGCTCCGATCATCCGGTCCTCACCAATCCATGCTTTGGCCGTACATAGATTCCGATTGGACGTTGGATCATTGCGCTCACACAGTTCCATGAACTGTTTCTGCACAAGCCGATCCGCTTGATGAGCCTTGAAATAAGGCACGGCTTCCGCGGGCACATCCACCCCAAGGAGCGCAATCAGTGGATCATGACCTGACTCACAGTTGATTCCTGCCAGATATTCATAGCCTTCACCGAGCAAAAGATAGATAAATACACCGATCGAACTATGCTCTCGCATCTCCATGTCGTACGCCCGAGAGAATGGGCCGGAGAGATTCTCCAGGTTCGCATTGTAATATAGTGCAATGTTATTCCACAGCCCGTGTTCAATCCGGTGTCCAATTTCAACTAAACGTTGAGTGAGTCCATACTTTCGATACATGCCAAGCACGGAGAGATCCACCCCGTAATACGTTGTCGTATTGAATTCAGCGAATGTACCGTCGTACTGCTCAAACTCCTTCATCATTCCCTCTGCCTGTTCATCCGAATGCTGAATCCATTCTGTTCGGTTCAAGCGATGGCCGTAATAGTGGGTGATGAAAATATGCATTAACTCAATATTGGTGTTCATGGGGATTACGTCGGATAACCTTCGTTCTATGGACCCTTGAACAGCCAATTCCATGGCATGGTCCATCCGTTTCATGAGTGTATCTGGCATAAGTTCAGAGAATTCGGCAGTTACGACCACACAGACACAAGCGATAAACTCGCGCCAGTTGGGATCATAACTGATCCAGACCGGTGGCAGTACCTGATTCACTGCCGAATGAAACAGACGTTTCAGTTGTTTGGGATCTGCCGTCTCTGTGAGTAGAGAGCCATCTTCCCGTAGTTTATGGATAAACTGCGCAGACACCTTCTCAAAGGTGCGTTCCAGGAAATAGGCTGTGCCTGGCGCAAAAGATTTCCAAGCATAGTGACCCGCTGGTGGATGCACATCATTAGGTCGGGTCGCGAAGGTTCCGTGATAGATCTCATCCGGAGCGTCATATTGAACATCGAGCACCTTGTGGAACACTCGTATCGCGCGTTCCACATCACCAGGTTCATTTCGAATCAACAACCCTAGCGCATAATGTGCACTGGCTCGTGTGCTGTGTTGCGATGAATCCTCTTCTTCGAAACTGCGAAGCAGATCCATTTCCTTGTCATAGAAGCTATCCATCATCAACATGGACTGATTCACTAGATACTGCTGTTCTTTTGACATCTTCTCTACCATTCGTTGTGTCATGTCATGGACCTCCCGAGACTATAGGTGCGTGTTCAAAAAGATCAGTTTTCAGTACCAAGAAGATGGAATTAAGCTAGAAATGGAGTAGCGGAGCGTAGGACAACTACGTGAGCAACGGACATTTCGGCTGAATTTCATATTCGATGCTGATGATGCCACTAAGGCATCATTCGTAATCAAAAGTGAACTTTTTGAACAACCTCTATTAACCTTTTACAGCACCTACCATTACGCCACTGATAAAGTACCGCTGCAACCATGGATACACCAGCAGGATCGGTAATGTTGAGAATATAACGCTGGCTGCTTTCAGACTCTCAGGCAAGACCTGAACGGCACCAATGCCTTCGTTCTGCATCAGTTCTGTAATCTGGTTTTGCTGAATCATCTGATACAATTTCAATTGTAACGGGTATAACTCAGGCTTGGTAATATACATGAGTGCATCCTGGAAACCATTCCAGCGTCCTACCGCGTAGAATAGGCTCAGTGTTGCCATAACCGGAAGGGATAGTGGCAAGATAATGCGCATCAGTGTTCCGAAGTGGCTGCTTCCATCAATGCCCGCCGCTTCTTCCAGACTTTCGGGAATACCTCGGAAGAAGGTAATGAGAATGATCATATAGAACGGACTAATTAATCCAGGCAGAATAAGCCCCCATGTGCTGTCGAGCAGATGAAGATTTTTGATCAGAATGTACTCGGGAATAATCCCCCCACTGAAGAACATCGTCACCACAATGACAAGCATGAACCACTTGCGTCCCTTCAGGTTACTCTTCGCCAGCGGGTATGCCGCTGCAATGGTCATCGCCATGCTTAGCACCGTACTAAGGACGGTCAGCCAAATGGTATAGATGAGGGAACGAATCATCGATCCATCTGCAAACACTTTGCTATACGCTTCAAAGGACAACTCTTTGGGGAAAAAGGAAACTTCACCTGAACCGATCGCTCGGTTCGAGCTGAGCGAGATCGCAATAATATGAATGAATGGTGCAAGACACAGCACCATCGTAATGATAATAAGAATGACGTTTACCGTGTTGAATATTCGATTCGCCGTGTTTTCAGACATCCCACTCACTCCTTACAGATCATATGTGAATCAAATCCACTACATAATGCTCTCATCGGTTAATTTCTTGGACGTATAGTTTGCTCCGAGTATGAAGACAAGTCCAACTAAGGCCTGGAACAAACCTACAGCTGTTGCAAGCGTGACCTGACCAGATTGTAAACCGACACGATAGACAAACGTGCTGAGCACATCCGAGTATTCACGTACAGCCATATTTCCGATAATAAACGGTCGGTCGAAGCCGATGGAGATCATGTTGCCGACATTGATGATCAATAAGGTAACAATCGTCGTTTTGATGCCGGGCAAGGATATGTGCCAGATTCTGCGCAGCCGACTTGCTCCATCCACTTCTGCCGCTTCATACAGTTCCCGGTTAATGCCTGTCAGGGATGCCAGATACAGAATCGTTCCCCACCCTGCACTCTGCCACACGCCTACCGCAAGATACGTGAAGAGCCAATAGTTTTTGTCTGAAAGGAATGGCAATGGATCAAACCCCATGCTCATCAAGATATTGTTGATGAAACCGGACTGCGTTCCGAAAACCTGAAGCACGATCCCTCCAATAATAACCCATGAGATAAAGTGTGGAATGTAGAGCAACGTCTGTGCCATCTTTTTGAACCAAGCCTTTTTCAGCTCGAATAATAAGATGGCCAGTATAAGCGGCGCCGGGAAGGAAACCAATAAATCCAGCATGTTTAGTACCAACGTGTTGCGTAATGCCGTGTAAAACCCCTGATT